>NZ_CP143776.1:0-4603544 GCF_043968675.1 Enterobacter sp. ECC-175
GTGCTCGAACGAATTAAAGTGTGCTTCACAGAAAGCATTCAAACGCAGATTGCCGCAGCGGAGGCGCTTCCAGACGCGATCTCGCGCGCGGCCATGACGCTGGTACAGTCTCTGCTGAACGGTAACAAAATCCTCTGTTGTGGCAACGGTACGTCGGCCGCCAACGCACAGCATTTTGCTGCCAGCATGATCAATCGTTTTGAAACAGAACGTCCAAGTTTACCCGCCATTGCACTTAATACCGATAATGTGGTCTTAACAGCGATTGCAAACGATCGCCTGCACGACGAAATATACGCAAAGCAGGTGCGCGCCTTAGGCCATGCCGGAGACGTGCTGCTGGCGATTTCCACTCGCGGGAACAGCCGTGACATCGTCAAAGCCGTTGAAGCCGCCGTGACCCGCGATATGACCATCGTTGCCTTAACCGGCTATGACGGCGGCGAGCTGGCGGGCCTTTTGGGGCCGCAGGACGTGGAGATCCGCATTCCGTCTCACCGCAGCGCGCGCATTCAGGAAATGCATATGCTGACGGTGAACTGCTTATGCGATTTGATCGATAACACGCTTTTCCCTCACCAGGATGATTAAGGAGTTCTCATGAAGGCTTTATCGACCCTCGCAGTCCTCACGTCTGCGCTGTTACTTCAGGGATGCATCGCTGCGGCCGTTGTGGGCACCGCGGCCGTGGGCACCAAGGCCGCGACCGACCCGCGTACCGTGGGTACCCAGGTGGACGACGGTACGCTGGAGCTGCGCGTTAACAGCGCGCTGTCGAAAGACGAACAGATTAAGAAAGAAGCGCGCATCAACGTGACGGCTTACCAGGGCAAAGTGCTGCTGGCGGGCCAGGCACCGAACATGGATCTCGCCAGCCGTGCGAAACAGATAGCCATGGGCGTAGAGGGCACCACGGAAGTCTTCAATGAAATCCGACAGGGCCAGCCGATCAGCCTGGGCACCGCGTCATCTGATACCTGGATCACCACCAAAGTGCGCTCCCAGCTGCTGGGCTCTGACCAGGTGAAATCCTCTAACGTGAAGGTGACCACCGAGAACGGTGAAGTGTTCCTGCTGGGTCTGGTAACCGATCGCGAAGGGAAAGCGGCGGCGGATATCGCCAGTCGGGTGAGCGGCGTGAAGCACGTCACCACCGCGTTTACCTACATCAAGTAATCAACACCTGAACGCAGGCCCGGTAAGCGCTCGCGCTACCGGGCTTTTTTTTACAGCAGCGCAATACTTCCCACAATGACTCCGCTTAACGCCACCAGACCCGCGGTCAGCCACAGCGCTTTTGCCGGGAATGACTTGCGCAGCATAATTAGCGACGGCAGGCTTACCGCAGGCAGCGTGATTAACAGCGCTAGCGCAGGCGCGGTGCCCATTCCGGCTAACATCATGGTCTGTACAATCGGGATTTCCGCGGCGGTCGGGATCACAAACAGGCAGCCCGCAACCGCCATTGCCACCACCCACATAAGCGTATTGTCGATAGCGCCGTCCGCGTGCGGGAACAGCCACACGCGCGCGGCCCCAAGCACCAGCACCGCCAGGATATAAACCGGGATCGTGCTCCAGAAAAGCTGCCACAGCGCCTTACCCCAGCGCGCGAAGAAGCCGCCCTGCGGTTCGCTGATGTCCAGCTCAACGGTTGCAGGCTCCATCGGGCTCTCCTTCACCAGCTTTTGCACCAGCGACGCCACGATAAGCACCGTCAGCAGCCCTGCTACCAGGCGAATAAACGCGAAATACCAGCCCAGCACAAAGCCCATAAACACCAGCGTTGCCGGGTTGAGCAGCGGGTTGCCCATCCAGAACGCCAGCGCCCCGCCCATCGAGACGCGCTGGCGGCGCATGCCCGCGGTGACGGGCGCGGCGCAGCAGGAGCACATCATGCCCGGAAGCGAGAAAATTGTGCCCAAAAGCGTGCCCTGAAAGCGCGGCTGCCCAAGGGTTTTAATCAGCCAGGTGCGCGGGATCAGCACCTGAATCAGGGAGCCTAAAATCACGCCGAGCACGGCCGCCTTCCAGACGGCAAGGAAATAGACCACGGCATAATCCCACGCCGCCTGCAGCGGGCTGGAATCAGACTGAGCGAGAATGGATTTACCGATGCTGTGGGTGTCGGCGGCGGTGAAGGCTTTGCCGTAATACGGCTGCCATTTCACGTACCAGAGGCCAATAATGACCACAAGAAAGAAGAGCGCGGGCTTCCACCATTGAACAGGTGTTACCGCCTGAGATGAAGACTGACCAGTCATAGCATTCCCCGGAGAGTGTTGTTTAATTAGCCGGGGGAGTTTACGCCTCGCCCTGTGCGATTTCACGCAGTTTTGCTGACGGGATAATATTCACCCCTTCCTGCGACGGCGAAAGCGCCTCTTTCAGCATCGCGCGCGCCACGTCCCGCGCCTCGATGGACTTCCAGTTGCCGGGGAAAATGCGAAACAGCGGGGCAAAAATAGACTCGTTAACGCGCCGCTTGTCGCGGTGCCCGAGCAGCATCGACGGGCGCACAATCGTCAGGCGCTCCCACTTCTGGGCGATCAGCGCCTCTTCCATTTTGCCTTTCACCTTGTTGTAGAAGAACGGCGAGCTGGCGTTGGCCCCCATGGAGCTGACCACGAGGAAATGCTTCGCGCCGAGCCTTTTCGCCGTCAGGGCCGTATCCACCACCAGCGTGTAGTCCGCGTGGACAAAGGCCTCTTTGCTGCCCGCCTCGCGTCGGGTTGTTCCAAGGCAGCAGAACGCAATATCAATCGGGTCCTGCACCTGCGCAAGCGCGTCGGTAAGCTGGGGATCGTGCGGGTTGAAAACGCCGGACACGTCGGCCAGCGGGCGACGCGTGGGGGCCGCAATAAAGTTCACCCGGCGATCCTGAATCAGCAGCCGCAACAGGTGATCGCCCACCAGCCCGGTGGCGCCCGTTATTAATACCTGGCTCATGTTATCTCCTTTACAGAATTGTCCGTTTGCGATTTCAGCCTGCTCTACCACACTTAACAGTCTGTTACCGGTAAGTATTTACCACAAACGGGAAAAAAACAGTCTGAAGCGAAAACAACGGAGGAACCATGGGTAAAAAAATCGCAGTCTTGATTACCGACGAGTTTGAAGATTCAGAATTTACGTCGCCAGCCGAGGCGTTTCGCAAGGCGGGACATGAGGTCATCACCATCGAGAAAGAGGCGGGCAAAACGGTGACGGGCCATAAGGGCGAAGCGAAAGTCACCATTGACGAAACCATCGACAGCGTGAGCCCGTCTGACTTCGACGCCCTGCTGCTCCCTGGCGGCCATTCGCCGGATTCGCTGCGCGGGGACGATCGTTTCGTTACCTTTACCCGCGACTTTGTCGCGACCGGAAAACCGGTATTTGCCATCTGCCACGGCCCGCAGCTGCTGATCAGCGCTGACGTGGTGCGCGGGCGCAAGCTCACCGCCGTGAAGCCGATCGTAATCGATCTGAAAAACGCGGGGGCGGAGTTTTACGATCAGGAGGTGGTCAACGACAAAGATCAGCTGATCACCAGCCGCACCCCGGACGATCTCCCGGCGTTTAACCGCGAAGCGCTACGCCTGCTCGGCGCGTAGCCAGTGTAGCTTCTTGCCAAAGCCCAGGGTGTTGTCGGTAAATTTGAGCTCATCAAGGCGGATTTCCCACACCGGGGCTTTTAGCGCAGCGGCAACGGGGAAGCGGCGCGTGTAGCGTTTACGCGGCGCATCGCTCTCTTCTTCACCCAGACGGCGGATCTCACCTTTGAACTGCACGCCGCGGATCAACGCCACCGTTTTCGGCTGGCCGTTGACCGTACCCGCCACGTTCGCCTGCTGACCGGTCATCTGGGCATGACGCGTTTTGTCTTCGCTCATGACATAAAACGCGACTCGCTCCGGGTCGTAGTAGTAGAACGCGTTCGCGCACCACATTTCCCCTTCATCGTACACGCACCAGGTCACAACGTGCTGCTTCGCCAGCCAGCGGCTAATGGCGTCCAGTGTTTCCATTTTTGCTCCCTCTCATGCTATGGTGCACTCACCTTAACATACTGAATATGCCTACCGTGTGCTGGTTTCTCTATCTCGTCCGTACCGCGGATAACTCACTGTATACCGGAATTACGACCGACGTCGCGCGGCGTTTCCTGCAGCATCAGACGGGGAAAGGGGCAAAGGCGCTGCGGGGGAAAGGCGAGCTTCAGCTGGCGTTTTCAGCGCCCGCAGGAGATAAATCGATGGCGCTCAGGCTGGAATACCGCATCAAGCAGCTGACGAAGCGCCAGAAAGAGCGTCTCGTTAGCGGAGACGGCACCTTTGAGGCGCTGCGCGAGAGCCTGGTTAAAAGCGATTGAAGTGGTCGTGATACTCAACGAGCCCGCTCACGCCGCTCAGCGCGTCATCCGCCAGACGATGCACCTGGAAGGCGGATTCGGTACCCGGCCAGCGGCAGCGCAAATCGTACTGCGCCGCCGGCTCAAAGCCTAAACGGCCATAGAACGCCGGATCGCCCAGCGCAACAACGGCCGCATAGCCAAACTCGTTGAGCGAATCCAGCCCTTCGAAGACCAGCTGGCGCGCCAGCCCCTGTCCGCGATAGTTTTCATCGACCGCCAGCGGGGCCATTCCGACCCACTGAAGATCCTCGCCCTGAACGAGCACAGGGCTAAAGGCAACGTAGCCGACCACCTGACCTTCGTCATCGGTGGCCACCAGCCCCAGCGTGATCAGACCATCTTCACGGAGATCGTGGACCAGTTGAGCTTCGGCATCGCTCGCGAAGGCGCGGCGCAACAGTGCATCGATACCCGGGGCATCAATCCCAATTTCGACTCGAATCAGCATGGCTCACCTACTGAAGTGTGTTTACCGTCCGGCGGGGTTTTCAGCCCGGCCTCAACAAAATCTGCCATTTGCATCAACATCATGCGCAGCGCTTTCGGCATCTGCTCCAGCTCAATGGCATCCATTAAATTCTTAACGTACAGGCCAAGCTCCGTATCGCCTTCAATGACCAGACGGCGCTGGAAGAAGAGCGTATCCGGGTCCTGCTTGCGCGCGGCAATCATCAGCAGATCGCTGGCGTTGGCGCTGAAGCTGACGTCCGCCTCGGCGGATTCGCGTACGATCAGCTGATCGTTTTCCACGGAGGTAAACCAGCGCAGCCCGATATCACGCACGTGAATACTCAGCCAGCGCCCTTCCAGAAACGCCAGCTCACCGTCCTGCAGCGCCTGGCGGAACTGCCAGCTCAGTACCTGCTCCAGCACCTGGCGTTTTAGCGCAAACGGCGCCAGCTTGACCGGCACGCTCAGCATTGATGGGCCAAATTGTACGAGACGCGAACGCAGTTTATCCAGCACGAGCTTTACTCCCTGATATCTATAGTCCCGTTATTTTGCCATATCCCCGGCGGAACATAGCGGCATAAATCAACAAACCGACGTCCGGCTTACTCCATTATTGGTGTCATCAATACGCCATTAGCTGCCTTAAATCAAAAATTGTCGCCTGGGGGTTAATTAAAATCCCAGCTCGTTAACAATTTTGCGATCGCTTCGATCGTCAACAGCAGGAAACATTATGGAGCTGCTCTGCCCTGCCGGAAACCTTCCGGCGCTTAAGGCGGCCATCGAAAATGGGGCCGACGCGGTCTACATCGGGCTAAAGGATGACACCAACGCCCGCCATTTTGCTGGCCTAAACTTTACGGAGAAAAAGCTTCAGGAAGCCGTTACCTTCGTTCACCAGCATCGCCGCAAGCTGCATATCGCCATTAACACCTTCGCCCATCCTGACGGCTACGCCCGCTGGCAGCGCGCGGTGGATATGGCGGCACAGCTGGGTGCGGATGCGCTGATCCTGGCCGACCTCGCCATGCTTGAGTATGCGGCAGAACGCTACCCGCATATTGAGCGCCACGTCTCCGTTCAGGCTTCCGCCACGAACGAAGAGGCCGTGCGTTTTTATCACCGTCATTTTGACGTGGCCCGCGTGGTGCTCCCACGCGTGCTCTCCATTCATCAGGTGAAGCAGCTCGCGCGCGTCACGCCCGTTCCGCTGGAAGTCTTCGCCTTTGGCAGCCTGTGCATCATGGCCGAAGGCCGGTGCTATCTCTCGTCCTATTTAACCGGCGAATCGCCTAACACCGTTGGGGCGTGCTCGCCTGCCCGCTTTGTTCGCTGGCAGCAAACGCCGCAGGGGCTGGAGTCGCGCCTGAACGACGTGCTGATCGACCGCTATCAGGACGGCGAAAACGCGGGCTACCCTACCCTGTGCAAAGGCCGCTACCTGGTGGACGGCGAGCGCTATCACGCGCTGGAAGAGCCGACCAGCCTGAACACGCTGGAGCTTTTGCCGGAGCTGCTGGCCGCCAACATCGCGTCGGTGAAAATTGAAGGACGCCAGCGCAGCCCGGCCTACGTGAGCCAGGTGGCGAAAGTGTGGCGTCAGGCGATCGACCGCTGCATGGCCGACCCGCAGAACTACGCCGCGCAGCCCGCGTGGATGGAGACGCTGGGCGCCATGTCTGAAGGCACCCAAACCACGCTCGGCGCGTATCACCGTAAATGGCAGTGAGATAACCATGAAATATTCATTAGGGCCGGTGCTGTACTACTGGCCAAAAGAGACGCTGGAAGACTTTTACCAGCAGGCGGCCGCCAGCAGCGCCGACGTGATTTATCTCGGCGAGGCCGTGTGCAGCAAGCGCCGGGCCACCAAAGTGGGCGACTGGCTGGATATGGCGAAAAGCCTGGCAGGAAGCGGCAAGCAGGTAGTGCTCTCGACGCTCGCGCTGGTACAGGCCTCTTCCGAGCTGGGCGAGCTGAAGCGCTACGTTGAGAACGGCGAGTTCCTGCTGGAAGCGAGCGATCTCGGCGTAGTGAACCTATGCGCCGAACGCAATCTGCCGTTCGTCGCGGGGCATGCGCTAAACTGCTACAACGCGGTTACGCTGCGCCTGCTGCTGAAGCAGGGCATGACGCGCTGGTGTATGCCGGTCGAACTCTCCCGCGACTGGCTGGTTAACCTGCTGGACCAGTGCGACGCGCTGGGCATCCGCGATCGGTTTGAGGTAGAAGTGCTGAGCTACGGCCATCTTCCACTGGCCTACTCTGCCCGATGCTTTACCGCGCGTTCCGAAGATCGCCCGAAAGACGAGTGCGAGACCTGCTGCATTAAGTATCCGAACGGGCGCAGCATGCTGTCGCAGGAGAACCAGCAGGTGTTTGTGCTGAACGGCATTCAGACCATGAGCGGCTATGTTTACAACCTGGGCAACGAGCTGGCGTCGATGGACGGCCTGGTGGACGTGGTGCGCTTATCCCCGCTGGATAACAGCGTGTTTGCGATGCTTGACGCCTTCCGCGCTAACGAAAATGGAGCGGCACCGCTGCCGTTAACCGCCAACAGCGACTGTAACGGCTACTGGAAACGCCTCGCCGGGTTAGAATTACAGGCGTAAAAAAAGCTCACTTTGTTAACAGCGTGTTCGCATTTTTAATGCACTATTAAAGATACGCTGTCGACAAAGTGAGCTGCTATGACTGATAAAACCATTCCGTTCTCGGTGCTGGATCTGGCGCCGATCCCTCAGGGCTCCTCGGCTCGAGACGCCTTTTCACACTCTCTCGATCTCGCTCAACTGGCCGAAAAGCGCGGCTATCACCGCTACTGGCTGGCGGAGCACCACAACATGGTGGGCATCGCCAGCGCCGCAACCTCGGTGCTGATCGGCTATCTGGCCGCAAACACCACGACGCTTCACCTCGGCTCCGGCGGCGTAATGCTGCCGAACCACGCTCCGCTGGTGATTGCCGAACAGTTCGGCACCCTGAATACGCTCTACCCTGGCCGTATCGATCTTGGACTTGGCCGCGCGCCGGGCAGCGATCAGCCGACTATGCGTGCGCTGCGTCGACATATGAGCGGCGATATCGATAACTTCCCGCGCGACGTGGCGGAGCTGGTGGACTGGTTCGACGCGCGCGATCCTAACCCGCACGTGCGCCCGGTGCCGGGCTACGGTGAGAAGATCCCGGTGTGGCTGCTGGGTTCCAGCCTGTATAGCGCGCAGCTTGCCGCCCAGCTTGGGCTGCCGTTTGCGTTTGCCTCGCACTTCGCGCCGGATATGCTGCACCAGGCGCTGCATCTGTACCGTACCCACTTCAAGCCGTCCGCGCGGCTGGAGAAGCCGTACGCGATGGTGTGTATCAATATCATTGCCGCCGACAGCAACCGCGATGCGGAATTCCTGTTCACCTCAATGCAGCAGGCGTTCATGAAGCTGCGCCGCGGGGAGACGGGCCAGCTTCCGCCGCCGGTGGAAAATATGCATCAGCTGTGGTCTGCGTCAGAGCAGTATGGCGTGCAGCAGGCGCTGAGCATGTCCCTGGTCGGTGATAAGACAAAAGTGCGTCACGGGCTGGAAGCGGTGCTGCGCGAGACGCAGGCGGACGAAATTATGGTTAACGGCCAGATTTTCGATCATCAGGCGCGCCTGCACTCGTTCGATCTGGCGATGCAGGTGAAAGAGGAGTTGGTGGGGTAGTTTTTGCTTTTCTCCCTCTCCCTGTGGAAGAGGGAGAGGGGTTTAAACCGCACGCTTTACTGATACACAGGCAGCAGATTGAAACTCGACAGCACGTGTACCACCGCGTTGCCGATGCCGAACACCAGTATCAGCACAATCATCGGCTTACCGCCCCAGACGCGGAACGTCGGGCTACCAAAGCGTTTACGCGACTTTCGCGCCAGCAGCGCCGGCACAACGGCAGCCCAGACGGTGGCGGCCAGTCCTGCATAGCCGATGGCATACAGGAAGCCGTTCGGCCACAGCAGGCCCCCTAAAATCGGCGGCAGGAAGGTCAACAGCGCGGTTTTGAAGCGGCCCAGCGCGGAATCATCAAAGCCAAACAGATCGGCAAGATAGTCAAACAGGCCGAGCGTCACGCCGAGGAAAGAGCTCGCCACCGCAAAGTTGGAGAACACCACCAGCAGTAAATCCAGGCTGCGGCTGTTCAGCACGCCGCTCAGCGCCTGCACCAGCACATCAATGTTGCCACCCTTCTGCGCTATGCCGATAAATGCCGGACGCGGGATGTTGCCCATCGTCCCCAGCAGCCAAATCACATACAGCCCCAGCGCCAGCAGCGTGCCGTAGACCAGGCATTTCACAATGGTGCGCGGGTCTTTACCGTAGTATTTCATCAGGCTTGGCACGTTGCCGTGGTAGCCGAACGACGCCAGACAAAACGGCAGAGTCATCAGCAGGTACGGCGTGTAAGAGGCGTTGGTCTCCGCCACGTTGAACAGCGTGGTCGGCGTGACGTGCCCCAGCAGGCTGCCGAAGGTCAGGAAGAAGGTAATCACCTTGGCGCCCAGCACGATCGCCGTCATGCGGCTGACCGCTTTGGTGCTCATCCAGACAATAAACGCCACGCCCAGCGCGAAGCATAGCCCGGCCAGACGCGCAGGGACGTTCAGCGACATCTCCGAGAAGGTGTGGTGCAGAATCGAGCCGCTCGCCGAGATATAGGCGTAGGTCAGAATGTAGAGCACAAACGCGATGGATATGCCGTTAATCAGATTCCAGCGTTTGCCCAGCAGGTCTTTTGTGATGGTGTCGAAGCTTGAGCCAATGCGGTAGTTCAGGTTGGCTTCGAGGATCATCAGCCCGGAATGCAGCATGCAGAACCAGGTAAAGACCAGCGCCGCCAGCGACCAGAAGAACCACGCCCCGGACATGACCACGGGCAGGGAGAACATCCCAGCACCAATGATGGTTCCGCCGATAATCACCACGCCGCCAAGCAGCGAAGGTGACGTTTGGGTGGTGGTAAGTGTCGCCATACAGCCTTTTCTCCAGTCAATAATGCGGTGACGCATGTTAATGTGCAGCACTGTACCAGTACAAGAGTACAAAAGAAATAAAAAAAGCCCCGATAGCGTTTATCGGGGCTGTATATTTTACTTTACGTCAGAAGCGTAAGGCTTACGCGTCACCGAAACGACGACGGCTGGTGCCTTCTTCGCGACGCGGGCCGCGGTTTTCACGGCGTTCGCCGGAGAAACGACGACCTTCACCACCGCGACCTTCGCTGCGACCGCCTTCACGACGCTCGCCACCGAAGCTGCGGCCACCGCCACGACGTTCGCCACCGCGGTCAGGACGCGGCTGCGCATCGCCCATCAGCTGCATGTTCATCGGCTTGTTCAGGATGCGGGTGCGGGTAAAGTGCTGCAGAACCTCGCCCGGCATGCCTTTTGGCAGCTCAATGGTAGAGTGGGATGCGAACAGCTTGATGTTACCGATGTAACGGCTGCTGATGTCGCCTTCGTTAGCGATCGCGCCAACGATATGACGCACTTCAACGCCATCATCACGGCCCACTTCAATGCGGTACAGTTCCATATCGCCAGCGTCACGACGCTCGCGACGTGGACGGTCTTCACCACCACGCTCTGGACGGTCACCGCGCGGGCCACGGTCGTTACGGTCGCCACGACGTTCGAAACGATCGTCACGGTCACGGAACTCACGCTTAGGACGCATCGGCGCATCTGGTGGCACGATCAGGCTACGTTCGCCCTGCGCCATTTTCAGCAGTGCTGCGGCCAGAGTTTCCATGTCCAGCTCTTCGCCTTCAGCGGTTGGCTGAATCTGCGACAGCAGCGCACGGTACTGGTCCAGATCGCTGCTTTCCAGCTGCTGCTGTACTTTCGCGGCGAATTTCTCCAGGCGGCGTTTGCCCAGCAGCTCTGCGTTTGGCAGGTCGGCTTCTGGAATGGTCAGCTTCATGGTGCGTTCGATGTTACGCAGCAGACGACGCTCGCGGTTCTCAACGAACAGCAGCGCACGACCCGCACGGCCCGCACGACCGGTACGACCGATACGGTGAACGTAAGATTCGGAATCCATTGGGATGTCGTAGTTCACAACCAGGCTGATACGCTCAACGTCCAGACCACGTGCTGCCACGTCGGTTGCAATCAGGATATCCAGACGACCGTCTTTCAGACGCTCCAGAGTCTGCTCGCGCAGGGCCTGGTTCATGTCGCCGTTCAGCGCTGCGCTGTTGTAGCCGCTACGCTCCAGGGCTTCAGCCACTTCCAGAGTCGCGTTTTTGGTACGAACGAAGATAATCGCCGCATCAAAATCTTCCGCTTCCAGGAAACGTACCAGCGCTTCGTTTTTGCGCATGCCGTACACAGACCAGTAGCTCTGGCTGATGTCAGGACGCGTGGTAACGCTGGACTGAATGCGCACTTCCTGCGGCTCTTTCATGAAGCGGCGGGTAATGCGGCGAATCGCTTCTGGCATGGTGGCAGAGAACAGAGCGGTCTGATGACCTTCTGGGATCTGCGCCATGATGGTTTCTACGTCTTCGATGAAGCCCATACGCAGCATTTCATCTGCTTCATCCAGTACCAGACCGCTCAGCTTAGAGAGGTCCAGAGTACCGCGCTTCAGGTGATCCAACAGACGACCCGGCGTACCGACAACGATCTGTGGGCCCTGGCGCAGGGCGCGTAACTGCACGTCATAACGCTGGCCGCCGTACAGGGCTACCACGTTTACGCCGCGCATATGTTTAGAAAATTCCGTCATTGCTTCGCCAACCTGAACAGCCAGTTCACGGGTTGGAGCCAGGACGAGGATCTGCGGAGCACGCAGGTCCGGATCAATGTTGTTCAGCAGCGGCAGCGAGAACGCCGCAGTTTTACCGCTACCAGTCTGGGCCATGCCCAGCACGTCACGACCAGAAAGCAGGTGTGGGATACACTCAGCCTGGATCGGAGATGGTTTTTCGTAACCCAGATCGTTAAGGGCTTCAAGGATAGGAGCCTTCAGGCCCAGATCTGCAAAAGTGGTTTCGAATTCAGCCATGTAGTACAAGTGCCTCGATATTAATGGCGGCCAGTCTACTTAGCTCATCGTGAAAATGATTAGCAATTTTCATTGAAAAGTGTGAACCGGCTCAAAGTAGGTGTATTGACGAACAACAACGCCCTCACCAGTTAAGGTGATGGCAATCAAAAGATTACGGGCTGATGTCTATGTCGTCAGCTATTGCTGGTCCGATTCTGCCAGGTCGTCTTGCTCCTGGCCCAAGAGCGATAATTCCAACAATGCATAACGGTGCTCAACGAAGTTGTGTACGTTGTTAGCAACCGCTAATTTGAACAGTGCCGTGGCGCTGTCCATATCCCCCAGACTTAGGTAGTACTTACCTAAATAGAAGTTGGTTTCACTGAGATGCTCAGCGAGCGAGGTGTTATCCGTTGCGTCCGCCTTGAGGCGTTCCATCAGCGTTGCTTCGCTAATGTTCCCCAGGTAGAACTCGACAATGTTCCATCCCCACTGTTCCTTGTCCGATTTGTCGAAGCGCTGCTTCAGTGCCTCTTTTGCCTGCTTCTCATTAAGCTTCTGCTCAACGATATAAAGCCACAGGCTGCGGAAAGGATCGTTAGGATCGTCTTGATAAAACGCCAGCAGATCATCTTGCGCTAACTTATCACGACCGCCGTAGTACAATGCGATACCGCGATTCAAGTGCGCGTAGTTGTAAGTTGGATCAAGCTCAAGTACAGAATCAAACGCTTCATAGGCAGCATCAAAATTGCCTGCCTGCGTTAAATAAATGCCTAAGTAATTGAATACTTCAGGCATATCAGGTCGAATTGCCAGCGCTTGTGAGAAATCATTCCGCGCTAATGCCCTCAGACCGAGACTATCATACAACACTCCGCGCTCATATAAAAGCTGTGCGCGTTCGTCATCGGTTAAAGCCCGACTGGCAAGAATTTGTTCCATGCGTGCCAGAATCACTTCCTGCTGTAGCGTCGGTTGCAATGGCACTGCGAGGACTTCGCTCTTACGCCAGGCAGAGTTGCTGCATCCTGCCAGCGTTAAAGCTGTCGCAACGAAACACCAGCGCAAAAAAGGCTTCATTTCCCACTCCCGAAGACAACAATTGGATGAACGTCCTGTCCCCCGGCGGCTTAACAAGGCGTCCTGCCTGATAATAGGCCCTCCGCCGAAGCAGAGGGCAAATGGCAACTTACTCGCCCTGCTGTTCTGCGGCCGGTGCTTCTGGCGCTGCAGCTGGCTGAGACTGCTCGGTTGCTTCTTTAATGCTCAGACGGATACGGCCCTGGCGGTCAACTTCCAGAACTTTAACCGGAACTTCCTGACCCATCTGCAGGTAATCGGTCACTTTCTCAACGCGCTTGTCAGCGATCTGAGAAATGTGGACCAGACCTTCTTTACCGCCACCGATGGCAACGAATGCGCCAAAGTCAACGATACGGGTCACTTTACCATTGTAGATACGGCCCACTTCGATTTCTGCGGTGATCTCTTCGATACGACGGATAGCGTATTTCGCTTTTTCGCCGTCGGTCGCTGCGATCTTCACAGTGCCGTCATCTTCGATTTCGATGGTAGTGCCAGTTTCTTCGGTCAGCGCACGGATCACAGAACCGCCCTTACCGATAACGTCTTTGATCTTGTCTGGGCTGATCTTAATGGTGTGGATACGCGGTGCGAACTGGGAAATGTCGCCACGCGGCGCGTTAATCGCCTGTTCCATCACGCCCAGGATGTGCAGACGTGCACCTTTAGCCTGGTTCAGCGCAACCTGCATGATCTCTTTGGTGATACCTTCAATTTTGATATCCATCTGCAGCGCAGAGATACCGTCGCGGGAACCCGCCACTTTGAAGTCCATATCGCCCAGGTGATCTTCATCGCCCAGGATGTCAGACAGAACAACGAAGTTGTCGCCTTCTTTCACCAGGCCCATCGCGATACCCGCAACGGCGGCTTTGATTGGCACGCCAGCATCCATCAGAGCCAGAGAAGCACCGCACACGGAAGCCATAGAAGAAGAACCGTTGGATTCGGTGATTTCAGAAACCACACGAACGGTGTACGGGAACTTATCAGCTTCCGGCATAACGGCCAGCACGCCGCGCTTCGCCAGGCGACCGTGACCAATTTCACGACGCTTCGGCGAGCCAACCATACCGGTTTCCCCTACGGAATACGGAGGGAAGTTGTAGTGGAACAGGAAGCTGTCGGTGCGCTCGCCCATCAGTTCGTCGATGTTCTGTGCGTCACGTGCGGTACCCAGAGTCGCGGTAACCAGCGCCTGCGTTTCACCACGGGTGAACAGCGCAGAACCGTGAGTACGCGGCAGTACGCCAGTACGCACGTCCAGACCACGGATCATGTCTTTTTCACGGCCATCGATACGCGGCTCGCCGGACAGTACGCGGCTACGCACAACGTTTTTCTCGATTGCGTGCAGGATTTCGCCAATCTCGTTAGCGTCCAGCGCTTCATCTTCAGCAACCAGGGTTGCAGTCACTTCAGATTTGATCGCGTCAACCTGAGCGTAACGCTCCTGTTTGTCGGTGATGCGGTACGCATCGCTCAGACGAGATTCTGCCAGTGCAGCAACGCGTGCGTTCAGCGCGTCGTTTGCCGCTTCAGGCTGCCAGTCCCAGCGTGGTTTACCGGCTTCTTTCACCAGGTCGTTAATGTTCTGAATAACGATCTGCTGCTGCTCGTGGCCGAAGACAACGGCGCCCAGCATCTGGTCTTCGCTCAGCAGTTCAGCTTCGGATTCAACCATCAGAACAGCTGCTTCAGTACCAGCAACCACCAGGTCCAGCTTACTTTCTTTCAGCTCTTCCTGAGTTGGGTTCAGCACGTACTGGTCATTGATGTAACCTACGCGCGCCGCACCGATTGGGCCATTGAATGGGATACCAGACAGTGACAGAGCAGCAGAAGCACCGATCATTGCCACGATGTCCGGGTTAACCTGTGGGTTAACGGAAACAACGGTTGCGATAACCTGCACTTCGTTTACGAAGCCTTCCGGGAACAGCGGACGAACCGGGCGGTCAATCAGACGCGCGATCAGGGTTTCGCCTTCGCTTGGACGGCCTTCACGACGGAAGAAGCCACCCGGGATTTTACCGGCAGCGTAGGTACGCTCCTGGTAGTTAACGGTCAGAGGGAAGAAGTCCTGACCTGGTTTTGCTTTTTTCTGGCCAACAACGGTAACGAATACCGCAGTGTCATCCATGCTTACCATAACGGCAGCGGTCGCCTGACGCGCCATCATGCCGGTTTCCAGCGTGACGGTGTGCTGACCATACTGGAATTTACGAACGATCGGATTCAGCAAAATTCTGTCCTTTCTTAAATGAATGACAGCACACCACCGGTGTGCTGACGATTTAACCCGATCTTCTTCGCATCCTCGCGACTAATGACAACCAACACCCCCATGGGTGAAGCCTCTCATTAGCCGCGCGAACCTCTGCAATGAAGATCATTTATAGCAACAATACAATAATTTCCATCGAATTGCTGCCGTCTGGTTGAAAAAAGGGGCCATCAGGCCCCCTTTTCTGAAACTCGCAAAACTTAGCGACGCAGACCCAGACGCTCGATCAGCGCGGTGTAGCGCGCAACATCTTTACGCTTCAGGTAGTCGAGCAGTTTACGACGCTGGGAAACCATGCGCAGCAGACCACGACGGCTGTGGTGATCTTTTTTGTGCTCAGAGAAGTGACCCTGCAGGTGGTTAATCTGTGCAGTCAGCAGAGCAACCTGAACATCGGTAGAACCGGTGTCGTTCGCGTCACGACCAAACTCAGAAACGATTTTAGCTGTAGCTTCAGTACTTAGAGACATTTTAAAACTCCAAAGTAATAAGAATGAAGGGATGCCGATCTCTAATTCAGCATTCCCAATGTGCACGCCCCGTCGATTGTTAAACAATTTTCGGAACGTTAAGCGGCAATATTCTACTCGTCTCCCCTGCTTACCGCAAGGTGAGCCGTTAAGCAGGATACTCCACTACCAGACGACGCGGTGCCACGCGGCCCTCGCCGTCCATTTCGCCCATCCCGATGAACTTACCGTCCTCACCTTCGGTGACGCGGACGAGGCCGTTTTGCGGCGCATCGGCGGTGCGAACCGGGTTTCCGTTCTTAAAGTACACGGACGAGGTTAAAGGAAGATTAACGATCGGAAAGTCCGCTGCCGGACTGTCCATCGGCATCAGTAAAGGGTCCAGCAGATCGGCCGGCGCGATCCCTTGCTCTTCAGCCTGTTCAACCAGCTCACGAAGATGCTCCAGCGTGACCATACGCTCTACCGGATATTTACTGACGGCCAGGCGGCGCAGGTAAATCACGTGCGCGCCGCAGCCCAGCTTTTCGCCCAGGTCATCGATGATGGTGCGAATGTAGGTTCCTTTCGAACAGTGAACCTCCAGTTCAAGCTCATCACCTTCGTGGCGAATAAAGAGCAGCTCATATACGGTAATCGGGCGAGCTTCGCGCGGCACCTCGATTCCCTGGCGCGCATATTCGTACAGCTTCTTGCCCTGGTATTTCAGCGCCGAATACATCGACGGCACCTGCTGCGTATCTCCGCGGAAGCTTTCCAGCGCGGCGTCGAGCTGTTCCGCGCTGAAGGTTACCGGACGCTCTTCGACCACCTGACCGTCAGCATCGGACGTATCCGTGCGCTGGCCAAGTTTCGCAATAACCCGGTAGCGCTTATCGGAGTCGAGCAGATACTGGGAAAACTTCGTCGCTTCTCCCAGGCAGACGGGCAGCATGCCCGTCGCCAGCGGATCCAGCGCGCCAGTGTGTCCCGCGCGGTTGGCGTTGTAAATGCGCTTCACTTTTTGCAGCACGTCGTTGCTGGATGCACCCTGGGGTTTATCCAGCAGCAGCACGCCGTGCACGTCGCGACCGCGACGACGAGGACGACTCATTAGTCCTCCTTGCTGTCGTCCGCTGGGTTAACGCGACGCTCATCGTCATGTTTCACCACGCTGGTCACCAGGTTGGACATACGCATACCTTCAACCAGCGAGTTGTCGTAGAAGAAGGTCAGTTCCGGCACGATACGCAGGCGCATCGCCTTACCGAGCAGAGAGCGGATAAATCCGGAGGCTTCCTGCAGGGCTTTGATGCCGTTTTTAACGGCTTCTTCGTCTTTATCGTTCAGGAACGTCACGAATACCTTGGCGTAGGCCAGGTCACGGGACATTTCTACGCCGGATACCGTCGTCATCATGCCGACGCGTGGGTCTTTGATTTCGCGCTGCAGGATGAGCGCAATTTCTTTTTGCATCTCTTGCGCCACGCGCTGCGGGCGACCAAATTCTTTCGCCATAATAAATTCTCCAGACAAAAAAGGGGCTAAAGGCCCCTTTTGAAATGATTGCCGGGTGGCGCTTCGCTAACCCGGCCCACAATGTGGATTAATCGATGCTGCGTTGAATCTCGATGATTTCGAACACTTCGATCATATCGCCAACGCGAACGTCGTTGTAGTTCTTCACGCCGATACCACATTCCATGCCGTTACGGACTTCGTTAACGTCATCTTTGAAGCGGCGCAGGGATTCCAGCTCGCCTTCGTAGATAACCACGTTGTCACGCAGTACGCGGATTGGGTTGTGACGCTTAATGTTGCCTTCGGTAACCATACAGCCGGCAATCGCACCAAATTTCGGTGATTTGAACACGTCACGAACTTCAGCCAGACCAATGATCTGCTGTTTCAGTTCCGGAGACAGCATGCCGCTCATCGCTGCTTTCACTTCGTCGATCAGGTTATAGATGACGGAGTAGTAACGCAGATCCAGGCTTTCCGCTTCGATCACGCGGCGAGCAGAGGCATCAGCACGCACGTTGAAGCCAACCAGAATCGCGTTGGACGCAGCAGCCAGGGTGGCGTCGGTTTCGGTGATACCACCTACGCCGGAACCAATGATCTTCACTTTCACTTCGTCCGTAGACAGCTTCAGCAAGGAGTCGGAGATCGCTTCCACAGAACCCTGAACGTCAGCTTTCAGAACGATGTTCACTTCGTGAACTTCGCCTTCAGCCATGTTCGCAAACATGTTCTCAAGCTTAGATTTCTGCTGGCGAGCCAGTTTAACTTCACGGAATTTGCCCTGACGGTACAGTGCAACTTCACGCGCTTTCTTCTCGTCACGCACGACGGTCACTTCATCACCGGCAGCCGGAACGCCGGACAGACCGAGGATTTCCACCGGAATGGATGGACCCGCTTCCAGCACTTCCTGACCCAGTTCGTTACGCATCGCACGCACGCGGCCATATTCGAAGCCACACAGAACGATATCGCCTTTGTTCAGCGTACCTTCACGGACCAGCACGGTTGCAACCGGACCACGACCCTTATCCAGGAAGGATTCGATAACCGCACCGCTCGCCATACCTTTACGCACCGCTTTCAGCTCCAGAACTTCAGCCTGCAGCAGGATGGCGTTCAGAAGGTCGTCGATACCGGTACCGGCTTTAGCAGAAACAGGGATGAACTGCGCTTCGCCGCCCCACTCTTCCGGCATAACGCCGTACTGAGACAGTTCGTTTTTAACGCGGTCCAGATCGGCTTCTGGCTTATCAATTTTGTTGACTGCAACAACCAGAGGCACCTGCGCCGCTTTCGCGTGCTGGATAGCTTCGATGGTCTGCGGCATCACGCCGTCGTCTGCTGCAACAACCAGAACAACGATATCCGTAGCCTGAGCACCACGAGCACGCATAGAGGTAAACGCGGCGTGGCCTGGGGTATCCAGGAAGGTGATCATGCCGTTGTCAGTTTCTACGTGGTATGCACCGATGTGCTGGGTAATACCACCCGCTTCGCCGGATGCCACTTTCGTGGAACGAATGTAGTCGAGCAAAGACGTTTTACCGTGGTCAACGTGACCCATGATGGTCACAACCGGTGCACGCGGTTCAGCCGCTGCGCCAGTGTCACGGTCGCTCATTACCGCTTCTTCCAGCTCGTTTTCACGACGCAGGATAACCTTGTGGCCCATCTCTTCGGCAACCAGCTGTGCGGTTTCCTGATCGATGACCTGGTTGATGGTGGCCATTGCGCCCAGTTTCATCATCGCTTTGATGACCTGAGAACCTTTAACCGCCATCTTGTTCGCCAGATCGCCAACGGTGATGGTTTCGCCAATCACAACGTCACGGTTAACGGCCTGCGCTGGCTTCTGGAAGCCCTGCTGCAGAGCGGAACCTTTACGCTTACCGCCTTTACCACCGCGAACGGCCGCACGTGCTTCTTCACGGTCAGCTTTAGATTCAGCGTGCTTGTTGCCTTTTTTCGCTGGACGCGCAGCTTTCGTGCTGCGAGTACGGCCACGGCCGCCTTCAACTTCACGGTCGTTGTCGTCTTCAGCCTGACGGGCATGCTGAGAAGTGGTCACGTGGTAATCGCTGGTGTCTTCAGTCGGCTCAGCGGTATTCACGCCATTCTTCTCATTTTCTTCTGCCATACGACGCGCTTCTTCAGCGACGCGACGCGCTTCTTCTTCAAGCTTGCGGCGTGCTTCTTCTTCCGCTTTACGCTTCAGCTCGGCAGCTTCATTTTCACGGCGGGCTTTTTCAGCCTGGGCGGTTTTTGTCATTTCGTCGGTCTGTTGATTGCTCACTTTGTCTTTTTCCGCAGCGTCACGCTTCGCCTTATCACCGGCATCGCGTTTCGCTTTTTCTGCGGCCTCACGTTCAGCTTTTAATTCTGCTTCACGCTTGGCAGTTGCTTCTGCCTCACGCTGAGCTTGTTCTTCCGCTTCACGCTGTGCCTGCTCTTCCGCGGCAAGGCGTTCTGCCTCTTGCGGATCACGTTTTACAAAGGTGCGTGTCTTGCGGACTTCAATTTGTACCGACTTACTTTTTCCACCGGTACCCGGGATATTTAACGTGCTGCGCGTTTTGCGCTGCAGCGTTAACTTGTCAGGCGTAGAACCGTGTTCACGGTTCAGGTGCGCTAACAAGGTTTGTTTTTCTTGCGCGGTCACCGAGTCTTCAGCGGACTTCGGGATCCCTGCATCAGCAAATTGCTGTACCAGGCGGTCCACGGAGGTCTGAATCTCAGCAGCCAGCGATTTTACAGTTACATCAGTCATGCTGTTCCTTCCTGCTACAGTTTATTACGCTTCGTCGCCGAACCAGCAAATATTACGTGCGGCCATGATGAGCTCGCCGGCTTTCTCGTCGGTTAAACCTTCGATATCAGCCAGGTCATCAACGCCTTGCTCAGCGAGATCTTCCAGCGTACAAACACCACGGGCAGCCAGCTTGAACGCAATCGCACGATCAAGACCTTCCAGATTCAGCAGGTCATCAGCCGGCTTGTTATCGCCAAGGCTTTCTTCCTGAGCCAGCGCCAGGGTGGTCAGTGCGTTTTTAGCGCGTTCACGCAGGGCTTCAACGGTTGGTTCATCCAGACCGTCAATTTCCAGCAGCTCTTTCATTGGCACGTAGGCCAGTTCTTCCAGCGTAGAGAAACCTTCTTCAACCAGAACGGTGGCGAAATCTTCGTCAATGTCCAGGTATTTGGTGAAGGTATCAATCGCGGCATGGGCTTCCGCCTGATGCTTAGCCTGCAGGTCGTCAACGGTCATGACGTTGAGTTCCCAGCCGCTCAGCTGTGACGCCAGACGTACGTTCTGACCGTTACGGCCGATCGCCTGCGCCAGGTTGCCCGCTTCAACAGCGATGTCCATGGTGTGCTTGTCTTCGTCAACAACGATTGACGCCACATCCGCTGGAGCCATAGCATTAATGACAAACTGCGCCGGGTTATCGTCCCACAGAACGATATCAATACGCTCGCCGCCCAGCTCGGTAGAAACCGCCTGAACGCGCGCACCGCGCATACCGACGCAAGCACCGACCGGGTCGATACGCTTGTCGTTCGTTTTAACCGCGATTTTCGCACGAGATCCTGGATCGCGCGCAGCCGCTTTGATTTCAATAACTTCTTCGCCGATTTCCGGTACTTCGATACGGAAGAGCTCAATCAGCATTTCGGGTTTAGCACGGGTGACGAACAGCTGCGCACCACGCGCTTCAGGGCGAACGGCATACAGAACGCCGCGAATACGGTCGCCCGGGCGGAAGTTTTCACGCGGCAGCATGTCTTCACGCTGAATCACCGCTTCAGCGCTTCCCGGCATCCCTTCGGATTTCAGTTCCAGAGAGATATTGTCGCGGTTCACTTTTTTCACTACGCCGGTGACGATTTCGCCTTCCTGATCGCGGAACTGATCGACAACCAGCGCGCGCTCGGCTTCACGGACTTTCTGAACGATAACCTGTTTCGCGGTCTGCGTGGTGATACGGTCAAAGGTGACAGATTCAATCTGATCTTCAACGTACTCGCCAACGTTCAGGCTTTCGTCTTCGAAACGCGCTGCTTCCAGCGTGATCTCTTTGGTCGGCTGAGTCACTTCTTCTACGATAACCCAGCGACGGAATGTATCGAAGTCACCGCTTTTACGATCGATTTCTACGCGAACATCGATCTCTTGTTCATATTTTTTCTTGGTTGCTGTAGCCAGTGCACTTTCCAGCGCTTCGAAAATCTTCTCACGCGGCAGTGATTTCTCATTGGAGACGGCTTCAACAACAGCCAAAATTTCTTTGTTCATCGCGGGCTTTTCACCTCAATCCAGACTGTTAAAAGTGGGGAACCAGGTTCGCCTTCTGGATATTACTCAGCGCGAACACTTCATCTTTGCCTTCGACTGTTAACGTGATCATTTCACCATCAACGGCTTTGATTATTCCCTGCCATTTACGGCGGTTCTGTACGGCCATACGCAGAACGAGAGCCACTTCTTCACCGGTGAAGCGCACATAGTGCTCGGCCGTGAACATCGGACGATCGAGGCCAGGTGAGGAAACTTCCAGGTTGTACGCAACGGTAATTGGGTCTTCAACATCAAGAACCGCACTCACCTGGTGGCTAACATCAGCACAATCATCAACATTGATGCCATCTTCACTATCAATATAGATGCGCAGCGTCGATGTACGGCCGCGAACAAATTCGATGCCGACCAGTTCGTAGCCCAGTGCTTCGACTGGTGCAGTAATCATCTCTGTTAATTTTTGCTCTAATGTGGACAAGCCCACCCCCAAGACATAAAAAAAGGGCGTAAAGCCCAGTTATTCTGTAGTCAGATAACAAAAAACCCCGATAAATCGGGGCTTTAGATAACTGAACCCTATAGCCACAACTGTGGCCTGGAGCACTCTCCGTAAGCATTTTTTCAAATCCAGCTACGAAGGCTCAACGTCTTCACAGTATATTTGAAAAAGAACTTAATGGGAAAGTGGTTGCGGGGGCCGGATTTGAACCGACGACCTTCGGGTTATGAGCCCGACGAGCTACCAGGCTGCTCCACCCCGCGCCTGAAACGTGGCAAATTCTACGCGTTTTGGTCAGAATTTGCAAATAATGCTGGGATTTGGTACCGAAGACGGGACGTTAAATCGGCGTTCAGTATATTGATAGTGACCCCTCTCTGTCAACCCAACTTCCGGGAGAGTAAACAGAGGGAAATTTTTACAAAAAACGCACGAGTCTCTTTCGGTCATCGATAAAAGATGATTAAATGAATACTCACTTATTTTGCATAAACATGCATCGAGAGCGAAAGCGGTCTCTTATCAGTCAATCAAGCAGGGTTTTAATTTATGACGACGATTCTCAAGCATCTCCCGGTTGGACAACGTATTGGCATCGCTTTTTCTGGCGGCCTGGATACCAGCGCTGCACTGCTGTGGATGCGCCAAAAGGGAGCGGTTCCTTATGCATATACTGCGAACCTGGGTCAGCCGGATGAGGACGATTATGACGCCATTCCTCGTCGTGCCATGGAGTATGGCGCAGAGAACGCGCGCTTGATTGATTGCCGTAAGCAGCTGGTTGCCGAAGGCATTGCGGCTATTCAGTGCGGTGCGTTCCATAACACCACCGGCGGCCTGACCTATTTCAACACCACGCCGCTGGGCCGTGCGGTAACGGGCACCATGCTGGTTGCGGCAATGAAAGAAGATGGCGTGAATATCTGGGGCGACGGCAGCACCTATAAAGGCAATGATATTGAACGTTTCTATCGTTACGGCCTGCTGACCAACGCCGAGCTGCAGATTTACAAGCCGTGGCTGGATACTGACTTCATCGACGAGCTGGGTGGCCGTCATGAGATGTCTGAATTTATGATTGCCTGCGGCTTCGACTACAAGATGTCCGTCGAGAAAGCCTACTCTACGGACTCCAACATGCTGGGTGCGACGCACGAGGCAAAAGACCTCGAGTTCCTCAACTCCAGCGTGAAGATCGTTAACCCGATCATGGGCGTGAAGTTCTGGGATGAAAACGTCAAAATTCAGGCGGAAGAAGTCACCGTGCGTTTCGAACGCGGTCACCCTGTTGCGCTGAACGGCAAAACCTTCTCTGACGACGTTGAGCTGATGCTGGAAGCTAACCGCATCGGCGGTCGCCACGGACTGGGAATGAGCGACCAGATTGAAAACCGTATTATCGAAGCGAAAAGCCGCGGCATCTACGAAGCCCCTGGGATGGCGCTGCTGCATATTGCTTACGAACGCCTGCTCACCGGTATTCACAACGAAGACACCATTGAACAATATCACTCCCACGGTCGTCAGCTGGGCAAACTGCTGTATCAGGGTCGCTGGTTCGATCCACAGGCGCTGATGCTGCGTGATGC
Organism: Enterobacter sp. ECC-175; assembly: GCF_043968675.1. NCBI lineage: Bacteria > Pseudomonadati > Pseudomonadota > Gammaproteobacteria > Enterobacterales > Enterobacteriaceae > Enterobacter > Enterobacter sp. ECC-175. Next base: position 23,606 of record NZ_CP143776.1, read on the forward strand.
GCTGCAGCGCTGGGTGGCAAGCGCGATTACCGGTGAAGTGACGCTGGAACTGCGTCGCGGTAACGACTACTCCATTCTGAATACGGTGTCGGACAACCTGACCTACAAGGCAGAGCGCCTGACGATGGAGAAAGGTGATTCAGTATTTTCTCCGGATGACCGTATTGGCCAGCTGACCATGCGTAACCTGGACATCACCGATACCCGTGAGAAGCTGTTCAACTATGTTGAAAACGGCCTGCTCTCTGCCAGCTCCGGTAACGGCCTTCCGCAGGTTGAAAACCTGGAACATAGCGATAAGAAGTAATCGCTAATGTGAAGTGTAAAAGGCGTCCGATGGACGCCTTTTTTATTGGGTTTTTCGTAGGCCCGGTAAGCGCAGCGCTCACCCCTACTAAAGATCGAAAACACACGATATACAGACGAAAAAAAAGACGTCTTTCGACGTCTTTTTTCTGGAATATTGGTACCGAGGATGGGACTCGAACCCACAAGCCCGTTAGGGCACTACCACCTCAAGGTAGCGTGTCTACCAATTCCACCACCTCGGTACAGAGACTTAGTGTGGGATATCGCTGGTCGGCTTAGCCGGTGCAGCTGGCTGAGTTTGCTCAGTTTTCGCTGGCGCGCTCAGATTTTCCCACTCGCTTCCTTTGCTGGTCTTGTTGCTGTTGATATTGCCAAGCACCAGACTGATGATGAAGAACAGCGTAGCCAGAATCGCCGTTGTGCGGGTCATGAAGTTCGCAGAACCACTTGAACCAAACAGCGTACCGGAAGCGCCTGCTCCGAAAGAGGCTCCCATATCAGCGCCTTTACCTTGCTGCAGCATGATCAGCGCTACGAGAGCGATGGCTACAATAAGGAAAATAACTAAAAGAGCTTCGTACATAATCAACCTGTTCCTTGCGGATTTGCCGCATACCAATGCTTCGACCAATTAGCAGGATTTCGTGTTTCCCACTGAAGCGGGTGTGAATACTAACCAAAGCGAATCACCTTCGCAAGGGCATTTTTGACGCATTGTATCAACTGCGGAAAAAAACAGCAAAAAGCCATTAAATGCTTAAAAGTAAGGCGGCAAGCGCCGCCTTTTTAAACACTTAAAATGAAAACTTATGCAGCTTTTACCGCATCGGCAATGCGATGCGCTAATTCTGTCACCTGCGCTTCATCCTCACCCTCAACCATGACGCGGATGAGGGGCTCGGTGCCTGACTTGCGCAGCAGAACGCGCCCGCGTGAACCCAGCGTAGCTTCGACATCCGCCATCACTGCCTTCACATTTGCATCTTCCAGCGGATCGCCTTTGCCAGCGGTAAAGCGCACGTTCACCAGAATTTGCGGGAACATCTTCATGCCGCTGCACAGATCGTGCAGGCTCATGTGGTTGCGCGCCATCGCCGCGACAACCTGAAGGCCCGCCACAATGCCGTCACCGGTGGTGGTTTTATCAAGCAGGATCACGTGGCCCGAGTTTTCCGCGCCGATGCGCCAGCCCTTCTCCTGAAGTTTTTCCAGCACGTAGCGGTCACCCACTTTCGCACGCACAAACGGGATGCCGAGCTGTTTCAGCGCCAGCTCAAGGCCCATGTTGCTCATCAACGTGCCAACAGCACCGCCGCGCAGCTGGCCCTGACGCAGCCCTTCACGCGCGATGATATAGAGGATCTGATCGCCATCGACCTTATTTCCCTCATGGTCAACCATGATCACGCGGTCCCCGTCGCCGTCCAGGGCGATCCCCAGATCGGCTTTTTCCGCCAGCACGCGCGCCTGAAGTGCGCGAACGTCGGTTGCGCCCACTTCTTCGTTGATATTCAGGCCATCCGGCTCGCAGCCAATGGTAATCACTTTTGCGCCCAGCTCGCGGAACACGTTAGGGGCGATGTGGTAGGTCGCGCCGTTTGCGCAGTCCACCACAATTTTCAGGTGGGCAAGGCTAAGCTCGTTCGGGAAAGTCCCTTTGCAAAATTCAATATAGCGGCCTGCCGCATCAACGATACGATTGGCTTTCCCCAGTTCGGCGGAATCGACGCAGGTAATCTCTTTTTCCATCTCGGCTTCAATGGCCTCTTCAACTTCGTCCGGCAGCTTGGTGCCATCGATGGAGAAGAATTTGATACCGTTGTCATAGAACGGGTTGTGAGAAGCTGAGATGACAATGCCCGCTTCGGCGCGGAAAGTGCGTGTCAAATACGCCACGGCAGGCGTTGGCATTGGGCCGGTAAACGAAGCGGAAAGGCCTGCCGCGGCCAGGCCCGCTTCCAGCGCGGACTCCAGCATATAGCCTGAAATGCGGGTGTCTTTACCAATGATAATCTTACGCGATCCGTGACGTGCCAAAACCTTGCCCGCAGCCCAGCCGAGCTTCAGAACGAAATCAGGGGTGATCGGAGCATCGCCTACGCGCCCACGGATACCATCGGTACCAAAATATTTACGATTACTCATAGCGTTTGTTTTCCTTCGCAGCCAGCGTGGCTTCCACCACGCGCATGGCTTCTACTGTTTCTTTGACGTCATGGACACGGATAATGTGTGCTCCCTGCATCGCCGCAATCACTGCACAGGCCAGGCTCCCGCTCAGGCGTTCGCCTGGCCCGACGTTCAGCAACTGCCCAATCATCGACTTTCTCGACATCCCCACCAGCAGCGGCAGACCGAAATGATGAAATTCTGACAGGCGCGCAAGCAGCTCATAGTTGTGAGAGAGATTTTTACCGAAACCGAATCCCGGGTCGAGCAGCAATTTCTCTTTTGGGATACCAGCACGCTCGCAGCGTGCAATATGGTCAATAAAGAAGCGATTTACGTCGGTGAAGACATCAGCATACTTTGGCGCTTCCTGCATAGTTTTGGGCTGCCCCTGCATGTGCATCAGGCAAACCGGCAGCCCGGTCTCCGCAGCTGCCTCAAGGGCGCCGGGCTCGGTGAGAGAGCGAATGTCGTTTATGATGTGAGCACCCACTCTCGCCACCTCACGAATCACTTCCGGTTTGGACGTATCGACAGAAATCCACACCTCAAACCGCTGTGCGATAGCTTCAACCACAGGCACCACGCGGGCCAACTCTTCTTCCACAGAAACTTCCGCCGCGCCTGGACGCGTTGATTCGCCGCCAACATCGATAATGGTGGCGCCCGCGTTGATCATTAAATTAGCGTGCTTAACCGCCTCGATGAGCGTGTTATGCGTGCCGCCGTCAGAAAATGAATCAGGCGTAACGTTCAGGATACCCATCACATGGGGATGTGAGAGATCGAGATGCGAATCCTGGGCGAATAGTTTCATGGCAAAATCCCTGGTAATGATATGGTTTTACAGAAATGAAAAACCCCGGAGCAAGCTCCAGGGTTTGAGGTACAGACAAACGTTTCAACAGCAGTGGCTTACTTATCGCCCAACTGTTCTGACATGGTGTTGCCCGGGTTTGGCGTACGCGGTTCATCAACCGGACGCGGCGCACGCGGGGTGCCATTATTGTCAGAATTGTTGGAAGCGCCTGGATCTTCCCAGCCTGCTGGCGGACGCACTTCGCGGCGAGCCATCAGGTCGTCAATCTGCGGTGCATCGATGGTCTCATACTTCATGAGCGCATCTTTCATCGAATGCAGAATGTCCATATTGTCGTTCAGGATCTGACGTGCACGAGCGTAGTTACGTTCGATAAGCGCTTTCACTTCCTGGTCGATGATACGTGCAGTCTCATCGGACATATGTTTCGCCTTCGCCACAGAGCGGCCCAGGAATACTTCGCCCTCTTCCTCTGCGTACAGCAGCGGACCGAGTTTGTCGGAGAAGCCCCACTGGGTCACCATGTTACGCGCCAGGTTAGTCGCCACTTTAATATCGTTGGACGCACCGGTCGAAACGTGTTCTACACCGTAGATAATCTCTTCTGCCAGACGACCGCCGTAGAGGGTTGAAATCTGGCTTTCCAGCTTCTGACGGCTGGCGCTGATTGCATCGCCTTCAGGCAGGAAGAACGTTACGCCCAGCGCACGACCGCGCGGGATAATCGTCACTTTATGCACCGGATCGTGTTCCGGCACCAGACGACCAATAATCGCGTGACCGGCTTCGTGATATGCCGTGGACTCTTTCTGCGCTTCCGTCATCACCATGGAGCGACGTTCCGCACCCATCATGATTTTGTCTTTTGCTTTCTCGAACTCAACCATGGACACGACGCGCTTGTTGCCGCGAGCAGCAAACAGCGCCGCTTCGTTAACCAGGTTAGCCAGGTCAGCACCAGAGAAGCCCGGCGTACCGCGCGCAATGATCGCTGCATCGATGTCCGGAGACAGCGGTACGCGACGCATATGGACTTTCAGAATCTGTTCACGACCGCGAACATCCGGCAGACCAACCACAACCTGACGGTCGAAACGGCCTGGACGCAGCAGCGCAGGGTCAAGTACGTCAGGACGGTTAGTCGCCGCGATAACGATAATACCTTCGTTACCTTCGAAGCCATCCATTTCAACCAGCATCTGGTTCAGCGTTTGTTCACGCTCATCGTGACCACCGCCCAGGCCTGCGCCACGCTGGCGGCCTACGGCGTCAATTTCATCGATGAAGATAATGCACGGCGCTGCCTTTTTGGCCTGTTCGAACATGTCACGCACACGAGATGCACCGACACCCACGAACATTTCAACGAAGTCAGAACCTGAAATAGTAAAGAACGGCACCTTCGCTTCACCCGCGATGGCTTTCGCCAGCAGGGTTTTACCGGTCCCCGGAGGGCCAACCATCAGCACGCCTTTCGGGATTTTACCGCCCAGCTTCTGGAAACGGCTCGGCTCACGCAAGTATTCAACCAGTTCGGCAACCTCTTCTTTCGCTTCGTCACAGCCTGCGACGTCAGCAAACGTGGTTTTGATCTGGTCTTCCGTCAGCATGCGCGCCTTGCTCTTACCGAACGACATGGCACCTTTGCCACCGCCGCCCTGCATCTGGCGCATAAAGAAGATCCAGACGCCGATCAGCAGCAGCATCGGGAACCAGGAAATGAAGATTGAAGCCAGCAGGCTTGGTTCTTCTGGCGGCTCACCGACCACTTTGACGTTTTTGGTCAGAAGGTTATCAAGCAGCTTAGGATCGTTCACCGGAATATAGGTCGTGTAACGGTTACTATCTTTCTTGGTAACGTTGATCTCACGTCCGTTGATACGCGCTTCGCGAACCTGGTCCTGGTTGACCTCTTGCAGGAAGGTAGAATAATCCACCTTGCGGCCATTCGACTCGCTGGGCCCAAAGCTCTGGAATACTGACATCAGCACAACGGCAATGACCAGCCAGAGTATTAGGTTTTTCGCCATGTCACTCAAGGGATTAACCTCATATTACAACTGTGTTAAAAACAGCGTCAGGATACTCTATATCCAGTTTCATTCAAACTTTCGTTTGAAATCTGCCGGTTATGGTTTACGCCCGGTCGCTACAATATACACTTCACGAGAACGAGCCCGGGAAGAGTCCGGCTTACGAACTTTGACCTTCGTAAACAGGGAGCGAATTTCCTTTAGATACTCCTCGAAACCTTCGCCCTGGAACACCTTCACTACAAAACTACCACCTGGCGCCAGTACATCTCGACACATTTCTAACGCCAATTCCACCAGATACATGGCGCGGGGGATATCCACCGCCGGTGTTCCGCACATATTTGGCGCCATATCGGACATGACAACCTGAACTTTATTGTCACCCACGCGATCGAGTAACGCTTTCAGCACTAATTCATCACGAAAATCGCCCTGAAGGAAATCAACGCCAACGATAGGATCCATTGGTAAAAGATCGCATGCGATGATGCGCCCCGCTCCGCCAATTTGTGTCACTGCGTATTGGGACCATCCTCCGGGTGCTGCACCGAGATCGACTACCGTCATCCCCGGTTTAAAAAGTTTGTCACTTTGCTGTATTTCATCAAGTTTAAACCAGGCGCGGGAACGTAACCCCTTTTTCTGCGCCTGCTGAACATATTTATCGCTAAAGTGTTCCTGAAGCCAGCGGCTGGAGCTGGCAGAACGCTTTTTACCTGTCATTTAACATTTCCGTCCTGGTTCATCGTTGCTTGCCTGTGACGTAAATTTCTACGCAGCTATTTGGCGATATAAGGGAGATGGCGGTAGAATGAACCGTTTTCAATCCCAACGTAAGCAAAAATATACGATGAATCTGAGTACTAAACAAAAACAGCACCTTAAAGGTCTGGCACATCCGCTCAAGCCTGTAGTCATGCTTGGCAACAATGGTTTGACCGAAGGGGTGCTCGCCGAGATTGAACAAGCGCTGGAGCACCACGAGCTGATCAAGGTGAAAATCGCCTCTGAAGACAGAGACACTAAAAACCTGATCGTGGAAGCCATCGTGCGTGAAACCGGTGCCTGTAACGTACAGGTCATCGGTAAAACGCTGGTGCTCTATCGCCCATCTAAAGAGCGTAAAATCTCGCTACCTCGCTAAGGATATCCTGAATTAAACACGTTTTCTGTGTAAAACGAGGGGTTTTTCTTTAGCAGGGGAGCAAAATGCCATGCTCCTTGAGTTGATAAAAGGCCGCTACGCGGCCTTTTTCTTTTCTTTACAATGTATCAACATCTTAGCAGAGAGGCGAATTACAGGTACTCAACCTTGATAATTTCGTACTCTACTTCGCCGCCTGGCGTGCGAATCACCACAACGTCGTCCTGTTCTTTACCGATCAGGCCACGCGCAATCGGGGAATTCACCGAGATCAGGTTTTGCTTAAAGTCGGCCTCATCGTCGCCCACAATGCGGTAAGTCTGCTCTTCGTCATTGTCTAAATTCAGCACGGTGACGGTAGAACCGAAGATCACGCGACCATTGTTTGGCATCTTAGTGATATCGATAACCTGCGCATTGGACAGTTTCGCTTCGATATCTTTAATTCGTCCTTCGCAGAAACCCTGCTGCTCGCGCGCGGCGTGGTATTCAGCGTTCTCTTTCAGGTCGCCATGCTCGCGCGCATCCGCGATAGCGGCGATGATTTCAGGGCGACGTACGGATTTCAGAAAATCCAGCTCTTCGCGCAGTTTTTCGGCACCACGTAAGGTCATCGGAATAGCTTGCATTTGTTATACCTCTTGAACATTCCTGTTGGGAGCAGCATCACCTGCTCCGGCCCCTGTTCCCACGTACATCGAACCATGAGCGGGCCAGAAGCAAAAAGAAAACCGACCCGGGAGCAAAGCCCCAGGTCAGCAGCAATTTTTCAATTTGATACGCATTTTACCGCGAAGTTCACTATGGGTCATCGTTTACTTTGCAGTGCCATGCACCGTAGTATGACGGTTTGTTTTCGGGTTGTTAGCGCGAGACTATGCGATTTTCCAGATTTATCATCGGATTGACTACCAGTATCACGTTCAGCGTTCAGGCCGCGAATGTTGATGAGTATATAAATCAGCTGCCCGCTGGCGCGAACCTCGCACTCATGGTGCAGAAAGTTGGCGCACAGACTCCAGAGATTGACTATCACAGTCAACAGATGGCCCTGCCTGCCAGTACTCAGAAGGTCATCACTGCGCTCGCCGCCCTGTTACAGCTCGGGCCCGACTTCCGTTTTACCACCACCCTTGAGACCAAAGGCAGCGTCGACGGCGGTGAACTGAAAGGCGACCTTATCGCCCGGTTTGGCGGCGATCCAACCTTTAAGCGCCAGGATATCCGCAACATGGTGGCGGTGCTAAAAAAATCTGGCGTACTGAGGATCGATGGCAACGTGCTGATCGACACCTCCATTTTCGCCAGCCATGATAAAGCCCCCGGTTGGCCCTGGAACGACATGACGCAGTGCTTTAGCGCACCGCCAGCTGCGGCTATTGTTGATCGCAACTGTTTCTCCGTTTCGCTGTACAGCGCGCCGAAACCGAATGACCTGGCGTTTATTCGCGTGGCCTCCTATTACCCCGTCACGATGTTTAGCCAGGTACGTACGCTGGCAAAAGGCTCGCCGGACGCTCAGTACTGCGAGCTGGACGTCGTACCGGGCGATCTTAACCGCTACACGCTCACGGGCTGCCTGACGCAGCGCGCCGATCCGCTGCCGCTGGCCTTCGCCATTCAGGACGGTGCGGGCTATGCCGGAGCCATTCTGAAAGATGAGCTGAAGCAGGCGGGAATTACTTACTCCGGCTCGCTGCTGCGCCAGACGCAGGTTAATGAACCGGGCACGGTGATCGCGACTAAGCAGTCAGCGCCCCTGCACGATCTCCTTAGGATTATGCTGAAAAAATCGGACAATATGATTGCCGATACGGTGTTTCGCATGGTTGGACACGCGCGCTTCGGCGTGCAGGGAACGTGGCGCGCAGGATCGGATGCCGTTCGCCAGATCCTGCGTCAGCAGGCAGGGATCGATCTTGGCAATACGATTGCCGTCGATGGTTCCGGGCTGTCTCGCCATAATTTAATCTCTCCCGCCACCATGATGCAGGTGCTTCAGTACATTGCTCAGCACGACACTGAACTAAACTTTATTTCGATGCTGCCGCTTGCCGGACATGACGGTTCCCTTCAGTACCGCGCCGGGCTTCACGCCGCGGGTGTTGATGGCAAAGTCTCCGCGAAGACCGGCTCGCTGCAGGGCGTATATAACCTTGCAGGCTTTATTACCACGGCCAGCGGACAACGCATGGCATTCGTACAGTATCTTTCCGGCTATGCGGTCGAACCGGCCGACCAGCGTAATCGTCGTATTCCGCTGGTCCGTTTCGAAAGCAGGCTTTACAAGGACATCTACCAGAATAACTAGCGATGAAACTGCTTATCGTCGAAGACGACCTGTTATTGCAGGAAGGGCTAGCGCTGGCGCTAGCCAATGAAGGATATGCACTCGACTGTGCCGCCACGGCGGCAGAGGCGGATTCGCTCATCCAAAGCGGCGAGTACAGCCTGGTGATCCTTGATTTAGGCCTGCCGGATAAAGACGGCGCCACGCAGCTCAGCCAGTGGCGTCGGCGCGGCGTCGAAAATCCGGTGCTGATCCTCACGGCGCGCGATGCCATAGAAGATCGAATTAACGGCCTCGACTCCGGCGCGGACGACTACCTCGTGAAGCCGTTCGCCCTTGCGGAGCTTCAGGCACGCGTCCGCGCGCTGATCCGCCGATATCAGGGCCATAGCGATAACCTGGTCACTGACGGCGATATTACGTTGAATCTGCAAACCCAGCAGGTGCTACGCCAGTCCCAGCCTGTTGAAGTCACGCCAAAAGAGTTCGCCCTGCTCACGCGCCTCATCATGCGCAGCGGGCAAACGGTGCACCGTGAAACCCTACAGCAGGACATCTACTCCTGGCAGGACGATCCGGGCTCAAACACGCTTGAAGTGCATATCCATAACCTGCGCCGCAAGCTCGGTAAAGACAGAATTAAAACCGTGCGCGGCGTGGGCTATCGACTGGAGAGCCAAAAATGAACAGCATGCGTCGGCGATTGATGGTTTTGCTGGCGGTCATTCTGCTTTTTTTCCAGCTGATAAGCGTGATCTGGCTATGGCATGAAAGCCGAGAGCAAATTGGTTTTCTGGTGAACGAAACGCTGTCGGCTAAAGCGCGCAATAACCACGTAGAGAAAGAGATCCGCGAAGCCATCGCCTCGCTGCTGGTCCCTTCTCTGGTGATGGTTGGCTTTACGCTTCTCTTTTCGTTCTGGGCGGTGAGCTGGATTATCCGTCCGCTTAACAAGCTGCGCGCCAGCCTGGCGAACCGCTCGGCTGATAACCTGACGCCCCTTCCCATGTACTCCGATATGGAAGAGATTGGTGCGGTTACCGCGTCCCTCAACCAGCTTCTCGCACGGCTGGACCATACTATCCAACAGGAACGCCTTTTCACGGCGGATGCCGCCCACGAGCTGCGCACGCCCCTGGCAGGCATTAAGCTCCATCTGGAGCTCATGGCTCAGTCAGGAGTGAGTCAGGCCGCCCCGTTGATTAACCGCATCGATCAGCTCATGCACACCGTTGAGCAGCTGCTGATGCTTGCCCGCGCCGGGCAGGCGATGGCCAGCGGGTATTACGATACCGTCAACTGGAGCGACGACATCATTGCGCCGCTAGGCCTCGGGCATGAAGGCAAAGAACACACGGTGATTTGGCCGGGGAAAGTTCCGCTGACGGTTCAGGGAGACCCCGTACTGCTGCGGCTGATGCTGAGGAATCTTCTCGAGAATGCCGCCCGCTACAGTCCTGCCGGTACAACCATTGAGGTGAAGCTCGCTGAGCAGGAACAGGGTACGCTGGTGAGCGTCATCGATCAGGGACCGGGAATTGATGAAGCACACCGGCAGTCGATTACCGAACCGTTCCGCCGGCTCGATCAGCGCTACGGCGGCAGCGGCCTGGGACTGAGTATTGTTCAACGCATCGTGCAGATCCATCGCGGCCGCTTAGCGCTGGAGAACGGTGCTGACGGAGGCTTAATCGCCAGCTGCTGGTTACCTTCGACGCTGGAATAAAAAAAGCCCCTCAAGGAGGGGCTTTTTTACACGCATTGATTAATGCTTGTAGATGAACTCGACGCCTTCTTCGTCGTCTTCATCCCAATCATCATCCCAGTCGTCTTCTTCTTCAGCTTCCAGCTCTTCGAGCTGCTGGCGGTGGTAGTCATCCCACATAAATTCGACTTTTTCTGGCTGTTTCGCCTCTTCTGCCTGAACGATTGGGTTCTCAATGATGAAGGTCATCACGTCCCAGCAGAGATCTTTCACGCCAACCTGGCTGGCTGCGGAAATCAGGTAGTATTTATCTTCCCAACCCATCGCTTCAGCAATCGCTTTGGCTTTCGCTTCAGCTTCCGCTTTATCCATCAGGTCAATCTTATTGAAGACCAGCCAGCGAGGTTTGTTCGCCAGTTTTTCGCTGTATTTTTCCAGCTCACCGATGATGATGCGCGCGTTTTCAACCGGATCGGAACCGTCGATAGGATCGATATCGATGAGGTGCAGCAGCACGCGACAGCGCTCAAGGTGTTTCAGGAAGCGAATACCCAGACCGGCACCTTCCGCTGCGCCTTCAATCAGCCCCGGAATGTCGGCAACCACGAAGCTCTTCTCGTTATCCATACGAACAACGCCCAGGCTCGGCACCAGCGTGGTAAACGGATAGTCCGCCACTTTTGGTTTCGCCGCAGAAACCGCGCGAATAAAGGTCGATTTACCGGCATTTGGCATACCCAGCATACCCACGTCAGCCAGCAGCATCAGCTCCAGCTGCAGGTCACGCTTATCGCCCGGCGTACCCATCGTTTTCTGACGCGGCGTACGGTTCACGGAAGATTTAAAACGGCTGTTGCCCAGACCGTGCCAACCGCCTTTTGCCACCATCAGGCGCTGACCGTGTTTGGTCATATCGCCCATGGTTTCGCCCGTACCCTGGTCAATTACGCGCGTACCGACCGGCACCTTAATGGTCACATCTTTACCGCGCTTGCCGGTACAGTCACGGCTCTGACCGTTCTGGCCACGTTCTGCACGGAAAGATTTTTCGAAGCGGTAGTCGATCAGCGTGTTGAGGTTTTCATCCGCCTCAAGCCACACGTCGCCGCCATCTCCGCCGTCGCCGCCGTCAGGGCCACCACGTGGAATATATTTTTCACGGCGGAAGCTGACACAACCGTTACCGCCATCACCTGCCACGACCAGAATCGTCGCTTCATCAACAAACTTCATTTTACTTCTCCGTAAATCATTCGCCTGAGCGGGGGATCGTTACAACCGCTTCATTTTTGCGCCAGCGCCCCCAGAGACGATGACCAATGGCGGAATACATCGCGCCCGCAACCACGACAAACGCACCGAGATAGCCCAACAGGTTGAGCATCGGTCTGACGAAAACATCGGGCCAGGCCATTGAAAGCAAATCTGAAAATAACAGCGTAAACAGCGGAGTCAGCGTGATTAATGCGCTCACCTGCGCTGCCTGCCAGCGCGCCATTGCTTCGGCCAGCGCGCCATAGCCGACCAGCGTGTTTACGCCACAAAAAATGAGGCACGCCAGCTGCCAGTCGCTGAGCTGGGTAATCACACCCGGCTTCGCTAACGGCAATAATGCTATCGTACACAAAGTGTACAGCAAAAAGAGGATCTGCTGTGAGGCCAGACGACGCAATAACACCTTTTGCGCGACGCCATAGCTCACCCAGACCGTTGCTGCACCCACCCCGAAAATTACACCCCAGGTGTAATCCGTCAGGCGGGTAAAAATCTCAACCAGGCTGGTGTTGAAAAACATCACCAGGCCGCAGAGCAGCATGCTCGCCCCGATAATCTGCGTTCCACGCATCTTCTCCTTGAGGATAAAGACGCTGGCAACCATCATGCCGACTGGAGAAAGCTGACCAATCACCTGAGACGCCGTAGGGCTAAGATACTGCAGGGAAGAGCTGAACAGAATGAAGTTGCCAAACAGACCGCCCGTCGCGATAGCTAACAAAACCAGCCAGCGCGGTTTACGAAAGAGACGTAGCGGCGGCAGCTTGCCTTTAACGGCGAGAATCGCCCCCAGACCGATGGTTGCCATCAGAAAGCGATAAAACACCACCGTAGGAGGCTCCATCACTTCCAGTACCTGCTTCATTGCAATTGGCAGAGCACCCCAGCACATTGCGGTGGTGAGCGCCAAAAGAATACCAATGCCGGCCTGCTGCTTCATGCCCGATTTCCCTACAGAAAATTTTCCGGGTTTCCAATGTAAAAAGCCCCGCAACGTGTTGCGGGGCTTTAATCCGTTACCGGACCGAGAAAACCTTACTCAGCAACGATGCTGATGTATTTACGGTTGTTCGGGCCTTTAACTTCAAATTTCACTTTACCGTCTGCTTTAGCAAACAGAGTGTGGTCACGACCGCAACCTACGTTGTTACCAGCGTGGAATTTGGTACCACGTTGACGAACGATGATGCTACCCGCCAGTACGGATTCGCCACCAAAACGCTTAACGCCAAGGCGTTTAGCTTCTGAATCGCGACCGTTACGAGTGGAGCCGCCAGCCTTTTTATGTGCCATTTAAATCTCTCCTCAGGTCTTAGGCGCTGATGCCAGTAATTTTCACATCAGTGAACCACTGACGGTGGCCCTGCTGCTTACGGTAGTGTTTACGACGACGAAACTTAACGATTTTAACTTTCTCGCCACGACCATGAGCAACAACTTCAGCTTTGATAACGCCGCCATCAACGAAAGGAACGCCGATTTTGACTTCTTCACCGTTTGCGATCATCAGAACTTCTGCGAACTCAACAGATTCGCCAGTTGCGATGTCCAGCTTTTCCAGGCGAATGGTCTGACCTTCGCTTACTCGGTGTTGTTTACCACCACTTTGGAAAACCGCGTACATATAAACTCCGCTTCCGCGCACATCCTCGTATGAATCAGAGTGCGCTATAAATATTCACAATAGGGCGCGAATATTACGCAAAACGCGAGCCTTTGACAAGTGCTACCATCAATACATGAAGAAAAAAAACACAACACGTACGGTAACGTTTATCTGCGCCATTTTTTCAGTACAATCATCACTACTATTGATAAACCGAAACCCTCAGTTACCCATGTGATGTGGGATAAACAGGATAAAAAGCCCGGCTTTTGCGATGAATCTAGAAAAAATCAACGAGTTAACCGCGCAAGATATGGCGGGTGTAAATGCAGCAATCCTGGAGCAACTCAACTCTGACGTTCAATTGATCAATCAGTTGGGCTATTACATCGTTAGCGGCGGCGGTAAACGCATTCGCCCGATGATTGCCATTCTGGCTGCGCGGGCGGTTGGCTATCAGGGCAATGCGCATGTGACCATCGCCGCATTGATCGAATTTATCCACACGGCGACGCTTCTCCACGATGACGTTGTGGACGAATCCGATATGCGTCGCGGCAAAGCCACCGCGAACGCGGCGTTTGGCAACGCGGCCAGCGTCCTGGTGGGTGATTTTATTTATACCCGCGCCTTCCAGATGATGACCAGCCTCGGCTCGCTCAAAGTGCTGGAAGTGATGTCTGAGGCCGTCAACGTGATTGCTGAAGGTGAAGTCCTGCAGCTGATGAACGTTAACGATCCGGACATTACCGAAGAAAACTACATGCGCGTCATCTACAGCAAAACAGCGCGCCTGTTTGAGGCCGCCGCGCAGTGCTCAGGCATACTGGCAGGCTGCACCGAGGCGCAGGAAAAAGGCCTACAGGATTATGGCCGCTATCTGGGCACCGCGTTCCAGCTGATTGATGACTTACTGGATTACAGCGCGGATGGTGAAACGCTGGGCAAAAACGTCGGGGATGACCTTAACGAAGGTAAACCGACGCTGCCGCTGCTGCATGCCATGCGCCACGGCTCTGCCGATCAGGCCAAAATGATCCGTGAAGCGATTGAACAAGGAAACGGTCGACATCTTCTGGAACCAGTACTGGAAACAATGGCAATCTGTGGCTCGCTTGAATGGACGCGCCAGCGCGCTGAAGAAGAAGCCGATAAAGCTATTGCTGCTTTGCAGGTCATTCCAGACAGCCCATGGCGTGATGCGTTAATTGGCCTGGCCCACATCGCCGTTCAGCGCGATCGTTAATCCCTTTCCTCACTCCCCGCAGCCTTGCGGGGAGGCTCCAATAAGCTCCAATAAAATACATATACGCGTTAATTAACCGGCTTACAGGCCGCATGAATAAAGGCATGTCTTATTCTGAATATTGCTTTTAGTTACTCGAACTTTTTAGAGCGAACGGACTAAATCGGTATAGTAGTCCTGTCATTTCATCAGAGATGGCGTGGACGAATACGAACACAAGGACAGCTTTATGGATATGAAACTTATCGACTGGCATTCAGCTGATATCATCGCAGCATTGCGCAAAAAAGGGACATCGCTGGCCGCTGAATCACGCCGGAGCGGGCTGAGCTCTTCAACGCTGGCGAATGCGTTAACCAGGCCCTGGCCAAAAGGTGAGTTGATCATCGCGACGGCGCTAGAGACGCATCCATGGATCATTTGGCCATCGCGTTACCACGATCCCGTTACCCACGAATTTATCGACAGAACGCGCATGATGCGTCAGAAGAAAACAAAGAAAGCGCCCCAGAGCTGACGCGCTTATTTGACAGGAACAGCAATCCCCCGGCCATTTCAGGCAGGGGGCTGCGGAACGCTTACTCGCCCTTCACACGCTCGATATTCGCACCCAGCGCGCGCAGCTTGTCTTCAATGCGCTCATAGCCGCGATCGATGTGGTAAATACGATCCACCAAAGTTGTCCCTTCCGCAATACAGCCCGCCAGCACCAGGCTTGCAGACGCACGCAGATCGGTCGCCATCACCTGCGCACCGGACAGTTTTTCAACGCCATGGCAAATGACCGTGTTGCTTTCAATCTCCGCATGCGCGCCCATACGGATCAGTTCAGGAACATGCATGAAACGGTTTTCGAAAATAGTTTCGGTAATGAAGCCCGTTCCTTCCGCCACCAGGTTTAACAGGGTGAACTGAGCCTGCATGTCCGTCGGGAATGCCGGGTGAGGTGCCGTACGCACGTTGACCGCTTTAGGACGGTTGCCGTGCATGTCCAGGCTGATCCAGTCTTCACCGATTTCAATATCGGCACCCGCATCACGCAGCTTCGCCAGCACGGCGTCCAGCGTATCTGGCTGCGCGTTGCGGCAGGTGATTTTCCCGCCGGAAATCGCGGCGGCCACCAGGAAGGTGCCGGTTTCGATACGGTCAGGCAGCACGCGGTACACGCCGCCGCCCAGGCGCTCTACGCCCTCAATGGTGATGCGATCGGTGCCCTGACCTGAAATTTTCGCGCCCAGCGCCACGAGGAAGTTCGCGGTATCCACAATTTCCGGCTCGCGCGCGGCGTTTTCGATGATGGTGGTGCCTTCCGCCAGCGTTGCCGCAGACATAATGGTCACGGTCGCGCCCACGCTCACTTTGTCCATGACGATGTGCGCGCCTTTCAGACGACCGTTCACGGACGCCTTAACGTAACCTTCTTCCAGCTTGATTTCTGCGCCCAGCTTCTCTAAGCCAAAGATGTGCAGATCGACCGGACGCGCGCCAATCGCGCAGCCGCCCGGCAGGGAAACCTGCCCCTGACCAAAGCGTGCCACCAGCGGGCCAAGCGCCCAGATGGACGCACGCATGGTTTTTACCAGGTCATAAGGTGCGGAGAAATTATTTACCTTGCTGGCATCGATCCAGACGGAACCATTGCGCTCAACTTTAGTACCCAGCTGAGTCAGCAGCTTCATGGTGGTGTCGATATCTTTAAGCTTCGGTACGTTCTGGATCTCTACCGGCTCTTCGGCAAGCAGCGCAGCAAAAAGGATTGGCAGCGCGGCGTTTTTTGCGCCAGAAATAGTGACTTCGCCCTGGAGACGCGTGGGTCCCTGTACACGAAATTTGTCCATCTGATTACTCTCTTATAATTCAACCGTGCCGTGGGCGTTAGCCCCCGGCTCAAAAACCGTTTAGTTTGCGATCGCGTGCCCACTCTTGCGGGGTGAACGCTTTAATCGACAGGGCGTGGATGCGGTTGTCCGCAATGTATTCCATCAGCGGCGCGTAAACAGCCTGCTGTTTCTTCACACGACTCATTCCGTCGAAGATCTCACCCACAGCAATAACCTGGAAGTGACTGCCATCGCCAGAGACGTGGGCTTCCTGAAGGGAGAGTGCATTCATCAGCACTGTCTGGATTTCATTATTTTCCATGGGTTCTACATCATCTGATTGTGAAAACAAGCTCAACATCTTAGAGCAAAGTGGCGTCGTCTTAAACAAGCAAAAAGCCCCGACGCAAAAACAGTCGGGGCTTTAAGAAGTAACGTACTGAAAAAGTTAGCGCGGCAAAATGTCCTGCGGCAAATTGTAGAGCTGTGCAAGGGTCACGACGTTGTCGCTTGCGCCTAAAAGCGTTACGCGCATACCCTGCGTTTTACCTACGTCGACCAGGTGTGCCAGCAGCGCAATGCCTGCCGTATCCACCCGCGTGATGCCGTTCAGATCAATCACGCTGACGCCCTGCATCGCTTCGTGGCGTTTATCCCACAGAGGGTTCAGCAGGTCCTGATCGAGCTCGCCAGAGAGCTTCAGGGCATCCCCCTCGCGTGACCAGCTAAGCTGCTGAGTCATTACTTTTTCTCGTCCAGGGAAATTTTCTGGCGAGAGATAGACTGCAGCTGCGCGGTCAGGCCATCAATGCCTTTAGTCCGCAGCAGATCGCTCCACTCATTTTGCTTGGTGGTGATCATGCTCACGCCTTCTGCGATCATGTCGTACGCCTGCCAGTTACCGGTCTGGCTGTTCTTACGCCACTGGAAGTCCAGGCGAACCGGTGGACGGCCGTTTGGATCGATAATGGTGACGCGAATCGGCACGATAGTGGCGTCGCCCAGCGGCTGCTCAGGGGCAATCTGGTAAGTCTGACCGTGGTACATCGCCAGCGCCTGACCGTAAGCCTGCTTCAGGTATTCACGAAACGCGGCGAAGTAAGCCTCGCGCTGCGCCGGGGTGGCGTCTTTGTAGTAGCGGCCCAGCACCAGCGCGCCGGCATATTTAATCTGCACGTATGGCAGCAGTTCCTGATCGACCACATCGCGCAGATAATCAGGGTTAGCGCGAATTTGAGTCTGTTCGTTTTTAAGGCGGTCAAAGGTTTTCTTCGCCGCCTCATTCATCAGCTTATACGGGTTGCTCTGATCCGCAGCGTGCGCCGCAGTGAGAGGGGCAATGACCAACATGGCAACCATTAACAGTCGTTTAAACATGAATCACTTCTCCTGAAATTAATTCGTCGCGCCCGGGGCCGGTGCGGCGTTGCTATGATCTTCACTCTGCGCCGGGGCATCGTCAGATTTTTTATCATCACCTTTACTGTTGTAAAGGAACTGACCAATCATATCCTCCAGCACCATGGCGGATTTCGTATCCTGAATCACGCTACCGTCTTTAAGGATAGTCGTTCCCAGCTCTGGATCTTCAAAACCGACGTTAAGGGCCAGATATTGTTCCCCCAGCAGGCCCGACGTGCGGATAGAGAGCGAACTGGTATCAGGGATATGGTTGTAGCGCTCCTCGATGTCCATCGCCACGCGCGGCAGATAGGTTTTCTCATCCAGGGTAATATCGGCTACGCGCCCGATGACTACGCCGCCAATACGCACGGGCGAGCGCGCCTTCAGGCCGCCGATATTGTCGAAGGTCGCGTATACGCGATAGGTAGGCTCAGTGCGGACAGAGGTGATATCCGCCGCTCTCAGGCAGATAAACAGCGCTGCCAGCAGTGCCAGAAGCAGAAACACGCCGACCCAAATTTCATTTTTTCTCGTTTGCATGAACTCAATTCCCAAACATCAGTGCGGTGAGCACAAAATCCAGGCCCAGTACGGCCAGCGACGAATGAACGACAGTACGCGTAGTTGCGCGGCTAATGCCTGCCGACGTAGGGATCGCATCGTAACCATTGAACAGTGCGATCCAGGTAACCGTGATGGCAAATACCACGCTTTTAATCAGGCAGTTAATCAGGTCCATCCGCAGGTCGATAGCGTCCTGCATGGCGGACCAGAAGAACCCGGCATCAATACCTTTCCAGTGAACGCCCACCAGCGAGCCGCCCCAGATACCGACGGCCACAAAGAGGATCGTCAGCAGCGGCAGCGAGATAACTCCGGCCCAGAAGCGCGGTGAGATCACGCGTCGCAGCGGGTCGACGGCCATCATCTCCATGCTGGAAAGCTGCTCGGTCGCACGCATCAGGCCAATTTCCGCCGTTAACGCCGACCCTGCCCGCCCGGCAAACAGCAGCGCGGCGACCACCGGCCCCAGCTCGCGCAGGAGAGAGAGCGACACCAGCATGCCGAGGCTGGTCTCAGCGCTGTAGGTCGTCAGGACAAGGTAGCCCTGCAGCCCCAGCACCATACCAATGAATAGCCCCGAAACGATGATAATCACCATCGACAGCACGCCGACGTTATAGAGCTGACGCACCAGCAAAGGCGCATGCTTGCGGAATTCCGGTTTACCGACCAGCGCGTTGAACAACATCAATCCGGCTCGCCCGAACGTCCTGATGGTTTTTATGCCACGGTGTCCAAGAGCGGCCAACGCATTTAACAGCATGAGTGGCTTAACTCCCTATTCCCAGTAAATCGTCGCGATAGTCGCCGGAAGGATAGCGGAACGGTACGGGACCATCCGCAATGCCGTCCAGGAACTGCCGCACGCGCGGATCGCCATTTTCCTGCAGCGCCTGAGCGCTCCCGTGCGCGACGATCTTTTTATCTGCCACAATGTAGGCGTAATCTGCGATGCTCAACACTTCCGGCACATCGTGAGAGACCACGACGCACGTCACGCCAAGCGCGCTGTTTAGCTCAGAAATTAACTTGACCAGAACGCCCATGGTGATCGGGTCTTGTCCGACGAACGGTTCGTCAAACATGATTAAATCCGGCTCTAACGCGATTGCACGCGCCAGCGCCGCGCGGCGGGCCATACCGCCAGAAAGCTCAGACGGCATCAGCTTTGCCGCGCCCCGCAGGCCAACCGCTTCGAGCTTCATCATCACCGTGCTTTTCAGCAGCGCCGGCGGCAAGCGGGTATGCTCGCGCAGCGGATAAGCCACGTTGTCAAAGACGTTCATATCGGTGAACAGCGCCCCGGACTGAAAAAGCATACTCATGCGTTTGCGCACAGTATACAGGCGCGAGCGGGACATCTTCGGCACGTCTTCACCGTCGAAGAGAATTTCGCCGCTATCGGGGGGAATTTGACCACCAATAAGGCGTAGCAGCGTTGTTTTACCGATCCCTGATGGCCCCATGATGGCAGTGATCTTGCCACGGGGAACGGTCAACGAAATATCATCAAATATCAATCGGTTGCCGCGAGAAAAGCTGACACCACGGACATCGACCAAATTCGCCGTCGTTTGGCTCATTTATGGTTCCTTTCTTACCAGGTACACGTTAAGCATGGCGCTTAATTCAGCCCTAAACCCGATATTTTTACAGAATAATCACTATCGAGGTTAGCGAAAGCTGGCATTTGTTTTACTTTTCCGGCGCATAAAGTCAAAATTAGGAATTCGTTACGTTCAGACTGTATGCAGCGCCACACATTCAGCGTGGTGGACCGGCGAGTATACCTGAAGAAAGGACTTTTGATGCTTTTAGCGACAGCACTGTTAATAATCGGTTTACTTTTAGTGGTCTACAGTGCTGACCGTTTAGTATTTGCTGCATCCATATTGTGCCGCCTGATCGGTATGCCGCCCATGATTATTGGCATGACGGTCGTCAGCGTGGGAACCTCTCTTCCCGAAATCATTGTGTCAGTGTCGGCTTCGCTTCATGGCCAGGTCGATCTCGCTATTGGTACCGGGCTCGGCTCTAACATCGTCAATATTCTGCTCATTTTAGGCCTGGCGGCGCTGCTGCATCCATTTCGCGTACATTCTGATGTTCTGCGCCGAGAATTGCCGCTAATGTTGATCGTAAGCCTGCTGGCGGGCTGCGTATTGTATGATGGCGTGCTTAGCGTTGGGGATGGCATTTTCCTGCTGGCGCTGGCCGTGGTTTGGCTGTTTTACAGCGTTAAGATAGCGAGCCTGGCTGAAAAACAGGGCAGCGATAGCCTCACGCGCGAACATGTGGCGGAGCTCCCGCGAGAAGGAACATTGCCCGTTGCCCTGCTCTGGCTCGGCGTCGCGCTAATTATTATGCCGATGGCAACGCGAATGGTGGTGGATAACGCCACGGTGCTGGCGAACTACTTCGCGATGAGCGAGCTGACGATTGGCCTGACGGTTATCGCCATCGGCACTAGCCTGCCGGAGCTTGCTACCGCCATCGCGGGCGCGCGCAAGGGCGAAGACGATATCGCCATTGGCACCATTATCGGCTCCAACATTTTCAACATTGCCATCGTGACGGGCCTCCCTGCCCTGATATCGCCAGGCGCGTTTAATCCGCTGGCTTTCTCACGCGACTACGGGGTGATGCTGCTGGTCAGCGTGATTTTCGCCCTGCTCTGCTGGCGGCGTAAAAGACAGATCGGCAAAGGCGCGGGCGCGCTGCTGACGGGTGGTTTTATCGTATGGATGGCGATGCTCTACTGGCTTTCGCCTCTTCTCTCTGGGTAAACGGAAACGCATTATGTCGCAAATAGAATTGCAGCCGGGTTTTGACTTTCAGAAAGCGGGAAAAAACGTTCTGGAGATTGAACGTGAAGGTCTGGCGCAGTTAGATCAGTATATTAATCAGGATTTCAGCCTGGCCTGTGAGAAGATATTCCACTGTGCGGGTAAAGTCGTGGTGATGGGGATGGGGAAATCCGGCCACATTGGACGCAAAATGGCGGCCACCTTCGCCAGCACGGGGACTTCGTCGTTTTTCGTTCACCCTGGTGAAGCCGCGCACGGCGATCTGGGAATGGTGACGCCTCAGGATGTGGTTATTGCCCTGTCAAACTCCGGCGAGTCCAACGAAATACTGGCGCTGATCCCAGTCCTGAAGCGGCTGCATGTTCCGCTGATTTGCATGACCAGCCGCCCGGAAAGCAGCATGGCGCGCGCGGCGGATATCCATCTTTGCGTCAAAGTGCCGAAGGAAGCCTGTCCGCTGGGCCTGGCTCCTACCTCCAGTACCACCGCCGCGCTGGTCATGGGCGATGCACTCGCCGTCGCGCTGCTGGAGGCCCGTGGCTTCACTCCCGAAGATTTCGCGCTTTCCCATCCCGGCGGCGCGCTTGGGCGCAAGCTGCTGCTGCGGGTTAACGATATTATGCACACGGGCGATGAGATCCCTCACGTCAGCAAAGAGGCCTCCCTGCGCGATGCGCTGCTGGAGATCACCCGTAAAAATCTGGGCATGACGGTAATCTGCGACGACCTGATGAAAATCCAGGGCATTTTCACCGATGGCGATCTGCGCCGCGTGTTCGATATGGGCGTTGACGTGCGTACGCTAGGCATCGCCGACGTCATGACATCCGGCGGCATTCGCGTCCGCCCGGGTACGCTGGCCGTGGACGTGCTGAACCTGATGCAGTCCCGACATATCACCTCAGTGATGGTTGCCGATGGCGACCAACTGCTGGGTGTGGTACATATGCATGATCTGCTGCGCGCTGGCGTAGTGTAATGAAGGATAAGACAATGAGTAATGCGGGTGCATCCCTTGCAACCTGTTATGGTCCGGTCAGCGCGAGCATGATGGCAAAGGCGGAAAACATCCGTCTCTTGATCCTTGATGTGGATGGCGTGCTCTCCGATGGCCTGATTTATATGGGCAACAACGGCGAAGAGCTTAAAGCCTTCAACGTGCGCGACGGCTACGGCATTCGCTGTGCGCTCACGTCCGGTATCGAAGTTGCCATCATCACCGGACGAAAAGCTAAACTGGTAGAAGACCGCTGCGAAACGCTCGGCATTACCCATCTGTATCAGGGGCAATCTGACAAGATGGTCGCCTTCAGGGATTTGCTGGCAAAACTGGCTATTGCCCCGGAAAACGTGGCCTACGTGGGGGACGACCTCATCGACTGGCCGGTCATGGCAGAAGTGGGGCTGAGTATCGCCGTTGCCGACGCGCATCCGCTGCTGATCCCGCGGGCTGACTATGTTACCCACATTAACGGCGGGCGCGGTGCCGTACGGGAAGTCTGCGATCTGCTGCTGCTGGCGCAGGGCAAGCTTGATGAGGCCAAAGGGCAATCGATATGAGTAAAACCAGACGTTGGGTTATCATTCTGCTAACGCTTGTCGCACTGATACTGATTGGCGTCAATCTCGCTGACCGTGACGATAGCCAGACCGAAGTCGTCAACACCAGCGAGCCTACGTATAAAAGCGATCATAGCGACACCGTGGTCTACAGCCCGGAAGGTGCGCTGAACTATCGCCTGATTGCACAGCACGTTGAATATTTCTCGGATGACAGCGTTTCATGGTTTACGCAACCGATCATGACCACCTTTGATACCGATAAAGTCCCGACGTGGTCGATTAAGGCTGACAAAGCAAAATTAACGAATGACCGTATGCTTTATCTGTATGGCCATGTTGAAGTCAACGCCCTGACCCCTGACGCACAACTGCGCAAAATCACGACGGATAACGCCCAGATTAACCTGGTGACTCAGGACGTGACGTCACAGGATCTGGTGACATTGTACGGCACCACATTTAATTCCAGCGGTATGAAAATGCGCGGGAACTTACGCAGCAAAAACGCCGAGCTGATTGAAAAGGTTAGAACCTCTTATGAAATTCAAAACAAACAAACTCAGCCTTAAAGTTGTTATTGCCAGCGCGCTGCTGGCGGCCAGCCTTCCCGCGCTTGCCGTGACGGGTGACACCGAACAGCCGATCCATATCGAATCCGACACGCAGTCGCTTGATATGCAGGGTAATGTCGTTACGTTCACCGGCAACGTTGTGATGACTCAGGGCACGATCAAAATCAACGCCGATAAAGTGGTGGTCACTCGCCCAGGCGGTGAACAGGGCAAAGAGATTATTGATGGCTACGGCAATCCGGCGACCTTCTACCAGATGCAGGATAACGGAAAGCCGGTCAAAGGCCGTGCCTCGCACATGCACTATGAGCTGGCGAAAGATCTCGTCATCCTAACCGGTAACGCCTATCTGGAACAGCTGGACAGCAATATTACCGGCGACAAGATCACCTACCTGGTGAAAGAGCAGAAAATGCAGGCCTCCAGCGAGAAAGGCAAACGCGTGACTACCGTGCTTGTTCCGTCTCAGCTGCAGGATAAAAGCCAGGCCCCGGCACAGAAGAAGAGTAACTAATTCGTTATGGCAACATTAACTGCTAAAAATCTCGCGAAGGCCTATAAGGGCCGCCGCGTCGTGGAAGATGTCAGTCTGACCGTGAATTCAGGCGAAATCGTCGGCCTGCTTGGCCCAAACGGTGCGGGTAAAACCACCACCTTTTACATGGTTGTGGGCATCGTGCCTCGCGATGCGGGCAATATCATCATCGATGATGAAGATATCAGCCTGCTGCCGCTGCACGCGCGCGCGCGTCGTGGCATAGGCTACCTGCCCCAGGAAGCGTCCATTTTCCGTCGCCTGAGCGTTTTCGATAACCTGATGGCCGTGCTCCAGATCCGTGACGATCTCACCAGCGAGCAGCGCACCGACCGCGCGAACGAGCTGATGGAAGAGTTCCACATCGAACACCTGCGCGACAGCCTCGGCCAGGCGCTCTCCGGCGGTGAACGCCGCCGCGTTGAGATTGCCCGCGCGCTGGCAGCCAACCCAAAATTCATTCTGCTGGATGAACCGTTTGCGGGCGTTGACCCGATTTCCGTCATCGATATCAAACGTATTATCGAGCATCTGCGCGACAGCGGGCTTGGCGTGCTGATCACCGACCACAACGTTCGCGAAACGCTGGCCGTTTGTGAACGTGCGTATATCGTGAGCCAGGGCCATTTGATTGCCCACGGTACGCCGCAGCAGATCCTTGAAGATGAGCATGTTAAGCGCGTCTACCTTGGGGAAGACTTCAGACTCTGATAGGGTAGAGGTAACGTAACGCCGGCGCGGAGAAAAATGCTCTGAATATGAAGCAAGGTTTGCAATTAAGGCTGAGCCAACAACTGGCGATGACGCCTCAGCTCCAGCAGGCAATCCGCCTGTTGCAGCTGTCCACGTTAGAACTCCAGCAGGAGCTCCAGCAGGCGCTGGACAGTAACCCGCTGCTGGAGCAAACCGATCTTCATGAAGAAGTAGACGCTCAGCAAACGCAGGATACCGAAACGCTCGACACCGCTGACGCCCTTGAGCAAAAAGAGATGCCGGATGAGCTTCCTCTCGATGCCAGCTGGGATGAAATCTACACTGCGGGTACCCCTTCAGGCACGCGCGCTGACTATCAGGATGACGAGCTGCCCGTTTATCAGGGGGAAACCACCCAGTCGCTACAGGATTACCTGATGTGGCAGGTGGAGCTGACGCCTTTCTCCGATACCGATCGCGCCATTGCGACCTCGATTGTCGACGCCGTTGATGACACCGGGTATTTAACCGTCACGCTGGACGATATTCTCGAAAGCATCGGTAACGACGAGATCGAACTCGAAGAGGTGGAAGCCGTTTTAAAACGCATTCAGCGCTTTGACCCGGTGGGCGTGGCGGCGAAAGATCTGCGCGACTGCCTGCTGATCCAGCTCTCCCAGTTCGACAAGGGCGTGCCCTGGATTGACGAAGCCCGCCTGATCATCAGCGAACATCTCGATCTGCTGGCTAACCACGATTTCCGCTCGCTCATGCGCGTAACGCGCCTCAAAGAAGAGGTGCTGAAGGAAGCGGTAAACCTGATCCAGTCGCTCGATCCGCGTCCCGGGCAGTCGATCCAGACCAGCGAACCGGAATACGTGATTCCGGACGTGCTGGTGAGAAAGCATAACGATAGATGGATCGTTGAACTCAATTCCGACAGCCTTCCTCGCCTGCAAATCAATCAGCAGTACGCCTCCCTGTGCACCAGCGCGCGTAACGATTCCGATAATCAATACATTCGCAGTAATTTACAGGAAGCACGATGGCTGATTAAAAGCCTTGAAAGCCGAAACGATACGCTGCTGCGCGTCAGCCGCTGCATTGTTGAACAGCAGCAGGCCTTCTTTGAACAAGGCGAAGAGTTTATGAAACCGATGGTGCTGGCCGATATCGCCCAGGCCGTCGAGATGCATGAATCAACCATTTCTCGCGTGACCACGCAAAAGTATTTGCACAGTCCGCGCGGCATATTTGAGCTTAAGTATTTCTTCTCCAGCCACGTGAACACCGAGGGCGGCGGCGAAGCCTCGTCAACGGCAATTCGCGCGCTGGTGAAGAAGTTGATCGCCGCGGAAAACCCCGCGAAGCCACTGAGCGACAGTAAGTTGACCACCCTGCTGTCCGACCAGGGTATTATGGTGGCACGACGTACCGTTGCGAAGTATCGAGAGTCTTTATCCATTCCGCCGTCAAACCAGCGTAAACAACTGGTGTGACACAACCGATAAGGAAGACACTATGCAGCTCAATATCACAGGACACAATGTCGAAATTACTGACGCCTTACGTGAGTTTTTGAACACGAAGTTCGCCAAGCTCGAGCAGTATTTCGAAAGGATCAATCAGGTCTATATTGTGTTAAAAGTGGAGAAAGTGACTCACATCTCGGATGCCACCCTGCACGTTAACGGGGGTGAACTTCATGCCAGTGCGGAAGGGCAAGACATGTACGCTGCTATCGACGGCTTGATTGACAAGCTTGCGCGACAGCTTAATAAACATAAAGATAAACTGAAACAACACTAATTGTCCGGGCAGTTAACGGGTGCAGGACGGCCTGTTGTGGAGCACAACGGGCCATTTGTACAGTTAGCGCTTAGGTGAAATTATGATGAACAACGATTCCGCTCTTCAACTGAGCAATGTCCTTAACCAGGAATGTACCCGCAGTGGCGTTCACTGCCAGAGCAAAAAACGTGCGCTGGAGATCATCAGTGAACTGGCCGCGAAACAGCTGGGCCTGCCGCCGCAGGTCGTGTTCGAAGCCATTCTGACCCGCGAAAAAATGGGCAGTACCGGCATCGGCAACGGCATTGCGATCCCCCACGGCAAACTGGAAGAAGACACCCTGCGTGCCGTCGGTGTTTTCGTGCAGCTCGAAACGCCAATCGCCTTCGACGCTATCGATAACCAGCCCGTCGATCTCCTCTTCGCGCTGCTGGTGCCCGCGGACCAGACGAAAACGCATCTGCATACCCTTTCGCTGGTCGCGAAACGTCTGGCGGATAAAACCATTTGTCGTCGGCTGCGCTCCGCGCAAAGTGATGAAGAGCTATATCAAATTATCACGGAATCAGAAGGCCGCCAGGAAGATGAGTAACCGGGAGATGACCTTCACATCTGTTGCCCTGAGGAGAAACGGAACATGGTGCTGATGATCGTCAGCGGTCGTTCGGGTTCGGGAAAGTCCGTGGCCCTGCGCGCGCTGGAAGATATGGGCTTTTACTGCGTAGATAACCTGCCGGTGGTGCTGCTGCCCGATCTGGCCCGCACGCTCGCAGACAGACAAATCTCGGCGGCAGTCAGCATTGACGTCCGTAATATGCCGGAATCACCTGAAGTTTTTGAACAGGCAATGAATAGCCTGCCGGAAGCCTTCTCGCCTCAGCTGCTGTTCCTTGATGCTGACCGCAATACGCTGATCCGTCGCTACAGCGACACGCGTCGTTTGCATCCTCTTTCCAGTAAAAATCTCTCGCTGGAAAGCGCCATCGACGAGGAGAGCGATCTGCTGGAGCCGCTACGCTCCCGCGCCGACCTGATTGTCGACACCTCCGAAATGTCCGTGCATGAGCTGGCGGAAATGCTGCGCACCCGGTTGCTGGGCAAACGCGAGCGCGAGCTGACGATGGTGTTTGAATCCTTCGGCTTCAAGCACGGCATTCCTATCGATGCAGATTATGTTTTCGACGTGCGCTTCCTGCCGAACCCGCACTGGGACCCTAAGCTGCGCCCAATGACCGGCCTCGATAAGCCCGTGGCGGCGTTCCTCGACAGACACACAGAAGTTCACAATTTTATTTACCAGACGCGAAGCTACCTTGAGCTATGGTTACCTATGCTGGAGACCAACAACCGTAGCTACCTGACGGTGGCGATTGGCTGTACCGGCGGTAAACATCGTTCGGTCTATATCGCCGAACAGCTGGCCGACTACTTCCGCTCGCGCGGGAAGAACGTTCAGTCCCGTCATCGCACGCTGGAAAAACGTAAAACATGACCGTAAAACAGACCGTTGAGATCACCAACAAGCTGGGCATGCACGCCCGCCCGGCGATGAAGCTGTTTGAGCTGATGCAGGGTTTCGATGCAGAGGTTCTGCTGCGTAACGACGAGGGCACCGAAGCCGAAGCCAACAGCGTGATCGCGCTGCTGATGCTGGATTCAGCCAAAGGCCGTCAGATTGAAGTGGAAGCCACTGGCCCTCAGGAAGAGGAAGCCCTGGCCGCGGTTATCGCGCTGTTCAACGCCGGGTTTGACGAAGACTGATCCCTGTATCCGAGGCGGGTTGCGCTGCGCTTCCCGCCCTACATGAGTGAATTTCTCTCCATAAATCCTTCTCCACCGAGCTGTCGCATCTGGCGCATAATCCACGCCTGGCGGCTTCGCACATAGCCCGAAGGCGCGTCCGCTTTGAAACGGATCGGATTCGGCAGGACGGCGGCCAGCAGCGCCGCTTCAGAGAGGCTCAGCCTGCTGGCGGGTTTATTGAAATAACGCTGGGATGCGGCTTCAACGCCAAAGACGCCGTCGCCGAACTCGGCGATATTCAAATACACCGTCAGAATACGTTTCTTGCTCCAGACGGTTTCGATGCCCACCGTCAGGCCAGCCTCCAGCCCCTTTCTCACCCAGCTGCGGCCATCCCAAAGAAACAGGTTTTTTGCCGTCTGCTGAGATAGCGTCGACGCCCCGCGCACGCGGCTCTCATTTCGCTCGTTGTGCGCCAGCGCTTTCTCTATCGCCGCGACGTCAAACCCCCAGTGTTCCGGGAATTTTTGATCTTCGGCCGCGATTACCGCCAGCCCCATCCACGGCGAGATATCATCCATGCCCGCCCAGTCGGAATGCGCAACGTAGCCGAAATCACCCGACAGCCATGCGCTAACCTGACGCTCAACCATCACCGCGGAAAAGGGAACGGGCATGACGCTGAACAGAGCAATCCCGCCGCCCCAAAAGACCGCCAGAATCACGATAGCGCGCAGCAGGAGACGTTTTACCCATGCGCCCGGAGCAAATTTCCGGCTCATTCAGTAAGAACCAGCACTCTGTCCACCAGCTTATCGATCCCCACGGCCGCCTCGGCAATGTTCTGCGCCAGCATGTACGCGGGCGTCGTGACGATTTTATTGTCTTCATCCACCACGATGTCATCGACCGGACACGGCACGTGTTCCCCGCCCATCTCTTCAATCACCTCGGCGGTATCGATATCGGTTCCGATGGTCAGGCGCAGCGGGAAATCAAAAATTTTAGGCAGCATAGCAGGCGCAATACAGATAAAGCCCTGCGGTTTACCCGCCGCGTGCATCGCCAGCGACAGCGCCTTTAGCTCCGGTTCAAGGCGACACTCCGCGCCCTGCGACGCAAAATTGCTCAGATTTTTCGCCGCCCCAAACCCGCCCGGCACGATTAACGCATCCAGCGCTAAGGCATTAGCCTCCTTCAGAGGGCGGATATCGCCGCGGACAATACGCGCCGCTTCAGTCAGCACGTTACGCGTTTCCGCCATCGGTTCGCCGGTCAGATGATTAATGACATCGGCCTGATTTTTATCCGGCGCGAAGCAGACGACTTCCGCCCCGTGGCGGGACAGGGCCAGCAGCGTTAATACGGCTTCGTGTATCTCCGATCCGTCGTAAACACCGCACCCGCTCAGCACGACACCAATCTTTTTCATCATGACGATCCTTCTTTCCAACTCGCTGAAGCACATTAATAATTCTGATTAAAACGCTATGCTTCACACATTTCACTGATTCATGTAACAAACCATTTAAGATTTGCTATCTTATTTGCGTGCGGCCTCACATTAAGGCGGCGCCCATGCGAAAACAACACGAAAAATTCGGCGCAGCCACAATTTCCCTGGTGTTGGCGCAGTATTCGCGCACCCCGGTTAAGCCGGGGTCATTTTTTTCTGGCATCCACCCACGCTTTTAATACCGCCACGTCGTTTTGCCACTCCTGCTTCATTTCTTCAACCCATTCACCTACGTTATCTTCCCAGGCGGGTAAATCGGGAGATTGAATCTGCTGACCGAGCTGCTGCAGATGGCGCAGGCCTACGGAGCCCGCTGCACCTTTAATCTTATGCCCTTCCTCCACGATGCCCTTTTTGTCACGCGCCGTCAGGTTGGATTCCAGCACGTTCAGGTAGCCCGGCATCATTTTTTCAAACACGGCCAGGCCGTCGGTAATCAGTTTTGGCCCCACCAGATCGATGTACTGCTCCAGCATGGCGGTATCCAGTATCGTTTGAGCTTTTTCGCTATCAATAGACGTCATGGTGCTCTCCTCTTCATCACGGGTATCCCAGAACTTCTTGATCATGGCAGTCAGCGCAGGCACTGCCAGCGGCTTGCTGAGCACATCATCCATACCGGCATCAAGGTACTCTTTTTTATCCTTCAGCACGTTCGCCGTCAGCGCGACCAGCGGCGGCAGATCGTCGGCGGCGTATTTGCGGGTCAATTCGCGGGAAATGTCTAGCCCGGTCATATCCGGCAGCTGAATATCCAGCAGCACAAGGTCATATTCCCCCGGCGTAAACATCTCCAGAGCGGCTTTTCCGGTCATCGCCACATCAACGCTATTGCCCAGCTTCTCAAGCACCGAGCGCGCCACGATGACGTTAAGCTCAATATCTTCCACCAGCAGCACGTGCAGCGCCGGCAGCGGCATATCGTCATTATCGAAGGTATCCTCAACCTCTTCCGCCACCGCAGGCGCATGCACCGTCAGCGTAAAGGTTGAGCCTTTGCCCGGCAGGCTCGCTACGGTGATATCCCCGCCCATGCTCTTCGCCAGGCGTTTCGACACCGCCAGGCCAATTCCGGTGCCGGTGGCGGGCTTGCCGCCGTTGCTGTCTTTGACCTGATAATACATGGCGAAAATTTTGTCTTGCTCTTCCTGCGGAATACCGATGCCGGAGTCTTCCACCTCAAAGTGCAGCATATCACCCTCATCGTAGCGAATACGCACCGCTACCCGGCCGCCGTTCTGGGTGAATTTCACGGCGTTGCTGATCAGGTTCCACAGGATCTGGCGCAGGCGCGTGCCGTCCGTCACCACCTTATGCGGCAGCGGAAGCGTTGGCTCCATCAGGAAGCTCAGCCCCTTTTGCTGCGCCTGGAGGCCGGACAGGTTTTCCAGGTCGGCCAGAAAACCGGTGAAATCGACCGGCTGGTTATCAAGCTGAACCTTGCGGCGCTCCATTTTATCCATGTCGATAATATCGTTGAAAATATTGCCGAGCGTTACCGCCGAGACGTGGATGGTTTTAAGGTATTTTTCCTGCTCGCCGGTCAGGTCGGTATCCAGCAAAATGCGGCTCAAGCCGACAATGCCGTTCAGGGGCGTACGCAGCTCGTGGCTAATGGTGGAAATGAAGGTCGTCTTGTCGCGGCTGGCGCGCTCAAGCGCATCCTGATAGCGCTTGCGTTCGGTAATATCGCGACCAAAGCCCATCAGGCCGTGGCGCTTGCCCACGCGGTCATAGTACGGCACCTTGCGGATCTCGAAGCAGGCTTTGCGCCCGTCCGGATAATCCAGCCACTGCTCGTAGGTCAGCGAGACGTTATGGCGGAAGACCTTCTCGTCCGTTTCCATTACCTTGGCGGCGGCCTCTTCTGAATAGACGTCCTGCGGCTTGAGGTGGATAAGCTGCTTCTCGCTCTTGCCGGTCAGCAGTTCCATCGCCCGGTTACAGCCGGAAAACTCTTTATCTTCATTGCGGTAGAAAACGAGATCCGGAGACGCATCCAGGAAGGAGCGCAGGAAAGAGGATTGCTGCTCAAGCTGGATCTGCGTCACCTCACGCTCTTTCATCTCCACCTTCAGCTGTTCTAGCGTCGCCTGACGCTCGGCCTCCGCCTTCTCGCGGTCCGTAATCTCCTGATTCAGCTGCGCAATGTTGTCCTTCAGCTGAACGTTGAGCTTAAGGTCGCGGTCGCGCATCTCCTCCAGCTTTTCAACCAGCTTCGACAGGCGCTGGCGGGACTCTTCCAGCTGTTCAACCACCACCGAGAGGAAGTAGACGGCCCATGGGGTGATCAGCAGGCCGAAGAAGATAGAGCGGATAACGTCGATGCTTTCGACCTGGCCGTGCAGCACCATGGTGACGGCCATCTGCACGACAATCGCCAGAACCACCAGGGCCAGCGCCAGCAGCATGGAGAAACGCACCAGCCCAAGCTTCATCATCAGGTCGACGTAGTACTGGGCGAGCATTCGAATTTGCTTCATAGAGGATCCCTTCACGACTATATCGCTCAATAATACTCAAATTCGCGGTGGGGCGTTGAAGGTTATGAGAAAAAGTGCGGGGTGAAACAGGAGATTAGCTCGCTCCCGACGAACCGGGAGCGAGAAGACGAGCCGTCAGGAGCGCTTAAGCAGCAGCCAGAGGCTGATCAGGAAGAAGCTGGCGCTTGGCAGCAGCGCGCCAATAATCGGCGGAATGCCGTAAACCAGCGTCAGCGGCCCAAAGATCTGATCCAACACGTAGAAAACAAAGCCAAAGCTGATACCGGTCACGACGCGCACGCCCATCGGCACGCTGCGCAGCGGACCAAAGATAAACGACAGCGCCATCAACATCATGACGGCCACGGACATCGGCTGGAAGATTTTGCTCCACATGTTGAGCTGATAGCGCCCCGCATCCTGGCCGCTCGACTTAAGATACTTCACGTAGTTGTGCAGGCCGCTGATGGAGAGCGCATCAGGATCCAGCGCCACAACGCCCAGCTTGTCAGGCGTCAGGTTGGTTTTCCACGTGCCGGACACCGTCTGCGAGCCGGTGATCTGTTTCGGATCGGTCAGGTTGGACTCATCCACCTGCGACAGGCGCCACTGTTTGTTTTCAGCATCAAATTTCGCGGAAGAGGCGTGACGGACTGACTGCAGGCGGCGATCGCTGTTGAAGGCGTAAATACTCACTCCGCCCAGCTCGTCGTTACCTTTAACGCGTTCGATATACACGAAGTTGCTGCCGTCTTTCGCCCACAGGCCCTGCTGCGTCGACAGCAGCGAACCGCCGTACATCGCCTGGGCACGATAGTTACGCGCCATCTGCTCACCCTGCGGTGCCACCCACTCGCCGATTGCCATCGTCAGAATAACCAGCGGAATAGCCGTTTTCATCACCGAGAGCGCAACCTGCATGCGGGTAAAGCCCGACGCCTGCATCACAACCAGCTCGCTGCGCTGCGCGAGCATCCCCAGGCCGAGCAGCGCCCCCAGCAGGGCCGCCATCGGGAAGAAGATTTGCACATCTTTTGGCACGCTGAGCAGGGTATACATGCCCGCACCTAGCGCGTCATAGCTCCCCTGTCCGGCCTTTTTCAACTGGTCGACGAATTTAATAATGCCGGAGAGCGACACCAGCATGAATAAGGTCATCATGATGGTGGTGAAAATGGTTTTACCGATATAGCGATCGAGAACGCCAAAAAGCTGCATCAGATGGCTCCTTTACGCGTAAATCGGGCACGAATTCGGCGCACTGGCACCGTGTCCCATACGTTTAATCCCACTGCCAGCAGGATATACAGGCTGTTAACCGCCCATGTCCAGACCATCGGGTCCAGCTTACCTTTCGCACCGTTGGAACGAATCGAGGTCTGCAACAGGAAATAGACCAGGTAAAGCAGCATTGCGGGCAGCATAGACAGCACGCGTCCCTGACGCGGGTTGACCACGCTGAGGGGAACCACAATCAGTGCCATCATAAATACGGTGAATACCAGAGTGAGACGCCAGTGGAATTCCGCGCGCGCTCTGTCGGTATCGGTATTCCACAGCGTGCGCATGTCCATCTGTTCCGTATCGGTTGGGTCAAGCGCGACGGCCTGATGCCCGATAATGGCCTGATAGTTCTGGAAATCCGTAATGCGGAAGTCGCGCAGCATCGCGGTGCCTTCGAAACGCGTGCCTTTGTTCAGCGTCACCACCTGAGAACCATCTTTACGCTGTGAAAGCTGTCCGGAGTCAGCCACCACAACGGAAGGGCGGGCATTGCCTTTCGGGCGAAGCTGGGCAAGGAAAACGTCGTTGAAGCGGTTGCCGTTAACGCTTTCAATAAAGAGCACGGAATTGCCGTCGGTAGCCTGCTGGAACTGGCCCTGCGCGAGCGCAGCCAGGCCTGGGTTAGCTTTGGCTTCAGCCAGCACCTCATCCTGATGGCGCGACGACGCGGGACCTGCCCACATCACATTCACGGCGGCAACAATCCCCGTGAACAGCGCCAGAATCATGGCGGCTTTGACCAGAACGGCTTTGCTTAAGCCGCAGGCATGCATCACCGTGATTTCACTTTCGGTATAGAGCTTACCCAGCGTCATCAGCAAACCGAGGAAAAGGCTTAACGGCAGGATAAGCTGCGCCATTTCCGGCACGCCTAGCCCGAGCAGGGAAAGCACCAGATTTGTTGGAATTTCGCCGTCAACCGCCGCACCGAGGATCTTGACCAGCTTCTGACAGAAGAAGATCAGAAGAAGGATAAAGAGGATCGCCAGTTGGCTCTTGAGCGTCTCCCGCACCAGATATCTTATGATTATCACTATTAATACGCCCGTAAAAACCCGTCTTTTTGCTGGAAAATCGCTTGTTTCATGGCTTAAACGTCATTTATTCTCTTGAGTCGTCGAAATCATCGCTAAGATTAAAAAACCCGGCGGATTCACGCTTCAGGACATTGTCTGACGTGTCGAAACCGTAATAACGTAAGATTAACACGAAGTCATCACAACAGCGGATATGAGTTACGAAAGGTTTCAATTCTATCTGTAGCGGCCGCCGTTGTCTTTAAGATTCAGGAGCGTAGTGCATGGAGTTCAGTGTAAAAAGCGGTAGCCCGGAGAAACAGCGGAGTGCCTGCATCGTTGTGGGCGTTTTTGAACCACGCCGGCTCTCCCCGATCGCCGAACAACTCGATAAAATCAGTGACGGCTACATTAGCGCCCTGCTGCGCCGAGGCGAGCTGGAAGGTAAACCGGGCCAGACCCTGCTGCTGCACCACGTGCCAAACGTGCTGTCCGAACGCATTTTGCTGATTGGCTGCGGTAAAGAGCGCGAGCTGGATGAGCGCCAGTATAAGCAGGTCATTCAGAAAACCATCAATACGCTGAATGATACCGGCTCAATGGAGGCCGTCTGCTTCCTGACCGAGCTGCACGTCAAAGGCCGTAACACCTACTGGAAAGTGCGTCAGGCTGTCGAAACCGCGAAAGAGAGCCTCTACAGCTTCGATCAGCTGAAAACCACGAAAAGCGAACCGCGTCGTCCGCTGCGTAAAATGGTCTTTAACGTCCCGACCCGCCGCGAGTTGACCAGCGGCGAGCGCGCGATCCAGCATGGCCTGGCGATTGCCGCCGGCATCAAAGCGGCAAAAGATCTCGGCAACATGCCGCCAAACATCTGTAACGCCGCCTACCTGGCCTCTCAGGCGCGTCAGCTTGCCGATTCCTACAGCAAAAACGTGATTACCCGCGTCATCGGCGAACAGCAGATGAAAGAGCTGGGGATGCATTCCTATCTGGCGGTTGGCAACGGCTCGCAGAACGAATCCCTGATGTCGGTCATTGAGTACAAAGGCAATCCGTCCGAAGACGCGCGCCCTATCGTGCTGGTCGGTAAAGGCCTGACCTTCGACTCGGGCGGCATCTCCATTAAGCCTGCCGAAGGCATGGATGAGATGAAGTACGATATGTGCGGCGCGGCGGCGGTATACGGCGTGATGCGCATGGTCGCGGAGCTTCAGCTGCCGATTAACGTCATTGGCGTACTGGCTGGCTGTGAAAACATGCCTGGCGGACGCGCCTATCGCCCGGGCGACGTCCTGACCACCATGTCCGGACAAACCGTTGAAGTGCTGAACACTGACGCCGAAGGCCGTCTGGTGCTGTGCGACGTGCTGACCTATGTGGAGCGTTTCGAACCTGAAGCCGTTATCGACGTAGCAACCCTGACCGGTGCCTGCGTGATTGCGCTGGGCCACCATATCACCGGCCTGATGTCGAACCATAATCCGCTGGCGCACGAGCTGATTGGCGCGTCCGAACAGGCGGGAGATCGCGCGTGGCGCCTGCCGCTGGGCGACGAGTTCCAGGAGCAGCTGGAGTCCAACTTCGCGGACATGGCGAACATCGGCGGCCGTCCGGGCGGTGCTATCACCGCAGGCTGCTTCCTGTCGCGCTTCACCCGCAAGTACAACTGGGCGCACCTGGACATCGCGGGCACCGCATGGCGCTCGGGTAAAGCCAAAGGCGCGACCGGGCGCCCGGTCGCCCTGCTGTCGCAGTTCCTGCTGAACCGCGCGGGTTTTAACGGCGACGAGTAAGTCAGAACGGCAGTAAACCGTAGGCCGGGTAAGGCGAAGCCGCCACCCGGCTTAAGCATTTAAAGTGAGCACAAGAAGCCCCATAATATGAAGAATGCAACGTTCTACCTTCTGGACAACGACACCCATCAGGACGGTCTTAGCGCCGTTGAACAGCTGGTGTGCGAAATTGCCGCAGAACGTTGGCGCGCAGGCAAGCGCGTATTGATTGCCTGTGAAGATGAACAGCAGGCGATTCGCCTTGATGAGGCGCTTTGGGCGCGCCCGCCGGAGAGTTTTGTTCCGCATAACTTGTCCGGAGAAGGCCCGCGCGGCGGTGCACCGGTAGAAATTGCCTGGCCGCAAAAACGCAACAGCAGCGCGCGCGATATCCTGATTAGCCTGCGGATAGATTTTGCAGATTTTGCCACCGCTTTCACAGAAGTGGTAGACTTTGTCCCTTACGAAGAATCCTTGAAACAGCTGGCGCGCGAACGCTACAAAGCGTACCGCCTGGCCGGTTTTAACCTGAATACGGCAACCTGGAAATAATGGAAAAGACATATAACCCACGCGATATCGAACAGCCGCTTTACGAGCACTGGGAACAGCAGGGCTATTTCAAGCCTAACGGCGACGAAAGCAAAGAGTCCTTCTGCATCATGATCCCGCCGCCGAACGTCACCGGCAGTTTGCATATGGGTCATGCTTTCCAGCAGACCATCATGGATACCATGATCCGCTACCAGCGCATGCAGGGAAAAAACACCCTGTGGCAGGCGGGGACTGACCACGCGGGTATCGCGACCCAGATGGTGGTTGAGCGTAAAATTGCCGCTGAAGAAGGTAAAACCCGTCACGACTACGGTCGCGAGGCGTTCATCGACAAAATCTGGCAGTGGAAAGCGGAATCTGGCGGCACCATTACCCGTCAGATGCGCCGTCTCGGTAACTCCGTAGACTGGGAGCGCGAGCGCTTCACGATGGATGAAGGCCTTTCCAATGCCGTGAAAGAAGTCTTCGTCCGCCTGTACAAAGAAGACCTGATTTACCGCGGCAAGCGCCTGGTAAACTGGGACCCGAAACTGCGCACCGCAATTTCTGACCTGGAAGTGGAAAACCGCGAGTCGAAAGGCTCCATGTGGCACATCCGCT
Source organism: Enterobacter sp. ECC-175 (assembly GCF_043968675.1). Lineage (NCBI taxonomy): Bacteria > Pseudomonadati > Pseudomonadota > Gammaproteobacteria > Enterobacterales > Enterobacteriaceae > Enterobacter > Enterobacter sp. ECC-175. Next base: position 60,927 of record NZ_CP143776.1, read on the forward strand.
ACCCGCTGGCCGACGGTGCAAAAACCGCAGACGGTAAAGACTATCTGGTGGTTGCCACCACCCGTCCGGAAACCCTGCTGGGCGATACCGGCGTGGCCGTTAACCCGGAAGATCCACGCTACAAAGATCTGATCGGCAAATTTGTGGTGCTGCCGCTGGTAAACCGCCGTATTCCAATTGTGGGCGACGAACACGCCGACATGGAAAAAGGCACCGGCTGCGTGAAGATTACCCCTGCGCACGACTTTAACGACTATGAAGTCGGTCGTCGTCACGCCCTGCCGATGATCAACATCCTGACCTTCGACGGTGATATCCGCGAAAGCGCGCAGGTCTTTGACACGAAAGGCGAAGAATCTGACGTTTACTCCAGCGACATTCCGGCAGAGTTCCAGAAGCTGGAGCGCTTTGCCGCGCGTAAAGCGATCGTGGCTGCCGTTGACGCGCTCGGCCTGCTGGAAGAGATCAAACCTCACGATCTGACCGTGCCGTACGGCGACCGCGGCGGCGTGGTTATCGAGCCCATGCTGACCGACCAGTGGTACGTGCGCGCCGACGTGCTGGCGAAGCCGGCCGTTGAAGCGGTTGAGAATGGCGATATCCAGTTCGTGCCGAAGCAGTATGAAAACATGTACTTCTCCTGGATGCGTGACATTCAGGACTGGTGTATCTCCCGCCAGCTGTGGTGGGGCCACCGCATCCCGGCGTGGTATGACAACGAAGGCAACGTCTACGTTGGCCGTACCGAAGACGAAGTGCGTCAGGAAAATAACCTGAGTGCAGACGTCGCGCTGCGTCAGGACGAAGACGTGCTGGATACCTGGTTCTCCTCCGCGCTGTGGACCTTCTCCACCCTCGGCTGGCCGGAAAACACCGACGCGCTGCGTCAGTTCCACCCAACCAGCGTGATGGTTTCCGGCTTCGACATCATCTTCTTCTGGATTGCCCGCATGATCATGATGACCATGCACTTCATCAAAGATGAAAACGGCAAGCCGCAGGTTCCGTTCCACACCGTCTACATGACCGGCCTGATCCGCGACGACGAAGGCCAGAAGATGTCCAAGTCCAAGGGTAACGTTATTGACCCGCTGGATATGGTTGACGGTATCTCTCTGGAAGAACTTCTGGAAAAACGTACCGGCAACATGATGCAGCCGCAGCTGGCAGAGAAAATCCGCAAGCGCACCGAGAAGCAGTTCCCGAACGGGATTGAGTCTCACGGTACCGACGCCCTGCGCTTTACCCTGGCGGCGCTGGCCTCTACCGGCCGCGACATCAACTGGGACATGAAGCGCCTGGAAGGCTACCGCAACTTCTGTAACAAGCTGTGGAACGCCAGTCGCTTCGTGCTGATGAACACCGAAGACCAGGACTGCGGCTTTAACGGCGGCGAGATGACCCTGTCGCTGGCGGACCGCTGGATCCTGGCCGAGTTCAACCAGACGGTGAAAGCGTTCCGCGAAGCGCTGGACAGCTACCGCTTCGACATCGCGGCGGGCATCCTGTACGAATTCACCTGGAACCAGTTCTGCGACTGGTATCTGGAGCTGGCGAAGCCGGTGATGAACGGCGGGTCTGAAGCAGAGCTGCGCGGCACGCGCAACACGCTGATTACCGTGCTGGAAGGCCTGCTGCGCCTGGCGCATCCGGTTATTCCATTCATTACCGAAACCATCTGGCAGCGCGTGAAGGTGATTGCAGGCATCAACGCGGACACCATCATGCTGCAGCCGTTCCCGGAATTTGACGCTGCGCGCGTTGATGAAGCCGCAGCGGCGGATACCGAATGGCTGAAGCAGGCGATCGTTGCCGTACGTAATATTCGTGCGGAAATGAATATCGCGCCGAGCAAGCCGCTGGAACTGCTTCTGCGCGGCTGCAGCGAGGCTGCCGTTCGTCGCGTCAGCGAGAACAACACCTTCCTGAAAACGATGGCGCGCCTGGAAAGCATCACCGTGCTGCCTGCTGATGACAAAGGTCCGGTCTCCGTGACCAAAATCATCGACGGCGCAGAGCTGCTGATCCCGATGGCGGGCCTGATCGACAAAGACGCCGAGCTGGCGCGTCTGGCGAAGGAAGTGGCGAAAGTCGACGTGGAAATCGGCAAAATCGAAAGCAAGCTGGCGAACGAAGGCTTTGTCGCCCGCGCGCCGGAAGCGGTCATCGCCAAAGAGCGTGAGCGTCTGGTTGCTTTCGCAGATGCGAAATCCAAACTGATCGAGCAGCAGGCGGTTATCGCCGCCCTGTAATGCTTTTACCCCTTACGCTTCAGGGCGTAAGGGGTAACCTTCCTGAAAACTCCTCGCTTGCACTCCCCTTTCTGCGGTGCTATTAACACCAGCAATGTGTCATTTTTGTCATGAGTATGGCTATGAGCGTGATTACCCCCGCCGCGACGACGATGCGTCGTCTCATTGAGCAAGACAACCCGGCGATTGCCGCCGTCATTCGCCACGTTTCTGCGGAGTACGGACTGACCGCCGACAAAGGCTACACCGTTGCCGATCCGAATCTTGACGAGCTGTACCAGCTCTACAGCCAGCCGGGCCATGCCTACTGGATCATCGAGCAGGACGGTGAAGTCGTGGGCGGCGGCGGCATCGCGCCGCTCAGCTGCAGCGAGCCGGACATCTGCGAGCTGCAAAAAATGTACTTCCTGCCCAGCGTGCGCGGACAGGGGCTGGCTAAGAAGCTTGCGCTGCAGGCGCTCGAGCACGCCCGCACGCAGGGCTTCAAACGCTGCTACCTCGAAACCACCGCCTTCCTCAAAGAGGCCATTGGCCTGTATGAACATCTGGGCTTTGAGCATATTGACGCGCCTCTGGGCTGTACCGGCCACGTTGATTGCGAAGTCAGGATGCTGAAAAGTCTGTAAGTTTCGTTACCGCCCCCTTCTGCTAAGCGACCGTAAACTGAATGCTCTACACTTTTCATTTCACACCATAAAGGGGAAGGACGATGTCGAAGATAAAAAGCTACGCCGCACCGCAGGCGGGTGCAGAACTTGAGCTGTACGAATACGACGCGGGCGAACTAAAAGCAGAAGACGTCGAGGTCCAGGTCGACTACTGCGGGATCTGCCACTCGGATCTCTCGATGATCGACAACGAATGGGGCTTTTCGCAGTATCCGCTGATTGCAGGCCACGAAATCATTGGTCGCGTCGTCGCGCTCGGCACAGCCGCACAGGACAAAGGACTGAAGATTGGCCAGCGCGTGGGCATTGGCTGGACGGCACGCAGCTGCGGCCACTGCGACGCGTGTATCAGCGGTAACCAGATCAACTGTCTGGAAGGCGCAACGCCGACCATCATGAACAAGGGCGGTTTTGCCGATAAGCTTCGCGCCGACTGGCAATGGGTCATCCCGCTGCCGGACAGCATTGATATCGAAACCGCGGGTCCGCTGCTGTGCGGCGGTATTACCGTGTTCAAACCGCTGCTGATGCACCATATCACCGCCACCAGCCGCGTAGGCGTGATCGGCATCGGTGGCCTGGGCCATATCGCCATTAAGCTGCTGCATGCTATGGGCTGCGAAGTCACGGCCTTCAGCTCGAACCCCGCCAAAGAGAAAGAAGTGCTGGCGATGGGCGCAGACAAAGTCGTGAACAGCCGCGATCCTCAGGCGCTCAACGCGCTGGCGGGCCAGTTTGATCTGATCATCAATACCGTCAACGTCGATCTCGACTGGCAGCCGTACTTCGAAGCGCTGGCCTACGGCGGTAACTTCCATACCGTGGGTGCCGTGATGAAGCCGCTGCCGGTTCCGGCGTTTACGCTGATCGGCGGCGATCGCAGCGTTTCCGGCTCCGCGACGGGCACGCCGTACGAGTTGCGCAAGCTGATGAAGTTTGCCGGACGCACCAAAGTGGCGCCGACCACCGAACTGTATCCAATGTCGAAGATCAACGAAGCTATCCAGCACGTGCGCGACGGTAAAGCCCGTTACCGCGTAGTGTTGAAAGCGGATTTTTGATGTGAGTTTTCCGGGGAATGTGCGGCCTGATGCCCTCTCCCCAACCCTCTCCCACCGGGAGAGGGCGCAAACACTAAAAACGGTAACGGTTGTTACCGTTTTGCATCTAGCATGGCCTTAAACACCTCCGCCACCGCGACCGCCCCCGGATCGGTCACCCCGTCCAGATTCTCTTTATTCACATACGACGAGCGCCCCGCGCCCGCTTTCTCCATTTTTGCCGTCGCGTCAGCGCCTGCCTGTGCCGCCTTTGCCGCCGCCTTAAGATCGCCTTTCTGCAGCGCCTCAAGCGCCGGCTGCAGCGCATCGATCAGGGTACGATCTCCGAGATCGGCCCCACCGTAGTGCTTCATCTGCGCCAGCCCGCCCAGCAGCGCGTCCGCCAGCGGCTTGCCGTCTTGCAGCTTCTGCCCGGCCGCCGTAAAGAAGATCGACATCAGTACTCCGCTCGATCCCCCCATCACGGTCGCCAGACGTTCGCCCACCAGCAGGAGCAGCTTTGGCAGGTCGTTAAGCGGCAGCTGCTTTTTCTCCAGCCGCTGCGCAATGTCCCGCGCGCCATGCGCAAAGGTTGACCCCGTATCCCCGTCGCCCACTTTGGCATCCAGCGCGTTCAGCCTGTTCTCAAGATCGAGCAGCGTCTGCGTCACCGCCCGCACGCCTGCCGCAACCTGCGCATTCTCCGACGGCGTAAACTCCACGCTGTCGTGAATTGCGGTATGGGCCAGCGTTTTCACCGGCGAAAATGCAACGGGCTTTTGCCAGCCCAGCGTCTCAACGCTTTCAGTAAGCGCCTTCTCAAAGGTGTCATTAAGCTTCAGCAGGGAAAGCGAAAACCCTTTCATATCCAGCGAGCTCACCAGCGGCGCGGGGCCAATCAGGTAGGCTATCTGCTCTTTGAGGGCCGAATGCGCCAGCTCTTTGGTCAGCAGCGCCATCTCCAGCGCCGAAACGCCACCCAGATTGTTAATCAGCACCGCGAAGCGACCCTCACCCGCCTGTTCCATAAGCGGCTTCACCAACGTCTCGATAATCCGCCTGCTGTTTTGCGTATCCACAACGGAAGCCCCCGGCTCCCCGTGGATGCCCAGACCAAGCTCAACGTGGCCTTTTTTGATGCGCCCCTCTTCATCATCGCTTCCTGGAAGATTGCAGGTTTGCATGGCCACGCCCAGGCTCCAGAGGTTATCGCACGCCTGCCGCGCGATATCCCGAACCTCGTTCAGCGACTTGCCGCGCTCTGCCGCATCGCCCGCAATTTTATGCACCAGCGCCGTACCGGCAATGCCGCGCGGCTGCTTGTTGTCCGGCAGGGCAATATCATCCGCGACGATGACCATTTCGACCTTCAACCCGTAGCGCTTGGCTTTTTCAGCCGCCAGGCCGAAGTTAAGGCGGTCACCGGTGTAGTTTTTGACAATCAGCAGACAGCCACGGTCGCCCGTTACCGCCACGATGGCGTTAAGCACCGCATCCACGCTCGGCGAGGCGAACAGATCGCCACACACCGCCGCCGTGAGCATCCCTTTTCCTACAAAACCGGCATGTGCCGGTTCGTGACCAGAGCCACCGCCGGAGATGACCGCCACGCGGCTTTTGTCCCAGTCGCCGCGCGCCACCACGCGAATTGCAGGGTCGATATCAAGCTTCACGAGATTACCGTGCGGCGCGGAGATCAGTATGCCTTCAATGGCGTCGTTGACCAGCTGTTTGCGGTCGTTAAAGAAGAATCTGGACATAGCTTTCCAAAATTTTGTTTACCGTATGCAAAAGCATAGCCTGCGCTGGATAATGCGCCGCAAGGTCAGGAATTTACGCAGACATTTTGCCGTCGGGTTGCCTATACTGCACCCATGTCAAAATGAGGACGCGCATCATGAGTACACCCTTGTTAATTGCCCGGACGCTGGAAAAAGAGCTGTTTTTACTGCCCGCAATGGCAAACCGCCACGGCCTGATCACCGGCGCGACGGGAACGGGTAAAACCGTCACCCTACAAAAGCTGGCAGAGTCGCTTTCAGAGATTGGCGTACCGGTATTTATGGCCGATGTTAAAGGCGATTTAACCGGCGTAGCTCAGGAAGGTGCGGCGTCGGAAAAACTGCTCGAGCGCCTCAAGAACATTGGTATTACGGACTGGACGCCCCACAACAACCCGGTTGTGCTATGGGACATTTTTGGCGAGAAAGGCCACCCTGTTCGCGCGACCGTCTCCGACCTAGGCCCGCTTCTTCTCGCCCGTCTTCTGAACCTGAATGAGGTGCAGTCCGGCGTGCTGAACATCATCTTTCGCATCGCCGACGATCAGGGGCTGCTGCTGCTTGATTTCAAAGATCTGCGCGCCATTACGCAATATATCGGGGATAACGCTAAATCCTTCCAGAACCAGTACGGCAACATCAGCAGCGCCTCGGTGGGTGCTATTCAGCGCGGGCTGCTGACGCTGGAGCAGCAGGGTGCCGCGCACTTCTTCGGCGAGCCGATGCTGGATATCAAAGACTGGATGCGCACCGACGGTAGCGGCAAAGGCATCATTAATATTCTCAGCGCGGAAAAGCTCTATCAGATGCCCAAGCTCTATGCGGCAAGCCTGCTGTGGATGCTGTCTGAAGTGTACGAACAGCTGCCGGAAGCGGGCGATCTGGAAAAGCCAAAGCTGGTCTTCTTCTTTGACGAAGCGCATCTGTTGTTTAACGATGCGCCTCAGGTGCTGCTGGATAAGATTGAACAGGTCATCCGCCTGATTCGCTCCAAAGGCGTGGGCGTTTGGTTCGTTTCGCAAAACCCATCGGATATTCCTGACAACGTGCTCGGCCAGCTCGGTAACCGCGTTCAGCATGCCCTGCGCGCCTTTACGCCAAAAGATCAGAAAGCGGTGAAAGCCGCCGCGCAAACCATGCGGGCCAATCCCGCGTTTGATACCGAAGCCGCGATTCAGACTCTGGGGACAGGTGAGGCGCTCATCTCCTTCCTGGACGCAAAAGGCAGCCCGTCGGTGGTCGAACGCGCAATGGTCATTGCCCCCTGTTCAAGAATGGGGCCCGTGACCGACGATGAACGCAACGGCCTGATCAACCACTCGCCGGTTTACGGCAAATACGAAGATGAAGTGGATCGGGAGTCGGCGTTTGAGATCCTGCAAAAAGGGGTGCAGGCGGCTACCGAATCTCAGGACGCGCCGGCTGCCAAAGGTGAATCAGTGGCCGTGGACGACGGCATTCTCGGTGGGTTGAAAGATATTCTCTTCGGCACCACCGGGCCGCGCGGCGGCAAGCGCGACGGCGTGGTACAAACGATGGCGAAAAGCGCGGCGCGGCAGGTCACCAACCAGATTGTGCGCGGCATGCTGGGAAGCCTGTTAGGCGGCCGTCGTCGGTAAATGCGGAACCCACGGGCGGCCCAGCGCCGAGCCCTGAACGCCGTGTTCGTGCAGATAGCGGTCGATTTCCAGCATCCCCGTCCAGCGGTTTTCACACCAGAGCGGTGCCAGAAGCGTGGGGCGGCGGGCGCTGGCGGAGATGCGGTGATAGACGATCTCCGGCGGCGTGTGGCGAATCATCTCGCCTGCCGTCACGGTGTACTCATCGAGTTCGATGCCGCTTAGCCGCCCCGCTTCCCAGGCCTTCGCCATAATGCTGCCTTTCACAATGTGCAGCGGGTGGAGCTTGATGCCGTCCACGCCGGTTTCGACCACTCTTTCCAGCGTGTCGACCCCGTGCTGCTGTCCTTCGCCCGGCAGGCCGACAATCAGATGTGAACAGACCTTCAAACCTCGCGCGCGCGCAAGGCGCGTAGTGCGCTGGTAGCAGGCAAAGTCATGCCCGCGGTTGATGCGGTGCAGCGTTTTGTCATGCGCCGTTTGCAGGCCCAGCTCGAGCCAGATTTCGTATCCCTGCTCTTTGTACTCGCTGAGCAGATCCAGCACGGCTTCCGGCACGCAGTCCGGACGCGTGCCGACGCACAGCCCCACGATATTGGCCTGGCTCACCGCCTGCTGGTACATCGAGCGTAATACCTGCACCTCCGCCCACGTGCTGGTGTAGGCCTGAAAATAGGCCAGATACCGTTTGGCGCGGTTTACCAGGCTGGCCTGATGGGCGAGTTGTTCAACAATGGATTTGTGCTGCTGGGCTTCGTCAGCAAAAGACGCAACGTTACAGAAGGTGCAGCCGCCGCGCCCGATGGTGCCGTCGCGGTTTGGGCAGCTAAAGCCCCCGTGCAGCGTCAGCTTGTGAACCTTTTGCCCATACCGCTGCAAAAGATCCCCACCAAACATATTGACTAATTTCTGTAACTGCATAATCTGATAGACCGTCCCGATGAAAGGGGACAAGCCTGCCATTTTTAGCCTCTGTCGGCGATGACCTGGATCAATCGCCATGGACGGCCTTTATCTATTTGAATAACTACTCAAGATTACCGCAATTTCATTCACGACATTCGTGATTACTTTTCCTTATGTTCTGATGGTTTTTTTTATTAATACCGCCCCCACGGAAAAACAGTGGGTTTATGCGGGTTTGCACTGCATACCAGAGGATTATCCTGCACTAAAAACACTATTCAGCACGCTGCATTGATAATACCGCTTTCATATAGTGAGTCAGATCACATTACGCTGCGTCTTTCCGAAGGCCAATACGCTTGTAAAAATCATTAAATATCATTTAAATTCAATCAGATAAAACACTATTAACACATTTTTTTATAAATAAGATTGCCATTTGACCTGTGTATCAATTCCCGATAAGTTGGAAATCCGCTGGAAGCTTTCTGGATGAGCGGCCTGCTCATCATATTTATGCAGTAATTGAGATTCCCTCTGAAGCAAGTCCTCAAACTTGTTTACCTGCGCGAAAGGATGAAAAAGAGGGCGAATGCGAGGTCCGCGTATGAAACGCAAACCCCGTCGCCATGCTCTTTCTGCGCCTGCGCGCCACGGTAAAGTTCAGTGGGAAGCCCGACGAGCCTGGGGAGGTTCACTGATATGTTGTACGATAAATCCCTTGAGAAGGATAACTGTGGTTTCGGCCTGATCGCCCACATAGAAGGCGAACCTAGCCACAAGGTAGTGCGTACTGCTATTCACGCACTGGCCCGAATGCAGCACCGTGGCGCTATTCTTGCCGATGGTAAAACGGGCGACGGTTGCGGCCTACTGCTGCAAAAACCGGATCGTTTCTTCCGCATAGTGGCGGAAGAGCGCGGCTGGCGTTTAGCCAAAAACTACGCCGTCGGCATGCTGTTCCTGAATCAGGACCCTGAAAAGGCAGCCGCCTCGCGCCGCATCGTCGAAGAAGAACTTCAGCGTGAAACCCTGTCGATTGTTGGCTGGCGCGATGTGCCAACCAATGAAGGGGTGCTCGGTGAAATTGCCCTCTCCTCGCTGCCTCGTATTGAACAAATTTTTGTCAACGCGCCTGCGGGCTGGCGTCCACGCGATATGGAGCGCCGCCTGTTTATCGCCCGCCGCCGCATTGAAAAACGTCTTCAGGATGATAAAGAGTTCTACGTCTGTAGCCTCTCCAACCTGGTGAACATCTATAAAGGTCTCTGTATGCCGGCTGACCTGCCGCGCTTCTACCTGGACCTGGCGGACCTGCGTCTGGAATCGGCCATTTGCCTGTTCCACCAGCGCTTCTCCACCAACACCGTGCCGCGCTGGCCGCTGGCGCAGCCATTCCGCTACCTGGCGCACAACGGCGAGATCAACACTATCACCGGCAACCGCCAGTGGGCGCGCGCCCGTACCTATAAGTTCCAGACCCCGCTGATCCCTGACCTTCACGATGCCGCGCCGTTCGTCAACGAAACCGGCTCGGACTCCAGCTCCATGGATAACATGCTTGAGCTGCTGCTGGCGGGCGGGATGGACATCGTGCGCGCCATGCGCCTGCTCGTGCCGCCGGCCTGGCAGAACAACCCGGATATGGACCCGGAGCTGCGCGCGTTCTTCGACTTTAACTCCATGCACATGGAGCCGTGGGACGGCCCGGCGGGCATCGTCATGTCCGACGGCCGCTTCGCCGCCTGTAACCTGGACCGTAACGGCCTGCGTCCGGCGCGCTACGTCATCACCAAAGACAAGCTCATCACCTGCGCCTCTGAAGTCGGTATCTGGGACTACCAGCCTGACGAAGTGGTCGAGAAAGGCCGCGTTGGCCCGGGCGAGCTGATGGTTATCGATACCCGCGGCGGGCGTATACTGCACTCCGCTGAAACCGATAACGATCTGAAGAGCCGCCACCCGTACAAAGAGTGGATGGAGAAAAACGTTCGCCGCCTGGTGCCGTTCGAAGACCTCTCTGATGACGAGGTTGGCAGCCGCGAGATGGACGACGACGCCCTCGCGAGCTTCCAGAAACAGTTTAACTACAGCGCGGAAGAGCTGGACTCGGTGATCCGCGTGCTCGGTGAAAACGGCCAGGAAGCGGTCGGCTCAATGGGCGACGACACGCCGTTTGCCGTGCTCTCCAGCCAGCCGCGCATCATTTACGACTACTTCCGCCAGCAGTTTGCGCAGGTGACCAACCCGCCAATCGATCCGCTGCGCGAAGCGCACGTAATGTCGCTGGCCACCAGCATCGGCCGCGAGATGAACGTCTTCTGCGAGGCCGAAGGCCAGGCGCACCGCCTGACCTTCAAGTCGCCGATCCTGCTCTACTCCGATTTCAAACAGCTCACCACCATGGAAGAGGAGCACTACCGCGCGGACACGCTCGATATTACCTTCGACGTGAACGAAGCGAGCCTCGAAGAGACGGTGAAGGCGCTGTGCGACAAAGCCGAGCAGATGGTGCGAAACGGCACCGTTCTGCTGGTACTGTCTGACCGCAACATCGCGAAAAACCGTCTGCCGGTGCCTGCGCCAATGGCCGTGGGGGCGATCCAGACGCGCCTGGTGGACAAGAGCCTGCGCTGCGACGCCAACATTATCGTTGAGACCGCCAGCGCGCGCGATCCGCACCACTTTGCCGTGCTGCTGGGCTTTGGCGCGACGGCAATCTACCCGTACCTGGCCTACGAAACGCTGGCGAAGCTGGTCGATACCCGCGCGATCGAGAAAGACTACCGCGCCGTGATGCTGAACTACCGTAACGGCATCAACAAAGGCCTGTACAAGATCATGTCCAAAATGGGCATTTCGACGATTGCCTCCTACCGCTGCTCGAAGCTTTTTGAAGTGGTCGGCCTGCACGATGACGTTGCTAACCTCTGCTTCAAAGGCGTGGTCAGCCGCATCGGCGGCGCCGGATTTGCTGACTTCCAGCAGGATCTGGTGAATCTGTCGAAACGCGCCTGGCTGGCGCGCAAGCCGCTGGATCAGGGCGGGCTGCTGAAGTACGTTCACGGCGGCGAATACCACGCCTACAACCCGGACGTGGTGCGCACGCTGCAGCAGGCGGTTCAGAGCGGCGAATATAGCGATTATCAGCAGTATGCCGAGCTGGTCAATAACCGTCCGGCGGCGACGCTGCGCGACCTGATTGCCCTGAATCCAGGGGATGAAGCGGTCAGCATTGACGACGTTGAGCCTGCGTCCGAGCTGTTTAAACGCTTCGACACCGCCGCGATGTCCATCGGCGCGCTAAGCCCGGAAGCCCACGAAGCGCTGGCGGAAGCCATGAACAGCATCGGCGGTAACTCGAACTCCGGTGAAGGCGGTGAAGATCCGGCGCGCTACGGCACCAACAAAGTGTCCCGCATCAAGCAGGTCGCCTCCGGCCGCTTTGGCGTGACGCCGGCATACCTGGTCAACGCCGACGTGATCCAGATTAAAGTCGCTCAGGGTGCAAAACCGGGCGAAGGCGGCCAGCTGCCGGGTGATAAAGTCACCCCGTACATCGCCAAACTGCGTTATTCCGTGCCGGGCGTGACGCTGATCTCCCCGCCGCCGCACCACGATATCTACTCTATCGAGGATTTGGCGCAGCTGATTTTTGACCTGAAGCAGGTCAACCCGAAAGCGATGATCTCCGTGAAGCTGGTTTCCGAACCGGGCGTGGGCACCATCGCCACCGGCGTGGCGAAAGCCTATGCGGACCTGATCACCATCGCCGGCTACGACGGCGGTACCGGCGCAAGCCCGCTCTCCTCCGTGAAATACGCGGGCTGTCCGTGGGAGCTTGGCCTGGTGGAAACCCAGCAGGCGCTGGTGGCTAACGGCCTGCGCCACAAGATCCGCCTGCAGGTGGACGGCGGCCTGAAAACCGGCCTCGACATCATTAAAGCGGCGATTCTGGGTGCGGAAAGCTTCGGCTTCGGTACCGGCCCGATGGTGGCGCTCGGCTGTAAATACCTGCGTATTTGCCACCTGAACAACTGCGCAACCGGCGTGGCGACCCAGGACGAGAAGCTGCGTAAGAATCACTATCACGGCCTGCCGTTCAAAGTGACCAACTACTTTGACTTCATCGCCCGCGAAACCCGCGAGCTGATGGCGCAGCTGGGCGTGAAGCGCCTGGTCGACCTGATTGGCCGTACCGACCTGCTGAAAGAGCTGGAAGGCTTTACCGCCAAGCAGCAGAAGCTGGCGCTGGGCAAGCTGCTGGAAACCGCGCAGCCTAAAGCTGGCAAAGCGGTGTACTGCACCGAAAACAACCCGCCGTTCGACAACGGCGTGCTGAACGCGCAGCTGCTGCAGCAGGCAAAACCGTACGTGGACGACAAGCAGAGCAAAACGTTCTGGTTTGATATCCGCAACACCGACCGCTCCGTGGGCGCCTCGCTCTCCGGCTACATCGCGCAGACGCACGGTGACCAGGGGCTGGCAGCCGATCCGATTACCGCGCACTTCAGCGGTACCGCGGGTCAGAGCTTCGGCGTGTGGAACGCGGGCGGCGTTGAGCTGTACCTGACCGGCGATGCCAACGACTACGTCGGTAAAGGCATGGCGGGCGGCCTGCTGGCGGTCCGTCCTCCGGTCGGTTCCGCCTTCCGCAGCCACGAGGCCAGCATCATCGGTAACACCTGCCTGTACGGCGCGACCGGCGGCCGTCTGTTTGCCGCGGGCCGTGCGGGCGAGCGTTTTGCGGTGCGTAACTCCGGTGCCATCACCGTGGTGGAAGGCATCGGCGATAACGGCTGTGAATACATGACGGGCGGGATCGTGTGCGTGCTGGGTAAAACCGGCGTGAACTTCGGCGCAGGCATGACGGGCGGTTTTGCGTACGTCCTGGACGAAGACGGCGAGTTCCGCAAGCGCGTGAACCCGGAGCTGGTGGAAGTGCTGGACGTTGATACGCTGGCTATCCACGAAGAACACCTGCGCGGTTTGATTACCGAACACGTGCAGCATACCGGTTCTTCGCGCGGCGAAGAGATCCTGGCGAACTGGCCGGCATTCTCGGCGAAATTCGCGCTGGTTAAGCCAAAGTCGAGCGATGTTAAAGCCCTGTTGGGTCACCGTAGTCGTAGCGCAGCAGAGCTGCGCGTGCAGGCGCAGTAAGGGGTAGCAATGAGCCAGAACGTATACCAGTTTATCGACCTGCAGCGCGTTGATCCGCCAAAGAAACCGCTGAAGATCCGTAAAATCGAATTTGTTGAAATCTACGAGCCGTTTTCAGAAGGCCAGGCCAAGGCGCAGGCGGACCGCTGCCTGTCCTGCGGCAACCCGTACTGCGAGTGGAAATGCCCGGTACACAACTACATCCCGAACTGGCTGAAGCTGGCCAACGAAGGGCGTATTTTTGAGGCCGCCGAGCTGTCTCACCAGACCAACACCCTGCCGGAAGTGTGCGGCCGCGTCTGTCCACAGGATCGTCTGTGTGAAGGCTCCTGCACGCTGAACGACGAGTTCGGCGCGGTGACCATCGGCAACATTGAGCGCTATATCAACGATAAGGCGTTCGAGATGGGCTGGCGTCCGGATATGACCGGCGTGCGTCAAACCGACAAGCGCGTGGCGATTATCGGCGCGGGTCCGGCGGGCCTGGCCTGTGCGGACGTCCTGACCCGCAACGGCGTGAAGGCGGTGGTTTTCGACCGCCATCCGGAAATCGGCGGTCTGCTGACCTTCGGCATTCCGGCCTTTAAGCTGGAAAAAGAGGTCATGACCCGCCGCCGTGAAATCTTCACCGGCATGGGCATTGAGTTCAAGCTGAACGTGGAAGTGGGCCGCGACGTGCAGCTCGACGATCTGCTGAAGGACTACGACGCCGTGTTCCTCGGCGTGGGCACCTATCAGTCCATGCGCGGCGGGCTTGAGAACGAAGACGCGCCGGGCGTGTACGACGCGCTGCCGTTCCTGATTGCCAACACCAAACAGCTGATGGGCTACGGCGAAACCGCCGACGAGCCGTTCGTCAGCATGGAAGGTAAACGCGTGGTGGTGCTGGGCGGCGGTGATACCGCGATGGACTGCGTGCGTACCTCGATTCGTCAGAACGCGGCGCACGTCATCTGCGCCTATCGCCGTGACGAAGAGAACATGCCGGGCTCTAAGCGCGAGGTGAAAAACGCGCGCGAAGAGGGCGTGGAGTTCCAGTTCAACATCCAGCCGCTGGGCGTGGAAGTGAATGCCAACGGCAGGGTGAGCGGCGTGAAGATGGCGCGCACCGAGATGGGCGCGCCGGATGCAAAAGGCCGTCGTCGCGCCGAAATCGTGGCCGGCTCTGAGCACGTGATCCCGGCAGACGCCGTTGTCATGGCGTTCGGCTTCCGTCCTCACAGCATGGAGTGGCTGGCGAAGCACAGCGTCGAGCTGGATTCACAGGGCCGCGTCATTGCGCCGGAAGGCAGCGACAACGCCTTCCAGACCAGCAACCCGAAAATCTTCGCCGGTGGCGACATCGTGCGCGGTTCGGATCTGGTGGTGACGGCGATTGCCGAAGGCCGCAAGGCGGCTGACGGGATCCTGAACTACCTGGAAGTGTAGTCACAACATCAGGCGGAGGAAAAACGCCTCCGCCTGATGTGCAGCGCTATAGCTGTTCAAGAATATACTGGAAATTACAGGTCGCGTTGATCGTCCCTGAACCTACGCTCTTCGTGTTAACGGCAACGTTAATATCATGCAGCTCTTTGTCCGTTATCGGATGCGCTACCGCCGTGGTAGTGACAATCGGGTTATCACACCCCAGCACCGTTAGCGTTGTCCCGGTTGCAACATAACGGCACCCCGCACCGCGTTCGTCGAACTTGCTGCCGTCACACAGCATGCTGCTTTCCATCAGGTAGGTATGCAGCGTGGCGTTAACCGTTCCGCCATTTGGCACCACCTTTAGCACCTTCTCATGCTGCATAGCACTGGGCGACCAGGAGACGTCGTAGGTGGCAACCGGTACGGAACATCGTGAGTCACGTACCGTCGGGCCGCGATAGGATCCGATATTCGTCGCCGTGGTGGGATAGCTGTAGGCGTAGGTCGTCGTGAGCCAGGGGCAGCCGTCGTTATCCTGTGAAACCGTAATATCAAAAATATTGTGGCGACAGCTGTAAAGGCTGCGGTCAATGCCTGGGCAAAGAGAATAATCAACGTTTTGGAAGCTTCTCAGCGTTAATACCGGCGCGGTACCAGGACCGCTCCATGATTTAAGCGTCGCATTTTGGTTTTTCTTAGGCGGCATACTGTATACGCCGTAATACACACCCTTCGGGGTTGCCACCATAGTATTAATATCAACGGTTGTGGCGGCCATTTTCCCGGCGCCATAATAAATATTCACCCCCTGAAAGGTATTGCCTACTTTCTGCTTACTTTGCGCCATGCCGCCTGAACTGAAGCCTAAAAACAGCAGCAGGGCCGCCAGCACTATTTTTTTGTTCATCTTACAGATACTCAAAATTGGCCGTTGCCGACGCGGAAAACGAGCCGGCAGAGATGCCGGAGGACGAAATCGCCTGCACCACCGCATTCAGCGCCAGCTGGTTGCTGCCCGGCACCAGCGTGAAGGTGGTCCCGGCGGCGTTATTAATATCTACCACCCTACCCGTTAGCGTCCTGATGCCAATGGCCACGCCGCCCGCCGTCGAATTGGCATCCAGCGCCAGGTACCCCTTTAACCCGGCGGCCTCCGTGCCGGTAAAGGTCACCCGCACGCCGCTGCTGAGCGCGCTGTCGCAGTCGTTAAGCTGCAGGGTAAAGGGCTGCGGCGCGGAGGGCGCACGCAGTAAATCACCTGCGCTAAGTACCGGAAAGGCCACCTCCGCCAGCGTGCCGCCGTTCACCACCACCGTGCAGGCGCTGGCGACCAGGTTACCGCGAAAGCGCAGGTTATCCACGCTGGCCTGCGCAGCGGAAAACGCCAGCATGCCGATGCACGCCAGCATCCGCCCGGCCTTTCGGCATACGATCATTGGTAATCCACCTGTAGCGTGGCCCACGCTTCAAATCCCCCTTCCTTCAGCGTCGCCCCGCTTTTCTTCACCGGCACCGCCGTCAGCGTCGGCCTGGAGGCTTCCTGAATGGTAATGTTGCTGCCGATCGTAAACGGCGTATTGTTCTGCCGTAGCTCAATTCCCAGCCCCTCGACGCTTGTCGCCACCGCCGCGTTGTTAAACTCCACCGGCGTGCCGCTCAGCGTCAACGTCATGGACATCGCCTCGTCGCGATAAGTGGAATCGCAGGTAATCGTGTAGGGAACCGGCTGGCTGTAATTGCTGCCGTCGATCTTCTCGATCAGCACGTTATTGAAATTCACGTCGATCGTTTGGGCGTTATCGATGGTACATTTTGGCCCCGCAATTAACGTGCCATGAAATTTCAGATTATCTGCTGCCTGTGCGGTGCCGCTGGCGAACAGCACTAGCGCGAGTGCGAATTTATTCATTGATACTCCACCACCAGCGTTGCCGCTGCATTGAACTCTCCTGCCGTAAGCGTTGTTCCTGCTGACTTCACGAGCACAGCTTCTAACACCGGATCCGTTCTGCCAGGCTGAAAGTTCCACCAGCTGGACGTCCCTACGGGCAACAGCGTTTTATCCGCCTGCGTTTGCAGGCGAATACCTAATCCATTCACATCCGTCTTTAAAACCTGTTCACCGTTTACCGTCATTGCCGTTCCCTGGATCTGCATTTTCAGATAATCGCTGGCGCCACCGGAACAAATCAGGTTGTAGGGCACCTGTTTTGCATTGCTACTGCCATCAACGTTTGTCGTCATTATCGTGCCGAACTCTACCGTCGGGGCAGTGACCGTACAGGGCGGAGGTGCGTTTATGGCGATAATCAGCTTCAGGTTCACCGTTTTATTTGCCGCCCACGGCGAAGCCGCTACGCTGACCAACAGCAGTAAAATGGCAGAGCGAATTGTCGTGTGTCGCGTCATCTCATGGCCCTTACTAACGCGTGTGCGCTTTTCGGGTCTGCTCTTCGTTCACGGCGCACGGGTTGACGCTGCAGGTAAATACCAGCGGCAGGCGTGCGCCGTAGTCGTCAACGTAGGTCAGCACCGGCGACGTGCCGAGGTCGCTCACCTTCACGGCCATGCTCTGACTGCTGCCCGGCGCGACGACAAGCGGCGCGAATCCGGGTGCCGTTTTGCCGTTCACCTTGTCGGCGGCGTCGCTGACAATCACATACCACGCGGTAGGGTTGTTGACCTGCCATCCGTTGTCCCGGCGGGCCAGCGTAACCTTGTATTGCCAGGGATGCCGGGCGTCCACTTTCGCGATTGCCGCCGGACGGTAGAACAGCTTGATGCGGGTCTGCAGCGCAATCTGCAGCGTGTTCGGCTTATCGCTTTTCGGCGGAATTTCGCGCACGTTATAGAAAAACAGCGTCTCTTTATCCTGCGGCAGGGCGCTTAACGCCGGCATTCCCTGAATTTTTACCTGACCTATCGACTGCGCTTCAATGCGTTGCACAGGAGGGATCGCCGTCAGCGGCGAGGTGATTTTATTGCCCTTTTCGTCTTCTACCCAGGACTGTGCCAGGTACGGCAGTTTGTCGCTGGCGTTTTTCAGATCGATCCCGATCGATTTCTCATCGCCCTTGAATACCAGACGTGTACGATCGGGGGCGATAGCGGCTTGCGCGCTACATGCCCCAAGCGCCAGGCTGGCAATCAGCAGCACGATTGCCTTTGGACGAAGGCGATATCCTTTCATGGTCAATTATTCTCCGTTATGCGTAACGCGTTGACGGGACGAAAGCCGTTCTGGCGCTTTGTCCGCCATGAGTCTGGTTTGTTGTTGCAGCATGGGCTGGGGCACGGGCTGCGTCTCCTGCGGCAGCGCACCGCCCTGGCACAGTAGCAGCAGGCCGCTGTAGAGATCGGCGGGCAACGGCGCGGGCAGCGTCACTTCACACTGAGGTTGATTGTCCCAACTCACCTGCATGGCTTCGCCCGCGTTCACGCCAATCAGGAATACGCTGCCGTCGCTGTCGACGATCCCCACCTGCTGCTGACGTGCATTCTTCACCTCGGCACCAAACGGCGGAGAGTCGCCGTTGCGCAGGCGGATCGCCGCCATCATCTTTTCGCCGCTGACCACCTCCAGATGACGGTAGCCGATGGCCCCTTCCGTCAGCGTTGCCTGGGTAACCGAGTTAATCGCCTCGGCGTTTTCCGGCAGTTTCGTGACGTCGATTTTCACCTGGTTGCGGTAGTAATCGTTCACCTCGGTCAGCACCGCTTTCCCAAAAACGTTGGTATATACCGGCGTGCCGTAGCCGCCGACCGGCACATCCGCCTGCTGGTCAACGTCAACCAGCAGACGCGTACTGCCCGTGACGCCGCTGCGGTGCAGCGCCCCGCCTTTCGCGGTGAGCGTCGCACCGCCGCGCAGCGACAGGCCGCCAGAGGTATACTCGCCTTCCTGGTAGTTCAGGCTGGCATCCACGTCGGCGACGCTGGCCTGGTGCCGGTAGTAGCCATCCAGCGTCGCGCCGGTGTCGCCGTGACCGGCGTTAATCTGGTAGTTATTGTTATCGTCCAGCCGCTCGTAGTAGCCCGCCTGGCTGCTGTTATTGCCCCCACTGAACGAGCCGTTATAGCTTAAGGTCCGCTCGGTGCCCCACGGCACGGAGAGCGAGACAAACACGCCGTCATCCGCCTCGTCGTCATATTCATTGCGGTAACCGTTAATGGATAAGCTGAGGTTGCGTATTTGCCCCACGGAAAAGAAGTGCGATAGCGTCAGGTTGTAGCTGTCCTGGCTCGGGCGGTTCCAGTAGGTGCGATGGGTAAAATTAATGTAGGCATTGACGTTCAAATCGCTGAAGCTCTGGCTGTAGGTCAACGTGTACATCTCTTTATCATGACCCGAGCGAACGCGTTCACCGTCGCCGCTGTTAGCGTCCAGGTACTCATCCATGGTCATGTAGTTCTCTTCTGAGAAACGGTAGCCGGCGAAGGTGATACGGCTGTCCAGTTCGTCAAAATCCTTCGCATAGCTGGTGCGATATGAGTTCCCCTGAAGCATGCCGTCGCCATAGTCGCTGCCCTCCGGTACGCTGGCCCGGGAGTGAGTGACATCGAACGACAGCGCGCCTAACGCCGCCATATCATGGCCGATACCGATCGCCAGAGCCTGATAATCCTCTTCACCAATCCCGCCGCCGTACAGCGACCAGCCGTTAGTCATGCCCCACGAAAGCTCAGCCGTGGAAAACGGCGAGCCTTCCATGTGGTGGTCCCAATCCTGAGGTCGGCCCACCGCGACTTTGTAGCGCAGCTGGCCTGGACGGGTTAAGTAAGGGATGGAGGCGGTGCTGACGTCATATTCCTGCACCTGGCCGTTCTGCTCTTCAATTCTGACGTGCAGATCGCCGGAGACGGTTTCGTTAATGTCCTGAATGCGAAACGGACCGGCCGGGACCTGAGATTCATAGATCACGCGCCCCTGCTGGGTGACCGTGATTTTTGCATTGGTGCGCGCGACGCCGGAAATTTCCGGCGCGTAGCCGCGAAGGTTTGGCGGCAGCATCCGATCGTCGGTGACCAGGCTGGCGCCAGCGTAGTTAAAACTGTCAAAAATATCGGAAACCAGCGCGTCTTCGCCCAGCTTCAGCTGCGCGCGCAGCGCCGGGATTGCGCGGTAGGCATAGTAGCGGCTCCAGTCCCAGCGTCGCTCAGTTTGCGACGAGGAAAACGCGTCGTCGTCCTTCTCATCCGCCTCTGCACGGAGGTAGCTGGCCTGCCAGTCGGCGCGCAAACGCCAGGCAGCGAGGTTCGCCCCCACGGTACCGTTGCCACTGACGTCGTAGCGGTCACCCGCATCATGCTCCGGGCGCTGCCACTGGCTGTTCACGCTGTAGTCAAACAGCAGACCGGAAATGCCTTCATCCCAGCGCGACGGCGGATCCCAGTCGGCATCGGCGTATTCCAGCCAGGCCTGCGGGATAATCACCGTGAGCGTGGATTTGCCCAGATCGGTTTGTGCCGCCATACCTTCCAGCTGATGAGGCTCGAGGCAGGTTCCCGCCTGTCCCCACCGCAGGTTTTCAACGAGTTCAGGCTTCAGGCCAAATAATGCCACCAGCTCGGGCGTCAGGCAGGGATCGCTTTCATCAGGATTGTCATTCAGGGCGGAGTAGGTAATTGCGCTGTCCTGGCTCACGACAGTCTGGTTAACCAGTACCGTTAGCGTATAGCGTCCGGGCATGACATAACCCTTGCGCGAAAAGCGGCCCAGATTGATTTTTGCGCCTTCTTTAATATCCAGAAACTGCGTATTAAATTGGATGGGCTGTTCAGCAAAACTATTTCCAATATCGCCGAAAAAGGTTAGGCCAGCAATAGTCGCAACGATGCTCAAACGATAAGAAGAATATTTAAGCATTGAGCAATTCATCCTTGATCACAGGCTTATTTATAATAATTTCTTACAAAGTAAAATCCGGCGCCAGGGTTCTACAGTACCCCCGGATTTTTTAAAAAGCCCCGCAGCGTCATGCTGCAGGGGACTCAGATATTACAGATAGCTGATTGCAAAATTCACTACGCTGCTGAACTCACCGGTATCAATCTTGGTGACGGCGGCATCACCCTGTACCCATGCTTTAAAATTCAGCGTCTGGTTAGCCAGCGCAACGCCTGCGCCATCTAAGGTCATCGCCTGGTCAGAGTTAGCGCTCAGTGGAATACGGGTTCCCTTAGCATTACCGATCACAATGCTGGAGCCTGCCATTTCGCCTTTAGCGCCCATCAGCGCGACGTTGCCCGCGTTAGTAGTGGATTCATTACCCGCTGCGGAGAATACGGTGGACATATTCTTCTCCGTGGTAAAGGCACAGTTTTCCAGGCTGATATTAAAATCAACCATAGAAGAGCTTTTACCGCCCAGAAGAGAACCCGTACCGATGTGGCCCAGGTCAACGGTCTGATGTTCGTCACCCACCGCAATTGAGCATGGAGAATCTTCAATCGTACCGGTGAAAGTTACGGTGCCAGTATTCGTGCCAGCAGCATTAGCAAAAGAGGCAAAACCCATTAACAGCGCAGCAGAAACCGTTGTTTTTACAGTAGAAATCATTTTTTTCATCCTTAAAGAAATAGACTGCACCTGACATTATTAAAATTTATCAGCGTGCAATGAAATTATATAATCCTGAATAGTGAAAACAGCGCCCATAACAATTAGCTTACAGAGCATAATTAGAAAACATCATATATCAATATAATCCTGCCAGGGATTATTACCGGAAATATAATGTCATTTAGGCGGGCAGCAGTATTCTTCTCTCCAATTGGAATATCAATAATTATTCGCTAAAAACCCTTTTAAGCCCATCTAATAAAATTAGGCCACTCGATCTTTCCGATCACTAAACCTACAAAATAGGGAGTATTAATTGAATTTTTAGATAAAAACGAGTATTTACAATGATGAAGATAATTAGTACCCAACTATGCATATTTAGGGTAAATACAAAAATACGCATACACTGGATATATCGAGGATAAAACAAGCGCTACTTAAAATATTATTTAGAGAGAAATTAATTTTTATACTACCATTACCGCAAAGTAAAGGCCTGATTAACGAGTTTACCATTTGATTTTTTCTATATATATAGAATCATTATTTATTGATCAATTATTCTGCGCATACCATAAATATGGCCAATTAAAAAGCATACATTACAGCCAGTGATGATGTGCAACACGCTCGATTTACGAGCCTGGGGCCATAAAAAAAATTGTGACTAACCTTTACAAATTGGATATGAAAATAGTCGTTCAGGATCAATAACGCGCGCTGCATTAAACACAGGGGATCGAAATCCCCCTCCCGGCGGCAAGGGACGGCGCATTACGTTACCCTTTATGCTTAATCAGGCTATTCCTGATGCCGCTAAAGGGCACTGTGCCGCTCAGCGGTTTACCGTCAATGGCGTCATGCGTGCGCAGCGCTTCCGGCCTTATCCAGCGCTGAACGCGGGAAGGCATATCCAGACCGATGAGCAGAATAACCACAAACGTCAGGCCAAAGGAGAGCGACCCCAGCGCCGTGCCGAGCTGCATATTCTGTGATAGCAGAGCGCCAATGACCGGAGCAATTGCGCCCCCCAACGCGCCGACGTTGTAGGTAAAGCCGAGCCCCGCGGCGCGCTGGTCGGTATCGAAATAGCCGCCGATAAGCTTGGGTAAGATCCCGGAAATCCCCTGTCCCAGCATCTGTTGGAAAAAGAGCAGCAGACCCAAAATCCAGACGTTTGCACCGCCGATGGCAAAGACGGGGATGATAAGCAGCTGCGAGGCCAGCAGGCTACAGACGTAGGCCCTGCGGGTGCCCAGCCAGTCGCCGAGGAAGCCGCCGACGCAGCAGCCCACCGCCGCGCCAAATCCGCTAAAGAACAAGACTTTTGCCACGGTTGACGGGTCATACGCCAGTTCGGTTTTCAGGTAAGTCGGCAGTAGCGCCTGAATAGGCCACGAGTAGAGGAAGGCAAATAGCACAACAACCATCAGCGTAACGCCCGTCGGCCAGCGTTTGCCGCTGCTTTGCACCATAAAGCTGATGAAAACGATGGCGCACAGCAGGCCAAGAATCATAACCAGCCCCGCATTGTTAAGCTCGCCCGCAAAGCAGAGCCACAGCGCGGTACCGGCAAACAGCGTCATCATCATGTTTATCGCGCGGTATTTGCCGCGATAGAGAATGTCGACCATCGTGCGCACCGGGGCTTTACCCTCATGCTTCGCCTGCCAGTCTTCCGCCTCGGGAATGTTTTTACGCAGCCACAGCGCAAAGACGATGGGCAAAATGCCAATAAAGAACAGCGCTCGCCAGCCCCAAACCGGCACCACCAGGCTATAGATCTGAGCCGCGATGACGGCACCCACGGAGAAACCGGAGATCAGAAAACCGCTCGCCTTATTGCGCAGGTGCTTCGGCCAGCTTTCAATCACGTAGGTTGCGCTGGAGCCATATTCGCCCGCCATCCCCATGCCGATCACCATTCTAGCAATAAACAGGGTTACGTAGTCCGGCGCAAAACCGCAGGCCAGCGTCCCGCAGGAGAACAGGACAATGCTGGCAATCATCGCCAGCTTTCGCCCGTAGCGATCGCCCATCGCGCCCAGCAGTAACCCGCCAAACCAGCGTGAAATAAAGGCCGCGGAAATCAGGCTCGCGGCTTCAACCGTTGTCAGACCAAATTCACTTTTTACTTCTGTCAGCACTAAGGCAATTAAAACAAAATCGAAGCCATCGAGCAGATATCCCAGCCAGGCGGCGGAGAACGCGCGCCACTGAGGGCGGCTAAGATGGCGGTACCACGGGATGCTTAGGGTAGACTTACTCATTTCACTCTCCCGACGATTTCTCTGTCGTTTGCCGGACGGCATTGCGTTAGCGTTTTTCCGCCATTAGCTGCTCCGCCAGGGCCTTCAGCTCTGGCACAAATTTTTCTTCCACGGGTGCAAACGGCTTGCGGCACAGCGGCACGGAAACCACGTCCATATAGTGCAGCACCGTTTTCAGACCGCGGAAAACGCCCGCCTGGATGAGAAGATCGATGACCTTGTTGCACTCGCTCTGTAAACGCTGCGCGGTAGCGCTATCCCCTTCCCGCACCGCCCTGGCGATCGCCTGGTAGCGCCAGCCCATGATGTTGTACGTGCTGCCGATCCCACCGTCCGCGCCCGCAAGCAGGCCAGAAGCAAAGATCTCATCGTAACCGTTGTAGAGCACCAGATCCGGATGCGCGCGGCGGATCTGCTCCATCTGGAAGAGATCGCCGGAGGTTTGCTTCAGCGCCCCGACGCCCGGCAGCGTGACCAGAGTATTGATGTGATCCAGCGTCAGCTTAACCCCGCTCAGCGCCGGAATGTTATAGACCACCATCGGTAAACCATCAGCAGAATCAATGATTGCACGGTAGTGGTCGCAATGTTCTTCAAAGCTGAAGGGGTAGTAAAACGGCGTGACGGCAGACACGGCATCGAAGCCGTAACGGGCGGCAGAGGTCGCCAGCCGCTGGCTTTCCGCCGTACTGACGCAGCCGACGTGTGCGATCAGGGTAATTTTTCCCTGCGCCTCTTCCGCCACGATTTCCATAACCTGTTCACGCTCGGAAAGGCTTTGTACAAAGGCCTCGCCCGTCGAGCCTCCCACGTACAGGCCATCAACACCCTGCGCAATATTGAACTGAACAAGCCGGCGCAGGCTCTCTTTATCAAGCGCCTGCGGTGAATTGAACGGGGTCAGGAGCGCGGCCATTACGCCGCGTAATTGCGTTGCCATAGTTACCTCAATCGGTCGCATGTTTGTAATAACGATATACCTTTATACCTGTTATACCAGACTAATTAAGCAGCAGTGGAATACAGAACGCCTATATTGCGATCTGCTTCACTAAAGGATCGTGACTATTGGGTTTTAGAGCTCTCGCCGAAGGCGTGCCAGGTGGCGGATACGCTGTTGAGATGGGTTTGCAGTGCCCGATCGGCTTCATCCGGATCGCGGCGACGGATCGCATCGACGATAGCAATATGCTGCCGGTAGCTCACTTCGTTATGCTGATAGAGCTCCGCGTCCGGAACGGTAGGACGCGCAGCGATGAGCCAGTCGAGCAGCGCCACATGGACCGCGTTAAAGATGGGATTCCCGGGGATCTCCGCCAGCACGCGGTGAAAATCAACATCGGATCGAATAAACAGCGCATTGTCGTCGAGGGACCGGCTGTTGATCTCCAGCGCCTTTGTCAGCTGCGCGATCTGATCGTCAGTGGCGTACTCTGCGGCGTAGCGAACGAGGCTGGATTCAAAGAACAGGCGGAGCTGCTCAAAATGGGCGATACCGCCGGGCTGGGTCAGAAAATCCTTCGCCATCCCTGATAGCTCGCTGATGATAGTATCAGCGGAAGGCATGGTGACGCGGGCGCGCTCGCCGTTATTGATCTGCACCAGGCCTTTGCGCTTGAGAGCCGCCAGCGCTTCACGCACCGAGGGGCGGCCCACGTTGAAAAATTCCATCAGTTCACGCTCGGAGGGCAGCTGCTCTCCCTGCGCAAATTCCTTTCGGCGGATCATCTGCTCCAGCTCTTCTTCCACCATTTCGGACAGTTTTTTGCGCGCCAGCGGTCGACGACGAAGGCTGCGTCCTGGAATGTCTTCAGAGTTTTCAGCTTTAAGATCAGTCGGTTTCATTGCAGTCCGGTGCTATTGAAGGAAAACAGTTCATCATAACACAGGAAATTAAAGGGAGGGGAAATGGCCTTATGGTGCACGGCGCTCCATAAGGCCAGGACATCAGTGAGTCAAAATTTTCCAGCTGAGATCGCTTTCCAGCTGCGTGACGTCCGCCGTGTTCCTGAATGCGTTATCCCTCAGCACCGGGAAGACCGTTACCCTAAAGCTCATCTGCTGCGCTGTCGGGACTTTGTTGTTTTCCACGGCAACAACGGTTTCGTTATTTTTAAGATATAACGATGACGCGGTTTCGCCCTCAGGCGTTAAGTTAACCTGGTCAAGGGTTTTACCGACGTTGTAATTTTTGCCGTCAATGATCATATTGTCGACTTTGACCGCAACGCCGCCCTTTTCACCGAACATAAAACGGCCTTTTTCCCCCGCCGCCCCCTGAAGAAGTACGCCAATCTGCTGCTGTTCAGGGCAGAAGACATTCACGTTAACTTCACGCTCCGGCATTTTGTGCCAGTTCTGCTGGGTGGTGACAATGTTGTCTCGCTGAAGCTGATGGTAATCCACCACGGTTTGCGACAGCGTGATCTGGCAGTCACCGGCAAAAGCTACAGCAGGTAAACAGAGCGCCAGCAGCCCGGCGAGGGTCATTTTTCGCTGAATGTTCATCGACATACTCCATTCACTTCTTCGTAAAATGCGTTTTCATCTCGCTTATCGCTGAGGGTGAAATCGATCTGACACAGTTGTTTGTTGTTGTCATCCATTGCATACAGCTTATCAAGCTGATCGGCGTCGCTCAGGAAGATGTGCCCATCGTCCACGCTGGTTACAATGTAATTTCCTTTACCATCAACAATCGAAAGGCCTTTTGCCAATGGCTTACCATCAGGATGCTTCACGCGCAGCATAACGCGGCGGCTGTTGAGCACTTTAAAGGTCACTTCACTGACGGACGCATGCGCCGCGGCGACATACTTAGTACCGTTTGCGAGGGACATACTCTGAGGCAGCTTATTCGCATCGATTTCCAGGCGTGAGTTGCGCCATTCGCTTAAGCCCGGCACAACGGCCTGCCCCCAGCGGTCCGTCCAGACGGTTCCCTGTGGGGTGGATATCTCGACGCCGCTCTTAGGCTCGCTGAGTTTAGCGATAGCAAAGGTGTCTTTGATCGCATAAGGCGAGAAGGTCACGCCATCCTTGTGCATCGCGATACCGCCCGACAGGGTCGCATTGTAGTTACGCTGGTGATCGCTGCTGGTGCCGCCACCGATCCCAAGCTGGGTATAGTGGAGGTTGGACGTGATATTGCCGTTAAAATTGTTTTCTTTAGAGTCTTCATCCCGGTCAGCTGAGACGTAGTAATAGGTGTTATCACCAATCGCTCCGTTATTCGCAACGCCGTAACTGGTGCTGTCACCCTGCTTACGCATATAGGTGCTCAGGCTTTGAGACCCGCCGAGAGGAATGCTCAGGTTGACGTAGAGCAGATCGTCATCCTGCTCATCGTCATCATCATTGTTTCCTACCGCACTCTGCCAGTTCACCGTGACAGTTGCGTATTTGAACGTTTTCCCCCAGCTAAGCAGCAGGTAGCGCGAATCAGGCCCGTCACCCGCGCTCTGGTCGTAGTTGAAACCGGCGCTGAATGTCCCCGCAATCCCAGATGAGAAGCTAATATTGCCTGCGTAGGAGTTATCGTTAGGTTCAAAATCATCGTCCATCGCGTCAGCGAGTTCACGGTAGTCTTTGCTAAAGTGCGTTGCAGAGGCTGATAACCCTACGTTTTCGCCCAGCGCATAGTCGCTTGATAACTCCGTTTTCAAACCCTTGTAGCTCTCGCCAAAGTTCGATTTGCTGGTGGCTGCCGTTGCCGATACGCCCCAGCGGTCAGTGAGCATAAAGTCAGCTCTGCCCCCTACGGCCTGGTAATCTTCCGCAGCCACGCCTGATGCGAGAAGGTTCATCCACGGCATGATGCGCCAGCCGTCGGAAACGTTCACGACCATCGGATCGTCGTAATCACTGTCGATGTCACGCACCTGGCCTGCGGAGAACGTCAGGCCCTGTGGGCGCGCCAGGTTCTTCGATCGCAGGGAGGCGGCCGGCACAATAAAGTGGCTGCTAGAGCCATCTGTCTCAACCACGGTGACGTCAAGATCGACGTTGTTACGCACCATCGGCACGTCGTCAAGCGTGAAGGGACCTGCCGGCACTAACGTACTGAAGATGAGCTGGCCGTTCTGACGCACCTCGACACGAGCCTGCGGGGAACGCGCGATGCCCGTTACCGTCACGCCGGAATTATCTTTTTGCAAACCAGGCGTTGGCATCAGTTGAACGCCCGTAATCGGTACGCCGTTCAGGACATCCGACATGGCATTAACTTCACCGACCTGCAACGTCAACCGCTGTGGGACAAACACATGCTCGGCATAGGTATAGATACTGTCCGCATTCCTTTCTCCGTTATCATCCGTCAGGATATATCGGCTGCGCAGTGACCAGTCCATAGCATTGAAGCCTGCTTCGAGGTTCGCCTGTGAATAGCGGCTATTATCAGAACCTTCATACTCATTACGGGTGCTAAACAGCGAATAGTTAAGCAGACCAGCGGTACCGCCATGCTGGAAGTTTTTGATGTCTGCCGTCAGGCTGTTAATAGCTTCCTGTGGAAGATAGAGCTCAACAGCTTCCTGGTTTGGCAGTGAGTTCACCACGGCCTGCGCATAATCGCTGTGAATATCGTGGCACGTCTCGCTGGCTTTCAGAGGAACAGGAATGAGGCCAGCAAACTCCAAAAAGTCATTATCAATACACAGTACGCCGTCTTCGTTGAAGCGCACTGCCGCAGTTCCACGATCCTGACCATTGACCTTAACCTGCACGGAGTGCGTTCCCGGAAGGAAGCGCGGCGCTTCGGCAAAGTAATGGTTAAGATCCATGCTTAAACCACGGGACTGAATGATGCCTGTATCAAACGTCACTTCCCTCGCCTGGAGGGAAGTGGAGTTCAGTAACACCAGAGGTAACGTGCCGCAAAGGATCGCGCGGACACAAAGTGCAAGGCGGCTTTTTTTACACACCGTCATTTCCCTATTTATTTATTTAAATCCGTTGTAAAACTTGGTACTTCAACCCCATAGCGGCTAGCCGGGAAGAATTGCACTTTGTTGTCGCTATTTGCCGCTTTATCTAACGTGGCGGTGAGCGTTTCACCAGGCAGGATGTAGGTTTTAGAAAGCTTACCAACCGCGCCCGATGGCTTGGTCACCATTTTTTGCGCCAGACGAACAACGTATTTACTCGGGTTATTAACCTTTAATGAAGTGCCGTTAACACTCCATTTCAACTCTTTCCAGGCATCGGTGACCACTTCCAGGGACTTAGGCCGGATGAGCACAGGAAGATCCTGACGCAGGTTAATACCAATTTTGACCTTGTTGTCACTACTCTTCGGCGGAATACCTTCGAAGGTCACGCGCTTATAGTGTTCAACGCTCAGAGGCTCTTTTGTCTGCAATATGAAACGCAGCTGCTGAGTTTGACCCGGTTCCAGACGAACAACAGGCTGAGTGACAATTACTTTCACCCCCTTGTCATTCGGAAGATCCACAACGTTGGTGTAAAGAAGTGAAGGAAAACTATCGGTATTTTTAACGTTAATGGTTCCACTGTGCGTTGCTTCATCAATAACGAGCAGACTGGTCTCAGGGACCATACCGCCAGCATGCGCAGTAAATTGCACTGAGAATAACGCAGCAGTAATAAATGTTTTCAATAATACATTTTTAAAGCATGACATATGAGTAAATCCTTAGAAGCCTATTACATTACATTCCATGTTCATCGTGCTGTTAAAAAAGGAATAAACACGTTATGCATTTATCCCCTGGATTTATTTAACTCACGTTACTTTGAAAAAGATTGCTGGTACTTCAGACTGAGGCTCTTCTCACCTTTCAACTTTACGACCGATTAACAGTCTTTCAACAGATCACGCTTTATGACCCAACGGTTAACGGTTATAACTGATAAAGTAGCTGAATTATTTGTACCGTATGTCACCCTGCCACGCTGCTTGGTTCTGGGGTGAATGCTGCGTTATTCAATAGACATTCGACTTTCAGCGCTGCGGTGTCTGCAGCAACCGCGAAAGTAACACAGAGAGGCAAAGCCGTGGCAAGTAAACCTTTTTCACGTGTTAATCCTTAACATATGCGAAAATTTTGTTGGCGGAAATGCACCACATTTATGTGACGCCCTTTACCACCAGCACTCATAATATTGCTTTAATAAATATATGCAATTTAGCTTTATTAATAACTGAATTAAGGATTACTCATAAGATACATTAAGGCTATAAAATTAGAACTTTCAATGAAAAAGAAGGATTATAATATTCGCTGTATTAATAATTTTTGCTTTAAATTTTTTTATATCAATGCTTACCGAGTCGAAACTTATCATCAGCATCTATAACATAATAAAAACACCGCCAGGCTATGATGCAAAAAAAACCAGCCAGTTATTGTTAACTGGCTGGTTTATAAGAAGCATTAATCTATTTAACGACGCGTAGAGCGGGTCGCCCACCACGTGGCGGCGGGGGATCGTCATCCGGATCGTTGTCATCGGCATGGTCCGGTTTATCACCGTCGATAATGGACATCACCGTTTCACTTTCGTTTTCAGACGAACCGTCTTCATCGTTCAGGCTGGCAACATCTTCATCATAAGCCGTTTCCGGCTCGAACATGGTGCCCGCACCGTTTTCACGCGCATAGATAGCCAGTACGGCTGCCAGCGGCACGGAAACCACGCGTGGTACACCGCCAAAGCGCGCATTGAAGCGCACTTCGTCGTTCGCCAGCTCAAGGTTGCCCACCGCACGCGGGGCGATATTCAGTACAATCTGGCCGTCGCGCGCGTATTCCATAGGAACCTGGACCCCCGGCAACGTCACATCCACAACCAGGTGCGGCGTGAGCTGGTTATCCAGCAGCCATTCATAGAAGGCGCGCAGCAGATACGGACGGCGTGGTGAAAGTTGTGACATTTCCACAGTCATTAGCCTCGGCCGAGACGCATTTCACGTTCCGGTTCAGTTAAAGATGCCAGGAAGGAGTCGCGTTCGAATACGCGAGTCATGTAGCCTTTCAGCTCTTTCGCGCCCGGGCCGCTGAACTCTACGCCCAGGGTTGGCAGACGCCACAGCAGCGGTGCCAGGTAGCAATCTACCAGGCTGAACTCGTCGCTCAGGAAGAAAGGCTTCTGGCCAAACACCGGCGCGATGGCCAGCAGCTCTTCACGAAGTTGCTTACGCGCGGCGTCCGCTTCGGAAGATGAACCGTTTACGATCACGTTCATCAGCGAATACCAGTCTTTCTCGATACGCTGCATGTACAGGCGGCTTTCACCACGCGCAACAGGGTAAACAGGCATCAGCGGCGGATGCGGGAAACGCTCATCCAGGTATTCCATAATGATACGGGATTCCCACAGGGTCAGCTCGCGATCCACCAGCGTCGGTACGCTTTGGCTCGGGTTGAGATCGATCAGATCCTGAGGCGGGTTATCCTTTTCCACATGCTCGATCTCAAAACTGACACCCTTCTCGGCCAGCACGATACGAACCTGATGGCTATAAATGTCAGTAGGACCAGAAAACAGCGTCATTACCGAACGTTTGTTGGCAGCGACAGCCATGAAAACCTCCAGGTATATTCAGAATTTACTGCTACTGGCCCTTCGGGGCCAGCCAGATGAAATATCGCCCATCCCAGAGAAAACACATTGTTCAAGAATCGAACAAAAATCGAGTATTCACCGATATTTGGGCAGAAAATTGGATGATAGTTTACCAGATTTTGATGGGTTTGTGGTGAGGGGATTCTGGAAATGTGGAAAAAGAGAAGATATATGGAATAGTTTTGTGGATAACCTGCGCATTATCCATAAAAAAACCCGCCGAAGCGGGTTTTTCGCCAATCGTTCTGCGTGAGCAGAAAAAGATTAACGTTTGGAGAACTGAGGACGACGACGTGCTTTACGCAGGCCGACTTTCTTACGTTCAACCTGACGAGCATCACGGGTAACGAAGCCAGCTTTACGCAGTTCGCCACGCAGGGACTCGTCGTACTCCATCAGAGCGCGGGTGATACCGTGACGGATCGCACCTGCCTGACCGGAGATACCACCACCTTTAACAGTGATGTACAGATCCAGTTTTTCTACCATATCAACCAGTTCCAGCGGCTGGCGAACTACCATGCGGGCAGTTTCACGACCGAAGTACTGTTCCAGAGAACGTTGGTTGATTACGATTTTACCGCTGCCCGGTTTGATGAACACGCGAGCTGCGGAACTTTTGCGGCGACCAGTGCCGTAGTATTGATTTTCAGCCATTGCCTATAATCCCGATTAGATGTCAAGAACTTGCGGTTGCTGTGCCGCGTGGTTGTGCTCATTGCCTGCGTAAACTTTCAGTTTACGGAACATAGCACGACCCAGCGGGCCTTTTGGCAGCATGCCTTTAACCGCGATTTCAATCACACGCTCAGGACGGCGAGCAATCATCTCTTCAAAGGTCGCTTCTTTGATACCACCGATGTGGCCGGTGTGATGGTAGTACATTTTGTCAGTACGCTTGTTGCCGGTAACAGCAACTTTGTCTGCGTTCAGAACGATGATGTAGTCACCAGTATCAACGTGCGGAGTGTATTCCGCTTTATGCTTACCGCGCAGGCGACGAGCCAGTTCAGTAGCCAGACGGCCCAGAGTTTTACCGGTCGCGTCAACAACATACCAGTCGCGTTGTACGGTTTCTGGTTTAGCTGTAAAAGTTTTCATTAAAAGCTTACCCAAATAAATAAGTTACACGTTGGTGAACACCCAAACGTTTAGTCAGTTGAGGTTCACACGACAAAGTCCGGCAAACCTACCCCTTCGAATAGCTAATGCCGACACATAGAAAGTTTCGGGAAAAAAACCTTCTCGTAACGTGGGGTCGCAAGATTATAGAGAAGTTGAGGTCAAAGATCGACCCTTAAATGTGATTTGGAATGGGTTTTTCGGGGGTGGGTATTGTGCGGTCTGGTGCCCTCACCCCCAGCCCCTCTCCCACGAGGAGAGGATGGCATTTACGGCATATGCTCCAGCTTCAGGTATTCCTCGCTCTGCATCTCCTGCAGGCGCGACAGGCAGCGCTGGAACTCAAACTTCAGCCGCTCGCCCTGGTAGATCTCATATAAAGGGACTTCCGCACTCACCACCAGCTTGACGTGACGCTCGTAGAACTCATCCACCAGCGCAATGAAGCGGCGGGCTTCGCTCTCCATGAGCTTCGTCATTACGGGCACGTCAAACAGCAGCACCGTATGGAAGAGGCGCGATAGCGCAATGTAATCATGCTGGCTGCGGGCGTCTACGCACAGCGTGGCAAAAGAAACGGCCAGCGTTTGATTCTCCACGCCCAGCGTTTGCAGCGGACGGTGGTTAATCTCCAGCACGGGCGCGTTTTCGCGCTTAGCGCCCGCCAGCGCCAGCCAAAGCTTATCCATCTGCGCGGTGGTCTGTACGTTCAGCGGTGAAAGCCACAGGTGCGCCTGGGTGAGCGTGCGAAGACGATAATCGACGCCCGCGTCCACGTTCATGATGTCGCAGTGCTGCTTGATGGCGTCGATTGCAGGCAGGAAGCGCGCCCGCTGTAAGCCGTTGCGGTATAGCTCATCCGGCGGGATATTTGAGGTTGCCACAAGCGTAATGCCACGCGCGAACAAGGCTTTCATCAGGCCGCCGAGCAGCATCGCGTCGGTAATATCAGAGACAAAAAATTCGTCGAAACAGAGCACGTCCGTTTCCGCTTTAAACCTGTCGGCAACAATCTCCAGCGGATCGCTTGTTCCCTGCAGTGCCGTCAGCTCTTCGTGGACGCGCAGCATAAAACGATGAAAGTGCAGGCGTTGTTTACGCGCTCCCGGCAGGCTTTGGTAGAACATGTCCATCAGCCAGGTTTTACCGCGTCCGACGCCGCCCCACATGTATAAGCCGCGAACCGGGGCATTTCCCTGCGGTTCTTTCTTGCCGAGCAGCCGACCGAACGCGGCCTTCAGCCCACCGCCCTGCGCGGCTTCTGCGGGTTTGGCGGTGAGTTCCTGATAAAGGGTATCCAGACGATTAACCGCTTCGCGCTGAACGTCATCCGGCTGGTGTGAGCCCTCGTTCAGGGCGTGTTGGTATCGCGATGCGGGGGACAGGCTTTGCATAATCTTATTGTTATTCCTTCAATTAAACCTCACCAGCGGGCGTGACTGATGAAAAAAAGGCCGTTCTACACTACGCGATGATACGTCAGGATTCCACTTCTGCGGAAATAGCGGTTATAGTGGCATTATCAGGCACAGGCAGGAGCCGAGCCAACACCCTACGGAATCACAAGACAACGGGAGAAGTTCATGACCTGGGAATATGCGCTAATCGGTTTAGTGGTCGGCATTATCATTGGTGCCGTGGCCATGCGTTTCGGTAATCGCAAATTGCGTCAGCAGCAGTCATTACAGTACGAACTGGAAAAAAACAAAGCTGAACTGGAAGAGTATCGTGAAGAGCTGGTCAGCCACTTTGCCCGTAGCGCCGAGCTGCTGGACAACATGGCGACGGATTACCGTCAGCTGTATCAGCACATGGCGAAAAGCTCCAGCAGCCTGCTGCCAGAGATGACGGCGGAAACCAACCCGTTCCGTAACCGCCTGGCTGACTCGGAGGCCAGCAACGATCAGGCTCCTGTACAGATGCCGCGCGACTATTCCGACGGCGCGTCCGGCCTGCTGCGCGGTGGCGCAAAACGCGATTAATCGCACAACCTGAATAAATTTTACGGGCGCATCTATTGCGCCCGTCCTTTCTTCCCGTCCCCAGCTATTATTTAGTCAAACACCTCATTGTTCACCGGTTGAAAATTCAATAACATCAAGATGTTTTTGGGGCCATTCTTCTTTCATTCCAGGTTACGAGAGTCCGCATCGATGAAGAAAAAAAACCAGCTGTTAAGCGCGTTAGCGTTAAGTGTCGGGTTATCTCTCTCGGCGTCCTTCCCTGCTTCAGCGGCGCTGCCCTCGCAGGTCCCTGGACAGGCCGCTATTCCAAGCCTCGCGCCGATGCTGGAGAAAGTGCTGCCTGCCGTGGTGAGCGTGAAGGTAGAAGGCACGGCGCAGCAAAGCCAGCGCGTGCCGGAAGAGCTGAAGAAGTATTTCGGTGATGAGTCTCCGGATCCGCAGGCGCAGCCTTTCGAGGGGCTGGGGTCTGGGGTCATTATTGATGCGGCCAAAGGCTATATCCTGACGAACAACCACGTCATCAGCCAGGCGGATAAAATTAGCGTCCAGCTTAATGACGGACGGGAATTTGACGCGAAGCTGATTGGCGGCGATGACCAGAGCGACATCGCGCTGCTGCAGGTGCAAAACCCAAGCAAGCTGACCCAGATTGCCATCGCGGACTCCGACACGCTGCGCGTGGGCGATTTCGCCGTCGCGGTCGGTAACCCGTTCGGTTTAGGCCAGACCGCCACCTCCGGCATTGTCTCCGCGCTGGGCCGCAGCGGCCTGAACCTGGAAGGGCTGGAAAACTTTATTCAGACCGATGCGTCAATCAACCGCGGCAACTCCGGCGGCGCGCTGCTCAACCTGAACGGCGAGCTGATCGGTATTAACACCGCCATTCTCGCGCCCGGCGGCGGCAGCATCGGCATTGGCTTCGCCATCCCCAGCAATATGGCCAAAACCCTCTCTGCGCAGCTCATCCAGTTTGGCGAGGTGAAGCGCGGGCTGCTCGGCATCAAAGGGATGGAAATGAGCGCCGACATCGCCAAAGCCTTTAACGTCAACGTGCAGCGTGGGGCGTTTGTTAGCGAAGTGCTGCCGAACTCCGGCTCGGCAAAAGCCGGCGTGAAGTCGGGCGATGTGATCGTCAGCCTGAACGGCAAACCGCTCAGCAGCTTCGCCGAGCTGCGTTCGCGTATTGCCACCACGGAGCCGGGCGCCAAAGTGAAGCTTGGCCTGATTCGCGACGGCAAGCCGCTGGACGTTGAGGTCACGCTGGATAAGAGCACCTCTTCCTCAGCGAGCGCCGAGCTGATCGCACCGGCGCTGCAGGGAGCGACGCTCAGCGACGGGCAGCTTAAGGATGGCACTAAGGGCATCCGCGTCGATACCGTTGAAAAAAGTAGCCCCGCCGCGCAGGCCGGCCTGCACCAGGAAGACGTTATTATTGGCGTGAACCGCACCCGCGTGCAGTCTATCGCGGAAATGCGCAAGGTGGTGGAAAGCAAACCGGCGGTCATTGCGCTGCAGATAATCCGCGGCAAAGACACGCTCTACATTTTACTGCGTTAAGCATTTGCGACGCCGGACATCACCGCTTCGTGTGATGTCCGGATAACTCATGCTATGCTGCAAACCGTTCCTTTATTTACGATACGCGCATCATGCTTTTAAAGCTCTTTCGTTCTGTAGCCATCGGTTTGATCGTCGCTGGCCTGCTTCTGGTGGTTGTACCGTCATTACGGCAGTTTAATAAGCTGTCGGCACCGCAGTTTGACAGTGCGGATGAAACGCCAGCGACCTATAATCAGGCGGTTCGCCGCGCCGCGCCTGCAGTGGTAAACGTCTATAACCGCGGGCTGAACAGCTCGGCCCATAACCAGCTGGAAATCCGCACGCTCGGCTCCGGCGTGATTATGGACGATCGCGGCTATATCATTACCAATAAGCACGTGATCAATGATGCCGACCAGATTATCGTCGCACTGCAGGACGGCCGCGTATTTGAGGCCCTGCTGGTCGGCTCGGACAGCCTGACCGACCTGGCGGTACTCAAAATTAACGCCACGGGCGGCCTGCCGACCATTCCGATTAACCGCAAGCGCACGCCGCATATCGGCGACGTGGTGCTGGCAATCGGCAACCCTTATAACCTCGGGCAAACCATTACCCAGGGGATCATCAGCGCCACCGGGCGCATCGGCCTGAACCCATCGGGTCGCCAGAACTTCCTGCAAACCGATGCGTCAATCAACCACGGTAACTCCGGCGGCGCGCTGGTGAACTCGCTGGGCGAGCTGATGGGCATTAATACCCTCTCCTTCGATAAGAGCAACGACGGCGAAACGCCGGAAGGTATCGGCTTCGCTATTCCGTTCCAGCTGGCGACCAAAATCATGGATAAGCTTATCCGCGATGGCCGCGTGATCCGTGGCTATATCGGTATCGGCGGCCGTGAGATTGCGCCAATGCATACCCAGGGCGGCGGCATCGATCAGATTCAGGGAATTGTGGTAAACGAGGTAGCGCCGGGCGGGCCAGCGGCGAACGCAGGCATTCAGGTGAACGATGTGATCCTGTCCGTGAACGGTGTGCCGGCGGTGTCGGCGCTGGAGACCATGGACCAGGTGGCGGAAATTCGCCCTGGCTCCATTATTCCTGTTGAAGTCATGCGTAATGATAAGAAGGTGACCATACAGGTCACGATTCAGGAATACCCGGCCACCAGCTGATAAGCATAAAAAAACGGAGCGACAAGCTCCGTTTTTTTTGCCGGGAAAGTGCGTTTTACTTGTTAACGAACTCTTCGCCCAGGGTGATATCTTTCTTCAGCGTATCGAGCATGCCTTCCATCGCGTTTTGCTCAAACGCGCTCAGCGTGCCAATAGATTTACGCTCTTCGATACCGTTTTTACCCAGCAGCAGCGGCTGAGAGAAGAAGCGCGCGTGCTCGCCGTCGCCTTCTACATAGGCGCATTCAACAACGCCCTTCTCGCCCTGCAGCGCACGGACCAGAGAAAGACCAAAACGAGCTGCCGCCTGGCCCATAGACAGGGTTGCAGAACCGCCACCTGCCTTCGCTTCCACCACTTCGGTGCCCGCGTTTTGAATACGTTTGGTCAGGTCAGCCACTTCCTGCTCGGTGAAGTTCACGCCCGGGATCTGCGACAGCAGAGGCAGGATCGTCACGCCAGAGTGACCGCCGATGACCGGCACTTCAACTTCCGTTGGCAGTTTGCCTTTCAGCTCGGCAACGAAGGTGTTGGAGCGGATGATATCCAGCGTGGTCACGCCGAACAGCTTGTTCTTGTCGTAAACACCGGCTTTCTTCAGCACTTCTGCCGCGATAGCCACGGTGGTGTTCACCGGGTTAGTGATGATGCCTACGCAGGCTTTCGGGCAGGTTTCCGCAATCTGCTGCACCAGGTTTTTCACAATGCCCGCGTTGACGTTAAACAGGTCTGAACGGTCCATGCCGGGCTTACGCGCAACGCCTGCGGAGATCAGCACCACGTCAGCACCCTGCAGTGCAGGACGCGCATCTTCACCGGAGAAGCCTTTGATTTTCACAGCTGTTGGGATGTGGCTCAG
Source organism: Enterobacter sp. ECC-175 (assembly GCF_043968675.1). Lineage (NCBI taxonomy): Bacteria > Pseudomonadati > Pseudomonadota > Gammaproteobacteria > Enterobacterales > Enterobacteriaceae > Enterobacter > Enterobacter sp. ECC-175. The sequence continues at coordinate 98,856 of NZ_CP143776.1, forward strand.
ATCAACCGCCACGCCTGGGGTAACCGGAGCAATATCGTACAGGGAGAGTTCTGAGCCTGAAGGCAGTTGGGTTTTCAGTAGTAGGGCAAGCGCCTGGCCGATACCACCAGCAGCGCCGAGGACTGCGACTTTCATCCTAAACTCCTTATTATGGTTAACTTAAGTATCTGTAAATCCGTTGCGGCGACCATAATTCAGCAGGTAAATAATTACAATTTTCGTAGCTAAAGAATTTGAGGTCGCGCGTCTTTCACCTTCGCCAGAAGACTATCGGGCTTCGGCAGCAACGTATTAAGAGGGGGTTACAATACACCCTGCTACGCCACCAAAACAACATCATTTTGATAACATTTAATTTACTTTTAAGCTTATTTTCGCAGCGTGAGCCAGGCATGTTTTCTGATAACGAAATCTGATAAAATCTCTCCCTTTCATAACATTATTTCAGCCTAAGCGCTGGCAGATAATTTGCATAAAAATTCATCCACATGCATAATAATGTTGTTTCTTTCGTCATATTCCGGGTGACTTATGCGAAGCTCGTCTAAGCAAGAAGATTTAGTAAAGGCGTTTAAAGCGCTGCTCAAAGAAGAGATATTCAGTTCTCAGGGAGAAATCGTTCAGGCGTTACAGGAACAAGGATTCGATAACATTAACCAGTCGAAAGTCTCCCGCATGTTAACCAAGTTTGGCGCGGTACGTACCCGCAACGCCAAAATGGAGATGGTCTATTGCCTGCCTGCGGAGCTTGGCGTGCCGACCACCTCCAGCCCGCTGAAAAATCTGGTGCTGGATATCGACTACAACGATGCCGTTGTCGTGATCCATACCAGCCCCGGCGCCGCGCAGCTGATTGCACGCATGCTGGACTCGCTGGGCAAACCGAAAGGCATTCTCGGCACGATTGCCGGTGACGATACGATCTTCACCACGCCAGCCAACGGTTTCTCAGTAAAAGATCTCTACGAAGCAATTCTGGACCTGTTCGAACAGGAACTCTGATTGCCCTCCCCGCGGCGCCCTGCTGCGGGGATTGTTCTACTCCACCCTCATTTCCCCCTGTTTTATCTCGCCTCTGCCTTTAACAAATAGTGCTTTTTACTGGCCATTAACATTCATTTGGTGAATACCAAATCAAAAAAAAGCACAAAAAATCAAAGTATGTTATCTCTATGATTTTCTTATATATCAATCATTGAATTGTTCAAATAACGCGCATTTTAATTCCAATAGGTTATAAAAACCTCACGCATTAAAACGTGGCACCCTACGAAACAATTAGTCTGGTATTAATTTTTAGCGTTACTAGTGTATACTTGATTTTGTGATGAGGGTCACGAAACAAGACCCCACAAAAAATTCGACGAGGTAAAGAATCATGAAAATCAAAACAACTGTAGCAGCTCTGAGCGTCCTGTCCGTCCTGTCATTCGGTGCTTTCGCCGCTGATGCAATCAACGCCGATCAGGCACAGTCCCGCGAGGCTATCGGCACCGTTTCCGTAGGCGCTGTTGGAACATCTCCGATGGACATGCGTGAAATGCTGAACAAAAAAGCGGAGGAGCAAGGCGCTTCATCCTATCGCATCATTGAAGCGCGCTCCGGCGACCACTGGCATGCCACCGCAGAGCTGTACAAATAAGTTTTTGTAATACCTAAGACATCGTTCTCCACTCAGCGGCACCAGGCATAAAAAAAGCGGTTTAACCCTTCTAGCCGTTGAGGAAACCCTATTCAGGAGTAAAGACTATGAACATGAAATCGATTATCGCAACCCTTGGTTTAGCTTCCGTAATTTCATTTGGCGCGAGCGCGGCCGTACAGCAGGTTAATGCTGAACAGGCGCAAACTCTGCAGCCGATGGGCAGCGTCTCCGTGACCTCCATCACCGGCTCCCCAATGGATATTCGTCAGGAACTCGCCGCGAAAGCGGAAAAAGCCGGGGCAAGCAGCTATCGCGTTACCGAACTGAACCAGGGCGATCACTGGCACGCGACGGCACAACTGTATAAATAAACCCTCGTCGTATCTCATCATACGACTTGCCCCTGAGCTTCCCGGTTCAGGGGCTTTTTTATTTAGTGGCGCGCGTTAAAGCGTAACTGTCCCTCCAGCTCCTCTTCCGCTTCATCAAACAGCAAAACCAGCGCGCCGAAGCGTCTGCGCAGCTTATCCGGCAGATGGATAAACTCGATCTCCAGCGGTAACGGCAATTGACTTCCGGTGACAACATCCCAGAGCGTATCCAGATTGGTGACGCTTTCCCGATCCAGGTTAAAGGCCCGGATAAATTCGCGATAGAAGTCTTCCTGACTGTCGATTTCATCAAAATCAAACGTATAAATTTTCATTGCCAGCTACCCCGTCTATATCCGTCATAATCCCCCGATATGCAGGGTCTTCACTTCAAGGAACTCTTCCAGACCGAGTACGGATCCCTCGCGACCCAGACCGGACTCTTTCACCCCGCCGAAGGGACCTAATTCCGTTGAGACCGCACACTCGTTAATGCCGATCATGCCGCTCTCTATCGCCTGCGACACGCGGAACACGCGGGACAGATTCTGGGTATAGAAGTAGGCCGCCAGTCCGTACGGCGTATTGTTGGCTCGCATGATCACCTCATCTTCAGAAGTGAAGCGGAAGCAGGCGGCTACCGGACCAAAGGTCTCTTCCTCGGCGAGCTTCATCCCTTCGTGACAATCGCCCAGCACGGTTGGCGACCAGAAGTTTCCGCCGAGCGCGTGCGGCTTCCCGCCCGCCAGCACGGTCGCGCCTTTGGCCACCGCGTCTTCGACGTGCTCTTTCACCTTTTTCACCGCCGAAGGCTCAATCAGCGGCCCAACCACCACGCCCTCCTCCAGGCCGTTACCCACCTTCAGCGCGTTCACCGCATCGGCCAGCTGGTTCACAAATTTGTCGTATACCGTTTCCTGGATATAGAAGCGGTTCACGCTGGCGCACACCTGCCCGGCATTGCGGAACTTATTGGCAATCGCCCCTTTGACGGCGGCATCAATATCCGCATCCTCAAAGACGATATAGGGCGCGTTGCCGCCCAGTTCCATCGATACTTTCTTCATCGTTTCGGCGGCGTTGCGCATCAGCGTTTTCCCCACCGCCGTGGAGCCGGTGAACGAAATTTTCCGCACGTCATGGCTGGCCATTATCGCATCGCTGATCTCAGACGTGTTGCCTGCCACGGCGTTGAGAACGCCGTCCGGTACGCCAGCCTGCTTCGCCAGGACGAGCAGCGCAAAGGCGCTGAGCGGAGTATTGTTTGCCGGTTTAATCACGCCCGTACAGCCGGCGGCCAGCGCGGGCCCCAGCTTGCGGGTCAGCATCGCCATCGGGAAGTTCCAGGGAGTAATGGCCGCCACCACGCCAACGGGTTCGCGGGTCGCCAGAATGCGCGAGCCGGGCTTGACCGGGGGAATAATTTCGCCGTTTGCGCGCTTGGCCTGCTCGGCAAACCACTGAATGAAGCTGGCGGCATACTCGACTTCGCCTTCCGCTTCTTTAAGCGGCTTGCCCTGCTCGGTGGTCATAAGCCGCCCGAGCCAGCTTTTGTTTTCAATAATCAGCTCGTACCAGCGGTAAAGAATGGCCGAGCGCTCCTTGGCGGTTTTTGCGCGCCAGGCCGGGAAGGCTTTGGTTGCTGCGGCAATCGCCTCCTCGGTTTCGGCTTTGCCCGCCTTCGCGACTTTCGTTATCACCTCGCCCGTCGCCGGATTAAGCACGTCGAAGGTGGTATCAAGCGTTTTCCAGATGCCGTTAACGAAATATCCATTCTGAAAAAGAATTGAGTCCTGAAGAGCCTGGGTAGTCATGTGTCCTCCCTTCCTGATGTAAGAGCCTGCTCAGATAAGTATAGCCATAAAAAAACCGACGCTTTTGGCGTCGGTTTTTGGCTTGTCAGCTCTCGGTAAGGGCACTTTGATAGCGATGGAGCATCAGCACCAGCCGATCTACCGGCTCGGTAACCTGCCTGGGCGCTTCCCACATCCGCAGTTTTTCCTGATAAATATCGAGCTCTTCCAGCAGCTGCTTAAAGTAGCGGCGTCGCTTGTCGTCGCTGGAGGCGGACAAGACATGGTCGGCCGTGCGGCGCAGCTGGCGGTGGAACGACGACAGATCGTCATTGATCGGCACCGGCGCGTTGCGCAAGCGCTGGTGCGCAATGATCATGGTCAGCGCCAGGCGGAACTTGGCAATGTCGCCCGGAAATTTGTTGAGCAGTAAAAACAGCTGCTGGTACAGCGCGGGCAGATGGTTCTCTTTGCGCCGCGCGGTATTGGTGGTCATGGACGATACGGCAGCAGAAACGAACTGGTTCAGCAGCACGCGGCCGGTCCGCGCCTGCGAGTTATCGCGCACCAGCAGAATCACCATCATCGCCAGGAAGCAGCCCACCAGCTGGCCCAGCGCGCTGTCGAGGAACTGGCTGAAGTGAAACGTCATCGGATTGTCCAGCACGAGAATATTGATGGTGCTCGCCAGCGCCCCGAGCGATCCCAGGCGGCGTTTTTGCACTTCAATACCGATGAAGAACGCCATCACCGCGAGGCTAATGCAGAGCAGCAGCATGCTCTGCTGGGTTGACGGCAGGATCACCAGGAAATAGAGGGCCCCGATCGGCAGCGCGGCTATCGTCCCATACAGAAAATCAATGGCGACCATACGCGGATTCGGCAGGCGCATTGCCAGCGAGGTCACGACGGCGATCATCACCATCGCGCCGCTGCCGGACGTCCAGCCGGTCCAGAGCCAGAACAGCGTGCCGAGCATACAGGCCAGCGTGGTGCGCCAGAAGTTGACCATCGCATGGTGGCGCTCGGCCGACTCCGCTTTGATCACCACTTCGCCCTGCAGGACTTCCTCTTCTGCAGCACTGATTTTGGCATTGCCTATCACGCCGCGCTTGAGCAGCAGGTAACGCGTCGCGGCGCCCACCCAGGTGTAGATCGTCACAGGCGTGTCGCGCTCGCCCGTCCAGGCAATCACCCGGCGCATGCGCTTAAGCTGCCTGTGTACGTCCTGCACCGTTTCGACCGGCTCTTCAAAAAGCTCGCGGAAGGTGTCCGTAACCGCTTCAGGCCGCGTGTTTTGGATCAGGTAGGTTTCGCACGCCTGGGTGATGAGCGTTAAGGCAACGGTGTTAATCGCCTTAAGACGGCGATTGGCGCGCGTCCAGCGAGAGGACTCCATATTCAGGTTGCTGCGCATCCCTTCCAGCGCCTGCGTGCGGCGCACCAGCCCGCTCCAGGCCTTATCCACCTCTTCGCTGTCACCGTGCTTAATGCACAGCTGCATCAGCTTATATTGGTCGACAATCATCGCATCGAGCTCGCGGTCGACTTCCTGCTTAATGGAGCGCGGCGAGAAGAGCAGATCCGCCACGATGGCGCAGACGATACCAATCACGATTTCGCTGCAGCGCTCGACGGCAAACTGCGGCGCGAGCAGCGGTTCAGCCTGAATGGTGATGATGATAATCAGCGCGGTATAGCCGGAAAGCCCCCAGGCGTAGGAGTTTTCCACTTTCACCAGCGAAGAGATCCAGGTACAGAAGCCCGCCCAGATGCAGCACACCATCAGCATCAGCAGCGGCGTGCGGATCATCAGAATAATAATGGTGAGCGCGGCGATACAGCCGATAAAGGTCCCGACGATACGCAGCATGCCGCGGTAGCGGATCGCGCCGGAATAGGGCTCTCCACCCGCGGCGAACGCCGGACCGGCCGCCACGATCGCGGCCGTCAGCACCGCCCAGCGAGGCGTTTCCAGCTGAAAATGAAAGCCGACGAACAGCGCCAGCACGATGGCGCACGCCAGCTTCACGGCAAAGCGCAGGTGCTGGCTGGCGATGGTGAAAATACCCATAGCGATTAACCAAACTCGCGCAGGCGGTGGGCGAGCTTACGGAAGAAGGAGTCCTGGCTGGCATCACGGTCTTTCTCACCGGTAATCACCACGGTCGCCGTTGTTCCCGCCGGCCACAGGTTACCCTGCTGTTCGTCGAGGTGAATACGCACCGGCACGCGCTGCGCCAGGCGCACCCACTCGAGATTGGAGTCGACCGTTGCCATCCCCTTGCTGTCGCTGCTGCTGCTGGAGTTAGTCACGCCAGCCGCTACGCTATCGACGGTGCCCTTAAAGACGCGGTTGCTGCCGAGCGGTGTAATTTCCGCGCGATAGCCCCGACGCACGCCTTCCAGCTTGGTTTCTTCCATATAGGCCAGCACGTAGAAGGAGTTCTGCTTCACCAGCGCCACGGCGGTGGAGCCGCGCGTAATGAACTCGCCGGCGTAGACGTTCAGGTTGGTCACCCAGCCGTCGGCCGGCGCGCGGATCACGGTGCGCTCCAGATCCAGCTTCGCCAGGTCGCGCGTGGCCTCGGCTTTCGCCAGCTGGTGCAGCACGGTTTGCAACACGTTGTTTGACTGGTCGATCTCTTCGCGGGACATCGCCTGTATGCCCAGGCGATTGCGGCGCCCGGCTTCACGGCGTTTTTCTGATGCCAGCGCCTGATAGTACGCCACGTCCGCATTCGCCTCCTCCAGGGCTTTCTGATAGCGGGGACGATCGATGGTAAACAGCACCTGGTCTTTTTTAACCAGCTGGTTATCGTGGACGTTGACGGCGGTGATAAGCCCGGCGACGTCGGGCGCTATCGCCACGACGTCCGCGCTGAAGCGCGCGTCGCGCGTCCATGGTGATTCGGTGTAATAAACCCAGGCGCGGAAAATCGCGATGAACGCGAGAATGACGAGCGCCATCGTGATGGCAGTGCGGGAGATTTTTCTTGTTAGCGTTTTCACATCAACCTCAAACAAACATGCGCGATATCAGGTAAAACAGGCAGCAATAGAGCGCGGTATTGAACAATGCAGGGTGCCAGACGAAATCGTAGATCCCGGTAGGGACCAGCACCTTGCGCACCAGCCAGAAGATCGCCAGTGATAAAAGCAGCTCGAAAAATATCGGTGGGAACGACAAACCGAACACCACGATAACGGGAAACAGACTCATGTTGACCTTGATTAGAGAGAGTGCAGGCTTCAGAATTTTTAAGCCTGCGCCACCGCGAAGGGGCAAGAAAGCCGGGCGAGAGTGGCGCAGCTATTATGTAATTAATAATATATTAACGTAACTGTTATGCTGTTATCTATAATATGTGATCTAAATCACTTTTAAGCCAGAGTGAACAATGGAACGTTTAAAACGCATGTCGGTGTTCGCCAAAGTGGTAGAACAGGGCTCATTTACCGCCGCCGCCAGGCAGCTGCAAATGAGCGTATCCTCCATCAGCCAGACGGTATCAAAGCTGGAAGATGAGCTTCAGGTCAAGCTGCTCAACCGCAGCACACGCAGCATCGGGCTGACGGAAGCCGGAAAAATTTACTATCAGGGCTGCCGCCGCATGCTGCATGAGGTGCAGGACGTTCACGAACAGCTTTACGCTTTTAACAACACGCCCATCGGCACCCTGCGCATCGGCTGTTCTTCAACTATGGCACAAAATGTTCTCGCCGCCATGACCGCCGAAATGCTGAAAGAGTATCCTGGCCTCACCGTCAATCTGGTCACGGGCATCCCCGCGCCGGACCTGATCGCCGACGGGCTGGACGTGGTGATCCGCGTGGGCGCCCTGCAGGATTCCAGCCTCTTCTCTCGCCGCCTGGGCAGCATGCCGATGGTGGTGTGCGCGTCCAAAAGCTATCTGGCGCAGTACGGCATTCCGGAGAAGCCCGCCGATTTGAGCAACCACTCGTGGCTGGAGTACAGCGTTCGCCCGGATAACGAGTTTGAGCTCATCGCCCCGGAAGGGCTTTCCACGAAGCTCCTGCCGGTAGGCCGGTTCGTCACGAACGATCCGATGACCATCTCCCGCTGGCTGGTCGCGGGCGCCGGGATCGCCTACGTGCCGCTGATGTGGGTGATAAACGAGATTAACAGCGGCGAGCTGGAGATCCTGTTCCCGCGTTACCAGTCCGATCCGCGCCCTGTCTACGCACTGTATACCGAAAAGGATAAGCTGCCGCTGAAGGTGCAGGTCTGCATTAACTATCTGACGGAATATTTTGTGGAGGTCGCGGAGTTGTTTCAGGGAATGCGGGGAAGAAGAAAAGAATAATCTCCGTAAATCCTCATCCGCTTCGATATTTTATTATAAATATATCCTGAATAACCGGAACGGTTATTCAGGCGAGCCTTCTGATTATCAAATTTGGCGAATTGACAGCCTGACGCGGTCACGACTATCGTATATTCATCTGATTAATCAGATGGTTAAATAGTTGTTAAAGAAATAACAAAATATGTTTTTCAGGATTCTGTTTATACAAGGAATAAAAAATGAATTTATTTGAACGAACTGCACCATCGCGCAGGCGCTACGGGCTCGCCGCGTTCATTGGCCTGATCGCCGGCGTTGTCTCTGCGTTTGTGAAATGGGGCGCTGAGGTCCCGCTTCCACCGCGCAGCCCCGCTGATTTATTTACCAGCGCCTGCGGCCCTGAGCAATTAATTCGTGCGGCAAGCCAAATCGACTGCTCGCGTAATTTCCTTAACCCGCCCTATATTTTCCTTCGCGACTGGCTGGGCGTTGTTGACCCTAACGCGGCCGTGTACACCTTTGCCGGGCATATATTCAACTGGGTTGGCGTGACGCATATTATTTTCTCTATCGTCTTCGCCGTAGGCTATTGCGTTGTGGCAGAAGTCTTCCCGAAAATTAAGCTCTGGCAGGGCCTGCTGGCCGGTGCATTAGCCCAGCTTTTCGTCCACATGATCTCCTTCCCGCTGATGGGGCTAACGCCACCGCTCTTTGAACTGCCGTGGTATGAGCACGTTTCCGAGATTGTCGGACATTTGATCTGGTTCTGGTCGATCGAGATTATTCGCCGCGATCTGCGCAACCGCATCACCCACGAGCCGGACCCAGAGATCCCGCTGGGAAGTGCACGCTAAAAAAAATGGCGCTACCCGAAGATAGCGCCATTTTTCATCACCGTTCCGGTCAGGCCGTGCCGCCCACCGTCAGGTTATCCACCTTCAGCGTCGGCTGACCGACGCCAACCGGCAGGCTCTGGCCCTCTTTACCGCAAACGCCCACGCCGTTGTCCAGCTTCAGATCGTTGCCGACCATGGAAATTTGCTGCATCGCTTCGATGCCGGAGCCAATCAGGGTTGCCCCTTTCACCGCTTTGGTGACTTTGCCCTTCTCAATCAGATAGGCCTCTGACGTGGAGAAGACAAACTTGCCGGAGGTGATGTCCACCTGGCCGCCGCCGAAGTTTGGCGCGAAGATACCGTAATCCACGGATTCGATAATCTCCTGAGGCGTCGATTGGCCCGGCAGCATATAGGTGTTGGTCATCCGCGGCATCGGCAGGTGCGCGTAGGATTCACGGCGGCCGTTGCCGGTTGGCGCAACGCCCATCAGGCGCGCGTTGAGCTTGTCCTGCATGTAGCCTTTCAGCACGCCGTTCTCAATCAGCACGTTATACTGGCCCGGCGTCCCTTCATCGTCGATGGAAATCGAGCCGCGGCGATCCTGCATGGTGCCATCATCCACCACCGTACAAAGCTCGGAGGAGACAAGCTGCCCCATCTGGCCGCTGAACACGGAGGTGCCGCGACGGTTGAAATCGCCTTCCAGACCGTGACCGACCGCTTCATGCAGCAGCACGCCCGGCCAGCCTGCGCCGAGCACCACCGGGAATGACCCCGCAGGCGCCGCAACCGCACCAAGATTCACCAGCGCCATGCGCACGGCTTCTTTTGCCCACGCGTCCGCGCGCGCTTCGCCGTCCACGTCGCCGAGGAACCAGTCGTAACCAAAACGACCGCCGCCGCCGCTTGAGCCGCGCTCGCGCTTGCCGTTGTCATCCACCTGTACGCTAATGGAAAGGCGCACCAGCGGGCGAACGTCGGCGGCCAGCGTGCCGTCGGTCGCGGCGACAAGAATCAGCTCATACACGCCGCTCAGGCTGGCGGACACTTCCTGCACGCGCTTGTCCGCGGCGCGGGCCACTTTGTCCACGCGGCGCAGGATATCGAGCTTCTCTTCCCGGCTCATGCTCTGCAGCGGATCGATGCTGGTATAAAGCGCGGAATGCTGGATCTCGCCTAGGGTTTTCACGCGGCCATCGCCCGCGTCACGCACAATGGTGCGCGCGGCCTGAGCGCTCTGCTCCAGCGCCGCAAGGCTAATTTGGTCCGCATAGGCAAAGCCGGTTTTCTCGCCGCTCACGGCGCGAACGCCGACGCCCTGGTCTATGTTGTAAGAACCGTCCTTGATGATGCTGTCTTCTAAAACCCAGGATTCGTGATAGCTCGACTGGAAATAGAGATCGCCGTAGTCGAGACGGCGTTCGGTCAGTTGACCAAGAATGGAGAACAGGTCCTGATGGCTCAGGCCGTTCGCTGCGAGCAAATGTTCACTTACCAGGTTCAGACTCATCGTATTGCTACTCGTTCGTTGCCGCTTGGGCGGTAAAAAATTCATATTTATTGAGAGTGAGGCAATTACCTGCCCACGTCAAATCATTGCTGTGCATCTTTGCGCGGCTGGCGCAGGACTTCATTAATCTGCGGCTTATCGACCGGGCCTGTGATGCGGTAGCGCAGAATGGAGACCTTGCTCCACAGCGGGCCCAGCACTTTACTGGCGGCAAACACCGCTGCGCCGACGATCGGGTTCACCACGAACGCCGCCGCCACGCCCACGCTGGCGGAAATTTCCGGCGCGACCACGGCCTCCATGTCCAGTTCGCGGCGCACGAGGTTCACCGAGCCCTTCATGGCGATATCCGCTTCCAGGCCATCCACCAGCGTGTCGTCGGTGTGCAGAACGCCGTCCTTGATCCACGCCGTGCTGCGGATGGAATCATAGTAGAAGCCTTCGCTGAAGGTATCGCTGAAGTCAAAGCGCAGCTTGCGCAGCAGCGCATCAAAACTCAGCAGGCGCAGGATCTGCCCGGCGCGCCCTGTGCTCACGTCGGCGATTTCGCCTTTGCCAAAGCGGGTTTTCAGAATGCCGTTGAGCGAGGCCTCATCCGGCTTCCACGGGGCGTCACGCCAGTGAAGATCGTAATCAACGTCAAACGACGAGCCGCGCAGCGGCGTGCTGATGCCAAAGAAGTTGGTTGCCGCATCCAACTTGTTGCCTTTAATGTCGCCCTTCAGCGAGGTGCGCTGCTGGCCGGGATTATTGACCCACTCGCCCTGCGCGGTCAGGCGGCCAAAACCGGTATCGATCAAGCCGCCGGCAAGGCTCAGCGTGTTGCCTTTGATCGTGAAATCGCCGTCAATCCGCCCGTATTTTTGCCCCCACAGCCAACACTCTGCGCAGCGCAGCTGGAGATCCGGCCAGCCGCTAAAATCAATCCGGGCGTTGTTCAACGGCGCGGCGCTCGCTGCGGCATCAGCCGTCGTGGCGGACGTCGGGTTGTAATAGAGATAGCGGATTGCCGCCTGCCACGGCGCGTTATCGCGCAGGGTGAGCGTTCCGTTAATTTCCCGACCCTGGGCCTCGACTTTGGAACCGTTCGCCGTGGGCTGCGAAACCAGGCTCAGGTTGTTCCACTTCTGTCCTCCCAGCGTCAGGGCCGGCGTGCGGACGGTGATCGTCTGCGGGAACGCCGCAGCCTGGTCAACGTTCTGCCCCACGCCCTTCTGGAAGAGGGCCAGCCATTCGGCCCCGTCCATCGGCGGAAGGTTCAGCTCAATGCCCGACTTATCCGGCAGCGGCGGCGTGGTGCGGCTGTCGGTGGTCCAGATGGCTCTGTCGAGCGTCAGCTTGCGGCCAAGCAGCCAGCGGCTGTTGAAGTGGTTCGTCGCGCCGGCGCTGCCGGTCAATGCAAAGCTATTGAGGTTACCATCGACGTTGACCTTCACCGGCAGAGACTGCCCGGCACTTTTCTCCAGCGGCGCGGGCAGACTGCTGCTGATATTTTTCAGATCGCCCGTGATGTCGACGTTATAGCGTGCGCCTGCGTGATAGGGCAGCTCGATAGCCACCTTGCCATTCCATGACACCGCGCCGCCAATCGCCGCTTCAATCGGCTTCGGCAATACGTCCATTTTGGCAGGCTGCCAGTTCGCGTCCATATTCACCGCGACCTGATAGGCCTTCTCGCCCTCGGTGGTCGTAAAATCGATATCGATCGGCTGGTTAAACCAGGTGGCCTTCAGCGGCTCGCTTTTCAGGTTACCGTTCACAAAGCTGAACTGGCCGCTGAGGTTTTTCAGGGTGCTTTCCAGCGGCTTAATATACAGGCTGTTGTTATTCAGACGGACATCGCCTTTGGCGGTGGTCATTTCGCCGTCCAGCGGAATGTCGAGATGTAAGCGAGCATTCACATCGCCATCCAACTGCAGCTGCTCAAGCGTGGCGGCCAGCGAGTCTTTTAGCGGCGTCTCTTCAAAGTACGGGCCAACGGCTTTGCCCGGGCCATTGATGTTTGCGTCAATCAGCAGCTTTTCTTTAGAGTAGTCTGGAATATTTGCCGTCAGGCCGCTGGCGGTAACCCCGCCCAGCGCAACGCTGTCGGCCTTCATCCACAGGCCGTCATTGATGAAGTTCAGCTCCATATCGAGGTTTTTGAGCGCGGGCCAGTCGGGCTGGAAGGCAAACGTGGCGTTGCGCAGCGGCACCAGCACCTGGAACTGGCCTTCGTTATGCTTGTAGGGGAAGAGGTGCGGATTGCCGCCGTACACCAGCGTGGCGTTGTCCGCCTGACCGCCCTGGATCGCGCCGCTCAGGTAGTCGACCAGCGCTTTGCCCATCAGGTTTTCCGGGAAATAGCGCCAGGCCTGGGAGCCATCGTCAGTGCTGATGCCGGCCAGAATGCCCAGCCACGGCTCTTCACCCTCAGGCTGCAAATAGCGGAAATCTCCGCGCGCATGTACCGCTTTGGCCTTCACATCGAGATGGCGTCCGTCGAGCTGGAAGCCCTTATCGTTTTTCAGCCAGTTCAGCACCGCGCGGCCTTTTTCGATTTCCAGCGGCGCGCGGAATACCGTTTCGTACGGCATTTTGGCGTCGGTCATTTCGGCCGTCAGCCTGCCATTTTCCACGCTCCCTTCGAGCTTGCCGCTAAAATGCTCGGCGCCGGGCAGGAGCTTCCACTGCTTCCAGGCCAAATTTTGCCAGGAGGCGAGGAAGCGGGTTTTTTCCGTCGCCTGAAGCGGGATATCCAGCCCAAGCGCGTCAATCTTCCCGGTCGGCTGCGTTGCCAGCCAGATATCGCCCAGCTCAGGCGAGATTTTGGCCGCCATGGAGCGCAGCCCTTCGATGGCGTTGAGGTCCAGGTTGCTGGCGCGGATGCGCAGCTCGTCGCTGCGCGTGTTGTTCTTCCCGCCTACGTCCTGTTCCGGCATCCAGGCGAGCGTTAACGCACCGCGCGGCCAGGGCTTACCGTCCATGCTGATGCGGGTGTCAGGAATGGCAAACTGCCAGCCCTCTTTCTGTTTGGTCACGTGGGCAGTGAGGTTATCAACGGAGAGCTGGTGCGGATTATTATCGCCTCTCCAGCTTGCGCCCCCCTGCTTGAGCCAGATGTCACCGCTGGCAAATTCACCGTTCGTCAGCGTCATCCAGCCCTCAAGGCTGAAGCGGGCGGTCTCTAACTGCATGTTTTTTTGCATCCAGTCGCCCAGCCACGGCTTCACGTCCACGTCGTCGGCCTGCAGCCACACTCTGCCGTTATTCAGCAGGCCGTTGTCATCACGCAGATCCATGCGCACCTGCATCACCCCGTGCTGACCGTTCAGGCTGGAGAGGTTGACCTGCCCCTCTGCGCGATGACGATCTTTGCCGTTAAGCCAGGTCAGCTGCGGGATCGCCAGCTCCGCCCGCTCGCCGGAGAGGGTAATAAAGCTGATTTCGCTGTCGCGCAGATCGAAGTGATCGAACTGGCGCAGGAAAAGATCGCTGATGCGGTTGGTTTCGAGATCCTGACCGTTATCACCGCCTTTTAGCGGCGTATTGGTCAGAAACTGGAGCTGATAAAAAGTGAGGTCGCGAAACTGCCAGCGCAGGTGCAGCAGGCTTTGCCAGACGTCCAGCGCCAGGGTAACGCGTTTAATTTTGAGGTGGCCGCCGTCTTTCAGGCTGGCGTTGATATCCCGCGCGTCGAGCGTCGGGCCGAAGGTTTGCCAGCTTGCGCTGATTTGGCTGACGTCCACCGGCACGCCGGTGGCGGATTCGATTTTTGCCAGCACCTGCGGACGCCAGCTGTCCAGATGCGGCAGAACGAGACGTAGCCCGCTTACGAGCAACGCGACGATAACGACGAGCGTTGCCCCTGTAAGCAATAAAATCCCCGGCAATCGCCTCACGCGTCTCTCCTTGTCAGCCTTTAATCTCGCAGCGTACTGCGTTTTACATCATGACGACGTCAAACTGCTCCTGGTTGTAGAGCGGCTCAATTTGTACTTTTACCTGTTTGCCGACAAAGATTTCCACTTCTGCCAGCGCGTGCGACTCTTCACCTTTCAGCGCTTCCGCCACCGCAGGAGAAGCATAGACCAGGAAACGGTCGGAGTCGTAGGCGTGGTGAACGCGAACAATTTCACGCATGATTTCGTAGCAGACGGTCTCTACCGTCTTTACCGTGCCGCGTCCGTGACAGGTAGGACACTCGTTACACAGCACGTGCTCCACGCTTTCGCGGGTGCGCTTGCGGGTCATTTCTACGAGACCGAGCTGCGAGAAGCCGTTGATGCTGGTTTTCACGCGATCCTTACTCAGCGCCTGTTCCAGCGAGTGCAGCACGCGGCGGCGATGGTCTTCATTATTCATATCGATAAAGTCGATGATGATAATGCCGCCCAGATTGCGCAGGCGAAGCTGGCGCGCAATGGCCTGCGTCGCTTCGATGTTGGTGTTGAAAATGGTGTCGTCCAGATTGCGGTGGCCGACGAATGCCCCGGTGTTGATATCGACGGTGGTCATTGCTTCGGTCTGATCGATGATCAGATAGCCGCCGGATTTCAACTCAACCTTGCGCTCCAGCGCGCGCTGGATCTCGTTTTCGACATCATAAAGATCGAAGATCGGCTGGCGGCCAGAGTAGTGCTCCAGCAGGCCGGGCATCTCCGGGATGTATTCAGCGGTAAACTCCAGCAGCGCCTCGTAGGTCAGGCGGGAGTCCACGCGAATGCGGTCGAGCTGTGCATCGGCAAAATCGCGCAGAACGCGCTGCGCCAGCGCCAGCTCGCCGTACAGCTGGTAGCGGGTCTGGTTACGCTTTTTGCGCTCCATCACCTTGGTCCAGACGCGCTTCAGGTAGGCCGCATCAGACGCAAGGTCCTCTTCGCTAATCCCTTCCGCCGCGGTGCGGATGATAAACCCGCCCTGCTCGTCGCAGTAGGCGCTGACCACCTTTTTCAGGCGCTCGCGCTCGCTTTCACTCTCAATGCGCTGCGATACGCCTACGTGCGAGGCTCCGGGCATAAAGACAAGGTAGCGGGAAGGAAGGGTAATGTCTGTCGTCAGGCGCGCGCCTTTGGTGCCGAGTGGGTCTTTGACCACCTGCACCATCAGATCCTGGCCCTGGCGCACCAGCTCGGAGATATCGCGGACGGCGAACTGCTTCTGCTCTTCGCCCGCCACGCATTCGGTGTGCGGCATGATATCGGAGGCATGTAAAAATGCCGCCTTATCGAGTCCAATATCTACAAAAGCCGCCTGCATACCCGGCAGTACCCGACTGACACGACCTTTGTAGATATTGCCTACTATTCCGCGCCGAGCTTCACGCTCAATATGGATTTCCTGAAGAATGCCACCATCAATGTAGGCCACACGGGTTTCCGATGGCGTTACGTTTACCAACAATTCAGCCGTCATAATTATCCCTTCCCTCACGCAGTGAGTTAAAATTGCTCAGCAACTCATACGTTTCCACCAGCGGTAAGCCGACTACGGCGTGATAGCTGCCATTTATCTTCCTGACAAAACAGCCACCCAACCCTTGAATACCGTATGCACCTGCTTTATCCATCGGTTCGCCGCTGGCAATATAGGCGGCGATCTCGTCATCGGTAAGTACTCTGAACGTCACGTCCGTCACCACCAGGCAGTCCAGCACGTTGTGGCTATCCGCCAGCGCAACGGCCGTCATCACCTGGTGCGTTTGCCCGGACATGTTGCGCAGCATGCGCGCCGCGTGTTCTGCATCGTGCGGTTTCTCTAACACTTCACCGTTAAGAATAACGATGGTATCGGCGCCCAGCACCGGCAGGTCGCGCGGCGTTTGCGCCACGCCTGCCTGCGCTTTCTCACGCGCAAGACGGGAAACGTACTGCTCAGCGCTTTCGCCCGCAGCACGCTTCTCTTCAATACCGGTAACGATACGTTCAAAGGACACCCCTAGCTGGGTCAGGAGTTCCTGACGGCGCGGGGAGCCGGAAGCAAGATACAAAGACGTCATAGAAACCTTTTATTGCACGGCAAACTGCTGGCGGATCTTACGCATCAGCAGGAATAGCCACGGCCAGAGCGCACCGTTAACTACACTACTCCAGAACACTTCCGGTCGGAAAGAGACGTTGATCACTAAAAACTCTGCCCAGAAAACAACGATATCGGCAGCCAGCGACAGCAGCATCACCACCAGAGCCTGTTGCCAGAGCGCGAGGTTGCGAAAGAGCTGGAATTTAAGTGCGACGAGGTACGCAATAATGCTCATGGATAAGGCGCGAACGCCCAGCGTAGAGCCACTAATGAGATCCAGTATGGCACCCATCACAAAACCCGTGCCGACATTTACGCGGTGCGGGAGGGCGAGGATCCAGTAGAGCAAAATGAGCAGCACCCAGTTTGGCCGGTAAACAAGGAGATTATCCGGCCAGGGCATAACCTGCAGCAACAGTGCAATGAGGAACGAGAGCCAGATTACCCAGCGTCCCTGGCTACGATAGCTGGCCACTACTGCCCTCCTGAAGAGAGCTGCGGCGGTGGCGGCGCATCCCGCGTCGGCTGCGTAATCCCCGTCGCCGGAGCCGGAACCGGCGCCGGTGGCCCCATCGAGTCAGGCGGCGGGAGAACCTGCGGCATCATCTGCATCAGGCGCTCGTTGGCTACGCGATGCACGTCTTCCGGCGTCATCGGGTTCGTTCCATTACGGTCGGCTCCCCACAGCAGCAGCAGGTAGCGAAGACGCTGCAGGCCAGCCGTTGGGCGCGCCTGAATCACGGTATAGGCACGCTGGGTGTCGAGCTTGACGGAGGAAACCACCCCTACCGGATACCCTTCAGGGAAACGACCACCCAGACCAGACGTCACCAGTACGTCACCCACGCGAATATCCGTGTTGGCAGGCAGATGCTCCAGCTGCAGATCGTCCGTGCAGCCATTACCGGCCGCAATAACGCGGATGTCGTTACGCAGCACCTGAATTGGCAAAGCGTGGGTAGCATCGCAGATCAGCAGCACGCGGCTGGTCAGTTTGGCAACCGCCACCACCTGTCCCACGACGCCCTTATCGCTGATGACGGGCTGACCTTCGTACACGCCGTTGACGCTGCCCTTGTCGATCACAACCTGATCGCTATAAGGGTCATTGACGGTCGAGATCACCTGCGTGACCATTTTCTGCTCATCCTGGCGCAGCGGCGAGCCAAGCAGTTCGCGCAGACGCGCGTTTTCCTGCTTGTATTGCCCCAGCATCAGCAGCTCGCTGTTTTTCAGCAGCAGCTCCTGGCGTAATGCCCGGTTTTCGAGTTCGAGCTGGTCGCGTGAAGACAGCGTTTGAGAAACGGAGTCGAGCAGTTCACGGGGACCATTTGATACAAAGTAGAAAGGACTGACGGCGGTATCCATGTACGTTCTGATTTGGCTGAACGTACCGAGGCGGCTATCGGCAATAATGACGCCAAGCGCAACCAGAACCGCCAGGATAAGGCGAAACTGCAGCGATGGGCCACGGCTAAAAATTGGCTTCATAGGCTATGCGTATTCTCGCGTCAGAGAGAAAGGGTAGCGATGCGCTACCCTTTCACAATGACTACTCTTCGCTGAACAAGTCGCCGCCGTGCATGTCGATCATTTCCAGCGCCTTGCCACCACCGCGGGCGACGCAAGTCAGTGGATCTTCTGCAACTACGACAGGAATACCTGTCTCTTCCATTAACAGGCGGTCGAGGTTACGCAGCAGCGCACCACCACCGGTCAGAACCATACCGCGCTCGGAGATATCGGACGCCAGCTCTGGTGGGCATTGCTCCAGCGCAACCATGACCGCGCTCACGATACCGGTCAGCGGCTCTTGCAGCGCTTCCAGAATTTCGTTGGAGTTCAGGGTAAAGCCGCGTGGAACGCCTTCCGCCAGGTTACGACCGCGCACTTCGATTTCGCGCACTTCATCGCCTGGGTAGGCAGAACCGATTTCATGCTTGATACGCTCTGCGGTGGCTTCACCGATCAGAGAGCCGTAGTTACGGCGAACATAATTGATGATGGCTTCGTCGAAACGATCACCGCCGATACGCACGGAGGAGGAGTACACCACGCCGTTCAGGGAGATAACGGCAACTTCAGTGGTACCACCACCGATATCCACTACCATAGAGCCGGTCGCTTCTGATACAGGCAGACCCGCACCAATTGCCGCCGCCATTGGCTCTTCAATCAGGAAGACTTCACGCGCGCCTGCGCCCTGAGCGGACTCGCGGATAGCGCGACGTTCAACCTGAGTTGCGCCAACAGGTACGCACACCAGCACGCGCGGGCTTGGGCGCATGAAGCTGTTGCTGTGAACCTGCTTGATGAAGTGCTGAAGCATTTTTTCAGTCACGAAGAAGTCAGCGATAACGCCGTCTTTCATTGGGCGGATGGCGGCGATGTTGCCTGGGGTACGGCCCAGCATCTGCTTCGCGTCATGACCCACTGCGGCAACGCTTTTCGGCGAGCCAGCACGATCCTGACGAATGGCCACAACGGAAGGCTCATTCAATACGATGCCTTGTCCTTTTACATAGATAAGGGTATTCGCGGTACCCAGGTCAATGGACAGGTCATTGGAAAACATGCCACGAAATTTTTTCAACATACTAAGGGATAATCCTGAAAGCTGGGGCGGATAAGAAAATCCGCTTACTTTACCAACCACACACAGCAGCGACAAGGCGCAAAAATCAGCTGCTACGGTGAAAATTAGTGCAGTACGTTACCTTTGTTACAAATTCATTTCCTGAATCCCTCAGGGCTGAGTAAACAGTAGCGTCCCTCACTTTCATTTGTAACCCGTTAAAGGTCGTTCACTGGCTTTTTGCTCGACGTACTCAAAGCTACAGGCGCGATATTCTACGTGAAAACAAAGTAAACGGCAGGTCAAACAGAGTATCTTTGCAAATATTTTTTCACATTGGTGTCAAGTGGCTGTGAGGCGGCAAAAAAATCCCCCTGACCGCCGGTAACACCACGCGCTGTCAACGTCTGCCATTCGCTCCTGGCGCGCACGCCCGTAGCGAATACTTGCGTTTGCGTTCCCTTGCAGGCTTCGACCAGGCTCTGAACCAGCAGCTGGTTTTCCGTCCGTTTCTCGATATTTCTTACCAACCCGGGGTGAAGCTTCAATAATTCCACATCCAGCTCCTGGATCCACGCGGTACTCACCAGCGTCAAACCCGCCTGCGTGACCGCTACGCGCGCGCCGAGCGCATTGATCAAACGTACCACCGGACGTAACCGGCTGATGTGTTGACCTACATCGGCCTCTGCAAGTTCAAAAATAATGCGTTTGCGTTGCGATTTTTCGCATTGCATTAATATATCGCGCAGCCAGCGCTGAAAACGCGGGCGAATCAATGACTCAACGGTCACCTGTAATGCGAGGGTTTCTTCAGGCCAGAATGATAAAAACGGAATAATGCGGGTAATTTGCTGGCGGTCATACTCTTCGGAAAGACCAAATTGCAGCACCATTGGCAGATACTCGGCGGAAATAACCTCTTCCGTACCGTCAAAAATACGGCACATCAGCTCCCGATGGTGCACGTTGCCCTTTATTGTTACCGCTGGTTTTTGATAAATACGGGGTCCACCGCGATTGAGCATTTGCTCAATCAAAGTACGCCATCGCACGTTGCCGCGCCCTTTTTCCGGCAGAGAGTCATCATAGATTGCCCAGCCGTTCGCGCCCTGTAACACGGCATTGCGGGTGGCGGCCTCCGCATGCTCCATCACCTGTTCGGTACTCTGCCCTCCGCGCCAGGCGCAAATGCCGATATGGACCATGTCGTCCCGGTCGAGCATTTTGCTCTGGGGTAGACCATCAACCGCCTTCAGCAGCTGGCTGGCAATGCTCTCGGACTCCTTCAGGGTCCGATGCGGCAACAGCACGGCAAAATCGCTGCGGCGATAGCGCGCCAGCAGCGAGCCGGGATAGCGCATAATAAAAGTGGACAGCAGGTTGATCAGCGTAAAAAAGGTTTCTTCCGTCGCCCGCTGCCCCCACGTGTCGCGCAGCAGGTCAAAGTCAGGCAGGCGAACGATCATCACCACGCCGTGCGTGCCGACTTTTTCAGGATCTTCCAGCAGCGTCGCCAGCTGGTTATCAAAGAAGAGGCGGTTATTCAGGCCCGTTTTATTGTCCTGCGCGGCATAGGAGCGAATCAGGGTATCCATGCGGCTGCGCTGCTCGCTGGCAAACTGAATGTCGGACAGCAGCACGTCCAGCGCGCTGCTGGTGCGGGACGGCCATTCATACACCGAACCGCGTACCTGCGGGCCGCGCTCACCGTTTAGAATACGGATGGAGCGCATTTCCAGCAGCTCCTGCCCGGATAGCTGGCGTCGCTGCCAGCGGACCGCAAGGAAAATCAGCAGCACGATAAACGCAACGGCGACCGTCAGCGGCGCGGTGGTCATCAATGAGCGGAAGTAGCTCGCCATCGGGTCGAGATAGACCATGTGGATGGACATGCCGGGATGTTTAAGTGACGGAACCGTCACGTCGCGATACTGATTGATTGTCCCCGCGGGGCGGTAGCTTGTTTGCCGGGCGTGGCTGAAAACCGTCTTGTTACCCTGCATGATATCGATCTGGACAATATCAACCGGGACCATCATCTCGTCCAGCTCGCGGGAGAGCGCCGGAAACGACGTCGTAATCAAACGTGAATCAATGACGGACGCCACCGACTGGACGCGATTCATCAGCTTGTCCTGAATCGCAATGTAAAAACTGAGAGAACATCCCATCAGCGTGACAAATATTGTAAGCCCCGTCAGCAAGGTGGTAAAAGCTGAAAACTTCGTCGTTAATCGCATCCTTGAGATTACTCCGTGGGTTGATGGGAATGCAAGTAAGCACTAACTTGCATTTAAGATGCGACATACTACCAAACCTGGCGTATCTGGCAATTTATTGCGTTAAATCGGCATAGCGTTTCACTTAGCGAGTATAGTCTTCAGGGATTATTTTCCAATCGTCAAACCTAGTGAGGACCCCGTATGCAGGCATTGATCTTAGAACAGCAGGAAGGCAAAACGCTGGCCTCGGTGCAAACCGTTGAGGAAAGCCGCCTGCCGGAAGGCGACGTCACCGTCGATATTGACTGGTCCAGCCTAAACTATAAGGATGCGCTGGCCATCACGGGCAAAGGTAAAATCATCCGAAATTTCCCAATGGTGCCGGGCATCGACTTTGCAGGCCGCGTTCACGCGAGTGAAGATCCGCGCTTCCACGTCGGGCAGGAAGTGCTGCTTACCGGCTGGGGCGTTGGGGAAAACCACTGGGGCGGACTGGCCGCGCAGGCGCGCGTAAAAGGCGACTGGCTGGTGCCGATGCCGAAAGGCCTGGACGGCCGGAAAGCGATGATTGTCGGTACCGCAGGGTTTACCGCCATGCTGTGCGTGATGGCGCTGGAAGATGCCGGCGTTCGTCCTCAGGATGGCGAGATTGTGGTGACCGGCGCCAGCGGCGGCGTGGGCAGCACGGCGGTCACGCTGCTGCATAAACTCGGCTATCAGGTTGCTGCCGTCACCGGCCGTGAAAGCACGCACGACTACCTGCGCCAGCTGGGCGCCAGCCGTATTCTGGGGCGCGACGAATTTGCCGAAACGCGCCCGCTGGAGAAACAGGTTTGGGCCGGCGCGGTGGATACCGTGGGTGACAAAGTGCTGGCCAAGGTGCTAGCGCAGATGAATTACGGCGGCTGCGTGGCGGCCTGCGGCCTGGCGGGCGGTTTTGCGCTGCCCACCACCGTAATGCCGTTTATTCTTCGCAACGTGCGCCTGCAGGGCGTTGATTCGGTAATGACCCCCGCCGCGCGCCGCGCGCAGGCCTGGGAACGCCTGGTGCAAGACCTGCCTGACGCATTCTTTACGCAGAGCGCCACGGAAATCGCCCTTGAACAAGCGCCTGAATATGCAGCGAAAATCATGGACAACCAGTTCCACGGTCGCGCGCTGGTGAAGATTGCCTAATCTTCAAATTTTCGTGACATATTCGCGCTAATCCCTCTCCTCCGTCATGCTTAGAAAAACGCATGACGGAGGATGCCATGAAAACCCGAAAGCTGACGGAAGCCGACGTAACGTCCGAATCTGTCTTTATGCTGCAACGTCGCCAAATCCTGAAAATGTTAGGCATCAGCGCCACCGCCCTGACGCTCACTCCCGCAGCCCATGCCGATCTGCTCGACTGGTTTAAAGGCAACGATCGCCCGAAAGCCCCTTCCGGCGCGCCGCTTACCTTCACCAAACCCGCCCAGTGGCAAAACAAGCTGACGCTGACGCCCGAAGATAAAGTCACCGGTTATAATAACTTCTACGAATTTGGCCTCGATAAGGCCGACCCAGCCGCCAACGCGGGCGGTATGAAAACCGATCCGTGGACGCTGAAAATCGACGGCGAAGTGGCGAAGCCGCTCACCCTTGATCACCACGACCTCACGACCCGCTTTACGCTAGAAGAGCGAATTTACCGCATGCGCTGCGTGGAAGCCTGGTCAATGGTAGTGCCATGGGTCGGTTTCCCGTTGCACAAGCTGCTGGCGATGGTGGAACCCACCAGCAACGCGAAATATGTCTCCTTTCAGACGCGATACGCGCCGGACGAAATGCCGGGGCAGAAGGATCGCTTTATCGGCGGCGGGCTGGAATATCCTTACGTCGAGGGGCTGCGGCTTGATGAAGCCATGCATCCCCTCACGCTGCTGACCGTGGGCGTCTACGGCAAGGCGCTGCCGCCGCAAAACGGCGCGCCTATCCGCCTGACCGTACCGTGGAAATACGGCTTTAAGGGAATAAAATCGATCGTCAGCATTAAGCTCACCCGCGAACGTCCGCCAACCACCTGGAATCTGGCGGCGCCTGACGAGTACGGTTTCTTCGCCAACGTGAACCCGCATGTGGATCACCCCCGCTGGTCGCAGGCCACCGAGCGGTTTATTGGCTCCGGCGGCGCGCTGGACGTTAAGCGTCAGCCGACTCTGCTGTTCAACGGCTACGCGGACGAAGTGGCGTCTTTGTATCGTGGGCTTAATTTACGGGAGAACTTCTAGGTGCGCTTAACCGCAAAGCAGATAATCTGGCTTAAGGTGCTGCTGCACCTGGCCGGATTGCTTCCTTTTATCTGGCTCTTTTGGGCCGCCAGCCAGGGCTATTTCAGCGCCGATCCGGCAAAGGATATCCAGCATTTTACCGGTAGGATGGCTCTGAAATTTTTACTCGCTACCTTGCTGGTGACTCCGCTGGCGCGCTACGCTAAACAGCCTTTATTGATACGCACCCGCCGTCTTTTAGGGCTATGGTGCTTTGCCTGGGCGACGCTGCATTTGACCAGCTACGCGCTGCTTGAGCTGGGCATTAACAATCTGGCATTGCTTGGCCGCGAGCTGGTGTCGCGCCCTTACCTGACGCTGGGGATCATCAGCTGGCTGGTTTTGCTTGCGCTCGCGCTGACGTCGACGCAGTATGCGCAGCGTAAACTGGGCAGACGCTGGCAGCTTTTGCACAACTTCGTCTATCTTGTCGCGATCCTCGCGCCGGTCCATTATCTTTGGTCGGTGAAGATATTATCCCCACAGCCTATCCTCTACGCGCTGGCGGCTTTGGCCCTTTTAGCCTGGCGTTACAAGAAGTTTCGCCAATGGTTTAGATAGTTCCTGAAAGTGTGCGTTTTCCCGCAGATTACCTGACAACCGCGAATCTTTTACGGATAGCGGTTGATAATCTTCCCTGATAAGACCAGTATTTAGCTGCCAAATGCTACGAAATCGTTATAATGTGCGACTTCGGTTTTCCGGACAGCGGTTTTCAGCCTCTGAAAGGGTGACAATCGTGCATTGAAGGTATATTTTGTCTTTTACCGGAAAATCGCAGGAGATAGCGACATAATGGCTGACAAGTTTCAAATCTTAGTTTTAAACGGGCCGAATTTAAACATGCTCGGCACCCGTGAGCCGGAGAAGTATGGCACGCTAACATTAGGCGAAATTGTTAACCGTCTGAGCACGGAAGCAGCGTCGCTGAATGTGGATTTGGATCATTTTCAGTCTAACGCGGAGTACGCAATCATCGACCGTATTCATCAGGCTAAAGACACTGTGGACTATATCCTGATCAATCCGGCCGCGTTTACGCACACCAGTGTTGCTATTCGCGATGCACTGCTCGCGGTGAGCATCCCGTTTATCGAGATCCACCTGAGCAACGTGCACGCCCGAGAGCCGTTCCGCCACCACTCTTATCTGTCAGACATCGCTGCTGGCGTTATCTGTGGTCTGGGCGCTGACGGTTATTCATACGCTTTACAGACAGCGGTAAAACGCCTGTCACAATCACACTAAACAAGAGTACGGAACCCACTCATGGATATTCGTAAGATTAAAAAACTGATCGAGCTGGTTGAAGAATCAGGCATCTCCGAACTGGAAATTTCTGAAGGCGAAGAGTCTGTACGCATCAGCCGTGCAGCCCCAGCCGCTAGCTTCCCGGTCATGCAGCAAGCCTATGCTGCGCCAGTGCAGCAGCCTGCGCTCTCCGCAGCCGTTGCGCCAGCAGCAGAAGCCGCACCTGCAGCAGCTGCAGAAATCAGTGGCCACATCGTACGTTCCCCAATGGTTGGTACTTTCTACCGCACCCCGAGCCCGGACGCGAAAGCGTTCATCGAAATCGGTCAGAAAGTCAACGTAGGCGATACCCTGTGCATCGTTGAAGCCATGAAAATGATGAACCAGATCGAAGCTGATAAGTCAGGTACTGTGAAAGCGATTCTGGTCGAAAGTGGTCAGCCGGTAGAATTTGACGAGCCGCTGGTCGTCATCGAGTAACGAGGCGCACATGCTGGATAAAATTGTTATCGCCAACCGCGGCGAGATTGCACTGCGTATTCTTCGTGCCTGTAAAGAACTGGGCATCAAGACCGTGGCCGTGCACTCAAGCGCGGATCGCGATTTAAAACACGTATTGCTGGCGGATGAGACGGTCTGTATTGGCCCGGCTCCGTCCGTAAAAAGCTATCTGAACATCCCGGCGATCATCAGCGCCGCTGAAATCACCGGCGCGGTGGCTATTCACCCGGGTTATGGCTTCCTCTCTGAGAACGCCAACTTCGCCGAGCAGGTTGAGCGCTCTGGCTTTATCTTCATCGGCCCGAAAGCCGATACCATTCGCCTGATGGGCGACAAAGTGTCGGCCATCACCGCGATGAAGAAAGCCGGTGTTCCTACCGTGCCTGGCTCTGACGGCCCGCTGACCGACGA
The DNA here is from genome assembly GCF_043968675.1 of Enterobacter sp. ECC-175. Classification (NCBI taxonomy): domain Bacteria; kingdom Pseudomonadati; phylum Pseudomonadota; class Gammaproteobacteria; order Enterobacterales; family Enterobacteriaceae; genus Enterobacter; species Enterobacter sp. ECC-175. The sequence continues at coordinate 124,581 of NZ_CP143776.1, forward strand.
TATGGATGCCAACCGTGCCCATGCTAAACGCATTGGCTACCCGGTTATCATCAAGGCGTCCGGCGGCGGCGGCGGTCGCGGTATGCGCGTTGTACGCAGCGATGCTGAACTGGCGCAGTCCATCTCCATGACCAAAGCAGAAGCGAAAGCCGCTTTCAGCAATGACATGGTGTACATGGAAAAATACCTGGAAAACCCACGCCACATCGAAATTCAGGTGCTGGCTGACGGTCAGGGTAATGCGATCTATCTGGCAGAGCGCGACTGCTCCATGCAGCGTCGTCACCAGAAAGTGGTCGAAGAAGCGCCAGCACCGGGCATTACCCCGGAACTGCGTCGCTACATCGGCGAGCGCTGTGCCAAGGCGTGTGTGGATATCGGCTATCGCGGCGCGGGTACGTTCGAGTTCCTGTTCGAAAACGGCGAGTTCTACTTCATCGAGATGAACACCCGTATTCAGGTTGAACACCCGGTTACCGAAATGATCACCGGCGTTGACCTGATCAAAGAACAGCTGCGTATTGCAGCCGGTCAGCCTCTGTCCATCAAGCAGGAAGAAGTTGTGGTGAAAGGCCATGCGGTCGAGTGCCGTATTAACGCCGAAGACCCGAACACCTTCCTGCCAAGCCCGGGTAAAATCACGCGTTTCCACGCGCCGGGCGGCTTTGGCGTACGCTGGGAGTCTCATATCTACGCCGGCTACACCGTACCGCCGTACTATGACTCCATGATCGGTAAGCTTATCTGCTACGGCGAAAACCGTGACGTGGCGATTGCCCGCATGAAGAACGCCCTGCAGGAGCTGATCATCGACGGTATTAAAACCAACGTTGATCTGCAGATGCGCATCATGAGCGACGAGCACTTCCAGAATGGTGGAACCAACATCCACTATCTGGAGAAAAAACTCGGTCTGCAAGAGAAGTAATTTTGCAGCAACGCTAAAAGGCCGGTTAATCCGGCCTTTTTTATTTCTGGGGGGAGCCATGCCCCATCATGTACAATCCTCGCTTTCTTTATCCATAAGGGACAAAAAATGGACAAGCGTTTTGTTCAGGCCCATAAAGAAGCGCGCTGGGCGCTGTGGCTGACCCTTCTCTATCTTGCCGCATGGTTAGCAACCGCTTACTTACCTGATTCCGCTATCGGCATAACCGGCCTGCCGCACTGGTTCGAAATGGCCTGCCTGCTGGTGCCGCTGGTCTTTATCCTGCTGTGCTGGGCAATGGTGAAATTTATCTACCGGGATATCCCGCTGGAGGATGATGATGCAGCTTGAAGTCATTCTGCCGCTGGTCGCGTACCTGGTGGTCGTATTTGTTTTGTCCGTTTATGCAATGCGTAAGCGAACTACCGGCACCTTCCTCAATGAGTATTTCCTCGGCAGTCGCTCGATGGGCGGAGTCGTGTTAGCCATGACGCTTACTGCCACCTATATCAGCGCCAGCTCGTTTATCGGTGGTCCCGGTGCAGCCTATAAATACGGGTTAGGTTGGGTGCTGCTAGCAATGATTCAGCTGCCTGCCGTCTGGCTCTCGCTGGGTATACTGGGTAAAAAGTTTGCCATTCTGGCACGCCGTTATAACGCCGTGACGCTCAACGATATGCTGTTTGCGCGCTACCAGAGCCGTCTGCTGGTGTGGCTGGCAAGCTTAAGCCTGCTGGTCGCGTTTATTGGTGCAATGACGGTACAGTTTATCGGCGGGGCACGATTGCTGGAAACCGCTGCAGGGATCCCCTACGAGACGGGCCTTATCATCTTTGGGGTGAGCATTGCGCTGTATACCGCCTTTGGCGGATTCCGCGCCAGCGTGCTGAACGATACGCTGCAGGGGATGGTGATGCTCGTCGGCACAATCGTTCTGCTGGTGGGAATTGTTCACGCCGCAGGTGGCCTGAGCCATGCCGTTGAAACCCTTGAAGCGATTGACCCGAAACTGATTTCCCCACAGGGTGCGGATGATATCCTTTCGCCAACGTTTATGACGTCGTTCTGGGTGCTGGTGTGCTTTGGGGTGATTGGCCTGCCGCATACCGCCGTGCGTTGTATCTCCTATAAAGACAGCAAAGCCGTTCACCGGGGCATTATTATCGGGACGGTCGTTGTTGCAATCCTGATGTTCGGTATGCATCTGGCGGGTGCGTTAGGACGCGCGGTGATCCCCGACCTTACGGTTCCCGATTTGGTGATCCCGACACTGATGGTCAAAGTGCTTCCGCCTTTTGCCGCGGGGATATTCCTTGCCGCGCCAATGGCCGCCATAATGTCGACCATTAACGCCCAGCTACTGCAGAGTTCCGCTACGATCATTAAAGACCTCTATCTGAACCTGCGCCCGGAGCAGGTCGAAAACGAGCGACGCCTGAAGCGGATGTCAGCCGTGATTACGCTGCTGTTAGGGGCGTTGCTGCTGCTGGCCGCCTGGCGTCCGCCGGAGATGATCATCTGGCTCAACCTGCTCGCGTTCGGTGGGCTTGAGGCGGTCTTCCTGTGGCCGCTGGTGCTGGGGCTTTACTGGGAGCGAGCCAACGCTGCCGGTGCGCTGAGCGGAATGATTGTCGGCGGCGTGCTGTATGCCGTGCTGGCAACGTTTAAGATTCAGTACCTGGGCTTCCATCCGATTGTGCCTTCGCTACTGTTAAGTTTACTGGCGTTTGTGGTCGGGAACCGTTTTGGTCACCCTGTTCCGCAGCCCGCTATGATTTCTACTGATAAATAAAGAGTTTTGCCATGCCGTGGATCCAACTAAAACTGAATACAACCGGCGCCAACGCCGAAGAGCTGAGCGATGCGCTGATGGAGGCCGGCTCGGTCTCTATCACCTTCCAGGACACGCATGATACGCCGGTCTTCGAGCCGCTGCCGGGCGAAACGCGCCTGTGGGGCGATACCGACGTGATCGGCCTGTTTGATGCCGAAACCGATATGAAAGAGGTGGTTGCCATTCTGGAAAACCATCCCCTGCTGGGCGCAGGCTTTGCCCATAAAATTGAGCAGCTTGAGGATAAGGACTGGGAGCGCGAGTGGATGGATAACTTCCACCCGATGCAGTTCGGCAAACGCCTCTGGATCTGCCCTAGCTGGCGCGACGTGCCTGATGAAAATGCGGTGAATGTGATGCTCGATCCGGGCCTGGCGTTCGGCACCGGCACGCATCCCACGACGTCGCTCTGTCTGCAGTGGCTGGACGGTCTGGATCTCGAAGGGAAAACCGTGATCGACTTCGGCTGCGGCTCGGGGATCCTGGCGATCGCCGCGCTGAAGCTAGGTGCCGCAAAAGCCATCGGGATCGACATCGATCCGCAGGCCATTCAGGCCAGCCGCGATAACGCCGAGCGCAACGGCGTCTCCGATCGCCTTGAGCTGTATCTGCCGGATGCACAGCCAGAAGCCATGAAAGCCGACGTCGTCGTCGCGAACATTCTGGCAGGCCCACTGCGCGAACTGGCACCGTTAATCAGCGTGCTGCCCGTTGAGGGCGGCCTGCTGGGCCTTTCCGGCATCCTCGCGAGCCAGGCCGACGGCGTGTGCGATGCCTATGCCGATCTTTTTACCCTCGACCCGGTGGTAGAGAAAGAAGAGTGGTGCCGTATTACCGGTCGTAAAAAATAAGCATTTGGCGTGGTCCTCTGACCACGCCTTTCTCCTTCTGATATTCCTCCCGGCTTCTTCCTTTCTCCGCTAAAATAACCACACAAATCATAATGATAATTATTGATTTGAATAAAAAAATTCATAGGAAGAATATAATGAAACACTTTACTGGCAAGGTAGCGCTGCTGGCGCTAAGCATCCTCTCAACATCGGCCTACGCTTCCCACTGGAGCTATCAGGGCGAAGGCGCACCGGAACATTGGGGTGAACTGGATGACGCTTACAAAACGTGTCAAACCGGAATGAACCAATCCCCTATCGACATTGATTCCACGGTGAAAGCCCACTTCTCCCCGCTGCAAACGCACTACAGCGACGGTCCCGTCACGCTAACGAACAACGGCCATACCATTCAGGCGAGTGAAAAAGCCGACACCCGCGACAGCATTACCCTCGATAAGCAAAGCTGGACGCTGCAGCAGCTCCATTTCCACGCGCCGAGCGAAAATACCGTGCATGGCAAAAAGTACGCGATGGAGATGCATCTGGTACACAAAAACGACAAGGGCGAGCTGGTGGTGGTTGCGGTCATGTTCGATAAGGGCGCCGCAAATGCCGAGCTTGAAAAGCTGTGGGGCGTGATGCCCGAGCAGGCCGAGCAGAACGTCTCCATCACAGAAAATCTGGATGTGAATAAGCTGCTGCCCAAAAATAAAACCTACTGGCGCTTTAGCGGATCTCTGACCACTCCGCCGTGCTCTGAAGGCGTCACCTGGGTCGTCCTCAAGAAGCCGCTAACCCTCTCCGCTGAACAGCTGGCGAAATTCACCCATACCATGCATCACGATAATAACCGCCCGGTACAGTCACTGCACGGTCGCCTGGTTGTTGAATAACGTCCCGTTTTTAGGCTGATATCATGTTCTAAAATGCGACTCAGATCGCAAAGAAGCGGGATATTCTGCTGCTAAAAACAGCAGAATATCCCGGCTAAGGGATTCATTTTTTCAGAAATGATGAGAAGTTACGGGAAATTGTAAGCGTACATAAAACCACCATTCTCTCATAACATAATGATTTAAATAGTGAATAAATCCCCTTCGCAAAACCACGCGGCGATTCCTTGATCTACCGCAGTGGATTGTTCAAAGTTTGGCCTTTCATCTCGTGCAAAAAATGCGTAATATACGCCGCCTTGCAGTCACAGTATGGTCATTTCTTAACTCATGCGCATCGGACACCACCAGCTCAGAAATCGCCTGATCGCAGCCCCTATGGCAGGTATTACCGACCGGCCGTTCAGGACGCTGTGCTACGAGATGGGAGCAGGACTAACCGTTTCCGAGATGATGTCGTCTAACCCGCAGGTTTGGGAAAGCGATAAATCCCGTTTACGGATGGTGCACATTGATGAACCCGGTATTCGCACCGTGCAAATTGCCGGAAGCGTACCGGAAGAGATGGCAGATGCCGCGCGTATCAACGTGGAAAGTGGTGCCCAGATTATTGATATCAATATGGGGTGCCCGGCCAAGAAAGTGAATCGCAAGCTTGCAGGTTCAGCCCTTCTGCAATACCCCGACCAGGTGAAGTCTATCCTGACGGCGGTTGTCAGCGCAGTGGACGTCCCTGTTACGTTAAAGATTCGCACGGGTTGGTCGCCGGAACACCGTAACTGTGTAGAGATTGCCCAACTGGCCGAAGACTGTGGCATTCAGGCCCTGACCATACATGGACGCACTCGCGCCTGTTTGTTCAACGGTGAAGCTGAATACGACAGCATTCGGGCAGTTAAGCAGACAGTTTCCATTCCGATTATCGCGAATGGTGACATTACTGACCCGCTTAAAGCCAGAGCTGTGCTCGACTATACGGGAGCTGACGCTCTGATGATAGGACGTGCCGCTCAGGGAAGACCCTGGATCTTTCGGGAAATCCAGCATTATCTGGACACTGGGGAGCTGCTTGCCCCGCTGCCTCTGGCAGAGGTCAAGCGCTTGCTTTGTTCGCACGTTCGGGAATTGCATGACCATTACGGCCAGGCAAAAGGGTACCGAATTGCGCGTAAACACGTCTCCTGGTATCTCCAGGAGCACGCTCCAAATGACCAGTTTCGGCGCACATTCAACGCCATAGAGGATGCCAGCGAACAGCTGGAGGCGTTGGAGGCATACTTCGAAAATCTTGCGTAATGAAATAAAGAGCTGACAGAACTATGTTCGAACAACGCGTAAATTCTGACGTACTGACCGTTTCCACCGTTAACTCTCAGGATCAGGTGACTCAAAAGCCCCTGCGTGACTCGGTTAAACAGGCACTGAAGAACTATTTTGCTCAATTGAATGGTCAGGATGTTAATGACCTGTATGAGCTGGTACTGGCTGAAGTTGAACAGCCACTGTTGGACATGGTGATGCAATACACCCGCGGTAACCAAACCCGCGCTGCGCTGATGATGGGTATCAACCGTGGTACTCTGCGTAAGAAATTGAAAAAATACGGCATGAACTGATACTAATCAGCTAACTGCTTGTTTAAAAAGGCGCTCTTCGGCATGGGGAAGCGCCTTTTTTATCGCCTCCGCACCGTCTGTCAAGACAATGTAAACCTTCACGTTTCCCACTTTTCAACGTCCGTTATTGGTGTATATTCCCAGCACCTCAAAGGCTCTTTTCACCCGGAATGGCATAATGCTTCGTAAATACTGGTGGCTGGTCGTTTTTGCGCTCTTCGTTTTTCTTTTCGATGCGCTGCTGATGCAGTGGATTGAGCTAATGAGTACCGAAACCGATAAGTGCCGTAATATGAACTCCGTTAATCCCCTCAAACTTGTGAATTGTTCCGATCTTGACTGAACGCTAAACGTCGCCTAAAACTCCACTATCACCCACTAAAAACGGGGATTTAAATCCCTTTTAGTCATTATCTGACGATGATAATGTCTCAGCCCTTCTCCACCGCTCTTGCTTAGCCTCTCATAACGAGTTCAACAGACTATGCTGGTAAGCCAATACAACCCAATACTCGTCGTTATCTCTTTTGTTGTGGCGATCCTTGCTGCCTATACTGCGCTAAACATGGCTGCGCGCGTGGCCGGAAGCCAGGGCACCCCCGCGCGCGTCTGGCTTGCGGGTGGCGGCATTGCGATGGGGATTGGCGTGTGGGCGATGCACTTCATCGGCATGCTGGCGATGGATCTCTCCATGAGCATGAGCTACAGCACAGGCCTGACGATTTTCTCGATGATCATCGCCATTGCATCATCAATATTTGCCCTGTGGATTGTGAGCGGTGAACGCCTGCGGTTGCGGCAGCTGATCCCGAGTTCATTCGTAATGGGAACCGGCATTGCCGCCATGCACTACACCGGAATGGCCGCGCTGGAAGTCACGCCGGCTATTATCTGGGATAAAACGTGGGTGGCGATTTCGGTCGCCATCGCCCTGGCCGCCTCGCTGACCGCGCTATGGCTGACCTTCCGCTTGCGCCACGAGGCGGCGCAGGTCGCCCTGATGCGTCTGGGGGCCGCCATCACGATGGGGATCGCCATCGCCGGCATGCACTACGCGGGCATGAAGGCCGCGCAGTTCCCTTCATCGACCATGGTCCACCACCACGGCATCAACGGAAGCTGGCTCGCTGTCCTGGTGAGCGTCATGGCGCTCTCCATTTTGGGCATTACGCTGCTGGTCTCAATGCTGGATGCCCGCCTTCAGGCCCGCACGTCGCTGCTGGCCTCTTCGCTGGCGGAAGCCAATCGAGAGCTGGCTCAGCTTGCCCTGCACGATACGCTAACGCGCCTTCCTAACCGTATTCTTCTGGAAGACAGGCTCGATCAGGCCATCAGCAAAGCCGACCGTGAGGGGAACCGTTTCGCACTGATGTTTATGGATCTCGACGGCTTTAAGGCCATCAATGACGCCTATGGTCATGATGTTGGCGACAAGCTTCTGGTTGCCGTTACCCAGCGGCTGCTGCTGCCGCTGAAAGGCCAGTACACGCTGGCGCGTATCGGCGGAGACGAGTTTGTCCTGCTGGCCGAGACAGGCTCGCCGGACGATGCCGCTTCGCTGGCCAGCGCGCTGGTGCGCGCCATCGATAGCCCGTTCAACGTTGAGCCCTATGAGCTGATGGTCACCCTCAGCATAGGCATAGCCCTCTACCCGCACGACGGAAAGAATGAACGCGAGCTGATGTTTAACGCGGATGCGGCCATGTACCACACCAAACATATGGGCCGCAACGGGTATCACTTTTTCCAGCCGTCGATGAACACCCTGGCGCAGACGAGCCTGCAGCTCATGAACGATCTGTGGATGGCGGTAGATCGTAACGAACTACGCTTACTCTACCAGCCGAAATTCCACGCGCCGACCGGGCCGATCCTTGGATTTGAGGCGCTGCTGCGCTGGCAACATCCTAAGCAAGGCCTGCTGACCCCGGACCAGTTTCTCCCTCTGGCGGAAAAAACCGGCCTTATCATTCCCATCGGCAACTGGGTCATCGATGAAGCCTGCCGCCAGCTGCGCGAGTGGCATCTTCAGGGGCATGCGGGCTGGTCGATGGCGGTGAACCTTTCTACGCTGCAGTTTGAGCAGCCATCACTGGTAAAGACCGTGCTTGAGTGCCTTGCCCGCCACGCCATTCCGCCTGAAACGCTGATCCTTGAGGTCACTGAAACCACGGCCATGAGCAACCCTGACGAAAGCGTGCGGGTACTGACCGAGCTGACGCAGGCAGGCGTAAAAGCCTCGATTGATGACTTTGGGACAGGCTACTCGAGCCTGCTTTATCTAAAACGATTGCCCGCCTGCGAGCTCAAAATCGATCGTGCCTTTGTGAAAGAGCTGAGCGGGAAAAATGAAGATGCGACGATCGTGTCGGCCATCGTCGCGCTGGCAAAAACGCTGAACCTGAAAGTGGTTGCGGAAGGGGTAGAAACCGTGGAGCAGCAGGCGTTTCTGACGGAGCTTGGCTGCAATACGCTTCAGGGATATTTATTAGGAAAACCGGTCTCCGCCGAGACCGTCGAGGCGCTCTGTCGTGATGGGGAGGCGTTCCCCTCTAAAATGCGCTCATAATGCCGCCTCGCAAGCCTCTGGCGGCACTCGCGAAGTCTGCAGCGTCGCCAGAATGTAATCCACCAGCGCGGGCGCTTCCTGATATAGGTTGAAACTGTCGCTATTCATTAACCAGTTTTTAATTATTCCACTAAAAAAACCGTGGAAGGCAATCAGCGTGAGTTCAACATTGACGTTCGGCGAGATCACGCGTTTTGATATGCACCGCTCCAGCACGGTGCGAAAACGATCGCCGTTTAGCCCAATACGATTTCGTATTTCATACTCTGATATCATATCGCTATGAAATTCACACTTATGATAAAGAATTTGTAAGAGGGAATACTGGCGGGGTTCTCGCGCAATGTACTGCAAGGCAGCGATAAATTGCTCACGAAGCAACAGCAGAGGATTATCATTTTCCGATAACGCTAACCGGTCTCGAATAATGTCACGCAGCGGTAACTGCTGCTCCCAGATAGCGTTAAAAATTTCCGATTTGCTGGAAAAATGCCAGTACACGGCACCGCGGGTTACGTTGGCGGCATCGGCAATATCGGTCAACGTGGTATTAGCCACGCCGCGCATAGCAAACTGTTCGATAGCAGCCTCTATCAGCTGCTGGCGGGTCTTCTGTGCTTCATCTTTCTTTTTGCGTGCCATAACCGTTGCTCATGACTTATCGAAATAATCCTTTATGAATACGCGCCGTGTAGAGATAAAAAGTATCTCTCATTAACCGCTTTATATTTGCACATAAAAAGTCAATTACCTGAATACATAATCCGGACAAATATAAATAACCACATTAATTCACCAGGAGAATGCTTAAATGCTGATTACGGTAACAGACTGACATAATAACCGTGGGGATTACACCGGGTGTGATTCTGATTTTGTCTCTAGCCTCCTCTCTTCGCACTTATAAATCAAAAAATATCAAAGCCCCTGCTTATTATACGCAGCTACATTTTTATTTTGTCTTCCAGCCCCTCCCCGATGCTCGGCGAATATCGGTTCATGGGTATTTAAAGGAAAAAAAATGACGAAACACTTCAGGCTGTTACCCTTAACCAGTTTATTTGTCTGTGCAGCCCTTCTCGGAGGTTGCGATGATCAGGGGAACACGCAGCAGCATGCCCCCGCTCCGCAGGTCAGCGTGCATGTGATTAAAAGTGGACCATTGGCCGTCACCACCGAGCTGCCGGGCAGAACGGACGCCTTTCGCGTTGCAGAGGTTCGCCCACAGGTGAGCGGCATCATCCTGCGTCGTAACTTTGAAGAAGGCAGCGACGTCAAAGCCGGAGCATCTTTGTATCAGATTGATCCCGCGACGTATCAGGCGGCGTATGACAATGCGAAGGGCGAGCTGGCGAAGGCCCAGGCTGCGGCCAATATTGCGCACCTGACCGTGAAGCGCTATCTGCCGCTGGTGGGGACACAGTACGTCAGTAAACAGGAGTACGATCAGGCGGTCGCCACCGCGCAGCAAGCAGATGCCGGCGTTGTCGCCGCGCAGGCTGGCGTTGAAAGCGCACGTATCAATCTCGCCTATACCAAAGTGACTTCACCTATTGACGGACGTATCGGCAAATCCAGCGTTACCGAAGGGGCGCTGGTCACTAACGGTCAGTCTACCGCGCTGGCGACCGTTCAACAGCTTGATCCGATATATGTCGATGTGACGCAGTCGAGCAATGATTTTATGCGCCTGAAGCAGACGAGCCTGCAAAAGGGAAATGCCGCCAGCACCGTTGAGCTGCTCATGGAAAACGGTCAACCGTACCCTTTAAAAGGCACGCTGCAGTTCTCTGATGTCACCGTGGATGAAAGCACCGGCTCCATTACGCTGCGCGCCATTTTCCCCAATCCTCAGCATTTGCTTCTGCCGGGAATGTTCGTGCGTGCCCGCATTGATGAAGGTACGCAGCCCAATGCCATTCTGGTTCCTCAGCAGGGCGTTACCCGTACGCCGCGCGGAGAGGCAACCGTGCTGGTTGTAAACGATAAAAATCAGGTTGAGTTGCGCACCGTGGAAGCACCGCAGGCCATTGGCGATCGCTGGCTGATTACCGAAGGGCTGAAGAACGGCGATCGCGTGATTGTCAGCGGTCTGCAAAAAGTTCGCCCTGGCGTGACCGTGGTCGCAACGCCTGATACCGCTACTCAACCTGCCAGTTAAGGGACGACAGCATGGCTAATTTCTTTATTCAGAGGCCCGTTTTCGCCTGGGTCCTCGCCATCATTTTGATGATTGCGGGCGGGCTGGCCATCTTAAAGCTGCCGGTTGCGCAGTATCCGACCATCGCGCCACCGGCCGTTGCCGTAACGGCAACGTACCCTGGCGCGGACGCCCAGACGGTACAGGATACGGTGACGCAGGTTATCGAACAGAATATGAACGGTATCGATAACCTGATGTATATGTCATCCACCAGCGACTCCGCAGGTAACGTTACCATCACCCTGACGTTCCAGTCCGGTACCGACCCTGATATCGCTCAGGTACAGGTGCAAAACAAACTTCAGCTGGCGATGCCGCTTCTGCCGCAGGAAGTGCAGCAGCAGGGTATCGGCGTTGAGAAATCCAGCAGCAGCTTCCTGCTGGTAGCGGGGTTTGTATCGGACAATAAAAGCCTAACCCAGGATGATATCTCCGACTATGTTGCCTCGAACGTTAAAGATGCCATTAGCCGGACCTCTGGCGTCGGCGACGTACAGCTGTTTGGCGCGCAGTATGCCATGCGCATCTGGCTCGACAACAACGCGATGAATAAATACCAGCTCACGCCGCTGGATGTTATCAACCAGTTGAAAACCCAGAATAACCAGATCGCTGCGGGTCAGCTGGGCGGTACGCCGTCTGTTCCAGGGCAGCAGCTAAACGCCTCAATCATTGCTCAGACTCGCCTGAAATCACCGGAGGAGTTTGGCCGCGTGACGCTGAAAGTGAACCAGGACGGCTCGATGGTTCACCTGAAGGATGTGGCACGCATTGAGCTGGGCGGCGAGAACTACAACATGGTCACCAAGATCAACGGCCAGGCGGCAACGGGTCTTGGGATTAAGCTGGCAACCGGGGCGAATGCGCTTGATACTGCCGCCGCTATCAAGAGTAAACTTGCCCAGCTGCAGCCATTCTTCCCGCAGGGGCTGAAGGTTGTCTACCCTTACGACACCACGCCATTCGTGAAAATTTCTATTCACGAAGTGGTGAAGACGCTGTTTGAGGCGATCGTTCTCGTCTTCCTGGTGATGTACCTGTTCCTGCAAAATTTGCGCGCAACCCTTATTCCAACGATTGCCGTGCCTGTCGTACTGCTCGGCACCTTCGCCGTGCTGGCGGCGTTCGGCTTCTCGATTAACACGCTGACAATGTTCGGCATGGTGCTGGCGATAGGCCTGCTGGTGGATGACGCCATTGTCGTCGTTGAGAACGTCGAACGCGTGATGGTCGAGGACAAGCTGCCGCCTAAAGAGGCAACGCAAAAATCGATGGAGCAGATCCAGGGGGCGCTGGTCGGGATTGCCATGGTGCTCTCGGCGGTATTCATCCCAATGGCCTTTTTTGGCGGTTCAACCGGGGCAATATACCGCCAGTTCTCTCTGACTATCGTTTCGGCTATGGCGCTCTCCGTGCTGGTTGCGCTGATTTTGACGCCTGCCCTGTGCGCCACGCTGCTCAAGCCCGTTTCCAGCGAGCACCATGAGAAAAAAGGGGGGTTCTTTGGCTGGTTTAATGCGCTTTTCGACCGAAGCGTAGAACATTACAGCAACAGCGTAAGCGGGATCTTACGTAAGACCGGGCGCTATCTGCTGGTTTACGTCATCATCGTCGGCGGCATGGCGGTGCTCTTCCTGCGCTTACCAACCTCTTTCCTGCCCGAAGAGGATCAGGGCGTCTTTATGACGATGGTACAGCTGCCCGCGGGTGCAACGCAGATGCGTACCCAACAGGTGCTCGATCAGGTGCAGGATTATTATCTCACCAAAGAAAAGGCCAACGTTGAATCTGTCTTCACCGTTAACGGCTTTAGCTTTAGCGGTCAGGGGCAAAACGCCGGTATCGCTTTTGTGAGCCTTAAGCCGTGGGAAGAACGCCCGGGTGAAGAGAACGGCGTAGAAGCGATTGTTGGCCGCGCGACGAAAGCCTTCAGCCAGATAAAAGATGGCCTCGTGTTTCCGTTTAACCTGCCGGCAATCATTGAGCTGGGCACCGCAACGGGCTTCGACTTTGAACTGATCGATCAGGCAAACCTTGGGCATACGCAGCTGACGCAGGCGCGCAATCAGCTGCTCGGGATGGTGAAAGAATATCCCGATCTGCTGGTGCGCGTGCGTCCTAACGGCCTCGAAGATACGCCGCAGTTCAAGCTTAATATCGATCAGGAGAAAGCACAGGCATTGGGCGTCAGCCTTTCCGATATCAACCAGACCGTTTCGACCGCGCTGGGCGGAACGTATGTGAACGACTTTATCGATCATGGACGCGTGAAAAAAGTTTACGTCCAGGCCGATGCCCCGTTCCGTATGCTGCCTGGCGATATCAATACGCTGTACGTGCGTAGCGCTAATGGTGAAATGGTGCCTTTCTCTGCCTTCAGCAGCGCGCACTGGGTATATGGTTCACCGCGTCTCGAGCGTTACAACGGTATGCCTTCAATGGAAATTCTCGGCGAATCCGCACCGGGTAAGAGCACCGGTGAAGCCATGGCGATGATGGAAAGCCTGGCCTCTAAGCTGCCTTCTGGCATCGGCTTTGACTGGACGGGAATGTCTTATCAGGAACGGCTTTCTGGTAACCAGGCTCCCGCGCTTTACGCGATTTCACTGATTGTCGTGTTCCTGTGCCTGGCGGCCCTTTATGAAAGCTGGTCTATTCCGTTCTCCGTTATGTTGGTCGTGCCGCTGGGCGTGATTGGCGCATTGCTTGCCGCGTCGCTGCGCGGATTAAATAATGACGTCTACTTCCAGGTCGGCCTGCTGACAACCATTGGCTTATCCGCCAAGAACGCCATTTTGATCGTTGAGTTTGCAAAGGACCTTATGGAGAAAGAAGGCAAAGGAATCATCGAGGCAACGCTTGAAGCCTCGCGGATGCGTCTGCGTCCTATTCTGATGACGTCTCTGGCGTTCATTCTTGGGGTATTGCCGCTGGTCATCAGCAGCGGTGCGGGTAGCGGTGCGCAAAACGCAGTCGGGACTGGCGTAATGGGGGGCATGCTCTCAGCCACCCTGCTGGCTATCTTCTTCGTGCCCGTCTTCTTTGTGGTGGTCCGCAGAAGGTTTACCAGCCATAAAGAGTAATGCATTTCAAAAAGGCGCCCGGGGCGCCTTTTTGATTTCCACGCCAGCTATCCATTAGCCTGCTAATATGAAAAGCCAGATCCATAATTTCTCCATTAATTCACTAACTAATCGGTTTTTCTCCATCATTTTTACAATCAACATACTTTGAGATTATTCCTCGTACAGCAGAGAGGTATCTCAGTGGTAAAATAACGAACAATTCGTTGATGGTCCTTTTGGCTTAACGACGAATGTGAGAACTCACTGAGGTAACATCATGAAAAGATTGATTCCCGTTGCACTTCTTGCGACGCTCCTTGCTGGCTGCGCGCATGATTCCCCATGTGTACCGGTATACGACGATCAGGGCCGTCTGGTTCATACCAATACCTGTATGAAAGGCACGACTCAGGATAACTGGGAAACGGCAGGTGCTATCGCAGGTGGAGCCGCCGCGGTAGCAGGCTTGACGCTAGGTATCGTCGCCTTGACCAAGTAAGTATGCTTCTTGAAAGCGCGGCGAAATCCGCGCTTTTGCTTTTAAATGGTGCACGCACTAAAGCTAAATTAAATACCAGCGACCTTTTTTTAGCAGCAGATCGTTATCTGTCACATTTTATTTGTTTACCCTCTCCCTTTTCTGTATTTCATCGTGACGCTTTTCACATATTATTTCTGATAAATACCCTGCCAATATTAACGCCCAAAACTATCTTTCGTTTATATCCTACAATCCGGAAAGTTTTGCTCTAATTTGTGGCGCAGATTGGAAATTCGCACCATTGCAGGGCATTCATTTTTTTTAAGCCTGTCTACACTCAGCATTATGCGTTCTGAGCGGCTATTCGTCCGTGCGTAAAAAACCTGGCATTAGGTTTGCTAAATAAACGTCGGCCAACGCCATAGACAGCTCAAAGCGTTTAACACGCCTTATAACGATAATTTTTGCCACACAGGATGCACTATGAAAAAGATGATGATAGCCAGCCTGGCCGCTGCGGGAGTGCTGTTTGCAATTGCCGGTCAAGCCCGTGCGGGTACGACACTGGATGCCGTTAAAAAGAAGGGATTTGTCCAATGCGGTATCAGTGACGGATTGCCAGGTTTTTCCTATGCCGATGCAAACGGTAAATTTACCGGTATTGACGTTGACGTCTGTCGTGGCGTTGCTGCCGCCGTTTTCGGTGATGACAGCAAGGTAAAATATACGCCTCTGACGGCAAAAGAACGCTTCACCGCACTGCAGTCAGGCGAAGTAGATATGCTCTCCCGTAATACCACCTGGACCTCCTCTCGCGATGCGGGCATGGGAATGGCATTCACTGGCGTAACCTATTATGACGGGATCGGATTCCTCACCCACAACAAAGCAGGGCTGAAAAGCGCCAAAGAGCTCGACGGTGCAACCGTCTGTATTCAGGCCGGTACCGATACCGAACTTAACGTGGCGGATTACTTCAAAGCGAACGACATGAAGTATACCCCGGTCACTTTCGACCGTTCAGATGAGTCAGCTAAGGCGCTGGAGTCAGGTCGTTGCGATACGCTGGCTTCTGACCAGTCCCAGCTGTATGCCCTGCGTATTAAGTTGAGCAATCCGGCCGAGTGGATTGTCCTTCCGGAAGTCATTTCTAAAGAGCCTCTTGGCCCAGTGGTCCGCCGCGGTGATGAAGACTGGTTCTCTATCGTGCGCTGGACGCTGTTCGCCATGTTGAACGCCGAAGAAATGGGTATCAGCTCGAAAAACGTCGATGAGAAAGCCGCGAATCCTTCAACGCCGGATATGGCGCACCTGTTGGGTAAAGAGGGTGATTATGGCAAGGATCTGAAGCTGGATAACAAGTGGGCCTATAACATCATTAAAAAGGTCGGGAACTACTCTGAGATCTTCGAGCGCAACGTGGGATCGGAAAGCCCGCTGAAGATCAAACGTGGCCAGAACAATCTCTGGAATAACGGCGGCATTCAATACGCTCCGCCGGTACGTTAAGCATTTGCTGTAACGGGCACTGCAGCTGCGGTGCCCTCTCCAGAGTCACGGTTACCGAGGTTCATTTATGTCCCATCGCCGCTCAGCCGTAAAAGGATCGCTATCCTTTTCTCATCCCGCGGTTCGCGCCTGGATATTTCAGATACTGGCTATTATCGCCGTTGTCGCTATCGCCATTTATTTAATCCATAACACCGTTACCAACCTAAATAATCGCGGTATTACTTCCGGCTTTGCTTTTTTGGATCGCAGCGCGGGTTTTGGCATTGTTCAACATCTTATTGATTACCAGGAAGGAGATACGTATGGCCGCGTCTTTGTGGTCGGCTTACTCAATACACTTCTGGTTTCGGCGCTGTGCATTGTCTGCGCCTCCATACTCGGCTTCTTCATTGGCCTGGCCCGGCTTTCCGAAAACTGGCTGCTGCGGAAATTATCGACCATTTACATCGAAACGTTTCGTAATATCCCACCGCTGCTGCAGATCTTCTTTTGGTATTTTGCCGTACTGCGAAACCTGCCGGGCCCACGTCAGGCCATAAACGCCTTTGACCTGCTATTTCTCAGCAATCGCGGATTGTACATTCCCTCACCTCTGCTTGCAGAAGGGATGTACGCTTTCATTGCCGCTATTGTTATAGCGCTTCTCGTATCGGCAGGGCTATTCCGTTATCACCGTAAGCATCAAATTAAGACAGGCGAACTTCGTAAGACATGGCCAGCGGCGATAGCACTTATTATCGGTCTGCCCGTCGTTGCGCACTGGCTTTTTGGTGCCGCGCTGCACTGGGATATCCCTCACCTTCGGGGTTTTAACTTCCAGGGTGGCCTGGTGCTGATCCCTGAGCTGGCCTCTCTGACGCTGGCGCTTTCGATTTATACCTCAGCCTTTATCGCGGAAATCATCCGTGCCGGGATTCAGGCCGTTCCTCACGGACAGCATGAGGCGGCACGCTCGCTCGGTTTGCCCAATACGGTAACGCTTCGCCAGGTTATTATTCCGCAAGCGCTGCGGGTCATTATTCCTCCACTGACCAGCCAGTATCTCAACATTGTGAAAAACTCATCTCTGGCCGCCGCCATAGGCTATCCCGATATGGTTTCACTTTTCGCCGGTACCGTGCTTAACCAGACAGGGCAAGCGATTGAAACCATTGCCATCACGATGTCCGTTTACCTGATTATCAGCCTAACCATCTCGCTGCTGATGAACCTCTATAACCGCCGCATCGCCCTGGTTGAGCGCTAAGGACACCATGATGACAAAAGCCATATTGTCTCACTCTTCGCGCGCCTCCGGCTCTGCGGGTGGGAATTTCATTATCTGGATGCGAAAGAACTTGTTCTCCAGCTGGAGTAACAGCCTGCTGACCCTTTTTTGCTTATGGCTGATCTGGGAGCTGATTCCGCCACTTCTTAACTGGGCGCTTTTACAGGCAAATTGGGTCGGTACAACTCGCGCTGACTGTACGAAAGCAGGCGCATGCTGGGTGTTCATCCACGAGCGCTTCGGCCAGTTTATGTATGGACTGTATCCTCATGAAGCGCGCTGGCGAATTAATCTGGCGCTCGCGATCGGCCTTCTCTCCATCGCCGCGATGTTCTGGAAAAAACTGCCTCATCGTGGACGCTATATTGCCTGCTGGGCGGTTTCATATCCGATCGTTGTGTGGGCGCTGCTTTACGGTGGTTTTCTGGGTCTGGAGCGCGTGGAAACACGCCAGTGGGGAGGACTGACGCTGACGCTCATCATCGCTTCCGTGGGGATCGCCGGCGCATTGCCTTGGGGAATTCTGCTTGCGCTGGGTAGGCGTTCAAAAATGCCGGTAGTTCGCGTGCTCTCCGTCATTTTCATTGAGTTTTGGCGCGGCGTGCCGCTCATCACCGTTTTGTTTATGTCCTCGGTCATGCTGCCGCTCTTTATGGCAGAAGGCACAACGATAGACAAACTGATCCGAGCCCTGGTCGGTGTGATTCTTTTCCAGTCCGCGTACGTTGCAGAGGTGGTCCGCGGGGGCCTGCAGGCTCTACCCAAAGGACAGTATGAGGCCGCGGAATCACTGGCGCTCGGCTATTGGAAAACTCAGGGGCTGGTGATCCTCCCCCAGGCACTCAAGCTGGTTATTCCGGGTCTGGTCAACACGATCATTGCTCTTTTCAAAGATACCAGCCTGGTGATCATCATCGGGTTGTTCGATCTCTTTAGCAGCGTGCAGCAGGCGACCGTTGACCCTGTCTGGCTTGGCATGTCCACCGAAGGATATGTCTTTGCTGCCCTGATCTACTGGATCTTCTGTTTTAGCATGTCGCGCTACAGCCAGCATCTGGAAAAGCGCTTTAACACCGGGCGTACACCGCACTGAGGAAATTATGAGCCAAATAACTATGACACCCGCCGACGCGATGATTACGCTGGAAAATGTGAATAAATGGTACGGACAATTTCATGTCCTGAAGGACATTAATCTTAAGGTAAAGCAAGGAGAACGCATTGTGCTTTGCGGCCCTTCTGGCTCCGGGAAATCCACGACCATTCGCTGTATTAACCATCTTGAGGAGCATCAGCAAGGGCGTATTGTTGTCGATGGCATTGAGCTGAATGAAGACATTCGCAATATCGATAGGGTTCGTCAGGAAGTGGGGATGGTGTTTCAGCACTTCAATCTCTTTCCACATCTGACCGTTTTGCAAAACTGCACGCTGGCACCGATTTGGGTGCAAAAGATGCCGAAAAAAGAGGCAGAAGCATTGGGAATGCACTATCTCGAACGTGTGCGTATCGCGGAACACGCGAATAAATTCCCGGGCCAAATTTCAGGCGGTCAGCAGCAGCGGGTGGCTATTGCTCGCTCGCTTTGTATGAAGCCCAAGATCATGCTGTTTGACGAGCCAACTTCCGCGCTTGACCCTGAAATGGTGAAAGAAGTTCTGGATACCATGATTGGATTGGCGCAATCCGGAATGACAATGCTGTGTGTGACGCATGAAATGGGGTTTGCCAGAACGGTGGCCGATAGGGTGATCTTTATGGATCGCGGTGAGATTGTCGAGCAGGCGCCACCCGACGAGTTCTTTGCACATCCCAAGTCAGAACGTACGCGAGCTTTCCTGTCGCAGGTCATTCACTGACCTGCTGTTTTGCCCAGTGGCGCGTATTGCTTACTGGGCCTACCATTTTCACAAGAATCATAACGCAAAAAGGCCATCCTTTCGGATGGCCTTTTCACTTGTTTGATGTCTGGCAGTTCCCTACTCTCACATGGGGAGACCCCACACTACCATCGGCGCTACGGCGTTTCACTTCTGAGTTCGGCATGGGGTCAGGTGGGACCACCGCGCTAAAGCCGCCAGACAAATTCTTTTACTTCTTGCCGAACTTTAACCTAAGTATAAAGTGGTGCTGATACCCAGAGTCGAACTGGGGACCTCACCCTTACCAAGGGTGCGCTCTACCAACTGAGCCATATCAGCACGCTAAATTTGATGCCTGGCAGTTCCCTACTCTCACATGGGGAGACCCCACACTACCATCGGCGCTACGGCGTTTCACTTCTGAGTTCGGCATGGGGTCAGGTGGGACCACCGCGCTAAAGCCGCCAGGCAAATTCTGTTATCTGTATCAGGCTGAATTTTGATTGTTCGTCTCTTCGCCAAAACATCTTCGGCGTTGTAAGGTTAAGCCTCACGGTTCATTAGTATCGGTTAGCTCAACGCATCGCTGCGCTTACACACCCGACCTATCAACGTCGTCGTCTTCAACGTTCCTTCAGGACCCTTAAAGGGTCAGGGAGAACTCATCTCGGGGCAAGTTTCGTGCTTAGATGCTTTCAGCACTTATCTCTTCCGCATTTAGCTACCGGGCAGTGCCATTGGCATGACAACCCGAACACCAGTGATGCGTCCACTCCGGTCCTCTCGTACTAGGAGCAGCCCCCCTCAATTCTCCAGCGCCCACGGCAGATAGGGACCGAACTGTCTCACGACGTTCTAAACCCAGCTCGCGTACCACTTTAAATGGCGAACAGCCATACCCTTGGGACCTACTTCAGCCCCAGGATGTGATGAGCCGACATCGAGGTGCCAAACACCGCCGTCGATATGAACTCTTGGGCGGTATCAGCCTGTTATCCCCGGAGTACCTTTTATCCGTTGAGCGATGGCCCTTCCATTCAGAACCACCGGATCACTATGACCTGCTTTCGCACCTGCTCGAGCCGTCACTCTCGCAGTCAAGCTAGCTTATGCCATTGCACTAACCTCCTGATGTCCGACCAGGATTAGCTAACCTTCGTGCTCCTCCGTTACTCTTTGGGAGGAGACCGCCCCAGTCAAACTACCCACCAGACACTGTCCGCAACCCGGATCACGGGTCTACGTTAGAACACCAGCCATTAAAGGGTGGTATTTCAAGGTTGGCTCCACGCAGACTGGCGTCCACGCTTCAAAGCCTCCCACCTATCCTACACATCAAGGACCAGTGTTCAGTGTCAAGCTATAGTAAAGGTTCACGGGGTCTTTCCGTCTTGCCGCGGGTACACTGCATCTTCACAGCGAGTTCAATTTCACTGAGTCTCGGGTGGAGACAGCCTGGCCATCATTACGCCATTCGTGCAGGTCGGAACTTACCCGACAAGGAATTTCGCTACCTTAGGACCGTTATAGTTACGGCCGCCGTTTACCGGGGCTTCGATCAAGAGCTTCGCGTTGCCGCTAACCCCATCAATTAACCTTCCGGCACCGGGCAGGCGTCACACCGTATACGTCCACTTTCGTGTTTGCACAGTGCTGTGTTTTTAATAAACAGTTGCAGCCAGCTGGTATCTTCGACTGATTTCAGCTCCACCCGCAGGGGCTTCACCTACATATCAGCGTGCCTTCTCCCGAAGTTACGGCACCATTTTGCCTAGTTCCTTCACCCGAGTTCTCTCAAGCGCCTTGGTATTCTCTACCTGACCACCTGTGTCGGTTTGGGGTACGATTTCGTGTTACCTGATGCTTAGAGGCTTTTCCTGGAAGCAGGGCATTTATCACTTCAGCACCGTAGTGCCTCGTCGTCACACCTCAGCGTTAATAAGGTACCGGATTTACCTGGAACCTCCGCCTACATGCTTAAACCGGGACAACCGTCGCCCGGCTGACATAGCCTTCTCCGTCCCCCCTTCGCAGTAACACCAAGTACAGGAATATTAACCTGTTTCCCATCGACTACGCCTTTCGGCCTCGCCTTAGGGGTCGACTCACCCTGCCCCGATTAACGTTGGACAGGAACCCTTGGTCTTCCGGCGAGCGGGCTTTTCACCCGCTTTATCGTTACTTATGTCAGCATTCGCACTTCTGATACCTCCAGCAACCCTCACAGGCCACCTTCAACGGCTTACAGAACGCTCCCCTACCCAACAACACCTGAGTGTCGCTGCCGCAGCTTCGGTGCATGGTTTAGCCCCGTTACATCTTCCGCGCAGGCCGACTCGACCAGTGAGCTATTACGCTTTCTTTAAATGATGGCTGCTTCTAAGCCAACATCCTGGCTGTCTGTGCCTTCCCACATCGTTTCCCACTTAACCATGACTTTGGGACCTTAGCTGGCGGTCTGGGTTGTTTCCCTCTTCACGACGGACGTTAGCACCCGCCGTGTGTCTCCCGTGATAACATTCTTCGGTATTCGTAGTTTGCATCGGGTTGGTAAGCCGGGATGGCCCCCTAGCCGAAACAGTGCTCTACCCCCGAAGATGAGTTCACGAGGCGCTACCTAAATAGCTTTCGGGGAGAACCAGCTATCTCCCGGTTTGATTGGCCTTTCACCCCCAGCCACAGGTCATCCGCTAATTTTTCAACATTAGTCGGTTCGGTCCTCCAGTTAGTGTTACCCAACCTTCAACCTGCCCATGGCTAGATCACCGGGTTTCGGGTCTATACCCTGCAACTTAACGCCCAGTTAAGACTCGGTTTCCCTTCGGCTCCCCTATACGGTTAACCTTGCTACAGAATATAAGTCGCTGACCCATTATACAAAAGGTACGCAGTCACACCACGAAGGTGCTCCCACTGCTTGTACGTACACGGTTTCAGGTTCTTTTTCACTCCCCTCGCCGGGGTTCTTTTCGCCTTTCCCTCACGGTACTGGTTCACTATCGGTCAGTCAGGAGTATTTAGCCTTGGAGGATGGTCCCCCCATATTCAGACAGGATACCACGTGTCCCGCCCTACTCTTCGAGTTCACAACCTGTGCATTTTCGTGTACGGGACTGTCACCCTGTACCGTGCGACTTTCCAGACGCTTCCACTAACACACAAGCTGATTCAGACTCTGGGCTGCTCCCCGTTCGCTCGCCGCTACTGGGGGAATCTCGGTTGATTTCTTTTCCTCGGGGTACTTAGATGTTTCAGTTCCCCCGGTTCGCCTCGTTAACCTATGTATTCAGTTAACGATAGTGCAACGAATTGCACTGGGTTTCCCCATTCGGACATCGCCGGGTCAAGGGTTCATATCACCTCGCCGGCGCTTTTCGCAGATTAGCACGTCCTTCATCGCCTCTGACTGCCAGGGCATCCACCGTGTACGCTTAGTCGCTTAACCTCACAACCCGAAGATGTTTCTTTCGATTCATCGTCGTGATTGCGAAAATTTGAGAGACTCGAACACACATAGCATGTGTGTCGTTTCAATTTTCAGCTTGATCCAGATTTTTAAAGAGCAAATATCTCAAACGTCACCCGAAGATGAGTTTTGAGATACGGGGGTCGGTGACTTTCACTCACAAACCAGCAAGTGGCGTCCCCTAGGGGATTCGAACCCCTGTTACCGCCGTGAAAGGGCGGTGTCCTGGGCCTCTAGACGAAGGGGACGTAAAGTCTCAATCGCAAGACGCCTTGCTGTTTACTTTTCATCAGACAATCTGTGTGAGCACTACAAAGGCAGGTTCTTTAAGGTAAGGAGGTGATCCAACCGCAGGTTCCCCTACGGTTACCTTGTTACGACTTCACCCCAGTCATGAATCACAAAGTGGTAAGCGCCCTCCCGAAGGTTAAGCTACCTACTTCTTTTGCAACCCACTCCCATGGTGTGACGGGCGGTGTGTACAAGGCCCGGGAACGTATTCACCGTAGCATTCTGATCCACGATTACTAGCGATTCCGACTTCATGGAGTCGAGTTGCAGACTCCAATCCGGACTACGACGTACTTTATGAGGTCCGCTTGCTCTCGCGAGGTCGCTTCTCTTTGTATACGCCATTGTAGCACGTGTGTAGCCCTACTCGTAAGGGCCATGATGACTTGACGTCATCCCCACCTTCCTCCAGTTTATCACTGGCAGTCTCCTTTGAGTTCCCGGCCTAACCGCTGGCAACAAAGGATAAGGGTTGCGCTCGTTGCGGGACTTAACCCAACATTTCACAACACGAGCTGACGACAGCCATGCAGCACCTGTCTCAGAGTTCCCGAAGGCACCAAAGCATCTCTGCTAAGTTCTCTGGATGTCAAGAGTAGGTAAGGTTCTTCGCGTTGCATCGAATTAAACCACATGCTCCACCGCTTGTGCGGGCCCCCGTCAATTCATTTGAGTTTTAACCTTGCGGCCGTACTCCCCAGGCGGTCTATTTAACGCGTTAGCTCCGGAAGCCACGCCTCAAGGGCACAACCTCCAAATAGACATCGTTTACGGCGTGGACTACCAGGGTATCTAATCCTGTTTGCTCCCCACGCTTTCGCACCTGAGCGTCAGTCTTCGTCCAGGGGGCCGCCTTCGCCACCGGTATTCCTCCAGATCTCTACGCATTTCACCGCTACACCTGGAATTCTACCCCCCTCTACGAGACTCAAGCCTGCCAGTTTCGAATGCAGTTCCCAGGTTGAGCCCGGGGATTTCACATCCGACTTGACAGACCGCCTGCGTGCGCTTTACGCCCAGTAATTCCGATTAACGCTTGCACCCTCCGTATTACCGCGGCTGCTGGCACGGAGTTAGCCGGTGCTTCTTCTGCGGGTAACGTCAATCGACAAGGTTATTAACCTTATCGCCTTCCTCCCCGCTGAAAGTACTTTACAACCCGAAGGCCTTCTTCATACACGCGGCATGGCTGCATCAGGCTTGCGCCCATTGTGCAATATTCCCCACTGCTGCCTCCCGTAGGAGTCTGGACCGTGTCTCAGTTCCAGTGTGGCTGGTCATCCTCTCAGACCAGCTAGGGATCGTCGCCTAGGTGAGCCGTTACCCCACCTACTAGCTAATCCCATCTGGGCACATCCGATGGCAAGAGGCCCGAAGGTCCCCCTCTTTGGTCTTGCGACGTTATGCGGTATTAGCTACCGTTTCCAGTAGTTATCCCCCTCCATCGGGCAGTTTCCCAGACATTACTCACCCGTCCGCCGCTCGCCGGCAAAGTAGCAAGCTACTTTCCGCTGCCGCTCGACTTGCATGTGTTAGGCCTGCCGCCAGCGTTCAATCTGAGCCATGATCAAACTCTTCAATTTAAGTTTGATGCTCGTGAATTAAACTTCGTAATGAATTACGTGTTCACTCAGAGACTTGGTATTCATTTTTCGTCCGGGGACGTTAAGAATCCATGTCACTTTGAGTGCCCACACAGATTGTCTGATAAATTGTTAAAGAGCAGTGCAACGCGGCTTTCGCTCACCGTTGCGAGGTGGCGTATAATACGCTTTCCTCTTTCAGAGTCAACCCGTTATTTCAGGATTTTTTCTCTTCAACCGACCGGGTTGTTTGTGAAGTGATTCACATCTGCCGTGTCGATGGAGGCGCATTATAGGGATCCCATTTTTGAGCACAAGTCTTTTTTAGATCTTTTTTGCTGACTGCTGAATTTCCGCGCTTTTCGCCGAAATCCCACCCGATTTGCTTAAATATTGACGTATTTTACCTTGCCTCGATCCAACAATGCGATCAAAGTCTTCTCTTATAGATAGCACTCATTTATCGAGGTAGATATGTCTGCAGTATTACGTCCTTATAAAGATCTGTTCCCCCAAACAGGCGATCGCGTGATGATCGACGTCAGCAGCGTCGTTATCGGGGATGTCAGAATGGCCAATGACGTGAGTATCTGGCCACTGGTTGCGATTAGGGGAGATGTGAACCACGTATCCATTGGAGCACGGACCAACATTCAGGACGGCAGCGTTCTGCATGTGACGCATAAATCTTCATACAATCCGGCAGGCAACCCACTCATTATCGGGGATGATGTTACCGTTGGTCATAAGGTGATGCTCCACGGTTGCACTATTGGCAACCGGGTACTGGTAGGGATGGGGTCAATTTTGCTGGATGGTGCAATAATAGAAGATGACGTAATGATCGGCGCGGGCAGCCTTGTCCCACAAAACAAACGACTCGAAAGCGGTTATCTCTATTTAGGCAGTCCGATTAAACAGATCCGCCCCTTAAAAGAGGCAGAGCTCAAAGGGTTGAAATATTCCGCGAACAATTACGTACGATGGAAGGATGAGTATCTGGCTCAGGATAACCAGATCCAGCCCTGATCGTCTTCCTGCCCATCGCGGATTAAATCGCTGGCTTCTTCTTCCAGATCCCAGCGATTTTCACAAAATATTTTTAACGGATCTACGCCGCCAAACCGACTCCGCAGCGTTTCCCCAGTCACCGCACATGTCAGCTGCATGCCATGCACCAGCACCGGAAAACAGACCGCTTGCCTGGCTTCGTCCCATGTTTCTCTGTCAGGAAAGTGGATCGCCTGATTCACGCCATTAATTCCTGCTTCAGTTTTTCGATCACCGGTTCAACCTCCGGTAACATACCGTGCCAGAGCAGCACCGCATGGGCCGCCTGGCCCACCAGCATACCCAGACCATCGGCCAAATGTTTTGCGCCGTGTTGTTCACACCAGTTCAGGAAAGGCGTTTTACCCTTTTGATAGAACATGTCGTAGAAATAGATATGGCTGCTTACAAGCGAAGCAGGAAGCGCCGGCACTTCTCCAGCGATGCCGCTTGAGGTGGCATTAATGATAAGATTAAATTCACGGTCGGCCAGATCCTCAAGCGCTACCGCGCTCACGCTGCCTGTATGTGCAAACAATCCAGCCAAATCTTCCGCTTTTGAAAACGTCCTGTTGGTAATCGTTACCGCGCAATCAAGCGAAAGGAGCGGCAGCAGCACGCCTCTTGATGCTCCACCCGCGCCAATGAGCAGGATCCGAAAGCCCGGTTTGATAAATGACAGTCTCTCAAGATCGCTCAATAAACCAATGCCATCAGTGTTATCTCCCAGAAGGCGCCCATCTTCAAGGCGCTTAAGGGTATTGACTGCGCCGGCAAGGGACGCCCGCTCGGTTAGCTCATCCGCACGTTCGCAAGCGGCTTCCTTAAAAGGTACCGTAACATTTGCCCCTTTACCGCCTGCATCAAAAAAAGCATTCAGCGTTGGAATAAATGCATCAACGGGGGCCAAAACGCGACCATAGGGATGGTCTATCTGGAGCTGGGCGGCAAACTGCTGATGAATAGACGGCGACTTGCTATGCGCAATCGGATTACCAAAAACAGCGTAGGTTTCCATAAATATTACCCCTGGCGAAAGCGTTCCCCGGTTAAAGCGTCCCGTATTTCCGATGGATTCAGGCGTCCGCCGGTTTCACCAGCCGCTACCGGAAAATCATCGCCGAACTGGGCCAGCACTTCTTCGGTTGTACGGCAAGGCGGTAACCCGGTTAAATTTGCGCTGGTCGAGACCAGCGGTTTGCCAAACGCCAGACACAGTTCCACCACCAGAGGATGATTGGTTACGCGAACTGCAAGGGAGTCAAAGCGCCCGGTCAACCAGCGCGGCGTTGAAGGCTTCGCGGGGAAGACAAAGGTGACAGGCCCAGGCCACGCCGAGAAGATTGTCTCCCGCTGCACCGGCGTAAGCATGGAATCATCAATGTAAGGCTTGAGCTGCTCATAATTAGCGGCAATCAGTATAAGCCCTTTCTCAACAGGTCTTTGTTTAAGCGCCAGCAGGCGGCTTACGGCCGCCTCGCTGTCAGGATCGCAACCTACGCCAAAAACGGCTTCGGTTGGATAGGCGATGACTTCTTCATTTTTCAGGACGGCCACAGCATGTGCGACAGAGCCTGAGGGCAGGTTATTATTCACTGTTTTGATCCGCCAAAATCGGCTTTCCACATTGTTTACTGGCGCAAAAGCGTTTCATACCTTGCGCGGTTTTCTTTTCTATAAGTAGCGGGTACTTGCAGTGAGGGCAGACGCCCGTTACTGGTTTAAAATTGATAACGAACTGACATTCAGGATAACGATCGCAAGAATGGAAGGTCTTACCAAAACGAGAACGCCGTTGTACCAACTGCCCCTGCTGACATTGAGGGCAAGCAATTGCCGTTTCATCAGGCTTATCGATTTGTTCCGTATGTTCACACTCGGGATAGCGGCTACAGCCAATAAACATCCCATAACGTCCCTGCCGCAGAGCGAGGTCACCGCTGCAGAGTGGGCAAAACTGCCCCTCCAGAATTTTAACGATATGTCCATCCGCCTGGCTTTTCAGGGGACGGACATAATCACATTCCGGATACTGTGAACACCCGAGAAACGGACCGTGTTTCCCGGACCGAATAACTAGTTCAGCCCCACACTGTGGGCAGGGCTCATTTTTATGCACCGTGAATAGTGCTGATTTGGCCATAACAACTCTTGGTGCTGCACATTGAATCAGTGCAGCATACCTTCATTCACTTCAAAGAGTAATTCTTCCATTTGCTGATAGGCATTTTCACAGCCTGGAATATTAAACAGAACCATAAGGATGACCCACTTGAGATCCTCCAGTTCAAATTCTGCCGTATCCAGCGCCATGACGCGCTCTATCACCATCTCTCTCGTTTCGAGGTTTAGCACCTGAATTTGCTCGAGGAATAAGACAAACCCTCGGCAACTGGCATCCAACCTTTCACACTCTTCGGCGGTATAAATGCGTACAGACAGCGGGTCAGAAGCTAACTGCATCGGCTCGACAAGGCCATCCTGATAATCCGCCAGCTTCTCCAGCCACATCAACGCATTATAAATATCTTCCCGCTCAAATCCCGCATCGGTAAGATCCCGTGTCAATTTGTCCTGATCCACTCGCATTTCTGCTTCGTTATGGATGTAAGTCTCAAACAAATACATCAGTACGTCGAACATGGCTTGCCCTCCTTAATCGGACATAGCCGCCGGGTACAGCTGCGATCCACCCTGCTAACTCCAGTTCGAGTAGCTGTGCTACCGTTACTGGCACAGGTTGGCCGGCACGTTCAGCGACAACGTCAACAGGTGTTACCTCATCTCCTACGTTAGCCAGGAGCTTAGGAAATGGCAATGCTACCCTGCCCTGATTAGGTGAATTATCTCCCTTTTCAGGCGGTTCTGGCAGCCACTTCAAGCCTTGCTGCAAATTTTCAAGAATATCGCCGATACAGGTTACAGGCGTGGCGCCTTGTTTTATTAGCCAGTGGGGACCTTCACAGCCTGGGTTTCCGATCGGGCCGGGAAGCGCAAAGACTTCACGGCCCTGCTCCAAAGCACACCTGGCTGTCACGAGAGAACCGCTGCGTATTGCAGCCTCCACAACCAGGACTCCCTGGCTCAACCCGCTGATGATACGGTTACGGCGCGGAAAATTACCCGGCCGGGGCTGCGTTGGCAGTGAAAACTCAGACACTATCGCTCCCCCGGATGCGATAAGTCGGTCTGCCAGACTGTGATGACGACGCGGATACACGCTGAAAAGCCCATTACCTAGCACCGCCACGCTACGCCCATTTGCCGAAAGCGCCCCGTTGTGAGCTACACCGTCTATACCGCAGGCAAGTCCGCTGGTTATCGTAAAACCACACTGCGAGAGCGACTCACACAAGATTTTTCCCCACCGCTGACCGTACCAGGAAGGAACGCGGCTGCCAACGACTGCCAGCTGAAGGCTATTAAGTGCTTCGACATTCCCTTTCACAAACAACGCTCCGGGATAATCGGGAAGGGTACGCAGCAGTGGAGGATAGAGAGGATCGTTGGCAGTAAGAAGATAATGACCCGGCTGTTCGAGCCATTTCAGACTGCGTTCAAGCGCGCTCTCGTCTGATACAAAGAACTTCCTGGCCTGCCCGGCTGACAATCCCGATTCTCTAACGGTGGCAACATCAATTATGCTTTTACTAAGCAGCGTTTGTGCCGCCGTTAGCATTTTATCGCCGCATAACGAACCTATATCAATAAGCCGTAACCATATCTCTGTTGACGTCATCCTTTTCCCTGCCATAAGCAGCCTCAGCAATCTTTGCGATTGGTCACTGATGCTGTCAATCGAGGGGGGATTTGTCTAGAATAGAGATAATATTCTTATCAACTCCTGAACACGACTCTGGAAATTTATGGCAGTTTTGCAAGTGTTACATATTCCGGACGAGCGCCTTCGCATCGTCGCTGAACCGGTTAAAGAAGTGAATGCAGAAATCCAGCGTATCGTCGATGATATGTTCGATACCATGTACGCCGAAGAAGGTATTGGCCTTGCGGCAACCCAGGTGGACATTCACAAGCGCATCATCGTGATCGACGTCTCTGAGAATCGCGATGATCGTCTGGTGCTGATCAACCCCGAGCTGCTTGAAAAAAGCGGTGAGACGGGTATTGAGGAAGGCTGTTTGTCCATTCCTGAACAGCGCGCTTTAGTTCCTCGTGCAGAAAAAGTGAAGATTCGCGCCCTGGATCGTGACGGTAATCCATTCGAACTGGAAGCGGACGACCTGCTGGCAATTTGTATTCAGCACGAGATGGACCACCTGGTCGGTAAACTGTTTATTGATTATCTTTCTCCTCTGAAACAGCAGCGCATTCGTCAGAAAGTAGAGAAGCTGGATCGTATGCGTTCCCGCGCATAACATCCCCAGGATACAAGGAATAACGTGTCTAAAACACTACGCATAATCTTCGCAGGTACTCCTGATTTTGCAGCGCGTCATCTAGACGCGCTGCTCTCTTCTGGACATCAGGTCGTAGGCGTATTCACCCAGCCGGACCGCCCGGCGGGTCGCGGTAAAAAGCTCATGCCAAGTCCGGTAAAAATGCTGGCGGAAGAGCACGGATTACCTGTTTTTCAGCCAGCCTCTTTACGCCCCCAGGAAAACCAGCAGCTGGTTGCCGAGCTTAATGCCGACGTGATGGTGGTTGTGGCTTACGGTTTAATTCTGCCAAAAGCGGTGCTTGAGATGCCGCGCTTAGGCTGCGTTAACGTTCACGGGTCACTGCTCCCGCGCTGGCGAGGTGCGGCGCCTATCCAACGTTCTCTATGGGCTGGAGATAGTGAAACCGGCGTCACAATTATGAAGATGGACGTGGGCTTAGATACGGGTGACATGCTTTACAAATTAGCCTGCCCAATCACGGATGAAGACACCAGTGCCAGTCTGTATGACAAACTGGCAGCGCTCGGACCCATGGGTCTGATAGAAACCTTGCAGCAACTCGCAGATAATACGGCAACGCCGGAAGTTCAGGATGAATCGCTGGTGACCTATGCAGAAAAGCTGAGCAAAGAAGAGGCTCAAATTGACTGGTCGCTTCCTGCGGCTCAGCTTGAGCGCTGCATTCGCGCATTTAATCCATGGCCGATGAGCTGGATGATGGTTGATGACCAGCCGGTCAAAATCTGGAAAGCCTCCGTCATCGATAAAACCGTCGCTGCCGCACCAGGCACTATCATCGATGCAAACAAGCAAGGCATTCAGGTTGCTACCGTGGACGGTATTTTGAATCTTGAGTCGCTTCAGCCGGCAGGCAAGAAAGCGATGAGCGCTCAGGATCTCCTAAATTCCCGTCGCGAATGGTTCATTCCTGGCAATCGTCTTGCCTGAGTGAATGACTCCTTAACGCCCGGTGTTCCGGGCATTTTTATTTTTACGTTTATGAAAAAACAAAATCTACGCAGTCTGGCGGCGCAGGCCGTTGAAAAAGTGGTTGAACAAGGCCAGTCGTTGAGCAATGTCCTGCCTCCGCTGCAGCAAAAAGTGTCCGATAAAGATAAAGCGTTGCTGCAGGAACTGTGTTTCGGCGTGCTGCGCACCCTCTCTCAGCTTGAGTGGCTAATTGCTAAGCTCATGTCACGTCCTATGACGGGAAAGCAGCGTACCGTGCACTACATGATCATGGTCGGTTTTTATCAGCTTCTCCACACGCGCATACCTGCGCATGCCGCACTGGCAGAAACAGTTGAAGGCGCCGTTGTGATTAAACGCCCCCAGCTCAAGGGGCTCATCAACGGCGTTCTGCGTCAGTTTCAGCGCCAGCAGGAAGAGCTTTTAGAAGCGTTTTCCCAAAGCGAAAAACGCTTCCTGCACCCGGACTGGCTGCTTAACCGTTTGAAAAAAGCCTATCCTCAACAGTGGCAAGAGATTGTGGACGCCAATAATCAGCGTCCGCCGATGTGGCTACGCGTTAACCGCGGCCACCATTCTCGTGATGAATGGCTGGCTCTGCTGGAAGAAGCAGGAATGAGTGGATTCACGCATGCAGATTACCCTGATGCGGTGCGTTTAGCGTCTCCTGCTCCCGTGCATGCTTTGCCTGGCTTCGATGAAGGTTGGGTAACCGTGCAGGACGCCTCGGCGCAAGGATGTATGACCTGGCTTGAGCCCAAAAACGGTGAGCACATTCTTGACCTTTGTGCTGCCCCTGGCGGTAAAACAACGCATATTCTTGAAGTCGCTCCGCAGGCTGACGTCATGGCGGTAGATGTTGACGAGCAGCGCCTGTCGCGCGTTTACGACAACCTTAAACGTCTGGGAATGAAAGCGCAGGTCAAGCAAGGCGATGGCCGCACGCCTGCAGAATGGTGCGGTGAGGCTAAGTTCGATCGAATCTTACTGGATGCCCCTTGTTCTGCAACCGGCGTGATTCGCCGTCATCCTGATATAAAGTGGCTCCGCCGCGATCGCGACATTAAAGAACTTGCCCAGCTGCAATCTGAGATCCTGGACGCCATATGGCCGCATTTGAAATCGGGCGGTACGCTGGTGTATGCAACCTGCTCCATCCTGCCCGAAGAGAACAGCCAGCAAATTGCGGCTTTCCTCAAACGCACAGCGGATGCTTCACTGCAAGGCACGGGTACGCCAGAACGTCCCGGCAAGCAAAACCTGCCTGGCGCTGAAGAGGGTGATGGTTTCTTTTACGCTAAGCTAATCAAAGAGTGATGTTGAGAACAGGTCACGAGATATGAAAATTATCATTCTGGGCGCAGGGCAGGTTGGCGGTACGCTGGCTGAAAACCTTGTTGGCGAAAACAACGACATCACGATTGTTGACACCAATGGCGATCGTCTACGCGTTTTGCAGGACAAATTTGACCTTCGCGTGGTACAAGGGCACGGTTCCCATCCCCGCGTGCTGCGTGAAGCTGGTGCCGACGATGCCGATATGCTTGTTGCGGTTACTAGCTCTGATGAGACCAATATGGTGGCGTGCCAGGTGGCCTACTCGCTTTTTAATACGCCGAACAGGATTGCGCGCATTCGCTCACCGGATTATGTCCGGGACGCTGAAAAGCTGTTTAATTCCGAAGCGGTTCCTATCGATCACCTTATTGCTCCTGAGCAGCTGGTTATCGACAACATTTACCGCCTGATCGAATATCCGGGCGCTTTGCAGGTCGTTAACTTTGCTGAAGGTAAAGTCAGCCTGGCCGTAGTGAAAGCCTATTACGGCGGTCCCCTGATCGGCAACGCACTGTCTACGATGCGCGAGCACATGCCGCATATCGATACGCGCGTCGCCGCCATTTTCCGTCACGACCGTCCTATTCGTCCGCAAGGTTCTACGATTGTAGAGGCCGGAGACGAAGTCTTCTTTATCGCAGCCTCCCAGCACATTCGCGCGGTAATGAGCGAACTTCAGCGCCTGGAAAAGCCGTATAAGCGCATCATGCTGGTCGGCGGGGGGAACATCGGGGCGGGGCTTGCACATCGTCTTGAGAAAGACTACAGCGTGAAGCTGATCGAACGCAATCAACAGCGCGCTGCCGAGCTCGCTGAAAAACTGCAGAATACGATCGTCTTTTACGGTGACGCATCGGATCAAGAGCTGCTTGCCGAAGAGCATATCGATCAAGTCGATCTTTTTATTGCCGTCACCAACGATGACGAGGCGAATATTATGTCCGCCATGCTCGCCAAGCGTATGGGGGCAAAAAAGGTCATGGTGCTTATCCAGCGCAAGGCTTATGTTGACTTGGTTCAAGGCAGCGTAATTGATATTGCCATTTCACCGCAGCAGGCAACAATTTCGGCCCTGCTTAGCCACGTCCGTAAAGCGGATATCGTTGGCGTTTCGTCACTTCGCCGCGGCGTTGCAGAAGCCATTGAAGCGGTGGCACACGGTGATGAAACCACATCACGCGTCGTGGGGCGTTCTATTGATGAGATTAAACTGCCGCCGGGCACTATTATCGGGGCGGTTGTTCGCGGAAATGATGTCATGATTGCCAATGATAATTTACGAATTGAGCAAGGCGACCACGTCATCATGTTCCTTACTGACAAAAAATTTATTACCGACGTAGAACGTTTATTCCAGCCTAGTCCGTTCTTCCTGTAGGAAGCAGGTGCTCATTCCAGAGCACCTGAATATTAACCCTCTCATAATCATGCCTATTATTTCCATAACGATTATTTATCCTCGATGGAAATTAGCTAATCATTTGTTAAACTTATAATCGTCAGCTGGCACAAGGAGAACAAAATGAGCATTATTAAAGAATTTCGCGAATTTGCGATGCGCGGGAATGTGGTGGATTTGGCGGTGGGTGTCATTATTGGTGCAGCGTTCGGTAAGATCGTTTCATCTTTAGTTGCCGACATTATTATGCCACCTTTAGGGTTGCTGATCGGTGGCATCGATTTTAAACAGTTTGCCGTTACGCTTCGCGAGGCTCAGGGAGATATTCCTGCCGTCGTAATGCATTACGGCGTGTTTATCCAGAATGTGTTTGATTTTGTGATTGTGGCGTTCGCCATTTTTATGGCCATCAAGCTCATCAACAAGCTTAACCGTAAAAAAGAAGAACCTGCAGCTGCGCCTGCAGCACTGTCTAAAGAAGAAGTGTTGCTGAGTGAAATCCGTGATTTGTTAAAAGAGCAGAATAACCGCTCTTAATCAGCACCAAAAAGCCGGAAGGCCAGTGGTAAATAAGCGAATCGCTTGCTTGCCACTGGCCTCCCAGTTACCCCGTTTTGCATGTTTATCTTTACGCAGATAGCTCCCTTTTCCTTTTTTATTCTTCTCAATACGTTGCCTGAAAAGCGGATCGTGAAGCAGTGCCTCAATGGCGTTATCCTTAATTTGTCCTTTGGTATGCTGATAGCGGCTCATAGTTTCTCCTGATTATATTGATATCGACGGCAGTCTAGATCTGAGCAGGCTGAAAATCAACGAACCTGTGATTCGCCGCTTGCGCCCTGTTCAAGAGCTTCAAGAATAGAGCAATAAATACTGCTATGGGCAGTGCCGCAGCATGCATCATTTAATCTTTGCAGTGACCGCTGCATAGCCTGAAGTTCCTGAATGCGCTCTTCAACTTCATCAAGCCTGGCCTGGACAATGCTTTTAGACTCCTGACAGGTATGGTGTTGAGGATCGATACGGATCGACAACAGTTCCCGTATCGATTCAAGCGTGAAGCCCAGCTGTCGCGCATATCGGATAAACCGCAAGCGCTGCAGATCGTTATCGGTATAAAGCCTGAACCCACCTTCAGTTCTGAGCTCATGATCGATCATCTGCTGCTTTTCGTAATAACGGATGGTATCCGGCGTGACGTTCGCGAGCTTTGCAAGCTCACCGATACGATACATAGCTATTCCTCGTTTATTCTCTGCATTAATTTTTCACAATATTCACCGTGTAAAAAGTCAGTGTTCATTCCGGCCTGTCGAAGCTTAAATTCGATAAGTGTCAGTTGGCGACTCATTTCAGCATGCCGGGGATCGTCCTTTTGTATCCCTTTAATCAGATCGTTTAACCCAACCGCCTCTCTGCGAAGTTCAAGCTCAGGGGGTAAGCAGCCAGCATTTTTGAGTAATCGATATCCCGCGCGTAACTCAGTGGGTATATGCGAATCGTCATCCAGAACTAACGGTTCGCCACTACCGCGTAGGTGATCTAGTTCACCTCTCTTTTGGGCATCGCTGATATGTCGTTCCGCCCACTGGTCTAGCAGCCACATGATGCACTCCAGGTATGTTCAGAAAAGATACAGACATTGTAGAAGTGTGAGGATAGTGCAGGTATAAAAAAACCCGCCGAGGCGGGTTTTTTTACGTTACTACAGATTACTCTGCAGCAGCTTCTGCTTTAGATTCTGAACGATCAACCAGCTCGATGTAAGCCATCGGCGCGTTGTCGCCTGCACGGAAGCCACACTTAAGAATACGAGTGTAACCACCGGCACGGCTCGCGAAACGCGGGCCCAGTTCGTTAAACAGTTTTGCCACGATCTCGTTATCACGAGTACGGGCGAATGCCAGACGACGATTAGCAACGCTGTCAGTCTTGGCAAGAGTAATCAGCGGCTCAACTACGCGACGCAGCTCTTTCGCTTTAGGCAGGGTCGTCTTGATGATTTCATGACGAACCAGTGAACCTGCCATGTTGCGGAACATAGCCTGGCGATGGCTGCTGTTGCGGTTCAGTTGACGACCACTCTTACGATGGCGCATGACCTTATCCTTCTCAGTAAAACCTTAACCTGTGATCCGGTTACTCGTCAGCAATGCTTGCCGGTGGCCAGTTTTCCAGGCGCATGCCCAGAGACAGACCACGTGAAGCCAGCACGTCTTTAATCTCGGTAAGAGATTTTTTACCCAGGTTTGGCGTTTTCAGCAACTCAACCTCGGTACGCTGTACCAGATCACCGATATAGTGGATAGCTTCTGCCTTGAGGCAGTTAGCAGAGCGGACAGTCAACTCGAGATCGTCAACAGGGCGCAGCAGGATCGGATCGAATTCTGGTTTCTCTTCTTTCACTTCCGGCTGACGTACATCACGTAAGTCAACGAAAGCTTCCAGTTGTTCTGCCAGGATGGTTGCCGCACGACGAATCGCCTCTTCAGGATCGATTGTGCCGTTGGTTTCCATTTCGATGACCAGCTTGTCCAGGTCGGTACGCTGTTCTACACGCGCTGCTTCAACATTGTAGGCAATACGCTCTACAGGGCTGTAGCATGCGTCGACCAGCAGACGGCCGATTGGGCGCTCATCTTCTTCCGAATGAATTCGGGCAGAAGCCGGCACATAACCACGACCGCGCTGAACTTTGATACGCATGCTAATAGCTGCGTTTTCATCGGTCAGGTGGCAGATCACGTGCTGCGGCTTGACGATTTCAACATCACCGTCGTGGGTGATGTCGGCTGCAGTCACAGGGCCAATGCCAGATTTATTCAGAGTAAGAATAACTTCATCTTTACCCTGAACTCTCACCGCCAGCCCTTTCAGGTTGAGCAGGATTTCAAGGATATCTTCCTGAACGCCTTCTTTGGTGCTGTACTCATGAAGTACACCATCAATCTCAACCTCGGTCACCGCGCAACCCGGCATCGATGAGAGCAGAATACGGCGCAGTGCGTTACCCAGAGTATGGCCAAAGCCACGCTCTAAAGGCTCAAGGGTCACCTTGGCGTGCGTCGAACTCACTTGCTCGATATCTACCAGGCGCGGTTTTAGAAACTCTGTCACAGAACCCTGCATTGTGTCCTCTCTTTGGTACTAAGCTTTACTTGGAGTAAAGCTCGACGATCAGGTGTTCGTTAATGTCCGCAGACAGATCAGAACGTTCTGGCTGACGCTTGAACGTACCTTCCATCTTGCCAGCATCAACTTCCAGCCAGGTTGGCTTTTCACGCTGCTCAGCCAGCTCCAGAGCGGCTTTCACGCGAGATTGCTTTTTCGCTTTCTCACGAATGCTAACAACGTCATTCGCTTTAACCTGATAAGAAGCGATGTTAACAACACGACCGTTTACCATGATTGCTTTGTGGCTAACCAACTGGCGTGATTCAGCACGAGTAGCGCCGAAGCCCATACGGTATACAACGTTGTCCAGACGACCTTCCAGCAGGGCCAACAGGTTTTCACCTGTGTTGCCTTTCAGACGTGCTGCTTCTTTATAGTAGTTACGGAACTGACGCTCCAGCACACCGTACATACGGCGAACTTTTTGCTTTTCACGCAACTGCACACCATAGTCAGACAGACGCGGTTTACGCGCACCGTGCTGGCCAGGAGCTTGTTCAATTTTACACTTGGTATCGATCGCGCGAACGCCAGACTTAAGGAATAAGTCGGTGCCCTCACGACGGCTCAGCTTGAGCTTAGGACCCAAATATCTTGCCATTTTCTATCTCCAACTAACCTAAAAAACGGAGCGTTATACGCGACGTTTTTTCGGCGGACGACAACCGTTATGAGGGATCGGAGTCACATCAGTAATATTAGTGATGCGGAAACCAGCGGCGTTCAGAGCGCGAACAGTAGATTCACGACCCGGACCCGGACCTTTAACCATAACTTCCAGATTCTTGATGCCGTATTCTTTTACGGCTTCAGCGCAACGCTCTGCTGCAACCTGAGCTGCAAACGGAGTGGATTTGCGAGAACCACGGAAACCGGAACCACCGGCTGTTGCCCAACCCAATGCGTTACCCTGACGATCAGTAATAGTAACGATGGTGTTGTTGAAAGAAGCATGGATATGAGCCACGCCGTCAGAGACTTGTTTTCTTACACGTTTACGTGCACGAACTGGTGCCTTTGCCATTATTCAATCACCCCGATTATTTCTTGATCGGTTTGCGCGGACCCTTACGGGTACGTGCGTTGGTCTTAGTACGCTGACCGCGCACTGGCAGACCACGACGATGACGCAAACCGCGATAGCAACCAAGATCCATCAGGCGCTTGATGCTCATGCTGATTTCACGGCGCAGATCACCTTCAACGACAAATTTGGCAACTTCGTCACGCAGCGTGTCGATTTGTTCTTCAGACAGCTCACTGATCTTAACATCTTCAGCGATACCCGCTGCAGCCAGAATGGCTTTAGAACGGGTCTTGCCGACGCCATAGATCGAAGTTAATGCGATCACAGCATGTTTCTGATCAGGAATGTTAATGCCTGCTATACGGGCCACTATGCACTCCTACTATTTAATATGTACGCACCATGCTGAAAAGCCCGTTTTCAGGATACTCAAATGGAAACGTACAGACATACAAAAGATTGGCTGGCTAATCTAGCCAGCTCAACCCAACTTTGCAAGAAAAATATGCGAAATAATCAGCCTTGGCGCTGTTTATGCTTCGGCTCGGCACTGCAAATCACACGGATGACACCATCACGCTTAACGATTTTGCAGTTACGGCATAATTTCTTGACGGAAGCACGAACTTTCATTTTTACTCTCCGTAACTTCTCAGACGACCTATTAGCGGCCGTAGCCTTTAAGGTTCGCCTTCTTCAATGCAGACTCATACTGACTGGACATCATCAGAGTTTGCACTTGAGCCATAAAGTCCATAATCACGACAACAACGATAAGCAGCGAGGTTCCACCGAAATAGAACGGCACTTTCATCGCATCACGCATGAACTCCGGGATCAGGCAGATAAAAGTAATATAAAGCGCACCAACCAAAGTCAGGCGAGTCATTACTTTATCGATATACTTCGCCGTTTGCTCTCCCGGACGAATTCCTGGTACAAATGCACCGGACTTCTTCAGGTTATCTGCTGTTTCACGCGGGTTGAAAACCAACGCCGTGTAGAAGAAACAGAAGAAGATGATCGCAGACGCATAGAGTAACACATAAAGTGGTTGCCCAGGCTGCAAATACAGCGAAATTGTTGTCAGCCAGTTCCAACCAGTCCCGCCCCCGAACCATGACGCGATGGTCGCTGGGAACAGAATAATACTGGAAGCAAAGATAGCCGGGATAACCCCCGCCATATTCACTTTCAGCGGTAAATGTGTGCTCTGTGCAGCATAGACACGACGACCTTGTTGACGTTTAGCGTAGTTCACCACAATGCGGCGTTGACCACGTTCTACGAAGACAACAAAGAACGTCACTGCAAATACTAATACTGCAACCAACAGCAACAGGAGGAAGTGCAGGTCGCCTTGACGCGCTTGCTCGATAGTATGGGCGATGGCCGGCGGGAGACCCGCAACGATACCAGCGAAGATAATGATCGAAATACCGTTACCGATACCACGCTCAGTTATCTGTTCGCCGAGCCACATCAGGAACATCGTTCCTGTGACCAGACTTACAACAGCAGTGAAATAGAATGCAAAGCCCGGGTTTAACACCAGGCCTTGCATACCAGGCATATTCGGAAGACCGGTAGCAATACCGATCGACTGGAATATGGCCAGCACCAGAGTACCGTAACGGGTGTACTGACTAATCTTACGACGTCCAGACTCCCCTTCTTTCTTCAACTCTGCCAGGGCCGGATGAACGACCGTCAGCAGCTGGATAATAATAGATGCCGAAATATACGGCATAATACCCAGCGCAAAGATAGAAGCACGGCTGAGAGCACCACCAGAGAACATGTTAAACATTTCAATGATGGTGCCTCGCTGTTGCTCAAGCAGTTTGGCAAGTACAGCGGCATCGATACCAGGGATCGGAATAAAAGAGCCAACACGGAACACAATCAGCGCGCCGATAACAAACAGCAGTCTGCGTTTCAGCTCGCCAAATCCACCTTTGGCACTTTGAAAATCTAATCCCGGTTGCTTAGCCATCTGCTACTTATTCCTCAATTTTACCGCCAGCAGCTTCGATAGCAGCACGAGCACCTTTAGTAACACGCAGGCCACGAACAGTTACCGGAGTAGAAACTTCACCAGCCAGGATCACTTTCGCGAACTCGATCTGGATACCGATAATGTTTGCTGCTTTCAGCGTGTTCAGGTCTACAACGCCGCCTTCAACTTTCGCCAGGTCAGACAGACGGATTTCCGCTGTGATCGCTGCTTTGCGAGAGGTGAAGCCGAACTTCGGCAGACGACGGTACAGTGGCATCTGGCCACCCTCGAAACCGCGACGTACGCCACCGCCAGAACGAGAGTTCTGACCTTTGTGACCACGACCACCGGTTTTGCCGAGGCCAGAACCGATACCACGACCCAGGCGTTTACCCGCCTTTTTAGAGCCTTCGGCCGGAGACAGAGTATTTAAACGCATCTCTTACTCCTCAACTTTAACCATGAAGTAAACCGCGTTGACCATACCACGAACAGCAGGAGTATCCTCGCGCTCAACGGTATGACCAATACGACGCAGACCCAGGCCAAGCAGCGTTGCCTTGTGTTTCGGCAGACGACCGATTGCACTGCGGGTTTGAGTGATTTTAATAGTCTTTGCCATGGTCAATTACCCCAGAATTTCTTCAACGGATTTACCACGCTTGGCAGCGACCATTTCTGGAGAATTCATATTTTCCAGGCCATCAATAGTTGCACGAACCACGTTGATCGGGTTGGTGGAACCATATGCTTTAGCCAGAACGTTATGAACTCCAGCAACTTCCAGAACGGCGCGCATTGCACCACCGGCGATGATACCGGTACCTTCTGAAGCTGGCTGCATGAATACACGAGAACCCGTGTGAACACCTTTAACTGGGTGCTGCAGGGTACCGTTGTTCAGCGCGACATTAATCATATTGCGACGGGCTTTTTCCATCGCTTTCTGGATCGCTGCTGGAACTTCACGCGCTTTACCGTAACCAAAACCAACGCGACCATTACCATCACCAACAACAGTCAGAGCTGTGAAGGAGAAAATACGACCACCTTTAACGGTTTTAGATACGCGGTTAACCGCGATCAGCTTTTCCTGCAGTTCGCCAGCCTGTTTTTCGATGTGAGCCATCTTACACCTCTACCTTAGAACTGAAGGCCAGCTTCACGGGCAGCATCTGCCAGTGCCTGGACACGACCATGATATTGGAACCCGGAACGGTCAAAGGATACATTGCTGATGCCTTTTTCCAGAGCGCGTTCAGCAACAGCTTTACCTACAGCTGCAGCAGCGTCTTTGTTACCGGTGTACTTCAATTGTTCTGAGATAGCTTTTTCTACAGTAGAAGCAGCTACCAGAACTTCAGAACCGTTCGGTGCAATTACCTGTGCGTAAATATGACGCGGGGTACGATGTACCACCAGGCGAGTTGCACCAAGCTCTTTGAGCTTGCGGCGTGCGCGGGTCGCACGACGGATACGAGCAGATTTCTTATCCATAGTGTTACCTTACTTCTTCTTAGCCTCTTTGGTACGCACGACTTCGTCGGCGTAACGAACACCCTTGCCTTTATAAGGCTCAGGACGACGGTAGGCGCGCAGATCTGCTGCAACCTGACCGATCAGCTGTTTATCAGCACCTTTCAGCACGATTTCTGTCTGAGTCGGACATTCTGCAGTGATACCGGCCGGCAGCGGATGCTCAACAGGGTGTGAGAAGCCCAGAGACAGGCCTACTGCATTCCCTTTGATCGCTGCACGATAACCTACACCAACCAGCTGAAGCTTTTTAGTGAAGCCTTCGGTAACACCAACAACCATTGAGTTCAGCAGGGCACGCGCGGTACCAGCCTGAGCCCATCCATCCACGAAACCATCACGTGGACCGAAGGTCAGAGCGTTGTCTGCATGTTTAACTTCAACAGCTTTGTTGAGGGTACGAGTCAGCTCGCCATTTTTACCTTTGATCGTAATAACCTGACCGTCGATTTTTACATCAACGCCGGCAGGAATAACGACCGGTGCTTTAGCAACACGAGACATTCTTTCCTCCGATTAGGCTACGTAGCAGATAATTTCGCCACCAAGACCAGCTTGGCGCGCTGCACGATCAGTCATAACACCTTTAGAGGTAGAAACAACTGCGATACCCAGACCAGCCATAACTTTAGGCAGCTCATCTTTTTTCTTATAGATGCGCAGGCCTGGGCGGCTGACACGCTGAATGCTTTCTACAACAGCTTTACCCTGGAAATACTTGAGAGTAAGTTCCAGTTCCGGCTTGGTGTCGCCTTCAACTTTAAAATCTTCGATAAAACCTTCTTCCTTCAGCACGTTGGCAATTGCCACTTTCAGCTTGGCGGAAGGCATGGTGACCGCAACTTTGTTCGCGGCCTGACCGTTACGGATACGGGTCAGCATATCCGCGATCGGATCTTGCATGCTCATCTGTCTTTACTCCCGTGATTCAATTGGTAATTACCAGCTAGCCTTTTTCAAGCCTGGTACTTCACCGCGCATGGCGGCTTCACGCAGTTTGATACGGCTCAACCCAAACTTGCCCACATAACCATGTGGACGACCTGTTTGACGACAGCGGTTACGCTGACGAGACGGGCTGGAATCACGCGGCAGAGACTGCAGCTTGAGAACCGCATTCCAACGATCTTCGTCGGAAGCGTTCACATCAGAAATGATCGCTTTCAGTTCAGCGCGTTTAGCGAAGAATTTATCAGCTAAAGCTACGCGCTTTACTTCGCGTGCTTTCATTGATTGCTTAGCCATTCAGTAACCCTACCTTACTTGCGGAACGGGAAGTCAAAGGCAGCCAGCAGAGCACGGCCTTCTTCGTCAGATTTCGCAGTAGTGGTAATGGTAATATCCAAACCACGCACGCGGTCGACTTTATCGTAGTCGATTTCTGGGAAGATGATCTGCTCACGGACACCCATGCTGTAGTTACCACGACCGTCGAAAGACTTAGCGGACAGGCCACGGAAGTCACGGATACGTGGAACAGCAATAGTGATCAGGCGCTCAAAGAACTCCCACATGCGTTCGCCACGCAGAGTTACTTTACAGCCGATCGGATAGCCCTGACGGATTTTGAAGCCTGCAACTGATTTGCGTGCTTTGGTGATCAACGGCTTTTGACCGGAGATTGCTGTCAGGTCAGCTGCTGCGTTATCCAGCAGTTTCTTGTCAGCGATCGCTTCACCAACACCCATGTTCAGGGTGATCTTCTCGACCCGAGGGACTTGCATGACAGAATTGTAGTTAAACTCAGTCATGAGTTTGTTAACTACTTCGTCTTTGTAGTAATCATGCAGTTTCGCCATCGTACTACTCCAAATTACTTGATAGTTTCACTTGTAGATTTGAAGAAACGGACTTTTTTGCCGTCTTCGAATCTAAAGCCTACACGGTCAGCCTTGCCGGTAGCCGCATTGAAGAGAGCAACGTTAGAAACCTGAATAGCAGCTTCTTTTTCAACGATGCCACCTGGTTGGTTCAGGGCCGGAACCGGCTTCTGATGTTTCTTAACCAGGTTGATACCTTCAACGACGAGTTTGCCGGAAGACAGAACATTTTTTACTTTACCGCGTTTACCTTTATCTTTACCGGTTAACACGATAACTTCGTCATCACGACGGATTTTCGCTGCCATGATTCGCTCCTTAGAGTACTTCTGGTGCCAGAGAGATAATTTTCATGAACTTTTCAGTACGAAGTTCACGAGTTACCGGCCCAAAGATACGCGTGCCGATAGGCTGCTCGCTGTTATTGTTTAAAATAACGCATGCATTACCATCGAAGCGAATGACAGAACCGTCAGGGCGACGAACACCCTTCTTGGTGCGCACCACTACCGCCTTCAGCACATCACCTTTTTTGACCTTACCACGTGGAATTGCTTCCTTGATGGTGATCTTGATGATGTCGCCTACGCCTGCGTAGCGACGGTGCGAGCCACCCAGAACCTTGATACACATTACGCGACGTGCACCGGAGTTGTCGGCGACGTTCAGCATAGTCTGTTCTTGGATCATTTTAGTGCTCCGCTAATGTCAACTACTACCTGAGACTCTAAAATCAGAGCCGTTAAAAAGCCCCATATCGAGGGCGCGGCATTATAACACCGCTTCTGCAATATGGGTAGAAAAAATAAACGGCTCATCGCTGAGCCGTTTATTCGTATTGAGAATGCGTACTCTATTACAGAACCGCTTTCTCTACAACGCGAACCAGCGTCCAGGACTTAGTCTTGGACAGTGGACGGCATTCACGGATTTCAACCTTGTCGCCGATACCACATTCGTTGTTCTCGTCATGTACGTGCAGTTTGGTCGTACGTTTGATGAATTTACCGTAGATCGGGTGTTTCACAATACGTTCGATAGCTACAACAATGGATTTCTCCATTTTGTCGCTAACAACACGACCTTGCAGAGTACGGATTTTATCGGTCATTACGCACCCGCCTTCTGAGTCAGTAAAGTCTTAACGCGCGCAACATTGCGACGCACTTGCTTCAGCAGGTGAGTCTGTTGCAGCTGGCCACTTGCAGCCTGCATACGCAGGTTGAACTGCTCACGCAGCAGGTTCAGCAGCTCAGCGTTCAGCTCTTCAACGCTTTTTTCACGCAGCTCTTTTGCTTTCATTACATCACCGTCTTAGTTACAAAGGTGGTTTTGATAGGCAGTTTCGCTGCTGCCAGGCCGAAGGCTTCACGGGCCAGCTCTTCCGGAACACCGTCCATTTCAT
The DNA here is from genome assembly GCF_043968675.1 of Enterobacter sp. ECC-175. Taxonomy (NCBI): domain Bacteria; kingdom Pseudomonadati; phylum Pseudomonadota; class Gammaproteobacteria; order Enterobacterales; family Enterobacteriaceae; genus Enterobacter; species Enterobacter sp. ECC-175. Next base: position 169,104 of record NZ_CP143776.1, read on the forward strand.
ACAGGACTTTACCCGGCTGAATCAAGGCAACCCAGTACTCCACGTTACCTTTACCTTTACCCATACGAACTTCCAGCGGCTTCTCGGTAATTGGTTTGTCCGGGAATACACGGATCCAAATTTTACCTTGACGCTTAACTGCACGGGTCATTGCACGACGTGCTGCTTCGATCTGACGTGCAGTCAGACGCCCACGGCCAACAGCTTTCAGACCGAAAGTGCCGAAGCTAACATCCGTACCCTGCGCCAGACCACGGTTGCGGCCTTTGTGCACTTTACGGAATTTTGTACGCTTTGGTTGTAACATCAGCGACGCTCCTTATTTACGGCCTTTACGCTGCTGCTTTTTAGGTTGAGCAGCCGGTTTTTCCGGTTGTTCAACAGCAGCCATACCACCCAGGATCTCACCTTTGAAGATCCATACCTTAACGCCGATTACACCGTAAGTGGTGTGCGCTTCAGAGGTGTTGTAGTCGATGTCAGCACGCAGAGTGTGCAGCGGTACGCGACCTTCGCGGTACCATTCGGTACGTGCGATTTCCGCGCCGCCCAGACGGCCGCTAACTTCAACTTTGATACCTTTAGCGCCCAGACGCATTGCGTTCTGTACAGCACGCTTCATAGCACGACGGAACATAACACGACGTTCCAGCTGTGAAGTGATGCTATCAGCAACCAATTTAGCGTCCAGTTCAGGCTTACGAACTTCAGCGATATTGATCTGTGCAGGAACGCCAGCGATATCCGCTACGACCTTGCGCAGTTTTTCTACGTCTTCGCCTTTCTTACCGATAACGATGCCAGGACGAGCAGTGTGAATAGTCACACGGATGCTCTTAGCTGGACGCTCGATAACGATACGAGATACAGACGCTTTAGCCAGTTCCTTAGTCAGGTACTGACGTACTTTAAAATCGCTGTCCAGGTTGTCAGCGAATTCTTTGGTGTTCGCAAACCAGGTAGAGTTCCATGGTTTTACAATACCCAGGCGAATACCATTAGGATGTACTTTCTGACCCATTGCTAGTCTCCAGAGTCTCAGCGATCGGACACAACCACAGTAATGTGGCTGGTGCGCTTCAGGATGCGATCTGCACGACCTTTCGCACGCGGCATAATGCGCTTCATGCTTGGGCCTTCATCTACGAAAATTTTCGCGACTTTCAGATCGTCGATGTCAGCGCCATCGTTGTGTTCAGCGTTAGCAATGGCAGATTCCAGTACTTTCTTGACCAATACCGCAGCTTTCTTGTTGGTATAGGTCAGGATGTCCAGGGCCTGCGACACTTTCTTACCGCGAATCAGGTCAGCAACAAGGCGAACCTTCTGTGCAGAAGGACGAGCATGGCGATGTTGAGCTAAAGTTTCCATCTCTTCCTCCTACCTTATTTCTTCTTCGCTTTTTTATCAGCAGCGTGGCCGCGATAAGTACGAGTCGGTGCGAATTCACCCAGTTTGTGACCAACCATTTCGTCGGTAACAAAGACTGGAACGTGCTGACGACCATTATGGACAGCGATGGTCAAACCGATCATGTTAGGAAAGATCGTTGAACGACGGGACCAAGTGCGCAGGGGCTTCTTGTCTCCGCTTTCCACCGCTTTCTCTACCTTCTTCAGCAAGTGCAGGTCAATAAAAGGACCTTTCTTGAGAGAACGTGGCATGGCTTATCCTCTAAAATTATTTGCTACGGCGACGTACGATAAATTTATCAGTACGCTTGTTGCTGCGGGTCTTCTTACCTTTGGTCTGAACGCCCCACGGAGTTACCGGGTGCTTACCAAAGTTACGACCTTCACCACCACCATGTGGGTGATCGACTGGGTTCATCGCTGTACCGCGAACGGTAGGACGAACACCACGCCAGCGTGCAGCACCTGCTTTACCCAGAACGCGCAGCATATGCTCAGCATTGCCAACTTCGCCCAGAGTAGCGCGGCAGTCTGCTTCGACTTTACGCATTTCACCAGAACGCAGACGCAGGGTGACATAAGCACCATCACGCGCAACGATCTGAACGTAAGTACCAGCGGAACGTGCCAGCTGACCGCCTTTACCTGGTTTCATTTCTACGTTATGAACGGTAGAACCAACCGGGATATTGCGCATCGGCAGGGTGTTACCTGCTTTGATTGCAGCATCAACGCCAGACTGAATCTGGTCGCCAGCTTTCAGGCCTTTAGGGGCCAGAATGTAACGGCGCTCGCCATCTTTGTACAGAACCAGCGCGATGTTCGCGGAACGGTTCGGATCGTACTCAAGACGCTCAACAACTGCTGGGATACCGTCTTTGTTGCGTTTGAAGTCAACAATACGATAAGCCTGCTTGTGGCCACCACCGATGTGACGAGTGGTGATACGGCCATTGTTGTTACGACCACCGGATTTGCTGTTTTTTTCCAGCAACGGAGCAAAAGGTTTGCCCTTGTGCAGCTCAGGGTTAACCACTTTAACTACGTGGCGACGACCCGGAGATGTCGGTTTACATTTAACAACTGCCATTGTATTACTCCTCCGACTTACTCAGCGCCGCCAACGAAGTCCAGGTTCTGGCCTTCTTTCAGGGTGACGTAAGCTTTTTTCCAGTCGCTACGACGACCGATACGCTGTCCGTGACGTTTAACTTTCCCTTTAACTACCAGGGTGTTAACGACTTCGACTTCGACTTCAAACAGTTTCTGCACAGCAGCTTTGATCTCTGCTTTGGTCGCGTCTTTAGCAACTTTGAGAACGATGGTGTTTGTTTTTTCCATCGCAGTAGACGCTTTTTCAGAAACGTGCGGTGCGCGAAGCACCTTCAGCAGACGTTCTTCACGAATCATGCCAGCATCTCCTCAACTTGCTTAACAGCATCAGCAGTCATTACGACTTTGTCGAAGGCGATCAGGCTAACCGGGTCGATACCAGTCGCATCGCGTACGTCAACCTTATGCAGGTTGCGCGCAGCCAGGAACAGGTTTTCGTCCAGCTCACCGGTGATGATCAGCACATCTTCCAGAGCCATGTCTTTCAGTTTCTGTGCCAGCAGCTTAGTTTTAGGCGCTTCTACAGAGAACTTCTCGACAACGATCAGACGATCCTGACGTACCAGTTCGGACAGAATGCTTTTCAGCGCGCCGCGGTACATCTTTTTGTTAACTTTTTGACTGTGGTCCTGTGGACGCGCAGCGAAGGTCACGCCACCTGAACGCCAGATCGGGCTCTTGATAGAACCTGAACGCGCACGGCCGGTACCTTTCTGGCGCCATGGCTTTTTGCCAGAACCAGTTACTTCAGCACGAGTCTTCTGAGCACGAGTACCCTGACGAGCACCAGCTGCATAAGCAACAACAACCTGGTGAACCAGCGCTTCGTTGAAATCACGACCGAAGGTAGTTTCGGAAACAGTCAGCGCGCTCTGCGCGTCTTTCAATACTAATTCCATTGCTATCCCCTTACGCCTTCACAGCTGGTTTAACGATCAGGTCGCTACCGGTTGCACCCGGAACTGCACCTTTAACCAGCAGCAGGTTGCGCTCAGCGTCAACACGTACTACGTCCAGGCTCTGAACGGTTACACGTTCGTTACCCAGCTGACCTGCCATTTTCTTGCCTTTGAACACTTTGCCCGGAGTCTGGTTCTGACCGATAGAACCCGGTACGCGGTGAGACAAGGAGTTACCGTGGGTAGCGTCCTGGGTACGGAAGTTCCAGCGCTTAACGGTACCAGCAAAACCTTTACCTTTAGAGGTACCGGTTACGTCAACTTTTTTAACGTCAGCAAACAGCTCAACGCTAATGTCCTGACCTACGGTGAACTCTTCGCCTTCAGCAAGACGGAATTCCCACAGACCACGGCCAGCTTCTACGCCAGCTTTAGCGAAGTGACCCGCTTCTGGTTTGGTTACACGGTTAGCTTTTTTAGCACCAGTGGTCACCTGAACAGCGCGGTAGCCATCGTTAGCCAGATCTTTAACCTGAGTAACGCGGTTTGCTTCGACTTCGATTACGGTTACTGGGATTGAAACGCCATCTTCAGTGAAGATGCGGGTCATGCCCACTTTTTTACCGACTAAACCAATCATTGTATCAACCTCTCAATCGCTCGATGACCTGATTAACCCAGGCTGATCTGCACGTCTACACCGGCAGCCAGATCCAGACGCATCAGAGCATCAACGGTTTTCTCAGTTGGCTCAACGATGTCAACCAGACGCTTGTGAGTGCGGATTTCGTACTGATCGCGCGCGTCTTTGTTAACGTGCGGAGAAATCAGAACGGTAAAGCGCTCTTTGCGGGTCGGCAGCGGGATCGGACCACGGACTTGCGCACCAGTGCGCTTAGCAGTCTCGACGATTTCCGCGGTTGATTGATCGATCAGACGATGATCAAACGCTTTAAGGCGGATACGGATTCTTTGGTTCTGCATGAGACCAGAGCTCCAATTATTTTATAAACGAAAATGATTACTCCTCAAACCCATTACGATTGATGGGAGAGTGTAACCGTTCTTACGTAGCTCCCCAATTGGGAGCATTGTTGAGTAACAAAATTAGCTACTCCGGTTCAGATTGAACCCGCCGTCAATTACGACAAGCCCGCGCATTATACGTAAATCTGAGCAGGACGCAAGTGCAGTTTAGAAATTAAGCGCTAACGATGCACCTTGCGTGCGGCCTCGCAACAATTTTCATCAATGTGTCGAGTTTCGTTTTCTCTTCTGAAAGCACCACGCATTTTCCATTTATGCCCGTTGCCGGCAATCCGTCATGTGGCGAGTATGCGCAGACATCCTTAACGAGGCGCACACCATGCTAAACACCCTCCCCTTCTTGTTAATCTATTTTTCATTATCCGTATTGCTGGTGCGTGAAGATATCCGCGCAGGCATCCTCCCCGATAAATTTCTCTGCCCACTGTTATGGTCAGGCTTGCTTTATCAGCTCTGCATCCATCCTGATTTTCTTGCCAGCGCAGTGGTCGGTGCAATGGCGGGATACCTTGGGTTTGCCGCTATCTACTGGGGGTATCGGCTTATGTATCGGCGTGAGGGAATGGGCTATGGCGATGTGAAATATCTGGCTGCGCTCGGAGCATGGCACGGCTGGTGTGTTTTACCGGCTCTCGCCTTAGTGGCCGCACTCATGGCTGTGCTCTATCTTCTCGTTCTTTCTTTGCGAACCGCTGAAAAATTGACATTAAAAAACCCACTGCCTTTTGGGCCATTTCTGGCAGCAGCGGGTTTATGCGTCGGATGGCAGAGCTTGTTTAATCTGCCACTTTAATCTGAGACTGAAGATAGTTTTGCAAACCGATTTTGCCAATGAGATCCAGCTCGGTTTCGAGCCAGTCGATATGGCCTTCTTCATCTGCCAGAATTTGAATCATCATGTCCCGGCTGACGTAGTCATGAACGCTGTCCGCATAGGCAATGGCTTCGCGCAGATCTTTTGCACCTTCCAGCTCAAGCCGCAGGTCGGAACGCAGCATCTCTTCAACGTCCTCGCCGATACCCAGCTTGCCAAGGTCCTGCAGGTTGGGAATGCCTTCGAGAAATAAAATACGCTCTATATATTTATCGGCGTGTTTCATCTCATCGATGGACTCATGGTATTCAACGTCGTTAAGGCGAGTCAGGCCCCAGTTTTTAAACATTCTTGCATGAAGAAAATACTGGTTGATTGCGACAAGCTCATTTCCCAATAATTTATTGAGATAATTTATGATTTTAACATCACCTTTCATTATATAGTCCCTCCGCTTCCACTCATTGAAGCGTAGAACGGGCTACAGGGATGTCAAAAAAAAGATAGACGCTCAGGCAATCTCTTTGAATTCTGGGATCTGCATCAGTTCATCCTGCATGATCTCACGGGCAGCACGAACGCACTTACCGCATTGATTTCCTACTGGAACAAACTTGCGAAGCTGCTGAAATGACTGAGGCTGAAACTGGCGAACGGCCTGGCGGATTTTTTTGTCACTCACACCATTACATAAACAAACGTACATAAACACTCCCGTTCAAAATATGCGCAAAGTGTAAGTGAGAATGGTTATGATTACAATAGCACAAACGCCATGATACGGGGCGGGAGCGAACAAAAAATGCGAATGTTTGCGGTAAAACAAAAAACAAACTAACAAAAAAGGACGCCGAAGCGTCCTTTTTTTAGTCAGGGATAATGAATTAGCCCAGAACTTTAGCAACAACGCCCGCGCCAACGGTACGGCCGCCTTCACGGATTGCGAAACGCAGACCGTCGTCCATCGCGATTGGGTGGATCAGCGTCACAACCATCTTGATGTTGTCGCCTGGCATTACCATCTCTACGCCTTCTGGCAGTTCGATGGTACCGGTCACGTCAGTTGTACGGAAGTAGAACTGTGGACGGTAGCCTTTGAAGAACGGAGTATGACGGCCGCCTTCGTCTTTGGACAGGATGTACACTTCAGATTCGAACTTGGTGTGTGGCTTGATTGAGCCTGGCTTCGCCAGAACCTGACCACGTTCGATTTCTTCACGTTTGATACCACGCAGCAGAACACCAACGTTCTCACCAGCACGGCCTTCGTCCAGCAGTTTGCGGAACATTTCAACGCCAGTACAGGTAGACTTCGCAGTCTCTTTGATACCAACGATTTCAACTTCTTCGCCAACTTTGATGATACCGCGCTCTACACGACCGGTAACAACGGTACCACGACCGGAGATGGAGAATACGTCTTCGATTGGCAGCAGGAACGGCTTGTCAATCGCACGCTCTGGTTCTGGAATGTAAGAATCCAGGAAGCCAGCCAGTTCGATGATTTTCGCTTCCCACTCTGCTTCGCCTTCCAGCGCTTTCAGCGCGGAACCACGAACGATTGGGGTGTCGTCGCCTGGGAAATCGTACTGAGACAGCAGTTCACGAACTTCCATCTCTACCAGTTCCAGCAGCTCTTCGTCATCAACCATGTCGCACTTGTTCAGGAACACGATGATGAAAGGAACGCCTACCTGACGACCCAGCAGGATGTGCTCACGGGTCTGAGGCATTGGGCCGTCAGTCGCAGCAACAACCAGGATCGCGCCGTCCATCTGCGCAGCACCGGTGATCATGTTTTTAACATAGTCGGCGTGGCCCGGGCAGTCTACGTGTGCGTAGTGGCGAGTCGGGGTGTCATATTCAACGTGAGACGTGTTGATGGTGATACCACGAGCTTTTTCTTCTGGTGCGTTATCGATCTGGTCGAAAGCACGAGCAGCACCGCCGTAGGTTTTAGCCAGTACGGTAGTAATTGCAGCAGTCAGGGTAGTTTTACCATGGTCAACGTGGCCGATAGTACCAACGTTGACGTGCGGTTTTGTACGTTCAAATTTTTCTTTAGACACGGCTATATTCCTTACTATAGTGCTCTCCCCTTTGGAGAGAGCACGGGACTTAGGTTTTAATCCTGTGGATTACTTACCACGGGCTTCGATAACGGCCTGAGCAACGTTGTTAGGCGCATCATCATACTTCAGGAATTCCATGGTGTATGATGCACGACCTTTGGTCAGAGAACGCAGCTGAGTTGCATATCCGAACATTTCAGACAGCGGAACTTCAGCGTGGATCTTAACGCCAGTTACTTCGGATTCCTGACCGCGCAGCATACCGCGACGACGGCTCAAGTCACCGATAACGTCACCGGTGTTCTCTTCAGGAGTTTCAACTTCAACCTTCATGATTGGCTCAAGCAGAACTGGTTTTGCTTTCTTAAAGCCTTCTTTAAAGGCAATAGACGCAGCCAGTTTAAACGCCAGTTCAGAGGAGTCAACGTCGTGGTAAGAACCGAAGTGCAGACGAACACCCATGTCAACAACCGGATAACCAGCCAGTGGACCTGCTTTCAGCTGCTCCTGGATACCTTTATCAACGGCAGGGATGTATTCGCCAGGAATTACACCACCTTTGATGTCGTTGATGAACTCATAACCTTTAGGGTTAGAGCCCGGCTCCAGTGGGTACATGTCGATCACAACGTGACCGTACTGACCGCGACCACCAGACTGCTTAGCGTGTTTACCTTCAACATCGGTCACTTTCGCGCGAATCGCTTCGCGGTATGCAACCTGAGGTTTACCCACGTTCGCTTCAACGTTGAATTCACGCTTCATACGGTCAACGATGATGTCCAGGTGGAGTTCACCCATACCCGCGATGATGGTCTGGTTAGATTCTTCATCAGTCCATACGCGGAATGATGGGTCTTCTTTAGCCAGACGACCCAGAGCCAGACCCATTTTTTCCTGGTCAGCTTTGGTTTTTGGTTCAACGGCGATGGAGATTACCGGCTCTGGGAATTCCATACGCTCCAGAATGATCGGGTGATCCGGGTCACACAGGGTGTCACCAGTGGTCACGTCTTTCAGACCGATAGCTGCAGCGATGTCGCCCGCACGAACTTCTTTGATCTCTTCACGTTTGTTAGCGTGCATCTGTACGATACGGCCAAAACGCTCGCGCGCCGCTTTCACGGAGTTCAGGATGGTGTCACCGGAGTTAACCACACCAGAATATACGCGGAAGAAGGTCAGGTTACCCACGAATGGGTCGGTAGCAATTTTGAACGCCAGTGCAGAGAACGGCTCGTCATCGCTTGCGTGACGCTCAGCCGGAGTATCTTTACCGTCGTCCAGGATACCGTTGATCGCAGGAACGTCAACCGGGGATGGCAGGTAGTCAACTACCGCATCCAGCATTGCCTGCACACCTTTGTTCTTGAACGCAGAGCCACAGGTAACCAGGATGATTTCGTTGTTCAGAACGCGCTGACGCAGAGCTTTTTTGATCTCTTCTTCAGTCAGTTCTTCACCGCCCAGGTATTTTTCCATCAGCTCTTCAGAAGCTTCTGCTGCGGATTCGATCAGGTTCTGGTGCCATTCGTCAGCCAGGTCCTGCATCTCTGCCGGGATATCTTCGTATTCGAAGGTAACGCCCGCATCTGCTTCATTCCAGTTGATGGCTTTCATTTTCACCAGGTCGATAACGCCGGTGAAACCTTCTTCAGCACCAATTGCCAGCTGCAGCGGAACAGGGTTCGCGCCCAGACGGGTTTTGATCTGGCCAACAACTTTCAGGAAGTTAGCACCCATACGGTCCATTTTGTTAACGAACGCGATGCGTGGAACTTTATATTTGTTAGCCTGACGCCATACGGTTTCAGACTGTGGCTGAACACCACCAACTGCGCAATAAACCATTACCGCGCCGTCAAGAACACGCATGGAACGTTCTACTTCGATGGTGAAGTCAACGTGCCCCGGGGTGTCGATGATGTTTACGCGATGCGGTTCGTACTGCTTAGCCATACCTGACCAGAATGCAGTAGTCGCTGCGGAGGTGATAGTAATACCACGCTCCTGCTCCTGTTCCATCCAGTCCATGGTGGCTGCGCCGTCATGAACTTCACCGATTTTGTGGTTTACACCGGTGTAGAACAGAATACGTTCGGTAGTAGTGGTTTTACCGGCGTCGATGTGCGCACTGATACCGATGTTACGATAGCGTGCGATGGGTGTTGTACGAGCCATTTGATTCCTCGTTTATATCTTTAGGCGTTCAGTTAAGTTACCCAGAGCGGGCGGCTTCTCTGAAGCGCCCGCCTGGTGACTAATACTCCGAAGGGATTACCAACGGTAGTGTGCGAACGCCTTGTTGGCTTCTGCCATACGGTGAACGTCTTCACGTTTCTTAACTGCAGTACCTTTGTTGTCTGCAGCATCAGAAAGTTCGTTCGCCAGACGCAGAGCCATGGATTTATCACCGCGTTTACGAGCAGCTTCAACGATCCAACGCATTGCCAGAGCATTACGACGAACCGGACGAACTTCAACTGGAACCTGATAAGTAGAACCACCAACGCGGCGGGACTTAACTTCTACAGTTGGGCGAACGTTGTCGAGAGCGACTTCGAAAGCTTCCAGTTCATTTTTACCAGAACGCTGAGCCAGGGTCTCAAGCGCGCTGTATACGATTGCTTCTGCAGTAGATTTTTTACCATCTACCATCAGGATATTTACAAATTTTGCCAGCAGTTCTGATCCGAACTTCGGATCTGGAAGGATTTTACGCTGACCAATGACGCGACGACGTGGCATGGGAATACTCCGTTGTTAATTCAGGATTGTCCAAAACTCTACGAGTTTAGTTTGACATTAAGATAAATCAGTTTGGCCTTACTTAACGGAGAACCATTAAGCCTTAGGACGCTTCACGCCGTACTTGGAGCGAGCCTGCTTACGGTCTTTAACACCAGAGCAGTCAAGCGCACCACGAACGGTGTGGTAACGAACACCCGGAAGGTCTTTAACACGACCGCCACGGATCAGGATCACGGAGTGTTCCTGCAGGTTGTGACCTTCACCACCGATGTAGGAAGTCACTTCAAAACCGTTAGTCAAACGCACACGGCATACTTTACGCAGTGCGGAGTTTGGTTTCTTAGGAGTGGTGGTATATACACGAGTACATACGCCACGTTTCTGCGGGCAGGCTTCCAGCGCAGGCACGTTGCTTTTTGCAACTTTGCGAGCGCGTGGTTTGCGTACCAGCTGGTTAACTGTTGCCATTAAATAGCTCCTGGTTTTAGCTTTTGCTTCGTAAACACGTAATAAATCGACCTCATACAATATGAGGACGCGAAATTTTAGGGCCACGTCGAAAAGGTGTCAAGAAATATACAGCGATCTCAGATCACCAGTTCATTTGACTGGGGTGCTTCAGCGTCAGATTAACGAAATCAGTATAGCCAACAACGTTAATTTTGGTTGAATTTTGACCACCAAGGCCTCGCGCATCGAGATCGTCCTTGAGCGCAGAGACCGTTATGGGGGCATTGTTGAGAATTTCAACAAAGCGGCTACCCGCAACCGCGGCGAGAACGCCATCCTGGATCAGCAACAGGTCATCACCCTCTCGCAGCATGCTCAACAGCGTTTCGATGTCACATTGCCAGGGAGAATGGCTCAGGGTATGGAGCATGACGGCCTCAGAAAGTCAGAATGGTATCGTAGTGAGAAAGTTTATCGCGCAGGGCGGCAGACGCCAGTATCTCAACATCCAGCACCAGCTGAACGGTGCCGTTCAGCCCGCGCGAGGCTAGCGAGTCCGCGCACACATAGAGATTGTCAATGTCGTACAGCGGCAGCACTTTAAAAGTTGCAATGTAATCCCGCGCGAGAATAGCCTGCGGCTGCTGGCCGGCCAGCAGCTGGAACACGCCGTCGCCCAGAAAGAATACGCCGATGTCCTCGGTTAAAGCCGAGGTTGCCAGTAAGGCGTCCAGCCCTTCTCTGCCTGACGCACTACCGTGCGGTGCGGAGGTAAAAACAAACGCCACGCGTTTCATCAGAATTGCACCACTCTGTCGCAGGTCAGCGCAGCCTGCGCCAGCGCGCCTAAGCCACTCAGCGAAAACCCCGGCTGCAGGTTAGCTCCCGATAGTCCAAGGCGCTCGGCCTCTGCATTATCCGTCACGCCTCGACGCAGCGCCGCGGCCACGCAGATGTGCAGCTCCACGCCTTGCGTCTCATGTAATGCTTGCCAGGCGCGTACGATGTCAAATTCATCGCTCGCCGGTGAAGTCAGCTGATTCGCGTTGTACACGCCTTCACGATAGAAGAACACGCTCGCCAGCTCGTGACCGGCGTCAAGCAGCGCGCGGGCAAACTGCAGCGCACTGCTGGCCTGCTGGGTTCCATAGGCCGGTCCTGTGACCATTAACGCATAGCGCATTACTTGTCTTGCCCTGCGAAATCGCCGCTTTTGAACTGGCGAATGTAGAGGTAAACCGTGTGCTTGGAGATGTTCAGGCGATCGGCCACCTGGTTGATGGCATCTTTAATATCGAAGATACCCTTCTCGTAGAGGTTCAGCACAATCTGTCGATTCTTGGCGTTGTTCGATACGTTGCGATCGGCATTTACCTCTTCAATCGTAAACTCAAGCGTCTGGGTGACAAGATCTTCAACAGAAGAAGCAAAGTTCACGGAAGAGCCCACGTCGGGGGTTTCCGGGGGAATAAAGGTGCTCATGATCTGAGAGAACGGTACATCAAGGTTGATGTTGATGCACAGCAGCCCGATCACGCGGTGGTCGCGGTTTCGAATCGCGATAGTTTCTGATTTCATCAGCACGCCGCTTTTCGCGCGGGTGAAATAGCATTTGGAGACGCTGCTGTCCGCGCCGGTCATGTCATGCAGCATGCGCAGAGCAAGGTCGGTGATCGGAGAACCAATTTTGCGGCCTGTGTGTTCACCGTTGGCAATGCGGATGGCAGAACACTTTAGATCCTGCAAAGAGTGCAATACGATTTCACAGTGGGACCCAATGAGCATCGCTAACCCGTCCACCACCGCTTCGTAGGATTTGAGAATATCGAAGTCGGTCTGATCGAAAGGACGTTGATCCAGCAAATCGAGTTCACTGGTTTCATTGGTTAAAAGCGACCTGGACATGAAAAAAACACTCCTTTTCAGGAGCCTGTCGTTACGTTTTCAGGGCAGGCTCATTATCTACACGGACAACTAAATTAATACAGCGTGTATAACGCTTTCCAGTGTTAATTATATCTGCCCCACAATAAAAAAACCGCCGCCTTATCGGCGGCGGCTTTTACAGCATTACTTCTTAGCGGCTGCGGCTTTATCGTCAGCCGGAGCGTCTGCTTTCGCATCCGCTTTCGGTGCCGGCTTGATGTCCAGCAGTTCTACATCGAAGACCAGCGTAGAGTTCGCTGGGATGCCCGGAACGCCGGTTTTGCCGTAAGCCAGATCCGGTGGAATGACCAGCTTGATTTTACCGCCTTTCTTGATGTTCTTCAGACCTTCGGTCCAGCCTGGGATAACGCCATCCAGACGGAAGGAGAGAGGTTCACCGCGGGTATAAGAGTTATCAAACTCTTTACCGTCAATCAGCGTGCCTTTGTAGTTAACAACAACGGTATCGCTGTCTTTCGGCGCATCGCCGGTGCCTTCTTTCTCTACTTTATATACCAGGCCGGTAGAAGAAGTTTTTACGCCTTTCTCTTTAGCAAAGGTATCGCGGTAAGCCTTACCTTTTGCTTCGTTGTCTTTAGCATCTGCTTCCATTTTGGTCTGAGCGGCGCCTTTCACGCGCGCTTCAAACGCCTGCAGCGTTTTCTCGATGTCCTGGTCAGACAGCTTGCTCTTATCAGCAAACGCGTCCTGAACGCCCGCGATCAGCTGGGCTTTATCCAGTTTAATGCCCAGTTTTTCTTGCTCTTTCAGAGAGTTTTCCATGTAACGGCCCAGAGATGCGCCAAGTGCGTAGGCGGATTTCTGGTCGTCATTTTTAAATGCCGCTTTGCTGTCTGCAGTCGCAGCAGGCTTCGCAGCAGTATCAGCCGCGAAAGACAGCGGCGCGTTCAGCGCGACGGCCATCGTAGTCGCCAGCAGCGTAACTTTGAACAGTGATTTCATCCATTTCTCCAGGGCCTGGGGACTCTCACCCCAGCATTAAACGTAAATGAGTAACGTACTATAAAGCGTTGCGGAAGAAATCTACAGACAGACTCCCCCGAATCGCAGCACTTTTCAGACTATTTTTGTTTAAATTAGTTTCTTACCGTCAGGATGAGTACTGCACGTAAAGTTAAACTCAGTTAAACTTCGCCGCCGCTGGCAGGCAAAGTCCATTGAGGCATAAACGAGGTGAACGATGAAGGACACAATGATTGAAGCGAGACTGGCTGAACTGGAAAGCCGCCTGGCTTTTCAGGACATCACCATCGAAGAGTTGAACCAGACCGTGACCGCGCACGAGCTCGAAATGGCGAAACTGCGGGATTTGATGCGTCTGTTAACCGAGAAGCTGAAGGCAACGCAGTCATCACATATCGCGTCCCAGTCTGAAGAGACGCCACCACCTCATTATTGAGGCGTAAAAAAGCGGGATAACAATCCCGCTTTTTTTGTGCCCGGTGGCGCGAAGCTTACCGGGCCTACATACCAAATACCCTATGGATTTCGAGTCGCAGGACCGCGGCAAGCTTGAAAATCCCCGGGAGCATAGATAGCTATGTAACCGGGGTTTGAAAGCGCAGCCAACGCACCTGCGGCTTGAAAGACGACGGGTATTAGTGGCAGCCGCAGCCGCCGTTACCGCCGCAACCACCTTTACCGTGGTCGTGACCATGGTCGTGATCGTGGCCGTGACCGCCGCAGCAACCGTCGTGGCCGTGTTCGTGGTCATGGTCGTGGCCGTGCGCGCCGTGAACGTGGCCATGAGCCAGCTCTTCTTCGGTCGCTTCACGAATAGCCACAACTTCAACGTTAAACTTCAGGTTCTGGCCAGCCAGCATGTGGTTGCCGTCAACCACAACGTGGTCGTCTTCCACTTCAGTGATTTCAACCGGCACCGGGCCCTGGTCAGTTTCAGCCAGGAAGCGCATGCCAACCTGCAGCTCGTCAACGCCCATGAACACGTCTTTAGGAACGCGCTGAACCAGGTTGTCGTCATACTGACCGTAAGCGTCGTTTGCGCCTACAGCAACGTCAAATTTATCGCCAACGTCGTGACCTTCCAGCGCGGTTTCCAGGCCGGAGATCAGGGAACCGTGACCATGCAGGTAGTCCAGCGGCGCACTCACCGGAGACTCATCAACCAACACACCGTCTTCTGTACGTACCTGATAGGCCAGGCTGACCACCAGGTCTTTTGCTACTTTCATGATATCTCCTGAGCGTGGGAAAATTGCTGGCGCAGATTGTAGCGGAAATCTGCACCCGTGTACCCTTTAGCTTAAAAAAACTCAGGGCATATCGCTAGTCTGGATGAAAAATCCCGATCACTTGCTCTTCTTTGCGAACGTGATCGCGGGCCTCTTTGTCGGCCTCGCGCATCTGGTGGCCGCACTTAACACACTCAACAATATCGATATTATTTTCGCGCCACATGGCCAGCGTATCTTGCGCCTGGCAGCCGGGGCATTTTGCGCCCGCGATAAAGCGTTTACGTACAGCCATCTTTCGTTACCCTTTATTCAAATTCATCCCAGCCGTCCAGCTGGCGTCGTTCCTGCTGCATCTCACGCTGGAAAATCTCTTCCAGCTCGCGACGCGCCTCCCGCACGCGAGATATTTGCGCCGTGTCGCTGTGCACCGGCATCAGTTCGCGCAGCATCCGCATGTCCAGCCTGCGGAAGTGCATTTGCGCGCGCTGCGCCTGATGGGGATGCATCCCGAGCGATACCAGCGCCTTGCGCCCCAGCTCCAGCGCGCTGGAGAAGGTTTCGCGAGAGAAGTGTTTCACACCCGCCTGCAAAAGTTCGTGCGCTTCAACACGTCCGCGCGCCCGCGCCAGAATATGCAGATGCGGGAAATGCTGCTGGCACAGCTCAACCAGCTTCATCGTATCTTCCGGGTCATTACAGGTGATGACGATGGATTCAGCCGCTTCCGCGCCCGCCGATCGCAGCAGCTCAAGCTGGGTGGCATCGCCGTAATACACTTTATAGCCATATTTACGCATCAGGTTTACAGCGCTGATGTCCCTTTCCAGCACCGTAATGCGCATTTTGTTCGCCATCAGCAGGCGACCAATCACCTGCCCGAAGCGGCCAAAGCCCACCACGATCACCTGCGGCTTATCGTCTTCTACCCACGGCGCTTCATCTTCATCATCCGTCGGGTTTAAGCGCCGCGAGAGGACCTTATCCACCAGCTTCATCAGCAGCGGCGTGGTCATCATCGACAGCGTCACCGTCACCAGCAGCAGCGCCATCTGGTCATCCTTAAATAGCTTCTGAGACGACGCCGTCGAGAACAGCACGAACGCGAACTCGCCGCCCTGGCTCAGCACGCTGGCAAACTGCATTCTTTCCGAACTGCGCAGGCCGTAAATGCGCGCCAGCCCGTAGAGCACCAGCGTCTTCACCGCAACCAGCACCGCGACGCTCGCGATCACCCACAGCATATGCGTATAAAGCACGCCCAGGTTCAGCGCCATTCCCACCGAAATAAAGAACAGCCCGAGGAGCAGCCCTTTAAACGGATCGATAGCCGTTTCCAGCTCGTGACGGTATTCGCTTTCCGCAAGCAGCACCCCGGCGATAAACGTCCCGAGCGCCATCGACAGCCCCAGCGCGTCCATAAACAGCGCCGAGCCCAGCACCAGCAGCAGCGTTGCGGCGGTGAACACCTCGCGTACGCCCGACGCGGCGATAAAGCGGAACACCGGGCGCAGCAAGAAGCGTCCGCCAATCAGCATGCCCGCAAACGCCAGCACCTTCATGGAGATCTTCACCCAGTCGAAATGGTCGTCGCCGGAGCCGGCCAGCAGCGGCACCAGCGCCAGCGCCGGGATCACCGCTAAATCCTGAAACAGCAGCACCGAAAAGCCGAGCTGGCCGGCCTCGTTGCGGTTCATGCCTTTGTCGCGCATCATCTGCAGCGCCATCGCGGTGGAGGACATCGCCAGGCCAATGCCGCCAATCACCGCCGCCTGCCACGAGAAGTTCGTCAGCATCAGCAGCCCGGCCAGGATCGCGGCGCTAAACAGCACCTGCGCCGCGCCAACGCCGAAGATGGAGCGCCGAAGCTGCCACAGCTTGGACGGGTTCAGCTCCAGCCCGATGATGAACATCAGGAACACCACGCCGAGCTCGGAGAAGTGGAGTATTTCATCCACGTCGCTGATAAACCCAAGCCCCCACGGGCCAATGGCAATCCCCGCCAGCAGGTAGCCCAGCACGGCGCCAATGCCGATGCGCGCGGCCAGCGGCACGGCCACCACCGCCGCGAAGAGAAACAGCACGCCGGCAAGAAGCAGATTCGATCCTTCCATCAGCGGCCTCCTGTCGACGTCGGCGACGCCAGCCATTCGCCGTAGGCTCTGGCGTGGCTCGCCAGCTCTTCCGGCCTCTGCCGGCGCGCCCAGTAGACGATAATCGGGCTCATCCAGTGCATGCGGCACATCGCCGCGGTCAGCTCGAAGGGACGAAGGATATCGCTCATCGGATAGCGGTTAAGCCCGTCATGGCGGTAGGCGCTTTCCGGCTCGCCCGTGGTTATCACGCTACGCCAGTACTTTCCCGCCAGCTGGTTCCCCCCTACCCCGCTGGAGAACCCCCGGCTCAGCACGCGGTCCAGCCACTCCTTCAGCAGCGCCGGGCAGCTGTAGGTATACAGCGGATGCTGGAACACAATCACGTCGTGCTGGCGCAGCAGTTCCTGCTCGTGGGGAATATCGATAAAAAAATCAGGATAGTGCGCGTAGAGATCGTGCACCGTCACGTTACTGAGCTGTGTAGCCGGCTTAAGCAGAACGCGGTTTGCCACCGAGTCCTGTGATTCCGGATGGGCATACAGCAGCAGCACTTTCGCTGTCTGAGACATCACTCCCCTCCCGGTTCTGTTTTTGTGTATTGTTGTCGTTTTGGGCTACCATGGCGGCCCGGTGGGGAATATGGCCCACACCTTACATTATCATAATGACAAATTAACATAGTCGGAACATACGGCGCTTCTATGATTGTTTTCTCCTCGTTACAAATTCGTCGCGGCGTACGCGTCCTGCTGGACAACGCTACGGCCACCATCAATCCGGGCCAGAAGGTGGGCCTGGTCGGCAAAAACGGCTGCGGTAAATCCACCCTGCTGGCGCTGCTGAAAAACGAGATTAGCGCGGACGGCGGTAACTTTACCTATCCAGGAAACTGGCAGTTGGCCTGGGTAAACCAGGAAACGCCCGCGCTGAGCGAACCGGCGCTCGACTATGTTATTGACGGCGACCGCGAATACCGCAGGCTGGAGGCAGAGCTTAACGCCGCGAACGAACGCAACGACGGCCACGCCATCGCCACCGTTCACGGCAAGCTGGACGCCATCGACGCGTGGACCATCCGCGCCCGCGCCTCCAGCCTGCTGCACGGCCTGGGCTTCAGCAACGAACAGCTGGAACGCCCGGTCAGCGACTTCTCCGGCGGCTGGCGCATGCGCCTCAACCTGGCCCAGGCGCTGATCTGCCGCTCTGACCTGCTGCTGCTCGATGAACCAACCAACCACCTCGATCTCGATGCGGTAATTTGGCTGGAGAAGTGGCTCAAGAGCTATCAGGGCACTCTGATTCTGATCTCCCACGACCGCGACTTCCTCGACCCGGTCGTCGATAAAATCATTCATATCGAACAGCAAACGATGTTCGAATACACCGGCAACTACAGCTCCTTCGAGCGCCAGCGCGCCACGCGCCTTGCGCAGCAGCAGTCGATGTACGAAAGCCAGCAGCAGCGCGTGGCGCACCTGCAAAGTTTTGTCGATCGCTTCAAGGCCAAGGCCTCGAAAGCCAAGCAGGCGCAGAGCCGCATCAAGATGCTGGAGCGCATGGAGATGATTGCCCCGGCGCACGTGGACAACCCGTTCCACTTCAGCTTCCGCGCGCCGGAAAGCCTGCCGAACCCGCTCCTGAAGATGGAGAAAGTCAGCGCAGGCTATGCCGACCGTATCATTCTCGACTCCATCAAGCTCAACCTGGTGCCGGGCTCGCGCATCGGTCTTTTAGGGCGTAACGGTGCCGGTAAATCGACGCTGATCAAGCTGCTGGCGGGCGAGCTTAACCCCCTCAGCGGCGAAATTGGCCTGGCAAAGGGCATCAAGCTTGGCTACTTCGCCCAGCATCAGCTGGAATTTTTACGCGCCGATGAATCCCCTATTCAGCATCTCGCGCGCCTGGCACCGCAGGAGATGGAGCAGAAGCTGCGCGACTACCTCGGCGGCTTCGGCTTCCAGGGCGACAAAGTCACCGAAAACACCGAGCGCTTCTCCGGCGGCGAAAAAGCGCGCCTGGTGCTGGCGCTGATCGTCTGGCAGCGCCCGAACCTGCTGCTGCTCGATGAACCGACCAACCACCTCGACCTCGACATGCGTCAGGCGCTGACCGAAGCGCTGATTGAGTTCGAAGGCGCGCTGGTTGTCGTCTCGCACGACCGCCACCTGATCCGATCCACCACCGACGATCTCTACCTGGTACACGACGGCAAGGTTGAACCTTTCGACGGCGACCTGGAGGACTATCAGCAGTGGCTGACGGACGTGCAGAAGCAGGAGAACCAGCCGGACGACTCGGCAAAAGATAACGCCAACAGCGCGCAGGCGCGTAAAGATCAGAAGCGCCGTGAAGCGGAGCTGCGCACCCAGACGCAGCCGCTGCGCAAAGAGATTGCCCGTCTTGAAAAAGAGATGGAGAAGCTCAACGCCACGCTCGCCGCCGTTGAAGAGAAGCTGGGCGACAGCGGGCTGTACGATCAGAGCCGTAAAGCGGAGCTGACCGACTGCCTGCAAACCCAGGCGAAGACGAAATCCAGCCTCGAAGCGTGTGAGATGGCGTGGCTGGACGCACAGGAACAGCTGGAAGCGATGCTGCAGGCCGACTAGGCCATTGGGGAGGGTTATGACTATCGATATCACGAGCGACATTACGTTTCGCAAGCTCGGCATTTTCATGACCTTTATGGAAAAGGGCAATATTGCGCGCACCGCCGAGGCGTTAAACCTGAGCGGCGTGAGCGTGCACCGCGCGCTGCACACGCTGGAAGAGAACGTGCGCTGCCCGCTGTTTACCCACAAGGGACGTAACCTGATTGCGCTCCCCTCCGCCTGGACGCTGCTGGAATACTGCCAGGAGGTGATGCAGGTGATGGCGCGCGGTCTTGAGGAGTCCCGCAAAATTGCGGGCGTCGGTCAGGGTCGCCTGCGCGTGGGCACGCTCTATTCGCTAACGCTGGAAACCGTGCCGCGCCTGATCATGGGCATGAAGCTGCGCCGTCCGGATCTGGAAATGGATCTGACGATGGGCTCTAACGACGCGCTGCTGCACATGCTGGACGAGGGCACGCTGGACGCGATTTTAATCTCCATTTCTGAAAGCGACATCGACCGCAACACGCTGGAGGTTCTGCCCCTTTTCCACGACGACATCTTCCTTGCCGCTCCGGCCTCCGCCACGCTGAACGCCAGCGGGCCTGCGGACCTGCGGGACTACAAGGACCAAAAGTTTGTCTCGCTGGCGGAAGGTTTTGCCACCTACGCCGGGTTCCAGGAAGCCTTTCATATCGCCGGTTTCGAGCCGGAGATCGTCACCCGCGTGAACGACATTTTCTCAATGCTGAGCCTGGTGCAGGCGGGCGTTGGCTTTACGCTGATGCCGGGCAGGATGAAGAAGGTGTATGAAAACTCGGTGCAACTGCTGAAGCTGGCGCAGCCGTATCAGATGCAGCAGCTGATCGCCATCGTCTTTGCCCGCAACCGCGAGCAGGACCCCAGCCTGCGCGCGCTGGCCGCCGAAGGGCGGATGTATGCCAGAAGTTTGCAGGACAGTGCCTGATGTTATTGCCCGGCTGCGCCTGACCGGGCAAAAAGTCACCGCTGAAGCCGCCCCGCCAAATGCACCGCCACGTCTACCCCGCTGCGCTCCAGCGAAATCGTCTCGCCTTCCCAGGATGCCTGCCGCGTCAGGCAGGTTAACACGCCGCCGGGGGGCATCTCGATCGCCAGCCGCGCCTCGCGCTCGTTGGCGGAAATCATCGCCTCCTGCCAGCGTACGGTGCGCGCCATATTCATCGCCAGATCGTCGGCGATCTTCTCCGGCTGCCAGAGCACGCGCCCGGTGCTGCCGCTAAGATACGCGCAGCGCGGGCGAGAGAGCGTCACCGTTTCAAACGCCGCCACCAGCTTCTGCGCCGGTTCCGCCAGCAGTTCGCAGTGCGACGGCACGCTAACGGCCAGCCGGTGCGCCTTGTTCGCCCCTTTCTCCAGCGCACGCTTCGCCACCTGCGCCATGCCCTCGTCGGTTCCGGCAATCACGATCTGCGTTTCGGCATTCAGGTTGGCGATATAGGTTCCGGTACCGTCGATAAGCTGCTCCACCTGCGGCAGGGTCAGCCCCATAATCGCCGTCAGGCCGTAGCCGTGCGGATAGGCTTGCTCCATTAAATCGCCGCGCAGCGCCACTAGCCTAATCGCGTCGGTGAAATCCAGCGCGCCCGCGATAACCGCCGCAGGATACGCGCCGATGGACAGCCCGCTGACGATATCCGGCGTTACGCCGCGTCGCTCAAGCTCGCGCGCCCAGGCGACACCCGCGATCAGCAGCGAAAGCTGCACCCCGCGGGTATGGGATAACGAAGCTGCGCTATCCAGCGTATCAACCTCCGTCCCCAGCGCCTCGCGAGCCTGAGCCAGCTCGGTGCCCGGCAGGTTTTGCAGCATGCCTTCATGCTGCGTGCCCTGCCCCGGAAAAGTAAACAGTATTTTCATCACGCCTCCCTGTGCCACGGGTCCGTCACCAGACGCGGCCCGCGGCGGGTTTTCAACAGCGTTTTGCTGTCGCGCAGCCATTCCGCCAGCGCAAAGCCGCCCTCGGGCGTATCCACCTGCGTATCTGCCCGGCACAGCGCGCGGCCAAGCTGCGACTGCCATGTGGCAAACGCACCGGGGGAAATCGGCTGCGGGGCGCGGATCAGCAGGTCGAGATCGCTGTCGGCATGGATAACCGGAATGCCGGTCGCCAGCGCGTAGCCGGTGCTGCCGGTAATCCCCCATTTCCACGGCCACGGCTGCTGAGAAAGCTGAAGCGCCACCTGCACCGGCGGCTGCGTCACAAACGGCGAGCGCAGCAGATCGGCGGTCACGCTCAGCGATTCGGGTGACACCACGCGCGTTACGCGTTCGGGCTTCACCCATCCGGCCGCCCGCTGGTCGCGGCGCAATCCGCGCACGCCAACGGGAATACGGCCTTCGCTATCAACATCACGCCGCACCACCACCGGCAGGCCGGTATGCCATACCGCATCTACCCAGTCGTCGGTGATGCCTTCCAGCGCGTCTCGCGCAGAAAGCCAGATGAGGTCGTGCGGGCGTAACGTTGTGGTCATGATTACATTCCTGAAGTCAGCGAGATAAACAGCGGCAGCGACAGGATACACAGTACGGAGCTTAACAGCAGCACGGCTTCTGCATCCGGCGACTGCACGCCAAAGCGGTTACCGAACACCACGCCGAAGAAGCCCGCAGAAAGCGCAATCATCAGGATAGCGGTGATTGCCACGGAGCCGTGCAGGCCGAAGATGAGCACAATACCCCAGGCAATCGCCGGCTGGATCAGCAGCTTGGCGATGGTGGAAGCGATCACCATGGTGTTGATCTGCAGCTTGCGGGCAGAGAGGATCACCCCGGTCAGGAACAGCGCGGCAGCCGTTGCGGAGAGGCCCAGCGGTTTAATCGCCGCGAGAACCAGTTCCGGCATTTTGATGCCGATAGCGGAGAGGATCACCCCCAGCAGCGGGCCCATAACGATCGGTTTTTTAATCGAGCGCCACATCAGCACCGGCAGCATGGAGAGCGTGGAGCCGGTGTTGCCGCCTTCGGCGCGCGCTTTTTCACGCTCCAGAATCAGCAGGCAGAACGGCGTCATCAGCACGGAGCCGCAGGCGATAGAAACGGCCACGGAAAGCGAGGTAGACGAGCTTTCCCCCAGCACGCTGCCCAAAATAGGCAGGCCGAGCGCGGCGTAGTTCGGCAGGGCGACGGTCAGCGTCAGCACGGCCGCATCCTGTGGCGATTTTTTAAAGACCTTGGTCGCGAGGAAGTAGATGGCCGCATAGGTTATCCACATCGCCAGGGTCAGCACCAGGATCAGCGGCGACTGGGCGACGATGCCGGTCCACGGCGTTTGCACGGTCGCGCTGAACAGCGCGGCGGGCAGGGCGAAATCCATCACGAAGATATTAAGCAGGGAAACATTTTTGTTATCGACCATCTTTGCTTTGCCGGCCCAGAATCCCAGCAGCATGATGACGAAAATCGGTGCAAGAGCATGAACAATTACGTAAGTCATAATTCACCTGTAGTAAAAAAGTTTAAGCACTGGCGCGATGATTATTATTTTCAGGATGCAGGTTCCCGCGTGGGCGCAACGTACGCCCACGGGGTTGTGCATCTGGCAGGTCTCTTTTTACTTACCAGCTTGCCCGCATGCGTTCGCGTACGAGGGCAGAGCTGCGGCGGTTGTCAGCACCCAGGCGGTTTTTCAGCGTGGCGTCCTGACGCGCGTCGTTGATGGCCTGTTGCAGGGTGGTTTTCACCAGCGTCAGATCGTTTTCAGAAGGTGCATCCGGGTTGCTGATGTCCAGCAGGCTGGAAAGCAGCCCCAGCGTGGCGTAGTTGCTGATGTCATAGGCCATCGGCGGGATCGTCGCGGCCAGTTTTTCCAGCGCCTCTACGGTACGCAGCGTAATGCGCGCCGCAGATTCTTTACCCATCGCGTGGATCAGCACGCCCTTATCGTTGAAGGCGATCAGGCGGTTGGCCTGGTAGCCGTGCGCCAGAAACGCGCCGGACATCGCCTTGCCGACGATAAGCCCAATCACCGGGTGACCGGCCAGACGCGCGTTTGCATACGCGGCAGCGGCACCCGCCAGCGCCTGGTGAATACCAAACGCCTCTTCGCGACGGCCATAGGCCTGGCTTGGGACGTCGATCACCGCCACAATCGGGCGCTTCACGGCTTTATTGGCATCCGCCGCGACGGTTTCGCTGACCACCTTCGCCAGCGTCCAGCCTTCCAGCAGCCCCACCTCACCCTGCGCCGCGCGCGGGAAGTGGTTGTTGGCGTCCGGCACCACGGCAACGAAACGCACCGCTTCACCGTTCAGCTCGCCGTCGGCCGCCTGCACGGACGGGCATAATCCTTCTAGACGTTTTGCGTTCGGAGCGAGGGTTTCCAGCCAGAGTTCGCCACGGCTCATTGAATTACTCATCATTTCACCTCCCGGGCAAAAAGCGCTTTAATCTGTTCGGCATCGGCCTGTTTGCGGGTGTCGAAGTTCGTCAGGCGATTCAGGTAATCGTCGTAGTTATCGGTACGGTGCTTCGCGGGCACGCCTTTCGCAATCGCGTCGTTCATCGCCGCTTTCACCGCGTTGACGCCGTCGCCCACCAGCGCATCCACCAGGCCGCTTTCATAGCGCACTTCGCCGCCGGTCATGCTCCAGATAAACGGACGGTCGCGGGAGTCGTACTCTTCAATCCCCGCTTCCTGCTCGATAACCTGCGGACCGTTCAGGCCGAGACGCGCTTCGCGGGTCACAATCAGGTAGCTGCACAGCGCCGCCGCGATGGACATCCCGCCGAAGCAGCCCACGGTTCCCGCTACAATCCCGATCACCGGCGTGTAGCGACGCAGGTCAACAATCGCCGCGTGGATATCGGCAATCGCCGCCAGGCCAAGGTTGGCTTCCTGCAAGCGCACGCCGCCGGTTTCGAGGCACAGCACCGCCTGAGTCGGAATGCCGTTGCGGTTATCTTCCGCCGCCAGCTCCAGCGCCGCCGCCATTTTGGCGCCGGACACTTCGCCCATGCTGCCGCCCTGGAACGCGCCTTCGATGGCAACCACCACGGCAGGCTGGCCGTTGATGGTGCCTTTCGCGACGACCATGCCGTCATCTGCCTGCGGCACAATGCCCTGCGGCCCAAGCCACGGAGAGATAATGCCTTCAAACGGATCCAGCAGTTCGCGGTAGCTGCCCTCGTCCAGCAGCGCCTGCGCGCGCTGGCGCGCTTTTAGTTCGATAAAGCTGCTGTCATCACGCATGGCTCACCCCCTCAAAAACCTGTTCGATACGAATGCGCGCCACGCCCGGCGTCGCGCCGAAGTCGTGGATGGTCAGCTTGCCTGCGGGCAGGCTGCTGACGGTTTGCAGGCGGGTAAACAGGGCTTCCCAGCGGCCGCGGCTGTTGTCGACGGAGGTGGTGATATCGATGGTTAAGGTCTGGCCCGGTTCGGCGGCGAAAAGCACCTCCATATCCCCGGAACCAACAACCCCTGCCAGCGCCTTACCGCTTAACGCGCGGCTGGCGGGCATGGTTAATGTGATTTTTTCCATAACATCCTCTTAATGCTTTGAATAAGACGTTTCGACGCGGTCGAGAAACAGCGTGGCGGCGAGCAGGTCGGCAGCGCCGCCCGGCGAGGCGTTAAGTGCCAGCATCTGACGATCTAACGTTGCCAGCGCCAGTTGGCCCGCGGGCGTGGCGCAGCCGCCGGCGCGCAAAACGGCACGGGCGCCGTCCTGCATGGCGTCAAGCCCCTCCATTCCGGCGCGCGACAGCACGCAGGTATCGGTGAGCGACGTCATGATCGCCATCAGCGCGTCGAGCCTCGCCTGCGCTTCGCTGCTGCCGTTCAGGCGGCTGAGGCGAAGCTGCGGCAGCGCGCGCTGCATCACGTGCGGAAACGCCTGCTGCGCCTCTTCACGCGCGCCCGGTACGCGGTAGCGATGCGTGGCGCGCAGCCCTTTGCTGAACACTTTCGGCGCCGCGTCGTCCGGCAGCTTTGCCAGCCGGGCGGCGGTGTCTGCGACGGTTTGCGCAGAGGCGTCGCCGCCCTGCATCGCCACCGCGCTGACCAGTAATCCCAGCGCCCAAATCGCGCCCCGGTGGGTATTGACCCCGCCGGTTGCCTTCATCATCTGCTGCTCGCCTTCGCGGCCAAGCCGCCCGACGGTTTGCCTGAGCGCAACGTCAGCCGGACGCTGCCAGCTCTGCTGCGCCAGCGCCTGAAACGTAGGGGTCAGGCTGTGCGCGGAGCGCTCCATTAGCGCGAGCGATAAATCGTGGTGCGCGCCGTTCCCCCGGCTGTCCACCAGACCGGGTTTCGGGCTCAGTCGCGCTTCGTCAATCAGACACTGCGTGGCGGTTCGCGCCAGCCATTCGGCACCGCCTTCAACCTGAATCTGGGGCAGAAGTTTCATTACCAGCTCCGGAATTTCGCAGGTGGGTTATACAGACCGCCGGACCACTCAACGAGGTCAGACACGCTGCCTGCCGCCAGCAGAGAGCGGGTAGCGTCGGTGCGGCGAATGCCCATATCTTCCGGATAAACAACCTTGCCGCTCTGGCGCAGTTCCGCCACGCGTTTGGCGTCAACGCCCAGGCCGATATCGGTGATCCCCGCAACGGCAGCCACCATGGCGCGGCGCTCTTCCATGTCTTTGGCGCGATAGAGGTAGGCAATCCCCTCTTCGGTCAGGACGTGGGTCACGTCATCGCCGTAGATCATGACCGGTGCCAGCGGCATGCCGGAGGCTTTTGCCACGTCCACCGCATCGAGTTTTTCCACGAAGGTTGGCTTCACGCCCGCCTGGAAGGTTTCCACCATCTGCACGACCAGTTTTTTACCGCGCTGCATCGGATCGGGTTCGGTGATCATGTTCAGCCAGGCCGGCGTGGCGTGGCGGCGACCGTGCGGATCGTGGCCCATGTTTGGCGCGCCGCCGAAGCCGGAAAGACGACCGCGGGTCACTGTTGAGGAGTTGGCGTAGCCGTCAACCTGGAGCGTTGACCCAATGAACATATCTACCGCGTACTGACCTGCCAGCTGGCAGAAGGCACGGTTGGAGCGCATGGAGCCGTCGGCGCCGGTAAAGAAGACGTCAGGGCGGGCGCGGATGTACTCTTCCATCCCCAGCTCGCCGCCGAAGCAGTGCACGCTTTCGACCCAGCCGCTCTCAATCGCCGGGATAAGCGTTGGGTGCGGGTTCAGGGTCCAGTGCTTACAGATTTTGCCCTTCAGGCCGAGCTGTTCGCCGTAGGTCGGCAGCAGCAGCTCAATCGCTGCGGTGTTAAAGCCGATCCCGTGGTTAAGGGACTGCACCTGGTGCTCCGCGTAGATGCCCTTAATCGCCATCATCGCCATCAGGATGTGTTCCTGTTTGATCAGGCGCGGGTCACGGGTGAACAGCGGTTCGATGAAGAACGGCTTGTCGGCCACGACTACGTAGTCAATCCATGAACCCGGAATATCCACGCGCGGCAGATCGCACTCGTCGTCCACCAGTTCGTTGACCTGAGCAATAACGATCCCGTCGTGGAACGCGGCGGCTTCCACCAGCGCTGGCGTATCTTCGGTACTCGCGCCGGTGTAGATGTTGCCTTTGCGGTCAGCCTTAAAGCCGGCAATCAGCGCCACGTTCGGCGAGAGGTCGACGTACAGGCGGGAGTAGAGTTCGATGTAGGTGTGGATCGCGCCGATTTCGAGCTGGCCATCTTCCAGAAGCTGCGAGATACGCAGGCTCTGCGTGCCGGAGAAGGAGAAGTCCAGCTTGCGGGCGATGCCCTTCTCGAAGATATCCAGATGCTCGCTGCGGCCCACGCTTGGCATAATCATATGCAGGTCGTGGACGATTTGCGGGTTTACTTCAGCAAGCGAGCGGGAAAGGAAATCCGCCTGCTTTTGGTTGTTGCCTTCCAGCACAACCTTGTCGCCGGGGGCGATTAATTTTTCCAGCATGGCGACCAAATCGCCCGTTGGCAGTACCTTGCCCTGCACCGGCACAGAGGCCAGACGACGCGCTTTCTCGGTGCGTCGAGTGTTCCACTGCCGAGTGGGTGTTTGCCCAGATAACATTATTAACCTCCTGATTCAGCACATCATTCTGATTGCTTAACGTTGAGTGAAGTGTGCGCTCTGGTGAGAAAGGCATCAATTAAGCGTAGGGCGGAATCATTAGCCTGAGAGTAATAATCTCGGTAAATATTTGTGATCGGGATCAGTTCATGTTTCGGAAAACCAGGCTAAACGGGGTACAATTCGGAAGGTATCGTAAATAACTGACAACAATTAACATCGCCGTTATGACCCAAATAATCCCGTCCGACTTCGAGATCGCAGGCGAAGAGAGCGCCGAGTTCGTGCCCATGCGCGGCGCGGCAAACCCGCACCTGCAAACCATGCTGCCGCGCCTGATCCGCCGCAGGCTTCAGTTCACGCCGCACTGGCAGCGCCTGGATTTGCCGGACGGCGACTTCGTGGACCTCGCCTGGAGCGAAGATCCCGAGCAGGCCCGCCACAAGCCGCGGCTGGTGGTGTTTCACGGTCTGGAGGGCAGCCTGCACAGCCCGTACGCGCACGGCCTGATCCAGGCCGCGAAAGAACGCGGCTGGCTCGGCGTAGTGATGCATTTTCGCGGATGCAGCGGCGAACCGAACCGCCAGAAGCGGATTTACCATTCGGGTGAAACCGAAGACGGCACGTGGTTTTTAACGTGGCTGCGGGATAATTTTGGCCGCGTGCCGACGGCGGCGGTGGGCTATTCACTCGGCGGGAACATGCTGGCCTGCCTGCTGGCAAAAGAAAAAGACGCGGTTCCGCTGGATGCCGCCGTCATCGTCTCCGCACCGTTTATGCTCGAGCAGTGCAGTTACCATATGGAAAAAGGGTTTTCCCGGGTCTACCAGCGCTACCTGCTCAACCTGCTGAAGGCCAACGCCGCGCGCAAGCTCAAGGCCTATCCGGATACGCTGCCCGTCAGCCTGCAGCAGCTTAAGCGCGTAAAACGCCTGCGCGAGTTTGACGATCTGATTACCTCAAAGATCCACGGCTTCGCCGACGCGATTGACTATTACCGCCAGTGCAGCGCGATGCCGTTGCTCAATCAAATTACAAAGCCGACGCTGATTATTCACGCGAAAGACGATCCGTTCATGGATCATCACTCGATTCCGGCTCCCGAGCATTTACCGGCGAACGTGCAGTACCAGCTCACCGAGTACGGCGGGCACGTCGGCTTCGTCGGCGGCACGCTGCGCCGACCGAAAATGTGGCTGGAGACGCGTATCCCCGACTGGCTTACGACTTATCTGGAAGGTGTTAAATGATTATCCCCTGGCAGGATCTGTCTCCCGAAACGCTCGATAATCTGATTGAAAGCTTTGTATTACGCGAAGGCACCGATTATGGTGAACAAGAGCGTTCGCTTGAACAAAAGGTCGACGATGTGAAGCGCCAGCTGAAAAGCGGCGACGTGGTGCTGGTGTGGTCAGAACTGCATGAAACGGTCAATATCATGCCCCGCAACGCGTTTCACGGCTGATCTTTACATCTTTCCAGTCAGGGAGTTGCTATGTCTGCCAGACATCCGGTTATTGCCGTAACGGGTTCGAGTGGTGCGGGCACCACTACCACCAGCCTCGCCTTTCGCAAAATTTTCGCCCAGCTCAACCTGCGGGCGGCAGAGGTTGAGGGCGACAGCTTTCACCGCTACACGCGCCCCGAAATGGACATGGCCATCCGCAAGGCGCGCGATATGGGCAAACACATCAGCTATTTCGGCCCGGAGGCCAACGATTTCGGCCTGCTGGAGCAGACGTTTATTGAATACGGCCAGACCGGCAAGGGGCAGTCGCGCAAGTACCTGCACACCTATGACGAAGCCGTGCCGTGGAATCAGGTTCCGGGCACCTTCACCCCGTGGCAGCCGCTGCCGGAGCCAACGGACGTGCTGTTTTACGAAGGGCTGCACGGCGGCGTGGTCACCCCGCAGCACGACGTGGCGCGCCACGTTGACCTGCTGGTCGGCGTGGTGCCTATCGTCAACCTGGAGTGGATCCAGAAGCTCACCCGCGACATCAGCGAGCGCGGGCACTCGCGCGAGGCGGTAATGGACTCCGTGGTGCGCTCCATGGAAGATTACATCAACTACCTGACGCCGCAGTTCTCACGCACCCACATCAACTTCCAGCGCGTGCCGACGGTAGACACCTCCAACCCGTTCGCGGCGAAAAGCATTCCTTCTCTGGACGAAAGCTTCGTGGTGATCCATTTCCGCAATCTGGAAGGGATTGATTACCCGTGGCTGCTGGCGATGCTGCAGGGTTCGTTTATTTCTCATATGAACACACTGGTGGTTCCGGGCGGGAAAATGGGGCTGGCGATGGAGTTAATCATGACGCCGCTGGTGCAGCGGCTGATGGAAGGCAAGCAGATCGCGTGAGCATATTCCCTCTCCCCGTGGGAGAGGGCTAGAGTGTGGGCATCAACAGGCGCGATGCCCCGACATTACGCTTCGATCACCTCATATGAATGGGTAATGTTCACCGCTTTCTCCAGCATGAGCGCCACGGAGCAGTACTTCTCAGCGGACAGGTCAACCGCGCGCGCCACCGCCGCGTCTTTCAGCTCTTTGCCCGTGACGATAAAGTGCAGGTTGATGTGCGTGAACAGGCGCGGCGCCTCTTCGCGACGTTCCGACGTCAGCTTCACTTCGCAATTGGTCACCTCCTGACGGCCTTTCTGCAGGATAGACACCACGTCAATCGCGCTGCATCCGCCTGCCGCCATCAGCACCATCTCCATCGGGCTTGGCGCTTTATCGCCGGAGTTACCGTCCATCAAAATCTGGTGGCCGGAAGCGGACTCGCCCAGGAAGGTTAGCCCTTCGACCCATTTCACACGCGCTTGCATATTTATTAACTCCAACGTTGCATTTTTGGTGACAGATTACGCGCGCGTTACATTTCTCGCAACGGAAGGCGACCTGCATCATGCTGAAGCGAGACACCAGGAGACACGCGGCAAAAGCTATGCTAAAACACTCTGGATGCTACAGTAATACATTGACGTTACACATGTATGCAGAGGACATCAAACTTTACTGGCTGCGACACATTAGACGGCCGACTTCCCAGGTATGGGTAAGAATTCGATTGCAAACCCAGAGTCAGGATGCAACGTATGGCTCTGGAGACAGCTTATAACAGAGGATAACAGCGCATGGTGCTTGGCAAACCGCAAACAGACCCGACTCTCGAATGGTTCTTGTCTCATTGCCACATTCATAAGTACCCATCAAAGAGCACGCTGATTCACCAGGGTGAAAAAGCGGAAACGTTGTATTACATCGTTAAAGGCTCGGTGGCAGTGCTGATCAAAGATGAAGAAGGGAAAGAGATGATCCTTTCTTATCTGAACCAGGGCGATTTCATCGGTGAACTGGGCCTGTTTGAAGAAGGCCAGGAACGTAGCGCCTGGGTTCGTGCAAAGACAGCATGTGAAGTGGCTGAAATTTCTTACAAAAAGTTCCGTCAGCTGATCCAGGTTAACCCGGACATCCTGATGCGTCTTTCTTCGCAGATGGCGCGCCGCCTGCAGGTTACGTCTGAAAAAGTGGGCAACCTCGCCTTCCTCGACGTCACCGGTCGTATCGCACAGACCCTGCTGAACTTGGCGAAACAGCCAGACGCCATGACCCACCCTGACGGCATGCAAATTAAAATTACCCGCCAGGAGATTGGTCAGATCGTCGGTTGCTCCCGTGAAACGGTGGGTCGTATTCTAAAAATGCTGGAAGATCAGAACCTGATCTCTGCACACGGTAAAACCATCGTGGTTTACGGAACCCGTTAATTCCGGTCAAACGGCGTGCCACCGCAGGGTGTCACGCCGTTTTTGTCTCTATCCCCCATGTGGCGCAGGCTGATCTATCACCCGGAAGTAAACTACGCACTGCGACAAACGCTGGTGTTGTGCCTGCCCGTGGCCATTGGCCTCATTCTTGGACATCTCCAGCAGGGGCTGCTGTTTTCCCTGGTGCCCGCCTGCTGCAACATTGCCGGGCTGGACACGCCGCACAAGCGCTTTTTCAAACGCCTGATCGTTGGCGGCAGCCTGTTTGCCGGCTGTAGCCTCGCCGTTCAGCTGCTGCTGGCGCGCGATATTCCACTGCCGCTGATTTTAACCGTACTGGCGATGACGCTCGGCGTTACCGCTGAAATCAGTTCGCTGCACGCCCGCCTGCTGCCCGCCTCGCTGATCGCCGCCATTTTCACCCTAAGCCTCGCGGGCAATATGCCGGTATGGGAGCCGCTGCTGATCTACGCCCTCGGCACGCTGTGGTACGGCGTATTCAACTGGTTTTGGTTCTGGCTGTGGCGGGAACAGCCGCTGCGCGAATCCCTGAGCCTGCTCTACGTTCAGCTGGCCGACTACTGCGAAGCCAAATACACCCTGCTCACGCAGCATACCGACCCGGAAAAATCCCTGCCGCCACTGCTGACGCGCCAGCAGAAGGTGGTCGATCTCATCAGCCAGTGCTACCAGCAGCTGCACATGCTCGCCGCGAATAAAAACCACGAGTACAAGCGGCTGCTGCGCATCTTCCAGGTGGGGCTGGATCTGCAGGAGCATATCTCCGTGAGCCTGCACCACCCGCAGGAGGTGCAGAAGCTGGTCGAGCGCAGCCACGCGGAAGCGGTGATCCGCTGGAACGCGCAGACGGTTTCGGCGCGCCTGCGCGTGCTGGCTGACGACATTCTGTATCACCGCTTTCCCACGCGCTTCAGCATGGAAAAGCAGCTCGGCGCGCTGGAGAAAATTGCCCGCCAGCATCCTGATAACCCGGTCGGCCAGTTCGCGGCATGGCACTTCAGCCGCATCGCCCGCGTTTTGCGCACGCAGCGCCCGCTCTACCCGCGCGACCTGATGGCCGACAAGCAGAAGCGCCTGCCGCTGCTGCCCGCCCTGAAAAGCTATCTGTCGCTTAAATCCGCCGCCCTGCGCAACGCCGCGCGCATCAGCGTGATGTTGAGCATCGCCAGCCTGATGGGCATGGCGCTGCACCTGCCGAAGCCGTACTGGATCCTCATGACCGTGCTGTTTGTTACCCAAAACGGCTACGGGGCGACGCGCGTGCGCATTCTGCACCGGGCGGGCGGCACGATGGCGGGGCTAATTATTGCGGGCGTAACGCTGCACTTCCACGTGCCGGAAGGGTATACGCTGGCGGGAATGCTGGTGGTTACGCTGGTGAGCTACCTGATCATCCGCAAAAACTACGGCTGGGCGATGGTCGGCTTTACGGTGACCGCGGTGTATACCCTGCAGCTGCTCACGCTCAACGGCGAGCAGTTTATCGTCGCCAGGCTGGTTGATACGCTGATTGGCTGCCTGATCGCCTTCGGCGGCATGGTCTGGCTGTGGCCGCAGTGGCAGAGCGGGCTGCTGCGCCAGAACGCCCACGACGCGCTCGAAGCCGACCAGGATGCCATCCGCTTAATCCTGAGCAACGATCCGCAGCCTTCGCCGCTGGCGTATCAGCGCATGCGGGTCAATCAGGCGCACAACGCCCTGTTCAACTCCCTTAATCAGGCGATGCAGGAGCCGGGCTTTAACTCGCACTATCTCGCCGACATGAGGCTATGGGTGACGCACAGCCAGTTTATCGTTGAGCATATCAACGCCATGACCACGCTGGCGCGCGAGCACACGATGCTGACGCCGGATCTGGCGCAGCGCTATTTGCAATCATGTGAAATTGGCCTGCAGCGCTGTCAGCAGCGGCTGGAGTATGATGCGCCGGGCGAGTCGGGGGATTCAAACATTCTGGAAGCGCCGGAAACGCTGACCCACGGGCCGATGAGCACCCTGGAGCAGCATTTGCAGCGCGTGCTGGGCCACCTGAACACCATGCACACCATTTCGTCGGTGGCATGGCGCCAGCGCCCGCATCACGGGATTTGGTTAACGCGCATTTTAAAACGCACGCCGTACTGAGTGTGTCGCGTGAGATTATCCCCGGACGATCTTCCCGACCGCTGCGGCAAACCGAACTAACCCGTCTGCAATATCCTTCTCTTCCACCACCAGCGACGGCGCGAAGCGCATCACGTCCGGCCCGGCGTTGAGCACCATCACCCCTTCCTGGGCGGCGGCATGCAGAAAATCGCGCGCGCGGCCCTTGTACTGCGGCTTCAGCTCGGCGCCGATCAGCAGCCCCATGCCGCGGATCTCGCTGAACACGTCGTACTGCGCGTCAATCTGCTGAAGGTGCTTCACAAACTGCTCGCGCTTCGCGCTTACGCCGCTCAGAACCGGCGGCGTATTGATGATGTCGAACGCCGCGCCCGCCACGGCGCAGGCCAGCGGGTTACCGCCGTAGGTGGAGCCGTGGGAGCCGACGTGAAACGCGGAGGCGATCTCCTGAGTGGTCAGCACCGCGCTCACCGGGAACCCGCCGCCGAGCGCCTTGGCGCTGGTCAGAATGTCCGGCGTCACGCCGTAGTGCATATAGGCGAAGAGATCGCCGGTGCGGCCCATTCCGCACTGGACCTCATCAAACACCAGCAGCGCCTTGTGCTCATCGCACAGCGCGCGCAGCCCTTTGAGGAACTCCGGCGTGGCTGCCGTCACGCCGCCTTCGCCCTGAATCGGCTCGACGACGACCGCGCAGGTGTGATCGTCCATCACCGCCTTCACCGCGTGCAGATCGTTAAACGGCACGTGGATAATATCTGCCGGTTTCGGGCCAAAGCCGTCGGAATATTTCGGCTGGCCGCCAACGGATACGGTGAACAGCGAGCGGCCGTGGAAGGCGTTATGGAAGGCGATAATCTTGGTTTTGTACGGGCTGTGGCGGGTGGAGGCGTAATAACGCGCCAGCTTGAAGGCGGTTTCGTTGGCCTCGGTGCCGGAGTTCATAAACAGCACGCGCTCGGCGAAGGTCGCATCAACGATCTTGCGCCCCAGGCGCAGCGC
Organism: Enterobacter sp. ECC-175; assembly: GCF_043968675.1. Lineage (NCBI taxonomy): Bacteria > Pseudomonadati > Pseudomonadota > Gammaproteobacteria > Enterobacterales > Enterobacteriaceae > Enterobacter > Enterobacter sp. ECC-175. Next base: position 203,435 of record NZ_CP143776.1, read on the forward strand.
AGGCTCGTTGGTAAAGACGTTGCTGGTGTGCCACAGGGTTTCGCCCTGGGTTTTCAGCGCCTCTACCAGCGCAGGATGGCAATGGCCCAGCGCCGTCACCGCAATGCCGCCCGCAAAATCTACATACTCTTTGCCCTGCTGATCCCACACGCGGCTGCCTTTTCCCTTCACCGGGATAAACTCGGCCGGTGCATAAACCGGCAGGATCACTTCGTCGAATGTTGCGCGGGTAATTGCGGGTTGTTCAGTTGCCATGTCATGCCCATCCATTTTATGTCACAGAGATTGTGAAAATATAATCACAAAATATGCATAAAAAATCACAGCAAGGCAATAGATATTCAGCGATTGAGAAAATTCGCCAGCAGCGGGTGCCCCTGCTCGCTGAGAATGCTTTCCGGGTGGAACTGAACCCCTTCGAGATCCCATTCCCGATGACGGATGCCCATGATCTCCTGCGTCTCGCTTCGGGCGGTCACCTCGAAGCAGGCGGGCAGCGTCGGCGGGTCAATGACCAGAGAATGGTAGCGCGTCACGGTCAGCGGGTTATTTAACCCCGCAAAGACGCCCGCGCCCGTATGGGTAATCGGTGAGGTTTTACCGTGCATCACCTTCGCGGCGCGCACGATGGTGGCACCGAAGACCTGCGCGATGGCCTGGTGGCCCAGGCAAACGCCCAGAATCGGCAGCCTGCCCGCATAGTGGCGAATAGCGTCCAGCGAAACGCCGGATTCTGACGGCGTACACGGCCCCGGAGAGATGACGATTTTCTGCGGGGCCAGCGCGTCGATATCGGCGAGCGCGATCTCGTCATTGCGACGCACCACCACCTCGGCGCCGAGTTCGCAAAAATACTGGTAAAGGTTCCAGGTGAAGGAATCGTAGTTATCAATCAGCAGGATCATGGCGGCTCCAGAAAAAAAGGCCGCCCTATTCTACTCAGTTTCCCGCGCGTCGCTCACTACTTTGGCAAAGATGGCGTTCAGGTCCCTCACATCGCCCGTTGCGCCGCTGCGGTTCGCCGCGACCCAGCGCTCGGGGTCAATATCCCGCCAGTCCAGCGCGTAGCCCGCGTGGATCGCCAGCTGCTCAAAGAAGACGCGCTGGGCGATGCCGTTACCGCTGATGAACGGGTGAAGCATGTTGATTTCGCAGTAGTAGTGGCTAATTTTCTCAACAAATGCGTCTTTTTCAAGGCCGACCAGATACTTGTCGCCTTCCAGATCGGCCATCAGCTCATTTCCCATCTTCTCGATGTATTCGAAATGGCAGAAGGGAATGTCGCCTTTAGAAATATCGTCGGTACGGAACTCGCCTGCCTGCTTCATTTCTCTGCGATATAAATGGCGGTGGATGAGGCACAGATGGGGCAGGCCGGGCGCAGAAGGCCCAAGCTCCAGCGTCTCGATGTCGGGCTCTGAAGGACCATGGCCTTTTTCAAGAAGACAACTGGCCTGAAAATTGACGCTACGCTGCTGCTCCCAGAGACGGGATTTTTGCCTGTCGGTGAGTTTTTTCACTTAACGCCTCCCTGAAGATGTCCGTTTGCCACAAGTATAAGCGGCAAAACGCGCTTTCGCAGGAAGGGGGATGACGCGGGCAGGACGTCGCCCGCGTTAGGGGGATTACGGCAGAACTTTTGCGGAGAGGATAACCACCGGTTTTGACGGCACGTTCTGGTACGGGCCGACGTCGTGGGTTGGCACCTGGGAAATCTTGTCCGCCACGTCCATTCCCTTCACGATTTTACCGAACACGGCGTAGCCGAAGTCGCGCTGGCCGTGGTCGAGGAAGGCGTTATCCGCCACGTTGAGGAAGAACTGGCTGGTCGCGCTGTCTTTATCCGCGGTGCGCGCCATGGAGATGGTGCCGCGCTTGTTCAGCAGGCCGTTATCCGCTTCGTTTTTAATCGGCGGGTTAGGCTGCTTTTGCTGCATCTGCTCGTTAAAACCGCCGCCCTGCACCATAAAGCCCGGGATCACGCGGTGAAAGGTGGTGCCGTTATAGAAGCCGCTGTTCACGTAATCGAGGAAGTTTTTCACGGAGACCGGAGCTTTCTGGCTATTCAGTTCCAGCTCAATATTCCCTGCGGACGTGGTCAGCAGGACGTGAGGGTCTCCTTTTGCTGCCAGCGCAGCAGGGGAAACGGCAGAAAGAGCAAACACAGCTGCAACAGCCGCCAGCGTTGATTTGAGCATGAAAATTCCTTAACAAAGCGCAGTGTATAAAGCGAATGGCTTGATTCTAAAGAGCAGTATGGACCGAGGCCAGACTTTTACCTAATTTTACGAAATTGAAACAGTTGTAACGACGCAAACGATTGGTTATCACAACTTTTTATGTGATCAACATCACATAAAAAACTGCAATCGATCGTAAATTTTCCTGAAAAGGTGGGAATGGATCACTTTCGAGACTAGAATTTGCCCGCTCTCAGCGCCCTCCGGCGCTTTTCTTTTTTCAACAGGCCAGACATGACTAACAGCAACCGCATCAAGCTCACATGGATCAGCTTCTTCTCCTACGCCCTGACCGGCGCGTTGGTGATCGTCACCGGGATGGTGATGGGAAATATCGCAGACTACTTCCAGCTGCCCGTTTCCAGCATGAGTAACACCTTCACCTTCCTCAACGCGGGGATCCTGATCTCCATTTTCCTGAACGCCTGGCTGATGGAAATCGTGCCGCTGAAAACCCAGCTGCGCTTCGGTTTTGTGCTGATGGTCGCCGCCGTGGCGGGCCTGATGCTGAGCCACAGCATCGCCCTGTTCTCCGCCGCCATGTTCGTGCTTGGACTCGTAAGCGGGATCACCATGTCGATCGGTACGTTCCTCATTACCCACATGTATGAGGGCCGCCAGCGCGGTGCGCGCCTGCTGTTTACCGACTCCTTCTTCAGCATGGCCGGGATGATTTTCCCGATGGTCGCCGCCGTTCTGCTGGCGCGCAGCATCGAGTGGTACTGGGTGTATGCCTGTATCGGCCTGGTCTACGTGGCGATCTTTATCCTGACCTTCGGCTGCGAGTTCCCGATGCTGGGTAAAAAAGCGCAGACCGCGGCGGAACCCGTTGCCAAAGAGAAGTGGGGCATCGGCGTGCTGTTCCTTTCCATCGCCGCCCTGTGCTACATCCTCGGCCAGCTGGGCTTTATCTCCTGGGTCCCGGAATACGCGAAGGGGCTGGGCATGAGCCTGAACGACGCGGGCAAGCTGGTGAGCGACTTCTGGATGTCCTATATGTTCGGCATGTGGGCATTTAGCTTCATCCTGCGCTTCTTCGACCTGCAGCGCATCCTGACCGTGCTGGCAGGCCTGGCGACCGTGCTGATGTACCTGTTCATCAACGGCTCTCCTGAGCATATGCCGTGGTTCATCCTGACCCTGGGCTTCTTCTCCAGCGCAATCTACACCTCGATCATCACCCTGGGCTCGCTGCAGACCAAAGTCGCCTCGCCGAAGCTGGTGAACTTCGTACTGACCTGCGGCACCATCGGTACGATGCTGACCTTCGTGGTGACCGGCCCGATCGTGGCCCACAGCGGCCCGCTGGCGGCGCTGCACACCGCTAACGGCCTGTACGCCGTGGTGTTTGTGATGTGCTTCATCCTGGGCTTCGTGACCCGCCACCGCCAGCACAATACGCCAGCGGCGTAACGCCTACCCCTACGCCCCTTCGCGCCCTGCGAAGGGGCTGTTTTTGGTAAAGAACAGCTCTTCTCCCCCACTGTCCATCTGAATCCACGTCTGCGCGAGCTGCGTGGTGGCAATCACCCTGCCCTGACGAATCGACCAGCGCACCGGCACCTGGCAGCGCACCGCCTCAAAGCCGCTCTCGGCGGGCAGTATAATCATGTTCGCCGGGTTCCCCGTCTCAATGCCGTAATCGCGCAGGCCAAAGGTTCGCGCGCTGTTGTGGGTGATCAGGTTCAGGCCGCTGTCGATCTGCGGATAGCCCATCATCTGGCAGACGTGCAGCCCCATGTGCAGCACCTGCAGCATATTGCCCGTCCCCAGCGGATACCACGGGTCAAAGACGTCGTCGTGACCAAAGCAGACGTTAATGCCGGCCTCAAGCAGCTCCTTCACGCGGGTGATCCCGCGGCGCTTCGGATAGTCGTCAAAACGCCCCTGCAGGTGAATGTTCACCAGCGGGTTGGCCACAAAGTTGATGCCCGACATCTTCAGCAGGCGGAACAGCCGCGAGGTATACGCGCCGTTGTAGGAGTGCATGGCGGTGGTGTGGCTAGCCGTCACGCGATCGCCGATCCCTGCCTCGTAGGCCAGCGTCGCTACCGTCTCCACAAAGCGGGACTGCTCGTCGTCGATTTCATCGCAGTGGATATCCAGCGGGCGATCGTATTTCTTCGCCAGATCGAAGGCGATATGCAGCGACTGCACGCCGTACTCGCGGGTAAATTCAAAGTGCGGGATAGCGCCCACCACGTCTGCGCCAAGGCGTAGCGCCTCTTCCAGCAGGGCGGCGCCGTTCGGGTAAGAGAGAATGCCCTCCTGCGGGAACGCCACGATTTGCAGCGTGACCCACGGCGCGACCTCCTGCTTAACCTCCAGCATCGCCTTCAGTGCCGTTAGCGAGGGATCGGACACGTCAACGTGGGTACGGACAAACTGAATGCCGTTGGCGATCTGCCACTTCAGCGTTTTCCACGCGCGCGCCTTTACGTCCTCGTGGCTGAGCAGCGCCTTGCGCTCTGCCCAGCGCTCAATGCCTTCAAACAGGGTGCCGGACTGGTTCCAGCTCGGCTCGCCCGCCGTCTGGGTCGTATCAAGATGAATATGCGGCTCAATGAACGGAGGGATGGCCAGGCCACCGCGTCCGTTTAACACCTCATAACTTTCGTCATGGGTTGCGTCCATCGGCGTGATGTCGCCGAATAGACCGTTCTCAATGGCGATTTGCCACAGCCCTTCACGACCCGGTAAACGAACATTCTGAACAAGCCAAAGCGGTGACGTTGACATACCTCTCCCCCGAAAAACGCGGCTGAAATTTAGGAGTACAACACTTTGCGGAATTGTACCCATTTTTGTACATAAAACCGACGACCGTGAAAAGCCAGCGATTTCCACAACTTATAAAAATCCTGACAAATCAGTCATCTACCACCTAGGTGGTAGGTTAAGGCGTATTTGATTTGCATCAATAAGTGCCCCTGCTGAATCGTTAAGGTAGGCAGTAATAGAAAAGAAATCGAGGCAAAAATGAGCAAAGTCAGACTCGCTATCATCGGTAACGGCATGGTCGGCCACCGCTTTATTGAGGATCTTCTCGATAAAGCCGACGCCGCCCAGTTCGATATTACCGTGTTCTGTGAAGAACCCCGCAAGGCGTACGACCGCGTACATCTCTCTTCCTACTTCTCCCATCATACCGCCGAAGAGCTCTCATTGGTGCGCGAAGGTTTCTACGAGAAGCACGGCGTGAAGGTGCTGGTGGGCGAACGCGCTATCACCATCAACCGTCAGGAAAAAGTGATCCACTCCAGCGCCGGACGCACGGTTTTTTACGACAAGCTGATCATGGCGACAGGCTCCTACCCGTGGGTCCCGCCGATCAAAGGCTCTGACACTCAGGATTGCTTCGTCTATCGTACCATTGAAGATCTAAACGCCATTGAATCCTGCGCCCGTCGCAGCAAGCGCGGCGCGGTGGTTGGCGGCGGCCTGCTGGGTCTGGAAGCCGCTGGCGCGCTGAAAAACCTCGGCGTTGAAACTCACGTCATCGAATTTGCCCCGATGCTGATGGCAGAGCAGCTTGACCACATGGGCGGCGACCAGCTGCGCCGCAAGATTGAAAGCATGGGCGTGAAGGTTCACACCAGCAAGAACACCAAAGAGATCGTGCAGGAAGGTACCGAGGCGCGTAAAACCATGCGCTTTGCCGACGGCAGCGATCTGGAAGTAGACTTCATCGTCTTCTCCACCGGCATTCGCCCGCGCGACAAGCTGGCAACCCAGTGCGGACTGGCCGTCGCCCAGCGCGGCGGCATTATGATCAACGATTCCTGCCAGACCTCTGACCCGGACATCTACGCTATCGGCGAATGCGCCAGCTGGAACAACCGCGTTTACGGCCTGGTTGCGCCGGGCTACAAAATGGCGCAGGTTGCCGTTGATCATATCCTCGGCAATGAAAATGCCTTCGAGGGCGCGGACATGAGCGCCAAGCTGAAGCTGCTGGGCGTAGACGTTGGCGGCATCGGCGATGCCCACGGCCGCACGCCGGGCGCGCGCAGCTACGTGTATCTCGACGAAAGCAAAGAAATCTACAAACGCCTGACCGTCAGCGCTGACAACAAAACCCTGCTCGGCGCGGTGCTGGTAGGCGACACCAGCGACTACGGTAACCTCCTGCAGCTGGTACTGAACGCCATCGAACTGCCGGAAAACCCGGACGCGCTGATCCTTCCGGCTCACGCTTCCAGCGGCAAGCCGTCCATCGGCGTTGATAAGCTGCCGGACAGCGCGCAGATTTGCTCCTGCTTCGACGTCACCAAAGGCATGCTGGTTGCGGCTATCAATAAGGGCTGCCACACCGTGGCGGCGCTGAAGGCCGAAACCAAAGCCGGGACCGGCTGCGGCGGCTGTATTCCGCTGGTCACTCAGGTGCTCAACGCCGAGCTGGCGAAGCAAGGTATTGAGGTGAACAACAACCTGTGCGAGCACTTTGCCTATTCTCGTCAGGAGCTGTATCACCTGATCCGCGTAGAGGGCATTAAGTCCTTCGATGAGCTGCTGGAAAAACACGGCCAGGGCTACGGCTGCGAAGTGTGTAAACCGACCGTCGGCTCCCTGCTGGCCTCCTGCTGGAACGAATACGTTCTGAAGCCGGAACATACGCCGCTGCAGGACACCAACGACAACTTCCTGGCGAACATCCAGAAAGACGGCACTTACTCCGTGATCCCACGCTCCGCCGGCGGCGAAATCACGCCGGAAGGGCTGGTGGCGGTTGGGCGCATCGCCCGCGAATTTAATCTTTACACCAAAATCACCGGCTCTCAGCGCATCGGCCTGTTTGGCGCACAGAAAGACGACCTGCCGGAAATCTGGCGTCAGCTGATTGAAGCGGGCTTCGAAACCGGCCACGCGTATGCTAAAGCGCTGCGTATGGCGAAAACCTGCGTGGGCAGCACCTGGTGCCGCTACGGCGTGGGCGACAGCGTGGGCTTCGGCGTGGAGCTGGAAAACCGCTACAAAGGCATCCGCACCCCGCACAAAATGAAGTTCGGCGTGTCTGGCTGTACCCGTGAGTGCGCTGAGGCGCAGGGTAAAGACGTGGGGATTATCGCCACCGAGAAGGGCTGGAACCTGTACGTGTGCGGTAACGGCGGGATGAAACCGCGCCACGCGGATCTGCTGGCAGCGGACATCGACCGCGACACGCTGATCACATACCTCGACCGCTTCATGATGTTCTACATCCGCACCGCCGACAAGCTGACCCGCACCGCGCCGTGGTTAGACAATCTCGAAGGCGGCATTGATTATCTGAAATCGGTCATCATCGACGATAAGCTTGGCCTGAACGCGCATCTGGAAGAAGAGATGACGCGCCTGCGCGAGGCGGTGATTTGCGAATGGACGGAAACGGTCAACACGCCGTCCGCACAGGTTCGCTTCAAGCACTTTATCAACAGCACCCAGCGCGATCCGAACGTGCAGGTCGTGCCAGAGCGTGAACAGCACCGTCCGGCAACGCCTTATGAACGCATTCCGGTGACGCTGGTGGAGGAAAACGCATGAGCCAGTGGTTAGATATCTGCAATATTAACGACATTCTGCCGGCAACCGGCGTTTGCGCACTGCTGGGTAACGAGCAGGTGGCGATCTTCCGTCCGCGCCGCGACGAGCAGGTTTTTGCCATCAGCAACATCGACCCGTTCTTCGACGCCAGCGTGTTGTCACGCGGGATCATCGCGGAACACCAGGGTGACCTGTGGGTCGCCAGCCCGTTGAAAAAGCAGCGCTTCCGCTTAACCGACGGGTACTGTATGGAAGACGAGAGCCACTCCGTGAAGCACTACGACGTCCGCGTGAAGGACGGCAAGGTGCAGCTGAAAGGCTAATTCCCTCGCCTTTTCAATATGAAAAGCTTATGACCCCTAATGGGTAACGGCAGGAAAAACCGTATGTTCAGTACGATCCCTGCTGTTATCCTGACGTCAATTCTTACCCCCTCCTTGAATGCTGTGAGGTAACCTCGTGGACCACCTGCCCATTTTTTGTCAATTACGCAACCGCGACTGCCTGCTCGTCGGCGGCGGGGATGTCGCTGAACGCAAAGCGCGCCTGCTGCTGGAGGCCGGTGCGCGCCTCACGGTTAACGCCCTCGCCTTTGCACCGCAGTTCGACGTCTGGGCGCAGGAGGGCATGCTGACGCGGGTTCAGGGGGAGTTCGATGAATCCTTACTGGAGACCTGCTGGCTGACCATCGCCGCCACGGATGACGATGCGGTGAACCAGCGCGTCAGCGACGCCTGCGAAGCGCGCCGCATCTTCTGCAACGTGGTAGATGCGCCGAAAGAGGCGAGCTTCATCATGCCGTCGATTATCGACCGTTCACCGCTGATGGTAGCCGTCTCGTCCGGCGGGACTTCGCCCGTGCTGGCCCGCCTGCTGCGCGAAAAGCTGGAGTCGCTACTTCCTCAGCATCTTGGACAGGTGGCGCGCTATGCGGGCCAGCTCCGTTCAAGGGTCAAAAAAACCTTTGCCACCGTGGGCGAGCGCCGCCGCTTCTGGGAGAAGTTCTTCGTGAATGACCGTCTGGCGCAGTCGCTGGCGAATCAGGACGCGAAAGCCGTAGAGGAGACGACCGAGCGGTTACTCACTGAGCCGCTGGACCATCGCGGTGAAGTGGTGCTGGTCGGCGCCGGGCCGGGCGACGCGGGGCTTCTGACGCTCAAAGGGCTACAGCAGATCCAGCAGGCGGACATCGTGGTTTACGACCGCCTGGTGTCCGACGATATTATGAATCTGGTCCGCCGCGACGCCGACCGCGTGTTTGTCGGCAAACGCGCGGGCTACCACTGCGTGCCGCAGGAGGAGATTAACCAGATCCTGCTGCGCGAAGCGCAGAAGGGCAAGCGCGTGGTGCGCCTGAAGGGCGGCGATCCGTTTATCTTCGGCCGCGGCGGCGAAGAGCTGGAAACGCTGTGCAGCGCGGGCATTCCGTTCTCCGTGGTGCCGGGCATAACGGCAGCATCAGGCTGCTCGGCCTACTCCGGCATTCCGTTAACCCATCGCGATTACGCCCAAAGCGTGCGCCTGGTGACGGGCCACCTGAAAACCGGCAGCGAGCTGGACTGGCATAATCTGGCGGCCGAAAAGCAGACGCTGGTGTTCTATATGGGGCTGAACCAGGCCGCGACGATTCAGGCGAAGCTGCTGGAGCACGGTATGGAAGCGGATATGCCGGTCGCGCTGGTGGAAAACGGCACGGCCATTAAGCAGCGCGTGGTGGATGGCGTGCTGACGCAGCTAGGCGACCTGGCGCAGCAGGTGGAGAGCCCGGCGCTGATTATCGTGGGCCGCGTGGTGGAACTGCGCGAGAAGCTGAACTGGTTCTCTCATCACTGACGCACAATCTCCCTTCTTCGAGTAGTCCTTAACCGGACTACTCCCCTGTTACTGCTGCCGATAACATACCGCTCGCGAAATGGAACTTTTCCATTTATTCCCTCGTGTTAGACCTATTATCGATTTGAATACAAGGAATCAGTATGTTCAAACTGGCAAAAGTCGCCGTTCTGGCCGGCGTATTAACAACCCTGACCGCCTGCACCGGCCACGTTGAAAACACCAAAAATAACTGCAGCTATGATTACCTGCTGCACCCGGCGATCTCCATTTCTAAGATCATCGGTGGCTGCGGCCCGGCGGCACAGCAGTAAGCGTCTTTCAGGCGTAAAAAAAACCGGGATTTCCCGGTTTTTTTGTTTGGGTATATGCAAGGGTTACGCGGCCTGATGCCCTGACCCTGGCCCTCTCCCACGGGGAGAGGAAACAAACCCTAAAAACGGTAATGCCGTTACCGTTTTGCTTTCACCTACGGTTTCGCCACAAACCCAATCGCTTCGTACACCGCTTTCAGGGTTTCGGACGCGCGTGCGCTGGCTTTTTCCGCGCCGTCTTTCATCACCTTCTGCAGGAAAGCTTCGTCGTTGCGGAAGCGGTTGTAGCGCTCCTGCAGTTCGACCAGCATACCGGAAACGGCTTCCGCCACTTCGCCCTTCAGGTGGCCATACATCTTGCCTTCGAAGTGCTTCTCCAGCTCTGGAATGCTCTGGCCGGTCACGCCGGAAAGGATATCCAGCAGGTTGGACACGCCCGCTTTCTCTTTCACATCATAGCGAACGACAGGCGGCTCTTCGGAGTCTGTCACCGCACGTTTGATCTTCTTCACCACGGACTTCGGATCTTCCAGCAGGCCGATAACGTTGTTGCGGTTATCGTCTGACTTGGACATCTTCTTGGTCGGCTCCAGCAGCGACATTACGCGCGCGCCGGATTTCGGAATGAACGGCTCAGGCACCTTGAACACGTCGCCGTAAATGGCGTTAAAGCGCTGGGCGATGTCGCGGCTCAGCTCCAGGTGCTGCTTCTGGTCTTCACCAACGGGGACCTGATTGGTTTGATACAGCAGAATATCGGCAGCCATCAGCACCGGATAGTCGAACAGACCGGCGTTGATGTTCTCGGCATAGCGGGCCGATTTGTCCTTAAACTGCGTCATGCGGCTTAGCTCGCCGAAATAGGTGTAGCAGTTCAGCGCCCAGCCCAGCTGCGCGTGCTCCGGCACGTGAGACTGCACGAAGATCGTGCTCTTTTCAGGATCGATACCGCATGCCAGGTAGAGCGCCAGCGTATCCAGCGTCGCTTTACGCAGCTGCTGCGGGTCCTGGCGAACCGTAATGGCGTGCTGGTCAACGATGCAGTAGATGCAGTGATAATCGTCCTGCATGTTTACCCACTGACGCAACGCACCCATGTAGTTACCAATGGTCAATTCACCTGACGGCTGTGCGCCACTAAAAACGATGGGCTTAGTCATTTTTCAATTCCTGATGTTCACTTTGCGAGAGCCCGAGCGCGGGCAATAAATCGTTGAAGCGATCGAACACTACGTCCGGCTCACTCAGCGTAATGGCCTCACCGTAGTTGTAGCCATAGGTTAAGCCAACGGAAGGACAGCCTGCCGCTTTCGCAGCCAGAATATCATTGCGGGAATCCCCTACAAAGAGCAGCTCTTCAGGCGCTAAGGATAATTTTCCTGCCACCAGCAGAAGCGGTTCCGGATGCGGCTTTTTATTCTGCACGTCATCACCGCCAACAATCACGGTGAAATATTTCGCGATATCCAGCGCGTTCAGCAGCGGCGCAACAAACGGCGTCGGCTTATTGGTCACCAGGCCCAGCGGAATGCCTTTGGCATGCAGCGCGCTCAGCGTTTCTGCTACTTCCGGGAACAGGAAACTGCCCTCTTCGACCGTCTCTTCGTAGAACCGGTCGAACAATTTACGCAGAATGCGCAGCTGCTCATCCTGGGGGATATCCGCGTGGTCAACGCTCGGCTTACCCTGCGCGGAACGCTGCGACGCGCGCTCCTGGCGAGCCCAGGTCAGCGCGCGCTCCATCAGCACATCCGCGCCGTTGCCAATCCACGTCACAACGCGCTCTTCACCCGCAACGGGCAGCTCAAGCGCGTACAGCGCCTGGTCTACGGCGCTCGTTAAGCCCGGCGCGCTATCCACCAGCGTGCCGTCGAGGTCAAAAGCGATACCCCGTGTTTTTTGCAATTTATCCATGACTTACCTTCGCCAGCTCCTGGCGCATTTCATCAATCACTTTTTTGTAATCTGGCTGATCGAAGATGGCTGAACCGGCAACGAACATATCCGCGCCCGCGGCAGCAATTTCACCAATGTTGTTGACCTTCACCCCGCCGTCCACTTCCAGACGGATGTCATAGCCAGATTCATCAATACGGCGACGCACTTCGCGCAGCTTGTCCAGCGTATGCGGAATGAACGACTGGCCGCCAAACCCAGGGTTAACGGACATCAGCAGGATCACGTCCAGCTTGTCCATGACGTGGTCCAGGTAGGTCAACGGCGTAGCCGGGTTAAAGACAAGGCCTGCCTTACAGCCGTTTTCTTTAATCAGCTGAAGGGTGCGGTCCACGTGCTCGGATGCTTCCGGGTGGAAGGTGATGATGCTGGCCCCCGCGGCGGCAAAATCCGGCACGATGCGATCGACCGGCTTCACCATCAGATGCACATCAATCGGCGCGGTAATGCCGTAGCTGCGTAGCGCCTTGAGCACCATCGGGCCGATGGTCAGGTTGGGAACGTAGTGGTTATCCATAACGTCGAAATGGACGACATCCGCGCCAGCCGCGAGAGCCTTAGCGGTGTCTTCCCCCAGGCGGGCAAAATCGGCCGATAGAATTGAGGGAGCAATCAAAAACTGTTTCATCCGCATCTCCTTGAAATGTATTTACCGGCGGGCAAAACGGCTCAGGGGCGATAAAGAGCCAGAAGTTCGTCCACCTTTTTACGCGTGCCGCCGTTGCTGCTTATGCTGCGCCGCACTTTTACCTGAAAATGCTGCGCGGCTTTGTACCATTCGCGCGTATCAGGCGTATCGTGATTCGAAATTAACACCGGAATTCTTTTGCTGACCAGCTTTTCCGCCATTTGCGCCAGATGCGCCTGCTCGGTGGGGCTAAAGCTATTGGTGTGGTACGCCGTGAAATTCGCCGTAGCCGACAGCGGGGCGTAAGGCGGATCGCAATACACCACGGATTTTGCATCCGCCTTTTCCATGCACTCGGCATAGGAGAGGCAGTGAAACTCGGCGTTTTGCGCTTTTTCAGCAAAATGGTACAGCTCGCCCTGCGGGAAGTAAGGGCGCTTATAGCGACCAAACGGCACGTTAAACTCACCGCGTAAATTGTAGCGGCACAGCCCGTTGTAGCCGTGACGGTTGAGGTAAAGGAATAGCAGCGCTCGACGGAACGGATCCTGGCACTGATTAAACTCAGCGCGGAACTGGTAATAGACGTCCGGGTTGTTATTTTCAGGCGTAAACAGCTTGCGCGCCTCTTCAACGTATTCGTCGGTACGCAGCTTAACAATGTTATAGAGGCTAATGAGATCGCTATTGATATCCGCCAGGATATAACGAGAAAAATCGGTGTTCAGAAACACCGATCCCGCCCCAACAAAGGGCTCAATGAGGCACTCGCCTTTCGGCAGGTGTTTTTTAATATCATCGAGCAGGGGGTATTTGCCCCCTGCCCATTTCAGAAAAGCGCGATTTTTTTTCATGCTGACTAACTGATTACACCTTCTCCGGCTGTGGAGAAAGCTCCGACAGCATCCTGCGCTTTAAACATTACTTCAGATCGGCCTGGACCTGATGAATCGGCTTCGCCCACGGGTTTTTCGCCTGAACATCGGCTGGCAGCGCCGCAACGGCACGTTTAGCTTCGTCTTTAGACGCATAAACACCGCTCACCAGCACATACCATGGCTGTCCGTTGCGGGTCGTTTGATAGACCACGTAGTTTTTGAGATTCGATTTCTTCGCCCAACCGTTGAGGTTGTCATAGTTAGACGAACTGCTCAGCTGCAGCGTGTAGTTGCCGGCTGGTGCAGACTTCAGGGAACCGACGTTACCCGTCGTTTTACCCGCAGCAGAGCTGGTTGCCGCGGCGGCAGGAGCAGCCGTGGCCGCTGGCGCGGTGGTGGTTGCCGTGGCTTTTGGCGCAGGCGTTGCCGCTGGCGCTTTTACCGGCTCACGGGCAGCAGCCGTTTCGGTGCGTTTCGGCTGCGCGGAGGCTTTCGCTTCAGGCGCTTTCGCCACGGTCTGCGGCTTGGTTTCACGCTTCGGCTCAATCACCACCTGCTTGCGTTCCTGACGCGGCGCAGTTTGCGTTTGACGCGGTTTGGTTTCCGCTGCGGCAGTTTGCGGCTGAGCGTTACCGCCGCGAACCGGGGCAACGGTCGCAGGCTCAGTCGGCAGCGTAGAACTCACGGCGACGTTGTTCATCTGCTCCTGATTTTGCGGCTGGGTCAGCGCGTTATTCAGATCGCCCTGAACCTCAACGCGCTGCTGGCCTTCAGGCGTAGCCGGTGCCTGGCCCTGAGTCGGGGTAGAGGAAACCGGTGGCAGCGAGACGTCCTGCGGCGCTGGCGTATTTCCGGCAGTCTGCTCGACAGGCGAGGTTCCCGGTGCTGGCTGCGCGCCGTTAGCCTGGTCGGTTGCATCAGAACCGGACAGGTCGATATTTTTCTCAGTGGACGCGGTTTGCGGACCTGAGGTTGAGGAAGGCGATTTCAGGGCTGAACCAATGCCGATAATCAGCAGAAGTAAAACCAGAACGCCCAGCCCCATCATGACGTACTGTCGGGAGGCTGGCTTTTGGGCTGCGGCTTTTTTACGTTTACGCGGGCGACGCTCTACAGGCTCTTCGTCCATTGACTCTTCTTCGGACTCATAACCCTCTTCTGCTCGCTCATCGCGCGCGCTGCGGCTGCGCGAAGGGCGACGATCGTCTGCATCCAGATCGACATCGTCAAAATTGATCTGCGGCTCGTTATCACGTTCTGAAGATTGACGAGAACGACCAGTACGACGATCGCTGGGATCGGGTTTCAGCTCGTCTTCTGGTTTGAATTCATCCATTTAACACCCCACTCAAAGGCTTATGCCAACGACTTTGCATTTCACCTGAAGCTAAACGACCACCCGTAAAAGTGGCCTGACCTTTCTAGTAGTTACGCCTGCTGGCAATCAGCAATAGCGCCAAGAACAACATCGTGCGGTACTCCACCGCGCACTTCACTTTTCCCTATTGCAAGCGGGAGCACAAGACGCATCTCACCTGCCAATACTTTTTTATCGCGCATCATGTGGGGTAAATACGCCTGCGCTGACATCTCCTGCGGCCCAGCCACCGGCAGCCCTGCGCGCTCAAGCAATGCAATAATGCGCGCCGTCTCTTCCGGCTTAAACTGACCGAGGCGTTCAGACGCGCGCGCCGCCATCACCATGCCCGCCGCGACGGCTTCTCCGTGAAGCCAGTTGCCATAGCCCATTTCAGCTTCAATAGCGTGACCAAACGTGTGCCCCAGATTGAGTAAAGCACGTAAGCCCGTTTCACGCTCGTCAGCCGCGACAACTTCCGCTTTCAGCTCACAGCAGCGGCGGATGCAGTACGCCATTGCCGAACCGTCAAGGCGCAGCAGCGCATCCATGTTCTCTTCCAGCCAGTTAAAGAACTCACCGTCAAGAATGATGCCGTACTTGATCACTTCAGCAAGCCCGGAGGCCAGCTCGCGTTTTGGCAGGGTTTTCAGGCAGTCGAGATCCACAACAACCGATGCCGGCTGGTAGAACGCGCCGATCATGTTTTTGCCGAGGGGATGGTTCACCGCCGTTTTACCGCCAACAGAGGAGTCGACCTGCGAAAGCAGCGTGGTAGGAATTTGAATAAAGCGCACGCCACGCTGGTAGCTGGCGGCGGCAAAACCTGTCAGATCGCCCACAACACCGCCGCCCAGGGCAAGCAGTGTTGTATCGCGACCATGCGGTTTTTGCAGTAATGCGGTAAAGACGGTATCAAGTACCGCCAGGCTTTTATACTGCTCGCCATCAGGCAGAATCACACTGTCGACGACCACGCCCGCCTGTTCGAGCAGGTGGCGAACGCGGTCGAGATAAAGCGGAGCCAGGGTTTCGTTGGTTACCAACATCGCCCGTTCACCCGCTTTCAGTGGTAAGAAGGAAGCTGGGTCGTTAAACAAACCAGCCGCGATGGTGATAGGGTAACTACGTTCCCCGAGAGTAACTGTAATCCTCTCCATGACGCGACATCCACCTTAATAATGCTTTTACCCGCAGGCGAGTGTATATAAAGCCAGAATCAGTTGCTTTCCAGCATATGAATAATCTGGTTTGCAACCACTTTAGCGCTCTGGTCGTCAGTACGAATGGTCACATCTGCAATCTCTTCGTACAGAGGATTGCGTTCACCAGCCAGGGCTTCCAGAACTTCACGTGGCGGCGTTTCCACCTGCAGCAGCGGGCGCTTTTTATCGCGCTGCGTGCGTGCCAGCTGTTTTTCGATGGTCGTCTCAAGATAGACCACAACGCCACGGGCGGAGAGACGGTTTCGGGTTTCGCGAGATTTCACAGAGCCGCCGCCAGTCGCGAGCACAATGCCCTGTTTTTCCGTGAGTTCGTTGATCACTTTTTCTTCTCGGTCACGGAAACCTTCTTCGCCTTCTACATCGAAGACCCAGCCCACATCAGCTCCGGTTCGTTTCTCAATCTCTTGATCAGAATCGTAAAATTCCATATTGAGTTGTTGAGCTAACTGACGCCCAATAGTGCTTTTGCCGGCACCCATAGGCCCAACCAGAAAGATATTGCGTTTCTCTGCCATTTTTTCGGTACTACTAAGACTATTCGTTAATGGTAATCCCCGCTTCGCAGACACCTCGCGTAGCAGGACATGAACTGAAACCTCATATGCAATAGAGCGAGAGTCAGACTAAAAATTATCTCAATACTCCGGCTTGTTTGGCAACTGATTAAATCACCGCGCCAAACGCATAGCGTATCAAGACGTAAGTCCAACTCGAATCGGTACTCCTTGTATGCTAATTCATGCCCCACGTCAAACATCTGCAACAAACTGGCTGCAAAATCCTTGCGGGGATCGTTATCCATTAATGAATCCCTACCAGACGCGGCGTAATGAATACCACCAGCTCCCGGCGTTCGTTGTCTTTACCGTCGTGGCGAAACAGCTGACCGAGCCAGGGAATAGCGCCCAGCCCCGGCACGCTGTCGCGGCCCGTTTTATTTTTTTGCGAAAAAATACCGCCCAGCGCCAGCGTCTCTCCGCTTTTGACTTCCACCTGCGTTTCAATCTCTTGCTTATCAATCGCCAGCGTTTCGCCGTCCGCCTGCTGCAGTACCTGCCCCGGCATGTTTTCGCTGATGTGCAGCTTAAGGCGCACGCGGCCTCCCGGCAGAACAACCGGCGTGACTTCCATCCCCAGCACGGCCTCTTTAAATTCCACCGAGGTTGCACCGCTTTCTCCGCTGGAAACCTGATAAGGGATCTCGCTGCCCTGCTTAATGCTGGCCGGCTGCATATGCGACGCCAGCAGGCGCGGGCTGGCGATGATATCCACCTTTTGCTTTTGCTCCAGCGCCGATAGCTCCAGATCCAGCAGCCTGCCGTTGATGCGGCCGATGTTGAACCCGACGTGGGTTGTGGCATTCGCGACCGACAGATCTGCGCCGAGCGCGGTCACCTGCCCGATCTTGCCCGTGTCCGTCGCCTCCGCCAGATTCCACTTAACGCCCAGCTCGCGCAGGCTTTTTTCGTTGATGGTCACGATGTGCGCCGCCAGCTCTACCTGCTCGACGGGCAGGTCCATCTGCTCGGCCCAGCGCTGTAGCGCGTCAAGCGTCGCCCGGGTATCCCGTACCAGCAGGCGGTTGGTGCGTTTGTCGACGGATAAGCTCCCTTTAGGGCTCAGGAGTTTTTCCGCGGCTTTCTGAAGCTCTCCGGCGTCCGCATAGGAAAAGGGAATGCTGTGCGACACCAGCGGAGCCTCAAGCTGCCTTCGCGCCTTGTCCTGCTCCTTTTGTGCCTGCTGCCCGCGCTGCCACGCCGCGGTGTTGACATAAAAAATGCCGCCTTCTTCGCGCATTACTAGCCCAGCGCTGTTGACCACCGTCTGCAGTGCCTGCCGCCAGGGCACGCGCGTAAGATTCAGCGACAGGGAGCCGCCAACGTCGGGTGAGACCACCAGATTGCGGTTCTCCTGGGCAACCAGCGCCTGAAGCACCTGCACAACGGGCACATCATCCACCGCGAGGGTGACCGGCTTTGGCGTCGCGGCCCACAGCGGTTTGCACAGTATGATCAGTACGAACGCTATCCTTACCTTCATCTTTTTTTATTCCTTCTCGTTGCCAGACCCACCGTTTGGGATCGCACCCTTCGCCGACCTCAACGACCAGCGCCTTTTCATCCAGAGAGATAACCCGCCAGCCCGGCGGCAGCCGGTCGCCCGGCTTCACGCGATGCCACCGCTTATTCCCGCTCTGCACAATACCCAGGCCGCTAACGATTCCCTGATAGCGCCACTGCGCCAGCTGCCCTACCGCACAGGTATCGTCCGGCGGACGGAAGGGATCGCGCATGCCGGTCAGCAAAAACAGGGCGCTCAACAGCAGCAGCCGTCCGTTACGATCCATGACGAAGCTCCAGCTGCAGAGTGATGCGTAACCGTCCGCCGTGCGGCGCGATGACAAAGGCGTTCACCCCAGCGCTCTGCTGCGCCAGCCGGTCGAAAATATCCGGGATGCGTGACCAGTCGGCCTCAAGCGTAAGCTCCCCGCCCGCGGGCAGCGGCTTCCAGCGCACCAGCGTGGCACCGTTCGCCTGAAAAGCCAGCGGTGAAAATGGCTGTACGACGCGAGCGTCGGGCGTTGTGCCTTGCGCGACCTTCATGGCAGCGGGCCACAGCGCGGCATGAGTAGAGAGTGCCTGTTTAAGCAGCCCCTGACGCTCGGCAAGCTGCCCGTTTAGCGGCTTGAGGAATATCCCCCATGCCGTCGTGATTACGACGAGGCAAGCCAGCCCCCAACAGAGCGCACGCACCTCGCGGCGGCATTCCCACCAGCGTTCAAAAATGCTGTCCATGCGCTACCCCCGGCTTTTCACCTGAAAAGTGAACATCCAGCGCCCTTCGGCATCCTGCTGTAATTCACCCGTTTTGCCGGGAGTGAACCCCACGATCTTCCCGAGTTCGCCCCGCAGGGCGGAGAGCGCCGGAAGCGCGGTGGCATATCCCGTTAGCACCAGCGAGGGCGGCTGATAGCGAAGCTCGCTCAGCCATGCCTGCGGAGGAAGCGCCCCGGCAACGGACGCCAGCGCCGCTGTCCACGGCACCGGAGGAAGCGTCGGCTCCACGGCCTGCGTTTGCGTGGAGCCCCACTGCGCCCGGCGGGCCGCCAGCGTTCGATTCACCTCGCTCACGCCCGCGACTACGCTGTTTTGCGCCCGCAGCGTTAGGGCCCTGTCTGCGCGCAGCGCGCCGATGATGGCCACGATGGCCAGCAGCGTGGCGGCCACTATCCCGCCCCAGACGCGCAGGCAGCGCGCCTGCCTGCGCGGACGCCACGGAAAGAGATTCGCCGTTCTCATGGCTGCGCCTCGCTCATCGCCAGCGCGATGGCTACGGTAAAATCTGCGCCGCCGTCGGGCAGCGGGGGCTGGCAGCGCGCAACGGTTTCCCACGGATCGCGGGCGTCGTCAAACAGGGCTATCTCGTGAACAGAAAGCGCGAGGAGCGCCGCCAGATCGGCAATATGGGCAGCCTCCGTCACCGGCCGTCTTCCCCACTGGTGGCGCATCGCCCATAGCCACTGGAGCTCATCCCGCCATGCAACGCACTGCGCAGGCGCAACGGCTGAAAGAAGGTTCTTCAGCGCACCGGCATCCGGCACGATCGCCACCAGCCGCAGGCGCAGCGCCTCGGCCAGCGCCAGAAGCGCGTCGACCTCTTTATTTTGTGCGGCCGTTACGTGATAGCTATTGCTGAAGGTGTCTTGCGTATAGTCAAAGCAGAGGGCATCAGCGGGCATTTCCAGCTCGCGTGACAGGGCCGAGCCGATCCACGACGCCTGTTCGCTGTCGCGCAGAGCGAGCGCAGGACGCGGCAGGATTTTTTGCAGCGTCCTCGAGGCGGGAAATGAGAGGTATACCCGGTGGTAGTGCGGCAATGCCTGCCGCCAGCCGCGCAGGGCATCAGTCAGCCGCTGCGGCTCGATGATTTTCCCGTCGCGGATAATGCCCTCAGCCAGCGGAACAGCCCACCAGCGCCGCAGACGCCAGGCCCGTTTCTCGCGCGTTAGCGCAACAATCAGCACCTTATCTTGTTGAATATGAACGCCCGTTTGCCACGTTTTAAAAGCCATGCTTCACGATCTCCTTATCGCCCGTCGGTTTGACGGCTATATCAATGAATCAGGCTTGCCTTTATACTACCGCGCGATTGTTTAGAAACTGCCCAAGTGGAACCAAATGGGAAATCTCCGGTGAAGTTCGTAAAGTATTTATTGACCCTTGCAGTCTGTTGCATTCTGCTGGGAGCAGGCTCGATTTATGGTTTGTACAAATATATTGAGCCGCAGCTGCCCGATGTCGCCACACTGCGTGATGTGCGGCTCCAGATCCCTATGCAGGTCTACAGCGCCGATGGCGAGCTGATGGCGCAATACGGTGAGAAACGCCGTATCCCATTGACCTTAAACCAAATCCCCCCTGTGATGGTGAAAGCCTTTATCGCGACCGAGGACAGCCGTTTTTACGAGCACCACGGCGTCGACCCGGTGGGTATTTTCCGCGCCGCCAGCGTGGCGCTGTTCTCCGGCCACGCGTCCCAGGGGGCGAGTACGATTACGCAGCAGCTGGCGCGTAACTTCTTCCTCAGCCCTGAAAAAACGCTGATGCGTAAGATCAAAGAGGTGTTTCTCGCGATCCGCATTGAGCAGCTGCTGAACAAAGATGAGATCCTCGAGCTCTATCTCAACAAGATCTATCTTGGCTATCGCGCCTATGGCGTGGGTGCTGCGGCGCAGGTCTACTTCGGCAAGCCGATTGACCAGCTGACCTTAAGCGAAATGGCCACCATTGCTGGCCTGCCAAAAGCGCCTTCAACGTTTAACCCGCTCTACTCGCTGGACCGCGCAACCGCGCGCCGTAACGTGGTGCTGTCCCGCATGCTGAGCGAGGGCTACATCAGCCAAAGCGAGTACGATCGGGCGCGCAGCGAGGTGATTGACGCCAATTACCACGCGCCGGAGATCGCCTTCTCCGCGCCTTACCTCACCGAAATGGTTCGTCAGGAGATGATGAGCCGCTACGGTGAGAATGCCTATGAAGACGGGTATCGCGTCTACACTACCGTCACCCGTAAAGTGCAGCAGGCGGCACAGCAGGCGCTGCGCAATAACGTGATGGACTACGACATGCGCCACGGCTACCGCGGCCCGTCGAACGTGTTGTGGAAAGTGGGCGAAGGCGCATGGGATAGCAAAAAAATCACCGATTCGCTGAAGTCGCTGCCGACGTATGGCCCGCTGCTGCCGGCCGTGGTTACCGAGGCGAATCCACAGGAAGCGGTCGCCATGATGGCCGACGGCACGTCGGTGTCGCTGCGCATGGACGGCATCCGCTGGGCGCGTCCGTACCGTTCCGACACGCTGCAGGGCCCAACGCCGCGCAAAGTAACCGACGCGGTGCAGGCCGGGCAGCAAATCTGGGTGCGTCAGGTAGGCGATGCCTGGTGGCTGGCGCAGGTGCCGGACGTGAACTCCGCGCTGGTCTCCATTAATCCGCAGAACGGCGCCATCATGGCGCTGGTGGGCGGCTTTGATTTCAACCAGAGCAAGTTCAACCGCGCCACGCAGGCCCTGCGTCAGGTCGGCTCGAACATTAAGCCGTTCCTCTACACCGCCGCGATGGATAAAGGGCTGACGCTTGCCAGCATTCTGAACGACGTGCCGATTTCCCGCTGGGATGCCGGTGCAGGCTCCGACTGGCAGCCGAAGAACTCTCCGGCGCAATATGCGGGCCCGATTCGTCTTCGTCAGGGTCTGGGACAGTCGAAAAACGTGGTGATGGTTCGCGCCATGCGCGCGATGGGCGTCGACTATGCGGCAGAGTATCTGCAGCGCTTCGGCTTCCCGGCGCAGAACATTGTGCACACCGAATCGCTGGCGCTGGGCTCGGCCTCCTTTACGCCGCTTCAGGTCGCGCGCGGCTATTCGGTCATGGCCAACGGCGGCTTCCTGGTCGATCCGTATTTCATCACCAAAATCGAAAATGACCAGGGCGGCGTACTCTTTGAGGCAAAACCGAAAATTGCCTGCCCAGAGTGCGACCTGCCGGTGATTTACGGCGATACGCCGAAATCAAACGTGCTTGAGAACAAGGACATGGAAGACGTTGCCATTTCTCAGGAACAGCAGAACCTGGCCGTGCCGAAGCCGCAGCTGGAGCAGGCCAATCAGGCAC
The DNA here is from genome assembly GCF_043968675.1 of Enterobacter sp. ECC-175. NCBI lineage: Bacteria > Pseudomonadati > Pseudomonadota > Gammaproteobacteria > Enterobacterales > Enterobacteriaceae > Enterobacter > Enterobacter sp. ECC-175. The sequence goes on from NZ_CP143776.1 coordinate 225,563, forward strand.
TGGTGGCGCAGGCGGGCGCGCAGGAGTATGCCCCGCACGTCATCAACACGCCGCTGTCGTTCCTGATTAAAAGCGCGCTGAACACCAATATCTTCGGCGAACCGGGCTGGCAGGGAACCGGCTGGCGAGCGGGCCGTGACCTGCAGCGCCACGACATCGGCGGCAAAACCGGGACCACCAACAGCTCGAAGGATGCGTGGTTCTCAGGCTATGGCCCGGGCGTCGTGACGTCCGTATGGATCGGGTTTGACGATCACCGTCGTGACTTGGGCCGCACAACGGCATCTGGCGCGATTAAAGATCAGATTTCCGGCTACGAAGGCGGCGCGAAGAGCGCACAGCCAGCGTGGGATGCGTACATGAAGGCCGTGCTTGAGGGCGTGCCCGAGCAGCCGCTCACCCCACCGCCGGGCATTGTGACGGTCAATATCGATCGCAGCACCGGCCAGTTGGCCAATGGCGGCAACAGCCGCGCGGAGTATTTCATCGAAGGTACGCAGCCAACCACGCAGGCGGTGCATGAGGTGGGAACAACGTTGATTGATAACGGCGAGACGCACGAGCTGTTTTAAGCATAAAAATGCCCGGTAAAACCGGGCATGAACGTAGGCCGGGTCAGGCGAAGCCGCCACCCGGCTTTTTTTATGCGCTACAGCCGGCCCTGCGCCTTCAGCCACTCCCGCACCAGGAACAACGCGCTCACGTTGCGGGCTTCAGTAAAGTCCGGGTCTTCAAGCAGATCCATCAGGTGCGCCAGCGGCCAGCGAACCTGCGGCAGCGGTTCCGGCTCATCCCCTTCCAGCTTTTCTGGGTAGAGATCTTCGGCCACCACGATATTCATTTTGCTGGAAAAGTAGGAAGGCGCCATGCTCAGCTTTTTCAGGAACGACAGTTCATTCGCACCAAAACCCACCTCTTCTTTCAGCTCGCGGTTTGCCGCTTCAAACACGGTTTCGCCCGGGTCAATGAGGCCTTTTGAGAAGCCAAGCTCGTACGATTCTGTGCCTACGGCATATTCGCGGATCAGGATCAGATGATCGTCGACAATGGGAACGATCATCACCGCCTCGCGCGCGGAAGGTCGCATACGTTCATAAACGCGACGCACGCCGTTGCTGAACTCGAGATCCACGCTCTCGACATTAAACAGGCGAGATTTCGCAACCGTTTCGACATTCAGGATCGTGGGCTTTTGTAATGGTTTACTCATCTTGAAGGGTCTTTGCTGTGTGCACTGGCTTTATTGTGCGATAGGCCGCACGGTTTGAGCAATGTCAATTGCTCTGTATTTACATTTTTGCAACGTAACAAGATTCAGTTCTCAATTCAAAACAAATGTCAAGAGGTTGAAAAGTTTCCAGGAATTTGCTGATATCGCGCCAGTAAACGCTTTGCTATCATCGTCGATCACTGGGATGCGCTTCAAAATGCTCAAGTTCGACTCCATACTTGCCGATAGCCAACCACAGATTCTCATTCAATGTTCAGGGTGCGACTGACTACACCTGTAAGAAGATAAGTAAGATGGGGAAAGCATGAGCACCATTTTGATTTTTCTCGCGGCTGTGCTGGCTGGCGCAATAATTGCGGGTTGGTTATACAGACGCCGCGTATATCGACAATTTCGGCTGCCCTTCCTGAACGCTTTTGCGGGTGCAACCACGCGCAAGCTCTCGTCTGAAGAGCGCAGCACCGTCGAACAGTATCTTGAAACCCTCAACCGTTCTCAGCTTACGCCTGGGCCAACGGGTGCCACGACCGCTCCTATTACGCTTAATCTGAACGCACAAAGCGACACCGTACTGTGCGTGACGCGCTCAATCACCCGCTACGGCATCACCACCGACGATCCCAATAAATGGCGCTACTATCTTGATTCCGTCGAGGTTCATCTCCCGCCGTTCTGGGAGCAGTACATCAACGACGAAAACAGCGTTGAGCTGATCCATACCGACTCGCTGCCGCTGGTCATCACCCTGAATGGGCACACCCTGAGCGAGTACCTTCAGGAAGCCCCGCGCTTCGCCCTGGAGCGCGCCAGCGCAACGCAAGCCTCTATTCGCGGTGAAGAGACGGAGCAGATAGAGCTGCTGAATATTCGTCAGGAAACGCGCGAAGAGTACTCCCTCAACCGTCCGGACGGCATTCGCGAGGCGGCGTTGATCGTGGCGTCATTCCTGCTCTTTTTCTTCTGCCTGCTAACACCGGACGTCTTTGTCCCCTGGCTGGCTGGCGGCGGCGTCCTGCTGCTGGCGGCCGGGCTGTGGGGGCTGTTTGCGCATCCGACAAAGACCTCACTACGTGAAATTCACTGCCTGCGCGGGACGCCAAAGCGCTGGGGCCTGTTTGGCGAGAACGATCAGGAGCATATCAACAATATCTCCCTCGGAATTATCGATCTTATTTATCCGCGCCACTGGCAGCCGTGGATTGCCCAGGATTTAGGGCACAAAACCGATATTGATATCTACCTTGACCGCCACGTCGTGCGCCAGGGACGTTACCTTTCTCTGCACGACGAGGTTAAAAACTTCCCGCTGCAGCACTGGCTGCGCAGCACGGTGATTGCGGGCGGCGCGGCGCTGGTCTTTGCAATGCTGCTGCTGTTCGTTCCGCTGGATATGCCGATTAAATTCACCCTGTCATGGATTAAGGGGGCGCAAACGGTGGAGGCCACCAGCGTCAAACAGCTGAACGAGGCCGGCGTCAGGGTGGGCGATACGCTGCGCCTGAAGGGTACCGGCATGTGTAATATCCACACGCCAGGCGCCTGGAATACGCGTCAGAACTCGCCGTTTGCGCCGTTCGACTGCTCGCAAATCATCTGGAACGACGCCGCGCCGCTGCCGCTGCCGGAATCAGACGTGGTCAATAAGGCCAACGCGCTTACCCAAACGGTCAGCCGCCAGCTCCATCCAAAACCGGATGATGACTCGCGCGTCAGCCCTGCCCTGCGCTCCGCTATTCAGAAATCAGGCATGGTGCTGCTGGATGACTTTGCCGAAATCGTCCTGAAAACGCAGGATTTGTGCTCTGCGCAGGACGAGTGCGTACGCCTGAAAAATGCGCTGGTTAACCTGGGCAACAGCAAAGACTGGGAAGCGCTGGTGAAGCGCGCCGAAGCGGGCCGCCTTGACGGTGTTAACGTGCTGCTGCGCCCGGTCAGCGCCGAGTCGCTGGATAACCTGGTGGCGACCTCAACCGCGCCGTTTGTGATGCGCGAAACCACCCGTGCGGCCCAGGCGCTTAACAGCCCGGCGCCGGGCGGGTTTGTGATTGTTAGCGATGAAGGCAGCGACCTGGTCGACCAGCCTTATCCCCAGGTTTCGCTGTACGATTATCCTGCGCAAGAGCAGTGGGCCGCGTTCCAGCGCCTTGCGCAGATGCTGATGCAAACGCCGTTCAGCGCCGAAGGCATCGTCACAGGCATCTATACAGATGCCAACGGTACGCGCCATGTCGATCTCCACCGCATGCCGGACAGCGCAGGCCTGTGGCGCTACTTCGGCACATCGCTGCTGATGATAGCGATGCTGGCGTGTATTTGCTGGAACGGCTATGCGGCACTACGCCGCTACCAGCGCTCCCGCACTCGCCTGGCGGAGATCCAGCAGTACTACGAAAATTGCCTCAATCCTAAACTGATCTCCTCTCCGGAAAGCCTGATCGGATAACGTCACGGCGCGACAAGTTATGCTACCCTGTCGCGCACGTTTCATCTGGCTGGAGAGTTTCCCTATGCATTTTGATATCGCCTGGCAGGAGGTCGATACCGTCCTGCTGGATATGGACGGCACGCTGCTCGATCTCGCCTTCGATAACTATTTCTGGCAAAAACTGGTGCCAGAAACCTATGGCGAACGGCAGGGCATCTCCCCGGCAGAAGCGCAGAAATTCATTCGTTCGCAATATAGCGCGGTGCAGCATACGCTAAACTGGTACTGTCTCGACTACTGGAGCGAGAAGCTCGGCCTCGATATTTGTGCCATGACCACCGCCCAGGGGCCGCGCGCCACGCTGCGTGAAGATACGGTTCCGTTCCTGGATGCGCTCAAAGCCAGCGGCAAGCGCCGTATTCTGCTTACTAACGCGCATCCGCATAACCTGGCGGTGAAGCTGGAACATACCGGACTTGCTTCACACCTTGATTTATTACTTTCCACCCACACATTTGGTTATCCGAAAGAAGATCAGCGATTGTGGCACGCGGTGGCGGAAGAGACCGGCCTGCAGCCGGAGCGCACGCTGTTTATTGATGACAGCGAGCCGATTCTGGATTCCGCAGCCCAGTTTGGTATTCGCTATTGCTTAGGCGTGACCAATCCTGATTCTGGCCTGGCTGAAAAAAGCTATTCGCGTCATCCGGGGCTGAACGACTATCGCCGGATGATCCCCTCACTCACCGTGAAGGAGACGCCATGAAGGAAAAACCCGCAGATGGGGTAAGACTGGATAAATGGCTGTGGGCCGCCCGTTTTTATAAAACGCGCGCCCTCGCCCGCGAGATGGTTGACGGCGGGAAAGTGCATTATAACGGCCAGCGCAGCAAACCGAGCAAGCTGGTTGAACTGAATGCCACCCTGACGCTTCGCCAGGGTAACGATGAAAAAACGGTGGTGGTGAAAGCCATCACCGAGCAGCGTCGCCCCGCAACCGAAGCCGTTTTGCTTTATGAAGAGACGGCAGAAAGCATTGAAAAGCGCGAGAAAACCGCGCTGGCGCGCAAAATGAACGCGCTGACGATGCCACACCCGGACCGGCGACCGGATAAGAAAGAGCGCCGCGATCTGATGAAATTTAAACACGGTGAGACCGAGTAACCCTCACCTGCACGAGAGACTATTATGGCCCAACACGACCAATTACACCGCTATCTGTTTGAACAATTTGCCGTTCGCGGCGAGCTGGTCACCGTTTCAGAAACCTGGAAACAGATTTTGGAAAACCACAATTACCCGCTGCCGGTCAAAAACCTGTTGGGCGAACTGCTGGTTGCCACCAGCCTGCTGACCGCCACGCTGAAGTTTGCCGGGGATATTACCGTGCAGCTTCAGGGCGATGGCCCGATGACGCTGGCGGTGATTAATGGTAACAACCAGCAGCAGATGCGCGGCGTCGCTCGCGTTCAGGGCGAGGTGCCTGAAAATGCGGACCTGAAAACCCTGGTTGGTAACGGCTATCTGGTCATCACCATTTCGCCGGAAGAAGGCGAGCGCTATCAGGGCGTTGTCGGCCTGGAAGGCGATACCCTGGCGGCCTGCCTGGAAGATTACTTCATGCGCTCTGAACAGCTGCCAACCCGCCTGTTCATCCGCACCGGTGAAGTGGACGGCCAGCCCGCTGCGGGCGGCATGCTGCTGCAGGTTCTGCCAGCCCAGGACGCGCAGACCAACGACTTCGAGCACCTGGCGACGCTGACGGAAACCATCAAAGCGGAAGAGCTGTTCACCCTGTCGGCCACCGACGTGCTGTGGCGTCTGTATCACGAAGAAGAAGTGACGGTTTACGATCCGCAGGACGTTGAGTTCAAGTGCACCTGCTCCCGCGAGCGCTGCGCCGGTGCCCTGAAAACGCTGCCGGACGAAGAGATCGACAGCATCATGGCGGAAGACGGTGAAATCGACATGCACTGCGACTATTGCGGCACGCACTACGTGTTCAATTCGATGGACATCGCAGAGATCCGCAATAACGCCTCTCCGGCGGATCCGCAGGTTCACTAAGCGCTGAGCCCGTTGCCCGGCGGCGCTATGCCTGCGCGGGCCTACGGAGCTTGTAGGCCGGGTAAGCGTTAGCGCCACCCGGCTTAAAAACGGCTAGCGCCACTGCGCGTTGCTGTAGCTGTCGTAGCTCATCCCCACTCGCTCCCCAAAAATCTCGATATCTGCCCACGGCTTCACGACCGGTTTCACTTTCCCCTGCTTCAGCGCGCGGTCAAATTCATCTCGGGTCAGGCTTTCAGGCATTTTCCAGGCATCTCCGGCAATTCTCCAGCCCGTGTTGGTTTGCGTAAAGGCCGTAATGGTGTGGGCGCTGAACTGGTACACCACCGCTTCCGGCCTGCCGTCACCGTTGAGATCCATCGCCATGAGCAGGCAGTTTTTCTGCTCAATGCTGCAGGTATCAAACCGATACTGCTCCTTGAGCATGGCCTGCCACAGCGCGTCATCAGGGCGCGGCGTTCCTGGAGCAATCTGAATGTCATTCTCCAGCGTCGCGGCCGTCGCGCTATTTCCGGCGTTTCCGGTAAGCAGCCCGTTAAGCTCGCGCAGGCGTTTAGGGCTGGCGGTGAACTGCGGATCGTTTTGCAACGTTTTCATCGCCTCTCGCCCCTTGCGCCCGCTGCTGCTGAGCATATACAGGCTCACCTGATCCGCCGTAATGCGTCCTTCATGATAGCGCGCCATATGGCTGTTGACGCTGATGCGCCACGGATCGAGCACGGGAGTATGGATCAATATCAGAAAGACCAGCGAGAGCAGCCCTGTCGCGGGAACAATGCCCCCTTGAAGCTTCTGCGGTTCACGCCGGGTGAATATTACGCTGGCGCAAAAGCCCGCCGCCCATACCAGCGCCACCGTCGTTATCAGCACGCCGTAGAGCCGCTCGGGCGACCAGCCGTACTGCGAAATGCGCAGCCATAGCGCCCATCCGGCAAGCAGGGGATACACCGGCGCAATCATGACGGCCAGCTGGATTAGGCCGCGCAGCGGTGCGTAATAGGGCAACGCGCGGCGCTGCGGATGCCAGACGATGGTCACCAGAAAGAGCAGCAGAAGCGCCAGCGTGGTTAACAGGCCAGCCGCGGATATCCGCGCTGAAATGGTGTCGAAGCCGACAAACGGCAGCGCGGCAATGAAGAGCAAGGCCAGCGCCGCCATCAGGGGCAGCAGCCCGGTGGCAATCAGCGTGAGCAGGTTTTGTAAGGCGACGATGAGCCGCCCCTGAACACGCGCAAGCACCGCCGCGCTCGCGGAAACCACGCCAAGCGAAACGGCAATAAACCAGCCGGTATCGAAGAACAGCCGCTCGAAAAAGGGAATACCAATCAGCTTGAACAGCTCGGCCCACAGGAAAAGCACCAGCCAGAACAGGCCATTGGAGACAAAAATCACCATTAGCGTCAGCGCGTTATGCCAGTTCCTGGCGTAAAAATCGCTGTAAAATGACGCTGCCGACGCGGCAGCAAGCCGCCTTTGCAGCCAGGGCAACATGAACAGCGTCATCAGCATCAGATGGAAGCCGAACAGCAGCACCGCGTCCCGGACGTCCCATTTATCCAGACCCGAAACGCGCCATTTCAGCCAGACGCCCATTCCCGCCACGGCGGCACCGATCGCGCCCAGCGCCAGCCACAGCAACGGTTTGCGAAATGTGGTTATGGAAAGCGAGAGCGTGGCCGTCATCACCACGCTAGCAGGCACGACGCACACCAGCCACAGCGTATCGTACGGCAGGCTCGCGTAGTCGATATACCAGCTAATCAGGTAGCAAATTAACCCCTGCGCCGCGCCCGCCAGCACCACGGCGACGCGCGCGGCTGGCGATAACACTTCACTGTTTTCCATCTCTCATCCCTTAATTGCGAAAAGCGTATTGTCTCACCGATGCGGTCGCCCGGTCCCCAGAGCATAGTCTGAAAGATTAACGGCAGGAGACGTGAATCGTTTTTAACAGTGTAATCCTTACGTAACTTTCCAACATGTATGCGATTACATTCACATTCCCACGGATAAATTCACCACCCCTTAACCTTTTAAGAACATTTTCCCCAACCAAAAAGCGATTCCTGCGATAATCTGCCCGCCCTGTGACTGGAGTCGCAGCGTTTTCCGTTAGCAAGGGTTTTGTCCAGATACGTAAATCTATGAGCCCCGTCGCGGTTAACAACCACAGAAAAACCCTACAATTTCAGACAGTACATATTGGCTAAGGAGCAGTGATATGCGTGTTACTGGTTTAACCCCGCAAGATCTCAAGGCTTATGGTATTCACGACGTCCAGGAAGTCGTCTACAACCCCGACTACGATACGCTGTATCAGGAAGAGCTTAACCCAGCGCTGGAAGGCTACGAGCGTGGCGTGTTGACGAACCTGGGGGCTATCGCCGTTGACACCGGTATCTTTACCGGCCGTTCGCCTAAGGATAAATACATCGTCCGAGACGACACCACCCGCGATACGCTGTGGTGGGCCGATAAAGGCAAAGGTAAAAACGATAACAAGCCGCTTTCCCCTGAAACCTGGCAGCACCTGAAAGGTCTCGTCACTCACCAACTCTCCGGCAAACGCCTGTTTATTGTCGATGCATTCTGCGGCGCTAACGCCGACACCCGCCTTTCCGTTCGCTTTATTACCGAAGTGGCCTGGCAGGCGCATTTCGTGAAGAACATGTTTATTCGCCCAACCGACGAAGAGCTCCAGGATTTCACCCCGGATTTCATCGTCATGAACGGCGCGAAATGCACGAACCCGCAGTGGAAAGAGCAGGGTCTAAACTCCGAAAACTTTATCGCCTTTAACCTCACCGAGCGCATCCAGCTGATCGGCGGGACCTGGTACGGCGGCGAAATGAAGAAAGGGATGTTCTCGGTGATGAACTACCTGCTGCCGCTGCGCGGTATCGCCTCCATGCACTGCTCGGCGAACGTCGGTGAAAAAGGCGACGTGGCGGTATTCTTCGGCCTGTCCGGCACCGGTAAAACCACCCTCTCCACCGATCCAAAACGCCGCCTGATCGGCGATGACGAGCACGGCTGGGACGACGACGGCGTATTTAACTTTGAAGGCGGCTGCTACGCGAAGACCATTCGCCTGTCTGAAGAGGCCGAGCCGGATATCTTCCACGCCATCCGCCGCGATGCGCTGCTGGAGAATGTCACCGTGCGCGCCGACGGCTCCATCGACTTCGACGACGCCTCGAAAACCGAAAACACCCGCGTCTCTTACCCGATTTACCATATCGATAACATCGTGAAGCCAGTCTCGAAAGCGGGCCACGCCACGAAGGTGATTTTCCTGACTGCAGACGCGTTCGGCGTGCTGCCGCCGGTTTCTCGCCTGACGGCCAGCCAGACGCAGTACCACTTCCTTTCCGGGTTTACGGCGAAGCTGGCGGGCACCGAGCGCGGGGTAACGGAGCCAACTCCAACCTTCTCCGCCTGCTTCGGCGCGGCGTTCCTGTCGCTGCACCCAACGCAGTACGCTGAAGTGCTGGTGAAGCGCATGCAGGCTTCCGGCGCGCAGGCATACCTGGTCAACACCGGCTGGAACGGTACGGGCAAACGTATTTCTATCAAGGATACGCGCGCCATCATTGACGCCATTCTGGATGGTTCACTGGATAACGCCGAAACCTTCACCCTACCGATGTTCGATCTGGCGATCCCAACCGAACTGCCGGGCGTGGAGACGCGCATCCTGGATCCGCGCAACACCTACGGCTCCCCGGAGCAGTGGCGTGAGAAAGCGGAATCGCTGGCTAAGCTGTTTATTGAGAACTTCGAGAAGTATACCGATACTCCGGCAGGTGAAGCGCTGGTGAGCGCGGGACCGAAGCTGTAGCCCCTCACCCTAACCCTCTCCCCAAAGGGGAGAGGGAACTGAGCGGTGCGAGCCTTTCCACCTCACTCCTAAGGAATATAGGGCTGCACGGTGCAATCTTTTCACCCTCGCCCCTTTGGGGAGAGGGCCGGGGTGAGGGGAAATTAACCCTCTTTCACCTGCCCCCGCGTGACCGGCACCGGCAACCACGCGCGAATGCACAGCCCGCCACGCTCGCTGGTGCCAATCTCCAGCAGCCCGTTATGGTTATCAACAATACGCTGCACAATCGCCAGGCCTAATCCGGTGCCGCTGGTGCTGCGCGCGCTGTCGCCGCGCACAAACGGCTGGAAAAGATGCTTACGCTGCTCGGGCTTAATGCCGGGGCCATCGTCCTCCACCTGGAACCAGGCGCGGTTGAGCTCTGAACCGCTGCTGACCTTGATCCAGCCGTTGCCGTAGCGCGCCGCGTTGACCACCATGTTCGCCAGCGCGCGCTTGATCGAGAGAGGATGCATACGCACCTGGATCTCGCCCGCCTGAAGGTCGGTATCAATTTCGCGTTCGTAGCCGCTCTCCGCCGCCACCACTTCGCCGAGCACCGAGTTCAGGTCGGCCATCTCCATCGGCATCTCCTGCCCGGTGCGCAGGTAGTCGATGAACTGTTCGATGATGGCGTTACACTCTTCGATGTCCTTGTTGATAGACTCCGCGAGATAGCCATCCTGCTCGCCCATCATTTCCGTCGCTAGGCGAATGCGCGTCAGCGGCGTGCGAAGATCGTGGCTCACGCCCGCCATCAGTAGCGTACGGTCATCCGCCAGCTGCTTCACGCCTGCCGCCATATGGTTGAAGGCGCGCGTCACCGAACGCACTTCAGATGCACCGTACTCGCGCAGCGGCGGAGGAATAATCCCTTTACCGACCTGCAGCGCGGCGTGCTCCAGGTCGACCAGCGGTCGGTTCTGGATGCGGATAAACAGCCACGCGCCCCCTATCGCCAGCAGCATAATGGCCAGGGTATAGCGGAACAGCGGCGAGAAGTCGCCCTGATGGATTTCCGTCAGCGGGACGCGCACCCAGATGTTGGGCGACAGCCAGGTTTTCAGCCAGACGACCGGCGAGCTTTTGTTGACCTCAACGCGCACTTCCGTTGGGCCACCGAGCTGCTGCGCCATCTGCTGGCTGAGAAATTCGTAGTGCTGCGCCCAGCGCAGGCCCGCGTCCTCCGCCGCTTCGTTCGAGTAGAGCGAAATGCCCAGCTCGCGGTAGATTTCGCGGCGGAATGCAGGCGGAACGACGAGCTGCGTGCCGTCCTCCAGCTGCAGTTTGTCGGTCATCAGCATACGCACTTCGTACGCGAGGACTTTATTAAACTGCTGGAGGCTCGGCAGGATTGCAAAGTTCAGCACCACCAGATAGGTCGTCACCAGGCTGACGAACAGCAGGGTGACGATCAACAGTAAGGTTCGGGCAAATGAGCTTCGCGGCGAGAAGCGCATTCGCCTCATGCTTTAGAACCGTCCGGTACGAATACATAGCCCAGGCCCCAAACGGTCTGGATATAGCGAGGATGCGCCGGGTCTTCTTCCACCATGCGGCGCAGGCGGGAAATTTGCACATCGATGGAGCGCTCCATCGCGGAGTATTCGCGACCGCGCGCCAGGTTCATCAGCTTGTCGCGGGAGAGCGGCTCGCGCGGATGGCTGACCAGCGCTTTCAGGACGGCAAACTCACCGCTGGTAAGCGGCATTGGCTCATCTTCGCGGAACATTTCGCGCGTGCCGAGGTTCAGCTTGAACTTCCCGAAGGCGATAACCGCTTCTTCCTGCGACGGCGCGCCCGGCAGCTCGTTCGCCTGACGGCGCAGCACGGCACGAATACGCGCCAGCAGCTCGCGCGGGTTAAACGGTTTAGGAATGTAATCATCCGCGCCGATTTCGAGGCCCACGATACGGTCAACCTCTTCCCCCTTCGCCGTGACCATGATGATCGGCATTGGGTTGCTTTGGCTGCGCAGGCGGCGGCAGATAGAGAGACCATCTTCGCCCGGCAGCATCAGGTCGAGCACCATCAGATGGAACGATTCACGGGTCAGCAGGCGGTCCATCTGCTCGGCGTTTGCGACGCTACGAACCTGGAAGCCCTGCTCGGTCAGATAACGTTCAAGGAGCGCACGCAGGCGCATGTCGTCATCTACGACCAGAATTTTGTAGTTCTCTTGCATTGTGTGTACTCCCAAAGGTTCGGATAGTCTTATAACAGCGTATTCTAAAAAAGTGCACGTGTTCGACCAGCTAATTCTGGTATAAATTCTAGTCGAAATTGTTACAAAGCATATTTAACAGCAGCTTATCTGCACATTTCATCACATAAATCATTATTAATCCTGTCTGTATAGCGATGTGGTACGTATTGTGCGCACAGACGGTCATGAGTATTAAGGCAACGTATGAAAACGCCCCTTATCACCCGCGAAGGGTACGAAAAGCTCAAAAAAGAGATGGATTTCCTGTGGCGCGAAGAGCGCCCTGAAGTCACCAAAAAAGTGACCTGGGCGGCAAGCCTGGGCGATCGCAGCGAAAACGCCGACTATCAGTACAACAAAAAGCGTCTGCGCGAGATCGACCGGCGGGTGCGCTATCTCACGAAATGCCTTGAGCGCCTTAAAATCGTCGATTACTCCCCGCAGCAGGAGGGAAAGGTGTTCTTTGGCGCGTGGGTAGAAATTGAAAACGACGACGGCGACATCAAGCGCTTTCGCATCGTTGGCTATGATGAAATTTTTGGTCGTAAGGATTACATCTCTATCGACTCGCCGATGGCCCGCGCCCTGCTTAAAAAGGAAGTGGGCGATTTGGCGGTCGTACAGACGCCTGGCGGTGAAGCCAGCTGGTACGTGAACGAAATCGAGTACGTAAAATAGTCTGAGAGCACCCTCCGTGGCTGGCATTTTGCCGTGCCAGCCCGTATAACTATCCCCTGATTTTTGACCCAACAGATGATAAAGCCATGATGAAAGATTCGCTCTGCCGCATTATTGCGGGTGAACTTCAGGCCAGAGCCGAACAGGTAGAAGCTGCCGTTCGCCTGCTTGATGAAGGGAACACCGTGCCGTTTATTGCACGCTATCGTAAGGAAGTCACCGGCGGTCTGGATGACACGCAGCTGCGTAACCTGGAAACCCGCCTGGGCTACCTGCGCGAGCTGGAAGACCGACGTCAGGCGATCCTCAAATCCATCGGCGAACAGGGCAAGCTGACCGCCGATCTGGAAAAGGCCATCAACGGCACCTTGAGCAAAACCGAACTCGAAGATCTCTATCTGCCGTACAAGCCGAAGCGCCGCACGCGCGGACAAATTGCGATTGAAGCGGGCCTTGAGCCGCTGGCCGATCTCCTGTGGAACGAGCCGTCCCACGATCCTGAAACCGAAGCGGCGAAATACATCGACGCCGACAAAGGCGTTGCGGACACCAAGGCCGCGCTCGACGGCGCGCGCTATATCCTGATGGAGCGCTTCGCTGAAGACGCCGCCCTGCTCGCTAAAGTGCGTGATTACCTCTGGAAGAACGCCCACATCGTCTCCACCGTGGTCGCAGGTAAAGAGGACGAAGGCGCGAAGTTCCGCGACTACTTCGACCACCACGAACCGATTTCAACTACCCCTTCCCACCGCGCGCTGGCGATGTTCCGCGGGCGCAACGAAGGCGTGCTTCAGCTCTCCCTCAACGCCGACCCGCAGTTTGACGAGCCGCCGAAAGAGAGCCACTGCGAGCAGATTATTATCGACCACCTCGGCCTGCGCCTGAACAACGCCCCGGCGGACAGCTGGCGCAAAGGCGTGGTGAGCTGGACCTGGCGCATTAAGGTGCTGATGCACCTCGAAACCGAGCTGATGGGCACCGTGCGCGAGCGCGCCGAAGATGAAGCGATCAACGTCTTTGCCCGCAACCTGCACGACCTGCTGATGGCAGCCCCTGCCGGCCTGCGCGCAACGATGGGTCTCGATCCGGGCCTGCGTACCGGCGTGAAGGTGGCGGTGGTTGACGGCACCGGCAAGCTGGTGGCGACCGACACCATTTATCCGCATACCGGCCAGGCCGCGAAAGCGGCAACGGTGGTTGCGGCCCTGTGCGAAAAATACAACGTCGAGCTGGTGGCGATCGGCAACGGCACGGCGTCCCGCGAAACCGAGCGTTTCTATCTCGACGTACAGAAGCAGTTCCCGAAAGTGACGGCGCAGAAGGTGATCGTCAGCGAAGCGGGCGCGTCGGTCTATTCCGCGTCCGAACTGGCGGCGCAGGAGTTCCCGGACCTGGACGTTTCATTGCGCGGCGCGGTCTCCATCGCCCGCCGCCTGCAGGATCCGCTGGCGGAGCTGGTGAAGATTGACCCGAAATCCATCGGCGTGGGCCAGTATCAGCACGACGTGAGCCAGACGCAGCTGGCGCGCAAGCTGGACGCGGTGGTGGAAGACTGCGTAAACGCCGTGGGCGTTGACCTGAACACTGCGTCGGTTCCGCTGCTGACCCGCGTGGCGGGCCTGACCCGCATGATGGCGCAGAACATCGTCGCCTGGCGCGATGAGAACGGCCAGTTCCAGAACCGCCAGCAGCTGCTGAAGGTGAGCCGTCTGGGGCCAAAAGCCTTTGAGCAGTGCGCGGGCTTCCTGCGCATCAACCACGGCGATAACCCGCTGGATGCGTCTACCGTTCACCCGGAAGCCTATCCGGTCGTGGAGCGCATTCTGGCCGCCACCCAGCAGGCGCTGAAGGACCTGATGGGCGACAGCAGCGCGCTGCGCAACCTGAAGGCGGTCGATTTCACCGACGAGAAATTCGGCGTGCCAACGGTTTCTGACATCATTAAAGAGCTGGAAAAACCGGGCCGCGATCCGCGCCCTGAGTTTAAAACCGCCACCTTCGCCGACGGCGTTGAGACGATGAACGACCTCCTGCCCGGCATGGTGCTGGAGGGCGCGGTGACTAACGTCACTAACTTCGGCGCGTTTGTGGATATCGGCGTGCATCAGGATGGCCTGGTGCATATCTCTTCCCTGGCCGACAAGTTCGTTGAAGACCCGCACACCGTGGTCAAAGCGGGCGACATCGTGAAGGTGAAAGTGCTGGAAGTGGATCTGCAGCGCAAGCGTATCGCCCTGACCATGCGTCTGGACGAGCAGCCTGGCGAAACCAACGCCCGTCGCGGCAGCGGCGGCGGTGCGCGCGAGCAGCAGCGTCCGGCAGCCAAAGCGGCAAAACCACGCGGACGCGACGCACAGCCTGCGGGCAACAGCGCGATGATGGATGCGCTGGCGGCGGCGATGGGTAAAAAACGCTAAACCCTCACCCTAACCCTCTCCCTAAAAGGGAGAGGGAACTGCACGGTGCGGTCTTTTCCCCCTCGACCCTTTGGGGAGAGGGACTGCACGGTGCGGTCTTTCCCCCCTCGCCCCTTTGGGGAGAGGGACTGCACGGTGCGGTCTTTCCCCCCTCGCCCCTTTGGGGAGAGGGACTGCACGGTGCGGTCTTTCCCCCCTCGCCCCTTTGGGGAGAGGGACTGCACGGTGCGGTCTTTTCCCCCTCGACCCTTTGGGGAGAGGGACTGCACGGTGCGGTCTTTTCCCCCTCGACCCTTTGGGGAGAGGGACTGCACGGTGCGGTCTTTCCCCCCTCGCCCCTTTGGGGAGAGGGACTGCACGGTGCGGTCTTTCCCCCCTCGGCCCTTTGGGGAGAGGGACTGCACGGTGCGGTCTTTCCCCCCTCGCCCCTTTGGGGAGAGGGGACTGCACGGTGCGGTCTTTTCCCCCTCGCCCCTTTGGGGAGAGGGAACTACACGGTGCGGTCTTTCTCCCCCTCGCCCCTTTGGGGAGAGGGTCGGGGTGAGGGGAAATAGGGCAATAATATATGAAACCGATTGCACATCCTTATTTAAACCACGAATTATCACCCCGTTAACAAATACTCTCCTTTTCGTTTTCCCGGCACGTCGGCAAATATTGAGCAAGGTCAAACAGTCCGTAAATTAATACCGCTAACAACATTCCGTCACAGTTTTAATATTGCTGATAAAAACTATTCTCATTATCATCGCAGTGTAGATTATTTAACCTCTCGTGAAAGTAGGCGCTATGCAATTCACTCCAGACAGTGCATGGAAAATTATCGGTTTCACCCGTGAAATTAGCCCGGCCTATCGGCAAAAGCTGCTCTCGCTGGGCATGCTGCCCGGCTCGTCGTTCCAGGTCGTGCGCGTGGCGCCGCTGGGCGATCCGGTGCATATCGAAACCCGACGGGTAAATTTGGTTTTACGTAAGAAAGACCTCGCCTTAATTGAAGTTGAAGCGTTATCCCGATAACAGCCAGCGGTTCAGTGAGTCTAAAACAATGAAAAAATTAACTATTGGCTTAATTGGCAATCCTAATTCCGGCAAGACAACCCTATTTAACCAGCTCACGGGCGCGCGCCAGCGCGTCGGTAACTGGGCAGGCGTAACGGTTGAACGCAAAGAAGGCCAGTTCACCACGACGGACAATCAGGTCACCCTGGTTGACCTGCCCGGCACCTATTCGTTAACCACCATTTCGTCGCAAACGTCGCTCGATGAGCAAATCGCCTGCCACTATATTCTGAGCGGCGATGCCGATTTACTCATTAACGTCGTCGATGCCTCTAACCTTGAGCGCAACCTTTACCTGACGCTGCAGCTGCTGGAGCTGGGCATCCCGTGCATCGTGGCGCTCAACATGCTCGATATCGCGGAAAAGCAGAAGCTGCGCATTGACGTGGATGCCCTCTCCGCGCGTCTGGGCTGTCCCGTCGTGCCGCTGGTCTCTACCCGCGCGCGCGGCATCGACGCCCTGAAGCTGGCAATTGACCGCCACGCGGGCAACGATGACGTCGAGCTAGTGCATTACGCCCAGCCGCTGCTGCGCGAAGCCAATTTGCTGGCGCAGGAGATGGACAAAAGCATGCCTGCGAAACAGCGCCTGTGGCTTGGCCTGCAGATGCTGGAAGGAGATATCTACAGCCGCGCCTATGCGGGCGAGGCGGCGGATAAGCTTGATATTTCTCTGGCGCACCTGAAGGACGAACTCGACGATCCCGCCCTTCATATTGCCGATGCGCGCTATCAGGCTATTGCCGCCACCTGCGAAGTGGTCAGTAACGCCCTAACGGCAGAGCCAAGCCGCTTTACCGCCGCCGTCGATAAAATCGTGCTCAACCGCTTCCTCGGCCTGCCGGTCTTTCTGCTGGTGATGTACGTGATGTTCCTGCTCGCCATTAACATCGGCGGCGCGCTCCAGCCCATTTTCGACGCGGGCTCGGTTGCCCTCTTCGTCCACGGCATTCAGTGGCTGGGCTACACCCTGCACTTCCCGGAATGGCTGACGATTTTCCTCGCTCAGGGCCTGGGCGGCGGTATCAATACCGTGCTTCCGCTGGTGCCGCAAATCGGCATGATGTACCTGTTCCTCTCCTTCCTCGAGGACTCCGGCTACATGGCGCGCGCCGCGTTCGTGATGGACCGTCTGATGCAGGCGCTGGGCCTGCCGGGCAAATCGTTCGTGCCGCTGATCGTCGGCTTCGGCTGTAACGTGCCGTCGGTGATGGGCGCGCGCACGCTCGACGCGCCGCGCGAACGCCTGATGACCATCATGATGGCGCCGTTTATGTCCTGCGGCGCGCGTCTGGCGATCTTCGCCGTCTTTGCCGCGGCCTTCTTCGGCCAAAACGGCGCGCTGGCGGTCTTCTCGCTGTACGTGCTCGGTATCGTCATGGCAATCCTGACCGGCCTGATGCTGAAGCACACCATCATGCGCGGCGAAGCGTCCCCGTTCGTGATGGAACTGCCGGTTTACCACGTTCCGCACCTGAAAAGCCTGATTATCCAGACCTGGCAGCGCCTGAAAGGCTTCGTGCTGCGCGCGGGTAAGGTGATTGTTATCGTGAGCATCTTCCTGAGCGCGCTGAACAGCTTCACGCTGAGCGGCCAGGCGGCGGATAACATTAACGATTCCGCCCTCGCCTCCGTCAGCCGCCTCATCACCCCAATCTTCAAGCCGATCGGCGTGCATGAGGATAACTGGCAGGCGACCGTGGGCCTGTTCACCGGCGCGATGGCAAAAGAGGTGGTCGTCGGCACGCTGAACACGCTCTACACTGCCGAAAACATTCAGGAAGCGGAATTTAACCCGGCGGAGTTTAACCTCGGCGACGAGCTGCTCGGCGCGATGGAAGAGACCTGGCAGAGCCTGAAGGACACCTTCAGCCTGAGCGTGCTGGCGAACCCGATTGAAGCCAGCAAGGGCGACGGCGAGATGGCAACGGGCGCGATGGGCGTAATGGGCGAGAAGTTTGGCAGCGCGTCTGCGGCCTACAGCTACCTGATTTTCGTTCTGCTCTACATTCCGTGCATCTCGGTGATGGGGGCCATTGCCCGTGAATCGAGCCGCGGCTGGATGGGCTTCTCTATCCTGTGGGGTCTGAACATTGCGTACTCGCTGGCCACGGTCTTCTACCAGACGGTCAACTTCAGCCAGCACCCGCGCTACAGCCTGGTTTGCATTCTGGCGGTGCTGCTGTTCAACGTTGTCGTCATCGGCCTGCTGCGCCGGGCGCGCAGCCGCGTGAACGTCAACCTGCTTGCCACCCGCAAGACGCCGACGAGCTGCTGCAGCAGCCCGGCGGGCGATTGCCACTAAGGCGGCAAGAATGGCATCGTTGATTCAGGTTCGCGATCTGCTGGCGCTGCAGGGGCGTATGGAGGCTAACCAGATTAGCGTCGCGCTTAGCACGCCGCAGCCGATGATCGATGCCATGCTCGAAAGGCTGGAGGCCATGGGTAAGGCCATCCGGATCCAGGAGGATGCGCGCGGCTGTTTATCAGGAAGCTGTAAAAGCTGCCCGGAAGGCAAGGCGTGCATTCGGGAGTGGTGGGCGCTGCGCTAGCGCAGCGCCGTTGGGCATACTTACTTGTAGACGACCGCCGTGGCATGCACGTTTTTGGTGTCTTTCTGCGCGCTGGTGACCACGAAATATTTTCCGCCCAGCTCATCCGCTTTTTTCGACAGTTCTTTTTTCGCGTCCATCGGCGCGGTGGTATCCGAGGTGGTGATCTCGCCCACTTTGGTGAGATTCATCTCTTTCACCTTATCTTTTTCCAGCTCCTGCGCAGCCATAACGCCGAAGGACAGTGACCCAATAACCAGAGACGTAACAATACCAGTAACAAGTTTCATAGACATGACTCTCCTTAGATTGTTGTTTTGATCATCGTCGGCGAAACAACCGCAGCGACACGTTGAGTATTGTTGCCGCGGGTGACTTTTGCCAGGTGGAGCAGAAAACAATCAGCGCAAGCGTTGACGTAGCGCAATCAGCGCCGCGCAAAACTCAGCGGGATGGGAGATAAACGGCGCATGCGCCGCTTTGGCAATGACCAGTGATTCGCTTTCCGGCCAGCGCGCGTCAAGCAGCGGCACAACCTTGCGCGGCACCAGCCCGTCGAGATAGCCGTAAATGCGCAGGTGCGGCATCGCCAGCGACGCAAGCGGCTCGCGCAGATCGACCGTCTTCAGCATGTCCAGGCCGCCGTTCAGCGCGTCTACTCCCGGCATCGGCAGCGAAAGAACCGTGTTTTTCAGCGCGCGAGCGTCCTGCCGCGCCGTCTCGGTGCCGAGGGTTTGCAGGGCAAGGAAGCGCTCAACGGTGCGCTGGAAGTTCTCGCTCAGCTGCTGCTGGAACCCGGACAGCACCTCCGGCTTGATGCCCGGCCACGCCTCTCTGGCGCTGAAGCACGGCGACGACGCGACCGTGACCAGCGCCTCTACGCGCTCAGGGTGCGTCAGGGCAATCTTGCTTGCAACCAGCCCGCCCAGGCTCCAGCCGAGCCAGATGGCCTTTTGCGGCGCGGCGTCCAGCACGATATCCGCCATCGCTTCCAGCGACATCGCGCCGAAATCCCGGCTGCGGCCATACCCCGGCAGGTCCACCAGATGCAGCGTAAAATGCGAGGACAGTTCCTCCGTTACGCAACGCCACACCTCCGCATTCAGTCCCCATCCGTGCAGCAGCACAAGATGGCAATTTCCCGTTCCAACGGTCTGCCACCACAGCGTTTTCATAAGCTATTGTTCTCTTTTTTTACAGGGAGGTTGACCATGCTAACAGCGCCCGGCCTGTGCTGGCTATGTCGAATGCCGCTCGCGCTCAGCGGGTGGGGGATCTGCTCCGTCTGCACGCGCGCGCAGAGCGGGCGCCTCTGCGGCTGCCCGCAGTGCGGTTTACCGGCCGTGAGCCAGACGGTCTCCTGCGGCCGTTGCCTGCGGAAATCTCCGCCGTGGCACGCGCTGGTCGCCGTGGATGATTACGTCCTGCCGCTGAGCAGGCTAATACACCGGCTTAAGTTCTCTCACCAGAGCAGCCTGGCGCCGCCGCTGGCTCGCCTCATGCTGCTCGCCGTTTTGCAGGCGCGGCGAACGCGCGCCCTGCCGCGGGTCGATTTGATCGTCAACGTGCCGCTTTATCACCGCCGCCACTGGCGGCGAGGCTACAACCAAAGCGATTTACTTTGTCGTCCGCTTGCCCGCTGGCTGGGCTGTCGCTACGAGGCGGCCGCGATCGCGCGCCTGCGCGCCACCGCGATACAGCATCAGCTCACCGCACGCCAGCGCAAAAGAAACCTGAAAAACGCCTTTCGTCTTGAATTACCGGTTAACGGGCTCCATATCGCGATTGTGGATGATGTCGTCACCACGGGCAGCACCGTTGCCGAGCTTTCACGGCTGCTTTTGCAAAGCGGCGCCGCGTCGGTTCAGGTATGGTGTCTGTGCCGTACCTTGTAGCCCTTCTTCAATGGGCGTATGATTATACCCAGGTAATTTAGTCAACTATTAGGCCAAAGCTATGATCCGTATTTCCGATTCTGCACAAGCGCACTTTGCCAAACTGCTGGCAAATCAGGAAGAAGGGACGCAGATCCGCGTGTTTGTGATCAATCCAGGCACTCCGAATGCAGAATGTGGTGTCTCTTACTGCCCTCCGGACGCGGTAGAAGCCACCGATACAGCCCTTAAATTTGAACAGCTCACCGCCTATGTTGATGAGCTGAGCGCGCCGTATCTTGAAGATGCGGAGATTGACTTCGTCACCGATCAGCTCGGCTCCCAGCTGACGCTGAAGGCGCCAAACGCGAAAATGCGTAAAGTCTCTGACGATGCCCCGCTGATGGAGCGCGTTGAGTACCTGCTGCAATCGCAGATCAACCCGCAGCTGGCGGGCCACGGCGGTCGGGTTTCCCTGATGGAAATCACCGAAGACGGTCTGGCGATCCTGCAGTTCGGCGGCGGCTGTAACGGCTGCTCCATGGTCGACGTAACGCTGAAAGAAGGGATCGAAAAGCAGCTGCTGAACGAGTTCCCGGAGCTGAAAGGCGTGCGCGATCTGACCGAGCACCAGCGCGGCGAGCACTCCTACTACTAAGCCGTCTGCCTTTTCCCGGTGGCGCTGCGCTTACCGGGCCTGCAAAAACAGCGCGGTTTGATGACCTCTCCCACAGGGAGAGGGAACAAGCACTATAAAACGGCAACGCACGTTGCCGTTTTGCGTTTACCTCCCCTCCATATATTGACCTGCGTCTCATAATTCAAATTTAGCCTCCTTAGGTGATTCTCAATCCCGTGATGTTACCCGTATCATTCGCGTGGGCACTCAACGCCTTCATAACAGCCGACTAAACTTATCCGTTTACAAGGCAACAGTCTGAGTGCCGTTATCGCTCTGTTCCCAGTTGGGACAACCGGACATTGTCGTCGAAACACAGACGTTACCCATAACAATTAAAGGCCAGGTAAATCATGCCATTAGTCATCGTCGCTATCGGTGTTGTGTTATTACTGCTCTTGATGATCCGCTTCAAGATGAACGGATTTATCGCTCTGGTTCTGGTGGCGCTTGCAGTCGGTCTGATGCAAGGCATGCCGCTGGTAAAAGTCATTAGCTCGATTAAAGCGGGCGTCGGCGGCACCCTCGGCAGCCTCGCCCTTATCATGGGCTTTGGCGCCATGCTCGGCAAAATGCTGGCGGACTGCGGTGGCGCACAGCGCATTGCCACCACGCTGATCGATAAATTCGGCAAGCAGCACATTCAGTGGGCCGTCGTGTTAACCGGCTTCACCGTCGGTTTTGCGCTGTTCTATGAAGTCGGCTTCGTGCTGATGCTGCCGCTGGTCTTCACCATCGCCGCGGCGGCAAATATCCCGCTGCTGTTCGTCGGCGTGCCGATGGCGGCGGCGCTGTCCGTGACCCACGGCTTCCTGCCTCCGCACCCGGGCCCAACCGCCATTGCGACCATTTTCCACGCCGATATGGGTAAAACCCTGCTGTTCGGTACCATTCTTGCGATCCCAACCGTGATTCTGGCAGGCCCGGTATACGCACGCTTCCTGAAAGGCATTGATAAGCCAATCCCGGAAGGCCTGTACAGCGCGAAAACCTTTACTGAAGAAGAGATGCCTGGCTTCGGCGTCAGCGTCTGGACCTCGCTGGTGCCGGTTATTCTGATGGCGATGCGCGCCGTAGCGGAGATGATCCTGCCAAAAGGCCACGCGTTCCTGGCCGTGGCGGAATTCCTCGGCGACCCGGTCATGGCAACGCTGATTGCGGTACTGATCGCGATGTTCACCTTCGGTCTTAACCGCGGTCGTTCAATGGATCAGATCAACGACACGCTGACCTCTTCCATCAAAATCATCGCCATGATGCTGCTGATCATCGGCGGCGGCGGCGCGTTCAAGCAGGTGCTGGTCGACAGCGGCGTGGACAAATACATCGCGGCCATGATGCATGAAACCAACGTGTCACCGCTGCTGATGGCGTGGTCTATCGCTGCGGTTCTGCGCATCGCGCTCGGCTCTGCAACCGTTGCGGCGATCACCGCCGGTGGTATCGTTGCGCCGCTGATTGCAACCACGGGCGTGAGCCCTGAGCTGATGGTTATCGCGGTCGGTTCCGGTAGCGTGATTTTCTCTCACGTTAACGATCCGGGCTTCTGGCTGTTCAAGGAGTACTTCAACCTGACCATCGGTGAAACCATCAAGTCCTGGTCCGCGCTGGAAACCATCATTTCGGTGTGCGGTCTGATCGGGGTGCTGCTGTTAAATATGGTGATTTGATGCCCCTCACCCTAACCCTCTCCCCATAGGGGAGAGGGAACCGATCGCGCCCCTCGCCCCTATGGGGAGAGGGGCGAGGAGTGAGGAGTGTATTTACCGCTTCTTACCCACCGCCCTTCTGCGCTTATCCAAATCCTTAATCAGCCTGTTCACCCCGTCATCGGCAAACATCTTCTCAAGGCTCACCGACAGCTTGCGGCGCCAGTTCTTGTACTGATAGCTGGTCCCCGGAATGTTCACCGGCTCTGCCATATCAATCCAGTCTTCCGGCTGCAGGCCAAGCAGCGCGCTGTTGCTGTCGGCAATATAGCGCTGTAAACCACGGTTGAGCGTGGCGGTCATCGACATCAGCGACGCCTTGTGACCGGCGCTTTTCGGCAGGCAGCCGTGCTGGTGCAGCGCATCCAGCAGCCCCTGCTTCGACAGCTCGCGGTCCTGGTACAGCTCAAGCAGGACGTCTTCATCCGGATAAAGCCCCAGCGTTTTGCCGAGCGTCAGATCGCCGCTTTCCCAATAGCCGCGAAGCGTAGGAAGGTCATGCGTCGTCGCGACTGCCATTGACTGTTCCGGGTACGCCTCCGGCGCGCGGAAGGTTTTCTCATGGTCGTTCTCGAAATAGAGCACTTTGTAAGAGTAAACGCCGCTGTCGCGCAGCTTGCTGACGATCTCCACCGGCACGGTCCCGAGATCTTCACCGATCACCATGCACTGATGGCGTTTGCTCTCCAGGGCGAGGATCGACAGCAGATCGTCCACCGGATACTGCACGTAGGCGCCGTGGTCGGCGGTTTCACCGTAAGGTATCCACCACAGGCGCAGCACGGACATCACGTGGTCAATGCGCAGCGCGCCGCAGTTCTGCATGTTGGCGCGCAGCAGGTCGATAAACGGCTCGTAGGCGCGGGCGGCCATCACGTGCGGGTCCATCGGCGGCAGGCCCCAGTTCTGGCCGAGCGGGCCGAGAATATCCGGCGGCGCGCCAACGGAAGCTTTTAGGCAGTACAGCTCGCGGTCGCACCAGGTTTCCGCCCCGCCTTCCGCTACGCCGACCGCCAGATCGCGATAGAGGCCGATCGGCATCTTATAGCCCTGGCTGACCTGCCAGCAGGCGGCGAACTGGCTGTAGGCCAGCCACTGCAGCCACAGGTAGAAATCCACTTCGTCGGCGTATTTTTCACAGAAGGCTTTTACTTCCGGCGCGTCGACGGAGCGATACGCCTTCGGCCATACCGGCCAGCCCCAGCGCATTTCGTCTTCTTTCACCTGATACGCGTGCAGCGCGTCAAAGGCCGCCTGCCAGTAAAGGCTTTCGCCCTCCTGCATCACAAACTGGCGGAACGCGGCCATTTGCTCGTCATCGCGCTGCGAAAAGCCTTTCCACGCCATGCGCAGCGCGGCCATTTTCAGCGCCGTGACGGTGGCGTAATCCACCCAGTCGGCCTCGCGCGCCTGCTTCAGCGCCTGCTGCGTGGTACTGAGTTTCCACCACGCCTGCGCC
Source organism: Enterobacter sp. ECC-175 (assembly GCF_043968675.1). NCBI lineage: Bacteria > Pseudomonadati > Pseudomonadota > Gammaproteobacteria > Enterobacterales > Enterobacteriaceae > Enterobacter > Enterobacter sp. ECC-175. The sequence goes on from NZ_CP143776.1 coordinate 249,781, forward strand.
TCTTTGCTGTTTTTGAAATCGTCTAACGCGTTAACGTCGATATAAATCACGTTCAGCCAGCGGCGGGACGACGGGCTGTACGGGCTGGCGCTCTCCGGGTTTGCCGGATAGAGCGCGTGGATCGGATTGAGGCCGATAAACGCGCCGCCGCGCTCGCCTACTGAGGCCAGCATCTTTTTCAGATCGCCAAAATCGCCGATGCCCCAGTTGCTGTCGGAGCGCAGCGTGTAGAGCTGCACGCAGGCGCCCCACAGCTTTTTGCCCTCCCGCAGCGCCTGCGGCTCGTAGCAGCGCTGTGGCGCGACGATCAGCCGACAGTGAAAGCGGCTGTCGTCCTGGGTGAGGGTGAGCGTGTGGTAGCCCTCCGGCAGCTTCGCCGGAAGGTTAAGCGTTTTGCCGCCCGTCGCGTGGCCCTTGTGCTGCTCGCCCTCTTCGGTGGTCAGCAGCCAGCTAAACTCGCCGCGCCCGCTTACCGCCAGCGGCATCTTTTTGCCCGCGGTAAAGACCTTCACGTTCGGTATCGGCGCAGCCGACGCGTTCGCGTCGGGTTTGTGCATGGCATCCAGCAAACGTCTTTTGGTTTCCGCACCAATAGACTGCGGCTTGCCGTGCGCGTTGATGTAACTGAGGCTAATTCCCGCCGCCTGCGCGGCACTGTCCAGACGTTTACTCTCCATCGCGCTTCCTTAGCGTTTTGCCTGCCAGATACGGGCCTGATAATCACGGATTGAGCGGTCAGAGCTGAACATGCCGCAGCGCGCGGTGTTCAGAATGCACGCGCGGGTCCAGGCTTCCTGGTCGCGGTACAGCACGTCGACCTGCTTTTGCGCGTCCACGTAGGCCGTGAAGTCCGCCATGACCAGATACGGGTCGCCGCCCTGTTTGCCCATGCTGTGCAGCATCTGGTCAAACGCGTGCTTGTCGCCGTCGCTGTATTTTCCGCTCTCCAGCTCTTTCAGCACCGCATCCAGCACTTTGTCTTTTTTACGCCACTTCACCGGGTCGTAGCCTTTGGCCTTAATGGCTTTCACTTCTTCAACAGTATGGCCGAAGATAAAGATGTTCTCTTCGCCCACCTTCTCGGCGATCTCGACGTTCGCGCCGTCGAGCGTGCCGACGGTCAGCGCGCCGTTGAGCGCCAGCTTCATGTTGCCGGTACCGGACGCCTCTTTACCCGCGGTGGAGATCTGCTCGGAGATATCCGCCGCCGGGATCAGCATTTCCGCCGCGGAGACGCAGTAGTCCGGCAGGAACACCACCTTCAGCTTATCGCCCACCTTCGGATCGTTGTTGATCGCTTCCGCCACCTTGTTGATGGCGAGGATGATGTTCTTCGCCAGGTAGTAGCCCGGCGCCGCCTTCGCGCCGAACAGGAACACGCGCGGCACGCGGTCGGCGTTCGGGTTCTCGCGGATCTCTTTGTACAGCGCCAGAATGTGCAGCAGGTTCAGGTGCTGGCGCTTGTACTCGTGCAGGCGCTTAATCTGGATGTCGAAAATCGCGTTCGGGTTGATTTCAATCCCGGTGCGCATTTTCACGAACGCGGCCAGGCGCACTTTGTTTTCCAGCTTGATGGCGCGGTATTCTTCGCGGAATTTCGCGTTATCGGCCTGTTTTTCCAGGCTGATAAGCTGGTCCAGGTCGTTGGCCCACTCTTTCTTCAGGGTCTTGTCCAGCAGGCCGGCCAGCAGCGGGTTGCACTGCTTGATCCAGCGGCGCGGCGTGATGCCGTTGGTCACGTTGTGGAATTTGGTCGGCCACAGCTGGTGGTATTCCGGGAACAGATCTTTGACCACCAGGTCGGAGTGCAGCGCCGCCACGCCGTTGACGGCAAAGCCGCTCACCACGCACATGTTCGCCATGCGCACCTGCCTGTCGTGCACCACGGCCAGCTTCGCCCAGACCGCCTTATCGCCCGGCCAGGTTTTCTCCACCAGCGTTTTGAACTGCTCGTTAATCTTATTGATGATCTGCATATGGCGCGGCAGCAGCGCCTTCACCAGCTTCTCGTCCCAGCACTCCAGCGCTTCCGGCATCAGGGTGTGGTTGGTGTAAGCGAACGTGCGGCTGGTAATCGCCCAGGCGTCGTCCCAGCTCAGCTGATGTTCGTCAATCAGCACGCGCAGCAGCTCGGGGATGGCAATCGTCGGGTGCGTGTCGTTAAGCTGAATGACCTCGAAGTCCGGCAGCTGCGCCAGTTTGCGGCCCGCGAGGTGGTGACGGCGCAGGATGTCGGCCACGGAGCAGGCGCACTGGAAGTACTGCTGCATCAGGCGCAGCTTTTTGCCCGCCAGATGGTTGTCGTTCGGGTACAGCACTTTGGTCAGCTTCTCGGCGTCGATGCCCTGCTGTTCTGCGCGCAGGAAATCGCCGTCGTTGAATTTGGTCAGGTTGAACGGGTGCGCGTGCTTCGCCTGCCACAGGCGCAGCGGCTGCGACACGCCGTTGCGGTAGCCGAGCACCGGCAGATCCCAGGCTTCACCGGTAATGGTAAACGCTGGCTCCCAGAGGCCCTGTTTCGACACCTTGCCGCCAATACCGACCTGCACGTCCAGCTGCGCGTTGTGGCGGAACCACGGGTAGGTGTTGCGGTGCCAGTCGTCCGGCGCTTCCATCTGATGCCCGTCGGCAAACGACTGGCGGAACAGGCCGTACTGGTAGTTCAGGCCATAGCCGATGGCCGACTGCCCCACCGTTGCCATAGAGTCGAGGAAGCAGGCCGCCAGGCGTCCCAGGCCGCCGTTGCCCAGCGCCGGATCGGTCTCTTCTTCCAGCAGGTCGGTCAGGTTCACGTCGTGCTCTTTCAGCACGTCGCCCACGTCCTGGTACCAGCCGAGGTTAAGCAGGTTGTTGCCCGTCAGGCGGCCAATCAGAAACTCCATCGAAATATAGTTCACGTGGCGCTGGCCCTTGACGGGCTTCGCCTGCGGTTGCGCGTCCAGCTGCTCTGCGAGCGCTCCGCTCACCGCCTGCCACCACTGGTGGGGCGTCATGTCGTTTGCAGCTTGAAGACCAAAACGCTGCCACTGACGCGTCAGTGCAGCCTGAAATTGCGCTTTGTTGAAGGTTGGCTGTGACATAGGGAATCGGCATCCTGTAGAGAGAAAAACATTTGGCGCTAGTGTGCCTGGCTCATTTCACCTCTTCCTCCTCCTGGAGGGGATTAGACAGGGAGGAGTAGCGGGGATGAGCATAAAAGTGTGATCGAGGCCACTCTGAATCGCATCCTCGAGTGTGCCCGGCAGGAAAAAAGATAGCGAGGAAGCGTGTCAAAGAAATGAAATACCGTTTCCTGAGAAATTAAAACGCACGGAAATAGTTGCTTACGTAGAATAATATTTATGCCGTTAAGTATGTTCTCAGCACACAAATAAACCTGAACAACTTTACCGAAACTTTATTACCTTTGACGACACTATACCTTTCTGAAACCAGTTTCAGCGGCACCATGCTAAACGCGGACAAACCAGTATCCACGCGGGATGCGGGACCTTTTGAGAAAGTTCCTTCCGGCGTCAGAATGTTTTGTGACAGAGTGCAAATTCAGAGGCATAAAACCCCGACATAACTTGCAATAGTTCCCTTTCTGGCCGAACTTATAGCTATTAATTACGAAGCGCAAAAAAAATAAATTCTCTCGTTACCCACAGTGAAGTGAAAACTATGTTGATTCCGTCCAAATTAAGTCGCCCGGTTCGTCTTGACCACACCGTGGTCCGCGAGCGCCTGCTGGCTAAACTTTCCGGCGCGCATAATTTCCGACTGGCGCTGGTTACGAGTCCTGCAGGTTACGGAAAAACGACGCTCATTTCGCAATGGGCCGCAGGGAAAAGCGATCTTGGCTGGTACTCGCTTGATGAGGGCGATAACCAGCAGGAGCGTTTCGCCAGCTATCTTATTGCCGCGATTCAGCAGGCCACCAACGGGCACTGCGCCGCCAGCGAGACGATGGTGCAAAAGCGCCAGTACGCCAGCCTCTCCTCGCTGTTCTCGCAGCTGTTTATCGAGCTCGCCGAATGGCACCGCCCGCTGTACGTGGTGATTGACGATTATCATCTGATCACCAACCCGGTGATCCACGAGTCGATGCGCTTCTTCCTGCGCCATCAGCCCGAGAACCTCACGCTGGTCGTGCTGTCGCGCAATTTGCCGCAGCTCGGCATCGCCAACCTGCGCGTGCGCGATCAGCTCCTGGAGATCGGCAGCCAGCAGCTCGCCTTTACCCATCAGGAAGCAAAACAGTTCTTTGACTGCCGCATGACCTCGCCGATTGAGGCATCTGAAAGCAGCCGCCTGTGCGATGACGTTGCGGGCTGGGCCACGGCGCTGCAGCTGATTGCCCTGTCGGCCCGGCAGAATAACAGCCCGGCGCACCAGTCCGCGCGCCGCCTGGCCGGAATTAACGCCAGCCACCTGTCGGATTATCTGGTGGACGAAGTGCTGGACAGCGTCGATCCCGCGACCCGCAATTTCCTGCTGAAAAGCTCCCTGCTGCGCTCGATGAACGACGCGCTGATTGTGCGCGTGACCGGCTGCGAAAACGGCCAGCTCCAGCTCGAAGAGATTGAGCGCCAGGGCCTGTTCCTGACGCGCATGGACGACCCGGGCGAATGGTTTAGCTATCATCCGCTGTTTGGCAGCTTCCTGCGCCAGCGCTGCCAGTGGGAGCTGGCGGTTGAACTGCCGGATATACACCGCGCCGCGGCGGAAAGCTGGATGGCGCAGGGCTTCCCGAGCGAAGCCATTCACCACGCGCTCGCCGCGGGTGACGCCGCAATGCTGCGCGATATCCTGCTAAACCACGCGTGGGGGCTGTTTAACCACAGCGAGCTGACGCTGCTCGAAGAGTCGCTAAAAGCGCTGCCGTGGGAAAGCCTGCTGGAAAACCCGCGCCTGGTGCTGCTGCAGGCCTGGCTGATGCAGAGCCAGCACCGCTACAGCGAAGTCAACACCCTGCTGGCCCGCGCCGAGCAGGAGATGGAAAGCGAAATGGACGCCACCCTGCACGGCGAATTTAACGCGCTGCGCGCCCAAGTGGCGATCAACGATGGCGATCCGGAAGAGGCCGAACGCCTGGCCATGATAGCGCTCGACGAGCTGCCGCTGGCGAACTTCTACAGCCGCATCGTTGCAACGTCAGTGCACGGCGAAGTGCTGCACTGCAAAGGCGACCTCACCCGCTCGCTCTCCTTAATGCAGCAAACCGAGCAGATGGCGCGCCGCCACGACGTGTGGCACTACGCGCTCTGGAGCCTGATCCAGCAGAGCGAAATTTTATTTGCGCAGGGGTTCCTGCAGGCCGCCTGGGAGAACCAGGAAAAAGCGTTCCAGCTGATTCGCGATCAGCACCTTGAACAGCTGCCGATGCACGAGTTCCTGTTGCGCATTCGCGCCCAGCTGCTGTGGGCGTGGTCGCGTCTCGACGAGGCGGAAAGCTGCGCGCGTCAGGGCGTTAACGTACTCTCCAGCTTCCAGCCGCAGCAGCAGCTTCAGTGCCTGGCCCTGCTGGTGCAGTGCTCGCTGGCGCGCGGCGATCTGGACAACGCGCGTAACCACCTTAACCGTCTGGAAAACCTGCTCGGCAACGGCCAGTACCACAGCGACTGGGTATCAAATGCCGATAAGGTGCGGGTGATCTACTGGCAGATGATTGGCGACAAGAAATCCGCCGCCAACTGGCTGCGCCAGACGCCGAAGCCGGAATTTGCCAATAACCACTTCCTGCAAAGCCAGTGGCGCAACATCGCCCGCGCGCAGATCCTGCTGGGCGAGTTCGAGCCTGCGGAGATTGTGCTGGAAGAGCTGAATGAAAATGCCCGCAGCCTGCGCCTGATGAGCGATCTCAACCGCAACCTGCTGCTGCTCAATCAGCTGTACTGGCAGGCTGGCCGCAAGAATGACGCCCAGCGCGTGCTGCTGGAAGCGCTGCAGCTGGCTAACCGCACCGGGTTTATCAGCCACTTTGTGATTGAAGGCGAAGTGATGGCGCAGCAGCTGCGCCAGCTGATTCAGCTCAATACCTTGCCGGAGCTGGACCAGCACCGCGCCCAGCGTATCCTGCGCGAGATTAACCAGCATCATCGGCACAAGTTCGCCCATTTCGACGAAAACTTCGTTGAACGCCTGCTGAACCATCCGGAAGTGCCGGAGCTTATCCGCACCAGCCCGCTCACCCAGCGCGAATGGCAGGTGCTGGGGCTGATCTATTCAGGCTATAGCAATGAGCAGATTGCCGGGGAGCTGGCGGTGGCGGCAACCACCATCAAAACGCACATCCGAAATCTGTACCAGAAGCTCGGCGTAGCGCACCGTCAGGATGCGGTGCAGCATGCGCAGCAGCTGTTGAAAATGATGGGGTACGGCGTGTAGGTTTTGTGCGGCCTGATGCCCTCTCCCACGGGGAGAGGGAGAAAGGCTTCTCAACACAACTCTAGCTGCAGATTATTATCTTTAATCACCTGCAGAACGCCCGCCGGCGGCATGACGTCGGTGTAAAGCGCGTTGACCATGCTGATGCTGCCCATGTTCACCATCGCATTACGGCCAAACTTCGAGTGGTCCGCCACCAGCATCACGTGGCGCGAGTTCTCGATGATCGCCCGCTTGGTGCGGACCTCGTGATAATCAAACTCCAGCAGCGAGCCGTCGCTGTCGATGCCGCTGATCCCCAGAATGCCGAAATCGAGGCGGAACTGGGAGATAAAATCGAGCGTCGCTTCGCCAATAATTCCACCGTCGCGGCTGCGCAGCTCGCCGCCCGCCAGGATGATGCGGAAATCGTCTTTCTGCATCAGGGTATTCGCCACGTTCAGGTTGTTGGTCACCACGCGCAGGTTCTCGTGATCCAGCAACGCGTGGGCCACCGCTTCCGGCGTGGTGCCGATATCAATAAACAGGGTCGCGCCGTTCGGGATCTGGCTTGCCACCTTGCGGGCAATACGCTCTTTCTCGGCGGTTTGCGTGGCCTTGCGGTCATGCCAGGAGGTGTTGACCGAGCTGGACGGCAGCGCCGCGCCGCCGTGGTGGCGCAGAATGCGGCTCTGATCGGCCAGGTCGTTCAGATCGCGACGAATCGTTTGTGGGCTAACGGCAAACTGCTCAACCAGCTCTTCGGTGCTGACGTATCCCTGTTTTTTAACCAGCTCGATAATGGCGTCATGACGCTGTGTTTGTTTCATGAAATATCCCTGGAATTATGTTCGTTTTCGCGCATGAAGCGTATCGGCAAGCGCCATCGCCAGCCCAACGGCCAGCCCGGTGACGTGCGCACCGTTGGCGATCGACATACCAAACAGATCAAACCATCCGGCAATTAACCATATTAACGCAAAGGCTATCAGCCCGCGCTGCAGATAAATGCCGCTTTCCGGTTCGCGTTCGCCCCTGAGCCAGACGTACCCCATCAGGGCGTACACCACGCCAGATAATCCGCCGAACCACGGGCCGCTAAACTTGTGCTGCACATAGCCGCTCAGCAGGGCGCTGATGACCGTAATGACAATCAGCTTGCCGCTTCCGAGGCGCTTCTCCACCGCGCCGCCGAGATACCACCACCACAGCAGGTTGAAGAGAATATGCATCACGGAGAAGTGCATCAGCGCGTGGGAGAAGTAGCGCCAGAGGTCAAACTGCAGCGACGGATCGTACGGCCACGCGAGGGCAATCATTACGCTCTGGTCGCCCACCACGTTCATGATGATGAAGACGATAATGCAGGCCGCCATCAGCAGCAGCGTAAACGGCCCCGCGCGCTCGCGGAGGGTGGCGAGGAAAGGGAAACGGCTGTAGTGCAGGCCGCTTCCGGTGTGGCCGGACTGCCAGCTCGCGGCCAGGTAGCGCGGGTCACCGGGGTTTTCCAGAAAGCGCGCCAGCTCGTCGTTCACCCGCGCGGCCTGGCTCTCGTCGGCCAGCCAGACGTCGGTCTGGGTATGTTGCTGGATGGTCAAAATAACGCCCTGCGTCGCCATATAGTCGACAAACGCCTGGGCGACGCGCGGGTTGGTAAAGGAGGTGATCATCAACATGGCAGCGGTCGCTTATTTCCACACAAAAGGGGACAGTATAGAGGTTTTAGCCCCCGAACGCGTGCTCAACTTCTGCCGGGAAATGGCGGTGCCAGGCATCAAAGCCGCCGTCGACGCTGTAGACCGCGTCGTAGCCCTGCTGGAGCAGATATTGCGCCGCGCCTTTGCTGCTGTTGCCGTGGTAGCACATCACCATCACCGGCGTGTCGAAGTCGTTATCGCGCATAAACGCGCCCAGCGTGTCGTTGGTGAGATGGAACGCGCCCGGGGTGTGGCCCATGGCAAAGCTCTGCGGATCGCGAATATCCACCAGCACCGCCGTTCCCTGGTGCATCTTCTGGTGGGCTTCTTCTACGTTAATACATTCAAACTGTTCCATGGTGTTCTCTTTCGATTATTCAGATTTTATGCGGCTTGCTGACCCTCACCCCAGCCCTCTCCCTGAAAGGGAGAGGGAGCAAAACATTCCCTCGCCCCTCTGGGGAGAGGGTTAGGGTGAGGGGTGGCGTTTCACCGCACTATTTTACCCCGTAGTGTACGTCCTGGCGGCGGGTAAACGCCATTATGTTATCCATATCACTCTAAATTGTTTTTTTGATGTTACCAAAAGCGCGTTCCTTTGCTATTATGAGCGATATCGAACATTTTTGAGCTTTAACGAAAGCGCGTGAGGGTGTTATGGAAACCAAAGATCTGATTGTGATAGGCGGCGGCATCAACGGTGCCGGTATTGCGGTAGATGCCGCAGGACGCGGTTTGTCCGTACTGATGCTGGAAGCTAACGATCTCGCCTGCGCGACATCCTCCGCCAGCTCAAAACTGATCCACGGCGGCCTGCGCTACCTGGAACACTACGAGTTTCGCCTGGTGAGCGAAGCGCTGGCCGAACGCGAAGTGCTGCTGAAAATGGCCCCGCACCTGGCGATCCCGATGCGCTTTCGCCTGCCGCACCGCCCGCACCTGCGTCCGGCGTGGATGATCCGCATTGGCCTGTTTATGTACGATCATCTGGGCAAACGCACCAGCCTGCCGGGTTCGAACGGCTTGCGTTTTGGCTCAGAGTCGGTCCTTAAGCCGGAAATCGTGCGCGGTTTCGAATATTCCGACTGCTGGGTAGACGATGCGCGCCTGGTGCTGGCCAACGCGCAGATGGTGGTGAAAAAAGGCGGCGAGGTAAAAACCCGCACCCGCGCGACCGCCGCTCGCCGCGAAAACGGCCTGTGGATTGTGGAAGCGGAAGACATCGACACCGGCGAGAAATTCAGCTGGAAGGCGCGCGGCCTGGTGAACGCCACTGGCCCGTGGGTCAAACAGTTCTTTGACGACGGTATGCACCTGCCCTCTCCGTACGGCATTCGCCTGATCAAAGGCAGCCATATCGTAGTGCCGCGCGTACACACGCAAAAGCAGGCCTACATTCTGCAAAACGAAGACAAGCGCATCGTGTTTGTGATCCCGTGGATGGACGAGTTCTCCATCATCGGCACCACCGACGTGGAGTACAAAGGCGATCCGAAAAACGTCGAGATCGACGAGAGCGAGGTCAACTACCTGCTCAAAGTCTACAACGCGCACTTCAAGAAACAGCTGGCGCGCGATGACGTGGTCTGGACCTACTCCGGCGTGCGTCCGCTGTGCGACGATGAGTCTGATTCCCCGCAGGCCATCACCCGCGACTATACGCTCGACATTCACGACGTTGACGGCCAGGCGCCGCTGCTGTCGGTGTTTGGCGGCAAGCTGACCACCTACCGCAAGCTGGCCGAGCACGCGCTGGAAAAACTGACGCCGTACTACAAAGGCATCGGCCAGGCGTGGACCAAGGACGCCGTGCTGCCGGGCGGCGATATCGGGAATAATCGCGACGACTATGCCGCGAAGCTGCGCCGCCGCTATCCGTTCATCACCGAAAACATGGCGCGCCACTATGCGCGCACCTACGGCAGCAACACCGAGCTGCTGCTGGGCGATGCGAAGGAGATTGCCGACCTCGGCGAACACTTCGGGCACGAGCTGTACGAAGCCGAGCTGCGCTACCTGGTGGAACACGAATGGGTGCGTCGACTGGACGACGCCATCTGGCGCCGTACGAAGGAAGGGATGTGGCTCAACGCCGAGCAGCAGTCCCGCGTGGCGCAGTGGCTGGCGCAAAACGCGGGAAAGCGTGAGCTGTCTTTGGCGTCGTAATACGATCGGTGCGGGCTAATGCCCTCACCCTGCCCCTCTCCCACGGGGAGAGGGAACAAACAGTAACAACGGCAACCGACGTTGCCGTTTTGCTTTTACAACCGCACCGGATCAATATGCCAAATGGTATCGGCATACTCCTTGATGGTCCTGTCCGATGAGAAATAGCCCATGTTGGCAATATTGTGCATCGCCTTCGTGGCCCACTCCTCCTGATTGCGGTACAGCGCGTCCACCCTATCCTGACAGTCCACGTAGCTGCGGTAGTCCGCCAGCACCTGATAGTGATCGCCAAAGTTAATCAGCGAATCCACCAGGTCGCGGTAGCGGCTCGGCTCGTCCGGGTTGAAGACGCCGGTGGCGATTTGCGTCAGCACCTGACGAAGCTCTTCATCTTCTTCGTAGTACTGGCGCGGCTGGTAGCCCTGCCTGCGCAGTTCCTCCACCTCTTCCGTCGTATTGCCGAAGATAAAGATGTTATCCGCGCCCACGTGCTCCAGCATTTCAACGTTCGCACCGTCGAGCGTGCCGATGGTCAGCGCGCCGTTGAGGGCAAACTTCATGTTGCTGGTGCCGGACGCTTCCGTCCCCGCCGTTGAAATCTGCTCGGACAGATCCGCCGCCGGGATGATCAGCTGCGCCAGGCTCACGCTGTAGTTTGGAATAAACACCACCTTCAGCTTATCGCCAACGTCCGGATCGGTGTTGACCACCTTCGCCACGTCGTTGATGAGATGGATGATGTGCTTCGCCATGTAATAGGCCGAAGCCGCCTTACCGGCAAAGATCTTCACGCGCGGCACCCACTCGGCGGTAGGGTCGGCCTTGATGCGGTTGTAGTGGGTGATCACGTGCAGCACGTTCATCAGCTGGCGTTTGTATTCGTGGATGCGCTTGATCTGCACGTCGAACAGCGCCTTCGGATTCGCCACAACGTTCATGTGCATCGCAAGATACACCGCCAGGCGCTTTTTGTTCGCCAGCTTGGCTTCGCGCACGGCCTTGTTCACCGTCGGGAAGTCAATGTGCTGCTCAAGCTCGCTCAGTTGGCCCAAATCGGTACGCCAGGTGCGCCCAATATTTTCATCCAGCACGTCTGACAACGGCGGGTTCGCCAGCGCCAGCCAGCGGCGCGGCGTAACGCCGTTGGTCACGTTGCAGAAGCGCGTCGGGAAGATCTTCGCGAAGTCGGCGAACAGCGACTGCACCATCAGGTTCGAGTGCAGCTCCGATACGCCGTTCACCTTGTGGCTAATGACCACCGCCAGCCACGCCATGCGCACGCGGCGGCCGTTAGATTCATCGATTATGGAGGTACGGCTCAGCAGGCCGGTATCGTTCGGGTACTGCTCCTGGAGCGTTTTCAGGAAGTAGTCGTTAATCTCAAAGATGATCTGCAGATGGCGCGGCAGGATTTTGCCGAGCATGTCCACCGGCCAGGTCTCCAGCGCTTCACTCATCAGCGTGTGGTTGGTGTAGGAGAACACCTGGCAGGTCACCTCAAAGGCTTCGTCCCAGCTGAACTTGTGCTCGTCAATCAGCAGGCGCATCAGCTCGGGGATCGACAGCACCGGATGGGTGTCGTTGAGGTGAATGGCGATTTTATCCGCCAGGTTGGCGTAGGTTTTGTGCAGCTGGTAGTGGCGGCTCAGGATATCCTGAATCGTCGAGGAGACGAGGAAATACTCCTGGCGCAGGCGCAGCTCGCGGCCCGAATAGGTCGAGTCGTCCGGGTACAGCACGCGGGAGACGTTTTCGGAGTGGTTTTTATCTTCCACCGCCGCGAAGTAGTCGCCCTGGTTGAATTTACCGAGGTTGATCTCGCTGCTCGCCTGGGCGCTCCACAGGCGAAGCGTGTTGGTGGCGTCGGTGTCGTAGCCGGGGATGATCTGGTCATAGGCCACGGCGAGGATCTCTTCCGTTTCCACCCAGCGGGATTTTTTCCCTTCCTGCTGGATGCGCCCGCCAAAGCGCACCTTGTAGCGCGTATTGTGGCGCTTAAATTCCCACGGGTTGCCGTACTCCAGCCAGTAGTCCGGAGACTCTTTTTGCCGCCCGTCGACGATATTCTGCTTAAACATGCCGTAGTCGTAGCGGATGCCGTAGCCGCGGCCCGGCAGCGCCAGCGTCGCGAGCGAGTCGAGGAAGCAGGCGGCCAGGCGGCCAAGGCCGCCGTTGCCGAGGCCGGGGTCGTTCTCTTCGTCAATCAGCTCTTCCAGATCCAGACCCATCTCTTCCAGCGCGTTTTTGACGTCTTCGTAAATCCCGAGCGACAGCAGGGCGTTAGAGAGGGTGCGGCCAATCAAAAATTCCATCGACAGGTAGTAAACCTGCCGCGTTTCCTGCGAGAGCTGGGCGCGGTTGGAGCGCAGCCAGCGCTCCACCAGGCGATCGCGCACGGCAAACAGCGTAGCGTTCAGCCACTCGTGCTTGTTGGCGATAACCGGATCTTTGCCGATGGTGAACATCAGCTTGTAGGCAATGGAGTGCTTTAATGCCTCAACGCTAAGCGTGGGTGAAGAGTAGCTAAAAGGAGCATTCATATCGGTAACTTCGCCTCGTTACATCAAGCGTTGATAAAGATCGCGGTAGGACTGCGCCGCAACGTGCCAGCTAAAGTCCATGGACATTGCCTGGCGCTGAACGTAGCGCCACAGCGAAGGACGCGACCACAGGACGAATGCACGCCGGACGGCCCGCAGCAGTGACCACGCATTGCTGTCCTCAAATACAAATCCGGTCGCCACGCCGTCCGCCAGGTTTTCCAGCGAGGTGTCGGAGACGGTATCCGCCAGGCCGCCCGTGCGCCGCACCAGCGGCAGGGTGCCGTATTTCAGCCCGTAGAGCTGCGTCAGGCCGCAGGGTTCGAAGCGGCTCGGCACCAGAATCACGTCCGCGCCGCCCATAATGCGGTGCGAGAACGCCTCGTGATAGCCGATCTGCACGCCCACCTGCCCCGGATGTTCCGCCGCCGCCGCCAGGAAGCCTTCCTGCAACACCGGATCCCCCGCGCCGAGCAGCGCCAGCTGGCCGCCCTGCTCCAGCAGGCCAGGCAGCGCCTCCAGCACCAAATCCAGCCCTTTCTGGCTGGTCAGGCGGCTGACCACCGCGAAGAGCGGCACCTTGTCGTTGACCTTCAGGCCCATCGCAATTTGCAGCTGGCGCTTGTTCTCCGCCTTCTCCTCCAGCGCGTCGCGGCCGTAGCGTGACGTCAGCAGGAGGTCGGCCTCCGGGCTCCAGATTTTTTCATCCACGCCGTTCAGGATGCCGGACAGGCGTCCTTCACGGTGCCGCTGCTGAAGCAGCCCCTCCATGCCGTAGCCAAACTCCGGCTGCGTGATTTCGCGGGCATAGGTCGGGCTGACCGCCGTGATATGGTCCGCATAGTACAAACCGGCCTTCAGGAACGAGATCTGCCCGTTAAACTCCAGCCCGTGCATGTTATAGAACGACCACGGCAGATCGATGTCATTCATATGATGGGCGTAGTACATGCCCTGATACGCCAGGTTATGCACGGTAAAGACCGATTTCGCCGGTCGCCCGCGCGCCGCCAGGTACGCTGGCGCCAGGCCGGCGTGCCAGTCGTGCGCATGCACGATTTCCGGCCGCCAGAACGGGTCCAGCCCGCTGGCCATCTCCGCCCCTACCCAGCCAAGCAGCGCAAAGCGCAGCACGTTGTCCGTATAGGCGAACAGGTTAGTGTCGTGGTACGGGCTGCCGGGGCGGTCGTAAAGGTGTGGGGCATCAATCATATAGATGCCAACGCCGTTGTAATGACCGAACAGCAGGGTGATGCGCCCGGCGAACGTCTCACGGCGCGTCACCACCTGCGCATCGGGAACGCCGCGGCGGATATCCGGGAACGCGGGCAGGAGCACGCGCGCGTGGGTTCCTGCGGCAATTTGCGCTGCCGGTAGCGCGCCAAGTACATCCGCCAGCCCGCCGGTTTTCAGCAGCGGGAACATCTCAGAACATACGTGTAAAACCTGCATTATCGCTCCTGTTTGATCTGCAGTTTGCGCAGCATTTCCCGCGTAACTAATACAATCCCCTCTTCTGAACGGTAGAAACGACGCGCGTCTTCTTCCGCGTTCTCGCCAATCACCATTCCTTCAGGAATGACGCAGGCGCGGTCTATCACACAGCGGCGCAGGCGGCACGAGCGCCCCACCCACACGTCCGGCAGCAGCACCGCCGAGTCGATATTGCAAAATGAGTTGATCCGCACGCGCGGGAACAGGACGGATTGCACCACCACCGAGCCGGAAATAATGCATCCGCCGGAGACCAGCGAGTTCAGCGTCATGCCGTGGCTGCCGGAGCGATCCTGCACGAATTTCGCAGGCGGCAGCGACTCCATATGCGTACGAATCGGCCAGTTCTGGTCGTACATATCCAGCTCGGGCGTGACGGACGCCAGGTCCAGGTTCGCCTTCCAGTACGCTTCAAGCGTGCCCACGTCGCGCCAGTACGGCTCTGAGTTGGGATCGGACTGCACGCAGGACAGCGGGAAAGGATGTGCATAGGCCATGCCGGCCTGGGTGATTTTTGGAATGATGTCTTTGCCGAAGTCGTGGCTGGAGCTTTCGTCTTTGTCGTCTTCTTCGAGAAGCTCGTAAAGATAGTCGGCGTCAAAGACATAGATCCCCATGCTGGCGAGGGATTTGGTGTCGTCCCCCGGCATGGTCGGCGGGTTGGCCGGTTTTTCAACGAAGTCGATGATCTTGTCGTCCGCGTCCACGTGCATCACGCCAAACGCGGTGGCTTCCGCAACGGGCACCGGCAGGCACGCCACGGTGCAGCGCGCCCCTTTTTCGACGTGGTCGATCAGCATGTGGGAGTAGTCTTGCTTGTAGATATGGTCCCCGGCGAGGATCACGATGTATTCCGCGCCGTAGCGGCGAATGATATCGAGGTTTTGCGTCACCGCGTCGGCCGTGCCGCGATACCAGTTCTCACCGTGAACGCGCTGCTGCGCGGGCAGCAGGTCGACAAACTCGTTCATCTCTTCGCTGAAGAAGGACCAGCCGCGCTGGATGTGCTGCACCAGGGTGTGCGACTGGTATTGCGTAATCACGCCAATGCGGCGAATGCCCGAGTTGAGGCAGTTGGACAGGGCAAAATCGATAATACGAAACTTACCACCAAAGTGAACGGCCGGCTTAGCGCGCTTGATGGTCAAATCTTTGAGACGGGTACCGCGCCCGCCAGCGAGTATCAGGGCAACCGTTTTTAAGGGTAACTGGCGAGCCAACATTAAGGGATCGTTCTTCTCTAATCTAACCATGACTAACTCCTTTTTTATCATCTTTGGAATACGCACACTCCGTGCGCAGGCCCGTGCCAGACAGCCATTAACACCGGATTATCCGCTCCGGCGAAAGGGGGAACGGCGCGCCACTCCCCGTCAGGTAAAACAATCTCTGCGACGTCATCCGTCGCGTTCAGCGCGATAAGCCACTTATCCGAGAGCAGGATTTGCAGGCGAGGCACGCCGTGTTGCCACTCATGCGCGCTTAACGGCTGCGCGTCTTGATTCAGCCAGCGAACGTTGCCGTCCCCCTCTTCCCACCAGCGATCGGCGGTAAGAGCAGGAATTTGCTGGCGAAGGTGGATCAGCGCCGCGGTAAAATGGGTCAAACCGCTGTTCGCGTCCTCCCAGTTAAGCCAGGTTAAGGAGTTGTCCTGGCAATAGGCGTTATTGTTGCCGTGCTGGCTGTGGCCGTGTTCATCGCCCGCCAGCAGCATCGGCGTGCCCTGGGACAGCAGCAGCGTCGTCAACAGCGCGTGTACGCTATCGCGCCGCCGCTCGATGATGTCCAGGCTCCCGCCTAATCCTTCTATACCATGATTGAAGCTATGGTTATTGTTAGTCCCATCGCGATTCTCCTCGCCGTTTGCCTCATTGTGTTTCTGATTGAAACAAACGCAGTCGCGCAGCGTGAAGCCGTCGTGCGCCGTCACCAGATTGATCGTCGAGGACGGTAATTTGCCCTCGCGCTTAAAGAGATCGCTGGAACCGGCAAAACGTCCGGCGAACTCCCCTAACGACAGATTCCGCTCCAGCCAGAAGCGGCGCGCGGCGTCGCGAAAATGGTCGTTCCATTCGGCAAACGGCAGCGGGAAGTTCCCCACCTGATAGCCGCCTTCCCCGATGTCCCACGGCTCGGCAATGAGCTTCACCTGCGAGAGCACCGGACATTTTTTTATCGCCTCAAACAGCGGCGCCTGCGGGCTAAACGCCGGCGTGCGCCCCATGACGGGCGCCAGATCAAACCGAAAGCCGTCGACGTGAAACGTCTCCACCCAGTACTTCAGGCATTCATAAGCGTAGTGCGTCACGGCTGGATGGCTGAGATTGAGCGTGTTACCGCAGCCGGTCCAGTTGAAGTAATCGCCATCCTCCCTGATCCAATAATAGCTACGGTTATCAATTCCGCGCAGGGAGAGCGTCGGGCCGTCAAGATCGCTTTCCGCGCTGTGGTTCAGCACCACGTCCAGAATGACCTCAATTCCCGCCCGGTGGAGCGCCTTGACCGCGTCGCGAAGCTCGTCCCGCGCCTTATCAGGATCGGCGGCGTAGCGCGGGTCGAGGGCAAACATCGCCAGCGGGTTGTAGCCCCAGTAGTTGCTTAGCCCAAGCCGCTGCAGGCGCGGCTCGCTGGCGAAATGCGCCACGGGCAGCAGCTCCAGCGCGGTAATGCCCAGATGCTTCAGGTAGGCCACCATGGTCGGGTGGCCGAGTGCCTTATAGGTGCCGCGCATCTCTTTCGGAATCGACGGGTGCAGGTACGTCAGCCCCTTCACGTGGGCTTCGTAGATGACGGTGTTGCCCCACGGCGTGCGCGGCGCGGCGTCGTCTTCCCAGTCGTACAGGTCGTTCACCACCACGCTTTTCGGCGCGAGGGGCGCGCTGTCGCGATGGTCCGGCTCGCCGTAGCCGACGTGGAACAGCGGGTCGTCTTTGAACTCACCGTCCACGCGGTGGGCGCACGGATCGAGCAGCAGCTTCGCCGGGTTAAACCAGTGCCCCTGCGCGGGCGCCCACGGGCCGTGAACGCGAAATCCGTAGCGCAGTCCCGGACGCCCGCCGGCCAGGTAGCCGTGCCAGGTGTCTCCGGTGCGCGACGGCAGATCGTAACGGTGCTCGTTGCCTTCGCCGTCAAACACGCACAGCTCAACCCGCTCCGCGTGCGCGGAAAAGAGCGTGAAGTTCACGCCTTTTCCGTCAAAGCGTGCCCCAAGCGGTTCGCTTCGGCCTGCCGTCAGCTGCGTCATTCGCCCTCCCGAACCAGCCAGAGGGTGCTGAGCGGCGGCAACGTCAGGCTGAGCGAGTTGGGTCGTCCGTGGCTTTCCTGCTCGTCGCTCTGCACCAGGCCGCCGTTTCCGGCATTGCTGCCGTGATAGTGCATCGAGTCGGTGTTGAGGATTTCGCGCCATTTGCCCGGCTGGTTTATGCCGAAGCGGTAGTGATTGCGCGGAACGGGGGTAAAGTTGCTGGCAACGATGATCTCGTTACCCGCCTTGTCGCGGCGCACGAAGACGAACACCGAGCGCTCGCGATCGTCCACCACCAGCCACTCAAAGCCGTACGGATCGAAGTCCAGCTCGTGCAGGGCCTTATGGTGACGATAGGTCAGGTTCAGGTCGCGCACCAGGCGCTGCACGCCGTGGTGCCAGTTGTCGCCCCCTTCCAGCAGGTGCCAGTCGAGGCTGGTGTCATGGTTCCACTCGCGTCCCTGAGCAAACTCGTTGCCCATAAACAGCAGCTTTTTCCCCGGGAAGGCGAACAGCCAGCCGTAGTAGGCGCGCAGGTTGGCGAACTTCTGCCACGCGTCGCCCGGCATGCGGTCGAGAATCGATTTTTTGCCGTGAACGACCTCGTCGTGCGACAGCGGCAGCATGAAGTTTTCGGTGTAGTTATAGAGCAGGCCGAACGTCAGCTTGTCGTGATGATGCTGACGGTACACCGGATCGAGCTTCATGTAGTCGAGCGTGTCGTGCATCCAGCCAAGGTTCCACTTGTACCAGAAGCCGAGGCCGCCCATCGACGGCGGACGGGAGACGCCGGGAAAGTCGGTCGACTCTTCCGCCATGGTCACCGCGCCCTCGACCTGCTCGCCGAGAATGCGGTTGGTGTTGCGCAGGAACTCTATCGCCTCGAGGTTTTCCCGCCCGCCGAATTCGTTCGGGATCCACTCGCCCTCTTTGCGGCTGTAGTCGCGGTAGATCATCGAGGCCACCGCGTCGACGCGCAGGGCATCCACGCCGAAGCGTTCGATCCAGTACAGCGCATTGCCCACCAGGTAATTCGTCACCTCGCGGCGGCCGTAGTTGTAGATCAGCGTATTCCAGTCCTGGTGATAGCCTTCGCGCGGGTCGCTGTGCTCGTAGAGCTTAGTGCCGTCAAACTCTGCCAGCGCAAAGTCATCTGACGGGAAATGGCCCGGCACCCAGTCGAGGATCACGTTCAGCCCCGCGGCGTGCGCGGCGTTGATAAAGTAGCGGAAATCGTCGCGCGTGCCGAAGCGCCGCGTCGGGGCGTAAAGCCCGGTCGGCTGATAGCCCCAGCTGCCGTCGAACGGATGTTCGTTGATCGGCAGCAGCTCAAGATGGGTAAAGCCCATCCATTTGGCGTAGGGCACCAGTTGGTCGGCCAGCTCGCGGTAGCTGAGCCAGAAGTTGTTATCGGTATGGCGACGCCAGGAGCCAAGGTGGACTTCGTACACCGAGATCGGCGCGTCGAAGCGGTTGGCCTGCTTGCGCTCTTCGCTCTGGGTAATTTTCTCCGGCAGGCCGCAAATCAGCGAGGCGGTATCCGGCCGCATCTGTGCTTCGAAGGCGTACGGGTCGGCTTTGATGCGCAGCTTGCCGTTGGCATCAATCATTTCGAATTTGTAGAGCTGTCCGTTGTGCGCGCCGGGGATAAACAGCTCCCAGATGCCGGTTTCGCGGCGCAGTCGCATAGGGTGACGGCGGCCGTCCCAGTAGTTGAACTGCCCGACCACGGAGACGCGCTGGGCGTTCGGCGCCCACACGGCAAACCGCGTTCCGGTTACGCCGTCCATCGTATCGGCATGGGCGCCGAGCGTTTCATACGGACGCAGGTGGGTGCCCTCGGAGAGCAGCCAGGCGTCCATCTCCTTGAGCAGCGGGCCAAAGCTGTAGGGGTCGTCGATCAGGTTTTGCTGGCCGTGCCAAACGACCGCAAGCTGGTAGCGAAAGGGGTTTTTACGACGCGGCATAATGCCGCAGAAGAAGCCTCGCGAATCAAGGCATTCAAGGTTGCCGACCTTACGGCCGGTTTTGGGCTCGATGACCCACACTTCCGTAGCGTCAGGTAAGAGTGCCCGGACCTCCAGCCCGGCCTCCGTGCGGTGCATTCCCAGCACGGAAAAGGGGTCGGCAAAATGACCCGCAATAAGCGCATTAATCACGTCTCTCGAAATACGATCGGACATGGTATTCATCCTGTTTTTTTTATGTCGCCCTTTTTACGCGCTCCGGGACGACTTTTAATGTGACCTGAACGGTGCAGCACATCCTCTCTGCTCCGCCCTACCCTCAGGTGAGAAATAAATCTTCCTTAAAGCATAGCCAACGACGTAGACCCTCCAGATAAAAAATAGGACATCTGCGTTTTACTCCATGTAGTACGCAAAAAAAGGGGGTGAAAATCACCCCCGGTAGTTATCAAATTATTACGCCAGTTGGCGAAGCATGCGGCGCAGCGGTTCGGCCGCGCCCCACAGAAGCTGGTCGCCGACGGTGAACGCGGAGAGGTACTCCGGCCCCATGTTCAGCTTGCGCAGGCGGCCCACCGGCGTGGTCAGCGTGCCGGTCACGGCCGCAGGCGTCAGTTCGCGCATGGTGATATCGCGATCGTTTGGCACCACTTTCGCCCACGGGTTGTGCGCGGCCAGCAGCTCTTCCACGGTCGGAATAGACACATCTTTTTTCAGTTTAAGGGTGAAAGCCTGGCTGTGGCAGCGCAGCGCGCCGATGCGCACGCACAGGCCGTCCACCGGAATGGTGTTCGCGGTCGCGAGGATTTTGTTGGTCTCGGCCTGGCCCTTCCACTCTTCGCGGGTCTGGCCGTTATCCAGCTGTTTGTCGATCCACGGGATCAGTCCACCGGCCAGCGGTACGCCGAAGTTATCCACCGGCAGCGCGCCGCTGCGGGTCAGCTGAGTGACTTTACGCTCGATATCGAGGATCGCAGACGCCGGGTTTGCCAGCTCGGTGGCAACGCTGTCGTGCAGCTGGCCCATCTGGGTCAGCAGTTCGCGCATGTGGCGCGCGCCGCCGCCGGACGCCGCCTGGTACGTGGCGACAGAGACCCACTCCACCAGATCCTGCGCGAACAGGCCGCCGAGGGACATCAGCATCAGGCTGACGGTGCAGTTGCCGCCGACGAAGGTTTTCACGCCGTTGTTCAGGCCGTCGGTGATGACATCCTGGTTCACCGGGTCAAGAATAATGATGGCATCGTCCTTCATGCGCAGCGATGACGCCGCGTCAATCCAGTAGCCCTGCCAGCCGCTTTCACGCAGCTTTGGGTAAATCTCGTTGGTATAATCGCCGCCCTGGCAGGTGACAATAACGTCGAGTGCCTTCAGCGCTTCCAGATCGTAAGCATCCTGCAGCGTACCTGTGGTACCCCCAAAGGAAGGCGCAGCCTGGCCGAGCTGGGAAGTCGAGAAGAAGACCGGGCGGATAGCGTCGAAATCGCGCTCTTCAACCATGCGCTGCATGAGGACAGAGCCGACCATTCCACGCCAACCGATAAAACCAACGTTTTTCATAGCATTTTTTTCCTGCAAGGGTGTGTGCTGTTTATGCAAACCAGTATTCAACTGAGATATGCTTCACATTACAAAATGCTGCCAAAGTCGCAAGCGAAATTAATCGATGATTGCCCTGCAATCAGAAAAGCAGCTAATCATACGAATAACCATACAAATATTCAGGGATAATTAACCATGAGTGAGATCATTTCGGCGGCCGTTTTATTGATCCTTATTATGGATCCGCTCGGCAATCTGCCCATCTTCATGTCGGTGCTGAAGCACACCGAGCCGAAGCGCCGTCGGGCGATCATGATCCGCGAGCTGCTTATCGCGCTGCTGGTGATGTTTATCTTCCTGTTTGCGGGCGAGAAGATTTTGGCCTTCCTCAACCTGCGTGCGGAAACGGTCTCGATTTCCGGCGGGATCATTCTGTTCCTGATCGCGATAAAGATGATTTTCCCGAGCGCGGAGGGCAGCAGCAGCGGCCTGCCCGCGGGCGAAGAGCCGTTCATCGTGCCGCTGGCGATCCCGCTGGTGGCCGGGCCGACGATTCTGGCGACGCTGATGCTGCTGTCGCATCAGTACCCGAATCAGATGAGCCACCTGGTGATTGCCCTGCTGATTGCCTGGGGCGGGACGTTTATCATCCTCCTTCAGTCGTCGCTGTTCCTGCGCCTGCTGGGCGAGAAAGGGGTAAACGCGCTGGAGCGGCTAATGGGGCTGATTCTGGTGATGATGGCGACGCAGATGTTCCTGGACGGGATTCGGGCGTGGATGAAGGGTTAGCAAGGTAAATGCAAAAGGCAACGCGAGTTGCCTTTTTGATGTTTGCACCCTCTCCCCGTGGGAGAGGGCCGGGGGTGAGGGCACCAGACAGCACAATTCCCCCTCACCCTAACCCTCTCCCTCAGGGAGAGGGGACTGTTCGGTGCAGATTTTAACCTTCTCTCTCCCACAGGGAGAGGGAGAAAACCAACGTTAGCTCAGCAGCGAAAACGCAATCATCCCGACAATCGCACCCGTGGTGCCGAGGATGGTTTCCATCAGCGTCCAGGTTTTCAGGGTTTGCGCTTCGGTCGCGCCGGTAAATTTA
Organism: Enterobacter sp. ECC-175; assembly: GCF_043968675.1. NCBI lineage: Bacteria > Pseudomonadati > Pseudomonadota > Gammaproteobacteria > Enterobacterales > Enterobacteriaceae > Enterobacter > Enterobacter sp. ECC-175. The sequence continues at coordinate 271,878 of NZ_CP143776.1, forward strand.
CCGAACAGCCAGAAGCCCGCGTCGTTCACGTGGGACACCACAATCGAGCCGCCCGCGATGCAGATGGAGAGCGCCGCCATCTGCGCGCCGGAGTAGTTCAGCTGTTCAATCACCGGCATCACCAGCCCCACGGCGGTTAAGCACGCTACGGTCGCGGAGCCCTGAATGATACGCACCGCCGCGGCCAGCACGAAGCAGGTTACCGCAATCGGCAGGCCCATCCCCGTCAGCGCTTCGCCCAGCGCCGGACCAACGCCGGAATCCACCAGCACCTGCTTGAACACGCCACCGGCACCGATCACCAGCAGGATAATGCCCGCAGGCTGCAGCGCCGCGCCGCAGATCTCCATCACGCGGTCTTTCGCCATCCCCTGACGCATCGCCAGGCCGTAAATCGCGACCAGACACGCCACCAGGATCGCGGTGAACGGGTGGCCGATAAACTCAAACCATTCGTAGGCGGTAGAGCCTTCCGGCACAAAGCGCGCGGCGATGGTTTTCAGGCCCACCAGCACCAGCGGCAGCAGGATCAGCGACAGGCTGAAGCCGAAGGATGGCATTTTGCCTTCGCCCAGGTGCGGCTCGGTGATGTCTTCCGGAATGTGCAGCTCAACGTAGCGGCTGATGAAGTTGCCCCACAGCGGCCCGGCGATAATCATTCCCGGGATCGCGGCGCACAGGCCAATCAGGATCATCCAGCCGAAGTCGGCGTGCATCTGGGAGGCCAGCAGCATCGGCGCGGGCCCCGGCAGCAGAAACGCCGCCGCCGCCGCCACGCCCGCAAACAGCGGAATGACCAGCTTCACGAGGTTGGTGCCGGTGTGGCGCGCCATAGAGAACGCCACGCTAATCAGCAGCACAACGGCCACCTCAAAGAACAGCGGCAGCGCGCAGATCAGACCGGCCAGGCCAATCGCATAGTGCGCGCGGCTGTGGCCGAAGGATTTCAGCATCTTGACGGCGATCTGATCGACCGCGCCCGTCTCGTGCAAAATCTTGCCAAACATCGCGCCCAGCGCGACCACAATCGCCAGGAAGCCCAGCGTGCCGCCCATCCCTTTTTCCATCGTCGCCGCGATTTTATCGAGCGGCATGCCGGAGAAAAGGCCAGCGCCAATAGACACCACCATCAAAGCAACGAAGGCGTGCATACGCGCTTTCATCACTAAAAACAGCAGCAGCAAAACGGAGCCAACTGCCGTTAAAACAAGCGTTAATGTACTCAAAACTTACTGCCTTTTGTTAATGACCTCGATGGTGCTTGCCACAACACCTTCCAGCGATTGATCGATATCAACCACCAATACGTCCTGCTCGTCCGCACCCGGCTCCTGCAGCGCTTCAAACTGCGTGACCAGCATCTGGGTTTTGAAGAAGTGGCCTTTCCGCGCCTTCAGGCGGCTTTCAATCACCTCAAAATCACCTTTCAAATAGATGAAAGAGAGGTTCGGATTGCCGTCGCGCAGCAGGTCGCGGTAGGTTTTTTTCAGCGCGGAGCACACGATCAGCGACACTTTGTTGGTGCGCTGCATGGCGAATGCGGCATCGTTCAGCGCCTGCAGCCACGGCTTGCGGTCGTCGTCGTTCAGCGGCTCGCCGGAGGCCATTTTCATGATGTTGCTGCGCGGATGGAGGAAGTCGCCGTCAAGAAACGCAGCGTGCAGCTGATGCGCCACTTCGCTCGCCACGGCAGATTTACCGCTACCTGAGACGCCCATCAGGACGTAAACGTGGTGATCGTGATTAGTCGTGCTCAAAGGGTGTCCCTCAGTCAATTGTTACGGGTAACAGTTATCGGTAACATTGTCCTGCCGGGACTTTAGAGAAGCAATATCCAAACGTGCGCGATGTGAATAAGTGTGACCTGGTTCAAATTTGTCAGTCTAAATTGATCCACCCGGTGACAAGGTGAAACCTAAATCTAACATTTTAGGGGTAACTAACTCACCGCGAATACGCGCCAGCAGGCGTTCTGCACCAATCCGCCCCATGCGCTCGCGCGGGGTCAGCACGCTCGCCAGGCGCGGCTCCATCACCTGGCCAATATCGTGGCCGTGGAAACCGGCAATCGCCATATCGTCTGGGATTTTCAGCCCCAGGCGCTGGCATTCGAACGCGGCGCCCACCGCAAGGTCATCGTTGGTGCAGAAGATACCGTCCAGTTGCGGATACTCGCGTCGCGCCTGACGCATCAGCTCAATGCCGGAGGTGTAGGAGGAAGATTGCTCCACCATCACGCTGTACGGCGTTAATCCCGCGTCGAGCATCGCCTGCTCGTATCCCTTCTGTTTGATGATAGTACGTTCATCCAGACGTGCGCCAAGGTAAGCCACATGGCGATGGCCGCGGGCGATAATTGCCGCCGTCATCTGCCGCGCGGCTTCGAAGTTATCGAACCCAACGGCAATGTCGAGACACGGCGACTGGCTGTCCATCAGCTCCACCACCGGAATACCGGCCACTTCAATCATCTTCAGGGTGCGCGGCGTGTGGGTACGTTCAGTTAAAATCAGGCCGTCGATGTTCCAGGAAAGCATCGATTCCAGACGTTCCTCTTCGAGTTCCGGCTTGTACCCGTAGTGCGCGAGCATGGTCTGATAGCCAAACGCGTCGGTCACGCTTTCAATGCCGCGAAGCACTTCGGCGAACACCTGGTTGGTTAAGGAAGGCAGCAAAACGCCGACCGCGCGGCTGGTCGCATTGGAGAGAATATCGGGCGCGCGGTTGGGGATATAGCCCAGTTCATCAAGAGCCGCGGCAATTTTGCCACGCAGCGCCACGGAAACCTGCTCCGGGTTACGTATGAAGCGGCTGACCGTCATTTTGGTCACACCAACGCGATCGGCGACATCCTGAAGTACGGGGCGTTTCTTTTTCATCGTCCTGAGAAATCTTGAAGAGAGAGATTTGCTCAGTTTATCACGGACAAAGCCCAACCTTCCCCTGTCGGAGGGAAGGTTGGGCATTTATTTATGATTTATTACACCGGCGGCAGATCGAACAGCAGAATTTCGCTTTCGCCATCGGCGTGAACGGAGATCGCCTGCTCGTCCCAGATGGCCAGACCATCGGCGGTGGTTGCTTTGGTGCCGTTAATGGTCACGTCGCCTTTTACCACCTGGATCCACACGCGGCGGTTGGCGGCAATCTGGTATACGGACTGCTCGTCTTTCGCCAGCGCCCAGCGGTACAGCTCCATATCCTGATACACCTTCAGGGAACCTTCACGCGCATCCGGGGACAGCACCAGCTGTTTGCCCTGTTTGGCGTCGAAGCGGCGCTGTTCGTAGCGCGGCGTGATGCCGGTCTCTTCTGGAATGATCCAGATTTGATACAGGTGCAGTTTTTCCGTTTTGCTCGGGTTGTACTCGGAGTGACGCACCCCGGTGCCCGCGCTCATAATCTGGAACTCACCGGCCGGAACCTGCTCTTCGTTACCCATGCTGTCTTTGTGCGCCACGGCACCTTCGAGCACATAGGTCAGGATTTCCATGTCTTTGTGCGGGTGAGTGCCGAAGCCCTGGCCTGCATCAATCACGTCATCGTTAATGACGCGCAGCGCGGAGAAGCCCATAAAGTTCGGGTCATAATAATCAGCAAACGAGAATGAATGCCATGAGTCCAGCCAGCCATGATTCGCGTGACCACGTTCGTTTGCTTTGCGTAAGTAGATCATTGTTTTCACCCTCAGTTCGTTTCGATGGAGTAAGTGTGGACGCAAACGCCCTGGGATCATAGAGGGTGAAAATTGACTCCTCTGTACAAAATATTTGAACGAGTACAGAAGAGTCTTTTCGGCTTATTTCGCGAGGGTTATCGTGGCAGGAGATGCCTGCTCGAAGGCGCGTTCAAGCAGCTCAAGGTTGGTGAGAACGTCAGATTCCTTGACGTAATTCGGCGCGCCGCTGGCGAGCGTCTCGTACAGCGCATCGTAGACGCGGCCATAGTCGCCGGGTTCAGGCGCCATTTCCTCTTTCACCGTCACGCCTTCATCGTTGACGTACTCCAGCACGCCCACGGAATCGTCCGCCGCGAAGCCCGGCTCGCCCGGCATGATATTAGCCTTCAGGCTCGTCTCCTGCTGGTCGATGCCGTACTTGATAAACGAGCCTTTGGTGCCGTGAACGATGAATTTCGGGTAGTCGATTTTGACCAGGTGGCTGGTTTTGACGATGGCCTTGAGATCGCCGTAAAACAGCTGCGCTTCAAAGGTGTCGTCCGGATTGGCCTTGTTGCGCAGGCTGCGGATGTCGTACGCGGCGTGGTCCGGGCGGCCAAACAGGGAGATGATTTGGTCCATGGTGTGGACGCCGAGGCCGTAGAACGAGCCGTCCTGCGGCAGGCCCGGCTTGGTTTCCGCGACCGGACGGTAGTAATCGAAATGGCTTTCAATTTCCACGATCTCACCCAGCTTGCCGCTTTCAATCACCTTTTTCGCCGTCAGGAAGCAGCTGTCAAAGCGGCGGTTTTGGTACGGCGTGACGTTCAGCCCTTTGCTTTTTGCCAGCGCAAACAGTTCCTTCGCTTCGGCGATGGTCGGCGTAAACGGTTTTTCCACCAGCACGTTTTTGCCCGCTTCAAGCGCGCGCTTCGCGTAGTCAAAATGGCTGTCAGCGTGGGTGCAGACGACCACCAGCTTGACCTGCGGATCGTTTAACACCTCATCGAGATCGCTGGTGAAATGAATGTTGGAATACTGAGGCGACTGCTCTTCCGGCTTCGCGCTGCGGCGGTAAATATGGGCGACGTGCCAGGTATCTTTGCGGTGGAGAACATACGGAAGGTGGTAACGGGTGGTGCTTTTGCCAAATCCAATAAATGCGCAGTGTAGGGGCATGGTGTCAGTCCTTTTTTAAGGTTACTGGGTTTTACCATAGCGCAAGTTTTGCCCTCACCCCAGCCCTCTCCCACGGGGAAAGGGAGAAAAAGGACAAAAAAAAGCCAGCGAGACGCTGGCTAAAGTAATACTGGAAGCAATGTGAGCAATGTCGTGCTTTCAGGTTCCCGTAGCGGTCTTCCTGAATGCAAAGCAATAATAATCATTCTCATTCGCACTTGTCCAATACTTTTTGCAAAAATTAGCAGTTGACGCACATTTTAAAGTCATTGATGTTGGAAGGGACTTTTAACTGACCGAGGATGAAGGAATGAGTGAGATAGTGATACGCCACGCTGAACAGAAAGATATCGACGCAATTCGTCAGATTCACGCCCAGCCGGAGGTGTACCACAATACCCTACAGGTTCCTCATCCTTCGCTCGAAATGTGGCAGATGCGGCTAGGCGACCAGCAGGGTATCAAGCAGCTGGTTGCCTGCATTGACGATACCGTGGTTGGACATCTCACTATTGATGTCGCCCAGCGCCCTCGCCGAAGCCACGTAGCCGATTTTGGTATTTGTGTGGGCGCAGAGTGGCACAACCGGGGCGTCGCCAGCGCCCTGATGCGCACCATGATAGACATGTGTGACAACTGGCTTCGCGTCGAGCGCATCGAACTCACGGTGTTTGTGGATAACGAACCGGCGATAGCCGTGTACAAAAAGTACGGGTTCGAAATTGAAGGCACCGGCAAGCGCTACGCCCTGCGCAACGGCGAGTATGTGGATGCGTATTATATGGCGAGAATGAAGTAGTCTGTTTCCCCCTCACCCGGCCCTCTCCCCAAAGGGGCGAGGGGAAAAATCGCACCGTGCAATCCCCTCTCCCCCATGGGGAGAGGGTTAGGGTGAGGGGTACAAAAATCAGTACCCCGCCGTCAAATCATCTACCGATCGCGGGTCCGATGCGCCAAACAGCGCGCCGTCCGGCCCGACCATAATGCTCTGCGTGCTGCCCATCGCCTCTTTTACCGCGACCTTCTGCCCGCGCTGCTCCAGCAGTTTGATGGTGTCCGGGCTAAAGCCCTTCTCGACGCGGAGCTCGTCCGGCAGCCACTGGTGGTGGAAGCGCGGCGCGTTGGTTGCTTCAGCGACGTTCATCCCAAAATCGATGCTGTTGACCACCATCTGCAGCACAGTAGTGATAATCCGGCTGCCGCCTGGGCTACCGGTCACCAGCCACGTTTTACCGTCTTTCACCACGATGGTCGGCGACATAGACGACAGCGGGCGCTTCTTCGGCCCGACCGCGTTGGCATCGCCGCCCACCAGCCCGTAAACGTTCGGTACGCCCGGTTTAGCAGAGAAGTCATCCATCTCGTTGTTGAGCAGAATGCCGCTGTTGCCCGCGACGATGCCGGTGCCGAAGGTGGTGTTAAGCGTATAGGTCACCGCCACCGCGTTGCCGTCTTTATCCACGACGGAGAAATGGGTGGTCTGGTTGCTCTCGTACGGCGCCAGCTTGCCGGGGCGGATCTCGCTCGACGGCTTGGCCTTGTTGATGTCGATTTCGTCGGCAATGGATTTGGCATAGGCTTTGTTGGTCAGCGCCTGCCACGGCACCTTCACGAAGTCCGGATCGCCGAGATATTCCGAACGGTCTGCGTAGGCGCGCTTTTCCGCTTCGGCCATCACCTGCATCGCGTCGGCGCTGCCGAAGCCAAACTTGTGCATATCGAAGTTTTCAAGAATGTTGAGGATCTGCACGATGTGGATCCCGCCGGAGGACGGCGGCGGCATGGAGAAGACCTCGTAGCCGCGATAAGTGCCGCTAATCGGCTCGCGCTCCACCGCCTTGTATTCCGCCAGGTCCGCTTTGGTGATGAGCCCGCCGTTCTTCTGCATCTCTTCAGCAATCTGGTCAGCAATCGCTCCCTTATAGAACGCGTCCGGGCCGTTTTCCGCAATCAGCTCCAGGCTTTTCGCCAGGTTCTTCTGCACCAGCTTATCGCCCTTCTTCAGCGGCTCGCCCTCTTTCCAGAAAATGGCCTTGCTGTTTTCATGATTCGGAATCACTTCGCTGCCGTAGGTTTTGAGATCGTCCGCCAGCGCGTCGTTCACCACGAAGCCGTCGCGCGCCAGCGCAATCGCGGGCTGCACCACCTTGTTGAGCGGCATCGTGCCGTATTTTTCCAGCGCCAGCGAGAAGCCCGCAACGGTGCCCGGCGTGCCGGACGCCAGATGGGAGGTGAGGGATTTTTTGCTGTCCGGGTTGCCCTGATCGTCGAGGAACATATCGCGCGACGCCTGATTAGGCGCCATTTCGCGGAAGTCGATGGCGGTGGTTTTGCCGTCTTTGGTGCGCAGCATCATAAAGCCGCCGCCGCCCAGGTTGCCCGCCTGCGGGTGCGTCACCGCCAGCGCATAGCCGACCGCAACCGCCGCATCCACCGCGTTGCCGCCCTGCCTGAGAATATCGACGCCCACTTGCGTTGCCAGCGCGTCCACCGAGGCCACCATCCCGTGCGTCGCGCGAACGGGATGGAAAACGTCTTCCTCCACGCCATACGACACCGGCGGAGCGGCGGGCGGGTTTGCCGCCACGCTAAACGTGCCGCCTGCCATCAGCGCGGCGAGCGCGACCCAGCGCAAAAACGTTGGTTTCATCATTATTGTTCTCCAGGTGAAGGGGTCCATATTCCCCGCTTAAGCCTGGTTCACAACTCTTAAAAAATCATCGTTATGGCGAAATCAGGGTAAACTTAAGTGAGGCCTCACAGGAGGAAACATCCATGAAACGCATAGTGATTCTGACGGCGCTGCTTCCGTTCGCCGCGCTCGCACAGCCGATTAACACCCTCAACAACCCGAACCAGCAGGGCTACGTCATTCCGAGCCAGCAGCGCATGCAGACGGAGATGATGAGCCAACAGCAGCAGCAAAAAGGGATGCTGAACCAGCAGTTGAAAACGCAGACCCAGATGCAGCAGCAGAGCCTGCAAAATCAGATGAACGCCAACACGCAGCGCGTTCAGCAGGGTCAGATGCGCGAGCAGCCGCTGCAGAATAAAAACGGCGGGATGCTCGGCGGAGGAAGCACGCTAAACGGCGGCCAGCAGCACATGCTAACGCCGCCGTCGAACGGCAGTATGCTCAATAATCCGCAGAACTAAAGTTCGGGCCAATCCGGTCAATCGCATCGGTACAAATGCTGTCCACGCCCCAGCGCAGCAGCTCGGCTGCCCGCTGTGGCCTGTTGACGGTATACACCAGGATATGCAGGCCCGCATCCTTCAGCCTCTTCACGCGCGCCTCGTCCAGCAGGCGGTGGTTGAGGTGTATCGACACGCAGCCTAAGCGGGTCGTCAGTTCGCGCCAGTCTTCGCGCCATTCGTCCAGCAGCAGCCCGCGCGGCAGTTCCGGCACGGCGGCCTGCGCGGCTTCCAGCGCGTCGATTTCAAATGATGACAGCAGCGGTGGCGTCATCCCTTCCCATAGCTCGCGCGCGGCGAGGGCAATCGCTTTACCGGTCAGCGGCCCCGTCCCGGTCGTCGGTTTGATTTCAATGTTAGCCATCATGCCGTGCTGGCGGCAGCGATCGGCGACTTCCGCCAGCAGCGGCAGCGGCTCGCCTTTGAACTCGCCGCTGAACCAGCTTCCGGCGTCCACCTTCAGCAGATCGCGCCACGGCAGCTCTCCCGCCACGCCCCAGCCGTTGCTCGTGCGCTCAAGGTTGTCGTCGTGCAGCAAAAATATTTCGCCATCTTTCGATAGCTTAGCGTCAAACTCGATCATCGTATGACCGAAGCGCGCCCCCGTGTCGATGGCCGCCAGGGTGTTTTCCGGGGCCAGCTTGCCGCCGCCGCGGTGGGCGACGACGTGGGGGTAAGGCCAGTTGCTCATATGCGTTGTCCTGTTTCACCGTCAAAAAAGTGCAGGTGATTTTCCGGCAGGTGCAGCCACAGCGTGCTGCCTGCTTTCGGGCGCGCCTGATGGGCCAGCCGCACCACCATTTTTTGTTCGCCCCAGCGCCCGTGCGCCAGGTTGTCTGCCCCGAGCATCTCCAGCGTATCCATCACCAGCGGCACGCCGCCGTCCGCCTGAGAGGTCAGGCCGATATGCTCCGGGCGAATGCCGAGCGTCATTTTACGCCCTGCGTAGCCACGATAGTACCAGCTGATGGGCAATGCCATCCCGCTTTCCAGCTCAAAGTGCGTGCCCGCGGTGCTGATGCGCCCGTCCAGCAGGTTCATCGCCGGGCTGCCGATAAAGCTCGCCACGAAGCGGCTGGCCGGCTTTTCGTACACCTCAACCGGGGTGCCGATCTGCTCGGCGACGCCTTTGTTCATCACCATCACGCGCTGGGCGAGGGTCATGGCCTCCACCTGATCGTGCGTCACGTACAGCGACGTCGTTTTCAGGCGACGGTGCAGCTGCTGCAATTCGAGGCGCATCTGCACGCGCAGCTTGGCGTCGAGGTTAGAGAGCGGCTCGTCGAACAGAAACACCGCCGGATCGCGCACGATGGCGCGCCCCATCGCCACGCGCTGGCGCTGGCCGCCGGAGAGCTCGCGCGGGCGGCGCTTGAGCAGATCGTCCAGCTCGAGAATGCGGGCCGCCTCCTTCACGCGCTCCTCGATATGGCCTTTGCCCATGCCGCGGATTTTCAGCCCCCAGGCCATGTTCTCCTCCACGCTCATGTGCGGATAGAGGGCGTAGTTCTGGAACACCATCGCGATACCGCGATCTTTCGGCTCCATCTCGGTGACGCGCTGGCGATCGATCCAGATATCGCCGGAGGTGACGCGCTCCAGCCCCGCCACCATGCGCAGCAGCGTGGATTTGCCGCAGCCGGACGGGCCGACCATCACGATAAACTCGCCGTCCGCCACGTCGAGCGTCAGCGGCTGAATCACCTGGGTTTTGCCATCCCAGCTTTTGGTTACTGCCTGAAGTTTTAAACCTGCCATCTTATTTCTCGCTATCGACCAGGCCGCGGACAAACGCGCGCTGCATGGCTAAAACAATGACTACGGGTGGGATAAGGGTGAGCAGCATCGCCGCCATCACCTGGTTCCAGAGGGTGGTGCCTTCGCCGGTGGCGATCATGCCTTTGATGCCCGCCACGGCGGTGCCGAGGTTGACGTCCTGAACAATCAGCAGCGGCCACAGGTACTGGTTCCAGCCGTAGATAAAGGTGATCACAAACAGCGCCGCGAGGTTGGTTTTCGACAGCGGCAGCACGATGTCGCGGAAGAAGCGCATCGGCGACGCGCCGTCGATGCGCGCGGCTTCAATCAGCTCGTCCGGCAGGGTCATAAAGAACTGGCGGAACAGGAAGGTGGCGGTCGCCGAAGCCATCAGCGGCAGGGTTAAGCCCGCGTAGCTGTCCAGCATCTTCAGGTTAGCGATAACCTCCACCGTCGGGAAAATACGCACTTCCACCGGCAGCATCAGGGTAATGAAGATCATCCAGAAGAACAGGTTGCGCAGCGGAAAGCGGAACCAGACGATGGCAAACGCCGAAAGCATCGACACCGTGATTTTGCCGACGGTGATGCCGAACGCCATGATGAAGCTGTTGAGCATCATCAGCCAGAACGGCGCGCTGTTGGCACCCACGCCCTGGGTCCAGATGGTTTTCATGTTTTCGAAAAGGTGCCCGCCTGGGATCAGCGTCATCGGCGTATCGAACACCGCTTTGGTGTCCAGCGTGGCGGCGACAAAGGCCACGTACAGCGGAAACAGAATGACGATAATCCCCAGTATCAGCAGGGTGTGGCTGAAAATCGTCAGCCCGGGACGGTTCTCAATCATTGGTAACGCACCTTACTTTCAACGTAGCGGAACTGCACCACCGTGAGGATGATGACGAGGAACATCAGCACGACGGACTGCGCGGCGGAGGCCGAAAGATCCAGGCCAGCAAAACCTTCGCGGTAGATCTTATAGATCAGCGTCGTGGTCGCCTGCACCGGGCCGCCAGCGGTCGCCGCGTCGATCACCGGGAAGGTGTCGAAGAAGGCGTACACGAGGTTGACCACCAGCAGGAAGAAGCTCACCGGGGCGATCAGCGGCAGCGATAATCTGAAGAAGCGACGAATCGGCCCAGCGCCGTCAATGGCGGCGGCTTCCACCAGCGAGCGCGGGATGGACTGCAGCGCGGCGAAGAAGAACAGGAAGTTGTAGCTGATCTGCTTCCACACCGAGGCGAACACCACGAGAAACATCGCCTGACCGCTGTTCTGCGCGTGGTTCCAGTCGTAGCCGAATTCGGCCAGGAAATGGGTGATCAGCCCGCGCCCCGGGTTAAACAGGAAGATCCACAGCACGGCAGCAACGGCGGGCGCGACGGCATAGGGCAGCAGCATCAGGGTTTGATACAGGCGGCTGCCGCGCACCACGTAATCCACCAGCGCGGCGAAAAACAGAGACGCGACAAGACCGCTGACCGTGACCAAGGCGCTGAATTTGATCGTCGTCCAGAAGGAATCCAGGTAGTAGCTGTCATGGAACAGCGCGGTGAAGTTGTCCAGGCCAACAAACTGGCTGGACAGCCCGAACGGATCGACGCTTTGCATCGAGTACCACAGCGCTTCGCCCGCGGGCCAGATGAAGAAAATAACGGTGATGACCAGCTGCGGCGCGACCAGCAGATAGGGCAGCCAGCGGGAGCGGAACACCGGACGGGATGATGACATAGGTTAGCTCTGTAGGTATTCACCCCTCACCCCGACCCTCTCCCCAAAGGGGCGAGGGAGAAAAGACGGCTCCGTGCAGTCCCCTCTCCCCTTTGGGGAGAGGGTTAGGGTGAGGGGGATGAGTTTTAATTACGATTTCGTCGACTGCTCAAAGCGGCGCAGCAGCTGATTCCCGCGCTCAACCGCGGAGTCCAGCGCCTGCTGTGGGGTTTTCTTGCCGGTCCAGACGCTTTCCAGCTCTTCATCCACGACGGTGCGGATCTGCGGCATATTGCCCAGACGCAGGCCCTTGGTGAACGGCAACGGCGGCTTGTTCAGCATTTGACGCGTCGCGATATCCGCGCCCGGGTTTTTGCTGTAGAAGCCCTGCTCGCGGGTCAGGTCGTATGCGGCTTTGGTGATCGGCAGGTAGCCGGTCTTCTGGTGCCATTCGGCGGCAATCTCAGGCTTCGCCAGGAAGTCGAGGAACTCGGCCACGCCCTTGTAGGTGCCTTTATCTTTGCCCTGCATCACCCACAGGCTCGCCCCGCCGATGATGGCGTTCTGCGGCGCGCCCTTCACGTCTGCGTCGTACGGCATCATGCCCACGCCGTAGTTGAATTTGGCGTAGTGACGGATGTCCGCCAGCGAGCCGGAGGAGGCGGTGGTAATGGCGCAGTCGCCGTTGTAGAACTTCTCGGTGGATTCATCTTTACGGCCAAAGTAGCTGAAGTCGCCCTTCTTGTTCAGATCGGCAAGCAGCGCGATGTGCTTCACCTGCTCCGGCTTGTTGAACTCCAGAACCGCGTCGGTGCCGTCGAAGCCGTTATTTTTGGTGGCAACCGGCAGGCCGTGCCAGGCGCTGAAGTTTTCAATCTGGATCCAGCCCTGCCAGCCGCTGGCGTAGCCGCACTTCATCCCCGCCGTTTTCAGCTTCGCCGTGTACTCGGCGAGATCCTGCCAGGTTTTTGGCGGCTGCTCCGGATCTAAACCGGCTTTTTTGAAGGCGTCTTTGTTGTAGTACAGCACCGGCGTGGAGCTGTTAAACGGCTGCGACAGCAGGTGGCCGGTTTTGGAATCGGTGTAGTAGCCGGAGACGGTCGGCACGAACTGGGACTCATCGAAGCTGATGCCCGCGTCTTTGAACACTTCGTAGACCGGCTTGATGGCTTTGGAGGCCATCATAGTGGCGGTACCCACTTCGTAAACCTGTAACAGGGCAGGCGCGTTGCCGGTACGGAAGGCGGCGATGCCCGCGCTCAGGCTCTGCTCGTAGTTGCCTTTGTACACCGGCACAATTTTGTAATCCGGATGAGCGTCGTTGAAACGCTGCGCCAGGGAGTCAACCTCTTTACCCAACTCCCCTTCCATGGAATGCCAGAACGGAATGGTGGTAACGGCCATTGCGTTTGTCGCAAAAGCCAGACCGATTGCCAGACCTAAAGCCGTGTGTCGTAACGATGTCATTGTCATCTCTCTTATTATGCCGGGATGCGCGATATCACGCGTTTTATGCTCGCGAGGTAACATGACATGCTCGAATGACAGAAAAATAACCGTTTGTTTGCAGATAAGTGACAGCCAGGCGTCAGGGGGATGATGGTTGTGTGAAGGGGGATCGGTGCGGTCTGGTGCCCTCACCCCGGCCCTCTCCCACGGGGAGAGGGAGAAAACACTAAAAAAGGCAACTTACGTTGCCTTTTTGCTTTTACCTCGTGCGGTCTGGTGCCCTTACCCCCGGCCCTCTCCCACAGGGAGAGGGAGAAAACACTAAAAAAGGCAACTTACGTTGCCTTTTTGCTTTTACCTATCCGCCTAAATACGCGCTCCGCACCGCCTCGTTCGCCAGCAGCGCGTCACCGGTATCCTCAAGCACCACGCGACCGTTTTCCAGCACGTAGCCGCGGTCGGCGAGCTTCAGCGCCTGGTTGGCGTTTTGCTCAACGAGGAAGATGGTCATCCCCTCTTTGCGCAGCTGTTCGATGGTGTCGAAAATCTGCTGGATAATGATCGGCGCAAGGCCGAGCGACGGCTCGTCCAGCAGCAGCAGGCGCGGCTGGCTCATCAGCGCGCGGCCAATCGCCAGCATCTGCTGCTCGCCGCCGGACATGGTGCCCGCGCGCTGGATGCGGCGCTCCCACAGGCGCGGGAAGAGTTCATATACCCACTTGATGCGGGTCTGAAACTCGTCGCGGTGGGCGAAGAAGCCGCCCATCGCCAGGTTCTCTTCCACCGTCATGCGGGAAAATACGCGCCGCCCTTCCGGCACAATCGCCACCGCTTCGCGCATGATTTTGGCGGTCTGCCAGTCGGTAATGTCTTTGCCATCAAACACTATCCGCCCGCTGGACGCGCGCGGATCGCCGCACAGGGTGCCGAGCAGCGTGGTTTTGCCCGCGCCGTTGGCGCCAATCAGGGTGACGATTTCCCCCTGGTTGATATGCAGGCTGACGTCGTGCAGCGCCTGGATCTTGCCGTAGTGCGCGTTGACCTTGTCAAACGTTAACATCGCTTTTTCCATCTTATGCCTCACCCAGGTATGCGCGGATCACGTCCGGGTTGTTGCGGATCGCTTCCGGCGTGCCGTTGGCCAGCGGCGTGCCCTGGTTTACCACGTAGATACGGTCGGAAATGCCCATCACCAGCTTCATGTCGTGCTCAATCAGCAGGATGGTGGTGTCGTGACGATCGCGCAGCTCGGCGATCAGCTCGTCCAGCTCCTTGGTCTCTTTCGGGTTGAGGCCCGCCGCCGGTTCGTCGAGCATCAGGATTTCCGGCTGCGTCACCATGCAGCGCACAATCTCCAGACGGCGCTGGTCGCCGTAGGCCAGGTTGCTGGCCTGGCGGTTAGCGTGCTGGAGCAGGCCGATGCGGTCGAGCCAGGTGGCGGCGCGCTCCAGCGCTTCCTCCTGCGCGCGGCGAAACGCCGGGGTTTTCAGCAGGCCGGAGAAGACGCCCGTTTTGAGCTGCTGATGCTGCGCCACCAGCAGGTTTTCAATCACCGTCATTTCGCGGAACAGGCGCACGTGCTGGAACGTTCGCACCACGCCCATGCGGGCGATCTGCTGGCCCGACAACCCTTCAAGGTGCTGGTCGCGCAGCATAATAGTGCCGCCCGTCGGCTTGTAGAAACCGGTCAGGCAGTTGAACACCGTGGTTTTCCCCGCGCCGTTCGGGCCGATCAGGGAGACGATTTCTTTCTTATGCAGATCCAGGGAGACGTTGTTGACCGCCAGCAGGCCGCCAAAACGCATCATCAGGCCGTTTACGGATAATAATGGCTGACTCATGCCTGCTCTCCTTTTACTTCCGCATCTTTAAGCTTCAGCTGCGGACGGGTCATCGGCAGCAGGCCCTGCGGACGCCAGATCATCATCAGCACCATCAGGCCGCCCAGCATCAGCATGCTGTATTCGTTAAAGTCGCGCATCAGCTCGCGGGAGACCACCAGCAGGATCGCCGCAAGAATAACGGCGAACTGCGAGCCCATGCCGCCCAGCACCACAATTGCCAGCACGAAGGCGGACTCGGCAAAGGTGAACGATTCCGGGCTGACGAAGCCCTGGCGCGCGGCAAACAGCGTTCCGGCAAAGCCCGCAAACGCGGCGCTGATGGTGAACGCGGTCAGCTTGATGCGGGTCGGGTTCAGGCCCAGCGAGCGGCAGGCGATCTCATCCTCGCGCAGCGCTTCCCACGCGCGGCCCAGCGGCATGCGCAGCAGGCGGTTGATCACGAACAGGGTGATCACCACCAGCAGCAGCGCCACCAGGTAGAGCCAAATCACGCGGTCGGACGGGTCGTACTTGATGCCAAAGAAGTTGCTGAAGGTGTCCCAGCCGCCTTCGCGGGCGGTGCGGCTGAACTCCAGGCCGAAGAAGGTCGGTTTTGGGATCTGGCTGATGCCGTTCGGGCCGCCGGTCACTTCGGTGTTGTTAAGCAGCAGAATACGCACGATTTCGCCGAACCCTAAGGTCACAATCGCCAGATAGTCGCCGCGCAGGCGCAGCACCGGGAAGCCGAGCAGGAAGCCCGCGGCGGCAGACACCAGCCCCGCCAGCGGCAGGCAGGTCCAGAAGCCGAGGCCGTAATAGTGGTTTAGCAGCGCGAAGGTGTAGGCCCCGATGGCGTAGAAGCCGCCGTAGCCGAGCACCAGCAGGCCAGAGAGACCGACCACCACGTTCAGGCCGAGGCCCAAAATCACGTAGATCATGGTCAGGGTGGCGATATCTACCGTCCCGCGCGAGACCACGAACGGCCACGCCACGGCGGCCACCAGCAGCGCCACGAGGAACAGCTTTTGCTTAACGGTGGAGCCGTCGATCGCCGGCAGCACGAATTTAGGCCCGGAGACGCCTTTCAGCGTTTTCTGGAACAGCGGGCGCAGCAGCTGGAACAGGAACACCACCGCCGTGCCGATAAACACCCACTGCCAGCGGATGTCAGGGGCGGTATCGACCACCAGCTTAGTGCCGTTCAGCTCGAGCTGGACGCCCATAAAGACGCCCGCCAGCACGAAGAACATCGCGGCAGAGAGCAGCGCCATGGCAAAATGCATCGGTTTCATACTTTCTCTACCTCCGGACGGCCCAGAATACCGGTAGGCATCACCAGCAGAACCAGAATCAGCAGGGCAAACGACACCACGTCTTTGTATTCAGTGCTCAGGTACGCCGAGGAGAGCGCTTCCGCCACGCCCAGGATCAGCCCGCCAATCATCGCCCCCGGAATGCTGCCGATACCGCCGAGTACCGCCGCGGTGAAGGCCTTCATCCCGGCCATAAAGCCGATGTATGGGTTGATTACGCCGTAGAACTGGCCGAGCAGCACGCCCGCCACCGCCGCCATCGCCGCGCCGATCACGAAGGTCAGGGCAATCACGCGGTCGGTGTTGATGCCGAGCAGGCTCGCCATCTTCAGGTCTTCCGCGCAGGCGCGGCAGGCGCGCCCCATGCGGGAGTAGCGGATGAAAATAGTCAGGGCGAGCATCGCGAGGAAAGTCACCACCCAAATGACCAGCTGCATGGTGGTAATCGACGCGGAGAAGTTTTCGCTCGCGCCCACAATCCACTGGCCGTTGAACAGGCTCGGCAGCGCCACGTCGCGCGAGCCTTCGGTCAGGCTAACGTAGTTTTGCAGGAAGATGGACATCCCAATCGCGGAGATCAGCGCGATCAGGCGCTTGGAGCTGCGCACGGGCCGGTAGGCGACGCGCTCAATGCTCCAGCCGTAGGCGCTGGCGATCACGATCGCGCCGACGAACCCGGCGGCAACCAGCAGCCAGCTGCTGTCGATGCCCATCATCATCAGCGCGGCGATAATCATAAAGGAGACATAGCTGCCGATCATGTAGACCTCGCCGTGGGCGAAGTTGATCATGCCGATAATGCCGTAAACCATCGTATAGCCGATGGCGATCAGCGCGTAGGTGCTTCCCAGCGTGACGCCGTTAAACATCTGCTGCAGGAAATAGAGAAACTGCTCGGACATATGCAAACCTTTTTAAACCCGCCCGGCGGTCCGGGCGGTGGGATGATTATTTGGCGGCCGAGGAAGATCCGTCGGCGTGCCACTTAAAGACACCAAATTCAAATCCCTTCAGATCGCCTTTCTCATCCCAGTTCAGCGGCCCAATCACGGTGTTCGCCCCGTGCGCTTTTAAATCTTTCACCAGATCCAGCGGCTCTTTGCTGCCGGTACGGTCCATTGCCGTTGCCAGAGACTGCACGGCGGCGTAGGTGATCCAGACGTACGGACCGCTCGGATCTTTCTTCTGCGCCTTCAGCGCGTCCACGATAGCTTTGTTCGCCGGGTCCTGGTCATAGCGTTTTGGCATCGTGACCAGCATGCCCTCGGCGGCATTGCCCGCAATGTTTGACAGCGAGGCGTTGCCCACGCCTTCCGGCCCCATAAACTGGGTTTTCAGGCCGGTCGCGCGCGCCTGGCGGAGCATCTGGCCCATTTCCGGGTAGTAGCCGCCGTAGTAAACGAAGTCGATGTTCTCTTTTTGCAGACGGGCAATCAGCGCCGAGAAGTCTTTCTCGCCCGCGGTGATGCCGTCGAAGAAGACGATGTTCGCGCCGCCTTTTTTCAGGCCGTCCTGCACGGAGCGGGCCAGGCCTTCGCCGTACTGCTGTTTGTCATGAATAATGGCAATGCGCTGCGGCTTGACGGTCTCGAGGATGTACTTCGCGGCGGTTGGTCCCTGCGAGGAGTCCAGGCCGGCGGTACGCATGATGTGCGCGTAGCCGCGCTGGGTCAGCTCCGGGTTGGTCGCGCCCGGGGTGATCATCAGAATGCCTTCGTCTTCGTAGATATCGGACGCGGGCTGCGTGGACGATGAGCAGAGGTGGCCAATCACGTACTGGATGCCGTCATTGACGATTTTGTTGGCGACCGCGACGGCCTGTTTCGGATCGCAGGCGTCGTCATATTCCACCGCCACCAGCTTGTCGCCCTTGATGCCGCCCTTGGCGTTGATGTCTTTGATCGCCTGGCGCGCGCCGTTGAACTCCATATCGCCCCACTGGGCAACCGGACCGGACATCGCGCCGACCACGGCAACCTTGATGTCATCAGCCAGTGCAGACTGTGAAATCGCCAGTGCAACCATTCCCGCGATCAATGCCTTCGCGTTCCTTTTCATTTCAGAATCCCCATTCGTGACGTGATGTTTATATTTTGTTTTATTATGGTTAAAAAGCATTCTGTACTTTTAATGAACAACGCTATTTTTACCAGTGCCTTTAATGGTTTAGCGCAGGTTTTTAGTAAAAACCAGACTAAAATCTCTATTTTTCAGGCGATTAAGCAAAGATAATATTCTGAATTAATGTAGAGATAAACAACTAAAAGCGCAGTTTGCAGCATAAAATAACGGGACAATACGCCGAATAAATCACTACCCATCAGGTTAAAATTCTGCTTATTTTTCGATCCATGCGTTTTCGAACTGCGCATTGCGCAGCCAAAAAACTAATCGCCTGGCAAATACATTTAAAAAGAGAAAGCCACTGGAGGAGTAAAATGAGTACACTGCCCGTACTCTTTTTGACGTGGACATGCTGCTAATGAAACTGACTATCGTTCGTCTGGTGACCTTTAGCGACCAGGATCGTATTGACCTGGGCAAAATCTGGCCGGAATATTCCTCTTCATCGCTGAACGTCGATGAGAACCACCGTATTTACGCCGCGCGCTTTAACGAGCGCCTGCTGGCCGCCGTTCGCGTGACGCTGAGCGGCACAGAAGGGGCGCTGGATTCACTGCGCGTGCGCGACGTCACCCGCCGTCGCGGGGTCGGACAGTATTTGATTGAAGAGCTGATCCGCGAAAACCCGAGCGTCACTTCCTGGTGGATGGCGGACGTGGGCGTGGAAGACCGCGGCGTGATGGCCGCGTTTATGCAGGCGTTGGGATTTACGGCGCAGGCGAATGGGTGGGAGAAGCGGCAGGGTTGATCTGTGCGGGCTGGTGCCCTCACCCCGGCCCTCTCCCACGGGGAGAGGGAGAAAAAACGCACCGTCCAGTCCCCTCTCCCTGTGGGAGAGGGTTAGGGTGAGGGCATCAATCCGCACCCATATTATTTGGCATCCGTCGCCGTGCCGTTAGCATGCCAGTCAAACACGCCGAACTCGAAGCCCTTCAGATCGCCCTTCTCATCCCAGGACAGCGGCCCCATCACGGTGTCCACCTTGTTTGCCTTCAGCCAGGTGGCAATTTCCGCCGGATCGGCTGACTGGTTCAGACCCGCCTGCAGAGACTGCAGCGCAGCGTAGGTGGTCCAGACGAACGCGCCGCTTGGATCCTGTTTCTTGGCCTTGATCGCATCAACAACCGGCTTGTTCGCAGGCACCTGGTCGTAGTTCTTCGGCTTGGTCACCAGCAGGCCTTCGGCTGATTCACCCGCGATGTTGGACAGGGACACGTTAGCCACGCCTTCCGGTCCCATGAACTGGGTTTTCAGACCGGCCGCGCGCGCCTGGCGCAGGATCTGCCCCATTTCCGGGTGGTAGCCGCCGTAGTAAACGAAGTCGATGTTCTCTTTCTTCAGGCGCGCCACCAGCGTGGAGAAGTCTTTTTCACCGGCGGTGATACCGTCAAAGAACACGATGTCCGCGTTGGCTTTCTTCAGGTTGTCCTGCACGGAGCGCGCCAGGCCTTCGCCATACTGCTGTTTGTCATGCACAATCGCGATGCGCTTCGGCTTCACTTTCTCAACGATATATTTCGCGGCGGTTGGGCCCTGATCGGAGTCGAGGCCGGTAGTGCGCAGGATCAGCTTATAGCCGCGCGCGGTCAGTTCCGGCGCGGTCGCAGCCGGAGTGATCATCAGAATGCCTTCGTCTTCGTAGATGTCAGACGCTGGCTGAGTAGAGGAAGAACACAGGTGGCCGATAACGTACTTGATGCCGTCGTTCACCACTTTGTTCGCGACCGCGACCGCCTGTTTCGGGTCACACGCGTCGTCATATTTCACGATCTGCAGCTTTTCGCCTTTGATGCCGCCCTTGGCATTAATGTCTGCAACCGCCTGCTCTGCGCCGGTAAATTCCTGGTCGCCGTACTGCGCTACCGGGCCGGACATCGCGCCCACAACGGCCACTTTAATATCCGCCTGAGCCATGGAGCTGAATGCCAACGCCATACATCCTGCCAGTAACGCTTTACCCTTCATATTCATCCTGAGATTCCCCATTATTATGGTTATTACGATTGTTGTGATGTTGTTGTGTAGCGCTTTATTTCATTTATAGGCGTGCTGTTCGCGCTTTTTCAGCATACTCTGCTAAAACATACCCCATTTTTATGATTTTGGAATAGATAATTTGAAATGTATATATGCTAAGCCCGGCCGCCGTAATGGCCGGGCGTTTGGCTTTAACGAGTCAGCGCCGCAGAAATAATATCCAGCGCTTCGCGGAACTGCGCTTCGGGAATGGTGAGCGGATAGAGGAAGCGAATCACGTTGCCGTAGACGCCGCAGCTCAGCAGCAGCAGCCCCTGCTGGAGCGCGCGCGCCTGCACCTGGCGGGTAAACTCAGGCGACGGCTGCCCGGTTTGCGGATCGTTAAATTCTACTGCCACCATCGAGCCCTGGGCGCGGATATCGGCGATATATGGGCACTGGCTTTTGGCCTTATTCAGCACTTCAACCAGGTGATGTCCAAGGTGCGACGCGCGCGTGCAGAGATCTTCTTCGTCAATCACGTCAAGCACCGCGTGCGCGGCGGCAATCGCCAGCGGGTTCCCCGCGTAGGTGCCGCCTAGACCGCCGGGCGCGGGGGCGTCCATCACCTCCGCCCGACCGGACACCGCGGAGAGCGGCATCCCGCCCGCCAGGCTTTTCGCCATGGTAATCAGGTCCGGCTTCACGCAGTGGTTTTCCATCGAGAAGAGTTTGCCGGTGCGCGCAAAGCCGGTTTGCACCTCGTCGGCAATCAGCAGAATGCCGTGTGTGTCGCACAGCGCGCGCAGCGCCTGCATAAAGTCAGCCGGGGCGACGTTAAACCCGCCCTCGCCCTGCACGGGCTCAAGCACGATCGCCGCCACCTGCTCGGGCGAGATATCCGCCTTGAAGATACGCTCTACGCTTTTGATCGCTTCCTGCGAACTGACGCCGTGCAGTGCGTTCGGGTACTGGGCGTGATAGACCGAGCCGGGGAACGGGCCGAAGCCGAGCTTATACGGCGCGACTTTCCCCGTGAGCGCCATGGTCATGAACGTGCGCCCGTGGAACGCGCCGCCGAAGGTAATCAGCCCGGGGCGCCCGGTGTACGCGCGGGCAATTTTCACCGCGTTTTCGACGGCTTCCGCGCCGGTGGAGAAGAAGGCCGTTTTGGCGGGGCCGTCAACCGGCACGCGGGCGTTGATGCGCTCGGCCAGCGCGACGTAGCCCTCGTAGGGGATAATCTGGTATGCGGTGTGGGTAAAGGCGTGGAGCTGCTTTTCGATGGCGGCAATAATTTTGGGATGGCGGTGGCCGGTATTGAGAACGGCGATCCCGGCGGCGAAATCGATATACTCGTTGCCTTCCACGTCCCACACGGTGGCGTTTTCGGCTTTCTCGGCATAGAAGTTACACATCACCCCAATGCCGCGCGGCGTGGCCTGCACGCGCCGCTCGTTCAATTCGTTATTCTTCACGGTCTCCCCCTGATGATCGCATGCGTAGCGCATCAGTAAGTGTTTGCCAGGGGGTGACAATTCGCCAGAGCGGGCGTTAAAAAAACAAAACCCCCGGATTCTCATCCAGGGGCTCTCGTCATACTTCGCGGAAATTACGCTTCGATAGCGGCGCGAAGTTTTTTCATGGCGTTCTTCTCAAGCTGACGCACGCGTTCAGCGGAGACGCCGTAGCGGTCAGCCAGTTCCTGCAGCGTGGACTTGTTATCTTCGTCCAGCCAGCGGGCGCGGATAATATCCTGGCTACGCTCGTCGAGACCTTCCATCGCGAAGCTCAGCTTGTTCGCGGCCTGATCTTCCCAGTTATCCTCTTCAATGCCGTCGGCAAAGTTAGAGGTTTTATCCTGCAGATACAGAACCGGTGCCATCGGCTGGCTGTCGGACGCATCGTCATCGGAAGACATGTCAAAGGTCATGTCCTGCGCGGCCATGCGGGATTCCATCTCGCGGACGTCTTTGCTGGATACGCCCAGCTCGCGCGCCACCATTTCAACTTCATCCTGATTGAACCAGCCCAGACGCTGCTTGGTTTTACGCAGGTTGAAGAACAGCTTGCGTTGCGCTTTTGTCGTGGCGACCTTCACGATACGCCAGTTACGCAGTACGTATTCGTGAATTTCCGCTTTGATCCAGTGCACGGCGAAGGAGACCAGTCGCACACCCACTTCCGGGTTAAAGCGACGTACAGCCTTCATCAGGCCAATGTTGCCTTCCTGAATCAGGTCCGCCTGCGGCAGGCCGTAGCCCGCATAATTACGAGCAACGTGAACAACAAAGCGCAGGTGAGACAGGATCAGCGTTTTAGCTGCTTCCAGATCGCCCTGGTAATGCAGCTTTTCAGCAAGCTCCTTTTCTTCCTCGGCCGTCAACATCGGCCAGGTGTTCGCAGCCCGGATGTAAGATTCCAGGTTACCAACAGGGGCTAAAGCTAAAGTTTGCATTTCTTTGGTCATTCATTCCTCTCAATGTTTCTTCTGGTCCAGGCTGTCCCCGTCAGGCAACAACCATGCCAAAGCGTTTGAGCAACGAGATTAGCATTCACTCTTTTATCAGACAGTGATTTTATCCACAAGTTCCAGGTGCAACAGTGAATAAATTACGCACAAAATGTGACATGAAGATGATACTGCGGGAAAGAGACAACAGGGACATCTTTCCCTGCAGAGCGAACATCTCGGTGCAGGGAAAGATTATATCACGCTTTTATTAGTCGGGAGTAAAGTGACGTAAATGTTGCACGGTGGCGAGCCATGCGGCCACCCAGCCGATCATCGAGCAAACCAGCAGCAACAGCAGGCACTCATCGAACCCTAAGCCACTGATATCAAACTTAGTTCCAAAAACCTGCGCCACGTCGGTCACGGCAGACGAAAGCCGCATCACCAAAATTTCTGACAAAATCAATGAAAGAAATGCACCAGAAAAACCTAATAATGCGCCGCCGTAGAGGAACGGACGCAGGATAAACCCATCCGTTGCGCCAATCAGTTTCTGCACGTTGATGGTGTCGCGGCGGGCGAAGATGCTCAGGCGCACGCTGTTACCGATGACGAGGAATACCGCCGCCACCATCAGCACGCCAATCATCGCCGAGACGCGCCCGACAAGCCCGGTCAGCGCCGCCAGACGGGCAAACCAGCTGTCGTCCATGCGCACTTCATCGATCCCGTTAATCCGGGTGATGCGGTCACGCAGGGTGTTAAGCGAATCGGTGCCCTGGAAATCCAGCTTCGGGATCACCACGGCCACAGCGGGCAGCGGATTCTCTTCAAGCATATCCAGCGCGCCGCCAAAGCCTGACCAGTTGCGGAACTCGCCCAGCGCTTCGTCGCGCGACAGGTAGTTAACCTTCTCCACGCCCTGTTCGGCCTGGATCTGCCCGACCACCTGCGCCGCCGCGTTATCGTCGAGCGCTTTATCCAGGTAAACCGTGATCTGCGGCGACGGATAATACTGCGACGCCGCCTGATTCACGTTTTTATAGACCATGTAGCAGACGCTCGGCAGCGTCAGGGAGATGGCAATCACCATCACCGTGAGGAACGTTGCCAGCGGCTTGCTTTTCAGATCCTGCAGCGCGCCGTGGAAGGCGTAGCGCACCTGTTCGTTAAAGACGTTGGTTTTACGGGAGGCCGGCTTCGGCGCGGCCTTCGCGCGCTTGGGTGCATTGCGGTTGCCGTCACCGCCGCCCTGCGGCTTGCGGAAGCGGTCAAACCGGTTTCCGAACTGCCGAATCTGGTTCATTGCGTCGCGCTTATTCACCGTGGCCTCCGTGCAAATGACCGTCGCTCAGCGTCAGCATGCGGTACGAACGACGGGAAATCAGCCCGATGTCGTGCGTCGCCATCAGTACCGTCACCCCAACGCGGTTAAATTCCTCAAACAGACGCAAAATCCCTTCTGACAGGGCATCGTCCAGGTTACCGGTCGGCTCATCCGCCAGCAGCACGGCAGGCTTGTTCACCACCGCACGGGCGATGCCCACGCGCTGCTGTTCACCGCCGGAGAGCTGGATTGGGAAATTCTTCGCTTTGTCCAACAGCCCGACCTTGTCCAGCGCCGCAGAGACGCGGCGGCGGATATCATCATAGCTGGCACCGGCAATAATCAGCGGGATCGCCACGTTATCAAACACGGTGCGATCCATCAGCAGGTGGTGATCCTGGAAAATCATCCCGATCTGGCGGCGCAAAAACGGCACCTCGCGGTTTTTCAGGCGGCTGATGTCATGGCCGCTGAAGAAGATTTTCCCGGCGCTGGGCCGTTCGATCCCACAGATCAGCTTGAGCAGGGTACTTTTCCCCGCGCCGGAGTGACCGGTCAGGAACGCCATCTCGCCCGGTTGCAGGTGGAATGTCACCCCCTGCAGCGCTTGTCTCCCACCGAGATAGGCCTTGCTGACATGTTCAAAGCGAATCATTGTTAGTCCTCTCGGGCAAATAATGCCTCAATAAAGTCGTCCGATTTAAACGGACGCAAATCCTCAATACGCTCGCCTACGCCGATGTAGCGGATAGGAATGCCGAACTGGTCGGCCACGGAGAAGATCACCCCGCCTTTGGCGGTGCCGTCCAGCTTGGTCAGCGTGATCCCCGTCAGCCCTACCGCTTCATGGAACAGTTTTGCCTGACTGATGGCGTTCTGTCCGGTGCTGGCATCAATGGTCAGCATAATTTCATGCGGCGCATCTTCGTCCAGCTTCTTCATGACGCGAACGATTTTTTTCAGCTCTTCCATCAGGTGCGATTTATTCTGTAAACGCCCTGCGGTATCGGCGATCAGCACGTCCACGTTGCGCGCCTTCGCCGCCTGTATGGCGTCAAAGATCACGGAGGCGGAATCCGCACCGGTGTGCTGCGCAATCACCGGAATGTTGTTGCGCTGGCCCCAGACCTGAAGCTGCTCCACCGCCGCCGCGCGGAAGGTATCGCCCGCCGCCAGCATCACCGACTTGCCCTGCTGCTCGAACTGACGCGCCAGCTTGCCGATGGTGGTGGTTTTGCCCACGCCGTTCACGCCAACCATCAGAATAACAAATGGCGTTTTGCCTTCAATATTAAGCGGTTCGTCAACTTTTGCGAGAATTTCACCCATCTCATCTTTCAACAGGCCGTACAGCGCTTCGGCGTCGCGCAGCTGCTTGCGGCTCGCGCCTTCGGTCAGGCTGGCGATGATCTTGCGGGTGGTTTCCACGCCGACGTCGGCAATCAGCAGCTGCTCTTCCAGCTCTTCAAACAGATCATCGTCGATCTTTTTGCCGCGGAACAGGCTGATAAATCCGGAACCGAGATTTTCTTTGGTCTTAAGCAGACTGCGCTTCAGGCGAGCGAAGAAACCTTCTTTAGTCGGTTTTTCCTGCTCCTGAGCGATCTCCTCAACCGGTTCATCCTCTTCAGCCACCGGCACGACGATTTCCGCTTCTTCTGCGGCCTCTGCCGCCAGCGCCTGGGCTTCCAGCTCGTCGTCGGTAAGCTCAGGCTCGTTGACCGCCTCTTCTTCTACCGCTTCAACGATCTCAACGGTTTCCGCTTCCGCCTGCCACTCTTCGGCAGACACCTCTTCGGCCTTGACCTCTTCCGGCAGCGGCAGCGTTTCATGTTCTATAACCGCCTGCGGCGCTTCGGCAACGGTTTCGACGACAGCCGGTTCCGGCTTCTCACTCTCCTTAACCTCTTGGGTAACCTCAACCACCTCTTCAGCAAAGGATTCAATCTCTTCTTTGCTGTGCGCAGGCTCTTCCGCTTCTACGACCGCGGCGGTTTCAACAGGCGTTTCAGGCTGGGACGGCTCTTCAACGGCCTGTTGCTCTTCGGCTGGCTGCTCTTTTTCTTGCTCTTTTTCACCGAAGCCCAGCCAGGAAAAGAAGCCACGTTTTTTTTGTTTTGCCATCTGCGACTACACTCCTCGCGGCGCTATATACATGGAAGCTAAAAAAATGATGAAATAGTCTAACACTTTACTTAATCGACATCACCGCCCGCAATCGCAGGCCAATTGTTAGCAGAGCTTTCCTGAAATGAAGAAACCCAACCGTGCCTCCGCCGGGCAAATTCGCATTATCGGCGGCCAGTGGCGAGGCCGGAAATTACCGGTGCCGGACAGCCCCGGCCTGCGCCCCACCACCGATCGCGTGCGCGAGACGCTGTTTAACTGGCTGGCTCCGTCAATGGTAGACGCCCACTGCCTGGACTGCTTCGCCGGGAGCGGCGCGCTCGGGCTGGAAGCGCTGTCCCGCTATGCCGCCAGCGCCACGCTGCTGGAGATGGAGCGCGGCGTCGCGCAGACGCTGAAGCAAAATCTGGCGACCCTGAAGGCAACGCACGCCAGCGTGGTGAATACCAACACGCTCAGCTTCCTGGCGCAAAAAGGCACGCCGCACAACGTGGTGTTCGTTGACCCGCCGTTCCGCAAAGGGCTGCTGGAAGAGACGCTGTCCCTGCTGGAAAATAACGGCTGGCTGGCGGATGACGCGCTAATTTATGTTGAAAGCGAAGTGGAAAATGGCATGCCGCCGGTGCCCGCCCACTGGGCGCTGCATCGCGAAAAGGTGGCCGGCCAGGTCGCCTACCGTTTGTATCACCGTCAGGCACAAGGAGAATCCGATGCCGGTACTGATTAACCTGGGACGTTTACTGATGCTGGGCGTTTGGGCGTTCCTGATCCTGAATCTGGTGCATCCGTTCCCGCGCCCGATGAACATTTTCGTGAACGTGGCGCTGATTTTCACCTCGTTCATGCACGCCCTGCAGATGGTGATGCTGAAAAACGGCCTGCCGAAAGATGGCCCGCAGATGACCGGATGGCAGCAGCTGCGCGTGTTTATTTTTGGCGTGTTTGAGCTGCTGGTGTGGATGAAAAAATTTAAGGCGCAGGTGAAGAAATAACGCTTTTCATCAGCGTAATAAAAAACGGCAATCCTTCTGGACTGCCGTTTTTTTTTGCCTAGAGCGACTGGTGCCGCGTTTCGTGCGTAAGCAGCAGCGCGATCAGCGTCAGCGCCGCCATCGCGGCCAGGTAGACGCCGACGTAAAACAGGCCGTAGTTCGCCTGCAGCCAGGTGGCGATATACGGCGCCACGGACGCGCCCAAAATAGACGCCACGTTGTACGAGAAAGACGCGCCGGTGTAGCGCACCTCGGTCGGGAACAGCTCGGGCAGCAGCGCCCCCATCGGGCCGAAGGTCAGCCCCATCAGGCTCAGGCCAATCAGCAGATACGCCATCACCAGCGTCGGGCTGCCAGAGCCTAACAGCGGCGGGAAGACGAAGAGCGCAAACAGGATAATCAGCGTGGTGATGACAATCATGCTCGGGCGACGGCCAAATTTATCCGCCAGCATACCCGATACCGGCACCATGACGCCGAAGCCAATCACCGCCATCATCAGCATCCACAGCACTTCGTTACGCGGCAGCCCGAGGCCAACCGGCGCAGCCGCCGTGCTGTAGGTCATTGAGTACACGGTCATGATGTAGAACAGCGTGTAGGTCGCCAGCATGATAAACGTGCCCAGCACGGTCACGCGGACGTGTTTGGTCAGCAGCGTGCCCAGCGGCACTTTGACCTGCTTCTTCGCCGCCGCCACTTTGGCAAAGACCGGCGTTTCGTGCAGGGAAACGCGCACGTACAGGCCAATCAGCACCAGCACGGCGGAGAAAACGAACGGAATACGCCAGCCCCAGGTCATGAACTGTTCATCGGTCAGCAGCCAGGAGAGCAGCAGGAACGTTCCGTTGGCAAAGAAGAAGCCAATCGGCGCGCCCAGCTGCGGGAACGAGCCGTACAGCGCGCGCTTGCGCGGCGGTGCGTTCTCGGTCGCCAGCAGCGCCGCCCCGCCCCATTCGCCGCCCAGGCCTAAGCCCTGGCCAAAACGCGCCAGCGCCAGCAGCAGCGGGGCTAAAATCCCGATGGTTTCATAGGTGGGCAGCAGGCCGATGGCAACGGTGGAAATGCCCATGGTCAGCAGCGAGGCGACCAGCGTGACCTTGCGGCCCACGCGGTCGCCGAAGTGGCCAAACAGCGCGGAGCCAATCGGGCGGGCGACGAAGGCAATCGCGAACGTTGCTAAAGACTGTAGCGTGGCCGCCGTTGGGTCACCCTGCGGGAAGAAAATATGGGGAAAGACGATCACCGCCGCGGTGGCGTAAATGTAGAAGTCGAAGAACTCAATGGCGGTACCGATCAGCGAGGCGACAACAACTTTGTTGCGCGAGTTGACGGGCGCCTGGTCCGCGTCGGAATCGAGTGTGGTGGCTGTTGCTTGCATATTATTTTCTTATTTTTGACGAACGAAAGGCCATATTACGCACAGCAAAAGCGACATTTCAATCTGTAACAAAGCGGCGAACTGGTGAAAAAAGAGTCAAAAAGTGAATAATGTTCAGCCTCGCCAAAACGCTTCCATGAAATGCTTCACAGATTTTAAATATCAGCAGATAAAACTGGTTTAAGGTTAAATAAAAGTTAATGACTGGATTTATATGCTGAAATGAAGAATCGGGCTGACATTTTCAGCCCGATGATAGGTTTAGCGATGCGTTTTGCCCGGCATGCGCGGGTCATCTTTGTATTCTGCGGTGGCGATCCAGGCCGCGCAGAACAGCGTCAGGCGGGCGAAGAAGTAGAAGAACGCCATCAGCCCGAGCACCGAGCCAAACGCCGCGCCGGAGGGCGATTTCACCAGCGACGGCAGCGTATAGGTCATCACGATCTTAATCACCTCGAAGCCTATCGCGGCAATCAGCGTGCCGCGGATCAGCGCTTTTTTACGCGGGCGATGGCGAGGCAAGCGCCAGAAGATCCAGAAGAACAGCAGATAGTTGGCAAAGATGGAGATCGCCAGGCCAATGCCGCGCCAGGCGGGCTTCAGCCATTCAATGTAGTCCAGATACAGCGCGGAAATAATCATCTGCTGGGCGGAGCCCGCAACCGAGGTGATGGAGAGCGTTACGATCAGCGCCACCAGCAGGCCAATCAGCGAGATGAAGTCGCGGAAATACTTCACCCAGATTTTCTCCTCGTCCTGCGGCGTGCGCTCCCACACGTCGCGCGACTGGGCGCGAATGGCCTCGCGCAGGTTGCCCATCCAGTTAATGCCCGAGTAAAGCGCAATCAGTAAACCCACGATCCCAACGGTGGTTCTCTGCTGCACGGCGGTGTTAATTGTGCTTTTCAGCGTTGCGGCGAGCGTCGGGTCGCTCACGTTATTCAGGATCTTGTTGAAGATGTCCTGAAGCAGCGTGGGGTGCGAGGCGAGAACAAAACCCGCCGCGGCGAAAGACACCATGAGGATGGGGATCATCGATAAAAACGAGAAGTAGGTGATGGCTGCCCCGAACTGATTGCCCAGACGATCGTTAAAGCGCTCGGCGGCGCGGATCAGGTGCGCAATCACGGGAAGCTGCTTTATGCGTTCAGCCAGCGTCAAGGCGGTTCCCAGCGCCTTGCTGGCCGTGCCGGGCTCTTTCGGCTCCTCGGGCCTGGTGTCCATTTTCTTCACAGGCTCAAAATCCAGATGCTGTGTGGGTCGTTGCGGATCGTTTTCCTGCGTCACGCGTCTTTTCCTTTTCGTTTCCAGAATGTATTTGAATTATAGCGTGTGGCTAACCCACGTACGCTTTTGTCTGTTCGGTCAGCCACTCCATGAACAGATGAACCCGACGGGAGAGGTTGCGGCGGTGAGGGTAAATCAGCGAAACCGGCATCGGTTCAGCACGATACTGCGGCAGGATCTCAATCAGCTTTTTCGTGCGCAGCGCGTCGCGCACGCCGACGCGCGGTACCTGAATAATCCCCAGCCCGGCAATGCAGGCGGCGTGATAGGTCTCGGTGCTGTTGACCGTGAGCACCCCGCCCGTTTTCACCCACTGCACGGACGTGCCGTTGAAGTACTCGAAGCCCTGCGGCCGCGTTCCCAGCGTGGCGGCGTAATGCACCACGGCGTGAGACGCCAGGTCGTCCAGCGTGTCAGGATAGCCAAAACGCTCCAGATAAGCCGGGCTGGCGCAGTTAATCACCGACAGCCTGCCGAGCGGGCGCGCGATAAGCCCGGAGTCCTTCAGCGTGCCGACGCGCACCACGCAGTCAAAGCCTTCGCGAATCACGTCCACCAGGCGGTCGCTGCTGCTAAGCTCCACTTCTATGCCGGGGTACTGCTGTAAAAAAGCGGGCAGCCTCGGGATGATTAAATTTCGCGCAATGCCAACGGGCATATCCACGCGCAGGCGTCCGCTGATGCTGGAAGGGTCGTGCTGGAACAGGCCGTCCAGCTCGTCGAGGTTGGTGAGCAGATCTTTTGCGCGCTCGTAATAGACCATGCCGTCCTGCGTGAGGCTGACGCGACGCGTCGTGCGGTGCAAAAGCTGCGTGCCGAGCATATTTTCCAGCGCCTGAATCTGCCGCGAAACGCTGCCCTTCGGCAGGCTTAGCGTCTCCGCCGCGCGGGAAAAGCTCTCCAGCTCCGCGACGCGGATGAATAACTGCATTGCGTGTATTTTATCCATAGGCCCGGCTCATTGTTGTTTTAAATGAAACAGTGAAGCGTTATTACCCATCTTTATTGTTTATTTATCACCTAATAAGCTCTTACTCAATCTTCATAACCAGCGAAACGAGGTTTCTTATGTCTGAACGTATAGCCATTGTAACGGGCGGTAGCCGTGGTTTAGGTAAAAACGCGGCGCTAAAGCTGGCAGCCGATGGAACGGGGATCATCCTCACCTATAACAGCAGCCAGAACGAGGCGCTGGACGTGGTGCGTGAAATTGAAGCTAACGGCGTGAAGGCGGCTGCACTGCAGCTGAACGTCGGCGATATTTCCGCTTTTGAGCGTTTTGCTCAACAGGTGCAGGAGACGCTCAGCGGCGTCTGGCAACGCCACACCTTCGATTATTTATTGAACAATGCCGGAACGGGTTTATACGCGCCGTTTGCCGACACCACGGAAGCCCAGTTTGACGACGCGATGAACGTCCATTTCAAAGGGCCGTTCTTCCTGACGCAGCGCCTGCTGCCGTTAATGGAGGACGGCGGGCGTATTCTGAACGTCTCCAGCGGCCTGGCGCGCTTCACCCAGCCGGGGTCAGGCGCCTATGCCGCAATGAAAGGGGCAATGGAAGTGCTCACTCGCTATCAGGCGAAGGAGCTGGGCGCGCGCGGGATCAGCGTGAATATTATTGCCCCAGGGGCAATTGAAACCGACTTTGGCGGCGGACGCGTGCGCGATAACGCGCAGATCAACCATCATTTAGCCTCACAAACGGCGCTGGGGCGCGTTGGCCTGCCGGACGACATTGGCGACGCGGTTGCGGCCCTTCTCAGCGACAGGCTGGGCTGGATGAACGCACAACGTATTGAAGTTTCAGGCGGGATGTTCCTGTAAGCCGCGTTCTTAAGGGGAGGGAGCCCTTTAAGGAAAACCTTAAGAGAGTTATGTCAAAATCCTGGTAGTTATAAAAATCAATGACTGATTTGTAACGTCAACCTTCATTGAGTTTTTTCTCATATAAAGCCTCTGTAGAATCCCCCCGCTATTCATTGAGATTGTACTATTTACGATGGTATTTGCGGTCAGATTGCGCGGAGCCATCTGAAGGGGAAAAACAATGCGAGTAATCATGTTTGACAGGCAGTCAATATTTATTCATGGAGCGATAAACAGTCTGCGGACGTTAATTCCGGAAATAAATATTACGGGAGCCCGTCAGGCAGATGAATTTTTATCACAGCTATCGGCATCACCCACCGCTATCGCGTTGATTGACGGGAATATTCTTCAGGATGAAAATACCACGCTGCTGGAAGATCTTCAGCTTCGATTTCCCAGATTGCGCGTGGCGATCGTGTTAGCCAAAAAAGACCCTCGATACGTTGAAAAAATTCTGCAGCGAAACGTCATGGCCGTTATTCCACGCAACGCGGCGCCGGAGATGTTTTCTACCATGCTGCATTCTATTGCGAGAGGGATGGTTTGCCTTCCGGGCGAGTGGCTGCACGATCTTAATGCGCCGCAGCAGGATTTGTCGCAGCTCAGCGAGCGCCAGTATGAGGTGCTTAAACGACTGGCAGCCGGCGAGTCAAACAAGGAGATTGGTCGTTCACTGAACATCAGTGCGGGAACGGTAAAAGCACATCTGGAAACCCTGTTCCGGCGGCTGGAGGTCAAAAACAGAACCCAGGCCGCAATGCTCTATACCCGCATGATGGCCTGAACCACCGTGGTTTTAAGTACAGAGATATCATCAAGACTATAAAGTAGTGAAATAAGCGTATCGTGCTGCTGCTGTGTCAATGGCTGGTTAATATTTTCACGCAGCAGCGCTTCCCATATTTGCAGATCGTTTTGGAGCATTATTTCTGCTTCCACAGGCGTAATCAGGCCACTGAATTTTTCCCACGGGCGAATAACGTGACCATATCCTATTACCCATAAGCCTTTCTCATCCTTGTATTTCTCCAGTGAAAGGCCCTGCTGCTGTTTTAATAGCTCAATGGCAGAAGAAGATATCTTAAGCGTATGATCGTTCATATTCATTTCCTCTCTAGGGCGTAAGAGTAGAGGAAATAGGCCCGGAGGCCTATAGGCCAAATGGCCATGATTCAGCTGTTTCTCAATCAATATTCTTTTTTTAATAATCCAAAGAGCCAGTCATTATGCCAGCGCCCTGCAAGGAAATAATTTTCCCGCAGCTCGCCTTCGAGACGGAATCCCACTTTTTCCAGCACGTTTCTGGAGGCAATATTGCCCACCGTCACTGTCGCCGTGAGGCGGCGAACGCCGCCTTCGGCAAACGCAAAATCGCAGAGCGCCCGCAGAGATTCATAGCCGTATCCCTTTCCCTGCGCGAACGGCGCAAAAAGAAAGCCCACCTCGGCGCAATCTTCCTCCCGGTGAATATAGCCCGTCACCCCTAGCGGCGTGCCATTTTGCGCGTCGCGCACCGTAAGGCAGAGCCAATGGGTGCTGCCGGGGCGCCACGGCTGCAGGCGAGCGTCAAACGCGTCGCGAATGTCCGCAACGGAGCGGTCCTGCGCAACATAACGCATTACCTCCGCGTTTTGTTGTAACGCCAGAAAGAAGGGCCAGTCGGCGGCCTGTAGAGGCGAGCAGCGTAAGCGCGCGGTGGTTAAAGCTGGCATGCGGTTTCTCCTGAAAGACCTGCCAATGATTATAGGGTTTGTCACTTTTTTTCAACAAAAACTCAGGTATGGTTTAACGTCGTATTAATAAAAAGAAAAACGGCCAGGACCTGGCTCATTTTGGTGCCTTCGTTGCCTCTCAAGGAAAACAATGACTCTGAGTTCATCACACCGCATCCGCGAACAGTTTGAACACTGCCTGACGGTTATTCGCCACGCGTCAGTAGAGATCCTTCTCCTGCTCAACGTGCATGTTGCCGAAGGTAAAGATCCGCGCTGGTTCCTGGAGCAGCTGGATAACGCCCGCTTAGGGCTGGGCGGCTGGGGTGCGGTGGCAAAGCAGCTCAACCTCAACGACGCGGAGATGTCGGCATTTACGCTGCAGCTTCGCCTCCTGCAGCAGCGCGTTCCCCAGTATGAGAGCGGTCAGGACGTGAGCGAGAACCAGCTTATCGCGGCAATGCGTTTTGTCACCTCGCTGGAGCATCTGCGCCTTCAGCAGCCCCTTCTGACCTACAGCACCGAGCTGGCCCCCGGAGACGAAATTCAGCAGCAGCAGGCGCGCAAGCAGGTACGGGCGATTGAGCTGATGATTAAGGGCCTGATACAGCAGGCGTGGCCCGATCCGGTGCGGCTGAATAACCACCTCAAAACGCTGTTTAACGCCGACCGCGTGCGCCGCTGGCTTAAGCTTGGTGAGATCAACGATATCCTGAGCGGCATGATGTTCAGCGAGCTGGCGCAAATGGTGGTCGATAAAAAAGAGTACAGCCGTTACTACGCCTCGCTGTTCAGCGACCCGATGATGCTGACGCTGCTGGTCGACCCGCGCAAAACGCTGCAAACCTTTCTGGACGACATCCGCCAAATCCGCAACGGCATCACCGTTCAGCAGCCGCTAAGTTCGGCGCAAATTCAGCTGCTGGACACCTATTACTCGCAAATTACCCGGCCCGTGCAGCGCGCATTTGAAGAGGGACGGACGCGCATCAACCCGGCGGGGCTGATGGCCGTCGACGCCAGCGAGCTGCACGCGTTCTGGGAGCACGCGCAGAAAAGGGATCGCGTCACCGGAAGCGATCTGTTTGAGGTGCGCGACACCATTGAAAAGCCGACGCAGCGCGCGCCGCGCACGCCGGAACAGCGCGAGCAGCTGATCTCCGGGGCGCTGTGGGGGGCCGTCGGCGTGATGGTTATCGCCATCGTGGTCGGCGGGTTCATCGTCGTCACCAGCGGTAAGCCGCAGCAGGCCGTGGCGAGCGCGGCAGAACCCGCGCAAGCGCCGCAGGAGATGCGGGAAACGCCCTCCTCACGCGAAACGCTGACCCGCCAGGGCGTGACCTGGGACGAAAACAATTTCCGCTCGGCCATTAACCGCAACGATACGCGCGTCGCGCTGCTCTTCCTGCAGGGTGGAATGGACTGGAAGGTGTCGTGGACGGAAGAGGCTATGGCAGCGGGCCATGACGACGTGCTGGAGCTGATGCTGCGCTACCGGCAGCAGATGGTGGAAAAGAAGCCGTGCCGCCGCTTTATCAATACGCTTAGCCACGCCATGGCAAACGGCGAATCGCTGACGTCGGTCCGCAAACAGTACCTGAAGGCATTTTGCACCGTTCCCGCCGTCGTGAAGCGCCAGCAGCACGACGCGGAGATGGCGAAACGTCGCGCGCTGGCGCAGCCGGACGCGACGACTAAAAAATGGCAGGCAATACAGAGCGCGATTTACGACGTGATTCGCTAGCCCGCCGGGCTCGGCGCTACTGCCCCTTGCGAATCAAATACCGGTACGGCAGCGCGTCGGTCGCCTGGGCCACCAGCTCGTGCTCCATAAAGGTACAAAAGCCGGGAATATCGCGGGTAGTGGCCGGGTCGTCGGCAACGATCAGCAGCGTTTCGCCTGCCTGCATATTGCGTACAGTTTTGCGCACCATCATGACCGGCTCCGGGCAGCGGAGGCCCTGAGCGTCAAGGGTATGATCTGGAGTGGAGAATACGTCGGTCATTTTCTTCTCGTTGGTGTAAAAACGGCTGTAGTTTACGCCCCGCGACTCTCAATGCAAACAGGTTAACGATTGCGTGAAAATCAACCATTGCAAATGACCGTCAAAGCAGTATCATGCGGCGGCTTTATTGGGTTCCCTCACCCCAAATTTTAATCAAAAAGGTACAATATGAGCTCCTTTACACACCCTCAACGCGTCAAGGCGTTGTTCTGGCTTTCGCTTTTTCATCTGCTGGTGATCACCTCCAGCAACTATCTGGTGCAGTTGCCGATCTCCATTTTTGGTTTTCACACCACCTGGGGCGCATTTAGCTTTCCGTTTATTTTCCTCGCCACCGATTTAACCGTGCGGATTTTTGGCGCACCGCTGGCACGCCGTATTATTTTCGCGGTGATGATGCCCGCGCTGTTCGTCTCGTACGTGATTTCATCGCTGTTTTACATGGGCAGCTGGCAAGGTTTGGAAGCACTTACTAACTTCAACCTGTTCGTGGCGCGCATCGCGGCGGCAAGCTTTATGGCCTACGCCCTGGGGCAGATCCTCGACGTTCACGTCTTTAACCGCCTGCGGCAAAACCACCGCTGGTGGATGGCGCCGACCGCCTCGACGCTGTTTGGCAACGTGAGCGATACGCTGGCGTTTTTCTTCATCGCCTTCTGGCGCAGCCCGGACGCGTTTATGGCCGAGCACTGGATGGAAATCGCGCTGGTGGACTACTGCTTCAAGGTGCTTATCAGCATCGTGTTCTTCCTGCCGATGTACGGGGTACTATTGAATATGCTGATGAAAAGGCTGGCAGATAAATCTGAAATCACCGCATTGCAGGCAGGTTAAGGGTTCGCTTTATCAGTTGTGATAAGATGGATGAATGAGCCGCTATGGCCGTTTATCGAAAGGAAGAAGTCAATGCGCAATCTGGTTAAATATGTCGGGATTGGCCTGCTGGTTGTTGGCCTTGCAGCCTGTGATAACAGCGACACCAAAACGCCTGCTCAGGGCGCGTCCGCTGAAAGCAATGCCACGGGGCAGCCGGTCAGCCTGATGGATGGCAAACTCAGTTTCTCTCTGCCGGCGGATATGACCGATCAGAGCGGCAAGCTGGGCACCCAGGCGAACAACATGCACGTCTATTCTGACGCTACCGGGCAGAAAGCGGTGATTGTGATCGTCGGCGACGACACCAGCGAAGATCTGGGCGTGCTCGCTAAGCGTCTGGAAGAGCAGCAGCGCGGCCGTGACCCGCAGCTGCAGGTTGTCACCAATAAATCCATCGAGCTGAAAGGCCACACGCTGCAGCAGCTCGACAGCATTATCTCGGCGAAAGGCCAGACGGCCTACTCTTCCGTGGTGCTCGGCAAGATTGATAATAAGCTGCTGACCCTGCAGATTACCCTGCCAGCGGACGATCAGCAGAAAGCGCAAACCGCCGCGGAAAACATCATTAACACCATCGCGATTCAGTAATTTTCACGATGATGACGTGGCCTCCCGGGCGTGCTCGGGGGGCCATTTTTTTAGCCGCCACGCCAGCAGAAGCGCCACCGCCACCAGGCCCGCCGCGGCAAGATAAATCACCGGCACGCCCGCCCAGGCCATCACCAGCCCCGCCAGCGGCCCGGTGATCCCCAGCGACATATCCATAAACACCGTATAGGTTGCCAGCGCCGCGCCCTGATTTTGCGGCGGCACCGCCTTCACCGCCACAACGCCCAGCGCCGGGAACACCAGCGAGAACCCCGCCCCCGCCAGGAAAACGCCGACTTTCGCCATCCACGGTGCGGTGGCGACGCCGGTCAGGAGCAGGCCAACAATCTCCACGGCGAAGCAGATCATCGCCACGTTCAGGCCGCCCAGGCGGTTTATCCCGTTCGGGAAAAGTAAGCGAGCACCCACAAACGCGCAGCTAAAGAGCGTTAACGCAAAGGCCGCGCCGTCCCAGCCTTTGGCATCGTAAAACAGCGTGATAAACGTTGCGATGGTGCCAAAGCCGGCGGAAGCCAGCGCCAGCGCCATCCCGTACAGCCAGACGCGCCCCAGCACGGCGCGAAACGGCAGCGGCTTGCCCTTGCTGGCCTTGACCTTCGGGCGCGGCAGCGCGAAGGCAATCGCCAGCAGCGCGATGACCATAATCGTGACGGCTAGCCCGTAAAGGCCGCCGTAGGCATAACACACCACGCCGAGCGGCGCGCCGATGGCCATCGCGCCGTAGGTCACAATGCCGTTCCACGAGATCACCCTGCCGATGTGGGGCGCCCCCACAACGCCGACGCCCCACAGCGTGGATCCTGTTCCCGCCAGGCTCTGGCCGATGCCTAAAATCACGCGGCCCAGGCACAGCAGCGCCAGGCTCAACAGCGGCCAGTGGCTGGTGGAGGCGGCCAGCAGGTAGCTCAGCCCGCTCAGGAAGCAGCCGCACAGTCCTATCACGACAACGCTTTTCGGCCCGAACCGATCCGCATAGCGCCCCGCATGCGGGCGGCTCAGGAGCGTGGCAAAATACTGCAGGCTAATTACCAGCCCGGCCCAGAAGGCGTTAAAGCCCATTACGTCGTGAACATACCCCGGCAGCACGGCCAGCGGCAGGCCGATCGTCAGGTAGCTGGCGAAGTTGAAGATAACAACGGAGACAATGCGCAGATTGAGGCGAAATCCGCTCAGCGCCGGTTCGGCGGCAGGTTCGGGCATGACGTTTCTCTGATTTTTGCAACGGTGTTTCACTATTACCACGATGCCCGGTGAAAATCAGCCTCGACTTTCAGATAAGCGCCCCAGACGAAGCGAATCCCGCACACTACACTTAACGAGCCCACGAAAAAGGAAAACCTATGACACCTACCCAGCCCGATAAAGCGGGTTTGCACATTTTATTGAAGCTTGCCTGCCTGGTGGTGATCCTTGCAGGGATTCACTCAGCGGCCGATATTATTGTTCAACTTCTGCTGGCCCTCTTCTTTGCCATTGTTCTTAATCCGCTGGTGACGTGGTTCTTGCGTCGCGGCGTGAGCCGCCCGGTGGCTATCACCATCGTGGTCATCGTCATGCTCATCGTGCTGACGGCCCTGTTCGGCGTGCTGGCGGCGTCGCTCAGCGAATTCTCCACCATGCTGCCGCAGTACAACAAAGCGCTGACCCGCAAGCTGGTTGACCTGCAGGAGATGATACC
The DNA here is from genome assembly GCF_043968675.1 of Enterobacter sp. ECC-175. NCBI lineage: Bacteria > Pseudomonadati > Pseudomonadota > Gammaproteobacteria > Enterobacterales > Enterobacteriaceae > Enterobacter > Enterobacter sp. ECC-175. The sequence continues at coordinate 310,365 of NZ_CP143776.1, forward strand.
GTTCCTCAATCTGCATATCTCCCCGGAGCGCATGCTGCGCAGGATGGACTCGGAAAAGCTGATGACCTACGCCACCACCCTGATGACCGGGCTTTCCGGCGCGATGGCAAGCATCCTGCTGCTGGTGATGACGGTGGTGTTTATGCTCTTTGAGGTCCGCCACGTTCCCTACAAGCTGCGCTTTGCGCTCAATAACCCGCAGATCCACATTGCCGGCCTGCACCGCGCGCTGAAAGGCGTAACCAAATATCTGGCGCTAAAAACGCTGCTCAGCCTCTGGACGGGCGTGCTCGTCTGGCTGGGGCTTGAGCTGATGGACATTCAGTTTGCCCTGATGTGGGGCGTACTGGCGTTTCTGCTGAACTACGTTCCCAATATCGGGGCGGTGCTTTCCGCCGTGCCGCCCATGATCCAGGCCTTTTTGTTCAATGGTTTTTATGAATGCATGCTCATCGGGGCGCTGTTCCTCGTCGTGCATATGGTGCTGGGAAATATTCTTGAACCACGGATGATGGGCCACCGCCTGGGGATGTCGACGCTGGTGGTCTTTTTATCCTTACTGGTGTGGGGATGGCTGCTGGGTCCGGTGGGTATGCTGCTCTCGGTGCCGTTGACCAGCGTATGTAAAATCTGGATGGAGACCACCAAGGGCGGGAGCAAGCTGGCGATACTCCTCGGACCAGGGCGTCCCAAGAGCCGATTACCGGGCTAAACCCGGAATGCGGTTAGCCATTCGCGCTGCCAATGGATTATAGTAATGGTTTCGCCGCGTGACTGTGCGGTTCTTACTGCATTAACTGAAGGCCAGACGTTATATGTACCAGGTTTTTCTGGGAAAAATCTCCACGCTAAGCAACGATAATTGGGCTGAAGCGCTGGCCAGACATGCACCGCAAGACGCACGGCGCGCCCGCTGGCTGGCCGGACGAGGGCTACTTTCGCGCCTGTTCGATCCTCAGCCGCTGCCGGAAATTGTCTACAGCGAGCAGGGGAAACCGGGCTTTGCGAACGGTTTTCCGCTGTGGTTTAGCGTTAGCCACTGCGAGGACGATATCGCGCTGATCGTCAGCGATGAAGGTGAAGTGGGTTGTTCGCTGGAGCATATTCGTGCGCAGGATAACTGGCGCACGCTTGCCAACGCGGTCTTCAGCAATGCCGAACACGATGAGCTGGAGCAGGAAGCAGCCGAGCGCCAGCTGGCCGCGTTCTGGCGCATCTGGACGCGCAAAGGGGCCATCATCAAGCAGCGTGACGGCCACCCCTGGCAGATGGTCAGCATCGATAGCGCCGCCGGGTTACACTCGGTCAGCCACTGCCAGATTGACGCCCTGAGCCTTGCCGTCTGTACCGCTACGCCCTTCGCGCTTACGACGACGCTGATCCGCTCGGTCGACGGCGCGCTGGCCGGAAAATAGTCAGCACGCCCAGAATAATACATCCAACGCCCGCCAGCCCGCGCCAGGAGAAGTGCTCTTCCCAGCCTGGCAGCGCGATCGCCGCGGCCCAGACCAGGATATAGCTCAGGCTCAGCAGGGCGTAAGCTTTGCTAAGCGCCATCCGCTGCAGCGCCAGATACCAGCAGCCCATCGACGCCACATATCCCGCAAGGCCGAGCGCCAGCGAGCCGGTGCCGGGAGCGGTATGCCACAGCGCAGCAGCAAACGCGGTGACGTCGCTGACGGGCGGCAACAGCACCATCGCGTGCCGCAGCAGCAGCTGCGCCGCGCTGACCAACGCCACGCTGCATAAGGCCCAAAACGCCCCTTTCACAGGCTTCCTCCCAGCAGAATAATGCCAATGATAATTAAGCCCACGCCGAGCCAGTGGCGCGGCGCAACGTTCTCATGCCAGACCGCTTTCGCCGCCAGCGTCACCCAGACGAAATTCAGGCTCAGCATCGGGTAAGCGATGCCGACCGGCAGGTGCTGTAACACGACCAGCCAGACCAGCATTCCGCTGCCAAGCGCCAGCAGCGCCAGGCCGAGCCAGAGCATAAGATGCCTGCCGCGCCGCCCGGCTTTCGCCGGACGGGTCGCCTGCTTCTGACACAGCTGTCCTGCGCAGCTCAGCAGGCTGGACAGTATCAGCCCGACCCAGACCATCATTGCGGCAAGTACTGCAGGTAGGCCAGACGCCCCTGAACGTACAGGTTGTCCGGTTTTGGCAGCTTCGCCTGCTTGAGGTCGTCGTTTTTCGACAGCAGGATCACCAGAGAAACGCGCCCCTGCTGGCGATGCACCTCCAGCCACTGCGCCAAATCATCCTCGCTCACGAACCGCCCCTGCGCATCCGGGTAGTTCAGGCCGTACTTCAGCTCGCCGCCCTGGCCGTAGAGAATAATGTCGTCACGATTTAGCTCCCACGCCAGCCCCGCCGCCACGCCCACGCTGTTAGCCAGCACGAATTTGCTCTCCTCCAGCGGAACGCGCACGGTATCGACCAGCGACTGCGGCTGCTTCGAATCCACCACGCGGTTAGGAATGGCGAAGCCAATCAACAGCGCCAGCCCGGCCGGGCAGAGCGCAGCCAGCCACCAGCGCTGCGGGCTTCGATGCAGCGTAAACCAGCCCATCACGGCCCACACGAGAAAAGCCACCGCGGCGCAGAAGACTTTATACAGCTCGACGGAGGTCCAGACCGGATGCTTTGTGACTCCCCACGGGGAAACCGCCAGCGCCGCCGCCACACCCAGCACGCCAAAGCCCAGGTTAATCCACGCGTTAATGCGCAGCACCTTCACGCTCTTCCCGGCGAGGGTGCAGGCGTAGCGCGCCATCAGGATCGCCAGCGGGGCAAAGCACGGCAGGATGTAGGTCGGCAGCTTGCCTTTGGCGATGCTGAAGAACAGCAGCGGCATCACCACCCATCCCAGCAGATACCAGCCGCTGCCGTCGCCCTGCCTGTCGCGCCAGCCCAGGCGCAGCGCGCCCGGCAGCAGCGCCAGCCACGGCAGGCTTCCGGCAATCAGGAACGGCAGGTAATACCAGAACGGCGCCTTGTGCTGGGCGTCGCTCTGCGCGAAGCGCTGAATATGCTCCACCCAGAAGAAGTAGCGCCAGAAGTCAGGCTCGCGCTGGGCGATCGCCAGCCCCCAGGGCAGCACGATCAGCACGCAGCTCAGAACCGCCAGCCAGCCGTAGAGCAACACCTCTTTCCAGCGCTTATGCACAATCACCCACGGCAGAACGCCAATCACCGGCACCGCCAGCGCCAGGAAGCCTTTGGTCATCACCCCCATGCCGCAGGCCAGCCCGAGCAGAACATAACCACCGACTTTTCCCATGACGGTTTGCGCCTGCGCGGCCAGCCAGAAGCTGCACATCGCCGCTACCAGCCAGAGGGTGATGATGGGATCCAGCACCGCATAGGTGCCGATACCGTAAACGAGGAACAGGGTGATAAAGATGATGCCGGAGAACAGCGCGACGCGCTTGTCCTGCCAGAGGCGCCACGCCAGCCAGATCACCAGCAGCGCGGCGAACCCGGTGGAGAATATCGCCCCGGCGCGCACGGCAAAGTTGGTGTGGCCGAACAGCAGCTGTCCGATGCTGTTAACCCAGTACCCGGCTATCGGCTTTTCGAAATAGCGCAGTCCCAGGAAGTGCGGCACCACCCAGTCGCCCGAGGCCAGCATTTCGCGGCTGATCTCCGCGTAGCGCGTTTCATCAGGCTGCCACAGCAGGCGAAGATCGACCGGAATAAGGTAGTAAACGATAAACAGTGCGAGAAGCGCTAAGCCGTAACGGGCTGCTTTCATGATGCGGGACTCACGGTGTGTTGATAGCCAAGCCAGCCTTCCCGGCCGGCCATTTCATTGCGTACGATTTTGCCCGGCGGCAGCGTTGAGAGATCGTCCGGCAGCAGCTCGCTGAGCGGGCAAAACGCGATGCCCTCCCGCTTCGCCATCGCCAGCAGCGCGTCGAAATCGTGCTGATACGCGATCCCCTCCACTTCCGCGTGGATGGTATACACCGGCGTGCCGGTATCTCGGTGCATGTGGTCCAGGATATAGCGATTGAACCCGTCGGCGCTGACTTCGCGCCCGACGACTTCATCCCACGTGGGAAGCGTAACCGGAATTTGCACGGTGCCAAACCGGTTCTCACCCAGCTGCGGTAAAAACGGCCCGGTGCCGCGGCAGTCGCTGTTGTAGCGGAACGCGAAAGGTTCTTTCGCTTTCACGACGCGCTGATCCGCCCGCCAGCCCGCCACGGCCGAGCAGCGTACCTGCTGGCCGGTAATGGCCTCCAGCTCCAGCACGCCGCGCTCAATTTCACGCTTCATGCGCTGAATATCCCACACGCCCGCCCACGCCTGCCAGGCGTGGTGATCCCAGGCGTGCAGGCCCACCTCGTGCAGGCGCGCCGCCTCGCGGATAATCGCTTCATTACCCGCACCGATGCGCCTGCCGGGCCATGCGGTACCCGCCAGCAGGATATCCCAGCCGTAAAGGGATGCCGCGCGCGAGCGCAGCATTTTGAACAGAAATGCCGGTTTAACCAGACGCCACAGGTGACGTCCCATGTTGTCTGGCCCCACGCTGAAAAAGAGGCTCGCGCGAACGTCGTGCTTGCTCATCAGTTCCAGCAGCCGCGGTACGCCGTCGCGCGTGCCGCGAAAGGTATCGACATCAATGCGTAAACCGACTTTTTTCATGACGCCTGTTCCGTCAGCTCCACGGTGCGCAGGAAGAAGTCGAGCGTTTCGTCAATGGTTTGTTCCATCTTCACGGTCGGCGTCCAGTTCAGGCAGCGCTTCGCGTTGCGAATGCTCGGCTTGCGGTGCTCAACGTCCTGATAGCCTTTGCCGTAATAGCTGCTGCTTTCCACTTCGCGGAAGCCGGCAAACGGCGGGAAGCGGTCGCGCAGCGGGTGGCGTTCAAAACTGGCCAGCAGCATCTCGGCCAGCTCGCGAATGCTCGCTTCGTTGTCAGGGTTGCCGATGTTGATGATCTGCCCGTTGCAGCGGTTGTCGTTGTTCTCAATGATGCGGAACAGCGCTTCGATGCCGTCGCTGATATCGGTGAAGCAGCGCTTCTGCTTGCCGCCTTCAATCAGCTTGATTGGCGAGCCTTCCACCAGGTTGAGGATCAGCTGGGTGATGGCGCGGGAGCTGCCGATGCGCGCCGCGTTCAGGTTGTCCAGGCGCGGTCCCATCCAGTTAAACGGACGGAACAGGGTAAAGCGCAGCCCCTCTTTTTCGCCGTAGGCCCAGATCACGCGGTCCAGCAGCTGTTTAGAGACGGAGTAAATCCAGCGCTGCTTGTTGATCGGCCCCACCACCAGGTTGGAGGTGTCTTCGTCGAAGTTTTTGTCGGTACACATGCCGTACACCTCAGAGGTGGACGGGAAGATGATGCGCTTGTCGTATTTCACGCAGTCGCGGATGATCTTCAGGTTCTCTTCGAAGTCCAGCTCGAACACGCGCAGCGGGTTGCGGGTGTACTCAATCGGCGTCGCGATCGCCACCAGCGGCAGCACCACGTCGCATTTTTTAATGTGGTATTCGATCCACTCGGAGTGGATGCTGATATCCCCTTCCACGAAGTGGAAGCGCGGGTTATCCAGGAAGCGGCTGATGGCGTCCGAACCGATGTCCAGGCCATAGATTTCGTAGTTATCGTCCTTGAGCAGGCGTTCGGTGAGGTGGTTACCGATAAAACCGTTCACGCCGAGGATCAGCACGCGGGTGCGGCGTTTGATGGCAACCACCGGCGCGCTGGTGATCAGCGCCCCAGCGACCAGACCGAGAGACTGCGCCAGCTGGGTTCCCTGAACGTACAGGCCGTTGTCGGTTTGTCCGGTGACGATCTCCAGCGCCTGCTCGCCGCAGCTGACAATCAGCGGCGAAACGGAGACGACGGTGCCCGGCTTAGCGGCAGGGATGTCGTCACGCACGCGGGATTTCCAGACGATAAACTTGCTGACCCCGGCAAAGCTGTACGCCCCCGGCCACGGATCGGTCACCGCGCGCACCAAGTTATGCAGCTGGCGCGCGGGTTTGGTCCAGTCCAGGCGGCCGTCCTCCGGGTTGCGGCGGCCAAAGCAGCTCGCCTTGCTCTCGTCCTGCGCGGTTTCGCTATACGTCCCCTGAAGGATGGACGGCAGCGCGTCGCGCAGCAGGGTTTTTGCCGTTTCGCACAGCCTGTGATGAAGCTGGAGCGCGGTTTCGTCTTCGTCGATAGCCACGTTTTGCTGCGCAACGATAGCGCCCGCGTCGGCGCGGCGAACCATGCGGTGCAGGGTTACGCCGGTTTCGGTTTCACCATTGACCAGCGCCCAGTTCAGCGGCGCGCGGCCACGGTAGGCGGGCAGCAGGGAGCCGTGCAGGTTAAACGCCCCTTTTGGCGCCAGGCTTAAAATCGCGTCGCTCAGGAGGTTGCGATAGTAGAACGAGAAAATCACGTCCGGCGAAAGGGTCTGAATGCGGTCAACCCACAGCGGGTGGTTTACATCTTCCGGCGCATAAACCGGAATGCCGCGTTCAGCCGCAATGCGCGCCACGGAGCCGAAGAAGGTGTTCTCTCCGGCAGCATCAGGATGGGTAAAGATAGCGGCAATTTCATAGCCCGCTTCCAGCAGGGCCAGCGTGCCCGCGCACCCCATATCGTGATAGGCAAAGACAACGGCTTTCATGGGTGGTTTTCCTCTTGAGACGCTTTGTGTTCCTGACGGACAACACGTTGGATAAAGTAGCGCGGACGCGCGCGAACATCGTTATAGATACGGCCTATGTATTCACCGAGCAGGCCCATGCCAACAAACTGGGCGCCAATGAACATAAACAGCACGGCAAACAGCATAAAGACCCCTTCCGCCGCCCACTGCGGGCCGTAGATCAGCCGCAGCGCGACCAGCAGAACGGAGAGCGCAAACCCGGCCAGCGCGATAACGCTGCCGAAGACGCTCAGCAGGCGCAGCGGCGTGGTGGTCAGGCAGGTGATGAGGTCGTACATCAGGTTGATCAGGCGCATAAAGCTGTACTTCGACTCACCGTGCTCGCGCTCGGCGTGGAGGACGGGGATCTCGGTCGCCTTACGGGCGAAGGTATTTGCCAGAATCGGAATAAAGGTGCTGCGCTCGTGGCAGTGCAGCATGGCGTCAATAATGTGGCGGCGGTAGGCGCGCAGCATGCAGCCGTAGTCGCCCATCGCCTTGCCCGTTGTGCGCTGGATGAGGCGGTTGATGGTGCGTGACGCCATCTTGCGGAACAGGCTGTCCTGGCGGTTCTGCCTCACCGTGCCCACCACGTCGTAACCTTCGTCGGCTTTAGCCACCAGGCGCGGGATCTCCTCCGGCGGGTTTTGCAGATCGGCGTCCAGCGTAATGATCAGATCGCCCGTGACGTGGCTGAACCCGGCCATAATCGCCGAATGCTGGCCGTAGTTGCGGTTAAGCAGCACGGCGACGATATGGCTGCCGTCGGCCTCTGCGGCTTCGGTCAGCATCATCGCGGACGCGTCGCTGCTGCCGTCGTCCACCAGCAAAATTTCGTACTCTTTGTTTAGGGTTTCGCAGGCGGCGGTGGTGCGGCGGATCAGTTCGGGCAGGCTTTCCTGCTCGTTATATACCGGGATCACCACGGACACTTTTTTTACGGGCGGCGCGCTAAACATATCAATGTCCTGCAAGCTGATGGAGCGCGGTAATGACGCGGGTTGTGTCGTCATGGGTCATGTCCGGGAAAAGAGGGAGAGAACAAATGCGCTCGCTGTTCCATTCGGTGTTCGGCAGAAAGACGTCCGGGAAGCGTTCGCGATAGTATTTTTGCGTGTGGGCCGCGCGGAAGTGCAGGCCGGTGCCGATGCCCTTCTCCTTCAGCGCGGCCATCAGGCCATCGCGGGATATCCCACAGCGGGCTTCATCCACGCGGATAATAAACAGATGCCAGGCATGCTGGTGCGGCCAGGCCGGAATGCGCAGCGGCTGGAACGGCGTATCGGAGAGTTCGAGCAGGTAGCGATCGGCGATGTCGCGACGGCGCCTGTTGGCCTCACCGAGCTTGCCCAGCTGCACCAGCGCCAGCGCGGCGTTGATATCGGCCAGGTTGTATTTGAAGCCGGGAGAGATTACCTCCGCCTGCGGCGCGCGGCCGTGCGTCTGGCGATCGTAGGCGTCTACGCCTAAGCCGTGGAACTTCAGGCTGCGGATGCGCTGTGCCAGCTGTTCGTCATCCGTCACCACCAGCCCGCCTTCGGCGCAGGTCATGTTTTTGATGGCGTGGAAGGAGAAAATCGCGGTGCCCTGCCAGCCGACGTGGCGATCGTTGTAGTAGGTGCCTGCGGCATGGGCTGCGTCTTCGATGACGGGAACACCGTGGCGCTCGCCGATCGCGCGGATCGCGTCTATATCGCAGGGCGCGCCGGCATAGTGAACGGGGATAATGGCTTTGGTTTTTGGGGTAATGGCCGCGTCTATGGCGTCAGGGGTGACCATCAGCGTGTCGCGATCCACGTCGATCATCACCGGCGTGGCGCCCAGCAGGACGATCATATTCAGCGTGGAAACCCAGGTCAGGGACGGCGTGATAACCTCATCACCCGGCCCTATCCCCAGCGCCATCAGCGTGACGTGCATCCCCGCCGTGGCGGAGCTAACGGCAATAGCGTGGTGATTCCCCGTTAGCGTACAAAATGCCTCTTCAAGCGCCTGGTTTTTAGGCCCCGTCGTGATCCAGCCGGAGGCTAATACCTCCTGCAGCGCGGCTAATTCCTCGCTGCCCATCGAGGGGCGGGAAAAAGGCAGAAAATCACTCATTATTTATTTCCTTGAGATAAGAAAAGCATCTTTTTGGATAATAGCCAAATGCCGGCAAGTTTATTTCAACGAACCATAAACTCATCTCAAGGTAGCAGCGATTTCTTAGGACAAAATTAAGGGGAGTCTACATAGAAAACTTTAAAACAATTTAAACCTTAATAAACAATTAGTTACATATTTATGAATTTTTCATTTTGTGATGTGGCGATAAAAACCCATTTTTGTTTTTTAAACCAAACATCAACAAATAAACAATTCCCGATATATTTTGTGTAAAACTAAAATATATCGGGAACTTTTCTTTTTAGTTAATTGTCGCGCTTATTTTAAATTTTCCGGGAAGTTGTCCGGCAGCTCGCTGGCCGCGCAGGCAATAACGGTGTCATCGTTGGCGCCGCAGTCGCGAACGAAGGTGATGGTCGCGAATTCATCAATCACTTCGGTTGGATAGGTTGGGCCTGCGTCGCGGTACGAATTCATCAGCGGGATGTGATCGTTCTGGAAGCAGACGGTTTTTTCCGGATTATTCATCACCCAGCGCGGGAAGAAGATGGTGCCGTGGAACAGGTTGTCGCCCAGGTTTGCAATCAGGCTAACGTCGGTTCCGGTCGGTTCCGTCCAGGAAATTTTATAGATGCTTTCGCCAACGCGGACGATGTACGCCTGCTGATCTTTAACCCAGCGGTTGCCTACCAGCCCGCTGTGGATGCGGTAGTCGAGGGTGTTTTCATTTTTGACATAAATCTCGTAGTTCCAGCCGTTATCGTAGGTGTATACCAGATGTTTGCCGACGAAGCCGCTTAAGTCATGTTTGTCGAAGTTGCTCATTGTGTGTCTCCTTTGTTTTGATGAACGTATCGTACCCCTTCAAAAATCAAATGAATAACGCTATGTTTGAATCAAATTAATTCAAAATTTAGATGAGTCATGCACAAAACAACGCTCGAACAATGGTCCTTACTGGAAAAGGTGGTGGAGGCCGGGAGCTTTGCCAAAGCGGCAGAGCTAACCCACCGCAGCCAGTCCTCCGTGAGCTATAACCTCGCGCTGCTGCAGGAGCGCCTTGGCGTGGCGCTGCTGGCGGCAGAAGGCAGGCGGGCCGTACTGACGCCAGCGGGAGAACTGCTTCTGAGCCAGGTCAAACCGCTCCTCAAAGCCTTCAGCTACGTCGAAACGCGCGCGGCGACGTTACGCAGCGGCGTTCGAACGCGCATCGATCTTATGGTAGACAGTATTTTCCCCCGCCGCCGACTGTTTTCGATCCTGCGCCAGTTTCAGCAGCGGTATCCGCAAACGCAGGTGCGGCTGACCGAGGTGCTGGAAAACGCCAGCGTCGACGCAACCAGCAGCGAAGCTGACGTGATGGTCCTCACCCGCCGTCAGGACATCACCGGGCTGGGCGAATGGCTGATGAACGTTGATTTCATCGCCGTTGCCCATCGCGATCACCCCCTCTTTGCCCTCGACGCCCCGCTGAACGACGACATGCTCCGCCCGTGGCCGCTGATCCAGATTGCGGATAGCCACTCCAGCGCCCATCCCGGCACGGAGGCATGGACCTTCTCCACCATTGATGCCGCCATCGAAGCGGTGATTTCTCAGGTGGGCTACGGCTGGCTGCCGGAGGAGCGCATCCAGAGGCTGCTGGAACAGGGCGTGCTGAAACCCCTGCCGCTGAGCCACGGCGTGCGTCGCGCCACGCCGCTGCACCTGATCGTGAAGCGCGCGCTTACGCCGCTTGATGAGCAGGTTGAAACGCTGCTGCACCTGTTTAGTCAGGCCGAGTAACCGCCCGCTGCTATGCTTTAGGGTCTGAACGTGAAAACGACAAGGAGCAGACGATGAAGATTGACCTTTCGGGGAAAGTGGCGCTGGTGACGGCGTCAACCGGCGGCATCGGGCTGGCCATCGCCAGAGGGCTGGCCGAGAGCGGCGCGGAAGTGATTATCAACGGCCGCAGCGCCGACTCGGTAAACCGGGGCATGCAGCAGCTGCAGGAGGCTGTGCCGGGCGTGCAGGCGCGGGCGACCATTGCCGATCTCAGCTCGCCGGAAGGCGTTGAAGCGCTGCTGAAGGTGGCGTCAAACGTCGATATCCTGGTGAATAACGCCGGGATTTACGGGCCACAGGATTTCTACGCCACCGACGACGAGACCTGGGATCGCTACTGGCAAACCAACGTCATGTCCGGCGTACGCCTCTCCCGCGCCCTGCTGCCGGGCATGGTGCAAAAAGGCTGGGGCCGCGTGGTGTTTATCTCCTCCGAATCGGCCTGCAACATTCCAGCGGACATGATCCACTACGGCGTGACCAAAACGGCGCAGCTTTCGCTGGCGCGCGGGCTGGCAAAATTCGCGGCGGGCAGCGGCGTCACGGTGAACAGCGTGCTGCCCGGCCCGACGATGTCCGACGGCTTTGCCGAGATGATGAAAGACGAAATCGAAAAAACCGGTAAATCCCTGGAGCAGCTGGCGAAAGAGTTCGTGATGGCCAACCGCCCCAGCTCGGTGATCCAGCGGGCGGCAACGGTTGAAGAGGTTGCCAATATGGTGGTGTACGTCTGCTCTACCCAGGCCTCCGCCACCTCGGGCGCGGCGCTGCGCGTCGACGGTGGCGTCGTGGATGACATTATCTAATTCGTCACGCCGCACTGCCCGCTACGCGGCGGGCGGTGATGAAATGCGCCTGCCAGTAGTCATCCGTTAAGGCCGAGACCGTCACCCCCTGGCTGCTCGACGCGTGGATAAACTGGCTATCGCCGATGTAAACCCCCACGTGCCGACGGTGCGGGCCGGTCTGGAAGAAAACCAGGTCTCCCGCCTTAAGGCGATACTGCGCCACCTGCACGCCACGCTGGATCTGCTCAGCCGTGGTGCGCGGCAGGCTAAGATGCGCTGCGTCGCTGAACAGGTGCTGCATCAGCGCGGAACAATCTACCCCGCGGTGCGTGGTGCCGCCCCACTGGTAGTGGGTTCCTTTCCACTTCTGATATTGATCCAGAATGCGCGAACGCAGCGGCCCCGTTTCCGGATGGGCGAGCGACGCCCGCGCGGGGGAGATCGCAAATTCGCTTTGCGCCGAGAGCATTGACGCGGGTATCTGAAAGCTAAACGCAGAGAATGAGGCAAAACTTAAAGAGAGTATTGAAATTAACTTTTTAAACGTCATAACAAGAAGCAGCAGTGAGTGATGTTTTCCTTACCTGTGGAGACCAAAGGCCCCCTGAAATATCGTGCGATGTGGTGATAATATAGACAGCTCACTTTTCAACCAACTTATATCGAGTCCACTTTCGGACCTGGGCAGCGCCCACAAAAAAATGACGCGCGGAACAAGGACTGTTGGGCTAAAACGGGTAAACTAATGGGCAGGATATGTATTTCAGCTAAGACTTATTTATGACAAATATGATTGCCGACGAAACGGTGGCCCGGTCTAAGGTACTTTCCGTCTTCGACTTTGACGGAACCTTGACCCACCACGACAGCTTCATTCCTTTCCTGCGTTTTGCCTTTGGTAAACGGTACTTCGCGGGACGGCTGGTGCGCATGGCGCTGCCTACGCTGCACTGTGTTCGCCGCAAGCTGACGCGCGACGAGCTGAAAGAAGTCTTAATTAAAACGTTCCTGACGGGCGTGGACGAGCACTGGCTGCGCCAGCAGGCGGAAGCCTTTTGTGAAAAATACTGGAATAAGCTGATGCGCCCGGCGGGCGTTCTGGCGGTTGCAGCAGAGGTTAATTCCGGTGCGGAAGTAACCATTTGCTCTGCTTCACCGGCGCTGGTGCTGCAGCCGTGGGCCGACAAGCTTGGCATTAAGCTGATTGGCACTCAGCTGGAAGTGAAAGACGGCAAGCTGACGGGGCGAATGACCGGCAACAACTGCCGCTGCGCGCAGAAAGTGGCAAGGCTGGAAAAAGTCTATGGCGACCTGAGCGCCTATCACCTGCGCGCCTGGGGCGACACGCGCGGCGACCACGAGCTGCTGGCGGCCGCGCAGGACCCGCACTGGCGGCATTTCCATCATCCGCGCAAGCGCCGCAATTCGCCGATCAAGCGATAATGCAATCTGGTGCCCTCACCCAGCCCTCTCCCTTAAGGGAGAGGGTGAAAAGCGATATCAGGCTTCACGTTTTCCCGGGAACATGACGCTGGCGACAATTCCCAGCGCCAGCACGCCCAGCACGACAAACAGGCTCGCCGTGGCACCGATGCTGTAACCGTGGTGCCAGAAGTGATCGGTGGCATTCAGCCCCAGCTTAAACGCCACGAAGAACAGCAGCAGCACAACGGCCTTCTCCAGATGCACCAGGTACTGCTTTAGCGCCTCCAGAACGAAGTAGAGCGTACGCAGGCCGAGGATCGCGAACATCATGGCGCTGTAGATAATCAGCGGCTCGCGGCTGACGGCAATAATCGCCGGTACCGAATCAAACGCAAACATCACGTCGGACAGCTCGACCACCGCCACGCACAGCAGCAGCGGCGTGGCGTAACGCTTCGCTTTCTTCACGCGCCCAACCGTTACGTCCTGGTTTTCCGGCTTTTCCAGCTCCGCATCCACCTCTTGCTGGGTCAGAAGAAACTTATTGCTGCTGATTTTCGGCCAGACGGGATAGAACCGCTTCACCAGACGATAGGCAGGGTGACCGGAGTAATCTTCAACCTCATCGCTCTCTTCGTTACGCCTGAGCATCATGACCGCCGTCCAGCCCACCACCAGCGCAAAGATCACCTCAACGTACGGCCCAAGGCTCAGCAGGCTGGTGCCGATGGCCACAAAGATACCGCGGAAAACAATCGCCCCCAGCACGCCCCAGTAGAGCACGCGGTGACGATATTTATCCGGCACGCCGAACCAGGCGAAAATGGCCATCATCACAAACAGGTTATCGACGGAGAGCACCTCTTCCAGCGCATACCCCGTCAGGAACAGGCTCGCCATCTCCGCGCCGTGGTGAACATACAAGAACCCGGCAAAGACCATCGCCATCATGACCCAGAAAAGAGACCACATCGCGGCGCTTTTCAGCGAGATAGGCTTATCGTGGCGGTGCATGAAGAGGTCGATAAACATCGCCCCCACGGCCATCACCACAAAGACAACAACGGTTTCCGTTGGGAAACCGAGATGAGCAGAGGACATACGCAATCCTTTTTAATAACAACACACCATGCAATCCGGCCAAAGCCGATGATAAAAGCGTAAGCCCAAAGCGCGCTATACGCTAAAACGTCACAATTAACCCTGCTTTTCGGCCAGCGCCTGCGCGCACGCCCATGCGCTGGCCCATGCCCACTGGAAGTTGTATCCGCCCAGCCAACCGGTGACGTCCATCACTTCGCCGATGAAATACAGGCCGGGTACGTTACGGGCCTCCATCGTGCGAGAGGAAAGTTCGTCAGTGTCCACTCCGCCGAGGGTCACCTCCGCGGTGCGGTAACCTTCGGTGCCGTTTGGCTGCACGCGCCACGCCGTCAGCGTCTCGACCAGCGCGTGCTGCTCGCGGCTGTTGAGCTGCTTGAGCGAAACGTCCGGGATCTGCCCTAACAGCTGCAAGCATTCCACCAGGCGTTTGGGCAGCTGCATCGCCAGCGTGTTCCTGAGGCTTTGATTCGGGTGCGCGGCGCGCTGATCGTTGAGAAAGCTATCAATGTCGCAGTCGGGCAGCAGATTGACCGTAACAAATTCGCCCGGCTGCCAGTAGCTTGAGATTTGCAGCACCGCCGGTCCGGAGAGGCCGCGGTGGGTAAAGAGCAGGTTTTCGCGAAACACCGTGCCGTCTTCCGCCGTGATGACCGACGGAACCGAAACGCCGGAAAGCGTCTGAAGCTGTTCGAGCAGCGGCTTGTGCAGGGTGAACGGAACGAGGCCTGCGCGGGTCGGCAGCACCTTCAGGCCAAACTGCTCGGCGATTTTATAACCGAAAGGTGAAGCCCCCAGGCCCGGCATCGACAGGCCGCCGCTGGCGATCACCAGGCTGTCCGCGCTGACGCTTTCACCGTTGAGCTGCAGCGTATAGCCCTGTTCGTCGCGCGCGACCTCAAGCACCTCGGTGCGCAGACGCATCGTCACGCCGCCCTTCTCACACTCTGCCACCAGCATATCGACAATCTGCTGCGCGGAGTCGTCGCAGAATAGCTGGCCCAGGGTTTTCTCATGCCAGGCGATTCCGTGCTTGCCGACCAGCTCGATAAAGTCCCACTGGGTATAACGCGCCAGCGCAGATTTACAAAAATGCCGGTTTTGGCTGAGGTAAGCCGCGGGTTCAACATAAAGATTGGTAAAGTTGCAGCGGCCGCCGCCGGACATCAGGATTTTGCGGCCCGGTTTTTTACCGTTATCCAGCAGCAGCACGCGGCGACCCGCCTGTCCGGCCATTGCCGCACAAAACATACCCGCCGCACCGGCGCCAATTACTACGGCATCAAACCTTTCCACGTCAAAACCCTCATCGTTAACTGCCGCGGATTGTAAAGTTTCCTATGTGGTCGCACCAGCGCAAAAAGATAATACAAAGCCATTTCATTGATATTTAAAGAATAACCATTCGGGCGCTTTTCTCAAAACAGGTGGTATGTCAAAAAAAGTCTATATTTCACTTTGCCCGTTGCGCATTTGTCCTGGATAATGCGCCGCGTTCATGTCCTCCAAAATGGCGTAACGTCCTATGCTACATTTGTTTGCTGGCCTGGATTTACATACCGGCCTTTTACTTTTGCTTGCTCTGGTATTTGTATTGTTCTACGAAGCGATCAACGGCTTCCACGACACTGCAAACGCAGTAGCAACGGTTATCTATACTCGCGCAATGCGATCGCAGCTTGCGGTTGTCATGGCGGCGATTTTTAACTTCTTTGGTGTCCTCCTGGGCGGACTGAGCGTTGCGTATGCCATCGTGCATATGCTGCCAACGGATCTGCTACTCAACGTTAGTTCTGGCCATGGTCTCGCCATGGTGTTCTCAATGCTGCTCGCAGCCATTATCTGGAACCTCGGAACCTGGTATTTCGGCCTGCCTGCATCCAGTTCTCACACCCTGATCGGTGCCATTATTGGTATCGGTTTAACCAACGCCCTGATGACCGGTACGTCTGTTGTTGATGCACTCAACATTCCGAAAGTGCTGGGTATTTTTGGCTCTCTGATTATTTCGCCTATCGTAGGCCTGGTGGTTGCGGGTGGATTAATCTTCATCCTGCGTCGCTACTGGAGCAACACGAAAAAACGCGCACGTATCCACCTCACGCCAGCAGAGCGTGAAAAGAAAGACGGCAAGAAAAAGCCGCCGTTCTGGACGCGCATCGCGCTGATCGTTTCGGCTATTGGCGTAGCGTTCTCTCACGGCGCGAACGACGGTCAGAAAGGCATTGGTCTGGTGATGCTGGTTCTGATTGGCGTCGCTCCGGCAGGTTTCGTGGTCAACATGAATGCTTCCGGATACGAAATCACCCGTACCCGTGATGCCGTCAACAACGTTGAAGTTTACTTCCAGCAGCACCCTGTGCTGCTGAAGAAAGCAACGGGCGTTGACCAGCTGATCCCTTCTCCGGAAGCAGGCGCAGCCACCGCACCCGGTGAGTTCCACTGCCACCCGGCTAACGCTATCAACGCGCTGGAACGCGCGAAAGGCATGCTGGGCGATATCGAAAGCTATGACAAACTTAGCGTAGAACAGCGCGGCCAGCTGCGTCGTATTATGCTTTGCATCTCTGACGTGACGGATAAAGTCGCGAAGCTGCCGGAAGTGAACGCTGACGACCAGCGTCTGCTGAAGAAACTGAAAGGCGATATGCTCAACACTATCGAGTACGCGCCAATCTGGATCATCATGGCGGTCGCGCTGGCGTTGGGTATCGGTACGATGATTGGCTGGCGCCGCGTGGCGACCACCATCGGCGAGAAGATCGGTAAGAAAGGCATGACCTATGCGCAGGGAATGTCCGCGCAGATGACGGCGGCTGTCTCTATCGGCCTGGCGAGCTACACCGGTATGCCGGTATCAACCACTCACGTACTCTCTTCTTCCGTAGCGGGGACCATGATTGTTGACGGCGGCGGTCTGCAGCGCAAAACCGTGACCAACATCCTGATGGCGTGGGTCTTCACCCTTCCAGCCTCCATCCTGCTGTCCGGCGGGCTGTACTGGATTTCACTGAAGCTGATTTAATCGGCCAAGAGTGACAAAAAGCGGGTCAGGAAACTGACCCGCTTTTTTTATAAATTCTTTTATGGAACGCAGTCAGGGAAGAAACTCATGCCCTTCAGCACGGCTATTAAATGGACTCACCGACTTATCACGCTTTTCCTTCTACTCCTGGTCGCAGGGTTTATTTGGCTAAACCACCAGCCCGATCCGCGAAATAGCGATGAACTGCAGCGTGTCTATAAGCTGTCCGATAGCGTTTGGCTCTACATGACGGTAAATAATCAGGGCGGAGCAACGGTCCCTACCCTATACCGTTACTATCTTTCGCAAAAGTTAACCGGGAAAGATGCGGAAATTATCCAACAGCTCAATGTTAAATATCCCGTCATTGAAGGAACAGGCACGATTACCGAAGCACGTATAGGTGAGAACGGGAAAGTAAACATCTCATACAGCGGAAAGGTAACGTCAATACAGAAGGATGTTTCAAACCTGCGGTTCTCGGTTAACGCAGAGCAATGAAAGAAAGAAGGCGGAGACATGCTCCGCCTTCTTTTTACGCTCAGTGCCAAATCATCAATGCAATCATACTGACGACAACCAGCCCGCAAAGAGCGCTGGTTAAAATGAACTGACGACGCAGGCGCTCGCAGCGACGGATAAACTCATCATCGTGGTGATCGCGATAGCGCTGGTAGTAGATGTACCCCACCAGACGCATCTGTTTGCTGGGCTGTCCATGCGAGGTGAAGAATCCTCCACCGTCCACATACTGATAAAGCAACGGATCGCAACCACGAAGTACCACTAACAGCGCGCGTAACGATGAAAAATAGCGCGCCATATTCACTATGCAAACCACGCATAACGCCCAAAACAATGCGACGGTGCTAATCATACATCCTCCCCGGCGTCCGCCCATGAAGCGAGGCTTCCGAGCTACCGCACCCAATGCCCTGACAGACAGTTCAGTGAAAGAATGACCAAAAGTCGATCCGGTTCGCATTTTAAAATCCGAACGGCTCATTAAATAGTGTAGGAGATCCGTTAATTTTTTTGCCACAAGGTTAATCGTTATCAACACCAAAGCTTGATAATTTTGTTTAACTGGGCCGTAATGAAAGCAACAGACGACGGCTTTCCCTTTTAGTCATCGATAACTTAAGGAAGGAGTAACACTATGGCTTACAAACACATTCTCATCGCGGTAGATCTCTCTCCAGAGAGCAAAGTGCTGGTTGATAAAGCGGTATCCATGGCACGTCCCTATAACGCGAAAGTTTCTCTTATTCACGTTGATGTGAATTACTCCGATCTCTACACCGGCCTGATTGACGTGAATCTTGGGGATATGCAGAAACGCATCTCCGAAGAGACGCACCACGCCCTGAGCGAACTCTCTACCAACGCGGGCTACCCCATCACCGAAACATTAAGCGGCAGCGGTGACCTGGGCCAGGTGCTGGTGGATGCGATTAAGAAATACGATATGGATCTGGTGGTGTGCGGTCACCATCAGGACTTCTGGAGCAAGCTGATGTCCTCCGCGCGCCAGCTGATCAACACCGTACACGTGGATATGCTGATTGTTCCGCTGCGTGACGAAGAAGACGAGTAAATGCGTTAAATTCCCCTCACCCTAGCCCTCTCCCCATAGGGGAGAGGGAACGATCGAGCCCCTCGCCCCTATGGGGAGAGGGGTTGGGGTGAGGGGATATAGATATCAAACCGATGCCCTTTCGTCGTCACCGCGTTGGCCGTCGCGTCATCCGCCAGCGGCGGCGCATAGTCCGGACGCTTAACCACCACGCGCTTCGTCGCAAGCTGACGGGCGGGCTCCAGCAGGCCGTCTGCATCTAAATCCGGCCCCACCAGCGACTGAAATACCCTCATCTCTTTTTTCACCAGCGCGCTTTTCTGCTTATGCGGGAACATCGGATCGAGATAAACCACCTGAGGGCGCGGGGAGATATCCGTCAGCGCCGTCAGGCTTGAGGCGTGAATGAGCTGCAGACGATCCCGCAGCCACGGGCCGATTTCCGGGTCCGCATAGCCGCGCGCCAGCCCGTCGTCGAGCAGCGCCGCAACCACCGGGTTACGCTCCAGCATCCGCACGCGGCAGCCCACGGAAGCCAGCACGAAGGCATCGCGCCCCAGCCCCGCCGTGGCGTCAACCACGTCCGGGAGATAGCTTCCCTTAATGCCCACGGCTTTCGCCACCGCCTCGCCGCGACCGCCGCCGAACTTGCGTCGGTGCGCCATCGCCCCGCCGACAAAATCGACAAAAATCCCGCCGAGCTTCGGCTCGTCGCGCTTGCGCAATTCCAGATGCTCGGGCGTCATCACCAGCGCCATCTGGTTATCTTCGTCGTGCTCCAGCCCCCAGCGGGACGCTAAAACGGATAAGGCGCCGTCTCCGGCGCCTGTTTCATCTACTAAGCAGATCTTCACGAATCAACTAACCCTTGATGCCGTAATGCTCAAGCATCGCATCCAGCTGCGGCTCGCGCCCGCGGAAGCGTTTGAACAGCGTCATTGGCTCTTCAGAGCCGCCGCGCGTCAGGATGTTATCAAGGAACGACTGGCCGGTTTCGCGGTTAAAGATCCCTTCTTCTTCGAAGCGCGAGTATGCGTCCGCTGCCAGCACGTCGGCCCACAGGTAGCTGTAGTAGCCCGCAGCGTAACCGCCCGCGAAAATGTGGCTAAACGCGTGCGGGAAACGGCCCCAGGTTGGTCCTGGAATAACGGCGACCTGCTTTTTAATCTCGGCCAGCGTTTCGAGGATTTTCGCCCCCTGCTCCGGGCTAAACTCGGCGTGCAGGCGGAAGTCGAACAGGCCGAACTCCAGCTGGCGAAGGATAAACATCGCCGCCTGGTAGTTTTTCGCCGCCAGCATTTTATCCAGCAGTTCTTTCGGCAGCGGTTCGCCGGTCTCATAATGGCCGGAGATAAACGCCAGCGCGTCCGGCTCCCAGCACCAGTTTTCCATGAACTGGCTCGGCAGCTCGACCGCATCCCACGGCACGCCGTTGATGCCGGACACGCCCGCGGTTTCGATACGGGTCAGCATGTGGTGCAACCCGTGGCCGAATTCGTGGAACAGGGTAGTCACTTCGTCATGGGTAAACAGCGCAGGCTTGCCGTTCACCGGACGGTTGAAGTTACAGGTCAGGTAGGCGACCGGCTTTTGCAGTGAACCGTCGGCTTTACGCATCTGGCCCACGCAGTCATCCATCCACGCCCCGCCGCGCTTGTTCTCACGTGCGTAAAGGTCCAGGTAGAAGCTGCCGCGCAGCTCGTTCTTCTCGTCGTACAGCTCAAAGAAGCGTACGTCCGGGTGCCAGACGTCGATGTCTTTGCGCTCTTTGGCGGTGATGCCGTAAATGCGCTTAACCACTTCGAACAGGCCGTTAACCGCTTTGTTCTCCGGGAAATACGGGCGCAGCTGCTCGTCGCTGATGCTGTAGAGATGCTGCTTCTGTTTTTCGCTGTAGTAGGCGATATCCCACGGCTGCAGCTCGTCCACGCCGAACTCCGCTTTCGCGAAGGCGCGCAGCTGGGCCAGCTCTTTCTCACCCTGCGGACGGGCGCGTTTCGCCAGATCGGTCAGGAAGTCGAGCACCTGCTGTGGGTTCTCCGCCATTTTGGTGGCGAGGGATTTGTCGGCGTAGCTTTCGAAGCCCAGCAGCTGTGCCAGCTCGTGGCGCAGGGCGAGGATTTCCGCCATCACCGGGCTGTTATCCCATTTCCCCGCGTTCGGCCCCTGATCGGAGGCGCGCGTGCTGTAGGCGCGGTACATCTCTTCACGCAGCGCCTGATTATCGCTGTAGGTCATCACCGGCAGGTAGCTCGGGATATCCAGCGTTAACAGGTAGCCTTCCTGCTCTTTCGCTTCGGCCTGCGCTTTCGCCGCCGCCAGCGCGCTTTCCGGCATTCCGGCCAGTTCGGATTCATCGGTAATCAGCTTCGTCCAGCCCATGGTCGCATCCAGCACGTTGTTGCTGTACTGGTTGCCCAGCTCGGACAGGCGCGCGGCGATTTCGCCGTAGCGTTTTTGTTTTTCTTTCGGCAGGCCAATGCCGGAGAGCTCAAAATCGCGCAGCGCGTTATCGACCGCTTTTTTCTGCGCGGTGTTGAGGGATGCGTAATGATCGCCGTCGCGCAGGTCGCGGTAGGCTTTGTACAGCCCCTCATGCTGGCCAACCCAGGTGCTGTACTCGGAGAGCAGCGGCAGGGTTTGCTCGTAGGCTTCGCGCAGTTCCGGGCTGTTTTTCACCGAGTTCAGGTGGCTTACCGGAGAGAAGATGCGCCCCAGCACGTCGTCCACCTCAGCCAGCGGCTGACACAGGTTTTCCCAGGTATACGGCGCGCCCTGCTCGACCACGTTTTCAACGGCCTTGCGGCAGTTTTCCAGCGATTTCGTCACGGCTGGAACAACGTGCTCGGGCAGGATTTTAGAAAACGGCGGTAGCGAGAAAGGCGTCAGTAATGGATTGGTCATAAGCGCTGTCCTGTCAAATAGGTGAATGAAGCGCGCGTCCGGCGCTGTGCATATTGAAAGTGTAATGGGGTTAATTGTAGAGGATTTCAATGCCGGGCGTTGTGGAAAAAGCCCGGTGACGCTGCCTTACCGGGCCTGCGGGTAATCTTCGCCGTTCTGCTGTAAACTGTGGCAAATCGTCATTTCAGCGGAATTTCATTACCCATGCTCAGTTATCGCCACAGCTTCCACGCAGGCAACCACGCCGACGTCCTTAAACATACCGTTCAGAGCCTGATCATTGAGGCGCTCAAAGAGAAAGACAAGCCGTTTCTCTACCTGGACACCCACGCGGGCGCGGGCCGCTATCAGCTGAGCGGCGAGCACGCCGAGCGTACCGGCGAGTATCTGGAAGGCATCGCCCGCATCTGGCAGCAGGACGACCTGCCGGCCGAGCTGGAGCCATATATTGGCGTGGTCAATCACTTCAACCGTAATGGCCAGCTGCGCTACTACCCGGGTTCACCGCTGATCGCCCGTCAGCTGCTCCGCGAGCAGGACAGCCTTCAGCTCACCGAGCTGCACCCGAGCGACTTCCCGCTGCTGCGCTCAGAATTTCAGAAAGATAACCGCGCCCGCGTGGATAAAGCCGATGGTTACCAGCAGCTGAAGGCCAAGCTGCCGCCAGCTTCGCGTCGCGGTCTGGTGCTGATCGACCCGCCTTACGAAATCAAAACCGACTACCAGGCGGTGGTCACGGGCATTAACGAAGGCTACAAGCGTTTCGCCACCGGCACCTATGCCCTGTGGTATCCGGTGGTGCTGCGCGCGCAAATCAAACGCATGATCAAAGAGTTAGAAGCCACCGGCATCCGCAAAATTTTGCAAATTGAGCTGGCCGTGCGTCCGGACAGCGACCAGCGCGGCATGACCGCTTCCGGCATGATCGTCATCAACCCGCCGTGGAAGCTGGAAGCGCAGATGAACAACGTGCTGCCATGGCTGCACAAAACGCTGGTTCCGGCCGGAACGGGCCACGCTACCGTGAGCTGGATCGTACCGGAGTAATCGCAGTCATCGGTGGAAACTATTGATTTCAGGTATACAATCGCGGCAATTAACGATTAAGGACAAGACCCATGAGCAAGCATTATGACTACATCGCCATCGGCGGCGGCAGCGGCGGCATCGCCTCCATCAACCGTGCAGCCATGTACGGCCAGAAGTGTGCGCTGATTGAAGCCAAAGAGCTGGGCGGCACCTGCGTAAACGTAGGTTGTGTACCGAAAAAAGTGATGTGGCACGCAGCGCAAATCCGTGAAGCGATTCATATGTATGGCCCGGACTACGGCTTTGACACCACGATAAATAGCTTCGACTGGGACAAGCTGATTGCCAGCCGCACCGCCTATATCGACCGCATTCATACCTCGTACGATAACGTGCTGGGCAAGAATAACGTCGACGTGATCCGTGGGTTTGCCCGCTTTGTGGATGCGAAGACGATCGAAGTGAACGGCGAAACGATCACCGCCGATCATATCCTGATCGCCACCGGCGGCCGTCCGAGCCACCCGAACATCCCTGGCGTGGAATACGGCATCGACTCCGACGGTTTCTTTGAACTGCCTGCCCTGCCTAAGCGCGTTGCCGTGGTTGGCGCGGGCTATATCGCGGTCGAACTGGCCGGCGTGATTAACGGCCTGGGCGCGGAAGCGCACCTGTTCGTGCGCAAACACGCGCCGCTGCGCAGCTTTGACCCACTGATCGTCGAGACGTTGGTTGAAGTGATGAACGCCGAAGGCCCGACTCTTCACACCAACGCGGTGCCGAAAGCGGTCGTGAAAAACGCAGACGGCAGCCTGACGCTGGAGCTGGAAGACGGCCGCAACCAGACCGTTGACTGCCTGATTTGGGCAATTGGTCGTGAACCGGCTAACGACAACTTTAACCTTGCCGTGACCGGTGTGAAAACCAACGAAAAAGGCTATATCGTTGTCGATAAGTTCCAGAACACCAGCGTTCCGGGCATTTATGCGGTGGGCGATAACACCGGTGCGGTTGAGCTGACCCCGGTCGCCGTTGCGGCGGGTCGCCGCCTCTCCGAGCGCCTGTTTAACAACAAGCCGGACGAGCATCTGGACTACAGCAATATCCCGACCGTGGTCTTCAGCCACCCGCCTATCGGCACCGTTGGCTTAACCGAGCCGCAGGCGCGCGAGCAGTACGGCGAGGACCAGGTGAAAGTCTATAAATCGTCCTTTACCGCGATGTACACCGCCGTCACTTCGCACCGCCAGCCGTGCCGCATGAAGCTGGTCTGCGTCGGGCCGGATGAGAAAATTGTCGGTATCCACGGCATCGGCTTCGGCATGGATGAGATCCTGCAGGGCTTCGCGGTGGCGCTGAAAATGGGCGCAACGAAAAAGGATTTCGACAACACCGTGGCGATTCACCCTACCGCGGCGGAAGAATTCGTTACCATGCGTTAATCCTTCTTATCCGCGACAAAAACCGGCCAGCAGGCCGGTTTTTTTATGTCTTTGACGGATAACCCCAGCGGGTTGTACAAACGGTAACAAATTTACCCTCTGCGCGCGGTGGAATTAACTAATCTTAGAAGGCGTTAACCACCTTTCTGTGAATACGTATAAAAGATTAGAGAGATGAAAATGCACGTGAAGATTTCCGCCAAACTGATGGCCAAAATGCACCTTTTCCTCGCGCTAATATGGGCGATACTGACTATTCCTACCCTGCTGTGGTGGAAAAACAGTATTCTGTGGGTCTCACTCATGAGCATTTACGCCATCGTTATTTCCCATCTGGCCGCGTATAGCGCCGCCCATGCGGAAAAAGCGGCCAGCAAGGCAATGGAAAAAAGTGAAGGTGCCAGCCATAAAGCGAAACAATCCGCTACCAGCCTTTCAGGCAATGCGCGACAGGCGCACTGAAACTGTATTAAAGCGTTAAAAACGCTATTTACAGCCCTACAGGCAACGGTCTTTACCGTGAAGGCGGAATACTGAATGCTCTGAATTTTTTTCCTGCCTTTTGCCCATCAAATCAATATTAATATCCAATTAATCAATAAGATAATCAGCTTTTAACCTATTTACATCCACTTTGAAAGCGTGATCAAGCGCACACTTAGCGCCGCATTAACCGAAGCGAATGTCTACGCTTAGAAGATGACCGGGAAAAACCCGTATTTGTTACGACAAAAACCGGAGGTCCTGAACACCATGTTCAACCAGAAACTAAAGACTGCCGAGGATATCGAGTTCGAAATTGCACAAGAGCTGTGCTACGAAACCGATCCCTGCGAGTTGAAGCTGGATGAGATGATTGAAGCAGAACCGGAGCCGGAGATGATCGAGGGGCTTCCCGCCTCCGACGCCCTGACGCCCGCAGACCGCTATCTTGAGCTGTTCGAACACGTGCAGTCATCGCGGCTGTTTGCAGATAGCAAGACGTTCCCCGACTGCGCGCCCAAAATGGACCCGCTGGATATTCTGATCCGCTACCGCAAGGTGCGCCGCCACCGCGATTTCGACCTGCGCCAGTTTGTCGACAACCACTTCTGGCTGCCGGAAGTACTGACGAGCGAATATGTCTCCGACCCGGGCCTTTCGCTGAAGGAGCACATCGATAAACTCTGGCCGGTGTTAACCCGCGAGCCGCAGGATCATATTCCGTGGTCGTCGCTGCTGGCGCTGCCTCAGGCCTATATCGTGCCGGGCGGACGCTTCAGCGAAACGTACTACTGGGATTCCTACTTTTCCATGCTGGGGCTGGCGGAGAGCGGACGCAACGATCTGCTGAAATGCATGGCGGATAACTTTGCGTGGCTGATCGAGCGTTATGGCCATATCCCGAACGGTAACCGTACGTACTACCTGAGCCGCTCCCAGCCGCCGGTGTTTGCCCTGATGGTTGAGCTGTTCGAGGAGGACGGCGTGCGGGGCGCGAAGCGCTATCTGGACCATCTGAAAATGGAGTACGCCTTCTGGATGGACGGCGCGGAATCGCTGCTGCTTAATCAGGCCTACCGCAGCGCGGTGCGCATGCCGAATGGCTCCTTGCTTAACCGCTACTGGGACGACCGCGACACGCCGCGAGACGAGTCCTGGGTGGAAGACGTGGAAACCGCGCGCCACTCCGGTCGACCTCCGAATGAGGTTTATCGCGATCTGCGTGCCGGCGCGGCCTCCGGCTGGGATTACTCTTCCCGCTGGCTGCGCGATCCGGGTCGGCTTGCCAGCATCCGCACCACGCAGTTTATCCCAATAGATTTAAATGCATTTCTGTTCAAGCTGGAAAGCGCTATCGCCAATATCTCTGCCTCAAAAGGGGATAAAGAGGTCGCTGAACAGTTCCGCCACAAGGCCGCTAACCGTCGTGAGGCCGTGAATCGCTATCTATGGGACGAGGAGAACGGCTGTTACCGCGACTATGACTGGCGACGCGAGGAGATGGCGCTGTTCTCTGCGGCCAGCATCGTGCCGCTGTACGTGGGCATGTCGACGCATGAGCAGGCGGAACGCCTGTCCGACGCCGTGAAGGCGCGCCTGTTGACGCCGGGCGGCATTCTGGCAACGGAATATGAAACCGGTGAGCAGTGGGACCGCCCCAACGGCTGGGCACCGCTGCAGTGGATGGCGATTCAGGGCTTTAAGCAGTACGGCAATGATTCGCTGGGCGATGAGATTGCCTGGAGCTGGCTACAGACCGTCAACCACTATTACAAAACGCACCACAAGCTGATTGAGAAGTACCACATCGCCAGCAGCACCCCGCGCG
Organism: Enterobacter sp. ECC-175; assembly: GCF_043968675.1. Classification (NCBI taxonomy): domain Bacteria; kingdom Pseudomonadati; phylum Pseudomonadota; class Gammaproteobacteria; order Enterobacterales; family Enterobacteriaceae; genus Enterobacter; species Enterobacter sp. ECC-175. The sequence goes on from NZ_CP143776.1 coordinate 336,555, forward strand.
AAGGGGGCGGGGGCGAATATCCCCTGCAGGACGGCTTCGGCTGGACCAACGGCGTGGTGCGGCGGTTAATCGGCCTGTACGGTGAGCCTTAGGCCGCGTAGCGCACGCTAAAACGCTGCCGCCTGCGGTAGGCATAGACGTCTTCGACGTGCCCGTTTTTAATCCGCGTTTGCAGGCCGCGCCAGTAGTCGGCGCGGAACAAATCCGCGTGCATCTCTTCAAACAATGGCCTGATGCGCCGATCGGCGCACAGCCAGTGGCGAAACTCCTCAGGAAAAACGTCCCCGGGCGAGACGCTGTACCACGGCTCGCCCGAGAGCTCATCCTCCGGATGGCGCGGCGCGGGAATATCGCGGAAATTCACTTCCGTCATGTAGCAAATTTCATCGTAATCGTAGAACACGACGCGCCCGTGCCGGGTCACGCCAAAATTTTTATACAGCATATCGCCAGGGAAAATATTGGCGGCGGCAAGCTGCCTGATGGCATTGCCGTACTCCTCTATCGCATCGCGCAGCGCCTGCCCTTCGGCCTGCTCAAGCCAGATGTTCAGCGGCACCATCCGCCGCTCGATGTAAAGGTGGCTGATGGAAATTTTATCGCCGAGATCGGTCAATTTCCCCGGCGCTTCCTGCTGCAAAAGCGCCATCAGCGCCGGGTCGATTTGCCTTTTATCCAGCACGAAATTTTCAAACTCCTGGGTATCCGCCATTCGCCCGACGCGGTCGTGCTCCTTCACCAGCTGATAGCAGGCGCGAACGTGCGCGGCGGTCATCTCCTTCTGCGGTGCGAACCGGTCTTTGATCACCTTAAACACGCGGTCAAACCCCGGCAGCGTAAACACCAGCATCACCATACCGCGGATGCCGGGCGCTTCGATAAACTGCTCGTCCGCGCAGGCAATATAGTGCAGGTATTCGCGGTAGCTTTCGGTTTTGGCGTGCTTCTGGCAGCCAATGGCCATGTACAGCTCGGCGGTGGTCTTGCCCGGCAATATCTCCCGCAGCCACTCGACGAGCGCCGCGGGCAAGGGGGCATAAACCATAAAATAGGATCGGGCGAACCCAAAGACGATGCTGGCCTCAGCGCTGGTCGTCAGGCAGGTGTCGATAAAAAGTTCGCCGTCATCGGTGTGATGAATAGGCAGCAAAAACGGAAAAACCCCCGTTGGCGTGGCGAGCTTACCCACCAGCCAGGCCGCTTTATTACGATAGAACAGCTCATTGGCAATCTGAAGATGACTGCATTTTAGCGTCTCTTCGTCGAAATTCTCATGCAAATGCGCAATGATGTAGCCCACATCGCGCGCGCGATTTTGCCACGGCAAGCGTAACGGCAGGTCGCTCAAAACCCGGTTCAGCAGTATGTTCCAGCCGCCGTCTGGAAAGAAATCCTTCGCCAGCGGACGGGGAATGGTGCGAAAGCGCCGCGCCGGCTGGGAGCTGAAAATAAACAACCGCTCGGGAGATAGCGAGCGGTGGTCAAATAACCGGCAATAGACGGAGTTGAAAAAGCTCTCCGCAATCTCGAAGCGAGGGTAGTCGGGTAGCAAATGGGTGTAATGCTCCTTCACGCGCAGTAAAAATTCCGCGTCCGGGCTTTTACCGTCGGTAATACAGCGCAGCTGCTCCACCACGAGACCCACATGGTGATCGTAGAGATGGATACGCTGCTTCATGGCCTGCTGAACCGCATGCCAGTCTGCATGCTCAAAGCGCTGCTGGGCACCAGAGGTCACTTCCAGAAAACGTCCGTACTGGGCGTCAAAACCCTGCAGAATAGTTTGGGCAATCAGTAATTCCAGGCCACGCGACATATATTCCCCTTACCCCTCACCCCGGCCCTCTCCCCAAAGGGGAGAGGGTTAGGGTGAGGGGGAAAAGATTAGAACTGTGTTTCTTCGGTTGAGCCCGTCAAAGCGGTGACGGAGGAGGTCCCGCCCTGAATAATCGTGGTCACATTATCGAAGTAGCCGGTGCCCACCTCCTGCTGGTGCGACACGAAGGTATAACCCTCTTTACCGGCCGCAAATTCTGGCTGCTGCACCTTCTCAACGTAGTGCCTCATGCCTTCACCCTGCGCGTACGCGTGCGCCAGGTCGAACATGTTGAACCACATGCTGTGAATGCCCGCCAGGGTAATGAACTGGTATTTGTAGCCCATGTCGGAGAGCTGCTGCTGGAAGCTGGCAATGGTTTTGTCGTCCAGATTCTTCTGCCAGTTGAAGGACGGCGAGCAGTTGTAGGCCAGCAGCTTGCCCGGGTATTTCGCGTGGATGGCGTCGGCAAAGCGTTTCGCCAGCGCCAGGTCCGGCGTAGAGGTTTCACACCACACCAGGTCAGCATACGGCGCGTAGGCCAGGCCGCGGCTAATCGCCTGCTCAATACCGGCATGCGTGCGGTAGAAGCCTTCGCTGGTGCGCTCGCCGGTAATGAACTCGCTGTCGTACGGGTCGCAGTCAGAGGTGATTAGGTCAGCCGCATCGGCATCGGTACGCGCAATCACCAGCGTTGGCACGCCCAGCACGTCTGCGGCGAGGCGCGCGGCAACCAGCTTCTGAATCGCTTCCTGAGTCGGGACCAGCACCTTGCCGCCCATGTGCCCGCATTTCTTCACTGACGCCAGCTGGTCTTCGAAGTGTACGGCCGCTGCACCGGCCTCAATCATCGATTTCATCAGCTCAAAGGCGTTGAGCACGCCGCCGAAGCCCGCTTCCGCATCCGCGACGATCGGCAGGAAGTAGTCAATAAAGCGCGGATCGTTTGGCTCAATGCCTGCGGCCCACTGGATCTGATCCGCGCGGCGGAAGGTATTGTTGATCCGATCCACCACCGACGGCACGGAGTTGGCCGGATAGAGAGATTGATCCGGATACATGCTGGAGGCCAGGTTGGCATCTGCCGCCACCTGCCAGCCGGAAAGATAGACGGCTTCTATACCCGCTTTCGCCTGCTGCAATGCCTGCCCGCCTGTCAGCGCGCCCAGGCTGTTGATGTAGCCTTTTTTAGAGCCGCCGTGCAGAAGACGCCACATTTTTGCCGCGCCGTTCTGCGCCAACGTGCATTCCGGATTGACCGAGCCGCGTAATTTCACCACTTCTTCCGCGCTGTACGGGCGGCGAATGCCCTCCCAGCGCGGCTGAGTCCACTCTTTCTGTAATTCTTCGATTTGTTGGGTACGGGTTTTCATGTGCAGATGCTCCATATTGTTATGTGGTGAATTACGCCAGGAAGCGATAGCCCGGCAGGGTCAGGAAGTCGATTAAGTCATCTGAAGTGGTGATTTGCTCCATCAGGCGTGCGGCATCGTCAAAGCGGCCGCTGCTGTAGCGGTGCTCGCCCAGCTCGTCCTGAATCACCCGCATCTCTTCGGCCAGCATCTGGCGGAACAGGGGTTTAGTGACGGGCTTGCCGTTGCTGAGCGTTTTCTGGTGGTGTATCCACTGCCAGATAGAGGTACGAGAGATTTCTGCCGTGGCGGCATCCTCCATCAGGCCGTAGATCGGCACGCAGCCGTTGCCGGAAACCCATGCCTCGATGTACTGCACGGCAACGCGGATATTGGCGCGCATGCCCTCTTCGGTGCGTTCGCCCTCGCACGGCGCCAGCAGCTGTTCGGCGCTTATTGGCGCATCTTCCTCGCGTAAGACAGAAAGCTGATTTTTACGGTCACCCAGCGCGCGGTTGAACACGTCCATTGCCGTATCTGCCAGGCCCGGATGCGCAATCCATGTGCCGTCATGACCGTTGCGGGCTTCCAGCTCTTTATCCGCCTTCACCTTGCTCAGAACCTGATTATTGCGCTCGGCATCTTTGCTCGGGATGAAAGCCGCCATGCCGCCCATCGCAAAGGCACCGCGCCTGTGGCAGGTCTTAATCAGCAGGCGTGAATAGGCGCTCAGGAAAGGCTTATCCATGGTGACGACCTGGCGATCCGGAAGCACACGATCGGCGTGATTTTTTAGCGTTTTGATGTAGCTGAAGATGTAGTCCCAGCGACCGCAGTTCAGGCCAACGATGTGGTCGCGCAGCGCGTGCAGGATTTCATCCATCTGGAACACCGCCGGCAGCGTTTCAATCAGCAGCGTGGCCTTGATGGTGCCGCGCGGCAGGCTAAACCGATCCTCCGCGTAGCTGAAGACTTCGCTCCACCACGCGGCTTCCTGCCATGACTGGGTTTTTGGCAGATAAAAATAGGGACCGCTGCCTTTTGCCAGCAGGTTTTTATGGTTGTGGAAGAAGTACAGCCCGAAGTCGAACAGGCTGCCCGGAATTGCCTCGCCGCGCCAGGTGACGTGCTTTTCAGGCAGGTGCAGACCGCGCACGCGACAGACCAGAACCGCAGGATTGGGCTTGAGCTGATAAATTTTCCCAGCTTCGTTGGTATGGCTGATCGTGCCGTTAACGGCATCGCGAAGGTTAACCTGCCCGTCGATCACTTTGCGCCAGTCTGGAGCCAGGGAGTCTTCAAAATCTGCCATAAACACTTTAACGTTGGCATTCATGGCGTTAATCACCATCTTGCGCTCAACCGGGCCGGTGATCTCAACGCGACGATCCTGCAAATCCTCCGGAATACCGCGAATTTTCCACTCGCCGCTACGAATGGAAGCAGTTTCCGAAATAAAGTCTGGAAGATTACCGTTGTCAATGGCTTCCTGCTGCTGAATGCGTGCAGCCAGCAGCTTGTTACGCTTCGGCGTAAAGCGGGTAACCAGCTCAGACAGAAATTCGACGGCCTCCGTCGTTAAAATCTGCTGTTCCTGCTCGCCGTGAGGCTGGTTAAACGTAAGTTCGTCCGCCGTCGTTGCCTGTTGAGTCATCATTCTGCTCCTCATCAAAGATCCCAATCCACTCCCCATTACGAGCGAAGATCGTTGTGTAGTTTTCGCTCAGCAGAATTAAGCCTATCTTTATTTTTTCTAAAATCAAAAACTATTTCCATTTTAATTAACAATCACCTGTAACTTATTGATTAATAGTTGATTAAAGTTTTTCTCAGCGTTGAGCTGAATTTCGGAAATAAAAAAGGCACCCGAAGGTGCCTGAACTGATTAGCTGAAACGCTTTAGGATCGATTTTTGCAGAAGATTACTCCAGCGTAGGATTCATGTTCCGCAGATCGTATGGCGTGATTTGATAGACGTAATAGTTAAGCCAGTTGGTAAACAGCAGGTTTCCATGGCTGCGCCAGGATGCGCGCGGCGTGTTTTGCGGATCGTTTTTCGGGAAATAGTTGTACGGCACGTCCGGATTAAGGCCGGCTTCAACGTCACGGAAAAATTCTGTCGCCAGCGTATCGGGATCGTATTCCGGGTGGCCGGTGACGAAGGCAATACGTTTATCTTTGCTGGCGAACAGGTATGCATCACCGTCTTCCGTTTCGGCCAGGATCTCCAGGTCAGTGTAATCACGAATCAGCTGGGCCGGGAAATCTGCGTAGCGGGAGTGCGGCGCGAGGAAAGAATCATCAAAACCACGGGTCAGTAATGCGTGCGGTTGAAGGATGTGGTGTTCATAAACGCCGGAGAGCTTTTCGGTACGCGTTTGCTTAGGGATGCCATAGAGGATGTTTAGCGCGGCCTGTACCGCCCAACAAACAAACAGCGTGGACGTCACGTGATCTTTGGCCCACTCCAGTACCTGTTTGATCTGCGGCCAGTAGGCAACGTCGTTAAACTCCACCAGGCCCAGCGGCGCGCCGGTGACGATCAGGCCATCGAAGTTTTCACCGCGAATGTCATCGAAGTTGCAGTAGAAAGTGTTGAGATGCTCTGACGGCGTGTTACGTGACTCGCGGGCATCGATTCGCAGCAGCTGGATATCAACCTGAAGCGGAGAGTTCGAGAGCAGGCGCAGGAACTGATTCTCAGTTTCGATCTTTTTGGGCATAAGATTGAGGATGAGCACCTTCAGCGGGCGAATTTCCTGACCTGTCGCACGCGAAGCCGTCATCACAAAGACGTTTTCCTCACGTAAGAAATTGACGGCTGGCAGCTCGTCCTGTACCCGAATCGGCATAACTCTCTTTCCTCACAACATACGTATAAACGTTTAGACATCCAGACAGCTAACGATACTTCTAAACGATCGGAATGTCGAGTCTGCAAGTTGAAGGTGAGAAAGTTTCAGGGAGAGGGCGAAATACAAAAGCAAAAAACCCCGCACCTTTCGGTACGGGGTTCTTCTTAATTGATGCCTGGCAGTTCCCTACTCTCACATGGGGAGACCCCACACTACCATCGGCGCTACGGCGTTTCACTTCTGAGTTCGGCATGGGGTCAGGTGGGACCACCGCGCTAAAGCCGCCAGGCAAATTCTGTTCATCTGTATCAGGCTGAATTTTGATTGTTCGTCTCTTCGCCAAAACACCTTCGGCGTTGTAAGGTTAAGCCTCACGGTTCATTAGTATCGGTTAGCTCAACGCATCGCTGCGCTTACACACCCGACCTATCAACGTCGTCGTCTTCAACGTTCCTTCAGGACCCTTAAAGGGTCAGGGAGAACTCATCTCGGGGCAAGTTTCGTGCTTAGATGCTTTCAGCACTTATCTCTTCCGCATTTAGCTACCGGGCAGTGCCATTGGCATGACAACCCGAACACCAGTGATGCGTCCACTCCGGTCCTCTCGTACTAGGAGCAGCCCCCCTCAATTCTCCAGCGCCCACGGCAGATAGGGACCGAACTGTCTCACGACGTTCTAAACCCAGCTCGCGTACCACTTTAAATGGCGAACAGCCATACCCTTGGGACCTACTTCAGCCCCAGGATGTGATGAGCCGACATCGAGGTGCCAAACACCGCCGTCGATATGAACTCTTGGGCGGTATCAGCCTGTTATCCCCGGAGTACCTTTTATCCGTTGAGCGATGGCCCTTCCATTCAGAACCACCGGATCACTATGACCTGCTTTCGCACCTGCTCGAGCCGTCACTCTCGCAGTCAAGCTAGCTTATGCCATTGCACTAACCTCCTGATGTCCGACCAGGATTAGCTAACCTTCGTGCTCCTCCGTTACTCTTTGGGAGGAGACCGCCCCAGTCAAACTACCCACCAGACACTGTCCGCAACCCGGATCACGGGTCTACGTTAGAACACCAGCCATTAAAGGGTGGTATTTCAAGGTTGGCTCCACGCAGACTGGCGTCCACGCTTCAAAGCCTCCCACCTATCCTACACATCAAGGACCAGTGTTCAGTGTCAAGCTATAGTAAAGGTTCACGGGGTCTTTCCGTCTTGCCGCGGGTACACTGCATCTTCACAGCGAGTTCAATTTCACTGAGTCTCGGGTGGAGACAGCCTGGCCATCATTACGCCATTCGTGCAGGTCGGAACTTACCCGACAAGGAATTTCGCTACCTTAGGACCGTTATAGTTACGGCCGCCGTTTACCGGGGCTTCGATCAAGAGCTTCGCGTTGCCGCTAACCCCATCAATTAACCTTCCGGCACCGGGCAGGCGTCACACCGTATACGTCCACTTTCGTGTTTGCACAGTGCTGTGTTTTTAATAAACAGTTGCAGCCAGCTGGTATCTTCGACTGATTTCAGCTCCACCCGCAGGGGCTTCACCTACATATCAGCGTGCCTTCTCCCGAAGTTACGGCACCATTTTGCCTAGTTCCTTCACCCGAGTTCTCTCAAGCGCCTTGGTATTCTCTACCTGACCACCTGTGTCGGTTTGGGGTACGATTTCGTGTTACCTGATGCTTAGAGGCTTTTCCTGGAAGCAGGGCATTTATCACTTCAGCACCGTAGTGCCTCGTCGTCACACCTCAGCGTTAATAAGGTACCGGATTTACCTGGAACCTCCGCCTACATGCTTAAACCGGGACAACCGTCGCCCGGCTGACATAGCCTTCTCCGTCCCCCCTTCGCAGTAACACCAAGTACAGGAATATTAACCTGTTTCCCATCGACTACGCCTTTCGGCCTCGCCTTAGGGGTCGACTCACCCTGCCCCGATTAACGTTGGACAGGAACCCTTGGTCTTCCGGCGAGCGGGCTTTTCACCCGCTTTATCGTTACTTATGTCAGCATTCGCACTTCTGATACCTCCAGCAACCCTCACAGGCCACCTTCAACGGCTTACAGAACGCTCCCCTACCCAACAACACCTGAGTGTCGCTGCCGCAGCTTCGGTGCATGGTTTAGCCCCGTTACATCTTCCGCGCAGGCCGACTCGACCAGTGAGCTATTACGCTTTCTTTAAATGATGGCTGCTTCTAAGCCAACATCCTGGCTGTCTGTGCCTTCCCACATCGTTTCCCACTTAACCATGACTTTGGGACCTTAGCTGGCGGTCTGGGTTGTTTCCCTCTTCACGACGGACGTTAGCACCCGCCGTGTGTCTCCCGTGATAACATTCTTCGGTATTCGTAGTTTGCATCGGGTTGGTAAGCCGGGATGGCCCCCTAGCCGAAACAGTGCTCTACCCCCGAAGATGAGTTCACGAGGCGCTACCTAAATAGCTTTCGGGGAGAACCAGCTATCTCCCGGTTTGATTGGCCTTTCACCCCCAGCCACAGGTCATCCGCTAATTTTTCAACATTAGTCGGTTCGGTCCTCCAGTTAGTGTTACCCAACCTTCAACCTGCCCATGGCTAGATCACCGGGTTTCGGGTCTATACCCTGCAACTTAACGCCCAGTTAAGACTCGGTTTCCCTTCGGCTCCCCTATACGGTTAACCTTGCTACAGAATATAAGTCGCTGACCCATTATACAAAAGGTACGCAGTCACACCACGAAGGTGCTCCCACTGCTTGTACGTACACGGTTTCAGGTTCTTTTTCACTCCCCTCGCCGGGGTTCTTTTCGCCTTTCCCTCACGGTACTGGTTCACTATCGGTCAGTCAGGAGTATTTAGCCTTGGAGGATGGTCCCCCCATATTCAGACAGGATACCACGTGTCCCGCCCTACTCTTCGAGTTCACAGCCTGTGTGCTTTCGTGTACGGGACTGTCACCCTGTACCGTGCGACTTTCCAGACGCTTCCACTAACACACAAGCTGATTCAGACTCTGGGCTGCTCCCCGTTCGCTCGCCGCTACTGGGGGAATCTCGGTTGATTTCTTTTCCTCGGGGTACTTAGATGTTTCAGTTCCCCCGGTTCGCCTCGTTAACCTATGTATTCAGTTAACGATAGTGTGACGAATCACACTGGGTTTCCCCATTCGGACATCGCCGGGTCAAGGGTTCATATCACCTCGCCGGCGCTTTTCGCAGATTAGCACGTCCTTCATCGCCTCTGACTGCCAGGGCATCCACCGTGTACGCTTAGTCGCTTAACCTCACAACCCGAAGATGTTTCTTTCGATTCATCATCGTGATTGCGAAAATTTGAGAGACTCGAACACACATAACATGTGTGTCGTTTCAATTTTCAGCTTGATCCAGATTTTTAAAGAGCAAAACTTCGCAGTGCACCTTTTCAGGTTCACTCTGAAGTTTTCTTGTTTGTGCAGTAAAGATGGTGGAGCTATGCGGGATCGAACCGCAGACCTCCTGCGTGCAAAGCAGGCGCTCTCCCAGCTGAGCTATAGCCCCATCGTTTGCAATCTCTGTACCGCTCATCCTTTAAAAGGAGTTTGGTAGGCCTGAGTGGACTTGAACCACCGACCTCACCCTTATCAGGGGTGCGCTCTAACCACCTGAGCTACAAGCCTGCAGAGATTTTTACTGCTGTTTTTTCATCAGACAATCTGTGTGGACACTGCAAAGGCAGGTTCTTTAAGGTAAGGAGGTGATCCAACCGCAGGTTCCCCTACGGTTACCTTGTTACGACTTCACCCCAGTCATGAATCACAAAGTGGTAAGCGCCCTCCCGAAGGTTAAGCTACCTACTTCTTTTGCAACCCACTCCCATGGTGTGACGGGCGGTGTGTACAAGGCCCGGGAACGTATTCACCGTAGCATTCTGATCCACGATTACTAGCGATTCCGACTTCATGGAGTCGAGTTGCAGACTCCAATCCGGACTACGACGTACTTTATGAGGTCCGCTTGCTCTCGCGAGGTCGCTTCTCTTTGTATACGCCATTGTAGCACGTGTGTAGCCCTACTCGTAAGGGCCATGATGACTTGACGTCATCCCCACCTTCCTCCAGTTTATCACTGGCAGTCTCCTTTGAGTTCCCGGCCTAACCGCTGGCAACAAAGGATAAGGGTTGCGCTCGTTGCGGGACTTAACCCAACATTTCACAACACGAGCTGACGACAGCCATGCAGCACCTGTCTCAGAGTTCCCGAAGGCACCAAAGCATCTCTGCTAAGTTCTCTGGATGTCAAGAGTAGGTAAGGTTCTTCGCGTTGCATCGAATTAAACCACATGCTCCACCGCTTGTGCGGGCCCCCGTCAATTCATTTGAGTTTTAACCTTGCGGCCGTACTCCCCAGGCGGTCTATTTAACGCGTTAGCTCCGGAAGCCACGCCTCAAGGGCACAACCTCCAAATAGACATCGTTTACGGCGTGGACTACCAGGGTATCTAATCCTGTTTGCTCCCCACGCTTTCGCACCTGAGCGTCAGTCTTCGTCCAGGGGGCCGCCTTCGCCACCGGTATTCCTCCAGATCTCTACGCATTTCACCGCTACACCTGGAATTCTACCCCCCTCTACGAGACTCAAGCCTGCCAGTTTCGAATGCAGTTCCCAGGTTGAGCCCGGGGATTTCACATCCGACTTGACAGACCGCCTGCGTGCGCTTTACGCCCAGTAATTCCGATTAACGCTTGCACCCTCCGTATTACCGCGGCTGCTGGCACGGAGTTAGCCGGTGCTTCTTCTGCGGGTAACGTCAATCGACAAGGTTATTAACCTTATCGCCTTCCTCCCCGCTGAAAGTACTTTACAACCCGAAGGCCTTCTTCATACACGCGGCATGGCTGCATCAGGCTTGCGCCCATTGTGCAATATTCCCCACTGCTGCCTCCCGTAGGAGTCTGGACCGTGTCTCAGTTCCAGTGTGGCTGGTCATCCTCTCAGACCAGCTAGGGATCGTCGCCTAGGTGAGCCGTTACCCCACCTACTAGCTAATCCCATCTGGGCACATCCGATGGCAAGAGGCCCGAAGGTCCCCCTCTTTGGTCTTGCGACGTTATGCGGTATTAGCTACCGTTTCCAGTAGTTATCCCCCTCCATCGGGCAGTTTCCCAGACATTACTCACCCGTCCGCCGCTCGCCGGCAAAGTAGCAAGCTACTTCCCGCTGCCGCTCGACTTGCATGTGTTAGGCCTGCCGCCAGCGTTCAATCTGAGCCATGATCAAACTCTTCAATTTAAGTTTGATGCTCGTGAATTAAACTTCGTAATGAATTACGTGTTCACTCAGAGACTTGGTATTCATTTTTCGTCCGAGGACGTTAAGAATCCATGTCACTTTGAGTGCCCACACAGATTGTCTGATAAATTGTTAAAGAGCAGTGCAACGCGGCTTTCGCTCACCGTTGCGAGGTCCCGTATAATACGTTTTCCTCATTCAGAGTCAAGCGCTTATTTTCGCTTTTCTCCGCTAACCCGGCGGCCTGTAAGCCGTTGTTCCGTGTCAGTGGAGGCGCATTATAGGGAGTTATTCTGAAGTGACAAGCATAAAATACAAAAAACTTTTCATTCGCTTACTTTTCAAACATCGCGTTTATTTAACCCGCGAATCGATGGTTAAATGCGCGATTTCACGGGCAAAACTCGCGACCTGCGCCCAGTCGGTATAAACCACCTCTTTGCGCGTATCCGTTTCACCTCCCGTCATCTTCATAATCAGACGGATCATAAAGCGGTCATACCAGCGATAGCGTGGATAACGGAGCGCGCCTGCAAACACCGCGGACAGATCCGGCTGCCATGGCGAGTTCAGTAAAAACTTGCGCGTGTAGCTATTGGTCTGCGGAGTACGCTTCTCCGCTTTCCGCGCCACCAGGTTTACCGAAAAGAACGCGCCGGGTAGCGCATTCAGCACCGTCATGTGCTTTTTCACAAAACGATCCAGCGCTGGATGGAAATGCCCATAGCGAATAGATGCGCCAATAACGACGCGGTCATACTCCTGCCAGGCGATGTCTTCAGTGCGGTTCAGGTTCACCACGTCAGCATAAACGCCGAGCTCCTTTAATTCAGAAGCAATATAGGAGGCAATTTCACGCGTTTGCCCGTCTCGGGTAGAGAAAAGAATAAGTGTTTTCACCGACGTCTCCTTACTCGCGCCAGAATGTTGGGGTAAACAGCACCAGCAGCGTAAAGACCTCAAGGCGCCCAAACAGCATATTGGCGATTAAGATCCACTTCGCGACCGGGTTCATGCTGGCAAAGTTATCCGCTACTACGCCCAGCCCGGGGCCTAAGTTATTCAGCGTCGCTACCACAGAGGCAAACGCCGAGAAATCATCCACGCCGGTTGCGATAATGGCCAGCATGCTGACGATAAACACCAGCGCATACGCCGAGAAGAATCCCCATACCGCTTCCAGAATACGTTCCGGCAGCGCGCGGTTCCCAAGCTTGATGCTGTAAACCGCGTTCGGATGAACCAGACGCTTGAGCTCGCGATTCCCCTGCTTAAACAGCAGCAATATGCGAATCACCTTCAGACCACCGCCCGTCGACCCCGCACAGCCGCCAATAAACGCAGAGCAGAGAAGCAGAACCGGGAGGAACAGCGGCCAGCGCGCGATGCTGTCCGTGGTGAAGCCTGCGGTAGTGGCCATTGACACCACCTGGAAGAACGCCTGGTTTAGCGTGGTGACCGCAGAGCTGTAGACGTCATGGAACCACAGCACCAGAGTACAGATGATCACCAGCGTCAGCTGGACGCCAATAAACATGCGAAATTCTGGATCGCGCCAGTAAACCTTCAGGCTGCGCCCGCTCAGCAGGGAGAAGTGCAGGCCGTAGTTACAGCCGGAGATCAGCAGGAAAATAGCAATAATGGTGTTTATCGTCGGGCTATCAAAGTAGCCGACGCTGGCATCGTGAGTAGAAAACCCGCCGATGGCAATGGTCGCAAAGCTGTGCCCGATGGCGTCAAACGCGGGCATCCCGGCAAACCACAGCGCCAGCGCGCAGGCGACCGTCAGCAATACGTAGATGAGCCACAGCGTTTTTGCCGTCTCCGCGATGCGCGGGCGCATTTTGTTATCCTTCAGCGGGCCGGGCATTTCCGCGCGATAAAGCTGCATGCCGCCTACGCCCAGAATGGGCAGGATGGCCACGGCCAGGACGATGATCCCCATCCCGCCGAACCACTGCAGCATCTGGCGATAAAAGAGAATGGCGTGCGGGAGTGAATCCAGCCCCACCAGCGTCGTCGCGCCCGTGGTCGTTAACCCGGAGAAAGATTCAAAGAAAGCGTCGGTAATCGTCAGGTTCGGCTGCTCGGCAAAGATAAAGGGCAGCGCACCCACGCTTCCCAGCACCGTCCAGAACAGCACCACAATCAAAAAACCCTCGCGGGATTTGAGCTCTCCCTTTTCGCGGCGGTTGGGCCACCACAGCAGCGAACCGATGGCCAGCGCGACAAAAAACGTCTGGGTAAACGCACGCCCCGCACCGTCCCGGTAGATAAGCGCCACCAGCCCAGGGACAATCATCGTCCCGGAAAAGAGTATGACCAGCAGTCCAACGATTCGGGTTATGGCACGAAAATGCATCTCTGCCGCTTCCTTTGGTATTCAAAAAGTAAGGTGGGGATTATTCTTCAATCGGCAGCAATTGCAACGAACCGCGACTAAAATCCGCCAGTTTTGCTGAAAAAGCAGCCAGCTCAGCCTGAGGAAGCGCCACGCGTAATTGCACCATCGCCTGATATTCACTGTGCGCAATCACGCCGTTGAACTGTTTAAGCAACGATTCAATACCCGATAGCTGAGCGTAATCGCACAACAAAGTATATTCGGTCAGCGGCGTTTTGCGGACGGTATTAAGCAGATTGAGCGCCTGCTGGACACCTCCACCGTAGGCTTTGACCAGCCCGCCGGTCCCTAACAAAATACCGCCGTAGTAGCGAACCACCACGGCGGTAATTTCACCCACGCCGCTGCCCATTAGCTGGGAGAGCATGGGTTTACCGGCCGTGCCCGCCGGTTCACCATCATCGGAAAAACCCAGCTGCTGCGAGTCATTCGGCGGCCCGGCGACCCACGCCACGCAGTGGTGGCGCGCGTCAGGATGCTGCGCGCGAACCGATTCGACAAACGCTTTTGCTTGCTCAACGCCGTCTGTATGCGCCAACAGCGTGATAAAGCGGCTTTTCTTTATTTCCTCGACGAAGGTGACCGGTTCAGCCGGTATCAGCCAGCTTTCCATCAGGCCAGCTTCAGATCTCGCGTCATGTTCTCAACGCCGTTTTCGTGGATAACCACGTTATCTTCGATACGAATGCCGCCGAACGGCTTCAGCGCTTCAATTTTGTCCCAGTTGAAGTGCTTGCTGAACTCGCCTTCGCGCCACGGAGCCAGAAGAGATTCGATGAAGTAGATGCCCGGCTCGATGGTCAACACCATGCGCGGCGCAAGCACGCGGGTGCAGCGCAGGTAAGGATATTTAGACGGGGCCGCGAGGTGCGTCCCGGTATCATCCTGCATAAAGCCCGCGACGTCGTGAACCTGCAGGCCCAGCGGGTGACCAATGCCGTGCGGCATAAATGGCCCGGTCAGATTGTTCTCGACCATCGCCTCTTCGCTCATGTCCTTCACAATCTGATGCTTACGCAGCAGCTTGGCGATGCGCTGATGGAACTGGATGTGATAATCCACGTAGCTGGTTCCGGCTTTCATGGTGCCGATAAGCGCCAGCTGTTCGTCGTTCACGTCTTTAATCAGGTGGGCAAAATCGGTATCCGCATTTGCCGCCCAGGTGCGGGTGAGATCCGCCGCATAGCCGTTGTACTCTGCCCCCGCGTCCAGCAGGAAGCTGCGCATTTCGGACGGCACGTGGTGGTCGAGTTTGGTGTAGTGCAGAACGGAAGCATGCTCGTTCAGCGCGACGATGTTGCTGTAGGGCACATCGGTGTCGCGGTGTCCGGTTGCGGTCAGATAGGCCTGGTTGATATCGAACTCGCTCATCCCGGACTGGAACGCTTCGTGCGCCGCGCGATGGCCAATCACGGCCGTTTTTTGCGCTTCACGCATGCAGTACAGCTCGTAATCGGTTTTGTACGCGCGATAGTAGTGCAGGTAGTCCAGCACGCCTTTCGGGTTGAGCTTATCGGCAGGAATATCCAGCCCCAGCGCACGTTCGGCGACCGGGCCAATATAAGCGATGTTGCCGCGCGCAGCAGGCAGCTGGCCGCCAATGCCATCCGCTTTTGGCAGCGCAATAACGTCAATTTCTTCCGTCCAGAAAGAGGTCGGCAGAGGCTCCACGTTATGCCAGTAATCCACCGGCAGGTAGAACCACAGCTTCGGCTTGTTGACGCCGTCCACCAGCAGCCAGCAGTTAGGGACCTGCGTCACCGGCACCCAGGCTTTGAACTGGGGGTTCACCTTAAACGGGTAGGCATGGTCGTCCAGAAACGTGTTCATTAGCTCGCCGGAGTGAATTAATAGCGCATCCAGCTTAAAACGGGCCAACACGTCGCGGGTACGTTCCTGTAGGGTAACGATATGATTTTTATAGAGCGAAGCCAGTGAGTCCATCATTCTTCCTTTCGATTTTATGACCTCAAGTCCTCGCATCTTAGCACACCTCGCTCCGACTGCGTGATCTCCACCAACCGTGATCGGCGCAGCATTTTCTTAATGACTAATTTGCATTTCTTTAACATAAATTCCACACTCGGTCTCATCTGGTATGACCAGATCCCCTTGCTGGATTCAGGAGACTGACATGCTCTACAAAGGCGACACCCTGTACGTAGACTGGCTGGAAGATGGCATCGCCGAACTCGTGTTCGATGCGCCCGGCTCAGTGAACAAGCTTGATACCGCGACGGTGGCCAGCCTTGGCCATGCTCTGGACGTGCTTGAAAAGCAATCTGATTTAAAAGGGCTGCTGCTGCGCTCAAACAAAGCGGCCTTTATCGTCGGTGCCGACATCACCGAATTTCTTTCGCTGTTTCAGGTGCCTGAAGAACAGCTCAGCCAGTGGCTGCACTTTGCCAACAGCGTCTTTAATCGTCTGGAAGATCTGCCGGTTCCGACCCTCTCCGCGGTTAACGGCTACGCGCTGGGCGGCGGCTGCGAATGCGTCCTGGCAACGGATTACCGCCTGGCTACCCCCGACCTGCGCATCGGCCTGCCGGAAACCAAGCTGGGCATTATGCCGGGCTTTGGCGGTTCCGTGCGTATGCCGCGCATGCTGGGTGCCGATAGCGCCCTCGAAATCATTGCCGCAGGTAAAGACGTGGGCGCAGAACAGGCGCTGAAGATTGGCCTCGTCGACGGCGTCGTTAAGCCAGAAAAACTGGTCGAAGGTTCCCTCGCCATACTGCGCCAGGCGATCGATGGCGACCTCGACTGGAAAGCCAAACGCCAGCCGAAGCTTGAACCGCTCAAGCTCAGCAAAATTGAAGCCACCATGAGCTTCACCATCGCCAAAGGCATGGTGATGCAGACGGCGGGTAAACACTACCCGGCGCCCATTACCGCCGTTAAGACCATTGAAGCCGCGGCCCGCATGGGGCGCGATGACGCGTTGAAATTAGAAAACCAGAGCTTTGTTCCGCTGGCGCACACCAATGAAGCGCGCGCGCTGGTTGGTATCTTCCTTAACGATCAGTTCGTAAAAGGGAAAGCCAAACAGCTGACCAAAAGCGTTGAAACGCCAAAACACGCGGCGGTGCTCGGCGCGGGCATCATGGGCGGCGGCATTGCCTACCAGTCCGCCTGGAAAGGCGTCCCGGTGGTGATGAAGGACATCAGCGAAAAATCGCTGACGCTCGGCATGACCGAAGCGGCCAAGCTGCTGAATAAACAGCTTGAGCGCGGCAAGATTGACGGACTCAAGCTCGCTGGCGTGATCTCTACCATCCAGCCAACGCTGGAATATAGCGGTTTTGACCGCGTTGACGTGGTCGTCGAAGCGGTCGTTGAAAATCCGAAAGTTAAAAAAGCCGTGCTGGTCGAGACGGAAGATAAGGTTCGCCCGGGAACCGTTTTGGCCTCTAACACATCAACAATTCCTATCAGCGAGCTGGCAGGCGTGCTGAAGCGCCCGGAAAACTTCTGCGGCATGCACTTCTTTAACCCGGTGCACCGCATGCCGCTGGTTGAGGTGATTCGCGGGGAGAAAACCTCCGACGAGACCATTGCTAAAGTGGTGGCCTGGGCCAGCAAGATGGGCAAAACGCCAATCGTAGTAAATGATTGCCCTGGATTCTTCGTTAACCGCGTGCTGTTCCCGTACTTTGCCGGCTTCAGCCAGCTGCTGCGCGACGGCGCGGACTTCCGCAAGGTTGATAAAGTGATGGAGAAACAGTTCGGCTGGCCGATGGGCCCGGCCTATCTGCTGGACGTGGTCGGCATCGATACCGCGCACCACGCGCAGGCGGTGATGGCGGCGGGCTTCCCGCAGCGCATGCAGAAAGATTACCGCGACGCGATCGACGCGCTGTTCGACGCTAACCGCTTTGGCCAGAAAAACGGCCTCGGCTTCTGGCGCTATAAAGAAGACAGCAAAGGCAAACCGAAGAAAGAAGAAGACCCGGCTGTGGATAGCCTGCTGGCAGAGGTAAGCCAGCCGAAACGCGACTTCTCCGATGACGAAATTATTGCCCGCATGATGATCCCGATGATCAACGAGGTGGTGCGTTGTCTGGAAGAAGGCATTATCGCCAGCCCGGCAGAAGCGGATATGGCGCTGGTCTATGGCCTCGGTTTCCCTCCGTTCCACGGCGGCGCGTTCCGCTGGCTGGATACGCTCGGCAGCGCGCGCTATCTCGACATGGCCCAGCAGTATCAGCACCTTGGTCCGCTTTACGACGTGCCGGAAGGCCTGCGCAATAAAGCGCGCCATAACGAACCCTATTATCCAGCGGTTGAGCCAGCCCGTCCGGTTGGCGAGCTGAAAACGGCTTAAGGAGTCACAATGGAACACGTAGTCATTGTTGATGCGATTCGCACCCCGATGGGCCGTTCAAAGGGCGGCGCATTTCGCAACGTGCGCGCCGAAGATCTGTCCGCACACCTGATGCGCAGCCTGCTGGCGCGCAACCCGGCGCTTGACGCCGCCGCGATCGATGATATTTCCTGGGGCTGCGTACAGCAGACCCTGGAACAAGGCTTCAATATTGCCCGTAACGCCGCGCTGCTGGCGGAGGTACCCCACTCCGTTCCGGCCGTTACCGTTAACCGCCTGTGCGGCTCGTCAATGCAGTCATTGCACGATGCGGCGAGGATGATCATGACCGGCGATGCGCAGGTCTGCATGATTGGCGGCGTAGAGCATATGGGCCACGTGCCGATGAGCCACGGCGTGGATTTCCATCCGGGCCTGAGCCGTAACGTCGCAAAGGCTGCCGGCATGATGGGGCTGACCGCCGAAATGCTCGCACGCATTCACGGTATTAGCCGCGAAATGCAGGATGCTTTCGGCGCGCGATCTCACGCTCGCGCCTGGGCAGCAACGCAGTCCGGCGCGTTTAAGAACGAGATCGTCCCCACCGGCGGTCACGATGCTGACGGCGTGCTGAAGCAGTTTAGCTACGACGAGGTGATCCGCCCCGAAACCACCGTTGAAGCGCTTTCCACGCTGCGCCCGGCGTTTGACCCGGTGACCGGCACCGTTACGGCGGGGACATCCTCGGCGCTGTCCGACGGCGCCGCGGCGATGCTGCTGATGAGCGAAAGCCGCGCCCGCGAGCTGGGCCTCACGCCGCGCGCCCGCATTCGCTCGATGGCGGTTGTCGGCTGCGATCCGTCCATTATGGGTTACGGCCCGGTCCCGGCGTCGAAGCTGGCGCTGAAAAAAGCGGGATTAACCGCCGGCGATATCGACCTGTTTGAGATGAACGAAGCCTTCGCCGCGCAGATCCTGCCGTGCATTAAAGATCTGGGGCTGATGGAACAGATCGATGAGAAGATTAACCTCAACGGCGGCGCGATTGCGCTCGGCCACCCGCTGGGCTGCTCCGGGGCACGTATCAGCACGACGCTGATTAATCTGATGGAGCGCAAAGACGCCCAGTTTGGCCTGGCAACGATGTGTATCGGTCTGGGTCAGGGGATCGCAACGGTGTTTGAAAGGGTGTAAATCAGTAAAAGTATCTCAAAGCCAATGACGTCAGAACAAGGCGGCAAGCGAGCGAATCCCGATGATCTTACTCAAGTAAGTGATTCGGGTGAGCGAGTGCAGCCAACGCGGTTATGGCGTCATTGGCGAAGAGAGACAGTTTAGTTGCCGTTCTTCCCGCCTGTCAGGGGCGGGTTTTTTATTTAGATAAACGCAAACGCATCGCCGAACAGGCGATCTTCACGCGCGCCGCGCTCGTTGCAGAACAGGTCGCGGGCAATTTTCGCCATCTCAAAACGTCCGGCAATATAGATATCGTGTCCCGCCAGCGTGCCGTGATCCTGCAGGACCGCCGTCAGCACCGTGCCGCTGCGGCCGCGCCAGCCCTCTTCCGGCTGTTCAACCACCGGCTCGATGCGCAGGTTCGAATGCGTCACGCTCAGCGCTTCCAGCTCGGACAGGTCATAGAGGTGTTTTTCCTCACGACCGCCCCAGTAGATGGTGATGTCCCGATTCGGATTGCGCGCCAGCGCCGTAAGCAGAATTGAGCGCACGTAAGAGAAGCCCGTGCCGCCAGCAATCAGGATCAGCGGGCGGTCTTCGTCATCGCGCAGCCAGGCTTCACCGTGAGGAATATCAACCACGATTTCACGATCTTTCAGAATGCGATCCATCACGGCCATCGCATAAAGATTAAGCTCAGACGCCCCAATATGAAGCTCAATAAATTCCTGCTCTGCTGGCGTAGAGGCCATAGAGAAAGGACGCTTATCACGCTCGTCCATCACCACCATCAAGTACTGGCCAGCGCGGAAAGAGAACGCCGCTTCTGGCACTAAACGGACGCGATATACGGTGTCGGTGATAGCATCTACCGAGGTCACTTTACAGCTTAAGGTTGTCATTCGCTCTCTCTGTCGGGAAGTCTATAGGGCTTAACGGTCAGTCTCTGGCTTACCGTTACTCATTATGGCCAACTCGTTCCAGATCGCGTCAATTCGCGCGGTCACGGCAGGATCTTTTTTGATCGGGCGGCCCCATTCACGTTCGGTTTCGCCTGGCCATTTGTTCGTGGCATCCAGTCCCATTTTTGAGCCAAGCCCGGAAACCGGCGAGGCAAAGTCCAGATAATCTATCGGCGTATTTTCGACTAACACCGTATCACGCGCCGGATCCATGCGCGTGGTGATAGCCCAAATGACATCGTTCCAGTCGCGGGCGTTGACGTCATCATCGCAGACAATAACAAATTTGGTATACATAAACTGGCGCAGGAAAGACCAAACGCCCATCATGACGCGTTTCGCGTGGCCCGCGTACTGCTTCTTCATCGTCACCACCGCCAGGCGATAGGAACATCCTTCCGGCGGCAGATAAAAATCAACAATTTCCGGGAACTGCTTTTGCAGAATCGGAACGAACACCTCGTTCAGCGCCACGCCCAGTACGGCCGGTTCATCCGGTGGGCGACCCGTATAGGTCGAATGGTAAATCGCATCTTCACGCTGGGTAATATGCGTAACGGTAAACACCGGGAAATTATCCACTTCATTGTAATAGCCCGTGTGGTCGCCGTAAGGCCCTTCCGGGGCCAGCTCGCCCTGTTCGATATAGCCTTCAAGGACGATTTCAGCGCTGGCAGGCACTTCTAGATCGTTAGAAATGCATTTTACCACTTCGGTTTTCGTGCCGCGCAGCAGCCCGGCAAAGGCATATTCGGAAAGGGTATCAGGAACCGGCGTGACCGCGCCCAGAATCGTTGCCGGGTCAGCGCCCAGCGCCACGGAGACGGGGAAACGCTCACCGGGATGCGCCGCGCACCACTCCTGGAAATCCAGCGCGCCGCCGCGATGCGACAGCCAGCGCATGATAAGTTTATTTTTACCGATCCGCTGCTGGCGATAGATGCCGAGGTTCTGACGCTCTTTGTGCGGACCGCGCGTCACGGTCAGGCCCCAGGTGATGAGCGGCGCAGCATCTTCAGGCCAGCACTGCATAATCGGGATTTTCGTCAGGTCGACCGCCTCGCCCTCCAGCACTTTTTGCTGGCACGGCGCGCCGCGCAGGCGTTTGGTGGGCATGTTCAACACCTGCTTAAACTGCGGCAGCTTGTCGAACAGATCGCGGAAGCCTTTAGGCGGCTCCGGCTCTTTCAGAAAGGCCAGCAGCTTGCCGACTTCACGTAACGCCGTGACATCCTCTTGCCCCATGCCCAACGCCACGCGCCGAGGCGTGCCAAACAGGTTGCACAGCACCGGCATTGAGTAGCCTTTGGGGTTTTCAAACAGCAGCGCCGGGCCACCGGCACGCAGGGTGCGGTCGGCTATTTCTGTCATTTCCAGATAGGGATCAACAGGTAGCGTAATGCGCTTGAGTTCGCCCTGCTTTTCCAGCAGCGTCAGGAAGTCGCGAAGATCGTGATATTTCATGCAGTTAGTCATGGCCTCTCTGTAAGCGCTTCATTATACGGCGTAAGGCGGCGTGATGCTGTAATTTTGTTAAATTAGCGTGAACTACCGCGGCTTACGGCCATTATAATCACCTTAGCGATCCAGAAGGGTTTTTGGTATGCTTGCGCCCCGAACAAAGGGAAAAAGTGATTATGCAGGCCTGGTATTTACTGTATTGCAAACGCGGCCAACTTCAGCGCGCGCAGGAACATCTTGAACGTCAGTCTGTAAATTGCCTGACGCCCGTCATTACGCTTGAAAAAATGCAGCGTGGGAAGCGCACGACCGTCAGTGAACCGCTTTTTCCCAACTATCTGTTCGTCGAGTTTGATCCGGAAGTTATCCACACCACAACCATCAGCGCAACGCGCGGCGTCAGCCATTTTGTGCGCTTTGGTGCGCAACCGGCGACGGTTCCGTCAAAGGTTATCCATCAGCTTTCTGTCTATCAACAGCCCGAAGACATCACCGACCCTGACACGCCTTATGAAGGCGACAGCGTGGTGATTACCGAAGGTGCGTTTGAAGGATTGCAGGCCATCTTCTCCGAGCCGGATGGGGAAGCGCGCTCTATGCTGCTGCTTAACCTGCTGAACAAGCAGGTGCTGCAGAGCGTCAAAAACACCGACTTCCGCAAAGTTTAAAATTGCACGCCAAACAGGCGGCGCACGTTTTCGTCCGTTTGCGCTGCCAGCTGCTGCACGTTTTCTCCGCGCCAGTGCGCGACGCGCTCAACAATATGCCCCAGATACGCCGGTTCATTGCGCCGGGATGCAGGCTTAGGCTTCATATCGCGCGGCAGCAGATAGGGTGCATCGGTTTCGACCAGCAGCCGCTCGGCCGGAATTGAGGGCAGCAGTTCTCGGAGTGCCAGCCCGCGGCGTTCGTCGCAGACCCAGCCCGTAATGCCCAGATAAAGCCCCCGCTTCAGGCAATCCTGCGCCTCCTGATATGAACCGGTGAAGCAGTGCAGCACCGCGCCGGGCAGTTTATCGAGCCACGGTTCCAGCAGCGCCAGAAAACGCTCGTGCGCGTCTCGGCAGTGCATAAACACCGGCATCCCCAGCTCTGCCGCCAGCGCAAGCTGCACGGTAAAGGCGTACTCCTGCTCCTGAGGCGTGGAGAAGTTGCGGTTAAAATCCAGCCCGCACTCGCCGATCGCCACTACTTCAGGCGTTTGTGCCAGCGCGCGGAGCGCTTCAGCGCTTTCATTGGTCCACTGGCTGCTGTCATGCGGATGCACGCCCGCGGTCGACCAGCATCGCGCGTAGCGATGCGCCATCTGCTGCGCCTGTTCACTTTCGTGAAGATTCGTACCGGTCAGTAACAGCCCCTTCACGCCTGCATCAAACGCGCGCGCCACAACCTCATCGCGATCTTTAGCAAACTGCGAGCTGGTCAGATTGAGCCCGATATCAAACATGCTGGTCCCCATGTAAAAACCGCCCTGACGGGCGGCTGGAATTATTCTTCGGTGGTCTTTTCAGACTCGTCGTCTTCGTCGTCCCGCCGACGTCCTTTACCCACGTAGAAACGGGAGAAGAAGACCCCCACCTCAAACAGGCAGTACATCGGAATGGCTAACAGCGTTTGCGAGAAAACGTCCGGCGGCGTGAGCAGCATACCGACCACGAACGCGCCAACCAGAATATACGGACGCTTTTTGCGCAGGTCTTCAGGCGTGGTCACGCCAACCCAGCAGAGCAGCACGATCGCTACCGGCACTTCAAACGCCACGCCGAACGCCATAAACAGCGCCATGACGAAGCTAAGGTAGCTTGCGATGTCGGTAGAGACCTGCACCCCAACCGGCGCGGTGTGCGTCAGGAAGCCAAAGGCCAGCGGGAACACCACGAAATAGGCAAACGCCATGCCGATATAGAACAGCAGGGAGCTGGACACCAGCAGCGGGATAACCAGCTTGCGCTCGTGTCTGTACAGCGCGGGTGCCACAAACGCCCACACCTGGTACAGAATGACCGGGGCAGAGGCAATCAGCGACACCCAAAACGTCAGCTTAATCGGGGTAAAGAACGGTGAAGCAACATCCGTTGCAATCATCGTCGCACCCAGCGGCATCTGTTTGATCAGCGGCGCGGAGACAACCTGGTAGATATCGTTGGCGAAATAGACCAGGCACAGGAAAATGAGGAAAACCGCAATAATGCAGTTTAACAGGCGCTTACGCAGCTCAATAAGATGCGTAATAAGCGGTTGAGTATCATCTACTGCCATGGTTACGCTTTATCACTCGACGAGGGGGATGATTCGGAAACGGGCGCTGCGGGTTTGGCTTCAGCCGTTTTGCCGACGGCCTCTTCCGGCTGTACCTGTTTTTTGAGTTCAGATTCCTGCGGCGTCTGCTCCGGCGCATCGGCCTGATGCTCCGCGCTGGCAGGCGTGACGCCCTCTCGCTGCGCTTCGCTGTTCTTCACCACCGGATTATGGATAGTGTTAGCTTCATCGCTCGCTTTTTCAGGATCGTTAACGCTGTATGAGCGCTTCATAGATTCCGCCGCTTCGCGCAGTTCATCCATTGAGGCTTTCAGCTCCGGCGTCAGGTTGTCCATGCTCGCCTTCTCAACCTTTTTCAGGCTGTCCTGAAATTCCTGAAGCTTAAGCTCTTGCGCCAGCTCGTTCTGTACGGTGGTTGCCAGCGAGCGAAGCGCGCGCACCCAACCTACCACGGTTTTCACCGCAACAGGCAAACGCTGAGGCCCAAGCACAATCAGGCCAATCACGAAGACCAATAGCAGCTCACCAAAACCAATATCGAACACGAATTACACCTGCTCTTTATCGTGGCGTTTAGCGTCTTCCTTTTTGGCTTCATCCTGCTTGTCGGCAATAGATTTAGCAGTGAAGTCAGCGTCCTGGCTGGATTTATCCTGCTTATTCTCATCATCGCTCATGGCTTTTTTGAAGCCTTTAATTGATGCACCAAGGTCGGAACCAATGGAACCGAGTTTCTTCGTGCCAAACAGCAGCACGACGATGACGGCAATAATGACCAATTGCCAGATACTGATACCACCCATACATATTCCTCAGTGATAGATGATTAATTAATCAGATCGCATTATACGTATGCGACCTGGTGATAGCGATGCAATTTCAGCGCGTTTTTCTCCAGCCCGCGAGCCAGACGACAACACCAGCGGCCATTAGCCAGGCGGGCATCATTTCCCAATCTGGCCGATTGATCAGCAGAAGCGTTCCGCTTAGCAGCAGCGTCGCGCCAATACCGAAGAGATAGCGCGACTGCCCCTGGCGAACGCGACTAGCCTGCAACTCGCTGGCGATTTTATCCATGCTGTGCTGAAGATTCTTGCTCTGACGCAAACTGTCGTAAACCAGTTCAGGTATTTCGGGCATTTTTTCGATCCAGAACGGTGCTTTCTCCTTAAACGAGCGCACCAGCGCCGGAATACCGACCTGATCCTTAATCCAGGATTCCAGGAATGGCTTTGCCGTTTTCCACAAGTCTAACTGAGGATAGAGCTGGCGGCCTACGCCCTCAACGTAAAGTAATGTTTTCTGAAGTAAAACTAATTGCGGCTGGACTTCCATATTGAAGCGGCGCGCGGTGTTGAACAGGTTCAGCAGAACGTGGCCAAAAGAGATCTCTGACAGCGGTTTTTCAAAAATGGGTTCACACACCGTACGAATAGCAAACTCAAACTCTTCAACGTTGGTATCGGGCGGAACCCAGCCGGAGTCAACGTGCAGCTCAGCCACCTTGCGGTAGTCGCGATTGAAGAAGGCGATAAAGTTCTCGGCGAGATAGCGCTTATCTTCTTTGTTCAGCGAGCCAACAATACCGCAGTCGATACCAATGTATTTTGGGTCTTCGGGATGTTCATAGCTGACGAAGATATTGCCCGGATGCATGTCCGCATGGAAAAAGCTGTCGCGGAACACCTGGGTAAAGAAGACCTGCACGCCGCGCTCGGCCAGCAGCTTCATGTTGGTACCCTGTTTTTCAAGCGCGGCCACGTCAGACACTGGAATACCGTAAATGCGTTCCATCACCATCATATTCTGGCTGCAGTAGTCTGAGTAGACTTCGGGGACGTACAGCATGGGGCTGTCTTCGAAGTTGCGTCGTAACTGAATAGCGTTCGCGGATTCACGCAGCAGGTTCAGCTCGTCAATCAGCGTTTTTTCATATTCACGCACGACTTCCATAGGACGCAGACGGCGTCCATCAGGCAGCAGGCGCGGCACCCAGCGGGCCAGGCGGTAAATTAGCTTCATGTCCGCTTTAATAACCGGCAGGATATCCGGGCGGATCACCTTGATGACGACCTCTTTGCCGTTCTCCTTCAGCCGAGCGGTGTGAACCTGGGCGATTGACGCGGATGCCAGCGGTTTAATATCAAAATCATCAAACCAGGTATCGACGGGAATGCTGCCCATCGCCTCTTCAATCTGTTTTTTCGCTCTCTCTCCGTCAAACGGGGCAACGCGGTCCTGCAGCATCGCAAGCTCATCGGCAATCAGCGGCGGGAAGAGATCGCGCCGGGTAGACAGCATCTGTCCAAACTTGATCCATACCGGGCCAAGCTCCTGCAGCGCAAGGCGCAGACGTTCACCTAACGGCTGATCTTTGTGACGGTTTGGCATCCAGAATAACATCCGCCGCCAGATGCGAAGCGGCAGCGTGATACGCATTTTGGGGATAAGCTCGTCGAGCCCGTAACTCAAAAAGGTGCGGATGATAAAATAGAGGCGCCGAATTTCACCAGGCGTCATTTGCCCTCCAGTTTTTCCAGCCGTTTGGTCAATGCATCAACTGCGCGCTCAACGGCTGCGGTCTCTTCCGCAAACCATGCCATTTCAAGTGGCCCGGGCGCCATGCGCCACTCTTCGGTTAATACTTCAGCCGCGTAGCGCTGCTGGCGCTGCAGGCTTTTACGCAGGAACGTCGTACCGCCGTGGACCGCTTTGCTGATCCCTTCGGCGGCGATGTCGCCAATATAAGGTGCAAGCAGCTCTGCGGGATCAAACTCCGCCAGATCGCTCAGCGCAACGAAGTTCTGTACCACCTGGATATCGCCCTCAACCTGCAATTCACCGCTGCGGATCAGCGTCGTCAGCTGCTGGCGATCGCGCAGTTTTGGCAGCACGCTCATGCGCGTGATAACAGAGCAGTCGGCTTCACCTTCCCACTCGCCCAGCACGTCGAGCTGGCGCTCGCTGAAGACCAGCACAAGCGGCGTTGAAAACTCGCTTAACGAAATGCGTAACACCTTTCCGTTGAGGCGCTGGCGCGCGGACTTTAACGCTGGCGCACGGTACAGGAAGGCATTAAGCACATTCTCGATGCCTGCGGTGACTAAGGGTTTAAAGGGCACAGGAGACCTCCACTCAGAACTTATAACCGCGATGCAGCGCAACGACACCCGCCGTCATGTTGAAATACTCAACGTTTTCAAATTCTGCATCCTGCATCATCGCTTTCAGGGTGTCCTGATCCGGGTGCATACGGATGGATTCCGCCAGATAGCGATAGCTCTCCGCGTCGTTTGCCACAAGCTCGCCAATGCGCGGAAGCACATGGAACGAATAAGCGTCGTAGGCTTTGCTCAGCGGATCGATAATCGGTTTTGAAAATTCCAGCACCAGCAGGCGTCCGCCGGGCTTAAGCACGCGGTACATGGAGCGCAGCGCTTTGTCTTTATCGGTAACGTTACGCAGGCCGAATGAGATGGTGATGCAGTCGAAGGTGTTATCCGGGAACGGCAGTGCTTCGGCGTTGGCCTGCACATACTCCACGTTGCCCACCACACCGATGTTACGCAGCTTTTCGCGTCCCATTTTCAGCATGGAATCGTTGATGTCGGCCAGAACAACGCGGCCGGTTTCGCCTACCAGACGGGAAAACTTCGCTGTCAAATCGCCCGTGCCGCCCGCCAAATCAAGTACCGTTTGCCCGCGACGCACGCCGCTGCAGTCGATGGTGAAGCGCTTCCACAAGCGATGAATGCCGAACGACATCAGGTCATTCATTACATCGTACTTCGCCGCCACGGAATGAAATACGTGGGCCACCATGTCTGCCTTCTGCGCCTTGGCGACAGTCTGAAAGCCAAAGTGCGTCGTGTCTTGTGAATCTTCAACCATCTCAGAGCCTGCTTATCAGTAAAATGTTTGTGAAGTGTAACAGATTGGGCGCGTTTGCCCTACGATTCAACCGCCGCGAACGTAACGTTCCGTTGACTCATCTGGTGGTAAATTCGCCGCTAAATCGTTGTCTCCACCGCCTGTTTTATGATTGTCAGAGGCTTCCCGGAGCCGGAACTCTTCATCCTGCGCCGTCGCCTGCTCCACCAGTTCCGGATTAATCTCGCGTTTTACTTCCACCCCCAAGCTACGAAATGCCTCAGCCTGCGCTAAAAGATTACCGCGCCCGGAAGAGAGCTTTTTCATTGCCTGGCGGTAGTTATCCTGCGCGCGATCCAGGCTTTGCCCAACGGAGGACATGTCGTCCACGAACAGGCGCATTTTGTCGTACAGCTTGCTGGCGCGATCGGCGATTTGCTGTGCGTTACGGCTCTGATGCTCGTAACGCCAGAGATTCGCAATGGTGCGCAAAGCCACCAGCAGCGTCGTCGGGCTAACCAGCATAATGTTATTTCTCAGCGCTTCGGTAATCAGTTCGGGCTGTCTGTCGAGCGCCAGCAGAAACGCGGGCTCTACCGGAATAAACATCAGCACGTAATCTAACGAGCGCAGCCCCGGAAGCTGTTGATAATCTTTTCTGCCCAGCAGGCGAATGTGGTTACGCACGGAGGCAATATGCTCCTGCAGCGCCGCCTCGCGGGTATAGTCGTCTTCCGCATTGAAATAGCGCTCGTAGGCCACCAGCGTCATTTTGGCATCGATCACCACGTCCTTGCCCTGTGGCAGGCGCACGATCACGTCAGGCTGCATACGCGAGCGGGCGTCGTTCTCAATGCTAACCTGTGTTTCGTATTCATATCCTTCACGCAGGCCGGACGCTTCGAGCACGCGCGTCAGCACCACCTCGCCCCAGTTGCCCTGCGTTTTATTGTCGCCCTTAAGCGCGCGCGTCAGGTTAACCGCCTCCTGCGCCATCTGCGCATTCAGCTGCTGGAGATTGCGGATCTCATGCGCCAGCGTGTGGCGCTCG
Organism: Enterobacter sp. ECC-175; assembly: GCF_043968675.1. Lineage (NCBI taxonomy): Bacteria > Pseudomonadati > Pseudomonadota > Gammaproteobacteria > Enterobacterales > Enterobacteriaceae > Enterobacter > Enterobacter sp. ECC-175. The sequence goes on from NZ_CP143776.1 coordinate 365,317, forward strand.
CGCGCTTCCTGGCCAAAGCTGTCCTGTACCTGACGGCGAAAACCGTCCAGCTGCTCGCGCAGCGGCGTTAATAGCCCATTCAGGCTTTGCCTGTTTTGTTCGTCAACGCGCCGGTTGCTCTGCTCAAATATTCGGTTGGCGAGGTTCTCAAACTGCTCGCTCAGGCGCTGTTCGCTGTTGATCATCTGACGAATTTTGTCTTCGGCGTGCAGCTGCGTGGATTCGAGGCGGGTGGTGACTTCGCGGAGATCGGCCTCCAGCGAGGTGTTGATATCGCGAAGGTTTCGCAATTCGTTGTTGAGCAGTTCACACTCGTCGCGCCAGTGGGCACTTTGCGCAAGCTGTTGCTTTGTCGCGCTTAGCTCCGCAACGATCTCTTCGCGCTCTGCAAGCTGGTCGGCTTTTTGCTGCGCGTGTTGATAGCTGGAGATTAGCCAGCCAACGCCTGCGCCCACCAGCGCTATCACCGCATAAATCAGGAATGAGATGTCCACAATGCCCCCTGCATCAACGAATTACCCGCACAACATAGAATTGTGCTGTATAAACGTCCAGTTTGAAAGGGTTTTCCTGCGAGGCGTTACGCAAAAAAGAAAAGGCCGAACGTGTCGGCCTTTTGTCACTGAAGAGAGAACTAGATCAGGCGGCGAGCCGCTTCCACCACGATTTTCACCGCATGACTTTCGGTCTGCTTCATGGTTTCAGCGTTCGGGATCTCCTGCTGGGTACGGTTGACGATAACGCCCGCCACCATACCGGCACGCAGACCCTGGCTTGCGCACATGGTCAGCAGCGTTGCTGACTCCATTTCATAGTTCATAACGCCCATGGACTGCCACTCTTCCATAGAGCCTTTGAAGCGGCTGACCACGCGGCCAGAGAAGGTGTCGTAACGCTCCTGACCAGGATAGAAGGTATCGGAGGAGGCGGTTACGCCCACGTGGGTGGTTGCACCTACGGATTTCGCGGCTTCAACCAGCGCGGTTGTACAGGCGAAGTCCGCCACTGCCGGGAATTCCATCGGCGCGAAGTGCAGGCTTGCCCCGTCCAGACGCACGGATGCGGTCGTCACCAGCACGTCGCCCACGTTGATGTGCGGCTGAATAGCGCCCGTTGTACCGATACGCAGGAAAGTACGAATGCCCAGCTGCGCCAGTTCCTCAACGGCAATAGAGGTAGACGGGCCACCGATGCCGGTAGAACATACGATCACCGCTTTGCCATCCAGCTCTGCGCGCCAGGTGGTGAACTCGCGATGGGCTGCCAGCTTAACCGGCTTATCCATCAGCGCGGCGATCTTTTCCACACGCTCAGGATCGCCCGGGACGATAGCCAGCGTAGCCCCTTGTAGATCGTTTTTAGTGAGGCCGAGATGAAAAACATCAGACTTAGACATAGGTGACTCCTCTGTGGGTCGGTTAGTCAGAAGAAGCAAAACGGTACTTTACAGAAGCACTACGCACATTTTCGTGATGGATCTCACTGCAAGTGAAAATGATTGCAGTGATTTTCCATAAAAAGGTGATTCACATCACATTAACAAGTTATATCGTCGCGTGTTGCACAAAAGATAGACCGTTTCGGGCAGTGTGGGTTGTTATCTTGAGGTCTATATTTATATGCACTTACGGGTACGGAGAATACCATGATTCAGAAAACCAATTTTGCACCTGCCGCCGCCCCGCATGCTTCAACCATTGTTTCTACTTCTGAAGAAGCCATCGTGGCGGGTGAGACCTCCATTCCCTCGCAGGGGGAGAATATGCCTGCCTATCACGCGCGGCCAGAATCTGCCGACGGCCCGCTGCCGATCGTGATTGTGGTTCAGGAGATTTTCGGCGTTCATGAACACATCCGCGACCTCTGCCGCCGCCTGGCGAAGGAAGGCTATCTGGCCGTGGCGCCGGAGCTCTATTTCCGTCAGGGCGATCCGAATGATTACAGCGATATCCCCACCCTGTTCAGCAATCTGGTGAGCAAAGTGCCTGACGCGCAGGTGCTGGCGGATCTTGACCACGTAGCAAGCTGGGCGGCACGTAACGGCGGCGATCCGCACCGCTTAATGGTGACCGGCTTCTGCTGGGGCGGGCGCATTAGCTGGCTGTATGCTGCGCACAATCCGCAGCTAAAGGCCGCCGTTGCCTGGTACGGCAAGCTGGTGGGTGAAAAGACGCTGAACTCTCCTGAGCATCCTGTTGATATCGCAACCGATCTTAACGCGCCGGTTCTGGGGCTGTATGGCGGACAGGATACGGGCATTCCGCTCGACACCGTGGAAACCATGCGCCACGCGCTGCGCGCCGCTAACGCAAAGGCGGAAATAGTGGTTTATCCGGATGCCGGGCACGCGTTTAACGCCGACTACCGGCCAAGCTATCACGAAGAGTCGGCCAAAGACGGCTGGCAGAGGATGCTGGCGTGGTTTAGCCAGCACGGTGGCAAGAAAGCGTAATAGCAAAAAGCCCGGTGGCGGCAACGCCTTACCGGGCCTGCTGGTAGGCCGGGTAAGCGTTAGCGCCACCCGGCAGTCCACACTACTACGCCTGACGCAAATTCTGCGCCGCCTTGACCATGTTCGCCAGCGCGGCGCGCGTCTCCGGCCAGCCGCGGGTTTTGAGGCCGCAGTCCGGGTTCACCCACAGGCGTTCTGCGGGGATCCGCTGGGCAGCCTTCTGCAACAGCGCTTCGATCCACTCCACGCTTGGGACGTTCGGCGAGTGAATATCGTACACGCCCGGCCCGATTTCGTTCGGGTAGTCGAACTCCTCGAACGACTCCAGCAACTCCATGTCCGAGCGCGAGGTCTCGATGGTGATCACGTCGGCGTCCAGGGCGGCAATAGAATCCATGATGTCGTTAAACTCGCAGTAGCACATGTGGGTGTGGATCTGGGTATCGTCCTTCGCCACCGCGGCGTTGATGCGGAAGGCTTCCACGCCCCACTTCAGGTACGCATCCCAGTCGCTGCGGCGCAGCGGTAAACCTTCGCGCAGCGCCGGTTCGTCAATCTGAATGATGCCGATGCCCGCCGCCTCGAGGTCCGCCACTTCGTCACGCAGCGCGAGGGCAATTTGCTTCGCGATGGTTTCACGGCTGACGTCTTCACGCGGGAAAGACCAGCAAAGAATGGTCACCGGCCCGGTCAGCATGCCTTTCACCGGCTTGTCCGTCAGCGACTGGGCGTACTTCGCCCATTCGACGGTAATCGCTTCCGGGCGGCTCACGTCACCAATGACCACCGGCGGCTTCACGCAGCGGGAGCCGTAGCTCTGCACCCAGCCGTTTTGGGTAAAGACGAAGCCGTCGAGATGCTCGCCAAAGTATTCCACCATGTCGTTACGTTCGGCTTCGCCGTGGACCAGTACGTCCAAGCCAAGACGCTCCTGCTCGATAATCGCCTGCTTGATGTGTTCGGCGATGCCGGTGCGGTAGTGATTGGCATCAAGGTTGCCCTTTTTAAAGTCCAGGCGCAGGCCGCGGATCTCGGTGGTCTGCGGGAAGGAACCGATGGTGGTGGTCGGCCACGCGGGCAGGTTAAAGCGGGCGCGCTGGGCTTCGGCGCGCACTTCATACGGGCTCTGACGCTGACTGTCCCGGGCGGTGATGGCTGCCAGGCGTTTTTCGACCGCCGGGTTGTGCACGCGTGCCGAGTGGCGGCGCGCCTGAATCGGGGCGCTCCACTCGGCAATCGCCGCCGTGTCGCCCGAGTTCAGAGCGTCGCGCAGCAGCGCAAGCTCCTCACATTTTTGCAGGGCGAAGGCAAACCAGCTTTTCACTTCCGCATCCAGACGCGTTTCGACGCTCAAATCAATCGGGCTGTGCAGCAGCGAGCAGGAAGAGGCTACCCACAGCTCGCGTTCGCCGACGATCTCTTTAATTTGGCCATATTTTTCCGTGAGATCGGCGCGCCAGACGTTACGACCGTTGATCAGACCGGCGGAGAGCAGCCAGTCCGCAGGCAGGCGGCTGTGCAGCTCGGCCACATCGTCTTTGCCGTGTACCAGGTCAACGTGCAGGCCCTGAACCGGCAGCGCGGTGATGGCGTCGAGGTTTGGCGTGACGCCCTCGAAATAGGTGGTCAGCAGCAGCTTCACCTGCCCGGTGAGCGCGTCGTACGCCGGTTTAAAGGCATCAAGCCAGGCCTGGGGCAGCTCCAGCACCAGCGCCGGTTCGTCGATTTGCACCCACTGGATGCCGCGCTTGCCCAGCTCGCTCAGCACCTGCTTGTAGACCGGCAGAATATCGTTTAGCAGGCTGAGGCGGTCAAACTGCTCGCCTTTGACTTTGCCCAGCCACAGGTACGTTACCGGCCCGAGCAGCACGGGCTTCAACTGGTGGCCCAGCGCCAGCGCTTCATCCACTTCGTCCAGCAGTTGCGTCCAGCCCAGCGTAAACTGCTGGCCCCTCACAAACTCCGGCACCATATAGTGATAGTTGGTGTTAAACCACTTGGTCATTTCCGCCGCTGCCGCTGGCTCACCCGTTGGTGCGCGGCCGCGGCCGATGCGGAACAGGGTATCGATATCGACCGATCCATCTTTGTTCTGATGACGAGCCGGCACGTTGCCTAACAGCAGGCTGGTCGTCAGAACATGGTCGTACCAGGCGAAATCGCCCACCGGCAGGAGGTCAATGCCCGCCTGCTTTTGCTGCTCCCAGTGGCGGGCGCGCAGCTCGCGGCCAACGGCCAGCAGCTCTTCGCGGGTGGAATTGCCCGCCCAGTAGCTTTCCTGTGCTTTTTTCAGCTCGCGGCGCAGGCCAACGCGAGGGAAACCGAGAGTGTGAGTGCGGATTGTCATGGTATGCCCCTTGTGAATTTTTACGTTTTAGACGTCCAGATGTTTACACTTCCATAATGTAAAGGTACTGTATATTCCTCAAGCGCAAAATGTTCATGGCGAAGTGAAGGACTTTCATGATCGAGATAAAACACCTGAAAACGCTACAAGCGTTGCGGAACAGCGGATCGCTCGCGGCGGCGGCGGCCACGCTGCACCAGACCCAGTCCGCCCTTTCCCACCAGTTCAGCGATCTGGAACAACGCCTTGGCTTTCGTCTGTTTGTGCGTAAAAGCCAGCCGCTGCGCTTTACGCCGCAGGGCGAGATTCTTCTACAGCTGGCGAATCAGGTGCTGCCGCAGATTGCCAGCGCGCTGCAGTCGTGCAATGAGCCGCAGCAGACCAGGCTGCGTATCGCCATTGAGTGCCATAGCTGCATTCAGTGGCTGACGCCCGCGCTTGAGAACTTCCGCCAGAAGTGGCCGCAGGTGGAGATGGACTTTAAATCCGGCGTGACCTTTGACCCGCAGCCCTCGCTCCAGCAGGGCGAGCTGGACCTGGTGATGACGTCAGACATTCTGCCGCGCAGCGGCCTGCACTATTCGCCGATGTTTGATTTTGAAGTGCGCCTGGTGCTGGCGCCGGATCATCCGCTGGCGGCCAAAACGCGCATTACGCCAGAAGACCTGGCGACAGAATTGCTGCTGATTTATCCGGTACAGCGCAGCCGCCTGGATATCTGGCGCCACTTCCTGCAGCCGGCAGGCGTGAGCCCGCAGCTGAAAAGCGTGGATAACACCCTGCTGCTGATTCAGATGGTTGCTGCCAGAATGGGCATTGCGGCGCTGCCGCACTGGGTGGTAGAGAGCTTTGAGCGCCAGGGTCTGGTGGTCACCAAAACCCTGGGTGAAGGCCTGTGGAGCCGGCTGTACGCCGCCGTGCGCGACGGCGAGCAGCGCCAGGCCATTACGGAAGCGTTTATTCGCTCAGCGCGGAATCACGCCTGCGACCATCTTCCGTTTGTGCGGAGCGCGGAGCGACCCAGCGTCGATGCACCCACAGCGAAGCCAGAATCACCGCTCCCCCAATAAGGAAGCTCGGCCAGTGCGGCTGCTCCTGCCAGATGGCGAGGTTCACCAGCAGCCCCGCGGGCACATGTACGTTATTCATGATCCCCAGCGTACCGGCGTCGACCTGCGTCGCGCCGTAGTTCCACATGAAGTAACCCAGCCCTGAGGCCACCACGCCCAGCCAGACCAGAACGCCCCACTGTAGCGACGTGGTCGGTAGCTTCTGCGGGTTGCCGAGCATAAACCACGCCGCTACCGCAACGATCGCCGCGCCCATATAGAACCAGGCGAAGGCATTGTGCTGCGGCATCGGGCGGGTTTCCATCAGGCGCTTATAGCCCACCATGCCGATGGCAAAGCTGATATTGGCAAGCTGGACGAACATCAGCCCGGTCCAGAAGTGATCGCTTACCTTGTCATAGCGAATAATCGCCGCGCCGATCACCGCCAGCGCGGCGCTCAGCAAATATCCCCAGCGCAGGCGACGCCTGCTGAGCAGGTCGTATATCAGCGTGATATAGAGCGGCGTGAGCACGGTGAAAAGCAGAAACTCCGAGACGGACAGATAGACATAGGCCCGGAAGCTAAACAGATACATGATGCCGAGCTGCATCGCGCCCACCAGCATGTACAGCAGAATGGTTTTCAGCGACTGCCCGCGCGTACGCAGAAACGGCAGGAACACCAGCGCGGCCAGCCCCACGCGCATCAGCACCGAAAAGTAGCTGTCGACCGAACCCGCAAGGTATTCGCCAATCAGGCTAAAGGAGAAGGCCCACAGGATGGTGGTGATAATGAGTAGCGCCACAATGCTCGTCTCGCAAAAAGAAGGAGGAGCATTGTAGCGAACTCTTTAGTTGACAACTGAACGATAAATAACCGATTGAGGATTATTCAAGGAACAGCTTGCGCAGATACTTCGGAACAGCGTTGTCGCCGTTGGTGCCGATCACTTCCAGCTCCGGGTGCAGGTCTTTCAAACGCTGGTGCGCGTTTTCCATGATGCAGCCTTTGCCCGCCATGGAGAGCATTTCGGCGTCGTTCATGCCGTCACCGAAGGCGATGCAGTCCTTCAGCTCAAAGCCCAGACGCTTCGCGACGGCTTCCAGGGCGTGACCTTTCGACACGCCGCCCGCCATCACTTCCAGGCAGGTCAGCGTCGAGAAGCTCACGTTCACGCGATCGCCCCAGCGCGCGTTGATCGCCTGCTCCAGCGGAAGAAGTTCCTCGTGGCTTTCACAGGTAAAGAACACTTTGCTGATCCCTTCCGGCTCCAGCAAACCCGGCTCGTAGAGAGAATACTGAAAGACCGCCTCTTTGAAGAAGCGCATCTCATCCGGGCGGTGGCGGTTCATAAACCACTCGTCGTCGCGGTAAACGTTGGTGACGATCGCCGGGTTGTTATGCACCACGCCGAAGAGATCGGCGGCGATGTCGCGGTCGAGGTTATGGGTGAAAATCAGGTTACCGTCGGTATCGTGCACGCGCGCCCCGTTGGAGGTGATCATGTACGATTTGATCTCCAGATTATCGCGGATCTGCCCCACGTCTACGTGATGACGACCGGTGGCAAACACGAAGTTCACGCCACGGGCAGTCAGGAGCTTTAGGGTCTCTTTCGCGTAAGGCGAGAGGGTGTGGTCGGGCGAAAGCAGCGTGCCATCTAAGTCAGATGCAACAACCTGGTACATAGGGATCTCAACCTCTGGTAAAAAAAATAATCAGTTATGCCTGTCGAAAAACTCGACGATGGCGTTCAGCGCGACTGAGCGCATAGCGTCCTTTTCGAAAAGGATCTCATGGTACGCGCCGTGGATGACCAGCGGTTTCTCCCCCTCACAGGGATGACCAGCGGCGGCGCGCAGTTCACAAAAGCGGTCGTGCATGCGGTTATCCACCACACGCTCGTCTTCTGCCTGAATCAGAAGCGTCGGCGTGGCATCGTTTGCCACGCCGGCCAATACCTGCTCACCGGCTAAAACACCTTCACGCACCCAGTGCCAGGTAGGGCCGCCCACGCGCAGGCGCGGCTCATCGGCGTAAAAGCGCAGGTTGCGGCGATAGCGCTGTCGGCTGTGGGTGAGCACGTTGAGCGCAAACGGCAGCGCGCGCCAGCGGCCCGTGCCGATGGCATATCCTTCCCGGATGCGCTGATGGCCCTCAGCCCAGTCGAGAAGTGGACGTACCATCCAGTCTGGAAAACGGATCACGATGCCGTACATCGGTGCGGTCAGCGCGATGGCATCGCACTGATGCGCATGACGCTGCAGGAAAAGCGTGGCGATAGCGCCGCCCATCGAGTGCGCCAGGATGTAGCGCTTGCGCCACGGCCCCGGCTGAACTTCCTGCTGCCAGAAGGCGGCGAGATCGTCGACGTAATCGCTGAAATGATCCACGTGACCGCGGTGCGTATCCGACAGCATGCGCCCGGAAAGGCCTTGTCCGCGATGATCGATAATCAGGACATCAAAGCCCATGTGAACCAGGTCATACGCCAGCTCGGCGTATTTGACGTAGCTTTCGATACGGCCAGGGCAGACCACGATGACGCGGTCGTTTTGCTCGTTACGAAAACGCACAAAGCGCACCGGAACGTTATCGACGCCCGTAAACTCATCTTCCTCGCGCTGACGCCAGAAATCGGTCAGCGGCCCCATAGAGAAAGCAGCAAATGCGTTTTCTCGTGTTTCCCAGTCCTTTTTCTGCTGCAACATTGGGTTTCCACCCCTGTAAGCCAAGGAATATCGTTTTTTCTTAACCGGTCACAAAATGACTCAACAATAGCGTATTGTGGCATAAAAACAGACGATTCGGGAGCTTCAAATGACCTTCGAGTGGTGGTTCGCGTACCTGCTGACATCCATTATCCTCAGCCTTTCCCCCGGCTCTGGCGCCATCAACACCATGACCACCTCGATTAACCACGGGTATCGCGGGGCGGCGGCGTCGATTGCCGGTTTACAAACCGGGCTAGGCATCCACATCGTCCTGGTGGGGATTGGCCTCGGCACGCTGTTCTCACGCTCGGTGCTGGCGTTTGAGGTGCTCAAATGGGCCGGTGCGGCGTATCTGATTTGGCTCGGCATTCAGCAGTGGCGCGCGGCGGGCTCGATTGATCTCAATACCCTCGCCCACACGCAAACCCGCGGCCGCCTGTTTAAGCGCGCGGTGTTTGTGAACCTGACTAACCCGAAAAGCATTGTCTTTCTCGCCGCGCTGTTCCCGCAGTTCATCGTTCCGCATCAGCCCCAGGTGATGCAGTACGTGGTCCTCGGCGCGACCACCATTATCGTCGATATCATTGTGATGATTGGCTACGCGACGCTGGCGCAGCGGATTGCGGCATGGATTAAAGGGCCTAAGCAGATGAAGGCCCTCAATAAGGTATTTGGTTCGCTGTTTATGCTGGTGGGCGCGCTGCTTGCGTCAGCGCGTCACGCTTAGCGAGAAATGATGAGGTGGATGCCGAAGCCCGCGAACAGCGCGCCGGCGAAGCCGTCGATCCACTTCGCAATGCGCTGGTAGCCTCGGCGCATCGCCGGTAAGGCAAACAGGCTGGCGACGACGGTGAACCAGGCAAAGGTTTCAACGACGATCAGCAGGAAGATGCCCCAGCGCGCGCCCGCGCCGACGCTATCGCCGACGAACAGAGAGAACACGGACCCGAAGTAAATAATCGCTTTCGGGTTCGCCAGGTTGGTCAACAGCCCTTTCACAAAGCTGCGGCCGCCCGTTGCCAGCTCCACCTGTGGCTCTTCCGCTTTTTTCTCTTCTTTCTTCAGCGCCCCGCGCAGCATCTGATAGCCCATCCAGCACAGATACAGGCCGCCGCCGACCATAATGATGTTATGCAGCCAGGCCATCTTCGCCAGAATCAGGTTCAGGCCAAGCAGCGCAACCGCCGCCCAGACCATTACGCCCATGGTAATGCCCAGCACGCCCATCATCGCCTCTTTACGAGAACGGCTGACGGCAGTTTGCGATACGAAGAAAAAGTCAGGGCCGGGGCTCATCAGCGCAACGATGTGCACTAACGCCACGGTAAGAAATAGCATCAACATAATTAACTCGCGGGGGAATAATTCAGTGAGTCACCATCCTGGCACTTTTTTGCCCGGCTGACTACTCCTCATCATCACCATCAGCGTGAGAGCGAATAAGCGCCATAAACTCCTTGCCGAAGCGCTCGAGCTTGCGCGTGCCGACGCCGTTGACGCTGAGCATTTCGCTTGCGCTAAGCGGCATCTGCTCGGCCATCTCGATAAGCGTCGCGTCGTTGAACACCACGTACGGCGGAATGTTCTCTTCGTCGGCAATGGCCTTACGCAGCTTGCGCAGCTTGGCAAACAGCTTGCGATCGTAGTTGCCGCCGTAAGATTTTTGCATCACGCGCGGCTTGAGCGCGACCACGCGCGGCACGGCGAGCTTCAGTTCAACCTCACCGCGCAGCACCGGCCGCGCCGCTTCCGTCAGCTGAAGCGCAGAGTGTTGAGCAATGTTTTGCGTGGCAAAGCCAAGGTGGATCAGCTGGCGAATAATGCTGACCCAGTGCTCGTGGCTCTGCTCTTTACCTATGCCGTAGACGGGCAGCTTGTCGTGGCCCATATCGCGGATGCGCTGGTTATTGGCGCCGCGCAGCACTTCCACCACGTAGCCCATCCCGAAGCGTTGATTCACGCGACCAATGGTCGAGAGCGCCTTGCGCGCGTCCATCAGGCCATCGTACTGCTTTGGTGGGTCGAGGCAGATATCGCAGTTGCCGCACGGCTCCTGTCGCCCTTCGCCAAAGTAGTTGAGCAGCACCAGGCGGCGGCAGGTTTGCGCTTCGGCAAACGCACCCATCGCGTTGAGCTTGTGACGCTCGATATCCTGCAGCTGGCCCTGGGGCTTCTCTTCCAGACAGCGGCGCAGCCACGCCATATCGGCCGGATCGTAAAACAGCATCGCTTCCGCAGGCAGCCCGTCGCGCCCGGCGCGGCCCGTTTCCTGATAGTAGGATTCGATGTTGCGCGGAATGTCGAAATGCACCACAAAGCGCACGTTGGGCTTGTTGATCCCCATGCCGAACGCCACCGTGGCGACCACGATTTGCAGATCGTCGCGCTGGAATTTTTCCTGCACGTCGGCGCGGATGTGGTTTTCTAACCCGGCATGATAGGCCGCGGCGCTAAAGCCGCGGTTTTGCAGGCGCGCGGCGGTGTCTTCCACCTTCGCGCGGCTGTTGCAGTAGATGATGCCGGATTTGCCGCGCTGCTCCTGCACGTAGCGCAGAAGCTGATCCAGCGGCTTGAATTTTTCCATCAGCATGTAGCGGATGTTCGGGCGGTCAAAGCTGCTGACCTGGATAAACGGATCGTTCAGGCCCAGAAGCCGGACGATATCCTGACGCGTGGTGTCATCCGCCGTGGCGGTGAGCGCCATAAACGGCAGCTCGGGGAAGCGCTGGCGCAGCTGGCCTAGCGCGGCGTATTCCGGGCGGAAGTCGTGCCCCCACTGGGAAATACAGTGCGCTTCGTCCACCGCCAGCAGCACCGGATTCCAGTGCGACAGATGGTCGAGGAAGTTATCCAGCATCAGCCGTTCAGGCGCGATATACAGCAGGCGGACCTGCCCGGTGCGGCAGCCGGCCATCACCTCTTGCTGCTGCTCGCGGGTCTGGGTGGAGTTCAGGCAGGCCGCCGCTACGCCGTTGGCGAGCAGCTGATCGACCTGGTCCTTCATCAGGGAAATGAGGGGGGATACCACCACCGTCAGGCCGTTAAGCACCAGCGCGGGAACCTGATAGCACAGCGATTTCCCGCCGCCCGTCGGCATCACCACCAGACAATCACGGCCTTCCAGCACGGTCTCAATGATGGTTTCCTGGCCGGGGCGGAACTGCTGATAGCCAAAGGTTTCTTGCAAAACCTGTTTAGCCAGCGATTCCTGATTCAATACTTCCGCCTGCGCCACGTTAACCCCATTTGCCAGAAATAAAACAGGCGCTATTTTCAGCGCCTGAGAGAGAAACTTCAACGTTTAACGCAAAAACATTCGAGCAGATCAGAAAATATCGTTCAACATGACGCCCACGCCAACGCGGGTCTGGTTGAAGTTATAGTCGATAAGCGACTCGCCGTAACCGCTATAAACCTGCGTATAAAGACGAACGTGTTTGCTCACCGGGTAGCTGACGCCAAGCTCCGCGCCGCCGTAGCCCGTGTTCCAGTTGTACTGGCCTTTAGCGCTCAGCACCGCGTCACCCAGCTGATAGCCAATCTTAAGCTGGTAGTAACCCATGTATTTGGTGATGTCCGGGTTGTCATCGGTCGATCCCACGACAAACCACGGCTTCACTTCCACCATGTAATTGCCGTTCTGCGCCATCAGGCGGGTATAGGCGCGGTTCCAGCTGCGCGAAGTGGGATCGGAGCGCCCGTTAGAGTCATGGTTAAAACCAACCTCGACGTCGCGCAGCGTCCAGCCGGCAAACTCGTAGTCCGTCGCGAAGCCCAGGAACAGCTGCGGCTCGTAGTTGGTCTCACGGAACGGTGAAGATTCACCGCTGTTCGAGAGCTGCCACCAGGATTTTTGCGTATACGATGCGCCGAGCACCGAGTTCGGCCCCAGGATCCCGCGCCAGAACGGAAACGCCAGGCTGAGCTGGTATTTCACCTCGTCCTTACGCGCATTCTCAGCCCAGTCATAGGAGCGAATCGCTTCTTTATTGAGATCGCTGGTCCAGGTGTAGAGCAAATAGTTGGTGTCGTACGGATAAAGCGTGAACGGATTGTCATGCTCCTGAAGCAGGTTCGCAATGATGCTGCCGCGCACGGCAGGCGTATCATGTACCTCGTTAACCGTTGCTTCCTGCGCATATGCTGTGAGGGGCAGCGAAACCGCCGCCAGTAACCAACCCAGATACGTCCGCATCGGTGGTGTTCTCCTGAGATTGTGACGTCTAATGAATAGTTTTGTAGACGCATTCTACATTTTTCCGCGCGAACTTCCCCTCCTGGTTTCTGAAAGTGGAATTTCTCCGTAGCGAAGCATAAAATCAACATTTTGTTAACAACAAGGATGCTATACCGATGTCAGCCATGCTTACCGCTGAAGAAGCGTTGAAACTCGTGGGCGAAATTTTTGTTTACCACATGCCGTTTAACCGCGCGCTGGGGCTGGAGCTGGAGCGTTACGAGAAGGACTTTGCGAAGCTTAACTTTAACAACCAGCCGATGATGGTAGGTAACTGGGCGCAAAGCATTCTGCACGGCGGCGTGATTGCCTCGGCGCTGGACGTTGCGGCCGGGCTGGTCTGCGTGGGCAGCACGCTGACGCGCCACGACACTATCAACGAGGACGAGCTGCGCCAGCGCCTGTCGCGGATGGGCACGATCGATTTACGCGTCGACTACCTGCGTCCCGGCCGTGGAAACCGCTTCACCTGCACCAGCAGCCTGCTGCGCGCGGGTAACAAAGTCGCCGTGGCGCGCGTTGAGCTGCACAACGAAGAGCAAGTTTATATCGCCAGCGCAACTGCCACTTATATGGTGGGTTAACGCGGTAAAAGCGGGTAAAATTGCCCCACACTTTTGTAATGGATTTTCCCGATGGATGCTAAACAGACGCGGCAGGGCGTTTTACTCGCCCTTGCCGCTTATTTTATTTGGGGCATCGCGCCTGCCTATTTCAAGCTGATCCACTACGTCCCCGCCGACGAGATCCTGACTCACCGCGTGATCTGGTCATTTTTCTTTATGATTGCGCTGATGAGCATCAGCCGGCAGTGGTCAGGCGTCAAAACGCTGCTGAAGACGCCGAAAAAGATTTTCCTGCTGGCGCTCTCGGCGGTGCTGATTGGCGGCAACTGGCTGCTGTTTATCTGGGCGGTGAATAATCACCATATGCTCGAAGCGAGCCTCGGTTACTTTATCAACCCGCTGGTGAATATCGTGCTGGGGATGATTTTCCTCGGCGAACGCTTCCGGCGCATGCAGTGGCTGGCGGTGATACTCGCCTTCTGCGGCGTGCTGGTTCAGCTGTGGACGTTCGGCTCGCTGCCGATCATCGCCCTGGGGCTGGCGTTCAGCTTCGCGTTCTACGGCCTGGTGCGAAAGAAGATTGCCGTTGAAGCGCAAACCGGGATGCTGTTCGAAACCCTCTGGCTGCTCCCCGTTGCCGCCATTTACCTGTTTGGCATCGCCGACAGCGCCACCAGCCATATGGGCAGCAACCCGTGGTCGCTGAACGTGCTGCTGATGGCCGCGGGCGTGGTGACCACCATTCCCCTGCTGTGCTTCACCGGCGCGGCAACGCGCCTGCGCCTCTCGACGCTGGGGTTCTTCCAGTACATTGGCCCAACGCTGATGTTCCTGCTGGCGGTGATGTTCTACGGGGAAGTACCGGGCGCGGATAAGATGGTGACGTTCGCATTTATCTGGGTCGCACTGGCGATCTTCGTTGCGGATGCGATTTATACCCAGCGCAGGACGCGCAGAGGGTTGTAGAATTGTGATATTGCCCTCACCAAAGGGAGAAGGCGTTCGATCGTAGGGCGGGTAAGCGCAGCGCTACCCGCCCGATTTTTACAGCCAGTTCCGGCGCTTAAAGTACAGATACGGCGCCAGCCCGGCGAGGATCATAAAAATAATCGCGCCAGGGTAGCCAAAGCTCCACTTCAGCTCCGGCATAAACTCGAAGTTCATTCCATAGCTTGAGGCCACCAGCGTCGGCGGCAGGAACACCACGGATACCACCGAGAAGATCTTGATGATGCGGTTCTGCTCGATGTTAATAAAGCCCATCGCCGCCTGCATCAGGAAGTTCACCTTCTGGAAGAGGGACTCGTTGTGCGGCAGCAGGGATTCGATATCGCGCAGGATTTCACGCGCCTGCTCCAGCTGGCCGCCAGGCAGGCGGGCTTTACGCACCAGGAAGTTCAGCGCGCGCTGGGTATCCATCAGGCACAGGCGCACCTTCCAGCCGATATCTTCCTGTTCAGCCAGCGTCGAGAGCGCTTCGTCATACTCATCGCCCTGATGGCCTTCCATGATCACGCGGCTCAGCTTTTCCAGATCGCTGTAAATGTTTTCGATTTCATCCGCCAGCTGTTCAATTTTGGTTTCAAACAGGTCGAGCAGCAGTTCGTAGGCGTTGCCTTCCACCATCGCCTGGCTGCGGGCGCGCATGCGGTAAAGACGAAACGCGGGCAGCTCGCGCTCGCGCAGGGTAAACAGGCGGCCGTCGCGAATGGTAAACGCCACGGTGGAGTTACCGGCGTGATCGTCAGCATCTTCAAAAAAGAAGAAAGAGTGAATGTGCAGGCCGTCTTCGTCTTCAAAAAAACGCGCCGATGCCTCAATGTCTTCCAGTTCCGGACGGGTTGCCAGGCTTTGCCCCAGCTCTGATTGTACGCGAAGGCGCTCATCGTCGTCCGGCTCGACCAGATCCACCCATACGGCGTCACTGAGGGGCTGCGACTCTTCGGCTTCAAGCCGAATCAGTCGATTATTTTCGAGTTGAAATGCGCTCAACATGACCGGGACTCCCAATGCAAAAAATATCGGACAGTTCGGTGGGCACACAGAAACAAAATGGGTTTCAGACCATTAAAAGCCTGACTCAGCGCGACGGGAATAATGCAGGTCGCTGACAACCACTAAGGCCATCAGCAAGAGGAGATAGCCTTAGGAGTTGTTCCTGGATGACAGGGAATTGAGCCAGTATCTACTGGGTGTGTCCAAGGCGAATGTCCTCTTAGCGTAATCGTGCGCGCATGTTACGCCAGCATTAACGGCGGCGTCAACACGCAACGGAACGCTGAAGGGTAATAAATCACCTTCAATGTATAAGGCTAGCAGATTATTACAAAATAATGATATTTTTCTGAAAGTTACACAGTTTCCAGCTTGGCATATGCCGCCACCAGCCATTTGATCCCCTGCCCCTGAAACGCGACCTGAAGACGGCTGTGCTCGCCGCTGCCTTCCAGGTTGACGATGGTGCCTTCGCCGAATTTTGAGTGGCGAACGCGCTGGCCCAGCTTGTATCCGGTGTCGGTTTCCGCGATAGGCGAGCCCATGCGCTGATGGCTGACCGGGCGGCTGATGCTGGCGCGCAGGCGTACCTCTTCCACGCACTCCTCCGGCAGCTCGCCGATAAAGCGCGACGGACGGTGGTACACCTCTTTACCGTACAGGCGGCGGGTTTCGGCGTAGGTGAGCGTGAGTTTCTGCATCGCACGCGTCACGCCCACGTAGGCAAGACGACGCTCTTCTTCCAGACGCCCGCCTTCATCCAGCGACATCTGGCTCGGGAACATCCCCTCTTCCATCCCGACGATAAACACCTGCGGGAACTCCAGGCCTTTGGCGGAGTGCAGGGTCATCAGCTGCACCGCATCCTGCCAGGTGTCCGCCTGCCCTTCGCCCGCCTCCAGCGCGGCGTGGGAAAGGAACGCCTGCAGCGGCATCAGGTCTTCATCTTCTTCGTTGTAGCTGAACTGGCGCGTTGCCGTGACCAGCTCCTCTAAGTTCTCAATACGGGTCTGGCCCTTCTCGCCTTTTTCCTGCTCGTACATGGTGCGCAGGCCGGAATCTTTAATTACCCGGTCGGTCTGCACGTGCAGCGGCATATCGGCAGTTTCTTGCGCGAGCGCGTCGATAAGCTCCATAAAGCGCTGGAGCGCGCTGGCCGCACGTCCGGCGAGGGCTTTTTCCTGCAGCAGCTCGCGGCACGCCTGCCAGAGCGTCAGCTGACGATCGCGGGACGCCTGACGCACCACGTCCAGCGTGCGGTCGCCGATGCCGCGCGTTGGCGTATTCACCACGCGCTCGAACGCGGCGTCATCGTTACGGTTGGCGATCAGGCGCAGATACGAGAGCGCATCTTTGATTTCCTGACGTTCGAAGAAGCGCATGCCGCCGTAAATGCGGTACGGCATGCCCACCTGCAGGAGCGCCTCTTCCAGCACGCGCGACTGGGCGTTGCTGCGGTAGAGAATGGCGCACTGCTCCAGCGCGCCGCCGTTGTCCTGCCAGGTTTTGATGCGGTTCACCACGAAGCGCGCTTCGTCGAGTTCGTTGAACGCGCAGTAGATGGAGATCGGCTCGCCGTCGACTCCGTCGGTCCACAGCTTTTTACCCAGACGCCCGTTGTTATTCTCAATCAGGGCGTTGGCCGCGCTCAGGATGTTGCTGGTTGAGCGGTAGTTCTGCTCCAGACGAATGGTCTGCGCGCCGGGGAAGTCGTTCAGGAAGCGCTGGATGTTTTCCACCTGCGCCCCGCGCCAGCCGTAGATTGACTGGTCGTCATCGCCGACGATCATCACCTTGCCGGTGTCGCCCGCCAGCAGGCGGATCCACGCGTACTGAATGTTGTTGGTGTCCTGGAATTCGTCCACCAAAATGTTGGTGAAGCGCTCGCGGTAGTGCTGAAGAATGTGCGGCTTGTTAAGCCAGAGCTCGTGCGCGCGCAGCAGCAGCTCGGCAAAGTCCACCAGTCCGGCGCGGTCGCAGGCTTCCTGGTAAGCCTTGTAGACGTTCTGCCAGGTCTGCTCGACCGGGTTGCCGAAGCTTTGAATATGATGCGGGCGCAGCCCTTCATCTTTTTGACCGTTGATGTACCACATGGCCTGACGCGGCGGCCACTGCTTCTCGTCGAGGTTCATCGCCTTGATCAGGCGCTTAAGCAGGCGCAGCTGGTCTTCGCTGTCGAGGATCTGGAAATCCTGCGGCAGGTTGGCGTCCATGTGGTGCGCGCGCAGCAGGCGGTGCGCCAGGCCGTGGAAGGTGCCAACCCACATGCCGCCCTGGCTGGTACCCATCAGCTGTGCGATACGGTGGCGCATCTCCGCCGCCGCCTTGTTGGTAAAAGTCACCGCCATGATGGAATACGGGGAGCAGTTCTCCACGCTCTGCAGCCAGGCGATACGGTGAACCAGCACGCGCGTCTTACCGCTGCCCGCCCCAGCCAGCACCAGCATGTTGGTGCGCGAGGCGGCTACCGCGTCACGCTGTTTGTCATTAAGGCTGTCGAGCAGGTAAGAAACGTCCATTGGCACCGTCACGTCATGTCGGGCTGGCGAATATGACCCGCCAAAACCCTGTTAATTTATACAGAACAATTGATGATTATATCAGCGTCGTGAGGGATGCCAACCGCGAAATTTCCACGTGCGGCAGCAGGCGGCTGTCCTGCGCTGTCATCAGGTCGGCGCTTTCCGGCTTGATCCAGCACGCCTGCATGCCGCAGCGGATGGCACCGGCGACGTCCGTCGTCAGGTCGTCGCCCACGTGCAGGATCTGGCCGAGCGGCAGATTTAGCTTTTCGGCCGCCAGGTGGTACATATCGCTAAACGGCTTGGCGCGCCCGTGCGGACCCGCGCGGAGCACAAACTCAAAGTAGTCGCCCAGGCCAAACAGCTCCGGCTGCGCGTTGCCGTTGGTGATCGCGACCAGCGGCCACTTTTCGGCAAGCTTCGCCAGCGTCTCGTGGGTTGCCTGCGGCACGTCGATACGGCTGCGCCATTTGGCGAAGTTTTCCATTGACGCTTCGGCCCCGATCGCCGCGTCGCGCGCGCTCAGCCCGACGTTCAGCATCGCCTGCTCCACCGCGCGGCGGCGCCATTCGGTCACGTCGTGATAAATCTCCGGCTCGGTTTCGCGCAGGGACTGGCGCAGCTGCTGGAAATCCTTGTTCTGCATGGCCTTTAGCGCCGGGTGGTAGTTTTGCACAAACGCCAGCGACTCCTGCTCGGTGCGCAGGATCACCTGGCGGTTGTCATAAAGGGTGTCATCAAGGTCAAAGGTGATTGCGGAAATCTGGCCCAGTGGGCGGTAAAAACGCATTATTTCCCCCGTTTGGCGCGTGGATGCGCCGCGTCATACACCGAGGCAAGGTGTTGGAAGTCTAAGTGGGTATAAATTTGAGTCGTCGATAAATTCGCATGGCCGAGGAGCTCCTGCACGCCGCGCAGATCGCCGCTCGACTCCAGCATGTGGGTCGCAAAGGAGTGGCGCAGCTTGTGCGGATGCACGTGGCTGTTCAGCCCCTGCTTGATGCCCCACTCCGCAAAGCGCTTTTGCACGTTGCGCGCGGAGATACGCTTGCCGAGCTTCGACAGAAACAGCGCGTTCTCCTCAGCGCCAAACAGCCCGCGCAGATCCAGCCAGTGCTCAATCCACGAAACGGCGTTGCGGCCAATCGGCAGGCGGCGCTCCTTGCTGCCTTTCCCCATCACCCACACTTCGCCGGATTCCAGATCGAGATGCTTGAGATCGAGGTTGACCAGCTCGGAAAGACGCAGTCCGGCGCCGTACATCACCTCCAGCATCGCGCGATCGCGTACGGCCAGCGGATCGTTAAGATCGATATCCAGCAGGCGGTTCACGTCGTCAACGTCGATATTCTTGGGCAGATGGCGTGGGGCTTTAGGCGTGGCGATACCTTTTGCCGGATTGGCCTTAAGCGTACCCTGGCTCACCAGCCAGTCGAAGAAGCTGCGCAGGGCCGAAAGCCGCAGCGCCAGGCTTGCCGGGCTGAGGTTTTTTTTACGGCTGCGCACGACAAAACCGCGCACCGTTGCCGCGTCACAGTGCTGCCAGCTTTTCAGGCCGATCTCGTCGGCAATCTGCATAATGGCATCAAGCTGACGCTGGTAATTCAGCAGCGTGAGGGGGCTCAGCTGGCGCTCAACGCCCAGATAGCGCAAAAAGCGCGTAACGTCAGTAGAAAGCAGCGCGTCCGTCATATCCGTTCAATCCAGCGCTCCAGCAGCTCCGGCAGCATCAGCGCAAGCTCCTGCAGGAGGTGCGTAGCCTGGCCCTGCTCATAATGATGCGCATCGCGGCTGGTGAAAAGTATCACGCCCAGATCGCCGTCGCGGCCCATCAGCGACATCGCCACCGAGCCAATCGCTTTGGCTTCCGGCAGCACCACCAGCAGCTCGGGCCCGTTCAGCGGCCCGAGATAGTGGTGTTCATGCCCAAGACGCTGAATGCGCAGCGGTTCGAAGGCCTGACGGCTCAGCGCCAGATGGGTAAACCCGGACGGTGCGCCAATGCGCCAGCGGTCGGGAAAGAGGCGAAGCGTTGCGCCCGCCAGCCCCAGCTCGCGCGCCCAGCGGTGGAAGCGGCTCAGGAACTCGTCAAGGCTGTGCGCCGACGCCAGCCGCGCCTGTAGGTTAAGCAGGCGATAGAACAGGCTCTCGTTACTGCTGGCCTGCTCCATCAGCAGCGTCATATTCTCTTCGAGCCGATGAATGTGGTTGCGCGAACGCGCCATGTGCCATTCGACCAGCGACACGGTTCCGCGCACCGGGTGCGGCACGCGCATCTGTTCGACGGCGCGCGCGTTGCGAATAAAGAACTCAGGATTGTTCAGCAGATAATCAACGACGGCCTCATCGTCCAGCGCCATCACCGTTTCCTGCAGTTCTTCCCCTGGTTGTTTCATAGATGGATAAACCCGTCATAGACATGTGCCGCCGGGCCCGTCATATACAGTGGATGACCCGGTCCTTTCCAGGCGATATCAAGACGTCCGCCCGGTAACTCTACGCGCACCTCTTCTGCCAGTAACCCCTGAGAGATACCTACCGCCACGGCCGCGCAGGCGCCGCTTCCGCAGGCCTGCGTTTCACCCGCGCCGCGTTCAAACACGCGCAGACGGATGTGCTCACGCTTCACCACCTGCATAAAGCCGATGTTTGCCCGTTCGGGGAAGCGCTCGTGGCTTTCCAGCACCGGGCCGAGGGATTCAACCGCCGCGGTTTCCACATCATCCACCTGAATCACGCAGTGGGGGTTACCCATTGAGACGACGCCGCACAATACTGTCTTCTCGGCCACGCGCATAATATAGGTCTTTTCCGCTTTGTTGGCGCGAAACGGCACGGCAGAGGGTTCGAAGTTGGGCTCGCCCATATTCACGCGCACCAGTTCGTCATCGGTGACGCTGAGCACCATGCGGCCATTGGCGGTGCTGACGCGAATATCGCGCTTGTTGGTTAGCCCTTTCAGGCGCACAAAGCGAGCAAAACAGCGCGCGCCGTTGCCGCACTGGGACACTTCGCTGCCGTCCGCGTTGAAGATGCGATAGTGAAAATCAAGGTCGGGATCGTAAGGCGGCTCAACCACCAGCAGCTGATCAAACCCCACGCCAAGGTGGCGATCCGCCAGACGGCGGATCAGCTCCGGAGAGAAAAAGACATTCTGCGTTACCGCGTCGACGACCATAAAGTCATTGCCCAGGCCATGCATTTTAGAGAACTGCATCATTTGCTCCACTTCGCGGGTACAGAACGTAATTGTCAGTAATTCACCT
Organism: Enterobacter sp. ECC-175; assembly: GCF_043968675.1. NCBI lineage: Bacteria > Pseudomonadati > Pseudomonadota > Gammaproteobacteria > Enterobacterales > Enterobacteriaceae > Enterobacter > Enterobacter sp. ECC-175. The sequence continues at coordinate 386,468 of NZ_CP143776.1, forward strand.
GGGTCGGGCCGCCGTTGTCGCCGCGGTCGTTGGTGTCCGGCGTGGTGGAATCAATACCACTTTGTACAGGCCTGGTTGGCGGCGGCGCGGTTTTATCCGCTGGCGGGAAGTACAGCGGTCCCTTCAATCCACAGCCGGTGAGGCTAAACAGCGTGACAAGAACGGCAAGCGCTCGGAAGACGTTTTTCATTATAAAGTTGCCCGTAAGTTCAAATCTGTTTCTATCATCGCAGGAGAAGACACAAAAGCAAGAGTTTGCCGCTTTCCTGCAACGGGATTTATTTAGCGTTATACTGCCGCCATCACGAAAAAAGGAACAAAACCATGAACGACAGTGAATTTCATCGCCTTGCCGACACCCTGTGGATGACCATCGAAGAGCGCCTGGACGACTGGGACGGCGACAGCGATATCGATTGTGAAATCAACGGCGGCATTTTGACCCTGAGCTTCGAAAACGGCAGCAAAATCATCATCAACCGTCAGGAGCCGCTGCACCAGGTGTGGCTGGCGGCGAAACAGGGCGGCTACCATTTCGATCTGAAAGGTGACGAGTGGGTATGCGACCGCAGCGGCGAAACGTTCTGGGATCTGCTGGAGCAGGCGGCGACGGCGCAGGCCGGCGAGACCGTGAGTTTCAGATAGTTTTTTTGCCCGGTGGCGGCTGCGCCTTACCGGGCCTATGGCAGCTTAAATCAGGAGAAATACTGCTGCAGCAGCGGTGCGGTATCCTGATTTGCGGGAACCGGCGCGATAGTCTGGGTGCGGAACGGAATCACCTGCGCGCGCCCGTCCACGTTCACGATCTGGTAGAACTGCGGCAGGTTGAAGTTAATGAAGCTTGAACCGTAGGTGAAGCGGTCGTGAGAAGAGGAGTAGAAGCGGCTGACGTCGCGCACCAGCTCCTCTTTGCTGCCCTCACAGTGGTGATAGACCTCGGCTCGGTTGGTTTCATCCAGAATATAGATATTGAAACCGGCGTCGTCCCCCGACTCTTCAAAGAAGAACTGGATAATCCCTTCGCTCGCAAAGCCGTCCACCACCTGCGGCAGCGTGACGTGGTTGGTTCCCACCTGCACCGACAGGCCGTGCAGCTTGTTGTGCGATATCGCGCCGTAAAACTCGATGGCGTTTTCCAGCTTCTGTACCGACACGTTCAGGCGTTCGAAGAACAGGCCCCAGGTCTGGCCGGAGACGCGCAGCGCCTTAAAGCGCCCGGTTTCCTGCCGGGTGCTGGAGAGGCGAAGCTCGATGCATTCCGACACCAGCTGCTGCACGCGGGTACGGATCAGGCCGCGCAGGTGCTGGCTATAGCAGAACACCTCCACGCTGTCCGGCGGCGCGGCATCCTGGTGCATCTTGCCAAGAATCGTTTTCAGCGCCTCGATCATCGCCTGCTCGCCGTTGAAGTGCAGGGTACGCACTTCGTTCCACGAGTTGCGGTACAGCAGATCGACGCTGCCCACCAGGCAATTTTGCTGCTCGCCGAAGCTAAAGACGTCCAGCTTGCGGAAGTCAAAGTGGACCACCTGATTGCGGAAGGCCGCCGTCGGGTCGTACTCCAGGTTGACGATGATCGCCAGGTGGCGAATTTCACACGGGCTGTAGAGCGCTTTCGGCGTTGGCGCAGGCAGGCGCAGCGGGAAGTGGTGCGACACGTCCGCAACCATCTCCTGCAGCTTGGCTAAATCGACGACCTCATTGCCCTTGATAAACAGGCGCGTGCGCGAGGTCAGCAGGCCATTGAACCAGGCCCAGGCCACCAGCTTGTTCAGATAGCGGTTATATTCCAGCGGCTGATGGCTGATGATGGAATCCATGCTTGGCGCACGGTTGTAGAGATACCACCCGGTGCGGTTCGCGCGGCCCGGCGGCACAAAAATAAAGGTCAGGTTCGGTTCTGACAGGTCCGGCGAAATCTGCGGGTTCACCAGCGTGACTTTCCCCGGCAGCGCTTCGAACGCGGCGTACAGCTTACGGGTCAACACCCCGATATCCTGCGGGCTGGCAGAAACGCTCAGGTTGTTGCGGCGGGCAAAGCGGATCAGGTTGCGGTAGCTTTGCATCATCGCATCAAGCAGTTCGTTGTGCGCTTCGCGCACCTGGTCGATTTTCCAGTTGGCGCGGTTGTCGAGCATGGCGAGACGCGCTTCGTCCCAGCCCCACTCTTTTACTAACTGACTGACCACTTCACGACGCCAGCCCACGCAGGCGCGCTCGCGGCTCAGTTTTTCGCAAACTTTGAGATAGAAACATCGACGCACCAGGTCAAGACGCGTGTGATCGTCGATGGCTTTCAGGTATTCGGTAACGCGCTCCAGCATCATGCAGTAGGCATCAAGCCCGTAGGAGACAATTTCGCCGTCGTGCAGGCGCTGTTTAATGTCTTTCGCCAGCAGGCGCGGCGTCGGGTATTCCCAGGAATAGGCTTCGAGCAGCAGCGTTTTGAGCACCGCTTTGTACGGCGAGTCGATGCTTTTATAAAGCTGCCACAGGCTCGCGCCAAAGTACTCTTCGGCGGACAAGGAGCTGAGGCCGCCCAGGTCCAGCCATTCGTTCGGCGTCAGAACGCCCTGCGAATAGAGCGACATCACGTAATCGTCGTAATGTTCTTCTTCATCGCACGGCACCATATTCCACAGAATACGCTTGCCGGCGAGACGTACCGCGGTACGGTAAAATTCATCCAGCAGCAGGATGTGCTGCGTCGAGCCGCAGTCTTCGCCACCCAGGCTGCCGCTTTCGTTGTGGCGGAAACGGTTTTCATCAATCAGAAAGAAGCTGACTTCCACGCCGAGCGACGCCGCCCAGCTCTCCAGCAGGCTGCATTTACGCTGCAGCAGCTGGCGCTCTTCGTTATCGAGCCAGGATTGATGGCAGACCCAGATGTCGAGATCAGACGAACAGCTTTGCCCTACCGATGAGGTACTCCCCATAGAGTAAACGCCGGTGATCGGCAGTTCACCTTTTGGTGAAACCTGTGGCGGCATACCGCGGTAGAGTTCAAGTTCGTTGAGATAATGCTGTTGGGTTTCATCAGGCGTGAAGAGGCAAATGCCCTGGGGAACGTTACCATCAAGGTAGCCCGGCATCAGCGGATGGTGATAGTGCAGTAATGTCGGCAGCAGACTGTAAACCTGTTGGAATGCAGGTCCCATGGCAGCAAGCGCGCGATCCACACGCAGTTGATTAATGGCATCCAGTCTCTGCTTTAGAGTCTCAATATAGAGGTACAAGACGTATCGCCTGATGTTTCCGGGCGTTACATGCTATTCCAGAATCGAATAACAGCAGGCCCGCAGTATTTCAAAAAGATAACCGTTACCCTTTTTCGCCCTTATCTTTATGGTGGTACAGACGAAAAAATGGTCTAAAACGTGATCAATTTAACACCTTGCCGGTTGACCGTAAAGAAAGATGCGCTACATACAAGTGTAGCACCGTTCTGAACGTGTAAATTCCTGAATACGGCTTTGGCTGACGAGAACGCCGCCCTGTCCCTCACTCGTCTCATCAACCGTAAAACTGCCATCCGAGAGTCAACAATGTTAGGATGGTTAGCGATTGATAATGACGGTAACAAGCATGTTAGACAATGTTTTGAGAATTGCCACACGCCAAAGCCCCCTTGCGCTCTGGCAGGCACATTATGTTAAGCAGCGCCTTGAAGCCTGCCACTCCGGACTGCGCGTCGAGCTGGTGCCGATGGTCACGCGCGGCGATGTGATTCTTGATACGCCGCTGGCAAAGGTGGGCGGAAAGGGCTTGTTCGTCAAAGAGCTTGAGCTGGCACTGCTTGATAAGCGTGCCGATATCGCCGTGCATTCTATGAAAGACGTGCCCGTAGAGTTTCCGGAAGGGCTGGGGCTGGTGACGATCTGCGAGCGCGAAGATCCGCGCGATGCATTTGTCTCAAACCATTATGATTCGCTGGATGCGTTGCCGCAGGGCAGCGTGGTTGGCACGTCGAGTTTACGCCGTCAGTGCCAGCTGGCCGAGCGCCGTCCGGATCTGGTGATTCGCTCGCTGCGCGGCAACGTCGGCACGCGCCTCGGCAAGCTGGATAACGGCGAATACGATGCCATTATCCTCGCGGTGGCGGGCCTGAAGCGCCTGGAGCTGGAGTCGCGCATTCGCGTGGCGTTGCCGCCGGAACTCTCGCTACCGGCAGTGGGCCAGGGCGCCGTGGGTATCGAATGCCGTCTTGACGACGAACGCACCCGCGCGCTGCTTGCCCCGCTGAATCACGACGAGACCGCGATTCGCGTCAAAGCCGAGCGGGCGATGAATACCCGGCTCGAAGGCGGCTGCCAGGTGCCAATTGGCAGCTATGCTGAATTAACTAACGGCGAGCTGTGGCTGCGCGCGCTGGTCGGTGCGCCGGACGGCACGCAGATGGTGCGCGGTGAACGTCGCGGCAGGCCAGAAGAGGCCGAAACGCTTGGCGTATCGCTGGCTGAAGAGCTGCTTGATAACGGCGCTCGCGAGATTCTGGCCGAGGTTTATAACGGAGAACCCCCTGCATGAGCATTCTTGTCACCCGCCCTTCTCCCGCAGGAGAGCAATTAGTGAGCCGTCTGCGCGCACTGGGGCAGGTGGCCTGGAGTTTTCCGCTGATCGAATTTTCCCCCGGTCGGGAACTCTTTGCGCTCACCGACCGTTTAAATGCCCTCCAGGAGGACGATCTCCTGTTCGCCCTGTCGCAGCATGCCGTGGATTTTGCCCATGCGCAGCTTCAGCAGGATGGGACGCGCTGGCCAACCGCTCCGCGCTATTTCGCCATTGGGCGGACGACGGCGCTGGCCCTGCATACCGTAAGCGGAATAGACGTTCGCTACCCGCTGGATCGGGAAATCAGCGAAGTCTTGCTACAATTACCTGAATTACAAACTCTTGTCGGCAAGCGCGCGCTGATCCTTCGCGGCAACGGCGGCCGCGAGCTGTTGGGCGAAACGCTGCGCGAGCGCGGCGCTGACGTGACGTTTTGCGAATGCTATCAGCGCTGTGCAAAACATTACGATGGCGCACAGGAGGCCATGCGCTGGCAGGCGCGCGGCATTTCAACTCTGGTGGTAACCAGCGGTGAAATGCTGCAACAGCTTTGGGCGCTCGTTCCGACATGGTATCGGGAAAACTGGTTACTCCGCTGTCGGCTTCTGGTCGTCAGCGAGCGTCTGGCGAACCTCGCCCGGGAACTGGGCTGGCAGGATATTCGGATCGCTGATAACGCCGACAACGATGCGCTGCTTCGCGCATTACAATAACTCTCAAATGGGAAGCCATAATGACGGAACACGAAAAATCCTCCGCCGTGGTTGAAGAGACCAGGGAAACTGTGGACATTACGCCGCAGCCAGAAACGACTGAGAAAACCGTTGAGAAGAAAAACGGCGGCAGTAAAACCAGCCTTGCGCTGAGTGCGATTGCCGTCGCCATTGCGCTGGCGGCAGGCGTCGGCCTGTATGGCCTGGTGAAGCAACAGGGCACCAACCAGACGGCGACCAGCGACGCGCTGGTCAACCAAATCACCGCCCTGCAGAAAGCGCAGGAGGCGCAAAAATCCGAGCTGGAAGGCGTGATCAAGCAGCAGGCCGCCGAGCTGGCTGACGCGAACGCGAAGCAGCAATCGCTGGCGAAACAGCTCGACGAGGTGCAGCAAAAGGTTGCGACCATTTCCGGCACCGATGCGAAAACCTGGCTGCTCTCGCAGGCGGATTTTCTGGTTAAGCTTGCCGGACGCAAGCTCTGGAGCGATCAGGACGTTACCACTGCTGCCGCGCTGCTGAAAAGCGCCGACGCCAGCCTGGCCGATATGAACGATCCGAGCCTGATCAACGCGCGCCGCGCCATCACCGAAGATATCGCCAGCCTGTCTGCGGTTTCGCAGGTGGATTATGACGGCATCATCCTCAAGGTTAACCAGCTCTCGAACCAGATTGATAACCTCCAGCTGGCGGATAACAACGACGACGACTCCCCGATGGACTCTGACGGCACCGAGCTTTCCAGCTCGCTGAGCGAGTGGCGCATCAACCTGCAAAAAAGCTGGCAGAACTTTATGGACAGCTTCATCACGATTCGCCGCCGCGACGAGACCGCCGTGCCGCTGCTCGCGCCAAATCAGGATATCTATCTGCGCGAAAACATCCGCTCTCGCCTGCTTGTCGCCGCGCAGGCCGTGCCGCGCCATCAGGAAGAGACCTACAAGCAGGCGCTGGATAACGTCTCGACGTGGGTGCGCGCGTACTACAACACCGACGACGCCACCACGACCGCGTTCCTGGAAGATATTGACAAGCTGAGCCAGCAAAACATCACCATGAGCGTGCCGGACAAGCTGGTCAGCCAGCCGATTCTGGAAAAGCTGATGCAGACACGCGTGCGTAACCTGCTGGCGCAGCCGGGCGTTCCGGCAGAGCCTCAGGCTACGGCGCCCGCCTCGGCACCTGAAGCGCCACAAGGAGAGTAACGATGCTTAAAGTTCTCTTCCTCTTTCTCTTGCTCATCGCCGGGATCGTCCTCGGCCCGATGCTTGCAGGCCACCAGGGCTACGTGCTGATCCAGACCGATAACTACAACATCGAAACCAGCGTGACGGGTTTGGTCATCGTTCTGATCCTCGGCGTGGTCGTGCTGTTTGCCATTGAGTGGATCTTGCGCCGCCTCTTCCGCACCGGCGCGCATACGCGCGGCTGGTTCGTGGGCCGCAAGCGTCGCCGCGCCCGCAAGCAGACCGAACAGGCGCTGCTGAAGCTGGCTGAAGGCGATTATCAGCAGGTTGAAAAGCTGATGTCGAAAAATGCCGACCATGCCGAGCAGCCGGTGGTGAACTATCTTTTGGCCGCAGAAGCCGCGCAGCAGCGGGGCGATGAAGCCCGCGCGAATCAGCACCTTGAGCGCGCGTCCGAGCTGTCCGCGAAGGATCCGATTCCGGTTGAAATCACCCGCGTTCGCCTTCAGCTGGCGCGTAACGAAAACCACGCGGCGCGCCACGGCGTCGATCGTCTGCTGGAAATCACCCCGCGCCATCCGGAAGTGCTGCGCCTTGCCGAGCAGGCCTACATCCGCACCGGCGCCTGGGGCTCGCTGCTGGACGTCATTCCGTCCATGGCGAAAGCCGACGTGGGCGATGATGAGCACCGTGACGAGCTGCAGCGCATGGCGTGGATTGGCCTTATGGATCAGGCGCGAGCCGACCTGGGCAGCGACGGTTTGAAAACCTGGTGGAAGAATCAGAGCCGCAAAACGCGCCAGCAGGTTCCGCTGCAGGTGGCAATGGCGGAACATTTGATTGAATGTGACGATCATGACACCGCCCAGGAGATCGTTCTCGACGGCCTGAAGCGTCAGTACGACGATCGACTGGTAATGGTGATCCCGCGCCTGAAAACCAATAACCCAGAGCAAATCGAAAAAGCGCTGCGTCAGCAAATCAAAACCGTGGGCGACCGCCCGCTGCTGTGGAGCACGCTCGGCCAGTCGCTGATGAAGCACGGCGAATGGCAGGAGGCGAGCCTCGCCTTCCGCGCAGCGCTGAAGCAGCGTCCTGACGCGTACGATTACGCCTGGCTTGCGGATTCTCTGGATAAGCAGCACAAGCCCGAAGAGGCAGCCGCCATGCGGCGCGACGGGCTTCTGCTGACGTTGCAGAACAACGGCAATCAGCCGTAAATAAGAGGGAGGCCAGAAGGCCTCCTTTTTTTGCCCATAAAAAAACGCCTGCTATAAAGCAGGCGTTAAAACAGGTCTTTAAGACAACATATTTGGTGCTTCACTCAACGTTGTGTCCATGGTGTCTGATGAGGCCGAAGCGACATCTGTCAGTGGACGATAAGCACCGTAAACGGCTCTGCGTCATTCCTGGGTTTATGAGGCCCTAAGGCGAACATAAGAGATGGAATGAGCATCTACGCGTATATTATTGCACGTAACGTGCCAACATGACACGCAGAACTTTTACATCGCGCAACATTTTAAGATAAAAGGAAATTTCGCTGCTAAGCAGCGTCTTATGCGCATGGCCACGCCGTAAACCGCGTTCAAACGTCGCCATCTGGAGACAATAAACGCGCTTGCATAATATTTACTTCTAAATTAACAAGTTAAGTGTCACCGAAATGCGACATGTAGAGAGCGTGTTGTCGTGAGGAAGCTACAAAGACAGGGAATTGCAGAAAACAAAAAACCCCGCCGAAGCGGGGTTCAAAATTGGTCGGCGAGAGAGGATTCGAACCTCCGACCCACTGGTCCCAAACCAGTTGCGCTACCAAGCTGCGCTACTCGCCGATGTACTGCTTTTTTGAATTTTTAGTTCAATTCATTAAAAAGTCGTGGTGCGAGGGGGGGGACTTGAACCCCCACGTCCGTAAGAACACTAACACCTGAAGCTAGCGCGTCTACCAATTCCGCCACCTTCGCAATTCACAACTCTTTCAAATAATGGGGTGGCTAATGGGATTCGAACCCACGACAACTGGAATCACAATCCAGGGCTCTACCAACTGAGCTATAGCCACCACTGTATTCTTTCACGCGGTACTGACTACTTCTCAGACCACCGCAGCTCCAGCACCGGGTTAATGGTGCGCCCGACAGGATTCGAACCTGAGACCTCTGCCTCCGGAGGGCAGCGCTCTATCCAGCTGAGCTACGGGCGCTTAGCGCCGTTGCGGGGCTGGATATTACGTACCTCAGTCCCCGCTGTCTAGTGCTTTTTTGAAAAAAATGCGCGTTTGGTTATGGTTTGCACATTTTGCCGCTTAATCCTCCACTTTCTGCGTCGAGGCGCGGCGACCGAGGCCAAAAAGCTTGTACGCAGCCGTCACGGCGGCCAGGAAGATAATCCCGACAAACAGCGACATGCGGGTATCTTCATTAAAGTACATCCCAATTAATACGCAAATCAGGAAGGCCATCGTCATGTAGTTCGCATACGGGAATAAAATCGAGCGGAACGGGTGGCTGGCAATCGCCTGCCTGTGCGCCTGGCGAAAGCGCAGCTGGCTAATCAGGATCACGAACCACGGCACCATGCCCGGCAGCACGCTGGCGCTGTAGACGTATACAAACACGCGCTGCGGATTAGGAATGATGTAGTTCAGGCAGGAGCCGATCAGCAGAATGACAATCGATACCGCCACGCCCGCAACCGGGACACCCGCACGCGAGACTTTGCTCATTGCCGCCGGCAGCTGGTTGTTTTTGGAGAGCGCGTAGAGCATGCGCCCGCAGCTGTACATCCCGCTGTTACAGCCGGAAAGCGCGGCAGTCAGGACGACGAAGTTGATGATACCTGCCGCCGCGGTGATGCCAATCTTCGCGAAGGTGAGCACAAACGGGCTGCCGGTGGTGCCGATTTCGTTCCATGGGAAAATAGTGACGATAACGAAGATCGCGCCCACGTAGAAAATCAGGATGCGCCACAAGACTTTGCCCACCGCGCTGCGCAGCGTGACCTGCGGGTTCTTCGCTTCACCTGCGGTAATGCCGATCAGCTCGACGCCCTGATAGGAAGCCACCACGATGCACAGCGCGGTCAGGAAGCCCTTCCAGCCGCCCGCGAAGAAGCCGCCGTGCTCGGTCAGATTGCCAAAGCCAATCGAATGACCGCCGTTGCCAAAGCCGAAGAAGATCACGCCCAGGCCAACGATAATCATCACGATAATGGTGGTGACCTTAATCATCGCGAACCAGAACTCGATTTCGCCGTAAAGGCGAACCGCCGCGAGGTTTGCCAGCGCCACGAGCCCCACGGCGATAAGCGCGGGTATCCACTGGACCATGTCCGGGAACCAGAACTGAACGTAGACCCCTATGGCGGTGATTTCCGAAATCCCTACCGCCATCCACATAAACCAGTACGACCAGGCCGTGAGATAGCCAAAGAAGGGGCTCATATAGCGGTGCGCGTAAACGGCGAAAGAACCAGTAACTGGCTCCATAAACAGCATTTCGCCCATCGATCGCATAATGAAGAAAACGAACAGCCCGGCGATGATATACGCCAGTAAAACGGAAGGCCCTGCCCATTTGAGCGTGCTTGCGGAGCCCATAAACAGGCCCACGCCGATCGTGCCGCCCAGCGCGATCAATTCAATGTGTCGAGCTTCCAGACCACGCTGGAGCTCCGGTTTTTTCTCTGCCATAAATCCTCGGTTGTGTTTGCTGTTTACCGGCTTTTTGCCGGTTATTGTTTTTAGGGGTACTGAAATACGGAGCGAATGGTTTCTCAAAATCGGGCAAATGGCAAACGATGCATAAAAAAAATGAATGCATTGCACATAAACGCAGCAGTTTTGCAGGGGAGTTGCAGCGCGAATAGCAGATCGCGCTACATTTTGATTACATTTTTCCGGTGTAGTGCCAGCTGAGGTAGCGGAGCAGACGAATCTGTCGTTTGATTCGGGTCGGCTGGGACAGCAGACGATAGAGCCACTCCAGCCCCAGCTTTTGCCATACTTTCGGGGCGCGCTTAACGTGGCCGGTGAAAACATCATACGTGCCGCCAACGCCCATATAGAGCGCATTCGGGCTGACGAGACGACAGTCCCGCATCAGGATCTCCTGGCGCGGCGAGCCCATGGCCACGGTGACAATCTTCGCCCCGCTGTCGCGCACGCGTTCAAACAGCGCCTGCTTATCTTCCGGTTTGAAGTAACCGTCCTGGCTGCCCACGATGTTAACATTCCATTGACGACGCAGCTTCTCCTCGGTTTGAGCGAGCACGTCCGGCCTGCCGCCGATCAGGAAAACAGGCGTCCCTTCGGCCCCCGCGCGCGCCATCAGCTCTTCCCACAGGTCGGCTCCCGCCACGCGTGAAACATTAGCGCCGGGATACTTTTTGCGGATTGAGCGCACGACGCTAATGCCGTCCGCGTACTTAAACTCGGCCGCTTCAATCAGGCTTCGCACCTCGGCGTTATCTTCTACCGCCAGCATCTTTTCGGCATTGATCGCCACCAGCGTGCCCGATTTCATCTTTCCGTCGGCAAACAGATAGTCGAGCGCGTGCTGCATATCGCGCCAGCCAATAAGCTGCAGGCCGCGCAGCGCATAGCGCGGTGCGGAGGTTGTGTCAGTCATTACGATCCTTACTCAGACTTGCGACAGCGTTGTGCTGCCCCGTGGTTCGCGCCTGTGAATGAGCCCTGCGCTCTCAAACAGCCAGTACAGCAGCTTGGCGAGCAGCAGGCAGATACCGAAAACCACCATAAAGAAAACGACGCGCGAGACGAACGAATCCAGCCCCTCGCGCGCCAGAACGATCATATTGAAAATGGCACCGAAACAGAAACTGTGCAAAATCGCCGCCTTATAGCGATTCGTCTCCCGGTTGCCGAGCGCGTAGAGCCAGTCGAACCATTTGATGATCAGGCCCACGGCAACGGCCCCCGGCAGGATAAACCAGGTGCCGCCCATGACCACCAGCGAGCCGATAAGCGTAGGAGAAATCGCCAGGCCGGAGTGGTTATTCAGCACTTCCCAGGTAAAGTAGTTCGCAGTGTTGAGCACTACGCCCGGACGGTCCGGCCACAGCCACGTCGGGATAAAGACATAGAAGTCGCGCACGATGGGCGCAAGCCCCTGGAAGTCAATTTTGTCGTAGTTTTGCAGCAGCAGCGCCAGGTTTTCCCACGGCGAGAAGGTGTCGCGCGTCAGGTAGAGGAACGTGTAGAACGCCTCGTCACCGGCCACGTTCAGGCCGTAGCGCTTCAGCGCCAGCCAGAACATCCCGACAATACCGAACACCCCCGCCGCTGCCAGCATCCACAACGAGATCCAGCCGCGAATGATGCCGATAAACAGGAAGATGGCGAAGGCGATAATGATGTTGGCGCGCGTGCCGCCCACAATCATGTAGGTGAGGATACCGAACGCAACGGTGCTGACCAGGAAAAAGAGCCAGGCCTTGCTGTCCTGCCGCAGGAAGAAGACCACCAGCATCGCCGGAATGAAGAAGTAGAAAAAGCGCTTGAGCGCCACGCCGGACACTTCGGCGGAGAAAATCTGGCTGTAAGACTGGAGCTTGAACAGCAGAAAACCGTTATGCATGAAGAACACGGCCACGCTTACCAGCGCGATGGTCATCAGCATCACCCACGTCAGGTGCGTCTCTACCCGGTTCATGGTGAACAGCGCCCTGCGAGGCGCCGTCTCTTTAACGGAACGCAGCCGCGTTTTATAGGTGACGTAGTACACCGCGTAGAAGCAGGTAGCGGACAGCAGCGCTTCCAGCAGGATTTCCGGCGGCGCAACGCCCACGTCAAAGCGAAATACCAGCACGCTGGTTAACGGGAAGCCGAAGTAAAAGGTGAGCAGAAACAGCAGCGAGAAGAAGACGTTGAAGTTAAAACGCACGCGGCGAAACTCAAACCACGTCAGCGTGGCGATAAACAGCGTGCTCAGCAGCCACACCACCAGCAGGCCGCTAAATTGCAACTGGCTCATGCTGTCTCTCCTGAGGCGATACGCAGCGCGCGGTGCCATGGCGTAAGGTAGTTCGGGCTGAAGAAGTCGATGGCGTTTTTATCCACCAGCGCCAGCTGACGCTGCGCTTCACGCACGACCTCAACGTTCAGCGCGTCGGACGTAAACAGCACCGGAATGTGCTGTTCAGCCATATCCTGCCAGAAGGGGTTTTCACGGTTCAAGACGCACGGCACGCCGGCCTGTATGAGCAGACACAGCGTGCCAATCCCCTGCTGGCGGGCAAAGATAAAATAGCCGAGATCGCACCTGCGCAGCAGCGCGAGGTAATCGTCAAATGCCAGCTTCTCCCGCAGAACGTTCACGTTCTCTTCGCTGAAAAGCGCCAACGCCTGCTGGCGCACGTCGTCGATATAGGCGTCGTTATTGGCCGGATAGCCCATCGGCACCACCACGTTTACCGTATCGCCAAACTGCTGATGAACCGCGCGGAGCGCCGCGACGTGTTCGTTGCTGCGATCGCCCGAGTTCCCTACCAGAATTGTCAGCTTACCCTCACGCTGCGACGCGTTCGCCATCGCGTTCAGCGCCGGATCCATGCGGGTCGGGAAATAGAGCAGCTCGCCGCGCACGCCCGGGTGCTGTTTCGCAAAGTAATTAAGATCGCCACGAGTGGCGAACACGCGGCCCACGCGCCCCTGCGCCAGGCGGCGCAGCGGATAGAAAAGGCGGAACTTCCAGCCGTGAGACACTTCGTACAGGTCCGCGCCCCAGATGTGCCAGCTGCACTGTGAAGGCTTAATTCCACCGCTCAGCAGCGCCAGCCACAGGCCGGTATTGAACTGGCCGTGGAAAAAGAAGCGCTGCGCCCGATTGGCTTTCGCCTTCGCGACAACCGCCTTCGCCAGCGCCGCTTTGTTCGGCCAGAAGGTGATATTCAGCGCCGGGCACGCCGCGCTCAGGCCGTTATCCTGGCCAACCACCATAAACTCGCGCGCATCAGACGAGCCGGACGCCAGCTCGTCGTTGAAGAACCGCAGCACGGTCTGGTTATGGTGTGGAATATCCGAACCCAGTATGTGAATCAGTGCAGTCATGCGCGTTTACGCCAAAGTAAAAATACGCCGCAGCAGGCAGCGAAATAAACGATATAGGTTGCCATGTAGGCCTGAGCGGCGCCCAGCGCGCCGTGCACCGGGATCAGCCAGTGGGCGAACGCCGTCAGCAGCGCAAACTGGCTCACCTCTGCGAGGATATACAGCCGCAGCGACGCTTTGGCAATCACCAGATAGCCGAAAACGTAAGCGCCTACTTTCAGTACATCCCCAACCAGCTGCCAGGCAAAGAGATCGCGCATGGCGGTAAACTTTGCCGAAAAGAGCAGCCAGATGGCGACGTCGCGCAGCAGCCAGACGGTAAAGCTCGCCACCGCCACAGCCGGTAAAACAAAGCGCAGGGAGCGGAGGATCTCGCGGGTGATGTCCTGCTTAGTAATAAGGCGCGATAGGGTCGGCAGCAGCCAGACGCTGAAGGACGCGGTGATAAACTGGAGGTAGGCGTCAGAAATGCTGCTTACGCCCTGCCAAATCCCCACCTCATCCCAGCTGTAGTGCGCCGCCAGCAGGTTTCGCATCATCACGTAGGCGACAGGCAGCGTGACGGACGTAATGAGCGCCATCAGGGTAAATTTACCCAGCTGCCCCGCCAGCACTTTGTCCCACTGCGGCTTGAGATAGCGCAGCGGGATATCGCCTCTGCGCATCAGCATAAACGCGGCGGGAATGACCACCAGCGCAGGCACCAGCGCCAGCCCCAGCAGCGCCCCTTCATAGCCGCCGAGGCGGTAGCAGAAGTAATAGGCGATCACGCCAATAACGCTGCCCAGAATCAGCGCCAGCGCGTTTCCGGCCGCGTCGCGGAAGCCTTTCATCAGCGCCAGCAGCAGGTTCGCCCACGCGATCCCCATCTGAACAAGCGCTACCAGCCGCACCAGGCCTTGATAGTGCGTATGGCCAAACAGCCCCTGGCTTATCGGCGCTGCCGCCAGCAAAAAGACCGCCGCCAGCAGCGTGGAAAAGCCCAGCACCATGGAGGATGACGTTCCCACGACGGCGCGGAGCTTTCCGGGATCGTCGTGATGCTGCGCCACATACTTGGTTACGCCGTTAAAGATACCGGCGCCTGCCAGAACGCCCAGCACCGTCACCAGCTGGCGAAAGTTACCCGCCAGCCCCACGCCGGATGGGCCAAACGAGACGGCCAACAGCTTGACGACCAGCAGTCCGGCCCCAATTTTGACGAGCGTGGACGCGGCGGTCCACACCGATGCTTTTGCCAGAGACATATCAGCCGAAGTAGCTCAGGAGGGTATTGATCACCGTGCGCTGGTTAACCGGCGCGAGGTTGTAGAACAGTGGCAACCTTAGTAAGCGCTCACTTTCTTTCGTGGTATACCGGTCTTCACCCGCAAACATGCCAAACTCTTCGCCCGCAGGGCTGGAGTGCAGCGGAATGTAGTGGAACACCGCCATAATCTCCGCTTCTTTCAGCCAGGCAATCAGCCTGCTGCGATCGTCGTTATCGCGCAGCTTGATATAAAACATGTGGGCGTTATGAACGCAGTCGGCCGGTACGGTAGGCAGTTCGATACGCCCGGCTTTCGCCAGCGGCTCCAGCGCGTCGTAGTAGGTTTGCCAGAGGGACAGGCGATGCAGATTAATACGCTCGGCGGCCTCCAGCTGCGCCCACAGGTACGCGGCCTGCAGGTCGGCCATTAGATAGCTTGAGCCAATATCGCGCCAGGTGTATTTGTCCACCTGACCACGGAAGAACTGGCTGCGGTTCGTGCCCTTTTCGCGGATCACTTCCGCGCGCTCCACCAGCGCGCGGTCGTTAATCAGCGTCGCGCCGCCTTCGCCGCCCGCCGTGTAGTTTTTGGTTTCATGGAAGCTAAAGCAGCCGATGTGGCCAATGGAGCCCAGCGCGCGCCCTTTGTAGGTGGACATCACGCCCTGCGCGGCGTCTTCCACCACGAATAGGTTGTGCTTTTTGGCGATCGCCATAATGGTGTCCATTTCGCAGGCGACGCCCGCGTAGTGAACAGGCACGATGACCCGCGTTTTTTCGGTTATCGCCGCTTCAATCAGGGTCTCATCAATGTTCATGGTGTCCGGACGCACGTCCACGAACACGATTTTGGCTCCGCGCAGGACAAAGGCGTTCGCCGTGGAGACGAACGTGTAGCTGGGCATGATCACTTCATCGCCGGGCTGGACGTCCAGCAGCAGCGCCGCCATCTCCAGCGAAGCCGTACAGGACGGCGTCAGCAGCACCTTGGCGCTGTGAAAACGCTGCTCCATCCACTGCTGGCAGCGACGGGTAAATCCGCCGTCACCGCAGAGCTTGCCGCTGCCCATGGCTGACTGCATATAGTCGAGTTCTGTTCCCACAACGGGAGGCGCATTAAAGGGGATCATCTTGTCACCTGTATAACCAGTAGGCGGTGGCATCAACGTTGGCGCCACTCGCGATATAACGTTTAAGCGCGGCGGTATTGCCCATTTGGGTCGCCACCCGCAGCGTCGAAAGATGTTGCCGTTGCGCCCAGTGCAGCGCCGCCTGCATGAGCTTCTCGCCCATGCCGCGCCCGGCCAAAAGCCCAATGCGGGCTTCGCGGTCATTCAGCTTACGCAGAGTAACAAACCCGGTGATGCGGCTATCCTCTGCGCGAAAAACAAAACAGACGTGATCGAACGTGCCTTTAACCGCATTTTCTACCCACTGGGCGTAGAAGCGGCCGCTGTCATCAGGCGCATACCAGGGCGCGCGAAAGCGGCTCAGGGCAAACGCCTCTGCGGCCATCTGGCGCAGCACCGCGATGTCCTGCTCTTTAGCCATTTCCGCACCGGGCGACGCGTGACGGCCCACGGAAAGGGAGAGATCGACCTCTCCCTCAACCATCTGAAAGCCCCGCCGCTGGAGGGCGTCCAGCAGGTCGGCACGTCCGGCGGGGACTTTAGCCTGCACGCGCTGCCACGCCGAAAAGTCAGCTTGGGTAAGCGCGGGAGCCTCCTCGCGCAGGCGCACGATGGCCGAAGGAACCGCAAAAAAGGCGCTTTCCCACTGAAGGGGTTCCAGCACGCCGTTCAGCTCACTCAACGCCAGACGCCTTTGGTATCAACAACGTATTTCTGCGAAACGGCATCGGCAGGCGTTGCTTTAAACTCTTTGTGATCCACCAGCAGCACCAGAACATCCGCCGTCGCCAGCGCGTCGTCTAGCGCGGTAAGCGTGCACTTATCTGCCAGCGTCGCCGGAAGCGCATGGATATTCGGCTCAACCACCAGCGTTTCACCGCTGTGCCAGCCTGCGATTGCATCGGTAATTTCCATTGCCGGGCTTTCGCGCAGATCGTCGATGTTCGGCTTGAACGCCAAGCCGAAGCAGGCGATTTTCAGCTCGCTGGCACGCTTGCCGCTTTCGGCAAGGCAGTCCGCTACCGTGGCCTTAACCTGATTCAGCACCCAGTGCGGCTTGCTGTCGTTGACTTCGCGCGCGGTGCGGATCAGGCGAGCCTGCTCCGGGTTCTGCGCCACGATAAACCACGGGTCCACGGCGATGCAGTGTCCGCCCACGCCCGGGCCCGGCTGCAGGATGTTCACGCGCGGATGGCGGTTCGCCAGGCTAATCAGTTCCCAGACGTTAATTCCACGATCGGCACAAATTAGCGACAGTTCATTCGCAAAGGCGATGTTGACGTCGCGGAAGCTGTTTTCGGTCAGCTTGCACATTTCGGCGGTGCGGGAGTTTGTCACTACGCATTCGCCTTCGAGGAAAATCTTATATAGCTCGCTGGCGCGCGCGGAGCATACCGGCGTCATGCCGCCGATCACGCGGTCGTTCTTAATCAGCTCCACCATCACCTGGCCCGGCAGAACGCGCTCGGGGCAGTAGGCGATGTTGATATCAGCCTGTTCACCCGCCTGCTGCGGGAAGGTGAGGTCGGGACGCGCTTCGGACAGCCACTGCGCCATCTGCTCCGTCGCGCCTACCGGCGAGGTGGATTCCAGAATGACCAGCGCACCTTTCTTTAACACGGGCGCGATGGATTTTGCCGCGGCCTCAACGAAGGCCATATCGGGCTCATGGTCGCCTTTGAACGGCGTCGGGACCGCAATCAGGTAGGCATCCGCCTCTACCGGCACGGTGCTGGCGCGCAGGAATCCGCCCTCGACGGCCTCTTTCACCACGCGATCGAGATCCGGCTCCACGATATGAATTTCACCACGGTTGATGGTTTCCACCGCGCGCGCGTTGATATCCACGCCCACAACCTGCTTTTGACGTGAGGCGAAGGCCGCCGCGGTAGGCAGCCCAATGTAGCCAAGACCAATGACAGAGATGGTAGTAAAACTCATAGCGTTACCCGATTGTGTTTAAGTGCATGCAAAATACGCTCACAAGCCTGCCCATCGCCGTACGGGTTATGGGCCCGGCTCATCGCCTGGTACTCTTCGTCATCGTGCAGCAGGCGCGTCACTTCGTCGACGATACGCTGCTTATCCGTGCCCACCAGGCGTACCGTACCGGCTTTTACCGCCTCCGGGCGCTCCGTGGTTTCACGCATCACCAGCACCGGCTTGCCCAGAGAAGGTGCCTCCTCCTGAATGCCGCCGGAGTCCGTCAGGATCAGCCAGGCGTGGTTCATCAGCCAGACGAACGGCATGTAGTCCTGCGGCTCAATCAGCAGGACGTTCTCAACGTGCCCCAGAATGCGGTTGACCGGCTCGCTGACGTTAGGATTGAGGTGAACCGGATAGACGATTTGCACATCTTTATTGTCGGCAGCGATGTCCGCCAGCGCGTGGCAAATCTGTTCGAAGCCGCGGCCAAAGCTTTCGCGGCGGTGGCCCGTTACCAGGATCGTTTTTTTACCGTTGTTCAAAAACGGATAGCGTGCGGCAAGCTCGGCCTTAAGATCGTCGTTGGAGAGCACCCGGTCGCGCACCCAGATTAGCGCGTCGATTACC
Source organism: Enterobacter sp. ECC-175 (assembly GCF_043968675.1). NCBI lineage: Bacteria > Pseudomonadati > Pseudomonadota > Gammaproteobacteria > Enterobacterales > Enterobacteriaceae > Enterobacter > Enterobacter sp. ECC-175. The sequence goes on from NZ_CP143776.1 coordinate 404,923, forward strand.
GTATTTCCGGTAACGAAAATTTGCTTGTCGGCGATATTTTCACGGAGCAAATTCTGGCGAGAATTTTCCGTTGGCGCGAAGTGGAACATCGCCAGATGGCCGGTGAGCGTGCGGTTGGCCTCTTCCGGCCACGGTGAATAGAGGTTGCCGGTGCGCAGGCCTGCTTCGACATGACCAACGGGAATGCGCTGGTAAAACGCGGCCAGACTGGTCGCCACGGTGGTGGTGGTATCACCATGCACCAGCACCACATCAGGCTTGAAGGATTCCAGAATCGGCTTGAGCTCTTGCAAAATACGGCAGGTGATCTCCGTCAACCCCTGCCCCGGCTTCATGATATTGAGATCGTAATCCGGGACGATAGAAAAGAGAGTTAAGACCTGATCCAGCATCTCGCGATGCTGCGCGGTAACGCATACCCTTGCGTCAATATCAGGATCTCTGGCTAGCGCATGAACCAGAGGTGCCATCTTGATGGCCTCCGGCCTGGTGCCAAATACGGTAAGTACTTTCACATCGATTCTCTTCGATTAGACGATGAAGGCCGAAGCCTTCATCGTAGATGGCGTTCTTAGTTTGTGCGGCGACGCGTTAACGCCACGCCAGCGCCAACCAGGGCACCCACGATACCCCACATGATCATCAGGAATGCGCGACGCGGGCTATCGCGTTTTACAGGTTCTTCAGGGGTTCTCAAATACCGATAGGTCTGAAAACGTGGGTCAAGCGTTGGCCCCACGTTCAGGGTATTCAACATGGCGCGGTTCTGGTCGTAATCGAGGTCAAAATCAGGGCCAACGGCCTGGAGATTTTCAAGGCGCGCCTGAAGCATTGGGCGGCCCAGGAGGAACATTTCCGAATCCGGCAGCTCTTCAGACGGTACGTCCGTCTCGCTGCGGGAAATGTTGCGCTGCTCAGCAATCTTCAGGGCCTGCTCCAGGTTATGTACGCGACGAGCGAAAATAGCTTGCGCGACCTCCTCCTGGCGTTTCACCTGGGCTTTCGTTTGAATGGTGCGGGCAGCCCATGCGCCTTTCAGCTCATCGTTAAGATGGCTTGCAGCGCGCTGGCTGGCAAAAGCAACGTACTGACGCAGCAGGTTATTGGCGTCCGGCGCGGTTTCCGCGATCAGCTTTACGCTGTCGCTAACGTTGCGCAGCGCATCACCGGGCATAAACTGGATGTTGTTAATCATGTCATCCAGCAGCGCCGCATCGACTTTACTGTTTCCGGACATGCGCTGCTTGTAGTAATCCGTCTGGGACCAGAAATCGCGGCGGGTATCCCAGGAAGCCAGCTGCATGACGAACTCTTTGTAGGCTTCGTCCATTACGGAATTTTGGTCCGGCGTGGCAAGGTTCGCCTTGATATCCAGATTATTCAGAAACTGCTGCTGAGAGTAAAAACCACCGAGCATGTTCACCGTTGGCCGGTCCGTGATCGCCGTGGCGCTCCACTCCTGTTTTGCAAAGAAGGTATAGGCCAGCGCAAGCAGCGCAAAGCCCAGCGCTATCCCGACAATCCACAGCTTGCCTCTCCATAACACGCGAAACAAACCACGAATATCCAGTTCATTTTCTGTCACTGCTGATTTCGCTTCCGCCAACGGTTGAGTCATCATAGTCCCGGTTTACTTAGTTAATGTTGTGTTGTTGCCACTGTTCCGACGCATCCTGCGTTTAACACGTTTGATAAATCGCGCTACTTTCCATGCGCGCTTAATGCAATAACCGTAAAGGAAAAATGCAAGCAAGAACAATACCAACATTACCCATTCTGGAATGTAATGGTGCAAGTATTCCGCAGCGACGCCAATACCGGCCAGAATAGCCGCCGCCAGCGTAATGAGCACGAATGCCTGACGTGAAGTGAAGCCCGCACGCATAATGAGGTGGTGAATATGCTGACGGTCCGGGGAGAAAGGACTCATTCCCTTACGCAGACGGCGATACATGATCGCCACCATATCCATCAGCGGAATCGCGATGATCCACAGCGCGGTCACCGGGCTAATAGGGTGGGTTTTTCCCTGCGTGGTTTCGAGCAAAATCCAGATAACGGTAAAGCCGATCAGCGTACTGCCCGCATCGCCCATAAACACTTTATAGCGACGGCCCAGCGCGCCAAGGTTCAGCAGAATGTAAGGCAGGATGGCGGCAATCATGGCAAAGCACCACATTGACAGGCTGTACTGACCGTCAAACCACAAAATAATGCCAATAGCGCCAAACGAGACGGAAGACAGGCCGCCGAGCAAACCGTCAATACCATCAACCATGTTGAAGGCGTTAATGGCGGCCCAGACGGCGAACAGCGTCAGGAAGAAGCCAAACGGACCGAGGACCAGCTCCCAGGGACCAAAAACGTAGCCCAGGCTTCTGAGATAGAGCCCGCCGACAACCATCATGATTACGCCAATGGCGGCCTGCACGGTAGCGCGGATTTTGACGCTGATATCAAAGCGGTCATCCAGCGCGCCGACTAACACCAGCACGCCCGCACACGCGAGGTAAAGCGCCGCGTGTGGAATATAGTAATCAGCAATACCGAACGTGAAACAGATGCCCGCGTAAACTGAAATCCCCCCAACCAGTGGAATGAGGCCCTGATGACGTTTACGGAAATTAGGCTTATCCACCAACCCGATTCTTTTTGCCACCTTACGCGCGATGAACAAAAAACAGGTTGTGAATAAAAAAATACTGATCAGCTCAGTAACTGCAGTGAGTAGATTCACAATGGATTGCTCTCAACAAATGTTAGTCCCGGAAGTATAACCATGAAGCCTCTGCCTCAGAAGGAATAAAGCTCGCCTTTACTACTCCCTTTGTATGTTTTTCAATCAATTATTTCTTTGATTGTTCAAACCGGCTTATTCTCTCACCGACCGTTCGAAAATGGGAGTATGTGGTAATAGCGTATAGCCCATAAATAAAAAACGCCACGTAAAAACGTGGCGTTTACTGGGATTATTTGCGTTACGAGCGCTTCATCATGTCGAAGAAATCGTCGTTGGTTTTGGTCATCGCCAGTTTATTAATGAGGAATTCCATTGCGTCGATTTCACCCATCGGATGGATGATTTTGCGCAGGATCCACATTTTCTGCAGCTCTTCCTGAGTGGTGAGCAGCTCTTCTTTACGGGTACCGGAACGGTTGTAGTCGATAGCCGGGAAGACGCGTTTTTCAGCAATTTTACGAGACAGGTGCAGTTCCATGTTGCCTGTACCTTTAAATTCTTCGTAAATCACTTCGTCCATCTTAGAACCGGTATCGATCAGCGCGGTTGCGATGATGGTCAGGCTGCCGCCCTCTTCCACGTTACGTGCCGCACCGAAGAAACGCTTCGGACGGTGCAGGGCGTTCGCATCCACACCACCGGTCAGCACTTTACCAGAAGCCGGAACCACGGTGTTGTACGCACGCGCCAGACGGGTGATGGAGTCGAGCAGGATGATCACGTCTTTCTTGTGCTCAACCAGGCGTTTCGCCTTCTCGATAACCATTTCCGCAACCTGAACGTGGCGAGATGCCGGCTCGTCGAAGGTGGAAGCCACAACTTCGCCTTTCACCAGACGCTGCATCTCGGTCACTTCTTCCGGACGTTCGTCGATCAGCAGCACCATCAGCACGCAGTCTGGATGGTTGTAAGCAATGCTCTGCGCGATGTTCTGCAGCAGCATAGTTTTACCCGCTTTAGGCGGCGCGACAATCAGGCCACGCTGGCCACGGCCAATTGGTGAGGCCAGATCCAGCACGCGAGCCGTTAAGTCTTCGGTTGAACCGTTACCGCGCTCCATGCGCAGGCGAGAGTTCGCGTGCAGCGGCGTTAAGTTCTCAAACAGGATCTTATTGCGCGAGTTTTCCGGTTTGTCGTAGTTAACTTCATTAACTTTCAACAGCGCAAAGTAGCGTTCACCCTCTTTAGGAGGACGAATCTTACCTGAAATGGTGTCACCAGTGCGGAGGTTGAAACGGCGGATTTGGCTGGGGGATACGTAGATGTCGTCAGGGCCGGCGAGGTAGGAGCTGTCTGCAGAGCGGAGGAAACCAAATCCGTCTTGCAATATCTCCAGCACACCGTCGCCAAAGATATCTTCGCCACTCTTAGCATGCTGCTTCAGGATGGCGAAAATGATGTCCTGCTTGCGCATACGAGCCTGGTTTTCCAGCCCCATATTTTCGCCGAGAGTGATCAGCTCAGAAACCGGCGTATTCTTTAATTCGGTAAGATTCATAATGGTGTGGGTTCTTAAACTCGGGGTAATACTCGAACTTAATGTTGTGAATGGTATGGCAGGGTCATCCATGCCTGTTTAGCGGCCATCAACTCATGTCTGTTCGCTGCCTGGTCACAGGGAAAGAACGCAGAACTGAAACGACAAGACGGATTGAGTGACAAGCCCGGAATCTAGCAACTTCACGCACTGTTTACAGCAACAACGGGAAGTATCGGGTAAAACAAGATTCAAACAACAAGGTATGTTTAAAACGAAGTCATAGCTAACTTAGCACGACTAAAGCCGGGCGTCCAGAGATCCACATCATTTAGGCGCTCTGGACGCGCAGCCGAGAAACCTTACGCCAGGTTAGCGTCCAGGAACTCTTTCAGCTGACCTTTGGACAGTGCGCCCACTTTGGTCGCCGCCACTTCGCCGTTTTTGAACAGCAGCAGGGTTGGGATACCGCGGATGCCGTATTTCGGCGCGGTGCCCGGGTTCTGGTCGATGTTCAGTTTAGCAACGGTCAGTTTGCCCTGATATTCGTCAGCGATTTCATCCAGAATCGGGGCGATCATTTTGCAAGGACCACACCACTCAGCCCAGAAATCGACGAGGGTCAGCCCGTCAGCCTTAAGCACGTCCGTGTCAAAACTGTCGTCAGTCAGGTGAATAATTTTATCGCTCATATATAACTCCACAGGAATAAGCCTGGTGCGTTGGTTTCGCCCTCATCAACGACGTGTTGATGTCGCATTAACCAACTAAAGGTTGACTTTATTTCACCGGATACGCTTTCGTAAAGCAATAGTAAGCTGATATTCTACCACACTATGAGCAAAACACATTTAACAGAACAGAAGTTTTCCGACTTCGCCCTGCACCCTAAGGTGATCGAAGCCCTTGAAAGTAAAGGGTTTCATAACTGCACGCCCATTCAGGCCCTCGCGCTGCCGCTCACGCTGGCCGGTCGCGATGTTGCAGGGCAGGCGCAAACCGGTACTGGCAAAACGATGGCGTTCTTAACGTCAACGTTTCATTATTTACTTTCTCATCCAGCGATTGCAGACCGCAAAGTTAACCAACCGCGTGCGCTCATTATGGCTCCAACGCGAGAACTGGCGGTACAGATCCACGCAGACGCTGAGCCGCTGGCGCAATCAACCGGGCTGAAACTGGGCCTGGCCTACGGCGGCGACGGTTATGACAAACAGCTGAAAGTGCTGGAAAGCGGCGTGGATATCCTGATTGGTACCACTGGCCGTCTTATCGACTACGCAAAACAGAACCATATCAACCTCGGCGCAATCCAGGTCGTGGTGCTGGATGAAGCAGACCGCATGTACGATCTGGGCTTCATTAAAGACATCCGCTGGCTGTTCCGCCGCATGCCTCCGGCAAACCAGCGCCTGAACATGCTGTTTTCCGCAACCCTTTCTTATCGCGTACGCGAGCTGGCGTTTGAACAGATGAACAACGCCGAGTACGTCGAAGTGGAGCCGGAACAAAAAACGGGCCATCGCATTAAAGAAGAGCTTTTCTATCCTTCTAACGAAGAGAAAATGCGTCTGCTGCAAACGCTGATCGAAGAAGAGTGGCCGGATCGCGCCATTATCTTCGCCAACACCAAGCACCGCTGTGAAGATATCTGGGGCCACCTGGCTGCAGACGGACACCGCGTTGGCCTGCTGACCGGCGACGTTGCGCAGAAAAAACGCCTGCGTATCCTCGACGAATTTACCCGTGGCGATCTTGATATTCTGGTGGCGACCGACGTCGCCGCGCGCGGCCTGCATATTCCTGCCGTAACGCACGTCTTTAACTATGACCTGCCGGACGACTGCGAAGATTACGTTCACCGTATCGGCCGTACCGGTCGTGCCGGGGCCAGCGGCCACTCAATCAGCCTCGCCTGTGAAGAGTACGCCCTGAACCTGCCTGCCATTGAGACCTACATCGGCCACTCAATTCCGCAGAGCAAATACAACCCGGATGCCCTGTTGAGCGAACTGCCGCCGCCGAAGCGCCTTACCCGCCCACGCACCGGCAATGGTCCGCGTCGTTCAGGCGGCGCGCCGCGTAATCGTCGTCGTTCAGGTTAAGAAAAGATGCCATACACAAAATCATTCATGATGCATCAAGGCGGCAAGGCAGCGAATCTCCTGGATCTTACTCCAGTAAGTGACAGGTGTGAGCTGGCGCAGCCAACGATGAGGCAGCGTGAAGGATGAAGTGTATGAGTTCTACCTCGCTCTATGCAGCAATCGATCTCGGTTCTAATAGTTTTCATATGCTGGTTGTGCGCGAGGTGGCCGGGAGCATACAAACGCTGACGCGCATTAAGCGCAAGGTCCGCCTCGCTGCGGGCCTGAGCAGCGATAATCATCTCTCCCCTGAAGCCATGGAACGCGGCTGGCAGTGCCTCCGCCTATTTGCCGAACGTCTGCAGGATATCCCTCACGCGCAAATCCGCGTTGTCGCCACGGCGACGCTCAGGCTGGCGGTTAACGCCGTCGACTTTATTGCCAAAGCGCAGGAAATTTTGGGCTGCCCGGTGCAGGTCATCAGCGGTGAAGAAGAAGCGCGTCTGATTTATCAGGGCGTTGCGCACACGACAGGCGGCGACGATCGTCGTCTGGTGGTAGACATCGGCGGCGCAAGCACCGAGCTGGTTACCGGTACGGGCGCGCAGGCGACCTCGCTGTTTAGCCTGTCGATGGGCTGCGTGACCTGGCTTGAGCGCTATTTTACCGATCGCAATCTTGCCCAGGAAAACTTCGACGAGGCGGAAAAAGCCGCGCGCGACGTGCTGCGCCCGGTGATGGATGAATTACGCTACCACGGCTGGAAGGTCTGCGTGGGTGCCTCCGGTACCGTGCAGGCATTGCAGGAAATCATGATGGCGCAGGGAATGGACGAGCGTATTACGCTAGCCAAACTCCAGCAGCTTAAGCAGCGCGCTATCCAGTGCGGCCGTCTGGAAGAGCTGGAAATTGAAGGCCTCACCCTCGAACGCGCGCTGGTTTTCCCAAGCGGGCTTGCGATTCTTATCGCGATTTTCACCGAGCTGAACATTCAGTGCATGACGCTGGCCGGCGGCGCGCTGCGCGAAGGTCTGGTTTACGGGATGCTGCATCTGTCGGTCGATCAGGATATCCGCAGCCGCACGCTGCGCAACGTTCAGCGCCGCTTTATGGTGGATACCGATCAGGCGGGACGCGTCAGTCAGTTAGCCTCGCTCTTCGCCGATCGGGTAGAAAAAAGCTGGGATATTGAACCGCTAAGCCGCGATCTTCTGCTAAGCGCCTGCGCGCTGCACGAGGTCGGACTGAGCATCGATTTTAAGCAAGCGCCTGCTCACGCCGCCTATCTGGTGCGTAACCTCGACCTACCGGGCTATACGCCCGCGCAGAAAAAGCTGCTGGCAACGCTGCTGCTGAACCAGACCAACGCCGTGGACCTCTCTTCTTTGCATCAGCAGAACGCCGTGCCGCCGCGCGTGGCCGAGCATCTTTGCCGCCTGCTGCGCCTGGCGATCCTGTTTGCCAGCCGTCGACGGGACGATCTGCTGCCCGCGACGACGCTGACGGTGGAAGGCGAGAAGCTGATCCTGACGCTGCCGGAAAATTGGCGGGAGAGTCATCCGCTGGGTGCGGAGCTGATTGAGCAAGAATGCCAGTGGCAAAGCTACGTTCACTGGGTGCTTGAGGTTAAGTAATACCCTGAAACTTGCCCGGTGGCGCAGCGCTTACCGGGCCTACAAAATCAGCCTTTCTCTTTCGCTTTTGCCAGCATCGCGCGAATGTTCGCCACGTTAGCCTGGCCTTTGTGCATCCGCTCCTCGGCCGTAATCACCTTGCGCTCCTGCTCCCAAATCAGATCGTCCTGCGGCAGTTCCAGCAGGAAGCGGCTTGGCTCTGGGCGCACCAGCTCGCCGTACTGCCTGCGCTCTTTGCAGAGGGTAAACGTCAGCTCTTTTTGTGCACGCGTGATCCCCACGTAGGCCAGGCGGCGCTCTTCATCGACGTTATCTTCATCGATGCTGCTCTGGTGGGGCAGCAAGCCCTCTTCCATTCCCACCAGATAGACGTACGGGAACTCGAGGCCTTTTGACGCGTGAAGCGTCATCAGCTGAACCTGGTCGGCCTCTTCTTCGCTCTCACCGCGCTCCATCATATCGCGCAGGGTAAAGCGGGTGACGACCTGGGTGAGGGTCATCGGCTCGTCGATCTCAGAGCCTTCCAGCATCTCCGTCATCCAGCTGAACAGCTGATTGACGTTTTTCATGCGCATTTCCGCCGCTTTCGGGCTGGCAGACGTTTCGTAGAGCCAGGACTCATAGTCGATGCCGTGGATCAGGTCACGCACTGCCGCCACGGGCTCGCGTTCCGCCAGGCGCTGAATTTCGCCCAGCCAGTGGGTAAAGCGGGTCAAATTGTCGTAGCCGCGCCCGGTCAGCGTCTGGCTCAGGCCCATATCGAAGCTGGCAGTGAACATGCTTTTGCTGCGCGTCATCGCCCATTCGCCCAGCTTTTGCAGGGTCGCAGGCCCGATTTCACGCTTCGGCGTATTCACGATGCGCAAAAACGCGCTGTCGTCATCCGGGTTGGTGAGCACGCGCAGATAGGCCAGCAGGTCTTTGATTTCAGGGCGCGAGAAGAACGACGTGCCGCCGGAAATTTTGTACGGAATGCGGTTTTGCATCAGCATCTTTTCAAAGACGCGCGACTGGTGGTTGCCGCGATAGAGGATCGCGTAATCTTTGTATTCGGTTTTATTGACGAAGTGATGAGCGATCAGCTCGCCGGTCACGCGCTCCGCCTCGTGCTCTTCGTTGTTCGCGCTAAGCACCTTGAGCTCGGTGCCGTAGCCCAGCTCGGAGAACAGGCGTTTTTCAAAAACGTGCGGGTTATTGGCGATCAGAATATTCGCCGCCTTCAGGATACGCCCCGACGAGCGGTAGTTTTGCTCCAGCTTAATCACCTGCAGCGCAGGAAAATCCTTACTCAGCAGCACCAGGTTTTGCGGACGCGCGCCGCGCCAGGAGTAGATGGACTGATCGTCGTCGCCGACGACGGTAAAACGCGCGCGTTGCCCCACCAGCAGCTTTACCAGCTCGTACTGGCTGGTGTTGGTGTCCTGATATTCATCCACCAGCAGGTAGCGGATCTTGTTCTGCCAGCGTTCGCGCACCTCTTCGTTGCTCTGAAGCAGCAGCGTCGGCAGGAGGATCAGATCGTCAAAATCCAGCACGTTGCACGCTTTCATGTGCGCGTCGTACAGGCCGTAGCAGTGGGCGAAGATCCGATCCCGCTCGCCCTTGGCGATCGCCGCCGCCTGGGCTGGCGTCATCAGATCGTTTTTCCAGTTGGAGATCGTGGAGATCAGCTGTTGCAGCAGGACTTTATCATCCTCGATCAGCCCCTCGGTCAGCTCTTTAAGCAGTGCAACCTGGTCGGTATCGTCAAACAGCGAGAAGTTCGATTTCATCCCCAGCGCCGCGTATTCGCGCTTGATGATATCCAGCCCCAGCGTGTGGAACGTGGAGATCATCAGCCCACGCGCCTCTTTACGCCCCAGCGTCTGCCCGACGCGCTCCTTCATTTCTCGCGCCGCTTTGTTGGTAAAGGTGACCGCCGCAATGTGGCGCGCCTGATAGCCGCAGCCGCGGATCAGGTGCGCAATCTTATTGGTGATGACGCGCGTTTTACCGGAACCCGCGCCCGCCAGCACCAGACAGGGTCCGGTGACAAATTCGACGGCTTGTTGTTGTCCGGGGTTTAAACGCATAAATGATCACTCAATGAAAGTCAGGAGGGGAGAATAACAGCGTGGTAGTATAGCGAGCCTCATCCATACCACTCAAGGCACGATCATGGCAAAAATGGCAGCAGCAGTGCATATCCTTGTTAAGGAAGAAAAACTGGCTCTCGATCTTCTGGAGCAAATCAAAAAAGGCGCCGACTTCGGCAAGCTGGCGAAGAAACACTCTATCTGTCCGTCAGGCAAACGCGGCGGTGACTTAGGTGAATTCCGCCAGGGCCAGATGGTTCCGGCGTTCGATAAGGTGGTCTTCTCCTGCCCGGTGCTGGAGCCAACCGGCCCGCTGCACACGCAGTTCGGTTACCACATCATCAAGGTGCTGTATCGGAAATAAACAGCAAGGCCTTCTCTAAGAGAAGGCCTTTAATGTTTGCACCCTCTCCCCGTGGGAGAGGGTCGGGGTGAGGGCATCAGCCCGCACCTGGTATTAGCCCGCTACCGCGATACGCTTCATATCGGTCATGTAACCACGCAGTTTGTGACCCACTTTCTCGATCTGGTGGCTGCGAATCGCTTCATTTACGTCACGCAGCTGCGCGTTGTCTACCGCACCTTCCGCAATCGGCTTGCCCAGGTCGCCCGGCTGCAGCGTGGTCATGAACTCTTTCAGCAGCGGCACGCAGGCGTAAGAGAACAGATAGTTACCGTACTCGGCGGTGTCGGAGATAACCACGTTCATCTCGTACAGGCGCTTGCGGGCGATGGTGTTGGCGATCAGCGGCAGCTCGTGCAGTGATTCATAGTACGCAGACTCTTCGATGATGCCGGAATCCACCATGGTTTCAAACGCCAGCTCAACGCCCGCTTTCACCATCGCGACCATCAGTACGCCCTTATCGAAGTACTCCTGCTCGCCGATTTTACCTTCATACTGTGGTGCGGTTTCGAACGCGGTTTTGCCGGTCTCTTCGCGCCAGGTCAGCAGGTTTTTGTCGTCGTTTGCCCAGTCCGCCATCATGCCGGAAGAGAACTCGCCGGAAATGATGTCGTCCATGTGTTTCTGGAACAGCGGCGCCATGATGGTTTTCAGCTGTTCGGACAGCGCGTAAGCGCGCAGTTTCGCCGGGTTGGACAGACGGTCCATCATCAGCGTGATGCCGCCCTGCTTCAGCGCTTCGGTGATGGTTTCCCAGCCGAACTGAATAAGTTTTTCGGCGTATGCCGGGTCCGTACCCTCTTCCACCAGCTTGTCGAAGCACAGCAGAGAGCCGGCCTGCAGCATGCCGCACAGAATGGTCTGCTCGCCCATCAGGTCAGATTTCACTTCGGCAACGAAAGAGGATTCCAGCACGCCCGCGCGGTGGCCGCCGGTGGCCGCCGCCCACGCTTTGGCGATTGCCATGCCCTCGCCTTTCGGATCGTTTTCCGGGTGAACCGCAATCAGCGTCGGCACGCCAAAGCCGCGCTTGTACTCTTCGCGAACTTCGGTACCCGGGCACTTCGGCGCCACCATCACTACGGTGATGTCTTTACGGATCTGCTCGCCCACTTCAACGATGTTGAAGCCGTGGGAGTAGCCCAGCGCCGCGCCGTCTTTCATCAGCGGCTGTACGGAACGCACAACGTCAGAGTGCTGCTTGTCCGGCGTCAGGTTAACCACCAGATCCGCCTGCGGGATCAGCTCTTCGTAGGTGCCCACTTTGAAGCCGTTTTCGGTCGCTTTACGCCATGACGCGCGCTTCTCGGCAATCGCCTCTTTGCGCAGCGCGTAGGAGATATCCAGACCGGAGTCACGCATGTTAAGGCCCTGGTTCAGGCCCTGTGCGCCACAGCCGACGATGACCACTTTTTTACCCTGAAGGTAGCTCGCGCCATCGGCAAATTCATCGCGCGCCATGAAGCGGCATTTGCCCAGCTGCGCCAGCTGCTGGCGCAAGTTCAGTGTATTAAAGTAGTTAGCCATGGGTGATACCTCGTGATGTTGTGTGTCTTATTGTTCGGTTCGCGTTTCAGCGAGAATGTACCCACATTACAACAGGAAATTTATTGCGGAAATTGATATATTCACAACGTCACGTTGCAATTTCTGCAATGTAAAAAGAGGGAGTGGAATCGGTGGATTTACGCGATCTGAAAATGTTCCTACACCTGGCGGATAGCCGGCATTTTGGGCGCAGCGCGCGCGCCATGCACGTCAGCCCCTCCACGCTCTCGCGCCAGATCCAGCGCCTTGAGGAAGACCTCGGCCAGCCGCTGTTCGTGCGCGATAACCGTACGGTCACGCTTACGGAAGCGGGCGAAGAGCTGCGCGTTTTTGCGCAGCAAACGCTGCTGCAGTATCAGCAGCTGCGTCATACCATCGACCAGCAGGGGCCGTCCCTTTCCGGCGAGCTGCATATTTTCTGCTCCGTGACCGCCGCCTACAGCCACCTTCCCCCTATCCTCGACCGCTTCCGCGCCGAGCATCCGTCGGTTGAAATTAAGCTTTCTACCGGCGACGCCGCCGACGCGATGGAAAAAGTGGTGACGGGCGAAGCCGATCTGGCGATTGCCGGCAAGCCGGAAACGCTGCCCGGCGCGGTGGCGTTCTCGATGCTGGAAAATCTGGCGGTGGTGCTGATCGCCCCCGCGCTGCCCTGCCCGGTGCGTAATCAGGTGTCGGTTGAAAAACCGGACTGGTCGACGGTGCCGTTCATCATGGCCGATCAGGGGCCGGTGCGCCGCCGCATTGAGCTGTGGTTCCGACGCCAGAAGATCAGTAACCCGTCCATTTACGCCACGGTCGGCGGCCACGAAGCCATGGTATCGATGGTGGCGCTGGGCTGCGGCGTGGCGCTGCTGCCGGAAGTGGTGCTGGAGAACAGCCCGGAACCGGTGCGCAACCGCGTGATGATTCTGGAGCGCAGCGACGAAAAAACGCCGTTCGAGCTTGGCGTGTGCGCACAGAAAAAGCGGCTGCATGAGCCGCTTATTGATGCGTTCTGGAAAATCGTTCAAACCCATAACAATGCCTGACGGGCAGGAGAAGCCCTGCGCTTCTCCTGCAGAGGTTAAGGCTCATACACCGTCTGAATCTCTTCCTTTTTATGTGATTTCTTACTTAACGTAAAATATCCCTGGATAATCATCGCAATCACGACGGAGGCAATAATCAGGAATATTGTATGGTAACCCACTTTGTCAAACAGCCGCCCAATCGGCAATGAAAGCATAATAATGCCCAGCGAACCTGCGATATTAAATCCAACCAAATAGATAGTCGCTGACAAGCGTTTATCGAAGTTCGCTACGCTGAATTTAAAGACCGACAGCACAAACAGGGGGACTTCAATCGCATGCAGCATTTTTATAAAGGAGATGATGTAAATATCCGAGAAAATGGCGGATCCTAAAATACGGCAGGCCATAATCATTCCGCCCAATAGCAGCGCCGACTTTGGACCAATTCGATTAATCAGAAAAGGCACCAGCGCCATTCCAACGGCCTCCATAATAACCTGCACAGAATTCAGATAGCCATAGACCCGCGCCCCCGTCTCTGGATTATCAAACAGGCCGGCGTAAAATACGGGAAACATCTGCTGGTCGTAGATATTATAAAATGACCAGGTGCCAATCACGAAGATAACAAAGAACCAGAACTGCTTATCCTTAAAGATGGACAAAAAATCCTGCGTTCTGACGACATTGCTCTGCTCCGCATGCCGACGCGGCACGTCCGACTTGAGCACTATGTTGATGAACAGGAAGCAAACGCCCATCACCGAAACGCCCCAGAAATTGATATGGGGGTTGATGCTGAAGCAGATCCCGCCAATCAACGTCCCAACGGCATAGCCAACGCTACCCCAAAGCCGGGCGGTGCCAAATTCAAAGCTGAACAGGCGGCTTAACTTTTCAACGTAACTCTCGATTAATCCGCATCCCGCCAGAAATCCCAGGCCAAAGAAAATCGCGCCGACGAACATGCCCAGCGTAAAGCTGGAAGACAGTAATGGCTCATAAACATAGATCAGAAAGGGCCCGGTCAGAACCAGCACCATACTCATCAGCCAGATTAGCGTTTTCCCGATCCCTAATTTATCCTGGATAAATCCATATCCAATCATAAATATCATGCTGAAGAATTGATTAACGGAATAAAGCAAACCTAACTCTTCACCGCTGAGCCCAATTTTTGTTTTCAACCATATCGCATAAAAAGACCACCACAGCGACCAGGCGCCAAAAAAGAAAAGCAGATACCCTGATGCGCCAAAATATTTTCTATTACTGAACAGCATGCTTGTTTTCATTTTTCATCCTGCCATAAGGAGACGATGCCCAATAAGCTTTCGTTGCGCCAGACATTCAGGGTGAGTCACCCATTTTTCAGGAAACAGGTACCCACCTCATTCCGATTAAAAGGAGAGAGACGTCATTCATCACCGCTGCAAAGCACGTTATCGGGGATGATTATCCTTTGCTTTCCACCTCCAGCGTTGGGGAAGATTGCAGGAATAACTCAAGCTGCTGTCGATCCGCTATGGCGGTGAGCGCCCCTTTTTGCGTTGTCGCCAGTGCGCCGCAGGCGCTGGCCTGAGTGACCAACGCAGCCAGTTCCTCAAACGTCTCCGGCCAGCCTGAACGGGAAAGGGCGCTCAACGTGCCGGCCATAAACGCATCACCAGCCCCTGTAGTATCAATGCTCTCTACGCGAAAGCCGAAGAAATGAAAGGCTTTGCCCTGCCAGATAACCAGCGTGCCCTGCGCACCGTAGGTCACCAGCTTTAAGCGGGCAGGATAAGCCTCCAGCCTGGCGAGCGCGGTGGTGAAATCGTGACTGCCGGTCAGCCAGTACCACTCTTCCTCCGAGAGTTTCAGCACATCGGCCTCGAGCGCCTTTGCCTGAATGGTATTGAACATCTCCCCGGCATCGCTCCACATCTGCTCACGCAGGTTGATATCAAAGCTCACCACGCCGCCTGCGCGACGAATATTCTCTATTGCCCGCTCAAGCGTATTCCGGCAGGTTTCAGCCGCGAGCGCGAGGGAGCAAAAGTGTAAGATATCAGCGCCGAAGTCAGGCAGAGCGTCCCGCGTCAGATAGCGGTCCGCCGAGGCGCTCACCAGAAAATCAAACTGGCGTTCCCCGTCGTCGTTTAATGACACGACGACGGTGCTGGTATGATGTTTTTCATCAAACTGCATCTGTCGGGTATTCACGCCAAATGCCGTCAGGCTGCGATGCAAAGAATGGCCAAAGGGATCATCCCCTACGCGACCGATAAAACCGCTCTCACAGCCCAGACGCGCGGCGCCTACGGCAACATTCACCGGCGCGCCACCCGCGCAGGCTTCAAACTTCATGTTTTCAAACGGCAGTAAATCCACTACGCCGTCACCGAGCGCCCAGATTCTCATGACGGCTCCCCAGCGCTTAATGGCCATGCGCAGGCGTGATGCACGGTGGCGTTACCTGAGTGGCTGAATAATGCCATCTGGCGATCGTCGTCCGACGGGTAAATACGACTGCTCATCGTGTATTCCCCCGCATTGATAAACAGCTCAAGCGACGAACTGTCGATGAACAACCGCCAGCGTAAAAGGTCACCCTCTGGAAGGGGTACGCTGCGGTAACCGCTGATGTTGTGCTCAGGATAATGCCGCTCGAGAACAATACGCTGCGACTGGTTATCCACATATATCCGGGCACCGTTGCCCAGGGAAAGCCCGTAACGTTCGGCATCGCTGGATGAGGTATCCCACTCGACCTGCACCTCCATTGCCCGGACATGTTCCTTCAGGATAACCTTCTGCTGCTGAAGCTTTGCTGGCTGCCATTGCTCGCAGGTGCCGCGCAGCGCTTCCAGCTCTTTAACCGGATGTTGGCAAACCCGTCCATCCTCAGACAACGTCAGCTCGCGCGGCAACGACAGCATCCCCGCCCATCCGTCTGCTTTTTCCGGCATCACGGATTCCCACATGGCAAGCCATCCCATGATCACGCGGCGTCCGTCAGGCGTGGTAAAGCTTTGCGGCGCGTAAAAATCATGTCCGTGGTCAAGCTCCTGAAACGCCCCTTCTGGGGCAAAGGTCTCTCCCGGCTGCCAGCGGCCCACCACATAGCCGCTCTGGAAGAGATTGCGATAGCGGTAGCCTTCCGCCGCAACGCCCTGAGGAGAGAACATCAGGATGTGCTTATCGCCGAGCGGGAAAAGGTCCGGACATTCCCACATGTAAGCGCTGCAAATCGCCTCGCCTGCGATAGCGCTCTCAACGTCCCAATGGCGTAAATCCGCCGAGCGGTAAATTTGCACCTCACCCTTGCCCTGTTTTTTTGCGCCAACCACCATGTACCAGGCCTCTTTCTCGCGCCACACCTTGGGATCGCGGAAATGATGCAGGCCTTCGGGTGTATCCAACACCATTCCTTCCCGCTGAAAGGTGACTCCGTCGCTGCTGGTCGCAAGGCATTGCACCTGATAAAGGTTTTCATCGACAGGCTGACCGTGAAACTTATGGCCGGTGTAAATCAGCGCGAGTTTTTCACCCGCTACCACGGCAGACCCGGAAAAGCAGCCGTCGCGATCCTCCGGGCCTTCCGGCGCGAGCGCGACGGGCAGGTGCTCCCATCGCACCATGTCCCGGCTGCGCGCGTGCCCCCAATGCATAGGTCCCCACTCGGGCGACGAGGGGTGGTGCTGATAGAACGCGTGAAAATAGCCGTCGAACCACGTCAGGCCGTTGGGATCGTTCATCCAGCCAACCGGGGGGGCCAGATGGTATTCGGGATACCAGCGTGGCTTAATCTCCTTCTGATTTTCTTTAATAGCGCTATTTGCAGCCTGCAATAACGATTCCATCTTCATCCACCGCCCTCAAAGTTATCCGTTGCGCCGCCTGATACGATTCGGCCCTCTGCACAAAAAGATAACGTTAACATTTCTCCCAATCATGCACCCTTTGTCGCGCTTGCGATGTTAATCACAAAAGTTAACGTTAACATTGCGGTATTGTTAACCCCTTCGCATTTTTCAAGATTGGGACGGATTTTCATCATGGCGTCATTAAAAGACGTAGCAAAGTTGGCAAACGTATCGTTGATGACGGTTTCACGCGCCCTTAATGAACCCGAGCGCCTGAAAAAGGACACCTACGAGCGGGTTATGGCGGCGGTCAACGAGCTGAACTATGTATCTGATATCTCGGCGCGCAAAATCCGCGGGGCAAAATCTACGCTGAATACCATCGGCGTGCTGGCGTTAGACACCACCACTACGCCATTTTCCGTCGAGATTACGCTGTCGATAGAAGAAACCGCGCGCGCCCACGGCTGGAACAGCTTTCAGGTCAACATGTTCTCTGACGACAATCCCGACAAGATCGTCGATCTGCTGCTCTCCCATCGGCCTAATGGCATCATCTACACCACAATGGGCCTGCGCCAGGTCCCCATTCCGCAAAAGCTGCGCACCCTTCCCTGCGTACTGGCGAACTGTGAAAGCCTGACGGAAGAAGTGGCCAGCTACATCCCGGATGATGAAAACGGGCAATACGCGGGGATGAAAGCAGTGCTGGAAGCAGGGTATCGAAAACCGCTGTGCATTCATTTGCCGAAGGAGTTGGTCGTCAGCCAGCGACGTCGGGCGGGCATTGAACGAGCCTGTAAGGAATATGGCGTCGACCCTCAGCGGCTCGTCCATCATTATCTGCCGGAAGGAGACGCGCATTATCTGGACGCCGCGAAGCTGGTTTATCGCTGTCTGACCGGATCGGAGCGCCCGTTTGACGCCATTATTTGCGGTAACGATCGTATCGCTTTTGTGGTCTATCAGGCGTTGCTGACCAGGGGGCTCAAGATCCCGCAGGACGTTGCCGTACTGGGGTACGACAATATGGTGGGGACAGGTGACCTCTTTCTGCCGCCGTTATCTACCGTGCAGTTGCCGCACTATGAAATCGGCCGTCAGAGCGCCCTGCATATTATTAACGGGTTAACCCATCAAGAGACTGTCCTGGTCGATAGCCCTTATCTGCCAAGACAGTCGCTCTGATTTTACGTTCTGGTACAGAAGGAGGGATTCGCTAGCCCGCCAGGAAGAACCTGAACGCCGGATTATGGGTTTCATCGTGGCACTCATAGCCCAATTCGTTCAGCCGCGTTTCGAAATCCGGCTCGTGCTCGCCCAGCTCGAACGCCGCCAGCACGCGGCCGTAGTCGGTGCCGTGGCTGCGATAGTGGAACAGAGAGATGTTCCAGTGCGTGCCCAGCGTGTGCAGGAACTTCAGCAGCGCGCCCGGCGATTCAGGGAACTCAAAGCTGAACAGGCGTTCCTTGAGCGGCTTCGACGGACGTCCGCCGACCATATAGCGCACGTGCAGCTTCGCCATCTCGTCGTCGGAAAGATCGACCACGCTGTAGCCGCCCCCGTGCAGCAGGCTGAGGATCTCCTTGCGTTCTTCGAGGCCACGGCTCAGGCGCACGCCGACAAAAATGCAGGCGTCTTTGGCATCGGCAAAGCGGTAGTTGAACTCCGTCACCGAACGGCCGCCCAGCAGCTGGCAGAACTTGAGGAAGCTGCCCTTCTCTTCCGGAATGGTCACCGCCAGCAGGGCTTCACGCTGTTCGCCCAGCTCGCAGCGCTCGGACACGTAGCGCAGGCCGTGGAAGTTAACGTTAGCGCCCGAAAGCACGTGCGCCATGCGCTCGCCGCGAATGTTGTGCTGCGCGATGTATTTCTTCATCCCCGCCAGCGCCAGCGCGCCGGACGGCTCCGCGACGGCACGCACGTCTTCGAACAAATCTTTCATCGCCGCGCAGATCGCGTCGCTGTCGACGGTGACGATATCGTCGAGATACTCCCGGCACAGGCGGAAGGTTTCATCCCCGATGCGCTTCACCGCCACGCCCTCGGCAAACAGCCCGACGCGCGGCAGGTCCACCGGATGGCCCGCATCCAGCGCTGCCTTCAGGCAGGCGGAATCTTCCGCTTCAACGGCGATGACTTTGATCTGCGGCATCAGCTGTTTGATCAGCACCGCCACGCCCGCGGCTAAGCCACCGCCGCCCACCGGGACGAAGACGCGGTCAAGATGCGCATCCTGCTGCAGCATCTCCAGTGCCAGCGTGCCCTGCCCGGCAATCACCATCGGGTGATCGAACGGCGGTACCCAGGTAAAGCCCTGCCGCTGCGCCAGCTCAATCGCTTTGGCTTTGGCTTCGTCAAAGTTGGCCCCGTGCAGCAGCACTTCGCCGCCAAAGCCGCGCACCGCGTCGACTTTGATATCCGCCGTGGCAACCGGCATCACGATCAGCGCTTTTAGCCCCAGACGGGCAGAAGAGAATGCCACGCCCTGCGCGTGGTTGCCCGCGGAAGCGGTAATGACGCCGCGCGCTTTTTGCTCGTCGGTCAGCCCGGCCATCATCGCGTAGGCGCCGCGCAGCTTAAAGCTGTGTACCGGCTGACGGTCTTCGCGCTTCACCAGAATGACGTTGTCGAGGCGAGAAGAAAGCTTTTCCATTTTCTGCAGCGGCGTGACCTGCACGGCTTCATAGACCGGCGCGCGCAGTACCGCCCTCAGGTATTCCGCCCCCTCGGGGGCGGCGGATAAGGGTTGTGACTCGGCCATCGTTAGCCCCCAAGCTTCGATTTATCGCGCACCGCGCCTTTGTCCGCACTGGTGGCAAGGCTCGCGTAGGCGCGCAGGGCGAAGGAGACTTCACGCTGGCGGTCTTTCGGCGTCCAGGCTTTGTCGCCGCGCGCTTCTTGTGCCTCACGACGGGCCGCAATCTCCCGATCGCTCAGCTTCAGCTGGATGCCGCGGTTCGGAATATCGATTTCAATCAGGTCACCGTCTTCGATGATCGCGATGTTGCCGCCGCTTGCCGCTTCAGGAGAGACGTGGCCGATAGAGAGGCCGGACGTACCGCCGGAGAAACGGCCGTCGGTGATCAGCGCGCAGGCTTTGCCGAGGCCCATGGATTTCAGGAAGGTGGTTGGGTAGAGCATTTCCTGCATGCCCGGACCGCCTTTTGGTCCTTCGTAGCGGATCACGACAACGTCGCCTTCCACCACTTTGCCGCCGAGGATGGCCTCTACCGCATCGTCCTGGCTCTCATAGACTTTTGCCGGACCGGTGAATTTCAGGATGCTGTCATCCACGCCAGCGGTTTTGACGATGCAGCCGTTTTCCGCGAAGTTACCGTAGAGCACGGCCAGGCCGCCGTCTTTGCTGTAGGCGTGCTCAAGGGAGCGAATGCAGCCTTCGGCGCGGTCGTCATCCAGCGTGTCCCAGCGACAGTCCTGTGAGAACGCCTGAGTGGTGCGAATGCCCGCCGGACCCGCGCGGAACATATTCTTCACCGCGTCGTCTTTGGTTAGCATCACGTCGTATTTGTCCAGCGACTCCGGCAGCGTCAGGCCGAGCACGTTTTTCACGTTACGGTTCAACAGGCCCGCACGATCCAGCTCGCCGAGAATGCCGATAACGCCACCGGCGCGGTGTACGTCCTCCATGTGGTACTTCTGGGTGCTTGGCGCGACCTTACAGAGCTGCGGCACCTTGCGGGACAGCTTGTCGATATCGCTCATGGTGAAATCGATTTCCGCTTCCTGCGCGGCGGCCAGCAGGTGGAGAACGGTGTTGGTGGAGCCGCCCATGGCGATATCCAGAGTCATGGCGTTCTCAAACGCGGCTTTGCTGGCGATATTTCGCGGCAGCGCGCTGGCGTCGTCCTGCTCGTAGTAGCGCTTGGTCAACTCAACGATGCGCTTACCGGCATTGAGGAACAGCTGCTTGCGGTCGGCGTGGGTCGCCAGCAGGGAGCCGTTGCCCGGCTGAGACAGGCCCAGCGCTTCGGTCAGGCAGTTCATGGAGTTGGCGGTGAACATCCCGGAACAGGAGCCGCACGTTGGACACGCGGAGCGCTCCACCTGGTCGCTCTGCTCGTCAGAGACTTTCGGGTCCGCGCCCTGGATCATCGCATCGACCAGGTCGAGCTTGATGATTTTATCGGAAAGCTTGGTTTTCCCCGCTTCCATTGGGCCGCCGGAGACGAAGATCACCGGAATGTTCAGGCGCAGGGAGGCCATCAGCATCCCCGGGGTGATTTTGTCGCAGTTGGAGATACACACCATCGCATCGGCGCAGTGGGCGTTCACCATGTACTCTACCGAGTCGGCGATCAGCTCGCGAGACGGCAGTGAATAGAGCATGCCCCCGTGCCCCATCGCGATACCGTCATCGACCGCGATGGTGTTGAACTCTTTCGCCACCCCGCCGGAGGCTTCGATTTGCTCAGCAACCAGCTTGCCGAGATCGCGCAGGTGTACGTGGCCCGGTACGAACTGGGTGAAGGAGTTCACCACGGCGATAATCGGCTTGCCGAAATCGGCGTCGGTCATCCCGGTGGCGCGCCAGAGCGCGCGAGCTCCAGCCATGTTGCGGCCGTGGGTGGTGGTGGCGGAACGATACTTAGGCATGCTTTATTTACTCCCGTCTGACTATTTAATGGGACGGTGCGTGCCGTCCCAAATTTATGCTTAGTGATTAACCTGATCCAACCAGCCGTATTTGTCTTCGGTTTCGCCAGTGAAGAGGCCAAAGAAGGCTTGCTGAATACGCTTGGTGATCGGGCCACAGCGGCCTTCGCCGACCTGGATACCGTCTACGCTGCGAACCGGCGTGATTTCCGCCGCGGTGCCGGACATAAAGACTTCATCCGCCAGATACAGAGATTCGCGGGACAACACCTGCTCGCGCACTTCGATACCGAGATCTTTCGCCAGCTTGATGATCGCGTCGCGGGTAATGCCCGGCAGCGCGGAAGAGGTGAACGGCGGGGTAAACAGAATGCCGTCTTTTACCTCAAACAGGTTTTCACCTGCGCCTTCAGAGATGTAGCCGTTGACGTCCAGCGCGATGCCTTCCTGATAGCCGTGGCGGCGCGCTTCGCTGCCAACCAGCAGGGAGGAGAGGTAGTTACCGCCCGCTTTTGCCGCCGTTGGGATAGTGTTTGGCGCAACGCGGTTCCAGGAAGAAACCATGGCGTCGATCCCCTGATCCAGCGCTTCGGCACCCAGGTAAGCGCCCCACGGGAACGCGGCAATGATCACGTCGGTGTTATAGCCAGCCGGCGGGTTAACGCCCATGCCCACATCACCTACGAACACCAGTGGACGAATATAGGCACTGGTCAGGTTGTTCTTGCGGATCACCTCGCGGCAGGCTTCCATCAGCTCGTCAACGCTCTGGGAAACCGGGAAACGATAGATTTTGGCTGAGTCATGCAGACGCTGCATGTGTTCGCGATGGCGGAACACCACTGGCCCTTTGTGAGAATCGTAGCAGCGGATACCCTCAAACACGGAGGTACCGTAGTGCAGCGCGTGGGACATCACGTGAACTTTCGCGTCTTCCCAACGAACCATCTCACCGTTGAACCAAATGTAATCAGCTTTTTTCGTCGTCATTTTCTCTTCCTGTCACGCTCAAGCGCGGATTTGTTGTGATGTGGTTGTGCTCTGGCAGATGGCAACATGGGCAACGTCTACCAGCTTATTTAATTGACTAAACAGTAAGTCGACCGGCCGCTGACTGGCAACGGTTAATTCAATGTTAATGTTCTGGGCATCGGTGGCCGTCTCCATATTCATAGAGCAAATCTGAAAGCCACGATGACGGACCACGCGCAAAACGCGTTCTAAGGTTTCCGGGTTGAAGCGAGCCTGCACGGCGACCTGATGCTGCATCATGATAATTTCTCCATCATTTGTGCGTTACTGGCACCTGGCGGTACCAACGGCCAGACGTTCTCAAGCTCGTCGATTGAGACATGAAGCAGGTACGGCCCTTCGCTTGAGAGCATGGCGTCGAGTGCCGCTTCAACCTGGTCTTTACGGGTAATGTGCTGCCCAGGGATACCAAAGGCGCTGGCCAGCACGAGGAAATCGGGGTTATCGGTGAGCGTCGTTTCGCTGTAGCGCGCCTGGAAAAACAGCTGTTGCCACTGGCGCACCATCCCTAAGCGCTGGTTATCGAGCAACACAATTTTCAGCGGCAGCTGCTTGCGCTTCACGGTGCCGAGCTCTTGCACGTTCATCATGAACGAACCGTCGCCGGAGATGCAGATAACGGTATCGTTCGGGCGAGCAACCTGCGCGCCAACCGCTGCGGGCAGGCCAAAGCCCATTGTTCCTAAGCCGCTGGAGGTGATGAAGTTTTCCGGGCGGGTGTAGGTCATGTGCTGGGCTGACCACATCTGATGCTGGCCCACGTCCGTGGTGACAACGCTGTCTGCGGGCTTGCGGTCGGACAGCTGTTTCAACAGCAGCGGGGCGTAGATGGCGTCACCGGGATGATCGTAGCGCCACGCGTGTTCAGCGCGCATATCGGCGGTGTGCTGGCGCCATGCGTTGATATCCAGCGGCTGTTGCAAGGCGGGTAACAGCGCGTTGAGATCGCCCTGCAGCGCAACGTGCGCCTGACGCAGCTTGTTCATCTCCGCCGGGTCGATATCCATATGGATCACTTTGGCGTTCGGCGCAAAGGTATTCAGCTTGCCGGTAACGCGGTCATCAAAACGGGCCCCCACGGCGATGAGCAGATCGCACTCCTGAACGGCCAGGTTTGCCGCTTTGGTGCCGTGCATTCCCAGCATCCCCAGATAATAGGGGTACTCTGCGTCTACCGCCCCCAGCCCTTTCAGCGTGCAGGTAGCGGGCATTTGCGTAACGGCAATAAACTCGCGCAGAGCCGGCACCGCCTGCGCCATCCCCACGCCGCCGCCCACGTACAGCATCGGCTGTTTTGCCTGAGCCAGCATCTGACGCGCGTCTTCTACTTCGCTATGCGGGAAGTCATGATCGTTTTTGACGGTGGAGAAGTGCGGCTCAAGATCGGCCAGCGCAACCTGTATATCTTTAGGGATATCGACCAGAACCGGGCCGGGACGGCCCGAGTTTGCCACGTCAAATGCTTCCGCCATCACGCGCGGTAGCTCTTCCAGAGATTGAACGAGGAAGCTGTGCTTGGTACAGGCGAGCGACAGGCCAAGCACGTCCACCTCCTGGAAGGCATCGGTGCCGATGAACGGAGACGCCACCTGGCCGGTGATAGCGACAACGGGAACGGAATCAAGCAGCGCATCGGCCAGGCCGGTGATCAGGTTGGTTGCGCCCGGACCGGAAGTGGCCATGCAGACGCCGGTTTTTCCCGTGGCGCGCGCATAGCCTATGGCCGCCATCGCTGCCCCCTGCTCGTGCCGACACAGTAGGTGTTCCACGCCGCCGTCATACAGTGCATCGTAAATCGGCATAATTGCGCCGCCCGGATAACCGAATACGGTTTCAACTCCCTGCGCACGCAACGCATGTACTACCCACTGTGCCCCATTCATAGTTAGTTCCCCGTCATAAATCGGGAGAAACAGAATTTTGTGCTAGCATTCATTCTCTGCTCCTCGTTTACGTTTTTTAGTCATAAAAAAACCCCCGGACCTTTCGGTGCGGGGGTCTTAGTTCGTTAAGGCTTGATTTCTAAGCCTTTCCTCGTCCAAGTGCAGCCCCGCACGGTGGGATAATAATCACCACCACGCTAATCACGACCAGGCTAATCACTCGTAGAAGGGC
This sequence comes from Enterobacter sp. ECC-175, assembly GCF_043968675.1. Classification (NCBI taxonomy): domain Bacteria; kingdom Pseudomonadati; phylum Pseudomonadota; class Gammaproteobacteria; order Enterobacterales; family Enterobacteriaceae; genus Enterobacter; species Enterobacter sp. ECC-175. Next base: position 429,518 of record NZ_CP143776.1, read on the forward strand.
TGTCATTTTCAGTTCTTTTTGCATCTTGTTCGAAGGAATACCTAAAGAGGTATCACAGTTTTTTAAATAAGCACAAGATTTATTTATGATGATTTTATTTAGGCAGCAAATTATTTTGCTGAAAATCTTTGTTTTATATAAGGAAAATTGAAAATGAATTTTTTTCATTTTTTTAGTCCTCCTTGTTCCGCCGATTAGCAGCCTGTAGCTCCTATGCGAGCACGATTCCAACGTCATGCAATCATTACAAAATGGCGCTAAAAATCATGAACGCGCCTCGTATATACACAAAATGAAGATAAAAGCTGATAACAGACACAGGCATAGTAAGGCCAAAAGGAGGGCGTCATGTCTCTGTCAGTTGTGTATACGCGAGCGGCGTTAGGCGTGAAGGCGCCGCTGATTTCTGTTGAGGTGCATCTGAGCAATGGTCTGCCCGGGCTAACCCTGGTGGGTCTGCCCGAAACGACGGTCAAAGAGGCACGGGACCGGGTGCGCAGCGCGATCATCAACAGCGGTTATTCTTTCCCGGCAAAAAAGATAACCATCAATCTCGCCCCGGCGGATCTGCCTAAAGAGGGGGGACGATATGATTTACCTATCGCTATTGCGCTTCTCGCGGCCTCTGAGCAGCTTAATACGACTCGGCTAGGCTCGTATGAGTTCGTGGGCGAGCTTGCGCTTACAGGCTCGTTAAGAGGCGTTCCTGGTGCGATATCAAGTGCTTTAGAAGCGATTCGGGCCGGAAGACAAATTATTGTGGCGAATGAGAACGCGTCAGAAGTGAGCCTTATCGCTGAGAAAGGGTGTCTGGTAGCCGGGCATTTGCAGGAGGTATGTGCCTACCTTGAAGGGCGACACGAGCTGAAAGCGCCGGAAGAAAGTGATGCGTACACCCCGGATACGAGTGAAGATCTTTGCGACATTATGGGCCAGGAGCAAGGTAAGCGAGCGCTAGAGATTACCGCCGCAGGCGGGCACAACCTTTTGCTTATAGGTCCACCGGGAACGGGTAAGACTATGCTGGCCAGCAGGCTGAACGGACTGCTTCCGCCGCTTAATAACCGGGAAGCGTTGGAAAGCGCGGCGATATTTAGCCTGGTCAGCACGGTGTCGCTGCAAAAACAGTGGCGCCGTCGTCCATTTCGCTCGCCACACCACAGCGCCTCGCTGACGGCCATGGTTGGCGGAGGGTCAATTCCCGCACCGGGTGAAATCTCGCTGGCGCACAACGGCATTCTGTTTCTGGATGAACTGCCGGAATTTGAGCGCCGCGTACTGGACGCGCTTCGTGAGCCCATCGAATCGGGGGAGATTCATATCTCCCGTACGCGAGCGAAGATCAGCTATCCCGCAAAGTTTCAACTGGTTGCCGCAATGAACCCTAGCCCCACGGGGCATTATCAAGGTAACCATAACCGCTGTACGCCCGAGCAAACGCTGCGCTATTTGAGCAAATTGTCCGGACCGTTTCTCGACAGGTTCGATCTCTCCCTGGAGATTCCTTTACCGCCGCCGGGCCTGCTTCGGCAAACTCATGCTCAGGGTGAAGGTACGGCTTCGGTGCGTGAAAGAGTCATTGCAGCACAGGCGCGTCAGTATTCGCGCCAGCATACGTTGAACGCTCGGCTGGATAATGCGGGGATTCGGCAGTACTGCCACCTCACCGCTGAGGATGCCGGCTGGCTAGAGGACACGTTATCACGATTTGGCCTTTCTATACGGGCCTGGCAGCGTTTACTCAAGGTAGCAAGAACTATCGCTGACCTCGAAGCAAGCCCCGATATTGAAAGACGTCATCTTCAGGAGGCGCTGAGCTATCGCGGGATCGATCGTCTTTTGTTACATCTGCAAAAGATGCTGGCATAAAAAAAGGGGCCGCAGCCCCTTTTTGTATCAGATCAGTCGTCAGACTCGGTGTAGTCTTCAGCACCTTCCATCTGCGGCTTACCGCCAGACAGCGTATGGAAGCGTTTCGGACGCTTGATACGCGCCATGTACTTGCTCCATACGCGTTCTACTTCAGATTCCGGCTCACGCTCACCGCGGCAAACAGCAAGGAACTGTTTTTCTTCTTCAGTTACTGGCTCACGCTTGCCCAGATCCAGCTCGTTAAAGGCATAACCATGGCGCTCAAGAAGCTGAGCCTCTTTGATTGTGAAATCGCCGTGACGAGAGAACCCGCGCGGATAATGTTTATTGTCGAAAAAACGATTAGTCGTCGTAAAGCTTTCCGCCATCCTACACGCTCCTAATTCTTTGGCCGAGCTATTTATGGCGCGGAGTATTAGTTACGCTTGACAGAGTGTAAAACAAAACATTTAAATCATAACGACAAATAATTTTGTGGAGAAGGATGTGGATACGGAATTGCTAAAAACTTTCCTTGAAGTGAGCAGAACGCGTCACTTTGGGCGAGCAGCTGAAGCTCTTTATCTCACGCAGTCAGCGGTCAGTTTTCGTATTCGGCAGCTGGAAAATCAATTGGGTGTCAATCTTTTCACCCGTCATCGCAACAACATCCGCTTGACGCCAGCCGGTGAAAAACTGTTGCCGTATGCCGAAACATTGATGAATACCTGGCAGGCCGCCCGCAAGGAGGTGGCGCATACATCCAGACACAATGAATTTTCAATCGGTGCGAGCGCTTCGCTATGGGAGTGTATGTTGAGTCAATGGCTTACGCGTCTCTACGGGACTCATACACACCTGCAGTTTGAAGCCAGAATTGCGCAACGGCAGTCGCTGGTTAAGCAACTCCATGAACGCCAGCTGGATCTTCTGATCACGACAGAAGCGCCTAAAATGGATGAATTTAGCAGCCAGATCGTTGGGCAGTTTGGTCTTGCGCTTTATGCCTCAGCGCCATCCATGGTAAAAGCCGATCTCAATTATCTCCGTTTAGAGTGGGGACCGGATTTTCAGCAGCATGAGAGTGGATTAATCGCCAGCGATGACGTTCCCCAGCTGACGACGAGTTCCGCAGAGATTGCGTGCCAGCAGCTTTCCCTACTAAAGGGTTGTACCTGGCTACCTACGCGCTGGGCAGACAACAAACCGGGATTACACACCGTCACTGATTCTACGGCGCTCTCCCGGCCGCTCTATGCCATTTGGTTGCAGAACAGCGATAAGCAATCCCAGATAAAAGATCTGTTAAAAATCAACATACTGGATTGACTAGTAAGGCGGCAAGGACGCTAGCCTCACTTTGACTAGAGCGAATATTGTCGAGCTACAGGCAAAAAAAAATCCTTTGCCGAAGCAAAGGATTCTATATGGCAGGGGCGGAGAGACTCGAACTCGCGACACCCGGTTTTGGAGACCGGTGCTCTACCAACTGAGCTACGCCCCTAAATCGTCTTACCACTAAGCCTGCCCAGAAGGCAGGCTTAGTGTCTTAATAAGTGGCGGAACGGACGGGACTCGAACCCGCGACCCCCTGCGTGACAGGCAGGTATTCTAACCGACTGAACTACCGCTCCACCGAAGACTGCTGTAACCACCGGATTTATGCACCGGCTTACTACTTAATTTGATGCCTGGCAGTTCCCTACTCTCACATGGGGAGACCCCACACTACCATCGGCGCTACGGCGTTTCACTTCTGAGTTCGGCATGGGGTCAGGTGGGACCACCGCGCTAAAGCCGCCAGGCAAATTCTGTTATCTGTATCAGGCTGAATTTTGATTTTTCGTCTCTTCGCCAAAACATCTTCGGCGTTGTAAGGTTAAGCCTCACGGTTCATTAGTATCGGTTAGCTCAACGCATCGCTGCGCTTACACACCCGACCTATCAACGTCGTCGTCTTCAACGTTCCTTCAGGACCCTTAAAGGGTCAGGGAGAACTCATCTCGGGGCAAGTTTCGTGCTTAGATGCTTTCAGCACTTATCTCTTCCGCATTTAGCTACCGGGCAGTGCCATTGGCATGACAACCCGAACACCAGTGATGCGTCCACTCCGGTCCTCTCGTACTAGGAGCAGCCCCCCTCAATTCTCCAGCGCCCACGGCAGATAGGGACCGAACTGTCTCACGACGTTCTAAACCCAGCTCGCGTACCACTTTAAATGGCGAACAGCCATACCCTTGGGACCTACTTCAGCCCCAGGATGTGATGAGCCGACATCGAGGTGCCAAACACCGCCGTCGATATGAACTCTTGGGCGGTATCAGCCTGTTATCCCCGGAGTACCTTTTATCCGTTGAGCGATGGCCCTTCCATTCAGAACCACCGGATCACTATGACCTGCTTTCGCACCTGCTCGAGCCGTCACTCTCGCAGTCAAGCTAGCTTATGCCATTGCACTAACCTCCTGATGTCCGACCAGGATTAGCTAACCTTCGTGCTCCTCCGTTACTCTTTGGGAGGAGACCGCCCCAGTCAAACTACCCACCAGACACTGTCCGCAACCCGGATCACGGGTCTACGTTAGAACACCAGCCATTAAAGGGTGGTATTTCAAGGTTGGCTCCACGCAGACTGGCGTCCACGCTTCAAAGCCTCCCACCTATCCTACACATCAAGGACCAGTGTTCAGTGTCAAGCTATAGTAAAGGTTCACGGGGTCTTTCCGTCTTGCCGCGGGTACACTGCATCTTCACAGCGAGTTCAATTTCACTGAGTCTCGGGTGGAGACAGCCTGGCCATCATTACGCCATTCGTGCAGGTCGGAACTTACCCGACAAGGAATTTCGCTACCTTAGGACCGTTATAGTTACGGCCGCCGTTTACCGGGGCTTCGATCAAGAGCTTCGCGTTGCCGCTAACCCCATCAATTAACCTTCCGGCACCGGGCAGGCGTCACACCGTATACGTCCACTTTCGTGTTTGCACAGTGCTGTGTTTTTAATAAACAGTTGCAGCCAGCTGGTATCTTCGACTGATTTCAGCTCCACCCGCAGGGGCTTCACCTACATATCAGCGTGCCTTCTCCCGAAGTTACGGCACCATTTTGCCTAGTTCCTTCACCCGAGTTCTCTCAAGCGCCTTGGTATTCTCTACCTGACCACCTGTGTCGGTTTGGGGTACGATTTCGTGTTACCTGATGCTTAGAGGCTTTTCCTGGAAGCAGGGCATTTATCACTTCAGCACCGTAGTGCCTCGTCGTCACACCTCAGCGTTAATAAGGTACCGGATTTACCTGGAACCTCCGCCTACATGCTTAAACCGGGACAACCGTCGCCCGGCTGACATAGCCTTCTCCGTCCCCCCTTCGCAGTAACACCAAGTACAGGAATATTAACCTGTTTCCCATCGACTACGCCTTTCGGCCTCGCCTTAGGGGTCGACTCACCCTGCCCCGATTAACGTTGGACAGGAACCCTTGGTCTTCCGGCGAGCGGGCTTTTCACCCGCTTTATCGTTACTTATGTCAGCATTCGCACTTCTGATACCTCCAGCAACCCTCACAGGCCACCTTCAACGGCTTACAGAACGCTCCCCTACCCAACAACACCTGAGTGTCGCTGCCGCAGCTTCGGTGCATGGTTTAGCCCCGTTACATCTTCCGCGCAGGCCGACTCGACCAGTGAGCTATTACGCTTTCTTTAAATGATGGCTGCTTCTAAGCCAACATCCTGGCTGTCTGTGCCTTCCCACATCGTTTCCCACTTAACCATGACTTTGGGACCTTAGCTGGCGGTCTGGGTTGTTTCCCTCTTCACGACGGACGTTAGCACCCGCCGTGTGTCTCCCGTGATAACATTCTTCGGTATTCGTAGTTTGCATCGGGTTGGTAAGCCGGGATGGCCCCCTAGCCGAAACAGTGCTCTACCCCCGAAGATGAGTTCACGAGGCGCTACCTAAATAGCTTTCGGGGAGAACCAGCTATCTCCCGGTTTGATTGGCCTTTCACCCCCAGCCACAGGTCATCCGCTAATTTTTCAACATTAGTCGGTTCGGTCCTCCAGTTAGTGTTACCCAACCTTCAACCTGCCCATGGCTAGATCACCGGGTTTCGGGTCTATACCCTGCAACTTAACGCCCAGTTAAGACTCGGTTTCCCTTCGGCTCCCCTATACGGTTAACCTTGCTACAGAATATAAGTCGCTGACCCATTATACAAAAGGTACGCAGTCACACCACGAAGGTGCTCCCACTGCTTGTACGTACACGGTTTCAGGTTCTTTTTCACTCCCCTCGCCGGGGTTCTTTTCGCCTTTCCCTCACGGTACTGGTTCACTATCGGTCAGTCAGGAGTATTTAGCCTTGGAGGATGGTCCCCCCATATTCAGACAGGATACCACGTGTCCCGCCCTACTCTTCGAGTTCACAGCATGTGTGCTTTCGTGTACGGGACTGTCACCCTGTACCGTGCGACTTTCCAGACGCTTCCACTAACACACAAGCTGATTCAGACTCTGGGCTGCTCCCCGTTCGCTCGCCGCTACTGGGGGAATCTCGGTTGATTTCTTTTCCTCGGGGTACTTAGATGTTTCAGTTCCCCCGGTTCGCCTCGTTAACCTATGTATTCAGTTAACGATAGTGTGACGAATCACACTGGGTTTCCCCATTCGGACATCGCCGGGTCAAGGGTTCATATCACCTCGCCGGCGCTTTTCGCAGATTAGCACGTCCTTCATCGCCTCTGACTGCCAGGGCATCCACCGTGTACGCTTAGTCGCTTAACCTCACAACCCGAAGATGTTTCTTTCGATTCATCATTGTGATTGCGAAAATTTGAGAGACTCGAACACACATAATATGTGTGTCGTTTCAATTTTCAGCTTGATCCAGATTTTTAAAGAGCAAAACTTCGCAGTGCACCTTTTCAGGTTCACTCTGAAGTTTTCTTGTTTATGCAGTAAAGATGGTGGAGCTATGCGGGATCGAACCGCAGACCTCCTGCGTGCAAAGCAGGCGCTCTCCCAGCTGAGCTATAGCCCCATCGTTTGCAATCTCTGTACCGCTCATCCTTTAAAAGGAGTTTGGTAGGCCTGAGTGGACTTGAACCACCGACCTCACCCTTATCAGGGGTGCGCTCTAACCACCTGAGCTACAAGCCTGCAGAGATTTTTACTGCTGTTTTTTCATCAGACAATCTGTGTGGACACTACAAAGGCAGGTTCTTTAAGGTAAGGAGGTGATCCAACCGCAGGTTCCCCTACGGTTACCTTGTTACGACTTCACCCCAGTCATGAATCACAAAGTGGTAAGCGCCCTCCCGAAGGTTAAGCTACCTACTTCTTTTGCAACCCACTCCCATGGTGTGACGGGCGGTGTGTACAAGGCCCGGGAACGTATTCACCGTAGCATTCTGATCCACGATTACTAGCGATTCCGACTTCATGGAGTCGAGTTGCAGACTCCAATCCGGACTACGACGTACTTTATGAGGTCCGCTTGCTCTCGCGAGGTCGCTTCTCTTTGTATACGCCATTGTAGCACGTGTGTAGCCCTACTCGTAAGGGCCATGATGACTTGACGTCATCCCCACCTTCCTCCAGTTTATCACTGGCAGTCTCCTTTGAGTTCCCGGCCTAACCGCTGGCAACAAAGGATAAGGGTTGCGCTCGTTGCGGGACTTAACCCAACATTTCACAACACGAGCTGACGACAGCCATGCAGCACCTGTCTCAGAGTTCCCGAAGGCACCAAAGCATCTCTGCTAAGTTCTCTGGATGTCAAGAGTAGGTAAGGTTCTTCGCGTTGCATCGAATTAAACCACATGCTCCACCGCTTGTGCGGGCCCCCGTCAATTCATTTGAGTTTTAACCTTGCGGCCGTACTCCCCAGGCGGTCTATTTAACGCGTTAGCTCCGGAAGCCACGCCTCAAGGGCACAACCTCCAAATAGACATCGTTTACGGCGTGGACTACCAGGGTATCTAATCCTGTTTGCTCCCCACGCTTTCGCACCTGAGCGTCAGTCTTCGTCCAGGGGGCCGCCTTCGCCACCGGTATTCCTCCAGATCTCTACGCATTTCACCGCTACACCTGGAATTCTACCCCCCTCTACGAGACTCAAGCCTGCCAGTTTCGAATGCAGTTCCCAGGTTGAGCCCGGGGATTTCACATCCGACTTGACAGACCGCCTGCGTGCGCTTTACGCCCAGTAATTCCGATTAACGCTTGCACCCTCCGTATTACCGCGGCTGCTGGCACGGAGTTAGCCGGTGCTTCTTCTGCGGGTAACGTCAATCGACAAGGTTATTAACCTTATCGCCTTCCTCCCCGCTGAAAGTACTTTACAACCCGAAGGCCTTCTTCATACACGCGGCATGGCTGCATCAGGCTTGCGCCCATTGTGCAATATTCCCCACTGCTGCCTCCCGTAGGAGTCTGGACCGTGTCTCAGTTCCAGTGTGGCTGGTCATCCTCTCAGACCAGCTAGGGATCGTCGCCTAGGTGAGCCGTTACCCCACCTACTAGCTAATCCCATCTGGGCACATCCGATGGCAAGAGGCCCGAAGGTCCCCCTCTTTGGTCTTGCGACGTTATGCGGTATTAGCTACCGTTTCCAGTAGTTATCCCCCTCCATCGGGCAGTTTCCCAGACATTACTCACCCGTCCGCCGCTCGCCGGCAAAGTAGCAAGCTACTTTCCGCTGCCGCTCGACTTGCATGTGTTAGGCCTGCCGCCAGCGTTCAATCTGAGCCATGATCAAACTCTTCAATTTAAGTTTGATGCTCGTGAATTAAACTTCGTAATGAATTACGTGTTCACTCAGAGACTTGGTATTCATTTTTCGTCCGAGGACGTTAAGAATCCATGTCACTTTGAGTGCCCACACAGATTGTCTGATAAATTGTTAAAGAGCAGTGCAACGCGGCTTTCGCTCACCGTTGCGAGGTCCCGTATAATACGTTTTCCTCATTCAGAGTCAAGCATTTATTTTTGCTTTTCTCCGCTGGCGTTCATCGCTGAACCCCGCTAACCCGGCGGCCTGTAAGCCGTTGTTCCGTGTCAGTGGAGGCGCATTATAGGGAGTTCTCAGACGTTGACAACCCCTCTTTAAAAAAAAACGTTCAACCGTCTCTTTTTTGCTCAAAAGGGCATTACAACGCCAGTTTTTCGAGCGTTTCAAACCCATAACGCCGCAAAACGGGTAAAAGCTGCTCAGTTTCGGGAGTCAGCGCCATGCAAAACGCGATATTGGCATCTGATGATTTTGCGTCAGGCGCTTCATGCTCAAGCAGCCACGCCGTGCGACGCGCAATGGCCGCGCCGGAATCCACCAGGCGCGTTCCCTCCGGCAGCACTTCTAACAGCTCGTCCTGCAATAAAGGGAAATGCGTGCAGCCCAGCACGACCGTGTCCGGCGGCTCGGGCATTTTCAGCCACGGGCGCAGAATACGGCGCAGCTCGTCGAGCGATACCGTTTCACCATGCAGCTTTGCTTCCGCCATTTGCACCAGCTCGGCCGAACCCAGCATCGCAATCTGGCATTCGTTGGCGAAACGGTCGATAAGCTCACGCGTATAAGGGCGTTTAACCGTACCGCGCGTTGCCAGCAGGCCGACAATGCCGTTCGCCGTGAGGCGAGCCGCGGGTTTGATGGCAGGCACCACGCCCACGACAGGAAACTGGAATTTTTCGCGCAGGGCAGGAAGGGAAACCGTGCTCGCCGTGTTGCAGGCAATCACTGCCAGCGCGAGGGGATAGCGCTGCTGTACCGCGGTGACGATTTCTACCACGCGCTCAACAATAAACTCTTCGCTCTTCTCTCCATAAGGGAAAGCGACGTTATCGAAGGCGTAGATATAATGGAGATCCGGCAGAAGACGCCGAATCTCATCATAGACCGAAAGCCCACCGACGCCGGAATCAAACACCAGCACGGTGGGACGCGGATCAGAAGGTGTAGCTGCCAGACAAGGTGTATTCCCGTCCTGCAGTTTGGTAGCCATAAACTGTCTCGTAATCTTTATCGAACAGGTTGGCTATTTTACCACGAACTGTGAGATGTGAGGTGACAGGATATGAAACGGCAGCGTCCCACAGGCTTATGCCGCCCATTTTAACCTTTTGATAGGTGTTGAAGTCCGTGTCGTAACGCGTGCCCAGGTAGTGATACGTCAGGCTCCAGTCAAAATCATAAATCTGCGTATCAAGCTGATACTTCACCTGCTGCTTAGCACGGCGGTCCAGAAGCGCGTTGGTTGCCGCATTGCGCGCATCCACATAATCGTAGCCGACGGTGTGCGTCAGCGGACCGGTATCAAACGACGCCGTTGCTTCTATACCTTTAATACGCGCTTTGCCGACGTTGTAATACTCCTGAAGGTTATTGTTGAAGTCGATCAGGTTATCAACGTCATTGCGATAACCCGATACGCGCCAGCTCACGCCGGCCGTCAGGCCTTCAAACGCGCCCTCCCACTGCTTACTCTCTTCAGGATCAAGATGGTCGTTGCCATAGAAGCCGTAAAGCTGCCCCAGATTCGGCGCTTTATAGGCCGTACCGTAAGAGGCAATAAAGCGATATCCCTCAATGAATTCCCAGGCGGCGCTGCTCTGCCACGTCCCATGGCGACCAAACTGAGAGTTATCGTCGCTGCGAGCCGCCCCTTCCAGGGTGAAATCACCAAACTTTTGTAGCGCGGTCAGGTAAACGCCGGTATTACGGATGTCGTAGCCGTTTGAGACATAGCTGGTATTCGGCTCCGTGCTTTGCTTCTGCCAGTCAACGCCGGCCCCAACGTTGCCATGCCCAACATCCACGGAGTTCGTCCACTGAAGGTTGTACTGCTTGATTTCATCCAGCGTGGCCGTTGAATCGTAGCGTCCCAGATGCGGATCGTAGTTATAGTCCTTGCTGTGGCCGTAGCTGGAGAGCAGCTGTGAATGGAAAATGTCTTTGTTGAAGCGCAGCCCGGCGTCCCAGGTCTGGCTATACAGCTGGCGGGTGTCGACCAGCACGTCAGGCGTAAACGAGCTGTAGTAGCCGTCGTAGGCGGTACGGTTGCTGTAGCCATAGCCGCGAACAAAACCGCTCCACTGGTCTGAGAAAGCATGTTCCAGCGCGCCGTAGATCGTTTTATTCATAAAGCCGTCGCGATCGGGCTGGGCAAGGCCGCCGTTGTTGCCGTCAGCAACCACGTCAAAACCTTTCGTGTAGGTGTAATCACCGGCCAGCGTCACGCGCGTACTGTCGCCAAGCGTTTGCTGGGTGCTGCCGCCGTAGTTCTGATAGCCATGCGATCCTACGCCCGCATTCAGCGTCGTGCCGTCCTTTGCGCGCGTGGTGATAATATTGACAACGCCGCCAATCGCATCCGAACCGTAAACGGCGGAGCGCGGCCCGCGAATGTATTCAATGCGCTGCACCAGGGCGATCGGGAACTGGCTGAGGTCGGAAGAACCGGTCACGCCGGCCTGGTTCAGGCGGATACCGTCGACCAGGATAAGCACGTGGCTGGAGTTAGTACCGCGAATAAAAAGAGAAGAAAGCTGCCCCATCCCGCCGTTTTGCGCCGTATCAACGCCGGGCAGGCGACGCATTACGTCCACGAGCGTTGTCGATTGCCAGCGATCGATATCCTCACGCGTCACCACGGACGTTGGCGCAAGAACGGTATTAGCAGGCTGTTCAAAACGGTTTGCAGTCACCACCAGCGAGTCGGCGCTATCCTGCGCCCAGCCCGAAAATGCCGTGACGGACAGCGCCGTACACAGCGATACCTTTTTAATCATTGTTAAAGCATCCACAATATAAGAAGGATGCCGCAGGCCTCATCCATAGCACGCGATGATGAAACCAATTGCGACGTGATCCCGGCAGGTCTTCGGGCTAGGTGGCGATTACGGATATAAGACTTCCCATTTTCACAGTGTCTACAATGCATATCCCGCCAGTCTTTACCGCTGCGCGTCAGCTCCAGATTTGCACTGGATTCCCTTTTCACTCTCAGGAGACCGGAAACAGAATGCTACAATTAGATACGGATAGATGTCCAGACAGCCATGAGCCATTAAATCTGGACATCCCCTGCACAATCCCTACAATCCCCGCGTAATTCTTTATCACTCAGGACGTATCATGACCCCCGAACACCTCCCGACAGAACAGTACGACGCACAGCTGGCAGAGAAAGTTGTCCGCCTGCAAAGTATGATGACGCCTTTCAACGCGCCCGTTCCCGAGGTGTTTCGTTCTCCGGTCAGCCACTACCGCATGCGCGCCGAATTCCGCATCTGGCACGACGGTGATGACCTGTACCACATCATTTTCGATCAGCAGACCAAATCCCGCATCCGCGTGAACAGCTTCCCGGCGGCGAGCGAGCTCATTAACCAGCTCATGACGCTGATGATCGAAGGCGTGCGCAACAATCCCGCGCTGCGCCACAAGCTTTTCCAAATCGACTACCTGACCACGCAAAGCAATCAGGCTATCGTCACCCTTCTTTATCATAAGGCGCTGAACGACGAATGGCGCGAGCAGGCAGAAGCCCTGCGCGACGCGCTGCGGGCGCAGAACATCAACGTTCATCTGATTGGCCGCGCGACAAAAACCAAAATCATGCTCGATCAGGATTACGTCGACGAGCGTCTGCCGGTGGCGGGTAAAGAGATGATCTATCGCCAGGTGGAGAACAGCTTCACCCAGCCAAACGCCGCGATGAACGTGCAGATGCTTGAATGGGCGTTGAACGCCACGGAAGGATCAACGGGCGATTTGCTGGAGCTGTACTGCGGCAACGGCAACTTCTCGCTGGCGCTGGCGCGTAACTTCGATCGCGTGCTGGCAACCGAAATCGCGAAGCCATCCGTCGCCGCCGCGCAGTACAACATCGCGGCGAACCATATTGATAACGTGCAGATTATCCGCATGGCGGCAGAAGAGTTTACCCAGGCAATGAACGGCGTGCGTGAATTTAACCGCCTGCAGGGGATTGATTTGAAGAGCTACCGGTGTGAGACGATTTTTGTCGATCCGCCGCGCAGCGGGCTGGACAGCGAAACCGAGAAGATGGTGCAGGCGTACCCGCGTATTTTGTACATCTCCTGCAACCCGGAGACGCTGTGCAAGAATCTCGAAACACTAAGCCAGACGCACAACGTTGAACGTCTGGCGCTGTTCGATCAGTTCCCGTATACGCACCATATGGAGTGCGGCGTGCTGCTAACGGCAAAGTAACCTGCTTTACGTCGGGCAGGTAAGCGAAGCGCCACCTGCCGATAAATGCCGGATGACGCCTCGCTTATCCGGCCTGCAACGTCATAACCCTCTTACTCCGGCTGCCTGTCCTTGCGGCTGCGCATGCGCGAGCCAATCCAGAACACCAACACCACCGACAGCAGCGCTGGCAGGAAGTTAGAGCCGAGATCCGGGTATTCCGCGCGCACCACGGTGCTAAACAGCAGCACGCCCAGAATAAAGCAGGCGGCGGCCAGACCCGGCAACCCCACCGGCATGGTGCGGTTGAGATAGCGCTGATGCAGGCAATAGACCGTCAGCACCAGCGAAATAAGCGGGAAAATCGAGAAAGGGACGATTGAGCTAAAAATCGCTGCAAACGTGCCATTAATGGATAAGCCAGCGATCAATGCCAGCAACAACGTTCCTCTATCCTGACCTGACTGTTTCATTACTCACCTTCACTCAACGGTTTGATGTGCCAACTTCTCTTGTTCACGGCGATACCAGTAATACGCACCCTTGGAAATCATCCTCAGCTGCAGTACCAGCCGCTCTTCGAGTTGCTTACGCTGTTCAATGCCCACGTCCAGCGCCTCGGCGCCGGCACTAAAGACAATCGTCACCATAGCCTCGGCCTGCGCTTCGGTAAACGCACGCGGCATGTGGTTTTCGAGTTCAAGATAGTCGGCAAGTTCCGCAATAAAGTGCTGAATTTCGCGTGCGACCGCCGCACGAAACGCGGACGACGTTCCCGAACGCTCGCGCAGCAGCAGGCGGAACGCGTTAGGGTTATTGCCGATAAATTCCATAAACGTTGATACGGAGGTGCGGATCACGCTGCCGCCTTTCGCGATACGCTGACGCGCCTGGCGCATCAGCTGGCGCAGCATTAGCCCGCTCTCGTCGACCATGGTCAGGCCCAGCTCGTCCACATCACGAAAATGACGATAGAAGGACGTTGGCGCAATCCCGGCCTCGCGTGCGACTTCGCGCAGGCTTAAGCTGGCAAAACTTCGCTCGGCGCTCAGTTGACTGAATGCCGCTTCCACCAGCGAACGCCGGGTTTTCTCTTTTTGTTGTGCTCTTACGCCCATCACGATAGTTGAATCCTTCCAAAGGCCTGCTGGCACTATACCAGAGAATAAAATTAATCTGTTTGCTCAGCTTTGTGAATGATTGTTTACGCGCGGTTTGTGCTCCACTGTCGGAAAAAAGCACAACGATAATTGGGTTACTCAGGCAATGATGTTATGATTCTGTTGCTTTTATGTATAAGAATAGGTAAGCCTTGCCATGCCACATTCCTACGATTACGACGCAATAGTTATTGGTTCCGGCCCCGGCGGCGAAGGCGCTGCTATGGGACTGGTGAAACAGGGAGCCAGAGTAGCGGTCATTGAGCGCTACCATAACGTTGGCGGCGGTTGCACCCACTGGGGCACCATCCCGTCCAAAGCCCTCCGCCACGCCGTTAGCCGCATTATTGAATTTAACCAGAACCCCCTTTACAGCGACCATTCCCGACTTCTTCGCTCCTCCTTTGCCGATATCCTGAACCACGCAGACACCGTGATTAACCAGCAAACGCGGATGCGCCAGGGTTTCTACGAGCGTAACCACTGCGAAATTCTGCAGGGGAACGCCCATTTCGTGGACGAGCACACGCTGGCGCTGGAGTGCCATGACGGCACCGTTGAAACCTTAACGGCAGAAAAATTCGTCATCGCCTGCGGTTCGCGCCCTTACCATCCGGCGGACGTCGACTTTACGCACCCGCGCATCTACGACAGCGATTCGATCCTTAGCCTGCACCACGAGCCGCGCCACGTCATTATCTACGGCGCAGGGGTGATCGGCTGCGAATATGCGTCGATCTTCCGGGGAATGGAGGTCAAGGTCGATCTGATCAACACCCGCGATCGCCTGCTGGCGTTCCTCGATCAGGAGATGTCGGATTCCCTCTCCTACCACTTCTGGAACAGCGGCGTGGTCATCCGCCACAACGAAGAATACGAGAAGATCGAAGGCTGCGACGACGGCGTGATCATGCACCTGAAGTCCGGTAAGAAGCTGAAAGCGGACTGCCTGCTCTACGCCAACGGCCGCACCGGCAACACCGATTCCCTGCAGCTGGAAAATCTTGGGCTTGAAACCGACAGCCGCGGCCAGCTGAAGGTCAACAGCATGTACCAGACCGCGCTGCCGCACGTCTATGCGGTGGGCGACGTGATTGGCTACCCAAGCCTGGCGTCAGCCGCTTACGACCAGGGGCGCATTGCCGCGCAGGCGCTGGTGAAAGGCGAAGCGACGGCGCACCTCATCGAAGACATCCCGACGGGCATCTACACCATTCCGGAAATCAGCTCCGTGGGTAAAACCGAGCAGCAGCTGACGGCCATGAAGGTGCCTTACGAGGTCGGTCGCGCGCAGTTTAAACACCTGGCGCGGGCGCAAATCGTGGGAATGAGCGTGGGAACGCTGAAGATTTTGTTCCATCGCGAGACGAAAGAGATCCTCGGTATTCACTGCTTTGGTGAACGCGCCGCGGAAATCATTCATATCGGCCAGGCAATCATGGAGCAAAAAGGCGGTGGCAACACCATCGAGTACTTCGTTAACACCACCTTTAACTACCCAACCATGGCGGAAGCCTATCGGGTAGCGGCGCTCAACGGGTTAAACCGCCTGTTTTAACGCGCTGTCGAAATGGCCATCCATCGAACTTCGGATGGCCTCAGCCAGCTGCTCATAGCGGCTGCGCAGCGGTGATCCCGGACGATAAACCAGGCCAATGGTGCGGCGCGGTTCAGGCTTGATGCACGGCAGATAGACCACCCCATCGCGCTTGCGCTCGTTCGGCACGGCCAGCGCGGGCAGTAGCGTAATGCCGCTTCCCGCCGCTACCATGTTGCGCAGCGTTTCCAGGCTGGTTGCGCGGAAGTGGGTATCTTCATCCGCACCCGCTTCAAAGCAGAAGCCCATTGCCTGATCGCGAAGGCAGTGCCCATCTTCCAGCATCAGCAGCTTTTCACCGGCCAGATCGGCCATCGGCACGCGATCGCGGTTTGCCCACGGGTGATCTTCATAGATCGCCAGCATCATCGGCTCGTCGAACAGCGGCACTTCAATAAAGGCTTCACTCTCTTTGACCAGCGCCAGAATGGCGCAGTCGAGCTTGCCGCTATCGAGCTGGGCCAGCAGCTGATGGGTTTGCGCTTCATGCAGGTACATTTCGAGTTTCGGGAAGGTCTGGTGCAGCATGGGGATAATCTGCGGCAGCAGGTACGGGCCAACGGTAGGGATCAGGCCAATATGCAGCGGGCCGGACATCGCCTCCCCCTGCTGGCTTGCCATTTCCTTGAGCACTTTGACCTCGCGCAGCACGGTGCGCGCCTGATCCACCAGCAGAAGACCGGCCTGGGTGAACAGAACCTTACGACTGGTGCGCTCCAGCAGCATCACGCCCAGCTCATCTTCCAGCTTGCGGATCTGGCCGCTCAGCGTGGGCTGGCTGACGTGGCAGGAATCTGCCGCGCGGCGAAAATGACGGTGCTCGGCTAACGCTACCAGGTATTCAAGATCACGAATATTCATTATTCATCCTCCGTCGCCACGATAGTTCATGGCGATAGATAGCATAGCAACGAACGATTATCCCTATCAAGCATTCTGTTGAATAATACACCACATAGACGAGGCGGCACGTGTTTGACCCAAAACGACCCCGCACCGTCAGAGAGTTTCTCTCAAAACTCGAACAACTAAAGCCAACGTGAACTTTTGCGGACCCCGTGGTCCGCTTTTTTTTTGCGTAAAAAAAAGCCCGGCTTAACGCCAGGCTTTGTTTTCTCCCCTCACCCTAGCCCTCTCCCTAAGGGAGAGGGAACCGATCGAGCCCCTCTCCCGGTGGGAGAGGGGTTGGGGTGAGGGCATCAGACCGCAATATTGTCAAACCAACCGCTTTTTCGCATCCGCAATCGCCTGCGCAACCTGCTTCGGCGACACGCCGCCTTTCGCCGCGCGCTTATCCAGGCACGACTGCAGCGCCAGTATCGGATACACATCATCCCCAATCACCGCGCTGAACTTCTGCAGGTCAGCAAGCGCCAGGTCTTCCAGCGGTTTCCCCTGACGAATGGCTTCCACCACCGCTTCACCCACAATATGGTGCGCTTCACGGAACGGTACGCCTTTCGCCACCAGGTAATCCGCCAGCTCGGTGGAGTTGGCATAGCCCTGCTGCGCCGCTTCCTGGCAGCGCGGGCGCTTCACCTGAATGCCGTCCAGCACCAGCGCGCCCATATGCAGACAGTCCAGCCAGGTGTCGAGCGCGTCGAACAGCCCTTCCTTGTCTTCCTGCATATCTTTGTTGTACGCCAGCGGCAGCCCTTTCAGGGTCATCATCATGCCGGTCAGCGCGCCCTGCACGCGGCCACACTTGCCGCGGATCAGCTCCAGCGCGTCCGGGTTTTTCTTCTGCGGCATCAGGGACGAGCCGGACGTCACGCGGTCAGACAGCTCCACAAACCCGGCTTCACCGGAGTTGAAGAAGATCAGGTCTTCGGCAAAGCGCGACAGGTGAACCATGCCGATTGAGGCATTCGAGAGCAGCTCCAGCACGTGGTCACGGTCAGAGACGCTGTCCAGGCTGTTGCGGGTGGCGGACGCAAAGCCCAGCCAGCCGGCCAGCTGCTCGCGGTCGATTTCATACGCCGTACCGGCCAGCGCGCCGCTGCCCAGCGGGCTGACGTCCAGACGCTTCAGCGTATCCTGCAGGCGGCTTTCATCGCGCGCCAGCATTTCAACGTAGGCCAGGCACCAGTGGGCAAAGGTCACCGGCTGCGCGCGCTGCAGGTGGGTATATCCCGGCATCACCGCGTCCTGGTTGTTCTGCGCGGTCTCCACCAGCGCGCTCTGCAGCTGACGGTTAGCCGCCAGCAGTTCGCCCACGGTCTCTTTACACCACAGCTTGAGATCGGTCGCCACCTGGTCGTTACGGCTGCGGCCGGTGTGGAGCTTTTTCCCCAGCGGGCCGACTTTATCGATCAGCTTGCCTTCCACCCAGCTGTGAATATCTTCGGCATCGCTCTGCAGGATTTGCTGTGGGTCCAGGCGCACCTCTTCCAGCAGGTTGTTCAGCGCCTCTTCCAGCTGCAGCTGTTCGTCTGCGGTCAGTACGCCAACGGTGACCAGCGCTTTGGACCAGGCCACAGAGCCGACGATATCCTGTTCGGCCAGGCGGTAGTCGAAGCGCAACGAGTCGTTGAACTGTTTGAACCGATGATCCGCTGCCTGTGTAAAACGCCCACCCCAAAGTGCCATAACATGCTTCCTTTATTCGTTAGTTCCGCCGGGTGGCGCTTCGCTTACCCGGCCTACGGTCATTCAGTAATTACTTACGCTAAAATACGCGTGCCGATCGGCGTGCCGTTAAACAGCGCCGGGAGCTGCTCCGCGTGACGCCAGGAGGCGATGTCCACCGGGCGGCCGAGCGCGCGCGCCGCGTCCAGCGCCGCGTTCACCTTGACGATCATCCCGTCGGTGATAATCCCCTGGTCGATCAGCTGCTCGGCTTTCGCGGCGGTCATCTCCGCGATGCGCTGGCCTTTACCGTCCAGAATGCCGCTCACGTCGGAGAGCAGGATCAGGTCCGCGCCCAGCGTCGCCGCCAGCGCGGTGGCCGCCTGGTCCGCGTTAACGTTCATCAGCTCGCCCTCTTCGGTCACGCCGATAGAGCTCACCACCGGCAGAAAACCGCCGTTCAGCAGGGTGTTAATCAGCGTAGGCGAACCCGGCTGGGCCAGTCCAACGTGGCCGAGCGCTTCGTCGAGCTGGGTCACTTTTACGCTGTCCCCGTCGCCCAGATAGAGGCCCACGGACGCGATGTGGTGTTTTTTCGCCCACGCCAGCAGCGTTTTGTTCGCCGTTCCCGCCAGCGCACCAGTAATGATGTCAATCTGGTCGGCAGGCGTGACGCGCAGGCCGTTTTTCTTGGTCACCGGCAGGTTGAGCCCTTTCATCAGCTCATCCACCACGCAGCCGCCGCCGTGAACAATCACCAGCGGGCGCTGATGTGATTCGCGGTAGTTCACCAGCGCGGTAAAAAGACGCTCCAGCGCTTCTTCGCTGTCCAGCAGTACGCCACCGAGTTTGATAATTAATGGGTTCATCATCACACCTTAAATAAGAGCCTGCGTTTCAGGGAAGCCGAAACGAATGTTTGCACACTGCACTGCCTGCGCGGCGGCGCCTTTGAGTAAGTTATCTTCCGCGGCGACCACGATCAGATGCTCGTTCTGCACGGCAAAGCCGATGTCGCAGAACGGCAGGCCAACCACGTTTTTGAGCGCGGGAACGCCTTTGTCATACAGACGCACCAGCGGTTTGTCCGCGTACGCCTGCGCAAACGCCTCGCTGACCTGATCCCTGGTCACACCCGGCTTCAGGCGGCAGGTGATGGTTTCGAGGATGCCGCGCGGGAAGCTGCCCAGGTGCGGCGTAAAGATCACGTCCGCGCCAAGATGAGTGGTGATTTCAGGATGATGGCGGTGGTTGAACACGCCGTACGGCTGAAGGCTGACTTCGCAGAAGCTGTTAGCGATCGCGGCCTTACGCCCCGCGCCGCTGACGCCGCTCGTGGCGTTGATCACCGGCCACTGGCTCAGATCCAACAGGCCCGCGTCGATCAGCGGCTTCAGGGAAAGCTGCGCCGCCGTCGGGTAGCATCCCGGCACGGCAATCAGGTTCGCTTCTTTCAGTTTATCGGTGCTCCACTCCGCCAGCCCGTAGACCGCCTGTTCAAGCAGATCCGGGTGCTGATGGGTGAAACCATAATATTTTTCGTAGAACGCACCGTCGTTAACGCGGAACGCGCCGGAGAGGTCGAACACCACGCAGCCAGCGGCCAAAAACTGCGGCGCCAGGTCGTGGCTCACTTCATGCGCGGTGGCTAAAAACACCACGTCGACGCCGCCGGCAAACTCGCTGATGTCGGACATCGGCTGCAAAGGCAGATCGACAATCCCCTTGAGCTGCGGATGCAAATCGGAAATTAACTTTCCGGCATCATTGCTTTGCGCTGACACGGTCAAAGCGGTTATGGTCATATGTGGGTGGCGATTCACGTAGCTTACAAGCTCTGCGCCCGCATAACCGCTAGCGCCTACAATCAGCGTATTCAACATCGGGTTCCTTTATGCTCAACGTTAGTGTATTTTTATTCACATTTATTGCATGAATATTGATACTATCACGACCTAAGGTGTGTCAACAATGAAAATGAATTTACCGCCATTTATCGAGATCTACCGCGCCCTGATTGCCACACCCTCCATCAGCGCAACCGAAGAATCGCTGGATCAAAGCAATGAGTCTTTAATCACTCTCCTGGCGGGCTGGTTTAGCGATCTTGGGTTTAACGTTGAGGTTCAGCCCGTTCCCGGAACGCGCCATAAATTCAACCTGCTGGCCAGCACCGGAAGCGGCGCGGGCGGCCTGCTGCTGGCTGGCCATACCGACACCGTGCCGTTTGACGATGGCCGCTGGACGCGCGATCCGTTCACCCTGACCGAGCACGACAACAAGCTCTACGGCCTGGGCACCGCGGACATGAAAGGCTTCTTCGCCTTTATCCTCGACGCGCTGCGTGACGTGGACGTGACGAAGCTGAAAAAGCCGCTCTACATTCTGGCGACCGCCGACGAAGAGACCAGCATGGCGGGCGCGCGCTATTTCTCGGAAAACACGGCGATTCGCCCGGACTGCGCCATTATCGGTGAGCCAACCTCGCTGCAGCCGATCCGCGCCCACAAAGGCCACATTTCCACGGCGGTGCGCGTGCTGGGCCAGTCCGGCCACTCCAGCGATCCGGCGCGCGGCGTCAACGCCATCGAGCTGATGCACGACGCCATTGGCCGCATCATGCAGCTGCGCGACGGCCTGAAAGAGCGCTATCACTACGAGGCGTTCACCGTGCCGTATCCGACGCTGAACCTCGGCAGCCTGCACGGCGGCGATGCGTCCAACCGCATCTGCGCCTGCTGCGAGCTGCATATGGACATTCGCCCGCTGCCGGGCATGACGCTGAGCGATCTTGACGGCCTGCTGAACGAGGCGCTTGCGCCGGTGAGCGAGCGCTGGCCGGGGCGTTTAACCGTATCCGAACTGCATCCGCCGATCCCGGGCTACGAATGCCCGCCGGATCACCAGCTGGTTGCGGTGGTGGAGAAACTGCTTGGGGAGAAAACCGACGTGGTGAACTACTGCACCGAAGCGCCGTTCATCCAGACCCTGTGTCCGACGCTGGTGCTTGGCCCGGGTTCGATTAACCAGGCCCACCAGCCGGATGAATATCTGGAAACCCGGTTCATCAAGCCAACGCGCGAGCTGATAACCCAGGTTGTGCATCACTTCTGCTGGCATTGATGCGCACCGCGCTCCCTCCCGCTAACGAGAGAGGGAGCGCGTGTAGGGCGTTAAAGCTGAACAACCACCTCGCTGCCCTCAGCGTTCACGACCACGCCCCATTCGCTGCCCGCCTGCGAGCCGCCCTGCACGCCCGCGACCTTCTGAACGTTGCGTAAGCAAACCGACCAGCTTTCCGCGTCGCCTGCGCCCTTAATCGTCACCGTATCGCCGCGGCGGGTGGCCGTCAGGGTAAAGATGACGGAGCCGTCGGCCGCAGGCACTTCGCTGACCGCCGTTGCGCCGTCGTCCAGGTTAAACAGCTGGAACGCCGTGCCCTCGTGCCACGCATAGTCCGGCTTCCGGTCATTGTTACCCAGCGCCAGCAGCGTGTTGTCGCGCACGTAGACCGGCAGGCTCTGGAAATCATATTGCTGCTTATGCCAGCGGCTGCCCTGGATCTCGTCGTTGTGCCACAGGTGCGTCCAGCGGCCTTCCGGCAGGTAGAACTGCACGTCGCCCGCTTCCGAGAACACCGGCGCGACCATCACCGCATCCCCGAGCATGTACTGTCGGTCGAGGTAGTCACACGCCGGATCGTCCGGGAACTCCAGCATCATCGCGCGCAGCATCGGCGTGCCGCACTCGCGGGCTAGCGCCGCCTGACGATAAAGGTACGGCATCATCCAGCACTTAAGCTGGGTGAAGTGGCGCACCACGTCGCAGGACTCGTCGTCGTACGCCCACGGCACGCGGTAGGATTTGCTGCCGTGCAGGCGGCTGTGGCTGGAGAGCAGCCCAAACGCGCACCAGCGCTTGTAGACGTGCGCCGGAGCGGTATTCTCGAACCCGCCGATGTCGTGGCTCCAGAAGCCAAAGCCCGACAGGCCGATCGACAGCCCGCCGCGCAGGCTTTCCGCCATCGACTCGTAGTTGGCGT
Organism: Enterobacter sp. ECC-175; assembly: GCF_043968675.1. Classification (NCBI taxonomy): domain Bacteria; kingdom Pseudomonadati; phylum Pseudomonadota; class Gammaproteobacteria; order Enterobacterales; family Enterobacteriaceae; genus Enterobacter; species Enterobacter sp. ECC-175. Next base: position 451,947 of record NZ_CP143776.1, read on the forward strand.
AGCAGTCGCCGCCCCAGTGCACCGGGAACTGCTGCGCACCGACGGACGCAGAGCGGGCAAACAGCACGGCCTCTTCTTCGCCCACCGTCTCTTTCAGCACGTTCCACACCAGTTCGTTGTAGATGTAGGCGTAGTGGTTGTGCATTTTCTGCGGATCGGAGCCGTCGAACCACTGGACGTCGGTCGGGATACGCTCGCCGAAGTCGGTTTTGAAGCAGTCCACGCCGATGTCCACCAGGCCCTTGAGCTTATCGGCGTACCACCGGCACGCCTCCGGGTTGGTGAAATCGTAAATCGCCAGCCCCGGCTGCCATTTGTCCCACTGCCACAGAGAGCCGTCCGGGCGCTTGAGCAGGTAGCCCTTCTCTTTTAGCTCCTGGAAGATCGGCGACTTCTGGCCGATGTACGGGTTGATCCACACGCAGACCTTCAGCCCTTTCTCCTTCAGGCGGCGGATCATCCCCTCCGGATCCGGGAAGGTCACTGGGTCCCACTCGAAGTCGCACCACTGGAAGGCCTTCATCCAGAAGCAGTCGAAGTGGAAGACGTGCAGCGGCAGGTCGCGCTCGGCCATGCCGTCGATAAAGCTGTTCACCGTCGCTTCGTCGTAGTTAGTGGTGAACGAGGTGGTCAGCCACAGGCCGAACGACCACGCGGGCGGCAGCGCCGGACGGCCGGTAAACTGCGTATAGCGGTTGAGCACCTCTTTCGGCGTCGGGCCGTCGATCACGAAATACTCGAGGTACTCGCCCTCCACGCTGAACTGCACCTTGGAGACCTTCTCGGAGCCGACTTCAAACGAGACGTTTTCCGGGTGGTTAACCAGCACGCCGTAGCCGCGGTTGGTGAGGTAGAACGGGATGTTTTTGTAGGACTGCTCGGTGCTGGTGCCGCCATCGCGGTTCCAGGTTTCGACCGTCTGGCCGTTGCGCACCAGCGCGGTGAAGCGCTCGCCCAGGCCGTAGACCGTTTCCCCCACGCCCAAATCGAGGCGCTCGAACATATAGTTGCGATCGCTGTTGCCGTCCTGCACGTAGCCGTTGTTTTTCAGCTGGCTGCCGGTGATGCGCTGGCCGTTGCGCAGGAAGTCCAGCGCCCAGAACTCGCCCTTGGTCACGCGCACGCTGACGCTGCCGCTTTTCAGCTCGGCAAATTCCGCGTTGTTTTCAATCTCGACCTTCACGTCTTTCAGCACGTTAAGCGGGTAGTGCGGGCCGTTGTCCAGCGCGCCCTGGAAGTGCTCGATGCGCACCCCGACAATCCCCTCCTGCGGGGCAAACAGACGAACCGTGAACATCAATGTGTCGAGCTGCCAGGTGCGCTCGCGCACGTCGCGCGGAGCAACGTAGACCACGAGGTCATTGCCCTGCTGCTCCACGTCGAACACCTGCACCGGATACGTCACGTTCAGGCCCGGTTGAATGAGCCAGTTTCCGTCACTGATTTTCATACTTTCGTCCTCTTAGTTCCGTAATTCTTTGCTGCCCGGCAGCGGGGCAAATTCCTGCTGGTTGCGGCGCGCGCCCTGCGCCAGCTCGCGCATGATCTTCACCAGGAACGGCGTTTTCAGCGTGTAGTAGCGCTTGGCGATGATGGCGCTCAGCGCGTAGCAGACCGCCGGGGCCAGGGTAAACAGGCCGACAATGATGCTGATGGTGGCGCTGTTCTGGGTTTTAGCCGCGGCGTCGTAGCCGCCGCCCGCCAGCATCCAGCCGATCATCGCGCCGCCCAGCGCCAGGCCGAGCTTCAGCACGAACAGCGTGCCCGCGAAGCTGATGCCGGTGAGGCGTTTGCCGTTGGTCCATTCGCCGTAGTCGACGGTATCGGACATCATCACCCACTGGATGGGCGTCACCAGCTGGTGGAGCACGCCAATCACGAAGATGAAGGCGAACATCACCACGGTGGCATGCATCGGCACGAAGAACATCGCGACGCTCACCACCGCCAGCGCGGCGTTGGTCCACCAGAAGATGCTCACCTTGCACTTCCAGTCGGTGAGCGGTTTCGCGAGCGCGGAGCCGATCAGGTTGCCGACGCAGTAGGTGGTGAGGAACGCGACGAACACTTCCGGCGAGCCCATAATCCAGGTGCAGTAGTACATCATCGCGCCGCCGCGCACGCAGACGGCGAGGATGTTGAGGATGGTGAGCACGCCGACGATGCGCCACTGGTCGTTTTGCCAGATGTCGCGTAGGTCTTCGCGCATGGAGGTGGTGGCAGGCGGCACCTGGATGCGCTCTTTGGTGGTGAAGAAGCAGAACGCCAGCATCAGGAACGCGATGACCGACAGCACGGCGATGCCGCCCTGGAAGCCAAAGGCTTTGTCTTCCCCGCCAATCAGCTTGACCAGCGGCATCATCAGCACCGTCGAGAGCATGCCGCCCGCCGTCGCCAGCACGAAGCGCCAGGACTGAAGGGAGATGCGCTGCGTCGGGTCGTTGGTGATAACGCCGCCCAGCGCGCAGTAAGGGATATTGACCACGGTGTAGAGCAGGGTCAGCAGGGTGTAGGTGACGGCGGCATAAATCAGCTTGCCGTTATGGCTGAGGTCCGGCGTGGTATACGCCAGCACGCAGACGATGCCAAACGGAATGGCGCCGAACAGTATCCACGGGCGGAACTTGCCCCAGCGGCTGCGGGTGCGGTCGGCAATCAGGCCCATGCACGGGTCGGAGATCGCATCCAGCGCGCGCGCCAGCAGGAACATGGTGCCGACGAACCCGGCGGGAATACCGAAAATATCGGTGTAGAAAAACATCATGTACAACATGACGTTATCAAAAATGATATGGCTGGCGGCATCGCCCATGCCGTAGCCAATCTTCTCTTTAACGGACAGTACTTCGCTCATATTTTATATATCCTTCACGCTGTAGGGGGCGCTGAGACCGGTAACTGTGTTTTTAAACCATTGTTTCACGGGCGGGTATTGCGTTTTATGGTTATTAAATTACGTTTCTTGTTTTTTGTGATCGCGTTAAAGGTGGGCAGGCGTCAAAAGCTAACCTGAGGATTTTCTTAGGAATTAACCGAAACAGGTGGGTGAAGGTCAAAAGAGACGTGAAAAAAGCGTGTCGGGGTATGTGGTAAATGCCTGAAAGTAGCTATAATGCGCCCCGCCTCCATGTAGCAATCGAGGCGCGGAAGATCGTCATCTCCGGTGAGGTGGCTGGACTTCAAATCCAGTTGGGGACGCCAGCGTTCCCGGGCAGGTTCGACTCCTGTGATCTTCCGCCAAAAATTTATATTCTCGATATATTTTTCATATATCCTATCTTTGTGACAAACATCACTACATATATTCTACTATTAATATAATTATCTCCTCTCGATTACCCATCATTTAATGAGACAGTTATGAACGATGTTCAAAAGGAACACCTTTCACCTTTTTTTTCTATTTTAATTGGATTTAATAAGTCAAATTATACAGCAAAATACTTGCACACGTCAGTAATGCAAGTTATCGATACCAAAATCTATAACGAAGGAGAAATAAAGCAATATCCAGCCACATCTGAAACAATAAATGAGGCTAATGTATTAATTTCTCCCTACTCGATAAATAAAATCCCTAGTTGGACTAAAAGAAACGATATACATGATATAGAGAATCATATAGCGCTTACTTTTACTCTCGGAAGCTATGTAGCATTTTACTTCTCAGAAAAGGGAATGAAAGATCTAATAAGAGAAAATTTCAAAAGTGCACCATTATCAAACTTGTATCCAGTAGAAATATCGCATTTAAATCATTTATTTATAAATGAAGACAATATAAAGATGCTCTGGCTTCTGGGTATACATGGGAAAACAACTTTTAAGGCTGATTCAAAAGTTTTAGGAGGGAATAGTGTAGCTGAATCATTAGATCCTTTAGAGGATCAATCATACATGATGTCTGCTGTAAGAACTGAGATTGGGAATAATAATAAAACCATAGGATTAAATCCTTTCAAATCGTCCGTCTGGAAAGGCCCATGTAAAGACTGGGATACGTTTGAAAAAAATGTTATCGAAATACTAGATATGTTGAATTCTAACAAGCAAAACAACACTACTCCAATTAGCATTCTTGCCAGCCCTATTAACGATCTTAATAATGTCCAAGACGCATATGATTTTTCTGTAATCGATCCAGATTTCGTCCCTTATGAAATGAGTTCCACAAAGGTAGATTTACTCAGAAAGATTGCTACTAAATATAGAATAGAGATTTCGCCAATAATGAACTCTGCTTTTTCTCTAAAAGTTTTTTATGAAAATGTTCATTGTGGAGAGATTAGTGTAAGACCAGTAATAAAAGATTACGAGATTAGTTTCGAAATTAATAACCAACAGCCAGTTTCACAAAAAAAAGACATTCTTAACAATTATGCGAAAATATTTAGATATCCAGAATTAATAAAGTGTTGGTATGAGTCAGGTCACGCAGTAGTGAACTCTTGGATATTTAAAACTGATTATAAAGATGTTACATATAATGGATTCATTTGGGCAGACTTTGAGAAATTTGATGTATGTAAAGAGAAACCACTTGTATCAGATAAACTTGATCTAACAAAAATTGGATCGCAAAACTCTCTTTTCTGTTGGATAAAAAATAGGTGGAATAGCCGTTGGGATTCTTCAGATAACTTTAATACAACTGAGAAACCTACGGGATGGCTCTACTGCGATGATGGAGCGGGTGAGAAAGCAGATTTTATTCATATTGATGATCATAATGATAAGACGATAATATCTCTTATTCATATCAAAGCAGCTAATAGCAGTAGTATAAGTAGAAGAATATCCGTGGGTGCACATGATATTGTTCTAAGCCAAGCAGTTAAAAACTTGAGATATTCTAACCGTAAAAACCTTATACAGGATCTGACAGAAAGAGCCTCTGTCTCTCAAAATAAAATGTGTTGGCATGAGAATAAGATGATAAAGCCCTCAGATTTTATATTACAACTTTCATCATTGAACTCCAACCCTAATAAAATAAAAACAAGGGTAATAGTAATACAACCTCATACAACAAAAAGTTATTATACAAAGTCGCAAAATAGTAATATCAAGCGTCAGTTAGATGTATTATTAGTTAGTTCGGATAACGCTATAAAATCCTCAGGAGCAGAGTTCCATATAATAGGTTTTAATGATGAATAAAATTACAAAAAATCTAACCATTAGGTTGGATTCCTTTGGACCTTAACGCCTCCCTCGCCAGTTCCTTCAACCAGCTGGCGAGACTAACCCCTTCCTCAGCCGCCACAGCATCCAACTGCTCCTTCAATGCCGGATCAATACGCATCTTAAACTGGGGAGACTGCCCACCGCCTTTTGGTTTTTTTTCGCGCGATATGATTGACATGAGGCCACCTATCCATCTACTCTGACACACATAGGAGGCCACCTAAACCTCCTGTTTTTGCAACGCCCCGATGTGCGGGAACACAACCGGAGCGTCTAACCTCACCAACTATCAAGGAGTTGATTATGGCTGATACGCATTCTACCCCAGACACCGACCAATCCGGAACCGAGCGTTCGTTAATTGTGGGATACCGCCCGAATGTTTTCGACAAATCGACACCGAAAATCATCCTGTCCGGAAAGTGGCTACGTGCGGCGGGGTTTGATACCGGGCATCAGGTTACGGTAAAAGTGATGAAAGGGTGTATCGTTCTGGTGGCCCATAGCGAGAACGAACAAAGACTCCTGGACGAGAACAAGCGGGTAAAGGAGAGACTGACTCAAATCGATCAGCAGCTGTTAAAGCTTAAATCAACTTTATAGACGCTCTTACCATACAATCCTCTGAACAAAGCGCCTCAAAAGGCGCTTTTTCCTTTCAATCGTATAGCCATTTCTCCGCTTTGACAGACTCGATGATCATCCCAACTGTCAGCGGTTTTATCACGGGTTCTGGGGACGGTTTCTTTTGCCAGAAGGGATATTCGTACTCAAAGTAGTTCCTGCCGTCAAAAGTGGAATAATCCACGCCGAAACGTTCAAAAACATCTACCAGAAAATCATGCGCATCTTCCGGAAGAAACTTAAAATCATCCTGTAGCGTCCATTCCTTGGTGACCTGTTTAACACCGGGCTTAAACCAGCGTTCTCTAATCGGATACTTTTCCATAATGTATCCGATAACCTAAGCTTCAATGTTTCTCATCAGAAGGATGTCCATTGAATACGGTCTTTTAGACTGGCAATGAGATTATATTTCTCTCGGGTACGCTTGCTGACCGTATAAATGATAGTGATTAGTTGAGCATAGCCAATAAAGGGAATCCAGCGTCCTATAAACGTAGCTATCTTAGTCGTTGGCACCATCTTCAACTTTGCAAATTTCCCATCGGGCAATTTGGTTTACCCGTCATATTATCGGAAGGGATGCTCAGATTATGGTGGAAGCCTTTAGACTCGATACTGTAGTCGCGGTCCTGGACATCGCAACCCCCTTTGATCAATGCACCACCATCATCGTAAAGCCACATGTTGCCTGGAATAGCCATTTATAAAACTCCGTTTCATTTGAAATCTTCCATGAATTGTAAGCAGATCGTTTGCGTTAGGGGAATATATACATATTTATAAATTCTGATAATTCAGTTAATTAGTTGAGATCAATCTTTATATTGCCGAAAAAAATTTGGATCCCTGCGCGAGTGTTTTCCATAAAGCTACCTCCAAATTCTTTCCGGCAGGGGATTGCAGGACGATTACAAATGGACGAAAACCAAACTCATTGAGATAGAGGACGCGCTTACAGCGATCCAAACTCAGCATCCTGGAAAGCGCCTCGCAAAATCAAATACAAACTACCTGGCATAGCGGTTGTTTCTGGCATACTACGCGCTTAAAACGTTAAACGCAGAGGATGTGGAGGCGACATGGCAGATAAAGGCGTAATCCAATCTCCGGCAGGGGAATTTATTATGTTTGCCAGCGGTGACGGAAGAGTACGTGTCGAATGTCGCTTCGAATCAGACACCCTCTGGTTATCTCAAGCAGCAATGGCCGAACTGTACGGTAAAGATGTTCGCACCATTAACGAGCATCTTATGAATATAATTTCCGATGGCGAAATCGATCAACACTCAACTATCCGGAAATTCCGGATAGTTCGTCAGGAAGGAAAACGTCAGGTTTCCAGAGAGATCGAGCACTACAATCTTGAAGCAATACTTGCCGTCGGCTACCGTGTCCGCTCGCCTCGCGGCGTCCAGTTCCGCCAGTGGGCTACCCAAACGCTTCAGGAATACCTGGTTAAAGGCTTCGTTATGGACGACGAACGCCTGAAAAATCCGCCTGTCGGATCTTCCGCCGTTCCCGACTATTTTGATGAAATGCTGGAACGCATTCGCGATATAAGGGCCAGCGAACGCCGGGTCTATCTCCGCGTGAGGGAGATTTTTGCACTCGCCGCCGACTATCAGCCATCGCTCAAAGAAACCACGCAATTCTTCCAGACCATCCAGAATAAACTCCATTTTGCCTGCACGGGCTACACCGCTGCCGAGTTGATTCACCAGCGCGCGGATGCCAGCCAACCGCATATGGGGCTGACGAGCTATAAAGGTGAAGACGTCCGCAAAAGCGATGTCACCACAGCAAAAAATTATCTGTCTCAGGATGAGGTGAGCGAGCTTAATCGCGTCGTTACTATGTGGTTAGATTTTGCCGAAGATCAGGCCAAACGCCGCAAGCAGGTATTTTTACGAGACTGGCAAACCAAGCTCGATCAATTCCTGCAATTTAACGACCGGGACGTTTTAGAAGGGGCTGGTAAAATCAGCAAGAAAGCGGCTGATGAAAAGGCATGCTCAGAATACATTGAGTTTGAAAAAAAACAGCGCCTGCTGAAAGAAGCCGAAGGTGAGAAAGATATCATCGGCTTAGTAAAATGGGATAGGCAGGCTAAGCGCTAATCCCGCAGCTTCATATGCAACAGCGGAAACGCATTCCCCTGCCCGTCCAGCTCGGAGCGCCCAACCTGCACAAACCCCATATGGCGATAAAACGCGACGCCCTGCGGGTTTTGCTCGTTGACGTCCACCTCGTTCGCGCCGCACTGATTAATCGCATAGTTCAGCAGGAGTTTCCCCACGCCTTTTCCCCGGCTGGCGTCATCAACAAACAGCATTTCAATCCGGTTTTCATCCACGCCTAAAAAGCCGTGAATGTTTCCCGCCCCATCGCGGGCGATTACAACCCTGAGGTTGGGCAAATAGGCGTTGAGCAGCAGCGGGCGCAGCGCCGCAATATCGCTTTCCTGCAGGAAATGGTGAGTCGCGCGAACGGCGGATTCCCAAATCGCGACGAGACGTTCAAACTGTTCAGGCACTGCGGTTTCAATTTTCATACGGGGATCATCTTCGGCTCGCCGCGATAAATCAACCACTTCTCCGCAGCCTCGCACTTAACTTTTCCCCCCTCCGTGTCGCTCTTGATCGTTAACGACACGGAGCGCCCCGATGAAAAAACTCACCCTACTGCTGTTAACCGCATGGATGCTGACCGGCTGCGCCGCTATCGTCGGCAGCAATGAAGAAACCGTCACCATCAGCAGCACGCCGGACAACGTCCCGTTTGCGGTTATCGACCGCACCGGCGCCATCACCGCCACCGGCGTCACGCCGCAAACCGTCACGCTGAAGAAATCCGACGGCAGCTATTTCGGCAAACGCGAGTATTCGCTCACGCTCAGGCAGCCGGGCTACTACTCCGCCAGCATGCCGCTGGCGTACCGCTTTAGCCGCTGGTACACGCTGGGGAACGTCATCTTCCTGGGCGTGCCGGGCTGGCTAATCGTCGATCCGTTCTTCGGCGGCATGTATACGCTGAAGGAGGATAAGGTCCACGTCATCCTGCGTCCCTGCCCGCGCGGACCGTTTAGCGACATGTGCAGCTAGCGCGCTACTGCTTCACCCACACCAGCTGATCGACGCGGAAGCCCAGCCCGCGCGCGGTGTTCAGGTAGTCCTGCTTCACCGCGTCCGGAATGGTTGGCGTGCGCGACAAGATCCACAGGTAGTCGCGGTTCGGGCCGCTCACCAGCGCGTACTGGTATTTGTCGTCCAGCCTGATCACGTTATAGCCGCCGTAGAACGGCCCGAAGAATGATACCTTCAGCGCGGCGGTCGTTGGCTCGCCGGTAAAGTAGGCTTTCCCCTCGCTCTCGCTCCACTTATTTTTCTTCGGATCGTAGCCGCGGTTAAGCACGCTAATGCCCCCGTCGCTGCGCTCGCCGTAGGTGGCGGTAACCTTCTCCAGCCCGCGCTCGAAGCGGTTTTCCAGACGGGCGACTTCATACCATTTGCCGAGATAGCGGCTGGCATCAAAGCCGGTGATAGGCTGCACGCCTTTCGGCGGCGTAGGCGATTTACAGGCAACCAGCGTCAGCGCAATAGCGACGCCGGTCACAACAGGCCATAGTTTCATGAGAGCTCCTTTCACTGTCGTTTGGTTTTTTAGTGTAGTGCACCCGGCAGATGCTTCATTCAGGCTGCGATAATTCGTAGTATATTGAGATTATTCCTCCTCACGGGCGCAGACATGGCTTACTCCATCGGCGAATTTGCAAGACTCAGCGGCATCACCGCCACCACGCTCCGCGCCTGGCAGCGTCGCTACGGCCTGCTCAAGCCCCAGCGCACGGACGGCGGCCACCGTCTCTACAGTGAGAACGATGTGCAGCAGGCGCTGAAAATCCTCGACTGGGTTAAAAAAGGCGTCCCCATCGGCCAGGTCAAATCCCTCCTGGAACGCCCGGAGCCGCGGCGCACCAACAACTGGCAGACGCTACAGGAAACCATGCTCGACCGCCTCAAGGCGGGAAAAATCGACGCCCTGCGCCAGATGATTTACGACGCAGGCCGCGAATACCCAAGGCCGGAGCTGGTCGCCCACGTGCTGCGCCCGCTGCGCGGCCAGGTGTCGGCCAACGTGCCCGCCGTGATGACCCTGCGCGAAATCCTCGACGGCATCATCATCGCCTACACCTCGTTTTGCCTTGAGGGTGACAAAAAAGCGCCGGGCGATAACCTTCTCCTGTGCGGCTGGCACCTGAGCGATCCGTGTGAAGTCTGGCTCGAAGCCCTGACGCGAACCGGTCAGGGACACCGCATCGACGTACTGCCAATCCCTCCCGCCGCGCTGGCGCCGGAAATTTTTCCCGATCGCAACTGGCTGCTGGTCACCAGCGGCAAGCTCAACGCCGCGCGCAAAAAGCAGCTCGAGCAATGGCAGGCCTTTATCTCCATTGACGTAATTATTCTCTAAAGCCTTACGCCGTCGCGAGTTATCACGAAAAATTGAAGTTTTTATCGCGACGCGAGTGCTAACGTTTTCCTGTGACTTAACGCCAAAAAGGAAAACACGATGAAAAAGACGTCCCCCCTGCTGCTCCTGGCCGCGATGGCCTTCGCCCCTGCCGCCTTTAGCGCTCCTGTCGGCACCCTGAGCGTGCACGTTCTCAACCAGCAAACCGGCCTTCCAGGCCAGGACGTGACCGTGATGCTGGAAAAACAGCAGCAGGATAAATGGACCCAGGTTGCCAGCGGCAAAACCGATCGCGACGGCCGCATCAAGTCTCTTTACCCGGAGAATCAGGATATGCAGCCGGGCGTGTACAAGGTGACGTTCAAAACCAGCGAATACTTCAAGGCCCAGAAGCAGGACTCCTTCTTCCCGGAAGTGCCGGTGCTGTTCACCGTTACCGCCACGAATGAAAAGCTGCACATCCCGCTGCTGCTGAGCCAGTACGGTTACTCAACCTATAAGGGCAGCTAAACCCGCTGATATCCTTAAACAAATAAAAATACCACCGCTAATACTTGGACAAAATAGTCATATTGTGTAAGTTTTAAAGGAGAGAAACGGGAGGTACACATCATGACAACCAAACCTGTGCTGGGTATTAGCGGATGTTTGACCGGCTCCGCCGTACGATTCGACGGCGGGCATAAACGCATGGGCTTTGTCATGGATGAGCTGGCCCAGTGGGTGAATTTCAGGCCCGTCTGCCCGGAAATGGCAATTGGCCTGCCGACGCCGCGCCCGGCCCTGCGCCTGGTTATGATGACCGACGGCGACACGCAGATGCGCTTCAGCAAGCCGCCGCACGAGGACGTTACGCAGAAAATGGCGGATTTCGCCGCCGATTATCTGCCGAAAATGGGCGATCTTGCCGGGTTTATCGTCTGCGCGAAATCGCCAAGCTGCGGGATGGAGCGCGTGCGCCTGTACGACGAAAACGGCAACCGGGGCCGCAAGGAGGGCGTCGGCCTGTTCACCGCTGCCCTTCTTAAATCCAGGCCGTGGCTGCCCGTCGAGGAGGATGGCCGCCTGCACGACCCGGTGCTGCGCGAAAACTTTATTGAGCGCGTGTTTGCCCTGCATGAGCTAAATACCCTGCGCGCCAGCGGCCTGACGCGCCGCAAGCTGCTGGATTTTCACAGCCGCTACAAGCTCCAGCTGCTGGCACACCACCAGGCAGGCTATCGCGAGATCGGCCCGTTCGTGGCCTCGCTGCACGAGTGGGAAGATCTGGACGCCTTCTTCGTCGCCTATCGCGAAAAGCTGATGACAATCCTGAAAAAACCGGCCTCGCGGAAAAACCACACCAACGTGCTGATGCATATTCAGGGCTATTTCCGCCCGCGCCTGAACAGCCGCCAGCGCGGCGAGCTGCGCGACGTGATCCTGCACTACCGCGACGGGCTACTGCCGATTCTCGCGCCGCTCACGCTGCTGAAGCACTATCTGGCGGAATACCCGGACCGTTATCTGCTGACGCAAAACTACTTCGATCCCTATCCCAATGATCTGGGACTCCGTCTGGCCGTAACCTGAGCCGTAAAATCGAAGGCCCTTAATCAAAAGAGGTCGAATGCAGTACCCCGTGTTTAGACGACGCCTCACTGTCGTCTTTTTTTTGCATTTCGCCCAAAAATACTGGCATTATATACAGGTCTTTTACTGCGCATTAGGCCTGCCAGATGATCAAAACGCTGCACATTGAAAATTATCGCTCCATTCGCCGGATGTCTTTGGATCTGGAGCAGCTGAATATCGTCTTCGGGCCGAACGGCACGGGTAAATCCAATATTTACAAGGCGATATACCTGATGCACAGCGCGGCGCAGGGGCAGTTTTCGCAGGCGCTGGCGAACGATGGCGGGATTTTAAAGGTCTTCTGGGCGGGCAAAACGCGAACCGACCAGCTGCGGCGCGTGAACCTGGCGGTGGAGACGGAAACGTACGAATACGAACTGCAGGTTGGGTTTGTTGAAAGGCTGCCTTACCCCTCGCAGTTTCAGCTCGATCCGGTGATTAAAGAGGAGAGCATCTGGCTCAGCGACCAGCACCGCCGTCCCTCTGCGCGCCTGATGCAGCGCAAAAACCAGACCGTATTTCTCAATAACATCCACCATGAGAAAGTAACGCACAGCGGCACGCTGTATGAGAACGAATCGGTGTTCGGACAGCTCGGCGAGCCGCATCTCTACCCGGAAGTCTCGCAAATGCGCGAATCCCTGCGCAACTGGCGTTTTTACCATGAATTCTCCGTGTCGTCGGGTTCCGCCATCCGCGCGCCGCAGGTGGGCTTCCGCTCCCCCGTGCTGACAAGCGACGGCGCAAACCTGGCGGCGGCATTTCAAACCATCGTTGAGATCGGCGACGAGATGCTGCTGATGCGCATCCTCGACCAGGCCTTCCCCGGCTGCGTGTTTTACAGCGACAATTCGGGCGGGCGCTTTCGGATGATGATGCAGCGCGAGGGCCTGGGCCGCCCGCTGGAACCGGCAGAGTTTTCGGACGGTACGCTGCGCTTTTTGTGCCTGGCGGTAGCGCTGCTCAGCCCGCGTCCGCCCGCTTTTATCGCGCTCAACGAACCCGAAAACAGCCTGCATCCGCAGATGCTGCCCGCGCTGGCAAGCCTGATCGCCGAGGCCAGCCGCTACACGCAGATCTGGCTCACCAGCCACTCGCCGGAGCTGGCGAACTTAATTGAAAAGCACCGCTCGTTTTCGCTCTACCAGCTGTCGATGGACGAGGGCGAGACGCGCATGGCGCGGCTGGGCTAGCGGCCTACCAGCCCGGCACCGCGCCGCCGTTGAAAAGAGTTTCCGCCGCTTTCGCCACTTCAGGCGACTGATAGGACTGAATAAATTCCTTCACGTTTTCGGCATCTTTGTTGTCTTCACGGGTGACGATAATGTTCACGTAGGGCGAGTTTTTGTCTTCGATAAACACGCTATCGTGCACCGGCGACAGCCCGGTTTGCTGAAGATAGGTGGTGCTGATGATCGCCACGTCGACCTTCGGGTCGTCCAGCACGCGCGGCAGCTGCGCGCCTTCCAGCTCCATAATCTTCAGGTTTTTAGGGTTGGCGGTGATATCCAGCGCGGTCGGCAGCAGCCCCACGTCCGGCTTGAGGGTAATCAGCTTCTCTTTTTGCAGCAGCAGCAGCGCGCGGCCAAGGTTAGTTGGATCGTTTGGAATGGCGACGGTTGCGCCGTCCTTCAGGTCAGAGACCGATTTCACCTTGCGGGAATAGCCTGCCATCGGGAAGACAAACGTATTGCCCACCGCGACCAGCTTATAGCCGTGCGCCTTGTTGTCCTCCGTCAGGAAGGGACGGTGCTGGAAGACGTTGGCATCCAGCTCGCCGCTGTTGGTAGCGTCGTTCGGCAGCAGCGAGCCGCTAAAGCCCACCAGCTCCACGTCCAGGCCATACTTCTCTTGCGCCACCTTTTTCGCGACTTCCGCCACCTCCTGCTCCGCGCCGTTAATCACGCCGACCTTAATGTGTTTGGCGTCTTTATCGCCCCGATCGCAGCCTGCCAGCAGCAGGCCAGCGAGAAGTAATGCGCTGAATTGACGTTTCACTGAGGTGTCCTTTTGAAAGATGTTTCAATGACTATATCCACAACGAGGCGGCGCGCTAAAAATCGAAAAGGAATCAATAAGAAGGATAGGTTATATGCCTTACAGCGCCTTCGTCAGATAATGCCGCTGCATCCCCCGATACGGATAGTCCTGTAGCGACATCTGCAGCCGATAGCCCTGCTTTTCATAGAACGGGCGCGCCTGAAAGCTCACGGTATCCACCAGCGCGTGCCTGCATCCTTTACGCCTGGCTTCCTCTTCTGCGGCGTTGATTATCCGGCTGCCCACGCCCGTGCCGCGCACGCTTTCGCTGACCCAGAGAAAATCGATGTTTAGCCAGTCGCCTTTGCGCACGCCGATTAACCCGCCGAGCATCTTCCCCTGTTCGTCCCGCACGTAAACGCCCACGTCGCCGCTAAAATTTGCCAGATCCAAAAATTGCGCGTTGTAGGCGCGCAGCCCGGTTAGCAGTTCGTCTTTCTCCTGCGGAGTGACGTTATCGGTAATATTCAGGTACATAGGGTTCTCCTTGTCGTTTGTGCGTTTCACTATCGCATAGCCCGATTTCGCCGCCTACCCCAGTTTCCGGTGGGCCGCGGCGCACGCTCCCGTGTTATGCTGGAAAAAAATCAACATCGCAGGGGAGAACATGGGTTCGACACGTAAAGGAATGCTTAACGTCCTGATCGCCGCCGTTTTATGGGGAAGTTCAGGAGTTTGCGCGCAGTACATCATGGAGAAAAGCCACATTTCTTCGCCCTACCTGACCATGATTCGCCTGCTGTTTACCGGCGTGATCCTGCTGACGCTCTCCTTCGTCCACGGCGACAAAATTTTCTCGGTCATCAAAAATCGCAAGGACGCTATTAGCCTGCTGTTTTTCTCGCTGGTCGGCGCGCTCACCGTGCAGCTTACCTTCCTGCTGACGATTGAAAAATCCAACGCTGCCACCGCCACCGTGCTGCAGTTCCTGTCGCCCACGATCATCGTGGCGTGGTTCGCGCTGGCGCGAAAAACGCGCCCCGGCGCATTTGTGCTGGCAGCGATCGTGACCTCGCTTATCGGCACCTTCCTGCTGGTGACGCACGGCGATCCGACCTCGCTCTCCATCTCGCCTGCCGCGCTGTTCTTCGGTATCGCCTCGGCGTTTGCTGCGGCGTTCTATACCACTTATCCGTCAACGCTGATCGCCCGCTACGGCACGCTGCCGATCGTCGGCTGGAGCATGCTGATTGCGGGATTGGTGCTGACGCCGTTCTACGCAGGGCGCGGCACCGCGTTTGCATTCGACGGTAGCCTGCTGCTGGCATTTTTCTACCTGGTGGTGATCGGTACGGCGCTGACGTTCAGCCTGTACCTGAAAGGGGCGCAGATGATCGGCGGACCGAAGGCGAGCATTCTGAGCTGCGCCGAGCCGCTGAGCAGCGCGCTGCTGTCGGTGATCCTGCTGGGCGTGGCGTTCACCCTGCCGGACTGGCTGGGCACGCTGCTTATCGTGTCGTCGGTGGTGTTGATTTCGATGGATTCAAGAAGGCGGGTGAAGGCATCGGCATAGCCTAATCACCCCTCACCCTAACCCTCTCCCCATAGGGGAGAGGGGACAGCTCGGAGCGGTCTTTTCACCCTCTCCCCTATGGGGAGAGGGCCGGGGTGAGGGGGGTAAATTTACTATTTCGCCTTCACCTTTCCCAGCACCAGCAGCGCGGTCAGCAGCATCAGCGTGCCGGAAATCACCAGCGGCGACGTCAGCCCCAAATGGTCCAGTGCAACGCCGCCCACCGCCGCGCCGCAGGTATTTGCCAGCTGGATAACCGCCACCTGAATCGACCCGGCTTTTTCCGCCTGATCGGCCAGCGAGCGGGTGATCCACGTTGACCAGCCCACCGGCACCAGCGCAAAGGCAAATCCCCAGACGATTGCAACGGCAGACGCGACCCACTTGTCGCTTCCCCACAGCACCAGCACCGCCGCGCTGGCTGCCAGCACCAGCGGCGCGCCCGCCAGCGCCACCTTCAGGGAGCGTTTCAGGAACTGGGACGACAGCGAGGTGCCGATAAAGCTGGCGATACCGAAGCTCAGCAGCACCAGCGTCAGGCCGTCAACGTCAAAGCCCGCCATGGTCATAAAGACCGGGCGGATGTAGGTAAAGAAGGCAAACTGCCCGGCGAACGCCAGGAAGATGGCGGTCATCCCCGCCAATACGCCAGGGCGCTTGAGCAGGCTGAACATGTTCTGCTTGTGATGCGCCGCTTCGCCCGGCAGGGACGGCAGCGCCTTCCACACCCAGATAATGCAGAGCAGGCCCATCACCGCCGCCGCGTTAAACACGTTGCGCCAGCCGATAATCCCCCCGAGGAAGCTGCCCAGCGGCGCGGCAATCACCAGCGCGATCGACACCGCGCCAAAGATGACGGAGAGCGCTTTCGGCACCGTACGCGCGGGCACCAGGCGCATGGTCAGCGAGGCGGACATCGCCCAGAAGCCACCGAGCCCCAGGCCCAGACAGGCGCGCCCGAGCAGAAGCAGGGTAAAGCTGTTAGCAAAGGAGACCAGCAGGCAGGAGGCGGTCAGCAGCACGCTGAACAGAATCACCACTTTGCGGCGGTCGATCGCACCAATGACCTGGGTGATAAACAGGCTGGCGAACATCGCCACAAAGGCGGTCACGGTAACGGACTGCCCCGCCACGCCTTCAGAAATGCCCAGATCCTGCGCCATCGGCGTCAGCAGGCTCACCGGCAGAAACTCCACGGTAATCAGGCAGGCGACGCAGAACGCCACGGAGAAAACCGCCGACCAGTTAGGGCGCGAGACCTCTTTAATAGGGGGAGCGGTTTGAATGTGTTCTGTCATGGCGTCACCTGAAGATATAAACGTGCGGAAAAGTCGCGCAGTTTATCATCAAAAGTGTGACGTATTTAACGTTTAGACAACTTTTGCAGTTTTTAGTGTCGTGCCCTCTCTCACGGAGAGAGGTATTCCCACAGAGTACCGCCTTGCGCAGAACACTCCCCTTTCCTTGAGGGAGAGGGCTGGGGTGAGGGAGAACGGTTACGCACTTGCGTTACGAGCCACATCCAGCCCGATGACACTCTATTAGTGCAGGTAAAACACGCCCTCTTCCGGCAAAAAAAGCTGGTTATAGCGCAGCTGGAAGGCGTTAAGCTCCTGCGGGTCTGGCTCTATTTCGCGCATAAAGCCGAGCGCGAGGCGGATTTGCGCATCGGTAATCGGCGCGGCAAGGCGGGCTTTACGCAGCATGCGGTGCCAGGTGTGCAGATTCTCTTCGCTGCCGTCAACGATGCAAACCTGCCAGATGAGCAGCACCTGAGCGGCGTTTTGCAGATGCGCCTCGTCCGGGCGCTCAAGGTAGCGGATAAACTCATTGCCGGACGACTTACCAAACTGATCGATCATCGACTCGACCGGCATCGGGGTGATCCCCAGCCGTTCGCTTAAGCGTTTGATGGCGCGGCGGGAATCCGAGGTCAGGACGCGAAACCCAACCACAAACACCACGGCAAGCGTTGCCAGCATTATCCAGACCATGCGTTCTCCTTAGACTAGCCGCTTATCATAGCGGGAAACTCATGGCCTCGACAGCTGGCAAAACGCTATTAGTGCAGTGAAAAGAGGTGGAAAATCATTCTGAAAGCGGATCGCTACGCTTCAGCCCTTTCAGCAGCGCCTCGTGGAAGCGCACCGGATCCTGCATCTGCGGCGCGTGGCCCATATCGTTAAACTCGACCAGCGTGGCGTGCGGAATGCGTTTTGCCGCCTCCTTCCCCAGCACCGCGTAGTTGCCGAGCGTTTTACGCACCTCCGGCGGGGCGAGATCTTTGCCGATGGCGGTGTTGTCCTTCGTGCCGATCATCAATAATACCGGCATCTTCAGCTCGCTAAACTCGTAGACAACCGGCTGGGTATAAATCATGTCGTAGAGCAGCGCCGAGTTCCACGCCACGCGCGCTTTGCCCGGGCCGTTGTTCAGCCCGGCGAGCATGGTGACCCAACGCTCGTACTCCGGCTTCCACTCTCCGGCATAGTAGGTGTTTTTCTCATACTGCCGAATGCCGTCCGCGCTGGTTTTCAGCTCACGCTGATACCACTGGTCGACGGTAATATGCGGCACCCCGCGTGCCTTCCAGTCCTCCAGGCCAATCGGGTTGACCATCACCAGTTGCTCCACCTGCTGCGGCCACATCAGCGCGTAGCGCGTCGCCAGCATGCCGCCGGTGGAGTGCCCGATCGCCGTCACGCGTTCTACGCCCAGGGATGTGAGCAGCGCATGGGTATTATCGGCCAGCTGCTGGAAGGTGTACTGATACCGCTCGGGCTTGGTGGATTTGCAGAAGCCGATCTGGTCCGGGGCGATCACCCGGTACCCGCTCGCCGTCAGCGCGCGAATGGTGCCGTCCCAGGTACCGGCACAGAAGTTTTTACCGTGCATCAGCACCACGGTGCGGCCGTTGGCTTTTTCCGGCTTCACGTCGAGATAGGCCATGTCCAGAGACTGGTTTTGCGAGGTAAAGGTAAAGTGTTTAACCGGCCAGCCGTAGTCAAAACCTTCCAGCTTTTCACCGTAGGTGGGGGCATCCGCCGCCATCGCGGGAGACGCCAGCGCCATCAGCAGCGCAAGGCAGGATAATCGTCGGGTTAACATGCAAGCTCTCCATAACAAAACGGTCAAATGCCGCGCAGCGCGGCGGCAAAAATAAACTGTAGAGCATGCAGGGGAGCGGGTCTGTAAAGCGGGGTAAAGGTGGGCTGTAAAAAAAAGCCCGGCCATCACGCCGGGCAAAAAGTCACCTGCACACTCAGGCTGCTTTCAATTTCTGCGCGCGATTTTCACGGCGAATTTTGCGTTCTTCCAGCACCGCAACCATCGCCATCAGGACGATACAGCCGATGGCGGCGGCGTCCAGCGCGGCGAAGGTGCCCGCCCAGCCGGTGAGGCCGAAGATGGGCGTGCCGTCGGCGATCATCCCCAGGCCCAGCTTGGCGAAGCTGTCGCCAATCAGGTAGGCGAAGGTGCCCTTAATACCGTCAGCCGCGCCGATCGCTTTTTTCGGCACGAAGCCAACGGCGGCCACGCCGATCAGCAGCTGCGGGCCAAACACCAGGAAGCCGAGCGCGAACAGCGACGCCAGGTACACGTACTGGTTGCTCGCATGCTGATACACGCCGAGGGTGGCGATAATCAGCGCCAGCGCAACGCAGGCCACCAGCGCGCGACGGCCGTTGGCGAGGTCCGAGAGCCAGCCCCACAGCAGCGTGCCGACCAGCGCGCCCACTTCAAACAGCGTAAAGCCCTGAATCGCCACCTCTTTAGAGAGCTTCAGCTCCTGGAAGGCGTACACGGTGGACCACTGGTCAATGCCGATACGCACCACGTACAGGAAGATGTTCGAGAAGCACAGCAGCCAGATCACTTTGTTCTTCAGCACGTACTCCACGAAGATCTGCCATTTGGTCATCTCGTTTTCTTCGGTCTCTTTGTCCTCTTCGCTGATCTCCTCGCCGAACAGCTCTTCGGCTTTGCCGAGGCCGTAGGATTCCGGAGAGTCGCTGCCGAAGCGCAGGCCGATAAAGCCAACGATCAGCGCGATAATCGACGGGAAGATGAACATGCCGATCACGTGACCGTCGAACAGGTAGTTCGCACCGAACAGCGCCACGCCCGCCGCGCCCGCGCCGCCGAGGTTATGCGAGATGTTCCACAGGCCGAGATATGACCCGCGCTTGCGGCGCGGGGTCCATTTGGTGATGGTCGAGTAGCTGCACGACCCGCCGGTGCTCTGGAAGAAGCCGCTCAGGGCGTAGAAAGCGATCATCAGGAACAGGCTGACGGAGCCGGAACCCATGCTGGCGCTGAAGCCGAGCATGCAGATGGCGGAGAGGATCAGCATAAACGGCAGGAACTGCTTGGTGTTTTTGCCGTCCGCGTAATAGGACACCAGCGTTTTACCTACGCCGTAGGTGATGGAGAAGCCCAGGCCGATCATCCCCAGCTGCGTCATGCTCAGGCCGTAGGTCGAGATCATGTCGTTCTGAGCGATGTTAAAGTTCTTGCGGATCAGGTACATGGTCAGGTAGCCGATGAAGACCACCAGATAGGACTGCATGAACGGTTTGAACCACATCTTGCGCCGCACGTCGAGCGGCAGATCCAGGGTCGGCTTGCGCACCTGGTTGAGGAAGGCCAGCATGGTTTGCTCCTGAGCTGATTTTTATACCTGCGAATGGCAGGCATTGTAAAAATCAGCCCGGCGCGACGCCTGAGACAGCGTCCAGGTAAAACCGGGAAAATTTCCTAGTTTTGCGCCCTTCGGGACGAAAAGGTGAGGCACATCACGCTTCGCGGGCCTCGCGCGGCGCCTGGGCGTGCAGGAACGGCAGCAGCAGCAGGGCGGAGATGCCCGCCGCGATGGCGATCACCGCGAAAAAGCCGCTCCAGTGCCAGATGTCGATCACCCGCGCCAGCGGCCAGCCGGAGAGCGACGCGCCTAGGTAGGCAAACAGCCCGACGAAGCCCGTCGCCGCGCCCGCCGCCTCCTTGTGCGAGCACTCTGCCGCCGCCATGCCGATCAGCATCTGCGGGCCAAAGACGAAGAACCCGGTGGTGAAAAAGCACGCCGCCTGCATCACGTAGCTGGCGAACGGCATCAGCCACAGCGAGCCGACGGAGAGCAAAATCCCGGCGGCGAAAATCAGGTTCATCGGCCCGCGGTTGCCGTTAAACAGCTTGTCCGAGCCCCAGCCCGCCACCAGCGCGCCGATAAATCCACCGAGTTCGAACATCGTCACCGCCGAGTTGGCGGTCACCAGATCGACGCCGAGCGTCTCGGACATATACAGGTTGCCCCAGTCGTTGATCGCCGCGCGCACCACGTACACCAGCACGTAGCACAGCGACAGAAGCCAGATATAGGGGTTCAGCAGCACGTATTTGGTGAGAATTTCTTTGCGCGTCAGCCCCGCGCCCTCCTGCTGCTGGGCGATCTCCATCTCGTCGTGCCGCCAGTCCCCCACCGCGGGCAGGCCCACGGTTTGCGGCTTATCGCGCAGCCGCCAGCAGATAAACAGCCCGGCAAGGATCGCCAGGCCGCCCGCAATCATCATCCCCGCGCGCCAGCCGTAGTGCAGCGCCGCCGCGCCGACCACCATCGGGATCAGCGCCCCGCCCACGTTGTGCGCGGTGTTCCAGATCGCCCACCAGCCGCCGCGCTCGTTGCGCGAATACCAGGCGGTGAGCAGGCGGGCGCACACCGGCGCGCCCCAGCCCTGGAAAAAGGCGTTCAGCGCCCACAGCAGCGCGAAGGCCCAAAGCGAGGTCGAGAAGCCAAACAGGATATTCACCACGCCGGTCGCGATCAGCCCGAAGCCCATAAAATAGCGGGCGTTGGAGCGGTCGCTGACGATGCCGGAGAAGAACTTCGACAGGCCGTAGGTGATGTAAAACAGCGTGGCCAGCAGGCCGATATCGGTGCGCATCATCACGCCGCTGGCGAGGATCTCCGGCGCGGCGGCGTTGAAGCTTTTGCGCGTGAAGTAGAACAGCGCGTAGCCGAGCCAGATAGTCATCAGGATGTGGCGTCGCCAGTAGCGGTAGCGAGCGTCGATTTCCGCTTTATCGCCCAGCGGCGCGGCGTTGGCAGGCGTGTTAAACATGGTGGCTCCGTAGCGGTAAGCTGACGCTGACGCGCGTCCCGTGGGTGCAGGAGATGCTTAGCGTGCCGCCCAGCGCCTTCACGCGCTCGCGCATCCCCGCCAGGCCAAACCCCTGCTGGCCCGAGCCCGGCGGCAGGCCGCAGCCGTCGTCCTCAATCACCAGCATCAGGCGTTCGTCCTGCTGCCAGCCCTGGATCGTGACCGCGCTGGCGCTGGCGTGCTTCACGATATTGTTCAGCCCTTCCTGGCACACGCGGAACAGCGTAACGCGCTGGCCTTCGCTCAGCGTCCGTTCATCAATACCCCAGTCGAGATGGCTGACGATGCCGCGGCCTTCCAGCTCCATCTCGCGCATCAGGGAACGGACCGCCTGCTCAAGCGACAGATCGTCCAGCTGGCGCGGGCGCAGCCTGCCGAGCAGGCGGCGCACCGAGTCGTAGACGCCAAGCGAAAGCTGCTCGATATGCGCCCCGCCCTGCTTCACGCCCGGGTTCTCCGCCGCCAGGCGCTGAACGATGCCCGCCTGGGTGCGAATGGCGGTGATGGTCTGGCCGATATCATCGTGCAGCTCGCGGGCGACCTCCTGGCGCACGCTCTCTTCGGTCTCCAGCAGGCGCTCCGCCAGACGTCGGTTGCGCGCCAGCTCGGTTTGCAGGGACTGGTTCAGCTCGCGCAGCCGCTGAATGCCCGCCCCCAGCAGCAGCCCGGTCAGGCTCTGGGCCAGCAGCGAGAGCAGCAAATCAACGGGGTGATCGTGCCAGGTCTGGCTGGCGATCAGCGCGATGGCGTTCATCAGGGTGGCGATCAGCGCGCCCTGCCAGCCGTAGTGCCAGGCCAGGGCGATGATCGGCAGCGCCAGGCAAAACGGGGTAAAGCGGGAAAGCTCGGCGGGCAGGCCAAGCTGCAGCCACAGGCTCACCACAAACAGCAGCAGATACCAGATCAGGTGCCGCGCGCGCCAGTTCACCGGCTGCGAAACCAGCGCGGGCCCGAGCGGCTGCCAGACGGTGCTGGTGAGGTAGTGCCAGATGACGAGGCAGGTCGGCGCGAGCGTCAGGCCGCCCGTAAGCGTGAGGAGCAGCGCGTTCAGCATCTCCTTTTCGCCCACCCACGGCAGGGACTGCAGCAGCGCGGCGGCAATCAGCGCCGCCCCCTGGCGCAGCAGCGTGCGCCAGTCCCGCTGGTGACGATAGCGGGAGATCAGCGCAACGGGAATCAGCGTCAGCACGCTTCCGGTCATCAATAAGGCCAGATGCGCGAGCGCAACTTCCTGTGCCAGCCAGACCAGCATCAGCCATTCCGCCCCCAGCAGCACCGGCCAGTAGCTGCGCGGACATTGCAACATCAGCCCAAGACGCAGGCCGAAGGGGAACAGCAGCACCGCCAGCTCCGGGCGCTCCACCAGGTGCAGGCTGATGCTCCACAGGCAAAACCACGCGGCGGAAAAGATAAAAAAGCTGGCAACCACGGCGATCAGCCGCGAAAAGACGGCGCTCATTGCCAGCCGTCAAACATGCGGCGCGCCAGCTCCACGTCGTTGCTGACGCCGAGCTTTTCCATCAGGTTGGCGCGGTGGACGTGTACGGTTTTCGGCGACAGGCCCAGCTCGGCGGCAATCTCCTTCACCGCCATGCCCTGCGCGAGCTTTTCCGCCACCTGCCGCTCGCGCCTGGTGAGCGGGTCCTGGCGGCCCGCCGCCAGCTTGATGGCGATATCCGGCGTTAAATAGCAGCCGCCGGTCGAGACGGTGCGCACGGCGGCGATCAGCTCGTCCGGGCTACAGCGCTTGGAGAGAAACCCGCGCGCGCCCGCGTTCAACGCCTGCTCCACCAGCGCCGGGCTGTCGTGAACGGAAAGCATGATGGTCGCCATCCCTTTCGGCAGCTGGTTCAGCAGCTCCAGCCCGGAAAGATCGGGCATCGAAATATCGCAGATACAGACCTGCACGCCGCGACCGGGCAGACCCGCCAGCGCCTCGCGGCCGGAACCGAACTCCGCCACGACCTGAAAATCCGGCTCAAGGTTCAGAAGCTGGGCAAATCCGGAGCGGACGATAAGGTGGTCATCAATAAGGGCGATGGTGGTCATGGCGCGTTCCTGGCGGGCGGATAAAAAAAACGCGCTTACCTTAACGATAAGCGCGCGGGCGTTCAAGCAATGAGCGATTTTACTCGAAGAACACCGCAATTTTATTAAACATGGTGGGATCGGACTGGTTACGCACCACTTTGGTGACGTCTTCCAGCTTGTCGATTTGCGCCATCATCTGCTCCAGACGCTGGTCGTCGTTGACCAGCAGCCAGATGCGGCTGTGCTCGCTGCCCTGAATCGGCAGGCAGAGAATGCCCTCTACGTTAAACGCGCGGCGGGCAAACAGCCCGCAGACGTGGGTCATGACGCCAGGATGGTTGCGGACGGTGAGTTCCAGAATGACGTTATCACATTGTTTCTGCATGGCTTATTCCCCCACCATATCAGTATTGGCCGCGCCCGGCGGCACCATCGGATACACTTTTTGTTCAGGGTCGATACGCACGTGGATCAGCGCCGGACCGGGGCGAGAAATCGCCGCCTGCAGCGCCGCCTGCGCGTCTTCTTCGGCGTTCAGATCGCAGGTATGCAGGCCAAAGCCGGCGGCGATCTGCATAAAGTTAATCATTCCCGGATAGGTTGCGGCAAAGACGCCCTGCTTGTAGAACAGGCTCTGCTGCTGGTGCACCAGCCCCAGCGCCTCGTTGTTCATCAGAATGATTTTCACGTCTAACTGGTTTTCGGCGGCGGTCGCCATTTCCTGAATGTTCATCATCAGGCTGCCGTCGCCGGAGAAGCAGATAACTTTGCGATCCGGGTTCGCCAGCGCGGCGCCAACCGCCGCGGGCAGGCCAAAGCCCATCGTGCCGAGGCCGCCGGAGGTCAGCCACTGGCGCGGACGGTTCAGCGGATACGCCTGCGCGGTCCACATCTGGTGCTGGCCCACGTCGGTAGTGATAATCGCGCTGTCGTCCACGCAGGCGGCCACGGCGTTGATCAGCCCGTAGTGGCTCAGCGGATCGCCCTCGGCTGGGATGGCGCTCGGGAACTCGTTTTGCAAATCAGCTACCAGCTGGCGCCATTCCTGACGCGGGTTGGCGTCCGTTTGCGGGATCAGCTGCGCCAGCACCTCGGCCACGTCGCCCTGAATCGCCACGTGCGGCTGCTTGATTTTGCCCAGCTCGGCGCGGTCGATATCCACGTGAATGATTTTCGCATTCGGGCAGAACTGCTCGGTTTTGCCAATCGCCCGGTCATCAAAACGCGCGCCCATCACGATCAGTAAATCCGCCTCCTGCAGGATGAAGTTGGTGCTGCGCGCGCCGTGCATCCCCAGCATGCCGAGAGAGAGCGGGTGCGCTTTTGGCAGCATGCCGAGCGCCATCAGGGTCATGGTGGTCGGCAGATTCGCTTTTTCGGCGAACTGACGCGCTTCCTCAGCGGCGTTGATCGCCCCGCCGCCCAGATAGAACACCGGACGTTTGGCGGCGTTAATCATCGCCGCCGCGTCCCGCACGCTCTCGGCGCTGAATTCCGGCGCAGGGGCGCGTTCGCCCGGCTCCGGCAGCACGTCGATTTCGATCTCTGCGGTCTGAACATCCTTAGGAATGTCTATCCACACCGGGCCGGGACGGCCGGACTGGGCAATGCGGAACGCATCGCTGATAACCTGCGGAAGCTCGGCGATGTCGCGAACCAGGTAGTTATGCTTGGTGATGGGGATAGAGATGCCGTAGGTGTCCACTTCCTGGAACGCGTCGGTGCCGATCATCGAAGAAGGCACCTGCCCGGTAATGCAGACCAGCGGAATGGAGTCCAGACGCGCGTCGGCGATGGCGGTCACCAGGTTGGTCGCGCCCGGACCGCTGCAGGCCATACACACCGCCGGTTTGCCCTGGGTGCGCGCCATGCCCTGCGCGATAAAGCCCGCACCCTGCTCGTGGCGCGCCAGCACGTGGCGGATTTTCGTGCTCTGGCTTAACGCATCGTACAGCGGCAGCACCGTTCCGCCCGGAATACCCGCCACGGTGGTAATGCCCTGTCGTTCCAGTAAATGCACGATTAACTGCGCGCCGGTAAAACGCGTTCTGGTGGATGTTGTGCCCGAACTTGCCATGCTCCAGTCCTTTTCTTCTGGGCCGACTTTCCGGGGAGGGTTCTAAACTAAAAACCCCGCCCGGTTTGCGCCGGCGGGGTTTTGGATTCGTGTGTTGATCCAGTCCCTACGGCGCACTGCCGACGACCACCACCACACGCACGACGACCACTGCGGCTGGTTGCGCAGTTTTTAGTAGGGTCGAGGTGAACAGAGATGGAGTCATTAGGAACCTGTTTCTGGAATCATTGATGGAATTTATACAACCACAGGTTTTTCGGCATGACAATGGAAAAATTTTCATCTGGACAAAAATGCGTCTGGGATCACGTTTTGTTTGTTGGCTTCCAGACCGTGTTTCATTGCAGGGTTAAAAACAATTCAACCAGTAAGATTAATCACTTATCAATGTGTTAAGAAAATCTGAAAATGTGCGGAAATCATTTAACCTCGCGCAGGTAGTGGTTATTCTTTGTTCTCATCAACGGGGTAATTTGCGTTAGGGAAAACAGGTGAAACTACATCACATTGCGTTAATCACCGCGCTTGCGCTTCTTAGCGGATGCGACAAGCCCGCTAAAACCGAGCCCGTACCGCCCGGCGGGGGCGGCACCATCGAAGCCATCAACCACACCAGCTGGGCCATCAACCGCTTCAGCGTTAACGGCCAGTCCGGCCTCGATATTATTAATCCTTATTCCGGCGGCGGCGGAGGCTGCTGCTTTGGCGTGAAGGGCCCATGGCAGCCCGGGATGACCGTGCAGGTCGACTGGGAAACCGGCGTTGCCTTTGCCAGTGATGTGCCGGAAATTCCTGAGCCTGAAAGGCCTGATCTGAGCGGAGTTAGTGAGAAAGAGGCAGATGAATTAGCGCAGATATACTCAGATAAATATCACGAGTGGTATGAAAAGATTAAAGCCTACAGCAAAAAACACACCCAGACGGTGCCTCTGCCCGACTACACCGGCCAGAAAACCTGCGGTATCACCGTGCATTTCCTGCCCTGTGACCAGGTAAAGGTCACCACCAGCTGCGCCCGCTACGGCAGCCCGGATTACCCAATCAAAGAACGCGTGCAAATGGAGAAGCCGAAAGTATGCCCTCAATGAACTCGATCATCCTTCTGGCAGCCATTCTGGTGCTGACCGGGTGCGATAAGCCCGCTAAAACGGAGCCCGCACCGCCCGGCGGAGGCGGCACCATCGAAGCCATCAACCACACCAGCTGGGCCATCAACCGCTTCAGCGTTAACGGCCAGTCCGGCCTCGATATTATTAACCCTTATTCCGGCGGCGGCGGGGGCTGCTGCTTTGGCGTGAAGGGCCCGTGGCAGCCCGGGATGACCGTGCAGGTCGACTGGGAAACCGGCGTCGCCTTTGCCAGCGATGTGCCGGAAATTCCTGAGCCTGAGGAACCAGATACAACCGGAATGAACAGGGATGAACGCTATAAGGCTTGGCAGGCTTACGCTGAAAAACGCCGCGAATGGCGAAAAATAATAAAGGCCATGAATAAACAACACTCACTAGTTGTTCCCCTGCCCGACTACACCGGCCAGAAAACCTGCGGTATTACCGTGCATTTTCTGCCTTGCGATCAGGTGAAAGTCACCACCAGCTGCGCCCGCTACAGCAGCCCGGATTACCCCATCAGGGAACGCGTGCAAATGGAGAAGCCGAAAGTCTGTCCCAATTAAGCGACTGCAGCATAACGGCACTGCCGCGAAACCTTTAAATCTGAATGCCGCCCAGAAAACAAAAAACCCCGCCTAAGCGAGGTTTTTTTTCAGGGTTTTGCGGCTGGTGACCGCAGAACACACTGTGTTACGTCAACGCAAAAAGTATACGCGATCGCAGACGAACGCGCAATTCAGGCACGGATTTTGACGTTTTTGAGTATGGATCGCCTTCACGATTTTGTCCATAAAATACTGTTCATGCATACAGCATTTATCTATACTGAGGGTGTTCGCAGTGAGCGAGGGGGCCGCAGTTCTACCGGCGCAACGAAGTCCTGGCTGAAACGGGTGGTGCCGTCAGTGCCTTAACCCCCGAAGTGAGCACACTGTGTTACGTCAATCCAGGTGCTGGCCACAGGCGGCGGAAAGGTACGCCAGCATCGTGCTCCTTTTAACCAAAAGGAGACGCGTATGGGCGTCGTGGATATGGTTGTACTTATCCTCAAACTCATTGTTGCTGTACTGCAACTGCTTGATGCTGTCCTGAAATACGTTCGGTAATTCAGGTTCAAGTCGCACCTGAGAGGGGCGGGCAACCGCCCCTCTTTAATAACGAGGGAATGCTATGTCGCGTCTGTTAATTGAGCCTGTTACGCCGGATGAACCCGGCTATATCGCCCTGAAGGCAGAAAGTATCGCGTTGAATTTCAACATGCTGCGCAGGCTGGAAGAGAACTGGCTGCGGGGTGAGAACCGCTTTAACGCGCCGGGGGAAAAGCTGCTCGGGGCGTTTCTTGGCGGCAAGCTGGTCGGCGTGTGCGGGTTAAACCGCGATCCGTTCAGCCAGCAGCCGCGCGCCGGACGCATCCGCCATCTTTACGTCAGCGAAAAATGTCGCGGGCTGGGCATTGGCAAACAGCTGTTAACCGTGGTGACGGCCGATGCCAGCATCTGGTTTGATTTTCTTAATACCCATGCGCCGGACGCTGCCAGTGGGTTCTATCATCGCGCTGGTTTTACGCAGGTGTCGGATGAACCGCGGGTGACGCACCGTCTTTTTTGCGCGGTGTAAGCGGTGGCGGCTTAAGAATGCGAATGTTACAGTTGGATGACAATTCACCATCTGACGCGCCATGACCATCACCGTTTTCTGCATCCTGCTGTTTGCCGCGCTGCTGCACGCCAGCTGGAACGCCATCGTCAAAGCCGGAACGGACAAACTCTACTCCGCCATTAGCGTGAGCGGCTCCGCCGCGCTTATCGCACTGCTCATGCTGCCGTTCTCGCCGCAGCCCTCGGTCGAAAGCTGGCCCTTCCTGATCGTCTCCTGTGCGCTGCAGGTGGTGTACACCGTGCTGGTGGCAAAGACCTATCAGGTCTCTGATATGAGCCAGACCTACCCGCTCATGCGCGGCACGGCTCCGCTGCTGGTCGCCCTGATTAGCGTGCTGGTGCTGGGAGATAGCCTGTCCTGGCTGGCCTGGTCGGGCATTGGCGTGATTTGCCTGTCCATTCTGGCGATGGCGATGAACGGCAGAATGCAGTCGCGCAAGGGGATCTGGCTGGCGCTGATCAACGCCTGCTTTATTGCCGGGTATACGCTGGTGGACGGCACCGGCGTGCGCCTGTCGGACACCGCGCTGGGCTATACGCTGTGGACGTTCTTCATGAACGGCTTTTGCCTGCTCTGCTGGGCAATGGCGGCGCGCCGCCGCGAAGCCTCCCGCTATCTGCGTCAGCACTGGAAAAAAGGGCTGCTCGGCGGCGTCGGCACCATGGGCTCCTACGGGCTGGCGCTATGGGCGATGACCCAGGCACCGCTGGCGGTAGTAGCGGCCCTGCGCGAGACCTCCATCCTCTTTGGCGCGCTGATCGCGTTTCTGCTTTTAAAAGAGAAGGTTGCTGGCATCCGCATTGTTGCGGCGCTCGGCATAGCGGGCGGGGCGATCCTGCTGCGCCTGGCGTAAAACAATGGCAACATATGTTGCCGATGTTGTTTACAAATCCTGCCTTTCCCCCGTCTTTCATTCATCGCACCAATGCTTAACTTGTCATCTGAGTGTGGTAGATTCCTCGCGCATTTATGGGAATGCGTAGTCACTTGTTCTTTATTTCTCTCTTTTGGCAAAAGTATTCAGCGACATGAAAAAACACAGGAACGTTAACTTATTGTTGATGCTGGTGTTACTGGTGGCCGTCGGTCAGATGGCGCAAACCATCTACATTCCGGCGATTGCCGATATGGCAAAGGAACTTAACGTCCGCGAGGGCGCAGTGCAAAGCGTGATGGCGGCCTATCTGCTGACCTACGGCGTCTCGCAGCTCTTTTACGGCCCGCTGTCCGATCGCGTTGGTCGCCGCCCGGTGATTCTGGTCGGCATGAGCATTTTTATGCTGGCGACCGTCATTGCAATGACCACCTCCAGCCTTACCGTGCTGATTGCCGCCAGCGCCCTGCAGGGCGTCGGAACGGGCGTGGGCGGGGTGATGGCGCGCACGCTGCCGCGCGACATGTACCAGGGCACGCAGCTTCGCCACGCCAACAGCCTGCTTAATATGGGTATTCTGGTCAGCCCTCTGCTGGCACCGCTGATCGGCGGCCTGCTGGACACGATGTGGTCCTGGCGCGCCTGCTACGCCTTCCTGCTGGTGCTGTGCGTCATTGTCACCTTCAGCATGGCGCGCTGGATGCCGGAAACCCGTCCGGTGGACGCGCCGCGCACGAAGCTGCTCGCCAGCTATAAAACGCTGTTCGGCAACGGGTCGTTCACCTGCTACCTGCTGATGCTGATCGGCGGTCTGGCGGGCATTGCGGTGTTCGAAGCCTGTTCCGGCGTGCTGCTGGGCGCGGGGCTTGGCCTGAGCAGCATGGTGGTGAGCATTCTGTTTATTCTGCCGATCCCGGCGGCATTTTTCGGCGCATGGTTTGCCGGACGCCCCAACAAACGGTTCTCCACGCTGATGTGGCAGGCGGTGATCAGCTGTCTGCTGGCGGGCGTAATGATGTGGGTGCCCGGTCTGTTCGGCGTGATGTCGGTCTGGACGCTGCTGATCCCGGCCGCGCTGTTCTTCTTCGGCGCGGGGATGCTGTTCCCGCTCGCTACCAGCGGCGCGATGGAGCCATTCCCGTTCCTCGCGGGCACGGCGGGCGCGCTGGTGGGTGGTTTGCAGAACATCGGTTCCGGCGCGCTGGCGTGGCTCTCGGCGATGATGCCGCAAACCGGTCAGGCTAGCCTGGGCCTGCTGATGACGCTGATGGGGCTGCTGATTTTACTGTGCTGGCTGCCGCTGGCGTCGCGCGTCCCGCATCACGAGCAGCCTGTTTAACCGCATGATGGCCCGGCTTCTCGCCGGGCTTTTCACAGACGGGGGCGATCATGGCCTGTAATAACGGCTCTGGCGCGGGCCGCCAGGCGCCCTCTTCCCCATCGTAAAACTGAAAGTCCGCGTTAATTGCGTACGGCATTTTCGCTTTTTGCAGCTCGCAGGCCATAAACGTGGCGAACGCCATTTGCGACGCGGTCGGCGTAAAGCGCATCGACTCGCCCACGCCCCAGCCGCCAACCCAGCTGACGTGCCCGGTTTTTTGCTGCCAGCGCAGCGCGGTATTGATTCGGCTGCGGATAGCCGCTTTTTCCGCTGCCGTTCCCGACGTCCACGGGTATTTACCGCCGTTCTTCAGCGGCCCCCACGGGAAGATATGCCACTCTGCCAGCAGATAGGATTGGCTGTGCGCGGGCAGCTTAAGGCCGGACAGCTCCTCCGGCGCGGCGCGCAGGCGGGGCGCGACAAAGATCATGCGCTGCCCGTCAATCTCGTGAACGGCTTTGATCGTTTTTTCATAGACGCGGTTAAGCGAGGCAAGGTTATGGTTGAGCTTGTCTGCGGGTTCGTAGATCAGATCAAACCCCAGCAGCGGCGCGCTGTTCCCGAAATAGTGCGCCACGGCGATCCACCAGTTAACCACCTCTTTTTCGTTATCGGCATTCGGCTCGCTTTTATACTCGTCGGCCTGGTAGGCAATTATGGGGATCACGCCGTACTGCTCGCAGGCTTCTACCAGCTTGCGCAGGTGGATTAGCCGCGCTTCGGTCGGTTCACCGGCGACGCGGATACGCACGTGCGTGATGCCCTTCGCGCGAAAATCACGGACCACCAGCGGATCGAACTCGCGGATGCCGCGGTCGGTGCGCGCCCAGTCCACGTCCATACCCACGCCGAGCTGCTGCGCGTAGCGCGCAGCCGTCAGCGGCGGCTCTGCGGCGATGGCCCAGCCGGAAGACAACACGAGCGCAGCGGCAATGAAAGGCTTTAACACGGCGTACCTTGCGAGAAATCGAAAGCAATAATCTGTATTTAGCACGCTTTTTCACATTTGGTGTAGAGCCAAAGCGTAATAATTCTTCAGCTCGCCATCGCTTTTAGCCAGCCGATAAAAGCGTCAATTTTCGGCCACTGCCTGCCGGGTAGCGTTGCAACGTAATAATGCTGGTGGCATTTCAGCGCCTTTTCACCGAAAGGCGCAATCAGCTCCCCGCGCTCAAGGCGCTTCTGCACCAGACGTTTTCGCCCCATTGCCACGCCGACGTGGTTCATCGCGGCGATAATAGCTAAATCAGAGCGATCGAACCCAATGCCCGATGATGGCGGCATGTTTACCGCAAACTGCTGCGCCCAGCTGCTCCACTCATCCGTTCCGGAATCATTGCTCCAGGCCTGACGGTCATGCAGAAGCGTACAGTAGCTGAGATTTTGCGGGTCTTTAAGCAGCTCGCGTTCTTGGGCATATTCCGGCGAGCAGACGGGAAAAATCGCCTCATCCATGAGAAATTCATGAGAAAGAGGGTTTGGCGGCGTATCGTCGAAATATAATGCAAGATCGACACCCGTTCGCTGCATATTGACGTAATCATTGCCGGTGAGAAGGGTGAGCGAGATAGAGGGGTAGCGTCGGGTAAAGTCGCCCAGCATCGGCACCAGCCAGCACTGGGCAATCGACGGGCGCGAGTAGACGGTGAGCGTACCGGACAGCGCCTGGTTTTTGATATCCAGGATCTCCTGGTTCAGGGTATCCAGCGACGCTTTGAGCGTCCAGTAAACGCGCTTTCCCTCCTGCGTCAGCTCCACTTTTCGGTGCGAGCGCACAAACAGCTTAATGCCCAGCTCCTCCTCCAGCAGGTTGATACGGTGGCTGACCGCGCTGGGGCTGAGGGACAGCTCCGCCGCCGCCAGCGCAAAGGACTCATGCCGTGCGGCGACCTCAAAGGTGTACATTTTTGAAAGCTGCCAGCCGTTAAGCAGCCGATTTTGGGCATCCGTCACGCCTTTCCTCCGGGTTTGATCCAATCTGGCTCACCTGAAACGCAATATATATCATTTGTCAGTATGTCTCTTTTTTTATCCAATACCCCACACGACCCGATTGCGACGAGATGAACAATGGCAAACGCACGCGCAGCGGCGCTGACCGCACAGTACCCTCTGATTGAGAATTTGATAGCCCTTAAGGACGTCACCTGGCCTAACCCGCGCGCCACCTCGGTTGCGGAAGGGCTTCCGTACGTTGGGCTAACCCAGGCCGATATCGATGACGCCCGCGCGCGACTGGCCCGCTTCGCGCCGTACCTGGCGAAAGCGTTCCCGGAAACCGCGGCAACGGGCGGGATTATTGAATCCGAACTGGTGGCCATTCCGGCGATGCAGGCGCGGCTGGAGAAAGAGTCTGGCAAATCCATACCCGGCACGCTGCTGCTGAAAAAAGACAGCCATCTGCCGATCTCCGGCTCGATTAAAGCGCGCGGCGGCATCTACGAGGTGCTGACCCACGCGGAGAAACTGGCGCTGGAGGCAGGGTTGCTGAGCGTTGAAGATGATTACAGCATCCTGCTGGAGCCGCGCTTCAAGGACTTCTTCAGCCGGTACAGCATTGCGGTAGGCTCCACCGGCAATCTTGGGTTGTCCATCGGCATAATGAGCGCGCGCATTGGCTTTAAGGTGACGGTACATATGTCCGCCGACGCCCGCGAGTGGAAAAAAGCGAAGCTCCGCAGCCACGGCGTCATCGTTGTGGAGTATGAGCAGGATTACGGCGTGGCGGTGGAACAGGGGCGAAAAGCGGCAGAAAACGACCCGAACTGCTTCTTTATCGACGATGAAAACTCCCGCACGCTGTTCCTCGGCTACGCGGTGGCGGGCGAGCGGCTGAAGGCGCAGTTTGCCGCGCAGGGGCGCACGGTGGATGCAGAACATCCGCTGCATGTTTACCTGCCGTGCGGCGTCGGCGGCGGCCCCGGCGGCGTGGCGTTTGGCCTGAAGCTGGCGTTTGGCGACCACGTTCACTGCTTCTTCGCCGAGCCAACGCACTCGCCGTGCATGCTGCTGGGCGTGTATACCGGCCTGCACGACGAGATTGCCGTGCAGGATCTGGGTATCGATAACGTCACGGCAGCGGACGGGCTGGCGGTAGGACGCGCCTCCGGCTTCGTGGGCCGCGCGATGGAGCGGCTGCTCGACGGGTTCTACACGCTTTCCGACCAGAGCATGTACGACATGCTCGGCTGGCTGGCGCAGGAGGAGGGCATTCGCCTGGAGCCGTCCGCACTCGCGGGAATGGCCGGACCGCTGCGCTTCCCTGCGGGGGCCAGCGTTACCCATCTGGTCTGGGCAACCGGCGGCGGCATGGTGCCGGAAGGCGAGATGGCTGCGTATCTGGCTAAAGGGAATTAATGATAGCGGGTGGCGGCTGCGCCTTACCCGGCCTACAGGTGCAAAATTTGCTGAATGTGGGTAACGGCAAAGAGTAAGGACAGCAGCAGCACCGCCAGCGCAATCAGAAACTTATCCCGCACCGCCTTCGGCTGGACAAAATCATCCTGCGCCACGTCCATCAGGTTGCGGCTGCGGGTATAGCGCCACAAAATGACCGCCACCAGCGCCAGCACAACGATTGAGATCCAGAACGGCGCCCCGGTGCGGTGCCAGTTGTGCTTAATCGCCAGCGCGATCAGCGCGCCGTACCCCAGCAGCGTGCGCAGCCAGGCCAGCGAGGTGCGCTCCGGCTGCAGGCCGGGGTCGGCTTCGCGTCGCGCCCTGCGGCTATCCGGCATAGAACACCAGCACCATCACCACGCCCGCCACCGCCAGCAACAGGACGCTGATAATGAGCAGCCCGCGCGTATAGGGCAGATCCTGCTTCAGACGCATCGCCTTCTCGTTGCGCAGCCAGCGCAGGTAACCGTAAATCGCCAGCACGCCCGCGAACAGGCACAGCAGCAGCGCCAGCACTTCGCGGATCAGCGGGGTGGCGAAGTCGGGCGCCAGCTGGTCCAGGCCAACGCCCGCGGCGAGAAAGCCTAACGCGGTGCGGACCCAGGCTAAAAAGGTGCGCTCGTTGGCCAGAGAAAAGCGGTAGTCCGGCGCTTCGCCGAGGCGGGAAATTTTCATGGAGGTTCCTTGTCGTGCTGCGGGCAGGCTTCAGCATAGCGTAAATCGACAGGGACAAAAAACCGGCATCGGGCGATGCCGGGTATGAGAGTTAGTGCAGTTCAGGCCAATAGTCCTTATTCGCCTCGATCAGGTCATCCAGAATCGCTTTCGCGACGGACGCGCTCGGCACGGTTTTCGACAGCGTAATCGCCTGCCACAGCTTCTGGTACGAACGCTGCTCCCAGGCATCTACCACCAGTTTTTCCACCGCGACCTGCTGGCTCATCAGCCCCTTCTGGAAGTGCGGAATGTCCCCCACCGTGAGCGGCTCCGGCCCGTTATGGCCCACCAGGCACGGAATTTCCACCATCGCGTCGGCGTCGAAGTTATGAATGGCCCCGTTGTTGGGCACGATCAGCAGCATCCGCTCCTGGGTGTTGAAGGCTATTGCCGTCGCCAGATCGACGATGTAGGACGCATGTTCGTCGATTTCCAGCTCGCCCGCGGAGGATTTCCCGGCTTCGATAATCGCCCGACAGGAGCTGAACACGTGCTTCTCGCGGTGATCCATCACCTCGTTGGCGCGCGTGCGTTCCGGGTTCGAATGCGCCACCACGTAGTCCGGGAACAGGTAATACTTCAGGTAGGTGTTCGGCATGGTGTCCGGATCCAACGCCTGCACGTCTTTGGCTTTGGCGAAGGTGTCGTTCCAGCTCGCCTCGGTGTGCGCATCTTCCGACGGCGGAACATAGCCGTTTTTCGCCACGTATTCACGCAGTTTAGGCATCAGATCGTTGCCGTTAAGGTCTTCAATCGACGTCCACCAGCCGAAGTGGTTCAGGCCGTAGTAGCGCACGCGCATCTCTTTACGATCCTTCAGGCCGACGATCTGCGCCATCCGCCCTTCAATGCCGATCGGCATATCGCAGATGTTGAGGATTTTGGCGTTAGGCCGAAGGCGGCGGGTGGCTTCCGCAACGATGGCCGCCGGGTTGGAATAGTTAAGCATCCACGCGTTCGGGGAGTATTGCTCCATGTAATCCACCAGCTCCAGCACGCCGCCGATGGAGCGCATGCCGTAGGAGATCCCGCCCGGGCCGCAGGTTTCCTGGCCCAGCACGCCGTGGCGCAGCGGAATTTTCTCATCTTTTTCACGCATCGGGTATTTGCCCACGCGGATGTGCGCCATCACGAAATCCACGTCGGTAAAGGCCGCTTTTGGATCGGTGGAGTAGCTGAACTCAATCTCCGGCGCCTGCTCCTGAAGAATGATTTTGCACGCCTCGGCGATGGTCTCCTGACGCGCGCCGTCGTTGTCATAGAACTTCAGGGCGCGCAGCGGGAAACGGTCACGGTTGGCTAACAGCATCAGGACGATACCCGGCGTAAAGGTGCTGCCGCCGCCGGCAATGACAACTGAGAATTTTTTCATGATATAGCCTCTGTCAGGGTGGTTTGTTCGTGGGTTAAAGGGGTTTTCATCAGCGATTCAAGCTGGTCGCGCACCTGGGGAACGTGCAGGCCGACGATCACCTGGATGCCGTTGCCGCGCCGCACCACGCCGTGTGCGCCGAGGGCTTTAAACACGTCGTCGCTTTGGGTTTTCGCCATGTCCACCAGCGCGATGCGCAGGCGGGTGGCGCAGTTGTTAACGCTTTCGATATTGGATGCGCCGCCGAGCGCCTGCAGGAATCCGGCGGCCTGGCCAACCTGCTGGCTGGCCGCCGCCGGGGCGGTGGTTTGCCCGCGCGCCGCTTTATAGTCCGCCTTGCTGTAGAGCTTGATTTCGCTCTCTTCGCGGCCCGGCGTTTTCAGGTTCAGCCGCTCAATCAGCGTTTTGAAGACCAGAAAGTAGAGCCCGGTAAAGCACAGGCCGATGCCTATCTGGGTAAACATCATCGACGCGTGGTTATGGAACATCGGGATCCAGTTCTGCGGCAGGAACTGGTCAAGCAGGCCGCCGCCCATGTTGCCTACCACGCCGAAGGCGTACATTACCGTCGCCATGCTCGCCGCCAGCACGGCGTGAACGGCAAACAGCAGCGGAGAGATAAACAGGAAGGTAAACTCCAGCGGCTCGGTAATGCCGACCAGCACGGCGGTAAGCGTCGCGGGGATCAGCAGGCCCGCGACCTTGACGCGGTTTTCCGGCGACGCGGTGTACCACAGCGCCAGCGCAATGCCGACGGAGCCAAACACCTTCGAGTTGCCGTGCAGCGCAAAGCCGCCTTCCGGGAACAGGGTTTTCAGCGGTTCGGTACTCTGGCTGAAGGCCTGCAGGTGCTGCGCCCAGTAAACCTGAATGCCGCCCTCGACCGCCGCCGGGCCAAAGATAAACGGACCGTAGACGAAGTGGTGCAGCCCGGTAGGGATCAGAATGCGCTCGAGGAAGGTATAGACCCACACGCCCAGCGCCCCGGCGGAGCGCAGAAACGCCTGCAGGGATTCAATGCCCATCTGCACTTTCGGCCACCCCAGCAGCGTCAGCCAGGCGCAGGGGATCATCACGAAAAAGGCGAGGATGACGACAAACGAGGTGCCCTGAAAAATGCCCAGAAAGACCGGCAGCGGCTTGTCGAAATAGCGGTTGTGGATCGCGGTGACGATGCCCGAAATGACGATCGCCCCGATGATGCTGGTATCGAGCGTTTTGATGCCGGCAATCATCGCCAGCCCGCTTCCGGCGGTCGGTTCGGCGGAGAAATCGACGCCAAAGAAATGGCCCCAGGTCATCCCCATCGCATTGATGAAGTAGTTCCAGGTCAGGAAGCTAATCAGCACCGCCAGGCACGCCCGACCCTGCGCCTGCTTCGCGAGGCCAATCGGCAGGCCGACGGCAAAAATCAGCGGCATGTTGCGAAAGACCGCCCATCCGCCCTCTTCAATGATGTGAACAATTTGCGCGAACAGATGATCGGGGGCGGTTAAGGCTTCGCCCACAAAAAGCGGGTTGCGAAGCATGATGGCGATTCCCACCACGATCCCGGCGAACGGAAACAGCAACACCGGGGTAAACATGGCACCGCCAAAACGTTGTATTTGACTGAGCATTTTTAAATCCTCACGTAACAACCTGTAGGGGAGAGTGGCCTTTGTATTTTTTTGCTGGCCTGAAGGGAGCATAAGAATTTACTAATGCGCGAACATGGCGTGCCGCTGCGATTCGTGATCGCATTCATGGTTTTATTTTGACCAATCAGGTCTACTTTTTGTGGTAAATATGGACATGTCAGGATCCAATCCACGCCCTGATAAAGGCAGAAAGGTCTACTGGTGATCTACAAATCTATCGCCGACAGGCTACGGCTGCGGCTGAATTCATCGGACTACAATGTTGGTAGCCCGCTGCCCGGAGAGAAGGCGCTGGCGCATGAGTTTGGCGTGGCGCGGATGACCATCCGCAAGGCGCTGGATCTGCTGGTAAGCTGGGGGCTGGTTGAACGCCGCCACGGCAGCGGGACGTTCGTCGCGAGAAAGGACGTTCACCATGAAACCACCAACCTGACCGGGCTGGTGGAAGTGCTGCGCCAGCAGGGAAAAGAGGTGCAGAGCAAGGTGTTGCAGTTTGAGGTGATGCCCGCCCCGCCCGCGATCGCCAGCCAGCTGCGCATTCAGGTCGATGAGCGGATCTACTTTTCACGGCGCGTGCGCTACGTAGAGGGGAAGCCGCTCATGCTGGAAGACAGCTTTATGCCGGTGAAGCTGTTCCGCAACCTCTCGCTGGCGCATCTAGAAGGGTCGAAGTTTGACTACATCGAGAAGGAGTGTGGGATAACCATCAGCGGCAACTACGAAAGCCTGACGCCTGTGCTGGCGGACAGGCAGCTGGCAAGCTACATGAACCTGCCGGAACAGACGCCGCTGCTGCGCATTACCTCACTTTCCTACAGCGACAGCGGCGAGTTTCTCAATTATTCAGTCATGTTTCGTAATACCAGCGACTATCAGGTGGACTATCACCTGCGGCGCATTCGCCCGGACGCGGTTTTAGCCTATCCCCCAGAACAGCACCGCCAGTAGCTGCGGGGTGATAATGCGCAGGAACATCACCAGCGGATAGACCGTGGCGTACGACAGCGCCGCCGCGCCGCTGGTCGAATGCAGGTTATTGGCAAAGGCCAGCGCGGGCGGATCGGTCATGGAGCCCGCCAGCATCCCGCACAGCGTCAGGTAGTTCATTTTGGCGAACATCCGCGCCAGTATTCCCACCGTCAGCAGCGGGATCGCCGTGATAAAGATGCCGTAACCGACCCAGCTCATCCCCTCGCCCTGAATCAGCGTGTCGACAAAATCGCCGCCGGACTTCAGCCCCACCACCGCCAGGAACAGCACGATGCCCAGCTCGCGCAGCGCCAGGTTAGCGCTCGGCGGCATAAACCAGTAGAGCTTGCCGATGCAGCCGATGCGCCCGAGGATCAGCGCCATGATCAGCGGCCCGCCCGCCAGACCTAGCTTGAGCGCGACCGGGAAGCCGGGCACGTACAGCGGAATAGAGCCGAGCAGCACGCCAAGCCCGATGCCGATAAATACCGGCAGCATCTGCACCTGCTGCAATTTCTGCTGGGCGTTGCCAACCATATCCGCCACGGCGTCGATGGAGGACGGCCGGCCGACAAGGTTGAGGATATCGCCAAACTGCAGGCTGGCCTCCGGGCTAGCGACCAGCTCAACGCCCGCGCGGTTAAGCCGGGAGATCACCACGTCGTAACGTTCTTTTACCTGCAGATCGCGGATTTTCCTGCCCAGTACCTTTTCGTTCGTCACCACGACGCGCTCGACGCGCATGTCGGTACCGCGCGTCGAAAGCGACGTATCGACCTCCTGGCCAATCACCAGCCGGGCGTTATTGAGGTCCGCCGGCTGCCCGACCAGATGCAGCAGGTCGCCGTGCTGGATCACCGTGCCCGGCGAGGGCACCATCAGCATATCGTCGCGCTTCAGGCGCGAGCAAATGATGGTGGCGCTGTTCAGGATGGGCACATCCTGAATCGCCATATTGTTCAGGTTGGGATTTTCCACGCGAATGTTGATGGTTTTAATCAGCGCGTGGCCGTTGGTCAGCGTGCTTTCGTGGTCCTTTGCTTCTTTATCCACGTTAACGCGAAACAGGACGCGCACCAGCCACATGGAGAGCAAGATGCCGCAAATGCCAAACGGGTAGGCCATGGCGTAGCTCATTCCCATCTGGTCAACGACGTCCGGGGCGATGCCTAAATCACGCAGGATTTGTTGCCCCGCACCCAGCGCGGGCGTGTTGGTAACCGCACCAGAGAAAATGCCGAGCACCACGGGAAGCGGGATCGCAAAAAGCTTGTGCAGGACGGCGGTGACCAGCCCGCCCATCACCACAATGCCGAGGGCGAAGAGGTTTAGCCGCAGCCCGGAGACGCGAAGCGAGGCGAAAAAGCCCGGCCCTACCTGGATGCCAATGGTATACACGAAGAGGATCAGGCCAAATTCCTGAATAAAGTGGAGCATATCGGCGCTGAGCGTAAGCCCAAGCTGCTCGGCAAAATGGCCGACAAAAATCCCGCCAAACAGCACCCCACCGATGCCAAACCCGACGCCGCGAATTTTGACATTGCCAATCCATAGCCCAACCACCGCGACCAGGGCCAACACGCTAACGGTTAACGCGATATCACTCATGATCATCTTCCTTGCCATAACCTTAGTTATGGTAAGGATTCTCTCAGAGCCGATAACCGTTGTATGGGCGATGGCGCACAAAAAAGCCCTGCCGAAGCAGGGCCTTATCTTTTCACCCTTTCCCTGTGGGAGGGGGCCGGAGTGAGGGCACCAGCCCGCACAAAATTAGCTATTCAACGCCGGACGCTCGCTAATGGCGATGCGCTGCGGCGCAATGGCTTCAGGCAGGTTACGGGTGACGTCGATATGCAGCAGCCCGTTGCTGAACGTTGCGCCGGACACTTCCATATGGTCCGCCAGGGTAAAGCTCAGGCTGAACGGCTGGATGACCAGGCCCTGATGCAGCCATTTGCTGTCGGTCTCTTGTTTCTCAGGCGTTCCTTTCACCGTCAAACGCGTGCCTTCAAGCTGGATATCCAGGTCTTCCTGGCGGAAACCGGCCAATGCCAGCGTGATGCGGTAGTGGTTATCGTCGCTTTTTTCGATGTTGTACGGCGGAAATGCCTGTTGATCAGGGGTGCTTTGCAGGGCGTTAGCCAGCTTGTCAAAACCAATCCACTGACGCAGAAGTGGGGATAAATCGTAGTTACGCATAGGTGTTCTCCTTCTAAGAAGCGAGTTGGCGCAGGTTATTTTTGTGCGCGGTTGTTCCTGCAAATCCAGCTGGATTCGCATATGCTCCCGTTACGGCAAGCAATTCTGGGTGGGCCGCTCGTGCGGCCCGCGACATTAGTTGATTTCGATACGGCGCGGTTTTTTCTCTTCCGGAATCACGCGTTCCAGCTCGATAAACAGCAGGCCGTTCACCAGGTTCGCGCCTTTAACGTGAATGTTTTCAGCTAACTGGAACTTGCGTTCAAAGTTGCGCTCGGCGATGCCCTGGTACAGGTAGGTACGCTCTTTCTGCTCTGCCGTATGGGAACCTTTCACCAGCAGCAGGTTGTCCTGCGCGGTGATTTCCAGTTCGCTTTCTGCGAAACCGGCTACGGCGATAGCGATGCGGTAATGGTTTTCGTCAACCAGCTCAACATTGTATGGAGGGTAGCCGTTGCTCTGGCTCTGGTTATTTTCTAAATGGTTGAACAGGCGGTCAAAACCAATTGCAGAACGGTATAGCGGAGAAAGATCGAAGTTACGCATAGATAAAAACTCCTGAAATCAGCGAGAAATTTAGCCTTCCACCATGGACAGGCTTCTGCATCCCCTGAACACCCATCAGGCGCGTCCATCATCGGGCTACATTCCTAAAATGGGTCTGGTTACGGATTTTTCAAGCGTATTTATTTGAGATTTTTTTGCACTTTGCGGGTTGTCGCATAGACTGGGACAACAGCACAAAGGGTTAAATTGCGATGGCTGCCACAGTGCGGGGTTTATGCGCTATTCATTTTGAACAGGGCTGATATAACCCTGAGTTGCAGGTCTATGTAGTGCCATTAACGATGACTGAGTGATGATGAAAAATGTTCTGATAAAGCTGACAACGTTCAGCGGGGTGGTTTTACTTTGCGGGTGTTCGAGCGTGATGTCTCA
Organism: Enterobacter sp. ECC-175; assembly: GCF_043968675.1. Classification (NCBI taxonomy): domain Bacteria; kingdom Pseudomonadati; phylum Pseudomonadota; class Gammaproteobacteria; order Enterobacterales; family Enterobacteriaceae; genus Enterobacter; species Enterobacter sp. ECC-175. Next base: position 493,925 of record NZ_CP143776.1, read on the forward strand.
CACCGGCGGTAAAGAAGGAACATATCCGGGGACGCGCGCCAGCGCGGCCATGATCTCGGATGACGATACGAACTGGGGAACAAAATCTCTGGCGATCCTCGACATGCCGTTCACGGCAGTCGCCGACACGCTCCTGCTGCCGTGGGATCTGTTCCGTACGGACAGCTCCGTGCGTTCGCGCGTTGAGAAAAGCGAGCGGCAAAATCTGGCAACCAATGCCGTAATCCCCCCAGCCGATATGCCCTAGCGCTTTTCGGTTTCCGTTAGCCAAAGCTGGCGGAAACCGTCCGCCTCCGCCATCCAGGCAATTTTCTTACCGTCAGGGGAAAAGATGATCGCGTCCGCCGACGGCGAATTGCCGCGATCGGACGTCAAAAACGTCACCTCTCCGCTCTGCGCGTCGCACAGCGCAATCCTGTTTTTAAGCACAAATCCCAGCATTTTCCCTGAAGGATGCCAGTTAAATGCCGACTGAATGTCGCTGTTATTATGGGTTAACTGACGCGGCTCGCCGCCCTGCGGCGAAATCAGCCAGAGCTGCACAATGCCGTGATCATCGCGCATCAAAAAGGCGATCTGCGTGGCCTGCGGATTGCTGCGCACCCAGTGGCGCGGCGCGTTCACCAGCCCAGGATACGCCCGCTGATGGGTAAAGGTTAAACGACGCTGCGCGATGCCCGCCGGCGGCGCGGGAAGGGTTTCAGACGTTCCCTGCAGCGGCGCATCGCCCGCGCGCTTCCAGCCCTGCTCGTCTTTCGGAAGGTCGACAATAAACAGCTCAGGCACTTTCACGCCCGTGGCGGACAGCGTATCGCCGATAAACGCCAGCCTGTCGTTGCCCACCCAGCCTTCTTCGTAGGCGCGGTTGATCTCATCGCTGCCCGGTATTGGCGTCGGCGTCGTGCGGCTAACCAGCACGCTCCAGAAGGTGCCAGCATAGTTACGCGGATGGTTGCCGCGCGGCGTGACCGGGCCAAACGGCGACGCGACGCCGACGTTGCGTAAGTCCAGCTTTGGGTCGCGCGCGTGCAGCACGTGGTCATTATAGGTAAAGCTGACGAACTGCCCGTTTGGGCTGAAGACGTGCACGTGGCTGCCGCCGCGCAGCGCGCCCGGCGTGTAGGGTGCGGTGATATCCATCGCATCAAGGTTTTCGACCGCGCCGTTATGTGCAATGACCCCCTGACGGTGGTGAAAATCATACTGCCACGCCGCGTCGGGGTTTTCCGGCCCGTGAATAAACACGTACTTATCTTCTGCAGGATGAACGGTCACCACGCCAACGTGCGCGCCGCGGCAGGCGCGATAAATCACCTCCACCTCGCCGGTATTCACGTTGACCCGCTCGATGGTTTCACCGGTGAACGACGCGCCCGACGGGCGCACGTCAAATGCCAGCCACTGGCTGTCCGGCGTCCAGGTGTTGATGTTGGTGAGCTGGTGGTTGCGGGAAGCGAAGGTGATTTGTTTCATAAGGATACCCTGATGCGCGGTTATCGCATCAGGGTATCGCAAGCTGATTTTTAGTTCAGCACAAACTTCTCAATGGCGTACGCCACGCCGTCTTCCAGGTTAGATTTGGTGACGAAGTTAGCGACTTCCTTCACGGACGGAATGGCATTCTCCATCGCCACGCCCATACCCGCGTATTCGATCATTGCGATGTCGTTTTCCTGATCCCCCAGCGTCATGATCTCTTCTGGCTTGATGCCCAGCGCGTCGGCCAGGGATTTCACGCCCGTGCCTTTATTGACGCGTTTATCGAGGATTTCGAGGAAGTACGGCGCGCTTTTCAGCACGGTGTATTTCTCTTTTACCTCTGCCGGAATGCGCGCGATGGCTTTATCCAGGATCTCAGGCTCGTCGATCATCATCACTTTCAGGAACTGGGTGGCAGGGTCCATTTTCTCCGCTTCGCAGAACACCAGCGGGATGGTCGCAACGTAGGATTCATGCACCGTGTAGTAGCTGATGTCGCGGTTAGCGGTATACAGCGTGTTGCGGTCGAGCGCGTGGAAGTGAGAACCCACCTCGCGGGACAGTTTTTCAAGATACAGGTAATCATCATAGCTCAGCGCGGTTTGCGCCACCGTGCTGCCATCCGCCGCTTTCTGCACCAGCGCGCCGTTGTAGGTAATGCAGTAATCACCCGGCTGGTTCATGTGCAGCTCTTTCAGGTAGCTATGCACGCCCGCATACGGACGCCCCGTGGTCAGCACTACGTGCACGCCTTTTTCGCGCGCGGCAGCGATGGCATTTTTAACGGCGGGAGAGATAGTGTGGTCCGGCAGCAGCAGCGTGCCGTCCATATCGATTGCAATGAGTTTGATGGCCATGAGATCCCCAGATTAAGTGAGTCTGGACTCATGCTAACGCGATTCGGCTCAAAAAACACGGTAAGAAAGGGGGATTGGGTGTGAGGAGAGGATTCCTCTTTTGCGCAGTTTTTTTCCCCGAGAGGAAGAAAAGACGGTACCGGGCATTCCCCTCTCCCCTATGGGGAGAGGGTTAGGGTGAGGGGATATTACTTAGATATCGATATTCGCCGCTTTCAGGGCGTTTTCTTCGATAAAGGCGCGACGAGGCTCAACCGCGTCACCCATCAGAGTGGTGAACAGCTGGTCGGCGGCAATCGCGTCCTTCACGGTCACTCGCAGCATGCGGCGGCTTTCCGGATCCATGGTGGTTTCCCAGAGCTGTTCCGGGTTCATTTCGCCCAGACCTTTATAGCGCTGGATAGCGAGGCCACGACGGGACTCTTTCACCAGCCACTCCAGCGCCTGCTCGAAGCTGGCTACCGGCTGGCGGCGCTCGCCGCGTTCGATGAAGGCATCGTCTTCGATCAGGCCGCGCAACTTCTCGCCGAGCGTGCAGAGACGACGATATTCCGGACCGGTCACAAACTCGTGCTCGAGCGGATAATCGGTATCAACGCCGTGGGTACGCACGCGGATAATCGGCTCAAACTGCCCGTCAGCGTTCTGCTGAACGTCGCACTTCCACATGCTGCCGTGCTGCTCTTTCTCGTTCAGCTCGCTCACCAGGGCATTGACCCAGCGGGAAACGGTCTGTTCGTTGCTCAGATCGGCCTCGGTCAGCGTTGGCTGATACACCAGCGCTTTCAGCAGCGTCTTCGGATAACGACGCTCCATGCGCGTAATCATTTTCTGCGCGGCGTTGAACTCGGAGACCAGACGTTCCAGCGGCTCGCCGGCCAGCGCAGGCGCGTGGGAGTTGGCGTGCAGGGTGGCACCGTCAAGCGCGATCGCGATTTGGTACTGATCCATCGCTTCGTCGTCTTTGATGTACTGTTCCTGCTTGCCTTTCTTCACTTTGTACAGCGGCGGCTGCGCGATGTAGACGTGGCCACGCTCAACGATTTCCGGCATCTGACGGTAGAAGAAGGTCAACAGCAGCGTACGGATGTGCGAACCGTCGACGTCCGCATCGGTCATGATGATGATGCTGTGATAGCGCAGTTTGTCCGGGTTGTACTCGTCGCGGCCAATGCCGCAGCCCAGCGCGGTGATCAGCGTTGCCACTTCCTGAGAAGAGAGCATCTTGTCGAAGCGCGCTTTCTCAACGTTGAGGATTTTACCCTTCAGCGGCAGGATCGCCTGGTTCTTACGGTTACGGCCCTGCTTCGCAGAACCGCCCGCGGAGTCCCCTTCCACGAGGTACAGTTCGGACAGCGCCGGGTCGCGCTCCTGGCAGTCCGCCAGCTTGCCCGGCAGGCCAGCCAAGTCCAGCGCGCCTTTACGACGGGTCATTTCACGGGCTTTACGCGCCGCTTCGCGCGCGCGCGCCGCGTCGATAATTTTGCCCACGACGATTTTCGCGTCGGACGGGTTTTCCAGCAGGTATTCGCTCAGCAGCTCGTTCATCTGCTGCTCTACCGCCGATTTCACCTCGGAAGAGACCAGCTTGTCTTTGGTCTGCGAGGAGAACTTCGGATCCGGCACCTTAACGGAGACAACGGCAATCAGGCCTTCACGGGCATCGTCACCGGTGGCGCTGACTTTCGCTTTTTTGCTGTACCCTTCTTTGTCCATGTAGGCGTTCAGGGTACGGGTCATCGCCGCGCGGAAGCCCGCCAGGTGCGTACCGCCATCGCGCTGTGGAATGTTGTTGGTGAAGCAGTAGATGTTTTCCTGGAAACCGTCGTTCCACTGCAGCGCCACTTCTACGCCAATGCCGTCTTTTTCGGTGGAGAAGTAGAAGATATTCGGGTGAATTGGCGTTTTGTTCTTGTTCAGATACTCAACGAACGCCTTGATGCCGCCTTCGTAATGGAAGTGGTCTTCTTTGCCGTCGCGCTTGTCTTTCAGACGGATAGAGACGCCGGAGTTCAGGAACGACAGCTCACGCAGGCGCTTCGCCAGGATGTCGTATTCGAATTCGGTGACGTTGGTGAAGGTTTCCAGGCTCGGCCAGAAGCGCACCAGGGTACCGGTTTTGTCGGTGTCGCCGGTCACGGCCAGCGGGGCCTGCGGCACGCCGTGGGTGTAGAGCTGGCGGTGAATTTTACCTTCGCGCTGGATAACCAGCTCCAGCTTCTGCGACAGGGCGTTTACCACGGAAACGCCAACGCCGTGCAGACCACCGGACACTTTATAGGAGTTATCGTCGAACTTACCGCCCGCGTGCAGCACGGTCATGATAACTTCCGCAGCGGATACCCCTTCTTCCGGGTGAATACCGGTTGGGATGCCGCGACCATCATCGGTGACGGAGACGGAGTTGTCCGCATGGATCGTGACCACGATGTCTTTACAGTGACCCGCGAGCGCTTCGTCGATAGCGTTATCCACAACCTCGAATACCATGTGGTGCAGACCGGTGCCGTCATCCGTGTCGCCGATATACATACCCGGGCGCTTACGCACCGCATCCAGCCCTTTCAGGACTTTGATACTGGAGGAGTCATAAGAATTCGACATCAACGTTTCTCGCTCATTTAAACTTGGGTTAATCCGTTATTTTACCCTTTTCCACGGTAAACATCTTCGAATTTTCGTCCGACATGTCTATAACGTGTTCAGCGCTAATCGCGCTGACGAAAACCTGCGACTGCGTGGCTTTTAAGCGGCTGGCAAGCAGCCCGCGCCGCGCGTCGTCAAGTTCCGAGGCAAAATCATCTATCAGATACAGGCAGCGCCGCCCGCTCTCGCGGGTGAGGAACTCCCCCTGCGCCAGGCGCAGCGCGCACATCAGGAGCTTAAGCTGCCCGCGCGACAAGGTATCTTCAACCGGTGCGCCGTCTGCACGAATGCGAAAATCCGCCTTGTGCGGACCGTGCGCGGTGTAGGTCAGCATGCGATCGCGCTCGAAGTTTCTCTCCAGCACGTCGGCATAATCCGTCTCTTTCTCCCAGCCGCGCTGGAAGGAAAAGGTCAGGGAAAACTCCGGTAAAAACTGTTTGCAGGTATCGGCCATGTCTTCGGCGATGCCTGCGCTGTATTCGGCACGCCAGCGGCTGATTTGTTCCGCCAGCGGGATCAGTTCCCTATCCCACGGACGCAGCTGGGCGTAGCGGGTGACCTGGCGCAGCGCGGCGTTGCGCTGCTTAAGCAGGCGCTTCAGGTTGCTCCAGGCGTTAAAGAACCCGGCTTCATTGTGAAAGCATCCCCAGTCGAGGAACGCTCTTCTGTATTTGGGGCCGCCGTTGAGTAAAGTAAACCCCTCGGGCGTGATCAGCTGCATCGGCATCAGCAGCGCCAGCTCGGCCACCTTATGGCCGTCTGTGCCGTCGATGCGCACCTTGCTGTCGCCCTGCTTGTCTTTGGTCAGACCGATGGCGGTTTCGCGCTCTTCGCCCTGCAGGCGCCCGTGAAGCACAAAGGATTCCTGCTCGTGGCGAATGACGCGACCAATCTGCAGGCTGCGAAACGCCCGGCCGTGGCCAAGCGTGTAGATGGCTTCCAGCACGCTGGTTTTGCCGCTGCCGTTCGCGCCAACCAGGAAGTTAAAGCCGGGGGATAAAGCAAGATCCGCATTTTCAATGTTACGGAAGTCTTTGATTAAAAGGCGCGTCAGTGACATATCTGAGTTTCTTCGGGCCAGGGCGTAATCGGCGCAGCCAGTTTCAACGCGGACTGCGCGCAGACCCTGGAGCGTACACGCAGTACGTGACAGGGGCGAGCACAGCCCAGGTTGAAAATGGCAAGTAAGATAGCCCGATAGTTATCACTACAGTCTCATTGGCATGACAACATAAGCCGCCGACTGTGATGCGGCATCTTCAATCTGTACGCTCGAAACGGAGTCAGTCAGCAGGATGCGAACGTTCTCGCATTTCAGCGCGTTCAGCACATCCAGCACATAGCTGACGTTGAAGCCGATTTCCATCTCAGCCCCGGCGTAGGTGACGTCCAGAATCTCTTCCGCCTCTTCCTGCTCTGGGTTGTTGGCGGTGATTTTGATCTGATTTTCGCTTACGTACAGGCGCACGCCGCGGAACTTCTCGTTAGAGAGGATTGCAGCACGGGCAAACGCCTGCTTAAGCGTATCGCAGCTTGCTTCCAGATGCTTATCCGGGTTTTTCGGCAATACGCGGCGATAATCCGGGAAACGACCGTCAACCAGCTTCGAGGTGAAGACAAAATCGCCCACGTGGGCACGAATGTTGTTGCTGCCGATCTGCACGCGCAGCGGAGTATCGCCGCCGTCGAGCATGCGCATCAGCTCAATCACGCCTTTACGCGGCACGATCACCGAATGGTTTGGCAGGGAATCGCCAATCGGCATGGAACAGACCGCCAGACGGTGGCCGTCAGTGGCCACGGTACGCAGCTCTTCACCTTCGGTTTCGAACAGCATGCCGTTTAAGTAGTAACGAACGTCCTGATGAGCCATGGAGAACTGCGTGGCCTCAATCAGACGCTTCATCGTCGCCTGCGGCAGGGTAAATTCAACTTCGCTCTGCCAGTCGTCGAGGTTCGGGAAGTCTGCGGCAGGCAGCGTGGAGAGCGAGAAACGGCTGCGGCCAGAGCGCACCAGCATGCGGTCGCCTTCGAGCTGCACGGCAATTTCTGCACCTTCCGGCAGCCCGCGGCAGATATCAAAGAATTTACGTGCCGGAACGGTAGTCGCGCCCGCGTCATGCGGCTGAGACAGCGTAACGCGCGCGATCATTTCCATTTCCAGGTCTGTGCCGGTCAGCGACAGCGTGCCGTCCGCGACCTGAAGCAGCAGGTTTCCAAGAATAGGCAACGTTGGGCGGCCACCTAATGGGCCACTTACCTGCTGCAGCGGTTTTAATAAATGTTCACGTTCAACAGTAAATTTCATAGCGTCACGATGATAGAGTTCTGATTAAATTGGAAAAATCTTCTTTTATGTCGTGGCTTTCTTCGCGTAACTGCTCAATCTTACGGCACGCGTGCAGCACGGTCGTATGGTCACGGCCACCAAACGCATCGCCAATTTCCGGCAGGCTGTGGTTGGTTAACTCCTTTGCCAACGCCATTGCCATCTGACGCGGACGCGCCACGGAGCGGGAACGACGTTTAGACAGTAAATCGGCCACTTTGATTTTGTAGTACTCAGCCACCGTCTTTTGAATATTATCAATGGTGACCAGTTTTTCCTGCAATGCCAACAAATCACGCAGGGCTTCACGTACAAAATCGATGGTGATCGCACGGCCGGTAAAGTTGGCATTGGCAATAACGCGGTTCAGCGCCCCTTCCAGCTCACGAACGTTGGAACGCAGACGCTTGGCGATAAAGAACGCCACTTCACCCGGCAGGCGAATGTCGTTTTCATCGGCTTTTTTCATCAGGATCGCGACGCGGGTTTCCAGCTCCGGCGGCTCGATCGCCACGGTCAGGCCCCAGCCGAAGCGGGATTTCAGACGATCTTCAACGCCGTTGATCTCTTTTGGATAACGATCCGAGGTCAAAATGATCTGCTGATTTCCTTCAAGCAGGGCATTGAAGGTGTGGAAAAACTCTTCCTGCGATCGTTCTTTATTGGCAAAGAACTGGATGTCATCGATCAGCAGCGCGTCAACGGAACGGTAGTAGCGTTTAAACTCTTCGATCGCATTGTTTTGCAGGGCTTTTACCATGTCCTGAACGAAGCGCTCGGAGTGCATATACACCACTTTCGCATTGGGCTTGCGCGCCATAATGCCGTTACCCACCGCGTGAAGAAGGTGCGTTTTACCCAGGCCCGTGCCGCCATAAAGGAACAGCGGGTTGTAGGCGCCACCGGGATTATCCGCAACCTGGCGAGCCGCCGCGCGCGCCAGCTGGTTCGACTTACCTTCAACGAAGTTATCAAACGTGTGTTTTACGTTAACGTTAGAGCGATAGGTAGGTTCTGCCGGAGCGGGAACATTATCCCAGCCCTGGCGAGCAGGTGCCACGCGAGGTGCAGGAGCGGGCGCCGCCTGCGCGGGTGCGGCCACGTTAACGGTCTCACGAACGGTTTGCGTGACCGGCTTGGTGCCCACTTCAAAACGTAGCTGTGGCGCGTCTGAGCCGCAAAAATCGTTCAGCAATCCATTGATATTATTAAGGTACTTATCCCTTACCCAATCGAGCACAAAACGGTTTGGCGCATACAAAGCCAGCGTGTTATCGCTCAGCTCCGCCTGCAATGGGCGGATCCACATACTGAATTCTGTGGCTGGTAACTCATCCTGCAATCGGGCAAGACACTGCTGCCAAAGCGAAAGTGACACGGCGGACTCCACTCGAACAATAAAAGAAAACTATTGAATATTCATGATTGTTGACGCACATCGACAAGACCCTGTGCAAAGGGGGACGTGCGAATTGCTATCTGCAATTTTATCCAGACCAGGATCCGTGGATCCCGATCGGGACCGCGGATCATAGCCTAAACTGAGCCAGAGATCTTCTGTTTCTCACAGATTCTTCCCGATTTATCCACAGGAAGATCCGGAACCGGGTAAGTGTAATCGATCCAGGCGCGCATGCCCCACGATTTAGCCCGCATATTGGAAAAATTAATGAGTACAGGCAAATTTTTGCTTAAATGATCTAACGAAGATCCGGCACGATCCTTGCGCTTTGTCGGTGAGCCCGTATAATCCTCGACCCGGCGCGTGATGCTCATCTTCCTGCGTCGTCCGTTGCTCATTTTCCACACGAAAACGTGCGGAAATACGCGGGAAATAAGGAAAGAGAATTGACTCCGGAGTGTACAATTATTACAATCCGGCCTCTTTAATCACCCACGGCTTCGGCGTCCGTCATTCGAAACTCGGTCGGGCATCCGCAAAAGTCATGAATTTATTCAAGTTTAGGTAGAAATCGCCATGAAACGCACTTTTCAACCGTCTGTACTGAAGCGCAACCGTTCTCACGGCTTCCGTGCTCGTATGGCTACTAAAAATGGTCGTCAGGTTCTGGCACGTCGTCGTGCTAAAGGCCGCGCTCGTCTGACCGTTTCCAAGTAATAAAGCTAACCCCTGAGTGGTTAAGCTCGCATTTCCCAGGGAGTTACGTTTGTTAACTCCCACTCATTTCACTTTCGTCTTCCAGCAGCCACAACGGGCTGGCACGCCGCAAATCACCATCCTCGGCCGCCAAAATTCGCTGGGGCATCCCCGCATCGGTCTCACTGTCGCCAAGAAAAACGTTAAGCGTGCGCACGAACGCAATCGGATTAAACGTCTGACGCGTGAAAGCTTCCGTTTACGTCAACACGAACTGCCTTCAATGGATTTCGTGGTGGTGGCTAAAAAAGGGGTTGCCGACCTCGATAACCGTGCTCTCTCGGAAGCGTTGGAAAAATTATGGCGCCGCCACTGTCGCCTGGCTCACGGGTCCTGATAGCCCTGATAAGGGTCTATCAACGCCTGATTAGTCCGCTACTCGGGCCGCACTGCCGTTTCACACCAACATGTTCAAGCTACGGAATTGAGGCATTGCGCAGGTTTGGAGTGATAAAAGGCAGTTGGTTGACGGTGAAACGCGTATTAAAATGCCACCCTTTACACCCCGGTGGAGACGACCCCGTCCCCCCAGGACCATTTGATACCAGAGAACACTAACGATGGATTCGCAACGCAATCTTCTTATCATCGCTTTGTTGTTCGTGTCTTTCATGATCTGGCAGGCTTGGGAGCAGGATAAAAATCCTCAACCTCAGCAGCAGACCACGCAGACCACGACCACCGCAGCGGGTAGCGCCGCCGACCAGGGCGTACCGGCCAGTGGCCAGGGGAAACAGATTACGGTTAAGACCGATGTGCTTGAGCTGACTATCAACACCCGTGGTGGTGATATTGAGCAGGCGCTGCTGTTGACCTACCCGAAAGAGCTGAAGTCTACCGAACCGTTCCAGTTACTGGAAACCACACCTGAGTTTATCTATCAGGCGCAAAGCGGCCTGACCGGTCGTGATGGCCCAGATAACCCGGCTAACGGTGCGCGTCCACTGTATAACGTCGAGAAAGATACGTTTGTCCTGGCTGATGGTCAGAACGAAATCGCTATCCCGATGACCTACACCGATGCCGCAGGCAACACCTTCACCAAAACCTTCACCCTGAAACGCGGTGAGTATGCGGTGAACGTGGGCTACAACGTGAAGAACAGCAGCGAGAAGCCGCTGGAGCTGTCTACCTTCGGCCAGCTGAAGCAGTCCATCAACCTGCCGTCTCACCGTGACACCGGAAGCAGCAACTTTGCGCTGCATACCTTCCGTGGCGCGGCATACTCCACGCCTGACGCGAAGTATGAGAAATACAAATTCGACACCATCGCTGATAACGAGAACCTGAACGTTAGCGCGAAAGGCGGCTGGGTTGCGATGCTGCAGCAGTATTTCGCCACCGCATGGGTTCCGAATAACGACGGCACGAATAACTTCTACACCGCGAATCTCGGTAACGGTATTGCAGCCATCGGCTACAAATCTCAGCCGGTTCTGGTTCAGCCTGGTCAAGCCGGTACGCTGGCAAGCACCCTGTGGGTCGGCCCGGAAATTCAGGATAAAATGGCTGCAGTCGCGCCGCATCTGGATCTGACCGTCGATTACGGCTGGTTGTGGTTCATCTCTCAGCCGCTGTTTAAGCTGCTGAAGTTCATCCACAGCTTCCTGGGCAACTGGGGCTTCTCCATCATCGTTATCACCTTCATCGTTCGTGGCATCATGTACCCGCTGACTAAAGCGCAGTACACCTCCATGGCGAAGATGCGCATGCTGCAGCCTAAGATTCAGGCGATGCGTGAGCGTCTGGGCGATGACAAACAGCGTCAGAGCCAGGAAATGATGGCCCTGTATAAAGCAGAGAAAGTGAACCCGCTGGGTGGCTGCTTCCCGCTGCTGATTCAGATGCCAATCTTCCTTGCGCTGTACTACATGCTGATGGGCTCCGTTGAGCTGCGCCATGCGCCGTTCGCCCTGTGGATCCATGACCTGTCCGCACAGGACCCGTACTACATCCTGCCGATCCTGATGGGCGTGACGATGTTCTTCATCCAGAAGATGTCGCCGACCACCGTGACCGACCCGATGCAGCAGAAGATCATGACCTTTATGCCGGTCATCTTCACCGTGTTCTTCCTGTGGTTCCCGTCAGGTCTGGTGCTGTACTATATCGTCAGCAACCTGGTGACCATCATCCAGCAGCAGCTGATTTACCGTGGTCTGGAGAAGCGTGGCCTGCATAGCCGCGAAAAGAAAAAGTCCTGATACTCTTCATTTTTCAAGCCGCAGGCGCGTTGGCTGCGTTTGATTGCCCCAGTCACTTACTTCAGTAAGCTCCTGGGGCGCACAAACTTGCCGCCTTCCTGCAACTTGAATTATTTCGAGTATTCACGGTAGAGTTATGCCAGAGAAGGCGGTCATTAGACCGCCTTTTTCACATTTACAAAGAGACCAACCATGAGCCATAACGACACTATCGTCGCCCAGGCAACCCCACCGGGACGCGGTGGTGTAGGCATTCTGCGCATCTCCGGCCTGAAGGCGCGCGAGGTGGCCGAAGCGGTGCTGGGTAAACTGCCAAAGCCGCGCTACGCGGATTATCTGCCGTTTAAAGACAGCGACGGCACGCCGCTGGACCAGGGCATTGCGCTGTGGTTCCCCGGCCCGAACTCCTTTACCGGTGAAGACGTGCTGGAGCTGCAGGGCCACGGCGGACCGGTGATCCTCGACCTGCTGTTAAAACGCATTCTGACCCTGCCGGGCCTGCGCATTGCGAAGCCGGGTGAGTTCTCCGAGCGTGCCTTCCTCAACGACAAGCTCGATCTGGCGCAGGCCGAGGCGATTGCCGACCTGATCGACGCCAGCTCCGAGCAGGCGGCGCGCTCGGCGCTGAACTCTCTCCAGGGCGCATTTTCCGCGCGCGTGAATCATCTTGTCGAAGCACTGACTCACCTGCGCATCTACGTCGAAGCGGCCATCGACTTCCCCGACGAAGAGATCGACTTCCTCTCTGACGGCAAAATCGAAGCCCAGCTTAATAGCGTCATGGCCGATCTCGACGCCGTGCGCGCCGAAGCGCGCCAGGGCAGCCTGCTGCGAGAAGGGATGAAGGTCGTTATCGCCGGACGCCCCAACGCCGGGAAATCAAGCCTGCTGAACGCCCTCGCGGGCCGTGAAGCGGCGATCGTCACCGATATCGCCGGCACCACGCGCGACGTGCTGCGCGAGCACATTCACATCGACGGCATGCCGCTGCACATTATTGATACGGCAGGGCTGCGCGATGCCAGCGACGAAGTTGAGCGCATCGGTATCGAACGCGCCTGGCAGGAGATCGAGCAGGCCGACCGCGTGCTGTTTATGGTGGATGGCACCACGACCGACGCCGTTGACCCGGCTGAGATCTGGCCAGACTTTATCGCCCGCCTGCCGGCCAAGTTACCGATCACCGTGGTGCGCAACAAGGCGGACGTCACTGGCGAAACCCTCGGCATCAGCGATGTAAATGGTCACTCACTGATTCGCCTGTCGGCCCGCACGGGCGAAGGCGTGGACGACCTGCGCAACCATCTCAAGCAGAGCATGGGCTTTGACACCAGCATGGAAGGCGGCTTCCTGGCGCGCCGCCGTCACCTGCAGGCGCTGGAAGAGGCGGCGAACCACCTCGTTCAGGGTAAAGCGCAGCTGATCGGCGCGTGGGCGGGTGAGCTGCTGGCGGAAGAGCTACGGCTGGCGCAGCAGAACCTGAGCGAGATCACCGGCGAATTTACGTCGGACGATCTGCTGGGAAGGATTTTCTCGAGCTTCTGTATTGGCAAATAAGTTTTAGTCCATCCTCGTCCGTGAACGACCACTAACCCGCATTAACTGCCTGTTAATGCGGGTTTTTATTTTTAACGGATTATTTTCCTACCGATATCCGTATCGTTTCGGGCATTGCTATCACAACATCAGGCTGCTAAAAGTTAATTATTTGTTATTGGTGATAGTCATGACTACCGAACACACCGTTGTTGAGTCCGTTCCCTCTGCCGAAGATTTTTGCCGTTTACGAAGTATATCGGGGTTATCAGCACGACCGCTTGAGGCTGCCAGGGTGGGTCTGCCGCGAAGCTGTTATGGCGTACACATTCTCTGGCAAGGAGTGCCTGTCGGCATAGGGCGTATCGTTGGCGATGGTGCATTAAACTTCGAGATAGTCGATATCGCCGTCGACCCCGCCCATCAGGGGCGTGGACTTGGCCGAATCATTATGGAAAACATTATTCGATGGCTGGATAGCAACGCTTATAAAGGCGCTTATGTCTCTCTGGTGGCTGACGTACCGGAACTCTATGCGAAGTTCGGTTTTGAGTTAGTCCGGCCGGAAAGCGAAGGAATGGCGAGAGTCTGGGGGTAGTGTTGTCATCTGGGTCAGCAAAGATACCGCTTTTGTATCCTTAAATGCGCCCAGGGCCGTGTTTTAAGACCGATTATCTTAAATGTATTAATGGGTTAGCTTGATTTCCCAGCTTCTGTACTGTAGCTAATTCAAACAACTCTTAAAATGCTGGCGACGGGTGAAAGCGCTGAAACTCTGATTGTCACCAGCTGATATATTACCCTCGATGAATAATGGCGTTGTTTAAGGAGTTAATAACATCATCAATATACTGTTTATCTGTACTGGAGAGTGCTTGTGATTCACCAGAAGAACTATTTAAATATACAATATATTCTGGCTTGATTGCTTTAAACCATGCAATGGCTGCAATAACCATAACTACACCGATCGCTTTGGCCAAAAAACCGGTGACTAAAAACACCATCACGAATCCAATAAGCGCCATAACAACAGGGCCAACTTTAGAGGGATCTGTTTGGCCACGTTTCACTGAAGTGACACCATTCATCGCATAGGTTGTTGAATCAACAATAAATCTAGCATTAGTGATACTTACATTACCATTTCTATAAAATTCAGTTTCTTCCATTTTAAAATCCTTAACTCTTAGCTATATGTAATAATAAAGGGTATGAGTTTATTTTCGGAAAAATATCTCAAAGCTTTAGCATTTTGGTGAAAATATTAACACTGTTTTCATCCAGGCTGACAGGGAAAGGCGATTGCGAAACAAAAATATTATCTCAGAAATCAAAGATAATATGGAAAGCTTTTAAACCGTAATACCAATTCGCCCCGTTTTGCTTTAACTTGATCCCATTAAATGCCGCCAACCAGCCTCTTTCCTCCCAGGAAATCACTATTGTCCAAATGGCAACTCGCCTAATCCACTTCATCCCCCTATTCTGCATGCCTGCATCTATGGGGGGTTTATGGCGCGTTTTCTGTTTTGTAGTTTCGCATTAGTTCTGCTTTATCCGTCAGGCATCGATATGTATCTGGTGGGATTACCGCACATCGCCCAGGATCTCGGGGCCAGCGAAGCGCAGCTGCACATCGCATTTTCGGCCTACCTCGCGGGGATGGCGTCGTCGATGGTCTTTGCCGGGAAAATTGCCGATAAGGCCGGTCGTCAGCCCGTCGCAATAACGGGCGCGGTCATTTTTGCCCTCGCCTCGGTGCTTTGCTCGCTGGCGCACGGCAGCACGACGTTTCTTGCGGGTCGTTTTATCCAGGGCATTGGCGCCGGCGGCTGCTACGTGGTGGCGTTTGCGATTCTGCGCGACACCCTTAGCGCCCAGCGGCGCGCGAAGGTGCTCTCCATGCTGAACGGCATTACCTGCATCATTCCGGTGCTGGCCCCGGTTGTGGGATATCTGATTATGCTGAAACTCCCCTGGCAGAGCCTGTTCTGGACGATGGCGAGCATGGGCATGTTGGTGTTTCTTCTGTCGATCGCGGTATTGAAGGAGACTCACCCCGGCGCGCAAAACGCGGGACACACGTCATCAATTCATCCTGCCGAAAAGCTTCTTAACCGATTCTTCCTGAGCCGCCTGGCGGTCACCACCCTGAGCGTGGCGGTGATCCTGACCTATGTAAACGTTTCCCCTGTGTTAATGATGGAAACCATGGGCTTCGATCGCGGGGAATATTCGACGGTGATGGCGTTAACCGCACTGGTTAGCATGGCCGTCTCTTTCTCAACGCCGTTTGCGCTGAACGTCTTCCGTCAGCGCACGCTCATGCTGGCCTCGCAGGTTTTATTCCTGACGGCGGGCGTGATTCTGGCAACCGCCAGCTCGCACGCGGTGATGCTGGTGGGCATTACGCTGATATGCGCTGGCTTCTCCGTCGGGTTTGGCGTGGCGATGAGCCAGGCGCTCGGCCCGTTCTCGCTGCGCGCGGGGGTCGCCAGCTCGGTGCTGGGCATCGCACAGGTCTGCGGGTCATCGCTATGGATATGGCTGGCAGCCGTTATCGGACTCAACGCGCTGAATATGCTGATCGGGATTCTGATTGGCTGTAGCATGCTCTGCATTCTCTTACTTATGGTCATCCAGCCCGCAGCGCATTATGAAGAAGCCCATCAGCAGCCTCGATCTTAACCTGTTACTGTGCCTGCAGCTTTTGCTGCAGGAGCGTAGCGTCACCAAAGCCGCAAAGCGGATGAACGTGACGCCGTCCGCGGTCAGCAAATCACTGGCGAAGCTGCGCGACTGGTTCGAAGACCCGCTGTTTGTGAAAACGCCGCTGGGGCTGCTGCCCACGCCCCTGACGGTTAGCCTGGAGCAGGATCTGGCCGACTGGATGCAGATAGGCAATCAGATCCTCGATAAATTTCACCATGATTCCCCGGGCAATCTAAAATTCGAGCTGGCGGCGGAAACCCCGCTGATGCTGATCCGCCTTAACGCGCTGCTGGAGCAGGTGAACCAGCGCTACCCACAGGCAACGGTGAAGATGCGCCACTGGGATTACGACTCGCTGGACGCCATCACGCGCGGGGAAGTGGACCTTGGTTTTACCGGACGGGAAACGCATCCGCGCTCGCGCGAGCTGCTCAAGCTGATGCCGTGGTTTATCGACTACGAAATTCTGTTCAGCGACCGGCCGTGCGTTTACGTTCGCGAGGATCACCCTGCGCTACAGGAAGAGTGGAACCTGGAGACGTTCCTGCGCTACCCGCACATCAGCATTTTCTGGGAGCGTAGCGATACCTGGGCGCTGGATGAGGTGTTAAGAGAAATGGGCCGCGAGCGTAACATCGCCATGAGCCTGCCCGGCTTTGAGCAGTCGATGTTCATGGCGGCTCAGCCCGGCCACCATTACATTGCCACGGCGCCGCATTACTGCCATCACTACAATCAGCTCCACCAGCGAAAGCTGGTCACCTTGCCCATTCCGATTGATGAAGCGCAGGCAGAAAAGCTGACCGTTCCCTTCACGCTCATCTGGCACAAGCGAAACAGCCACAACCCCAAAATACTCTGGTTACGAGAAACCATTAAGGCCCTTTACGGCGCGCCGCTGCGTTAGCGATCCCTTTTTTTGGACAAGAAAATGTAAAGTTCGGCTTTCAGGCTATTTTTACTTTCAATTACCGATTAAAACTGTAGCTGAGTTAAGCGATAATCATGTAACCGTTTAACCTATCGGGTCCATTATCAAGGAGCGAAAAATGGCTACGCATTTTGCACGTGGAACGCTGAAAGAGGGACGGCTCGTGTCGCCCAGAATGTCTTCTGCCTGCCACGATGAGGCACGTAATCTCCCCGAACATCGCAGGACGCGTTTTTTAGCTTCCAGAGCACTTCTCGCCGAACTGATGTTTATGCTGTACGGCACCGGCGAGCTGCCGGATATGATTACGCAACCCGAAGGCCGGCCGGTCTTTGCCAACCCCGAACTCCCTCGTTTTTCCATCGCCTACGCGGGCAATATTGTGGGCATTGCTCTGACCACCGAAGGTGACTGCGGGCTGGATCTCGAGCTTCAGCGCGCCACGCGCGGTTTCCACGTCCTTAATCCGCATGAAGATTACCCGCTTTCCAGTAATGAAAAGCTGTGGATACGCAATCAAAACGATCCCGCTGAGGCTAAGGCTCAGCTCATCACGCTGCGCCAGAGCATTCGCAAGCTTTGCGGCTGCGCATCAGACGACGCCAGCCTGCTGCAGCTTCTCCCCGGCTCGGGACGGCTGCGCGCAACAAAAGCGTCGCGCATCGAAGCGCTCAGCGACGCAGAGGATGTGCTAATTTGGTCGATTGCCGTCACGCCCGCCATTGAGCGGCTGAAAATCTGGGAGTTTGACAGCACCCGCGGATGGCGTAGTCTTCCGGAGGTGCCCGAGCGCGCCAACGAGCCCGCCGCACGCCTTATGCGGCTGACCAGTTTACCCGCAGAAAAAGCATTTACCCTTAGCTGATCCATTCCGGATCACCATGATGAAACAGGAGTAATCATGTCTGATACGTTGAAAGTTGTTACGTTACTGGGGAGCCTGCGCAAAGGTTCATTTAATGGAATGGTCGCTCGCACGCTGCCGCAGCTGGCCCCCGCGGGAATGGAGATTGTCGCACTGCCTTCCATTGGCGATATCCCGCTCTATGATGCCGACGTGCAGCAGGAAGAGGGCTTCCCGCAGAGCGTGGAAGCAATTGCAGAACAGATCCGCCAGGCGGACGGCGTGGTCATCGTTACACCTGAATACAACTACTCGGTTCCCGGTGGCCTGAAGAACGCGATTGACTGGTTGTCCCGTTTGCCGGAACAGCCGCTTTCCGGAAAACCGGTCTTGATTCAGACCAGCTCAATGGGCGCCATTGGCGGCGCACGCTGCCAGTATCACCTGCGCCAGATTCTGGTATTCCTGGATGCAATGGTCATGAACAAGCCGGAATTTATGGGCGGCGTGATTCAGAATAAAGTCGACCCGCAGACGGGTGAAGTGGTAGATCAGAGCACGCGCGACCATCTGAGCGGACAGCTGACGGCGTTCGGGGATTATATTAAGCGGGTGAAGGCATAAGCCGGAGCGGCCCGTTGCCCTCACCCTAACCCTCTCCCACAGGGAGAGGGAACAAACCTGTTTATTTGGCGTCGATAAACACAATCTTCAGCACGAACAGCAACGCCACCACGATCACGCACGGGCTGAGCTCGCGGAAGCGGCCGGTACCGATCTTCATCACGCAGTAGGAGATGAAGCCCAGTGCGATACCTTCGGTAATCGAGAAGCTAAACGGCATCATGACGGCGGTAATAAACGCCGGTACCGCTTCGGTTAAATCTTCCCACTTCACGCGCGCCAGGCTTGAGGTCATCAGCACGCCGACGTAAATCAGCGCACCGGCTGCCGCATACGGTGGCACCATTCCTGCCAGCGGAGAAAGGAAGATCACCAGCAGGAACAGCAGGCCAACCACTACCGCCGTCAGCCCGGTACGACCGCCCACGGACACGCCGGAAGAGGATTCAATGTAAGCGGTAACAGAAGACGTGCCGATGAACGAACCGGCCACGGACGAGACGCTATCCACAAACAGCGCCTGCTTCATGCGCGGGAACTTGCCTTTCTCGTCAGCCAGGCCCGCTTTGTCGGTGACGCCGATCAGCGTGCCGGAAGAGTCAAACAGGTTAACCAGCATGAAGGAGAAAATTACGCCCGCCAGGCCGAGGTTCAGCGATCCTGCCAGGTCGACGTGACCAATAACGGTAGTGACGCTCGGCGGCGCGGAGACGATGCCGCTATAGTGAACGTCGCCCAGCATCCAGCCCAGCAGCGTGGTCACAATTATCGAGACCAGCACCGCGGCGTGAATGTTACGCGACGCCAGAATGGCGATGATAAAGAAGCCCAGCACGCCCAGCAGCACGCCGTGGGAGGCCAGGTTGCCGATGCTTACCAGCGTTTCCGGGTTCGCAACGATGACGCCCGCATTCTTCAGGCCCATCATGCCGATGAACAGCCCAATACCGCTGGTGATGCCCACGCGCAGGCTGACGGGGATATTGGCAATCATCCAGTAGCGCACGCGGAAAATGGTCAGCAGCAGCAGGCCAATGGCGCCCCAGAAGATCGCGCCCATGCCCACCTGCCACGGCAGGCCCATGGCCTGAACCACCACGAAGGCGAAGAACGCGTTTAAGCCCATTGCCGGAGCCAGTGCGACCGGCAGGTTAGCAAACACGCCCATCAAAATGCTGCCCAGCGCGGCGATCAGGCAGGTGGTCACGAAGACGGCGCTGGTGTCCATACCGGCCACGCCCAGAATCTGTGGGTTAACAAAAACGATATAGACCATCGTCAGGAAGGTAGTAAAACCGGCGATCACTTCGGTGCGTGCCGTTGTGCCGTGCTCGCGCAGCTTAAACACGCGCTCAAGCAAACCCTGACAAGACGTCTGGGTAGTGTGTTGTTGACTCATCATCAATTTCCGAACAAGGAGGGAAAATTCGTCGCTATCCTATACCAAAATGCGACAATAAGGGCAGTTACGGGATACTTTTTTTCATTGATTTTGCTTATACGGCAACGATTGCGTCTCGTAAAACAGCAGTACGTAAACGTTAAACTTGTTAAAAGGGAAAGGCATGTCCGGAATTGAAGCGGTATTTTTCGACTGCGACGGTACGCTGGTCGACAGTGAGGTCATTTGTTCCCGCGCGTATGTCGCTATGTTTCAGGAATTTGGCATTACGCTCGATCTCGAGGAGGTGTTCAAACGCTTTAAGGGCGTGAAGCTCTACGAGATCATCGACATCATTAACGAAGAGCACGGCGTGGATCTGGCGAAAGCGGATCTGGAACCGGTGTACCGCGCCGAGGTAGCACGCCTGTTCGACTCCGAGCTGGAGGTGATTGCCGGTGCGAACGCGCTGCTGGATGCGATGACGGTGCCGATCTGCGTGGTTTCTAACGGTCCGGTCAGCAAAATGCAGCATTCGCTGGGCAAGCTGGAGATGCTGCACCATTTCCCGGACAAGCTGTTCAGCGGCTACGATATCCAGCGCTGGAAGCCTGATCCGGCGCTGATGTTCCACGCGGCGAAAGCGATGAACGTCAACGTAGAGAACTGCATTCTGGTGGACGATTCTTCCGCGGGCGCGCAGTCGGGAATTGATGCGGGTATGGAGGTGTTTTACTTCTGCGCCGATCCGCACAACAAGCCGATCGATCATCCAAAAGTGACGACCTTTACCGATCTGGCGCAGCTGCCGGCGCTGTGGAAGGCTCGCGGGTGGGATATTACGCGTTAATTTTTCCCCTCACCCCGGCCCTCTCCCAAAAGGAGAGGGAGAAAACCAACGTGTCCCCTCTCCCTTAGGGAGAGGGTTAGGGTGAGGGTAAAATCACTCTTTCGGATCTTTCCCCGCCAGCAGCTTGTCCAGCTCGTCGCCGCCGACGTGACGGAAATCCTGCCCCTTCACGAAGTAGAAGATGTATTCGCAAATGTTCTGGCAGCGGTCGCCGATACGCTCGATGGAGCGCGCGCAGAACAGGGCGGTCAGCACGCTTGGAATGGTACGGGAGTCTTCCATCATGTAGGTCATCAGCTGACGCACGATGCCTTCATACTCCTGGTCGACTTTCTTGTCTTCACGGTAGATACGCACCGCTTCGTCCAAATCCATACGCGCAAACGCGTCCAGCACGTCGTGCAGCATCTGCACGGTGTGGCGGCCCAGCGACTCCAGGCTCACCAGCAGCGGCTGGTGCTGCTGGGAGAATTTCTCCAGCGCGGTGCGGCAGATTTTATCCGCAACGTCACCGATGCGCTCCAGCTCGGCGATGGTTTTGATGATCGCCATCACCAGACGCAGGTCGCTCGCCGTGGGCTGACGCTTGGCGATAATGCGCACGCACGCTTCGTCGATGGCGACTTCCATCATGTTGACGTTTTTGTCGCCTTCAATGACGCGCTTCGCCAGCTCGCTGTCCTGGTTGTGCATCGCCGTAATCGCATCAGAAAGCTGCTGCTCGACCATGCCGCCCATGGTCATCACCTGGGTACGAATGCTTTCCAGCTCTGCGTTGAACTGGCCTGAAATGTGTTTGTTAAGATTGAGGTTGTCCATGATTCACTCCAAATCAACCGTAGCGGCCAGTAATGTAATCTTCGGTTTGTTTCTTCGCAGGCTTAGTGAACAGATCGTCCGTGTTACTGAACTCAATCAACTCACCCAGGTACATAAACGCCGTGTGGTCGGAGCAACGCGCAGCCTGCTGCATGTTGTGGGTCACGATCACCACGGTGTAGTCCTGCTTCAGCTCGGTGATCAGCTCTTCAATGCGGCCCGTTGAGATCGGGTCAAGCGCGGAACACGGCTCGTCCAGCAGCAGCACTTCCGGGCGAATGGCGATACCGCGCGCAATGCACAGACGCTGCTGCTGGCCACCGGAGAGAGAGTACCCGCTCTGGTGCAATTTATCTTTGGTTTCGTTCCAGAGTGCGGCCTTGGTCAATGCCCACTGCACGCGCTCGTCCATATCCGCGCGGGAAAGCTTTTCGAACAGGCGCACGCCAAACGCGATGTTGTCATAAATCGACATCGGGAACGGCGTCGGCTTCTGGAATACCATGCCCACTTTTGCGCGCAGGAGGGCAATATCCTGAGCCTGGGTCAGAATGTTTTCGCCGTCGAGGATAATTTCACCTTCGGCGCGCTGCTCCGGATAAAGCGAATACATTTTGTTAAAGGTACGCAGCAGGGTGGATTTACCACAGCCTGACGGACCGATGAATGCCGTAACCTGGTTCTTCGCGATATCCAGATTGATATTCTTCAGGGCATGGAATTTGCCGTAGTAGAAGTTCAAATCACGAACCTGAATCTTACCCGGGGCAGTATCAACCATACTCATTGACTCATTTCCTCATTCGGCGCCGCGAAGTGCCGCGCCGTAAAAATTTAACCGTGTTTCTTCTTCGCGAAAATGACGCGCGCCAGAATGTTCAGTAACAGTACGCAAAGGGTAATGATCAGCACCCCGGCCCACGCCAGCTGCTGCCATTCCGCGAATGGGCTCATCGCAAATTTAAAGATCGTCACCGGCAGGTTGGCGATCGGCTGCATCATGTCCGTACTCCAGAACTGGTTGGAGAGGGAGGTAAACAGCAGCGGAGCCGTTTCACCGGCGATACGCGCAACCGCCAGCAGGATGCCGGTCATGATCCCGGAGATAGACGCTTTCAGCGTAATCGCGGAGATCATCTTCCACTTCGGCGTCCCCAGCGCGTAAGCCGCTTCGCGCAGGCTGTCCGGCACCAGCTTCAGCATGTTCTCGGTGGTTCGTATGACGATGGGCACCTGCAGCAGCGCCAGCGCAATCACGCCCGCCCAGCCGGAGAAGTGTTCCATCTGCGCCACCACCACGGTGTAAACGAACAGGCCGACGACGATAGACGGCGCGGACAACAGAATGTCGTTGATGAAGCGAATCACTTCCGCCAGCCAGGATTTGCGTCCGTACTCGGCGAGGTAAATCCCGGCCATGATGCCCAGCGGCGTACCGAAAACCGTCGCCCACAGGATCAGCAGGCCGCTGCCCGCCAGGGCATTCGCCAGACCACCGCCCGCCGTGTTTGGCGGCGGCGTCATTTCGGTGAACAGCGCCAGAGACATGCCGTCGATGCCGCGGGTAATCGTGGACATTAAAATCCAGATTAGCCAGAACAGGCCGAACGCCATCGTCGCCATGGAGAGCGTCAGCGCGATGCGGTTTTTGAAGCGGCGCTTCGCCTGCATTTTGCGGCGGGATTCCGCCAGCTCCGCGGTGTTTTGCATTTCGAGAGTTGCCATTAGCGCGCCCCCTCGTTTTTAGCCAGACGCATAATCATCAGCTTGGAAATCGCCAGTACGATGAAGGTAATCACAAACAGGATCAGGCCCAGCTCCATCAGCGCCGCTACGTGCAGCCCGGACTCGGCTTCGGCAAATTCATTCGCCAGCGCGGAGGTTATGCTGTTACCCGGCATGTACAGCGAAACGCTGTCCAGCTGGTAGGTATTACCGATGATAAAGGTCACCGCCATGGTTTCACCCAGCGCGCGGCCTAAGCCCAGCATAATGCCGCCGATGACTCCATTTTTGGTAAACGGAAGCACGATGCGCCAGATGACTTCCCAGGTGGTGCAGCCAATGCCGTAGGCCGACTCTTTCATCATCACCGGGGTTTGTTCGAAGACGTCGCGCATGACCGCCGCAATGTACGGAATAATCATGATGGCGAGGATCACGCCCGCGGCCAGAATGCCGATACCGAACGCCGGGCCAGAGAACAGGGCGCCGACAAACGGAATCGCGGAGAGAACGTTACCGACCGGCTCCTGGAAGTAGGTCGCGAACAGTGGCGCAAAGATAAACAGGCCCCACATGCCGTACACGATACTGGGGATCGCGGCCAGCAGCTCAATGGCGATGCCCAGCGGGCGTCTCAGCCAGCCAGGCGCCAGCTCCGTCAGGAACAGGGCAATGCCGAAGCTCACCGGAACCGCAATCAGCAGGGCGATGAACGAAGTCACCAGCGTGCCGTAAATCGGCACCAGCGCACCGTAGATATCGTTCGGCGCATCCCACTCTTTGGTCCACAGGAAGGCGAAACCGAATTTCTGAATGCTCGGCCAGGAGGAGAAAATCAGAGACACGATAATGCCGCCCAGCAGCAATAGCACAATCAGCGCAGCCAGTTTGACCAGCGCGCTGAAAATCATGTCACCTTTTTTACCCGGAGGGTTAAATGCAGGCTTGGTTGCAGCCATAAATTACTCTTCTTTATGTGACGTCTTACGAATATGCCCGATGGCGCTCGCGCATACCGGGCCTACAGCCGGAGCCGTAGGGCGGGTAAGCGCGAGCGCTACCCGCCATCTTCGTCAAAAATATCCTGTTAGTACAGCGCTTTACCGCTGCTGTCTTTCACGTTGGTTTTCCATGCAGCACGAATCTGCTCAACCACGTTGTCTGGCAGGCTAGCGTAGTCCAGGTCGTTAGCCTGCTTGCCGCCGTTTTTGTACGCCCAGTCGAAGAACTTCAGCACTTCGGCGCCCTGCTCAGGCTTCTTCTGCTCTTTGTGGACCAAGATGAAGGTGGTAGAGGTGATTGGCCACGCGTCGTCGCCCTTCTGGTTGGTCAGGTCCTGAGCGAAGGATTTGCTCCAGTCAGCGCCTTTCGCAGCGTTAGCGAAATTCTCTTCGGTCGGGCTAACCGGTTTGCCGTCAGCGGAAACCAGTTTGGTATAGGCCAGGTTGTTCTGCTTAGCGTAGGCGTACTCTACGTAACCGATAGAGCCCGGCAGACGCTGGACGAACGCGGCGATACCGTCGTTACCCTTACCGCCCAGGCCGGTTGGCCAGTTAACGGTAGAGCCAGAGCCGACTTTAGATTTCCACTCGTCGTTCACTTTCGCCAGGTAGCTGGTGAAGACGAAGGAGGTGCCGGAACCGTCAGCGCGGCGAACCACGGCGATGTTCTGCGAAGGCAGCTTAACGCCGGGGTTCAGCCTGGTGATGGCTTCGTCATCCCACTTTTTGATTTTGCCCAGGTAGATGTCGCCCAGGGTTTTGCCGTCCAGCACCAGCTCGCCTGATTTCAGGCCAGGGATGTTAACGGCCAGCACAACGCCGCCGATCACGGTCGGGAACTGGAACAGGCCTTCCTGATTCAGTTTCTCATCAGACAGCGGAGCGTCTGAAGCGCCGAAATCAACGGTGTTAGCGGTAATTTGTTTTACGCCACCGGAGGAGCCAATACCCTGATAGTTAACCTTGTTACCGGTTTCTTTCTGATAGGTATCTGCCCATTTGGCATACACCGGCGCAGGGAAGGTTGCACCCGCGCCCGTCAGGCTTGCTGCTGCAAACGCAGAGAAAGCGCTCATCGATAAGGTCGCGGCGACAACAGTTGCGACAGTGGTACGCATAACTTTCATAATGTCTCCTGCAGGATTTTCGTAAATCGTTGTTTAAGTGGCTACGATGAGCAAAATAGGACAAACAGGTGACAGATAAATGTACGAAATATGACAGTTTTATGACAACGGAAATTTCACTTAAAGTTAAGTGAAAAATCATATATTTATCATTATCTTAAAGAAGGATATGACAGTATGTTTTCAGTAATATTTTCTTTATGTGACACTGAAAAAATAGCTGAAAATGACAGATTGTCATAAAAAAGCTCCACCCGAAGGTGGAGCCTGGAGGGATTATTCTACGGTGACGGACTTCGCCAGGTTACGCGGCTGGTCAACGTCGGTGCCTTTAATCAGCGCGACGTGATAAGCCAGAAGCTGCAGCGGAACGGTGTAGAAGATTGGCGCAATGACCTCTTCTACATGCGGCATCTCGATGATGTGCATGTTATCGCTGCTGGCAAAACCGGCATCTTTATCAGCGAAGACGTACAGCACGCCGCCGCGGGCGCGGACTTCTTCGATGTTAGACTTCAGCTTTTCCAGCAGTTCGTTGTTAGGTGCGACAACGATAACCGGCATATCCGCGTCGATCAGCGCCAGCGGGCCGTGCTTCAGCTCGCCCGCCGCGTAGGCTTCCGCGTGAATATATGAGATCTCTTTCAGCTTCAGCGCGCCTTCCAGCGCAATCGGATACTGATCGCCACGGCCAAGGAACAGGGCGTGATGTTTGTCAGAGAAATCTTCCGCCAGCGCTTCAATGCGCTTGTCCTGAGACAGCATCTGCTCAATACGGCTCGGCAGCGCCTGCAGGCCGTGAACAATGTCATGCTCAACGGACGCGTCCTGGCCTTTCAGGCGCGCCAGTTTCGCCACCAGCATCAGCAGAACGGTCAGCTGAGTGGTAAATGCCTTAGTCGATGCCACGCCGATTTCGGTGCCTGCTTTGGTCATCAGCGCCAGATCGGATTCACGCACCAGCGACGAGCCAGGAACGTTACAGATGGCCAGCGAGCCCAGGTAGCCCAGCTCTTTAGAGAGGCGCAGCGCCGCCAGGGTGTCCGCCGTTTCACCAGACTGAGATAAAGTGATCATCAGGCTGTTGCGGCGTACGGCGGATTTGCGGTAGCGGAACTCTGACGCAATTTCCACATCGCACGGCACGCCCGCCAGGGATTCAAACCAGTAGCGAGAGACCATACCGGAGTTGTATGAGGTCCCGCAGGCGACGATCTGAATATGCTCTACTTTGCCGAGCAATTCGTTGGCGTTGGCGCCCAGTTCGCTCAGGTCCACCTCGCCGTGGCTGATGCGCCCGGTCAGCGTGTTCTTAATAGCGTTCGGCTGCTCGTAGATCTCTTTCTGCATGTAGTGACGGTAAGCGCCTTTGTCGCCCGCGTCGTACTGCAGGTTGGATTCGATCTCCTGACGCTTCACCTGTTCGCCTTTGGTATCGAACACGGTCACGCTGCGGCGCGTCACTTCCGCGATATCGCCCTCTTCGAGGAAGATAAAGCGACGGGTCACCGGCAGCAGCGCCAGCTGGTCAGAAGCGATAAAGTTTTCGCCCATGCCCAGACCGATAACCATCGGGCTACCGGAACGCGCGGCCAGCAGGGTAGA
Organism: Enterobacter sp. ECC-175; assembly: GCF_043968675.1. NCBI lineage: Bacteria > Pseudomonadati > Pseudomonadota > Gammaproteobacteria > Enterobacterales > Enterobacteriaceae > Enterobacter > Enterobacter sp. ECC-175. The sequence continues at coordinate 520,756 of NZ_CP143776.1, forward strand.
AGGGTCACGGGAATCCATGATCACCGTACCGTACGCACCGCGCAGCTGAGGTATCGCGCGCAGCACCGCTTCACGCAGCGTGCCGCCCTGTGCCAGCTCCCAGTGAACCAGGTGAGCAATCACTTCGGTGTCGGTTTCAGAGACAAAGGTATAGCCGCGCGCTTTGAGTTCTTCGCGCAGCGGTTCGTGGTTTTCAATAATGCCGTTATGCACCACCACGATGTGTTCAGACACATGCGGGTGCGCGTTACCTTCAGACGGTTCGCCGTGGGTCGCCCAGCGGGTGTGCGCGATACCGGTGCCGCCGTGCAGCGGGTATTCTTCCGCGGCCTGAGCCAGCATTTGCACTTTACCGAGACGGCGCAGGCGGGTCATATGCCCTTCTGCATCGACAACGGCCAGGCCGGCCGAGTCGTAGCCACGGTATTCCAGACGACGTAAACCTTCGAGAAGGATTTCAGCAATATCACGCTGCGCAACTGCGCCAACAATTCCACACATATTTTAGATTCCGAATTTAGGCATTATGCCTGCGTTGTCGCTGACCTGTATTTACCCTACGTCTTTCACGCTGCGGCTGCGTTGGCTTCTCGTACTCGCCACGGTCACTTACTTAAGTAAGCTCCCATGGACTCATACGCTTGCCGCCTTGCCACAACGCGAAATCCTTTGGGTAACGCCCTTTCCGGGCACCCCGAGCCTTGTAGAGAGTGGGGTTATTGTTATGGGTACTGCTTGTGGGGGGAGGATTATATTATCCCCTCACCCCGGCCCTCTCCCCAAAGGGGCGAGGGAGAAAAACACCGCACCGAACAATCCCCTCTCCCCTTTGGGGAGAGGGTTAGGGTGAGGGGTAAATCCGTTACTTCTTCTTCACCGGGCGTTTCCAGCCCTGCTTGTGCACCTGCGGCACGCGGCTTAGCACTAACTCGTTATCCGCCACGTCACGCGTCACGGTCGTCCCGGCAGCAATAGTCACGCCGTTACCTACGGTAACAGGCGCCACCAGCTGCGTGTCGGAACCGACGAACACGTCATCGCCAATGATCGTTTTAAACTTGTTGGCACCGTCATAGTTACAGGTAATTGTACCTGCACCAATATTCACGTTATCGCCAATTTCCGCATCGCCCAGATAGGTCAGATGACCGGCCTTGGAGCCTTTACCCAGACGTGCCTTCTTCATTTCAACGAAGTTACCCACGTGAGCGCCTTCCAGCAGCTCAGCCCCCGGGCGCAGGCGGGCGAACGGGCCAATAGTGCAGGCCGCTTCCAGATGGGCATCTTCCACCACGCTGTACGGGCTGATTTCACAGTCGTCACCGATGACGCTGTTTTTGATCACGCAACCTGTACCAATTTTGACGCGGTTACCGAGCTGGACGTTGCCTTCAACGATAACGTTAGTATCAATTTCAACGTCGCGCCCGTGGGATAGCGTACCGCGCAGATCGAAACGCGCCGGATCGCGCAACATCACGCCCGCCAGCAGCAGCTTTTCGGCCTGCTCGGACTGATAAATACGCTCGAGGCGGGAAAGCTGCAGGCGGTTGTTTACGCCTTCCGTTTCGCTGATGCGCGCCGGATGAACGGCGGCAATTTCACGGCCTTCCTGATACGCCATCGCGATGATGTCGGTGATGTAGTATTCACCCTGCGCATTATTATTGTTGAGGTTTGACAGCCAGCGCTTCATGTCTGCGCCGTTGGCAATCAGGATGCCGGTGTTGATTTCCTGGATCTGGCGCTGCGCGTCGGTGGCATCTTTATGTTCGACAATACCGGTCACGTTGCCGTTTTCACGCGTGATGCGGCCATAGCCGCTCGGATCGTCCAGCACGACGGTAAGCAAGCCAATGCCGCCCTGCGGCTTGGCTTCACGCAGGCGAGTCAGCGTTTCAACGGAGATCAGCGGGACGTCGCCGTAGAGCATCAGAATGTCTTCATCATCGGCGAAGAACGGAGCCGCCTGCTGCATCGCATGGCCGGTACCCAGCTGTTCTGCCTGAAGCACCCAGTTGAGCTTGTCATCACGCAGCGTTGCTTTCAGCAAATCGCCACCGTGACCGTACACCAGGTTGACCTGACGCGCGCCCAATTCATTTGCAGCATCAATAACATGCTGCACCATCGGCTTTCCTGCCAGCGTGTGAAGCACCTTGGGAAGATCGGAATACATGCGGGTGCCTTTGCCTGCGGCAAGAATGACCACGCTCATCGTATTGTTCAACATACGCGTCCTGACTGTAATTTAAGTGAGAAGTAAAAACGTTTGATGCTCAAAATTCTACATCTTTTTCATCATGAATTAAGGATGAAAAAAAAAGCCAGCCTGGGAACCAGACTGGCTTTTGTGCTTTTCAAGCCGGTGTTACATCGCTTTTTTGGTCAACTCGATAACGCGCAGTTTCGCGATCGCTTTGGCCAGCTCCGCAGACGCCTGAGCGTAATCCACGTCACCATGAGAGCTGCTAATGTGCTCTTCAGCCTTACGCTTCGATTCCAGGGCTCGCGCTTCGTCGAGATCCTGTCCACGGATAGCGGTATCGGCCAGAACGGTCACACTGCCAGGCTGCACTTCAAGAATGCCGCCAGACAGATAGATAAACTCTTCGTGACCGAACTGTTTAACGATGCGGATCATACCAGGCTTAATGGCGGTGAGCAGCGGTGCGTGCCCTGGGAAAATACCCAGTTCACCTTCACTACCCGTTACCTGGATTTTCTCGACCAGACCAGAGAACATTTGTTGCTCTGCGCTGACGACGTCCAGGTGGTAAGTCATTGCCATATCACCCTCCGATTAAGGCGTTAAAGTTTTTTGGCTTTTTCCACGGCTTCGTCGATGGAACCAACCATGTAGAACGCCTGCTCCGGCAGGTGATCGTATTCGCCTTCCATGATGCCCTTAAAGCCACGGATGGTGTCTTTCAGGGAAACGTATTTACCCGGAGAACCGGTGAATACTTCCGCAACGAAGAACGGCTGGGACAGGAAGCGCTGGATCTTACGCGCGCGTGCTACCACCAGTTTGTCTTCTTCAGACAGCTCATCCATACCCAGGATGGCGATGATGTCTTTCAGTTCCTGGTAACGCTGGAGCAGGGACTGTACGCCACGCGCGGTGTCGTAGTGTTCCTGACCCACAACCAGTGGATCCAACTGACGGCTGGTGGAGTCCAGCGGGTCAACGGCCGGGTAGATACCCAGAGACGCGATCTGACGGCTCAGTACCACGGTTGCATCTAAGTGCGCAAAGGTGGTGGCTGGGGATGGGTCAGTCAAGTCATCCGCTGGTACGTATACCGCCTGAACGGAGGTAATAGAACCGGTTTTGGTAGAGGTGATACGTTCCTGCAGAACACCCATCTCTTCCGCCAGGGTTGGCTGGTAGCCTACCGCTGATGGCATACGACCCAGCAGTGCAGATACTTCAGTACCGGCCAGGGTGTAACGGTAGATGTTGTCTACGAACAGCAGAACGTCACGACCTTCGTCACGGAACTTCTCAGCCATGGTCAGGCCGGTCAGCGCTACGCGCAGACGGTTTCCTGGTGGCTCGTTCATCTGGCCGTAAACCAGGGATACTTTGTCCAGAACGTTGGAGTCGGTCATTTCGTGGTAGAAGTCGTTACCCTCACGAGTACGTTCACCTACGCCCGCAAACACGGAGTAACCGGAGTGCTCGATCGCGATGTTACGGATCAGCTCCATCATGTTTACGGTTTTACCTACACCCGCACCACCGAACAGACCGACTTTACCGCCCTTCGCGAACGGACACATCAGGTCGATAACTTTGATACCGGTTTCCAGCAGTTCCTGAGAGCTGGACAGCTCTTCGTAGGACGGTGCCGCGCGGTGGATAGCCCAACGCTCTTCTTCACCGATGTCGCCTTTCATGTCGATTGGCAGACCCAATACGTTCATGATACGACCCAGCGTTGCTTTACCTACCGGGACTTCGATCGGGTGCTCAAGGTCTTTCACTTCCAGACCACGACGCAGACCGTCGGAAGAACCCATCGCGATGGTACGCACGATACCGCCGCCGAGCTGCTGCTGAACTTCCAGCACCAGGCTCTCGTTACCATTCTGTACCTCAAGCGCGTCGTACACGCGTGGTACGGCGTCCTGAGGGAACTCGACGTCCACCACGGCGCCGATTACCTGGACAATCTTTCCAGTAGCCATCTTGAATCCTCTACGTAATTCGTAAACCTGGTTAAACCGCGGCGGCCCCCGAGACGATCTCGGTGAGTTCCTGAGTAATGCTGGCCTGACGAGCTTTGTTGTAAACCAACTGCAGCTCTTTAATCAGGCTGCCGCCATTATCGGTCGCGGCTTTCATCGCCACCATTCGTGCGGCCTGCTCGCTGGCCAGGTTTTCTACAACGCCCTGATAAACCTGTGATTCAACGTAACGACGCAGCAGGGTATCCAGCAGCGGTTTCGGATCGGGTTCATACAGGTAATCCCAGGCTTTCTGCTTCAACTCGTCATCTTCTGATGCCGGTAAAGGCAGCATCTGAGTGATCGTAGGCACCTGAGACATGGTGTTAATAAATTTGTTGCTGACAACGTACAGTCTGTCCAGACGGCCTTCATCATAGGCCTGCAACATCACTTTAACCGGGCCGATCAGTTCGGACAGGGACGGGTTATCACCCATACCGGTCACCTGAGCGACAATGTTGCCACCAACGGAGTTAAAGAAAGAGACGCCTTTAGAGCCAATCAGTGCCAGATCGCACTGAACGCCTTTATCGGACCAGCCTTTCATATCCGCCAGCAGTTTTTTGAACAGGTTAATGTTCAAGCCGCCACACAGACCACGGTCGGTCGACACCACCAGGTAGCCCACGCGCTTAACGTCGCGTTCTTCCAGGTAAGGGTGCTTATATTCCAGATTACCGTTTGCAAGGTGACCAATCACTTTGCGCATGGTTTCTGCATAAGGACGGCTGGCCGCCATGCGATCCTGCGATTTACGCATTTTGGAAGCGGCGACCATCTCCATCGCTTTAGTGATCTTCTGCGTGTTTTGGACGCTTGCGATCTTACTACGTATCTCTTTTGCGCCGGCCATGAGCTTCTCCTCAATGCCTGACGGCTTGTCTCACGACAAGCCGCCGGACGATTACCAGGACTGGGTTGCTTTGAAGGAATCGAGGATAGCTTTCAGCTTGCCTTCGATTTCATCGTTATAGCCACCGGTCTGGTTGATCTCTTGCATCAGCGGAGCGTGATCACGGTCGACGTAAGCCAGCAGAGCGGCTTCGAAGCTACCGATTTTCGCCAGTTCCACATCTTCGAGGTAACCGCGTTCAGCCGCGAACAGAACCAGACCCTGCTGAGCAACAGACATTGGTGCGTACTGTTTCTGCTTCAGCAGCTCGGTCACTTTCTGACCGTGGCTCAGCTGTTTACGGGTTGCTTCGTCCAGATCGGATGCGAACTGAGAGAACGCAGCCAGTTCACGATACTGTGCCAGCGCGGTACGAATACCACCGGACAGTTTCTTGATGATCTTGGTCTGAGCAGCACCACCTACACGGGATACGGAGATACCCGGGTTTACCGCCGGACGAATACCGGAGTTAAACAGGTTGGTTTCCAGGAAGATCTGACCATCGGTAATGGAGATTACGTTGGTCGGAACGAACGCAGAAACGTCACCCGCCTGGGTTTCAATGATCGGCAGTGCGGTCAGAGAGCCCGTTTTACCCTTCACTTCACCTTTGGTGAAGTTCTCGACGTATTCCGCGTTAACGCGGGAAGCACGCTCCAGCAGACGAGAGTGGAGGTAGAATACGTCGCCAGGGAATGCTTCACGTCCTGGTGGACGACGGAGCAGCAGGGAAACCTGACGGTAAGCAACGGCCTGTTTAGACAGGTCATCGTATACGATCAGCGCATCTTCACCGCGGTCACGGAAGTATTCGCCCATTGCGCAACCGGCGTATGGCGCCAGGTATTGCAGTGCAGCAGATTCAGAAGCGGTCGCGACAACAACGATGGTGTTAGACAGCGCGCCGTGCTCTTCCAGTTTACGAACCACGTTAGAAATGGTGGACGCTTTCTGGCCGATAGCCACGTACACACATTTGATGCCGGAGTCACGCTGGTTGATGATGGCGTCGATTGCCATCGCGGTTTTACCGGTCTGACGGTCACCGATGATCAGTTCACGCTGACCACGACCGATTGGGATCATGGCATCAACGGACTTATAGCCAGTCTGTACTGGCTGATCAACGGACTGACGGTCGATAACGCCCGGTGCGATAACTTCGATTGGGGAGAAGCCATCGTGCTCAACCGGACCTTTACCGTCGATTGGCGCACCCAGGGTGTTAACCACGCGGCCCAGCAGGCCACGGCCAACCGGCACTTCCAGAATACGGCCAGTACACTTAACCTTCATGCCTTCGGCGAGGTCAGCGTATGGGCCCATCACAACAGCACCTACGGAGTCGCGCTCCAGGTTCAGTGCGATAGCGTAACGGTTACCCGGCAGGGAAATCATCTCACCCTGCATACAATCGGCCAGGCCGTGGATGCGGATAACACCGTCACTTACAGAAACAATAGTACCTTCGTTGTGAGCTTCACTCACAACACTGAACTGAGCAATGCGCTGCTTGATCAGTTCGCTGATTTCGGTGGAATTCAGTTGCATGCTCCAGTCCCCTTAAGACTGCAAGACGTCTGCAAGGCGTTCAAGACGGCCGCGTACGCTGCCATCAATGACCATATCACCCGAGCGGATGATTACGCCTGCCATTACAGACTTATCGATTTTGCAATTCAGCTTAACTTTGCGTGACAGACGTTTTTCCATCGCGGCGGTAATTTTCGCAAGCTGTTCATCACTCAGTTCAGTCGCAGAGGTCACTTCGACTTCTGCAGTGGCTTCACTAAGGGCACGTAAGTGCTCAAACTGCTCAAGAACATCCGGGAGCACGCGCAGACGACCATTCTCTGCCATCACCTTAATCAGGTTCTGGCCGTTGGCATCCAGCTGCTCTCCGCACACGGCGATAAACGACGCGGCGAGGGTTTCAGGCGCTAATGCACCGGAAAGCAACTCAGCCATTTGTTCGTTTTTCGTCACCTCAGCGGCAAACGCCAGCATGTCCTGCCAGCGATCGACACTTTGGTGTTCGACAGCAAAGTCAAAAGCTGCTTTGGCGTAGGGGCGAGCTACCGTAACAAATTCAGACATCAGCCCCTCCCTCCTTACAGTTCAGCGACAAGTTTGTCCACGATGTCGCTGTTAGCAGCTTCATCCACGGAACGTTCGATGATCTTCTCGGCGCCAGCAACAGCCAGAATCGCAACCTGCTTACGCAGTTCTTCACGAGCACGTTTACGCTCGGCTTCAATTTCAGCCTGAGCCTGTGTCACGATCTTAGTACGTTCCTGTTCTGCTTCAGCTTTGGCTTCGTCCAGGATCTGAGAACGGCGTTTGTTAGCCTGTTCAATGATTACCTGAGCTTCAGCTTTCGCTTTTTTCAGCTGGTCTGTCGCGTTGGCCTGTGCAAGGTCCAAATCTTTCTTAGCGCGTTCTGCGGAAGCCAGACCGTCAGCAATTTCTTTCTGACGTTTTTCGATGGCAGCCATTAAAGGCGGCCATACATACTTCATGCAGAACCAGACAAAGAGAATAAACGCGATGGCCTGGCCGAGGATTGTTGCGTTCATGTTCACAGCACAATACCTCTTAAATTTCTGTGGCTTGGGGTTTTAAAACAACTACTACGCGACAGCAAACATCACGTACAGACCCAGACCTACAGCGATCATTGGGATTGCATCCACCAGACCCATAACGATAAAGAACTGAGTACGCAGCAGAGGAATCAGATCCGGTTGACGCGCTGCGCCTTCCAGGAATTTACCTCCGAGGATGCCGATACCGATCGCAGCACCGATAGCCGCCAGACCCATCATCACAGCGGCAGCCATGTACAGCAGATCCATATTCAGGTTTTCCATGACAGTCTCCAGTTTGTTTCAATTAAAACGTAGTAGTGTTGGTAAAAAATCAGTGCTCTTCAGACGCCATCGACAGATAGACGATCGTCAGAACCATGAAGATAAAGGCTTGCAGCGTAATGATCAGGATGTGGAAAATGGCCCATGGCACATTAAGAATCCACTGTGACCACCACGGCAGAAGACCCGCGATCAGAATGAAAATCAGCTCACCCGCATACATGTTGCCGAACAGTCGCAGACCCAGTGAAACAGGTTTGGACAGCAGGCTAACGCCTTCCAGGATCAGGTTGACCGGAATAAACGCCCAGTGGTTGAACGGCTGCAAGGTAAGCTCTTTCACAAAGCCGCTTACGCCTTTCATTTTGATGCTGTAGAAAAGAATCAGGATAAATACGCCCAGCGCCATCGACAGGGTGATGTTCACGTCAGCGGACGGAACCACGCGCAGTGCTGGCAGACCGAGGACATGTTCGCCAATCCACGGCAGGAAATCGATAGGCAGAAGGTCCATCAGGTTCATCAGGAAGACCCAGACAAAGACCGTCAGCGCCAGCGGAGCAATCAGCTTGCTCTTACCGTGATACATGTCTTTGACGCTACCGTGGACGAAGCCGATGATCATTTCGACGAAGGTCTGGAATTTCCCTGGAACACCGCTGGTCGCTCGTTTAGCAACACCGCGGAACATGGCCAGGAACAGAAGACCCAAAACCACCGAGAAGAACATGGAGTCGATGTTGATCGTCCAGAAGGTGGCCGGGGGGTTATGTGGATCCACCAGCGAGAATGTACGCAGGTCCAGCTGAAGGTTATTCAGATGGTGACCTATGTAATCCTGCGGCGTCATATTTTCTGAAGCCATGATGCCTTTTACCCTTTGTTATTGATTACAGCTGGAGCCAGAACTTGTACCACCAGCACCAAAACCCACGTAGCTATCAGCGGCATGAATACCACTTTTAAAACCGCCAGCGCCATCACCAGCAAAGCAAAGGTCAGCAACACCTTACACACTTCGCCCAAAGCGAAGGACCAGGCCACGCGGCCTTTGGCGGGTGTATGCGCCTGATGACGCCAGGCAAAAATCATAAACAACATGTTTGGCAAAACTACCGCCAATCCCCCGCACGCGGCGGAGATGCCCCAGAAGGGGTCTTTGAGGCTAAACAGCAGTCCACTTGCTATCACGGCCAGAAACTGAATGAACAGAAGCTTACGAGCAACGTTTCTACTCAAGAGCGACACAGACATCACGTTTTTACTCCTGCTCCCTTCGAGGTATGCCGCGTGTCGTATAAAACGTCCTTTAAGGCTCAGAGTCAAGCATCAAAAAGCGGACAAATTATACGGTGCGTACCCGTGATTTCAAACATTAAGTAGCGAAAAGGTGAATAAATGTTTAAATATTTTTCCCCGCCCCTATTTTTTAACTTTTGATGAAAGTGCCGTCCATAGAGCAAAACTGCAAACCACGCGGAAACATTGACGACAAAGCGTGCACGAGATCACAAATTATACATTTACGATAAGGATGTGTTTATCAAAGCCTTGAATCGCATAACGTCATCTTTATGAAATTAAAGAAAAAATATCGTAACTATTTTCAAAACAGCCCTGTATACAACAAAAACCTTTCGTTGACATTCTTAATAAATAATTAACATCAATGATTCATAACTGTTCATCACATTTAGCAGACTGATATTTTCATTGTTGACTATCAGCCGTGTGCAATAAATCGAATCACGTTAACCATAAGAAAAGCCATGGTAACATCAAGGTTAAATTAACTTCAGCCCGTCGTCGCGAGTTGTGCTGCTTTTTAACACAAAGAGAACAGCACAAATTCCACATTTTTTATTAAATTTTTAAATATTGTTTGGCTTAATAATCACCAAATGACGCTCGCCCTCGAGTTGAGGAACCTTCAGTTTTTCAATAGATTCGACCGAATAGCCTTCCGGTAGTTGCTCAATTTCGTCGCCAGGCATCTGGCCTTTCAGCGCATAAAAACGCCCATTCTCAGCCGGCAGATGCTTACACCAGCTCACCATGTCGTTTAGCGAGGCAAATGCACGGCTGATCACGCCGTCAAAAGGTGGCTCTGCCGGAAAGTCCTCTACCCTGCTCTGAACCGGCGTAATGTTTTCAAGCTTCAGCTCATGCTGAACCTGACGCAGAAAACGCACGCGCTTGCCAAGACTGTCCAGCAGCGTGAAATGACTCTCCGGACGGACAATCGACAGCGGAATGCCAGGCAGACCGGGCCCCGTACCGACGTCAATAAAGCGTTCACCGTTAAGATGCGGTGCGACGACAATGCTGTCGAGGATATGGCGAATCAGCATCTCGTTGGGGTCGCGTACGGAGGTCAGGTTGTACGCTTTGTTCCATTTATTCAGCATGTCGACATACCCCACCAGCTGAGTTTTCTGGTGATCGGTGAGCGAAATACCTGCCTGATCCAGCAGACGAGAGAGTTTATTGAGCACGGTGAGTACCTGTTGGAAAACTTAGGTGGCGGGTAGCGCTGTGCTTACCCGCCCTACGGATTTAGTAGACCCGGTAAGCGCAGCGCCACCGGGCAATGTTCAGGGCATTACGCGCTGCGGCGCAGCATGCCCTGTTTTTTCAACCACACCAGCAGGATAGAAATCGCAGCTGGCGTAACGCCTGAGATGCGTGAAGCCTGGCCGATCGACACTGGCTTGTGATCGTTAAGCTTGGCGATCACCTCGTTGGAAAGCCCCGTTACCTGACGGTAGTCCAGCATTTCCGGCAGCAGCGTGTTTTCGTTTCGCTGCTGTTTTTCGATCTCATCCTGCTGACGCGCGATGTAGCCTTCGTATTTTACCTGGATTTCGACCTGCTCCGCGGCTTCCGCGTCTTCGAGGCCTGGCGCAAATGCGGTCAGTTTGACCAGGTTTTCATAGGTCACTTCAGGGCGACGCAGCAGGTCTTCACCGCTGGCTTCACGCGAGAGCGGCGCGGTCAAGTGAGCGTTCACTTCGGCAGCGGTTTCCGCCTGCGGATTGACCCACGTTGTTTTCAGACGCTGACGTTCCTGCTCAATGCGCTCCAGCTTCTCGTTGAAACGCGCCCAGCGTTCATCGTCAACCAGACCCAGCTCGCGGCCCATTTCGGTCAGGCGCAGGTCTGCGTTGTCTTCACGGAGCATCAGACGATATTCCGCGCGGGAGGTAAACATACGGTACGGTTCTTTGGTACCGAGCGTGCAGAGGTCGTCAACAAGGACGCCCAGATAGGCCTGGGAACGCGCCGGCGCCCAGCCGTCTTTCTCCGCAGAGAAGCGTGCGGCGTTCAAACCGGCCAGCAGCCCTTGTGCGGCCGCTTCTTCGTAACCTGTGGTGCCGTTAATCTGGCCAGCGAAGAACAGGCCCTGGATGAATTTGCTTTCCAGGGTTGGCTTCAGGTCGCGCGGATCGAAGAAATCGTACTCAATCGCGTAGCCAGGGCGAACGATTCTCGCATTCTCCATCCCCTGCATAGAGCGAACAATCTGCATCTGCACGTCGAACGGCAGGCTGGTGGAGATCCCGTTCGGGTAAATTTCGTTAGAGGTCAGTCCTTCCGGTTCGAGGAAGATCTGGTGCTGGTTGCGATCGGCAAAGCGCATCACCTTGTCTTCGATCGACGGGCAGTAGCGTGGGCCGATCCCTTCGATCACGCCTGCGTACATTGGGCTGCGATCGAGGTTATTGCGGATCACGTCATGGGTTTTTTCGTTGGTATGCGTGATGTAGCACGGCACCTGCTGCGGATGCTGCGCCGCATTGCCCATGAACGAGAACACCGGCATCGGATTATCGCCGTGCTGCTGTGCCAACACGCTGAAATCGATGGTGCGTGCGTCAATACGCGGAGGCGTACCGGTTTTCAGACGGCTCACGCGCAGCGGCAGTTCACGCAGGCGACGCGAAAGCGGAATGGACGGCGGATCGCCAGCACGGCCGCCGCTGTAGTTGTCCAGTCCGATATGGATTTTACCGTCCAGGAAGGTCCCGACGGTCAAGACGACGGCTTTAGCGCGGAATTTGAGGCCCATTTGGGTCACGGCGCCGACGACGCGATCGTTCTCAACGATAAGATCTTCAACCGCCTGCTGGAAGATCATCAGGTTTGGCTGATTCTCCAGCGCGGTGCGTACTGCCTGACGGTAAAGCACGCGGTCAGCCTGAGCGCGGGTCGCACGCACAGCCGGACCTTTGCTCGCGTTTAGTATCCTAAACTGAATGCCTGCACGATCGATCGCTTTCGCCATCAGGCCGCCAAGTGCATCCACTTCTTTTACCAGGTGTCCTTTCCCAATGCCGCCAATCGCCGGATTACAGGACATTTGTCCCAGCGTGTCGATATTGTGTGTCAAAAGCAGGGTCTGTTGACCCATACGCGCCGCGGCCATTGCGGCCTCGGTGCCTGCATGACCCCCGCCAATGATGATGACGTCAAAAGGATCCTGATAAAACATGGTGGTCTGCCTCGCATAACGCGGTGTGAAAATGGATTGAAGCCCGGGCCGTGGATTCTACTCAACTTTAGTCTTTCGAGAAAGCATTGGGATCCTGGGCTATTAAAAAGAAGATCTTTTTATTTAGAGATCTGTTCTATTGTGATCTCTTATTAGGATCGCGAACCTTTGTGGATAAGTCCGATCTCGCGAATAAGATCATGTGGTTAGAAAGGATCGTTAGCTGTGAGTGAACGGTGATCCTGGCCCGTATAAGCTGGGATCAAAACGTCACTTTATACACAGGCCAAAAACATACTCTGCGTTGTTCGTTGGATAACTACGGGTTAATACGAGCTTTTAACCAGAGTTATCCACATCTGTTTGCGCGATCTTTAAGCGTGTTTGAGTAAATTTTTCCAATCTGCTAGCCAGATCTCGGCCGGATCTTCCGGAATATCATGATCGAGGATGTTGATCTTCAGCGTTTCACCCAGCTGTTTTGCCCCACATGCGGTAACAGCGGCTTCAACTTTCTCTATTGCACCGCAGAAGGTGTCATATTCACGGCTGCCGATCCCGACCGCCCCAAAACGAACGTTTGACAGGTCAGGCTGCTGTTCCTGCAGCTCGTCATATAAAGGTTGAAGATTGTCAGGAAGATCGCCAGCGCCATGAGTAGAGGTGATAAGCAGCCAGACCCCATCAGTCGGAAGATCGTCAAGCAGCGGACCGTGCAGGGTTTCCGTGGAAAAGCCCGCTTCTTCCAGCTTCTCAGCCAGATGTTCCGCTACGTATTCCGCACCGCCCAGGGTGCTGCCGCTGATAAGAGTAATGTCCGCCATTGATCGCTCGCTCATAGAAAGAGGGGGCCATTGTACGCTGTGAGCGAGCTGGGATCTACCTGTGGAAAATGTGGGAATGAAATTGCCCGATCACGGGCGGATGGTGCGCATGATCGGGTTTTGCAGGGAGATCAGCGTCTCGGTGGACTGAATTTCATCGATTGTTTGGATCTTGTTGATAAGTACCTGCTGAAGGGCATCAATGGATCGACACATGACCTTTATAAAGATGCTGTAGTGCCCGGTGGTGTAATACGCCTCGGTGACTTCGTCCAGCGCGTTGAGTTTTTCCAGCGCGGAGGGATAGTCTTTCGCGCTTTTCAAAATGATGCCAATAAAGCAGCACACGTCGTAACCCAGCTGCTTCGGGCTGACGTCAATGCGCGCACCGGTAATGATCCCCGCCTGCTTCATTTTCTCTACGCGAACGTGAATCGTGCCCGGGCTGACGCCAAACTGTTTTGCCAGCTCGGCGTAGGCGGTGCGCGCATTGGCCATTAGCGCTTCCAGGATGCCGCGGTCGAGATTGTCGATCTGATAATTTTCCATAGCTTTTTCTTATGAAGATTGATGATTCTTTCTATTCTAGCGTTATATTTTATCGATTCAAAAGTGAAGTCGGCTTTTTGTTGTTGAGTTATTGAATTAAGCGCCGGTTCTGTTGCTTAATCATTACCAACAGGACGCAGGAGTAAAATAATGAAAACCGCTTACATCGCAAAACAACGCCAGATCAGTTTCGTAAAATCCCATTTTTCTCGCCAGCTGGAAGAAAAGCTTGGCCTTATTGAAGTACAGGCTCCGATTCTTAGCCGCGTGGGTGACGGGACGCAGGATAACTTGTCTGGATGCGAAAAAGCGGTACAGGTGAAAGTGAAAACACTGCCAGACGCCCAGTTCGAAGTGGTTCATTCCCTTGCGAAGTGGAAGCGTCAAACCCTGGGACAACACGACTTCAGCGCGGGCGAAGGGCTTTACACGCACATGAAAGCCCTTCGCCCCGATGAAGACCGCCTGACGGCCATTCATTCTGTTTACGTCGACCAGTGGGACTGGGAGCGGGTGATGGGGGACGGCGAGCGTCATCTCGGCACGCTGAAAGCGACCGTTGAAGCGATTTACGCCGGGATCAAAGCCACCGAAGCGGCAGTCAGCAAAGCGTTTGGTCTGGCACCGTTCCTGCCGGAAACAATCCACTTTGTACACAGCCAGGAGCTGTTGAGCCGCTTCCCGGATCTTGATGCGAAAGGCCGCGAGCGTGCCATCGCTAAAGAGCTAGGGGCCGTGTTCCTGATTGGGATCGGCGGCAAGCTTTCTGACGGTAAGCGTCACGACGTTCGTGCGCCGGATTATGATGACTGGAGCACCGTGGGCGAGGGCGAACTTGCCGGTCTGAACGGCGATATTCTGGTCTGGAACCCGGTGCTGGAAGATGCCTTCGAACTCTCTTCAATGGGCATTCGCGTGGACGCCGACGCGCTTAAGCGCCAGCTGGCGGTGACCGGCGACGAAGATCGCCTCAAGCTGGAGTGGCACCAGGCGCTGCTGCGCGGTGAAATGCCGCAGACTATTGGCGGCGGTATTGGTCAGTCTCGCCTGACGATGCTGTTACTGCAGCTGGATCACATCGGCCAGGTTCAGTGCGGCGTGTGGCCACAGCAGGTTCGCGAAAGCGTGGGTTCTCTTCTTTAATTAATTACCGCCGCCAGCGCCTCAGCAGGCGGCTACGCAGCCCGGTGTCAAAGCGCCAGATGTGATCGAAGATGCGCATGATGCCGGGTTTGCCGTGGGCGGACATCGCCACGGCGTGGAAACGGTGCTGATGCACCCGCTGTAGCTCCTTCACTTTATTTACCACATCATCCGGCAGCCGCTGGGCAATAAAATCAGAAATGACCACCGCGTCAGCGTCATACCACTCTCCGCCCTGCATGCGTTCAATGATGCTGCGAAAACAGCTGGCCAGATCGGTGCCGCCGCGAAAGCGCTGGCTCAAAAAGCGGATCGCCTGCTCAAGGCCCTGCATGTTTGTCAGTTCGTAGGCCACGATGTCGCTTGAAAACAGCATGATAAAGCAGCGTCGCCGATCCGCGAGCGCGACGCGCATCAGCGCCAGGCAGAACGCTTTTGCGCACTGCTCGTTGAATCCGCCCATTGAACCAGATGTATCCACGCAGACGATAAAAGGCCCGCGCGGCTGCTCGTCAAAATCCTGATGAATGACCGGGTGCTGGCTAATCTTCTCGCGCCAGGCCTCGCCGTGCAGACGATAGGTGAGCAGCTGTTTTTCCACCAGCCGACGATAAAACTCATATTCCAGTTCGGTCATGCCCAGCGTGCTCAGCTCCGTAGGCAAAAGGCGTAATATGTCGTCGCTTTGCTGTAAGCCATCCACCTGCTCCGGCACGGTGGCCGGTTCGCGCACCAGCGTGCGGAACGTTTCCATCGGTGCGTCTTTCTTTGGGACGGATTTAGCCTCCCGCGAGCGGCCCAGCTGTTCGGCGAGCTTCATCAGCTCCGGCTGCTGGGCCAGGAAGTCGCCATACCTGACGATCAGCTGGTAATCGCCGCGCCGCAGCTGGCCGGCGCTCATGTCCCAGAGGCGGCCGGCGGCATTTTCATTTTCCACCAGCACCTCTTCGAGCTGCCCGCTTAAGGTCATTCGTTCCTGAACTTCGCTCAGCAGCTGCTCGCGCTCCTCATCCAGAAGCTGCTGGTTGAGCGTGGTTGCCTGAACGACCAGGCTCAGCCGCCAGCGCTGCAGGAACAACGTATGCAGCGCCGGTGTAAAGGTGGCGTTCTCCGTCACCAGCGTTCTCGCCTGGCTTGCAAACGGGGAGTGGACGGTATCGAGCACCGCCAGGGTTTGCGGTAGCTGCACGATAAACTGCGTCGTGGAGAGCCGCTGGCACTGCTGATAGGCCGCGACTTCTTCGGTTAGCTCCGGGGGCACCTCCGTCTCTTTGAAGCGCTGCCGCAGGGTATCGCGCCAGCGGGGAAGATCGTCGGTCATCGCCTTTTTTAGCTTTGGGAATTTTTCAAAGAAGGCCGCCAGCTGCGGCGATGCCAGCAGCGTAATAACAACCTCCTCGATCATCCCCTCCTCGCTGACCGCCAGCATCACGTTGAGCGTGTCCAGCGTTAGCATTGACGCGCCTGTTTGATCTGGGCGCTAACGTCCTGCAGGCTGGCTTCGATGCGGCCCAGCCAGTCGCTATGAATAAAGAGGCATTTTTGCTGCTCGCTGAAGCGCGTGTGCTGCTGGTGCCATTCGGTATCCAGCGCGTCGAGCTGCTGTTTGATCTCCTCCGGCACGCTGTCGGCGGCAGTTCCTGGCAGCGCAAGACGCGAACCCTGCAGGCTGACGTCGCGGATCACCAGATGCTGGCTGCTGTCCACTTCCATCGTGAGCGGTTGCGCAAAGCCGATCCCGTTGAGCTTGCCGCGGATCTCGCCGCCTTTGTCGAGCCACTGGGACAGCGCGTCTCGCTCGATCGTAACGTGCACCACCTGCATGTCGTGCAGCTTAAGCGGCTTCTGGAGCAGCAGCGTCAGCGTTGCGTCGGTGAGTTCTGCGGGCAGTTCATAGTGGGCTTTGCGCGCGAACATGCCGCCAAGGCGGCTTACCTTCAGCGCGGTTTTATCGCTTTGCTGCTGCTGAAGCTGGATGCGGCGCTGGGTAATCGCGCCCAGCTGGTTCAGCATCGACTGCTGGCCCCACGCGTGTCCGGTCATCAATACTTCAAGCTGCTGCTGCATCAGGTTCATGCCTTCGGCATCATGCCACAGGCAATCTTTGAGGAGGATCAGATCGATAGGCGCAACGGCATCGCGGCCGCTGAACAGCGCGCTGGCCTGCAGCAGGCGAATTGCTTTTTTCCAGCGGCGGTCCGAGACGTACGGCGCGGACGGCAGCAGGTCCAGCTGCTGGCGCAGCATGAAGATCAGCTCGAATACGGCGTCGGGCAGCGCGATTTTGCCAATGTCCTGCTGCCACTGCGCATACTCCTCATCCGATACCTGAAGGGATGCGGAGACCGGATTTTCATTTTCATCCTGCTGGCTGACCAGCATCGAGCGGAAATTTGATTTGTCCTGCACCTTGTCCAGCCACAGGCGGATCAGCATGCGGTCGTACAAGGCTTCCAGGCTGCTGTCGTCTTCGGGCAGCTCGTTGGAAGCCGCCACCAGCAGGCGCATCGGGATTTTTTCTTCAGTGGCGCCGTTACGGAAGCGGCGTTCATTTATCGCCGTCAGCAGGGTGTTCAGAATGGCCGGGCCCGCTTTCCAGATCTCATCGAGAAAAACAATCTCCGCTTCCGGGAGATACCCTTCCGTCAGGCGCTGATAACGTCCCTCATCCTTAAGGGCCTGGATGGACAGCGGGCCGAAGACCTCTTCCGGGGTGGAAAAGCGCGTCATCAGATATTCGAATGCGCGGGCGTTCTGGAAGGCAAATTTTAACCGGCGGGCAATCAGGCTTTTCGCAATGCCGGGCGGCCCCAGTAAAAACACGCTCTCACCGCTCAGCGCGGCCAGTAAGCAAAGGCGAATAGCGTGGCTACGCTCGAAAAGGCCTTTTTCCAGCGCGCTGCTGAGGCGGGAAATTCTTTCTGCTAATAAGTGTGAGTGAGCCATAATAGTTTTGCGTCCTTTCGCCGTGGAGCGGCTAATTGATGCGAGTATAGACGTTTCGCTCAGGGCTGGTAATAGACTGAAGTGCGGCGCAATTTTCTTTGCGCTACATTAACGCGGTTGCATTTAGGGGTACGATTTTGCCATTAATCGTGCATACTGTGCGCTTTTTGTGGGCCAAGGGACTAAGCACACATTTGTTATACAAACGAAAAGACTAGTCTATGAGCACTGATAATAAGCAATCATTACCCGCAATAACGCTTGCGGCGATCGGGGTTGTGTATGGTGATATCGGCACCAGCCCGCTTTATACGCTTCGTGAATGTCTGTCCGGTCAGTTTGGTTTTGGCGTTGAACGTGATGCCGTCTTTGGCTTCCTGTCACTCATCTTCTGGCTGCTGATCCTTGTCGTTTCCGTGAAATATCTTTCTTTCGTCATGCGCGCTGATAACGCGGGCGAAGGCGGTATCTTAACGCTGATGTCCCTTGCCGGGCGCAACACTACCCCCAAAATGACGTCGGTGCTGGTGATTATTGGCCTGATTGGCGGCAGCTTTTTCTACGGCGAGGTGGTCATTACGCCGGCGATTTCGGTCATGTCGGCGATTGAGGGGCTGGAGATTGTCGCACCGCAGCTTGATTCGTGGGTGGTCCCGCTTGCTATCATCGTTTTAACGCTGCTTTTCGCAATTCAAAAGCACGGCACGGGGCTGGTGGGCAAGCTGTTTGCGCCGATTATGCTGGCCTGGTTCCTTGTCCTTGCCGCACTCGGCCTGCGCAGCATTATTGCCAATCCGGACGTACTACATGCGCTGAACCCGATGTGGGCTATTCATTTCTTCCTTGAATACAAAGTGGTCTCCTTCGTGGCGCTGGGGGCCGTGGTGCTCTCTATCACCGGCGTGGAAGCTCTGTACGCGGATATGGGGCACTTTGGCAAACTGCCGATTCGCGTCGCGTGGTTCACCGTGGTGCTCCCGTCGCTGGTGCTGAACTACTTCGGCCAGGGCGCGCTGCTGCTTGAACATCCGGAAGCCATTAAGAACCCGTTCTTCCTGCTGGCACCTGACTGGGCGCTGATCCCCATGCTTGTTCTCGCAACCCTGGCAACGGTTATCGCGTCTCAGGCGGTCATCTCCGGCGTGTTCTCGCTGACCCGTCAGGCGGTGCGTCTGGGCTACCTCTCTCCGATGCGCATCATCCATACCTCGGAGATGGAGTCCGGCCAGATCTACATTCCTTTCATTAACTGGCTGCTTTATTTCGCCGTGGTGATCGTGATTGTAAGCTTCGAACACTCCAGTAACCTGGCGGCCGCATACGGCATCGCCGTGACGGGAACGATGGTGCTGACTTCGATTCTCTCCACCACCGTGGCGTACCGTAACTGGCACTGGAACAAGTTCCTCGTGGCGCTGATTCTGGTGGGCTTCCTGTGCATCGACGTGCCGCTGTTCTCGGCCAACCTCGACAAGATTGTCTCCGGCGGCTGGCTGCCGCTGACGCTTGGCCTGGTGATGTTTATCGTGATGACCACCTGGAAAAGCGAACGCTTCCGCCTGCTGCGTCGCATGCATGAGCACGGTAACTCTCTGGAGGCCATGATTGCCTCGCTGGAGAAATCCCCGCCGGTGCGCGTACCGGGTACGGCGGTGTATATGTCTCGTGCGCTGAACGTGATCCCGTTTGCGCTGATGCATAACCTCAAGCACAACAAAGTGCTGCACGAGCGCGTGATCCTGCTGACGCTGCGTACCGAAGATGCGCCTTACGTTCACAACGTGCGACGCGTGCAGATTGAGCAGCTCTCGCCGACCTTCTGGCGCGTGGTGGCGAGCTACGGCTGGCGCGAAACGCCTAACGTGGAGGAGGTCTTCCACCGCTGCGGTCTGGAAGGCTTGAGCTGCCGCATGATGGAGACCTCGTTCTTCATGTCGCACGAGTCGCTGATCATCGGCAAGCGTCCGTGGTATTTGCGCCTGCGCGGCAAGCTGTACCTTATCCTTCAGCGCAACGCCCTGCGCGCGCCTGACCAGTTTGAGATCCCGCCTAACCGCGTGATTGAGCTGGGGACGCAGGTCGAGATTTAATGTCCTCTGTGGGCGGATGACCTCGCCCCAACCCTCTCCCACGTGAGAGGGCGCAAACATAAAAAACGGTAACCTGACGGTTACCGTTTTGCATTTACCTCCGGCTCATTTCACTTAGCGAAACGTTTCGACGTCGATCACAATTCTGTTACGTGATGATGGTTTTCTGACCATGCCTCGGATTAAACTCACCACAGCGAAACGTTTCGCTAGTGGAGCATAAAATGAAGAAAGGCACGGTACTCAACTCAGAGATCTCATCGGTTATTTCCCGCCTTGGGCATACCGATACGCTGGTAGTTTGCGATGCAGGCCTGCCGGTTCCGCGCAGCACAACCCGTATTGATTTGGCGTTAACGCAGGGCGTGCCCTCGTTTATGCAGGTACTGGACGTGGTGACCGCGGAGATGCAGGTTGAGACGGCTATTCTCGCGGCGGAAATCAAACAACATAATCCGCAGCTCCACGAAACGTTGCTTGGCCGCATCAAGCAACTGCAACAACACCAGGGAAACACCATTGAAATTCGTTACACCACGCACGAAGACTTCAAAAAACAAACCGCAGACAGTCAGGCGGTGATTCGCAGCGGGGAATGCTCCCCGTATGCGAACGTCATTCTCTGTGCTGGCGTCACCTTCTGAGGCCATCATGGACGCATTATTGCAGCTTAAAGGGATCGATAAGTCGTTCCCGGGCGTAAAAGCCCTCTCCGGCGCGGCGCTGAACGTTTACCCCGGGCGCGTCATGGCGCTGGTGGGCGAGAACGGCGCGGGCAAATCCACCATGATGAAAGTGTTGACCGGTATCTACCAGCGCGATGCCGGTTCGCTGTTGTGGCTGGGTAAAGAGACTACCTTCAACGGCCCGAAATCTTCGCAGGAAGCGGGCATCGGCATTATCCACCAGGAGCTGAACCTCATTCCGCAGCTCACGATTGCTGAGAACATTTTCCTTGGCCGTGAATTTGTTAACCGGTTCGGCAAAATCGACTGGAAAACGATGTACGCCGAGGCGGACAAGCTACTGGCGAAGCTGAACCTGCGCTTTAAGAGCGACCGCCTGGTCGGCGATCTCTCCATCGGCGATCAGCAGATGGTGGAAATCGCGAAGGTGCTGAGCTTTGAGTCGAAGGTCATCATCATGGATGAACCGACCGACGCCCTGACCGATACCGAAACCGAATCCCTGTTCCGCGTCATTCGCGAGCTTAAATCGCAGGGGCGCGGGATTGTCTATATCTCTCACCGCATGAAAGAGATCTTCGAGATCTGCGATGACGTGACCGTATTCCGCGACGGCCAGTTCATCGCCGAACGTGAAGTGGCGACGCTCACCGAAGATTCGCTGATTGAAATGATGGTGGGGCGTAAGCTCGAAGATCAGTATCCACATCTGGACAAGCAGCCTGGCGAGATCCGCCTGAAGGTAGATAACCTCTGCGGGCCGGGCGTGAACGACGTGTCCTTTACCCTGCGCCAGGGCGAGATCCTCGGCGTGGCGGGCCTGATGGGCGCGGGCCGTACCGAGCTAATGAAGGTGCTATACGGCGCGCTGCCGCGCACCAGCGGATACGTTACGCTTGACGGCCGCGAGGTAGTGACGCGTTCGCCGCAGGATGGCCTGGCGAACGGCATCGTCTATATCTCCGAGGACCGCAAGCGCGACGGTCTGGTGCTCGGCATGTCCGTGAAAGAGAATATGTCGCTTACGGCGCTGCGCTATTTCAGCCGCAGCGGCGGTAGCCTGAAGCACAAAGACGAGCAGCAGGCGGTCAGTGATTTTATCCGCCTCTTTAACGTGAAAACGCCTTCCATGGAACAGGCGATCGGCCTGCTGTCCGGCGGCAACCAGCAGAAAGTGGCGATTGCGCGCGGGCTGATGACGCGCCCGAAGGTGCTGATCCTCGACGAGCCAACCCGCGGCGTGGACGTGGGCGCGAAGAAAGAAATCTACCAGCTCATTAACCAGTTCAAGGCCGACGGCCTGAGCATTATTCTGGTCTCTTCCGAGATGCCAGAAGTATTAGGCATGAGCGATCGCATTATCGTTATGCATGAAGGGCATCTCGGCGGTGAATTTACTCGCGAGCAGGCCACCCAGGAAGTTCTGATGGCTGCCGCTGTGGGCAAGCTTAATCGCGTGAATCAGGAGTAAGAAGATGACTACCCAGGCTGTTGCTGGTCGCCGTTATTTCACCAAAGCATGGCTGATGGAACAAAAATCGCTGATCGCCCTGCTGGTGCTGATCGCGATTGTATCGACCATGAGCCCGAACTTTTTTACCGTTAATAACCTGTTCAACATTCTTCAGCAAACTTCCGTAAACGCCATCATGGCGGTGGGGATGACGCTGGTGATTTTGACCTCGGGTATCGATCTGTCCGTCGGTTCCCTACTGGCGCTTACCGGTGCGATTGCAGCATCAATTGTCGGGATTGAAGTTAACGCGCTGGTGGCGGTTGCCGCGGCGCTGGCCGCCGGCGCGGCTATCGGTGCCGTTACCGGCGTGATTGTCGCAAAAGGCCGCGTGCAGGCGTTTATCGCAACGCTGGTTATGATGCTGCTCCTGCGCGGTGTAACCATGGTTTACACCAACGGCAGTCCGGTGAACACCGGCTTTACGGATAACGCAGATCTGTTCGGCTGGTTCGGTATTGGCCGTCCTTTGGGTGTCCCAACGCCGGTGTGGATCATGGGTATCGTTTTCCTGGCGGCATGGTACATGCTGCACCACACCCGTCTGGGACGGTATATCTACGCGCTGGGCGGTAACGAAGCGGCAACGCGCCTCTCCGGCATTAGCGTTAATAAAGTCAAGATCATCGTCTACTCTCTGTGCGGCCTTCTGGCCTCGCTGGCGGGCATCATCGAAGTGGCACGCCTCTCCTCCGCGCAGCCGACGGCGGGTACGGGTTATGAGCTGGATGCTATTGCGGCGGTTGTGCTGGGTGGGACAAGCCTGGCGGGCGGTAAAGGTCGCATTGTTGGGACGTTGATCGGCGCATTGATCCTTGGTTTCCTGAATAATGGTTTGAATTTATTAGGTGTTTCCTCCTATTACCAGATGATCGTTAAGGCAGTGGTGATTTTGCTGGCGGTACTGGTAGACAACAAAAAACAGTAACTGACGACACTACAGGACATCTTAGATATGAACATGAAAAAACTGGCTACCCTGGTTTCTGCAGTCGCGCTGAGCGCAACCGTAAGTGCTAACGCCATGGCGAAAGATACCATCGCGCTGGTTGTCTCCACGCTGAACAACCCGTTCTTCGTCTCCCTGAAGGACGGCGCGCAGAAAGAAGCAGACAAGCTGGGCTACAACCTGGTGGTGCTGGATTCACAGAATAACCCGGCTAAAGAGCTGGCAAACGTTCAGGACCTGACCGTTCGCGGCACTAAAATCCTGCTGATCAACCCAACCGATTCTGACGCCGTAGGCAACGCCGTTAAGATGGCAAACCAGGCGAAGATCCCGGTGATCACGCTGGACCGTCAGGCGTCTAAAGGTGAAGTCGTTAGCCACATCGCGTCTGATAACGTGCTGGGCGGTAAAATTGCCGGTGATTACATTGCCAAGAAAGCTGGTGAAGGCGCGAAAGTGATTGAACTGCAGGGCATTGCGGGAACGTCCGCCGCCCGTGAACGCGGTGAAGGCTTCCAGCAGGCGGTTGCTGCGCACAAATTTAACGTGCTGGCGAGCCAGCCCGCTGACTTTGACCGCACTAAGGGTCTGAACGTTATGCAGAACCTGCTCACCGCGCATCCTGACGTGCAGGCCGTGTTCGCTCAGAACGATGAAATGGCTCTGGGCGCGCTGCGTGCTCTGCAGACCGCAGGTAAATCAGATGTGATGGTTGTCGGATTTGACGGCACGCCGGATGGTGAAAAAGCGGTAAATGATGGCAAACTGGCTGCGACCATCGCTCAGCTGCCTGAGCAGATCGGCGCCACCGGCGTTGAGACTGCCGACAAAGTGCTGAAGGGCGAAAAAGTTCAGGCGAAATACCCTGTTGACCTGAAGCTGGTCATCAAGCAGTAACAGGCGATTCAGGCAGTCGCTGGCTGCCTGAGGGACATCCAATAAAAGAAAAGTGTGGCATACGCCACCGGGTAACACCGGTGGCGCTCTCAGATGGACACCCCCAATCATGAAAACCGCAGGCAAGCTTGTCGTCCTTGGCAGTATCAATGCCGATCACATTCTTAACCTTGAGTCTTTCCCGACGCCGGGCGAAACCGTCACCGGCAATCAGTACCAGGTGGCGTTCGGTGGCAAAGGCGCTAATCAGGCGGTTGCCGCCGGGCGCAGCGGAGCGGATATTGCCTTTATCGCCTGTACGGGCGATGACGATACCGGCGAGCGCGTGCGTAAGCAGCTGGCCAGCGACAATATTGATATTTCGCCCGTTAGCGTAGTGAAGGGGGAATCAACCGGCGTGGCGCTGATTTTCGTCAACGCCGAAGGTGAGAATGTTATCGGTATTCATGCGGGCGCTAACGCGGCGCTGACGACTGAGCGCGTCGACGCGCAGCGTGAAATCATTGCCAGCGCAAAAGCGCTGCTGATGCAGCTGGAATCGCCGGTAGAAAGCGTACTGGCTGCGGCCAAAATTGCGCATGAAAATCATACGTCTGTGGTACTTAACCCTGCTCCTGCACGTGTATTATCAGACGAGCTGCTGGCGCTGGTGGACATCATTACCCCGAACGAAACCGAAGCGGAAAAGCTGACCGGCGTTCGCGTGGAAAATGATGATGACGCCGCGCGTGCCGCTCGCGCGCTGCACGATAAAGGCATCGGTACGGTGATTATTACCCTTGGCAGCCGCGGCGTGTGGGCCAGCATCAACGGTGAAGGCCGTCGTGTGCCTGGGTTTAAGGTCAAGGCGATCGATACCATCGCGGCGGGAGATACCTTTAACGGTGCGCTGGTGACGGCGCTGCTGGAAGGCGAAGTCCTGGACGATGCGATTCGATTTGCGCATGCAGCAGCGGCTATCGCGGTGACGCGCAAAGGCGCTCAGCCTTCCGTGCCGTGGCGTAAAGAGATTGATGAATTTTTAAATCAGCAGGGGTAACGCTTGGCCACAATGAAAGATGTCGCCCGCATGGCGGGCGTTTCTACGTCTACGGTCTCCCACGTCATCAATAACGATCGCTTTGTTAGCGAGGCGATTAGGGAAAAAGTCGACGCGGCTATCAAAACTCTCAACTATGCGCCGTCGGCGCTGGCGCGCAGCCTCAAGCTCAACCAGACGCGCACCATCGGCATGCTGATCACCGCCAGTACCAATCCGTTTTATTCAGAACTTGTGCGCGGCGTAGAACGCAGCTGTTTTGAGCGCGGCTACAGCCTGGTGCTGTGCAATACCGAAGGCGACGAGCAGCGCATGAACCGCAACCTCGAAACGCTGATGCAAAAGCGCGTCGACGGGCTGCTGCTGCTGTGTACCGAAACGCATCAGCCGTCGAAAGACATTATCCAGCGCTACCCTTCAATTCCTACCGTGATGATGGACTGGGCGCCGTTCGACGGCACCAGCGACCTGATTCAGGATAACTCGCTGCTGGGAGGCGATATGGCAACCCAGTACCTGATCGACAAAGGCCATACCCGCATCGCCTGTATTACCGGCCCGCTGGATAAAACGCCCGCGCGCTTGCGCCTGGAGGGATATCTTCGCGCCATGGCACGCGCCGCGCTGACGATTCCCGATGGGTATCGCGTCAACGCTGATTTTGAATTTAACGGTGGCTTTGAGGCAATGCAGAAACTAATAGCCCAGGAACAGCGCCCGCAGGCGGTGTTTATTGGTAATGATGCGATGGCGTTTGGCGCCTATCAGGCGCTGTACCAGGCGGGTTTACGCGTTCCGGACGATATGGCGGTTATTGGCTACGATGACATTGAGCTGGCGCGCTACATGACGCCGCCGCTCACGACCATTCATCAGCCCAAAGATGAACTTGGGGAACTGGCCATCGACGTGTTGATCCACCGTATGGCACAGCCCTCGCTGCAGCAGCAGCGTCTGCAGCTTACTCCTGTTCTGATTGAACGGGGTTCTGCTTAGCCTTTGCTTTATGACGCTCTTTAATCAGATTTCTGCCGTCCTTCGGCTTTAAGAGCATGAAGACAAATGCCGAGACAACGGTCAGTGCGCCCATCGAAATAAAGGTGTAGTGGAACTGCTCGACGGTATTTGCGCTGTCGAAACCTTCGTAAAAGCGCAGCACCGCCGCGCTCACGGCAACCCCCAGGCTTATCGACAGCTGCTGCGTGACGGCCAGCACGCTGTTGCCACTGCTGGCGTTATCATCGGTCAGGTCCGCCAGGGTGATGGTGTTCATGGCCGTGAATTGCGTCGACATAGCCATCCCCAGCACAAACAGCGGCAGGATCAGCATCCAGATCGGCAGCGCGGCGGATTGCAGTGAGAATTGCGCGATCATCAAACCGATAAACACGGTCACGCCAACCAGCGTCTTACGATAGCCAAACCAGCGCAGCACCTGGGTGACGGTTGATTTCGCCAGAATTGAGCCCATCGCGGTGGGCGCCATCATGCATCCCGCAATCAGTGCCGGGTAGCCAAAACCCACCTGCAGCATCAGCGGCATCAGGAACGGCACGCACCCTGTACCCAGGCGTGAGGCTATATTTCCGGCCACGCCAACCGAGAAGGTGCGGGTATTAAAGAGTGACAAAGAGATAAGCGGCGTTGGATGACGACGGGCGTGACGTATATAAAGAAGGAACAGCAGGATGCCGCTGAGAATGATCGCTAGCGCTATCCACGTTGCGACGATCTTCTCTCCAAACAGCTCCATCCCGCTGGAGAAGAGCACCAGGCTCAGGCCAAACAGGAAAAAACCGCCCATATCGAAGCTGCGTCTTGGGGTAGTGAAGTTCGGCATATACTTACGCGCATACAGTAACCCTGCTACGCCAATCGGGATGTTTATCAGGAATATCCAGTGCCAGCTTGCCCATGTGACGAATACTCCGCCGAGTACCGGGCCCAGTATTGGCCCCACCAGTCCTGGCATGGTCACGAAGTTGAGAACCGGCAGCAGTTCGCTGCGCGGGTAGGCTCTCAACAATGCCAGCCTCGCTACGGGCATCATCATCGCGCCGCCGATGCCCTGCAATATGCGAAATATAACCAGTTCGGTAAGGGACGTTGACAGCGCGCAGGCCAGCGAACCGAGCGTGAACAGCGTGACCGCCAGCATAAAGACTCTACGGGTGCCGAAGCGGTCGGCCAGCCAGCCGCTTACGGGGATTAACATCGCGACCGTCAGCGTATAGCTAATGATGGCTGACTGCATCGCCAGCGGGGAACGACCGAGGCTTTGGGCTATTGCGGGTAAGGCTGTGTTAAGAATAGTGGCATCCAGTGCCTGCATAAAAAACGCCATGGCTGCTATCCACGGCAATCCGGCCATGCTGCGCGCTTTTTTCTCTGTCATTTATATACCTGCTGGTGGTTTGGTGCGGCCAGTAGGGCCTGACACGCGATCAGCGCCCGCTGACCGTCGCTTTCCTGGATAGCATCGACGATGGCCTGATGCAGATCCAGCTTCACCACCTCATCGTGCGTAATGGAGGTGAAGTAGGTGTGGTAGACCGAATGGAACAATGACGCAAAAGAGGTCAGGAACGGATTTGCACTCATCATATATATATGTTCATGCCAGGCCATATCCATTTCAATCCAGCGTTCGCGGTTGAACTGTTTTTTTAGGCACACCATCTCTTCCATTAAGGTATTTAGCTGGGCTTTTTGCTCCGCTGTGCCAAGCGTAGCGGCGAGCAGGCAAGCCTGAGGTTCGAGGCTGCTGCGCATGACCAGGAAGTGATTCACAACCTGATGGAAGTTATCTTCGGTCATCCACCATGAGAGCAGCTCCTGATCGAGGAAGTTCCAGTTGCTCTGAGGCATTACGCGCGTGCCAATCCGCGGACGCGGCAGCACCATTCCTTTTGCCGTTAACGTTTTCACTGCTTCACGAACGGCTGTACGGCTTACCCCAAATTGCTCACCCAGCTCCATCTCACCCGGCAGGATACTTCCCGGGAGATATTTACCCGCTAAGATCAGCTGAGCCAGCTTCTCCGCCAGCACATAGGACAGGTTTTTTTGTGCGGCCAGCTGTTGTGCACTTAAGGGCATCTTTCTTCTTCCTTAATTATTCATGCGGATAAGTATGCCATCTGAAGCGTGTTTATGGTTGCAGAGACATCAAATAGAACAATTTGTAGCTGGATTTCACTGCTGCTGGTGAAAAAAAACACGGTCAGAAATTTTTTTTGAATTTACGCTTGTCACTTCAGAATAACTCCCTATAATGCGCCTCCACTGACACGGAACAACGGCTTACAGGCCGCCGGGTTAGCGGAGAAAAGCGAAAATAAGCGCTTGACTCTGAATGAGGAAAACGTATTATACGGGACCTCGCAACGGTGAGCGAAAGCCGCGTTGCACTGCTCTTTAACAATTTATCAGACAATCTGTGTGGGCACTCAAAGTGACATGGATTCTTAACGTCCTCGGACGAAAAATGAATACCAAGTCTCTGAGTGAACACGTAATTCATTACGAAGTTTAATTCACGAGCATCAAACTTAAATTGAAGAGTTTGATCATGGCTCAGATTGAACGCTGGCGGCAGGCCTAACACATGCAAGTCGAGCGGCAGCGGGAAGTAGCTTGCTACTTTGCCGGCGAGCGGCGGACGGGTGAGTAATGTCTGGGAAACTGCCCGATGGAGGGGGATAACTACTGGAAACGGTAGCTAATACCGCATAACGTCGCAAGACCAAAGAGGGGGACCTTCGGGCCTCTTGCCATCGGATGTGCCCAGATGGGATTAGCTAGTAGGTGGGGTAACGGCTCACCTAGGCGACGATCCCTAGCTGGTCTGAGAGGATGACCAGCCACACTGGAACTGAGACACGGTCCAGACTCCTACGGGAGGCAGCAGTGGGGAATATTGCACAATGGGCGCAAGCCTGATGCAGCCATGCCGCGTGTATGAAGAAGGCCTTCGGGTTGTAAAGTACTTTCAGCGGGGAGGAAGGCGATAAGGTTAATAACCTTGTCGATTGACGTTACCCGCAGAAGAAGCACCGGCTAACTCCGTGCCAGCAGCCGCGGTAATACGGAGGGTGCAAGCGTTAATCGGAATTACTGGGCGTAAAGCGCACGCAGGCGGTCTGTCAAGTCGGATGTGAAATCCCCGGGCTCAACCTGGGAACTGCATTCGAAACTGGCAGGCTTGAGTCTCGTAGAGGGGGGTAGAATTCCAGGTGTAGCGGTGAAATGCGTAGAGATCTGGAGGAATACCGGTGGCGAAGGCGGCCCCCTGGACGAAGACTGACGCTCAGGTGCGAAAGCGTGGGGAGCAAACAGGATTAGATACCCTGGTAGTCCACGCCGTAAACGATGTCTATTTGGAGGTTGTGCCCTTGAGGCGTGGCTTCCGGAGCTAACGCGTTAAATAGACCGCCTGGGGAGTACGGCCGCAAGGTTAAAACTCAAATGAATTGACGGGGGCCCGCACAAGCGGTGGAGCATGTGGTTTAATTCGATGCAACGCGAAGAACCTTACCTACTCTTGACATCCAGAGAACTTAGCAGAGATGCTTTGGTGCCTTCGGGAACTCTGAGACAGGTGCTGCATGGCTGTCGTCAGCTCGTGTTGTGAAATGTTGGGTTAAGTCCCGCAACGAGCGCAACCCTTATCCTTTGTTGCCAGCGGTTAGGCCGGGAACTCAAAGGAGACTGCCAGTGATAAACTGGAGGAAGGTGGGGATGACGTCAAGTCATCATGGCCCTTACGAGTAGGGCTACACACGTGCTACAATGGCGTATACAAAGAGAAGCGACCTCGCGAGAGCAAGCGGACCTCATAAAGTACGTCGTAGTCCGGATTGGAGTCTGCAACTCGACTCCATGAAGTCGGAATCGCTAGTAATCGTGGATCAGAATGCTACGGTGAATACGTTCCCGGGCCTTGTACACACCGCCCGTCACACCATGGGAGTGGGTTGCAAAAGAAGTAGGTAGCTTAACCTTCGGGAGGGCGCTTACCACTTTGTGATTCATGACTGGGGTGAAGTCGTAACAAGGTAACCGTAGGGGAACCTGCGGTTGGATCACCTCCTTACCTTAAAGAACCTGCCTTTGTAGTGCTCACACAGATTGTCTGATGAAAAGTAAACAGCAAGGCGTCTTGCGATTGAGACTTTACGTCCCCTTCGTCTAGAGGCCCAGGACACCGCCCTTTCACGGCGGTAACAGGGGTTCGAATCCCCTAGGGGACGCCACTTGCTGGTTTGTGAGTGAAAGTCACCGACCCCCGTATCTCAAAACTCATCTTCGGGTGACGTTTGAGATATTTGCTCTTTAAAAATCTGGATCAAGCTGAAAATTGAAACGACACACATGTTATGTGTGTTCGAGTCTCTCAAATTTTCGCAATCACGATGATGAATCGAAAGAAACATCTTCGGGTTGTGAGGTTAAGCGACTAAGCGTACACGGTGGATGCCCTGGCAGTCAGAGGCGATGAAGGACGTGCTAATCTGCGAAAAGCGCCGGCGAGGTGATATGAACCCTTGACCCGGCGATGTCCGAATGGGGAAACCCAGTGTGATTCGTCACACTATCGTTAACTGAATACATAGGTTAACGAGGCGAACCGGGGGAACTGAAACATCTAAGTACCCCGAGGAAAAGAAATCAACCGAGATTCCCCCAGTAGCGGCGAGCGAACGGGGAGCAGCCCAGAGTCTGAATCAGCTTGTGTGTTAGTGGAAGCGTCTGGAAAGTCGCACGGTACAGGGTGACAGTCCCGTACACGAAAATGCACATGCTGTGAACTCGAAGAGTAGGGCGGGACACGTGGTATCCTGTCTGAATATGGGGGGACCATCCTCCAAGGCTAAATACTCCTGACTGACCGATAGTGAACCAGTACCGTGAGGGAAAGGCGAAAAGAACCCCGGCGAGGGGAGTGAAAAAGAACCTGAAACCGTGTACGTACAAGCAGTGGGAGCACCTTCGTGGTGTGACTGCGTACCTTTTGTATAATGGGTCAGCGACTTATATTCTGTAGCAAGGTTAACCGTATAGGGGAGCCGAAGGGAAACCGAGTCTTAACTGGGCGTTAAGTTGCAGGGTATAGACCCGAAACCCGGTGATCTAGCCATGGGCAGGTTGAAGGTTGGGTAACACTAACTGGAGGACCGAACCGACTAATGTTGAAAAATTAGCGGATGACCTGTGGCTGGGGGTGAAAGGCCAATCAAACCGGGAGATAGCTGGTTCTCCCCGAAAGCTATTTAGGTAGCGCCTCGTGAACTCATCTTCGGGGGTAGAGCACTGTTTCGGCTAGGGGGCCATCCCGGCTTACCAACCCGATGCAAACTACGAATACCGAAGAATGTTATCACGGGAGACACACGGCGGGTGCTAACGTCCGTCGTGAAGAGGGAAACAACCCAGACCGCCAGCTAAGGTCCCAAAGTCATGGTTAAGTGGGAAACGATGTGGGAAGGCACAGACAGCCAGGATGTTGGCTTAGAAGCAGCCATCATTTAAAGAAAGCGTAATAGCTCACTGGTCGAGTCGGCCTGCGCGGAAGATGTAACGGGGCTAAACCATGCACCGAAGCTGCGGCAGCGACACTCAGGTGTTGTTGGGTAGGGGAGCGTTCTGTAAGCCGTTGAAGGTGGCCTGTGAGGGTTGCTGGAGGTATCAGAAGTGCGAATGCTGACATAAGTAACGATAAAGCGGGTGAAAAGCCCGCTCGCCGGAAGACCAAGGGTTCCTGTCCAACGTTAATCGGGGCAGGGTGAGTCGACCCCTAAGGCGAGGCCGAAAGGCGTAGTCGATGGGAAACAGGTTAATATTCCTGTACTTGGTGTTACTGCGAAGGGGGGACGGAGAAGGCTATGTCAGCCGGGCGACGGTTGTCCCGGTTTAAGCATGTAGGCGGAGGTTCCAGGTAAATCCGGTACCTTATTAACGCTGAGGTGTGACGACGAGGCACTACGGTGCTGAAGTGATAAATGCCCTGCTTCCAGGAAAAGCCTCTAAGCATCAGGTAACACGAAATCGTACCCCAAACCGACACAGGTGGTCAGGTAGAGAATACCAAGGCGCTTGAGAGAACTCGGGTGAAGGAACTAGGCAAAATGGTGCCGTAACTTCGGGAGAAGGCACGCTGATATGTAGGTGAAGCCCCTGCGGGTGGAGCTGAAATCAGTCGAAGATACCAGCTGGCTGCAACTGTTTATTAAAAACACAGCACTGTGCAAACACGAAAGTGGACGTATACGGTGTGACGCCTGCCCGGTGCCGGAAGGTTAATTGATGGGGTTAGCGGCAACGCGAAGCTCTTGATCGAAGCCCCGGTAAACGGCGGCCGTAACTATAACGGTCCTAAGGTAGCGAAATTCCTTGTCGGGTAAGTTCCGACCTGCACGAATGGCGTAATGATGGCCAGGCTGTCTCCACCCGAGACTCAGTGAAATTGAACTCGCTGTGAAGATGCAGTGTACCCGCGGCAAGACGGAAAGACCCCGTGAACCTTTACTATAGCTTGACACTGAACACTGGTCCTTGATGTGTAGGATAGGTGGGAGGCTTTGAAGCGTGGACGCCAGTCTGCGTGGAGCCAACCTTGAAATACCACCCTTTAATGGCTGGTGTTCTAACGTAGACCCGTGATCCGGGTTGCGGACAGTGTCTGGTGGGTAGTTTGACTGGGGCGGTCTCCTCCCAAAGAGTAACGGAGGAGCACGAAGGTTAGCTAATCCTGGTCGGACATCAGGAGGTTAGTGCAATGGCATAAGCTAGCTTGACTGCGAGAGTGACGGCTCGAGCAGGTGCGAAAGCAGGTCATAGTGATCCGGTGGTTCTGAATGGAAGGGCCATCGCTCAACGGATAAAAGGTACTCCGGGGATAACAGGCTGATACCGCCCAAGAGTTCATATCGACGGCGGTGTTTGGCACCTCGATGTCGGCTCATCACATCCTGGGGCTGAAGTAGGTCCCAAGGGTATGGCTGTTCGCCATTTAAAGTGGTACGCGAGCTGGGTTTAGAACGTCGTGAGACAGTTCGGTCCCTATCTGCCGTGGGCGCTGGAGAATTGAGGGGGGCTGCTCCTAGTACGAGAGGACCGGAGTGGACGCATCACTGGTGTTCGGGTTGTCATGCCAATGGCACTGCCCGGTAGCTAAATGCGGAAGAGATAAGTGCTGAAAGCATCTAAGCACGAAACTTGCCCCGAGATGAGTTCTCCCTGACCCTTTAAGGGTCCTGAAGGAACGTTGAAGACGACGACGTTGATAGGTCGGGTGTGTAAGCGCAGCGATGCGTTGAGCTAACCGATACTAATGAACCGTGAGGCTTAACCTTACAACGCCGAAGGTGTTTTGGCGAAGAGACGAACAATCAAAATTCAGCCTGATACAGATGAACAGAATTTGCCTGGCGGCTTTAGCGCGGTGGTCCCACCTGACCCCATGCCGAACTCAGAAGTGAAACGCCGTAGCGCCGATGGTAGTGTGGGGTCTCCCCATGTGAGAGTAGGGAACTGCCAGGCATCAAACAAGTGAAGAGGCCATCCGGAAGGATGGCCTTTTTGCGTTTTTGAACCTCCAGGCTTTGTAGAGCGTATAAGCCGGCACTGCCGTCCTGCAAGTCAGATCGCACGCCACTTCACAATAAACTCCGCAATCTCATCCACATCATTCAAATCCAGCATTGGAACTTCAAGCGGCAACACGACATCGCTGGCCACTGCAATCACATGCTCATCAAGCGTTAACTCGCGAGCGTCATGCCCTGCATCGCTTCTGAATAGCAGGATCTTAGGCACGGTCTCATGCTTAAACCCCTCAACCAGCACCAGATCCAGCGTGGAATGATCCATCCTGCTAACCAAATAATTAAGATCTAAAGGCATCTCGTCCGGTGTCTCGGTCATTAATGCCCAGCGCTGGCTGCTCGCTACCATCGTTTGAGCAGCGCCCGCCTTACGAAGCTCAAAGCTGTCCTTACCCGGCTTATCGACATCCATATTATGATGAGTGTGCTTTATCAACCCAGGACGTAGGCCTCTGACGCAAAGTGCGGGTATCAGTTTTTTGAGAAGCGTTGTCTTACCAGTGCCGCTCCAGGCGGAAATCGCTAAAACGAGCGTCATTGTTTCTCCTGCATCATTTGCAAATCTTCAGTGGTATTCACATTCAAAAATGCTGATTTTAGATCGCTAAAATCTACGGAATGACCGCCAGACCGGCGCATAAATACCATCACGCGCCGTTCGCCGGATGTAAGATAGTCTTGTAAACCCTGTATTAACGAGTTATGCACTAAAGCAATCGTCGGATGGTCGCGTTCGCCGTCATGCACCCAGACGGCAGGCGCATCACCACGCTGCTCTATCAGACGTCCTACCAGACACGATGGAATAAACGGCGTATCGCATGAACAAAAGAGAAACCACTCTCCCTGGGACTGCTGCATGACCGAGAGCATTCCAGCCAGTGGACCTGGAAAATCAGCAAGACTGTCGTGATAAACGGGATACCCGCTTTGCTGATAAACGTGAATGTGACGATTGGCGCTGATGGCCATTTCCGATACCTGATCTGCAAGTTTATCAGCGACATGCTGCCATAACGGCTTACCGTTCAATATCTGCAGACCCTTATCTTTTCCGCCCATACGCGTTGCTCTTCCACCTGCCAACACGACGCCGATGATTTCCCGGTGCTGATTCACGAATATCGCCTCTTTTATTGTGGGATTGACCCTGCTAACGTGTCTCTCTAAATGAAAGGAGCACTACCATGAAATGTAAACGTCTGAATGAAGTTATTGAACTCCTCCAGCCCGCCTGGCAAAAAGAGCCAGAGCTGAATCTGGTGCAATTTTTACAGAAACTGGCGAAAGAGTCAGGTTTTGACGGTGAACTGGCAGACCTTTCTGACGACATTCTGATCTATCACCTGAAAATGCGCGATTCTGCCAAAGATGCCGTCATTCCGGGTATTCAGAAAGATTATGAGGAAGATTTCAAAACCGCGTTGCTGCGGGCGCGTGGCGTAATTAAAGAGTAAAAGCTTGTAAGCGGAGCCACCGATATCGCCACAAAATGATATCCTGAATCATTCGTATAATTTCCGGATGATCGGATGAACGACCAGGCTTTCACTTTCCAGACATTACACCCGGATACCATCATGGACGCTCTGTTCGAGCAGGGTATTCGGGTGGACTCCGGACTAACACCGTTAAATAGCTACGAAAACCGCGTCTATCAGTTTCAGGACGAGGAGCGTCAGCGTTTTGTTGTAAAATTCTATCGCCCTGAGCGCTGGACAGCAGAACAAATTCAGGAAGAACATCAGTTTGCCCATGATTTGCTGGATGACGATGTGCCCGTTGCTGCGCCCCTGAAATTTAATAACCAAACGTTGCTTACGCACGAAGGTTTTTTCTACGCCGTATTTCCAAGTCTGGGCGGCCGCCAGTTTGAAGCCGATAATATCGATCAGATGGAATGGGTTGCTCGCTATCTGGGGCGCATTCACCAGACGGGACGTAAAAAAAGCTTTATTGCCCGCCCGACTATCGGTATTCAGGAATACCTCACCGAACCACGACAGATATTCGAAACGTCGACGCTTATCCCGAAAGGGTTAAAGGTTAATTTCCTCAATGCGACTGACAAGCTTATCAGTGCGGTAAAGGCCTGCTGGCGCGACGATATTTCCACGCTACGCCTGCACGGCGATTGTCACGCGGGTAATATTTTATGGCGCGATGGCCCCTTGTTTGTCGATCTGGATGATGCCCGCATGGGGCCGGCCGTTCAGGATCTGTGGATGCTGCTCAATGGTGATAAAGCCGAGCAACGCATGCAGCTTGAAACTATCATTGAAGCGTATGAAGAGTTTAGCCCCTTTAATTCAGACGAAATTGCACTGATTGAACCTTTACGCGCGATGCGTTTTGTTTATTATCTCGCATGGCTAATCAGACGTTGGGATGACCCCGCATTTCCCCGTAATTTCCCGTGGCTTACCGGGGAGGATTACTGGCGCAACCAGATATCCACATTTACCGAGCAGGTAAAGGTTCTACAGGAACCGCCTTTGCAATTAACGCCAATGTATTAATAGGACACACCAGGAGAGAGTTAATCATGAAAAAAGTATGGCTGGCGCTGGCAGGTATGATTCTGGCATTTAGCGCTTCCGCTGCGCAGTTTACCGACGGCAAACAGTATACCACGCTGGAGAAGCCCGTTGCTGGCGAGCCTCAGGTGCTGGAGTTCTTCTCGTTCTATTGCCCGCACTGCTATCAGTTCGAGGAAGTTCTTCATGTTTCTGATAACGTGAAGAAGAAGCTGCCTGAAGGCACCAAAATGACTAAATACCACGTCGAGTTCCTTGGCCCATTGGGCAAAGACCTGACCCAAGCGTGGGCGGTTGCGATCGCGCTGGGCGTGGAAGATAAAATCACTGCACCAATGTTTGAAGCCGTACAGAAAACTCAGACCGTGCAGACCACCGCAGACATCCGTAAAGTGTTCGTAGATGCTGGTATCAAGGGTGAAGACTACGACGCGGCCTGGAACAGCTTTGTCGTAAAATCCCTGGTTGCTCAGCAGGAAAAAGCCGCTGCCGATCTGCAGCTGCAGGGCGTACCGGCGATGTTTGTTAACGGTAAATATCAGCTGAATATGCAGGGTATGGACACCAGCAGCATGGATATCTTCGTACAACAGTACGCTGATACCGTGAAATACCTGGTTGAGAAGAAGTAAGTTGCCCTAAATAAAAGAAAACGCCGGTCACTGACCGGCGTTTTTGCATGAAGATTTTATGTGGTCTATCTGTTCGTCTTTATCTTTCCAGAGCGTATTGAGCCAAAGCTGGAAACGACGTTTAAAATGTTTATCGTTAACGTAATCGCCATGCAGTTCGCTAGCAATTGGCACGAGATTAACCCGTACCACAATACGCGTCAGCTTTCCGCGAAGCATATCGTAGAAGGGCGTCTTATCATTCTCCGGATAGCAGAGCGTCACGTTCAATAATTTATCGAACTGCTCCCCCAACACATTTAGCGCCATGGCGATACCGGCAGCCTTTGGAGGCAAAAGATTCTGATAAGGGGAACGCGTCTGACGGTGCTTCTCTTCAGTAAAGCGAGAACCTTCGACAAAATTGACGATCGTCGTTGGATGTACGCGAAACTTCTCACAGGAGCGGCGCGTGGTTTCAACGTCTTTCCCGCGACGTTCAGGATGACGAAGAAGATACCCGCGTGAATAGCGTTTCATAAACGGCATATCCAGCGCCCAGCAGGCGAGACCGATAAAAGGCACCCAGGCGAGCTGCTGTTTCAGAAAATACTTATTCATCGGGATATGTTTGCGAAACAGCACGCATAAAACCACGATATCTGCCCAGCTATGGTGATTGCAAATCAGCAAATACCAGTTCTTCTTGTTCAATCCTTCCAGGCCTTCAACATCCCATTTGAGATGAGGATTCAGGCAAAGCAGAAGCGCGAGCCCCTCACACCAGCAGTACATCATGAAATTACAAAATGCAGAGACGGCGCGCCACACTGTAGGGATGGGAAACAGCAGTTTAAATATCCCGGCGATAATGATCGGCACTGAACAGGCGATGGTAACCAGGATCGTTAAAATGATGCTTAAAGGTAGGGTAAAAACAGCGAGCAGTCTCGACATGATGAGCTTTTTCAGATAGTTAGCTATAAATGAGCGACCCAGGAGACGCCGCAGGGCGCTGATTTTATCAGAAATAAGACAAAAAAATGGCGGTTTAAACCTGTTAATCGACGCTTTT
Source organism: Enterobacter sp. ECC-175 (assembly GCF_043968675.1). Lineage (NCBI taxonomy): Bacteria > Pseudomonadati > Pseudomonadota > Gammaproteobacteria > Enterobacterales > Enterobacteriaceae > Enterobacter > Enterobacter sp. ECC-175. Next base: position 558,714 of record NZ_CP143776.1, read on the forward strand.
CACGTTCACTTGACATTTCAACTCTTCAAATTGAGGGCGTAAGGCTTATATCCACACAGACTAAATAGCGAACAAGAGGCAATATTAAGATTGTTGAATTGTTAATTCATTGATTTATATTAATAATTTAATGGTAGGCTGACGCGGTGCTTACGTATTATTCTTCCGTATTGAAATTATTCACAAACTTATCCACAGTTTCAATTTTGCGATCGATCCTCACGATCGCAAAATCTTTTCCTGTAAAGGGCGCTAAAAACTGATGTTTTTATGCTTCTGTGGCATCCTTTACCCATAAATTGATTAAAGGCACGGACATTATGGTTCAGATCCCAGAAAACCCTCTTATTCTCGTCGACGGCTCCTCTTACCTGTATCGGGCGTATCATGCGTTTCCTCCTCTGACCAACAGCGCCGGAGAACCTACCGGCGCGATGTACGGCGTACTCAACATGCTGCGCAGCCTTATTCTCCAGTATAAGCCTACGCATGCGGCAGTTGTTTTTGATGCGAAGGGCAAAACCTTCCGCGACGAGCTGTTTGAGCATTACAAGTCCCACCGTCCACCGATGCCTGATGATTTGCGAGCGCAAATTGAACCGTTGCATGCCATGGTGAAAGCAATGGGTCTTCCGCTGATGGCGGTCTCTGGCGTAGAAGCTGATGACGTCATTGGTACGCTGGCGCGAGAGGCCGAAAAGCTGGGGCGTCCAGTGCTGATCAGTACCGGTGATAAAGATATGGCGCAGCTGGTGACGCCGGGAATCACCCTGATTAACACCATGACCAACACCATTCTGGGTCCGGAAGAAGTGGTGGCAAAATATGGCGTACCGCCAGAACTGATCATCGACTTCCTTGCCCTGATGGGCGACTCCTCAGATAACATCCCCGGCGTGCCGGGCGTGGGCGAAAAGACGGCGCAGGCGTTGCTGCAAGGTCTGGGTGGCCTCAATACGCTGTATGCCGAATCGGACAAAATCGCCGGGCTCTCTTTCCGCGGTGCGAAAACCATGGCGGGAAAACTGGAAGAGAACAAAGAGGTGGCGTACCTCTCCTACCAGCTGGCCACCATTAAAACCGACGTGGAGCTGGAATTGACCTGCGAACAGCTTGAAGTTCAGGAGCCCGCCGCGGATGACCTGCTTGGCCTGTTTAAAAAATACGAATTTAAACGCTGGATCGCGGATGTGGAAGCCGGCAAATGGCTGCAGGCAAAAGGGGCAAAACCTGCTGCAAAGCCTAAAAACACCATTGTGATTGAGGCTGAAGAGCTGGTTGAAGAAGACGCGACGGAGCTTTCGTTCGACAACTATGAAACCATCCTCGAAGAGCCGCAGCTGCTCGCATGGATCGAGAAGCTGAAAAAAGCGCCGGTGTTTGCTTTCGACACGGAAACCGACAGCCTTGATAATATTTCGGCCAATATGGTGGGCCTGTCGTTTGCGACAGAGCCTGGCGTTGCGGCGTATGTTCCCGTCGCGCATGACTACCTTGATGCGCCGGATCAGCTCTCACGAGACCGCGTATTAGAACTGATGAAGCCTCTGCTGGAAGATGAAAAGGCGCTGAAGGTAGGTCAAAACCTCAAATACGATCGCGGTATCCTTCAGAATTACGGCATTGAGCTTCGCGGGATCGCTTTCGACACGATGCTGGAATCCTACATTCTGGACAGCGTGGCGGGCCGTCACGATATGGACTCTCTCTCGGATCGCTGGCTGAAGCATAAAACTATCACTTTTGAAGAGATTGCAGGCAAAGGCAAAAATCAGCTGACCTTTAACCAGATAGCCCTGGAAGAAGCGGGCCGCTATGCGGCGGAAGATGCTGACGTTACGCTTCAGCTGCACCTTAAAATGTGGCCAAAGCTGCAAAAGAACGAAGGTCCGTTAAACGTATTCCAGCATATCGAAATGCCGCTTGTTCCGGTGCTTTCCCGCATCGAACGTAACGGCGTAAAAATCGATCCAACGGTACTGCATAACCACTCCGGCGAACTTGCGCAGCGTCTGACCGAGCTGGAGCAAAAAGCGCACGAGCTTGCCGGTGAGCCGTTTAACCTTTCATCACCAAAACAGCTGCAGACGATTCTGTTTGAAAAACAGGGCATCAAGCCGCTGAAGAAAACCCCTGGCGGTGCGCCGTCAACGTCTGAAGAGGTGCTGGAAGAGCTGGCGCTGGACTACCCGCTGCCAAAGGTTATCCTCCAGTATCGAGGCCTGGCGAAGCTAAAATCGACCTACACCGACAAGCTGCCGCTGATGATTAACCCGAAAACCGGGCGCGTTCATACCTCCTATCATCAGGCCGTTGCGGCCACGGGGCGGCTTTCATCCACCGATCCTAACCTGCAAAACATCCCGGTACGTAATGAGGAAGGCCGTCGTATTCGCCAGGCGTTTATCGCTCCGGACGATTACCTGATTGTCTCAGCGGACTACTCGCAAATCGAGCTGCGCATCATGGCGCATCTGTCTCGCGACAAAGGTTTGCTGACGGCGTTTGCCGAAGGGAAAGACATCCACCGTGCGACCGCGGCGGAAGTTTTCGGGCTGCCGCTTGAGAGCGTGACGAACGAACAGCGCCGCAGCGCTAAAGCCATCAACTTTGGCCTGATCTACGGGATGAGCGCCTTTGGCCTGTCGCGCCAGCTCAACATTCCGCGTAAAGAGTCGCAAAAATACATGGATCTCTACTTTGAACGCTACCCTGGCGTGCTGGAGTATATGGAGCGCACCCGTGCGCAGGCGAAAGAGAAAGGCTATGTCGAAACGCTGGATGGTCGTCGTCTCTATCTGCCGGATATTACGTCCAGCAACGCTGCACGCCGTGCAGGGGCGGAACGCGCGGCGATTAACGCGCCGATGCAAGGTACGGCTGCGGACATCATTAAACGCGCGATGATCGCCGTGGACGCCTGGCTGGAAAAGGAAAAGCCTCGCGTGCGCATGATCATGCAGGTTCACGATGAACTGGTGTTTGAAGTACATAAAGACGATCTGGAACCTGTCTCTAAAAAGATCCACGAACTGATGGAAAGCAGCATGAAACTGGACGTGCCGTTGCTGGTGGAAGTTGGCAGCGGTGAAAACTGGGATAAGGCTCACTAGAGGTTATAGGAATAACGCCCTTTTTATGTAAGTTAGCAACATAACTTAGGGAGTTTTGTGACGATCATTAGATTTCCCTATGTAAAGAGTGAAAAAAAACTACAAAAAGTGCTTTTTCTGCGGTTAAAAAAGCGGTAGAGTTAACGACGTAGGGTACAGAGGTAAGATGTTCTATCTTTCAGACCTTTTACTTCACGTAATCGGATTTGGCTGAATATTTTAGCCGCCCCAGTCAGTAATGACTGGGGCGTTTTTTATTGCGGCAAAGAAAAAAAACGCGGTCATTGCCGCGCTTGGTATTACTCTTCTTCCGCTTCCATCGCGGGTTCAAGCTCATTAAACCAGCTGTCGAGCTTCTGGCGAAGCTTATCCACACCCTGCTTTTTCAGTGAGGAAAAAGGCTCGACCTGCACATCACCGTTAAAGGCCAGCACCGCTTCGCGAACCATATTCACCTGCGCTTTACGTGCGCCGCTTGCCAGCTTATCGGCTTTTGTCAGCAGCACCAGAACCGCGATATCGCTCGACACGGCCCAGTCAATCATCTGCTGATCGAGATCTTTCAGCGGGTGGCGAATATCCATCAGCACCACCAGACCTTTCAGGCACTGGCGCTTTTCAAGGTATTCACCCAGCGCGCGCTGCCATTTGATCTTCATCTCTTCGGGCACCTGCGCGTAGCCATAGCCCGGCAGGTCGACGAGACGTTTGCCGTCTGCCACTTCAAACAGGTTGATCAGCTGCGTGCGGCCAGGGGTTTTTGAGGTGCGCGCCAGGTTCTTCTGGTTTGTCAGCGTGTTAAGGGCGCTGGATTTTCCCGCATTGGAGCGGCCAGCAAATGCCACTTCAATACCCGTATCGGAAGGTAAGTGGCGAATATCAGGCGCGCTGGTGACAAAATGCGTCTGTTGATAGTTCCAGGTAGTCACGTGGTCGTCTCCAAAATCGTAAGCTGTGGGGGATTATACCTGAATGCGGGCAAAAGGCTTTTCCCATCGCAATAAGCCTGTAGGTTAAAACCCTTCTCTCTGTGAGAGATCTGCCATTAAGGCTATAGGAAATTTAAGAGAAATCGCAGGCGAGAAAAATAACAATGTTTTAAAAATCAGTGGCTTGAATTTGGGTAATTATCTGAAAATCCGTTTTTATGCCTTGTAGTTGCTTGTTACTTTAACGGAAAAAGGTAAAGTGTGCGTCAAGGCGAGGATGCCACAGGATAACGACTTAAGGATAAGGGTCAGGAGCGCCAGGAGGCGAAGACTCAGGATTGTCAGGATGACAAACGCCTGGAGGCGTTAAAACAGGAAATGGAACCGTATCACGGACGGTATCAGCCAAGGGATAAACAGGGTTTGTTGTTGGCAAACATGGAATGTCTGGCCCGTTAAGGGTTGTGAGTCAGGAAAAAAGGCGACAGATTGCTCTGTCGCCTTTTTTCTTTGCTTGCTTTCTGCTAGATTTCGCCGCAATTCTATACTGAAGAAAACGACTTAAAGATAAAACATCATGAAAAAACCGACTACCGCAGCGGGCGCTAAACGTCCTGCAAAAGCACGCCGCAAAACGCGCGAAGAACTGAACCAGGAAGCGCGCGATCGCAAACGCGATAAAAAGCATCGTGGTCATGCTCCGGGCAGCCGTGCAGGCGGTAGCGGTGCTGAAGGCGCGTCTGCAAAAAACAAAGCGCAGAAAGATCCGCGCATCGGCAGTAAAACTCCCATTCCTCTGGGCGTGACAGACACCCCGGTCACTAAGCAGCACAAACCAAAGAGCGAGAAACCTATGCTTTCACCGCAGGCTGAGCTGGATTTGCTGGAGAACGATGAGCGCCTGGATGCGCTGCTGGAACGTCTTGAAGAGGGCGAGACCCTCACCGCAGAAGAGCAGTCATGGGTTGATGCCAAGCTGGATCGCATTGACGAGCTGATGCAGAAGCTGGGCCTGTCTTACGACGATGAAGACGACGAAGAAGAAGACGAAAAGCAGGAAGATATGATGCGTCTTCTGAAGGGTGGAAACTAACGTTTGCATCCGGCAGGCACGCTCGTCCTGCTTATAACCCTTCCGGTTATATGTTATCTGGTGTGGTTATTCGTTAAACTACGGCGGTTGTCGCGGCGACAGAAGTGGCTGCGCACCCGAATGATGGCCCGCAATGGGGCCAGAAAGGGCCGCCGTATACGAACGCGACACCAACGGAAGGAGTGAGCATGTCTGTACCATCTATCGACTGGGATTTGGCCTTAATCCAGAAATATAACTATTCCGGGCCGCGTTATACCTCATACCCCACCGCGCTAGAGTTTTCTGATACCTTCGGCGAGGCGGATTTTCAGCAGGCCGTTGCGCGCTATCCCGAGCGCCCGCTATCGCTCTACGTCCACATTCCGTTCTGCCACAAGCTCTGCTACTTCTGCGGCTGCAATAAAATTGTGACCCGCCAGCAGCACAAGGCCGATCAATATCTGGATGCGCTCGAGCAGGAAATTCTTCACCGCGCGCCGCTGTTTACGGGCCGTCACGTCACCCAGCTTCACTGGGGCGGCGGTACGCCGACCTATCTCAATAAAGCGCAAATCAGCCGTTTGATGACGCTGCTGCGCGGGAACTTCACGTTTAACGACGACGCCGAAATCTCGATCGAAGTCGATCCGCGGGAAATTGAGCTGGACGTACTGGATCACTTACGCATCGAAGGCTTCAACCGCCTGAGCATGGGCGTGCAGGACTTCAACAAAGAGGTGCAGCGCCTGGTGAATCGCGAGCAGGACGAAGAATTTATCTTCGCCTTACTCAACCGCGCGCGCGACATTGGATTTACCTCGACCAACATCGATCTTATCTACGGCCTGCCGAAGCAGACGCCGGAGAGCTTCGCCTTCACGCTGAAGCGCGTGGCGGAGCTTAATCCCGATCGCCTGAGCGTCTTTAACTACGCGCACCTGCCAACGCTGTTTGCGGCACAGCGCAAAATCAAGGATGCGGACCTGCCGTCTGCCCAGCAAAAGCTGGATATCCTGCAGGAAACCATTACTTCCCTGACCGAAACCGGCTATCAGTTTATCGGTATGGATCACTTTGCCCGCCCGGACGACGAGCTGGCGATCGCCCAGCGTGAAGGCGTGCTGCACCGCAATTTCCAGGGTTACACCACCCAGGGCGACACGGATCTGCTCGGCATGGGTGTTTCCGCTATCAGCATGATCGGCGACTGCTATGCGCAGAACCAGAAAGAGCTTAAGCAGTATTATCAGCAGGTTGATGACTGCGGTAACGCCCTGTGGCGCGGGATCGCATTGACCCGCGACGACTGCATTCGTCGCGACGTGATAAAAGCCTTAATCTGCAACTTCCGCCTCGATTTCAGCGACGTGGAAGCTCAGTGGGATCTGCACTTCAGCGATTACTTTGCGGAAGACCTGAAGCTGCTGGCGCCGCTGGCTAAAGATGGGCTGGTGGATGTTGCTGACGGTGCGATTGAGGTGACGCCAAAAGGGCGCCTGTTGATTCGTAACATCTGCATGTGCTTCGATGCTTACCTGCGCCAGAAAGCGCGTCTGCAGCAGTTCTCGCGGGTAATTTAAGCGGTTTTGCCGGGTAAGGCTAAGCCTTCACCCGGCACAGAAAAATTACTCCATCCCCAGCTCTTTCAGCTTGCGCGTCAGGGTATTGCGCCCCCAACCGAGCAGGCGCGCGGCTTCCTGCTTGTGTCCCTGCGTATGGCGCAGCGCGGTGGTCAGCAGCGTCCGTTCCAGCTCCGGCTGGGCCTCCGAAAGCAGGTTTTGATGACCGGAACGCAGCGCGCGGTCGGCCCACTGCGCCAGCAGCGTCGCCCAGCTGTCCGGCAGCGCGTGGCCGGTGCTGCTTTCAGGCGCGGACGCTTCAAACAGCTCACTCGGTAAATCCTGAATCAGCACCTCCTGTCCGGCGGCCATCACGGTCAGCCAGCGGCAGGTGTTCTCAAGCTGACGCACGTTGCCCGGCCATGCCAGGCGGGTGAGGGCGGCGTCGGTTTCCGGATGCAGCTGTTTCGCTTCGACGCCCAGCTCGCGGGCAGCCACCTGCAGGAAGTGGCGCGCCAGGCGCGGAATGTCTTCACGACGCTCGCGCAGCGGCGGCAGATGCACGCGGATAACGTTCAGGCGGTGGAATAAATCTTCACGAAACTTCCCCTCCTGCACGCGAAGCTCCAGGTTCTGGTGCGTCGCGGCGATGATGCGCACGTCCACCTTAACGGGCGCGTAGCCGCCCACGCGGTAAAACTGCCCGTCGGCCAGCACGCGAAGCAGGCGCGTCTGCACGTCCAGCGGCATATCGCCAATTTCATCCAGGAAAAGCGTGCCGCCATCGGCCTGCTCGAACCGCCCCTGACGTATGGTATTCGCCCCGGTAAACGCCCCTTTCTCATGGCCAAACAGCTCGGACTCAATCAAATCCTTCGGGATCGCCGCCATATTCAGGGCGATAAACGGCGACTTTGCGCGCGGGCTATGGCGATGCAGCGCGTGCGCAACCAGCTCTTTACCGGTACCCGACTCACCGTTTATCAACACGCTGATCGACGAGCGCGACAGGCGGCCAATAATGCGAAAAACGTCCTGCATCGCGGGCGCTTCGCCGATGATGTCCGTCGTCGGGCCAAAATCCGGCGCGTTGCGCGGCTGCTGCTGTTCCTGATAGTGGCTAATGGCGCGCTCGACCAGGGCAACCGCCTCGTCGATATCAAACGGCTTAGGCAGGTAATCAAACGCGCCCTGCTGGTACGCGCTTACGGCGGCATCCAGGTCTGAGTGGGCGGTCATTATGATGACCGGAAGCATAGGATGACGCTGTTTGATCTGCTTGAGCAGCGCCAGCCCGTCCATGCCCGGCATACGAATGTCTGACAGCAGCACGTCCGGCGTTTTGGTGGTGAGTGCGTCGAGCACCTCGCTGCCGCTCTCAAACGTTGTGCAGCTTAATCCGGCCCCCGTAAGCGCGCGTTCAAGCACCCAACGGATGGAGCTATCGTCATCGACTACCCAGACTATCCCTCGTTGCATACTCGTCACCTTTATTTTTTAATCGGCAGGAAAACCGAGAACTCGGTATGTCCCGGCCAACTGGTAAATTCAATTTTGCCTGAGTGTTGGTCAATCAGGCTGCGGGCAATGGATAATCCCAGACCAGTACCGCCTTCGCGCCCGCTCACCATCGGGTAGAACAGCGTGTCCTGCAAATGCGGTGGAATGCCCGGCCCGTTATCCTCAACGTCGATGCGCGCCGCCAGGCGGTAGCGCACGCCGTGCAGCGTGAGCTGGAACGCCGTGCGGGTGCGCAGAATAATTTCGCCCCCTTCCGGCCCCAGCGCCTGCAGCGCGTTACGCACGATGTTCAGCAGCACCTGTTCAATCTGGTCAGGATCGTGCGCCAGCTCCGGCAGGCTGGGATCGTAGTCGCGCACCAGGGTGACGTTTTCCGGCAGCTCCATCGACACGAGCTTCACCACGCGCTCCGCCACCTTGTGAATGCTTTCTGAGACATGCATGCCGGGGTGCTGCGGCCCTAACAGTCGGTCCACCAGGTTACGCAGGCGATCCGCCTGCTCGATGATGACGTTGGTGTATTCCGCCAGCGAGGGGTCTGGCAGCGCTTTGGTTAACAGCTGCGCCGCGCCGCGCAGGCCGCCCAGCGGATTTTTGATTTCGTGGGCCAGGCCGCGCACCAGGTCGCGAGCGGCTATTTGCTGCGCATGCTGAAGCTGTTCCTGGCTCAGGCGGCGCTGGTTGTCCATCGGCGCCATCTCCAGCAGGATCATGCCGTCAGGAAGACGCTGCGCCGTCAGGGAGAGAATGTGCGAGCGCCCGTCAATCACCAGCGTTACTTCATTGTCTGTAAACCCCTGTCCGGCGAGCAGGCTTTCGCGCATCAGCTCAACGTTCAGCGAGAAATAGCTCAGCAGCTCCGGGAGCGGGGTGCCAAACAGCTTGCGCGCGCTCTGCGCCAGCAGCTGCTGCGCCGCCGGGTTGGCGTAATGCACGGCCAGCTCGTCATCGACAAGCAAAATGCTGGTAATCAGGGAATTGAGGATCTGCCCAGCATCGGGCAGCGTGCCGGTTGCCATTCAGCAGTCTCCTGGAGTTGGTTGCACTAATTTAGTGCAGTATAGCTTTTTGTCGTCAAAAAGCGCGAGGAATCAGGCCGTTGGCGGAGAAAAAAGCCCATCCGAAGATGGGCCAAAAAGTTTCCACGGCAACTAAAACCTGCGTCTTTCTCGCTACAGCCGCGTTGCTGTAGCGAGAAATCCATTGGTTTTTAAACTCTCACGATGCATCGTGCAGAGTTTTCATACTGCTTTAAACGCTGTAGTACAGTTCGAACTCAACCGGGTGCGGCGTCATGCGTACGCGGTCGTTCTCTTCGGTGCGCAGCGCGATGTAAGCGTCGATCGCTTCATCGGTGAACACGCCGCCAGCCGTCAGGAACTCACGGTCTGCGTCCAGCGCCTGCAGGGCTTCTTCCAGAGAGCCTGCAACCTGTGGGATCTCTTTCGCTTCTTCTGGCGGCAGGTCATACAGGTTTTTATCCATGGCTTCGCCTGGGTGGATCTTGTTCTTGATACCGTCCAGGCCGGCCATCAGCAGCGCGGCGAAGCACAGGTATGGGTTAGCAGCCGGGTCCGGGAAGCGCACTTCGATACGACGCGCTTTCGGAGAGGCAACCACCGGGATACGGATAGAAGCGGAACGGTTACGGGCAGAGTAGGCCAGCATGACCGGCGCTTCGTAGCCTGGGACCAGACGCTTATAGGAGTTGGTGGTTGGGTTCGCCAGGGCGTTGATCGCTTTCGCGTGCTTAATCACGCCGCCGATGTAGTGCAGCGCCTGCTCGGACAGACCGGCATACTTGTCGCCAGAGAACAGGTTGGTACCGTTCTTGGACAGGGACATGTGGCAGTGCATACCGGAACCGTTGTCGCCAAACATTGGTTTTGGCATGAAGGTCGCGGTTTTACCGAAACGGTGCGCCACGTTGTGCACAACGTATTTGTAGATCTGAATCTCATCCGCTTTCTTGGTCATGGTGTTGAAGCGGGTTGCGATTTCGTTCTGACCAGCGGTCGCCACTTCGTGGTGATGCGCTTCAACGACCAGGCCCATCTCTTCCATGATCAGACACATGGTGGAACGGATGTCCTGTGAAGAATCGACCGGAGGAACCGGGAAGTAACCGCCTTTCACGCCAGGACGGTGACCTTTGTTACCACCTTCGTATTTGGTGGAGGAGTTCCATGCGCCTTCGATGTCATCGATAGCCACGTGGGAACCGGAAATCGTCGCGCCGAAGCGGATGTCGTCAAACAGGAAGAATTCTGGCTCTGGCCCGAACAGCACGGTGTCCGCGATGCCGGTAGAACGCAGGTACTCTTCAGCGCGTTTCGCGATGGAGCGCGGGTCGCGGTCGTAGCCCTGCAGCGTGCCTGGCTCGAGGATATCGCAGCGGATGATCAGCGTAGACTCTTCGAAGAACGGGTCAATGAGCGCGGTAGAGGCATCTGGCATCAGAACCATGTCGGATTCGTTAATGCCTTTCCAGCCGCCGATGGAGGAGCCGTCAAACATTTTGCCTTCTTCAAAGAATTCGGCGTTCACCTGATGAGCAGGAATTGTGACGTGCTGTTCTTTACCTTTGGTATCGGTGAAGCGCAGATCAACAAACTTCACTTCATGTTCGTTCAGCATCGTCAAAACGTGTTCAGCGGACATACTTACTCTCCAGATTGGTCATTGTCGTCGTGGTAACGAGGTCTTCAAATCGGCCGTGCTGCCATTTTTTTACTGTATTTCTGTAAAGCGAAAACTGTGCCAACTTTTAAAACACCCCAAAAAGGCGTTATCATGCGCACCATAGTGCAAAAGTGCTGCACTACAATGGATTTGTTGCACCAGTATAGTGCTTCAATGTGAACATTGAGCACCATATTGGTGCAATTTACGTTAAAGTGCCCTTTTACCGCTCCGTGAAAGCGATCACAAAGCATCTCTGCAATACTTGTTTGCGGGGGATGTTTGTGATCCTGTTTTGTAGTGCGATTAATCCGTGTACAATAACGCGCTATTTCTAAATGCCTGAGGCAAAGTTGTGATCGAAAAATTGCGTAACATCGCCATCATCGCGCACGTCGACCATGGTAAAACTACCCTGGTTGATAAGCTGCTGCAGCAGTCCGGTACGTTTGATGCTCGTGCCGAAACTCAAGAACGCGTGATGGACTCCAACGATTTGGAGAAAGAGCGTGGGATTACCATCCTCGCCAAAAACACCGCCATCAAATGGAATGACTACCGTATCAACATCGTTGATACCCCAGGCCACGCCGACTTCGGTGGTGAAGTTGAACGTGTAATGTCCATGGTAGACTCCGTTCTGCTGGTCGTTGACGCAATGGATGGCCCAATGCCGCAGACGCGCTTTGTGACCAAAAAGGCGTTTGCCCATGGTCTGAAGCCAATTGTTGTTATCAACAAAGTTGACCGTCCTGGCGCGCGTCCTGACTGGGTTGTTGATCAGGTATTCGACCTGTTCGTTAACCTCGACGCGACCGACGAGCAGCTGGACTTCCCTATCGTTTACGCTTCTGCGCTGAACGGTATTGCCGGTCTGGACCACGAAGATATGGCGGAAGACATGACCCCGCTGTATCAGACGATTGTTGACCGTGTACCGGCTCCAAACGTCGATCTCGACGGCACCCTGCAGATGCAGATCTCTCAGCTGGACTACAACAACTACGTTGGCGTCATCGGCATTGGTCGTATCAAGCGCGGTAAAGTTAAGCCTAACCAGCAGGTTACTATCATCGATAGCGAAGGCAAAACCCGTAACGGTAAAGTCGGTAAAGTTCTGACTCACCTGGGTCTTGAGCGTATCGATAGCGACATCGCTGAAGCAGGCGACATCATTGCCATCACCGGTCTGGGTGAGCTGAACATCTCCGACACCATCTGCGACCCGCAGAACGTCGAAGCGCTGCCGGCCCTGTCCGTTGATGAACCAACCGTATCCATGTTCTTCAACGTCAACACCTCTCCGTTCTGCGGTAAAGAAGGTAAGTTCGTTACCTCTCGTCAGATCCTTGACCGCCTGAACAAAGAGCTGGTGCACAACGTTGCGCTGCGCGTTGAAGAAACCCCAGATGCGGACGCCTTCCGCGTTTCCGGTCGTGGTGAGCTGCACCTGTCAGTTCTGATCGAAAACATGCGTCGTGAAGGTTTCGAGATGGCGGTTTCCCGTCCGAAAGTTATCTTCCGCGAAATCGACGGCCGTAAACAAGAGCCGTTCGAAAACGTGACGCTGGACGTTGAAGAGCAGCATCAGGGTTCTGTGATGCAGGCTCTGGGCGAGCGTAAAGGCGACCTGAAAAACATGAATCCAGACGGCAAAGGCCGCGTACGTCTCGACTACGTGATCCCAAGCCGCGGTCTGATCGGCTTCCGTTCAGAGTTCATGACCATGACCTCTGGTACCGGTCTGCTGTACTCCACCTTCAGCCACTACGACGACGTTCGTCCTGGCGACGTGGGCCAGCGTAACAACGGCGTTCTGATCTCCAACGGTCAGGGTAAAGCGGTTGCGTTTGCACTGTTCAGCCTGCAGGACCGCGGTAAGCTGTTCCTGGGTCACGGTGCAGAAGTGTACGAAGGCCAGATCATCGGTATTCACAGCCGTTCTAACGACCTGACCGTAAACTGCCTGACCGGTAAGAAACTGACCAACATGCGTGCGTCCGGTACGGACGAAGCAACGGTTCTGGTTCCACCGATCAAGATGACCCTGGAGCAAGCTCTGGAATTCATCGATGACGACGAACTGGTAGAAGTGACTCCACAGTCAATTCGTATCCGTAAACGTCACCTGACCGAAAACGATCGTAAACGCGCCATGCGCGGTGCGAAAGAAGAGTAAGACGGTCAATCCGTAGGCCGGGTAAGCGCTTGCGCCACCCGGCAGGTAAAAAGCCGCTGATCGCTCAGCGGCTTTTTTATTAGAACGAATACCGTAACCCCAAGCGAATACGGTACTGCTCGCGGTTGTAGTCATTCCATCTGTCCAGCCACTGCAGTTCGAGGTACGGCAGCCAATTTTTGTCGAACTTATAGCTGAACTTATTGGTGATTTCCCAGTGGTGGTCTTTGCCATTTTTACTGTGGTAATCATTCGCGCGCTGGAAAAAGTGTGGTTCAAACGTGTAGAAAAACGCATCCGTCACTTTGAAGTTCCAGTAGTTGGCAAATTCGTGCGTGTCGTTCTTATCCATCTGCCCGTTATAGTCCGGCGTATCGTAATTGTTATGGTTATAGCGATAGCGAAACGTCAGGTTAAACCAGTCGATAAATTTATAGTTAGTATCCAGGTAAACGGCCCCGCCGGAGCCCGCGCTGCTGTCGTTAATTAACCCACCGGGCTGGAACGTCAGTTTGTCAGTGGGCTTAAAGAGCGGATACCACCCCTCAATTTCGTTATAGCTGTGCTTTAGCTCATCCCATTTCCCAACGTTATAGGCGTTGGTGAACATCAGCCCCGCGCCCATATCGAAGTTATAGCCCGCGCGAAGGATCACTTCGTGCAGCTCAGAGGCCGTGTTGTAGGCTTCACGGGTTTCCACGTACGCACCGGCAAATGCGGTGCAGGACACAGACGACACGATAAGTGTAGTAATGATTCTTTTCATAATTTGTCCATGTATCAGGTACAGAAGGGCCGCCCTTCCTGTAGACAGGAAGGGAGAAGTGGCCAGATTTATAGTTATAAAGTGACTGCTGACGCTTTATTGTGGGTCGTTATCTCAGGGGTATTTGCGGATTCTCTTTTCCGTTGTCCAATCTCCTCGATAATAAAGGCGAAGCGCGCTTCGTTGAGTTTATAAAAGAGTCCCATCGTGATGGCGGCAATAATGGCCAGGCCGCACGGCCAGAGGAAAATAAGCTGGCGCAAGCCCAGCAGCGTGCTGGCGCTCTGTACCGCGTGGGGAATATAGCCTATCTGGGTCAGCATAATTCCCGGCAGGAATCCGGCGAGCGCGGCGGAGATTTTGCGCGAGAAGGTATAGCCGGTATACACCGATCCTTCGGCGCGGATGCCCGTTTTCCACTCGCCGTAGTCGACGGTATCCGGCACCAGCGCCCAGTTGAGGCTATTCACAAACGCCGTGCCAAAGAAGGCCATGCAGGAAAAGAGCACGAACAGCAGGGAGCTGGTTCCCCAAAAGAAGTTCAGCACGTCGCCTACCGCCCACAGCGCCAGCCCGCCCAGATAAACTGGCTTCTTGCCAAAGCGCTTCACCGCGCCCGGCACCAGAAACACGCCTACCAGAATGCAGCCCATGCTGAAAAAGCCCATCCACGACAGCAGGTGCAGGTCGTTGAGCACGTACTGGGTGTAATAGACCTGAATCGCCAGCTTGATGTTAAACGCGGCGAGGGTACAGAGGTTAGCGATGCACAGCACCAGCAGCGGCGGATTGCGGAAAATCGCGCAGAAGGATTTCAGGATGCCGGGCTTGTGGTGATCGGGCGTGACCTCAACGTAGCGCTCCTTCACGCCGCTGTAGCACCACCACATGCAGAACAGTCCGCCCGTGACGAAAATCAGCGCGGCCACCAGATAGCCGAGAGAAGGCTGGTGGACGAACAGCGCCTGAATGGGCATAAAGCCAACGGTGCAGAGCAACAGCCCCACCGTTGCACCGCCCTGACGCCACGCCGCCAGCTGCGCGCGCTCGTTGGGGTTTTTGGTGATAGCGGGCACCATCGCGCCATACGCGCAGTTCATCAGGCTATAGCACAGCCCGAACAGCATAAAGAGCGCGGTGGCAAGCGCGGTTTTTACCGTCAGGCTAAAGTCGTTGGCCATAAACTGCGCCGTCGCGACCAGCGCGACCGGAACGGAGGCGTAAAGAATAAACGGCCTGAATTTTCCCCTCGCACCGATGTTGCGCCGGGAGTCCAGCAGCACGCCGGTCAGCATGTCGGTAAACGCGGTAAAGAATTTCGCGACCAGGAAAATAATGCCGCCATAGAACGCGGGCATGCCCAGCTCGTCCGTGTAAAACTTCAGCAGATACAGCGTGCCAATACACAGCATCAGGTTCGAGCCAAAATCGCCCATCCCGTAGGCGCACTTCTCGCGCAGGCTCAACTTCAGGGTTAACGGATCAGTATTGTGTGTCATGGTCGATCCCCGGAGCGCCCCGAAGAGCGCTCGCTCAAATCATTCAGGCCGTACGTTTGCGCAGCTCAATCTCTTCGACGATGCGCACATACATCTTCTCGTTGAGGTTGTAGAAGCAGCCCATCGCCACGATGGTGATGACCGCCAGCAGGCTCGGATAGATAAATATCAGCTGCCGCAGCCCCTCAACCGTGCCGGCGGATTGCACCACGTTGGGCACATAGCCGATCTGCGTCAGCATAATGCCGGGGAAGAAGCCCGCCAGCGCCTGCGACACCTTGCGAAAGAAGGTGAATCCGGTATAGACCGTTCCCTCGGAGCGCACGCCGGTGCGCCACTCGCCATACTCCACGGTATCGGAGACCAGCGCCCAGTTCAGGCTGTTTACAAACGCGGAACCGAAGAACGCCAGGCAGGAGAACGCCACGAAGCTCACCGAGCCGCCGCCGAAGAAATAGTTAAGCAAATCGCCCGCCACCCAAATGGCCAGGCCGCTGATGTAGACTTTCTTCTTGCCGAAGCGCCGCACCGCCCCCGGCATCATAAAGACGCCGATAAAAATGCAGCCCATGCTGAAGAAGCCCATATACGACAGCAGGATCGGATCGTTCAGCACGTACTGCGTGTAGTAAACCTGAATGGCGAGCTTGACGTTAAACGCGCCCAGCGTGCACAGGTTAGCGATGCAGAGGATAAACAGCGGGCGGTTCCCGGCGATGGCGCGAAACGACTGCAGCAGCCCCGGCTTTTGCGCCGGATTAGCGGGCTGCGCCTCAACGTAACGCTCGGTCACCCCTTTGTAGCACCACCACATAAAGAACAGCCCGAACAGCGAAAACAGAGTCGCGGCAAAGATATAGCCAAGCTGGTCGTTGCCCTCAATCAGGTTCATCACCGGCACAAAGCCGACGGTGCACAGCAGCAGGCCGAGCGTGGCCCCGCCCTGGCGCCAGGCGGCCAGCGAGGCGCGCTCGTCCGGGTTTTTAGTAATCGCGGGCACCATCGCGCCGTAAGAGCAATTCATCATGCTGAAGAACAGGCCGTACAGCATAAACAGCACGGTTGCCATCACCGTTTTGCCGGTCACTTCGAACGGCGTGCCGACGAAGTTGGCAATCGCCAGCAGGGTCACCGGGAACGCCGCGTACAGCACGAACGGCCGGAACTTCCCTTTCGGGCCAATCTTGCGCCGGGAGTCGAGCATGATCCCGGTGCCCATATCGGTGAAGGCGGTAAAGAACTTGGCAATCAGGAAGATGATCCCGCCGTAGGTGCCCGGCAGCCCCAGCACGTCGGTATAAAATTTCAGCAGGTACAGGGTGCCGATATCCAGCAGGATATTAGAGCCGAGGTCGCCCATCCCGTAGGCGAGTTTTTCTTTAAACGGCAGGCGCAGGGTTGCCGGATCGGAAGTATGTTGACTCATTATTGTTCTCCGTCTGCCCGCAGGTTTCCCCGCGGGCGAGCCTTATCAGATATGACGTAAGGTGCTAAACAGATCTGCCCATTCGCTGTGCTGGCGGTAAAACACCGGCGGCTTGCCGAGCGGAGCATCAACGGTCACGTCGCCGCCCTGGCAGCACTCCCCGGTCCACGCATTCACCCAGCTGTCCTGCGGCAGATAGAGCGTCCAGTCCGTGCGGCCCTCTTCGTGAACGGGTGCCACCAGCAGATCGCGGCCAAACAGGTACTGATATTTCAGCGTGTAGGCGCGCGCGTCGTCCTCGTAGTGCAGGAACAGCGGGCGCATCACCGGCAGGCCGCTTTTGGCGTTCTGCGCGACGGCGGCTTTGATATACGGCTTCAGCGTGGTGAACACGGTGGTCATGCGCGCGAAGTGGGCGATGGTTTCCGCGTCGCCGTCGAACTGCCAGTTATCGCCAGGGCGATTGCCTTCGTGCGTGCGCATCATTGGCGTGAAGGCGCTGAAATCGCACCAGCGCAGCAGCAGCTCTTTGCTGCGCTTCATTTCGAACAGGGTGGTATAACCGCCGATGTCGCTGTGGTGTAGGCCGTGGCCGGTCATCGCCAGAGACAGCGCCGCGGGTATGACCGAGGCCGGGCCGTCGTCCAGGCTCCAGTCGACGTTCTGATCCCCCGCCCACATCATCACGGAATGCTTCTGGCTGCCGGTGTAGCCCGCGCGCATAAAGAACAGGATCTCGCCGAGCTTGCCGGTCTCCTCCAGCGCCTCGTAGTTACACTTCGCCCACAGGGCTGGCCACGCGTTGTGCATGATCTCCGCGCTGACGCCGTTGTGCAGGAAGGTATCGGTCGGCAGATATTCACCGAAGTCGGCCATCCATCCGCCGCAGCCCAGTTCGATCAGGTTCTTTTTGATGACCTCTTTGTACCAGTCGTAGGCTTCAGGGTTGGTCAGGTCTATAACGCCCGCGTAAAACTCGCCGAACTCGACGTGGTAGTCCTTGCCGTCGGCGTTTTTGGTCAGATAGCCGCGCTTCGCCGCCTCTTCGCAGAGATCTTTATCGCTGGCGACGTACGGGTTGATGTAGGAGAGGAACTGCACGCCCTCCTGCTTCCACTGCTGAATACGCTCATCAAGCTGCGGATACAGCTCGCTGTTCCACTTCCAGTTCCACATCACGCGCTTGCCGAAGGAGGTCATGCGGATGCCGGACCAGTCCTGCGCCCAGATGCCGTTCACCTTCACGCCGCCTTTGCGCATAACGTCGAGCTTCTGCTGACAGACCTCGGTGCCGCCCTGAATACCCAGCGTCACGCCGTCGTAAACCCAGTCAGGCAGCTCAGGCTGGCGCCCCAGCAGTCCGGTGAGTTTTTCCAACAGATCGATGTACGTTTCCGCACATTCGAAGCGCAGCGTGGCGTTATCTTCCCAGAACGCCAGCTCGTGGAAGTCCGGCGCGCTGAAATCGAAGTTCATGTAGCAGCTGTTGTCCACGTGGCAGTAGTACTTCTGCGTGCTCACGAAGGTGGGCTGTGGGAAGAAAGTCCAGTAGTAATCGCCGCCCGCGTTCTCCTTGCAGTCGGCTTGCCAGGTGACGTAGGTTTGCTTGTTGCGGCCCACGCCCTGCTCGCTGGTCCACAGCGGGAATGGCTTGCCGCGCAGATCGAAATAAGAGAACTGCTCGCCGCAGCCGTAAATGTGATCTTCAGGCTGGGCCGCCAGCCGCAGCCAGATGCGGTTATGGCGGGTGGCATCGTTTTTAAGCTTCAGCTCCAGGCGGCCTTCCGCATCCACGCCCACCAGCAGCGTGGCGCTGACCGCATCGCCGCGGGTAAAGCGGATCGCCCAGCCCGCGCTTTGCTGCGTGACGGTCGCGTCCGTCAGCGCGATCTTTTCGTTCAGTTTGTCCTTGATGCTGAAATTGCCGCGAAACATCTCAATATCCGCCTCACCTGCGCCGATCCACAGGCAGGGCGCATCCGCGGTGTGGGACAAAATCAGGCGGTTCTCCCAGCTGAGGGTGAAACCATTTTCATTATTTTCCAGATTTATATTGTGTAGGGTACGCATAAAAACTCCGTCTTTATTATTTGGCCAGGCTATCCAGTAATCCGGCGGCGACGGCAGGGGCTAAGCCCGGTGCCAGCGGCAGGCGGGGGATCACCAGGCAGTGCAGCAGATGGTAAATATCCTGCTTGCCGTCCCAGACTTTGGTGGTCACTTCGTTATTGGTATCCAGCTCCTGCCACCAGGAACCGTTCTCGTAGTCCATCAGGTACTTGATGCAGTAATCCCACCACGTCTGATACCAGGCTTCGTACTGCGCCTCGCCGGTGACGGTGTAGAGCGCGTAAGCCGTGCCCATCGCCTCAACGATCGGCCAGCGCACGCGTTCGCGGACGATAGGCTTGCCGTCCCAGCCCACGGAGTAGACGAAACCATCGGCCCCGTCCGGTGCCCAGGCGTCGCGGATGGTGGCGTGGAACAGCCCTTTGGCATCTTCCAGCAGCCACTCCGGCGGCGTTTCAAAGCGGGCTTCCAGCGCGGCGCGCAGGTGCAGCATCAGGCGGCCCCACTCGATCCAGTGGCCCGGCGTGCCGCCGTAGGCGCGGAAGCGGTGGGCAGGATTGTCGATGTTGTAATCGCGGATCGGGTTCCAGTCAGTGTCGAAATGCTCGTTAACGCGGTACTCCCCCTTGCGCGCCACGTCGTGAATAATCACCGAGGCGATGCGCAGGGCGCGGTCGAGCCACTTGCGGTCGTGCGTGACGTCATAGACGATCAGGAAGGCTTCCACGGCATGCATGTTGGCGTTGCCGCCGCGGTAATCCTCGGTTTTGCTGAAGGCCTCGTCCCAGGATTCGAGGCACATTTGTTCCTCTTCGCTCCAGAAATAGCGCTCGATCACCGCAATCGCCTCGTCCAGCAGCTGGCGCGCCTGCGGGTGGCCGGTGGTCACGGCGCTCGCCGCGCCCAGCAGCACGAAGAAGTGCTGATAGCCCTGCTTGGAGGCGTCAATCACCCCTTCATCGTTCACGCAGGCGTACCAGCCGCCGTGCCGCTTGTCGCGCAGCGGGCCGTTGAGGGCGTTAATGCCGTGCTCAACCAGGGCGTACGCGCCGGGACGGCCCATGTTTGCCGCCACCGCGTACACGTGCAGCATGCGGGCGGTGATCCACAGGTGCGTGCCCATGTCGCTGCGCACCTGCCCGTTATTGCCCAGCCAGCCAAAGCCGGTCGGTACGGCGGCGTTTTTGCCGAAGTCGAAAATGCGGTCAGTCTCGTGTTCGAGCCAGCGGTTGTGGCTCAGCGTGTTAAACCATTTCATGTTCAGATCCTTTCTTAACGGCGAGCCATCATTTCGTCGACGATCTCACCCAAACGCTGCAGTTTCGGCACGGAGACGTCGCGCAGCATCATGTCGGTATCCGGCAGGCCCACCACGGACGACCATACGGCGCGACCGGCTAAAAAGCCTGACGCGCCCGCCTGCATCGCAACCTGCACCGCGCGCGGGAAGAGCTTGTCGTCCACGCCGGAGGAGAGGATCACCCACGGCATGTTAATTTCCGCGTTCAGCTTCTGCGAGGCGGCCAGCAGCGCCTGCTGCGTACCTTTGCCATAGAGCGGCATCTCCACTTTGTAGAGGTCCGCGCCGCTGTCGCCTAGCTCTTTTGCCGCGTCGATAATCGCCTGCTCGCGGTCAAAGGCGGCACCGCGACGCGGCGGGCGTACCACCGGCTCAATGATGCTAAGCAGCCCGTTGCTGTGGCACAGCGTATTGAACGCCTTCACCATCTCCAGGCGCTGCTGCGGATCTTCGTCGCTGCGCCACAGCACCAGCAGCTTCAGCGCCTTGCCGCCGTCGCGTTTGACCGCCTGCGCGTCGATGTTCTTGTCAATCACCACGCTGTCGACTGGAATGCCGTTCCCCGGGATAAACTCGTCGGCCGCGACAATCATCGCGCAGCTGTTGGCAACGGCCTGCTGTTCCACAATCTGGCGGTAGCAGAACTGCTGGTCAACGAGGATCGCAGAGGCGTACGGAGACAAAATTTTCGCCGCGCTGACCTTAAAATCCGTCAGGTGCTGGTCGGTTACCGGCACCGGCGCGCCCGCAGCGGCAAACATCAGGCGCATTGCTTCGCGCTGGTCCACGGCCAGCATCGCAAAACCGCCGGAAGGTCGGGTGATATCTTTCAGGGTGTACATCGTCATTCCTCAGTCCTTTTCGTATCAGTGTGATTTTTTCAGCCCGGCGGATGCGCGAACCTGTTCAAGAATGGCCGTCCAGTCTTCGCGACCGCGCCCGGCGGCGCGCGCCTGGTTGTAAACTTCGCGGGAAGCTGCGCCCAGCGGCATCGGAACGTGGAGCTGGTTAGCCACGTCGAGCGCAATGCCCAGATCCTTATGCGCAAGGTCGATCATGAAGGCGGGTGAGAGATCCCCTTTCAGCACCTTGTTCGGCCACGAGGTCGTGAAGTGGCCTTTGCCCGCGGGCGTGCCGCTCATCACCTTCAGCGCCACGTCGAAGGAGAGGCCGAGCGCTTCGCACAGCACGGCGGCTTCGGCGGAAAGCGCATTCAGGGCAATGCTCATATAGTTATTGATAAGCTTCACGCGGATGCCCATGCCCGGCCCGCCGGCGTTAATCAGCTCGTTGCCCATCGCCATGAGCACCGGCGTGGCGCGCTCAACCTGCTGGGCCGTGCCGCCCGCCAGCAGAAGCAGGGTTCCGGCGATGGCGTGATCGGACGTACGCCCGACAGGCACGTCCATCAGGCTGAAGCCTTGCTCTGCCATGTCGCGGATCAGCGCGTCGGTTTGCAGCGGATGAATGGTGGACATATCTATCACCAGCGCGTCGCGGGATAGCCCTTCGCACACGCCGTGCTCGCCGAACAGCACGCTGCGCACCAGGTCACCGTTTGGCAGCATGGTGATGACAAATTCGGCCTTCGCTGCGGCCTGCGCGGGCGTTGTCGCCGCCTGCGCGCCGCACTCCACGAGCGCCTGAACGGCCTGCGGGTTCACGTCAAAAACCTGAAGCCGGTGGCCGTGCTTCAACAGATTCTTCGCCATTGGCGCGCCCATCTGCCCTAAACCGATAAATGCGATTACTGACATGCTTCTCTCCTGTCACATCGTGTCAATTTCTGCGCGTTTTTGTTGTCTGTTTTTGATCGTATTTGTAATTTATAGTCAAAAAATAGACATGGGTCACTTTTTAAACATTTGGTGAAATTAAAATGAGCACATCAGAAAACGCAGAAGGAATCACCATGACTCGCATCGTTTGTGTCGGCATTACCGTGCTGGATCGCATCTGGTATCTCGATGATTTACCAAAGGAAGGTGGAAAATATGTCGCAAAAGAGTATACGGAGGTGGGCGGCGGCCCGGCGGCAACTGCGGCGGTGGCGGCGGCTAAACTGGGCGCAAGCGTGGATTTTATTGGCCGCGTGGGGGACGATGACACCGGCAGAAGGCTGCTCGCGGAGCTGGAATCCCTGGGGGTGAACACCCGCTATACGCGCGTAGTTAAGGGTGCCCGCTCGTCGCAATCGGCAGTGCTGGTGGACGCAGGCGGAGAACGAGTGATTGCCAACTACCCCAGTCCCGATCTGCCCGCCGGGGCAGACTGGCTGCATGAAATCGACTTCTCCCAGTGGGATATTGTTCTGGCAGACGTGCGCTGGCATGACGGGGCAAAACAGGCATTTACCCTGGCCCGCCAGCAGGGCGTACCGACGTTGCTTGATGCGGATGTCACCCCGCAGGATATCGCTGAACTGATCGCCTTAAGCGACCACGCGGCCTTCTCCGCGCCGGGGCTACGGCGCCTTACGCAGCTGGATGAAACAGAAGAGGCGCTGAAAAGAGCACAAACGCTCACAAATGGACATGTGTATGTCACGCAGGGACGAGACGGGTGCTTCTGGCTTGAAAACGGCGCGGTGTGTCATCAGCCCGGTTTTGAGGTCGACGTCGTTGATACTACCGGTGCGGGCGATGTTTTCCACGGCGCGCTGGCGGTCAGTCTGGGGCAGCAAACGCCCGCCGCCGACGCCGTGCGCTTTGCCAGCGCCGTTGCCGCCCTGAAATGCACAAGGCCCGGCGGACGCGCGGGGATACCTGACTGTGATCAAACCCGCTCTTTTTTGTCACTTTTTGTATAAAATGCGGGGCGTGATGGTTTTCAGAGGACAGCCCATGAGCCTTACCGAACTGACCGGTAACCCGCGTCACGATCAGCTGCTGACGCTGATTGCCGATCGTGGCTATATGAATATTGATGAACTGGCGCAGCTGCTGGACGTGTCGACGCAGACGGTGCGCCGGGATATTCGCAAGCTGAGCGAGCAGGGGCTGATCACGCGTCATCACGGCGGCGCGGGCAGGGCATCCAGCGTGGTGAACACGGCATTTGAGCAGCGTGAGGTTTCACTGACCGAAGAGAAGCGGGCGATTGCCGAAGCGATTGCGGATTATATTCCCGATGGCTCAACCATTTTTATCACTATCGGGACGACCGTGGAGCACGTGGCCCGGGCGCTGCTGAACCACAACCATCTGCGCATCATCACCAACAGCCTGCGGGTGGCGCATATTCTTTATAAAAATCCGCGTTTCGAAGTGATGGTGCCCGGCGGCACGCTGCGCGCGCATAACGGCGGGATTATCGGCCCGGCGGCGACGGCCTTTGTGTCCGGCTTCCGGGCGGACTACCTCGTGACCAGCGTCGGGGCGATTGAACACGACGGCGCGATGATGGAATTTGACGTTAACGAAGCCAGCGTGGTGAAAACCATGATCGCCCACTCGCGCCACATTTTACTGGCGGCCGATCATACGAAATACCATGCCTCCGCGGCGGTTGAAATTGGTAACGTGGCGCAGGCCACCGCGCTCTTCACCGATGAACTGCCGGGCTCGGCGCTGCAAAATCACCTCAAATCCAGCAAGGTCGAAGTGGTTGAAGTCCATTCCGGAGAAGAACAGCAGGCGGGTTGACCTACCTTTGGCCCGTTTTTTTCAGTCGGGCCTTTCCTTTCTTTAAGCTGAATCTGGCGCATAGCCAAACCTTCTCTTTCCCGCTACAGTTAATTTTCCACGGCGAAAGGAGATAAACATGCTTTATATCTTTGACTTAGGAAATGTCATCGTCGACATCGATTTTAACCGGGTACTGGGCGCATGGAGCGATTTTAGCCGTGTTCCGCTGGCGACGTTAAAACAGAATTTCGCAATGAGTGACACCTTCCATCAGCACGAACGCGGTGAAATTAGCGATGAAGCGTTTGCAGAACGCTTCTGCCAGGAAATGGGGCTCTCGTTAAGCTACGAGCAGTTTTCCCACGGCTGGCAGGCGGTATTTGTCGCGATCCGCCCGGAAGTCATCGACATTATGCAGAAACTGCGCGAACAGGGGCATCGGGTTGTGGTGCTGTCGAATACCAACCGCCTGCATACGACGTTTTGGCCTGACGAGTATCCCGAAGTCCGGGCGGCGGCGGATAAGATCTACCTCTCTCAGGAGATGGGGATGCGTAAACCCGAAGCGCGGATTTATCAGGCCGTACTCCAGGCTGAAGGATTTAGCGCGGCCGATGCGGTCTTTTTCGACGATAACGCCGATAATATAGAGGGAGCTAACCAGTTGGGTATCACGTCAATTCTGGTGACCGGGAAAGAGACGATACCGAACTACTTTGCGAAGCAGCTATGCTAAAAACCGTTCATCAAAAAGCCACGCACCACACTCGACCGCTGCGTGCGTGGCTGAAACTCCTCTGGCACCGCATTGACGAAGACAACATGACCACGCTGGCGGGGAACCTCGCCTACGTGTCGCTGCTTTCGCTGGTGCCGCTGGTGGCCGTTATCTTTGCGCTGTTTTCCGCCTTCCCGATGTTTGCGGACGTGAGCGTGCAGCTTCGCCACTTTGTTTTCGCGAATTTCATCCCCGCGACCGGCGACATCATCCAGAACTACATTGAGCAGTTTGTGGCTAACTCCAGCAAGATGACGGCGGTAGGTGCGTGCGGGCTTATCGTCACGGCGCTGCTGCTGATGTACGCCATTGATAGCGCGCTCAACGCCATCTGGCGAAGTAAAAAAGCGCGGCCCAAGGTTTATTCGTTCGCCGTCTACTGGATGATTTTAACGCTCGGCCCGCTGCTGGCCGGGGCAAGCCTCGCCATCAGCTCGTACCTTCTTTCGCTGCGCTGGGCGAGCGATCTGAATACCGTGATCGACAACGTTCTGCGCATCTTCCCGCTGATTTTGTCGTGGCTCTCTTTCTGGCTGCTGTACAGCGTGGTGCCAACCACGCGCGTGCCCAACCGCGATGCTGTGGTAGGGGCGCTGGTCGCGGCGCTTCTCTTTGAGCTGGGTAAAAAAGGTTTTGCCCTCTACATCACTATGTTCCCGTCCTACCAGCTGATTTACGGCGTGCTGGCGGTGATCCCCATTTTGTTTGTCTGGGTTTACTGGACGTGGTGTATCGTCTTGCTTGGTGCAGAGATTACTGTCACTCTCGGCGTATACCGTGAACTCAAAAAAGCAGCAGAAGCTGAAAAACGACAAGAAGCAGACCAACCATGATTGCATTGATTCAGCGCGTAACCCGTGCCAGCGTCACCGTGGAGGGCGAGGTGACGGGTGAAATTGGCCCAGGACTTTTGGTGTTGTTAGGTGTCGAAAAGGATGATGACGAACAAAAGGCGAACCGCCTGTGCGAGCGCGTGCTGGGCTACCGCATCTTTAGCGATGCGGAAGGCAAGATGAACCTCAACGTGCAGCAGGCGGGCGGCAGCGTGCTGGTGGTGTCCCAGTTTACGCTGGCGGCGGATACCGAGCGCGGCATGCGCCCGAGTTTCTCCAAAGGCGCCGCGCCGGATCGCGCAGAAGTGCTTTACGAATACTTTGTTGAGCGCTGCCGCCAACAGGACATGAACACGCAAACCGGACGATTCGCTGCGGATATGCAGGTATCGCTGGTGAACGATGGCCCCGTGACGTTCTGGCTCCAGGTATGAGCCAGCTGGCGGCGTGGCCGCGGGTAACAAGAGAGAGTACAGCTATGTATCACCTTCGAGTACCGCAAACGGAAGAAGAGTTAGAAGCGTATTACCAGTTCCGCTGGGAAATGCTGCGTAAGCCGCTCCACCAGCCGAAAGGATCGGAACGCGACGCCTGGGACGCCATGGCGCACCACCAGATGGTGGTGGATGAAGAGGGCAACCTCGTCGCCGTCGGGCGTCTGTATATCAACGGCGATAATGAAGCCTCGATTCGCTTCATGGCGGTGGATCCGTCCGTTCAGGATAAAGGGCTGGGGACGCTGATCGCCATGACGCTCGAGTCCGTCGCCCGGCAGGAGGGCGTTAAGCGCGTCACCTGTAGCGCCCGCGAAGACGCGATGGATTTTTTTGCCAAGCTGGGCTTCGTGAACCAGGGCGAAATCACCACGCCGCAAACCACGCCGATTCGTCACTTTTTGATGATCAAACCGATCGCCACCCTGGACGACATTCTTCACCGCGCCGACTGGTGCGGGCAGCTGCAGCAGGCCTGGTACCAGCACATTCCGCTGAGCGAAAAAATGGGCGTGCGCATCCAGCAGTACACCGGGCAAAAGTTCATTACCACCATGCCGGAAGTCGGCAATCAGAACCCGCACCACACGCTGTTTGCCGGTAGCCTGTTCTCGCTGGCGACCCTCACCGGCTGGGGTCTGATCTGGCTGATGCTGCGCGAACGCCACCTTGGCGGCACCATCATCCTGGCGGATGCCCACATTCGCTACAGTGCGCCTATCAGCGGCAAGCCCAGCGCGGTGGCCGATCTCGGCGCGCTCGGCGGCGACCTTGACCGTCTGGCCCGCGGCCGCAAGGCACGCGTGCAGATGCAGGTTGAGCTGTTCGGCGATGAAACGCCGGGCGCGGTGTTTGAAGGCACCTACATCGTCCTTCCCGCGAAGCCGTTTGGCGCGTTTGAGGAAGGGGGGAATGAGGAGGAGTAATCTCCTCACTGTTATCGCCGGGCGAGGTTAATCCGCCAGGCGATATCGTGCATAAGGTCACGTGCTGAGGGGCTAATTCCCCCAAGCTGGAAGAAGCCGTGGATGACTCCCAGCCATCGCTGGGCGGTACATGTTACGCATTGCTCCGTCAGGTGCTGATGGAGCGCTTCGCCTTCATCGCAAAGCGGATCATACTCAGCGGTAATAATATGCACAGGCGGTAGGCCGTGAAAATCATCGCGCCACAGGGGGCTGGCTTCCGGATGACGATGGTCTATCTTCGCAAGATACATCTCATAACCACTGAGCAGCGTATCACGGGTAATTACGTAATCTTTTCCATTCAGGGAATAACTTTCAAAACTCGCAGTGGCGTCGAGCATAGGATAGATAAGAATAAGTTGCGCAGGTTGCCAGAGCGCTTTTGCTTTGAGCCGCAGCGACGTTACCAGCGCCAGATGTCCCCCCGCACTGTCTCCGCAGAGCGTAATTTGATTTTTATCCACGCCTAGCTGGTCTGCATATTGCCAGACAAGATCTGCACCTTTCTCTGCATCATCGTGAGCGGCGGGGAAAGTATGTTCGGGCGCAAGCCTGTACTGAATTGCTATAACACGGCAATTGCCGAAGCGCGCCAGCTGACGAAGTTGATTATCGTGCGTTTCAAAACCGCCGCTGACAAAGCAGCCGCCATGATAGTAGATGACAGCCGGTAGTGCCGTCGGGGCATTCAGAGGTGAAAAAACCTTAACGGTAAGATCTTCCAGTTTTAGCGTTTCCACTTTTACCCGCTGCTCGGTTTCTCCGGCAAGCACCGTACTGGCAACATATCCCTCCCGGCGAGCATCAATGCTCATGAAGCGTGAAGAGGGCCGACCAGCAGCGATGAAATCCTCAACAAGGTTATAAATCCCTTTTTCCAGTGTCATAGTTTTGTTCTCATGCCTGTATAGATACACAGGTTTATAACGCTCTTTGTGGCAGATGAAAAGTGAGGGTGAGGATAAGGATTCAAAACTGGAAAGCGGCTCGCAAAATTTCATTCCCTGAAAATATTTACCGAGATTATTTAAAATGAGCTGATACAGCCTCTTGTATTATTTCTACGAGCCGCCTCGCATTTATTAAACGTTTCCCGTAATGCAGTGCTGTATCTTTATCCATAGAGGTATAATGGGCGCAGGAAAAATCAGCAATACAGACTGTGAATAATATGTAGTGACAGTGAAATGGTATGAACGCGGTATAAAGGTGCGCTAACACCGATATACCGCTAACCACAAACAACTAATGAGGAGTTGATTATGGCTGCGAAGGATTCTATGCCAGAGCGGGCTATTGCCCAAACAGAAATTGCAGTATTTGAGTGTGATAACGATATTCGCGAGCCGGTGCACAAAAAAGATGCCCGTCGCCTCCATGGTAAGCGGACTGATGCCGCCTCTTTACATCCCAGAGCTGAAACGCCGCAGGACAGTTCGGCCTGTTGTGAACTCTATTCCCGGATGGACAGAAACTACCTTCCCCTTAGCGGGCAGTGGTTGTCGAACGCAGGATTCATTGATGGCATGCCGGTGAAAATCCGTGTAATGAAGGATTGTATCGTGATCACACCACAACATACACGCGAGCTATGGGGTTGCCTGGAAGGTATGAGTATGGTGTATATAAATAAACAAAAAGTGGCGGACTGGTTGAAGGCATTTCCCGGGGCGTTGAATGATTTGGGGGATGTGCCGGTGATCAAGCGCGGTAATTGACACTTAAAAGAGAGATCCCGGCTCAGTGGCCGGGATTTGATGTGCTATCTTTTTTTTCTATGACTGTACCGTCGATAATGAATCCATCCACAACTAGACCCTGCAAGAAGTCCACAAAAGATACCTGATTTTATTGCTTTCATAAAATTAATATTTGAGAAGCTAAATTTTCCTGAATAAAATAACTCAGACCTAATTTGGACGAGTATAAACCATAATGAGAAAACGAGCATTAGAGTGAAAATGAGATACAAGAAAGTAAGTAGAACCTTAAAAATATTATTCCTCATTCCCCCCCCCTCCGCGTACTTTTTAACCCACTTACCTGCCTGATCATTCGAAAATTCATATGTGCCAGAGCCAAATATAATTCCAGTTGTGCCCGGTAAGGGATCTATTGGTAAAGGTTTTGATACTCCCATCCCAACATCAGTCCAGATCCAGTCTTTCCACGGTTTCATTGGATTAAAGACTTTATCAAATCGTCCCTGAATTAACTTTCCGACACCATAGCCTAACCCTGATGCCGCTCCGCTGATTACCCCACCTTTCATCGGGTCATCTCCTGCTTCAGGTCATAACGGCCATACCATAGCGCTTCCCATTACAGCAACGGCTGTTTCACACGAAACTGGGGTACTGCCGCTACAGGCTTCCTTAATCGCAGCCTGTTGTTCTTCCTGCCATTTCTCTACTGTTCCCGGTTTGTTCGCTTCAGCTGCTGCCAGCACATGCACCAGCGAGTTATTCTCAACAACAAAGTCATTAATCAGACATAGCTACCGACAAAAAACAATATTAATTCTTTTGGAATAAATAAAATAAGGTATCCATATAACAACACCAAATATTCCACTCACTAGTAATCTGATATTTCCTGAATCCAGCTGTACATCAAAAAGAATAGCCGGTAATACAGTAAGATAGAGAGCAACAATCAGTCCTGTTGCATAATAAGTGATCATGGCTTTTCGAGTTCCAATCTTGCGTCTAAAAAACAACCACGTTGCATAAAGGGAAACAATGAATCCACATATCAGAAACGCAAATGCCCCCATAGCGTAATAAGATAAAAAGCCAGTTCTATGGAAATAATTGAATGCGGTCATGGTGAAGCTGTAAAAATCAATAGCACTACCAATAACACCCAGGAGGAGCCCCAGAGCAGGAAGATATAATAGTCCATTAATTTTACTTAACTCCTCGTTTTCACAAACATCACACAATCCAGACTCTTTGTTTGCTTCTAAACCTTTACATTTTATACATTCCATTTTTTGTTCCATCTTTCATTCATGGTGTGACGATCATGTTTGGTTTTCTAAACACCCCACCACATAGATGGGGATTATTACTAATTTCAATCAGGATCTGAAGGTGGGGGAGATTTTCGGGCTTTGCGTTCGTCCAGCCAGGCAAAAAACCATGTTCTTGAACCCGCAGCAAGCCCAACGATTCCGCTAATCACAAGTAAATCAGTAACATTTTTTTTAGTAAAAACAAAACCGCTTTCATACCAAATTCTAATCGCACAATCAGCAATAAAAGCAAACACTAAAAATGCCACGAAATAATACGCAGTACTTCCCAGAAACATCCATAAAGACGGTTTTGTCATTTTCTTAATCTTCATTCCTTCTTCCCTGCATCTTTCACTTTGTTGCTGATAAATTCACCGCCAAAAGCACCAAAAATATCGTTAACTTCGCTTGAGAATGGACCAAATTTTCCAAATGTACCACCTGACCATGCACTGAGTCCGGCTCCCGCGATAGCTGCGCCATTTGGTCCATCTGTAAATACTGCCCCGCCCATTGCAATACCCGTATTTGCCCATATACCGCGGCCCGGAGCAAGTGTCCCCATAGTGAATGAGGTGGCACTTCCCAGGTAATCCCACGATTTACCTTCATTTCCCGGCTTGCTCAGATCATAGTATTGATAGCCACCGTTAGCTGTCAGACCAAGAACTCCACCACCAATAACCTTACCCGCCGTTGCTGCCGGACCCAGATACCAAGCCCCGGCAATCATCACACCATCCTGATAACCTTCCACAATAGCCTTCGTGATATTCGCCCCTTCCGGTAAATCACCTTTGGCTATTTTATCCAGCCCGGCCTGTTTCTCTTCAGCCGACAGCCCGTTAGTTTCTGCGTAATGATTCCACGAGGCTGCTGCCTGTCCGTAACTCATCATTCGTGACGGCAGACTCAGCGCATTATTCTCAACCACCGTCTTCCCGGCCTGCGCCCCCGCAATGGCGCTTGCCGTGCCGTCTTCTGCATCCCCGCCCGCACAGCATTGGCCACCATGTGGGTGGCAGCTTTTTTCTACCTCATTACCTCTTTCTTCAGTTCCATCCGGTGCTTGATATTCTCCTCAACATACGGTGCGGTGACCATGTGACCATGTGACCATGTGACCATGTGACCATGTGACCATGTGACCATGTGACCATGTGACCATGTGACCATGTGACCATGTGACCAACTGATCGACTATCTCCTTCGGATTATTAAAGAGCTAATACCTCCTAGACTCCCTCCGAATAGTCCAATTTTTAAACTTAATAAGAGTGTTTCCTCTAAAGGAAATGCAAGGTGATTAATCCAGCAAATCAGAAAACGCCCTAAAAAAACAAATAAAAAAGGAGTATGCTTCCTACAAAAACCATGTATGCAATTATAAGTAATTCTTTTTTCATTTTGATTCTCCATTATTTTTTAACTCAATGAGCTTTGGTCCACCTTGTGCAACTCCTTCGGTGGCAGAAGAACTAAAAATACCACCCCATACTGCAGGGCGCACATCAAATAGCATTGGCTTACTTATACCCATATCCATGCTGACCCACTCATAACTTTTCCATGAAGGGTTTAATATTTTATTTAATGGGGTTTGAATAAGGTATTTCCCGCCTAAATAACCAGCACTTGCACCTAAAGCTCCCCAGGCTGCACCTGTAAACGGATCATCTCCTTTAAAATAATTTGATGTTGCACCACCTGCCGCGTTCCAGCCTACAGTTCCCCAGCCTCCTGTATTTGCAGTAAATGCACCTACATAACTTGCTATCAGGACATCCGTTGGATTTATTTCACCATTAACAAGGTATTGCACTCCGGCATTAGCGACTCCACCAATACCTGAAGTCACCTGCATTCCTCCTGGCAAATAAATAAGCCCTGCTGATGCCATTGCAAATGCTACCGCATTGGCTTCGTTCTGTGCTTTCTGGCATTCAGTCCCGGAAGGATTATCGGAACATGTCGTCATATTCGTTCCGTGCTGTTGTAGCCACGCAACCTGTGCATCTTCACTCCCGGCCATCAGGTTATTCTCAACCACCGTCTTTCCGGCCTGCGCCCCTGCAATGGCGCTTGCCGTGCCGTCGCCTGCAACGCCGCCCGCTATTCCTGCTGCAAGTGTCGCCAGCGCGCTGATGGTCTGCTTCTCCGTCTCATCAAGCTTGTCCAAATCCTTGTCATACAGCTGCAGAGCAATACTGCCCGCCAGCTCCCCGGCCAGCGCACCCGCCGCGCCCGCGAGCGCGTCCTTGCCCTGCATCGCCGCCAGCACGGCGTTCGCCACCGCATGGGCGGCGGCCTTTTCGGCCTCCCTGCCTTTTTCGTCCAGCCCCATCCCGTGGCCGATGATTTTCGCCACGTACGGCGCGGCGGCTCCGGCCAGCGCGGCGGTCATGTCGCCGCCCGCCAGTCCCTGGGCTGCCGCGGTGGCGGCCTGGATGGCGCGCTGCATGTCGCTGCCCGTGCCGTACTGCTCCATCGCCGTGCGTCCGGCCTGTTCGGCTATCTCCTGCGGGGTCGGGTTGCTCTTGCCCCCGGCCCTCAGCTTCTCCTCCGCGGCGCTGAGCGCGGCAGGGTCCTTCATGGCCTCCTGCTTCGCGATTCCACCCTGCGTTTTAGCGATATCCGCCATCGCCTGATTCTTACCGGACAGGTCGCTCAGCGCCTTGCTACAGTAGCTATCGCCCGCCGCACAGGCAGCCAGCGCCATGGCCGCATCAGCTGCATAATCTGCTGAACCTAGTGCCGCATCACCCGTATCAGCAAGGCCATTGATAATGGCGTTTGCGATAGCAGATGTTGTACCTTCACCCAGCTTTCCCTGATCTGATTTTTTAGAGATTCAGCAGCCTGTTTTGCTGCTTCGCGAGCCTTATCACCGGATAGCTAGTTATTCTCAACTAAAATCCTTTCATCTTAAAAAGATATAATACAACCCAACCCAAACCCAATATAAGGCCACCTACTCCCCCTAGCTGCGCTGCATAAAAAATATCGCTCCACAATATTTCAAAAAAACCGCTTTGAAACCATGATAACGAGATAAACGCTAGCTTCGTTGTTATGCCAACTAGGATCATGCCAATACAGCTGAAAAAGAGAATTGATCCGCATATAATAAACTTACCAATTAATACACGAGAAGAAGATTTCATTTCTTAAGTTCCTCTGATACTTTTTCTGTTGCTTTTCCTCCTAGCTCGGATCCTACAGAACCACCTATATCTCCAGCCATTCCCGGAATATTGCTCGTTTTCATGCCTTCTCGAATGATATCGTTACGATTTACTTCAGCATATTTTATCCACGTAGGATCGTACTTAGGATTCCAGCCATTTGTTACCCATTTCCCTACTGCATTTGTAATCTTATCTACACCCCAAGTCATCCCCTTGCCGATACCATACCCAGTAGCAGAACCAATACCATTTGAAATTGCACCAGAAAGCGGATCTTTATTGTCAATCCAGTTACCCAACGCACCACCCGCCGCATTCCAGCCAACAGTACCGACAATTCCGTTCCCCACACTGAATACGTTTACCCAACCAGCAATGGCGGCATTCGCTGGATCAATTGCGCCATCTGCCCAGTAACTGACCCCGGCATTAGCACCAGCACCAAGCCCCCACATTACCTGAGCACCACCGGGCAATAACGCCACGCCACCGCTTGCCAGTGCCAGTCCGACGGCATCCCGTTCATTCATTGCTTTCTGGCAGCTTGCTGAAGAGGGGGCGTCTGCACAGCTCGCCATATCAGTTCCGTGCTGTTGTAGCCACGCAACCTGTGCATCTTCACTCCCGGCCATCAGGTTATTCTCAACCACCGTCTTCCCGGCCTGCGCCCCCGCAATAGCGCTTGCCGTGCCGTCTCCCGCTACGCCGCCCGCTATCCCTGCGGCAAGGGTTGCCAGTGCGCTGATGGTCTGCTTCTCCGTCTCATCAAGCTTGTCCAAATCCTTGTCATACAGCTGCAGAGCAATACTGCCCGCCAGCTCTCCGGCCAGCGCGCCCGCCGCGCCCGCGAGCGCGTCCTTGCCCTGCATCGCCGCCAGCACGGCGTTCGCCACCGCGTGGGCGGCGGCTTTTTCGGCCTCTTTGCCTTACTTCTCCAGCCCCATCCCGTGGCCGATGATTTTCGCCACGTACGGCGCGGCGGCTCCGGCCAGCGCGGCGGTCATGTCGCCGCCCGCCAGGCCCTGCGCGGCCGCGGTGGCGGCCTGAATGGCGCGCTGCATGTCGCTGCCCGTGCCGTACTGCTCCATCGCCGTGCGTCCGGCCTGTTCGGCTATCTCCTGCGGGGTCGGGTTGCTCTTGCCCCCGGCCCTCAGCTTCTCCTCCGCGGCGCTGAGCGCGGCCGGGTCCTTCATGGCCTCCTGCTTCGCGATTTCCCCCTGCGTTTTAGCGATATCCGCCACCTGCATGCCGATTTCCGCGATAAGCTGCGCCTCCTCCATCCTGCGCTGCTCCTTCTCCCTGTCGAAGATGGCGTCGATGCTGCCGTTGGCATTCGCCGTGTCGCGAGAGAGGGTGGCGATATCCTGCGTCTGGTTTGCGCCATCACGGACGGTAACGGTTCCTTCCCCGATGGCCGCACGCGTCGTGCCCTCCGCGCTGCCGCTGCTGTCCGCCCCGACCAGCAGGTTGCTCGCCATGTTCCCGGCAAACTGCCCGGCGATGCTGCCGCCGGTGCTGATGCCCGCGCTCTGGTGCTGCACGTCGTATTCGGCGGCGTTATGGATATCGCTCCAGCCGAGCGTCCCGGTGTCGAGACGGTTCCTGTCCGCGGCGGCGGTGGAGGCGATAACCGCGCCGTCGAGCTGGGTGTGGTCGCCGACGGTGATATCAAAGCCGCCGGAGCCCGCGAAGATGCCGGTCTGCTCCTTCACGGAGGCATAGTCGCTGGTCATTTTATCGCGGCTGTAGCTGACGCTGGCGGAGCCGCTCATGGAGCCAATGGAGAAGCTGCCGCCCGCGCTGGCGTTCTGCTGTTTGCTGTCGTAGCTGTCGGTGTCCTGCCCGCTGGCGAGGGTCAGGTTACGGCCGATATCCGCCACCACGGTTTTGCCGCTGGCCTGCGCCCCGGCGAGGGTGGCGTCGCGGCCGCTGACGATGCTGAGCGTCTCTCCGGCGTTCAGCATGGATTCGGTGTGGGTGGTGCCGTTGCCGCGCTCCGTGCCTTTGCCGCCGTTGACGCTGGCGGAGACGCTGAAGCCAACGCCGCCGGAGCCGTAGCCGATACCGACGCCCGCGCTGCCGCCGTGGCTTTCGTTTTTGCCGTCGAGCGTGGAGGTGTTGAGGGCGGAAATCAGGTTCACGTCGCGGCTGGCCTGTAGCCAGAGGTCGTTCTGCGCATCAAGCTGGCTGCCGTGTACCAGCAGGTCGCCGTCGGTAGCCACCACGGTGAGGTTGTTCCCGGCGGTGAGGCTGCTGCCTCTGGCGGTGGTCTGGGTGCTGGTCTGGGTGGAGGTTGACGACTGGCTGCCGTAGGAGAGGCTGACGCCGACGGTGTTGTCATTGCCCTTCTGGTTGCCGGTGGCCTGGTCGAGCAGGACGGACTGGGCGCCCTGTCCGATGGTCAGCGCGCCTTTCACCGCCTGCAGGGCGGCGAGGCGGTCGTTGCCGGTTTCACCGGCCTGCTTCAGGGTGCGGACGCTGCTGTCGAGCGCGCCGCCCGCAGCGCCGGAGAGCGCGAGGGTCAGGCCGGAGGTTTTCTGCTCGACGGTGTGGGTCTGGGTGCCGCTGTCGGTGGCGGCGGTGATGCTGACGTTTTTCCCGGCGAGCGTCATGTCCTGCCCGGCAATCAGCTCGGAGCCGTGGACGCTCAGGGCGTTGCCCGCGCTCAGGGTAACGCTGCCGTTAACGGAGCCGAGGGTGCTGCCGAGATGGGTGGCGTCCTGCGCGGTGTCGGTAATTTTCAGGCTCTGCTTGCCATAGCTGG
Source organism: Enterobacter sp. ECC-175 (assembly GCF_043968675.1). Taxonomy (NCBI): domain Bacteria; kingdom Pseudomonadati; phylum Pseudomonadota; class Gammaproteobacteria; order Enterobacterales; family Enterobacteriaceae; genus Enterobacter; species Enterobacter sp. ECC-175. Next base: position 594,503 of record NZ_CP143776.1, read on the forward strand.
CACCGATGCCGCCCGTGCCGGACAGGCCGGTTTTTTTCTCCTGGCGCCAGTGGAGTTCCTGCGAGGACTCTTCGGCGGTGGTCACCGAGAGGTTATTCCCGTCGGCAAGCGCCACGTCCTGCGTGCCGATGACCTGGCTGCCGCTGACGGTGAGGTCCCGGCCGCTGACGATGGTCACGCTGTCGCCGCCCAGGCGGGAGGCGGTGGCGCGGTTAACCAGGGTCTCGTCGTGGGTCTCCAGCGAGCTGCCCGAGAGCAGGCCGCTGCTCTGCTGCTTGCTGTGTTCGGTGAGGTGATAGCCGCTCCGTCCGGCATTGATGGTGACGTCGTTGTCAGCCTGCACCATCAGCGCCTTCCCGGCGTCGAGCGCGGCGGCGGTGGCGATCAGGTTATTGCCCGCCGCGAGCGTGAGGTTGCCGCTGGCCGTGATGCTGCTGCCCGCATCCTCGTGCTGGGTCAGGGTGCGCCAGGTGTCCTTGCCGAAGCGGCTGTCCTCGCTGTGGGTCAGCGTCTGCACGCCGAGGGTAATGTCGTTCCCGGCCTGCAGCAGGGCGTCCCCCTGGCTGTTGACCTGGGTGGCGTCCAGGCGGATGTCGTTGCGCGCGGCGAGCTGCAGCGTGCCGTTCTCGTTCTGAACGAACACCGTGGCCAGACGGTCAATGTACTGGCCGTCGGCGTTGGTGGTGATCGTGCTGCGGCTGATGATGTCTCGCCCGGCGGCGAGCGTCACGCCGTCGCGCCCGGAGAGCTGGCCGCCGGTGTTGATGATGTCCTGGCGGGCGGCGAGGCTGAGCGCCCCGGCGTCCATGCGCCCGGTGTTGCTGATGTTCTGCGCGGAAACCTGCGCGCGATCGCGCCCGGCGAGGGTGCCGCTGTTGGTCAGGTCGCCCGCTACGTCCAGCGCCATCTGGCGTCCGGCGAGCAGCGCGCCGCTGCCGTCAACGTCGCCGGGCTGCACGCGAGCATACACCTGCGGCACCAGCACCTCTTCGCGGCTGCCGTCCGGCAGGGTGACGGTCTGCGTCACCATCCACACCATGTCGGTGGTGAGCAGGGCCATCTGCTCCGGCGTCAGGGCGACGCCCGGCACCAGGTTGTACTGGCGGGCAAAGGTGACGCCGTTGTCCATCAGCGCCTGATACTGGGCCTCGTCGCTGCTGTAATTTCCAAGGAAACGCTGCCCCGTCAGGGCCATAACCTGATCGCGGATCAGCTTCTGCTCGTAGTAGCCGTCGCCGAGGCGACGCAGGATCCGGTCCGGGTCGCGGGTCAGCTGGCTCATCATATAATCCGAGCCGAGCCATTCGCGGTTGTTCGCGAAGCGCGGATCGGTCTCCACCAGGTAACCCGCGCTGCTTTCCGGGTGCACCACGTACAGGCTGCTGTCCGGCAGGCGGACGTCGGGCGTCAGTACCCGGATTTCACGCGGGGTTTCGCCGCTGGCGGTGACCGGAACGATAACGACCGGGGAGACGCTGCTGTCGCCGCGCGCGCTGTCCGGCCCGTTGATCTGAACGTCGTCCCGGGCGGTAATCACGGTGCCCGAGCCGGTCACGCTGGCGTTGCCCTGCCAGGCGAGAATGCCGAGGTCAATCGTCTCCGTCAGCGGGGCCGGTGCGTAGCTGCTCCGGTCCTTGCCCTGGGTCGTTTTGGTGCCGCCTATCTTTTTCTTCTTCTTTTTGGCGTACCAGCGGGTCTGGGTGCCGGTATCGGTGGTGATACGCACGCCGGTGGTGGCTTCGTTATCAATCCGGTCTGCAAGCGCGCTGAGCGTGCCGCCTGCCACAATCTGGCTGTCGCGGTTGGTTATCTGTCCGGCGGTGATGGCCATGTTGCCGCCCGCGATAATCTGGCCCGGATCGCTGCGGGTAACCTGCGTCTCCTGCACCTTGCGGGTGTAGTCGTACTCGTAAAACTCCTTGCCGCCTTTCCCGCCCGGCGTCTGCGCGTCGTGGACGCCGTACTTATCCTTTTTGCTGAGATCGACCTCGCTCCAGTCGTAGCGCACGATGTCGCCCTTGTACGTCATCTCGTGACGCTTGCTGGTTTCGGTGGTGACGATTTTCGTGGTCAGGTGGTCGTTAATGTTGTTCAGCGTGGCGACGTCAAGCCGCAGGCTGCCGCCGGCCTCGATGCGCGCGCTGTGGTTGTCGATCAGCTGCGCCTGCCCGCTGGCCGTGTGGTTCTTATCAAGCGTACCGCCGATCGCCATGTCGCCGTCGCTGTAAATCAGGCCGTGCTCCACGTTGGTCACGGTCTGCGCCCCGATGTCCAGCCGCGACCGCGCGGCGATGACCGGTGCCTTTTTGCCGTTGCCGGAATTATTCAGCGTGCCGGTGGCGATGGCGACGTGGTCGCCGTAGATGCGCCCGGAAGGGGCGTTGGTGAGCGAGCCGCTCTCAATCCAGGTGAGGCCGCCGTCGAGCAGGCCTTTGTTGGTCAGGGCGTTCTTGATCGCAAGATGGTTTTCACCGGCGCTGATCTCGCCGTCAGCGTTGTTGGTCAGCTTGTTCGCCGCGAGCGTCAGCGTGCCGCCCGCTTGAATCTGCGCGTTATTGGTCACCGCCTTGGCAACGCTGATGTCGGCGTTGCCGACCGCGATGATCCGCCCGCTGTTGGTGAACGCCTGAGCAAGAGTCAGAGCGAGATCGCCCAGAGAGAGAATTTCGCCGTCGCCGCTGAGGTCGCGAGCGGTGAGGCTCACGCCTTCATCGGCGATCAGCGTGCCGCCGGTATTGGTAACGCTGAGCGTTTTTCCGCCGCTGACGTCCAGCTGCCGTTCGGCGGAGAGCAGGCCGAGGGCGTTATTGAGCGCGGTGGTCACGTTGAGGGCAAGCTGTCGGCCAGCCCGCATGGCTCCGTCCGCGTTGCTGACGGTCTGGCTGACGATGCTAACGGTGTCGCCCTCAATGCCCCGATCTTCACCGGAGGTGGCGTCGTTCAGCAGCGACTGCGCGGTGACGGACAGCGTGCCGCCGCTGCGCATCAGGCCCGCGGTGTTGTCCGTCAGTCCGGCGGCAATCAGGATATCGCCCGGAGAGAGCAGCTCGCCGTCCTGGTTGAGCAGGGCGGTGGCCTGAACGTCGATCGCGCCGCCCGCTATGCTGCCGCGGTGGTTGTCCAGCTCGCTGACGCGTAGCGCGGCCTGCCCGGCAGCCTGAATCGCGCCGTTCTGGTTGTTGAGCGCCTGGCCCTGCGTGTCGATGCTGACGTCGCCGCCGCCCGCGATGAGGCCCTGCGCGTTATTCAGCTCGCCGCTGTTGAGCGTCAGGCTGCCGCCGCTGAAAATCCCTCCGCGCTCGCTGCCCTGCTGGTTGATGAGCGTTTGCCCCTGCGTGTCGAGCGTCAGGGCGGCGTTTGTCTGGATCAGGCCGTCGGTGTTGTCAAAGGCGGTGCTTTTCCCGGTCAGCGCGCCGGCGGCGGCGAGGGTGCCCTGCCGGTTGTTGACCTGCGCGGCGCGGAAGGTCAGGCCGCCGTTCTGCGCAATAATCTGCCCGTCCTGGTTATCCAGCCCGCCCCGCAGGGTGAGCGACATTGCGTCGTCGCCGAGCTGCAGCATTGTCCCACTGCGGTGCGACAGGCTGTCGGCATTGATAGTCAGCCGCTGTGCCTGGGTAACGCTGTCGTCCATCTGCAGCTGGCCCGCGCGTAACGTCAGGCTGCCGCTGCTGAACAGGTCGCCGCCGTTGCCCTGTACGCTGCTGGCGGAAACGGTGAACTGCTCGCCGCCGTGCAGCAGCTGGCCGCGCGTGTTGTTCAGGGTTGCCGTGTCGATGGTGAACCGCTTTGCGTTGCTGCTGATGGCGCCGTCCTGGTTATCCAGCCCGTCCCGCAGGGCGAGCGTCAGGTCGCTCGTGCCGATCTGCACCAGTTGGCCCCCGGCGTTGAGCAGGCGGCGGGCATCCAGGGTAAGCGTCTCTCCGCCGAGCGCGCCCCCGCGGTTGTCCACCGTGGCGGCCTGCTGCACCGCCAGCGTCTGCCGCGCGCTGACGGTAGCCTGCGCGGTGGTGACGTCCTTGCCCTTTGCGTTCAGGGTCACGTTACGTCCGGCGGTCCGGCTGCCGTGCAGATCGACGCCGCTGCCGGTCAGTCGCGCGTCGCCCGCCGCCTGGTGCTGCCCCTGCAGGCTCAGCAGGCCGCGGCTGGTGACGGTCAGGTCCCCGCTGTCAGCAACGCTGCCGTCAGCGTTGAGTCCGGCCGCCAGCACGCTTTGCGAGGTGCCGTTAACGCGGTCTGCTTCAACCTTCACGCTGCCCGCCCCGGCCAGAAAACCGTCGTGGTGCAGCGCGCCCGCAGCCGTTACCGTGGCGTTGCCGCCTGCGTAAACTGTGCCGCTGCTGGTGAGGCTCTCGTTCGTGGTGAGGCGGATATCCTGCCGGGCGGTGATGTTGCCGCTGTTTTCAATGCGTCCGTCGGCGGAGAGGGTGACCGTCCCGGCTTCCGCGCCGATATTGCCCGCGTTGCGTACCCCGACGCCTTTTTCCGTGCCGAGCAGGCGGATTTTTCCGGCGTACATGCCGCCAACCTGCGCGACGTCCAGCGCCAGTACGGGTTTTGCCGAACCGCCACCCGCGAGGGCCGTGACCTTTTCATGGTCCGCATCCACCGCGTTGCGCCCGGTGGTGACGCGCAGATCCTGCGCGTGGATGGCGGCGTTCACCTGTACCGCCCGGGCGATGATGTCGGTGTGCTCCTGCCGGGAGGAATCCAGCCCGCTGCCGTTAACGATAATGTCACCGCGCTCCGCCTGATACCCGGTTATCCGGCCGTCCTGCATCTGCGCGGTGCCTGTGGTCAGCGTGGCGCGCCCGGCGTTGATAAAGCCGCAGCCGTCGCAGGTGATGCCGGACGGGCTGGCGATGACCACGTCGGCCTTCTGTCCGGCCACCTCAATGTAGCCGTTGAGCTGGCTCGGGTTGCGCGCGTTCACTTCGTTGAGGATGACCTTCGCCTCGCCTTTTGCCAGCCACGGGTTGGCCGTGACCATGCCGCCGATCTGGGTTGAAGTGTTTTTATGCGAGTTGTTGAGGATCACCCCATCCCGGCCCACGTCGAACTGGCTGTAGGTGTTGCGGGAGACGCCGCCTGCCGACGGCGTCTGGATATTCACCTGCGTCGTACCGTTGGCGGTGCTGATGACGGTGGGCTGCTGCTTGCCGGGCGCGGAGGCGTCCGCCACGATGCCCGCGGCCTGTACCGCTATCGCACCGGAGGCCAGCCACAGGGCGAGGCTGAGCGCCCCGACGCGGCAGACAAGGCGCTGAAGGCTGCGTCCGATCCCGGAGGAGGCCGAGCTTCCCGTACAGCCGCGGGCAAGCTCGGAGACGACCATCAGCATGCCGCGGGCTTTGTTAAAGACGATACGGTACAGGCGTTTGTTCATGGTAAATCCTTTTATTTTTTGTCCGTGCGGTGGGCAATGGGCTGAGCCGTCAATTCCCCCTCGCGCACGATCAGAAATCCATATTCAGGTTGAAGCCGAAGGTCGCCGGGCTGGTTTTAAAGCCGTCGGGGCGGGAGAAGGGCACGCCCGCGAAGGCGTCATAACCCACTTTCCAGAGCGCGCCGCGCAGGCCCGCGGCGCCGCCGGCCAGGTGGGCGCCCGTGAGGTATTCCGTCCCTTTGCCTGCGACCTCGCCGTAGTCTGCCGCCAGGTAGAGCTCGGTTCCGGCAAGCGGGGTCTGCCAGGAGAGATCGTTGCGCACCAGCCAGCCGCGATCGGCGTTAAGCGTGCGTTCGCCGTCAAAGCCGCGCACCGTCCACCGCCCGCCGATGGAGAACTGATCCTGCGAGGTGAGCGGCGTGTTGCTGGTCTGACGCTGCCATGCCACGTCGTAGCGCAAGCGCTGCGTACTCAGCTCAAACGGCAGGCTCAGGCGCGCGTTGGTGCGAAGAATGCGGCCTAGCGCGGTGGCTTCTTCGAACGTCTCCTCCGGGGCAGGCTGTGCGCCAAACCACCGCGTGCCGCGCTGGTAGCTGATGCCCGCATCGAGCGTGGCGGAGCCGATATAGTGGCGATGCTGAAGCCCGGCCTTCCAGGAGGAGACGTGGCGGCGCTGCACCTCCACCTCGGTGTCGTCGATGTAGTTTTTCGTTATCCGGCTCTCTACGTCCCAGGTGAAGGTGGTTTTCTGCGCGCTGCTGCGGTGCAGCACCCGGCTGGCCTGCGCCACCAGGCTCTGGCTTTTACCGCTGTAGCGAATGTCGCCGTTAAGGCCCGCCACGGTCTGGTGGTAGTGGTAATCGCTGCCGGTGAAGGAAAATGCCCACCAGCCCACGGGAACAGACCAGTGGGCGCTCAGGTTCTGGTTGCCTTTTTCCGGCCCGGTTTGAAGGTCATGGTTAATGGAGAACCAGAAGAGATCGCTCAGCGCCAGCGGGTTATCCAGCGAAAGCGTCATTCCGCCCTGATAGCGGCCCGTGGACGAGGTGCCGGAATCATCAAGCGACAGGCCAAGCCGCCAGAACTTGCTTTGCTGGCGGGTAATCACGATATCGCTCTCGCCCGGACGTTCAGCCGGAACGATATCCATCTCGACCTTCACGGTGGGCAGGCGCTGAAGGTTCTCCAGGCCCTGCTCGATATCCCGCAGGTCCAATAGGTTGCCGTCGTGCGCCGGGAAGGCGCTGTACAGCCACAGCCAGCGGCTGCTGTCGTCGGTTAACCTGACGTGGCGGATCTTCCCCGGAATAACGGCCAGCGCCAAATGCCCGCTTTTTAAATCCTGCGCGGGAGCCAGCACGCGCGCCGTCGTCCAGCCGTGGGAGATCAGCCGGTTTTGCAGCAGGCTCATGACGCGGTTGATACCTTTCGCGCCAAGGCATTTCCCCACGGCCTGATTGGCCATGCGCTGTAGCGGCACCCAGTGCGGAAGCGCGTCCTGTCCCGTCAGCGTGACGTCACGGATCGTGAAGCAGGGCGTTTCGGCCGCAAACTCCCCGCTATCGTCAGTTTTTGCCGGAGAGGGCAGCCGAACGTCGGGCGCTGGAGGCGTCAGCTGGGCCTCCAGCGCCTGCTGGCGCTGCTGTTGCAGGATAAATTGCTCGTCGCCCGGCGCGGCGGCGGCGGCCGAAGAGAGGCAGAGAAAAACGCAGCTAAACGAAAAGCGCGTGAGGGGCGCTAAGAATCGAAATTCCATTTCGACATATTCCCTTGCAGTTTGTCATGTTTTGTTAAGGCGGGAATAGTGGCGAAGAAAGGTCGATTTATCTACGTGAGGAGGGGTAAACGAAATCCGAAAATGGAGCGAAACGGCTGGGAATTAGTGCGGAAACGGAACGTGGCTCGCAAAAGTACGAGCCACTACAGGAGATTACTCCCCTTCACCCGGGAACAGGAACGGGTTGATCGAGCTGCGGGCAAAGCCCTCTTGCTCCATCTTTGCGTCCAGGATCAGCGAGGCGAGATCGTCGGCCACGGCTTCGACTTTCGGGTCTTTTTCCTGATAGAGGATCTTCAGGTAGGTCCCGCAGTCGCCACAGCTTTCGGCTTTCACCGCCGCGTCTTCGTTTTCCAGCGACCAGTAGTTGAGGTCGCGGGTCTGCTCGCAGTTGCTGCACTTGATGCGCACCACGTGCCACTCGGTTTCGCACAGGTTGCAGTGCAGGTAGCGCAGCCCCTGGGTGGTGCCAATCTGCACCATGCTGGAGACAGGCATGGAGCCGCAGACCGGGCAGAACTGGCGGGCTTCGCCGTACTCGGCGCGCGCTTTGCCGGGGATCAGGCTCGCCATTTGCGCCCAGTAGAGCGACAGCGCGGCCCAGATAAACGGCGCTTTATCGCTGCTGACCAGCGAGAAGTCGGACGCAAACAGCGCGCTCGCCATCTCTTCCAGCTCCATGTCCGACGCTTTTTCCAGATTCTCGATCACCGCCAGCGCGGTGCCGCTCATCTCCGGCTTCAGCTCGGCAATCAGCGAATGCAGCAGCTTTTGCCAGTGCTTGTCGCGCGGCAGAACGTGAATATCCAGCGGCGGTTTGCCCTGCTCGCTGGCTTCCTTAATGCGCGCGGTGAGGTCCATGTTCAGCGGGTGGTCATAGAGCACCACTTCCTGCGCATGGGCAACCAGCGCCGCAAAGCGCAGAAAATCGCCCAGCGGGTTGCTCTCGGCCAGCTCGCGCAGACGCTCCGCGCGGCGGTTGTAGAGGTTCTTGAGTCTGGGGAATAACAGCGGCGGAATGTAATCCGCCGTGCGTTTCTCGCTCGAACCCAGCTCATCTTGCGGGATTATGCGAATACTCATTCAGATGACTTTTCCTGTTTCTGGCGGACTTCTCGGTACCAGCGCGGGTGATGTTTCTTCGCCCACGTTTTGGTAACCCAGCCTTCCACCATCGCGGTAATGGTGCCTTTCACCCAGAGGGCGGCGTAAATATGCACCATGATAACCACAATTAACGCCACTGCGGCAAATGAATGCAGCATCAGCGCGAATCGGATCACCGGGATTGAGAAAGCAGGCGCAAAGTACGGACGCCAGATGATCACGCCGCTCACCAGCAACAGGACCAGGAAGATAATCGCCGCCCAGAATACGCATTTCTGGCCGAAGTTATAGCGCCCGGTGTCACCCACTTCCTCGTTGACGACGATCTTACGAATATTCTTCGCCCAAAAGATATCATCCCGATTGATTAGGTTATGGTGCCAGTAGCGGAAAAACATGATGATGAACGACGCGAACATGATGACGCCAACAAACGGGTGCAGTATACGCGCCAGCTGCGGTGTCCCCATGATCTGCATCAGCCAGTTGAAGGACGGGAAGAAGAACCCCAGCCCGCTTATCGCCGCCAGCATGAAGCAGAAGGCGGTGACCCAGTGGTTGATGCGTTCCGGCGCGGTGTAGCGCACGATGGTGTCACGTTTTCTCATTTGCGCACCTCGTCTTTCTCTTCATGCAGGTTGTCGTCTTCCTCTTCCGCGCGGTTCGGACCCACGCCGACGTAGTGGAAGATGCTCGCTGCGAAGGTGGCAGCAAAGCCTACCGCTGCCAGCGGTTTCCAAATGCCTTTCCAGAACTTCACGGTAGCGCTGATTTCCGGGTTCTCCGGCAGGCCGTGGTACAGGTTCGGCTTGTCGGCGTGGTGCAGCACGTACATCACGTGCGTACCGCCAACCCCGGCCGGATCGTACAGGCCCGCGTTGTCGTAACCGCGGGTTTTCAGCTCGCCCACGCGCTCGGCCGCCAGCGTTTTCATATCCTCTTTGGAGCCAAAGTGGATAGCGCCCGTTGGGCAGGTCTTCACGCACGCCGGCTCCTGGCCGACGGTAACGCGGTCTACGCACAGCGTGCATTTGTAGACGCGGTTGTCTTCCGGGTTCAGGCGCGGCACGTCGAACGGACAGCCCGCGATGCAGTAGCCGCAGCCAATGCACTGCTCGGACTGGAAGTCGACGATGCCGTTAGCGTACTGAATGATGGCCCCTTCCGACGGGCACGCCTTCAGACAGCCCGGGTCCGCGCAGTGCATACAGCCGTCTTTGCGGATCAGCCATTCCAGCTTGTCGTTTTGCTCCACTTCCGAGAAGCGCATCACCGTCCAGGACTTGGCGGTCAGGTCCGCGGGGTTATCGTACACCCCGACGTTATGACCCACTTCGTCACGCAGGTCGTTCCACTCCGAACAGGCCACCTGACAGGCTTTACAGCCGATGCAGGTGGTCACGTCGATAAGCTTCGCCACTTCCTGCTGGTGGTCCCGCGCCTGAGGCGCGGGGGTGAAACCGTTAGTCGCGGAACGACGGATAATGTCTTGAGATTGATAAGCCATAGGTCGTCTCCGTTACACCTTTTCCACGTTCACGAGGAAGGCCTTAAACTCCGGCGTCTGCGTGTTCGCATCGCCGACGAACGGCGTCAGGGTGTTCGCAATGAACCCTTTCTTCGCCACGCCCTCGTAACCCCAGTGAATCGGAATACCGATGGTATCCACCTGCTGGCCGTGAACGTTCAGCGTGCGAATACGCTTGGTCACCACCGCCTTGGCCTTGATGTAGCCGCGGTTGGAGGAGACCTTCACGGTATCGCCATGGGCGATGCCGAGCTTGTTCGCCAGCTTCTCGCCGATCTCCACGAACTGTTCCGGCTGCGCGATGGCGTTAAGCAGCGCGTGCTTGGTCCAGTAGTGGAAGTGCTCGGTCAGACGGTAGGTGGTGCCCACGTACGGGAACTTGTCCTTTTTACCCAGCGCCTCAAAGTCGCCCTTGAAGATACGCGCGGCCGGGTTAGAGACCACGTTCGGGTGCAGCGGGTTGGTGCCCAGCGGCGTCTCAAACGGCTCGTAGTGTTCCGGGAACGGCCCTTCCGCCATCTTGTCGATAGCAAACAGGCGGCCCATCCCTTCAGGCTGCATGATGAACGGCCCGACGTCGCTGCCCGGTGCGGCAGTGCTGTAGTCCGGAATGTCCACGCCGCCCCACTTCGCGCCGTCCCACTTCAGAAGCTGACGCTTCGGATCCCACGGGTTGCCCTGCGGGTCAGCGGAGGCGCGGTTATAAAGGATGCGGCGGTTCAGCGGCCATGCCCAGGCCCAGCCCAGCGTATTGCCGAGGCCCGACGGGTCGGCGTTGTCGCGGTTAGCCATCTGGTTGCCCTTCGGCGTCCAGCTGCCGGCAAAGATCCAGCAGCCGCTGGAGGTGGTGCCGTCATCGCGCAGGTGCGCAAAGGTACTGAGCTGATCGCCTTTTTTCGCCAGCACGGTGCCGGTGGCCGGGTCGATAACGTCCGCCAGCGCCTTACCGTTGCTCTCCATCGCCACTTCTTCCGGCGCTGGGTTTTCCGGCGTCGAATAGTTCCAGGTCATGTTCAGCACCGGTTCCGGGTTCGCGCCGCCTTCGGAGGCGTACATCTTACGCAGGCGTAAGAAGATACCGGCCAGGATCTCGCCGTCGTTCATGGCGATGCCCGGGGCGTCCGCACCTTTCCAGTGCCACTGCAGCCAGCGGCCGGAGTTAACGATAGACCCGTTCTCTTCCGCGAAGCAGGTGGACGGCAGGCGGAACACTTCGGTCTGAATCTTCGACGGATCGACGTCGTTCGACTCGCCGTGGTTCTGCCAGAAGGTCGAGGTTTCGGTATTGAGCGGGTCAATCGTCACCAGGAACTTCAGCTTAGAGAGCGACTCAACAACCTTGTTCTTGTTCGGGAACGAGGCCACGGGGTTAAAGCCCTGGCAGATATAGCCGTTGACCTGGCCCTGGTGCATCATTTCGAAGTACTGAAGCACGTCGTAGCCTTTGTCCCACTTCGGCAGCCAGTCAAAGCCCCAGCTGTTTTCCGCCGTCGCCTTGTCGCCGTAGAAGGCTTTCATCAGCGAGACGAAGAACTTCGGATAGTTGCCCCAGTAGTTCACCTGGCCTTCGAGCAGCGGTTTTGGCGTGCTGGCCGTCAGGTAGGTTTGCAGGTCGGTTTGCTTCTCGCTCGGCAGGTTCATGTAGCCCGTCAGGCTCTGCGACAGCAGGCCGAGGTCGGTCAGACCCTGAATGTTGGAGTGGCCGCGCAGGGCGTTCACGCCGCCGCCCGCCATGCCCATATTGCCGAGCAGGAGCTGAACCATCGCCATGGTGCGGATGTTCTGCGCGCCGATGGAGTGCTGCGTCCAGCCGAGCGCGTACAGGAACGACGCGGTCTTATCTTTGGCGCTGGTTTCCGCGATCAGCTCGCAGACCTTCAGGAAGTCCGCTTTCGGCGTGCCGCAGATGTTTTCGACAACCTCCGGCGTGTAGCGGGAAACGTGCTCTTTCAGCAGGTTCCACACGCAGCGCGGGTGTTGCAGGGTGGTGTCGCGCTTCGCAAAGCCGTTTTCGTCCAGCTCGTAGTTCCAGCTGGTCTTGTCGTATTTGCGTTTTTCCGCGTCGTAACCGCTGAACAGGCCATCTTCGAAGCTGTAGTCCTCACGCACGATCAGGCTGGCGTTGGTATAGGCTTCGGTGTATTCGCGGTTGTATTTTTCGTTGGTCATCAGGTACAGCAGTACGCCTGACAGGAAAGTGATGTCAGTACCTGAACGAATAGGGGTATAGAAATCCGCCACTGACGCCGTGCGCGTAAAGCGGGGATCGATCACAATCAGCTTCGCGCCGTTGTGGATTTTGGCCTCCATCGCCCAGCGGAACCCGACGGGGTGCGCTTCAGCGGCGTTACCGCCCATCACCACGATAAGGTTGGCGTTCTTGATGTCGACCCAGTGGTTGGTCATCGCACCGCGACCAAATGTTGGAGCAAGACTTGCTACCGTTGGTCCGTGTCAGACGCGCGCCTGGTTGTCGACCGCGAGCATACCGAGTGCACGCGTGAATTTCTGGGTTAAATAGCCGGTTTCGTTGCTGGAAGCAGAGGCGCAGAGCATGCCGGTGGAGAGCCAGCGGTTAACGGTGACGCCGTCAGCGTTCTTATTGATAAAGTTGGCATCGCGGTCTTCTTTAATGAGTTTTGCGATGCGGTCAAACGCCTCTTCCCAGCTGATTTGCTGCCACTTATCGGAGCCTGGCGCGCGATACTCCGGGAACTTCAGGCGGCTTTCGGAGTGGATAAAGTCCACCAGACCGGCCCCTTTCGGGCACAGCGCGCCGCGGTTAACCGGGTGATCCGGGTCGCCTTCGATGTGGAAAATAGACGCTTTGGCGTTTTTTGCACCGTCGCCGAGGCTGTACATTAACAGCCCACAGCCAACGGAGCAGTACGTGCAGGTGTTACGGGTTTCGCGGGTGCGCAGCAGCTTATACTGCCGCGTTTCCGCCAGCGCTACGCCTGGGGCAAAGCCCAGCGCCGCCGCCGTTGTGCCTGCCATACCGCCAGCGCAGATCTTAAAGAACTGCCTTCTGCTGACCTGCATGGGTCACTCCTTGGTTCATTTCGACATTGCTTTTCGTTTTTACGCTGCGGTTAAAAGGGAACCACAACGCTTAAAATTTGCGTTAAACCCTCAATTCCGCGAGGGATATATCCAGAATACCACAATGTCGGTAAGACTGTTCTTATCTGGTTAAAACAAAGTGAACGTATTATCACGGCATTGATTATAAAATGTGATAACGATCACTTTAATGCCCTTACATGTTAAAGGGGTGTAGCGGCGTCCGCGTTGCACCTCTCCTTAGTGAGTAGGTAAACTTGGCGGCGATGGGTGACGAAAAGTTGATCCATACTATGCGCAGGGCCTGCGGTTTATGGTGCAATAGCAGGCTCACCTCCGTGGTTGTTCAGGAATACCGCTGTGTCTAAACAAAACCGTGTTAACCGTCCATCGCCGCTGCCCGCGGGCATTGTCGAGCTGCCGGTTCACAGGCCGCCCCGCGTTAGCGATGCCATCCCCGATTTTCTGGCGCAGGAAGTTCCCGTTGCGCTGGTCTACAACGGCATTTCGCACGTGGTGATGATGGCTTCGCCTAAAGATCTTGAGCTGTTTGCCGTCGGGTTTTCCCTTTCAGAAGGCATCATTGAACATCCGAAGGAGATCTACGGCATGGAGGTGGTGCAGGCCTGCAACGGGCTTGAGGTGCAGATTGAGCTTTCAAGCCGACGCTTCATGGGGCTGAAAGCGCGCCGCCGCGCGCTGGCCGGACGCACCGGCTGCGGCGTATGCGGCGTGGAGCAGCTTAACGATATCGGCAAGCCCGTGTCGCCGCTCTCGTTTACCCAGACTTTCAACCTCGCCCATCTCGACCACGCGCTCGAGCACCTGAACGACGTCCAGCCCATTGGCCAGCTGAGCGGCTGTACGCACGCGGCGGCGTGGGTGCTGGCGTCGGGAGAGATTATCGGCGGACACGAAGACGTGGGTCGCCACGTGGCGCTGGACAAGCTGCTGGGGCGCAGGGCGCGTGAGAGCGAGGTTTGGCAGCAGGGTGCCGCGCTGGTCTCCAGCCGCGCCAGCTACGAGATGGTGCAAAAGGCGGCGATGTGTGGCGTTGAAATCCTGTTTGCCGTCTCGGCGGCCACCACGCTGGCCGTTGAGGTGGCCGAGCGCTGCAACCTGACGCTGGTCGGTTTCTGCAAGCCGGGAAGGGCGACTGTCTATACGCATCCGCAGCGGCTAATTGTTAATCAATAAATTTGAAAGATATCTGCAAATCCTTCCGCTTTTAGTTGTGGATGATGAGGTCTACTATTTATCTCAACAAGGCGAGACGCCTTATCCAAACAACTTACTGAAAGGGTTTATCTCATGAAAAGCATCAAAACTTTTGTCGCTGTAATCGCTCTGGCTGCTTCATTCGGTTCTTTCGCTGCGCAAACCGTAACCGCATCCGCCTCTACGCTGGACGGTGCTGAAGCGAAAATCGCCGCACAGGCTCAGGAAGCGGGCGCGTCTTCATACAAAATTACCCAGGCATTTACCGGTAACCGCGTGCACATGACCGCTGAACTGAACAAATAAGCCGTCACACCGTCGAAAGAGCGCCCCAGGGGCGCTTTTTTTATTGCAGCCCCGCCAGGCGCAGCAGCGCGGTAACGACCGCCGCCGCTACGATCACCACAATTAACGGCATTTTGCGCCAGGCCAGAAACACCGCAAACGCCACGCCCAGCACCCGCGCCATGCCGGCGAAATGCTCACCTTCATAAAACGTTGTCGCCAGCGCCACCGAGAACAGCAGCACCGTTGCTGCATCCGACAGCAGCGCCTGCGAGCGCTCCGAGAGCGCCAGCCGGTTGCCAAGCTTCGCCCCGCCGAGGCGCATCAGATAGGTTCCCGCCGACAGAATGGCGATGCCCAGAATAAAGACCGTCATGTTTTCCATTATTTCTTCCTCGCGGCCAGGCCAAGTAAAGAGAGCAGAACCGGCAGGCCCACCGGCGCGAACGGCACGGCGGCCAGGGACAGTACCGCGCCGCTGCAGGCGCGGATCAGCGTGGTGCGGTTTTTAAACGCCGGCACCACCAGCGCCAGCAGGATGGCCGGGAATACCGCGTCCAGCCCGATGGTTTCCGGATCCGGCAGCAGCTTTCCGACCATCGCCCCCAGCAGCGCGCCCAGCGGCCAGATAATCGCCACGCCCAGCCCGCACAGCCAGTAGGCGGCCTTGCGCTGCTCCGGCGTTTTTTGCGACAGGCCAAACACCACGCTTTCATCGTTCATGATGTGGCAGCCTAAAAAGCTCAGGCCGCGCTTGCCCACCAGCTCGCGCACCGTGACGCCAAACGGTACGTGGCGCGCGTTAACCAGCAGCCCGGCCGCCGCCGCCGCGAGCGGATTCCCGCCGCTGGCCACGATGCCAATGAACATAAACTCAGAAGCCCCGGCCAGCACGGTGATGGATAGCACAAAGGGAACCCAGACCGGAAAACCGTAGGCCATCGCCAGAGATCCGTAGGACATCCCGACGACGCCCACCGCCAGGCAGACCAGGATGATTGCTTTTATGGTGTCGCCTTTCAGGCAGGAGAGATGATGCGTCATACATTTTTAGCCATATCGAACGAGTTTCCATTATAATGAACGCAACGAAATGGTTTTACAAGACGAACGATTCGTTCGATTTAACAAAATTAAGGGGCGTTTATGACGCAGCCAATTAGCGTGATCGCCAAAAGCCTGGTGCGTGAGCGCCTAAGAACCGGCCTTTCGCTGGCGGAAATCGCCCGCCGCGCCGGGGTCGCCAAATCGACGCTTTCGCAGCTGGAGTCCGGCAACGGTAACCCTAGCCTGGAAACGCTGTGGTCGCTGTGCGTGGCGCTGGATATTCCTTTTGCACGGCTGTTCGAGCCGCAGCAGCCGACCACGCAGGTGATTCGGCGGGGAGAAGGGACGAAGGTGGTGGCCGGGCAGGCAAACTACGAGGCGATTTTACTGGCGGCGTGCCCGCCGGGCGCGCGGCGCGACGTTTATCTGCTGCTGACCCAGCCGGGCGCGGACAGGATCTCCCAGCCGCATCCGCCGGGATCGGTGGAGCATATTATCGTGACGCAGGGGCGGGCGATGGTTGGCTTACTCGACGCGCCGGTAGAGCTCGGGGAAGGGGACTACATCTGCTATCCCGCCGACCAGCCGCATATCTTTAAGGCGCTGGAGCCGGATACGCACGCGCTGCTGGTGGCGGAACAGAACTAGCGAAGGTACAGAAGCTAAAAGGCATTGCAAAATAATCTGGGCTGTCTGTCACTCCTGCCAGCAGCTCCGTTTTCACCTTTTTTTATGCTGTGGCGCGTTCATTCCACGCGTCACTATGCTGGATGTTGCCGTCAACAATGCGCCAGGTAATTTTCTCATACTGCAAGCTGACGCTTTCGACGTGATTGATTTTGTCGTTGGCCGCGATTTTCACGTTCGGGACGCTACAGTTAACGCCGGTAACCTTCACGTTCTCCATCAACACGGTGTAGTAACACGCTTCCTGGCCTGCATCGTTGATGTGATAGAACTTAATTTCTGCGCTTTTCAGCGCCTGACCGGTGGCGGCGGCTTTATAAAGATAGGGGGTAGAACTATCCACTTCCTTTTCGATCCTCATTGAGGAGTGCTGACGCGTACCGGTGATCGCTCCGTTAGCACTGTCCACCGGCAAATTAATGCCATGACTCAGCCCGATGATCTCAATGCTTCCTTCGCGGTCTTTGACATCTACCGAGCCTTTAATATCCGCGCCGCCATCGTCTTTGAGCCACATATAGGGAGGAATCGGCATGTCATTTGTTCCTTATTTTTTTTAATAACGTCATTGTTAAAAGATAAAGGAGCGTTGTAATGAGAAGGATGGTTATCAACCCAATATAGGTATAAACCTCATAAAGACGGTCCTGACCTATCTCACCGCGGCCAGAAAACACTTCGCCGATCCGATGTGCAAATTCATAGTCAAACCAGCCTTCAGCAGGACCCAGGGTGCGTCCTACCGGAAAGGATAACGCGATAAAGTAAATCGTCTTTGCAACCCTACGAGCAAATTTTGGTAAAGCCACCGTCAATTACCTCTATCCATCCTCTAGCCATAAGAAAACGCATACAGGGTACCTGTATTGACGTTGTGTTCATCAGTGCGTCTCTTATCATCCCGTAGTCGGAATTATGTGCAATAGTGATACAACCCTCAGATATCGTACCTGGATGAAGCCTGAATAAGCCTCTGTGAACGTGATCAATCCATGTTCCATCGTCTATCCCAAAGTCATCCCGGTATAAAGCAAACCATTCATCCCGGTTGAACTCGGCACCATAAAAATACCGATTAACGAGATCTTGCGATTTCGCTTTTAACGTGGAGACGAAGCCGCCGTTTCCACGCTCAATGATCCAGTATTTACCTGGAGGCAATGGGCCTCGCGTGGGGATAGCAGCACAGTTGGCATTATTTCGAAAGGTACCTTGCCCTGAGTGGGCCATAAAAACGCCGACCCCATAAAGATTGAAGGGTGCATAGTCTGCGCCATTCAGTATCAACGTTCCGTGTAAGGCCATATTTATCTGTCTCTTATCACTTCAAGTAACGACACTGCTATTACAGCGTTTGAGAATTTCATTCCTGTTCCATCCTTGCCGCAAGCTTGTTCGTTCCAGCATATGCCCGCTGCCGTTTCGGAATTTCAGGCGCGATCGTATTTACGCGCTATCAATGTATTTTGAGACATTGACCAGGCATTTTTTAACCAAATTAGGGGGAAGTAAAATTCCGGAAAAGTGCCGTATTTCAACGGGATCTTTCAGCATGATAGTGCGGGATGGGAATAACGGTTTATCCAGCATTCCACGTGAGAACGAGGCAAACACCGTATTATGGCGCTGCCGCGAAGGCGGCAGCGTTAGCGCGTTACGCTAAATAAAACACCTCTTTTAACGCCGCGCTCACCGGGCTGTTGTCCGGGTTCGACGGCATGACCTCGCGCATGTGCTTCCACCAGCGTTGGCACACGGCGGTGTTGGCCACCGCGTTCCAGCGCTCCTCCGATTCGATCTCAACGGTCGCAAACAGCAGGCTGCGTTCCTCGTCGAGCCAGATGGCGTAATGGTGCACGCCGTGGTCTTTCAGCACCGCTTCCAGCTCGGGCCAGATGGGGTTATGGCGGCGTTCGTACTCGTCGTGCGCGTCCGGATTAACCTGCATCACAAAGGCTTTGCGGATCATAACGCCTCCAGGTACAGCTCGCGGACCTCTTCGCGGCTCGCAGCGCGCGGGTTGCACGGCGCGCACGGATCGGCGAGGGCGTTGTCCAGCCAGCCGTCGATGTCGGATTTCGTCACGCCGAGCGCGCTAAAGCCGGACGGAATGCCCACGCGAACGCTCAGGTCGCGGATGGCCTGGATCGCCGCCGTGCTGGCGGCTTCGTCGCTCATGCCGCGGGTGTCGACGCCCATCGCCTGCGCCACGCGGGCAAAGCGCGCGACGGCGTTCGGGCGGTTAAAGTTTTCAACGATCGGCAGCAGGATGGCGTTGCAGACGCCGTGCGGCAGGTTGTGCGTCGCGCCCGGCTGGTGCGCCAGCGCGTGAACCAGCCCCAGGCCGGCGCTGTTAAACGCCATGCCTGCAAGATACTGACCAAACGCCATCTGCTCGCGGGCCTCCAGATGGTGACCGTCGTCGACCGCTTTCGGCAGCCAGAGGGCGATCAGGCGGATTGCTTCCAGCGCGTTGGCGTCGGTCAGCGGGTGCGCGCCCACGGAGACGTACGCTTCGATGGCGTGGGTCAGGGCGTCCATGCCGGTGGCGGCGGTCACGGAGGCCGGGATATCAAGCATCACGCTGGCGTCATCCACCGCGATGTCCGGGATGATGTTGGAATCAATAATCACCTCTTTTACGTGGCGCTCGGCGTCGATGATCACCGCGTTGCTGGTCATCTCCGCCGCGGTGCCTGCGGTGGTATTAATAGCGACCAGCGGCACGCCCGCGTTTTTCACCTTGCCGACGCCGGAATAGGCGGTAGATGGCCCCGGATTCGCGGTGAGGATTTTAATCGCCTTGGCGGTGTCGATCGGGCTGCCGCCGCCGAAGGCGATGACGAAATCACACTCCGCGTCCCGATAGGCCGCGTAGCCTTTCTGCACCAGCGCTTCCGTTGGGTTTGGAAACACCTCGTCGAAGAGGTGATAGGACATCTGGTGAGCGTCCAGCGCGGTGAACAGGCCGTCGAGCAGCCCCAGCTTCACCAGCTGGCCGTCGGTGACGATCAGCGCTTTGCCCCACTGCTTGTTCGCCACCAGATTGACCATGTCGCTGATTGCGCCCGCACCGTGAAGGCTGATTTTCGGCAGCGCCAACATAAAACTCATGATAATTCTCCTTAACTCTCGCCGAACGTCTCCGATCAGCGGGGCGGTTACGCGTACAAATCCAGCGCTGACTGCATCGGGCTAACGCCAAAGCGTTTGCCCAGCGCGATCAGCTCTTCCCGGGTGATGGTTTGCTTCATGCCGCCCATGGAGTAGACCTTCACCAGCACCTCGGCCGACTTCTCGGCGGTGTCGATCAGGCCAAAGGTTTCATCCAGCGTCGGGCCGCTGCCGAAGACGCCGTGGAACGGCCACAGAACGAGAGAGTGCTTTTGCATATCCCTGGCGGTCGCCTGGCCGATCTCGTCGGTGCCCGGCACCATCCACGGCAGAATGCCCACGCCGTCCGGGAAGACCACCAGGCATTCGGTGCTCCCTTCCCACAGCTTGCGGGTGAACAAATCCGGGCTGTTTTCCAGCACGTAGGTCAGGGCGATCAGGTTGGTGGCGTGGCAATGCATGATCACGCGGTCTTTGCCGCCGGTTGCCGTCATGCGCTCGCAGTGCGAGAGGAAGTGCGCGGGCAGTTCGGAGGTGGGAACGGCGTCGTCCGTCAGGCCCCAGAGGATGAAGTACCCCGCGCCGTCGCTGTCTACCTTAACGACGCCGAGGTTGGCCTGCGGGTCGAGCTGCACGTTGCGGAAAAATTTGCCGGAGCCGGTGACGATAAACGGCGTATTCGCGAGCTGCGGCATCGGCTGGCTCAGCGCAATATAGCGCGGCTTGTGGTGGAAATCGGCGGCGTACGGCTCGATGTCCGCCTCATCCAGGCGCAGCGTGAGGTTGCCGCCGTTGCGTTCGTCCCAGCCCTTCAGCCAGGCGTCGGAGGTCGCTTTGATCATGCCCTGGACGAACCAGGAGTGGGTGATGGTTTGCATAGTTTTCTTTTCCATTTATCGCGGTGAGAGTTTCCCCTCACCCTAACCCTCTCCCCAAAGGGGCGAGGGGATGGTTTGCTCCCTCTCCCCTTTGGGGAGAGGGCAGGGGTGAGGGGGCAATTACCCGCGCTGGCTCAACACGTCTTTCTCATACGCCCGCACGTTCTCCAGCCACTGGCTGCCCGCAGGCACATCGTGGCGCTGGCAGTACATTTCCCACACCGCCTGCCACGGCAGGGATTTTTGCTCCTCCAGCAGCGCCAGGCGGGCGGTGTAGTCGCCGTTTTCCTCAAGCTGTTTCAGCGCGGCGGTAGGCTCCAGCAGCGCGCGCAGCAGGGCTTTCTTCATGTTGCGGGTGCCGATCACCCACGCCGCGATGCGGTTGATGGAGGCGTCGAAGAAGTCGAGGCCGATGTGCACGCGGTCGAACAGATCGTGGCGGATGATTTCGCTGGCAATCGCCTGGGTTTCGTCATCCAGCAGCACCACGTGGTCGCTGTCCCAGCGCACCGGGCGGCTGACGTGCAGCAGCAGGCGCGGCACGTAGAGCATGGCGGCGGAGATTTTGTCCGAGATGACCTCGGTCGGGTGGAAGTGGCCCGCGTCCAGGCACAGCGCGGTCTGGCGGCTGGTGGCGTAGCCCATGTAGAACTCGTTCGAACCGACGGTGTAGCTCTCCGCGCCGATGCCGAACAGCTTGCTCTCAACGGCGTCGATGTGGTGCGCCGGGTTCAGCTTTTCGCTGATGGCCTCGTCCAGCGCGGCCAGCAGGCGCTGGCGCGGGGCCAGGCGGTCAACGGTGATGTCCTTCATGCCGTCCGGGATCCAGATGTTCATCACCGACGGCGTGCCGAGCTGCTCGCCGAAATACGCCGAGACGCGGCGGCTGGCTTTGACGTGGTCGATCCAGAACTGGCGGATCTCATCGTCCGCGTGGGCGAGGGTAAAACCGTCCGCGCTCAGCGGATGCGAGAAGCAGGACGGGTTAAAGTCCAGCCCCAGACGGTTGGCTTTCGCCCATTCCACCCAGTTTTTAAAGTGCTCGGGCCTGATCTCGTTGCGCTCAACCGGCTCGTCGGACTCCAGATAGATCGCGTGCAGGTTTAGCCGCTTTGGCCCCGGGATGAGGCTCAGCGCCAGTTCGAGATCCGCGCGCAACTCGGCTGCGCTGCGCGCTTTCCCCGGATAGTTGCCGGTCGCCTGAATGCCACCCGTCAGCGAACCGCCCGGGTTTTCAAAACCGGCGACGTCATCGCCCTGCCAGCAGTGCATGGAGACCGGCAGACGGTCAAGCTGGCGCAGCGCCGCGTCGACGTCCACGCCGACGGCGGCGAAACGCTGTTTTGCCAGTTCCCAGGCTTGTTCTAGTTGAGTGGTCATGCGCAAAGCTCCTTTATCAGTCGTTTTTGCTGAAACTGCGCCCGATAGCGGGCTATCTCATGGCGGGGATGGGGGGTAAAGGTCATCAGGCTGTGGTTCGCCGCGACGACCGCACGGAAATCGTCAACGCTGGAGAGTTCATCCAGGGTCATTAGCTGAACGCCGATATTGCCGAGCGTGGAGGCCTCTACCGGGCCCGCCACGACGGTGATGCCGCAGGCGTCCGCGCAGAGCTGGTTCAGCAGCCGGTTCTGGCAGCCGCCGCCAACGATATGCAGCTGGCTGAACGGCCTGCCGCGCAGGCTCGCCAGCTCGCTCAGGACGTCGGCATACAGCAGCGCGAGGCTGTCAAAGATGCAGCGCGCCAGCTCGGCGGGGCGGGACGGGACCGGCTGTCCGGCCTCGACGCAGGCGGCCTGGATCTCGGCGCTCATGTGCGCCGGATTGATAAAGCGATCGTCGTTGGGGTTGATCAGATACGAGCAGGCGGCGAGCGTTTCCGTCTCGGCGATAAGCGCAGGCAGGTCGGTCACGTTCTGCTCCTTCAGCACCCGCTGCAGCAGCCATAGCCCCATAATGTTTTTCAGCACCCGGTAGCGGCCTTCCGCGCCGCCCTCGTTGGTGATGTTTGCCGCCATCGCCGCGTCGCTGGTGTAGGGCGTTTTGCTCTCAAATCCCATCAGCGACCAGGTGCCGGAGGAGAGATAGGCCGCGTCCGCGTCGGCGAGCGGCGAGGCAATGACCGCGCTGGCGGTGTCGTGGCTCGCCACGGCCACTACCGGGATCTTATTGCCCTGCGGGCAAATCCACTGGCCGATCACGTTGCCGGGGTGGGTCGGCGTGCCGAACCACGAGGCCGGTGCGCCCGTCCAGTCGAGAAGGGTTTCATCCCAGGCATCGGAGTTAATGTTCACCAGCTGGGTGGTGGTGGCGTTGGTGTATTCCCAGTTGAGGTTGCCGGTCAGGCGATAGCTCAGGTAGTCCGGGATCAGCAGCGCGTGCGCCGCGCGATCCACCGCTTCCGGCTGCTGCTGTACCAGCGCGCGCAGCTGGTACAGCGTGTTGAACGGTAAAAACTGAATGCCGCTGCGCCCGTAGATCGCTTCTTTACCGAGCCGGGCAACGGCCTGTGCCATCACGCCGTCGGTGCGGCTGTCGCGATAGGACACCGGCAGCCCGACGCGTTCGCCGCGCTCGTCCAGCAGCACAAAGTCCACGCCCCAGGTATCAATGCCGATGCTGTCGATCGGAATCCCGGCGTCGCAGACCTTTTTCAGCCCGGTGCGGATTTCAGCTTCCAGGCCGTCAATATCCCAGGTCTCAAAACCGTCCTGCTTTTGCAGGCAGTTCGTAAAGCGGTGCATTTCACGCAGCGACAGCGCGCGCTGGCTACCGTCCCAGGTGGCCAGCATGACGCGCCCGCTGGATGCGCCTAAATCAACAGCCACACAATGGCGAAAAGTCATGTTCGGGTCCTTCTTTAGGTCATTAGCGATGAGTGTAAAAAGGGCCGATAAATGACGCCTTCTTGCCAGTGACAGCGAAAAACGGCGGCTGGCAAGAAAGCAAAGGTGAACGTGAGGCGGTTCACAGTTTCCTGTTATGGCGGGCTTTTCAGGCAGTGTGACGCTTCCCGCATTTCCCGATCTTTCCGCCGGTTTCTTGAAAAATCGGCGGGTTTTGCGCGCTTTGCTGCCGAAAATTCAAGGTGCGGGTGAAGGGGCTTAATTACTATTTTGAGAAGATTTCTCATTAGTGGTGGCCGATATGACCGTACTACACAGCGTGGATTTTTTTCCTTCGGAAGGTTCGCCCGTTGCGATTGAGCCGCGGCTTCCTCAGGCGGCATTTCCTGAACACCATCATGATTTTCATGAAATTGTGATTGTTGAGCATGGGACGGGCATTCATGTATTCAACGGGCAGCCGTACACCATCTGCGGGGGAACGGTCTGCTTCGTGCGCGATCACGACAGGCACCTGTATGAACATACCGACAATCTTTGTTTGACCAACGTGCTTTATCGATCCCCGGACGCGTTCCAGTTTCTTGCGGGGCTGAACCAGCTGCTGCCGCAGGAAAAGGACGGACATTACCCGTCGCACTGGCGGATCAACCAGGCCACGCTGTCGCAGGTGCGCCTGCTGGTGAGCCAGCTTGAGCAGAGCGAAGAGGGGCCGGAGACGCACGCCCTTGCCGCGCGCGAGCTGCTGTTTATGCAGCTGCTGGTGCTGCTGCGCCGGGGGAGCCTGGTGGAGGGAATGGGAAACAACGATGCGCGGCTGAATCAGCTGATGGCCTGGCTGGAGGAGCACTTTGCCGAGGACGTCTGCTGGGAGACGCTGGCGGATGATTTTTCGCTGTCGCTGCGCACCCTGCATCGCCAGCTTAAGCAGAACACCGGGCTTACGCCCCAGCGTTACCTCAACCGGCTGCGCTTAATCAAGGCGCGCCACCTGCTGCGCCACACGGATGAAAGCGTTACGGACATCGCCTATCGCTGCGGTTTTGGCGACAGTAACCACTTTTCGACGCTTTTTCGCCGCGAGTTCAGCTGGTCCCCGCGCGATATTCGCCAGGGCAAGGACGTGACGCTTCAGTAACGCGAGGATAATCACCGTATTCCCGGCGTAAAAACGCTAATAATGTCGGGTTATTCATCGTTGAGGTTAGGGTGTGGCCGCTCAGTTAACGCTTCGCAAAGAAGATTTTTTTTCCTCTGCCGGACAAGCCGTCGCGGTGGCCGACCGCTATCCGCAAAACGTCTTTGCCGAGCACACCCATGAGTTTTGCGAGCTGGTGCTGGTGTGGCGGGGTAACGGCCTGCACGTGCTCAACGACAGGCCCTACCGCATTACGCGTGGCGATCTGTTTTACATCCGCGCGGAAGACAAACACTCTTACGCCTCGGTTAACGATCTCGTTTTACAGAACGTGATTTACTGCCCTGACCGCCTGCGGCTCAACGTCGACTGGGCCGCGAACATTCCCGGTTTTAGCGATGCGAAAGGCACGCCGCACTGGCGTCTGAGCAGCAGCGGCATGGCCCAGGTTAGGCAGGTGATTTCCCTGCTTGAGCAGGAGAGCCAGAAAACCGACCCGGTAGCTTTTTCGATGGCGGAACTGCTTTTTGCCCAGCTGGTGATGACCCTTAAGCGCCACCGTTTTGCCACCGATAGCCCTTCTGCCACGGCGCAGGAAACCCTGCTGGACAAGCTCATTACCACGCTTGCCGGCAGCCTGAACCGCAGCTTTGCGCTGGAGAAATTCTGCGAGCAGGCGCAGTGCAGCGAGCGCGCGCTGCGCCAGCAGTTTCGCGCCCAGACGGGAATGACGGTCAACCACTACCTGCGCCAGCTGCGGATTTGTCACGCGCAGTATCTGCTGCAGCATACGGAGCAGATGGTGAGCGAAGTGGCGATGCGCTGCGGGTTTGAGGACAGCAATTACTTCTCCGTGGTCTTTAACCGCGAGGTTGGGATGACGCCGGTTCAGTGGCGCCATCGCAGTCGTAAAGCCGCGTAGTCAGTTTGCCATGCCGAGGCCGACAATGTTGGCCGCGATAATGATCACTACGCAGCCCAGGCTCAGCACGCCAACCGGACGTCGGCCCGCGTTGTTCCACTCTTTCAGCACCAGGCCCACCAGCCCGCCGCACAGCACGTAGAAGCTCATGTGCAGCATCCAGCTCATGTAGTCGTACTGCGGCGGTATGCTGGCGTGTCCCCAGGCGTAGAAGAAGAACTGCAGGTACCACATCAGGCCGCCGAGCGCGGAAAGCAGCACGTTGGTGATGATGAGCGATTTTGCCAGCGAGAAGTCCGCTTTTATCGACAGATCCTTCACTTTTGCCAGACGAATAAAGCAGAAGCCGAGGTTAACCAGCGCGCCGCCGCCCATGATCACCACGTAGCTTGGCAGCGCCACGTACAGCGGGTCAACGCCCAGCGCCGCGGCGGCGTCATGCATGGGCTTGGCGGCGTTCATGGCGAACGACATCCCGGCGGAGAAGATGCCGCACATCACCGCCAGCACCAACCCTTTCTTCAGGTTAAATTCCTCCGCCTTGATGCCCATTTTGCGCTCTTTCAGCTGGCCCGCGCGCGTCACGATGCCCACGCCGATGACCGCCACCAGCACGCCCAGCAGCGTCATTCGTCCGCCCCGGGTGTTAATCAGCACGTCGAAATTGCCGTTGATGATTGGCGTCATCAGGGTGCCGACAATCAGGGTGATGCCAATCGCGATGCCGATGCCCATCGACATGCCCAGATAGCGCATGGTCAGGCCGTAGTTGATGTTGCCAATGCCCCACATCGCTCCGAACAGAAACACCGGCAGCAGGGTAGAGGCGCTAAAGGAGGAGAAATAACCCCAGAAGTCCGGGAGCAGCATGGCGCTGATGGTCCAGGGCAGAATCAGCCACGACACCGTGCCGCCAACGGACCACATCGTTTCCCATGACCAGTGTCTGACCTTTTTGAACGGAGCATAAAAACAGGCTGCGCTGGCCGCGCCTATCAAGTGCCAGAAAATCCCCATCGTAATCGCATGACTCATGTTCACATCCTCATCGTTTTTATCGGCTGGTGGTGTCCCACTCTCACGATGAGTGTAAAAATTAGGCGATTTAATGACCTTTAAGCGGTTGCCGCCTCCGGGGCACGGGTGGCAATCAGCCCGTTAACCGCGTGAGCAGACTCACAATTTCGCTATTGATCAAAAATTCAATAACCTTATAAAAACTACGGCATTGATAATCATTTTCAATATCATTTAATTAACTATAATGAACCAACTGCTTACGCGGCATTAACAGCTGTGCCGCCCGACAATAATGGAGAGGATTATGAGTTATACACTGCCATCCCTGCCGTATGCCTACGACGCACTGGAACCGCATTTCGACAAGCAGACGATGGAAATCCATCACACTAAACACCACCAGACCTACGTGAACAACGCGAACGCCGCGCTGGAAAGCCTGCCAGAGTTCGCTAATCTGCCGGTTGAAGAGCTGATCACCAAGCTGGACCAGCTGCCAGCGGACAAAAAAACCGTTCTGCGTAACAACGCGGGCGGCCACGCTAACCACAGCCTGTTCTGGAAAGGGCTGAAAACCGGTACTACCCTGCAGGGCGACCTGAAAGCGGCTATCGAGCGCGACTTCGGTTCCGTTGACAACTTCAAAGCGGAATTCGAAAAAGCCGCTGCGACCCGTTTCGGCTCCGGCTGGGCGTGGCTGGTACTGAAAGGTGACAAGCTGGCGGTCGTTTCAACCGCTAACCAGGACTCCCCGCTGATGGGTGAAGCTATCTCTGGCGCTTCCGGTTTCCCTATCCTGGGCCTGGACGTGTGGGAACACGCTTACTACCTGAAGTTCCAGAACCGCCGCCCGGACTACATCAAAGCCTTCTGGGACGTGGTGAACTGGGACGAAGCCGCAGCGCGTTTCGCCGCTAAAAAATAAGGTTGCATTGACGCCTGTGAGAAGCGAGTCTGATGACTCGCTTTTTTTGTATCTGAAGGAGTAGATATGCACTACCCGGTCAACGTGTTTACAGGCAAGGTCAGGGACTACGACGGCAGCCGCCCGAGCGCCATTGCTAAAATTCAGGTCGACGGCGAGCTGACGTTGACCGATCTCGGGCTGGCGGGCGACGAGCAGGCCGAGAAGAAAATCCACGGCGGGCCCGATCGCGCGCTGTGCCATTATCCACGCGAGCACTATCAGCACTGGATAGGCGAGTTTCCCGAGCAGGCGGACCTGTTTGTCGCGCCCGCGTTTGGTGAGAACCTCTCTACCGACGGGCTGACCGAAAAGAACGTCTTTATCGGCGATATCTTCCGCTGGGGCGACGCCCTGATTCAGGTGACGCAGCCGCGCTCGCCGTGCTTTAAGCTCAACTACCATTTTGGCATTCCGGATATGTCCGCCCAGCTGCAAAGCGCGGGCAAAACCGGCTGGCTTTATCGCGTGGTGCAGGCGGGGCCGGTTTCGGCGGACGCGCCTCTTGAGCTGGCGTCACGCCTGAGCGACGTGTCGGTGTACGATGCCTGCGCGATTGCCTGGCATATGCCGTTCGACGATGAACAGTACCATCGCCTGCTGTCGGCGGCGGGGCTTTCGACAAGCTGGACCAGAACGATGCAGAAGCGGCGGATTAGCGGCAAGATCGAGGATAATTCGCGGAGATTGTGGGGGAGATAACTGCCCCTCACCCTAACCCTCTCCCCTATAGGGAGAGGGTTAGGGTGAGGGGGAAAACTACGAACGCTTATACAGCGGCAGCCACAGCGTTAACCGCAGGCCGCCCAGCGGACTGTCATCGGCTTTCACCCAGCCGCGGTGCTGCTGCATAGCGGTTTCGACAATCGCCAGCCCCAGCCCCGTGCCGCCGGATTCGCGGTCACGCGCCTCGTCGGTACGGTAGAACGGGCGGAAAATCTGCTCGCGATCTTCCGGACTCACGCCAGGACCGTCGTCGTCCACGATGATGGTGATCCCGTCTTTATCCACCGAGAACGCCACCTCAATCTTCGTGTGCGAGTAGCGCAGGGCGTTACGCACGATGTTTTCCAGCGCGCTTTCCAGCGCGTTAGGGTTACCGTACAGCGGCCATGGCCCCGGCGGGAAGTTGACGGTGAACGATTTGCCCATCTGCTCGGCTTCGAACGCGGCGTTGTCCAGCACCTCGTGCCACAGATGATTCGCTTTCACCGTTTCGCTCACCAGCGCGTTTTTCTGCTGATTGCGCGACATGACCAGCAGGTCGTTGATCATGCTGTCCAGGCGATGGGCTTCCGTTTCAATGCGCTCCAGCTCTTTGCTCTCGCCGCTGCGGCGACGCAGCAGGGCGGTGCCGAGCTGGAGCCGCGTCAGCGGGGTGCGCAGCTCGTGGGAGATATCCGACAGCAGTCGCTGCTGCGCCGTCATCATGCGGTCTAGGGCGCTTACCATCTGGTTAAAACTGGTGCCTGCGGCGAGAAACTCCTGCGGTCCAGCTTCCAGCTCGGGATGCTGCCTCAGGTTCCCCTGGGCCACTTCGTCTGCGGCATTTTTCAGCTTGCGCGCCGGTTTCGCCAGGCTCCACGCCAGCCATAGCAGCAGCGGCGAACTGACCAGCATCGTGACGATCAGCAGCAGAAGCGGGCGGTCAAACAGGAGATTGATAAAGTCCGACTGGGAATTGCTGGCAGGGCGAATCAGGTAGAGCTGGTAGTTATCTTCCCCGTCCCGGACCGAGAAGGGGCCAACCATTTCTACCCGACCGTATTTCTTCTTCTGCGGGTGATCGGCGTTATCCGCCTGGCCGATAAAGTTGCGGATAATCTGCATTTCATTGCGATCGGCGCCGATGACGCGGCCTTCGCTGGTCACCAGCAGCAGGCGTTGTCCGGGCGGTGCCCACTTGTCGATAGCGCGAAACAGCCTGCGCCACCACATCAAATCGTTTGGCGGGTCGTTTGCCAGCTCGGCTTCCACGTGCTGCTCGATCATCACGCCCTGGCGTTGCTCGCTGTCGAGCAGCTCCGTCATCTGGCGTGAGTCGAGTTTTGGCAGCATTAAAACGAGCATCAAAACCAGTGCCAGCGTCAGCCAGAAAATGGCGAAGATGCGGGCGGTTAAGCTTCCTATCATGAAGCGGAAACCATCAGATAGCCGCGACCGCGCAGCGTTTTAAACCACGGATGACCGTCTTTGCGCTCCGGCAGCTTGCGGCGAAGGTTAGAGATATGCATGTCGATGGCGCGGTCAAACGGCGTCAGGCGTTTGCCCAGCACTTCCTGGCTTAAATGTTCACGCGATACCACCTGGCCAAGGTGCTGCGCCAGCAGATACAGCAGGGTAAACTCGGTGCCCGTCAGTTCCAGCGTTTCGCCATCAAAGCTCGCTTCCTGGCGGCCCGGGTTCAGGCTCAGGGAGTCCACTTCCAGCGTCGGTGAGCTGTTGTCCGTGCTCTGCTGCTGTTCGCTCCAGTGAGAACGACGCAGGATTGCGCGAATACGGGCAACCAGCTCACGGTCGTTGAACGGTTTCGGTAAATAGTCATCCGCGCCCAGCTCGAGGCCAAGTACGCGATCAAGCTCGCTGCCGCGCGCGGTCAGCATGATAACGGGGGTCTGGTGTGTCTGGCGAAGCTCTTTCAGCGTATCAATGCCGTTCTTCTTCGGCATCATGACGTCGAGCAAGAGCAGATCGATGCTGTCGTCAAGGAGACTCAGCGCCTGTTCGCCATCATGGGCGACCAGAACGTTGAAACCTTCCATGTCGAGCAACTCCTTTAAAAGGGATGTGAGCTCTCGGTCATCATCAACTAACAGGATTTTATTCATTGTTTAAATACCTCCGAGGCAGAAATTACGACATCAAGGCTATCTAATCCATGACTTTACGTTGTTTTACACCCCCTGACGCATGTTTGCAGCCTGAATCGTAGACTGTCTCTCGTTGAATCGCGACACGAAAGATTTTGGGAGCAAGTGATGCGCAAAGTTACCGCTGCCGTCATGGCCTCAACGCTGGCATTCAGTGCGTTTAGCCAGGCTGCTGTAACGATAGTCGGCGATAACGGTCCCTCAGCGGAGGGTGCCTCGCAGAGCAGCAGCCAAATCCATATGTTTGACGGCATAAGTTTAACCGAACAACAGCGTCAACAGATGCGAGATCTGATGCAGAGGGCAAGACACGATAAGCCCCCTGTTAATGTTAGCGAAATGGAGACAATGCATCGCCTTGTCACCGCAGAAAATTTTGATGAAAGCGCCGTACGCGCTCAGGCAGAAAAAATGGCGCAGGAACAAGTGGCACGTCAGGTCGAAATGGCCAGAGTGCGCAACCAAATGTTTCAGCTGCTAACGCCCGAGCAGCAGGCGGTTTTAAATGAAAAACATCAGCAGCGAATGGACCAGCTGCGTGAGGTTGCACGGATGCAGCGAAGCTCAGATATGACGCTTTTCAGTAGCAATAGCAACACCCGTAGTAACCAGTAAACCCTGTTTTCCTTGCCATAGACACCATCCCTGTCTTCCCCCACATGATGTGGGGGTTTTTTTTGCCCTTCGTTAAGCCTTGTTAACGGTTTATTCATCCTTTGATCCCCTACGCATCCGTTATACTACCGCCATAGCATGACAGGAGCGTTTATGAATCAATCCTATGGACGGCTGGTAAGCCGGGCGGCAATGGCGGCGACCGTGATGGCGTCGTGCCTGCTAGTCATTAAAATTTTTGCGTGGTGGTATACCGGTTCGGTCAGTATTCTGGCGGCGCTGGTGGATTCGCTTGTCGATATTGCCGCCTCGCTCACCAACCTGCTGGTGGTGCGCTATTCGCTACAGCCTGCGGATGAAGAACATACGTTCGGCCACGGAAAGGCGGAATCATTGGCCGCGCTGGCGCAGAGCATGTTTGTTTCCGGCTCCGCATTGTTCCTGTTTTTAACCGGCATTCAGCACCTGGTATCCCCCACGCCAATGAACGACCCTGGCGTGGGCGTGGCGGTGACCGTCGTTGCACTTATTAGCACACTCGTTCTGGTAACGTTCCAGCGCTGGGTGGTAAGAAAAACACAAAGCCAGGCGGTACGGGCGGATATGCTTCATTATCAGTCTGATGTTATGATGAACGGCGCTATTCTTATCGCGCTCGGTTTAGCCTGGTATGGCTGGCATCGGGCCGATGCGCTATTTGCGTTAGGGATTGGGATCTATATTTTGTATAGCGCCTTACGGATGGGGTACGAGGCGGTGCAATCGCTTCTTGACCGCGCGCTTCCCGATGCAGAACGGAATGAAATTTTTACCCTCGTGACCTCCTGGCCCGGCGTCAGCGGTGCTCACGATCTTCGAACGCGGCAGTCAGGGCCGACCCGCTTTATTCAGATTCACATAGAAATGGAAGACAACCTGCCGCTGGTTCAGGCTCACGTTATTGCTGAGCAGGTCGAGCAGGCGATTTTGCAGCGTTTTCCTGGTTCAGACGTCATTATTCACCAGGACCCCTGCTCGGTTGTACCCGCACATGTTGAGCTTTTGTAATACGTGGTAAAAAAGTGAGCCAGGCCAGCATTTTGTGTATAAATTACCGCCATTTGGTCTGACCTGAATCAATTCAGCTGGAAGTGATTGATATACTATTTGCAGTATTCGTTGGTCGAACGGTTTCTTCCGGCAACAGATTTCAATTTTGCATTCCTAAGTTCAGAGGTAGTCATGATTAAGAAAATCGGTGTGTTGACAAGCGGCGGTGATGCGCCGGGCATGAATGCGGCAATTCGTGGGGTTGTCCGTGCAGCGCTAACGGAAGGCCTGGAAGTATTTGGTATCTATGATGGTTATCTGGGCCTGTACGAAGATCGTATGGTTCAACTCGACCGCTACAGCGTTTCTGACATGATTAACCGCGGCGGCACCTTCCTCGGCTCTGCGCGCTTCCCGGAATTCCGTGACGAACGCGTTCGCGAAGTGGCTATCGAAAACATGAAAAAACGTGGCCTCGATGCGCTGGTCGTTATCGGCGGTGACGGTTCTTACATGGGTGCAAAACGTCTGACTGAAATGGGCTTCCCGTGCATCGGTCTGCCGGGCACCATCGACAACGACATCAAAGGCACCGACTACACCATCGGTTTCTTCACCGCGCTGGGCACTGTTGTTGAAGCGATTGACCGCCTGCGCGACACCTCTTCTTCTCACCAGCGTATCTCCATCGTTGAAGTGATGGGCCGCTACTGTGGTGACCTGACGCTTGCCGCGGCCATTGCCGGCGGCTGCGAGTTCATCGTGGTGCCGGAAGTTGAATTTAGCCGTGAAGACCTGGTGGCTGAAATCAAAGCGGGCATCGCAAAAGGTAAGAAACACGCCATCGTAGCGATTACCGAGCACATCTGTGACGTAGACGAGCTGGCGAAGTACATCGAAGCTGAAACCAAGCGCGAAACCCGCGCGACCGTTCTGGGCCACATTCAGCGCGGCGGTTCCCCGGGTCCATACGACCGCATCCTGGCGTCTCGCATGGGCGCGTACGCTATCGAACTGCTGCTGGAAGGCCACGGCGGCCGCTGCGTCGGTATTCAGAACGAAAAACTGGTTCACCATGACATCATCGACGCCATTGAAAACATGAAGCGTCCGTTCAAAGGTGACTGGCTGGACTGCGCGAAAAAACTGTACTGATTGCCTCCGTTGCCCGGTGGCGGCAAGGTAAATGCAAAACGGTAACCCTTGAGTTACCGTTTTTTTATGTTTGCTCCCACCCACGTGAGTGAGGGTTGGGGTTAGGGCTACTGGCCGCTCACGCCGTTTTTATTCCACCACGTTATAGCCAATCTTTTTTTATTCTTTAATCATCGATTCCGTTTCTGGCACGCTGCATTCATCAAAACACTGCACAAGAGAGCTGGGCGATGAATAAATGGGGCGTGGGTTTAACATTATTGCTGGCATCGACCAGCGTGCTGGCAAAAGATATCCAGTTACTAAACGTGTCGTACGACCCGACGCGTGAGCTGTACGACCAATACAACAAAGCCTTTGCGGCGCACTACAAACAGGAAACCGGCGATAACGTGGTGATTCGCCAGTCTCACGGCGGCTCTGGCAAGCAGGCAACCTCTGTTATCAACGGCATTGAAGCGGACGTGGTAACGCTGGCGCTAGCCTATGACGTGGACGCCATTGCGGAGCGCGGTCGTATCGATAAAAACTGGATCAAACGCCTCCCGGACAACTCCGCGCCTTACACGTCAACCATCGTTTTCCTGGTGCGTAAAGGCAACCCGAAGCAGATTAAGGACTGGAACGATCTGATCAAGCCGGGCGTGTCGGTGATTACGCCGAACCCGAAAAGCTCCGGCGGCGCGCGCTGGAACTATCTGGCGGCCTGGGGCTACGCGCTGCACCACAATAATGGCGATCAGGCAAAAGCGCAGGCGTTCGTGAAGGCGCTGTTCAAAAACGTTGAAGTGCTGGACTCCGGCGCGCGCGGCGCAACCAATACCTTCGTCGAGCGCGGCATCGGCGACGTGCTGATCGCCTGGGAAAACGAAGCCCTGCTGGCAACCAACGAGCTGGGTAAAGACAAGTTCGAGATCGTGACGCCAAGCGAGTCTATCCTCGCGGAACCTACCGTTTCCATCGTCGATAAAGTGGTTGAGAAGAAAGACACCAAAGCGGTGGCGGAAGCCTACCTGAAGTATCTCTACTCGCCGGAAGGCCAGGAAATTGCGGCGAAGAACTTCTACCGCCCGCGCGACCCGGCCGTGGCGAAGAAGTTCGAAGGCGAGTTCCCGAAACTGAAGCTTTTCACCATTGACGAAGAGTTCGGCGGCTGGACCAAAGCGCAGAAAGAGCACTTCTCAAACGGCGGGACGTTCGACCAGATCAGCAAGCGTTAGGTCAATAATCGAGCATGGCGCAATGGCCCGGCGTGAGAAATCCGCCGGGTTTTTATTTGGTCATCATTTTGCGTTACTCTTTCGCTTCGGACGAAAACAGGGAACGCGTTGTGAAAAAGATAATCTTGCTGATTTTGATTGTTATGGTGGTTGCTGCAGGCGGCGGCTGGTACTGGCTGAAAGGCGGTAATTCGGATGCGCTGCGCCATATCGTTCTCGATCAATGCCTGCCTAACCAGCGGCAAAACCAAAACCCGGCGCCGTGTGCGCAGGTGAAGCCGGATGCGGGATACGTTGTCTTCAAAGACCGCAACGGGCCGCTGCAATATCTGCTGATGCCGACATACCGCATCAACGGCACCGAAAGCCCGCTGCTGACCGAGCCTCAAACGCCAAACTTCTTCTGGCTGGCGTGGCAGGCGCGCAGCTTTATGAGCCTCAAGCGCGGGGCGGCGGTGCCCGACAGCGCGGTATCGCTGGCGATCAACTCGCCAACCGGACGCTCGCAAAACCACTTCCATATTCACATCTCCTGCCTGCGCCCGGACGTGCGTGAAAAGCTGGATGCCGGCCAGGGGCAAATCAGCACCCGCTGGCTGCCGTTCCCCGGCGGCCTGGAAGGGCATGAATACCTGGCGCGCCGCGTGACCGAAGCCGAGCTGGTGCAGCGCAGCCCGTTCATGATGCTGGCGGAAGAGCTGCCGGAAGCGCGCGACCACATGGGGCGCTTCGCCCTGGCAATGGCGCAGCAGTCGGACGGCTCGTTTGTCCTGCTGGCGACCGAGCGTAATTTACTGGCGCTTAACCGTGCGTCAGCCGGGGAATTACAGGATCATCAATGCGATATCCTGAAGTAACCCCACCATAAATAGCGTTTACTCGCCCTGCCTGTCGCCGTAGACTTGCTGAAAAAATCTACAGGAGACAGGCATGTCGCTCTGGCTTACTCACCCTCTGTTCCTGCCCTCACTGATCGTCGGCGTCACTATCGTGCTGTGGGCGACGTCGCTGCTCCCGGAATTTATTACCGCGCTGTTGTTCTTTACGGCCGCGATGACCGCCAAAATTGCCCCGCCGGAGGTGATTTTCGGCGGCTTTGCCTCGTCGGCGTTCTGGCTGGTGTTCAGCGGCTTTGTGCTGGGCGTGGCGATCCGCAAAACGGGCCTGGCGGACAGGGCGGCGCGGGCGCTGTCGTCAAAACTGACCGATTCCTGGCTCATGATGGTGGCGAGCGTGGTGCTGCTGAGCTACGCGCTGGCGTTTGTCATGCCGTCGAACATGGGGCGCATTGCGCTACTCATGCCCATCGTCGCGGCGATGGCAAAAAGAGCGGGCATTGCCGACGGTTCGCGCGCCTGGTTTGGCCTGGCGCTGGCCGTCGGGTTCGGCACCTTCCAGCTCTCCGCCACCATCCTGCCAGCCAACGTGCCTAACCTTGTCATGAGCGGCGCGGCGGAAGGGTCGTACGGCATTCATCTCAACTACGTGCCTTATCTGCTGCTGCACACGCCCGTGCTCGGCATTCTTAAAGGATTAATTCTGATCGGCCTGATCTGCTGGCTGTTCCCCGGCAGCCCAAAACCGCCGAAAGAGGTCGCACCGTCTGAACCCATGGGGCGCGATGAAAAACGTCTGGCCTGGCTGCTGGCGGTGGTGCTGATGATGTGGGTGACGGAGAGCTGGCACGGCGTTGGGCCCGCCTGGACGGGGCTGGCGGCGTCGATCGTCGTGATGCTGCCGCGAATTGGCTTTATCTCCGGGGAAGAGTTCTCGGCGGGCGTGAATATGCGCACCTGTATTTACGTGGCGGGTATTCTCGGGCTGGCGATTACGGTGACGCAAACCGGCATTGGCGCGGCGGTAGGCGAAGCGCTGCTTCAGATTATGCCGCTGGACGCCGACAGGCCGTTTACCAGCTTCCTCGCCCTGACGGGGATCACCACGGCGCTTAACTTCATCATGACGGCCAACGGCGTGCCGGCGCTGTACACCACGCTGGCGCAGAGCTTCTCGGACGCGACCGGCTTCCCGCTGCTTTCAACGATCATGATTCAGGTGCTGGGGTATTCCACGCCGCTGCTGCCGTATCAGGCGTCGCCGATTGTGGTGGCGATGGGGCTAGGGAAAGTGCCTGCAAAGGCGGGGATGGTGCTCTGTCTGGCGCTGGCGGTCGTGACCTGGCTGGTGCTGCTGCCGCTGAATTATCTGTGGTTTAGCGTGTTGGGAAAAGTGTAGTTCGGTGAGAGGTGTTTCCCCTCCTCCCAACCCTCTCCCGAGGGAGAGGGGGGAGAAGAGCGTAGGGCAGGTAAGCGCAAGCGCCACCCGCCACAACAGCATTACGCCTGTTTAGCCGCTTCTGCCGCTTTAACGATCACCGCGAAAGCGTCCGCTTTCAGGGATGCGCCGCCTACCAGCGCGCCGTCGATGTCCGGCTGGGTGAACAGCTCCGCAGCGTTGGACGCGTTAACAGAACCGCCGTACTGAATGATTACCTGCTCAGCCACTTTCGCGTCTGCTTTAGCAATGTGGTCACGGATGAATTTGTGAACCGCCTGCGCCTGCGCTGGGGTGGCTGATTTGCCGGTACCGATAGCCCACACTGGCTCGTAAGCGATAACCGCGCCTTCGAACGCTGCCGCGCCCTGAGTTTTCAGCACCGCGTCGATCTGACGTGCGCACACTTCTTCGGTTTTGCCCGCTTCGTTTTCCGCTTCGGTTTCACCGATGCACAGCACTGGGATCAGGCCCTGCTCTTTCAGAACGGCGAATTTCTTCGCGATGAATTCGTCAGATTCTTTGTGGTAGGTGCGACGCTCGGAGTGGCCGATGATGATGTATTTCGCGCCGATATCTTTCAGCATTTCAGCGGAGGTTTCACCGGTGAATGCGCCAGACAGGTTAACGTCAACGTTCTGCGCGCCCAGCACGATGTGGCTGCCGTCAGCGGCACGTTTAGCCAGGTCCAGGTACATATCCGGTGGCGCGATAGCAACCGCACAGCCCGTTACGCCAGCCAGCTCTTTACGCAGGTTAGCAACCAGCTCGTTTACCATGTGGCGGCTGCCGTTCAGTTTCCAGTTACCCATCACTAAAGGATGTCGCATTTCAATTCTCCACGCTAAATTAGCGAATTAAGGAATATGGCCGCCCTGTCGGGCAGCATGGTCTGTGAATCAGTATAGAGATTTTCCCCTGAAAGGCTTTGCTTTTTGTCATTAATTCGCCCCGCCAAGGGACTCTGATAACGCCAGCTTAATCGGTTCAACCGCGAAGGTCAGTCCCTTTTCGCCGTTATCTGCCACAACATAGCGAATGGCACCTTCCGTTTCGGCGTAGTAGCGTTTGCCTTTCCCGGCGGCCAGCAGTTTTTGCAGCTTTTTCTGGCTTTGCACTTTGGTGAGCGCGGGGGTAAAGGCCCGCAGCATCGCGCTCATGTACTCGAGCGCTTTGGCTTTCGCCGCTTTCTGTTCCGGCCCCTGGATGGGCAGCCAGGTTATCTGCATGCTTTTAATTTTTAAGGTGCCACGCTCAAGCGCGGTGGAGGCGTATAAATTCTCGTTAATCTTGCTGGCCGCGCGCGTCAGCGTTGGCGTATCCCGTGCGGTATCAATAGCGCGAAATTCGTCCAGCGGCAGCGCTGGGTTGGCCGCGTTGAAGGCTTCGCGGAACTGGCTAATGGATTGATCGAACGAAGGCGCGCCCGCCAGAAGGTAAGGGGCGGTGGCCGGCGCGGTCGTTTCGGCGGCATGCAGAGAAACGCTGGCGCTTAGCATGGCTAAACACAGGAAAAAAAGGTGTGCCGAACTTTTCATCAATAATGCCCCTGACCGTAACTGCTCATGATTAAAACGATATATGCTCGGCTTGTCAAAAGGTCACAACTCCAGGGTAAAATACGCGCACTACGATAATAAGGAACCTTACATGACCATACAGCAGTGGCTGTTTTCATTCAAAGGGCGTATTGGGCGCCGTGACTTCTGGATTTGGATGGTGACGTGGATCGTCGCCATGCTGGCGCTGTTTGTTGTTGCCTATAATGCCTGGCTGAGCACGCAGACGGCGGCGTTTGCGCTGGTTTGCCTGCTGTGGCCAACGGCGGCGGTGATGGTTAAACGCCTGCACGATCGCGGCCGCTCCGGCGCGTGGGCGTTTCTGATCGTTCTGGCGTGGATGCTGGTGGGCGGGAACTGGTCGATGCTGCCGTCCATCCTGCCGTGGGTGGTAGGGCTGCTGGCCCCAACGATCATCTTCGTGATGATAATTATCGATCTGGGCGCGTTTGTCGGCACCCAGAGCGAAAACAAGTACGGTAAAGATACCCTTGAGGTGAAATTCCGCTGATTACCAGTAGTGTTCAGCGGTCATATGGCCCGGACGGCGGCGAAGGTGCTTCGTCATCTGCCGGGTATCCTTCAGGAGCTGCTGCGTGTCTCGCACCATCTGCGGGTTACCGCACAGCATCACGTGGCTGGTTTCGGTATTCATCGGCAGGCCGACCGCCGCTTCCAGCGCGCCGCTCTCAATCAGCGCCGGTACGCGCCCCGTCAGCGAACCCGCCGCGGTTTCGCGGCTGACCACGGTCTGAATCTTCAGCTTCCCGCCATACTGCCGTTCCAGCTCCTGCATCTGCGGCAGATAGCTTAAGTCCGCGGCATAGCGCGCGGCGTGAACCAGCACGATATTTTTAAAGCGCTCGAGATCCTTGCCGTATTGCAGGATGGACAGGTATGGCCCGATGGCTGTGCCGGTGGCCAGCATCCAGAGCGTGTCGCAGTCTGGAATTTCATCCAGCACGAAGAAACCTGCCGCTTCGCTCACAATCTGCACGTCGTCGCCCGGTTTCAGCGCGGCAAGGCGCGGGCTGAGCTTACCTTCCGGTACGGTGACAAGATAGAACTCGAGGTCCGGGTTATCCGGCGCGTTAACGTAAGAGTACGCGCGCTGCACGCGTTCGCCGTCGACGTCCAGCCCCAGCTTCGCGAATTGCCCGGCCGTGAACGGATGGACGGGAGCATGCAGGGTGAGGCTAAACAGCGCGTCGGTCCAGAACTGTACCTTTGTGACTTTACCTGTTACCCAGTCCGCCATGATCTTCTCCTGTGCTGTTTCTCTGTTCTATCTTCCGCACTTGTGGTGATAATTTCCAGCCCGTTCGGGCCGGAAAGCTCTATCGATCAAACGGTTTTACAGAATGTGCGTCTGCACGTCCGGGTCTTTGCGGTCGAGATAGTGGATAGACTGGATGCGGCGGATGGTGCGTGATTTACCGCGGATCAGCAGCGTTTCGGTGGTCGCCATGTTGCCTTTGCGGGTGATGCCGTCCAGCAGGTCGCCTTTGGTGATGCCGGTCGCGGAGAAGACAACGTTGTCGCTGCGGGCCATCTCGTTAAGCGCGAGGACCTTATTGGCCTCAATGCCCATTTCTGCACAGCGCGCCAGCTCCTGCTCGCCGATACGGCGGTTCTCTTCGCTGTCGCCTTTGACGTCGTGTCGCGCCAGCAGCCTGGCCTGCATGTCGCCATCCAGCGCGCGGATCACCGCGGCAGAGACGACGCCCTCCGGCGCGCCGCCGATGCCGTAAAGGACGTCTACTTCGCTGTCCGGCATGCAGGTCAGAATCGAGGCGGCGACGTCGCCGTCAGGGATCGCAAACACGCGCACGCCAAGCTGCTGCATCTGCGCGATGGTGGCGTCGTGGCGCGGCTTGGCCAGAATGGTGACGGTGAGTTCGCTAAGGGGCTTACCCAGCGCCGCGGCAACGTTGCGCAGGTTCTCGTCCAGCGGCAGGCTGAGGTCGATAGCACCTTTCGCGCCGGGGCCGACGATCAGCTTTTCCATGTACATATCCGGCGCGTTGAGGAAGCAGCCTTTATCGCCCACGGCCAGCACCGCCAGCGCGTTGGCCTGACCCATCGCCGTCATGCGCGTGCCTTCAATCGGGTCGACCGCGATATCCACGGCGTCGCCTTTGCCCGTGCCGACTTTTTCGCCGATGTAGAGCATCGGCGCTTCGTCGATCTCGCCTTCGCCAATCACGATGGTACCGTCGATGTTGACCTGGTTAAGCACAATGCGCATGGCGTGGACGGCCGCGCCGTCTGCGGTATTTTTGTCGCCACGGCCTAACCATTTATAGCCGGCCAGCGCGGCGGCTTCGGTCACGCGGGAAAATTCGATAGCAAGTTC
This sequence comes from Enterobacter sp. ECC-175, assembly GCF_043968675.1. Taxonomy (NCBI): domain Bacteria; kingdom Pseudomonadati; phylum Pseudomonadota; class Gammaproteobacteria; order Enterobacterales; family Enterobacteriaceae; genus Enterobacter; species Enterobacter sp. ECC-175. Next base: position 634,558 of record NZ_CP143776.1, read on the forward strand.
ACGTTTCATGGGGTACTCGTGCAGTCAAAAGGAATTGCACGAAGTTTATCACAGAGTGGAGAGGGGGAAGGGGGGGCGGTCTGGCCCCTCACCCTAACCCTCTCCCCAAAGGGGCGAGGGGACTAAAAAACACCCTCTCCCAAAAGGGGAGAGGGCCGGGGTGAGGGGGGAGGTTTTCTTACTCGTCGTGCTCTTCCCACGCCAGGGCGCGTTTCACCGCTTTCTTCCAGCCGCTGTAGCGGTAGTTGCGCTCGGTGGTTTCGATGCCCGGGCGGAACTCGCGTTCGATGACCGCTTTTTCCTGCAGCTCGTCCAGGTTCTGCCAGAAGCCTACCGCCAGACCGGCAAGGTACGCCGCGCCCAGCGCCGTCACTTCGCGCACTTCAGGGCGCTCAACGCGGGTGCCCAGAATGTCGGACTGGAACTGCATCAGGAAATTGTTGGCGACCGCGCCGCCGTCCACGCGCAGGGCGTGCAGACGAATGCCGGAGTCGGCCTGCATCGCTTCCAGCACGTCGCGCGTCTGGTAGGCGATGGATTCCAGAGTGGCGCGAATGATGTGGTTCGAGTTCACGCCGCGCGTCAGGCCAAAAATGGCGCCGCGGGCGTACGGGTCCCAGTACGGTGCGCCCAGGCCGGTGAACGCCGGTACCACGTACACGCCGTTGGTGTCCTTGACTTTGGTAGCGAAGTACTCGGAGTCAAACGCGTCGCTGATCAGCTTCATCTCGTCGCGCAGCCACTGAATAGATGCGCCTGCCATGAATACCGCGCCCTCCAGGGCATAGTTCACTTCGCCGCGCGGGCCGCAGGCGATGGTGGTCAGCAGGCCGTTTTCTGATTTCACCGCTTTCTCGCCGGTGTTCATCAGCATAAAGCAGCCGGTGCCGTAGGTGTTTTTCGCCATCCCTTCCTTGACGCACAGCTGGCCGAACAGCGCCGCCTGCTGGTCACCGGCGATACCGGCGATAGGAATACGCGTGCCGCCTTTACCGCCGATGTTGGTCTGGCCGTACACTTCAGAAGATTTACGCACGTCGGGCAGCATGGCGCGCGGGATGTCCAGCGCGTCCAGCATCTTGTCGTCCCACTCCAGGGTGTTGATGTTGAACAGCATGGTGCGCGAGGCGTTGGTGTAGTCGGTGACGTGAACGCGGCCCTGGGTCATCTTCCAGATAAGCCAGCTATCCACCGTACCGAACAGCAGCTCACCGCGTTTTGCGCGTTCGCGCGAGCCTTCCACGTGATCGAGGATCCACTTCACCTTAGTGCCGGAGAAATACGGGTCGATGACCAGGCCGGTTGCGCTGCGGATATACTCTTCCATCCCGTCACGCTTCAGCTTTTCGCAGATTTCTGCGGTACGGCGGCACTGCCAGACGATGGCGTTATAAATCGGCTTGCCGGTTTCACGTTCCCAGACAACGGTGGTTTCACGCTGGTTGGTGATGCCGATGGCGGCAATCTCGTCGGAGCTGATATCGGCTTTCGCCAGCACTTCCACCAGGGTGGAGCTTTGCGACGCCCAGATCTCCATCGGGTCGTGTTCTACCCAGCCTGGACGCGGGTAAATTTGCTCAAATTCACGCTGTGACACGCTGACGATGTTCGCGTCATGATCCATTACGACGGCGCGGGAGCTGGTAGTGCCCTGGTCGAGCGCAACAATGTATTTTTTTTCGGTCATGGTATGTGTCCCGTAGTCAGATTACAGCGAAGCTTTTTGTTGTGCGGTAGAGGTTGTTTCCTTCTCTTCTTCCACACAGGTGTCGCACGGTAAGTGGCGACCAATTAATTTGCGATAGCCGAATGCGCCCAGCGCTGCCCCTACGATTGGTCCGAACAGCGGGACCAGGAAGTAAGGAATGTCTTTGCCGCCGGTGAAGGCGACGTCGCCCCATCCTGCAAAGAAGGCGAAGGTTTTTGGACCCAGATCGCGCGCCGGGTTCATCGCAAAGCCGGTCAGTGGCCCCATGGAGGCACCGATCACCGCGATCAGCAGGCCAATCAGCAGCGGCGCCAGCGGGCCGCGCGGAATGCCGTTGCCATCATCGCCCAGAGCCATAATGACGCCCATCAGAATAGCGGTAATGACCATTTCAACTGCGAACGCCTGCACAAAATTGATATGCGGGTTTGGATATGTTGAGAATATACCTGCCAGATCAAGACTTTCGACACTGCCGCGCACCATATGATGCGTCTGTTCGTAGTCGATGAAAAGATTGTAATAAAGCCCGTAAACTAACGCCGCTGCGCAAAACGCGCCGGCAAACTGAGAGATGATGAATGGCGCAACTTTGCGTCCGTCAAAGCATGCGAACAGCCACAACGCGATGGTGACCGCCGGGTTAAGATGTGCGCCGGAAACCCCTGCGGTCAGGTAGATGGCCATCGCCACTCCCAGACCCCAGATGATACTGATTTCCCATTGACCAAAAGACGCGCCCGCGACTTTCAGTGCTGCGACACAGCCCACTCCGAAGAAAATCAACAACCCGGTACCAAGGAACTCGGCAATGCACTGGCCTTTTAAGGTTGATGTCTGACTCATAATCGGAATCCTGAAGAAAGATGAAGGTTTATTGTTAGCGTGGTAGCCCGTGACAGCCACGATGTCCTGTAGACATAGTGTTAATTTATCGTTAACGAGCAAAAACGAGAAATATCGAAATCAAAATGTGTGGTCTGCGTCAATAAAATGAGCGTTTTCGCGCCATAAAGCGCGTTTTTGCACCAGTACCGAAATGTGAGCTGAATCATTTCATTAACCGAAGAGTTAACAATTTAGGGGTATATGTCGCGAACGCACCAGGACGAGGCTGAAAAGTGTTGCAAACCGCGATCTGCGCGGCGTGCCGCTGGACAGAGAGCGCCGCGCTCCATACAATCGTCGTATATGTCGTGCGCGTTTACGTTAAAGCGTCGCCTTGCAATTCAGGAGAGGTAGCATCATGTCTTTAGAAGTGTTTGAGAAACTGGAATCGAAAGTACAGCAGGCGATCGACACCATCACCCTGCTGCAGATGGAAATTGAAGAGCTGAAAGAGAAGAACAACAGCCTCGCGCAGGAAGTTCAGAACGCACAGCACGGCCGTGAAGAGCTGGAGCGCGAAAACAACCAGCTGCGCGAACAGCAGAATGGCTGGCAGGATCGCCTGCAGGCGCTGCTGGGACGTATGGAAGAAGTGTAATTCCCTTGGGGATTAACTGAATTGGCCGGGTAAGGCGAAGCCGCCACCCGGCTTTTTTTATGCTTCACGTTTAATGGCGGGGAAGCGGCGTATTACTCAATATCCAGCGCATCCTCGGAAAGGATAATCCCGGTATTGTCGGCATAGAGATGGTCGCCGGAGAAGAAGGTCACGCCGCCGAAATTCACGCGGACGTCGCTTTCGCCGATGCCGTCACCCGCGGCGCCGACCGGAATGGCCGCAATCGCCTGAATGCCGATATCCAGGTCTTCAAGATCGTCCACCTGGCGCACCGAGCCGTAAACCACAATGCCTTCCCACTCGTTCTGAACGGCAATGCCGGCGAGTTCAGCATCAATTAATGCCCGGCGCACAGAACCCCCGCCGTCGACCACCAGAACGCGGCCACGGCCGTTCTGTTCAAGGAGATCGTACAGCAAGCCGTTATCCTCGAAACATTTTACCGTGATGATTTGTCCGCCAAACGACGACCGCCCACCAAAGTTGGAGAACAGCGGTTCAACGACGTTGACATCTTCCTGGTAGATGTCACAAAGCTCGGAGGTATCGTATTTCATAGGTTTAACGCTCTATTGCTGCGAATGTGTTCAGTATATCGTGCGAAATGCATTGTTGGCAAAATCATCAATTGTTAATTGATATTTGTCAGCTAACTTAGCGTTTGGCTTAACACAATCCCAATGACGAACAACAGGTTAGTCAGCAGCGCGCCTTTCACCGTTCTTTCCAGCATCGGGGGCATTGCCGCCGGGCTGAGTTCACGCATTACAAAACGCGCCTGTTTTACCAGCAGCGGCGCGGCAAGCACAAACAGCCAGCCCCACAGGCTGTGCAGGGAAATCAGGTTAAACAGCGCCAGGCAGACCAGCGCCCCTATCAGCAGGCAGGCGTGGTAGCGGCGGGCGTTGACAGGCCCCAGGCGTACCGCCAGCGTGTTTTTGCCGTTCTCACGGTCGCTGTCGATGTCGCGCAGGTTATTGATGTTAAGCACCGCCGTCGCCAGCAGGCCGCACGCCGTCGCGGGCAGGAAGAGGGCCGGGATCACCGTATGCGCCTGCAGGTACCAGCTTCCCATCACGCTGAGCCAGCCGAAGAAGACCAGCACCGAAATATCGCCCAGGCCGATGTAGCCGTAAGGCCGCGTGCCGACGGTATAGGTGATCGCCGCGATGATGGCGAGCAGCCCCAGCACCAGGAAGCCAATGAAATCGCTTGTGGTTTTAGACGCCACCGTCACCAGCGCCAGCCCGGACAGGCAGATCAGCACCACGGTGATAATCAGGGCGCGCTTCATCTGCGCCTGGGTAATAACGCCTTTTTGCATCCCGCGCAGCGGCCCGATGCGGTCAGGCTTGTCGCTGCCTTTCACCGCATCGCCGTAATCGTTCGCGAGGTTCGACAGAATTTGCAGCAGACCGGCGGTCACCAGCGCCAGCCCGGCGACCAGCGGATCGAAATGCCCCTGCCACCAGGCAAGCGCGGTGCCAACAACAATGGCAGCAAAGGCCAGAGGAAGCGTTTTAGGGCGCAGGCTTTCAAGCCACGCCTGAGTACGGCTGATATCAGTCATCTTATATTTAGCCAATAAAAATGGGGGCATTAGCCCCCATCAACAGTGATGAAAATGCAGTAACCGCGATTATAGGATAAAACGGCTCAGATCTTCATCTGCCACTAACGCATCAAGATGTTTGCTCACATATTCAGCGTCAATGGTAATGGTTTGACCGTTAAGGTCGCTCGCATCATAAGAGATATCCTCCACCAGGCGTTCCAGCACGGTGTGCAGACGACGCGCACCGATGTTTTCGGTCGTTTCGTTGACCTGCCATGCGGCCTGAGCGATACGTTTGATACCGTCTTCGGTGAACTCCAGGTTCACGCCTTCGGTCGCCATCAGCGCTTTGTACTGTACGGTAGCAGAAGCGTTTGGCTCGGTCAGGATGCGTTCGAAATCTTCGGTGGTCAGTGCCTGCAGCTCAACGCGGATCGGCAGACGACCCTGCAGTTCCGGGATCAGGTCAGACGGGCTGGCAACCTGGAACGCACCCGAAGCGATAAACAGAATGTGGTCCGTTTTCACCATACCGTGCTTCGTGGAGACGGTGCAGCCTTCAACCAGCGGCAGCAGGTCGCGCTGAACGCCTTCACGGGACACGTCCGGGCCGGAGCTGTTGCCGCCGCGCTTACAAATTTTGTCGATTTCGTCGATGAACACGATGCCGTGCTGCTCAACCGCGTCGATAGCATCCTGCTTCAGCTCTTCCGGGTTCACCAGCTTCGCCGCTTCTTCTTCAATCAGCAGCTTCATCGCGTCTTTGATTTTCAGCTTACGCGCTTTTTGCTTCTGGCCGCCCAGGTTCTGGAACATGGACTGCAGCTGGCTGGTCATTTCTTCCATGCCGGGAGGCGCCATGATCTCTACGCCCATCGGCGCGGCGGCGAGATCGATCTCAATCTCTTTGTCGTCCAGCTCGCCTTCGCGCAGCTTTTTGCGGAACGCCTGGCGCGCCGCAGACGGCTCGGCCTGCTGTTCAGCCTGGCCCCAGTTATTTTTTGCCGGTGGGATCAGGGCGTCGAGAATGCGCTCTTCCGCCATCTCTTCCGCACGGTAGCGGTTTTTCTCAATGGCCTGAACGCGCACCATTTTGATCGCCGAATCGGTGAGATCGCGGATGATGGAATCCACTTCTTTACCCACATAGCCCACTTCGGTGAACTTGGTGGCTTCAACTTTGATGAACGGCGCGTTCGCCAGCTTCGCCAGACGGCGGGCAATTTCGGTTTTACCGACGCCGGTCGGGCCGATCATCAGAATATTTTTCGGCGTGACTTCGTGGCGCAGCTCTTCATCCAGCTGCATGCGGCGCCAGCGATTACGCAACGCGATGGCCACGGAACGCTTGGCGTTATCCTGGCCGATAATGTGTTTATTCAGTTCGCTGACAATTTCGCGTGGGGTCATTTCAGACATGGGAGATCCTTACGCTTTAGACGGTAATTCTTCGATGGTGTGGTTGTGGTTGGTATAGATGCAGATATCACCTGCAATATCCAACGCTTTCACCGCGATATCGCGCGCGTTCATGTCGGTATTTTCCAACAGCGCGCGGGCAGCAGCCTGGGCATACGGGCCACCGGAGCCGATAGCAATCAGATCGTTTTCTGGCTGCACGACGTCACCATTACCGGTGATAATCAGCGAGGCGTTCTCATCCGCCACCGCCAGCAGCGCTTCGAGCTTGCGCAGCATGCGATCGGTACGCCAGTCTTTCGCCAGCTCAACGGCGGCTTTCACCAGATGACCCTGGTGCATTTCAAGCTTGCGTTCAAACAGTTCAAACAGCGTAAAGGCGTCCGCTGTACCGCCCGCGAAGCCGGCGATTACTTTGTCATTATAAAGACGACGGACTTTCTTCACGTTACCTTTCATGACGGTATTACCCAGCGTGGCCTGGCCGTCCCCGGCAATTACCACCTGGCCGTTACGGCGTACACTTACTATTGTTGTCACGAGCAGACCCCCTGGTTACAGAATCGGGAAACAGACGCCCTGAGCCTGTGCTCAGGGCTGAATAGAATGATAGATGGGGGGGATTTTGGGGGTTTCAACCCCCGGAGGCGAGTCGAATGCAGTTTGTGTGGCCGGCGACCTTCAGACGGGAAATCGTTCCGTCCGCATTTTCTTTGCCTTTGACCGGGCCAATCACCACGCGATTCCAGCCGTTATTGGTGGTGATGCGTGAATCAAACCCTTCAAACGCCAGCTGAGCACGCACCGTTTCGGCCTGCTCCGCGCCCTTAAATGAACCGCACTGAACCATCCAGCGGCGTTCGTCTTTTTTCTCAGCCGTCTGCTTCGGCGCTTCGGTCTCTTTCGTGACCGGAGCGGCCGGCTGCGTCTTAGGCTGCTGGGCGGTCGTGTGCGCAGGCGTCTGCAGCAGATCCTGATACGGCTGCGACGTCTGTTTCTGCGGCTGCGTTTTCGGCTGCTGCTGAACGGGCTGAGAGGCAGCGGTCCGTGTCTGCTGCTGCGGCTGCTGATAAGGCTGCTCGACGGCGCGCGGTTGGGTACGCGGCTGCTGCACAGGCTGAGTCTGCGTCCACTGCTGCTGTTGAACCTGCTGCTGCACCTGACGCTGGCGCTGAAGCGTTTGCTGACGCTGGGCCGGGGTTTGTTCGTTCCACGGCACTTCGTTCAGCTGCGTAGGCTGCTGGCGCATATCGGCCTGCATCTGGGCCAGCAGCTGGCGCTGCTCGTCGGTCAGCTGATTGGCGTTCTTCACCTCGCCACCGGCAGACGGCTCGGTAGGCGCACGCACGCCAGGCTGGCGGCTTTCCAGCTCTTTGATGTAGCGCCAGCGTTCCTCCGGCTTTGGCGGCAGCCCGTTTCCGACCACTTTATTACCCTGCAGCGCTTCGGACTCTTCTTTCTTATGGTGCGTAATAAAGTAAAGACCACCGATAAAGGCCACCAGGACAGCCGCAGCGATGGCGACCATTGCCGGAGAGACAGAAGGCAGGCTGCTCTGCTTTTTCCTTGGGCTACTCTTTTTGCGTCGCGAAGGTGCCGGCTGGCCGCGACGTACATAATCTCGTTGTGCCACTATCGTTTCGCTGTATTTATTCGTTGTCAGCCCGCCATGTTACTTAAGCGGCGGGCCTTTGACCAGATACGGGAGTCTGAAAGGTATTTACTTTAAGGCAATGCCCGGGTGGAGCCGCGCACTATTAGCTCGCAGTCCAGCAAACGCGAACCGCTGCTAACTGTTTGACCCTGAAGCTGATCCAGCAGAAGCAGCATGGCTTCGCGGCCAATTTTGTAGCGCGGTTGCGCAACGGTTGAGAGCGGCGGATCGCAAAATTCAGAAAGCGAAATATTGTCGAAACCAATGATGGACAGGTCTTCCGGCACGCGCAGGCCGCGGCGCTTGGCATACGATAAGGCGCCCAGCGCCATGATATCGCTGTGGCAGAACACCGCCGTTGGCGGCTGCGGCAGCGCCAGCAGTTTTTCCAGCGCCATGCCGCCGGCTTCGTAGGTGAAATCGCCGCGGGCGATGTAGTGCGGGTCAACGGTGGCGCCCGCACGGCGCAGCGCCTGCACGTAGCCTTGTAAGCGATAGTGACACAGCGGCATCTCTTCCGGCCCGGCGATGCAGCCAATGCGCCTGTGCCCCAGCTCCTGAAGGTAATTGACGGCGTCAAACGCGGCGGTCAGGTTATCGATATGGACGGTAGGCAATTCCAGCTCTGGCGCAAACTCGTTGGCCATTACCATCGGCGGTAAGTTGCGCTGCTCTTCGATGCTCGCATCGAACGGCAGGCGCGAACCGAGCAGCAGCATGCCGTCAATTTGCTTGGTGATGATCAGGTCGATGAAGGTTTTTTCCTGCTGGTTCTGGTGGGCGCAATCGCCAATCAGCACCAGATAGCCTTGTTCGGCGGCGGTAACTTCGATGCCGCGAATAATTTCGCTAAAGAAGGGATCGCAGATGTCCGGGACAATCACCAGAATGGTCCGCGACTCGTTGCGCTTGACGTTACGCCCCATCGCCTGCGGGAAATAGCCCACCTCCAGCGCCGCCTGCTCTACCCGATTACGGGTCGCCTGGGAGACTTTGTCCGGGTTCATCAATGCGCGGGACACGGTTGCCGTAGATACGTTTGCTTTCTGGGCAACGTCTTTCATGGTCGCCGAGGCAACCTCTTTCCTGGACTTCAACGCCTTCTCCTCGCCTGAACACTGAACTTCTGCCGTCTCCATTTTTACAGATAGTGAATGGAAGCGGTTACAGAATTTTCATAAAAAGTGTGAGGAGTGTTAAATTTTTCGATCCAGCTTCAGCCTTCGATCGGGTCTACATCGAGAACCCACTTCACTTTGCGCGCTTCCGGCAGCGTATTGATCAGCGCCAGCGTGCCGCTGACGATCTGCTGTAAGCGCATGCGGGAAGGGTGCTGCAAAAGGATTTGCCAGCGAAAACGTCCGCCGCGCTTGGGAGCCAGCGCCGGCACCGGGCCTAAAATCCACAGCTGATTATCGACCAGCGGGCTGGCCTGAAGAAGATTCCGCAGCTGCTGCAGGAAAAGCGGCGCCTGCTGATTGTTATGATCCTCGGCGCGGATAATGACGTGGCTGGTCCACGGCGGAAGCTGCATCGTCTGGCGCTCGGCAAGAGCCTGCTCGGCAAAGGCATCATAGCCCTTGTGCAACAAGGTTTGCAGCAGAGGATGTTCTGGGTGATGCGTTTGCAGCACCACTTCGCCCTGCTTCCCGGCGCGCCCGGCGCGGCCTGCCACCTGCGTATAAAGCTGGGCAAAACGCTCGGCGGAGCGGAAATCCGCAGAGAACAGCGCGCCGTCCACGTCCAGCAGGGCGACCAGCGTGACGTCTGGGAAGTGGTGCCCTTTTGCCAGCATCTGCGTGCCGATTAAAATGCGCGCGCCGCCGCGATGGACCTCGGCCAGCTGCTGTTCCAGCGCGCCCTTGCGGCTGGTGGTGTCACGGTCAATACGCGAAATCGGTACGCCGGGGAAGAAGGGGGCCAGCGTCTGCTCCAGCTGTTCCGTTCCCAGGCCAACCGGCACGATGTGCGTTGAACCGCACGACGGGCACTGGCGCGGCACCGGGCGCTGGCTGTCGCAGTGGTGGCAGCGCAAATGGCGCTGGGCCTGATGGAAGGTGTAGTAATGGTCGCAGCGCGGGCACTCGGCAATCCAGCCGCAGTCGTGGCACAGCAGCGCAGGCGCGAACCCGCGGCGGTTGAGGAATAAAATGACCTGGTTATTCGCCTGCAAATGCTGGCGCATGCGGGCGATGAGCGCAGGCGCGAGCCCCGCCTGCACCTGCTGGCCTTTCAGATCCAGCACGTGCTGGATGGCTGGACGCGCATTCCCCGCGCGGCGCGTCAGGCGCAGCATATGGTATTTGCGCTGGCGGACGTTGTGCAGCGTTTCGAGCGCGGGGGTAGCGGAACCCAGGATTATCGGGATCTGCTCGCTGTGGGCGCGATAGACTGCCAAATCGCGCGCGTGGTAGCGCCAGCCTTCCTGCTGCTTATAGGAGCTGTCGTGTTCTTCATCGATCACGATGACGCCGAGATTTTTGAACGGCGTAAACAGGGACGAGCGGGTGCCGATCACAATCGCCGCCTCGCCGTTTTTCGCTTTCAGCCAGGCGCTGAGGCGTTCGCTGTCGTTCAGACCGGAGTGCAGCACCTCAACCGGCGCGTTAAAGCGCTCGCGAAAGCGGGCGATGGTTTGCGGCGTGAGGCCGATTTCCGGCACCATCACCAGCGCCTGCTTGCCCTGAGCGAGCACGTTTTCCAGCACGCTTAGATACACTTCGGTCTTACCTGAGCCGGTGACGCCCGCCAGCAGCCAGGCGGAGAAACGATCCGAGGCGCTGTGAATCGCGCCCACGGCGGTGGCCTGCTCGGTATTGAGGCGCAGACGATCGCCCGTCACGGAGAAGCTGTCGCGCCAGTCGTATAACGCAGGCGCTTCGCTGGCCAGCTCGCTCAGCCCCTTCTTTCTCAACGCCTGCAGCGCGGTTTCGTTGACCTCAAGCTCGCTCACCTGATGACGCCAGATTTTCCCCTGGCGCAGCGCGGCCAGCGCCTGCTGCTGCTTTTGCGAGCGCTTAAGGCTGTTGATATCCACCGCCTGGCCCTGCTCGGTGGCGAACCAGTACCACATCGGCGCGTGGCTGGCGCTTTTACCCTGACGCAGCAGAATAGGCAGGGCGTGAAACAGCACGTCGCCAATCGGGTGATGGTAGTAATCCGCCGCCCACAGCAGCAACCGCAAGGTGCTGGTTGAGAACACGGGCTCGCTGTCCAGCACCTCAACGACCGACTTCAGCTCGTTAAGCGGCAGCTCGCTTTTTTCGCTGACGGAGACGACAATTCCAACCCGCTGCTGTTTACCAAACGGCACGGTCACGCGGCAGCCCGCTTTGGCGCTCATGCTGTCGGGCAGCAGGTAGTCAAAGGTGCGGGGAAGCGGAACGGGCAGGGCAACGTGAGCAACGGGCATCGAATCTTCCTGACTTGAAAAGTGGCGCGTTAGTATACACATTAGAGAAAGCGGCGTGCGGATCAGTTTGCATACGTTGGTTAAATTCTGTATGATTCGCCGCCTTTGGTGTATTTTACGCCAAAGAACTTACATTCAACATCGCGTGGTGTCTGGCGTTAGGGCTGGAAGAGCGACGCGGCCTTAACTGAGGTTCTCCCATGAAAAAAGATATTCACCCGAAATACGAAATGATTACTGCAAACTGCTCTTGCGGTAACTCTATCCAGATCCGCTCTACCGTGGGCCACGATCTGAACCTGGACGTGTGCGGCAAATGCCACCCGTTCTACACTGGTAAGCAGCGTGATGTTGCAACCGGTGGCCGTGTTGACCGCTTCAACAAGCGTTTCAGCATCCCGGGCGCGAAATAAGCATCCAGAAGAAGCCGCCTTCGGGCGGTTTTTTTGTGCCTGAAATATCCCCTCTGAATAAATCCTTTCATTGTATATTTTACCTCAATCCTTATTTCATTTAATATAAAATAAAAGCGCATTGTCTTTTATTTTTTAATCTATTTACCCGATGTATTCTTTAACGGATAGTGAGCTCTGTCTCGCGTATCTTGATTTTTCTGCCACTGTTTATCCTGCGGTGTCAAAAAATAAAAGGTTTCCCTCTCCGCGTGAAATTACACTGCGCCCGTTATGCATTCTTATTTGCCATGTCAATTCCGCTGGCTTTCAGGACGTATTTTCTTTGAGGGATATATTATGCAGATTAAGCAACTCTTATTCGTGCTTCCATTACTTTCCTGCGCGGCGCAGGCGGGCTATGTTGATTACCGTCACGAGTACTACGACGACGGTCGCAACTACGACCGCGTATACATGTCGCACCGTTTCGGCACGGGCTTTGGCGTCGCGGTAGAGGCCGTGTCGCGCTCGAATGACAAACAGTCAAACGACGCGCTGAATAATATGGAAAGTAACAGCAACGAATATACCGCAAGCTATCAGTTCAACTGGCAGGGATTTATCTGGCAGCCAGGCGTTGCGGTTGAAACCGGCGACGATATGGCGATTTATAAGCCATATCTTCGCGTGCAGTATAATATTGACGATAGCTGGTGGACGGCGTTTCGCTATCGCACGGAATATACGCGGCGCAATGCGGATGGCAAAGACGATCGTATAGTTTATCGTCCGGAAATGTGGCTGGGCTATAATATTCAGAACTGGATGTTTGAGCTGAACGGCATTTATAAGTTTGCCGACAGCGAAGATCTGTATAACAACAAAAAAGAAGATTACGAATATAACGTCCGCGTGGCGTATAACATCGACTCGTGGATCCCCTTTGTTGAGGTGGGTAACGTCTCCTCTGGCTATAACACCGCCACCAGCGACGATCGCCAGATGCGCTTGCGCGTGGGCTTAGGCTACAACTTCTAAGAAACTATCCCGCTGAGCCAGCTCAGCGGGATGACACCGTCGCGTTAGTATTCCCACGTGTCCGGGTCGATACCCAGCTCACGCATGATCACCTTCGCCTCTTCCGGGATTTCATCACTGCGCTCTTTACGCAGATCTTCATCGTTCGGTAACGGTTGGCCGGTAAACGCATGCAGGAACGCTTCGCACAGCAGCTCGCTGTTGGTCGCGTGGCGCAGGTTGTTCACCTGACGACGCGTACGTTCATCGGTGAGGATCTTCAACACCTTCAGAGGAATGGAAACCGTAATTTTCTTTACTTGCTCACTCTTCTTACCGTGCTCAGCGTATGGGCTGATATATTCGCCGCTCCATTCAGCCATGAGATACCTTTAATCCTCTCAGTCATTAATCTAAAGGTGCAAAACCCCAACGAGCGGTTCCGAACCGTAATCTTGCCTAGTTTACCGTAGAGACGATACCGTGGCACGGATATTGCCGCTGCAGCGTGGCCTAAAGCATATAATTTTAACGGCTATTTGCGCATTGCTCAATCTATACGCAAAGAAGTTTAGATGTCCAGATGTATTGACGTCCATAAATTCAGTGTTTACTCTGGTGGCTGACTTTTCACCTAATTAGCCAGGAAGCCTTCACCATGACGCGTAAACAGGCCACCATCGCAGTGCGTAGCGGATTGAATGATGACGAGCAGTACGGCTGTGTTGTCCCGCCAATTCACCTTTCCAGTACCTATAATTTCACCGGATTTAATGAGCCCCGCGCGCATGACTACTCGCGCCGTGGCAACCCTACGCGTGACGTGACCCAGCGTACCCTGGCGGAGCTTGAGGGCGGTGCGGGCTCGGTGTTAACCAACACCGGGATGTCGGCCATTCACCTTGTGACTACGGTTTTCCTGAAGCCCGGCGATCTGCTGGTTGCGCCGCACGACTGCTACGGCGGAAGCTATCGCCTGTTTGACAGCCTGGCGAAGCGCGGCTGTTATCGGGTGCTGTTTGTCGATCAGAATGACGAACAGGCGCTAAAACAGGCGCTTGCAGAGAAGCCGAAGCTGGTTCTGGTGGAAAGTCCAAGCAATCCATTGTTGCGCGTTGTCGATATTGCGAAAATTTGTCAGCTCGCAAGGGATGCGGGAGCGATAAGTGTCGTGGATAATACGTTCCTCAGTCCGGCCCTTCAGAACCCATTGGCACTGGGTGCAGATCTGGTGGTGCATTCATGTACTAAATATCTGAACGGCCATTCTGACGTCGTGGCGGGCGTGGTGATTGCCAAAGATCCTGAGGTTGTCACCGAACTGGCATGGTGGGCGAATAATATCGGCGTCACCGCAGGGGCTTTCGACAGCTACCTGCTGCTGCGCGGCATTCGCACGCTGTCTCCGCGCATGGAAGCTGCGCAGCGCAATGCCCAGGCGATCGTGGATTTCCTGCAAACGCAGCCGCTGGTGAAAAAGCTGTACCACCCGTCGCTGCCGGACAATCAGGGCCACGAGATTGCCGCGCGCCAGCAGAAAGGGTTTGGCGCGATGTTAAGTTTTGAACTGGACGGCGACGAGCAAACGCTGCGTCGCTTCCTTAGCGGGCTGTCACTGTTTACGCTGGCGGAATCATTAGGTGGGGTTGAAAGCTTGATCTCCCACGCCGCGACCATGACGCACGCAGGTATGGCACCGGAAGCGCGTGCCGCCGCCGGAATTTCTGAGACGCTGCTGCGGATCTCAACCGGTATTGAAGATTCTGAAGATTTAATTGCCGATCTGGAAAATGGCTTCCGGATCGCAGCCAAGGGGTAATCATGAGTGTGATAGCGCAGGCAGGGGCGAAGGGTCGTCAGCTGCACAAGTTTGGTGGTAGTAGTCTTGCTGATGTGAAATGTTACCTGCGCGTCGCGGGGATCATGACCGAGTATTCACAGCCGGGTGACATGATGGTTGTCTCCGCGGCGGGCAGCACCACCAACCAGCTGATCAGCTGGCTGAAACTGAGCCAGACCGATCGCCTTTCTGCGCATCAGGTGCAACAGTCGTTACGTCGCTATCAGAGCGAGCTGATTGCTGGCCTGCTGCCAGCGGACGTGGCGGACGGGCTGATTAGCGCCTTTACGCACGATCTTGAGCGCCTGGCTGCCCTGCTGGACAGCGGTATTACCGATGCGGTGTATGCCGAAGTGGTTGGCCACGGCGAAGTGTGGTCCGCGCGCCTGATGGCGGCCGTGCTGCAACACCTCGGCGTGGAGGCCGCCTGGCTCGACGCGCGCGATTTCCTGCGCGCCGAACGCGCCGCGCAGCCGCAGGTTGATGAAGGCTTGTCTTATCCGCTGCTGCAACAGCTGCTGGTGCAGCATCCGGGTAAACGCATTGTTGTCACCGGCTTTATCAGCCGCAGCAATGCGGGCGAAACCGTGCTGCTGGGACGTAACGGGTCGGACTACTCGGCGACGCAAATCGGCGCGCTGGCGGGCGTGTCCCGCGTCACCATCTGGAGCGACGTGGCCGGCGTGTACAGCGCGGACCCGCGCAAGGTAAAAGATGCGTGCCTGCTTCCGCTGCTGCGCCTGGACGAGGCGAGCGAGCTGGCGCGTCTGGCGGCGCCGGTGCTGCACGCGCGCACGCTTCAGCCCGTCTCCGGCAGCGATATCGACCTGCAGCTGCGCTGCAGCTATACGCCGGATCAGGGTTCCACGCGCATTGAGCGCGTGCTGGCTTCCGGTACCGGCGCACGCATTGTCACCAGCCATGACGACATCTGCCTGATTGAGTTCCAGGTGCCTGCGGGCCAGGACTTCAAGCTTGCGCACAAAGACATCGACCTGATCCTGAAGCGCGCCCAGGTGCGCCCGCTGGCCGTGGGCGTGCATAACGACCGCCAGCTGCTGCAGTTCTGCTACACGGCAGAAGTGGCGGACAGCGCGCTGAAAATTCTGGATGAAGCGGGCCTGCCGGGCGAGCTTCGCCTGCGTCAGGGGCTGGCGCTGGTGGCGATGGTGGGCGCGGGCGTCACCCGTAACCCGCTGCACTGCCACCGTTTCTGGCAGCAGCTGAAGGGCCAACCGGTGGAATTTACCTGGCAGTCGGAAGAGGGCATCAGCCTGGTGGCCGTGCTGCGTAAAGGCCCGACCGAAAGCCTGATTCAGGGGCTGCACACCTCGCTGTTCCGCGCGGAAAAACGTATTGGCCTGGTGCTGTTCGGGAAAGGCAATATCGGTTCCCGCTGGCTGGAGCTGTTCGCGCGCGAGCAGGTCACGCTTTCGGCGCGTACCGGGTTTGAATTTATTCTCGCAGGCGTGGTGGATAGCCGCCGCAGCCTGCTGAACTACGAAGGGCTGGACGCCAGCCGCGCGCTGGCCTTCTTTAACGATGAAGCGGTCGAGCAGGACGAAGAGTCGTTGTTCCTGTGGATGCGCGCGCACCCGTATGATGACCTGGTGGTGCTGGACGTGACGGCGAGCGAGCAGCTTGCCGATCAGTATCTGGATTTCGCCAGCCACGGTTTCCACGTCATCAGCGCCAACAAGCTGGCAGGGGCGAGCAGCACCGATAAGTATCGTCAGATCCACGATGCGTTTGAGAAAACGGGCCGCCACTGGCTGTATAACGCCACGGTTGGCGCGGGCCTGCCGGTTAACCATACCGTGCGCGATCTGATTGAAAGCGGTGACAGCATTCTGGCGCTGAGCGGCATCTTCTCCGGCACGCTCTCCTGGCTGTTCCTGCAGTTCGACGGCACCGTGCCGTTCACCGACCTGGTGGATCAGGCGTGGCAGCAGGGCCTAACCGAGCCGGACCCGCGTGTCGATCTCGCCGGTAAAGACGTAATGCGCAAGCTGGTGATCCTGGCGCGCGAAGCGGGTTACGACATCGAGCCTGACGCGGTCCGCGTTGAGTCGCTGGTGCCTTCAGGCTGTGAGGAGGGTTCCGTCGATCACTTCTTCGAGAACGGCGACGAGCTGAACGAGCAGATGGTGCAACGCCTGGAAGCGGCAAACGAGATGGGGCTGGTGCTGCGCTACGTGGCGCGCTTCGAGGCCAACGGCAAGGCGCGGGTCGGCGTTGAGGCCGTCCGCCCTGAACATCCGCTGGCCGCGCTGCTGCCGTGCGATAACGTCTTCGCCATCGAAAGCCGCTGGTATCGCGATAACCCGCTGGTCATCCGCGGCCCGGGCGCGGGGCGCGATGTTACCGCCGGAGCAATTCAGTCAGATATCAATCGTTTGGCTAAGCTGCTGTAATTCCCCTCACCCTAACCCTCTCCCCATAGGGGAGAGGGGACTGCTCGGTGCGGTCTTTTCCCCCTCGCCCCTTTGGGGAGAGGGCCGGGGTGAGGGGCCTGCTCACCCCCATCATGAATCCCCCTCATCTTCCCTGAACAAACCTCACCGTTATTGTTGATTATTTATGTTGACGTCTCTCCGCTTTTCCGTCATTTTTACATCTGGACGTCTAAACGTATAGAAGTTCACAACACAACAAATAACGACACGCGAAAGATAGAGGTAAGGTATGAGCTTTTTTCACGCCAACCAGCGGGAAGCCCTGAATCAGAGCCTGGCCGAAGTAAACGGCCAGATTAACGTCTCTTTTGAATTTTTTCCGCCGCGCACCAGTGAAATGGAGCAAACCCTCTGGAGCTCTATCGATCGCCTGAGCAGCCTGAAGCCGAAGTTTGTCTCCGTGACCTACGGCGCGAACTCCGGCGAGCGCGACCGCACGCACAGCATCATTAAAGGCATTAAGGACCGCACCGGCCTCGAAGCGGCCCCGCATCTGACCTGCATCGATGCGACGCCTGAAGAGCTGCGCGCCATCGCCCAGGATTACTGGAATAACGGCATTCGCCACATCGTTGCCCTGCGCGGTGACCTGCCGCCGGGCAGCGGCAGGCCGGACATGTACGCCGCCGATCTGGTCGCGCTGCTGAAAGACGTGGCGGATTTTGATATCTCCGTCGCGGCCTACCCTGAAGTTCACCCGGAAGCGAAAAGCGCGCAGGCGGATCTGCTTAACCTGAGGCGCAAAGTCGACGCGGGCGCCAACCGCGCGATCACCCAATTTTTCTTCGATGTCGAAAGCTACCTCCGCTTCCGCGACCGCTGCGTCTCGGCGGGGATCGACGTCGAAATCATCCCGGGCATTCTGCCTGTATCAAACTTCAAACAGGCGAAGAAATTCGCCGATATGACCAACGTGCGCATCCCGCTTTGGATGTCTAAAATGTACGAAGGGTTGGACGATGACCCAGAGACACGCAAGCTGGTGGGCGCAAATATCGCGATGGACATGGTGAAAATCCTGAGCCGCGAAGGCGTGAAAGATTTCCACTTTTACACGCTGAACCGGGCCGAAATGAGTTACGCCATTTGCCACACGCTCGGCGTCAGACCTGGTGCGTAATGAATAAAAACCCTCTTCGGAGGGTTTTTTGATTTCTAAGGGTTTTATTTTCTGGTCGATTGGGCGATGCTGATTTTGACGCTCTAAAGACACATATTTTTTGCGTGAAATTAAACGGAATTAACTATCGAATCTGTGGGTTATCCCAACTATACCTTATCAATAAGGGCGTATATCGTAACGGTAATACAGTAAAGGGAGCATAGCGATGAGCACGTCAGACGAAACCAATAAAGCGGCATCAGTTGGCAAATGCCCGTTCCATCAGGGCGGCGTCGATCATAGCGCGGGGGCAGGTACAAGCAGCCGTGACTGGTGGCCAAAACAACTCCGGATAGACCTTCTTAACCAACATTCCAATCGTTCTAACCCGCTGGGTGAAGACTTCGACTACCGCAAAGAATTTAGCAAGCTTGATTACTCCGCGCTGAAAGGCGATCTCAAAGCACTCTTAACCGACTCTCAACCGTGGTGGCCTGCCGACTGGGGCAGCTATGCGGGCCTGTTTATCCGCATGGCCTGGCACGGTGCGGGCACGTATCGCTCCGTAGACGGTCGCGGCGGTGCAGGACGCGGTCAACAGCGCTTTGCTCCGCTGAACTCCTGGCCTGATAACGTCAGCCTGGATAAGGCGCGCCGCCTGCTGTGGCCTATCAAGCAAAAATATGGACAAAAAATCTCCTGGGCCGATCTGTTTATCCTCGCGGGCAACGTGGCGTTGGAGAACTCCGGCTTCCGCACCTTTGGTTTCGGTGCCGGTCGTGAAGACGTCTGGGAACCGGATATGGACGTCAACTGGGGCGATGAAACCACCTGGCTTAAGCACCGTGATCCGGAAGAGCTGGCAAAGCGTCCGTTAGCTGCCACCGAAATGGGGCTAATCTATGTTAACCCTGAGGGGCCAAACGCCAGCGGCGAACCGCTGTCTGCCGCTGCCGCCATCCGCGCGACGTTTGGTAACATGGGCATGAACGACGAAGAGACCGTCGCGCTGATTGCCGGTGGTCACACCCTGGGCAAAACACACGGTGCGGGCGAAGCCACGCACGTCGGTGCCGATCCGGAAGCGGCTCCGATTGAAGCGCAGGGCCTTGGCTGGGCGAGCACGCACGGTACGGGCGTAGGCGCAGATGCAATCACCTCCGGCCTGGAAGTGATCTGGTCCCAGACGCCGACCCAGTGGAGCAACTACTTCTTCGAGAACCTGTTCAAATACGAGTGGGTACAGACCCGCAGCCCGGCAGGCGCTATTCAGTTTGAAGCCGTAGACGCACCGGAGATCATGCCCGATCCGTTCGACCCGTCGAAAAAACGCAGGCCGACAATGCTGGTCACCGACCTGACGCTGCGTTTTGATCCGGAGTTTGAAAAAATTTCGCGCCGTTTCCTCAACGATCCGCAGGCCTTTAACGAAGCCTTCGCCCGCGCCTGGTTCAAGCTGACCCACCGCGACATGGGGCCGAAATCGCGCTACATGGGTCCGGAAGTGCCAAAAGAAGACCTGATCTGGCAAGATCCGCTGCCGCAGCCGGTGTTCAATCCGTCGCAAGAAGACATTGAAAGCCTGAAAGCGGAAATCGCGGCGTCCGGCCTCTCCGTAAGCGAGCTGGTTTCCGTGGCCTGGGCCTCTGCGTCCACCTTCCGCGGAGGCGATAAGCGCGGCGGTGCCAACGGCGCGCGCCTGGCGCTGGCGCCCCAGCGCGACTGGGATGTGAACGCCGCGGCCGTTCGCGCGCTACCAGCTCTGGAAGCTATTCAGCGCACCACCAACAAAGCGTCGCTGGCCGATATCATCGTGCTGGCAGGCGTCGTGGGCGTTGAGCAGGCGGCAAAAGCTGCGGGCGTTTACGTTAACGTACCGTTCACGCCTGGCCGTGTGGATGCGCGTCAGGATCAGACCGATATCGAGATGTTCAACCTGATGGAGCCAATTGCTGACGGCTTCCGCAATTACCGTGCGCAGGTGAATGCTTCGACGACCGAATCGCTGCTGATTGATAAAGCGCAGCAGCTGACGCTGACCGCGCCAGAGCTCACCGTACTGGTCGGCGGACTGCGCGTGTTGGGCGCTAACTTCGACGGCAGCAAAAACGGCGTGTTTACCAACCGCGAGGGCGTGCTGAGCAACGATTTCTTCGTCAACCTGCTGGACATGAATACCCAGTGGAAAGCGACCGACGACTCTAACGAGCTGTTTGCCGGA
This sequence comes from Enterobacter sp. ECC-175, assembly GCF_043968675.1. NCBI lineage: Bacteria > Pseudomonadati > Pseudomonadota > Gammaproteobacteria > Enterobacterales > Enterobacteriaceae > Enterobacter > Enterobacter sp. ECC-175. The sequence continues at coordinate 654,844 of NZ_CP143776.1, forward strand.
AGCGATCGCGCCAGCGGTGATGTGAAATACACCGCGACCCGCGCTGACCTGGTCTTCGGATCCAACGCCGTTCTCCGCGCGCTGGCCGAGGTTTACGCCAGCAGCGATGCGCACGAGAAGTTCGTTCGCGACTTCGTTGCCGCATGGGCGAAGGTGATGGATCTGGACCGCTTTGACGTGAAGTAACTCGTATGCCGGGTGGCTGTAACGCCTGACCCGGCCTGCGGATTAAGATGTTTTGTAGGCCGGGTAAGCGCAGCGCCACCCGGCTTTTTTCGTTATTCCCACTCCTGCAGGAACCGCTGCCCGTACTGGTCGGCAACCAGCAGCGCAGCGTAAACCTGATCCGGCGATACGCCGCCCGGCATATTGTGAATGGTTTCTCCTTCCGCGCACGAGGCTTCTGCCACCAGGCGCATCTTCGCCGGAATATCCTCTTTAATATCCAGCTGAGCCAGCGTAATGGGCAGGCCAACGCTGTGGCACAGCGCGGCAACGGTTTCAATCTCCTCCACCGGTGCATTTTCCAGTACCAGCTGCGTGAGCGTACCAAACGCCACCTTTTCACCGTGATAGAAGTGGTGCGCATCCGAAATGGCAGTAAGACCGTTATGGATGGCGTGCGCTGCCGCAAGGCCGCCGCTTTCAAAGCCGACGCCGCTCAGATAGGTATTCGCTTCGATAATGCGCTCAAGGGCAGGGGTGACCACGTGCTGCTCGGCGGCCAGCATCGCCTTTTCACCCTCTTCGACCAGCGTGTTGTAGCACAATTCCGCCAGCGCAAGCGCCGCCTGCGTGCACTTGCCGCCCGCCATCGTCGTGGCACCGCTGCGGGAGCAGGCGCGCGCTTCAAACCAGGTAGCCAGCGCATCGCCAATGCCCGCAGCCAACAGACGAGCAGGCGCGCCCGCGACCACTTTGGTATCCACAATTACCATGTTCGGGTTGTGCGGCAGCATCAGGTAGCGCTCGAACTCGCCGCTGTCGGTATAAATAACGGAAAGCGCGCTGCACGGTGCGTCGGTAGAGGCAATAGTCGGTGCAATGGCAACCGGCACGTCCATAACGTGGGCCAGCGCTTTGGCGGTATCCAGCGTTTTACCGCCACCGATGCCCAGCACGGCCAGACAGTCGGCGCTGTCGGCCATTTTTTTTAGACGATCGATTTCATTTTGTGAACATTCGCCACCAAACGGCGCGATTTCTGCGTGCAGTTCTGCGTTTTTAAAGCTCTGACGCAGGGTTTCTTCAGCAAAACCCAGCACAAATTTATCACCGACCACCAGCCAGCGGTTTGCCAGCGGCTTCAGATAGTCCCCGAGACGGGTAAGCACATCGGCGCCCTGGATATATTTCCCAGGCGATTGAATGATACGGTCCATAACTGTTCTCCCTTAGAGGTTGAGGTTACCAAACGCGTTTTTCCAGTCCTGCTCGAACTTCTCTATCGCTGACTCTACCGCCGGGGTGCCGAGCATTTGTTGCGCTACGTCTAAAGGAAGCGTGATCGCTTCACATCCGGCCAGCAGGCACTCCAGCGCCTGACGTGGCGTTTTGAAGCTGGCTGCCAATACTTTGCTTTCTGGTGCATGCATTTCCAGCAGAGACTGCAGCTCCTGAACCATGCGGATTCCATCACCGCCCTGAGCATCGATGCGATTCACATACGGCGCGACATACTTCGCGCCCGCCAGCGCGGCCAATAAACCCTGAGAGGCACTGTATACGGCGGTTCCTAAGGTAGTGATGCCCTCTTTTTTCAATTGCTTAATCGCAGCAAGGCCTTCAGCAGTGACCGGGATTTTCACCACGATATCCGGCAGGGCATTACTGAGACGTTTGGCTTCCGCCACCATGCCTTCGGCGTCGCGGCTCATGGTTTGGGCAAAAAGGATGCCCTCCGGACCCATGATTTTTTGCAGGCGCGGCAGCACGTCCCAGATGGACTCGCGGCTGGCAGCAATAATGCTGGGATTGGTGGTCACACCCGCAATCGGAAAAATGCGCGCCAGGCGTTCAACTTCCGCAACGTTAGCGGTATCCAGATACAATTCCATGACTCTTCCTCTTTTACAGTTCTAATTCACGTTGCAGCAGGGTGGCGATGGCATCGTCAGAGCTGGCATTGACCAGTGCGCTGCGGAAATCTTCATGCATAATGCGGCGCGCCAGGCGCGAGAAAATACGCATGTGCTGGTCGCCCGCGGCATGCTTATTGAGCGTAAGCATGATGATAAATTGCGCCTTTTCCTCTCCCCACATTACCGGCGCGTTCAGGCGTGCAACGCTAATGGTGGATTGTTCAATGTGCTCCGATTTGCTGTGCGGGATGGCAAAACTAAAGCCAAGGCCGGTGGAGAAGACGGCTTCTCGTGCCCACAGATCGGCCTCCAGCTTGCGGGGGTAGCGGCAACGTCCTGCGAGCAGCAGGTTATCGGTCATTCCTTTCATGACCTCTTCTTTACTGTTCCAGTCGTTATCCAGTGAAATGCAGCGTGGCGTTATCAGCGGCGTATCCTGCTGATTCATGCGGAACTGCGCGAGAAGGTGCTCCACTTCAAGCGAGGTACGGCACGCCATTGCCTGATTAAGCAATTGGCGGCAGGCGCGGCTATCAAGCTGTGCCAGGCGCGCTTTTGTTGCCGGGATGGCAGGCGAGCCCATGCTGAGCTCGTCCAGCCCCAGTCCCACCAGCAGCGGCAGTACAGAGCCTTTTGCTCCGAGTTCGCCGCAGAGTCCAATCCATTTTCCCTGACGATGAACGGCCTGAACGGCGTAATCCAGCGCGCGCAGGAAGGCCGGGTTCAGGCTGTTGTAATGACGCGTGACTTTGGCATTGTCGCGGTCCACAGCCAACAGGTACTGCGTCAGGTCGTTACTGCCGATGCTAAAGAAATCAATCTCTTCGCAGCACTGGTCGATGATAAACATGATCGAGGGAACTTCGAGCATGATGCCCAGCGGGATTTTTTCATCAAAGGGAATATGCTCTGCGCGAAGCTGCTGTTTCACTTCGGCGAGTTTCTCTTTCACCCACAGGATCTCCTCCATGGAAGAGATCATCGGGATCATGATCTTCAGGCTGCCGTGGGCAGAGGCGCGCAGGATCGCCCGCAGCTGGGTGGCGAAAAGCGCTGAATATTCTTCATAAATACGCACGGCGCGGTAGCCGAGGAACGGGTTGTTCTCAGGCGGTATATTAAGGTATTCCACTGGCTTATCGCCGCCGATATCCATGGTCCGCACGATGATGCTGCGCCCGTTTGCACTTTCAAGCGCCTGGCAGAATAGGTTGTACAGCTCGTCTGCGTCCGGTGCGCTGGCACGATCCATATAAAGCATTTCGGTACGGAATAGCCCAACGCCTTCGGCGCCGTTACCGAACGCTGCCTGCGCTTCTACGGCGTGGGCAATGTTGGCGGCAACTTCGATTCGCATCCCGTCGGCGGTTCGTGCTTCACGGTCAAGCCAAACGTGTTGCTGTTCACGAATGGCCTCCTGCACGCGCGCTTCCTGTTGGTAATAGCGTGCTACCGCATCGCTGGCGTTCACCACAACTGCACCGGCATTGCCATCCACAAAGATGGGCTGGTTGCGCCATGGCAACACGCTTTCGCTGTCAACGCCAACCAGGGTGGGAATATTAAAGGAACGAGCAAGAATAACGGTGTGTGAGGTCGTGCCGCCGCTTTTTAATAATAAGCCCTTAAGCAAGGTTTTATCGAGTTCCAAAAACTGGCCGGGCGTGAGGTCTTCGGCAAGGCCAATTGTCGGCTGCGTCAGCTTGCCCGGCGCCGGGAAGCGCTCGTCACCGTAGATGTGCTGAAGAAGCTGGTAGCAGACATCCCGCACGTCCAGCGCGCGTTCCTGCAAATAGCTGCTGCTGGAGCGGGAAAATTCTTCACAAAAATGGTTCGCCGTGGCGACCGTCGCCTGCGCACAGCTCAGGCCCTGGTTAACGCCAGCGAGAAGGTGCTGGCGCAGCGAGGTGTCCGTCGCCAGCGAGCGGTGTGCTTCAAGGATCGCGCTGGCGGTGCTGTCGCTGTCCAGCGCGCGCAGCTCAATGTTTTTCACCAGCAGGACGAGGCCATTGTCCAGCGCCGACTGCTCCTCTTCCACGCTTTTTGCGTCAGGTAAATCCGTCAGCGCATTGAGATCCAACGAGGTGAGTAGCGTAAGAATGCCCTGGGCGCTGCCGCTGCAAACGGGCAGGCCGCGAAACAGCGTGGGATGCAGGCGCGTGAGGGATTCTGGCAGCGGATCAAGCTCGGTATTCATGGTTTCTGCAAGCGGTGCGTCGCAATGTGGAAACTCCTCGCTCAGCCATTGCTTTAGCCGTTGATGGGCATGCTGCTCATCGTCCCCGCTGATGATCATGCGGCAGGCATCGCCTGACAGCGTATCGGTACCAATAAGGGCAAGCGCGCTTTTTGCATCACCTTTCCGGTCCGTCCGCAGATTGTGCCATTCAATTTGTGACGTAAACGTATTGCACAGCGTCTCTACGTGACTTGCCGGACGCGCGTGAACACCGTTGGGCAATTCACAGGTAAATTCCACTACCAGAGCCATACACACTCCTGAAACCAAGGATCGTTAATTGGACACAGCATACGAGTGCGTCGCTCACGCGCGCCATGTGACAAATCTGCCAAAAGCTGGACAAATGTAATATCACGCAAAAAGTGGGATTTGACTCACAGGTTAAGACATTTCGCGCTTTATATCGCCAGCACGAATTTTCGAGGCGGATCGCATTTTTATTTCTATATTACAATAATCCAGTAAATGGCCTTTTTGTCTCCTGTCCGCCCTCTTCGCGATTGCCTATTGTTTGCCACAACATCTTTATGGGTTTGGCCAGGAGCGACATATGAAAGAGTTGATGCATATTCTTAAGAACACCCGACAGCATCTGATGACGGGGGTGTCGCACATGATCCCGTTCGTTGTGGCGGGAGGCATTTTGCTGGCGGTTTCGGTCATGCTGTATGGCAAAGGTGCGGTACCGGATGCAGCAACAGACCCCAATCTGAAAAAACTGTTCGATATCGGCGTGGCGGGGTTAACGCTGATGGTGCCTTTCCTGGCTGCCTATATCGGCTATTCCATTGCAGAACGCGCCGCACTGGCGCCTTGCGCGATTGCCGCCTGGGTCGGCAACAGTTTCGGAGCCGGTTTCTTTGGCGCCATTATTGCCGGGATCCTCGGCGGGATTGTGGTCTGGTACCTGAAAAAATTGCCGGTTCCAAAAGTCCTGCGCTCCGTTATGCCCATTTTCATCATTCCTATCATCGGCACCTTCGTTACCGCAGGCATCATGATGTGGGGGCTGGGCGAGCCTGTTGGGGCATTAACCACCGGTTTAACGCAGTGGCTGCAGGGGATGCAGCAGGGCAGCATTGTGGTTCTTGCCGTCATTATTGGACTCATGCTGGCGTTTGATATGGGCGGCCCGATTAATAAAGTGGCCTATGCTTTCATGCTGATTTGCGTTGCTCAGGGCGTTTACACCGTGGTCGCGATTGCGGCGGTAGGGATTTGCGTTCCGCCGCTGGGCCTGGGGCTGGCAACGCTGATTAATCGTAAAAACTTTTCCGGTGAAGAGCGCGAGGCGGGCAAAGCGGCGCTGGTCATGGGCTGCGTCGGCGTTACGGAAGGGGCGATTCCATTTGCCGCAGCCGATCCCCTGCGCGTAATCCCGTCCATCATGCTGGGCTCTGCCTGTGGCGCGGTTACCGCGGCGTTAATGGGAGCGCAGTGTTATGCCGGTTGGGGTGGGCTGATTGTGCTCCCCGTTGTGGAAGGCAAACTGGGCTACATTGCAGCAGTGGCTGTGGGGGCTGTAGTGACGGCGATTAGCGTCAACGTGCTGAAGAGCATTGCGCGTAAGAATACCAAACAGGTCGAGGAAAAAGAGGATGACCTCGATCTGGATTTCGAAATTAACTGAATGAGGAAGAGAACATGGCCCGAATTATTGCAGTAACCGCATGCCCGTCAGGCGTTGCTCATACCTATATGGCAGCCGAAGCGCTGGAGAGCGCGGCGAAAGCGAAAGGCTGGGAAGTGAAAGTTGAAACGCAAGGCTCCATTGGTCTTGAAAACGAATTGACCGCAGAGGACATTGCGGCAGCGGATGTGGTGATCCTGACCAAAGATATTGGCATCAAGTTTGAGGAGCGTTTTGCCGGTAAGACTATTGTACGCGTCAACATCAGTGACGCTGTAAAGCGTGCCGACGCCATCATGAACAAAATTGACACTCACTTGGCTCAAACCGCCTGATGCTCTCCCGCCCCGTTGGGGCGGGCTCGTTTTCCGTTACAGGAGTTCCCTCATGACGAATCGTACCCAGCGTTTAAAAGACGCGCTCTTTGCAAACCCGCGTGAAATCTCGCTTGAGCGCGCATTGCTCTACACCGCCAGCTATCAGCAGACGGAAGGCGAGCCGGTCATTATCCGGCGTGCGAAAGCCACGGCGTACATTCTCGACCATGTGAATATCGCGATTCGTGACGAGGAATTGATTGCCGGAAACCGTACCGTTAAGCCGCGCGCGGGCATCATGTCCCCGGAAATGGATCCCTATTGGCTGCTTAAGGAACTGGATCAGTTTGCGACGCGCCCGCAGGATCGCTTCGAAATCAGTGATGCGGATAAGCAGACCTATCGTGAGGTGCTTTATCCCTACTGGGAAAAGCGGTCGATGAAGGACTTCATCAACAGCCAGATGACCGAAGACGTAAAGGCTGCCGTGGGTACGCAGATCTTTAGCATCAACCAGACGGATAAAGGGCAGGGGCATATCATTATCGATTATCCGCGCCTGCTGAATAACGGGCTGGGCGCGCTGGTGGCGGAAATGCGTGCGCACTGCGCCCGCGATGAGCAGAACTCTTTCTATGCGGCAGCGCTGATTCTGCTTGAAGCGTCCCAGCGGCATATACTGCGCTATGCAGCACTGGCTGAGGAACTTGCCCAGCACGCTGCCGCGCCGCGCCGCGAAGAACTGCTCAAGATTGCAGAAATTTCACGCCATAATGCAGCGTTCAGGCCGCAAACCTTCTGGCAGGCGTGCCAGCTGTTTTGGTACATGAACGTCATTTTACAGTATGAATCCAACGCCAGTTCGCTTTCAATTGGCCGCTTTGACCAGTATATGCTGCCGTTTTACCAGGCCTCTCTCTCACAGGGAGAAGAACCAGGCTTCCTCAAAGAACTGCTGGAATGCCTCTGGGTGAAGTGCAACGACGTCGTGCTGCTGCGTTCGACCAGCAGCGCCCGTTATTTTGCGGGGTTCCCGACGGGTTATACCGCTCTGTTGGGCGGGCTGACGGAAAACGGCCGCAGCGCGGTGAACGTACTTTCCTTCCTGTGCCTTGATGCCTATCAGAACGTTCAGCTTCCTCAGCCGAACCTCGGCGTGCGGGTGAATGAGCTCATAGACCGGCCTTTCCTGCTCAAAACCGCGGAGACGATCCGCCTGGGAACCGGCATCCCACAGATTTTCAACGATGAGGTTGTCGTGCCTGCGTTCCTGAACCGCGGCGTGTCGCTGGAAGATGCGCGTGATTATGCGGTGGTTGGCTGCGTCGAGCTGTCGATTCCGGGAAGAACCTACGGCCTGCACGATATCGCGATGTTTAATCTCCTGAAGGTGATGGAAATCGCTATCCAGGAAAACGAGGGTAATAGTGACCTGAGCTATGAAGGCCTGCTTGAGCATATCCGTGCCAAAATTAACCATTACATTGCGCTGATGGTCGAAGGGAGCAATATCTGTGATATCGGCCATCGGGACTGGGCGCCCGTACCGCTGCTGTCGTCTTTCATCAGCGATTGCCTGGAAACGGGCAAAGACGTAACCGACGGCGGCGCCCGCTACAACTTTTCCGGCGTACAGGGTATTGGCATTGCAAATCTAAGCGACTCCCTCCACGCCCTGAAGGGGCTGGTCTTTGAACAGCAGCGCTTAAGTTTTGATGAGTTGCTCGCCGTGCTTAAAGCTAACTTTGCCACCCCAGAAGGGGAAAAAGTGCGCGCACGGCTGATTAACCGCTTCGAAAAATACGGCAATGATATCGATGAGGTCGACAACATCAGCGCTGATCTACTGCGCCACTACTGTAAAGAGGTTGAAAAATACCGGAATCCGCGCGGCGGGCAGTTCACGCCGGGTTCGTATACCGTTTCTGCGCATGTGCCGCTTGGTGCGGTTGTGGGTGCGACGCCGGATGGTCGCTTAGCGGGCGAACAGCTGGCGGACGGCGGCCTCTCTCCGATGCTTGGTCAGGATATTCAGGGCCCGACGGCGGTACTGAAATCGGTGAGCAAACTGGATAATTATCTGTTGTCCAACGGTACGCTGCTGAACGTAAAATTTACTCCCGCGACGCTGGAAGGGGAGGCAGGTCTGCAAAAGCTGGCCGATTTTCTTCGGGCGTTTACCCAGCTTAAACTACAGCACATTCAGTTCAACGTGGTAAATGCGGACACGCTGCGTGAAGCGCAACAGCGCCCTCAGGATTTTGCCGGGCTGGTGGTGCGCGTTGCCGGGTACAGCGCCTTCTTTGTTGAGCTGTCGAAGGAGATCCAGGATGACATTATCCGTCGAACAGCGCATCAGCTGTGACGTCATCGAAACGCGCGCCAGCGTGGCGCGTGTTTTCAACATCCAGCGCTACTCCTTGAATGACGGGAGCGGCATCCGGACGGTGGTTTTTTTTAAAGGCTGCCCTCACAAATGCCCGTGGTGCGCTAACCCTGAGTCGATCTCGCCTAAAATCGAGACGGTACGCAGGGAAAGTAAATGTTTACACTGCGCCCCCTGCTTGCGTGATGCTGACGAATGCCCGTCAGGCGCGTTTGAGCGTATCGGTAGGGAGGTAACCCTGGATGACCTTGAACGCGAGGTAATGAAAGACGACATTTTCTTCCGCTCATCGGGCGGTGGCGTCACGCTTTCCGGTGGGGAGGTGTTGATGCAGGCCCCTTTCGCAACAGAGTTTTTACGAAGGCTGCGTCGCAACGGGGTCAATACGGCGATAGAAACGGCGGGGGATGCTCCTCTTTCGCGTTTGCTGCCTCTGGCATATCAATGTGACGAAGTGCTTTTTGATCTAAAAATTATGGACGCCGAACGGGCGCGTTCGGTGATTGCAATGAATTTGCCCAGAGTGTTGGATAACTTTATGCAGCTGGTCGCTGAGGGCGTAAACGTGATCCCACGCGTGCCGCTTATTCCTGGCTATACGCTCAGCGAAGAGAACATGGCTCGCGTATTGTCATTCTTGCAACCTTCCGGGATCAGGCAGCTGCATTTACTGCCATTCCACCCGTACGGAGAGCCAAAGTACCGTCTCCTTGGGCAGCGGTGGGGAATGGAGCATATCGTTCCGCCGACGCCGCTGGAGATTGAAGCCATCCGGCAAATGGCGGAGCGAAAGGGTTTTTGCGTCACGGTAGGAGGTTGATTATGACAGCGAACATGAGCAGGCGTCTGGTGGCGGTCACCGCATGCGTCAGCGGGGTTGCGCATACCTACATGGCTGCCGAGAAGTTAGAGAAACTCTGCCAGCAGGAAAAATGGAGCGTGATGATTGAAACGCAGGGCGCGCTGGGCGTTGAATGCGAGCTTACGGATGATGATATTCGCCGCGCCGCTGTCGCCTTACTCATTACCGATATTGAACTGGCAGGCAGCGAGCGCTTTGACCATGTCCGCTATGTGAAGTGCGGCATAAACGCTTTCCTGCGCGATCCGCAAAAGGTCATGGCGGCGGTGCGTAAAATGCTATCCGCGCCGCAGCATACGCACATCATTGTGGAGTAGCCACTTTTTCGATGAGCTGACTGTGATACTGGCGTCGGTACTCGGATGGAGAGCGCTCCGTATTCTTGCGGAATAACCGACAAAAATAGTTACTGTCGACAAATCCGCAGGCATGCGCCACTTCTTTCACTTTCAAGTCATATCCCTTCAGCAGTCGGCGCGCGTGCTCCAGCCGGGTGTGGGTCAGATATTCATTAAAACCGACCGCGCCCGTTTTCTGGAACAGGTGTGAAAGGTAGTTGGGGGAGATGTAAAACGCCTGTGCAACTGATTCTCGGGTGAGCGGTGCGGCATAGTGTTCATCAATATACACGCGGATCGCTTCAAACAGCGCCTGGCTGCGGGAGGCTGTCTGGATCTGGCTTCCGAGCAGATCTACGCAGTGGCTAAGCAGGCTGGCAACAATAAGCCGTGCGGTTTGTTGTTCATGAGGCTGCATCTGCATTTCATGCAGCGTTTGCAGCAGGAATGAGCCAATGCGGGGGCCGCGGCGGGCGACGTTCTGTTTCGCGAAATTACGTACTTCAATACCATCCCAGTGCACAAGGCTAAACCCAAGCTGCTGTTTGCCGAACAGGATGCTCAGCGTGGTTGCAGGTTCCTGCCACTGTGGATAATTCCAGCCGCCGGCTGGGACGTAGAGAACATCACGTTGCTGTAGGGCGGGAACAGCGCGATCTGCAATTGACCCCTCGATCGCAATTTCCAGGCGTGGAAAATCGACTTTTAAGGCAAGTTCGGGGGCGGGAGCGTTGGAGTTTGCAAAGTGTACCTGGCGAAGCGGCAACGTACCGTTTATCAGGTCACTCAGGATTTGGGTAATGTCGTATTGCATGATGTGGATACCAAGGTACTGCCGGGTGGCGCTGACGATTGCCCGGCCTACTTTCGTAGGCTCGTGCAAGCGTAGCGCTACCCGGCATAAAGCATTAGCCCGTGTTACGCATACCCGCCGCAACGCCAGCGATCGTCACCATCAGCGCCTGCTCAACGCGAGGGTCGGGCTCTTTGCCTTCCTCTTCCGCCTGGCGTGAACGGTGCAGAAGCTCTGCCTGCAGCACGTTCAGTGGATCGGTGTAGATGTTGCGCAGCTGAATGGACTCGGCAATCCACGGCAGGTCTTCCATCAGGTGTGAATCGTTGGCAATATCCAGCACTACCTTAATATCGCCTTCCAGCAGCTCGCGCAGCTCTTTGCCCAGCGCCCACAGCTCCGGTTTTACCAGGCGCTGATCGTAGTATTCCGCCAGCCACAGGTCCGCTTTTGAGAAGACCATCTCAAGCATGCCAAGACGCGTCGAGAAGAACGGCCAGTCGCGGCACATGCTTTCCAGCTCGTGCTGCTTGCCGTCTTCCACCACCTTCTGCAGCGCGGCACCCGCGCCCAGCCAGGCGGGCAGCATCAGGCGGTTTTGCGTCCAGGCGAAAATCCACGGGATGGCGCGCAGGGATTCGACGCCGCCGGTCGGCCGACGCTTGGCCGGACGTGAGCCTAGCGGCAGTTTACCCAGCTCCTGTTCAGGCGTGGCTGAACGGAAGTAAGGGACGAAATCTTTGTTTTCGCGCACGTAGCCGCGGTACAGATCGCAGGAGATATCCGACAGCTCGTCCATGATGCGGCACCAGGACTCCTTCGGCTCCGGCGGCGGCAGCAGGTTCGCTTCCAGAATGGCGCTGGTATAGAGCGACAGGCTGCTGATGGTGACTTCCGGCAGGCCGTACTTGAAGCGGATCATTTCGCCCTGTTCGGTCACGCGCAGGCCACCTTTCAGGCTTCCCGGTGGTTGAGAGAGCAACGCCGCGTGCGCTGGGGCACCGCCGCGGCCAATCGAGCCGCCGCGACCGTGGAACAGCGTCAGCTCAATGCCGGCTTTCTCGCAGGTCTTGATCAGTGCGTCCTGCGCCTGATACTGCGCCCAGGATGCCGCCATTACGCCCGCATCTTTTGCGGAGTCGGAATAGCCGATCATTACCATCTGTTTGCCCTGAATAAAGCCGCGATACCAGTCGATATTCAGGAGCTGGGTCATCACGTCATTGGCATTGTTCAGGTCATCAAGCGTTTCAAACAGCGGAGCCACCGGCAGGGCATAGTCGATACCGGCTTCTTTCAGCAGGAGATGTACGGCCAGCACGTCGGACGGCGTCTTCGCCATGGAGATCACATAGGCGGCCACCGATCCTTTTGGCGCATCAACGATCGCTTTACAGGTGTTAAGCACCTCGCGGGTATCGTTGCTCGGTTCCCAGCTGCGCGGCAGGAGAGGACGCTTGGAGTTCAGTTCGCGGATCAGGAACGCCTGCTTGTCGGCTTCAGACCAGCTTTCATAGTCGCCGATGCCCAGATAGCGGGTCAGCTCGCCCAGCGCTTCGGTGTGGCGAGTGCTCTCCTGACGCACGTCGATCCGCACCAGCGGCACGCCAAAACACTTCACGCGGCGCAGGGTGTCAAGCAGCTCGCCGTTAGCGATGATGCCCATCCCGCAGGCCTGGAGCGATTTATAGCAGGCGTAGAGCGGTTCCCAGAGCTGTTCGTTCTGGCTCAGGAGGCCTTCCGGCTTCGGCAGACGCTGGCCTTTCAGGCGGGCTTCCAGCCAGGCCTGCGTCGCCATCAGCTGACCGCGCAGTTTTTTCATCAGGAAACGGTACGGCTCGCTGGCACCTTCTTCACCGGCCAGCTCGCGCAGTTCCGGCGTGGCTTCCACCATCGACAGTTCGGAGATCAGCACCTGGATATCTTTCAGGAACAGGTCAGTGGCTTTCCAGCGGCTCAGCAGCAGCACGTGGCGGGTAATTTCCGCGGTGACGTTCGGGTTGCCGTCGCGGTCGCCGCCCATCCAGGAGGTGAAGCGTACCGGCACAAAATCAACCGGCAGGCGATAGCCCAGGTTCTCTTCCAGCTGCTCGTTTAGCTCGCGAAGATAGTTCGGCACGCCTTCCCACAGGCTATTTTCGACCACCGCAAAGCCCCATTTTGCTTCATCGACGGGGCTTGGGCGATGCTTACGAATTTCATCGGTGTGCCAGGACTGGGCAATCAGCTGGCGCAGGCGGCGCATCAGCTGATTGCGTTCGTAGTCGGCAATGTCTTTGTTATCCAGCTGCTTCAGGCAGTTGTTCACTTCCACCATTTTGTGGATGAGCGTGCGGCGGGTGATTTCGGTGGGGTGAGCGGTCAGCACCAGTTCAAGCGAAAGGGATTCCACCGCCTGCTTGATGGTCGCTTCGTTCAGATCGGGCTGTTCTTTGAGTTTTCTAAGCGTGCGGGCAATCACTTCCGGGTTGCTGGCAGCCTCGCCGTTCGGCGAAATGCTGTGATATTGCTCAGCGGTGTTTGCGAGATTCAGGAACTGACTGAACGCGCGGGCGACGGGTAACAGCTCATCGTTAGACAGGTTCTGCAGGGTGGTGAGCAGCTCCTGACGATTCGCCTCGTTACCGGCACGGGAGGATTTGGACAGCTTGCGGATGGTTTCAACGCGGTCGAGGATGTTCTCCCCCAGGGCGTCTTTGATGGTATCCCCAAGCACTTTGCCGAGCATGCTGACATTACTACGCAACGCGGAATATTGTTCGTTCATAAAAACCCAGTCACCCCATCATTTTTGTTTATGCCCAGTCGAAAATCTTTTGGACATTAATTTGTCATCTCCCCTTATAAAGCCACGTAAAACCCCCGTCGTCAATTGCTGCGAAAACGGTTCAGCAATCGAATAAATGCGGGTAATTTACGAAATTTAATTCACTTCGCGCCAGATAAGAGATGCTTATGAGAATGTGATGAAGATCGCGGGACAGATTGCACGTCCCAGGCCCCTCTCTTTCAGAAAGGGGCCGGGTTTGCGCTATGGGGAGGAGGGAGATGAAGGGGATAAAATTACGCCTCCCGTCATCACCTGCTGCACCTGCTGTTTTTCCATATTTACCGCATCTAGCTTGCCGTTAACCGTCGGCTTTAGCGGCGCGTTGGCCTGCACGCTGCCGCTGGCCGTTAGCTGAATATTGCCATCGCCGCCGATGGGAAGCGCTGGCCAGCCCCACTGTTGCAGGATGTTGAGCGGTACGCCGCGCCCGTTCAGGCTGACGGTGGTCTGGCGTTGCGCAAGCTGCGAAACCGTCGCCGTGGCTTCCAGAATGCCCTTCTCGGTAAAGGCGCTCAGCTCGGTGATATTCACCGTCGCGGCGTTGGCGTTGAGCGCCAGCGACGGCCGGCGCACGTCGACGCGGTTAAACGTTGCCGCCGCGCCGTTCAGCGTTGCGTTGCCGCTCCACACGCCCCACTGGCGGTCTTTCGCCAGCTGCAGGTTGGCGCCGTATCCATCCAGAGAGGTGATCTGCCACGGGAATGACGGATCGATGTCGATCACCAGGTTGCGGCTCAGGCCAAATTTTTTCAGCGTGACGCTGTTCAGCCATTGCGGAAGCGTGTCCATCCACAGCGTTTTCCAGTTCTCCGGCAGCGTGTATTCCAGCCCGGCGACGGCCACGTCGTCCAACACCAGCGCCTTGCCGTCGCGTAGCCAGCTGCCGGAGGTACGCACCATGCCACCTTCCCAGCGGGAAGTGAACTGGCGTAGCGCAATGCCCTGCGGGGAGAACTCCGCGTTCAGGATCGGATCGAAGAGATGCAGCGAGCCATAAATAAACTCGCTGGCGTTCATCGACAGTCGCCCTTCGTTGCTCTGCCAGTCACCTTTGCTGAGCGTAATATTGCGCAGGCTTAAATCGAGATCGGTGACCGCCCAGTCAGGCCCCTGCAGGCGAGCGTCGGTCACTTCAAGACGACCAATTTTCAGGGAAGGAACGGTGTTCAGCGGCGCGAAGAAATCCAGCAGCGGCTTATCGCTTTGCAGGCGGATATCGTTCAGGCGCAGGGTGTCGATCGCCCAGCTTCCGTCAGCGTTGCGCTGGGCCGAACCCGTCAGCGAACCGCGCGCCATGTCGGCGCCCAGGGTTTTCAGCACCACCTCGTTGCCGTTGAGCTGGCCTTCAATCAGCACGTTGGTAGCGGGTAGGCCGTTCAGCGTCAGTGAACCCGCGCTCATCTGAATTTGCGCATTTTTCCCCAGCACGTTGCCCGCTTCTGGCTGCCACGGGCTAACGCCGCCCGTCACTTTTTGCGCGCTGAGATCCCACTCCGTATTGGGGCTATTGAACGCCATGTTGTTGAGCTGGAGACGGTCGGCCTGGAAGGGCAGCGGTGCGGTCTGCGGTGAAAGATTCAGCGTGCCGTCATCAAGAGTAATGGTATCCATATGCAGCGGGTCGGTGAGCTGGCGGCTGCTTAGGCCAATATCCACTTTTTTAGCGACAAGCGTGGCGGGTTTGCCGTCGCGGCCAAAGGTGACATTTTCCAGAATGAGGTGTGATGGAGATGAAAAACGGTGGTCCATCAGGTCAAAATTGAGTTCGTAATCGGTATTTACCGTTATCCAGCTGCTGACCTGCGCTGCTCCCCAGCGGGTCTGAATAAGAAAATAGAACGCCAGCACCACGACGAGCAGGGCGATCAGAAGATAGACAATAAGCTTTCCAATAAATTTCATGGTCTTCCATCCCGCGAAACGTACATAGGTGAGTTATGCACGATTTATGCGCAATCCTCAAGGCGGGAATGGTGTAAAGAGATGTCGCGACAGGTATTGACGGCCTGCCGCGATGGCGATCAGTTTTTCTCTGGCGGGAAGACGAGGTTCAGCACGATGGCCGTGATGCCGCCGGCGGCGATACCGGAAGAGAGCAGATTCTTCACCCAGTCAGGAGCGAACTGCAGGATCAGCGGCTGCTGCGAAACGCCCAGGCCCACGGCCAGCGACAGCGCGATAATCATGATTGCGCGGCGGTTCAGCGGCTCGCGGGAGACAATACGCACGCCGGACGCGGCGATAGTGCCGAACATCACCAGCGTAGCGCCGCCCAGCACCGGCTCGGGGATGTGCTGCACAAACCCGCTGACCGCCGGGAACAGGCCCAGCAAAATCAGCATCAGCGCCACCACAAATCCGACGTAGCGGCTGGCAACGCCGGTCAGTTGGATCACGCCGTTATTCTGGCCGAAGCAGGAGTTCGGGAAGGTATTGAACACCGCCGACACAAAGGAGTTCAGGCCGTTTGCCAGCACGCCGCCTTTCAGGCGTTTCATGTAAAGCGGGCCAGAAACCGGCTGCTCGGAGACGTCAGACGTCGCGGTGATGTCGCCGATGGTTTCCAGCGAGGTGATCATAAAGACCAGCATCAGCGGCAGCAGCAGGCTCCAGTCGATGCCCAGGCCGTAATAGAGCGGCGTGGGAACGGTAATCAGCGCGCCGTTGGCTGGCGCGGTATTTTCCGGCAGCATGCCCAGCGCCCATGCCAGCAGATAGCCTGCCGCCATGGCGATAACCAGCGACGCCACGCGCAGGTATGGATTGCGCTGGCGGTTGAGCAGGATAATGATCCCCAGCACCACGCCCGCCAGCAGCAGGTTTTTAGGCGCGCCGAAGGTGTGGTCGCTCATCGCCGCATAGCCGCCGCCGATGGACGTTAAGCCGACCTGAATCAGCGACAGGCCGATAATCATCACCACCACGCCAGACACCAGCGGCGTAATCACGCGGCGAGCCAGGTGCAGCACGCGGGAGATGACCATCTCCGTGCAGCTTGCCAGCATCAGCGTACCAAAGAGCGCAGCCATCATGGTCGGGACGTCCGCACCGCCGGTTTTTAACGCCGTGCCGCCCATAATTAAAGGCGCGACAAAGTTAAAGCTGGTGCCCTGAATCGACAGCAGGCCGGAGCCTACCGGCCCCCAGGCTTTAATTTGAATAATGGAGGCAACGCCTGAAGCAAACAGGGACATGCTAATGATGTGCTGCGTATCTTCAGCCGGTAAGCCGAGCGCCTGACAGATCAGCAGCGCAGGGGTAATCACGGCGACAAACATGGCCAGCAGGTGCTGACAGGCGGCGAAAATTGTTTGAGGGAGCGGTGGGCGGTCTTCAAGGCGGTAAATTAATTCGCTGTTATGCTTCTGCGCAATCGGTTGCGCATCAGAAGACTCGACGGTGTTAACGGACATTGGCTGCAATCCCACGGTGGAAAAGCGGGCATTTTAGCTGAGCACCTGGCAAAAGCAAACGATTGCCAGCAAAAAAAGACGAGAAAATCTGCCGACGCGAGCAGGTTTTTTCCAACACATCGGCAAAAAAAATTACACTTTTCACGCCGGTCGCTCATTTTGAGCGCAAATCGGCGCAGGATAACGCCGCGTGTTGATGAAACGCGCGCATAAAGGAGCTTTCTATGATTCATCTTGATACGTTGTCGACCCTTGTTGCCGCAACGCTAGTCCTTCTGCTAGGCCGTAAGCTGGTGCACAGCGTTTCCTTTCTGAAGAAGTACACTATTCCTGAACCCGTCGCCGGCGGATTGCTGGTGGCGCTGGCCCTGCTGGTGCTGAAAAAAAGCATGGGCTGGGAAATTGATTTTGATATGTCCCTGAAAGATCCTCTGATGCTGGCCTTCTTTGCCACCATCGGGCTAAACGCCAATCTCGCTAGCCTGCGTTCGGGTGGTAAGGTGCTGGGCGTATTCTTGATTGTGGTGGTAGGGCTGCTGTTGATGCAAAACGCCATCGGTATCGGCATGGCCACGCTGCTGGGGCTGGACCCGCTGGTGGGGCTGCTTGCTGGGTCTATTACCCTGTCAGGTGGACACGGAACCGGAGCCGCGTGGAGCAAGCTGTTTGTGGAGCGCTACGGCTTTGAAAACGCAACGGAAGTTGCTATGGCCTGCGCAACCTTCGGCCTGGTGCTTGGCGGACTGATCGGTGGCCCGGTTGCACGATATCTGGTGAAACACTCCGCAACGCCGGACGGCAGGCCGGATGATGAGCTGGTGCCAACCGCGTTCGAAAAACCTGACGTCGGGCGCACGATTACGTCGCTTGTGCTGATCGAAACCATTGCGATGATTGCTATCTGTCTTACCGTGGGAAAAGTCGTTGCGCAATGGCTCTCGGGAACCGCCTTTGAGTTACCGACCTTCGTCTGCGTGCTGTTTATCGGCGTGGTGCTGAGCAACGGTCTGGCGCTGATGGGTTTCTACCGCGTGTTTGAACGCGCGGTGTCCGTGCTGGGTAACGTCTGTCTCTCACTGTTTCTGGCGATGGCGCTGATGAGCCTCAAGCTGTGGGAGCTCGCCTCACTGGCCTTGCCGATGGTGGCGATCCTCGCAGTACAGGCCGTGTTTATGGCCTTGTACGCGATGTTCGTGACCTGGCGCATGATGGGCAAAAATTACGATGCGGCGGTACTGGCTGCAGGCCATTGTGGATTTGGTTTAGGGGCAACCCCGACGGCAATCGCCAATATGCAGGCAATCACGGAGCGTTTCGGCCCGTCGCATATGGCATTTCTGGTGGTTCCGATGGTCGGGGCGTTCTTCATTGATATTGCGAATGCGCTGGTGATTAAGCTGTATCTGATGCTGCCGATCTTTGCCTAAGGGTCAGGCATTAGAATAGCGCTCGGTTTCCGGCATCCAGCGCTCGATTAGCGCGTTAGCCTGTTCCGGGTAACGTTCATGAATATGGCGGGCAAGGCGCTGAACTTCGGGGATCAGCGCCTGATCGCGCAGCAGATCGGCCACTTTGAACTCGGCGTTGCCCGTCTGACGCGTGCCCAGCAGTTCGCCAGGGCCGCGTATCTCCAGATCTTTTTGCGCAATCACGAAGCCATCGTTGCTGTCGCGCAGCACCTGAAGGCGCATCTGCGCGGTCTTTGACAGCGGCGCTTTGTACAGCAGCACGCAGTGTGAGGCGACCGCGCCGCGCCCCACGCGCCCGCGCAGCTGGTGGAGTTGCGCAAGGCCGAGTCGCTCCGGGTTTTCGATGATCATCAGGCTGGCGTTCGGCACGTCCACGCCCACTTCGATGACCGTTGTCGCAATCAGCAGGTGTAACTCACCCTGCTTGAATGACTGCATGACCGCCTGCTTTTCTGCGGGCTTCATGCGCCCGTGCACCAGGCCAACGTTCAGCTCCGGCAGGGCGATCTTAAGTTCTTCCCACGTCGCTTCCGCGGCCTGGGCTTCCAGCAGCTCAGACTCTTCAATCAGCGTGCAGACCCAGTACGCCTGACGTCCTTCCTGGGTACAGGCGTTGCGCACGCGATCGATGATATCGCTGCGGCGCGTGTCAGGAATTGCTACGGTAGTGACCGGCGTGCGTCCCGGCGGCAGTTCGTCAATGGTGGAGGTATCCAGATCGGCGTAGGCCGTCATTGCCAGCGTGCGCGGAATGGGCGTCGCGGTCATGATCAGCTGATGCGGATGGAAGCCTTGCTGCAGCCCTTTCTCCCACAGCGCCAGGCGCTGGTGGACGCCAAACCGGTGCTGTTCATCAATGATGACCAGCGCCAGGCCATTAAACTGTACCTGTTCCTGGAAAATGGCGTGCGTACCGACAATCATCTGTACCTGTCCGCTGGCAATTGCTTCCTGCTGTGCGATGCGCGCCTTGCCTTTTTGCTTGCCTGCCAGCCAGCCGACATCCACGCCGAGCGGGGCAAACCAGCTGCGGAAGTTATTCGCGTGCTGCTCTGCCAGCAGTTCGGTGGGAGCCATCAGCGCCACCTGCTTGCCGTGGGCAATTGCCCTCAGCGCGGCCAGCGCGGCAACCAGCGTCTTACCGGAGCCAACGTCGCCCTGAACCAGGCGCATCATCGGTACATCAAGCGCCATATCGCGTTCTATTTCTGCGGTCACGCGCGCCTGCGCGCCGGTTGGCTTAAACGGCAGCGAGGCCAGCAGCTTATCCTTGAGATCGTCTCGTGGGCTTAACGGCTGAGCGTGGAAACGCTGCGCGCCCGCGCGAAGCGCGAGCATGCTCAGGTTATGTGCCAGTAACTCTTCAAGGATAAGCCGCCGCTGGGCTGGATGTTTGCCGCTTTCTAAATCACTGAGCTGAAGGGACGGCGGCGGACGGTGCAAGGTACGCAGCGCTTCCGGCAGGCTCATCATGCCCTGCGCCAGCTCCGGTGGCAGCAGTTCGTTGATGGCGCAGGTATCGAGTAGCTCCAGCGCCTGGTCGGTAAGCTTGCGCAGCGTCGCCTGCTTAATGCCTTCAGTCGTCGGATAAACCGGCGTTAGCGTTTCCTGCAGTTCCGGCATGCTGAGATCGCCCTGCACGCGATACTCCGGGTGGATCATCTCCGCGCCGTATTTACCGCGTTTAGCTTCACCATACGCCAGCACGCGGCGCCCAGTGGCAAGGCTGTTTTTCATCGCCGCGTTGAAGTTGAAAAAGCGCATCGTGAGAATGCCGGTGCCATCGCTTATCTGGCAGGTCATCATCCGGCGTCCGCCGAAGGTGATGTTGCTGTTCAGAACTTCGCCTTCAACGGTGGCATAAATACCGGGAAGCAGGTCGCCAATTTTATACAGCTGGGTGCGGTCTTCGTATCGGAGGGGGAGGTGGAGCAGGAGATCCTGCACGGTATGCAGTCCAATTTTAGCGAGCTTGCTGCTTTGCGCCGCGCCCACGCCGGTCAGCGTATTGAGCGGAATGGCATCCAGCAGGCGGCCTTTCATCGCTTATCCCGCATACTGCATAGTGGCCCACCACGCGGCATCGGCTTCAATCTCGCCCTGCGCGTTAACGTGGGGATACGGCAGTTTTTTCTGCTTCGCAACGCGAGCCAGCACCGGGTAGCCGCCTTCGAACAGCAGGCGCTGCTGCTCATCTTCCGGCAGCATGCTGTTGCTGCGCTCGTACATGCCTGCGTTCTGACGCTGGCGCTGCGCTTCATACAAAATCAGCGCCGAAGCGACCGAAACGTTCAGAGACTGCACCATGCCGATCATGGGAATAATGATATCCCGATCCGCCAGATCCAGCGCTTCCTGCGTGATCCCGGTTTTCTCCTGGCCCATCAATATGCAGGTTGGCCGGGTGTAGTCGATCTCGCGGAAATCCACGGCTTTATCAGACAGGTTGGTCGCCAGCACCTGCATACCGCGGCCTTTCAGGTGCGATACGGCTTCACCGATGGTGTGATGCGTTTTAACGGAAACCCAGCTGTTACTGCCTGCGGCGGTAGATGCCATGGTGCGCATGCGCGTACCCGGCCAGACGGCGTGCACTTCATGCACGCCGACAGCGTCTGCGGTGCGGACAATGGCAGAGACGTTATGAGGTTTGTGGACCTGCTCCATGCAGACCGTCAGGTCAGGCTGACGCCTGGCGAGCATTTCGCAGATACGTGCATAACGTTGTGCATTCATAAAGCTAGTTTCTGTTTCGGGTGACTTTAATGACGTCCGGCATGACGCGGATCTTGCGCATGATATTTGCCAGATGCACGCGGTCGCGGGCCGTCAGGCGAATAAAGGCGCTGTACACGCGGCCATCTTTTTCTTCCGTATTCAGGCTTTGAATGTTGGACGTGGCCGTGTTGATTGCCGCAGTCAGGTTTGCCAGTGCACCCTGGTGGTTAAACATATCCACCTTGATTTCAGTGATAAATTCCTGCGCCGTCTCTTTATCCCACTCGACCGCCATGAACTTTTCAGGCTCTTTCTGGTAGCCGCGAATGTTGCGGCAGGACTCGTGGTGGATGACCAGGCCTTTGCCTGGACTCACGTGCGCAATAATCGGATCGCCCGGAATCGGTCGGCAGCATTTAGCGAAGGTGATGAGCACGCCGTCTGCGCCTTTGATAGGCAGGTGTCCGTGGCCTTGCGCTGCGGCTGGAACGGCGGTTGCGTCTCCCTGCTGCAGGTTCTTGGCGACCACGACGCTCATAGCGTTACCAAGGCCAATTTCGGCCAGCAAATCATCCAGCGAGGCGAGCTTCATGCGCTCCAGCTCATGCTGAATATTTTCCGGCGGGATCTCTGCCAGCTTACGGCTGCCGCCCAACGCGTGGTTGAGCAGTCGACGCCCGAGGCTAACGGAATCATCGCGCTTGAGGTTTTTCAGCAGCTGGCGAATCTTGGCGCGCGCTTTTGAGCTGACGACAAAGTTCAGCCAGGCCGCGTTCGGACGTGCGCCCGGCGCAGTAATAATTTCCACCGTCTGGCCGCTGGAAAGCGGTTGAGACAGCGGATAAGGCTGCCTGTCGACGCGCGCACCCACGCAGGCGTGACCGATATCGGTATGCACGGCGTAAGCGAAGTCAACCGGCGTTGCGCCCGCAGGCAGTTCGACAATGCGCCCTTCAGGTGTGAAAACGTAAATCTCATCCGGGAAGAGATCGGATTTGACGCTCTCGATAAATTCAAACGAGCTACCCGCACTCTGCTGGAGTTCCAGCAGGCTTTGCATCCAGCGCTGGGCGCGGATTTGTGCAGTGGTGCTGCTTTCGCCGCCGTGCTCTTTGTAAGCCCAATGCGCAGCCACACCCATCTCTGCCATCTGGTCCATGTCTTCGGTGCGGATTTGCACCTCAACAGGCACGCCGTGCGGGCCGATCATCGAGGTGTGTAAAGATTGATAGCCGTTCGCTTTGGGAATGGCGATGTAATCTTTCACGCGACCCGGACGCGGCTTGTACAGGCTGTGCATCTGGCCCAGTACGCGATAACAGGTGTCGGAGTCATGAACAATCACGCGGAATGCGTAAATATCCATGATCGAGTGAAAACGCTGCTCTTTAAGCACCATTTTGCAGTAGATCGAGTACAGGTGCTTTTCGCGACCGCTAACGCGGCACGGTATTCCCGCTTCCTGCAAGCGCCCTTCGATTTCAGAGAGGATTTTTTGAATCATCTCTTTACGGTTGCCGCGTGCGGCTTTAACCACCTCTTTGATCACGCGATAGCGGTTTGGGTACAACGCTTCAAAACCCAGCTCTTCCAGCTCGGTTTTAATGTGATGAATACCTAAACGGTGCGCCAGCGGGCTATAAATTTCGAGGGTTTCACGGGCGATGCGGCGACGCTTGTCCGGGCGGAGTGAGCCCAGCGTGCGCATGTTGTGGGTGCGGTCAGCGAGCTTGATGAGGATGACGCGGATATCCTGCACCATCGCCATAATCATCTTGCGGAAGTTTTCGGCTTGCGCCTCTTTCTTATCGCGGAATTTAAGCTTATCAAGCTTAGAGACCCCTTCCACCAGTTCGGCAACGCTTTTACCAAACAGCTGTTCCATATCCTGGTAGGTGGCAGGGGTATCTTCAATCACGTCATGCAGCAGGGCAGCCATCAGCGTTTCATAGTCGAGTTTCATCTCGGCCAGAATGCAGGCTACCGCTACCGGGTGCGTGATATAGGGTTCACCGCTTGAACGTGTCTGACCCTCGTGAGCGTCACGTGCAACGAGATACGCCTGCTGAAGACGTTTGATCTGGTCTTCAGGCAGGTAGGTTTGAATCAGTTGATTCAGGCTTTCAAACAGATACAAGGGCGACCCGCAGGTTTAATTAACGACGACCTTCAGCAATGGCGGTTACGGCCTGCAGTTCTGCGGCTTCCTGCTCTTGCTGCTCCTGGCGCTCACGCACGTCGAGGATCTGGTTGTTAATCAGACCTTCTTCGATTTCGCGAAGTGCAATAACGGTGGTTTTATCGTTTTCTTCCGGTACCAGCGGATCTTTGCCGCCTACCTGCATCTGACGAGCGCGACGCGCGGCGACCAGCACCAGGTCAAAACGGTTACCAATTTTCTCTACAGCGTCCTGAACAGTTACGCGTGCCATACTTAAAATGCTCCACAGGTGAAGAAATGACTGGGCATGATACTGAAAGTGGGTTCAGTCTGCCAACAGTTTGGTGATTAAAGCGTCATGTCGCTGCTTCTGGCGGCTCATGCGCAGACGTTCTGCACGAAGAATGGTTTTGAGATCGCTCAGCGCGGCATCAAAATCATCATTCACAATAAGGTAATCATATTCCGCGTAATGGCTCATTTCTGCAACTGCCTGCTCCATACGCTTTGCGATCACTTCTTCGCTGTCCTGGCCGCGGCCGCGCAGGCGGCGATCCAGCTCATCTTTCGACGGCGGCAAAATAAAGATGCTGCGTGAATCCGGCATTTTCTTGCGAATCTGCTGGGCACCCTGCCAGTCAATATCCAGAAACACATTCACGCCGGTTGCCAGAACCTGCTCAATCGTTTCACGCGAGGTTCCGTAGTAGTTACCGAAAACTTCCGCGTGTTCAAGAAACGCGTCTCTGCCAATCATTGCTCTAAATTCGTCATGATTTACAAAGAAATAGTGTTCACCGTGCACTTCACCCGGACGCGGCGCTCGCGTGGTGTGAGAAACAGAAACCTGCGTGTCGTACAACGGTTGGGTTTTTAACAGTGCCTGAATAAGGCTGGATTTACCCGCGCCACTAGGGGCAGAAACAATATAAAGCGTGCCTTGAGCCATGAGAGTCTTTTGTATGTGTTAGCGAAGAAGTCCTACATACGGGCTTATTATACACGTCGCCGCTGTGTGACGTAGCCTTTGTCACACTTTTTCCCGTGGATTATTGAATTTTGCGTGCCGTTTTCAGGTTTTACGTGTGGTTTACAGCAATAAAAATAAATCTTTGAAAGCGTCTCGCAGGACGAAAGGTTGCTGTTAGCGCTGTTTTACGCCTCGGGGTATATCTCCTTTAACGTAAAGGAGGAGTAACAATGTGGCGATGGATAAGCGGATTGATGCTGTTGTGGTGTGGGTACGGCGCGGCGGTGTGCCCCGTCTGGTCGCAGGCTAAAGCAGATAAAGAGATTACGGCGTTAAGCAAACAGATCAAGGGATGGGACGATAGCTACTGGAAGCAAGGCGTAAGCGAAGTGAGCGACGAGGTTTATGACCAGCTCAATGCCCGGTTAGCGCAGTGGCAGCGCTGTTTTGGCCAGGAATCTGCAGGGAGTGGCCTTCCAGCTCTGGTAGGAAACGTACCTCATCCGGTTGCCCATACGGGCGTACGTAAAATCGCCAGCAAGGAAGCGCTGCGGGAATGGATGCAGGCGCGTCACAACCTGTGGGTGCAGCCCAAAGTGGACGGCGTTGCGGTCACGCTGATCTACCGTAACGGCACACTCTCCCAGGCCATCAGCCGTGGCGATGGGATAAAGGGCGAAGACTGGACGGCGCAGGTACGTTCGATCCCGGCGGTTCCTGCTCGTATAAAAGGCGCGCTCGGCAATAGCGTGTTGCAGGGAGAGCTTTTTCTCCTGCGCGATAACCATATACAGCAGCAGATGGGGGGAATGAACGCGCGCGCAAAGGTGGCGGGGGCCATGATGAGGCAAACAGATCGCGCTTTGCTAAGCCAAATAGGCATATTTATCTGGGCCTGGCCGGATGGCCCGCACTCCATGCAGCAACGGCTTGTCGAGCTGTCTGCTGCGGGCTTTGATTTAACGGCACGTTTCACCCTTGCGGTTCACTCTGTGGATGATGTCGCCAGGCAGCGCGCGCAATGGCTAACGGCGCCGCTACCTTTTGTGACGGACGGCATTGTCGTGCGTTCAGAAAATGAACCTGCCGGTGAACGCTGGCTGCCAGGAGACGGAAGCTGGGTTGCGGCATGGAAATATACGCCTGTTGCACAGGTTGCTGAAGTACGGGACATTCAGTTTGCGGTAGGTCGTACCGGAAAGATTTCCGTTATGGCGGCGCTTGAGCCGATACGGCTGGACGATAAACGCGTGCAGCGAGTCAGCCTGGGAGCGGTTGGGCGCTGGCAGCGGCTGGACATTGCGCCGGGCGATCATGTCATGGTGAGTCTTGCCGGGCAGGGAATTCCCCGTTTCGATAAGGTCGTCTGGCGAGGGGCCGATCGGCAAAAACCGCAGCCTCCGGTATCGCATTTTCATTCGCTGACCTGTTTTTACGCCTCACCCGAGTGTCTGGAGCAGTTTATTGCGCGCCTTTCGTGGTTAAGCTCGAAGCAGGGGCTGAATATTAAGGGGCTTGGCGAGTCTGGCTGGAGAGCGCTGCACCAGGCGCACCGTTTCGAGCATATTTTTTCATGGCTACAGCTCTCACGGGAGCAGCTGTCGGCCACGCCGGGCTTTTCTGCGGCGCGCGGGCTGGCGCTTTGGCACAGTTTTAATCTGGTGCGCGAGCAGCCGTTTATTCGCTGGATTACGGCGATGGGAATACCGATGACGAAAGCCGCGTTAAGCGCGTCTGGCGCGGATTCCTGGCATGCGATGCGTAAGCGTAACAGCGCTGACTGGCAGACCTTGCCCGGAACGGGGGCGGAGAAGGCAAGGCAAATTATTCATTGGCTGCAAGACTCTCAAGTTAATGCGCTGGCAGCGTGGCTGGCTGAGCAGCACATCAACGGTTTTTAAACTCAGTGGGCGTTGTGCTTATAGTCAAACACCGGGAGCCCCAGCTTCAGGCGCAGCGCCAGCATTCGGGCCGTAAAACCAAACAGCAGCGTGGAGATGACCACGACGTCGTGGTTGGAAACATAATGCTGCAGGGCAACGTAGAGCACGGCCGCTGCGAAGGAGATCCCCGCATACAGCTCTTTCTGGAACACCAGCGGAATGCGTTTGCAAAACATATCCCGCAGCACGCCGCCGAATACACCGGTAATGACGGCAGCAATAGTGGCGATGACGGGGCCTTCACCCATATCGAGCGCTATTTGTGCACCGATGATCGAAAATACGATGAGGCCAAGCGCATCAAGCACCAGGAACAGTCGCCGCAGGTGAGGCATAACGGGGGCGACGATGGTGGTTAAAACGGCGGCTGTCGCAACGATAATCACGTACTCAGGGTTCTTCACCCATCCCAATGGATAATGCCCAAGCAGGATGTCGCGTACGGAGCCGCCGCCCAGCGCGGTCGCGGTAGCAATGATGATCACGCCGAAGGTGTCCATACGACGACGTCCGGCAGCCAGCGCGCCCGTCATGGCTTCGGCGGTGATGCCAATGAGATACAGAATATGAAGCAACATATAACCTCCGGTCAGAACGCGGGCAGGTTAGCGATTTGTGCGCAATATCACGATTGAGATTTTCTAAGGCGAGTCGGTTTGCCCTATAAATTTTTATCACGTTATGCTGGTTAGGCTTTATGAGAGGCGGTGAGAGGGAACAATGAGTGTCTGAATGGATTAGAAATAGTAATGGGTGGCGCAGCCTACACCACCCAAAAGATATTACTCGATATTCTGGATCTGCTCGCGCATCTGCTCGATCAGAACCTTCAGCTCAATTGCAGAATTGGTCACTTCGGCATTGATGGACTTAGACGCCAGGGTGTTCGACTCGCGGTTGAACTCCTGCATCATAAAGTCGAGGCGGCGACCCACGGCTTCTTTTTTCTTCAAGATGTTGTAGGTCTCTTTGACGTGTGCCTCCAGACGATCCAGCTCTTCGGCCACGTCCACGCGCTGTGCCATCAGCACCAGCTCTTGCTCCAGACGGGTGTTTTCCAGCTGAACTTCCGCTTCTTCCAGTTTGGCGACAAGGCGCTCGCGCTGCCACTGCAACACTTCTGGCATATGAGTACGCACCTTCGCCACTTCATTGCTCACGCCCTCAAGGCGCTGCTCAATCATCCCTTTCAGCGCCTGGCCTTCGGTCTCGCGGGCAATGATAAAATCGTCCAGCGTGCCGTCGAGGGCGGCAAGGATTTCCGCTGTGATTGCGTCCAGGTCCTGCTCGCCGGCCGCCATAACGCCAGGCCAGCGCAGAATATCAACAGGGTTAATTTCGCCTTCATCGCTCTGCATTTTGACCCAGTTCGCTGCATTCACGAGCTGTTTCGCCAGTTTTTCGTTGAGGATCAGCTCGCCCTGCGCGCTGGCGTCCGGCTCGAAGCGCAGGTTACATTCTACTTTTCCGCGCGTCAGGCGAGTACGGATGCGCTCACGCACAACGGGCTCAAGGCTGCGGAACTGCTCCGGCATACGGAAATAGGTTTCCAGATAGCGCTGGTTTACCGAACGCATTTCCCAGGTGGCGCTACCCCAGCTACCTTTGATTTCACGGCGGGCGTAGGCGGTCATACTGCGGATCATAGATGTTCCCGTTTTTAAAGGAGAGATGGGGGGATTATAGCTTTCGGGGGCTTCTCAGGATAGGAATAAGCGTCCTTTATCCGTATAATGCGCAGCCACATTCGTTTCAAGCCGGAGAATCATCATGCGTCCAGCAGGTCGTAGCGCCAATCAGGTGCGTCCCGTCACTCTGACCCGTAACTATACAAAACACGCAGAAGGCTCCGTGCTGGTTGAGTTTGGTGACACCAAAGTGCTGTGCACTGCCTCTATCGATGAAGGCGTTCCGCGTTTTCTGAAAGGGCAGGGACAGGGTTGGATCACCGCCGAATACGGCATGCTGCCGCGCGCAACCCACACCCGCAATGCTCGTGAAGCGGCAAAGGGCAAGCAGGGCGGCCGTACTATGGAAATTCAGCGATTGATCGCCCGCGCGCTCCGCGCTGCGGTTGACCTGAAGACGCTCGGCGAATTTACCATCACTCTGGACTGCGACGTGATTCAGGCTGACGGCGGTACGCGTACCGCATCTATCACCGGTGCATGCGTTGCGCTGGCGGATGCCCTGAACAAGCTGGTGGCGGCCGGTAAGCTTAAAACCAACCCGATGAAAGGGATGGTTGCAGCCGTTTCCGTTGGGATCGTTAACGGTGAAGCCCTGTGCGATCTGGAATACGTTGAAGATTCCGCTGCCGAAACGGACATGAACGTCGTGATGACCGAGGACGGGCGCATCATTGAGGTGCAGGGGACGGCAGAAGGCGAGCCGTTCACCCACGAAGAACTACTCACCCTGCTGGCGCTGGCCCGAGGGGGAATCGAATCCATTGTAACGACGCAGAAGGCGGCGTTAGAAAATTGATTTTAAAGGCGACCAATGAGTCGCCTTTTTTTTGCCTGTAAGACAGAAAAAACAGAGGAGCGAATCCATGAAATCGTATCAGCGCCAGTTTATTGAGTTTGCGCTTAACAAGCAGGTACTTAAGTTTGGCGAATTTACGCTGAAATCCGGGCGCAAAAGTCCTTATTTCTTCAATGCCGGGCTGTTTAATACCGGGCGCGATCTGGCTCTGTTAGGCCGCTTCTACGCCGAAGCGCTGGTGGATTCAGGAATTGATTTTGACCTGCTTTTTGGCCCTGCCTACAAAGGCATTCCGATTGCGACGACAACGGCGGTTGCGCTGGCAGAACATCACGATCGCGATGTGCCGTACTGCTTTAACCGCAAAGAGGCCAAAACGCACGGCGAAGGCGGCAACCTGGTGGGAAGCGCGCTGCAGGGCCGCGTAATGCTGGTGGACGATGTCATCACCGCCGGGACTGCCATTCGGGAATCCATGGAGATTATCCAGGCCAACGGCGCGACGCTGGCGGGCGTGCTGATTTCTTTAGATCGCCAGGAGCGCGGACGCGGCGAAATCTCCGCTATTCAGGAAGTTGAGCGCGATTACGGCTGTAAAGTGACGTCGATTATCACCCTGAAAGATCTGATTGCGTATCTGGAAGAGAAGCCTGAGATGGCGGACCATCTGGCTGCGGTGCAGGCATATCGGGAAGCGTTTGGCGTGTGATTTTTTGCCCGGTGGCGCTAGCGCTTACCGGGCCTGCGGAATTAGCAGGCCGGATAAGGCGAAGCCGTCATCCGGCAAAAATATTACTGCAGCTGTGCTGCGACCAGCGGCCAGCGGGCGTCAAAATCTTCCGTTGGACAGTATTTAAATTCGCTGCGCACAAAGCGGGAGAGCATCCCCTCACAAAACGCCAGAATCTGGCTTGCCAGCAGCGTTTCATCAGTAGTGTAGCCCTCGCCTTCACGCATTTTCTTCTCACGCAGTACCTGGCGCAGCTGCGCTTCGATGCGTTCGAAAAGCTGGTTAATGCGTCCCTGAAGACGGTCTTGCTCGAACATGAGCGCGTGGCCGGTCAGGATACGGGTTAATCCGGGGTTGCGTTCGCCAAAGCCCAGAATCAACAGCACAATCAAACGCAGACGTGCGGTAGTGTCTTTCTCATCTTTCAGGATCAGGTTGATGCGCGTGATCAGGCTGTCTTCAATAAATTCGATCAGGCTGTCGAACATCCGGGTTTTACTCGGAAAATGACGGTACAGCGCCGCCTCTGACACGCCTACGGACGCGGCCAGTTTAGCGGTGGTGATGCGTTGACTGCCATCGCTGGATTCAAGCATCAGAGCCAGAGATTGAAGTATTTCTTCGCGACGGTTCCTTTTCGCGGTTTGTTTTTCTGCCATGTTACAAAATACCCCTGAAAATAAGCACTGCCAGGCTGGCATCCACACAACGACCGCAAACAAGCGTTTGCGGTTTGTTATTGCATTATGGCGCGGTGAGATGCGTGTCTATCGGACGATTATTTGCGTCCGGAATGGCCGAAGCCGCCTTCGCCACGGTCGGTAGCGTCGAAATCTTCTACCAGGTTAAATTCGGCCTGTACCACCGGTACAAAGACCATTTGCGCAATACGCTCGCCGGGCTCAATAGTGAAGCTGTCCTGGCCGCGGTTCCAGACGGATACCATCAGCTGCCCCTGATAGTCAGAGTCAATCAGGCCGACCAAATTACCCAGCACGATGCCGTGCTTATGGCCCAAACCAGAGCGCGGCAGGATCACTGCCGCCAGCGACGGGTCAGCGATGTGAATAGCCAGGCCCGTTGGGAGCAGGGTCGTTGCGCCTGGAGCCAGCTCTACGGCGTCATCGAGACAGGCGCGCAGGTCAAGACCGGCAGAGCCGGAGGTGGCATAGGTTGGCAGCGCAAATTGCTTGCCAACGCGCGGGTCCAGAATCTTAACGTCGATTTTTTTCATCATAACGGGTAACGATCTCGTCCAGTAATTGTTGGCCCAGGAGTTCCTTGCGCTCAAGCGGTAAGATTTTATCTCCATCCTGCCAGAAAAGGTGCAGTGCGTTGCTATCGCTGTTAAATCCTTGCGTGGACAGCGATACATCGTTCGCGCAAATCAAATCGAGGTTTTTGCGGGTACGTTTTTGCCGGGCATATTCTTCCACATTATTTGTTTCGGCGGCAAACCCAACAACGTAAGGCCGACGGTCTTTCAGTGCGGCAACCCCGGCAACGATATCCGGATTTTTGACCATTTTTATTGTCAATTCATCGCCTTGCTTTTTGATTTTTGCATCGGCAATGGTTTCGGCACGGTAGTCGGCAACGGCCGCACAACCAATAAAAATGTGCTGTTTTTGTGCATGCGTCTGCACAGCGGCTTCCATCTCCAGCGCGGTGGTGACGTCAATGCGCTGGACGAACGGCGGCGTTGATAGCGAAACCGGACCGCTCACCAGCGTGACGTTCGCGCCGCGTTTGGCCGCTGCGGCAGCAATGGCGAAGCCCATCTTACCGGAGCTGTGGTTGGTGATATAGCGTACCGGGTCCAGCGGCTCGCGCGTTGGGCCTGCGGTAATCATGATGTTGAGATGTTGCAGATCGTTGACAGGCGAGAAATGCGAAGCCGCCATATCAACGATAGCCAGCGGGTCGAGCATACGCCCCGGGCCTACATCACCACACGCCTGGCTGCCGCTGTCTGGTCCCCAAATCAGCAGGCCGCGCGAGGCCAGCGTCTCAAGATTATGCTGGGTGGCGGCGTTGCGGTACATCTGCTGGTTCATGGCCGGAACAACGGCGACGGGCGCTGGCGTGGCAAGACAAATGGTAGAGACCAGATCGTTCGCCATACCCGCGGCAACGCGGGCAATCAAATCAGCCGTGGCGGGTGCCAGAATAACCAGATCCGCCCATTTTCCCAGCTCGATATGGCCCATCGCGGCTTCAGCTGCGGGATCGAGCAGGCTGTCGGAGACGGGGTAGCCCGAAACGGCCTGCAGGCTCAGAGGGGTAATAAAGGCTTTACCGCCTTCGGTTATAGCCACCCGCACATCGGCCCCGCGCTCGCGCAAACGGCGCACCAGGTCAGGCGTTTTATAGGCAGCAATGCCGCCGCTTACGCCAAGAACGATTTTTTTACCGGCCAGGCTCATCATGATTCTTTCCTGTTGGGTTTCACCAGAGAGCGGGCATTTTATCACAATCCTAAAAGTGGGGTGATGCTGTCCGCTGTTGCACTTTGCGAGGCGTTACGCAAGAACACAAATTGCGGGTCGAACAGCCTGATAGCGCTGTGGCAGCATGGTGACAGCCATAAGGAGACCGAGCATGGAAGAGATATCACCGCTGCTGCCGCGCGAAAAAATGCTGCGCTATGGAATTACATCCCTGACCGATGCCGAACTGCTGGCGTTGTTTTTGCGTACCGGAACGTCGGGCAAGAGCGTGTTCGTACTGGCGCGCGACTTAATTGCGCATTTTGGTTCGCTGCATGGCCTGCTGACTGCTGAAATGGAGGCGTTCAACGACGTTGGTGGCATTGGCGTGGCGAAATTTGCCCAGATCAAAGGCATCGCCGAGCTTGCGAGGCGCTTTTACACCGTCCGAATGCAGGAGGAAGACCCGATACTGACGCCGGAAATGACCCGCGATTTTCTGCAAAGCCAGCTGGCAGACGCGGAGCGCGAGATCTTTATGGCGATCTTTCTCGACAACAAAAATCGGGTGCTGAAGCATTGCCATCTGTTTTCAGGTACATTAAGCCACGTTGAGGTTCATCCACGAGTCATTGTGCGGGAAGCGATAAAAGTGAATGCAGCCGGGGTGATCCTCGCGCATAATCACCCCTCTGGCTGTGCAGAACCAAGTAGAGCCGACAAAGAAATTACCAGGCGCATTATTAAATGCTGCCAAATCATGGATATTCGCGTGCTGGATCATCTGATTATTGGCCGCGGAGAGTACATTTCCTTCGCCGAACAGGGTTGGATTTAGACTATTTCTCGCGATCCATCGGGATCTTTGTCTGTTCGGGACTTGAGCACACCGCCGAGTCAGCGTATACTACGCCACCTTTGAGAATCTCGGGTTTGGCATTTGGGCCTGGCAATCGAGAGTTCAATAGAACTATGCGATGACCGGGCTGTAAAGCCTGACGAGGCGCCGATACCCCATACGAAGCTCGAGCTAATTTGATTTTTGGAGAATAGACATGTCCCGAGTCTGCCAAGTTACTGGCAAGCGTCCGGTGACCGGTAACAACCGTTCCCACGCACTGAACGCGACTAAACGCCGTTTCCTGCCGAACCTGCACTCTCACCGTTTCTGGGTTGAGAGCGAGAAGCGTTTTGTCACCCTGCGTGTATCTGCTAAAGGTATGCGTGTAATTGATAAGAAAGGCATCGATACAGTTCTGGCTGAAATCCGTGCCCGTGGCGAAAAGTACTAAGTACTTAAAGAGGAAATAAATCATGGCTAAAGGTATTCGTGAGAAAATCAAGCTGGTTTCTTCTGCTGGTACTGGTCACTTCTACACCACCACGAAGAACAAGCGTACTAAGCCGGAAAAACTGGAACTGAAAAAGTTCGATCCAGTTGTCCGTCAGCACGTACTGTACAAAGAAGCTAAAATTAAATAATTTTAACCTTCCTGTACTGAAAAACCCCGCAACTGCGGGGTTTTTTGCATTCTGCATCTCAACGGAGGAACCATGCCTGAATTACCCGAGGTAGAGACCAGCCGCCGTGGCATCGAACCGCATCTGGCTGGTGCTACAATTCTTCATGCCGTCGTTCGCAACGGTCGGCTTCGCTGGCCGGTCTCCGATGAGATCCATGCCCTGAGCGATAAGCCTGTTCTCAGCGTTCAGCGGCGCGCTAAATACCTGCTGCTGGAGCTTCCTGACGGCTGGATTATCATCCATCTTGGGATGTCCGGCAGCCTGCGTATCCTTACCGAAGAGCTGCCTGCGGAAAAGCACGACCACGTTGACCTGGTGATGAGCAACGGCAAGGTGCTGCGCTACACCGATCCGCGTCGTTTCGGCGCTTGGCTGTGGACAAAAGAGCTCGAAGGGCATAGCGCACTGGCGCACCTAGGGCCCGAGCCGCTCTCTGACGCGTTTAACGCAGAATACCTGCAGCAGAAGTGTGCAAAGAAGAAAACCCCAATTAAGCCCTGGCTGATGGATAACAAGCTGGTGGTTGGCGTGGGGAACATCTATGCCAGCGAATCGCTGTTTGCGGCCGGGATCCATCCCGATCGGCTTGCCTCTTCGCTCTCGCCGCAGGA
This sequence comes from Enterobacter sp. ECC-175, assembly GCF_043968675.1. NCBI lineage: Bacteria > Pseudomonadati > Pseudomonadota > Gammaproteobacteria > Enterobacterales > Enterobacteriaceae > Enterobacter > Enterobacter sp. ECC-175. The sequence goes on from NZ_CP143776.1 coordinate 688,778, forward strand.
GTGCGAGCTGTTGGTCAGAGTGATTAAGGCCGTGCTGCTGCGCTCGATTGAGCAGGGGGGAACGACGCTGAAGGATTTCCTGCAAAGCGACGGCAAGCCGGGCTATTTTGCGCAGGAGCTGCAGGTCTATGGTCGAAAAGGGGAGCCGTGCAGAGCGTGCGGAGCGCCGATTATTGCGACAAAGCACGCGCAGCGCGCGACGTTTTACTGCCGCCAGTGTCAGAAGTAGGGCCGTTGCAGGCCGGGCAGGCACAGCCCGGCAGTCAGACGGCTACTTCAGCTTTTCCATTAACGCCCGGTGAACGTTATCCGGCAGGAAATGGGTCACGTCGCCCTGGTGCCGCGCAACCTCCTTCACCAGCGAGGAGGAGATGAACGACCACTCTTTCGACGGCATCAGGAACACGCTTTCCAGTTCCGGCATCAGGTGGCGGTTCATGTGCGCCAGCTGCATCTCATACTCAAAGTCCGCCACCGCGCGTAAGCCGCGGATCAAAATGTTGGCCTGCTGGGCGCGAGCGAAGTTGGCCATCAAATCGCTAAACCCGACCACCTCAACGTTTGGCAGATGCGCAGTGGCGTCCGTCGCGAGCTGAACGCGCTCGTTCAGGTCAAACATGGGTTTCTTGGAGGGGCTGGATGCAATCGCCAGTATCACCTTGTCGAACATGCTCGCCGCGCGGGTGATGATATCAAGATGACCGTTGGTGATCGGATCGAAGGTACCCGGATAAATCGCTTTTGTGCTCATGGCTCACGTTTTCTCTGAGTAGCCGCGGCACAGCGCCCACAGCTCGGTGTATTTGTTGAAAGTATACTGGGCATTTACCACTGCCAGTAACCATCCCTGCTTGCCGTCCAGCACGCCGCCGCGCAGCAGCAGCGTTTTCAGAAACGCGCCCAGCGTATGGGTGAAAATCCCGGACAACGAGACCTTCTTGCCGCGCTGATGACGCTCCTGCGCCCACGCGGTGGCGTAGTTAAGCTGTTTGCGCTGGAAGCTGGCAAAGTCGCGGCAGGTCAGGTGAAGCAGGTCGCCCGCGAGCGGGATCACCGCCGCGCCGTCGCAGGCCAGTGATTCATGCACCAGATTATCGTTATAGCGATAGCGCTCGCGCTCATAAAGGCGCGTGACGCGATCGGGATACCAGCCGCTATGGCGCATAAAGCGGCCAAGGAAGTAGTTGCGACGCGCGATGCTGTAGACCGCACTGGGCTGAGGGGCGGCAAGGACCGCTTGAATCGACTGCCTCAGCTCCGGCGTGATGCGCTCATCGGTGTCGATCATTAAGACGTAATCGCCGGAGGCATAAGACTGCGCGCGCTGGCGCTGGATGCCGTAGCCTTGCCAGTCGGTATCGACATAAACCTTTACGCCCGCGGCTCGGGCAACGTCTACGGTAGCATCATCGCTGCCGGAGTCGAGCAGGACGATCTCGTCGGCCCAGCTGACGGAGGCCAGGCAGTCCGGCAACAGGTCAGCGGCGTTTTTGGCGATCATCACGACCGACAGGCGCGTAGGCATCAGTGGCTCCGCTGAGGCAAATAGGGCTGCAGAAGCTGTAGCAGGCGGGTCAGCGCGCCCTGGTTCTGATGCAGTACTTCGACAGCATGACGGCCATACCACAGGCGGTAATCTTCGTCGGTGAGAAGGGTCGAAACCTCTTTCACCACCGAATCCGCATCGGTCACGGTAATCAGGCCGTCGGCCTGCTGCAGCTTGGCGCAGATATCTTTGAAGTTAAACGTGTGCGGCCCCATCAGCACCGGGATGGCGTGCGCGGCAGGCTCAAGCGGGTTATGGCCGCCGCGCTCAACCAGGCTGCCGCCCACAAACGCCAGATCGGCAATGCCGTAAAGCAGCATCAGCTCGCCCATCGTATCGCCAATCACCACCTGCGTGCTGCCGGAAGGCACTTCACCGCTGCTTCGCAGGGTAAAGCTGAAGCCGCCTTTCTGCACCATTTCACGGGCATCTTTAAAGCGCTCCGGGTGGCGTGGAACCAGAATCAGCAGCAGGTCCGGGAACTGCTCAAGCAGCTTGCGGTGCGCCTGCAGGATAATTTCCTCTTCGCCGTCGTGGGTGCTGGTGGCAATCCACACCTGACGGCGCGGGGCCCACTGGCGGCGCAGCGTCACCGCGCGGGCAGCCAGCTCGGGGGTTACGGAAATATCAAACTTGAGGCTGCCAGTGACTGCCAGCTGGTTGCGTTTGAGGCCAAGAGCGATAAAACGCTCAGCGTCTTCTTCATTCTGGGCGGCAATGAGCGTGATTTTGCCGAGCAAGCGACGCATGGCTTTCCCGAGCTTGCCGTACCCTTTTGCCGAGCGCTCCGAGAGGCGGGCGTTGGCAATCACCAGCGGGATTTTGCGGGCGTTCAACGCTGAAATCATATTGGGCCACAGCTCGGTCTCCATCACGATCACCAGCTTAGGGCGAACGGTATTGAGGAAACGGTTCATGGCGCAGGGCAGGTCGTACGGCAAGTAGACGTGATGGACGTCTTTACCGAATGCGGACATCACGCGTTCGGAGCCGGTAGGCGTCATGGTGGTGACGGTGATCGGCAGTGACGGATAGCGGTGGCGCAGCGCGCGCACCAGCGGGATCGCCGCCAGCGTCTCACCGACAGAAACGGAATGCAGCAGTATTCCCTCGGGCGCAACCTTGTTTTTACAATATCCATAACGCTCGGCCCAGCGTTTTCTGTAAGCGGGAGCCTTCCTGCTACGGAGGAGCAAGCGCAGCCAGACCAGCGGTTGTATAAGGTAAAGCAAAGTGGTGTAAAGCAATTCCAAGGGTTCTATCCGTTTTTTTGTTTTGGCGGGCAAATTCTAAGCATTTAGCGGTACTAAAGCTATCTCTTTGGCTCTGTTGCCTGCGCTGAGGCGTTCAGACGGGGTTTGCCGCCAGACATTGGTTAATGGCGCTATATACATCCGCGACGTCGATTCGACTGATGCCGACATTGTCATCGTCTGATACCAGCACGTGATGCAGGGCGCTGTCCTGCATGGGGGCTGCGCCGTCAACGTACATTTGACCGCCGTATAGCCCAACGGTCGGCGTTTTCAGCGCAACGGCGATATGGAGCGGGCCGGTATCCCCTACCACGAGGCAGGTAAAGCCAGCGATTTTTGCCGCCAGCTGTATAAGGTTAGTCGTTCCCGCCAGATTGTGAACGCGCGCTTGTTGGCCCGTCAGGGCATCAATAATGCGCTGGTTAAGCGCCTTTTCCGCGTTTGCACCAATCAGCACGATCTCAAGATCGGGATGCTGCGCTAAGAGCATTTCAATAACCTGAGCGAACTTTTCCACCGGCCAGCAGCGCTCCAGGCTTGATGCACCGGCGTGTATGCCGACCACCGTTTTTTCTGGCCGCTCCGGCGTGAAGGGCGCGGGAATAAACATCTCTTTCGAGGGCATATCGATGCCAATCGATTTCAAGAGCTGCGCTTTTTGATCGATGAGATGAATATTGCCCTGTTTTCGGTTATCAAAATGGGCGGACAAAAACCGCGCCAGCGCAAAGTTTTCCTGACCCTGATAGTCGTTGTAATAGACGTCCTTGAAGATATACGTCGAACGGCCTAGCGAGGCGGCAATGATGTCGTAAGGCGTGCGGGAATGGAGGATAAACGTAGCATCGACCCTGTGCTTACGCAGGAATCCGGCCAGCTTCAGCACGTCGTTCGCCTTTCCGTTCCAGTAAAAGATATCCGTGAACAGGTTGCTTCCCGCCGCGAGCGCTTCGTTGCGCTGGTTCATTACCAGCAGTAGCTTTGCGTCAGGCCAGCGCGCTTTTAACGCAGCGATTGCCGGCGTATTGAGGATAAAATCCCCCAGGGCCGTTGTTGAGAAGATCGCAATGGTTTTCAGCTTATCTTCGGGTGAGAAACGCGTGATTTTTTTCACGCTGTAGCCGGTGGCTTTCCAGATCGTCAGAAATACGCCTGCGGCTACCTGTTTTGCAACTTTGCTCATAACTCTCCGTAGCCGTTATTCAACGGCCCGCGTACCTGTTTAATTATTCAGCATCTTCTTTAAGCGCAAGTAACGGCGGCCAAGGCGCCAGCGCAGGCGTAAATCGTGAGCGTTAGTCCAGATGAGTTGCCAAATCCCGCGCTCGAAAAATTCACGAATCAGGGATTTTTGTTTTTCTTTGTCTTTCATCTCATCGATGGTGTGGATGATGCCCAGACCTTCTTTTGCAATCTGCCAGCGACAGGCTTTGATATCGCGCGTTTTATCGGCGTAGCGCCTGTTGATGGCATCCAGCATTTCGAGAATTTTCATATAGTGGTGCGCAGAGCGAATCAACGTGTCGTCGGTATCCGGCTTATGCGAGACGGACTCAGAATGGATGTAGTAATCGTAAAACGTCTTTTCTGTATATTGCACCCGCTCGGCGGCAAGTAAAACTTCTGTGGTCCACGGGATATCCTGATGCCGCAGGCCGGGCTCAAAGGAAAAATTCATCTGGCGGATAAAGGCGAGCCGGTAGATGTTTAGCCAGGTGACGTGCAGGAACTTACGCGAATCCAGCGCGCGCTTTAGCCAGACGTGGCCCGGCAGCACCGGCGTTGAAGAGAGCCTGTCGGTAGGGAAAATGGACTGTGGCTCGCGGCGATCCTCGTAGACATAGCGCCCGTTGCACGTTGCCACGTCAAGGTCGTTCTCTTCAGCCATGTTCAGCAGCGTGGTGTACATGCCGGGATAAAGCTTGTCGTCGATGTCCGGGAACGTGACGTATTTACCCGTTGCAACTGCCAGGCCCGTATTACGCGCAACCGATACGCCCTGATTGGGCTGGCTGATGACCTTCATATTGCTGAACTTCGTCTGCCACGCTTCCAGGATTGCCAGGCTGGAATCGGTGGAGCCGTCGTTCACCATGATCATTTCGACATCGCTAAGCTGCTGCTGCTCAATACACCTGAAGAAGGCATCGAGAAACTTTTCACCGTTATACACAGCGGCCACGATGCTTAGTAAAGGTGCGTTAGTCATATGAAACCTATTAATAGACAATGGGATCGTCAAATTAGCGATGAAGGTTGCGATATTCTTCGCAAATCGTGTTGACGTCGAATCGCGCAAGCTGGGTGGTATCGATTGCCGGCGGATTATGATAAATGCTTTGCATGGTCCGGGCCAGATCGTGGCTGTTCAGCTCGCTTAAGCCTCGCTGCAAATCACCCGTCAAAATCTCGACCGGGCCTCCCGGGCAGCGGGTACTGACCACCGCGGTTCCTAAGATGAGCGCTTCTACCAGCACGTTGCCGAAACCTTCGCTATCCGAGCTGACAACCAGCAGGCGCGCCTGTTTAATCCACGGTAGCGGGTTGGTCTGGAAGCCTTTGAAAAGCACCCTGTCACCGACGCCGGAACGCGCAGCCAGTTCCCGCAGTCGGGCTTCCTGTTCGGCATTTCCCTTGCCCAGAAGCACCAGCGGCGCGCGAATACCGCTTTCTGCGTAAGCTTCAATCAGACGGTCATGACGCTTTGCCGTGTGGAAGCGGCCAACGTGAATCAGGTAATCTTCACCCGCCATTTCGCAGGGTGCCTGCGCATTTTCCCGGATAGCATCGAGATCGAACGGGTTATAAATGGTACATAGCTTCGTTGGCGTTATGCCAAACGCGTCAATCAGATCCTGCCCTACGGCGCGGGATACGCCAACAATCCGCCGCTGCTGATAAACGCGTTTAACTTTTTGCTTTTTAAGCCATCGGGAAAGCCCGGTTTTATTGCCGAGGTAGGAGGCAGAGAACACGCCGTGCAGGCAGAACCAGAGGTTGTGATGTCTCAGGCGCTTGCTGCGCGCCACGATGCGGTCGGTTTTGTGCAGGTTGGATAACACCAGGTCGAATTTACCCTCCTGCTCAGCTTCTGCGATGGCGCTGTCAAGCTGCGCGGCCCGACGAGATATCTCGGTGAGCTTGCGCCACGGCGTCCGGCAGCGGTCGGCGATAACGCGGTAATCCAGCCCTTCCGGCAGCGGGTAGGCGCAAACGTCCCTGAGTGAGAAAAGCGAAACGCGGTCGCCTTTACGAATAAAGTTTTCCGCCAGCGTAAGCACTACTTTTTCCGCGCCACCGCCGGGCAGGCCATCAATGACGAGCAAAATTCTCATTTTTTCTCCAGAAGTGCCTGATAAAAAGCAACCAGCTCTGTCGACAGGCGTTCAGATGTGCAACCCATAATGCGCTCTCTGGCGCGAAGCGCGGGATCGGAGCCCAACGCGCGGGAAGGTAACGCCATCACCGCCTGCGACAGCGCGCTAACGTCCAGCGCGTCGCAGACGTAGCCGTTAATGCCCTGCTCAATAAACTCGGCGCCGCCGCAGCCCGTGCTGGTGATGACAGGCAGACCGCAGGCCATCGCTTCGAGAATGACGTTAGGGAACGGGTCGTAAAGCGTGGGCAACAGCAGTCCGTCCGCCATCTGGTAAAACGGCAGCGTTTCCTGCTGAACGCCAAAAAAGTGCACCCGCGCTTCACAGCCCAGCGCTTTCGCAAGCTGCTGGTAGCGCGGCTGGTCTTTATCTTTGCCAACGACCAGGAGATGACGATCGGTAGGGGCAATCGCCTGAATCGCGGCGCTGAGGCCTTTACGCTCAAAGCCGGAACCGACAAAGATTAGGCAGCTCGCCTTTTCAGGAATCTGCCACTGCTGACGTAGCGGCAGCAGCGCCTCTTCAGAAGGCGGCAGGAAGCGTTGGCTATCAATGGCGTTATAAATGACGCGGATTTTGTTCTCAGAAATGCCAAAATCTTCGACGATCTCGCGTTTAACCATTTCTGAGTTACAAATGACGCCCCGCAGCTCGCTGGCGAGATACATCTCTTTTTCCGCGCCGATCACGTAGCGGTGATAGCGATCGTTAAGCAGGCGCTTTTGCTGCCAGGCGGGCAAAATACGGCAGCGCTGCTCAAGCCATCGGGAGTGAACCCCGTCGCCTGCGCGATACAGATCGCAGCCGGGAATACGCTCGTGGCTTTGAACGAGGTCAAACTGCTCGGCCTGCCATAATTTTCGGGCCGCATGGGCGAAACCACGCTCGCGGCTGATTCTGCCCCACTTCATCGGGTTACAGATGTGGATGTGCCACTCGGGTTTGACCGGTCCGTCCCACTCGCGGGTAATCACGTTAAGCTCAAGGTCCTGAGCGTCCAGCGCTTCAAGCGCGCGGGAAACGAAACGTTCAGCCCCGCCGTCCGGGCGGTACTTTTGTCTGACGATCGCCAGGCGATATTTATTCATGTAATAACCTTTTCGCCGCGTCGATCACGACGGAAGCGGGGATCAAATCCAGATAACGTTCGCTGGTGCGGGTATCAATGTCGTCGGGATCGGGAAGCTGCCCGTAGTCCCCCGCCCAGATAACCTCGCCTTTTGCCTGCCAGGGGCGCCAGAACGTCAGCTTAGACGGGCCGAACAGGGCGATGAGCGGCGTTCGCAGCGCGGCCGCCATATGCATCGGGACCGAGTCGACGCCAATAAAGAGTGAAGCATGGTCGATGAGCGCCGCCAGCTGGCGCAGCGTAAGCCGTCCGGCGAGCGTATGCGTTTTATCGCTTTGACAGCTGGAAAGAATAGCATCGACCATCTGGCGCTCTTTCTCGTCCGGACCGGATGTGATGACCACATGGTGACCGGCATCGGTGAGCGCCCGAATAACCTCGGCCATTCTCTCTTCCCGCCAGCATTTGAAGAACCAGCGCGACGTCGGCTGAACGACAACATAGCTGCCCGCATTTTCAGCTAGTAAAGACTGACAAAACTGCCAGTCATCTGGCGTATAGGCCATGGTGGCGGGCGCGGTGCGGGTGTCGATGCCCAGCGGAGCAAGAATGGACAGGTTTTGCTCTACGGTATGCAGGCCAGCGTGATTATCGGTCGAGACGAGCTCGCTATGGCAGGCTCTCCACAGCGGATGGTGACGTTTCGGGAAGGCAAAGCCAATGCGCTGCGGCGCGCCGGTAAACCGCGTGATAATGGCGCTGCGCCACTGATCGGCCAGGTTGAGCACAAGGTCATAGCGTTTCTGGCGAAGCTGAGAGAGAAGCTGCCATTCCTGGCTAATCTGGAAGCGGACCCCCTGCTTTTTCCAGCGGCGGTCGATGGCATAAATGTGGTGGATTTCGCCGTAGGCTGACAACATACTCCGGGTTTCTTCATAGAGAAGAACGTCAATCTCAGCATCGGGATAGCGTTCTTTTAAGGCATGAACGACCGGTGTGACCAGCAGCATATCCCCATGGTGACGTAGTTTGATAATCAGAATACGAGAGGGGATTGTCGGTTTTCCGGAGGATGTTTTTAAGGTCATGCTTAACTCTTCGCCTGAGGCCCAATGGTCGATTTTAGGTGATTAGTCTGACTGAGAAAAGCTTTGTGTTACCCTAGCGAGGGGTAGCGTAACACTGTAAGGATGGTCCCAATGACTAAACCGGCGTTTCTGATAACGATTGATACTGAAGGGGATAACCTCTGGCAGAAGCACAGCAGTATCACCACCGAAAACGCGCGCTTTTTACCGCGTTTTCAGTCGCTCTGCGAAAAATACCGTTTTAAACCGGTTTATCTGACCAACTACGAGATGGCGGTCGATCCGTTTTACGTGGAGTTCGCGCGCGACGTCATCGCTCGCGGAACCGGCGAAGTGGGTATGCATCTGCATGCCTGGAACAGCCCGCCGGAGGTGCCGTTAACGGACGACGACTGGCGCTACAAGCCCTATCTTATCGAATATCCCGATGCGCAGATGCGCGAGAAAGTCGAGTTTATGACGCACCTGCTGGAAGACACCTTCCAGACCAAAATGGTTAGCCACCGGGCGGGGCGCTGGGCATTCGATGAGCGCTATGCGCGTTTGCTGGTGGAGCTAGGCTATCAGGTTGATTGCTCGGTCACCCCGAAAGTGGACTGGCGCACGGCAAAAGGCGCTCCGCAGGGGACGGGCGGTACGGACTATCGTCATTTCCCACATCATGCCTACTTTATGGACGAGAACGACATCAGTAAGCCAGGGACCTCTTCGCTGCTTGAAGTGCCGATGAGTATTCAGTACAAGCATTCTGCGCTAATCAATACCCTCAAGCAGGGCTATGACCGCCTGAGAGGTAAGGTTCGCTCACCTTCCGTGAACTGGCTACGCCCTGCGGGGGGAAACGTCGACACGATGAAACGCGTCGTGCAGCAAACCCTTGAGCAGGGCAGCGATTACGTTGAATACATGCTGCACTCATCGGAATACATGCCCGGTGGCAGCCCGACGTTTAAAACCGAAGCAGAGATTGAAGGACTGTATGACGATCTTGAAGCGCTGTTCAGTTCGCTGCAAAACCAGTGCGAGGGAATGACGCTGGCAGAGTACTACCAGCGTAAAACAGGCGTGTAGGGATTATTCGGTAAAGGTGAGGCCCGCACGGGCGAACGCACGGAGCACTTCAAGAGTGTAGTTATCTTCGTAGAACGGTTCGATAGCCTGTTTGATAATATTACTGTCCGGCAGCGTTTTACCGTTCACGATCTCCTGAAGGTGCTTAACGAAAACGTCCGGGCGATCGGTCGGATACAGATTCCCGTTAACGCCTTCTTGAATAATATCCGCAGGTCCTGTTTTGCAGTTCGAACTTATGGCGTACACACCATGCGCGCTGGCTTCGGCCAGGACCATGCAAAACCCTTCAAAGTGAGAGCTGCTGAGTAGGCAAGTGGTTGTCTGCAACGTTTCACGGATATAGCTCCAGGGGTTTTTTTGCCATCCATGCCAGCATAGCCTGTCCTCGATGCCCACGGCTTTCGCGTATTCCTGCAACATTTCTGTGTCAGCGCCTGCACCAATGATGTCCAGCGTCCATGCACCTTTTGTTTGCGCCAGCGCGTCGAACAATCCACGCATATTTTTTTGCCCATCGGCAATAATTCTGCCAACGTAAATAAAGCGCGTACCTTCCGGCGGGCGAGGGATGCAAACGGGGCTGCGGGCGATAGGGTTGTAGATGGTGGAGATACGGCCGTCTTCAATACCCATCGCAGTCAGCTGCTCGGCGATTTCAGAGCAAATAGCCAGGTGATAATCGGCCCGCTTTACATATTTTGCTTTATAAAGATTATGCGTTGAGAAATGCAGCCAGGAAAAAATGACCGGCTTCTGCAAGGTATATTGTCTGGCGACGTTGCTGATAAAACAGGACAGTGTATCGAGCGCAATAATAAGCTCGGGTTTTTCCCGGCTTATCAGCTTACGAAAAGAGTTTGCGAAAGATAATCGACGGATTTTCGTATTTCTTATGCCTGAGGTGATGCGGCTGTAGTTGCTGTGGGCCAGCCAGTCGTCGCAAACGGTAGCGTTGCCTTCTTTAAAAAAGACAAAAGAAATATCAATGCCGGGATGACGGGCGCGGAGTAATCGCACTAGCGTGCTGCATACCGTTTCCATCCCTCCCAGGCCGCTTAATTCATACCCGGCAATGATAATTTTATTTATCTTCATCTCATTAACTCTATGTTATTGGCCCCCCGAGCATATTGCTCAGAGGTATAGTAGTGCGTTATTTCGCAGCGTGTAAAGTCTCAGCCTGTACGGATAATTCTCCTCTTTTCCCGAGAAAAATCATCGCCGTGAGAAGACCAATAACGTAAACAATCGAGCCTTCCCTGCTGAAGAATATGACATCACTTAAGCCATAAACGATCAGGCTAAGCGTCATCACCATCAGCGTCGGGTTGCGGTTTTGCCAGGCGCACAACAGAAGGGAGAGGTAAAAGAGAATTAGCGCCCCTGCGCCTGCTATCCCACGCAGCGAGTAGTTATCAATCAGCTCGTTGTGCAAATGGACGTTCATATAAGTGACGGAGCCACCAAGGGAAGTGTCTTTGGTCGCAAGCTGCTTTATCCGAGCGTTACGTTGCTCTGCGGATTGGCCAAGGGGGGCCGCAGAGCCTGTATTCACGCCAACCTCGAACATTGCAACGCGTGCTCCGACGGAGGTGCGGCTGTTATTGCTGTTCTGCAGCGTTTTTATATCATGTTGCAGGGCATCTAGCCGCTTTTCTAACGGCTGTTGAAAAATATAAACCGCCGCTGCCAGCAGGCAGGCAAAGAATACAATCATCTTAATAAGGTGCTGTTTGTTGACGTTGCTGTGGGTAAATGCAAGAAGCAGACACAGAATCGGATAGCTTAAAATTGCAGCCCTCGTGCCCGTAAAAATAATCGCACTGAAGGTTAAGCCAATGGTAAACGCGAAGAGCACATATCTCACCCAGCCATGTCTATTTAACACCGCATGAAGCAGCAGAATATCGATAACGGTAATGATGTAGGCCGCCATCGTTGCCCGATCAAAACCAAGCTCAATACGCTGTTCTGAATGGAAGTTGTACTGGTGGATAGCATACACGTTGGCTAATATTCCGCCGATAATGAATATCGAATCCAAGAGTACAGTATTGTGCTTGATGTTAAAATTTGAAAAAATAAAAATCAATACGGAAAATAGTAATATTATTTTTCCGGACGTTTCATAACTATTGTAGATATCCCAATAGGCGCCGTTGTTTTTAAACAGTGCGACCCAAATCAAAATCGTGCCTGCTAGCAACAGGGACGCAAGCATCGGCACAAGATTTTTAAGAGGCTTGTTGATTCTTTTATAGCATATAAACATGGCTAAAATAGCCACATAACCCGCCGTGTAGAAAATTTTTCGTGGACGAGCTGAATCAAAAATAAGCAGATACTGGGATGCTAACATCATTAAAAAAGCAATAAAAAGCACTACGTCGAGCGAAAGCTTATTTTTTATTGTTTTCATCAACAACTTCCAAAATTGTAGCGTTAAATTCGCTAATGAAATTTTTATAATCAAAATGTTGGGCGACATGCGCAAATGCGTTTGCACGCCAGGTCGCATAATCATCGCCAGCGATTTTTATCACAGCATTAGCCACGGCATGGTGATCCATCAGCATCGGGCTCACGAGACGATCCTGCTCGGGAGAATAGACGTCATAGGGGAAATTCACGTTTATGCCGGTTAACGCCTGGTGTGCTTCCGGTGCTACGTCGGGAACAATGCCCACGCCGCATACGCCGTCTTCAACCACTTCCGGCTGTCCGTCAATCATCGGGAAAACCACCGGTACGCCGTAGAACAGGGCTTCCATACATGAGAGTCCAAAGGGTTCCGTCACGGGGGTGCTTAGATAAATGTCGATCGCGTTAAAAAAGCCGCTCAAATCGTCTTTGAAGCCTAAAAAGTTGACGTGCTTAGTGATGCCGAGTTTTTCAGCCAGCTGGCGAAAAGCGTCTTCGTCTGGGCCCTTACCGGCAATGTCCAGCGTCACGTCCATACCGCGATCCTGAAGCGATTTGAGCGCCAGCAGCGCCACGCTAATGCCTTTTAATCCTACGAGACGGGCAGCGACGCCTAAACTCAGCGGCGCGCTCAGCGTTTTTTCACCCTTGTTTATGCCCGGCGGCGGCTGGATGCGGTTGATCACCGTTTTAACCGGACAGTCAGGATCGAAGCGCAGTTCCATAACGCGCTTTGAGGCTTTTGCTGCGGAGATACATCCATCAAGCAACGCAAAAAAAGCCAAATTCTTCCTGCTGTGCGCATACCGCCATGAGCAGCCATGATCGTAATAGATAACTTTCCCTCGCGAAGGTTTGCCTGCAAAACCGGGGATCAGATCCCAGATGATTACCGCATCAGGTTTTGCAAACCAGAGCTTTGTCTGTAGGGCAAATTTTCGCATAAAGACGGGATATTTCAGCGTGACAGAATTTATGATTCTGTTAACAAAGGTTATTTTCTTACCCGGTAAATGCTGCTCGATTTCAGGACCGATATGGTTGCTGATGCAAAAAATAATATCGTCTGCGGAAGTCGCGTCGTTGATATATTGCAGGAACAGGCGTTCAACACCGCCCATCTTTGCGAGGTTAATAATATGAAGCTTCCGCATCAAAACGCTCCTGTTCCTTTAATAAAATCATAAATTTCCTGAGGGGAAATATCGGACATTAATCCGCTTTTTGAAAGGAGATAATGCTGATTTTGGCCGTAGCCGCCGATCAAACCCGGGTCCGTCGGCCCGTACAGCGTGACGTTAGGGCGGCTTAACGCCGCGCTAAGATGGCTCAGACCGGTATCCACCGAAACAATCTGTTTAGCATTTGCCAGCTGCCGCGCAACGTTCTCAAGGCTCATGCGCGGTAAAACCGTTACATTCGCCGAGCCTTCCGCCAGCCGCTTCGCACGTGCTTCCTCATGGGGCGCGCCCCACGGCAGCCGAATCTCAATATCATGCTCCGCCAGCAGCTGGATTAACGCTTTCCAGTGGGATTCCGGCCAGTGCTTATCATCGCGCGTGGTGGCATGAAGAAAGATGAAATACGGTTTATGACCGTCATCGCCTGCCTGCTGGAAACGCTGGGCGATCGCGTAATCCCCCTGCGCGTCCGGTTTTGCATAGCCGAGGCTTTTAGCAAACAGCTCGCGAATACGTTCTACGGCATGCTGATCTTTTGCGATGTGATGGCGGCGATTGTAAAACAGGCTCGCCAGCGGTTCGCGGGCGGTTTGCCAGTCCATGCCGTGCTTTACGCCATGCGCCAGACGCGTGACCAGCGCGGCGCTTTTGACCAGCCCCTGCGCGTCGATAATGGCATCGTAGCGCTGAGCCTGCACCGCCTCGCGAAACGCCTTACGTTCGGCTTTGATCGGCGCGGAGAACCACGCTTTGCGCCAGCGGCGGATTGCCACAGGAATGACGCGGTCCACGGCCTCATGCCATGTAGGGATCTGCGCAAAGCCTTCTTCGACCACCCAGTCAAAGCGAATGCCGGGAATGGCGCGCATGGCGTCCGTCAGCGACGGCAGGGTGTGGAGCACATCCCCCATGGAGGACGTTTTAACGATCAATACCCGCATGCGTTATCCTTCTTCGCTCAACAGCAGTTCGTTAAGCTCTTCGAGGACGCGCTGCGGCGTAATGTCGATCAGGCTCTGGTGATAGCCTTCAGCGGCATCGCCTTTACGGACTTTGTGGTAGCCGGTAATCAGGCGAATGACGCGCGCTTTATGGGACAGCGGCGGCGTGAAGTCCGGGCTGCTTGGGCCGTACAGCGCCACCAGCGGGCGGTTCAGCGCGGCGGCGACGTGCATCAGGCCGGAGTCGTTCGTCACCACGGCCTTGCAGGCGGCAAGCAGAATAACGGCCTGCTCCAGCTGGGTTTCCCCGGCCAGATTACGGCACCAGGCCTGCTGTTCGGTACTTAATGCGGCGAGAATTTCGTTGCCCGCGTCGTGATCCTTCGCGGAGCCAAACAGCACGATCTGATGGCCTTCGTCGATAAGCTCTTTAGCCAGTTCCGCATAGTGATAGTGCGGCCAGCGTTTTGCCGGGCCGAACTCCGCGCCGGGACAAAAGCCGATCATCGGGCGCTCAGACGAAAGTCCAAACGCGTTGCAGGTGTGGGATTTCTCCCCGTCGTTGACCTGCAGCTGTGGCCAAAGAAGCGGCTGCGGCAGGTCTTTCGCGCTGCGCATCACGCCCTTGTCGTAGGCCAGCGCCACATAGCGCTCGACCATCAGCGGCCAGGCTTCTTTATCCAGCACGCGCGCGTCGTTCAGCAGGCCGTAGCGCATTTCACCGCGCCAGCCGGTGCGGTGCGGGATGCCCGCAAAGAAAGGCACGAGAGCGGATTTGAATGAGTTAGGCAGCACGTAGGCGCGATCGTAGCGCTTGTCGCGCAGGCTGTGCCCAAGCTTGCGGCGTTCACCAATTTCCAGTGCCCCGTGGCCGAGCGGCATCGGAATCGCTTCGTTGACTTCCGGCATACGCGACAGCAGCGGACGGCACCACGCGGGTGCCATCACGTCGATGATTGCCTGGGGATAGCGCGCCTTGAGCGTGCGATAAAGACTTTGCGACATCATCATGTCGCCCACCCATGACGGGCCGATCACCAGAATTCTCATACTTACGCGTCGCGGTTCAGCCAGGCCATATATTCCGTTACGCCTTCGGCAACGGTCTTGAACGGCTTGTCGTAGCCCGCTTTACGCAGGTTAGTCAGGTCTGCCTGAGTGAATGCCTGGTAGCGGCCTTTCAGCTTATCCGGGAACGGAATGTACTCGATGCTGCCTTTTTTGTGGTACGCCAGCGTCGCGTCTGCCACCGCCTGGAAGGATTCCGCGCGGCCCGTGCCCAGGTTAAAGATGCCGGATACGCCGTTTTCCCAGAACCACAAGTTGACTACCGCCACGTCGCCCACGTAGACGAAGTCGCGCTTGAAGCCGTCGCTGCCTTCGAACAGTTTCGGGCTTTCACCGTTGTTCAACTGTGTGTTCAGGTGGAACGCCACGCTCGCCATGCTGCCTTTGTGGCCTTCGCGCGGCCCATAGACGTTGAAGTAGCGGAAGCCAACGATCTGCGAGTTCGCTTCCGGCAGGATCTGGCGCACATATTCGTCGAACAGGAACTTGGAGTAACCGTAGACGTTCAGCGGCTGCTCGTATTCGCGGGATTCGATAAAGTCAGACGTGCGGCCGCCGTAGGTTGCCGCAGAAGAGGCGTACAGGAACGGAATTTCACGCTCCAGGCAGTAGTGCAGGATCTCTTTGGAGTACTGATAGTTGTTGTCCATCATGTACTTGCCGTCCCACTCGGTGGTGGAAGAGCACGCGCCTTCGTGGAAGATGGCTTCGATCTCGCCGAACTCTTCACCTGCCATAATCTGGATAAGGAAGTCTTCTTTATCCATATAGTCAGCGATGTTCAGATCCACCAGGTTCACAAACTTGGTGCCGTCTTTCAGGTTATCCACCACCAGGATGTCGGTGATGCCTTTGTCATTGAGGGCCTTAACGATGTTGCTGCCGATAAAGCCCGCGCCGCCGGTAACGATGATCATAACTGTAACCTTTGAAGTATGAGTCGGGGACAATCCCGAACGCTAATCTCTTTATCATATCATCTCAATGCTCAGGCTTCATTCACCTTCACAGCGCAGGGGTACGCGTGATTTATGCTGCAAAAACGACAAGAGATACTGCGTCATCTCGTCATAAACTATAGGTTTGGGTAATATGTCCCGAAATTTGCCGAGTCTGGAGAATGCAATGCGTGGTGATTTTTACAAACAGTTAAACAGCGACCTCGACACCGCCCGTGCGGAAGGGTTGTTCAAAGAAGAGCGTATTATCACGTCTGCACAGCAGGCGGACATCACCGTTGCCGACGGCAGCCACGTGATCAACTTTTGTGCGAACAACTACTTAGGCCTGGCGAATCACCCAGAGCTGATTGCCGCGGCGAAAAGCGGCATGGACTCCCACGGCTTCGGCATGGCCTCCGTGCGCTTTATCTGCGGCACCCAGGACAGCCACAAGCAGCTCGAGCAGAAGCTGGCCAACTTCCTCGGAATGGAAGATGCGATCCTGTACTCCTCCTGCTTCGATGCCAACGGCGGCCTGTTTGAAACCCTGCTCGGCGCTGAAGACGCAATTATCTCCGACGCCCTGAACCACGCCTCCATCATCGACGGCGTGCGCCTGTGCAAAGCGAAGCGCTTCCGCTACGCCAACAACGATATGGTCGAGCTGGAAGAACGCCTGAAGGAGGCGCGCGCGGCTGGCGCTCGCCACGTGCTGATCGCCACCGACGGCGTGTTCTCCATGGACGGCGTGATCGCCAACCTGAAGGGCGTGTGCGACCTGGCCGATAAATACGACGCGCTGGTGATGGTCGATGACTCCCACGCCGTTGGTTTTGTCGGCGAAAACGGCCGCGGCTCGCACGAATACTGCGACGTGATGGGCCGCGTGGACATCATCACCGGCACGCTGGGCAAAGCGCTCGGCGGCGCGTCCGGCGGCTATACCGCCGCGCGTAAAGAAGTGGTTGAGTGGCTGCGCCAGCGCTCCCGCCCGTATCTGTTCTCCAACTCCCTGGCTCCGGCGATCGTTGCCGCGTCCATCAAAGTGCTGGAGATGGTGGAGTCCGGCGCTGAGCTGCGCGACCGCCTGTGGGCTAACGCGCGCCTGTTCCGTGAGAAAATGAGTGCGGCAGGCTTCACCCTGGCCGGTGCCGACCATGCGATCATTCCGGTGATGCTGGGCGACGCGGTGGTGGCGCAGAAATTTGCCCGCGAGCTGCAAAAAGAGGGGATTTACGTCACCGGGTTCTTCTTCCCGGTGGTGCCAAAAGGTCAGGCGCGTATCCGCACCCAGATGTCTGCGGCGCATTCGCCTGAACAAATTGAGCGTGCGGTGGAAGCCTTTACCCGCATCGGCAAACAGCTGGGCGTAATTGCCTGAGGACGTGTGATGAAAGCGTTATCCAAACTGAAAGCGGAAGAAGGGATTTGGATGACCGACGTGCCGGAGCCGGACGTCGGTCATAACGATCTGCTGATCAAGATTCGTAAAACCGCCATCTGCGGTACTGACGTTCACATCTACAACTGGGACCAGTGGTCGCAGAAAACCATTCCCGTTCCGATGGTTGTCGGTCACGAATACGTGGGGGAAGTGGTTGGCATCGGCCAGGAAGTGAAAGGCTTCAAGATTGGCGACCGCGTTTCCGGCGAAGGCCATATCACCTGCGGCCACTGCCGTAACTGCCGCGGCGGACGCACGCACCTGTGCCGCAACACCGTCGGCGTGGGCGTGAACCGGCCGGGCTGCTTCGCGGAATACCTGGTGATCCCGGCGTTCAACGCGTTCAAAATCCCGGACAATATCTCTGACGATCTGGCCTCCATCTTTGACCCGTTCGGCAACGCGGTACACACCGCGCTGTCGTTCGATCTGGTCGGTGAAGACGTGCTGGTATCCGGCGCAGGCCCAATCGGCATCATGGCGGCCGCGGTGGCGAAGCACGTCGGCGCGCGTAACGTGGTGATCACCGACGTGAACGAGTACCGTCTCTCTCTGGCGCGCAAAATGGGCGTGACCCGCGCGGTAGATGTGTCTAAAGAGAGCCTGACCGACGTGATGGCCGAGCTGGGCATGACCGAAGGGTTCGACGTGGGTCTGGAGATGTCCGGCGCGCCGCCGGCGTTCCGCACCATGCTGGATACCATGAACCACGGCGGCCGTATCGCGATGCTGGGTATTCCGCCGTCGGATATGTCCATCGACTGGAACAAAGTCATCTTCAAGGGGCTGTTCATCAAGGGCATCTATGGCCGCGAGATGTTTGAAACCTGGTACAAGATGGCGGCGCTGATCCAGTCCGGCCTCGATCTCTCTCCAATCATCACTCACCGCTTCTCCATCGATGAGTTCCAGCAGGGCTTTGACGCGATGCGCTCAGGGCAGTCTGGAAAAGTGATCCTCTGCTGGGATTAAGTAAAAAAAGCGCCCTCAGGCGCTTTTTTTATGGGCGTGAATCAACGCGACGATGAGTCGCTATTTCCCCAGCCCTGCCACTGATGCTGGAAATATTTCACCAGCGTACTTTCACCGATGCTTTCCCCAATCACCGTGAAGAAGCGCGTTGCATGGACCGGCTCAAGTGGCTGCTTTGGCGCGCAGTTTTTCACGCCGCGGAACGGATTGCGCGGCTGCGTTACCGGCGGCCGGGCATTGCCAGGACGCGACGTATCTACCTGCGGTTCGTTCAGCAGGTCGCTTGGGCGAACCAGCGTAATGTCGGAAGGCAGCGTCGGGAGCATTTGCTGAAGCACGCGGACGGTAGACGGATGCGGGTGGCCGATGGCAATCGCCGAGCCGTTCCGGCGCGCCAGCTGCACCGCGCGGTTAAACTGCACGCGGATATCCGCTTCGTTTTGGGTATCGTCCAGAAACACCTTACGCTTAATCACCTTCACGCCCGTTCCCTGCGCGGCGCGCATCGCCTGACTGTTGCCGATGGTCATGCTGTCGAGGAAATAGAGGTTGTAGCGCTCAAGCGACTGCATCACCTTGAGCATACCGTACAGGCTGGAGGTCATTGCGCTGCCCATGTGGTTATTCAGCCCGACGGCGTAGGGCACTTTACCGTACGCCTCGCGGATGATGCGATCGATCTCGTCGCTGCTCATCTCCGGGCGCAGCGTGTCTTTTTCAAGCGGCTGTTTGCTGAGCGGTGCCATAGGCAAATGGATCAGGACTTCATGCCCGCTGTTGTGGGCTTTGGTTGCCATCTCGCGGGCGTGCGGGGCATTTGGCAACACGGCGACGGAGATGGCCTGCGGCATCGCCAGCACCTGATTTTCGTTATGCGGACGATAACCGAAGTCATCAATCACGATGGCAAGTTTGCCTGCGTAAACCGGTCCAGCCAGCGCCAGAGCGCTGACGACGGAGAGAACAATTCGGCGAAAGTGAAGCAAAACTTATCTTCCCAACCACGGCTGTGGATTGACCGCCTGACCCTGGCGACGAATTTCGAAATAGAGTGACGGGCGGCCCTGACCGCCACTGCTGCCCACAAGGGCGATGGGTTGGCCAGCGCGCACCTGAGTGCCGACGCTGACCAGCGCGCTCTGGTTGTAGCCGTAAAGGCTCATATCGCCTTTACCGTGCTCAACCACCACCACGAGCCCGTAGCCCTGCAGCCAGTCGGCCAGGATCACGCGGCCATCGGCGATGGCTTTCACTTCGCTACCCTCAGACGCACCGATAACGATCCCCTTCCAACGTAGCTCACCCTGCAGCTGTTCGCCATAGCGATGCAGAAGGGTGCCGCGAACGGGCCAGTAGGCCTGACCGCGCGGAGAGCCAAGGCCACCTGTGCGCGACATCAGGGAGCGTTCGCTTTCGGTTGGCTTATAGGTGGTGCCTTTGCGCGAGGCTTCCTGCTGCTTGTTACGTACGGCCTGCGCTTCGCGCGCCTCTTTTTCGGCGCGGGCTTTTGCGGCGGCTTCCGCACGGGCAATGCTGTTACGCAGCTTAGATTCGTTAGCGCGCAGCTCGCTCAGCTGGCTTTGACCCTGCTGGATGGAGGACTCAAGTCCGGAAAGGGTTTTCTTACGCTCGTTGCGCGCCTGTTCAAGCTTCGCCTGCTGGGCCTGCTGCTCGTAAAGGAGCGTCTGCTGCTGGCTTTGCTTCTCTTCCAGCTCGGCTTTTTGAGTGGTGACTTCTTCGCGCGTCTGCTTCAGCTGCGCAATGGTCTCCTGGCGGGCCTGGTTGAGGTAGCCAAAGTAGGCCTGCAGGCGCTGGCCGCGCTGGCTCTCTTCTCCGCTCAGGATCAGCTGAAGGCCGGTGTGTTCGCCCTGACGAAACGCGGCGTCAAGCTGGGCCGCAAGCGTGCGCTCCTGCGCGTCCCGCTGGCGCTCCAGTTTGGCAATCGACGCGTTCATGTCGTCGATCTGCTTATTCAGCTGGGCGAGGGTATTCTGGGTTTCGCGGAGCTTGCGCGCGGCGGCGGAAATCGCTTCTTCCTGCTGCTTAAGCTGGGCAAGCAGTACCGAACGCTGCTGTTGCTGCTGGCGTACCGCGCGCTCTTTAGCGGCGATATCGGCCTGAATAGATTTAAGCTGGTCGCGGTCGTCCGCGTGGGCGGATTGGGCGCACAGCAATACGCCAGCGCTGAGCGCGCTGGCGTAAAGCAGAGGTCTGACTGATAACCGTAACGGCTTCACGACCCATGTGATTGAAAAAATCGCCTTTCCCCTCATGGGGAGCGATTATTCCACGATGAACAGCGGCTTGCCAGTCATCTCTTTCGGGATTTCCATACCCATCAGCGTCAACATGGTCGGCGCGATGTCGGAAAGCTTGCCGCCTTCTACCGCTTTCAGTGATTTATCACCAACATAAATCAGCGGAACCGGCAGGTTGGTGTGGGCAGTGTGCGCCTGTCCGGTAGACGGATCGCGCATCTGCTCCGCGTTGCCGTGGTCGGCGGTAATCAGCAGCTGGCCGCCAACGGACTCAACCGCTTTCGCTACCTGCTCAACGCAATGATCCAGCGCTTCAACCGCTTTCACAGCCGCGTCCATCACGCCGGTATGGCCGACCATGTCGCCGTTCGGGTAGTTACAGATGATGGCGTCGTATTTGCCGCTTTCGATCGCCGCGACCAGTTTTTCGGTCAGCTCGGCGGAGCTCATCTCCGGCTGCAGATCGTAGGTCGCCACTTTCGGCGAGTTGATCAGAATGCGCTCTTCTCCCTTGAACGGCTCTTCAACGCCGCCGTTAAAGAAGAAGGTCACGTGCGCGTATTTCTCGGTTTCGGAGATGCGCAGCTGCGTTTTGTCGTGCTTCGCCATCCACTCGCCGAAGGTATTTGCCAGGGAAGCCGGTGGATAGGCGCAAGGCGCTTTAATGTCTGCCGCGTATTCGGTCAGCTGGATAAAGTCGAGCTTAACCACTTTTTTGCGGGCGAAGCCGTCGAAGTCGCTGTTTACAAAGGCGCGCGTGATTTCGCGCGCGCGGTCAGCGCGGAAGTTCATGAAGATCAGCGCGTCGCCGTCTTCCATTGCCGCATCGGCCTGGCCTTCTGCACGAATAACGGTGGCTTTCACGAACTCGTCGTTTTCATCACGCGCGTAAGCGGCTTCCAGGCCTTCAACGGCGGTTGCGAACTGGAATTCACCTTTCGCCAGCGTCATCAGGTCATAGGCCTGCTCAACGCGATCCCAGCGGTTATCGCGGTCCATGGCGTAGTAGCGACCAATGATAGACGCCACGCGCCCTTTGCCCAGTGCAGCAAATTTTTCTTCGAACGCGACCAGCGAGCCCTTCGCACTGCGCGGAGGCGTATCGCGGCCGTCGAGGAACGCGTGCAGGTAGATTTTTTCCGCACCTCGCTCGGCTGCCAGCTCAACCATCGCCATGATGTGATCTTCATGGCTGTGAACGCCGCCCGCAGAGAGCAGGCCCATGATGTGAACGGCTTTGCCTGCCGCAACGGCTTTATCAACGGCACCGGTCAGCGTTGGGTTGGCGAAGAAGGTGCGTTCTTTGATTTCTACGTCGAGACGGGTCAAATCCTGATACACGATACGGCCCGCGCCCAGGTTGACGTGTCCAACTTCGGAGTTGCCCATCTGGCGATCCGGCAGACCCACTTCCAGACCAGATGCATCAATCAGGGTGTGAGGACGTTTTGCCCACAGCGCATCCATAACCGGGGTTTTGGCGTTAAGAATGGCGTTATCCTGACTTTCTTCGCGATAGCCATAACCATCAAGAATGACCAGTACCATAGGTTTTTTAGAAACCGACATTGCGACAACCTCATGCTCAAGAGACAAAAAATTTGCGTAATTTTACTACAGCTGAATCGATAAAATAGCCTCGGAAGATCAAAGAAAGCGCGGTCACAAACCACCCTGGAGGGTATTTTCAGCCATTTTTTTTCGTGGCAGGCCGCAGAAAATGGATTAGCTTTATGTCACTGGCTGTATTTGCCACAACGCGCAGGTATACTCCTCTCCTGGTTTTTTTTAATCACTTAGTCGGGAGTTAGTACCCCCCATGCAAGAAATTATGCAATTTGTCAGCCGCCACCCGGTTCTGAGCATCGCGTGGATTGGCCTGCTGGCCGCCGTGCTTTTCACCACGTTTAAGGGCCTGACGTCTAAAATTAAGGTGATCACGCGGGGTGAAGCGACCCGTCTGATTAACAAAGAAGATGCGGTCGTGGTCGATCTGCGCCAGCGTGATGACTTCCGCAAAGGGCATATTGCAGGTTCTATTAACCTGCTGCCAGCGGAAATCAAAGCGAACAACCTCGGTGAGCTGGATAAGCATAAAGCTCAGCCGATTATTGTGGTTGACGGCACCGGCATGCAGGCGCAGGAATCTGCTAACGCGCTGCATAAAGCAGGCTTCGAAAACGTAACGGTTCTGAAAGAAGGCATTTCCGGCTGGAGCGGAGAGAATCTTCCTTTGGTTCGCGGTAAATAAGGAGTTCAGTGATGGCCAATATTGAGATCTACACCAAAGCAACCTGCCCGTTCTGCCACCGTGCAAAAGCGTTGCTGAACAGCAAAGGCGTAACGTTCCAGGAACTGCCTATTGACGGTGACGCGATTAAACGCGAAGAGATGATTCAACGTAGTGGCCGCACGACGGTTCCGCAGATTTTTATTGATGCGCAGCACATTGGCGGCTGTGATGACTTGTATGCGCTCGACGCGCGTGGTGGACTCGATCCGCTGTTGCGCTAAGACGTTTTAGGACAATTAAAAAGGGTTTTTCCATGTCAGAACAAAACAACACCGAAATGACTTTCCAGATCCAGCGTATCTACACCAAAGATGTCTCTTTCGAAGCGCCAAATGCGCCGCACGTTTTCCAGAAAGATTGGCAGCCAGAGGTTAAACTTGATCTGGATACCGCATCCACCCAGCTGGCGGATGACGTGTATGAAGTCGTACTGCGTGTGACCGTTACCGCGTCTCTGGGCGAAGAAACTGCATTCCTGTGCGAAGTACAGCAGGGCGGCATCTTCTCCGTTGGCGGTATCGAAGGCAACCAGCTGGCGCACTGCCTGGGTGCATACTGCCCGAACATCCTGTTCCCGTATGCGCGTGAATGCATCACCAGCCTGGTATCTCGCGGTACATTCCCGCAACTGAACCTTGCGCCAGTTAACTTCGATGCGCTGTTCATGAACTATCTGCAGCAGCAGGCTGGCGAAGGTGCCGAACAACATCAGGATGCCTGATGAGCACTGTTAATGCGTCAATGACTGTGATCGGTGCCGGCTCTTACGGCACCGCTCTTGCTATCACGCTGGCAAGAAATGGTCACGACGTGGTCCTGTGGGGCCACGATCCTAAACATATCGCGATGTTGCAACACGACCGCTGCAACGTGGCGTTTCTCCCGGACGTTCCGTTCCCTGACTCTCTGCATCTGGAAAGTGACCTTGCCACCGCCCTGGCGGCCAGCCGCAATATACTGGTTGTGGTACCGAGCCACGTGTTCGGCGAAGTCCTGCGCCAGATCAAGCCGCTGATGCGCGCCGATGCACGCATCGTGTGGGCGACGAAGGGGCTGGAAGCCGAAACGGGCCGCCTGCTGCAGGACGTTGCCCGCGAAGCGCTGGGCGATGACATTCCGCTGGCCGTGATTTCCGGACCGACGTTTGCCAAAGAGCTGGCCGCTGGCCTCCCGACGGCGATCTCGCTCGCTTCAACCGACCAGACATTCTCTGATGATCTTCAGCATCTGCTGCACTGCGGCAAGAGCTTCCGCGTTTACAGCAACCCGGATTTCATCGGCGTACAGCTGGGCGGCGCGGTGAAAAACGTGATTGCCATTGGTGCCGGTATGTCCGACGGTATCGGCTTTGGCGCGAACGCGCGCACGGCGCTGATTACCCGCGGGCTCACCGAAATGTCTCGCCTGGGCGAAGCGCTTGGCGCCGATCCGGCCACCTTTATGGGGATGGCAGGGCTGGGCGATCTGGTGCTGACCTGTACCGACAACCAGTCGCGTAACCGCCGCTTTGGCATGATGCTCGGGCAGGGCAGCGATGTGAAAAGCGCGCAGGAGAAGATTGGCCAGGTGGTTGAAGGCTACCGCAATACCAAAGAAGTTCGCGAATTGGCGCACCGTTTTGGTGTCGAAATGCCAATAACCGAGGAAATTTATCAGGTATTGTATTGCGGAAAAAATGCGCGCGAGGCAGCATTGACCTTATTAGGTCGTGCGCGCAAGGACGAGCGCAGCAGCAACTAATCGCAGGGACCCCTGTTAGCGACTTGACCCGGCCAGCAAAGAACTGGCCGGTCATTAACGTATCGTCTGGAGTAAGCAATGCCGTGTGAAGAACTGGATATCGTCTGGAACAATATTAAAGCCGAAGCCCGGGCTTTGGCCGACTGTGAGCCCATGCTGGCCAGCTTCTACCACGCGACGCTACTCAAGCATGAAAACCTCGGCAGCGCCCTGAGCTATATGCTCGCTAACAAGCTTGCCTCATCGATTATGCCCGCCATCGCCATTCGTGAAGTGGTAGAAGAAGCCTACGCCGCCGACCCGGAAATGATCGCCTCTGCCGCCTGTGATATTCAGGCCGTGCGCACGCGCGACCCGGCGGTAGACAAATATTCCACGCCGCTGCTGTACCTGAAGGGCTTTCACGCTCTGCAGGCTTACCGCATCGGCCACTGGCTGTGGAACGAGGGCCGCCGCGCGCTGGCCATCTTCCTGCAAAACCAGGTTTCCGTCACCTTTCAGGTGGATATTCACCCGGCAGCGAAAATTGGCCGCGGGATCATGCTCGACCACGCCACCGGCATCGTTGTCGGGGAAACGGCGGTGATTGAAGATGATGTGTCGATCCTGCAGTCGGTTACCCTGGGCGGTACCGGCAAAACCAGCGGCGATCGCCATCCGAAAATCCGTGAAGGGGTGATGATTGGCGCGGGTGCGAAAATTCTCGGCAATATTGAGGTCGGGCGCGGCGCGAAGATTGGCGCGGGTTCAGTCGTGCTTCAGCCTGTGCCACCGCATACCACTGCCGCCGGCGTCCCGGCGCGCATCGTCGGCAAGCCGGACAGCGATAAGCCGTCCATGGACATGGATCAGCACTTCAACGGCATTCACCATACCTTCGAGTATGGCGACGGCATCTGAGATTTTTGCCCGGTGGCGCTGCGTCCACCGGGCCTACCGTAAGAGTGCGCCGGGATAACCAAGCTGGCGCCACGCTTCATACACCACCACCGACACCGCGTTTGACAGGTTCATGCTGCGGCTGTCCGGCATCATCGGAATGCGAATTTTTTGCTCGGCGGGCAGGGCGTCCAGAATCGTCGCCGGCAGGCCGCGCGTTTCCGGCCCAAACATCAGATAATCACCTTCCTGATAGCTTACGGCGCTGTGCGCGGGGGTGCCTTTGGTCGTCAGGGCGAACATGCGCTGAGGCTTTTCGGCTTCCATAAATGCGGCGTAGTCGTGATGGCGCAGCACCGCCGTAAATTCATGGTAATCCAGCCCCGCGCGGCGCAGGCGCTTGTCGTCCCACGCAAAGCCCATCGGCTCAATGATATGCAGACGAAAGCCGGTGTTGGCGCACAGGCGGATAATGTTGCCGGTGTTCGGCGGAATTTCTGGTTCGAATAAAACGATGTTAAGCATGCTGCCCCCTTAATTGCGGGGGCAGAATAGCAGAAACGGGTGGGCCTACGCGATGCTCGCGACCTGCGAACGGTAGCGGAACATTTTGTAGAGCGTGGCGGCGGTGGCCAGCAGCGCGGGAACGCTCAGGAACATCAGGATGCTGTCCGCCTGCCACTGCAGCGAAAGCAGGTGCGCGCTGGTCAGGGTGCCCGCGACGCCGCCAAAGCGCCCGATGCCCTGCATCCAGGCGATGCCCGTCGCGCGGCAGTGGGTAGGATAAAACGTGGCGGCGAGGGTCTGCATGCCGGACTGCGCGCCGTTCATGGTAATCCCCATCACGAAGATCAGACCGCCGAACAGCACGATGTGGTTATGCTCCATGCCCAGCGCGAGGATTAGCAGCATGGTGATGAAAAAACCCCCGGTCACCACCCTGTGCGCTTCCCAGCGATCCATCATCCAGCCCGCGAGCAAGATCCCGGCGGTGCCGCCAAAGGTGAAGAGGGAGGTCAGCCACGCCGATTCCGCCAGCGGGTAGCCCATGCCGAGCATCAGCGTCGGCATCCAGCTTAGCAGCACGTAGTAAATCACCAGCCCCATGAAGTAGGTGGTCCAGAGCATCAGCGTGCCGGGCAGCCAGGGAAGGGCAAAGAGCTGCGCCACGCTGCCTTTCTTTTGCCCCGCGCCTGTCTCGGTAAGAAAGAACCCGCTCACTTTTTCGACTGACTGCCCGGCAAACTGGCTGGCGATGCGCCGGATGCGCGCCGTCTCTTTTCCGCGCTGCACCAGATACTTCACCGACTCCGGCAGCAGCAGCGCCAGCAGCACCGTCAGCACGAGCGGCGCGACGGCGCCGAGCAGCAGCACGCTTTTCCAGCCGTGATGCGGAATCAGCCATGAGGAGATTGCCCCTCCGCCCGCCGCGCCGAGGGGAAAGCCGCAGTACATGGTATTAATCGCCATCGCGCGGCAGCGCTGCGGCGCAAATTCCGAGATCAGCGTAATGGCGTTAGGCATTGCCGCGCCCAGCCCGAGGCCGGTTAAAAAGCGCCAGAGGGTGAGGGTGTTCAGGCTTTGCGCCCAGGCGGTTCCCAGGCTGGAAAGGCCAAAAAACAGGCAGGAGAAAACGAGCACGCGCTTGCGCCCGACGCGGTCCGACACCGGCCCGGCAACCAGCGCACCAAGTGACAGGCCCAGCAGAGCAGCGCTGAGCACGGGGCCGAGGTCCTGTCTGGCGATCCCCCATTCGGCCGAGAGCGTTGGGGCGATATAGCCCATCGCGGCGGTGTCGAATCCGTCGATCGCCAAAACCAAAAATCCCAGCACGATCAGCATCCAGTGGAATCGTGAGAAGGGGCTATCGTCGATCACCTGCTGGATATCCACCTTGCCTGAATACGCCATACGCTACCCTCTGTTGTGGTGTTTTAAATGTTCTTGTATTTGCCTGTATATACATTTGCGATCGCCACCAGGATGTCAAATTTAGTTATCTGAAATGTTATGTGGGTGTTATTTTGCGCAAAAAAAAGCGTTCAGCCGAAGGTGGGCTGAACGCGTGAAGCAAAAATGGAATGGATTAGGCAGCGCTGCCCTGAGACAGCTGGGCAAGACCGGCAGGCAGCTTGCTCAGCTCCTGCACCAGCGAATCACGGCTGATCTCGCTGATGTTCTTCGCACCGGTCAGCGTCATCGCCACCTTCATCTCCTTCTCAACCAGGTCCAGCAGGTTTGCGACGCCCGCCTGCCCGGCGGTCGCTAAGGCATACAGATACGCGCGCCCCAGCAGCACGCTGTCTGCACCCAGCGCGATCATGCGCACCACGTCAAGGCCGTTGCGAATGCCGCTGTCGGCCAGAATCGTAATATCACCTTTAACCGCGTCTGCAATCGCCGGTAATGCGCGGGCGGAGGAGAGCACGCCGTCAAGCTGGCGGCCGCCGTGGTTAGAGACCACAATGCCGTCCGCGCCGAAGCGCACCGCGTCGCGGGCGTCTTCCGGATCGAGAATGCCTTTGATCACCATCGGGCCGTCCCAAAACTCGCGGATCCACTCGAGATCTTTCCAGGAAATCGACGGATCGAAGTTATTCGCCAGCCAGCCGATGTAGTCTTCCAGCCCGGTTGGCTTGCCGAGATAGGCGGAGATATTGCCCAGATCGTGCGGGCGACCGTTAAGGCCGACGTCCCACGCCCACTGCGGATGCGTCACCGCCTGCCAGTAGCGGCGCATGGCGGCGTTCGGGCCGCTCATGCCGGAGTGCGCATCGCGGTAGCGCGCGCCCGGCGTCGGCATGTCGACGGTGAACACCAGCGTCGAGCAGCCCGCCGCTTTAGCGCGCTCGAGGGCGTTACGCATAAAGCCGCGGTCGCGCAGCACGTACAGCTGGAACCACATCGGACGCTTAATGGTGGGTGTAACCTCTTCAATCGGGCACACGGAAACGGTGGAGAGCGTGAACGGTATCCCTTTGGCATCCGCTGCGGCGGCGGCCTGCACCTCACCCCGGCGGGCGTACATGCCGCACAGGCCGACGGGGCCGAGCGCAACGGGCATCGAGAGCGTTTCGTTGAACAGCTTCGTCTCAAGGCTCAGGTCGGACATATTCTTCAGCACGCGCTGGCGCAGGGCCACGTCCGACAGGTCTTCCACGTTGCGGCGCAGGGTATGCTCCGCATAGGCCCCGCCGTCGATATAGTGGAACAGGAACGGCGGTAAGATGCGCTGCGCCGCGGCGCGATAGTCACTGGCTGCTGAAATAATCATGCGTTGTTCTCCCTGGAAATATCACTTTCACCGGGCAGACGGGTAATACGCGCCTGTCGTGCCTGGTCTTCATCAAATCGTTTAATGGTGGTGTGCACGAAGCTCAGGTGAGCCATCATCGCTTTGCGCGCGGCGTCGGCGTCACCGTCCAGAATGGCGTTAAGAATCGCCTCGTGCTGTTCGGTCAGCCGCGCGAACACGGGCGGGACCAGATACATGCGCTGGCGGCTCTGCTTCACGGAGGATTGCAGCAGGTCGAAGAAGCCGCGCATGGTCTGCAGCAGAACGATGTTGTGCGACGCCTCGGCAATCGCCAGGTGGAAGCGTACGTCCGCCTGGGACGCAATGTCCGGATCGCTGCTTTGCGTGGCCTCGAAGCAGGCTCTGAGCTTCTCTTTATCGGCGTCGGTGGCGCGTATCGCCGCGTGCCAGGCGGTGCTGGCCTCAATGGCGTGGCGGGCTTCAAGAATATCGAAGCTGTAGTCCGGGTCGTTCTCCAGCAGCGTTTTCAGCGGCTGAACGATATTTTGCTCGGACCAGTCGTCGTGCTGCCAGCGCACAAAGGTGCCGCCGCCGCGGCGGCTCACCAGCAGCCCTTCGTTGACCAGCGTGGCGAGCGCCTCGCGCAGGGAATTACGCGATACGCCCAGCTGGGCGGCAAGCTGGCGCTCGGCGGGCAGCTTCATGCCCGCCTCCAGCTGTTGTTCTTCAATCAGCGCCCGCACGCGAGAGGCAATCTCGTCGGACAGGCGCCTGGGCATCACTATCATGGAATCATCCAGGTTAAGACATAGGCCTGCAGCGTGGTGATGACGCCCACCATGCAGGTAAATATCAGGCTGTGTTTAACGGTAAAGCGGAACAGGTCCGACTCTTTGCCGACCAGGCCAACCGCCGCGCAGGCGATAGCGATGGACTGCGGAGAGATCATCTTGCCGGTTACGCCGCCGGTGGTGTTAGCCGCAACCAGCAGGACGTCCGAGACGCCAATTTGCTGCGCGGCGGTGGCCTGCAGCGCGGCGAACAGCGCGTTAGACGAGGTATCTGAGCCCGTCAGGAACACCCCCAGCCAGCCGAGGAACGGCGAGAAGAAGGTGAACGCGTGTCCGGTATGGGCCAGGGCCAGCGCCAGCGTGGACGACAGGCCGGAGTAGTTCGAGATAAACGCGAACGCCAGCACCATCCCGATGGAGTAGATCGGCAGCGCGAGCTCTTTCAGCGTGCTGGCAAAGGTCTGCACCGCGGCGGCAGGCTTCATGCGCAGCCACACCACGGAAAGGAGTGCCGCAAACAGGATGGCCGTGCCGGTGGCGGAGAACCAGTCGAACTTGAACACCGCAGCATACGGCGTGGCGTCGTGAACCACCGGCGGCATGCGCGCGACCATCTTGTCGAGGAACGGCACGGAGACGTTAATCACCATGTCGTACAGCGCGCCGCCCGGAGCGAACAGCGCTTTAAACGGCGGGATGCTCCACAGCGTAACGGTCGCGGTCAGGAACAGGAAAGGCGACCAGGCGCGAATAATCTGCCCCGGCGTATAGCCCGTGCGGGCAAGGGTCTGATCCACGTGGGACGCGCCCATATCGGCAAAGCGGAAGATGCGCACAGGCTGCCAGCGCTTCAGGAACAGCGTCAGGCATACCAGCGAGACCAGCGATGAGATAATGTCCGGCAGCTCGGGGCCGAGGAAGTTGGAGCTGAGGTACTGGGCGATGGCGAACGAACCGCCGGCGACCATCACCGCGGGCCAGGTCTCCTTCACGCCGCGCCAGCCGTCCATAATCGCCATGATCCAGAACAGCACGATAATGGTCAGGAACGGCAGCTGGCGGCCCACCATCTGGCCAATCTCGAAGCTGTCCAGCCCGGTTACCTGTCCGGCCACCAGGATCGGAATACCCATCGCGCCAAACGCCACCGGCGCGGTGTTCACAATCAGGCACAGCCCGGCGGCATACAGCGGATTAAAGCCCAGCCCGACCAGCAGCGCGGCGGTGATCGCCACCGGTGCGCCAAAGCCTGCCGCACCTTCCAGAAACGCCCCGAAGGAGAAGCCGACAATCAGCATCTGCAGGCGCTGGTCCGGCGTGATGGAGAGAATCGACGAGCGGATGATGTCAAACTGCCCGGTTTTCACCGAGATTTTGTAGACAAACACCGCCGCGATGATGATCCACGCAATCGGCCACAGGCCGTAGAAAAAGCCATACACGACCGATGCCAGCGCGCGGTCGACGGGCATTTTGTAGAAGAACAGCGCCACCAGCAGCGCGATGGCGACGGTATAGGTTGCGGCAAGATAGCCCTTCAGCTTGAGCTTAATCAGCGCAAAGAAGAAGAACAGGATCGGTAGCGATGCGATCAGGCTCGACAGCCAGATATTTCCGGCCGGGTCGTAGTTTTGTTGCCAGAGGCTCATGCAGGTCTCCTGAGGACCCCACATCGCGATCGGCGGTGAGTCTATGCCCATCTCTGCGTCACGCGATGTGTAAAAGTGGTCCTGCCAATATTGTATTGTAGGGTGAATGACAATGAATGGTTAATCAGATGTTATGGATGAGCAATGGTTTTGTGAGTGGAATTAATGGAAGTGTGAACCAGGGAAGGAGGTAAGGGCGGATTGGTTGGGCCAATTTGCGGTGGGGCATTCTTATCGAATGCCCCTGCTTTAAGATTTTTTTACTTGCAACTGCTTATTAGCTCACGCTCCGCATATCTTGACCTTCTTCAGCAACAAGAAGATGGTCACTTTTCCTGAGTTGATGACCCTCAATTTGATTTTCAATAACGTCTGTTATGACTCTCTTCAGAACGCTGCTTGTTGATTTAAAACCGAGCATCCGTGAGACAGACGTGACAATTTCATCTTCAGTTGCGCCTAGGCTCGTTTTGACGATCTCAAGCACGCCGTGGGCAATTTCTTTCGGTGCAATCATCTCTGGCTTACGTAAACCTGCAGAAATGACATTTTGCCTGTTACGCAGTTGTACAATTGAATCCTTATAGAAAAAGAAGCCATCCTCTTGATAGATTTTGCCTTTTTGACACGCCTTTTGTGCGGCTACACTTACGGCACTTTCAATGCGTGCGCCTGCCCGCCCTAATCCCCAGGCTGTGCGAAGTCGCGTAACAATTTCACTTAAATGGACTGGTGCTTCTATCGAAACAATATGTTCGATCATATCTGCCAATAGGTTCGTGGGCATTTCATGGAGTACATAGCCTGGATTAGCTTTAGGCTGTGATTCCTCATAATTAACGAACAGCTCATTTGCTGGTTCTGTTCTACCTAACCCAACCTCAACGACGTTTTCTCGTTCCACCGTAACTATCTCAATGTTAACCGCACGCGTCTCCTTTGACTTATGTTCGGCGCGGTTAATAAGCTCTGCTTTGGCATTATCGATGGCATTAATTACCCGCTGCAGTTGTTCCTCTGGGCGTTGGAACCAATCCGTGCTCCAGATGCGATGGATATTCCATCCATGGTCTTCGAGAACGGCCTGACGCAGACGATCGCGCTCCCGCGCTGAGCGAGAAGAGTGATAGGCGCTACCATCGCATTCGATACCCAGAATATAACGTCCCGGTAATTCGGAATCGGCGATGGCTAAATCAATAAAGAATCCTGCAATTCCAACCTGTGGATGTACCTGATAGCCACGAGCCTGAAGCGCTGACGCCACCTGTTCCTCAAATACGCTATCCATTGGTCGTCCGGAATGTGTTGCCAAAGATAAACGTCCAGTACGGGCATATTGAAGAAACAGTTTGAAGGCCATTACGCCAATCCCTTTTGCACGTTCCAGATCGATGTCTTCATCGGTAATGGATGCAAATACCTCACAGCGACGTTTGGCACGACTTATGAGTACATTGAGACGCCTTTCGCCACCTTTTGAACCCAATGGCCCAAATCGCATCGCAAGATAGCCTTGCGCATTTCGCGCGTAACCAACGGAAATCATAATTACATCGCGCTCATCGCCCTGAATGTTCTCAAGGTTTTTTATGAAGAAGGGCTCGCCAGGGTGAGCCTGGAAGAAATCCTCGTACTGCGGGTTAAGTCGACGAAGCAATTCGAGTTCGTCCTGAATGGCTTTACGCTGTGAAACGGAAAACGTGGCGACTCCAAGCGACAATTCAGGATGTTGTTGAACATGTTCAAGTATTGCATGGGCAATTCGTTTTGCCTCAGTAGGGTTTGCGTTGGTTGTTCCCGATTCAAACACACCATTTTCAACGTGATGGAAACGTAATCCCATCCCTGCCTCTTCCGTATAAGGGCTAGGAACGATGAAAAGTTTATTTTCATAAAACTGGCTATTCGAAACCGCAATCAATGATTGATGACGGCTACGATAGTGCCAGCGTAGCATGCGCTGCGGTAGGCCTCTGGCAACAAATAAACCCAATATGCTCTCTATATCAGACACCTGTGTTGATTCATCGTCGTCGTCGTTGCTTGCTTCGGTCATACGAGAGAAGAAACTGGTTGGTGGTAATTGCCTTTCATCACCCACAACAACAACTTGCTCGCAGCGTGCAATGGCGCCAATAGCGTCAACAGGCTGGATCTGGCTGGCTTCATCCATAACAAGTAAATCAAATGTTTGCTTTCCTGGAACCAGGAATTGCGCAACGGAGAGTGGACTCATCATCATGACAGGTTTTAATGCCTGGATAGCCGGCCCCGCTTTTAACATCAGTTGACGGATCGGCATATGGCCACGCTTTCTTGCCATTTCTGATCGTAAAATTCCAACCGGGCCTGCTGCCCCTGTTTTCGATGGAATACGGCGATGATGCGCGCGAACAACTTCCAGGCATGAGGATTTGATTCGCCGTAAGTCCATTTCAGCAAAGTGGCTTACTTTACGGCTATGAAGATCGCCATCAAAACGTGATAAGGATGGCGTTTTATCGGCCATCAGTTTGAAAAGTGATTCATAGTAGGTGTATTCAACTGACGCGTAGCATTCGGTAAGTTTTAAGCGACCATCCTCCAATCTTGCTACAACGTCGGAAAGTCCTTTTTGTTTAGCCTTGGTACTTCGTTGTCTCCACGAAACCCATTTTGATAATTGCTCAGAATGTTCAATCCATGAAGCCAGTTTGCTTTTTGCAATTGCAAGGGGTAACGCTTCTTGTGCGTCGCATTTAAAGAGATCTTCGACGGTTGTGCTGAGTTCTTTTGCAAGTTCTGCGAATGTTGCAGTAATTGATGCATTGGTATTAGCAAGATCCGTGGCGGTGTTCATTAGCTCATCGCGATCTTTGATAGTGGCACTGATAAAACGTAAGTCACCTTGGTTTGCAATCCATTCAAAATCGCGTAAGAGTTTTGGCCAAATGGATTGGTAACCTGCCCATGACGAACCAAACGCTGCACAACCTAACTCAGCTTGCGATTCAATAGCTTTCTTTTGATATTGAAGCTCGATAATTTTCTTAATTAAAACAAGCCGTTCATCAAGATGGTCAACAGGCTCTACCAAAACCTGATGCGAAGTTGTATCAATATGAATGAGTTTTTGTACCATCGCTTCAATGAAGCTTACAGGCACGCGCTTTACAGAGTAGTGATTATCAAACCAGGCTTCGGGTAATGCACCAAAGGCTTTCCACAGCTGATTAAGTTCAACACTGGTCTTCTCCAGCAATTGAGACAACTGGTTGCTAAGGTGCTTAAGCATTTCACGATCGGAAAGCTGGCTAGCGAGCTGACGCGCTTCTGCACCCACGTCTTTAAGCGTGCCCATCCATTCTACTAAGGCTTTGAGTGCGTCACTGTCACTGTTCTCGCCGCGCCAATGCGGTCCAAATGCGCTTGTGCCAAATTCATCATTCTCCGCAATATTTTTCCGAAGCGATTGTGCCTGCATAATGCTATCAAGTAGTTCAATCTGCTGAGAAAGTGGTTGATTTGTGTCGCGTATTAGCGTCTTTACAAGTGCCTTTGAACGACGCCACTCGGCGTTAAGAAATTTAAACATGCCGGAATGAATAGCAAGATTATGCCGAGTTTGCGTGAGCTCCGCTTCCCATACCGCCTCGAAAATATGAGGCTCAATTTTTTGCCGCAATTCTCTTAATCGGGCAATGGATGCGACCAGTTCCATTGCTTGATCGACACCGTGCTCCCAAACGGAAGCGATAAATGCTTGCGGACTTGCATCCGGTGCATCTGCAACGCGTAAACTAAGCGCAATAAGGTTCTTAATATCCTTAACAGATGCGTAAGTAGATTCCGTGCCCAGTTCTCGGGCCAAATTCGTAACAGCGGTCTGTAGCTGTGGGAGCATTAGCTGCAGCGAGCGAGCCGCAGCAAAGCCACTCGGCGAGAAGTTATCTGGAACAGTTTGCAATTCATCTCTAAGCTCAATGAGGTGAGTGTCAAATTGAGCAGGGTGAATATGTGCTTCAATATCGTCGTAACCGTTCTGGAAAACTTCTCCTTGCTTCAATAATTTTTTTATATCGTTGAGCGAGACCGACCAGCAAGCATTAATCAATGCGGCCTCTTCAAATTCTGGAGCTTGATTTAGAATTTGAGCGCGTTCGAATACTTTAGCTGAATCCGCGACGAGATGTTTCTCAAGCTTCAAACCGACCTTAGCAGCAGTTAATGTAAGCAGGCTGTCGAAGTTTTCAATCTGAATAAGAAGGTCCTGGATTTTCGAAACCAGACGGTTGAGTTCACCTGGGGTGATTGAAACTCGTTTAACCCCATTCCAGGGGTGGTTTTGAGGCAGCCCAATGTCCTCAATGCGCTCAATTAACTCACTCACGAGATCAAGTCGCTTTTTCAGACCATCATTGCTCCATTCCTCGAACCTGGGCAAAGTGAAATCAGTAGGGGTTTGCCCTTGTTGATGAAGCCGTACCAATTGACCAATAACCTGATAGGGACTCAAACCCGAAGGCTGGTATATTTTGTGTAATTGGGCAGGATGATCATTTAAAGAGTCTCGGGCTTTAGTTAAGTTTTCAATGAGTTCATCGGGAAATTCCCCGCGCGGAGACCCTAACTCCCAGACCCGCTTTAATTCGTCAAGCAGAATACGTTTATTGGCTTTGTTGCTATGTAATTCTAAACACGCATCGCCTACACCAGTTTGATCTAAGCGTCTTTTAACAACTTCAAGAGCTGCCATTTTCTCTGCAACAAATAGCACGGTCTTGCCATCAGCAATAGCGGAGGCAATTATATTGGCTATTGTCTGGGACTTTCCTGTGCCGGGAGGCCCCTGGATAACAAGGTTCTTTCCTTTTCTCACTTCATGAATTGCGAGTGTTTGTGAACTATCGCTATCCATTATATGGAGCATATCTTTCGGCAAGATAATAGGATCTATCGGGCTATCATCGGAATAACTATCATCACTCTCATCGAAGCCTTCCTCCATTAACGCGCGAATAAGATACTTCGAGGTGATCGCCTCATCTTCGGGCCAGTTAGCAGGGTCAAGATCACGATACATCAAAAATTTTGAGAAGGAAAAAAGGCCAAGAATCATATCATTGCTCTTAACCTCCCAGTCAGTTTTCAACGCTATCGCGTTTTGCACGGCTTCGAAGTAACCAGCGACGTTAATCTCATCCGTTTCATCGGGTTGCAAGTCAGGCAGTTTAATGTGATGTACACGGTCAAGAAACGCTTCTAGCGATAAGTTAGGAATGATGTCTTCATGACGAGCTTTAAGCTTAAATCTCTCTCCAGCATTACCTCGCTCGAGGCCCACAGGGACGAGTATCAAGGGGGCATAGCGTACATTTTCTTTATTCGCTGGGTCGATCCATTTCAATGTGCCTAGCGCGAGATAAAGAATGTTAGCACCTTGCTCTTCTTCAAGTGTCTTGGTGTCATGGTAGAGATCAAGTAAACGTGTTTGAAGGCCCTTGGGCGTTAGCCGAGTCTGTAATTTTGTATCCAGATGTTGAGATTTTGTCTCAGTGCTGGTTTCATCAAACTGATAAATAAATTTTTTCTCGTCTGTTTCATCATCGACAAGCTCACTGTCGTCTTCTTTTCCAGACTTCCCATGGAGAAAGGTAAACGCTTTTTTATCACTAACTAAAAGTTTATAGACATGCTCGGAACGTTCATCAATGATCTCAAGAAAACGCGTGTTTTTAGAACGTGGGATATTAAGCAAGCGGTTTCTGGCACCAAGATCGAGCAGTTCTGCACGCGCTTTTTCAAGTTTTTGTTCTAACGAAAGCGCGGCGTTTTGGAAGGTTGAATTATCAGTAGGATTCATAAATTAATAACCTAACGCAATGACAGGCTACGATGCCCATGAAAGCGATTCATAGGCAGACCGTGTGTTATTTATATTCGTGAAAGATGAATCTCTACTTTACTCTGATGCGTAATGAATGTGAATCGGTCTACTAATAATGCCCAATTAAATATAATATATCTTTAATTGATGATTAAAATAAAAGGCTCATATATTTATGTTGTGAATATATGAGCCTCAGGAATATTACTCTAAATTAAATTATCAGAACGTCGTCTTACAAAAGCCCGTCATCTCTTTCAGGCCCATTTCGCGGCCAAGCTCGGTCATCGGGTGAACCACCACCAGACCACGCACGCTTTTTTTCAGCTTGCCCATGTCGGCCTGCTCTTTTTTGGTGATCGCGCGGCGGTGCGGCATACTCATCAGCTTTTGCGCTTCTTTGCTGAGCTTCTGGCCTTTCACTTCGCGCAGGCGCTCGATTTCCGCTTCAAGCTTCTCGCTCTCTTTCTCCAGCTCGGCGTACTTCTCGGCGGAATCGACCAGTGACAGACCCGCCATCTGGTGACGGATCAGATCCAGACGGTCGCTCAGGCGTTTAATTTCGTTCTTTTCGACTTCTTTCATGACAAATGACTCTAAATCGGGGGAATTTACAGGAAGGATACACCAATGCGCGCAGGCTTACTTCTGAAACGCTTTTTTTAAGCTGATTCGTGAAATCAGCTCAGTCAGGGAAAGGACCATCGTTGAACGGACAACCTGTTGATAACGCAGCCTCTGCATCGCATACAGCTCAGGATCGCTGTTATCAAAATGGGGCGCGGGCGGCAGCGCGGAAACGCAGTGCAGCTCGCCGAACGGACCGAGAATTTCATCGTCGGTAAACGCGTATTCATTACCGTCGTGATTTAACTCTTCGCGCAGCGCCATCAGCAGCTCGGCGTCTTCATACTCCGGCCTGCTCAGCACGCCAAGACCGTAGATCAGCTTCAGGCGGACGGATAAATCGCCCAGCGGTCCGTCTCCGTCCAACAGCGGCTCAACGGCATATTTCACGGCGTAGTCGTCTTTGCGAAATACCTGAAGCACCAGGATGTTCACCGCCTCGGTCAGTAGCTCGACGGCGGCAATCAGGAAGCTTCGTACGGTTTTGCCAGCATTCAGACGCTCAAGCACACGATTTTCAAAGGCCTGGGTTTGTTCCATTATTGCCTGCATATCTGACAATCTGTAATTAGGGCGCAGGATCTCCTGCGCCGCATTCTGCATCATTTGGTGGCGTTGTATGCTTTAACCGCCTCCACAACCACGTTACTGTTTGGGTCAAGACCGGAAACCTGCGCCAGCGCAGCCTGTGGACCGTCATCGCCAATCATCTGGGCCAGCTCTTGCGCCTGCGGGTCCTGCTCGCTGCGGTAGTGCATCGCAGCGGCAATGCCTTTCACCAGGTTGGCATGCGGCAGGCCATATTCCAGCGTGCCCAGCAGCGGTTTAATCAGGCGATCGCCCGCGCTCAGCTTACGCAGCGGCTGGCGGCCAACGCGCTCAACGTCATCTTTCAGGTACGGATTTTCAAAACGACCGAGGATTTTCTGAATGTATGCCGCATGTTTGTCAGCATCAAAACCGTAGCGTTTGATCAGCACCGCGCCGCTCTCTTCCATCGCCCCTTTTACCACAGCGCGGATTTTCTCATCGAGAATCGCGTCACGGATGGTCTGATGACCGGCTAATTTTCCGAGGTACGCGGTTATAGCATGCCCGGTGTTCAGGGTGAAGAGTTTGCGTTCGACAAATGCCATCAGGTTATCGGTCAGTTCCATTCCCGGAATGGTCGGCAGCGCGCCTTTAAACTGGGTTTTGTCGACAATCCATTCGCTGAAGGTTTCCACGGTCACTTCCAACGGGTCGTTGGTCGCCGATTCGGACGGCGGCACGATGCGGTCCACGGCGGAATCCACAAACCCAACGTGTTCTTCAACCCAGGCTTTATCTTCGTCCGCGACGGCGGCCATCACGTGGCCTTTCAGCTGCGTGGTACCGCGTACCATGTTTTCGCAGGCGATAATGTTCAGCGGGGCGTCATTGCCCTGCGCTTTACGCTTTGCCAGGCCTTTTGCCACGGCAGGGGCGATGCGCTCAAGCACTACTGGACCGACGGCGGTCGTGACCAGATCGACGGTTGCGATCAGGTCGACCACGTCATCGCCGATGCTGCTGACGGCGTTTACGCCGGATACGGTTTCAACCTGCTCGTTTTCACCCACCACGTGAACCTGATAGCTATGACGGGCATTCAGGGCGTCGAGCACCACCTGGTTCACGTCGGCGAACGTCAGCGTAATGCCCGCGTCTGCCAGCAGTTTGCCGATAAAGCCACGACCGATATTACCTGCGCCAAAATGTAATGCTTTCATAGTATTAACCTTCAT
Organism: Enterobacter sp. ECC-175; assembly: GCF_043968675.1. Taxonomy (NCBI): domain Bacteria; kingdom Pseudomonadati; phylum Pseudomonadota; class Gammaproteobacteria; order Enterobacterales; family Enterobacteriaceae; genus Enterobacter; species Enterobacter sp. ECC-175. Next base: position 728,284 of record NZ_CP143776.1, read on the forward strand.
CAATGTTTTTACCCGAGAGGGCTGGGGTGAGGAGCTTTCTCCCCCTCACCCTAGCCCTCTCCCCGGGGGGAGAGGGAAGAGGCGCTGTTATTTGTTAAGCAGTGCCAGAACTTCTTCCACGCTGGTGGTGTTGGCCAGACGCTCAATAACGGACTCGTCGTCCAGGGCGTTGGTCAGGCTGGTAATCACCTGGATATGCTCGTTGTTGCGAGCGGCGATACCAATCACCAGGCGGGCAATATCGTCTTCTTCTTCACCGAAGCGAACGCCCTGCGGATACTGGCAGAACACGACGCCGGTTTTCAACACGCGGTCTTTCGCTTCAACCGTACCGTGCGGAACCGCAATGGATTCGCCGAGGTAGGTTGGCGTCAGTTTTTCACGTTCCAGCATTGCTTCAACGTATTCCGGCTGAACGTAGCCGCCTGCAACCAGCTGCTCACCCGCGAAGCGAATGGCTTCCTCTTTCGTGGCGGCGGTACGGCCAAGGAAGATATTTTCCGCGCCGAGTCTGAACAGGTGCGCATTGCTCTCGTCAAAGCTGTCCTGCAGGCTGGTACGCACTTTTACTTCATTGTCTTCGTGACGCTGCGCGGCAACCAGGCGCTCGGTCAGGCTGGAGTACAGGCCGCTGTCGAGGAAGTTGGTCAGCGAGATGTGCTGCGCCTGAGGTACCTGACGCATGGCGCGCTCGGTCAGATCGCGGTGGGTAATCACCAGGTCAACGTCCGGCGGCAGGCTGTTTATCGCGCTGTTGGTGACGGAGATGTTGGTCAGGCCCGCGTCCTGCACTTTCTTACGCAGCACGCCTGCACCCATTGCGCTGGAGCCCATACCGGCGTCGCAGGCAACGATGATTTTACGTACGTGGCTCAGGTCGTTGGATACTTCGCCAGCCGCCAGCGGAGTCGCGCCTTTGGACTCTGCTTTCATGTCGTGCATACGGCGGGTTGCCGCTTCAATGTCGTCGTCTTCTTTCACCTTGCTGGTTTTCAGCAGGATGGCCGAAACAACGAAGGAGACCGCCATTGCCGCACAGATAGCCGCGATGTTCGCGAAGTACGCGCCTTTCGGCGTCATCGCCAGCACCGCCAGGATGGAGCCCGGAGACGCAGGAGAAACCAGGCCGCCGCCCAGCACGCTCAGGGTGAACACGCCGGTCATACCGCCGAGGATAACGGCCAGGATCAGACGCGGGTTCATCAGCACGTAAGGGAAGTAAATTTCGTGGATACCGCCCAGGAAGTGGATGATCGCCGCGCCGCCCGCAGACTGCTTCGCGCTGCCGCGACCGAAGAACATGTACGCCAGCAGTACGCCCATACCCGGACCCGGGTTCGCTTCAATCAGGAAGAAGATGGACTTGCCGAGATCGTGTGACTGCTGAATACCCAGCGGCGAGAAGATGCCGTGGTTGATAGCGTTATTGAGGAACAGGATTTTCGCCGGTTCAACAAAGATAGACGCCAGCGGCAGCATGTCGTGTGCCACCATGAAGTTAACGCCCGCCGCCAGAATTTTGGACAGGACTTCAACCGCAGGGCCAATGCCGAGGAACGCCAGAATCGCGAGGATCATCCCGATGATGCCCGCAGAGAAGTTGTTCACCAGCATTTCGAAGCCGGACTTGATCTTACCGTCAACCCAAACGTCGAACTTCTTAATTGCCCAGCCGCCCAGAGGGCCGGCAATCATCGCACCGAGGAACATCGGCATGTCCGCACCGACGATCACGCCCATGGTGGTGATTGCACCGACCACGCCGCCGCGGTCGCCGCCGACCAGACGACCACCGGTATAACCGATGAGCAGCGGCAGCAGATAGGTAATCATTGGGCCAACCAGTTTCGCCAGCGTTTCGTTAGGCAACCACCCTGTTGGAATGAACAACGCGGTGATGATACCCCACGCGATAAACGCGCCGATATTTGGCATCACCATATTGCTGAGGAAGCGACCAAAGCTTTGCACTTTGATCTTGAAATCGGATGACATAAAACACCCCTTCTTTTGTTTACGCTTAGGCCTGCGGCCCGAGGTTTATTGTTAACGTGCGGCGGCAGAGGTAGCCGAGCCCTGTTCTGATGCTGTGAAATCTGGCACTGAATCGTTCAACTGTCCAGACAGCGAAAAATTGTGTGATCTCAATCACGTAAATATAGGGTGACTGGACGTTAATGAAGTGATCGCCATCACAAATATGGCGTATGAAAAATCATCTTTGCGCAAAAAACAGGCGTGATGGAGGGTATTTTGTGATTTCAATCACACTATATTGTGTGGTGTTTGTTTCTGTATTGTGACTATCTTCACAAAATATTTTTATACGGATCTTTCCGGGAGCGATCGCGGGCAAACGCATTACCGCAATCAGGGAATGCGATACGGCTACCTGCCATTTTTCTGTGCATGATCCATACTGACCTCTTTGTTGGCATCCTGGAGCAGGCAATGAAACTCATCGGCAGCTATACCAGCCCTTTCGTGCGTAAAATTTCGATTCTTCTGCTGGAGAAGGGGATCGAATTTGAGTTTGTGAATGAACAGCCCTACAGCGCGGAGAGCGGCGTTGCGCGGTATAACCCGCTGGGAAAAGTCCCTGCGCTGGTCACCGACGATGGCGAGTGTTGGTTTGATTCCCCGATTATTGCGGAGTACATCGAGCTGCTGGGCATCGCCCCGGCGATGGTGCCCGCTGAGCCCAAAGCGGCGCTGGCCGTGAAGCAGATCGAAGCCTTGGCCGACGGCATTATGGACGCCGCGCTTGCGTCCGTGCGCGAACAGGCAAGGCCCGCCGCGCAGCAGTCGGAAACCGAGCTGCTGCGCCAGCGCGAAAAAATCAGCCGCAGTCTGGACATGTGCGAGCAGCTGATACAGCAGGGGAAAATTCGCAGCGATGAGCTAAATCTGGCGACGATTGCGATTGCCTGCGCCATCGACTACCTCAATTTTCGCCGCGTTTCTCCGGGCTGGTGCGTGGAGCGCCCGCTGCTGGTGAAGCTTGCCGAAACGCTCTTCCAGCGCGAGAGCTTTGCGCGCACCGAACCGCCAAAGGCTTGATTCGGGTTATAACACTTCGCGGCGAGAGGTTGTACAATCCCTCCCAATACTAACTCCCTCTCCCGTCGGGAGGGGGGTGAAATTTACTCGCCGGGCGTTTCCATGACTACTCATCATTCCCTCTACAGCCAAATTCCTGCTACTGACCGTCTGCTTCGTCAGCCCGATATTCTCCGCGCGCTGGGGCGTTTCGGCCATACCGCGACGGTGGAGATGCTGCGCCTGCTTCAGGACGAAGCCCGGCGGCATATTCAGGCGGAGAATGCGCTGCCCGACTGGTGCAGCGCGTGGGGGCAGGAAGTGGAGAACAGGCTGGTTGAGAATGCGCAAAGCGCGCTGCGCCCGGTCATCAACCTGACCGGTACGGTGCTGCACACCAACCTGGGCCGCGCGCAGCAGGCTGAGGAAGCCGTTGAGGCGGTTGAGCAGGCCATGCGTTCACCGGTTACGCTGGAGTACGATCTTGACGGTGCGGGCCGCGGCCACCGCGATCGCGCGCTGGCGGATCTCCTGTGCCAGCTTACCGGCGCGGAAGATGCCTGCATTGTGAACAACAATGCCGCCGCCGTGCTGCTGATGCTGGCCGCCACGGCGAGCGGTAAAGAGGTCGTTGTTTCTCGCGGGGAGCTGGTGGAGATCGGCGGAGCGTTTCGCATTCCGGACGTGATGCGCCAGGCGGGATGTACCCTGCACGAGGTGGGCACCACGAACCGCACCCACGCTAAAGATTATCGCGCGGCGGTGAATGAAAACACCGCGCTGCTGATGAAGGTACATACCAGCAATTACCATATTGAAGGCTTCACCAAAGTGGTTGAAGAGGCCGAGCTTGCCGCGATCGGACGCGAGCTGGACGTGCCGGTGATAGCCGATCTCGGCAGCGGTTCGCTGGTGGATTTAGGCCAGTACGGGCTGCCAAAAGAGCCGATGCCGCAGGAGATGATCGCCGCTGGCGTGAGCCTGGTGAGTTTTTCCGGCGACAAGCTCCTCGGCGGGCCGCAGGCGGGGATTATCGTCGGCAAGCGCGCGCTGATTGCGCAGCTGCAGCAGCATCCGCTCAAGCGCGCGCTGCGCGCCGATAAAATGACGCTCGCCGCGCTGGAAGCCACGCTGCGGCTTTATCTGCACCCGGAAAAGCTGGCTGAACGCCTTCCAACGCTGCGTATGCTGTCGCGCGACGCGGCGTCGATTCGCGCTCAGGGCGAGCTATTGCTGCCGCAGGTTGCGCCCCTCTACCCTGATTTTGACGTGCGCCTAGAGCCGTGCCAGTCGCAGATCGGCAGTGGCTCACTCCCCGTCGATCGGCTGCCCAGCGCGGCGCTCACGTTTACGCCGCGCGACGGGCGCGGGAGCCAGCTTGAGGCGCTATCGGCCCGCTGGCGCGCGCTGACGGTGCCGGTCATTGGCCGTATTTACGATGGCCGCCTGTGGCTGGACTTACGTTGTCTTGAAGATGAAAAGCGGTTTCTGGAGATGCTGTTGAAATGATCATTGCCACCGCCGGTCACGTCGACCACGGAAAAACGACGCTATTGCAGGCGCTCACGGGCGTGAATGCCGACCGCCTGCCGGAAGAGAAGAAACGCGGCATGACCATCGATTTGGGCTATGCCTACTGGCCGCAGCCCGATGGCCGCGTTCTGGGCTTTATCGACGTGCCGGGTCACGAAAAGTTTCTCGCGAATATGCTGGCAGGCGTGGGCGGCATTGACCATGCGCTGCTGGTGGTGGCGTGCGATGACGGCGTGATGGCACAAACGCGCGAACACCTTGCCATACTCCAGCTGACCGGAAATCCGCAGCTGACGGTGGCGCTGACCAAAGCCGATCGCGTGGATGATTCCCGTATTGAAGAGGTGCGCAGCGCGGTGCAGATGACCCTGCATGAATTTGGCTTTGCCGATGCGCCGCTTTTCGTCACCGTGGCGACGCAGGACCGCGGCATCGACGCGCTTCGCCAGCACCTGCTGCAGCTACCCGCCCGCGAGCCGGCCGGGCAGCACCGCTTCCGCCTGGCTATCGATCGGGCCTTCACCGTTAAGGGTGCGGGCCTTGTGGTCACCGGGACGGCCCTCAGCGGTGAGGTAAAGGTGGGGGATACGCTGTGGCTGACGGGCGTCAACAGGCCGATGCGCGTGCGCGGCCTGCATGCGCAAAACCAGCCCGCGGAACACGCCCACGCGGGGCAGCGCATCGCCCTGAACATCGCCGGTGATGCGGAGAAAGAGCAGCTAAGCCGCGGCGACTGGCTGCTGGCCGACGAGCCGCCCGAGCCGTCCGAGCGGGTGATTGTCTCCCTGCAAACGCATACCCCGCTGACGCAATGGCAGCCGCTGCATATCCACCACGCGGCCAGCCGCATTACCGGGCGCGTCTCCCTGCTGGAAAACGATCTTGCCGAGCTGGTGTTGGATAGCCCGCTCTGGCTTGCGGATAACGACCGTCTGGTGCTGCGCGACATTTCCGCGCGGGAAACGCTGGCTGGCGCCCGCGTGGTGGCGCTCAACCCGCCGAGACGCGGCAAGCGCAAGCCGGAGTATCTCCAGTGGCTGGCGTCGCTCGCGCAGGCCGCGGACGATAAAGCCGCGCTGAATGTTCACCTCGAGCGGGGCGCGGTCAACCTTGGCGACTTCGCGTGGGCGCGCCAGCTGAGCGGCGAAGGCCTGCGCGCGCTGACGCAGGAGCCGGGCTTTATCCAGGCCGGGTATAACCTGCTGAGTGCGCCCGTCGCGGCGCGCTGGCAGCGCAAAATCCTCAGCACGCTCGCCACCTATCACGAACAGCACCAGGATGAGCCAGGCCCGGGGCGCGAGCGCCTGCGGCGCATGGCGCTACCTATGGAAGACGAGGCGCTGGTGCTGCTGCTGATTGAAAACATGCGCGAGAGCGGCGTGATTAGCAGCCACCACGGCTGGCTGCACCTGCCGGAGCACAAAGCCGGCTTCACGGCCGAACAGGAGGCTATCTGGCAACAGGCGGCGCCGCTGTTTGGCGACGAGCCGTGGTGGGTTCGCGACCTGGCGCGCGAAATCCACGCCGACGAGCAGATAATGCGGCAGGTGCTGCGGCACGCGGCGCAGCAGGGGCTGATTGTGGCGATCGTGAAGGATCGTTATTACCGCAACGATCGCATCGTGGCGTTTGCAAACCTGATCCGCGAGCTGGATCGGGAGCGTGGTTCAACCTGCGCGGCGGACTTCCGCGACCGGCTCAACGTGGGGCGAAAGCTGGCGATTCAGATCCTGGAATATTTTAACCGCATCGGCTTTACGCGCCGTCGCGGCAATGACCATATCCTTCGCGACGCGCGGCTGTTTCCCTAAGGCAGGCAGTGAAGAGGCGGGGCGTGATGCCCCGCTCGCTTCATGAGGGTTAAACAACGGCAATCCGTGATATAGCTCGTAAACCTGTTTTTAGCTGGCGAGAAAACAGCCAGCCGTGACTACCCTTGTTATATCCCCACAGCATGGAGACGGTCATGACCAACAATCCTCCCTCATCGCGCATTCAGCCAGGTGAATATGGCTTTCCGCTTAAGCTGAAACCCCGTTATGACAACTTTATCGGCGGCAGCTGGGTAGCTCCCGTTGACGGTGAATACTATTCAAACCTGACGCCCGTTACCGGCCAGCCGCTGTGCGAGATAGCCAGCTCGGGCAGGCGTGATATCGATTTGGCGCTGGATGCGGCGCACGGCGTTAAAGAGAAGTGGGCGCACACCTCCGTTCAGGACAGAGCCGCTATCCTGCTTAAAATTGCCGATCGGATGGAGCAAAACCTGGAGCTTCTTGCGACCGCGGAAACGTGGGACAACGGCAAGCCTATTCGGGAAACGATGGCCGCGGATGTCCCGCTGGCGATTGATCACTTCCGCTATTTTGCCTCCTGCATTCGCGCGCAGGAGGGCGGGATCAGCGAGGTGGATAGCGAAACGGTGGCCTATCACTTTCACGAGCCGCTCGGGGTTGTGGCGCAAATTATCCCGTGGAATTTCCCGCTTCTGATGGCGAGCTGGAAAATGGCGCCCGCACTGGCGGCCGGGAACTGCGTTGTCCTGAAGCCCGCCCGGCTGACGCCGCTGTCGGTGCTGCTGCTGATGGAGGTCATTGGCGACTTGCTCCCGCCGGGGGTGATTAATGTGGTCAACGGCGCGGGAGGCGAGATCGGAGAATATCTGGCGACGTCAAAGCGCATCGCCAAGATCGCGTTTACCGGCTCGACGGAAGTGGGCCAGCAGATCATGCAGTATGCGACGCAGAATATTATTCCCGTCACGCTGGAGCTGGGCGGGAAGTCGCCGAATATCTTCTTTGCCGACGTGATGGATGAGGAAGATGCCTTCTTTGATAAAGCGCTGGAAGGGTTTGCGCTGTTTGCCTTTAACCAGGGCGAAGTCTGCACCTGCCCTAGCCGCGCGCTGGTTCAGGAATCCATTTATGAGCGCTTTATGGAGCGGGCAATTCGGCGGGTTGAGTCGATACGCAGCGGCAACCCGCTCGACGGCGTGACGCAGATGGGTGCGCAGGTTTCGCACGGACAGCTAGAAACCATCCTCAACTACATTGATATCGGCAAAAAGGAAGGCGCAGACGTGCTGACCGGCGGGCGGCGGAAGGTGCTGGGCGGCGATCTTCAGGAGGGATACTACCTGGAGCCAACGATTTTGTACGGGCAAAACTCAATGCGCGTCTTCCAGGAGGAAATTTTCGGCCCGGTTTTGGCCGTCACAACCTTCAAAACCATGGACGAGGCGCTGGAGATTGCCAACGATACGCAGTATGGCCTGGGGGCGGGCGTTTGGAGCCGCAACGGGAACCAGGCCTATAAGATGGGGCGGGGCATCCAGGCCGGGCGCGTATGGACCAACTGCTATCACGCTTATCCGGCGCACGCGGCGTTTGGTGGTTATAAGCAGTCAGGCATTGGTCGAGAGACGCACAAGATGATGCTGGAACACTACCAGCAAACGAAATGTCTGCTGGTTAGCTATTCCGATAAACCGCTGGGGCTGTTTTAATTCTCCTGCTCGGGCCGTCCGAGTGCGGCCTGAGCTATCTGCTGGCGCAGGCAGTTTAGTATGCCGTCAAGGACGTACTGCACGCGCCAGGGCTGGTATTCGCGTTTACGAAAAATGGCCGTGAGATCCAGCCACCACTCATCCTGATGCGGGAAGCAGGGTATAAGCATGCCGCTTATAATCTCATTTTTCAGGCTTTCTTTTGGCGCAAAAACGATACCGAGATGATTTCTCGCCAGTTCAAGCGCGGATTGGGTGTTGTCGCAAATATAGTTACCGGTCACTCTGTAATCATGTATTTCTCCGCTTTCACGATCGTGAAAACGCCAGATATTGGCATCATCCACCAGCATTGAGTCAATTAAGATACACGAATGGTTAATTAACTCTTCAGGGCCGTTGATAGGATGCTTTTCTAAATATTCTGCTGTCGCAAATGCCGTGATGGAATATTTTGCTAAAACGCTGGCAACTAAACTTTCGTCTTTAGGCTGGGCGTAGGTAATTAATATATCGCAGTCATCGGGAAATGGGACGCCTTCAGAAAACTCATTACGCCCCAGATTGGACGTTTTTAACGAAATGCGAATATCACCGATTTCTTCAATCTGGTGAATCACCTGGCGTGCAAGATAGTTCACGATCCCCGTAGGGGCGTAAATCGTCACTTTACCGCGTTTTTCATGTTTATAATCTGCGATGAAATTAATGAGCAGGCTATTTTTATCAAGTGCGGCATTAACGTAAGGGAGTAATGCTTCGCCAAACTGGGTTAGCGCCAGATGCCGGGTAGTGCGCTCAAAAACCTTTAGACCGATACGCGTTTCAAAATCAGACAGGTATTTACTGACGTTAGCCTGCGCCATTCCCAGAAATGCGGCGGCATCACCGATGCTGTGCGTGGCGGCGATCACGGAAATGATTTTTAGCTCACGGGGTTTTAACTGTAGCTTATTCATCATCAGAACCCATCTATATGATTTTATATATAATATTATATAAATAGCGGCATTGCATTGATAATTTTGTAACCATTATTATTCGCCTCGCTCGCTTGGCGTTTAAATGGATCGCATGGAATGATTATCAAAAAGAATTTGCTTATTGCTGCCGCGTTATTTGCATCATCATCCGCAATGGCCGGTGAATTTTCACTGGGTGCGGGGGCGGTATTTAATGAGTCTCCTTACAAAGGCTATAACAAAAATACCACGGCGGTGCCATTAATAAGCTATGAAGGCGATAGCTTCTATATCCGTCAGGCAACGGGCGGCTGGATCTTGTGGAAAGACAATAAGAACGAAATCAGCCTTACCGCCTCCTGGATGCCGCTGCACTTTGATCCGGATGATAACGATGACGCCCGGATGAAACGGCTGGATGAGCGCAAGGCCTCCGCATTTTTGGGCGGCGCTTACTCCCGCCATGAGCGCTGGGGAAGCCTGAAGGTGGCCGTTTCCGGCGATGTGATGGACGAGAGCGGCGGCCTGGTTGGTGAGGTGTCTTATTTCCATCCCGTCCGCATGGAGCGCCTGACGCTGATCCCCTCCGCCGGGGTTTTCTACAGTGACGCCAGCTATAACGATTACTACTACGGCGTGTCGGGCAGTGAATCTCGCCGCAGCGGTCTGAATCAATACTCTGCCGGCGACGGCTGGAGCCCGTACGTTGGCCTTACCGCAAGGTACCAGCTTACGCAGAGCCTTTTCCTGACGGCCAGCGCGGTCTACAGCGTGCTGCCTGCTGACGTGAAGAACAGCCCGATGATTGACCGTGACGACAGCTTTGCGCTGCTGACGGGAGTGAGCTGGCGTTTTTAAAAAAAGCGCCACGCTTAAGGTTTATTTCTTCTTCTGCCGTTTCGATCATGGCAGCGACGCGCGCTCATCTGGCAAGCTTACCTAACGGTCTGAATGAGGAGGGAAGGGATGAACCGATTTATCATGGCAGATGCGGCGAAATGCATCGGCTGTCGTACCTGCGAAGTCGCCTGCTCGGTGGCACATCAGGATATGCAGGAGGGCGCTCCCGCCTTTACAGGGGCGCTTTCTTCCCGCATTCGGGTCGTTAAAGGCGATACGTATACCACGGCGGTGGGCTGTCATCAGTGTGAAGACGCACCGTGCGCGAACGTTTGCCCGACGCGGGCTATTCACCGCCATGCCGGGGCCTGGCTGGTGGAACAGGCGCGCTGTATCGGATGCAAAAGCTGCGTGGTGGCGTGCCCGTTTGGCGCGATGCAGGTTCGCCGGGTAGACAACCGCGCTCGGGCGCTGAAGTGCGATTTGTGCGCCCATCGCGAGGGCGGACCCGCCTGCGTAGAGGCGTGTCCGACACGCGCGCTAAGCTGTATTGATCCTGCCAGACTTCGCACGGAACGGCTGCGAAACCTGGCTTAACCGTTATTGCCCGCCTTCACGCCACGCTTTTTCAATCTCTTCGGCCAGGATCTTCACGCCCGCGTCGATTTTATCCGGATCGGGCACGTAGTTCATGCGCATGCACTGGTGCGTATGCGGCCACGGTTTATCCAGGCCAGGGAAGAAGTAATCGCCTGGCACCATCAGCACGCCGCGTTTTTTCAGGCGCTGGTAAAGCAGCTCGGTGGTGATCGGCAGATCCTTAAACCACAGCCAGAGGAAAATCGCTCCTTCCGGTTTGTGGATCAGGCAGCGTTCTTCAGGCAAATAGCGGCGAAGGGTAGCAATCGTTTCCTGCACGCGCTGGTAGTAGAACGGCTTAATCACCTCGTTAGACAGGCGCAGCAGGTCGTTGCGCTTAATCATCTCGCACATCATCGCCGGGCCAATCCCGCCGGGGGAAAGGCTGATGATGCCGTTCATGTTGGTAATAGCGGTGATGATTTTTTCATTGGCAATGATGATCCCGCAGCGGCTGCCCGGTAGGCCAAGCTTGGAGAGGCTCATGCACAGCACGATGTTTGGGTTCCACAGGGGGCGCGCTTCGCTGAAGATAATTCCCGGGAACGGCACGCCATAGGCGTTATCGATGACCAGCGGGATGCCGTGCTGGTTTGCCAGCGCGTCCAGCTTCATCAGCTCGTCGTCGGTAATCACGTTACCGGTTGGGTTGGTGGGGCGCGAAACGCAGATCATGCCCGTCTCTTCGCCGATATGTAGATGCTCAAAATCCACGTGATACTTGAACTGGCCTTCCGGCAGCAGCTCAATGTTTGGTCGAGCTGAAACAAACAGATCCTCTTCGAGGCCGGAATCCGCATAGCCGATGTATTCCGGCGCCAGCGGGAACAGGACTTTTCGCGTGGTGCCGTCTGCGCGGCGTCCTGCAAAGAGGTTGAATAAGTAGAAAAAGGCGCTCTGGCTGCCGTTCGTCAGTGCAATATTCTGTGGTCCGATATCCCATCCCTGCTCTTCGCGCAGCATGTCGGCGAGCAGTTTCAGCAGCTCGGTCTTACCCTGAGGGCCATCGTAATTGCAAAGCGCATCGGTGGCTTTGCCGCTTTCCAGCATTTGTGCCAGCAGCGTCTGGAAATAGGTATTCATCTCCGGGATTTGAGCCGGATTTCCGCCGCCGAGCATGATGGCGCCCGGTGTACGCAGCCCGTCGTTAAGATCTTCCATCAGGCGGGTAATGCCTGAATGGCGGGTGAATTTGTCGCCGAAAAGTGAAAACGTCATAGCAGGTGATCTAATGTGCTTATTTTGAGAGTGGGTAACCATAACGCTAGCACCGTGAGGGTGCAAATCGGCGGGTGTGGTCGGATTTGTATTTTTATGTGGTCGATTTTGATTTATTCAGTGAATCGTTCTGGTGAAGTTTGCCCCTCACCCTAACCCTCTCCCCGGAGGGGAGAGGGGATCGCCAGGAGCCGTCTTTTCGCCCTCGCCCCTTTGGGGAGAGGGCGGGGTGAGGGGACAGAATTAGAAATTCCCCGCCCACACCACCATGGCTTTATCGCCGTTGTGCTCGCGCACAAAGCCGTATCCTTGCTTCAGCGCCAGCGTTTTTTGCGAGCCTTCGCCTATCGCCGGATGGCGGGCGCGGAACTGGCCTAAAATCTGCCAGTGCGCGACGGTCGCGGCCTGATTACCCGCGATCTCCTCCCAGTTCATGTCTGAACGGGTTCCCTGAAGCGGGTCAGAGCCGGTTGGGCCAAACGGACGCGCTGATTCATCACCGTAATAGATCTGCACGCTGCCCGGCGTCAGCAGGAGTAGCTCAGCGGCGCGCTGGCCGCCCTCGCGGAACAGGCGCGTGTCGTGCGAGGAGAGGTAGCTCAGCACGTTAAAGCTCTGCAACTTTTCCGCCATTTGCTGCCACGTCGGGTCGATATCGGCCAGGCAATCCACCGCTTTTGCCGCCTGCTCCTGATAATCAAAGTTGATCATCGCGTCAAAGCCGTGGCGATAATAATCGCTCTGCATGACGCCGTGGCCCCAGGACTCGCCGGTCATCCAGAACGGCGCGTTGTCGAGCTTTTTATCCGGGTTAGACGCTTTCCACGCCGCCAGCGCCTGGCTTGCCTGATCCTTCAGCTGCTGCCACGCGTCAAGCTCCACGTGTTTGGCGGTGTCGACGCGGAAACCGTCGATACCGTAATCCCGCACCCACTGGCTAAGCCAGTGGGTCAGATAGTCGCGCGGCGTATATCCCGGTATCGCTTTCGCCTGCGTGTCGGGCTTATGCTGATAAAAGTTCGGCAGGCCGGAAGGCATCGTCGATTCCGTTTTCAGGTCAGGGAGGAACGCCAGCGACATGGTCAAATCATCAAAGCCCGGGGTGTCGTAATCGCCGATATCGGTGCGTATCCACTTTTTCCCCCACCATTTTTCCCACGCCGCTTTATCGCTAAAGTTGATGTAGTCATTAAAGCTGTGCCAGCTTTGCCCCGCGCCCGGCTTCCAGTCCGTCCAGCGTTCACCCAGCGTTTTTTTCAGCTCATCGCCCTGCAGGTAGAGGGCGCCAAACTGGTATTCCTGCATATCGGCCAGCGTGGCGTAGCCCGCGTGGTTCATCACGATGTCGAATAATACGCGGATGCCGCGCCTGTGCGCTTCGTCGACAAGCTGGCGTAAATCGTCTTCGGTGCCCATGTTGGCATCCAGTTTCGTCCAGTCCTGCGTGTAGTAGCCGTGGTAGGCGTAGTGGGGGAAATCGCCTTTCGTTCCGCCGCCGACCCAGCCGTGGATCTGCTCCAGCGGAGAGCTTATCCAGAGCGCGTTAACGCCCAATTTTTCCAGATAATCGAGCCTGCTGGTGAGCCCCTTGAGATCGCCGCCGTGGAAGGTGCCAATCTCCTGCATCCCGTCTTTGTGGCGGCCATAGCTGTTGTCATTCGTCGGATCGCCGTTAACGAAGCGGTCGGTAAGCACGAAGTAGACGGTGGCGTTTTGCCAGCTAAAGGGGGCGGGTTTGTCAGTTTCGGCGCGCTCGAGCAGCAGCAGGCCGTTGCTGTTGGCCGCGGGCTGGAGGGTAATTTTGCCCTTTTGTACCATGGCGATCTGTTTACTGTAGAAATCCCGCACCGCGGAGCCTTCCGGGAACGTATTGCTCACATCAATGGTCAGCGGCTTGCCGTCCCATTTAGGGCACTGGCGCACCGCGCCCGCAACGGGTTTTTCAGCCGCGCTTTGCACCGTAAGCATGAGCGTTGGCGTGCCGGAGCGCGTATCGATGCGCATCTGATAATCTCCGTCGCGGAACAGACGCCACTGCGGCGGCGTACCTTCACAGGGTTTGAGCGACAGCATCTCGTTGAGTTTTATCGCATCGGCCGGCTGCCAGCACGCGTTGTCAAAACGCAGGGTCAGAGGGCGGGTACCCTTCGTCAGCGCTGCCGTACTGGTGAAAATGCCAGCACTGTCTTTTTTGAAAGCAGTAAAGTCCGCCGACGACCAGCCGGCATGCGCCATTGCGGGTAAGAGCATAAGTGCCAAAGTGGAGCGTTTCATTCCATTTTCCTGTCGCGGGATTTTTAACCAGTGTGGCACCCGCTGCAAATGAAAAAATCCTCCTCTGACGCGTTCGGGCGGGAGGACATCAAAGGATGAGTGATCCCGCGCAAATCCAGAGCGTTATCTGCGATATCGCACACAATTTTTTAGATTTGGCGTTTTAATGAGCACGTTTGAGATGACATGGTTTCGGATTTGGACTATTTCTAAACGTGCTCTTGCAGTCTATTTTTGGTATGATTTGAGATTCCGCTCTCAATTTCGAGAAAAAAATAAGGTGTTGGAATGAATAAATCCAGCCAGGAGACCTAATGATATCGACTCCCATTCGACGATATGGGGCTTCGATACTCATGTTACTCACCCTTGCATTTTCGGGTGGGGTGCTTGCGAAGACGCACACGGATACAACGAGTAAGAAAGCCCACGTCATAAAGACGACGAGTAAAAGTAAGGTTAGCAGTAAACAAGAGTATTCTCGCAATAGTGCAAAGAGTAGTTCACTTCCTGATTTGCGAAAATACCCTTCCGGGACACCACGAAAAAAAGCGTTTCTCCGGACGGTAATGCCTTATATAACAAGTCAAAATGCTGCGATTACGGCAGATCGTAACTGGCTAATTTCCAAGCAGTACGATAGCCGCTGGTCGCCGTCCGAACGTAAGCGTCTGCAGAATATCGCCAAACGCTATAAGGTGAGCTGGAACGGTAACACCCGCCGTGTGCCGTGGAACTCGCTGCTTGAACGCGTGGATATTATTCCCGGCAGCATGGTCGCCACGATGGCAGCCGCAGAAAGCGGCTGGGGAACCTCTAAGCTTGCGCGAAACAACAACAACCTTTTCGGCATGAAGTGCATGAAAGGCCGTTGTACCAATGCGCCAGGTAAAGTGAAAGGCTATTCCCAGTTTGAATCGGTGAAGGATTCAGTTAACGCCTATGTGGTTAATCTGAATACGCACCCAGCCTACTCTTCTTTCCGCAAGTCGCGCGCGCAGCTGCGTAAAGCGGATCAGGAAGTTACTGCAAGCACCATGATTCACAAGCTGAAAGGGTATTCCACGCAGGGACAACGCTATAACAACTATTTGTTTGCGATGTACCAGGATAACCAGCGCTTAATTGCCGCGCACATGTAGTTCAAATAAAAAAACGCCTTCCTCATGGAAGGCGTTTTCTTTTCTAAATCAATACTTCACTGTGACGTTCCCGATACTCTTTTGGCGTAGTGTCGTACTCTTTCCTGAATACCGAGTAAAAGTATTGCAGCGAGGGGTAGCCGCACATCTGTGAAATTTCATTAATTGAGAGCGACGTAGAAATTAACAGGCTCCGCGCTTTCTCCAGCTTTTCAGCGTGAATGACCGCGTGAATAGTTTCGCCCACCTCTTCCTTAAAGCGCTTCTCAAGATTGGAGCGTGAAATGCCTACCGAATCCAGCACCTGATCGACCTTAATGCCCTTGCAGGCATTGTTGCGAATGTAGTGCATAGCCTGAATTACCGCCGGGTCGCTTAACGAGCGGTAGTCCGTAGAGCGTCGCTCCACCACGCGAACGGGCGGAACCAGCAGGCGCTGAAGCGGTAATGCCTCGTTATCTAACAGTCTGTGAAGCAGCTTGGCGGCCTGGTAGCCCATCTGGCGCGTGCCCTGCGCCACGGAAGAGAGCGCGACGCGCGACAGATAGCGCGTGAGCTCTTCGTTATCAATGCCGATCACGCAGAGTTTTTCCGGAACCGGGATATGCAGATGTTCGCAGACCTGCAGCACGTGGCGCGCCCTGGCGTCGGTGACGGCGATAATCCCGGTTTGCGGCGGCAGCGTTTGCAGCCAGTCCGCCAGCCGGTTTTGCGCGTGCTGCCAGTTTTCGGGCGCCGTCTCCAGCCCCTGATACACCACGCCGCGGTACTTCTCCTGCGCGACGATCTGGCAAAACGCATGTTCGCGCTCTACCGCCCAGCGCTTGCCGCTCGACGCCGGCAGGCCGTAAAACGCAAAGCGATGCACGCCTTTCTCTTTTAAGTGCAAAAAGGCGCTCTCGACCAGCGCATGATTGTCGGTGGCGATGTAGTGAACGGGCGGGTAGTTCTCGGGAGCGTGGTAAGAGCCGCCAACGCCCACGATAGGGACGTCGACATCCTTCAGCAGTTGCTCAATAACGGGGTCGTCATAGTCCGCAATGACCCCGTCGCCCAGCCAGTCTTTTATGTTCTCAAGACGCATGCGGAAATCTTCTTCAATAAAGATATCCCACTCGGATTGCGACGCCTGCAAATATTCCCCAACGCCCTCCACAACCTGACGGTCATAGGCTTTGTTGGCATTGAATAACAACGTTATGCGGTGACGCTTTTCAAACATGGCCTGTTTCCCAAATAAGAGGAGGTTGTGTTCACGCCCGTCGCTTGGTCGCAGAATCCATCCACACGGCGAGCAGCAGAATGGCTCCCTTGACGATATACTGCCAAAACGTCGGGACGTCCATCATACTCATTCCGTTATCCAGCGACGCCATAATAAATGCGCCCATCACCGCACCAGCCACGCTGCCCACGCCGCCTGCGAGGCTGGTTCCACCGATCACACACGCCGCGATAGCATCCAGTTCCGCAATGTTACCCGCAGACGGTGAACCCGCCCCCAGGCGCGAGCTGAGGATCAGCCCCGCGATGGCAACCATCAGGCCGTTGATGGCAAAGACCGCCAGCTTGGTGCGTTCCACGTTGATGCCTGACAGCCGAGCGGCTTCGATATTGCCGCCGATGGCGTAAATACGGCGCCCAAAGGCCGTGCGCGTGGCCATAAACATGCCGCCCAGCAGCAGGAGCGCGAGCAGCAGCACCGGCGTCGGCACGCCGCGATAGTCGTTCAGCAGCCAGATGGCGCCCAGCACGATAACGGCGGTGAGCGCCTGGCGGCCAACGGCGGAGGTTGATGCCGAAGACGCTAAGCCCAGCGCCTGTCGGCGCATGCGCCCGCGCCACTGCCACGCAACGAAGGCCATCAGCCCGATAACCCCGAGCGTAAAGCCAACGCCGTCAGAGAGATAGCTCTGCCCAATCTGCGACATGGCGGCGCTGGTGGGGGAAACCGTGGTGCCGTTGGTAATCCCGATTAATATGCCGCGAAACGCCAGCATTCCCGCCAGGGTGACGATGAACGACGGCACCTTGCGATAGGCTACCCACCAGCCGTTCCACGCGCCGAGCAGCAATCCAAGGACCAGCGTAACGGCAATGGTCAGAGGCAGCGGCCAGCCAAGCCATACGTCGAATATCGCGGCCACGCCGCCGAGCAGGCCCATCATCGACCCCACCGAGAGGTCAATCTCCGCAGAGATAATGACGAAAACCATCCCCACGGCCAGAATGCCGGTGATCGCGGTCTGGCGCAGCAGGTTAGAGACGTTGCGGGCGCTCAGATACGAGCCGTCCGTCATCCAGGTGAAAAACAGCATGATGACGATGATGGCGGCAATCATCACGAAAACCTGCAGGTTTAGCGCTTTAAGTCCCGAAAACGCGCCGGGCGTCGGGACAGCGGCTTTGATATCAGACGGGTTGCTTTTCGACATGGCGTTCGCTCCTTAATGCGGCTTCCATGACCTTTTCCTGGGTCAGGCCCTGGTTGGTCAGGTTGGCTTTTAGCTTGCCTTCGTGCATGACCAAAATACGGTCGCTCAGGCCCAGCACTTCGGGTAATTCAGACGAGATAACAATGACGGCAATCCCCTGCTGCACAAGCTGGTTAATCAGCTTGTAGATTTCGTATTTCGCGCCGATATCAATTCCGCGCGTCGGCTCATCCAGAATCAGAATACGTGGATTTAAAAGCAGGCAGCGCGCCAGAATGGCCTTCTGCTGATTGCCGCCGCTCAGACGTCCGATGGCCAGCTCCGGAGAAGAGGTTTTCACCTTCAGTCGTGCGAGTGAATCCAGGATGCACCGCTGCTCGGCCGCATCGTCCAGGCTGCTCAGCCTGCCGGTGAACTGATTAAGCGCGGCCAGCGTAACGTTCTTGCCCACCGCCATGACGGGCACGATGCCGTCTTTTTTTCTGTCCTCCGGTACCATGGCAAGACCGTGCGCAATGGCCTGCTGGCAGTTGCTGATTTTTACCGGCTGACCGTCGATATAAACGGTGCCTTCCCAGCGTCCCGGCCAGACGCCGAACAGGCACTGTACGGCTTCGGTACGTCCGGCACCGACCAGGCCTGCGATGCCAAGGATCTCGCCGCGATGAAGTGAGAAAGAGACGTTATTGACGCGTTTAATATGGCGATTAACCGGATGCCACGCGGTCAGGTTTTCTACGCGCAGCACCTCTTCGCCCACTGCGTGTGGTTCGTTCGGATAAAGCGCGGTCAGCTCGCGTCCGACCATCATGGTGATGATGTCATCTTCGCTCATGCCCGCGGCTTCGCGCGTGCCGATGTGCTGCCCGTCGCGGATCACGCAGATGGTGTCAGATATGGCCTTCACTTCGTTAAGCTTGTGCGAAATATAGATGCAGGCGATACCGTGGTTTTGCAGATCGCGGATGATGTTAAGCAGAACGGCGGTTTCCTGCTCGGTGAGCGAGGCGGTCGGCTCATCGAGGATCAGCAGACGCACCTGTTTATTTAGCGCTTTAGCGATTTCAACCAGCTGCTGCTGGCCGAGGCCGAGATCGCCCACGCGGGTGTCGGGGGAAATAGCAAGGCTGACCTGCGCCAGCAGCTTTTCGCAGCGCAGCGTCATGGTGTCGTAATCGAGCACGCCGTGGCGTGAAATTTCAGCACCGAGGAAAATATTCTCCAGAACGGTGAGGTGTTTCACCAGCGCCAGCTCCTGGTGAATAATGGCGATACCTTTGCGTTCGGTATCGCGGATGTGCGAAGCCTGAATCACTTCGCCAGCAAAAACGATTTCACCGTCATAGCTGCCGTAAGGGTAAATGCCGCACAGCACCTTCATCAGCGTCGATTTACCGGAACCATTTTCACCGCATAACGATACCACTTCGCCGGGGTTCAGGCGCAGGCTCACGTTATCGACGGCTTTCACCGCGCCAAAGGCTTTGGTGATACTTTTCATTTCAAGTAAATAAGGCATAACTGCTCCACGTGACCGAAGGAAAATACCGGGCTGGTCGATGCGCCCCCGCTCTGCAGGGGCGGCGCTGGATTACAGTTCACTCTTTTTATGGAAACCGTCTTTAATCACGGTGGCGTCAATGTTCTCTTTATTGACTTCAATCGGGGTAAGCAGGCGAGCCGGAACGTCCTTCAGGCCGTTATTAAGGGTGGAATCCGCTTTAGGCTGCTGGCCATTTCCCAGCTCGACGGCGATTTCCGCAGCCGTATTGGCAAGCTCGGTAATCGGCTTATACACCGTCATGGTCTGCGTGCCTGCGATAATGCGCTTCACGCCCGCGAGGTCGGCATCCTGACCTGATATCGCCACTTTCCCCGCAAGGCCTTGTGCGCTGAGCGCCTGAATGGCACCGCCAGCTGTCGCATCGTTAGAGGCCACGACGGCATCGATTTTGTTATTGTTGGCGGTCAGCGCGTTTTCCATAATTTTCAGCGCATTTTCCGGCAGCCAGCCGTCTGCCCACTGATCGCCGACCACCTTAATTTTTCCGTCGTCGATATACGGCTTAAGCACTTTCATCTGGCCTTCACGGAACAATTTAGCGTTGTTATCCACCGGGGAGCCGCCCATCAGGAAATAATTTCCCTGAGGAACCTTGTCGATCAGGCTTTTAGCCTGAAGCTCACCGACTTTTTCATTATCAAAGGAAATATAAAAATCGATATCGGCATTATTAATCATGCGATCGTAAGCCAGAACTTTTATTCCTTCCTGTTTGGCTTCTTTTACAACGTTACTGAGCACCTGGCCGTTGTAAGGGATAATGACCAGCACGTCGACGCCGCGGTTGATCATATTTTCAATTTGCGACATTTGCGTTTCTTCGTTGCCGTTCGCTGACTGTACAAAGACCTGGGCGCCAAGGGATTCCGCTTTTTTAACAAAAATATCGCGATCTTTTTGCCAGCGTTCCAGGCGAAGGTCGTCAATCGCCATGCCGATTTTGACCTCTTTAGCGTGACCGGCAAAGCTTGCAAGCAGGAGAGTCGTGCAGAGCGTAAGGGTTAAGTTCTTTATCTTCATAATTATTGTGCCTTTTTGTAGGGGGATGTGTTGCTGAGATAAAAGAAACATTTACTGCTGAGACGCAGCAAATTTTTAACGTGGAAAGGCCCGCTGGCAATTACAGATTTTTATCTTCTCGTTACGATATTTGGTTTATTTCTCAATTTATGACCGCGATCGGATTTTAAAATGCGTAATGTACTAATTACATTTGATTCTGGAATAAGCCCCGAGAAAAAGTTTTCTCGCACATTATTTTGCGAGCCAGCGCACAGTTGTGCATTCTCTCAATAGCAGTGTGAAATAACGTAATTGAGCAAGCTGGAATGTCTATTCACTATTACTCCAGTATCGACTACCCGCCGCATCTCTTGATTATGGAGCTCAATATGCAAGCTTATTTCGACCAACTCGATCGCGTTCGTTATGAAGGCCCGAAAACGACCAATCCCTTAGCCTTCCGTCATTACAACCCGGATGAGCGGGTGCTGGGTAAACGCATGGAAGACCATCTGCGCTTCGCCGCCTGTTACTGGCATACCTTCTGCTGGAACGGTGCGGATATGTTCGGTGTTGGCGCTTTCGATCGTCCGTGGCAGCAGCCGGGTGAGGCCATTGAGCTGGCGAAGCGGAAAGCGGATGTGGCGTTTGAATTTTTCCACAAGCTGAACGTGCCGTACTACTGCTTCCACGATGTGGATGTCTCACCGGAAGGCGCATCGCTGAAAGAGTACCTGAATAACTTTGCCCAGATGGTGGACGTGCTGGCGGCAAAACAGCAGGAAAGCGGCGTGAAGCTGCTGTGGGGGACTGCAAACTGTTTTACCAACCCGCGCTATGGCGCAGGGGCGGCAACCAATCCGGACCCGGAAGTGTTCAGCTGGGCGGCCACGCAGGTGGTGACGGCGATGAACGCAACGCACCAGCTGGGCGGCGAAAACTATGTCCTGTGGGGCGGCCGTGAAGGGTATGAAACCCTGCTGAACACCGACCTGCGCCAGGAGCGCGAGCAGATTGGCCGCTTTATGCAGATGGTGGTCGACCATAAGCACAAAATCGGCTTCCGCGGCACATTGCTGATTGAACCGAAGCCGCAGGAGCCAACCAAACATCAATATGACTATGACGTGGCGACCGTTTACGGCTTCCTGAAGCAGTTTGGCCTGGAAAAAGAGATCAAGGTGAACATTGAGGCTAACCATGCGACGCTGGCGGGCCACTCGTTCCACCATGAAATCGCCTCTGCTATCGCGTTAGGGATCTTCGGTTCGGTTGACGCAAACCGCGGTGACCCGCAGCTGGGCTGGGATACCGACCAGTTCCCGAACAGCGTGGAAGAGAACGCGCTGGTGATGTACGAAATCATCAAAGCGGGCGGCTTTACCACCGGCGGGCTTAACTTTGATGCCAAAGTGCGTCGCCAGAGCACCGATAAATACGATCTGTTCTACGGCCACATTGGCGCAATGGATACCATGGCGCTGGCGCTGAAGGTGGCTGCCCGTATGATTGAAGACGGCGAGCTGGATAAGCGCGTTGCGAAGCGCTACGGCGGCTGGAACAGTGAGCTGGGCCAGCAAATTTTGAAAGGCCAGTTATCCCTTGCCGAGATCGCGAAGTACGCTGAACAGCATCAGCTTGCGCCGCAGCACCAGAGCGGGCATCAGGAACTGCTGGAGAACCTGGTCAACCACTACCTGTTCGATAAATAACAGCATGTAGGCCCGGTTAGCGCAGCGCCACCGGGCATTTTCAGTTAAGGAATCCACGCTATGTACATCGGGATCGATCTTGGCACATCTGGCGTTAAGGTCATTTTGTTAAGCGAGCAGGGTGAGGTGTTAGCCACGCAGGCAGAAAAGCTGCAGGTTTCGCGCCCGCATCCGCTTTGGTCAGAACAAGACCCTGAGCAATGGTGGCAGGCGACGGACCGCGCAATGAAAGCGTTAGGCGAGCAGCACGGCCTGCGGGACGTAAAGGCGCTGGGCATCGCTGGGCAAATGCACGGCGCAACGCTGCTGGACGACCAGCATCGCGTGCTGCGCCCGGCTATCCTGTGGAACGACGGCCGCTGCGCGCAAGAGTGCGCCATCCTTGAGGCGAGCGTACCGAACTCGCGTGATATTACCGGCAACCTGATGATGCCCGGCTTCACGGCGCCTAAACTTCTGTGGGTGCAGCGCCACGAACCGGAGGTTTTCCGGCAGGTTGCAAAGGTGCTGCTGCCAAAAGATTATCTGCGTTTTCGCATGACGGGCGATTTCGCCAGCGATATGTCTGACGCGGCGGGCACGATGTGGCTCGACGTAGCGAAGCGCGACTGGAGCGAGGCGATGCTGGAAGCATGCCAGCTGACCCGCGACCATATGACTACGCTTTTCGAAGGCAGCGAGATAACGGGGACGCTACAGCCATCCATTGCTGAACGCTGGAATATGCCCGCCGTGCCGGTGGTGGCGGGTGGTGGCGATAACGCTGCGGGGGCGGTTGGCGTAGGCATGGTTGAGTCCGGTCAGGCGATGCTTTCGCTCGGGACCTCCGGGGTTTACTTCGCGGTGAGCGATGGTTATCGCAGCAATCCTGAAAGCGCAGTACACAGTTTCTGCCATGCGCTGCCGGGCAAATGGCACCTGATGTCGGTGATGCTGAGTGCGGCATCGTGCCTTGACTGGGCGGCGAAGCTTACCGGCATGGACGATGTTCCGGCGCTTATCGCCGCGGCACAGCATGCGGATGAAGGTGCGGGTGCCGTCTGGTTTTTACCTTACCTTTCCGGCGAGCGCACGCCGCATAACAACCCGGAGGCAAAAGGCGTGTTCTTTGGCTTAACGCACCAGCACGGTCCGGCGGAGCTGGCGCGTGCGGTGCTTGAAGGTGTGGGATATGCGCTGGCAGACGGTATGGACGTGGTGCATGACTGCGGCCTGAAGCCGTCCAGCATCACGCTGATTGGCGGCGGCGCGCGAAGCCCGTACTGGCGGCAGATGCTGGCGGATATTAGCGGCCTGCAGCTTGATTACCGCACCGGCGGCGACGTGGGGCCAGCGCTTGGCGCGGCGCGGCTGGCGCAGATCGCAATGAACCCTGATAAACCGTTGCGCTCGCTTTTGCCGCAGTTACCGCTTGAACAGCAGCACACTCCTGACGCGAAAAATCATGCTCGCTACGCAGAAAGACGTGTTGTTTTCCGCAACGTTTATCAGCAGCTTTTGCCGCTGATGTCATAAATATCCGCCGGGTGGCGCTGCGCTTACCCGGCCTACAACGCCCCGTTCCACTGGCTAGCTTACAAACCTGCGCGTATCGATTTTTTGCAGCAGCATCGACAGCAGCAGGCTGACGGCCAGCGTAGCGGTGAAAATCCAGACGATATCCAGCGCGGGCCAGCTTTTCAGCTCCACCCCTCGCGTGCGTAGCGCGTGGATCACCAGCGCATGAAAACCATAAATGCCCAGAGAGTGGCGTGAGACGAACGCCAGTACCGGAAGAGGGCGCTCGTTCAGCGTATTTTTTACCAGCGTCAGCAGCGACACGGCGCAGATAAAGACCATCGGGCCGCAATAGAGATACCAGGTATCGGCAAAGTTGCCGCGCCACTGCAGCTCGTGCAGCGTCCCACGCGATATGACCACCACGGCGAGGACACATAGCGCTCCGCACAGCCAGTTCATCCCGCGCCTGCGGGTGTCCATCATGCCGATCGCACGCCCCAGCATGCCGTAGAGGATGTAGTAAAAGGTATCGCCATTGATGTAGAGATTTACCGGCAGCCACTCAAAGCCGTCTATTTTCTGCGAAACGGTATTGGGGTTAGCCACGATGCCAATCACCACCATCAGCGCCAGCAGCATCTTGCCGCTAACGTTTTTTACCTGGATCAGAGGCGAAACCAGATAAATAACGAGTATGGCGAAGAAGAACCACAGGTGGTAGAACACCGGCTTTTGCAGAAGATTTTTAAGGCTTAACTCGGCGTTGATTGAGGTGAACAGGATGATGTAAAGCAGCGCGACGGCGCTGTAGAACGCCAGGCATGACGCAATGCGAATGAAGTGTTTTGGCCGGGCGCTACGTTCGCCAAAAAAAAGAAAGCCTGAAATCATAAAGAACAGCGGCACGCTCACGCGGGAGGCAGAGTTAAGAATATTCGCGATGTCCCAGTTAACAGGGCTGATGCTGTGGGCGTTAGTGACATACCAGGTCGTGGTATGGATCATCACCACCATCAGGCACGCGATGCCCCGCAGGTTATCAATCCAGCTAATTTTTGACTGCATCAGTTCCTCTGTATTCCTTGTAAAAACAGTGTGACCACCAGAGTGCGTAAGCTTTCCGTTAGAAAAATCTGACTTTTGTTGCGTAAACTTGCACGGAAGCAATGAGATTCGCAGAATGCCAAACCGTAATCTATAAAAGCAGTGATATTAAAAATAACAGCCACAGGCCAGGGCGGTAATAAAAATGATGATCAAGCGCGTGATGACGCTCGCTCTGCTGCTTACGCTTGCAGGATGCAGTGGTTCGCCAGAAGCACTTGTGCAAAAAGCGCAGCAGGGCAAAATTAGCCCGGAACGTTCACTGAATATGGAATCACTCTGCAAGGACCAGGCCGCACGCCGCTATAACTCGGACGTGCAGAAGATTACCGTCACCGGCCTGGAGCGCTATCAGGGAAGCTATGAGATGCGGGGCAATACTGCGCGTAAAGAGGGCTTTGTCTGCTCTTTTGACGCGGACGGCCAGTTTTTGCATCTCTCCATGCGCTAGCGTGCGCGCATAATCAGCGGCCAGAGCGCCTGAAGGCGCAGGCCTGCAGGCCTAATTTCCCAATTTTCCCGAAACAACCCCGTTTCGTACTGTATATCTTGCAGCCAGCGGGTATACTGGTCCCTTCCATTTAAAACCACACGTATCCAGCACGAAATACTATGCAAAAGTTTGATACCAAGACCTTTCAGGGCCTGATCCTGACCTTGCAGGATTACTGGGCTCGCCAGGGCTGCACCATTGTTCAACCATTGGACATGGAAGTTGGCGCAGGCACTTCACACCCGATGACCAGCCTGCGCGCGCTGGGGCCAGAGCCGATGGCAACGGCCTATGTGCAGCCATCCCGCCGTCCTACCGATGGCCGTTACGGCGAAAACCCGAACCGACTGCAGCACTACTATCAGTTCCAGGTGGTCATTAAGCCCTCTCCGGACAACATTCAGGAGCTGTACCTTGGGTCGCTGAAAGAGCTGGGCATGGACCCAACCATCCACGACATCCGTTTCGTGGAAGATAACTGGGAAAACCCTACGCTGGGTGCCTGGGGCCTGGGCTGGGAAGTGTGGCTGAACGGCATGGAAGTGACGCAGTTTACCTACTTCCAGCAGGTTGGCGGCCTGGAATGTAAACCGATCACCGGTGAAATCACCTACGGTCTGGAACGTCTGGCGATGTACATTCAGGGCGTAGACAGCGTTTACGACCTGGTCTGGAGCGACGGCCCGCTGGGTAAAACCACCTACGGCGACGTGTTCCATCAGAACGAAGTGGAGCAATCCACCTATAACTTCGAGTACGCGGACGTGGACTTCCTGTTCACCTGCTTCGAACAGTACGAGAAAGAAGCCCAGCAGCTGCTGGCGCTGGAGACTCCGCTGCCGCTGCCAGCCTACGAGCGTATTCTGAAGGCCGCCCACAGCTTCAACCTGCTGGACGCCCGCAAAGCCATCTCCGTGACTGAACGTCAGCGCTACATTCTGCGTATTCGTACCCTGACCAAAGCCGTTGCAGAAGCTTACTACGCGTCCCGTGAAGCCCTTGGCTTCCCGATGTGCAACCGAAACAAATAAGAGGCGGCCATGTCTGAGAAAACTTTCCTGGTGGAAATCGGCACCGAAGAGCTGCCACCAAAAGCCCTGCGCAGCCTGGCTGAATCTTTTGCTGCGAACGTGACCGCCGAGCTGGATAACGCTGGCCTGGCGCACGGTAAAATTGAATGGTTTGCTGCACCTCGCCGTCTGGCGCTGAAGGTAGCAAATCTGGCGGCATCCCAGCCGGATCGTGAAGTTGAAAAACGTGGCCCGGCGATTGCCCAGGCGTTTGACGCGGAAGGCAAGCCGAGCAAAGCGGCTGAAGGCTGGGCGCGCGGCTGCGGTATTACCGTCGATCAGGCCGAGCGTCTGACCACCGATAAAGGCGAATGGCTGCTGTATCGCGCCCATGTTAAAGGCGAAAGCGCGGAAGCGCTGCTGCCCAACATGGTTGCCACCTCGCTGGCCAAGCTGCCAATTCCTAAGCTGATGCGCTGGGGCGCGTCCGACGTGCACTTCGTGCGTCCGGTACACACCGTGACCCTGCTGCTGGGCGATACCGTCATCCCTGCCACCATCCTGGGCGTCGCGTCCGATCGCGTGATCCGCGGCCACCGCTTTATGGGCGAGCCGGAGTTCACCATCGACAACGCCGATCAGTACCCGCAGATCCTGCTGGAGCGCGGTAAGGTCATTGCCGACTACGAGCAGCGTAAAGCGAAAATCAAAGCGGACGCGGAAGAGGCGGCGCGCAAGATTGGCGGTAACGCCGACCTGAGCGAAAGCCTGCTGGAAGAAGTGACCTCTTTGGTTGAATGGCCGGTGGTGCTCACCGCGAAGTTCGAAGAGAAGTTCCTGGCCGTTCCGGCGGAAGCGCTGGTGTACACCATGAAGGGTGACCAGAAGTACTTCCCCGTCTACGCCAACGACGGCAAGCTGCTGCCGAACTTTATCTTCGTGGCAAACATCGAATCCAAAGATCCGATCCAGATTATCTCCGGTAACGAGAAGGTGGTTCGTCCACGCCTGGCGGATGCGGAATTCTTCTTCAACACCGACCGTAAAAAGCGTCTTGAAGATAACCTGCCGCGCCTGCAAACCGTACTGTTCCAGCAGCAGCTGGGCACGCTGCGCGACAAGACCGACCGTATCGCGGAGTTGTCCGGGTGGGTTGCTCGTGAAATCGGTGCGGACGTGAACCACGCAACCCGCGCGGGCCTGCTGTCCAAGTGCGACCTGATGACCAACATGGTGTTCGAATTTACCGACACCCAGGGCGTTATGGGCATGCACTACGCGCGTCACGATGGTGAAGCGGAAGACGTTGCTGTCGCTCTGAACGAACAATATCAGCCGCGCTTTGCGGGTGACGATCTGCCGTCTAACCCGGTGGCCTGCGCCGTGGCGATTGCCGACAAAATGGACACCCTGGCGGGTATTTTCGGCATCGGCCAGCATCCAAAAGGCGATAAAGACCCGTTTGCGCTGCGTCGTGCCGCGCTGGGCGTGCTGCGTATCATCGTTGAGAAGAACCTCAACCTCGATCTGCAAACCCTGACCGAAGAAGCGGTGCGTCTGTACGGCGACAAGCTGACCAACGCGAAAGTAGTGGATGACGTTATCGACTTCATGCTCGGTCGTTTCCGCGCCTGGTATCAGGACGAAGGCTACACCGTCGATACCATTCAGGCGGTGCTGGCGCGCCGTCCGACGCGCCCGGCAGATTTCGACGCGCGTATGAAGGCGGTGTCCCACTTCCGCACGCTGGAAGCGTCATCTGCGCTGGCGGCGGCCAACAAGCGCGTATCCAACATTCTGGCGAAATCCGACGAGACGCTCAACGAGCGCGTGAACGCCGCGACGCTGAAAGAGCCGGAAGAGATCGCCCTCGCCATGCAGGTTGTGGTGCTGCGCGACAAGCTGGAACCGCTTTTTGCTGAAGGTCGCTATCAGGAAGCGCTGGTGGAGCTGGCCGAGCTGCGCGAGCCGGTGGATGCCTTCTTCGAGAAGGTTATGGTCAACGTAGAAGACAAAGAGCTGCGCGTTAACCGCCTGACGATGCTTGAAAAACTGCGCGAGCTGTTCCTGCGCGTAGCGGATATTTCGCTGCTGCAGTAATGCGCCTGCTGCCCGGCGGCGCTGCGCTTGCACGGGCCAATTCATGCTCAAAACCCGCTTCGGCGGGTTTTTTTATGGCGCGCTGCTGAAAAATTAACCTTGTAACGGTCAGCAATATACCGCTATCCTTACTCCGTTAACTTTCTCCTCAGGAGCGCCCCCCAAAATGAACAAACACGACTGATGAATTTCGATCCTTGCTAAACGCGACCGCGTCGGCAGGGGATGTTTTGATTTCATTCAGGAGTGCTTATGGCTCATTTTGCGCAGTCCCCTTCTTTTATCTTGCATCAGGTCACCTGTCAGTTTGCGACGGGCGATACCCTTTTTGGCCCGCTGAATCTCGCGCTGGAGTCCTCCCTTTGCGGGCTGGTGGGGCGTAACGGCAGCGGAAAAACGCGGCTTTTGCGCCTGCTCGCGGGGATAGACGCGCCCGCCAGCGGCCATATTGAGCGTTTTGGCTCGGTTGCCTACGTGGCGCAACAGCACGATATTTCCCCGCACGCCACGCTGGCGGAACTCCTCGGCTTTTCCGATATTTTCGCCGCAAGAGAGCGCATCGATAGCGGCAATTACCAGCCTGAAGATCTGGATAGCCTCGACGGACGCTGGGATGTAGCCGAGCGACTGTGCGAGGCCTTTGTCGATGCAAAGCTTCCGCCTTTTGAACCGAACAGGCCTGCCGCAGAGCTCAGCGGCGGCGAGCGCATCCGCGCGCTGCTTTGCGGGGCGTTTACCGCAGGTGCAGATTATCTGCTGCTGGATGAACCGACCAACCACCTCGATCGGCAGGGCCGGGCATGGTTTTACGACCAGCTTGGCCGTTATCAGGGCGGCGCGCTGGTGGCCTCCCACGATCGTGAGCTGCTCTCCCGGGTGCCGCGCATTCTTGAGCTCAGCGCCGCAGGCCTGCGCAGCTACGGAGGCGATTACGCGGCCTACCAGCGCCAGCGTGATGCCGAGCAGCAGGCCGCCCGCTCGGCCCTGGAGCACGCGGCGACGGAGCGGAAACGCACCCGCGCGCGTATGCAAAAAGAGCATGACGACAGCCAGAGGCGCTCGGCAAAAACGCTGCGCACCGTCGATACGCTCAATATCGCCTCGTTCGAGCGGGTCAAATACAAAGGCGCGGCAAAGGAGCGCATCGGTGCCTGGAAAAAGCAGCATAGCGATCAAAACGAGGCGCTGAATGCCGCGGTAAACAAGGCGCGCGAGCGGGTGGAGGAGGATAGCCCGGTCATGTTTACCCTCCCAGGCAGCCGCATTGCCGAAGGAAAACAGGTGCTGGTGCTTGAGGATCTGGTACTGCCGCATGTGACTATCCCGCCTCTTAGCTGGCGAATGGATGGCCCCATGCGCGTGGCGCTGCGCGGACCGAACGGCTGCGGGAAATCCACCCTGTTGAGAGCGATCCTGGGAACAGAGCCTGCTGTCTCGGGTGCCTGCCAGCGGTCGGTGGCGTGCGCGTATCTCGATCAGCATCTGTCGCAGCTGGATCTTTCCCTGTCGGTGATGGCGCACCTCAACCTGAACAATACGCCGCTGGAAGCGGGCGCGCTGCGCACCCGTCTGGCGCAGCTTCAGCTGGGGGCGGATAAAGTGACGCTCCCGCTGGCCGAGCTGAGCGGCGGTGAACGCCTGAAGGCCGCGCTTGCCTGTGCGCTGTGGCGAGAAGAGGCGGCACGGCTTTTATTGCTGGATGAACCCACGAACCATCTTGATTTGGCATCCGTTCAGGCGATCGAGGCGGCGCTCGCCGAGTTTCCCGGCGCGCTGCTGGTCGTATCACATGATGAGGCTTTCCTGAAAGGGCTCGGGCTGACGCATGAGCTGGTATGGGGAGAAAACGGCTGGCGTTGTGAAAGCCTTTAACACACAAACCCCCGCAACGGCGGGGGCGGAAACAAACTTTTTTACGCTATCTGCTTGCTGAGGGCAGGGTTCGCCTGAATCAGACTCATCAGCTTTAACTCGGTTGGTGTGGGCTTTTCGCGTTTCGATTCCCACTCCAGCACCATCGCCACGCTGACGCCCATGGCTCTGGCGAATTCATCCGTTTTGAGTCCAGACCCTTTGCGTAATCGCTCAAATTCGGTAAAGGGATTGGACTTCTGTTGCAGAGTAATCGTCTGCGGGACATCTTTAAAAATAATCTGTTCCAGGCTGCTCAGCAGCTCAAACTCAGGATCTTTTAATTCCATTGAGAACTCCTCTTAAATCACACTGCGGGATCGTGAACAATAGAGAGCCTGTTAAGAATAGTCTCTGGAACAAACATCGGATCGTCACGGGTGTGATTAATCGTGCGGTAATGAATGCCTTAAGCGTTTCAGCTCTCGGAAGGGGAAGGCTAATGCTCTGATTACGCATAAAACACTTAGCCAGCGTATTTTTTTGTAAATAGTCAGAAATAAAACGGCAATAGCCGTTTTGCGTGAAAAGGGTATCTTGCAGCGCTGACCTGGACTATTCTTGTAAGCCGTCAGGCACGCGTGTGCCGGTGTGCGCTTTTTTGGGTGAAAGGAGTAATAAAATGGCGACAGGAAAGTCCTGCTCTCGCTGGTTTGCGCCTATTGCGGCGTTGTTGATGGTAGTTAGCCTGAGTGGGTGTTTCGATAAAGAAGGCGATCAGCGCAAAGCGTTTATCGATTTTCTGCAGAATACCGTGATGCGCAGCGGCGAGCGTTTGCCAACGCTGACTGCGGATCAGAAAAAACAGTTTGGACCCTTCGTCTCTGATTACGCGATCCTTTACGGCTATTCGCAGCAGGTGAGCCAGGCGATGGATTCCGGCATTCGTCCGGTAGTGGATAGCGTTAACGCGATTCGTATGCCGCAGGATTACATGACCCAGCGCGAGCCGCTGCGTCAGTCTAACGGCGCGCTCGGCGTGTTGAGCCAGCAGCTGCAAAACGCAAAAATGCAGGCTGATGCGTCCCGCTCCGCGCTGAAGCAGGGCGACGATCTCAAGCCGGTCTTCGATAAAGTGTATGAGAAAGTGGTAATCAAACCGTCTGACGCCCTGCAGCCGCTGATCCCGGCCGCGCAGATTTTCACTCAGCAGCTGGTGCAGGTGGGTGATTTTATTTCTCAGCAGGGTACGCAGGTAAGCTTTGTCTCTAACGGCATCCAGTTCCCGACTTCCCAGCAGGCAAGCGAATACAACAGCCTGATTGGGCCGCTGGCCTCCCAGCACCAGGCCTTCAGCCAGGCGTGGAGTGCGGCGGTCGCCGCGACGGAATAAGTGCAAAACCCCGCTTCAGGCGGGGTTTTTTTATCATTGATCAAAATAACGCTTGTCATTCATCTACCACATCGGTATAACTATCCCCGTCGGTTTGTTACACAGACCTAAAGCAGTTTAGTTAAGCAGTCCAGATTGTTATCCATAGATACCCTTCGTAGTGACCCTTCCTTCATCGCTTAAAAATCTGTAACGCAATCCATCAAGCCGGAAGGCACAATATATTTGTTAATAAGGTAATTTCTATGTCTGCTAAAATGACTGGTCTGGTAAAATGGTTCAACGCTGATAAAGGTTTCGGCTTCATCACTCCTGACGATGGCTCTAAAGATGTGTTCGTACACTTCTCTGCTATCCAGAACGATGGCTACAAATCTCTGGACGAAGGTCAGAAAGTGTCCTTCACCATCGAAAGCGGCGCTAAAGGCCCAGCAGCTGGTAACGTTGTAAGCCTGTAAGCTTCCAACCCAGTAGCACAAAATTCAAAAACCCGCCTTCTGGCGGGTTTTTTCGTTTCTAGCCCTGAACCTGCGGGTTCACACAGTTTTTCTCCACCCTTCCGCCCAGCGCGGCGATCAGGTTATCCACGGCGGTGGCCGCCATGTTGTAGCGCGTCTCATGGGTTGCCGAACCGATGTGCGGCAGCGCGACCACGTTGGGCAGGCTGAGCAGCGGCGAATCGACGGGCAGCGGCTCCTGCTCAAATACGTCCAGACCGGCCGCGTGGATGTCACCCTTCTGCAGCGCCTCAATCAGTGCCTTTTCATCTACCACCGGGCCGCGGCCTGCGTTAATGAAAATGGCCGATTTTTTCATCTTCTCGAATGCCGGCTTGCCAATCAGATGATGCGTTTCGTCCGTGAGCGGCAGGATAAGGCAAACGTAGTCCGATTCCTGTAACAGGGTGTCCAGCTCGCAGTAGCGGGCGTTGAAACGCTCTTCCGCTTCGCCGTGGTGGCGACGTGCGTTGTACAGAATCGGCATGTTGAAGCCGAAATGGGCGCGCTGCGCTAACGCCAGGCCTATGCGGCCCATGCCGACAATCCCCAGCGTTTTGCCGTGAACGTCTACGCCGAACCAGTCCGGTCCAATGCTTTTGGTCCATTCACCGGCCTTAACGCGCTCTGCCACTTCAACCACGCGGCGGGCCGTTGCGAGGACGAGCGCCATCAGCGTGTCGGCCACGGTTTCCGTCAGGGCGTGCGGCGTATGCATCAGCAGGATCTTACGCGCGTTGAGCGCATCCACGTCGAAGTTGTCATATCCCACGGAGACCGTAGAGGTTGCACGAAGCTTCGGCATTTTCTCCAGCAGCGCGGCATCCACCTTCTCGCTTGAGCCCAGCAGCCCTTCGGCGATGGCGAACGCGTCCACATGCTGTGCCACCGTCTCCGGGCTGAGGTTTTTCACCTGCGTCACGGTGAAATGGTCTTCCAGGCGTTTATGCAGATCGTCTGGCAGTGCTTTATACAAAATGACGGACGGCTTCATGCTAATCTCCGTGAATGTTGAAAATGTCAGGCGTGGCGTGCGCCGACGGGCAATTGCTGATTATTAGCAGGCTTCACAATCAGAGTTAGCCATACTGAGGCGAAAAGCGCCACCCCCATGAAAATGTACGAGGCCGACGGGCTGCCGGTGGCGCCGTTCAGATAGCCGACAAACCAGGAGCCGAAGAACGAGCCGAGCGCGCCCATGCTGTTGATCAGCGCCATTGCGCCGCCCGCTACATTGCGCGGCAGCATCTCCGGAATGATGGCGAAGAAGGGACCGTAGGGGGCGTACATTGCCGCGCCGGCGATCACCAGCAGGGTATAAGAGGCCCAGAAGTGATTCGCGCCGACGGCCCAGGAGCCGATAAAGGCAAAGGCGGCAATCAGCAGCAGCGGCCAGACGAACAGCTTGCGGTTTTGCAGCGTGTCCGATGCCCAGGAGGCGATAATCATAGCAACGGTAGCGGCCAGATAGGGTACGGAAGAGAGCCAGCCCACTTCCACCATGCCGAGGTTTTCCCCGCCGCTGCGGATAATGGACGGCAGCCACAGCACGAAGCCATACACGCCGATGCTCCAGGTAAAATACTGCGCGCAGAGTAAAATCACGTTGCGGGAGCGGAAGGCCTCGCCATAGTTACGCACCGCCTTCAGCCCCTGCTGTTCTTTATCCAGCTGCGCCTGAAGCGCGGCTTTTTCATCTTCCGAGAGCCATTTCGCCTGTGCAGGCTTATCTTTCACCAGCACCCACCAGCAGAAGGCCCAAATCACCGCCGGCACGCCCTCAATAATGAACATTTCGCGCCAGCCGAAGGACTGGATAAGGTAGCCGGAAACGACCGACATCCACAGCACGGTGACCGGGTTCCCGAGGATCAGGAAGGTGTTGGCGCGTGAACGTTCGGACTTCGTGAACCAGTTGCTGATGTAGATCAGCATGGCGGGCATGACCGCCGCCTCCACCACGCCGAGAATGAAGCGAATGGCGGCCAGCGCAGGAATGTTGTTGACCACGCCGGTCAACGACGCGCAGCCGCCCCATAAAATCAGGCAGATAAAGATCAGCTTGCGTACGCTTCGGCGTTCCGCATAGATCGCGCCGGGGATCTGGAAGAAGAAGTAGCCCAGGAAGAAGAGGGCGCCCAGCAGCGAAGAGACGCCTTTGGTGATCCCCAGATCCTCGGTGATCCCCGCGGCGGATGCAAAGCTGAAGTTGGCACGATCGAGATACGCCAGGCTGTACGTGATAAACACGATAGGCATGATGTACCACCAGCGTTTTACTGCATTGGTCGAACTGTTCATAGGCTTGCCTCTGTTGTTGAGGTTGTTACCGCCGTTGTCTGTAGGGTACACGGTGGTTTGTTTTGTTGAGTGCGATTTATGCCCCCCTCACCCCGGCCCTCTCCCCAAAGGGGAGAGGATGTCGCAAGTTCCCTCTCCCCTTTGGGGAGAGGGTTAGGGTGAGGGGAAATTTAGATGCCGAGCTCTGCTCGTGTCGGCAACCCTTCGCTGTCGCCCTGAACCTGAATGGCCAGCGATCCGATTTTGTTGCCTCGCGCGACGGCGTCCCGCAATGATTTTCCTTCCAGCAGGGCGCTCACCACGCCGACGGCGAATCCGTCGCCTGCGCCCACGGTGTCGACCACGTTCTCCACTTTTACGGCGGCGACGGCGCCTTGCTCGCCGTCTGCGGTTTTGAACCACGCGCCGTCTGCTCCGGTTTTCAGCACCACGGCCTTCACGCCTTTGTTCAGGTAGAAATCAGCAATGCCTTCCGGCGCCTTTTGTCCGGTCAGAATCATCCCTTCCTTCACGCCGGGCATTACCCAGTCGGCCTGGAACGCGAGGCGGTTAAGCTTTTCGATCATCTCCGCTTCGCTTTTCCACAGCACCGGGCGCAGGTTGGGGTCGAACGAGATAGTCTTGCCGTGCGCCCTCATCGTTGCGGCAGCGTGATCCAGAAGTTCATATGAGCTGGCAGAGAGAGCAGCCGCTACGCCGCTGAGGTGCAGGTGGCGCGCCGAAGCAAAATAGCCGGCGTGATAGTCGCTCACCGAGAGGTGGCTCGCCGCCGAGCCTTTACGGAAATACTCCACAATGGGATCGGTTCCATTTTCGACTTTAGATTTTAGCTGAAAGCCGGTGGGGAAGCGGGTATCAAGGGTCACGCCAGCGGCGTCGATGCCCTCTTTTTTCAGCGAGTCCAGAACGAAATGGCCAAAGCTGTCGTCGCCCACGCGGCTGACCCAGCCGACGCTCAGCCCGAGGCGCGCCAGGCCGGTGGCGACGTTAAGTTCGGCGCCCGCCACGCGCTTGATGAAGTGCTCAACCGCGCTCAGCTCGCCCGTTTCGGTAGCGACAAACATGCCCATGGCTTCGCCAATAGTGATGACATCCAGCGTCTTGTGCATGGTTTACTCCTCACGCAGCAGGTTAACGTAGCGGCGGGTGACGGCGGTTAAATCCGGCCCCTCCAGCGGAAACTCAATGCCGCGCGGCGCATCGGCAGGCAGTTGATCCAGCAGCGCCAGCCAGCGCGCGTCGGTGGCGTCCGGCGCAACGGCGCGGAAGTTATCTTTGTGCGGTACGGCGGCCTTAACGTGGATGTAGCTCACGGCGGGAGCCAGATGGCGCGCGGCCTCTTCAGGCGAATCCCCCACCCAAAGCCAGTTGCCCATGTCGAACGTCAGCGTGACGGGCAGCGCAAGGACCCGGCAGGCCGCCTGGAAGCGCTGCATCGGCGCGAGCTGGCCGCAGTCGGTCTGGTCATTTTCAACCACCAGCGCCATGCCGCTTTCGTTCAGCAGCGCGCGCAGGGCTTCAAGCGGGTGTTTATCGCGGAAATGGCCGAGTGAAACCTTCAGCCACAGGGCGTTGATCGCGCTGGCTTCTGCCAGATAGCCGGGAAGGTCCGGATTGAGCGTACCGTCGGGCATAAACAGGGCGGCAGGGGCGGAGTAACATGCCAGCAAGCCCATCAGCTCTATCGATTCACCGAGCGCGGGCAGGGCCAGCAGCTCGTCATGGCGAAACAGCTCGCGGCGGATCTCCACGCCGTCGGCACCAGCGCCAGCAATCACGGGAAGCATAGCCCGCTGGCCGCCTGCCTGTCGTACCTGGTCCGCGCCGTACGCGGCGGTGACCACCATTATTTTCCTGCTCATTGCCCGGCTCCATCACGTCATCGATAGTATTACGCTAGATGGAACCGGTTCCAAAGAAAAGGTCAGGATGTTGAATTTATGATCGGTATCACGAAGGGAAAAATTAACGCGCGGTGGAGCCGCGAACGATCAGCTCGCCGGAGAAGACCCGCTCGCGCACGGCGTCGCTGGAGCCTTCAATACGGCGAACCACCTGTTCTACAGCAGCATAGCCAATCTGCCAGGTGGGTTGTTTGAGGGTCGTAATGCCGACGCCCGCCAGCTCGGCCCATTCAAGCTCGTCAAAGCCGAGCAGGCCAATATCGCTGCCCCAGTGCAGGCCGATGCGCTTCAGGGCGCGGGCCACCTGCAGCGTCAGCGCGCCGTTGGCGGAAATCACCGCTTTGCGCATGCCGCGATGGCGGGTATGGAACTGGCGCAGGAGATTGTCGAGCTGGTCGGCTTCGTGCAGCGGGGTTTCTGCATTTTCGGCGATCACGCCGGGAAAGCGCGCCAGCGTGGCGCGAAACGCGCCCAGACGTTCGCGACGGGTATTCACCATGCCCAGCGGCTCGCTCAGAAACAGGATCGCTTCAAACCCTTGCTCGATCAGATGTTCCGTGGCGGTGGTAGCCGCCTGAACGTTATCCAGACCGACCACGTCGCAGGCAAATTCAGGGATTTTGCGGTCAATCAGCACCATCGGCAGGGAGGACTGCTGCAGGCGGTTTAGCCCCTCCTCGCGCATGCCGACCGCGTTGACCACGATGCCTTCCACCTGGTAGCTGCGCAGCAGATCGAGATAGTGCTGCTCCTGGTCGAGTTCGTTGTTGGTATTACAGACCAGCGGCGTAAAGCCTTTTTCGCGGCAGGCGGCCTCGATGCCGCTCAGGACGTTTACCGAATAGGGATTGGTGATATCGGCGATGATCAGCCCGATGAGGCGGGTGCGGCCGCGCTTGAGCCCGCGCGCCATAATGCTGGGGCGGTAGTCGAGATCGGCAATGGCTTGCTCAATGCGTGCCAGCAGCGCGTCGGACAGCAGGTGCTTCTCGCCGTTAAGATAGCGTGAAATGCTGGTTTTTCCGGTTTTCGCGGCTTTCGCCACGTCGCTGATGGTGGCCCGTGCTGATTTGCGCATCGCTGATGTCCCTGAAGTAAGTGAGAACACCTTAGCGGGAAAATCTGGCGAATCAAGCATTTTGCCGGGTGGCGCTGCGCTGACGGGAGGTTGCGGTCTGATGCCCTCACCCCGGCCCTCTCCCATAGGGAGAGGGGGAAAACCAACCATTCCCTCTCCATTGTCACGGGGAGAGGGGAAATACGGTTACTGGATAGGGCTTAACGTAATCTCTACGCGACGGTTCTGCGCCTTGCCTTCCGTCGTGCTGTTGCTGGCGATTGGATTTGCCGGACCCATACCGCGGGTGCGGATGCGGCTTGCGTCAACGCCCTGCGTAATCAGCGAGCTGGCAACGGAATCCGCGCGCTGCTGCGACAGACGCATGTTCAGATCCTGGCTGCCGGTGCTGTCGGTATAGCCCATCACGTTGACGGCGGTCTTGCTGTACTCTTTCAGTACCATCGCCACGCCGGTCAGGGTGTTTGCTCCGGCAGGCTTCAGGGTTGCGCTGCTGCTGTCGAAGGTCACGTTGTTTGGCATGTTAAGGATGATGTTGTCCCCGCTGCGCGTCACGCTCACGCCGGTGCCTTTCATCTTGTCACGCAGTTTTGCTTCCTGCACGTCCATGTAATAGCCGACGCCGCCGCCCAGGGCCGCACCTGCCGCCGCGCCAATCAGCGCGCCTTTGCCGCGATCTTTCTTAGAAGAGGAGAGGGCGCCAACGCCTGCACCGACCAGTGAACCAAGACCTGCGCCGATGCCGGATTTCCCCGCTTCGCGCTCGCCGGTGTAAGGGTTTGTTGTGCAGCCTGAAACAGCCAGGGCACCGCTCACCAGAGCGGCAATGACGAGTACACGTTTTTTCATCTTATTTCCTTAATCCTTTTTATTCTTTGCCACGACGCACGTGGCAGTTGATTATGACGTCCGGATACGGAGAAAATTCCGGGTATAACTCTGAAATTTGTGACAAACCTTTAACAGCCTCAGCAAGAAGGCCGTAAAACCTGCAGACAACCAGGAGCGCACGCTTGAGCACCTCAATAAAAACGATTTTGACCGCCGCCCACTGGGGGCCGATGCTGGTCGAAACGGACGGCGAAAATGTGCTGTCATCCCGCGGGGCGCTGCCCACGCAGCACCCCAATTCTCTGCAAACCGCGGTGCGCGACCAGGTACACAGCAAAACCCGCGTGCGCTGGCCGATGGTACGTAAAGGTTTTTTAGCCTCCCCGGACAAGCCGCAGGGCGTTCGCGGGCAGGATGAATTTGTGCGCGTGAGCTGGGACGACGCGCTTACGCTTATTCACGCGCAGCATAAGCGCATCCGCGACGGCTACGGCCCGTCCTCCATCTTTGCTGGCTCTTACGGCTGGCGCTCTAACGGCGTGCTGCATAAGGCATCGACCCTGCTGCAGCGCTACATGAGCCTGGCGGGCGGCTATACCGGCCATCTGGGGGATTACTCAACCGGCGCGGCGCAGGCGATCATGCCGTACGTCGTCGGCGGGAATGAGGTTTACCAGCAGCAAACCAGCTGGCCGCTGGTGCTGGAACATACTGACGTGGTGGTGCTGTGGAGCGCCAACCCGCTCAACACGCTGAAGATTGCGTGGAACGCGAGCGACGAGCAGGGCATTGGTTACTTTGACGCGCTGCGTAATAGCGGCAAGTGCATTCTTTGCATTGACCCGATGCGCTCAGAAACGATGGATTTCCTCGGCGACAGCGCAGAGTGGATAGCGCCGCACATGGGCACCGACGTGGCGATGATGCTGGGCATCGCGCATACGCTGGTTGAAAACGACTGGCACGATGCGGATTTCCTTTCGCGCTGCACCACGGGCTTCGACAGGTTTGCGGATTACCTGACGGGTCAATCCGACGGCACGGCCAAAACCGCCGAGTGGGCGGCGGAGGTTTGCGGCGTTAGCGCTGATAAAATTCGCGAACTGGCAGCCTTATTCCACAACAATACAACGATGCTGATGGCCGGCTGGGGAATGCAGCGCCAGCAGTTTGGCGAACAAAAACACTGGATGCTGGTGACGCTCGCGGCGATGCTCGGCCAGATCGGCACGCCGGGCGGCGGCTTTGGCCTCTCTTACCATTTTGCCAACGGCGGAAACCCAACGCGCAAGGCGGCGGTGCTGGCTTCGCTTCAGGGCTCGGTGGCGGGCGGCGTGGACGCGGTCGATAAAATTCCGGTCGCGCGCATCGTTGAGGCGCTGGAAAACCCCGGCGGGTTCTACCAGCACAACGGGCTGGATCGCCACTTCCCGGATATTAAGTTTGTCTGGTGGGCGGGCGGCGCAAACTTTACCCATCATCAGGATACCAACCGCCTGATCCGCGCCTGGCAGAAGCCGGAGCTGATTGTGATCTCCGAGTGCTTCTGGACCGCGTCAGCCAGGCATGCGGACATCGTCCTGCCGGCAACGACGTCGTTCGAGCGTAACGATCTCACCATGACCGGGGATTACAGCAACCAGCATATGGTGCCGATGAAGCGCGTGGTGGCGCCGCGCGACGACGCGCGCGATGACTTTGAGGTGTTTGCCGAACTGAGCGAGCGCTGGGAACGCGGCGGGCGCGAGCGCTTTACCGAGGGCAAAACGGAGATGCAATGGCTGGAAACGTTCTATCAGATTGCCGGCCAGCGCGGTGCCGCGCAGGGCGTCACGCTGCCGCCGTTTGCCGAGTTCTGGGAAAAGAATGCCCTCTTCGAAATGCCTGAAAGCGAGCAGAACGCGCGGTTCATTCGCTTCGCCGATTTCCGCCGCGACCCCGAGGCGCATCCGCTGAAAACCGAAAGCGGGAAGATTGTGATTTATAGCGACCGCATCGCCAGCTTTGGCTATGCCGACTGCCCGCCTTACCCCGCGTGGCTGGAGCCGGACGAGTGGCACGGCAACGCCCAGCCGGACCAGCTTCAGGTGCTCTCCGCCCATCCGGCGCATCGCCTGCACAGCCAGCTTAACTACTCGTCGCTGCGCGAGCAGTACGCGGTCGCCGGGCGCGAGCCTGTCACCCTGAATGCAGAAGATGCGAAAGCGCGCGGGATTGAAAGCGGGGACGTGGTCCGCGTCTGGAACGCGCGCGGCCAGGTGCTGGCGGGCGCGGTGGTGAGCGAGGGGATTAGGCCCGGCGTGCTCTGCATTCATCAGGGGGCCTGGCCGGACCTGGAGCCGAGCGAAGGCGGCATTTGTAAAAATGGCGCGGTTAACGTGCTGACCAAAGATCTCCCCAGCTCGAAGCTGGGGAACGGCTGCGCGGGGAATACGGCGCTGGCGTGGGTTGAGATGTATACCGGGCCTGAGCTTACGCTAACGGCGTTTGATCCGCCTCCCACCTCATGATCCAGGTGGGGTGCTGAGTGTCATCCTGCCAGGCGCTGTCTTCAATGCGAAACCCCTGGGAGTGGTAAAAATTCACCGCCCGCACGTTCTTCTGGTATACCTCAAGGCTTAAATTTGGGTAGCGCTGCTGAACATGATTCAGCAGCGCGCGCCCGATGCCTTTGCCGATGAATGCCGGCGCGACGAACAGCGCGCCGACGAAATGCAACTCCATCACGCTGACAAAACCGCGCGGTTTTCCGTCCTCTTCCCATACCCAGGTTTCAGCGGAGGGAAGGTAGATGTCCCGCACCATGGCTTTATTCTCTTTCCAGTAGCCAGCGTCGATAAACGGATGCGCTTCGGTGGTGCTTTCCAGCCACAGGCTTAGAAGCGGCGCGGTGTTTTCATTTTGCCATTTGCGGATCATGCTGGTCTCCGGGGTAACACATGCAGCCGGTGATGTGGTCGTTCACCAGGCCGCACGCCTGCATGAAGGAGTAACAGATCGTGGACCCCACAAATTTGAATCCTCTCTTTTTCAGCGCCTTAGAGAGCGCGTCTGACGCAGGCGTGGAGGTGGGGATTTCAGCCAGCGTGGCGGCACGCGTGACCTGCGGCGCGTTGTCGACGAAGGACCAGACAAACGGTGAGAATGGTTCTCCGTTTTGCTCCATGACAAGGTACGCGCGAGCATTTCCGATAATGGCCTGGATTTTGCCGCGGTGGCGGATGATGCCGGTATCCTGAAGCAGCCTCTCCACGTCCTCTTCGGTCATCGCCGCAACCGCGGCAGGATCAAACTGGTGGAAGGCGTTGCGATAGTTCTCTCTTTTTTTCAGCACCGTGATCCAGGAGAGGCCCGCCTGCTGGCCTTCCAGGCAAATCATCTCGAAGAGTTTTTGGCCGTTAGTTTCCGGCACGCCCCATTCCCTGTCGTGATAGTCGATATATAGCTGATCCTGGCTTACCCAACCGCAACGCTGCATAGGTTATCTCCGTTATTAATCTCGAAACCGCAAAAAAATCAATCGACCCGGCTTGACGTGTTTGCTAAAGAGACAATAGTTAATACAGGGCTATCTGTCCTCATACCTCTTTCTACAACGACAAATATCGCCGAACTCGGCTCTCTCTGGAGTCGCTTTGATGATGATAAAAAAAATCAGTGGTCACCGAGCTGTTTTAAGCCTGGTGGGATCCTTAGCATGTGCTTTTTTTTCTAACGCAGCGTCTGCCTGGCAACAGGAATATATCGTTTCGGACCCCCAAAGTAATACGTCAGAACGCTATACATGGGACGCCGATCACCAACCGCGCTATGACGATATTCTTGCGGAGCGTATTCGCTCGTCGCAAAGCGGTGCGGGATTTGCCTTCAGCATGCCTTCTGGAAGCGCGGCGGAAGATACGTCAGCCATGAGCCTGGGATGGAATTTCCCGGTTTCCCAAAACGTGACGACCGGACCGGTAGCCGCCTGGCGCTACGACGGGACGCCGCCAACCATGATGAACGAATTTGGCGATAGCGTGACGACGCAATCGCTCACCGATCCGCTCTGGCATGCCAGCGTCAGCTCGCTGGGCTGGCGGGTGGATTCGCATTACGGCGACCTGCGCCCCTGGGCCCAAATTAGCTATAACCAGCAGTTTGGCGAGAACCAGTGGAAATCGCAGTTCGGCATGTCGCAGTCGCCCGCTGCCCAGCAGTACGGCAGCTGGACGGATGTGAGCGTGGGGGCGGACATGCTGCTCAATACGCATATGGCAGCGTATGCCTCTTTGTCCCAGGGGGATAACACCGCGACGGGGGAAAATGTGCTTTACAGCCTGGGCGTGAGTGCCAAATTCTAAAAATGTTAATTTACTAATTGCCATGATAACATTTGATCTACAATAGTGGCCGGGGTTTCAGCGATAGCGCTTACTAACATTTTGACGTTTCGCTCCCCCGGCAAGGTCATTCATTCCCGATTCCAAGCATTTCATTCCGTCTCTCCTGCACTTCACGCCGTTTTACCCCACCGGATTTAGGGTTTTGTATATCGTTGTCCTCAGCGAATTTCCTTAATTTCTCTTGCAGGACAACTGCCATGAACACATCAACATATAACCGCACCCGCTGGCTGACGCTATTTGGCACCATTGTTACCCAGTTTGCGCTGGGGTCGGTTTACACCTGGAGCCTGTTTAACAGCGCCCTTTCAGACAAACTCGGTGCTCCCGTAAGCCAGGTGGCGTTCTCCTTTGGTCTGTTAAGCCTCGGTCTGGCGATCTCTTCCTCCGTAGCCGGGAAACTTCAGGAACGATTTGGCGTTAAGCGCGTGACGATGGCCTCCGGGATTTTGCTCGGCTTGGGCTTCTTCCTGACCGCGCACTCCAGCAACCTGATGATGCTGTGGCTGAGCGCCGGGGTGCTGGTAGGTCTGGCAGACGGCGCGGGGTATCTGCTGACGCTCTCCAACTGCGTGAAATGGTTCCCGGAGCGTAAAGGGTTAATCTCGGCATTTGCGATTGGTTCGTATGGCCTGGGCAGCCTCGGGTTTAAATTTATCGACTCCCAGCTGCTGGCCTCCGTTGGCCTCGAAAAAACCTTCATGATCTGGGGCGCGATTGTGCTGGTGATGATTCTGTTTGGCGCCACGCTGATGAAAGATGCGCCCCAG
This sequence comes from Enterobacter sp. ECC-175, assembly GCF_043968675.1. Lineage (NCBI taxonomy): Bacteria > Pseudomonadati > Pseudomonadota > Gammaproteobacteria > Enterobacterales > Enterobacteriaceae > Enterobacter > Enterobacter sp. ECC-175. Next base: position 771,366 of record NZ_CP143776.1, read on the forward strand.
CAGGAAGTGAAAACCGTGAACGGCGTGGTAGAGAATGACTTCACGCTGGCACAATCCATGCGTAAACCGCAGTACTGGATGCTGGCGGTGATGTTCCTGACGGCCTGCATGAGCGGCCTGTACGTGATCGGCGTAGCGAAAGATATTGCTCAGGGCATGGTCAAACTTGATGCGGCAACGGCTGCTAATGCGGTAACGGTAATCTCTATCGCCAACCTGTCTGGCCGCCTGGTGCTGGGCATTCTGTCAGACAAAATGTCGCGTATCCGGGTGATTACGCTGGGGCAGGTGGTTTCTTTGGTAGGGATGGCCGCGCTGCTGTTCGCTCCGCTTAACGAAGCCACGTTTTTCGCCGCGATAGCCTGCGTGGCCTTTAACTTCGGCGGAACGATTACCGTCTTCCCGTCGCTGGTGAGCGAGTTCTTTGGCCTGAACAATCTGGCGAAAAACTACGGTGTGATTTACCTCGGCTTCGGCATCGGCAGCATTTGTGGATCGCTCATTGCCTCGCTGTTCGGCGGCTTCTACGTGACCTTCTGCGTGATATTCGCCTTGCTTATTCTTTCGCTGGCGCTATCGACGACGATTCGCCAGCCGCAGCGCGAGGTGTATAACGAAGCGCATGCGTAATGCGTCATTTAAAAAGGCCGGGTTTCCGGCCTTTTTATTGTCTGGAAAAATAAATCTGGTCAATATTCCCTCCCCCAGACATCCCTTTTTTGTAAAAAACTGTACCGATCACACTCTGCGCTGCCACTTTTCACGTTTGCTGTGGTCTACTTACCACGCTTGCTGACGTTTCTGATAACGATTCCCTGAGCGCATATTTACGCTGTCCACTTTTAATACAAAAGTTGGCGGTGGTTCTGTCCCTTTTTCCGGGTTGCTTGCATGAAATACATTAAATCGATGGCGCAACAAAAGCTCTGCTTTTTGCTGGCGTTGTACATCGGCCTGTTTATGAATGGCGCCGTTTTTTTCCGTCGGTTTGACGGTTACGCGCAAGATTTTACCGTCTGGAAAGGAATTGCAGCGGTTGTCGAACTGGTCGCAGCGGTGTTAGTCACCTTCTTTTTATTCCGCATTCTCTCTTTGTTTGGTCGCCGCGTGTGGCGAGTGCTGGCGACGCTTGTCGTGCTGTGCTCGGCGGGTGCCAGCTATTACATGACCTTTATGAACGTGGTGATTGGCTACGGCATTATTGCCTCGGTGATGACCACGGATATTGACCTCTCGAAAGAGGTTGTTGGCCTGCACTTCATCCTCTGGCTGGTGGCAGTGAGCGCCTTACCGCTGCTGCTCATCTGGAGTAACCGCTGCCGCTACACGCTGGTGCACCAGATCCGCACGCCGGGCAAGCGTTTTCGAAGCGTTGCGCTGGTGCTGCTGGCCGGGCTGATGGTCTGGGGGCCGATTCGCCTGCTGGACGTGAAGCAGAAGAATGACGAGCGTACTTCCGGCGTTGATATGCCGAGCTACGGCGGCGTGGTGGCGAATTCGTATCTGCCTTCTAACTGGATTTCCGCGCTGGGGCTGTATGCCTGGGCGCAGGTGGATGAGTCTTCTGACAATAAATCGCTAATGAATCCGGCGAAAAAGTTTACCTACGTTGCGCCCAAGGATATCGACGATACCTATGTCGTCTTTATTATCGGTGAGACCACGCGCTGGGATCACATGGGCATTCTGGGCTATGACCGCGACACGACGCCGAAGCTGGCGCAGGAGAAAAACCTGGTCGCCTTCCGTGGCTACTCGTGTGATACCGCAACGAAGCTCTCCTTACGCTGCATGTTCGTACGTGAAGGCGGAGCGAGCGATAATCCTCAGCGCACGCTGAAGGAACAGAACGTCTTCTCGGTGCTGCACCAGCTTGGGTTTACCTCCGATCTTTACGCAATGCAGAGCGAGATGTGGTTCTACAGCAACACCATGGCGCAGAACATTGCCTACCGCGAGCAGATTGGCGCGGAGCCGCGCAACCGCGGCAAGAGCGTGGACGACATGCTGCTGATCGACGAGATGAAAAACTCGCTGAACGGCAATCCGGACGGCAAGCACCTGATTATCCTGCACACCAAAGGGTCGCACTTTAACTACACCCAGCGGTATCCGCGCAGCTTTGCGAAATGGACGCCGGAGTGTGTTGGCGTTGATAAAGACTGCAGCAAGGAGCAGCTGATCAATTCCTTCGATAACTCGGTCACGTATGTCGATCACTTTATCGATACGGTTATTGACCAGGTGCGCGACAAGAAAGCGATAGTGTTCTACGCCTCCGATCACGGTGAGTCGATTAACGAGTACGAACATCTGCACGGTACGCCGCGTAAAATGGCACCGCCGGAGCAGTTCCGCGTTCCGATGATGGTGTGGATGTCCGACAAGTATCTGGAAGATCCGGAGAAAGCGCAGATGTTTGCTCACCTGAAGAAAGAGGCCGATATGAAGGTGCCGCGCCGCCACGTTGAGCTGTACGACACTATCCTGGGCTGCCTGGGCTACACCTCCCCTGACGGTGGGATTAACGAAAATAACAACTGGTGTAAACTCCCTGATAACACCAAAAAAGCGGTGAAGTAGCAGGTGGCGAGTTTATCGCCAAACGAACGGCTTTTTTAATTTAAGGGATTGACGGGGGCGCACCCCAGCAGTAAGATGCGCTCCGCATTCGGCGAGTAGCGCAGCTTGGTAGCGCAACTGGTTTGGGACCAGTGGGTCGGAGGTTCGAATCCTCTCTCGCCGACCACATTCAAAACCCTGCTCTTAGAGCAGGGTTTTTTGCATCTGAAGTTCAAGAGGATGAGAATCTCCGGGGAAGGAGGTTCGACTCGAGCGAAGCGAGAGAACGTTGCGTTAGCAACGGCCCGAAGGGCGAGCCGCGAAGCGGTGAGTCATCCTCTCTCGCCGACCACATTCAAAACCCTGCTCTTAGAGCAGGGTTTTTTGCATCTGAAGTTCAAGAGGATGAGAATCTCCGGGGAAGGAGGTTCGACTCGAGCGAAGCGAGAGAACGTTGCGTTAGCAACGGCCCGAAGGGCGAGCCGCGAAGCGGTGAGTCATCCTCTCTCGCCGACCACATTCTGAAAAGGGCTAACCGCAAGGTTAGCCCTTTTTGCATTAGCGCGTTAATCTTCTTGATTAAGCAAAATGTCCTTTAGCCCCGTTTCTTCCTGCCTGATACCTGTTTTGTGACATAATCCATTGTAATTTTTTATATATAGATTGATCTTTTTTCGCGTTGCTTATGGATAACCTCAGCATTTTTCGCTGTGCGTTTTAACGTTCATGGCATTTAGTGCTCAGATAATCACCATTCTGCAAGAAAGTTTACCCAATCTGAATAAAAGTTAATCACTGGATGTTGCGAAATATGAAGAGAGTTATGCTGTAGGTTACGGAGTAGCATAAATTTCCCTGCTGAAAACCGGCGTATAGAGTTTTTTTAATCTTTGTTTGCGGTTTCTCACACTCAGCGTAAATCCCCGCCACCTGTATTGACGTTTTCACATTCTGTTGACAGATTGTAGGGCACGAGGGGCATTTCAGGGACGATCTGCGCTGCAACTCCGTCGCACTTCTGAAAGGATTCTCCATCCCTTTACTGCCTTCGGGCACCACCGACCGGACCGGGTAAAAAATAAATAAAGGTCAGGCGGCGTAACACAACAAAGCAAAACATCACATTGGAGCAGAATAATGAGTATTTCCTTGAAGAAGTCAGGGATGCTGAAGCTTGGTCTGAGCCTGGTGGCCATGACCGTTGCCGCAAGCGTACAGGCAAAAACCCTGGTTTACTGTTCTGAAGGCTCGCCGGAAGGCTTTAACCCACAGCTGTTCACCTCTGGTACGACGTACGACGCAAGCTCCGTACCTATTTATAACCGTCTGGTTGAATTTAAAACCGGCACCACGGAAGTGATTCCGGGTCTGGCTGAAAAGTGGGATATCAGCGAAGACGGTAAAACCTATACCTTCCACCTGCGCCAGGGCGTGAAGTGGCAGGACAGCAAGGAATTTAAACCCACGCGCGACATGAACGCCGATGACGTGGTGTTCTCCTTCGATCGTCAGAAAAACGCGCAGAACCCGTACCACAAAGTGTCCGGCGGCAGCTATGAATACTTCGAAGGGATGGGTTTACCAGACCTGATTTCCGAAGTGAAGAAAGTGGACGATAACACCGTTCAGTTTGTGCTGACCCGTCCGGAAGCCCCGTTCCTGGCCGACCTGGCCATGGACTTCGCCTCTATTCTGTCTAAAGAATATGCGGACAACATGCTGAAAGCCGGCACGCCGGAAAAAGTGGACCTGAACCCAATCGGTACCGGCCCGTTCCAGCTGCTGCAGTACCAGAAAGACTCCCGCATTTTGTACAAAGCCTTTGAAGGCTACTGGGGCACCAAGCCGAAGATCGACCGTCTGGTCTTCTCCATTACGCCTGATGCCTCCGTGCGCTACGCAAAACTGCAGAAAAACGAGTGCCAGGTGATGCCATACCCGAACCCGGCTGACATTGCGCGCATGAAGCAGGATAAGAATATCAACCTGCTTGAGCAGGCTGGCCTGAACGTGGGCTATCTCTCCTTTAACACCGAGAAGAAACCGTTTGATGACGTGAAAGTCCGTCAGGCGCTGACCTACGCGGTAAACAAAGAAGCGATCATCAAAGCCGTTTATCAGGGCGCTGGCGTTGCCGCGAAGAACCTGATCCCACCAACCATGTGGGGCTATAACGACGACATCAAGGACTACACCTACGATCCTGAGAAAGCGAAAGCGCTGCTGAAAGAAGCGGGCCAGGAGAAAGGCTTTACCGTTGAGCTGTGGGCGATGCCTGTTCAGCGTCCATACAACCCGAACGCGCGCCGCATGGCGGAAATGGTTCAGGCCGACTGGGCGAAGATCGGCGTTCAGGCCAAGATTGTGACCTACGAGTGGGGCGAGTACCTGAAGCGCGCCAAAGCGGGTGAGCACCAGGCGGTGATGATGGGCTGGACCGGCGACAACGGGGACCCGGACAACTTCTTCGCGACCCTGTTCAGCTGTGCGGCGGCGAAAGACGGCTCCAACTACTCCCGCTGGTGCTACAAGCCGTTTGAAGACCTGATCCAGCCGGCGCGTGCGACCGACGATCACAACAAACGTATTGAACTGTACAAGCAGGCTCAGGTTGTTATGCACGATCAGGCCCCGGCGCTGATTGTTGCTCACTCCACCGTGTACGAGCCAGTGCGTAAAGAAGTGAAGGGCTACGTGGTTGACCCACTCGGCAAACACCACTTCGAAAACGTATCGGTTGAATAATCAGTAGGGTGTTCTCCCTCTCCCTTTGGGCGAGGGCAGGGGTGAGGGGCGTGCATGCATCCCTCACCCTAACCCTCTCCCGCAGGAGAGGGAATTTACATTTGTGAGCAATACAGACGTCACGCCAATGGTCGTGCGTCATCAGAGAGAATCCGGGTTATGTTGCAGTTCATCCTCCGACGTCTGGGACTTGTCATCCCCACGTTTATCGGTATTACCCTTCTCACGTTTGCCTTCGTCCATATGATCCCCGGTGACCCGGTGATGATCATGGCGGGCGAGCGCGGGATCTCCCCTGAACGTCATGCACAGCTGCTGGCTGAACTCGGACTTGATAAGCCGATGTGGCAGCAGTATCTCCATTACATATGGGGCGTTATGCACGGTGATTTAGGGATTTCGCTGAAAAGCCGTCTTCCGGTGTGGGATGAGTTCGTGCCGCGCTTTAAAGCTACGCTGGAACTCGGCGTCTGCGCCATGATTTTTGCCACCGCGGTGGGTATCCCCGTGGGCGTTCTGGCCGCGGTGAAGCGCGGTTCCATTTTCGACCATACGGCCGTTGGCCTGGCGTTGACCGGCTACTCCATGCCTATCTTCTGGTGGGGCATGATGCTGATCATGCTGGTTTCGGTGCAGTGGAACCTGACGCCGGTCTCCGGGCGCGTTAGCGACATGGTCTTCCTTGATGATACCAATCCGTTGACCGGCTTTATGCTGATCGACACGGCGATTTGGGGCGAAGAGGGTAACTTCATCGACGCGGTTGCACACATGATCCTGCCTGCGATGGTGCTGGGGACGATTCCTCTGGCCGTTATCGTGCGTATGACCCGCTCCTCCATGCTGGAAGTGCTGGGCGAAGATTATATTCGTACCGCGCGCGCAAAGGGCCTGACCCGCATGCGCGTCATCATCATTCATGCGCTGCGTAACGCGATGCTGCCGGTGGTTACCGTTATTGGCCTGCAGGTGGGCACGCTGCTGGCAGGGGCGATTCTGACCGAAACGATCTTCTCCTGGCCCGGCCTCGGACGCTGGCTGATTGACGCACTGCAGCGCCGCGACTATCCGGTGGTGCAGGGCGGCGTACTGCTGGTGGCGACGATGATTATCCTCGTCAACCTGCTGGTCGATTTGCTCTACGGCGTGGTGAACCCGCGTATTCGTCATAAGAAGTAAGGGGCCATCATGTCACACGTTTCTGAAAATAAAGTGGTTGCGGCGCCGGTCCCAATGACCCCGCTGCAGGAGTTCTGGCACTACTTCAAGCGCAACAAAGGCGCGGTGGTAGGCCTGGCCTATGTCACCATCATGATTCTGATCGCGGTGTTTGCGAACGTGCTTGCACCGTATAACCCTGCGGACCAGTTCCGCGATGCGCTGCTTGCGCCGCCTGCCTGGCAGGAGGGCGGTAGCCTGACGCATCTCCTGGGCACTGACGACGTAGGTCGCGACGTGCTGTCGCGCCTGATGTACGGCGCGCGGCTTTCGCTGCTGGTCGGCTGTCTGGTGGTTGTGCTGTCGCTGGTCATGGGGATTGTGCTTGGCCTGATTGCTGGCTATTTCGGCGGCATCGTCGATAACATCATCATGCGCGTCGTCGACATCATGCTGGCGCTGCCAAGCCTGCTGCTGGCGCTGGTGCTGGTGGCGATCTTCGGCCCCTCGATAGGTAACGCCGCGCTGGCGCTTACCTTTGTGGCCCTTCCACACTACGTGCGATTAACCCGCGCGGCGGTGCTGGTGGAAGTGAACCGCGATTACGTGACCGCTTCACGCGTGGCGGGTGCCGGCGCGATGCGCCAGATGTTCGTTAACATTTTCCCGAACTGCCTTGCGCCGCTGATCGTACAGGCGTCGCTCGGCTTCTCTAACGCCATTCTCGATATGGCCGCTCTTGGCTTCCTTGGCATGGGTGCGCAGCCGCCAACGCCGGAGTGGGGCACCATGCTCTCCGACGTGTTGCAGTTCGCACAAAGCGCCTGGTGGGTCGTCACCTTCCCGGGTCTGGCGATTCTGCTGACGGTGCTGGCATTTAACCTGATGGGTGATGGCCTGCGTGATGCGCTTGATCCCAAACTGAAGCAGTAAGAGGCACGAGATGGCGTTATTAAATGTAGATAAATTATCGGTGCACTTCGGTGACGAAGGCACGCCGTTTCGCGCCGTGGACCGCATCAGCTATAGCGTAAATCAGGGCGAAGTGGTCGGCATTGTTGGCGAATCTGGGTCCGGCAAGTCGGTAAGCTCGCTGGCGATTATGGGGCTGATTGACTACCCCGGCCGCGTGATGGCGGAAAACCTTGAGTTTAACGGCCAGGATCTGAAGCGGATTTCTGAAAAGCAGCGCCGCCAGCTGGTGGGGGCGGAAGTGGCGATGATCTTCCAGGACCCGATGACCAGCCTGAACCCGTGCTATACCGTCGGTTTCCAGATTATGGAAGCGATTAAGGTGCATCAGGGCGGTAATAAAAAAACCCGGCGTCAGCGCGCCATCGATCTGCTGAACCTGGTCGGCATCCCCGATCCGTCATCGCGTCTGGACGTTTATCCGCACCAGCTCTCCGGCGGGATGAGCCAGCGCGTGATGATCGCCATGGCGATTGCCTGTCGACCAAAGCTGCTGATTGCCGATGAACCCACAACGGCGCTGGATGTAACGATTCAGGCGCAAATCATCGAACTTCTGCTTGAGCTCCAGCAGAAAGAGAACATGGCGCTGGTGCTGATTACGCACGATCTGGCGCTGGTGGCGGAAGCCGCGCACAAAATCATCGTGATGTATGCAGGCCAGGTGGTGGAAACCGGAAGCTCGCACGATATCTTCCGCGCACCGCGCCATCCGTATACGCAGGCGCTTTTGCGTGCGCTGCCGGAGTTTGCTCAGGACAAAGCGCGTCTGGCCTCGCTGCCGGGCGTGGTTCCGGGCAAATATGACCGCCCGCAGGGCTGTCTGCTGAATCCGCGCTGCCCGTATGCCACCGATAAATGCCGTGCGGAAGAGCCGGAGCTGAACCTGCTGGCTGACGGTCGTCAGTCGAAATGCCATTACCCACTCGATGATGCCGGGAGGCCAACGCTATGAGTACGCAGCACATGCTGTTGCAGGCCATTGACCTGAAAAAACATTACCCGGTTAAGAAAGGCCTGTTTGCGCCCGAGCGCCTGGTTAAAGCGCTGGACGGCGTCTCCTTTACCCTTGAGCGCGGTAAAACGCTGGCGGTGGTGGGGGAGTCCGGCTGCGGAAAGTCCACGCTGGGCCGTCTTCTGACGATGATCGAAACGCCAACCGGCGGCGAGCTTTACTATCAAGGACAGGATCTGCTCAAGCACGACCCGCAGGCGCAAAAACTGCGTCGTCAGAAGATCCAGATTGTGTTTCAGAACCCGTACGGCTCGCTGAATCCGCGTAAAAAGGTGGGGCAGATTCTGGAAGAGCCCCTGCTGATCAACAGCACCCTGAGCAAAGAGCAGCGCCGTGAAAAAGCGCTGGCGATGATGGCGAAGGTCGGCCTCAAAACCGAACATTACGATCGCTATCCGCACATGTTCTCCGGCGGTCAGCGTCAGCGTATTGCCATCGCCCGCGGCCTGATGCTCGACCCGGACGTGGTGATTGCCGATGAACCGGTTTCGGCGCTCGACGTGTCCGTGCGCGCACAGGTGCTGAACCTGATGATGGATCTTCAGCAGGAGCTGGGGCTGTCTTACGTATTCATCTCCCACGATCTGTCAGTCGTAGAGCACATTGCCGATGAGGTGATGGTGATGTACCTGGGGCGCTGCGTGGAGAAGGGGACCAAGGACCAGATCTTTAATAATCCTCGTCACCCGTATACGCAGGCGCTGCTGTCTGCGACGCCGCGCCTGAACCCGGACGATCGCCGTGAGCGCATTAAGCTGACCGGCGAGCTGCCGAGCCCGCTCAATCCGCCTCCCGGATGCGCGTTTAACGCCCGCTGCCGTCGTCGCTTTGGCCCTTGTACGCAGCTGCAGCCGCAGTTGAAGGACTACGGCGGTCAGCTGGTGGCCTGCTTCGCGGTCGATCAGGATGAAAACGGCGAGAAGCCGCAGGCGTAAAGAAAAAAACCGGCGATAAGCCGGTTTTTTTATGACTGCAAGATTATTTTCGCAAACGAATCTGGTCGACGGCGTGTTTTTCACTCTTGGTGAGGATCAGGCTCGCACGTTCGCGCGTCGGCAGAATGTTCTCTTTCAGGTTCACGTAGTTAATCTCGTTCCACAGCCCCGTTGCCACATTGATCGCCTCTTCTTCCGAGAGCTGGGCATAGTTGTGGAAGTAAGAATCAGGGTCGGTGAAGGCGCCTTCGCGGAACTTAAGGAAGCGGTTGATATACCAGCTTTGCAGCAGCTCTTCCGGCGCATCGACATAGATAGAGAAATCCACGAAGTCAGAAACAAACACGTGATGCGGATCGTGGGGATAGTCCATGCCGCTTTGCAGAACGTTAAGCCCTTCAAGAATCAGGATGTCCGGCTGTACAACCGTTTTGTCCCCGTCCGGGATGCGATCGTAGATCAGGTGTGAATAGACGGGCGCCGTTACGTGAGGCACGCCGGATTTCAGATCGGAGACAAATTTCACCAGACGGTGCATATCATAGGAGAGCGGGAAGCCCTTCTTCTTCATCAGGCCGCGTTCTTTGAGCACTTCATTCGGGTGCAGGAAGCCGTCGGTGGTGATCAGCTCAACGCTGCGGTGCTCCGGCCAGCGGCTCAATAATGCCTGCAGCACGCGCGCGGTGGTGCTTTTCCCTACCGCAACGCTGCCCGCAATGCTGATGATATAAGGAATGCGCTGCCCGTTTGTTCCGAGGAACTGCTCGAGCACCGCCTGGCGGCGCAGGTTGGAGCTAATATAGAAGTTTAGCAAGCGAGAGAGTGGGAGATAGATTTCCGCCACTTCCTCCAGGGAGAGATCTTCGTTTATCCCCTTTAACCGCGCGATTTCACCTTCCGTCAGAGTCATCGGAACGGAATCACGCAGGGCGGCCCACTGGCTGCGGTTAAACTGAAGATAGGGTGTCATTAACGTTTGCTCTTTTTTGCTCATAAGCATGCTTCAGTGAGCCATCACAACACAGCCGGGTCATGACTCATTACAGAGTTAATTTGGACAATGGGCAGGAGGTTAACACCAGATGACAGGAATAATAAGAAAAAATATGGGAAGCGGTGCGTTACGCGTGAGCCGTCACGGTAAGGTTTATGCAGGTTAATACAGGCTTCCATGCTGAATATTTGACCTCTGATGGCTGAATTTCCAGCGCCTAACCCTCCTTTCGAATAAAATGTGAGCGAAAGAACGTTTTGTGCAATTTTTTAGTTGCATGACAGCGCATGTCTCCATAGAATGCGCGCTACTTGATGCCGACTTAGCTCAGTAGGTAGAGCAACTGACTTGTAATCAGTAGGTCACCAGTTCGATTCCGGTAGTCGGCACCATCAAGTCCGGTGGGGTTCCCGAGCGGCCAAAGGGAGCAGACTGTAAATCTGCCGTCACAGACTTCGAAGGTTCGAATCCTTCCCCCACCACCACTTTCTGGCAGCGAATTTGCCGCCGGAGCTGGTTGGAAAAATTGACCAGCTCGAACTTAAAAAGAGAGAAATCTCTTTTTTTGTTACAGAAAGAACTGGGTAGCCGAGTTTCAGGATGCGGGCATCGTATAATGGCTATTACCTCAGCCTTCCAAGCTGATGATGCGGGTTCGATTCCCGCTGCCCGCTCCAATACGTGCTGATATGGCTCAGTTGGTAGAGCGCACCCTTGGTAAGGGTGAGGTCCCCAGTTCGACTCTGGGTATCAGCACCACTTCACTTCTCCTCCCTTTTCTCTCTGTTTCAATGTAAATGTATTCAACAGTTCAGGCATTTCGCCTGGTTGATGTGGTGATATCACCGATTTATCCGTGTCTTAGAGGGACAATCGATGTCTAAAGAAAAGTTTGAACGTACAAAACCGCACGTTAACGTCGGTACTATCGGCCACGTTGACCATGGTAAAACAACGCTGACCGCTGCAATCACTACCGTACTGGCTAAAACCTACGGCGGTGCTGCTCGCGCATTCGACCAGATCGATAACGCACCAGAAGAAAAAGCTCGTGGTATCACCATCAACACCTCTCACGTTGAATATGACACCCCGACTCGCCACTACGCACACGTAGACTGCCCGGGCCACGCCGACTATGTTAAAAACATGATCACCGGTGCTGCGCAGATGGACGGCGCGATCCTGGTTGTTGCTGCGACTGACGGCCCAATGCCTCAGACCCGTGAGCACATCCTGCTGGGTCGTCAGGTAGGCGTTCCTTTCATCATCGTGTTCCTGAACAAGTGCGACATGGTTGATGACGAAGAGCTGCTGGAACTGGTAGAGATGGAAGTTCGTGAACTGCTGTCTCAGTACGATTTCCCAGGCGACGACACCCCAATCGTTCGTGGTTCCGCGCTGAAAGCGCTGGAAGGCGAAGCAGAGTGGGAAGCGAAAATCATCGAACTGGCTGGCTTCCTGGATTCTTACATCCCAGAACCAGAGCGTGCGATTGACAAGCCGTTCCTGCTGCCAATCGAAGACGTATTCTCCATCTCCGGTCGTGGTACCGTTGTTACCGGTCGTGTAGAGCGCGGTATCATCAAAGTTGGCGAAGAAGTTGAAATCGTTGGTATCAAAGAGACTGCGAAGTCTACCTGTACTGGCGTTGAAATGTTCCGCAAACTGCTGGACGAAGGCCGTGCTGGTGAGAACGTTGGTGTTCTGCTGCGTGGTATCAAACGTGAAGAAATCGAACGTGGTCAGGTACTGGCGAAGCCAGGCTCAATCAAGCCACACACCAAGTTCGAATCTGAAGTGTACATCCTGTCCAAAGACGAAGGCGGCCGTCATACTCCGTTCTTCAAAGGCTACCGTCCACAGTTCTACTTCCGTACAACTGACGTGACCGGTACCATCGAACTGCCAGAAGGCGTAGAGATGGTAATGCCAGGCGACAACATCAAGATGGTTGTGACGCTGATCCACCCAATCGCGATGGACGACGGTCTGCGTTTCGCAATCCGTGAAGGCGGCCGTACCGTTGGCGCGGGCGTTGTTGCTAAAGTTCTCGGCTAATCGCTGATAATATTTGACGCAATGCGCAATAAAAGGGCATCATTTGATGCCCTTTTTGCACGCTTTCACATCAGAACCTGGCTCATCAGTGATTATTTTTGTCATAATCATTGCTGAGACAGGCTCTGCAGAGAGCGTATAATCCGAAAAGCGAATACGCATTTCGATTTGGTTTGCCTCGCGATCGCGGGGTGAAAATGTTTGTAGAATACTTCTGACAGGTTGGTTTATGAGTGCGAATACCGAAGCTCAAGGAAGCGGGCGCGGCCTGGAAGCGATGAAATGGGTAGTTGTAGCCGTGCTGCTTATCGTGGCGATCGTGGGCAACTATCTTTATCGTGACATGATGCTGCCGCTACGTGCGCTTGCAGTGGTAATTCTGATTGCTGCAGCGGGTGGTGTCGCGCTGTTGACGACAAAAGGTAAAGCGACAGTCGCTTTTGCCCGCGAAGCGCGTACCGAAGTCCGTAAGGTAATTTGGCCGACTCGCCAGGAAACATTGCACACCACGCTGATTGTAGCGGCGGTTACCGCTGTAATGTCACTGATCCTGTGGGGACTGGATGGTATTCTGGTTCGCCTGGTATCCTTTATCACTGGCCTGAGGTTCTGAGATGTCTGAAGCCCCTAAAAAGCGCTGGTACGTCGTTCAGGCGTTTTCCGGTTTTGAAGGCCGCGTAGCAACGTCGCTGCGTGAGCATATCAAATTACACAACATGGAAGAGTTGTTTGGCGATGTCATGGTCCCGACCGAAGAAGTGGTTGAGATCCGTGGCGGCCAGCGTCGCAAAAGCGAGCGCAAATTCTTCCCGGGTTACGTGCTGGTTCAAATGGTTATGAACGACGCGAGCTGGCACCTGGTGCGCAGCGTACCGCGCGTGATGGGCTTTATCGGCGGCACGTCTGACCGTCCGGCGCCAATCAGCGACAAAGAAGTTGATGCGATTATGAACCGCCTGCAGCAGGTTGGTGATAAGCCGCGTCCGAAAACGCTGTTTGAACCGGGTGAAATGGTGCGTGTTAACGACGGTCCGTTTGCTGACTTTAATGGTGTGGTTGAAGAAGTGGACTACGAGAAGTCCCGCCTGAAAGTTTCCGTCTCTATCTTCGGTCGTGCGACCCCGGTAGAACTGGACTTTGCCCAGGTAGAGAAAGCCTAAGCAGCGATCAAAAAAGCGACGATTTAATCGTTGCACAAGGCGCGAGATTGGAATACAATTTCGCGCCTTTTGTTTTTATGGGCATATGCCCGTAAGACGATTTTTATTCACGGGGAGCCTCTCTGAGGCGCTATTACCCAATCAGAGGATTTTAGAATGGCTAAGAAAGTACAAGCCTACGTCAAGCTGCAGGTTGCAGCTGGTATGGCGAACCCAAGTCCACCAGTTGGTCCAGCTCTGGGTCAGCAGGGTGTGAACATCATGGAATTCTGTAAAGCGTTCAACGCCAAAACCGAATCCCTGGAAAAAGGTCTGCCAATCCCAGTCGTAATCACTGTTTACGCTGACCGTTCTTTCACTTTCGTTACCAAAACCCCTCCAGCAGCAGTACTGCTGAAGAAAGCGGCTGGTATCAAGTCTGGTTCCGGTAAGCCGAACAAAGACAAAGTGGGTAAAATTTCCCGCGCTCAGCTGCAGGAAATCGCGCAGACCAAAGCTGCCGACATGACTGGTGCCGACATTGAAGCGATGACTCGCTCAATCGAAGGTACTGCACGTTCCATGGGCCTGGTAGTGGAGGACTAAGAAATGGCTAAACTGACCAAGCGCATGTCCGTGATCCGTGACAAAGTTGATGCGACCAAACAGTACGACATCAACGAAGCTATCGCTCTGCTGAAAGAACTGGCAACTGCTAAGTTCGTTGAAAGCGTTGACGTTGCCGTTAACCTGGGCATCGACGCTCGTAAATCCGATCAGAACGTTCGTGGCGCAACTGTACTGCCACACGGTACTGGCCGTTCCGTTCGCGTAGCTGTATTTGCTCAGGGTGCAAACGCTGAAGCGGCTAAAGCTGCCGGCGCTGAACTGGTAGGTATGGAAGATCTGGCTGATCAGATCAAGAAAGGCGAAATGAACTTTGACGTTGTTATTGCTTCTCCAGATGCAATGCGCGTTGTTGGCCAGCTGGGCCAGGTTCTGGGTCCACGCGGCCTGATGCCAAACCCGAAAGTGGGTACTGTAACGCCTAACGTTGCTGAAGCGGTTAAGAACGCTAAAGCAGGTCAGGTTCGTTATCGTAACGACAAAAACGGCATCATCCACACCACCATCGGTAAAGTGGACTTTGACGCTGACAAACTGAAAGAAAACCTGGAAGCTCTGCTGGTTGCGCTGAAAAAAGCAAAACCAACTCAGGCGAAAGGCGTGTACATCAAGAAAGTTAGCATCTCCACCACCATGGGTGCAGGTGTTGCAGTTGACCAGGCTGGCCTGAGCGCTGCTGCAAACTAATGCCTTTACGTGGGCGGTGATTTTGTCTACAATCTTACCCCCACGTTTGCTAACAAACGTTAGCGGCTAAAAGATTTGTTCGTTGGAGCCTGGCCTATCCAGGCCTCCGTCGAAGACCGCAGGTGTTTCGCAAGAGACTTAATCCCCTGCGTAGACGGTGACAGAACGCTAAGATTATTTTTTGAATACTCTGGCTTGTTTCTGCTCACCGTATTAAGACGCTCTCTCCGTTTGGAAGAGTGAAGTGAGTTCCGGAACATGAGTTCCGGCAAACATCCAGGAGCAAAGCTAATGGCTTTAAATCTTCAAGACAAACAAGCGATTGTTGCTGAAGTCAGCGAAGTAGCCAAAGGCGCGCTGTCTGCAGTAGTTGCGGATTCCCGTGGCGTAACTGTAGACAAAATGACTGAACTGCGTAAAGCAGGTCGTGAAGCTGGCGTATACATGCGTGTTGTTCGTAACACCCTGCTGCGCCGCGTAGTTGAAGGTACTCCATTCGAGTGCCTGAAAGACACGTTTGTTGGTCCGACCCTGATTGCATACTCTATGGAACACCCGGGCGCTGCTGCTCGTCTGTTCAAAGAGTTCGCGAAAGCGAATGCAAAATTTGAGGTCAAAGCTGCAGCCTTTGAAGGTGAGTTGATCCCGGCATCGCAAATCGATCGCCTGGCAACCCTGCCGACCTACGAAGAAGCAATTGCACGCCTGATGGCAACCATGAAAGAAGCTGCGGCTGGCAAACTGGTTCGCACTCTGGCTGCTGTACGCGATGCAAAAGAAGCTGCTTAATCGCAGTTATCTTTATAAAGCATTTGCTTACGTATAAACTTATTCTGATTTTCAGGAACAATTTAAATGTCTATCACTAAAGATCAAATCATTGAAGCAGTAGCAGCTATGTCCGTAATGGACGTTGTAGAGCTGGTTTCTGCAATGGAAGAAAAATTCGGTGTTTCCGCTGCTGCTGCTGTAGCTGTAGCTGCTGGCCCGGCTGAAGCTGCTGAAGAAAAAACTGAATTCGACGTAATTCTGAAAGCTGCTGGCGCTAACAAAGTTGCTGTTATCAAAGCAGTACGTGGCGCAACCGGTCTGGGTCTGAAAGAAGCTAAAGACCTGGTAGAATCTGCTCCAGCTGCGCTGAAAGAAGGCGTGAGCAAAGACGACGCAGAAGCACTGAAAAAATCTCTGGAAGAAGCTGGCGCTGAAGTTGAAGTTAAATAAGCCAACTTTTCTGGTTGCAGCCTAAGAAATTAGGCTGATGGCTGGTGACTTTTTAGTCACCAGCCTTTTTGCGCTGTAAGGCATCAGCAGCATTTCACACTGTTTGACTGCTGGTTGTCCTGACAATGCATGTTTCTATCGACGACTTAATATATTGCGACAGGGTGCTCGCTCTGTGTAAATCGCGACGAAATGATTTAAGCGTGATAGCAACAGGTATTGCGGAAAGTATTCAATTTTCCGGTCCACAAAATGGTGTTGCACAAACTGTCCCTTCGTCGGACAGATGGGTCGACTTGTCAGCGAGCTGAGGAACCCTATGGTTTACTCCTATACCGAGAAAAAACGTATTCGTAAGGATTTTGGTAAACGTCCACAAGTTTTGGACATTCCATATCTCCTTTCTATCCAGCTTGACTCGTTCCAGAAGTTTATCGAGCAAGATCCTGAAGGGCAGTACGGTCTGGAAGCAGCCTTCCGCTCCGTGTTCCCGATTCAGAGCTACAGCGGTAACTCCGAGCTGCAGTACGTCAGCTACCGCCTTGGCGAACCGGTGTTTGACGTTCAGGAATGTCAGATCCGTGGCGTGACCTATTCCGCACCGCTGCGCGTAAAACTGCGTCTGGTGATCTACGAGCGCGAAGCGCCGGAAGGCACCGTTAAAGACATTAAAGAACAAGAAGTCTACATGGGTGAAATTCCACTCATGACGGACAACGGTACTTTCGTTATCAACGGTACTGAGCGTGTTATCGTTTCCCAGCTGCATCGTAGCCCGGGCGTCTTCTTCGACAGCGATAAAGGTAAAACGCACTCATCCGGTAAAGTACTTTATAACGCACGCATTATTCCTTACCGTGGTTCATGGCTGGACTTCGAGTTCGATCCAAAAGACAACCTGTTTGTCCGTATCGACCGTCGTCGTAAGCTGCCTGCAACCATCATTCTGCGTGCGCTGCAATACACCACTGAGCAGATCCTGGACCTGTTCTTTGAGAAAGTGATCTTTGAAATCCGCGACAACAAGCTGCAGATGGAGCTGGTGCCGGAACGTCTGCGTGGTGAGACCGCGTCGTTCGACATCGAAGCCGACGGCAAAGTGTATGTGGAAAAAGGTCGCCGTATCACCGCGCGCCACATCCGCCAGCTGGAAAAAGATGATATCAAACACATCGAAGTACCGGTTGAATACATTGCAGGAAAAGTAGCCGCGAAAGATTACGTTGATGAATCAACTGGCGAGCTGATCTGCCCAGCGAACATGGAGCTGAGCCTGGATCTGCTGGCTAAGCTGAGCCAGTCTGGCCACAAACGTATCGAAACGCTGTTCACCAACGATCTGGACCACGGTCCTTATATCTCTGAGACTATTCGCGTCGACCCAACGACCGATCGTCTGAGCGCGCTGGTTGAAATCTACCGCATGATGCGTCCTGGTGAGCCACCAACTCGCGAAGCGGCTGAAAGCCTGTTCGAGAACCTTTTCTTCTCCGAAGACCGCTACGATCTGTCCGCGGTTGGTCGTATGAAGTTCAACCGTTCTCTGCTGCGTGACGAAATCGAAGGTTCCGGTATCCTGAGCAAAGACGACATCATCGAAGTGATGAAGAAGCTCATCGATATCCGTAACGGTAAAGGCGAAGTGGACGATATCGACCACCTCGGCAACCGTCGTATCCGTTCCGTTGGCGAAATGGCGGAAAACCAGTTCCGCGTTGGCCTGGTACGTGTAGAGCGTGCGGTGAAAGAGCGTCTGTCTCTGGGCGATCTGGATACCCTGATGCCTCAGGATATGATCAACGCCAAGCCGATTTCTGCAGCAGTGAAAGAGTTCTTCGGTTCCAGCCAGCTGTCTCAGTTTATGGACCAGAACAACCCGCTGTCTGAGATCACGCACAAACGTCGTATCTCTGCACTCGGCCCAGGCGGTCTGACCCGTGAACGTGCGGGCTTCGAAGTTCGAGACGTACACCCGACTCACTACGGTCGAGTATGTCCAATCGAAACGCCTGAAGGTCCAAACATCGGTCTGATCAACTCCCTGTCCGTGTACGCACAGACAAACGAATACGGTTTCCTCGAGACCCCGTACCGTAAAGTGACTGACGGTGTTGTAACCGACGAAATTCACTACCTGTCTGCTATCGAAGAAGGCAACTACGTTATCGCTCAGGCGAACTCCAACCTGGATGACGAAGGCCACTTTGTAGAAGACCTGGTAACCTGCCGTAGCAAAGGCGAATCCAGCTTGTTCAGCCGCGACCAGGTTGACTACATGGACGTATCCACCCAGCAGGTTGTATCCGTCGGTGCGTCCCTGATCCCGTTCCTGGAACACGATGACGCCAACCGTGCATTGATGGGTGCGAACATGCAACGTCAGGCCGTTCCAACTCTGCGTGCTGATAAGCCGCTGGTTGGTACTGGTATGGAACGTGCTGTTGCCGTTGACTCCGGTGTTACTGCGGTTGCTAAGCGTGGCGGTACCGTTCAGTACGTGGATGCTTCCCGTATCGTTATCAAAGTTAACGAAGACGAGATGTACCCGGGCGAAGCAGGTATCGACATCTATAACCTGACCAAATACACCCGTTCTAACCAGAACACCTGTATCAACCAGATGCCTTGCGTATCTCTGGGTGAGCCAGTTGAGCGCGGCGACGTGCTGGCAGACGGTCCGTCCACCGACCTCGGTGAACTGGCGCTCGGTCAGAACATGCGCGTAGCGTTCATGCCGTGGAACGGTTACAACTTCGAAGACTCCATCCTCGTCTCCGAGCGCGTTGTTCAGGAAGATCGTTTCACCACCATCCACATTCAGGAACTGGCATGTGTGTCCCGTGACACCAAGCTGGGGCCAGAAGAGATCACCGCCGACATCCCTAACGTGGGTGAAGCTGCGCTCTCCAAGCTGGATGAATCCGGTATTGTTTACATCGGTGCGGAAGTGACCGGCGGCGACATTCTGGTTGGTAAGGTGACGCCGAAAGGTGAAACCCAGCTGACGCCAGAAGAGAAACTGCTGCGTGCCATCTTCGGTGAGAAAGCGTCTGACGTTAAAGACTCTTCTCTGCGCGTACCAAACGGTGTTTCCGGTACGGTTATCGACGTTCAGGTCTTCACCCGTGACGGCGTAGAAAAAGATAAACGTGCGCTGGAAATCGAAGAGATGCAGCTCAAACAGGCTAAGAAAGACCTGTCTGAAGAACTGCAGATCCTCGAAGCGGGTCTGTTCAGCCGTATCTACGCGGTGCTGGTTGCCGGTGGCGTTGAAGCTGAGAAGCTCGACAAACTGCCACGCGATCGCTGGCTGGAACTGGGCCTGACCGACGAAGAGAAACAAAATCAGCTGGAACAGCTGGCTGAGCAGTATGACGAACTGAAACACGAGTTCGAGAAAAAACTCGAAGCGAAACGCCGCAAAATCACTCAGGGCGACGATCTGGCACCGGGCGTGCTGAAGATTGTTAAGGTGTATCTGGCTGTTAAACGTCAGATTCAGCCTGGTGATAAGATGGCAGGTCGTCACGGTAACAAGGGTGTTATCTCTAAGATCAACCCGATCGAAGATATGCCGCACGATGCTAACGGTACGCCGGTAGATATCGTACTGAACCCGCTGGGCGTACCGTCTCGTATGAACATCGGTCAGATTCTGGAAACCCACCTGGGTATGGCAGCGAAAGGTATCGGCGACAAGATCAACGCCATGCTGAAACAGCAGGAAGAAGTCGCGAAACTGCGCGAATTCATCCAGCGTGCCTACGATCTGGGTACCGACGTTCGTCAGAAAGTCGACCTGAACACCTTCAGCGATGAAGAAGTGCTGCGTCTGGCAGAGAACCTGCGCAAAGGTATGCCAATTGCAACGCCGGTATTCGACGGTGCAAAAGAAGCTGAAATTAAAGAGCTGCTGCAACTGGGTGGTCTGCCAACGTCAGGTCAGATTACGCTGTTTGACGGCCGTACTGGTGAACAGTTTGAGCGTCCAGTAACCGTAGGTTACATGTACATGCTGAAACTGAACCACCTGGTCGATGACAAGATGCACGCTCGTTCTACCGGTTCTTACAGCCTGGTTACTCAGCAGCCGCTGGGTGGTAAGGCACAGTTCGGTGGTCAGCGCTTCGGGGAGATGGAAGTGTGGGCGCTGGAAGCATACGGCGCAGCATACACCCTGCAGGAAATGCTTACCGTTAAGTCTGATGACGTGAACGGTCGTACTAAGATGTATAAAAACATCGTAGACGGCAACCATCAGATGGAACCAGGCATGCCAGAATCCTTCAACGTACTGTTGAAAGAGATTCGTTCGCTGGGTATCAACATCGAACTGGAAGACGAGTAATTCTCGCTCAAACAGGTCACTGGTGTCGGGTTAACCCCCGACACCAGATTGTGCTAACTCCGACGGGAGCAAATCCGTGAAAGATTTATTAAAGTTTCTGAAAGCGCAGACTAAAACCGAAGAGTTTGATGCGATCAAAATTGCTCTGGCTTCGCCAGACATGATCCGTTCATGGTCTTTCGGTGAAGTTAAAAAGCCGGAAACCATCAACTACCGTACGTTCAAACCTGAGCGTGACGGCCTTTTCTGTGCGCGTATTTTCGGGCCAGTAAAAGACTACGAGTGCCTGTGCGGTAAGTACAAGCGCCTGAAACACCGTGGTGTGATCTGCGAGAAGTGCGGCGTTGAAGTGACCCAGACCAAAGTGCGTCGTGAGCGCATGGGCCACATCGAACTGGCGTCTCCAACTGCGCACATCTGGTTCCTGAAATCTCTGCCGTCCCGTATCGGCCTGCTGCTGGATATGCCGCTGCGCGATATCGAACGTGTTCTGTACTTCGAATCTTATGTGGTTATCGAAGGCGGGATGACGAACCTGGAACGCCACCAGATTCTGACCGAAGAACAGTATCTGGACGCGCTGGAAGAGTTCGGTGACGAATTCGACGCGAAAATGGGTGCGGAAGCTATCCAGGCCCTGCTGAAGAGCATGGATCTGGAGCAAGAGTGCGAGCAACTGCGTGAAGAGCTGAACGAAACCAACTCCGAAACCAAGCGTAAAAAGCTGACCAAGCGTATCAAGCTGCTAGAAGCGTTCGTTCAGTCTGGTAACAAGCCAGAGTGGATGATCCTGACCGTTCTGCCGGTTCTGCCGCCAGATCTGCGTCCGCTGGTTCCGCTGGACGGCGGTCGTTTCGCAACGTCGGATCTGAACGATCTGTACCGTCGCGTGATCAACCGTAACAATCGTCTGAAACGTCTGCTGGATCTGGCTGCGCCGGACATTATCGTACGCAACGAAAAACGTATGCTGCAGGAAGCGGTAGATGCCCTGCTGGATAACGGTCGTCGCGGTCGTGCGATCACCGGTTCTAACAAACGTCCTCTGAAATCTTTGGCCGACATGATCAAAGGTAAGCAGGGTCGTTTCCGTCAGAACCTGCTCGGTAAGCGCGTTGACTACTCCGGTCGTTCTGTAATCACTGTAGGTCCATACCTGCGTCTGCATCAGTGCGGTCTGCCGAAGAAAATGGCGCTGGAGCTGTTCAAACCGTTCATCTACGGCAAGCTGGAACTGCGTGGCCTGGCCACCACCATCAAAGCCGCTAAGAAAATGGTTGAGCGTGAAGAAGCTGTCGTTTGGGATATCCTGGACGAAGTTATCCGCGAACACCCGGTACTGCTGAACCGTGCACCAACACTGCACCGTCTGGGTATCCAGGCATTTGAGCCAGTCCTGATCGAAGGTAAAGCTATCCAGCTGCACCCGCTGGTTTGTGCGGCGTATAACGCCGACTTCGATGGTGACCAGATGGCTGTTCACGTACCGCTGACGCTGGAAGCCCAGCTCGAAGCGCGTGCGCTGATGATGTCTACCAACAACATCCTGTCTCCAGCGAACGGTGAGCCAATCATCGTTCCTTCTCAGGACGTTGTATTGGGTCTGTACTACATGACCCGTGACTGTGTTAACGCCAAAGGCGAAGGCATGGTGCTGACTGGCCCTAAAGAAGCTGAGCGTATTTACCGCGCTGGCCTGGCCTCTCTGCATGCGCGCGTTAAAGTGCGTATCACCGAATACGAAAAAGATGAAAACGGCGAATTCGTTGCGAAAACCAGCCTGAAAGACACGACCGTTGGCCGTGCAATTCTGTGGATGATCGTCCCGAAAGGTCTGCCTTTCTCCATCGTCAACCAGGCGCTGGGCAAGAAAGCGATCTCCAAAATGCTGAACACCTGTTACCGCATTCTGGGCCTGAAGCCGACCGTTATCTTCGCTGACCAGACCATGTATACCGGCTTTGCTTACGCTGCGCGCTCAGGTGCGTCCGTAGGTATCGACGACATGGTTATCCCAGAGAAGAAACACGAGATCATCTCTGAAGCAGAAGCCGAAGTTGCTGAGATCCAGGAGCAATTCCAGTCTGGTCTGGTGACTGCGGGCGAACGCTACAACAAAGTTATCGATATCTGGGCAGCGGCGAACGATCGTGTATCCAAAGCGATGATGGATAACCTGCAAACCGAAACCGTGATTAACCGTGACGGCGTCGAAGAGCAGCAGGTTTCTTTCAACAGCATCTACATGATGGCCGACTCCGGTGCGCGTGGTTCTGCAGCACAGATTCGTCAGCTGGCAGGTATGCGTGGTCTGATGGCGAAGCCAGATGGCTCCATCATCGAAACGCCAATCACCGCGAACTTCCGTGAAGGTCTGAACGTACTCCAGTACTTCATCTCCACGCACGGTGCGCGTAAAGGTCTGGCGGATACCGCACTGAAAACAGCGAACTCCGGTTACCTGACGCGTCGTCTGGTTGACGTTGCACAGGATCTGGTTGTTACCGAAGACGACTGTGGCACGCTGGAAGGCCTGGTGATGACTCCGGTTATCGAAGGCGGCGATGTTAAAGAGCCACTGCGCGATCGCGTACTGGGTCGTGTGACTGCGGAAGATATTCTGAAGCCGGGTACGGCGGACATTCTCGTTCCTCGTAACACCCTGCTGCACGAACATTGGTGTGACCTGCTCGAAGCCAACTCTGTTGACTCCGTAAAAGTGCGTTCCGTTGTATCCTGTGACACCGACTTTGGTGTATGTGCGCACTGCTATGGTCGTGACCTGGCGCGTGGCCACATCATCAACAAAGGTGAAGCCATCGGCGTTATCGCGGCACAGTCCATCGGTGAGCCGGGTACACAGCTGACGATGCGTACGTTCCACATCGGTGGTGCGGCATCTCGTGCGGCTGCTGAATCCAGCATTCAGGTGAAAAACAAAGGTAGCATCAAGCTCAGCAACGCGAAGTCTGTTGTTAACTCTTCAGGCAAGCTGGTTGTGACCTCTCGTAACACCGAGCTGAAGCTGATCGACGAATTCGGTCGTACTAAAGAGAGCTATAAAGTGCCTTACGGTGCTGTTATGGCGAAAGGTGATGGCGAGCAGGTTGCCGGCGGTGAAACCGTTGCAAACTGGGACCCACACACCATGCCGGTTATCACCGAAGTAAGTGGTTTCATCCGCTTCACTGACATGATCGACGGCCAGACCATTACTCGTCAGACCGACGAGCTGACCGGCCTGTCTTCTCTGGTGGTTCTGGATTCTGCTGAACGTACTACCGGCGGTAAAGATCTGCGTCCTGCACTGAAAATCGTTGATGCTCAGGGTAACGACGTTCTGATCCCGGGTACCGACATGCCTGCGCAGTACTTCCTGCCGGGTAAAGCGATTGTACAGCTGGAAGATGGCGTACAGATCAGTTCTGGTGACACCCTGGCGCGTATTCCTCAGGAATCCGGCGGTACCAAGGACATCACCGGTGGTCTGCCACGCGTTGCGGATCTGTTCGAAGCTCGTCGTCCGAAAGAGCCGGCAATCCTGGCGGAAATCAGCGGTATCATTTCCTTCGGTAAAGAGACCAAAGGTAAACGCCGTCTGGTTATCACCCCAGTAGATGGTAGTGAACCGTACGAAGAGATGATTCCTAAGTGGCGTCAGCTTAACGTGTTCGAAGGTGAACGTGTAGAACGTGGTGATGTTGTTTCCGATGGTCCAGAAGCACCGCACGACATTCTGCGTCTTCGTGGCGTACACGCGGTAACGCGTTACATCACCAACGAAGTACAGGACGTTTACCGTCTGCAAGGCGTTAAGATTAACGATAAGCACATCGAAGTTATCGTTCGTCAGATGCTGCGTAAAGCAACCATCGAAAATGCAGGCAGCTCCGACTTCCTGGAAGGCGAGCAGGTTGAATACTCACGCGTTAAGATTGCGAACCGCGATCTGGAAGCGAATGGCAAAATCGGTGCGACCTTCTCACGCGATCTGCTGGGTATCACCAAAGCCTCTCTGGCAACCGAGTCCTTCATCTCTGCAGCATCGTTCCAGGAAACGACTCGTGTCCTGACCGAAGCGGCTGTTGCGGGTAAACGTGATGAACTGCGCGGTCTGAAAGAGAACGTTATCGTGGGTCGTCTGATCCCGGCCGGTACCGGTTATGCGTACCACCAGGATCGTATGCGTCGTCGTGCGGCGGGCGAACTGCCAGCAGCACCGCAGGTTACTGCAGAAGATGCATCCGCGAGCCTGGCAGAGCTGCTGAACGCAGGTCTGGGCGGTTCTGACAACGATTAATCGTTGATATCGCTAATAAAAAAACCCGCTTCGGCGGGTTTTTTTTGTCTTTGTAGACCCGACAGGCGTATCGCCTCCGGGCTTTTTATCAGTTGATTAGCGGCAGTCGACGATAAAGCTCAATCATATCGCCCGCCAGATCCTGAATGACCATCGCGTTCATCAGGTGATCCTGCGAGTGCACGGTGATCAAATTAACCGGTAGCTTGCCGGTGCCTTCGTCCAGCCCAATTAGCTGCGTCTGGATAGTGTGCGCATGCTTCACGAATTCGCGCGACTCTTCCATCGCTTTTTCTGCTTCGTCAAAATTACCCTTGCGCGCCAATTGCAGCGCCGTCAGGGCCGCGCTGCGCGCTGCGCCTGCGTTGACCAGCAGTTCCATGATCGTTGTTTCTAAATCTTCCATTATGACTCCAGCAGCTTGAGCGCTTTCTCAAGTACAGCATCACCTTTCATCATGCCGTAATCCATCATATCAATCACCGCAACCTTTTTACCCAGCGGGTCAGCCTGCGCCTGTAGTTTAGCCTGCTCGTATTTAACCTGTGGCCCCAGCAATACGATGTCGGCCGTCGCGATATTGTCTTTAAACTCTGCGACAGGAACGGCTTTAATGGTTACTTCAACCCCTTTTTTCTGCGCGGCGTCTTTCATGCGTTGAACCAGCATGCTGGTTGACATTCCCGCTGCACAGCATAAAACGATGTTCTTCATAGTCAGCCTCGATCTACATGTGTTTATTGATAATTATCCCGTGCAGACCGCTTCAACAACCGCTTTGCCGCGAATGTGTGTGAGGCATCACAAAGAAATCGGCAATTTCCTGAAACCGGTTACAATTTTTACCGTCAGGGGAAAGATGCCCGCCGTAGCGGGCATAGAAGAGGAGGAGAGGTTAAACTTCAGACGTGCGTAAAATGCGGTTTTTACCCTGCTGCTTGGCGGTGTACAAGGCGTTGTCGACGCTGCCAACAAACTGCTCCAGCGGCTCGTAGCGCCATTCTCCCAATCCGGCGCTGAAGGTGACGTTGAGGTTTTCTTCACGCCACACGCGGTTTTCAACGGCGAGGCGCCATGTTTCCAGCAGCGAGAAGGACGAATCAAATAGCTCTGCCGTGAAGATCACCGCAAACTCTTCGCCGCCGTAGCGATAAACGGAAACATGATGCGGCTGCATCACCTGCAGCCCCTCGCGCGCGACGTTGCGCAGGACGATGTCACCGCTGAGGTGGCCCCACGTATCGTTGATCGATTTGAAATTATCAATATCGACAAGGGCGAGAGCAAAGGGCTGGTGGCTGTCGAGCAGCACAGCGATGTCCTCATCGAACGCACGGCGGTTCTTACAGCCCGTCAGCGCATCGTGCGTTGCCTGTCGGGCATACGCCATTTCCCGCGCCTTATTGGACTGAATGGTATGGCTGAGCGTTGCCTCAAGGCGCGGCGTCTGGCTGACGTCTCCGGTTTTTATCGCATTGATGATGTTCATCAACACGGTGCGGGAAGCATGGCGCAGGTACAAACCGAACAGGATAATAATGATGCTGGCCAGCGTGAAGCCCCAGCCAACGATGGTAGTTTCGTGACGCGTGATGTCGGAGAGCGTTTGACCTGACACGCGATAGATAACAAACCAGTCAGGATTCGTGAAGGAGTAGTAGTAATACCAGCTTTTGGTTTTTTTATCATATAAGTGCCCTTCGCCGCTGGTCATTTTATCCATGAGGGCTTCACTCACGTACTGCTTTGAGATTGCGCCGACATCCGGATGAAGCACGACCTCGCCGCCGCGTTCAACGACGTAAAACTCGCCCTGAACGGGTGCCACCATCTGTCGTAGGGTGTAACCCATTGAGGCCAAATCCAGATGGAATGCGAGCGTCCCTTTCAGTCGCCCTTCCGGTGAAATCACCGGCTTGTAGAGCGTTACCGTCGGCTTCCCGGTGAAGTAGTCTTTATATAAGTGGGTATAGTGGCTAAAGGTGCTGGCCTCCGCCTGCCCAACAAACCATGGGCGTAACCTGGGGTCAAAGGTCTTGCTGTTTTCCGTTGGTAGCACTTCTGGCGCGCGCAGATGATGGCCCAGAGCATCCGCCAGCGAAATGGATGACACGGTAGGCATGAGGTTCTGAAGGTGCATGAGCACCTGTAAACCTTCAGCAGGGTTAACGTTCACCGTCTGGTTTAACCGATCGTTACGCGCAAAGTAGGTCGCCGAGCGGCCAAGAATATAGTCATTTTCGCGCAGAATGGATTCGGTATAGTTCACCGCAAGGTTATGGGTGAAATTACCATTAATGTTATGATAATCCTCAAGAAAATCCCTTCTCTGTGAAAGCGTAATAATCACGGCAATCAGTGTAAAACTGAACAAGATACCCGCGAAACTGACCATTATCGGTCTGGTGAAAGAGAGTTTTCTGCTGTGAAGTGCCATGAGTTGTACGTCAGTCCAGATGGTATCGCATTGTGTGAATCGTTATCCTCTCAG
This sequence comes from Enterobacter sp. ECC-175, assembly GCF_043968675.1. Classification (NCBI taxonomy): domain Bacteria; kingdom Pseudomonadati; phylum Pseudomonadota; class Gammaproteobacteria; order Enterobacterales; family Enterobacteriaceae; genus Enterobacter; species Enterobacter sp. ECC-175. The sequence continues at coordinate 798,621 of NZ_CP143776.1, forward strand.
CATAGTCGCTGCCCGGATGTTGTTTGCGAATTATACGGATCGCGTTTGATGGGATGATGATTTGCCTTAAGAATAGGTAAGATATTACGTATTTATTTGATGAATTAAACTAATGTTATGTCGGTGAGAGGGCAGGGCGAAACGAGGAAGAAGCTTTTCGCCCTGGACGGCATCCGCTGCTGTCCCGCTAAGCATATATAAACCGGGCGTGGGGCAACAATCGCCCGGTTATCGTCTTTCGAGCCGCCTCGTAGCCTTTTTATCCGATTTCAGTGCGTTTCAGCGTATTTGCGAGTTTCTTCCCAGCCAGCCGTCCCAGTCTTTCCAGACGGGCTGTAGGCCTTGTGCTACGAGAGCCTGCGCCACCTCTTCCGGGCGTCTTCCGTCGTGCGGGGCAAACTGCTCCAGCTCCGGGTGGTCGTCGGCATAACCCCCCGGCTGCGTTTTGGAGAATGCGCTGACGTTGTTGATCGCAAGCGGAATGACCCGATCGCGAAAAGCAGGGGATTCGCGGGTTGAAAGGGACAATTCCACCTCGGGTGCCAATAGCCGAAACGCGCAGATGGTTTGCACCAGCTGGCGTTCATCCATCAGCGAGGCCGGTTCTATTCCCCCCGCGCAGGGCCGCAGGCGGGGAAACGAGACGGAGTAGCGGCTTTGCCAGTAGTGCTGCTGCAGCCACAGCAGATGCTCCGCCACCATATAGCAATCTACCCTCCAGCTATCGGAGAGGCCAATCAGCGCGCCCAGGCCGATTTTGTCGATCCCCGCGCGTCCGAGCCTGTCCGGCGTTTCAAGCCGAAAGAAGAAGTCCTGCTTTTTGCCTTTAAGATGGTGCCGGGCATACATCGCCTCGTGGTAGGTTTCCTGGTAAACCATTACGCCGTCCAGGCCCAGGCTTTTCAGCTCCGCATATTCGTCCTGGGACAGGGGCTGCACTTCCATCTGCAGCGAGGAAAACGCGCGACGAAGGGCGGGCAGGTGCTGACGGAAATAATCCATTCCGACTTTCCCCTGATGCTCGCCGGTAACCAGCAGAAGATGCTCAAACCCCATCTCCCTGATGGCCTCGCACTCGCGCGCGATTTCGTTTTCGTCGAGCGTTTTGCGCTTGATGCGATTGCTCATCGAAAAGCCGCAGTAGGTGCAATCGTTGGCGCACAGGTTCGAGAGATAGAGCGGCACGTAAAAGCTTACCGTATTGCCGAAGCGCTGTCGGGTAAGCCGCTGCGCGCGCCGCGCCATCGGTTCCAGATATGCGCTGGCCGCCGGAGAAAGCAGGGCCATCATGTGATCCCGCGTTAGCTGGCGGGCTTCCAGCGCGCGCTCAACGTCTGCCTGCGTTTTACCGTTGATGCGCAGGCGAATATCTTCCCAGTCGAGCTGGCGCCAGCGCTCGGTGAAGGTCTTCATGAGAGCGCCTCCAGAAAGCCGGTCAGCGGGCTGGTGGCCTGCGCCTGAAAGCTGCGCGCGCCGGGGCCAGACTGTTTTGCCAGCAGGCCAGCCTCTACCGCGAGGCGGAATGCGCGCGCCATGGTCACCGGATCGTCCGCGACGGCTATCGCCGTATTCACCAGCACCGCGTCGGCCCCCATTTCCAGCGCCTGTGCGGCATGACTTGGTACGCCGATACCCGCATCAACGACAACGGGAACGGTAGCCTGAGCAATGATAATGTCCAGCATCGCGCGGGTTTCCAGCCCCTGGTTAGAGCCTATCGGTGCGCCCAGCGGCATCACCGCCGCGCAGCCGACCTCCTCAAGCCGCTTGCACAGAACGGGGTCAGCGCCGCAGTAGGGCAGAACGATAAACCCTTGCTGCACCAGCTTTTCCGCTGCCTTCAGGGTTTCAATCGGGTCGGGCAACAGCCAGCGGGCATCCGGGTGGATCTCCAGCTTTAGCCAGCGCGTGCCGAGCGCCTCGCGCGCCAGCTGAGCGGCAAAAATGGCCTCCTCGGCGGTTTTCGCACCGGACGTGTTCGGCAGCAGCGTGACGCCTGCCTCCAGCAGCGGTGCCAGAATGGCATCGCTTTGATTGCGCAGGTCCACGCGCTTGAGCGCCAGCGTCACCAGCTGGCTGCCGCTTTCGCGAATGGCATCGACCATCAGCTGCGAGGAGGCGAACTTTCCGGTCCCGGTGAACAGATGTGAATCAAAGACTTTATCGGCAATACGTAGCATCTCAGCCCCCTGCGATAACCTGAAACAGCAGGATGTTATCGCCTTCGCTCACCTGCTGATGTTCCCACCGCTCGCGCGGCAGGATCTGTTGATTGAGCGCCAGCGCCGTGCCCGGCTTGTGCTGGCGCAGTGCGTCAAGCAGCGCGGCGACGGTGAGGTTGTCGTCGCACTGCATCGGCTCATCGTTAAAGAGAATGCGCATTATGGCCTCCGCAAACCGGACAGCGGCTGGCGCGGTGCAGCGCCAGGTGCCGCCAGCCGCCGGCGCGCGCGTCGAACAGCCGCAGCGTATTGCGCTCCGTCTCCATGCCGCTCAGCAGCTTGATGGCTTCCAGCGCCTGCAGCGTGCCCATCACGCCGACCACCGGACCGAGAATGCCCGCCGTGCGGCAGTTGCGCGCCGGCTCGGCGTCGTCCGGCCACAGGCAGCGGTAGCAGCCCTGCGTCCACGGCGGCGTGAGAACCATCATCTGGCCGCCAAAGCCCACGGCGCTGGCGGTGATAAGCGGAGTATCGTTCGCCACGCAGGCGGCATTGATTGCCTGACGCGTTGCCATATTGTCGGAACAGTCGAGCACGACGTCAGCCAGAGCAACTTCGCGTTCGAGATCGTCACCAGCGAGGCGAGCCTGAAGCGCGATGAGTTCAATACCCGGATTGAGCTTAAGCAGCCGCTGGCGGGCAATGTCCGCCTTAGGCTGGCCAACATCCTCCGTGTTAAACAGGATCTGCCGCTGGAGATTGCTGATGTGAATATCATCGTCATCCGCCAGCACCAGCGTGCCTACGCCAGCCCCCGCCAGATAGAGCGCGGCGGGCGCGCCCAACCCGCCGAGACCGACGATCAATACCCGGCTTTTGAGCAGCGTTTCCTGGCCGTCGGTAGCGATATCCTCCAGCAGGATCTGGCGGCTGTAGCGCATAAAGTCGCGGTCATTCATCGCCTGCTCCTGCGAGTGCCAGAAGCTTCGCCGTGGCGGCCTGCCAGTCCGCCGCCTGGGTGATCGCGCTGACGACGGCAATGCTGCCCACGCCGGTATCCAGCACGCCCGGGGCGCGCTGAAGGCTAATACCGCCGATGGCGACGGTGGGGTAGTCCGCGAGGCGTTTGACGTGTTCCTCCAGCTGCGCCAGCCCCTGCGGCGCGGACGGCATTTGCTTGGTTTGGGTCGGGAAGACGTGGCCAAGCGCGATGTAGGAGGGGCGAGCCGCCAGCGCGACGTCAATTTCCATGTCGTCGTGCGTTGAAACGCCGAGCCGCAAGCCGGCCGCGCGGATGGCGTTCAGATCCGTGGTTTCAAGATCTTCCTGGCCGAGATGCACGCCGTACGCCTGGTGCTTTATCGCCAGCCGCCAGTAGTCGTTGATAAACAGGCGGGCATTATATCGACGCCCCAGCACAATGGCGGCGAGCACGTCGGCCTCCACCTCTTCGTCGCGCTTATCCTTGATGCGCAGCTGGAGGGTGCGAACGCCCGCGTCGAGAAGGCGTTCAATCCATTCCACGCTGTCCACTACCGGATAAAGCCCCAGGCGGAAGGGGACGGGGGGAAAATCGGGCTGGTACATTACGCCTCCTCTTTTTTGAGGTAAATTTCGCCGCCTTTGGCGCGGAAATTCTCCGACATGTCCGCCATCCCCACTTCAATCGCCTGGGCGGCAGCGTAGTCGCGCACCTCCTGGCTGATCTTCATCGAGCAGAATTTTGGCCCGCACATAGAGCAGAAATGCGCGACTTTGCCGGACTCCTGCGGCAGCGTTTCGTCGTGGTAGGCGCGGGCGGTGAAAGGGTCGAGCGCCAGGTTGAACTGGTCTTCCCATCGGAACTCGAATCGCGCTTTCGACATGGCGTTATCGCGAATTTGCGCCCCCGGGTGGCCTTTTGCCAGGTCCGCCGCGTGGGCGGCAATTTTGTAGGTAATCAGCCCCTGCTTGACGTCCTCTTTGTTCGGCAGGCCGAGGTGCTCCTTCGGCGTCACGTAGCACAGCATCGCGCAGCCAAACCAGCCGATCATCGCCGCGCCAATGCCGGAGGTGAAGTGGTCATAGCCCGGCGCGATATCGGTGGTTAGCGGGCCTAACGTGTAAAACGGCGCTTCGTGACAGTGCTCCAGCTCCTCGGTCATGTTGCGGCGGATCATCTGCATCGGCACGTGTCCCGGGCCTTCAATCATCACCTGCACGTCGTACTCCCAGGCGATTTTGGTCAGCTCGCCCAGCGTGTGCAGTTCGGCAAACTGCGCTTCGTCGTTAGCGTCGCGAATGGAGCCCGGACGCAGGCCGTCGCCGAGCGAGAGGGAAACGTCATAGGCGGCGCAGATTTCGCAGATCTCGCGGAAGTGCTCGTAGAGGAAGTTTTCCCGGTGATGGGAGAGGCACCACTTCGCCATGATCGAGCCACCGCGCGAGACAATTCCGGTCAGGCGCCTGGCGGTCATCGGCACGTAGCGCAGCAGCACGCCCGCGTGAATGGTGAAGTAGTCCACGCCCTGTTCCGCTTGCTCCAGCAGCGTATCGCGGAACGCTTCCCAGGTGAGGTTTTCGGCAATGCCATTCACTTTTTCCAGCGCCTGGTAAATCGGGACGGTGCCAATCGGTACCGGGCTATTGCGCAGGATCCACTCGCGGGTTTCGTGAATATAGCGTCCGGTGGAGAGGTCCATCACCGTGTCCGCGCCCCAGCGCGTTGACCAGACCAGTTTTTCCACCTCTTCTTCAATGGAGGACGTGACCGCCGAGTTACCGATGTTGGCATTGACCTTCACCAGGAAGTTACGGCCGATGATCATCGGTTCGGATTCCGGATGGTTGATGTTGGCAGGGATAATGGCGCGTCCGGCGGCCACCTCGTCACGCACAAACTCCGGCGTGATGTTCTCCGGCAGGCGCGCGCCAAAGCTTTCGCCAGGATGCTGGTGGCGCAATATTTCGCTGCGGATGCGCTCGCGGCCCATGTTTTCACGGATGGCGATAAATTCCATTTCAGGGGTGACGATGCCCCGACGCGCGTAGTGAAGCTGGGTGACGCATTTGCCCGCCTTAGCGCGTTTTGGCGGCAGCAGGCCGGTGAAGCGCAGTTCGTCCAGGCCGTCGTCGGCCTGGCGCTCTTTTGCGTAAGCCGAGCTTTGCTCATTAAGCGCTTCGCTATCCTGGCGGGCTTCGATCCACGGCTGGCGCAGCTTCGCCAGGCCCTGCTGAACGTTGATAGTAATATCGGGGTCGCCGTAGGGACCGGAGGTGTCATAGACCGGAACGGCCTCGTTTTCCTCGAACTGCGGGTGCTCTTTGCTGCCGCCGATAAGCGTGGGGCTGAGCTGGATCTCGCGCATCGGGACGCGGATATCGGGCTGCGAGCCGGAAATATAGATACGTCTCGAGTTCGGGAAAGCGGTACCTTCCAGAGTGTCGATGAAGCGTTGGGCCTGTGCGCGCTGTTCGCGGCGGGTCAGTTTTGTTGTAGACATAGCGCATTCCAAAAGTGAAGGACATGGCTTGTCAGACGACGGATGAAGCAAGAGAGGATCGCCCGCAGGCGATGCAACAGCAGTTTGACTCTTGTTCCCTTCGCAGGTATTAGCCTGATCAGGTTCCGCGGATCCCGAATTAACGGTCTCAGCCCGTGCTTTCACACTGGGCACTCCGACAAGAAAAATCCCCCTCGTAAGAGGGGCGAATGGTTGTAAATTACTCGTTAACGATTAAGAACTCAAGCAGGCCGCGCAACGTTATCTTCGTTGCTGGCTTTCAAATCGTTGTCCAGCACCAGAGCGATCAGCTTGTCTTCCAGCGTGAATCGCTCCTCCATGGCCTCGCCCAGGTCGGACAGCGCCTGCTGAAACTCAAGATAGTTATCGTGATCGATAGCGTTCTCAAGCGTGGAGTCATAATAATCCATCATCCGCTGGGTGTTGGCTTCCAGCAGAGGATAGAGTTTGCTTGCCGCAATATATGGGCTGGTGCCTTCCATTTCGCGGATAATGCGTTCATAAATATTGAAATGGCCATCTGAAAGGTAGTCGACCAGGCTCTGACAAAAATCATCCAGCGCTTTTTCATTCAGCCGCATGTAAGATTCTTTGCCAGGCTTAATCCCGACCAGATTGTAGTAAGCCACGAGCAGATGCTTGCGGTCGTGTAGCCAGCGATCCACCAGTTTGTTACTTCCACCAACGCGCTCAGTCAGGCTTTCTAGCTGGTTTAACATATTCGACTCCGCAAGGTTAAGATGAAAAGCTGCCCATCCAAAATGTAATAATAATGTTACCAACATGCCTGTGAAGCGAAGGTAGTGCAATAGATATGGATCGTATAATTGAAAAATTAGATCGCGGCTGGTGGATCGTCAGCCATGAACAAAAGTTATGGCTGCCGCGCGGCGAACTCCCTTACGGCAACGCGGAGGATTTCGATCTTGCAGGCCAGCCCGCGCGCAGGATCGGGGAATGGCAGGGCGATCCCGTGTGGTTGATCCAGCAGGTGCGTCGTCAGGATATGGGATCTGTCCGTCAGGTGCTGGATCTGGACGCGGGGCTGTTTCAGCTGGCGGGCCGCGGCGTGCAGCTCGCGGAGTTTTACCGCTCGCATAAATACTGCGGCTACTGCGGCCATGCTATGCACCCAAGCAAGACCGAATGGGCAATGCTTTGCGGCCACTGCCGGGAGCGCTATTACCCGCAGATTGCGCCGTGCATCATCGTGGCGATCCGCCGCGAGGATTCCATCCTGCTGGCGCAGCATACCCGCCACCGCAACGGCATTCACACGGTTCTCGCCGGGTTTGTTGAGGTGGGCGAAACCCTGGAGCAAGCCGTCGCGCGCGAGGTGATGGAAGAGAGCGGTATCAAGGTCAAAAACCTGCGTTACGTAACGTCGCAGCCGTGGCCGTTCCCGATGTCGCTGATGACGGCGTTTATGGCCGAATACGACAGCGGTGACATTGTTATCGACCAGAAAGAGCTGCTGGAGGCGAGCTGGTATCGCTATGATGATTTACCGCTGCTGCCGCCTCCGGGAACGGTGGCACGTCGGCTGATAGAAGATACGGTGGCAATGTGTCGGGCCGAGTTTGAATGACATGTTACACTGTGGCCATGACGCTTAAGGAACTGCAAAAATGACCGAACTGAAGAACGATCGTTATCTGCGTGCGCTGCTGCGCCAGCCAGTTGATGTCACCCCGGTGTGGATGATGCGCCAGGCGGGACGTTATCTCCCGGAGTACAAAGCCACGCGCGCCCAGGCGGGCGATTTTATGTCGCTGTGCAAAAATGCCGAGCTGGCCTGCGAAGTGACGCTCCAGCCGCTGCGCCGCTTCCCGCTGGATGCCGCCATTCTCTTTTCAGACATTCTCACCATTCCGGATGCGATGGGCCTTGGGCTCTACTTTGAAACCGGAGAAGGCCCGCGTTTTACCTCGCCAATTAAAAGCAAAGCGGACGTCGATAAACTGCCCATTCCCGATCCCGAAGATGAGCTGGGCTACGTGATGAACGCGGTGCGCACCATCCGCCGCGAGCTGAAGGGCGAGGTGCCGCTGATTGGCTTCTCCGGCAGCCCGTGGACGCTGGCGACCTACATGGTTGAGGGCGGCAGCAGCAAAGCCTTCACGGTGATTAAAAAGATGATGTACGCCGAGCCGCTGGCCCTGCACGCGCTGCTCGACAAGCTGGCGAAAAGCGTCACCCTGTACCTTAACGCCCAGATCAAAGCCGGCGCGCAGTCGGTGATGATTTTCGACACCTGGGGGGGCGTGCTGACCGGGCGCGATTATCAACAGTTCTCGCTCTACTACATGCACAAAATCGTCGACGGCCTGCTGCGTGAAAATGAAGGCCGCCGCGTGCCGGTGACGCTATTCACCAAGGGCGGCGGCCAGTGGCTGGAAGCCTTAGCCGCCACCGGCTGCGATGCGCTGGGCCTGGACTGGACAACGGATATTGCCGATGCGCGCCGTCGCGTAGGTGATAAAGTCGCGCTGCAGGGCAACATGGACCCGTCCATGCTTTACGCGCAGCCAGCCCGTATTGAAGAAGAGGTGGCATCTATTCTGGCAGGCTTCGGCAAGGGGGAAGGACACGTATTCAACCTCGGCCACGGCATTCATCAGGATGTTCCGCCAGAGCACGCTGGCGCGTTTGTGGAGGCGGTTCACCGGCTTTCTGCCCAATATCATTAGTAAGGAGTGGTTATGGATCTCGCGTCGTTACGCGCTCAACAGATAGAACTGGCCTCATCGGTGATCCGCGAGGATCGTCTGGATACGGATCCCCCGCAGTACATCGGCGGGGCGGACGTCGGATTCGAGCAGGGCGGGGACGTGACGCGAGCGGCAATGGTGGTGCTGAAGTATCCTTCGCTTGAGCTGGTCGAGTACAAGGTGGCGCGCATCGCGACCACCATGCCGTATATCCCCGGCTTTCTCTCCTTCCGCGAGTATCCCGCGCTGCTTGCCGCGTGGGAGCAGCTTTCGCAAAAGCCGGACCTGCTGTTTGTGGACGGGCACGGCATTTCCCATCCGCGTCGTTTGGGCGTTGCCAGCCACTTTGGTTTGCTGGTGGACGTGCCGACCATCGGCGTCGCCAAAAAACGCCTGTGCGGCAAGTTTGAGCCGCTCTCCGCCGAGCCGGGTGCAATCGCCCCACTTATCGACAAAGGCGAACAGTTGGCCTGGGTCTGGCGCAGCAAGGCGCGCTGTAACCCGCTGTTTATCGCCACCGGGCATCGGTTAAGCATGGATAGCGCGCTGGCATGGGTGCAGCGGTGCATGAAAGGCTACCGCCTGCCGGAGCCGACGCGCTGGGCTGATGCGGTTGCATCTTCGCGTCCGGCTTTTGTTCGTTGGCAGGAAATCCAGCGCTGATTCAGGTAAACTGCGGCTAATTTTCGATTCGAGACATCATCATGCTACAAAACCCGATTCACCTGCGCCTTGAGAAGCTGGAAAGCTGGCAGCACGTCACGTTTATGGCCTGCCTGTGCGAGCGCATGTATCCCAACTATGCCGCATTCTGCAAGCAAACGGCGTTTGGCGAAGGCCAGATTTATCGCCGCATTCTGGATTTAGTCTGGGAGACGCTGACGGTAAAAGACGCAAAGGTGAACTTTGACTCTCAGCTTGAAAAGCTGGAAGAGGCGATTCCGGCAGCGGATGACTTTGACCTGTACGGTGTCTACCCGGCCATTGATGCCTGCGTAGCGTTGAGCGAGTTAATTCACTCCCGTCTGAGCGGTGAGACGCTGGAGCACGCTATCGAAGTCAGTAAGGCTTCCATTACTACCGTGGCGATGCTGGAAATGACTCAGGAAGGTCGCGAAATGACCGACGAAGAGCTGCGCGCTAACCCGGCGGTTGAGCAGGAATGGGATATCCAGTGGGAGATTTTCCGCCTGCTGGCAGAGTGCGAAGAACGCGATATTGAACTGATAAAAGGGCTGCGCGCGGACTTACGTGAGGCTGGCGAGAGCAATATTGGTATAATTTTTAACCAATGAGACAACAAAACGTGATTTAACGCCTGTTTTGTCGCACCTCGACTCTTCCCTTCTGCCCCCCGTCTGGTCTACATTTGGGGGGCGAAAAAAAGTGGCTATCGGTGCGTGTATGCAGGAGAGTGCTTTTTTGGCATTTTCGTCGCACTCGATGCTTAGCAAGCGATAAACACATTGAAAGGATAACTTATGAACAAGACTCAACTGATTGATGTAATTGCGGACAAGGCTGATCTGTCTAAAGTGCAGGCTAAAGCTGCTCTGGAATCTACCCTGGCTGCTATTACTGAGTCTCTGAAAGAAGGCGATGCTGTACAACTGGTTGGTTTCGGTACCTTCAAAGTGAACCACCGCGCTGAGCGTACTGGCCGCAACCCGCAGACCGGTAAAGAAATCAAAATCGCCGCAGCTAACGTACCGGCATTTGTTTCTGGTAAAGCACTGAAAGACGCTGTTAAGTAAGACGCGTGGCAGTGAACAGTTTTAACGAAGGGGCGGTAACGCCCCTTTTGTCTATCTGGCGTGGTACGCTCGCGCTGGCAGGCGTGCTGTTACTGTCTGCCTGTAGCCATGATGATTCCCTTCCTCCGTTTACCGCCAGCGGTTACGCGGATAATCAGGGAGCGGTCAGGATCTGGCGTAAAGATTCCAGCGATGACGTTCATCTGCTTTCCGCCTTTAGCCCGTGGCATAACGGCAATACCTCCACGGCGGAGTATCGCTGGCAGGGCGACGCGCTGTCGCTTATCGAGCTGAATATCTACAGCAAGACCCCCGAACACGTAAAGGTGCGTTTCGACGATCGCGGCGAGCTGAGCTTTATGCAGCGTGAAGTGAGCGGTCATAAACAGCAGCTTTCCAGCGATCAGATCGCGCTTTATCGATACCGTGCCGAGCAAATCCGTCAGACCAGCGATGCGCTGCGTCAGGGGCGCGTGGTGCTGCGACAGGGCCGCTGGCACGCAGATGGTACGGTAACCACCTGCGAAGGACAGACCGTGAAGCCGGATCTCGAATCCTGGGCCACTGCGCATATCGAGCGCCGTCAGCGTCATTCATCGGTTGAGGTGAGCGTGGCGTGGCTTGAAGCGCCGGAAGGTTCTCAGCTGCTGCTGGTGGCGAACGAAGATTTCTGCACCTGGCAGCCGACAGAGAAGAGTTTCTGACGTAAATCCCCTCTCCCTTTGGGCTGAGGGATCCCCAGTAATATGGTCATACCTCCATGACCATATTACTGTACTCTTTTCCGAGATTTTTCAGCTCGTTACCCATATTGAGCCGCCGCACTTTCCGGGGAGCATGCCTGATCACTTCCTCTGCCAGCCTCAGGTAAGACAGAACCCGCCTGCACCGGATGCTGCTTGCCTGATAGTGCCAGTGCAGCCGCTGCTTTTCCGCCCTGTAGCCCGCCAGCCACATCACCAGGCTCGCCATCGCCGCGACCATATTCAGTACTTCCAGCCGTCCTTTCCCCTGACTCCGGCTTAGCCTCAGGCCGAACCCGAACCGGGGGCTTTTGTCGTCCCGGAAGTTTTGCTCTATCTGCATTCTGCGGCTGTACAGCTCCATTATCTGGCAGGGCTCCAGTTCCTGCGCATTACTGAACAGCAGCCACGGCTCCTGCGCGCTGCTGCGGTGTTCCCGCTGTGTTTTCGGCATCCCTCCCTTACCATGACGTCCCGCTCCGGGACGTTTATGCAGATAAAACCTTCCGTAACAGGGCGTGCGCGGTTTACGGGACAGAACGCCGTAACCTACATATTTCGGCGTCTGACTGGCCTGCAGCTCGCTGATTTTCATCCATTTTCTCTCGCCCTCCAGCCGGAAGCTGATGCAGCCCCTGACCCGGCCAGTGAAGGTCCAGCCCAGGTGAGCGACATGACGGAACCAGTCCGTCCTGAAGCCCGCGTCGGTAATGACGGTGACGGATTTATCTTTCGGGATGGCATCATGGAGACGCTCGAGGAAGCGGCACTGGACGTCGCTGTTCTGAGCCCGCTCCGCGGGAACGAGCTCGCTCATAAGCGGAAGTGAGCGCCCGTTACAGACCAGACTGGCCCGCAGAAGATGCCAGTTCCTGTCATGCCAGCCGGTCCAGTCGACGGCGATAACACAAAAGGGCATCAGGGACGTGATGGCATGGGTGAGCATATGCTGGATACGGGGAATATCGCGATGAAGGGCAGAATTGCCCAGGGCGCGATCGACACGTTTAATTTTGTTTTTGACATGCGCCCTGCCGGGAAGGTTACGGCCAAGGCTGGTCAGGGTCAGACTGGCACCGTGTGTAAGGGCGACAGCAATGGAAACAAGGACATTAATCCGGAAGGAATGAATACCGGATAAAGACGAGGAGAAAAATCTCTGGCAGACTGTATGTAAAGGCACGATGAGGTCTCTTCTGTTTTGTTGGCGCAATCAGTAGATCACACTTCATCGTGCTTTTCATTTTTCTGGGGATTTCTCAGCCCTTTGGGAGAGGGTGAGGGTGTGAAATTATTCGCCTTGCTCACGCGCAATCGCGCGATAACCGATATCCTGGCGGCTGAAGCTGCCGTTCCAGTGAATATCCGCCATCAGCGCATAGGCACGCTTCTGCGCTTCAGCAACGGTATTGCCCAGCGCGGTCGCGCACAGCACGCGGCCACCGTTGGTGAGTACACGATCGTCATCAGCCAGCTTCGTACCCGCATGGAAGACTTTCGCGCCTTCGACAGATTCGAGCGGCAGACCGTGGATTTCATCCCCGGTGCTGTAATTGCCAGGATAACCGCCCGCAGCGATGACCACGCCCAGAGAGGCGCGCTCGTCCCACTCGGAGGTTTTCTCATCCAGCTTGCCTTCACAGGCGGCCAGGCAAAGATCTACCAGATCGGATTTCATGCGCAGCATGATTGGCTGCGTTTCCGGATCGCCGAAGCGGCAGTTAAATTCGATCACCTTCGGGTTGCCCTGCCTGTCGATCATCAGGCCCGCATAGAGGAAACCGGTGTAGGTGTTGCCTTCCGCCGCCATCCCTTTAACGGTAGGCCAGATGATGCGCTCCATGGTGCGCTGATGCACTTCGTCAGTGACCACTGGCGCAGGGGAGTAAGCGCCCATCCCACCGGTATTCGGGCCGGTATCTGCGTTACCCACGCGCTTATGATCCTGGCTGGTGGCCATCGGCAGGACGTGCTCGCCGTCGACCATCACGATAAAGCTTGCCTCTTCACCGTCGAGGAACTCTTCGATCACGATGCGGTGGCCCGCGTCGCCAAAGGCGTTACCCGCCAGCATATCCTGTACTGCGGCTTCGGCTTCTTCGAGCGTCATCGCCACGATAACGCCTTTACCAGCCGCCAGACCGTCGGCCTTGATGACAATCGGCGCGCCTTTCTGACGCAGGTAAGCCAGCGCGGGCTCCACTTCGGTAAAGTTCTGATATTCCGCCGTCGGGATGTTGTGGCGTGCAAGGAAATCTTTGGTGAACGCTTTCGAGCCTTCCAGCTGCGCGGCGCCCTCCGTCGGGCCAAAGATTTTCAGACCTGCCGCGCGGAAGGCGTCTACCACGCCGATCACCAGCGGCGCTTCCGGGCCGACGATGGTCAGGTCGATTTTCTCGCTTTGGGCAAAGTTCAGCAGCGCCGGGATATCGGTTACGCCGATAGCGACATTTTGCAGCGCGGGCTCCAGCGCGGTGCCGGCGTTACCCGGAGCCACAAAGACGGTTTCCACCTGCGGGGACTGGGCTGCTTTCCACGCCAGGGCGTGTTCGCGTCCGCCGTTACCAATCACTAATACTTTCATTCTGTGCTCCGTGGATTAATGGCGGAAGTGACGCATGTCGGTGAAGATCATCGCGATACCGTGTTCGTCGGCAGCGGCAATGACTTCGTCATCGCGGATTGAACCGCCAGGCTGGATCACGCAGGTGATACCCACTGCCGCTGCCGCGTCGATACCGTCGCGGAACGGGAAGAACGCGTCGGAAGCCATGGCGGAACCTTTCACTTCCAGACCTTCATCGCCAGCTTTAATACCGGCAATTTTCGCGGAGTAAACGCGGCTCATCTGGCCTGCGCCAATCCCGATGGTCATCTTCTCTTTGGCGTAAACAATGGCGTTGGATTTGACGAACTTCGCCACTTTCCAGCAGAACAGCGCGTCACGCAGTTCCTGTTCGGTTGGCTGACGTTTGGTCACCACGCGCAGGTCGGCTTCTGTCACCATGCCCAGATCGCGCTCCTGAACCAGCAGGCCACCGTTGACGCGCTTGAAGTCCAGGCCCGGCACGCGTTCTGCCCATTGGCCGCAAATCAGCACGCGCACGTTCTGTTTGGCGGCGGTGATTTTCAAGGCTTCTTCCGTGGCGGACGGCGCAATGATCACTTCAACAAACTGACGGGAGATAATGGCCTGCGCGGTTTCCGCATCCAGCTCGCGGTTGAAGGCGATAATGCCGCCGAACGCGGAAGTTGGATCGGTTTTGTAGGCGCGATCGTAGGCATCCAGAATAGAGGTGCTTACCGCCACGCCGCACGGATTCGCGTGCTTGACGATAACGCAGGCCGGTTCGCTGAACTCTTTCACGCACTCCAGGGCCGCATCGGTATCTGCAATATTGTTATAAGAGAGCGCCTTGCCCTGTACCTGCTGGGCCGTCGCGACCGAAGCCTCTTTTACCTCTTCTTCTATATAGAAAGCAGCCTGCTGATGGCTGTTCTCGCCGTAGCGCATATCCTGCTTCTTGATAAAGTTCAGGTTCAGGGTGCGCGGGAAGCGGCCGGAAGGTTCGTTGCCTTCACCGTGGTAAGCGGGCACCAGGCTACCAAAGTAGTTGGCGATCGTGCTGTCGTACGCGGCGGTGTGTTCAAAGGCTTTGATGGCGAGGTCGAAGCGGGTAGCCAGAGTGAGCGACCCTTCGTTGGCATCCATCTCATTAATAATGCTTTCGTAGTCGCTGCTCTTTACGACAATGGCGACATCTTTATGGTTCTTGGCTGCGGAGCGCACCATGGTCGGGCCGCCGATATCGATATTCTCAACAGCGTCTTCCAGAGAACAGCCTTCGCGGGCCACGGTCTGGGCGAACGGATAGAGATTAACGACAACCATGTCAATCGGCGCAATATCATGTTGTTCCATGATGCCGTCGTCCTGACCGCGACGACCGAGGATACCGCCATGCACTTTCGGGTGCAGGGTCTTGACGCGTCCATCCATCATTTCCGGGAAACCGGTGTAATCGGATACTTCGGTTACCGGCAGACCTTTATCTGCTAACAGGCGAGCGGTGCCGCCTGTAGAAAGCAGCTCTACACCACGTGCAGAAAGTGCCTGAGCGAATTCGACGATACCGGCTTTATCAGAAACACTGAGCAGAGCGCGGCGGACTGGACGACGTTGTTGCATGGTAAATCCCCTGGATTTCACGATTACAGAGAGCGTTAGATGAATTTTCCAGCGAAAAACTCATCTAACACACCTGACGGAGCATCCTTGCAAAGCGCGAGCATTTTAACGAAAACGTTTGCGCAACGCTCGCACATTTTTACTTTTTCGTATCATTGTGGATAAGTCTGTGTGTAAAAGGGTATAAGGCGGGGTTTTGCTGTGGAATGCAGCAGTCAGTCATTTTTCTGTCATTTAGCGGTTGCGGCGCGGCGAGAACCCCCTATAATGCGCCTCCATCGACACGGCAGATGTGAATCACTTCACAAACAACCCGGTCGGTTGAAGAGAAAAATCCTGAAATAACGGGTTGACTCTGAAAGAGGAAAGCGTATTATACGCCACCTCGCAACGGTGAGCGAAAGCTGCGTTGCACTGCTCTTTAACAATTTATCAGACAATCTGTGTGGGCACTCAAAGTGACATGGATTCTTAATGTCTTCGGACAATAAATGAATACCAAGTCTCTGAGTGAACACGTAATTCATTACGAAGTTTAATTCACGAGCATCAAACTTAAATTGAAGAGTTTGATCATGGCTCAGATTGAACGCTGGCGGCAGGCCTAACACATGCAAGTCGAGCGGTAGCACAGAGAGCTTGCTCTCGGGTGACGAGCGGCGGACGGGTGAGTAATGTCTGGGAAACTGCCCGATGGAGGGGGATAACTACTGGAAACGGTAGCTAATACCGCATAACGTCGCAAGACCAAAGAGGGGGACCTTCGGGCCTCTTGCCATCGGATGTGCCCAGATGGGATTAGCTAGTAGGTGGGGTAACGGCTCACCTAGGCGACGATCCCTAGCTGGTCTGAGAGGATGACCAGCCACACTGGAACTGAGACACGGTCCAGACTCCTACGGGAGGCAGCAGTGGGGAATATTGCACAATGGGCGCAAGCCTGATGCAGCCATGCCGCGTGTATGAAGAAGGCCTTCGGGTTGTAAAGTACTTTCAGCGGGGAGGAAGGCGATAAGGTTAATAACCTTGTCGATTGACGTTACCCGCAGAAGAAGCACCGGCTAACTCCGTGCCAGCAGCCGCGGTAATACGGAGGGTGCAAGCGTTAATCGGAATTACTGGGCGTAAAGCGCACGCAGGCGGTCTGTCAAGTCGGATGTGAAATCCCCGGGCTCAACCTGGGAACTGCATTCGAAACTGGCAGGCTTGAGTCTCGTAGAGGGGGGTAGAATTCCAGGTGTAGCGGTGAAATGCGTAGAGATCTGGAGGAATACCGGTGGCGAAGGCGGCCCCCTGGACGAAGACTGACGCTCAGGTGCGAAAGCGTGGGGAGCAAACAGGATTAGATACCCTGGTAGTCCACGCCGTAAACGATGTCTATTTGGAGGTTGTGCCCTTGAGGCGTGGCTTCCGGAGCTAACGCGTTAAATAGACCGCCTGGGGAGTACGGCCGCAAGGTTAAAACTCAAATGAATTGACGGGGGCCCGCACAAGCGGTGGAGCATGTGGTTTAATTCGATGCAACGCGAAGAACCTTACCTACTCTTGACATCCAGAGAACTTAGCAGAGATGCTTTGGTGCCTTCGGGAACTCTGAGACAGGTGCTGCATGGCTGTCGTCAGCTCGTGTTGTGAAATGTTGGGTTAAGTCCCGCAACGAGCGCAACCCTTATCCTTTGTTGCCAGCGGTTAGGCCGGGAACTCAAAGGAGACTGCCAGTGATAAACTGGAGGAAGGTGGGGATGACGTCAAGTCATCATGGCCCTTACGAGTAGGGCTACACACGTGCTACAATGGCGTATACAAAGAGAAGCGACCTCGCGAGAGCAAGCGGACCTCATAAAGTACGTCGTAGTCCGGATTGGAGTCTGCAACTCGACTCCATGAAGTCGGAATCGCTAGTAATCGTGGATCAGAATGCTACGGTGAATACGTTCCCGGGCCTTGTACACACCGCCCGTCACACCATGGGAGTGGGTTGCAAAAGAAGTAGGTAGCTTAACCTTCGGGAGGGCGCTTACCACTTTGTGATTCATGACTGGGGTGAAGTCGTAACAAGGTAACCGTAGGGGAACCTGCGGTTGGATCACCTCCTTACCTTAAAGAACCTGCCTTTGTAGTGTCCACACAGATTGTCTGATGAATGATAAACTTCTGAATGTACTTTTGAGTGCATTAAGAAGTTTTGCTCTTTAAAAATCTGGATCAAGCTGAAAATTGAAACGACACACATGCTATGTGTGTTCGAGTCTCTCAAATTTTCGCAATTACGACGATGAATCGAAAGAAACATCTTCGGGTTGTGAGGTTAAGCGACTAAGCGTACACGGTGGATGCCCTGGCAGTCAGAGGCGATGAAGGACGTGCTAATCTGCGAAAAGCGCCGGCGAGGTGATATGAACCCTTGACCCGGCGATGTCCGAATGGGGAAACCCAGTGTGATTCGTCACACTATCGTTAACTGAATACATAGGTTAACGAGGCGAACCGGGGGAACTGAAACATCTAAGTACCCCGAGGAAAAGAAATCAACCGAGATTCCCCCAGTAGCGGCGAGCGAACGGGGAGCAGCCCAGAGTCTGAATCAGCTTGTGTGTTAGTGGAAGCGTCTGGAAAGTCGCACGGTACAGGGTGACAGTCCCGTACACGAAAGCACACAGGCTGTGAACTCGAAGAGTAGGGCGGGACACGTGGTATCCTGTCTGAATATGGGGGGACCATCCTCCAAGGCTAAATACTCCTGACTGACCGATAGTGAACCAGTACCGTGAGGGAAAGGCGAAAAGAACCCCGGCGAGGGGAGTGAAAAAGAACCTGAAACCGTGTACGTACAAGCAGTGGGAGCACCTTCGTGGTGTGACTGCGTACCTTTTGTATAATGGGTCAGCGACTTATATTCTGTAGCAAGGTTAACCGTATAGGGGAGCCGAAGGGAAACCGAGTCTTAACTGGGCGTTAAGTTGCAGGGTATAGACCCGAAACCCGGTGATCTAGCCATGGGCAGGTTGAAGGTTGGGTAACACTAACTGGAGGACCGAACCGACTAATGTTGAAAAATTAGCGGATGACCTGTGGCTGGGGGTGAAAGGCCAATCAAACCGGGAGATAGCTGGTTCTCCCCGAAAGCTATTTAGGTAGCGCCTCGTGAACTCATCTTCGGGGGTAGAGCACTGTTTCGGCTAGGGGGCCATCCCGGCTTACCAACCCGATGCAAACTACGAATACCGAAGAATGTTATCACGGGAGACACACGGCGGGTGCTAACGTCCGTCGTGAAGAGGGAAACAACCCAGACCGCCAGCTAAGGTCCCAAAGTCATGGTTAAGTGGGAAACGATGTGGGAAGGCACAGACAGCCAGGATGTTGGCTTAGAAGCAGCCATCATTTAAAGAAAGCGTAATAGCTCACTGGTCGAGTCGGCCTGCGCGGAAGATGTAACGGGGCTAAACCATGCACCGAAGCTGCGGCAGCGACACTCAGGTGTTGTTGGGTAGGGGAGCGTTCTGTAAGCCGTTGAAGGTGGCCTGTGAGGGTTGCTGGAGGTATCAGAAGTGCGAATGCTGACATAAGTAACGATAAAGCGGGTGAAAAGCCCGCTCGCCGGAAGACCAAGGGTTCCTGTCCAACGTTAATCGGGGCAGGGTGAGTCGACCCCTAAGGCGAGGCCGAAAGGCGTAGTCGATGGGAAACAGGTTAATATTCCTGTACTTGGTGTTACTGCGAAGGGGGGACGGAGAAGGCTATGTCAGCCGGGCGACGGTTGTCCCGGTTTAAGCATGTAGGCGGAGGTTCCAGGTAAATCCGGTACCTTATTAACGCTGAGGTGTGACGACGAGGCACTACGGTGCTGAAGTGATAAATGCCCTGCTTCCAGGAAAAGCCTCTAAGCATCAGGTAACACGAAATCGTACCCCAAACCGACACAGGTGGTCAGGTAGAGAATACCAAGGCGCTTGAGAGAACTCGGGTGAAGGAACTAGGCAAAATGGTGCCGTAACTTCGGGAGAAGGCACGCTGATATGTAGGTGAAGCCCCTGCGGGTGGAGCTGAAATCAGTCGAAGATACCAGCTGGCTGCAACTGTTTATTAAAAACACAGCACTGTGCAAACACGAAAGTGGACGTATACGGTGTGACGCCTGCCCGGTGCCGGAAGGTTAATTGATGGGGTTAGCGGCAACGCGAAGCTCTTGATCGAAGCCCCGGTAAACGGCGGCCGTAACTATAACGGTCCTAAGGTAGCGAAATTCCTTGTCGGGTAAGTTCCGACCTGCACGAATGGCGTAATGATGGCCAGGCTGTCTCCACCCGAGACTCAGTGAAATTGAACTCGCTGTGAAGATGCAGTGTACCCGCGGCAAGACGGAAAGACCCCGTGAACCTTTACTATAGCTTGACACTGAACACTGGTCCTTGATGTGTAGGATAGGTGGGAGGCTTTGAAGCGTGGACGCCAGTCTGCGTGGAGCCAACCTTGAAATACCACCCTTTAATGGCTGGTGTTCTAACGTAGACCCGTGATCCGGGTTGCGGACAGTGTCTGGTGGGTAGTTTGACTGGGGCGGTCTCCTCCCAAAGAGTAACGGAGGAGCACGAAGGTTAGCTAATCCTGGTCGGACATCAGGAGGTTAGTGCAATGGCATAAGCTAGCTTGACTGCGAGAGTGACGGCTCGAGCAGGTGCGAAAGCAGGTCATAGTGATCCGGTGGTTCTGAATGGAAGGGCCATCGCTCAACGGATAAAAGGTACTCCGGGGATAACAGGCTGATACCGCCCAAGAGTTCATATCGACGGCGGTGTTTGGCACCTCGATGTCGGCTCATCACATCCTGGGGCTGAAGTAGGTCCCAAGGGTATGGCTGTTCGCCATTTAAAGTGGTACGCGAGCTGGGTTTAGAACGTCGTGAGACAGTTCGGTCCCTATCTGCCGTGGGCGCTGGAGAATTGAGGGGGGCTGCTCCTAGTACGAGAGGACCGGAGTGGACGCATCACTGGTGTTCGGGTTGTCATGCCAATGGCACTGCCCGGTAGCTAAATGCGGAAGAGATAAGTGCTGAAAGCATCTAAGCACGAAACTTGCCCCGAGATGAGTTCTCCCTGACCCTTTAAGGGTCCTGAAGGAACGTTGAAGACGACGACGTTGATAGGTCGGGTGTGTAAGCGCAGCGATGCGTTGAGCTAACCGATACTAATGAACCGTGAGGCTTAACCTTACAACGCCGAAGGTGTTTTGGCGAAGAGACGAACAATCAAAATTCAGCCTGATACAGATAACAGAATTTGCCTGGCGGCTTTAGCGCGGTGGTCCCACCTGACCCCATGCCGAACTCAGAAGTGAAACGCCGTAGCGCCGATGGTAGTGTGGGGTCTCCCCATGTGAGAGTAGGGAACTGCCAGGCATCAAACAAGTGAAGAGGCCATCCGGAAGGATGGCCTTTTTGCGTTTTTGCCCCTTCCTGCTTTCCAGAAACTGATCACCTATTCATCCGTATATACGGTAAACTATCCCGGTTTTTGCATCAGGATAGCGTCTATGAATCATTCCCTTAAGCCCTGGAATACCTTTGGCATTCAACAGAATGCTAATCAGATTGTACGTGCCGATAGCGCTCAGCAATTGCTGGATGCCTGGCAAAGCGCAGCAGAAAAAGATGAACCTGTCCTGATCCTCGGCGAGGGAAGTAATGTCTTGTTTCTCGATGATTTTGCGGGCACGGTAATCGTCAATCGCATCATGGGAATTGCTGTTGAAGAGCGGGCAGACAGCTGGCACTTGCACGTTGGGGCGGGGGAGAACTGGCACCATCTAGTGCAGTTCACCCTGGAAAAAGGCATGCCAGGGCTGGAAAACCTCGCCCTCATTCCTGGCTGCGCGGGATCGTCTCCGATTCAAAATATTGGTGCCTATGGCATCGAACTGAAGCACGTCTGCGAATACGTTGACTGCATTGAGTTAGCAACGGGAAGCGCCCAGCGCTTAACCGCTGAGCAGTGCCGTTTTGGCTATCGTGACAGTATTTTCAAACACGAATATCAGGATCGCTACGTCATTGTGGCCGTTGGCCTGCGTCTGGCGAAACAATGGAACCCGGTCCTGACCTACGGCGATTTAGCCCGTCTCGATCCGGCAACGGTCAGCCCTCGTGAAGTGTTTGACTCGGTTTGCCATATGCGAATGACGAAACTCCCCGATCCGAAAGTGAACGGAAATGCCGGGAGTTTCTTCAAAAACCCGGTTATAAGCGGCGAAGATGCAAAAGCATTTCTTGCTGGCTGGCCGTCGGCTCCGCATTATCCTCAGGCAGATGGCAGCGTGAAGCTGGCTGCGGGATGGCTTATCGATCGGTGCGACTTAAAAGGCACTGCGGTCGGAGGGGCTGCCGTTCACCGTCAGCAGGCGTTGGTACTGATAAATCAACACGATGCGACCAGCCAGGATGTCGTCCAGCTGGCCCATTATGTCCGTCAGCGCGTTGGCGAAAAATTTAACGTCTGGCTAGAGCCAGAAGTACGCTTCATTGGCTGTAAAGGTGAAGTGAACGCCGTGGAGACCATTACGTGAAGGACAATACAATCCCTCTGACGCTGATCGGCATTCTTGCAGACGGCGAGTTTCATTCAGGTGAGCAGCTGGGCGAGCGGTTAGGTATGAGCCGCGCTGCGATAAATAAGCATATTCAAACGCTTAGAGATTGGGGCGTCGATGTTTTTACGGTCCCTGGAAAAGGATACAGCCTGCCGGAGCCCATTCAACTGCTGAATGAAGCGCTGATCCGCAGTCAGGTTGTTCAGGGAAAGGTTGCGGTATTGCCCGTCATCGATTCAACCAACCAGTATCTTCTCGATCGTCTCGCCGAGCTGGAATCAGGTGACGCTTGCGTTGCTGAATATCAGCAGGCCGGACGCGGTCGCCGCGGGCGCAGGTGGTTCTCACCGTTCGGTGCTAACCTCTATCTTTCCATGTTCTGGCGTCTTGAGCAGGGTCCGGCCGCGGCTGTTGGGCTGAGCCTGGTGATTGGTATCATCATGGCGGAAGTGCTGCAGGATCTGGGAGCCAAAGACGTACGGGTTAAATGGCCCAACGATCTCTATCTGAAGGATCGCAAGCTGGCGGGCATCCTGGTAGAACTGACGGGAAAAACCGGTGATGCTGCGCAGATCGTGATTGGTGCCGGCCTGAATATGGTGATGCGCAACGTGCAGAGCGAGGTGGTCAATCAGGCCTGGACGAACCTGCAGGAGGCCGGGGTGAAAATAGATCGTAACACCCTCGCGGTGCGGCTGATCAAAGATCTCCGTACGGCGCTCACCCTCTTTGAGCAAGAGGGGTTGGCACCTTTCCTTTCACGCTGGGAAAAGCTGGATAACTTTATTAACCGGCCGGTGAAGTTGCTGATTGGCGAAAAAGAGGTCTACGGCACGTCTCGCGGCATTGATGCGCAGGGGGCCCTGCTGCTTGAGCAGGATGGGGTGATAAAGCCCTGGGTTGGCGGTGAGATTTCACTACGAAGCGCGGAATAAAAAAGGGAGCCACTGGCTCCCTTTTTACTGATTTAAATTCACTGCGGATACGGCACCCAGTCCCCGCCGTTCAGGCGAACGTAAGGTTTATTCTGGTACTGAATCACCACCGCATTAGCGTTTTCGGACACCTCTGCAGTCTGCGGCAGGTTACTGGTGAGCTGATCCCAGTTCACGCTGTCTTCTACGAAAAGCTTCCCATCTACCGCACGTGCTACCAGCTCTGAAATCGCCAGATAGCTGCTTGGCTGCGTAATCTCAATCGGCGCGCCCTGATGCGGGGCTTTCATACCGAAGAACTTAATGCCGGCAGGAACGTTGGTGATCGAAGGGCTTGGGATATCGCGCAGGCCAGACACCTGCATTCTGTCGCCTTTCAGCGCAGCACCATGTTCCGGCACAACCACCACCATGACCTTACGGCCTGATTTTTCCAGCTCGGTAAAGAATGCATCGAGCTCATCGAAGAACTTCTGGGCGCGGACCTTGTAATCGGCGGTTTTGCTCACGCCAGGGAAGTGGTTACCGTCATGCAGCGGCAGTGTGTTATAGAACGTTGCGCTACGCGGGTTATCGTCCTTTCCGGTGGTATCTAACCAGCGCTGCAGCACGGCGGTATCATCGTAAACCGGCGAACCGTCGAAGCCCAGCAGAGGCACAGGTAAACCGGTCTGGTCCATCAGCGCAGCCTGCATACCGCCTTCTTCGCGCACTTCCTTCAGGAAGTTACCGAACTGACCGTTGTGGCCCAGCATCAGGTGCTGCGTGAAGCCCAGTTTCGCCAGGTTATCGAACAGGTAGCACTGATTACCCGCCGGCTGATAGAGGTTTTTATGCGATTGCTGTCCACAGCTCGCTCGCAGCAGGCGGATGGCCGCCGGGCCGCTGTAGGAGGTCGCAGAGTTAAAATCTTTAAACTGAATATCAAAATGCGACCAGAGTGGATGCGACATCAGCCCGGCAGCCTCCACGTCCGCCCAGGACAGGGAGCAAATGTTAATCACCAGCAGTTCAAACGGCTGTGCGTCCGCAGGAAGTGCATCCGGGAATTTGGTCTGACGCTTGTCTTCAGCGGCATAGAAGCTTGAGAGCCAGTTGTTCAGGTTTGCCGACGTCGGCGGTGCCGTTTGTGCCGGGATATCGCCCACCACAGGCGTATCGCCTGCAGTAGCAACCGTCGCCGCAGCAGAGCCGCCCGTCGTCGTAACGGTCGTTGTTGGCTGACCGGCTGGCCACAGAGAGAAGCTTGGGCCTGCCAGCGTAAGCACGTTCAGCCAGACCAGAATAGCCACCACAAACACGGTGACGCGCACCCACTGGGCGAGGAAAAGCCAGGCAACCAGCAGCACGAAGACCGCGCCGATCATCTGCCAGTTAATGAAGCGCTGGGTTAAATCAAGGATGTAGTCAGCGCTAAAGCCGGCAACCTGCGATCCCTGGCTCATGATGCTATCCGGGCCGGGCAGCCAGGTATCATGCCAGAACAGCGCAAACCCGATTGGAATGGCAACCCAGTGGCGGATGCGGTGGAGCCTGAGGCTGGGAATGGGCATCAGCAGGAATGCCATAAACACCAGGTTAGCCAGCGGATGGAAGTTAAGATAGCCCGCCCACAGCAGCCCAAACTTCACCAGGAAGTAAAAATTCCAGCCGGAAAGGCCGCGCCAGTATTGCCACAGCGGTGAGGGAGCCGACGTGGTATAGGAAGAGTTAGTCATGTTTTCGGTTTGCCTTGACTTGCGGAGCTCGTGTCAGTGTTCCGGCTGGTTTAACGTAGCGAGGTTTTACAAATAACATTCTGGCTGTATCGCGAAGACGGCGAAGCGAATGGCGCGCATAGTAGCCAAGCGGGAAAAAAATTAGTGCACAAAGGATGACCAGCTGAATGATATCGCTGATGTTCATGATGAGGCACCCTCTTGATTTTCAGATAATAAACGAAGCGGTTCCGGAACCCGGCGCCAGATGTGTCCATCATGCCTGGCGTTGAGAACAGGCTTGGCATCGCTCGTTATTGGAAGGGGTTTCGCCCACTGCTCGGGGGTAAGAGAACGCATTTGCGTGACTTCCGCACCGATCAGGTTATCTTCAAACCAAATCATGCGGTTAGAAAAAATATCTCCGGTCGGCAGCGGGAAAATATGGTTGAGTGCCGTATCGAGATCGTTAACCCGGCAGAAGGACAGGAACAGCACCAGACGGTTGTCGCCAATCGTCATAATATCGCCGGTACGGTTTGGGCGGCACAGCGTTAGCGCCTGCTCAACGCGAATCCCGGGAACGGGACGCAGGGCGACCATCACGCCTTTACCGTCGGCCGGCAGCAGCGTGTTGTTCATCATATTGCTGACCGCATCGCAGAAGGTGTCCCATTTCTGGTATCCACGGAGCTTCATCGGCTGGGTCATGGAGAGCAGCGTGGAAATATCTTCCGGTACGTGGCGGCTAAACTGCTGGCCCTGAATGCTTTCGATAAGCGTCAGGCAGCGCGATAGCGGGGCGTTCCAGGGCACAACCATATTGGCGCCGCATCCCAGCAGCAGCCGTTCGTCAGTAGCCCGCAGGCTGGTGCTGCTTTCTCGCACCACGATTTTTAATGCGCTGCCACGCTGGCGGCGCAGCGTATGAATTTGTCTCGCCAGCGTTTCGATTTGGTTGTTCTGGGCTAGGGCGAAA
This sequence comes from Enterobacter sp. ECC-175, assembly GCF_043968675.1. Lineage (NCBI taxonomy): Bacteria > Pseudomonadati > Pseudomonadota > Gammaproteobacteria > Enterobacterales > Enterobacteriaceae > Enterobacter > Enterobacter sp. ECC-175. The sequence goes on from NZ_CP143776.1 coordinate 823,879, forward strand.
ACGATGGTCGCGGCTTGCGTCGTACGGGCTTCATTAAATAAGGCTTCGTTGTTGTCGAACAATGACCAATTCTCAGAAAGCGCGGGCGCACCTTCCAACACGGCAATGTGGCTAAGAATACGCTTTTCATCGCTGCGCGGCTGAACAACGGTTTCCTCCTGCTGAGCAAGATGCCATTCGCCGGACTCAGAGGTCAGCGTCAGCTGTTGCCGCGCGCTCACGCCCTTTTCGTTGCACCAAAACGCAATATCGTAAAGATAGCTGTCGCTCTGATAGTGAAGGCTTGCCAGGCCATAAAGAGAACGATATTCAGCCATCAGAAGCGAGAATAACTTGTCATTATTGCTGCCCGGATTGACGACCAAAACCGTGCACTTTCGATTCCTGGCCCACTTATGGAAACTTTCAAGGTAATTGAGTAGTTTCTCAGAAGATATATTCTGCAATGCGTTATTAGCGCATTTAAGAATCAATAAATAGTGATCCGGATCAATGGAGCAATCTATATCGCGCGGCAAAAAGGAAAGATTATCTGCATCTGACGGCATGGTAAATAACCGTACAGTTTGTGGACCTTGTTCACTTTCAAGCGAAACTATCTTATTGGGATCATCACCCATTGTAATGACGGCAACGCGGGAGAGTTTATCCTGCGCGGCGATGGTCTGGTTTACCAGGCGGACAGCTTCCTCGTCCCGGTCTGTATTAATCCACCAGACTCCTCCAACCGGCATGTGGCGCAATTCATCCCATAATGGCTGAATGCCAATAGAAAATATGGAGCCCACGGTGTCCCTCATTTCATCTAATTTATCTGTATCTCAGTTTACTAGCGAAAGCCCAGAAATAAACCTAACATTGAAATTAAAGAACATCAGATTTAGCATGTAAATCGAAATTCGAGGGCAGGATGCCCGGATAGACCTAAACATGCAAAGTTACTCGAAGGGATAGAATAAGAATGCATAATAATGAGCCCGTAACGCCAGTCGATTCCAGCCTGGGGTACACATTCCAAAATGACTTCCTGGCGCTGACGAAGGCCTTTTCGTTACCCGAAATAGACTACACCGATATTTCCCAGCGGGAACAGTTGGCGGCAGCGCTTAAACGCTGGCCGCTATTAGCTGAATTTGCCCAACAACAATAAGGGAGCCATTGATGGCCATACTTGGATTACAGGGCGTGCGTGGCGGAGTGGGAACCACATCCGTTACTGCGGCGCTGGCGTGGTCATTACAGCTATTAGGTGAATCGGTGCTGGTTATTGATGCCAGCTCCGATAATTTGTTGCGTATGTCTTTTAACGTCGATTTTACCCGCACAGAGGGCTGGGCGCGCGCGCTGCTTGATGACAAAGACTGGCGTGATGCGGGTATGCGCTACACCTCTCAGCTCGATTTACTGCCTTTCGGTCAGCTGACTGAAACGGAACGTGGAAATGAAGCGGCGTATCAGCGCCTGTTTTCCCAGTTTGTGACCGCGCTGCAAAGCCTGAAGGCGCAGGGCCACTACAAATGGATTTTGCTGGATTTGCCGCACGGCGCGGCATCGCTGACGCGTCAGCTCATGGCGCAATGCGATCGTGTGCTCTCTATTGTGAACGTGGATGCGAACTGCCATATCCGCCTTCACCAGCAGGCGTTGCCCGACAACGCCCAAATTCTGATTAATGATTTACGTATCGGCAGCCAAATTCAGGACGATCTCTACCAGGTCTGGCTGCAAAGCCAGCGTCGCCTGCTGCCAATCGTTATCCATCGTGATGAGGCGATGGCGGAATGTCTCGCTTCTAAACAGCCTGTTGGCGAATACCGTAGCGATTCCCTCGCGGCAGAGGAGATCCTGACGCTGGCGAACTGGTGTCTTCTGCATTACGCAGGGTACCGGGAGTCTGCCGGGAGCGCGGTATGAGCCGCTTGTCTACCTGGCTGCTTATTCCTCCAGTCAGCGCGCGCTTAAGCGAGCGCTATCGGCACTATCGTCGACACGGCGCATCGGCAGTCGGGGCCGCGCTCGGCTGTTTCTGGATGATTTTGGCCTGGACGTTCATTCCGCTCGAACACCCTCGCTGGCAGCGCATTCGGGCACGGCATAGCGAGCTTTACCCGCACATCAATCCGGACAGGCCGAGGCCGTTAGATCCCGCGCGCTACTTTATTCAGGCCGTCTGGCTGGCGGCAACCTCGCCGCGAACCGAAGAGAAGAAACCGCGCTGGCGCAGCGTTGACCGCCTGCAAAACCTACGTGAACGCTACCATCAGTGGCTGGACAGCCTGCCCGAACGCGTGGGCGACAGGACCAGCCATCTGGACGATCACAAAGAGCTCGGGCACCTGCACCCGGGCTTGCGGCGTTTTATTCTCGGCGTGATTGTGGTGTTCTCGCTTATCCTGGCGCTGGTCTGCGTTACGCAGCCCTTCAACCCGCTGGCGCAGTTCACCTTCCTGATCCTGCTGTGGGGCGTCGCGCTGCTGGTGCGGCGTATTCCGGGGCGCTTCTCCGCGCTGATGCTGATTGTGCTGTCGCTCACCGTCTCCTGTCGCTACATCTGGTGGCGCTACACCTCGACGCTGAACTGGAACGATCCGGTCAGCCTGGTGTGCGGTCTGGTCCTGCTGTTTGCGGAAACTTACGCGTGGATTGTGCTGGTACTGGGCTATTTCCAGGTTATCTGGCCGCTGAATCGTCAGCCCGTGCCGTTGCCAAAAGATACCGCCCAGTGGCCTTCAGTCGATCTCTTCGTGCCAACCTATAACGAAGATCTGAGCGTCGTGAAAAATACGATTTACGCGGCGCTCGGCATCGACTGGCCAAAAGATAAGCTCAAAATCTGGATCCTTGACGACGGTGGCCGCGCGGAGTTCCGCCAGTTTGCGCAGGATGTGGGGGTTGAGTACATTGCCCGCACCACGCATGAGCACGCGAAGGCCGGTAACATCAACAACGCGCTGAAATATGCCACCGGCGAGTTTGTCTCCATTTTCGACTGTGACCACGTGCCAACGCGCTCATTCCTGCAGATGACGATGGGCTGGTTCCTGAAAGAGAAAGAGCTGGCGATGATGCAGACGCCGCACCACTTCTTCTCGCCGGACCCGTTCGAGCGTAACCTGGGGCGTTTTCGCAAAACGCCAAACGAAGGCACGCTGTTCTATGGCCTGGTGCAGGACGGAAACGACATGTGGGACGCCACGTTCTTCTGCGGCTCCTGCGCGGTGATTCGCCGCAAACCGCTGGATGAAATTGGCGGTATCGCCGTTGAAACCGTGACCGAAGATGCCCACACCTCGCTGCGCTTGCACCGTCTTGGCTATACCTCCGCCTATATGCGTATTCCGCAGGCGGCGGGCCTGGCAACGGAATCACTCTCCGCGCACATTGGCCAGCGCATTCGCTGGGCGCGCGGCATGGTGCAAATCTTCCGCCTGGATAACCCGCTGATGGGCAAAGGGCTGAAGCTGGCGCAGCGCCTGTGCTACGTCAACGCCATGTTCCACTTCTTGTCCGGCATTCCACGGTTAATCTTCCTGACCGCGCCGCTGGCGTTCCTGCTTCTTCACGCTTACATCATCTACGCGCCCGCGCTGATGATCGCCCTGTTCGTGCTGCCGCACATGATCCACGCCAGCCTGACGAACTCGAAGATTCAGGGCAAATATCGCCATTCGTTCTGGAGTGAAATTTACGAAACCGTGCTGGCCTGGTATATCGCCCCGCCAACGATGGTCGCGCTGATCAACCCGCACAAAGGCAAGTTTAACGTCACCGCGAAAGGCGGGCTGGTGGAGGAAGAATACGTCGACTGGGTGATTTCCCGCCCGTATATCTTCCTCGTGCTGCTCAATATCGTGGGGGTGATCGTCGGCATCTGGCGCTACTTCTATGGCCCGGAAAACGAGGTCCTGACCGTGTTCGTCAGTATGGCGTGGGTCTTCTACAACCTGATTATCCTCGGCGGCGCGGTGGCTGTGTCGGTAGAAAGCAAGCAGGTTCGCCGCGCGCATCGCGTTGAAATCTGCATGCCAGCGGCGATTGCCCGAGAAGATGGTCATCTCTTCTCCTGCACCGTTCACGACTTCTCCGACGGCGGCCTGGGGATCAAAATCAACGGTCAGGGGAAGGTGCTTGAAGGGCAGAAAGTGAATCTACTGCTCAAGCGCGGTCAGCAGGAATATGTTTTCCCGACGCAGGTCGTGCGCGTGCTGGGCAATGAAGTGGGTCTGCAGCTGATGCCGCTGACCAAAAAGCAACACATCGATTTCGTGCAGTGTACGTTCGCCCGTGCGGATACGTGGGCGCTTTGGCAGGACAGCTTCCCGGAAGATAAACCTCTGGAAAGCCTGCTGGATATTCTGAAGCTGGGGTTCCGTGGCTATCGTCACCTTGCAGAATTTGCCCCGTCGTCGGTGAAATTAATTTTCCGGTCTCTTACTTCGCTGGTTTCCTGGGTCGTGTCGTTTATTCCTCGTCGGCCCGAGCGGGAAGCGGTGAAGCAGGCGGACCCGGTTATGGCTCAACAATGATGATAACGCGATGAAAACAAAACTTTCCTGGTTATGTGCAGTGGCAATGGGGATGAGTGCGCTTCCCGCAACAATGGCGAACGCCGCGCCTGATAATGCAGCCGCGACGCCTGCGCCAACGGTACCTGTGGTCGCACAAGCGACCGATCCGGTCATCACGGCAGCGTCCGGTCAAACGGAGAACGTTGTGCCCAACCAGCCGGTAGAGGGCAACACGCTGCCCGCCGAGCAGAACGGAACGCAGATTGTCGGGCAGGTGATGCCCGGCGTGCAGGGCGCCAATGCGCCGGTTGCCGTCGAAAATGCGCCATCGCGTGACGTGAAGCTCACCTTCGCGCAGATTGCGCCGCCTCCGGGAAGCATGGTGCTTCGCGGCGTCAACCCTAACGGCGGCGTCGAGTTTGGCATGCGCAGTGACGAAGTCGTCTCGCAGGCCGTTCTGAACCTGGAATACACGCCTTCTCCATCGTTGCTGCCCGTGCAGTCCCAGCTCAAGGTCTACCTGAACGACGAGCTGATGGACGTGCTGCCGGTCACTAAGGAGCAGCTGGGTAAAAAAACGCTGGCGCAGGTGCCGATCAATCCGTTGTTCATCACCGACTTCAACCGCGTTCGCCTTGAATTTGTTGGCCACTACCGCGACGTTTGCGAAAACCCGGCCAGCACCACGCTGTGGATGGACGTGGGGCGCAACTCGTCGTTACAGATGACGTACCAGTCGCTGGCGTTGAAAAACGATCTCTCCGCATTCCCGGTGCCGTTTTTTGACCCGCGCGACAACCGTCAGCTGAACCTGCCGGTGGTATTTGCCGGTTCACCGGATATCACCCAGCAGCTGGCGGCGACAATCGTGACCTCGTGGTTTGGTTCTCGCGCCGCCTGGCGCGGGCAAACCTTCCCGGTGCTGTTTGATAAGCTGCCCGATCGTAACGCCATCGTGTTCGCCACCAACGACAAACGCCCGGCCTTCCTGCGCGACCATCCGAACGTGACCGCGCCGACCGTGGAAATGATGAGCCACCCGGATAACCCGTACGTGAAGCTGCTGGTGGTCTTCGGGCGTGATGATAAAGATCTCGTTCAGGCGGCCAAAGGCATTGCCCAGGGCAACGTACTTTTCCGCGGCAACAGCGTCGTGGTTGATGACGTTAAGCCGCTGCTGGCGCGCAAGCCTTACGACGCGCCAAACTGGGTGCGTACCGACCGCGCGATCACCTTTGGCGAGCTGAAAACCTATGAAGAACAGCTCCAGTCGACGGGGCTTGAGCCTGCGCCGGTCAGCCTGTCGCTTAATCTGCCGCCGGATCTCTATCTGCTGCGCACCAACGGGATCGACATCAATCTGAACTATCGCTACACCGCGCCGGTCACCAAAGACAGCTCGCGCATGGATATCAGCCTGAACAACCAGTTCCTGCAATCGTTCAGCCTGGCCAGCAATCAGGAAACCAACAGGCTCATGCTGCGCCTGCCTGTGCTGCAAGGGCTGCTGGACGGTAAAACCGATGTCTCTATTCCGGCGCTAAAGCTGGGGGCGATTAACCAGCTGCGCTTTGACTTCCAGTACATGAACCCGATGCCTGGCGGCTCAATTGATAACTGCATCACCTTCCAGCCTGTGCAGAACCGCGTGGTCATTGGCGATGATTCAACCATTGACTTCTCGAAGTATTATCACTTCATCGCCATGCCGGATCTGCGGGCGTTTGCCAACGCAAGCTTCCCGTTCAGCCGCATGGCCGATCTGTCCCAGTCCATCGTCGTCATGCCAAAAACGCCTAACGAATCTCAGCTGACAACACTGCTGGATACGATGGGCATCGTGGGTGCGCAGACAGGTTTACCGGCGATCAACGTGACGTTGACCGATGACGGCAGCCAGATCCAGAACAAAGACGCGGATCTGATGGTGATCGGCACGATCCCGGACGCGCTGAAGGATGACAAGCGAATCGATCTGCTGGTGCAGGCCGCCCAGTCCTGGGTTAACACGCCGCTGCGCCAGACCGAGTTCCCGAGCATTATGCCGGACAAAAACGACCGCCAGGCCAGCGCGCAAACGACCGTAACGTCGAAAGCGCCGATGGCCGCGATTGTGGGCTTCCAGTCGCCGTATAACGACCAGCGCAGCGTAGTTGCGCTGCTGGCAGACAGCCCGCGTGGCTATGAGCTGCTCAACAATGCGATGAATGACAGCGGTAAGCGCGCGGCGATGTTCGGCTCCGTCTCCGTGATCCGCGAGTCCGGCGTTAACAGCCTGCGCGTGGGCGATATCTACTACGTGGGCCATCTGCCGTGGTTTGAGCGTCTGTGGTACGCGCTGTCTAACCATCCGGTGCTGCTGGCCGTGCTGGCCGCGATAAGCGTGGTTCTGCTGGCATGGGTGCTGTGGCGCCTGCTGCGCATTATCAGCCGTCGTCGCCTCAATCCGAATCGTGAGTAAGCCGTGATGAACGTTTTTCGCTGGTGCGTATTGGCGGCGTTGATGCTGGCGGCGGGGAATCTCCGCGCCGCCTGCACCTGGCCTGCATGGGATCAATTTAAACAGGACTACATCAGCCAGGACGGGCGGGTTATTGACCCAAGCGACTCGCGCAAAATCACCACGTCTGAAGGGCAAAGCTACGCGCTGTTCTTTGCCCTTGTCGCCAACGATCGCAAAGCGTTTGATGAGGTTTTGGCGTGGACGCGCGATAACCTTGCCGAGGGCGATTTAGCGCAACATCTCCCCGCCTGGCTTTGGGGACAGAAGGATAAACAGAGCTGGGCGGTGATCGACACTAACTCCGCATCTGATGCCGACATCTGGATCGCCTGGTCGCTGCTGGAAGCCGGGCGCCTGTGGAAAAACCCGGACTATACCCGCGTGGGTAAAGCCCTGCTGAGCCGCATCGCGAGTGAAGAGGTGGTGAAAGTGCCCGGGCTGGGATCGATGCTGCTGCCGGGCAGGGTGGGGTTCGCCGAAGAGAATGCGTGGCGCTTCAACCCCAGCTATCTCCCGCCGCAGCTAGCCAACTATTTCACCCGCTACGGCGCGCCATGGAGCACGCTGCGTGAAACCAACCTGCGCCTGCTGCTGGAAACCGCACCGAAGGGGTTCTCTCCGAACTGGGTGCGCTACGTGAAAGGTAAAGGCTGGCAGCTGAAGCAGGATGCGTCGCTGGTGGGCAGCTATGACGCAATTCGTGTCTATCTCTGGGTCGGCATGATGAATGAAAAAGATCCGCAAAAAGCGCGGCTTCTGGCGCGCTTCAAGCCGATGGCGGCGCTGACCGATCGTAACGGCTTGCCGCCGGAAGTCGTTGACGTGGCGACTGGAAAAACGACGGGCAACGGCCCGGTCGGTTTTTCCGCCTCGCTGCTTCCTTTTTTACAAGACAGAGACGCGCAGGCGGTACAGCGTCAGCGCGTCACCGATCATTTTCCCGATAAAAATGCCTACTTCAGCTATGTACTGACGCTCTTTGGGCAAGGCTGGGATCAGCATCGTTTTCGCTTCACCACTAAGGGTGAATTAATACCGGATTGGGGCCAGGAATGCGCAAGTTCACAGTAAGTCTACTCAGTTTATCGCTCGGCCTGGCCCTAATGCCGATGGCCCACGCGGCCAATTCTCCGCAGCAGAAACAGCTGCTGGAGCAGGTTCGTCTGGGCGAGTCGACGCAGCGCGAAGATCTGGTGCGCCAGTCTCTCTATCGGCTTGAACTGATCGACCCAAACAATCCGGACGTCATTGCCGCACGTTTACGCTATCTGCTACGACAGGGCGATAGCTCGGGCGCGCAGAAAGAACTCGATCGCCTGAAGGGCATTGCGCCGAACTCCAGCGCGTATCAGTCGTCGCGCACTACGATGCTGCTCTCCACGCCCGACGGTCGTCAGGCGCTACAGCAGGCCCGACTGCTCGCCACCACCGGGCATACCCAGGAAGCGATTGCCGCTTACGACAAACTGTTCTCCGGAAACCCGCCGAGCGGCGATCTGGCAACGGAATACTGGAGCGCGGTGGCCAAAGCGCCCGCGCGCCGTAATTCGGCCATTGACCAGATGAAAAAAATCAACGCCAGCAGCCCAGGAAACGCGCAGCTGCAGGCGACGCTGGCCCAGCTGCTGTTCCAGGCCGGTCGACGCGACGAAGGGTTTGCGGTGCTCCAGGAGATGGCCAGGTCTAACAACGGCCGCAGCCAGGCGTCCGACATGTGGTATCAGCAGGTTAAAGACTTGCCGGCCAGCAGCGCCAGCGTGAACGCGCTGCAAAAATATCTCAGCGTTTTTAGCGACGGCGATAACGTCACCGCCGCGCGCGCGCAGCTTGCGGAACAGCAAAAGCAGCTTGCCGATCCGACGTTCCGCGCGAAAGCGGAGGGCTTGGCCGCGGTTGATGCCGGGCAGGCGGGTAAAGCGGTGGCGGAACTGCAAAAAGCGGTCAGTGCAAATCATGCCGACAGCGAGGCCGTGGGCGCGCTGGGGCAAGCCTATTCCCAGAAAGGCGATCGCGCCCGCGCGGTAGCCCAGTTTGAGAAGGCCATTGCCCTCGATCCTCAGAGTGACAACCGGGGCAAATGGGACAGCCTGCTCAAGGTCAACCGCTACTGGCTGCTGATCCAGCAGGGTGACGCCGCGCTAAAAGCCAACAACACCGCGCAGGCGGAGCGCTACTACCAGCAGGCGCGCAGCGTTGATAACACCGACAGCTACGCCGTATTAGGCCTGGGAGATGCGGCGGCGGCGCGCAAGGATAACGAGGCGGCGGAGCGTTACTACCGTCAGGCGCTGCGCATGGACAGCGGCAACAGCAACGCCGTGCGCGGGCTGGCTAACGTTTATCGCGCCCAGTCGCCGGAAAAAGCTTCGCAGTTCATTCAGTCGCTTTCGGCCAGCCAGCGTCGCAGCATTGATGATATTGAACGCAGCCTGACCAACGAGCAGCTGGCGGCGCAGGCGGAGCAGCTGGAAAACCAGGGGAAATACGCCCAGGCGGCAGAAATCCAGCGTCGACGTCTGGCGCTTTCGCCCGGCGACGTGTGGATAACCTATCGTCTGTCGCGCGATCTCTACAGCGCGGGCCAGCCTGGGCAGGCCGATAATCTTATGCGCCAGCTCGCCAGCCAAAAACCGGCCGATCCGGAGCAGGTTTATGCCTACGGGCTCTACCTTTCCGGCAGCGATCGGGACCGTGCCGCGCTGGCGCATCTGGATACGCTCCCGCGCGGCCAGTGGAATGGCAATATTCAGGAGCTGGCGGACCGCCTGCAAAGCAACCAGGTGCTGGAGACGGCGAACCGCCTGCGCGACAGCGGTAAAGAGCAGGAGGCCGAAAGCCTGCTTCGCCAGCAGCCGACGTCCACCCGCATTGATTTAACCCTGGCCGACTGGGCGGAACAGCGTGGCGATCACAACGCGGCGAAAACCGCCTATAGCACCGTGCTGCAGCGCGAGCCGCAAAACGAAGACGCGCTGTTGGGGCTGACTGAAGTCTACATTGCTCAGGGCAACAAAGACGCGGCGCGCGCCGAGCTGGCGAAGCTGCCTGCCGCAGAAGGCGGAGAGCCCGTATCGCTTAACATGCAGCGCCGCATCGCGATGGCGCAGGCGGGTCTCGGCGATTCCGCTGCCGCAGAAACCCTCTTCAGCAAGCTGATCCCTCAGGCAAAATCGCAGCCGCCGTCCATGGAGAACGCGCTGGTGCTGCGCGACGCGGCCCGCTTCCTGACGCAAAACGGCCAGCCGCAGCAGGCGCTTGAGACGTATAAAGACGCGATGGTGTCGTCCGGCATTACGACGACGCGCCCGGCGGATAACGACAGCTTTACCCGCCTGACGCGCAACGACGAAAAAGACGACTGGCTGAAGCGCGGCGTGCGCAGCGATGCCGGGGATTTATACCGTCAGCAGGACCTTAACGTGACGCTGCAGCACGACTTCTGGGGCTCCAGCGGTACTGGCGGTTATTCAGACCTGAAGGCGCACACCACGATGCTGCAGGTGGACGCGCCGATGTCCGATGGCCGCATGTTTTTCCGCAGCGACCTGGTGAACATGGACGCCGGTTCTTTTGCGACCACTAACGGGACCTACGATCCGAAATGGGGTACCTGTGCGGAAACGCCGTGTAGCGGCAACACCAGCCAGACGGCCAACGGCGCCAGCGTGGCGGTGGGCTGGCAGAATAAAACCTGGTCGTGGGACATCGGCACCACGCCGATGGGCTTTGACGTGGTGGACGTCGTGGGCGGCGTTAGCTATAGCGGCGATCTCGGCCCCGTTGGATACACCGTGAACGCGCATCGTCGTCCCATTTCCAGCTCCCTGCTGGCGTTTGCCGGACAGAAAGACACTAACACGGGTACGACCTGGGGCGGCGTCCGCGCGACGGGCGGCGGCGTGAGCGTAAGCTACGACAAGGGCGAAGCGAACGGTATTTGGTCAAGCCTTAACGCGGACAGTCTGACCGGGAAAAATGTGGAAGATAACTGGCGCGTGCGCTGGATGACCGGTTACTACTATAAAGTGATCAACAAAAACAACGAACGCCTGACGGTCGGCGTCTCGAATATGCTGTGGCATTACGACAAAGATCTGAGCGCCTATACGCTCGGCCAGGGCGGATATTACAGCCCGCAGGAGTACGTCTCCTTTGCGCTGCCGGTGACCTGGCGTAAGCGTACCGAAAACTGGTCCTGGGAGCTGGGCGGCTCGGCCTCCTGGTCGCATTCCAAAACGAAAGATGTAATGCGCTACCCTGTTCAGGGGCTGATCCCCACCGATGAGCCGGGCCGCTATACCGACAGAGGCGCGATGGAAACCGGCAGCAGCTCGTCCGGGACCGGCTATACCGCTCGGGCGATTATCGAACGCCGCGTGACGTCGAACTGGTTTGTCGGGGCGGGCGTTGATATCCAGCAAGCCAAAGACTACACCCCAAGCCACGCGCTGCTGTATGTCCGTTATTCTGCCGCGGGCTGGCAGGGCGATATGGATTTACCGCCAGAGCCGCTCATACCGTACGCGGACTGGTAATCAGATTTACCTTAATCGATTTGTAAGTCTCTCTTTAACGTACGGCAATCGGGTATACTCAGTCGCACCAGGTTTACCCCCTGGTGCGCCTTGCGCTTCGAGCTTTGTGGAGAGTCATTTTGCGTGTCAGCCGTTCTTTAACTATCAAACAGATGGCGATGGTCTCTGCCGTCACCATGCTGTTTGTATCCCTCTTCTGCGTAATTTTGCTGTTTCATTCCGTCCAGCAGAATCGCTATAACACGGCTTCGCAACTGGAAAGTATTGCCCGCTCGGTGCGGGAGCCTCTCTCGGCCTCGATTCTGAAGGGGGATATCCCCGAAGCAGAAACCATCCTAAAGCGCATCCAGCCCGCCGGCATCGTGAGCCGTGCCGATGTGGTGCTGCCTAACCAGTTTCAGGCGTTGAGAATGAGCTTTATCCCCGAGCGGCCGGTTCCGATGATGATAATGCGGATGTTTGAGCTGCCGGTGCAGATCTCCCTGCCGATTTATTCTCTTGAGCGTCCCTCAAACCCCCAGCCGTTGGCCTATCTGGTGATGCAGGCCGATTCATACCGCATGTATAAGTTCGTGATGAGCTGGGTTACAACGTTAGTGACTACTTGCTTACTTTTAACCCTGATCCTCAGCGTAGGGCTGACGTGGTGTATTAATCGTCTGGTTGTTCACCCGCTGCGCCGCATTGCCCGGGAGCTAAACACGCTCTCCGCGCAGGATCAGGTTGGACATCAGCTTGCCCTGCCGCGCCTGCATCATGACGATGAAATCGGCATGCTGATACGCAGCTATAACCTCAACCAGCAGCGTATCCAGCGCCAGCAGGACGAGCTGAACAGCAGCGCGACCCGTTTCCCGGTGTCCGAGCTGCCCAACAAAACGTTTTTAATGGCGCTGCTGGAGCAGACCGTCGCCCGCCAGCAGACGACCGCGCTGCTGGCCGTGGCCTGCGAAACGCTGCAGGACACCGCGGGCGTGCTGCAGGAAAACCAGCGCGAGATCCTGCTTCTTACGCTGGTGGAAAAGCTGAAATCGGTTCTGGCACCGCGCATGGTGCTGACCCAGGTTAGCGGATATGACTTCGTGATTATCGCCCACGGCGTGAAAGAGCCCTGGCACGCGGTGACGCTAGGTCAGCAAGTGCTCACTGTCATCAATGAGCGCTTGCCCGTGCAGGGCATTCAGCTGCGCCCGAGCGCCAGCATCGGAATTGCGATGTTTTATGGTGACCTGACGGCAGAGCAGCTCTATCGGCGCGCCTTCTCGGCGGCCCTCACCGCGCGGCGTAAAGGTAAAAATCAGATCCAGTTCTTCGACCCCGAACAGATGGAAAAGGCGCAGCAGCGTCTTACCGAAGAGAGCGACATTTTGACCGCGCTGGACAACCGCCGGTTTGCGCTTTGGCTGCAGCCGCAGGTGAATTTGCAAACCGGCGAGGTGAAAAGTGCCGAAGCGCTGCTGCGCGTTCAGCAGCCGGACGGCACGTGGGAGCTCCCGGAGGGGCTGATCGAACGCATAGAGTCCTGCGGCCTGATGGTGACCGTGGGGTACTGGGTGCTTGAAGAAGCCTGCCGCCAGCTTGCCGCGTGGCAGGAGCGGGGCGTTGCGCTTCCGCTGTCGGTAAACCTCTCCGCGCTGCAGCTGCTGCACCCGAACATGGTGCCGGAGGTGCTTGAGCTGATCCATCGCTACCGCATCCAGCCCGATACGCTGATTCTGGAAGTGACGGAAAGCCGTCGGATTGACGACCCGAACGAGGCCGTCGCCATCCTCAAACCGCTGCGCAACGCGGGTATTCGCATCGCGCTGGATGATTTTGGGATGGGCTACGCCGGATTACGTCAGCTTCAGCACATGAAAACGCTGCCGGTTGACGTTCTGAAAATCGATAAAACCTTCGTTGACGGACTGCCGGACGACAGCAGCATGGTGCAGGCCATTATCCAGATGGCGCACAGCCTCAAGCTGCACCTGATTGCTGAGGGCATCGAAACGGACGCCCAGCGCCAGTGGCTGGCCGAAGCGGGCGTGGAGAGCGGCCAGGGCTTCCTGTTTGCCCGCGCCGTTCCGCCGGAGATCTTCGAACAGCGCTACCTTTCTGCCGACAGCCATCGCGCAACAGTGTAATTTTGTTGCTGGCTTGTGCGAGCCAGCTCAAACTTCTTAACATTTGTGTTTCAAATTTGAACCAAGTTTATTTCTGTCCTGTTATGTGGGTGTTATTTTAGAGCCGCAGGTTAACCATAACCTTATAAAGCCTGTGGTTTTTCTTCCCAAGGACACCCTATGAAAACCTCACTCTTCAAAAGCCTTTACTTTCAGGTCCTGACGGCCATCGCAATCGGTATTTTGCTTGGCCACTACTACCCTGAACTGGGCGCACAAATGAAACCGCTTGGCGACGCGTTCGTTAAGCTCATCAAAATGATCATCGCGCCGGTAATTTTCTGTACGGTGGTGACCGGCATCGCGGGCATGGAAAGCATGAAGGCGGTGGGGCGTACCGGCGCGGTGGCGCTTCTCTATTTCGAGGTGGTCAGCACCATCGCCCTGATTATCGGCCTGATTATTGTTAACGTGGTGCAGCCTGGCGCGGGAATGAACGTTGACCCGGCGACGCTGGATGCAAAAGCGGTGGCGATCTACGCCGAGCAGGCAAAAGATCAGGGCGTTGTGGCCTTCCTGCTGGACGTTATCCCAAGCAGCGTTATCGGCGCGTTCGCCAGCGGCAACATCCTGCAGGTGCTGCTGTTTGCGGTGCTGTTTGGCTTTGCCCTGCACCGTCTGGGCAGCAAAGGCCAAATCATCTTTAACGTTATCGAAAGCTTCTCGCAGGTCATCTTCGGCATCATCAACATGATCATGCGTCTGGCCCCGATTGGCGCATTCGGCGCAATGGCGTTTACCATCGGTAAATACGGCGTGGGTACGCTGGTGCAGCTGGGGCAGCTGATTATCTGCTTCTACATCACCTGTATTCTCTTCGTCGTGGTCGTGCTGGGGTCCATCGCGCGCGCCGCGGGCTTCAACATCTTCAAGTTCATCCGCTACATCCGCGAAGAGCTGCTGATTGTTCTGGGGACGTCGTCATCTGAATCTGCGCTGCCGCGCATGCTCGATAAGATGGAGAAGCTGGGCTGCCGCAAGTCGGTGGTGGGGCTGGTGATCCCGACGGGCTACTCGTTCAACCTCGACGGCACCTCGATATACCTGACGATGGCGGCGGTGTTTATCGCTCAGGCGACCAACAGCCATATGGATATCTTCCACCAGATCACCCTGCTGGTGGTGCTCCTGCTTTCGTCTAAAGGGGCAGCAGGCGTTACCGGAAGCGGGTTTATCGTGCTGGCGGCAACCATCTCTGCGGTCGGCCACCTGCCGGTAGCGGGACTGGCGTTGATTCTCGGTATTGACCGCTTTATGTCCGAAGCGCGTGCGCTTACCAACCTGGTAGGTAACGGCGTGGCGACGGTCGTCGTGGCGAAGTGGGTCAAAGAGTTGGACCACAAAAAACTCGACGATACGCTGAATAATCGCACGCCTGAGAGCCAAAAAACCGAATTATCCTCCTGATATCTCGTCAATTGCCCGCATTCCCTTGTCGGAATGTGGGCTCCTGCGCATAATAACCGCTCATACCTGTCATAATTCGACAAGATTTTTTTTGGGTATATTTCACTTCGAGCCGTGACGTTTTGCAGAACACGCGGTCTAATCGACGTGTTTTCATCGTCATCTTTTAGAGTGCTCACGTCGCGAGACACTCTTTTTTAACCAGGAATGTTGATCAGGGGTTCACATGCAGGGCACAAAAATTCGACTCTTAACCGGCGGTTTGCTGATGATGGCAGCAGCCAGTTATGTGCAGGCAGATGCGCTCCAGCCGGACCCGGCGTGGCAACAAGGGACTCTGGCAAACGGCTTTCAGTGGCAAGTTCTCACCACACCGCAACGCCCCAGCGACCGTATCGAAATTCGTCTGTCTGTGAATACCGGCTCCCTGACGGAGAGCACCCAGCAGACGGGCTTAAGCCATTTTATTCCTCGGCTGGCGCTCACGCAGAGCGGCAGTTTGCAAGCGGTTCAGGTGCGTTCGCTATGGCAACAGGCCATCGACCCAAAACGCCCGCTCCCGCCTGCCGTGGTCTCCTATGACTACACCATGTTTAACCTTAGCCTGCCGAACAACCGCAACGACCTGCTGAAAGAAGCGCTCACCTACCTTTCAGACGCCACGGGCAAGCTCTCCATTACCCCAGAGTCCGTAAACTATGCGCTGAGCAACGGCGACATGGTGGCGACCTGGCCTACGGACACCAAAGAAGGCTGGTGGCGCTATCGCCTGAAGGGCTCTGCGCTGCTGGGCCACGACCCGGCCGAGCCGCTGAAGCAGCCTGTGGACGTCGAGCAGGTGAAGTCCTTCTATCAAAAATGGTATACGCCGGACGCGATGACCCTGATTATCGTGGGTAACGTCGATAGCCGCGCGGTGGTAGAGCAGATCAACAAAGCCTTTGGCGATCTCAAAGGCAAACGGGAAACCCCGGCGCCGGTTCCTACGCTGTCTCCGCTGCGCGTTGATCCGGTCAGCATTATGACGGATACCGTGCGTCAGGATCGCCTGTCCATGATGTGGGATACCGCATGGCAGCCGATTCGTGAGTCGGCCGCATTGCTCCGCTACTGGCGCGCAGACCTGGCGCGTGAAGCGCTGTTCTGGCACGTTCAGCAGACGCTCAGTAAGAATAACGTGAAGGATATTGCTCTTGGCTTCGACTGCCGGGTGCTCTTCCAGCGCGCGCAGTGTGCGATCAACGTTGAATCGCCCGGCGATAAGCTGAACGCGAACCTGGGCGTGGTGGCGAAAGAGCTGGCGAAAGTGCGTAAAGAGGGGCTTCCGGAAGAGGAGTTCAACGCGCTGGTGGCGCAAAAGCAGCTTGAGCTGCAAAAACTGTTTGCGACCTACGCGCGTGCAGATACCGACATCCTGATCAGCCAGCGCATTCGCTCGCTGCAAAATCAGGTGGTGGATATCGCGCCGGAACAGTATCAGAAGCTGCGTCAGGACTTCCTGAGCGGCCTGACCGTGGACATGCTTAATCAGGATCTGCGCCAGCAGCTGTCTCAGGACATGACGCTGGTGCTGCTGCAGCCGAAAGGCGAGCCGGAGTATGACATGAAGGAACTTCAGGCGACCTGGAAAACGATCATGGAGCCAGACTCACAGCCTGCTCAGGCCGCGGCGGCCGATGATTTGCACCCGGACGCAACGGATATCCCGCAGGGGCAGTAAGAGACACAACGCCCCTCACCCCGGCCCTCTTCCCAAAGGGGCGAGGGTGTTATCGTTCCCTCTCCCCTTTGGGGAGAGTGTTAGGGTGAGGGGGCATCAGCCCGCGCCGTTGTTAACCAGGCATCGCCTCACGCGGAATAATCGCTCCGCGATACTGGATCACCGTGCTGGCCGTGAGATGGCCACGCTTCGCCGCCGCTTCCGGCGAGCCTCCCGTCAGGCGTACTGCCAGATAGCCCGCGCTGAACGAATCGCCCGCCGCCGTGGTATCGATCACCTTCTCTTTCGCTAATGCCACCGCCGGAACCTCAACGGTCGCTTCGCCTGGTATCGCGATAAGGCACGCGTCCGCCCCGCGCTTAATCACAATCTCACCCACGCCAGCGGCCTGCGTGCGGGCGATAACCTCATCAACCGGCTTTTCATCCCACAGCGCGTCTTCGTCGTCCAGCGTGAGGAATGCAATATCGGTGCATTCCAGCATCTGCTGGTACACCCGCTGCGTCTCTTCGCGGCTGGCCCACAGGCGCGGGCGGTAGTTATTATCGAAGATGACTTTGCCGCCGTTGGCGCGGCACTCGCGCAGCAGCGAAAACAGCTTTTCGCGGCTTTCCGGGCTCAAAATCGCCAGGCTGATGCCGCTCAGGTAGAGATAATCAAACGTCGCCAGCTTTTCGCAGATTGCCGGTGCCGCATCGCTTTCCAGCCAGAACCTGGCCGCGGCCTCGTTGCGCCAGTAGTAAAAGGTGCGCTCCCCGGTGCTGTCGGTTTCGATGTAGTAAAGCCCCGGCAGGCGGTTTTCCATGCGCTGGATCAGCCCGGTTTGTACGTTTTCACTCTGCCAGGCCTCCAGCATCTGCTGGCTAAAGCTGTCCGTTCCCAGCGCCGTCACATAGCTTACGCTCAGGGCCTCGGGCGCCACCTGACGGGCAATATAAACGGATGTATTTAACGTATCGCCCCCAAAACCGCGGCTGACATCCGCGCCTTTTTGGGACAGCTCAATCATGCATTCGCCAATCACGGCAATTTTTTTGGACATAGTTGGAAACCTGAACAGAGACATTAACGGTAGTGTGCGTTGAGTGAATAACGCGGTCAACTATATTAAAACGTCGTTCCAATATTTTATTTGAGCCAGCACGCGTTCCTGCTAATTTCTGTCATCTTAATTTCATTTTCCCGGCGAACTGAACATAAAGTTCTCAATTGCCGCGCCGATAATCCTGTGACGAGTCCAGAAAGGCTATTCCCCCATACAACAGGACATCTGAAATGAAGTCAGAGCAGGTTATCCACCGGCTGAACATTACGCCTGAGGCAAGTATTGAGAACTTGCAGGAGCATCGCTACTGGCTGCAATGTGAACGCGCGTACACCTATCAACCGATCTACCGCACCACCGGCCAGCTGATGGCGATTGAGATCTTAACGATCGTGACGCACCCGTCCAATCCCTCGCTGCGTATCGCGCCGGACCGCTATTTTGCGGAAGTGGCTGTGCGCCAGCGCATCGACGTGCTGGAGGAGCAGCTGAACATGCTGTACTCCCGCCGCGCCTTCTTTGAACAGCACGGCATTCTGGCATCGGTGAACGTGGATGGCCCAACGCTGATGGCGCTGCGCCAGAATGCGAAGCTGCAGGCGCTGATCGCGACCCTGCCGTGGATGCGCTTTGAGCTGGTTGAGCACATTCGCCTGCCGCAGGACTCCTCGTTTGCGTCGATGTGCGAGTTTGGCCCGCTCTGGCTGGATGACTTCGGGACCGGGATGGCGAACTTCTCTGCGCTCAGCGAGGTTCGCTACGACTACATTAAAGTGGCGCGCGACCTGTTCATTATGCTGCGCCAGACCTCCGAAGGCCGAAATCTGTTCACCCTGCTGCTGCAGCTGATGAACCGTTATTGTCAGGGCGTCATTGTCGAAGGCGTTGAAACGCTGGAAGAGTGGCGAGACGTGCAAAATTCACCGGCCGCTGCCGCGCAGGGCTATTTTCTCTCCCGCCCGGTGCCGATGGACACGCTGGATAATGTGATTATCTCATTGTAAGTAAAGCTGTTTCCCATAATGGTGCGTTGCCGTTACGCGCTATTCCCGGACGCAGCATCCCCGTATCCCCGCGCCATGAACTATATTCATGGAAGCACGTCATCAGGAAAGGGGGAAACAATGACAAAAACGGCCAGGATTGCCACCTGGGTTATAGGGATTTTCTTGTTGTTGATCGTGGTCGCTATCATCATCATTGCCACGTTTGACTGGAACCGCCTCAAGCCGACCATCAACCATAAAGTCTCGACCGAGCTTAACCGGCCCTTCGCCATCCGAGGCGATCTGGGCGTAGTATGGGAGCGCCAGAAAGAGGAGACCGGCTGGCGAAGCTGGGTTCCGTGGCCGCACGTCCACGCCGACGATATTATTCTCGGCAACCCGCCCGATATTCCTGAAGTGACTATGGTCCACCTGCCGCGCGTGGAAGCCACGCTGGCGCCGCTCGCGCTGCTGACCAAAACGGTGTACCTCCCGTGGATCAAGCTTAAGCAGCCCGACGCGCGCCTGATCCGGCTGTCAGAGAAAAACAACAACTGGACGTTCAATCTCGCCAGCAGCGACGAAAAAGATCCTAACGCGCAGCCGTCATCCTGGTCGTTCCGTCTCGACAATATCCTGTTCGATCGCGGGCGGATCGCCATTGACGACAAGGTCAGCAAGGCCGACGTGCAGATCCTGGTCGATCCGCTGGGCAAGCCGCTGCCGTTCAGCGAGGTAACGGGCAATAAAGCCAAGGGGGACAACGCGAAAGCAGGCGATTACGTCTTTGGCCTGACGGCGAAAGGGCACTACAACGGCCAGCCGCTCACCGGTACCGGTAAAATTGGCGGCATGCTGGCCTTACGCAGCGAGGGCACGCCGTTCCCGGTGCAGGCGGATTTCCGCTCCGGAAACACCCGCGTGGCGTTTGTGGGAACGGTTAACGACCCGATGAACATGGGCGGCGTCGATCTCCAGCTGAAGTTTGCCGGCGATTCGCTGGGCGAGCTGTACGACCTGACGGGCGTGCTGCTGCCGGATACGCCGCCGTTTGAAACGGACGGGCATCTGGTGGCGAAAATCAACGCCGAAAAATCCTCCGTCTTCGACTACCGCGGATTTAACGGGCGCATCGGCGACAGCGATATTCACGGCACGCTCACCTACACCACCGGGAAACCGCGTCCGAAGCTCGAAGGCGACGTTGAGTCGCGCCAGCTGCGCCTGGCCGACCTGGGCCCGCTGATTGGCGTGGATTCCGGCAAAGGCACCAAGTCGAAAGAGGTCAAAAAGGACGTTCAGCCCGCGGGCAAAGTGCTGCCCTACGATCGCTTTGAAACCGACAAGTGGGACGTGATGGACGCCGATGTGCGGTTTAAAGGCGGAAAAATCGAGCACGGCAGCACGCTGCCCATCAGCAATCTTTCTACCCATATTCTTCTCAAAAACGCCGACCTGCGCCTGCAGCCGCTGAAGTTTGGCCTGGCGGGCGGGACCATCTCGTCAAACATCCATCTTGAAGGCGACAAAAAGCCGATGCAGGGGCGGGCGGAAATTCAGGCGCGCAGGCTGAAGCTTAAGGAGCTGATGCCGAACGTCGAGCTGATGCAAAAAACCCTGGGCGAGATGAACGGCGATGCCGACATTCGCGGGGTCGGCAACTCCGTGGCGGCGCTGCTGGGAAGCGGCAACGGCAACCTAAAGCTCCTGATGAACGATGGCCTCATTAGCCGCAACCTGATGGAAATTCTGGGGCTTAACGTCGGTAACTTCATTATCGGGCAGATCTTCGGGGACGACGAGGTGCGGGTAAACTGCGCGGCGGCAAACCTGAACCTGGTCAACGGCGTCGCGCGTCCGCAGATTTTCGCCTTTGACACTGAAAATGCCGTTATCAACGTCACCGGGACGGCCAGCATGGCGTCGGAACAGCTGGATTTGACGATCGATCCTGAAAGCAAGGGCATTCGCATCATCACGCTGCGCTCGCCGCTCTACGTGCGCGGCACCTTTAAAAATCCGCAGGCCGGGGTGAAGCCCGGACCGCTGATCGCGCGCGGCGCGGTGGCCGCCGCGCTGGCAACGCTGGTCACGCCAGCCGCAGCGCTGCTGGCGCTGATTTCACCGTCGGAAGGGGATGCGAACCAGTGTCGGACGATACTGTCGCAGATGAAGCACTAAGCGGAAGGGGGTTTAGGGTTCGGCCCTGAACCCTTCAAACCGCGTTCCCTTATAGCTCAGCAGGCCCGCGTCACCGACGGTCAGCTGGTGATACTGCTGCGCGTCCAGGCGAAACGTCATCTCAAGGCCGCCGTTTTGCGGCCTGAAGCTGGCTTCATAGCGCATCGCCGTGCCCGCAGGCGTCACCTGCTGCTGGCGCGAGCGGCGCTCGTTGATCGGCTTTTCGCGCTTATTGCTTACCACCACCCGCTTTTGCAGCAGCGGCGCGGCGTCGTTTTCGGCCTTCTCGCGGCGCTGCTGGACGAAGCGAAACGATGCGGCAATGACGATAATCGCCACCACCACCACGAAAAAAAGCGGCATCTTGCTCATTGAGGTATCCCATCAGATTTTGCGGATTTAAGGATACCCCGGCTTCCCCGGCATTGCCAAACGCCGTGCTGCGTCACTACACTGGGTGTGAAACTGATTATTCAGCCGTAACAGATACAGGGAGTTAATATGCTTTGGTCATTTATCGCTGTCTGTTTTTCCGCATGGCTTTACGTCGATGCGTCTTATCGTGGCCCTGCCTGGCAGCGCTGGCTGTTTAAGCCCGTCACGCTGTTGCTCCTGCTGCTGCTTGCCTGGCAAGCGCCGATGTTTAACGCCGTCAGCTATCTGGTGCTCGCCGGGCTCTGCGCCTCGCTGATTGGTGATGCCCTGACGCTGCTGCCGCGACAGCGCCTGCTGTACGCCATCGGGGCGTTCTTCCTGTCGCACCTGCTGTATACCCTCTACTTCGCCAGCCAGATGACGCTCTCAATCTTCTGGCCGCTCCCGCTGGTGCTGCTGGTCATCGGTGCGCTGCTGCTCGCCGTCATCTGGACGCGCCTGGAGGAGATGCGCTGGCCGGTGTCTACCTTTATCGCCATGACGCTGGTGATGGTGTGGCTGGCGGGCGAGCTGTGGTTCTTCCGCCCGACCTCGCAGGCGATGTCCGCCTTCTTTGGCGCCGCGCTTCTGTTAATCGGCAATATCGTCTGGCTGGGCAGCCACTATCGCCGCCGCTTCCGCGCGGATAACGCGATAGCCGCCGCGTGTTACTTCGCTGGGCACTTCCTGATTGTGCGTTCGCTCTATATCTAAATAACCCTTGACTCTGGAGTCGACTCCAGAGTGCATACTCCGGTTAATGAGAAAATTATCATTAGCCGGAGGCTGCTATGTCTGCTCCTGAATCTTCTAAAAAAGTCCCACAATTCTCTGCGCTTAAGCTCAGCCCGGCGCCTTTGAAAGCGCCATGCTGCGCCGGTGACGCTTGCGAAACCCAGGCTGAGCCTATGCCCGAAAGCGGAAACCGCTACAGCTGGGTGGTGAACGGCATGGACTGCGCCGCCTGCGCCCGCAAGGTTGAAAATGCGGTCAGGCAGGTGCCGGGCGTGAGCCATGTGCAGGTGCTGTTCGCGACCGAAAAGCTGCTGGTCAGCGCTGAAAACGACGTAAGCAGGCAGGTTGAAGCCGCCGTCGGCAAGGCCGGATATTCCCTGCGCAGCGAATCCGCGCCCGCTGAGAAAACCTCCCCGCTGCGGGAAAACCTGCCGCTGATAACGCTCATCGTCATGATGGCCATAAGCTGGGGCCTGGAACAGGTTAATCACCCGCTCGGCAACTTGGCCTTCGTTGCCACCACGCTTGTCGGGCTGTTCCCGATAGCCCGCCAGGCGCTGCGGCTGATAAAAAGCGGCAGCTGGTTCGCCATCGAAACGCTGATGAGCGTGGCCGCGATCGGCGCGCTGTTCATTGGCGCGACCGCCGAAGCGGCGATGGTGCTGCTGCTGTTCCTGATTGGCGAACGCCTTGAGGGCTGGGCGGCAAGCCGGGCGCGTAAAGGGGTAAGCGCCCTGATGGCGCTAAAGCCTGAGACCGCCACGCGGGTCGTTAACGACGCGCGTGAAACCGTCGCCATCACCACGCTGCGCCCCGGCGACGTGATTGAGGTCGCCGCGGGCGGGCGCCTGCCTGCTGACGGCACGCTGCTCACCGCCACCGCCAGCTTTGATGAAAGCGCCCTTACCGGGGAATCTATTCCGGTAGAGCGCGCGGCGGGCGAAAAGGTTCCGGCGGGGGCGACAAGCGTCGATCGCCTGGTGCAGCTGACCGTGCTTTCCGAACCGGGCGACAGCGCCATCGACCGCATCCTGAAGCTGATTGAAGAGGCCGAGGAGCGCCGCGCGCCGGTTGAGCGGTTTATCGATCGCTTTAGCCGGATCTACACTCCCGTCATTATGCTGATTGCGCTGCTGGTGGCCGTCGTCCCGCCGCTGTTCTTCGCCGCGCCTTGGGAAGGCTGGGTTTATAAAGGCCTGACGCTGCTGCTGATTGGCTGTCCGTGCGCGCTGGTGATTTCCACCCCGGCGGCGATCACCTCGGGCCTGGCGGCCGCGGCGCGTCGCGGGGCGCTGATCAAGGGCGGTGCCGCGCTGGAGCAGCTCAGCCGGATTCAGCATATCGCATTCGACAAAACCGGCACGCTGACCGTCGGCAGGCCGCAGGTTACCGGTATTTATCCGCAGGATAGCCATGAAGATGAACTGCTCGCCGTTGCCGCCGCCGTGGAGCAAGGCTCAACGCATCCGCTGGCGCAGGCCATCGTGCGCGAAGCCCAGTCTCGCGGGCTGACGATACCGGCCGCCACGGCGCAGCGCGCGCTGGTGGGCTCAGGAATTGAAGCGGAGGTTGCGGGTAAAAAGGTGCTGATCGTCGCGGCGGATAAGTTCCCGGCGCCGGAGCTGCGGGATCGCGTTGCGTCTCTGGAGCAGGGAGGGCAAACGGTGGTGGTTGTCGTTGAGGACGGCGCGCTAAAAGGCGTGCTCGCGCTGCGCGATACCCTGCGCGATGACGCCAAGGAGGCGATTGCCGCGCTGCGCCAGCTCAACGTGCAGGGCGTGATCCTGACCGGCGATAATCCGCGCGCGGCCGCCGCGATTGCCGGCGAGCTTGGGCTGGATTATAAGGCGGGCCTGCTGCCGGCGGATAAAGTCACCGCCGTCACCGAGCTCAACGGCCAGGCGCCGCTGGCGATGGTGGGAGACGGCATCAACGATGCGCCGGCAATGAAGGCTTCGACCATCGGCATTGCGATGGGCAGCGGCACCGACGTGGCGCTCGAAACCGCGGACGCGGCGTTGACCCACAACCGGCTGACCGGCCTGGCGCAAACGATCGGCCTGGCCCGCGCGACGCGCGCCAACATCCGGCAAAACATCTCGATTGCGCTGGGGCTGAAGGGGATATTTCTCGTCACCACCCTGCTCGGCATGACGGGCCTATGGCTGGCGGTGCTGGCGGACACCGGGGCGACGGTGCTGGTCACGGCAAACGCGCTGCGGCTGCTGCGGCGCAAGGCGTAAAATCGTTAACGTGTGCCGGGTCAGCAATGGATGCCGCCCGGCATATTAGGCTTCTGCGCTAACGGCTTAATTTTGATTAAAAAACGCCTGGTCATCCTCTGAAAATGAATGATGCAAGGCGGAATCGTGATCGGCTCTGGACATTCTTTGGGTGTTGGGGAATAGGCTTGGCCTCATTGCCGCAATTTCTCAAAGGATAAAGAATGGGGTTTATGACGGTTTTAGTGCTGCGGTTGAGTGCAGCATGCAAACGCTCTTCAACGACAGAAAATCTTCAGCATGCGCCTGGCCTCCAGCCATCCCGCGAAAGCGCCGGGAGTTAAGGATGTATCACTCAGAAGAGGTCATTCGCCAGCTACAAAGCCAAAAAGTATTGGCCATGAAGCTAGACCGTGCGGTGCGGGCTGTTGGCGAAGAGGTAAAGCAGCATGTGAGCAATATCGGTGCCGGAGCACAACGCCTGCTTAACTACACATCTTGCCTGACGGATGAGTATTACGACGTCTGCACCAAACAGCATCTCGAAGACTCACGTTTTCGAAAGGGAATCGTCCATCTCGTTACCCGCAGGAATATTGTCAGCGAGATGATCAGCGCGTACGTCGAGGAGATGGTTAAGGATTTCTCTCCCGACCAGCTTGCAGAGATTCAAAGAATTTTAATGCACGTAAACGTGTATATCTCTACTAGTTCGCTTACGTCCTATGCTTTTGCAACCGGCGTCGCGGCTGCTATCAGCCTTCATATCACTCTTCCCCTCTCAGGCCTGAAAGCCGCAGCAGGTTTAACAAGTGCGGTTGCGGGAAGTCTTGGCGTCTATGGGATCGTGCAGCATGCGGCGGAAAGCGCGAGACGCCTGCAGATTCAGCATCCCGCCTATTACCAGATGCTCTATTTTCGCGAGATAGAGATGATGTACTTTCTTGTGGAGCCCATCTTTATGCGAGCTGGCGTGCTCTCTCAGCAATGGACGGATAGCCATAACGTTCCTGGCGTTGCCGACAAGATTATAAGATTAATGGGGAAACAGTAATGGGCTTTTTTAAACGCTGGCTCAAACATCAGTCCCAGATTTTCTTCTGGACCTACCTACCCATCATTCTCACATTCATCTTCGGCTACATACTCGACGTTTATTTTCCAGCAGTTAGTCAGGGCTTCATTCTGTTGTTTTATTTAGCAACGCTAGGACTGGCTTACAGGATCTGGCATTGAGACACGGCAATGAGGGGCTATCTGAAAGGGTGAACCACAAAGCACTTCATTATTTTGGTGCTTATTAATAAGGATATTCATTATGTCTACACCCGCGCATTTATGGCTTGAAGATGAGAACGGCTCACCGATTGTCGGCGCATGCCTGATGCCGCTGCGGCTGGGCTCTATCGAACTGAAGTCATTCTCACATGGAGTTACCATCCCGGTAGATCCAAACTGGGGTAAGCTCACCGGTACGCGCGTTCACCGCCCCATTACGATTGTAAAAGAGTTCGACCAGACAACACCTCTTTTGTATCGCGCCGTCTGTGAAGGCCGAACCATGAAGAAAGCAACTATTAAGATGTACCGAATTCTGGATTCAGGCATTGAGGCCGAGTATTTCAACATCATTCTGGAGAACGTAAAGTTCACCACGGTTGCGCCATTCCTGACCCCTAACGTTATGAGCAGCACCCACCTCGAAACGCTCGAATTGTGCTACGAGGCCATCACATGGAAGTACACGGAAGGCAATGTTATGTATCGCGACTCATGGAACGAACATTGTCGTGCCTGAACGCGAAGGTGATTGTGGAAGGTCAAGAAACCGCCCCCGCAGGCGGTTTCTTACGCCGGGCCTTTAGCGAATCCCGCCGTATGCCAGCGTGACCTCTTTCGCGGCCTTAATCACCAGCGCGCCCAGCTCGGTCACGCGGTCGTCGGTCATGCGGGAGATCGGGCCGGAAATGGAGATGGCGGCAAAGGGTTCGCGATGCTCGTCAAAAATGCAGGCGGCAAGGCAGCGCAGCCCCAAAGCATGCTCTTCATCATCAAACGAATAGCCGCGCTTGCGGGTCAGGGCGAGATCTTCTTTCAAATGCACGGGCGACACCAGCGTGGCGTGGGTGTAGGCGTGCAGCCCTTTGCGGTGCAGCAAGCCGGTTACCTGCTCTTCGCTCAGCTGTGACAGAAACGCCTTGCCCGCCCCGGAGGCGTGCATCGGCAGCTTGCCGCCAATCGGCGCGGACATGCGCATCAGCTGCGTACACTGCACCTGATCGATGATGATCGCCTGGTGATCGCTCTGGTCAAGCACCGCCAGGTTCACCGTCTCGCCGGATTCTTCCATCAGCTTGCGCAGAATGGGGTGAACGATGGCCAGCAGGTTGCGGGTCTGGAGGAAGCTGCTGCCGACGACAAACGCATGCGCCCCTATCGCCCAGTGGCCCAGTTCGCCTACCTGGCGCACAAAGCCCAGCTGCTGCATGGTGGTCAGCAGGCGGTGCGTGGTGGAGTTCGGCAGGCCCGCCTGCTGCGCCAGCTCGGTCAGCGCCACGCTGCTGTGGGATTCGGCAATCCATTCCAGCAGCTTCAGGCCGCGCGTCAGCGATTGAACCTGTCCGCCCTGCGGCGCAGCGGGGGTAGCAGCAGGCTTTCTGCCGCGTTTTGCGGGAACGGTAGCAACCATGACGAACTCCTTTTTCTGTATCGTGGAAATTATTTTCGTTTTATTTGGCGAATTTGCAACCGCATCCTGACTGATCGGAGGAGTGATGGTGAACATGTCTCATGTTACCGCCGCGTGACTTTTCCCCCCTGCCAGATTATGCCAGTATGGAACGCAGCCTTTTGGCCTTGTCGAGCGTTGTCGGGAGCAAGTGTGAGCAACAAAGTAGAGCAGCTGCGTGCGCAGTTAAATGAACGAATTCTGGTGCTGGACGGCGGCATGGGCACCATGATCCAGGGCTATCGCCTGAGTGAAGAGGATTTCCGCGGCGAGCGTTTCGCCGACTGGCCGTGCGACCTGAAGGGCAACAACGACCTGCTGGTGCTCAGCAAGCCGTCCGTTATTAAAGATATCCACAACGCCTACTTCGAAGCCGGTGCGGACATTGTTGAAACCAATACCTTCAACTCGACAACTATCGCCATGGCGGATTACCAGATGGAATCCCTGTCGGCGGAAATTAACTATGAAGCCGCGAGGCTCGCGCGCGCCTGCGCAGATGAATGGACGGCCCGCACGCCGAATAAGCCGCGCTACGTTGCCGGGGTGCTTGGCCCCACCAACCGCACCGCGTCAATTTCACCGGACGTCAACGATCCGGCGTTCCGTAATATCACCTTCGATCAGCTGGTTACCGCCTACCGCGAATCGACCAGGGCGCTGGTGGAAGGCGGTTCTGACCTGATCCTGATTGAAACGGTCTTCGATACCCTGAACGCCAAAGCCGCCATCTACGCGGTAAAAGAAGAATTTGAATCGCTGGGCGTCGATCTGCCGATCATGATTTCCGGCACCATCACCGATGCCTCCGGGCGCACGCTCTCCGGCCAGACGACGGAAGCATTCTACAACTCCCTGCGCCACGCCGAGGCGCTCTCCTTCGGGCTGAACTGCGCGCTGGGGCCGGACGAGCTGCGTCAGTACGTGCAGGAGCTGTCCCGCATTGCGGAATGCTACGTTACCGCCCACCCGAACGCCGGGCTGCCGAACGCCTTCGGTGAATACGATCTTGATGCCGACACCATGGCGGCGCAGATCCGCGAGTGGGCCGAGTCTGGCTTCCTCAATATTGTCGGCGGCTGCTGCGGCACCACGCCGGAGCACATTGCGGCGATGAGCAATGCGGTTGCGGGCCTGCCGCCGCGCAGGCTGCCCGAGATCCCCGTCGCCTGCCGTCTCTCCGGCCTTGAGCCGTTAACCATCGGCGATGACAGCCTGTTTGTGAACGTGGGCGAACGGACCAACGTGACCGGTTCGGCGAAGTTTAAGCGCCTGATCAAAGAAGAGAAATACAGCGAAGCGCTGGACGTTGCCCGCCAGCAGGTGGAAAGCGGCGCGCAGATTATCGACATCAACATGGACGAGGGGATGCTCGACGCCGAGGCGGCGATGGTGCGTTTCCTCAACCTGATCGCCGGCGAGCCGGACATTGCCCGCGTGCCGATCATGATCGACTCTTCAAAATGGGACGTCATTGAGAAGGGGCTGAAGTGCATTCAGGGCAAAGGCATCGTTAACTCCATTTCGATGAAGGAGGGCGTTGACGCCTTTATCCATCATGCGAAACAGGTGCGCCGTTTTGGCGCCGCCGTCGTCGTGATGGCCTTTGACGAAGTGGGACAGGCCGACACCCGCGAGCGCAAAATTGAGATCTGCCGCCGCGCGTACAAGATCCTGACCGAAGAGGTGGGCTTCCCGCCGGAAGATATTATCTTCGACCCGAACATCTTCGCCGTGGCGACCGGCATTGAAGAACACAACAACTACGCGCAGGACTTTATCGGCGCGTGTGAAGACATCAAGCGCGAGCTGCCGCACGCGCTGATCTCCGGCGGCGTATCCAACGTCTCGTTCTCATTCCGCGGTAACGATCCGGTGCGCGAGGCGATCCACGCGGTGTTCCTCTACTATGCCATCCGCAACGGCATGGACATGGGGATCGTCAACGCGGGGCAGCTGGCGATCTATGACGATCTGCCCGCCGAGCTACGCGACGCGGTAGAGGACGTGATCCTTAACCGTCGCGACGACGCCACCGAGCGCATGCTGGATCTGGCCGAGAAATACCGCGGCAGTAAATCCGACGAGGCGGCCAGCGTGCAGCAGGCCGAGTGGCGCGCCTGGGACGTGAAAAAACGCCTGGAATATTCGCTGGTCAAAGGCATCACCGAGTTTATCGAGATTGATACGGAAGAGGCCCGGCAGCAGGCCGCGCGCCCGATTGAGGTCATCGAAGGCCCGCTAATGGACGGCATGAACGTGGTGGGCGATCTGTTTGGCGAGGGCAAAATGTTCCTGCCGCAGGTGGTCAAATCCGCCCGCGTGATGAAGCAGGCCGTGGCGTACCTGGAACCTTACATCGAAGCCAGCAAAGAGAAGGGCTCCAGCAACGGCAAGATGGTGATCGCCACCGTGAAGGGCGACGTACACGACATCGGCAAGAACATCGTCGGCGTGGTGCTGCAGTGCAATAACTACGAGATTATCGACCTCGGCGTAATGGTTCCGGCGGACAAAATCCTCAAGACCGCGCGCGAAGTGAACGCGGACCTGATTGGCCTCTCCGGACTGATTACGCCGTCGCTGGACGAGATGGTTAACGTGGCGAAAGAGATGGAGCGCCAGGGCTTTACCATTCCGCTGCTGATCGGCGGGGCGACCACCTCGAAAGCGCATACGGCGGTGAAAATCGAGCAGAATTACAGCGGCCCGACGGTGTACGTGCAGAACGCCTCGCGCACCGTGGGCGTGGTGTCCGCGCTGCTGTCCGACACCCAGCGCGACGAGTTCGTGGCCCGCACCCGCAAAGAGTACGAAACCGTGCGCATCCAGCACGGGCGTAAGAAACCGCGCACGCCGCCTGTCTCACTTCAGGCCGCGCGCGACAACGATCTGGCGTTCGACTGGGCGGCCTATACGCCGCCGGTGGCGCACCGGTTGGGCGTGCAGGAGGTGAGCGCCAGCATCGAAACGCTGCGTAACTACATCGACTGGACGCCGTTCTTTATGACCTGGTCGCTGGCGGGCAAATATCCGCGCATCCTCGAAGATGAGGTGGTGGGGGAAGAGGCGAAGCGCCTGTTCAAAGACGCGAACGATATGCTCGACAGACTGAGCGCGGAGAAAACGCTCAACCCGCGCGGCGTGGTGGGCCTGTTCCCGGCGAACCGCGTGGGTGACGACGTGGAAATCTACCGCGATGAAACCCGCACGCACGTGCTGGCCGTCAGCCGCCATCTGCGCCAGCAAACCGAGAAGGTGGGCTTCGCCAACTACTGCCTGGCCGATTTTGTTGCGCCGAAGCTCTCCGGTAAGGCCGACTACATCGGCGCGTTTGCCGTCACCGGCGGTCTGGAAGAAGATGCGCTGGCCGATGCGTTCGACGCGCAGCACGACGATTACAACAAAATCATGGTGAAAGCGATTGCCGACCGCCTGGCGGAAGCGTTCGCGGAATATCTCCACGAACGCGTGCGCAAGGTGCACTGGGGCTACGCGGCGAATGAGAACCTCAGCAATGAAGATCTGATCCGCGAAAACTACCAGGGCATTCGCCCGGCGCCGGGCTATCCGGCCTGCCCGGAGCACACCGAAAAAGGCACCATCTGGCAGCTGCTGGACGTGGAAGCGCATACGGGTATGAAGCTCACCGAGTCGTTCGCCATGTGGCCGGGCGCATCGGTTTCCGGCTGGTACTTCAGCCATCCCGACAGCAAATACTTCGCGGTGGCGCAGCTTCAGCGCGATCAGATCGAGGATTACGCGCTGCGCAAGGGAATGAGCGTCTCAGAAGTGGAGCGTTGGTTAGCCCCTAATCTGGGCTACGACGCGGACTGACGTCACCTTTCCTTACAACAAACAGGGCGCTCATCGGGCGCCCTGTCTCTTTCTTACGTTCAAAGCCTTATACTGGAGTATGGAAAAACATAACGATAAGGAGAAAACCCTTCCGTGCTGACTCTGCTACATCTGCTTTCTGCCGTGGCGCTGCTGGTTTGGGGCACGCATATTGTCCGTACCGGCGTGATGCGCGTGTTTGGCGCGCGGTTACGCACCGTTCTGAGCCGCAGCGTTGAGAAAAAACCGCTCGCCTTCTGCGCGGGGATTGGCGTGACGGCGCTGGTCCAAAGCAGCAACGCCACCACCATGCTGGTGACCTCATTCGTCGCGCAGGATCTTGTGGCGCTGGCCCCGGCGCTGGTGATCGTGCTGGGGGCGGACGTGGGGACCGCGCTGATGGCGCGCGTCCTGACGTTCGATCTCTCCTGGCTATCGCCGCTACTGATTTTTATCGGCGTCATCTTCTTCCTCGGACGTAAGCAAAGCCGCGCCGGACAGCTGGGGCGCGTGGGGATCGGCCTCGGGCTGATCCTGCTGGCGCTGGAGCTGATCGTGCAGGCGGTGACGCCCATCACCCAGGCCAACGGCGTGCAGGTTATTTTCTCCTCGCTGACCGGCGATATCATGCTGGACGCGCTGATCGGCGCGGTGTTTGCCATCGTCAGCTACTCCAGCCTGGCGGCCGTTCTGCTGACGGCGACGCTGACCGCGGCAGGAGCCATCTCGTTCCCGGTTGCCCTGTGTCTGGTCATCGGCGCCAACCTCGGCTCTGGCCTGCTGGCGATGCTCAACAACAGCGCGGCCAACGCTGCTGCCCGCCGCGTGGCGCTGGGCAGTCTGCTGTTTAAGCTGGTGGGCAGCCTGATTATTCTGCCGTTCGTCCACCCGCTGGCGAACCTGATGGACAACCTGCCGCTGCCAAAGGCGGAGCTGGTGATCTACTTCCACGTCTTCTACAACCTCGTGCGCTGCCTGGCGATGGTGCCTTTTGCCGCGCCGATGGCCCGCTTCTGCGAGCGCCTCATCCGCGACGAGCCGGAGCTGGACGCGCGCCTGAAGCCGAAGCATCTGGATACCTCCGTGCTGGACACCCCCGCGCTGGCGATTGCCAACGCCGCCCGCGAAACCCTGCGCATGGGCGACGCGATGGAGACCATGCTTGAGGGGCTGCAAAAGGTGATGCACGGCGAGCCGCGCGAAGAGAAAGAGCTGCGCAGGCTGGCGGACGACATCAACGTGCTCTATACCGCCATCAAGCTCTATCTGGCCCGCATCCCGCAGGACGAGCTGGCGGAGGAAGAGTCTCGCCGCTGGGCGGAAATCATCGAGATGTCGCTTAACCTGGAGCAGGCCTCGGATATCGTCGAGCGCATGGGCAGCGAGATCGCGGACAAATCCCTGGCCGCCCGCCGCGCGTTTTCTGGAGAAGGCCTGAAGGAGCTGGAAGCGCTGCATGAACAGCTGGTAAGTAACCTGAAGCTGGCGATGTCGGTCTTCTTCTCCAGCGACGTGCCGAGCGCCCGCCGCCTGCGCCGCAATAAGCACCGCTTCCGCATTCTCAACCGCCGCTACTCGCACGCCCACGTTGAGCGCTTACACCAGCAGAACGTGCAAAGCATCGAGACCAGCTCCCTGCACCTGGGGCTGCTGGGGGACATGAAGCGCCTGAACTCCCTGTTCTGCGCGGTGGCCTACAGCGTGATGGAGCAACCGGACGAAGATGACGACCGGGATGATTATTAATCTCTGAAAGCGCCTCGCAAAACCGTATTGCGGGGCGTGACAGCGCATACCGAGCCATTTACGCTTGAGACCTTACATTTTTAAGGGAATAGAAAATGCTCGTTTATTACGCTACACTTCGCCAATTCATGCGCATTCCAATGGGGGTTATCATGCGCACTGCTCATGGCATTAAAAAATCGGTCAATGTGTCGTTAGCGCCGGAGATTCTTGAGGAGGCGCGACGGCTTAAGCTTAATCTCTCCGCTGTACTGACGGCTGCGCTGCAGGAGCAGTTTCGCGCCCATCAGCGCGCAGAGTGGTTAGAAGAGAATAAAGCGTCTATCGAGGCCATTAACCAGTGGGTTGATGAAAACGGCTCTTTTAGTGATTTTCAGAGGTCGTTCTGATGGAGCAATTTTTTGCTTATGCCAATGAAGGTAATGGAAAAAAAGCCTATCCATGGTTAATCAACATGCAGCATTCCGTGGCCAATGTGATGAAGCATGTTCTCGTCGCTCCCGCTGTTGAACTTAGCCTCCTGGGAGGCATCCAGCCGCCTGCAAAAGTGTGCCCCGTGGTTGAGATAGCCGGTCAGCCCTGCGTGGTCATGATGCACATGCTGACAGGCATCCCTTCAAAAGAGCTAGGCGAACGTGTGGCCGATCTCACTGATAACAGCGCGTCGTTGCGGGATGCACTCGATTTTCTGATCAACGGTTACTAAGACTTTTTTGTCAGTCGCAAGGTGAGGTATATTTCGCCCTTCACAGGAGAAACTATGCTGCCAACTCAATCAACCCGATTAAACAAATACATTAGCGAGAGCGGGATCTGCTCACGTCGCGAGGCTGACCGTTACATTGAACAGGGTAACGTGTTTCTTAACGGCAAACGCGCCACGATTGGCGACCAGGTTGTGCCTGGCGACGTGGTCAAAGTCAACGGTCAGCTCATTGAGCCGCGTGACGCGGAAGACCTTGTATTTATCGCGTTGAACAAGCCGGTTGGCATCGTCAGCACCACCGAAGACGGCGAGCGCGACAACATCGTGGATTTCGTCAACCACAGCAGCCGCATCTTCCCGATTGGTCGTCTGGATAAAGACTCGCAGGGGCTGATTTTTCTCACCAACCACGGCGATCTGGTGAACAAGATCCTGCGCGCCGGTAACGACCACGAAAAAGAGTATATCGTGACGGTGAACAAGCCGGTGACGGACGAATTTATTCGCGGAATGGGCGCGGGCGTGCCGATTCTGGGCACCGTGACGAAAAAGTGCAAGGTAAAGAAAGAGGCGCCGTTTGCGTTTCGCATTACCCTGGTGCAGGGCTTAAACCGTCAGATCCGCCGCATGTGCGAACACTTTGGCTATGAGGTCACAAAGCTTGAGCGCACGCGCATCATGAACGTCAGCCTGTCCGGCATTCCGCTGGGCGAGTGGCGTGACTTAACGGACGATGAGCTGATTGAGCTGTTTAAGCTTATCGAGAATTCATCCTCCGAAGCGAAGCCTAAAGCCAAGGCCAGGCCGAAAGCCCAGGGAATTAAGCGCCCGGTGGTTAAGGGGCCGCAGGCTGAAGATAAAAATCGCGGTAAGCCCGCGAATAACGGCAAGCGCTTTGCCCAGCCGGGTCGCAAAAAGAAAGGGCGCTGATTAGCGCCTTCCACGGGTAGAGGTATTTGCCGACCAGGAAAAGGTCGCCTCTGCATCCGGTTTATAAGCCTGATCTTTCTTCAGCTTGCGGGCTTTCTTTGCTTCCGCTTCGCGCTGCGCCATCAGCTTGTCGATATACTCTTTTTTGACCTGATTGGTTTCGGCGTTCGTCAGCGTGCGGCCGTGTGCGATACGCGCGCGGTCGAGGAGCGTTTTAAGTTCACGCTGCTCGGCTTCCGTCATGTCTTTCTGGGTCAATCGTGGTGTCGCCATTGCTGAAGCCTCCTGTGGGGGAGGCTTCAGTGTAAAGCAACTGCCGCGAATTAACCCTGTTTAACCGCATCTTTTTTAGGTTGTTCATCAATCGGCTTGCCGGACCAGTAGCCCGCCAGCAGCGAGCCGGACAGGTTATGCCAGACGGAGAACAGCGCCCCCGGCAGCGCGGCCAGCGGTGAGAAGTAGATTTTACCGAGCGCTGCCGCCAGGCCGGAGTTCTGCATGCCCACCTCGATCGCCAGCGTGCGGCAGGTGGACTCATCAAAGCCAAACAGCTTCCCGCCCCAGTAGCCGCCGAGCAGGCCGATGGTGTTATGCAGCACCACCGCGATAATCACCACAACGCCTACGGACGCGATGTGCGACGCCGAGCCCGCGACCACGGCGCTGATAATGGCCAGAATGCAGACCATCGAAAATGCCGGCAGGTAAGGCTCAACCGCTTTCACCACGCGCGGGAAAAGGTGGTGGATCACCAGCCCCAGCGCAATCGGGATCACCACGATTTGCAGGATGCTCAGCAGCATTCCCATGACGTCCACCTGAATATGCGCATCGACGTAAAGGCGCGTCAGCAGCGGGGTGGCAACCACGCCCACCAGCGTGGAAACGGAAGAGATGGTGACCGACAGGGCAACGTCTCCTTTCGCCAGGTAAATCATCACGTTAGACGCCGTACCGCTGGCGACGCTCCCCACCAGCACCATCCCGGCGGACAGATCTGGCGGCATCTTAAAGGCCATTGCCAGCAGCCACGCGGCGAGCGGCATCACCAGGTAGTGCAGGAAAATGCCTGCGGCAACCGGCGCTGGGCGGGAAAGCACGCGTTTGAAATCATCGATTTTCAGGTGCACGCCCATGCCGAGCATAATCAGCATCAGCAGCGTGGTGACCCACGGGCCAATCCCCGTGAAGGTGGTTGGCGTGTAATAGGCGAGTACCGAGAGCAGCAGCGCCCACAGCGGGAACAGCCGGGTAATGGCGGATAACATAATGTATTCCTTGCAGTATTGTCGTGTTGTTTAGTTATGAAAAAGCCGGGTCTGCGCCCGGCTTATCGATATTGTTTAACGCGCTAACGAATTTTATTCAAACAAATTCTGATGAAGTTTCTGCACGACCTGCTCCGCCTGATCGGCAGGGACCAGGAAGCATAGGTTGTAGCTGGATGCGCCGTAGCAAATCATGCGGATGCTGAACGGGTCGAGCACGCCGAACACCTCTTTGCCCACGCCGCAGGCGCGGGACAGCTTGTTACCGATAATGGCAACCAGCGCCAGATCCTCTTCCACCTCCACGCGGCACAGCTCGGACAGCTCAATCAGCAAAGACTGCGTCAGCAGGGTGTCACCGGTAGAGGTGGAGCCGGTGGTATCCAGCGTCAGGGCAATGCTCACTTCCGACGTGGTAATCAGGTCCACGGAGATATTGTGGCGTGCCAGAATGCCGAACACTTCTGCCAGAAAGCCGCGGGAGTGCAGCATATTGTGGCTGTGCAGCGTGACCAGCGTCTGCTTGCGGCGCAGCGCCAGGGCGCGGAACAGCGGCGGGCTGTCGGTTTTCTTGCAGACCAGCGTACCGCCCGCTTTGGGATCTTTGCTCGAGCCAACGAAGACGGGAATGTCGCTGCGCACGGCGGGCAGCAGCGTGGCCGGATGAAGCACCTTCGCGCCGAAGGTCGCCATTTCGGCGGCCTCTTCAAAGGCGATCACGTCAATACGCTTTGCGGCAGAGACTATGCGCGGGTCGGTAGTGTAAATGCCGGGCACGTCGGTCCAGATATCCACGCGCGTCGCGTGCAGGGCTTCGCCCAGCAGCGCGGCGGTGTAGTCGCTGCCGCCGCGGCCCAGCGTGGTGGTGCGGCCTTTGGCTTCGCTGCCGATAAAGCCCTGGGTAATCACAATGCCTTCTTCCAGGCGCGGCGCCAGCTGCTGGCCGGTCAGTTCGGCCAGTGCTTCAACGTCCGGCTCGGCGCGGCCAAAGCGGTCGCTGGTGCGCATGATTTTACGCACGTCAAACCACTGGGACTGAAC
Organism: Enterobacter sp. ECC-175; assembly: GCF_043968675.1. Classification (NCBI taxonomy): domain Bacteria; kingdom Pseudomonadati; phylum Pseudomonadota; class Gammaproteobacteria; order Enterobacterales; family Enterobacteriaceae; genus Enterobacter; species Enterobacter sp. ECC-175. Next base: position 860,556 of record NZ_CP143776.1, read on the forward strand.
GTTGCGCTCGCGCAGGATCTCAACGAACAGCAGGGTCGACATCAGCTCGCCGTGGCTGACCAGCTCGTCCGTCAGGGCGGTTGAGGTCGCCAGCGACGCCGCTTCTGCCAGGGTGGTGATATTTTCCAGCAGGCGTTCAATTTCTTCGCGAATAACGTTTGGGTTTTGCAGGCGCTCGAGAATATCGAACTGAATTTTGCGCAGCGCGTCCAGCTTGACGAAACGTTCGGTCGCTTCCAGTCCTTCAGACAGTGAAACCAGCAGATTCGTCACGCCAGCGGAGGCAGAAAGCACCACCAGGCGAGTATTCGGATCGGCCAGCACCACATCGGCGCTGCGGTTCATGGCGTCGTAATCCGCCACGCTGGTGCCGCCAAATTTAGCGACCACAAAACTCGTCATAACAACCTCGTGTCAGGAAAAGAATAAAGCGACCGTGGCACAAGATTGAAACGATAACAGGTGCAGCCGCAAATACGGCCCTATAAATAAGATGTAGGGGGTGTCCTGTCAACGCTGGGATTATGCGGATTTTTCATGGGGGGGTACCCCTGAGAAACAGGACTTATAACAGGGCCATATTTTATGCTTCGTTTTACCGCGAAAGGGGGCACATTTCCCCGCCGCAGAGCGCCGGTCCAGCAGCTATACTTTTCGGGTCTTTTCACCTGCGTTTGATGCAGACCAGGCCAATGGCATAAAAACCATCACAATTTTTATTTGCAGGCGCTACAATCGACCGCAGTCACAATTCTCAAATCAGAAGAGTATTGCTAATGAAAAACATCAACCCAACGCAGACCGCTGCCTGGCAGGCACTACAGAAACATTTTGATGAAATGAAAGACGTCACCATCGCGGAGCTGTTCGCGAAAGATGGCGATCGTTTCAGCAAATTCTCCGCGACCTTCGACGACCTGATGCTGGTGGATTTCTCTAAAAACCGCATCACCGAAGAGACGCTGGCAAAACTGCAGGATCTGGCGAAAGAAACCGACCTGGCAGGCGCCATTAAATCCATGTTCTCCGGTGAGAAGATCAACCGCACTGAAGACCGCGCCGTGCTGCACGTTGCGTTGCGTAACCGTAGCAATACGCCAATCATCGTTGACGGCAAGGACGTGATGCCGGAAGTGAACGCGGTGCTGGAAAAGATGAAAACCTTCTCTGAAGCGATCATCTCCGGAAGCTGGAAAGGCTATACCGGCAAGGCGATCACTGACGTGGTGAACATCGGCATCGGCGGCTCTGACCTGGGCCCGTTCATGGTGACCGAGGCGCTGCGCCCGTACAAAAACCACCTCAACATGCACTTCGTGTCTAACGTTGACGGTACCCACATTGCCGAAGTGCTGAAAAAGGTCAACCCGGAAACCACCCTGTTCCTGGTGGCGTCTAAAACCTTCACCACGCAGGAAACCATGACCAACGCCCACAGCGCGCGCGACTGGTTCCTGAAAACCGCCGGCGACAACAAGCACGTGGCGAAACACTTCGCGGCGCTGTCCACCAACGGTAAAGCGGTGGGCGAGTTCGGTATCGACACCGCAAACATGTTCGAGTTCTGGGACTGGGTTGGCGGTCGCTACTCCCTGTGGTCGGCGATTGGCCTGTCCATCATTCTGTCCGTGGGCTTCGACAACTTCGTTGAGCTGCTCTCCGGCGCGCACGCGATGGACAAACACTTCTCCACCACCGCGCCTGAAAAAAACCTGCCGGTGCTGCTGGCGCTGATTGGCATCTGGTACAACAACTTCTTCGGCGCTGAAACCGAAGCAATTCTGCCGTACGACCAGTACATGCACCGCTTTGCGGCCTACTTCCAGCAGGGCAACATGGAATCCAACGGTAAATACGTTGACCGTAACGGCAACGCGGTGGATTACCAGACCGGCCCAATCATCTGGGGTGAGCCAGGCACCAACGGCCAGCACGCGTTCTATCAGCTGATCCACCAGGGCACCAAAATGGTACCGTGTGATTTCATCGCTCCGGCCATTACGCATAACGCGCTCTCCGACCACCACCAGAAGCTGCTGTCTAACTTCTTCGCGCAGACCGAAGCGCTGGCGTTCGGTAAGTCTCGCGAGGTTGTTGAGCAGGAATACCGTGACCAGGGTAAAGATCCGGCCACGCTGGACCACGTTGTGCCGTTCAAAGTGTTCGAAGGCAACCGCCCGACCAACTCTATCCTGCTCCGCGAAATCACGCCGTTCAGCCTCGGCGCGCTGATTGCCCTGTACGAACACAAAATCTTCACCCAGGGCGCGATCCTGAACATCTTCACCTTTGACCAGTGGGGCGTAGAGCTGGGCAAACAGCTGGCGAACCGCATTCTGCCGGAGCTGGGTGACGATAAAGCAATTGATAGCCACGACAGCTCAACAAATGGTTTGATTAACCGTTATAAAGCCTGGCGCGCATAATTAATATGCCATGAATAATGCCGGCAATATGCCGGCATTTTTTTATCGGATAATTCCGCATGTCTGTTATTCATCTCAAATTTCAGCTCTGAGTTTTATCTGAAAAAGGATGTTAACCCGATAGTCGCTACGGTTTACTTTAGGAATATACGGAGGCGTCCTTAATACAATATAAATTTTAACTTATTGATTTTAATGTTTTTAATATTATATCTTTTCATGTTATCTCTCTTGATTTTCTAATAGTCTGAAAACCCTTTCTCTATTTCCCCATACGGCAATCCCACCGCTTTAGTTGTGTATACTCGATTCCGCCTGAATTTCTTTTCAGGTAAATCTCCATTCATTCATTGAAGGGAAATTGTTATGAAGAAAGTACTGTATGGCATTTTTGCCATATCTGCGCTTGCGGCGACATCTGCCTATGCGGCTCCGGTTCAGGTCGGGGAAGCGGCAGGTTCGGCAGCGACGTCTGCATCTGCGGGGAGTTCTACCGCAGCCAGCACCAGCACCGTAAGTTCAGCCGTGGGTGTCGCGCTGGCGGCAACCGGTGGCGGTGATGGCTCCAATACCGGAACCACGACCACCACGACGACCAGCACCCAGTAATACCGGGTGTTTTAATCATAACCACACTTCGGTGTGGTTATTTCGCCCCTTCGGAGAAGAGTCGTGAAGCGACCTGCAATCATTCTGATTTGCCTGCTGCTGCAGGCGTGCTCGGCCACCACTAAAGGGCTGGGACATTCCCTGTGGGAAAGCCTGTTCGGCACGCCCGGCGTGCATCTGACCGATGACGAACTGCAAAACATGCCTTATGCCAGCCAGTACATGCAGCTTAACAACGGGCCGCAGCTGTTTGTGGTGCTCGCTTTCGATGAAAACGGGCAGCAGAAATGGGTGACGCAGGATCAGGCTACCCTCGTGACGCAGCATGGGCGCATCGTGAAAACGCTGCTGGGCGGTGACAACCTGCTGGAGGTGAACAACCTCGCAGCCGATCCGCTTATCAAGCCAAATCAGATTACCGACGGCGCGGGCTGGACGCGCACGATGGGCTGGACCGAGCACAAGCAGGTGCGTTACGCCACGGCCCGCTCGGTCTTCCGCTGGGACGGCACGGACAGCGTAAAGGTCGGCAGCGACGAAACCCGGGTCCGCGTGCTGGATGAAGAGGTCACGACCGACCAGGCGACGTGGCACAACCGCTTCTGGGTGGATGATGAAGGGCAAATCCGCCAGTCCTTGCAGTATCTCGGCGCCGATTTCTTCCCGGTGAAAACCACCCTGATCAAGGCGGCGAAATCATGAAAAAGCTCATCTCTGCGGCGCTCATCGCGAGCCTTGCCGCGCCGCTGGCGTGGTCGGCGGGAACGGTAAAGGTCTACACGCCGGACGGTGAAAAACCGAAAACCTTAACCAATGCCGGGCACTTGCTCGATCTCGTCGGCCAGCCGCGGCTTGCCAACAGCTGGTGGCCGGGCGCGGTGATCGCCGAGCGGCAGGCGAGCGTAGCGGCAGAACAGCAGCATAACGCCCTGCTGGCCAGGCTGACGGGGCTCGCCGGGCAGGAAGACGGCGACGACGCGGCGGCCATTAACGCCCTGCGCCAGCAGCTTGCGGCGGTGAAGGTCACCGGGCGGCAAAAGGTGAACCTTGACCCGGACGAGGTGCGCGTGGCGGAGATCGGCAATCCGGCGCTTGAGGGCGAATACACGCTCTGGCTTCCGGCGAAGCCCTCCACCGTGACCGTGATGGGGCTGATAAGCAGCCCCGGCAACAAGCCCTTCACGCCGGGGCGCGACGTGGCGAACTACCTTGACGAGCAAAGCCTGCTCAGCGGCGCGGATAACAGCTACGCGTGGGTGATCTACCCCGACGGGCGCACACAAAAAGTACCGGTAGCCTACTGGAATAAGCGCCACGTTGAGCCCATGCCCGGCAGCATCATTTTTGTCGGTTTTGCCGACCACTTCTGGACGAAGGCCTATGACGGCATTAACGCCGATATCCTTCGCTCCCTGACGCAGCGGATACCGGATTAATGAAAAAAACCTACTTCTACAGCATGCTGGCGCTGTGCGTAAGCGCGGCCTGCCATGCCGAAACCTTTCCGGCGCCCATTGGGCCCTCGCAGTCTGACTTCGGCGGCGTGGGCCTGCTGCAAACGCCCACCGCACGCATGGCCCGCGAGGGCGAGCTGAGCCTTAACTACCGCGACAACGATCAGTACCGCTACTATTCCGCCTCCGTACAGCTGTTCCCGTGGCTCGAAACCACCCTGCGCTACACCGACGTGCGCACAAAGCAGTACAGCAGCGTGGAGTCATTTTCCGGCGATCAGACCTATAAGGATAAAGCCTTTGACCTGAAGCTGCGCCTGTGGGAAGAGAGCTACTGGATGCCGCAGGTCTCCGTCGGCGCGAAGGATATCGGCGGGACCGGCCTGTTTGATGCGGAATACGTTGTCGCCAGCAAGGCATGGGGGCCGTTTGATTTCTCGCTCGGGCTGGGCTGGGGCTATCTCGGCACCAGCGGCAACGTAAAAAACCCGTTCTGTTCCTACAGCGACAAATACTGCTACCGCGATAACAGCTATAAGAAAGCCGGTTCGATTAACGGCGACCAGATGTTCCACGGTCCGGCGTCGCTGTTCGGCGGCGTCGAGTATCAAACGCCTTGGCAGCCGCTGCGCCTGAAGCTGGAGTATGAAGGGAACGATTACAGCCAGGAGTTTGCCGGGAAGATTGAGCAGAAGAGCAAGTTTAACGTCGGCGCCATTTACCGCGTCGCCGACTGGGCCGACGTTAACCTCAGCTACGAGCGCGGCAATACCCTGATGTTTGGCTTTACGCTGCGCACCAACTTCAACGACATGCGCCCGCACTACAACGACAACGCGCGGCCGAAATACCAGCCGGAGCCGCAGGATGCGATCATTCAGCACTCCGTGGTGGCGAACCAGCTGACGCTGCTGAAATACAACGCGGGCCTGGCGGATCCGAAGATCCAGACCAAAGGCGATACGCTGTACGTCACCGGCGAGCAGGTGAAATACCGCGACTCGCGAGAAGGGATCGAACGCGCCAACCGGATCGTGATGAACGATCTGCCGGAAGGGATCCGCACGATCCGCGTGACGGAAAACCGCCTCAACCTGCCGCAGGTGACCACTGAAACGGACGTTGCCAGCCTGAAGCGCCACCTTGAGGGCGAGCCGCTGGGGCACGAAACCGAGCTGGTGCAGAAGCGCGTTGAGCCGGTGGTGCCGGAGACCACCGAACAGGGCTGGTATATCGACAAATCCCGCTTCGATTTCCACATCGATCCGGTGCTTAACCAGTCCGTTGGCGGCCCGGAAAACTTCTACATGTATCAGCTGGGCGCGATGGCGACGGCGGATCTGTGGGTCACCGACCACCTGCTGACCACCGGCAGCCTGTTCGGCAACATCGCCAACAACTACGACAAGTTCAACTACACCAACCCGCCGAATGATTCAAAACTGCCGCGCGTGCGGACCCGCGTGCGGGAATACGTGCAGAACGACGTCTACGTTAACAACCTGCAGGCCAACTACTTCCAGTACTTCGGCAACGGCTTCTACGGCCAGGTCTACGGCGGCTATCTGGAAACGATGTTCGGCGGCGCGGGGGCGGAGGTGCTTTATCGCCCCGTCGACAGCAACTGGGCGTTCGGTATTGACGCCAACTACGTGAAGCAGCGCGACTGGCGCAGCGCGCAGGACATGATGAAGTTCACCGACTACAGCGTGAAAACCGGCCATCTGACCGCCTACTGGACGCCGTCGTTTGCGCAGGACGTGCTGATCAAAGCCAGCGTCGGGCAGTATCTGGCAGGCGATAAGGGCGGCACGCTGGACATCTCGAAACACTTCGACAGCGGCGTGGTCGTGGGCGGCTATGCCACTATCACCAACGTGTCGCCGGACGAATACGGGGAAGGGGATTTCACCAAAGGGGTGTATGTCTCGATTCCGCTGGATCTCTTCTCGTCAGGCCCAACCCGCAGCCGCGCGGCCGTGGGCTGGACGCCGCTGACCCGCGACGGCGGCCAGCAGCTTGGGCGTAAGTTCCAGCTGTATGACATGACCAGCGATAAAAACGTTAATTTCCGCTGATGCCCCTCACCCTAACCCTCTCCCCAAAGGGGAGAGGGGATCGCCCGGAGCCGTGTTTTCTCCCTCGCGCCTTTAGGGAGAGGGAATCCTCTCCATTGCTTCAAACATAAACAAAAAATATAGATCCCCGTCACACTTTTGCGTTATACAGGAACCTCGCCCTGAAGAATGAGGTGCCGTATGTCATCCCTGACGCGTCCGCGCGTTGAGTTTATCTCAACGATCCTCCAGACCGTGCTGAACCTCGGTCTGCTGAGCCTTGGCCTGATACTGGTCGTTTTTCTCGGCAAAGAGACGGTGCATCTGGCGGATGTGCTGTTCGCCCCCGAGCAAACCAGCAAATACGCGCTGGTGGAAGGCCTGGTCGTCTACTTCCTTTACTTCGAGTTTATCGCCCTGATTGTGAAGTATTTTCAGTCCGGCTTTCACTTTCCGCTGCGCTATTTTGTCTACATTGGGATCACCGCGATTGTGCGGCTGATCATCGTCGATCATAAATCCCCGCTCGACGTGCTGATCTACTCGGCGGCGATCCTGCTGCTGGTCATTACCCTTTGGCTGTGTAACTCGAAGCGCCTGAAGCGCGAATAAAAAAAGGGCGCTCCGAAGAGCGCCTAACAGTCACAAGGTGGTTCAATACAATACGTCTAAAGTTGAGGGTTGCAGTGGCATTACAGATGAAACTTAACCTTTCACACCGCCCGCCGTCAGGCCGTTAACTAGCCAGCGCTGGGCCAGCAGGAACACCACGGTGATCGGGATGGCGGAGAGCACGGCCGCTGCGGCAAAGTCGCCCCACAGGTAGTTTTGCGGGTTGAGGTATTGCTGCATACCCACGGCCAGGGTGTAGCTGTTCACGTCGCGCAGCAGCAGCGACGCGACCGGAACTTCGGTAATTGCGGCGATAAACGACAGGATAAATACCACCGCCAGAATCGGCACCGACAGCGGCAGCAGCACCAGGCGGAACGCCTGCCACGGGGTTGCGCCATCCAGCGCCGCCGCTTCTTCCAGCGAACCGTCGATAGTTTCGAAGTAGCCTTTAATGGTCCACACGTGCAGGGCGATGCCGCCAAGATAGGCGAAGATCACGCCGCCGTGGGTATTCAGGCCGATAAACGGCACGTACTGGCCCAGGCGGTCAAACAGGGCGTACAGCGCAACCAGCGAGAGGACCGCCGGGAACATCTGGAAAATCAGCATCCCTTTCAGCAGCACCGCTTTCCCCGGGAAGCGCATGCGGGCGAAAGCGTATGCGCAGGTGGTAGAGAGCGTGACGATGCCAATTGCGGTGATGCCCGCAATTTTCACCGAGTTCCACAGCCACAGCAGCACCGGAAACGGCGGCGGGGTTACGCGACCGTCGGCGTGTTCCACGCTGAAGCCCAGCGCCAGCTTCCAGTGCTCCCAGGAGATTTCATCCGGGATCAGGCTTCCGGTCGCAAAGTTACCGGAGCGCAGGGAGATGGCGATAACCATCAGCAGCGGGAACATAATCGCGGCGATGAAAATCAGCAGGCCTAAGTGCGTCGCCAGGAGGCGCAGCTTTTGAGATTTGGGTTGTACCATAGACATAGTCAGCGCCCTCCTTAGTCGAATTTCATGCGCGTAGCTTTCAGGTTCACAATCGCCAGCGCGCCTACCAGCAGGAAGATCAGCGTGGCAATCGCGGCCGCCAGGCCGAAGTCCTGCCCGCCGCCCCCTTCAAAGGCGATGCGGTAGGTGTAGCTCACCAGAAGGTCGGTATAGCCTGCTGGCGTGGTGGTACCCAGACGGTCCGGGCCGCCGTTGGTCAACAGCTGAATCAGCACGAAGTTGTTAAAGTTAAAGGCAAAGCTGGCGATCATTAGCGGCGTCAGCGGCTTGATGAGCAGCGGCAGCGTAATCTTGAAGAAGTTCTGGAACGGACCTGCGCCGTCCATCGCCGAGGCTTCGTACAGGTCGTCCGGAATCGCCTTCAGCAGGCCCATGCACAGGATCATCATGTACGGATAGCCCAGCCAGGTATTGACGATGATAATCATCGAGCGGGCGGTGGTCGGGTCGCTGAACCAGGCCGGCTTGATGCCGAACAGCGCGCTCAGCATCATGTTGATTTCACCGAAGCTCTGGTTAAACAACCCTTTGAAGATCAGAATCGAGATAAACGACGGTACGGCGTACGGCAGAATCAGCAGCACGCGGTAAATCGCTTTGCCCTTCAGGGACTCCCACTGCACCAGACACGCCAGCACCATGCCCACCGCAACGGTCAGGATCACCGTCAGCACCGAGAAGACCACGGTCCAGACAAAGATGGCGAAGAACGGCTTCTGGATGCCTTCGTCGGTAAATACGCGGGTAAAGTTGTCCCAGCCGATGGTGACGGTGTAGCCCGGGCTGAGCTTGTCATCGCCCCATTTGCCGTCGGCAGTGATGGACTGATAGAAGCCGATATCGTTGTTCGGACGGTACTTCACGCCGCTCTGGTTGTTGGTGAGCGTGCCGTCATCCGCCAGGGTGTAGAGCGGCTGCGTGCCGGAGAACTGGCGCAGCGAGCTCATGGTCACTTTGCTCTCGTCCGGCAGTACGGCGGTAAGCTGGGTCAGCGCCTGACGGTTCTGGGTAATGACGCGCAGGTTGGCGCGTTCGCCTTCCGGCAGGGCGGTCGCCTCTTTTAAGGCCAGCTTCTGCTCGCCGCCGAATTTGAACGCGTCAGAAATAAACACCTTCTGCGTCTCCTGGTCCGTGAGCGCGAGCTTCCACTCATCACCCGCAGGATAAAGGCCGAAGTTAAACGTTTTGCCCGCCTGATAGGACCGGTCCAGAAGCACCTGGGTGGCGCGCTCCTGTGCAAGCTGGTTGGTACTGCTGTAGTTGGTGAACGCAATGGCGATGGTGCAGATCAGCGGGAACAGGACAAACAGCCCCATTCCGGCCACGCCCGGATAGACATAGCGCCAGGCATAGGCTTTGCGGTTAGCGAAAATATACAGGCCAGCAGAGCTTAAAATCAGCGTCATGATGGCGAACAGATATTCCCCCTGCACGTACATTAAAACAACAAGGTAACCCACCAGCAGACACAGCAGACCTATCACTGACCACTTCAGCGCGTCGCTTTGCCACCAGCGTTTCTTTTTAATGACATCCATGGGGTTCTTCCTCTACAGCATGTGATCTTTTCTCCCTCTCCCAAAGGGAGAGGGAACTACGGCATTACTTGGTAATACGACCCTGTGCATCCTTCAGCGCGGCGTCGACGGTCTGACGACCGCTGGCAGCATTGATTACCGCGGTACGGGTGGCGTACCAGAACGCGGCCATCTGAGGGATGTTCGGCATGATTTCGCCTTTCTGGGCGTTATCCATGGTGGCCGCAATACGCGGGTCTTTCGCCAGCTGATCCTGGAAGGATTTCAGCGCGACGGCGCCCAGCGGTTTGTCCTTGTTCACTTCATCCAGACCCTGATCGGTCAGCAGGTAGTTTTCCAGGAACTCTTTCGCCAGCTCTTTGTTCGGGCTGGCGGCGTTGATGCCCGCGCTCAGCACGCCCACGAACGGTTTAGACGGCTTGCCTTTGAAGGTTGGCAGCAGCGTCACGCCGTAGTTAACTTTGCTCTTATCAATGTTGGTCCAGGCCCACGGACCGTTGATGGTCATCGCGGTTTCGCCCTTGTTGAACGCCGCTTCCGCGATGGAGTAATCGGTATCCGCGTTCATGTGTTTGTTCTTGATAAGGTCAACCAGGAAGGTCAGGCCCGCTTTCGCGCCCGCGCTGTCCACGCCGACGTCCTTCACGTCGTATTTGCCGTTTTCAAACTTGAACGCGTAACCGCCGTCGGCAGCAATCAGCGGCCAGGTGAAGTACGGTTCCTGCAGGTTGAACATCAGCGCCGATTTGCCTTTCGCCTTCAGCTCTTTGTCCAGCGCCGGGATCTCTTCCCAGGTTTTCGGCGGGTTAGGCACCAGGTCTTTGTTGTAAATCAGCGACAGCGCTTCAACGGCGATGGGGTATGCAATCAGCTTGCCGTTATAGCGAACGGCGTCCCAGGTGAACGGGAACAGCTTGTCCTGGAAGGCTTTGTCCGGCGTCACTTCAGCCAGCAGGCCAGACTGCGCGTAGCCGCCGAAACGGTCATGCGCCCAGAAGATGATGTCCGGACCGTCGCCCGTCGCCGCGACCTGCGGGAACTTCTCTTCCAGCTTGTCAGGGTGCTCAACGGTGACCTTGATACCGGTGTCTTTCTCGAATTTTTTGCCCACTTCGGCCAGGCCGTTATAGCCTTTGTCGCCGTTAATCCAGATAACCAGCTTACCTTCTTCAATTTTGGCGAGAGCCGGTGCGGAAATCATCATTGCTGCCAGGGCGGACAATGCGAAAACGCGTGCGCCAGTCTTGATCTTCATATCTGCCATCCTTTTTGGTGATGTGCTCGTGGATACATGAGGTGGTTCAACGTGGCTCAGTCTCCTTATTTGACATCCTCTTTCCATCCTCCCGGCCCCTACGCCCCACCCCCGCGTTGTGTGATCTCCGTTGCATAAATTTAAGTTATGAGTGCTGGCGCACATAAAACCCCTCTGAATTTTGCAGGCGGGGTCACGATTTTCGCCTCAGCCTGCCAGATGCGGTCGCAGAGCGTCATCTCTCATCCTCCCGCCTCCTCCCCCATAAAAAAGGCGGGGGGTGGAGGATTCACGAAAGTAATGGATACCCCATAGTGAACTTATGTTGAATGTTTCTGTCGGTGACAGGTTGTAACGAAGGGAGAAGGGCATGGCGAGCGTACAGCTACGTAATGTAACGAAGGCCTGGGGCGACGTAGTGGTGTCTAAAGACATCAATCTGGACATCCACGAAGGTGAGTTCGTGGTGTTCGTGGGTCCTTCAGGCTGTGGTAAATCTACCCTGCTGCGTATGATTGCCGGTCTTGAAACGATCACCAGCGGCGATTTGTTTATTGGTGATGCCCGGATGAACGACACCCCGCCAGCCGAGCGCGGCGTGGGCATGGTGTTCCAGTCTTATGCGCTTTATCCCCACCTGTCCGTTTCCGAGAACATGTCTTTCGGCCTGAAGCTGGCCGGTGCGAAGAAAGAGGTTATCAACCAGCGCGTGACCCAGGTCGCCGAGGTGTTACAGCTGGCGCACCTGCTGGAACGCAAGCCGAAAGCGCTCTCCGGCGGCCAGCGCCAGCGCGTGGCGATTGGTCGTACGCTGGTGGCAGAGCCGCGCGTGTTCCTGCTCGATGAACCCCTTTCCAACCTGGATGCCGCCCTGCGCGTCCAGATGCGTATCGAAATTTCCCGTCTGCACAAGCGTCTTGGCCGCACGATGATTTACGTCACCCACGATCAGGTCGAGGCGATGACCCTGGCCGATAAAATTGTGGTGCTGGACGCCGGCCGCGTGGCGCAGGTGGGTAAACCGCTGGAGCTGTATCACTACCCGGCAGACCGCTTTGTTGCGGGCTTTATTGGCTCGCCAAAGATGAACTTCCTGCCCGTCAAAGTGACCGCAACGGCGATTGAACAGGTACAGGTCGAGCTGCCAAACCGCCAGCAGGTCTGGCTACCGGTGGACAGCGCGAACGTACAGGTCGGGGCAAATATGTCCCTCGGCATTCGTCCGGAACATTTGCTGCCGAGCCACATCGCGGATGTGACCCTCGAAGGTGAAGTTCAGGTCGTCGAACAGCTTGGTCACGAAACACAGATTCATATCCAGATCCCCGCCATCCGTCAAAACCTGGTCTACCGCCAGAATGACGTGGTGTTGGTAGAAGAGGGTGCCAAATTCGCTATCGGCTTGCCGCCAGAGCGCTGCCATCTGTTCCGTGAAGATGGCTCCGCATGTCGTCGGCTGCATCAAGAGCCAGGCGTTTAAGCAATCCCAAAAGAAAACACGAAGCCGACAGGTGAAGTGTTCAAAGAAAAGCAATGATCTCAGGAGATAGAATGATGATTACTCTGCGCAAACTTCCTCTGGCAGTTGCCGTCGCAGCGGGCGTAATGTCTGCTCAGGCGCTGGCAGTGGATTTCCATGGTTATGCTCGTTCCGGTATCGGCTGGACGGGAAGTGGCGGCGAACAACAATGTTTCCAGGCAACGGGTGCACAAAGTAAATACCGTCTCGGTAACGAATGTGAAACCTATGCCGAACTGAAGCTGGGCCAGGAAGTATGGAAAGAAGGCGATAAGAGCTTCTATTTCGATACTAACGTCGCGTACTCCGTGGCGCAGCAGAATGACTGGGAAGCGACCGATCCCGCGTTCCGTGAAGCTAACGTGCAGGGTAAAAACCTGATTGAATGGCTGCCGGGCTCTACCATCTGGGCCGGTAAGCGCTTCTATCAGCGTCACGACGTTCACATGATCGACTTCTACTACTGGGATATCTCTGGTCCTGGTGCGGGTCTGGAAAACATCGACGTCGGCTTCGGTAAACTCTCTCTGGCAGCAACCCGTTCTTCTGAAGCGGGCGGCTCTTCCTCCTTCGCCAGCAACAGCATTTATGATTACACCACGCGCACCGCGAACGACGTCTTTGACGTGCGTTTAGCGCAGATGGAAGTTAACCCGGGCGGCACCCTGGAGCTGGGCGTTGACTACGGCCGTGCCAACCCGCGTGATGACTATCGCCTGGTTGACGGCGCGTCTAAAGACGGCTGGATGTTCACCGCTGAACACACCCAGAGCATGCTGAAAGGCTACAACAAGTTTGTGGTTCAGTACGCCACCGACTCCATGACCTCTCAGGGTAAAGGCCTGTCTCAAGGTTCTGGCGTAGGCATTGACGGCAACTCCGGCTTTGCGTATGACATCAACAACAACGGCAGCCTGCTGCGTATCCTCGACCACGGTGCAATCTCCCTGGGCGATAGCTGGGACCTGATGTACGTCGGTATGTATCAGGACATCGACTGGGATAACAACAACGGCACCAAGTGGTGGACCGTGGGCGTACGTCCAATGTACAAATGGACGCCAATCATGAGCACCCTGCTGGAAGTGGGCTACGACAACGTCAAATCCCAGGAAACTGGCGACACCAACAACCAGTACAAAATCACCCTGGCACAACAGTGGCAGGCTGGCGACAGCATCTGGTCTCGTCCGGCTATCCGCGTCTTCGCAACCTACGCGAAGTGGGATGAGAAGTGGGGCTACGACTACAACGGTAACCCAGGAAATAACCCTAACTACGGTAAAGCGTTTAAAGATGGCTTCAACGGCGGTTCCTTCGGCCGCGGCGACAGCGACGAGTGGTCCTTCGGCGCCCAGATGGAAATCTGGTGGTAATCCCGTCTTAACCTGACGTAATGACCAAACTGAGGGGCGAAAGCCCCTCAATCCTTGGGGCAGCGCGCTATTGCCTGGCTACCGCTGAACCCGTGCTTTCTGAGGTGATAACAATGAAAATGAACAAAACTCTCCTTGCCGTTTGCCTGTCTGCAGGCCTGCTGGCGAGCGTACCTGCCGTTACGCTGGCTGACGTGAATTTCGTCCCCCAGAACACGACCTCCGCACCGTCTATTCCTGCCGCGTCGCTCCAGCAGCTCACCTGGACGCCGGTCGATCAATCTAAAACGCAGACCACCCAGCTTTCAACGGGCGGCCAGCAGCTGAACGTGCCGGGCATCACCGGCCCGGTTGCCGCCTATAGCGTTCCGGCCAACATTGGCGAGCTGGCCATTACCCTGACCAGCGAAGTGAACAAACAAACCAGCGTGTTTGCGCCGAACGTGCTGATTCTCGATCAGAACATGACGCCATCGGCGTTTTTCCCAAGCGAATACTTTACCTACCAGGAGCCGGGCGTGATGAGCGCTGACCGCCTGGAAGGGGTGATGCGCCTGACGCCTGCGCTGGGACAGCAAAAACTCTACGTGCTGGTCTTTACCACCGAGCAAGATCTGCAGAAAACCACCACATTGCTCGATCCGGCAAAAGCCTATGCGAAGGGTACCGGCAACGCCGTGCCGGATATTCCGGACCCGATTGCCCGCCACGTGACCGACGGAACGCTGAAGCTGAAGGTGAAAACCAACAGCGGCTCCAGCGTGTTGGTTGGCCCGCTGTTTGGCTCCTCCGGCAATGGTCCTGTGACCGTGGGCAACACTGCCGCACCGGTTTACGCCGCACCGGCTGCCCCTGTCGCCGCCGCGCCAGCCGCTGCGCCGGCGAAGAAAGCGGAGCCGGTACTGAACGACACCGAAGCATACTTCAACAACGCGATTAAGCAGGCCGTGAAGCGCGGCGATGTCGATAAGGCGCTGAAGCTGCTTGATGAGGCCGAACGTTTAGGTTCAACCACTGCCCGTTCCACCTTTATCAGCAGTGTAAAAGGCAAGGGGTGATCGTCTCCCCGCAGTGCTGATTTGTTAGTTTTAGTGCGCCTGAGTGGGCGCACTTTTTTTCATGCCGTCCGTGTCTGTTGCACCGTTGTTGCGATAGTGATCGTTAAATAACGTTTGACCGCCCCCAAGCCGCGTTTCTGCGATACAATGCCATTACGTTATGTATCGGAGAGTCTGGCATGTCACACCCTGCGCTAACGCAATTGCGTGCGCTGCGCTATTTAGACCACATACCCGCGCTTGAACCGGCGCAGCTTGACTGGCTGCTGCTGGAAGATTCCATGACAAAACGTTTTGAGCAACAGGGTAAAACGGTCACGGTGACGATGATCCGCGAAGGATTTGTCGCTGCCGATGAGGTTGCCAGCGAGCTGCCGCTGCTGCCGTCTGAAGAACGCTACTGGCTGCGCGAGATCCTGCTCTGCGCTGACGGCGAGCCGTGGCTTGCCGGACGGACGGTGGTACCAGAATCCACCCTTTCCGGGCCCGAGCTCGCGCTGCAGCGGCTGGGAAAAACGCCGCTGGGGCGCTATCTTTTCACCTCGTCCGAGCTTACCCGAGATTTCATTGAGATTGGTCGCGATGCCGATCTGTGGGGGCGCCGTTCCCGCCTTCGCCTGAGCGGTAAGCCGCTCATCCTGACGGAACTGTTTTTACCAGCATCGCCGCTGTACTAAGAGGAAGAGAAAATGGAGTGGAGTCTGACGCAGAACAAGCTGCTGGCCTTTCACCGCCTGATGCGCACGGATAAACCGATCGGCGCGCTGCTGCTGCTGTGGCCGACCCTGTGGGCGCTGTGGGTTGCTACGCCGGGCGTACCGCCCCTGTGGATCCTGGCAGTGTTCGTTGCGGGCGTTTGGCTGATGCGCGCGGCGGGCTGCGTGGTCAATGACTATGCGGACCGCAAGTTTGACGGGCACGTGAAGCGCACGGCCCATAGACCGCTGCCGAGCGGCCAGGTTTCCGAGAAAGAGGCCCGCACGCTGTTTGTGGTGCTGGTGCTGCTCTCCTTCCTGCTGGTGTTAACGCTTAACACCATGACCATTCTGCTTTCGGTTGCCGCACTGGCGCTGGCCTGGGTGTATCCGTTTATGAAGCGCTACACCCATCTGCCGCAGGTGGTGCTGGGCGCTGCGTTTGGCTGGTCGATCCCGATGGCGTTTGCCGCGGTGAGCGAATCTGTGCCGCTGAGCTGCTGGCTCATGTTCCTGGCCAACATTCTCTGGGCCGTGGCGTACGATACGCAATATGCCATGGTTGACCGCGACGACGACCTGAAGATCGGTATCAAATCGACGGCGATTTTGTTCGGGCGTCAGGACAAGCTGATCATCGGTATTCTGCAGGTTGCGGTGCTGGCGCTGATGGTGGCCATTGGTCGCCTTAACGGCCTGAACTGGGAGTTTTACTGGTCCGTGCTGGTGGCGGGGCTGCTGTTTGCGTATCAGCAAAAGCTGATTGCGAAGCGGGAACGCGAAGCGTGCTTTAAGGCGTTTATGAACAATAACTACGTGGGCCTGGTGCTGTTTTTGGGGCTGGCGATGAGTTACTTTTCATAAAAGTACGGCAGCCGAATGGCTGCCGTTTTGTTTTCTCCCTCTCCCCGTGGGTGAGGGCATCAGTCCGCTGATAACATCACTCGCCCTGCGTCGAGCTCTCAATCGTTAAACGCACGTCGGCGGTAATCAGCTCTGCCAGCATCTGATAGATCTTCATCGTCTCTTCCGGCTCGGCATCGCCCGTGTCGCTAATGAACCCTTCGTCACGCAGCGTCAGCACCAGCGAGCTGAACACCGCCTTGTCAAAGAACTCAGGCGCATTGATACCGTGCAGAACGGAGAGGCGCTGTGCCAGCGTGCGGCTCTCTTTTTCCAGCGTGCCGCGGTTAATGGACGGATTCGCGCTCAGCAGCCAGAAGGTGATGGCGTAGCGTTGCAGCGTTTCGCGCGCGCCAGCGGCCAGCAGCTGCAGAGTTCTGGAGCGTGACGGGTTGATGAGCAGCTCGTTCTCATTAACCGTAATCAGCCCCTGACGACGCATCTCTTCCGTCATCTTAGCCAGCTCGGCGGCCAGCTCGTCTTTGCTCCAGCGCAGGAACAGCTCCGCTTTCAGCATCGGATAGATGGCTTCAATGTGGCGTAACAGCTCCTGATGCGAAATGCGGCGGTGCTGGGTCAGAATGGCGGCCATCAGGGACGGCAGCATCAGCATATGCGTGATGTTGTTGCGATAGTAGGTCATCAGCACCGCCTGCTCGCGCGGCAGAATGATGATGTCACCAATCGTATCCTTCTCGACTTCAAACTTGTTCATCTGCAGCGCGTGGTCGATAAGCTCGCTGGCGGTAGCAGAAGGAACGGTCGAATCGACGGAGTACGGCACGTTGCGCATGATGCTCAGGTAGCAATCGAGCTGCTCGGTCAGCTGCTCGCGGGTGAGCGAGCGCTGGCGCGAGGCCAGAAGCGCCGTGCAGCACAGGTTCATGGCGTTTGCCGCACCGGCGCTGTTGATACGCACCATCAGCTCTGACGCAATGCCGTTGACGGTCGGCGTCAGCCACGCTGGACGCACCGCTTCGATGGGATCGATGGATTCACGCCACTCGGGAACGTGGGTATTCAGGTACGTCATCAGCGGCATTGGCTCGCCGAAGTTCACGTAGCCCTCGCCCAGGTTGCGCAGCTTGCTGAGGCCGCGCAGCATCTGCGGCAGGCTCTCTTTCTCTTTGGTTGCCCCGCGCAGCTCTTTGGCGTAGGTGCCCACTTCCATCACGTGCTCATAGCCAATATAGATTGGCACCAGTGTGATAGGGCGCGTACCGCCGCGCAGCATCGCCTGGATAGTCATCGACAGCGTGCCGGTCTTTGGATCGAGCAAACGTCCGGTGCGGGAACGTCCGCCCTCGACGAAGTATTCTACGGAATAGCCGCGGCTGAAAAGCTCGCCGAGGTATTCACGGAAGACGGTCGAGTAGAGCTTGTTGCCCTTAAAGGTTCGACGAATAAAGAATGCGCCCAGGCGGCGGAAGATCGGGCCCGCTGGCCAGAAGTTCAGGTTAATACCGGCCGCAATATGCGGCGGCACCAGCCCCTGGTGGTAAAGCACGTAGGAGAGCAGCAGGTAGTCCATATGGCTACGGTGGCAAGGCACGTAGACAATTTCATGGCCGTCATGTGCCAGCTGGCGCACGCGCTCGGCGTTATGGACGTTAATCCCCTGATAGAGCCGGTTCCAGGTGAAGCCCAGAATGCGGTCAGACAGGCGAATCATCTCGTAGGAGAAGTTCGCGGCGATCTCTTCCATCAGCGCGATGGCGTTCTGCTGGGCCTTCTCGTGGGAGATTTTCTTGCTGCGCGCCTCGTCTTCGACGGCGCGGGCAATCGCTTTAGAGGCCAGCAGCTTGTTGAACAGATCCTGGCGCGCAGGCAGGCGAGGGCCAACCGCGGCGAGACGCTGACGCGCAAAGTGCATACGCGCCACGCGCGCGAGCTTTTGTGCGATGATCTTGTCCGTTCCGTGCTCGTCCGCCATGCGGCGCAGCGAAACAGAAGGGGAGAAACGCACGAAGCTGTCGCGTCCCAGCCAGGAGACGGCGAAGAATTTTTGAATGCCGTTAAGCATGCGCAGCGGCGGATTCTCTTCACCCTTTTCACGGCCCGGTCGGCGGCCAAACATCACGGAGACCGGCACCATCTGCACGTCCAGATCGGGATTGCTGCGGTGCAGATCGAGGTAGTCGTGGAACAGCTTGATCGACTCTTCTTTCGGCGTGTAATAGGTAAACACGCGCGGCCCGCCGTGAATGAACACATAGCGCGGCAGCAGCGTACCGTCGACTTCCAGCGGTTCAAGCGGGTCAGGCAGATCGTGCGCCAGGCACTGCGCGCGAAGCGTTAACAGGTCAGCCTTCGAGTTATAAGGCAAAACGTACATAATGGGGCGCGAGGTATCGAGCCCTAATTCCAGCGCGGGTTCTGCTGGGATAGACTTACTTTTTACCAGTACGCTTAATGGTAAATTAAGTAATTTGTAGTAAATTCGTGGCCAGCCGGACATAAACGATGTAAAGCCTCTGGTTAATAATGCAATTGCGGCGCAAGGATAACAGAAAGCGCGCAAAATTTCTGTTGTTACCCGTCATACTTCAGGTGGCAGCAAACGCGCTGCGGCTGTAGTTATTGACGCTCTTTCCAATAAAAGGTTCTTTTAATGGCCAATAATACCACTGGGTTAACCCGAATCATCAAAGCCGCCGGCTATTCATGGAAAGGTTTCCGTGCCGCATGGCTCAATGAAGCCGCTTTTCGCCAGGAAGGGGTCGCCGCTATCGTCGCGGTTATCATCGCCTGTTTCCTGGATGTTGATGCAATAACTCGCGTACTTCTCATCGGTTCGGTGCTTTTGGTGATGATAGTGGAAATTCTCAATAGCGCTATTGAGGCGGTTGTTGACCGTATCGGTTCCGATTTCCACGAGCTTTCCGGACGCGCAAAAGACATGGGGTCTGCTGCTGTACTGCTGGCGATTATCGTCGCGGCGATAACCTGGGTCACGCTGCTTTGGTCGCATTTCCGATGAGCCTCGAGAAATAATTAAGTCCCTGGTTTTTTGTGCAGTTTTTGGTTCCAAATTCGCCTTTGACTGTATATACTCACAGCATAACTGTATATACACCCAGGGGGCGGAATGAAAGCGTTAACGACCAGGCAGCAAGAGGTGTTTGATCTCATCCGGGATCATATCGGCCAGACGGGTATGCCACCCACGCGTGCGGAAATCGCGCAGCGTCTGGGCTTCCGTTCTCCAAACGCTGCCGAGGAACACCTGAAAGCGCTGGCACGTAAAGGCGTGATTGAGATCGTCTCCGGCGCGTCTCGCGGTATTCGTCTGCTTGTCGAAGAAGAGACGGGTATTCCGCTGGTTGGCCGCGTTGCAGCCGGTGAGCCGCTGCTGGCGCAGCAGCATATTGAAGGCCACTATCAGGTCGATCCTGGGATGTTCAAGCCAAGCGCTGACTTCCTGCTGCGCGTTAGCGGGATGTCCATGAAAGACATCGGGATTCTTGACGGTGACCTGCTGGCCGTTCACAAGACGCAGGACGTGCGCAACGGGCAGGTTGTTGTCGCGCGTATTGATGACGAAGTGACCGTTAAGCGCCTGAAAAAACAGGGCAACACCGTGCAGCTTCTGCCGGAAAACAACGAGTTCACGCCGATTGTGGTAGACCTGCGCGAACAGAGCTTCTCCATCGAGGGCCTGGCGGTTGGCGTTATCCGCAACGGCGAATGGCTGTAATCTCTTCCTGACGGGCTGCGGTTTCTCCGCGGCCCGTTTCGTATTATCGTCCCCGGTATTTTCCCATGTCTCTGCTGACGGCTTCCGATAAAGCATTGTGGCGTCTTGCGCTGCCGATGATCTTCTCCAATATCACCGTTCCTCTCCTGGGGCTTGTTGATACGGCGGTGATTGGCCACCTTGACTCTCCCGTGTATCTGGGCGGCGTCGCGATTGGCGCAACGGCGACCAGCTTCCTCTTTATGCTGCTGCTCTTTTTGCGCATGAGCACCACCGGGCTGACGGCGCAGGCGTATGGCGCGAAAGATCCGCTGCGCCTGGCGCGCGCGCTGGTGCAGCCGTTAATCCTGGCGGTGGGCGCAGGAATACTGATTGTCCTGCTGCGCTCTCCGCTTATTGATTTAGCGCTGCATATCGTCGGCGGCAGCGAGGCGGTGCTTGAGCAGGCGAGGCGTTTTCTGGCGATCCGCTGGCTTAGTGCGCCCGCGTCGCTGGCAAACCTCGTTTTGCTCGGGTGGCTGCTGGGCGTTCAGTATGCCCGCGCCCCGGTGATCCTGCTGGTGGTGGGCAACCTGCTTAATATCGTCCTCGATCTGTGGCTAGTCATCGGCCTGCACATGAACGTGCAGGGAGCGGCTCTTGCGACGGTAGTGGCGGAGTACGGCACGCTTCTCATCGGATTAGGGATGGTCTGGCGCGTGCTGGCGATGCGCGGGATCTCGGTTGCGCTGCTGAAAAAGGCCTGGCGCGGCAATATTCGCAAGCTGCTGGCGCTCAACCGCGACATCATGCTGCGTTCGCTTCTGCTACAGCTGTGCTTTGGCGCGCTGACCGTCTACGGCGCGCGGCTTGGGCCTGAGATTGTCGCGGTCAATGCGGTTCTGATGACGCTGCTGACCTTTACGGCCTATGCGCTGGACGGCTTTGCCTATGCCGTTGAGGCGCACTCCGGTCAGGCCTATGGCGCAGGGAAAAGCGGCCAGCTGCGCGACGTCTGGCGTGCCGCCTGTCGTCAGGCAGGGCTGGTAGCCCTCGCATTCGCAGTGGTTTACGCCGGTTTTGGCCAGTCAATCGTTGCCTTGCTTACCTCACTGCCCGCGCTGCGTGAACTGGCCGGTCATTACATCGTCTGGCAGGTAGTGTTGCCGGTGGTCGGCGTCTGGTGTTATCTGCTGGATGGCATGTTTATTGGGGCAACGCGCGGGGCTGAAATGCGTAACAGCATGGCGGTAGCGGCGGTCGGGTTTGGCCTTACGTTGCTCACCGTTCCGTACCTGGGCAACCATGGCCTATGGCTCGCGCTGGCCGTTTTTCTCTCCCTGCGCGGGCTGTCGCTGGCCTTTATCTGGCATCGCCACTGGCGCAACAACACCTGGTTTGTGTCTTCGTAATCGTCGCGATGGTTAAAGATTCTGAATATGAAAACGGCCGCCGAATCCTTAACTACAATTATTATCACGTCCAGCAGAAAAGCACGTTACGGACGCTACTCAATGACGCTTAACACGAGGACACGATTATGAATAAAGACGAAATCGGCGGCAACTGGAAGCAGTTTAAAGGTAAAGCGAAAGAACAGTGGGGTAAGCTGACGGACGATGATATGACCGTCATCGAAGGTAAGCGCGATCAGCTTGTCGGGAAAATTCAGGAACGTTACGGCTACGAGAAAGACAAAGCTGAATCCGAAGTGAAAGACTGGGAAACCCGCAACGACTATCGTTGGTAACCCGGTAAACCCGCAGGTACAAGGATGTACTGTCAGAGGGCGGCGCTAAGCCGCCTTTTCTGTATGCCTAGCGCGGTTTCTTCTTTACCAGAATGGAGTGATCGTGCTGGCAAGCATCCTGATGCTTACAGGATTCAACCTCCACGCAGGCTGAACACAGGCCGTGCGCTTCAATCACATTATGCCGCAGGGCAAAGCCCATTCTGGCCGCCAGAGTTTGCATAATGTCCTCCACGCCTTCCGCGCCTTCTTCCTTTACGGCGCCGCAGCGGTCGCAGATAAACATCGCCGACGTATGGGTTGGCTGGTCGAACAGGTGGCACAGCACGTAGCTGTTCGTGGATTCGACCTTATGCACAAATCCTTGTTCCAGCAGAAAATCCAGCGCCCGATAGACGGTTGGCGGTTTCGCCTGCGGCTCGCTTTCGCGCAGCAGGTCGAGCAAATCGTACGCGCTGATGGCGCCCTGTTGCAGGCTCATCAGGCGCAACACCTCAAGGCGCTGCGGGGTCAGGCGCACATTGCGTTGCGCGCACAGCTTTTCAGCTTGCGCTAACAGCTCCTGCGTTGTGGTCTTATCCATTGGGCACCTCGGATGACGTCAGTGATAAAGACTCACTTTATCATGTTCTGCTTAAAACGCCGAGATCCGCCGGGCTGTGCTATACCTGACGCATCACATTCCGGGAAATGACCTATGAAAAGACCTGACTGTATTCGGCACTGGCGCGACGTAGAAGGCGCAGATGACTCCACCTATCCCGACAGCGATGAGCGTTTTTCCATCGGCGCGCCGCTGGCGCGTCAGCTGGGGCTGAGGCGAATGGGTATCCATCACGAGCGCCTCCCGCCCGGCCGACGCACCTCTTATCCGCATGCCGAAAGCGATGAAGAGGAATTTATCTACGTGCTGGAAGGCTATCCTGAAGCCTGGATCAACGGATATCTGTGGAAGCTGGAGCCGGGCGACAGCGTGGGGTTCCCAGCCGGAACGGGCGTTTGCCACACCTTTATCAATAATACCGACGAAGAGGTTCGCCTGCTGGTGGTTGGCGAAGCAAACAAAAAGCACAACCGCATCTACTATCCGCTTAACCCGGTGTATGCGGCAACGCGTGAGGACCGCTGGGTTGATCATCCTCCTCAGTTTTTTGGCCCGCACGACGGAAAACCTGGGCGAAAATAATTTCCTCTTCTATAAATATTGAGGGCCGTCACATATTACAACAGGCCGCACGGGAAATTTAACTTAGGGAAATAGCGGGTCTTTTGCGTCTTATTCACAGCAATAGTTCGTCCCTGTCTGGGTGATAACAGACAGGGGTTAATTCATAACAAAATTTATGACGAGCATACTGTGAAAAAACATTTTAAATTTTCGATGGTTAGCATTGCTGTCTCCTTTTTTATGGCAAATCAGGCGGGAGCAGCCAATACCTGGGCGGAAGCGCGCAGCGACGCGATGGGCGGTACGGGCGTTGCGGCGGGCAGCTACGGCAGCGGGGCGTTAATCAACCCGGCGCTGCTGGCGAAAGCGAAGCCTGATGATGATGTATCGGTGATCTTGCCTTCAGTCGGCGCGCAAATTACCGACAAGGACAATCTTCAGGACGAGATTGATAACATCAACGACAAAATCAATCACTATAAGGACGTGGTGGACAGCCTTACCCCTGGCGAAATCATTACCAACCCGTTAGGTTCAATCAACCAGTTCCAGGGCGCAGCGAAAGATCTCGCTGATGAACTCGACTACCTCAACGGGAAAACCGCCCGCGCCACGGCGGGCGCGGGAATTGCGGTGAGCATTCCTAACGATGTGTTGTCAGTGGCCTTTATGGCGAAAGGCTATGCCCACGGGCGGGTCAGTTCTTCAATCGATCCGCAGGATATTGATTACCTGCGCGGTATTCAAAACAGCGATCTCGTGGCGGCAGGCGTAGCGCTGGATGCTGCGCTCAACGGCACGGACCAAATTACCAAAAATCTCAACTCAACGGCGTCTGGCCGGGCGGCGATTGTCTCCGACTACGGTATTGCCGTTGCCCGTCAGTTTGACCTGGGTGGCGTGCCGGTATCCGTGGGCGTGACGCCGAAGCTGCAGAAAACCTGGGTTTATAACTACACCACGTCCATTTACGATTACGACAGCAATAAATGGAACGATAGCCGCTACCGCACTGACGATACGGGCTTTAACGTTGACGCCGGTATTGCTGCTGATTTCGGTGAGCACTGGACGGTAGGCCTGAGCGGGCAAAACCTGATGTCGCGCGACATCGATACAAAAGATGTCCGTATCCGCAACGGGCGCACAGGCGAAGTGGTGAGCTATAAAGATACGTATCAGATCCGTCCGCTGGTGACCGCCGGTGCGGCCTGGCACAACGATCTCGTGACCTTAACCGCCGACGGCGATCTCACCGAAACCAAAGGCTTCAAGAGCGAAGATACCTCGCAGTACGCGGGCGTCGGTGCCGAGATTACGCCGCTAAGCTGGCTGGCCGTGCGTGCCGGTTTCCGGGCGGATATGAAAGGAAACGACAGCAACGTCTTTACCGGCGGCCTCGGCTTCGCGCCGTTCAACACGGTCCACGTAGACCTGATGGGCCTGTACGGGGAAGACGAAACCTGGGGCGCAGGCGCGCAGCTCAGCATGACGTTTTAAAGTGCACCGGAGGCGCTGCGCCTCCGGCTTTCCTTTGTGCTATAGTAGCGCCCCTTTTCCACCAGATGCTTAAAACTTCGCCATGTCGTCAGAATTACAGACCGCTTTCCCTGCACACCGTTTCTCCATTGCGCCGATGCTCGACTGGACGGACAGACACTGCCGCTTTTTCCTGCGCCAGCTCTCCCGCCACACGCTGCTGTACACCGAAATGGTGACCACCGGGGCGATTATTCACGGTAAGGGCGACTACCTGGCGTATAGCGAAGAAGAGCATCCGGTTGCGCTGCAGCTTGGCGGCAGCGATCCGGCGGCCCTGGCGCAGTGCGCGAAGCTGGCGGAAGAACGTGGTTACGACGAGATCAACCTTAACGTCGGCTGTCCGTCCGACCGCGTGCAAAACGGCATGTTCGGCGCGTGCTTGATGGGCAACGCGCCGCTGGTCGCTGACTGCATCAAAGCCATGCGCGACGTGGTGTCCATTCCGGTGACGGTGAAAACCCGCATCGGCATCGACGACCAGGACAGCTACGCGTTTCTGCGCGATTTCATCGACACGGTTTCAGGGAAGGGCGAGTGCGAGATGTTCATCATCCACGCGCGCAAAGCCTGGCTTTCCGGCCTGAGCCCGAAAGAGAACCGCGAGATCCCGCCGCTGGACTACCCGCGCGTGTACCAGCTGAAGCGTGACTTCCCGCATCTGACGATGTCGATTAACGGCGGCATTAAATCGCTTGAAGAGGCCAAGGCGCACCTGGCGCACATGGACGGCGTGATGGTAGGCCGCGAGGCGTATCAAAACCCGGGCATTCTGGCGACGGTGGATCGTGAAATCTATGGCGTCGAGGGCGCTGATACTGACCCCGTATCCGTGGTGCGCGCCATGTACCCGTACATTGAGCGCGAGCTGAGCAACGGCACTTATCTCGGCCACATTACCCGCCATATGTTGGGCCTGTTCCAGGGCATACCGGGGGCGCGCCAGTGGCGTCGCTACCTGAGCGAGAACGCGCACAAGGCGGGGGCGGACATCGAAGTGCTTGAACACGCGCTGCGTCTGGTTGCCGACAAGCGCTAAATTTCGCTAAAAGATCGTCAAATTCACCACGCCCTGCACAACGTTGCGGGGCGTTTTGCTTTTAGAACAACGAGTTATTTTTGGCACGTTTCTTGTAATGACAACGGTATCATTCGGGATACGCGTGGGAGAGAACCATGTTAGAACTGCTTTTTGTGATTGGCTTTTTCATGATGCTGCTGGTGACGGGCGTTTCGCTGTTCGGCATTCTGGCCGCCATCGTCGTGGCGACGGTAGTGATGTTTATCGGTGGCCTGTTTGCTCTGACGATTAAGCTGCTGCCGTGGCTCCTGCTGGCGGTTGCCGTGGTGTGGGTAATACGGGCGATTAAATCGCCAAAACTTCCTACTTATCAGCGTAATAACCGATTCCGTTACTAAGGTATTGAGGGGTTCGTCACATACCTGCAACTTTTCCGGCAGCGCGGCTAAGAACAGAATAGGATTTACTTATCGAATCTGTCACTATGTCTGCCGCTACAGAATTCATCGAGCTGTACCCTACATACGGCCGAACTAAAAAAAGAAAGGGCTTCCCACGGGAAGCCCAATTTCTTTTTAGGGCCTAGGGGATCAGCAGGCTCGATCCCTGCGTCGCCCGGCTTTCCAGCACCTCATGCGCGCGCTGCGCCTCGGTCAGCGGGTACTTCTGCGCATCCGCCACGTCCACTTTAATCACGCCGCTGGCGATCAGCGAAAACAGTTCGTTGCTGGCCTCTTCCAGCTCTTCCCGACAGGTGATGTAGCCCTGCAGGGAAGGACGCGTGACGTACAGCGACCCTTTCTGATTAAGAATGCCCAAATTCACGCCGGTCACCGCGCCTGACGCGTTGCCGAAGCTCACCATCAGGCCGCGGCGCTGCAGGCAGTCCAGCGACGATTCCCAGGTGTCTTTACCCACCGAGTCATACACTACGCGCACCTTCTTCCCGCTGGTGATCTCCTTAAGGCGTTCGACGATGCTCTCTTCACGGTAGTTAATGACCTGCCAGGCGCCTGCGTCGAGCGCCCGCTGCGCCTTCTGCGCGCTGCCCACGGTGCCAATCAGCTTCGCGCCGAGCGCTTTCGCCCACTGGCAGGCAATCAGCCCTACGCCGCCTGCGGCCGCGTGGAACAGGAACTGCTCGTCGGGTTTAATTTCGTAGGTTTTGCGCAGCAGGTAATAGACCGTCAGCCCTTTCAGGAATGAGGCCGCGGCCTGTTCAAAGGAGATCGCATTCGGCAGCAGGGCGGCTTTATCCGCCGGAACGTTGTGGACAGAGCTGTACGCGCCGAGCGCCGACTGGGCGTACACCACGCGATCGCCCTCTTTA
Source organism: Enterobacter sp. ECC-175 (assembly GCF_043968675.1). NCBI lineage: Bacteria > Pseudomonadati > Pseudomonadota > Gammaproteobacteria > Enterobacterales > Enterobacteriaceae > Enterobacter > Enterobacter sp. ECC-175. Next base: position 887,547 of record NZ_CP143776.1, read on the forward strand.
ATATGCTTAACGGCGCTGCCCACTTTCATCACCACGCCTGCCGCCTCGGTTCCCAGCCCGCTCGGCATCGACGGCGGCGGATAGAGGCCGCTGCGAATGTAGGTATCAATGTAGTTGATACCGATAGCTTTGTTTTCGACCTGAACCTCGTTTTCGCCAGGCGCGGCGGGGGTAAACTCCACCGCTTTCAGTACGTCTGGCCCACCATGCTTCTGAAATTCAATGCGCGTTGCCATGCTCCCTCCGTAAGAAAAATATGGTAATCTTTCGACCCACTCTTTATCTCGGTAACTCCATTCACTATGGCAGGAAATAAACCCTTCAACAAACAGACTGAGCCACGCGACCGTGATTTCCAGGTTGCCGGGCTAAAAGTCCCGCCGCACTCGATTGAAGCGGAACAGTCGGTGTTGGGCGGTTTAATGCTGGATAACGAACGCTGGGACGACGTCGCCGAGCGCGTCGTGGCGGAAGATTTTTACACCCGCCCGCATCGCCACATTTTCACCGAAATGGCGCGTCTGCAGGAGTCTGGCAGCCCGATTGACCTGATCACGCTGGCGGAATCGCTGGAGCGTCTGGGGCAACTCGACAGCTGCGGCGGCTTCGCCTATCTGGCTGAACTGTCGAAAAACACGCCAAGCGCGGCGAACATCAGCGCCTACGCCGACATCGTGCGCGAACGCGCGGTGGTGCGCGAGATGATTTCGGTGGCGAATGAGATCGCCGAAGCGGGCTTCGATCCGCAGGGTCGCACCAGCGAAGATCTGCTCGATCTCGCCGAGTCCCGCGTCTTTAAAATCGCCGAAAGCCGTGCAAATAAGGACGAAGGCCCGAAAAACATCGCCGACGTGCTCGACGCCACCGTTGCGCGTATCGAACAGCTCTTCCAGCAGCCGCACGACGGCGTCACCGGCGTCAACACCGGCTATGACGACCTCAACAAGAAAACCGCGGGCCTACAACCCTCGGATCTGATTATCGTTGCGGCGCGTCCGTCGATGGGTAAAACCACCTTTGCGATGAACCTCGTTGAAAACGCGGCGATGCTTCAGGATAAGCCTGTGCTGATTTTCAGCCTTGAGATGCCCTCAGAGCAGATCATGATGCGTTCCCTGGCGTCGCTGTCGCGCGTCGACCAGACCCGTATTCGTACCGGCCAGCTCGACGACGAGGACTGGGCGCGCATCTCCGGCACCATGGGCATTCTGCTGGAAAAACGCAATATCTACATTGATGACTCCTCCGGCCTGACGCCAACGGAAGTGCGCTCCCGCGCGCGCCGCATCGCGCGCGAGCACGGCGGCATCGGCCTGATCATGATCGACTACCTTCAGCTGATGCGCGTCCCGTCACTCTCCGACAACCGTACGCTGGAAATCGCCGAGATCTCCCGCTCGCTTAAGGCGCTGGCAAAGGAGCTGCACGTGCCGGTGGTGGCGCTGTCGCAGCTTAACCGCTCCCTGGAACAGCGTGCCGACAAGCGTCCGGTCAACTCCGACCTGCGTGAGTCTGGCTCCATCGAGCAGGATGCCGACTTAATCATGTTCATCTACCGTGATGAGGTTTATCACGAGAACAGCGACCTGAAAGGGATCGCCGAAATTATCATTGGTAAGCAGCGTAACGGCCCGATCGGGACGGTGCGTCTGACCTTTAACGGACAATGGTCGCGCTTTGATAACTATGCGGGACCGCAGTACGACGACGAATAAGGATTCACATGCAAGCGGCAACTGTTGTTATTAACCGCCGCGCTCTGCGACACAACCTGCAACGTCTGCGAGAACTGGCGCCCGCCAGCAGGCTCGTTGCAGTCGTGAAAGCGAACGCTTACGGACACGGTCTTCTTGAGACCGCGCGAACGCTCCCCGATGCCGACGCCTTTGGCGTCGCCCGTCTTGAAGAAGCCCTCCGCCTGCGCGCGGGCGGGATTACCCAGCCGATCCTGCTGCTCGAAGGCTTTTTTGAAGCATCGGACCTGCCGACCATCGCGGATCAACATCTGCACACCGCGGTGCACAACGAAGAGCAGCTGGCCGCGCTGGAAACCGCCGAGCTGAGCGAGCCGGTGACCGTCTGGATGAAGCTCGACACCGGCATGCACCGCCTGGGCGTGCGCCCGGAAAAGGCGGAGGCGTTTTATCAGCGCCTGTGCCAGTGCAAAAACGTGCGCCAGCCGGTGAATATCGTCAGCCATTTTGCCCGCGCGGACGAGCCAGAGTGCGGGGCGACCGAGCAGCAGCTTGATATCTTCAACACCTTCTGCGAAGGCAAGCCCGGCGCGCGCTCGATTGCCGCGTCCGGCGGCATTCTGCTGTGGCCGCAGTCGCACTTCGACTGGGCGCGCCCGGGGATTATTCTTTACGGCGTATCGCCGCTGGAGAACAAGCCGTGGGGGCCAGACTTTGGCTTCCAGCCGGTGATGTCGCTGGTGTCTAACCTGATCGCCGTGCGCGATCACAAGGCGGGCGAGCCGGTGGGCTACGGCGGCACGTGGACCAGCGAGCGCGATACGCGTCTCGGCGTCGTCGCGATGGGCTACGGTGATGGCTATCCGCGCGCGGCACCGTCCGGCACGCCGGTGCTGGTCAACGGCCGTGAAGCGAAGATTGTCGGCCGCGTGGCGATGGACATGATCTGCGTTGACCTGGGGCCAGAGGCGCAGGACAAGGCGGGCGATCCGGTGGTGATGTGGGGTGAAGGGCTGCCCGTTGAACGCATTGCTGAAATGACGGGAGTGAGTGCTTACGAACTTATTACCCGACTGACGTCGCGCGTGGCGATGAAGTACGTCGACTAAGCCAGGGGCGGCGTCGCAGAGCGCGGGCCGCCCGAAAGTTTACCCGCTAGCGGCGCGCCCGAATCGCATCCAGAATGGCGTCGCGCAGCGTTTCCGCAGAAGCATCGCGTGCGGTCAGCTGGACGCGAGCCGCAGGGCGTTCAAGCATCACCAGCCGCGCCAGTTCCACCATATCCTCCTGAGTAATTCCCGCCGGTAGGCGCGGCGTGACGGTGATCGCGTTGCCGCGATGGACAAATCTTGCCGGCGTCGTGCTGTCGAACACGGTATAGCCTTCACGGGGATCCTGAGGCAAAACCGTACCGTCGTAGCGCAGGCGGTGCTCGTCGTTTATGCTCCAGCGCGCGTTCTGGCTGGTGCGGTAATTTTGCCCATCCGCCACAAACCCCACCGCACGCGACGGATAAAAGGAGACAAACGTGCCGTCCTCATCGTTACGATTAAGCTCAATGCGCACCCGGCAAAATGCGTGCGTTTCAGTATTGTATAAATAGCAGGAAGCATACGAGTTTTGAGGTTGTGTAAACCAATGAATATTCATATTAATATCCTCTTCAAATAATTTAATTTATTAACATTCTCATACAGAATGCGTTATGACAGTATTAAAATCCTGCTGCGCTGAAAATATGCCTTACGGCATAAAGTGCCGTTTATTCCATAAATTAATTCCAATGTAATAAAGCAATCCTTAATGCTGAATTAGCGTGGCTTAAATATGCAGGTAAATATAATGCGTATGTCATATGACAAATGCTGTTTTCTCACTTTGTTTTTAAGATTCATACTCAGTGCGAATAGGTATAGTGACAAAGAGCTAATGGGAAAATAGACATTAAGAGGTTTATTTGTTATGAATATTCTTATGATTGACGAGCTGCCGTTGTATATTTCGGGTATGAGAGTAGAGCTTGAGAAGCTCATACCAGAATGCCATGTTGCAGCCGCGCACAGCTGTGATGATGCGATGAATCTATTACGCGACGCATCATACAATCTGATACTGCTGGATGGCGATATGGACTGCATGCAGTTTTTACCGGCACTCCATCAGGCGCATCCTAAAATCCCGGTTGTCGTTATGTTCCGGAAGACGACGGGAAAAATGTTTAGCGATTATCTTAAGCAAAATATTAAGGGCGTGGTGACGAAAGATCAGCCCGTTGAGAAGATTGGCCTGGTCCTGAAGATGGCCCTGGCGGGCGTTATCTGCTTCCCGGAGCAGGTGGTGTTGGTGGATGATAAGATGGCAAACGATGCCTCGGTCACGCTCCTCAGCCACCGTCAGCAGCAAGTGCTTGAGCTTCTGGCAAGGGGAGGCACGAATAAGCAAATTGGCCGTCAGCTGAATATTAGCGCCGGTACGGTGAAGGTCCATCTGGAATCTATTTTTAATCGCCTACAGGTAAATAACCGAACGCAGGCGGCAAGGCTTTATTTTAACTACGTCACAAATCACGAAATTTTTAAATAATATATTGTATATTTTCTTCGCACAGACAGACCGCTTTATTGTTATGGCGCGAGCGCGTTCGCAATCTCGCGCCGTTTCATTATTTTATTTTAAAGATGAAATACCCGAAGATGATAAGTAACGTGCCAAAATCCTGTAGCAGCCAGAACGGTACGCTATCGGTGACGTCATCTACGCCAGTAAAAAGAAAATTAATATTAATCCCGCTTTGTGCAAACAGACCAAACGCCACGGCCGCTAACCCCACTTTATAAGCGATGTGGAGATGCGCTATGCGGCGGCTGTAGGCACAAAAGAGAATAATTAACGAGGTGGAAAGATCGACCATAATGGTAAAAAACAATAGCCACCATTGAGAAACGCTATTCATGTTATTCTCCGCTTTGTTTACGGCCTGATGTCCCTGCCACGGGTAATTTATCCCGGCTCACGCGTTTTTTAAGCTCACTGGCAACGTCAAAGATATCCTGCTGCTCGTGGCGCCGAAAAAAGTTGGCCAGCCAGACAATCAGCCCATTGCTTATGGCCCCGACGATGTAGCCCAGCCCCAGCGTGATATCCGAATCGTTAAGATCGATTTTTAGCCATCGCGCGGTGAAGCCTCCGAGGGCGAACGCCGCGCACATGCTGATGCTGCCGATGATGACGCCAGCAATAAACCGGCTGTGCTGCTGGAGCTTTCGCGGCTGCCAAAAAAAAGACACACTTACGCCGCCAAAAAGGCCAGCCACGGCCAACAGGCCTTCATTAATCAGGGTTGGGGTCACAATGCTGCTCATGGAGAACTCCTCGTGAATCGTCTCCACGCCGGTTCAGGCGTGGAGACGATGCTTACCGGCAGGGACTGATTTCAACAAAATGCTGATTCTTATCCGGGGAGTAAAAGCGCTGCGGGCCGGAGAGGGTATAGGCCAGGCGCTTTTCACCGCGAAAACCCTTCAGCACGTCAACGTCGGCGCTGTACCACGCCGCGTTGGCAGGCAGCGTGTTGTTCTGAAGGCTATCCCCACCGATCCATTTGCCATTGGTGGGCGTTAATCCCCACAGGCCGTCCGTGTCCTTGCCCGACCAGCCCAGACGCCGTGCTTCATCGCTGGTGATGTATTTAGGCGGTAGTCGACCGGTGGTGTTCAGCGTGCGAAGCGTGGTGGCGAAATCGGCCACGTTAACGATCGCGGGCGAGCCGCTGTGGCTCAGAAAAGCGTTTACCGCATTGATTTCCTGCTCGCAGGTCTGCATCTCTGCCGCTGCGACGCTATGGCTGAACAGCGCCATAGCCAGAACGAACGAGCCGGTTTTGATCGTATTTTTCATGCCGTATCCTTTAAAATTCGATGGGTTAATTGAGGAAAAGCTTCATCTCGGCTTCGCGCCGACGCGTCAGGCCCGCCAACACTTTTCCTCCCGCTTTATTCCAGCTTTTGAACTGCAGGGCGGCCCCCTGGATATCGCCCGCGTTGAATTTTTTCAGCAGCGTAGATTTCTTTAAATTGCCGACGCCGAGGTTAAAGGCGAAGGAGACCAGCGCATCGAACTGGCTTTGCGTTGCCGACTGGCTCAGCAGCTTTTTCACGCCGTCTTCCGTGCGCTTGAGATCGTTTCGCAGCAGCTGTTTGGCTTCTCCGGTCGTCACTTTGGTCAGCTTTTGCATCTCCTCCTTCAGGATCAAATGGCCGTAGCCGATGGTCCACAGGCCTACCGCGTCGCGGTAGCGTTCCAGCTTCAGCCCCTCAAACTGGCAAATAAGCTGCACGCCCTTATCACCTGTACGTTCTGGTTGTTTTTGCATTACGGAGTCTCCTGTACTTTCGGACGGGGAATCACCTTGTTGGTATATTCGTCAATCAAACGCATGACGCTTTCCGGCGGTTCGAGCGCGGTAAACTGCATCTCGACGTCAACGTGGCGGCTGTCGCGCCCGCCTTTGCTCTCGCTGGAAGGAGAAAGGCTGACGTGAAAACGGCCAAACTCGTTTTCGCCCGACTGCCGGGAAGGGGCCTGCATCCCTTCCGTGCGGATAGTCAGGTTGACCTTCATTTTTTCCAGCATCAGCCCCCGCGGCGTTGAAAGCGCCACCAGGGGCAGATCGAAATAGTGGTTTTCATCGAGCGCCAGCTGTACGGTGCGCGGAATTAATGATCCGTCTTCTGCGGGTTCGAAAAAGGGGTCCAGCGCCTTCATATACTGCTGAGCGATAAGCTCATTGGCGGCCGTGGCGGCGTATTGCATCCCGCGCGTAATATCCTCAAGCGACACGGGCGTGCCCGGGATACCGCCGGACGGCGGCGGGGCAGCGTCCGGTATCGGAGGTGGCGTTCCGTCAGCCTCTTTACCGGCTTTGTTTTGTGGATCTTCATCCCTGTCGCCGCGTAACCATGTTTTAAAAGACATCATTCGCTCCTGAAAAAGGGCCGCCTCAGGCGGCCCCTGCGTTATGGAATCGCGCGCTTATCGCTGCGTGAAGGATTACTGCGCGGCGACAGGCTTGGTTTTAGCGTTGGTGAGATAGTCAATCACGCGCTGCAGCGCTTCAGGCGGTTCCTGACGCTTAATCTGCGTGTGGATGGAGTATTTAGCGCGCGTATCGGTTGAGCGGGTTTGCTCTGATTTATGCGAAACTTTGCCGGTCATTTTCGCTTTGAACACGCCCCAGCCCACGGACGCTTCGACGGAGGCTTCCGCTTCCGTGCTGCTGGAGCTGGCTTCGCTCTGGCTGACTTCCAGCTCGAAATCAATCGTACCGTCTTCGATACAAATGATGGGGTGGGTGATCGCCGCCAGCAGCGGAATGCTCATTTTTCGCGTAACGCTGCCCTTGTTGACGCCCTGCTCGTCGACCACGGTTTCGTCGTAATCAAACTCGATCGCGACGGCCTTGCCGTCCTTAATACAGACGGAGAGCAGAAAATCGGTGTAGGACTTGCTGGCCTGCACCTGCGCTTTGATCATCGCCTGCAGCGGACCGCCGATCATATGCTCCAGCGGCAGGGCGTTAATAACTGAACCGATAAATTGTGAATCCATAATGTGAACTCCTGAATCGATGATTGCGCGGTTGCGCAGGAGCTACATTACGGGAGTGAATCAGGGCACAGAATTAGGTAAACGGCAGGGGAAAGGGGCGCATAAAACCTATGCCGATCGCAGGATAGGGCGAAAGGGTGGTGTTACGTCATGTTCCGGTTTATTGTTGAATTTCCTGCCTCATAATAACCCGGAGAATCATCGCGTGTTTCAGAAAGTAGACGCCTACGCCGGCGACCCCATTCTCTCCTTGATGGAGCGTTTTAAAGAAGATCCCCGCAGCGATAAAGTGAACCTGAGCATCGGCCTTTATTACAACGAGGACGGCATTATTCCCCAGCTGAACGCGGTGGCTCAGGCCGAAGCGCGCCTGAATGCGCAGCCGCACGGCGCTTCGCTTTATCTGCCGATGGAAGGGTTAAACACCTACCGCAACACGATTGCGCCGCTGCTGTTTGGCGCCGATCACGCGGTGCTCGCGCAAAAACGCGTGGCAACGATCCAGACGCTGGGCGGCTCGGGCGCGCTGAAGGTCGGCGCGGACTTCCTGAAAAAATACTTCCCGGATTCCGGCGTGTGGGTCAGCGACCCGACGTGGGAAAACCATGTGGCTATCTTCGAGGGCGCGGGCTTTACGGTCGCGACCTACCCGTGGTTTGATAGCGAAACCAACGGCGTGCGCGTTGACGCGCTGCTGGAAAAACTGAACACCCTGCCGGCGCGCAGCATCGTGCTGCTGCATCCGTGCTGCCATAACCCAACCGGCGCCGATCTCACCAACGCCCAGTGGGATGCGGTCATCGAGGTGCTGAAGGCGCGTAACCTGATCCCGTTCCTCGATATTGCCTATCAGGGCTTTGGTGCGGGCATGGAAGAAGATGCCTACGCGATCCGCGCGATTGCCAGCGCGGGCCTGCCGGCGCTGGTCAGCAATTCGTTCTCGAAAATTTTCTCTCTGTACGGCGAGCGCGTGGGCGGTCTGTCCGTGGTGTGTGAAGACGCCGAAGCGGCAGGTCGCGTGCTCGGCCAGCTTAAGGCGACGGTGCGCCGCATTTACTCCAGCCCGCCAGCATTTGGCGCGCAGGTGGTGGCGACGGTTCTCGGTGACGAGCAGCTTAAGGCGTCCTGGCTTGCGGAAGTGGAAGCGATGCGCAAGCGCATCCTGTCGATGCGGCAGGAGCTGGTTAACGTGCTGAAAGAGGCCGTGCCGGGGCATAACTTTGACTACCTGCTCAAGCAGCGCGGCATGTTTAGCTACACCGGCCTGAGCGCCGCTCAGGTCGACAGGCTGCGCGAAGAGTTCGGCGTCTACCTGATCGCCAGCGGCCGTATGTGCGTGGCGGGTCTGAATGCCAGCAACGTTCATCGCGTGGCGCAGGCGTTTGCCGCAGTAATGTAAGTACTCACTATCGATTCTCTGTCCCAGGAGCCCGGATGGTTAAGGAGGCGGCGGTGAGCCTCCTTAACACGTTCACGAGCCGTGTGATTTCAGAGTGCCAAGGCTCGTAAAGCGAACGGAATTACCGCCACAGCTGTATGTTCCCCCTCACCCCAGCCCTCTCCCTCAAGGGAGAGGGAGTATTCTGTGCCGGAGTGAGGGCAACAGGCCGCAGAAATCTTGCCCGGCGGCGCGGCGCTAACCGGGCCTGCGGGCTGTATTTTCTCCCTCTCCCCGTGGGAGAGGGCCGGGGTGAGGGCAACAGGCCGCAGAAATCTTGTCCGGCGGCGCGGCGCTAACCGGGCCTGCGGGCTGGGTGTTCTCCCTCTCCACGTGGGAGAGGGCCGGAGTGAGGGCAACAGGCCGCAAAAATCTTGCCCGGCGGCGCGGCGCTAACCGGGCCTGCGGGCTGGGTGTTCTCCCTCTTCCCGTGGGAGAGGGCCGGGGTGAGGGCAACAGGCCGCAGAAATCTTGCCCGGCGGCGCGGCGCTAACCGGGCCTGCGGGCAGGGTGTTCTCCCTCTCCCCATGGGAGAGGGCCGGGGTGAGGGCAACAGGCCGCAGAAATCTTGTCCGGCGGCGCGGCGCTTACCGGGCCTGCGGGCTGGGTGTTCTCCCTCTTCCCGTGGGAGAGGGCCGGAGTGAGGGCAGCAGGCCGCAGAAATCTTGTCCGGCGGCGCGGCGCTAACCGGGCCTGCGGGCTGTATTTTCTCCCTCTCCCCGTGGGAGAGGGCCGGGGTGAGGGCAACAGGCCGCACGTAAACGTTTCCCATCACTCTGTGATCTTCTTCTTTTTATTCAACTTCATAAGCAAAAACTCCTTCCCTTCACCTCACGGTGGGGTTATGGTCGGAATGCTTTTTGACCATCCGCTCAAAATAAAAAGATAACGATCTGAATATTCAGGGGAAAATATGCGCAAGATCACACTGGCGCTCAGCGCCGCCTGCTTATTGTTCTCGCTTAATAGCGCCGTTGTTGCGCGCGCCTCCGCGCCGACGCCGCTCTACGCCGGCACCACCGCCGCCATCCTCGCTGAACAGGCGCCTATTCACTGGGTCTCCGTCGCGCAAATCGAAAACAGCCTGATGGGGCGTCCGCCGATGGCCGTCGGTTTCGACATTGACGATACCGTGCTGTTCTCAAGCCCCGGCTTCTGGCGCGGCAAGAAAACCTACTCGCCGGAGAGCGAAGACTATCTGAAGAACCCGGAATTCTGGGAAAAGATGAACAACGGCTGGGACGAATTCAGCATTCCGAAAGAGGTGGGCCGCGCGCTCATTGCCATGCACGTGAAGCGCGGAGACAGCATCTACTTCGTTACGGGGCGCAGTCAGACCAAAACCGAAACGGTCTCTAAAACTTTGCAGGACGATTTCCTGATCCCCGCAGCCAGCATGAACCCGGTGATTTTCGCCGGCGATAAAGAGGGGCAAAACACCAAAACCCAGTGGCTGGAGCAGAAAAACATCAAGGTGTTCTACGGTGATTCGGATAATGACATCACCGCCGCGCACGACGTCGGTGCCCGAGGGATCAGGGTGCTGCGCGCCTCTAACTCGACTTACCGACCGCTGCCGATGGCCGGGAAGTTTGGCGAAGAGGTGATTGTTAACTCGGAGTATTAACGCACGCGCGGCGAGACTGATTCTTTTTTACTCAAATCTCGCCGCTGCGGGTTTTACCTTTCGTTTTCTTGCTGCACACTTAGAAAGATTCATCTTTCAAAACGGAGCAGCCCATGTGGTATCAACAGACCCTGACCTTAAGCGCAAAGCCGCGCGGATTTCACCTGGTGACGGATGAAGTCGTCGGCCAGCTCCGCGATCTGTCGCGCATCAAAACGGGTTTGCTCCATCTGCTGCTTCAGCATACTTCCGCCTCTCTCACGCTCAATGAAAATTGCGATCCCACGGTTCGCGCCGATATGGAGCGTCATTTTCTGAACGCCGTTCCGGACGATGCGCCCTATGAGCATGACTATGAGGGGGCGGACGACATGCCCTCGCACATCAAATCCTCCCTGCTGGGCGTATCCCTCACGCTTCCGGTGCGCAACGGACGGCTAATGCTGGGAACGTGGCAGGGGATTTGGCTCGGAGAGCATCGCATTCACGGCGGGTCGCGTCACATTATCGCAACGCTACAAGGGGAATAAAGATGACAATTTCGGAGATACTTCAGTACTGCATGAGCAAGACGGGCGCGGAGCAGAGCGTCCACAGCGACTGGAAAGCTACGCAGATTAAAGTGGCCGACGTGCTGTTTGCGATGGTGAAGGAGGTGGAAGGGCGCCCGGCCGCATCGCTCAAAACCAGCCCGGAGCTGGCAGAGCTGTTGCGCCAGCAGCACAGCGACGTTCGCCCGAGCAAGCATCTCAACAAGGCGCACTGGAGCACCGTCTATCTTGACGGCTCAATCCCGGATTCGCAGATTTACTACCTGGTGGACGCCTCTTATCAGCAGGCGGTTGAGCTGCTGCCTGAACAGGTCAGACAGCAGCTATCGGTATAACTACTTCAGAAGTGGCTTAAGGAAGCGCGCGGTGTGCGAGGCTTCGCACTCAGCAACGGTTTCTGGCGTGCCGGCGACGAGAATTTCGCCGCCGCCGCTGCCGCCTTCCGGGCCGAGATCGACAATCCAGTCCGCGGTTTTAATCACGTCCAGGTTGTGCTCAATCACCACGATGGTGTTGCCCTGATCGCGCAGCTGGTGCAGCACGTCCAGCAGCTGCTGGATATCCGCAAAGTGCAGGCCGGTGGTCGGCTCGTCGAGGATGTAGAGCGTCTGGCCGGTACCGCGCTTGGACAGCTCGCGCGCCAGCTTCACGCGCTGCGCCTCGCCGCCGGAGAGCGTGGTGGCTGACTGCCCCAGGCGGATGTAGGTCAGACCGACGTCCATCAGGGTTTGCAGCTTACGCGCCAGCGCAGGAACGGCGTCGAAGAACTCGCGCGCCTCTTCGATGGTCATGTCCAGCACTTCGTGGATGGTTTTGCCCTTGTACTTAATCTCCAGCGTTTCACGGTTATAGCGCTTGCCTTTGCACTGGTCGCACGGCACGTAGATATCCGGCAGGAAGTGCATCTCTACCTTGATTACGCCGTCGCCCTGACAGGCCTCACAGCGCCCGCCGCGCACGTTAAAGCTGAAACGCCCCGGCGTGTAGCCGCGAGAGCGGGATTCCGGTACGCCGGCAAACAGCTCGCGCACGGGCGTAAACACGCCGGTGTAGGTCGCCGGGTTGGAGCGCGGGGTGCGTCCAATCGGGCTTTGGTCGATATCGATAACCTTGTCGAAATGCTCCAGACCCTGAATGTCGCGATACGGTGCGGGTTCAGCCAGCGTCGCGCCGTTCAGCTGCGTCTGGGCAATCGGGAACAGCGTATCGTTAATCAGCGTCGATTTACCGGAACCGGACACGCCGGTGATGCAGGTAAACAGGCCGACCGGCAGGGTCAGCGTGACGTCCTTCAGGTTGTTGCCGCGCGCGCCGGTGAGCTTGAGCACTTTTTCCGGGTTGGCCGGAACGCGCTGCTTCGGCACGTCAATTTTGCGCTTGCCGCTCATGTACTGCCCGGTCAGGGACTCTGGTACTGCCATGATCGCATCCAGCGGGCCTTCCGCAACCACCTGGCCGCCGTGAACGCCCGCGCCCGGGCCGATGTCGATAACGTGGTCAGCGGCGCGAATCGCGTCTTCGTCGTGCTCCACGACAATCACCGTGTTGCCGAGGTTGCGCAGGTGGATCAGCGTGCCGAGCAGACGTTCGTTGTCGCGCTGGTGCAGGCCGATGGACGGCTCATCCAGCACGTACATCACGCCGACCAGGCCTGCGCCAATCTGGCTTGCCAGGCGGATACGCTGGGCTTCGCCGCCGGAGAGGGTTTCCGCCGAGCGGGAAAGCGTCAGGTAGTTCAGGCCCACGTTGACGAGGAACTTCAGGCGATCGCCAATCTCTTTCAGCACTTTTTCGGCGATTTTCGCGCGCTGGCCGGAGAGTTTGAGATTGTTGAAGAAGTCCATTGCGTGGCCGATGCTCATGTCTGAGATGGTCGGCAGCGCGGTGTTTTCTACGAACACGTGGCGCGCTTCGCGACGCAGGCGCGTCCCTTCGCAGGTGGCACAGGAGCGGTTGCTGATGAACTTCGCCAGCTCCTCGCGCACCGCGCTGGATTCGGTCTCTTTGTAGCGGCGCTCCATGTTGTGCAGCACGCCTTCGAACGGGTGGCGGCGCACGGAGGTATCGCCGCGATCGTTCATGTACTTGAACTCGATGTTCTCTTTGCCGGAGCCGAACAGGATCACTTTGTGCACGTTCGCGCTCAGGCTGGCCCAGGGGGCTTCCACGTCGAACTTATAGTGCTCCGCCAGCGATTTCAGCATCTGGAAATAGTAAAAGTTACGCTTGTCCCAGCCGCGGATCGCGCCGCCCGCCAGCGACAGCTCCGGGTTCTGGATCACGCGGTCCGGGTCGAAGTATTGCTGCACGCCCAGGCCGTCACAGGTCGGGCACGCGCCCGCCGGGTTGTTGAAGGAGAACAGGCGCGGTTCCAGCTCGCGCATGCTGTAGCCGCAAATCGGGCAGGCAAAGTTGGCGGAGAAGAGCAGTTCTTCCGCTTTGGCGTCGTCCATATCGGCAACCACCGCCGTACCGCCGGAAAGCTCCAGCGCGGTTTCAAACGATTCTGCCAGGCGCGTCGCCATATCTTCGCGGACCTTGAAGCGGTCAATCACCACTTCGATAGTATGTTTCTTTTGCAGCTCAAGCTTCGGCGGGTCGGAGAGATCGCACACTTCCCCGTCAATACGGGCGCGGATATAGCCCTGGCTTGCCAGGTTTTCCAGCGTTTTGGTGTGCTCGCCTTTACGCTCTTTAATGATGGGCGCCAGCAGCATCAGGCGTTTGCCTTCCGGCTGCGACAGCACGTTATCCACCATCTGGCTGACGGTTTGCGCCGCCAGCGGGACGTCGTGGTCCGGGCAGCGCGGCTCGCCTACGCGCGCGTACAGCAGGCGCAGGTAGTCATGAATTTCGGTAATCGTACCCACCGTGGAGCGCGGGTTATGCGACGTGGATTTCTGCTCGATGGAAATCGCAGGAGATAACCCTTCAATGTGGTCAACATCCGGTTTTTCCATCAGCGACAGGAACTGACGCGCGTACGCCGAGAGCGACTCAACGTAGCGGCGCTGCCCTTCGGCATACAGCGTGTCGAAAGCCAGTGAGGATTTGCCAGACCCCGAAAGCCCGGTCACGACGATGAGTTTGTCGCGAGGGATGACGAGGTTGATATTTTTGAGATTGTGGGTGCGTGCGCCCCGTACTTCGATCTTATCCATTCACCTTTCCCGGTAGAAACTCGGATGCCTGGTATGTTTGAAGGACAACCGGCAGAAACGGCTAATTATGACACAATTTAACCTGTCTGGATATACAGTATTGGAATGCAATTTCTGATTCACTGTGTAACAATGTCGAGTCCGCGCGAGAACTCTGGAATCCATCTCGCAGCTATCAAAATGCCTCATGGAAATGGTACACTCGCGCGTTTACACTATTAAGAAACGTATTCAGGAGACACGAACATGGCCAGCAGAGGCGTAAACAAGGTGATTCTCGTCGGTAATCTGGGCCAGGACCCGGAAGTACGCTACATGCCGAGTGGTGGCGCAGTTGCCAACATTACGCTGGCTACTTCCGAATCCTGGCGTGATAAAGCGACCGGCGAAATGAAAGAGCAGACCGAATGGCACCGCGTTGTGCTGTTTGGCAAGCTGGCGGAAGTTGCCGGTGAGTACCTGCGTAAAGGTTCTCAGGTCTATATCGAAGGCCAGCTGCGTACCCGCAAGTGGACCGATCAGTCCGGTCAGGAAAAATACACCACGGAAGTGGTGGTGAACGTTGGCGGCACCATGCAGATGCTGGGTGGCCGTCAGGGCGGCGGTGCACCGGCAGGCGGCGGCCAGAACCAGCAGCAGGGCGGTTGGGGTCAGCCTCAGCAGCCGCAGGGCGGCAACCAGTTCAGCGGCGGCGCGCAGTCTCGTCCGCAGCAGCAGTCCGCTCCGGCACCGTCTAACGAGCCACCAATGGACTTCGACGACGACATCCCGTTCTAAGCCAGCCTCTCCTTAGAAAACAAAAAAGCCCCTTACGGGGCTTTTTTATTGCTCAATCGCGGCGGCGTTTAAGTATCCGGCGAAATCGCTAAAGCTGAGCGGTTTTGAGAAAAAGTATCCCTGCAGACAATCTATCTGGTTCGCTTTCAGGTAATCCGCCTGGTAGCCATATTCAACCCCTTCCGCCGTCGTCAGGATGTCCATCCGCTTTGCCATATCAATCACGCAGTCGATCAGCGGCGTGGCCGCCTCTTGCGAAATCTGGCGGGTAAACATCCGGTCAATCTTAATGCTGTCGGGGCTGAGGTTGCTGATGAAGGCGAGGTTTGAAAAGCCTGTACCAAAATCATCCAGCGCAATCCGGATGCCGCTGCGCTTGATGTGGTCAATCCTTTGCGTCAGGGCGTCGCAGATATCAATATTTTCACGTTCCGTAATTTCGAACACCAGCGTAATGCCCAGCGCGCGAAAAATGGGGGACCAATGGTCGATGAACAGATCGAAGGAGCTGTCGCTAACGTGCGCATGGCTAATGTTCAGGTTGAGCTTAAAACCCGGCGGGAAGGTGGCTATATCCTGTTGAAGGTCGTCAACCACCTGCTTAAGCAGGCTTTCCGTCAGGTCGATAATCAGGCCGGTGCTTTCCGCCACCGGAATAAAGACGTCGGGAGGCACAAAGCCCAGCTCGTTGTGATGCCACCTCGCCAGGATCTCCGCGCCGGAAACGGCGTTGGTTTTGGCGCAGATAATCGGCTGGTAGTGGGGGTGGATCTGATGGTGCCTGATGGCATACGCCAGCTGGGTATGAAGAGAGTGGCGGCGTATCGCCAGCTGCCAGGCCAGCGCGGCCATGATGGTCGACGTGGACAGAATAAAGCCTATCGAGAGCCACGAGTCGAGGGTATAACCGACAATTTCGCCTATTTCCGGCTTTCGCCACGCCAGGGTATACAGCGGCGAACGTGCGGGGAGAGCCTCGTAGCGGCGGAACTGCGCAGAGGCCAGCGAGTCTTTAACCAACCCTGCTGCGGTTAATGTTTTCCCCGAAACTTCAATAATTAGGTCGTTTCCCAACATTTCATACAGGAAGCGCAGGTCGGACGCTACGTAAAGGGTGCCCTGCGGAAGATGGGTGATCAGCGAGATAACGTAAATATCCGGTGAGCTGACGGTACGCGACATCCACAGCGCTTTATCAAGCGGCAGAATGAAGCCGATATCGGCGTTCTTATTGGCCAGCAGCGAGGAACAGCTGATGTGCTGATTACGGATAAAGTTGATTGAGTAAATATGCTTGTACTGGCCGGGCAGCATATTCAGCGCTTTCTCAACGTTGAAATCACACGGCCTGCCGAGCAGCGGAGACGCTTTGTGTGCTGCTTCATGCGCGTCCCTCAGCATGCTGTTCATGCTCGACTGCACGAGCTCCGCCTGTTCCGCAACCCGCTTTTCATGATTATTCAGACCGTTTATCGTCGCCAGCGTGGTGGTCACGATTAACGTCAGTACAAACGCAATGGCGGCGGCAAGGAGGCGATTTTTCTTATTACGCAAAAAGTTTTGCTGATCCATAGTGGCCGCCTAGGCGCGTTCCGGCTGCATATAGTGTAAATGAAAGGCTTCTTTACTGACCGGGCGTGAGAAAAGATACCCCTGACCATACTTCACGCCGCGGCGCAGCATGCTGGAGACATGGGTATAGTTTTCGATGCCCTCAACGATCGCGTCCATGTCGAATGACTCGAGGTACGCCAGCATCTCGTACGTACTGTCTATATGGCCTGGCGCCAGGCAGCTTCTGTCGAGCTTGACGTAATCAGGCGGGTAGAGCGCGAGCCGGGACTGAAGCGTTTCCATGCTGTCAATGCCATCCCAGGCCAGATTCAGCCCCGCGCCGCGCAGTGCGTCAAGGTTCTGCTTAACCGCCTCGTCGAGCTGAACGTCGCAGTCGGTGATTTCAAAGACCAGGCTACGCGGCGTTAGCGCGTGCGCGGCAATCAGCGCCAGAGCGCGCTTGGCGAAATGGGCGTCCTGAAGCTGAACCCAGGAGATATTGAACGTAAAGAGCTGATTTTCCAGCCGCTCGCGCGGCTGGCTGGCTAAAAACGTAAAGGCCTGCGCCAGGATGTAGTCGCCCATTGGCAAAATCCCGCCGCTTTTCTCCAGCTCGCTGATAAACAGATGCGGCGGCACGACATTGCGCCGGTGCGTACCGCGAACCAGAACTTCGCCGCCGATGCAGGCAAACCGTGAGAGATCGAAAATCGGCTGGATAACAAAATCGATACCCGAATCGAGCCTGTTCTTTTCGACACACTGAACGACAAAATGCGTACTCTTTTCCATGCCACCCTCGTAGCCACACCAATAAAGCGTTAAACGACACAACTTTCACAAAACTTAAGCGGGCTACGGGCGGCTATTCGGCAACGATCCTGTTTTTACCGTTTTTCTTGGCCTGATAGAGCCGCCTGTCGGCACAGGCCAGGGTTTCCGACAGCGGTGCGCCGCCCATCCTGCATAGCCCCGCGCTGAAGGAGACCTTAAGATCTTTTTCCCTGAACGAGCGCGTATTCACCGTGATTCGCCATTTTTCGAGAAAGCTTTGCGCTTTTTCAGCGGAGATCCCCTGAAAGAGGACCGCGATCTCCTCTCCGCCGTAGCGATAGAGAAAGATATTCTCCAGGCCGCGCAGCCGTGAGCCCAGGTCAGCCACGGTTTTCAGCACCATATCGCCGACCGTATGGCCCCAGGTGTCGTTAATATTTTTGAAGTTATCGATATCAATCATCGCAATCCAGGCGTGCGGATCGGCGCTCAGGCGCGCGGCATCGGCATCAAACGCGCGGCGATTCTTCAGCCCGGTGAGGCCGTCGGTTAAGGCCTCATGCGCGATGAGCGTCTGGCGCTGCTGCGAGCTGTGGATCTCTTCGTAGATGATCTCCTCCACGCTGGCGGGAGTGATGTCGCCGCTGCGGATGCTGGCTGCGATGCGCATAAAGATGGCGTTTAGCGCGGCGCGGGTCGACCACCAGCAGAAAAGCACCACGATAAGCGCGGCCAGCGTGCACAGCACGATGCTCATGCACTGGCGAAAGGCGATGTCGCCCAACACGCTCTCGTCCACCTCGTGGACAACCAGCCAGGACTGGGAGCCGATTGTACGGTAGGTGTAATACCTGTTGTTCATCACAAAATCGCCCCGGTACTCTCGGGCGTTCAGCGCGATGGCCTTCAGTACTCCGGGCGCGAACTCATACCCGGGATTGATGATCGGCTCGCCCTGACGGTTCATCACAAACGTCCGGCTTTTTACCGGAGGCAGCGCGGTGTTGAGGATCTCGGTGCTTTTCTCCAAATCCAGGTTCAGGGCCAGAACACCGGTATTCGTCCCGTCCGTCCCGTCAATAATGGGCAGCGAAATGGTGATGACACGCTCGCGATTGGCGAACGGGTCACGGCTGATGCTGTAATGCGCTTCGTCTGAATCCTCAACGGAGAGCGTAAACCACGGCTCTTTGCGCGGATCCCACGCGTTTTTCTCCCCGCCGTTTAGCGGTATGTAGGGCAGGCGGATGTAGTGGCCGTTATTGCTCACGTGAATGATTGAAAGCGCGTCCGGCATGATTCGCAGCCGCTCAATCATCCAGTTACGTAGCGCCAGGTCATTTTCATTTTGTTTGTCGAAGGTATGCCTTTCGGCCGCAATGCGCGTCATCTCTCTCATAATATTTTCGTAGCCGTCCAGATACTTATCCATAAACGCGGCGACATTATCGAGATAGATGCGGTTCTGCGTTTTTTTGGCTTCCTGAGTGGCAGACCATTGCGACAGACTTTCCACGATGCCAATAAACAAAAGCGTCACGGCAATCACCGAGAAACTTATATTTAGCGGCCTTCTGAAATTCAAACGTTCAATCACTGAAAACTCCGGATTGCTTTGTATTTACCCAACGTAAGGTATTAATAACGCGTAACTCATAGAGGAGGTGGTTAAGACATCTAGACTACAGGCGCTTTTTGTAAACAATAAATTAACAACATAAGATTTATCGCAGGAAATAAAGGGTAACCGCTCAATTTCCGATTGTCAAAGTCGATCGAATGATAAAAATCGATCGATGAAATCAATCGTGATGCGGGCGTGGGGAAATTATTAATAATATCGATCGATAAATTACCATTGATTGGTTAAAACGATCTGTAAAGTAAATTAAATATTATTAATTGTTTTTAATCAGTGAGTTGTAATTATAGATGCGACAGGCAGTGGACTAAAAGAAGTGCGATATTTTCAGGGCGAAACTATAATATAAGCGTTGTGCGATCGGTGGAGAAATGAAGCTTCCTCTTAACGGGAAATGAAATTTCCCGCGCAGGGCGGCGTGTTAATTATTCGTAATCTTAAATCATATTCTGGTTGCGTAAAGTTAACGGCAGAACCTTATTTAAGAGGATTGCTTCTCCTTTTTAACATCCACAACATTATTCACAACAGAAAGATCGAATTTGCAGTTACCGCTTTATGGGTAAATAGGTTACAGGCACGTAAAATACCGAAAGGACGATGAGGTAAAACCGGCTGTGAATGCCGCTCGATCCCTGCGTGATATAAGTCTGGTGAATGGTTTATATTGCAAACCGGCGTCGCCTTCGCCACAATAGCCGCCCTTTTGAATAAAACTTGAGCAGAGATGAGCCGTCGTATTTTTAGCAGCCTGTTTTTCCTGACATTATTTTTCTGCGGCAGCGCCATGGCAGTCAATTGCCAGCGGGCCGTTACGCCCCTGGAAAACACGATTTGTAATAACGACAATCTGCACTGGCTGGACAGCACGCTGTCGGTCATTTACAACCAGGCGATCCTGCGCGAGAACGTCGAGCACATCGACAAAAAGTATTACGAGTGGGAAAAGCTGCTGGAGAAATGCACTTCGGATGCCTGCATCGAACGTGCGTACTACGCCGGGATCAGCGCCATCTCTGATACCAACCGCGACTTCAAGTGGGAAGGAAAGTGGTGGAACATGCTGGCGCCCAACATGAGCGGCGGCGTGATCCAGTTCAGCCGAAACGCCCAGTGGAGCGTAACGCTCGACATTCGCGCCTGGGCGGGGCTTAACCACGACGAATTTACCGCGGAAGCGCGCCGCCTGTACGGCATGCTGGTGGTGGAAAAGGTGGTCGATACCAGCAACTGCAAGGCGCTGCTGATCCCGCGAAAAGACGACTATTTGCAGGTTTACAGCAACACCGACTGGGGCTGCCGTTTATCCATGCCGACGGGCGTTTTCCTCGACGGTGCCTACAAGCTCTCCGACACCGACCCCCGGCCAAAGGCCACGCTGCTGTCGCTGGGAATTTTTCCGGACGCCGCGCTGGATGACAAATTCCGCAGCCTGGTCGGCGCGGATTATCAAAATTTCGTCGACAGCGCCAACGTCTACATCTACCAGAATGATATCGATAATATCGGCGCCCGCGTGCTCTCCATGTGGGTTCAGGGGGCCGCGAACAGCCGCACGGCGATAATCATGTATACGCCAAAAGGGGAAATTTGGGCGGGACGCATCTCCCCCGTTAAGGGCGGCGGGCTGGAGCTGCACTACTACAGCACCGACGGGAACGACCAGCGCAAAATGCCGCGCACGCTGGCCGCCTGGAAGCTGCGCTTTCTCGATGAATAATCGCGCTAGCCTGCGCGCAGGCTAGCGCCGCGCCGACATTACGCCAGCGTCCCCACGATGGTTAAATCGGTTTCGTCCGGCACTTCGTTATAGGAAAGCACGTGCAGGTTGCTGGCAAACAGCCTGGCGTAGCGTGAAATCAGCGGCCGCAGCTGCGGCGTCACCAGCAGCAGCGGCGGCATTCCCTTCGCCTTCATCTGCTCCTGAATCACCGGCATGGTGTTCTGCAATTGCGTCAGTATGTTCGGATCGACGGCAAAGCTGTCCAGCGCCACTTTACCCGCCTGCTGCGCCTGGTTTAGCGCCCCAAGCAGGATATTTTCCAGCGCGTTATCGATGGTGTAGGCCGACAGCTTCTGGCGGTCGCCGTTAATGGCGTGAATGATCGCCCGGCGCAACGCATAGCGAACGTCTGAAGTCAGCAGGAGCGGGTCTTTGGTCACCGCCGAGCTCTCAAGCAGCGTCGAGGCGATGGTCACAATATCCTTCAGCGAAACCTGCTCCAGCAGCAGCTGGCGATAGACGCGAAGCAGCACGCTAAAGTTGAGCGCATTAGCGAGATCGTCCGCCAGCTTCGGCGCCTGCTGCGCCAGGCGCGCGTGCAGGTGCGTGATGTCGTCATAGTTAAACAGGTCCGGCAAATGCTCACGCGCGACCTTATTGACGTGCGTCGCCACCACGCTGGCACAATCCACCACCTGATAGCCATAGTTCAGCGCCGTTGCTTTCTGCTCGGGGTCGATCCAGACGATCGCCATTCCGTAGGCCGGATCGGTATCCAGCACGCCGTCAATTTCGCCGTACAATTCCGCCCCCGGGATCGCCATCAGCTTTTCGGCATACACTTCGCCCATCGCGGTACGGATGCCGTTGATGTAAATCGCGTACTGGGCGGGCTTCAGGCGGAAGTTCTCGCGCACGCGGATCTCGGGCAGCAGCACGCCGCACTGTTCGGATACCACCTGGCGAACGCCGCGTATGCGCTGGGAGAGCGGGCTGCCTTTCGCGGTGTCGATCAGCGACACCAGCTTATAGCCGAGGTTCAGGCCAATCGGCTCGACCAGCGGAATACTCTCCCAGCCGATGGTTGGCGTGGCGTCGGTGGCGAGCGCTTCGCTGATGGCGTCGTAATCGGCCTCCTTGCTGGCGGGCGCAACGACTTTGCTCTGCCGCCAGGCGGCAAACAGCAGCAGCCCGGTGAAGCAGAGGAAGGCGATGTGCGGCATGCCGGGCACAATCGCCAGCACGAACATGACGAACGCTGCGGTATACAGCACTTTCGGCTTCGCCAGCAGCTGCGCCTTGATTTCATCGCTTACGTCGTCGCCGTCGCTAACGCGCGTGACGATAATCGCCGCCGCGGTGGCCAGCAGCAGGGAAGGGATTTGCGCCGCCAGGCCGTCACCGATGGTTAGCAGAACGTACTGCTGGAAGGCGTGGCTGGCATCGAGATCGTATTTGAAAATCCCGATGCAAATCCCGCCGATGACGTTGATGACCAGCACCATGATCCCGGCGATGGCGTCCCCGCGCACAAACTTCGACGCCCCGTCCATCGCGCCGTAGAAGTCGGCCTCTTTCGCCACCTCTTTACGGCGATCCCGCGCCTGGTTCTGGTTTATCAGCCCGGCGTTCAGATCCGCGTCGATCGCCATCTGTTTGCCCGGCAGGGCGTCCAGCGTAAAGCGCGCCGACACTTCTGAAATACGCTCTGCCCCTTTGGTCACCACCACGAAGTTGATGATCATCAGGATGATAAAGACCACGAAGCCGACGACGAAATCGCCGCCGATCACCACCTGACCAAAGGCTTCGATAACCTTACCGGCCGCACCTTCGCCCTCGTGGCCGTGGAGCAGCACCACGCGGGTGGAGGCCACGTTCAGGGTCAATCGCATCAGGGTGGTGATCAGCAGCAGCGTCGGGAAGACGGCAAAGTCCAGCGGGCGCTGCATGTTGACCGCCACCAGCAGCACCACCACCGCCAGCGCGATGTTGAAGGTGAATAAGATATCCAGCATCAGCGGCGACAACGGCAGCATCACCATTGCCAGAACGCTAAGCAGGAGTATCGGAACGCCTACGCGTCCGTTGCGGAGTATGGCAAGCGTCTGCTGTAACTTACTGTTCGCCATCTGCTTTTAAGACCTCTTTTGGAATGTTTATCTGCCTGTTCAGGCGGGGTTTTTGTTCAAGCTGGCCGGTGCGCCAGGATTTAAGCTGCATGACGTAGGTCAGCACGTGCGCAATGGCGCGAAAAAGCTGCGCGGGGATTTGCTGGTTAACCCGCGTGGTGTGATAGACCGCGCGCGCCAGCGGCGGAAACTCTACGATTTCTATCTGGTGGGTGCGCGCCACGTCGCGGATGTGCAGGGCAATATCGTCCATCCCTTTCGCCACGATGTAGGGCGCTTCGGCTTTTTTCGGGTCGTATTTCAGCGCCACCGCGTAGTGCGTCGGGTTGGTAATAATGACGTCCGCATCCGGTACGGTGCGGTTGATTTGCCCCATCGCCATCTGGCGCTGCAGCTGGCGAATACGCCCCTTAATCTGCGGGTTACCGTCGTTGTTCTTATGCTCTTCCTTAACCTCCTGCTTGGTCATGCGCATTTTTTTGGTGAACATAAATTTCGCCAGCGGCACGTCGAGCAGGGCAAAGATGACGATCACGGTGATGAAGTAGACCAGCACGTGGTGCAGGATGCCAAACCCGTGATGAATGGCCTGGTTCAGGTTCAGGCGCTGCAGGTGCAGCAGCGGGTTCAGCGAGCTGTGAACCATGCTGTAGAGCACCGCCAGAATAATGCCGCACTTGAGCATCATCTTGCCGACGTCCACGTAGTGGCTGCTGGAAAACAGGCGCTTTGCGCCGCTGATAGGGCTGAGCTTTTTGAAGTCAGGCTTGAGCTTTGAAACGGTAAACATCCAGCCGCCGGGCACCAGGCTTGCCAGGATGCAGGCAACGGGGATCGGCACCAGCGTGCCGATAAAGCGGACGATCACCCACACGTTGAGCAGCAAGAACTGGCTTAGCGCCCCGTCGTCGTCGATGCGCCCGGCCATCATGCCGACCGCGTTAAACGACTCGCCGACCAGCTGCTTGTAGTAGGGGAAAAAGGTGCTCATGGTGATAAACGAGGCCAGCAGCCCCACTGCCATGGTGAGGTCTTTCGAACGCGGCAGGTCCCCTTTTTCACGCGCCTTACGCAGCTTTTGCGCTGTGGGTTTTTCGCTTTTATCGCCGCCGCCGGACATCAGTGCGTCCTCACGGCTTCAAGCCTGGCCAGAATGTCGTTGGTCAGGTTGAGATAGTGGTCGGGAATATTGGTCATCATCATCGAAATACAGAGCAGGCCAAACAGCATGCTGATCGGAAAGCCCAGCGAGAACAGGTTGAGCGTGGGCGATACGCGGTTCAGCAGCCCAAAGCCGCCCTGAACGATCAGCATCACAAAGGTGGTGGGAAGGGCGATAAGCGTCGCCGACGACATAATCCAGCCCAGGCTCTGAACGATAAGCAGCAGCGTCGGCCTGTTGATCGCCTGGCCGATAGGCCACCAGACGAAGCCCTTGTAGAGAATGGTTACCACCAGCAGGTGCCCGTCCATCACGAAAAACAGCAGGCCGCAGAAGGTGTAAATCATCTGCGAAATCACGGTGGTCGAACTGCCGTTCACCGGGTCGTTCATCATCGCCATGCCGAGGCCCATATTCATGGAAAGAATATGCCCGGCGGTTTGCAGGGCCACGAAAACCAGCTGCATCGCCATGCCAAACAGCATGCCCCACATCAGCTGTTCGCCCGTCAGCAGGATTGTGCGCATCGACATCAGTTCGGTAATCAGCACTTTTTCCGGCAGCATCGGCGTGATGATGACGGCGAGCGCGAGGGCGAGAACGGTTTTAATGCGTCGGCTAAAGGCGCGGTTGTCCAGCACCGGGCAGAAGTGCAGAAACGCGAGTACGCGAAAGAAGGGGAAGACCAACGCCAGCAGGGGGTTAATCAGCGTATGAATATCAATACCCATCGCCCGCTAGCCCACCAGCGCCGCCGCCTGCTGAAAAATATTGACGGTGAAATCCACCAGCTGGGTAAGCATCCATTTACCGCCAATAATCAGCACCGCCAGGGTCACCAGAAGGCGCGGCAGGAAGCTTAGCGTTTGTTCGTTAATTTGCGTGGTCGCCTGAAAAATACTGACGCACAGGCCGACGATCAGGCTCGGCACAATCGCCACGGCGGAGATAATCAGCACCAGCTTGATGCCGGTGGCCATGATGTCCCCGGCGATATCCATCGTCACCATCGCTAAAGCCCCTGCACGCTGGAGGTGAGCGTACCGACAATCAGCGTCCAGCCGTCGCACAGCACGAACAGCATCAGCTTGAAGGGCAGCGACACGATCAGCGGCGACAGCATCATCATCCCCATCGCCATCAGGATGCTGGCAACAATCAGGTCAATGACCAGGAAGGGAATGTAGATCATAAAGCCAATCTGGAACGCGGTTTTCAGCTCGCTCAGGAGATAGGCCGGGGTCACGACCGTGAGGTCCTGCTCTTTCGGGTCGCCCGACACGCCTGCAATCGACATCATCTGCGACATCGCCTTACTGCTGGTCTGCGCCAGCATAAAGTGCTTCAACGGCACCTCCGCCTTGCCGAACGCCTGCTTCAGGGTGATTTCGTCATTCTGAAACGGCACGACGGCGTCCTGGTAGATCGTGGTCCACACCGGGCGCATCACCAGCAGCGTCAGGGCCAGCGCGATGCCGGTCAGGATCTTGTTCGGCGGGCTTTGCTGCAGCCCGAGCGCCTGGCGGAGGATCGCCAGCACGATGATGAACCGGGTGAAGCAGGTCATCATCATCAGCATCACCGGGAGCAGGCCCAGCAGCGTCATCAGGATCAGGATTTCAATTTTGACGTTGTAATCCTGGCCGCCTTCCGTCGTCGCCGAGCTGAACAGCGTGATATCGCCGTTGGCCGCCAGCAGCGAAGGGGAAACGAGCAGTCCCCCCAGCAGCAGCCACGGCAGCGCGGCGCGAAGTGGTGCCCTCATCGCGTTAACTCGCCCAGCTCTTTGCTGTTGAACTCCAGAATGCGCAGGCCGTATTTGTCGTTAAGCACCACGGCTTCCGCCTTACCGAACAAAATGCCGTTCACTTTAATATCCAGCGGCTCGCCCGCCATTTTGTCCAGCTCCACCACCGAGTCGTGGCCTACGGTCATCAGCTCGGCCAGCGACACCTCAACGGAGGCCACTTCCAGCGTCAGGGTGACGGGAATGCGGCTAAACAGCGCCATTTTGCGCAGGTCGTCGATGGCCGCCGGGGATTCAGGCTCGGCCTGAATATCCATACGAATATTCCCCTCGACGGTCTCTTCCCGCGGCATGTCGCCGAGATTCAGGTCGCCAAAATCCAGGGACTGGCTCAGGTCTTGTTGCAGATCACTCATAATGCTTCTCGATGGTTCTGTCGTTTAATTCACAGAGGAATAACTTGCCGCTATCTTCAGCGATTTTGGCGTCAAAAATCTGTTCTTTACCGATATATACCGGAACATTGCTATTAATATTGACCGGGATGATGTCTCCGGGCTGGATTTTGGCCAGCTGGGCCACGGTCAAATTGAGGCTGGCAACCTGGCCATTCAGCTTCAGCGGCAGGCCGTAAAACATCTTCTCAATCTGCGCCCGGGTAGGCGGCTGCTGGCGAGCCGATGCGTTATCTGCATCGGGCGAACGCAGTCGCGCCAGCATTCGGTCAACGTGGGCGTTATCAAACAGCAGTGTGAAGCTGCCCTCGTCGTAGCCTTCCAGCGTAAACGTCACGCACCAGGACCACTGGTTGATCACCGTGGTGTTATCGCTTTTAACGTCAAACTCTTCGCCGAAGATCTCTTTATCGATTAACAGCCGGGTCAGGTCCAGACCGATTTTATTTTTTAAGCGGTCTTCCGTTTTGGTCACGGGCTGATCGATATCCAGCGATTTATTGCGGCTCTCTTTTCCCAGTCCGTAATAATCGTGAAGAATTTGTAATAACAACGTTCGTTCAATATTAAAAGCAATCGAACCTAACGGTGTGGCAAATATTTGGGTGTTTTTATAATGTTTATCGATGGCATAGGTCATCGATTTTAGCGCCACGTTAACGCGCAGCTTTTTAAGAAAATAAATACTTAAGCGCGCGTCGAAAATATCAAAACTGTCGTTCATCATTTTCGGCAGTTTATGCCACGGACGCCCAAGCTTGCTCACGTCGAGTTTTACCATATCGGGGAGCGCCTGACGTTGGTAGATTCTGATTCTCTGAGGAGCTGCTGGCATAGGTCTTCCGGATCACACACGCCCTAAGCGTAAAATAGCTTATCGGCATAATAAATATTTAAGTTTTTGGTGACCGTGTCGCTTTATCAGTGAGTCGGTCTCTTTTCCTGTAAAGGCTGATTACAGAGAGCCTTTATTAGGGATAGGCATTAGACGCTGATAGGCTTTCATAATCAAGATGCCTTCCATTATTAATTCGTTATTTCAGGCCAATTAATATGCATTAATTATTTCTGTAACTGCATGATATTTATAGATTAAAGTTTTAATACCCATTAAAAACAAGACAATTCCTAACGGGGCGTTATACTGCGCGTCAGTCATGAGTCTCCGGCGTTGAAAATACCGGATTAATTCATATTATCTCTATTCGAATACACGCCCTTAGCTATGTGCCGTAAATGGCGCATAAGGCATGTATGCGCCCTGAGTTAACAATTAGCTTAAATGTTGGTGAGTTGTTATGAGTATTGTTATTGAACATGAAGCCCGTAATGAAAATGGATTTATTGCCAGCGCGCCTGAAAGCATAAATGTATTTTCATTAGCACGTCGTGTTGCGAAATATAATGTGTCGGTACTCATTACGGGCGAAACGGGTACAGGGAAAGAGTGTGTTTCCCGCTACATTCATGAAAACGCCCTCGGAGCCGATGCGCCTTACGTTGGCGTTAACTGCGCCGCTATTCCTGAAAGCATGCTCGAAGCCATTTTATTCGGCTACGAAAAGGGTGCATTTACCGGCGCGGTGACAAGCGTTGCCGGTAAATTTGAACAGGCAAACGGCGGTACGTTACTGCTGGATGAAATTGGCGATATGCCGCTGGCGCTGCAGGCGAAATTACTGCGCGTGTTGCAGGAGCAGGAGGTTGAGCGCCTCGGCAGCCATAAAAAAATCCCGCTGGATATTCGCCTGGTGGCGTCCACCAATAAAGATTTGCAGCAGGAAATTGCCGAAGGTCGTTTTCGCCAGGATCTGTTCTACCGTATTTCGGTCGTGCCGATTCATATCAAACCGCTGCGCGAGCGCCGTCTGGATATTATTCCGATGGCAATGCGGTTTATCGCCAAATATAAAGCGTTCCACAAGGGCAACGTTCGTCTGAGCGAAGAGGCGCGACACGCGCTGCTGACCTATGACTGGCCGGGCAACGTGCGCGAGCTGGAGAACGTGATCCAACGCGGG
Organism: Enterobacter sp. ECC-175; assembly: GCF_043968675.1. Lineage (NCBI taxonomy): Bacteria > Pseudomonadati > Pseudomonadota > Gammaproteobacteria > Enterobacterales > Enterobacteriaceae > Enterobacter > Enterobacter sp. ECC-175. The sequence continues at coordinate 915,612 of NZ_CP143776.1, forward strand.
ATGATCCTGAGCAACGGCGAAGAGATCACCGCCAATGACTTTGGCCTGCCGACGCTCGCGCCGCTCGCAACCTTAGACGGCGTTGACGTGATGCCCGCCTACCGCGAGCAGCAGGCTGCGCCAGCGGCCATCAGCAACGTCAAGCTGCATGGCCGAATGGCGGAATATCAATACATCATCGAACTGCTGAAGCGCCATAACGGCAATAAATCTAAAACCGCCGCGTTTTTAGGGATTACGCCCCGCGCGCTGCGCTACCGGCTCGCCTCCATGCGCGAAGAAGGTATCGATATCGAATGCTACTCATAACGGGCGCCCGAGACTAACACTATGGACAAAATTACCGCTATCGGCCTGCACGCCAGCCAGCAGGCGATGCTGGACAGAATGCGCAACGCCGCCGCCGTGGCCGCCTCAGGCTCAACCGGCAGCGCGGGGTTCATCGCGCCGGGCGCTTCCCTTTCCGGCGTCACCGGCGCGCGCGACCTCTCTTTTTCGCAGGTTCTGAACAACGCCATCGACAACGTCGACGCCTTGCAGCATTCCGCGGGGGCGAAGCAAAAGGCGATTGAGCTTGGGCAAAGCGACGATCTGGCCGGGGCGATGATTGAATCGCAAAAAGCCAGCGTCGCCTTCTCCGCCATGATGCAGGTCCGTAACAAGCTCACCACTGCGCTAGACGAAGTGATGAATACTCCGCTGTAAGGTTTTCCCGTGCTGACTAAGTTAAAAGAAAGATTTTCTGCCTTACCCGTCCCGACCGGGCGCATTAAACCGCAGTGGCTGATGGCCGCGGGCGGCGTGGCGCTGGTTGCGGCAATCGTGTTTTCCCTGTGGCGCAGCAATCAGGGCTACGTGGCGCTGTACGGCAGCCAGGAAAAGCTGCCCGTCGCGCAGGTGGTTGAAGTGCTGGGGGCGGAATCTATCGCCTACCGCATTAACCCCGACAACGGCCAGATTCTGATCCCGGAGGACAAGCTCCCGCGCGCGCGCATGGCGCTGGCGGCGAAAGGCATTACCGCCGTGATGCCGGACGGCTACGAGCTGATGGATAAAGAAGAGATGCTCGGCAGCAGCCAGTTTGTTCAGAACGTGCGCTACAAGCGCAGCCTGGAAGGCGAGCTGGCGCGCAGCATCATGGCGCTGGATCCGGTTGAAAACGCGCGCGTGCATCTGGGGCTGAGCGAGTCCAGCTCGTTCGTGATGACCAACAAGCCGCAGAGCAGCGCGTCGGTGATGCTGCAGCTGCGCTACGGCAAGCACCTGGACGAGCAGCAGGTGGCGGCGATCGTCCAGCTCGTGGCGGGCAGCGTGCCGGGCATGCAGCCCGCCAGCGTGCGCGTGGTGGACCAAGCCGGCACGCTGCTGTCGGAAAATGCCCAGCAGGGCGGCACCAGCATGGCGAGCATTCGCCAGAGCCGCGACGTCATCGACCGCATCAAAAATGAAACCACCAACAACATCGCCGGGCTGCTCGCACCGCTGTTCGGCAGCGAGAACTTCCGCATCAGCGTGACGCCAACCGTCGACATGAGCAGCGTGGAAGAGACGCAGGAGCGTCTGGGCAAAGAGCCGCAGATCAGCGACGAAAATATCTCTCGCGAAAACACCACCAACGAGCTGGCGCTGGGGATACCCGGCTCGCTCAGCAACCGCCCGGTCAATCAGCCGACCGCCGTGACGCCGCCGATGGCAGCCAATCAGCAGACGGCGCAAACCCAGACGCAGACCAGCAATCCCAGCTCCCTTTCGAACCGCAGCCAGGAGCAGCGCAAATACGCGTTTGACCGCGATATTCGCCACATCCGCCACCCCGGCTACAAGCTGGAAAAGCTGCGCGTGGCGGTGGCGCTCAACCAGGCGGCCGCGCCGCTTGCCAACATGACGCCGGAACAGCTCACCGCGCTAACGAAGCTGGTTGAGGATGCCGCAGGCATTGAAAAAGCGCGCGGCGACTCCCTGACGCTGGACAGGCTGGCCTTTATCGACAGAACGCCGGACGGCCTCCCGGAGCTGAAATGGTGGCAGGACCCGAACATCCAGTACTGGGGGCAAAACGGCGGCATTGGCATGCTGATCCTGCTCACCCTGCTATTTGGCCTGCGCCCGCTGGCCCAGCGCTACGGGCGTCGTGAACCGGCCGAGCGGGCGGCAATCGAGGGCGGTGCGCAGAGCGAGGCGATTGAGAACAGCATGGTCACCACGGAATCTGGCCTGACGGGGCTGCCGGGCCCGGCATTCAACCAGGATACGGAACTGCCGCCGCAAAGCTCTGGCCTTGAAGCCAAGGTGGAGTACCTGCAGATGCTGGCGGAAAACGAAACTGAACGTATGGCAGAAGTCTTGAAACAATGGATCAACAGCAATGAGCGAACTGATAACAAGCAGCAGCAGTAAGGGCAGCACCGCGACGGGGCGCAGCCGGCTGGAGCAGGCCGCCATTTTGTTGCTCAGCGTGGGCGAAGAGGCTGCGGCTAAGGTGATGCAGAAGATGAACCGCGACGAGGTGATCCTGCTGAGCGACACCATGGCGCGTCTGCACGGCGTGAAGGTCGACCAGGCTCGCCACGCCATGAACAATTTTTTTGACGATTACCGCGAGCAGAGCGGCATCAACGGCGCGTCGCGCAGCTACCTGCGCGGCATTCTTGAGAAGGCGCTGGGCGGTGAAATTGCCGGCAGCGTGATCAACGGTATCTACGGCGATGAAATCCGCCACCGCATGGCGCGGCTGCAGTGGGTTGATATCCCGCAGCTTGCGGCGCTAATTGAGCAAGAGCACCTGCAGCTGCAGGCGGTGTTCCTCGCGTTTCTGCCGCCGGACGTGGCGGCGGGGGTGCTCAGCGCCCTGCCGCAGGAGCGGCAGGATGAAATCGTCTGGCGCATCGCCCGGCTGGACGACGTCAACCGCGACGTCATCAACGAGCTGGACCGCCTGATCGAGCGCGGCGTGTCGGTACTGTCCGAGCACGGTTCAAAAGTGGTCGGCATCAAGCACGCGGCCAACATTGTTAACCGCATTTCGAGTAACCAGCAGCAGCTGCTCAACCAGCTCCGCGAGCGCGATGCCGAGGTGGTGGACGAGCTGGAAGAGGAGATGTACGAGTTCTTCATCCTCAGCCGCCAGACCCCGGCGACCCTGCAGCGCCTGATGGAAGAGATTTCTATCGAAGAGTGGGCGATTGCGCTCAAGGGCACCGAGCCGGTGCTGCGTCAGGCCATTTTCAACGTCATGCCGAAGCGTCAGGTGACGTTGCTGCAATCCACCACCACCCGCCTGGGGCCGGTGCCGGTGAGCCGCATCGAGCATGTACGTAAAGAGATCATGGCGACGGTGCGCCAGCTGGCGGAAGAGGGCGAGATTCAGGTTCAGCTGTTCACCGAGCAAACCATGGAGTAACCCATGTACAAAAAACAGAGCTTACCGCTGAGCGCCCTGACCCCCAGCCGCCAGGCGGTGGTAAAACCGCGCCTGCATAAATTCCCGCCGCTGCGCAAGCGTCGCCCGGTGCAAAACCTCATCGACGACGCGCGCCAGGCGCTGGACGATGCCGCGCTGCAGTCGCAGCTGCAGCAGGGCTTTCAGGAAGGGCTGAACCGCGGCTTTGCCCAGGGCATGGAAGAGGGCAAAGAAGAGGGTTATCAGGAAGGGCTGCGGCTGGGGTTTGAAGAGGGCGTGCGCAAGGGCCGCTCCGAGGGCAAAACCCAGGCGCGCCAGCAGTTTCTTGAGGCCGCGCACCCCCTGGACAGCATCATCGCGTCGATGGAAACGTTCATGGCCAACTATGAACAGCGCCGCCGCGAAGAGCTTTTGCAGCTGGTGGAAAAAGTGACCCGTCAGGTGATCCGCTGCGAGCTGACGCTCCATCCCACGCAAATCCTCACCCTGGTGGAAGAGGCGCTGGCCGCGCTGCCGCAGCAGCCGGAGCAGGTGAAAGTCATGCTGAACAGCGAGGAACACCGCCGCATCAGCGAGGCCGAACCGGAGAAAGTGGCGCACTGGGGGTTGACCGCCGACCCGGACCTGGCGCCGGGCGAGTGCCGGGTGATCACCAATACCACCGAAATGGACGTGGGCTGCCAGCACCGCCTCGACCAGTGCATGGACGCCCTGAAGGCGAACCTGCTGCCGGAATCGCACGATGAGTGATCACGACTTCGAGCAGGTTTTACGCTCGCTGGAGAACATCAACCTCGCCCGCGTGGCCGGAAGGCTGGTGCGCGTGGCGGGTATTTTGCTGGAGTGCGTCGGCTGCCGCCTCGCCGTGGGCCAGCTGTGCCAGGTTGAAGGTGCGGACGGCGAGCTGATTGAGGCGCAGGTCGTCGGCTTTGATCGCGAAGTGACCTTCCTGATGCCCTTCAAACAGCCTGCCGGACTGATGGCGGGCGCGCGCGTTTATCCCATGGACAAACAGCACGGCGTGCTGATTGGCGACCAGTGGCTGGGCCGCGTGGTCAACGGCCTCGGCGAGCCGATTGATGATAAAGGCAAGCTGACCGGCGACACCGTGCTGCCGCAGCAGCTGCCGCAGGTGCATCCGCTAAGGCGCCAGCCGGTTGATGCGCCGCTCGACGTGGGCGTGCGGGCGATTAACGGCCTGCTGACCATCGGCAAAGGCCAGCGCGTCGGGCTGATGGCGGGCAGCGGCGTGGGGAAAAGCGTGCTGCTCGGCATGATCACCCGCTACACCCAGGCGGAGGTGGTGGTCGTGGGGCTGATCGGCGAGCGCGGGCGCGAGGTAAAAGAGTTTATTGAACACTCGCTGGGCGAAGCGGGGCGGCGCAAGTCGGTGATTGTCGCCGCGCCGGCGGACGAGTCGCCGCTGATGCGCATCAAGGCCACCGAGCTGTGCCATACCATCGCCAGCTACTACCGCGATAAAGGCAAAGACGTGCTGCTGCTGGTGGATTCCCTGACGCGCTACGCCATGGCGCAGCGCGAAATCGCCCTCTCGCTGGGCGAACCTCCTGCCACCAAAGGCTATCCGCCGTCGGCGTTTGGCCTGATCCCGAAGCTGGTGGAGAGCGCGGGCAACAGCGAAAGCTACGGCTCGATGACCGCCATTTATACGGTGCTGGCGGAGGGTGACGATCAGCAGGACCCGATCGTCGACTGCACGCGCGCCGTGCTCGATGGCCACATCGTGCTGTCGCGCCACCTGGCGGAGGCCGGGCACTATCCGGCAATCGATATTGGCCAGTCCATCAGCCGCTGCATGAGCCAGGTGACGCAGCAGGCGCATCAGCGCGCCGCGCGCACGCTAAAGCAGCTTTACGCTGAATATCAAAGCATTAAGCCGCTGATTCCGCTCGGCGGCTACGTGGCGGGGGCCGACCCGCTGGCCGACAAAGCGGTCAACCTCGCCCCGGCCATTACCCATTTTCTGCAGCAGGAGGTTCAGGATGCCGCACCGCTGGAGAAAACCATTGCCGACCTGAACGCGCTGGCGCAGGCAGGATAATTTCCGATGAGCAAACTGATTAACACGCTTGAACAGCTGCACCTGCTGCGTAACCGCGCGGTGCAGGATCTCAGCGCCCGGCTGGCCACGCAGCAGCAGCTGTGCCAGCGGCTGGAAAAGAACATTCACGCCCTGTCGAACCTGGCCAACAACACCGTGCAGGAGCTGCAGGGCGGCGCGACCATGCTCTGCAACCAGTCCGTCTACAAGCGCCACATTCAGCGCGTGATCGACTGGCAAAAGCAGGAGCAGGCGCTGGCGAACGTGGAGGCGCAGAAGCTGCAGGGCAACCTGCTGGCGGAGTCCCGCCGGGAGAAAAGCCTGGAGCTGGTGCTGGCCTCGCGCCGGGAAGCCCAGCGCCTTGAGCAGGAGCGACGCGATCAAAAAACCACCGACGCGGTATCGGCACAGTGCTGGCTGCGTCAACAACAGGCACAGCGACAGCGATAGTATGAGCAATCTGATGCAGACGCTGCTAAAACGCCAGCAGCAGAAAAAAACCTACGGCACCCCGTTCGTGAGCGTGGTTTGCCCCACCTGGAACCGCCGGGCGTTTTTGCCCTATCTGCTCTACATCTTCCAGTATCAGGACTACCCGGCCGACAGGCGCGAGCTGATTATTCTGGATGACTCGGCGCAGAGCAACGAAGACCTGATCGCCATGATGGTGGACCCTGCGGTGTGCACCGTGCGCTACGTTCACAGCCCGGAGCGGCTCGATCTGGGTAAAAAGCGCAACATGCTTAACGAGATGGCGAAGGGCGAGTACATCATCTGCTTCGACGATGACGACTACTATCCGCCGAACAAAATCAGCATGCAGGTGGCGGCGATGCAGCGCAACAACGCGCTGTTTTCCGGCAGCGACACCATCTACATCTGGTACAGCCACCTCGACAAGATTTACCGCACCCACGCGTTTGGGGAGCGCCACGCGCTGAACGGCACGTTTGGCTATCACCGCAACTTCCTGAAAAACCACCGCTATGATGACACCGCCACGCTGGCGGAAGAGCAGGCGTTTCTCAACAACTTCACCGCGCCGGTGCAGCAGATCGATCCGCGGGAGGCCATTCTGTGCATCTCGCACAGCGCCAATACCTACGACAAAGATTTTGTGCTCGGCTCCTGCACGCCCGTTGATCTGACGCTGGAGGATTTTGTCACCGACCGCAACCTGCTGAGCCACTACCGCCGCCTAAGCTCCGCGCCGCTCAGCGCCGCCGTGGACTGGCAGGCGTTTGGCAAGGTGGCGGTGATCTACGATCCCGAACGGCCAGAGATGCTGGAAGCCCAGCGGCAGAGCCTCGCTTCGCTGGGGTTAGGCGACGCGCAGCTGGTGCCCTTTGCCCGCACTCCTGACCACGGCGAGCTGGAGACGCACTGTGCGGTGCTGGAACAGGCGCAGCGCGAGCAGTGGCACAGCGTGGTGCTGATTGATGCGGCGGTGAAATACGTGCGCAAAGAGCACTCCCTCAAAACGGTGAACCGCCTGCTTGAGCGCCTGCCCCACATCGACTGGCAGGCGGTGGTGCTCGGCGGGCGTTACGACAACATTTCCGCGCTGAAGGCCCTGCCCGGCGTGGCGCGCGTGCTGAAGGGAGGCTGCGGATGCGCCTATGCGGTGAAGGGCGACTATATCCCCACGCTGCTTGACGTTTATCGGCAGGCACATCAGCAGGGGGCGGGCCTGGACGCCTGCTGGCCGCTGCTGATGCAGGCCCACTGCTGGCTGGGTCTACAGCCCAGCTTCGCTTTTTTACCCGAGATAAAAGATCCCGCAAGCGGCGACGTTATCGACTTTACCCACTGGTTTTTTCGCAAAAACTTTCAATGAGTATCGCCGCCACTGCCGCGGCTGGAGCAGCATGTATGGAACTGATAGAACACTACCAACCTGAATACGTGATTCGGTTTAACGCGCGGCAGGAGGCATGTAGCTGTCCGGCCTGCCAGGCCGCGTCCGGCGAGTGGCCGAAGACGCGCATCACGCTGGGCAACCAGCAGCGCGAGAGCCTTAACGCGGCCTGTGAAAGCGCCGCGCGTGAAATCCTCCTCAACCCGGACGCGTTTATGCTGCATGCCGGTGAGATCGAATCCGACGGCCACGAGCAGAACCCCTGGGACGAAGCCTTAAACCAGCAGTGTATCAATATGGCCGTGCATCCGGCGCTCGCGCTGGAGAGCAGCCTGTACGCCATCGGCGTGCTGCTCAGCAAAGCGCAGCGCTACGTGGAGGAGAACCAGCGCGATCCGCAGAACCTGAACGACATGGGCGAGCAGCTGGCGCAGCTGGCGGAGGCGGGCGTGTTAAGCGAGCAGCTCGCCCTGCTGCCGCCGATTGAGGTCAACCGAGTTGAGGCGCTGGGCGAGATGGGCGCGATGCGCCTGAATCTGAATCTTCCACCGATGCAGAAGATGATGTTCATGCTGAAGCTCAGCGAGCTGGCGGTAATGGAACCGGCTCGTCTGCAGGAGCGCCTGCGCGAGCTGGAGCAAAAGCCACTTCCTCTGCTGGAGGAGAAGCCCTGGATCCTGCGTAACGCGCTGATTTATCGTCTGTACGGAGAGGGAGTACCGGGGAACAGCGCCGACAACTACGGTGAAGCCCTGATGTCGCTTACCCGTCAGTTTTTCCAGTTGAAAATGCTGAGCGCGATGTGGCTGGAGGATAATCAGTCGCTAACGGAGGAGGTGTTTATCGTCCTGTTTAGCGCGTGGAGCAGTTGGCAAGCTCAGCAGCCACAGGCGGAAGACGCGAAACATACGGCAGATTACGTGCTGCTGCACGGGCTATCGTTAATTTAAAAAAAGGCGGCGTTTGCCGCCTTTTTTGTCACCGTGCTCGCGCATCAGAATGAAGGCGTATTCATTATAAAATCATCAGAATTGATAAATTCTTCAATATGAGCCCACCAGTCAGCATCGGAGAAATGGCTTAAACAGGCGTATTTTTTGCCGTTTGGGCACCACTCTGCAAACTGTTGCCCGTTTGGGAGGGCCCATTTTTTATGCAGCGTTTGCTTAAAGAACTTTTCATTCATAATCAGATGTCCGCACTGGCCATACTGGCAGCCCACATTTATACCCTGCGCATTCCAGCCTAAAACAGTATGCCTGTAGGGCAGACGGTACTGTGAGGGGATAATCGAATAGAGGGCGGATATTGCAATATCCGTATAGCCAGCGAGTGCGACCGGGCCTGAATCACAGGCAACCAGAAGCTGACAAAGGCTCATCAGGTAAATGGTTTGGGTAATGGAAAAGGCGTTGATCGCATTGAATGTGCCCGGTATTTCAAGGGGCATCGTTTTCCTGCTTTGATACTTGTTTTTATCGCTTCCAATAAATATAACCTGCCATCCAGCAGAGACAAAACGTTCCGCCAGCTTTTGCCAATGCTGCTTTGTCCATGTTCTGTTTGGTGCGCCAAGATTAGGATGTAGCAGAGCAACCTTGCCGCTGGTGATATGGTTATCGCGCATGAATTTTTCGACAGGCGCTTTATCAATGGCGTCAAAATCAAGTAACGCGCCTTTATCGGTATCCAGCGCGTCGCGGGTGACCTCACTGATAAATGCATCAGTCATATGGCACGCTGCGACAATTTGTTGCCATCTTTCGAAGAAATGCAGCAGCGAGAACCGGTTAGCCACTTCGATTTCAAAGTATTGCTCCGGCGTTAAGGCATGGATATCCCAATGCTCCACCCCAGAAGGGCTGTTGTCTATTAAATCGCGATAAAGTTTGTGAGTGACAAAAACAAATTTATCCTCAGGGAAGCGTTTTCTTAGCGCGTTTATAGCCCCCAGGCCATACACAATATCCCCCATCGATGCCGATGAATAAAATATCCTTTTGGCATTCCCTTCACGATGCCATCTTTCGATTTCATGCGTAAAGTGAATGTTTTCGTGCGGCAGATTGAACGTTGTGGTTAACGCCTCTTCTGGAATGGGTAATTCATCTTCTTCCTTCGTGGAAATGAGATGGCGTTCGCCTGGGTTATCCAGCACTGACAGATCGTCATCAAGCGTTGAGATAATATTTTTAGGATGAATGCCTAGCCATTGCAGGGCTGAAGGTGACAGACAGGTGGGAAGTTGATGAAAATAGTCACAGGCTGGCTGTAAAAGCGCGGCGTCATTATCCTGGTGCGATAATAAAAACAGGGAACTTTCGCCGCGTCGATTGCGAATTTTGAGTAGCAGCTCGTGAAGGGCTTTTCTATGAACCTCTGCCGTCATCGGGTGACGCGGCGCTATGCGCGAACAATAGTACACATTCTCCTGCGCGAACATCTCTTTTACCGTAGCGAACATCGTTTCGGGGATGCGGAAAATCGCCAGAAAACGCCGTTTCTGCTCATCTGAAAGCGCAGGGATAGTTTTTATCGGCAAATCCCGGGCAGCTGGGTCGCGTTTCTTGATGTAGTAAGCCGCGTCAAGAAAGTGATGCCATAAATAGCCGCAGCGCATTAATTCTGCGCTATTTCCCGTGAACCCCTTATTGCCGATAACCGCTTCACTCAGTTTCTTTCGCAGCGCGGTGTTGCTATCGGATGCAGCTCTTAATGCGTAGTCTCTGATGCTTGTTTCGTAAATGTGGGGTTTAATGATATGAATGTTGCGTTTGAAGAAGGTTGAAAAAATTACCAGGGCAAGACTGGCCGTGCTCGCCTCGACATGGACTTCAAGGGTTTCAACGTCATGATGGTTAAGCGTATTGGCTAAAGAGATCAGCGTATCGTTAAGATCGCCATCCTTATAGGCTATCTCGGAAATGCGGCAGGAGGGAATAGCTTGCGTATTAATATTTTTATGTTTTAAAACAAAAATACTTTCCCACTCTTCTGCGTCAGCTGAGTGAAGGCAGTTTGCAACCTGATGGCAAAAGTTAGACTGCGTGGTTTCGATAAAAATTCTAATTTTCACGACGTATTATCTTCAGCTTATTCTGTCTATAAATACTTTTAGAACGGTAAGGCAGGCCATTACTGTTGCTTAATCGTTTCGATGATCGACGTGGTGGAGATCGTTGGCGTTCGTGAGAGATAGACCACCTCACACAGTGATGAGAGATGATCAAATTTTCCTTTCCAGTCATCGCCCATCACCAGCGTTTGCGCATTGAACTGCCTGATATATTGCGCCTTTAACTCAAGCGATTCCTCCAGAAATACGTCATCAACACACTTCAATTCCTGGATAATGCGCATTCGCTCCTGCTGCTGATAGACCGGGAGTCGAGCCTTTTTATGCAAATTCAGTTGATCCGAGGATATACCGACAATAAGCCTATCCCCCAATGCTTTTGCTCGCTGTAAAATATTGAGATGACCAATATGGAAAACATCAAACGTGCCAAATGTGATAATTGTTTTCATTCATGTTTTCCGTTATGAGGATTCGCCGCGATATCCTGCGGTTGCTTCATCGATAATCTCCGCGGCGCGCAGGCCCGCGTTTCCGTCATTGAATGCATCACAGTATTCCGTTTTGATATATTCTACCGCTGCGGCATTTTTATCCCATGGATAGTCCTCAGAGAGGAAATACCGTAAGTCAGCCATGTCGCGAGCGTCTGGCAGCAATTTTCGAACCTGCTGTTCGGGGCTTTCAGGGTTGCTAAAGGATTTATTGCCCACCAGCAGCTCATCCATTCCCTCCCAGCGAAGCAAAATGACTTTCTTATCCGCATTGATAGCATCAAATATAAAGCCGCTGTTATCGCTGATAACATAGTCTGCGCGTTCCAGCAGGGCAAAAACGGACGTATTGTCCTCAACAATGTTCTTCAGGAAGCGTTTCGCCGTTTTAAGGCTCTGTCGTTCTTCTTTTTTGTACAACGTACCGTGGTGAAGCTTACAAATTAGGGTGTATTCGTTGCTTAACCGCACGAGTTTCTCCGCCCAGTGGGGTAATGAGCTTAGCTCGCCATACGTAGGGGCATACAGCAACGTTGGCTTTGAAGGATGGGGGGAAATATGGGATGGCAATGCCTGCGGATATCTTTTTTTATGCCAGTCATCAAAGCGAGGGTTACCAATAACTTTAACCCGATCGGCTAAATTCAGCGATTTTTCAGTGTAGTGGCTATAGCACAAAATAAGATCGTATTTGGCGTTCCAGGCTGCATGATTCCACTCATTTTTGGCCAGGCCATACACCGTGCGAACATGCTTACGTGCAATTTTCTCGACATAGGAAAGGTAATAAGGCGATACAAGGCAGTCATACACCTTTGCGCTTTTCAGCACCGCCGATAACAGCATAAAGCGTAGCCCGGGAACATTGATCGTTCCCAGGAAGCTGACCATGTTATTAACAAATTCAGCTTCAATGACGTCATTAATGATGATGTCACAGGGAATACCTTTATCCAAAAGGGCGGAAATAATATTGGCGTAGACATCATAGTGAAAAGCAGTTTCCATCAGGAAACCGATGCAGCGAGTTTCAGGATTGCTGGTTAACGACATATTCTTATATTCCCGGTACAGCGCACGAGGCTGTTACGAATCAATATTTTAACAATGGAGAACGGGGTGTAACGACCTCACAGCGGGGGGAGTGGCGTGAGCTTTCCGCTATGGCGCAGCCGATTAGCCCTGCTCATAGAGCCAGTTTTCCGGCTCGCTGATGTTCAGCAGGTTTTGCAGGATCTCCTGCTGCATTGAGAGCACGGCGATGTTGCTATCGTTGAGCGCTTTACACTCGGCGGCGACCTGCTCAAGCGCGTCCCAGAGGCCGTTGAGCTGGTGCTGATGCGTGGCGGGAAGACGGGAGAACAGCGTGCGCAGGCCCGGCGTGCCGACCGGAATGCCCAGCTGAGTCAGGAGCTGGTAGCGCTGCCTGCTGTTGTGTGAAAGGCGCTCGTAGCAGGCGATAAGCTGCGGGTTGAGCGCCTCCAGCTTTGCCGTATCGCGTGCGATAAGCCACTGACGCTGGTTGGAAAGCAGGGCTTTCAGGCTGCCGTAGGTTTCACGGTCTTCTACCATGCCCTGCACCAGGGTTTTTACGCACTGTGCGGCGTTACTCATTGTTACCTCTGATAATATTTCTCAATCGCGCCTGCCAGCGAATCAACGTCGATGCTGATTTTTCCGCTCGCAATGGCGTCTTTCATGCTGGCCACGCGCGCCATATCCACCTCTGGCAGAGCTGCCAGCTGGGTCTGCGCATCGCCAAGCACGGGATCGATGGCTGCGGTTTTGGCTGTTTTCATCTCGTCAGTGCCGGACGCGCGGGTCGTGGCCGTGCTGCTGGCCTGGTTGATCGCACTCGTCATTGCGTACTGGGTGGATGTCACTTTCATCGCATTACTCCATCTACGGATTGTTATTCGTCGTTTTCGCCAGAGCGGAAAGATCGTTTCCCGGCGCCTTACCTGGGTAAAGCGGCGCAATGGCGGAAAAACTTAAGCGCGGCGGCACTTTTTTATTTTGCTGCCGCAAAGCCGGTTCTGACCACGCCCATGTCGATCACCATCGCGGTGACTTCCCGCTCGCTGCTCTCGTTTTTCACCTTGATCATTTCGCCCTTGCGGCCTTTTTTGGCGGCGATCCCCATGGTGCGCGCCTCCACGCCGTCCTGGTCGGCAATCATCAGCACGCGCTGTCCGCGCTCCACCATCACCGGGGAATCCAGCTGGCTCTGGCTCAGGGGCTGCATCTCGCGCACGCGGCGCTTGAGCGTCAGGCCCACCGCGTCATCCGGCCGGGTGATATAGCCGCTGCGCAGGTTGCTGATGTTGAATTTTTTGCGCGTGAGGTCGGACGCCGCCAGCACGTGGCCGCGCTCCAGCGTGCGCGTCGGCATCAGCACCTGCAGGTAGATATCCGGTTTTACCGTAACCGCCACGTCCCAGCCGCTGCCGGCTTCGCAGCGCACGTCAAAGCGCAGGCGGCGCAGGTCGAGATGCTCGCCGCCGGGCATGCTTACGGCAAGCGGCGTGGGGCAGGGGGCGTATTGCGAAATTTCAGACGGGATAAACAGGTTCAGCTTCGCCTGGTAATCCTCCCAGCGGCTGCGCTGGGCCTCCTGGCGAATGGCGTCTGCGGCCTGCTGCTGCACGCGGGCGTAAACCTGCTTACGCGCGGTGGTGGCCTGAGGCTGCGCCGCCGCCGGAAGTGCGAACAGGCACAGCATTGCCGCCGGAACAGACCAGCGGAAAAAAGGTTTCCTGCATGCGCCTGTTGTAACAGATAAGTCTATTAAATTCATGGTGTTATAAACCTGGCACGATAGTTGCTTAATAGGTTGCAGCAACATGGACTCTTGCAGGTGTCCACCAAAGAAAGGAGTGAGTTGTGAGTATTACTTTTGACAAGGCATTGGGCGTTCATCCGCAGGCTGTAGCACTTCGACTTTCCAGGGCGGAACTGCTTTCAGCAAATCTGGCTAACGTCGATACCCCCAACTTCCAGGCTAAAGATATTGATTTTGCCGCAGAGATGCAACGCTCGCAGCGCGATTTCTTTCCCGGCTCCGCGCCGCAGGAGATGTACCGCGTGCCGTATCAACCCTCCTCGGACGGCAACACCGTTGCGCTGGACGTGGAGCAGGCCGAGTTTTCAAAAAACGTGCAGGACTATCAGATGAGCCTGGCGTTTTTAAATATGAAATTCACCGGTCTGAAAAAGGCAATTGAAGGTAAGTAATTGAAACAGGTAGCAAAGAATGGCTTTTAGCGATATTTACCGCGTGTCGGGTTCGGCGATGACGGCGCAAACCGTCCGGCTGAACACCATCGCCAGTAACCTCGCCAACGCCGAAACGCCGGCGGTGGACGAGGACAATGTGTATAAAGCGCGCCGCCCGGTGTTTGCGGCGGTTTACCAGAACGACGAGTTGACTAACCGCGACGCGATCTCCGGTGCCCGCGTGCAGGTGCTGGACGTGGTGGCGTCGGGAAATGCGGTGCAGCGCTACGAGCCGCACCACCCGATGGCGAACCCGGACGGCTACGTCTGGTATCCCGATATCAACGTGGTGGAGGAGATGGCGGACATGATGTCGGCGTCGCGTAACTTCGAAACCAACGTCGATGTTCTTAACAATGTGAAAAGCATGCAGCAGAGCCTGCTGCGGCTTGGCGAGGCGTAATAGATGAGCGTGAATGGCGTTTCCACCCAGTCCGGCGATACCACCACCACCCGGGACGGTACTGTATCCGCGAACGACAATACCGCTGCAGGGATGAACAACCTGTTTATGCAGCTGCTGGTGGCACAAATCCAGAACCAGGACCCGCTTAACCCTACCGACGGTACCGAATACGTCAGCCAGCTTGCGCAGCTGACGCAGGTGCAGTCGATGGAAAACATGATGGTCGGGATGCAGAACATCGGCGTGCTGATGGACAACCTGCAAACCCTGTCGACGGGCAACCTGGTGGGCCAGAAGGTGATGGTCAAAACCGACACCCTCCAGAGCGACGGCAGTACCAGCGTGGACGGTCGCCTGAACCTGGAACATGCCGCCAACACGGTGACCGTCATCCTGAAGGATGAGAACGGAACCGAAACCAAAATTGAGCTGGGCAAGCAGGAAGCCGGCGACGTGAACTTCACGATTAACCCGGAAGAGCTGGGGCTCAAAGAGGGTAAATACACGATGACCGTGGTCACCGACGTCGACGATGCGACGGTGCCGATCGAGGTGAGCGGCGTGGTGAATAACGTGCGTATTCCCATGGACGGCAGCGCGATCGTGCTCAACATTCCGGGCATCGGCGACGTGCCTTATCACCAGATTACGCAGTTTGGCCAGTCGCCTTCGAACAACAGCAACGCAAAAACATTGATGAGTTAACCAGGAACCACTATGAGCTTTGATATTGCCATCTCGGGCTTAAATGCCATCAACGAACAGCTGGGCGCGATCTCCAACAACATTGCCAACTCCGGCACCGTGGGCTTCAAGTCTGGGCGCGCGGAGTTTGCCTCTCTGTATGCGGAAGGCCAGCCGCTGGGCGTGGGCGTTACCGGCATTGCCCAGAGTATTTCCAAAAGCGGAAGCATTTTTTCCTCTGCTAGCAGCCTCGATCTGGCCATTAACGGCGAAGGCTTTTTCGTGATGCGCGACAGCGCGGGCTCCACTGCCTACACCCGCGCGGGCTATATGCAGACCGACAGCCACGGCAATCTGGTCAATAACCAGGGGATGTACCTGCAGGGCTACCCGGTGGACGCCAACGGCGTGATCCAGACCGGTACCGTCGGCAACCTGACCATCAGCAGCGGCTCGATTCCGGCGAAGGCGACCAGCTCGCTCGACTTCACGGCCAACCTCAACGCCAGTGAGGATAAGCCGAAGACGACCACGTTCGATCCGACCGACGATAGCTCCTACAACCACACCTACGCCACCCAGGTGTATGACTCGCTGGGCCGCGAGCACACCATGAAGCAGTATTTCGTCAAAACCGGCGATAACGCCTGGGAAGTGCACTACTACATGGACGACAAGCCGGTCGGCACCGCGCCGCAGGAATTGACCTTCACCGAGCAGGGCGTTCTGCTGACGCCTAACGGCACGGTCAAGCTTGATGCTAGCATCCCCGGCGCGGACAACATTGAGCTGGAGCTGAACTATAAGGGCACCACCCAGTTCGGCTCTGATTTCTCCGTCAGCAAAAACAACGGCAACGGCTATGCCTCCGGCGAGCGCACCGGGCAGACCATCGATAAGGACGGCAGCGTTTACGCCACCTTCTCTAACGGCCAGCGCCTGCTGCAGGGCCAGGTGATTCTGGCGACCTTTGCTAACCCGAACGGCCTTTCGTCACAAAACGGCACCACCTGGACCGAGACCGCCAGCTCCGGCTCGCCGCTGACCGGCACGCCGGGCTCCGGCCTGCTGGGCGCGCTGACGTCCAACACCCTGGAAGGCTCCAACGTTGACCTGACCTCAGAGCTGGTGGGGCTGATGACCGCCCAGCGTAACTATCAGGCCAACACCAAGGTGATCAGCACCAACGACAGCATGATGACGGCGCTGTTCCAGGCGGTGTAATGGACCACTTAATTTATACCGCCGTGAGCGGGGCATCGCGTAGCCTCGCCCAGCAGCAAATCCATGCGAATAACCTGGCAAACGTCAATACGCAGGGCTTTCGTCATGACCTGGAAAACGCCATCTCGCAGCAGATTCAGGGGGAGGGCTACGCCTCCCGCTTCCTGGTTCAGCCGCAGCAGGGCGGCGTTGACCTGACGCCTGGCGCAACCCGCGACACCGGGCGCGATCTCGACGTGGCGATCAAGGGCAGCGGGCTGATTGCGCTGGTGAGCGGCAACCGCGAGGTCTACACCCGCAACGGCCAGATGCAGGTCGGCCCGGAAGGGGATTTGACCATCGACGGCCTGCCGGTCTCCGGCGATAACGGTCCGATCGTGCTGCCGCCGTTTTCGTCCATCAGCATCGCCGACGACGGCGTGATCTCCATCGTGCCGGACGACGGCAACGTGGCCGCGCCGATAGACATCGACCGCATCAAGCTGGTGGACATTCCCGCGTCGCAGCTCAGCAAAAACGCGGCCGGATTTATGGTCACCAGCGCCAACGTGAACCCGCGGACGGAAGAGGTCGAGCTGGTTTCCGGCCATCTCGAAAGCTCCAACGTGTCCGCTATCAGCGAAATGGTCTCCAGCATTGCGCTTAACCGCCAGTTCGAAGCCCAAATCAAGATGATGAAGGCGGCGGAAGACCTGGCGACGGCGGGTAACCGCCTGCTGCGCAACACCTGATTGAGTAAGGAATAACGATGAATCCCGCTTTATGGATCAGTAAAACCGGCCTCGCCGCGCAAGACGCGAAGATGAGCGCGATCTCCAACAACCTGGCGAACGTGAACACCACCGGCTTCAAGCGCGACCGCGTGATGTTCGCCGATCTGTTCTATCAGAACCAGCGCACGCCGGGCGGCCAGCTTGACCAGAACAACACCTCGCCGACCGGCATTCAGTTCGGAACCGGCGTGAAGATCCTCGGTACCCAGAAAGAGTTCTCGACCGGCAACATTCAAAACACCGGGCAGAAGCTGGACGTGGCGATTACCGGCCAGGGCTTTTTCCAGGTAGAAACCAGCGACGGCGATATCGCCTACACCCGCGCCGGTAACTTCCAGAAAAACCCGGACGGCCTGCTGACCAACGCGCAGGGCCTGCCGCTGGTGCCGCAGATCGAGCTGCCGGACAACGTGAAGGATATCCAGATTGGCAAAGACGGCACCGTGACCGCCACGGTGGCGGGCGAAGCCGAGCCGGTCGAGCTGGGGCAAATTACGCTGGTGAACTTCGTCAATCCGGCCGGGCTGGAGGCCATCGGCGGCAACCTGTATCGCGAAACCGCGGCCAGCGGCGAAGCGGTTGAGGGCGTGGCCGGTGAGGAAGCCTTTGGCCAGCTGGAGCAGGGATCGCTGGAGGGGTCTAACGTGCAGGTGGTTGAAGAGATGGTCGACATGATCACCGTTCAGCGCGCCTACGAGATGAACGCCAAAATGGTCTCTGCGGCAGATGACATGCTGAAGTTTGTCACGCAGTCGATGTAACGCGTGAAGTGAAGTGAAGTGAACGAAAAATGAAAAAGCAGCTAGTTATTGGCTTTTTTGCGCTGCTGCTGGCTGGGTGTGAAAGCCCGGCCCTGCTGGTGCATAAAGACGACGCGGCCTACGCGCCGCCAGAAGATTTCTCCTTACCGCCGACGCAGGTTCAGGGCGGCGGGCTGTACAACACCAACTACAACTGGTCATTAACGCAGGATCGCCGCGCCTACCGCGTGGGCGATATTCTGACCATCAAGCTGGATGAGTCCACGCAGGCGAGCAAGCAGGCGCGTACCAACTTCGGCAAGAAAAACGACGTCGCCATCGGCGTGCCGGAGGCCTTCGGCCATTCGGTGGATAAGCTTTCCGGCTCGATAGACGGCAGCCGCAACTTTAACGGTAATGCCACCTCGCAGCAGCAAAACAGCCTGCGCGGTGCCATCACCGTTGCGGTCTACAAGGTGTTGCCGAACGGCGTGCTGGCGATCCGCGGCGAAAAATGGCTGACCCTCAACCAGGGCGATGAGTACATGCGCGTGACCGGGCTGGTGCGTGCGGAAGACATTGAGCGCGACAACTCGGTCTCTTCGCAGCGCATTGCCAACGCGCGGATCTCCTACGCCGGACGCGGCGCGCTCAGCGATGCCAACTCCGCAGGATGGCTGACCCGCTTCTTTAACCATCCGCTGTTCCCGATTTAATGGAGTCCGTAATGCGTAAGGCAATGCTTTTTCTGATGCTGCTGTGGACCGCAGGCGCGGCGGCCGAGCGGCTGGGCAACGTGGTGGATATTCAGGGCGTGCGCGGAAATCAGCTGGTGGGCTACAGCCTTGTCGTCGGCCTGGACGGGACGGGCGATAAAAACCAGGTGAAATTCACCAGCCAGTCGGTGACCAACATGCTGCGCCAGTTCGGCGTGCAGCTGCCGACCAAAATCGACCCGAAGGTCAAAAACGTGGCCGCGGTGGCGATCAGCGCCACGCTGCCGCCGGGCTACGCGCGCGGCCAGTCGATTGACGTCACCGTCTCGTCGATTGGCGATGCCAAGAGCCTGCGCGGCGGCACGCTGCTGCTGACCCAGCTGCGCGGAGCCGACGGCGAAGTCTACGCCCTGGCGCAGGGGAACGTGGTGGTGGGCGGCGTAAAGGCCGAGGGCAACAGCGGGTCGAGCGTGACGATCAACACCCCGACCGTGGGCCGCGTGCCGAACGGCGGGTCGGTCGAGCGTGAAATCCCCTCCGATTTCCAGCAGAACCAGCAGGTGATCCTCAACCTGAAGCGCCCAAGCTTTAAAACCGCCAACAGCGTGGCGGTGGCGCTTAATAACGCCTTCGGCTCGGGCACCGCCACGGCGCAAAGTGCCACCAACGTGGTGGTTAACGCCCCGCTGTCGGCGGGCGAGCGCGTTGCTTTTATGTCGATGCTGGAAGACGTGCAAATCAGCACCGCGAAGCAGCCGCCGCGCGTGGTGTTTAACGCCCGTACCGGCACGGTGGTGATTGGCGACGGCGTGGTGGTGCGCGCGGCGGCGGTCTCCCACGGCAACCTGACCGTGACTATCCGCGAATCTTCCAACGTGAGCCAGCCGGGCGCGTTTAGCCAGGGGCAAACCGTGGTCACGCCGGAAAGCGACGTTAACGTCGACCGTGGCCGGGGCCAGATGGTGACGATTTCGGCGGGCACCAGCCTGCGCAGCATCGTCAACACGCTCAACAGCCTGGGCGCCGCCCCGGACGACACGATGGCGATCCTGCAGGCGCTGCACGAAGCGGGTGCGCTGGATGCCGAACTGGTGGTGATTTAAGGAGTGACGATGCTAGACGCGATTCAATCCCGAACCAGCATCATGCCCGGCGACGTGACCGGGCAGGTGAAGCCGCAAAATCTCGAGCAGGCGGCGGAGCAGTTTGAGGCGATGTTCCTGCGCTCGCTGATGAAGCAGATGCGCAAAGCGTCGCAGGCGCTGGTGGACGATAACCCGTTCGATAGCAAGCAGCAGCGCATGATGCAGGAGTTCTACGACGATAAGCTCACCTCCCAGCTGGCGTCGCAGCGCAGCACCGGGCTGGCGCAGATGATTATCGCCCAGTTGGGAGCGCAGGAGAGCGTCGCGCTTAAGAATGCGCAGCCTTTGGCCGCTTTAGATGAACATCCACAGGAATTAAAAACCCCCGTTGTGCCGGTAATGCGTCGCGGGCAGGAGTAAACCATGAATATGTTCAATATTGCCTGGAGCGGCTTGCAGGCCGCGCAGTTTGGGATGAGCGTGACCTCCATGAACATCTCCAACGTGCTGACGCCGGGCTACAGCCGTCAGGGCATTATCCAGAGTTCGGTTGCCACCATGGGAGCGGGCGGCATGTCGGCGGGCGCGGGCGTGCAGGTCGACAGCATTCGCCGCGTCTCTGATCAGTACCTGACGAACCAGGTGTGGCAGAGCAACAGCAAGGCGAACTACTACGGCATTAATAACCAGTACCTCAGCTCGCTGGAAAAAGTCATCGGCACCGACTCAACGAGCCTGGGTACCGGGCTGGACGATTTTTTTTCCGCCCTCAGCGCTCTGACCAAAGAGCCGGAAAGCGAAGCCAACCGCCAGCAGCTGCTGAACCAGGCCGGCTCCCTGGCGACGCGCTTTAATAACATGAATGACTTCATCAACGGCCAGAAGACGTCCGTGGCGAACCAGCGCGACACCATCGTCGGGCAGATCAACAATCTGACGGCGGGCATTGCTGACTACAACAAAAAAATCATGGAGATGGACTCCACGGGCGGCAACAGCAACGTGCTGCGCGACCAGCGCGACGAGCTGGTTAAGCAGCTCAGCACCTATGCCGACGTGAAGATCACCGAAGACAGTAACGGCAGCTACACCGTGGCGATGAAAAACGGCCAGCCGCTGGTGAGCGGTAACGTGGCGGGCGAACTGAGCAACAGCCTGGACGCCAGCGGCAACCCGGTATTAAGCCTGAACTTTTCCAACACCACCTTCTCCCTGAACCCGTCCACGGGCGGGCAGCTCGGCGCGCTGTACGATTATGAAACCGGCGAGCTGGCGGACATGCAGGCCTCGGTGCAGGGCATGGCGGAAGCGGTGGCTACGCTCTTTAACGACCAGCTGGCGAAAGGGTTTGATAAGAACGGCAACCCCGGCAAGCCGCTGTTCAGCTTCGATCTCAATAACCCGAACGGGATTTTGCAGGTTAACGATCTCGATCCTAACGAGCTGGCGCTGTCCGACACCGCCGGCGAGCAGGGGAACGGCGGCAACCTGCAGGCGCTGATCGACCTGAAAAACACAAAAGTCGATATTGGCGGCATGGGCCACATGAGCCTGAACGAGGGCGCGGCGGCGATTATCTCCAACATCGGTATCGCCAGTAAAAAATCCCAGAGCGAGCTGGAGGCGGCGCAGGGCGTTTACGACCAGGCCCAGCAGCAGCGCAATAACCTCAGTGCGGTAAACCAGGATGAAGAGGCCATGAACCTGCAGATTTACATGCAGTCCTACCAGGCCAACGTCAAGGTGATTTCCACCGGCAACCAAATTTTCAGCGACCTGTTAAGCATGTTTTAACCGGCGCTAAGGAAGAGAGCGATGCGAATCAGTAGTCTTTATAATTCAGATGCCATGCTGGCGCAGCTTGGTGTTAACGGCACCCGGATGAGCAAGCTGATGGAGCAGATGGCTACCCAGAAGCGGATCAACGTGCCGTCCGACGATCCGGTCGCCGCGACGCGGCTGGTCCAGCTTAACCGCGAGCAGGCGGCGATCAAGCAGTATCAAAACAACATTACCGGCCTCAGCGGCGCGCTCTCCAGCCAGGAAGCGCACGTGACCGCCATGAGCAACCAGCTGCTGTCGCTGAACGACAAGCTGCTGGCGGCGGCAAACGGCACCCACAGCACCGCGGATATGGCCGGCTTCGGGGCCGAGCTTTCCTCGATGCTTGATTCGCTGGTCGCGTCAATTAACGCGCAGAACGAGAGCGGCGGTTACCTCTTCTCCGGCACCAAAACCGACACCAAGCCGGTGGTCTGGGACGAGACGCAGGGGAAATATATCTATCAGGGCAATAACGGCTCGCGCGAAACAACGGTAGCCAACGGCGTGAACGTGACGGAAAACACCCACGTGGTGGGGGCCTTTTCCGGCAGCGGCGACGATCTGGAGATGCTGAACAAGCTGAAGGCCCTGAGCGATAAAATGCAGGACCCGGACATTCCCGTGAGCGATTACCTGGATGATATCAACGAGATGATTTCGCTTTCTGGCCAGTCCCGCGATAAGGTCGCTGCCATCTTTACCGACCTCGGCGGGCGTCAAAACCGCCTGACGATGCTGAGCGACGCGCACACGGACGTCAGCATGGCAAACGATCAGGTGGTGCGCGATCTGTCCGACACCGACTGGGCGACGACCAGCATTAACCTGCAGATGTTCACCAACTCCGTGCAGATCACCAACAAAGCGTACAGCATGATCAGTCAGCTTTCGCTCTTTAGCATGATGTAATCGTCATGCAGGTTGGGTTAAAAACAACATCGCTTGCCACCACGCCCGCCCCCGTCAGAACATCGCCGGGGGCGGCAACGTCCGTTGCGCGTTCCGAGGCGCTGGCGAACGCCCGGCACGCCGGGCCGCAGTTTCCCGAGTCGGCGCTGCTTTCCCGGCGCCCGCTGCGCTATAACGTTCAGCTCAACCAGCAGCTGACGTCCGTGCAGCGGGCCGAGAGCTTCCTCAGCGAAACGGAGACGCAGCTGCTGATGCTGCGCCACCAGGCGACGCGCGGCGGCGGCGCGGACAGCGCAAAGGCGGTGAATGCGCTGCTGCGACAGCGCGGTACGCTCTCGGGCGGGACGGTCGATCGTAATTTCAACGTGACGCTGCAGCAGAAAAGCCAGGTGAACTTTACGCTGCCGGGGATGGAGAAAATGCTTGAGTCGTCGTCCGGCGAAACGCTGGTGTTTGCCCTTGGCGGCGGCAGGCGCGAGCTTACCGCCGTGGCAATTCCGCCGCAGGCAACGCCGCGTCAGGCGCTGATGCAGCTGAACGTTGGGCTGGGTAAGCTCGGCATTCACGCGACGCTGGGCGGGGAAGGCCAGGTACGTTTTCAGGTGGCGGAAGATCGCTGGGCGCGGGTGAGCCAGAATTTCAGCGTGCGCGGCGAAGGACAGCAGTTCCCGGCGGATGCCTTTACCCTGCTGGCACCGGTGGCGGAGCCAAGCCGGGAAGATGAGGTGGGCCAGCTCGCCAGCCAGTGGACGCCCGGCGCGAGCGGCAAGATGCAGCAAACGCTGGAGCAAATCACCCGCGAGCGCAGCAAATTGCACCAGCACCAGGAGCGCGTGTCGGCACGCATTCAGGATATGTCGGCGGCCTATACCCCGGACGAAGCGCTAGAGACGGCGCGGGCGCTGGGAAGCGCGTTAGCGAACGGTGGAACGCAGTACGGCGTGCTGGCGAAAGCGCTGGCAGCGCAGGGGAATGTGTCCTTGACGACGGTGAAGAATTTGCTGGGCTAGTGCTTTGAATGGCTGAGGCTTCTTGCCGCCAGCCAATGCGGGCAATGAAAAATCCCCTCTCCTTCAAGGGAGAGGGAGTACCGCAGGCTGCGGGGCTACTTCCTCAACGGATAGAGAAATATCGCACCGCTTTGTCCCACCACCAGCGGCTGCGTATCCACAAACAGCGGCTGCATCCAGAAATCCACGTGCATTAGCATATCCACCAGGCCATCAATCATCAGCCCTTTCTGCATCGTGCTGTAGTAAATCGGGGTGTAGGAAAAGAACTGTCTGCCGTTTTGCTGGTTAAGCTCCGTGAACTTCCCCTTCAGCACAAAGCGGTTGTCATTCGGATTGGTAATGGTCGTCAGGATCGCATTGTTCACGGTCTGCATGCGTGAATCGTACACTTCCTTTCGCTGCGACATCAGGTCGTAAAAGCCGAGCTGCAAGAATCCCTCAACGCTGGGCTGCGTGGAGGTTTGTGCCTGAATGATGCGCATGGCGGCGAGCGCAGTAAGGGCAGCCAGAATATAGGCCAGCAGCCATTTCCAGTTAAGTACAGGTTTCCATCTCACTGATTTTCCTCCTCGTCTCTCGAAGTATCAGGTTGTTCAGCTGGGTGGGGTCAATGCGCCAGTGGTAAATCGCCATCACCAGCTGCTTTTTATCGCAGCGGCTTTCCAGCGCAAAGGTGTAGTTGAGCGTTTGGTCAACGCTTTGGTAGTAGACCGACATGTCGGTTGATTGAGATTTGATCTGCTGGTTGATGGCATAAAGGGTGTCTTTGATCTTGCTGTAAAAGTCTTCTTTATTCATCGTCGGGCGGTTTGCTTCAGAAATCTCATAGATGCGGATGTTGCTGTACACCCCCGCCTCCTGCTCTGCGGCGACCAGCCGCGATCCCCGGAGGTTGGCGTATTGCCAGCCCGCGGTGCCGCTGACAATGACGACCATCACGAGCAGCACAAAAGCCGCCAGCCACTGCGGGAGCCGAAAGCGGGAGGCTTTTTCACGGGGGAAGACGCGGACGTGCGTCGCCTCCGCTTCCGCCTCAATCAGCCCTTGCGGGGCTGGCGGAAGGATCTCTGCCGAACCGCTAGCCTCTTCCTCCTGCTGCGGGACGGGCAGCAGGGCCGGGGCGTCGATCTCTTCGCTGTCACGCTCAACGGAGCGGCACCAGCACTGCTCCAGCAGATAACCCTTTTTGGGGATGGTTTTGATTATTCTCTGCGTTTTTCCATCATCTTCAAGCGCCGTGCGTAATGCATGAATTGCATTCGGCAAACTATTATTGCCAATAACGCGCCGCTCCCAGACCAGATTAGTAAGTTCTTCACGAGTAAGTATTTTTCCGGCATTGGTGACCAGCACATCCAGCAGTTTTAATTGATATTCACCAAGGCGTTTTCTTTCGCCGGTTACGAGGCTGATGATTGAGCCAGAGGGTAAATCGACTAACCAGTTGTTTACCGCATAATATGTTTTATTCATGGCAAGTAATGGTCGTTACCCACTCCTTAAGATTTAATTTTCAGGCATCGCACAAAAAATGTGCAAAATGCTTAATGTAAATTAATCATTAATTCCGTTTAAAATTCATCGAGAATTGCCGCTTGCCTGCGGAAATATGCAAAAAGACGCACTGCGAGGATGAAAAATGAAAAAAAATCCCACTTAGGGGGCGGGAAGTTTCATCCGGCATTTCAGGTCTTTTCTTAGGTGTGTTTAGGAAGTTTCTCTTCCGTGGCACATTTTTACGCGATAAAAGTGTGATATGCAACAAATTATTGAACGATCTCACCCCGGTCGTATTAACGCTTTTCGAAAAAAGTTAAAGCAAATCGGTTTTTGATCGTTTTATTTAGAATTTGTTTAGGAATGTAGCAGGGATGTTTTAATTGAACGCCGGGTAAATGAGACTCTTTTCAGGGAACATGTGAAAACGTAAGCAAATGTAATGGTTGTTTAAGTTTGAATGCCGCCGTGTCGCTTTGTATTCTTTTTTATTCGGTACTTAATGACAGTCGTGACTATTAATTGTCATTTTATTTTCGCACTGAAAATTCATTTTTTTTCATTTTCGATTTAATTCTCCGTCGGGCTGTGTCGTTTTACCTGAGTACCAGAGAGAAGAACCTGACGGACAGGTTCAAAAGGAGAATTTGAACATGGCACTTTCTATTTTTACTAACGCCTCTTCCATGGCATCCGTTAACGCGCTGAATAAATCCAACAGCATGCTGTCCACCGCGATGGAGCGTCTGGGTACTGGTAAGCGCATTAACTCTGCGGCAGATGACGCAGCGGGCCTGCAGATTGCTACCCGTCTTCAGGGCCAGTCCAACGGTATGAGCGTTGCTCAGCGCAACATCTCCGACGCCACCGCGCTGCTGCAGACCGCTGAAGGCGCGTTTGACGAAGTGAGCAACATCATGTACCGCATGAAAGACCTCGCCACGCAGGCAGCGAACGACACCAACGGTACCGAAGATCGTAAGGCGCTGCAGTCTGAAATGGACGAGCTGAACAGCGAACTCGACAACATCATGAACAACACCAAGTATGCTGGTGAAAGCCTGTTCGCAAGCGGCGGCAAATTCTCCTCTGCGATGAACTTCCAGATCGGCGCATCAACAGGTGAAAGCCTGAAAGTTGACGTGAGCAAAGAGCTGTCAACGGTTAAAGGCGCAAGCGGCCTGGGCGCACTGAAGTCGACTTCTGGCGCATCCGGCGCGCTGCTTACCTCCTCTGGTGCACAGGGCATGATCACCAAAGTTGAAAACGCTATCTCTCAGGTGGGTACGCTGCGCTCCAAGCTGGGTGCGAACATCAACCGTCTGGGCCACACCGCGGCGAACCTCGCGAACATGAAAGACAACACCGACCTGGCGTTGGGCAACATTCGCGACGCGGACTTCGCCTCCGAAGCGTCGAGCATGACCCGCAACCAGATGCTGGCGCAAACCAGTATGTCCATGCTGAAGCAGTCCAACAGCATGTCCGGTATGGTGATGAACCTGCTGGGCTAATCCACCTCACCGTTGCAAAAAACACCGCTGTAAGGCGGTGTTTTTGTATGCGGCACTTCCCTTCCTGTTTTCCCTTTAGGGGAAGAACGCCTTCCTTCCAGGTGTTAACTTCCTGAATTTAAATGACTTAAAAACTGGCACGATTGTTGCTTTAAACGGGCATGGTTTAGCAACAGGTGCGAACGGAGAACCTCAACATGGCAGATTTTAGCAGCATTGATCCCCAGACTCTGGCTCAGCAGCTGGCGACATACGACATCATGTCGATGCAAAACCAGTTGAAGACCAAATCGTCCACCATGAACGCGCAGAAAAAAGCCCTCGACGCGCTGAAAACCGCGCTGGGCGATTTCCGCACCGCGATGTCCGGGCTTAACGGTACCAACAGCGGCATGCTGAAAAACGCCGTCAGCATGAACCGGGAAGGCATTGCGAACGTTACTGCAAACTCAAACGCGCTGAAGGGCACCTACAACATTGAGGTGACGCAGCTCGCCTCTGCCCACCAGATCGGCTTTGACGGCATGACCGATGAGAGCATCAAAAATGCCACCGGCACCATGGACATTGAGCTGAACGGTGAAACCCTCTCCATCAATCTTGACGACATGGAAAGCCTGAGCGATCTGACGAAGGCGATTAACGGCGATGAAGATAACCCCGGCGTGACGGCGTCCCTGATCCGCACCGACGGCAGCGTCACGCTGATGTTGAGCAGCGATGAGAGCGGTGCAAAAAATACGATTTCCGTGGGCGGTACGGGCGGCTTCGATTCCAGCAACGCGAAGACGATTTCTGAAGCATCCGACTCTGAAATCAAAATGGGTGACATGACCTTCACCAACAGCTCGAACACGCTGGACAAGCTGATTGACGGGGTAACCATTGAGCTGACCTCATTAACCGAGGCCGGTAAACCGCTGACGATCTCCGTGGGGACCGACACCGAGGGCACCAAAGAGCAGCTTCAGACCTTTATCGATGCCTACAACACGCTGCAGGACACCCTCACCAACCTGACGAAAAGCGGCAACGGCGACGACGAAACCCGCGGCGCCTTTGCCGGTGATGCCACCATGTCTTCGCTCGATCGCGAGCTGAACGACGTGATGCGCCAGGTCTTCGGCGGCGTGCGGATGTCTGATTTTGGCATTACCGCAGACAAAGACGGCAAGCTGGAGATCGACAGCAAAAAGCTGGACGACGCGCTAAAGGCCGATCCGCAAAAGCTCAGCGACCTGTTCAATGGCAAAGACGGGATGCTGGCCAAAATGGACAAGTCTCTCGACCGTTATCTGAACACCACCAATGGCTTACTGAAGGGCCGTCAGGATGTGCTGGATCGTCAGCAGAGCGACATTGAGACCAAAACGGAAGCGATGAACGCGCGCTATGAAACCTCTTATAACCGCTATCTGAAGCAGTTCACGCAGCTGCAGCAGGCGTTGGCATCGATGAATAACACCATGAGTATGTTTGGCTTAGCTTAAGGAAATGACCGCGTTTATGTACGGGAACGAACAGCAAGGCTTCGGCCACTATCGGGAGTCCGACCTGGCGATTCAGGCCGCCGCAGCAAACCCTCACCAGCTGGTGCTAATGCTGTTTAACGGCCTGATGGACGAACTGGTGCGGGCTAAGAGCCACATCGCCGCGCGCCGCTATGACCGCAAGGTTCAGAGCATCAACAAGTGCATCGATATTCTGAACGCGCTCACCAGCTCGCTGGATTTTGAAAAGGGCGGCGAGCTGGCGCTGAGCCTCGCCAACCTTTACGACTACTGCGTGTATCGCCTTTATGACGCCAGCCATAAGCTTTCCGTCAGCCACATTGAAGAGGTTGAAGGCATTCTGCGCAACCTGCAGGAAGGCTGGGAAAAAATGGGGCAGCAGCATGGATGACGTACAGGTGATGCGTTTTCTGGCGCGTTCCCTGGCACATTCGGCCAGCCAGCACGACTGGCCGAAGCTTGAGGACATTGACGCACAGATTGCCGCCCTGCTAACCGCGCTGAAGGGCCAGACGTTGAGCGCCGAAACGCGCGAGGCGCTGGCCGAGCTGCGGCAGACGCACGCCCGGGTTTACCAGTTCTGCCAGACGCAGCGCGACGAGCTTGAGCAGAAGATGGCGCAGTCCCGCCGCAACCAGGCCGGGGCAACCGCCTACGCGCTGTTTGCCGACGCCGAGGATGTGGGACGATGAACCTGGTACTTTCACAGCTGACGCAGCTTCCCGTTGCCGCCGAGCCTGCCGACGCCGCGCCGCTTCCTTCTGCCGGGGCGACCGGGCAGGTGTTGCCCGTGGCGGGAGAAGATGCCAGCCAGGCGGCTCCGGCGTTTAACGATGCGCTGCTGAACATCATCAACACCCTGATGGGCGTCGAGCAGCCGCGCGAGGATCCCCTGGTGCTGGCGGGCGTTAACGCAAAAGAGGATGACGACGAGCGCAAAACGCAGCGCGACGATCCTCAGGCGCTGGCAAACAGCATCATCGGTTCGCCCGAACGGCTGCTGGATGCGCTGCTGATGGCAAGCCAGATGCCGGTGAAAACGCTGAACGTTACCCAGGCTCCCGCGCCGCTGGCGGGGGATGCGCTGCAGATAAAACACCTCAGCGCGGGCCCGCAGCCGGTGGTCGAACCGCTAAACCGGGAGGTGCAGCCTCAGCTGCTGCAGCAACAGCAACAGCAGCTTAACGTGGCGCCTGCGCCCGTCGCGGAGCCGGTAAAGCCGGAGCTGCACGAGCTCGTTAAGCCGCTGGCGACGGCCCTGCCGGGCGCGGCGCAGCCGACGAGCGGCCCGACGTTTACCGCTGCGATGGACAAACAGACGGTGAACCTGCCGCCGATCAAGATGGACGCCGACGAGGCGAAGTGGGCGCAGCAGCTGCACGGCGCGCTGAACGATCGCCTCCAGCTGCAGGTTCGCAGCCAGGTGCAGCACGCCACCATCCGCCTCGACCCGCCGGAGATGGGCAAGGTGGATATTTCTCTGCACATCGAAAACGGGCGCATGCAGGTACACATCAGCGCCAGCAGCGGGGAAACCTACCGCGCGCTTCAGCAGATCAGCAGCGAGCTGCGCCAGAGCCTGACCGAGCAAAACGTGATGCAGGTAAACGTGCAGGTCTCTTCCCAGTCCGGACAACAGCAGCAGCAGGGGCAGCCGCGCAGCATGTTTGCTCCGGAAGAGGGCCCGGCAGCCGGGGCGGAAATTGCCCCTGAAAACACCCTGTCGACCGCTGACAGAGACGATTCAGTACTACTAACGGTTTAAAACACACCCATTATGACAATTAAGACTTTCTCTTTAGGGCTGGTGATTGCCCTTATTGCCGCCGTTTTCGCCGCCGTACTCACCGTCGTCGGCACCCAGTATCTCAGCCAGGACGAGCAAAAAGGCTCGGCTATTCGCGATCTGTTCTCCTCGTCGGAAGAGAGCGTCGTGGAGTTCGTTGAAATCAAAAACGTGGTCGTGACGTTAAAAAGCCGCGGTGATTCGGAACGTTACCTGCTGCTCGAACTGGCGCTGGCGACCAACTCCGCGGCCGACACGCGCCGCGCGGAAGAGATGTCTCCCGCCATTCGCGGCGCCACCGTCAACCTGCTGTCGTCGAAGGAGTACGACGCGGTGCGCGAGATGAGCGTCGAGGCGCTGCGCGAACAGCTGATGGGCGCCTACGCCGCGCGTTTTGAAAGCCTGAAAACGCGGATGCCGTTCAAGGACGTGATCATCAGCAAGATGGTCTTCCAGTAAGTGGCGGTCGCTGAAGGACATGATGGATTTTATCGCTGACGACGCCCTCACGCCGGCAGACGAGGCGAAATACGTTAACGCCTACCTGCCGCTGGTTCACAAGGTGGTGAAACAGCTCGCGTGGCAGACCAGCAGCGTGATGGACAGAGAAGATATGGAGCAGATTGCCCTGATGGGTCTGCTCACGTCTCTGCGCCGCTATGGCCACCCTGACGAGCAGTTTGGCGCCTATGCCGCACAGCGCATCCGCGGCGCGGTGCTTGACGAATTGCGCGAGCTGGACTGGCGTCCCCGCAGGCTGCGCCAGAAGAGCCATAAGATCAACGACGCGATACGAGAAGTCACGCGCAAGCTTGGCAGAACGCCGAGCTTTGAGGATCTCAACCAACATCTCTCCATCACCGCGGAGGAGTACCACGAATATTTGCTG
The DNA here is from genome assembly GCF_043968675.1 of Enterobacter sp. ECC-175. NCBI lineage: Bacteria > Pseudomonadati > Pseudomonadota > Gammaproteobacteria > Enterobacterales > Enterobacteriaceae > Enterobacter > Enterobacter sp. ECC-175. The sequence goes on from NZ_CP143776.1 coordinate 946,349, forward strand.
CTGGATTGCGCCAAATCACTGGAGAGTCTTGATGATTTGCTGGGCGGGGATGCCCTGAACGGAACGCTGAACGGCCGTTCGCTGGAAGACGAAATGGTCACCAGCGGTACGTTAAGGGCTGCGCTGGCAAGCCTTGATGAGCGTGAGAAGATGATCCTCACCCTCTATTACCAGCAGGAAATGAGCCTGAAAGAGATTGCGTTAGTCCTTGATTTAACCGAGGCGCGCGTGTGTCAGCTCAATAAAAAGATCGCTCAAAAGATCCAGTCTTTTTTCCAGAAGTGAAAGGTATATGCAAAAGTTTCTCGGTATTTTCATCATTTTCGCCTGCGTAGTGGGCGGTTTTCTTATGTCAGGCGGGCGAATGTCGGCGTTTTGGCAGCCTGGCGAAATCATTATCATCCTGGGCGCGGGCCTGGGCGCGATGGTGCTGGCGAACCCGAAGCCGGTGCTGGCCGAAATGTACCGCCAGTTCCGCGGCATCATGCGTAAAAACGAGTATACCGATGAGTATCAGCGCCAGCTGCTGATGCTGCTGTACGAGCTGCTTGAGCTGGTGCAGGACGGCGGCCTGAAGGTGCTCGACGAGCATATCGAAGTGCCGGAGAGCAGCCCGCTGTTCCAGAAATACCCGCTGATTTTACAGAACAAGGCCATCATCACCTTTATTGCGGACAACTTCCGCCTGATGGCGATGGGCAAAATCAACGAGCACGAGCTGGAAGGTATCCTCGAGCAGGAGCTGGTGGCGATGGAAGAGAACCTGCTCCAGCCGTCCCGTTCGCTGCAGCGCACCGCGGAAGCGATGCCGGGCTTCGGGATCTGCGCGGCGGTGCTGGGGATCATCATCACCATGCAGTCGATCGACGGCTCGATTGCGGTGATCGGCGTAAAAGTGGCGGCGGCGCTGGTAGGGACGTTCCTCGGCGTGTTCTTCTGCTACTGCCTGATGGACCCGGTGGCGAACGCCATGGAGCAGCGCACCAAGAAGCAGATGGCGGTGATCGAGTGCGTGCGCACCGTGCTGGTCAACCACGTGGCCGGTAAGCCTACGCTGCTGGCGGTGGATGCCGGGCGCAAAATGCTGCCGCTGGACTCAAAGCCGACCTTCGCGACGCTGGACGGCTGGGTGAACCAGATGACGGGTGAATCCTGATGCGCAACGGTCGTGGAAAAGAACATACCACTATCATCAAGCGCTCCTCGCGCAAAAGCCATGACGCGTTTCACGGCGGCGCGTGGAAGGTAGCCTTTGCCGACTTTACGCTGGCGATGATGGCGCTGTTTATGGTGCTGTGGATCATGGGCGCGGTCACGGAAGAGGAGCGAAAAGAGATCGTCTCTCAGCTCAACGGCGAGTCGATTTTCAACGGCCAGTCGCTGTCGCCTATCACCCAGCCGCACGGCGTGGGCGGCAAAATTGCGGTGACGGAAAAACGCGATCGCGGGGATCATAAGGCGCCGTCGTCGAAGCAGGAGACGGCAAAAATGCGGGCGGTCGCCGCGAAGGGCGAAAGCCTGGACGACGTGAACACGCGCTCGCAGCGCGAAATTGAAGATCTGGCGCGGATCATCATGAAAATCACTTCGGCCTATGACGCGCAGTCGAACCTGAAAATTGAGATTGTGCCGCAGGGGCTACGCATCCTGATCACCGACGATCAAAAGCGCGAAATGTTCCAGCGCAGCAGCGCGATCCTGACGCCGTTCTTCAAGCGTCTGCTCACGGAGTTCGCACCGGCGCTGAACAAGATCGACAACAAGATCATCATTACCGGACACACCGACGCCACCCGCTTTCGCGATCAGGATCTGTACAACAACTACAACCTGTCGGGCGAGCGCGCGATGCAGGCGCGTAAGGTGCTGACCAATGCCGGGCTGGCGCAGGACAAAGTGCTGCAGGTGAGCGGCATGGCGGATCAGATGCTGCTCGATCCGGACAACCCGCTCAGCTCGTCGAACCGGCGCATTGAGATCATGGTGCTGACCCACTCGGCCAGCGACTCGCTGTATCAGTTCTTTGGCCAGCACGGTGAAAAGATCATTAAGCCGATCGTGGATAAACTCTCGCAGAAAAAATAAACGGTTTTACGATGTTCACCCTTACCCACTTTCAGAAAGCCGCAGGCCTTGCGCTTGCCGCCGCGCTCGTGATGGCATGCAGCATGCCCGCGCAGGCCGCGCCGCGCAGCGAAAAAATGACCGCCGCGGAGAAGGAGCGCGCGGAAAAGATCAGGAAGCGCAACCGTGAAATGCTGCTGAAATCGTCGCGGACCCGCCTCGCCGTGGTGCCCGTGACGCCGGAGCAGAAGCGCCGCATCAGCGAGCAGCGTCGCCTTGAGCGTGCGGAGAACCGCGCGCTGCTGGCGATGCACAAACGCTGGCAGCCGGGAACCCTCTCTATGGACATGATCTGGGAGCCGCTGCCGGGCGAGCGGGTGAGCCCGCGGCTGCAGGCCTCGCTCAAGCAGGTTATCCGCCTGCTGCAGCAGCAGATCGGCAAGCCCTACGTCTGGGGCGGCCAGACGCCCGAGCAGGGGTTCGACTGCAGCGGCCTGGTGTTTTATGCCTTTAACCCGGTGCTGAGCCGCAACCTGCCGCGCACCGCCAACGGCATGTTCCAGGACCGCACGCTGCACCCCGTCGGCCAGGACAAGCTCCGCCGCGGCGACCTGGTCTTTTTCAATATCAACCAGCGCCCGGGAGCCGACCACGTTGGCGTTTACCTCGGCGACGGACAATTTATCGAAGCGCCGCGAACCGGCCTGAACATTCGCGTGAGCCAGCTTTCGGACCGCTTCTGGCAGGACCACTACCTCGGTGCCCGCCGGATATTAACTGAAGAGGCCGTGCTGTAACGGCCTGACGCTGAATACCCCCTCAAGGTATGCGCCGCCACGGATGGCCCCCTTATTTTTAAAAGATTGACTGAGAAACTTGTTATGAACCAGATGCGTAAAAAATTTGCCATTGACGATGGCTCTACCAACGTCAAAATCAGCTGGATTGAGAACGGTACGCTGAAAACCGTGGTCTCGCCAAACTCCTTCCGCAAGGACTGGAAAAGCGCGGCGCTGCTGCGCGGGCAGGCGGTATATAACTACACCATCGGCACCACCAAATACACCTACGACGCTACCTCCGACAAGGCGCTCTCCACCACGCACATTGATTATCAGTATGACGATTTAAACCTGCTGGCGGTGCACCACGCGCTGCTGCAAACCGGCGTTGCGCCCTGCGATGTGGAGGTGATTGTTACCCTGCCGATCACCCAGTTCTACAAGCCGGACGACTGCCAGCGCAACGAAGAGCGTATCGAAGCGAAGCGCCAGAACCTGATGCGCGACATCAGCCTGAACAAGGGCGAGCTGTTCCGCATCGTTGACGTTCAGGTCATGCCGGAGAGCCTGCCCGCCGCGCTGTCGCATCTTTTGAACTCCAACGTGAACGAATTTACCAAATCGCTGGTGATTGACTGCGGCGGGACGACGCTGGATATGGGCATTGTGGTCGGCGAGTTTGACGACGTGTCGGCGATATACGGCAATAACGAGATTGGCGTGGCGATGGTCACGGACGCCACGCGCAAGCTGCTGGCGGCGGCGGACAGCGACTCCAGCTACCTGGTGGCAAATGAGCTTATCAAACGCCGCCACGACGCCGGGTTCGTCCGCAGCGTGGTGAACGATGAGTCGCGCATCGACGACATTCTTGAAAAGATTGAGATCAAGATTCAGGAGCTGGGCGACCAGGTGGCCTACGAGGCGAAAAAATTCGCGAAAAACCCGAACCGCGTCTATCTGGTCGGCGGCGGCGCGCACCTGATTGAAGGGGCGATCCGCGAGGCCTATGCGACGCTCGGCGACCGCGTGGTCAGCATTGAGAACCCGCAGAGCGCGCTGTCGCGCGAGATTTGCCTCTATCATTCGGAGTCGGGCGCGGAGGCGGTCGATGAGCCGCTGATGGCCGAGGTGGGCGAGAATGCGTAAGGGGCAAATCCGCCGCGTAAATCTCTCCCTTCACCTGACGCCGGACCAGTCGCGCGCGGACATGCGCGCGATGCAGCAGCTGCAAAAATGGCATCAGTCGATGAATCAGTCTGACAACATCGACGATACGAATATGGAAATCCGCGCGTTTCACCGCAACGTGTACCTGGCGGGGCTTCAGCTGCACCTGCTGGACCCGTCGCTCTGCCACCACGTGGCGGAATCGCTAGGGCGTGAAAATCTGTCGCTGGCGGCGCTGCTGTCGGAGCTTCAGGCGCAGCCGCAGAGCGATGCCGCGTCGGAGCAGCTGGCAGAGCTGCAGAAGATCCGCGAAGAGATTGCCGCGCTCAGGCCGCTGATGGAGCAGCAGAAGCTGGCCCTTCAGCAGCTGCGCATGGCGGCGAAAACCGTCAGCCCGCCGGCGCCGGAGCGCAGCAGCGGCCCGGAGGAGATGGCGCTCAGCGACGTCGATACGCCGACGAAAAAAATGCAGAAGGTCCGGCAGAAAGGTATTTTTTGACGCACTTCCCCTTTGCAGCGGAAGGGGAAAAGCCGATCAGGTAATGACCACCGGCCACTCTGGCGGCGTGTGGCTCATCGCTTCCACCATCACCACTTTCATATTTTCCCAGATAGCGGCGATATCCAGCAGGGTAATGCCCAGCAGGCCCGTCGCGAACCAGCATGCGGCCCCCAGCCCCAGCAGGGTGCTGATCGCGGCCAGGCCCGCATAGTCAGATTTACGAAATTGAATATTCAGCGTGCTGGCTAAAAACATCAAAACCGCACTCAACAATGGCCAGCGCAGAAGAACCATGCTGGTGGTAATGGTTGCCATAAACCCATCCTCGACAGATCAGATGCATACAATGAAACAATGTTTCTCGTTACATAATAACTGTGAACTATATCACGTTTGCTCTTTTATTCGCCACTGTCAAGGTGATGAAAAGTGACCCGTTTACGATCGGGAAGGGCGGTGAAACCGCGGCAGAGGACGCTATCTTCGCGCGCGAACTCTCCCCCAGGCCGCACCTGCCGATAGCGCGTGAAAGCACGCCGCGAGAACGGGAAAGGGAAAGCGCAGCGGATTGTTTATAAATCAACGCGGAAAATATGCGCAATCAAAAGCAAACATTACCGGGCATCGTTTGTGCCTTTTTCAGGCGGCGAGAGGTGGGGGATAAAAAAAATTTCAACGGAAGGTTATCTTTAAATCAACGGACGGGCTGGATATTATTTTCCTTAATTAAAACTGAATGAATACTTTTAGTTTAGCTTACGGAAAAATATTATCGGCATAACAAAATTTCAGATTTTTAATACCAAAAGTCAGTTGCTAACTTCGCATGATTCATGCAACGTAATCACCTGTTTATCGAAGCACCCGGCCTTCATTACTACAGGCGTACAACAATCAGGGATATAGAGCGGAAAATGAATCGTAGCGCACGGCGCAAGGTGCTCGGGGGATTAGGGATCATCATGGTAGTTTCGCTACCCGTGATGCTTGCGCTATGGTTTGCCCAGATGCGCGCCGTGACGGAAACCAGCGCTGCGTTACGCACATTTGCCGAACTTGCTTTAGACAAAACTGAACTCGTTATTCAAGAAGTTGATTTAGCTCGGGATGACGCCGAGAAATATCAGGGCCAGGTGTGCACGCCCGCGCACCGTCAATATATGCTAAACGTTGTTCGCGGCCGCCTCTTCATCGCTGATTTAATTTACGCCGAAGGTCAGAATTTTCTCTGTTCGACTGTTTTTACCCCTGAACATCCTTACGTAATCCCCACCGCCAATTACACCCGTAAACCCGACGTTGCTATCTATTATTATCGCGATACGCCCTTTTTCAACGGCTATAAAATGACGTATATGCAGCGCGGGAATTATGTTGTAGTGGTCAACCCACTTTCCTACAGCGAAGTGATGTCTTCGGATAATTCGCTGTCGTGGGGAGTGTATGACACGGTGACAAATGCATTCTTCTCGGTCAGTACAAAGGCCAATGTTCCCTTATTAAATTCAATGATTCGGGATAAGGAAGCATCATTTCAGAGAGATGACCGTTTTTATACGGTGGTCAAATCGAATAAACGTCCTATTGCCGCCATCGTCTCGACGTCGAATAAACGCTTTTACGAAACGCTTTATCATCAGGCCACGCTGACGCTGCCGCTGGGAATGATTTGCAGCATTATCATTCTGCTGGTGTGGTCGCGCACCCGCCGTGAGCTTAACTCGCCGGGGCGTCTTCTGCATCGGGCGCTCGCCAGGCGCCAGCTGCGCGTGCATTATCAGCCCATCATCGATATCAAGCACAACCGCTGCGTTGGGGCGGAGGCACTGCTGCGCTGGCCCGGTTTTAACGGGCAGGTCATGAGCCCGGCCGAGTTTATTCCGCTGGCGGAAAAAGAGGGGATGATCGCGCGGATAACGGATTACGTGGTGGAGGAAGTGTTCAGCGATCTCGGGGACTTTCTGGCGGCTCACCCGCACCTTTATATTTCCATTAACCTCTCGGCCTCCGATTTCCACTCCTCGCGCCTGATCGCCATGATATCGGACAAGGCCAGGCACTTCTCCGTGCGCGCGCAGCAGATCAAAATCGAGGTGACGGAGCGCGGGTTTATCGACGTGCCGAAAACCACGCCGGTGATCCAGGCGTTTCGCCAGGCGGGCTATGAGGTGGCGATCGATGACTTTGGCACCGGCTATTCGAACCTGCATAACCTCTATTCGCTGAACGTGGACATCCTGAAAATCGACAAATCGTTTGTCGATACCTTGACCACCAACAGCACCAGCCACCTGATTGCCGAGCACATCATTGAGATGGCCCAGAGCCTGCGGCTCAAAACCATCGCGGAAGGGGTGGAAACGGCGGAGCAGGTCAGCTGGCTGTTGAAGCGCGGCGTGCAGTATTGTCAGGGATGGCACTTCGCGAAAGCGATGCCGCCGCAGGAGTTTATGACCTGGCAGCAGCAGCCTTTACTCTCAGCGCACTAGCCGAGCTGGTGGCGATAGTCGCTCGGCGTGCGGTCAAACTCGCGGCGGAACACCCGGGAAAACGTCTGCTGCGAGACGTAGCCCAGATCCATGGCGATATCAAAAATAGGCCGCTGCGTAGAGCGTAGCGCCTGGGCCGCCATCAGCAGCCTGCGCTGGCGGATATACTCGCCGAGCGTCTGGTGCATGACGGTGCGGAACATTCTCTGCAAGTACCATTTCGAATAGCCCGATTTCTTAGCGACCACATCAATGTTCAACGGTTGGTCGATATGTTCATCAATCCATTCAATAAGCGTCTGAATAATTTGCTGATGCGACATAAGGTTGCCCCTCTTTACATACAACTATCTCTGTTGATTCGTCGTTTTCTCTGCGGGGGAGTATAATTCCTCAAGTTAACTTGAGGTAAAGGGGTTTTATGGAAAAGAGATTACCGCGAATTAAAGCGCTCCTGACGCCGGGAGAGGTCGCAAAGCGCAGCGGCGTGGCGGTATCCGCGCTCCACTTTTATGAAAGCAAAGGGCTGATTAAAAGCATCCGCAACGCGGGGAACCAGCGGCGCTACACGCGCGACGTGCTCCGCTACGTGGCGATTATCAAAATTGCGCAACGGATCGGCATACCGCTGGCCACCATCAGCGACGCGTTCGGCGTGCTGCCTGAAGGCCACACGCTGAGCGCAAAAGAGTGGAAGCAGCTCTCCTCCCAGTGGCGCGACGAGCTGGACAGGCGCATTCATACCCTGGTGGCGTTGCGCGACGAGCTGGACGGGTGCATCGGCTGCGGATGCCTGTCGCGCAGCGATTGCCCGCTGCGTAACCCGGGCGACAGGCTCGGCGAGCAGGGTACGGGGGCGCGGCTGCTGGAGGAAGAGTAACCTTCTGCCGCGGCCCGGCAAAACCCCGCGCCGCAAAAAGAACTAAAGCGCCACAAGGGGCGCTTTAGTTTTTCCCGGTCTTTGTCTTTCTCTCTATCCCGCTGGTTCACGGGAGGGTTTCCCCCGACGTCTGCACCCCTCGTGTCGAGCTGGTTGGTGAGGTTCCGGATTGTGCTGACACTTTAAGTCTATGCAAAGGCCGCTGTTTCGCCAGCCGCAGAGGCCATTTTTTCGCCAAATTTTTTTCGTGATGTTGTTCGATTTTCTATAGTTAAAAAGAATAAAACTCAGGAGAAGACGATGCTAACGGTCCACCACCTTAACCAGTCGCGTTCACATCGCGCGCTCTGGGCGCTGGAAGAACTTTCCGTGCCGTATGAGATTGTGCATTACCAGCGTGAGAAAAATATGCTCGCGCCCGAATCCCTTAAAAAAGTGCATCCGCTGGGCAAGTCGCCGGTTGTGGAGGATAACGGGCTGATCCTCGCCGAGTCCGGGGCGATTCTGGAGTATTTACAGGAGAACTACGATCCCGATTTTCGCCTCAAGCCGCAGGACCCGGCCAATAAAATCCAGTATCGCTTCTGGCTGCATTATGCTGAAGGTTCGCTGATGCCGCTGCTGTTAATGAAGCTGGTGTTTAACAGCCTCGGAAAACCGCCCGTGCCGTTCGGCCTGAGAACCCTGGGCAACGCGCTCGGGAAGGGCGTGCAAAAGGCGTATCTCGATCGCCAGCTTGAAACGCACGCGCGCTTTATCGAATCGCATCTTGCGCAAAACGGCTGGTTTGCTGGCGAAACGCTCAGCATGGCCGACATCCAGATGAGTTTCCCGGTCTTTGCGCTGCTGGCGCGGGGCGGCATTGACAACTTACCCCATACCCACGCCTGGAAGAAAAAGGTGGAAATGCGTCCCGGCTGGCAGCGAACCCTGGAAAAGGGCGGGCCGCTGGATATTCCTGGATAGCACGAAATGCAACGAAATTGCGCAGGGACGATAACGTTTGCGCATCCTCTGTTTATTTCTTCATCGACATAAGAGAATTTTAGCGAAAAACGCGAAAGTTCAGTTGAAAAGGGCGGTGATTCGGCTAGATAATCGTTTGCCTTAAATTGACCACCCGTTTTGTAAGCGCGGAGCTAAACGTTTGCTTTTTTGTGACGCCCTTTTCGTCGCAAACGCAGTACATGGATTTGACGTTTCGCTGGCAGCGGAGACGCCACCACGCTTACCAACGACCTATAAAAACTCTCAGGGGATGTTCTCTATGTCTACGCCATCTGCGCGTACCGGCGGTTCGCTTGACGCCATGTTTAAAATTTCCGCTCGCGGCAGCACCGTGCGCCAGGAAGTCGTTGCCGGTCTGACAACGTTTCTGGCGATGGTGTATTCGGTGATCGTTGTGCCGGGCATGCTGGGCAAGGCGGGCTTCCCGCCTGCGGCCGTCTTCGTGGCCACCTGCCTGGTAGCGGGCGTCGGTTCCATCGTGATGGGCCTGTGGGCTAACCTGCCGCTGGCGATTGGCTGCGCCATCTCGCTGACCGCCTTCACCGCGTTCAGCCTGGTGCTGGGGCAGCACATTAGCGTGCCGGTCGCGCTCGGCGCGGTCTTCCTGATGGGCGTGCTGTTTACCATTATCTCTGCCACCGGCATCCGCAGCTGGATTTTGCGCAACCTGCCGCAGGGCGTGGCGCACGGCACCGGCATCGGTATCGGCCTGTTCCTGCTGCTGATTGCCGCGAACGGCGTGGGCCTGGTGATTAAAAACCCGCTCGACGGCCTGCCGGTTGCGCTCGGCAACTTTGCCAGCTTCCCGGTGATCATGTCCCTGATTGGCCTGGCGGTGATTATCGGCCTGGAAAAGCTGAAGGTGCCCGGCGGCATTTTGCTGACCATTATCGGCATCTCTATCGTTGGCCTGATTTTCGACCCAACCGTCCACTTCTCCGGCATTTTCGCCATGCCGTCCCTGAGTGACGATAAAGGTAACTCCCTGATCGGCAGCCTGGATATCGTTGGCGCGCTGAACCCGGTGATCCTGCCAAGCGTGCTGGCGCTGGTCATGACCGCGGTGTTTGATGCCACCGGCACCATCCGCGCGGTAGCGGGGCAGGCGAACCTGCTGGACAAAGACGGCCAGATTATCGACGGCGGCAAAGCGCTGACCACCGACTCCCTGAGCAGCGTGTTCTCCGGCCTGGTGGGCGCTTCTCCTGCGGCGGTGTACATTGAGTCTGCGGCGGGGACGGCGGCTGGCGGCAAAACCGGCCTGACGGCGATCACCGTGGGCGTGCTGTTCCTGCTGATCCTGTTCCTTTCTCCGCTTTCCTACCTGGTGCCCGCGTATGCGACCGCACCGGCGCTGATGTACGTCGGCCTGCTGATGCTGAGCAACGTGGCGAAAATCGACTTTGCCGACTTCGTGGACGCGATGTCTGGCCTGATCACCGCGGTATTTATCGTGCTGACCTGCAACATCGTGACCGGCATCATGATCGGCTTTGCGTCGCTGGTGATTGGCCGTCTGGTGTCCGGCGAGTGGCGCAAGCTGAACGTCGGCACGGTGGTGATTGCCGTCGCGCTGGTGGCGTTCTACGCGGGCGGCTGGGCGATTTAACTTATCCATTAATGCGAAAACGGGTGGCTCAGGCCGCCCGTTTTTCATTTTCAGCCCCCATCCCGTTGCCTTTTGCGTTACTCTGAGGAAGATATAATAAAAGGCACGACGCCTTTCGAAGTACATAAGAAACGCTGCAAACAGGGAACGCATGGAAATCTTCTTCACAATACTCATCATGACCCTTGTGGTCTCACTATCCGGGGTGGTTACACGCGTACTGCCCTTTCAGTTACCCCTGCCATTAATGCAAATTGCTATCGGCGCGCTGCTGGCGTGGCCGACGTTTGGCCTGCACGTTGAGTTCGACCCCGAGCTGTTCCTCGTGTTGTTCATTCCGCCGCTGCTGTTTGCCGACGGCTGGAAAACGCCCACGCGCGAGTTCCTGGAGCACGGCCGGGAGATCTTCGGCCTGGCGCTGGCGCTGGTTATCGTCACCGTGGTTGGGATAGGGTTCCTGATCTACTGGGCGGTGCCGGGCATTCCCCTGATCCCGGCCTTCGCGCTGGCCGCCGTGCTGTCGCCAACCGACGCCGTGGCGCTCTCCGGCATCGTCGGCGAGGGGCGTATTCCAAAGAAAATTATGGGCATTTTGCAGGGCGAGGCGCTGATGAACGATGCCTCCGGCCTGGTGGCCCTGAAGTTTGCCGTGGCGGTCGCCATGGGAACGATGGTCTTTACCGTCGGCGGCGCGACGCTGGAATTTTTCAAGGTCGCGATTGGCGGCATCCTGGCCGGGTTTGTGGTCAGCTGGCTGTACGGCCGTTCGCTGCGCTTCCTCAGCCGCTGGGGCGGCGATGAGCCCGCCACGCAAATCGTGCTGCTGTTCCTGCTGCCGTTTGCCTCATACCTGATTGCCGAACACATCGGCGTGTCGGGCATCCTGGCGGCCGTCGCGGCGGGGATGACCATCACCCGTTCCGGCGTGATGCGCACCGCACCGCTGGCAATGCGCCTGCGCGCCAACAGCACCTGGGCGATGCTGGAGTTTGTGTTTAACGGTATGGTGTTCCTGCTGTTGGGCCTGCAGCTGCCGGGCATTCTGGAGTCCTCGCTGGTGGCGGCAGAAGCCGACCCGAACGTTGAAACCTGGATGCTGTTTACCGACATCGTGCTGATCTACATGGCGCTGATGCTGGTGCGCTTCGGCTGGCTGTGGACGATGAAAAACTTCAGCCAGCGCTTCCTGAAGAAAAAGCCGATGGAGTTCGGCTCGTGGACCACGCGCGAGCTGCTTATCGCCTCTTTCGCGGGCGTGCGCGGGGCGATTACCCTTGCCGGTGTGCTCTCCATTCCGCTGCTGCTGCCCACCGGAGACGTCTTCCCGGCGCGCTACGAGCTGGTGTTCCTGGCGGCGGGCGTAATTTTGTTCTCGCTGTTTGTGGGCGTGGTGATGCTGCCTATTCTGCTCCAGCACCTGGAGGTGGGCGACCACACCCAGCAGCATAAGGAGGAGCGCATTGCCCGCGCCGCCACGGCAGAAGTGGCGATTGTGGCCATCCAGAAAATGGAAGAACGTCTTGCAGCGGACGCGGAAGAGAACATCGACAATCAGCTGCTGACCGAAGTGAGTTCGCGCGTGATTGGTAACCTGCGCCGCCGCGCGGACGGACGTAACGACGTGGAAAGCTCGCAGCAGGAAGAGAACCTGGAGCGCCGCTTCCGCCTGGCGGCGCTGCGTTCGGAGCGCGCCGAGCTGTACCACCTGCGCGCCACGCGCCAGATCAGCAACGAGACGCTGCAAAAGCTGCTGCACGATCTGGACCTGCTGGAAGCGTTGTTAATCGATAATCAGTAGCGTGCTTTGGCCCTCTCCCCATGGGGGAGAGGGCACCGAACGAGCCCCTCACCCTAGCCCTCTCCCCATAGGGGAGAGGGAACCGAACGAGCCCCTCACTCTGGCCCTTTCCCTGTAGGGGAGAAGGAACCGAACGAGCCCCTCACCCTAGCCCTCTCCCCATAGGGGAGAAGGAACCGAACGAGCCCCTCGCCCTGGCCCTTTCTCTATAGGGTTGAAGGAACCGATCGAGCCCCTCGCCCCTATGGGGAGAGGGGTTGGGGTGAGGGGACCCAAAACCCCTTACAGCACTCCAGCCACGCCTGCGCGCTATGCGATAAATAGACCCCTTCGCGCCAAATCATGCCGAGCTGCCAGCGCAAATCGCTCTCCAGCGGAACCCAGCGCAGCGTGTTTTTATCCAGCCGCTCGCAGATGGGCTGCGGCAGGATCGCAATGCCCACCCCCGCCTCCACCATGGCCGCCAGGAAATCCCACTGGCCGCTGCGCACCGCAATCCGCGGCTTCACGTTGTGCTGGCTGAACAGCGCCATCAGCTGGCGGCTGAGGGCAAAATCTTCGTTGTAGATCAGCAGGGGATGCTCGGCGAGCACCTCTGGCTTTACCGAATCGATGTGCATCCAGTCGCCGGAGCGGGGCACCAGCACGCACAGCGGATGGCTGAACAGCGATAGCGTCGCCAGGCCGCTCTCCTCCTCGACGGGCAGGGCGGTCATCGCCACGTCCAGCTCGCCGTTGATCACCGCCTGCTGCACGGTCAGGCCGCCAAATTCGGAAATTTTTAGCTCGACGCCGGGGTAGCGCTGGCGAAACAGGCTGATGGGCCCGGCCATCATCATGCCGACCATCGGCGGAATGCCGAGCCGCAGCAGGCCCTTGCTGAGGTGGTTGATGTCGCCCAGCTCCGCCTCGAGCTGGCGAAACTCCGCCAGAATCGCCAGGCCGCGCTCAAACACCACGCGCCCGGTATCGGTCAGCAGCAGCTTGCGCCCGTCGCGGATCAGCAGGGTGCAGTTCAGTTCATCCTCGAGGTTTTTCAGCATTTTGCTGATGGTGGGCTGGGTAACAAACAACTTCTCCGCTGCGCGGGTAAAACTTTGCTGGCGAACCACCTCGACAAAATAGCGCAGCGTTCTTATGTCCATGATTATTCCTCGGAACTATACCTTCGATGATTTTAATTCATTTCTTTCACCGACGTGCGCTCTCTATACTGGCGCTCCGTCTCATTTTTGAGGAAATCACCCATGGCCGTGGCGTTAGGTCGCGTTACGCCTGCCGTTGTGCAACGACTCCAGGTCCCGGTTCAGGTTCTGCTCTACGCAGGGCTGTTTGTCTTTGCTGAATATCTCGTTAGCTGGCTGCACCTGCCGCTTCCCGCCAACCTGGTGGGGATGGTGCTGATGCTCACGCTCATCCTTTGCCGCATCGTTCCCCTGAGCTGGGTGCGCGCGGGCGCGCGCTGGCTGCTGGCGGAGATGCTGCTGTTTTTCGTGCCCGCCGTGGTGGCGGTGGTGAATTACGCCCAATTGCTAATGGTCGACGGCTGGCGCATCTTCGCGGTGATCGCCCTGAGCACGCTGATGGTGCTCGGCACCACCGCATGGGTGGTGGATAAAGTGTACCGGTTTGAAATCAGCAGGCAGAAGCATGACTAACTTCCAGATTAGCGTCCTGTGCCTGATCGCCACGCTGGCCATCTACTTTGCCAACAAGCGGCTGTATCGACGTTTTCACGCCCTGCCGCTGATGCCGCTGGTGTTCACGCCCATCCTGCTGGTGCTGATGCTGGTCTTCGGGCATATCTCCTGGCAAAACTACATTGGGGAATCCCACTGGCTGCTGTGGCTGCTCGGCCCGGCGACCATCGCGTTTGCGGTGCCGGTCTACGACAACCTGGCGATCATCCGGCGCCACTGGCTGTCGCTCAGCGCGGGCGTCATTACCGCCACGGTGGTGGCGGTGTGCAGCTCGGTCTGGCTGGCGCGGCTGTTTACCCTCTCGGATGAAATCCAGCGCAGCCTGGCGGTGCGCTCGGTCACGACGCCCTTTGCCCTCGCGGCGGCAAAACCGCTCGGCGGCCAGCCGGATCTGGTGGCGCTGTTTGTGGTGGTGACGGGGGTGTTTGGCATGGCGGTGGGCGACGTGCTGTTTCTGCGGCTTTCCATTCGGGAAGGGATGGCGAAAGGGGCGGGGTTTGGCGCGGCGTCGCACGGGGCGGGCACGGCGCGCTCGTACGAGATCGGCCAGCAGGAGGGCGTGGTCGCCAGCCTGGTGATGATGCTTTCGGGCGTGGTGATGGTGCTGATTGCGCCGCTGGTGGCGTGGGTGATGTTTTAATTCCCCGGCCCTGCGGCCGGGGAGTGATGCTTAGTGCGCGCGGCCCTGCTCAACGCCAAGACCGGTTTGCGAGCGGATAAACTGGGCGCGGAATTTCTCGCGCTCCAGGTTGCCCTCCGGCGAGTTGTCGGTGGCCGAGAAGAACCAGATGCCGATGAACGCCACGGCAATGGAGAACAGCGCCGGGTATTCATACGGGAAGATGGCGCTTTCGTGGCCGAGGATCTGCACCCAAATCGTCGGGCCGAGGATCATCAAAATCACCGCCATCAGCAGGCCCAGCCAGCCGCCAATCATCGCGCCGCGCGTGGTCAGCTTCGACCAGTACATGGAAAGCAGGATGATCGGGAAGTTGCAGCTTGCCGCAATCGAGAAGGCCAGCCCCACCATAAAGGCGATGTTCTGCTTCTCGAACAGAATGCCCAGCAGGATCGCTACCACGCCCAGCACCAGCACGGTGATTTTAGACACCTTCAGCTCGTCGCGCTCGCTCGCGCCTTTGCGGAAGACGTTGGCGTAGAGGTCATGCGAAACCGCCGACGCCCCGGCCAGCGTTAAACCCGCAACCACCGCAAGAATGGTGGCGAAGGCCACGGCGGAGATAAAGCCGAGGAACAGGTTGCCGCCAACCGCGTCGGCCAGATGCACCGCCGCCATGTTGTTACCGCCAATCAGCGCGCCCGCCGCGTCTTTAAACGCCGGGTTCGCCCCCACCAGCATGATCGCGCCGAAGCCGATGATAAAGGTCAGGATATAGAAATAACCCATAAAGCCGGTGGCGTAGAAGACGCTCTTGCGTGCTTCGCGCGCGTCGCTCACGGTGAAGAAACGCATCAGGATGTGCGGCAGGCCCGCCGTACCAAACATTAGCCCCAGGCCGAGCGAGAGCGCGGATATTGGGTCTTTCACCAGCCCGCCCGGGCTCATGATCGCTTCCCCTTTCGGGTGTACCGCCATCGCTTCGGTGAACAGGTTATTGAAGCTAAAGCCGACGTGCTTCATGACCATAAAGGCCATAAAGCTGGCGCCGAACAGCAGCAGGACCGCTTTGATGATCTGCACCCACGTAGTGGCCAGCATGCCGCCGAACAGTACGTACATCACCATCAGCACGCCGACCAGCACCACCGCAACGTGGTAGTTCAGGCCGAACAGCAGCTCGATGAGCTTGCCCGCGCCAACCATCTGCGCAATCAGGTACAGCGCCACCACCACCAGCGAGCCGCAGGCGGAGAGGGAGCGAATCGGCCCCTGTTTCAGGCGGTAGGAGGCGACGTCCGCGAAGGTATAGCGCCCGAGGTTGCGCAGGCGTTCGGCAATGAGGAACAGGATAATCGGCCAGCCGACGAGGAAGCCGAGGGAGTAGATCAGGCCGTCGTAGCCGGAGGTATAAACCAGCGCGGAGATCCCGAGGAACGACGCCGCGGACATAAAATCTCCCGCAATCGCCAGCCCGTTCTGGAAGCCTGTGATGTTGCCGCCCGCGGTGTAGTAATCGTTGCGCGAGCGCACGCGCTTTGAGGCCCAGTAGGTAATGTACAGCGTCAGCAGGACGAAAATCAGGAACATAATGATCGCCTGCCAGTTGGTGGGCTGGCGCTGAACCTCGCCGGTAATGGCATCCGCAGCGTTCGCTGCAAAGGGCAGTGTGGCGGCAAGCGCCGTCAGAACTCGCTTCATGATGCTTTTACCTCGCGCAGGACTTCTTTATTAAGACGATCAAATTCGCCGTTAGCGCGCCAGACGTAGACGCCGGTCAGTACAAACGAAATCACAATCACGCCGATCCCAATCGGGATGCCGCGCGTGACGCTGGTTCCCGCGTGCAGCGGCGTGCCGAGCCAGTGCGGGGCAAAGGCGATCAGCAGAATAAAGCCGACGTAGATAACCAGCATGATGATGGAAAGTAAGAAGGCAAACCGTTGCCGTTTTTCGACGAGCTCCCTGTAGTGCGCACTGTTCTCTATCTGCTGACAAATATCGTTATTCATCACAGAGTCTCCAGAGGTTCCCCTTCGTCTTTCACGCCGCAGGTGCGTTGGCCGCACTCGACCACCCCAGTCACATAGTGAACTATGCTCCTGGGGATGTTCTCGCTTGCCGCCTTCCTGCAACGCGAAATCCTTTGGGGAGGGTTGTTTTTATTCCCTCTCCCCTAAGGGGAGAGGGGTAGGGTGAGGGGTTACGAAGGCATTGCGATGGCCTGCTTCTCTTCGAGCAGTTTGTCCACCACGCCAGGATCGGCGAGCGTTGAGGTATCGCCGAGGTTGCTGGTATCGCCCGCCGCGATTTTGCGCAGAATGCGGCGCATAATTTTGCCGGAGCGGGTTTTCGGCAGCGAGTCGGTCCAGTGCAGTACGTCCGGCGTGGCGAGCGGGCCAATCTCTTTACGCACCCAGTTGCGCACGTCCGCGTACAGCTCCGGCGACGGCTCTTCGCCGTGGTTCAGCGTGACGTAGGCGTAAATCGCCTGGCCTTTAATATTGTGCGGAATGCCGACCACCGCGGCTTCGGCAATCTTCGGATGGGACACCAGCGCGGATTCAATCTCCGCGGTGCCCAGGCGGTGGCCGGAGACGTTCAGCACGTCGTCCACGCGCCCGGTGATCCAGTAGTAGCCGTCCTCATCGCGGCGCGCGCCGTCGCCGCTGAAGTACATGTTCTTAAAGGTCGAGAAGTAGGTCTGCTCGAAGCGCTCGTGATCGCCATACAGCGTGCGCGCCTGTCCGGGCCAGGAATCCACGATCACCAGGTTGCCTTCGGTCGCGCCTTCCTGCGGATTACCCTCGTTATCCACCAGCGCGGGCTGCACGCCGAAGAACGGACGCGTTGCCGAACCCGCTTTCAGCTCCGTCGCCCCCGGCATCGGGGTGATCATGAAGCCGCCGGTCTCGGTCTGCCACCAGGTGTCCATGACCGGGCATTTTTCGTTGCCGATCTTCTTCCAGTACCACTCCCACGCTTCCGGGTTGATCGGCTCGCCCACGGACCCGAGGATGCGCAGGGACGAGCGGTCGGTACCTTCGATGGCCTTGTCGCCTTCCGCCATCAGCGCGCGGATCGCGGTTGGCGCGGTGTAGAGAATATTAACCTGGTGCTTATCGACCACCTGGCACATGCGCGCCGGGGTCGGCCAGTTCGGTACGCCCTCAAACATCAGCGTGGTGGCGCCGCAGGCCAGCGGGCCGTACAGCAGGTAGCTGTGGCCGGTGACCCAGCCGACGTCGGCGGTGCACCAGTAAATGTCGCCCGGATGGTAGTCGAATACGTATTTGAACGTGGTCGCCGCATAGACCAGATAGCCGCCCGTGGTGTGCAGCACGCCCTTGGGCTTGCCGGTTGAGCCGGAGGTATAAAGGATAAACAGCGGATCTTCCGCGTTCATCTCTTCCGGCTGGTGCTGGTCGCTCGCTTTTTCAATCAGATCGCTCCACCAGAGGTCGCGCCCCTCGTGCCAGTCAATGTTTCCCCCGGTACGCTTGAGGACGATGACGTTGCTGACCGTGTTGACGTTCGGGTTTTTCAGCGCCTCGTCGACGTTTTTCTTCAGCGGAATGCCGCGCCCGGCGCGCAGGCCCTCGTCGGCCGTGATCACCAGCTTCGAGCTGGAGTCGACGATTCGCCCGGCAACCGCTTCCGGCGAGAAGCCGCCAAAGATCACCGAGTGAATGGCACCGATGCGCGCGCAGGCCAGCATCGCCACGGCGGCTTCCGGCACCATCGGCATATAGATAGCGACGACGTCGCCCTTTTTAATGCCTCTTTCCAGCAGGACGTTGGCGAAGCGGCACACGTCGCGGTGCAGCGCTTTATAGGTGATGTGCTTGCTTTGAGAGGCGTCGTCGCCTTCCCAGATAATGGCCGTTTCATTGCCGCGCTCGGCAAGGTGGCGGTCCAGGCAGTTTGCGGCCAGGTTCAGCGTGCCGTCTTCATACCATTTAATGGAGACGTTGCCCGGCGCAAAGGAGGTGTTTTTCACCTTCTGATACGGTTTGATCCAATCAAGGATGTGGCCCTGCTCGCCCCAGAAGGCGTCCGGGCTGGAAAGGGATTGCTGATACTTCTCGTGGTACTGCTCCGGGTTTATCAGGCAACGGTCCGCAATGTTTGCGGGAATGTCGTGTTTATGGATTTGGCTCATGGCTTTTTTTCTCCTTGTAAGATGTTAATAATATGTCGCAAAAACGTTAAGAGTAGGGTCTTTACAAGCTTTGTTTAGTATTTGGGCGACAGATCACGCATTGTCTGAATCGATTGAAAAATGAGCGAATGAAACTTTGAAGGGAAATAATTTATGCGGACGATTATTCACATTTAGGTGAAAAAAAGCGTTTTTATAACAAATGGTTATTTATGCGAATTATTACAAATTCGTGTCATAGCCCCTTTTTGCAGTGAAATGCCTCGTTCTTTAAGGCTTGCGCAGCATGCCGTGCAGATGATACTCATACGCCGCGTTAAAAAATCCCATAAACCAACGCAACACAATACATACCCTTTCAGTATGTCTCCCTATTCATGCAGTTCGGTGGTGCGGAGATTTCATTGAGGAAGTCAGTTTTTATGAAAAATGTAAAAATCAGCCTGGCCTGGCAAATCCTGCTGGCCCTTGTGCTGGGCATCTTACTGGGCAGTTACCTCCACTATCACAGCGACAGCCGCGAATGGCTGATCGCGAACCTGCTTTCCCCGGCAGGCGATATTTTTATTCATCTTATTAAGATGATTGTTGTCCCGATCGTGATTTCTACGCTGGTGGTTGGCATTGCCGGCGTGGGCGATGCGAAGCAGCTCGGGCGTATCGGCGCGAAGACCATTATCTATTTCGAAGTGATCACTACGGTGGCCATCATTCTTGGCATCACGCTGGCGAACGTGTTCCAGCCCGGTTCCGGGATCGATATGTCGCAGCTGGCCACGGTGGATATTTCGAAATACCAAAGCACAACCGCTGACGTGCAGAGCCATGCGCACGGGCTGATGGGGACCATTCTCTCGCTGGTGCCGACCAATATCGTGGCGTCCATGGCGAAAGGCGAAATGCTGCCGATCATCTTCTTCTCGGTGCTGTTCGGCCTGGGCCTCTCATCCCTCCCGGCGACCCACCGCGAGCCGCTGGTGACCGTGTTCCGCTCTATCTCTGAAACCATGTTCAAAGTGACCCACATGGTGATGCGCTACGCGCCGGTCGGTGTATTTGCGCTGATCGCGGTGACGGTGGCGAACTTCGGCTTTGCCTCCCTGTGGCCGCTGGCGAAGCTGGTTATCCTGGTTCATTTCGCGATCCTGTTCTTTGCGCTGGTGGTGCTCGGCATCGTGGCGCGCCTGTGCGGGCTGAGCATCTGGATCCTGATCCGCATCCTGAAGGATGAGCTGATTCTGGCGTACTCGACGGCAAGCTCCGAGAGCGTGCTGCCGCGTATTATCGAGAAGATGGAGGCCTACGGTGCGCCTGCCTCTATTACCAGCTTCGTGGTGCCGACCGGCTACTCCTTTAACCTGGACGGCTCAACGCTGTACCAGAGTATTGCGGCTATCTTTATCGCCCAGCTTTACGGCATCGATCTGTCCCTGTGGCAGGAAATCGTGCTGGTGCTGACGCTGATGGTGACCTCGAAAGGGATCGCGGGCGTGCCGGGCGTTTCGTTCGTGGTGCTGCTGGCGACGCTGGGCAGCGTGGGCATTCCGCTGGAAGGGCTGGCATTTATTGCAGGCGTTGACCGTATCCTCGACATGGCGCGTACCGCGCTGAACGTGGTGGGTAACGCGCTGGCGGTGCTGGTGATTGCCAAGTGGGAGCACAAGTTCGACCGCAAGAAAGCGCTGGCGTACGAGCGCGAGGTGCTGGGTCGTTTTGATAAGACGGCCGACCAGTAGTAAAAAAAAGGCCGGTGGCGCTGCGCTTACCGGGCCTACTCTATTATTCCCTCTCCCCTTTGGGGAGAGGGTTAGGGTGAGGGGGGGTCTACTCCCCGCTCAACGCATCAAACTCTTCACACCCCGTATCAAACCCTTCGGTACAGCTCAGGTTTAACCAGTACAGCGCCTTCTGTTTATTTGGCGTGATAAAGCCTTTCTCACCCTGCTGGAACAGCATACCCGCCCAATATTCCGCGTAACCCGTTCGCGACAGCGACGAGCTGCGCTTAAACCACGCGGCGGCTTTTGCATCGTCCTGGGCCACGCCAACGCCGTTGGCATAGATCAGGCCCAGCAGGGATTGCGCATCGACCGCCGAGTCGCTGTCGAGATCCTCCGTGGCGGTTTGCAGCAGCGCAATGGCCTTTGGATAGTCGGTATTGCCCGCCTGAGTATTAACCAGCACGCGCGCCAGCATGATTGCACCGCGCTTGCTGCCCGCAATGTTCGCCTGCTGGGCAAGCGCTTTCGCCTGCACGTAATCACCCTGCGTAAAATGGATTTGCGACAGCAGGGCCATTGCGTCGACGTCGCCGCCCCTGGCCGCTTTCTCCGCCCACTGCGCGGCCTTCTGGCTGTCGCCGGAGCTAAAATACGTGTCGGCCAGATAGTACTGCGCGCGCGCGTCGCCCGCGTCGGCCTGTTCCTGATACTGGCTGCCAATCGCGTTGGCGCGCGCCAGCGAGGTGAAAACGAACAACAACAGTAAAATGTGTTTCATGGATTCTTATCATTAGGGTACGTGCCGCGCAGTATAATCGCGGCGACAAAAGAAAAAAATGGGTGCATTAAGACCTCTGCATCCTTCAAGCCGGGCGGAACGATTGTTCCGCCCGATGAGGTTAGCCCGAAATACAGGCTAATTTCGCCGCCACCTCCTGATGTTCGCTTTTTATTGTGAGCTCGCATAACTTCCCGCGATTAATAAAGGCGAATATCACGATGGTCAGACATATAATTGAAACGATGCCTAACACCGCTTTTAATGGCGTCATGCCTTTTACTCCTTGTCAAAAAAAGAATAAGAGGCTACCCTCAACTTGTTGGTTGTTGAGGGGGTAGCCTCGGGTAAATGAAAATTTCCCGGGGCTTTCCACTTTCTGTCCCTCAACAATGCTCAAGACAGAAAGTCTTAAGCACCCGCCGCACATCTTATTCTCCTGAACGTAAAAGCAAAGATGTAATTCTTTTCTGGGCTAATTACATTTTTCCTGCGAGACGCCTTCCAGAATAAATATAAAATCCGGGAATGATTAATTCATAAATAAAAAGGGGATGAATAGTTCATCCCCTTTATTCAGCGTTTAACTCACGGCCTCATCCCATTGCGCTTTCGCGCAGCCGGGCCTTCAGCCTGGTATATTCGTCGATCACATACTGTTCCGCGGCGCGCTGGTCGGCAATCGGCTCGACGCGTACGGCGCAGTACTTATACTCCGGCGTTTTGGTTATCGGGCTGAGGTTCTCGGTCACCAGCTCGTTACAGGCGCCAATCCACCACTGGTAGGTCATATAGACCGCCCCTTTGTTTGGCCTGTCGCTTACCTGGGCGCGCGTAATGATCCTGCCCTTACGCGAGTTCACCCATATCAGCGCCTCATCCTGGATGCCAAGCCGCTCCGCGTCGGCGGTGTTGATTTGCGCGTAACCGGGCTCATCCGCCAGCGCGGCCAGCGCGGCGCAGTTGCCCGTCATGGAGCGGCAGGAGTAGTGGCCCACCTCACGCACGGTGGAGAGCACCATCGGAAACTCGTCGGTGAGCTTATCGATCGGCGCGACCCAGTCGCAGGTGAAGAACTGCGCCAGCCCGTTCGGGGTGTCGAACTTCTCTTTAAAGAGATACGACGTGCCCTGATCGGCGTCGGACTCTTCGCGGCACGGCCACTGGATGTACCCCAGCTCGCCCATTTTTTCATAGGTTGCGCCGTAGAAATCCGGACACAGATGCCGTAGCTCGTCCCAGATCTCCTGGGTGTTGTTGTAGTGCATCGGGTAGCCCATGCGGGTGGCGATTTCGCTGATGATCTGCCAGTCGGTTTTCAGGTCCCACTTCGGTTCAACCGCTTTGAAGAAGCGCTGGAAGCCGCGGTCCGCCGCCGTGTAGACGCCTTCATGCTCGCCCCATGACGTCGACGGTAAAATCACGTCCGCCGCCGCCGCGGTTTTGGTCATAAAGATATCCTGGACAATCACCAGCTCCAGATCCTCAAACCCTTTGCGCACCGCAGAAAGCTCGGCGTCGGTCTGGAGCGGATCTTCACCCATGATGTAGGCCGCGCGCACCTCGCCGTGCGCCGCGCGGTGCGGCAGCTCGCTGATGCGGTAGCCCGTGTGCTCCGGCAAACTCTCCACGCCCCAGGCCTTCGCGAACTTAGCGCGGTTTTCCGGGAACTTGACGTACTGATAGCCCGGATAGGTATCCGGCAGCGCGCCCATGTCGCACGCGCCCTGCACGTTGTTCTGGCCGCGCACCGGGTTGACGCCGACGTGCGGCTTCCCGAGGTTGCCGGTCAGCATGGCGAGGCTGGTCAGGGAGCGCACGGTTTCCACACCCTGATAGAACTGGGTCACGCCCATGCCCCACAGAATGGCGGCGGTTTTGGCCTCTGCATACATCCGCGCGGCCTGGCGAATCTCCTGCGCGCTGACGCCGGTTATCGCTTCGACCGACTCCGGCGTATAGCCTTCGACAATTTTCCGATACTCTTCAAAACCTTCCGTGCGGCTGGCAACAAACGCCTGGTCGTACAGATTCTCCTCAATGATGACGTGTCCCATTGCGTTCAACAGCGCGATGTTCGAGCCGTTTTTCAGCGCAATGTGCATATCCGCAATGCGCGCTGTTTCAATTTTGCGCGGATCGCAGACGATGATTTTCGCCCCGTTCTGCTTAGCGCGGATAACGTGGTTCGCGACGATAGGGTGAGAATCCGCCGGGTTATAGCCGAAAATAAACACCAGATCGGTGTTATCTATCTCGTTGATGGCATTACTCATTGCGCCGTTACCGACCGACTGGTGCAGACCTGCAACCGAGGGGCCGTGTCAGACGCGTGCGCAGCAGTCGACGTTATTGGTGCCAATAACGGCGCGCGCGAATTTTTGCATCACATAGTTGGTTTCATTTCCCGTCCCGCGCGAGGAGCCGGTGGTTTGGATCGCATCCGGGCCATACTTGGCCTTGATGGCGCTAAGGCGCGCGGCGACGTAGTCCAGCGCCTCGCTCCAGGAGACGGCTTCCAGCCTGCCACCGCGCTCGCGGCGGATCATGGGGGTTTTCAGGCGCGGGGTGAGGATTTGCGTATCGTTAATAAAATCCCAGCCGTAATAGCCTTTCAGGCACAGGGTTCCCTGGTTGGTTTTCCCCTGTGCCGCTTCCGCCCGGATGATTTTGCCGTTATCGACCACCAGGTGGATCTTGCAACCTGAGGCACAATACGGGCATACCGTGACGACTTTTTTCATCAGTCTGCTCCCGTTAGTCAATTCTTACGCAGCCACTATGCAGCTTCTATGCCATGTTTTTAATGTGGGTATTGACTGACTTTACGGCCCCCTGCGGGAAAAAACGCTGACGAAAAACAGGCAATCGTCAAAATTGACGTGTCGAAGGGGGAGCGGATGTGACGCGGGTTGAAATTCCGTCACTGAAAAAACACATTGGCTGGAGCCATCGGCAGAATGGTTCAGACTTAACATAATTTCCTGGCGGAAGCAGATGATGAAACCGGCGATTCTGGTGGTAGATGACGATACGGCAGTGTGCGAGCTGTTAAAAGACGTGCTTAACGAGCACGTCTTTACGGTGCTGGTCTGCCATAACGGCCAGGATGCCCTTGACCGGATCCAGCAGGAGCCGGACATCGCCCTGGTGCTGCTGGATATGATGCTGCCGGATATCAACGGACTACAGGTGCTACTGCAGCTGCAAAAGCGGCGCCCGGCGCTGCCGGTGGTGATGCTGACGGGCCTGGGAAGCGAGTCGGACGTGGTGGTCGGGCTGGAGATGGGGGCGGACGATTACATCGGTAAGCCGTTCAACCCCCGCGTAGTGGTGGCGCGGGTCAAAGCCGTGCTGCGGCGTACCGGCGCGCTGGCTGCCGAAGCCCCGGCCCCTCGCGCGGCGGGCGTGACCTTCAGCGGCTGGACGCTCGATACCGCCCGCTGCGAGCTGAGCGATCCGCAGCGCAACGCCGTGCCGTTAACCCAGGGCGAGTACGGCCTGTTGCTGGCGCTGGCGCAAAATGCCCGTCGGGTGCTGAGCCGCGAGCAGCTTCTCGAGCTGACCCACAGCGAAAGCGCCGACGTCTTTGACCGCACCATCGACGTGTTGATTATGCGCCTGCGGCGTAAAATTGAGGTCAACCCGCACCAGCCCGCGCTGATTAAAACCATTCGCGGGCTGGGGTACGTTTTTGCCGCCGACGTTAACCTTCCCGAGCGGGCGGCGTAGGGCGATTACACCACGGCAGGAACGATAATTGCCGCGAAAATCGCAATGATGACCAGATATTTCAGCGCGTAATAGAGGCGCCGGTTTTTCTTCTTCAGGCGCTGCCCGCGCTCGCGCCCCGCGTGAACGTACTTGAATAGGCGATTTATGCCGCCGGTACGATCGCCGTCATCATTGGGCGAGCTGGCCGCCGACATCAGCGTCGTGCCCACCCAGTGGTTAACCGCCTGCGCCCAGCGCCATTTCATCGGCCGCTCAATATCGCAGAACAGGATGATGCGCGTCCGATCCGTTTTATTTTCCGCCCAGTGTACGTAGGTCTCATCAAAAATGACGGCCTCTCCGTCGCGCCAGCTGTGCCGCTGCTGGTCTACCTCGATAAAACAGCGGTCGTCGTTGGGCGTAAACAGGCCCAGATGGTAGCGCACCGAGCCGGCGTAGGGATCGCGATGCTTGCCCAGATAGGCGCCCGCCGGCAGCTCGGCAAACATGGCGGCCTTCACCGAGGGGATCTCGCTGACCAGCTTCGTCGTGACGGGGCACAGGGCCTGTGCCGACGGGTGCGCGTCGGCATACCACTTCAGATAAAAACGCTTCCACCCGCGCTTAAAAAACGTATTGAAACCGGCGTCGTTATTATTCTGTGCTGCCTTAATATGATCCTGCAGGCGCAGGGCTTCTTCGCGAATAACCGGCCAGCTGTCGGTGAGCTTTTTCAGCTCCGGGAAGCTTTCCGTCTCAAAGAAGGGCTGCTTTGCGGGAAGCGTCGAAAACGCGGTCATGAACATATTGATCGGCGCCATGAACGTGGAGTGATCGAAAAGCTGCCGCGAGAGCGTTTGTTTTTCTCTGCCGCGCGAATGCGCATAGATAACGCTAATAATGAAAATACCGATGATAATGGCTGCGAACATTTTTCCCTTGTCCTGTAGTGATTTTCTCATTCCGGAAAGCGAGCGCATACCGCGCCGCCCGTACCGAAAATGCCAGACGAAGAGAGTGTAGTTCGGGGATTTAAAATTAATAGAACTGTAATGAAAAATCGCAATTATTGTTAATTTGATGGGGTTTATTCCCCTCATCCTGGCCCTCTCCCCAAAGGGGAGAGGGAATGAAAATCGCGCACGGCCTTTACTTCACCGTCCACCCCTTATAGCTGCCGACGTTCTTTTTATCGATCATCGTCACCGGGATCAGCACCGGCTCTTTCGGCGCGGGCTTGCCCTGAAGAATGTCATAGCCGATCTCCACCGCTTTCGCCGCCATCACCTGCGGGTCCTGGGCCGGGGTTGCCACGAACAGGGAGTTTTCGCGCTTCAGCGCCTCTTCGCCGTCGGGCGAGCCGTCCACGCCGACGATAAAGAACTCGCTGCGCTGCGCCTGCTTCGCCGCCAGATCGGCACCGATCGCCGTCGGATCGTTGATTGCGAACACGCCGTCGATCTTCGGATTGGCGGCCAGCAGGGAGGTCATCACCTCCAGCCCGCCTTCGCGGCTGCCCTTGGCGTTCTGGTTATCCGAGAGCACCTTAATGTCCGGGTGGCGCTTAAACTCGGTCTGGCAGCCTTCCACGCGGTTTTGCACCGCCGAGACCGGCGGTCCGTTGATGATCACCACGTTGCCTTTGCCCTTCAGGCGATCGGTAATGTACTTACAGGCCATTTCGCCCGCCTGGGTGTTATCGGAGGTGATGGTGGCGTCCGCGCCTTCCGCCGCGACGTCGACCGCGACGACCACGATCCCGGCCTCTTTCGCGCGCTTCACCGCCGGGCCGATCCCCTTCGAATCCGCAGCGTTCAGGATGATCATATCCACCTTCGCGGCGATAAAGTTGTCGATCTGCGAAACCTGCTGGCCCAGATCGTAACCGCTGGAAACCAGCGTCACCTTAACGTTGTCCCCCGCCAGCTTGCGCGCTTCCAGCTCCGCGCCTTTGGTGATCTGCACGAAGAACGGGTTGGCTAAATCGCCCACCGTGACGCCGATGGACTTCAGGTCTTTCGCCTGC
Source organism: Enterobacter sp. ECC-175 (assembly GCF_043968675.1). Taxonomy (NCBI): domain Bacteria; kingdom Pseudomonadati; phylum Pseudomonadota; class Gammaproteobacteria; order Enterobacterales; family Enterobacteriaceae; genus Enterobacter; species Enterobacter sp. ECC-175. The sequence goes on from NZ_CP143776.1 coordinate 973,371, forward strand.
GCGAACGGCGTCGCGGCGAGCAGTGCGCCAGCACAGAGCGCGGTCACTAACGGTTTTAAACGCATCTTGTCTTCCTCACGTAGGGGATTGTTGTTATGCACTTTGATGGTGTCGGGTACGGTATTTGTCGATCAGCACCGCTATGATGATCACCGCCCCTTTGATCACCAGCTGCCAGAAGTAGGAGACGCCCATCAGCGTCATGCCGTTGTTGAGCGTGGCGATGATCAGCGCGCCCACCAGCGTGCCGGTGATCGTGCCGATCCCGCCGACGAAGCTGGTGCCGCCGAGGATCACCGCGGCAATGGCGTCCAGCTCGTAGCCCGTACCGAGGTTGCCGTTGGCGCTGTAAAGGCGCGAGGCGCTCATCACGCCGCCCAGGCCGGAGAGCAGGCCGCTCATGCCGTAGACGAACAGCAGCACCAGCCAGACCTTAATGCCCGTCAGACGCGCCGCCTGCATATTGCCGCCGACCGCGTAGATGTGAACGCCGAGCGTGGTGCGGCGCAGGATGAACCAGCAGAGGGCAATCACCGCCAGCGCGATGACCACCAGCCACGGTACGGGGCCGAGATAGTTATTGCCGATCCACTCGAAGCTGATGTTGGAGTTGATCACCGTGGTGCCGTCCGCCAGCAGGTAGGCCGCGCCGCGCAGCGCCGTATACGTGCCGAGCGTGACGATAAACGGCGGCAGCCCGGCAAAGGCCACCAGCGCACCGTTGAACAGCCCCAGCACCATGCCGAGCATCAGCGCGGCGGGAATGGAGAGCATGGCGAACTCAGGAATGAGCGACACCACCATCGCTGCAACCGCCGTGGTGCCCAGAATCGAGCCGACGGAGAGGTCAATCCCGCCGGTCAGGATGATGAAGGTCATCCCCGCCGCCAGCACGATGTTGATCGACGCCTGACGGGTGATGTTGAGCAGGTTGCTCTCGGTAAAAAAGTTTGGAGCAATAAAGCCAAATACCGCCACGATAAGGATCAGAATCGGCAAAATGCCGACCGTTTGCATCAGATCGCTCATCAGCATTTTTTTGGCGGAGGCGGATTTCGCCACCTGCTGCGGGTTGGTTGTTTGCGTCATGGTTGCACCGCCTGGTGATGAGTGTCGTTAACGCCGGTTGCCAGCGTCATGATGCTTTCCTGAGAGATGTCGCGGCCAGGAAGCTCGCCCGCAATGCTGCCTTCGCGCATCACGTAGACCCGGTCGCTCATGCCCACCACTTCCGGCAGCTCGCTGGAGATCATCAAAATCGCCACCCCTTTGCGCGCCATCTGGTTCATGATGCGGTAGATCTCGCTTTTCGCGCCGACGTCCACGCCGCGCGTGGGTTCGTCCAGAATCAGAATGCGCGGGCCGATCGCCACCCAGCGGGAGATCAGCAGCTTTTGCTGATTACCGCCGGACAGCCCGCCCGCGCGTACCTGAGAATGCGGGACGCGGATATTGAGCAGGGCGATGGCGTCATCGGAAATCGACTGCGCTTTTTTGCGGTTGAGCATGCCGAACGTGGCGTCGCGCTCCAGCGTCGCCATGGTGATGTTCTCCTGCGCCGCCAGCTCGAGAAACAGCCCCTGCTCCTTGCGGTTCTCGGTGAGAAAACCGATGCCGTTCTCAATCGCCGCGCGCGGGGAGTGGATCACCACCGGCTCGCCGTCGACCTCAATCATTCCGCCGGTGGCTTTGCGCACGCCGAAAATCAGCTGCGCCAGCTCGGAGCGCCCGGCTCCGACCAGCCCCGCCAGCCCGACGATTTCGCCGGAGCGGACCTGCAGGCTGCACGGCTGCACTTTTTTGCCGTCGGTGAGGTGGTGGACGTTGAGGCGCGGGCTGCCGAGCGGGATATCGCGCTCCTTGTTGAACAGGTCGCTGAGCGGGCGGCCCACCATCATCTTCACCAGCTCGGAGGCGTTGAGCCTGTCGCGCGTCAGGCTGCCGACGTACTGCCCGTCGCGCAGGACGCTGACGCGGTCGGAAAGCTCGTACACCTCCGCCATGCGGTGGCTGATATAGATAATCGCCATGCCTTCGTCGCGCAGGCGCAGGATCAGCTCAAACAGGCGGTGGGTTTCGCGCGAGGAGAGGGCGGCGGTGGGTTCGTCCATCACCAGAATGCGGCTGTTGCGGTGCAGCGCGCGGGCTATTTCCACCTGCTGCTGCTCGGCGATAGTCAGCTTCATCACCAGGTCAGTCGCGCTGAACTGTGCGCCCAGCCGGTCGATCACCGCCTGCGCCCGGGCGGCCATCTCTTTGCGCTGCACCAGCCCGCCGCGCGACAGCTCGCTGCCGAGAAAAATGTTCTCCGCGACGGTGAGGTTGGGCGCGAGCTGCATCTCCTGGTAGATCAGGGTAATGCCCGCCGCCAGCGCGTCCTTCGGCCCTTTGATGTTAAACGGCTGGCCGTCGATGCGGATCTCGCCGCCGGTGGCGGTGTAGGCGCCCGCGAGGATCTTCATCAGCGTGCTTTTCCCCGCGCCGTTTTCCCCCATCAGCGCGTGGATCTCACCGGGGAAAACCGTCAAATCGACGCCCTTTAGCGCGTGAAAATGGCCAAAGGTTTTGGCTATGCCGCGCATCTCTAAAACCGGGGTTCTGCTCATGGCGGATCTCCTGTGAATGTCGATATCTGCACTTCATCACAGGCGCGTAAATGCAAAATGTCAGAAGCCGTTCATATTTGTCATAGTGATGAATAAATCGCGTGGATCACATTTTACCCTCACCCCAGCCCTCTCCCTGGAAGGGAGAGGGAGCAAATCATTCCCTCGCCCCTTTGGGGAGAGGGCCAGGGTGAGGGGACACCAAACCGCACAGGAGCCCAAATCCATGCCATCACGCCCCCCGTTCTTCGCCAGCGCCCGCGGCCGCCTGCTGATGTTCAATCTGCTGGTTGTTGCGGTTACGCTAATGGTCAGCGGCGTGGCGGTGCTTGGCTTTCGTCATGCCAGTCAAATCCAGGAGCAGGTACAGCAGCAAACGCTGGATGACATGAACGGCAGCATGAACCTCGCGCGCGATACGTCGAATGTGGCAACGGCGGCGGTGCGCCTTTCGCAGGTGGTCGGTGCGCTGGAATACAAGGGGGAAGCGGAGCGGCTGAAGGAGACCCAGACGGCGCTGCGCCGCTCGCTGGAGCAGCTTGCCGACGCGCCGCTGGCGCGACAGGAGCCAGCGCTGGTGGCGCGTATTATTCGCCGCAGTAATGAATTACAGCAGAGCGTCACGGGCATGCTGGAGCGCGGGCAGCGGCGCCATCTTGAGCGCAACGCGCTGCTCAGCTCGCTTTACCAGAGCCAAAGCGAGCTGCGCCATTTGCAGGACATTAACCGCCGCGACGGCAGCAACGTGCCGGACGGACGCCTGCTTGCGGAGATGGACCGGCTGATCCTTGCCGCGATTGGCACGCCGTCCCCCCGCGCGACGGTTCAGCAGCTGGATGCCGTCACGGCCACGCTGCCCCCGCGCAGCCTCCAGCCGGCGGTGAGCGAGGTGCTTCCTGATTTCATCACCGAGCTGCGCAAGCTCGCGCCGCTGGCCAACCGGCTGGAAGAGAGCGAGCTGGCGATCAGCTGGTATATGTTTCACATCAAGGCGCTGGTGGCGATTTTAAACAGCGATATCAATCAGTACGTTGAGCAGGTGGCGCAGGCCTCCCGGCTTCGCATGGCCCAGAGCCACCGGGAGCTGCGCTCCATCAGCGTGTTTATCAGCGTTTTTGCCCTGCTGGCGCTGATCATTACCGGCTGCGCCTGCTGGTACATCTACCGAAATCTCGGCACCAACCTGACGGCCATTTCCCGGGCGATGTCGCGCCTTGCCCACGGGGAGCCGGACGTGACGGTCCCCGCGCTGCAGCGGCGCGACGAGCTGGGCGAGCTGGCGCGCGCGTTTAACGTCTTCGCCCGCAATACCGCCTCGCTGGAACACACCACGCGGCTGCTGAAGCAAAAAACCACCCAGATGGAGATTGACCGCGTTGAGCGCCAGGGGCTGGAAGAGGCGCTGCTCCACAGCCAGAAGATGAAGGCCGTTGGCCAGCTCACCGGCGGGCTGGCGCATGATTTTAACAACCTTTTGGCGGTGATTATCGGCAGCCTGGAGCTTACCGATCCGCAGTCGCCGGACGCGCCGCGCATTACCCGCGCGCGCAAGGCCGCCGAGCGCGGCGCCACGCTCACCCAGCGCCTGCTGGCGTTTTCCCGCAAGCAGTCCCTGAACCCGCACGCCGTGGAGATGAAGCCGCTGCTGGAAAACCTCAGCGAGCTGATGCGCCACTCCCTGCCCGCGACCCTCGCGCTGGAGATTGAGGCGCAGTCCCCGGCGTGGCCCGCGTGGATTGACGTCAGCCAGCTGGAAAATGCGATCATCAACCTGGTAATGAACGCCCGCGACGCGATGGAAGGGCAAAGCGGCGTCATTAAGATCCGCACCTGGAACCAGCGCGTCACCCGCAGCGACGGGCGCAGGCAGGACATGGTGGCGCTGGAGGTGATCGATCGCGGCTGCGGGATGTCGCAGGAGGTAAAATCCCAGGTCTTCGAACCGTTCTTCACCACCAAGCAGACCGGGAGCGGCAGCGGGCTAGGCCTGTCGATGGTGTACGGCTTTGTGCGCCAGTCCGGCGGGCGCGTGGAGATCGAAAGCGCGCCGGGGCAGGGTACGACCGTGCGGCTGCATCTGCCGCGCGCAGCGATGCTGACCGTCCCGCGCGACGAGGCGCTTGTCGCCGCTACGCTCGCGGACAGCGAGCAGCTGGTGCTGGTTCTGGAAGATGAAGCCGACGTTCGCCAGACGCTGTGCGAGCAGCTCCATCAGCTTGGCTACCTGACGCTCGAAGCGGAAAGCGGCGAGCAGGCGCTGAATATGCTGGCCGCGTCGTCGGATATCAGCATAGTTATCAGCGACCTGATGCTCCCGGGCAGCCTGAGCGGCGCGGAGGTGGTTCATCAGGTGCGTACCCATTACCCCGAGATGGCGGTGCTGCTGATCAGCGGCCAGGATCTCCGCCCGGTGCATAATCCTCCGCTGCCGGAGGTTGAGCTTCTGCGTAAACCGTTCACCCGCGCGCAGCTGGCGCAGGCGCTGCATAAGGTGAGGGTAATTTGAGATTTCTCCCTTTTTTCAGAATATAACTCCTGTTTCAGCTATTTACACAGATATGCCCCCATGCAACCATCCTGATTAACCTCAAGTTTAATCAGGTCTTTGTTATGGATAACTGGCTGGCGCTTTTTGACGGACAGACCCGCTACTTTCTGGAAATTAATAACAGTCCGGTAAAGCCGGACGTCCTGCGCTTTCGCGGCAGGGAGGCGCTGAGCGAGCCGTTTAAATGGGACATCGAGTTCACCACGCCGCAGGGCAACCTCGTCCCGGAAGACGTGCTGATGAAATATGCGTCGTTTCGCATGCGCAGCGACAAAACCGTCCACGGCATCGTCACCCGCCTGGAATGGCTCTCCACCACCGCAGACCAGTCTCACTACCGGCTTATGCTCAGCTCCCGCCTGGCCCTGCTGGAGCACACGCGGCAGTGCCGTGTTTTTCAGAACCAGTCGGTGCCGGAGGTGGTGGAGCAGGTGCTGCGCGGCCACGGGCTGGAGGGGCCGGACTTTGCGTTCCGGCTGGAGCGCACCTATCCGCCGCGGGAAATTATCACCCAGTGGCGGGAAACGGACCTGGAATTCATCCGGCGCATTCTGTCCGAGGTGGGCATTTACTGGCGCACGGAGATGGACGACGAGCGCGGTCTGGATACGTACATCTTCGCCGACAGCCAGCTTAACTACCGGTTTGACGTGCGCCTGCCTTACCGCGAGCCATCGGGGCTGTTTGACGGTGCGGCAGAGTCGGTGTGGGACGTGCGGACCTGGCACAGGGTTGTCACGGACACCATCGCCACGCGGGATTACAACTACCGCACCGCCGCCACGCCGATGGATGCGGCGGTCAGCGTGCGTAATGATGCGGTCACTACCGGGGAGCACTACCGCTACGCGGCACCTTATCGTGAGTCTGGCGATGATACCAGCCCGGAGCCGGAAACCGAATCCGGGGCGTTTTATGCGCGAATCCACCACGAGCGGGAGCTGAATAAATCGGCCCGCGTGCACCTGTTCAGCAATGCCTCTGGCCTCGCGCCCGGACAGGTGCTGGAGCCGCAGGGGAACGTCATTGCGGCCCTGAAGGACGGCGTCCTTCTTACGCTCGTGACCTTCCGGGGCGCAAGAGATTTCCGGCTGCACGTGTCGGTCCGGGGCATGCCCTACACCGAACGTTACTGCTTCCGTCCGGCGGAAATCCCGCGCCCTGAAATCCACGGCACCCTGCCTGCCCGGGTCGAGAGCCGGGAGAAGAACGACATTTACGCGCACCTGGACGAGCACGGGCGCTACCGGGTCAGGCTGGACTTCGACCGCGAAGGCACGGAGCAGGGCTTTGGCTACCTGTGGCTGCGGATGGCGAAGCCGACCGCAGGCGATACGCTGGGCTGGCACACGCCGCTTACCGACGGCACCGAAGTGGCGGTTGCCTACAGCAACGGCGATATAGACCTGCCGTACATCGCGTATGCCCTGCACGACTCCGAACACCCTGACCACGTCACCCGCGACAACCACACCCGGAACATCCTCAGAACCCCGGCGAACAACAAGCTGCGGATGGAGGACCGGCGCGGGGAGGAGCACGTTAAACTCGCCACGGAGTACGGCAAAACCCAGTTGAATAGCGGGCACCTGGTGGACGCGCAGGGGCAGCGCCGCGGCACGGGTGCCGAGCTGCGCACCGATGAGCACGGGGTTATCCGCGCCGGGAAGGGGCTGTTTGTCAGCGCGGACGCACAGCCAAAGGCGCAGGGCGAGACCCTGGACATGAGCGCCGCCCTCCAGGAAATCGACCGGCTTAACCAGCAGCTGCAGCAGCTGGAAATGGCGGCAGAACAGGCGCAGGCCCTGAAGGCGGACGTTGACAGCCAGATAGCGATGTTTGCGCAGCGGCTGAAGCCGCTCAATGAAGCGCTGCTGATGTCCGCCCCGGAAGGGATGGCGCTGACCAGCGGGGAGCATCTGCAACTGGCTGCAACCAAAAACGTCGCTATTAACGCCGGAGGGGATATCAGCACTGGCGTCATGGGTAACATGACCGCCCTCGCCGGAGAAAAGCTCGGACTGTTCGCGCGCACCGGGCAGCTGAGCCTGAAGGCCAGTGAGGGCCCGGTGGAGGTGCAGGCGCAGAATGCCAGTATGCGGCTGTTCGCAGAGAAGAAGCTGACGGTGAGTTCGGCGAGCGACATCTCGTTTGCGGGGAAAAAGCGCATCACGCTTATCGGCGGCGGAAGCTACCTGCGCCTGGAGGCCGGAAAAATCGAGTATGGCACGACGGCGATGTATCTGCGCAGGGTGAAAAGGACGATGGCGGCGGGAAGCAGTACCCTCGAACAGGGACCGGTTGAAATGCCCGCGCCATTGCCAAATTTATCATGTGGCCCAAATACGGCATGCTTCAGAGTCATAGATTCCTTGACAGGGTCTGAAGATATGGAGTTTGCATATCAGCTCAGCACATCCACAGGCGCGATCCAGGCAACCACATACTCTTCACTAACGAATGCCGTGAACTCGGATAAAGAGGAGCCGGTAGCGCTCGATTATGTATTCCAGATAAGGGCAGGGACACGTTAATGGCTCAGGCAACGACGACAACATCTGACGATAAAGAAAAACAGGAACAAAAGGTCGAAGTGGAATTTTTTCATATCGACATGATCCCGGATGCTATGGATAAAATGAAATGGCCGGTAGCTGCAGAATTAATGAGGCATTGGTTTAATGCAAAACCAGCGTTGGCTTTTACCGTCAAGTCTAAAGATCAATATCAGAATGGAAAGGCACAGGATATTCCTGATGGTGTAGTCAATTGTGATATTGTAAAAATGACATGGGCCATTCAGTATGAACAAGTAATTAAAGGCATCGAGTTCTTAAGTAATACATGGGATAGCCCAAAAGGTAGAGTGTTGCTAAAAAAGAGGCTTTCCCAAAAAGGTGATTATCTAAAAAATAAGATATCAATTGGTTACACTGATGACATCAGAGAACTGGAAGATACAGCACAAGTTAATGTAACATTAATAGGAAAAAAAACAGATACGATTAATGAGTGGTATGGAGCTATAGGAAATGCAAACTTAAAAGTTTGTGTTCGTGGGAATACTGAAAACCGTAATGAGGGTGCATTCTTTATTGTTGAATCGGTTGGCTATTATTTGAAAGATACATACGACTTTATTGATGATGGATATCCTGAACCCTTAGGTATTTGGAGTAAAGATCGAATTTTAAGTAAGGCGGAATCATCTGTGTATATATCATCTTATTTGTCAGAGTTCTGGGGACATCTGGCCCGCCAATTTTCAGGGTTTGTTCCGGTGTTTAATGAAGATTTCCGAAAATGGCAGGAAAAACATAAAACTGGAGGAGATTACATTGTTTTCTCAGATGTGTACTGGACTGAGCCATTACCTCACAAAAAGGTGATAAAGTTATGGGACTGAAAGCTTTAGGTATTATCGCTATCCTGTTTATGATATGGGTATTTTTGCCATCAACATTGTTCGTGAGTGATCGTGATGAAGTTTTCTCGCATATCAGCCCTGATAAGAAATACACAGCGGTAGTATATAGAACAAAAGTCATGTCACCGTATTCATTTTACAAGTATCTACAAAACGAAAACTACTATTTTATCCTCTATGATGAAAATCAACGTGTTATATTTAAACCATCTATGTTTTATGGTACCTCAGACTTGGGGGCTTCTGATAGTATTGAATATGTTTATAATGAAAAACATTATCTTTTCTACCCTGGACAAAATGGTTACGACTCCTTTGAGTTAAATAAATAACCTTTTGTGCTAGGGGCTGGTGGGTGAAGCTGGACTTCGATCGCGAAGGCACGGAGCCGGGCTGTGGCTGCGGATGGCGAAGCCTGCGCCGGTGCACGCTGGGCTGGCACACGCCGCTCACCGACGGCACCGAAGTGGCGGTTGCCTACCGATGCGGCGACATCGACCTTCTGTACATCGCGTATGTGCTGCACGACTCTGAACACCAGGAGCCCGTCACCCGCGACAATCACACCTGCAACGTTCTGCGCACGCCGGTGAACAACAAGTTGCAGCAACTGGAAATGGCGGCAGAACAGGCGCAGGCGCTGAAGGCGGACGTTGACGGCCAGATACAGATGTTTGCGCAGCGGCTGAAGCCGCTCAACGAGGCGCTGCTGATGTCCGCCCCGGAAGGGATGGCGCTGACCAGCGGGGAGCATCTGCAACTGGCTGCAACCAAAAACGTCGCTATTAACGCCGGAGGGGATATCAGCACTGGCGTCATGGGTAACATGACCGCCCTCGCCGGAGAAAAGCTCGGTCTGTTTGCCCGCACCGGACAACTGAGCCTGAAGGCCAGCGAGGGCCCGGTGGAGGTGCAGGCGCAGAACGGCAATATGAGGCTGTTTGCAGAGAAGAAGCTGACGATAAGCTCGGCGAGCGACATCTCGTTTGCGGGGAAAAAGCGCATCACGCTTATCGGCGGCGGGAGCTACCTGCGGCTGGAGGCGGGAAAAGTCGAGTACGGCACGACGGCGACGTATATGCGTCGGACTAAGAGGACCATGAAAGCCGGACCAGCCACAATGCCGTTAAGCATTCCGCTTCTTCCGGGTCAATATCCACTGCTTAATAGCACAATATGCATTGAGTGTCTCCTCAATGCCATCAAAGCTAACGGCGCTATGGTTCAGGGAGCGTAGTCAATGGATGTCGCAAATATGATGCAGGCGCTATCTGAATCCACTCACACTCATATCTTTCTGATGCTGGAAGGCGGTGCGCAAACACCGGAAGCTTTTCAGGCTTTTTATAACGAACATGTATCGGCTCTGTATTCGCTGTATCTCCATCCGCAGCTTGCTGAGATCAGAAACTATGGCCCCTGGCTGCTCGCGTTAAAAAATACGGAGACGCTACAGCATTATATTGATTCCACACCGGGTTTAACCGCTGTTATCGCCTCTTCACGCACAGGAGAGGCATTAGCCGTTCAGCTTTCTGCGGCATGCACACTTATTTCGCCCGATGGAGCAGCGGCTTTAGTGCGTTTTTATACGCGGGATGTGATGAGTTTGCTGGCAAGCCGTAATGACCGGGAATGGCACAGTATGTTATTCAGAGGTGTTTCACAGTGGTGGGCACCTGAAAAAAATGGATGGCATCCTGTAAATATTCCACCTTCACTGGTAATAAATGCGAGAGACAGCGCCATACGGCTGAATAAAGAAGAATGGCAATACATCTCGGATGAACCGGTTGTCACCAGCGTATTAACCGCCTGGCAAAAATTGCCCTCCAGCCAGCATTTTGCTCCGTGTGTACAAAGAGATATGGTCAAAAAAGCGCTGAACAAAGCCTGCAAGGCGAAAATGAAAGCGGGCACAGAGCAAAAGCTGTATGCCCTTTTTTATCTCAATGGTGGTAAAAAAATTCTGGCGTCAGAGAATATGCAATCTGCATTGGAAAATGTGGCTCAGGGGAAAGTCTCGCTGGAGCAAGCCATAAGAAATAACGTTCAACATCAGGGATGAAAATGCATCATGGGATTTTTCAGCGTGTATAAAAAAATAGATGGTGCGGTTAACCGGGGTTATGCCCGCTGGGGGAAATGGATTTGGGGTGCACTGATACTGCCGGTGGTGATTTATGTTGGCTGGTCGGTGTGGGCTGCGGTCTGGGGGCCACCGTCAGGGCCGGTAACGCTGATTATTCACAGTGAAATTGACAGGCCTATCCTGGGGTTTAGCGTAAATGGCGTGGCGGGGGCGAATGCCTTTGCGCATGGCGGGGGTAAAGCCACCTGCTGCGGCAGTATTAGCGGTGATACTGCCGAAATAATATGGACTCTAAGTACGACGCGAGATCAATACAACGCCGGACTTCGTAAAGAAACTCGTCGTACAGAAATGCCCATGCCAGTACGGAAGCAGGGCGAAAATGATTTACACGTTCATTTTCTGCCGGGCGATAAAGTCCTGTTGGGATGGAGTGATAACGCATGGTCGCCTTATGAAACGCATCAGGAGAATGCTAATAACAGGGAAACAAAATAATGGGATGGTTCGGTAAATATCAAAAAATAGACAGCGCCGTGAATCGCGGTTATGCCCGCTGGGGAAAGTGGCTCTGGGGTGCACTGATACTGCCGGTGGTGATTTATCTTGGCTGGTCGGTATGGGCTGCGGTCTGGGGACCGCCGTCAGGTCCGGTGACGCTGATTATTCACAGTGAAATTGACAGGCCAATAAGAGGGTTTAGCGTAAACGGCGTGGCGGGGGCAAATGCATTTGCTTATGGTGGCGGTGGAGCAACCTGCTGCGGCAGCATTAACGGGAATAAAGCTGAAATTATCTGGACCGTCGATTACACCCTGGCTCAATACAAGGCTGGTGTACGAACAGAAGTTCATCGACTGACAATGCCACTGCCACAACGAAAAAAAGGCGAAAATGATTTACACGTTCATTTTCTGCCGGGCGATAAAGTCCTTTTGGGATGGAGTGATAACGCATGGTCTCCTTATGAAAAACGGCCAGAAGCAGCACACTTAAATACAATGGACAATAACTAATGGATATAGAAAGCCTCATTTCTGCGGCAAACCGGGCACAGCAGGCTGAAGATTACGGCATACACAATTGTTCACGCATCTGGCATGTGGGTTTCTTTTTCGATGGTATTCACAGGAATATTGAACAGGATGCGCCAGAGCAACGACTCAGTAATATTGCTCGTCTGTTCAGAGCTTTTCCTGATGAGCTACAAAATTCGAGTAAAGAATGTTTTTCAAAATTCTACATATCAGGCCTTGGCACACCCTTTAACGAGGATCTTTCTACCAAACTCACTGCATTAATAGATGGCGCCAGAAGTAATGTGCAGGATGATCTCAAATCTCAGCCTGCTGAAATGGCGAAGGAAGCAGGCGGAGAATTATTGAAAGGCGGAAACTGGTATGAAATCCTGAAAAACGAAGGTGCAAAGCTGCTTAAACCCGCAGAGTGGAGAAAACTGGGGAAAAATATAGCAACAAATGTACTTAAAAAAGCCAGCATCGAAGCTACCCCCTGGATTCGTGATAACCCTGCTGTCGCAGATATGCTGGTAACAGGCGTTGATACACGTATCGCCTCGTCGAAAATGCGCTTTGAGCGATTTTATGAGAGGGCAAAATCAGCCAGCCCGGTCCCAATCAAACTGATTTCTGTCTCCCTTTTCGGTTTTGACCTCGGCGCTACCCTGGCACGTAAATTCCTGGACAGTCTGCTGAAAGATATCTGTAAGAAAGAGGGGGATAAATACACCTACCAGGGCATACCCGTTGATATCGTCTTTACCGGCCTGTTTGACTGCTCGCGACGCACGTCGGCCAGCAACAACAACGGCGTGGATTACTTTATCTCTGCGTTTGGCGGGCCGATAAAAGGGATTGGCGTGTTGCTGGGAGACAAGTCCATCGACCAGGACACCCCCTTGCCTGAGTCGGTAAAGAAAAGCCTGCATCTGGTTGCCGCCCATGAAACCCGCGTCTGGCGCTGCCTGTACCGCACCGGCAATAACCCGGCGCACAAGGAAGAACTCTATCCCGGATGCGCGGAGGATATCGGCGGGGGCCTGAAACCGGATGAACAGAAGCCCAGTGCGGAGCTTTGTCGCGTGGCGCTCCACAGGATGTACCGTGAGGCGACCATGGCGGGCGTGCCTTTCCCTGATTTTCAATCGTTAAATGAAAGCAACCCCGTTGTTGCCGAGTATTTCATCGTCCAGGACAACGTTAAAAACCAGTCCGTCCTGGAGTGGGCAGAGGCGTACCAGAGCGCGCTGCCCTTTACTTCATTAAGCACCGCATGCCAGAACCGTCATCTGGACAGCTATATCGACTGGCTGGGCCGTCAGTACTATCAGTACCGAACGGAATGCATGAAATATGAAAAACAGCGCGGCGATGTGCTGGCCTCTGCTGGCGCATCTGCGGGATTTGCAGGCATCACGCAGGAGGCGAAAGAGACCGCCGGGCAGTATGCAAATGAACTGGCCGTATTGCAGCAAAACTGGGGCTGGCTTGATGACGTGAAGGATGCCGCCATCAGGATGCGAAACAGTATGGAACAGGACCCCATGGACAAACGCAGGGATATCGTTCCGAACGTATATGGACCCGCGCTGCGGCGTGCGAAGCGTTTTCTGGAATACTTCCACGCGGCAAACCTCGGTAAACCCCGGCCATTACCCCTGGATACCGCACCGCCAGAAATGTACGCATGGTTTGTACACGACCTGCAGACGGTGGACAAAGGAGCGGGTATCTCACAGGACTTTTTTGCGATCCGCTCAATGGAAATGCCTGAAGCCTGATGAGGGTTGTTCACAACAGAATTTGAGATTCCTCCGCTACCTCAGCTCCCTGCCGTTGATTACCGTGAAGCCAGTCAACCTGCGAGACTGGCTTTATGAAACGTTACTCTACCGCTCTGTTATTTGGCCTGCTGTCGCTCACCAGCCAGCTGGCTCATGCCGATATTGTTGATGATGCCATTGGTAACATCCAGCAGGCGATCAACGATGCCTATAATCCCGGCAGCAGCCGGAGCAATGATGATGACGATCGCTACGATCGCAGCCGTCAAATCGACAGCCGTCAGTACGACGATCGTCGTCGGCAGCTTGAAGACAGACGCCGCCGTCTGGACGAACGTCAGCGCCAGCTGGACGACGATAGGCGGCGTTTAGAGGAAGATGAGCGCAGATTGGAAGACGATTACGATCGTTGAGCACGTGCGGCCTGATGCCCTCACCCCGGCCCTCTCCCACGGGGAGAGGGAGAAAACCTAATCCAGCGCTAATATCATCCCGTCATACCCCGCCTCAATGCCGTTCGGAAGCGGGTTATCCATCATCCACACGTCAAACTGATGGCTGATATGGGTCAGGACCACCTGTGGACAGCCGATCGTCTCGTTTTGCGCAATCACGGTGTTCAAATCACTGTGGTTGCGCGGCGTCTCGTCACGCGGTTCGTGGCTACAGTCGATAATCATTGCCTGCGGGCGGTGGTTAAGCAGGAATTTCACCGTTTTGTCCGGCAGCCCGGCGGTATCGGAGAGCCAGGCCACGCGGCTGTGGGCGCTTTCCAGCAGGTAGCCGAAGGTTAGCTTCGAGTGGTTGAGCGGCAGCGGCGTAACCCGCATCCCCTGAAGTTCAAACGCCACAAACGGCTCGACCGTATGGCTAAAATCCAGAATCCCCGGATGCTTAAACAGGTCGTCACAGCCTGCCTCGTCCGGCGGGCCGTATACCGGGATCGTCGCGCCCACGCCCCAGCGCAGGGGAAACAGCCCCTGCACGTGGTCCATATGGTAGTGGGTGAGTAAAAACTGCTGGAAGCTGCCCGCGGGCCAGTCGTCCATCAGGTGCGGAATGCCCGCGTCCAGCAGGGTCACCGCGTCGTTGAATTTGACCGCCGCGCTGCACGGGCGGCGGCGATAATTTTCCTGCAGGCGCGCCCGGCGGCACGCCGCGCAGTCGCACCCGAAAACCGGCACCAGCTGCGCGCCACCGGTGCCCGTTAGCGTGATCGTCAGACTCATAGCGCACCTCTACAGCGGTTTGGTGAACCTGAAATGGCTCTGCGCGTACCCTTCACGCAGATAAAAACGGTGCGCGTCCACGCGCTTCACGCTGGTGGACAGCTCCGTCAGCTCCGCGCCTGCCTGCCGCGCCGCGTCCTCCGCCCAGGCCAGGAGCTGGCTGCCCACCTTCAGGCCGCGCGCCTGCGGCATGACCACCAGCTCCTGGATCTCGCCGATCCAGCGCGCGTGGTGCAGGTGAAACTGCAGGTGCAGGCCGATCATGCCGACGATCTCGCCGTTCAGCCCGGCGAGCTGATAGCGCATGTTGCGATCCTGAAGGTTGGCGAGGAACCCGGCGCGAAACGCCTCGCGATCGAACTCGGCCTGCTTAAGCTCGCAGATCAGGCCATAGACGACCCGCGCGTCGTCGGCGGTGGCGGGACGAAGTACACACTCAGGCATGCTGTTTTTCCTTCTGGCGGATAAGCGATAAAAAGCGTTCAACCGACTGTAGCAAACTTCCGTCGTTATTGAGGATATGACAGTCCGACGGGGTATAGCGCGCGGCGCGTTCCAGGCGCTGATCGATTTCCCGGGCAGACTCGCGCCCGCGGCTTTGCAGCCTGCTTCGCAGAACATCCGGCGACACTTCGAGACAAACGGGCAGCAGCGCCGCTTCGTAGCGCGCGCGCGCCTGCGGAAGATGCGCCCGCGAGCCGTTGACCAGCACGTCAAAGCCCGCGTGCAGCCACAGGTCGATCTCGATGCCGACGCCATAGTAAAAGCCGTTGGCGTGCCAGCTGAGCGCCAGCAGGTTTTGCCCGGCGCGGGTGAAAAACTCCTGCTCGCTCAGGGCGATATGGTTTTCGCTCCCGGCGTTGGCGGCGCGAGTGATGTAGCGGTGCGCCACCAGCAGCTGCGTATGCTCCTGCTGGCGCAGCGCCGACAGCAGGCTGTCCTTTCCGGAGCCCGAAGGCCCCATTAACCAGATTAATCTTCCCATCAGAACACCCGCTTTCCCTGACGCCAGACGTGGTCGATATGCACGTGATCGCCCCTGCGGTGGGCCAGCACCAGGTCGGCCCGTTTCCCCTCGGCAATCTCGCCGCGATCGTGCAGATTGAGTGCGTTCGCCGGGTTTTTCGTCACCAGGCGAATTGCCTGCGGCAGCGTAAAGCCGTTGCCCTCGTCGTCCGCCACGCGGAACGCCGCGTCCAGCAGGCTCGCCGGATAGTAATCGGACGAGAGAATATCCAGCAGGCCGAGCGAGGCGAGCCTGCTTGCCGCCACGTTGCCTGAGTGCGATCCGCCGCGCACGATATTCGGCGCGCCCATCAGCACGTTCATGCCGTGCTGGCGCGAGGCCTCAGCCGCGTCTAACGTGGTGGGAAATTCGGCGATCACGCTGCCAAGCTGGTGGGATTCGCGCACGTGATCGTGCGTGGCGTCGTCGTGGCTGGCCAGCGCAATGTTGCGGTCGCGGCACATCGCGGCAATCGACAGGCGGTTGGGCTGCGACCAGCGGGCGGCAAGGGCCAGCTGTTCTTCCTCGTAGCGCGCCATCTCCGCGTCGCTAAGGGAATATTTGCCCTGATAGTACTCGCGGTACTTCTCAATGTTGGCGAACTGGCGCTGGCCGGGGGAGTGATCCATCAGGGAGACCAGCGAGACCGGCTCGCGGCTGACCAGCTTTTCAAACAGCGGCAGGGTGGTGTGGTGCGGCAGCTCGCAGCGCAGGTGCAGGCGGTGTTCGGCGCGGTTGAGGCCGCGCTTTTGCGTCTCCTCCACGGCGTTGATCATCTTCTCCAGATTCTCCAGCCGGTCGCCGCCGTCGCGCACGTCGCCAATCGCCACCGCGTCCAGCACGGTGGTAATACCGCTGGCGACCATCAGCGCGTCGTGGCTGCTCATCGCCGAATGGGCGGGCCAGTCCACCTTCGGGCGCGGGGTGAAGAACTTGTCCAGGTTATCGGTATGCAGCTCGATCAGCCCCGGCAGCAGCCAGCCGCCTTCGCCGTCCATCGCCTCGGGGGCGCGGCTTTGGGTTTCGGCAAACGCGCGGATGACGCCGTCATGGATCTCAATCGACCCGCCCACGACCTCGTTTTCCAGCACCAGCCTGACGTTATTGATAATCATGCGTTATTCCCCATCGGGTGCAGCCTGTCCGCCACGCGCTCGCGCACGGCTTCGTCGTGGAAGATCCCGACGATCGCCGCGCCGCGCGCTTTGGCCTGTTCGATCAGCTCAACGACCGCCGCGCTATTTTTGGCGTCCAGCGAGGCGGTGGGTTCATCGAGCAGTAAAATCGGGTAGTCGACGATAAACCCGCGGGCGATGTTGACGCGCTGCTGCTCGCCGCCGGAGAAGGTCGAGGGGGCCAGGTGCCACAGGCGTTCCGGCACGTTCAGGCGCGTCAGCAGGCTGGCGGCTTTGGCGGCGCAGGTCTCGCGCGGCACGCCGAGATCCAGCAACGGCTGCATCACCACGTCCAGGGCGGAGATCCGCGGGATCACCCGCAGGAACTGGCTGACCCAGCCGATCGTCGAGCGGCGCACGTCCAGCACCTTGCGCGCCGGAGCCTGAACCAGATCCACCCACTCGTCGCCGTGGCGGACGTGGATATGGCCCTCATCGGGCAGGTAGTTGGCGTACAGCGAGCGCAGCAGGGTGGATTTGCCGCTGCCGGAGTGGCCGTGCAGCACCACGCATTCGCCCTTGCTCACCTCTAGCGAGGCGTTTTGCAGGACGGGCAGGCGCACGCCGTTTTGCTGATGGAGCACAAAGGTTTTACTGACGTTTTGTACGTGGATCATGTTGGCCTCTTAGTTCTGCAAAACCGACGACACCAGCAGCTGGGTGTACGGATGAAGCGGGTCGTCGAGCACCCGGTCGGTTAACCCACTTTCCACCACCTGGCCCTGCTTCATCACCAGCAGACGGTCCGCCAGCAGGCGGGCAACGCCCAGATCGTGGGTGACAATCACCACCGCAAGGTTCAGCTCTACCACCAGGCCGCGCAGCAGGTCGAGCAGGCGCGCCTGGACGGAGACGTCCAGCCCGCCCGTCGGTTCATCCATAAACACCAGCTTCGGATGCGTCACCAGGTTGCGCGCAATCTGCAATCGCTGCTGCATGCCGCCGGAGAAGGTGGTCGGCAGGTCGTCGATGCGCGAGGCGGGGATCTCCACTTCTTCCAGCCAGTGCCGGGCGGTGTCGCGAATGTTGCCGTAGTGGCGGGCGCCGGTGGCCATTAGCCGTTCGCCGATGTTGCCCCCGGCGGAGACCTGGCGGCGCAGGCCGTCCATCGGGTGCTGATGCACTACGCCCCACTCGGTGCGCAGCAGGCGGCGGCGCTCGGCCTCGCTTATGCCGTAGAGGGAGCGTCCCTGATACAGGATCTCGCCGTTCTGCGGCGCGAGGCGCGCGGAGATGGATTTCAGCAGCGTGGTTTTGCCGGAGCCGGACTCGCCGACGATGCCCAGCACCTCGCCCGGCCACAGCTCGAACGACACGTCGCTAAAGCCTTTGCCCGGCGCGTAAAGGTGGGTCAGGTTATTAACCGAAAGCAGCGGTTTCATTGGCTGTTGGCCTCGCTCTGTTGGCGGCAGTAATCGGTGTCGGAGCAGACGAACATCCGTTTGCCCGTGTCGTCCAGGACCACTTCGTCCAGGTAGCTGTGCGTGGAGCCGCAGATGGCGCACGGTTCGTCCCACGCCTGCACCGTAAACGGGTGGTCGTCAAAATCGAGGCTCTCGACGCGGGTCCAGGGCGGCACGGCGTAGATGCGCTTTTCGCGTCCGGCGCCGAACAGCTGCAGGGCGGGCATCATGTCCATCTTCGGGTTATCGAATTTCGGGATTGGCGACGGGTCCATCAC
The DNA here is from genome assembly GCF_043968675.1 of Enterobacter sp. ECC-175. Classification (NCBI taxonomy): domain Bacteria; kingdom Pseudomonadati; phylum Pseudomonadota; class Gammaproteobacteria; order Enterobacterales; family Enterobacteriaceae; genus Enterobacter; species Enterobacter sp. ECC-175. Next base: position 991,938 of record NZ_CP143776.1, read on the forward strand.
GTAGCGCCCGTTCACCTTCACCGGGTAGGCGTAGGTGGTGGCGATATGGCCGAAGCGGGCGATGTCCTCGTACAGCTTCACCTGCATGATCCCGTACTCCTCCAGCGCGTGCATGGTGCGGGTTTCGGTTTCGCGCGGCTCGATAAAGCGCAGCGGCTCCGGGATCGGCACCTGGAAAATCAAAATCTGATCCTCGACGAGCGGCGTTTCGGGGATGCGGTGGCGGGTCTGGATCAGCGTCGCGTCTTCGGTTTTTTCGGTGGTGTTCACGCCCGTCACGCGGGTGAAGAAGTTGCGGATCGACACCGCGTTGGTGGTGTCGTCCGCGCCCTGGTCAATCACCTTGAGCACGTCCGCTTCGCCGATGACGCTGGCGGTCAGCTGAATGCCGCCGGTGCCCCAGCCGTAGGGCATTGGCATTTCGCGGCCGCCAAACGGCACCTGATAGCCGGGGATCGCCACCGCCTTGAGGATAGCGCGGCGGATCATGCGTTTGGTCTGTTCGTCCAGATAGGCAAAGTTGTAGCCGCTTAAGTTAGCCATTGGCTCGCTCCCGTTGCAGGCGTTTCAGCAGTTCCAGTTCGGCCTGGAAGTCGACGTAGTGCGGCAGCTTGAGGTGCGAGACAAAGCCCGCCGTCTCGACGTTGTCCGCGTGGGCCAGCACGAACTCTTCGTCCTGCGCCGGGCCCGCGACGTGCTCGCCGTAGTCCGGTGCCTGGAGCGCGCGGTCGACCAGCGCCATTGCCATCGCCTTGCGCTCGCTCATGCCGAACGTCAGGCCGTAGCCGCGGGTAAAGTGCGGGTCTTCCTTCTCCGGCGCGACGAAGCCGTTCACCATTTCGCACTCGGTGACCAGCAGTTCGCCGACGTTCACCGCAAAACCCAGCTCTTCCGGCACGATTTCCACGTCGATGTAGCCGCTGCGGATTTCCGCGGCAAACGGGTGGTTACGCCCGTAGCCGCGCTGGGTGGAGTAAGCCAGCGCCAGCAGGTAGCCCTCGTCGCCGCGCATCAGCTGCTGCAGGCGCGACGAGCGCGAGCACGGGTAGACCGGCGGCGTGCGGGTGATGTCGTCCGGCGTGCTGCCTGAATCTTCTTCCGCTTTCGCCAGCCCCTGATTTGCCAGCAGGCTAAAGACGTGCGGAGAGGCGTCCTGTTCGGCGTCGGAGGCGCTGAGCGGCGGGGCGTCACCGTTCGCCATCAGGGTGAAGTCCAGCAGGCGGTGGGTGTAGTCGTAGGTCGGGCCAAGCAGCTGGCCGCCGGGAATGTCTTTGTAGATCGCCGATATGCGGCGCTCAAGGCGCATGTCGGCGGTGTTAACCGGCTCGCTCACCGCCAGCTTCGCCAGCGTGGTGCGATACGCGCGCAGCAGGAAGATCGCTTCGACGTTATCGCCGCTGGCCTGCTTGAGCGCCAGCGCCGCCAGCTCGCGGTCGGCGATGCCGCCTTCGGTCATCACGCGATCGACGGCGAGGTTAAGCTGCTGTTCGATCTGCGCGACGCTCAGCTCGGGGAGCCGTTCATCGCCCCGGCGTCTGTTTTCCTGCAGCGCGTGGGCGGCGGCAATCGCCTTCTCGCCCCCTTTAACGGCGACGTACATCAGCACACCTCCACGTGGGTGGTTCTTGGGATGGCCAGCAGGCGTTCGCCGCAGGTCAGGACCAGGTCAATGCCGAGCGGGAACGGGTGCGGGCGCTCGGTCAGCTCATGAATGATGCACTCCGGCAGCTGCGGCGCGACCATGCGTTCGTCGGCGATGCCCGCGCCGGTCAGGCGCAGCATGCGGCCGCCGCTCAGGCTGGAGACCTGCAAAATCAGCGTGGCGCTGGTTTCTGGGGCAACGGCAGTGCCTTCGCTTAGGGCGTTGAGCTGCTCGCGGCTAATCTGCTCGTCGGCGACGGCAAACAGCGCCTGCTGGGGCTGCTCGACCAGCGGCGCGCTGGTGTGAAAGCGCAGGTTCTGGCGGGCGATATCGTTCGCCATCGCGCCGGAGAGCCACACCGGGGTGTCGTTATCGGCCAGCGTCAGCAGCACGCTGGTGGTGGCGACGTTCAGCGGCAGCCAGCCCTGCGGGAGCGGGTGCAGCGAGACGATGACGCCCGGCTCGCTCATGGCCTTCAGCAGGCGGCGAAAACTCTGTTGGGCATCCTGGACGGCCAGGGTAAAAGCGGGTTGAAGCGTCATGCGTTGTCTCCGCGAACGAGCGTAAAGAAGTCGACCCGGCTGGCGTTCACCTCGGCCTGACGCGCGGCAATGCGCGCGGCGCGGTCGGCTTCCAGCGGGGCGATCAGGGTTTCCATCAGTGTCTGAAAATGGGGCTGTTCCTGCAGCAGGGCGTCGATCGCCGCGCAGCGCTCGGCGTGCGCTTTGTCCCGGCCCAGCACGTAGCCGTAGCCCAGCGTGCCGCTGCTCAGGCGAACCACCGCGCGGGTCAAGGTGGCATCGCCCGCGAAGAAGCGTTCGCCGGTGCCGCCCATGCGGGCCTGCAGCTGGACGAGGCCGATCTCCGGCGCGCGGATCGTTTCGTAATCCGGCGTCAGGCTAAGCGCGTTCATCCGCGCCAGCAGGGCGGCGGGCTGGCTGTGGGCCAGGGCGCGCATCCAGCGCTGTCGGGTGGAGGTATCGAAGTGCATTCAGTGCTCCATCGTAAATTCAATCATGTCGGCGCGGGTCAGGCTGACGGAGTATTCCGTGGCGTTGATCTCGCCGTCGCGGTGGTTGAGGGTGCGTACGCAGAGCAGGGGCGCCATGTTGGGGATTTCCAGCACCTTGCTCTCTTTGGCCTGCGCGCGGCGGGCGCTGATGCGGGTCTGGGTACGTTTTAGCGCAATGCCCGTGGCGTCCTGCAGGAAGTCGTGCAGGGAGCCGCTGGCGAAGCGCTGCAGCACCGGCCAGAGGCTGAGGTCCGCGAAGTAGTGGTCGATCTGGCACACCGCCACGCCGTTCACCCGGCGCAGGGTGCGCAGGTGGGCAACGTTCTCGCCTTCGGCAATCCCCAGCGCGTCGGCAACGTGGCTGGAGGCGGGGCGCAGCACCGACAGCAGCTTTTCGCTGGTGGGATGGCTGCCCTGGTCGAGCAGGTTCTGGCTAAAGCGCGCCTGGGCGTTGAGCGGGTAGTCGAACGGGCGCATCAGCACCAGCACGCCGATGCCCTGGCGGCGCTGCACCCAGCCGCGCTCGACCAGCTGATCGATGGCGCGGCGCAGGGTGTGTCGGTTTACCTCATAGCGATCCGCAAGCTGCTGCTCGGCGGGGAGGTAGTCGCCGCAGCGGTAGTGGGTGCGCAGCTCAACTTCGAGCTTCGCCGCGATCTCTTGCCAGCGGGTGGGGAAACTGGTCGGATGTCTGGATAAGTGCATAGCAATCAAAGCCTCGCTGCTTAGATGAAGTGCTTACGCAAGCGTTGAGAGAGAAAATCCAGCAGGCTAACGGTGACGATGATAAGCACCATCAGGGCGCAGGTTTGCTGGAACTGGAATCCGCGAATCGCTTCCCACAGGGTGACGCCAATCCCGCCCGCGCCGACCATGCCGACGACGGTTGCCGAGCGAACGTTGGACTCAAAGCGGTAGAGCGAGTAGGAGATCAAAAGCGGCATCACCTGCGGCAGCACGCCGTAGAGGATCTCTTCGATTTTGTTGGCCCCGGTGGCGCGGATGCCTTCGACCGGGCCGGGCTCGATGGCTTCCACCGCCTCGGAGAGCAGCTTGGAGAGCACGCCGGTGGTGTGGATGAACAGCGCCATCACGCCCGCAAACGGGCCAAGGCCCACGGCGACCACGAACAGCATGGCGAAGACCATTTCGTTGATGGCGCGGCAGGCATCCATCAGGCGGCGCATCGGCTGATAAATCCACCACGGCACGATGTTTTCGGCGCTCATCAGGCCAAACGGAATGGAGAGCACGACGGCGAGCGCGGTGCCCCAGACGGCGATTTGCAGGGTGACCGCCATTTCGCCGAGGTAGTTCTGCCACTGGCTGAAGTCCGGCGGGAAGAAGTCGGCGGCGAAGGTCGCCATGTTGCCAGCGTCTTTGACCAGCAGCAGCGGGTCCATTTCCGCGCCCTTCCAGGAGATGACGAGTACCGCCAGCAGAATGGCCCAGCTGACGAGCGAGAACCAGCTGCGCTTCGGCGGTGGGACGGTGATGGTTTGCATGGTAACTCCTTTTGGGTTTAGTCCCCTCACCCCGACCCTCTCCCCAAAGGGGCGAGGGGGTTCAAATTCCCTCTCCCCTTTGGGGAGAGGGTTAGGGTGAGGGGTAGAAAAGAAACTACTGCACCGCTTTATTCACGCTGGTCATGGCGCTCAGGGCGGCGGTCAGGCGGTCGAGGTCTTCAAGCTGAGCCTGAATTTCAGCGACTTTGCTGGTCTTCTCCTCTTCCTTGAGCCCTTTGTTGTCCTTGACGCCCTGCATCTGCTTAAAGAGCGCGAGCTGACGAATCGGCACCAGCTGCAGGTCGCTTGACGGGCGGAACGGCGCCCAGCCGAGCTTCTCCAGCACCGCCTTCTCTTCCGGCGTTTTGCCGTAGCTCATAAAGAACTCGTACACCTTGTCCTTGGTGCTTTCAGAGAGGTTTTTGCGCCAGACGATGGGGTCGCCCGGGATCAGCGGCGATTTCCAGATCACCTTCAGTTCTTTCAGCTTGTCCGGCGCGGAGGTTTTCAGCTTGTCGAGGTTTTCGGTGTTGTTGGTCGCCACGTCTACCTGCTTGTTGGCGACGGCCAGGGCGTTGGTTTCGTGGCTGGCGTTCACCGTGCGCTTGAAGTCGCTGGCGGAGGCGTTGTTTTTGGCGAAGACGTAGTAGCCAGGGACGAGGAAGCCGGAGGTGGAGTTCGGGTCGCCGTTGCCAAACGTCAGATCCTTGCGTTTGGCGAGCATGTCGTTGAGGTTGTTGATCGGGCTGTCTTTGTTGACGATCAGCACGCTCCAGTAGCCCGGGGAGCCGTCCGCCGCAACGGTCTGGGCGAAGACCTGGCCGTTGGCGCGGTCTACCGCTTCCATCGCCGACAGGTTGCCGTACCAGGCGATGTCCACCTTGTTAAAGCGCATCCCCTGGATAATGCCCGCGTAGTCCGGGGCGAAGAAGGCATTCACTTTGATGCCGAGCCTGGTTTCCATATCCTTCAGGAACGGTTCCCACTGCGGCTTCAGGTTTTGCTGTGATTCCGTCGAAATAATGCCGAAGTTCAGCGCTTTTTCCTGCTCCTCGGCGTAGGCCGGGCTGAGCAGAGTGCTGATGCTGAACATGCTGGTGAAAGCCAGCGCGGCAACCGTTTTATAGCTCATTTCCATTCCTCGTAGTGGGGCCGTTAAGCAGCCTGCGCGTTCTCTTCGACGCGATTCATGCTGCGGTAGAGATGGTCAAAACGTTCGTTATCAAACTGATGGCTTGCGCCGTCGAAGAACACGTGCCCCTGTCGCAGCGCGACGATGCGCTCGCAGTAGCGCAGGGCGTAATCCACCTGGTGCAGCGTGACGACGACGGTGATGCCGTCGTTCTGGTTGATGTCGCGCAGTGTCTCCATCACGATGCGCGCCGACTCCGGGTCCAGCGAGGCGATGGGTTCGTCGGCCAGAATCACTTTGGCTTTTTGCATCAGCGCGCGGGCAATCGCCACGCGCTGCTGCTGCCCGCCGGACAGGGTAGAGACGCGCTGGTGGGCGAAATGCGCCATGCCGACGCGGGTCAGCGCCCGTAAGGCTTCCTGCTTCTGGGAAGGGGAAAACCAGCGCAGGCAGGTGCGCCAGAACGGGGTGCTGCCGAGCGCGCCAACCAGCACGTTTTCCAGCACCGTCAGGCGGTTCACCAGGTTGAACTGCTGGAAGATGTAGCCCGTCTGGGCGCGGCTTTTGCGGATGTCGCGCGCCAGGCGGCCCGCGCGCTGCACGGTGTTGCCCAGCAGCTCGACGTGGCTTTCAGGCGTGTTATCGCAGGTAATCAGGCCGCTCAGGTGGCGCAGCAGGGTGGATTTACCCGAGCCGGAAGGCCCCAGCAATGCCACCATTTCGCCCTGCTGGACGGTCAGATCAACGGCATGCAGCGCCTTGCTGTGGTGGAACGTTTTGCTCAGTTTCTCGACGCGGATAACGGTTTGCATGTGCGGGGCCTCACGAAAAATGTGGCCCCATGCTGGCGCATCAATGTGACATTTGGGTTAAGTGTTGGTTGCGAAAAGTTGAAGAGTTGAGGCGGGTTTGATGACAGGCGGAGGCGGACCGCCCACCGCCCGACGATCAGTGCTGCTGCTTAACGACGTTTATCATCCACGGCACGCCGTATTTATCGGTGACTTTACCGAAACCGTGCGCCCAGAAGGTCTCCTGCCAGGCCATTTCGACGTTGCCGCCCGCGGCCAGCGCATCGAACCAGCGTTTGCCTTCCGTGACGTCCTGGGTATCAAGGACCAGCGTAAACCCTGCGTACTGAGCCTGGCTGCCGGGCGGTAGCCCGTCGCTCATCATGATATCGCTGCCGGCAATACGGACGTTGGAGTGGGCGATAGCGGAGTCCGGAAACTGCATGCCGGACGGACAGCCTTCTTCGCCATGGTCGTCTTTGGGCATTTCGCCGAAGGTGATTTTGTAGAGGAGTTCTGCGCCGAGCGACTGCTGGTAAAAGGCGCTGGCCTCGGCGCAGTTACCGGCGAAAGAGATGTAGGGACTTAACGGCATAATCATTACCTCAGGTAAGAGAAGCCCGTTAAGTTTAGTTCCCGCGTGCCCGGTAAGCGAAGCGCCACCGGGCAGGAAAATCAGTTCTTTTTCACAAACTCAGATTTGAGCTTCATTGGGCCAAAACCGTCGATTTTGCAATCGATGTTGTGGTCGCCTTCGACCAGGCGGATGTTCTTCACCTTGGTGCCGATTTTCAGCATCGACGAGCTGCCTTTGACCTTCAGGTCTTTTACCACGGTGACGCTGTCGCCGTCGGCCAGCAGGTTGCCGTTCGCGTCTTTGACGATCGGCGCGTCGCTGTCCTGAGCGGGCTCTGCATCGTTCCATTCATGCGCGCATTCCGGGCAGATGAACATGCCGTTATCTTCGTAGGTGTATTCAGAATTGCATTTCGGGCAGTGTGGGAGTTGCATGGTGATATCCTCAAAAGTGCTTAACACGCTGGAAAGTGCCAGCTAAATGACGGCAGGATGCCGAAAAAGGCGGCAAGTATAGCGCAAATCCCACACCTTTGTCGGTGATATTGCGCGTAAGCAAAGCGAACTGAAAACGTTGCGGGTATTCACGGCGTTTAGCCGGGCTAATGCCATTCATCTCATGGATAGAAATATTACTTATTATATCGAATATTTTATTGCAGCAAATTGCTACGCCCTTCCATTTCGGATAAGGTTAAGCAACTCGCGGCTATTTACCCTCATCCTTTGATGCCCTGCACGTTGTTGCGGCGGTAAATCACCTCTCATTTTTGGTGGGTAAATATCACGGATATATCCTGAAGTTTCTTGAAAATGGACGACGCACTCATCCCTTTGGTTTCCCGGCCAAGGGACGTATTACGCGTATTACACGGGTATTGGTTTATTTCTTATAGCCATCAGATGGTTATATTAATGAACGTGTTTTCCAGACGTGATCATATAAGCCCAGACAGCATAATTAAAACAACGCGGCTTAATAAAAGTAATAAATTTGCGTTAAGGGATGGCTTTTATCATGCACACACAGACTATTTTTGAATTAAGCCAGGAAGCTGAACGTTTGTTACAGCTCGCCTTGCAGAATCTTGATACGTTGAAATCCATGCCAACGGCCATGCTGGACGGTGCGGCCGCTGCGATTACGGGTGAAGTGAACAATGTTTTGCCGCTGCATTTCAGCGCGCGCGGCGTGGAGGCTCAGCAGGCCACGCTCAATAATGAATTACGCAAAATAACCCGGCTTGAAATGGTGCTGGCGATCGTCGGCACCATGAAGGCGGGTAAATCCACCACCATTAATGCCATCGTGGGGACGGAGGTGTTGCCGAACCGCAACCGGCCAATGACGGCACTCCCTACGCTTATCCGCCATACGCCGGGGCAAAAAGAGCCGGTACTGCATTTCTCCCATTCCTCGCCGATCGACACCTTAATACGCCAGCTGCAGCGCGCGCTGAGCGACGGCGATCGCGGCAGGCTGGCCCAGCGTCTGGAAATGGATAAAGACATGAATACGCTGCTGGAGCGTATAGAAAAAGGCGAAGCGTTCGAGAAGCACCACCTTGGCGCGGAGCCAATATTCAACTGCCTGAAAAGCCTAAACGATCTGGTGCGGCTTTCTCAGGCGCTCGGCGTTGACTTTCCGTTTACCGAATACGCGGCGATTGAAAATATTCCGGTGATTGAGGTGGAGTTTGTCCACCTGGCGGGGCTGGATGCCCATCTTGGGCAGTTGACGCTGCTGGACACGCCCGGGCCGAACGAGGCCGGGCAGCCGCACCTGCAAAAAATGCTTAGCGAGCAGCTGGCCCGCGCCTCGGCGGTGCTGGCGGTAATGGATTATACCCAGCTTAAATCGATTTCCGACGAGGAGGTCCGCCAGGCAATCTCTGCCGCGGGGAAATCGGTCCCGCTTTATGCGCTGGTCAATAAGTTCGATCAGAAAGATCGCAACAGCGACGATGAGGAGCAGGTGCGGGCGATGATCTCCGGTACGTTAATGAAGGGGAATATTTCGCCGGGGCAGATCTACCCCGTCTCCTCAATGTGGGCGTATTTGGCCAATCGCGCCCGCTATGAGTTAACGACCCACGGGCGGCTTCCCGACCACCAGACGCAGCGCTGGGTCCAGGATTTTGCCGAGGCGGCGCTGGGACGCCGCTGGCGTACCGCCGATCTGGATGATATCGACCACATTCGCCATGCCGCCGATCTTCTGTGGGAAGACTCGCTCTTCGAGCAGCCCATCCGCAAGCTGATCTACGCCGCGTACGCCAATGCGTCGCTGTTTGCCCTGCGCTCCGCGTCGCATAAGCTGCTTAACTACGCGCAAAACGCCCGCGAGTATCTCGATTTTCGCTATCAGGGCCTGACGGTCGCTTTTGACGAGCTGGAGCGGAATATTGTTCGCCTTGAAGACGATATGGCGATGCTGGAGACGCGCCAGCGCGCGGTCAGCGACGAAGTGGCGCATGAGGTCGAACAGGCGCTCCTTAGCACCGGTGAGTTTATTTCGCGTCAGCATAGCGCGCTGCACCAGGCGATTGTCCCGGTGTTCAGCCGCGAGCATATCCTGGCGCTGGCGGGCGTGGATCCGCTCAGTATGCCCGGCGCGCAAGCCGATGAGGCAACGCAGCTGGTTCTGGAGGACGAAGGGCAGGCGCAAATTGTGCTGAGCAAAATCCGCTCCTTATGCGAAACGATTGTGCTGGACGCGCAGAGCAAAATTAGCCGCGAGCTGGCGCTGCGCTTTGACCAGCTTGAAACGACGCTGGCGCGATCGCTGAACGAGGCGATGCGGCCGATTAAGGCGCGCATTAACGCAGAGCTCTGCGATGCCGGGTTTCGGGCGCGGATTAGCTTCCCGGCGTTTCAGGCGAATCAGCTGAACTTCAATTCGCGGATGCTGTTTAACGATGCTATCGCGGCGGATAACCGCACGGTGGGACAGCCTTCGGGCGCGGTAAGCGTGCGGGAAACGGTGTCGCGCTGGCTGAATAATCCGGGCTGGGGGTGGGAAGAGTACGTGGTGGCGCGCACCCGATATGTTATCGACGTTGGCCAGCTGCGGGACAAATTTAAGCGGCATATCGATCAGTTTTGTGAACAAATTGGTAAAGCTTTAGCGGCGCAGGTCGATGTCTCTGTTACGGCGGGTATGGCAACGTTCTTCTCAGAATTTTCACTATGCCTGACCGGGTTACAGGAAAGCTTGCGTGATAGCCTCGCAGTTCGTCAGCAAAATGAGCGCGCTACGCGGGCGCTCGGCCAGCTGCTAAAACACAGCCTTACCGCTGCGACGTGGATTCAGGAAGATACCCGACTGTTACGTGATGATATTCAAACCCTATTCGCAGCAGAGCAACCATGACAACACGGCTACTGGACGGTCCCGGGCGGACGCTGGAGTGTATTCATCCTAAATTTATGGTCGATCTGGTTCAGGGGGGAGATGCGCTGCGTCATACCCGCCAGGGCCCGCAGCAGCTGCAGTTTCGCGAACGGTTAACGCAGGAAATTATGACTCATACGCGGCTGCGGCCGTGGTCAATGACCGGTATGCTCAACGAAAATGCGGCATTGCGCTTAGGTTTGGCTGAAAAGCTGGCGAGCATGCTTGACCCTGGCCATCTGGCGCTAACGCGGATGACCGAAAAATTGCAGTCCGTGCGCCAGCAGGCCAGCCTGCGCACGCCGCTGTCTCCCGGCCTGATGCAGCAATATGACGATCTTGCCTCCCATTTCAGGCAGCGCGCCGTCTATAAAGAAAAGGCGCTGACGCAGCGCGGGCTAACGGTGCAGGCGGGGGAACACAGCGAGCAGATTTTTACCCGCTGGCGCGCCGGGCAGTATGACGGCTGGTCGCTGGCCGGGCGCTGCTATATTGCGCTTGAAGAGCTGCGCTGGGGGGCGTTTGGCGATGCCTGCCGCCTGGCAAATGATGATGTCGCGGCGATGCTTATGGATGACCTGCGCGGCATGGCGGCAAACTACCTTGCGCAGGGGATCAACGCCGCGCCCTCCACTCGCCACTTTTATCACCAGTGGCTGACGACCCCCGCCTCACCGGCGCTGGTGGATCATAAAGATATGCTGGGCTGGCTGGGGGACTGGTGTCAGGCGGACAGCCATCCGGTGAGCTGGTCGGTGACGCAGAACTGGCAGACGGTCGCGCTGGGGATGCCGAGGCTCTGTTCCGCGAAGCGGCTGGTTGATGCGATGGTAGAAGAGATTTTTGGCTGAGTTCACTTGAGATAATGCTTTACCCCTCACCCTAACCCTCTCCCCGGAGGGGAGAGGGAATAGTCAGGTGCGGTTTTCGCCCATATCCCAGAGGAGACTTCCCGGTGCGGTTTTTCCCCTCGCCCCTTTGGGGAGAGGGCCAGGGTGAGGGGGAAACGCCTCAATTCTGCACTTCAACCGGCTGTGCTTTGGTTTGCGCTTCCGGCGCGCTCCCGAAGCGTTTGGCATAAAGCGCGGTAATGATTGGCACCAGAATTGCCGTCACGATAACGCTGGCGGCAACCAGCGCCGTGGCGGATGCGGCAACCGGTTCAAACGCCGGGTTAATCTGGGCGATGATCACCGGGTTCGCGACGGCTGCGCCCGCGGCTGAAGAGGCGGCAACGCCCGCCGTGCCGTTTCCTCCCCCAATCACGCGGTCGGCGATAATCAGCGGGATACCGGTGATGACGATCACCGCAACGCCCAGCGCAATGCCCAGCAGGCCGGTATCCAGGATCACGTTCAGGTTAATCGTATTCCCCAGCGCGAAGCCGAAGAACGGGATCAGGACCGGCGTGGCTTTGCTGAAGAAATCGCGCAGGTCGCGATCGAGATTGCCTAGCGCAAAACCGATCAGGAAGGGCAGAATGGCGCCGATAAAGTGGTGAGGTTCGAACGACGCCAGGCCAGCGGAGCCCAGAATCAGCATGGTCATCAGCGGGCCGGATTCCAGAGACATCAGCACAAACGCGCCCGACTCTTCCTTCGTGCCGTACTGGTTCATCAGGCTGGCATAAAGACCACCGTTGGTCATATCCATTGCGGAGACGATGGCCAGCACGGAGAGCCCGGCGAAAAAGCCGGTTTGAATGCCGTTCTCAGGAATAAACAGCGCACAGATCATGGCGACAATCCAGGCTACCGCTATTTTGGTGATAACCAGCGTGCCGGATTTACGTAATACGGTTCCCGTTGCCCGTAAATTAATGGAAGCACCGATACAAAAAAACCATACCGCCAGGATGGGGACCGTTCCGGTAATCATTCCCTTAGTGAACCCGCCGAAATAGGCGCCGGTATTTGGTGCGACGGTATTTAGAATGGCGCCAAGCACCAGAGGAACCAGCATCATTCCGCCGGGGATACGTTCTATCGCGGCTTTAATCTTCATGTTTAACCCTCAAATCTTATCCCGCGTCGCTGGCGGAGAAGTCAAAAATTGTCCATGTAATTCAATGAACTGAACGCATTCCGCGCTCGGAACATTCTTATCCATGCAATAAAAATTCATTGAAAACACGTAATTAGATTTCATTCAAAAACGTGGTAAGCACGGTTTTCGTCATTATCATGCGATCATTGGAATTGTGATTCAATAGAAATAAAACACTGTTTTAGTTGTATCGATCACATATTTTGTTGAAAGAGATTTACCTGCTTTTGGAAATTAAAATTTATGTAAATCTGATGTGAATGAACGTGGTTTAAGTTTTAGGGCGGTCGATGAAGATGTTCGTGAAGGCGTCTTTGAGAGATATTCGAGGGCAGGCGGATTTGCCCGAATTGACAAAAACTGAAGGAGGCTGACGCGACAAAGAATTATGTGTGAAGTTGATCACAAATATAAACACTGGTAGGGTAAAGATGTCACTAACTGCCCAGACAGGCGTCAACAGGTTCGGTTGTATCGACATTATCGTCAATGTAAGTAAACCTGCTACGCTTGAATAAGGAGATTCGCATGGAGCGAATTTCCACTTCACAGAACGCGAACTGGACTGTGGAACGGACAGGGCTAAGTCTACGAGGAAAGCTATGCTTAGAAGGAAAAAGGTAAAACCTATCACGCTGCGCGACGTCACGATTATCGATGACGCAAAACTGCGTAAAGCGATCACCGCCGCCTCGCTGGGTAATGCGATGGAGTGGTTTGATTTTGGTGTATACGGCTTCGTGGCCTATGCGTTAGGTAAAGTGTTTTTCCCGGGTGCCGATCCCAGCCTGCAGATGATCGCCGCACTCGGTACGTTCTCCGTTCCCTTCCTTATACGCCCGTTGGGCGGCCTGTTCTTTGGTATGCTGGGCGATAAATACGGTCGCCAGAAGATACTAGCTATCACCATTGTTATTATGTCGATCAGTACGTTCTGTATCGGCCTGATACCGTCCTACGCCACCATTGGCATATGGGCACCGATTCTGCTGCTGCTGTGTAAGATGGCGCAGGGCTTCTCCGTCGGTGGCGAATATACCGGCGCGTCAATTTTTGTCGCGGAATACTCCCCGGACCGTAAGCGCGGCTTCATGGGAAGCTGGCTGGACTTCGGCTCCATCGCCGGGTTTGTCATGGGCGCGGGCGTCGTGGTGCTGATTTCCACCGTCGTGGGTGAAGAGAACTTCCTCGACTGGGGCTGGCGTATTCCGTTCTTCCTGGCGCTGCCGCTGGGCATTATAGGTCTTTACCTGCGCCACGCGCTGGAAGAGACGCCTGCGTTCCAGCAGCACGTTGATAAGCTTGAGCAGGGCGATCGCGAAGGGCTGCAGGAAGGGCCTAAAGTGTCGTTTAAAGAGATTGCTACCAAGCACTGGCGCAGCCTGCTGACCTGTATTGGTCTGGTGATTTCCACCAACGTGACCTATTACATGCTGCTGACCTACATGCCGAGCTATCTGTCGCATAACCTGCACTACTCGGAAGATCACGGCGTGCTGATTATCATCGCCATCATGGTGGGTATGCTGTTCGTGCAGCCGATTATGGGGCTGATGAGTGACCGCTTTGGCCGCCGTCCCTTCATCATTCTGGGCAGCGTTGCGCTGTTTGCGCTGGCTATTCCGGCCTTCATCCTGATTAACAGCAACGTGCTGGGGCTGATTTTTGCGGGCCTGCTGATGCTGGCGGTGATCCTGAACTGCTTTATCGGCGTGATGGCTTCGACGCTGCCTGCGATGTTCCCGACGCACATTCGCTACAGCGCCCTGGCCGCCGCGTTTAACATCTCCGTGCTGATTGCCGGCCTGACGCCAACGCTTGCCGCTTCGCTGGTTGAAAGTACCCAAAACCTGATGATGCCAGCGTATTACCTGATGGTTATCGCGGTGGTGGGCTTGATTACCGGCCTCACCATGAAAGAGACGGCGAACCGTCCTCTGAAGGGAGCGACGCCTGCGGCATCGGATATCGCAGAGGCGAAAGAGATCCTGCGCGAGCACTACGATAACGTCGAGCAGAAAATTGAAGATATTGATGCAGAGATTGAAGACCTGCAGAAAAAACGTTCTCGTCTGGTGGATCAGCATCCGCGGATTAACGAGTAACGCCTGATAAAAAAACCCGCCGCTGGCGGGTTTTTTTTGCGTCAAATTTCACCGATCCTCACGACTCTTCTTCTTCACCCAGCGACTGTACGATGAGATCGCGCAGCCACTTATGCGAGGGCTCGCGGTGCAGGTATTCGTGCCAGAGCATATTCATTTCAAAGCCCGGGATATCAATGGGCGGCACGAAGTATTGCAGCTGCGGGTTATCGCGAACCAGGCGCAGCGGCAGCATGCCCACCAGATCCGTGGTGGCGATGGTAAATACCGCAAACATAAAGTGGGGAACCGACAGGACCACTTTTCTGGCTAATCGCATATCCGCCAGCACGCGGTCGGTGTTTCCCCAGAACCCTGCGCCGTCCGGCGAGATAATGACGAAATCCAGTTCCAGAAATTGTTTTAAGGTTGGCGCGGATTTCAGCAGCGGATGACCCACGCGGCTTACCAGCACGTACCGTTCGCTGAACAACATGCGGCAGCGCATGCCCGGAGGCGATTCCTCCACGATGTGAAAGAAGAGATCGACCTTATCCTTCCCGCCCGCCTGGGCGATATGCGAGTTTGCGTTCTCAACAACCGCCACCCGGGTTCCGGGTGCTTCACGACGTAAATTCCTCAGAAGCGGTAGTAGCACCGTTGTTTCGCAGTAATCCGCCGCAACCACCTGCCAGGTATGGTTTGACTCCGCCGGAACAAACGGTCCGGGCGCGGAGACCGCTTTATTCAGCAACGCCAGCGCCTGGCCTAGCGGCGCGCGCAGAAGTTCGGCCCTGGCGGTGGGGCGCATCCCGCGCGGTCCCGGTAAGAACAGCGGATCGTCGAAGTTTTTGCGCAGCTTCGCTAACTGAACGCTGACGGTCGGCTGCGACAAGTTCAGCGAACGGGCCGCCCGCGTTACGTTTGGATCCTTCAGTAGCGTATCCAGCGTCAGCAGCAGATTAAGATCCAGCTTCCTGAGATTATCCATCGTAATACCTGCTATCAGTGAAATTCATTACTACTATATCTGACAAATCCCTACTATTCATTATCGATGTAGCCATAAAGAGGAGCGCCAAAAACTCTGCCATTCTGGTTATATTTTTTTCCAGATAATTCAGCGGCTGCACAAATATGTGATACGCCGCGCCTTATTATATTTAAGAACAAACTAACCACATATTCCATTTATGTTGCTTATTCGTAAATGGTAAATCAAAAAAGATGACAGGAGATGAAAATGCCAACGGGTCTTCTTGCCTTAGCACTTGGCGCATTTGGAATTGGTCTAACAGAATTTGGAATCGTTGGATTATTACCTCAAATAGCCGCTGAATTTTCCATAACAGAACAGGTCGCAGGCTATCTCGTTTCGGGATATGCCATCAGCGTTGCCGTTGGGGCAATTCTGTTAACGGCCGTCATGATTCGTATGGAGCGTCGATTAACGCTGCTGCTGCTGACGGGGCTGTTTATTGTCGGCAACCTTATTTCGGCACTCTCGGTCAGCTATGAAACGTTGCTGTTTGGCCGAATTGTGGCGGCGCTGTGCCACGGCGCTTTCTTTAGCGTTGGCGCGGTGGTGGCTTCCGATATGGTCGCTAACGACAAAAAAGGGGCGGCGATTTCCTTAATGTTCGCGGGCCTCACGGTGTCGAATATTGTCGGCGTTCCGCTGGGAACCTTTGTCGGCCTGGAGCTGGGCTGGCGCACGACCTTCTGGGCGCTGGCGGTCATCGGCGTGGTGACAATGCTGGGGATCAGAGCGCTTATTCCACCCATGCCTGCGCACCAGGACACTAATCTTAGCCGTGAATTTGCCGTGTTTAACCGCCCTCAGGTGTGGATCTCGGCCCTGCTGAGCGTGCTCTCCTTCGGTGGCGTCATCGGTGGTTTCACCTACATTGCCTTTACGCTGACCCAGGTCTCTGGCTTCGCCGCGCAGACCGTACCGTGGCTGCTGGTGCTGTTCGGTATTGGGACGTTTGTCGGCAATATTTTCGGTGGTAAAGCGGCAGATAAATCGCTGAATAAATCTCTCGGCACCATCCTGCTGATGTTGACGATAGTGATGGCGGCATTCGCAACGTTTGCGCATAGCCAAATCATGACCATTGTTCTGCTGCTGCTGATGGGAACGGTTGGGCTTGCTACTGCCCCAGGCCTGCAGCTCCGCATGATGAAGTATGCCAGCGATGCGCCAACGGTGGCTTCCGGCACCAACATTGCCGCTTTCAATATCGGTAACGCATTGGGCGCCTGGCTGGGCGGCATGGCGCTGGATAAAGGCTACGGTTTTGTCTCTCCACTTTGGGTGGGCGCGGCGTTGAGCCTGGCCGCACTGGCCGTCGTGATCATCGGCAGCCTTAATGTTGGGCTGAAAGCCAGCCGCGTGCAGGGATAAGCTCTCTCCCCAATATCGACTCTCGCGATGATATACGTACTTATTAACATCCTCTGAATAAAAGTGCTGGTAAGAGTTAATGACTCTTATCAGCATTATCCGAACGACAAATATATACCCGTTGTTTTACTAGTTCTAAAACACTTTTTATTTAATTGCGTGCCTCTGATTTATTTCAGAGGAGTCGTCACGCCTTCCATAAATACAAATGTTAATGAGACTCAATATGAAATATTTAAAAACAGGAAATGATAAAGCAGCAAATAGATGTAATATCGTTGGATTTTTCCCCGGTTTAGGCAGCCGGGTTGCTTATCAGAATATTGGCGATGAATTATTACGCGCCGGAAATCAGGACATTTTACAGATCTACCGCGATGCGGCCCTGGCGATGGGATACGGTGATTGTCCCGAAAAAATGATCATTACTGAGGAAACCTTGCCAGCGAAGGCGATGGAACGGCAGGGCTTTATTGGGGCCAGTTTTGTTGTTCATAATCTGGCGCTGGCGGCCCAGCTTCGGGCACAGGCAGAAGCGCAGGGTCTGGATTTACACATTAGCGCCTGGACGGGCGAAAGTTTTGGCATGATCAGTTCCGCGGCGGCCAGCGGGGCGCTAAGCGTGGCCGATGCGGTGAAGATTGCTAACTTTTTCACTCCCTATATTTTCCTGGCCTCGCAGGAGCATAGCGATCCGTTTAGCCGGGCAATTTCGTCGTATTTTCCGCCCACGGTAAATGCCCATCGCGTCGTGCCCGAACCGTATTACGTGGTGGCGCTTCGGGGGCGAACGAAAGATCTGGATGACGCCTTAAGCGCGCTGAAGGACGAGTTTCTTGAAAGCGAAATTGAGCTGCACAAAATTTACAGCCACGCGCAGGTCAACCTTTACGTCAAAAGCAGCATCAAGTCGTGTTTCGACATCTTTATGAAAAACCACCCGGCCATTGAGGTGTGCAAGCTTAAGGACCCGACCGCGTTTCTTACCCACTCGAAACAGCTTGCGCCGCTAAAGCAGGGGCTGGAGCAGTTCATTCAGGATCAGAATATTCTCTTTAGCGATCCGCATACGCCAGTGATTGCTAACCACCGTGAAGCGGTATTGACCCGCAAAGAGGAGATCCGCGCGGCGATCGTTGCCCTGGTGGATGAGGTGATGCTTTCGGCCTCTACGGCAAAACTGGCCGACGAATACAACGCCGATGCCATTATCGAGCTGGGGCTGGGAAACAAATCGGTTCAGATGCTGCGCGATAATGATATTCGCACGCCGGCATTTGCCTTTACCGGAGCGGAGGATGCGCCCGTCGTCGATGCGCTCTACGCGCTGGGTATGATTCGCAGAGGACGTACTGCGGGCCAGGTGTGCGGAGCCATTGACCATTGGCTGAGGGTCGCCCGTCAACATGCGGAGCTGGCGGCACAATTTTCACCGAAGATCGTTGAGGCTATTCATCAGGTCGCGTCCCTTAAGCTTGTGGTGCCCGGTGCACTTTCCGTCGGCGTAGAGAGCATCTACAAAAATAGCTGGCGCTTCAGGGATTACCTTCAGCACGGCGAGCGGGTGATCATGGCCCGCCTGCGGCGCAATATTCATGGTTCGGAAAGCGATAAGAACCAGACCTACGCGGACCTGAACATTTTGACCGAGAAGGGCGTGCTGCGTCATCAGAAAACGCCGTTCGTTATCCACGCGGAAAAAACGCTTTTTTACGTGTCCAGCCTGGATGCCTTGAGCAATAGCGATGTCTTTAACGCGCTGTCGGATCTGGAGGCGGCACCGGGCTATTCCGATATTTGCCAGTACATTGAAGCGGAGCGCAACCAGGGTGAGCCGCTGCGCAGGCTCCTGCAGCTCCGTAGCGTGATTGCGCAGCCTGAAACGCAGGTTATTCGCCGCATTATTTTGCAGACCCTCTCGTTCGAACTGATGAAGGTGCACCGTCCGGGGCTGGTGCAGGAAGGAAATACGTGCCTGGTCACCCATGATTTTATCGGCTGGCTGGCCTGCATGGTTATCTCCGGTGCCGCAACGTTTGAGAGTACGGTGCAGCTCTGCCGCGATTATTACTCCTCTCTGGGCCGTAAAATTTCAGCCTGGGCCGTGGTGAAAACCTTTGCCGCCGGGTTAGTCGACCCGAGCATACCGGTGCTTTCGATTAGCGGGCTGCCGCTGATGACAAACCGGGACCTGGAAGTGAACACCTTTAAGATGCTGTTGGGCGATTTCCCCGAACAGCGCGTGCAGGCTGCGCTTGATTGCCATTTATCCGTCATTACCCTCGACAGCGAGCTTACCAGCGCTTCGCTGGCGACCGCGCCTTACCAGTCGGACATTATTCACATCGCCTCTGCCGCGGATATTTGGCGCCGCAATCCTGCGGTGCTCCTCGAGCAGCGCGAGCGCGAGGCCCAGCTTTGCCTGACCGACGAGTTTCTTCAGGTGTCGGATTACGCTATCCGGCGAAACCTGCTGTGCAGCACGGTCAACGCTTATATAGAAGCGGACGAAGTGCCGGTTCTGTTCTGCCAGGGCGGCAGTGAGTCCATGACGATGTTTATCCAGCGCGCGCCTGAGAAACCCATCTTCGTGCGCAAAATCCTGAGCGAGGCCCTTACCGCAGCCAAATGGAACCCCGGCGGTACCGGCGTGATGCTGCCGCCGTTCGCTAAAGCGGCGCGCCAGGTGGATTATCTGCGCGCGCTGCCGGAGGAGGTAAAGCCGTGGTTCCCTCAGGTGTATGCCGTTCTGGAGCGCGAAATCCTGACGCCAGCCAGCCAGGAGCGCGTGGGGAAAGACACCTGTAAAGAGGTGATCTACGAGATGAGCCTCGTGGAAGGGGAGGAGGTGAGCCAGTTTATACAGCGTCATAACCCTTCGCCATCCGTTATCGCCCGGCTGTATGAGGTGATTTTCACCTTCCTGCGCGACAACGTTCATAGCCAGAATCGGGTTTTGACGGCTGGGAATACCCTTGAGATCTCCTACTTCAGGAAAATAGAAGAACGGCTGGCGCTGTGCCGTCAAACGGCGCCTCAATGCTTCAGCGCTGAGCTGCTGGACAGCGAGAAGATCGTGATCAACGGATGCGAATATTTAAACGTTAAGCCTCTGCTGAACATCTTCCGTTCTCACCCTGAATATCAGCGGATGCTGGAGCCGCGGTATCACTCGCTGGTGATGGGCGATACCAATACCGAAAACATTAAGCTTGGCAACGTTGCCCCTCTGCTGGCGGTGCAAGCGTTGATTGATGAACAGCGAAGCGAGGAGGACATTGCCCGCGCGATGGCGGCGATTACCGCCGGGACGCTTGAGCTTCGGTTCCTCGATCCGCGCGCCATCGGTTTTCAGACCGAAGGCGCCGAGTGCCGCGATGATTACATGTATGACAACAAGCCATGGCATAACTCCATCGGCCATTACGATGAGATCCACAACGAGCTGTTCACCCTTGAGATGACCGTGAACGGGGTGAAGAACCCGCTCATAAACATTCACTTTACGCCAGACAATCCGTGGCAGCGGGCGTATCAGGTTGTCGATTGCGCACACAGCAACAGCAACCCGCTAGCTGACCCCACGATTACGGGGCTGGAGACGTATTTTGCCCAGGTGATGGGGGCGGTTTACGAGCTCGATAACCCGAACTCGGTATGGCTGCGTGACGATCCGTACTGGCTGGTGCGCTTTGTCTTCATGATGGGCACGCATTTCACCGCGATGCCGCCTTTCCACTTTACGTCCGAACTGGACGGCACGATTAAAGACAGTATTCGCACCCAGCGCAGGCCGGTGGCGATCTACTGCGAAGGCATCAAATGGCTCAACTGGGCATTAGAGATTTTACAGGGCAAGCGCGACCAGTTCCTGGGCGTGAGCGTGCCGTTCGTTGAACACCTTGCTAAAGAGGCGATGTAATGCTGCAACACTACGAAGTACCTTCATTCGAGTCCGATCTGAACCGCGCCTTAGGGCGTTTGAATAATGAGAACCGCATTATCACGACGCCATGGAGCCGGATTGTGAGGGGCCTGGGGCTGGGCCAATATCCCATCCCCTTCTGCGAGACGCTTTCCGGCTGGATACAGGACGCCTTTGACGAGCTCAAGGTAAAAACCGAGTCGCAGAATAACTATACCCACTTTTCATCCCTGCTCTGTGACTTCATCTGCCTGCTGATCCAGCCCGGCAAAACGCTGGAGCCTCAGGTTCGGCTGGACTATATCTCTAACCTGCTTTTCTTAATCAATAACGAGGCCGATCCGTATCGGCGGATTATGCAGTACACCATCACCATTGACGCGCTGGCGAAGCTGAACATCAACCTGTTTGATGTACTGGAGAAGAGCGTGGATCTGTCGGGCCTGCTTTTTAATACCGTCCATCAGATTAAGTCGAACGACATTCATGATGAGAACAGCGGTAAGCATGGCGATTATGAAAAGCTCTCTGCCTATACGTCCGTTTTCTTTGCGCTGGCCAGCTGCGGCAAGTCCTCTTTATCTATTACCCGCCGACAGAACCACATCGAGAGCGCGCTAAGCCTTCTTAATAACATTCCGTCTCCGTTCTTCCGCGGGCGCGGTGGGAGCATGTTGTTTAGCGCGATTAGCGTGATGGGCCTGGAGCCTGTATTAAAAGAAGAGGTGGGGGATGCGATTATTCATACGCTGGATTATCTGGATCGGGCGGATACGATTGGCATTAATCCGTCGTTCCCGCAGCCAATGTCGCCTGCGTTTGTCAAAATCTATCCGCTGCTCACGATGCTGAACGCCATCGCGGTGACGGGGGCACGGCAGGCGCTTTATTTCCGGCAGGATCGTCTTCGTCAGGCGCGGGATCTGCTTGACGCGCTCACCCCCGTCGAGCAAACCCATATGGGCCTCTACTATATTATGGCGGTCTATAATCTTGGCCTGATCGAACAGGAGCAGGCCCACATCGACGCGCTGGTGGAAACGCTGGCAGGGACGGCGGCGAACATCGATCCTTCGGAGAACTATTTCCTGCACGGCATCGCATGCTCTTATGTCCTTGAGACCGCGCTGATTACCGGCAGGAAAGATCTCATTACCGATCGGCTCACCAGCCGACTGGCCGAAAGCTTCGCCACGATGGATAAATGCGTCGAGGATGAGATCAACAGGCCTTATCCGTTCGCCTATGCGCTGACGATGCTGGGAGAGGCGGGGCAGGCGCGCAAAATGTTTGAGCCTTCCACGTGCTATGGGGATCAATCTGCGACCAGCTGGGTGATTGCGAACCTGACGCAGGTAAAAGATGGCGCTGATGGCAGGCTCTATATGCTCAATCACGCATTGATCAACCTGATGCTGCGTATGCGCGGACACGATCGTTCTGCAGAAAAGGCCTACGGTAACGTCGTCTTCTAAGGTGACATTGCTTTCAAAACAGTAAATCAGAACCCGTCCGCAAGACGGGTTCGTTTGTTTTGTGGATAAGTCTGTGTGTAAAAGGGTATAAGGCGGGGTTTTGCTGTGGAATGCAGCAGTCAGTCATTTTTCTGTCATTTAGCGGTTGCGGCGCGGCGAGAACTCCCTATAATGCGCCTCCATCGACACGGCAGATGTGAATCACTTCACAAACAGCCCGGTCGGTTGAAGAGAAAAAATCCTGAAATAACGGGTTGACTCTGAAAGAGGAAAGCGTATTATACGCCACCTCGCAACGGTGAGCGAAAGCCGCGTTGCACTGCTCTTTAACAATTTATCAGACAATCTGTGTGGGCACTCAAAGTGACATGGATTCTTAACGTCCTCGGACGAAAAATGAATACCAAGTCTCTGAGTGAACACGTAATTCATTACGAAGTTTAATTCACGAGCATCAAACTTAAATTGAAGAGTTTGATCATGGCTCAGATTGAACGCTGGCGGCAGGCCTAACACATGCAAGTCGAGCGGCAGCGGAAAGTAGCTTGCTACTTTGCCGGCGAGCGGCGGACGGGTGAGTAATGTCTGGGAAACTGCCCGATGGAGGGGGATAACTACTGGAAACGGTAGCTAATACCGCATAACGTCGCAAGACCAAAGAGGGGGACCTTCGGGCCTCTTGCCATCGGATGTGCCCAGATGGGATTAGCTAGTAGGTGGGGTAACGGCTCACCTAGGCGACGATCCCTAGCTGGTCTGAGAGGATGACCAGCCACACTGGAACTGAGACACGGTCCAGACTCCTACGGGAGGCAGCAGTGGGGAATATTGCACAATGGGCGCAAGCCTGATGCAGCCATGCCGCGTGTATGAAGAAGGCCTTCGGGTTGTAAAGTACTTTCAGCGGGGAGGAAGGCGATAAGGTTAATAACCTTGTCGATTGACGTTACCCGCAGAAGAAGCACCGGCTAACTCCGTGCCAGCAGCCGCGGTAATACGGAGGGTGCAAGCGTTAATCGGAATTACTGGGCGTAAAGCGCACGCAGGCGGTCTGTCAAGTCGGATGTGAAATCCCCGGGCTCAACCTGGGAACTGCATTCGAAACTGGCAGGCTTGAGTCTCGTAGAGGGGGGTAGAATTCCAGGTGTAGCGGTGAAATGCGTAGAGATCTGGAGGAATACCGGTGGCGAAGGCGGCCCCCTGGACGAAGACTGACGCTCAGGTGCGAAAGCGTGGGGAGCAAACAGGATTAGATACCCTGGTAGTCCACGCCGTAAACGATGTCTATTTGGAGGTTGTGCCCTTGAGGCGTGGCTTCCGGAGCTAACGCGTTAAATAGACCGCCTGGGGAGTACGGCCGCAAGGTTAAAACTCAAATGAATTGACGGGGGCCCGCACAAGCGGTGGAGCATGTGGTTTAATTCGATGCAACGCGAAGAACCTTACCTACTCTTGACATCCAGAGAACTTAGCAGAGATGCTTTGGTGCCTTCGGGAACTCTGAGACAGGTGCTGCATGGCTGTCGTCAGCTCGTGTTGTGAAATGTTGGGTTAAGTCCCGCAACGAGCGCAACCCTTATCCTTTGTTGCCAGCGGTTAGGCCGGGAACTCAAAGGAGACTGCCAGTGATAAACTGGAGGAAGGTGGGGATGACGTCAAGTCATCATGGCCCTTACGAGTAGGGCTACACACGTGCTACAATGGCGTATACAAAGAGAAGCGACCTCGCGAGAGCAAGCGGACCTCATAAAGTACGTCGTAGTCCGGATTGGAGTCTGCAACTCGACTCCATGAAGTCGGAATCGCTAGTAATCGTGGATCAGAATGCTACGGTGAATACGTTCCCGGGCCTTGTACACACCGCCCGTCACACCATGGGAGTGGGTTGCAAAAGAAGTAGGTAGCTTAACCTTCGGGAGGGCGCTTACCACTTTGTGATTCATGACTGGGGTGAAGTCGTAACAAGGTAACCGTAGGGGAACCTGCGGTTGGATCACCTCCTTACCTTAAAGAACCTGCCTTTGTAGTGCTCACACAGATTGTCTGATGAAAAGTAAACAGCAAGGCGTCTTGCGATTGAGACTTTACGTCCCCTTCGTCTAGAGGCCCAGGACACCGCCCTTTCACGGCGGTAACAGGGGTTCGAATCCCCTAGGGGACGCCACTTGCTGGTTTGTGAGTGAAAGTCACCGACCCCCGTATCTCAAAACTCATCTTCGGGTGACGTTTGAGATATTTGCTCTTTAAAAATCTGGATCAAGCTGAAAATTGAAACGACACACATGTTATGTGTGTTCGAGTCTCTCAAATTTTCGCAATCACGATGATGAATCGAAAGAAACATCTTCGGGTTGTGAGGTTAAGCGACTAAGCGTACACGGTGGATGCCCTGGCAGTCAGAGGCGATGAAGGACGTGCTAATCTGCGAAAAGCGCCGGCGAGGTGATATGAACCCTTGACCCGGCGATGTCCGAATGGGGAAACCCAGTGTGATTCGTCACACTATCGTTAACTGAATACATAGGTTAACGAGGCGAACCGGGGGAACTGAAACATCTAAGTACCCCGAGGAAAAGAAATCAACCGAGATTCCCCCAGTAGCGGCGAGCGAACGGGGAGCAGCCCAGAGTCTGAATCAGCTTGTGTGTTAGTGGAAGCGTCTGGAAAGTCGCACGGTACAGGGTGACAGTCCCGTACACGAAAATGCACATGCTGTGAACTCGAAGAGTAGGGCGGGACACGTGGTATCCTGTCTGAATATGGGGGGACCATCCTCCAAGGCTAAATACTCCTGACTGACCGATAGTGAACCAGTACCGTGAGGGAAAGGCGAAAAGAACCCCGGCGAGGGGAGTGAAAAAGAACCTGAAACCGTGTACGTACAAGCAGTGGGAGCACCTTCGTGGTGTGACTGCGTACCTTTTGTATAATGGGTCAGCGACTTATATTCTGTAGCAAGGTTAACCGTATAGGGGAGCCGAAGGGAAACCGAGTCTTAACTGGGCGTTAAGTTGCAGGGTATAGACCCGAAACCCGGTGATCTAGCCATGGGCAGGTTGAAGGTTGGGTAACACTAACTGGAGGACCGAACCGACTAATGTTGAAAAATTAGCGGATGACCTGTGGCTGGGGGTGAAAGGCCAATCAAACCGGGAGATAGCTGGTTCTCCCCGAAAGCTATTTAGGTAGCGCCTCGTGAACTCATCTTCGGGGGTAGAGCACTGTTTCGGCTAGGGGGCCATCCCGGCTTACCAACCCGATGCAAACTACGAATACCGAAGAATGTTATCACGGGAGACACACGGCGGGTGCTAACGTCCGTCGTGAAGAGGGAAACAACCCAGACCGCCAGCTAAGGTCCCAAAGTCATGGTTAAGTGGGAAACGATGTGGGAAGGCACAGACAGCCAGGATGTTGGCTTAGAAGCAGCCATCATTTAAAGAAAGCGTAATAGCTCACTGGTCGAGTCGGCCTGCGCGGAAGATGTAACGGGGCTAAACCATGCACCGAAGCTGCGGCAGCGACACTCAGGTGTTGTTGGGTAGGGGAGCGTTCTGTAAGCCGTTGAAGGTGGCCTGTGAGGGTTGCTGGAGGTATCAGAAGTGCGAATGCTGACATAAGTAACGATAAAGCGGGTGAAAAGCCCGCTCGCCGGAAGACCAAGGGTTCCTGTCCAACGTTAATCGGGGCAGGGTGAGTCGACCCCTAAGGCGAGGCCGAAAGGCGTAGTCGATGGGAAACAGGTTAATATTCCTGTACTTGGTGTTACTGCGAAGGGGGGACGGAGAAGGCTATGTCAGCCGGGCGACGGTTGTCCCGGTTTAAGCATGTAGGCGGAGGTTCCAGGTAAATCCGGTACCTTATTAACGCTGAGGTGTGACGACGAGGCACTACGGTGCTGAAGTGATAAATGCCCTGCTTCCAGGAAAAGCCTCTAAGCATCAGGTAACACGAAATCGTACCCCAAACCGACACAGGTGGTCAGGTAGAGAATACCAAGGCGCTTGAGAGAACTCGGGTGAAGGAACTAGGCAAAATGGTGCCGTAACTTCGGGAGAAGGCACGCTGATATGTAGGTGAAGCCCCTGCGGGTGGAGCTGAAATCAGTCGAAGATACCAGCTGGCTGCAACTGTTTATTAAAAACACAGCACTGTGCAAACACGAAAGTGGACGTATACGGTGTGACGCCTGCCCGGTGCCGGAAGGTTAATTGATGGGGTTAGCGGCAACGCGAAGCTCTTGATCGAAGCCCCGGTAAACGGCGGCCGTAACTATAACGGTCCTAAGGTAGCGAAATTCCTTGTCGGGTAAGTTCCGACCTGCACGAATGGCGTAATGATGGCCAGGCTGTCTCCACCCGAGACTCAGTGAAATTGAACTCGCTGTGAAGATGCAGTGTACCCGCGGCAAGACGGAAAGACCCCGTGAACCTTTACTATAGCTTGACACTGAACACTGGTCCTTGATGTGTAGGATAGGTGGGAGGCTTTGAAGCGTGGACGCCAGTCTGCGTGGAGCCAACCTTGAAATACCACCCTTTAATGGCTGGTGTTCTAACGTAGACCCGTGATCCGGGTTGCGGACAGTGTCTGGTGGGTAGTTTGACTGGGGCGGTCTCCTCCCAAAGAGTAACGGAGGAGCACGAAGGTTAGCTAATCCTGGTCGGACATCAGGAGGTTAGTGCAATGGCATAAGCTAGCTTGACTGCGAGAGTGACGGCTCGAGCAGGTGCGAAAGCAGGTCATAGTGATCCGGTGGTTCTGAATGGAAGGGCCATCGCTCAACGGATAAAAGGTACTCCGGGGATAACAGGCTGATACCGCCCAAGAGTTCATATCGACGGCGGTGTTTGGCACCTCGATGTCGGCTCATCACATCCTGGGGCTGAAGTAGGTCCCAAGGGTATGGCTGTTCGCCATTTAAAGTGGTACGCGAGCTGGGTTTAGAACGTCGTGAGACAGTTCGGTCCCTATCTGCCGTGGGCGCTGGAGAATTGAGGGGGGCTGCTCCTAGTACGAGAGGACCGGAGTGGACGCATCACTGGTGTTCGGGTTGTCATGCCAATGGCACTGCCCGGTAGCTAAATGCGGAAGAGATAAGTGCTGAAAGCATCTAAGCACGAAACTTGCCCCGAGATGAGTTCTCCCTGACCCTTTAAGGGTCCTGAAGGAACGTTGAAGACGACGACGTTGATAGGTCGGGTGTGTAAGCGCAGCGATGCGTTGAGCTAACCGATACTAATGAACCGTGAGGCTTAACCTTACAACGCCGAAGGTGTTTTGGCGAAGAGACGAACAATCAAAATTCAGCCTGATACAGATAACAGAATTTGCCTGGCGGCTTTAGCGCGGTGGTCCCACCTGACCCCATGCCGAACTCAGAAGTGAAACGCCGTAGCGCCGATGGTAGTGTGGGGTCTCCCCATGTGAGAGTAGGGAACTGCCAGGCATCAATTAAGAAGAACCCCGTACCGAAAGGTGCGGGGTTTTTTGCTTTTAGTTTGGCTGAGGCGAAGCTATAACAGCCTGAGAACATTCCAGGATCAGTCCGGTAGTTTATTAGAGAGGAAAAACTACCGACTGAAAGTATTAGTGTTTCAACGCTTTAAAGACGGAAAAGCAAAAATATTTAGAGCTTTTCCTGCAGCTAACAAGGCTTCAGGAGGTTTCCTCAAGATAGATGATTTTGTCTGTGTCAAAGCATCTATGCATTTGAATAATCTCAATGTTCATGATGTTTTCATTACAATACTCATCGCCATTCATGATAACGAACTTAACGTTTTTATCTTTCATGCTGAAAAAAGAGGTTCCAAAACATCCCGCAATGTTTTTAGGTAATAAGTTCTGGGTATGAAGATACTCTAACGGAATATTGTCCGGAAGCACTGTGATGTTATCACCCAAGGCTGTGCATAGTTCATGATTTAATTCATGATTGACTGGGTGGCCTTTGTAAATTATGGACGTATCAATAGGCAGCATCCCTGAAGATTTAAGCTCAGTGATTTTTCTTAACATTGCTTGATGATGTGCTGCTCTCTTTTGAATATCGGGACAGTAAGTTGTTAGAAAGAGCGTGGCATCTCTATGTTTTGCTATTGCTGATAATCGTATACGAAGGTCTTCAGGAATATTTAACAAGCGGTCCCATATTCCATTATTTGATAGCAACGAGATATCACCCTCTCTATAGGATAAAGGAATTATGAAAGGAAGTAGTTCATCAAAAAAGTGGTTTTTTATCGTTTTGTTATAAAAAGGCTCAAGTAAATAGTACTTTGTATCGATAAAATAATGCCAAATATAATTATCAGCAATATTCCATTCCCATGAGCCCAGAGGTTTATTCATCATTAAAAGGTGCTGGAACACTTCCGACCTTTCACGCATCATTGTACTCAATAGTTTACCATCGAATCGACCCATCATAACGCGTTGGATAATGGTGCCGGTGCCATCATCATACAGATGAAGTTGTAGTTGCTTTAATGATATCTTTGGCAGCACTCTTTGTAATAATGGCACTAATATATCTGTTTCACGAATAATATTTGTATGTATCTCAATTTTAAAATCCTTTTTATTCGCGATGAATTTAGCAACGCTATCGAGCTTTTGTGATAAATGGTCATTAACTTTATAAGCAAA
This sequence comes from Enterobacter sp. ECC-175, assembly GCF_043968675.1. NCBI lineage: Bacteria > Pseudomonadati > Pseudomonadota > Gammaproteobacteria > Enterobacterales > Enterobacteriaceae > Enterobacter > Enterobacter sp. ECC-175. Next base: position 1,020,578 of record NZ_CP143776.1, read on the forward strand.
TACAGTTCTGCCATTGACTTGATTAGCGTTATTTAACTTTAATCTCTCAAGAATAAGCACACTGAAGACGTTTTCGTCATCAATGGACTGAACATAATTTTTCAATTGCTGCGTCAAAGGAAGGGATGCTGGCTCAATAAAGATTTTAAGGGTTTTCATGCTCATATTTTGTTAAGTCTTCGTTTTCGAAAGCGATAATAAAATATTTAATGCAATTTTTGTGCCAGTGATTTTTTGCGCTATTTGGTCAGTTTTGGGGGGGGAGAGCAAACAAAAGGAAGTCTTTCTTCCATAAAAGGAAGATATGTTTCGTATTTATTGAAGTGTTAGCAAAGCCAGGGAGACAAAGCAGGCAGTGCGGGTAGATTGAGCGTCAGGGGAAGGAACTGTATTTCAAGAAAGCAAAAACCCAGCCATAGGCTGGGTTCTTTAAATAGTGGTGCCCGGACTCGGAATCGAACCAAGGACACGGGGATTTTCAATCCCCTGCTCTACCGACTGAGCTATCCGGGCAACGGAGCGCATTAAACCGCAATCACGCCTGACCGTCAACATTATTTCGGGAAAAGTCGTTCAACTGCTTAACTTTGCGACAATCTGACGGTTTACGAAGCGAAAAGGGTAAATTTATCGCTGCAGCTTAGGTCAATGCCCCACCCATACGACACTGCGCAAAGCGCAGAATATCCTCTGCCAGACGATGTGCTGTTTCCACGTCGGCCTGACTACGGTTGACCAGCATGCGGCTCAGGCAGCCTTCCAGAACCAACTCCATCTGTTTCGCCACCATTGCAGGATCGTCCACTTCAAGCGTGGTCAGCAGTTCATGGGTAAAATCATGCGCCGCACGCTTTTGCTGATCCGCCAACTGGTGAATCGGATGGCCAGGGTCCGGATAGAACGTGCAGGCCGCGATAAACAGGCAGCCGGGATAGCGGTTGTTGCTTACGCATTCGCTTAGCGCGGTGTAACGCGCCAGAAGCTTTTGCTCGGCAGTTAATTCTTCATTCAGCATTAGCTGCCTGCGCCAGACATCAACCTGCTGGCTAAGGTAGCGCAGCGCATCGTAAAGCAGCGCTTCTTTATCAGGCCAGAAGCGTGTTAACTCATCCAGAGGGTAATCGATACGGTCGGCGACCATCTCAAGCGTGGTGCTGGCGATCCCTTGAATCTCAAGTAACTGCAGGGCTTGTCCCAGTACGTCTTCGCGTTGCACGGTGTTCTCCTCCGCTATTCCCAACGGTTATCCCGTTTAAAGTGTTGTTTACGGTTGGCGATTGCGCAAATGTGCGCTGAAGGCCGATGCATCCATAAAACCGGTTACGCGCTGCGCCGGCAGCTCAATGCCCTGCTCGTCGAAAAACAGAATTGTCGGCAGGCCGAGGACGCTGAGCTGCTTTAGCAGGGCTTTATCCTGCGCGTTATTCGCCGTTACGTTCGCCTGAAGCAGAACCGTATCTTTCAGCTCGCTTTGCACCTGCGGCGCGCTAAAGGTGTACTTTTCAAACTCTTTGCAGGCGACGCACCAGTCGGCGTACAGATCGAGCATAACAGGCTTGCCTTTTGCCTGCGCGAGCGCGGCGTTGAGATCGTCTACGTTCCTAATCTGCGTAAAATTAAGATGCGCCTGCCTCTGCTGGACCGATGCGCCAAACGCCCAGTCCTGCAGCGGGCGTACGCTTACCAGCGCGGCGGCAAGAAGCATGATTTGCACCAGGCGCATCCACGGTTTTTTCGCCCCAAGGCTCACGATGAATGCCCATGAGAAGAAGGCCACGCCGAGCATCGCCCACAGGCGAATGCCCCAGACATCGCCGATGATACGCTCCAGCAGGAACACCGGTAATGCCAGAATGACAAAGCCAAACGCGGTTTTCACCGCCTCCATCCACGGGCCGCTTTTCGGCAGCAGGCGATTGCCAAATACCGTCACGAGGATAAGCGGAAGCCCCATCCCCAGCGCGTAAAGATACAGCGTCCCGCCGCCGAGCCACATATTGCCGCTTTGGGCGATGTACAGCAGGATGGCGCTTAGCGGCGCAGTGGTGCAGGGCGAGCAGATCAGCCCGGCAATAGCGCCCATTGCAAATACCCCGCCAGCGGAACCGCCCTGCTGACGGTTGCTCATCAGCGTTAGGCGAGTTTGCAGAGAAGAGGGCAGCTGCAGGGTGAACAGGCCAAACATCGACAGCGCCAGCAGGATAAATACTGCTGAAAGGCCGATGAGCACATAAGGATGCTGGAGCGCTGCCTGAAACTGTAGCCCGGCTGCCGCGACCACCAGACCCAGCGCGGTATAGGTCAGCGCCATGCCCTGCACGTAAATAAACGCCAGCAGAAGCGCTCGGGCGGTCGAAAGACGCCGCTTACCACCCAGCACAATCCCGGAAATCAACGGATACATGGGCAGTACGCAGGGGGTAAACGCGATTCCAATGCCAATCAGTAAAGCCCATAGCGCGGAGAAGGGCATGCCTGAAGCCGCTTCATCTTCATTTTTCACATTGTCCTTCTCCCCTGAGGTGAGGGGAGAAACAGCGGCAGACGCTTTGACTGCGGTAAGCGGAACGACCTTTGTTTCAGGAGGATAACAAAAGCCTGCGTCAGCACAGCCCTGGTAGGTGACGGTCAGGGTTGCGCCTTTATCCGCCTGGTTGACCGTCACGGGCACGCTTAAGCGCTGACGATAGATCTCGCTTTTGCCGTAGAATTCGTCCTCGTGCCATTCGCCTGATGGCATCTGCAGTGCGCCCACGCTTGCACCGGAAGGCGTAATGCTTACCTGCTTACGATAAAGGTAATAACCCTCTTTCACCTGCCAGGTGAGATTAAGATCGTGCTGATTTTGCTGAAAGTCGAAAACAAACGCCTGGTCGGCAGGAATAAAATTTGAACGGCCGGGTGCATCAAACAGTCCGGCAAAAGCTGACGTGCTGCACAGCAGCAGGATCAGCGCAAGGAAACGTTGAGCCATGAGAGATAATCGTTATCGCCGTGGACCACTGGCAAAACCAGCAGCTCCGGGGTTTGGTAAGGATGATGAGATTTGAGGCAGTCAAGGAGCGCCTGCTGGTTCCCCAGGTTGGTTTTAAGCAACATCTGGACTTCGTACTCCTGCTCCAGCTTGCCTTCCCAATAGTAGAGGGAAGTCGCGCCGGGCAGAATCGTTACGCAGGCCGCCAGTTTTTCGGCCAGCACTTTGGCGGCGAGATCCTGGGCGGAAGCTTCATCAGGGGCGGTACAAAGCACAACAACAGCGTCAGGCGTGTTCACAAGTCGACCTCCTCATCACGAAAGTCTTCACTATATCACGCAAGCGGATTGGTCATTAAAGAAACGGGCCGCACAGCGACCCGTTTTTAACTATTTTTACAGCGGCAAAACCTTTACAGCACGACGCCGCCGATGATAAATCCGAGGATGACGCACAGGCTGATGGCAACGACGCCTGGGATCAGGAAGGCATGGTTAAACACATATTTACCGATACGGGTAGAGCCCGTGTCATCCATTTCAACCGCCGCCAGCAGGGTTGGATAGGTTGGCAGGACAAACAGCGCGGAGACCGCGGCAAAGGAAGCGATTGCCGTTAACGGCGTGACCCCAAGCATCAGGGCCGCTGGCATCAACGCTTTCGTGGTGGCCGCCTGAGAGTAGAGCAGAGTCGCGGCAAAGAACAGCACCACGGCCAGCAGCCACGGGTAGTTGTGCAGCAGGTCACCCGCGACGGTCTGGATATCGCTGATGTGGGCTTTCACGAAGGTATCGCCAAGCCATGCCACGCCAAGCACGCAGACGCAGGCGCTCATGCCGGATTTGAAGGTGCTGGCATTCAGCACTTCGCTGGTATCGATTTTACAGGTGATGCTAATCAGCGTGGCGATGGTCAGCATAAAGACCACGATGGCTTCGTTACGCGGCAGTACCGGGTTCTGAATCAGCCCCACGGTATCGCTGATGGCGGTGGCGTAGAACATTACCGCGATAATCCCGATCAGGAACAGCAGCACGGCACGTTTCGCGTGCGGCTTCAGCTCAAAGACCTGGCTACCGCGCAGGCTGACTTCGCCTTTAGCCAAACGCTCCTGATATACCGGATCGTCCTTCAGTTCGGCGCCGAGGAAGTTGCACAGTACGGCGGTGATCATCACGGCGATCAGCGTCACCGGAATACAAATCGCCAGCAGCGTCAGGTAGCTCACGCCCAATGGCTCAAGAATGCCGGCGAAGAAAACCACGGCGGCAGAAATCGGTGATGCGGTGATGGCAATCTGTGACGCCACAACGGCAATCGAAAGCGGGCGAGACGGGCGAATGCCCTGCTCTTTTGCCACTTCGGTAATGACAGGCAGCGTAGAGAACGCCGTGTGGCCCGTTCCCGCCAGAATGGTCATAAACCAGGTTACCAGAGGAGCAAGGAAGGTGATGTATTTAGGGTGGCGGCGCAGCATACGTTCTGCCAGACTCACCAGATAGTCCATCCCGCCCGCGACCTGCATGGCTGCGATAGCGGCGATAACCGCCATGATGATTTCGATGACGTCAAACGGGATGGCGCCAGGTTTAATTTGAAAGAGTAGGGTGAGTACAAGCACGCCGAGGCCCCCGGCAAAACCAATGCCGATCCCCCCAAGCCGTGCGCCTAAGTAAATCGCCAACAGCACGACGACGAGTTCTGCTCCAAACATAACGACCTTCCTTGCTTATTAACAAGTTGATATTAAATTGTTGTGTAATTGGTAAAGCCTGAAAAGAAAAAAGGCACGTCACTCAGTGACGTGCCTTTCGGATTCCTACCCGGAACGGTTACTGTTCGCTTTCATCGGTATAACGCTTCGCTTTATACGCCGGATGCATCAGGTTCTGAGCAGAGAAGATATCGTCCAGCTCGGCTTCGGTCAACAGGCCGCGCTCCAATACCACTTCACGCACGCTCTTACCGGTTTCGGCACAAATCTTCCCAACGATGTCACCGTTGTGGTGGCCAATGAACGGGTTAAGGTAAGTCACAATCCCGATGGAGTTGTACACATAGCCTTCACACACTTCTTTATTCGCGGTGATGCCGTTGATGCATTTTTCCAGCAGGTTATAGCAGGCGTTGGTCAGGATGTGGATGGATTCAAACATCGCCTGGCCAATGACCGGCTCCATTACGTTCAGCTGCAGCTGACCGGCTTCGGACGCCATAGTAACGGTCGTATCGTTGCCGATGACCTTAAAGCAGACCTGGTTCACCACCTCCGGCACAACCGGGTTTACTTTTGCCGGCATGATGGACGAACCGGCCTGCAGCTCTGGCAGGTTGATTTCATTAAGGCCAGCGCGCGGGCCGGAGGAGAGCAGGCGCAGGTCATTACAGATTTTGGACAGCTTAACGGCCAGACGCTTCAGGGCACTGTGAACCATCACGTATGCGCCGCAGTCGGACGTTGCTTCAATCAGGTCTTCTGCTGGAACTACTGGCAGGTTAGACACTTCCGCCAGCTTCTGTACCGCCAGCTGCTGATAGCCATCCGGCGTGTTCAGACGTGTACCGATGGCGGTAGCGCCGAGGTTCACTTCCAGCAGCAGCTCGGAGGTGCGCAGCAGGTTTTTGGTCTCTTCATTCAACAGGACGTTAAATGCATGGAATTCCTGACCGAGGGTCATCGGAACGGCATCCTGCAGCTGGGTACGGCCCATCTTCAGAATATCCTGGAACTCAACGGCTTTACGCTGGAAGCCATCGCCCAGCTGGTTAATCGCGTCGACCAGCTTCACCACGGAGGCATACACCGCGATGCGGAAGCCGGTTGGGTAGGCGTCGTTAGTCGACTGGCATTTATTCACGTGGTCGTTCGGGTTCAGGTACTGGTATTCACCTTTCTGATGACCCATCAGCTCAAGGCCGATGTTTGCCAGCACTTCGTTGGTATTCATGTTGACGGAAGTCCCCGCACCGCCCTGATAGACGTCAACCGGAAACTGGTCCATGCATTTGCCGTTGTTCAGCACTTCATCGCAGGCGGCGATAATCGCATTTGCGGCGCTTTTAGGAATGGTTTGCAGCTCTTTGTTCGCCAGTGCTGCGGCCTTTTTCACCATCACCATGCCACGCACAAATTCAGGGATGTCGCTGATTTTGCTGTTGCTGATGTAGAAGTTTTCAATCGCTCTCAGAGTGTGAACACCATAGTAGGCATCCGCTGGAACTTCCCTGGTACCCAACAAATCTTCTTCGATACGAATGTTGTTTAACATGTGAACCTTCTTTTCAAGCTGCCGATGGATTGTACTAAACACACAGTATATATGTGGTTTTGAATATTTTCTGGCCGACGATTATTCCCTCAATCAGCCCGATGTTCGAGATCATATGCTGATGATAGCGAATTGCCGTAATCTGGATCACTTATTATCGCCCCGATTCCATGATAATTATTAATCTGTGAAATAAGTCACCGCTTTAATATTTCCAGAAAAAATATCCGTGCAAACCGATTGAAATTTGGCTAACCGCCTCCACCTCTAGCTGACGCACGTTGCGAACACATTCAGTCAGGCGCCAGGCGGCGCTTGCCCTACAGGAGATACCGGTGCGCTGGATACCGTTTATTGCTTTCTTCCTCTACGTTTACGTCGAGATTTCCATTTTCATTCAGGTCGCCCACGTGCTGGGCGTCCTGCTGACCTTAATCCTGGTCATTTTCACCTCGGTTATCGGCATGTCGCTGGTGCGCAACCAGGGTTTCAAAAACTTCCTGTTAATGCAGCAGAAGATGGCCGCAGGAGAAAGCCCGGCCGCCGAGATGATCAAAAGCGTGTCGCTCATTATTGCGGGCCTGCTGCTGATTCTGCCGGGCTTCTTCACCGATTTCCTTGGCCTGTTGCTTCTGCTCCCGCCGGTGCAAAAGCATCTGACCCTGAAGCTGCTGCCGCATCTCCGCTTCAGCCGGATGCCGGGCGGTGGTTTCAGCACGGGGCCGGGTGAAACCTTCGACGGGGAATATCAGCGCAAGGACGAGCAGCACGATCGCCTGGACCATAAAGACGATCGTTGATTGGCTGTTGAATCAAGGGAAAACTTTCGCAAATTTTTTTTCGTCTTCCCCCTTGAAGGGGAAAAAATCTGGCCCCATCTCTCAGGGCACTAGCCGGAAAACCGCGTGCGGCCCGGCGTCATCCATAACTGATAAAGACTTTCTCAAAGGAGAGCTATCAATGAGTATTCGTCCGTTACATGATCGTGTGATCGTCAAACGTAAAGAAGTTGAAACCAAGTCTGCAGGCGGCATCGTGCTGACCGGTTCTGCAGCAGCAAAATCAACGCGTGGCGAAATCATCGCTGTCGGTAAGGGCCGCATTCTGGAAAACGGAACTGTGCAGCCACTGGACGTTAAAGTTGGTGACATCGTCATTTTCAACGATGGCTACGGCGTGAAATCCGAGAAGATCGACAATGAAGAAGTGTTGATCATGTCCGAAAGCGACATTCTGGCAATTGTTGAAGCGTAATTACGCACGAAACTGTACGAATTTGAGGAACTAAGAACATGGCAGCTAAAGACGTAAAATTCGGTAACGACGCTCGTGTAAAAATGCTCCGCGGCGTAAACGTACTGGCAGATGCAGTTAAAGTCACCCTGGGCCCGAAAGGCCGCAACGTAGTGCTGGATAAATCCTTCGGCGCGCCAACCATCACCAAAGATGGTGTTTCTGTAGCACGTGAAATCGAGCTGGAAGACAAGTTTGAAAACATGGGCGCGCAGATGGTGAAAGAAGTTGCCTCTAAAGCGAACGACGCAGCAGGCGACGGTACCACCACCGCGACCGTACTGGCGCAGGCTATCATCACTGAAGGTCTGAAAGCTGTTGCTGCGGGCATGAACCCGATGGACCTGAAACGTGGTATCGACAAAGCTGTTTCTGCCGCTGTTGAAGAGCTGAAAGCGCTGTCCGTACCGTGCTCTGACTCCAAAGCCATTGCTCAGGTAGGTACTATCTCCGCTAACTCCGACGAAACCGTAGGTAAGCTGATCGCGGAAGCGATGGACAAAGTGGGTAAAGAAGGCGTGATTACCGTTGAAGACGGTACTGGCCTGGAAGACGAACTGGACGTGGTTGAAGGTATGCAGTTCGACCGCGGTTACCTGTCCCCATACTTCATTAACAAGCCAGAAACTGGTGCTGTTGAGCTGGAAAGCCCGTTCATCCTGCTGGCTGACAAGAAAATCTCCAACATCCGTGAAATGCTGCCAGTGCTCGAAGCCGTTGCGAAAGCAGGCAAGCCGCTGGTTATCATCGCGGAAGACGTTGAAGGCGAAGCGCTGGCGACCCTGGTGGTTAACACCATGCGCGGCATCGTGAAAGTTGCTGCGGTTAAAGCACCAGGCTTCGGCGACCGTCGTAAAGCCATGCTGCAGGACATCGCTACCCTGACCGGCGGTACCGTGATCTCTGAAGAGATCGGTATGGAGCTGGAAAAAGCGACCCTGGAAGACCTGGGCCAGGCGAAACGCGTTGTGATCAACAAAGACACCACCACCATCATCGATGGCGTGGGTGAAGAATCCGCTATTCAGGGCCGCGTAGCTCAGATCCGTAAGCAGATCGAAGAAGCAACCTCTGATTACGACCGTGAAAAACTGCAGGAGCGCGTAGCGAAACTGGCAGGCGGCGTTGCGGTAATCAAAGTGGGCGCAGCGACCGAAGTTGAAATGAAAGAGAAAAAAGCGCGCGTTGACGATGCCCTGCACGCGACCCGTGCTGCGGTAGAAGAAGGCGTAGTAGCGGGTGGTGGCGTTGCGCTGGTACGCGTTGCCGCTAAGCTGGCTGGCCTGACCGCGCAGAACGAAGATCAGAACGTGGGTATCAAAGTTGCGCTGCGCGCGATGGAAGCTCCGCTGCGTCAGATCGTATCCAACGCCGGTGAAGAGCCATCCGTTGTAACCAACAGCGTGAAAGCGGGTGAAGGTAACTACGGTTATAACGCGGCAACTGAAGAATACGGCAACATGATCGACTTCGGTATCCTGGACCCAACCAAAGTAACCCGTTCGGCTCTGCAGTACGCGGCATCTGTTGCTGGCCTGATGATCACCACCGAGTGCATGGTGACCGACCTGCCTAAAGGCGATGCGCCAGACTTAGGTGCTGCTGGTATGGGCGGCATGGGTGGTATGGGCGGCATGATGTAATTTAATCTTCATACTTCAAGCCGCAGGCGCGTTGACGGCGTTCGCTCACCCCAGTCACTTACTTATGTAAGCTCCTGGGGATTCACGAACTTGTCGCCTTCCTGCAACTTGAATTATTCGATTAAATAAATATCTCGCAAAAAATGAGAAACCCCTGGGCAGAAATGTCTGGGGGTTTTTCTTTTGGTCATCTTTTAGGTATAAGATTCACACACGGACAACTACTGTCCAGCTTATTGAAATCGAGGAATAACATGCGCGTAAAAGTCTGTGCAGGGATCGTAGGGGCAGCGCTGCTGCTCGCGGGTTGTAGCTCCAGCAATGAGCTTTCGGCAGCGGGCCAGGGCGTTCGCTTTGTGGAAGATAAGCCGGGCAGCGAATGTCAGCTGCTGGGCACGGCAACCGGTGAGCAAAGCAACTGGCTGTCGGGTCAACATGGTGAAGAGGGCGGCTCTATGCGCGGCGCGGCGAATGCCCTGCGTAACCAGGCGGCAGCGATGGGCGGTAACGTGATTTACGGCGTGAGCAGCCCAACGCAGGGTATGCTGTCCAGCTTCGTGCCAACCGCCAGCCAGATGAATGGCCAGGTTTATAAGTGCCCGAACTGATTGCCTTTTCCCTCTCCCTGTGGGAGAGGGTTAGGGGAAACTAGCTCTGCCGCAGCTGTAAATCCAACGGCGTTTTACTCGGCTCGCCGCCGATCTCGCGTGCCAGCTTCGGCACCATATAGCCCGACACCAGCGTGAGCAGTTCGCGCATAATCTGCCGGGCTTCTTCATCCGTGACCATGAAATGCGCCGCGCCCTGTACGCGATCCAGCACGTGCAGGTAATAGGGCATCACGCCCGCATCAAACAGGGCATTACTCAGGTCTGCCAGCACGCGGGCGCTATCATTCACTCCGCGAAGCAGAACGCTCTGGTTCAGCAGCGTCACGCCCGCTTTGCGCAGGCGCGCCATCGCCGCGCGAAAATCATCGTCAATTTCGTTCGCGTGGTTAATGTGGTTGACCAACAGCACCTGCAGGCGCGACTGCTCCAGGCGTGAAACCAGCCCGTCAGTGATACGCGCCGGAATGACAATCGGCAGACGGCTATGAATGCGCAGACGCTTGATGTGCGGGATGGCCTCAAGCTGGGTCAGTAGCCAGTCAAGCTCACGATCTTTTGCCATCAGCGGGTCGCCGCCGGAGAAAATAATCTCATCCAGCTCGGGATGGGCGGCGATATAGTCCAGCGCGACCTGCCAGTTGCGCTTATTGCCCTGGTTATCCGCATACGGGAAGTGTCGGCGGAAGCAATAACGACAATTTACCGCGCAGCCGCCCTTTACCAGCAGCAGGGCACGGTTGAGGTATTTGTGCAGCAAACCCGGCACCACGCTGTTTTGCTCTTCCAGCGGATCGGTGCTGTAACCCGGCGCAGTCACAAACTCATCCTGCGAGGTCAGCGTCTGTTTTAATAGCGGGTCGTTTGGGTTGCCCTTTTCCATGCGGGCAACAAACGCGCGGGGCACGCGCAGGGGGAAGAGGCGCTTTGCCTCACGGCCTGCGAGCCATTCTTGATGCTCATCCAGGTCTAAAAGATGCAATAATTCATCAGGACTGGTGATTACATCGGCAAGTTGCGATAACCAATCTTCTCTGGACGGGGTGTTTAGGGTTACAATATGCGCCATTTTGTGGCTAAGCTACCAGTTAACAAATTTAGAGGGCCTTATGGCAACGTACTATAGCAACGATTTTCGTGCTGGTCTTAAAATCATGATGGACGGCGAACCGTACGCGGTTGAAGCCAGTGAATTCGTGAAACCCGGTAAAGGCCAGGCATTTGCGCGCGTTAAGCTGCGCCGCCTGCTGACCGGCACCCGTGTAGAAAAAACCTTCAAATCTACTGATTCCGCTGAAGGCGCTGATGTTGTCGATATGAACCTGACTTACCTGTACAACGACGGTGAGTTCTGGCACTTCATGAACAACGAAACCTTCGAACAGCTGTCCGCTGACGCGAAAGCCATCGGCGATAACGCCAAGTGGCTGCTGGACCAGGCCGAGTGCATCGTGACCCTGTGGAACGGCCAGCCAATCGCGGTGACTCCACCTAACTTCGTTGAGCTGGAAATCGTTGAAACCGATCCAGGCCTGAAGGGTGATACCGCAGGTACTGGCGGCAAGCCAGCGACCCTCTCCACTGGCGCAGTGGTTAAAGTTCCACTGTTCGTTCAGATTGGCGAAGTGATCAAAGTGGATACCCGCTCCGGCGAATACGTATCCCGCGTGAAGTAATTTACGCAATGATTTAAGGCGCAGCGCCCGCTGCGCCTGATTTATGCAGGCAGGGAAGATGACACGTACCGTTAAAATTCTGCTTCTGTTGGCGCTCTCTGGCGCGCTCCTTTCCGGGTGCAACACCGCGCGCGGCGTGGGTGAAGATATCCAGGATCTGGGCCATATCATTTCGCATGCAGCCAGTTAGTTTCTTCTATTTATCCTAAAAACTCTTCCTTTTCCGTCAAACGGCGCGATCTTGTCTATTCTTATATTGCTATACACAAAACAACTCTGGCTATAAAAGGAAGATATTATGGTTAAGAAAACAATTGCGGCGATCTTTTCTGTTCTGGTGCTCTCTTCAGTGCTGACTGCATGTAATACCACGCGCGGCGTGGGCGAAGATATCTCCGACGGTGGTAATGCTATTTCTGGTGCAGCGACCAAAGCTCAGAACTAATGAAGCAGAGGCGGTACGGCGTATTACTTTCACCGTACCGTCAATTCACACCTCTTGCAGAGATAAAAATGGCGAAAAGCGCGTGTCCATATGCAGCTTCATGCGGATATTACGCTTATAGGTATAAACCGTTTTTCCATTGATACTCAAATGGCTAGCGATTTTCTGATTGCTTGCCCCTTCCATCCACAGCGTAAGCACTTTCTCTTCCTGACGCGTAAGCAGCGGTGCGGCGATTTTCGGGATTTCCACGCTTGCGTAGGCGGTTAACGCATCGCTTATCGCCGTGGCCAGCCCCTCAAGGTCAACGCGCTTCATTAGAGAAGACCAGATCGGATATTGCTTTAAATACTCCGTCATACCCTGCTCTTCGCCCGACTGCAGTAAAATAAACGGCACGGTTTCACTGGCGATGAGCAAAGATGAGAGCTGATGGAGATGATGAATATCGTGTCTGAAACCGTATAGGTCAGCAATGACCAGCGTGGGTTTCCATTGCAGAAGATGCTCTCTGGCAAGGATGAGGTTATTCAGTCCGGTCACGACAAAGTCGTCAGGAAACAAACCAGAATGATTGAGCCATGCTTCAAAACCCGTCCGGGTGAAGTGACAACGGTCAATCAAAAGAATTTTGAACATATCGTATTCGCAGTCGGCTAATGGTTTGGCTTCCTGCCATCAGAAAGCACACCATCATAGGGAAGTCCGATGAGTGATAAAAGGCTGAACTCCGCGGCATACTGCGGCTATTTCTTGCCTTAACGCACAAAATACAAAAGCGTTGAAAAAAAATTGTGCACTGACCAAAATAAGCCTCTGCATCTCAGCCTTACGGGACGACCCGTAAGTGCTTCATTCATCGGGGACGGCCCCAGCTAACGTAAACGTTAAGGAGCCTGATATGTCCTGGATTGTTCTTTTCATCGCCGGTTTGCTCGAAGTGGTATGGGCAATTGGCCTGAAATACACGCACGGCTTTACCCGCCTGACGCCAAGCGTCATCACCGTTACCGCGATGATCGTCAGCATCGTGATGCTCTCATGGGCAATGCGAACCCTGCCTGTGGGAACGGCCTACGCCGTCTGGACGGGAATCGGTGCGGTAGGGGCAGCGATAACGGGGATTCTCCTGCTAGGTGAATCCGCGAGCCTGGCGCGTATTGCCAGCCTCGCGCTGATTGTCGCGGGAATTATTGGGCTGAAGCTCAGCACGCATTAATGTGGCTGTTTCACCCAGATAAGTTTTGATACATCAAACCCTTGCCGGGTCGCGACGTCGAGCATTTGCTGCTTCATTTCCGCTGAAATGGTTGGCGTGCGTGAGAGGACCCACAGATAGTTGCGATCCGGCCCGCAAACCAGCGCGTGGCGATACTCCCTGTCCAGCGCGATGACGTTATAGCCCCCATAGAACGGACCAAAGAATGACACTTTCAACGCCGCGCGGTGAGGATCGCCGGTAAAATACGCCTGGCCCACCGACTGCTGCCACATCGCGCGATCGGGGTTATATCCCCGGTTTACCACCTGAATACCCCCGTCATCCATTGAGCTGTAATTTGCCGTGACTTTCTCCAGGCCGCGCTCGAAGCGGTGATCGAAGCGGGCGATCTCATACCAGGTACCGAGGAAGCGCTGTGCGTCGAAATTGCTTACGACGGTCACGCCGGGAGGTGGGGTAGGTGAACTGCAGGCAACCACTAAAAACGCGGCCGTCACCGCAGCGATAACAGGCAAAATGCGCATAGCGTTTCCTTACTGTTTTTTTTGTTAAGTGTAGATGACGGCAAGGAAAACGGGGATGTAGTGCGGTGAGTTTCGCCGGGTGGCGTAGCGCCACCCGGCAATGTTTTACTGCAGCGCGTTTAGAATACGGTACGCCGCGTCAACCCGCGCCGGGTTAGGGTAGCTCTTATTAGCCAGCATCACGATGCCGAGATTCTTTTCTGGGATAAAGGCGACATAGCCGCCAAACCCGCCCGTAGAGCCCGTCTTATGTACCCACGACGCCTTTACCGGCGGTGCCGGAGGGTTCACTTCAGTGGCCGTCAGCGGCGCAAGCGCGACGCTGTTGTCGCTGCCGCCGACCACCGCTTTGGCCTCGACCGGCCAGTTCAGCATCTCCCAGCCTAGCCCCTGATACATTGAGCCCACGCGCCAGTAGCGCGACTGAGCAAAAGCGATCCCCTGCTTCAGAGAGGCATCCTGCACGGTATCGGGTGACATGTTGGCGATGACCCATCGCGCCATATCCTCCACGCTGGTTTTAACGCCGTACGCTTCACCGTCCAGCATTCCCGGAGAGACATGCACCGCTTTGCCGTCACGATAGCCCCAGGCGTAGTTAGCCTCTTCGGACTTCGGTACGGTAATCCAGGTATGGTTTAGCTTCAGCGGCTTGAAGACGCGCGTCGTCATGGCCTGCTCATAGCGCATGCCCGAAGGTTTAACCGCCAAAGCACCAAACAGCCCAATGCTGGAATTTGCATAAAGGCGCGTCGTCCCTGGCTTCCATTTTGGCTGCCAGGTTTGATAGAAGCGCAGCAGCGAGGCGCTATCCGTCACCTCGTCGGGAAGCTGAAGCGGCAGCCCGCCGGCGGTGTAGGTTGCCAAATCAAGCAGGCGTATGTCCTGCCACTGCTTGCCGGTCAGCGCTGGCCAATATTTGCTTGCCGGATCGCTGAGGGAAATCTCGTGGCGGGCAATAGCATCGCCGCCCAGCACGCCGGTGAAGGTTTTACTAATAGACCCGACCTCAAACAGCGTTTGATTTGTAACCGCACGCCCTGCGGCAACGTCGGCTTTACCGAAGGTAAAGTAGTACGGTTTGCCCTGATAAATGACTGCCACCGCCATGCCCGGAATGGCCTGGCTTTTCATCAACGGGGTAATCGTTTGTTCGACAACGTCAGCCAGCGCGCTATCGGACACCGGCGCGGCAAAGGCGGAGCAGGAGGCGCTGAGCAGCAGGGCGCAGCATAGGGATTTTTTGACCATCAGTTATCTTCCGTAAGGGTATGTCTGGAGTATGTCCGGGCCCATAAGACGAGCGTAGTCTGTGGGATTTGACTGCGCCTGACAAACGGTTAAATTTAGCAGTAGCTGTTAATTTTTCTAACGGATAAACCCATGACCCGCAGCTATATCCCCCTTAATTCGCTGCGCGCCTTTGAAGCGGCGGCGCGACACCTGAGCTTCACGCATGCGGCCATTGAGCTTAATGTGACGCATTCGGCCATCAGCCAGCACGTAAAGGCGCTGGAACAGCATCTTAACTGCCAGCTGTTCGTGCGCGTGTCGCGCGGCCTGATGCTCACTACCGAAGGAGAAAATTTACTGCCGGTGCTGAACGACTCGTTCGATCGCATTGCCGGGATGTTGGATCGTTTTGCTAATCACCAGGCACAGGAGAAGCTAAAAATCGGCGTGGTGGGCACCTTTGCGACCGGGTATTTATTTTCGCGGCTGGAGGCGTTTCGCCGCCGCTACCCGCACGTCGATCTTCAGCTTTCCACCCACAACAACCGCGTCGATCCGGCGGCGGAAGGGCTGGATTATACGATCCGCTACGGCGGCGGCGCGTGGCACGGCACCGAAGCCATCTATCTTTGTCCCGCACCGCTGTCTGCGCTGTGTACGCCGACAATCGCTGCCGGGCTGCACTCTCCCGCTGATATGCTGAAGTTTACCCTGCTGCGCTCCTACCGCCGCGACGAGTGGGCCGCGTGGATGCAGGCGGCAGGCGAGCATCCCCCGTCACCCACGCACCGGGTTATGGTGTTTGATTCGTCAGTGACGATGCTGGAGGCCGCGCAGGCCGGGGCAGGGATCGCGATGGCGCCCGTCGATATGTTCACCCATTTGCTGAACAGCGAGCGTATCGTACAGCCGTTTGCGACGCAGATAGACCTCGGCAGCTACTGGCTCACGCGCCTGCAGTCGCGTGCCGAAACGCCTGCTATGCGGGATTTTGCGCAATGGCTGGTGGGGACGATGCAGAAATAAAAGGCCCGCCGGACGGCGGGCCCGATCGGTCAGATCGTTACGACGGCAATCAGCGTCACGACGGTCAGGATCGTTGCCAGACCGTAGAAGACCCACTTGCCGTTCGGCACGTGGATTTTCAGATCGTGCATCGCATGGTGAATGCGGTGCAGGCCTAACCACAGCGGCAGGACGATCATCAGGAAGATGAACACGCGGCCAATAAAGCTGCTCGCAAACGCCAGCACGCGCTCATAGCTCAGCGCATCGCCCGGGAACAGCCCCAGCGGCAGCATAATACCGACCAGCAGAATAATGACCGGCGCAACGATGGCGCTCCACATGCCGCCTGCGCCAAACAGGCCCCAGAAGACCGGCTCGTCTGAACGTTTTGGATTTGGATTAATCACAGTCGTCTCCTTACCAGAACAGTGCGACAAACAGAATGACCACAGTGACCAGAATCGTCACTCCCCATAACCCTTTAATCACCGGCTCTGGCCCCATTTTCTCGCCTTTTACGATGATGTTTGCCGCTTTTGGCGCCAGTTCAAACCAGGTTTTGGTATGAAGCAGCGCTGCCGCGAGCACGATCAGGTTCAGAATTACGATGATGGGGTTTTGCAGGAAACCGACAAAGTTCGCCCAGGTTTCCGGACCGTGCTTGAGGGCGAAAACGCCGTACATCAGCTCAAGACTGAACCAGACCGCCGGTACCGCCGTGCCTTCACGCAGCATATAGAAGCGATAAAACGGCAGTTTTTTCCACCAGGTGGACGGCATCGGCCGCACGTAGGCTTTGCGTTTAGTCGTCATCATGCACTCCTTAGCGTGGTTTCAGGGTAGCGATAAGAAAGTCTTTCGAGCTTTCTACTTTTCCCTGCTGAATAGCGGCGGCCGGATCGACATGCTTTGGACACACTTCGGAGCAATAGCCCACAAAAGTGCAGCTCCAGACGCCGTTCTGGCTGTTAAGCTGCGCCATACGTTCTTTTTTGCCGTGGTCGCGGCTGTCTTCGTTATAACGGTGCGCCAGGGTGATCGCCGCCGGGCCGATGAACTCTTTGTTCAGGCCGAACTGCGGACATGCGGCGTAGCACAGGCCGCAGTTGATGCAGCCGGAGAACTGATGGTATTTCGCCATCTGCGCAGGCGTTTGGGTGTTTGGGCCCTGATCCGGGGTTCGCGGGTTGCCAATGATGTACGGCTTAATCGCCTCCAGGCTCTCAATAAAGTGGGTCATATCGACCACCAGATCGCGCTCAATCGGGAAGTTGCCCAGCGCTTCAACCTTGATGCCCTTGGTGTATTCGCGCAGGAAGGTTTTACACGCCAGCTTCGGTACTTTATTGACCATCATGCCGCAGGAGCCGCAGATCGCCATGCGGCAGGACCAGCGGTAGCTCAGGTCCGGCGCCAGGTTATCTTTAATGTAGCCGAGCGCGTCCAGCAGGGAGGTTTGCTCGTCATAAGGCACTTCATAGAAAGCGCTATGCGGTGCCGTATCCACTTCCGGGTTGTAGCGCACCACTTCCACTTTCATTTTTTGCATCTCAGCCATTCGCCGTCTCCTTCTTCTCGGCTGCTTCCGCTTCTGCCCCGTACACGCGCTTCGCCGGCGGCAGCGTGGTGATTTTCACATCGCTATAGTCCAGGCGCGTAGTGCCGTCCGCATCGCGGTAAGCGAGGGTGTGCTTGAGGAAATTGACGTCGTCACGCTCGGTACAGCCTTCGTCCAGACGCTGGTGCGCCCCGCGAGACTCTTTACGCGCCAGCGCCGAGTGCGCCATACATTCGGCGACGTTCAGGCCGTGGCCCAGCTCGATGGTGTACAGCAGGTCGGTGTTGAACACGCTTGACGTATCGGTAATACGCACGCGCTTGAAGCGCTCCTGCAGCTCTGCCAGCTTGTCGACGGTTTTCTGCATCAGCTCTGGCGTACGGTAGATGCCGCAGCCCTCTTCCATCGACATGCCCATCTCGTCGCGGATCTTCGACCAGTTTTCGTTGCCTTCCTGGTTCACCAGGTCTTTCAGGCGTTTTTCAACGTCGGCGACCTGAGCGTCCAGCGCGGCGCCATTGGCTTCACCCGCGGTTGCAGCACGCTCCATCGCGCGCTCGCCCGCCATGCGGCCAAAGACCACCAGTTCTGCCAGCGAGTTAGAGCCCAGGCGGTTGGCGCCGTGCAGGCCAACAGAAGAACACTCGCCCACGGCGAACAGCCCTTTAATGCGGGTTTCGCACTGCTGGTCGGTTTCGATACCGCCCATGGTATAGTGTGCGGTTGGGCGCACCGGAATCGGCTCTTTGACCGGATCGACGCCCACGTAGGCTTTCGCCAGCTCGCAGATGAACGGCAGGCGCTCCAGCAGTTTTTTCTCGCCCAGATGGCGCAGATCGAGGTAAACCACGTCGCCGCGTGGGGTGGAAATGGTGTTGCCCTTACGCCATTCGTGCCAGAAGGCCTGAGACACTTTGTCGCGCGGGCCAAGCTCCATGTACTTGTTCTTCGGCTCGCCGAGCGGCGTTTCCGGCCCCATGCCGTAATCCTGCAGATAGCGATAGCCGTCTTTGTTGACCAGAATACCGCCTTCGCCGCGGCAGCCTTCCGTCATCAGAATGCCCGAACCCGGCAGGCCGGTCGGGTGATACTGAACAAATTCCATATCGCGCAGCGGCACGCCGTGGCTCAGCGCCATGCCCATGCCGTCACCGGTCACGATGCCGCCGTTAGTGTTGTAGCGATACACGCGGCCCGCGCCGCCCGTCGCCATTACCACCGCGTTTGCGCGGATCTGGACTAACGTGCCTTCCATCATGTTCATCGCCACCAGGCCGCGCGCATGGCCCTCATCCTCCAGAATATCGAGGACAAAGTGTTCGTCGAAGCGCTGAATTTGCGGGAACTGAAGGGAGGTTTGGAACAGGGTATGCAGCATGTGGAAGCCGGTTTTATCGGCGGCGAACCAGGTGCGTTCAATCTTCATCCCGCCGAAGCGGCGAACGTTGACGCTGCCGTCCGGACGGCGGCTCCACGGGCATCCCCACTGCTCGAGCTGGGTCATTTCCGTTGGGCAATGATGCACGAAATAATCAACGACATCCTGTTCGCAAAGCCAGTCGCCTCCGGCAACCGTGTCGTGGAAATGGTATTCGAAGCTGTCATGATCCTGCGCAACGGCGGCGGATCCTCCTTCTGCCGCAACGGTGTGGCTGCGCATAGGATAGACTTTAGAAATCAATGCGATTTTAGCGTTGGGATTAGCTTGCGCTGCGGCGATCGCAGCACGTAATCCCGCACCGCCAGCGCCTATAACGGCAAGATCGGCTTGAAAAGTTTGCACGACATTCCTCCAGATTGTTGTTATTTCGCAACCCGATGACCTAAAGGTAGTTCATCCGCCCAAAGGGACGATTGCGAAAGCGTTTCCACTGCTCCTTTATGGGTAAAGGAGTATAACCGCGCGGATGTGAGGGAAATTTGACGTGTTCGATTTTTTTGCGGTTCTGTGCGGTGATTTATCATCATGATTGATGGATTACGTCACATAATTTTCGGGATATATGAAATAGTCGCTTTTACTGCGCAAAATTTGTCTCTGCCCACGCTTACGAGTAGACTGCGTGCCCTTGTCTGACATCGGAGAAAAACTCATGAGCGAAACGGCCACCTGGCAGCCGAGCGCGTCCATCCCAAATCTGTTAAAGCGCGCAGCGATTATGGCGGAGATCCGCCGCTTTTTTAGCGATCGCGGTGTCCTGGAGGTGGAAACGCCGTGCATGAGTCAGGCGACGGTAACGGATATTCATCTGGTCCCGTTTGAAACCCGTTTTGTTGGCCCTGGCCACTCTCAGGGGATGAACCTGTATCTGATGACTAGCCCCGAATACCACATGAAGCGCCTGCTGGCGGCGGGATGTGGCCCGGTATATCAGCTGTGCCGCAGCTTCCGCAATGAAGAGATGGGCCGTCACCACAATCCTGAGTTCACCATGCTCGAGTGGTATCGTCCGCATTACGACATGTACCGCCTGATGAACGAGGTGGACGACCTGCTGCAGCAGGTGCTGGATTGTGCGGAAGCCGAAACCCTCTCCTATCAGCAGGCGTTCCAGCGTCATCTGGAGATCGATCCGCTCTCGGCGGACAAAGCCCAGCTGCGCGAGGTGGCGGCAAAACTGGATCTGAGCAACGTGGCGGATACTGAAGACGATCGTGACGCGCTGCTTCAGCTGCTGTTCACCTTCGGCGTTGAGCCGCAGATTGGCAAAGACAAGCCGACCTTTGTGTATCACTTCCCGGCAAGCCAGGCGTCGCTGGCGCAAATCAGCACCGAAGATCACCGCGTGGCTGAACGCTTTGAGGTCTATTACAAGGGGATTGAGCTGGCGAACGGTTTCCACGAGCTGACCGATGCGCGCGAGCAGCAGCAGCGCTTCGAGCAGGACAACCGCAAGCGCACCGCGCGCGGCCTGCCGCAGCAGCCGATTGATAATAATCTGCTTGCGGCCTTACAGGCTGGCCTGCCGGATTGTTCCGGCGTGGCGCTGGGCGTGGATCGCCTGGTCATGCTGGCGCTTGGCGCGGAACATCTCGGCGATGTGATTGCGTTTACGGTCGATCGCGCCTAAAAAAAGGCCGGGTAGCGCTCAGCTTGCCCGGCGTGCCATTCCTGTCAATTTAGCTTTCCATTTCCGCACGACAACATTAAAAACTGCCACATTCTTTATACACGGGTCTTTTTCTTAATTTGCCCCGTATAGCCACAATATCCGTCTGGTCATCTGCTAACATCCGCGCAGTTTATTTCTCTTCGGATGGTCCTATGTCCCACTCGCTAAAAAAGATGACCCTCACCGGGCTCATTCTGATGATTTTCACGTCAGTCTTCGGCTTTGCCAACAGCCCGTCTGCGTTCTACCTGATGGGCTACAGCGCAACGCCGTTTTACATCGTATCCGCTCTGTTCTTCTTTATTCCTTTTGCGCTGATGATGGCGGAAATGGGCTCGGCCTACCGGAAAGAAGAGGGCGGCATCTATTCCTGGATGAACAACAGTATCGGCCCGCGCTACGCCTTTATCGGCACCTTTATGTGGTTCTCCTCGTACGTGGTCTGGATGGTGAGCACGGCGGCCAAAGTGTGGGTGCCGCTGTCGACGTTTCTCTTCGGGTCTGACAAAACGCAGGTGTGGTCGCTGGCTGGCCTGAGCTCTACGCAGGTCGTCGGGATCCTTGCGGTGTGCTGGATGATCGTTGTGACGCTGGTGGCGTCGAAAGGCATCAATAAAATTGCGCGCATTACGGCTGTCGGTGGCATTTCGGTTATGTGCCTGAACCTGGTGCTGCTGCTGGTGAGCATCGCCATTCTGTACCTGAACGGCGGACATTTTGCCCAGGAGGTGAACTTCGTCTCGTCGCCAAACCCAAGCTATCAGTCCGGCCTTGCTATGCTGTCGTTCGTGGTATTTGCCATTTTTGCCTATGGCGGCATTGAGGCGGTGGGCGGCCTCGTGGACAAAACCGACAACCCAGAGAAGAACTTTGCTAAAGGCATTATCTTCGCGGCGATGGTTATTTCCATTGGTTATTCGCTGGCGATTTTCCTGTGGGGCGTCAGCACTAACTGGCAGCAGGTGCTTGGCAACAATACAACCAACCTTGGAAACATCACCTATGTGCTGATGAAAAGCTTAGGGGAAACGCTGGGCCAGGCCATGCACCTGACGCCTGACGCGGCCGCCGCGCTGGGGATCTGGTTTGCGCGCATTACCGGCCTGTCGATGTTCCTCGCCTACACGGGCGCGTTTTTCACGCTGATCTACTCGCCGCTGAAGGCGATTATCCAGGGAACGCCAAAAGCCCTGTGGCCCGCGCGCATGACGCAGCTCAACGCGACGGGAATGCCCGCCAACGCCATGTGGATGCAGTGCATGCTGGTCTGCGTATTTATTCTGCTGGTGTCCTTCGGCGGTGACACCGCGTCGGCGTTCTATAACAAGCTAACGCTGATGGCGAACGTCTCGATGACGCTGCCCTATCTTTTCCTGACCATTGCCTTCCCGTTCTTCAAGGCGAAGCAGGATCTGGAACGTCCGTTCGTGATTTTCAAAACCCGCGCGGCAACGCTTCTGGCAACCTCGGTGGTGGTGCTGGTGGTAGCGTTTGCCAACATCTTTACCGTGATCCAGCCGGTGATTGAGGCCAATGACTGGAACAGCGCACTGTGGATGGTCGGCGGCCCGATCTTCTTCTCGCTGATGGCGATGGGGATTTATGAGAATTACCGTCGACGCTCGACGGCGTATGTCACAGAAGTAGTCTAGTAGAAATGTCCCCCTCCCGAGAAGGAGGGGGGAAAGGATCACAAACTGCCCGCCGGGCGCGTACGCGCCGCAGAGGTCAGCGTTCTTCCCATCTTACGCCCGTCCATGCTTTCCAGACGCATCTGGAACGGTGGGAACGGCATTTCGATACCGTGTTCGCGGAAGCCCGCCAGAATCAGCTGATGGATCTCATGGCGCAGCGGCATGCGGTGCCCCATTTCGGCGGCATAGATTCGTAGCTCGAAAATCTGAATGCCCTGCTGTAAATCGACCAGGAACACTTCCGGGGCCGGGGTGTCGAGCACCAGAGTGCAGCGCTCTGCCGCGGCGTAAAGGATCTGCGTCACCTCCTCGCTGTTGGCATCCGACGGAGCCGGCACGGTCAGCACCACGCGGGTGACGGAGTCAGACAGCGACCAGTTGATAAACTGTTCGGTGATAAACGCCTTGTTCGGAACGATGATCTCTTTACGATCCCAGTCGCTGATGGTGGTCGCACGGGTGTTGATCTTGGTAATGCTGCCGGTCAAATCGCGAATGGTCACCGTATCGCCGATACGAATCGGTTTCTCGAACAGGATGATCAGGCCGGAGACGAAGTTCGCGAATATCTCCTGCATGCCAAAACCAAGGCCAAACGTCAGCGCGGCGACCAGCCACTGCAATTTAGACCACTCAATGCCGATCATGGAGAAACCGACCATCCCGCCAAACAGCAAGATCAGGTATTTAGTGATGGTGGTAATGGCGTATCCGGTGCCAGGGGTTAAATCCAGATGCTGCAACAGCGCCAGCTCCAGCAGCGCCGGGAAATTACGTACCAGCTGCGTGGTAATGATCAGAACCAGAATAGCAATCAGCACCGCGCCCAGCGTTATCGGCTCCAGGCTTTCGACGCCCTGCACCGTGGACGTCACGTCCCAAAGCGAAATGTTCTCCAGGAAGCCAAATGCGGAGTGGATTTCTGACCACAGGAAGATCACCGACAGCAGTGCCACCAGCATCAGGAGGGAGCGCACCAGCCGCAATGACTGGGTGCTGATGGCATCGAGATCGATTTCGACATCGTCGGCATCCACCGCCCCTTCAGTGCTGTTCACGTGGTTGGGTTCTTCTTCACCCCGGGCGCGCTGGGCAAGAATTTCGGCGCGGCGATGCTTGGCGCGGTCAAACGCCAGACGGCGACGCTGGATCAGCATCCCGCGGCGAATGACGTGGTACACCACCAGCAGCAGGAACCAGATCGCGACCGATGTTTCGAGGCGCGCCAGCAGCGCCTGTGCGGTGGCAAGATAGCCTACGGCCGCCGCCAGCATCGCGATCAGCGGCGCGCTCAGCAGCAGGTTCCACAGCAGGCGGTTAAACATGTTCTCGCCGCTGCCGGTTTTATCGAGGTAGAGCGGAATGCCGGCGCGCTTCAGGCTAAGCGTAACCACGGCCAGCGCGCCGCAAATCAGCATGAAGCACAGCCTGCCCAGCGAGCCTGAGAATTCCCGATCGTTGAGATTATCGAACATGATCAGCGCCATAATCAGCGGCACGATAAGCCCGATGCTCATCAGGTAGTAGCGCATGGCGCGCGCAACGCGGTTGCGCGGCCAGCCGAAGTGGGCGATGAACAGGCCATTCGGGCGCGCGAAGGTGGCGCAAATCATCACCACCCACAGCAGCGGGACGGTTGCCGTTACGCCATCGCCAATGGCGACCGCAAGCGGGTAGGGCCAGGCCTCCCGCAGGCCGTATCCCAACGTCATCCACAGCACCGGCAGCGGCGAGGCGACAAGAATCGACCAGAACACGGTGCGCAGCGTCAGCCAGAAGTGATCCTGTGTGACCTTGCCTACCCGGGCGCTTGAACGTTCCAGGAAGCGGGTGAAGTGCCTGCGCGAATAAATGCTAAAGCCGACCAGAATCAGCGCCCCCAGCAGCGGGAAGATCGTCTCCTTGCTGGTGATCATCATCACGCTGGCCTGGCCCAGCTGGCTGAACGTATCCAGCGAGATCAGGCGGCGTAGGTCCTGCACGATGTCGATCGGCCAGGAGAAGGTCATAGGGCGGACGTCGGACGTCCAGAAGAGGTAACGGTGCGTGGCTTCGTTTACCTCTTTCAGCGCATCCTCCAGCTGGCTGTTGGAGACTTTCAGCTTGGTCAGCTCAAGGATCAGGGTGTCGCCGCCCTGAAGCAGGGAGTTCAGAAGCTGACGCTGCGTGCGCAGCTGGGCTTCCAGAATGCGGCTTTGTTCCGCGGTGAGCGGCTGGCCGTCCGCCTGACGAATCTGGCGGATTTGCGGCTGCTTGTTGAGCAGGTCTTCAAAATGCAGACGCTGGACGCGGAGCTGCGCCATCTCGGTGTCCAGCTGCTGCGGTTTTGGCATCTCCGGCAGACGGGCAACCTGCGCGCGGAGCGCTTCGCCCAGCAGGTTCGACGAGCCGAGCCACTGGGACTGCTCGCGCAGGGTATTCAGCGCCTGGCGAACCTGAAGGGTTTGATTGGTGGCCTGGCGCTGCTGTGACGCAACCAGGTCCATGCGCTGCGCCTGCTGGTTTAAGGCGGCAGAAAGCTCGCGGTTGACCTTGAACTGATCGACGATCCCGGCGGGGAGGTTAGCGCTGTTTTCGGCCAGCAGCTCGGTGCTTTCCAGCGCGCGTTCGGCTTCGCGCTGGCGCTGGCTGTTCAGCTGGTTGCGCAGCGCCTGCAGGTAGGCGTCAAGCTGTTCGCTCTGCTTTTGCGCCAGCTCTGAGCGCATGCGCGACAGTTCCTGGCGGTTGTTGGCGGAGAGCTGCGCCAGCTCCAGCTCGTCGACCAGCGCTTTTAGCCGCGCGGATTCGGCCTGCAGCCCAAGGTTTTGCGCCTGACTTTGCGGCGTATTGCCGGTGGACGTCCCTATGCGGCGCTCAACGTCATTTAGCTGGCGGCGCGCATCGGTTTGCTGCTGCGGAAGCTGGCTGAGCGAGTCGGCAATTTCGCGGGCGCGCTCCTGCTCCTGCTGCGCCAGCCGGCTCTTCTCCAGAAGCTGGCTGCTGACCTGCAAAATTTCCTGGTTCAGCGCGTCGGACGTCAGGCCCATTGGCACGTCGCGCGGCTCGTCGCGCAGGTTATTCAGCTGCGAACGTAACGTCTGGGAAAGTTTCGGGAAGTTATCGATAACCTGCTGATACTGCTGGGCGCGCTCAAGGGAACCTTTACGTTCCTCAAGCGCGTTCAGCGCGGCCTGGAGCGACTCAACGGTCTCCGGCTGAGCGGGCTTGGCCGCTTTGGCCTGCTCCAGCTCCTGAGCTATCTGTTTGGCGTCGGGGGCCGTCGCTGCGTACGCCCCCATGCTGAGGCACCAGGCCATCAGTAATACGATAATCGGGCGCACGTCAGCGATCCTTCTTGAGTTAGCCTTCGTCTTTCTTGTCGTCAACCAGCGGGCTGGCGTCGTGTTCCGCTTTGATCTCTTCTTCAGGCAGCGGGGCAGGCTCTGCGTCCGGCGTCACGAAGGTTTCGGTTGAGACCGCCAGCGGCTGGCCGAGTTTGGTCACGGACAGGCTTTCCAGCCCTTCAGCGAGAGTCACTTTACCCGGCGCGAACAGGTTGATCACCGTTGAGCCCAGCTTGAAGCGGCCCATTTCCTGGCCTTTCAGCAGCGCAATGGAGCCTTCCGCTTCGCCGGCAGGCCACGTCCAGCGCTTGATGATGCCTTCGCGCGGCGGGGTAATGGTGCCAGCCCAGACGGTTTCAATGCTGCCGACAATGGTGGCACCCACCAGAATCTGGGCCATTGGACCAAATTCAGTGTCAAACAGGCAGATGACGCGCTCGTTGCGGGCGAAGAGGTTTGGCACGTTTTGCGCGGTCAGGTGGTTTACGGAGAACAGATCGCCCGGCACGTAGATCATCTCGCGCAGGATGCCGTTGCAGGGCATATGAACGCGGTGGTAGTCGCGCGGGGAGAGATAGGTTGTGGCAAACGTCCCGTTGCGGAACAGGTCGGCCATCAGGTAGTTACCGGCCAGCAGCGCTTCAAGGCTGTAGTTATGGCCTTTCGCCTGCAGGATTTTATCGTCTTCAATGTTGCCAAGCTGGCTAATCACGCCGTCTGCAGGCATAACCAGCACGTTAGGATCGGTATTCAGCGGACGCACTTCATCGCGCAGCGGGCGCACGAAAAATTCGTTAAACGTACGGTAGCTGGCGGTGTCAGGCTTTTGCGCCTCTTTCATGTCGACCTTGTAGTATTTCACGAAAAGGTCGATGACCAGTTTGGTCAACCAGCCCGCTCGTTTGCTCGCGCCCCAGCCCGCCAGGCGAGTGAGCCACAGTTTCGGCAGAATGTATTGAAGCGAAAGTTTAAATGAGTTTAACAAGGTAGCCTCCAGGCCATTGTTTTGTCGTTCCTGATCCGGCTGCAGGCAGCCGGAACCTGAAAAAAGGGGACGATTTTAGCGATGCTTAGCTTAGTTGTCAGTTATCAGAATCAGAAAAGTTTTTACGCGTTTTTACCTGGTCCATGCTCTCAAGGATGCGGTGGTAATTTTCAAAGCGGGTTTCCGCAATTTCACCGTTTTCTACCGCTTCGCGGATCGCGCAGCCTGGGTCATTGTCGTGTTTACAGTCCCGGTATTTGCAAGCGCCTAAATAGTCATGGAATTCGACAAAGCCGTTGAAGATTTGTTCCGGCTCGAGGTGCCACAAGCCAAATTCGCGTACCCCCGGGGAATCGATCACGTCTCCGCCGTGCGGGAAGTGGTACAGGCGAGAGGCGGTCGTCGTGTGCTGGCCCAGACCCGAGACGTCGGAGACATCGTTGGTCAAAATCTCTTTCTGCAGGCCAAGCAGGTTATTCAGCAGGCTGGATTTACCCACGCCGGACTGGCCCGCAAAGATGCTGATGCGATCGGTCAACGCCTCTTCGAGCGGCTTCAGGCCGTCTTTGGTGTGGCTGGATACCATCAATACGCGGTAGCCGATGTTGCGATAGATATCCATCTGCTCGTTGACGAAGGCCATGCCTTCCTCATCCAGCAGATCGATTTTGTTCAATACGATAATCGGCTCAACCTCTAGCGTTTCACAGGCGACGAGGTATCGGTCGATAATATTGAGCGAAAGCTCAGGTAAGATCGCCGAAACGATGACGATCTGATTGATGTTGGCAGCAATTGGCTTAATGCCGTCATAGAAATCGGGACGGGTCAGCACCGAGGTGCGTTCATGTACGGCTTCAACGATGCCTTTTACCGTGACCCCTTCGGCGGCTTCTTTTCCGGGGCGCCAAACGACGCGGTCGCCGGTTACCAGCGAACGAATAGTGCGACGGATATTGCAACGGTGGATTTCCCCGTCGGCGGATTCAACGTCGGCATGCATGCCAAACCGGCTAATCACCACGCCTTCCGTCGCTTCGCCAAACAGATTGTCGTCGTAGTCCGGCTTCTCCGAAGTGGTTTTAAGACGGCGCTGGTGGTTGGCGTTTACGCGGCGCTGCTGCCCTTTGGAGAGTTTATTTTTACTCAATCGCGCTGGCTCCTGGTCGCCCGTTGTGGGCAAAACCTCTATGATACACTCTAATTAATACTAGTTAACCTGCTACTGCCGGTTATGCGAGAAGGGTGGAAAATAACATGAGCGCGGATGAAAACAACCTGATTTGGATCGATCTTGAAATGACCGGACTCGATCCCGAGCGCGATCGCATTATTGAAATTGCTACGCTGGTCACCGATGCCAACCTGAATATCCTGGCGGAAGGCCCCACCATTGCGGTGCATCAGTCTGATGAACAGCTTGCGCTGATGGACGAGTGGAACGTGCGCACGCATACCGGCAGCGGGCTGGTGGAGCGCGTTAAGGCCAGCACCCAGGGCGACCGCGATGCGGAGCTGGCGACGCTCGAGTTTCTGAAGCAGTGGGTTCCGGCGGGTAAATCGCCGATCTGCGGCAACAGCATTGGTCAGGATCGCCGTTTCCTGTTTAAGTACATGCCTGAGCTGGAGTCATACTTCCACTATCGTTATCTCGATGTGAGCACCCTAAAAGAGCTGGCGCGCCGCTGGAAGCCGGAAATTCTCGACGGGTTCAAAAAGCAGGGAACGCACCAGGCGATGGATGACATCCGCGAGTCCGTGGCGGAGCTGGCGTATTATCGCGAGAACTTCATTAAGCTGTGATTTTGAGACCCGGCGCCTTGCGCAGCCGGGTTTTTGCCGCTAAATTGTTCAGCTTGCCGATTAAATAAGCACTTGAACTGAATTTCGAAAAAAACGCTTTTAGGGGGGTTGCAGCTAAACGGATTTCTCGTATAATGCGCCTCCCGTAACGACAGAGAATTACACGTTACGACAGCAACAAAAGCAGTACAGATTTGCGGGAATAGCTCAGTTGGTAGAGCACGACCTTGCCAAGGTCGGGGTCGCGAGTTCGAGTCTCGTTTCCCGCTCCAAAATTTGATAAGTATCGCAAGATACGCCAGCACCAAAACACCCAAGCGGGAATAGCTCAGTTGGTAGAGCACGACCTTGCCAAGGTCGGGGTCGCGAGTTCGAGTCTCGTTTCCCGCTCCAAAATTTGAAAGTATCGCAAGATACGCATAGCACCAGAACACCCAAGCGGGAATAGCTCAGTTGGTAGAGCACGACCTTGCCAAGGTCGGGGTCGCGAGTTCGAGTCTCGTTTCCCGCTCCAAATTCTTCTCCATATCTATATTATCCACAGTCAATTGCTTTGCTGGGGACGCTTTCTATTTTATCTGAAATACTCTTGTAAACAGAGTTATCCACAGAAACCCAACGTAAAGCAGTTTGAGCGAAATGTTAGCAGGGTGAATAATATCTTCATAATTGACTGTAATTAATGAAGAAATTTTGATTTCAAAATGTTATTGAGATCACTTGACCTGTTTGTCAGAGCTGGTGGCGCCTCACTTCTTATTTTTATTCACAGGCTGTGAATATATCACGCATCCCGTATCAGCCCTTTCTCAACGACTCTGACCAGGCGCTGTTTCTTCGGAAGCTGCACCTCGACCACGCCGGCATTTCGCTTATCGATTTGCTGCGCAATCGCCCATTCTATGTGTTCATCAAGAAGTGGGTGCTCACCTTTACGGCTTTCAAGCGCCTGAATATTGGCTTCATCCCACGGCGCATTCCCCAACGCCACGGCGACATTGCGCAGCCAGCGCAGATGACCAATGCGGCGAATGGCCGATCCTTCGGTCACTTTCAGGAACCAGGCTTCAGTCCAGGCAAACAGCTCGATAAGCTGCGGCGCGTGCAGCGCCTTACGCGGACTAAAGTCCTCTTCTTCCGTCAGCTGTGAATAGCGATTCCACGGGCAGATCAGCTGGCAGTCGTCGCAGCCGTAGATGCGGTTGCCGATAAGCGGGCGAAATTCCTCTGGAATGGCACCTTCCAGCTCGATGGTGAGATAAGAGATACAGCGGCGTGCGTCAACGACGTAAGGCTCGACGATCGCGCCCGTGGGGCAGATGGTCATGCAGGCCACGCAGCGCCCGCAGCCTTCCTCCACGGGGCCATCTATCGGCAGCGGTAAATCAATGAGCAGTTCTCCCAGAAAGAAGAACGATCCGGCATCGCGGCTGAGAATAAGTGAGTGCTTACCTGTCCAGCCAAGCCCCGCTTTTTCGGCGATGGGGCGCTCAAGAATAGGCGCAGAGTCGACAAACGGTCTAAAATTCAGCGAAGCACAGTGCTGCTGAATGGTTTCCCCGAGTTTTTTTAAGCGGTTACGCAGAAGCTTATGATAGTCCCGCCCAAGGGCATATCGGCTAACGTAGCCCAGAGAGGGATTTTTAAGCGTGCGGGCAAATGCCGCATTGGCAGGCAGATAGTTCATGCGCACGCTAATAACGCGCAGCGTGCCCGGCAAAAGCTCGTGCGGACGCGCGCGCATCATGCCGTGACGCGCCATCCATTCCATTTCGCCGTGGTATTGTTTGTCCAGCCATGCCTGAAGTTTTGGCTCGCTGGCGGAGAGGTCGGTATCGGTGATACCCACCTTCTGGAAGCCAAGCTCAGCACCCCACTGTTTAATTTTTTGCGCTAATTCATTGAGATCGAGGGGCTGTGACATGACGGACCATACTGTGAAGAAAAACCCCGAAAGTATACCACATTCCATCTGGCATGCGGACGACCTCCGACGCGCCGAAAAAGAGGCGGCAGACAGCCTGGGGATCACGCTCTATGAACTGATGCAGCGCGCGGGCGAAGCGGCGTTTACCGTAGCCCGCGAGGCCTATCCAGATGCGCCACACTGGTTAATCTTGTGCGGACATGGCAACAACGGCGGCGATGGCTACGTGGTGGCGCGCCTGGCCGTGGGGGCGGGGCTTCGCGTCACGCTGCTGGCGGTGGAAAGTGAAAAACCTCTGCCGGAGGAGGCCACCCTGGCGCGCGAAGCGTGGCTGAACGCAGGGGGCCTGATACATGCCTCCGACGTTGCGTGGCCTGATGACGTTGATCTGATCGTTGATGGCCTGCTTGGCACGGGGTTGAAGCAAGCGCCCCGCGAAGTCGCGGCGGCGCTCATCGCGCGCGCCAACGGGCATGCCGCACCGGTTATCGCCCTGGATATTCCCTCCGGGCTGCTTGCCGAAACCGGCGCAACGCCCGGCGCGGTGATAAGTGCGGCACATACCGTGACCTTTATTGGCCTCAAGCCGGGGCTGCTGACGGGCAAAGCGCGGGACGTCGTAGGCACCTTGCACCACAGCGCGCTGGGGCTGGAGAGCTGGCTTGCGGGGCAGGAAACGCACCTCGCGCGTTTTGATGCGTCGCAGCTTGCAGAATGGCTCCCGCCGCGCCGACCTACGTCCCATAAAGGCGACCACGGCAGGCTGGTGATTATCGGCGGCGATCGCGGTACGGCAGGGGCAATTCGTATGACCGGCGAAGCGGCATTACGCAGCGGTGCCGGATTAGTGCGAGTACTTACTCGCGTTGAGAATATTGTGCCGATAATTACCGCGCGGCCAGAGCTGATGGTTCACGAGCTGACGCCGCAGTCCCTTGAGGAAAGCCTCCAATGGGCCGACGTGGTGGTGATTGGCCCGGGACTTGGACAGCAAAGCTGGGGCAAGCAGGCCCTGCAAAAGGTCGAGAATTTTCGCAAACCGATGCTCTGGGACGCCGACGCGCTGAACCTTCTGGCAATCAACCCGGATAAGCGTCACAATCGCATCCTGACGCCACACCCCGGTGAAGCTGCGCGCCTGCTCAACTGCAGCGTGGCAGAAATTGAAAGCGATCGCTTACTTTCTGCCCAACGTCTGGTAAAACGTTACGGAGGTGTTGCCGTTTTGAAAGGGGCGGGAACCGTCGTGGCCAGCGAAAGCGAGCAGGGCATTGTTGATGCCGGCAATGCGGGCATGGCGAGCGGTGGGATGGGCGACGTGCTGTCCGGCATTATCGGCGCGTTGCTTGGGCAGAAACTTCCCCTTTATGATGCAGCCTGTGCGGGCTGCGTGGCCCACGGGGCGGCGGCCGACAGGCTTGCTGCACGTTACGGTACGCGCGGCATGCTGGCGACCGATCTTTTTGACGCGCTGAGGCGCGTTGTTAACCCGGATGTGATTGACGTAGAAAATGACTAACCGAGCGATTCCTTTACCTGATGAACAAGCCACTTTAGATCTCGGCAAGCGCGTGGCGCAGGCCTGTCTGGGGGCAACCGTCATTTATCTGTATGGCGATTTAGGCGCGGGTAAAACAACCTTCAGCCGCGGTTTTTTGCAGGCGTTAGGCCATAGCGGCAACGTGAAAAGCCCGACCTATACGCTGGTAGAACCCTACACGCTGGAAAACTTAACGGTGTATCACTTCGACTTGTACCGTCTTGCGGACCCGGAGGAGCTGGAGTTTATGGGGATCCGCGATTATTTCGCCAATGACGCCATCTGCCTGGTGGAGTGGCCGCAGCAGGGGGCGGGCGTGTTGCCTGACCCGGATGTCGAAATTCACTTAGATTACCAGGCGCAAGGGCGTGAGGCGCGCATCAGTGCTGTTTCCTCATCAGGCAGTTCCTTACTGGCGCGTTTAGCCGGTTGAGCGTAGGGATAACGGAATGATTAGTCGCGTTAAAGGTTGGTTGTTAGCTGCAACGGTGCTGCTGTGTGCGCACGCCGGGGCGGCAAATCTTTCCGATATTCAGGTATCAAACGGCGATAGCCAGGCCCGGATCACCTTCAGCTTTATGGGCGACCCTGAATATGCGTTCTCACAAATCGACGGCCGCAGCGTGGCGCTCGATATTAAACAGACCGGCGTAATCCAGGGATTGCCGCTGCAGTTCAGCGGAAACAACCTGGTGAAAAGCATTCGTTCAGGGACGCCACAGGACAGCCAGTCGTTAAGGCTGGTGGTCGATCTGACCGAAAAGGGGAAAACGAAGGCGGTTAAGCAGAAGAACGGCGCGAACTATACGGTCGTCTTTACGATTAACGCTGATGTACCGCCGCCGCCTCCACCGCCGCCCGCGCCGGTTATCGCGAAGCGTGTCGAACAGCCCGCTTATACACCGCGCCCTACGGAACCCGCGCGTAACCCGTTTAAAGCGCAAAACGATCGCCTGACCGTTGCAACCAGCAGCAATACGGTGACGCGCCCTGCGGTCAGCGCACGGCGAGCGGTGAGCGGCAGCGAGAAAGTCATCATCGCTATTGATGCCGGTCACGGTGGGCAAGATCCGGGGGCTATCGGACCGGGCGGCACGCGAGAGAAAAACGTCACCATTGCCATTGCCCGCAAGCTGCGCGCGCTGCTGAATGACGATCCGATGTTCAAAGGCGTGATGACCCGCGACGGCGACTATTTTATCTCGGTGATGGGGCGTTCAGACGTAGCGCGTAAGCAGAATGCTAACTTCCTCGTGTCCATTCACGCGGATGCTGCGCCAAACCGCAGCGCCACTGGCGCCTCCGTCTGGGTGCTCTCAAACCGTCGCGCAAACAGCGAAATGGCAAACTGGCTGGAAGAGCACGAGAAGCAGTCTGAACTGTTAGGCGGGGCGGGCGACGTGTTGGCTAACAGCCAGGCCGATCCATACCTTAGCCAGGCGGTGCTTGATTTACAGTTCGGTCATTCCCAGCGCGTCGGGTATGATGTGGCCACTAACGTACTCAACCAGTTACAGAGCATCGGGTCGCTGCATAAGCGCCGCCCGGAGCATGCCAGCCTTGGCGTGCTGCGCTCTCCGGATATTCCGTCGATTCTGGTCGAGACGGGCTTTATCAGCAACAACGGCGAAGAGCGTCTGCTGGGCAGCGACAGCTACCAGCAGCAAATTGCCGAAGCGATTTATAACGGTCTGCGCAAATACTTTGACGCGCACCCGCTGCAGTCCGCGCCGCCGGGCGGAGCAGGCCAGGTGGCCAATGCTTCACTGCCGGGTGAGATGACCGCGACCAACTAAGGAGACGTCATGCCGATTCAGGTTCTACCGCCGCAGCTCGCGAACCAGATCGCCGCCGGTGAAGTGGTGGAACGCCCTGCATCGGTGGTGAAGGAGCTGGTGGAAAACAGCCTCGACGCGGGCGCAACCCGTATCGACATTGATATTGAACGCGGCGGGGCGAAGCTTATCCGCATTCGCGACAACGGCTGTGGCATCAAGAAAGACGAGCTGGCGCTTGCGCTGGCGCGTCACGCCACCAGTAAAATTACCTCGCTTGACGATCTGGAGGCGATTATCAGCCTCGGTTTTCGCGGCGAGGCGCTCGCCAGCATCAGCTCCGTTTCCCGTTTAACCCTCACGTCACGGACCGCAGATCAGCAGGAAGCCTGGCAGGCTTACGCCGAAGGGCGCGAGATGGACGTGACGGTCAAGCCAGCGGCGCACCCGGTAGGGACGACGCTGGAAGTGCTGGATCTGTTTTACAACACCCCCGCCCGGCGCAAGTTTATGCGTACCGAGAAGACCGAATTCGGACATATCGACGAGATCATTCGCCGCATCGCGCTGGCGCGCTTTGACGTCACCATTAACCTCAGCCATAACGGCAAGGTGATGCGTCAGTACCGCGCGGTGGCGCAAGGCGGACAGAAGGAACGCCGTCTGGGCGCAATCTGCGGGACGCCGTTCCTCGAGCAGGCGCTGGCGATTGAGTGGCAGCACGGCGACCTGGCCATGCGCGGCTGGGTAGCCGACCCTCAGGCTAACAGCGCCGCCTATGCTGAGATCCAGTACTGCTACGTCAACGGCCGCATGATGCGCGATCGCCTGATCAACCACGCCATTCGCCAGGCCTGTGAAGACAAGCTTGGTGCCGATCGACAGCCCGCGTTTGTGCTTTATCTGGAAATTGACCCGCATCAGGTGGACGTCAACGTGCATCCTGCCAAGCATGAGGTTCGTTTTCATCAGTCTCGGCTGGTACATGATTTTATTTATCAGGGCGTATTGAGCGTGTTACAGCAGCAGGTGGAGCCCGCGCTGCCGCTGGCGCATGATGAACCTGCACCTCGTTCGCTGCCGGAGAACCGCGTAGCGGCAGGACGCAACCATTTCGCCGAGCCCGCCGCGGCGCGCGAACCGGCGGCGCCGCGTTTGGCATCCGCGGGCAGCGCACCGCGCCCAACCGGCGCGAATTATCCCAACGCGCAGGCGGGGTACCAAAAGCAGCAGGGCGAGTTATACCGTAAGCTGCTGGATACGCCAGCCGTCGAGCGAAAAGAGCACGTAGAGGTGCCCGCACCCACGCTTGAAGGGCACAGCCAGAGCTTTGGGCGCGTGTTGACGATTGTCGCCCCCGACATGGCGCTGCTGGAGCGTGAAGGCAAAATTTTCCTGCTGGCGCTGCCCGTCGCGGAGCGCTGGCTCAAGCAGGTACAGCTGACGCCTGGCCAAAATGTGGCCTGCGCGCAGCCGCTGCTGATCCCCGTACGCTTGAAAATATCCCCTGAAGAAACAGGGGTTTTGCAGCGTTCGCAGGGCAAACTGGCCGAAATGGGCATTGAAATCGTTCTGGAAGCGCAGCATGTGACAATTCGCGCAGTGCCTTTACCCTTACGCCAACAAAATTTACAAAACTTGATTCCTGAACTGATAGGCTACCTGGCGCAGCAAACGTCGTTTGATGCTGCCAACACCGCGCAGTGGATCGCCCGCCATCTGGCAAGCGAACACAGTTCGTGGAGTATGGCGCAGGCGATTACCGTGCTGGCTGAGGTTGAACGCCTTTGCCCGCACCTGGTGAAGACGCCGCCGGGTGGATTATTGCAACCTGTTGATTTGAAAATGGCGATGACCGCCCTGAAAGATGAGTGACGTAAGCAAGGCGAGCCTGCCTAAGGCGATTTTTTTAATGGGCCCAACGGCCTCCGGCAAAACGGCGTTAGCCATTGAGCTACGTAAAGTTTTGCCAGTAGAGTTGATTAGCGTTGATTCTGCCCTCATTTACAAGGGGATGGATATCGGTACGGCGAAGCCAGACGCAGAGGAACTGCGCGCGGCACCGCACCGTTTGCTGGACATTCTCGATCCGGCCCAGGCTTACTCCGCAGCGGATTTTCGCCGCGACGCGTTAGCCGAAATGGCCGAGATCACCGCGGCGGGACGTATTCCGCTGCTGGTGGGAGGAACCATGCTCTACTTTAAGGCGCTGTTGGAAGGGTTATCACCTTTACCCTCAGCGGACCCTGAAGTGAGGGCTAAAATTGAACAGCAGGCGGCAGAGCAGGGTTGGGACGTATTGCACAAGCAGCTGGCGGAGATTGACCCGGTTGCCGCAGCACGGATTCATCCAAATGATCCGCAAAGGCTTTCCCGGGCACTGGAAGTTTTTTTCATTTCGGGTAAAACTTTAACGGAACTGACGCAAACGTCAGGAGACGCTCTGCCGTATCAGGTGCATCAGTTCGCTATCGCCCCGGCGAGCCGTGAACTGCTGCATCAGCGAATTGAGCAGCGTTTTCATCAGATGTTGGCTTCAGATTTTGAAGCAGAAGTGCGGGCGCTTTTTGCCCGTGGAGATTTGCATACGGACATGCCTTCCATTCGTTGTGTGGGATATCGCCAGATGTGGTCGTATCTTGAAGGTGAAATTTCATACGATGAAATGGTTTATCGAGGTGTTTGCGCCACGAGGCAGTTAGCGAAGCGCCAGATAACCTGGTTACGCGGTTGGGAGGGCGTTCACTGGTTAGACAGTGAGAAACCACAACAGGCGCTTAACGAAGTCATTCAGGTTGTTGGTGATATCGCTCACTGAATGTGTACAATTGAACCGTATCGTGCGCAATTTTCAGAATCGCAAGGTTCTAAGTAGAAAACAATCATATAAGGAAAAGATAGAATGGCTAAGGGGCAATCTTTACAAGATCCGTTCCTGAACGCATTGCGTCGGGAACGTGTTCCAGTTTCTATTTATTTGGTGAATGGTATTAAGCTGCAAGGTCAAATTGAGTCTTTCGATCAGTTCGTGATCCTGTTGAAAAACACGGTCAGTCAGATGGTCTATAAGCACGCGATCTCTACTGTTGTTCCGTCTCGTCCGGTATCTCATCACAGCAATAACGCTGGCGGCGGCACTGGCAGTAACTACCATCATGGCAGCAACGCGCAGGGTTCTTCAACGCCAGCGCAGGACAGCGAAGAGACCGAATAAGGTCTTGAGCTGTTATCCACACGGGGAGCCAGGGATCCTGCGTTCCCCGCTGATCTTTTTAGAGGGTTATACGCTTGTTTGACCGTTATGATGCCGGTGAGCAGGCGGTGCTGGTACACATCTATTTTTCGCAAGACAAAGATATGGAAGACCTCCAGGAGTTTGAAACTCTGGTCTCTTCCGCCGGTGTCGAAGCAATGCAGGTGATTACCGGTAGCCGTAAAGCGCCGCACCCAAAGTATTTTGTTGGTGAAGGTAAAGCAGTTGAAATTGCGGATGCCGTAAAAGCAACCGGCGCCTCCGTCGTGTTGTTTGACCATGCGCTGTCTCCGGCTCAGGAACGTAACCTGGAAGCCCTTTGCGAATGCCGTGTTATCGATCGCACAGGCTTAATTTTAGATATTTTTGCTCAGCGTGCGCGCACCCACGAAGGGAAGCTGCAGGTTGAGCTGGCGCAGCTGCGCCATCTGGCGACGCGCCTTGTGCGCGGCTGGACCCACCTTGAAAGACAAAAGGGCGGGATCGGTTTGCGCGGGCCGGGTGAAACCCAGCTCGAAACCGACCGTCGTTTATTGCGCGGCCGTATTACCCAGATCCTCTCACGTCTGGAAAGAGTTGAGAAACAGCGTGAGCAGGGACGTCGTTCGCGAACGAAAGCCGACATCCCAACGGTGTCGCTGGTGGGGTATACCAACGCCGGTAAATCCACCCTGTTTAACCAGATTACCGAAGCCCGGGTGTATGCCGCAGATCAGCTGTTTGCGACCCTGGACCCTACGCTGCGTCGCATTGACGTTGCTGACGTGGGGGAAACGGTGCTGGCGGATACCGTAGGGTTTATTCGCCATCTGCCGCACGATCTGGTGGCGGCGTTTAAAGCCACCCTGCAGGAGACGCGTCAGGCGACCCTGCTGCTGCACGTGATAGATGCAGCGGACGTCCGCGTGCAGGAGAACATCGACGCGGTAAACGTGGTGCTCGAAGAGATCGAGGCCCACGAAATCCCAACGCTGTTGGTGATGAATAAAATCGATATGATGGATGATTTTGAACCGCGTATCGACCGGGATGAAGAGAACAAACCGATTCGGGTCTGGCTTTCCGCCCAGACCGGTGTTGGTGTGCCACTGCTTTTCCAGGCTTTGACAGAACGTCTTTCCGGTGAGGTAGCTCAGCACACGCTGCGCCTGCCGCCACAGGAAGGCAGGCTGCGCAGCCGGTTTTATCAGCTTCAGGCGATAGAAAAAGAGTGGATGGAGGATGACGGCAGCGTGGGGATGCAGGTGCGTATGCCGATCGTTGACTGGCGTCGCCTCTGTAAACAAGAACCTGCGCTGGCGGACTATATCGTCTGATCAGAAAGGGTAAGCCTGAAAATTCGCCCTTGCATAACAAATATGGAGCATATACATGGCGTGGAATCAGCCCGGTAATAACGGACAAGACCGCGACCCGTGGGGAAGCAGCAATAATCAAGGCGGCAACTCTGGGGGAAATGGCAACAAAGGTGGTCGCGAGAAGGGGCCACCGGATCTGGATGATATCTTCCGCAAGCTCAGCAAAAAGCTGGGTGGCCTTGGCGGAGGAAACGGGTCCGGCTCGGGTGGTAATTCCACTCAGAGTCCTCGCCCGCCAATGGGTGGCCGCGTGGTGGGCATTGTCGCCGCGGCGGTCGTTATCATCTGGGCAGCCAGCGGGTTCTACACCATTAAAGAAGCAGAACGCGGCGTGGTGACTCGTTTCGGTAAGTTCAGCCATCTGGTTGAGCCGGGCCTGAACTGGAAACCGACGTTTATTGACGACGTCACCGCAGTGAACGTGGAGTCCGTTCGTGAACTGGCGGCGTCCGGCGTGATGCTGACCTCGGACGAAAACGTCGTGCGCGTAGAGATGAACGTGCAGTACCGCGTGACCGATCCTGAGCGCTACCTGTTTAGCGTGACCAGCGCGGACGACAGCCTGCGCCAGGCAACCGACAGCGCCCTGCGCGGCGTGATCGGCAAATACACCATGGACCGTATCCTGACCGAAGGTCGTACCGTTATTCGTAGCGATACCCAGCGCGAGCTGGAAGAGACCATTCGTCCTTACAACATGGGTATCACCCTGCTTGACGTCAACTTCCAGGCCGCGCGTCCGCCGGAAGAGGTGAAAGCCGCGTTTGATGATGCCATTGCCGCGCGTGAAAACGAGCAGCAGTACATCCGTGAAGCAGAAGCGTACACCAACGAAGTCCAGCCGCGTGCGAACGGTCAGGCGCAGCGTATCCTTGAAGAAGCGCGCGCGTATAAGACCCAGACCATCCTGGAAGCACAGGGTGAAGTGGCTCGCTTTGCGAAAATCCTGCCGGAGTATAAAGCCGCGCCGGAAATTACCCGCGAGCGTCTCTACATTGAGACCATGGAAAAAGTGCTGAGCCACACGCGTAAGGTGCTGGTTAACGACAGCAAAGGCGGAAACCTGATGGTCCTGCCGCTGGATCAGATGCTGAAAGGCGGTTCTGCACCGGCTGCGAAAGACACCAGCGGCGCAAACAACCTGCTGCGCCTGCCGCCTGCCTCAAAGGGCAGCTCCAGCGCGAACTCAACGCCTTCTACGAACGATGGTGACATTATGGACCAACGCCGTGCTAACGCGCAGCGTAACGACTACCAGCGTCAGGGGGAATAAGGATGCGTAAGTCAGTTATTGCGATCATCATCATCGTACTGGTCGTACTTTATACCTCTATTTTTGTGGTGAAAGAGGGTGAGCGCGGGATCAAGTTCCAGTTCAGCAGCGTCGTGCGTGATGGCGACAAAAAGCCGCTGATCTATGAGCCAGGTCTGCACTTCAAGGTGCCGTTCATTCAGTCTGTTAAAACGCTCGACGCCCGTATCCAGACCATGGATAACCAGGCCGACCGTTTTGTTACCAAAGAGAAAAAAGACCTGATCGTTGATTCTTATATCAAATGGCGCATCAGTGACTTCAGCCGCTACTTCCTGGCAACGGGCGGCGGCGACGTTTCTCAGGCCGAAGTTCTGTTGAAACGTAAGTTCTCTGACCGTCTGCGTTCTGAAATTGGTCGTCTGGACGTGAAAGACATTGTCACCGACTCCCGCGGCCGTCTGACTCTGGAAGTGCGTGATGCGCTGAACTCCGGTTCTGCGGGCACGGAAGATGAAGTGGAAACGCCAGCGGCTGATGATGCTATCGCCAAGGCCGCCGAGCGCGTTCAGGCTGAAACCAACGGTAACGTACCGGTGATCAACCCGAACAGTATGGCTGCGCTGGGTATTGAAGTGGTCGACGTGCGTATCAAGCAGATCAACCTGCCTGCCGAAGTGTCCGAGGCGATCTACAACCGTATGCGCGCCGAGCGTGAAGCGGTAGCCCGTCGTCACCGTTCACAGGGTCAGGAAGAGGCTGAGAAGCTGCGCGCGGCAGCGGACTATGAAGTCACCAAGACGCTGGCGGAATCAGAGCGTCAGGGCCGTATCCTGCGCGGTGAAGGTGATGCCGAAGCGGCGAAACTGTTTGCCGATGCATTCAGCCAGGACCCAGACTTCTACGCCTTTATCCGCAGCCTGCGTGCCTACGAGAATAGCTTCCAGAGCAACCAGGATGTGATGGTGCTCAGCCCGGACAGCGATTTCTTCCGTTATATGAAGACGCCGGCTAACGCAACGCGATAAACTCAGGCGCGTTTGAGTATTCAAACCACCGCTCCGTAGAGAGCGGTGGTTTTCTTTTATGAGGAATGAAAATGAATTCAACGATCTGGCTCGCGCTGGCTCTGGTTTTGGTGCTGGAAGGCCTTGGGCCGATGATTTATCCGCGCGCCTGGCGTCGAATGATCGCGACCATGAGCGCACTACCGGATAATATTTTGCGCCGATTTGGGGGCGGACTTGTGGTTGCCGGTATCGTGATCTACTACATGTTGAGGAAAACGATTGGCTGATCAAAAAGTGGTCGGATTTGGCATATTTTGGGGTCAAAAAGTGCTGTATATCTGAAAAAGCGGTGGTAGAATCCATTTTTAAGCAATCGGTGATTTTGAAAAAATGGGTAACAACGTCGTCGTACTGGGCACCCAATGGGGTGACGAAGGTAAAGGGAAGATTGTCGATCTTCTGACTGAACGGGCTAAATATGTTGTACGCTACCAGGGCGGTCACAACGCAGGCCATACTCTCGTAATCAACGGTGAAAAAACCGTCCTCCATCTTATTCCATCAGGCATTCTTCGTGATAACGTGACCAGCATCATCGGTAACGGCGTTGTGCTGTCTCCAGCGGCGCTGATGAAAGAGATGAAAGGCCTGGAAGACCGTGGTATCCCGGTTCGCGAGCGTCTGCTGCTCTCCGAAGCCTGCCCGCTGATCCTCGACTATCACGTGGCGCTGGACGTTGCGCGTGAAAAAGCTCGCGGTGCGAAAGCGATCGGCACAACCGGCCGCGGCATCGGCCCTGCTTACGAAGACAAAGTTGCTCGTCGCGGCCTGCGCGTAGGCGATCTCTTCGACAAAGCCACCTTCGCTGAAAAACTGAAAGAAGTGATGGAATATCACAACTTCCAGCTGGTGAATTTCTACAAAGCTGACGCCGTTGACTACCAGAAAGTGCTGGATGACGTCATGGCGATTGCCGATATTCTGACCGGTATGGTTGTTGATGTTTCCGATCTGCTGGACCAGGCGCGCAAGCGTGGCGATTTTGTCATGTTCGAAGGCGCGCAGGGTACGCTGCTGGACATCGACCACGGTACCTATCCGTACGTGACCTCCTCTAACACCACCGCGGGTGGCGTAGCGACCGGTTCTGGCCTGGGGCCGCGCTATGTAGATTACGTTCTGGGCATCATCAAAGCTTACTCCACGCGCGTGGGTGCAGGTCCATTCCCGACCGAGCTGTTTGATGAAACCGGCGAGTTCCTCTGCAAGCAGGGTAACGAGTTTGGCGCGACCACCGGTCGACGTCGTCGTACCGGCTGGCTGGACGCGGTTGCCGTACGTCGCGCGGTGCAAATCAACTCCCTGTCTGGCTTCTGCCTGACCAAGCTGGACGTGCTGGACGGCCTGAAAGAAGTGAAAATCTGCGTAGGCTACCGTATGCCAGATGGCCGCGAAGTGACGACCACTCCGCTGGCTGCTGACGACTGGGAAGGCATCGAGCCAATCTACGAAACCATGCCTGGCTGGTCTGAGACCACCTTCGGCGTGAAAGAGCGTAGCGGCCTGCCGCAGGCGGCGCTGGACTACATCAAGCGTATTGA
This sequence comes from Enterobacter sp. ECC-175, assembly GCF_043968675.1. Lineage (NCBI taxonomy): Bacteria > Pseudomonadati > Pseudomonadota > Gammaproteobacteria > Enterobacterales > Enterobacteriaceae > Enterobacter > Enterobacter sp. ECC-175. The sequence continues at coordinate 1,062,665 of NZ_CP143776.1, forward strand.
AGAACTGACCGAAGTGCCGATCGATATTATCTCTACCGGCCCAGATCGTTCTGAAACCATGATTCTGCGCGATCCGTTCGACGCTTAATCAGGGTTTTGCCCGGCGGCACTGCGCTTGCCGGGTCTACAAAATCCATCACAGGCCGGAAAGCTATGCGCATCCGGCTTTTTCGTCCTCTTTCCCCCTTTCCATTCAAATAAATTAGCTGCTATCTATCTGGCTGGTTTATCATCATTAATGAATATCTGTGCGGTTTTACCGCGTTTTCCCTTTTTCCTGAGGTTGATGTGCAGTTAACAAGTTTCACCGATTACGGCTTACGCGCCTTAATTTACATGGCGTCGTTACCCGATGGGAAAATGACCAGTATCTCTGAGGTGACAGAGGTCTACGGTGTGTCCCGTAATCATATGGTCAAAATAATCAATCAACTTAGTCGTGCCGGATACGTTGCTGCCGTCCGCGGGAAGAATGGGGGAATTCGTCTGGGTAAACCGGCGCAGAGTATTCGCGTTGGGGATGTGGTGCGTGAACTGGAGCCGCTGTCACTGGTGAACTGCAGCAGCGAGTTCTGCCACATTACTCCCGCTTGTCGTCTGAAACAGGCGCTTTCTCAGGCCGTGCAAAGTTTTCTCAAGGAACTGGATAACTACACGCTGGCCGATTTGGTTGAAGAGAATCAACCGCTTTATAAATTATTGCTGGTGGAATGAAGAAAATTTCCACCGGAGCTGACAACGGAGGAACCGACATGTCACATGATCCTTTCCAGGAACGCGAAGCCGAAAAATACGCGAATCCTATCCCCAGCCGCGAGTTCATCATTGAACACTTAACTAAACGCGAAAAACCCGCCAACCGTGAAGAACTTGCCGCTGAATTACACATTGAAGGTGAAGAGCAAACTGAAGCCCTTCGCCGCCGCCTGCGCGCGATGGAGCGCGACGGGCAGCTGGTCTTTACCCGCCGCCAGTGCTATGCGCTGCCTGAACGCCTCGACCTGGTGAAAGGTATCGTCATTGGCCACCGCGATGGCTTTGGCTTCCTGCGCGTTGAGGGCCGCAAAGATGACCTGTACCTCTCATCCGAACAGATGAAGATGTGCATTCATGGCGATCAGATCCTGGCGCAGCCGCTGGGCGCTGACCGCAAAGGCCGCCGCGAAGCGCGCGTTGTGCGCGTGCTGGTGCCAAAAACCAGCCAGATCGTTGGCCGCTACTTTACCGATGCCGGCGTGGGCTTTGTGGTGCCGGACGATAGCCGCCTGAGCTTCGATATCCTGATCCCGCCTGAAGAGGTCATGGGCGCGCGCATGGGCTTTGTGGTGGTGGTGGAACTTACCCAGCGTCCAACCCGCCGCACCAAAGCGGTAGGTAAAATTGTCGAAGTGCTCGGCGACAACATGGGCACGACAATGGCCGTGGATATGGCGCTGCGTACCCATGAGATCCCGTACGTCTGGCCGAAAGCGGTTGAAGAGCAGATTGAAAGCCTGCGCGAAGAAGTGCCGGAAGAGTCCAAGGTCGGCCGCGTGGACCTGCGCTCCCTGCCGCTGGTTACCATTGATGGCGAAGACGCCCGCGACTTTGATGACGCCGTTTACTGCGAGAAAAAACGCGGCGGCGGCTGGCGCCTGTGGGTTGCCATTGCGGACGTGAGCTACTACGTTCGCCCGCACACGCCTCTGGATAACGAAGCGCGCAGCCGCGGCACGTCGGTCTACTTCCCGTCTCAGGTTGTGCCGATGCTGCCGGAAGTGCTTTCCAACGGCCTGTGCTCCCTGAACCCGCAGGTTGACCGCCTGTGCATGGTCTGTGAAATGACCATCTCGACCAAGGGCCGCTTAACCGGCTACAAATTCTACGAAGCGGTGATGAGCTCGCACGCGCGCCTGACCTACACCAAGGTCTGGCATATGCTGCAGGGCGACCAGGAGCTGCGCGAGCAGTACGCGCCGCTGGTTAAGCACATCGAAGAGCTGCATAACCTCTATAAAACCCTGGATCAGGCGCGCGAAGAGCGCGGCGGGATCTCGTTCGAGAGCGAAGAGGCGAAATTCATCTTCAACGCCGAGCGCCGCATTGAGCGTATCGAGCAGACCCAGCGTAACGACGCGCACAAGCTGATCGAAGAGTGCATGATCCTGGCTAACATCTCGGCGGCGCGCTTCGTTGAGAAAGCCAAAGAGCCTGCGCTGTTCCGTATTCACGATAAGCCAACAACGGAAGCCATTACGTCGTTCCGCTCCGTGCTCGCCGAGCTCGGCCTGGAACTGCCTGGCGGTAGCAAGCCGGAGCCGCGCGACTACGCCGAGCTGCTGGAATCCATCAGCGATCGTCCTGACGCGGAAATGCTGCAAACCATGCTCCTGCGCTCCATGAAGCAGGCGATTTACGATCCGGAAAACCGCGGCCACTTTGGCCTGGCGCTTCAGTCCTACGCCCACTTTACCTCGCCGATCCGTCGTTACCCGGATCTCTCTCTGCACCGCGCGATTAAATATTTGCTGGCGCAGGAGCAGGGCCACAAGGGGAACACCACCGAAACCGGCGGCTATCACTATTCGATGGAAGAGATGCTGCAGCTCGGCCAGCACTGTTCCATGGCCGAACGCCGTGCCGATGAGGCGACGCGCGACGTGGCGGACTGGCTGAAGTGCGACTTTATGCTGGACCAGGTCGGCAACGTCTTTAAAGGCGTCATTGCCAGCGTGACCGGCTTTGGCTTCTTCGTGCGTCTGGACGAGCTGTTCATCGACGGTCTGGTGCACGTTTCCAGCCTTGATAACGACTACTACCGCTTTGACCAGGTGGGCCAGCGTCTGATTGGCGAATCCGGCGGCCAGACCTACCGCCTGGGCGACCGCGTGGAAGTGAAGGTTGAGGCCGTGAATATGGACGACCGTAAGATAGACTTTAGCCTGATCTCCAGCGAGCGCGCGCCGCGTAACGTCGGCAAGACCGAGCGTGAGAGAGCGAAGAAAGGCGGTAACGGCAACGGTAAATCGGGTGGAAAACGCCGTCAGGCGGGTAAGAAGGTGAACTTCGAGCCGGACAGCGCGTTCCGCGGCGAGAAGAAGCAAAAGCCAAAAGCGGCGAAGAAAGAGGCCCGCTCGGCGAAAAAGCCTTCCGCCAAAACGCAGAAAATAGCCGCTGCCACCAAAGCGAAACGCGCAGCGAAAAAAAAGCAGGCGGAGTAAAATACCCCTCACCCTGACCCTCTCCCCGCGGGGAGAGGGGAAATGCATATTATGAGAACCATCAATGAGTGAAATGATTTACGGCATCCACGCGGTGCAGGCCCTGCTGGAGCGCGCACCGGAGCGCTTTCAGGAAGTCTTTATTCTGAAAGGGCGTGAAGACAAACGTCTGATGCCGCTGATCCACGCGCTGGAAGCCCAGGGCGTGGTGATCCAGCTGGCGAACCGCCAGTTCCTGGATGAGAAAAGCGAAGGCGCGGTGCATCAGGGCATTATCGCCCGCGTGAAGCCGGGCCGCCAGTATCAGGAAAACGATCTGCCGGATCTGATCGCCGGGCTGGATAACCCATTCTTCCTGATCCTCGACGGCGTGACCGATCCGCACAACCTCGGCGCGTGCCTGCGCAGCGCCGACGCGGCGGGCGTCCATGCGGTGATCGTGCCGAAAGATCGCTCCGCGCAGCTGAACGCAACGGCCAAGAAGGTGGCCTGCGGCGCGGCGGAAAACGTCCCGCTGATCCGCGTGACTAACCTGGCGCGCACCATGCGCCTGCTGCAGGAAGAGAACATCTGGATCGTCGGCACTGCCGGTGAAGCGGATCATACGCTGTACCAGAGCAAAATGACCGGCCGTCTGGCGCTGGTGATGGGGGCGGAAGGCGAAGGCATGCGCCGCCTGACGCGCGAGCACTGTGACGAGCTAATCAGCATCCCGATGGCGGGCAGCGTGTCGTCCCTGAACGTCTCCGTCGCGACGGGCATTTGCCTGTTTGAAGCGGTGCGCCAGCGCGGAGAATAAACAGGAAGGCCGTCCACAGGACGGCCTTTCGTGTTTTCGCCCTCTCCTACGGGAGAGGGCCGGGATGAGGGCACCAGACGGCGATCGCCTCACTCCTCTAACGACCGCAAATGGTCATCCTTCCTGAGCGTCATCAGCGCTACGATACTCACCACCGCCGTCACCATCACGTAATAGGCCGGAATATCCAGATTCCCCGTCTCTTTAATCAGCCCGGTAATGATCAGCCCCGCGCAGCCAGAGAAAATAGCGTTCGACAGAGAATAAGCCAGGCCAAGCCCGGTATAGCGTACCCGCGTCGGGAACATCTCTGAAAGCATGGCAGGCCCTGGCCCCGCAAGCATGCCCACCAGGCCACCCGCAATCAGCACCACGAGTGCCTTCACCGCCAGCGTGCTGGACTCCGCCTGCAAAACTTTCAGCAGCGGCAGGGCGAGAACCAGCAGTAGCACGGTAGCGACGATCATCACCGTGCGGCGCCCTATTTTGTCGCTGAGCATGCCCGACGGAATTATGGTGAGTGCGAAACCGATATTCGAAATCACCGCAATCAGCAGCGCCTGGTTAAACCCGGTATGCAGCGCCGACTGCAGGTAGGTTGGCATGATCACCAGATAGGTATATCCCGCCGCAGACCACACCATCACGCGGCCAATGCCCATCACGATGGCTCTGAGCGTGGCCGTAGTTGAGGCCTGAGCTGCGACTGGCTTTTCCTGCTGGTGCACAAAGCTTGGCGTTTCCTCCATGCTGACGCGCAGCCATAGCGCCACCACGCCCATCGGCAGCGCCAGGAAAAACGGGATACGCCAGCCCCAGTCGTGCAGCGCGTCCGGCGTGAGCAGGGCGGAAAGCAGCGCCACAATGCCTGCACCAGCCAGTAATCCAAGCGCAACGGTAAAGGACTGCCACGCCCCGTACAGGCCGCGCCTGCCGCGCGGGGCGAACTCCGTCATCAGCGAAACCGCGCCGCCGTATTCCCCGCCGGCGAAAAGCCCCTGCAGGATGCGCAGCAGCGTGATAATCAGCGGCGCGGCAATCCCGATGCTGGCGTAAACCGGCACCACTCCGATGGCCGCGGTGGCCAGCGTCATCAGCACCAGCACGATAATCAGCGTTGGCTTGCGGCCAATCCTGTCGCCGATGCGGCCAAACACCACCGCGCCCAGCGGGCGAAAAAAGAAGGCAATCGCAAACGAGGCGTAGGTGAGGATCAGGCTCGTCAGGCCCGATTCCCCTTCAAGCTGGAAGAAATTTTTCGCAATCACGGTTGCCAGAAAACCGTAGACCGCAAACTCATACCACTCGATGAAGTTACCAATAGAGCCGGCAATTAACGCGCGCTTGTGCGCGTCCGGCGCACGGTGTGAAGGTTGCATGGCGAGCCTCGCAGAAGGGGGTAAGAATAAATTATTCAACAAAAATGACGTCGTGAAATAGTTTATTCTTATGTTATGTGAGCTATTTCACGAATGATTTCAGTGCGATTGCCATGGTGTGACCGTACTCCCATGCAGCGTTGATCCACCCTGTCCATACTTATCTTCATTGCCACTGAAGGAGGGAGACAGCATGCACTGGCAGACACACACCGTTTTCAATCAACCCGCGCCGCTTTCTAACAGCAATCTTTTCCTCTCCGACTGCGCCCTGCGCGACGCGATTGCCCGGGAAGGGGCCGAATGGGACAAGGAGCTGCTGGCCAGCATCGGGCAGCAGCTGGGCACCGCGGAGTCGCTGGAGCTTGGCAGGCTGGCGAACGTCAACCCGCCGGAGCTGCTGCGCTATGACGCGACGGGTGAACGGCTTAACGACGTGCGTTTTCACCCGGCGTGGCACCTGCTGATGCAGGGGCTCTGCGCAAACCGGGTGCATAACCTGCCGTGGGAGGAGGAGGCACGCAGGGGATCGTTTGTTGCCAGAGCCGCGCGCTTCGTGCTGCATGCCCAGGTTGAGGCGGGCACGCTTTGCCCCATTACCATGACCTTCGCCGCTACGCCGCTGCTTTTACAGTCGCTGCCTACACCGTTCCACGGCTGGCTGACGACGCTTCTTAGCGACCGCTACGATCCGCACTTTGCCCCCGGCGGGCAGAAGCGCGGCCTGCTTATCGGCATGGGGATGACGGAAAAGCAGGGCGGCTCCGACGTGCTGAGCAATACCACCAAAGCGGAAAAAACGGCTGACGGCAGCTATCGGCTGGTGGGGCATAAATGGTTTTTCTCCGTACCGCAAAGCGATGCGCATCTCGTCCTGGCGCAGGCGAAAGGCGGCCTTTCCTGCTTTTTCGTTCCGCGCTTTTTGCCTGACGGAAAACGCAATGCGGTGCGCCTGGAGCGGCTGAAGGACAAGCTCGGCAACCGCTCAAACGCCAGCAGCGAAGCCGAGTTTCTTGACGCCTCCGGCTGGCTGGTGGGGGAGGAGGGCGAAGGCGTGCGGCAAATCCTCAAAATGGGCGGGCTGACGCGCTTTGACTGCGCGCTCGGCAGCCACGGGCTAATGCGCCGGGCGCTCTCCGTGGCGCTGTATCACGCCCACCAGCGGCAAACGTTCGGCAAGAACCTGATCGATCAGCCGCTGATGCGCGAGGTGCTAGGCCGGATGGCGCTAATGATGGAGGGGCAAACCGCGCTGCTGTTCCGTCTTGCCCGGGCGTGGGACAGGCGGGACGACGCCCGGGAGGCCGCGTGGGCCCGCCTGTTCACACCGGTGGCGAAATACGGCGTGTGCAAAGCGGGCATCCCCTTCGTCGCCGAGGCGATGGAGGTGCTGGGGGGGATCGGCTACTGCGAGGAGAGCGAGCTTCCGCGCCTGTACCGCGAAATGCCGGTCAACAGCATCTGGGAAGGGTCGGGAAACATCATGTGCCTGGACGTGCTGCGCGTGCTGGCGAAGCAGCCGGGCATTCTCGAGCTGCTTGCCGAGGATTTTGCACAGGTGAAAGGGCAGGATCGGCACTTCGACCGCGGCTGGCGTCAGCTGCAGCAAAAGCTGCGCAAGCCGCAGGAGGCGCAGGGCAGGGAGATCGCGCAGCAGCTGTTTTTACTCGGTGCGGGGAGCCAGATGCTGCGGCACGCATCGCCGCCGGTGGCGCAGGCGTGGTGCCGCATGATGCTCGATACCCGCGGTGGCTCCTTGCTGAGCGCGCAGGTGCAAAACGATCTGCTGCTGCGCGCTACGGGCGGCGTCGGTTAGCCCTTCAGCTGGAAAAGGCTCACCAGCTGGGTGAGGTGCGAGCCTTTCTCACGCAGGGTCTGCGCGGTTTGCTCGCTGCGCGTCACGCGGTCGGCGTTGATGTGCGACGCTTCGCCGATGTGGGCCATCGCGAGATTCACCTGGCCAATCCCCGCGGACTGCTCGCGCGAGGCGTGGTTAATCTCCGTCACCAGCTGGCTGATGTTGTCGATGTGAACGATGATATCGTCCATCGCCAGGCGCGTTTGCTCGGAAAGGGCGTGGCCCTCGCTGACCTTATTGAGCGTGTCGCCAATCAGCTGTTCAATCTCTTTGACCGCATCGGCGCTGCGTGCCGCCAGGGCGCGAACCTCCTGCGCTACGACGGCGAAGCCCTTGCCGTGCCCGCCCGCCCGCGCCGCTTCTACCGCGGCGTTGAGCTCCAGAATGTTGGTCTGGAAGGCGATAGACTCAATCACGCGGGTGATGTCTCCGATGCGTTTTGAGGCATCGCGAATGTCATCCATCGTGGCGACGGCGTGCGTAACCGTCTTGCCGCCCAGGTGTACAGCGCGCGAGGTTTCGCCGACCAGCATCTGGGTTTGCTCCATGTTCGCGCGACGAAAAAAGGCGATCATAAATTGCTCATTATTGAAAAGGGATGGCTCTTCAATGGCAGACCGGGGATAACATTTATCAGCTTAATGTAACTAAATGTTACGTGTCTGTTTTGGAAAGATTTATAGACTGGGAGGAAAGTTACGTGAACAAAAAAGCCACTATAAATCAGTGGCTTTTATCGTGATGCCTTATGCATAAAGAATGGCCTGTACCCGCCAGCGATCGTCATGGTTGTCCTCCTGCATCTGTATGATGCGATACCAGGATGCACCCTGCTCATCCGCTTTTAATGCCACTACGCGTTCAACGTCCTGCGGGCTCCCCGAAATGTTGTTCACGGAGATCTGGCCGATTTCGTTAAGGCCAGTCACGCAGTCAGCGCTGGCAAATTCGGCCGACTGCGCGGTTGTGCTCACCAGGCCAGCGGAGAGCAACAGGGTAGTCAAAGCAAGAGTTCGTTTCATCGTCAGCTCCATTTCACATTTCTCCGGTATCCGCCGGGCAATCCTTCGCAAATAAACTCACTTCCATTAGCGCGGGCATGGAGTTTATTGTGGACAGGAAAATGTCTATGGACGCAAAGCAGTGTAAATGTCGTTCAAATCATGACCGTTATTTGCGGTACAAAATGGCTTGTGAATACCACTGTCCCGTAATGATGGTTTCATCGACCATGACGATGACGTAATAATCTGCTTTTGCTGCGATGGCCTGTGCTTTAATTGCCTCTTCCGCGTCGTCCGGGGAACCCCGAACCATTGCGGAGACAGATCCGATCCGCTGTAGTCCTTCCGTCTGATTACGACGGATTTCCTGCGGACGATCGGTGGCCGGCGGAGCAGGCTGCGGCGTTCCCTGAAGAGCCTGACAGCCGCTGAGCACGGAGACAAGTAACAAAGCAGCAAACCTGCGCATAACCATATCTCGTTTCCTGATAGCCATAGTGTAGTTGTCTGTGAATTTAGTTTTGGGGGAATGTTCCCGAAATGTTATCTGGGGCGTGTATTTCGAATGAAAATAGCGTGAAACCGTAACCCAGTTCTCAACATTATGAATCACTCATTAATACAGGATAGACAATGATTGAACTTGAAACGCGACGCCTCGGCAACCATGAAATTTTGCATGCATTCCCGGCGGGAAAGCGCGAGAGGCCGCTGCCCGTAGTGCTGTTCTATCATGGGTTTACCTCTTCAAAGCTGGTCTACAGCTATTTTGCCGTTGCGCTGGCGCAGGCGGGTTTTCGCGTGGTGATGCCTGATGCGCCCGATCATGGTGCCCGGTTTACGGGTAACGAACAGGCCCGGCTGGGACAGTTCTGGCAAATTCTTTGCGGCAGCCTGAGCGAGTTTACCGGGCTGCGCGACGCGCTTTATGAGGCAGGCCTGGTGGCGGATAACCGCCTGGCCGTGGCGGGCGCGTCAATGGGCGGCATGACGGCATTAGGGATTATGGCGCGTCATCCTGAGGTGAAATCCGTGGCCTGCCTGATGGGCTCGGGCTATTTTTCCTCTCTTTCAAAGACGCTTTTTCCGCCCCAGGAACCTGAAGGCATTGACGCGAAACTCGCGGAATGGGACGTGGAGAACGCGTTGCCAGCGCTGGCCGACCGCCCGCTGCTGCTGTGGCACGGAAATGAGGATGACGTCGTTCCGGCGGGGGAAACGTTCCGCCTGCAGCAGGCGCTGCGGCGCGACGGCCTGGATGGCAATCTCACCTGTTTATGGGAAGCGGGTGTTCGCCACCGCATTACGCCCACGGCGCTGGATGCTACGGTGGCGTTTTTCCGCCAGCACCTCTAAACGCGCAGTACCGTGACGCCCTGGCCTTCAAGCTTCTGGAGGATCTCCGGGTTCGCTTTTTTACCGGTGATCACCATGTTGATCTGCTCTGCCCGGCTGAACAGCATGCCGGCGCGCTCGCCCACCTTGCTGCTGTCGACCAGCACCACGAGCTTGCCCACAACGTTCAGCATGTTCTGTTCTGCCATCGCGGTGAGCATATCGGTCTTGTACAGTCCATCCGTGGTCAGCCCCTTGCCGCTGGTAAACATCCAGTGCCCGGCATAGAGCGTATTTTCGCTGTCCTGGGGGCTAAGGGTGATCGAGTGGCTCTTGTTGTACTGGCCGCCCATGATCACCACGCTCTCGTGTTCCTGATCGATAAGGTAGTTTGCCAGCGGCAGGTAGTTGGTAATGATTTGCACCGGTTTGCCGCACATTTCCCGCCCCAGCAGAAAAGCCGTCGAGCCGCAGTTGATTACCACGCTTTCCCCGGGGTTCACCAGCTGCGATGCCGCGCGGGCAATGCGGACTTTTTCATCGTGGTTCTGCGCCTGATGAATGTTCATCGGCGTCCAGCGCGGGCGCTGCTGGCTAATCGCTTCCGCGCCGTTACGGACTTTTTTCAGCTTGCCGCTTTCGTCCAGCTTGTTGATATCCCGGCGCGCCGTCGCTGGGGAAATTCCTAAGCGTTCTATTACTTTCTCAACGGTGACAAATCCTGTCTGCGCCAGGAGTTCCAGTAAAATTTGATGCCGCTGCGCTTCCGTCATGAGCTATTCCGATAAGAATTGATTTGAAAAGATAATATTTGAAATAGCATGAAATTACTAAGATAAATATGTCATCGCCAGGCGGGGTGCCTGGCGATTGAGCATGACGATTAGAGGAATGACTTGAACGGCAGATCGGGCTCAATGGTGAAGCAATCATCGAAGCCGCGCGGATAGTGATATTCGAAATTATCTTTATCCAGTGGCCAGGTGAACTTACCGCCAACCTGCCAGATAAACGGCTTGAAGCCATACTTCAGGCGGTCTTTCTTCATTTCCCACAGCACGCGAATCTCCTGCGGATCGGCCTGGAAGTTTGACCAGATGTCATGGTGGAACGGGATCACCACTTTGGTGTTCAGCGCTTCAGCCATGCGCAGCATATCGGCGCTGGTCATTTTGTCCGTAATACCGCGCGGATTCTCGCCGTACGAGCCCAGCGCCACGTCGATCTGATGTTCGTTACCGTGCTTCGCATAGTAGTTCGAGTAGTGAGAATCACCGCTGTGGTACAGGGAACCACCCGGCGTTTTGAACAGATAGTTCACCGCGCGCTCGTCCATACCGTCCGGCAGCACGCCCGCGGCTTTTTGATCGGCCGGCAGGGTAATCAGCGCGGTACGGTCAAACGCATCCAGCGCGTGGATCTCAATGTCTTTGATTTTCACCACGTCGCCCGGCTTCATCACGATGCAGCGCTCTTTCGGCACGCCCCAGCCGATCCACAGATCGACGCAGGTTTGTGGCCCGATGAACGGCACCGTGTCAGGGCAGTTTTGCATAACCGCAGCCGCGACGTTGACGTCGATATGATCGTTGTGATCGTGCGTCGACAGCACGGCATCGATCTGACGAATGGCAAACGGATCGAGCACAAACGGCGTGGTGCGCAGGTTTGGCTGCAGTTTTTCCACGCCCGCCATGCGCTGCATCTGATGTCCTTTTTTCATCAGCGGATTGCCGTGGCTCTGTTTACCGGTGCCGCACCAGAAGTCGACGCAGATATTGGCTCCGCCTTCTGATTTTAACCAGATGCCCGTGCAGCCCAGCCACCACATGGCGAAAGTGCCTGGCGCGACGTTTTCCTGCTCAATTTCCTCGTTCAGCCAGCTGCCCCATTCCGGGAAAGTGCTCAGAATCCATGATTCACGGGTGATGGTGTTCACTTTACTCATCGTTTTGACTCCTGGTATTAATCAAAAGTAATCATTTGGTGATTTGTTGTGATTAATGCTGGCACTCTTTTAAACGCTTTGCAACGGGAAAATCACGCAATTTTGCCTGTCATGCATCACGGCAAGATGAGGTTGAAGCTGTTGTTTATTCATGCATGTATGTTTAAGTTTATGAATATAAATAGATAATTCGGCAATGTAAGTTGGGAGTGAAAATCATTACTTTCTGAATGGAAATAAATTGCGTGATGCGTCACAAATAATCACGTTCAATCTTGTGGTGATTATTTGTGATTAATAGAGTGATGGCACCAACCACGCGGGGACTGCGCCTCGTGTCATCATTTTCTGGAGAGAGTTATGGAGATCCTCTACAACGTCTTTACCGTTTTCTTTAATCAGGTAATGACCAATGCCCCGCTGTTACTGGGTATCGTGACGTGTCTGGGCTACATCCTTTTGCGTAAAAGCGTCAGCGTCATTATCAAGGGCACCATCAAAACCATCATTGGCTTTATGCTGCTGCAGGCGGGGTCGGGCATTCTGACCGGCACCTTTAAGCCGGTCGTCGCCAAAATGTCCGAAGTGTATGGCATCAACGGCGCGATCTCTGACACTTACGCCTCCATGATGGCGACCATCGATCGCATGGGCGACGCCTACAGCTGGGTGGGCTATGCGGTTCTGCTCGCGCTGGCGCTGAACATCATTTATGTGTTCCTGCGCCGCATTACCGGCATTCGCACCATCATGCTAACCGGCCATATTATGTTCCAGCAGGCCGGGTTAATCGCGGTTTCCCTTTATATCTTCGGCTACTCAATGTGGACGACGATCATCTTCACGGCGGTGATGGTGTCGCTCTACTGGGGCATCACCTCCAACATGATGTACAAGCCGACCCAGGAAGTGACCGACGGCTGCGGCTTCTCCATCGGCCACCAGCAGCAATTTGCCTCCTGGATTGCCTATAAGGTCGCGCCCTATCTGGGGAAAAAAGAGGAGAGCGTAGAAGATCTTAAGATGCCGGGGTGGCTGAATATCTTCCACGACAACATCGTCTCCACGGCGATTGTGATGACCATCTTCTTTGGCGCCATCCTCCTCTCCTTCGGCATTGACGTTGTGCAGGCGATGGCGGGTAAAACGCACTGGACGATCTACATCCTGCAGACCGGTTTCTCCTTCGCGGTGGCGATCTTCATCATCACCCAGGGCGTGCGCATGTTCGTGGCGGAACTGTCTGAAGCCTTTAACGGTATCTCCCAGCGTCTGATCCCTGGTGCCGTGCTGGCGATTGACTGTGCGGCAATCTATAGCTTTGCGCCAAACGCCGTGGTCTGGGGCTTTATGTGGGGCACTATCGGCCAGCTGATTGCGGTGGGCATTCTGGTGGGCTGCGGTTCCTCCATCCTGATCATTCCTGGCTTTATCCCAATGTTCTTCTCTAACGCCACCATCGGCGTCTTTGCTAACCACTTCGGCGGCTGGCGCGCGGCGCTGAAGATCTGCCTGGTGATGGGCATGGTGGAAATCTTCGGCTGCGTGTGGGCCGTCAAGCTCACCGGTATGAGCGCCTGGATGGGGATGGCGGACTGGTCGATTCTGGCACCGCCGATGATGCAGGGCTTCGCCTCTGTAGGGCTGGTCTTTATGGCCGTCATCATTCTGATTGCACTGATTTATATGTTCTTCGCGGGCCGTTCGCTGCGCGCTGAAGAAGATGCTGAAAAACAAACAGCAGAAGTTTCTGCTCACTAAGGAGTTTTGACTATGACCGTACGTATCCTGGCCGTGTGTGGCAATGGACAAGGCAGCTCCATGATCATGAAGATGAAAGTGGACCAGTTTTTAACGCAGTCAAACATCGACCACACGGTAAACAGCTGCGCGGTGGGGGAATACAAAAGTGAGCTGGGCGGCGCGGATATCATCATCGCCTCTACCCACATCGCCGGTGAGATTACCGTAACAGGCAACAAATACGTGGTGGGCGTGCGCAACATGCTGTCGCCTGCGGATTTCGGCCCAAAACTGCTGGAAGTGATCAAAGAACATTTCCCGCAGGACGTGAAGTAAGGACGCCACATGAAGCTACGTGATTCGCTGGCACAAAATAACTCAATCCTTTTGCAGGCCGAGGCCAGCACCTGGCAGGAAGCGGTCAAGCTGAGCGTCGATCTGCTGGTCAAGGCCGACGTTGTTGAGCCGCGCTATTACCAGGCCATTCTTGATGGCGTTGCGCAGCACGGTCCCTATTTTGTGATTGCGCCAGGCCTGGCGATGCCGCATGGCCGCCCGGAAGAGGGCGTCAAAAAAACCGGCTTTGCGCTGGTGACGCTGAAAACGCCTCTGGTGTTTAACCATGAGGATAACGACCCGGTCGATATTCTTATCACCATGGCGGCCGTTGATGCCAATACCCATCAGGAAGTCGGCATTATGCAGATCGTGAATCTGTTTGATGACGAGGCCAACTTTGACCGTTTACGCGCCTGCCGCACCGAGCAGGAAGTCCTGGATTTAATCGATCACGCCACTGCGGCGGCTGTTTAAGAAGGAATTGAAAATGTCATTACCAATGTTGCAGGTCGCGCTGGATAACCAGACTCTGTCCCACGCTTACGAAACCACCCGCCTGATTGCGGAAGAGGTGGACATCATCGAAGTGGGTACCATTCTGTGCGTGGGCGAAGGCGTTCGCGCCGTTCGCGACCTGAAGGCGCTTTATCCGCACAAAATCGTGCTGGCGGATGCCAAGATCGCTGACGCGGGCAAAATTCTCTCCCGCATGTGTTTTGAAGCCAACGCCGACTGGGTCACCGTGATTTGCTGCGCGGATATCAACACCGCCAAAGGCGCGCTGGACGTGGCAAAAGAGTTCAACGGCGACGTGCAGATTGAGTTGACCGGCTTCTGGACCTGGGAGCAGGCCCAGGAGTGGCGCGAGGCGGGCATCCAGCAGGTGGTTTACCACCGCAGCCGCGACGCGCAGGCAGCAGGCGTGGCGTGGGGCGAAGCGGACATCAGCGCGATTAAGCGTCTGGCGGATATGGGCTTCAAGGTCACCGTCACCGGTGGACTGGCGCTGGAAGATCTGCCGCTGTTCCAGGGCATTCCAATTCACGTCTTTATCGCTGGTCGTAGCATTCGCGACGCCGCGTCTCCGGTGGAAGCGGCGCGTCAGTTTAAACGCTCTATCGCTCAGCTTTGGGGTTAAGGAGCGGCTATGTTGTCAAAACAGGTCCCGCTAGGCATCTATGAAAAGGCACTCCCCGCGGGGGAGTGCTGGCTGGAGCGGTTGCAGCTGGCGAAACAGCTGGGTTTCGATTTTGTCGAAATGTCGGTAGATGAAACCGATGAGCGCCTGTCTCGCCTCGACTGGAGCCGGGAGCAGCGTCTGGCGCTGGTGAGCGCGGTGGCGGAAACCGGCGTGCGCGTGCCGTCCATGTGCCTCAGCGCCCACCGTCGCTTCCCGCTGGGGAGTGAAGATGATGCCGTGCGCGCTCAGGGGCTGGAGATCATGCGCAAAGCCATTCGCTTCGCGCAGGACGTGGGCATTCGCGTGATCCAGCTTGCGGGTTACGACGTTTACTATCAGGAAGCGAATGACGAAACGCGCCGTCGCTTCCGTGATGGCCTGAAAGAGAGCGTCGATATGGCAAGCCGTGCGCAGGTGACGCTGGCGATGGAGATCATGGACTATCCGTTAATGAACTCCATCAGTAAGGCGCTGGGCTATGCGCACTACCTGAATAACCCGTGGTTCCAACTCTATCCAGATATCGGCAACCTGTCGGCATGGGATAACGACGTTCAAATGGAGCTGCAGGCGGGCATCGGGCATATCGTGGCGGTTCACGTCAAAGATACCCGTCCAGGCGTGTTCAAAAACGTTCCGTTCGGCACCGGGGTGGTGGATTTCGAACGGTGCTTCCAGACGCTCAAGCAGACAGGCTATTGCGGGCCATATCTTATTGAGATGTGGAGCGAAACGTCGGACGACCCGGCAGCGGAAGTGGCGAAGGCGCGCGATTGGGTGCGCGAGCGCATGGCGCGGGCAGGATTGCTGGAGGAAGAACATGCAGACGCTTAAGCAGCAGGTCTTTGAAGCCAATATGGATCTGCCGCGCTATGGCCTGGTGACCTTCACCTGGGGCAACGTCAGCGCGATTGATCGTGAACGCGGCGCGATCGTCATCAAGCCCAGCGGAGTGGCGTATGAGACCATGAAGGTCGACGATATGGTTGTCGTGGACCTTGAGGGTAACGTCGTAGAGGGACAGTGGCGTCCTTCTTCGGATACCGCTACCCATCTGGCGCTGTATCGGCGCTATCCCTCTCTGGGCGGGGTGGTGCATACCCACTCCACGCACGCCACCGCCTGGGCACAGGCCGGGCTGGCGGTTCCGGCGCTGGGGACTACGCATGCGGACTACTTCTTTGGCGACATCCCCTGCACGCGCGCGTTAACGCAGGCCGAAGTGGAGGGCGAATACGAGCTCAACACCGGCAAGGTCATCGTTGAAACGCTGGGTGAGCGCGAGCCGCTGCATACGCCGGGAATCGTGGTGTATCAGCACGGTCCGTTCGCCTGGGGGAAAGATGCGCACGATGCGGTGCATAACGCGGTCGTGCTGGAAGAGGTGGCGCGAATGGCGTGGATCGCTCGCGGCATTAACCCGCAGCTTCAGGGCATCGATGATTACCTGATGAACAAGCATTTCATGCGCAAGCATGGCCCCAACGCCTATTACGGGCAGAAGTGAATAAGTGCTCTGGAATACCAAAAAAGTTGTAACCGGTGGGTATTTCAGGGCCATTCATGCAAAAAAAAGCCCCCGGGCAGGGGGCAAATTTAACTATGGCTCTTTTCTTCGTTGGCTTTCCTGGTGCTAGCGTAAAACGTTATTGGTAAATATCTGCACTGGCGTGCATATTGCCGTTGCTGCCGGGTTCACGCATTAAGATGACGTGATAATAGGTTGCGCCCCGGGCATCGGTCTCTTGATTAAGCGCCCGATCTGCTTCGCTTTCAGTGGCGAAATTATGATTGATGTAGATTACGCCTAAGCTTTGCACATCATCCATGTTCCTGGCCTGACGGCCGTCTAGCCTGATGGCTGCTATCGCGTTTGCGCTGAGCAACAGTGCAGCCATCACGGCAATTGCGATTTTTTTCATGATATACGCTCCACGACTGCGTGCTATGTGACGGTGATTTGCTCTCCTTTTGTATCGGATGGGCTTTGATTAAAGTGTAACCGCTTCTCTGACGGGGAATGCTGACCATTTCTGATGCTGTTGTTCAAAAAAACAACGCTTCCTGACGTGATTAATTTTAAATCACCCACTTAGACCCGCTTTGCGCTTAGTGCGAATTATTTGTGCAATCAGCTTGAGTTTCCCGGGGCGCGCAAGTATTATGACGCGTCAATTTTTCGGCCGACCTTTAACACGTTCCTTGCCTCCCCGGGCCTCGGCTGACCCAGACAGGAGGCTGAATAATCCGTAAGGAGCAATTCGATGCGTCATTACGAAATCGTTTTTATGGTCCATCCTGACCAGAGCGAACAGGTTCCGGGCATGATCGAGCGCTACTCTGCTGCCATCACTGGTGCAGAAGGTACGATCCACCGTCTGGAAGACTGGGGCCGCCGTCAGCTGGCTTACCCGATCAACAAACTGCACAAAGCACACTACGTTCTGATGAACGTTGAAGCGCCGCAGGAAGTGATCGATGAGCTGGAAACTACCTTCCGCTTCAACGATGCCGTTATCCGCAGCATGGTTATGCGTACCAAAAACGCAGTGACCGAAGCATCTCCGATGGTTAAAGCGAAAGACGAGCGCCGTGAGCGTCGCGATGATTTCGCAAACGAAACCGCAGATGATTCTGATGCTGGGGATTCTGAAGAGTAATTTCTGATGACCAACCGTCTGGTGTTGTCCGGTACCGTGTGCAGGACCCCCCTTCGAAAGGTCAGCCCATCAGGAATTCCGCATTGCCAGTTCGTGCTTGAGCATCGTTCTGTGCAAGAGGAAGCCGGCTTTCACCGGCAGGCATGGTGCCAAATGCCCGTTATTATTAGCGGACACGAAAACCAGGCCATTACTCACAGTATAACGGTCGGTAGCGCAGTAATCGTTCAGGGGTTCATCTCTTGCCACAAGGCAAAGAACGGTCTGAGCAAAATGGTTCTGCATGCCGAGCAGATTGATTTGATAGATTCTGGAGACTAGCCATATGGCACGTTATTTCCGTCGTCGCAAGTTCTGCCGTTTCACCGCGGAAGGCGTTCAAGAGATCGACTATAAAGATATCGCAACGCTGAAAAACTACATCACCGAAAGCGGTAAGATTGTCCCAAGCCGTATCACCGGTACTCGTGCAAAATACCAGCGTCAGCTGGCTCGCGCTATCAAACGCGCTCGCTACCTGTCCCTGCTGCCGTACACTGATCGTCATCAGTAATCGGGCACGGTCCATTAATACGACTTTAAGAGGATAAGGTAATGCAAGTTATTCTGCTTGATAAAGTAGCAAACCTGGGCAGCCTGGGTGATCAGGTTAACGTTAAAGCGGGTTACGCACGTAACTTCCTGGTTCCACAGGGTAAAGCTGTTCCAGCTACTAAGAAAAACGTAGAGTTTTTCGAAGCACGTCGTGCTGAACTGGAAGCCAAACTGGCTGACGTTCTGGCGGCTGCTAACGCTCGCGCTGAAGCAATCAACGCACTGGGCACCGTTACTATCGCGTCTAAATCTGGCGACGAAGGTAAACTGTTCGGTTCCATCGGTACCCGCGATATCGCTGATGCAGTTTCTGCAGCTGGCGTTAAAGTGGCTAAGAGCGAAGTTCGCATGCCGAACGGCGTTCTGCGTACCACTGGTGAGCACGAAGTTGACTTCCAGGTTCACAGCGAAGTGTTCGCTAAACTGGTTGTTAACGTTGTAGCTGAGTAATTTTTTACTCTGCTCGCGTCAAAGCGCCGGCCTTGTGCCGGCGTTTTGCTTTTTTGCACAGCAGAAAGTCAATCTTTGCATCTTGTATGGCCGTTATTCCTGAGTCCATCTCTGTTAATAAAGTAAAGCGTCATTTTATCTTTGAGATTTGCCAGGGATACCGCTCTGCCTGCACCCGTCTTTGCCCGCCATCCCGCTACCTTCTTCATCGTGCCGCTGGCGCACTACTTTAACCACAACGACAGGCTGAGCTATAACAAGGCGCTCGACTACGTGCTGGTCTGCTCGGGGATTTGGTGGGTGAACAGGGCAAACGGATAACGGCCGGGCGGTGGTTTCGCCTACCCGGCTGGAACATTATCGCACCCGAATAAAACTGCCGTCGTTCTGACGGGTAAAGAGCACCTGCTGCCCATTTCCCGTGTCGATGGTGAGGCCCGTGACCACGCCGCTGGCGTTCTGGCGAATTTGCACCATCTGGCCGTTTTGCAGATTGCTGAGCGGCTTTCCTGCTCCCTCAACCTGCGCCATAGCATAAACGTCTGTTGGGGGAAGGTTATGATCGCGGAACAGCTGGGCAAGGGTTTTGCCCGGCTCTACGCGATAGGAACGCCACTGCTGCTCAATGCCCGTAGCCTGCGGTTCAGCTGTCGTCGCGGCCTGCTCCTGTGGCTGCTCTTCCTGAACCGGTTCCGGCTCCACCGGGGCTACCTGTCCAGGGTCGTTAGAGGGCGTCACCAGCTGCGTCTGCATCGGCTGCGCGTCAGGCTGCGGCTGTGATTGCGACTGGATATTCAGCTCCGCGTTGCGGGTTACCGGTGCCGTCTCGACGTCATCGCCGCCGGAAGGAAGCAGGAAGCCGAGGATCACCAG
Source organism: Enterobacter sp. ECC-175 (assembly GCF_043968675.1). Classification (NCBI taxonomy): domain Bacteria; kingdom Pseudomonadati; phylum Pseudomonadota; class Gammaproteobacteria; order Enterobacterales; family Enterobacteriaceae; genus Enterobacter; species Enterobacter sp. ECC-175. The sequence goes on from NZ_CP143776.1 coordinate 1,082,027, forward strand.
CAGCGCGCCAATGATAATCCCTCTGCGGTGCAATGGAGGCAGCGGGTCCATGATGCGAAAATTGTCCGGCGCATGCCAGATTTTCGCCAGGGTAGGTTTCAGTTCAAATCGCCCGGGCATGGCTCTCCTCCTGCTCCGCGTCTTTTTTATCCTGTGTTTCGAAGTATAGTTGGCTAACTGCCTGAACGGCGTAGCAAACCCGACATCCGTGACATCAGTTCGGGATTAATCCTGGTCCCGCCTATTGTTTCTGTTTCACCGCAATTTGTCACCTTAACTTAAGACAAAGTTTTACCCATAAAGGCATGGCTGCTATGCTGCCCGCTACTTTAAATGTGATGGAAGGAAAACCCATGACCACCCCGACTTTTGACACTATCGAAGCGCAGGCAAGCTACGGTATCGGCTTGCAGGTAGGCCAGCAGCTGAGCGAATCCGGCCTGGAAGGTCTGCTACCAGAAGCGCTGGTGGCGGGTATTGCGGACGCGCTGGAAGGCAATCATCCGGCCGTTCCGGTTGACGTTGTTCATCGTGCGCTGCGCGAAATCCACGAACGTGCTGACGCGGTACGTCGCGCGCGCTTCGAAGAGATGGCGGCCGACGGCGTGAAGTACCTGGAAGAGAACCGCGAGCGTGAAGGCGTGAGCAGCACCGAATCCGGCCTGCAGTTCCGCGTGATTAAGCAGGGCGATGGCGCTATCCCGGCGCGCACCGACCACGTTCGCGTGCATTACACCGGTAAGCTGATTGACGGCACCGTCTTTGACAGCTCCGTACAGCGCGGCGAACCGGCTGAATTCCCGGTCAACGGCGTGATCGCAGGCTGGATCGAAGCGCTGACCCTGATGCCGGTAGGCTCTAAATGGGAACTGACCATTCCTCATAACCTGGCCTACGGCGAGCGCGGCGCGGGCGCATCCATTCCGCCGTTCAGCACCCTGGTGTTTGAAGTCGAGCTGCTGGAAATCCTGTAATCGACATACGTTTTTCCTCTCCCCGCGCGGGAGGGGAAAATAGCGAGAAAACCTATAGTTACGCCGGAATCAACATTTTATCTTGCAAATGTACACGTTGCGTGTATTTTTGTGAGCTGTTTCGCGTTGTATGAGTGATATGACACTCACTTTAAACATATAATTAACATTATATTCAAATCATAGTATTCATCCCGCCGATTCTTACCTACTATCGATGAGTCCTTAACCGGGACCGTCACTTCTTGACGCAATTAAAGGCCAGAAGAGCCTTAACAACACAGACAGGCACAAACAGGAAAATCACATGGTAGATCAGGTCAAAGTCGCCGCCGCAGAAGAGGCGGAGTCTGAACAGTCGCTACGGCGAAATCTCACAAACCGTCATATTCAGCTTATCGCCATCGGCGGTGCCATTGGCACTGGGCTGTTTATGGGATCGGGCAAAACCATCAGCCTTGCCGGGCCGTCGATCATTTTCGTGTATATGATCATCGGCTTTATGCTCTTTTTCGTGATGCGGGCAATGGGCGAGCTGCTGCTCTCGAATCTCGAATACAAATCCTTCAGCGACTTCGCGTCCGATCTGCTTGGCCCGTGGGCGGGCTATTTTACGGGCTGGACCTACTGGTTCTGCTGGGTGGTCACCGGCATGGCGGACGTCGTTGCGATAACGGCCTATGCGCAGTTCTGGTTCCCCGGCCTGTCGGACTGGGTGGCCTCGCTGGCGGTCATCGTTCTGCTGCTGAGCCTTAACCTCGCCACCGTGAAAATGTTCGGCGAAATGGAGTTCTGGTTCGCGATGATCAAGATTGTCGCCATTGTGGGGCTTATCGTCGTCGGCCTGGTGATGGTGCTGACGCACTTCCAGTCGCCAACGGGCGTTCAGGCCTCGTTTACCCATCTGTGGGACGACGGCGGCTGGTTCCCTAAAGGCATTAGCGGCTTCTTTGCGGGCTTCCAGATTGCGGTGTTCGCGTTTGTCGGCATTGAGCTGGTGGGCACCACGGCAGCGGAAACCAAAGATCCGGAGAAATCCCTGCCGCGCGCCATCAACTCGATTCCGATTCGCATCATCATGTTCTACGTCTTCGCGCTGATCGTGATTATGTCCGTGACGCCATGGAGCTCGGTCGTGCCGACCAAGAGCCCGTTCGTTGAACTGTTCGTGCTGGTCGGGCTGCCTGCTGCGGCGAGCCTGATTAACTTCGTGGTGCTGACCTCAGCGGCTTCCTCCGCGAACAGCGGCGTGTTCTCCACCAGCCGCATGCTGTTCGGCCTGGCGCAGGAGGGCGTGGCGCCGAGCGCGTTCGCTAAGCTCTCTAAGCGCGCGGTACCGGCGAAAGGGCTGACCTTCTCCTGCATCTGCCTGCTGGGCGGCGTGGTGATGCTCTACGTGAACCCGAGCGTGATTGGCGCGTTCACCATGATCACCACGGTCTCCGCGATCCTGTTCATGTTCGTCTGGACCATTATCCTGTGCTCATACCTCGTGTACCGCAAAAAGCGTCCACAGCTGCATGAGAAGTCGATCTACAAGATGCCGCTGGGCAAGCTGATGTGCTGGGTGTGCATGGCGTTCTTCGTTTTCGTGCTGGTGTTGCTCACGCTGGAAGACGATACCCGTCAGGCGCTGATTGTTACGCCGCTGTGGTTCATCGCGCTGGGGATGGGCTGGCTGTTTATCGGTAAGAAACGTATGGCGGGCATAAGGTAAAAGCAAAACGGCAACTTCGGTTGCCGTTTTCAGTTTTTGCATCCTCTCCCCGTGGGATAGGGCCGGGTGAGGGCATCAGGCTGTAGCGGCCTTTTTTTATTCCCCGGACAGGGCGCGCGGGAACAGCACGTTATTCTCAAGGCTGATGTGTTCCATCAGGTCGTCGATCGTTTCGTTAATGCCGTTATACATCGCTTTCCACGTGGTGCACGCTTCCGGCGGCGGCGTCACGTTGTTGGTGGTGTGTTTAATCACTTCCAGCAGCTCGCCCGCGTCATCATGTTCGCTCTCCATCACGCTGATGGGCCCCATCGCCTGGCTGCCCATGCCCTGCTTAATCATCGGGAACAGGATCTGCTCCTCTTTCATCATGTGGCTGGAAAGCTCTTCGTGCAGCATGGTCAGGTATTTCGCCAGGCCGCGCGGAACGGAAGGTTTATCGGCGTGAACGCGCTCCACTTTGGTTGCCTGCATAATTAGCTCCGGCAGCTGCTCGCGGTGGCGGTCGTGGTAACGCACGATGATGTGATCGATGATTTCCGCAAGCGGTGCGGCACGCCAGTCTTTCTCTATCGGCTGTTCGGCCAGCTTTGCCAGCTCGGCTTCAATAACCTCAACGTCCAGCTCCTTGCGCGAGGCGGCGCGCGCCAGCGTCTGCTTACCGCCGCAGCAGTAGTCCATGTCGTATTTACGGAACAGCGCGGAAGCGCGGGGGATGGAGAGCGCCAGCTCGCCCAGGGGTTGGTCGCGGAAGGCCATAGCAGTTACCTCGTTATCAAGAATATAAGATGCATATTAAATGCATCTTTAAGCCGAGGCTATAACCCTTTAGAGGCAAGGGTGAAAATGTTATGCCGATCACAAAAAAATCTTATTCATTAACCTGCTGAATGAACGCGGGAATTTCCTTTCGAAAGTTTTTAAAGGCGCAGAGGCCGTAAACAACCCGCTTCGCCTGCCGATAGATACAGGTCTGACAATATATCCTGCACATACAAGGCCAAGCATGTTTAAACGTATAAAAGTGATAACCCTTCTGATCTCGGTGCTGCTCGTCCTCGGCGTCATGCAGCTGATCTCCGCCGGCATTTTTATTAATGCGCTCAATAACGATAAGCACAATTTCACGGTGTCCCAGCTTTCCAGCCAGAACGTTGCAGAATTTACCGACGCGTGGATCAGCCTGAACCAGGCGCGCGTGACCCTGAACCGCGGCATGCTGCGCCTGCAAAGCAGCATGGCGAACCAAATTAACGGCGGACAGCTGAACGAGCTGGTCTCTACCGCGAAAAAACTGCTGGCCGACGCGCAGGCGCATTACGACAAATACTACGCGCTGCCGGAAACGCCGGGCATGGACGAGAGCCTCGCGGATCGCCTGGAGGCGGAATACCGCAACTACTCCTCGACGCTGGCACAAATGAATACCCTGCTGGCGCAGGGCAATCTGGAAGATATGTTCAAGCAAAACGCCGAACAAAAGCAGGTGGCGATGCAGCGCGTCTACGGGGAATGGCGCGAGGCGCAGGCAAAGCTCACAAACGCCGGCATTAAGGATAATGAGAGCGACTACAAGCGCATTCTGTGGACGCTTTCCGCGGTCATGATCCTGGTCATTGCCGTCATTATTACCAGCTGGATCGCGATGCGCCGGGTGCTGCTGCTGCCGCTGCAGGACGTCATCAGCCATATCCGCGCGATTGCCGCAGGCGATTTAACCCAGCCGATTCAGGCGGAGGGAAAAAATGAGATGGCCATCCTTGCGCGCAACGTGCAGGAGATGCAAACGTCGCTGGCGAACACGGTCGGCGCGGTGCGTGAAGGCGCAGATACCATTTACACCGGGGCCGGCGAGATTTCGGCGGGCAGCAACGATCTCTCCTCCCGCACCGAGCAGCAGGCGGCGTCTCTGGAAGAGACGGCTGCCAGCATGGAACAGCTGACCGCGACGGTGAAGCAAAACGCCGACAACGCCCGTCAGGCCTCTCGTCTGGCGCTTGACGCGTCATCCACGGCGAAGAAGGGCGGCAGCGTGGTCGAAGGCGTGGTGCGCACGATGGATGAGATCGCCACCAGCTCCAGCAAAATTGCCCAGATCACCAACGTGATCGACGGCATTGCCTTCCAGACCAACATTCTGGCGCTGAACGCGGCGGTGGAAGCGGCGCGGGCGGGCGAGCAGGGGCGCGGCTTTGCGGTCGTGGCGGGCGAAGTGCGTACCCTCGCCCAGCGCAGCGCGCAGGCGGCGAAAGAGATCAAGGCGCTGATCGATGATTCCGGCGAACGCGTCAGCGCGGGATCCCAGCTGGTGAATGAAGCCGGGTCAACCATGGCGGAGATTGTGAATGCAGTCACCCGCGTCACCGACATCATGGGCGAAATTGCGTCGGCCTCCGACGAGCAGAGCCGCGGTATCGATCAGGTGGGTCAGGCGGTTGCTGAGATGGATCGCGTGACGCAGCAAAACGCCTCGCTGGTGGAAGAATCTGCCGCGGCGGCAGCCGCGCTGGAAGATCAGGCGGCGCGCCTGAACGAAGCCGTCGCGGTGTTTAAAATTACCCGCAGCCAGGCGGTAAAAGCCGCACCGGTGAAAACCTATGCCCCAAAAGCGCAGCCGGTAGCAGCGGCGCCTGAAGCGAACTGGGAAACGTTTTAACAACATGCCGGGTGGCGCTGACGCTTACCCGGCCTACGGTTTTATAGGCCCTGCAAGCGAAGCGCCGCCGGGCAATGCTCACACATCCGACGCCGGAATCACCGTTGGTTTTTCCGGCTTTGCCCTCACCGCTATCACCACGCCCACCACCAGCAGCGCGATCCCGCAGGCCGTCAGCAGCGGCGGCACGCTCTGGCGCATCAGGAACGTATACAGCAGCCCGGCCAGCGTTTCGAAGACGATCAGCGGCCCGAGGATCACCGTCGGCAGCTTCTGGCTGGCAATGTTCCAGCACAGCGCGCCGACCCAGGAGCACAGCACGGCGATGACGATCATCAGCCCGACGAACACCCACGGGCGCGGCCCCAGCGGCAAAGCAAACTCTGGCTGCTGGCTCCCCAGCCACAGGCAGGCGCCCGCGTAGCCTACCAGCGAGACGGGAAGCGTCACCAGCGCCTGTGCCGTGGCCCACATCATCGGGTGTTTGTCCGGGTTCTCGCGCAGCCAGCGGGCGTTGCGCAGGGCATACCACGCCCAGCACACCACGGACACACAGGCCAGCAGAATGCCGGAGACGTAGCGCCACGGGCTAAAATCGGCCAGGCCGTGGCTCAGCTCGGCAATATTCACGCACGCCAGCCCGACGGCAATGCACGCCAGCGCTGGCACCATCTTTACCCACGCCAGCTTGCCGTCCCGCTGGCTATACAGCAGGTTGGCAAAGACGGGGATCACCACCGGCAGCGTGCCGATAATCATGGTCGATACCGGCGCGCCCGTGCGCTGAATGGCGCTCGCCAGGCAGAAGTAGTAGATGAGGTTGCCCATCATGGTTAGCGCCAGCGCGGTGAGCCAGTCCTTGCGGCTCAGCTGGCGCAGCCTTGCGCGGCCAAGCCAGGCGAGAGGAAGGGCAATCAGCCCCAGCGCCAGATAGCGCCCCATGGACTGCAATACCGCCGGGTATTCCGGCACGATCAGAGGGCCGACAAATATCAGCCCCCACATCAGACCTGCAAGCAGGGCATACAACACGCCGCTAATCATCTTTCTTTCCCAATCACTTAACCCGGCATGGAGTCTAGGCAGGAAAACCGCGTCCGTATTGTATGAGGTTGCGCATTAGCGCTGAACGACCTGCTTTTGGTAGCGCACGGGCGTAATGCCGTAGCGGCGGGTAAACGCGCGGGTCAGATGCGACTGATCGGTCAGCCCGGCCGCGGCGGCGACGTCGGCGGCGGGCATGCCGCGGGTGAGGAACGCCTTGGCGCGCCAAAGGCGGATGGCCATCAGCATCTGGTGCGGCGTCACGTGGAAATGGGCCTTAAACTGGCGCTGGAAGTGGTACGGGCTAAGCGACACCACGCTCGCCAGCTCGTCCAGCGTCAGCGAATGCATATAGTTATCGTGCAGGTATTCCCGCACGCGCTCGAAGCGATGCGCTCCTTCCCGAATAACGGGCGCGTGGCGGGCCAGCGGCTGAAACGTCTCGATCAGATCCAGCAGCAGCCCCTTCTGCGCAAGCGGATCGTCCGTATGCCACAGGCCGTAAATCAGCCGGCCAATCTGGACGGAGCGCAGGGGATCGTACCGCGTGACGTCGCTAAACCACCAGTGGCGAAGGCCGGTCACCTCCTCCAGCAGGTCGGGTTCGATGTAAACCATCCGATAGCGCCAGCCGTCGTCGGTCGCAGACTCCCCGGTATGGATCTCATCCGGGTTCATGGTGACAACGGATTTTTCCGGCGCGAGGTGCTGCGTGCCGCGATAGCGAAAGCGCTCGGCGCCGGTTTCAATCGTGCCGATGCCGAACGCTTCGTGGGTGTGAGGCTCAAAGGCATAGCCGGAGATATGCGCGTGATACAGTTCGATGCCCGGCACCTGCGCCAGGTGGCGAAAGCGCGCGCTGTCTCTCTCATCAATGAACTGGTCCGGTACGCCTTGCACGGTGAGCCTCCTCATAGGTCATCTCTCCATTATCAGAGATGACCCGAGGGGATGCCACAAAAAATAACCAGTTTGTAACATTTACAGGATGGCTTTAATGCTCTCCGAAAGCGGCGTGGTTGGGCGGCCGATCAGCGCGCTCAGGGTGCGGCTGTCGTCGAACAGGCCGCCTTTGGATGCGCCGGTGTCGGAATCCGCCAGCATCTCCGCCAGCCCGGCAGGCAGCCCAACGCCCTTCAGCGCGGCGGCAAAATCGGCCTCGCTCAGGTTCTGGTACGCCACCGGCTTGCCGCTCTGTTTGCTCAGCTCGGCCGCCAGCTCGCTCAGCGTCCACGCGTTATCGCCCGCCAGCTCATAGACCTTGCCCGCGTGGCCATCCTCGGAAATCACCTTCGCGGCCGCTGCGGCGTAGTCCGCACGGGTCGCGGAGGCAATCTTGCCTTCGCCTGCGGCACCGATAAACACGCCGTGTTCCAGGGCCGGTGGCACGCTCGCCAGGTAGTTTTCGGTATACCAGCCGTTGCGCAGCAGGGCATAAGGAATGCCCGATTCCGCCAGCGCCTTCTCGGTTTCGACGTGCTCAACGTGCAGACCCAGCGGGGATGTATCCGCGTGCAGCAGGCTGGTGTAGGCAATAAACGTCACGCCAGCCGCTTTGGCGGCGTTAATCACGTTCTGGTGCTGCGCGGCGCGCTGGCCCACTTCGCTTGAGGAGACCAGCAGCAGCTTATCCACGCCGCCCAGCGCGGCGGTGAATGCGGCCTGGTCGGCGTAGTCCGCCTGACGAACGATAATTCCCCGCTGGCTCAGCGCGTCGGCTTTCGCCGGGTTACGCACGATGGCCACAATCTGGCCTGCCGGAACGGTTTTCAACAGCTCTTCAATAACGTGCTGGCCCAGCTGGCCGGTAGCGCCGGTAATCGCGATCATGGTAAATCTCCTTCGTGTTTGTCTGGTGTTGTGGCACACTATCACCATAGCTAACTTAAAGTAAGTACGCACAAAAAGGTAAGTATGAAAACAACGAATCCCACGCTCAGCGAACAAATGCGCGACGGCAACCTGTTTGCCGAGCAGTGCCCCTCGCGCGAGGTGCTCAAGCACGTCACCAGCCGCTGGGGCGTGCTTATCCTGGTGGCGCTGCGCGAAGGTACGCACCGCTTCAGCGATTTGCGCCGCAGGATGGGTGGCGTCAGCGAGAAGATGCTGTCCCAGTCTTTACAGGCGCTGGAGCAGGACGGGTTTGTCGATCGCGTGTCGTATCCGGTCGTGCCGCCGCACGTGGAATATAGCCTGACGCCGATGGGCGTTGAGGTCAGCGAGAAAGTCGCCGCGCTGGCGGACTGGATTGAGGTGAATACGCCAAAGGTGATGGAGAATCGGGACGATCGCGCGGCGTGATGCCTTACCTTAACCCACTCCCCGTGGGCCGAGGGCTCCCCACACATTTCAGCCAGTCACAGAACACGCCCTCTCCCTTGAGGGAGAGGGCTGCGGTGAGGGGGAGCATAGGGCTGCTACCTGCTCAAATCCACCTGATAAATGGCAAAGCCAATATCGTCCGTCGCCACCTTCGTCATCGGATACTGCGCCTTGTCTTTAATAAACGCGGCGGCCTTATCTGACGGGGAGGTCTCGAAACGGATATCCAGCTTCGTGTCGCCGTGGATCGGCGCGAGACGCCAGTTGTTATCCACTGCCGGATGGATTTCGCCCGCCTTTTTTGACTCCGCGCTAATCCACGCCGCCAGCACCGAGCGGTTCTCGTCCGGTGAGGCAAAGGCGATGTGGCCGTCGCCGGTTCCGGCAAACTTGCCGCCGTAGGCGCGGTAATTGTTGGTGACGACCAGGAACGTGGCGTTCGGATCGATCGGCTTATCGTTAAAGGTCAGGTTTTTGACGCGCTCCGCCTGCGGATTTACCGTCTGGCACTCGCCGTCGTATTTCGCGGGCTGCGTCACGTCGATCTGATACTTCACGCCGTCGATCACGTCGAAGTTGTAGGTGCGGAACCCGTCCCAGTTGATCAGCGACTGCGGTTTACTGCTCTTCGGATCGATCTGGTTAAACTGCCCGGCGGAGCACTCGAGCCACTCCTTCACCTCTTTACCCGTCGCTTTTACCACCACCAGCGTGTTGGGGTAGAGGTACAGATCCGCGGCGTTGCGGAAGGTGAGCTGGCCTTTTTCAACCTCAACGTAGCTGGCCGGATCGTTCTTGCGTCCGCCCACCTTGAACGGCGCGGCGGCGGAAAGCACCGGCAGCGTTGCCAGGTCCGGGTCGCCCTGAATGAAGTGCTCGGCGTAGGCCTTTTGCGCCATGTTGACCACCTGCACGGTCGGGTCATCCTGGACAAGCGCGAGGAAGCTGTACATGTTGTCGGCGGATTTGCCGATCGGCTTGCTGACGAACGCGCGGGTGGCGTCGTGGTCGTGCTTCAGCACCTCGGCAAGCTTTTTATCTTCAGCCGCCAGCGATTTTTTCGCCGCCGCGTCGTAGATTGGCCGCGCTTCGGCTTTAGACTGGGTGACCTTCCAGCTGCCGCTGTCGTTGTTCAACACCAAATCCACCACGCCAAGATGATCGCCCCACATGCCCGGCATCACGGACGGCACGCCGTTCAGCGTCCCCTTTTCGATATCCGCGCCCTTAATGCTGGCGAAATCCTTGCCCGGGAACACCGCGTGGGCGTGGCCAAACAGGATCGCATCCACGCCCGGCACTTCGCTGAGGTAATACACCGAGTTTTCCGCCATCGCCTGATACGGATCGGCTGACAGGCCAGAGTGAGCGACAACGACAACCAGATCGGCGCCTTTTTCGCGCATCTCCGGCACGTATTTGCGCGCGGTTTGGGTGATGTCGTTAACGGTCACTTTCCCGTCCAGATTCGCCTTATCCCACGTCATGATCTGCGGCGGCACGAAGCCGATGTAGCCGATTTTCAGCGTCTGTTTTTTACCGTCCTTATCTACGACCTCGGTCTCTTTAATCAGGTACGGTGTAAAAAGCGGCTTTTGGGTCTTAACGTCGATGATATTGGCGTTAACGTACGGGAATTTCGCACCGGCCAGCGCGTCGTGCAGATATTTCAGGCCGTAGTTAAATTCGTGGTTGCCGAGGTTGCCCACGGTATAGTCCAGGGTATTCATCGCCTTGTAGACGGGATGGATCTCGCCTTTTTTCAGCCCCTTCGCCGCCATATAGTCGCCGAGCGGGCTGCCCTGAATTAAATCCCCGTTGTCGACCAGCACGCTGTTTTTCACCTCACCGCGCGCGGCGTTGATCAAACTTGCGGTGCGCACCAGTCCGAATTTTTCAGTAGGGGTATCTTTGTAGTAATCGAAGTCCATCATGTTGCTGTGCAGATCGGTCGTTTCCAGTATGCGGAGGTCGACCGTCGCCGCCTGAACGCTGGCCGCAACCAGCGTTGCCAGGAGCGTTGCGCTAAACTTAATCATCTGAGGAGTCCTTTTTCCGATCCAGGCCACAAAAGAATATGTATCTACATTGAGTTACTTACAGAAGTGTGAATCCTGCCAGAAAAAGAAGCGTGTAAACCGGAATTGCTTCACAGATAGCGGAATTGTTCACAATACGATATAAATAAAACAACGAGTTATACCCACTGCGTTAACGAAGAGGTGGAGAATGCTAGATAAAATTTGTCAGCTCGCACGGGATGCGGGTGATGCCATTATGCAGGTGTACGACGGCGCGAAGCCGATGGACGTGGCCAGCAAGGCGGATGACTCGCCGGTGACGGCGGCGGATATCGCGGCGCACGGCGTGATCCTGAGGGGCCTGCAGGCGCTCACGCCGGACATCCCCGTGCTTTCAGAAGAAGCGCCGCAGGGCTGGGACGAGCGCCAGCACTGGCAGCGCTACTGGCTGGTCGACCCGCTGGACGGTACTAAAGAGTTCATCAAGCGCAACGGCGAGTTCACCGTGAACATCGCGCTGATTGAAAAAGGAAAAGCGGTGCTCGGCGTGGTCTACGCCCCGGCGATGAAGGTCATGTACAGCGCCGCGGACGGCAAAGCCTGGAAGGAAGAGTGCGGCGTGCGCAAGCAGATTCAGGTGCGCGACGCGCGTCCGCCGCTGGTGGTGATCAGCCGCTCCCACAGCGACAGCGAGCTGGAGGAGTACCTGCAGCAGCTGGGTGAGCACCAGACAACCTCGATCGGTTCCTCGCTCAAGTTCTGCCTGGTGGCGGAAGGGCAGGCGCAGCTCTATCCGCGCTTTGGGCCCACCAACGTTTGGGATACGGCGGCAGGCCACGCGGTGGCTGCGGCAGCCGGTGCGCACGTCCATGACTGGCAGGGCAAGCCGCTGGACTACACCCCGCGCGAGTCATTCCTCAACCCCGGCTTCCGCGTGTCTCTTTACTGAGCCAGCAGCTTGTGCAGCAGGGCAACCACCTGCTGCACCTCGTCCTGCGTCAATGCGCCGTCTTTTACCCACTGGACGCGGCCCTCTTTATCAAGCACCACAATCGCCGAGCTTTCCTCTTCCAGCTGCCAGGCCTTGCGCGTCACGCCGTTGCTGTCGACGATAAACTGCGACCACGGGTAGAGCTTTTTATTGCTCTCAAGGCTTGAGCGAACAAACATGCCGGAGCCGGGAATGGCGTCATCGGTATTCACAATCGTGGTGGTCTGGTAGCGATCGTGCGGGAATTTCGCGGACTTGATCGCCTCCACCAGCGTGGCGTTTTTCTCTTTTGCAGATGTACGCCCGGCAATATGTTGTACAACTCTCACTTTCCCCGCGAGCTGCGCGCTATTCCACGGTTTGTAGCTAAACTTATCATTGTCGAGAATCAATTCTCCCCGGTCTGCAATACCGACAGGGGGCACGCGTTGTCCTTTCTCAATAGTGTGCGCGCAAGCCCACAGGGGCAGAAGCAGGAGTGCGGCTGCCAGGATGTTACGTAGGGTCATGGTGTTTCCTTATTGTTAGCAGGTGATCCGACCACTTGGTCATGCACTTTTAATCATAAGTGCGATCAATGTGGTTTTCCCGCAATCCCAATGCCAGTTTGCGGGTGAACGCACATATCCATGAAAAAACGACGGCTTATACTGCCCCGGCTCACGGTTTGCAAAGATTATTCTGATTAATTGTAATCAAACGGTAAATAAACTTATGCATACTGGGTATCAATGGTTTTCTGGTCTATAGTCAATGGGCATTAAATTTGCGCTCAGGACAGTCGGGCCGATTGTGGCACCGCAAGAGCGTATGATTCGCAGGAGAGACAAGAATGAAAATTTTCCAACGCTACAACCCGCTTCAGGTGGCGAAGTACGTGAAGATCCTGTTCCGAGGACGGTTGTATATCAAGGATGTTGGCGCTTTTGAGTTCGATAAGGGCAAAATCCTTATCCCAAAAGTGAAGGACAAACAGCACCTGTCTGTGATGTCCGAAGTCAACCGTCAGGTTATGCGTCTGCAAACTGAGATGGCTTAACCAACGTGCTATGCAGTAAGTTGTAAAAAAACGGCTCCCCGATGGGAGCCGTTGATGTTTGTGGGGCAGGCACCTTACGCCGACACTTTCTCTTCCGCGTCAGGCATCCGTGGCACCAGCACGGTCGGCTTGTTATCGATGCGCGTCACCAGCAGCTGGTCAATGCGGTAGTTATCAATATCCACCACTTCGAACTTATAGCCGGAGAACTTCACCGAGTCGGTGCGTTTCGGGATTTTACGCAGCATAAACATCATAAAGCCGCCGATGGTCTCGTAATTGCCGGACTGCGGGAACTCGTCGATATCCAGCACGCGCATCACGTCCTCGATCGGCGTACCGCCGTCAATCAGCCATGAGTTATCGTCACGCTGAACAATCTGCTCTTCCAGCCCCTGGCCGACCAGGTCGCCCATCAGGGTGGTCATGACGTCGTTCAGGGTGATAATGCCCACCACCAGCGCGTACTCGTTCATGATCACCGCGAAGTCTTCCCCGGCGGTTTTAAAGCTTTCCAGCGCTTCCGAAAGCGTCAGCGTATCCGGCACAATCAGCGTATTGCGGATCTGCACGCCGCTGTTCAGCGCCAGGCTCTGGTTCGCCAGCACGCGGTTCAGCAGGTCCTTTGAATCCACGTAGCCAATGATGTGGTCGATATCTTCATTACAGACCAGGAACTTAGAGTGTGGATGCTCGGCGACCTTTTGCTTCAGGCTCTGCTCGTCTTCGTGCAGATCGAACCAAATCACGTTTTCGCGCCCGGTCATGGACGACGGTACGGTACGGGACTCCAGCTCAAACACGTTCTCAATCAGCTCGTGCTCCTGCTTGCGCAGCACGCCCGCCAGGGCGCCCGCTTCGAACACCGCATAAATATCATCAGAGGTAATGTCGTCTTTTCGCACCATCGGAATTTTAAACAGGCGGAAAATGCTGTTAGCCAGGCCGTTGAAGAACCACACCAGCGGGCGGAACAGGAACAGGCAGAAGCGCATCGGGTTGATGATGCGCAAAGCCACGGCTTCTGGCGCAATCATACCGATGCGTTTCGGGGTCAGGTCAGCGAAGAGGATGAACAGGCCCGTCACCAGCGAGAAGGAGAGGATAAAGCTCAGCTGCTCGGAAAGTTCAGGCGAAAAGTAGCGTGAGAAGAGGCCGTGAAACACCGGCGAAAACGCCGCATCGCCGACGATACCGCCGAGGATGGCGACCGCGTTCAGGCCAATCTGCACCACGGTAAAGAACATGCCGGGGTTCTCCTGCATCTTCAGAATGCGGGAGGCATTGACGTTGCCTTCATCGGCAAGCAACTTGAGTTTGATTTTACGAGAGGCGGCCAGCGAGATCTCCGATATCGAGAAAAATGCGCTGACGGCAATAAGGCAAAGTATTACTAAAATACTGTTTAACATAGTTTATCTGACTTCTGTCAGATCCTCGGAAGGGAAGTTGATCTTAGTTGTGTGAAAACACATTGAACACCGGTTCGTAGCGTTGAGCCGATTATTTCAGCGGTAGTATAGCGTAAAGACATGTAAATCTGCCAGAGGTCACGTTTTAGCCGACACGCCCGATTTGCCCAGCTGCGGCGTGGCGATTGCTGAAAGATGCAAGCTGCCAGCTACGGCGGTGCGCGCGACGCATTCCGATGACGGTCTGCCGAAAATTAACATTCAATAGATTAATCTTAACGCCAGAGACTTTAAATGTTAATAATCTGATATTTTATTAACTTATGGAGCTTGTCGTTATAATGCATGAATTTTGTAGATTAATATTCTGTCATCGCTGAAAATAGGACAATTCCCGATATTTTTATCGGCATCGTAAGGCATGAGGGTAATAAAAGGCGTGCGAAGCCGTAAAATTGACACTTCTTTGAAAATCTTTGTGTTATATAACTAATGAAATTAACGCAAAAATGTACATCCCGCATATTACAATATTTTCTTAAATAACAATGCGCTTAACATCGCGCAAAAAAGTCGCTATTTCTTCCATTTGTCTAGAAACCACAGGAATTGTCTTATTGTTAACACCTCGTTAACATTGTGGGTATAGTTCTCACTGAAGCGTTTTGTTATGCTTCAGACAAATCTTAAGTTTAACTAATCTAATTCCTGTTTTTTTAATGGGACGACTATCTACACCCTAAATTCAGGTATCGCGAAATCAGGCCCGGATAAATAAGGAGGGTAACCATTGCGGTCGTTATTAATATTTCAGATGGCTACAGCCTGTATTTTATTTATGGGCTTAACCTCAGGGGCCATTTCCAGTAATGGATTACCCGGTGCGGCAACGGTAGAGAAAACCTCGCTGAAGGAGAGCATTTTATTTGCTTTCGATCGCGACCCCTCTATTAACCAACAGGCTGCACAGCTGGGTATCGGGCAGGCGCGCATCGACGAAGCGCGCAGCGGCTGGATGCCGCAAATCTCCCTGACGGGCAGTACGGGACAT
Source organism: Enterobacter sp. ECC-175 (assembly GCF_043968675.1). Classification (NCBI taxonomy): domain Bacteria; kingdom Pseudomonadati; phylum Pseudomonadota; class Gammaproteobacteria; order Enterobacterales; family Enterobacteriaceae; genus Enterobacter; species Enterobacter sp. ECC-175. Next base: position 1,097,254 of record NZ_CP143776.1, read on the forward strand.
AGCCAGACGACCGACTCCAGCGGATCGCTGAAAAACTCTGCGGCCTATGGATTAAGCCTGACCCAGCTGGTGTACGACTTTGGTAAAACCAACAGCGCCATCGACCAGGCTTCCGCCCAGCGCGATAGCTACCGCTATCAGCTGATGGGCACGCTGTCTGACGTGGCGGAGAAGACCGCGCTGAGCTACGTCGAAGTGCTGCGCTATACCGCGCTGACCCAGGCGGCGCAGGAGAACATTGTTGCGCTGCAGAACGTGCAGCGGCTGGCGACGCTTCGCTCTCAGGCCGGGCTCAGCTCTACGTCCGACGAGCTGCAGACAGAAACGCGCATCGCGGGCATGCGGGCAACGGTTGAGCAGTACAAAGCCGCGCTGAACAGCGCCCGCGCGCGCCTGAGCGTGCTGACGGGAATCAACGCCAAAACGCTTGCCCCGCTGCCCGCCTCGCTGGAGGTGGAGGAAGGCGCGCTGGACAGCATTGATTATTCGCTGATCCCGGCGGTGCTTGCCGCGCAAACCATGGAAACGGCGGCACAGCACGGCGTTTCACAGGCCCGCGCCCAGCACTGGCCGACCGTCAGCCTTCAGGGCGGCAGGACGCGCTACGAATCCACCAACCGCGCCTACTGGGACGACCAGATCCAGCTCAACGTGAACGCGCCAATTTACCAGGGCGGAGCCGTTTCAGCCCGCGTCCAGCAGGCCCAGGGCGCACGCGCGATGGCCGCCTCGCAGGTCGATCAGGCCCGTTTCGACGTGCTGCAGAAAGCCTCCGTCGCCCAGGCCGACTGGGCGGGGGCGCGCGGACGCATGCAGGCCGGCATACAGCAGCTGAATAATGCCCTGCGCACGCGCGACGTTTATAAAAATGAATACACCCTGAGCAAAAGAAGTATCAACGATTTACTCAGCGTTGAGCAGGACGTCTGGCAGTCAACGCTGTCGAAAATCTCAGCAGAATATGACGGCTGGAGCGCAGCAATTAATTACGCTTCCGCTATCGATAATTTAATGCCAATCACCGGCATTGAAAAAAACGCTGAAGCAAAACTACCTAGTTTGAGTTAGGTGAGCGCGGAGTCATCCGCAAAAAAAATAAAACCGTATCGTATGGGATTATTTCCCAGGGACGAAAATATCCGTCGGTCGGAAATATCTGCCTGACGCGTACGCCTGCAAGGAGTCTAAAAAATGAGTCACGTTAAGATTGTTGATGTCATCATTCGTAAAACGGCTGAAAAAACGGTACTGACGGGAGAGGGAAATCTTTCCGTATCCGTGGCCTCACCGAGCGTTATTGAAATTCACGGTTCTGCCCAGGACGTGGCGCGCTATATGCGCCAGGGTAAGGACCTGCTGATTTATATGAAAGATGGCAGCGTTATTCGATGCAATAACTATTTTCTTGACGATCCTGAGGGTAAAAACCACTCCGAACTGGTGTTTAACGACCAGCAGGAACTGACGCATATCTCCTTCGCGGATACGGGCGAAGCCAGCGGCCTGGCGATGACCGAACTCACCGCGCAGGCAACGCCAATCAGCAGTATTGAGCCGTTCCTCGCACAGGAGAGCGTGCTCGGCGATGTGCCGTGGGGCTGGCTTGCCGGTGCGGCGCTCGGCGGCGGCGCAATTGGCGCGCTTCTCGCGCACGGCGGCGACGGCGATACCAAAACCGAAGTCATCGACAACACGAAGGAAGTTGAAAGCGCGACGCCAACCTTCCTGGTGACGGACAAAGCGGGTGATAAGCAGGGCGTGCTGACGGCGAAAGAGATCACCGACGATAATACCCCAACCTTTAGCGGAACCGGGCAGCCGGGCGCAACCATCCAGATTAAAGACGCCAGCGGCAGCACCATCGCCAGCACCATGGTGGGCTCAAACGGCGCGTGGACGGTAAAACTGCCGACCCAGACCGACGGCGAGCACACCTGGTCCGTGGTGCAGATCGACGGCAGCAAAACCACCCAGGCGGGCAGCATTACCGTGACCGTTTCCACCGCCGACGCCACCGTCACGCTGGCGACAACGGCAGGGGATAACGTCATTAACGCCAGCGAGCAGTCGGCGGGCTTTACCCTGTCCGGCGCGAGCAAAAACCTGGCCGCGGGCACCGCCCTGACCGTAACCCTGAACGGCAAAACCTACGCCGCGGAAGTGGGCGCAAACGGCGCGTGGAGCGTGAAGGTACCGGCCGCCGACGCGGCCGCGCTGGGCGACGGCACCTGGACCGCCACCGTGAGCGGCAAAGACGCGGCGGGGAACACCGTCACCGGCAGCCAGACGCTCACCGTCGATACCGCCGCGCCAACGATCTCCGTCGACGCCATCGCACAGGACAATATTGTTAACGCCGCCGAGCACGGCCAGCCGCTGACGATCGCCGGGAAAACCAACGCCGAAGCCGGGCAGATCGTCACCGTGACCCTCAACGGCAAAAACCATACCGCCACCGTGGGCAGCGACGGCAAATGGTCCGTCACCCTGAGCGCCAGCGACGTCAAGGCGCTGGCCGACGGCGATCATACCCTGACGGTGAACGTCAGCGACAAGGCGGGGAACGGCACGTCCACCTCCGCGGAGTTCAGCGTGGACACCGCCGCGCCGGTGGTGACCATTAACAGCGTGGCGGGCGACGACATCCTCAACGCTACCGAGCAGGGGAGTGCGCAGATCATCACCGGCCACGCCAGCGGCGCGGCGGCGGGCGACGTGGTGACGTTGACGCTCGGCGGTAAAACCTATACCGGCGTCGTGCAGGCAGACGGCAGCTGGAGCGTGGGCGTTCCGGCATCCGGCATCAGCGCCCTGGGCGAAGGTGGACACACCTTCTCCGTGACCGTCACCGACGCGGCGGGCAACACGGGCAGCGCCACGCACGGCGTGACCCTGAGCGGCAACCCGCCGGAATTCACCATCGACGCCCTGAGCCAGGACAACGTGCTGAACGCCCAGGAGGCGATGCAGCCGCTGGCCTTAAGCGGCACCAGCAATCTGCCGGACGGCAGCGCGATTACCGTCACCCTGAACGGTGTGGGCTATCCGGCAACCGTGACGAACGGCGTCTGGTCGGTTAACGTGCCGGTCACGGACGTGATTAACCTGGCGAACACGCTGTACACCGTGAGCGTCAGCGGCACCGACAGCATCGGCAATACCGGCTCCGCCGAAGCGAACCTGCTGGTCGATACCGCGCTTCCGCAGGTGATTATTAACACCTTCGCGGGCGATAACCTGGTCAACAGCAGCGAAGTGAGCGTCGACCAGGTCCTGAGCGGGCGCGTCACCGGCGCGGCGGCGGGCGATACCGTCACCATCAGCGCGGGCGGCAAAACCTACACCGCGAAGGTCGGCAGCGATCTGACCTGGAGCGTCACCGTTCCGTCCGCGGACCTGACCCAGTTCGGCGACGGCGATCTCACCTTCACGGCCTCGGTCACTAACGCCCACGGCAACACCGGCACCGGCGAGCGCGATATCAACATCAACGCCAACCAGCCGGGCCTGCGGGTAAACACCATTTCCGGCGATGACGTGATCAACGCCATCGAACAGCAGCAGGATTTAACCGTCACCGGCACCAGCAGCCATTTGGCCGCAGGCGCGCAGGTCACCGTCACCATCAACGGCATTGACTACCCGGCGGTCATTACGGCCAGCGGCAGCTGGCAGATCGGCGTTCCGGCGGCGGATCTGCAGAACTGGGCGGCGGGCGATGTTGACGTAAAAATTTACGCCAAAGACACGTGGGGCAACGAAGCCTCTGCCGACCACCACATCGCGCTGGATCTTAACGCCGTGGCGGTGACCGTGGACACGGTGAGCGCGGACGACATGATCAACGCCGCCGAGAAGGGGGCCGACCTGACGCTCTCCGGCAAAACGCAGGGCGTGGAGGCGGGCCAGACCGTGGTGGTGAAATTCGCCGACCAGACCTTCACCGCGCAGGTCCAGCAGGACGGAAGCTGGAGCCTGACCGTTCCCGCGGCCGCGATGGACGGCCTGAGCGACGGCCGCGCGCAGATTAGCGTGAGCGTCACCAACGTTAGCGGCAACAGCGCCGACGCCTCGCGCGTGGTTGTGGTAGATACCCAGCCGCCGGCCATCACCCTCGACAACCTGACGTCCGACAACATCATTAACGCCGCCGAAGCGCAGCAGCCGCTCACGGTGAGCGGAACCACCACTGCCGAAGTGGGCCAGACCGTCACCGTGACCCTCAACGGCAAGCAGTACACGACGACGGTGCAAAGCGGCGGAACCTGGCAGCTGGACGTGCCGGCGGCCGACGTGGGCGCGCTGGCCGACGGCAAGGTAACGGTGACCGCCAGCGTTAGCGACGTGGCGGGCAACGGCAGCAGCGTCGACCGCATCGGGCTGGTGGACGCCACCGTGCCGCTGGTGACGATCGATGATTTCGTCACCAGCACCAACACCATCAACCACATCGCCCATTCGCAGGCGCAGATCCTGAGCGGCTCCGTCACCGGCGCGGACGCGGGCGATCGCGTCACGATTACCATCAATAACGTGGACTACACCACGGTGGTCGACGCGGCGGGCCGCTGGAGCCTGGGCCTGCCTGCGTCCGTCGTGCAGGGGCTGGCGGACGGCACCTGGCCGGTCAGCGTCACCGTGACCGATAAATCGGGCAACACCGGCAGCGGCTCGCTGGACGTGGTGGTGAACACCTCTACGCCAGTCATTGCTATCGACACGCTGGCCGCGGATGACGTGATTAACGCCAGCGAAAAAGGGGCCGATCTGCGCCTCTCCGGCACCAGCAACCAGCCGCAGGGCACGACCGTTACGCTCACCCTGAACGGCATCCACTACACCGCCACCACGGCGGCTGACGGCAGCTGGAGCGTCAACGTGCCGGCCTCCGCCGTGGGCGCGCTGGGCGAAGCGAACTATACCGTTACCGCCAGCGTCACGGACAGCGTCGGCAATACCGCCTCTGCCAGCCACGACGTGCTGGTGGACAGCTCCCTGCCGGTAGTGACCATTAACACCCTGGCGGGCGACAACATCGTCAACGCGGCGGAAGTGGCCGCGGGCCAGGCGCTGACCGGGAAGGTCAGCAACGCGGCGGCGGGCGATACGGTCACCGTGACGCTCGGCGGCAAAACCTACACCGCCGTGGTGCAGAGCGATCTCACCTGGAGCCTGCCGCTGACTCAAGCACAGCTTACCGCGCTGGGCAACGGCGAGCTGACCGTGACGGCGAGCGTCACCAACGCCCACGGCAATACCGGTTCCTCCACGCTGGATATCACCATTGACGTCCAGCTGCCGGGCCTGCGCTTCGACACCGTGGCGGGCGATGACGTGATCAACATCATCGAGCACGGCCAGAACCTGATTATCTCCGGTTCCAGCACCGATCTGGCGGCGGGCAGCATCGTCACCGTCAACGTGAACGGCAAAGGCTACCCGGCCACCGTGCTGGCGGACGGCACCTGGCAGGCGGCAATTCCGGCGGCGGACGTGGGCCAGTGGGCCGACGGCAAGCTGACGATTACCGCCAGCGCCCAGGACAGCGCCCAGAACCCGGTGAACATCGGTACCATCGTCGACGTCGACCTGGCGCCGGTCGCGATTAGCATTGACGCCATCGCCACCGACGACGCGATCAACGCGGCGGAAAAAGGCCAGAATCTGGTGCTGTCCGGCACCACGGCGAACGTGGAAGCGGGGCAGACCGTAAGCGTGACCTTCGGCGGGAAAACCTACACCGCGAAGGTGGACGCGGAAGGCAAGTGGACGACTACCGTGCCGTCGGCGGATCTGGCGGGTCTGAAGGACGGCGACGCCAGCGTGCAGGTGAGCGTGAGCAACGTGAACGGCAACGGCGCATCCGCGGGCCGCGAGTACAGCGTGGACGCGACCGCGCCAGCGGTTACCATTGATACCGTCAGCGGCGACAACATGCTGAACGCCGCGGAGGCCGGGGCCGATCTGATCCTGAGCGGCACCTCCAGCGCGCAGGCGGGACAAACCGTCACCGTTGCCTTCAACGGCAAGCAGTACACCGCGCAGGTGCAGGCGGACGGCACCTGGTCGCTGAACGTTCCGGCGGCGGATATGGCGGGCATCGCCGACGGCAATGCGGCCATTACCGCCTCCGTTTCCGACAAGGCGGGCAACCCGGCCAGCGCCAATGCCTCGGTGCTGGTGGACACCACCGTGCCGAAAATCACCTTCGATACCCTCGCGGAAGACGACGTGATTAACCTTGCCGAGCACGGCCAGGCGCTGATCGTTTCCGGGAAGGTGACGGGCGCGCAGGCGGGCGACGTGGTGACCGTGAACCTGAACGGTAAAGACTACACCGCCATTCTCGACGCGGCGGGCAGCTGGAGCGTGGGCGTTCCGGCCGCGGACGTCGGGGCGCTGGCCAATACCGACTACACCCTGACCGCGACGGTGACGGACAGGGCGGGCAACAGCGGCAGCGCACAGCACGATCTCGGCGTCGCCCTGACCGCGCCGACGCTCGCCATCAACACCATCGCCGGTGATGACGTGATTAACGCCCTGGAAAAAGGGGCCGACCTGGTGCTTTCCGGCACCAGCAACCAGCCGCAGGGCATCACCGTGACGGTAACCCTGAACGGCATTAACTACACCGCCACCACGGCGGCCGACGGCAGCTGGAGCGTGACCGTTCCGGCCTCCGCCGTCGGCGGGCTTGGCGAAGCGAACTACACCGTGAGCGCCTCCGTGACCGACGAGGCGGGCAACAGCACCAGCGCCGCGCATCATGTGCAGGTGGACAGCGCCCTGCCGGTCGTCACCATCAACGCCATTGCTACCGACGACGTGATCAACGCCCAGGAGCTGGCGGCGGGCCAGACCATCAGCGGCAAGGTAGCAAACGCCGAAGCGGGCAACACCGTGACGGTCACCCTTGGCGGCAACACCTACACCACCACCGTGCAGAGCGATCTGACCTGGAAGGTTGACGTCTCCGCGGACGACCTCAAGGCGCTGGGCAACGGCGACCTGACCGTCACCGCGAGCGTGACCAACGGCCACGGCAACGCCGGCAGCGGCGATCGCGATATCACCATCGACGCTAACCTGCCGGGCCTGCGCGTGGATACCGTGGCGGGCGACGACGTGATCAACAGCATCGAGCACGGGCAGAACCTGATTATCACCGGCAGCAGCGACGGCCTGACGGCGGGCACGGCGCTGACCGTCACCGTTAGCGGCAAAACCTATGCGGCGACCGTGCTGGCGGACGGTACCTGGGTCGCGGCGGTTCCGGCTGCGGACGTGGGCGCGCTGGCGGCGGGCAAGCTGGTCATTACCGTTGAAGGCCAGAGCAGCGCGGGCAATCCGGTCTCTATCGGCCACGGCGTGACCGTCGATCTGGCCGACGTGGCCATCAGCGTGAACGCCATCGCAACCGACGACGTAATCAACGCGGCGGAGAAAGGCGCGGACCTGGTGCTTTCGGGCCTCACCGCCAACGTGGAAGAAAACCAGACCGTTACCATCACCTTCGGCGGGAAAACCTACACCGCGAAGGTGGACGCGGAAGGCAAGTGGACGACTACCGTGCCGTCGGCGGATCTGGCGGGTCTGAAGGACGGCGACGCCAGCGTGCAGGTGAGCGTGAGCAACGTGAACGGCAACAGCGCCTCGGCGGGCCGCGAGTACAGCGTGGACGCCACCGCGCCGTCCGTGGTGATTGATATCGTCAGCGATAACAATATTGTCAACGCGCAGGAAGCGCAGTCCGATCTCACCATTCACGGCACCAGCAATGCCGAAGCGGGCCAGACGGTGACCGTCACCCTTGGCAGCAAATCCTGGACCACGACCGTGGGCGCGGACGGCAGCTGGACGCTGGACGTCCCGGCGGCGGACGTCGGCGCGCTGGCGGACGGCAGCTACACCATCGGGGCATCGGTGGCGGACAAGGCGGGCAACCCGGCCTCCACCGCGCGCGACGTGCTGGTGGACACTACCGTGCCGCAGCTCACCATCAACCGCGTCTCCGACGATGACGTGATCAACAGCGTTGAGCACGGCCAGGCGCTGACCGTTAGCGGCAGCGCCACCGGCGCACAGGCGGGCGACGTGGTGACCGTGACCCTCAACAATAAATCCTATACCGCGACGCTGGACGCGGCGGGCAAGTGGACCATCGGGGTACCGGCTGCCGACGTTGGCGCGCTGGTCGCCGGGGATTACACCATCACCGCCTCCGTCACCGACAGGGCGGGGAACAGCGACAGCGAAACGCACGACATCAACGTGAACCTGACCGCCCCGGTGCTGACCATCGACGCCGTCTCCGGTGACGACGTGATCAACAGCGTTGAGAAGACGCAGGATCTGGTCATTAGCGGCACGGCGACCGGCCTTGCGTCGGGCGCCGTCGTCACGGTGATGCTGAACGGCAAAGCCTACAGCGCGACGGTGGACGGCAGCGGCAAGTGGACCACCACCGTACCGGCCGACCAGGTTTCCGGCCTGGGCGAAGCGCTCTACGCGATTACCGCCACGGCGACCGACGCGGTGGGCAACAGCGGCAGCGCGTCGCATACCGTGACCGTGGAGTCCGTGCTGCCTGGCGTGACCATCAACGCCATCGCCACGGATGACGTGATCAACGCGGGCGAAGTCGGCGCGGGCCAGACCATCAGCGGCAAGGTCATCAACGCCGAAGCGGGCAACACCGTAACGGTGACCGTGGGCGGCAAAACCTATACCACCACCGTGCAGAGCGATCTGACCTGGAAGGTGGACGTCTCCGCGGACGACCTCAAGGCGCTGGGCAACGGCGATCTGACCGTCACCGCGAGCGTCACCAACGGCGTGAACAACACCGGCTCGGCGGATCGTGACATTACCATTGACGCCAACCTGCCGGGCCTGCGCGTGGACGTGGTGGCGGGCGACGACGTGATCAACAGCATCGAGCACGGGCAAAACCTGATCATTACCGGCAGCAGCGACGGCCTGACGGCGGGCACGGCGCTGACCGTCACCGTCAACGGCAAAACCTACCCGGCGACCGTGCTGGCGGACGGCACCTGGAGTGCGGCGGTTCCGTCTGCGGACGTGGGCGCGCTGGCGGCGGGCAGCGTGACGATTACCGTGGCGGGCCAGAGCACCGCGGGCAACCCGGTCACCATCAGCCACGACGTGACGGTGGATCTGGCGGCGGTCGCCATCAGCATCGACGCCATCACCTCTGACGACGTGATCAACGCCGCGGAAAAAGGCGCGGATCTGGTGCTGTCCGGCACCACCGCGCAGGTGGAAGAGAATCAGACCGTCACCATCGTCTTTGGCGGGAAAACCTACACCGCGAAGGTGGATGCGGACGGCAAGTGGAGCACCACCGTGCCGTCGGCGGATCTGACCGGCCTGAAGGACGGCGACGCCAGCGTGCAGGTAAGCGTGAGTAACGTGAACGGCAACGGCGCCTCCGCGGGCCGCGAGTACAGCGTGGACGCAACCGCGCCGTCCGTCACCATCGGCACGATCGCCGGGGACGACGTGCTCAACGCGGCGGAAGCGAAAGCCGCGCTGACCATCAGCGGCACCAGCACGGCCGAAGCGGGCCAGACGGTGACCGTGACCCTGAACGGCAAAACCTACACCGCGAAGGTGGGCGCGGACGGGGCCTGGACGCTGGACGTTCCGGCGGCGGACGTCGGCGCGCTGGCGGACGGCACGGCGACGATCACCGCCTCCGTTTCTGACAAGGCGGGCAACCCGGCCTCGGCTAACCATAACGTCACGGTGGACGTGACCGTTCCGGTGGTGACCATCAACACCATCGCGGAAGACGACGTGATCAACGCCACCGAGCACGGCCAGGCGCAGATTATCAGCGGCTCGGCGACCGGCGCGGCGGCGGGTGATAAGGTCACCGTGAGCATTGGCGGCAAGGACTACACCACCGTGCTGGACGCGGCGGGTAACTGGAGCGTCGGCGTGCCGGCGAGCGTGATTTCCGCGCTTTCTGACGGCAAGGTGACGGTCAGCGTCAGCGTGACCGACGCGGCGGGCAACACCGGCAGCGGCACGCACGACGTGACCGTGGAGACCGGCCTGCCGTCGCTGAACTTCGACGCGATTTCCGGCGATAACGTGCTGAACGCGGTGGAAAAAGGTCAGGATCTGAGCGTGAGCGGCACCAGCGCCAACCTGAGCGCGGGCACCACGGTCACCGTGACCCTGAACGGCAAGCAGTACACCGCCACCACGGCGGCGGACGGCAGCTGGAGCCTGACGGTGCCGGCGGCGGATCTGGCGGCGCTGGGCGAGGCGAACTACACCCTGAGCGCGGCGGCGACCAACGGCGTCGGCAACGGCATCAGCAATACCGCGAACCTGCAGGTGGATACCGCCCTGCCGACCGTGACCATCAGCACCGTGGCGGGCGACAACGTGATCAACGCCGCCGAGGTGGCGGTGGATCAGACCGTCAGCGGCAGGGTTGCCCACGCGGAAGCGGGCAACACCGTGACCGTGAAGATCGGCGGCAATACCTACACCACCACCGTGCAGAGCGATCTGACCTGGAAGGTTGACGTCTCCGCGGACGATCTTAAGGCGCTGGGCAACGGCAGCCTGTCGATCGTTGCGACGGTCACCAACGGCCACGGCAACACCGGCAGCGGCGAGCGCGACATCACCATCGACGCCAACCTGCCGGGCCTGCGCGTGGACACCGTAGCGGGCGATGACGTAATTAATAGCATCGAGCACGGGCAGAACCTGATTATCACCGGCAGCAGCGACGGCCTGACGGCGGGCACCGCCCTGACCGTGACCGTCAACGGCAAAACCTATCCGGCGACCGTCCTCGCGGACGGCACCTGGCGTGCGGCGGTTCCGTCTGCGGACGTGGGCGCGTGGGCTGAAGGCACGGTAAAAATCACCGTCTCCGGCGACAGTGCGGCGGGTAACCCGATTACCATCACCCACGACGTGACGGTGGATCTGGCGACGGTTGCCATCAGCATCGACGCCATCGCCACCGACGACGTGATCAACGCCGCGGAAAAAGGCGCGGATCTGGTGCTGTCCGGCACGACGCTTAACGTCGAGGCGGGCCAGACCGTGACCGTGAGCATGGGCGGTAAGATTTATACCGCGAAGGTCGACGCGAACGACAGGTGGACGGTCACCGTGCCGTCGGCGGATCTGGCGGGGCTGAAGGACGGCGACGCCAGCGTGCAGGTGAGCGTGACCAACGTGAACGGCAACGGCGCCTCCGCAGGACGCGAGTACAGCGTGGATGCGACCGCACCCGTTGTGACAATCCACACCGTTGCCGGAGACGACGTGCTCAACGCGGCGGAAGCGAAAGCGGATCTGACCATCAGCGGCACCAGCACGGCCGAAGCGGGCCAGACGGTGACCGTGACCCTGAACGGCAAAACCTACACCGCGAAGGTGGGCGCGGACGGGGCCTGGACGCTGGACGTTCCGGCGGCGGACGTCGGCGCGCTGGCGGACGGCACGGCGACGATCACCGCCTCCGTTTCTGACAAGGCGGGCAACCCGGCCTCGGCTAACCATAACGTCACGGTGGACGTGACCGTTCCGGTGGTGACCATCAACACCATCGCGGAAGACGACGTGATCAACGCCACCGAGCACGGCCAGGCGCAGATTATCAGCGGCTCGGCGACCGGCGCGGCGGCGGGTGATAAGGTCACCGTGAGCATTGGCGGCAAGGACTACACCACCGTGCTGGACGCGGCGGGTAACTGGAGCGTCGGCGTGCCGGCGAGCGTGATTTCCGCGCTTTCTGACGGCAAGGTGACGGTCAGCGTCAGCGTGACCGACGCGGCGGGCAACACCGGCAGCGGCACGCACGACGTGACCGTGGAGACCGGCCTGCCGTCGCTGAACTTCGACGCGATTTCCGGCGATAACGTGCTGAACGCGGTGGAAAAAGGTCAGGATCTGAGCGTGAGCGGCACCAGCGCCAACCTGAGCGCGGGCACCACCGTCACCGTGACCCTGAACGGCAAGCACTACACCGCCACCACGGCGGCGGACGGCAGCTGGAGCCTGACGGTGCCGGCGGCGGATCTGGCGGCGCTGGGCGAGGCGAACTACACCCTGAGCGCGGCGGCGACCAACGGCGTGGGCAACGGCATCAGCAGCACCGCGAACCTGCAGGTGGATACCGCCCTGCCGACCGTGACGATCAATGCCATCGCCACGGATAACATCATCAACGCCGCCGAGGTGGCGGTGGATCAAAGCATCAGCGGCAAGGTCGCCCACGCGGAAGCGGGCAACACCGTGACCGTGAAGATCGGCGGCAACACCTACACCGCCGTTGTGCAGAGCGATCTGACCTGGACGGTGAACGTTCCGGCTGACGTGCTGAAGGCGCTCGGCAACGGCGATCTGACCGTGACCGCGAGCGTGACTAACGGCCACGGCAACACCGGCAGCGGCGAGCGCGACATCACCATCGACGCCAACCTGCCGGGCCTGCGCGTGGACGTGGTTGCGGGCGACGACGTGATCAACAGCATCGAGCACGGGCAGAACCTGATCGTTACCGGCAGCAGCGACGGCCTGACGGCGGGCACCGCCCTGACCGTGACCGTCAACGGCAAAACCTATGCGGCGACCGTGCTGGCGAACGGCACCTGGAGCGCGGCGGTTCCGTCTGCGGACGTGGGCGCGCTGGCGGCGGGTAACCTGACGATTACCGTGGCGGGCCAGAGCACCGCGGGCAACCCGGTCACCATCAGCCACGACGTGACGGTGGATCTGGCGGCGGTCGCCATCAGCATTAACGCCATCGCCACCGACGACGTGATCAACGCGGCGGAAAAAGGCGCGGATCTGGTGCTGTCCGGTCTCACCACCAACGTGGAAGAGGATCAGACCGTTACCATTACCTTCGGCGGCAAGACTTACACCGCGAAGGTCGACGCGGACGGCAAGTGGACGGCCACCGTGCCGTCGGCGGATCTGGCGGGGCTGAAGGACGGCGACGCCAGCGTGCAGGTGAGCGTGACCAACGTCAACGGCAACGGTGCGTCCGCAGGCCGCGAGTACAGCGTGGACGCGACGGCGCCAACGGTGACGATTGACGTCATTGCGGCGGACAACACCATCAACCGCGACGAAGCGGCGGCGGGCGTAGCGATCGCCGGTACCACCACCGCGGAAGTGGGCCAGACGGTCACCGTGACCCTGGGCGGCAAATCGTACACCGCGCAGGTCGGGCAGGGCGGCGCGTGGCGCGTTGACGTTCCGGCGGACGACCTGGCGGCGCTGGCCGACAGCGGCTACACCGTGCAGGTGAGCGTCAGCGACGCGGCGGGCAACCCGGGCAGCGCCAGTAAGGCCATCACCCTTGACACCACGCCGCCAACCATCAGCTTCAACGCCGTGGCGGGTGACGACGTCATCAACGGCGTGGAGCACGGGCAGGCGCAGATCGTGAGCGGCACCGCCACCGGCGCATCCGCGGGCGATAAGCTGGTCGTTACGATTGGCGGCAAGCAGTACACCACCACCGTTGACGCCAGCGGCAGCTGGAGCGTGGGCGTTCCGGCCAGCGTCATCTCGGCCCTGGCGGACGGTAAAGTGACCATCAGCGCGACCATCACCGACGGCGCGGGCAACAGCAGCACCCAGACCCACGACGTGATGGTCAATACCGCCGCGGTTGCGCTGACCGTTAACACCATTAGCGGCGACGACGTGATTAACGCCGCCGAAGCGGGCAGCTCGCTGGTCATCAGCGGTTCCAGCGCCCAGTTCGCCAGCGGCACGAAGGTGACGGTGATGCTGAACGGCAAGTCCTACACGGCGACGGTGCAGAGCGACGGTTCCTGGAGCACGACGGTTCCGGCAGCGGACGTGGGTGCCCTGGCGGACGGCTCAAGCTATCAGGTCACCGCGTCGGCGCAGGACAGCGCGGGCAACAGCGCGTCGGCGACGCACGGCGTCAGCGTGGACGCCACCCCGCCGGTGGTCAGCATCGCGGCGATCTCCGGCGACGATATGCTCAACGCGGCGGAAGCACAGCAGCCGCTGACCGTGCACGGTTCGAGCAGCGCGGAGGCCGGGCAGACGGTCACCGTCACCCTCGGCGGCAAAACCTACACCGCGCTGGTGAAGGCCGACGGCACCTGGACGCTGGACGTTCCGGCGGCCGATCTCGCCTCCCTGAGCCAGGGCGCGCTCACCGTAACCGCCTCGGTTAACGACAGGGCGGGCAACGGCGGCAGCGCCTCGCACACCCTGACGGTAGATACCGTCGCGCCAACCGTCACCATCAATACGGTGGCGGACGACAATATCGTCAACAACGCGGAACAGCAGGCGGGACAAACCGTCAGCGGGACCACCACCGCCGAGCAGGGGCAAACGGTGATCGTGACCTTTAACGGCCACAGCTACCAGGCCACCGTTGGCGCGGACGGCACGTGGTCGGTCTTCGTGGAAGGGCACGATCTGGTGGGGCTGACCGACGGTAAATACACGATTACCGCATCGGTGGCCGATAAGGCAGGCAACCCGGGCAGCGCGACGCACGACGTCACGCTGAGCGGCGACGTGCCGACGATTGCTATCAATACCTTTGCGCAGGACGACATCGTGAATGCCGCGGAGCACGGCACGCCGCTGGTCGTCAGCGGTACGACCAGCGCGCCAGCGGGCCAGACGGTGACCATTACGCTGAACGGCAAAACCTACACCACGACCGTACAGAGCGACGGCAGCTGGAGCTATACCGTTGGCAGCGCGGACGTGACGGCGCTCGCGGACGGCGGCGCTTACGTGATTAACGCCCAGGTCAGCAACGCGATCGGCAACGGCGCGAGCGCGGACCATACGGTCACGGTCGATTTGACCCCGCCGTCGATGGGCATCAGCATCGACTCGCTGCAAAACGACACCGGCCTGAGCGCGAGCGATTTCATCACCGGCGACAAAAACGTGGTGATTAACGGCTCGCTGACGGCGCAGCTCGGCAACAACGAGAAGGCGCAGATCAGCCTCGACGGCGGCGCGACCTGGATTGACCTGACGGTGACTGGCACCACCTGGCGTTACGCCGACGGCCGCACCTTAACCGACGGTACGTACCAGTATCAGGTCCGCGTGATTGATAACGCGGGCAACGTTGGCGCGACCGACAGCCAGGACGTGGTGCTCGATCTGACCGCGCCTGCGGCAACCACCATCACCGTGGATGCCGTCACGCAGGATACCGGGCTGTCCGGCAGCGACTTCATCACCAGCGATAACCAGATCACGCTGAACGGCACGCTCGGCGCGGCGCTGGGGCGCGGCGATCACGCGCAGATCAGCATTGACGGCGGGACGACCTGGATTGACGTCAACGTCAGCGGGCTGACCTGGACCTACGTCGATGGCCGCACGCTGGCCGACGGCGACTACAACTACCAGCTGCGCGTGATCGACGACGCGGGCAACGTCAGCGCCACCGCTAATCAGGTGGTGACCATCGATACCGTTGCGCCGGACGCCAGCAAAACCGTCTCTATCGACAGCATCAGCGACGATACGGGCCTGAGCAACAGCGACTTCGTGACCAACGACACCTCGCTGACGCTGCACGGCTCCCTCGGCGCGACGCTGGCCGACGGCGAAGGCGTGCAGATCAGCCTTGACGGCGGCAGCACCTGGCAGAACGTCATCGTGGTCGGCAAGACCTGGTACTACGTCGATGGTCGTACGCTGGGTAACCAGACCTACGACTACTGGGTGCGCGTGATTGATGCGGCCGGCAACGTGGGCGAATCTGCGCACCAGCAGGTGACGGTGGATACCGTTGCGCCGGACGCGGCGATCACCGTGACCGTGGATAACATCACCGTTGATACCGGTTTTGACGACAACGACTTCCTGACCAGCCAAACCTCGTACACGCTGAACGGCACGCTCGGCGCGGCGCTGGGCAACAACGAGTACGTACAGGTTAGCCTCGACGGCGGCGCGACCTGGGTTTATGCGAAGGTGAACGGCACGAGCTGGAGCTACACCGACACGCGCACGCTTGCCGACGGGGAGCACGACTATCAGGTACGCGTGGTGGATCAGGCGGGCAACGTCGGGGCAACCACCTCGCAGACGGTCACCGTGGACACCAGGGCGCCGCAGTACGGCATCACCATTGACGCCATTAGCGACGATACCGGGCAGTCCGGCAGCGACTTCATTACTAACGATACCTCGCTGACCGTGCGCGGCACGCTCGGTAACGAGCTGGCGGGCGACGAACGGGTGCAGATCAGCCTGGACGGCGGCGCGACGTGGATTGACGTCACGGTGAACCATACCCAGTGGACCTACACCGATACCCGCACGCTGACCGACAATGATTACACCTATCAGGTACGCATCATCGACCAGGCGGGCAACGTCGGCTCCACCGCGCAGCAGGTGGTGACGGTAGACACCACCCCGCCGGTGACGAAGGGCACGATCGTCAGCTATACCGATAACGACGGCGAGCGTACCGGGGTCTTTGGTGAAAACGTCTCGACGGACGACACCACGCCGCTCATCAGCGGCACCCTGAACCAGGGGCTGGCGACCGGTGAGATTGCGCAGCTTTATCGCGACGGCGTCCTGCTGGGCCAGGTCACCATGAACGGCGCGACCAGCTGGTACTTCCAGGACAGCGGCCTGCACGACGGTAACCACACCTACGTGCTGCGGATCACCGACGTGGCGGGGAACTACACCGACTCGGACGATTTTGTTCTGAAGGTCGATACCAGCATCCCAACCACCACGGCGACCATTGCCGCCCTGACGACGCCTGACACGACGCCAATTCTGAACGGCACCGTGTCGGCAGCGCTGACCAACGGGGAATATCTGGTCGTTACCGTTAACGGTAAAACCTACACCTCCGAAGCGGGCGGCGCGGTGGTGGTCGACCCGGACCACAACACCTGGTATCTGCAAATCCCGGACGGCGACGCGCTGACCGTGAAGAGCTATGACGTAACGGCGCAGGTGAAGAGCAGCGCGGGCAACGGCAATACGACCGGCACCACCACGGGCAGCATCGTGATTGGTAACGAGGAGTCGGTCACGGTGGGCTTTACAACGACCAGCGCGACCACGGCGAACGCCGCGGGCTATATGCTGGATTCGGACGGCCTGTGGACGGTGACGGCGAACCAGCAGATTGCTTCGGCAAATGCCGACAGCCGCAGCTCGTGGACGGTGGGCAGCAACTTTACGATGACGGGGAACTATACCTCCGGCACGTACGCGGATATCAACCGCGACGGCCTGAACGATATCCTGGCCGAAAGCACCAACTACAACTATATGCAGCAGCTGATTAACAACGGCGACGGCACCTATACCTCGACGGCGCTCAGCGGCTTTGGCGCGCTGGTCTGGTACGGCGCGGTGGTGGCGATTGATATTCAGGGTGACGGCTACACGGACTTTGTGGTGGGCGATGCGGGCGGCCCGGACTCCAGCACCTTTATGCTGAACAACAACGGCACGCTGGTCGGCAGCTCGAAGGCCGGAACCTACGGCACCTTTGTGTCCGGCTCGAAGGTGGGGAACTACAACAGCCTGATTGAAGTCTCCGGCGTCGACTTAAACAACGACGGTAAGGTGGATATTGCCCAGCACACCACCAACGGCGGCAACAACTTCGCGCTGTCGACGATGTTCAACCAGGGGGACGGCTCGTTTACCTGGGGGCAGAACTTCATCAACACCATGTACAGCGCCACCGGCTCCGGCGCGGCGAGCAACGCCGTCAGCATGACCTGGGGCGACTTCAACGGCGATGGCTACATGGATCTGTACATGAGCATGTACCGCACCTCCAGCGGCACCAACACTGGCGGCGTGCTGATGCTGAACGACGGCACCGGCAACCTGCTGGCGGGCACCGCGGTGGGTACGGCGACCACGGACAAGTTCGTCGGCAACGTCAGCGTGGCGGTGGACTGGAACATGGACGGCAACATGGACATCATCAAGCTGGCCAACGGCGGTCAGTCCTGGCTCTACACCAACGATGGCATCGCGGGCTCGGCGACCTTCACGGCCTCGAAGTTCAGCACCGCCACCTCCACGCAGGTGTCCGGCGCGGCGCGGCTCGACTACGACTGGGACGGCGCGCAGGATCTGCTGATCTTCCGCCAGAACGGCAGCGTGATCCTGGAGCGCAACACCAACACAGTTAAGCCGGGTACGGCGATGCACCTGAAGATTGTCGACAACGAAGGGATCAACGCCTTCTTTGGCAACACCGTTCAGCTGTACAACTCCGCGGGCAAGCTGGTGGCCAGCCAGATCCTTAACGCGCAGTCGGGGATGGGCATCAACGACTCCTCGTCGCTGATCAGCTTCTACGGCCTGGACGCCAACGAGACCTACCACGCGGTGCTGGTGCGCGCGACCAACGGCGTCGCGAGCAACGTCACCTGGGACGGGCTGGAAGCGGGCAACGGTAAGGAAGGCTACGTGCTGACCGCCGAAGCCGCCACCGGCGGCCACAGCGGGACGATCGTCGGGACCGGCTATAACGACACCTTCGTCGCGGAAGCAGGCACCTATACCTACAGCGGCTCCGGCGGCTGGACGACGACCTCGGAGCACGACACCTGGAGCAGCACCGGCGGTATGGACGTAGTGGATTACATTAACGCCGGAACGGGCGTGACGGTGAACCTGGGGCTGACGACGGCGCAAAACACCGGCTTCAACACCGCGACGCTGGTGAATATTGAAGGGGTGGCAGGCTCAAACCACGACGACGTAATTACCGGCAACAGCGGGGATAACCAGTTCGAGGGGCGCGGCGGCAACGACATCTTCAACATCGGCAGCGGCGGCCACGACACGCTGCTCTACAAGCTGATCGATGCTTCCGACGCCACCGGCGGCAACGGCAGCGACGTGGTCAATGGCTTTACCGTCGGCACCTGGGAAGGGACCGCGGATACCGACCGCATTGACCTGCGCGATCTGCTGACGGGCAGCGGCTATACCGGTAACGGGTCGGCCAGCTACGTCAACGGGGTGGCTACGCTGGACAGCGGCGCGGGCAATCTCAGCGACTATATCCGCGTGGTGCAAAACGGCAGTAACACCGAGATTCAGATTGACCGCGACGGAACGGGCAGCAGCTTTGACCCAACCACCGTGGTCACGCTGAACGGGGTGCAAACGGATCTGGCAACGCTGCTGGCTAACCATCAGCTGCTGGTGGTCTAGTCCACAGGCCGCGGAGGGCAACCTCCGCGGCACTTTGCCGTTCTTTACAACACTTACAGTAACCCTATAAACAATATGGTAAATTTTCGGTTGCGTTAAGGAACTGTTCAGTTTCTAACCATTCGAAAAGGATATCATTTCAGTGCGTGAATAACGCGCTGGACAGGACGTAGCATTATGAAAACTCATCCGCTCTATGAGCCGTGGCTTCAGGCCATGATCATCGTCGCACGGCACTATCGTCTGGACTTCTCCACGGAGCACGTCCGGGTGACGATCAATCACGAAAGCCACTCCCCGCGCCAGCAGGTGCTGGAGGATATGGCGCGCCAGCTTGGGCTGGGCATGCGGCTGGCTCCGGCGGACTCCACGCTTCTCGACCCGTGGCGGCTGCCGCTGGTGGCCGAATTTACCGGCGGACAAATCGCGGTGATCAACCGCATGGACAACGACGGCAACGTCAGCCTGCAGTTCAGCGGCGACGGCGGGCTTGAAACGGTGCTTACGCGCGAAGAGCTGGGCACGCGCCTGAAGGCGCTGCTGGTGCTCCGTCCGCTGGAGTCCACGCCGGACGCGCGCGTTGACGATTACATCAAGCCTTACGAGAAAAACTGGTTCTGGCAGCTGGCGCTCAAGGACTGGCGGCGCTATAGCGACATCATGCTGGTGGCGCTGGTCGCCAACGTGCTGGCGCTTTCCGGAATGATTTTCTCCATGCAGGTGTATGACCGCGTGGTGCCCTCGCAGTCAGAGGCGACCCTGTGGGTGCTGTTCGGCGGCGTAATGGTGGCGATCCTGTTTGAGTTCATCATGCGCATGCTGCGGGTGCACATCTCCGACGTCATCGGCAAGCGCGCCGACCT
Source organism: Enterobacter sp. ECC-175 (assembly GCF_043968675.1). NCBI lineage: Bacteria > Pseudomonadati > Pseudomonadota > Gammaproteobacteria > Enterobacterales > Enterobacteriaceae > Enterobacter > Enterobacter sp. ECC-175. The sequence goes on from NZ_CP143776.1 coordinate 1,117,362, forward strand.
GCGCATCTCCGAGCGCGTGTTTGCCCACGCGTTACGCATTAAAAACGGCGCGCGCTCGAAGTCGACCGGGTCGTTTATCGCCCAGATCCGCGAGCTGGAGTCGGTGCGCGAGCTGATCACCTCCACCACCATCGCGGCGATTTCCGACGTGCCGTTCTTCCTGCTGTTCGTCTTTATCCTGTGGATGATCGGCGGCCCGCTGGTGCTGGTAGTGCTGCTGGCGGTGCCGCTGCTGCTGATCCCCGGCCTGCTGGTGCAGCGCCCGCTCGGACGGCTCTCCAGCGAAGGGATGCGCGAGTCCGCCATCCGCAACGCCACGCTGGTGGAAGCGGTGCAGGGCATCGAGGACATCAAGCTGATGCGCGCGGAGCAGCGTTTTCAGAACCAGTGGAACAACACCAACGACGTGGCGGCAAGCGTGGGGATGAAGCAGCGCTGGCTGACCGGCATGCTGCTGACCTGGACCCAGGAAGTGCAGTCCATCGTCTACGCGGTGGTGCTGCTGGTCGGCTGCTATCTGGTCATCAGCGGCGACATGACCACCGGCGCGCTGGTGGGAACCTCGATTCTGGCCTCGCGCACCATCGCGCCGCTGGCGCAAATCTCCGGCGTGCTGTCGCGCTGGCAGTCGGCGAAGGTGGCGCGCAAGGGGCTGGACGATCTGATGCAGCGCCCGATTGACGACCCGCAGCACGGCAAAAAGGTGCATAAATCGCACCTGTACGGCCGCTACGCGCTGGAGGACGTCGGGTTTTACTACGATGACGAAGAGAAGCTGAACGTGCTCAATATTGCCCGCCTGAATATCAAAGCCGGGGAGCGCATCGCGGTGCTGGGGCGTAACGGCTCCGGCAAAAGCACCCTGCTGCAGCTGTTGGCCGGCATGCAGGAGCCGCAGCAGGGATCGATCCTGCTCGACGATATCGCCCTGAACCATCTTGACCCGGCCGATCTGCGCCGCGATATGCAGCTCCTGAGCCAGCAGGCGCGGCTCTTCTTTGGCTCGGTGCGCGACAATATCGTGATGGGCAACCCGCTGGCGACCGATGAGGAGATCCACCAGGCGCTGACGGTGAGCGGTGCGCTGGACTTTGTGCGCAAGCAGAAGATGGGCCTCAACTATACGATCAGCGAAGGCGGCGCCGGGCTGTCCGGCGGGCAGCGTCAGGCGCTGCTGCTGGCGCGCGCGCTGATGACCTCGCCTAACATCCTGCTGCTGGATGAGCCGACGGCGTGGCTCGACGAGGTGAGCGAGAAGCAGTTTATCCAGCAGATGAAGGGCTGGCTCGGCAAAAACCGCACGCTGGTGGTGGCAACCCATCGCCTGCCGATCCTTGAGCTGGTGGACCGCATCATCGTGCTGGATAACGGCAAAATCGTGATGGACGGCCCGCGCGACGTCATTCTTCGCGACCACGGCATGGCGCCGATGAAGGCCGCGCCGCAGCGCACGGTGACCATGAAGCCAAAACAGGAGGCCACGGCATGAGCGACTTAACCCGCTACAACAGCCGCCTTCAGGAGCCTAAGCTGCCGCGTTCGACGCTGGTGGCGTGGAGCCTGTTTGCCCTGCTGGCGGTCTTTATCGCCTGGGCGAGCCTGTTCCACCTGGACGAAGTGACCACCGGCAGCGGCAAGGTGGTGCCCTCCTCGCACGAGCAGGTGATCCAGTCTCTTGAGGGCGGCATCATCCACAAGCTGCTGGTCCACGAAGGGGATATCGTCGAGCGCGGGCAGCAGCTGGCCCAGCTGGATCGCACCAAGACGGAGTCCAGCGTGCTGGAGAGCGAATCGCGCCTCAACGCGGCGATGGCCACGGCGGCACGGCTGAGTGCCGAAGTGAACGACACGCCGCTGGTATTTCCCGCCGAGCTGGACGACGACGTAGAGCTAGTGAAACAGGAAACGGCGCTGTATAACTCTCGCCGCGACAGCCTCGAAAAAGGGATGGCCGGGCTTCGTCAGGGGGCGGCGCTGGTTCAGCGCGAGCTCTCTCTGACCCAGCCGCTGGTGAAGCAGGGAGCCGCCAGCAGCGTCGAGGTGCTGCGTCTTCAGCGTCAAAAAAACGAGCTGGAGAACAAAATGACCGAGATGCAAAACCAGTACTACGTCCGCGCCCGGGAAGAGCTGGCGAAAGCCAACGCGGAAATTGAGGCGCAGCGTTCGGTGATGAAGGGGCGTGAAGATTCGTTGACCCGCCTGACCTTCAACGCGCCGGTCCGCGGCATCGTTAAGGATATCGACGTGACCACCGTTGGCGGCGTCATTCCGCCAAACGGCAAGCTGATGACCCTGGTGCCGCTGGACGATCAGATGGTCATTGAAGCGAAAATCTCGCCGCGCGACGTCGCCTTTATCCATCCGGGCCAGCGGGCGCTGGTGAAAATTACCGCCTATGACTACTCCATCTACGGCGGGCTGGACGGCGAAGTGACCCTGATCTCGCCGGATACGATTCAGGACGAGGTCAAGCGCGATATTTATTATTACCGCGTGTATATCCGCACCAGCGACAACCACCTGACCAACAAGCAGGGCAAAACGTTCCCTATTTTCCCGGGGATGATTGCCACGGTGGATATCAAAACCGGTAATAAAACGATTCTCGACTATTTGCTGAAACCGCTTAACAAAGCGAAAGAAGCGCTGCGCGAAAGATAAGCCAGTGGCGATCGGTCTCCCGATCGCTATTGTTATTTTTGAAGCACGGCCTGCTGAGGCTGTCGTCTTTCTACCGGATGAATATTGAGGTAGTGGGTGACGTAGGCAAAATAGAGCGCCGCGTAATTTTCAACCAGCTCGATAAAGCACTGGCGAACGTCAAGCGTACCGTCACCGCGATCTTTAAGGTAGCCAGCCTCTTCTGCGGATTTAATGATGCGATGAACGTGAATGCGCGAAACAAAAAATTCTTTTGCCAGCACGCTTGCTGAATACTCAATAATGGCCCCGCGCGCATTGAGATGCCGTCTCGCCTGGAGATAGAGATACAGCATAATCATTCTTCCGCCGTCCTTTTCGATGAATAACCCGACCTCCGGGAATATCTTCTTGAACGTTACGCCGCGGAAAAGATATTCCGCCGCGCGGCGGAAGAAATTATTCCGCAGGGTGTCATTATCGAGAAGGTCAACGTTAATATTATTGTCCGGGAAAAGATGCTTAACGGGTAAAAACGCGCCGGCCATGTAGCGCTTGAGTTCATCGAGACCCTTTTGCGTGGGCTCGATTAACACTTTTCGTCGGTCGTCTTCGCTGCGCCAGGTTTTTATACGGTGCGTCGTTTTCAATAATGTGATGATGGCGATAACGCTGTTAGGGCTGGCAATACCGTAGCGTGAGCACAGCGTCTTGATCTCTGACACGGATGACGCCTGGTTACCAAACACGAAACAGCACATTGAAAGGACAATATTAAAACGCGATTCCTGGAGCATGACTTTATAAAAAAGAGGCTGTTTCTTATAGATGGCATCGTTGATGTCATAGTGTTCTTTTATCGCTTCATGGAAGCGGAGGTTCTTTTTTATAAAGTTTCTACGATGCAGGAGTGCATCAATGGAAACATGTATATCCATAAATGGCCTTATTAAAAAGAAGTGTTTTGTGTATTTTCTCTACTTATAAATCTAGATTATATTATACACGGAATAAATGAAACTTACGCTCGACTTTACCGAAATATAAGCTTTATGCCGCATTTGCGCATTTTGTTACACCTTCGTGCTCGTCTTAACCTGCATCTCTTAACAGCCAGATAAAATTGCGTTAACCACAGAGGGAAATAAGCGCAAATTTGTACAGGCTTTGCCCTGCGGATTATGTGGTTTTATATTTCTTTTTATTATAAAGAAGAGAATAAATGTTGTGTATTAGCGCTTTTTGTTTGGTGAGATATGGTGCAATGGTAGTTGTTTTGCTACCATTTTGTTAGCCGGATGGAGTAAGCGCGCGACATTCCGATTATAAAAAAATCTATGAAATACCCCTTTGTGGGTATTATTTATATTGTTTGATGACATTCAACATTATTGCTTTAGTACGCATGCATGACAGGAAATAGTTATGGACAGGATTTCAACGCATAATATGGTATCCGTTATTTCTGGCTGCAATTTTGCTTTTGCAGGTCTGGCCGGATTACTAAAACAAGAGAATATCGCGATCAAAAGAGTGTCTTACGATGTAGAAGAGGCCAGTAACGATGAGTGTATATTATCGCAGACGGCTTCCGCATCCAGACTCTTTGTTTTCTTTCACAGCGGTGTGGGAAATGTTCTGGAAGCATTAAAAAAGACCGTTGATATTATCAATAATTGCGAAGCAAGTGTAGAGGTTATTGCTTTCGGTCAGGGGTCAGCAAGCTGGTTATTCAGAATGTTTGCCTCTCTCGTTATTGATAAGAAAAAATTAAAGCAGATTTACGTCATGCCCTGTAAAAACAGGAAAGAGAGTATTTCCTCTGATGATTTCGTTCTGCTTGAGCCGGTGGCCATTCAGGAAGAATTGCATCAAGGATATATTTTTGAGGGGCTAACCGAGAGAGAGCTTGATGCGGCAATCTATTTCTTCCGCGGGCTAACCGTTAAGCAGCAATCCCTGCGCGACGGCATCTCGATCAAAACAATCTATATTCACAGGCAAAAGGCGCTGCAGAAGCTGCAGCCCGCCATGCACTGCGTCAACGGCGCGCCGGGCAAGCAGAACGCACCGCTCGCGGTGCAGACGTCCGTCAATCACGAGCTGATTTTTACGGATGAGAACGTCGCGAAAGCGATTGAAAAAAATGAAATTTTCCCCGTTTATCAGGCGATTGTCGATCGCCAGCGGCGCGCCGTAGGATTTGAAATTTTGCTGCGCTGGCAGCGTGACAATACGCTGCTGATGCCGTGCGATTTTCTGCACAATTTACGCAGCCGCTATATTTGGCTGAAGCTGACGGCTATTGTCATCAACGCCGCGGTGCGCGCGGTCAATAAATATAAAGGGGCATATTACTTTGCCGTTAATATTCCGGCGGTGCTTGCTTCAGGCAATGCGCTGCCGGGGATGGCCAAAAAGGCGCTCGAGCTGTTGCATAATCCCGCGTGGGCCGACAGGCTGGTTTTTGAATTTGCGGAAAATATCGATATCACGCAGGACAAAGATATTGTTAATACCATGGCAAGGGTGAAAGAAACCGGCTGCAAGCTGTATCTTGATGATTGCTTCTCACGGGATCACGTGATGTTCCCGGTAAGACAAATACATTTCGACGGCCTGAAGCTGGATAAAGATCTGATCGACACCTTCGCCGCGAGCGAAACCGACTCTAGCCTGATAAAAGCGCTTATCTATTTCAGCCAGATGACGGGGTGCGACTGCGTGGCCGAAGGCGTAGATAGTCAGGAAAAATTCGCCGCGCTGGCTGAAATGGGGGTCCCCCGCTTTCAGGGCTTCCTTTTCTCGCCGCCGGTAAAGGAAGCGGGGCTGGACGATACGCTATACCGGTTAAACGCGGTTACGCCTGATGCGGTGAGCTAGCGGGTCATCCCTGACCCTGCCGTCTTACGCCAGCTGCGGCGGCAGGCAGACGCCAATCCCGCCGATGCCGCAATAGCCGTACGGGTTTTTATGCAGATACTGCTGATGATCGTCTTCTGCATAGTAAAACGGTTTTGCGGTGGCGATCTCCGTCGTCACCTGGCGCGAGTCGCCTGCGTCATGCATGGCTTGCTGGAAGCGTTCCAGGCTGGCGCGGGCGGCGCTGTCCTGCTCGGGCGTGAGCGGGTAGATTGCGGAGCGATACTGCGTGCCGCTGTCGTTGCCCTGGCGCATCCCCTGGGCCGGGTCATGATTTTCCCAAAAGACCTGCAGCAGCTGCTCGTAGCGAATCACGTTCGGGTCATAGACCACGCGCACGGCTTCCGCATGGCCGGTATCGCCGGAGCACACTTCACGGTAGGTTGGGTTCGGCGTGTATCCGCCGGTATAGCCCGCCGCGGTGCTGTAGACGCCGGGCAATTGCCAGAACAGGCGTTCAACGCCCCAGAAGCAGCCCATAGCGAACAATGCGATTTCCATTCCATCAGGAACATTTGTCATTGAATGACCGTTTACAGCGTGTAAAGTCGCTACGGGCATAGGGGTGTTTCGTCCCGGTAATGCATCGGCCTGAGAAACAAGATGCTGTTTGTTGAATAAACTCACGGTGGGGCCTCCCGGGGAGCGATGTTTCGGTTAAGGTTGTCACGGCGCGTTTAATTGAACACAATAAACGTGCTGAATGAGTCTAGATTTAATCATAAGAAATATTTGGGTGTTATACCCTTTTTCAACCCTTGAATGGGGTTTTGGGCTAATTAGCCGTCAAGGCCGCGGAGCGGCACTTCATTTGCTTCCAGGGGTGGACACAAGGATATTCAGGAGAAAACGTGCCAAAAATCCGCCAGTTATGTTTAGTCAGTCTTTTGCTGACAAGCGGAGTCGCCAGTGCGGCGAATGTTCGTTTGCAGGTTGAGGGGTTATCCGGGGCGCTGGAAAAAAACGTACGCGCGCAGCTGTCTACCATTGAGAGTGACGAAGTCACCCCGGACCGCCGCTTTCGCGCGCGCGTTGATGATGCCATCCGCGAGGGGCTAAAAGCGCTGGGCTATTATGAGCCGACGATTGACTTCGATCTGCGTCCGCCGCCGGCCAAAGGGCGCCAGGTGCTGATTGCCCGCGTCTCGCCGGGCGAGCCGGTCAAAATTGGCGGCACCAACGTCATCCTGCGCGGCGGCGCGCGTACCGATCGCGATTTTCTCGACCTGTTAAGCACGCGCCCGAAGGTGGGCACCGTGCTTAACCACGGCGATTACGACCACTTTAAAAAGTCACTGACCAGCGTCTCGCTGCGCAAGGGCTATTTCGACAGCCAGTTTGATAAAAGCCAGCTGGGCGTTGCGCTGGACCGCCATCAGGCGTTCTGGGATATCGATTACGACAGCGGCGAGCGCTACCGCTTCGGCGAGGTGACGTTCGAAGGCTCGCAAATCCGCGAAGAGTATTTGCAAAACCTGGTGCCGTTTAAGCAAGGCGATTATTACCAGTCGAAAGACCTGGCCGAACTCAACCGCCGCCTGTCGGCGACCGGCTGGTTTAACTCTGTCGTCGTTGCGCCGGAGTTTGAAAAATCCCGCAAGACCAAGGTGTTGCCGCTGCACGGCGTGGTATCGCCGCGCACCGAGAACACGATTGAAACCGGCGTGGGCTACTCCACCGACGTGGGGCCGCGCGTTAAGGCGACGTGGAAAAAGCCGTGGATGAACTCTTACGGCCACAGTCTGACGACCAGCGCCAGCATCTCGGCGCCCGAGCAGCAGCTCGATTTCAGCTACAAAATGCCGCTGCTGAAAAACCCGCTCGAGCAATATTACCTGGTGCAGGGCGGCTTCAAGCGTACCGATCTCAACGATACCGAGGCGGACTCCACCACGCTTGCGGTCTCCCGCTACTGGGACTTGTCCAGCGGCTGGCAGCGCGCCATTAACCTGCGCTGGAGCCTCGACCACTTTACCCAGGCCAACGTCACCAACACCACCATGCTGCTTTACCCGGGCGTGATGATCAGCCGGACCCGCTCGCGCGGCGGCCTGATGCCGACCTGGGGCGATTCCCAGCGCTACTCCATTGATTACTCCAATACCATGTGGGGTTCCGATGTGGATTTCTCGGTGATTCAGGCGCAAAACGTCTGGATCCGCACGCTGTATGACAAGCACCGCTTCGTGGTGCGCGGCAACCTCGGCTGGATCGAGACCGGCGATTTCGACAAAGTCCCGCCGGACCTGCGCTTCTTCGCCGGGGGCGACCGCAGCATTCGCGGGTACAAATACAAATCCATCGCGCCTAAAGACGACGACGGCAAGCTAATCGGTGCGTCCAAGCTGGCGACCGGCTCGCTGGAGTACCAGTACAACGTCAGCGGCAAATGGTGGGGCGCCATGTTCGTCGACGGCGGCGAGGCGGTAAGCGATATCCGCCAGAGCGATTTCAAAACCGGCGCGGGCGTGGGCGTGCGCTGGCAGTCTCCGGTCGGGCCCATCAAGCTCGACTTCGCCGTTCCGGTCGGCGACAAAGAAGAACACGGTTTACAGTTTTACATCGGTCTGGGGCCTGAATTATGAGTTTATGGAAGAAGATAAGCCTCGGGGTGCTGATTTTTATCGTGCTGCTGCTCGGTACGGTGGCGTTCCTGGTGGGCACCACCACCGGCCTGCACCTGCTGTTTAACGCCGCGAACCGCTGGGTGCCGGGGCTGGAAATTGGCCAGGTGACGGGCGGCTGGCGCGATCTGCGCGTGAAGAACCTGCGTTATGAGCAGCCTGGCGTGGCGGTCAACGCCGGCGAGTTTCATCTGGCGGTGAAGCTCGGCTGCCTGCGGGACAGCAAGCTCTGCGTTAACGATCTGTCGCTAAAAGACGTTAACGTGGCGATAGATTCAAAAAAAATGCCGAAGTCTGCGCCGGTTGAAGAGGAGGACAGCGGCCCGCTGAACCTCTCCACGCCGTACCCGATTGCGCTTTATCGGGTCGCGCTGGATAACGTCAATATCAAGATCGACGACACCACGGTGTCGGTGATGGATTTCACCTCCGGCCTGCGCTGGCAGGAGAAAAACCTCACTCTGACGCCTACCTCGCTGCAGGGGCTGCTGATTGCCCTGCCGAAAGTGGCGGACGTGGCGCAGGAGGAGATCGTCGAGCCGAAGATCCAGAATCCGCAGCCGGAAGAGAAGCCGCTGGGCGAAACCCTGAAGGACCTCTTCTCCAAACCGGTGCTGCCGGAAATGACCGACGTCCATCTGCCGCTTAACCTCAATATTGAAGAGTTTAAGGGCGAGCAGCTGCGCCTGACGGGCGATACCGATCTCACGGTGTACAACCTGCTCCTCAAAGTCAGCAGCATCGACGGCAATATGAAGCTGGACGCGCTGGATATCGACACCAATCAGGGATCGGTTAACGCGTCAGGGCATGCCCTCCTGCGCGACAGCTGGCCGGTGGATATCACGCTCAACAGCGCGCTCAACGTCGACCCGCTGAAGGGCGAGAAGGTGAAGCTGAAGGTCGGCGGCGCGCTGCGCGAGAAGCTGGATGTCGGCGTGAATCTCTCCGGCCCGGTGGATATGGTCCTGCGCGCGCAAGCGCAGCTGGCGGAAGCCGGGCTGCCGATCAACCTTGAGGTTGTCAGCAAGCAGCTGTACTGGCCGTTTACCGGTGAAAAACAGTTCCAGGCCGACGACCTGAAGCTGAAGCTGAGCGGCAAGATGACCGATTACACGCTGTCGTTCCGCACCGCGGTGAAGGGGCAGGGCGTGCCGCCTGCAAACATCACCCTGGATGCAAAAGGCAACGAGCAGCAGGTCAATCTCGACAAGCTGACCGTGGCGGCGCTGGAAGGCAAAACCGAGCTGACCGCGCTGCTGGACTGGCAGCAGGCGATCAGCTGGCGCGGCGAGCTGAAGCTGACGGGCATCAACACGGCGAAAGAGGTGCCGGAGTGGCCGTCAAAACTCGACGGGCTGATCAAAACCCGCGGCAGCCTCTACGGCGGCACCTGGCAGATGGACGTGCCGGAGATCAAGCTCTCCGGCAACGTGAAGCAGAATAAGGTTAACGTCGATGGCTCCCTGAAGGGAAACAGCTATCTGCAGTGGGTCATTCCCGGCCTGCACGTGGCGCTGGGGCGTAACACCGCGGATATTAAAGGCGAGCTTGGGGTGAAGGATCTTGATCTGGACGCCACCATCGACGCGCCGAATCTGGACAACGCTCTGCCGGGCCTCGGCGGCACGGCAAAAGGGCTGGTCAAGGTGCGCGGCACGGTGGATGCGCCGCAGCTGCTGGCCGATATCACCGCCAATAACCTGCGCTGGCAGGCGCTTTCCGTTGCGCGCGTTCGCGTGGAAGGTGACGTGAAATCCACCGACCAGATCGGCGGCAACCTGAACCTGCGCGTGGAGCGTATCTCCCAGCCGGACGTCAATATTGGCCTTGTCACGCTGGATGCCAAAGGCAACGAGAAGCAGCACGACCTCCAGCTGCGGGTGCAGGGCGAGCCGGTCTCCGGGCAGCTGCATCTGACCGGGAGCTTTGACCGCAAGGAAGAACGCTGGAAGGGCACGCTGGATAATACTCGCTTCAGCACGCCGGTCGGGCCGCTGGCGCTGTCGCGGTCCATCGCGCTGGACTACCGCAACGCCGAGCAGAAAATCAGCATAGGGCCGCACTGCTGGACCAACCCGAACGCCGAGCTGTGCGTGCCGCAGACTATTGATGCCGGTGCGGAAGGGCGCGCGCAGATCACCCTCAACCGCTTCGATCTGGCGATGCTGAAACCGTTTATGCCTGACACCACGCAGGCGAGCGGCGTCTTCAGCGGCAAGGCAGACGTGGCGTGGGACACCACCAAAGAGGGGCTGCCGCAGGGCAGTGTGACGCTCTCCGGGCGTAACGTGAAGGTGACGCAGGTGGTCAACGACGCCTCGCTGCCGGTGGCGTTCGACACGCTCAACCTGAATGCGGATCTGCACAACAACCGCGCCGAGCTCGGCTGGACGATCCGCCTGACCAACAACGGCCAGTTCGACGGGAAAGTGCAGATTACCGATCCTCAGGGGCGGCGCAATCTGGGCGGCAACGTCAACATTCGCAACTTCAACCTGGCGATGGTAAACCCGATCTTCTCGCGCGGCGAAAAAGCGGCGGGCATGCTGAACGCTAACCTGCGCCTGGCGGGGGATGCGCAGAACCCGCAGCTGTTCGGGCAGATGGGGCTTAACGGCGTCGACATCGACGGCAACTTTATGCCGTTCGATATGCAGCCGAGCCAGATCGCCATGAACTTCAACGGCAGAAGCTCGACGCTTGCCGGGGTGGTGCGCACGCAGCAGGGCGAAATTAACCTCAGCGGCGACGCCGACTGGAGCCAGCTGGAAAACTGGCGCGCGCGCATTGCGGCGAAGGGGAGCCGGGTGCGCATTACGGTGCCGCCGATGGTACGCCTCGACGTATCGCCTGACGTGGTCTTTGAAGCGACGCCGAGCCTCTTCACGCTGGACGGCAGCGTGGACGTGCCGTGGGCGCGAATCGTGGTTCACGACGTGCCGGAAAGCGCGGTCGGCGTCTCCAGTGATGAAGTTATGCTCAATGAAAATCTGAAACCTGTCGAAGAGAAGAGCGCGGGCATACCGATCAATAGTAATCTTATCGTACACGTGGGGAACAACGTGCGGTTGGATGCGTTTGGGCTGAAGGCGAGACTCACCGGCGACCTGAAGGTTGCGCAGGATAAACAGGGGCTTGGTCTGAACGGGCAAATCAATATTCCTCAGGGGCGCTTCCACGCCTATGGGCAGGATTTGATTGTGCGTAAAGGCGAGCTGCTGTTCTCCGGACCACCGGATCAGCCGCTGCTGAACATCGAGGCGATCCGTAACCCAGACGCCACGGAGAACGACGTGATTGCCGGGGTGCGCGTGACCGGCTCGGCGGATGAACCGAAAGCGGAGATCTTCTCCGACCCGGCAATGTCGCAGCAGGAAGCGCTCTCTTATCTGCTTCGCGGGCAGGGCCTGGAGAGCGGGCAAAGCGACAGCGCGGCGATGACCTCAATGTTAGTTGGTCTGGGGGTTGCACAAAGTGGTCAGGTTGTGGGTAAAATCGGCGAGACGTTTGGCGTAAGCAATCTGGCGCTGGACACCCAGGGCGTAGGTGACTCGTCGCAGGTGGTGGTCAGCGGCTATGTACTGCCGGGTCTGCAGGTGAAATACGGCGTGGGGATCTTTGACTCGCTGGCCACACTCACGCTACGCTATCGCCTGATGCCTAAGCTATATCTGGAAGCAGTGTCTGGCGTAGATCAGGCACTTGATCTGCTCTATCAGTTTGAGTTTTAGCAATGCGAATATTTGTTTACGGCAGTTTACGCACCAGGCAGGGCAACAGTCACTGGATGACTAACGCCCTGCTGCTGGGAAATTACAATATCGAAAACTACCAGTTGTACAGTCTGGGCCACTATCCAGGCGCGGTTCCCGGAAACGGAACGGTACAGGGTGAGGTTTATCGTATTGATAATGCCACGCTTGCCGAACTTGATGCCTTGCGCACCAGGGGCGGTGAGTACGCACGTCAGTTGATCCAGACTCCTTATGGGAGCGCCTGGATGTATGTCTATCAGCGTCCCGTCGAGGGACTGAAGCTGATAGAAAGCGGTAACTGGTTGGACAGAGATCTGTACTGATCACGATTGAAATGAACAGCGCCACCCTCGGGTGGCGCTGTTTTTTTTGTGAACATCCGATGGGAAGCTTATCTATTCTGTACAGGAACTGGCCGGATAAGATGATTGCTGAAGGAAGCAACGATCTCAGCATTAGCCGCTTTAGCATCCTTTTTCAGGTCTTCTCAAAAATCATAAAGTACAGGATCATCTGTAATCGGTTGTCCAGTAAGTCTCAGACTGACTGTGAGCAGAGAATTTAAGGAAGCGATCGTGCCAGTTATCAAATATTGCCTCATCTGATAAGGGACGCATCCGACGCCATTGCTCACCTTGATCATAAGAGACATACCAGTGGAAGGCATCGCCCGAACCTTTACCAATGAACCAACTATTGAGGCCGATCTTTATCGATGACAGGCGATCAATATGTTCCAAAACCTGTTCAGGCATCCCATTGTCTTGAAGCCGGTACAGCCCGTATCGTGCATAATTTTCTCCGCGCTGCGTGAAAAAAATGTTCCCATCAGCAGAAAGCGCTGCAGCGTTAATATCAGCCCCTAACATCTCATCTGGATATTTGCCATTCAAAAGATAAAGGAAACGCCGCTCTCTTAAACCATCGTCATAACGAACGAGAACCTCAACATCGGCAACAATATGTTGCTGATTATCAATAAGCCAGTTTAATTGACTTAATGGATTACCCTCCTCAGTATAATGGGGGTGTATGCCATTTCGCTTTAAAAATGCGGCGGTATCAACGCGACGTTGCCAGTGACGTCCCTGATCGGTAGATGAATAAAGGGTAACATCGTCTGCCAGCCAGATCTGACCGTTATCCTCCGCTTTTACGATTTTCCATAAATGGATTTCTGAGAGGCTATTTTCCGCCGGGAAGGTCCAGTTTTTCAGTTGCTGCCAATTGTCACCGCCATTGGCGCTATACCATACAGAGGTTGTGCTATCGCCCCAGAAAGGAGAAGAACCCACAAAATAGCATTTTCCATTCGCGCTACAGGAATGGGTTTCAATACTCCCCAACCAAAGGGCCTTAACCTGTAACTCGCCATTAGTATCGACTCGCATAATACGGCTCATCGATTTACTATTCATATATGACAAGGCATCGTTGGTACCCCGAATTAACTTTTCACGCTGCTCTTCAATCTGTAAATTCAGCAACAAAGGGGATGGCGGGGAAAGATATTGATGATAATCGATGATGTTATTTTCATAGTCATAATCGTCAGGATAGAGTTTTTTCGGTTCAATCAGTAATGCTCCATCCTGAAAGCTGTTAATTTTCATATGATCAGCTCCAGGTGGGGGAGTTATGCTGCTATGACGAGCACGCCATTCTGGCCCAGGTAGAAAGAAGCCATATAAATTTATCCCTGCGTAACAGAAAACAACAACAGACGTGATAAAAAGTAATAACAACCTGCCGCGAGCTGAGCTAAACATTATGGCAGCTCCTGAATTTTGGCTACATCACCTGAAGTGACAATGGTTTGCTTCAGGATCTTGCTCAGTTTTAACCAGTCATCCACCTGAGGTGAAAAAGTATTCAGGATAAATGACACCACTTCTATTATCACCAGAATAATATTGCTACACCAGAAAGCGAGAATCACCATATCCAGCATTGAATCGCCGTATTTCAACCAGTCCCATTGGGAAAGTGACTCGATATCGAAATAATAAATTAGTGTGCTGACAATAAGGAAGATGCAGGGCAGAGCCAGGTAGAAGAATTTGTAGGCGGCACGTTTCATCCCATTGGTTATACAGAAATTATTTCTTTTCAGATAAACTCGGTCATCGGTAATATTATGTAGAGCATCAATTTGGCAAGAGTTTTTATGATACACAGCCAGTACATTATCATTTTCCGCCAAAAAAGGCGGACATTGGCGCGTAAAAATAGCTGGGATAGGGACGATGAAATCGCTCACCTGCCATTTAAATAATAATTTATGTCCTGCACATTGAAACTGGATACCATGAAAGTCTCTGCGGTATTTTCCGGATCCCGTCGTCCATGTTGAAAATTCAGGATGCAGAACCTCTCCTTCAGCAATGGCGTAGCGCGTCGGTAAAGATGTGATAAGTGAGGGCTGAAGTTGAACATCGCGTTGTTTTGAATACGCTTCACCAGAATCTTGGCAACATCCATATTCCCCTCGTCTGGCGAGTTCCATTTTTTCTTTTAAATCGCGCATCCCTTTATGTCTGAGCAGGGCGATATAGAAGAATAATTTCACCAACTGGTAAAAAGATAATCCAAAAGAAAGGATGGCAACTATCATAAATGGAAATATTGGCCAGTCGAAGGGGGGATGCAATGTCAGAAAACCGCTTAGGGTAAAAATTATTATGCTGATAAGCGCGATCAGAAACGACGGATGATAGCGACGTTTCGCGTGCTCAGGTTCCAGCATAATCTCGCCATCGGTAATCCAGTGTATCCAGAATGTACCGTCTTTTAATTGGTGAGCGCCTACGTAAATCGTCGACTCTTTTTTAAGTCGTGCAAATAATGAGCAGTCCTGAAAATAACGTTTATCGGTATAGAAAATACCCTTGTCGGTAATCAGACGAAGATAATGGAGACCTTTGGATTCGCCAGTCGTAAACCCGGTGAAATGCAGTTTGAAGGTGTGAGTATTCATCAGAATCAATCCCTGAAAGAAAGTGCAAACAATCCTTTTGCATGGTCAGGCAGGAGCACGCCCTGCCTGACGGGTAAAACTTACTTCTTCGCCGCGCGCTCGAAAGACGCCACGATCTCAGCTTTCGCTGCTTCCGCGTTGTCCCAGCCGTCGACTTTAACCCACTTGCCTTTTTCGAGGTCTTTATAGTGCTCGAAGAAGTGAGTGATCTGCGCTTTCAGCAGCTCTGGCAGGTCGTTCACATCTTTGATGTGATCGTATTCTTTGCTCAGCTTGGTGTGCGGAACGGCAACCAGCTTCGCATCTTCACCGGATTCGTCCGTCATTTTCAGCACGCCAACCGGGCGGCAGCGAATAACGGAGCCTGGCTCCAGCGGGTATGGCGTTGGGACCAGCACGTCAACCGGGTCACCGTCCAGAGACAGGGTGTGGTTGATGTAGCCGTAGTTGCACGGATAGAACATCGCGGTAGACATGAAACGGTCTACGAACAGGGCGCCGCTCTCTTTGTCCACTTCGTATTTGATAGGATCTGCGTTTGCCGGGATTTCGATAACAACGTAGATGTCTTCTGGCAGTTCTTTACCCGCAGGGACGTTGAGTAAGCTCATGTCGGTGTCCTTAAAAATGGATGGTAAATAAGTGGCAGGTATTATAGCCAACTGGCGCTGAAAGTCTTCGCCTGTTTTCACCTTCTCTCCTCGTCTGGCCCACTTTTCAGACCGATTCCATGACAGGAAAATCCATAAACGCAGCCACATTTTTCATGCGGAAATGAAAGCGATTACAAACTTGTGATTAACGTTTTATTCACTTTTCCGAAGTGTGATGTAACGCAATTCGTTACATATATCATCGGCTATAGTCATTTCGCAGAACACCTTTTAACCAACAATAATTCACCCTACGAGGACGTTCATATGTGGAAGCGCTTACTTCTTGTTACAGCAGTTTCGGCAGCCATGTCGTCTATGGCGATCGCCGCCCCTCTGACCGTAGGTTTTTCGCAGGTTGGATCGGAATCCGGCTGGCGCGCGGCAGAGACCAGCGTTGCGAAAAGCGAGGCCGAAAAGCGCGGTATTACGCTGAAAATCGCTGATGGTCAGCAAAAACAAGAGAACCAAATCAAAGCGGTACGTTCATTCATCGCCCAGGGCGTGGATGCCATTTTCATTGCGCCCGTGGTTGCAACGGGCTGGGAGCCGGTGCTGAAGGAAGCGAAAGACGCTGAAATTCCGGTCTTCCTGCTCGATCGTTCCATCGACGTAAAAGACAAATCTCTCTATATGACCACCGTCACCGCCAACAACGTGCTGGAAGGGCAGCTGATCGGCGACTGGCTGGTGAAGCAGGTCGACGGCAAGCCGTGCAACGTGGTTGAACTGCAGGGCACGGTCGGCGCGAGCGTGGCGATTGACCGTAAAAAAGGCTTTGCGGAGGCGATTGCCAAAGCGCCAAACATCAAGATTATCCGCTCCCAGTCCGGCGACTTTACCCGCAGCAAGGGTAAAGAGGTGATGGAAAGCTTTATCAAGGCGGAAAACAACGGCAAGAACATCTGCATGGTTTACGCCCACAACGATGACATGGTGATTGGTGCCATTCAGGCCATCAAGGAAGCGGGCCTGAAGCCGGGTAAAGATATCCTCACCGGCTCCATTGACGGCGTGCCTGATATCTACAAGGCAATGATTGACGGCGAGGCTAACGCCAGCGTCGAGCTGACGCCAAACATGGCCGGTCCGGCCTTCGACGCGCTCGAGAAATTCAAAAAAGACGGCACGATGCCGGAAAAAGTGACCGTCACCAAATCCACGCTCTACCTGCCTGACACGGCGAAAGAAGAGTTAGAGAAGAAGAAAAATATGGGCTATTAAAACCCGCGCTCCTCACGCCAGCCCTCTCCCCGGAGGGGAGAGGGAGAAAGGCGAGTTGGGCAGAAAATTAAAGGCTGGCACGAACAGTTCCCTCTCCCCTCCGGGGAGAGGGTCAGGGTGAGGGGGAACCATGACCACTGAACAGCACCAGGAAATCCTCCGCACAGAGGGCTTAAGCAAATTTTTCCCCGGCGTAAAGGCGCTGGATAACGTCGATTTCAGCCTGCGGCGCGGCGAAATCATGGCGCTCCTCGGGGAAAACGGCGCGGGAAAATCGACGCTGATCAAAGCCCTGACCGGCGTATACCACGCCGATCGCGGCACCATCTGGCTGGAAGGCAATGCCATTTCGCCAAAAAATACCGCCCACGCGCAGCAGCTGGGCATCGGGACGGTGTACCAGGAGGTAAACCTGCTGCCCAATATGTCGGTGGCGGATAACCTGTTTATCGGACGCGAGCCAAGGCGCTTCGGCCTGCTGCGGCGTAAGGAGATGGAAGCGCGCGCCACGGCGCTGATGGAATCTTACGGCTTCTCGCTCGACGTGCGCGAGCCGCTGAACCGCTTTTCGGTGGCGATGCAGCAGATCGTCGCTATCTGTCGCGCCATCGATCTCTCGGCGAAGGTGCTGATCCTCGATGAACCCACCGCCAGCCTCGATACCCAGGAAGTGGAAATGCTCTTTACCCTGATGCGCCGGCTGCGCGATCGGGGCGTTAGCCTGATCTTCGTCACCCATTTCCTCGATCAGGTCTACGCGGTGAGCGATCGCATTACGGTGCTGCGCAACGGCTGCTTCGTCGGCTGCCGCGAAACCCGCGAGCTGCCGCAGATCGAGCTGGTCAAAATGATGCTGGGCCGTGAACTGGAGACCAACGCGCTGCAGCGTGCGGGCCGCACGCTGCTGAGCGATAAGCCGGTCGCCGCGTTTAGCGGTTTCGGCAAAAAAGGGGTGATTGCGCCGTTCGATCTGCAGGTACGCCCCGGCGAGATCGTCGGCCTGGCGGGGCTGTTAGGATCGGGCCGCACCGAAACCGCCGAGGTGATCTTCGGCATCAAGCCTGCCGACAGCGGCAGCGCGCTGATCAAAGGCAAACCGCAAACCCTGCGATCGCCGCATCAGGCGTCGTGCCTGGGCGTCGGCTTCTGCCCGGAGGATCGCAAAACGGACGGCATTATCGCCGCCGCCTCGGTGCGGGAAAATATCATTCTGGCGCTGCAGGCCCAGCGCGGCTGGCTGCGCCCGATCCCCAGACGCGAGCAAAACGCCATCGCCGAGCGCTTTATCCGCCAGCTCGGCATTCGCACCCCGAGCGCGGAGCAGCCGATTGAGTTTCTCTCCGGCGGGAATCAGCAGAAGGTGCTGCTCTCCCGCTGGCTGCTCACCAAACCGCAGTTCCTGATCCTCGACGAGCCGACGCGCGGCATCGACGTGGGGGCGCACGCGGAGATTATCCGCCTGATCGAAACGCTCTGCGCGGACGGGCTGGCGCTGCTGGTGATCTCGTCCGAGCTGGAGGAGCTGGTGGGCTATGCCGATCGCGTCATCATCATGCGCGATCGCAAACAGGTGGCAGAGATCCCGCTGGATAAGCTGTCGGTTCCGGCGATCATGAATGCCATCGCGGCATAAGGAGTTAATGGTGATGCCCCGATCCCTTTCGCAAACCGGCGAGGCAAAGCGTCGCTTCCGCTGGCCAACCGGCACGCCGCAGCTCGCGGCGCTGCTGCTGGTGCTGCTTGTCGATAGCCTCGTTGCGCCGCACTTTTTCCAGATTGTGGTTCAGGACGGGCGGCTGTTCGGCAGCCCGATCGATATCTTAAACCGCGCGGCCCCCGTCGCTCTGCTGGCGATCGGCATGACGCTGGTGATTGCCACCGGCGGGATCGACCTCTCCGTGGGGGCGATCATGGCGATTGCCGGCGCAACCGCCGCCTCAATGACCGTCGCCGGGCATAGCCTGCCGATGGTGCTGCTGGCGGCGCTCGGAACGGGCGTGCTGGCCGGATTATGGAACGGCATTCTGGTGGCGGTGCTTAAGATCCAGCCGTTCGTCGCCACCCTGATCTTAATGGTCGCCGGGCGCGGCGTCGCGCAGCTGATCACCTCCGGGCAGATCGTCACCTTCAACTCGCCGAGCCTGGCGTGGATCGGCAGCGGCAGGCTGTTCTTCTTCCCTACGCCGGTAATCATTGCCCTGGCCACGCTGGTCGTCTTCTGGCTGTTCACCCGCAAAACGGCGCTGGGCATGTTTATCGAAGCGGTGGGGATCAATATTCGGGCGGCGAAAAACGCCGGGGTCAACACGCGGCTGATGGTCATGCTCACCTACGTGCTGAGCGGCGTCTGCGCCGCCATCGCGGGGGTGATTGTGGCGGCCGACATTCGCGGCGCGGACGCCAACAACGCCGGGCTGTGGCTTGAGCTGGACGCTATTCTGGCGGTGGTGATCGGTGGCGGCTCGCTGATGGGCGGACGCTTTAACCTGCTGCTGTCGGTGGTGGGCGCGCTGATTATCCAGGGCATGAACACCGGGATCTTGCTCTCCGGCTTCCAGCCGGAGCTTAATCAGGTGGTAAAAGCGGTGGTCGTGCTCTGCGTGCTGATCGTGCAGTCGCCGCGCTTTGTCAGCATCATCAAGGGGATACGCGCTCATGATAAAACGTAATTTACCGTTAACCATCACGCTGGGCGTGTTTGTGCTGGGCTATCTGTACTGCTTAACCCAGTTCCCCGGCTTCGCCTCTACGCGCGTGATCTGCAACATCCTGACGGACAACGCCTTTCTCGGCATCATCGCCGTCGGCATGACCTTCGTGATCCTCTCCGGCGGAATCGATCTCTCGGTTGGCTCGGTTATCGCGTTTACCGGCGTGTTCCTCGCCAAGGCGATTGGCTTCTGGGACATTTCGCCGCTGCTGGCCTTCCCGCTGGTGCTGGTGATGGGCTGCGCCTTTGGCGCCTTTATGGGGCTGCTGATCGACGCGCTAAAAATCCCAGCGTTTATCATTACCCTCGCGGGGATGTTCTTCCTGCGCGGCGTAAGCTATCTGGTGTCGGAGGAGTCGATCCCCATTAACCACCCGGTCTACGACACGCTCTCCAGCCTGGCGTGGAAAATCCCCGGCGGCGGGCGCCTCAGCGCGATGGGCCTGCTGATGCTCGGGGTGGTGGTGATCGGCATTTTCCTCGCCCACCGCACCCGCTTTGGCAACCAGGTGTACGCCATCGGCGGCAGCGCGACGTCGGCGAACCTGATGGGGATCTCGACCCGCAGCACGACGATCCGCATCTACATGCTCTCGACCGGCCTGGCGACGCTGGCGGGGATCGTCTTCTCCATTTATACCCAGGCGGGCTACGCGCTGGCGGGCGTCGGCGTTGAGCTGGATGCGATCGCCTCCGTGGTGATTGGCGGCACGCTGCTCAGCGGCGGCGTGGGTACGGTGCTTGGCACGCTGTTCGGCGTGGCGATCCAGGGGCTGATCCAGACCTACATCAACTTCGACGGGACGCTCAGCTCGTGGTGGACAAAAATCGCCATCGGTATCCTGCTGTTTATTTTCATCGCGCTGCAGCGCGGCCTGACCGTGCTTTGGGAGAATCGGCAGAGCTCGCCCGTCACGCGCGTATAAATATTCTCCGGTAGCGGCCGATACTCTTTCTTTATGCCCAGAAATATCTCGCTACCGGAAATAACATCATGCTTAAAACGCTATCGATTCGTACCGGCTTGCTTTCGTTACTGGCCGTTATGACCCTTCTGCTGCTGATCGTCAGCGGCATCGGCATTTATGCCCTCACCCAGAGTTCCGCTTCGCTCCAGCGCATCAACCACCTCCAGGGTGAGCAAATGGTGCAGCTGAATTCAGGCTACACGCTTCTCCTGCGCGCCCGCAACGAGGCCGGACAGGCCGTTCGCATGATGGAGATCGGCCTGCTGGACGATGCCACCCGATCGGTGAAGAACATCAATCAGGAGGTTGGCCAGGCGCAGAAAACGCTTAAGCGCGTGATCGACGGCGGCGTGGCGGACGAGCAGGGGCAGGCGCTGCTCGATAAGGTGGCGGCGAGCCTCGCGGCCTATAGCCAGCAGGGGATTAACCCGATGCTGAAGGCCCTTAACGAGCAGAGCGCGGACGGTTACTACGACCTGCTGGAGAATACGCTGATCCCGGTGGCCAGGCAGTTTGACAACGACATGCAGGCGTTTCAGGCCTGGAGCGAGGCGCGCGGCAGGGCGGAAGTGAGCGCCGTGCAGTCGAGTAAAACCCGGGTGCTGATCCTCATCGTGGTGGCGGCGCTGCTCACGGCGGGCATCATCGTGCTGGCCTGGCTGGCGCTGCGCCATATGCTGCTCAGGCCGCTGTCGGCCTCTATTTCGCAGCTCGAACATGTGGCCGCGGGGGATTTGACCCAGACGCTCAACGCCCCGGCAAGCCAGGAGTTTAACCGCCTGAACGCGGCGATAGAGGAGATGCGCCAGTCGCTGATGGGATCGGTTCTGCGCGTTCGCGACGCCAGCTCGCAGATTGATACCGGCAGCCGCGAACTCACTGCGGGGAATGTGCATCTGGCCCAGCGCACGGAGTCTACCGCCACCTCGCTTGAGCAGACGGCGGCCAGCATGGAGGAGATCACCGCCACGGTGAAGCTCAACGCGGACAACGCCGAGCAGGCGCACAAGCTGGCGAAGTCGGTCTCCGATACCGCCGACCACGGCAGCGAGATGGTCTGCTACGTGATTGAGAAGATGCGCGATATCTCCGGCAGTTCGGCGCGCATCGCCGACATCCTGAGCGTGATTGACGGAATCGCCTTCCAGACCAACATTCTGGCGCTGAACGCCTCCGTCGAAGCGGCGCGCGCGGGCGAGCAGGGGCGCGGCTTCGCCGTCGTCGCGGGCGAAGTGCGAAACCTTGCCAGCCGCAGCGCCGATGCCGCAAAAGAGATCCGCGCGCTGATTAGCGATTCGCAAACCCACGTCACCGAGGGCAGCGAGCTGGCCCAGCAGGCGGGCGAGACGATGGATGAAATTGCCACCGAAGTGCTGCGCATGACCAAACTGATGCGCGAAATTGCCACCGCTTCCCAGGAGCAGAGCCGCGGCATTGAGCAGGTGAACATCGCGGTGAATCAGATGGACGAAACCGCCCAGCAAAACGCGGCGCTGGTTCAGCAATCCTCCGCGGCAACGCGCTCGCTGGAAGCGCAGTCGCGCGAGCTGATGGAGGCCATGGCTTCGTTTAAGCTGACGGCGCAAACCGCCTGATGGAAAAGAAAAGGGGAGCCGGGCGGCTCCCCTGAGGAACTGCGTTACGCGTCAGGGTATTCGCGGATCATGCGCTCAACGTCTTCGACCATGTGGTCATTGCCGACGAAGAACGAGCGGCGCTGGTGCAGGCTTTCCGGCACGATGTCCAGAATGCGCTGCTTGCCGTCGCTCGCCTTGCCGCCCGCCTGCTCGGCGAGGAATGCCATCGGGTTGCATTCGTACAGCAGGCGCAGCTTGCCTTCCGGGTGGCTGGCGGTGCTTGGATAGAGGTAGATACCGCCCTTCAGCAGGTTGCGGTGGAAATCCGCGACCAGCGAGCCAATGTAGCGGGAGGTGTACGGACGCTGGGTGGCCTTATCTTCTTCCTGGCAGAACTTGATGTACTTCTTCACGCCGTTCGGGAAGCGGATGTAGTTGCCTTCGTTAATGGAGTAGGTATTGCCTTTCTGCGGGAAGCGCATGCGTTCCTGGCTGAGGCAGAACACGCCCAGCGACGGGTCGTAGGTAAAGGCGTGAACGCCGCAGCCGGTGGTGTACACCAGCATGGTGGACGAACCGTATACCACGTAGCCTGCGGCAACCTGCTTGCTGCCCGGCTGGAGGAAATCTTCTTCCGTGACCGGCGTGCCGACCGGGGTCACGCGGCGGTAGATAGAGAAAATGGTCCCGACGGAGACGTTAACGTCGATGTTGGAAGAACCATCCAGTGGGTCCATCAGCACGACATATTTTGCGTGCTCACACCCTTCGAATACGACGATTTCGTCTTCTTCTTCAGAGGCGATGCCCGCCACGATGTCGCGCGCGCGCAGTGCAGCTTTGAGTTTTTCATTGGCGAACAGGTCGAGTTTCTGCTGAACCTCGCCCTGCACGTTTTCGGCACCGCTGGCACCCAGGATATCGACCAGCCCGGCCTTGTTGATATCGCGGTGGATGATCTTAGCGCCCAGCTTTATTGCCGACAGCAAAGCAGTGAGCTCACCGGTAGCATGAGAGAACTCGTGCTGCTTTTCGACAATAAATTCACCTAACGTTTTCATAACACTTTCCCTGCATCTTATGTGAGTAGAGCGATCGTATGTTCACTAAAACGACTGAAGCCCAACAATCTTAACAAATATTCAAATAGTAGCGCAGAGGTGAATCGCGCCAGCAAAATACGGATTTACCTGAAATGCGTTTCACACCCGCGAACATGTGAGTAAAATGTGCGCCACATTAAAGAAGGATAGTGACGTATGCGCATTCATATATTGGGGATTTGTGGCACGTTTATGGGCGGACTGGCACTGCTGGCGCGTTCTTTGGGCCACGAGGTGACAGGTTCGGACGCCAATGTGTATCCGCCAATGAGCACGCTGCTGGAGAAAGAGGGGATCTCCCTGATTCAGGGTTACGATGCCGGCCAGCTGGACCCGCAGCCGGACCTGGTCATCATTGGCAACGCCATGACCCGCGGTAACCCGTGCGTTGAGGCGGTGCTGGAGCGCAACATTCCGTACATGTCCGGCCCGCAGTGGCTGCATGATTTTGTGCTGCGCGACCGCTGGGTGCTGGCCGTGGCCGGTACGCACGGCAAAACGACGACCGCCGGCATGGCGACCTGGATCCTGGAAGCCTGCGGCTATAAGCCTGGCTTCGTGATTGGCGGCGTGCCGGGCAACTTCGACGTCTCTGCGCGGCTTGGCGATAGCCCGTTCTTCGTGATCGAAGCGGACGAATACGACTGCGCGTTCTTCGACAAGCGCTCCAAGTTCGTGCATTACTGCCCGCGCACGCTGATCCTCAACAACCTTGAGTTCGATCACGCGGACATCTTTGACGACCTGAAAGCCATTCAGAAGCAGTTCCACCACCTGGTGCGCATCGTGCCGGGGCAGGGGCGCATCATCTACCCGGAAAACGACATCAACCTGAAGCAAACCCTGGCGATGGGCTGCTGGAGCGAGCAGGAGCTGGTGGGCGAGCAGGGCCACTGGCAGGCGAAAAAGCTGAATGCGGACGCCTCCGAGTGGGAAGTGCTGCTCGACGGTGAAAAAGTGGGTGAGGTGAAGTGGGCGCTGGTCGGCGAACACAACATGCATAACGGCCTGATGGCGATTGCCGCCGCGCGTCACGTGGGGGTTCTTCCTGCGGATGCCGCCAGCGCGCTGGGCTCGTTCATCAACGCCCGCCGCCGCCTGGAGCTGCGCGGTGAAGCCAACGGCGTGACGGTGTATGACGATTTTGCGCACCACCCGACGGCGATCCTCGCGACGCTGGCCGCGCTGCGCGGAAAGGTCGGCGGAACGGCGCGGATTCTGGCCGTGCTGGAGCCGCGTTCCAACACCATGAAGATGGGCATCTGCAAAGACGATCTTGCGCCGTCGTTAGGGCGTGCGGATGAGGTCTTCCTGCTGCAGCCGCAGCATATTCCGTGGCAGGTGGCGGAAGTGGCCGACGCCTGCGTACAGCCTGCGCACTGGAGTGCGGACGTGGATGTCTTAGCGGATATGGTGGTGAAAGCCGCGCAGCCGGGCGATCACATTCTGGTGATGAGCAACGGCGGCTTTGGTGGGATCCATCAGAAGCTGCTGGACGGCCTGGCGAAGAAGGCGGCAGCGGCAGCGTAGTTTTTTCCCCTCACCCTAACCCTCTCCCAAAGGGAGAGGGGATCTTATCCTTCCTCTCCCTTTGGGAGAGGGCCGGGGTGAGGGAAACCGACGAGATTACTCTTCGTTCTCCGCCAGCTCGCGCAGGTACTGGAAAATCAGACGCGCGGATTTCGGCGGCTTATTCCCTTCTTTCTCTTTCTTCGCGTTGCGGATCAGCGAACGCAGCTGCTGGCGGTCTGCGTCTGGCCACAGGTTCAGCACTTCCGGCACGGCATCATCACCCTGTTCAATCAGGCGATCGCGAATTTGCTCCAGCTTGTGGAACAGCGCAACCTGCTGGTTGTGGCGGTTTTTCAGCTTGTCCAGCGCCTGGCGGATCGGCTCAACGTCGCGCTGACGCAGCATTTTCCCGATAAGCTGAAGCTGGCGACGACGGCCTTCTTTTTTGATTTTCTGTGCCAGTTCAATGGCATCACGCAGATCCTGGTCGAGCGGGATCTTATCCAGCGCGTTTTTACCCAGTTCTACCATTTCCGCGCCAAGCTGTTTTAACTCTTCGGCGTCACGTTTAATTTCACTTTTACTGACCCAGATGATCTCATCATCTTCGTCTTCGATGTCATCACCGGGAACGTCGTCGAGCCAGTCTTCGGGCTGCTTAGTCATGTCAGGCTCCTTAAAAAAAGAGGCTAATGTTACCAGTTAAGACGCGCACTGAAAAACGGTTCTCTGTTAGACTTCAGATAACTCTCTCTTACAGTATGGCATTTGCGATGAAAGTAACCTCCCAAGTTGAAGCGCAGCGTAAGATCCTTGAAGAAGCTGTCTCCACCGCGCTGACGCTCGCTTCAGGCAAATCAGATGGCGCCGAAGTGGCGGTCAGCAAAACCACCGGCATTAGCGTGAGCACCCGCTATGGCGAAGTGGAAAACGTCGAATTTAACAGCGACGGCGCGCTGGGGATTACCGTCTATCACCAGAACCGCAAAGGCAGCGCGTCATCAACCGATCTCAGCCCGGATGCGATTGCCCGTACGGTACAGGCCGCGCTGGATATCGCCCGCTACACCTCGCCCGACCCTTACGCGGGCGTGGCGGACAAAGATCTGCTGGCCTTTGACGCCCCGGATCTCGATCTTTTCCATCCGGCGGAAGTGACCCCGGATGAAGCCATTGAAATGGCCGCGCGCGCCGAGCAGGCTTCCCTGCAGGCCGACAAGCGCATCACCAATACCGAAGGCGGCAGCTTTAATAGCCACTACGGCATCAAGGTATTTGGCAATAGCCACGGCATGCTGCAGGGCTACTGCTCTACGCGCCACTCGCTCTCCAGCTGCGTGATTGCGGAAGAAAATGGCGATATGGAGCGTGATTACGCCTACACCATTGGCCGCGCGCTGGGCGATTTGCAGTCTCCGGAGTGGGTCGGTAAAGAGTGTGCCGAACGCACGCTGTCGCGCCTTTCTCCGCGCAAGCTCTCCACCATGAAGGCGCCGGTCATTTTTGCCAATGAGGTGGCGACCGGCCTGTTCGGTCACCTGGTCGGCGCCATCGCGGGCGGCTCGGTTTACCGTAAATCGACCTTCCTCCTCGACTCGCTGGGCAAGCAGATCCTGCCGGAATGGCTGACCATTGAAGAACATCCGCACCTGCTGAAAGGCCTGGCCTCCACGCCGTTCGACAGCGAAGGCGTGCGCACGGAGCGTCGCGATATCGTTAAAGACGGTATTCTGACCCAGTGGCTGCTCACCAACTACTCCGCGCGCAAGCTGGGGCTGAAAAGCACCGGCCACGCGGGCGGTATCCACAACTGGCGCATCGCCGGGCAGGGCCTCAACTTTGAGCAGATGCTGAAGGAGATGGGCTCCGGGCTGGTGGTCACCGAGCTGATGGGCCAGGGCGTAAGCGGCATTACCGGCGACTACTCGCGCGGCGCGGCGGGCTTCTGGGTGGAAAACGGTGAAATTCAGTATCCGGTGAGCGAAATAACCATCGCCGGCAACCTGAAGGACATGTGGCGCAACATCGTTACGGTCGGTAACGATATTGAAACACGTAGCAATATACAGTGTGGTTCTGTACTTCTGCCCGAAATGAAAATTGCGGGTCAATAGCGATAGCGTTTTGTTAATAATAAAAAAGGAAGTGAGCAATGCGTAAACATCTGTTAGCGATCGTCGCAGCTTCAACGCTGGTTCTAGGCTCTACTGCGTTTGCCGCCGATCTTGAAGACAACATGGACATCCTCAGTCAAAACCTGAAGGTGGTGCAGAAAACGGACAATGCGGCGGAAATGAAAGACGCATTGACCAAAATGCGTGAAGCGGCGCTGGATGCGCAAAAAGCGACGCCGCCGAAGCTGGAAAGCAAAGCGCCGGACAGCCCTGAAATGAAGGACTTCCGCCACGGTTTTGACGTGCTGGTGGGCCAGATCGACGGCGCGCTGAAGCTGGCCAACGAAGGCAAAGTGAAAGAAGCCCAGGCGGCAGCCGACCAGTTTGTCGCCACGCGCAATACCTACCACAAAAAGTATCGTTAACAGATCGCGCATCTGATACACATCCAGCGGGAGCCAGCGGCTCCCGTTTTTTTTTGCCTGGTGATAAGTAAACCCTATCGCCATCACATTTTTGCATTATCACGCCCGAACGTTTTCATTCGCATTCTGCGCGTTTCACCGCGTGAATGCGTGATATTCATCACGCAAATACAGCGTTTTATCCACATTCAACGTTTTTATGTGGCACAGATCACTACCGCTGCTCGCCTTTCCACTTCGAAGTGGAAAACAACTCGCTACAAACAATGCGCGCCCAACGTTAGTTTTATTCCAGAGCCATTAACGGGGTAAGACCAGTGATTAACGGAGCGGTAATGAACGACGTTGGGGAACAGGCGGTGCAAACAGAACAGCTCGCGACCACCATGCTGCAGCAGGTCTATGCCCTGCTGGCCGGGCATAACATCATCCCCAATGCGGTACAGGAACAAATGCTCACCTCTCACGTTCGCGCAATGGCGCACCGGTCCGTGACCGGCGAGCCGCTGCCGGAGGTTGAAGCAGATCTGTTCGACGAAATTTCACCCGATTCAATGCAACTCGCCCGTGAAGTGGTGGCGCAGTTTGGCAACCTTCCTGATGAAGAAGCCTGGCTGCTCTCCGTTCACTTTGAAGTCGCGAAAGACAACCTTTAAGGAGCAACACATGGAACAAATTACAGTCGTGATTGGCGATCGCCTGGGTAAAGGTCAGAAAGTGGCTGCGGGTGTTGAAAAAGCAGGTGGACGCGCGGTTGTCGTGCCTGGCGTGGCCGCGGATATGAAGCTTGGCGACGTGATGAAAGCGGAAAACGCCACCTTCGGCATCTCCTTCTGCGGCAGCGGCGGCGCGGGCGCAATCACGGCGCAAACCAAGTATGGCTACAAGGCCAAATACGGCATGCGCTCCGTGGACGAGGGCGTCACCGCCATCAACGAAGGCTGCAACGTGCTGGGCTTCGGCTTTATGGATAAAGAAGAGCTGGGCGAGCGTCTGGTACAGGCGTGGCAGAAGAAGTACGGCGCGTGAGCATGAAAGAACAGTTCACTACCACGGTGAGAGTGAAGGGGAAGGGCGACGCCAAAGCGCGCGCCTTTGCCGACGCGCTCAACCACGTTCAGGCCGCGGTGATGAAAGCCTCACCGCATATCTTACTGCGTATTGAGCCACAGGATGTGCAGGTCGTTCAGGCGCAAGAAGCGGTGCGCAAAGAAGCCTTTCTGTTCTTCTTTTTGCGCCGGGAAAGACGCACCTACAGCGTGGAGCTGGATGTGACCGTCAACGTGACCGCCATCAATCTCGACCGGGTGGATTTCGTCACGCAACGCTGATTCTTACTACATAGGGCAGACTAATGTTCCTGATAATATTAATAAAATCGCTCATCATCGGCGGCCTGGTTGGCGTCGGCGTTGGGGCCGGGGCTGCACGCATGTTTCATGCGCCTACCACACAGGGTATGGGCGCGTTTCGTACGTTGGGGGAACTGAACTCCTGCGAAGGGGACCCGGCTTCTCACTTCTCCTTTGGGCTGGGCTTCTTCTTTAACGCCTGGGCGTCATCCGTGGCCGCGGGGGCGTTCACGCAGGACGTTGACCACCGCATTATCCCAAACTGGGGCGCCGCGGCGCTGATGATCAAGAACCGTAACGTCGGCGAAACGCTGCACGACCCGCGCAAAATGGCGATTGCCTGCGGGGTGATCGGCATGCTGGTTGTCACCTTCCTTAACCTTACCGCCTCCTCCGTGCCGGCCGCGCTTCAGGTCACCGCCGTGAAGGTGCTGGTGCCCGCAGCAAACCTGCTGGTGAACACAGTGATGCCGGTGATCTTCTGGCTGGCGGCCATCGACGCGGGTAAAAAATCCGGCTTCTGGGCCACCGTGTTTGGCGGCGCGGCGCAGCTAATCATGGGTAACGCCGTACCGGGCCTGGTGCTGGGGATCCTGATCGGTAAAGGCGTGGAAGAGAGCGGCTGGAACCACGTGACCAAAGTGATGATGGCGGCGATTGTTCTGCTGTTCGTCCTGAGCGGCTTCTTCCGCGGCTTCGACATGAAGATGATCGAATCCTTCCATCTGACCGTGCCGAACTGGCTCGACATGATCCACAACTCGCTCAGCGGTAAATAACAGGAGCCTCTAAATGGAACAGAATAAAGGTTTTTGGTATGCCGACTGGTCGTTCCCGATCTTCGTTGGCCTGCTCTCCTCCGGCGTGTTCGCCGGGACGCACATGTACTACCTGTACGGCATCGGCGCGTTTAACGAAGTGGCCTTCGTGGCGATGCTGAAAGCGGGGATGGATACCGGCGTGTACGGCGCGGTGGCGGCGTTCGGCGCGAGCTTCCTGTTCGCCCGCATCATCGAAGGCTCGCTGGTCGGTATTTTGGATATCGGCGGCGCGATCCAGACCGGCGTGGGCTTAGGCGTTCCGGCGCTGCTGCTGGGCGCGGGCATTATGTTCCCGGTGACCAACTTTATTGCCGCGCTGATTACCGGCCTGGTGATTGGCCTGGCGATTGGCTACGTCATTATCCTGGCGCGTAAGTTCACCATCAACCAGAGCAACTCCACCTACGGCGCGGACGTGATGATGGGCGCGGGCAACGCCTCCGGCCGCTTCCTCGGGCCGCTGATTATCCTCAGCGCCATGACCGCCTCCATTCCGATCGGCGTGGGGTCACTGCTGGGCGCGCTGCTGTTCTACATCTGGCAGAAGCCGATTACCGGCGGCGCGATCCTCGGCGCCATGCTGTTAGGCTGGCTGTTCCCGGTCGCCCTTTAACACCTGCGGGCGCTGCGGCGCCCGCCTTACCAGGAGAACCCCATGTTTGATTTACTCCTGCGCCGCGCGCGCCTCTCCGACGATACCCTGACCGATATCGCCATTCAGGACGGGAAAATCGCGGCGCTGGGCGAGATTAACGCACCCGCCCGTAAAACGGTTGAGCTAAACGGCGACGTGTTCGTCAGCGCAGGCTGGATCGACTCCCACGTTCACTGCTACCCGAACTCCCCGATTTACCACGACGAGCCGGACAGCGTCGGCATCGCTACCGGCGTCACCACCGTGGTGGACGCGGGCAGCACGGGCGCTGACGACGTGGACGATTTCTACGCGATGACCCGCAAAGCCGCGACGGAGGTGTACGCGCTGCTGAACATCTCCCGCGTGGGGCTGATTGCCCAGAACGAGCTGGCCAACATGGCGAATATTGATGCGGACGCGGTGAAGCAGGCGGTGAAGCGCCACCCTGATTTTATCGTCGGCCTGAAGGCGCGCATGAGCAGCAGCGTGGTCGGCGAGAACGGCATCACGCCGCTGGAGCGCGCGAAAGCCATTCAGAAAGAGAACGGCGATCTGCCGCTGATGGTGCACATCGGCAACAACCCGCCGAACCTCGATGAAATCGCCGAGCTGCTGAGCTCCGGCGACATCATCACCCACTGCTATAACGGCAAGCCGAACCGCATCCTGACGCCGTCCGGCGAGCTGCGAGCGTCCATCACCTCCGCCCTGAAGCGCGGCGTTCGTCTGGACGTCGGCCACGGCACCGCGAGCTTCAGCTTTGAGGTGGCGAAGCGCGCCATCGCGATGGGCATTCTGCCGCACACCATCAGCTCGGATATCTACTGCCGCAACCGCATCAACGGCCCGGTAGGCAGCCTGGCGAGCGTGATGTCGAAGTTTCTCGCCATCGGCATGTCGCTGCCGCAGGTGATTGAGTGCGTCACCGCGAACGCCGCCGACGGCCTGCGCCTGGCGCGCAAAGGGCGCATCGCGCCGGGCCTCGACGCCGACCTGACGCTGTTCACGCTGAAGCGCCAGCCAACGCTGCTGACGGACGCGGAAAACGACAGCCTGCAGGCTGAACACATTCTGGTGCCGCTTGCCGCGATCCGCGCGGGCAAGGGCTACATGACCGAACAAGGGAGCACGGAACATGCCTTCGATTTATGAGAAGTATCACTTAAAGCAGGTTATCAACACCTCGGGCCGCATGACGGCGCTGGGCGTCTCCACGCCGCGCCCGGAGGTGGTGCAGGCGGCGATGGACGGCATGAACCACTACTTCGAGATGAAGGACCTGGTCAATAAAACCGGGGAATACATCGCGAAGCTGCTGGACGTGGAAGGCGCGACCGTCGTCTCCTGCGCCTCGGCGGGCATCGCCCAGTCCGTGGCGGCGGTGCTGGTGAAAGACAGCGACTGGCTGCTGGAAAACCTGCACGTTACCCCAATTGAAAACAACGAAATCGTGCTGCCGAAAGGCCACAACGTCAACTTCGGCGCGCCGGTCGGCACCATGGTGGCGCTGGGCGGCGGCAGGCTGGTGGAAGCGGGCTATGCCAACGAGTGTTCTGCCGACCAGCTGGCGGCGGCGATCACCCCGCGCACGGCGGCGATCCTCTACATTAAATCTCACCACTGCGTGCAAAAAAGCATGCTCAGCGTCGAGCAGGCGGCGGTCGTGGCGCGCAAGCACGATCTGCCGCTGATCGTCGACGCGGCGGCGGAAGAGGATCTGCACGTTTACTACCGCTCCGGCGCGGATCTGGTGATCTACAGCGGCGCGAAGGCGATCGAAGGGCCAACCAGCGGGCTGGTGATCGGCAGAACCCAGTACGTTGAGTGGGTGAAGCGCCAGACGGCGGGCATAGGCCGCGCGATGAAGGTGGGCAAAGAGGGGATCCTCGGCCTGACCTGCGCCATCGAACACTACCTGACGGCGACCAAGGAGAGCGGGGCGGAGATGGTGGCGAAGATGACGCCGTTTATCGACGCGCTCAACACCCTGAACGGCGTGACCGCGCGGGTGGTCTGGGACAGCGCCGGGCGCGATATTGCGCGTACCGAGATTAAGTTTGACGAAGCCGCGACCGGCGTAGGCACCGGCGATCTGGTGAATAAGCTCAAGCAGGGCGAATACGCCATTTACTTCCGCGGCTACAAGGCTAACGAAGGGATTATCGAAGCGGACGTGCGCAGCGTGAACGCTGACCAGCTGAACATCGTGTACCGCCGCATTAGCGAAGTATTAGGCCAGGAGAAAAAGGCATGAAACTGACCCCGAATTTTTACCGCGACCGCGTCTGCCTGAACGTGCTGGCAGGCTCAAAAGCCAACGCCAGCGCCATCTACGAGGCGGCGGAGGGCCACGTGCTGGTGGGCGTGCTCTCTAAAAACTACCCGGACGTGGCGAGCGCGGTTGCCGACATGCGCGAGTACGCGCAGCTGATTGATAACGCGCTCTCCGTAGGCCTGGGCGCGGGCGATCCGAACCAGTCGGCGATGGTGAGCGAGATCTCCCGCCAGGTGCAGCCGCAGCACGTGAATCAGGTTTTCACCGGCGTGGCGACCAGCCGCGCGCTGCTGGGGCAGAGCGAGTCCGTGGTCAATGGCCTGGTCTCGCCAACCGGCACCGTCGGCATGGTGAAAATCTCCACCGGCCCGCTGAGCAGCGCGGCACCGGATGGCATCGTGCCGGTTGAAACGGCGATTGCCCTGCTGAAAGATTTCGGCGGCAGCTCGATCAAATACTTCCCGATGGGCGGCCTGAAGTGTCGTGACGAATACAAAGCCGTGGCGGAAGCCTGCGCGCGTCACGACTTCTGGCTGGAGCCGACCGGCGGTATCGATCTGGAAAACTACGAGGAGATCCTGCAGATCGCCCTCGACGCGGGCGTGAGCAAAATCATCCCGCATATCTACAGCTCGATTATCGACAAGGCCAGCGGCGACACGCGCCCGGAAGACGTGCGCACGCTGCTGGAAATGACGAAGAAGCTGGTGAAGTAATAAAAACTTTACCCCTCACCCCGGCCCTCTCCCCAAAGGGGAGAGGGTGTCATCGTCCCCTCTCCCCTTTGGGGAGAGGGTTAGGGTGAGGGGAACAAACCGCACACCCACAGGAGCCACCATGCACACCCGTAACCTGCTCGTCGCTTCACTCTCTCTACTTGCTACCGCCGCCGTCGCGCAAACCCAATACGCCTGGGTCGGCACCTATAATCCGAACGGCGAAGGGCTGTACCGCTTTACCGTCGACCCGCGCACCGGCGCGCTGGGCAATAAAACGCTGGTCAGCAAGCTGCCGAACGCCGCGCAGCTTGCCGCCTCTCACGATGGCAAAACGCTGTACGTGGCAAGCGAGGTGGAGCAGGGCGTGGTGCAGGCGCTGCGCGTGGGGGATAACGGCGATCTCAGCGAGCTTAACCAGGTTTCATCCGGCGGCGCGGGCCCGGTTTACCTGTCGCTGACGCCGAACGGCAAGCATCTGCTGGTGGCGAACTACGTCAGCGGTTCGATTGCCGTTCTGCCGGTCAACGCGGAAGGCAGCCTGGGGGATGCTACGGATAAACATCAGGATCGGGGTGAACCGGGCGCGGCGAAGCCGGCAGCCGCTGCGGAGGGCAGCTTTGCCATCAGCGATCACAACGGCCCCCACGCGCACATGATCGCCGCCGATCCGAGCGGGAAGTACGTGTTTTCCACCGATCTGGGGTTAGATCGCATCTATCAGTATCGGTTTGACGATCGAACCGGGAAGCTGACGCCGAACGATCCGCCGTTTATCCGCGCCTCGTCGAAGGGCGCCGGTCCGCGCCACTTTGTCTTCACGCCGAAAGGCGACGCGCTGTGGCTGATCAACGAAGAGGCCTCAACGCTGACGCACTATACCGTGGCGGCAAACGGCACGCTGAAGGAGGGCAAAAGCCTCTCTGCGCTGCCGGAAGGGTACAAAGGCACCAGCTTTGCCGCCGGGCTGGCGTTAAGCGCGGACGGCAGGCAGCTGTATGTGGCTAATCGTTTGCATAACAGCATCGGGCACTTTACCGTAACGACGGACGGCACGCTGACTCACCGGGACGACGTCTGGACGCGCGGGGATTATCCACGCACGCTAACGCTGGATAAACAGGGGCGCTGGCTGTACGTCATGAACCAGCGCAGCGACAACATTACCCGCTTTCGCGTGGCGCAGGACGGGAAGCTGAGCGTTGAGCCGGACTATACGCCGGTCGGCAGTCCATCCCAGATGGTTATTTCACCCTAAGCAGTAAGAGGACAACGACGTGCGATTTCCGAACCAACGTTTAGCGCAACTTTTCGATCTGTTGCAAAACGAGACGCTGCCGCAGGACGAGCTGGCGCAGCGGCTGTCGGTTTCCACGCGAACCGTCCGGGCGGACATCACCGCCCTCAACGCGCTGCTGGCGAGCCACGGCGCGCAGTTCGTGCTGAGCCGCGGCAGCGGCTATCAGCTCAAAATTGACGATGCGGCGCGCTATCAGGCCCTGCAGGATTCCCACCCGCGCGCGCTGCGCATTCCGCGGACGGGAACGGAGCGCGTCCACTATCTGGTGGTGCGTTTTCTGACCTCGGCGTTTTCGCTCAAGCTGGAAGATTTGGCGGACGAGTGGTTTGTTAGCCGCGCTACGCTGCAAAGCGACATGGTCGACGTGCGCGACTGGCTGGCCCGCTACAGCCTGACGCTGGAGACCCGGCCGCGCCACGGCATGAAGCTGTTTGGCAGCGAAATGTCGATTCGCGCCTGCCTGACCGATTTGCTGTGGGAACTGGCGCAGCAGGACAGCCTGAACCCGCTGGTCACCGACGTGGCGCTCAACGCGGGCGTGCCGGAGCAGATGGTGGCGGTGCTGCACGACGCGCTGACGCGGCACCATATTCGCCTGACCGACGAGGGCGAGCTGTTTCTACGCCTCTACTGCGCGGTATCGGTGCGCCGCATCAGCGAAGGCTATCCGCTGCCGGAATTTCACGCGGAAGACGTTGAGGAGAACGTGCGCGATGCGGCGAAAGAGATTGCCGCCACTCTCCAGCAGCTGGCGGGCAAAGCGCTTTCGCCTTCGGAGGAGAGCTGGCTGTGCGTGCACATTGCGGCGCGGCAGATCCAGGAGATTGCGCCAAGCGCGATCAATGCCGACGATGACGAAGCGCTGGTCAACTACATCCTGCGCTACATCAACACCCACTATAACTACAACCTGCTTAGCGACGCGCAGCTGCACGCGGATTTACTGACGCATATTAAAACCATGATTACCCGCGTGCGGTATCAGATCATGATCCCCAATCCGCTGCTGGATAATATCAAGCAGCACTACCCGATGGCGTGGGACATGACCCTGGCGGCGGTGTCGAGCTGGGGCAAATACACGCCGTACGTCATCAGCGAAAACGAGATTGGTTTCCTGGTGCTGCACATCGGCGTGGGATTGGAGCGGCACTACAACGTGGGCTATCAGCGCCAGCCGCGCGTGCTGCTGGTGTGCGATGCGGGTAATGCGATGGTGCGCATGATTGAGGCGGTGCTGCAGCGTAAATACCCGCAGATTGAGATCGCCCGCACCCTGACCCTGCGCGAGTACGAGCTTGCGGACGCGATTGGCGAAGATTTCGTCATTTCCACCGTACGCATCAGCGAAAAAGCGAAGCCGGTGGTAACGATTGCGCCGTTCCCCACGGACTACCAGCTGGAGCAAATTGGCAAGCTGGTGCTGGTGGACCGCACCCGTCCGTGGATGCTGGATAAATATTTCGACGCCGCCCACTTCCGCATCATCAATGCCCCGGTCGACCAGCAAACCCTGTTCCGCGAACTGTGTGAACAGCTTGAAGGCGAAGGGTTTGTCGGCGCAGAGTTTCTGGACTCCGTGATTGAGCGCGAGGCCATCGTCAGCACCCTGCTCGGCGACGGCATTGCGCTTCCACACTCGCTTGGGCTGCTGGCGCAAAAAACGGTGGTCTATACCGTGCTGGCCCCACAGGGCATTCAGTGGGGCGATGAAATCGCGCACGTGATTTTCCTGCTCGCCATCAGCAAAAGCGAATACGAAGAGGCGATGGCGATCTACGATATTTTCGTCACCTTCCTGCGCGAGCGCGCGGTGTCGCGGCTGTGCGGCTGCAGGGATTTTGGGGAATTTAAGGCGGTGGCGATGGAAAGCTTGAGCCGGTTTTGAGAGGCGTTATCCAGAATTCGATGTAATGCGAATGTAATGCTAAACTGCATTACATATTTGCAATTATGGGAGGCATTATGGCTACGCTAAACGTCCGCCTGGACGACAAACTTAAAAACGAGGCTTATGCCGTGCTGGAAAAACTCAATATTACGCCAACGGAAGCGGTGCGCCTACTGTTTCAGTATGTTGCTGAAACGGGGCGGATGCCGGTGAAAACCGTCACGATCAGCGACAGCGAAGAGGCGCTGATACAGACAGTCCGGGAGCGGCTGGCGAATCCACAAAAGGGAATTAAGGTTAGTCTGGATGACCTATGAACTTGAGTTTGATCCGAGGGCGTTAAAGGGAATGATAGTGAAAAAAAGAGAAATCAGCCGTCTATCAGGAAGCGAATAAACGGCTTTAGCGCTTAGCGCAAATGATGCACAACCTGGTTGCTGCTGCCGCGCCAGATAAGCGCCGGGTCTTTTAAGTCCTGCACGAACTTGCCGTCGACCAGCACGTTGATCAGATCCACTACTTCCATCTGAGCGGCGTTCAGTTCATCCAGCTTATAGCCCGTCCAGACCCAAATGTCTTTTCCCGCACACTCAGTTCGAATGCGTTTCACCAGCCTGAGAATATCCGGCACGTTCTGTGGATGGAGCGGATCGCCGCCGGAAAGCGAAATCCCCTGGCGGTGGATGCGCGTATCGTTCAGGTCGTTGACGATCTTGTCTTCCATCTCTTTAGTAAACGGCATGCCCGAATTAACGCGCCAGGTGCTTTTGTTGTAGCAGCCGGGGCATTCGTGAACGCAGCCGGAGACAAACAGGGTGCAGCGGGTGCCGGGGCCGTTGACGATGTCGACAGGATAGTATTGATGGTAATTCATAGCGTTAACCTGATGCCCTTACCCCTCACCCCGCCCTCTCCCCATAGGGGAGAGGGAGAAAGACCGCACCGTGCAGTCCCCTCTCCCCTATGGGGAGAGGGTTAGGGTGAGGGGGAATAATTCGGTAAAAACTTACCCGATCTGCCCATTCCCCAGATGCTTCACGCGGCGCTTCACCTCTTCCTGCTTGCCGGCGTTGAACGGACGCGCGTCCGGGCTGCCGAGGTAGCCGCACACGCGGCGGGTGACGGAGACGCGGGCCGCATCGTGGTTGCCGCATTTCGGGCAGGTGAAGCCCTTGCAGGTGCACTCAAACTCGCCGGTAAAGCCGCACTCGTAGCATTCGTCGATTGGCGTGTTGGTCCCGTAGTACGGCACGTGCTGGTAGCTATAGTCCCACACGTCTTCCAGCGCCTTCAGGTTGTGCTGGATGTTCGGGTACTCGCCGTAGCAGATAAAGCCGCCGCTGGCGATCGGCGGATAGGCCGCTTCGAAGTCGATCTTGTCGTACGGGTTCACCTTTTTCTCCACGTCCAGGTGGAAGCTGTTGGTGTAATAGCCTTTATCCGTCACCCCGTTCACCACGCCGAACTCGGCGGTGTCCAGGCGGCAGAAGCGATCGCACAGGTTTTCGCTCGGCGTGCTGTAGAGGCTGAAGCCGTAGCCGGTCTCTTCTTTCCACTGGTCAACGGCGTCGCGCAGGCGCTGCACAATCGCGATGCCCTTCTCGCGCAGCATTTCGCTGTCGTACATGTGCTGGTCGCCAAACAGGGCATTGATGGTTTCATGGATGCCGATATAGCCGAGCGAAATTGACGCGCGGCCATTTTTGAAG
Source organism: Enterobacter sp. ECC-175 (assembly GCF_043968675.1). Taxonomy (NCBI): domain Bacteria; kingdom Pseudomonadati; phylum Pseudomonadota; class Gammaproteobacteria; order Enterobacterales; family Enterobacteriaceae; genus Enterobacter; species Enterobacter sp. ECC-175. The sequence goes on from NZ_CP143776.1 coordinate 1,155,270, forward strand.
ATCTCAGACACGTCGTCGTCGGCCTTCAGACGCACGCCGCAGGCGCCTTCCATATAGAGGATTGGGGCCACGCGCGCCTTCACCCCTTCCAGACGGGCAATGCGGGTCATCAGCGCTTTACGCGCCAGCTGCAGACGCTCGTCCAGCAGCGCCCAGAACGCGGCTTCGTTACCTTTCGCTTCCAGCGCGATGCGCGGCAGGTTAAGGCTAATTACGCCCAGGTTGTTGCGCCCGTCGTGGATCTGCTCGCCGTTTTCGTCTTCGTACACGCCGAGGAAGCTGCGGCAGCCCATTGGCGTTTTAAACGAGCCGGTGACTTTCACCACCTGATCGTAGTTGAGGATATCCGGGTACATGCGCTTGCTCGCGCACTCCAGCGCCAGCTGCTTGATGTCGTAGTTCGGATCGCCAAACTTGTGGTTCAGGCCGTCGCGAATGGCGAACACCAGCTTCGGGAACACCGCGGTTTTGCGGTTTTTGCCGAGGCCGGAAATGCGGTTGCGCAGGATGGACTGCTGAATCAGGCGCGATTCCCAGCTGGTGCCCAGGCCAAAACCGAAGGTCACAAACGGCGTCTGGCCGTTGGCGGTATGCAGGGTGTTCACCTCATATTCCAGCGACTGGAACGCGTCGTAACACTCTTTTTCGGTGCGGGCATGCGCGTAGCCGTCGGCGTCCGGGATCTGCCACTCTTCGGCGGTTTTGCGGTGCTTGTTGAAGCTCTCGGTGACGAACGGCGCGAGCACTTCGTCAATCCGGTTAATGGTGGTGCCGCCGTAAATATGGCTGGCTACCTGGGCGATAATCTGCGCCGTGACCGCCGTCGCGGTGGAGATTGACTTCGGCGGCTCAATCTCGGCGTTACCCATCTTGAAGCCCTGGGTCAGCATCCCCTTCAGGTCGATCAGCATGCAGTTAAACATCGGGAAGAACGGCGAATAGTCGAGATCGTGATAATGGATCTCGCCGCGCTCGTGCGCCGACACCACGTCGCGCGGCAGCAGGTGCTGACGGGCATAGTGTTTGGCCACGATGCCGGCCAGCAGGTCGCGCTGGGTGGGGATCACTTTACTGTCTTTGTTGGCATTTTCGTTGAGCAGCGCCGAGTTGGTCTGCTCGACCAGGCCGCGAATTTCCTGATTCAAACGACCGCGCTTTTCACGCTGAACGTCGCGATCGTGGCGGTATTCAATATAGGCGCGCGCCAGCTGCTTGTACGGGCCGGACATCAGCTGGTTTTCGACAGCAGTCTGAATATCGTTGATGTCCACCTGGCTGCGTTCGTTCATCTGGCTGCTAACGACTTCTGCGACGGTGGCGCAGTAATCTGCGTCATCGACTCCCGCTGCTTTAGCTGCACGCAGAATGGCTTCTTTAATGCGCTCTGATTTAAACGGCACTTTACAGCCATCACGTTTCATCACATGCGGTGTCATGATCACTCCATTTTTAAAAACAGGTTATCCACAAAGGCGGAGAAGGCAGTGCCGGACGATTTGTCAGCCGGGCCAGAGACTTCCCTCGTTCCCAACGCCTGTTATCCACAATTCCGGCCAGCGTTGATGCCGTCTTGTTGTTGGAATAGTAGACGATAAATACAAGATGTTGGGTCGGGATGCATTTTAAGTGCTACATATAGTGATTTGCATCAAACATGTTTGCGATTTTTTTGATTCAGAACAAGGTAAAAAGACGAGAGTACAAACGGCGGGCGATACAGCGTTTGTAAATCCAGGAAGGAAAAATCTGATTAATTTTTCAACAAAAACAGCAAAATAAGCCGGACGCTGCGGGCGCCCGGCGGGAGTTTACTGCTGTAGCCACCAGGTGGCTTCAAACGGACGCAGCGTCGTCGTTTCCGGCGTCGGGTAGTTGCTCATCACGGGCTGCATACTGTCGTTGATGAACGCTGACGGACACGCCTGCGGTTCGCCGCTCAGGTTCGCCACCACGAGCAGCGTCTCGCCCTGCCAACGGCGGCGATAGCACCAGAGGGAAGGGTGCTCCGGCAGGAGATCCTCGTAATCTCCCCACGTCAGCACCGGCAGCGTTTTGCGCAGGCGAATCAGCGACTGGTAGGTGTAAAACACCGAATCCGGGTCGTCCAGCGCCGCGCGGACGTTGACGGTTTCATAGTTATCGCAGACGCCGATCCACGGCTCGCCCTCGGTAAAGCCCGCATTGTGCGAGGCGTCCCACTGCATCGGCGTACGGCCGTTGTCGCGCGATTTACTCGCCAGGATGGCTAATAATTCCTCCGGATCGCGACCGTTCGCCCGCAGTTCGGCGAACATGTTGAGGCTTTCCACGTCGCGATAGTCGGTGATGCGGGCGAAGTGCGGGTTGGTCATGCCGATCTCTTCACCCTGATAGATGTACGGCGTGCCCTGCATGCCGTGCAGCACCATGCCGAGCATCTTCGCGGCAGCCGCGCGGTGCTCGCCCTCGTCGCCAAAGCGCGAGACGATGCGCGGCTGGTCGTGGTTACACCAGAACAGCGCGTTCCACGCCCTGTTGTGCATCCCCTGCTGCCAGTGGCTGAACAGGGTTTTCAGGGCCACGTAGTCCGGCTTTGCCCGCGTCCACTTCTCGCCGCCGGGGTAGTCCACCTTCAGGTGGTGGAAGTTAAAGGTCATCGACAGCTCGCTGCCGTCGAGCGCGGCGTACCGCTGGCAGTTCTCGAGCGAGGTTGACGACATTTCCCCCACCGTCATCAGGTTTCGCGGGGTAAAGACGTCGCGGCTCATCTCCTGCAGATAGTCGTGGATGCGCGGTCCGTCGGTGTAAAAGCGGCGGCCGTCGCCGTACTCGTCGTCAGGGAAATCCTGATCTTTCGAAATCAGGTTAATCACGTCGAGGCGTAGCCCGTCCACGCCGCGATCGGCCCAGAACGCGCAGACCTTTTTCAGCTCGGCGCGCACGGCCGGGTTTTCCCAGTTGAGGTCTGCCTGCTCGGGGGCAAACAGGTGCAGATAATACTGCTCGCTCTCGGCGTGCCAGCGCCAGGCATTGCCGCCAAACTTAGAGCGCCAGTTGTTCGGGAGCTGCTCCGGCGTGCCGTCGCGCCAGATGTAGAACTGACGGTACGGGCTCTCTTTGTCCAGCGACTCGCGGAACCACGCGTGCTGCGTCGAGGTATGGTTTAACACCATATCCAGCACGATGCGAATGCCGCGCCGGTGCGCCTGCGCCACCAGTTCGTCAAAGTCGTCGAGCGTGCCGTAGGCCGGATCGATGGCGGTATAGTTCGCCACGTCATAGCCGTTATCCACCTGCGGAGAAATGTAGAACGGCGTGAGCCAGATGGCGTCGATGCCGAGGGTTTTCAGGTAGTCCAGGCGCTGCGTCACGCCGCGTAAATCGCCGGTGCCGCGCCCGGTGGTGTCCTGGAAGCTCTTTGGGTAAATCTGATAGATGACGCCGTTTTGCCACCAGTGAGGAAGGGTATTCATAATGCGTTCCTGCAAATGCGAAGGGGCGCAACTGCGCCCCGAAAGAGAAAGTTAAACAATCTGCAGCGTGCCCTGACGGAACTTACGCTGGTAAATCACGGTGGTGAGCGCCATCGGGACGATAATCGCCACCGCCATCGCCAGCGCAAACACCTGCCAGAAGGTCGGCTGGATGGAGAGGATGCCCGGCAGGCCGCCGACGCCAATCCCGTTTGCCATCACGCCGTTCAGGCCGCAGAGCAGGCCCGCCAGCCCGGAACCGATCATCGCGCAGAGCATCGGGAAGCGGTATTTCAGGTTGATGCCGTACATCGCCGGTTCGGTCACGCCGAGGTAGGCAGAGATAGCCGCCGGAACGGAGATCTCACGTTCGTTGTGCTTGCGGCTGACGATAATAATGCCGGTCACCGCTGAGGCCTGCGCGATGTTGGACAGCGCGATGATAGGCCAGACCGGCGTGCCGCCGAGGCTTTGAATCATCTGCATATCAATGGCGAGCGTCGTCTGGTGTACGCCGGTAATGACCAGCGGCGCGTAGAGGAAGCCGAACAGGGCGGCGCCAATCGGCGCGAAGCTGCCGGTCATCAGGTGACGCACCGCGAAGGCTACGCCGTCGCCAATCATGCGGCCAAACGGACCGATAAACGCGTGGGCCAGGAACACGGCCAGAATCAGCGAGCAGACCGGGACGACCACCAGATAGAGATAATCCGGCACGATGCGCTTCAGGCGCGTCTCAATAAAGCCGAGCGTCAGGCCGGCCAGCAGCGCCGGGATCACCTGCGCCTGATAGCCCACCTTAGCGATAGTAAACAGGCCGAAGTTCCACACGTCCGGCACCTGCTGACCAAGTAAGTAAGCGTTCATTAACTGCGGAGAGACCAGCGTGACGCCCAGCACGATGCCGAGGATCGGCGTGCCGCCCATCTTGCGCACCGCCGACCAGCAGATGCCCACCGGCAGATAGAAGAAGATCGCTTCGCCAATCAGCCACAGGAAGTCGTAGATGCTTTGCAGCGCGGGATACATCTGCGCCAGCGTTTTGCCGTCGCTCATCGGCACGTCGCCGATGACGTTGCGGAAGCCCAGGATCAGGCCCCCGCTGATCAGCGCAGGCAGCAGCGGGAAGAAGATTTCCGCAAAGTGGGAAATCAGCTGCTCGTGCCACTTCATATTCTGACGCGCCGCTTTCTTCGCCTGCTCCTTGTCGGCAGATGAATGCCCGGTTGTTGCCAGCAGAGCCTGATAGTAATCACCCACTTCGGTACCAATCACCACCTGGAACTGCCCGGCGTTGGTGAAGCAGCCTTTGACCATTTTCAGTTCTTCAATGGCCTTCGGATCGGCTTTGGTCGGATCGTTTAACACAAAGCGCAGGCGGGTGATGCAATGGCTGACGGTCGCAATGTTCTCGCGCCCGCCGACCAGGACAATGAGCCGATCGATATCGGCCTGATTAACTTTACTCATCATGAAACCTCATGACAGATGGGGAAGGATGTAATGACCTGAACGCAAGCCTACGCGTTAAGCGCGACGGCGAAAATGGGAACGTTCCCGAAATCGGGCGAGGATCACAATAAATCGGTTTTCAACGCTTAAGCGAGGTGGGAGGGAACGACGATCTGGCGCGGTTCGGCGCGTCCGTTGATCTGCTCGATCAGCTGCGCGGCGGCCTGCCTGCCGGACTCGGCATAGCCGGGGTCAACGGTGATAATTTCAGGGTGTAAAAACGTCATCAGCGGCGTGCTGCCCACGCTTGCCAGCTGAACCTGGCTGGCCCGCTGCTCCTGGAGATATTTGCTCGCGCCCAGCGCCAGGGTGTCCGTGGCGCAGACCAGCGCGGTGGTCTGCGGCGTCAGGACGCTGGCGACCTGCTCATAGCCCTGCTTCATGCCAAGCCCCGGCAGGGACGCCACGGCGGGAAGATTATTTTGCTTGCAGAACGTCAGATACGCTTCGTGGCGGCGCTTGCCGGTGGTGACGTCAGAATGCGGCACGCCCAGGTAGCTGATATGGCGGTGACCGTCGTCGAACAGGCGCTGCATCAGGGTGATAATGGCGCCTTCGTCGTCATAGCAAACGGAGGCAAACCCGCTGGCGTCACGCGCCAGCAGCACCAGCGACGGCTGCCAGGGCTTGAGGATCTCTTCTTTTATGCCGGTAAAACCAAACAGCACCACGCCGTCGATGTTGCGGCGCTGAAGCATGCCGAGATGCTCTTCCACCATCTGCGGCGAGAACTGGCTCTCCATCATGATCGGGTCGTAGCCCTGCTCGTAAAAGGCGGGCAGCATGGTCTGTACGGCGAGGTTTTCTGAGAGGGAATCGAGGCGCGAGACGATAATCGCAACCACTTTGTCGCTCTGGCCGCGCATGGCGCGCGCGGAGCGGGAAGGGGAAAAGCCGTGCTGGTTCATCACCGCTTCGACGCGTTCGCGCGTGCGTTCGCTGACACCGCTTTCGTTGTTAAGCACGCGGGAGACGGTCGATTTTCCCACGCCGCTTAAGCGCGCAATGTCTTTAATCGTAAGGCGGTTCTGCATGCTGTATTCCCTGTATCAACGAAAACGTGGTCAATTGAGCCTATCCTGATAGCGTGATTTCGCTATGGGCAAAGTCTGGTTTACGTTTGGTTTATTTGCCCGGCGTTATAATACCGCCCGAATCGTCACAACCGGTATGGTTAAATCCGTATACTGCGCGCCGACATCCTTTTTTTAACTTACCGGAGGCTTTATGGATCCCGATCCCGCACCTCTCCTGAACGGGAGAGAACGTTCTTTCCGGTAAGCCAGCCTTCTTGCTGTCTCACCGGTGCTGTGAGGTAGCGACGTATCTTACGTTCCTGCTTTAAAAATGAAAGTGCCTGTCAGGTACGGCCTTTGCGTGCCTGACGGAAAAACTGCGTCCGCATGTGCGGATGCGGGGGAATGACTATGCTGAAAAATATTACCCGGCAGCTGCTCGACCAGCTGAACCGCCACCTGCCGCGCCGTCTGGTCGCGCGCGACCCGCTGCCCAACGCCAAAAATATCGCCGGGGCGACGATCCCCGCAAGCCTGACCGCGCGCTGCCTGAACGCGGCGGCGATGGATGAAAATGAAGTCTGGCGCGCGTTTGGCGGGCATCCTGAAGGGCTGAACGCCGCCGAGGTCGAAAAAATCCGCGCCGTGCACGGCGATAACCAGATCCCGGCGCAAAAGCCGGCGCCGTGGTGGGTGCACCTGTGGCTCTGCTACCGCAACCCGTTCAACCTGCTGCTGACGGTGCTGGGCATTATTTCGTACGCCACCGAAGATCTGTTCGCCGCAGGGGTGATTGCGCTGATGGTGGGGATTTCCACGCTGCTGAACTTCATTCAGGAAGCGCGCTCCACCAAAGCCGCGGACGCCCTGAAGGCGATGGTCAGCAATACGGCCACCGTGTCGCGCGTGATAAACGATCTCGGCGAAAACGCCTGGGTTGAGCTTCCCATTGACCAGCTGGTGCCGGGCGATCTGGTGAAGCTTGCCGCGGGGGACATGATCCCGGCGGATTTACGCATCATTCAGGCGCGCGATCTGTTCGTGGCGCAGGCGTCCCTGACGGGCGAATCGCTGCCGGTTGAGAAGGTGGCGCGCTCTCGCGAGCCCGATCAGGTGAACCCGCTTGAGTGCGACACCCTCTGCTTTATGGGCACCACGGTGGTGAGCGGCACGGCGCAGGCGATCGTCATCGCGACGGGCGGCAATACCTGGTTCGGCCAGCTGGCCGGGCGCGTCACGGAGCAGGAGAGCGAGCCCAACGCGTTCCAGAAGGGGATTGGCCGCGTCAGCATGTTGCTGATCCGCTTTATGATGGTGATGACGCCAATCGTGCTGCTGATTAACGGCTACACCAAAGGCGACTGGTGGGAAGCGGCGCTGTTTGCGCTCTCGGTGGCGGTTGGCCTGACGCCGGAAATGTTGCCGATGATCGTGACCTCCACGCTGGCGCGCGGAGCGGTCAAGCTCTCTAAGCAAAAGGTGATCGTGAAGCACCTCGACGCTATCCAGAACTTTGGCGCAATGGACATTCTCTGCACCGATAAAACCGGCACGCTGACGCAGGATAAAATCGTGCTGGAGCACCATACCGACATCTCCGGCAAGCCAAGCGACCGCGTGCTTCACAGCGCCTGGCTCAACAGCCACTACCAGACCGGGCTGAAAAACCTGCTCGACGTGGCGGTGCTGGAAGGGGTAGACGAAGAGGCGGTGCGCACGCTGTCCGGACGCTGGCAGAAGGTGGACGAAATCCCGTTTGACTTCGAGCGCCGCCGCATGTCCGTGGTGGTGAGCGAGGAGCCGGACATCCATCAGCTGATCTGCAAAGGGGCGCTGCAGGAGATCCTCAACGTCTGCACCCAGGTGCGCCACAACGGCGAGATCGTGCCGCTGAACGACACCATGCTGCGCCGCATCAGGCGCGTCACCGACAACCTGAACCGTCAGGGGCTGCGCGTGGTGGCGGTCGCCACCAAATTCCTGCCCGCCCGCGAAGGGGACTATCAGCGTATTGATGAATCCGATTTGATCCTCGAGGGTTATATCGCATTCCTCGATCCGCCGAAGGAGACCACCGCGCCGGCGCTGAAGGCGCTTAAAGCCAGCGGCATCACGGTAAAAATTCTCACCGGCGACAGCGAGCTGGTGGCGGCAAAGGTGTGTCATGACGTGGGGCTGGACGCGGGTGACGTGGTGGTGGGCAGCGAGATCGAACCGCTCTCCGACGACGCGCTGGCCGCGCTGGCCCAGCGCACCACGCTGTTTGCCCGCCTGACGCCGATGCACAAAGAGCGTATCGTGACGCTGCTTAAGCGCGAAGGGCACGTCGTGGGCTTTATGGGCGACGGCATTAACGATGCGCCCGCGCTGCGCGCGGCGGATATTGGTATCTCCGTGGACGGCGCGGTGGATATCGCCCGCGAGGCGGCGGATATCATCCTGCTGGAAAAGAGCCTGATGGTGCTGGAAGAGGGCGTGATTGAAGGACGCCGTACCTTCGCCAATATGCTGAAGTACATTAAAATGACCGCCAGCTCCAACTTCGGCAACGTGTTCAGCGTGCTGGTGGCGAGCGCGTTTCTGCCGTTCCTGCCGATGCTGCCGCTGCACCTGCTGATTCAAAACCTGATGTACGACGTGTCGCAGGTGGCTATCCCGTTTGATAACGTGGACGACGAGCAGATCCAAAAGCCGCAGCGCTGGAATCCGTCCGATCTCGGCCGTTTTATGCTGTTCTTTGGCCCGATCAGCTCCATCTTTGACATTCTGACCTTCTGCCTGATGTGGTTCGTCTTCCACGCCAACACGCCGGAACATCAGACGCTGTTCCAGTCCGGCTGGTTCGTGGTGGGGCTGCTGTCGCAGACGCTGATTGTGCATATGATCCGCACGCGCCGCATTCCGTTTATCCAGAGCCGCGCCGCCTGGCCGCTGATTATCATGACTGGCCTCGTGATGGCGCTCGGCATCGCGCTGCCGTTCTCGCCGCTGGCGGGATACCTGCAGCTGCAGGCGCTGCCGCTGAGCTACTTCCCGTGGCTGGTGGCGATCCTCGCGGGCTATATGGTGCTGACGCAGATGGTGAAAGGGTTCTATGCGCGTCGGTACGGGTGGCAGTAAAAAGATACCTTCACCCTCACCCTAACCCTCTCCCTGAAAGGGAGAGGGGACCGCTCGGTGCCGCCTTTCTCCCTCCCGAGGCTGGTGGCGATCCTCGCGGGCTATATGGTGCTGACGCAGATGGTGAAAGGGTTCTATGCGCGTCGGTACGGCTGGCAGTGAAAAGATACCTTCACCCTCACCCTGACCCTCTCCCTGAAAGGGAGAGGGGACCGCTCGGTGCCGCCTTTCTCCCTCCCGTGGCTGGTGGCTATCCTCGCGGGCTATATGGTGCTGACGCAGATGGGGAAAAGGTTATATGCGCGTCGGTACGGCTGGCAGTAAAAAGATACCTTCACCCTCACCCTAACCCTCTCCCTGAAAGGGAGAGGGGACCGCTCGGTGCCGCCTTTCTCCCTCCCGAGGCTGGTGGCGATCCTCGCGGGATATATGGTGCTGACGCAGATGGTGAAAGGGTTCTATGCGCGCCGGTACGGGTGGCAGTAAAAAGATACCTTCACCCTCACCCTAACCCTCTCCCTGAAAGGGAGAGGGGACCGCTCGGTGCCGCCTTTCTCCCTCCCGAGGCTGGTGGCGCTCCTCGCGGGCTATATGGTGCTGACGCAGATGGTGAAAGGGTTCTATGCGCGTCGGTACGGCTGGCAGTAAAAAGATACCTTCACCCTCACCCTAACCCTCTCCCTGAAAGGGAGAGGGGACCGCTCGGTGCCGCCTTTCTCCCTCGCCCCTTTGGGGAGAGGGCCGGGGTGAGGGGATACGTTTCCTCTTAAATTCAACAGCCTGTGATCCCCGTCATGCCATATGCTTGACGACAATTTGTACGCATGTTAACAGAATGTTTTGCCTTTCTTTGGCCCGTCAGATAAGGAACATTCATGTTACGGTACAGTCTCTTAACCGCCGGGCTGATGCTCGGCGCTTCCGCATTTGCCGCCCCGGCAGGCGATCTTCCCCTGATGCCCTGGCCTGCCAAGGTCGAACGCCCCACGACCCAGGGCGCGCTGGTGCTCAGCAACGATATTTCCGTCAGCGTCAGCGGAGACGACCTCGGCGATGCGGTCAGCCGCCTGCGCCAGCGCCTGGCGCTGCAAACCGGCTGGACGCTCAAGCCTCAGGCCGATGAGCCGGAAAAGCCGACCGTCCGCATCGCGATTGCGAAAAAGGTAAAGCCCCAGCCGCTGCCGGACAGCGATGAAAGCTATAGGCTCACCGTCGACGCGAACGGCGTGAACATCTCTGCCAATACCCGCTTTGGCGCGCTGCGCGCCATGGAAACGCTGCTCCAGCTGGTCCAGAACGGCGTGGAAAACACCTCGCTGCCGTGGGTCACCATTGAAGATTCTCCGCGCTTCCCGTGGCGCGGCCTGCTTCTGGACTCGGCGCGCCACTTCATCCCGCTGGCGGATATCAAGCGCCAGATCGACGGCATGGCGGCGGCCAAGCTCAACGTGCTGCACTGGCACCTGACGGACGATCAGGGCTGGCGCTTCAGCTCGACGCGCTATCCGAAGCTGACCCAGCTTGCCAGCGACGGGCTGTTTTACACGCCGGAGCAGATGCGGGAGATCGTGCGCTACGCCACCGCGCGCGGGATCCGCGTGGTGCCGGAAATCGACATGCCGGGCCACGCGTCCGCCGTTGCCGTTGCCTACCCGGAGCTGATGAGCGCGCCGGGGCCGTATGAAATGGAACGCCACTGGGGCGTGCTGAAGCCGGTGCTCGATCCAACAAAAGCGGCGACCTACGCCTTTGCGGAGGCAATGGTCAGCGAACTGGCGGCGATCTTCCCCGATCCGTATCTGCACATCGGCGGGGATGAGGTTGACGACAGCCAGTGGAAAGAGAACAAGGCGATTCAGCAATTTATGCGCGACAATAAGCTGGCGGACAGCCACGCGCTGCAGGCGTATTTCAACCGCAGGCTTGAGACGATCCTCGAAAAGCACCACCGGCAGATGGTCGGCTGGGATGAGATCTACCATCCCGATCTGCCAAAAAGCATTGTGATCCAGTCCTGGCAGGGTCAGGACGCGCTGGGGCAGGTGGCGCAGCACGGCTACAAGGGCATTCTGTCCACCGGGTTTTACCTCGACCAGCCGCAGTCCACGGCCTATCACTATCGCAACGAGATCGTGCCTGCGGGGCTGAACGGCATCGATACGATCGCCGATACCGACAGCGCGCAAAGCTGGTCCTTCTCCATGCCGCGCCTGAAGGGCAAGCCGGTCGACGGCAGCTTCACGCTGGTAAAAGGGGATTCCGGCTGGCGCGGGTTTATCGACTTTAACGGCAAGTCCCGCCGCGCGGTGGAGAGCATTCAGTGGCGCGACGATAACCAGGTCACCTTTACCGTTGACACATGGATGGGCGAAACGCGTCCGGTCGTGACCGTGACCGACGACAGGCTGAGCGGCTATTTCCTGGTGGGCAACGCCCGCTATCCGGTCACCGGCGCGCGGCTGCAGGACGTGCCGAAAGGCGTTGCGCCGGTCGTGCCCGATCCGGCGAACGAGGCCAACCTGCTGGGAGGCGAAGCGGCGCTGTGGGCGGAAAACGTGGTCGCGCCGGTGCTGGATATTAAGCTGTGGCCGCGCGCCTTTGCGGTGGCGGAGCGCCTGTGGTCCGCGAAGGACGTCAACGACGTCGACAACATGTACACCCGCCTGCAGGCGATGGACGCCTGGACCACGGTGTCGGTGGGCCTTCAGCAGCATAGCCAGCAGCAGGCGTACTTCACGCGCCTCGCGAACAGCGGCGATACGCTCCCGCTGCAAATCCTCGCCCAGGCGGTCGAACCCGCGCAGTATTACACCCGCCAGCACCTGAAGTTCCTGGCCGGGAATTATCATCAGTTCGAGCCGCTAAACCGCTTCGCCGATGCGCTGAGCGCCGAGAGCAACACCGTGCGGCAGATGCAAAAATGGGCCGACCGCCTGGTCAGCGATGCGGAAGACAGCGAAAGCGCCGACGCGCTGCGCCACGTTTTTAACCGCTGGCAAAACAACACCAGCGACGCGCTGGCGCTCTGCGAAAACAGCTATCAGCTGAAGGCCGTTAAGCCGGTGATTGAGGAAGTGGACAAGCTGGCGTCAATTGGCCTGCGGCTAACGGACCTGGTGGCGCGCCAGGGGACGCTGGACGATAAGGAGATTGCCTCGATCCAGAAGGAACTGGATAACGCGGCGCAGATTCAGGATGAGGTGGTGATTGCGGCGGTCTATCCGCTGGAGACGCTGCTGCGCGCGACGCGGAATCAATAACAAAATAACCCCTCACCCCAACCCCTCTCCCCATAGGGGCGAGGGGCTCGATCGGTTCTCTCCTCCCTGTGGGAAGAGGGTTAGGGCGAGTGGCTCGACCGGTTCTCTCCTCCCTGTGGGAAGAGGATTAGGGCGAGGGGCTCGATCGGTTCCGTCCCCCCTTCAGGAAGAGGGTTAGGGCGAGTGGCTCGAACGGTTCTCTCCTCCCTGTGGGAAGAGGGTTAGGGCCAGGGGCTCGATCGGTTCCCTCTCCCCTATGGGGAGAGGGTTAGGGTGAGGGGTAAGGTGTTTCCACTCAGTTCTTCACAATCCACGCCTCTTTCCAGTGTGAGCCTACGCCCGGCTCGAACTGGGTCGCATACTGGCTCCACTGCACGCAGTAGCCGCTGTACGGGAAAGGCTTACATTCGTAGGTCTTGCCGTCTTTAGGCTGTAGCACCACGGTGCCCGCTTTGTAGGACGCGATGTTCTGAGGGAAGGTGAAGTCGTGATGGCCGACGTCGCCGGTCGCCGCGTCTTCTTCCAGCATCAGGTTCAGCACGTCCTGGGCGAACATCGTGCCGTCTTTATTGGTCGCGTAGTACTTCAGCATGTGGTGGCCGGCTTCAACGTTCGTCAGGGTCAGGGTCACGTCCCGGTTGGCGTTATTCATGTCCTGCTTCAGGTAGCCTTTCTCCGCGCCGTGGTGGTTCATTACCCGCGCTTCCAGATTCACGTCGCCGTGCGTGCTGACGTGGAAGGTGACGGTTGCATTGCCGTGTTCAATTTTGCTGTACTGCAGGTTTGAAACGGCAATCGTTTCGTTCACTTCGGCCTTTTGCTCCTCATAGGAAACCGCTACCGATTTCAGCGTGCTGCCCTCCTTCACGAACACGCTGTTTGCGCCGTGAATCGGGTTAACGCTGCCGCTTTCGTCCTTCACGCCGACGCGCACGTCGTGCTGCGTGGCGTTAATTTTCTGCGCCAGTTCGTAAGACCATTGATTCGCATCGCCCTGTTCAGCAGAGCCGATAGTCATTTCGGTGCGCATGGAGACGACCTCACCGTGGGCATCGAAGAAGCGTGCAATCACTTTATCGCCAGCATTCAGGTTGTTGCCCGCGATGTTCCCGCTCAGCGTTTTGCTCCATTCGGACGCCGCTGCTGGGGTTTCATCCGGCGTGACGTTTCCGCCGTTGCCGAAATCGACGTCAATGGCCTGATAGAAGCTGTTTGAGGTATCGGCAATTTCCCATACGCCGTAAATCACCTGGTAGCCGGTACGTTCGGGAACATTACACTTCATTGACTGGCGGTTTGCCGGAACCTGGCCGTTGCCGTTAATGGTGCAGAACGGCGTGGACTCAAACTGCGCGCGGGTCAGCGGCTTGTTCGGATCCCAGTTTTGTTTGGTGATGTAATAACGCCAGTTGGTGGTTCTGTGCGGTGCAGTGTGATACCAGACAAACTCATGTTGACCGGCGGTCATCGGGGTTTTGGTCCACGCGTTCAGGCTCTGCTTGTCCAGCTGGGAATACTGAGAAATACCGGCGCTGGCGAGCTGGCCGTCCGGCGGCATCGCGCCGGTAGGGAAGCCGGAGCTTTTTTCCACGCTCTGCGGCTCATACTGTACGGAACCACAGTCGATATTTTGCCCCAGCTTGCACATATAGGCGCGGCTGGCAGGAGATTCAATATATCCGTGAGCAAAAGCGGAGGATGCCGTAATTAACGTAGCAATAGACAGTGCAATTTTAGAAGGTTTCATTATTAGTCCATTAAAGTTTTACATATTTTTAGCGCACCTTCAGTATATTTATGGCGGTGAGAACAGCATGCCATTTGCCGGATAAAAATATCCAAAATAAATTCTGTCATGGACAAAATAAAAGCGGCCTTAGCCGCTTTTATTTTCAGTAACGCAGGATCAATTTTTAACGATCCACGCTTCGCTCCAGTGAGCACCTACGCCAGGTTCAAACTGAGTTGAGGTGGCGCTGTACTGCTTGCAGTAGCCGCTATACGGGAAAGGCTTACATTCGTAGGTCTTGCCGTCTTTTGGCTGCAGTACAACGGTACCCGCTTTATAAGAGGAGATATTATCCGGGAAGATAAAATCAGATTTCCCGGCACTCCCGGCGGCGGCTTCGTCTTCGAGCATCATATCCAGCACATCCTGCGCGAACAGGGTGCCGTTTTTATTGGTGGCGAAGTATTTCAGCATGTGGTGCCCGGCCGTGACGTTAGTCAGGTTTATGGTCACATCCTGATTGCTGTTGTTCATGTCCTGCTTCAGGTAGCCTTTTTCCGCGCCCGGATGGTTCAGCACGTGCGCTTCAACGTTCACATCACCGTGCGTATTGACGTGGAACGTCACCGTCGCGGCTCCGTTAGCGATTTTGCTGTAGTGCAGGTTGGTCACGGCGATGGATTCATTGACCACCGCTTTTTGCTCTTCATAAGAGATCGCTACCGATTTCAGGGTGCTGCCCTCTTTGACGAAAACGCTGTTTGCGCCGTGAACCGGATTAACGTCCCCGCTTTCATCCTTCACGCCGACGCGAACGTCGCTGTGGGCGCTGTTGATTTTCTGCGCCAGATCGTAAGCCCACTGGTTGGCGTCGCCCTGCTCAGCCGAGGCGATGGTCAGCTCGGTCGCCATGGAGGCGATTTCGCCGCTGGCGTCGAAGAAGCGCGCAATGACCTTGTCGCCCGCGTTGAGGTTGTTCCCCACCACCTGGCCGCTCAGCGCGGTGCGCCACACGGAAACGGCCGCTGGCGTTTCGTCCGGCGTGACGTTGCCGCCGTTGCCGAAATCAACGTCGATGGCCTGATAGAAGCTGTTGGCGGTATCGGCAATTTCCCATACGCCGTAAATGACCTGATAGCCGGTACGTTCCGGCACGTTGCAGTTCATCGCCTGCGTCATCTGCGGCGCCTGACCGTTGCCGTTAACGGTACAGAACGGCGTCAGTTCGAACTGATCGCGGGTCAGCGGTTTATTCGGGTTCCAGTTTTGTTTGGTGATGTAATAGCGCCAGTTGGTGGTTTTGTGCGGTGCGGTATGGTGCCAGACAAACTCATGTTGTCCGGCGGTCATCGGCGTTTTGGTCCAGGCGTTCTGGCTTTGCTTATCAAGCTGCGAGTAGTTGGCAATCCCGGCGCTGGCGAGTTCACCATCCGGCGGCAGGCTCCCGGAAGGGAAACCGGAGGCGCGTTCTACGCTCTGCGGTTCATATTCCACCAGGCCGCAGTCAATGTTTTTTCCCTGTTTACACATATAAGCGCGGCTGGCAGGGGATTCAATATAGCCATGCGCAAGCGCGGAAGAGGCTACCGTAAGAGTGGCAATAGCCAACGCAATTCTGGAGATTTTCATTTTTGTCCGAAGCGGGAATTTATAAAGGGGGGCGAGTGTATTTATTCCCGGGTCGCGTCGTCATCATATTACGAAGGTAAAAATAGCCAAATAAAAAAGGCAGCCGAAGCTGCCCTGATTTGCCTGAAATTGATTAGCGGCGCACGGCGATCGCTTCGATTTCAATTTTCACGTCTTTTGGCAAACGCGCCACTTCCACGCAGGAGCGCGCCGGGAAGGTGGCATTGTGCTCGGTGAAGAACGCTTCATAGGTGGCGTTAACGGTCGCGAAATCGTTCAGATCTTTCACGAACACGGTGGTTTTCACGATGTCGCCCACTTTCAGGCCCGCGGATTCCACGATCGCCTGCACGTTTTCCAGCGACTGACGCGCCTGCGCCGCCACGTCGGCCGGCACTTCGCCGGTTTTTGGGTTCACCGGGATCTGGCCTGAGGTGATGATCATGCTGCCCAGATCAACGCCCTGAACGTAGGGGCCGATAGCCGCAGGTGCATTTTCCGTCGCGAGTACTTTGCTCATGTTTTCTCCAGAATTACAGCGTTAAGAATGTTCCCGGCCATTATAACAGCCGGGTTTTCATTACCAACCTCAATTAGTTGGCCAGCACCACATAATGAGAAAACTCTTTTTCGCAGTATTTGCATTTGAGCGCGATGTCATTGGCGCGCTTTTTCACTGCAAAACTGGAGGAAACCGGCTCGGCGTGGCTGATGCAGTTGCTGTTCGGGCAGACCAGCACGCTGTCGATACGATCCGGCAGGCTTGGGCGGGATTTTCCCACCACGTCGTAATCGTCGATGCGGTTAACGGTGGCCTCCGGCGCGTATAGCGACAGCTGGTTCACCTGCTCGTCGGTCAGAAACGTATTCTCGATTTTGATCAGGTCCTTGCGGCCCATTTCGCCCGACGGCAGGTTCAGGCCGATGGTGATGCGCTGGTCGGTTTCGGTCAGCTTGAACAGCGTCAGCAGCTTAAAGCCCACCTGCGCGGGAATGTGGTCAATCACGGTGCCACGCTTGATGGCTTCAACCTGGAGTTTGTTATCGTGTGTCATTGTCGTTTCCCCTTACAGAGCCAAATCGCGATTCAGAACCAGTGCCAGTAACGCCTGGCGAGCGAAGATGCCGTTCCCGGCCTGCTGGAAGTACCAGGCGTGCGGCGTTTTATCCACGTCCGTGGCGATCTCATCGATGCGCGGCAGCGGGTGCAGCACTTTCATGTTGCTGCGCGCGCCCTCAAGGTCGCTGGCGCGCAGGACGAACTGCGCCTTCACGTTGGCGTATTCGGACGGGTCGAGGCGCTCTTTCTGCACGCGGGTCATGTACAGAATATCCACGTTGCCGACCACCTCTTCGATGCTGGCGTGCAGGCTCCACGGAATGCCTTTCTCATCCAGCATGTCGAGGATGTACTGCGGCATCGCCAGCGCGTCCGGGGCGATGAAGAAGAAGCGGTTGCCGTTAAACTTCGCCAGCGCCTGGGTCAGCGAGTGGACGGTGCGGCCGTACTTCAGGTCGCCGACCATGGCGATGTTCAGGTTTTCCAGCGTGCCCTGGGTTTCCTGAATGGTGAAGAGGTCCAGCAGGGTCTGGGTCGGGTGCTGGTTCGCGCCATCGCCTGCGTTCAGCACCGGAATGCCGCCGGAAAACTCGGTCGCCAGGCGCGCGGCGCCCTCCTGCGGGTGGCGCATGACGATCGCGTCAACGTAGGTGCTAATCACCGAAATGGTATCCGCCAGCGTTTCGCCTTTTTTACCCAGCGAGGTGTTGCTGCTGTCCGAGAAGCCCACCACGCTGGCGCCCAGGCGGTGCATGGAGGTTTCAAAGGAGAGGCGGGTGCGGGTCGAGGCTTCGAAGAAGCAGCTCGCAATCACCTTGTGCTTCAGCAGCTCCGGTTGCGGATTCGCTTTCAGTTTTGCCGCGGTTTCCAGAACCAGTTCCAGCTCTTCGCGGCTGAGGTCGTTTATGGAAATGATGTGTTTTTGATAAAGCGGATTCATGTTTATCTCCTGACGCCGGGCAAAAAAAAGCCCCTCAAATGAGGGGCTCTGGGAATAGGGTTGGCAACGGGAAGAAAAACGGCAGGCCAGCGTCTGTTTTCAGACGCGGTAAGACGTTATGTCGTACACGCTTGACCATGCTTCCTCCCGGCAAATTGTCGGGCATTATACGCACCCCGATGTTCGGATCAAGCGTTTTAATGCACGCTTTACTCAATGCAAACGGTTTTTTGTGAATACTAATGCGTTCTGAGTAAATAATTAATTTGCTTATGCACCAGCGCGGTACGCTTCACCACGCGCGGAGCCACCCAGACGATACTGCTTCCGGCCACCACGCCTAAAATTTCCGGTAACTGGTGATAATCCAGAATTCGCGCCACCGCGCGGCCATATCCGGCCACGGTATGGATAAGGATAAATTCGCTATTGTGCTCCACGCTCACCACCATTTCCGAAACGGTGCGCGCGGCGTCCGGGGTTGGGCGCAGTAGAGGATTCAACGAATAAATCTTTAGCCCTTTAGCATTTCGAATTTTTATGACTCCGAGCAACTTGAGCAGGCGTGAAACGGTGGACTGGCTGATGGTTTCGAAGCCATGTTCCTGCAGGTCGCGGCGGATCTCCTCCTGGGAGAGATAGCTCTTTTCTGCGATCAGACGCTGGCACACCGTCAGCTGTAGTTGCTCTTTGGGAGAGTGCTCCTCGTAATCCATCATATTTCCCATATCAGTTCCCGAAATAACCGGTGACACCGCACCGATCCGTAGGCCGGATAAGCGCAGCGCCATCCGGCAATTACAACAACGCCCCGAGGCTCAACGCCGCCATAATCACCACCGTTAATATCCCCAGCAGCGGCGCCACCCATTTCAGATAGCGCACGTAGGGCACGCGGGCAATGGCCAGCCCGCCCATGACGACGGCAGAGGTGGGGGTAACCAGGTTAACGATGCCGGAGGCGGACTGGTAGGCCGTGACCACCAGGTCGCGATTGACGTTAGCGAAATCGGCAAGCGGCGCCATGATCGGCATCGTCAGAACGGCCAGGCCGGACGAAGAAGGCACCAGAAACGACAGCACCACCTCCAGCCAGTATATGACGTTGATAAACGCGACCGTGGATAACCCGCTGACCAGCCCTTCGGCGCTGTGCAAAATGGTGTGGGTAATCATGCCCTTATCCATGATCACTACGATACCGCGTGCGATGCCGATAATCAGCGCGACGCCCAGCAAATCTCGCGCGCCGTTGATAAAGGTTGAGGTCAGCTCCTCTTCGCTCATGCGGGCAATCAGGCCGACGATAATGGCGCTGGCGAGAAACACCGCCGAAATCTCCGCCATCCACCACCCGAGCACCGCCACGCCGTAAATCATCACCGCGAAGGCGAGGGCGAAGATCACCAGGATGATTTTGCGCACCGGGGTAAATTCCAGCGACTGTTCGCCCTTGTTGCCGAGGAAGTGCGCGCGATTCTCCTCCTGCTTATCGGCAACGATGGAGAGCGACGGATCGTTGCGGACCCTGCGGGCGTAGCGCATTACCCACGCCACGCAGATGATCCAGCCAATCACCAGCAGCGCCACGCGAAGCGCAATGCCGTTAGTAAACGGAATGCCCGCGGCGTTGGCGGCGATCACCGTCGCAAACGGGTTGATGGTGGAACCCAGCGTGCCGATCCCCGCGCCGAGCAGCACGGTAGAGGCGGCCACCACCGGGTCGAATCGCGCGGCGAGCATGACCGGAACGAGGAGGGTGTAAAACGGCAGCGACTCTTCGGCCATGCCGTAAATCGTCCCGCCCGCGGCAAACAGCGCCATCAGGATCGGGATCATCCACTCCTCGCGGCCCCGAAGTTTGGTCGTGACGCGCTCGATCCCGGCGTCGATGGCGCCGGTTTTGGTGACGATCCCGAGAAAGCCGCCGATGATCAGGATAAACAGCGCGACGTCGATCGCCCCCGCCTGGCCGGATTCCGGATCGTACAGCCCGGCGATCGGGGCCATCAGCACCGAGACGATCCCCTGCGGATGGGCGGCAACGTGCGCGTAGGTGCCGGCAACCGGCACCTCCTTACCGAGCGCGGCGTTCATCGCCATGTGGTACTGCCCGGCGGGAACAATCCACGTCAGCACGGCCACGACGGCAATCAGAAAGAAGAGAATGGTGTAAGCGGAGGGAAACTTGAACTTGCCCATGATGTGCTCCTTAAACCCGGCGCACCCCGCGGTGCGCCGGGCGGTGATTAGTCGCCGAGTGTCGCCACCATGACCGCTTTGATGGTGTGCATGCGGTTTTCCGCTTCGTCAAAGACGATAGAGTTCGGTGATTCGAAGACCTCTTCCGTCACCTCCAGCCCCTTCAGGCCGTAGGCCATCTCGATTTCGCGGCCCACTTTGGTGTGTTCGTTGTGGAACGCGGGCAGGCAGTGCATGAACTTGACGTTCGGGTTGCCGGTCGCCTTCATCACGTCCGCGTTGATCTGGTACGGCTTCATCAGGCTGACGCGCTCGGCCCAGGCTTCCTTCGGCTCGCCCATTGAGACCCAGACGTCGGTGTAGAGGAAGTCCGCGCCGCGCACGCCCTCGCTGACGTCGTCCGTCAGGGTGATACGCGCCCCGGTCTCTTTGGCGATGGCGCGGCACTGCTCAACCAGCCCGGCCTCCGGCCAGAAGGATTTCGGTGCGACCAGGCGAATGTCCATGCCCATCTTGGCCGCGCCGACCATCAGCGAGTTGCCCATGTTGTTGCGCGCATCGCCCAGGTAGGCAAAGCTCAGCTCCGGCAGCGTTTTGCCCGGCGCGTGCTCCAGCATGGTCATCAGGTCTGCGAGGATCTGCGTCGGGTGGAACTCATCGGTCAGGCCGTTCCACACCGGCACGCCCGCGTACTCGCCCAGCTCCTCAACGATCGCCTGGCCGTAACCGCGGTATTCGATGCCGTCGTACATGCGTCCCAGCACGCGGGCAGTGTCTTTCATCGACTCCTTATGGCCAATCTGCGATCCGCTCGGGCCGAGATAGGTGACCTGCGCGCCCTGGTCAAATGCGCCCACTTCAAACGCGCAGCGGGTGCGGGTGGAGGTTTTTTCAAAAATCAGGGCGATATTTTTACCGACTAACGTCTGCTTTTCGCGTCCGGCTTTTTTGGCGGCCTTTAGCTCGATGGCGAGGTCGATCAGGTACTGGATCTCTGCTGGGGTATAGTCCAGCAGCTTGAGGAAGTTACGGTTTTTCAGGTTAATGGTCATGGGGAAATCCTTTTTAAATTAATGTCTAAGACCTGACCCCTCACCCTAACCCTCTCCCCAAAGGGGCGAGGGGATGGTTTGCTCCCTCTCCCCTTTGGGGAGAGGGCAGGGGTGAGGGGGAAGTTATTCAGTTACGAATCAACGTGCCTTTCTCGCCCGCCAAAATCTCCGCGCCGTCGGCCAGCGCGCCGATCCCGGCAATGCCGTTGCAGGCTTCAACGAACTCGCGGCAGGCGGCCACCTTCGGCCCCATCGATCCGGCGTCGAACTGCATGCCTTTGAGCAGCTCCGGCGTGACCTGCGCCAGCGGGCGCTGGGTCGGCTTGCCCCAGTCGAGGTACACCGCGTCGGCATCGGTAAGGATCAGCAGGGCGTCGGCCTCTATCTGGCGGGCCAGCAGCGCGGCGGAGAGATCTTTGTCGATCACCGCCTCAACGCCGCGATAGCCGTTGGCGTTTTCCACCACCGGCACGCCGCCGCCGCCGTTGCAGATCACCAGGTGGTCGCGCTGGATCAGCGCCGTGATGGCATCCCTTTCGACGATCCGCTTCGGCTGCGGAGAGGGCACTACGCGGCGGAAGGCGCTGCCGTCGGCCTTGAAGATCCAGCCTTTCTCCGCGGCCAGCGCCTTCGCCTGCGCGTCGGTGTAGATCGGGCCGATGTACTTGGTCGGGCTGGCGAAGGCCGGATCGGCCGGGTCCACCTCCACCTGCGTGAGCAGGACGCTCACCTCGCGCTGCGGCAGGGCATTTTTAAGCGCCTGCTGGAGCATGTAGCCGATCATTCCCTGGCTTTCGGCGCCGAGAACGTCGAGCGGGTAGGGGGCAACCTTGTCGTAAGCGCTGTTTTGCAGCGCCAGCAGCCCGACCTGCGGCCCGTTGCCGTGAACCAGCACCACGCGCCACTGCGCTGTTAATCCTGCGATGGTGCGGGCCGCCAGCTCGATGTTTTGGCGCTGGACGTCCGCTTCCAGCGGCTCGCCGCGCTTCAGCAATGCGTTACCGCCGAGCGCGACGACCAGAGTGGGTTTTCTTTCCATGATGGCTCCTTTAAATTCCGTCGCGTTCGAGCGGGCAGCTCATGCAGCGCGCGCCGCCGCGCCCGCGCCCCAGCTCGTCGCCCGGGATGGGCAGCACGGTGATGCCCGCCTTGTCGTACTTCTCGTTGGTCCAGACGTTGCGCTCGTAGCCAATCACCACGCCGGGGCGGATGGTCAGCACGTTGTTGGCGTCGTTCCACTGCTCGCGTTCGGCTTCGAAGGCATCCCCGCCGGTGGTGATCAGGCGGACGTGGTTAATGCCGAGCGCTTTCTCGATGGCGTGTAGCAGGTCGGTTTCCTGGGTACGTTGCAGACCGCCGCGCCCGTCCGGGGTGAGCGTCCAGCACTGGGCGTCTTTGCGCACCACTTCCGGGTAGACGGAGAACGTGTCCACGTCGATGTGGGTCATCACGGTGTCGAGGTGCATACAGGAGCGGTGTTTTGGCAGCTCAACGGCAATCACGCGCTCGGCCTGGCGGTGTTTGAACAGGCTGTTGGCGAGGAACTCGACGCCCTGCGGGGTGGTGCGCTCGGACATGCCGATTAAGACTGCGCCGCGGCCAATGACTAATACGTCGCCGCCCTCCAGCGTGGCGTGGTCGTAATTAATATTTTCGTCGCCGAAATACTTAATAAAATCGCCGTCGGCAAACGCCGGGTGCCAGCGATATATTGCGCGTAGGTTATTGGTTTCACGCTGACGCGCCGCTTTGGCCATCGGGTTAATTGAGACGCCGTTATAAATCCAGCATGAGGTGTCGCGGGTAAATAAATGGTTCGGCAGCGGCTTCATAATAAAATCATTTGCCGTGTGGGTATCCACCACCATATTTTTAATCGACGCCGGAATTTCACCGTAGGTTAATCCGCCGCTTAACCGGCGCGCCAGCTCGCGGTGCGGCATATCCGCCAGCCAGCCGCGCACGTCCCCTGCGAAGGTGGGCCCGAGGCGATAGTCGGAGATTTGCGTTTCAAGCAGCCAGGATTTTGCCTCTGCAATATCAAGCGTTTGGGTGAGAAGGTCGGTTAACAGCAGGACTTCCACACCCTGCTCGCGCAGCGTGTTTGCGAAGATGTCATGCTCTTCACCCGCGCGTTCAACCGAGAGCACGTCATCAAATAACAGCTCCTGACAGTTAGACGGCGTTAAGCGCTTCAGGCTTAAATTCGGGCGGTGCAGCATAACGCTACGCAATTGACCAATTTCAGAACCGACGTAATGCTTTTCCATAATTATTCCTTTAACTGTTTTTCAGAATAAAAAGGGCATGCGCCATGGCATTTATTTATTTCATGGCGGCTAAGCTCAATTGATTTCGGGATTTATAGTAGGCGCTTAAATAACGAATAGTGTGATATCGCTCACGCGAAAATGGATATTAAGGAGTTTGTTTTGATTTGCATGATGCGTATCAGATAATGATTAATTGAATAGTATTTGCGGATGAATACCTAAGCATGTTTGGTCGGCATTATTTGATGTTGTTATTATTTTGTAGATATTAATATTCTGAAATATATTCCTATCCTATTGATTTATAGGGTTTTGATTGGATGCCTGGAATGGCTATGCAAAATAGGCAATTAACTATTTTCGACTTAAGGAAAATCATAAAATAATTATGGTTTTTAATAGCAAATAATCAGAGTGCCAAACTGTGATATGGCAGTGAGTTTTGTTATTAACAGTAAAAGATCAGGATCTTAGGTGCAGTCACCGATAAGCCTTCAAACGACGTTATGCATAGCGTGTGCATAATTGCCTGACGGCGATTAACAGGCAGTTAACACATTTCCCGATAAACATGCGCCCGCGCAAATCTCGTTGAAAAAGTGGTGGTAGGACAGCTTGGATTCTCGTATAAGAGATAAAAATGAAACGTTGTTTTACATTGAGGGTTTAGACATGATTATTGGCAACATCCACCATCTGCAGCCCTGGCTGCCGGAAGCGCTGCGCCAGGCAATCGAGCACGTCAAGGCACACGTCACCGAGGCAACCCCGCTCGGCAAGCACGACATCAACGGCAACAGCCTGTTCTACCTGGTTTCTGAGGACATGACCCAGCCGTTCGCCGAACGCCGCGCCGAGTATCACGCGCGCTACCTGGATATTCAGATCGTCATGAAGGGCCAGGAAGGGATGACCTTCAGCACCCTGCCGCACGGCACGCCGGACACCGACTGGCTGGCGGACAAAGACATTGCGTTCCTGCCGGAGGGCGAGCAGGAGAAAACCGTAGTGCTCAGCGAAGGGGATTTTGTGGTGTTCTGGCCGGGAGAAGTGCACAAGCCGCTGTGCGCGGTGGGTGCGCCTGCGAAGGTGCGGAAGGTGGTGGTGAAGATGCTGGTGGAGTGACCTTTCCCCCTCACCCTAACCCTCTCCCCACAGGGGAGAGGGGACTGCACCGAGCCGTCTTTACCCCCTCGCCCCTTTGGGGAGAGGGCCGGGGTGAGGGGATTATCACTCCCCAAGCGTCGCCACCATCACCGCCTTAATGGTGTGCATCCGGTTTTCCGCCTGGTCAAACACGATGCTGGCCGGTGACTCAAACACCTCGTCCGTCACTTCCATGCCGCCGTGGAGATCGAACTCCTTTGCCATCTGCTTGCCGAGCGTGGTCTGGTCGTCGTGGAACGCGGGCAGACAGTGCAGGAACTTGACGTTCGGGTTGCCGGTCAGCTTCATCATCTGCGCGTTTACCTGGTAGCCGCGCAGCAGCGCAATCCGCTCCGCCCACTTCTCTTTCGGTTCGCCCATCGACACCCAGACGTCGGTATAGATAAAGTCCGCGCCCTTCACGCCCGCCGCGACGTCTTCCGTCAGGGTGATCTTCCCGCCGTTTTTCTCGGCCAGCGCGCTGCACTCCGCTACCAGGCTCGCGTCCGGCCAGCAGGCCTTCGGCGCCACCAGGCGCAGATCCAGCCCCGTCAGCGCCGCGGCTTCCAGCATCGAGTTGCCCATGTTGTTGCGCGCGTCGCCCGCGTAGACCAGCGTCATCTCGTTGAATGCCTTGCCCGGCAGGTGCTCCTGCATGGTCAGCAGGTCCGCCAGCAGCTGCGTCGGGTGGAACTCGTTGGTCAGCCCGTTCCACACCGGCACGCCCGCGTACTGCGCCAGCGTCTCGACCACGTCCTGACCGTGGCCGCGGTACTGAATGCCGTCATACATCCGCCCCAGCACGCGCGCGGTATCCTTAATTGACTCTTTATGCCCAATCTGGCTGCCGCTCGGCCCTAAATACGTGACGCGCGCGCCCTGGTCATATGCGGCAACTTCGAAAGAGCATCGTGTGCGGGTTGAGTCTTTTTCGAAGATGAGCGCGATGTTTTTACCGGTTAGTTTTTGTACTTCCTGGCCCTTTTTCTTGTCGGCCTTCAGCTTTGCGGCAAGGGTCAGCAGAGAGGTGAACTGTGCAGGAGTGAAGTCGAGCAATTTCAGAAAGTGTTTCTTATACAGATCGGCCATTTTGTCCTCGCATGGCAAACGCCACCTATTGAATTAAAATTCACTTTATATGTGTAATTATTCATTTGCAACCCTGTTTCACAAATCTTTCTTACAAAGGTGGAGGCAAACACGTCCGTGTGTGAAAATAGAAGTATCTGCCGCACTTTAAAGAGGATTGAGCCATGGCAAACCCGGAACATCTGGAAGAGCAGCGCGAAGAGACGCGCCTGATTATTGAAGAACTGCTGGAAGACGGAAGCGATCCGGACGCGCTGTACACCATCGAGCACCATTTCTCTGCGGACGATTTCGACGCGCTGGAAAAGCTGGCGGTGGAAGCCTTCAAGCTGGGCTACGAAGTGACCGAGCCGGAAGAGCTGGAAGTGGAAGAGGGCGATACCGTCATCTGCTGCGATATCCTGAGCGAGGGCGCGCTGAAGGCGGAGCTGATCGACGCGCAGGTTGAACAGCTGATGAACCTGGCCGAGAAGTTTGAGGTGGAGTACGACGGCTGGGGAACCTACTTCGAAGATCCGAACGGCGAAGAGGGTGAAGAAGGCGACGACGAAGACTACGTCGACGAAGACGACGACGGCGTGCGTCACTAAGCGTTTCAGGCGGTGGCGCGCGCCACCGCTTTTTCAAGGCAGAACCATGGATTACCCGCAGATACTCGCCCCCGTACTCAACTTCGTCCAGTGCCCGACCCCGCAAGCATGGATTGATAAAGCCCGCGACCCGGCAAACCTGCCGCTGCTGCTCACCGACCACATGGTGTGCGAGCTCAAGGCCGCCCAGACCGCGCTGCTGCTGGTGCGTAAATACGTCGCCGACGAGAGCGGTGCCGACGCGCTGCTCGAGTGGCTCAAACCCTACGAACTGTTCACCTTCCGCGACGGCCCGGTGCCGGACTTCATTGCGCTTCATAAGCAGATTACTAAAAGCGTGATGCCCAAAACCGACGACCCGTGGGGCCAGGCGCTTATCGACAGCATGGTGCTGCTGATCAAAGAGGAGCTGCACCACTTCTGGCAGGTGCGCGAGATGATGCTGGCCCGCGACATTCCGTACGTCAAAATCACCGCCAGCCGCTACGCCAAAGGGATGCTGAAGGAAGTGCGTACCCACGAACCGCTGACGCTGATCGACAAGCTCATCTGCGGCGCCTACATCGAGGCCCGCTCCTGCGAGCGCTTTGCCGCGCTGGCTCCGTTCCTCGACGACGATTTGCAGGCGTTCTATCTTTCGCTCCTGCGCTCGGAGGCGCGGCATTATCAGGACTATCTGACGCTTGCCCAAAATGTGAGTGACAAGGATATCTCACACCGGGTGCAGCATTTTGGCGAAATTGAAGCCACACTTATCTCAACACCGGACAGCGAGTTTCGCTTCCACAGCGGCGTGCCGGTGTAAACCGGCAGAGCTAAAGGATAAGGATGCGAGATGAATAAAACGTGGATTCGTATTGTTCTGGTTACCGTGATTGCCGCCGCCGTGGCCTTCTGGGTCTATTTCGACAAGCAGCGTCAGCAGCAAACCCCCGAGCAGCAGCTTGATACCACCCTCAACGCGATGCCCGCCTGGCAGGTGATCAAAGAGCAGGAGCCCGCGTTCCAGCAGCGCATCCGCGAGCAGATCCTCACCATGCAGAAGATGGGGGAGTCTGAACAGCACATCATCGACGTGATCCAGCCGCAGATTTTGACGCTGCAGATGTCGCGCCTGCAGCACGCCCCGGACGCCAACGTGGTGGATTACATGAAGGCCAACATGGAGCAGACCGCCGCCATCCAGAAGGTGAGCGACGACGCCTGCTTCCGCTTCCTTTACCCGGCGGTGAAGGGCGGCGTAAACCCGATGCGCGTGCTGGATAAAGCGATGATGGCCCGCCGGATGCAGGCCGACGCGGACATGATGCGCGCGGCCTACGGGAAGAACCGCCACACGGTGACGCCGGCAGAGCGTGAAGCCGCCGTGGCAGACGTGCGGCCGATTATGAAAGCGCTGGCGGATAAGTACGGCGAGGACATCCAGCTGCTGCAGATGCCGGAGAACGCGGTGGGCAAGGAGAAGCTTTCCTGCGATATGGTGCAGGAGATGTGGGCGAAGGTGCTGAAGCTGCCGGAGCACAAGGCCGCAGGCGTGATTCGCCTGGCGGTGTCCGAGCTGGACTGACGGCTGCGCTGGTTTTTTGGGCACTTAGCGTAGGTTTAGCGCGTCGTCGCTTGCATGGCGGCGCGCGACAGGTATAATCCACAACGTTTCCGCATCCCCTTCAGTGCCGAAGTGGCGAAATCGGTAGACGCAGTTGATTCAAAATCAACCGTAGAAATACGTGCCGGTTCGAGTCCGGCCTTCGGCACCACTATTCAATCATCAAATTACAATATTAAAAATTCAGTGTAAAAGATAAAATCTTTCACAAATTTACATGTTGATGTAATTTTTGAATTCATTTAAAAAATTAGCTATTCCCTGTTCTTTTGCTTGTGTTTAAACAGGGAATACCTTTCAAAAATCAATATCAGGTAGTTGCTGACTTATCTCTTCTATATCTAATAAATTAGATGCTCTATTGGCAATTATATTCAATAAGGTATCTACTCCAGTAATGTCGGTTGGATTATCTGTTAGCCATCCAGCTATCTCTGACATACCCGTATTTGCATATTCTTGGAATATTTTCCAACACTTTCTTTCATCCTTTAAGATGTATGGGTCTTTAGTATCCATAAGCGCTATCATATATACGAGACCTTCCTTGTGATTACTAATGAAAATACGATCAGGAATTTCTCGACCATTTTTTTCTATCGGAGTTGGAGTCTTGTTGATCGCGACAATAGCCGCGAAAACTGCAAGATCGACAAAACTATTAAAAATTTTATCGCCTGTTTTAACAACTTTTTCATCGGCTAGTTTAGCACTTATAATACTATATTTATTATCAAAATAGAATGTTGCCATTATGTTAATTCCCAAATAGATGTACCATCGAAATCACTTTCGTAGATAGATTGTGTATAGCTTCTCTCATTGATGATTATTTCATCAAGGGGTTTATTTCCACGTTCAGATTTCTTGTTGGATATTAGTAAATATTCACGACCAACTTTGTTCTTTATCGCATCACTAACTGTTCCTCGCCAGTGAGAAGATGAAAGTAAAAGAACTAGTTGCTCAGAGTTTTCAGGTAAGAAATGGGCTGTAGCTCGTCTATACGTTTCATCAAGCTCCCCAAATGGAGCATCGATAATAAATGGGGCAACTGTGCCTGGCTGGAGAAACTTGCCTTCTGCTTTACTTCTCTTTGCCGCGAGCTTAATTAATGCAGAAACAAATGCTAAATTAAGCAGCAGCTTCTCACCCTTACTTTTAGCTACGATTCCACCATCAGCACGTATAAGTTGAAAATTGAAATTGCTGTCTATTTTTACAGAGAAATCCTTCCTGCTAAAGTTAAGTAATATATCATCAACATATTTTTTGATTATACCTTTAGAGTTATCCTCGGTATCCTTAAGTTTTTTACAGCATGCATTTATTAACTTTTCGATAAAATAAATAGATTGTGTTAGCTTAAGGCTGTTGGAGTCTTTAGGGGAGTTTTTATCTATTAGAAGCTTCAGCTGTATTATTTCCGCATTAAGCTTTTCTATTTCACGTGAAGTAGAGCTAAAAGCAAGTTCTGAGTTTTCTAGCTTATTAGAAATTTCACGTTCTCTGGTTCTTAAATTTTTTAGTTTAGCATCATCGATACTGTCTATTTTAATGTTGAGGGCATCTAACCTAGCAGTAATATCAGCTATTTCATGATTGATAGATTTTATTTTAGCATTAATATCATTATACTCATTAATAAATTCTTTCGCGTTATTTCCTATAGTTTCTGAAAAAGATCTGGCTTTGATTATATTGTTTCTTAAATCTGCAGTATTAGCACGATCTATTAGATTGACAATAGTATTGTATTCTGCTGTTCCAACACTGACCTCTCGACCACAAATACATTTATTCATGGATAGTATGTCATTAACCAACGTTTCGTCATATGGCGCAGGTATTTTTCCCGACAGCGTAGATGTATCTATGAAATCTAAACTTTTTTTGCTTAATTCGCTTCCAAAGATCTTCCATCCATAATTATTTATTAGTTTTTGTCTTTTTCTGTTTTCACGAGATAAGTCTATGTTTCTCCTGTTTGAATCCATTTCCAATCGGGATATGTCTTTTTTTAGATCGATTGCGTCGAGTATTTTACAATCAATAATCGCATCGCTAACTTCTTTTTTTGTTAATTTTAATTCATTAATCGTAATATTTATTTCATTGCGGAAAGATAATTTTTCTTTGAGATTTTTCTCAAGAGATAGTAAGTCTTGATTTAGCCTAATATATTTTTTTTCATTGGCATTTATTTTTTGTAATTGCGCATGCCATTTTTTCTTAATATTATTTAAGTCCTCAATAGCTTTTTCAGCAAGGCTAAAACCTAATATATCGCGTATAGCATCTCTGAAGTTAGTAGTATCATCTTGTAGCTGAGATATGCCTTCACCATGAAAAAGGAAGTATTCTGCCATTTCTTCAGGAATAACACTATTAAGTAATGTTCGATCGCTTAATAGTGGCTGGTAATCACCGTTGCTTATTGCAAATAAACTCAGGGTTGTGTTACGAGTACTTTGATTATATTTACGCGTCGCGCTGTAATTTTCTCCTTCGTGAATAAATTCAACTTCAACTTCACATTCGTTTACACCACTTGCCAAGGCATCTATATTAACAATATTATTCTTGTGTTCAAAATCGTCAGTGAATTTACCATAAAAGCACCATAAAATACTATTGAGTATAGTTGTTTTCCCAACCCCATTTTCAGCGTGTATTAATGTCACATTACGTAAAGGGTCAACTGAAAACTCAATAATGTTATTCTTCCCAAAAAATTGGCGGAAATTAACAAGCTTAATTCTTTTTATTTTCATTATTTACGGCCTCGATTGCAGTTAATACAATTCTTTCTATTTCATCTTGTCTGTTGTGCTGTGTAGTCATATCTAAACCATAGGAATATTTTTTTTCTGCGCGAATTATTTCATGTATAGTATTGTCAATAATATCGTGATCATTCTCTAATAGACTCGCGTCGTTTGAAATTTGTTGTAAAAATTCTTTTATATTATCTAGGCACATAATCAATATCCAATTTTAATTTATTTAAACTTAATGAGGAAAATTCTCTAACACGGTTTTGCTCCTGATTAATAAGTGACAAAAAACAAGATTGCTCCCGATTACGGGGTGGTAAGGATATAAAATCATAAATAATTGCTTTTTGCTTGTTAGGAGAATGTCGTAAAACTCTCCCACGACGTTGAATATATTGCCTTTCATTGCGAGTACTTGCCATGATAAAAGCTTGGCTACATGCTGGAACGTCAATCCCTTCATCTAATACTCTTTTAGAGACTAACGCATCAATCTCACCATTTTTAAAAGTAACCATGATTTTCTTTCGCATCGATAACGATTGTTCACTTGTGAATTTGGATGTGCGCCAGCCCCATTTATGCAAAATTTTTGTTACTTCATCAATATTTCTTTCATCGTTTTCCTGTAAACCTTCTACCCCACCCTCACCACAATAAAATAAGGTATGCGTTTGACGCCCATTCTCGACAATTATAGATTCTAAAGTTAAAAGCTTAGAAGTGAGGCCACCTAACAATCTAGAACGTTTAAGATACAGATGCATCAAGGCTTCATCATTGATACTTAAACCAGAATCTTTGATTGCTTCTAGTTTAGCAATATTTATTGATAGATCTTCATATTTGTCAGCTTCTTCATCATTCATTTCACATGGAATGGGAAAGTAATCATAGGGGCACAATACGTTATCTTCTATCGCTTCCTTCAAACCATATTGTGAAACAATATCTCCATAGTAACTTGTCAGCAGCTCTTTTTTATCTAATTCACCATCTGTCCACGGTGTAGCAGATAATCCTAGACGTAACTTTGCAGCCGGCAATGATTCAATTGTTTTTTTATTCGCATGATTATGACATTCATCACCAATGAATAAGATTCGTTCTGCATTGATTTTATTTATTTCAGTGATGAAGGATTCTTTTTTTAATGTGTCATTTACAACAATTATAGCTAAAAAAGTTTTAGTTGTAGATAAGTTAAATTCAGAAACCTTATTTTTAAGGGGTTGTAACCACAGTGATTGTGATTTGTAACATAGCAAAGAATGCATGTTAAACGATTTCATTTCTTCCTGCCATTGCTCCGCTAAGCCTTGATATGGCACTGCAACAATAATACATAAACCGCGCTTAAAAAAATCATTTAAAGTTAGTATTGTGCAGGCATGC
This sequence comes from Enterobacter sp. ECC-175, assembly GCF_043968675.1. NCBI lineage: Bacteria > Pseudomonadati > Pseudomonadota > Gammaproteobacteria > Enterobacterales > Enterobacteriaceae > Enterobacter > Enterobacter sp. ECC-175. Next base: position 1,187,118 of record NZ_CP143776.1, read on the forward strand.
AAAGCAGTAATAGTTTTTCCTGCCCCAGTTGCTAGTTTTAAAATTCCATGATATTTATTCTTAACCCACTCATTTAAAGAATTTTTCTGATGTGGTCGTAGTTGGTATTTATTTTTTCCGATAAAACTAGGCAGCGATGGTAAGCAATCAAAATGAGGAGTGGCTTTATCACTCACACTATTTTCAATTTCTTCTAGGGCTTTGAAAATAGTAGAGATTTCTTTACCAGAATGATACCTAGCTAGTATATTTATGAAATTGTTATTTGCAGGAATAGTTTTTGTGACTGGCTGCTGATCATTCCAGAGTTTTTCAAAACGTTCTTCTATTTCTAGGCCATAATGTTTATAAATCGGCTCATCCCAGCTAAAATATGAGTTAATTGATTCAGAGTTTAAATCGTCATTTAATGCACTCTCAGTTTCGTTCGCAGAACCAATAAATGCTATACGATCATAGTTAACATCTCGAATAATACCAATTTTTTCGTGATACATTCCTCTAGGTCTAAATGCGAACCGAATTTGAAGGCGTTTTGAGGCGACGAGAAAGGAAAGAGCATCAAAGCGACGGCACTCTAACATGTCCATCATATTTTCTAAAAAGTTATTAGTTTTTTCTTCTATTTCAATAAAATGTTTTTGGGTATTCACCCCTGACTTAATAGCTTCAAAATCTTCAGGACTGACTGGATAACCGATTATCAGCCGCATTCCACCCCCATTAATTAGTAAATGGGCTAAACCTCTTGCCGCTATACTCAAGGAAGATGAAGAAAAAAAACCAACCGCACGATCGTATGAAGATGCATTTTTTAGTGCTGGGATGTAAAAATCTTTAACAATTGAGCTATCTTCTGAAGAATAGGTATATTTTAAAGCAGCATTTCTTAGCATTAAAATGATCGTCCTATTATAATGTTATAGAATGATTTCTAATATTACCTTGAATTATATCATGCTTATATCTTATTGTGGTTGTTTATGCAAGATATATTTTATCAGGAAGACTGCTACTAACTATAGTAGTTCTTCTTTTTTTGATATAAAGCTCACATATTTTACATTTCGCAGAAGTTAATTTCCATAATTTAAAGATAAAATTGGTTGGGAAGGTTTGTTGACAGAAATATAGGGATGGCATTTAAATAGAGGTTATTTTACATAAGAGAAGTTTATATGTTTAATGCGAATATAAATAAATTATCGAGCGGAATAAATATATTTATTCAGCGGGGTAGCATATATCATCTCCAACTACTTTCAATAGGCTGAGGGAAGCCATCTAAAAAGAAATAATTCATAATTTAAATATTGGTGAAAAATTATTTATTTCCTTCACTAATATTTCCGTTTTAGTCTATTTAAACAATAAAAGCGGTCCTTTTTTTTGCTGATGATAACGCATAAAATATTATGATGTATCAGATAAATAAAAAGCTTTTCTAATTCTCTGTTTTTGTATAGTATTTAGGAATATTTCTTTTAACCATTACTAATCGCAGCTATAAGGACATCATTGAAATGAACATTATACCAGAGAGTAAAAGCCTCGAAAAAATACTAACCGGCTTAGAAACAAAATATACTGTTCCTGACTATCAAAGAGACTATTCGTGGTCAGTAAATGAAGTAGAAACTCTTTGGATGGACATAATTATATCTCACAAGCAACAGTCTGAATATTTCATGGGTACAATTGTGCTAAAAAAACATGAAAAGGATAGTGATACTTTCGATATAGTTGACGGACAGCAGCGATTGGCTACGTTTTCGATGTTGTTTCAAGTGCTTGCTAGCCTTGGTGATTCATTTTCTTCTAATCTATCCGTCCTTAAGCAGGTTGAGCGTAATCCTGCATCTTTAGAGTTAGCAAGAAAATTAGCAAAAGTTGCTCGGGCTAGGTTGAGAGAACCAAGTGAACCGGATAATTATTATTTAAGGTTAAATAAAAAAGATAATGAACTTTTTGATTATATTGTTCGTGATGAAAGTGCAAGTTCATTCAGGACGGAAGAAGCTTTAAATAAAATTAATAAAAGTGACAAAAGATTATTGAAAACCAAAAAAACCTTTACGCAAAAAGTCATTGAAGAATTTTCTGGAATAGATGCATTGCAAGAAATATATTCTATGCTTGTGCATATTGTTAAACGTTTAAAATTTATAACTATTGAAGTTGAGACAGATTATGACGCATTTCTTCTTTTCGAGTCTTTAAATTCAAAAGGAATGGATTTAAGTGTAGCTGATTTATTGAAAAATAAAATATTAATGAAAGCTAGTGGTGATGAACATAAAAGTGAATTGTTACTTAATAATTGGGAGTCTATGATTTCATCAGTAGAAGCTAGCCGGTTATCACCTGTTGATTTTTTAAGAGTTTATTGGGAAGCGATACAAGGTGCAAATATAACAAAAAAGGAATTATACAAAAATATTGGTTTGTATATTGATCGTACAAATGACATACAATCATTCTCTAAGCAATTAAAAGATATAGCCTATGATTTTTCTGTATATGCTTCTAGTGAACTACTTTTTCCGACGAGTATTCATCAAAATGGAAAGGATAAATATCTCGCTTATTGCGGGGAAATAAACAGTCTTAAATATACTACCTGTTTGCCCTTATTGATGTATGCGCAACAGAATAAAACAAACCTGCTTGAGCCTTTATCAAAAATGAGTTTATCGTTTTTATTTAGATGGATAACAATTGGTGATTATTCTGTCGGAGGCGCAAAAAAAATATTTGACGAAGTAATTAGAAGGTTACAGAGCAGCAATGATGAGAAATTTATTTTAGAACCATTTCTATCTGAAACGGATAAAATTGGTGATGAGGCCTTTATTAATTCAATGCGTCAGTTTAAAGCTCATGATAATCACATAGCAAAATATATTTTATCTAAATACTATATTTTTATGAATAAAGAACAGAGCATACCAAATTATGGCGAGGTTCATTTGGAGCATGTTATACCTCAAGTATTCACCTTGTGGGAAAAAGATGAGAATTTCGTTATTCCAAAAGGAGCATATATTAAAGACTATGTTTATAACTTAGGTAACTTAACTCTTTTACATAAACAAATAAATCAAAGCATTAAAAATAAAACTTTTGATAAAAAAGCAAAAGAATATGCTGATTCAGTATTTCCTGAAACAAAGAATATCTTTATACAATCCCAGCTCGGCATGTATTGGAACCCTGAAATTATCGATAAAAGAGGCCAAGACATAGCTGTGAAATCTCCAGACATCTGGCCTCTGACACTATAATGTTATACTGATATAGCCTGCCCTCTTTGTGGGCAGGTTTTTTTAAAGTGCATCACAAAACTCATTTAAACTTTTATAGTTCCGAATCGCTGATATCCCATCTTCAACATGAGCGGCCCAAGCTTTTAATAAGTCTTTAGTTGAGTAATTAGGGTAAAGATACCTTAATGTTAATTCTGTAACATGCATTGTTTCACCCAGCCAAGTTAACTTATCCAATACTAAGCTACCGTCTAATTTAATATCTTGTTGCTGAAAAGAATATATATAACCATTTTCAATAGAACGAAAAAATGCTAAACGGGCTGATATATTTGGAGTCAAGCCAGTATACCCTTTAAGCCTTTTTAATTGTTCTTCAGCCTGTCGGCTAAGCTGCATTCTATTAGGGAGCATTAGATTACCTCCTTAGTTAATTGCCAGAAGTATCCTGGTTTAAGTGCAGATGATTTTGTCCGAGCATTAAATACGATCTCATATGCATGAGAAATATCATCTCTAAGTTGATCAACAAAATATCTTTCATCTACTTCTGTATCTGTAGAAAGCAACACAACCTGATGGCTTGCATAAGGGAAATAATGATTGATTAGTTTATCTCTATGTTGAGAGTCTAAACGCCCCAGTGGGGTATCAATTATCACTGGCAGATCTCGACCCGATGTTTTAGCCAGTGCTTCAAGAATCGCTATCGCATAAATTTGCTTCTCTCCAGCGGAGAGTAGTTTACGGTTGATAACTTTCTTGTTCTCATCCACCAGTTCAACATCAAATGTTTCTGGATTGATATGCGCATTTAGCTGCAAATCTTCTTTTCTGGCTAACTTGCGGTAAGCAACTTCGAAGTTAGCAGAAAGGGTTTTTACTCGCGCCTGAGTTAATAGTTCACTGTAGCGATCAAGCAAGCTGATTGTCTCTTGCGCATTATTGAATGCGCTATTAAAGCTATGCTGGTTGCGCGCTGCGTCGTGAGCCTTTTGAACCTGGCGAGCGCAATCAAGTTGCTGTTGTTTGGTATTTTTTGCTTCTTCAAGCAATGAGCGATACTCCTGCCGCTTAGCTTCACGTTGACGATCTAGCTCTCGGAGTCTTTCAAAAATATCCATCAGCTGATCATCTTCCGGCGCTCGGGCGATGTTTGCTGCGGCTTGCTCTAACTGTTCTTCTACTTCTGCCAGCTGGTTACGATAAAGATCGAAGCGTTGCCAGGCTTTCTTACTATCCTGTTCGATGGCCTGCTGAATCATCCCTGCTTCACGTTCAGATATGTCAAACAGCAATTCACCTTTTGGTTTATCAGCAAGATATGTTTTAAGGTTATCTTCTATAGCCTCAGCAGCAATTTTGCCTGTGCTTCCTGAACGGAAGGATATGTCGCTTTTGAGTTGCGTAAGAAATTGATTCAATTCCTTCTCGAAGCTATTTGCCTGTTTTATTTGCGTCTCAGCACTAATCTGTTCTAACAAACGGCCCAGAGTTTTTGGAGCTAAAGCATAGGGTAATGAACTATCGCACTCATGGCGAAGTGCTTTTTCCAGGCGTTCTTTTTCTTTTAAAAGCGTCTCTACCTTCTGTTTCTCTTGGGTTTTTGTTTTAGCAAAAGCACCCCCTTGTGCATTCAAAAGGGTCTCGTTCTGAACAATTTCCTTGGAGATAAGGTCAATACGCAATTTTACGAAATCAGCCTTTTCAAGTATCTGCTCTGTCTTGAAGGAAAATTCTTTAATCTGTTTCTCAAGTTCGAGCAGCTTTTGCTGTTGGGATTCAGCCAGTTGACCAGATTGGTGGCGCTTTACGAAAATCGTTAAATCGTTTCGGAGCTTCTCGATCAGATCCAGACCCAACAGGCGACGCACAGCCGTACGGAGGATATTTCCCGATTCGTCCTCAGCAAGCTCAGCAATTTTTTCACCATCGAAGAAGAACAGATCGGCTATGCCGTGGGGGATTAATTCATTTAAAAATCCTTGGCACTGATCATAGCCAAGCCCTTCAATGAGTTTGCCATCCTGCTGTAAGGACAGTTTGTCTCGCTTACCTTTTTGCCAGGTGCGGGTTACGGTAAACTCAGCCTCCTGTCCACCTTTATTGTATGTAAAAATAAGCTCGACTGAGGCCTCATCAGGGTGTTCACCCAAAATTGAGCCGTTGTGCACCAGAGCACTAAGCTCTTCCACATACTCTTGTTGTTGAGTTGTTGAACCGAATGCAAGCCTTCCATAAAGGGCCAGGCGGATAGCGGAAAGTATTGATGTCTTACCTGCGCCGTTTAACCCACCGAATAAAACGATAGGGCGCGGATTATCGTCGTTCTGTCGTTTTTTAGGGGCCAGATCGATAACATGGGTTCCATTGAAAACCCGATAATTACGCAGTACCAGCTGTTTAATTAACACGTTCTTTTTCCTCACTGGTAAGCAGGTTTGGTTCGCTGACTTCGGCAATTCTTCGCTGCAACATCTGCAATTCAGCTTCTATGCTTGCCACTTCTTCTTGATGAACATCACGCTCATTACGTTTCTGCAAAGCTTCCTGCTGTTGTTTGATCTCTTCAAGGCTTCCCCAGTCTTGTTTGAGGATCGTCCCTAGCTTGTCAAAGATTCCTTGGCGGCGGCTAAGACCCTCCATCGAAACTTCAAGCTCGATCAATTTCATTACCATTTCAGGCTCAACATTAAACCCTTGGGAAATTTGCTCTAGAAGTTCTGCATCGCTGGCGTCGAAACGTGATTGATCGTCAATAACCCAGTCAAGATCCTTGCCATAAACATCACGATAAATATCCGGTAAAGTATCGTACCAGTCGGGTTCATTAGGATCCTTTAGCCATTGCTGACGTATGGCATGCAGCTCTGGTTCTGTGATTAATGTAATTGTATGACCCTGAGCGTTCATATCACGCTCAATTGTCAGCAAATCCTTTAACCATTCCTGACGATACTTAAGCCAGTAAGGGCCTGGAACATGTTTACGTTCAGCTGTAAGTTCTTCGCCATCCTTTGCATACTGATAGCTCACTTTACCCGTGCGTCGTTTATAGTTGCGGTAGGTATCTTTGTTCACTGGGTCGGTTGTGAAAGCCAGCAGATCGCGGTATTTCAGAAGTGGCGACATCCACTCTTCACCGTTCTGGATTAAGCTTTCCATTGCTTTATCTTTTGTGACGACAGTACATGTCCAGCAACCGAAGCGTGAGTTACCGCAGGAAGGCGTGCTGTCATCAATGACTAGCGGACATTCTCCCTGAGCTGAAGAATCCATGTAAAGAGTCCATAGAGGGCGGTTATTGCCACCCCAAGGGCTCTCCCACTCATCAATGTCATCAGGCGCATATCTGAATGCACCACGCAGTAATTTCCATACATCTTCAACATCCCAGGTATCAATTGGGGTGTAAATAAATGCGTTAGAAAGGGTTGTATGACGCGCAAGACGCGAGCCGTCAATCTTATGTTTTGCAATGACCTGAGCACGTGATGCACTTTCACTGCTGCGCGATCCAAGAACGACAATAACTTCCTCAAACTGGCTGACCTTATCTTTGATAAAGTCACTTACCGGGTTTATTTTCATGCGTTCTGTGCACCAACGGAAGCTGCGGGTAGGGGCGGGATAGCCTTTACCAAGCAGATTTACCCAGAATGTCTCGTTGGTTTTTGGGATTACAGCATGTTGTGTGATCGGTAAGCCGTCGCGTTTAGCGCCAGCTTCAATCTGCAGCATCGTTTTTTTGATGAGATCTACGACAACCGGCGTCTCAACGAGCGTGTCAGATGAAACAACAAACACATCCTTCGTACGCATCTCCGGCGGAAGGCCCATCAAGGCCAGGTAAACAAGAGTAATGACGGCCGACGAGTCTTTACCGCCACTGTAGCCAATCACCCAAGGGCGTCTATCTGCGCAGTAGACACGCTGAACTTCTGAGACAAAATCGGCGAGAGTACGCCCAGCAAATTGCTCTTCGTTTATGAAATCTTCATAGTCGGCCAGATCATAGGCCTGAGTTAATGTACTCATGATACAACCATCTGAGCTTCAAGCTCTTGTTCTTCAGGAGAAAGGGGAAGTGACAGCGCTATTTTTAAAGCGTTGCACGTTAACTGAATGGCAGTGCCGGTTTTGCTAAGTTTGCCATGCTGCATTGCGCGCTTAATCATCTCAGGATTGCTTTTACGCCAGTCAAAGCTTTTTAGCTTCGTAAGTTTTTCCTGCCAGTGCTCAGGTTCTTCAGCCAGCAGCGAACGGCCCAAAAGACCCAAAGCCTGCAAACCGATACCGTGGGCATGCACATAATCCTGGCGGAGCTGCGCCGGAGATACTTCTTTGCGCGCAGCAAGCTGCCAGTCCGGCATAACTTTAAAAATAGCCTGCCAGTATAGCGTAGCGATATGCGTATTGTCCTCAATACTGCCTACTTTAGGGTCTTTACCAAGCAGGGCACGTGTTGCCTGTTTAATGCTGCTTAGCGTGAACAGCTTGTTGGAAAGCAAACTGATACTGGATTTCTCAAGTTCAGTAAGACCAATAAAGGGCTCGATAGACATGGCCAAATAGCGAGCAAGATTCGAGCTTACATCACGATGATCGTACAGCGCGGATAGTGATGGGCTAGGACGGATGGCGTATTTATTCAGGTCAGCAAACATCTGCTGACTACGCCTTAAGCCTTCATCCACAAAGAACAACACGGGGATGTTGTCTTGGCCTAATTCAGGACGCTCCGAAAGGGCGTCTTCGATAGCCTTACGTCGATGTTGTCCGTCATTGATAAGAATTTGAGCATCCATTGGTACGCGCAGCGTCCCAAGGTTGTTGGAGTTTTCGAATTCATCAAATTGTACATCGACCGCAATAGATGCCGTCAATGCAGAGAAAACATAATCTTTAGGATTTTCAAGCAAATAGCGCACCATTTCCGGGATGCGCGATTTATTCAATATACGCTGGGCGCGCAGCTCAGGAGGTACGTCTGTCTCATCGAAGCTGAAGATCTTCGGTATGATGCGCATGGGGCAAGTGGCGATATAGAAAGGTCGACCAGCCTGGATGCCTCTAACCGCTGGGAAAGAGTAGCAATAGTCTGAATCAAAATTAGCCATGTTCGAAACCCTTTTGAATTCGCAATTACGTTACATTTTACGTAAAAAATTGCTTATGACGAAATTTTTATGGCGATAAAACACAATATGTTAAATATTTACGTATGATTTAACGTAACTCTTTGCTTCGTTTAGATCTCCTTAACAAAAGACTTCGATCGACTAGCTCACCATTTTTAAAATAGCGGCTTGGCCAAATGATCTCTGGAGGGATACCAACGGCTTCAGCAATGATGAGCTCCCCTTTGGGCCATGGTCTTTCAAGAGCATTAGCTAATGTTGATGAACTCAGACCTGCTTGTCTGGACAGGGCCGCAAGCGAAGTACCTCTTTTCCTGAGCGCTGCGATAACGTCTGCTTTATGCCAATCCATTCTTCTATCCTGCTTGCTGGTGATTGAATGAATTTAATACTACGTTATTCGTAGTTTTATCGCATGTGGAAAAACTACGTTTTACGTAGTTTTGCGTAGCTGATCGAAATTTCATGAAACATTTATGAAAAAGTAACGTAATCAATAATGCTACGTATTACGTAGTATTATTGATTGCCTATAACTACGATTATCGTAGTTATGAATGATACGACTAACCACAATCAGCTTTTTAGCCAACGTCTCAAAGAGGCGCGATTGTCTATGGGCTTATCACAAAAGAATTTAGGTATCCTTGCAGGTATTGATGAATTTGTAGCCAGTTCTCGCATTAATCGATATGAGAAAGGCGTGCATCAGGCGAACATTGAGATTGTCCAGAAGCTGGCAAAAGTACTTAAGGTGCCTCTAGCGTATTTCTATACAGAAGATAACGAACTAGCTTCCTTGATCCGAACTTGGCCGGATTTGGAGAAAGAGAAGAAAGATAAGATTCTAGCCCTGCTCTAAATTCGCATAGCGGAGTTAATCTAGGCAGTAACAATCTGATGTTGGTAAGTGCTCCTACTTGTTTCGGCAAAATCCATACAACATTCTTTTCTCAGGGTATGCGTATCTCTGAACAAATCATGTAAATCCGCGCTACTTTTTCTTTTTTTTCACTTATTGTTTGATACCACCGACTATTGAATGAAGGGCGGCATAGCCATTAACGCTATACCGCCTGTTTCAGGCTATCGGGCCATCAGCGCAAACACGCCCCAGCCGAAGTATTCCCGAGCGTAGGTGACGTGGCGCCCGGGCGCAGCCGTCAGCTCCGCCCGGACCTCCTGCGCAAAGTCATCGTCTGGGTTTGCCTCCAGCCAGCGGCGCATAGTCATCCATTTTGCCGCTTCGTATCTGTCCCAGCCTTCCCGATCGGCCAGCACCATTTCCACCAGGTCATAGCCCCGTTCGTCGAAAGAAGCCACAAGGTCGGGCAGGGTGAGAAAATCAGACACCGACGAAACGCCGCAGGCCTGGGCAATCTCATCGCTTGCGGGGACCTGAAGCCAGTAAGGTTCGCCGATGAGCATGATCCCGCCAGGCCGAAGGCTTTTGGCCAGCAGCGTCATCGTCCCGGCAACGCCGCCGGCGATCCAGGTGGCGCCCACGCAGGCCGCGACGTCACATAGCTCATCCGCGACGTATCCGGCCGCGTCGTTATGCATAAAATGCACGCGTTCGCTCACGCCGAGCTCCTCGGCGCGGCGCCTGGCCTGTTCGGTAAAGAGCGGGCTCATGTCGATGCCGGTGCCTCTAACGCCGTGATCGCGCGCCCAGGTGCACAGCATCTCACCCGACCCGCTGCCGAGATCGAGAATGCGCGTGCCCGGCTTCATGCGTAGCGCGCGGCCCAGCGTGGCATATTTTTCCGCGGTGAACGGGTTGTGAATGCGGTGTTCGCTTTCGCTGACGGTAAAAATGCGTGGGATATCCATCATCCACTCCTTAGCGGTTATCAGGCTGGGCGCGAACGCTGTTCAGCCCGGTGGTGTTGATGCGGTAGGGCTGGCCGTTAACAGACTTGATCAGCTTTTTGGTTTTGAGCTTTTTGAAGACGGCGAGCGTGCAGTCGGTCAGCAGCAGCCCTTCGCGGCTGTAGCATTCAACAGAAGTGACGCGGCCTGAAGCATCGCGGACGTGCGCGATTCGGCCACCTTTGGCGAGAACGTGTAAGGTACGCTGTTCCTGACGGGATAAATTCATACTGGAAAACCTGTTTAATCATCATGTGCAAAACGTGCAAACACGCAGCGGTGTCCGCATTCGATTTCGGCGCATTGATAATCAGTCCGGCCTGAAAAGGTCGGGAAGCTGATTATCGGATGATTACATTCTCCAGCATCAAAGCCTCGGGTTGAGTTGATAGGTATTTACGGCGTGAATAATAACACCCGTTTTTTATAAGGGAATGTTTGAGGAGGAAAAGTGTGATCCAGGTCGAAGCCAGGCGGCGCCATCATCGGATTGCAGAATATGATGGCGCGCTGGCGGTCAGCCTCAGTCACCCCGTAAGGTCAAAACACCGGCACCCCCAGCCCAACCTTTACCTCCCGCAGCGTTTCCTGCGTCACGCCCTGCGCCCGCTCCGTCCCGCGCTTCAGCATCGCCATTAGCTCGCCTCTGTCACGAATGTACATCGCCCGGCGCTCGCGCATCGGCGCAATCAGCTCCTGCAAACACGCCTCCAGTTCGTTTTTGCACGCCCGGTCCCCCAGCCCGCCCGACTGGTAATGCGCCTTCATCGCCGCCACCTTCTCTTTGTCCGGATGAAACGCGTCGAGATACGTAATCACCACGTTCCCCTCAACCTGCCCCGGGTCGCTCACCTTCAGATGGTTCGGGTCGGTGTACATGGCGCTGACCGCGCGGTGGATCGTCTCCTCGCTGGCGGATAAATGCAGCGTATTGCCGAGCGATTTCGACATCTTAGCGCTGCCGTCCACGCCCGGCAGGCGGCCGGTCTCGCTCAGCATCGCCCTACAGTGGCGCAGCACCGGAGCGGGCAGCAGGCTGTTCATCTTGTGCACAATCTCGTTGGTCTGCTCAATCATCGGCAGCTGGTCGTCGCCGACGGGCACGCACCCGGCTTTGAACGCGGTGATGTCCGCCGCCTGGCTGATGGGGTAGGCCATAAACCCGACCGGCAGCGAGCGGGCAAAGCCCTTCTGCGCAATCTCATTTTTCACCGTCGGATTCCGCTCCACGCGGGCAACGGTGACGATGTTCATATACAGCATCGTCAGCTCGGCGAGGGCGGGCAGGGCGGACTGCAGGCAGATCGTGGTCAGGTTCGGGTCGATGCCGGCGGCAAGATAGTCGGCCAGCACCTCGGGAATGTTGTCGCGGATTTTTTGCGGGTTGCTGCCGTTGTCGGTCAGCCCCTGCAGATCGGCAATCAATATATACTGGTTATGCGTCTGCTGCAGCGCCACGCGCTGGCGCAGCGATCCGACGAAGTGACCAAGGTGCAGCGGGCCGGTAGGGCGGTCGCCGGTGAGGATGGTAGTTTTAGCGTTCATAAAGACTCCTTAATGTGCAAGTGCCGAAAGGGGTCTTAAACGTGTGAAAGCCGCCTTTCGGCGGCTCTTTGAAATGGGGAAAAACGATTCCGTGCCGCCTTTAGGAAGGCAGCCACCAGCGGTTTACGGTGAGTATGGCGCGATTTGTGTTCATCTGGTTACCCTACCACGTCTGGCGCGGAATGCAAAAGGGCACGTCCTGCGGCCAGCAGAACGGATGCAGCCCGTTTTATTGCTATCGGCTCCCACCATCACAGGCTACACTCTGGGTTTGAGCGCGAAAAGCTGAGGAAACCACAATGCACTTCACACAGAAAAACGACAATACCGAAAAAGCGGACGGCAAAAACGTGGCGGGCGCCCTCCAGCAAAAACTGCTGGAATCCCGTTCGATCATCATCTCCGGTGAGATCGACCAGGCGCTGGCCGAAAAGGTGATCACCCAGCTGATCCTGCTGCAAAGCATCAGCAACGATCCGATCAAGCTGTACATCAACAGCCAGGGCGGCCACGTGGAAGCGGGCGACACCATTCACGACTTCATTAAGTTCATCCGTCCGGACGTGCACGTGATCGGCACCGGCTGGGTGGCCAGCGCCGGGATCACCATCTTCCTGGCGGCGAAAAAAGAGCACCGCTACGCGCTGCCAAATACCCGCTTTATGATCCACCAGCCGCTGGGCGGCGTGCGCGGCCAGGCGACTGACATTGAGATCGAAGCGCGCGAGATCATCCGCATGCTGGATCGCGTGAACAAGCTGATCGCAGACGCCACCGGCCAGCCGCTGGAAAAAGTGAAAAAAGATACCGACCGCAACTTCTGGATGTCTCCGGCAGAAGCGCTGGACTACGGCATCGTGGGTAAAATGATTACCCATTATGACGATCTGAAGCTCGATTAAGCGTTAGCGCGGTGTATGTGTCGGGTAGCGGCTTCGCCTTACCCGACCGACACCCGCAGGCTTTTTAACCTCGCTTGACCCACGACAAAGCAGCCCTCCACGCTCTCTTCCATAATCGCGCCTGTTTCCCTTCTCACTGGTGCTTACCATGGCGTATCAACTGAACCTGAACTGGCCGGAATTTCTCGAAAAATACTGGCAAAAAAAACCTGTTGTGCTGAAAAATGCCTTCGCAAATTTTGTCGATCCGATCACTCCGGACGAGCTGGCCGGGCTGGCGATGGAGCCAGAGGTCGACAGCCGCCTGGTGAGCCATTCCAACGGTAAATGGCAGGCCAGCAACGGTCCGTTTGAGCACTTCGACGGCCTGGGCGAAACCGGCTGGTCGCTGCTGGCGCAGGCGGTGAACCACTGGCACATGCCGTCCGCGGAGCTGGTGCGTCCGTTCCGCGTCCTGCCGGACTGGCGTCTTGATGACCTGATGATCTCCTACTCGGTGCCGGGCGGCGGCGTGGGTCCGCATATCGACCAGTACGACGTGTTTATCATTCAGGGGATGGGAAGCCGCCGCTGGCGCGTGGGCGACAAGCTGCCGATGCGTCAGTTCTGCCCGCATCCGGCGCTGCTGCACGTCGATCCGTTTGAGCCGATCATCGACGAAGATCTGGCCCCGGGAGATATCCTCTACATTCCGCCGGGATTCCCGCACGACGGCTTCACCCACGAAACCGCGCTTAACTACTCCGTGGGCTTCCGCGGGCCGAACGGTCGCGATCTGATCAGCAGCTTTGCCGACTACGCGCTGGAAAACGATCTGGGCGGCGAGCACTACAGCGATCCGGATCTCACCTGCCGCGAGCACCCTGGCCGCGTGGAGCAGTACGAGCTCGATCGCGTTCGCCAGATGATGATCGAGATGATTAGCAAACCGGATGATTTCACGAAATGGTTCGGCAGCTTTGTCTCCACGCCGCGTCACGAGCTGGATATCGCCGCCGCCGAGCCGCCGTATACGCCGGAAGAGGTGCTCGACGCGCTGCAGGGCGGAGAAACCCTGACGCGCCTGAGCGGCCTGCGCGTGCTAAACATCAACGGCACGTTCTTCATCAACAGCGAGCTGCTGGAAACGGTGGATGCGAAAGCCGCCGACGCGCTGTGCCGCTTCACGACGCTGGGCCAGGCCGAGCTTGGAAAGGCGCTGAATAATCCGGCGTTCATCGATGAATTAACCGGGCTGATTAACCAGGGCTACTGGTACTTCGAAGAGTAAATAAAGCGCGGCGTTTAGCCAGGCTAAACGCCGCGTGATTTAGACCAGCATGTTACAGGCTTTCCAGTAGTTCAGGAGCCGTTCATCATCACGCTCCCTTTCCGCCTTGATCTTCATAGCCTGTGCCAGATTTTCACGTGAAACTTCATGGCCTTTTTGCACGATGTCTAAAACCGCTTCACCAAGAGCCAGCGAAATTTCTGTCCGATTATTTTGAATCGTCATAAATACCTCCTCGTGGTTTGCGATTATGTAATTATAAAAGATGTCTTAACCGGCGGGAATAATTCGTCTAATTCTTATTTTTTTATTATTTGATCACTCGCGCCCGTATAGCCATGATTTAAAATTCTGTCAATGTTGTTTCAAAATGCTAATAGTCCTCTGAAACCCAAATTTATCGACTACAGTTAGTTTCGTGCAACTGCCAAATAACCGAAACAGGAGAATCAACATGGTTAATAAAAGCGAAATTAAGGATCATACTCAGGTTGTAGCGAGCTGCGGAACGCACGTCGGCGTAGTGGACCATCTGGACGGCGAACGCATCAAGCTCGCAAAAAGCGACCCTGAATCAGGCGGCAAGCACCACTTTATTCCCCTCGGCTGGGTCGATAAGGTAGAGGATAATAAAGTCGTTCTCACCAAAAACCATAAAGAAGTTTTTGCTGAGTGGCAGGACGCGTAAATTTAATACCGTCGCTAAATGCCTCATCGCGCTCCGGTTATTACCGGAGCGTAATGCTGTTTTAAGATATTGTGTTCGTGAATATAAATCCGCAGAGCGACGCGTCCAGGTAGATAATCATCGCACCTCGCTTTTTTTCAGCCCATTATTTCAAGCGTCTGCTGCTTCGGCCTCTCCAGCAATTCAACTGCTTCTTGATACGTCCGCACGTTATTATATCCCATCACCAGCCCGTAGCGCCTGCCGGACCCGCGGTACCACTCCGAAAGCGCGTTGACCTGAAGCTGGTGCTGCTGCCAGCAGCGCGCCACTTCCCGGTCGGCGCTGCCGCGGGTGAGAAACGCCACGATGTGCATCCCGCCGTCGTTTTGCTCGGTGAAGAAACGATCCCCGTATACCTCCCGCAGGGCGGCAATCATCCAGTCGCGGCGGGTCTGATACAGGGCGCGCATCTTCTTGAGGTGGCGAAAGAAATGGCCCTCATTCAAGAAGGCGGTGAGGATTTTTTGCGTCAGGATCGGCTGGCCGCTGGCGACAATCTCCGCGCAGTCGGTGAACGCGTCGACGGTGCTGGCGGGCATCACCACGTAGCCAATCCGCAGCGAGGGCATAATGGTTTTGCTGAAGGTGCCCATAAAAATCACCCGGTCGTGCTGGTCCAGGCTCTTAAGGGACGGCAGCACCTTGCGGGTGTAGTGAAACTCCCCGTCATAATCGTCCTCGATGATCCACGATGCGTTCTGGCCTGCCCAGTCGAGAAGCTGCTGCTTGCGCGGCAGGGAGAGCGTCACCGCCAGCGGGCTCTGGTGCGACGGCGTGACGATGGCAAAGCGCGCGTCGCGATGGTGGCGCAGCAGGTAGTCGGTGTCGAGGCCGGAACGATCGACGGGGACGGTGTGCAGGCGCGGCACGGTCCGCTTGAGCAGCTGCTGGCCCATAAAATAGCCCGGATCCTCAAACACCACCTTATCGCTGCGGCTGGCGAGAGTATCGAGGATCAGGCGCAGGCTGCCGCTGTAGCCGCTGGTGATCAGCACCTGTTCGGCGGTGCAGGACAGCCCGCGCGAGATATTCAGATAGCGGGCGATGGCCTGGCGCAGCGGATACCAGCCCATCACGGGCGGGTTGAGCATCTCCTCATGACGCATGGCGCGCGTGGCCTGTCCCGCC
Source organism: Enterobacter sp. ECC-175 (assembly GCF_043968675.1). NCBI lineage: Bacteria > Pseudomonadati > Pseudomonadota > Gammaproteobacteria > Enterobacterales > Enterobacteriaceae > Enterobacter > Enterobacter sp. ECC-175. The sequence goes on from NZ_CP143776.1 coordinate 1,202,972, forward strand.
AGCAGCAGCCATTTTTTATAGGGGAAGGCGTCGAGGGACGGAACGCCCGGACGCAGAAAACCGGCGCGCTCGCGCTGCGTAATCAGCGATTCCGGGAGCGTGCCGGTCGCCTGCGCCTCCGGCCCGCTTTCGGCAGGCAGCAAAAGGTCGGGATTCACCCGCGTGCCGCGCGCCCCGGCGCTCACCAGATAACCTTCGCCGACCAGAATGGCGTACGCCGTTTCCACGGTTTTGCGCGCCACCTTCAGCTGCGCGGCCAGCACGCGAATGGCGGGAACCCTGTCGCCGGGCTTCAGCACGCCGCGCGCGATGTTGTCCCGATAGCGGCTGTAAATCTCATGGTAGCCGGGCTTCATGTCCTACCTCGTTTCACGGTTTTTGTGTCTTTTTACTATGTCATGAACGGCGTAGATTTGCTGCATCGCATGACATATGCCGCAAACAAAAAGAGGTAAGACAATGAGCACTCGCGTTAATCACCATAAGGCTACACCTGCACTCGCCAACGCGCTGTCCGCCCTGAGCATGGAAGTGGCGAAAACCTCCATCGACCCGGCGCTCAAGCACCTGATCGACATTCGCGTGTCGCAGCTGAACGGCTGCACCTTCTGCCTGGATATGCACTCGAAAGAGGCCAAAATTGCCGGCGAGCGCGAGCTGCGCCTGTACCACCTGGCGGCATGGCGCGAGTCCCCGCTGTTTAGCGCCCGTGAAAAAGCGGCGCTGGCGTTTACCGAAGCGCTGACGCACATCGGCGCGCACGGCGTGAGCGACGCGCTGTACCGCAGCGTGGCGGAGCATTTTTCGGACGTGGAGATTTCAGAGCTGAATTTTGCCATCGTGGCGATAAACGCCTGGAACCGTCTGGGGATCACCTCGCGCATGGAGCCCGGCTCGCTGGACGTGGCCTACGGCCTGAACAAGGCGAACCTGGAATAATTCCTCGTTCGACCGCCCGGTGGCGCTGCGCTGACCGGGCCTACGCGATCCCGTAGGCCGGATAAGCGCAGCGCTGCCTCGGCACAACGCTGCGCGCTTTGCCGAGGCAGCGTCGGCGGGATGTACGTCAGAACGCCAGCCGGTACGTGGCGGTGACGCCCTGACGCGTTTCGTGGTCCGAGGCATTGACGCTGTAGCCCACGCCAAAGGTCATGTTGCCTTTCTGGAATTTGACCCCAGCCTGGCCGGTAAAGGCGGTGTCGTCGAGCGTCTCTGCCGAGATAACGTCGCTGCCGCGAATGCCGACGGCGTGTAGCCTGCTGTCAATGTCCCGATCGCCCGTCACGGCGACCACTCCGGCATCCGCCTGCGCGCTCAGGTTCCAGCCGGAATCGAGCGCGAAGGTTTTGTTCACCTTCACCCCGACCGGGAACTGCCAGATATCCTGGCTGCCTTTGTCGGTATGGAAGACCTTCTCGCCGCTGCCGCTTTTGGTATCAAAGGCATCCGTTTTAAGCTGGCTGTAGCGCGCGCCGGCGTAAGGGATCACGTCTACTACGCCCGTCTCAATCCGGTATTCCCCCCGCAGCCCGGCGCTCAGCATCTGGGCGTCGACGTTCGCATCAAACCGGCTGCCCATTCCCAGCCAGCCCGGCTGCTTCTGATTGATGTCGTTGCTGCTTTGCGTCAGGCTGACGTCGCCCGTCACGCTGAGCTGGCGCTGCGTCCAGCTCTGGTACAGCGAAACGCCCCAGAAGCTGAAGTCATTATGCGTGGCGCTGAAGTCACCGCGCGAATCGCTGTCGCCGTTTCCGGCGTAGAACGCCGCGCCCGAGCGCATCTCCCCGAAATCGGTGCCGTACGCTTTATCAGCGCCGAGCATCAGGCCGTAGAAGTTGCTGTCCTGACCGTAGCGCAGGCTGCCCGCGCTCAAATCGCTGCTGCGCGCATTGCCGTAAAGCGCATGCACCCACACGCTGGCGTCAGGCAGATCGTTTTGCAGCGGCGCGTTGGCAAGAGACGTTCTGTCGAGCAGCGCGTCGATGGCCGCCATGCCCGCCGCCCAGGTGTTGCTCTGCGCGCCGCCCGCGATGGCCATCTGCGCCGCGCTGTTCACCGTCCGCACAATCTGCTGGTTGGTCACGTCTGGCGTATCGACGGCAATGGAGAGGAAGCGCTGTCCGGCGGCACTTGCCGTGCGGTCGTTTTCTCCGCTGGCGATCAGCGTATTCAGGGCGTTCGGCGTCGCGATGCCGGGCAGTACGTCCTGCGCGTCGCGGGCCTGCGTCATGACCGTCACTTCACCGTTCTGCGCCGCGGTGGTGGCGCTGAGCAGCCTGTTGAGGCGTAAATTATCGTTCTGCCAGCCGCCGCTGGCGATGTTGATATCGCTAAAGCCTTTTGCCACCGAATAGCTCTGATTGGCCTTCGCGCCCGCCACGTAAAGCGCGGCGCCGCTGGCGACCTTCAGCGTGCCGTTCTCGGCGTTGAGCGCCGCCCGGCCTGTTGTCAACGCCGCGCCGTCGACCATCAGCAGGGAGCGGTCGGCAAACTCCGCCGTATTAAAGCTGGCGTCGCGGTTGCCCGCGCCGTCCGTCAGGGAGCCGTCCACCTTCAGGCCGCCCTGCGCGGCGTTCAGGGTTTGCGGAGCCTGAATGGCCAGCGCCGCGGTGATGGCGTCCTGGCCCCAGCGTAATCCCGAGTCGGCAAATTCCGCTTCCGCTGCCGCCGTGGAGGTATCTCCCAGCACCAGCAGCGAGTTTTGCCCCACGGTCAGGCGGCCGTTAACGTCGCTGCTGCCAACGACAACCTTTGATGCCGAGGCCAGCGTACCGCTCTCGCTCCACGCCGGGTCGATAAACATTCGCGCGCCCTGCAGGTTCAGCGCCTGGGCGATCAGGGTTCCGGCGCTGTCCGCGCTGCCCACGGTAATTTGCGCGTCCTTGCTGGCGTTGAGCCGTTCCGCCATAAGCGCGCCGTTAACGGCCAGCTGCGCGGAGTCCTTCAGGTCAACGTCCGCGTGGAGCGCGGCATGCTGTGCGATCGCTATCTTGCCGCTGCTGACCACGCCCGCCTGCGCGCTGCCGGAGGCGATGGTGTGATCCCCGGCGAGGATATTAAGCGAGCCATCCGAAGAAAGGGTCAGCCTGCCGTTAAGGTGGTTGCTTTCGCTGCCCGCGACCGTCGAGCCGAGGTTAAGCGTGCCCTGATTTACCGCGATGTCGACGGCAGCGTTCGGCTGCCCGGCGACCTCAATCAGCGCGCCGCCCGCGGCGCCCGTCAGGGTCAGCGATTGATCGCCTTCAATCTCAATCTTCGGCGTGCCGGAGCCCTCAAAGCGCAGCTGCGACGCGCCAAAGCCGTTGGCAACGGCAATCGAACTCTCCGTCTGCGCATTGCCCGCGCCGATAACCAGGCGGTTTTTGCTGGAGGTAACCTGAGTTGTTGCTAACGTCGCCTGGCTGGTGGAGGCATCCGCCACGCTTGCCGTTCCGCCCGTGCTCCCTGGATTTTCAATTTTGCCGAGCATCACCAGCGAATTGCCGACGGCCGCGCCGATCAGCGCGTTGACCGCGGTCACGTACTCCAGGCGGTAGGTGCTATCCGTCAAAATGAGGGTGCTGTCCGTCAGCGACAGGTTTTTCCCGGTGGCGTTAAACCCGCCCGGAAGCGCGGCGGCGGTAGAGGCGTTAAACAGCCGATCGGAGCGGGTCTGGAGCTGGCTGCCGTTGGTCATGGCAAGCGATGCACCGCTGCTGAGCGAGAGCGTATCGGCGATGATTTTTGTCCCGCTGAAGGTGAGCTTCCCGCTGCTGAGCTGCACGGGGGCGGTCATCGACCCTCCCGTCACGGTCAGCGCCGTGCCGACGTTTTCATTGCTAAAACCGCCGGTGAAGCTCGCGCTATCCGTGAACGTTAACTGGCTAAAGTGGCTGAACTGTTTTCCGTCCAGCGAGGTGTTGCCCGCCAGGTGCAGGGTGCTGTTTTGATCGCTGCCGTACAGGTTTCCCTCTACGTTTGCGCTGGTCAGCCAGACGTCAGCGCGCTGGATGCTTTTGCCCGCGAGGTTGATGTCTCCTGACAGGGTACTGTCAGCGATCTTGACGTCCACCGTGCCGCTGCCGGTATGGGCGTCCACGCTGCCGGTGAGCGCGGAGCGGGTAATGTCCATCGCAATCTTTGCCGCGCCGTTGGCGGTGATGTCGCCCGTCACGTGGCTATTATCGATGACGGCGGTAATCGCTTCCGGGCTCGCCGCGTAAAGCGCGCCCGTCAGGCTGCTGTCTTGAAGGGTGATGCGGTGCGCCCCGGTCCCTGACGCTAAGATCCCGCCGTTGACCTTGCTGTCGTTGGCGATCGTCACGTCGATGCTGTCGTTCGGCGTCAGAAACAGCGCCCAGCCGCTGGCATACGCTTTACTGACTGGGGTTACGCCCCTTTTATCGTAATCCACCTCAGCGTTCGCGCCGTTCAGCGTCGAGCCCTCTACGAGGATGCGGGTATGGGTCAGGGTGTTTGCACCACCCGCTTCAATCCAGTCTACCGTCGCGTTATTCACCAGCGAAATCTCGGCGCTGCCGTTTTTGCTGGCGTTAATGTAGTAGCCGCTGAGATCCGCGCCGTCCACCAGCAGGCGCTGGATATCCTTGTCCTTACGCGATGAGGTGCCGCTGGCTAAATAGATATTCTGCGCTTTTGCCGTGCTATTGATGGCGGCATCCTGCGAGGGGGCGGTGAAATACCACGCTACGGGTTTCGGATCTAGCGGCGAGGTCATTTCATATTCCTCAAGCCCGCAGACGCCGGCTGCGGAATACGCGGTGCAGCTATTTGCCTGCGCAGCGAAAGGCATCAGCAGACTGCTCCCAAAAAGCACGCTCATGCGGGTGGCAATTTTAGAAAGTTGAAACGTTTTGTTCATTATTTATATCCCTCTATACATGCATTACGCTTAAGCCGAAAACGGCATTAAATTCGAACAATGCTTAATTCCTTGTTACATTTCGAAGCATAACAAAATGAGGGGGCGGTATTATTAGGATTGATCTTCGTGAAGTTGGAAAATTCTTATTAGAAATCTCATGCATATGTTATGTGAGATAAAATCAGCGTGCTTTTTTATTGAAATGTGATGAATAGCACGATCTGTTCTTGAGTGTTAAGAATTTTCCTATAACGTGCAGAAAAAAGCGTATTGATATTAAAAACATTTATGAGGATTATGAATTAATCCGCAGAGATGTTAGGGTTATGAGAATGGTAATTGTGATTTCATCCTGTAGGTATTTCAGGCAAGGGTTTGATTTATTGTTAAAAACCCTCAATCCTGAGGCGTCTATCTTTACTGACGTCACGTATGTGGATGATATTAAAAAAGCGCACAGGGACAATCTTGCGCGCGCCAAAGCTATCGTAGTGGATTATGGCCAGTCAGACATTAAGGCGCTGAATACTCTCCTTGAGGTTAAAGGTAAATATCCGAACGCTATGGTGATATTCATCACGCGGGAGGCCTGCTTCGACAGCACCATTGAAAATATATTGATTAACACGGCCGCAGATTTAACCATAGACTGTAAATCTTCTGTGAATAAAGTGACCCAGTGCCTGTCGCGCTTTACGATCGCCGACCAGCGGATCACCATTTTTAAAAATATGCGCTGGTGTAATATTGAACGCGAAAAAAGCCTGACCAAAATGGAATCGCTGCTGTTGCCCTATATTGTCTCCGGTAAAAAGAACAAGGAAATATCGCGCTGCGTTAACGTGACGGGAAAAACGGTAAGCCATCACCGCAGGAATATTTATAAAAAGTTCGCGGTAAACAATCTGACCGGATTATATAAAAAGTTCGACCACAGTGTATAAATGCGATCGCGGGTGAAACAATGGACAAAATGATTGCTGCTCAACGAAATCTGAAAGAAGCGCTGCTAGTGCTGGCACAGGACGCCGACTTTACCGAAAAACACCTGCGCGCGTATCGCCAGTGCATTAACCCCGCCACGGCGCAGGGGATACCTGCGGTGATCCGCAAAGACTATTACCGCCTGGCCGACCGCTTCGCGCCGCTGGTGGCGCGCAGCGATGGCGTCAAGGCGGTTTTCGACGCGGCCACGCTCAACGACATCGCCCCTGCGGTGATGGAGCTCTTCGTCCGCCTGACGGAGTGGATAACCCTTGAACACTATCTGTTAAACCAGCGGGTGCATTACGCCTGAGGGCCGTTTCCCCGCACGTCTTTCCGCGCGTTGTTACCAATTATTGCGCTTTACCCTCTCGTTTCTTGATACTTACCCTGATAACTATTATCTTGATTGGGTAATACGAGAGGGCTCCCCATGAGTGAAGATAATCTGTTCAGCCGCAGGCCGATGGGCATGCGGATGGCGATGATCGTGCGCCAGTGGCGCGCGGTGATTGACGACGCCATTCTTGATACGGGGCTGACCCAGTCAAGCTGGACGGTGATGATGCAGCTGCACCAGCTGGGGGATAACGTCTCGGTCAGCGAGCTGGCGGAGGTGCAGGGCATTGAGCTGCCGCCGCTGATGCGCACGATAGCCCAGCTTGAACTGCGGGGATACCTGCTGCGCACCACGTCGCCGTATGACAAACGCATCCGCCTGCTGGCGCTGACGCCGGATGGCCACGCCATTCTGCGCAGGCTAAACAGCGTTATTGAAACCTATCAGGCCCGCGTATCGCAAAACATCGCGCCGGAACATCTCGAGATTTTCAGCGCAACGCTTAATCAATTCGCCTGCAATTTGCGGACTATCCGCGAAGAAGATAACAAGACCGAAAAATAATGACCCCTGAACAAAAGTTTGCCCGGTGGGTAAGGGTAAGTATTGCCTCTTTCCTGCTGATGTTTGTCTACTTTATCGTCGCGGATATCTGGATCCCGCTGACGCCGGACTCCACCGTCATGCGCGTGGTGACGCCGGTCTCCGCGCGCGTGTCGGGCTACGTGGCGGCGGTGCATGTCCATAACAACAGCCAGGTGAAGAAGGGCGATCTGCTCTTTGAGCTGGACGCTACGCCGTTTCGCAATAAGGTCGAAGCCGCGCAAATCGCGCTGGAGCAGGCGCGCCTGTCGAACGACCAGCTGGATGCGCAAATCGCCGCCGCGCAGGCCAGCCTGAAAACCGCCGTGCTGACCGCGCGCAACGATAAAGTCACCTTCGAGCGCTATCGGAAGCTCAGCACCCTCCAGAACGTTTCGCAGTCGGATCTGGACAAGGTGCGCACGGCCTGGCAGAGCAGCGAGCAGTCCGTCCATTCTATAGAGGCGAACATCCACAACCTGCGCATCCAGCGCGGCGAGCGGGATGAGCACCGCAACGTGACGCTGCAAAAATACCGCAACGCGCTGGACGACGCGCAGCTCAACCTCGCCTGGACGAAGGTCTACGCCGAGGCGGACGGCACGGTGAGTAACCTGCAGCTCAGCCCGGGATTTTATGCCTCCTCCGGCTCCGCCGCGCTGGCGCTGGTAAACAACCAGACCGATATCGTGGCTGATTTCCGCGAGAAGAGCCTGCGCCATACCCATCAGGGAACCGACGCGGCCGTGGTATTCGACGCCTTCCCGGGCCAGGTTTTCCGCGCCCACGTCACCAGCAGCGATGCGGGTATCCTCGCCGGGCAGGAGTCGGTGAACGGCGAGCTGTCCCAGCCGGAGACCTCCAACCGCTGGGTGCGCGACGCCCAGCGGATGCGCATTCACGTGGCGCTGGACGAGCCGCTGCCAAAAAGCCTGCCGACCGGCGCGCGCGCCACCGTGCAGCTCTACAACAGCGAAGGGCCGTTCTCCCGCTTCTTCTCCGGGATGCAAATTCATCTGGTGAGCCTGCTGCACTATGTCTATTAACACGCTGGCCCGGGTCTTTACCCCGCACGGCAACATCGTCTACACGGCAAACGACTTTCGCCAGACCCTGCGCATCGTCTTCGCGGGAACGATCGCCCTGAGCATCTCCAGCTTCTATAACACCTCGTACGGGGTGTTTTTCGTAGTCTACCCGATCATGCTGCTGTCGCTGGTGCCGGTGTTTAACCGCCACGTGGCGAAGCAGTTCATCTTCAGCGCCTCGCTGAACTGCGTCGAAATGATCTTTATCATCGGCTATCTGTCGCAATGGCCGCTGATCATGACGATAGTGGTGTTTGCCCTGTACGTGATGCGCTTTCGCTTTATGAGCAAGGGGCCGCTGTTCCTGTTTGGCTCGATGGGCGTGGTGTGCCAGAGCGTGATGCTCAACTTTATGAGCTACCCCACGACCAACTGGCACACGCTGCTGTTTTCCAACATTGAGGCGAGCGTGATGGCGGTGTGCCTGAGCGCGCTGATGAACTACCTGCTGCCGGACGTTGAGCCGCGCAGGCCGCCGCCGCTGATTGAGAAAGACGACGCCCGCGTGCGCCACGAATCCCTGCTTTCCGGCACCGTCGCCACGCTGATTTTTGTGGTGTTCCAGATAAGCGACCTCAGCGATTCCCTGTCGGCGCTGATGGCGGGCGTGCTGATCCTGTTCCCGATGCACTATCGCGGCGCGGTGATGAGCTCCATCTGGCGCGTGGCCGGGGTGGTGTTGGGCTGCTTATACATTCTGGTGGTGCAGCTTATTCTGTACGATCACAGCAGCCACATGCTGCTGATGATGCCGCTGATTGCCCTCGGGCTGGCGTTCGGCGCGCGGCTGCACGTGATGGAGAAGGTTGGCGCGGGCGTGGGCTTCGCCAGCATCACCACCATCGGCATCATGTTTGGGCAGAACATGCACCCGGACGGCGACCTGGTGTTTAGCGATCTGTACCGCATCACCTCGGTCACGTTCGCGCTGGTGGCGACGCTGACGCTGGTTTTCCTGGTGCACCGGATCCTCAACTGCTTCGAGCCGACGCGCTACGTCATCGCGCCGCCGAAGGCCGACTAGCGCGCGAGCAGGACGGGCAGCTGCGACAGCAGGAACAGGATCAGGCCGATAGTCCCGCCGACCAGCGTGCCGTTGACGCGGATAAACTGCAGGTCTTTGCCGATGTTTAGCTCGATCTGGCGCGACATGTCTTTCGCATCCCAGCTTTTCACCGTGTCGCTGATGTGGCGCGTCAGAAACGCGGCAAAGTCGGGCGCGACGCGGTGCGCCGCCTGCTCCAGATGTTCGTTCAGGGACGCGCGCAGGCTGGCATCGGCGGCGAGCGTTTCGCCAAACCACAGCCCGGCGCTGGCGATGCGCTGCTTCACGCGCGAATCGTCGCTATGCATGTCCGCCTTCAGCCAGTCGCGCAGGTCGCCCCACATTTCCCCCAGATAGCGGTTAAACGCCTCGTCGTTCTTCAGGTAGTGCTTGATGCCGTCGGCTTTGGCCGCCATGTCCGGATCGTTTTTCAGATTGTCGATCAGCTTCAGCGTGGCGCGATCGAACGCCTGGCGGATCTGATGCGTGCGGTCGTGGCTGATGTCGTCCAGCAGGCTGTTGACCGCGTTCGACACCATCTCCGCGCTCTGGTCGCCCAGCCACTCGGTGGGCAGCACCATCGCCTTGCGCGGGTGCTCGGTCTTGAGCCAGTGGACAATCTGAGTGGCGATAAATTCTCGCGAGCTGCCGCGCTGAATCAGCGTAATCAGGCGGTTAATAATGGCGTCTAACAACACCTGGTGGCGGTTGTTTTTGGTCATGCTTTCCAGCATCACCGCGCTGGTTTCGGTGAGGTCCACCTTGTCGATGGCCTTATGCACCGCGCGCTTGAGCAGCCGCTGGATGCGCCCGTCGTCGGCAAGCTCGAGGAAACCGCCCATCACCTGAATCAGATGCTGGCCCACGCGCTGGGCGTTGTCGGGCTGGCTGAACCATGCGCCAATCATTTTCGCAGGCTCGTAGCGGCGGATCAGCGCCACCAGGGATTGGGTATCGAGAAACTTCTCCTGCACAAACTGGCCGAGATTGTCGCCAATCCGGTCCTTATTGCGCGGAATAATCGCCGTATGCCGTGCGATAAACGGGATCGGCACCCGTCGAAACAGGGCGACCACGGCAAACCAGTCCGCCAGCGCGCCGACCATCGCCGCTTCGGCAATGGCCTTAACGCCGCGCACCCAGAAGGTCTGCGGCAGGAAGAGGGTGGCGATAAACGCCGCGGCGGCAACCAGCAGCAGCGACAGCGCCAGCAGCTTGGCGCGTTTCAGTTCGGTATGTTTTTCCATGGGGTAAGGATAGAGGGAAGCGGGGGGATAAGGCAAAAAACAGAAAACTAAGAACCTTCCGGATATACCCAACTTTACGCCCGCGCCCGGCCACGTTGACTACCCTTAATACCCTAAGCGGTAAAACAAGGAGATTCGAAATGGCCTATCAGACAGTCAACCCTGCCACTAACCAGCTCATCAAAGAATACCCCTCGCATACCGATGCGGACGTCGAAGCGGCGCTGAAGGCCGCCGACGCGCTTTACCATTCCGACTGGTCAAAGGGCGACATCGACCAGCGCCTGCCGGTGCTGCACAAGCTCGCAGATCTGATCGACGAGCGCGTGGAGGATCTGGCAAAAATCGCCAGCCAGGAGATGGGGAAACTCATTGAGCAAAGCCGCGGCGAGGTGAAGCTGTGCGCGCAGATCGCCCGTTACTATGCGGACAACGCAAAGCAATTCCTTGCGCCGGTGGAGTACAAAACCGAGCTGGGCGAAGCCTGGGTCGAGCATCATCCCATCGGCGTGCTGATGGCCGTTGAGCCGTGGAACTTCCCGTACTATCAGCTGATGCGCGTGCTGGCGCCAAACCTGGCGGCGGGTAACCCGGTCATTGCAAAACATGCCAGCATCGTGCCGCACTGCGCCGAGACCTTTGCGCACCTGGTGCGCGAGGCGGGCGCGCCGGAAGGGGCGTGGACCAACCTGTTTATCTCATCCGATCAGGTGGCGAAAATCATCGCCGACGACCGCGTGCAGGGCGCAGCGCTGACCGGTTCCGAAAAGGCCGGCAGCGTAGTGGCGGCGCAGGCGGCCAGGCACATCAAAAAATCGACCCTCGAACTGGGCGGTAACGACGTGTTCGTGGTGCTCGACGACGCGGATATCGACAAGGCCGTGAAGATTGGCGTCAACGCCCGTCTGAACAACGCGGGACAGGTCTGCACCGCGGCGAAGCGCTTTATTCTTCATGAAAAAATCGCCGACGCGTTCCTGAGCAAGTTCACCGAGGCCTTTAAGCAGGTGAAGATGGGCGATCCGCTGGACGAAAGCACCACGCTGGGGCCGCTCTCCTCGAAGGACGCGCTGGAAACGCTGGCTAAACAGGTCGACGAGGCGGTGAAAAACGGCGCGAAGCTGCACTACGGCGGTAAGCCTGCCCAGCGCGACGGGAGCTTCTTTGAGCCGACGATCCTGACCCACATCTCGCGCGAGAACCCGGCGTACTTCGAAGAGTTCTTTGGGCCGGTGGCGCAGATGTACGTGGTGAAAAGCGACGATGAAGCGGTTGCGCTGGCGAACGACTCCCACTACGGCCTGGGCGGCGCGGTGTTCAGCCAGGACATTGCGCGGGCGAAGAAAATGGCGTCGCGCATTGAGACCGGCATGGTGTACATCAACTGGCTCACCGATACCGCGGCCGAACTGCCGTTCGGCGGCGTGAAGCGCTCCGGCTACGGGCGCGAGCTGTCGGATCTGGGGATCAAAGAGTTTGTGAACCAGAAGCTGGTGGTGGTGCGTAAGTAAGCGTAATGCATAAAAAAACCTGCCGAGCGGCAGGTTTTTTTTTTAGGTATTAGAAGGTGATCCCGCCGCCGACATAGGCGCCGTCAATCAGCGTGTGGTTTGGACGACCGTCTTTGCCATCAACGCTCACGTGGCGGTAGCCCACTTTCAGCGTCACCGGTGAGATTGGCGTCCAGCTTACGCCGCCGTTGGCTTCAACGTAGTTTTTCACGCTGTTGTTCAGCCCTTCCGGTGCGGCATAGCCTTCGCCGAAGACGTGGATGCTGTCGGTCAGGGCCACGCTCACGCCGCCGCCGATTGGGAACGCCACGCCGTTATCGCCTTTCTTTGGACCGATGTAGATCGCTTTAGCACCCGCGTTCAGCATCACCGGGCCCACTTCCAGGTTGTAGCCTGCGCCCACGCCGCCGGTCTGCGTACCGTCGTCGGTGTTTTTCAGCCAGTTGCTTTCGGCGTACAGGCCAGAAGAGGATTTGCCCATTTCAAGATTGAGGTTGGTAAAGTTTTTACCCTGCTCGATGCTGCCGCCCATTGCCAGAGCGGAACCCGATACGGCGGTCAGTGCGGCCAGAACCAGAACGTTGAGCTTTTTCATGTTTTATACCTCGTCATCAAGTTAATCTGGGCACACCCTAACAGGCGATGTTTATGACTGCAAATGTGATGAAGGTCGAGGTTTTATGCTGGTTTTGTTAATGGATTTGTTCATGGGTGTTGCAGGAAGTTTTTTTTGTCTTAGCGTCAATGCGGAATGCTTTTGCGTTTAGGATGGGTTTAATTTGTTATCTAAACGAAAGCTGAACGGGCAAAAGAAATTGATTGGAAATGAATTAATTGAATTTCTAATAATTTCCAAAAGTGTATCAAAAATCATAGATAACAACGTAAATTTACACTTTGATGGATATCATTACCTGACGAATCCAGGCTTCGCGAGGAGCTAAGCCATCAAATGTATCGTTCATAACGATGCGCTCTACCATAACAAGTAGCCGAAACCAGGTTCGTTTACCTGTATTATCAACCTCAGTTTAAAATTCTTAAGTAGATATTTAATATATTACTCCTATGATTGAGGGCGAATATGGCAACAGTAAATAGCTGGCGAAGCATGTGGGAGCATTTTAGAAAAGAAAAATTAGATGCTGCAATTTTTATCTATTGCGTAGTGGGCGTAACATTTGCGCCAAAATGGATACCTAATAGCAACTACTGGATGGCATTGATTTCCATTGTTTTTATAATATTGAGTTGTACACAGTCTGGAAGACTCACAAAATATTATAACTTCTTTACTAAAGAAAATAACGAAACAATATTGTCTAGGTCTGCGGGGTGGTTTGTCTTCTTCTCATGCTATCTTTTCCTTGCACTCTTGTTTTCAGTAAATATTCTTCCCAATGTAATAACCTATTGGGTCGCATTTTTATTTGCCATAACTATTTTAATTAGCTGTATATTGACAATATTTGACCTTGAAAGGGAAAAAAACCGTAAAGCGATTGGCATAAGGATTGTTGTATTTTCTATTATACCCTTGATCTATATGTTAACGAGCAGCTACTCAGCGAGCTTGTTTTTACAAATCAGTAATCTGAATATAGCGCTTTCTCCATGGGTTGAGTATTGCTGGAAGAACGCAGCATTTTTGGCGTTTTTCTTAATGTTATCACAGCCGTTTTGCTATGTTTTATTCATTGCATTCAGCGACAAAGCAAAAGGGTATAGACGTTTTACACTTATCGGCGCGCTTATAACATCAATCTTTTTAGCTGTTCTTATTCCTTCCCTACTTGGTGGCGTGGCTTATTATACTCTCAATTCAGCGATTAATCACGAATGGCATGATAAGGCCAAATGTGGCCAATTGACGATCAGTAATCCTTGGGAGAGGTATTACGGGTTTAATACGGATAAATATACCGTATTTTATTCATTCAGGAACGGGATGTGGGGGTTTGAGGAATTTACCTGTAAAAAGAGACCAAACGGTGAAGATTATTACGTTGTTGAGTCTCTACCGGTCAATAATATACCTAAGTTGTTAAGATAGCCTTAATCAAGGGGCCTGCAATAATACAGGCCCCGCAAGCGGACGTTGAGTTATTTCTTTAAGCCAGCAAACGCCGCCCGAATTTCTTCTTCCGGCAGCTGAATTCCAATAAACACCATCACGCTGCGCGGCGCTTCCTCGCCCCACGGGCGATCCCAGTCGGCGCTGTACAAACGCTGCACGCCCTGGAACAGCAGGCGGTTTGGCTCGCCGTCGATCCACAGCATGCCTTTATAGCGCAGGAGCTTATCCGCAAACGACAGCAGCAGGTTTTCCATCACGCGCGACACCTCGCTGATGTTTACCGGGTAGTCCAGCTCGACCACGATAGAGGAGACGTCGTTCTGCTTGTCCGCCATAAAGTGAAAGCGCGGCTTCGAGGTCACGTTCTCTTCCAGCATAAAGCCGTTGGTGTTGAACAGCTGCGACAGGTCGATATTGCCGTGCGTTACGGTGTAAACAGGCGCGCGGGAGTTGATGCGCGCCAGCCGCTCGCGGAGCTTTTCGGCTTCACCCGCGACGTCGGTTTTGGTCAGCAGGATGCGGTCGGCGTAGCCCACCTGCGACTGGGCAATCGTGAACTGGTTCATCTGCTCGTCGGCGTGAACCGCGTCAACCAGCGCAATCACGCCGTCGAGCAGGTAACGCTGGCAAATGACGTCGTGGGAGAAAAAGGTCTGAATAATCGGGCCGGGGTCGGCCATGCCGGTGCACTCAATCACCAGGCGGTCAAAGTCGATTTCACCGCGGTCGCGGCTGTCCAGCAGGTCGAGCAGGGCGTCTTCCAGCTCGCTGGAGCGGGTGCAGCAGATGCAGCCGTTGGTCAGGGTTTTGATTTGCGTGGCGCGGTCGCCGATCAGCTGGTCGTCCACGGAGGCTTCGCCGAACTCGTTTTCGATAACCGCGATTTTAAAGCCGTGTTGTTCGTTGAGGATGTGGCGCAGCAGGGTGGTTTTGCCCGCGCCAAGAAAGCCGGTGAGCAGGGTAACGGCAATCGGTGTCATGGTCTCTCCTTTAGCAGCAGCGTACGCCGCCTTCTCCTCCTCCGCCGTAGCGCGCTTCCTGACGCTCGCGGAAGAATTCGTTGTAGGTCATGTACGGCTTATCCGGGTGGTTGGTCTTCATATGCTCAACGTAGTTATCATAGTCCGGGATGCCGATCAGCATCTTTGCCGCCTGACCGAGGTATTTTTTTGCTTCGCCTAAGTTACCAAACATTGCGGGTTCCAGACAGGAAAAGCCCCTCACTCTAACCCTCTCCCCAAAGGGGAGAGGGAATATTGACACCCTCTCCCCTTTGGGGAGAGGGCTGGGGTGAGGGGGAGGATTGCGGATTAATGGTGTGAAGAGGTCTTCACGCCGCCTTCCGGCACGGGCACGTACGGGGTTTCTTTATCCGTACGGCCTTCGGCGTTACGCACCTTCATCCAGGTTTTGATGCCGTAGAAGATGATGCTGTACACCACCACCAGGAACAGAATGCTCAGACCCGCGTTGGTGTAGTTGTTCACCACGATATGGTTCATGTTGGCAATCTGCTGCGCGGTCAGGTCACCGCCGCCAGCGGCGATCTTCTCTTTGTACTGGTTAGCCATGAAGAAGAAGCCTTCCAGCTGCGGGTTGGTGCTGAACAGCTTCAGTCCCAGCGCCCAGGTGGTGCAGAGCAGCAGCCACAGGGCAGGTACCACGGTTACCCAGATGTATTTGGTGCGCTTCATCTTCACCAGCACCACGGTGCCGAGAACCAGCGCCACGGCGGCCAGCATCTGGTTAGAGATGCCGAACAGCGGCCACAGGCTCTTCACGCCGCCGAGCGGGTCAACCACGCCCTGATACAGCAGGTAGCCCCACAGGCCTACGCAGCCCGCGGTTCCGAGAATGCCCGCCACCAGAGAGTCGGTTTTCTTCAGGAACGGCACGAAGTTGCCGAGCAGGTCCTGCAGCATAAAGCGGCCCGCACGGGTACCGGCGTCCAGCGCGGTCAGGATGAACAGCGCTTCAAACAGAATACCGAAGTGGTACCAGAAGCCCATGTCCGCCCACGGCAGCACCTTGTGGAACACGTGTGCGATACCCACGGCCAGCGTCGGTGCGCCGCCCGCGCGGTTCAGCACGGAAGGTTCGCCGATGTCTTTCGCGGTCTGCATGATCTGCTCAGGCGAAATCACGAAGCCCCAGGAGCTGACGGTCGCCGCGGCGTGCGTGCTCGCCTCTTTCAGCTGCGCCAGGATCATCGCGGTGTTTTCGCCACCCATTTCGTGCAGGTTTGGCATGGTAATGCCCAGGCCCGCCGGCGGGGTGTTCATCGCGAAGTACAGGCCCGGTTCGATGATGGAGGCCGCTACCAGCGCCATGATCGCCACGAAGGATTCCATCAGCATCGCGCCATAGCCGATAAAGCGCGCGTCGGTTTCGTTGGCCATCAGCTTCGGCGTGGTGCCGGAAGAGATCAGCGCGTGGAAGCCAGACACCGCGCCGCAGGCGATGGTGATAAACAGGAACGGGAACAGCGCGCCTTTCCACAGCGGACCGGTACCGTCGATGTACTGGGTCACCGCAGGCATTTTCAGCTCAGGATTGATGATCACAATGCCGATCGCCAGGCCCACGATAACGCCGATTTTCAGGAAGGTCGCCAGGTAGTCGCGCGGCGCCAGGATCAGCCAGACCGGCAGCAGCGCAGAGATAAACGCGTAGCCAATCAGCGCGAAGGTGATGGTGGTGTCTTTAAAGGTCAGCGCCGGGCCCCAGTACGGGTCGTGGGCGATGATGCCGCCAAAGTAAATAGAGGCCACCAGCAGCACGATGCCGATTACGGAGACTTCGCCCACGCGTCCCGGACGCAGGAAGCGCATGTAGATCCCCATGAACAGCGCGATCGGCACGGTAGAGCAGACGGTGAACACGCCCCACGGGCTTTCCGCCAGCGCCTTCACCACGATCAGCGCCAGCACCGCAAGGATGATGATCATGATCAGGAAGCAGCCGAACAGCGCAATGGTGCCCGGCACGCGGCCCATCTCTTCTTTGATCATTTCGCCCAGCGACGAGCCGTTGCGGCGGGAAGAGATAAACAGCACCATAAAGTCCTGCACCGCACCCGCCAGCACCACGCCCGCCAGCAGCCACAGGGTACCCGGCAGGTAGCCCATCTGCGCGGCCAGCACCGGCCCAACCAGCGGGCCCGCGCCTGCGATAGCGGCGAAGTGGTGGCCAAACAGCACGTAGCGGTTGGTTGGCACGTAGTTCAGGCCGTCATTGTTAATGACCGCCGGGGTGGCGCGCGTCGGGTCGAGCTTCATGACCTTCTGCGCGATGTACAGGCTGTAGTAGCGATAAGCCACAAGATAGACGGAGACAGACGCGACCACGATCCACAGGGCGCTGACGTGTTCGCCCCGGCGCAGTGCGACTACCGCCAGACAGAAAGCGCCGATAATCCCGAGTATTGCCCAGGGCACGTGCTTAAGTAGTTTTTTAGTATCCATAGTAAGACCTGGTTTTTTATGTGAAGAAAAAAGGGTCAGGGTTCGTTTTGAGGAGGTATTGAGTAATGCTGGAGCGATCGTGCCAGATCCTCGCGCGCGTAAAGGACGGTAAATGCGTGAGCGGTTGAAACCGATGAGTGAGTGGTCAAAGAACGGGGCGAGTGGTTCTAACGTCAGGTAAAGTAAAGAATATATGTGATGACGATCACAAAATATATCCTCCTCACCGCGCGGACGGGTGAGGAGGAGACGCAGCGTTACACGGCGGCTTCCATTTCCAGCATGACCGGGTGGAAGCGGCGCTTGAAGTAGATCAGGCCGTGGCCCTCGTCGCTGAGGATGATGTTTTTAATCTCCACCAGGTAAACCAGATGGGTGCCGATGGTCTGCACCTGACTTATTTCCCCTTCCAGGCAGGCCAGCGCCTCTTTGAGCGCCGGCTGCCCCAGCGGGCCTTTCTGCCAGCAGGAGAGGCCAAAGCGCTCTTCCATGGTCATGCCGGTCATGCCCGCGAAGTGGCGGGCCATGATCTCCTGCTGGTGGTTGAGGACGTTCACGCACAGCCTGCCGTTGCCCTGGAAGACCGGGTTCATGGCGCTGTTGGCGTTGATGCAAACCATCAGCGACGGCGGGGTGTCCGTGACCGAGCAGACGGCGGTGGCGGTGATGCCGCAGCGGCCGGCCTCGCCCTCGGTGGTGACCACGTTGACCGCGGCTGACAGGCTGGCCATGGCGTCGCGAAAGCGCAGGCGTTGTTCATCTGAATGCATGATTATCTCCCGCTGCGCTATTTCAGCAGCTTGTCCAGCATGTTGATATCAGAGTTGTTGTGCAGGTGCGGCACGGTCCAGCCGTGCTGGTCGTACTCGGACATGCAGCGGTCGACCATCGCCATCATCTTGTCCATGTTGCCGGAGCTTTGCGCCTGGCGCAGGCACTGCAGGCGGATTTCGTCCTGGCTGCCGGAGTAGTTGATTTCGTACAGCTCGTGGCGACCGCCAAACTCGCTGCCGATGGCGTCCCACATCAGCTTCAGGATCTTGATGCGCTCGACGTGATCCATGCCGTTAGAGCCGCGCACGTATTTCGCCAGGTACTGGTCGATCTGCGGGTTGTTCAGATCGCGGACGCTGGACGGCAGGTAGATCAGCCCGGAGGTCACGTTACGCTCGATGATGTTCTTGATCTTGGCGTAGGCCATCGGCGCCATGACGCGGTAGGTTTGCAGCGCCGCGTGGTCCGGCAGGTACGCGCCGTTGACCCACGGCGTGGCCTCAGAGCACATGGAATCGCTCAGCGCCCAGAACATGTTGCGCCAGGCCACCACCTCGCCGAGATCCGCCTGCACGCCGCGGAACTCCAGGGTGCCGGTACATTCCAGGGACTTTTTCAGCAGGGCGGTGATGAAGTCGAGCTTGACCGCCAGGCGCACGCAGGCCTGCAGCGGATACATGCGGGCAAATCCGCCCTCCATCGTCCAGCGGCGGCAGCGGTCGAAGTCACGGTAGATCAGCACGTTTTCCCACGGGATTAGCACCTTATCCATCACCAGAATCGCGTCGTTTTCGTCGAAGCGGCTGGAGAGCGGGTAGTCGTACGGCGAGCCGGTCGCACCGGCCACCATCTCATAGGAGGCGCGGGAGATCAGCTTCACGCCCTCGGCGTCCATCGGGGCGACGAACATCAGCGCGAAGTCCGGGTTTTCGCCCATCACCTGCGCGGAGCCAAAGCCGATCATGTTGTAGTGGGTCAGCGCCGAGTTGGTCGCCACCACCTTCGCGCCGCTGACGATGATCCCGGCGTCGGTCTCTTTTTCCAGCTTGATGTAGACGTCTTTTACCTCGTCCGCGGGCTTATGGCGGTCAATCGGCGGGTTGACGATCGCGTGGTTGAAGTACAGGCCGGTTTCCTGAATGCGGGTGTACCAGCTACGGGCGTTTTGCTCGAACTGGCCGTAAAACGCAGGGTTCGCGCCGAGCGCGCAGCCAAATGCGGCTTTGTAGTCCGGCGTGCGGCCCATCCAGCCGTAGCTCAGGCGCGACCATTCGGCGATGGCGTCGCGCTGCTGGCGCAGGTCGTCGGCGCTTTTCGCCACGCGGAAGAACTTGTGGGTATAGCCGCCGCTGCCGGTGTCGGTGCCCCAGCACAGCGTGTCCTGCATCTCCGGCTTGTGCAGGGCATCGTACATCTGCGCGACGGACGCTGCCGCGTTGCGAAATGCCGGATGGGTGGTGACGTCCTTCACGCGCTCGCCGTAGATATAAATCTCGCGGCCGTCCTGCAGGCTTTTTAAATACTCTTCGCCGGTGAGCGGGCGTTTGGCATCTGCGCGGAAATCTTCAGGCTTCATAGGGACCTCGTTATCGGAATAGGGTTTGTTAAATTTATGTTTTGTATTTGTTGTTCAATTGAAGCCTGAGAGGGGCGGAACGTGAAGGGACGTTTGGGACAACGGCGGGTACTTTTCGCGAGAGATTGAGTTTTGTGATCGTTGTCCCCTCACCCCGGCCCTCTCCCCAAAGGGGCGAGGGTGCCATCGTTCCCTCTCCCCTTTGGGGAGAGGGTTAGGGTGAGGGGAAATTACGACACCGATACTTTCTGCGCCCGATATGCGCTCGGCGAGCAGCCCTCCAGCCGGTTAAAAAAGCGGGCGAAATAGGCCGGGTCCTTAAAGCCTAGCTGCCAGGCGATGTCGCTGACCGCGCTGTCGGAGAAAAGCAGCAGCCGCCTGGCCTCGCGCAGCTGCCTGTCGAAAATCAGCCGCTTCGGCGGGCGGTTGGCGAAGCGGCGGCAGATATCCGTCAGGCGGGATTCGGTCAGGTGCAGCTCGCAGGCGTAGTCTGGCACGGTCCAGTGCTGGTGGTAATGCACGTCAATCAGCTGGGTAAAGCGCTGGAACAGCTTCAGCTCGCCGCGCATGCCGCTCGCGGCGTGATCGTCGAGCTTTGCGTTGCGCAGCAGAAGGGTAAAGACCGCCTGCGCCAGCAGGACCAGCGTGTGCTCCCGTCCGGGCAACTGCCCGGTCGATTCGCGCGCGATCAGCTGCCAGTAGTGCTTCAGCGCCGCCAGCTCGTCCGGCTTATCCGCCAGCGAGAGGCAGATCCCCGGCAGGCCAAAGGTTTCCCGCGTGCCGGGGTAGAGCACCTCCAGCAGCGGCCAGATCAGATCCTCGCGCACCGTCAGCACGTGCCCGTCGCTGTCGGACTCGGTGATAAACGCGTGCGGCACCGACGGCGGCGTCAGGACGAACAGCGGCGCCTGCACCGAGTAGCGGTGATCGTCGAGCTGCAGCTCAATCTGCCCGGTATCGAGAAAATGCATCTGAAAATACTGGTCGTGGCGGTGCGCCTGCATGTCGCGGCCAAAAAAGGCCGCCATGCGGGCGAACGACTGATAATGCACGTCATCGGTGCCCAGGCTTTCGTCGTACTCCTTGCTGATATCAATGTTGGCGATAGGGCTCTGGCACATGGCGACTCCTTACGGCGTGGCGCGAGGACGCGAGGCGTTCATCGGGATAATCCAGATAATCACCGCGCCAATCACCAGCAGCGCGGCGACAAACCACAGGCCGCTGTTAAAGCTGCCGGTGACGTCTTTCAGCCAGCCAATCATGAACGGGCTGAGCGCGGAGCCAATGTTTCCGGTAGCGTTGATCGTCGCAATGCCGATCGCCCGTGCCCGCAGGCTGATGGACTGATCCGGCGTGGTCCAGAAGATCGCCATCGCGCTAAAGGAGCCGGTCGACGCCATCACGATCCCCAGCAGCTGGATCAGGTTGTGATCGGTCGCGGAGGCGAGCAGCCAGCCCGCAGCGGCAAAAAGATACGGCAGCGCGGTATGGTGCTTGCGCTCCTGGTGCCTGTCGGAATGGCGGCTCCAGTAGATCATCCCCAGAATCGTACACACCTGCGGAACGGCGGCCAGCAGGCCGATGGTGATATTGCTGCTGCCTTCGTTGAAGCTTTTCAGGATCTGCGGCGTCCAGATGCTGATCGCGCTAAGCGTGTTGGTCAGGCAGAAGTAGGCCAGGGTATACATCAGCACAATCGGGGTGAACACCTCGCGCCACAGGCTGCGCTGCTGCATGGCGCGGTGGCTCAGCGCGCCTTCCGGCTGCACCAGCGACAGCCGGTCGTTCTCCATCATCTCGTGCAGGCACTGTTTATCCTCTTCCGTCAGCCACTTCGCGCTGGCGGGTTTGTCGTCGAGATAAAACCAGACC
The DNA here is from genome assembly GCF_043968675.1 of Enterobacter sp. ECC-175. Classification (NCBI taxonomy): domain Bacteria; kingdom Pseudomonadati; phylum Pseudomonadota; class Gammaproteobacteria; order Enterobacterales; family Enterobacteriaceae; genus Enterobacter; species Enterobacter sp. ECC-175. The sequence goes on from NZ_CP143776.1 coordinate 1,224,399, forward strand.
ATGATGCCCAGCAGCACCGACGGGAACCCTTCCAGCAGGAACAGCCACTGCCAGCCGCGCAGATCCAGCATGCCGTCCATCGACAGAATATAGCCGGAGACGATCGAGCCGAGCGCGGTGGTGACCGGCATCGCGATCATGAACAGGGCGTTGGCGCGGGCGCGGAAAAACGCCGGGAACCAGTAGGTTAAGTAGAGCAGGATGCCGGGCAGAAAACCGGCTTCGGTGATCCCGACCAGCATTCGCAGCACGTACAGGCTGTTGGGCCCGGTGGCGAACATGGTGGCGGTGGAGGCGATGCCCCACAGCACCATGATAGTGGCAATCCAGCGGCGCGCGCCGACGATGCTCAGCATGACGTTGCTCGGAATACCGAAAATCACGTAGGTGGCATAGAACAGCGTGGTGGCAAGGCCGAACATGGTGGCGTTAAGTCCGAGATCCTGGCCCATCGTCAGCCCGGCAAAGCCGATGTTGATCCTGTCCAGAAACGAAAAAATAAACAGCACGAACAAAAACACGATCAGGCGGCGGAACAGTTTGTTGATTACCGACTGCTGCCGCGCCGTCAGCTGCTTGTGCTGGTTCGCGGGATCGTGCCGATCCGGCAGTGCTGATGATGTGTCGCTCATTGTTGTTTCCTCTGATGGGAATTTTTGTAGGGTGAGGCTTGCTGCTGTTAATAGACGCTGGATTTCACCGCGCTGACGTGCGCGCCAAATCGTTCGGCGAGCGCTTCGGCGCTGCGGGCCAGCAGGGTGGTGTCGACGCCGACGGCGACAAACAGCGCGCCGAGGTCGAGATAGCGTTTTGCCAGCGCCTCGTTCGCCATCAGGATCCCCGGCGCTTTGCCCGCGCGGAGGATCTGCGCAATGGCTTGTTCAATGGCGGCCTGCACCTCCGGGTGCTGCGGATTGCCGGCAAAGCCCATGTCGGCGCTGAGATCCGCCGGGCCGATAAACACGCCGTCAACGCCATCCACGTCGAGGATCTGCGGCAGGTTTTTCAGCGCCTCGCGGGTTTCGATCTGCACCAGCACGCACATGGCGTCGTTAGCCTGCTGTAAATAGTCCGGAACGCGGTTCCAGCGCGACGCCCGGGCCAGCGCGCTGCCCACGCCGCGAATGCCCGCGGGCGGGTAGCGGGTGGCGCTGACCGCCAGCCGCGCTTCATCGGCGTTTTGCACCATCGGCACCAGCAGGGTCTGCGCGCCCACGTCCAGCAGCTGCTTGATCTGCACCGGATCGTTCCACGACGGGCGCACCACCGGCTGGCTGGGATAGGGCGCAATCGCCTGAAGCTGGGTTAATACCGTCTGTACGCTGTTCGGCGCGTGCTCCCCGTCGATCAGCAGCCAGTCGAAGCCTGCTCCGGCCAGCAGCTCCGCGCTGTAGCTGCTGGTCAGCCCCAGCCAGAGGCCGATCTGCGGCCTTCCGGCCCTGAGCGCGTCTTTAAATGCGTTTTGCATGGTCGTCTCCTAGACAAAGCGGCAGCTGATGGAGCCCATCGGGCCGTAATCCACGTGGAAGGTGTCGCCCCTGCTGGCGGGCACCGGGCGGGTAAAGGAGCCGCCGAGGATGATTTGTCCCGGCTCAAGCTGCACGTCGTACGGCGCGAGCTTGTTCGCCAGCCACGCCACGCCGTTCGCCGGGTGGTTGAGCACGCCTGCCGCAACGCCGGTTTCTTCGATGACGCCGTTGCGGTAGAGCAGGGCGGAGATCCAGCGCAGATCCAGCGCGTCGGGTTTAATCGGGCGGCCGCCGAGGATCACGCCCGCGTTGGCGGCGTTATCGGAGATGGTGTCGAAGACCTTGCGCGGGCGCTGGGTTTCCGGGTCAACGTTGTGACAGCGGGCGTCGATCAGCTCCAGCGCGGGGATCACGTAGTCCGTGGCGTTGTAGACGTCGAAGATCGTGCAGTCCGGCCCGCGCAGCGGTTTTGCCAGCACGAACGCCAGCTCCACCTCGATGCGCGGAACGATGAAGCGATCGACGGGGATATCGCCGCCGTCCTGGAAGAACATGTCGTCGAGCAGCGCGCCGTAGTCCGGCTCGCTAATCTGCGAGCTGGCCTGCATCGCTTTGGAGGTCAGGCCGATCTTGTGGCCCTTCAGCGTGCGGCCTTCGGCAATTTTCAGGCTGACCCACTCGCGCTGAACGGCGTAGGCGTCCTCGATGGTGATCTCCGGGTACTCCAGCGAGATCGCGCGGATCTGCTCCCGGGTTTGTTCCGCCTGATGCAGGCGCTGGGCGATCAGGGTGTGGGTGTGTTTGTCGAGCATGGCGATATCCTGTTGTCGTGTTTTCGCCCTCTCCCTGTGGGAGAGGTCCGGGGTGAGGGCATCTGGCCGCAGCGATTTTCCCTCACCCTAACCCTCTCCCAGAGGGAGAGGGGACAGATCGGCGCGATACGTTTTTCTCCCTCTCCCCGTGGGAGAGGGGACAGACCGAGCGCGGTATGGTTTTCTCCCTCTCCCCGTGGGAGAGGGCCGGGGTGAGGGCATCAGGCCGCAGCGATTTCCCCTCACCCTAACCCTCTCCCAAAGGGAGAGGGGACGGTTTTACTTAAACAACGCGTGCACGTTGTTCTGCTTAAAATTCAGCGTCGGGTGTAGCTCTTCGATTTCAAACGACAGCGCCAGATACCGGCTGTTCATCAGCGCTGCGAAATGATCTTTAATCAACGCAAACAGCATCTCGCCCACCTGCTGGCGGCTCTCCAGGCTGCGCCCGGCACCAATCTTCAGCGTCATATGCACGAAGGCGTAATCGTGCCTGCCGTCGGCCATCTGCCAGGTATCCAGCCAGTGGGCGCGGCTGCGGATGCCGCCGATGGGGAAGATGCCCGTTGCGGCCAGCGCCTCGTTCACTTTGGCGAACAGCCCCGGCAGGTCGGCCTGCTCGCGGATGTTGTCAGTACATTCAGCAATAAAGTGCGGCACGGTGGCTCCTTACGCGGGCAGCGGGAAAACGGCGTTGACCTGGCCGGTGCCGGAGCTGGCGAACAGCTCGGTGAGAAACTCCACCTTGCCGTCGTAGCGGTCCCAGCCGAGCATCCCCAGCAGCATCACCGTGTCGTGCATGTTGCCCTCGCCGTAGCAGTAGTCGGCGTACTCCGGCAGCATGCTGCAAAACTCCTTAAACTGGCCTTCGCGCCACAGCTTCACCACGCGCTCGTCCATCTGGCGGTCAAACTCGCGGGTGTAGCTGTTCATTCCTTCCTCGGCGCGCTGGTCGTCGATAAAGCGGTGGGACAGCGAGCCGCTGGCGAGCACCGCCACGGTGCCGTCGTATTTTTCGATAGCGCTGACGATGGCCTCGCCGAGCCTGCGGCTGTCGGCAAAGTCGTGAACCGTGCAGAACGCCGAAATGGAAACCACCTTGAAGTGCTTATCCGCGTTCATGTAGCGCATTGGCACCAGGGTGCCGTACTCCAGCTTCAGGCTCGGGATGTTGTGCGCCTTGGCGCGCACGCCGAGCTTCACCGCCTCGTCGGCAATCAGCTGGCCCAGCTCCGGGTTGCCGTCGTAGTCGTAGGTCATGTCGCGGATAAAGTGCGGCAGCTCGTTGCTGGTGTAGACGCCTGAAAAATGGTCCGCGCAGTTGATGTGGTACGCGCTGTTCACCAGCCAGTGGGTGTCGAAGACGATAATGGTATCGACGCCCAGCTCGCGGCAGCGCTTGCTAATCTCTTTATGCCCGTCGATGGCCGACTGGCGGCAGCCGTGGTTTTTGCCCGGCAGCTCGGAGAGATACATCGACGGAACGTGGGTGATTTTTGCTGCTAACGCTAGCTTGCCCATATCAGACTCCCCATTTTGGAATTGGATGGTCGCCCATGGAGATACAGACGTTTTTCATCTCCGCAAACACCTCAAAGCTGTACTCGCCGCCCTCGCGCCCGGTGCCGGAGGCCTTCACGCCGCCAAACGGCTGGCGCAGGTCGCGCACGTTCTGGGTATTCACAAACACCATGCCGGCTTCGATGTTGCGCGCCAGGCGCAGCACCTTGCTGACGTCCTGGGTCCAGATGTAGGACGCCAGGCCGTACTCCACGTCGTTCGCCAGCCGCAGCCCTTCCGCTTCGTCCTTAAACGGCAGCAGGCAGGCCACCGGCCCGAAGATCTCCTCCTGCGCCACGCGCATGCGGTTGTCGACGTCCGCCAGCACCGTTGGGCGCAGGAAGTTGCCGCCGCGAAGGTGCGCGGGCAGATCGGTCGGTTTGTCCGGCCCGCCCGCCAGCAGGGTTGCCCCTTCCTCGATGCCGAGGCGGATATAGCCGGACACTTTCTCCCAGTGCTGTTGGCTTATCAGCGCGCCAACCTGGGTGTTCGGATCGGTCGGGTCGCCCACGCGCAGGCGGTTAGCGCGCTCGGCAAAGCGCCTGACGAACTCCGGGTAGATGCTCTGCTGGATGAAGATGCGCGAGCCCGCGGTGCAGCGCTCGCCGTTGATGGAGAAGATGGTGAAGAGGGCGGCGTCCAGCGCGCGCTCGATGTCGGCGTCTTCAAAAATCAGCACCGGGGATTTGCCGCCCAGCTCCATGGAATACTTCTTCAGCCCGGCGTTTTTCATGATGTTGCGCCCGGTGGCGGTGCCGCCGGTAAACGACACGGCCCGCACGTCGTGATGGCGCACCAGCGCGTCGCCCGCCGTCGCGCCGTAGCCCTGCACCACGTTCAGCACGCCCGCCGGAATGCCCGCTTCGAGCGCCAGCTCGCCCAGGCGGTCGGCGGTCAGCGGGGAGAGTTCAGACATTTTCAGCACCGCGGTATTGCCGAGCGCCAGGCACGGCGCGACCTTCCAGGTGGCGGTCATAAACGGCACGTTCCACGGCGACACCAGCGCGCAGACGCCGACCGGCTGCACCAGGGTGTAGTTCAGCATCTTGTCGTCGACCGGGTAGGTTTTGCCGTTCATCTGCTGGCACACCTCGGCGAAAAATTCGAAGTTGTGCGAAGCGCGCGGGATCAGCACGTTTTTGGTCTGGTGGATCGGCAGGCCGGTGTCGGCGGTCTCCATGGCGGCGATCTCGGGCACGTTCTGGTCGATCAGGTCGCCCAGGCGGCGCATCAGGCGCGCGCGCTCCTTCATCGGCAGGTTGGCCCATTTCGGGAACGCCTCTTTCGCGGCGGCAACGGCCTGGTGAATTTCCGCTTCGCCGCCGGAAGCCACTTCCGCCAGCACCTCGCCGGAGGCGGGGTTGGTGGTGTGGAAGTACTCGCTTCCGGCCACGTTTTTACCGTTGATCCAGTGGTTAATCTTTTTCATTTTGCCGTCTCCTCACTCACAATTCGATTCACCAGGCGTCCCACGCCTTCCACTTCCACCACCACCTCATCCCCCGGCACCACGTCGGACAGCCCCTTCGGCGTGCCGGTGGCAATCATGTCGCCCGGTTGCAGGGTCATAAACGCGCTCAGGTATGAAATCAGGAACGGGATGCTGAAGATCAGATCCGCCGTGGTCCCAAGCTGCCGCAGCTCGCCGTTGACGAAGGTGCGCAGAGTCAGGTTGTGCGGGTCGGGAATGGCCGCTTTCGGCACCACGTTCGGGGCAATTGGCGTCAGCCCGTCGCGGCTTTTCACCCGCAGGTTCGGGCGGTAGTAGTTTTCGAGATAGTCGCGGATGGCGTAGTCGTTGCAGACCGTGTAGCCCGCGACGTAGTCCATTGCCTCGGCTTCACTGACGTTGCGCGCGGTTTTACCGATCACCACCACCAGCTCGGACTCGTAGTGCATGTAGTCAACGTTGTCCGGGCGGACCGACGTCTGGTTATCGCCGTTGAAGGTGTTGGGCGCTTTGATGAACACCAGCGGCTCGGTAGGCGGCTTGAAGTCCAGCTCGCTGGCGTGATCGGCATAGTTCAGGCCGAGGGCGAACAGCGTCGGGTTCGGATGTGGGCCCTGAACGATAGCGACCTCGCGCTCATCGACCACCGGGTTTTCCAGCGGCGGGAAGCCCTTCGCCAGCACGCGCACGCGATCGCCCGGGCGGATCTCAACGCGGCTTTGCGGGGTGCCGAGCAGGATCGCATCGCCCGGACTCAGGGTGGCGAACTCGCTCAGGGCGCTTAGCAGCTCGGCGGCACTGCGGTGCAGGTCGGCGGTGTTCCACCGGTCGGCCTCGCGGCCGTTGATTTCGGTGATGATGGTCAGGCTATCCACACTGCTGACCGCGGCCAGCTCCCCCAACGGACAAAATCCGTCGCGGCATTTGGCCTTAATCGCCGGGCGATAGAAGCTCTCTTCCGGCAGGCTGATTTCGTTCGCCAGCGCGTATCCGGCGATGTACTCCGCCGCGTCCTGTGCGCGCACCTTGCTTGCCGTTTTACCGACCACCAGCGCGACGGTGGCACCGCTTAGCACCGTTTCTCCCTGCGGAAACGGAATAGGGTCACCCGCGCGAATGACGGTGTTATGGGGCTTGATAAACCAGACCGCCGTTTTCGGCGGCGCGTTGTAGGGGGCCTTTGTGAAAGCGTCACCCCACGCCGCCAGCTGGCTTTGATGGTTTAACGCAACGGCAAAAACGGTACCTTTCATCCACATACTCCTCAGCCGGTTATCGAGGCCGTGATTTCATTAATATGTTAATGATCTGGTTTTAAGCTTTTGCTGGTTATTTCGCAATCAGAAGTGAAAAATTTGTGATATGAATAACAATAAATTTACATCATGTTTTTTATGTCTATAAAAAACAGTAGGTTAATTAAAATGTGTGATTTCTGTTAGACTTTTTAGCGTAAAATGGGTTGTTTATAAAACCAGCGCTTATAGATTGTTTATGTATTAATGAATTTTGGGGTGGCTATGCATGACTCTTTAACCATCGCGCTGCTGCAGGCGCGGGAAGCGGCGATGTCTTACTTCCGGCCCATCGTGAAGCGGCATAACCTGACCGAGCAGCAGTGGCGCATCGTGCGGGTGCTGGCGGAAAACCCGTCGATGGATTTTCACGATCTGGCGTTTCGCACCTGTATTTTGCGCCCCAGCCTGACGGGCATTCTTACCCGCATGGAGCGTGACGGACTGGTGCTGCGCCTGAAGCCGGTGAACGACCAGCGCAAGCTGTACGTGTCGCTGACCAAAGCGGGCAATACGTTGTATGAGCACGCTCAGGCGCAGGTGGAAGAGGCGTATCAGCGCATTGAGGCGGAATTCACGCCGGAGAAAATGCAGCAGCTAACGGCGCTGCTGGAGGAATTTATTACGCTGGGGAATCGGCAAAATGCAGAGCCAGAAGAGTTGGATTAATCATCACTTTTAGTACGATTTTCGTAAAGTTTTCTCCTTCCAGGCCGAAAATTCTGTTATCTGTCTGATGGAAAGTGAAAACATGTTAAATCGTATCAAGATTGTCACCAGCTTGTTGCTGGTTTTGGCCATTTTTGGCCTGCTTCAACTGACATCCGGTGGTCTTTTCTTTAATGCACTCAAGCATGACAAAGAGAATTTCACCGTCCTGCAAACCATTCGCCAGCAGCAATCCACGCTGAACGGCAGCTGGGTGGCGCTGCTGCAAACCCGTAATACCCTCAACCGCGCGGGCATCCGCTACATGATGGATCAGAGCAATATCGGCAGCGGCGCGACCGTTTCCGACCTGATGCAGATTGCGTCGGCGTCCCTTAAGCAGGCGGAGAAAAACTGGGCGGATTACGAAGCCCTGCCGCGCGACCCTCGCCAAAGCGATGCCGCCGCGCTGGAGATTAAGCGCAACTACGATATCTACCACGGCGCGCTGGCCGAGCTGATCCAGCTGCTGGGCGCGGGCAAAATCAACGCCTTCTTCGACCAGCCGACCCAGAGCTATCAGGACGGTTTTGAGAAACAGTACGTCAGCTACCTGCAGCAGAACGACGCGCTGTATCAGAAGGCGGTAGAAGACAGCAACAGCTCTTACAGCCAGGCTATCTGGGTGCTGATTAGCGTGCTGGTTGCCGTGCTGGTGGTGATTATCGCCGTCTGGCTGGGCATTAAGCAGGCGCTGATTTCGCCGCTGAACCGCCTGATCGACAGCATTCGCCACATCGCCAGCGGCGACCTGGTGAAGCGCATCGACGTGGACGGCAGCAACGAAATGGGCCTGCTGGCCGATTCTCTGCGCCACATGCAGGGCGAGCTGGTGCGCACCGTGGGCGACGTGCGTAACGGAGCGAACGCCATCTACAGCGGCGCGAGCGAAATTTCGATGGGCAACAACGATCTCTCTTCTCGCACCGAGCAGCAGGCCGCCTCTCTGGAAGAGACCGCTGCGAGCATGGAACAGCTGACCGCCACCGTGAAGCAGAACGCCGAGAACGCCCGCCAGGCCAGCAACCTGGCCCTGAGCGCGTCGGAAACCGCGCAGAAAGGCGGTAAGGTTGTCGATAACGTGGTGCAAACCATGCGCGATATCGCCGGCAGTTCCCAGAAGATCGCCGATATTATCAGCGTGATTGACGGCATTGCCTTCCAGACCAACATCCTTGCGCTGAACGCGGCGGTAGAAGCGGCGCGTGCGGGCGAACAGGGGCGCGGCTTTGCGGTCGTGGCCGGTGAAGTGCGCAACCTCGCACAGCGCAGCGCCCAGGCGGCGCGCGAGATTAAGAGCCTGATTGAAGATTCCGTGGGCCGCGTCGAGCTGGGCTCGACGCTTGTCGAGAGCGCCGGTGAAACGATGGGTGAAATCGTGAATGCGGTAACCCGCGTCACCGACATCATGGGCGAAATTGCCTCTGCGTCCGACGAGCAGAGCCGCGGCATCGACCAGGTGGGTCTGGCGGTGGCCGAGATGGATCGCGTAACCCAGCAAAACGCCTCGCTGGTGGAAGAATCCGCCGCCGCTGCCGCGGCGCTGGAAGAGCAGGCGAGCCGCCTGACGCAGGCCGTTGCGGTGTTCCGCATTCAGCAGGAGCAGATGAAGGCGCGCGAGCTGGCGGCTGCAAAAAGCGTTGTCTCTCCGGTGATGTCGCGTAAAGCGGCAACCGCCGACGCGGGCGACAACTGGGAAACCTTCTAATCCCGGGCGTTGTGCCGGGGGCGGCGATGCCTTACCCGGCCAACGATTCGGAGAAATGCTCTAATTAACCAAGAGGCAGGCGCATGGCGCAGCGCGTTTCAAACGCGAAGCCGTGCGCGGCCTCTTCTTCCCTTTTCTGACGCAGCTCAGGCGTGAGCGCAGTGACGAATTCAAACCCCAGCCGCGCGTAAAACGGCGCATTCCACGGCACGTCACGAAACGTCGTCAGCGTGAGCGACGTCAGCCCCGCTGAGCGCGCATGGTCCGCCGCGCAGGCGATAAGCTGCCGGCCAATTCCCTGTCCCTGCCAGTCGAGATGCACCGAAAGCTCCACGATAAACAGCGACGAAGAGTGCGCTTCCGTGAGGATAAACCCCACGGGACGGTCGTTCGCCAGCGCCAGCCAGCTGTATCCCCGTTCGGCGTAGTCGCGATGCTGTTCAGCAGAGATGACGTCTCCGTCGGCCAGCCACGCCAGTTCAGGAGAGTCGCGAAAACGCTGGCCCGCCGCGCGCTCGATGGCGGGCAGGCAGGCAACGTCATGCTCTGTGGTGGGGCGGAATGTGATGTTCATGGCGCGAGTATAGCGTTACTCCGAGCAGATCAGCACCGGAGAGTAAAAATTGCTGATCACCAGCGCGTCTTCCGGGGTGCGCTCTATCGTCAGGAGCCTTTTATTGCCCTGCGCCAGGCCCGCGACGTATTTTTCAAACACCCCTGGCGGCATAGCGTCATGGCTAAAACGCTCCACTTTTTGAATCACAATCTCATACAGTTCGCCCTCTACGTGGCGCCATTTGAACATCTCCTGGCGGGAGACCTCCCAGCTGCGCTGCGCATTCACCACGCTGCCGTTTAGCGTGATGTACCCCGTTTTGTCGGGATGAAACCGCATGATGATCTCGCCGTCGAACGTGAAATCATGGCTGTCTCGACGGTCGGAAAAGGTCAGGTTTCCGTCGCAGGCCACCGACAGCGGAGGCGTGTGAAAGTACCACGCCAGCGCGGCGCCCAGCAGCAGCAGGTTGAGGATGAGGATTAGCCAAACTTTTTTGTGTCTCATATCACCACTCGTAATAGTAAAGCGTACGACAGGCGCTGGCTTTACCCTCCGTGAGGGAGCATTGGGAGAGCACCACCCGCCCTTCGTGGCCGTAGAAAAGCGTTCTCTGAATGTGCATGTAGAAAATCGAGTTTTTCAGGCACGGAAGATGACCGTCCTGCTGAAGCGTCTGCGCCAGCCCAATCGCCCTCTCATGGAAAACGTCCGCCAGCGGCATAAAGGTGTAGACCGGACAGGCGCCAATATGGGTCAGCAGATGGACCTCGCGCTTCTGGCCTGCCGGCTTGATTGCCGCTATCCAGATGCACAGCGCAACGACCGCCAGCGTGAGCGCACCGCAGAACAGCACGTCCGGACGCACCCGCCGTGAGGATGTCGCCGTTTCGGCTGCCGGGTGCGGCTCGTCCAGCGCGGTGACCGTGACGTCTGCGCTGAGCATAAAGCCCGTTTTAGGCACGGTGACGATAAACAGCACGTCGGGAAGCAGGCTTGCCAGCAATTTGCGTAAAATGCTGACGTACTGGTTTAGCGAATTGTTCGACCCCTGCAGCCCGCGTCTGTCCCAGACCTCGTGAAGAAGCGTTTCTCGTTCGACCACGTTCCCATGATGCTGCACCAGCAGCTTCATGATGGTATTGGCCGTGCAGGTGAGGATCTGCGCATCCTCATCCGGCGCATTAATCAGAGAAACAGAACCGTCCTCGTCATTGTAGACGAGGGCGTCAGCAAGCAGGTATTTCATAATGTGTTGTAATACAGACAGAGATAACGAATAAAAGAATAGGCCTTTCGCCTGATGAAGCAGAACTGTTGGCTATTTTAGCGTCATTGTTACCGATAACATTGATCCAGACGGGATTTTTCGCTGTTTAATAAGTCAGGGTGATTATCACATCATCACTGAATTCCCCCGTGCCGCTCAGGGGCTGCGCCGGGACCTCTCCGTAGACGGTATAATTCTGCATGCCGCCTGCGGGGTTGATGACCTGCATCGCATCGCCGCTGCTTAGGTCGCCCCAGCGTTGGGTGGTCCCCGCATCCTGCCAGAGGCCGTAGCGCAGGCACTTGCCTTCATCGTTGCACAGCTGTCGCTGATTGCCGCTGGCATGATTGCCTTTTCCCATCGCGAGCGTGAACGCGGTTCCGGCTGGGCAGCGCGTGGTGAGGGTGGCGGTGGAGCGCGTCGGGCGCAGGGTAGCGGTGCTGCTCAGGGTGCCGAAGTTAAGCGGCGTCACGCGCTCGATGTAGCATCCCTGGCTGATTTCGGCCTGCGCGTTGGTGCCGCCCTGCACTTTTTCCCCTTCTGCGGAACCGTCCGAGCAGTTTTGCAGCGCATCCTGACGCATGGCGCTGTGCCAGGCGATGCGCAGATTCATGTTGTAGTTGTAATAGTGGTATGCCGGAAGCTGGCTTTGCCCTGACGGTATGGTGGCAATAAGCGGAAAGCTGCCGCTGACGTTGGCATTGCTATCCGCGGCCAGGGTCTGCTGAATCAGGTTCCCGCTGCTGGCTGGCCCTAGCTCCTGAGCGCGCGCTGTGCCGTTAAGCAGGCGGAAGAGAAGGGTGTACTGTTTCCCCTCCTGGTCCCCCGGCGAGATCATCTGAAAGGGCGGGGCGTCGATGCTGCTGAGGCAAACGTTGATGTACTCTGTCGCCCCGAGATTATCCGCCTGACAGCTAAATTTTACCTCGGTGTTGACGGAGGTGGTATTGCCCGCCACGACGTTGCCAAAGTTAATGGCGGGCGTGGAGGTTATCCAGCACTCTGCGGCCATCACCTTAATGGACAGGACGATCAGCAATAATAACGGCACTCTTAATGACACAGTTGTTCTCCGATATTCTGTATGGATGACGCGGTACGCGGCGCGGGAAGCGTGACCCGGCACTCTCCCTCACCGGTTTTCACCACCAGTTGACCCGGCAGGGGTGGGTCTTCAAGCCAGATAAACCCGTCGCGTCCCACGATGGTGGTGCCGTGTGGCGTTGAAACGATGCTGCCCAGCGGGAGCGGCGTGCCGCGGCTGTCGACCAGCCTGGCCTGAACCGTCACGGCGTGATGGACGTTGAAATCGACTTTTACCGCGCTGCTGTTACCCGGCCTGGCATACATGTCGGTGACGGGGGCGATGACATCGGCAGGCAGGTCGAGCGGGTTAATGCTGACTTTGCTGTTGTGGTAGCGCGGCAGGTCGGTCAGTAGGATATAACCGTCCTCATCGGTTTCGCCTGCCGGGCGATTTTCCAGCATCACCGGCACGTGCCCGATACCGCGCGTTGAGACCAGCGCTAAGCCCTGCTCGCTGTAGCGCAGGGGGTGCAGGCTGTGATCCAGCAGCGTCAGGCTGCCTTCGGCAGAGGCGTACTGATTGCTCGCGTTTGCGCTTTTCTCCAGCCCAACATGCCACTCTCCGGCGTGGCCCAGATAGCCCACGTCACCATACGTTTCCCGGCGTTCGCCAACGTTTTGCCCAAGTTGCCACGACCAGCCGCCTGTCTGGTCGTCTGGCTGGTGGCGATAGTCCATTCGCGGCGAATCCTGGTTCGCCTGGAGCGAGAGGGTGTTCTGGCGCCCAAGAGGGACCGAGAGCAAAAGCTGAACGTTGCTCGACGAGTCCGTAAACGCGCGGGTATAGCTCAGCGTGGCGGAAATATGCGCCGGTAGGGTAACGGACCAGGAGGCGTTGAAATAGCGTTGTTTATTGCCCTGTATGTCTTGTTCCACCCAGCCCAGGCCTGGCGTACCCAGGTGTGAGAATGAATGGCTTAACCACACGCTATCGCTGCGCCTGACGGGCACGGCACCGCTCATGCGGGCATTATCGGCGAACGCAGGATCGGTACGCACGGTGCTGGCAGAGATGCTCGTCCCGCCGCCGTTCCATTGCCAGCCAAGACCCCACTGTGTCCCCTGACCGTATGGGCTGTCGCTCACCGCGACGTGTTGGCTGACAATGCCGGCGTTTGGGGATATCAGCCAGTCAATCCCCGTTCCGATATTGCGCAGTTTGTGCTGCTGCTCCGTATGTAGCGCCAGCGTCAGCTGGTTGTTGACCCCATAGCGCCAGCCGGCGTCGAGCATCGGCGACGCGGCGTAGTCGTCGGAGCGCTGGGCGTAGTTTTGCCGCATCCAGCCGATGTCCAGAGAGCCGCTGCTAAGCCCTTCGGCCAGCATTCCCGGTGCCCCGTATACATCAAGCTGTACGGTACGACGCTGGCCGTTGATATCGGTAATGACCAGCTGCGCCTGTCCGCTTCCGGTGAAGGTGGGTAGAGCATCCAGCGTAAACGCCCCCGGCGTGACGCGCTGGCTGCTCTCCCTGAGCCCGTCAATGTAAAGATCGACCGTTGAAGGCAGGACCGCCGTGTCGCTGTAGCGGCTACGCGGTTCGGTGTTGAGATGGGGATCGAGTTCGAAATTACGCGCCCAGTGCAGGCCCCCAAAGCGGACCTGCCGACTCCAGCGCGTGCCCGTGGTGATGCTGTCGCCCAGCGCCAGGGTGGTCAGCGAATCGGTGTTGTCCCACTGCCAGCGGGATTCAAGACGCGTATGGGTGGGCCGGGCGGCGCTGTTTTCCTCTCCGGCATGGCTTGAAAAGCTGCTGCTAAGCGTCCCGGGCAGCACCCCGGACGCGGTCCACTGGGTCTGGGCATTCAGCTGGCGCTTTCCCTGAGCATTGCTGGCGTAGAGAGCGTAGCCGAGCGTAAATGCGCTGATGGGCTGGGCTTCGGGATAGGCATATTGCTGGGGCGATTTTTCGAGCGTCAGATGCTGCTGCCCCTCGAGCGCCTTTGCCTCGGCCGTAATCGACACCTGCTGGGCAAGCAGGTCAATATCAACCTTCAGGCCCGGCAGGGCCGTCAGTTCAACCCATCCGCCGTGGTTATCTGGGGCGCGGAGCCCCAGTTTTTTGACGTCGCTGTCGCTAATCCACAGCGTATCTTCCACCACCCGGCAGGCCCATAGATCGCCCCGCGGGGCGCGATTCACGGTGATGGCCAGCCATTGCACGGTGTCGGCGGCACCATCAGCGCGGGCTGACAGCATCAACGGTAGCCAAAGCAGGAGCGCGATAAGCGAGAGGGCGCAGGGGTATCTGGCTGGCATGGAGGTCATCGTTGAGGTAGACGCGTAACGCGCTGAGCGTATGGCGTGGTGCTTGCTTAAGTTTCACCAGAGCGGTCTGTCCGGGCAGTACATAGCCCGCCAGGCCTTTAACCGATCCCGCAACCTGCCCACTGGCCGTCAGGGCCTCAAGATGGCTTAGGCGAATATGGCTTTTTCCGGCGTTATAGCATCGGATAACCGCCGGGCTGTCTGCCTGTTCACAGCTCAGGGCATCGCGACCGGCGGGGCTATTCTGGGCACCGGCAATAAACACCGGAATCGAATAGCGCAGCAGGAAGTGCACGCCGTTGGGATTGGCCGAATGGGAAGGGCTATCCGGCAGCTCATCAATGACCAGCCGGTAGCTTTGCTCTTGTTCACGGATGTCTGGCTGCATGACGATAATGCGGACCAGCTGTTGCTGGCCCGGCGCCAGCGCGGTCATCGCCGGGCTGCTGACGACCTTATCGGTGGCGACCAGGACATCCTGACCGTTTTTCTGTGTCCATTCGTATACCCGTAACTGTGCATGAATGGCCGTTTTTCCACTGTTGGTGAGGGTGACCGCTGCCGCTCTTTGATCGCTTTGCATACCAAGCGTGACGGGGGCCACCTGCAGCGTGGCGGCCAGCGCGTAGCGTGACAGCAGCGCCAGCGTCAGGATCCACAGAATGAGGCAGGGAAAATAACGACGCACGATCAGTACACCAGGTTTAAGGTGATGTCGTCGCTGTAGGCGCCTGCCTGTGCAGTCGTCAGGGCACCCGCGTCAATCACGCCATAGAGCGTCTCTTTCTGCTCCTGACCGTTGCCGGTGTCGGTTAGCCCATCGGTGCTGGTGATTTGCGTCTGCTTGCCCTCGTCAGCAAAGAGTTTCCAGGCGATCTTCTGGGCGCCCGTTTCGCCGTTTTCCGGCTTCAGCCAGAAGGTGCCGTTCTCGCTGCTGTCGTTACTGATGGCGGAGAGAGTGAACGGGGTACCGTTGGTACAGACAATATCGACCTGCGTGCTGGCCTGAATTTCGCCCGATTCATCCGAGCCGTGGCTCGCGAAATTGAGGTCGTTGGCTTTGAGAGTGCAGGACTTCACCACCTCAAGTGAGACGTGCATCGTCGCGCTTGCGGTATTGTCTGCGGCGATCGCGGCCGCAGGAAGCAGGAGAGCGGAACAACATACAGCAGTAGTGATAATTTTCATGATCTTATTTCCTGACATGAGTAACAGTGCAATTACAAAGAGAATGACCAAGCGTCCAGCAGGCAAAGTTTTCGATGAAAATCCGCCATGCTGCGACAGCAAAATTTGTTCATCGCGTTACGCTTGTGGGTGTAGATCGTTTTAGGTGATTTTTTCAGGATTTTTGCAATGCGGACCGGAGTGAATCCTTTATGCAACAGCATGCATACCCGCATCTCCTGATCCGAGAGCGTGGCGGCGTTTGCGAAAGCGAATGTCTTGTCGCTAAAACTGTGGCTCAGCTGCGCAAGAGAGAGGTTATCCGCGACCACTCTGACCCGCGCGTTGCGCAGGCAGGCGTTAACGTCGCAGACTCGCGCGGCGTCCGTAAATACCAGCCAGTTCTGTCCGACGTGGGTATTAAGCAGCCGTTCCTGCAGGCGCAGAAGCCCTTTAGGCGTAACGTCATCGATCCAGTACATCTCCGGACGGGGAGTGACCGCCGCTGAAATCATCGAATGTAGGCCAAGCCATAAAAAAGCATTGTCGCTTAGAATAATGACCTGATAGCCAGCGTTGGGAATGAATGGCGTCATGTTTTGTCCCACAGATAGCCCTGGCCGTAGTCAGCCACGCTGGCACGGGCCAGCTCGAAATCACCCACGGTTTCGATGCCTTCTATCAGCACCTTGCTGGCGACGCGCTTGCACTGGCGAGTGAGATGCAGGAACTTCGCCTGCTCGGTGCGTCCGCTCCAGAAGGTGTGTTTGTCAATTTTGATGCCGCAGAAGCGGATCTGGCTGGTCAGAAGGTTGGGAAGAATGTCTTCGCAGACATCGTCAGCCCACGCTTCGATCCCCCACTGATGGAGCGTTGCGATGCATATCCGCAGGGTTCGGCTTTGCGCATCGTTGAGCTGTACCAGCGCATGGAGATCGGTGACCTCGATCGCAAGCCTTTCCGGGTACGGCGTTTCTTCTTTTATCCTGTCGAGGAAGTCCGTTTCCAGCAGCAAATCCGATGTTGCGTTGAGATAATACTTTTCTCCCGCCTCGCAAAACATGGCATGACGAAGCTGCGCAAAGAAGTGCGCCTTACGCTGCGTCAAGGACATCGAGCCAAAGTAATCTTCGAGATCGACGTGGGGATTTGCCGTGGACAATACCTCCCAGGCAATCACATTTTCGCTGCGAAGTGCCCGGATGGATTCGAACTTATAGCCGGTTAGCATGATAAAAGTGCGTAATGCTCCGTGATGGTTTATAGAGCAGCACATGTTATTTATTTATCTTTTTGCGGGATATTTATAAATTAAATCGGGAAATATAAAGTGTTTTTTATCTAATTTATAATTGTTGTATAGGATTATATATTTTCATAAGTGCCCGGCAGAATGCCGGGCACGGGCGCGTTAACCTTGTGCACTGACGATTTTGATTTCGACCATGCCAATCCCCAGCTTGCGTGGAGAATGGCCGAGAATATTCCCTTCGTTCGTCGACTGCGGCTGCGGCGGCACGATGACAACGGTATTGCTTCGGGAGGGATTGTCGAAGCGCAGCGTCGTGGTGCTGACGTCGTGTCCGAGCGTCAGGGTTTGTTCTTTATCACCAACGCGCACGGGAATGGGCTGGCCGGCATTAGGGCCAAACGCCTTCGCCGTAATCACCAGATCGAATTTTTCCGGCAGAGGCTGCGCGTACTCAATTTTCACCTCGTCCCCCAGCTGGGCGTTAGACCAGCGCCCCCAGGATTCCGGGCGCGAGATCCCGCTGAACTGCTTCACCTCTTCCGGCGCGCCGGCCACGTTAAAGATAAAGCTGTCCGCCTTATAGCGAATATCGTTGTCGACAATTTTCAGCATATCCACGTTGCGCTGGTAGCGGGCGGTATCAACGACCGTATCCCTGAACGCGGTTTTGCCTTTCCACTGCGGCTTATCAACGTGCTGAACGGTTTGTTCGCCCCCGAGCTGGCCCTGAGAAACGCACCAGTCGGTTGAAAGCGACAGCGGCTGCGACCAGAGCTGGCCCATCTTGTAGCATCTGTCGACCCAGACGAAATTATCGCGCGGGGCAAAATCAGCGAGCTGGAAGCGCAGCGGCGCGGAGTATTCACTTTCCGGCAGCGGCTCGACGCGCTTGTCAGAAATGCGCAGCAGCAGCGGCAGGCGGAAGTGGCTGCCGGAGAAGGCAATCATGCTTTTATCCCGATCTATCGTGAAATCTTTCATCTCCTTCGGGAAGTTCCACAGGCGGATGATATCCGGCTTCCACGCGAGGATTTTTTCCTTCATGTTGAGGAACACTTCCGACAGCGACTGCCCCGACAGCGTGCTGCGCCCCAGGCCGATAAAGTTATCGCCCCCCAGAATATCCAGCACGGTGGCGCCGTTATCCATGGAGTTGCGCTTGGTGGCGATGACCTCCTGCTGAGGTTTGTCGCCGCGAAGGACGAAGAACAGATTGCTGCGATCGAGCTTGTTGAGATCGTCCCATGCGCTGTTTTTCATTGCCAGGTGGTCGGAAGAGACGACGATGACCGTATTTTTAAAGTACGGCGAGGCTTTGATTTTCTCGACCAGCGCCGCGATATGCTCCTGGCTACAGGCGACGGCGCTGAACGATTTATTGCTTTTACCGTTCACGTCGTAGCTTTTGCGCTGGCAGGTGCGCGAGACAAAGCCGTCCGGATGGTGGGTATCCACGGTCAGGGCAAAGAGCGAGAAGCGTTTGCCCGCGCGGGAGAGTTCCTCAAATTTCTTCCAGGTTTCGTCCAGCACCGTGTCGTCGTAAAAGCCCCAGTCGTTGCGGTAGGCAGGATCGGCGACCGTGGTCTTTAGCTCTTCCGAACCATACAGATGGTCAAACCCGTGGGATTTCAGGAACACGTCTTTTCCGGCGAAGCGCAGGTTCGCGCCCTGCATAAAGTAGTTTTCGTAACCGGAGTTTTTTAGGATATCGCCCAGACAAATATTCTGCGGGAAGAAGCTCGACATCGACGCCGAGGCGTTCCCTTCAAACGGCGCAAAGAGCGGGATGCCGCACTGGGAGGCGACCATACCGGCGATAGTATAATCCGTGCCGGGCAGCTGCACGGTGTGGCTAAAGTCGAGGCCTTCGTTTTTTAGCGCGCCAAGTTCGGGCGTCAGGTTGGGGAAGGCGTCGTTATCAAAATAGGTACGTTCCAGGCTTTCCCCGTAGATATAGACGAGGTTGAGCTTAGGCTCGGCAATCTTTTTCGACGGCTCTTTGTAGTAGGCGACAAAATCCGGATCGCCATCGCGGGACTGGGATTTCACCAGTTCCGTAATTTGGTGAAATGCCGGGCTGGCATCCACTGACGCCAGCGCCAGAATAAGCGCCAGCACGCTGTAGCCGAAATGATAGGGATGGTGTCGACGACGGCGCAGCACCCAGGCCAGTGAGCCGAAGATGGCTACCAGCGCAACAACCAGGCCTAAGCCTGGAAGTATGTACTTACCAACTCCTGCGCCCGTCAGGCTGTTCGTCAGGGTATAGAGGACGGCATCGTTAATACCGTCACCGGTGAAGTAATCGCTGGCATATAAGGTAATGTTTAAAACAATAAAAATGCCGAGAACGACCAGCGTGGCGATAAACCACCAGGTGTTGCGGCCAGCTTTCCAGGCGTAAATGCCGATGGAAGCCATAAAAAGGACAAGGGACATTAACTCTGACAACAGCATATCCTCATGACGCCAGTTGCTTTGCTGGCTAAGCGTTTATTTTTTGGGTGATACAATGTAATCGCGATGTCGTTAAGCTGCAATTTTAGTGTCACAAAAGTGTGCTGTGGTTAGGATTTGGTTTAGAAAATCGTTTATTTGACGGCGGTCGCATCCAGGCATGTGGACGCTGAGAGAGGGCTTATGGGGGGAAACGCTCATTTCACGCCGCGTTGTAATGCTAATGCAATAAACACGGCATGTTGTGGCAGAAAATGGGGGGCGATCAGGAGAGGAAATTAACGCCCTGTTTTAACACCAGATCGCAGGCTTTGGTTTTCACCTGTTTACCCAGAGACGAGTTGCCGAGGGTTTCCAGGTTGAGCTGCTGGCCGTTTTTCGCGTTGAGCAGGCCCTGAATCCCGTCCATGTAGTTGGTGTCTTGCTTCTGCTCCTGGGTGTCCAGGCCCAGCTTGCCGAGCACCTGATTTTTCACGTTTTGCGCGTCGGTAACGGACGCCAGCTTTTGCTTCGCGCAGTATTCCAGAATCCCGGCCGCGTTGTTCATGGTGCCCGCGCTCAGGCTTTGCGAGCTGTTGCCGAGCAGGCCGGTCAGCGAAGACGCGGACAGTCCGCCCTGGCTTTTGCCGCTGTCTTTAGTGAGTTCATTCGCGGCGCTGGTCAAAGAATCCTGCCAGGATGCCGCCTGCGCCGTGCCTGCAACCAGCAGAACGCTAAAAAGTGTGCTGAAGAGAATCTGTTTTTTCATCGTGGCTTACTCAAAATAGGTCCGTTTTGGGCCGGAAGTCGAACCAGTATAACGCCAGGGTTCGACGCACATTCATAGCAAAAATCCTAATACTCTTTGCCGGTAACGCGGCTGCGATAGCTTTCCCAGTCGAAGATGACGTACAGGCTGTTGCCGAGCTTCATGCGGTCCATGACGCGCTCGCCGAGCAGACGGGTCATCTCGTCAATATTATGGTTGGTCAGCATGCCCGTTGGGCGTTTTGAGGAGGAGCGGCGGTCGACAATCTGGTTGATGATCACCTTTTCATAGCGCGATTCGGTTTGCACGCCAATTTCATCGATGACCAATAAATCCACGTTGCTCAGGTCGTTGAGCAGCTGTTCTTCGCTGGTTTCACGGTTGCTGAACGTGTCTTTCATGGCGGACATGATGTCGGCAACGGTGATAATCAGCACCGACTTTCCGCGCAGCAAGAGCTCGTTGCAGATGGCTGCCGCCAGATGGTTTTTCCCGGTGCCGGGCTTGCCGCTAAAGATAAAGCTGGCGATGTTGCCGTCGAACTCGTCCACATACTGGCGCGCGGCGGCGAGAGCGTTCATCTGCCCGGTGGTTTCTACCTTGTAGTTATCAAACGAGCAGTTCTGGTGCAGCGGGCGGATGCCCGAGCGGTTGAAGGTGCGCTGCATTTTCATGGCGCGGTTTTCCCGGGCGAGCGCCGCCGCGCGGATTTCACCCTGTTCCTTTTGCCAGGCCAGCAGCTCTTCACCCGTGGTAAACGCGGGCTTGACGTTGGCGGGCATCATCTTCTGCAGACGTTTCATCAGGTCGCCGACATTTTTCATTTAGCACCTCGGAATCCGTTAGGGATCTGTTTATCCGGTTCTGAAAAAGCGTTGATATCCCGCTTAGGCTGGCCATTATTGCTGGCGCGGTTGATTTGAATGCTGCGCGCGAGCTTTTGCTGCCACTGTATATGATGGAACACTTTCCCTTCCGCCTGCCAGTACGCGGTAAATGCGGCAAGCTCTTCCGGGGTGACGGGCTGTGAAAGCGCGATGCCCCACAGTGCGGCCAGCCGCAGGAAGTCTGCATCCGGCTGCCAGCCCGCATACATGGCAAACTTGCCCATGGGAACGGCCACCGGCCCGCTCGCCGGCTCTTCGAAAAATTGCGTGTCCAGGCTTACGTCGCTCGGCGGGCGAGACAGTCGCGCTTCGGTTTCCAGTAGCTGTGCCAGACGTTCCGGCGTGATTGCATAGAACGCCGGAGCGTTATCGGCAAAAACCGCAAGCGTGCCTTTTTCGGCATGCGTCAGCATACCGCGCGGATCGCGCATAAAGGCATCAATGCCAGCGATGCTGGAGGTCAGGATTCTGGAGGACATAACACTTTCTCAACTGGGTTACTACGGGCGTGATTGGGGCTTATGGTAGCACAGAGAGGGGGAGGGAAGGAGAGGGATGATATCCTCTCCGGGACGGAGAGGATAGTGAACGCGACTAGGCGATAATGTTCAGCGTCACGTCGATGTTGCCGCGCGTGGCGTTGGAGTAAGGGCACACGATGTGGGCCGCATCGACCAGTTTTTTCGCTTCAGCAGGGTCCATGCCTTCGACGTGGATGTTCAGTTTGGCTTCAATACCAAAACCGGTAGGCAGCGGGCCGATACCCACTTCGCCTTCGATAAATGCCTCTTTAGGCAGGGCGAATTTATCGCGGGCGGCAACGAACTTCATCGCGCCCAGGAAGCAGGCCGAGTAGCCCGCGGCGAACAGCTGCTCCGGGTTGGTCACTTCGCCGCCCATGCCGCCCATCTCTTTTGGCACGCCCAGCTTCACGTCCAGTACGCCATCGGAAGAGGTTGCGCGGCCGTCGCGGCCACCGGTTGCTTTTGCTTTGGCTGTATAGACAACTTTTTCTAAAGACATGGCAGGTTCCTCATTTTATTTAAAGTCCGCTATTAAATAGCGTGCGATTTATGTGGGTAAATAAAGACGCGTAAAGTATAGCCCTACGCGCGCTGTAGCTGTTGTCGCAAAAACTCAAGCTGCTGCTTGAGCGCCAGCAGGGTGTCGGAATCACACTTCGCTGCGCACCCGACGGCATGCGGAATGTCGGCGGCCTGCTGCTGCAGCTGACGTCCTGCGTCACTCAGCGTAACGGCGACCTGGCGCTCGTCCCGTCGGGAGCGCTGGCGGGTGATAAGCCCGGCGCTTTCCAGGCGCTTGAGCAGCGGCGTCAGCGTGGCAGAGTCCAGGAACAACCGCTCACCGATGTCGGATACCGTTACGTCATCCTTCTCCCACAGCACCAGCATGACCAGATACTGCGGGTAGGTCAGGTTAAGCGGTGCCAGCAATCGCCGGTACAGCTTATTAAGCGCCAGATTTGCCGAGTAAAGGGCAAAACAGAGCTGGTTATCCAGCATAAGCGCTTCGGCAGGAGAGTTCGTTTTTGCGTTCATGAAATGAATATAGATAGTGCACGATATAATTGCAAGCGATTTTATGGGCAGGTGTAGCGTAGGGCAACCTGTACCGCCATTTTACGGTAGTGTTCGCGCTGAGCCGCTTCGTTAGCCCCCTCTTCAAACAGCAGGGTAAAGGTGTAGCTGTTTGCGACGTAGTGGAAGCTGAAGCTGCTGATGAGCCTGTGTAGATCGCGGGCATCTACCGTATCGTTGAAGAGCTGCTTCGCTTTGCCGCGACGCAGGAGGTCTTCCAGAAGCTCCAGCGCGCTGCGGTTAACCTGGCGCAGGTAGCTAGACTGCTGCATAAAGCGGCCGCGCTGCATGTTCTCCATACAGATGATGCGAATGTAGTCCGGATGATCGGCATGGTAGTCAAAGGTGGTTTCAACAAGCTGCACCAGCGCTTCCACGGGCGGCATGCCGGCAAGACTCAGCTGTTTTTCGCTGGCGCGAATCTGGGTATAAACGTGCTCAAGCACCAGAAGGTACAGATTTTCTTTGTTCTTGAAATGATACACCACCATGCGTTTTGTCGTGCCTGCCTTCTCGGCGATTTGCTCCATGCGCGCGCCGTTTAGCCCGTACTCGGCAAACAGGGTAATGGCGCTCTGAAAAATTTTATCCTTCAGGCTGATGCTTTCATTATTGTCGAGATGTTCACTGTCAGGAGGAGCCACATCCTTTCCTTTTCATCACCAAACGGAGTCAGGGATTATTACCATGGCTGCATGAGAACACAAATCTCAAACGCGCGGGCGCTTACGATACAGCCACAGGCCGGGAATCGAAAGGCCGATGGACAGGGCCCCGACAATAGAAGACGCCTTCAGGAAATTACTGAGCAACAGAATCATCTGCGGTTCGCTATAGCCAAAGTGGCTGATTTTTACCGCTGAAATCATCGCCGTGTAGGCTGAAATGCCCGGGAACATGGGGATCACCGCGGCGACAGTGAAGACCTTAGGGTGCGCCAGATACCAGCGTGACCACTGAATACCAATGCTCCCCACCAGCATCGACGCCATAAAGGTTGACCATTCAATATTAAAACCTGCCGTCATCATCACCATGCGCGAACCGTGGCCAATGGCCCCCAGCAGCGCACACCAGGGCAGCGCGCGCTGCGGTACGTTAAACACCATGGCGAAACCGACGGCGGGAATGGCGGCAAGCAGCATGTCCTGAATCAGTGCGAGTAAAAATTCCATTATGCCCATCCGCGTAACCCCCACAGCGTCATCGCCATCACCACCCCGATGCAGGTCGCGAGCGTTAATAGACTCGCGATGGCCCAGCGCGCGAGGCCGGTGTTGATGTGCCCTTTAAACATATCGGCGACGGCATTAATTAATGGAAAGCCCGGCACCAGCAGCAGCACGCTGGCGGCCATGGCGATAGTGGGCGTGTTGACGAACGTGGGGACACGCAGCAGTAATCCCGACACCGTTGTTGCCACAAAGGCGGTGATGCAAAAGTTGATTTGAGGATGCATTTGCCTGTGGGTTAGCAGCTGGCGCACGTACATCGCAATGCTGCTGGCGAAAAACGTAATGGCCGCGCCGTCCCACCCGCCGTCGTTGAGTTTGCAAAAACAGGCGCACGACAGGCCCACCATGATAACAACCAGCCAGCGCGGGTAGCGTAACGGCTTGATTTGGTTGAATCGTTTCTCGACCCCTTTTAGGTCTAGCAGCTTATGTTCTGCCAGGATAACGATATGCTGAACCTCCGTCACAACGTGCATATTAATGCCGCGATCGTGGTTCTTGCGGGTAGAGGTCAGGCACTGCCCGTCTTTAATGGTGGTGAGCACAATGGCATTTGATGAGATGGCGCTTTCTACGCTGTCCATTCCCAGCGCCAGACCGAGGCGCGTGGAGAGCTCCTCAACCAGCGCGCTTTCTGCCCCGTGCTGTAATAAATAAAGCCCGCACTGAATACATAGCCGCGTTGTTGCACGTTGCCGTGACCGTTCTTCCAGCATGGATCTCCCTGACGATAAGAAAGTGAGCAGCCTTGCGGCCCGAATTGCTTACTTTTAGCACAAAGTGTGGTGCCTCTTACTCTGGGTCAGATCAAGAATTGTGCAAACAGCGATGAGGCAAGACGGCCGCGCGGGAGGGTATATGTAATAGTTATGTTTATGATGGAAATATAATAATAATAAATTAAGTTTTGCTAATTTTAATTTTTCATTCTTCTAATGCCACTTTAATTAAATTTAATTGTTATTTGTGCGATATTAGCCCTGTTTTGGGCGAATTTTAATTTATTAGGTTTGCCTATTTTTTCGCTCATGGATGAAAAATATCATACTTTGTTGAGTTTTAAGGTTATTACGTAAACGATAAAAGGACATGGAGGGCCTATGTTGCCATTGAATGGTAAACACGGAGTAGTAATCAGTAAGGTACCTGTGATGCAAAGCGGGCTGGGTGGCGTAATGACGCATCATTTTCCTGAATATGAACTGACCTATTGTCGTTCATTACAGGAATTGACGCTGCTTCAATTACGTCGCGCTTCGGTAATTATTGCGGATATTTCGGGCGATTACCGGAACCCTCGGGGAACGCTCGAGCATTATTACGGCTTGCTGAATCAGTACAGGGATATTCACTGGATATTTTTAGTTTCTCGTCCACTTTATCCCCTCGCCGTGGAACTTCTCATGCGTCCTGAAAGCACGCTGCTTTCAGATATGGAGCCTATTGAAGGCGTGGTAAACGCGATTCGGGCCGGCAGTGAACGCGCGGAACGGATTAGCCAGACGTTATTAATGCCGGAAACACCCGCTTTAGAAGAGGAGCAAGAGAGTTTCGTTGCGCTAACGCACTCCGAACGCAAGGTCTTACGTCTGCTGGGAAAAGGATGGGGTATTAATCAAATCGCCACGCTGCTGAAAAAGAGCAACAAAACGATTAGTGCTCAGAAAAACAGTGCGATGCGTCGGTTATCTCTGCGAAGTAATGCCGATATGTACGCCTGGATCAGCAGTACACAGGGAATGCGAGAGCTGAGTTTAATGTCGGCCTATGGAGAGTTTGAGGAATGGAAAAAACCACAGCAGCAAGACATATCGCCGTCATTGAAAATTGCGCAATGAGTGCCGTCGGGCTGGAACATCTTTTTGCCCGATCTCCGCTCGATAATTACCAGGTACATGTATTCAGCAGGTTTGAAGGATTTAAAAGCGCCTTATCCCATACGCCGTTTTTCTCATTGGTCTATTCATTGTCCGATGAACGGGAAGAGCGGCGTAACTGCCTGGCCTATTTGCGCGATCTTGCCTTTTCGCATAATCACATTCAGCGGATTGTGCTGGCGTCGGATGAGATGGAAGCGAAGCTGATAAGCCACCTGTCACCTTCTCGCCTGCACGGCATCATTAGCAAATCGGCGCCGCTTGAGCATCTTCTCGATGGGCTGGTGACATTACTCAGCGAAACGCGCCGGGTGAATGACAACATGATTAACCACTGGTACGTTAGCCAGAATCGGATGCTCAGCCCGACCGAGCGCGCGATTCTGCGGTATATGTCATGCGGCTATTCGATCCCAGAGATCGCGGTACAGCTTGAACGCAATATCAAGACCATTCGGGCACATAAATTTAACGCGATGGTAAAGCTTGGGGTTAACTCTGATGTGGGGCTTCTCGATGCTGCTGATATTCTTACGCATCTGCCCGTAAGAGAGACGCATCGCTCGTTATTAAACGTTCCAGTATTTTCCGCCTAGTCATTTACAGCGCCAGCTCGTCACTGGCGCTGTCATTCAACTGCAGACGTCCACCCATTTTGCAGAGGTCAGCTCTGCCATTCTTTCCGGGGAAATACGCACGGCGCTATGAACGGCACCGGCTGCGGGCAGCACTTCGGGATACTGCTTTAACGACACATCACAAAAGACCGAAAGCGGGGTTTCCAGCCCGAAAGGGCACACGCCGCCGACGGGCTGCCCCGTAATCGTGACGACCTCATCGCTGCTGAGCATGCGGGCTTTCGCGCCAAACGTGTCCTTCAGCTTTTTGTTATCCAGACGCGCGTCACCTTTCGCTACCACAAGAATCACTTCATTCTTCACCTTCAGCGAAAGGGTTTTGGCAATTTGGCCCGGCTCGACACGGTGTGCGGCTGCGGCCAGGGCAACGGTCGCAGTACTTTGGCTGAGCTCAATGACTTCAATATCCGGAGCGTGGTCGGCAAAAAACTGCCGTACTGACTGCAAACTCATTGTTTCCTCCTGACAAATATCCTGCGTAATCTGTCATAAGAAATTATGCTCTGTAAATATCTCTTCAGTAACAAATATCCCTCAGGCCTGATTTCTGGATCGCCTTCACATTCACAGAAACCGGTTACAGTAACCGGTTGCAGTACGTGATTCAGAGATGAATACTGAGTACGTAACGTTCCCTGTATCCAATAATAAGAGCCAATTATGAAACCATTCCGTTTAAGCAGTTCCGCTGGTGTACGAACCAGTCAGGTTGTGAAGCTGATTGATGGCACAACGCGTGGCGTAGATGCGCCCCAAATGAACGTCTGACAGGAGAGCCGCTATGTCTGCCAACCATGCTGCGTTTAATCTGATATTCCGCTTTGTTGAGAATTACGTTAGCCCAATTGCCGGGCGGATCTCCTCCCAGCGTCACGTTATGGCGATTCGTGACGGCTTTATTTCCGCCATGCCGTTTATGATTGTTGGATCCTTCCTGCTGGTGTTTGCCTATCCGCCGTTTTCGCCGGATACCACCTGGGGCTTTGCCCGCGCCTGGCTGGATATGGCAAAGCAGTTTGAGGGCCAAATTCTGACGCCGTTTGATATGACGATGGGCATCATGTCTATCTATATCTGTGCCGCGATTGCGTACAACCTGGGCAAACACTACGTAAAGACTCACCAGCTCGATCCATTTATGTGTGCGATGCTGTCGCTGATGGCATTTCTGCTGGTGGCCGCGCCGAAAACCAAAGGAAGCCTGCCTGTTGATAGCCTTGGCGGGACCGGCATCTTCACCGCGATTCTGGTGGCCGTTTACTGCGTTGAGATGATGCGTTTCCTGAAGGCGCATAATATTGGCATTCGCCTGCCCGACCAGGTGCCGCCGATGATCAAAAACTCCTTTGATCTGCTTATCCCGGTGCTGGTGGTAGTGCTGACGCTTTATCCGCTGAGCCTGTTGATTCAGTCGCAGTTCGACATGCTGATCCCTCAGGCGATCATGTCTATCTTCAAGCCTCTGGTTTCGGCGGCTGACTCGCTGCCTGCAATCCTGCTGGCGGTGCTGATTGGCCATCTGCTCTGGTTTGCAGGCATTCACGGCGCCGCGATTGTCTCCGGCATGCTGCAGATGTTCTGGCTAACTAACCTGGGTGCAAACCAGACCGCGCTGGCTTCCAGCCTGCCGCTGCCGCATATCTTTATGGAAGCATTCTGGACGTTCTTTATCGTTATCGGCGGCTCGGGGGCAACGATGGGACTGGTAATCTGCTATCTGCGCAGCCGCTCGGCCCATTTGCGCTCGATTGGCCGCTTAAGCGTGGTGCCAAGCTTCTTTAACATCAATGAGCCCGTCATCTTTGGTACGCCGATTGTCATGAACCCGGTGTTCTTCATACCGTTCCTGCTGGCACCGATGGTGAACGCCGTGCTGGCATGGTCAGCCATGAAGTTTGATCTGATTGGCCGCGTGATTTCCGTTGTCCCGTGGACGGCGCCAGCGCCGGTCGGGGCGGCGTGGGCATTAGGCTGGGATTTCCGAGCCGCCATTCTGGTCATCGTGCTGGCCTGCGTTTCAGCCATCATCTACTTCCCGTTCTTTAAGGTGTACGAGAAGCAGCTGCTGGAGCAGGAGGCGGAAGAAGCGCAGCGGAATGCTGAAGAGGAAAATCAGCAGGTAGCATGAGGCGTTTGTGCCGGGTAAGGTAAAGCCGCACCCGGCACACGACATCGTTACTTAAGGGTACAGTCCCCGCACTGCTGCACGTCCGGCAGGCGATAGCGCTGGCAGCAGGTTCGGCGTACCAGCAGCCCATCTCGCGGTACCACGGTGCGGAAAAGCGGATTATCGCGGCCGTCTGCCAACTGCCTGGTAAAGAAGCAGGACTGGCGAAGAGCCTCCACCATTTCGTCGCCGAGGAGCGGTTTCATCTCCGTTAAATACCAGTGAATCAAATAGCCGGTATTGCTCCAGATAAGTTTCCCGTTTATCTCCCCGGTCTCCTCCAGCGCATCCACGACGGGGATCAGCGCCTGAGTCACGAGCTTCTCCATGCGCGCCTGAGCGGTCAGGTGCCTTGCATTCCGGTCTTCGATAACATCGATCCAGAAACAGGCCGCCCGGCCGGTTTCATGGAACTCAACGTGGATATACTCCGGAGAGAGGTCGATCATGGTGTCCTGCGTCAGCAAAGCCACCATAAGAGGAGGCACCATCAGGCCGATATACCATTGCGCCCAAAGGGAGAGCAGCGGTTTCTTTTCCCGCTGAAGGGTTGGCTGGTTACGGTAAATATGGTCGGAATAGGCCGCCAGCAGCGACTGACGTTCTGAAGGGCGTTTCCACTGCGCCAGCGTCATCGCATGGTGCGGATGGGCTTCATCAAGCTTGATAAAATCCAGCAGGTGGGCGCGGGTGTCAGCAATTTTATCCCGAATGGCATCCGCAAGCGTCACGCTGCCCGAGGAGAGTGGAGCTCGCCAGAGGATAGAGTCAACAGCCTGTGCGGTATGTGTTGCCATAGTATGGATAGAAATCTAAATGATAATGATTGCCAATCCTAACTATAGATATTACCGATCGCAAGCCTTTTGTCGGCTCAGGGCTCTGTTTTCAGGCCGTCTGCAAGTCATCGCTTAGCAGAATGCTGTTGCGCCCCATATGCTTGGCTTCGTACAGCGCTTTATCCGCTTTCTCCAGCGCGCCTTCAATGTCTTCGTCCTCAAAAATGGCAATGCCAATACTGATCGTGACGTTTGTGGCAACGCTGAGGTTAAACATATGCGGGATTTTAAGATCGTAGACTTTCTGACGAATGTTTTCCGCCGTCTGGCGGGCGCGCTCCAGCGAGATATTGGTCAATAGCACCATGAACTCTTCGCCGCCAAAGCGCGCGACAATATCACGTGAACGCACCGCATCGCGGATGGCCGCCGATACGCGGATGAGTGCCTGATCGCCCATCATATGGCCATAGTGGTCGTTATAAGCCTTGAAGTGGTCAATATCCAGCAGCAGCACAAAGTTCTCACCGCCGTCGGGCGCTGGGAGGTTTTGTAGCCGACTTTTCAGGCCCCGACGGTTATACAGACCGGTGAGGGGGTCCATCATGCTGAGATCGGTTAGCGTTTCTCGTTCTTCAAGAAGACGTGAAAGCAGGTCCTGGGCAAAGATATCGTTGCGTCTTTGCAGCACGTGGTGGATGCCGATGGCGACCATGGGCAGGGCAAAGAAATAGGCCATGCGCAGCCAGTGTTCATGATTGCTTAACCAGAGACAGGCGATAAAAGAGGGCAATGAATGCAGCGTAAATGCTTTGATATTACTGGCAAAAGCCAGAGAACCAATGAACAGCACGGTTAATAACACCAGAATTAAATAGGACGCCTGGTCGTGAGTAATGAGTGAAAATTTAGAGACGATTTGCAGAGCCCATAAGCAGCCAAAGATCGTTGAAATAACGGGAATATTTATTTTCCGGCTACGGTGCTTCCAGTGCCAAACGAGTAGCCCGCAGCTCACGATAATAATGGTGATAAGCGGTACCGAGAGCACGCGTACGGAATAAAGCGGGTTAGTTATTGAAAATAACGCAGACGCTGCATTTAAGAACAGAAACAAACGTAAAGATAATTGATATTTGCTATTGACCAAAGACCGCCAGGAATGTGATGTCATAGTTGTGCGTTTTTATTTATATTCAATTAAAACAGGTAAATAAGCGTTGATGCGAATGGATATGTGCAAATCAGGTGATATGTAATTTTCAGAAAATCTTTATAAGACGTTAACGGATGTGCAATTTATCACCTTATAGATTCACTGTCATTATGGGAAAAGGTAAAGCAGTACAATTCGACTCCGTTGGATGACAACTGATAATTAATATCATATGATATTGGTTATCATTATCAGTGTGAGAGAGCGAATCATGTTGAGCAGGGCGCTGGGAAGTGGTTGGGGTGTTTTACTGCCTGGGGCAATCATCGGCGGTCTGATGTTTGCCGATCTCCCCATAAACGTATGGAAGGCGCTCATCGTGTCGGGGATGCTGATGACGTCAGTGATGATCTGGCATAAGCAACTACGGCACTACGTTCTGTTGCCGTCATGCGTTGCGCTGGTCAGCGGTATTCTGGTGATATTGATGAGTTTGAAATAAAGGAAAAACGAGACGTACAGCAGAGGGGATGTAAGATAATTGGTGCGAGGGGGGGGACTCGAACCCCCACATCCTAAGGACACTAACACCTGAAGCTAGCGCGTCTACCAATTCCGCCACCTTCGCACAGTCATCTTACTTTTCGATATTGCCTCGTTGGTGCGAGGGGGGGGACTTGAACCCCCACGTCCGTAAGGACACTAACACCTGAAGCTAGCGCGTCTACCAATTCCGCCACCTTCGCCCAGTGCGAGCAATATCAACGTGATTTATGGTGCGAGGGGGGGGACTTGAACCCCCACGTCCGTAAGGACACTAACACCTGAAGCTAGCGCGTCTACCAATTCCGCCACCTTCGCATACCATCGACACTGTAAAAGTATCGTAACCACGGAGGCGCATTCTAGATGTTTTCAGCTTTACGTCAATAGAAAAATACGCATGCTGTTTTGATTGCTGCAAAAATGGGCGAAAGAGGCGGGAGATATTGCCGGCTGGCGCTAACGCCAGTCCGGCTTACGTAAGGGGGAATTACTTTTTAGCCTGACGCGTCATCACGGTGCGGTAAACCTTAAAGCGGCCCGTCTGGGCGATGACTTCGTGGAAGCCGAAGGTTTCATCCAACACTTTCGGGTACGCCAGGAAGGCGTTCGCCACGATACGCAGCTCACCGCCGCTGTTGAGGTGACGCGTTGCACCCCGGATCAGCGTCTGCGCGGCCTCAAGGCTGGTTTCCATTCCGTCATGGAACGGTGGGTTAGAGATAATCATGTCAAAACGGCCGGTCACGTCGGAGAAGACGTTGCTGGCAATCACTTCGCCTTCAATGCCATTCGCAGCAAGCGTGGCGCGGCTGGCTTCTACCGCCGGGGCGCTGACGTCACACAGGGTTAAACGCACTTTTGGTGAGTGGCTGGCGAGTACCGTTGACAGCACGCCCGCGCCGCAGCCCACGTCCAGCACTTTGCCTTTAGTATGCGGTGTGAGAGTGGACAGCAAAAGCTTGCTGCCGACATCCAGATAGTCGCGGCTGAAAACGCCCGGCAGGGTTTTGATGGTTAAATCGTCAAGCTGATACTCGCCCCAGAATTTCTCTGCGTCGAACGCAGGCTGTTTTTCGAGGCGCCCGTGATACAGGCCGCAGCGGCGGGCGCTGTCGACTTTGTTCAGCGGCGCATACTCTTCAAGCATCTGTTCTGCGCTACGCACGCCGCTGCGGTTTTCACCGACGATGAAAATATCGCAGCCAACCGGCAGCAGGGAGAGCAGGTTCATCAGCTGGAACTGGGCTTCCGGCTTGTTTTTCGGCCAGTAGTAGATCAGCGTATCGCAATCGGCGATATCGCTTTGCTCCGCCACCAGGCTAAAGCGCGCGCGCTCGCCCATCTGGCGGCTCAGCACCTGCCAGTGGTGGTAATACTGGGTGTGGGCACGGCTTTCAGCACAGTCGAAACGCGCAGGCAGGTCATCCTGCATATCTCCGGCAAACAGAATACGGCTTTGTTCGAAATCATCACTGTGACGCAGCAAGACTTCACTTGCCGGGGTAAATGCAGACATGAATTGTTCCTCAATAAACTCAGGCGGGGATTATAGTAGGTAGATGGCGCAGTTTCGACACATTTGCTATATTTGCGCGCCTGAGAGACAGGAGTTTTCGCTATGACATCCCGACGAGACTGGCAGTTGCAGCAGCTGGGCATTACCCAGTGGGCCTTGCGTCGCCCGACGGCGCTGCAGGGCGAAATCGCGATCGCGATACCTGCGCACGTGCGTCTGGTGATGGTGGCGGATGAACCGCCCGCCCTGAGCGAAACCGTGATCGGTGATGTGCTTCGTAGCCTAAAGCTCACGCCGGATCAGGTTTTGCAGCTCACGCCCGACCGCGTGGCGATGCTGCCGCCTGAAAGCCGCTGTAACAGCTGGCGAATTGGCGACGTGGGCGATATTTCTTTGCAAGGGAGCCAGATCTGCTCGCCAGCGCTGGAAGAACTCAAGGCCAACCCCAAGGCGCGCAGCGCGCTGTGGCAACAAATTTGCGATGACGAACATGATTTCTTCCCTCACGACGCCTGATCTCGCGCAAGCGTTCGCGATTGAAACCCGCGCCCACGCGTTTCCCTGGAGCGAGAAAACCTTCGCCAGCAACCAGGGCGAGCGTTATCTAAACTACCGTCTGGACGTTGACGGCACGATGGCGGCATTCGCCATCACGCAGGTCGTCCTGGACGAAGCGACGCTGTTTAATATTGCGGTTGATCCCGCGTTTCAGCGTCGGGGGCTCGGAAGAGCGCTGCTGGAGCACCTCATTCGCGAGCTCGAAACCCGTGACGTTTTCACCCTGTGGCTGGAAGTGCGCGCCTCGAACGTCGCCGCCATCGCGCTCTACGAAAGCTTAGGCTTCAACGAGGCGACAATCCGCCGTAACTACTACCCCACCGCAGAGGGCCGTGAAGACGCCATTATTATGGCTCTGCCGATTGGATAACAAAAATAAGGTTGTAACGATGAAATGGGACTGGATTTTCTTTGATGCCGACGAAACGCTGTTTACGTTTGACTCGTTCGGCGGCCTACAGCGGATGTTTCTCGACTATAGCGTGACCTTCACCGCGGAAGATTTTCAGGACTATCAGGCGGTGAATAAGCCGCTGTGGGTGGACTACCAGAACGGTGCCATCAGCGCGTTACAGCTACAGCATCAGCGTTTTGACGTGTGGGCCGAGCGGCTCAACGTCAGCCCGGGTTTGCTGAACGAGGCGTTTCTGAACGCGATGGCCGATATTTGCGCGCCGCTGCCGGGGGCCGTTTCCCTGCTGAACGCGCTGAGAGGGGAGGTGAAGCTTGGGATCATCACCAACGGCTTTACCGCCCTGCAGCAGATCCGCCTTGAGCGTACCGGCCTGCGCGATTATTTCGACGCGCTGGTGATCTCGGAAGAGGTCGGCGTGCCAAAGCCGGACCCGCGAATTTTTGACCATGCGCTTGAGCTGGCGGGGAACCCCGACCGCGCGCGCGTGCTGATGGTCGGCGATACCGCCGAATCCGATATTCTTGGCGGCATGAACTCAGGCCTGTCGACCGTCTGGCTTAACGCGCACGGTCGCGCTCAGCCGGAAGGCATCCAGCCGACCTGGACCGTCACGTCATTGAACGAACTGGAGCAGCTCCTGTGTAAACAATGATTGCCTGCCCCCCGTTGATGGGTAAAATAGCCGCAATTTTGTATTCCATGATGCGTGGCGTGCTGC
This sequence comes from Enterobacter sp. ECC-175, assembly GCF_043968675.1. NCBI lineage: Bacteria > Pseudomonadati > Pseudomonadota > Gammaproteobacteria > Enterobacterales > Enterobacteriaceae > Enterobacter > Enterobacter sp. ECC-175. Next base: position 1,258,295 of record NZ_CP143776.1, read on the forward strand.
CGCGCTTATAAAAGAAGATTTAATTATGACGTTGTCTCCTTATCTGCAAGAGGTGGCCAAGCGCCGCACTTTTGCCATTATCTCGCACCCGGATGCCGGTAAAACGACCATCACCGAGAAGGTGCTGCTGTTCGGACAGGCCATCCAGACCGCCGGTACCGTTAAGGGCCGCGGCTCCAGCCAGCATGCCAAATCCGACTGGATGGAGATGGAAAAGCAGCGTGGTATTTCGATTACCACGTCCGTGATGCAGTTCCCGTATCACGACTGCCTGGTAAACCTGCTGGACACCCCGGGCCACGAAGACTTCTCCGAAGATACCTATCGTACCCTGACGGCGGTGGACTGCTGCCTGATGGTGATCGACGCCGCGAAAGGGGTAGAAGATCGTACCCGCAAGCTGATGGAAGTGACCCGCCTGCGCGATACGCCGATCCTCACCTTTATGAACAAACTTGACCGCGACATCCGCGATCCGATGGAGCTGATGGATGAGGTCGAAAACGAGCTGAAAATCGCCTGTGCGCCAATCACCTGGCCGATCGGCTGCGGCAAGCTGTTCAAGGGCGTTTATCATCTCTATAAAGACGAGACCTATCTGTATCAGACCGGTAAAGGCCACACCATTCAGGAAGTGCGCATCGTTAAAGGTCTGGACAACCCGGAGCTGGACGCGGCGGTTGGCGAAGATCTGGCGGCGCAGCTGCGCGATGAGCTGGAGCTGGTGAAAGGTGCGTCTCACGAGTTCGATAAAGAGCTGTTCCTGGCGGGTGAAATCACCCCGGTATTCTTCGGTACCGCGCTGGGTAACTTTGGCGTTGACCATATGCTTGACGGCCTGGTGGAGTGGGCACCGAAGCCTATGCCGCGTAAAACCGACACCCGCGAGGTGGAAGCGCAGGAAGAGAAGTTCACCGGCTTCGTGTTTAAGATTCAGGCCAACATGGACCCGAAACACCGCGACCGCGTGGCCTTTATGCGCGTGGTCTCCGGCAAATACGAAAAAGGCATGAAGCTGCGCCAGGTGCGTATCGGTAAAGACGTGGTGATCTCCGATGCGCTGACCTTTATGGCCGGCGACCGCTCGCACGTTGAAGAAGCCTATCCGGGCGACATCATCGGCCTGCACAACCACGGCACCATCCAGATTGGCGATACCTTTACCCAGGGCGAGATGATGAAGTTCACCGGCATTCCGAACTTTGCCCCTGAGCTGTTCCGCCGCATTCGCCTGCGCGATCCGCTGAAGCAGAAACAGCTGCTGAAAGGCCTGGTTCAGCTTTCGGAAGAGGGCGCGGTACAGGTGTTCCGTCCGATTGCCAACAACGACCTGATCGTTGGCGCGGTTGGCGTCCTGCAGTTTGACGTGGTGGTTGCGCGCCTTAAGAGCGAATATAACGTTGAGGCGATTTACGAATCGGTCAACGTGGCGACGGCGCGCTGGGTTGAGTGCGCTGACGTGAAGAAATTCGAAGAATTTAAGCGCAAGAACGAGGTTCAGCTGGCGCTGGACGGCGGCGATAACCTGACGTATATCGCCCCAACCATGGTTAACCTGAACCTGACGCAGGAACGTTATCCTGACGTGCAGTTCCGTAAAACTCGCGAGCACTAATCCCCTTCAGAGCACGGCAGCCGCCGTGCTCTTCTTTAATTCCTGTCTTATTAATCCCTTGCGGAATGTTCTTAATTCATCGCTTTTTATTATTGATTGCGCGTTTTTTCCGCAATTCTGAAAGCGGCTTCGGAAATGTGATCTATATTTAACTCAGTGTTTAACACCGGGCGTGGATGAATTAACTGTTCAATGCATGACTTTGGGTTCGCCATTTTGCCTACGTGTTTATTCGCAAAATATAAATCTAGTGATAAAGGAAGTTTGACGCCCGAATAACGGGCAAAACACAGGAATACATCGATGAATATGACAAGACTGAAGATTTCTAAAACTCTGCTGGCCGTAACGTTAGGTAGCGCCCTGGTAAGCGGTTCCGTTTTCGCGGAAACCACCACTATGGACAAAGCGCAGTCCTCAGCGAATAGCGCAGGGGAAAAAATCGATAGCTCTATGAATAAAGTCGGTAATTTCATGGACGACAGCTCCATCACAGCAAAAGTGAAAGCAGCCCTGGTGGACGATGAAGCCATCAAGAGCACCGACATTTCAGTAAAAACTGAGAAAAAAGTTGTCACCCTGAGCGGCTTTGTTGAAAGCCAGGCCCAGGCTGAACAGGCCGTGAAAGTGGCCAAAGGCGTTGAAGGCGTCGCCTCTGTGAGCGATAAGCTGCACGTACGCGACGCGAAAGACTCCTCCGTGAAAGGTTATGCCGGGGATGCGGCTACCACCAGCGAAATCAAAGCTAAACTATTAGCAGATGACGTCGTGCCGTCTCGCAAGGTGAAAGTTGAAACGACCGATGGTGTGGTTCAGCTTTCCGGTACGGTGGATTCGCAGGCACAGATTGAACGTGCTGAAACCATCGCCAAAGCCGTTGATGGCGTGAAAAGCGTCAAAAACGATCTGAAAGCGAAGTAATCGACATAATTCGCCCTAACGGCTGAGGCCTGCGGGCGAAATAACAACGACACTTGAATACTGCGCCGGTGAGGTGCCTGAGCACTCACGTTTAGCGGCCGACATTAACTATGGTAAAGGAGAGGCTTATGTTTCGTTGGGGCATTATATTTCTGGTTATCGCGTTAATTGCCGCCGCATTGGGCTTTGGTGGACTGGCAGGTACAGCTGCATGGGCAGCTAAAATTGTCTTCGTTGTCGGTATTATCCTGTTCCTGGTCAGCCTGTTTACGGGTCGACGCCGTCCGTAGCGATACGCTCATTGAAAACAATACTTCAAAGCCAGTCCATGCGACTGGCTTTTCTTGTTTGAGTAATCGTACCTGAGTGCGGTACTGTGTCTTCACAGAACAATAAAAACAGGAAAGCAGAGGTGGGGCAGCGAATACCCGTTACGCTCGGAAATATTGCGCCGCTCGCGCTAAAACCGTTTCACGCAGGCCAGCTTGCGCTGGTATGTGAAGGCGGCGGACAGCGCGGCATTTTCACGGCCGGCGTGCTGGACGAATTTATGCGCGCGCAATTTAACCCGTTCGATCTCTATTTTGGCACCTCTGCCGGGGCGCAAAACCTGTCTGCCTACGTCTGCAACCAGCCCGGCTACGCCCGAAAAGTCATCATGCGCTACACCACGGCGAAAGAGTTTTTCAATCCTGTGCGCTTCGTGCGCGGCGGAAATCTTATCGATTTAGACTGGCTGCTGGATTCCACCTCCAGCCAAATGCCGCTGGCGATGGATACGGCGGCGCGACTTTTCGATACCGGTAAAGCGTTCTGGATGTGCGCCAGCAAAGGCGATGATTACTCCCCCAGCTATTTTTCACCGCAGAAAGAGAACTGGCTCGATATTATCCGCGCATCAAGCGCTATTCCCGGCTTTTACCGTACGGGCGCGCTGCTGGAGGGGATCAACTATCTGGACGGCGGCATTAGCGACGCGGTGCCCGTGCAGGAAGCGGCGCGCCGTGGCGCAAAAACCATTGTGGTGATCCGCACGGTGCCTTCGCAAATGTATTACACCCCGCAGTGGTTTAAGCGCATGGAGCGCTGGCTGGGCGACAGCAGCCTGCAGCCGCTGGTGGACATCGCCCATCGGCACGAGTCCAGCTACGGCGAGATGCAGCGTTTTATTGAAAAACCGCCGGGCAAGCTGCGTATCTTTGAAATTTATCCGCCAAGGCCGCTGGTCAGCATGGCGCTCGGCAGCCGTTTACCCGCGCTGCGCCAGGATTATAAAACCGGTCGGCTGTGCGGACGCTATTTCCTCGCGACGGTGGGCAAAATGCTGGCAGCACAGCCGCCGATTCGCCGGCATAAAACGATCATTACGCCGCCCGCCGTCGTGGCCAACGACGTGCTCGACGTGCCGCTGGTGGATGTGGCACAGGCAAACGACACCGCGTTTGATAACGAGGACCTGGCGTAATGCACCGCTTTGTCGACACCCACTGCCATTTTGACTTTCCGCCGTTTACGGGAGATGAGCCGCACAGCATCGTCCGCGCGGCGCAGGCGGGGGTGCGGGCCATCATTGTACCGTCTGTTCAGGCCGACAGGTTCGAGCGCGTGCTCGATCTCGCCCGGCATCACGATGCGGTATTCGCGGCGCTGGGGCTGCATCCGATCGTCATTGAGCATCATCATGATGGGGATATCGACAGGCTGGATGACGCGCTGAAAAAGCCGAACAGCAAGCTCGTCGCCATCGGCGAGATCGGCCTCGATCTCTACCGGGACGATCCGCAGTTTGAGCGTCAGCAGGCGATCCTGGATGCGCAGCTTCGGCTGGCAAAGCGTCACGATCTGCCGGCGATCCTCCATTCCCGCCGTACGCATGACAAGCTGGCGATGCACCTTAAACGCCAGAACCTGCCGCGCACCGGCGTCGTGCACGGCTTTTCAGGCAGCCTGCAGCAGGCGCAGCGGTTTATTGAACTCGGCTACAGGATTGGCGTGGGCGGGACGATCACCTATCCCCGCGCCAGCAAAACCCGCGACGTCATCGCGCAGCTCCCTCTCTCGGCGCTGTTGCTGGAAACCGATGCGCCGGATATGCCGTTAAGCGGCTTTCAGGGCCAGCCTAACCGCCCGGAGCAGGCGGCGCGCGTGTTTGCTGAACTGTGCGAACTGCGAAAGGAGCCGGAGGATGTGATTGCCGATGCGCTGCTCGAAAACACCCGCGCAACGTTCGGCATCACGCTAAAGGTATAGCGCCGGACGAAGCACCGTAATCTGCTGTTTTTCAAGCGCCCGCGCCAGCGGCTCCACGTCATCCGGCGTGGCGCTGCGCCATGACGCCGCCTCGCCGTAAACCCCGTGCGCGTGAAAGGCGTTAATGCGCACCGGAATGCTCCCAAGCGCGCGGATAAACGCCGCCAGGGCGGGAAAATGGTCCATATAATCACACCGCTCAGGAATCACCAGCAGCCTCAGCTCGGTAAGGCGCTGGCGTTCGGCCAGCCAGCGTATGCTCTGCTTAATCTGAGGATTGTCGCGCCCCGTCAGGAAGCGGTGGTGCTCATTGCCCCACGCCTTGAGATCCAGCATCGCCCCGTCAAGCACCGGAAGGAGTTTCTGCCAGCCGGTTTCGCTCAGCAGGCCATTGCTGTCCACCAGGCAGGTTAAGTGGCGCAGGGCAGGGTCGGCTTTGATCGCTGAAAACAGGGCGATCAAAAACGGCAGCTGGGTTGTCGCTTCGCCGCCGCTCGCGGTGATCCCTTCAATAAAGGGCGAGGCCTTGCGGACCTGCGCGAGGATCTCCTCGACGCTGTAGCGCTGCGCCATGGGCGTCGCCTGCTGCTGGCACAGATGCAGGCAGGTATCGCACTGGTGGCAGAGGCTCTCCTGCCACCAGACGCGGCCGGCCTGCACGTTTAGCGCATCGTGCGGGCAGTGGGGAACGCAGTCGCCGCAGTCGTTGCAGCGGCCGATCGTCCACGGGTTATGGCAGGTTTTACAGCGCAGGTTGCACCCCTGCAGGAACAGCGCCAGGCGGCTGCCCGGCCCGTCCACGCAGGAAAACGGGATAACCTGACTAACTAAAGCGCATCTGCTGTTCATGGCTCACCACTCGCGGCTGTCGCTCCAGAATGCGGGTATTGCGCGCGGCCTCCTCGCCGAGCCAGGTGGTGTTAGTGCGTGACCCCGCCTCGCGGTACTTCTCAAGATCCGACAAACGCACCATGTACCCGGTCACGCGTACCAGATCGTTACCGGCGACGTTAGCGGTAAACTCGCGCATCCCGGCCCTGAACGCGCCCAGGCAAAGCTGGACGACGGCCTGCGGGTTGCGCTTAACCGTCTCTTCCAGCGTCAGAATGTCGCTGATCCCGGCGTGGTAATACTGATGGTGTGGCGCAACGGCCAGCAGGTGGCTGATGGGATCGGGCTCATCGCCATAGGGCAGGCGCGCGCCCGGCGTGGTGCCTGAGTCGGAGCTGATCCCCGACTGGGCGTGCAGCATCGCCCGCTGCTTCCAGCCGTGTTTTACCGGCGTTTTGTCGACAAACGTCGAGAGCTGTTCGCTGATGCGATAGCCCAGCGCGTTCGCCCGTTCGTCCTTGCCGTAACGTCCTTCGATACCTTCCTTTTCGCACAGCGTATTGACCGCTTCCGCGAGGCCGTACATGCCAAACATCGGCACGAAACGATCGGCGTCGATCAGCCCCTCTTTCACCAGGAAGCTATTCTCAAAGAAGCCGGACTGCTGATAGAGGAAATCGCAGCGGGCATCGATGATGGCAATCTGCTGCTGGCAGTAGTGCGGCAGGGCGCGAGTGAAGAAGTCCTCGATGGATTCGCTGCGCTCGGCAATCGCCTTCAGATTGAGGCGCACCAGGGTGCTGCCGCCGCCCGCGAGCGGCAGGGAGTTGTAACAGCTAACCACGCCGTAGCGTCCTTTTGTGAAAATTTTATCATTCACAGGGCCATTAGAAACGTGCGGTTTACTGCATTCACATATGTTATTAGCGACGTTTAGCAGCAGATCGTCCGGCGTGACCTGTGGGTCATAGATAAAGGTCAGATTGGGTGCAACCTGCTTAAGCTCAGCATCGGCGCTGAGAATGGCGCGCGTGACGGGCGTATCTTCCGGGCCGATGTTGGCGTGCATAAAGGCATCCGGCAGCGTGCGGTCCAGGTAGCGCCAGAAACGTTTTATTCGGCTATCGATTTCTTCTTGTGTTAGAATTTTAACATACGGCTGCAGCAGTGCATCCAGATGGCCCAGGTACACCGGCATGGAGGTAACGGAGGGAACATGGTGGTAGAGGATGGTGAGCAGCGACAGCGCGTCATCAAGATCCTGCGCCCCCTCCAGCTCCAGCCAGTCTGAACCGTTCGCGAGGAATTTGGCGTAGTCCGGCAGCACGTAGCGCGGCTTGTAGGGGGCGTGTCCCTCGTACATATCGCAGATAACGCCTTCGTCCAGCGCGGCGCGGGCTGCGGCCGGGAGCGCCGGGTAGGGGAGGTTGTCTTCCGCTTCCAGCGCCAGCAAATGACGCTTCTGCTCGGGGCTCAACGTCGGGCTTGTCACAATTTGCTGGCAACGTTGCTGCATGTCATCGGGGCTGGCGTGGGACATATTCGCTTCCTTTATCGTTCTGCGGATGATGCCGAGAATTTTAAGAAGCGATCCCGTCGGGGCTATTGATCCCACAGGGGTAACCGCTGTTTTAGGCAGCCGTTATCGGGTTAAAATTTGACGTCGATCTCATTACAGTAATGCAAATTTGCATGAAGTTTTCATTAACTGTGATGAATGTCGAAGTGTGAGTGCGGCTGGATGTTAGAATAGTCACAGACCGCAAGGTGAAATTTATACGGCGATGCCGTTGGAGAATGTTATGACCGATTTAACCGCAAGCAGCCTGCGCGCGCTGAAGCTGATGGACCTGACCACCCTGAACGATGACGACACCAATGAGAAAGTCATCGCCCTGTGCCATCAGGCGAAAACCCCCGTCGGCAACACCGCTGCCGTCTGCATTTACCCGCGTTTTATCCCTATCGCGCGTAAAACCCTGAACGAGCAGGGCACGCCGGACGTGCGTATCGCGACCGTGACGAACTTCCCGCACGGTAACGACGACATCGAGATTGCGCTGGCAGAAACCCGCGCGGCGATTGCCTACGGTGCGGATGAAGTTGACGTAGTGTTCCCGTACCGCGCGCTGATCGCCGGCAACGAGCAGGTAGGTTTTGACCTGGTGAAAGCGTGTAAAGACGCATGCGCCGCGGCAGACGTGCTGCTGAAAGTGATCATCGAAACCGGCGAGCTGAAAGAAGAAGCGCTGATTCGCAAAGCATCTGAAATCTCCATCAAAGCCGGCGCGGACTTCATCAAAACCTCTACCGGTAAAGTGCCGGTGAACGCGACGCCGGAAAGCGCGCGCATCATGATGGAAGTGATCCGCGATATGGGCGTATCAAAAACCGTTGGCTTCAAACCGGCGGGCGGCGTGCGCACCGCGGAAGACGCGCAGCAGTTCCTGGCGATCGCGGACGAACTGTTCGGCGCCGACTGGGCCGATGCCCGCCACTACCGCTTCGGCGCATCCAGCCTGCTGGCAAGCCTGCTGAAAGCGCTGGGTCACGGCGACGGTAAGAGCGCAAGCAGCTACTGATTGTCAGCCAATGCCGGATGACGCTTCGCTTATCCGGCCTACAGGGTCGTAGGGCGGGTCAGCGTAGCGCCACCCGCCACAATTCCCCCGATTCCGCATGGAGGTTACCGTGTTTCTCGCACAAGAAATTATTCGTAAAAAACGTGATGGTCATGCATTAAGCGACGAAGAGATCCGCTTCTTTATCAACGGCATTCGTGATAACACCATCTCTGAAGGGCAGATTGCCGCCCTGGCGATGACCATCTTCTTCCACGATATGTCGATGCCTGAGCGCGTGTCGCTGACCATGGCGATGCGAGATTCAGGAACCGTGCTGGACTGGAAAAGCCTCAACCTTAACGGCCCGATTGTGGATAAACACTCCACCGGCGGCGTGGGTGATGTTACCTCGCTGATGCTTGGCCCGATGGTGGCCGCCTGCGGCGGTTACATTCCGATGATTTCCGGGCGTGGCCTGGGCCACACGGGCGGTACGCTCGACAAGCTGGAAGCCATTCCGGGCTTCGATATCTTCCCGGACGACAGCCGCTTCCGCGACATTATTAAAGACGTTGGCGTGGCGATTATCGGCCAGACCAGCTCGCTTGCTCCGGCAGACAAGCGTTTTTACGCGACGCGTGATATTACCGCCACCGTAGACTCCATCCCGCTGATCACCGCCTCGATTCTGGCTAAAAAGCTGGCGGAAGGCCTGGACGCGCTGGTGATGGACGTGAAGGTGGGCAGCGGCGCGTTTATGCCAACCTATGAACTTTCTGCCGCACTGGCGGAAGCCATTGTGGGCGTCTCCAACGGTGCGGGCGTGCGTACGACCGCTCTGCTGACCGACATGAACCAGGTCCTCGCGTCCAGCGCCGGTAACGCCGTCGAAGTGCGCGAAGCCGTGCAGTTCCTGACGGGCGAATACCGCAACCCGCGTCTGCTCGACGTCACCATGGCGCTGTGCGTTGAGATGTTAATCTCCGGCAAGCTGGCCAAAGACGACGCGGAGGCGCGCGCCAAACTTCAGGCGGTGCTGGACAACGGTAAGGCGGCGGAGATCTTTGGCCGCATGGTGGCGGCGCAAAAAGGCCCAACCGACTTCGTTGAGAATTATGCGAAATATCTGCCAACCGCGATGCTCAGCAAGGCGGTATATGCCGACGCGGAAGGATTTGTCTCCGCGATGGATACCCGCGCGCTCGGCATGGCGGTCGTTTCCATGGGCGGCGGTCGTCGTCAGGCATCAGATACCATTGACTACAGCGTCGGCTTTACCGAGATGGCCCGTCTGGGCGACAGCGTTGACGGGCAGCGCCCGCTGGCGGTGATCCACGCGAAGGATGAGGCCAGCTGGCAGGATGCGGCGAAAGCGGTGAAAGCGGCCATTACCCTTGACGATAAAGCACCAGAAAGCACGCCTTGCGTCTATCGTCGCATCATCGAATGACTGTATACTGATCTGATCCCTATTTTTTAAGCACTGAGTACGGAGAACAATTATGAAACGTGCATTTATTATGGTGCTGGACTCATTCGGCATCGGCGCAACCGAAGATGCAGAACGTTTTGGCGACGTGGGTTCCGATACCATGGGCCACATCGCGGAAGCCTGTGCGAAGGGCGAAGCGGACAACGGTCGTAAAGGCCCGCTGAATCTGCCAAACCTGACCCGCCTCGGTCTGGTGAAGGCGCATGAAGGTTCTACCGGTAAAATCGCAGCCGGTATGGACGGCAACGCGGAAGTGGTGGGCGCCTACGCCTGGGCTCACGAGCTCTCTTCCGGTAAAGATACCCCGTCTGGCCACTGGGAAATTGCCGGTGTGCCGGTGCTGTTCGACTGGGGCTATTTCTCCGATCACGAGAACAGCTTCCCGCAGGAGCTGCTGGACAAGCTGGTGAAGCGCGCCAACCTGCCGGGCTACCTCGGTAACTGCCACTCTTCCGGTACCGTGATCCTGGACCAGCTCGGCGAAGAGCACATGAAAACCGGTAAGCCGATTTTCTACACCTCCGCTGACTCCGTATTCCAGATTGCCTGCCACGAAGAAACATTTGGCCTGGATAAACTCTACGAGCTGTGCGAAATCGCCCGTGAAGAGCTGACCGAAGGCGGTTACAACATTGGCCGCGTGATTGCGCGTCCGTTTATCGGCGACAAGGCGGGTAACTTCCAGCGTACCGGTAACCGTCATGACCTGGCCGTTGAGCCACCGGCGCCTACCGTGCTGCAAAAGCTGGTCGAAGAGAAAGACGGCCACGTGGTCTCCGTGGGTAAAATCGCGGATATCTACGCTAACTGCGGCATTACCAAAAAAGTGAAAGCCACCGGTCTGGACGCGCTGTTTGATGCGACCATCAAAGAGATGAAGGAAGCGGGCGACAAGACCATTGTCTTCACCAACTTCGTCGACTTCGACTCCTCCTGGGGCCACCGTCGCGACGTGGCGGGCTATGCTGCCGGTCTGGAGCTGTTCGACCGCCGTCTGCCGGAGCTGATGGAGCTGGTAGGAGAAGACGACATTCTGATCCTGACCGCTGACCACGGCTGCGACCCAACCTGGACCGGTACCGACCACACCCGCGAGCATATTCCGGTGCTGGTGTACGGCCCGAAAGTCAAACCAGGCTCGCTGGGACACCGTGAAACCTTCGCGGACATCGGCCAGACGATTGCGAAATACTTTGGTACGTCCGATATGGAATATGGCAAGGCTATGTTCTGAATCATTTTGGGTGCGGTCTGATGGCCTCACCCCGGCACTCTCCCACGAGAAACACGGGTGCGGTCTAATGCCCTCACCCCAACCCTCTCCCACAGGGAGAGGGAGAATTTAAAAATGAAAAGGAACTGAAGATGGCAACTCCTCACATTAATGCAGAAATGGGTGATTTCGCTGACGTCGTATTGATGCCGGGCGACCCGCTGCGCGCGAAGCACATTGCGGAAACTTTCCTCGAAGACGTGCGTGAAGTGAACAACGTTCGCGGCATGCTGGGCTTCACCGGGACATACAAAGGCCGCAAGATCTCCGTTATGGGCCACGGCATGGGCATCCCATCCTGCTCCATCTACACCAAAGAGCTGATCACCGACTTCGGCGTGAAGAAAATCATTCGCGTGGGCTCCTGCGGCGCGGTGCGTATGGACGTTAAGCTGCGCGACGTGGTTATCGGCATGGGCGCATGTACCGACTCCAAAGTAAACCGTATCCGCTTTAAGGATCACGACTTCTCCGCCATCGCAGACTTCGACATGGTGCGCAACGCGGTTGACGCGGCAAAAGCGCTGGGCGTTGACGCACGCGTGGGCAACCTGTTCTCTGCCGATCTGTTCTACTCTCCTGACGGCGAAATGTTCGACGTGATGGAGAAGTACGGCATCCTGGGCGTGGAAATGGAAGCGGCGGGCATCTACGGCGTGGCGGCTGAGTTTGGTGCGAAAGCGCTGACCATCTGCACCGTATCTGACCACATCCGTACCCACGAGCAGACCACTGCCGCGGAGCGTCAGACCACCTTCAACGACATGATCAAAATCGCGCTGGAATCCGTTCTGCTGGGCGATAAAGAGTAATGTTGTGCAGTCGGGCGGCCTTCGCCGCCCGGTTTTTCTTTACAGGTACACCACGCTGATGGTTGCCTGACCATCAAATTCGGTACGTTCCGTCAACGAGAGCTTCTTAAGGCTTTCCACCGCCAGCGAGACGTTAAGCGGGAAGGTAACGCGCGTCACCGACATCGGTTCGGTTTTACCCGTCCGCGCTACGCTCATCAGTCCTAAATCCTTATTGGCGATAGTTCCCGTATTCGTTTTCTGCCAGCGGCTGGCTCCTCTTCCTGCCGTTGCTGCCGTGCGAATAGGTTCGGCAGACGCGCCGTTCGCGGTGACTTCAGCCGTGCGCGTATAAATCGCGTAAGCACCGATGTTTTTACCGTCATGGGTCTTGCCCAGGCCGAAGGTGGCCGTGGAGCCGCGCAGGGCATCGCCGCTGGCCGTGGCGTTCATCACCTTCAGATTCGCGGTGCCGCCGGTGCTGGCGTTGGTTTCGGTGCGGTTATCGGCAATGCTCCAGCCAACTTTGGTTGGCGTCGGGCAGGAGATGGTCAGGTTCAGGCTTTTATCACCCAGCTGCGTTGCCTCGGTTTGCGACAAGTCGCCCACCTCCACGCGTCCAAAATCGATCACGCCGTTATTGCTGAGTTCCGGCGTGCAGGGAAGGCTCGTGAGCGAGGCCTGCACCTTCAGGACGGCGGCTTCATCAGCCTGGGCGCTGGTGGCGGCCAACGCCAGTGCGGCAAAGAGAAGACTCTTTTTCATTTTTTTTCCTTAACATAGAGTTAAATAAGCATTTCATTACGTCGTTACAGCGACGGTGTTTTACTGATTTTCTTTTTATTCGCTCGGGTTACTCACCCGAAAGTGAATCCTGTTTGTTCCGCGTCACGACTGAAGATGGCCAGCCTCACCGGCACACGCCCTGTGCTTTTTCGTAATACGCGTCCTTATCTTTCTCATCGCTCAGGGAGTAGTGGATTTCGCAGATTTTGTTCATCCTGTCGTCCACAACGTAAAGCGCCGGGGTGCCCGATGCGTCGGAAATAAAGACGATGCCGTTATCCATCACGCTGACGACGTAGTGACTGTTGCTGTCGACGATGCTTAGCCCGCGATCCAGCCATTCACCGCTCTCTCGTTTGACTTCCAGCAGGACGCGGCGGGTATTCAGCACCCTGAAGTCAACCTGCGCAAACGAGCCGTAGGCCGCCGAGACGGACTGAATCCCGTTCGACAGGTCCATCCCTTTTGGCAGCGAGCCGGTGTTAATCACAATCTGTGATTTTTGCCATTCGCGCAGCCCGGGCACCACGGCCTGGCCCCAGTAGTCGGTCCAGACGGTGCCGTCCGGCGTGGAGATCTCAATGCCGCTCTCCGGTTCGCTCAGGCGCGCAATGCCAAACGTCTCCTTGATGGGGTAGGGGGTAAAGGTCATGCCGTGGCGGTGAAGGGCGATCCCGCCGCTTAACGACGTGCTGTAGCTGCGCTGATCTCCATCGCTCACCCCGGCTGAAAGACCGAGCTGCGTGTAATGCAGGTTGGAGCTGAGGTTGCCGTAGAAGGCGTTGCTTTTATCTTTATGATCGCGATCGGCTGAGAGGGAGTAGCTCACGTTTTGACTGACGTTTCCGCTGAGCTGCGCGCCGTAGGTCTTATTTTCACCCTGGCTGCGCACATAGGTGCTGATACGTTCTGCGCCAAAAGGCAGGTTCAGGTTGACATAAAACAGGTCATCATCCCGGCTTTGGGTATCGTCGCCGCTGCTGTTGTTCATGGCGTGCTGCCAGTTGACCGAAAGGGACGCGTGGCCTCGGCTCTTACTCCACGAGGCTAACAGATAGCGTGAATCATCCCCCTGTTCATAGCCTGACGTGGCGCTGTACTGGAAAGACACGGCGCCGAGCAGATCGTGGCTCCAGCTGAGGTTTGCGCTCCACGCATTTTGGGCGCTTAACGACCCCTCATCCATTGCTTCAGTAAACTCGCGGAAATCCCCCTGGTACTGCGTTGCGCTAAGCCCCAGCGAAAGCTGGGAAGGGAGAAGAAGGTTGCTCATCAGCTCGGCCTTGCCGCCGCGCTGAGTGCCGTAAAAGTCAGACTGGCTCAATAACACCGTGGAGGAGATCATCCAGTCGTCGTTAATTGACCATTCCAGCATGCCGCCGGCCGCCTGATACTTTTCCGCCAGTACGCCGGCGGTTACGCCAGAAAGCTGCGCGGCCAGCCGCGTTCCGGTTGACGCGTTGAACACCCAGGGGGAGCTCTCCGCACTGCCGCTGTCGCGGACCTGTCCCAAAGACAGGCTCAGCCCCTCGCTGCGGGCGAATCCGCTGAGGTTCAATGATGATGCCGGAACCGTAAACCGGGTGGTTGCGCCATTCGTTTCAATCACGCTGACGTCGAGATCGCTGTTGCCGCGCACCACCGGCACGTCCGTCAGGGTGAACGGGCCCGCATTGACCATTGACGAGTAAATCACCTGTCCGGACTGACGGATTTCCACGCGGGCCTGATTGCTTCGGGCGATGCCGGTAATGGTGGTCGAGGGAATATTCGGCTGGAGGCCCGTTTCGGGCAAAAGCTGGAGCCCGGTGATTTGCGCCCCGCTAAACAGTGCCGAACTGACGTTGATCTGCCCCACCTGCGCGCGCACCTTACGCGCTTCGAAGACGTGTTCTGCGTAGGTATACAAATTCTCCGCGCTGCGCTGGCCGTTATCATCCGTAAGGATGTAATGACTGCGCAGAGTCCAGTTTGCCGCGTTGATGCCGGTGCCAATATTCCCCTGGGTATAGGTGCTGCTGCCACTGCTGCCGTACTGGTTGTAATTGCTGAAGGCGCTGTAGTTGATCAGACCCGCGACCCCACCATAGGAATAATATTTTGCGGAATAGAATCCGTTATCCATGGCTTCTGCGGGGACGAACAGCTCGATAGAATCGGTATTTGGCTTCGGGGTGATCGTGGCGGAAGGGTAGTCCTTCAGCAGGTCGTGGCACGTTTCATCCGGACGGGTCTTCAGCGGCAGCAGGCCGGTTGCTGCGGTGAAATCATTATCCGCGCAGAGATGGCCCTCTTCACCGATCTCGACAGCCAGCATGCCTTTATCCACGCCGTTGATTTTAACCTGCAGCGCATGCTTTCCGGGCAGGAAACGCTGAGCCTCAGAGAAATAGTGGGCGAGGTTGGTACTGATACCCCGGTTTGTCAAAATATCCGTATTAAAGTCCAGCTCGGCCGCGTGCAGCGTTAAGACGGGCAGAAAGGCTGAAGCAAACGCCGCCTGCTGCAGCCTGTTATGCGCTAAGAATCCCTTCACCAACGCGTCTCCGTCAATTAACGCTTAAGCGGAGCGGTGTAGTTTTCGACTTCGATCCCGTATCGGCTGGCAGGGCTAAACTCTACGGCGTTGTCTGCGCTGCCGGCGGGTTTATCCATTTGCACGTTCATGGTTTCGCCCGGCAGGATGAACGTTTTGTTCAATACGCCTTCCGTGCGCGAAGGAAGAAGCGTCACGTTGGTGTTGAAGCGTACGACATACGGCGAGCTGTTCTTCACCTGCACTTCCTTTCCCGCTACGGACCAGGAGAGCAGCGTCCAGGCATCGGTGACAACGGGCAGGGTTTCAGGATGAATGAGTACCGGCAAGCTCTGTCGAATATTGATCCCGACCTTCACGTTTTTATCGCTGGTCTTTGGCGGAATGCCCTCAAAAATGACGCGCTTGTAATGTTCCACGGTCAGCGGCTTGTCGGTTTCAAGAATGAAGCGAACCTGCTGTTCCTGGCCTGGCTCAAGCCTGACCAGAGGCTGCGTCACGGTAAGCTTTACCCCGACATCATCTTCAGAATCAACAATGGAGGTATAGAGCAGAGTAGGAATGGTGTCGGTATTTTTGACGTTCATCACGCCGCCATGGCTGGCTTCATCAATCATCAACAGGGTGGTTTCAGGCACCATTCCGGCTGCAAACAGCGGGGATGACAGGGCGACATAGAGTACGGACATTAAGGACAACGATTTCAGGTTAGTAGACATAGCGTTCACGGGTTCGGCGAAGTAAAGAAACGCCTCGCGGGACGCGAGGCGTTTTCAGAGAAGATCTCAATCAGAGATAAACCAGGGTGATGGTGGATTGACCATCGAGATCGGTTTTATCCGTCAGGGTGAGGTTTTTGCTCGGTCCAATAGCCAGGGCGACCTTCAGCGGGAAGCTGGCGCTGGTGAAGGCCAGCGGTGCGCGAGCGCCCATCGCGGAGACGGTCATGACGTCGCTGCCGTTGTTGTAAATGATGCCGGTTGCCCACATGTTGATCCAGCTTTTGCTGCTGATGGTGCCGCCGCTATACAGCGTGCTGGCGATAGGCTGCACCGCAACGCCATCGGCGGTTACGGCGGAGAGGTCGGTTGAAACGGCGTAGCCGCCGATGTTTTCACCCGCGCTGGTTTTGCCTACGCCGCTCAGCATTGCGCCGGAGGCTCTCCCACCGTTTGCGGTGCCGTTTTCAACGTAAAATTCGCTGGCGAGGGTTTTCGCACCCAGGTTTGAATCTGGGCGATCGTCTTTAATCGCCCAGCCAACGCGCGTGGCCGACTGGCATTTGATGGTCAGCGTCATGTTTTTATGACCGGCCTGATAAGGCACGGCTGAAGAGAGTGAGTCCAGACCCACTTCACCAAAATTTGCCAGACCGCCGTTAGTGAGTTCCGGTACGCAGCCCGCAGTGGTCAGCGAGCCCTGGACTTTCAGCATAGCAGTAGGATCGGCATATACTGCCGTTGCGGTCAGAGATAATACCGCAGCAAGAAGATGCTTTTTCATCGTTTTTCCTTAACCATAAAGATGAAATAATGTTGAGCTTGTTTGAATAAAATTATTCTTAATTACGCTTGCTATTCTTAAGTGCATGAATAACAAGTGCGCAGATTCTAATGGTCATTACTGTGATTAAGAATTTAGTTTTTCTACGTTACGGTTTGAGTTTTATTAACTGATCAATGAATACATTTGTGTATGTATTTATTGTTAACCGTAAAACGGCGGAAAAATTCCGCCGTAAAAAATATCATGTATTAAGTTTTTATAAATAAAGCAGCGTAATGGTCGTTTCGCCGCTCAATTGCGCCTCATCGGTAGTGGTAAGACGATTCGTATTAACAATCGCCAGAGACACCTTGAAAGGATAAACCACATTCGTGATCGCCAGCGGCGAAATCGTTCCCGGCCGGGTGGCCGTCATTATTTCCGCATTGCCGTTGGCAATCACGCCAGAGCTCAGGTGGCGCCACATGTATTCTCCCTGGCTATTAACCCACGATGGGGCAAAAATGGCCTGGGCCGGGACGCCGTTGGCGGTGATTTCATTGAGGCGGGTGCTGATCGCGTAAGCCCCAATCTTCTCGCCCGCCGCAGTGGTACCGACGCCGTAGGTTGTTCCGGCGCCGAACACGTCACCGCCGTTATCTTTCGCTTCGCGAATAACGAATTCGCTGGAGCTCAGGTCGTTTGCGGCGTTGGAGTCTTCTTTATTGTCGGCGATGCTCCAGGCTACCTTAGTGGCGGCCGGGCAGTTGATGGTTAAAGACATGTCTTTATGGCCCATCTGGTTGGTCTCAGTTGGGGACAGTTTATCCAGCGCAATGGTGCCAAAATCTATGGCGCCTCCATTGCTTAAGGTTGGGGTACAGGAGGCATTATTCATTTTGCCTTTTACTTTCATGACGACGGAATCAGCGAGCGCGGCGGACGACGCCAGAGCAACAAGCGTCGCAAGAGCGATTTTTTTCATTGTTAATCCTTAACCATAAATTAAAATAGGATATATTTGTATGGAGTGTTGCTTGCATAATACAAGCGAGAAGATTTTATTAAGAGAAAGGGTAATTTAGATATTTAGGAACTCTTCATTGAATATTGAGAGTTCCTAAGGTGTGTAAATACATTTATGCATGTATTTACACGGCGGGCGCGAGATTATTATTTAATAGCCCGTTCAATCCACGTCGATAATTCCCGCAATTCCATTTCCTGTTCTGGAAAATCGGCAACTAATGTGTCGCACGCCTGCTGAAGCTTATCCGCTCGATATAAACAGCCCTGCAAACGTGTTGCCAGCGCCTCTAGCGGTGCCGGGTTCAGGCTGTCGGTAAAGACCTGCGTGCGGGTGATGTGGCCTTTCTCCACGTCGAAATGCAGCTCCACGCCGCCCCAGGTGAAACGCTCGTCCAGAAGGTGCGAGAAGGCGGGAGCCTGACCGAAGTTCCACTCCCAGCTGCTCTGGCGCGCAAAGGTATCAGTAAAATTGGGCAGGTCGGGCGACTTATCCGGTGAAATGACCTCCGCCTCAACCCGCTCGCCGTAGTGGGCAAAGAAGGCCTCCCGGATGGCATCGCAAACCTGCTCGTGCGTGATGTCGGGCAGCAGTTCTACCAGGTTCGCCACGCGGCCGCGCACCGAGGTGATGCCTTTTGCCTGAAGCTTTTTCTTGTCAGGATTGAGGTAGTTTGCCAGACGGCTTAAATCGGCATTCAGCAGCAGCGTACCGTGGTGAAATCCGCGATCCATCGTTTCACGGTAGGCGGAGCCGGAGACTTTGCGATCGCCTTCAGCGGTTTTGACCACCAGATCGTTACGACCGGAGGCTTCCGCCGTGACGCCAAGCGCGTTCAGCGCGTTGAGCACAATAGAGGTAGAGATCGTTTTATCGTATTCCGGCTTGCCAGCCATGAAGGTAAAGCAGGTATTGCCGAGATCGTGGAATACCGCGCCGCCGCCGCTGCTGCGGCGAGCAAGTCGAACGTTATCCTCTTCCATGCGCCGCGTATTGCACTCCTTCCACGGGTTTTGCGCGCGCCCGATGACCACCGTGTCCGCATTGCGCCAGAGGAAAAGTACCCGCTGCGTGGCAGGCATCTGGCGGAAGATGCACTCTTCCACCGCGAGGTTGAACCAGGGATCGTACGAGTCAGAGATGAGCAGGCGTAGCGTCGACATGGCAGATTTCCTTATTCCGAATCATCTGCCTACTTTACCATTATTCCTTCTTCTCGCTCTCTTCCTCTTCTGGAACGGATTTGCTGGCGGTCAGCAGGAAGGGGGATTGCTGCCAGCGGGTGCGCTTGCCTTGCAGCAGCGTGCGCGCCAGCACGACGCCGATGGCCAGCGAAAGCAGCAGCATCAGGCGAAGAATATTGGTGGTGTTATCGACCTGTTTGGCTTCGGTCGGCAGCGTGTGGGTGTCGAGCGTCAGGCGTAAATAGCCCAGCGGACCATTCTTCCCCTGAATAGGTTCAACGATCTGCTGGTTGAAATAGCCCCCGGCTTTTTTGCCGTCCAGCGCCAGCCTGTCGCGCACGTCAACGTGTTCACCGGCGCGGGCAATCAGGTCGCCTTGTTCATCGTAAACGCCCGCATCCAGAATGCGGCTGTTTTCCGTAAGCTCGCGCAGCACCTGGCCTATCCGCTTGTCGTCCGGCGTTTCGTTACGCATCGACGGGGCGACGTTGAGCGTGACCTGGCGCGCCAGCGTGCGGGCCAGCTCCTCGAACTGCGGGTTGCGCTGACGTTGATGGTTCTGGCTAAACCAGGAGGCCCCTTGCATCAGCACCACCAATAGTGCGAGACAGATCAGGACAATCACGGCGCGATGAAGCCGGAATTTCAGTTTTGCTCGAGCCATATTCCACCTGCTGAAAATTTACGGCTTAATGTTGCCAGAAGTGATGGTTACAGGGTAGCCTCATGCGTTATTTTCCCTCTTGACCTTGCGGCGCGAACGAATTTACAGGAGCTTCAATGCCGAACATTACCTGGTGCGACCTGCCAATGGATGTCTCTTTATGGCCAGGATTGCCGCTCTCGTTAAGTGGCGATGAGGTGATGCCTCTCGACTACCACGCCGGTCGTAGCGGCTGGCTGCTGTATGGCCGCGGGCTGGATAAGCAGCGCCTGACGCAATATCAAAGCACGCTGGGCGCGGCGATGGTGATCGTTGCGGCCTGGTGCGTGGAAGACTATCAGGTTATTCGCCTGGCCGGCTCCCTGACGCCGCGCGCCACGCGCCTGGCGCACGACGCCGGTCTGGACGTTGCGCCGCTGGGCAAAATTCCGCATCTGAAAACCCCGGGCCTGCTGGTGATGGACATGGACTCCACCGCGATCCAGATTGAATGCATCGATGAGATTGCGAAGCTGGCGGGCAGCGGCGAGCTGGTGGCGGAAGTGACCGAACGCGCGATGCGCGGCGAGCTGGATTTTACCGCCAGCCTGCGCCAGCGCGTGGCAACCCTAAAAGGGGCGGACGCTAACATTCTGCGTCAGGTGCGCGACGAGCTGCCGCTCATGCCGGGGCTGACGCAGCTGGTGCTGAAGCTCGAAACGCTCGGCTGGAAGGTGGCGATTGCCTCGGGCGGCTTCACCTTCTTCGCGGAATACCTGCGCGATAAGCTGCGCTTGACCACCGTGGTGGCGAACGAGCTGGAAATCATGGACGGCAAGCTGACCGGTCAGGTAATTGGCGACATCGTGGATGCACAATACAAAGCCAACACCCTGACGCGCCTGGCGGAAAAATATGACATCCCCGTCGCGCAGACGGTAGCTGTCGGCGACGGCGCGAACGATCTGCCGATGATCAAGGCAGCGGGTCTTGGCATCGCCTATCACGCCAAGCCAAAAGTGAATGAAAAGACGGAAGTCACCATCCGTCACGCTGACCTGATGGGGGTGTTCTGCATTCTCTCCGGCAGCATTAATCAGAAATAACGAGGTAACCCGTGGCGAAAGCTCCAAAACGCGCATTTGTCTGTAATGAATGTGGTGCGGATTATCCGCGCTGGCAGGGGCAGTGCAGCGCCTGTCATGCCTGGAACACCATCACCGAGGTGCGCGGAGTGGCGGCTTCGCCGAGCGTGGCCCGCAACGAGCGCCTGAGCGGCTATGCGGGCAATGCGGGCGTGTCGAAGGTACAGAAGCTTTCAGACATCAGCCTTGAAGCGCTGCCGCGCTTCTCTACCGGATTTAAAGAGTTTGACCGCGTGCTCGGCGGCGGCGTGGTGCCGGGCAGCGCGATTCTGATCGGCGGTAATCCGGGCGCGGGTAAATCGACCCTGCTGCTGCAAACGCTGTGCAAGCTCGCCGAGCAGATGAAGACCCTTTACGTCACCGGGGAAGAGTCATTGCAGCAGGTGGCAATGCGCGCGCACCGTCTGGGCCTGCCGACCGGCAACCTGAACATGCTTTCGGAAACCAGCATCGAGCAGATCTGCATGATTGCGGAAGAAGAGCAGCCGAAGCTGATGGTGATCGACTCCATACAGGTCATGCACATGGCGGACATTCAGTCCTCGCCGGGCAGCGTGGCGCAGGTGCGTGAAACCGCCGCCTACCTGACGCGCTTTGCTAAAACGCGCGGCGTGGCGATTGTGATGGTCGGCCACGTGACTAAAGACGGCTCGCTGGCCGGGCCGAAGGTGCTCGAACACTGCATCGACTGCTCCGTCATGCTTGACGGCGACGCGGACTCTCGCTTCCGCACT
Source organism: Enterobacter sp. ECC-175 (assembly GCF_043968675.1). NCBI lineage: Bacteria > Pseudomonadati > Pseudomonadota > Gammaproteobacteria > Enterobacterales > Enterobacteriaceae > Enterobacter > Enterobacter sp. ECC-175. The sequence goes on from NZ_CP143776.1 coordinate 1,279,572, forward strand.
CTGCGCAGCCACAAGAACCGCTTCGGCGCGGTAAACGAGCTGGGCGTATTTGCCATGACCGAGCAGGGCCTGCGCGAGGTGAGCAACCCGTCCGCGATCTTCCTGAGCCGCGGGGATGAAATTACCTCCGGCAGCTCGGTGATGGTGCTGTGGGAAGGGACGCGCCCGCTGCTGGTCGAGATTCAGGCGCTGGTGGACGTGTCGATGATGGGCAACCCGCGGCGCGTGGCGGTTGGCCTGGAGCAGAACCGCCTGGCGATCCTGCTTGCCGTATTGCACCGTCACGGTGGCCTGCAGATGGCGGATCAGGACGTGTTCGTCAACGTGGTCGGTGGCGTCAAAGTCACCGAAACCAGCGCGGACCTGGCGCTGCTGCTGGCGATGGTCTCCAGCCTGCGCGACAGGCCGCTGCCGCAGGATCTGGTGGTCTTCGGCGAAGTGGGCCTGGCCGGTGAGATCCGTCCGGTGCCGAGCGGGCAGGAGCGCATCTCCGAGGCGGCGAAGCACGGCTTCCGCCGGGCGATCGTTCCGGCCGCCAACGTGCCGAAGAAAATCCCGGAAGGGATGCAGGTTTTCGGCGTTAAAAAACTCGCAGATGCGTTAAATGTCTTTGACGACTTATAATTACGTAAATTTGATTTTGCAGGAGGCACCGTAATTTATGTCAACATTTGACTATCTCAAGACCGCCATTCGCCAAAAAGGCTGCACCCTGCAGCAGGTGGCGGATGCCAGCGGCATGACCAAGGGCTACCTGAGCCAGCTCCTGAACGCCAAAATCAAAAGCCCCAGTGCGCAAAAGCTGGAAGCGCTGCACCGTTTTCTGGGGCTTGAGTTTCCGCGCATCCAAAAGAACATCGGCGTGGTGTTCGGCAAATTCTATCCGCTGCATACCGGGCATATTTATCTGATCCAGCGCGCCTGTAGCCAGGTCGACGAGCTGCACATCATTATGGGCTTCGACGAAACCCGCGACCGCCAGCTGTTCGAAGACAGCGCCATGTCGCAGCAGCCCACGGTGTCAGACCGCCTTCGCTGGCTGCTCCAGACGTTTAAATACCAGAAAAACATTCGTATTCATGCCTTTAACGAAGAGGGCATGGAGCCGTATCCGCACGGCTGGGACGTGTGGAGCAACGGCGTAAAAGCGTTTATGGAAGAGAAGGGGATAGCCCCTAACTGGATTTACACCTCCGAAGAGTCCGACGCGCCGCAGTTCCGCGAGCATCTGGGCATTGAAACCGTGCTGATCGATCCTAAGCGCACCTTTATGAACATCAGCGGGGCGCAGATCCGCGAAAACCCGTTCCGCTACTGGGATTACATTCCCACCGAGGTGAAGCCGTTCTTCGTGCGCACGGTTGCCATACTGGGCGGCGAGTCGAGCGGAAAATCGACGCTGGTCAACAAGCTTGCCAACATCTTTAACACCACCAGCGCGTGGGAGTACGGACGCGACTACGTTTTCTCGCATCTTGGCGGCGACGAGATGGCGCTGCAGTATTCCGATTATGACAAGATCGCGCTCGGACACGCCCAGTACATTGATTTTGCCGTGAAATACGCCAACAAAGTGGCGTTTATCGATACTGATTTCGTGACCACCCAGGCGTTCTGTAAAAAGTACGAAGGGCGCGAGCACCCTTTTGTGCAGGCGCTGATCGACGAATACCGCTTCGACCTGGTGATCCTGCTGGAAAACAACACCCCGTGGGTTGCCGACGGCATGCGCAGCCTCGGCAGCTCGGTGGACAGAAAAGAGTTCCAGTCCATGCTGGTAGAGATGCTCAACGAAAACAACGTGCAGTTTGTGCACGTTGAGGAGTCAGACTACGACAGCCGATTCCTGCGCTGCGTCGAGCTGGTGAAGGAGATGATGGGGGAGCAGGGGTAATTCCCTCGCCCCTCACCCTAACCCTCTCCCCGAAGGGGAGAGGGGATTGCACAGAGCCGTCTTTTCCCCCTCGCCCCTACGGGGAGAGGGCCGGGGTGAGGGGGGAAGACCTCAAAACGCAACCACCACTTTCCCCCGCATATGCCCCTCCAGCACCTTACGGTGCGCTTCACGGATGCTTTCCACGCTCAGCCCGTGCAGCGTTTCGCTAAGTGAGCTTTCCACCACACCGTTATCCACCAGCTTCGCCACCTCATTGAGGATCTCGCCCTGACGCGCCATATCCGCCGTCTGGTACATGCTGCGGGTATACATAAATTCCCAGTGCAGGGCGGCAGATTTGGATTTCAGCTTGTCCTGATCCAGCGGATGTTCATTCTCAACGATGGAGCAAATATGCCCCTGCGGCGCTATCAGCTCGCTGACCGCGTTCCAGTGGCCGTCCGTGTCGTTGAGAATGAAAATGTAGTCAACGAACGTGATGCCCTGTTTTGCCAGTTCGCCCTTCAAATCGCGATAGTTCACGACCCGATCCGCACCGCGATCGCGACACCACTGGGCGGAATCTTCTCTTGACGCCGTCGCGATGATTTTCACCTTGCTGTTGTGCTTCGCAAACGGGATCGCCAGCGAGCCCACGCCGCCCGCGCCGCCAATAATCAACAGCGTTTTATCCGCGCCAGCGTCCTGAATGTTCAGCCGTTCGAACAACCCTTCCCAGGCGGTGAGGGCGGTTAACGGCAGCGCGGCAGCGGCGGCCCAGCCGAGGCTTGCAGGCTTGTGCCCGACGATGCGCGCGTCAATCAGCTGGTGGGTGGCGTTGCTGCCCGGACGCGTGATGTCACCGGCGTACCACACCTCGTCTCCCGGCTTGAATCCGGTGACGCTCGCGCCAGCCGCTTTGACGATCCCGCTCGCATCCCAGCCGAGAATGCGCGGCGCTTTCAGCCCGCTTTTAGCAATGCTGGCATGCACTTTAGTATCGACCGGATTAATAGAGACGGCTTTTACCTCAACGAGCAGATCGTGCTCGCCAGGCTGCGGCATGGGTTGTGAAATCTCAATAAAATGAGAAGGATTCTCAGGGTTAACGGCAATGGCTTTCATTGACATGGCATGCTCCTCAGTGGAATGCGTTTTGTTGAGGCTAGTCTATAAAGCGAGCGATGGCGTGATAAGATGGACAATCAAGAACGAAGCGTTCGTACAGGGTGAACAATCATGTTTAAACAGCTGCAGGATATGGCGCTGTTTGCGCTGGTGGCGGAGATGGGGAGCTTTACCGCCGCGGCGCAGAGGGCGGAACTGCCGAAATCGAGCGTCAGCCAGCGTATCAGCCAGCTTGAGCAGCAGATCGGGATACGCTTGCTCAACCGCACGACGCGCAGGTTAAACCTGACGTTTGCGGGCGAGCACTACCTGGTGCACTGTCGAGAAATGCTGGCGGCCAGCGAGCGGGCGGAGTACGCCATCCAGCGCCTGCGCGAGAACCCCAGCGGACGGCTTCGCATCACCTGCCCGGCGGGGCTCGGCGCGACCCTGCTGGCGCACCTCAACGCGGAGTTTCAGCTCCGCTACCCGGACGTGTCGCTGGACGTCTCCATCTCTGACGACGTGGTCGACCTGGTGGAGTCCGGCTTTGACGTGGCGCTGCGCACCGGCAAGCCGCAGGACTCCTCGCTGATCGGCCGGATGATTGGCCACTGTCCGCGCTATATGCTGGCCTCGCCGGACTACCTGGCGCGCCGGGATCCGGTGCTCCATCCGCGTCAGCTGGTGGAGCACCGCTGTATTACCCATAAGGCCTGGTCCGAGTGGCTGCTGCGAAGCGAGGGCGAGGATTACCGCTATCTGCCGGATAACGCCCATATGACCGATAACCTGGTCTACGCCCGTGAATGTGCGATTGCGGGGGCAGGGATCACGCTGCTGCCGGCATTTCTGCTGGAAGACAGGATCGAAAAGGGCGCGCTGGTACAGGTGCTGCCGGACTGGGGCGTGGAGGGAAACGAGCTGTGGTTGGCCTATCCGAGCCGCAAGCTAAACTCGCCCGCGCTGATGAGCTATATCGACTTTGCGATGCGGTTTGATGAGGTGAAGCGGTATTACGTGGGAGGGTGATTATGTGCGGCCTGATGCCCTCACCCTGGCCCTCTCCCACGGGGAGAGGGAACAAACACTAAAAACGGCACCATGCGTTACCGTTTTGCTTTTACCTTGCCTCACCCTGGCACTCTCCCACGGGGAGTGGGAACAAAACTAAAAACGGCAACCGAGGTTGCCGTTTTGCTTTTATTTCGCGATACGCTTGTACTTAATACGCTTCGGCTCCAGCGCGTCGGCGCCCAGCGTGCGTTTCTTGTACTCTTCGTATTCGGTGAAGTTACCTTCGAAGAACTCCACTTTCCCTTCGTCCTGGTAGTCCAGAATGTGGGTGGCGATACGATCCAGGAACCAGCGGTCGTGCGAGATAACCATCGCACAGCCCGGGAACTCCAGCAGGGCGTTTTCCAGCGCGCGCAGGGTTTCGATGTCCAGGTCGTTGGTCGGTTCATCGAGCAGCAGCACGTTACCGCCCACCTGCAGCAGCTTCGCCAGGTGCAGACGACCGCGCTCACCGCCGGACAGCTCGCCAACGCGTTTGCCCTGGTCGGTGCCCTTGAAGTTAAAGCGGCCAACGTAGGCGCGGCTTGGCATCTCGGTGTTGCCGATGCGCATAATATCCAGACCGCCGGAGACTTCTTCCCACACGGTTTTGCTGTTATCCATCGCGTCGCGGAACTGGTCAACGGAGGCCAGCTTCACGGTCTCACCCAGGGTGATTGAACCACTGTCAGGCTGTTCCTGGCCGGACATCATGCGGAACAGCGTCGATTTACCCGCGCCGTTCGGGCCGATGATGCCGACGATTGCGCCTTTCGGTACCGAGAAGGTCAGATCGTCGATCAGCAGGCGGTCGCCGTAGGACTTACGCAGATTGGTCACTTCAACCACTTTATCCCCCAGGCGTGCTCCAGGCGGAATAAACAGTTCGTTAGTTTCGTTACGTTTCTGGTATTCGGTGCTGTTCAGCTCTTCGAAGCGTGCCAGACGGGCTTTGCCCTTAGACTGACGGCCTTTCGCGCCCTGACGAACCCACTCCAGCTCTTTCTCGATAGACTTGCGACGCGCCGCTTCCTGAGAAGCTTCCTGCGCCAGACGCTGATCTTTCTGCTCCAGCCAGGAAGAGTAGTTGCCTTCCCACGGAATACCTTCGCCGCGGTCCAGCTCCAGGATCCAGCCCGCCACGTTGTCGAGGAAGTAACGGTCGTGGGTGATCGCCACCACGGTGCCTTCGAAGTCGTGCAGGAAGCGCTCCAGCCACGCCACGGATTCCGCATCCAGGTGGTTAGTCGGTTCGTCGAGCAGCAGCATGTCTGGTTTTTCCAGCAGCAGGCGGCACAGCGCCACGCGGCGGCGCTCGCCCCCGGAGAGGTTTGCGATTTTTGCATCCCAGTCCGGCAGACGCAGGGCATCAGCCGCGCGCTCCAGCTGCACGTTCAGGTTGTGACCGTCATGCGCCTGAATGATCTCTTCAAATTTGCCCTGCTGCGCGGCCAGCTTGTCGAAGTCCGCATCCGGCTCGGCGTATTTGGCATACACTTCATCCAGGCCTTTCAGCGCGTTAACCACTTCGGAAACCGCTTCTTCAACGGATTCGCGAACGGTATGTTCCGGGTTAAGCTGCGGCTCCTGCGGCAGGTAGCCAATTTTGATGCCGGGCTGCGGGCGGGCTTCACCTTCGATGTCAGTATCGATGCCCGCCATGATGCGCAGCAGGGTGGACTTACCGGCACCGTTGAGACCCAGAACACCGATTTTTGCGCCCGGGAAGAAGCTCAGCGAGATATTTTTAAGAATATGACGTTTCGGCGGAACGACTTTGCCGACACGATGCATGGTATAAACGAATTGAGCCACGTTGGACTTCGCCTCTTTTATCGTGATGTGAATAGGTTTCAGCCCCGAAGTGTAGCCTTTTTCCTGCCCTAATCCCAGCCAGGAAAGCCGGGAGTGTTAAAACGCGCAGGAAAGGTAAAAAAGTGTCCGTAACGTGGCGCGTTACCGGATGCCTGGTTAGCATAAGTTGATATGACTTTGACGCGGCAAGACGCTGCAATTGATGAAAAAACAATGAGGAAGAGCTTGTGGAAAAAGCCAAACAGGTGGTCTGGCGTCTGCTGGCGGCCAGCGTATGCGTGATGGCGGTAAGCCAGGCGGTGCATGCCGATTCACTGGATGAGCAGCGCAGCCGCTACGCCCAAATCAAGCAGGCGTGGGACAGCAAGCAGATGGATACCGTACAGGCGCTGATGCCGACGCTAAAAGATTATCCGCTGTATCCATACCTTGAGTATCGCCAGATTACTGACGATCTGATGAATCAACCGACGGTGACCGTAAGCAGCTTCATTCAGGCAAACCCGACGCTGCCGCCTGCGCGTACCCTACAATCCCGCTTCGTGAACGAGCTGGCGCGCCGTGAAGACTGGCGCGGGCTGTTGGCCTTTAGCCCGGAAAAGCCGGGCACGACCGAGGCGCAGTGTAACTATTACTATGCCAAATGGGCCACCGGCCAGCAGGAAGAGGCCTGGGCGGGAGCGAAGGATCTGTGGCTAACCGGCAAAAGCCAGCCAAACGCCTGTGATTCTCTCTTCGGCGCGTGGCGCGCCTCCGGCAAGCAGGACCCGCTGGCCTACCTTGAGCGTATCCGACTGGCGATGAAGGCCGGCAACACGCGTCTGGTAACCGCGCTGGCCGGGCAGATGCCGCCGGACTATCAAACCATTTCCACCGCCGTCATCGGTTTGGCAAACGATCCGAACTCGGTGCTGACCTTTGCGCGCACCACGGGCGCGACCGACTTTACCCGCCAGATGGCGGCCGTCGCGTTTGCCAGCGTGGCGCGGGACGATGTGGAAAACGCGCGGCTGATGATCCCGCAGCTGGTGCAGGCGCAGCAGCTTAATGACGATCAAACCCAGGAGCTGCGCGACATCGTGGCGTGGCGGCTGATGGGCACCGACGTGACCGACGAGCAGGCCCGCTGGCGCGACGATGCGATTATGCGCTCTAATTCCACCTCGCTCGTTGAGCGCCGCGTGCGCATGGCGCTGGGAACGGGCGATCGCCACGGGCTGAATACCTGGCTGGCGCGCCTGCCGATGGATGCCAAAGAGAAAGACGAGTGGCGCTACTGGCAGGCGGACCTGCTGCTGGAGCGCGGCCGCGAGGACGAAGCGAAAGCGATCCTGCACGCGCTGATGCAGCAGCGCGGGTTCTACCCGATGGTGGCGGCGCAGCGGCTGGGCGAGGAATACACGCTTAAGATCGACAAGGCGCCCGCCAATGCCAGCCCGGCGCTGACGCAGGGGCCAGAGATGGCGCGCGTGCGCGAGCTGATGTACTGGAACCTCGACAACACCGCGCGCAGCGAGTGGGCTAACCTGGTGACCAGCCGCACGACGGATGAAAAAGCCCAGCTGGCGCGCTACGCGTTTGATAACCGCTGGTGGGATCTGAGCGTGCAGGCGACGATCGCCGGCAAGCTGTGGGATCACCTTGAGGAGCGATTCCCGCTGGCGTACAAGGATCTGTTCGATCGCTACACCAGCGGTAAAGATATTCCGCAAAGTTACGCGATGGCGATTGCCCGTCAGGAGAGCGCCTGGAACCCGAAAGTGCGTTCTCCTGTAGGGGCCAGCGGCCTGATGCAAATTATGCCGGGTACCGCGACGCACACGGTGAAGATGTTTAACATTCCGGGCTACAGCAGCCCGTCGCAGCTGCTGGATCCGGACACCAACATCAACATCGGCACCAGCTACCTGCAGTACGTTTACCAGCAGTTCGGCAATAACCGCATCTTCTCCTCGGCGGCGTACAACGCCGGTCCGGGCCGCGTGCGGACATGGCTCGGCAACAGCGCCGGGCGCATCGACGCGGTGGCGTTTGTCGAGAGCATTCCGTTCTCCGAAACGCGCGGCTACGTGAAGAACGTGCTGGCCTACGACGCCTACTACCGCTACTTCATGGGGCAAAAAGATACCCTGATGAGCGACGCCGAGTGGCAGAGACGTTACTGATCGGCGTGGGTTGTGTTATGCTGTACTCGCTAATGAGTACAAGAGGCAGCATAACATGACCCAGCATTCCCCGTATTCCTCGGCGATGGCCGAACAACGCAATCAGGAGTGGCTTCGTTTTGTGGAGTTGCTCCGTCAGTCGTACGACAAGGATCTGCACCTGCCGCTGATGCAGCTGATGCTGACGCCCGACGAGCGCGAAGCGCTGGGCACGCGCGTGCGGATTATTGAAGAGTTACTGCGCGGCGAGATGAGCCAGCGCGAGCTGAAAAACGAGCTGGGCGCGGGCATTGCGACGATTACGCGCGGCTCAAACAGCCTGAAGTCCGCGCCGGTTGAGCTGCGCCAGTGGCTTGAAGCGGTACTGCTGAAAAACGCCGGATGACGGCTTCACCTTATCCGGCCTACACATTTAACGATAAATCGCGTTATGGAACGGGCTTAATGCCAGGATCACCGCCTGATGGTAAACGCTGGATCGCGTTAGCTTTCCTGCGGTAAAGACGCCAATCGCCCCTTCCTTACGTCCTATTTCATCAATGCCTGTGTATTGCGACATAACCGGCCCAAGGGCTTCGCCCTCGCGCACTTTTTTCAGGATAACCTCCGGCAGCGGCAGGGTGGCCGAGCGCGCTTCGCCGCGCTGCTCGCGGCTCTCTATCACCACCCAGCTAAAGGTTGCGCCTTCATCAATGCCTGCCTCAATGGCGACCCAGAAGTCTGCGTCAGGCGCTGCGGCTTTGGCATTCGCCACGCGATTTCGTGCGCCAGCCCGCGTTTCCTCACTTCCAAACGGCTGTTCGGGAACGCCGCTCTCGACGCCAACCGCGTCAATGTGGCACGATCCTTCGCCGAAGATCTCTTCAAATGCCCTTAGAATTGCCTGAATTTTGGCAGGATTAGTGGTAGCAGAGACAACATGGTGCATAATTAAGCTCGACTCAAAAAAAACTCATCGCAGTATAACGGAAAAAAAGCATGTTACAGGTATACCTTGTTCGCCACGGTGAAACGCAGTGGAACGCCGAGCGACGTATTCAAGGCCAGTCAGACAGTCCTCTTACCGAAAAGGGTGTGCAGCAGGCGAGGCAGGTGGCAGAACGCGCCAGAACGCTGGGCATTACCCACGTCATTTCAAGCGATCTTGGTCGTACACAGCAGACGGCACGCATTATTGCCGAGGCCTGCGGCTGCGATATTACCCTTGAGCCGCGCCTGCGCGAGCTGGACATGGGCGTGCTGGAAAAGCGCCATATCGACTCCCTCACCGAGGAAGAAGAGGGCTGGCGGCGCACGCTGGTCAACGGAACGGAAGATGGCCGCATCCCTGAGGGAGAATCCATGCAGGAGCTGAGCGGTCGCGTAAACGCCGCGCTGGCCGAGTGCCTGAACCTTCCGGCGGGAAGCCGTCCGCTGCTGGTCAGCCACGGTATTGCGCTGGGCTGCCTGGTGAGCACGATTCTGGGATTACCGGCCTACGCTGAACGCCGCCTGCGCCTGCGCAACTGCTCGATTTCCCGTATTGATTATCAGGAAAGCGCGTGGCTGGCGTCGGGGTGGGTCGTGGAGATGGCAGGGGACATTTCGCATCTTGATGCCCCTGCGCTGGACGAGCTGCAGCGTTAGCGGCGTATCGGGATTAAAAATTCCATACGCAGATTGATAGGCCCTTCTTCCGGCTTAGCGTCGCTGGCCGGAAAGTAGCGCTCAATGTCCTGACCTTTACGGCGATTCAGATTCAGCATCGGCATGCAGGTCCCGTAAACGGTCAGGATAAATTCCTGAACGCCCGTTCCCAGCCCCTCATACGCGAACATCACATACTCTCCACCTTCGAGAACGACCGGCTTCGAGCCCTGAATGTAGCCGTTGGCCAGCTCCGGCGTTAAGGCGGTGGTGTAAAACACCTCCTGCTCATCGTCTTTTTCCAGGCTCGGATGCGTTTCGTTGAGGCCATACAGAATCGGCGGGATCGCAGGGGCATGGCTGAGGAAATCACGCCAGAACTGAACGCGCATCTGGTGGCGGAACTCGGAAATCTGCTCGAGAGAGCAGGAGTAGCTCTGGGTCGTACCGATCAGATGCGTTTCCGGCAGGGTGATAAATTCGTACTTCGGCATCGCGAATTCGCCAAGGCGCAGAGGTGGACGCATGCCAAAGGAACTCCAGTCCGGCGAGCGGCGATAGAGCGCAGGCGTCAACGAAAACTGTTTTTTAAACGCGCGGGTAAAGGTCTGCTGCGAGTCGAAGCGGTACTGAAGTGCAATATCCAGAATCGGCCGCGCGGTGAGGCGAAGCGCCACGGCAGATTTTGACAGACGGCGAGCGCGAATGTAGGCACCGATAGCATGACCGGTAACATCCTTAAACATCCTTTGCAGATGCCACTTGGAATAGCCTGCTTTTGCCGCCACATTATCCAGTGACAAAGGCTGGTCAAGATGACCTTCCAGCCAGGTAAGCAGGTCGCGAATAATTCCAGCCTGATCCATATACTATCCTCATCCTTAAAACAGCAGGTGCCTGATAACAGGTTAGCGGATAATAGCATTTTTTGATGTTTTAGCATTCAGTGTTTTTTTTGCGCATAAATGCTTTTTGGCGCACATTATGGGCGAATATTTTCTAATCCTGTGATCTTGCTACATTTTTGTCTGACGTGTTGAATAATTGCTCAATGTAATTTTAAAGAATGGTAACAATATGAAATACAAGACTTTGATCTTCACCGCGCTGCTTCTGATGGTTGGCCGCGCAGCGCAAGCGGAACAGGTAGGTTCCGTTGATACGGTATTCAAAATGTTTGGCCCGGACCACAAAATCGTCGTGGAGGCATTTGACGATCCGGATGTGAAAAACGTCACCTGCTACATCAGCCGCGCGAAAACGGGCGGGATTAAGGGCGGCCTGGGGCTGGCAGAAGACACCTCCGACGCGGCTATCTCCTGCCAGCAGGTCGGGCCGGTCGAACTGAGCGAGAAGATCAAAAACGGCAAAGCGCAGGGGGACGTTGTGTTCCAGAAGCGTACGTCGCTGGTGTTCAAAAAGCTGCAGGTCGTTCGTTTCTATGACGCCAAACGCAACACGCTCGCGTATCTGGCCTACTCCGACAAAGTGGTGGACGGTTCACCGAAAAACGCGCTGAGTGCGGTGCCGATAATGCCGTGGCGGGAATAAAAAAAACGGCGCTTTCGCGCCGTTTTTTACTGCGTTCGCTGCGGGATTACTCCTGCAGATCGCCGCAGAAACGATAGCCTTCGCCGTGGATCGTGGCGATGATTTCCGGCGTATCCGGCGTCGATTCGAAATGCTTACGAATACGGCGGATGGTGACGTCAACGGTACGGTCATGCGGCTTCAGCTCGCGACCGGTCATTTTCTTCAGCAGCTCTGCGCGGGACTGAATTTTGCCCGGGTTTTCGCAGAAGTGCAGCATCGCGCGAAACTCGCTGCGCGGCAGTTTATACTGCTCGCCGTTCGGGCTAATCAGCGAACGGCTATTGATATCAAGTTCCCAGCCGTTGAATTTGTAGCTGTCTACGCTACGACGCTCTTCGCTCACCGTGCCCAGGTTCATGGTACGGGACAGCAGGTTGCGTGCACGAATGGTTAACTCGCGTGGGTTAAACGGTTTGGTGATGTAATCGTCCGCACCGATCTCCAGGCCAAGAATTTTATCAACCTCGTTATCACGTCCCGTCAGGAACATGAGTGCGACGTTCGCCTGTTCACGCAGCTCGCGCGCCAGAAGAAGGCCGTTTTTACCCGGCAGGTTGATATCCATAATGACCAGATTGATATCATTTTCAGAAAGGATCTGATGCATCTCTGCGCCATCGGTCGCTTCAAAGACATCGTAGCCTTCTGCTTCGAAAATGCTCTTTAACGTGTTGCGTGTTACCAACTCGTCTTCAACGATAAGAATGTGCGGGGTCTGCATGTTTGCTACCTAAATTGCCAACTAAATCGAAACAGGAAGTACAAAAGTCCCTGACCTGCCTGATGCATGTCGCAAATTAACATGATCGGCCTAACATGACTAAAGTACGTAATTGCGTTCTTGATGCACTTTCCATCAACGTCAACAACATCATTAGCTTGGTCTTGGGTACTTTCCCTTTGGACCCGACAGTGTCAAAAACGGCTGTCATCCTAACCATTTTAACAGCAACATAACAGGCTAAGTGACACCGGACACCCAATAAAACTACGCTTCGTTGACATATATCAAGTTCAATTGTAGCACGTTAACAGTTTGATGAAATCATCGTAGCTGAATGCTAGCCTTTGTTACAATTTTTCAATAATCCAACTAGTTGCGGACATTAATAGATAAACGATACGAATCCAAAAGTGAACAGGTATTCATCAGCGTATTATCATTATAAAACATAAGGATAAAGGCTGTTTATTAACATTCTAACTGATTGTTAAGTCACAAAATAGTTTAGCGCTTTTAATTTGTTGTGAAACGCTATTTCGGTGATTTGTGTTGCAAATTTGTAAATTCGTGCTGCGTAATATGTTGAGGCGCATCACAGTTTTGCCCGTTAACTGTTTAAAAAGAGACCATAAATGCATCTGTCGATTGTGCTGGTGGCGCCAGCAAGAGCGGAAAATATCGGCGCAGCGGCGCGCGCCATGAAGACCATGGGTTTTACTGATTTACGTATTGTCGATAGCCGCGCGCATCTTGAGCCTGCCGCCCGCTGGGTGGCGCATGGTTCAGGAGATATTCTCGATAATATAACCACTTACGACACGCTGGCGGAGGCGCTGCACGACGTTTCATTTACCGTGGCGACCACGGCGCGCAGCCGGGCGAAGTTCCATTATTACGCGACGCCGGAAGAGCTGGTGCCGATGCTGCGCGAGAAAAACGCGTGGCTGACCAAGGCCGCGCTGGTCTTTGGCCGGGAGGATTCCGGCCTGACGAATGAAGAGCTGGAGCTGGCGGACGTGCTCACGGGCGTGCCGATGGTGGCCGATTATCCGTCGCTGAATTTAGGCCAGGCGGTCATGGTCTATTGCTATCAATTAGCATCCTTAATGCAAATTCCTCGGCCGCCTGTTACAGGAACAGATGAAAACCAGCTGGCTGCGCTGCGCGCGCGCGCGAACAATTTGCTATCGCAGCTTGGCGTGGCGGACGATCAAAAAATGGTCGACTGGCTCCAGCAGCGTCTTGGCCGCCTTGAGCAGCGCGACACGGCAATGTTGCACCGTTTGCTTCATGATATTGAAAAAAAATTGGCCGAGTAAAATCCTGTCATCGTTTTTTATTATGGTTCAACAGTCTGTTAATAAGGGTTGTATCCGGCAGGATCGGATGAAAATAAATCTGTTCACAGCGCGACCTCAGAGCGTCCCGAAATGTGATCAAATTAAAAATTCATTGACTTGAGGTGCTCAATCCTTTAACCCTAAAAGAATACAGCACAGACAGATAATAATGACAGAGTACACAACATCCATGAAACGCATCAGCATCACCACCATTACCACAACCACCATCATTACCACAGGTAGCGATGCGGGCTGACGCGTACAGGAAAAACAGAAAAAAGCCCGCACCCAGACAGTGCGGGCTTTTTTTTCGGCTAAAGGAAATGAGGTAGAACCATGCGAGTGTTGAAGTTCGGCGGTACGTCAGTGGCAAATGCAGAGCGTTTTCTGCGTGTTGCCGATATCCTGGAAAGCAACGCCAGGCAGGGGCAGGTGGCAACCGTGCTCTCTGCCCCGGCAAAAATTACCAACCACCTGGTGGCGATGATTGAAAAAACCATCGGTGGCCAGGATGCGCTTCCGAACATCAGCGACGCCGAGCGTATTTTCGCCGAGTTTCTCCAGGGGCTGGCCGACGCGCAGCCGGGGTTCCCGCTGGCGAAGCTGAAGGCCGTCGTTGAGCAAGAGTTTGCGCAGATTAAGCACGTTCTCCACGGCATCAGCCTGCTCGGGCAATGCCCGGACGGCGTTAACGCCGCGTTGATTTGCCGCGGTGAAAAACTCTCTATCGCGATCATGGCGGGCGTGCTGGAAGCGCGTGGCCACAGCGTAACGGTCATAGATCCGGTTGAAAAACTGCTGGCCGTGGGCCACTACCTTGAATCCACCGTTGATATTGCCGAATCAACCCGCCGCATTGCCGCAAGCAAAATCCCGTCCGACCACATGATCCTGATGGCAGGTTTCACCGCCGGAAACGAGAAGGGCGAGCTGGTGGTGCTGGGCCGTAACGGTTCCGACTACTCCGCCGCCGTGCTGGCCGCGTGCCTGCGCGCCGACTGCTGTGAGATCTGGACTGACGTTGACGGCGTTTATACCTGCGACCCGCGCCAGGTGCCGGACGCCAGGCTGCTGAAGTCGATGTCGTACCAGGAGGCGATGGAGCTTTCCTACTTCGGCGCCAAGGTGCTTCACCCGCGTACCATCTCCCCGATTGCCCAGTTCCAAATTCCCTGCCTGATTAAAAACACCGGCAACCCGCAGGCGCCGGGCACGCTGATCGGCGCCAGCAGCGACGAAGACGGCCTGCCGGTGAAAGGCATTTCCAACCTCAACAACATGGCGATGTTCAGCGTCTCCGGCCCCGGCATGAAGGGGATGGTCGGTATGGCGGCGCGCGTCTTTGCCGCGATGTCCCGCAACGGGATCTCCGTGGTGCTGATCACCCAGTCCTCTTCCGAATACAGCATTAGCTTCTGCGTGCCGCAGGGCGACTGCCTGCGCGCCCGCCGCGCGCTGGAGGAGGAGTTTTATCTGGAGCTGAAAGAGGAACTGCTGGAGCCGCTTTCCATTCAGGAGCGCCTGGCAGTGATCTCCGTCGTGGGCGATGGCATGCGCACCCTGCGCGGTATCTCCGCCAAATTCTTTGCCGCGCTGGCCCGCGCCAACATCAACATCGTGGCAATTGCCCAGGGCTCGTCCGAGCGCTCTATCTCCGTGGTGGTGGATAACGACGATGCGGTGACCGGCGTACGCGTGGTTCACCAGATGCTGTTCAATACCGATCAGGTCATTGAGCTGTTCCTGATCGGCGTCGGGGGCGTCGGCGGGGCGCTGCTGGAGCAGGTGAAGCGCCAGCAGGCGTGGCTGAAGAAAAAGCATATCGATCTGCGCGTGTGCGGTATTGCGAACTCAAAAGCGCTGCTGACCAACGTTCACGGCCTGAACCTGGAAAACTGGCAGGCCGAGATGAGCGAGGCGAAAGAGCCGTTTAACCTTGGCCGCCTGATCCGCCTGGTGAAAGAGTATCACCTGCTTAACCCGGTGATCGTCGACTGTACCTCGAACCAGGCGGTGGCCGATCAGTATGCCGACTTCCTGCGCGAAGGCTTCCACGTGGTGACGCCGAACAAAAAGGCCAACACCTCGTCGATGGATTACTATCACCAGCTGCGCCTGGCGGCGAGCAAGTCGCGCCGCAAGTTCCTGTACGACACCAACGTCGGCGCTGGCCTGCCGGTTATCGAGAACCTGCAAAACCTGCTGAACGCGGGTGACGAACTGCAGCGTTTCTCCGGCATCCTCTCCGGCTCATTGTCCTTCATCTTCGGCAAGCTGGATGAGGGGATGAGCCTCTCGGAGGCGACCCGCGCCGCGCGTGAATTGGGCTATACCGAGCCGGACCCGCGCGACGATCTTTCCGGAATGGACGTGGCGCGCAAGCTGCTGATCCTGGTGCGCGAAACCGGTCGCGAGCTGGAGCTGTCCGATATCGTGATTGAGCCGGTGCTTCCCGCAGACTTTGACGACGGCGGCGACGTGAACGCGTTTATGGCGAATTTACCGCAGCTGGACGACGTCTTTGCCGCCCGCGTGGCAAAAGCCCGTGATGAAGGCAAGGTATTGCGCTATGTTGGCAACATCGAAGAAGACGGCGTGTGCCGGGTGAAGATTGCCGAAGTGGACGGAAACGATCCGCTCTACAAGGTGAAAAACGGCGAGAACGCGCTGGCGTTTTACAGCCACTATTATCAGCCGCTGCCGCTGGTGCTTCGCGGCTATGGCGCAGGAAACGACGTGACGGCGGCGGGCGTGTTTGCCGACCTGCTGCGCACCCTGTCATGGAAGTTAGGAGTTTAATATGGTTAAGGTTTATGCCCCGGCTTCCAGCGCCAATATGAGCGTCGGGTTTGACGTGCTGGGCGCGGCGGTGACGCCGGTGGATGGCTCCCTTTTGGGCGATACGGTAACGGTTGAAGCGGCAGAGAGCTTCAGCCTGAACAACGTGGGCCGCTTCGCCAGCAAGCTGCCGACGGAGCCGCGTGAAAATATCGTCTATCAGTGCTGGGAGCGTTTCTGTCAGGAGATTGGCAAAAACGTTCCGGTCGCGATGACGCTGGAAAAAAGCATGCCGATTGGATCGGGGCTTGGCTCAAGCGCGTGCTCCGTGGTTGCCGCGCTGGTGGCGATGAACGAACACTGCGGTAAGCCGCTCAACAACAGCCGCATGCTGGGCCTGATGGGCGAGCTGGAAGGGCGTATTTCCGGCAGCGTTCACTACGATAACGTGGCGCCGTGCTTCCTCGGCGGCATGCAGCTGATGATCGAAGAAAATGGCATCATCAGCCAGCAGGTGCCAGGGTTTGATGAGTGGCTGTGGGTGCTGGCCTATCCGGGCATAAAAGTGTCTACTGCGGAAGCGCGCGCGATCCTGCCCGCGCAGTATCGCCGACAGGACTGCATCGCCCACGGACGTCATCTGGCGGGCTTTATCCACGCCTGCTATACCCGCCAGCCGCAGCTGGCCGCAAAGCTGATGAAAGACGTGATTGCCGAACCGTACCGCATGAAGCTGCTGCCGGGCTTTAACGAGGCGCGACAGGCGTCCATGGATATTGGCGCGCAGGCGTGCGGCATATCGGGCTCCGGCCCGACGCTGTTCGCCCTGTGCGATAAGCCGGACACCGCGCAGCGCGTGGCGGACTGGCTCTCTAAACACTACCTGCAAAATCAGGAAGGCTTTGTTCATATTTGCCGTCTGGACACGGCTGGCGCACGAGTACTGGGATAAATAATGAAACTCTACAACCTTAAAGATCATAACGAGCAGGTCAGCTTCGCGCAGGCGGTGACTCAGGGGCTGGGCAAAAACCAGGGGCTGTTCTTTCCGCACGACCTGCCGGAATTTCAGCTGACCGAGATCGACGAACTGCTCAAGCAGGACTTTGTCACCCGCAGCACCAAAATTCTCTCTGCGTTTATCGGCGACGAAATTCCGCAGGAGCTGCTGGAAGAGCGCGTGCGCGCGGCGTTTGCCTTCCCGGCGCCGGTGAAGCAGGTTGAGCCGGACGTCGGCTGCCTGGAGCTGTTCCACGGCCCGACGCTGGCGTTTAAAGACTTCGGCGGCCGCTTTATGGCGCAGATGCTGACCCACATCAGCGGCGATAAGCCGGTCACCATTCTGACCGCGACTTCCGGCGATACCGGCGCGGCGGTGGCGCACGCGTTCTACGGCCTGAAAAACGTGCGCGTGGTGATCCTCTACCCGAAAGGCAAAATCAGCCCGCTGCAGGAAAAGCTGTTCTGCACCCTGGGCGGCAACATTGAGACCGTGGCCATCGACGGTGATTTCGACGCCTGTCAGGCGCTGGTCAAGCAGGCCTTCGATGACGAAGAGCTGAAGGCTGCGCTCGGCCTGAACTCGGCGAATTCCATCAACATCAGCCGCCTGCTGGCGCAGATTTGCTATTACTTCGAAGCGGTGGCGCAGCTGCCGCAGGACGCGCGCAATCAGCTGGTGGTCTCCGTGCCGAGCGGAAACTTCGGTGACCTGACGGCGGGCCTGCTGGCGAAATCGCTGGGGCTGCCGGTGAAGCGCTTTATCGCCGCGACTAACGCCAACGACACCGTGCCGCGCTTCCTGAAGGACGGAAAATGGGCGCCTAACGCCACGCAGGCGACGCTTTCAAATGCGATGGACGTGAGCCAGCCGAACAACTGGCCGCGCGTGGAGGAGCTGTTCCGCCGTAAGGTCTGGCGTCTTGGCGACCTGGGTTACGCTGCCGTGACGGACGAGACCACCAAAGCGACGATGCGCGAGCTGAAAGCGGTGGGGTATACCTCCGAGCCGCACGCGGCCATTGCCTACCGCGCGCTGCGCGACCAGCTGCAGCCGGGCGAATATGGCCTGTTCCTCGGCACCGCGCATCCGGCGAAGTTTAAGGAGAGCGTGGAAGAGATTCTGGGCGAGACGCTGCCGCTGCCGAAGGAGCTGGCGGATCGCGCCGACCTGCCGCTGCTGTCCCACGAGCTGCCGGCGGATTTTGCCGCGCTGCGTAAGCTGATGATGACGCGCGGGTGATGTTTTGTCGGGGGCGCTGCGCTTACCCGACCACCACGACCCCATTCGTAGGCCGGGCATGGCGTAGCCGCCACCCGGCTTTTTTATGGAGAAATTAAGGAGAAAAAATGCAGAGAAAAAGCAGGAATTCTCAATAAATGCGGTCACTTAGAGAATAGGATTGCAGAGAATAACATCCCCCGTCTCCCTCACGTATTCTCCTTACATCGGCCCACGCTGGGCAAGAATAATAAGGAGTCACCTATGTCGAAACTGAAACCTGCACTCATCGCGCTTTCACTGATGCTGGTCGCTCCTATGGCGGTACAGGCATCTGAGATCACCCTCGTGCCTTCGGTAAAACTGCAGATTGGCGATCGGGATAATAACGGCCACTACTGGGACGGCGGCCGCTGGCGCGACCACGACTGGTGGAAAGCGCACTATGACTGGCGAGATAACCACTGGCGCCCGCACGACGAGCACCGCGATCGCGACGACCACCACGATAACGGCCATCACGATCGTCACGATGACCGCGGCCACGGCCCGGACTGGAAACACCATTAACGCAAAACCCCGCCAGCCGGCGGGGTTTGTTTTTACTGCTCGTGGCGCTTAAACACCAGTTCGCCTTTTCCTGACGATCCCTCGTCAAAGAAATAACCTTCGCTGTTAAATTCGATCAGCTGTTCCGGCTTCGTCAGGCGGTTCTGAATGATGTAGCGGCTCATCAGCCCGCGCGCTTTTTTCGCGTAGAAGCTGATCACTTTGAACTTGCCGTTTTTTTCGTCGAGGAAGACCGGCTTGATAATTTCGGCATCCAGCTTTTTCGGCTTCACCGACCTGTAGTACTCATCGGAGGCCAGGTTAATCACCACGTTATCGCCCTGCGCGCGCAGCGCCGCGTTGAGCTTATCGGTGATGATGTCGCCCCAGAAGTGGTAAAGATCTTTGCCTTTGGCGTTCTCCAGGCGAATGCCCATTTCCAGACGATACGGCTGCATCAGATCCAGCGGGCGTAACACCCCGTACAGGCCGGAAAGCATGCGCAGGTGCTGCTGGGCAAAGTCGAAGTCGGCTTCGCTAAAATCCTCCGCCTGCAGGCCGGTGTAAACATCGCCCTTAAACGCCAGAATGGCCTGACGCGCGTTGGACGGCGTGAAGTCCGGATGCCAGTCGTGAAAGCGGGTGGCGTTCAGGTCTGCCAGCTTGTCGCTGATGCTCATCAGCGAAGCGATTTGCGGAGCGGACAGCTTTCGCGCTTCGTGGATCAGCTGTTGCGAATAGTCCAGCAGTTCAGGCTGGGTAAAGCACTCGGTGGCGAGCGGGCTCTGGTAGTCGAGCGTTTTTGCAGGTGAAATCAGAATCAGCATATCCAGTCCTTGCAGGAAATTTAGAGCGACTTTAGCAAAAAATCGCTCTGAATTGATCGATAGCTGTTATTGCCGCGGCAAATCGTCCCAGGTGCCGGGAGCGAGCTGCGATTCGATTTCGGGGTATCGTGATGCATCAAACACCGGGGGAACGCCGAGCTTTCGCTGGCGGAGATAATCTCGGGCAATCACCGACACGACCGGCGAGAGCAGCAGAATCGCCGTCAGGTTGGTGATGGCCATCAGCGCCATAATCACATCCGCCAGCTGCCAGACCAGCGACATGCTGAGCAGGGAGCCAACCATAACCATCGCGACGACGCTGACGCGAAGCAGGCTGCGTGAATACCACGAATTTATCTTCAGGAAGATAAGATTATTTTCCGCATAAACGTAGTTCACCGCGATAGAGCTAAAGGCAAACAGCCCGACGATGAGCGAAACAAATCCGACGCCCCAGCCGCCGACCAGGTTCGCCAGTGCCTGCTGTAAAAGCTGTATCCCGGACGCGCTCGTTGCATAGGGCAGGGGGCCGGCCAGCAGCACGATCATAGCGCTGGCGGAGCAGATGATAATGGTATCCGTAAATACCCCGATCATCTGCACAATGCCCTGTGCGGCCGGATGCGGGGGCCAGGAGGCCGCCGCCGCGGCGGCATTAGGGGTAGACCCCATCCCGGCTTCGTTGGAAAACATTCCCCGCTGGAATCCTGCCGTCAGCGCCTGGCTGATGGTGTAGCCCAGCGCGCCAGACGCTGCTTCCTGCCAGCCGAACGCGCTTTTAAAGATCAGCGTGATGATGCCGGGCAGCTGTTCAATGTTCATCACGCTTACGAACAGGCTGGCTCCAATCCAGAGTAGCGCCATGATGGGGACGAACCACTGCATGAGCCGGGCAATACCCTTTAGCCCGAAGGTGATGGTGAGAAGCGTCAGGAGGGCCAGAACAATACCGCTTAGCCATTTCGGAGAGTCAAATGCGTAGTGCATCGCATGGGCGACGGAGTTGGCCTGGACAGTATTAAAGATGAGGCCATAGGCGAGGAGTAAAAAGAGGGAAAACAGAACGCCCATCCAGCGCATCCCCAGGCCGCGAGCCATGTACCAGGCGGGGCCGCCGCGAAACTGGCCAGTCGCGTCTTTTTCCTTATAAAGCTGCGCCAGAGAGCATTCAGCAAACGAGGTCGCCATGCCAATAAGGGCTGAGATCCACATCCAAAACACCGCCCCCGGTCCGCCGGCCGTAATCGCCAGCGCAACGCCTGCCAAATTACCGCTGCCGACGCGCGCGCCAAGGCTGGTGCACAGGGCTTGAAACGACGTTAATCCCCCCGGCTGCGGGGAGACGCTGTTTTTCAGACTTCTGCCAAACTTGCGAATATAGCGAAACTGAATAAAGCCGCTGCGTAGCGTAAACCAGATACCTGCTCCCATGAGCAGGTAGATCATTATCGAACCCCAAAGCACTTCATTGATAAAGAAAAAGAAATCCGGCATTAACGTCCCTCTTGTTGATGCCAATGTGAATAGGTAAGCGCTACCATTGATTGAGCATGCTGTTACTTAGCAGCCTGTTAATATTCTCAGTTTATCATACTCTGCCTTAGGGCACTGTCTGCGGTTGCGCTGCCCCGGCGTCGTGTTATCATCAGGGCAGACCGGTTACATCCCCCTAACAAGTAAACCTGTCATTTTTCCGCTGCTGGCAGGCTGTCGGTGGCGTGAATTATCCAGGGCACGTTAAAAGAGAAACACTATCATGACGGATAAATTGACCTCCCTTCGTCAGTTCACCACTGTCGTAGCTGACACCGGAGATATCGCGGCAATGAAGCTGTACCAGCCGCAGGATGCCACAACCAACCCTTCTCTGATCCTTAACGCCGCGCAGATCCCTGAGTACCGCAAACTGATTGACGACGCTGTGACCTGGGCGAAAGCGCAGAGCAACGACCGCGCGCAGCAGGTTGTGGACGCCACTGACAAACTGGCAGTGAACATCGGTCTGGAAATCCTGAAGCTGGTTCCTGGCCGCATCTCCACCGAAGTGGATGCACGTCTGTCCTACGACACCGAAGCCTCCATCGCGAAAGCAAAGCGTCTGATCAAGATGTACAACGATGCTGGCATCAGCAACGACCGTATCCTGATCAAACTGGCCTCGACCTGGCAGGGCATTCGCGCAGCCGAGCAGCTGGAAAAAGACGGTATCAACTGTAACCTGACCCTGCTGTTCTCCTTCGCGCAGGCGCGTGCGTGTGCGGAAGCGGGCGTATACCTGATTTCTCCGTTCGTGGGCCGTATTCTGGACTGGTACAAAGCCAACACCGATAAGAAAGAGTACGCACCGGCTGAAGATCCAGGCGTGGTTTCCGTGACTGAAATCTACGAATACTACAAGCAGCACGGCTATGAGACCGTGGTGATGGGCGCAAGCTTCCGTAACGTCGGCGAAATCATCGAGCTGGCCGGCTGCGACCGCCTGACCATCGCGCCTGCGCTGCTGAAAGAGCTGGCTGAAAGCGAAGGTACTATCGAGCGCAAACTGTCCTACACCGGTGAAGTTAAGGCGCGTCCAGAGCGCATTACCGAGTCCGAGTTCCTGTGGCAGCACAACCAGGACCCAATGGCGGTAGACAAGCTGGCGGACGGTATCCGTAAGTTTGCCGTTGACCAGGGCAAACTGGAAAAAATGATCGGCGACCTGCTGTAATCATTCCGCGTGACCGGGCCCCCGGTCACGCTACTTCTTTCGTACGCTGTCTGATTTTCCCCTCTGCGTGTATCATTCCCCCTAAATGCATTAGTGGAATGGAATGAATATGAATACCTTACGCATCGGCCTGGTGTCGATTTCTGACCGCGCCTCCAGCGGCGTTTACCAGGATAAAGGCATCCCTGCTCTGGAAGAGTGGCTTGCCAGCGCGCTGACCACCCCCTTTGAGATCCAGACCCGCCTGATCCCGGACGAGCAGCCGATCATCGAGCAGACGCTGTGCGAGCTGGTGGACGAGATGAGCTGCCACCTGGTGTTGACGACCGGCGGCACGGGGCCCGCGCGCCGCGACGTTACCCCGGACGCGACGCTGGCGATTGCCGATCGCGAAATGCCTGGCTTTGGCGAGCAAATGCGCCAAATCAGCCTGAACTTTGTTCCGACCGCCATTTTGTCGCGCCAGGTTGGCGTAATCCGCAAACAGGCGTTAATACTTAACCTTCCGGGCCAGCCGAAGTCGATCAAAGAGACGCTGGAAGGGCTTAAAGCCGAGGACGGCAAGACAATTGTGCACGGCATTTTTGCTAGCGTACCGTATTGTATACAACTGCTGGACGGCCCGTATGTGGAAACCGATGAGAAAGTAGTAGCAGCATTTCGCCCTAAAAGCGCACGTCGCGAGACATTATGCTGAAATTAATGGATAGGTGACATTCGCTGTAACAGCCTTAGCGCGCGGGTTTTTTTACGGTATAGTAACTTTTTCTTTACGGTTGCTGTAAGAATATAAAAACACCTAAGGTGCGCTATGTCTCATTCTGCCCGGCCTCTGAATCGTCAGGACTATAAAACGCTCACCCTCGCCGCGCTCGGCGGGGCGCTCGAGTTTTACGATTTCATCATCTTCGTCTTTTTCGCCGCCGTGGTAGGCGCGCTCTTTTTTCCGGCGGATATACCGGAGTGGCTGCGTCAGGTGCAGACCTTCGGCATCTTCGCTGCGGGCTATCTGGCTCGCCCGTTAGGCGGCATTGTGATGGCGCACTTTGGCGATCTGGTCGGGCGGAAAAAGATGTTTACCCTCAGCATTCTGCTGATGGCCGTGCCGACGCTGGCCATTGGCCTGCTGCCCACCTATGCCTCGATGGGCATTCTCGCCCCGCTGCTGCTGTTGCTGATGCGCGTTCTGCAGGGGGCGGCGATTGGCGGTGAAGTGCCCGGTGCCTGGGTGTTTGTCGCAGAACATGTTCCGGCGCGTCGCATTGGTATCGCCTGCGGAACCTTAACGGCGGGGCTGACGGTCGGGATCTTGCTCGGCTCGGTGGTCGCAACGATTGTGAATACCAGCATGACGCAGCAGGCCGTTCACGACTGGGGCTGGCGTATTCCTTTCCTTCTGGGGGGCGCGTTTGGCCTGGTGGCCATGTATCTGCGCCGCTGGCTGCAGGAGACGCCGATATTTCTCGAGATGCAGCAGCGCAAGGCGCTGGCGCAGGAGCTGCCGGTTAAATCGGTGGTTATGCGCCACCGACGCGCGGTGGCGATCTCCATGCTGCTTACCTGGCTGCTGTCGGCGGGCATCGTGGTGGTCATCCTGATGTCCCCGGTCTGGCTGCAAAAACAGTACGGTTTCGATCCGGCGGTGACGCTGCAGGCGAACAGCGTTGCCACCATTATGCTCTGCTTCGGCTGTCTGGCCGCCGGGCTGGCGGCGGATCGCTTCGGTGCCAGCGTTACTTTTATTGTCGGCAGCCTGCTACTTGCTGGATCAAGCTGGGGGTTTTACCACCTTGCGGGCAATCATCCTGAACTGTTGTTCCTGCTGTACGGTACGGCGGGCCTGTGCGTGGGCGTTGTCGGCGCGGTGCCGTACGTCATGGTGCGCGCGTTTCCGCCGGAGGTACGCTTCACCGGCATCTCTTTCTCTTATAACGTGTCGTATGCCATCTTCGGCGGGCTGACGCCGATTGCGGTCACGATGCTGATGGGGGTGTCGCCGATGGCACCGGCATGGTATGTGCTTGCGCTCTCGCTGATGGGGCTGGCGCTAGGATTTTGGCTGCGTCAGGCGGGGGGATGTCGTGCCCGCGATGCGGACACGACAGAGCAATCAGTGTTTTTCACCAATCGGTAGAACGGTACGGCCAAACTGCTCGTTGAGCACTTCGCCCATCGCCAGGTAGATCGCGCTTGCGCCGCACACGAGGCCAATCCAGCCTGCAACGTGCACGATGCCTTCGTTATCTGCCAGGTGGCCAATCGCCAGCAGGGCGAACAGCACGGTCAGGCTCAGGAAGACGAACTGCAGCGCGCGGTTGCCCTTCAGCGTGCCGAAGAACATGAACAGCGTGAACACGCCCCACAGGCCCAGATAGACGCCCAGGAAGTGCGCGTTTGCCGCATCGGCCAGCCCCATCTTCGGCATGAGCAGAATGGCGACCAGGGTCAGCCAGAAAGAGCCGTAAGAGGTAAAGGCGGTTAAGCCGAAGGTATTGCCTTTTTTATATTCCAGCAGGCCGGCGAATATTTGCGCGATACCGCCGTAAAAAATGCCCATCGCCAGGATGATACCGTCCATCGGGAACATCCCGATGTTGTGCAGGTTCAGCAGAATGGTGGTCATGCCAAAACCCATCAGGCCCAGCGGAGCCGGATTAGCCAACTTAGTGTTGCCCATAAGTCCTCAAAAAAATCATCATTAATATGGTGAAATGGTGAATCCCTCGTCAATTCTCCCTGACGGGGCGCGGCATCATAATGGGCGCAACCAGTGCCGTCTATGATCTCATCAGGGTGAAATTAAAATTTTTTTTATCCTTCCCCCTTGATGGATGCCGTTGCGACCCCATCTTGTAAGCAACCGCAGTGTGTGGACCTGAAAAAATCAAATCTGGGCAGTTGAAAAAGCACGTTCTGCCCTTATTACAGGTACACAACCACATGTTGACTGAATTTTTAGTGGAGACGTTTAGATGGGTAAAATTATTGGTATCGACCTGGGTACTACCAACTCTTGTGTAGCGATTATGGATGGCACCACTGCACGTGTGCTGGAGAACGCCGAGGGCGATCGCACCACGCCTTCTATCATTGCTTATACCCAGGATGGTGAAACTCTGGTTGGTCAGCCGGCTAAACGTCAGGCAGTGACAAACCCGCAAAACACCCTGTTTGCGATTAAACGCCTGATCGGTCGCCGCTTCCAGGACGAAGAAGTTCAGCGTGACGTTTCTATCATGCCGTACAAAATCATCGCAGCGGATAACGGCGATGCATGGCTTGACGTGAAAGGCACCAAAACTGCACCACCGCAGATTTCTGCCGAAGTGCTGAAAAAAATGAAGAAAACCGCGGAAGATTACCTGGGTGAGCCGGTAACTGAAGCTGTTATCACCGTACCTGCCTACTTCAACGATGCTCAGCGTCAGGCAACCAAAGATGCTGGCCGTATCGCAGGTCTGGAAGTAAAACGTATCATCAACGAACCAACCGCAGCCGCACTGGCGTACGGTCTGGATAAAGAAGTTGGCAACCGTACTATCGCGGTTTACGACCTGGGTGGTGGTACCTTCGATATCTCAATTATCGAAATCGACGAAGTTGACGGCGAAAAAACCTTCGAAGTTCTGGCAACCAACGGTGATACCCACCTGGGTGGTGAAGACTTCGATACCCGCCTGATCAACTACCTCGTTGACGAGTTTAAGAAAGATCAGGGCATTGACCTGCGTAACGACCCGCTGGCCATGCAGCGCCTGAAAGAAGCCGCTGAGAAAGCGAAGATCGAGCTGTCGTCCGCTCAGCAGACCGACGTGAACCTGCCGTACATCACCGCAGACGCGACCGGTCCAAAACACATGAACATCAAAGTGACCCGTGCGAAACTGGAAAGCCTGGTCGAAGACCTGGTGAACCGTTCTATCGAGCCGCTGAAAGTTGCGCTGCAGGACGCTGGCCTGTCCGTTTCTGACATCCAGGACGTTATCCTGGTCGGTGGTCAGACGCGTATGCCAATGGTTCAGAAGAAAGTGGCTGAGTTCTTTGGTAAAGAGCCGCGTAAAGACGTTAACCCGGATGAAGCTGTGGCAATCGGCGCAGCGGTTCAGGGGGGCGTACTGACCGGTGAAGTGAAAGACGTACTGCTGCTGGACGTTACCCCGCTGTCTCTGGGTATCGAAACCATGGGCGGTGTGATGACTGCGCTCATCAACAAAAACACCACCATCCCAACGAAGCACAGCCAGGTGTTCTCTACCGCTGAAGACAACCAGTCTGCGGTAACCATCCATGTGATTCAGGGGGAGCGTAAGCGTGCGGCTGATAACAAATCTCTGGGGCAGTTCAACCTGGACGGTATCAACCCTGCACCGCGCGGCATGCCGCAGATCGAAGTTACCTTCGACATCGATGCTGACGGTATCCTGCACGTGTCTGCGAAAGACAAAAACAGCGGTAAAGAGCAGAAGATCACCATCAAGGCATCTTCTGGCCTGAACGAAGCGGAAATTGAAAAAATGGTTCGCGATGCAGAGGCTAACGCTGAATCCGACCGTAAGTTCGAAGAGCTGGTTCAGACCCGCAACCAGGGCGACCATCTGCTGCACAGCACCCGCAAGCAGGTTGAAGAAGCCGGTGAGCAGCTGCCAGCGGATGACAAAACGGCTATCGAAGCTGCGCTGACCGCGCTGGAAACTTCTCTTAAAGGTGAAGATAAAGCGGACATCGAAGCGAAGATGCAGGAGCTGGCCCAGGTTTCTCAGAAACTGATGGAAATTGCTCAGCAGCAGCACGCTCAACAGCAGGCAGGCGCTGATGCATCTGCAAACAACGCGAAAGATGACGACGTTGTCGACGCTGAGTTTGAAGAAGTGAAAGACAAAAAATAATCGCCCTTTGAACGGGTAATTACTGGCACGGGCGAAGAGGTTTCCTCTCCGCCCGTGCACGCATGTTAGGGGCAGATAAAAAAGATGGCTAAGCAAGACTATTACGAGATTTTAGGCGTTTCCAAAACAGCGGAAGAGCGTGAAATCAAAAAGGCGTATAAGCGCCTGGCCATGAAATTTCACCCGGACCGCAACCAGGGTGATAAAGAGGCTGAAGCCAAATTCAAAGAGATCAAAGAAGCCTACGAAGTCCTGACCGACGCGCAAAAACGTGCGGCCTATGACCAGTACGGCCATGCCGCCTTTGAACAGGGCGGCATGGGCGGCGGTGGATTCGGTGGCGGCGGCTTCGGCGGTGGCGCAGATTTCAGCGACATCTTCGGCGACGTGTTCGGTGATATCTTCGGCGGCGGTCGTGGTCGCCAGCGCGCGGCGCGCGGCGCGGACCTGCGCTACAACATGGATCTGACGCTGGAAGAGGCCGTTCGCGGCGTCACCAAAGAGATCCGCATCCCGACGCTGGAAGAGTGTGACGTTTGCCACGGCAGCGGCGCGAAGGCGGGCACCCAGCCGCAAACCTGTCCAACCTGCCATGGTTCCGGTCAGGTGCAGATGCGCCAGGGCTTCTTCGCGGTGCAGCAGGCGTGTCCACACTGCCACGGTCGCGGCACGCTGATTAAAGATCCGTGCAACAAATGCCACGGTCATGGTCGCGTTGAGAAAACCAAAACCCTGTCCGTTAAAATCCCGGCGGGCGTGGATACGGGCGACCGCATCCGTCTATCAGGTGAGGGCGAAGCAGGCGAGCACGGCGCGCCGGCAGGCGATCTGTACGTTCAGGTTCAGGTTAAACAGCACGCCATCTTCGAGCGTGAAGGTAACAACCTGTACTGTGAAGTGCCGATCAACTTCGCGATGGCAGCGCTTGGCGGCGAAATCGAAGTGCCAACGCTGGACGGTCGCGTAAACCTGAAGGTGCCTGGCGAAACCCAGACCGGCAAGCTGTTCCGCATGCGCGGTAAGGGCGTTAAGTCCGTTCGCGGCGGTGCGCAGGGCGACCTGCTGTGTCGCGTCGTGGTGGAAACCCCGGTTGGCCTGAACGACAAGCAGAAGCAGCTGCTGAAAGAGCTGCAGGAAAGCTTCGGCGGCCCAACGGGTGAGAAAAACAGCCCGCGTTCCAAAAGCTTCTTCGATGGCGTCAAAAAATTCTTCGACGATCTGACCCGCTAATTCTTCAGCAGGTACCGTCTGACATCAGGCCCGGAAGTGATTCCGGGCTTTTTTTCGTTTATTGATTCTCCTCGAAAAAACTGAGTATATACTCAATATTAATCTGCTTTTGCCGAGTTATATGGCTTGGTATGATGGTTTTATCGAAGTATTCCGCTTGAAGAGAGAATTGAAGTGAAACTACTACACCGTTTCTTTAGCAATGAAGCGTCCGGCGGCGTGATTTTAATTATCGCTGCCGTCGCGGCAATGGTGCTGGCTAACCTCGGCGCGACGCGTGAACTGTATCACGCTTTTCTGGAAACCCCGGTTGAGCTGCGGGTTGGCCCGCTGGAAATCAATAAGAACATGCTGCTGTGGATTAACGATGCCCTGATGGCCGTGTTCTTCCTGCTGGTGGGGCTCGAGGTGAAGCGCGAGCTGGTGCAGGGGTCGCTGGCCAGCCGCCAGCGCGCGGCGTTCCCGGTGATTGCCGCCCTCGGCGGGATGGTTGTTCCCGCGCTGCTGTTCCTCGCCTTTACCTGGCAAGATCCGATGGCGCGCCACGGCTGGGCGATCCCGGCGGCGACGGATATCGCGTTTGCCCTCGGCGTGCTGGCCCTGCTTGGCAGCCGCGTGCCGGTCGCGCTGAAAATCTTTCTGATGGCGCTGGCTATCATCGACGATCTGGGCGCTATCGTGATTATCGCACTGTTCTACACCAGCGACCTGTCGATCCTGTCGCTCAGCGTGGCGGCGGGGGCCATCGCGGTGCTGGCGCTGCTGAACATCTGCAACGTGCGCCGAACTGGCATTTACATCCTTGTGGGAATGGTATTGTGGACGGCGGTGCTGAAGTCCGGCGTGCACGCCACGCTGGCGGGGGTGATTGTGGGCTTCCTCGTGCCGCTTAGGGTCGAAGAGGGGAAATCCCCGGCAAAACAGCTTGAGCATGTGCTCCATCCCTGGGTGGCATTTATGATCCTGCCGCTCTTCGCGTTTGCTAACGCCGGGGTATCCCTGCAGGGCGTTACGCTGGAAGGGCTCACCTCCGTGCTGCCGCTGGGGGTTATCGCCGGGCTGTTTATCGGCAAGCCGCTGGGAATCAGCCTGTTCTGCTGGCTGGCGGTGAAAATGAAGCTGGCATCGCTGCCGCACGGAACGACGTTCCGGCAAATCATGGCCGTTGGGGTGCTGTGCGGAATTGGTTTTACCATGTCGATCTTTATCTCGACGCTGGCGTTTGGCGCGCATGCGCCTGAGCTTATCGTGTGGGCGAAGCTCGGTATCTTAATCGGATCGGTGCTGGCCGCGGTGAGCGGTTACGCGTTGTTGAAAGCGAAGCTGTCAGGGCAGGTTGCTCAGGCATAAGGGATGGCGGGAAAAGGGAGGCCTTTTCCCGCAGCAGGATCGGGAGCGAAGTCGTAATGTCTCATCTGAATTACAACCATCTGTACTACTTTTGGCACGTCTACAAAGAGGGCTCGGTTGTGGGCGCGGCGGAGGCGCTCCATCTGACGCCGCAAACCATTACCGGGCAAATCAAGGCGCTGGAAGAGCGCCTTCAGGGTAAGCTGTTTAAGCGCAAGGGCCGCGGGATTGAGCCCAGCGAACTGGGCGAGCTGGTGTTTCGCTACGCGGACAAAATGTTCACGCTCAGCCAGGAAATGCTGGATATCGTCAACTATCGCAAAGAGTCAAACCTGCTGTTTGACGTCGGCGTGGCGGATGCGCTCTCCAAGCGGCTGGTCAGCGGGGTGCTGGACGCCGCCGTGGTGGAGGATGAGCAAATCCACCTGCGATGCTTTGAATCCACCCACGAGATGCTGCTGGAGCAGCTGAGCCAGCACAAGCTGGATATGATTATCTCCGATTGCCCGATCGACTCAACGCAGCAGGAAGGGCTGTTCTCGGTAAAAATTGGTGAATGCGGCGTGAGCTTCTGGTGTATCAATCCGCCGCCGAAAAAACCGTTCCCCGCGTGTCTGGAGGAGCGGCGTCTGCTGGTTCCGGGGCGCCGATCCATGCTGGGGCGCAAGCTGCTTAACTGGTTTAACTCCCAGGGGCTGAAGGTTGAAATCCTCGGCGAGTTTGATGATGCGGCGCTGATGAAGGCGTTTGGCGAAGCGCATAACGCGATTTTCGTGGCTCCAACCCTATACGCACAGGATTTGTACACGGATGACAAGGTGACGGAGATAGGGCGAGTTGATAACGTGATGGAGGAGTACCACGCGATATTCGCCGAAAGGATGATTCAGCATCCTGCGGTGCAGCGTATCTGTAACCGCGATTATTCGTCGCTGTTTACCCCGCCGGCAATCTGAAGACATAAAAAAACCCGCGTTAAGCGGGTTCTTTTAAAACAAGCAACAACAAGCGGCGATTAAGCCAGTTTGTTGATCTGCGCGGTCAAGTTTGCTTTATGACGCGCTGCTTTGTTTTTGTGGATCAGACCTTTAGCAGCCTGACGGTCCACGATTGGTTGCATTTCGTTGAATGCGTTCTGTGCAGCAGCTTTGTCGCCAGCTTCGATTGCTGCGTATACTTTCTTGATGAAAGTACGCATCATAGAGCGACGGCTTGCATTGTGCTTACGAGCCTTTTCAGACTGAACGGCACGTTTCTTAGCTGATTTGATATTAGCCAAGGTCCAACTCCCAAATATGATCTATGTGGACAATTCAAAGGCCGAGGAATATGCCCTCTATACCTTCTTTTGTCAATGGATTTGTGCAAATAAGCGCCGTTAATGTGGCGACGCTACGTTACGTAGTGATGGCGCAGGATTCTACCAGCTTGTCTCTCGTGAATACAGCCTTTCGGCATAAAAATCGCCGTACAGGGGCAGATTTTTTTGCTGGCAAAGGTCAGCATGATGAAAACATTACGGCTTTCTGTTTTGCGTGAACAATCGCCGGTTAACCTTAATCGCCGTACAAGGTATACTTTGGCGATTTTCACTGTTTTGAGCCAGACATGAAGCTGATACGCGGCATACATAATCTCGGCAACGCTCCTCACGGGTGCGTGCTGACCATTGGTAATTTCGACGGCGTGCATCGTGGGCATCAGGCGCTGTTGCAGGGATTGCGTAAAGAAGGGGAAGCCCGCGGGCTGCCCGTTGTAGTGATGATTTTCGAGCCACAGCCGCTGGAGCTGTTTGCGGGTGATAAATCACCGGCCCGCCTTACGCGTCTGCGTGAAAAGCTGCGCTATCTGGCTGAGTCCGGCGTGGACTACGTCGTATGTATACGATTCGATCGTCGCTTTGCTGCACTGACGGCACAAAATTTTGTCAGCGACCTGCTGGTGAAGCGTCTTGGCGTGCAGTTTCTGGCTGTGGGGGATGATTTCCGCTTTGGCGCTGGTCGTCAGGGGGATTTCTTGCTATTACAGAAGGCTGGCCTGGAGTATGGCTTTGACGTCACCAGCGCGATGACCTTCTGCGAAGGCGGCGTACGCGTTAGCAGTACTGCCGTTCGTCAGGCGCTGGCCAATGACGAACTGGAGGCGGCAGAAAACCTGCTCGGCCATCCGTTCACGATTTCAGGCCGCGTAGTGCATGGCGACGCGCTGGGCCGCACGATAGGCTTCCCGACGGCGAATATACCGCTGCGCCGTCAGGTCTCCCCGGTTAAAGGGGTGTATGCGGTGGAAGTGTCTGGACTGGGCGACTGGCCGTTTTACGGCGTCGCCAATATTGGCACGCGTCCTACGGTTGCCGGTGTACGTCAACAGTTAGAAGTACACCTGCTGGACGTTGTAATGGACCTTTACGGTCGCCATATAGATGTAATACTGCGTAGAAAAATACGTAATGAGCAGCGATTCGCTTCGCTGGACGAACTAAAGGCGCAAATTGCGCGAGATGAATTAACGGCCCGTGAATTTTTTGGGCTATCA
This sequence comes from Enterobacter sp. ECC-175, assembly GCF_043968675.1. Classification (NCBI taxonomy): domain Bacteria; kingdom Pseudomonadati; phylum Pseudomonadota; class Gammaproteobacteria; order Enterobacterales; family Enterobacteriaceae; genus Enterobacter; species Enterobacter sp. ECC-175. The sequence goes on from NZ_CP143776.1 coordinate 1,311,966, forward strand.
AACCCGGCTTAAATGCCTACGTGATAAATACGGAACCGAGAATCTGATGAGTGACTATAAATCAACCCTGAATTTGCCGGAAACAGGGTTCCCGATGCGCGGCGATCTCGCCAAGCGTGAACCGGGAATGCTGGCGCGTTGGACCGATGATGACCTGTACGGCATCATTCGTGCAGCCAAAAAAGGCAAAAAAACCTTCATTCTGCATGATGGCCCTCCATATGCGAATGGCAGCATTCATATTGGTCACTCTGTAAATAAGATTCTGAAAGACATTATCGTGAAGTCCAAAGGCCTCACGGGATATGACTCGCCTTACGTTCCAGGCTGGGACTGCCACGGTCTGCCAATTGAGCTGAAAGTGGAGCAAGAGTTTGGCAAGCCGGGTGAGAAATTCACCGCTGCCGAGTTCCGCGCGAAATGCCGCGAATACGCTGCCACTCAGGTTGACGGCCAGCGCGCTGACTTCATCCGTCTGGGCGTGCTGGGCGACTGGTCCCATCCGTACCTGACCATGGATTTCAGAACCGAAGCCAACATCATCCGTGCGCTGGGTAAAATCATCGGCAACGGCCACCTGCACAAGGGCGCGAAGCCGGTGCACTGGTGCGTGGACTGCCGCTCTGCGCTGGCAGAAGCCGAAGTAGAGTATTACGACAAAACCTCTCCTTCTATCGACGTGGCTTTCCACGCGGTGGATCAGGATGCGGTCAAAGCCAAATTTGGCGTGTCGTCGGTCAACGGCCCGATCTCTTTAGTGATCTGGACTACTACGCCGTGGACGCTGCCAGCCAACCGCGCGATCTCCCTGTCCGGTGAGTTCGAGTACGCGCTGGTGCAGGTTGAAGGTCAGGCGCTGATCCTGGCAAAAGATCTGGTCGAAAGCGTGCTGAAGCGCGCGAACATCGCCGACTACACCGTGCTGGGCACCGTGAAGGGTGACGCGCTGGAACTGATGCGCTTCAAGCATCCGTTCCTCGACTTCGACGTGCCGGCGATCCTGGGCGACCACGTGACGCTGGACGCGGGTACCGGTGCGGTCCATACCGCTGGTGGCCACGGCCCTGACGACTACAGCATCAGCCTGAAGTACGGTCTGGAAATCGCCAACCCGGTTGGCCCGGACGGTTCATACCTGCCTGGCACCTACCCGGCGCTGGACGGCATCAACGTCTTCAAAGCGAACGACATCATCGTGGACATGCTGCGCACCAGCGGCGCGCTGCTGCACGTTGAGAAAATGCAGCACAGCTATCCGTGCTGCTGGCGCCACAAGACGCCGATCATCTTCCGTGCAACCCCGCAGTGGTTCGTCAGCATGGATCAGAAAGGCCTGCGCGCGCAGTCGCTGAAAGAGATCAAAGGCGTGCAGTGGATCCCGGACTGGGGCCAGGCGCGTATCGAATCTATGGTCGCTAACCGCCCTGACTGGTGTATCTCTCGTCAGCGCACCTGGGGCGTGCCGATGTCTCTGTTCGTGCATAAAGAGACGCAGGAACTGCACCCGAATACGCTGGAGCTGATGGAAGAAGTGGCGAAGCGCGTCGAGGTTGACGGCATTCAGGCGTGGTGGGATCTCGATGCCCGCGACATCCTGGGCGCGGACGCGGACAGCTACGAGAAGGTGCCGGATACCCTGGACGTGTGGTTCGACTCTGGTTCTACCCACGCCTCTGTGGTTGATGTGCGTCCAGAGTTTGCCGGTCACGCTGCCGATATGTATCTGGAAGGATCTGACCAACACCGCGGCTGGTTCATGTCATCGCTGATGATCTCCACCGCCATGAAAGGTAAAGCGCCTTACCGCCAGGTACTGACCCACGGCTTCACCGTGGATGGTCAGGGCCGTAAGATGTCCAAATCCATCGGTAACACCGTGTCACCGCAGGACGTGATGAACAAGCTGGGCGCGGACATCCTGCGTCTGTGGGTGGCTTCTACCGACTACACCGGCGAAATGGCCGTTTCTGATGAAATCCTGAAACGTGCCGCCGACAGCTATCGTCGTATCCGTAACACCGCGCGCTTCCTGCTGGCGAACCTGAACGGCTTTGATCCAGTGAAAGACATGGTGAAGCCGGAAGAGATGGTCGTTCTCGACCGCTGGGCGGTAGGCTGTGCGAAAGCGGCGCAGGACGATATCCTGAAAGCCTACGAGTCTTATGACTTCCACGAAGTGGTGCAGCGCCTGATGCGCTTCTGCTCCATCGAGATGGGCTCGTTCTACCTCGACATCATCAAAGACCGCCAGTACACCGCGAAAGCGGACAGCGTGGCGCGTCGCAGCTGCCAGACCGCGCTGTTCCATATCGCAGAAGCGCTGGTGCGCTGGATGGCGCCGATCATGTCCTTCACCGCGGATGAAATCTGGGGCTACCTGCCGGGCGACCGTGAGAAGTATGTCTTCACCGGTGAATGGTACGAAGGCCTGTTCGACCTCTCCAGCAGCGAAGCGATGAACGATGCCTTCTGGGACGCGCTGCTGAAAGTGCGCGGCGAAGTGAACAAGGTGATCGAGCAGGCGCGTGCTGACAAGAAGGTCGGCGGCTCTCTGGAAGCGACAGTGACCCTGTACGCCGAACCGGAGCTGGCGGCGAAGCTGACGGCGCTGGGCGATGAATTACGATTTGTCCTGTTGACCTCCGGTGCGAAAGTTGCGGATTATGCCGGGGCGCCTGCTGATGCACAGCAGAGCGAACTGCTCAAAGGGCTGAAAGTCGCGCTGAGTAAAGCCGAAGGTGAGAAATGCCCGCGCTGCTGGCATTACACCACCGATGTCGGCCAGGTGGCGGAACACGCAGACATCTGCGGACGCTGTGTAAGCAACGTCGCCGGTGACGGCGAAAAACGTAAGTTTGCCTGATGAGTAAATCTCTCTGTTCAACAGGACTGCGCTGGCTGTGGCTGGTTGTGGTGGTGCTGATTATCGATCTGGGCAGCAAGTTCCTGATCCTCCAGAACTTTGCTCTGGGGGATACGGTTTCGCTGTTCCCGTCGCTTAACCTGCACTACGCACGTAACTACGGCGCAGCGTTCAGTTTCCTGGCCGACAGCGGTGGCTGGCAGCGCTGGTTCTTTGCGGGTATCGCTATCGGTATCTGCGTGATCCTGGCCGTGCTGATGTACCGCTCGAAGGCAACGCAAAAGCTGAATAACATCGCCTACGCGCTGATCATTGGCGGCGCGTTAGGCAACCTGTTCGATCGCCTGTGGCACGGCTTCGTGGTCGATATGATCGACTTCTACGTCGGCAGCTGGCACTTCGCGACCTTTAACCTCGCCGATAGCGCAATTTGCGTCGGTGCGGCACTGATCGTGCTGGAAGGCTTCTTGCCGAAACCGGCCGCGAAAGAGCAGGCGTAACACACCCGCCCGGTGGTGTAATGCCACCGGGCAAAACAAGCGAGCAATTTGCATGTCTAAATCCGTACAGAGCAACAGCGCGGTTCTCGTTCACTTCACGCTGAAGCTGGATGATGGCTCCACGGCTGAATCCACCCGCAACAACGGCAAACCGGCCCTGTTCCGTCTTGGCGATACTTCCCTGTCTGAAGGCCTTGAGCAGCAGCTTCTGGGCCTGAAAGAGGGCGAGAAGAAGGCATTCTCGCTTGAGCCGGATGCGGCGTTTGGCGTGCCAAGCCCTGACCTGATCCAGTATTTCTCGCGCCGTGAATTTATGGACGCGGGCGAGCCGGAAATCGGCGCGATTATGCTCTTTACCGCTATGGACGGCAGCGAAATGCCTGGCGTGATCCGCGAAGTTAACGGCGATTCCATTACCGTTGATTTCAACCATCCGCTTGCCGGGCGTACCGTCCATTTTGATATTGAAGTGCTGGAGATTGACCCAGCGCTGGAGGCCTGAAATGCAGATCCTGTTGGCTAACCCGCGCGGCTTTTGCGCCGGTGTAGACCGCGCTATCAGCATTGTTGAAAACGCGCTGGAGATTTACGGCGCGCCGATTTACGTGCGTCACGAAGTGGTGCACAACCGCTACGTGGTCGACAGCCTGCGCGAGCGTGGCGCGATCTTTATCGAGCAGATCAGCGAAGTGCCGGACGGCGCGATCCTGATTTTCTCCGCGCACGGCGTGTCTCAGGCGGTCCGTAACGAAGCGAAAAGCCGCGACCTCACGGTGTTTGACGCCACCTGTCCGCTGGTCACTAAAGTGCATATGGAAGTGGCGCGCGCCAGCCGCCGTGGCGAAGAATCGATTCTGATTGGTCACGCGGGTCATCCGGAAGTGGAAGGGACGATGGGGCAGTACAGCAACCCGGAAGGGGGCATGTACCTGGTCGAGTCGCCGGAAGATGTGCTGAAGCTGAACGTGAAAAACGACGCGCGCCTGTCGTTTATGACCCAGACGACGCTCTCCGTGGACGACACCTCAGACGTGATTGACGCGCTGCGCCAGCGTTTCCCGAAGATCGTCGGGCCGCGTAAAGATGATATCTGCTACGCCACTACCAACCGTCAGGAAGCGGTGCGCGCGCTGGCTGAGCAGGCGGACGTGGTGCTGGTGGTCGGCTCGAAAAACTCCTCTAACTCTAACCGTCTGGCCGAGCTGGCGCAGCGGATGGGGAAATCCGCATTCCTGATTGATGATGCAACGGATATTCAGGAGTCGTGGGTGAAGAACGTCGCCTGCGTCGGCGTCACGGCGGGGGCTTCCGCGCCGGATATCCTGGTGCAGAACGTGATTAGTCGCCTCCAGGAGCTGGGCGGCGGTGATGCCATACCCCTGGAAGGACGCGAAGAGAACATCGTCTTCGAAGTGCCGAAAGAGCTGCGTATCGATGCGCGCGAAGTCGAGTAACTGAATTTTAATGAATGCAAAGCCAGGCACCGTGCCTGGCTTTTTTGATCCACGGCGCAATTCCGGCACGGCATCACAAGGTTAATCGATTAATCTGCTATGCTTTTCAGGCTGTTCTCCTCGGGCCGGAGACACATATGAAACCTGACATTACCCAGCCACCGCAGGTGGACTGGCTGACCGGCGCGTTCGCGCAGGGTCATATCCTGCGTAAAACGACGCGCATTGCCGATCTGGCGGGCGTGTTTGCCTGCACTGACGGCTGGCAGAACGGCGACCCGCAACGGCCCGTTTACGATGTTGAAATCCTCGACGGTAAGACGGTCGAAGGCAGCCTGTTCACTGGCGTAACCCATCTTCAGCCCGGAAAAGTCGGCAATGAATTCTTTATGACCCGCGGCCACTTCCACGCGCGCCGGGAGCAGGGGGAAGTCTACCTCGGGCTGCGCGGGACGGGATTATTGCTGCTGCAATCAGAGAACGGCAAGGCGTGGCTCGAATCCGTGAACGCCGGTTCGGTACATGTCATTCCCGGCTTTACCGCACATCGTCTGATTAACACCGGCACGGAGATACTCTCCGCGCTGGCGGTCTGGCCGACAGTCGCCGGGCATGATTACGCGGCTCTTCAGCAGGGTTTTGCGCTGAGGGTAACGGAGGTGGACGGCGACATCCTCGTGCGTGAGGTGCAGCATGGCTAATTACGGGCTGGATATGCAGATACATCATCGGCCGCTCGGCTTTTCATACGGAGAAGAGGTCACAGGCCCGATGCCGGAGATCCGCCGTCTGGATCAGATCCGCTCGTCGCTGCGCGATCCGGACTGTCAGGGGCCGGAAGAGGTGTACGCTATTGCGATGGACGTGGCGCGAATGCAGGACAGGGATGAGCTGAGCAAACGGATGCTGCTGTTTGGCGTGGTGACCTATGCCGCCGGACAGCTTGGCGACGAGCCCGTGCGCAGCCAGGGGCATGTTCATCGCATCAGCCTGCATAGCGGCTGGTCGCCGCCAGAGCTGTATGAAATCTGGCAGGGGACCGCCATTATTTATATGCAGGAGCGGGTTGAAAACGATCCGGGCCGCTGCTTTGCCGCGATCGCTAACGAAGGTGAGAAAGTGCTGGTTCCACCGGGCTGGGGTCATGCCACGCTCTCCGCCGATCCGGATGTTCCGCTGACGTTTGGCGCCTGGTGCGACCGGGAATATGGCTTTGAGTACGAGGCCGTGCGGGCCCATAAAGGGCTGGCCTGGTATCCGCTGATGCAGGACCGGCAGGTCGTCTGGCAGCATAACCCGCGCTATGCGCCGGGACGGTTACAGGTCATCACGCCGCGGCGGTATGACGAGTTTGGCATCACCGCAGAGCCTATCTACCAGCAGTTTATTGCCGATCCGGCGCGCTTTCAGTTTATTTCCCGGCCCGATAAAGTCGCCGCGCTGTGGCACAATTTTCACCCATAAAAAAACCGGGGCCAGCTGGCCCCGGTTATCACAGGCATTATCCGGCGAAAAGCCCCGACGCCACGCCAGCGGCGGCCAGCACCAGCAGAAGTAACATCGCCTTCACCGGTGAGACACCGCGTTTCGCCATCAGGTACCAGGTGCTCAGAACCACCACCAGCGGCAGCAGCTGCGGGAAAATCCCGTCGAGCATCTGCTGAACATGAATGTTAACCCCATCTTTGGTGATGAACTCCAGCCCGGTGCCGAGCTTCACATAGCTTGCCGCGACGCCGCCCATCACAAAAACACCCAGCAGGGACAGCGCTTCGCGCAGGCGGGTCGATTTGCTGCTCACCAGCATTTCAACAGAGCCGGATCCCATCTGGTAACCCTTCAGGAATAAGAACCAGGAGCCAGGTATGATAATGGCGAGCCAGGCCACGATGTAGAACAACGGTCCCAGGGCGTTACCGCCTGCCGCCAGCGCCATACCGATGCTGAGCAGAATAGGGATCAACATGCCGGGAATCATCGAATCGCCGATCCCGGCGATCGGCCCCATCAGGCCAACCTTGAGGGTATTGATCGTCTCACCATCGATAGGCTCACCGTTGGCCTTTTTCTCTTCAAGACCCAGCGCCATCCCGTTCACAATGGCGCCAATCTGCGGCTCGGTATTGTAGAAAGAGGCGTGGCGACGCAGCATTTCCCGCCGCTGGTCGGCATCCGGGTAGAGCTTTTTGGCGACCGGCAGCATGCTCAGGCAGAATCCAAACGACTCAAGGCGCTCAAAGCTCATCGACGACAGGTTGTGCATCATCCATGCCCGCCAGCAGCGGCGCAGATCCTTACGGGTCAGTTTACGTTCTTCCATCAGAATTCGTCCTCGTCATCGACGACCGGCGCAGAGGCGACGGCCTTTGCGGATTCCGGTTTGTAGTTATAGTGGATCAGCGCCAGCAGCGCGCCAACGATGACCAGCGCAACCATGTTGAGCTTCAGGAAAACGATGCAGACGAAGCCCACCAGAAAGTAGATCAGCATGCTGTAGTCTTTGATGATCTGCTTGAGCAGGATAGCGATGCCGACGGCGGGCAAGATCCCACCTAAAACGTTCATGGTGGACAGCACCACGGCCGGCAGGCTATCCATGATGCCGCTGATGTACTGCGCGCCGAAGAAGACGGCAATGAACGTCGGGACAAAACGCAGAATAAAGTTGGTCGCCTGGGGCCAGATGGCGCTGTTCAGATAGATCCCCCGCTCGTCGCCGCGCTCCAGGGCGTTATCCGCGCGATGGTTCCAGAAGGAGTTCAGCACCATCATCATATTAAACAGAATGGTCCCGGCAATGCCGATTGTGGCCGCCAGCGCCACCGCGACTTCCGGGCCTTTACCCGACAGAATGCCCAGCGCAATGGCCGGATAGGCGACAAAGTTAAGGTCGGCGGGCATCGACCCGCCCGGCGTCACCATGGCGATATAAACCGCCTGCACCGCCACGCCAATCATGATCCCGGTCTTGATATCGCCAAGGATAATGCCCACCAGCATGCCTGACACCAGCGGGCGGGTGATCAGATACCAGCCGCCGGTCAGGCCCAGCAGCCAGGGGCTGCTCAGCGCGCCCAGATAACAGAGCACGCCAATTAATGCCGCTTCGATAATCATCATTCGCTCCTTATTTCAGCTTTTGCCGGGCATCCTGCCAGCTGTAGCTGCTGGCATCCGGTACCAGACGAAATTCAATGAGATGCCCCTGAGCGTTAAGCCAGTCAAACGCCGCGATCTCCTCTGCGTTGACCGACTGGTTCGGGCCAATGGTGGTGGTCTCCGCGCGGGCGCTCATCGGGCCAACGTTGATTTTGCCGTTGCTGTTTTTCAGGCTGATACCGGCCTGTTCAATGCGCTGCAGGGTGAGGGGCGATTTGCCGATAACGAAATAGCGCTTGTCGCTGGCGATGACCTTCGGCAATTTTTGAATCGCCGTTGCGGTATCAAAAAGCCAGACTTTGGTGTCGGAGACGGCACCTTTCATGACGGAAGAGAGAAGGGGATCGGCCGCCACGGCGTCGTCAATGGCCACGATACCGTCGCAGGGCAGCTCTTTGGCCCAGCGTGTGATGAGCTGCCCGTGGATCACGCGGTCATCGATGCGTACAAAAGAAATGCTCATTGTGGAGTCCTCAAAAGTCGTCTGATTGCACGGCAGAAGCGGGAGCAGCTACCACCAGCGTGGGTTGGGTGAGCGCCAGCAGCAGGCTGGCCGCGGCGTTCACGTCGGCAAGCGCGTGGATCTCATCGGTTTGCAGCAGCATCGGCAGATTAACCCCGCCCAGCACCGCCACCGGCGGCGTGGCGTCTGGCGAAAAGGCGGCGCTGCTGGCGACGTTCCACGGCGTGCCGCTTTGCATATCGCACAGCACCAGTACACCCTCTGCGCGTTGTGAGGCCTGAGCCAGCACGCGGGCAAAGTCCTGCTTAAAGCCTTCAATTCCCGTCTCACCGGTGAGCGTAACGGCATAGCAGTAGGGCAGATCGCCGTAAACCATGCGGGCGCTGTCGAGCATCGCCTTTGCCATCGGCCCGTGGGAGGCCACAATGATGTTAATCATGCTTACCCCCTGACCCAGGCTTTAACGGTGGCGAGCTGTTGGCCTGCGCCTTTGCCCCACGGCGTGATTCGATATTCTCCTACGTCGGCAGGAATGATGAACGTCTCTGCGTAGTGCACGACGAAAGGCTCAAACGCGCCGCTCGGGCTGTCGACGCGCGCTTCGTCGCCCTCAACCAGATTAAGCACGTTGACGCCGCCTTCGGTGTGGTGAACGACCGGGCCGCTAAACCAGTGGCGGCGTGTTTCAATAAACTCACGTTCGTGCAGGCCGGTACGTTCTTCACGCCAGCCGTCACCCTCCGCCACCGGTTCAATACGGTTGACCAGGTTGTCATTTACCCATTGGGTGTCGCGCTGCCAGTCGATGACCTGCTCGCCGTGATCGAGGTGAACCGGGCGCGGTAAGCCATCAAGACCCAGGCGGCCCCAGTCCCAGAGCTTAAAGGTGAAAATGTAAGGGGTGGCGCTGATCTCAAGCACCATGGTGCCGGCACCTGAACAATGTACGGTTCCGGCCGGGATGAGAAAGTGATCGTGTTTTTTGGCGGGGATTTGATTCACAAAGCGTGCATCGTCGAACGGCTTTTCGCCCCGCGCGGCCTGGCGCAGATCGTCCATCATCGCCTCAGGCCGGGTGCCTGTTTGGGTGCCGAGATAGACCACGGCCCCCGGCTCGGCGTCGAGGATGTAGTAGCTCTCATCCTGGGTGTAATGCATGCCAAACTGCTGCTGAATGTACTCCGTCAGCGGATGCACCTGAAAACTCAGATTCTGCCCCCCGACGGTATCAAGAAAATCAAAGCGGATGGGGAACTCGGCCCCGAAGCGAGCGTGAACCTTTTCGCCCAGCAGCGCGCGCGGTTGCAACAGAACGACATCAATGGAGGGGATCTCGATCCGAACGTCGCCAAACCGCATCATCAGGCTGTTTTCCTCGGGCACGCAGTCAAAACACCATGCGTAGTTAGGCTTCGCTGGATCGAGATCGAATCGTTGTTTCATCCACTGGCCGCCCCAGACGCCGGGATCAAAGAAGGGAACAACGCGGAACGGCTGCCGTGTGGTCTGCTTAAGCCCCGCGCGAAGCGCCTCGCCGCTGACCATGGCCGGTGCGTCGGCCTGGGTGGTATCAAGCAGGAAATCACACCGCTTAAGCAGCGGCGTTTTGTGTCGGTCAAAGACGCGCCACTCAACGAAAAAGGCGCGTTTATACCGGCGCAGCATATCTTCAGTGAGGTTTTCAACGCCCCAGTTGCCCAGCTCGCCTGCGCGCATGCGCTGCTGAATTTCCCAGCGCGGCATATCGGCGTACACCAGCACATCCCCCGGATGGACCAGAGCGGCACCGGAGCCATACACAATCACCAGTCCCGCCGCCTCGGCCACCTGCTTTTGCAGGGCCGTTAATGCTTCGGCATCAAAAAACTCGGCGAGCTGGTGGCAGGAGAGTACGCCAAACACGCGGTCATCCGTCAGGTTGCGGGCCAGCATCTCGCTAAGCGTTTGCTCGTCGCGGCGGGCCGTTTCGACGTTTATCCGCACCGCGTCGCCGAACCGGGCAAGCACATTACGCTCCAGCTCAGCCAGTCGGACGCCGGGATAGCAATCAATAACCAGCACGGTTTTCCGGGACGTCAGGACCCCGGCGTTAAGCGTCGTAATAATGTCGTGCCACCCACGCCATGCGTGAGCGTCAAAGCCCCGAACAGAGACTTCAGGATGTTTGTTATAAGGGGGATAGGTCATTGTTTCACTCCGTTGTCGTTAAAATAAGATTAATCGATTAACCTTACGATGGAAGAGTGGTTAACGCGATTAACCTGGCAAAACGGCGAGGAAAGGCGGTTTTATGGCGGGGAGTGTGAACCGCTTCACAGGGAATTAGACAAAAATCAGGTTATTCGATTAATCTTTGAAGGATAAGGGAGGAACAATGACAACTGTAACGCTGGCGCAGGTCGCTGAACGAGCAGGCGTGTCGACCGCCACGGTGTCGATGGTCTTGCGAAACCGGGGGCGGATCTCGCAAGCCACCCGTGAAAGAGTATTAAAAGCGCTGGACGACGCGGGTTATGTTTATAACCAGACGGCGGCGAATCTTCGAAACCGCAGCAGCAACCAGGTCGGGCTGCTTCTGCACGATATTACTAACCCCTTTTACGGCGAGATGACGGCGGGGCTAAGTCATGAGATCGAGCGCCATGAGATGCTGCTGTTTCTGGCGAATAGCGAAGAGTCCGGCGAGCGACAGCAAAAGTTCGTTGATTCGCTGATGCGTAACAACGCGTGCGGTATGGTGCTGTGCGCGGCCCGCGAAACGCCACAGACGTTTTTTGACAGCCTCAAGCGCCGCAATATTCCCGCCATCATGGTGGTGCGGCCCGTTAACGATCCTGATTTCGACTTTGTCGGTACCGACAACTTTCTTGGCACCCAGATGGCGACCGCGCATCTGCTCGCCCTGGGACACCGGCATATTGCCTTTATCGGCGGGAGCCAGAGTTCCGGTACGCGTGCCCAGCGTATTGGCGGTTTTACCAGTAAGCTGCTCGAAAAAGGTCTTTCAGCGGACCCGCGATGGATTGTCCCCAGCCTGGCGAGCCAAAGCGACGGCGCGCGGGTAGCGGAGAGTTTGTTCAGCAAGTTCCCGGCGATCACCGCCGCGGTCTGTTATCAGGACATCGTCGCGCTCGGCGTGATGCAGGCGCTGCGTAAAATGGGGCGCGAGGTCGGGCGTGATTTTGCCCTGGTGGGGTTTGACGATATCACCGAGGCGGCGCTGGTCCAGCCTGCGCTCACCACCGTATCGGTGGCGGCAAAGGAGATAGGTCGTAAAGCCGGAGAGCTGCTCTACAGCCGAATTCAGGGCAATAATGAGCCGCCGAAACGTATCATCCTGCCGCCTGCCCTGGTGATCAGAGAATCATGCGGTTTCAGTTAGTATGCCTTTTACTGATATCGACTGCGGTTTCACATTAATTTCTAATTATGGGCGTTTTTAGTGGCAGCCTTCGCGAGGGCTGGTTACTCTGAAAACGATTTACATCATTTTAACGTAAGAGAATAACTATGCATGATGCACAGATCCGCGTCGCCATTGCGGGCGCGGGCGGACGTATGGGCCGTCAGCTGATTCAGGCGGCGCTGCAGATGGATGGCGTGGCGCTTGGCGCGGCGCTGGAGCGCGAAGGCTCATCGCTTCTGGGTACGGATGCGGGCGAGCTCGCGGGAGCAGGCCAGACGGGTGTGACCGTACAAAGTAGCCTGGACGCGGTTAAGAATGATTTTGACGTCTTTATTGATTTTACGCGCCCTGAAGGCACGCTGAACCATCTGGCATTTTGCCGCGAGCACGGTAAAGGGATGGTAATTGGTACTACCGGTTTTGATGACGCTGGCAAGCAGGCGATTCAGGACGCCGCAAAGGAGATTGCGATTGTCTTTGCCGCGAACTTTAGCGTCGGCGTTAACGTCATGCTGAAGCTGCTGGAGAAGGCGGCTAAGGTGATGGGCGACTATACCGACATCGAGATTGTCGAAGCGCACCACCGCTACAAGGTCGACGCGCCGTCCGGCACGGCGCTGGCGATGGGCGAAGCCATTGCGCAGGCGATGGACAAGGATTTAAAAGACATTGCCGTCTATTCTCGTGAAGGACACACCGGTGAGCGTGTTCCTGGAACCATCGGCTTTGCGACCGTTCGCGCGGGAGACATCGTCGGTGAACATACCGCGATGTTCGCCGATATCGGTGAACGCGTGGAGATCACGCATAAAGCTTCCAGCCGTATGACCTTCGCCAACGGTGCCGTTCGTTCCGCTCTGTGGCTGAAAGGCAAGAAAAAGGGTCTTTTCGATATGCGAGACGTGTTAGAACTTAACAGTTTATAGCTCTTTTTACCCTTCGTGATGTGGTTATTGCAGTCGTAATGACTTGATTGCATAGGGCAATATTTTATTGCCCTTTTATTTTGGCTGGCTGAGTCGTTTTATTGATTGAAGTCGTCAAAATAGAATGTTTTACCCGTCTGATTGGTTATTAAATTGTAAATTTTGACCATCCGGTCCACTTTTTATCACCCCGACCTAAATTTTTTTATTAAACTTGCCGCGCAAGCGTTTCCTAGGCCTATTTACCTGATCTTTTTGCCGCTTAACCTGTCATATGGCGTCAAGCCCTGCAAAAGAATAAGCAAAACATCCGTTTTGGGTTGACTTTTACCGACCAAATCCCCAGAATGCCGCCGTTTGCCAAAAATCCGCTGGCAACATATTTGCATTGCTTCATAGCGTCGTTATGAATTAATATGCAAATAAAGTGAGTGAATATTCTCTGGAGGGTGTTTTGATTAAGTCAGCGCTATTGGTTCTGGAAGACGGAACCCAGTTTATCGGTCGGGCCATAGGGGCAACGGGTTCGGCGGTTGGGGAAGTCGTTTTCAATACTTCAATGACCGGTTATCAAGAAATCCTCACTGATCCTTCCTATTCTCGCCAAATCGTTACTCTTACTTATCCCCATATCGGCAATGTCGGCACCAATGCTGCTGACGAAGAATCTTCCCAGGTACATGCACAAGGCCTGGTCATCCGCGACCTGCCGCTGATTGCCAGCAACTTCCGCAATACTGAAGACCTCTCTTCCTACCTGAAGCGCCATAACATCGTGGCGATTGCCGATATCGATACCCGTAAGCTGACGCGCCTGCTGCGCGAGAAGGGCGCACAGAACGGCTGCATTATCGCGGGTGATAACCTCGATGCAGCGCTGGCGCTGGAAAAGGCGAAGGCCTTCCCGGGCCTGAACGGTATGGACCTGGCAAAAGAAGTGACCACATCAGAAGCCTACAGCTGGACGCAGGGAAGCTGGACGCTGGAAGGCGACCTGCCGGAAGCGAAGACCGAGAGCGAGCTGCCGTTCCACGTTGTTGCGTATGATTTCGGTGCCAAGCGCAACATCCTGCGCATGCTGGTTGACCGCGGCTGCCGCCTGACGGTGGTGCCGGCACAGACCTCTGCCGAAGAGGTGTTGAAAATGAATCCGGACGGGATCTTCCTGTCAAACGGTCCAGGCGACCCGGCACCGTGCGATTATGCCATCGATGCGATTGAAAAATTCCTCCAGACCGAGGTGCCGGTATTCGGTATCTGCCTCGGCCATCAGCTGCTGGCGCTGGCGAGCGGTGCGAAAACTATCAAGATGAAGTTTGGTCACCACGGTGGTAACCACCCGGTAAAAGACATCGATAACAACGTGGTGATGATTACCGCGCAGAACCACGGCTTCGCCGTTGATGAAGCGACGCTGCCAGCGACGTTGCGCGTGACCCACAAGTCGCTGTTCGATGGCACCCTTCAGGGTATCCACCGTACCGACAAACCCGCTTTCAGCTTCCAGGGGCACCCTGAAGCCAGCCCGGGCCCGCACGATGCTGCACCGCTGTTCGATCACTTCATCGAACTTATTGAGCAATACCGTAAGACCGCTAAATAATCAGGAGCTGAGAAGACCATGCCAAAACGTACAGACATAAAAAGCATCCTGATCCTCGGCGCTGGCCCGATTGTTATCGGCCAGGCCTGCGAATTTGACTACTCCGGCGCGCAGGCGTGTAAAGCCCTGCGCGAAGAGGGTTACCGCGTTATCCTGGTGAACTCCAACCCGGCGACCATCATGACCGATCCGGAAATGGCCGATGCGACCTACATCGAGCCGATTCACTGGGAAGTAGTGCGCAAGATTATCGAGAAAGAGCGTCCGGACGCGGTGCTGCCAACCATGGGCGGCCAGACGGCGCTGAACTGCGCGCTGGAGCTTGAGCGTCAGGGCGTGCTGGAAGAGTTCGGCGTGACCATGATCGGCGCGACCGCCGACGCGATTGATAAAGCCGAAGACCGTCGCCGCTTCGACGTGGCGATGAAGAAAATCGGCCTCGACACAGCGCGTTCCGGTATTGCACACAATATGGAAGAAGCGCTGGCCGTTGCGGCTGACGTGGGCTATCCGTGCATCATCCGTCCGTCCTTCACCATGGGCGGCACCGGTGGCGGTATTGCGTATAACCGTGAAGAGTTCGAAGAGATTTGCGAGCGCGGTCTGGATCTCTCCCCAACCAAAGAGCTGCTGATTGACGAGTCGCTGATTGGCTGGAAAGAGTACGAGATGGAAGTGGTGCGTGATAAAAACGACAACTGCATCATCGTCTGCTCCATCGAAAACTTCGACGCGATGGGTATCCACACCGGCGACTCCATCACCGTTGCGCCAGCCCAGACCCTGACCGACAAAGAGTATCAAATCATGCGTAACGCCTCGATGGCGGTACTGCGTGAAATCGGCGTGGAAACCGGCGGCTCCAACGTTCAGTTCTCGGTGAACCCGAAAACCGGCCGCCTGATCGTTATCGAAATGAACCCGCGCGTATCGCGCTCCTCCGCGCTGGCGTCAAAAGCGACCGGCTTCCCGATTGCCAAAGTGGCGGCGAAGCTGGCGGTCGGTTACACCCTTGACGAGCTGATGAATGACATCACCGGTGGCCGCACGCCTGCGTCCTTCGAGCCGTCCATCGACTACGTTGTGACCAAAATTCCACGCTTTAACTTCGAGAAATTCGCCGGTGCGAACGACCGTCTGACCACCCAGATGAAGTCCGTTGGTGAAGTGATGGCGATTGGCCGCACGCAGCAGGAATCCCTGCAGAAAGCGCTGCGCGGCCTGGAAGTGGGCGCGACCGGCTTTGACCCGAAAGTGAGCCTGGACGACCCGGAAGCGCTGACCAAAATCCGCCGCGAGCTGAAGGATGCGGGCGCAGAGCGTATCTGGTACATCGCCGATGCCTTCCGCGCGGGCCTGTCCGTAGACGGCGTGTTCAACCTGACCAACATTGACCGCTGGTTCCTGGTGCAGATTGAAGAGCTGGTGCGTCTGGAAGAAAAAGTGGCGGACCTGGGCATCAACGGCCTGGACGCTGACTTCCTGCGCGTGCTGAAGCGTAAAGGCTTCGCCGATGCGCGTCTGGCTAAGCTTGCAGGCGTGCGCGAAGCGGAAATCCGCAAGCTGCGCGACCAGTATGACCTGCACCCGGTCTACAAGCGCGTGGATACCTGCGCGGCGGAGTTCTCAACCGACACCGCGTACATGTACTCCACCTATGAAGACGAGTGCGAAGCGAACCCGTCCGTCGACCGTGACAAAATTATGGTGCTGGGCGGCGGTCCAAACCGTATCGGCCAGGGCATCGAGTTCGACTACTGCTGCGTCCACGCCTCGCTGGCGCTGCGCGAAGACGGTTACGAGACCATCATGGTCAACTGTAACCCGGAAACCGTCTCGACCGACTACGACACCTCCGACCGCCTCTACTTCGAGCCGGTTACTCTGGAAGACGTGCTGGAAATCGTGCGCATCGAGAAGCCAAAAGGCGTAATCGTGCAGTACGGCGGCCAGACTCCGCTGAAGCTGGCGCGCGCGCTGGAAGCGGCAGGCGTACCGGTTATCGGTACCAGCCCGGACGCGATTGACCGCGCCGAAGACCGCGAGCGTTTCCAGCAGGCGGTTGACCGCCTGAAGCTGAAACAGCCTGCCAACGCCACCGTCACCGCCATTGAGATGGCCGTTGAGAAAGCGAAAGAGATTGGCTATCCGCTGGTGGTGCGCCCATCCTACGTGCTGGGCGGCCGCGCGATGGAAATCGTTTACGACGAAGCCGACCTTAAGCGCTACTTCCAGACCGCGGTGAGCGTCTCCAACGATGCGCCAGTGCTGCTGGACCGCTTCCTCGACGATGCGGTTGAAGTGGACGTGGACGCCATCTGCGACGGCGAAACGGTGCTGATTGGCGGCATCATGGAGCATATCGAGCAGGCGGGCGTTCACTCCGGCGACTCCGCCTGTTCTCTGCCAGCGTACACGCTGAGCCAGGAAATCCAGGACGTGATGCGCCAGCAGGTGCAGAAGCTGGCCTTTGAGCTGCAGGTTCGCGGCCTGATGAACGTCCAGTTCGCGGTGAAAGACAACGAAGTCTACCTGATTGAAGTCAACCCGCGCGCGGCGCGAACCGTGCCGTTTGTCTCCAAAGCCACCGGCGTGCCGCTGGCAAAAGTGGCGGCGCGCGTGATGGCGGGTCAGACGCTCGCTCAGCAGGGCGTGACTAAAGAAATCATCCCACCGTACTACTCGGTGAAAGAAGTGGTGCTGCCGTTCAACAAGTTCCCGGGCGTTGACCCGCTGTTGGGGCCAGAAATGCGCTCTACCGGGGAGGTGATGGGCGTGGGCCGCACCTTCGCAGAAGCGTTCGCGAAGGCGCAGCTGGGCAGTAGCTCCACCATGAGAAAATCGGGCCGTGCGCTGCTCTCCGTTCGCGAAGGCGACAAAGAGCGCGTGGTTGACCTGGCCGCCAAGCTGCTGAAACAGGGCTTCGAGCTGGACGCAACCCACGGCACGGCGATTGTGCTGGGCGAAGCGGGAATTAACCCGCGCCTGGTGAACAAGGTGCATGAAGGTCGCCCGCACATTCAGGACCGTATCAAGAATGGCGAATATACCTACATCATCAACACCACCGCGGGCCGCCAGGCGATTGAAGACTCCAAGCTGATTCGCCGCAGCGCGCTGCAGTACAAAGTGCACTACGACACCACCCTGAACGGCGGTTTCGCAACGGCGATGGCGCTGAATGCGGATGCCACCGAGAAGGTGATTTCAGTCCAGGAAATGCACGCGCAGATTACGAAGTAAGCTTCGGAATTCTCTCACAACCCGCTTCGGCGGGTTTTTTTTCAGCTACCCGACCAATTTTGGCGGTTGCGCCATCCCTCTCCTGAACGCATGTTAAGCCCACAAACTAAAAAGGAGCTGCATGTGATTCGTTCCATTACGCTGGTCTCTCTGGTGGTGCTGCTGTCTGGCTGCGCTGATTTTTCCTCATCCGTCACCAACACGATTGATAAAATGGGGATGACGCCTGATTACGCTAAAGGACTTCAGGACGACCTTCATCCGCAAAAAAAGCTCACCACGCCTGAAGTTAAGGTTGCTGATACAGTGCCGGAAGGAAAGCTGGTGGAGAAGTACGACAACGGCAACAAGAAGTTTGAAACCGTCGTTAAAGACCGCTGTTTCAATGAGTTCATCGATATTTACTATCCTAACGGCGTATTGAGAAGCCATACCCCGCTGGTGAACTGTAAAGCCGAGGGGCTGTCGCAGGGCTATACCCAGGAGGGCAAGCTGCGCTCGACAATTACCTTCAAAGCGAGCGTCGCGAACGGCGAGGCGAAAACCTACGACGCAAGCGGTAAGGTTGTGCAGACGGTCATGTACAAAGACGGTTTCCCGACGAAAAGCTAACGTGCGTTCTGCGGTGTCTTCAGAAAGTTCTGTATTCATCCATGAGCGTGGTGTTTTCTACTACAGTATTAACTCAGCTGATAAAAAATGACTAATAGCAGGGAGAATACGATGAAAAACAAACTTCTGATGACTTCAATTTTTGCCGCAGCAGCTATGTTTACCGTTGCCGGATGCTCGTCGAACCAGGCAGTGAAAACTACCGACGGGAAAACCATCGTGACCGACGGCAAACCGCAGGTTGATGATGATACCGGCCTGGTATCGTATAAAAATGCCGAGACGGGTAAGACCGAGCAGATTAACCGCGATCGCGTCAAGTCGATGGGTGAGCTGGATAACTAAAAAAAAGCCGTGGCCCAGGCCACGGCATTTTGTTTACTGAAAGATTACCAGCGGTGGTTCAACAGAACATGTCCGCCGTAGGCAGCATAGCTGTTTTCACCCCACTCACCGCTCGCACGCAGCGAGATGGTGGTGGTGTCGTTCAGGTTACCGGTGACGCCCAGCTCTAGCTGACCGCGATCGTCAGGCGTATCGTTGCTGGTGGTTTCGCCGTTAAAGGCCAGATCGTTTTGACCTGCGCCCTTCAGCCAGTTAACCGCAACGTAAGGCTGCCATGCCTTCACGTCTTTCTGCAGGAAGTAGCTGGACTTCACGCCAAGACGACCGAGCACGCCGTCGTTGTCCAGCGTGGTGATGCGAACGCCGTCGCGATCGGTGTGGTTTTCCTGATCGAGGTAGCTGTAGATTACCTGCGCCTGCGGCTCGATTTTCCAGGCACGCTCTTTCTCGGAAGCAACAACCCATGCATGTCCCACTTCGACAGACGCGGCAAAGCCCTGGCTGTGGTAGCTTTCATCGTTGCGGTCGCTGGTTACCTTGTTGTTGAACCAGCTATACGCCGCCCAGGTGTCAACGTAGTTGCCAAGACGCAAGTTCTGGTCTTCCTGCCAGGTCGCATACAGGCCTACGTTAAAGCCATCCACTTTACCCTGCGCGTCGCGCACGTTGTGTTTGGCATCGGAATGGGTTTTCGCCTGGCCCGCGCCGAACATGCCGCCCGCGTGGAGAACGCCGTTCTCCATGGCTTTGCTCATGAAATCACTGCCGACCTGAAGGGTCATGGTGGTGGTGTCGTAGCTGCCCTTATCACCGTCCACGTTGTTTTCGTGGTAGCGGCCCTTCACGTACATCCAGGTGTTGAGGTCGTCGACGTTGCGGAAGGTGATCTGATCGCGATCGTCACGCTTGTGCAGGAACATGCTCTGAGCGGCCAGATAGTTACCCAGATATGCGCCGGTTTCAGGTGCCAGCACTTCAGGCCCGGTATTGGTACCGTTGTTGGATGGGGTATTTCCCCCCGTGCCGTTGCCGTTATCGGTGTTACCGCCGTTGTTATTGTCGCCCGAATTGTCCCCGTTACCCGTGTCGCCACCGTTGCCACCGTTGCCACCGTTGCCACCGTCGGTATTGCCGCTGGTGTTGTCAGGATCGGTAGTATCGTCAGCAGGATCTTCGGAAGCATTCGCCGTGGATTCCAGATACCAGTTGCCATCGGTATGTTTGTTCAGGCTGTATTCCCATTTGCCCGCAACAACCGGTTTGGCTAAGGTCATTTTCGCATCAGAGCTTCCGCCAACGCTTACCACTTCCATTCCGTTAACCGTCTGTGCGCCCTGGCCGCCAATATTGTTGATGCTGATGCCGGATTGACCAAAGCTGCTGCCGGTGATGGTCAGGTGATCGGTCGCTGAGCTATCGTCGGCCACTACGCTGTTCATGACGATGGTGCTGCCCGCGGCGCCGGTATAGTCGCCTTTGATCGTGTAGTTGTTGCCAACGGCGTTATTCTGGCCACTCAGCAGCAGGGTGCCGTTATTGGTCATGTTACCGTTGAGGACATCGGCCGTTGCCGCCGAGGAAGCGTTATTACCAGCGATCGCGTTCCAGGCTGCCAGTGTGCCGCCGCTTAAAATCATCGCGTTGTTGTTCACCTCGCCCGCGGAAGCGAAGGTCGCTCCGTTTTCGACGGTGAGGGTCGCATTGCTGCCCTTGACGCCCAGCGTAGCCCCTTCCGCGACTAACGTTGTGCCACCGTGGAGAACGGTATCGCCGGAATAGCTGTTATTACCGGTGAGCGTCAGGATATTCGCATCGACCTTTTCCACGCTGCCGGTGCCGGTGATGCCGGTGGCAAAGGTGAAGTTTTCACCCTGGTTGAAAATAACGGTGCCGTTGTTGGTCAGGCCGCCGGTCAGCGTTGCCTTGCCTTTGCCGGTGCCAAGCTGCAGCGTGGCGTTTTTCGCCACCAGCGTATTGCCGCTGTTGGTGACATCGCCGCCGAGCGTCAGGCTGCCGGTATTCACTTTGATGGCGTCGCCGGAGCCGATCACGTCGATATCACCGGTCATCACCCAGTTTTCACCGGCCATTGTCACGGAGGCAAAACCGTCGCCGTCGTTCAGGCCGATAAAGTTGCTGTCTTCACTACCGGTACCGTTAAGCTCCAAAGTATTGCTTTTAGAGACGGTGGTAATGACATCTCCGTTCAGGATTGAGCCGGTTTTCAGCGTTAACGTATTTTCTTTGTCGCTGCCAAAGAAAATCGCGGTAGCGTCGCCATCAATTTTGCCGACGTTGGTTATATCCGTCCTGGCTGAATCCGTCACGTTAATACCGTTCGCGCTGGCCTTAATTTCACCGGCGTTAGTGATCTTGGTATTGCCATTCGTTAAAAAGATGCCATCACCGTTGGTCGCGGTAATTGTCCCGGCATTATTCACGCCGATGCCCACGGCGGAGCTGATGCCGGTTTGCCCTTTAATGCTCCCGGTCTTGCTATTGTTAATGTTAATAGCAGAGGATTTATCGCTGACTAAAATACCTTTTTCGGCACCGGTAACGCTGCCGCTGTTATTAAAGTCGCCCAGCATGGAGACAACGTGGACCGCACTACCTGTGGTTGAAGAAACAGAAGCTCCTGCAACGTTGTTGACCACGACGCGCTGTGCGCCAGTGTTGACGTTAAGGGCATCTTCTTTTCCTGAAAGATTTCCCTGATTGGTTGCCTCGGTGACGTTGGACCCTGTAACAGCCACTGCCGGGGTGGTATCTACAGAGGTAATGGTGACATCTTTGCCAATAATATATTGGGCATCAGAAGAGAATTCTTGTGGTACAGAGGTTGATTGATCAATAGATCCCGCAACAGCTATCATTGGAGTCAATACTAAAAGTGCGGGAAATAGTTTTGCCAGAGTTTTGGTTGTTCTGTTTAATTCAAATGATTTGTTACTCATATACACATCCATTTGTTTGAAACGCGTTCAAGATTGAGTTTGCTCGACATCATTTATTTATATTTATGACAAAATTTATCAAATGATGAAAATGACTCGAAATTATTCGTTTTTCAATGTGTTGTGTATATAGAGATTTGGTTAAGAGTAAATTTAGCAAATCTTAAAAATTATAAATTATCGATCTTTTGAGTGTAACTATTCACACAAATGATCATTACTAAGGACATTGCGCGAGTGAGCGGGTAGCCATAGGCGCAGTACCAGCCGTTGGCGTTTTGGGGCATGAAGCCGCGCGGCGCTTTAAGCGAAGAGACTAACTGTCTACACTCTTAGACACAAAGAGAACCTGGACAGGGAACACATCGCGCTTATGATTTTAATTATTTACGCGCATCCGTATCCGCATCACTCGCATGCGAACAAAAGGATGCTTGAGCAGGCAGGGACGATTGAGGGCGTAGAAATTCGCTCTCTTTATCAACTTTACCCCGATTTTAATATCGATATCGCCGCCGAGCAGGAGGCGCTTTCTCGTGCCGATCTGATCGTCTGGCAGCACCCGATGCAATGGTACAGTACGCCTCCGCTGCTCAAGCTATGGATTGATAAAGTCTTTTCCCACGGCTGGGCATACGGCCACAACGGCAATGCGTTAAAAGGCAAAAGCCTGATGTGGGCCGTGACCACCGGCGGCGGCGAAAGCCATTTTGAGATTGGCTC
This sequence comes from Enterobacter sp. ECC-175, assembly GCF_043968675.1. Taxonomy (NCBI): domain Bacteria; kingdom Pseudomonadati; phylum Pseudomonadota; class Gammaproteobacteria; order Enterobacterales; family Enterobacteriaceae; genus Enterobacter; species Enterobacter sp. ECC-175. The sequence goes on from NZ_CP143776.1 coordinate 1,334,220, forward strand.
CTTCCCGGGCTTTGACGTTCTGGCGCAGCCGCTGCAGGCCACCGCGCTTTACTGTGGTCTCACCTGGGTTCCGCCTTTTGCTATGCATTGCACCTTTGTCTGCGACGATGAAACGCTGCAGGCGCAGGCTCGTCATTACAAAAAACGCTTACTTGAGTGGCAGGAGACGCACAATGGATAGCCATACGTTAATACAGGCGCTGATTTATCTCGGCGCGGCGGCGCTGATCGTACCCGTGGCGGTTCGCCTGGGGCTAGGATCAGTGCTGGGCTATCTGATCGCGGGATGCGTGATCGGCCCCTGGGGGTTCCGTCTGGTGACGGACGCCGAGTCGATTCTGCATTTTGCGGAAATTGGCGTGGTGCTGATGCTGTTTGTCATTGGCCTTGAGCTGGACCCGCAGCGCCTGTGGAAGCTTCGCGCCTCGGTATTTGGCGGTGGGGCATTGCAGATGCTGGCCTGCGGCCTGCTGTTGGGCGGTTTCTGTATTCTGCTGGGGATGGACTGGAAGGTCGCCGAGCTTATCGGCATGACGCTGGCGCTCTCCTCAACGGCCATCGCCATGCAGGCGATGAACGAGCGCAACCTGACGGTTTCCCAGATGGGGCGCAGCGCCTTCTCCGTGCTGCTGTTCCAGGATATTGCGGCCATTCCGCTGGTGGCAATGATCCCGCTGCTGGCGGCCAGCGGCGCATCGACCACGCTGGGCGCCTTTGCGCTGTCGGCCCTGAAGGTGGCGGGCGCGCTGGCGCTGGTCATTCTGCTGGGGCGCTACGTTACGCGTCCGCTGCTGCGCTTCGTGGCGCGCTCGGGGCTGCGCGAGGTATTCAGCGCCGTGGCGTTATTCCTGGTGTTCGGCTTTGGGCTGCTGCTGGAAGAGGCCGGGCTGTCGATGGCGATGGGGGCCTTTCTGGCGGGCGTGTTGTTGGCAAGCTCTGAATACCGTCACGCGCTGGAAAGCGATATCGAACCGTTCAAAGGCCTGCTGCTCGGGCTTTTCTTCATCGGCGTTGGGATGTCTATCGACTTCGGTACGCTGGTCACCCATCCGCTGAGGATACTTATTCTGCTGGTTGGATTCCTGGTCATTAAAATGGGGATGCTGTGGCTGATTGCCCGTCCGCTGAAGGTGCCCAACAAGCAGCGCCGCTGGTTTGCCGTCCTGCTGGGGCAGGGAAGCGAATTTGCGTTTGTGGTCTTTGGCGCGGCGCAAATGGCGAACGTGCTCGATCCCGAGTGGGCTAAAGCGCTCACCCTGGCGGTTGCGCTGTCGATGGCGGCGACGCCGGTCCTGCTGGTGCTACTGACGCGTCTTGAAAAATCCGACAGCGGTCAGGAGCGTGAAGCCGATGAGATCGACGAGGAACAGCCGCGCGTGATCATCGCGGGCTTTGGGCGTTTCGGCCAGATTACAGGCCGTCTGCTGCTCTCCAGCGGCGTCAAAATGGTGATTCTCGATCACGATCCCGACCACGTTGATACCCTGCGCAAGTTCGACATGAAGGTCTTCTACGGTGATGCCACCCGCGTCGACCTGCTGGAGTCTGCCGGGGCAGCGAAGGCCGAGGTGTTAATCAACGCGATCGACGATCCGCAGACCAGCCTGCAGATGGTGGAGCTGGTAAAAGAACACTTCCCGAACCTGACGATCATCTCCCGCGCGCGCGATGTGGATCATTACATTCAGCTGCGCCAGGCGGGGGTTGAGGCCCCGGAGCGTGAAACGTTTGAAGGCGCGCTAAAATCAGGCCGCATGGCGCTCGAAAGCCTTGGGCTGGGCGCCTATGAAGCCCGCGAGCGGGCCGACCTGTTCCGCCGTTTTAACACCGACATGGTTGAAGAAATGGTGGCAATGGCGGGAAGCACGGCTTCGGAACGCGCGGCGGTGTTTAAACGCACCAGCGCAATGCTGACGGAAATCATCAACGAGGACCGAAATCATCTGTCGCTGGTGCAGCGACACGGCTGGCAGGGCACGGAAGAGGGCAAGCATACCGGCAACCCTGAAGACGAACCGGAGAGTAAACCTTCCGCGTGAAGTGGAGTTGCCAGCAATATTAAAAAATATCTGTTTCTTTACTCTGCCGCCAGTCGACGAAAGATTAAGCTTTCCGTATAGTGGCGGCAATTTTTTGCATCCGGGAAATTTTCAATGATCAGTCTGATTGCAGCGCTGGCGGTAGACCGCGTTATCGGTATGGAAAATGCCATGCCGTGGAACCTGCCTGCCGATCTCGCATGGTTTAAACGTACGACGTTAAACAAGCCGGTAGTGATGGGCCGCCTGACCTGGGAGTCGATTGGTCGTCCATTGCCGGGCCGTAAGAATATCGTTATCAGCAGCCAGCCGGGCACTGACGATCGCGTTCAGTGGGTTAAATCCGTTGATGAAGCGATTGCCGCCTGCGGTGATGCCGAAGAGATCATGGTGATCGGCGGCGGTCGCGTGTACGAACAGTTCCTGCCAAAAGCGCAGAAGCTTTACCTGACGCATATTGATGCGGAAGTGGAAGGGGATACGCATTTTCCGGATTACGATCCGGACGAGTGGGAGTCCGTATTCAGCGAGTTTCACGACGCGGATGCGCAGAACTCACACAGCTACTGCTTCGAGATTCTGGAACGTCGCTAAGCGTTAAAACGCCTCTCCCTTTCGGGAGAGGTCTATTCTCAGGAGGCAACCGCCTCGCCTTCACTTAAGCCTGACTGTCGATTAGAGGGCTGCACGAAGTACGTTTGATCTTCCCAGCGCAGGCAGGTTAAATCCCCGCCCCAGCAGCAGCCGGTGTCCAGAGCATAAACGCCTTCCGGCGTACCTTTTCCTTCCAGCGATGCCCAATGGCCAAACGCGATGCTGTACTCGTTTGCGACCGGCCCGGGAATGGCGAACCACGGCTTGAGCGGCGCGGGCGCGTTCTCCGGCGTATCTTTGCAGTACATATCCAGCTGACCGTTCGGGAAACAGTAGCGCATGCGCGTAAAGGCGTTGGTGATGAAGCGCAGTCGCGCCAGGCCGCTAAGATCCTCGCTCCAGTTGTTCGGCATATCGCCGTACATGGCATCAAGGAAGAAAGGATAGGAGTCGCTTGCCAGCACCGCCTCGGCGTCACGGGCACAGGTCTTTGCCGTCTCAATATCCCACTGCGGCGTGATGCCCGCGTGCGCCATTACCAGCTTTTTCTCTTCGTCGATCTGCAACAGCGGCTGACGGCGAAGCCAGTTCAGCAGCTCGTCTGCGTCCGGCGCGTCAAGCAGAGGCGTAATACGATCTTTCGGCTTGTTGCGGCTGATCCCGGCAAACACGGCCAGCAGATGCAGATCGTGGTTACCCAGCACCATGCGCACGCTGTCGCCCAGAGATTTCACGTAGCGGAGCACGTCAAGTGAGCCTGGGCCGCGCGCGACTAAATCACCCGTCAGCCAGAGCGTATCCTGCCCGGGCGTGAAGTCGACCTGCTTTAATAATGCGATCAGTTCATCGTAGCAACCGTGAACGTCGCCAATCAGATATGTAGACATTAGATTAATGAATGAGTGTAGGTACGGCGAGACGGAACACAGGAATAGCAATACGGAACGGATTGCCATCGACGTCGACCATTTCATAATGGCCTTGCATGGTACCCATTGGCGTTTCAATTACCGCGCCGCTGGTGTACTGGTACTCTTCGCCAGGGACGATGTGGGGCTGTTCGCCGACCACACCCTCGCCCTGGACTTCTGTTTCACGGCCGTTGCCGTTGGTGATAAGCCAGTAGCGCCCGAGAAGCTGCACGGGCACCCGCCCCACGTTGCGAATGGTCACGGTATATGCAAAGACAAAACGTTCTTCATCCGGTGAGGACTGAGACTCAACATAGATGCTTTGTACATGGACACAGACGCGGGGCGAATCAATCATGGCTTAACCCTCCTTCGGCGGGGCATTGTCGCTGATGTAATTAGCCAGCTTGCAATACTGCTCCACGGAAATGTTCTCCGCACGCATTGCCGGATCAATCCCCAGCTCGGCTAATACCTCAACGGTGAACGAATTGCTCAGGCTGTTACGGATCGTTTTACGGCGCTGGTTAAACGCTTCAGTGGTGATGCGGCTCAGCACGCGCAGCTCTTTAACCGGGTACGGCATCGTTTTGTGCGGCACGAGGCGCACAACCGCAGAGTCTACTTTTGGCGGTGGCGTAAACGCGGTCGGTGGAACTTCAAGCACCGGGATCACGTTACAGAAATATTGTGCCATTACGCTTAAACGACCATACGCCTTACTGTTCGGTCCTGCAACCAGGCGATTCACCACCTCTTTTTGCAGCATGAAGTGCATGTCGGCAATGGCGTCAGTATAGCTAAACAGGTGGAACATCAGCGGAGTCGAGATGTTGTACGGCAGGTTGCCGAACACGCGCAGCGGCTGGCCCATTTTCTCTGACAGTTCGCCAAAGTCCATGGTCATGGCATCCTGCTGATAAATCGTCAGCTTGGGGCCAAGGAACGGATGCGTTTGCAGGCGTGCTGCTAAATCGCGGTCCAGTTCAATAACGGTCAGCGCGTCAAGGCGTTCGCCAACGGGCTCGGTCAGCGCGGCAAGACCCGGGCCGATTTCAACCATAGCCTGGCCTTTCTGCGGATTAATGGCAGAGACAATACTGTCGATCACGAACTGATCGTTGAGAAAGTTTTGCCCGAAACGTTTACGGGCTAAGTGGCCCTGATGGACTCGATTAGTCATTGCGTATTAACAATCATTTTGATGGCGAGATTAAGCGCCGTAATAAAACTGCCGACATCCGCTTTTCCTTTGCCTGCCAGATCCAGCGCAGTACCGTGGTCAACGGACGTTCGAATAAAGGGTAAACCGAGAGTGATATTCACACCGCGGCCAAATCCCTGGTATTTTAGCACGGGCAAGCCCTGATCGTGGTACATCGCGAGCACGGCATCGGCATTATCCAGGTATTTCGGCTGGAAGAGGGTATCGGCGGGCAGCGGGCCGCTAAGATTCATCCCTTTGGCGCGCATTTCTTCAAGCACCGGGATAATCGTGTCGATCTCTTCCGTTCCCATATGCCCACCTTCACCGGCGTGCGGGTTCAGGCCACAGACCAGCACGTGCGGCTGCTGAATGCCGAACTTGGTCTGCAGGTCATGGTGCAGTATCCCGATAATCTCCCGCAGCAGCGCAGGCGTGATGGCATCGGGAATCGCTTTGATCGGCAGATGGGTCGTTACCAGCGCAACGCGCATCTCCTCGGTTGCCAGCATCATCACGACTTTCGGGCTTTGAGAGCGCTCTTCAAAGAACTCGGTGTGCCCGGTAAAGGGAATGCCTGCCTCGTTAATCACACCTTTATGCACGGGGCCGGTGATAAGTGCGGCAAACTCGCCTTTCAGGCAGCCATCGCACGCGCGGGCGAGCGTTTCGACGACGTAATGGCCGTTTTCAGTACTCAGCTGGCCGGGAATAGCGGGGGTACGAAGCGGAATGGAAAGGAGCGTGAGCGTACCGGCCTGCTGTGGCCGGGGCGTCTGACCTTCAACGTAGGGAATTAGCGTTAAAGGAAGACCGAGCAAGGCTGCCCGGTCCTGTAACAGTGTTGCATCCGCGCAGACGACCAGTTCCACCGGCCAGCCGCGCTGAGCGAGCTGGACGACGAGGTCGGGACCAATCCCGGCGGGCTCGCCGGGAGTGATAACAACACGATGCGGTTTCATCAGTTGCTCAGGATTTTCACGTAGGCGCTGGCGCGTTGTTCCTGCATCCAGGTTGCCGCTTCTTCGGAGAATTTACGGTTAAACAGCATGCGGTAGGCCCTGTCTTTCTGCGCCGCATCGGTTTTATCCACGTTGCGGGTATCCAGCAGTTCGATCAGGTGCCAGCCGAAGGAAGAGTGAACCGGCGCACTCATCTGGCCTTTGTTCAGCTTCATCAGCGCATCGCGGAAGGCCGGATCGTAAATATCCGCTGCCGCCCAGCCCAGATCGCCGCCCTGGTTAGCTGAGCCTGGATCCTGTGAGAACTCTTTAGCCGCGTTGGCAAACGAGGTTTTGCCGCTCTTAATGTCAGCCGCGATTTGTTCCAGCTTCACGCGCGCTTGGTCGTCGGTCATGATCGGTGACGGCTTAAGCAGAATGTGGCGAGCGTGAACTTCCGTTACGGAGATGTTCTGGCTCTGACCGCGCAGATCGTTCACCTTCAGGATGTGGAAGCCCACGCCGGAACGAATAGGGCCGACGATGTCGCCTTTTTTCGCCGTGCTCAGCGCCTGGGCAAAGATAGACGGCAGCTCCTGAATACGGCCCCAGCCCATCTGGCCGCCTTTCAGCGCCTGCTGGTCGGCAGAGTAGGTAATGGCGAGCTTACCAAAGTCACCGCCGTTACGCGCCTGCTCGACGATAGAGCGCGCCTGGCTTTCCGCTTCGGCCGCCTGATCGGACGTTGGGTTTTCCGGCAGCGGGATCAGGATGTGGCTCAGGTTCAGCTCGGTGCTGGCATCGTTCTGATTACCCACCTGCTTCGCCAGCGCGTCGACTTCCTGAGGCAGAATGGTGACGCGACGACGAACTTCGTTGTTACGCACTTCTGAAATCAGCATCTCTTTGCGGATCTGGTTACGGTAGGTCCCATAGTTCAGACCGTCATAGGCCAGACGGCTACGCATCTGATCCATGGTCATGTTGTTTTGCTTTGCGATGTTGGCAATGGCCTGATCGAGCTGCTCGTCGGTGATCTTCACGCCCATTTTCTGCCCCATCTGCAGGACAATCTGATCCATGATCAGACGTTCCAGGATCTGGTGGCGCAGCGTGGCGTCATCCGGAAGCTGTTGACCGGATTCGCCCGAATTAAGCTTCACCGACTTCATCAAACCATCAACGTCACTTTCAAGCACGACGCCGTTATTAACCACGGCCGCGACTTTATCGACAACCTGGGGGGCTGCGAAGCTGGTATTCGCAACCATGGCGACACCGAGAAGCAGCGTTTTCCAGTTCTTCATACTTTTTCCATTTCAATTAACCGCAAAGCGGATTACGTTGTAAATCAAGCACATTACATTGAAGTGCGATACGGCAGAATGTTCGAGCGCAGCATCTGCTGCGTGCCCAGGCCGTAGTTGGAACTCAGGCCGCGCAGCTCAACATTAAAGCCAATCACGTTGTCGTATTTGCTCTGATTGTTTTGTGTATCCCAGCCGTTCAGCTTGCGCTCGTAGCCTACGCGCAGCGCATAGCAGCAGGAGTTATATTGCAGACCCACCATCTGGTCAGCCGGCTTGTTGGCGTTCGTATCGAAATAGTACGCTCCTACGATCGACCAACGGTCAGCGATTGGCCAGCTTGCCGCGCCGCCGACCTGCGAAATGCCTTCTTTGTACTGATCGGCATTGGCGTAGTTTGGCAGCGTCGCCTGGATGTATTCCGGGCTTGCGTAACGGTAGGTCAGCTGCAGCATACGGTCTTCGTCACGACGGTATTCAATAGCGGCACTGCTCGTCGCCACGTTGTCCAGACGCGTATCGTATTGCAGACCACCGCGCAGACCCCAGCGATCGGTCATGCGCCAGTAGGTATCGCCTGCCCATACCAGAGACCCCGTTTTGTTGTCTTTTTCCCAGTTGATGTCGTCATCACCGGTACGAGATTCGGTGAAGTAGTAGATTTGACCAACGGAAACGTTAAAACGTTCAACGGCAGCATCATCAAATACGCGGGTAGTGACCCCGGTCGTCAGCTGGTTCGCTGAAGCAATACGGTCAAGACCGCCGTAGGTGCGGTCGCGGAACAGGCCGCTGTAATCCGACTGCAGGAAAGAGGAATCGTAGTTCTGAATTTTGCTCTGATCGCGGTAAGGCACATACAGATACTGCATGCGCGGCTCAAGCGTCTGGGTGTATCCATCCGCCAGCAGGCCCATATCGCGTTCGAAAATCAGCTTGCCGTCCATCTTGAACTGCGGCAGCACGCGGTTAACCGACTCTTCAAGATCGGTACCATAGCGATTGTTATACCAGTCCAGGTTCTTCTGCTGGTAGTGCGTCGCCATCATCTTGGCTTCGGTATTCAGGCTCGCCCAGTTGTTGGAAATCGGCAGGCTGATGGTCGGCTCGAGGTGCACACGCGTCGCTTCCGGCATATCGGAGTTGGTGTTGACGAAATGCACCGCCTGGCCGTAAACGCGGGTGTCGAATGGACCGACGTCGTTCTGATACCAGTTAACGTCCAGCTGCGGCTCCGCGCCGTAGGTGCTTGACGTCTGCGTGTTGAAGACCTGGAACTGCTTGGTTGATACCGTGGCGTTAAAGTTTTGTACCGCATAGCCCGCGCTGAAAATCTGCGTGGCGTAGCCGTCGGTACTGGAACCGTATTTGGAGTCAAAGTCGTTGAAGTAGTAAGGATCGCTGACCTTGGTGTAGTTCACGTTGAAGCGCCACACCTGGTCCAGAACGCCAGCATGTTGCCAGAAGTACATCCAGCGGTGCTTATCACCGTCTTTAGGATGCTCGTCCTGGAACACGTCATCGGACGGCAGATAGTCAAATTCCATCAGGCCAGTGCCTGCCTGGGTCAGATAACGGAATTCGTTTTCCCACATGACGTTGCCGCGCTTGTGGATATAGTGCGGCGTAATGGTGGCGTCCATGTTGGGCGCGATGTTCCAGTAATACGGCAGGTAGAACTCGAAGTAGTTCGTGGTGCTGTATTTGGCATTCGGGATCAGGAAGCCGGAACGACGCTTATCGCCAACGGGGAGCTGCAAATAAGGGCTGTAGAAAACGGGCACCGGGCCGAGTTTGAAGCGTGCGTTCCAGATCTCAGCAACCTGCTCTTCACGGTCGTGGATCACTTCGCTGCCGACGACGCTCCAGGTATTCGACCCCGGCAGGCAGGACGTGAACGAGCCGTTTTCCAGAATCGTATAGCGGTTCTCACCGCGCTGTTTCATCAGGTCGGCTTTACCTCGCCCCTGGCGCCCCACCATCTGATAATCACCTTCCCAGACGTTGGTGTCTTTGGTGTTCAGGTTTGACCAGGCTTTCGGACCTTTCAGGATGACCTGATTGTCGTCGTAGTGCACATTACCCAGCGCATCAACCGTGCGCACGGGCGCAGCGGCCCCTTCCGGTTGCTTCTGGTGGAGTTGCACTTCGTCGGCCTGCAGACGGCTGTTGCCCTGGTTAATATCCACATTGCCCGTAAAGGTGGCATTGTCAGGATAATTACCCTTCGCACTGTCGGCGTTGATGGTTACCGGCAAGTCGTTTGCGTCGCCCTGAACGAGAGGACGATCGTAACTTGGGACGCCAAGCATACACTGCGAGGCAAGATCGGCTGCCAGCCCCTGATGGCTATACAGGGCGGTGCCAATCATTGTGGCCAGGAGGGTGGGGATACGTTTTTTCATACGTTGTATTTTAGTGTTCCGTCATCAGTGGCTACGGCTTACAAACGCTCAGAGACTATCTTACTCATCAGCGCAGTACCAGCGTTAATCCTGCCCGTTTGCGTGCCAGAGTGTTAGGCTCGCGATCGAATGACGAGTATGATAATGCAAATTATAGGCGATGTCCCTCAATTGACCGTGGCTCGACCACTGTAATGATGGAGTTGCGTCGAACCAGGACCATGACTATTTGGGGAGTATATGCAGTATTGGGGTAAAATCATCGGCGTTGCGTTCGCCATTGTGATGGGCGCTGGCTTTTGGGGCGTCGTGCTTGGGCTAATTATCGGCCATATGTTTGATAAGGCCCGCAGCCGTAAAATGGCCTGGTTTGCCAACCAGCGCGAGCGTCAGTCGCTCTTTTTCTCCACCACCTTTGAGGTGATGGGGCATTTAACCAAATCGAAAGGCCGCGTAACCGAGGCCGACATTCAGGTCGCCAGCGTTTTTATGGATCGCATGAACCTTCACGGTGAATCGCGCCTGGCGGCGCAAAATGCGTTTCGAATTGGTAAAGCGGATAACTATCCGCTGCGTGAAAAAATGCGCCAGTTCCGCAGCATCTGCTTTGGCCGTTTTGATTTAATTCGGATGTTTCTGGAGATTCAAATCCAGGCCGCGTTCGCCGACGGCTCGCTGCACCCTAACGAGCGCGACGTTCTGTACGTGATTGCAGAAGAGCTCGGCATTTCCCGGATGCAGTTCGATCAGTTCCTGCGCATGATGCAGGGCGGGGCGCAGTTTGGCGGCGGCTATCAGCACCAACAGTCGTCCGGCGGCGGCTGGCAGCAGGCGCAGCGTGGCCCAACGCTGGAAGATGCCTGCAACGTGCTGGGCGTTAAGCCAACGGATGACGCTACCACCATCAAGCGCGCCTACCGCAAGCTGATGAGCGAGCACCACCCGGACAAGCTGGTGGCGAAAGGCCTGCCGCCAGAGATGATGGAGATGGCGAAGCAGAAGGCGCAGGAAATTCAGAAAGCGTATGAGCTGATCAAAGAGCAGAAAGGATTTAAATAGACAATGGCCCGACAGCGTCGGGCCATTTTTTTAGAAGTCGACAGGCGCCTTGAACGTCATGGCATTGCCAAAGGCCGGATGCGTAACGGTCAGCGTCTGCGCGTGAAGCTGCAGGCGGCTCGCCATGGCCAGCGCTTCCGGGGAGGCGTAGAAACGATCGCCTAAAATCGGATGGCCCAGCGCCAGCATATGCACGCGCAGCTGGTGCGAGCGCCCGGTAATGGGCTTAAGCAATACGCGCGCGGTGTTATCCGGCGCGTACTCCAGCACTTCATACTCGGTTTGCGCCGCCTTGCCGGTTTCATAGCACACCTTTTGCTTTGGCCGGTTCGGCCAGTCGCAGATCAGCGGCAAATCCACCAGCCCTTCCGCGGGTTGTGGATGGCCCCATACGCGCGCAACGTACTGCTTTTTCGGCTCGCGTTCGCGGAACTGACGCTTCAGCTCGCGCTCCGCCGCCTTATTCAAAGCCACCACAATCACGCCGCTGGTTGCCATATCCAGACGATGGACGGATTCGGCCTGCGGATAGTCACGCTGAATGCGCGTCATCACGCTGTCTTTGTGCTCGTCCAGACGCCCCGGCACGGACAGCAGGCCGCTCGGCTTGTTGACCACCATAATGTGCTCATCCTGATACAGAATGACCAGCCACGGGTCCATCGGCGGATTGTAGGGCTCCATTACCATTTTTCGCTCCGCTTACTGATGCGTGACAACGATCAGACGCAGCGCGTCCAGACGCCAGCCCGCCTGATTCAGGCTTTCCAGCACCTGCTGGCGGTTGCTTTCAATCGCCGCCAGCTCGTCGTCGCGGATGTTCGGGTTCACTGCCTTCAGCGCTTCCAGGCGCGACAGCTCGGCAGAGAGCTTCTCGTCGGCCTCGGCGCGCGCGGCATCGATCAGCGCGCGGGCCGCTTTCTCAGCCTGGATTTCGCCCTGCTGCAGAATGGCATGCACGTCCTGCTGAACCGCGTTGACCAGCTTGCTGCCCGTATGGCGGTTCACGGCGCTCAGCTGGCGGTTAAAGCTTTCGAACTCCACCTGGCCCGCCAGGTTGGTGCCGTTCTTATCGAGCAGCAGGCGCACGGGAGTCGCCGGCAGGAAGCGGTTAAGCTGCAGCTGCTTCGGCGCCTGGGCTTCCACCACGTAGATCAGCTCCAGCAGCAGCGTGCCGACCGGCAGCGCCTTGTTTTTCAGCAGGGAAATCGTGCTGCTGCCGGTGTCGCCGGAGAGGATCAGGTCCAGACCGTTGCGGATCAGCGGGTGTTCCCAGGTGATGAACTGCGCGTCTTCGCGGGACAGCGCGACGTCGCGTTCGAAGGTGATGGTACAGCCGTCCTCCGGCAGGCCCGGGAAATCCGGCACCAGCATATGATCGGACGGCGTCAGGACGATCAGGTTCTCGCCGCGATCGTCCTGGTTGATCCCCACGATGTCGAACAGGTTCATCGAGAAGCCGATCAGGCTGGTATCGTCATCCTGCTCTTCGATGCTTTCCGCCAGCGCCTGCGCTTTCTCGCCGCCGTTGGAGTGGATCTCCAGCAGGCGGTCGCGCCCCTGTTCCAGCTGCGCCTTCAGCGCGTCGTGTTTTTCACGGCAGGCTTTAATCAGCTCGTCGAAGCCTTCGGTCTCTTCCGGCGCGGCCAGGTAGCCAATCAGGTCACCGTGCACCTGGTCGTAAATGGTGCGGCCCGTCGGACAGGTGTGCTCAAAGGCGTCCAGCCCTTCGTGGAACCAGCGCACCAGCACGGACTGGGCGGTTTTTTCCAGGTAAGGCACGTGGATCTGAATATCATGCGCCTGGCCAATACGGTCCAGACGGCCGATGCGCTGCTCGAGCAGATCCGGGTTAAACGGCAGATCGAACATCACCAGGTGGCTGGCGAACTGGAAGTTACGGCCTTCGGAACCGATCTCCGAGCACAGCAGCACCTGCGCGCCGCTGTCCTCTTCGCTGAACCAGGCCGCGGCGCGGTCGCGCTCAACGATGGACATGCCTTCGTGGAACACGGCGGCGCGAATGCCTTCACGCTCGCGCAGAACCTGCTCCAGCTGCAGCGCGGTGGCGGCTTTGGCGCAGATCACCAGCACCTTCTGAGAGCGGTGCGCGGTCAGGTAGCCCATCAGCCACTCAACGCGCGGGTCGAAGTTCCACCATGTTCCGGTATCGCCTTCAAATTCCTGATAAATCTGTTCCGGGTAAAGCATGTCGCGGGCGCGATCTTCCGCGCTCTTGCGCGCGCCCATAATGCCGGACACCTTAATCGCCGTCTGGTACTGGGTCGGCAGCGGCAGCTTGATGGTGTGTAATTCGCGTTTCGGGAAGCCCTTCACGCCGTTGCGGGTGTTGCGGAACAGCACGCGGCTGGTGCCGTGGCGGTCCATCAGCATATCGACCAGCTCTTTGCGCGCGGATGCCGCGTTGTCGCTCTCGCTGTTGGCCGCCTGCAGCAGCGGCTCAATGTCCTGCTCGCCGATCAGGTCGCTCAGGGTATTCAGCTCGTCGTTTGACAGGCGGTTGCCCGCCAGCAGCAGCGCGACGGCGTCGGCAACCGGACGGTAGTTATTTTGTTCTTCCACGAACTGCGCGAAGTCGTGGAAGCGGTTCGGGTCGAGCAGGCGCAGGCGGGCGAAGTGGCTTTCAAGGCCCAGCTGTTCCGGCGTCGCGGTCAGCAGCAGGACGCCCGGCACGCGCTCGGCCAGCTGTTCAATCGCCATGTATTCGCGGCTTGGGGCATCTTCGCTCCAGACCAGGTGGTGCGCTTCGTCAACGACCAGCAGATCCCACTCGGCGTCGCACAGGTGCTCCAGGCGCTGCTTGCTGCGGCGCACAAAGTCCAGGGAGCAGATCACCAGCTGTTCGGTGTCGAACGGGTTATCGGCATCGTGCTGGGCTTCGGCGTAGCGCTCGTCGTCGAACAGCGAGAAGCGCAGGTTAAAGCGGCGCAGCATTTCCACCAGCCACTGGTGCTGCAATGTTTCAGGAACCACAATCAGCACGCGCTCGGCCGCGCCGGAGAGCAGCTGCTGGTGCAGGATCATCCCCGCTTCGATGGTTTTCCCCAGGCCAACTTCGTCTGCCAGCAGCACGCGCGGCGCGTGGCGGCGGCCCACGTCATGGGCGATGTTGAGCTGGTGGGGGATCAGGCTGGTGCGCTGGCCGCGCAGGCCGCTCCACGGCATGCGGTACTGTTCGCTCTGGAACTTACGCGCGCGGTAGCGCAGGGAAAAGCGGTCCATGCGGTCAATTTGCCCGGCGAACAGGCGGTCCTGCGGCTTGCTGAACACCAGCTTGCTGTCGAGCAGCACTTCACGCAGGATGACGTTGGCCTCGTCGGTATCGAGGCGAGTCCCGATATAGGCGAGCAGTCCATTCTCTTCTTTTACGTCTTCAATCTTGAGCTGCCAGCCGTCGTGGCTGGTCACGGTGTCACCCGGATTGAACATCACGCGGGTCACAGGGGAGTCATTGCGAGCGTACAGGCGGTTTTCACCGGTGGCGGGGAAAAGGAGGGTAACCATGCGCGCATCGACTGCCACCACGGTTCCTAATCCAAGTTCGCTTTCTGTATCGCTGATCCAGCGTTGACCAAGTGTAAAAGGCATAGTTGTTCGGCTCTACTCTTTAATTGCAGGCAATAGTTCGACCGCCGTCGCAGAATGACGGCCATCGAAAAATGGGTCCGGGAATGGAAAGGGCGCTATGGTACTGGATGGCAGCGCTTTCGTCACGCGTCAAAATAGGCCAAGTTGCCCTGTCACTAGTGTAGCAAAGTCGTCGTCCATGAAGGGCAAAATTCCCTCCGCAACCGGCTGAAGCTGACGCGTAAGATAGTGGTCGTAATCCAGCGGCGAGCGTTGGTAATCAATGGGTTCCGGGCCGCTGGTGGTCCAGACGTATTTAATGGTGCCGCGGTTTTGATACTGCGGCGCGCGGCCCCGCTTAACGTTCTCTTCATCCGCCAGCCGCGCGGCGCGCACGTGGGGCGGAACGTTACGCTGGTACTCAGCCAGCGGACGGCGCAGGCGCTTGCGGTACACCAGCTGGTCATCCAGCTCGCCTGCCATCAGGCTGGCGATGGTTTCGCGCACGTAGTCCTGATAGGGCTCGTTGCGGAAAATCCGTAAATAGAGCGTCTGCTGAAACTGCTGCGCCAAGGGGGTCCAGTCGGTCCGTACCGTTTCAAGGCCTTTAAACACCATGCGCTGTGCGTCGCCTTCCTGAATCAGCCCGGCGTAGCGCTTCTTGCTGCCCTGGTCGGTGCCGCGGATGGTGGGCATCAAAAAGCGGGCGAAATGGGTTTCAAACTCCAGCTCGAGCGCGCTGGTTAAGCGCTCTTTTTGCAAATTTTCACGCCACCAGCCGTTGACGTAGGCGACCAGCGCTTTGCCAATGCGGGCGGCGTCCTCTTCCGAATGCGCGCTTTTCAGCCAGACGAACGTTGAGTCGGTATCGCCGTAGATAACGTCGTAGCCCTGAGATTCAATCAGCGCTTTGGTCTGGCGCATAATTTCATGTCCGCGCATGGTAATAGACGACGCCAGGCGAGGATCGAAGAAGCGGCAGGCGCTGGTGCCGAGCACGCCGTAAAACGCGTTCATAATGATCTTGAGCGCCTGCGAGAGCGGCTTGTTGCCGTGGCGTTTCGCCTCGTCGCGGCCGCGCCAGATGTTGCCCACAATTTCCGGCAGGCAGTGTTTTTCCCGCGAGAAGCGCGCGCCGAGGAAGCCCTCGGTGCTGTGCTCATCGTCCGGCTGCGCCATCCCTTCAATCAGCCCTACCGGGTCTATCAGGAAGGTACGGATAATCGACGGATACAGGCTTTTATAGTCCAGCACCAGAACTGAATCATATAGCCCGGGCCGGGAGTCCATGACGTACCCGCCGGGGCTGGCCTGTGGCGGCACGTCGCCGAGGTTAGGCGCAACGTAGCCCGCGCGATGCATGCGGGGAATATAGAGATGGCCGAAGGCGGCAACCGATCCCCCGTGTCTGTCGACGGCGAGGCCGTTCACCGTCGCGCGCTCCAGCAGAAACGGCATAATTTCGGTTTTATGGAAAATCTGCGTCACCAGCTCGCAGTCTTTCAGGTTGTAGGTAGCCAGCGCGGGTTTATCTTCGTTAAAGCGGCGGTCGATTTCGTCCATCCTGTCCCACGGGTTGTCGATGGACTTGCCTTCGCCGAGCAGCTCCCGGGCCACGGCTTCCAGAGCGAAAGAGGAGAAGTTCCAGAAAGCGGATTTTAAGGCCTCAATGCCGTCGATAATCAGGCGGCCGTTGGCCTGTGCAAAGAATACGCCGTTCTTGAAACCGTGCTCGCGCCACTCCAGCTCGCTATTTCCGCGCCCCAGCATCAGCGGAATGCGATAGCGCTCGGCGTGTTTTTGCAGCACGCGCAGGTCAAACTGCACCACGTTCCAGCCGATCAGCACGTCCGGATCGTGCTCGGCAAACCACTGGTTAAGCTTCTCCAGCAGCTGCGGACGGCTGCTGACGTACTCCAGCTGGAAGTCGAGCTGTGACGCGTCGCCGTTCGGCGGACCGAGCATATAGACAACGCGCTGCCCGCAGCCTTCCAGGCCAATGCAATACAGTTCACCGTGGCGGGTGGTTTCGATATCCAGGGAGACCCACTTCAGCGGCGGGCGGTAGTGCGGGTTCGGCTTCAGGCGCGCGTCGACGAGCCTGCCGTTCCGTAAGGCGCCATCGACCCAGACGGGAGCGGTGATAAACCGCTCCATCAGAAAACGTTCCGGCGGACGAATATCCGCCTCGTAAAGCGTGATGCCCGCCTCGCGCAGCAGCTTTTCATAGCGCATCAGCTGGCGATGGGCGCGGCAGTACAGGCCGTAGACCGGCTGGCGGTGGAAATCCTTCAGCCCGAGCGGGGTAATGCGCCAGCCGTTTTCCCCGCGAAGCAGTTGTTTCACTTTTTCAACGTGCGCTTCAGAAATAAACGCCACGGATTCCTGCGGCGGCAGCGTGACGTTCAGCGGGCCGCTGTCCGTGGCCAGCCAGAACTCAACTTCCGTCCCCTGAGGCGTGTCCCGCCAGTGTCGGGTCAGTAAAAAGCCTTCTTGCGCCACGCCGTTATCCCAGAAAACAAACCAGGCCTGATTATAGCCTGGTTAAAGGGTTTTGGCTGGGGTTTTATACAGTTATATGTTAACGACGGCCCCTCACCCCGCCCTCTCCCCACGGGGGAGAGGGAGAAAATCCAGACCTGCTCTAACGTTGATTACCGCACTGGCCAGTCCCCTCTCCCCCGTGGGGAGAGGGTTAGGGTGAGGGGTAAGGATTACTGCCCGTAATACGCCTTCGCGCCGTGCTTACGCAGGTAGTGCTTATCCAGCAGGGTTTGCTGCATATCCGGGAGCTGCGGCGCCAGCTGGCGGCAGAAGATTCCCATATAGGCCACTTCCTCCAGCACGATAGCGTTATGCACCGCGTCTTCCGCATTTTTGCCCCAGGCAAACGGTCCGTGGGAGTGCACCAGCACGCCAGGCATCTGCGCCGCGTCGATACCCTGTTTTTCAAAGGTTTCGACAATCACGTTGCCGGTTTCCCACTCGTACTCACCGTTGATTTCCGCCTCGGTCATTAAGCGCGTGCAGGGAATGGTGCCGTAAAAGTAATCCGCATGCGTGGTGCCGGTCGCCGGAATGGACTGGCCCGCCTGCGCCCAGATGGTGGCGTGACGCGAATGGGTATGCACGATGCCGCCGATGGTCGGGAACGACTGATACAGCAGACGGTGGGTTGGCGTATCGGAGGAGGGTTTTTTGTTGCCTTCCACCACTTCACCCGTTTCGATGCTGATCACCACCATATCGTCTGCCGTCATCACCGTGTAATCCACGCCCGAAGGCTTGATCACGAACACGCCTTTTTCGCGGTCAACGGCGCTGACGTTGCCCCAGGTTAGCGTCACCAGGTTATGTTTCGGCAGCGCCAGGTTGGCTTCGAGCACCTGTCGTTTGAGATCGTCTAACATTGTTGTCTCCCTGCCCGGTGAACGCGGTGCCACCGGGCATTCCGTACTTAGCGTTTCGAACCGTAATAGACTTCGTTCCAGCGCAGCGCGTCTTTGAACGCTGGCAGGCGGGTGTCGTTATCAATCACGGTCAGTTCGATATCGTGCAGCTCGGCGAACTGACGCATGTCGTTCAGATCCAGCGCGTGGCTGAACACCGTATGGTGCGCGCCGCCGGCGACGATCCAGGCTTCGGACGCGGTAGCCAGATCCGGCTGCGCTTTCCACAGGGCGTTGGCGACCGGCAGTTTTGGCAGAGAGTGCGGCGTTTCAACCGCATCCACGCAGTTGACCAGCAGGCGGAAGCGATCCCCCAGATCGATCAGGCTGGCGTTGATGGCCGGGCCCGTGCGGGTGTTGAAGATCAGACGGGCGGGATCGGCCTTGCCGCCGATGCCGAGATACTGCACGTCGAGGATCGGCTTCTCTTCGACGGCGATCGACGGGCACACTTCCAGCATGTGCGAGCCGAGCACGAGGTCGTTGCCGTTTTCGAAGTGATAGGTGTAGTCCTCCATAAAGGAGGTGCCGCCCTGCAGACCGGTTGACATCACCTTCATGATGCGAAGCAGGGCGGCGGTTTTCCAGTCGCCTTCGCCCGCAAAGCCGTAGCCCTGCTGCATCAGACGTTGTACCGCCAGGCCCGGGAGCTGTTTCAGGCCGTGGAGGTCTTCAAACGTTGTCGTAAAGGCGTGGAAGCCGCCCTGTTCCAGGAAGCGCTTCATGCCCAGCTCGATGCGCGCCGCGTCCAGCACGTTCTGGCGCTTGTCGCCGTGGATTTGTGCCGCAGGCGTCAGGCGGTAGCTGCTTTCATATTCGTCAACCAGCGCGCTCACGTCGCCGTCGCTGATTTCATTGACCACCTGCACCAGATCGCCCACCGCCCAGGTGTTGACGGAGAAGCCGAACTTGATCTGCGCCGCGACTTTATCGCCGTCGGTGACCGCCACTTCACGCATGTTATCGCCGAAACGCACGACCTTCAGGTGGCGGGTATCTTGTTTAGACACCGCCTGACGCATCCACGAGCCAATACGCTGCTGCGCCTTGCCATCCTGCCAGTGGCCGGTGACCACCGCGTGCTGCTGGCGCATGCGCGCGCCGATAAAGCCGAACTCGCGGCCGCCGTGCGCGGTCTGGTTCAGGTTCATGAAGTCCATGTCGATGCTGTCCCACGGCAGGGAGGCGTTGAACTGAGTATGGAACTGCAGCAGCGGTTTGTTGAGGATTGCCAGGCCGTTGATCCACATTTTGGCCGGGGAGAAGGTGTGCAGCCACACGACCATCCCGGCGCATTTGTCGTCGTAGTTGGCCTCGCGGCAGATGTTGGTAATTTCGTCCGGCGTTGTACCCAGGGGTTTCAGCACCAGCCTGCACGGCAGTTTTGCTTCCGCGTTGAGGGCATTAACGACGTGCTCGGCGTGTTTCGTCACCTGCTGCAGCGCTTCCGGCCCGTACAGGTGCTGGCTGCCAATCACAAACCACACTTCATAATTATTAAAAATGGTCATCATCGTGTCCTTAATGGGTCAGGGTTGCCGTCGTGTCCGCGGTGTGTTTTGACGGGGCGGCGACAGGGAGATAGTGGAGTTCCGCGCTTTTCGCCCACTGCTGGTAGCGCTGATAGAGTTGTTCGAATCGTTGGGCCTGCTCTGCACGCGGCTGGAGCGTGTTTTCGACGGCGCTGGCCATATGCTGTTGCGCGGTGGGGATATCTGCATGAACGCCCGCGGCGACGGCGGCGAAAATCGCCGCGCCCAGCGCGCAGCATTGATCGGAAGCGACAATCTGCAGCGGACGGTTGAGCACGTCGCAGCAGGCCTGCATGATCACCGGGTTTTTACGGGCGATGCCGCCCAGCGCCATCACGTTGTTGACGTCGATGCCCTGGTCGGTGAAGCACTCCATGATGGCGCGCGCGCCGAAGGCCGTTGCGGCAACCAGGCCGCCGAACAGCGCAGGCGCGTCGGTCGCCAGGTTGAGATCCGCGATCACCCCCTTCAGGCGCTGGTTAGCAAACGGCGTGCGTCGGCCGTTAAACCAGTCAAGCACCACCGGGAGATGGTCGAGAGACGGATTTTTCGCCCAGGCTTCCGTGAGCTGCGGCAGGAGCTGCTTTTTGCTCTCGTCGATCTGGGCTTTCAGTTCAGGATGCGCCGCCGCCAGCCGATCCAGCGGCCAGCCCAGCACGCGACCAAACCAGGCATAGATATCGCCAAACGCGGACTGGCCGGCTTCCAGACCGATGAAGTCCGGCACCACGCTGCCGTCAACCTGGCCGCAGATGCCTTTTACCGCGCGGTCGCCCACGCTGGCCTTGTCGGCTATCAGGATGTCGCAGGTCGAGGTGCCGATAACTTTCACCAGCGTGTTGGGCTGCGCGCCCGCGCCGACGGCGCCCATATGGCAGTCGAACGCGCCGCCGGAAATCGCTACGTTTTGCGGCAGGCCGAGGCGCGTCGCCCACTCCTCGCAGAGCGTGCCCACCGGCACGTCGGCGGTGAAGGTGTCGGTAAACAGCGGGTAGGTCAGGCTGTTGTTGAGGATCGGGTCGAGCTCATCGAAGAAGGCGGCCGGCGGCAGGCCGCCCCAGCCTTCATGCCACAGGGATTTATGCCCGGCGCTGCAGCGGCCGCGGCGGATATCCTGCGGGCGCGTGGTGCCGGAAAGCAGCGCGGGGACCCAGTCGCAAAGCTCCACCCACGATGCCGCAGCCTGCGCTACCGCCGCGTCCGCGCGGGTCACGTGCAGGATTTTGGCCCAGAACCATTCGCTGGAGTAAATGCCGCCGATATAGCGCGAGTAGTCCGTTTTGCCTGGCTGATGGCACAGGCGGGTGATGGCTTCGGCCTCATCAACGGCGGTGTGGTCCTTCCACAGCACGAACATGGCGTTCGGGTTGTCGGCAAACTCCGGGCGCAGCGCCAGCACGCGGCCTTCGGCATCTATCGGAGCGGGGGTAGAGCCGGTGCTGTCGACGCCGATGCCGACAATCTCCGCGCGCTGCGCGTCGGTCAGTTCAGCCAGTACGGTTTTGATGGCCGCTTCCATCGACTCGATGTAGTCGCGCGGATGGTGGCGGAACCGGTTGTTTGGCCCGTCGCAGTAGCGCCCCTCTTGCCAGCGCGGGTACCACTCAACGCTGGTTGCTATCTCCTGGCCGGTTGAACATTCCACCGCCAGGGCGCGAACCGAGTCGCTGCCGAAATCGAGGCCAATCGCAATTGCCATGGTGTTACTCCATAAAAAACAGGTATGGAGGAACATTAGAGACTGGGGGCAAAAATCGTCAGGCAGTATTCGCTAATCTTATGGACTAAATTGCTGTAGCAACGGAAAGTGTGACGCTGTGCAAATAATCAATGTGGACATTTCTGCCGTAGTTATAGACACTTTTGTTGCTGCCGAATCGCCATTGATGAAGGATAAATTCGCGGAGAAGGCGGTAGCACGGTGAAGGGAAAAGTGCAGCGAGCCATTTTGGACCTTTACCCACGCCGTTTTTAACCTGCTTTTATCGATATGGACAATTGGTTTCCTTCGGGACCGCCGGGAGAACTGAATTTATGGCTGAAACGCAAAACGATCCCCTGTTGCCTGGCTACTCGTTTAACGCGCATCTTGTCGCGGGGCTGACGCCCATCGAGGCGGAGGGCTATCTGGATTTTTACGTCGACCGACCGCTGGGGATGAAGGGCTATATTTTAAATCTCACGGTGCGCGGCGAAGGGGTGATTCAAAACGGCGACCAGCAGTTTGTCTGCCGCCCCGGCGACATCCTGTTGTTCCCGCCGGGGGAGATCCACCACTATGGCCGTCATCCGGAGGCGAAGGAGTGGTATCACCAGTGGGTCTATTTCCGCCCGCGCGCCTACTGGCAGGAGTGGCTCTCCTGGCCCGCGATTTTTGCCCATACCGGCTTTTACCGGCCCGACGACGCGCACCAGGCGCAGTTTCGCGAGCTGTTTGCGCAGATTATCGAGGCGGGGCAGGCGGGGGGGCGCTACGCCGAGCTGCTGGCGATCAACCTGCTTGAGCAGCTGCTGCTGCGGCGCATGGAGGCGATCAACGAGTCGCTGAACCCGCCGCTGGATAACCGCGTGCGCGATGCCTGCCAGTACATCAGCGATCACCTGGCCGATAGCCAGTTTGATATCGCCAGCGTTGCCCAGCACGTCTGTCTGTCGCCGTCGCGCCTGTCGCATCTATTCCGCCAGCAGCTTGGCGTGAGCGTGCTGAGCTGGCGGGAGGATCAGCGCATCAGCCAGGCGAAGCTGCTGCTCAGCACCACCCGTATGCCTATTGCGAGCGTGGGGCGCAACGTAGGGTTTGAGGATCAACTCTATTTCTCCCGCGTCTTTAAAAAATGCACCGGCGCCAGCCCGAGTGATTTCCGCGCAGGTTGTGAATAAACGGTAAAGAAAAATAAACATACAGGTGAACCTGCCCGGCAACCTGTAAACTATTCAGACAATTGTTGCCTTGACGCGACGCAGGGCGCTGAGCAGAATCGCTGATTCGTTTACCGATCGGAATCGTTATGCAGGCATTGCTGGAACATTTTATTACCCAGTCCGTTATGTATTCGCTCATCGCCGTGGCGCTGGTGGCGTTTCTGGAATCACTGGCGCTCGTAGGGCTTGTCCTCCCCGGCACCGTGATGATGGCGGGGCTCGGAGCGCTTATCGGCAGCGGTGAGGTCAACTTCTGGCAGGCGTGGATGGCCGGGATCGTCGGCTGCCTGCTGGGCGACTGGATCTCGTTCTGGCTGGGCTGGCGCTTTAAGAAGCCGCTGCACCGCTGGTCGTTTATGAAAAAGAACAAGGCGCTGCTGGATAAAACCGAGCACGCGCTGCATCAGCACAGCATGTTCACCATTCTGGTAGGCCGTTTCGTTGGGCCAACGCGTCCGCTGGTGCCGATGGTGGCGGGGATGCTGGATCTGCCCGTCGCGAAGTTCGTGGTGCCGAACATTATCGGCTGCGTGTTCTGGCCGCCGTTTTACTTCCTGCCGGGGATCCTGGCGGGGGCCGCGATTGATATTCCTGACGGTATGCAGAGCGGCGAGTTTAAGTGGCTGCTGCTGGGAACGGCGGTGCTGCTGTGGCTGGCGGGCTGGCTGTGCTGGCGGCTGTGGCGCAGCGCGAAAGCGAACGTCGATCGCCTGACGCGCTATCTTCCGCGCTCTCGCCTGTTGTGGCTGGCCCCGCTGACGCTGGGTGTGGCCGTGGTCGCGCTGGTCGCGCTGATTCGCCACCCGCTGATGCCGGTATATGGTGAGATTTTATTGAAAGTGGTCAGCCGTTAAGGACTTTTCCCTCTCCCCGTGGGAGAGGGTCAGGGTGAGGGCATCAGACGGCACAAGGTAAAAGCAAAACGGCAACCAGAGTTGCCGTTTTTAATGTTTGTACCCTCTCCCTGTGGGAGAGGGCTAGGGTGAGGGCATCAGACCGCACGAATCCCCAGCAGTGAAGATGCCCCCGCTCTACCGCTCAGCAGTTCTTCCGTCTTCCCATCCCACAGAATCCGCCCCTCGGCGACGACTACCGATCGCGGCGCAATCCGCGCGGCATCTTCTATGCTGTGCGACACCATCAGCATGGTGAGCTGCTGGCGCTGGCAGACGTCCTGCACCAGCGCCAGCATCTCCTGGCGCAGCGCCGGATCGAGCGCGGAAAACGGTTCGTCCAGCAGCAGCACCGGCTGCTCGCGCACCAGGCAGCGTGCCAGCGCCACGCGCTGGCGCTGGCCGCCGGAGAGCTCGGCGGGCAGACGGTCAATAAAATCCCCAATCCCCATCTGCGCGGCGATGGTCTCGAGCTTTTGCCGCTGGGCGGCGCTGAGCTTCATGCCCGGGTGCATCCCCAGCGCGATGTTCTGCCGCACCGTCAGGTGGGTAAACAGGTTATTTTCCTGAAACAGCATTGAAACCGGACGCCGCGCGGGAGGCGTGCGGGTATGATCCTGATTTTCTATCAGAATCGACCCACTCGCCGGCTGCAGGAAACCGGCAATCAGGCTGAGCAAGGTGCTCTTGCCCGCGCCGCTGGGGCCGAGGATCGCGATCGTTTCACCCTGTTTTACCGACAGCGTGAAGCGCATCGGCAGATGCTGGTAGAGCCAGGTTACATCAGTCAGTTTTAACATCACGCCCCGGAAGTTTTTCGATAACGGTAAATAACGCAAAGCACAGCAGCAGGAGCAGCAGCGCCGTGACGGCCCCGTCCTGGCTGCGGTAGGAGCCAATTTGCTGATACAGCCAGAATGGCAGCGTGCGGAAATCGTCACTGCCGAACAGCGCCACCACGCCAAAATCGCCCATCGATAGCACGCAGGCAAAGGCCAGCGCCTGCGCCAGCGGACGCTTCAGCGCGCGCAGTTCAACCACCTTCAGCCGCTGCCAGCCCTGCATCCCCAGCGACTGGCAGAGCAGGCCGTAGCGGCTGTTCACGTCGCGCATTGGGTTTTCCAGCACTTTAATGGCGTATGGGATCGCCATCAGGGCGTTGGTAAAAATGACGATCCCGTCGGCGCTTTCCGGCAGGCCAACGGTACTGTTGAACAGCAAAAAGAAGCCCGTCGCCAGGACGATGCCCGGCATGGCCAGGATCAGCATCCCCGTCAGCTCCAGCGCTTGTCCAGCCCGGCGGGCCTGACGCGCGTAAAGCTCGCGGCTGCTCCAGAGCAGCATCATGGTCAGAAGAACACAGAGTACTCCCGAGGCGAGCGCGATGCGGACCGAGGTCCACGTTGCCTGCAAGAGCACGGGCTGGCGGAGCACGGACGCCAGGTTCAGGTTGACGCCGTCGACAACGACAGCCATCAGCGGCGGCAGCAGCAGCAGCAGGGCGAGCGCGATAAGGACCACGTCCGCGATGCGGCTGTGCAGGCTATCCTGCGGGTCGCGCCAGCCTGATACCTGATTGCTGCCGGGGTTAAAGGCTTTGCTCAAGCGCTGGGCGAGCAGCACCAGCGCCAGGCAGCAAACCATCTGCACCATCGCCAGCAGCGCGGCGCGGCCGGGATCGTAGTCATAGCTTAGCGCCTGGTAGATCGCCAGCTCAATGGTGGTGGCCTGCGGCCCGCCGCCAAGGGAGAGTACGGTGGCGAAGCTGGCGAAGCACAGCATAAAGATAAGCGCCGCGGTCGGCGGAATGTGCCGCCTTAGCCACGGCCATTCGACAAAGCGGAAGAACGAGACGCCGCGCATGCCGAGCTGGGCGGCAAGCTGGCGCTGCTCGCCGGGGATGCTTTCCAGCGCCTGCAGGAAGAGCCGCGTTGCCATCGGCATGTTGAAGAAGATGTGCGCCAGCAAAATGCCCTTCAGCCCGTAGGGTGAGAACGTCCACTCCAGGGCGAGAAAATGGAAGAGCGAGGCGAGCCAGCCCTGACGCCCGTAAACGCTCAGAATGCCAAACACGGCCACCAGAACGGGCAGGATCAGCGTCATGGCGCACAGGCGCAGCAGGGCCTGCCTGCCGGGAAAACGCCGGCGATAAAGCGCTCTGGCCAGAAAAATGGCCGGGATTGTCGACAGCAGGGCAGAGAGAAACGCCTGCCAGAACGAGAACCGGATAACGTGCCACAGATAGCCGTCGTGCCAGAACGCGAGAAGGTTGCTCTCCGGCGCGTTGAACCACAGCGCAAGAAATGCCCCGAGGCTCACCGCCACCATCAGCACGGCGGCAAGCAGCCCGGGGAGTAGCCAGCCGGGGATCAACGGCTGACGGCGCGTTGCCATTCACTTACCCATGCTGCGCGCTGCGCGGCGACCTGCTGCGGCGTAAACTCCAGCGAGGTTTTTGGCTTAGTCAGCCGATCAAATCCGGCGGGAAGCGTGACGTCGGTGACCGGATACATCCAATTGCCCGTCGGGATTGTTGTCTGGAACGCCGGGGAAACCATAAATTTCAGGAACTTTTCGGCCAGTTCCGGCTGCTTGCTGGCGGCGGTTCGCGCGGCGACTTCTACCTGCAGATAGTGGCCTTCGGCGAAATCAGCGGCCGCGTAGTTGTCTTTCTTCTCGGCGATGATGTGGTAGGCCGGAGAGGTGGTGTAGCTCAGCACCAGGTCGCTTTCGCCTTTCAGGAACAGGCCGTAGGCTTCGCTCCATCCCTTAGTGACGGTGACGGTTTTGGCGGCCAGCTTCTGCCAGGCGTCAGGCGCTTTGTCGCCGTAGACTTTCTGCATCCACAGCAGCAGCCCCAGACCCGGCGTGCTGGTGCGAGGGTCCTCGTAGATCACGCGCCATTTCCGATCGCTTTCAACCAGCTCTTTCAGGCTTTTCGGCGGGTTTTTCAGCCTGTTTTTGTCATACACGAAAGCAAAGTAGCCGTAGTCGAACGGCACAAAGGTGTCATTCTTCCAGCCGCCCGGCACGTTCACGGCATCGGTCGCGACGCCGCTTTTGGCAAACAGCTTCGTTTGCGTGGCCGCGTCCAGCAGGTTGTTATCCAGCCCGAGCACCACGTCGGCCTTGCTGTTTTTGCCCTCCATGCGCAGGCGGTTAAGCAGCGATACGCCGTCCTCCAGCGCCACGAACTTCAGCTCGCAGCCGCAGTCGGCTTCAAAAGCTTTTTTGACCACCGGGCCTGGGCCCCAGTCGGCGGAGAAAGAGTCATAGGTGTAGACCGTCAGAACGGGCTTCGCGAACGCGGGCAGCGCAAACAGCGCCAGCAGGGGAAGACATTTTTTTAACACTTTGCACCTCAGGGTTGAGTGGCAAAGGATTTTGAGAGACAGCCTCAAATCCCTTCGCCGGCGTTATCCGGATCAGGTTCGACGGGTATTATCTCAGCGCACATCAGTGATGCAGCACCCCGTTGAGAACGGCGCTATTGTAATGATTTGGTGAATATTACGAAAGCGTTATGGCTCCGGCGGGGCAAACCAGGCGGATTTAAAATCAAACCAGCCCAGGGTGTTCATCCGCAGGCCGCGCATGCTGCGCTGGCCCTGAATCATCAGCCAGTGATGGATAAGCGGCACAATCGCCTGCTGCGCAAGCAATTGCTGGCACCAGGCGGCCAGGCTCATTTCGCCCGCACGCCACTGGGCGGCGTCCTGCTGCCAGTCACGGTCAATGCAGTGCTGGATCAGCGGCACTTCGTACAGGTGTGAAAAGAGCGAGAAATCAAGCGGCAGGGTGAAGTTGGCGCTGTTGAGCCAGATGTCGCTGACGATGTCTCCGCGGTGCCATTCGTCATAATCCACCTCCTGAATATCAAGGTGAACGCCCTCGGCGGCCAGCAGCTTGCTCATAATTCGGGCAATAAAGCGGTGCTCCACGTGGTCGCGGTAGTAGGTCAGGGTAATCGACTCAAGCCCGGCAGGCTTTTCTCCGTGCACGGGCCGGGCGTGGTGCCAGCGCGGCAGCAGGCCGTAGGCCGGGAACCAGTAGGTCTGGTATTGCTCTTCGGCCAGGTAGATCAGGTTGGACGGAGAGAGGATGTGGCTCACCCACCTGCGCACCTCTCGGCTGGCGCCTCGGCGGCTGCGGGCGTCAAACAGCAGGTAATAGCAGCCCTCTTCAAGACGGCTCTCCACGGCTTTTTCCCCGTCGGTTGGCCCTTCCAGCGTGAGGCCACAGCTCAGCTCTTCGCTGATCTCAGGCAGGACCCACACGTTGACTTCGTCGATCAGCGCGCGAAAGCCGAAGTAGTCGTCAAAGGCGCGGATTTTCAGCTGGTTGCTGGTGTTGCGCGTTACCGCGTAGGGACCCGTTCCTACCGGCTGGCTGGCAAAATGGGGCAGGGATGCCCATTCGCGCGGCAGGATCATCGACGGAACGTAGCCCATGAGCCACGGCAGCCACCGGTCCGGCTCGGTCAGTTCAATATCAATGGTCCAGGCCGTGGGGGAGTGGACGCGCGACACGTGGGCATACAGAGGAAGCGCGCGCGCCCGCTGAAGAGAGTCAATGACGTCGTCCATTTCCAGCTCGCGGCCGTGGTGGAAATGAATACCGGGACGTAAAAAAAAGCGCCAGTGGAGAGGGGAAAGTTGCTGCCAGTGGTGCGCGATATCGGCTTCCAGTTCCCCGTTTTCCTCATTTATCCGCGTCAGGCCGTTGAAGATCTGGCGGGCGATGTGGGTTTCCGAACGGCGCAGCGCCGTGCCGGGGAGCAGGTTTTTCATCGGGCGATAGTAAAGCACGCGCAGGATGTGGCGCCCCTGGCGAAAGCTGCGCCCAAGGTGCGAGACCAGCATCTGGCGGACGGCGGCCTTGTCGCCGACCAGCTGAACCAGCTGGTCGATGCGATCCTGTTCCAGCAGATCTTCCGCGCGCTGCTGCTGTAGCGCCAGCCCGGTATAGAGGAAGGTCAGCCGCGATCGCTTCCCGCGTCCCGCCTCGGCTTCCCAGCTTAGCCAGCCCTGCTGCTGCATGGT
Source organism: Enterobacter sp. ECC-175 (assembly GCF_043968675.1). Taxonomy (NCBI): domain Bacteria; kingdom Pseudomonadati; phylum Pseudomonadota; class Gammaproteobacteria; order Enterobacterales; family Enterobacteriaceae; genus Enterobacter; species Enterobacter sp. ECC-175. The sequence continues at coordinate 1,362,106 of NZ_CP143776.1, forward strand.
GTTCAGCAGCGTGCGCATATGGCGTCGCGAGCAGCTCAGCAGGTCGGCCAGCTCGCTAAGCGTGGTCTCCTTCGATTGCCCCTCGCAGCACTGCCAGAGGCGGATAAACTGTTGTTGCAGACGACCAGAAGGCATAAAAGGGGAACTCCTGACAAAAAACCAGCAATTTATTTATCCCTATATTAGGCCAATAATTCTTCTCGATGAAGTGAGGAGGTAAATTATGAAGAGGTCTACCGCACGTCAGTTTTATCAGCAGTACTTTTCAGCGACGAAGGGAGCGTCCTGGCTGGCCCGCCGGTGTGCAGAGCAACGGCTGAAAATGTTGGAAGATCTGATGCAGTGGGACGTTACGCAACCGACCTCTTCTCGCTAACTCGCCTCGATCATGTGTGACTGAGTATTGGTGCTAATCACCCGCCAGCAAAATGTTTTTGCTGGCTTTTTTCGTTTATCCTTTCACCCAATTTCGATTCCCTTTCACAAGGACTTGCGCATGCTGTGGTTGATGACGATGGGGCGACGCCTGAACGGCGTGTATGCCGCTTTTATGGTGGTGGCCTTTATGATGGGCGTAGCGGGCGCGCTTCAGGCGCCGACGCTGAGCCTGTTTCTCAGCCGCGAGGTTGGTGCGCAGCCGTTCTGGATAGGGCTGTTTTATACCGTTAACGCCATCGCGGGGATCCTCGTGAGCCTGTGGCTGGCGAAGCGCTCTGACAGCCAGGGGGATCGCCGACGGCTGATCCTCTTTTGCTGCGCGATGGCGGTGGGCAACGCGCTGCTGTTTGCGTTCAACCGTCATTACCTGACGCTCATTACCTGCGGCGTGCTGCTGGCGTCGCTGGCGAATACCGCCATGCCGCAGCTGTTCGCGCTGGCGCGTGAATACGCCGATAGCTCGGCGCGGGAAGTGGTGATGTTCAGCTCGGTAATGCGCGCGCAGCTATCGCTGGCGTGGGTGATTGGCCCGCCGCTGGCGTTTATGCTGGCGCTGAACTATGGCTTTACCACCATGTTTACCATCGCCGCCGGGATATTTGTTATTAGCCTGGTGCTGATTGCCTTTGCGCTGCCGTCGGTGGCCCGCGTGGAGCAGACGACGGATAAACCGATGACGGACGTGAGCGGCTGGCAGGACAAAAACGTGCGGATGCTGTTTATCGCCTCGACGCTGATGTGGACCTGCAACACCATGTACATCATTGATATGCCGCTGTGGATCAGCAGCGATCTGGGGCTGCCGGACAAGCTCGCGGGGATCCTGATGGGCACCGCGGCGGGGCTGGAAATCCCGGCGATGATTCTGGCGGGTTATTACGTTAAGCGCTTTGGTAAACGCAAAATGATGGTGGTTGCGGTGGCGGCGGGCGTGCTGTTCTATCTTGGGCTGATATTCTTCCATTCACGCGAAGCGCTGCTGGCGCTGCAGCTGTTCAACGCGGTGTTCATCGGAATTGTCGCCGGGATTGGCATGCTCTGGTTCCAGGACCTTATGCCGGGGCGGGCAGGGTCGGCAACGACGCTTTTTACCAACAGTATTTCGACCGGCGTAATTCTGGCTGGGGTGATTCAGGGCGCGCTGTCGCAAAGCTATGGGCACGGCGTGGTGTACTGGATGATAGCGGCGATTTCGCTGGTGACCCTGATTCTGACGTGTCGCGTTAGGGATGTCTGATTCTGGAAGGCCGCTTCACGAAATGAAACGACTTTATGACAGGTGCCGAGAAGGAGAATAGAGTGCGTGGCGGGTGCTTGAGGCTGTTTGCCTCAGGCTTTCGCAAGAGGCAAACAGTGGAGAGTCCCGCATCAATAAAACTGATGGGGAGACCAACTTCACAACCAACATTGCGAGGTTAGTCTCTTCGTTGCCGAAAAGCAATAAGGAGGCTGGAATGCCAAAACGTACTCTGCTGTTAGGTTTGTTTTTGATCTGTACGACGTTGTTGATCTTCACCTGGATGGTGCGCGACTCGCTCTGCGAGCTGCACTTCAGACAGGAAAAAACAGAGATGGCGGCAGTGTTGGCGTACGAAGCAAAACGTTAACGGTATGGGCGGGGGAGTGTTCCCCGCCACTCCAGCGTGGTTGAGCCTCAACGCACCCTTATCAATGGCCCGCTCCGTGCGGGCCATTGCCTTTAGCCCATAAACGCGGGCTGTTTTTTCTCGTAGGCCGAGATAGCCTCTTCGTGCTGGAGCGTCAGGCCAATGCTATCCAGCCCGTTCAGCATGCAGTGGCGGCGGAACGCGTCAATGCTGAAGCCGTAGCGTTTATCGCCGGCTTTTACCTCGCCCGCTTCCAGATCCACTTCGAACGACATGCCCGGGTTCGCCTGAACCAGCGCAAACAGCTCGTCGACCTCGGCATCGCCCAGCGTGACCGGCAGCAGCTGGTTGTTGAAGCTGTTGCCATAAAAGATATCCGCAAAGCTCGGCGCGATAACCACTTTAAAACCGTAGTCGGTCAAGGCCCACGGCGCGTGTTCTCGAGATGAGCCGCAGCCAAAGTTTTCGCGAGCCAGCAGAATCGACGCGCCTTTGTATTCCGGGAAGTTCAGCACGAACTCCGGATTAGGCACTTCACCCTTATCGTCCAGGAAACGCCAGTCGTTAAACAGGTGTGCGCCAAAGCCCGTGCGCGTCACCTTTTGCAAAAACTGCTTAGGAATGATGGCGTCGGTATCGACGTTTGCGGCGTCCAGCGGGACAACCCGGCCCGTATGTTGCGTAAATTTCTCTGCCATGATTGTCTCCTTATTTCAGGCTGCGGATATCGGCGAAATGACCGGTGACTGCCGCAGCGGCGGCCATTGCCGGGCTGAGCAGGTGGGTGCGCCCACCGCGGCCCTGACGGCCTTCAAAGTTACGGTTGCTGGTGGAGGCGCAGCGTTCGCCCGGGTTCAGGCGATCGTTATTCATCGCCAGGCACATGGAGCAGCCCGGCAAGCGCCACTCGAAGCCGGCGTCGATAAAGATCTTGTCCAGACCTTCCGCTTCCGCCTGTGCCTTCACCGGACCGGAGCCTGGCACCACCAGCGCCTGAACGCCTGGCGCCACTTTACGACCTTTGGCAATCTCTGCCGCGGCACGCAAGTCTTCGATACGGGAGTTGGTGCAGGAGCCGATAAAGACTTTATCAATGGCGACATCGGTCAATGGCACGCCGGGTTTCAGCCCCATATAGGCCAGCGCTTTTTCCGCGCTGGCGCGCTCGACCGGATCGGCGAAGGACGCCGGATCGGGAACGCTGTCGTTGACGGAGATGACCTGGCCGGGGTTAGTGCCCCAGGTAACCTGCGGCGCAATCTCTTCTGCCTGCAGGGTCACGACGGTATCAAAGGCTGCGCCGTCGTCGGTTTTCAGGGTGGCCCAGTACGCGACCGCGTCGTCAAAATCTTTGCCTTTCGGCGCGTGCAGACGGCCCTTCACGTAGTTGAAGGTTGTCTCGTCCGGCGCGACCAGACCGGCTTTCGCGCCCATTTCAATGGCCATGTTGCACAGCGTCATGCGGCCTTCCATGCTCAGCGCCTGAATGGCCTCGCCGCAAAACTCAACCACGTGACCCGTGCCGCCCGCGCTGCCGGTTTTGCCGATAATCGCTAGCACGATGTCTTTCGCGGTGATCCCCGGCGCCGCTTTGCCTTTTACTTCGATCTTCATTGTTTTGGCGCGGCCCTGCTTCAGGGTCTGCGTCGCCAAAACGTGTTCAACCTCTGAGGTGCCGATACCGAAGGCCAGCGCGCCAAAGGCGCCGTGCGTGGCGGTATGGGAGTCGCCGCAGACGATGGTCATACCGGGCAGGGTGATCCCCTGCTCAGGCCCCATCACGTGGACGATGCCCTGATACGGGTGGTTCAGGTCGTACAGCTCAACGCCAAACTCGCTGCAGTTCTTGATCAGCTCCTGCATCTGGATTCGCGCCATTTCGCCGGACGCGTTAATGTCTTTGGTCTGGGTCGAAACGTTGTGATCCATGGTCGCGAAGGTTTTACCCGGCTGACGCACCGGACGATTGTGCGCGCGCAGCCCGTCAAACGCCTGCGGGGATGTGACCTCGTGGACCAGATGGCGGTCGATATACAGCAGCGGGGTTTCGTTAGGCGCTTCGTAAACAACGTGCGCATCAAACAACTTTTCGTATAACGTCTTCGCCATGATTACACCCCTTCTGCGACATAGCGGGCAATGATATCGCCCATTTCATCGGTACTCACCGCCGCCGCACCGCGAGCTAAATCACCGGTACGGATGCCTTCTTCCAACGCGCGGTTAATGGCGTTTTCAATGGCGATTGCAGCATCACCTGCATCCAGGCTGTAGCGCAGCAGCAGCGCCAGGGACAAAATCTGCGCAATCGGGTTGGCGATGTTTTTGCCTGCGATATCCGGCGCGGAACCGCCCGCCGGTTCGTACAGGCCGAAGCCCTCTTCGTTGAGGCTGGCCGATGGCAGCATGCCCATGGAGCCGGTGATCATCGCACATTCGTCAGACAAAATATCCCCGAACAGGTTGGAGCACAGCAGCACGTCAAACTGAGACGGATCTTTGATCAGCTGCATGGTCGCGTTGTCGATGTACATGTGCGACAGCTCGACGTCCGGATACTGCTTGCTGATTTCGCTGACGATCTCGCGCCACAAAATAGACGACTGCAGCACGTTTGCCTTATCAATGGAGGTCACCTTGTGGCGACGCTTGCGCGCGGACGCAAAGGCAATGTGGGCGATACGCTCAATTTCGAAGCGGTGATACACCTCGGTATCAAACGCTTTCTCATGCTGACCGCTGCCTTCGCGGCCTTTCGGCTGGCCGAAGTAAATGCCGCCGGTCAGCTCACGCACGCACAGAATGTCGAAGCCGTTGGCGGCGATGTCCGCGCGCAGCGGGCAGAACTCTTCCAGACCCTGGTACAGCTTTGCCGGACGCAGGTTGCTGAATAATTTGAAGTGCTTGCGCAGGGGCAGCAGCGCGCCGCGTTCCGGCTGCTCTGCCGGCGGCAGGTGCTCCCACTTCGGGCCGCCCACGGAACCAAACAGGACGGCATCGGCGTTTTCACACCCTTCAACGGTCGCTTTTGGCAGCGGCGTACCGTGGTTATCAATCGCAATGCCGCCGACATCGTAGTGGCTGGTGGTAATTTTCATCGCAAAACGCGAGCGAACGGCTTCCAGTACTTTCAGCGCCTGTGCCATCACTTCCGGGCCAATACCGTCACCCGGCAACACGGCAATATGGTAGTTCTTCGACATTACACGGTTTCCTTATTGTTCTCTTTATTCTGAGCCTTGCGTTGCAACTCTTTTTCAACTTCGGCGGCGCGCCAGATGTTGTTCAGGACGTGCACCATTGCTTTAGCGGACGATTCGACAATGTCCGTCGCCAGGCCGACGCCGTGGAAGCGACGACCGTTGTGGTTGACGACAATATCGACCTGGCCCAGCGCGTTTTTGCCCTGGCCTTTCGCCGTCAGGTCATATTTGACCAGCTCAAGGTCAAACTCGGTGACGCGGTTAATCGCCTGATAGATAGCATCGACCGGACCGTTGCCGTTGGCCGCTTCGGCTTTAATCTCATCCCCGCACGCCAGCTTGACCGACGCGGTAGCGATGTCGCTGGAGCCGGACTGCACGCTAAAGTAATCCAGGCGGAAGTGCTCTGGCTCTTCCTGCTGCTTGTTAATGAATGCCAACGCTTCCAGATCGTAATCAAAGACCTGGCCTTTTTTGTCGGCCAGCTTCAGGAACGCGTCGTACAGCTGATCCATGTTGTAGTCGCTGTCCTTATAGCCCATCTCTTCCATGCGGTGCTTCACCGCCGCGCGGCCCGATCGGGAGGTCAGGTTCAGCTGCACCTGGTTCAGGCCGATGGATTCCGGCGTCATGATTTCGTAGTTTTCGCGGTTTTTCAGCACGCCGTCCTGGTGGATGCCGGAGGAGTGGGCGAACGCGCCGGTGCCGACAATCGCCTTGTTCGCCGGAATAGGCATGTTGCAGATCTGGCTGACGGTCTGGCTGGTGCGCCAGATTTCGTTGTGATTGATGCGCGTATTGACGTTCATGATGTCTTTACGCACCTTGATCGCCATGATCACCTCTTCCAGCGAGCAGTTGCCCGCGCGCTCGCCGATGCCGTTCATCGCGCCTTCAACCTGACGCGCGCCGGCGTGGACGGCCGCAATGGCATTGCCAACGGCCAGGCCCAAATCGTCGTGGGTATGTACAGAGATAATTGCCTTATCGATATTCGGCACGCGGTCGTACAGGCCGGTAATGATGTTGGAGAACTCAAACGGCATGGTGTAGCCGACGGTGTCAGGGATGTTGATCGTTCTGGCACCGGCACTGATGGCGGCTTCAACCACGCGGGCCAGGTCTTCAATCGGCGTGCGGCCCGCATCTTCACAGGAAAACTCAACGTCGTCGGTATAGTTGCGCGCGCGCTTGACCATGTAGACCGCGCGCTCGATCACCTCATCCAGCGTGCTGCGCAGCTTAGTTGCAATATGCATAGGCGAGGTGGCAATAAAGGTGTGGATGCGGAAGGCTTCGGCCACTTTCAGGGACTCTGCCGCAACGTCGATATCTTTCTCAACGCAGCGCGCCAGGCCGCAGACGCGGCTGTTTTTAATGGTGCGCGCGATAGTTTGAACGGATTCGAAATCACCCGGAGAGGAGACGGGGAAGCCGACCTCCATCACGTCGACGCCCATACGCTCGAGTGCCAAGGCAATCTGCAGTTTCTCTTTCACACTCAGGCTTGCCTGTAATGCCTGTTCGCCGTCGCGTAAAGTGGTATCGAAAATAATGACTTGCTGGCTCATGGGTTAGGTCCTTGTCTGTCCTGGGGCGCCTTGCTACGAGCATAAAAAAACCCGCGCAGCGGCGCGGGTTTTGAGTCTTACTGGAGACGATTCAGTTCTGAATTTCGCTCGCCAGCCTACCGCGCACAGTGGATGCGTTTAGTAGTAGTAGGCCGGTGAAACGAACGGTGCGAATCATGAATCATGCTCCTGTTAAATACGTGATGCCTTTAGTGGTACTGGATACGCTCGATCATGTCAACCCCTGACAATCAAAACGCCCCGGTTAGCTTAGGATGCTAATGAAAGTGCTTTAGCTAATTGTGCTGGTTTTTCGCTTTTCAGCGATTCGAATAGTCTAATTTTGGACTGAAAAACAATAATTGAATCATTTGAATATATTTCGTTGCAACCGCGACGGTATTTCGAGTGCTGCGTCGAATACACGGAAAGTATATCAATTTCATTGAGTTATAGATTTCATGAATGTTTTTCGATCGGCGATGTTTGAACAGGATGAAGCAATAATGTTAAGCGAAAGATACGGTTTGATGGAAGAGTTTAATAATACTTAATATGTCTTTAATTTGCGGTCAGTTGTTTATTTGTCTGAGTTATGGTTTCATTTCATCGTTATCGTTTTTTATATCATTTTAAAGAGGAGAGCCCCCACGAGCGATCGGCAGGTAAGGGTCCTCTTTATATTCCTTTTTTCTTTATATATTCCGAATTTTAAATAATTCCCTTTTGCTAGTTATATCTGCATGGTAAATCATATATTTGGTGATTATCATTATGGTTCGGTAAAGGGAGTTTAGCGTGACAGTGGAGTTAAAAATGTCAGGAAATAATATTAATCAGCCTCAGGCCTATGATGGCGTAAAGCCTCAGTTGCGCACCGTCGATCTTAATCTGCTGACCGTCTTCGACGCCGTCATGCAGGAGCAAAATATTACGCGAGCGGCACAGTCGCTTGGCATGTCGCAGCCTGCGGTGAGTAATGCAGTTTCCCGGCTTAAGGTCATGTTTAACGACGAATTATTCGTTCGCTACGGTAGAGGGATACAGCCGACCGCGCGCGCGTATCAGCTCTTTGGCGCCGTTCGCCAGGCACTACAGCTCGTTCAGAACGAACTGCCAGGCTCGGGCTTCGAACCCTTAAGCAGCGAGCGCGTCTTTAATCTTTGCGTTTGCAGCCCCTTAGATAATTATCTGACCTCGCTTATATACAATAAAGTTGAGGAAATCGCCCCAAACATTCACCTCGTTTTTAAATCATCCTTAAATCAGAATACCGAGCATCAGTTACGCTATCAGGAAACGGAGTTTGTTTTGGGCTATGAAGAGTTCCGTCGTCCGGAATTTTCCTGCGTCCCGCTCTTTAAAGATGAAATGGTATTAGTTGCCAGCAAGAAACATCCGCGTATGAATTCTCCGCTGCGCGAAAGCGATGTCTATAACGAACAGCACGCGGTTGTTGCGCTCGATCGCTACGCGTCATTTAGCCAGCCGTGGTATGACACGCCGGATAAACAGGCCAGCGTTGCCTATCAGGGCATGGCGATGGTAAGCGTATTAAACGTGGTATCCCAAACGCATCTGGTGGCTATTGCACCGCGCTGGCTGGCCGAAGAGTTTGCCGAGCAGCTTAACCTGCAGATTTTGCCATTGCCGCTGAAGTTAAACAGCCGCACCTGCTACCTCTCCTGGCATGAGGCTGCTGGCCGTGATAAAGGCCACCAGTGGATGGAAGAGTTGCTTACCAGCGTCTGTCGTCGCTAGGCCATTCAGGGTAAACCGTATTAAAGACTGCGGTTTATCCTGTTATTTTTCTGAAGTGAAGTATTTTATTCTGTTGTGATTTTTTTCATTCCAAGAGGATGTCGTGAAAAATAGATGATTTCCTGATTCACCCTCCTTTTTAAACATGATTTGTTAGCGCATTCTCTTATTCCAGTTGAATTAACCAGTTCCTGTCGTAATGCTTCTTTATTCTGCTTTGAACGCCATTTGCTCTTCCCCGTTTGCTAATTGCCTGCCTCATAACGAGCGGTTAAGGTAACCCTCACTCTGCATATAGAACTGGGTTATCCCGATCGCAAGACGGCTCGGAAATGATTTCTGCCCACTGTCTATCTATAACAAAAAGCCTGGAGGCAAAGCATGGAGATGTTGTCTGGCGCGGAAATGGTCGTCCGGTCGCTCATCGATCAGGGCGTGAAGCAAGTGTTCGGCTACCCGGGGGGCGCAGTCCTCGATATTTATGACGCGCTGCATACGGTGGGGGGTGTCGACCATGTTCTGGTGCGCCACGAGCAGGCCGCGGTGCATATGGCCGATGGGCTTGCACGCGCAACGGGCGAGGTGGGCGTTGTGCTGGTTACTTCCGGCCCCGGCGCGACAAACGCCATCACCGGCATCGCGACCGCCTACATGGACTCCATCCCGCTGGTCATTCTTTCCGGGCAGGTTGCGACGTCTTTAATAGGCTACGACGCCTTTCAGGAGTGCGATATGGTGGGGATTTCCCGCCCCGTCGTTAAGCACAGCTTTCTGGTGAAGCAAACGGAAGACATCCCGGGCGTGCTGAAGAAGGCCTTCTGGCTGGCGGCGAGCGGTCGTCCCGGTCCGGTGGTTGTCGATCTGCCAAAAGATATACTTAATCCGGCCAACAAGCTTCCCTACGTTTGGCCTGAGACGGTCAGCATGCGTTCATACAACCCGACAACGCAGGGCCACAAGGGCCAGATCAAGCGTGCGCTGCAAACGCTTTTGGCCGCTAAAAAACCGGTGGTGTACGTTGGGGGAGGGGCGATCAACTCGGCCTGCGAACCGCAGCTGCGCACGCTTGTTGAAACGCTGAACCTTCCCGTCGCATCCTCATTGATGGGGCTGGGCGCTTTTCCGGCAACGCATCGCCAGGCGCTGGGAATGCTTGGGATGCATGGCACCTACGAAGCAAATATGACGATGCATCACTCCGATGTGATCTTCGCCGTCGGCGTCCGCTTTGACGACCGCACGACCAATAATTTGGCAAAATATTGCCCGAATGCGACCGTACTGCACATTGATATCGATCCTACGTCGATCTCTAAAACGGTATCGGCCGATGTGCCGATCGTCGGCGACGCGCGTCAGGTGCTGGAGCAAATGCTGGAGCTACTCCCGCAGGAGAGCGCGTCCCAGCCGCTGGACGAGATCCGCGACTGGTGGCAGCAGATTGAGCAATGGCGGGCGCGGCAGTGTCTGAAATACGACGCGCACAGCGAACATATCAAGCCGCAGGCGGTGATCGAAACGATCTGGCGTCTGACCCAGGGTGACGCGTACGTTACCTCTGACGTGGGCCAGCACCAGATGTTCGCCGCATTGTACTATCCGTTCGACAAGCCGCGTCACTGGATCAACTCCGGCGGCCTGGGCACAATGGGCTTTGGCCTTCCCGCCGCGCTGGGGGTCAAGATGGCGCTTCCGCAGGAAACCGTGGTCTGCGTGACCGGGGACGGCAGCATTCAGATGAACATTCAGGAACTTTCGACGGCGCTACAGTATGAGCTGCCGGTGCTGGTGCTGAACCTGAATAACGGCTACCTCGGGATGGTGAAGCAGTGGCAGGACATGATCTACTCGGGCCGCCACTCGCAGTCGTATATGACGTCGCTCCCGGATTTTGTTCGCCTGGCGGAAGCCTATGGCCATGTCGGCATGCGCGTGACCAGTCCGGCGGAACTGGAAGCCCGACTCGGCGAAGCGCTTGAGCAGGTCAAAAACGGTCGCCTTGTGTTTATGGATGTCATCGTCGACGGCGCCGAGCACGTCTATCCAATGCATATCCGCGGCGGCGGTATGGACGAAATGTGGCTCAGCAAAACGGAGAGAACCTGATATGCGCCGGATATTATCGGTATTACTGGAAAACGAATCTGGCGCACTGTCACGCGTCATTGGCCTTTTTGCCCAGCGCGGCTATAACATTGAAAGCCTGACCGTCGCCCCGACCGACGATCCCACGCTGTCACGAATGACCATCCAGACCGTGGGCGATGCAAAAGTTCTTGAACAGATTGAGAAGCAGCTGCACAAGCTGGTTGATGTGCTCCGCGTGAGCGAGCTGGGGCAGGGGGCATATGTCGAACGCGAAGTGATGCTGGTAAAAATTCAGGCCAGCGGCTACGGGCGTGAGGAGGTTAAGCGCAACGCGGATATTTTCCGCGGGCAGATTATTGACGTGACCCCTTCTTTATATACTGTGCAGCTTGTGGGCACCAGCGACAAGCTGGACGCCTTCATCGCTTCGGTACGCGACGTGGCAAAAATTGTTGAAGTGGCGCGCTCGGGCATCGTTGGCCTGTCGCGCGGCGAGAAAATCATGCGGTAGTTGTCTGAAAGGTTCGCCTCTTTCTGCCCGGTCACCAAAGCCGGGCTTTTTTTTGCGTAATCAGCCGACAACGTGGATAAAAGCGGTTGCCGCGAAGGCTAATCTGCGTTTAGATGTTAAAATATTTAACCATAACCTTGACAGGGCCATGGACTTTTCTTTTTTTTGAGGGGCAATTGTGAAACTGGATGAAATCGCCCGGCTTGCCGGCGTGTCACGAACGACGGCCAGCTATGTGATTAACGGTAAAGCCAAGCAGTACCGCGTCAGCGATAAGACCGTTGAAAAAGTTATGGCGGTGGTTCGTGAGCATAACTACCATCCGAATGCCGTCGCCGCGGGCCTGCGCGCCGGGCGAACCCGCTCTATTGGCCTGGTGATCCCCGATCTGGAAAACACCAGTTACACCCGTATCGCGAACTATCTTGAGCGTCAGGCTCGCCAGCGGGGCTATCAGCTGCTGATTGCCTGTTCCGAAGACCAGCCCGATAACGAGATGCGCTGCATTGAGCATCTTCTGCAGCGCCAGGTGGATGCCATTATTGTTTCGACCTCTTTACCGCCAGAGCATCCCTTCTACCAGCGCTGGGCGAACGATCCTTTCCCCATTGTGGCGTTGGACCGCGCGCTGGACCGCGAACATTTCACCAGCGTGGTGGGCGCCGACCAGGACGATTCAGAGATGCTGGCCGCCGAGCTGCGTACCTTCCCTGCCGAGACGGTGCTGTATCTTGGCGCATTGCCCGAGCTTTCCGTGAGCTTCCTGCGCGAGCAGGGCTTCCGTACCGCCTGGAAAGACGATCCGCGCGAGGTTCATTATCTCTATGCAAACAGCTACGAGCGTGAAGCCGCCGCGCAGCTTTTTGAAAAGTGGCTGGAAACGCACCCTATGCCGCAGGCGTTGTTCACCACCTCGTTTGCTCTCCTTCAGGGAGTAATGGACGTGACGCTGCGCCGCGATGGAAAATTACCGTCCGACCTGGCCATTGCCACCTTCGGCGATAATGAGCTGCTGGACTTCCTGCAATGCCCGGTGCTCGCGGTGGCGCAGCGCCATCGGGACGTCGCCGAGCGCGTGCTGGAAATCGTTCTGGCGAGCCTGGATGAGCCACGAAAGCCGAAGCCAGGCCTGACGCGCATCAAACGCAACCTTTACCGCCGCGGGATACTGAGCCGCCATTAATTAAATTGTTGGGGCAGTTAAACTGCCCCAATCTTGATCTACCAGGGCTTAAGGTAATTCCCGGATGAAAATTAGGATAATTCTTTGAAACGGATAGTCTGCTATTAATCTTAATTCCTGCTGCGCATTTAAAATGCACATTTAAGGAAGATTTAACCCTTTTTTGATTGTTCTTTTGTATTATTTTGTTACAAAGGCCGCATGGCCGATGAATATTCAGACGTTTTTTCGACAGTGGTATCGTTCAGCGCGCCAGCGCGCACGCTCTGGAGCCCCCGTGTTGCATCTGGCGCTGTTATCCCCTCCCAATATGTCCTAAAATGCTGCCCGCGTCGCAAACTGACACTTTATATTTTCACGCGATGATATTGAGTGGTGCTTTAACGCCGATTGGATATTTGATTTTTTTCTTACAAATATTCATGACGTTAATTTTGCCTCGCCTGTTGTGCAGTTATTAATCAGGTCAGGCGATATCTGTAAATAGGGTGTAATACAGCCCTGATAGGGAGAGTCCTGGCTTGACAAGCTTTTCCCTCGCTCCGTAAACTCCTTTAGGTGGGAATTTGTGGGTTAAAGTGGTGATAAGGGGTGAGGCTGGCATGTTCCGTGGAGCGACGTTAGTCAATCTCGACAGCAAAGGGCGTTTATCGGTGCCAACCCGATACCGTGACCAGCTGGTTGAGAACGCTTCAGGTCAAATGGTTTGCACCATTGACATCAACCACCCCTGCCTGCTGCTTTACCCTTTACCCGAATGGGAAATTATCGAGCAAAAGCTGTCGCGACTGTCGAGCATGAACCCACAGGAGCGCCGCGTACAGCGGCTGCTGCTGGGACATGCGAGTGAGTGCCAGATGGATAGCGCTGGGCGGTTACTGATTGCGCCTGTGCTGCGGCAGCATGCCGGTCTGACGAAAGAAGTGATGCTGGTCGGGCAGTTCAACAAGTTTGAACTGTGGGATGAAACGACCTGGTATCAACAGGTCAAGGAAGATATCGACGCTGAGCAGTCTGATTCTGAAACGCTATCGGAACGGCTGCAGGACTTGTCTCTATAAATATGATGGAAAATTATAAACATACTACGGTGCTGCTGGATGAGGCCGTAAACGGCCTGAATATTCGTCCGGACGGCATCTACATTGATGGCACTTTTGGCCGCGGTGGCCACTCGCGTTTGATCCTCTCTCAGCTTGGGGCGGAAGGACGCCTGCTGGCAATCGATCGCGATCCGCAGGCGATTGCCGTTGCGCAAACCATCGATGACCCACGCTTTTCCATCGTGCATGGACCTTTCTCTGCGCTGGCGGATTATGTTGCCGAGCGCGGCCTGACGGGCAAGATCGACGGGATTCTTCTCGATCTTGGCGTCTCTTCACCACAGCTTGATGATGCAGAACGCGGTTTTTCCTTTATGCGCGATGGCCCGCTGGACATGCGCATGGACCCGACGCGCGGCCAGTCTGCTGCCGAGTGGTTACAAACCGCTGACGAAGCGGATATCGCCTGGGTGATCAAAACCTTCGGCGAAGAACGTTTTGGCAAGCGCATTGCGCGCGCCATCGTCGAGCGTAACCGCATCGAGCCGATGACCCGCACCAAAGAGCTGGCGGAAGTCATCGCGGCGGCAACGCCGGTGAAGGATAAGCACAAACATCCCGCGACCCGTACCTTCCAGGCGGTTCGCATCTGGGTAAACAGTGAACTGGAGGAAATAGAGCTGGCGCTAAAAAGCTCGCTCGACGTGCTGGCCCCGGGTGGGCGGTTATCCATCATCAGCTTCCATTCGCTGGAAGACCGCATTGTGAAACGCTTTATGCGTGAGCAAAGCCGCGGACCTCAGGTTCCAGCAGGGCTGCCGATGACGGAAGAACAACTCAGGAAGCTGGGCGGCCGTCAGCTGCGAGCACTAGGCAAGTTGATGCCGGGCGAAGAAGAGGTGGCAGAGAATCCACGTGCCCGTAGTTCAGTTCTGCGTGTTGCAGAGAGGACGAACGCATGATCGGCAGAGTGACAGAGACCCTCAGCAAAGTTAAGGGATCGTTAGGAAGTAACGAGCGCCATGCCTTGCCTGGCGTGATCGGAGACGATCTTTTGCGGTTTGGGAAACTGCCACTCTGCTTGTTCATTTGCATCATTGTGACGGCAGTGACGGTGGTGACAACGGCCCACCATACCCGTTTATTAACCGCGCAGCGCGAGCAGCTGGTGCTGGAACGCGATGCGCTGGATATCGAATGGCGAAACCTGATTCTTGAAGAGAACGCGCTCGGCGATCACAGCCGGGTTGAACGGATCGCAACGGAAAAGCTGCAGCTGCAGCATGTTGATCCTTCTCAGGAAAATATCGTTGTACAAAAATAAGGGAAAACGCGACGCATGAAAGCAGCGGCAAAAACGCTAAAACCAAAACGTCAGGAAGAACAGGCCAACTTTGTCAGTTGGCGTTTTGCGTTGCTTTGCGGCTGCATTTTACTGGCGCTGGGTTTCCTGCTGGGCCGCGTGGCGTGGTTGCAAATCATTGCCCCTGACATGCTGGTTCGCCAGGGCGACATGCGTTCTCTGCGCGTGCAGGAAGTGTCCACGTCCCGCGGCATGATTACCGATCGCTCCGGGCGTCCGCTGGCGGTGAGCGTGCCGGTGAAAGCCATTTGGGCCGATCCGAAAGAGCTGCACGATGCCGGTGGCATAACGCTTGATAACCGCTGGAAAGCCCTTGCGGATGCCCTGAAGATGCCGCTCGACCAGATGGCATCGCGCGTGAATGCGAACCCGAAAGGGCGTTTTATCTATCTGGCGCGTCAGGTGAACCCTGACATGGCGGATTACATCAAAAAGCTCAAGCTGCCGGGGATTCATCTGCGTGAGGAGTCACGCCGCTATTATCCTTCCGGCGAAGTAACCGCTCACCTCATTGGCTTCACCAACGTTGATAGCCAGGGGATTGAGGGCGTTGAAAAAAGCTTTGATAAATGGCTTACCGGCCAGCCGGGTGAACGTATCGTGCGTAAGGACCGCTACGGCCGCGTCATTGAAGATATCTCTTCAACGGACAGCCAAGCGGCGCACAACCTTGCGCTCAGCATTGATGAACGTCTCCAGGCGCTGGTTTACCGCGAGCTGAACAACGCCGTGGCGTTTAACAAGGCGGAATCGGGCAGCGCCGTGCTGGTCGATGTCAACACGGGTGAAGTGCTGGCGATGGCTAACAGCCCATCCTACAACCCGAACAACCTGACCGGTACGCAGAAAGACGTGATGCGTAACCGCACCATCACCGACGTGTTCGAGCCTGGCTCTACCGTGAAGCCGATGGTGGTAATGACCGCGCTCCAGCGCGGCATCGTGAACGAAAATACCGTTCTGAATACGATCCCTTACCGAATTAACGGTCACGAAATTAAAGACGTGGCGCGTTACAGCGAATTGACCCTTACCGGGGTCCTGCAGAAGTCGAGTAACGTCGGTGTTTCAAAGCTGGCGTTAGCGATGCCGTCCTCAGCGTTAGTAGAGACTTACTCACGTTTTGGACTGGGAAAGGCGACCAATTTGGGGTTGGTCGGAGAACGCAGTGGCTTATATCCTCAAAAACAACGGTGGTCTGACATAGAGAGGGCCACCTTCTCTTTCGGCTACGGGCTAATGGTAACCCCGTTACAGTTAGCGCGAGTCTACGCAACGATCGGCAGCTATGGCGTCTATCGCCCGCTCTCGATTACCAAAGTTGATCCACCGGTTCCCGGCGAGCGTATCTTCCCGGAATCCACCGTTCGTACCGTTGTGCACATGATGGAAAGCGTCGCGCTGCCCGGCGGCGGCGGCGTGAAGGCGGCGATTAAAGGCTATCGCATTGCCATTAAAACCGGTACGGCGAAAAAGGTGGGGCCAGACGGCCGCTACATCAACAAATACATTGCCTATACCGCAGGCGTTGCGCCTGCAAGCAATCCGCGTTTTGCGCTGGTGGTCGTCATTAACGATCCACAGGCGGGTAAATACTACGGTGGTGCCGTTTCAGCGCCGGTGTTCGGGGCGATCATGGGCGGCGTGTTGCGCACCATGAACATCGAACCGGATGCGCTGGCGACCGGCGATAAGAGTGAATTTGTAACTAATCAAGGCGAGGGTACAGGTGGCAGATCGTAATTTGCGCGACCTACTCGCTCCGTGGGTGCAAAACGTGCCTGCGCGAGCGCTACGAGAGATGGTACTGGACAGCCGCATGGCGGCTTCCGGCGATCTTTTTGTGGCTGTAGTGGGCCATCAGGCGGACGGGCGTCGATATATCCCGCAGGCGATTGCGCAAGGTGTTGCTGCCGTTATTGCTGAGGCGAAAGATGAAGCAGCCGACGGTGAAATCCGCGAAATGCACGGCGTGCCGGTCATCTACCTCAGCCAGTTAAATGAGCGTCTTTCCGCGCTGGCAGGACGTTTTTACCACGAGCCGTCTGACCAGCTGCGTCTGGTCGGCGTGACCGGTACCAACGGTAAAACGACCACCACGCAGCTGATGGCGCAGTGGGCGCAGCTGCTCGGGGAAACCGGTGCCGTGATGGGTACGGTAGGCAACGGCCTTCTTGGCAAGGTGAGCCCGACGGAAAATACCACGGGTTCCGCCGTGGATGTGCAGCACGTGCTTGCTGGCCTGGCGGAGCAGGGCGCGACGTTTGCCGCAATGGAAGTTTCCTCTCACGGCCTGGTTCAGCACCGCGTCGCGGCGCTGAAATTTGCCGCATCAGTGTTCACTAACCTGAGCCGGGATCATCTTGATTATCACGGCGACATGGAACACTACGAAGCCGCGAAGTGGCTGCTGTATTCAACGCACCACGCCGGTCAGGCCATCATCAATGCTGATGATGAAGTCGGTCGTCGCTGGCTGGCGAAGCTGCCGGATGCGGTAGCCGTCTCGATGGAAGATCATATTAATCCTGACTGCCACGGCCGCTGGCTGAAGGCGGTTGAGGTGAACTATCACGACAGCGGCGCAACGATCCGCTTTGCCTCTTCATGGGGGGAAGGCGAGATTGAAAGCCGCCTGATGGGCGCGTTTAACGTCAGCAATCTGCTGCTGGCGCTGGCGACCCTGCTGGCGCTGGGCTACCCGATGGCCGATCTGCTGAACACCGCAGCGCAACTGCAGCCGGTCTGTGGCCGTATGGAAGTGTTTAGCGCGCCGGGCAAGCCGACCGTGGTGGTGGATTATGCCCACACGCCGGATGCGCTGGAAAAAGCGCTGGAAGCCGCGCGTCTGCACTGCGCGGGCAAGCTGTGGTGCGTCTTTGGCTGCGGCGGGGACCGCGACAAAGGCAAGCGCCCGCTGATGGGCGCGATTGCCGAGCAGTTCGCGGATATTCCGGTTGTGACCGATGACAACCCGCGTACCGAAGAGCCGCGCGCCATCATCAACGATATTCTGTCCGGCATGCTGGACGCGGGCCGCGCTCGCGTCGTCGAAGGCCGCGCGGAAGCGGTGACCAACGCCATTATGCAGGCGCAGGAAAACGACGTGGTTCTGCTGGCCGGTAAAGGCCATGAGGACTATCAGATCGTCGGCAATCGTCGTCTGGACTATTCCGACCGCGTCACCGCAGCCCGCCTGCTGGGAGTAGTGGCATGATTAGCATCACGCTAGGCCAGGCCGCAGCCGTACTGCAGGGTGAACTGCGCGGTCAGGATGTGACCATTGACGCCGTCACGACCGATACCCGTAAGGTGACCGCGGGCTGTCTGTTTGTGGCGCTGAAAGGCGAGCGCTTTGACGCTCACGACTTTGCTGAACAGGCCAAAGAGAACGGCGCAGGCGCACTGCTCGTAAGCCGCATGCTGGATATCGATCTGCCGCAGATTGTGGTGAAGGATACCCGTCAGGCATTTGGCGAGCTGGCCGCATGGGTGCGCCAGCAGGTCCCGACGCGCGTCGTTGCGCTGACGGGATCGTCCGGCAAAACCTCCGTAAAAGAGATGACCGCGGCGATTCTGAGCCGCTGCGGAAATACGCTCTACACGGCGGGCAACCTTAATAACGACATCGGCGTGCCGATGACGCTGCTTCGCCTGACGAAAGAACATGAATTTGCCGTGATTGAGCTGGGCGCTAACCATCAGGGTGAAATTGCCTGGACCGTCAGCCTGACGCGTCCGGAGGCCGCGCTGGTGAATAACCTGGCGGCGGCGCATCTGGAAGGTTTCGGTTCTCTGGAAGGCGTGGCGAAAGCCAAAGGTGAGATTTACACCGGCCTGCCGGCTGAGGGCATCGCCATTATGAATGCCGATAACAACGACTGGCTGAACTGGCAAAGCATCATTGGCGATCGTAAAACCTGGCGCTTCTCGCCGAATGCCGCCAACAGCGACTTTACCGCGACTAACGTTCACGTCACGTCGCACGGCACCGAGTTTACGCTCAATACGCCTACGGGCGGCATTGACGTGCTGTTGCCGCTGCCGGGCCGTCATAACATCGCCAACGCGCTCGCCGCCGCCGCGCTGTCTATGGCCGTTGGCGCAACGCACGACGCAGTTAAAGCGGGGCTGGCGAATCTGAAAGCGGTACCGGGGCGTCTGTTCCCGATCCAGCTTGCGCAGAACAAGCTGCTGCTGGACGACTCCTACAACGCCAACGTCGGTTCGATGACGGCGGCCGTGCAGGTGCTGTCCGAAATGCCGGGCTATCGCGTAATGGTTGTTGGCGATATGGGCGAGCTGGGCGAAGAAAGCGAAGCTTGCCATATCCAGGTCGGCGAAGCGGCGAAGGCGGCAGGTCTGGATTGCGTGCTAAGCGCAGGAAAACTGAGCCAGGCGATTAGCCAGGCCAGCGGCGTTGGCGAGCACTTTGCTGATAAAGCGGCGCTAATTAAACAACTTAAAATGATTATTGCAGAAAAACCAATTGTGACAGTGCTAGTGAAAGGTTCACGCAGTGCCGCCATGGAAGAGGTTGTGCACGCACTACAGGAGAACGGGACATGTTAGTTTGGTTGGCCGAGCATTTGGTCAAATATTATTCAGGCTTTAACGTCTTTTCGTATCTGACGTTTCGCGCCATCGTCAGCCTGCTGACCGCGCTGTTCATCTCATTGTGGATGGGCCCGCGCATGATCGCCCGTCTGCAAAAACTCTCATTTGGTCAGGTTGTTCGAAACGACGGCCCCGAGTCACACTTCAGCAAGCGCGGCACGCCAACGATGGGCGGGATTATGATCCTGACCGCCATCGTGGTCTCCGTGCTGCTGTGGGCCTATCCATCTAACCCGTACGTCTGGTGCGTGCTGACCGTACTGATTGGCTACGGAATCATTGGCTTTGTCGACGACTACCGCAAGGTGGTCCGAAAAGACACTAAGGGCCTGATTGCCCGCTGGAAGTACTTCTGGATGTCGGTGATTGCGCTGGGCGTGGCCTTCGCGCTTTACCTGGCGGGAAAAGATACGCCGGCCACCGAGCTTGTCGTTCCGTTCTTTAAGGACGTGATGCCGCAGCTGGGGCTGTTCTACATCCTGCTGGCCTATTTCGTGATCGTCGGGACCGGCAACGCCGTCAACCTCACGGACGGTCTGGATGGCCTGGCGATTATGCCAACCGTCTTTGTCGCCGCGGGCTTCGCGCTGGTGGCGTGGGCGACCGGTAACATGAACTTTGCCAACTACCTGCATATTCCTTATCTGCGCCACGCCGGGGAGCTGGTGATTGTCTGTACGGCAATTGTCGGCGCGGGCCTTGGCTTCCTGTGGTTTAACACCTATCCGGCTCAGGTCTTTATGGGGGACGTCGGATCGCTGGCTCTGGGCGGCGCGCTGGGTATTATTGCCGTGCTGCTGCGCCAGGAGTTTCTGCTGGTGATTATGGGCGGCGTATTCGTGGTGGAGACCCTGTCGGTGATCCTGCAGGTCGGCTCCTTCAAGCTGCGCGGACAGCGCATTTTCCGCATGGCGCCTATTCACCACCACTATGAACTGAAAGGCTGGCCGGAACCGCGCGTGATTGTGCGCTTCTGGATTATTTCGCTGATGCTGGTGCTGATTGGCCTGGCAACGCTGAAGGTACGTTAATCATGGCAGATTACCAGGGTAAAAAAGTCGTTATCATCGGGTTAGGCCTGACCGGCCTTTCCTGCGTGGACTTTTTCCTTGCGCGTGGCGTCACGCCGCGCGTGATGGACACGCGTGTCTCTCCGCCGGGTCTGGACACGCTGCCGGAGCAGGTTGAACGCCACCTTGGTGGTCTGAATGATGACTGGCTGCTGGCCGCCGATCTGATTGTTGCTAGCCCGGGCATGGCGCTGGCACATCCTTCATTAAGCGCGGCAGCGGATGCGGGCGTTGAAATTGTTGGCGATATCGAGCTGTTTTGCCGCGAGGCGCAGGCGCCGGTTATCGCCATCACCGGTTCTAACGGAAAAAGCACCGTCACCACGCTGGTGGGCGAGATGGCCAAAGCGGCGGGCATGAACGTTGGCGTCGGCGGAAATATCGGTCTCCCGGCCCTGATGCTGCTGGATAAAGGCTGCGAGCTCTACGTTCTCGAGCTTTCAAGCTTCCAGTTGGAAACAACTTCCAGCCTGCGAGCCGCGGCGGCGACGATCCTGAACGTGACCGAAGATCATATGGACAGATATCCGTTTGGCCTTCAGCAGTACCGTGCCGCTAAGCTGCGCGTCTATGAAAACGCCAAAGTATGCGTGGTGAATGCCGATGATGCTTTGACCATGCCGGTACGCGGCGCGGACGAGCGCTGCATCAGCTTTGGCATCACCATGGGTGACTACCACCTGAACCGCCAGCAGGGCGAGACCTGGCTGCGCGTGAAGGGCGAAAAAGTGCTGAACGTGAAGGAGATGAAGCTTTCCGGCCAGCATAACTACACCAATGCCCTGGCGGCGCTGGCGCTGGCGGATGCCGTTGGCCTGCCGCGCTCGTCGAGCCTTCAGGCGCTGACCACCTTTACCGGCCTGGCTCACCGCTTCCAGCTGGCGCTGGAACACAACGGCGTACGCTGGATTAACGACTCCAAGGCGACGAACGTCGGCAGCACCGAAGCCGCGCTGAACGGCCTGCACGTTGACGGCACGCTGCACCTGCTGCTGGGCGGCGACGGCAAATCAGCTGACTTCTCCTCTCTGAAACAGTATCTCGCCGGGGATAACGTTCGCCTGTACTGCTTCGGCCGCGATGGAAGCGAACTGGCCGCGCTGCGCCCTGACGTTTCTGAGCAAACCGAAACGATGGAGCAGGCGATGCGCCTGATTGCGCCGCGCGTGAAGCAGGGCGATATGGTGCTGCTCTCACCGGCATGCGCAAGCCTCGATCAGTTTAAAAATTTCGAACAGCGTGGCGATGTCTTTACCCGCCTGGCGAAGGAGTTAGGCTGATGCGTTTATCTTTCCCTCGCCTGAGAATGCCGCGCCTGCCAGGATTTGGCATCCTGGCGTGGCTGTTTGCGGCGCTTAAAGGCTGGGTAATGGCGTCGCGGGAGAAAGATTCCGACAGCCTGATCATGTACGACCGCATGTTGTTCTGGCTGACGCTGGGGCTGGCGGCGATTGGTTTTATTATGGTGACGTCGGCATCAATGCCCGTTGGGCAGCGTCTTGCCAACGATCCGTTCCTGTTTGCCAAACGCGATGGCCTGTACATCATTCTGGCGTTCTGCCTGGCGCTGATTACCCTGCGCCTGCCGATGACGTTCTGGCAGCGCCACAGTACGGCGATGCTGATTGCGTCCATCATCATGCTGCTTATCGTGCTGGTCGTCGGTAGCTCCGTTAACGGGGCATCGCGCTGGATCGCGTTTGGTCCGCTGCGCATACAGCCCGCGGAGTTTACCAAGCTGTCGCTGTTCTGCTACCTGGCCAACTACCTGGTGCGCAAGGTGGATGAAGTGCGAAACAACCTGCGCGGCTTCCTGAAGCCGATGGGCGTGATTCTGGTGCTGGCTATTTTGCTCCTGGCGCAGCCTGACCTTGGTACCGTTGTGGTACTGTTCGTGACCACGCTGGCCATGCTGTTCCTCGCCGGGGCGAAGCTGTGGCAGTTCATCGCGATTATCGGGATGGGGATTTCGGCGGTTGTTCTGCTGATCCTCGCCGAACCGTATCGTATTCGACGCGTTACCTCCTTCTGGAACCCGTGGGAAGACCCCTTCGGCAGCGGTTATCAGCTGACGCAGTCGCTGATGGCGTTTGGCCGCGGCGAACTCTGGGGACAAGGGCTGGGTAACTCCGTCCAAAAACTGGAGTATTTACCCGAGGCACATACCGACTTTATCTTCTCCATCATTGGGGAAGAACTGGGTTATATCGGTGTGGTATTGGCGCTTTTAATGGTATTCTTCGTCGCTTTCCGCGCCATGTCGATTGGCCGTAAAGCGCTGGAGATCGATCACCGCTTCTCAGGTTTCTTAGCCTGCTCAATTGGTATCTGGTTTAGCTTCCAGGCGCTGGTTAACGTTGGGGCCGCAGCAGGTATGCTGCCGACCAAAGGCCTGACGTTGCCGCTGATCAGCTATGGTGGTTCGAGCCTGTTGATTATGTCGACGGCCATTATGTTTTTGTTACGCATAGATTATGAGACGCGTCTGGAGAAAGCCCAGGCGTTTACGCGAGGTTCACGATGAATCAACCGAAGCGGTTAATGGTGATGGCAGGCGGTACCGGCGGACACGTGTTCCCGGGGCTGGCGGTTGCGCACCATTTGATGGAGCAGGGCTGGCAGGTACGCTGGCTCGGAACCGCGGACCGTATGGAAGCCGACCTGGTACCGAAGCACGGGATTGAGATCGACTTTATCCGCATTTCCGGCCTGCGGGGCAAAGGCGCTAAGGCGCTGTTTTTGGCTCCCGTCCGTATTTTCAATGCCTGGCGCCAGGCCCGCGCGATCATGAAGCGCTTTAAGCCTGACGTTGTGCTGGGTATGGGTGGCTATGTTTCTGGGCCAGGCGGGCTTGCCGCGTGGTCTTTGGGTATTCCCGTTGTGCTGCACGAGCAGAACGGTATAGCCGGGTTGACTAACAAATGGCTGGCGAAAATAGCCACCAAGGTCCTGCAGGCATTCCCGGGCGCATTTCCGAAAGCGGACGTGGTAGGCAACCCGGTTCGCGTGGACGTGCTGGCACTTCCGCTGCCTGAAGAGCGTCTGAGCGGTCGTGAAGGGCCGGTCCGCGTGCTGGTCGTTGGCGGTTCCCAGGGGGCGCGCGTCTTAAACCTGACGATGCCTCAGGCTGCCGCAAAGCTGGGTAGCGCGGTAACTATCTGGCACCAGAGCGGGAAAGGCGCGCAGCAGATGGTTGAGCAGGGCTACGCCGAGGCGGGCCAGCCGCAGCACAAGGTGACGGAATTTATCGACGACATGGCCGCAGCTTACGCCTGGGCCGACGTCGTGGTGTGTCGCTCCGGCGCGCTGACGGTGAGCGAAATCGCCGCTGCGGGTTTACCCGCGGTGTTTGTGCCTTTCCAGCACAAAGACCGCCAGCAGTACTGGAATGCGCTGCCGCTTGAACAGGCTGGCGCCGCAAAAATTTTTGAACAGCCGCAGTTTACCGCTGAGGCGGTCGCCACCACCCTGGCGGGCTGGAACCGTGAAACATTGCTGGAGATGGCCGTGCGCGCGCGCGCAACGGCCATTCCCGATGCGACGGAACGGGTGGCAAAAGAAGTGAGCCTGGCAGCACGGGCTTAACCCTCGCAGCGCGTGTTGCGCTGCACGAATTTTAAGTAGTCGATGGCGTTTAGAGAATGAATACACAACAACTGGCAAAACTGCGTTCAATCGTGCCCGAGATGCGTCGCGTCCGGCACATTCACTTTGTCGGCATTGGCGGTGCTGGCATGGGCGGTATTGCCGAAGTGTTGGCGAACGAAGGTTACCAGATCAGTGGTTCCGATCTGGCCCCCAACCCTGTTACGCAGCAGCTGGCGTCGCTTGGGGCGACTATCTATTTCAACCACCGTCCGGAAAACGTGAGCGACGCGAGCGTGGTGGTGGTTTCAAGCGCTATCTCCTCTGATAACCCGGAAATTGTTGCCGCGCATGAAGCGCGTATTCCGGTCATCCGCCGCGCTGAAATGCTGGCAGAGCTGATGCGCTTTCGCCACGGTATTGCCGTTGCGGGGACGCACGGTAAAACCACGACCACGGCGATGGTGTCCAGCATTTACGCCGAAGCGGGCCTGGACCCAACCTTCGTTAACGGTGGTCTGGTAAAAGCAGCGGGCGTTCACGCCCGCCTGGGCCACAGCCGTTACCTTATTGCGGAAGCGGATGAGAGCGACGCGTCGTTCCTTCACCTGCAGCCGATGGTGGCGATCGTCACCAACATCGAAGCCGACCACATGGATACCTACCAGGGCGACTTCGAAAATTTAAAACAGACCTTTATTAATTTCCTGCACAACCTGCCGTTTTATGGTCGTGCGGTCATGTGCGTAGACGACCCGGTGATCCGTGAGCTGTTGCCGCGCGTTGGGCGTCAAATTACGACGTACGGCTTCAGTGAAGATGCCGACGTTCGCGTGGAGGATTACAAACAACTGGGCGCGCAGGGGCATTTCACCCTGGCGCGTCAGGACAAAGAGCTGCTTCACGTCACGCTTAACGCGCCTGGGCGCCACAACGCCCTCAATGCGGCGGCGGCCGTTGCGGTCGCAACGGAAGAAGGCATCGACGACGACGCCATTCTGCGCGCGCTGGAAAGCTTCCAGGGCACGGGCCGTCGTTTTGACTTCCTCGGCGAATATCCGCTGGAGTCGGTAAACGGCAAGCCGGGAACGGCCATGCTGGTAGATGACTACGGTCACCACCCAACGGAAGTCGACGCCACCATTAAGGCGGCGCGCGCGGGCTGGCCGGAAAAAAATCTGGTGATGATTTTCCAGCCGCACCGTTATACCCGTACTCGCGATCTGTATGACGACTTCGCGAGCGTGCTGTCACAGGTTGATACGCTGCTAATGCTGGATGTTTATTCAGCGGGCGAAACTCCGATTCCGGGCGCGGACAGTCGTTCTCTGTGTCGAACCATTCGGGGACGCGGTAAAGTAGACCCTATTTTGGTTTCGGACCCCGCAGAGGTGGCCGAAATCCTCGCGCCGGTCCTGACGGGGAACGATCTGGTGCTCATTCAGGGTGCGGGAAATATCGGCAAAATCGCCCGTACCTTAGCCGAAATCAAACTGAAGCCGCAAACCCAGGAGGACGAGCATCATGGCTGATAAGATTGCTGTCCTGTTTGGCGGCACCTCCGCCGAGCGTGAGGTTTCACTCAATTCCGGCGCTGCCGTTCTGGCTGGCCTGCGTGAAGGTGGCGTAGACGCACACCCGGTCGATCCAAAAGAGGTCGATGTTACGCAGCTCAAAGCGATGGGCTTCGATAAAGCCTTTATTGCGCTGCACGGACGCGGTGGTGAAGACGGTACCCTGCAAGGGCTGCTGGAGCTGATCGGCATGCCGTATACCGGCAGCGGCGTGATGGCGTCGGCGATCTCGATGGATAAACTGCGCAGCAAGCTGCTGTGGCAGGGCGCTGGATTGCCGGTTGCGCCGTGGGTTGCGCTGACGCGCCGCGAATGTGAATTAGGCCTCTCTGATAGCGTTAATACGCGCATTGCAGAGCTGGGCCTTCCGGTTATTGTTAAGCCGAGCCGCGAAGGGTCGAGCGTTGGAATGTCCAAAGTTGACGAAGCTGGCAAATTGGCAGATGCGTTAAAACTGGCATTTCAACATGATGAAGAAGTTCTGATCGAAAAATGGCTGAGCGGGCCGGAATTTACCGTAGCCATGCTGGGTGAAGAAATTTTACCGTCAATTCGCATTCAACCCGCTGGCGTCTTCTATGATTATGAGGCGAAGTATCTCTCTGATGAGACGCAATATTTCTGCCCAAGTGGTCTTGAAGCAGAACGTGAAGCAGATTTACAGTCCCTGGTGCTTAAAGCCTGGAATATTTTGGGCTGCCGTGGCTGGGGGCGCATTGATGTGATGCTCGACGGTGATGGGCAATTTTATTTGCTGGAAGCGAATACGTCTCCAGGCATGACCAGCCATAGCCTTGTGCCAATGGCCGCGCGTCAGGCTGGGATGAGCTTCTCGCAGTTAGTTGTACGTATTCTGGACCAGGCGGGCTGATATGTCGCAGGCTGCATTGAACACGCGCAACCGTGATGATGAGGAAGACTATTCTTCTTCGCGGCGGAGTAATGGAACGCGTCTTGCAGGGATTATTTTCCTTCTGGGCGTGCTGTTTACCGTGTTTATCAGCGGCTGGATGGTGCTGGGCTGGATGGAAGACGCGCAGCGTTTACCGCTCTCGAAGCTGGTGGTGACGGGGGAGCGCCATTACACGCGTAATGACGATATTCGCCAGTCGATTCTGGCACTTGGGTCGCCTGGCACCTTTATGACCCAGGACGTGAACATTATCCAGAGCCAGATTGAACGTCTGCCATGGATAAAACAGGCGAGCGTAAGAAAGCAATGGCCTGATGAATTGAAGATTCATCTGGTTGAATATGTGCCCATTGCGCGTTGGAATGATCAGCACATGGTTGACGTAGACGGAAATTCGTTCAGCGTCCCATCCGATCGCGTCAACAAGCAAAATTTACCGATGTTGTATGGCCCGGAAGGTAGTGAAAATGAAGTGTTGCAGGGTTTTCGCGACATGGGGCAGGTGCTGGCTAAGGATCGTTTTACGCTGAAGGATGCTGCGATGACGGCGCGCCGCTCGTGGCAGTTAACGTTAACGAACGGCATTAAGCTCAATCTTGGCCGCGGCGACACCATGAAGCGTCTGGCACGTTTTGTTGAACTCTACCCGGTTCTACAGCAACAGGCCCAAACGGACGGCAAACGGATAAGCTATGTTGATTTGCGCTATGACTCAGGCGCAGCAGTCGGTTGGGAGCCGGCTCCGGTCGAGGAACCTAATCAGCAACAGAATCAGGCACAGGTACAGGCAGAACAACGATGATCAAGGCGACGGACAGAAAACTGGTAGTTGGACTGGAGATTGGCACCGCGAAGGTTGCCGCTTTAGTAGGGGAAGTTCTGCCCGACGGTATGGTCAATATCATTGGCGTGGGCAGCTGCCCGTCCCGTGGTATGGATAAAGGTGGGGTTAACGACCTTGAATCGGTGGTGAAATGCGTACAGCGCGCTATCGATCAGGCTGAACTGATGGCAGATTGCCAGATTTCATCTGTCTATCTGGCCCTTTCTGGAAAGCACATTAGCTGCCAGAACGAAATTGGCATGGTGCCCATTTCAGAAGAAGAAGTGACGCAGGAAGACGTTGAGAACGTGGTTCACACCGCGAAATCCGTCCGCGTGCGCGATGAGCACCGCGTGCTGCACGTTATCCCGCAGGAATATGCGATCGATTATCAGGAAGGGATTAAAAACCCGGTCGGTCTTTCCGGCGTGCGTATGCAGGCAAAAGTGCACCTGATCACATGTCACAACGATATGGCGAAGAACATTGTAAAAGCCGTTGAACGTTGTGGCCTGAAAGTTGACCAACTTATTTTTGCAGGGCTGGCCGCCAGCTACTCGGTGTTGACCGAAGACGAACGTGAACTGGGCGTCTGTGTGGTCGATATAGGTGGTGGTACAATGGATATCGCCGTGTATACCGGCGGTGCGCTGCGCCACACCAAAGTGATCCCTTATGCAGGGAACGTTGTGACCAGCGACATTGCCTACGCCTTTGGTACGCCACCGAGCGATGCAGAGGCGATTAAGGTCCGTCACGGCTGCGCACTGGGCTCTATCGTCGGTAAAGATGAGAGCGTGGAAGTGCCAAGCGTGGGCGGTCGTCCGCCGCGCAGCCTGCAGCGTCAGACGCTGGCTGAGGTGATTGAGCCGCGTTACACCGAGCTGCTTAACCTGGTCAACGAAGAGATTTTGCAGTTACAGGAACAGCTTCGCCAGCAGGGTGTGAAACATCATCTCGCGGCGGGGATTGTATTAACCGGCGGGGCAGCGCAAATTGAAGGGCTTGCGGCCTGCGCTCAGCGGGTGTTCCATACGCAGGTGCGTATTGGTGCACCGCTGAATATTACCGGTTTAACGGATTATGCCCAGGAGCCGTATTACTCAACGGCTGTGGGCCTGCTCCACTACGGGAAAGAGTCCCATTTGAGTGGTGAAGCAGAAGTGGAAAAACGCGTCTCGGTGGGGTCGTGGGTCAAACGACTGAACACCTGGTTGCGAAAAGAGTTTTAATTTTTTTAAGAGACCGGAGAGAATTAACGGTCTCGGGCGACAGGCACAACGGAGAGAAACTATGTTTGAACCAATGGAATTAACCAACGACGCGGTGATTAAAGTCATCGGCGTCGGTGGCGGCGGCGGCAACGCCGTAGAGCATATGGTGCGCGAGCGCATTGAAGGCGTTGAATTTTTCGCGGTAAACACCGATGCACAGGCACTGCGTAAAACGGCCGTAGGCCAGACGATTCAGATCGGTGGCGGTATCACCAAAGGTCTGGGCGCAGGCGCTAACCCGGAAGTCGGCCGCAATGCGGCTGAAGAAGATCGTGAAGCCCTGCGCGCAGCGCTGGACGGCGCTGACATGGTCTTCATCGCAGCGGGCATGGGCGGCGGTACTGGTACCGGTGCAGCGCCTGTTGTGGCAGAAGTGGCTAAAGATTTAGGTATTCTGACCGTTGCCGTCGTGACCAAGCCTTTCAACTTTGAAGGCAAGAAGCGTATGGCTTTCGCGGAGCAGGGTATCACCGAGCTGTCCAAGCATGTGGACTCTCTGATTACCATTCCGAACGACAAGCTGCTGAAGGTATTGGGACGCGGTATCTCCCTGCTGGATGCGTTTGGCGCGGCGAACGACGTGCTGAAAGGCGCGGTTCAGGGCATCGCTGAACTGATTACCCGTCCAGGCCTGATGAACGTTGACTTTGCAGACGTTCGCACCGTGATGTCCGAAATGGGCTACGCGATGATGGGCTCCGGCGTGGCAAGCGGTGAAGACCGTGCAGAAGAAGCCGCTGAAATGGCGATCTCTTCTCCACTGCTGGAAGATATCGACCTGTCCGGTGCGCGCGGCGTGCTGGTCAACATCACCGCTGGCTTTGACCTGCGTCTGGACGAATTTGAAACTGTGGGTAACACCATCCGTGCGTTCGCGTCCGACAACGCGACCGTGGTTATCGGTACATCCCTTGACCCGGAAATGAACGACGAGCTGCGCGTCACGGTTGTTGCTACCGGTATCGGCATGGACAAGCGTCCTGAGATCACGCTGGTGACCAACAAGCAGGCTCAGCAGCCGGTGATGGATCGTTTCCAGCAGCACGGTATGGCTCCGCTGACTCAAGAGCAAAAACCAGCTGCGAAAGTGGTGAACGATACCACGCCACAAACCGCGAAAGAGCCGGATTATCTGGACATTCCAGCGTTCCTGCGTAAGCAAGCTGACTAAGAATTGACTGGAATTTGGGGATTTTCGCTCTTTGTGCTAAACTGGCCCACCGTTAGTGAGATACACTCTCGGTTGGATAGTTAATTTGGCGAGATTATACGATGATCAAACAAAGGACACTTAAACGTATCGTTCAGGCGACTGGCGTCGGTTTACATACCGGCAAGAAAGTCACACTGACGTTACGCCCTGCGCCGGCCAATACCGGGGTCATCTATCGTCGCACCGACTTGAATCCACCGGTAGATTTTCCGGCCGATGCAAAATCTGTGCGTGATACTATGCTCTGTACTTGCCTGGTGAACGAGCATGACGTGCGGATTTCTACCGTAGAGCACCTTAACGCCGCCCTGGCGGGGCTGGGTATCGACAACATCGTTGTTGAAGTCGATGCGCCAGAAATCCCGATCATGGATGGCAGTGCTGCACCGTTCGTCTATCTGTTGCTGGATGCCGGCATCGAAGAACTGAACTGCGCGAAGAAATTTGTTCGCATCAAAGAGACCGTTCGCGTCGAAGATGGCGACAAGTGGGCTGAATTTAAACCGTACAATGGTTTCTCGTTGGACTTTACCATCGACTTTAACCATCCGGCGATTGATGCCAGCACCCAACGCTATGCGATGAACTTCTCTGCTGATGCGTTTATGCGCCAGATCAGTCGTGCCCGTACTTTTGGTTTCATGCGTGATATTGAATATCTGCAGTCCCGCGGCCTTTGCCTGGGCGGCAGCTTCGATTGTGCCATCGTTGTTGACGATTATCGCGTACTGAACGAAGACGGCCTGCGTTTTGAAGATGAATTCGTTCGTCACAAAATGCTGGATGCAATCGGCGATCTGTTTATGTGTGGTCACAATATCATTGGTGCATTTACCGCGTTTAAATCCGGTCATGCGCTGAACAACAAGCTGTTGCAGGCAGTCCTGGCAAAACAGGAAGCTTGGGAATATGTGACCTTCGAAGACGAAGCTGAACTGCCGCTGGCATTCAAAGCACCGAGCACGGTCCTGGCGTAACGGTTTAAGCCGTTTCGTAAAAAACGACTGGTTTACCTGGTACTCTCTCCGGCCAGGGAGGCCGGTCGTTTTTATTTTTACCCTTTGATTTCTATCTCAGCGTCTTTCGTGATGTCTACGGCGTAGAAAATCTGCGCGTTAGCTGCATTCTTGACCGTTTTTCCCCGCTGTTAATCGTCATTCCTGCTGCTGTAGAGTGGCTTTAGTGGTACTATCTTGGCGCTAAAAAAGAATAATCAAACTCAGCCTTACTAAGGCTGGCTTATCTGGTGGAGCAAGTGAGCGGAATACTGACGCGCTGGCGACAATTTGGCAGACGTTACTTCTGGCCGCATCTCTTATTAGGGATGGTCGCGGCGAGCTTCGGCTTGCCTGTGCTCAGCAACAGTGCCGAGGCGGCGACGCCTGCCAACACCTCCACCACCAAACACGATTTCTCAACGCGGGTTAATTTCACTAATCTCGCGTGGCTTGAAGCCAGCCGTCGTCCGAATTTCTCCGTCGATTACTGGCAGCAACATGCCATCCGCACGGTTATCCGCCATCTCTCTTTCGCGATGGCACCTCAGACGGTGCCTGTTGCTGAAGAAACGCTCCCGGTTCAGGCCCATCATCTTGCGCTGCTGGACACGCTGAATGCGCTGCTCACTCAGGACGGCCAGCCGCCGGTCTCCGTTCGCCAGCCGACGCAAACGGCATTTGTTTCCCCGGCAGCATTCTCTGTCTCTACGTGGATTAGCCAGGCTCATGGCATTCGCGCCGGGCCTACACGCCTCAGCTAAATTAACTTTTTCAATACCTTAATTTATCTGCCCAACTGGGGCGTTTGAGAATTTATTATGCTAATCAAATTATTAACAAAAGTTTTCGGTAGTCGTAACGATCGTACCCTGCGCCGCATGCGCAAAGCTGTTGCTGTCATCAATGGTATGGAACCGGCGATGGAAAAGCTCTCTGATGACGAGCTCAAAGCAAAAACGGTTGAGTTCCGCGCGCGTCTTGAAAAAGGGGAGACCTTAGAAAGCCTGATCCCTGAAGCTTTCGCGGTAGTGCGTGAAGCCAGTAAACGCGTTTTTGGCATGCGTCACTTCGACGTGCAGCTGCTGGGCGGTATGGTGCTTAACGAGCGCTGCATCGCGGAGATGCGTACGGGTGAAGGTAAAACGCTGACGGCGACCCTGCCTGCTTACCTGAACGCGCTGACCGGTAAGGGCGTTCACGTTGTTACCGTCAACGACTACCTCGCGCAGCGTGACGCCGAAAATAACCGCCCGCTGTTTGAGTTCCTCGGCCTGACCGTCGGCATCAACATGTCTGGTCTGCCTGCGCCGGCCAAGCGTGAAGCGTACAACGCGGATATCACCTACGGTACCAACAACGAATACGGCTTTGACTACCTCCGTGACAACATGGCGTTCAGCCCTGAAGAGCGCGTACAGCGTAAGCTGCACTATGCGCTGGTGGATGAGGTGGACTCCATTCTGATCGATGAAGCCCGTACCCCGCTGATCATCTCCGGTCCGGCTGAAGACAGCTCCGAGATGTACCGCAAAGTCGATAAAATCATTCCGCACCTGCTGCGCCAGGAGAAAGAAGACTCCGATACTTTCCAGGGCGAAGGCCACTTCTCCGTGGATGAAAAAGCGCGCCAGGTTAACCTGACCGAACGCGGTCTGGTGAAAATCGAAGAGCTGCTTGTAGCTGAAGGCATTATGGAAGAGGGCGAGTCGCTGTACTCTCCAGGCAACATTATGCTGATGCACCACGTGACTGCCGCACTGCGCGCGCATGCGCTGTTCACCCGTGACGTTGACTACATCGTAAAAGACGGCGAAGTGATCATCGTTGATGAACATACCGGTCGTACCATGCAGGGTCGCCGCTGGTCCGATGGCCTGCACCAGGCGGTTGAAGCCAAAGAAGGCGTTGATATTCAAAACGAAAACCAAACGCTGGCGTCCATCACCTTCCAGAACTACTTCCGTCTGTACGAGAAGCTTGCGGGGATGACCGGTACCGCCGATACCGAAGCGTTTGAGTTTAGCTCTATCTACAAGCTGGACACCGTGGTCGTGCCGACCAACCGCCCAATGATCCGTAAGGATATGGCGGATCTGGTGTACATGACGGAAGCGGAAAAAATCCAGGCAATCATTGAAGACATTCGTGAGCGTACCGCGAACGGCCAGCCCGTTCTGGTGGGTACCATCTCGATTGAAAAATCTGAAGTGGTTTCCAATGAGTTGACGAAAGCGGGCATCAAGCACAACGTGCTGAACGCCAAATTCCACGCCAAAGAGGCGGATATTGTTGCGCAGGCGGGCTATCCGGGGGCGGTAACAATCGCCACCAACATGGCGGGTCGTGGTACCGACATCATGCTTGGCGGTAGCTGGCAGGCGGAAGTCGCCGAGCTGGAAAACCCAACGCCAGAGCAGATCGCGCAGATCAAAGCCGACTGGCAGGTGCGTCACGATGCCGTTCTGGCTTCAGGCGGCTTGCATATCATCGGTACCGAACGTCACGAATCTCGCCGTATCGATAATCAGCTGCGTGGTCGTGCGGGTCGTCAGGGGGATGCCGGTTCTTCTCGCTTCTATCTGTCTATGGAAGATGCGCTGATGCGTATTTTCGCCTCTGACCGCGTCTCCGGCATGATGCGTAAACTGGGCATGAAGCCTGGCGAAGCGATCGAACACCCGTGGGTAACCAAGGCGATTGCCAACGCCCAGCGCAAAGTGGAAAGCCGCAACTTCGATATTCGTAAGCAGCTGCTGGAATATGATGACGTGGCGAACGATCAGCGTCGTGCGATCTATACCCAGCGTAACGAACTGCTGGACGTGTCCGACGTAAGCGAAACCATCAACAGCATCCGCGAGGACGTGTTTAAAGCAACGATCGACGCGCATATTCCACCGCAGTCTCTGGAAGAGATGTGGGATATTGAAGGCCTGCAGGAGCGTCTGAAAAACGACTTCGACCTCGAGCTGCCGATCAAAGAGTGGCTGGACAAAGAGCCAGAACTGCACGAAGAAACTCTGCGTGAGCGTATCTTTGAGCACGCGCTGGAAGTGTACAAGCGTAAGGAAGAAGTGGTTGGCGCTGAGATGATGCGTCACTTCGAAAAAGGCGTGATGCTGCAAACGCTGGACTCCCTGTGGAAAGAGCATCTGGCGGCCATGGACTACCTGCGCCAGGGTATCCACCTGCGCGGCTACGCGCAGAAAGATCCGAAGCAGGAGTACAAGCGCGAATCCTTCTCTATGTTTGCCGCTATGCTGGAGTCGCTGAAGTACGAAGTGATCAGCACCCTGAGCAAAGTTCAGGTACGCATGCCGGAAGAGGTGGAAGCGATGGAGCAGCAGCGTCGTGAAGAAGCCGAGCGTCTGGCGCAGATGCAGCAGCTGAGCCACCAGACGGAAGAAAGTGAAGCGGCGGCGGCGATCGCGGCGCAAACCGGCGAACGTAAAGTGGGACGCAACGATCCGTGCCCTTGCGGTTCCGGTAAAAAATATAAGGCGTGCCACGGCCGTCTGAACTAAGTTCATATAAAAATGAAAAGGCGCAGATATCTGCGCCTTTTTTATGGAAGTGACACAATGAAAACACTGCAAATTTCAGTCGGGATTATTCGCAACCCGCAAAACCAAATCTTTATCACCCAGCGCGCCGCCGATGCCCATATGGCGAACAAATGGGAGTTTCCCGGCGGGAAAATCGAGGCAGGTGAAACGCCGGAACAGGCGCTAGCGCGTGAGCTTCAGGAAGAGGTGGGTATCACGCCGCTGGGCGCCACGCTTTTTGATAAGCTTGAGTATCAGTTTCCGGATCGGCATATCACGCTCTGGTTCTGGCTGGTCGAAAGTTGGGAAGGAGAGCCCTGGGGGAAAGAGGGGCAGCCGGGAAACTGGGTTGAGCTACAGGAGAGCGACGCTGAAAAATTCCCTCCAGCAAATGCGCCCGTCATCACTCGGCTGACGGGCAACCTGTAGGCCTGCGAAGCGGCGGCTGGCTTTTTAGGCTAGCGCTGCTGCTCTTCGCTCCAGTCATCGCTGTCGGAAAGATCGCCTTCGCTGGGAATGCGTTTCTCTTCCGCCGCCCATTCGCCAAGGTCAATCAGCTGGCAGCGCTTGCTGCAGAATGGGCGAAACGGACTCACTTCCCCCCAGACAACGGTTTTCCCACAGGTAGGGCAGCTTACGGTGGTTATGTCAGACATCGGCGCTCCTTAACAACAGGCCAGTTCAAAATCGAGGCGTTCCGGCACGGTGCCATTTTCGCTGTCCAGCGGCATAAAGCGAATCGCGAAGCGGCTCTTATGCCCGGAAATCTGCGGATACAGCTGTTCGTCGAGGGACAGGTTCAGGCGCAGCAGATCGGCATCATCCCCGTTGTCCTGGTAAAATCCGTTCAGGCTGGTTTGCTTGCGGAAAGGGGCCGAGTTTCGAACGAGATCTAGAATGAGCGTTAAGGCCTGATTTACCGGTTCCAGGCTCGCCATCCAGCCGTCAACCTGCGCATCACGCTGGGCCTGCGGCATATGAAGCCACATATGCAACGTTGGAAGATCGAAGCTACAGCAGCCGCCTGGGATGCTCAGACGCTGGCGCACCAGGCCAATCAAACGATCTTCTCGTAAAAACTGCCCCACGCGCGGCGCGGCCATCAGAATAGCGCTGCTGTTTTTGAGCTGCTGACGCAGAGCGTCGATACGGCTCTGGTCAACGCCCGGCACTTCGGCCCAGGCCTGTAATTTACGCTGCTGGCGTTCCAGCTCTTTCAGCAGTTCGGTGCGAACGTCGCCGCGCTCAACCACATCCAGCAGATCGCCAACGTTGCGGAAAAAATGCAGCGCCGTGGCATGATCGTGTACCGGCAGATGCTCTGAAAGCTGTTGAATGAGAAACTCAATGCGCAGCCAGGTACGCATTTTTTCATTCAGCGGGTGCTCAAAAAGAATATGAGTAGACATTAGGGTTTTTCCTGTGCAACGGCCTGCGCGGCGAACGTCAGATACTGCTCGTGCAGGCGGGCAACATCCGATGCAATGGCATCTGGTGCGCCGTTGTTATCAATAACATCATCCGCCACGGCAAGGCGCGCGTCGCGCGTGGCCTGGGCGGCAAGAATTTGTTCAGCATGTTCGCGTGAAACGCCATCGCGCGCCATCGTTCGCCGGATCTGCGTTTCGGGAGAAACATCGATTACCAGAACTCTGTTCGCTTTTCCGTGCAGCTGATTTTCAACCAGCAGCGGAACCACCCATAAACAATAGGGAGAGGTTGAGGCGGCAATCTGACGCTGAGTTTCCTGGTGGATAATGGGGTGGAGCAGCGAATTGAGCCAGTCTTTTTCAGAAGAATCAGAAAAAATGTATTCGCGCAGACGACGGCGGTTGAGCGTCCCATCGTCATTCAGGATGGTATGGCCGAAATGCGCTTCGATAGCCTGGAGTGCAGGTGTATGCGGCTCTACCACCTGACGGGCAATGACATCTGCATCAACTATGGTGATGCCGAGACGATAAAATGCGTCCGCAACGGTGCTTTTGCCACTACCGATGCCGCCGGTTAACGCGACGATATACCCCATTACATCAAATCCTGGGAATTATTCATTATTAAAATCAGTTGCTTAAAAAACAAACTTACAACAGCGCATGTTAAGCTCTCTTTACCTGCTTTTTACCAGGTAAATTTATAGGATTGTAGCGTAAAAAAAGAGAATTTCGCAGTCTTGCGGAGCAGGTATTAGTGCGTATGATAGCGTCACTGGAGTTGTGCTTTTACTTTATTTGCCTCTAACCCCAGGAATCCGCACATGCGTATCGAAGAAGATCTGAAGTTAGGTTTCAAAGACGTTCTTATCCGCCCTAAACGCTCTACGCTGAAAAGCCGCTCAGACGTTGAACTCGAACGTCAGTTCACCTTTAAACACTCCGGTCAGTCCTGGTCTGGCGTACCGATTATCGCAGCCAACATGGATACCGTGGGCACGTTCGGGATGGCTTCAGCGCTGGCAAAATTCGACGTACTGACTGCGGTGCATAAGCACTACAGCGCCGAAGAGTGGAGTGCATTCGTCGTGTCCGCATCGGATGACGTCATTAAGCATGTGATGGTCTCTACCGGCACGTCTGACGCCGATTTCGAAAAAACCAAACAGATCCTGAACGCGAATCCTGCGCTGAACTTTGTGTGCATTGACGTGGCGAATGGTTATTCCGAACACTTCGTGCAGTTCGTCAGCAAGGCGCGCGAAGCATGGCCGACCAAAACCATCATCGCGGGCAACGTGGTGACCGGTGAGATGTGTGAAGAGCTGATCCTCTCCGGTGCGGATATCGTAAAAGTCGGCATTGGTCCGGGCTCCGTCTGCACCACGCGCGTGAAAACCGGCGTGGGTTATCCACAGCTGTCTGCCGTTATTGAGTGTGCCGATGCGGCTCACGGCCTGGGCGGGCAGATTATCAGCGACGGCGGCTGCACAACGCCGGGCGACGTGGCAAAAGCCTTTGGCGGCGGCGCAGATTTCGTGATGCTGGGCGGTATGCTCGCGGGCCATGAAGAGAGCGGCGGTACCGTAGTGGAAGAGAACGGCGAGAAGTTCATGCTGTTCTACGGTATGAGCTCAGAATCC
This sequence comes from Enterobacter sp. ECC-175, assembly GCF_043968675.1. Taxonomy (NCBI): domain Bacteria; kingdom Pseudomonadati; phylum Pseudomonadota; class Gammaproteobacteria; order Enterobacterales; family Enterobacteriaceae; genus Enterobacter; species Enterobacter sp. ECC-175. Next base: position 1,399,562 of record NZ_CP143776.1, read on the forward strand.
GCGATGACCCGTCACGTGGGTGGCGTAGCGAAATACCGTGCGGCAGAAGGCAAAACCGTAAAGCTGCCTCTGCGCGGCCCGGTTGCGAATACCGCGCTGGATATCCTCGGCGGCCTGCGTTCCGCCTGTACCTACGTTGGCGCCTCCCGCCTGAAAGAGCTGACTAAGCGTACGACGTTTATCCGCGTTCAGGAGCAGGAAAACCGCGTATTCAATAGCCTGTAACGCTTTCGCTGGCGCATGCCCGTGCGCCAGCGCTACCCCGCGCTCATCGCATCCCCCAGATGGAAAATAGGCAGATACATCGCCACAACCAGCGTACCGATTATCACGCCCGTCACGATGAGCAGCAGAGGTTCAAGCACGGCGGCCAGGCCGTCTGCCTGCTCAAATGTCTGATCCATATGATGACGAGCAAGATTCTCCAGCATAACGTCCAGCGCGCCCGATGCTTCACCGGTTTGAATCAGCTGAATGCAGAGCGGCGTGAAAACGCTGGCTTTCTGAAAGGATGACCAGACGGGAGCACCTCCTTCAATATGCCTATACACGTCACCAAGTTTTTCTCGCCAATACAGGCTATCAACCGTTTCTTCTGCGCTGACCAGCCCCTGCAGAAAGGGAATGCCGGCCTGCTGCGTCAACGACAGCACGGTAAAGATTTGCCCTAGTTTCTGGCCTCGCGCCAGCGCGCCCATGACCGGCAACCGCAGCAGCATACGCTGAGCCAGCCGCTGCCAGCGTGGCCGTTGCCGCAGGCCATAGAGGGTAAAACCGGATAGAAACAGCATGACAAAAAGCGCAAAGGCATAGTCCTGGATAAATGCCGCAAAGCCCATAACGGCCTGCGTCAGCGCGGGTAGCGGCGTATTGAACGTTTTGTAGATTGCCGCGAATTCCGGGAGGACCAGCGTGACCATCGCCAGCACCACGCCGGCGGCCAGGCCAAGAATGATGAGCGGATAGCGCAACGCCTTCTTCACCTTCGCGCGAAGCCGCTGTTGGTTCTTTTGCTGCAGCGCAAGCTGGCGGCAGCACGTCTCCAGCTTTCCCGTCAGCTCGCCGGTTTTCACCAATGAGACATAAAGCGGGCTGAAGGTCGCGGGCCATTTCCCTAATGCATCCGAAAAGGAGCATCCTTCACGCAGGTCATCGGCCAGGCGCTGTAGTAACGCCTGCCAGTGGGGTAAGGGGTGTTGACGCGCCTGCATCTCCAGGCTTTCCGTCAGCATCAGGCCCGCCTGCAGTAGCGTCGCCAGCTGGCGGAAAACCTCGCAGCAGTGGTGCGGCTGCCAGCGTGGAAGGTGTGAACATCTGCCGAGCGCCAGCGGGTTTAAGCCTTTTTTCATTAATGCGGAATAGGCCTCTTCACGGTTAGCCGCCCAGAGCATACCGCGCCGCGCTCCCCCTTCGGAGGAAATCGCCCTCCAGCGCCAGAGCCGATTAGCCTTCATCGGGCATCTCCAGAACGCGCAGCAGCTCTTCGAATGTGGTAAGCCCCTGCTCGACGGCCATGCAGCCATGTTCAAATAAAGAGAGCATCCCCGCCTGCCGGGCGCTGGCTTTTATTACCTCAATCGCCGCGCCGGTGGCAATGGCCTGCCGAAGCGTGCTGTCGATATTCAGCACCTCGAAAATCGCCTGGCGGCCGTAAAAACCATGATAGCAACGATCGCAACCGACGGCCTGCCAGCGGGGAAGAGGCCGCGGCCAGAGCGCGCGCGGCAGCTCGGACTGATACTGTGTTTTCTGTCGACAGTGGGGACAAAGGCGCCGAACCAGTCTTTGGGCAACCACCAGCGAGAGTGCCGATGAGATCGTCCAGCGGGCGACCCCCATCTGCTGAAGGCGAACGAGGGTTTCTGCCGTGGAGTTGGTATGCAGCGTCGACAGGACAAGGTGGCCGGTCTGCGCGGCATTGATCGCAATTTCTGCCGTTTCACCGTCGCGAATTTCCCCCACCATGATGATGTCCGGGTCCTGGCGCAGCAGCGCGCGCAGCACGCTCTGAAAGGTGAGGCCGGCGCGCGGGTTGATTTGCGTCTGGTTCAATCCTGATAGAGGTATTTCGACAGGATCTTCGACGCTGCAAATATTCACGTCAGGCTTATTTCGCGCCTGAAGCGCGCTGTAAAGCGTGACGGTTTTACCGCTTCCGGTGGGGCCCGTGACCAGAATCAGCCCCTGCGGTTTCTGGAGCATTTCCGTAAAGCAGGCATGCTGTTCGGCGCTCATCCCTAGCTGGGTGGTGTCCAGCGCCTGCTGGACCTGATGAAGCAGGCGCAGCACGATTTTCTCGCCGCCGTTGCAGGGAAGCGTGGCGATGCGAAAAGAGACCGGCTCGTTCGCCAGCTCAACCGTGAACTGCCCGTCCTGGGGCAAACGGCGTTCCGCAATATCAAGGTTGCCCAGCACTTTTAAGCGGGCAATGAGCATCGTCGCCAGCGCGCTGGCGAGCGGGGGCTGCGGGCAGAGCACGCCGTCGATCCGCAGGCGAATCTGGCACGCCTGTTCGTCTGGCTCAATATGAATATCCGATGCGCGCTGCTTTATTGCCTGCAGCAGCGTGTGGTTTAAAATATCAACTGCCGAATGCGGCGCCACAGCAGCCGGAAGCTGCGATTGCGCCATCATTTGCAGGTGTTTTTCCATTCTTTCGGCGTTCCAGCACTCGATATCAATGCGTTTTTGAGTCGCGAACCGTAATGCTTCCATCAGCTCTGCCGCAGGGCTGCCCACCACCGCGATGTCGATTGTTTCGCTGCTGCTGTTCAGCAGCAGGGCATGGTGACGCTGGCAGAGGGCGGTCAGTTGTTCAACATTCATTGTCTGCCTCCGTCAGTTGTTGTCGAAACGGAAGACTTCTTCACACGCCTGCCTGAGCGCACCGTCGCTGCTGATGTTGCAAACGCGCGTCCAGCCCGTCATGCCGTTGCCATTGTTCCACTGGGGCGTCATCACGACCTCAAGCCCGTTCAGACTTTCCTGGCCGGTCAATGCCACTACGCCTTTTGCCACGCTCATTCCTGACACATAGCGGGTGGTTGTCGGTGACGGGACGCCGTTACTTCCCCCGTCGCAGCGATCTACGCCGCCGTGATCCAGGGCGCAAAGCTCAATCGCCGTGCGGTACGGTACGAAGGTTTGCAGCATATCGGTGAGGGCGGCCTTGCGCAGGTAGTTCTGGTAGGCCGGAATGCCGATAGCGCTCAGAATGGCAATAATGCCGATGACCACCATTAGCTCAATAAGCGTAAATCCTTGCTGTCTGTTCATGTCTGCTCCTCAGGTTAAGTGGCGCAACTCTGGCAGGAGAAACAACGTCAGACGAGGAGCAAAAAGAGAAACGTGAAGGCGCTTTCAGCGTTTTTACGCTGCGTTGCAGCGGGGAACGGCGGGTCTGCGAGCGGTGTCGAATTTCCCCTCTCCGTCAGAGAGGGGAGAAGGGCATTATTTGAAGCGCATGGAGAGATCCAGGGCGCGCACGTGCTTAGTGAGCGCGCCGACGGAGATGTAGTCGACGCCGGTTTGGGCGAATTCGCGGATGGTGTCGAAGGTCACGTTGCCGGACACCTCCAGCTGCGCCTGGCCATTGGTGCGTTTTACCGCCTCGCGCATCCGATCGGCGTCGAAGTTATCCAGCATGATGATATCGGCGCCGGCTTTGATGGCCTCGTCCAGCTCCTCCAGGCTTTCGACCTCGACCTCAACCGGCACGTCCGGATGCAGCCAGAAGGCTTTTTCCACGGCCTGGCGCACGGAGCCGGAGGCAATGATGTGGTTTTCTTTAATCAGGAAAGCGTCGGACAAGCCCAGACGGTGGTTGGCCCCGCCGCCGCACAGCACCGCATATTTCAGCGCGGTGCGCAGGCCCGGCAGCGTTTTACGGGTGTCCAGAAGCTGCGTGCGGGTGCCCGCCAGCAGGTCAACATAGCGGCGTACTTCGCTGGCGACGCCGGAAAGGGTCTGCACAAAGTTCAGCGCGGTGCGCTCGCCGGTCAGCAGCACGCGGGACGGGCCATCGAGCTCGAACAGCGGCTGATTGGCCACCACCGCGTCGCCATCGTCCACGTGCCAGGTGACCTGAACGTCGTCACCCGCAAGCTGGGTAAAGACCTCTTCGACCCAGCGCTTGCCGCAAAACACGCCGTCTTCGCGGGTTATGATGACCGCATGCGAGCGCGTCTCTTTTGGCAGCAGCTGCGCGGTAATATCGTTATCGGCGCTGACGTCGCCGCCCAGGTCTTCCTTGAGCGCATGGGCAACGCTTGCCGGGATATCCATGTTAATACGTTCCAGAAGCGCGTCACGTCGGTGGTCGGGGTTATAGCGGCGAGGCGGCATGATAAAACTCCAAATTGGTAACGAATCATAAGATTGAAACATGCTACTCTGAACCGAGTAACAGCACCATACATAAGGAGTTCCAGCATGTTGTTAGAAAACGGATGGCTGGTGGACGCGCGGCATGTACCTTCGCCGCACCACGATTGCCGCCCGGAGGATGAAAAGCCCTCACTGCTGGTGGTTCACAATATTAGCCTCCCGCCGGGAGAATTTGGCGGCCCGTGGATTGACGCGTTATTCACGGGAACGATAGATCCCGCAGCGCATCCGTTTTTTGCCGAAATTGCGCATCTGCGCGTATCGGCGCATTGCCTGATTCGCCGCGACGGAGAAGTGGTTCAGTATGTTCCGTTTGATAAGCGGGCCTGGCATGCGGGCGTGTCGCAGTACCAGGGGCGCGAGCGCTGCAATGATTTCTCTATTGGCATTGAGCTGGAAGGCACTGACACCACGCCCTACACCGATGAACAGTATCAGCGGCTGGTGGCTGTCACCGAAACGCTTATGACGTTATACCCCGCCATCGCCGGGAACATTACGGGGCACAGCGATATTGCCCCCGCAAGAAAAACCGATCCTGGCCCGGCGTTTGACTGGCCCCGGTTTCGCGCCATGCTTACCGCGTCGTCAGATAAGGAGATAACATGACGTTGTTTACCATGCTGTTAGTGATGATCGCCGAGCGCCTGTTCAAGCTGGGCGAACACTGGCACCTCGATCATCGCCTGGAAGTGCTGTTCCGCCGGATCAAACACTTCTCCCTTTTCCGCACGCTCCTGATGGCCGCTGCCGTGATGGCCGTAACGTTTCTGCTGCTGCGTTCCCTTTACGGCCTCTTTTTCAACGTGCCGCTGCTGGTGGTGTGGATCTTGCTCGGCGTGCTGTGTATCGGCGCGGGCAAGGTGCGGCTGCATTACCATGCTTACCTGAAAGCCGCCTCCCGCGAGGATGCGCACGCCCGTGACGCGATGGCGAGCGAGCTGACCATGATCCACGGGGTACCGCCTGACTGCGACGAGCGCGAGTTTTTACGCGAGCTGCAAAACGCGCTGCTGTGGATCAACTTTCGCTATTACCTCGCGCCGCTGTTCTGGTTCGTGGTCGGCGGCCCGTGGGGGCCGGTTCTGCTGATGGGGTACGCGTTCCTGCGCGCCTGGCAGACGTGGCTGGCGCGTTACCTTACGCCGCATGAGCGTCTGCAGTCCGGCATCGACGGCATTCTGCACGTGCTCGACTGGCTCCCGGTGCGTCTGGTCGGCGTGGTATACGCGCTGATTGGCCACGGTGAAAAAGCGCTGCCCGCGTGGTTTGCCTCGCTGGCTGACCGTCACACCTCTCAGTATCAGGTCTTAACGCGCCTGGCGCAGTTCTCACTGGCGCGCGAGCCGCACACCAACAGGGTTGAAACGCCAAAAACCGCCGTCTCAATGGCGAAGAAAACATCGTTTGTGGTGGTGGTGATCGTGGCGCTGCTGACCATTTACGGCACGCTGGTTTAGGCCAGCGCGCCGTATCGATTACTGCGTATCAGCAGGCGGGATGCCGAAATCTGGCATCCCGTTCTCGTCCCATCGGACGCGCTTCAGGCGGGTATGGCGATTCGGATCGTACAGCGGATCGCCCTCAATTTCGGTGTAGTTCCTTGCGTGGTACACCAGCACATCGTCCCCTTCCGGCGTCTGCGTAAAGCTGTTATGGCCTGGCCCATACTGGCGGTTTTCATCGCTGGTGACGAACACCGGACGCGGAGACTTATACCAGTTCCGCGGGTTTTTCGGGTCGGCCTGCCCGTCTATCCACAGTAGCCCCATGCAGTAGTTTTCATCGGTGGCGCTGGCGGAATAGCTGATAAACAGCCTGTCGCCGTGAACCAGCACCGCCGGGCCTTCGTTAACCAGAAATCCGCGGCACTCCCAGTCGTACTCCGGCTTGCTGAGCATCACCGGCTCGCCTTTCAGCGTCCACGGGTTTTCCATCTCGCACAGGTAAAGGTTGGAGTTACCCTGAATGTCCGGCGCTTTTTGCGCCCACAGATACCAGCGCTTGCCCTGATGCACAAAGGTGGTGGCGTCCAGCGCGAAGGTGTCGAAAGGCGTGTGGATTTGCCCTTTTTCCACCCACGTTCCGGTGAGCGGATCGGCATCCGTGCATTCCAGGGCGAACATGCGGTGCTGGAACATGCCAAGCCTGTCGAGCGCCTGGGTATGCGCCGCGGCAAAATAGATGTACCACCTGCCGTCGATGCGGTGCAGCTCCGGCGCCCAGATCAGCTGGCTCATCGGGCCGGTTGCGGGTTTACGCCACACCACCACCTCTTCAGCGCTGCGCAGGCCGTCGAGTGAGCCTGCGCGGCGGATCGCCAGCCGATCGTATTCGGGCACCGAGGCGATAAAGTAGTACAGCCCTTCGTGGTGGAGAAGGTACGGATCGGCGCGCTGTTCGATAAACGGGTTTGGCCAGCTATGCATGAGGGGCTCCTTTGGGTTCTGTCCTTAACGTCTGATAGTCGTTCAGCTCGCGGTAATTGTTGCGACGCTTTTCAAGGTCTGACTGGATTTGCTTCATGGTCTCGCGATCTACCTTCAGCAGGCGAACTACGCCTGCCGTGATGAGGTAGCCCACGCCCGGAATGACGGTAAACAGCAGCACGATGCCGTTGATCGCATCCGCGCTCTGCGCTTTGGCTCCCGCGTCGTAGCCGTACCAGGAGAGCAGGAAGCCGACCATTGCGCCCGCAATCGCCAGACCCAGCTTGAGGAAGAAGATATTGCCGGAGAAGCTGATCCCGGTGATGCGCTTCCCGGTCTTCCATTCGCCGTAGTCATCCACGTCGGCCATCAGCGACCAGTGCAGCGGAGAAGGGATTTGGTGCAGGACGTTCAGCAGGACGTAGAGCACCACGATGGTGACCGTCGCTTTCGGATCGAAGAAGTAGAAGGCGGTTGAGAAAATGGCCAGCGCGATATTGGTCCAGAAGAACACTTTCAGCTTGCACCAGCGGTCGGTGAGCACTTTTGCCAGCATGCTGCCCCCCATCATGCCCACCACGCCGAGGCTAATAAACAGCGTGGCGAAGTGGGTGCTTTGGCCCATCACCCAGGTGACGTAATACATGGTGGCCGCCATGCGGATAAAGCCCGGGCAGACGTTGCACAGCGTCAGCAGCAGAATGCGCACCCACTGATCGTTTTTCCACACGTCCCTGAGATCGTTTTTCAGCTCGTCGTGCGTCTGCACTGCCGGACGCACGCGCTCGCGCACGGTGGCGAAGCAGAACAGGAACATGCAGGTGCCGATCAGCGCCAGCACGGTCATCGCCATCTGGTAGCCTTTGGCTTTGTCATCGCCGCCGAACCAGTCGGCCATCGGCAGCAGGGTCAGGGAGAGCAGCAGCGTGGCGATGCCCACCATCACGAAGCGGTAAGACTGACAGGCCACGCGCTCTTTCGGATCGTTGGTGATCACGCCGCCCAGCGAGCAGTAGGGGATGTTAATGGCAGTGTAGGTCAAAGAGAGCAGGAAATAGGTGACAAACGCATAGATAACTTTGCTGTTGTAGCTCCATTCCGGCGTGGTGAACATCAGGATGCTGAACAGCGCGTAGGGAAAGGCGATCCATAAAAGCCATGGACGAAAGCGGCCATATTTACTGCGGGTCCGGTCGGCGATGGCGCCCATGATCGGGTCCGTGACGGCGTCAATCACGCGCACGGAGAGCAGCAGAACGCCAACCAGCGCAGGGGCCAGGCCAAAAATGTCGGTATAAAAGTAGTTAACAAACAGCATGATAGCGCCGAAGATGATGTTGCACCCTGCGTCGCCCATGCCGTAGCCGATCTTTTCTTTTACTGAAAGTTTATTGTTATCCATCGACAGCTCTCCGGTTTTCGGTATGGAGAGAATTATTTGCTGGCAAAGGGATTTTTGCGTTGCAGTATCAGGGCGGTGATATGGATAAACGGGCTGTTGAGAGGAATTTGTGAGGCAGGTAACAACGCGCTGCACCCGCAAAAACGGGGGCAGCGTCGGTTGAGATTAATGCGCTTTGAGGGCGGCTGCGTTTTTCTGCTTCACCAGGTAGCCCACGCCGAGGATCGCAATCCAGACCGGGATCAGGTAAACGGAAATCGCCATGCCCGGCGTCATCAGCATGATGACCAGAACGGCAGCCATAAACAGCAGGCAGACCCAGTTACCCAGCGGATAAAGCAGGGCAGGGAAGCGGGTTTTGACGCCCTGCTGCTGCTTCGCGCGGCGGAACTTAATGTGCGCGAGGCTGATCATCGCCCAGTTAATCACCAGGGCAGAGACCACCAGCGCCATCAGCAGGCCGAAGGCCGATTCCGGCGCGAGGTAGTTGATCAGCACGCACAGCGCGGTGACCACGGCGGAGACGATAATGGTGTTCACCGGCACGCCGCGCTTATCCACGTTGAGCAGCGCTTTTGGCGCGTTGCCCTGCTGCGCCAGGCCGAACAGCATGCGGCTGTTGCAATATACGCAGCTGTTGTACACCGACAGTGCTGCGGTAAGCACCACGATGTTCAGCGCGTTTGCCACGAAGGTATCGCCCAGCTCGTGGAAGATCAGCACAAACGGGCTGACGTCAGCGGTAACGCGCGTCCACGGCATCAGGGAAAGCAGCACCGCCAGCGAGCCCACATAAAAAATCAGAATACGGTAGATAACCTGGTTGGTGGCCTTCGGGATGCTCTGCTCCGGGTTGTCCGCTTCTGCCGCGGTGATGCCCACCAGCTCAAGGCCGCCGAAGGAGAACATAATGATCGCCATCATCATCACCAGGCCGGTCATGCCGTGAGGCAGGAATCCGCCCTGTTCCCAGAGGTTACGCACCGTGGCCTGCGGGCCGCCGTTGCCGCTAAACAGCAGCCAGCCGCCGAAGAGGATCATCGCCACAACGGCAACCACCTTGATGATCGCAAACCAGAACTCCATCTCACCGAACACTTTGACGTTGGTCAGGTTGATGGCGTTAATAATGACGAAGAAGGCCGCCGCGGATGCCCAGGTGGGGATCTCCGGATACCAGAACTGAACGTACTTCCCGACGGCTGTCAGTTCGGCCATGGCAACCAGAACGTACAGCACCCAGTAGTTCCAGCCGGAGGCGAACCCGGCAAAGCTGCCCCAGTATTTGTAGGCAAAGTGGCTGAACGAGCCTGCAACGGGCTCTTCAACGACCATTTCACCCAGCTGACGCATGATCAGAAAGGCGATGAAACCCGCAATCGCGTAACCCAAAATAATGCCGGGACCGGCAGACTGGATGACGGATGCGCTTCCCAGAAACAGGCCGGTACCGATGGCGCCGCCCAATGCGATAAGCTGAATATGGCGGTTCTTAAGGCCGCGCTTTAGCCGATCGCCATGCTGTTGAGCTTCCATTTGAAACCTCGTGTGTGGTTGTTATGTTCACGCTGAGCGTGTGTAATTATGAAAGTCCATTTCTGTATTATTTTCTTTACGGTTAAAGTGACCGAAAAAAGCGGGAGTGACTTCCGTAAGCGCAAGAATAATGGTAAGCGCCAGCGAATGCACCTGCTTTATCAAGGGATGATGACGACCTGGATAAAAAGAAAGCGTTTGTAAATTCCGACCCAATCCCTTCGTATCCCAACCTATAGAATAGAAATGCGCCTTAAGCGGGCGAAATTTCATTATTTGCGCTGTTGAATCGCTTCAGATTGCAAAAACCTTCGTTTCACTAAGGTTAAATCTGCCTCTTTGTGGGTAATCAACTCATTTGTGCAAAGTTACATTTCTGAAACGTTATTTCTGTAGGGTTGTTAAAAAGTGCAGGCTTTACTGATTTCAATCAAAACCAATATGGACAGAAGGTGAATACTTTGTTACTTTAGCGATACGAACATGAAATTGGTAAGACCAATTGACTCCGGGCAAAAAGGCGTAAGACAGGGAATATGGCCTACAGCAAAATTCGCCAACCAAAACTATCCGATGTGATTGAGCAACAGCTGGAGTTTTTGATCCTCGAAGGGACGCTGCGCCCGGGTGAAAAGCTTCCGCCAGAACGCGAGCTGGCAAAACAGTTCGACGTTTCCCGTCCCTCTCTGCGTGAGGCGATTCAACGTCTCGAAGCAAAGGGCTTGCTCCTTCGTCGTCAGGGCGGCGGAACCTTTGTGCAAAACAGCCTGTGGCAGAGCTTCAGCGACCCGCTGGTAGAACTTCTCTCTGACCACCCAGAATCCCAGTTTGACCTGCTTGAGACCCGTCACGCGCTGGAAGGCATCGCGGCCTATTACGCCGCCCTTCGCAGTAATGATGAAGATCGCGTGCGTATCCGCGAGCTGCATCAGGCCATTGAACGGGCACAGCAGTCCGGCGACTTAGACGCCGAGTCCAGCGCCGTTGTCCAGTATCAAATTGCCGTCACCGAAGCGGCCCACAACGTGGTGCTCCTCCATCTGCTACGCTGCATGGAGCCGATGCTGGCCCAGAACGTTCGTCAGAATTTTGAATTGTTGTATGCCCGTCGGGACATGCTCCCGCTGGTCAGCAACCATCGCACCCGAATCTTCGAGGCGATAATGGCCGGGGAACCGGAGCAGGCGCGCGAAGCGTCGCACCGCCACCTGGCTTTCATTGAGGAAATCTTGCTGGACCGCAGCCGTGAACAATCACGCCGTGAGCGTTCGCTTCGCCGCATACAGCAACGAAAGGATTAAGCGCCAGTTTTTTAGAGCGCGGCAACTAAACGCAGAACCTGTCTTATTGTGCTTTTAGTTTTCGACATAGTTTGGGATGTATCGCGTCGGCAAGTGCGCGAATCCCCAGTCACATAGTTAACTATGTGACTGGGGTGAGGAAGCGCAGCCAACAAGGAGACAGCCCGAAATATGAAGAAGGAAAGTGCAATGGGACAGGTTCCAGACAAATCAACGTATTAGATAGATAAGGAATACCCCCATGTCAGAACGTCTCCAAAATGACGTGGATCCGATCGAAACTCGCGACTGGCTACAGGCGATCGAATCGGTCATCCGTGAAGAAGGTGTTGAGCGCGCTCAGTATCTGATTGATCAGCTGCTTTCAGAAGCCCGCAAAGGCGGCGTGAAGGTTGCTGCAGGTGCAGGGGCTAGCAACTACGTAAACACGATTGCCGTTGAAGACGAACCGGAATACCCGGGCAATCTGGATCTGGAACGCCGCATTCGTTCTGCTATCCGCTGGAACGCAATCATGACCGTTCTGCGCGCGTCCAAGAAAGACCTCGAGCTGGGCGGCCACATGGCGTCCTTCCAGTCTTCTGCGACCGTGTACGAAGTGTGCTTTAACCACTTCTTCCGTGCGGCCAACGAGAAAGACGGCGGCGACCTGGTGTACTTCCAGGGCCACATCTCTCCGGGCATCTACGCGCGTGCGTTCCTGGAAGGTCGTCTGACCGAAGAGCAGATGAACAACTTCCGTCAGGAAGTTCACGGTAAAGGTCTGTCTTCTTATCCGCACCCTAAACTGATGCCAGAATTCTGGCAGTTCCCGACCGTATCTATGGGTCTGGGCCCAATCGGTGCGATTTATCAGGCTAAGTTCCTGAAATACCTGGAACACCGTGGTCTGAAAGACACCTCCGAGCAAACCGTTTACGCCTTCCTGGGCGACGGCGAAATGGATGAGCCAGAATCAAAAGGCGCGATCACCATCGCGACCCGCGAGAAGCTGGACAACCTGTGCTTCATCATCAACTGTAACCTGCAGCGTCTGGATGGTCCGGTAACCGGCAACGGCAAGATCATCAACGAACTGGAAGGCATCTTCGCGGGTGCTGGCTGGAACGTAATCAAAGTCATGTGGGGCGGTCGTTGGGACGAGTTGCTGCGTAAAGACACCAGCGGCAAGCTGATCCAGCTGATGAACGAAACCGTTGACGGCGACTATCAGACCTTCAAATCCAAAGACGGTGCCTACGTTCGCGAGCACTTCTTCGGCAAATATCCAGAAACCGCAGCCCTGGTTGCAGACTGGACTGATGAGCAGATCTGGGCCCTGAACCGCGGTGGTCACGATCCGAAGAAAGTCTACGCTGCACTGAAAAAAGCGCAGGAAACCAAAGGTAAAGCGACCGTTATCCTGGCCCACACCATTAAAGGTTACGGCATGGGCGATACCGCAGAAGGTAAAAACATCGCTCACCAGGTTAAGAAAATGAACATGGACGGCGTGCGTTATATCCGCGACCGTTTCAACGTTCCAGTGACCGATGAGCAGGTAGAAAACCTGTCTTACATCACCTTCCCGGAAGGGTCTGAAGAGCACAAGTACCTGCACGAACGTCGTCAGGCGCTGAAAGGCTACCTGCCGGCTCGTCAGCCTAACTTCACCGAGAAGCTGGAACTGCCAGCGCTGGAAGACTTCTCTCAGCTGCTCGAAGAGCAGAACAAAGAGATCTCTACCACTATCGCTTTCGTTCGTGCCCTGAACGTGATGCTGAAGAACAAGTCGATCAAAGATCGCCTGGTGCCAATCATCGCCGACGAAGCGCGTACTTTCGGTATGGAAGGTCTGTTCCGTCAAATCGGTATCTACAGCCCGAACGGCCAGCAGTACACCCCGCAGGACCGTGAGCAGGTTGCATACTACAAAGAAGACGAGAAAGGTCAGATCCTGCAGGAAGGTATCAACGAGCTGGGCGCAGGCGCATCCTGGCTGGCTGCTGCGACCTCTTACAGCACCAACAACCTGCCGATGATCCCGTTCTACATTTACTACTCCATGTTCGGGTTCCAGCGTATCGGTGACCTGTGCTGGCAGGCAGGCGACCAGCAGGCTCGCGGCTTCCTGGTAGGCGGTACCTCCGGTCGTACGACCCTGAACGGTGAAGGTCTGCAGCACGAAGATGGCCACAGCCACATTCAGTCTCTGACGATCCCTAACTGTATCTCTTACGACCCGTCTTACGCGTACGAAGTGGCGGTCATCATGCATGACGGCCTGCAGCGCATGTACGGTGAGAAACAAGAGAACGTGTACTACTACATCACCACCCTGAACGAAAACTACCACATGCCGGCCATGCCAGCAGGTGCCGAGGAAGGTATCCGTAAAGGTATCTACAAACTCGAAACCCTCGAAGGTAGCAAAGGTAAAGTTCAGCTGCTGGGCTCCGGCTCTATCCTGCGTCACGTGCGTGAAGCGGCACAGATCCTGGCGAACGACTACGGTGTGGGTTCCGACGTGTACTCTGTGACTTCCTTCACCGAGCTGGCGCGTGATGGCCAGGATTGTGAACGCTGGAACATGCTGCACCCGCTGGAAACCCCGCGCGTTCCGTACATCGCTCAGGTGATGAACGACGCACCGGCGGTGGCGTCTACTGACTATATGAAACTGTTCGCAGAGCAGGTTCGTACTTACGTACCAGCGGATGATTATCGCGTACTGGGCACCGACGGCTTCGGTCGTTCTGACAGCCGCGAAAACCTGCGTCACCACTTCGAAGTTGATGCTTCTTACGTGGTTGTAGCAGCCCTGGGCGAACTGGCTAAACGTGGCGAAATCGACAAGAAAGTGGTGGCGGAAGCAATCACCAAATTCAACATCGATGCAGATAAAGTTAACCCGCGTCTGGCGTAAGAGGTAAAAGAACAATGGCTATCGAAATCAATGTACCGGACATCGGGGCTGATGAAGTTGAAATCACCGAGATCCTGGTCAAAGTGGGCGACAAGGTTGAAGCTGAACAGTCGCTGATCACCGTAGAGGGCGACAAAGCCTCTATGGAAGTCCCGTCTCCTCAGGCTGGCATCGTTAAGGAGATCAAAGTCTCCGTTGGCGATAAAACCGAGACCGGCAAACTGATCATGATTTTCGATTCCGCCGACGGTGCAGCTGATGCTGCACCTGCTAAGGCAGAAGAGAAGAAAGAAGCCGCTCCGGCTGCAGCACCTGCTGCCGCGGCAGCGAAAGAAGTGAACGTGCCTGACATCGGCGGTGACGAAGTTGAAGTCACTGAAATCCTAGTGAAAGTGGGCGATACCGTTGCGGCCGAGCAGTCTCTGATTACCGTAGAGGGCGATAAAGCCTCTATGGAAGTGCCAGCGCCGTTCGCGGGTACTGTTAAAGAGATCAAGATCAACACCGGTGACAAAGTGTCTACTGGCTCTCTGATCATGGTCTTCGAAGTGGCGGGTGCAGAAGGCGCCGCTGCGCCAGCTCAGGCTGCTGCCCCGGCTCCGGCCGCAGCACCAGCCGCTGCCGGTGGCGCGAAAGACGTTAACGTACCGGATATCGGCGGTGACGAAGTTGAAGTGACCGAAGTGATGGTTAAAGTGGGCGACAAAGTTGCCGCTGAACAGTCGCTGATCACCGTTGAAGGCGACAAGGCTTCTATGGAAGTCCCTGCGCCGTTCGCCGGTACCGTTAAAGAGATCAAAATCAGCACCGGCGACAAAGTGTCTACCGGCTCTCTGATCATGGTCTTCGAAGTGGAAGGCGCTGCGCCTGCCGCGGCTCCGGCTGCTGCTGCTCCGGCACCTGCTGCTGCACCGGCTCAGGCTGCGAAACCTGCTGCTGCCCCTGCTGCGAAAGCGGAAGGCAAATCTGAGTTCGCTGAGAACGACGCTTACGTTCACGCCACCCCGCTGATTCGTCGCCTGGCGCGCGAGTTCGGTGTAAACCTGGCGAAAGTGAAAGGGACTGGCCGTAAAGGTCGTATCCTGCGCGAAGACGTTCAGGCCTACGTGAAAGACGCGGTGAAACGCGCCGAAGCGGCACCTGCTGCAGCCGCCGGTGGCGGTATCCCGGGCATGCTGCCATGGCCGAAAGTCGACTTCAGCAAGTTCGGCGAAATCGAAGAAGTGGAGCTGGGCCGTATCCAGAAAATCTCTGGTGCTAACCTGAGCCGTAACTGGGTGATGATCCCGCACGTTACGCACTTCGATAAGACCGATATCACCGACCTGGAAGCGTTCCGCAAGCAGCAGAACGCCGAAGCCGAGAAGCGCAAGCTGGACGTGAAATTCACCCCGGTGGTCTTCATCATGAAAGCCGTTGCTGCTGCGCTTGAGCAGATGCCACGCTTCAACAGCTCCCTGTCTGAAGATGGCCAGAAGCTGACGCTGAAGAAATACATCAACATCGGTGTTGCGGTTGATACGCCAAATGGTCTGGTGGTTCCGGTCTTCAAGGACGTGAACAAGAAGAGCATTACCGAGCTGTCCCGCGAGCTGACCACCATCTCCAAGAAAGCGCGCGATGGTAAGCTGACTGCCGGCGAAATGCAGGGCGGCTGCTTCACTATCTCCAGCATCGGCGGCCTGGGTACCACCCACTTCGCGCCGATTGTTAACGCGCCGGAAGTGGCTATCCTCGGTGTGTCCAAGTCCGCGATGGAGCCGGTGTGGAACGGCAAAGAGTTCGTGCCGCGTCTGATGATGCCAATCTCTCTGTCCTTCGACCACCGCGTGATCGACGGTGCTGATGGTGCGCGCTTTATCACCATCATCAACAACACCCTGAGCGACATTCGCCGCCTGGTGATGTAATCGAAAAGCCGGCCAATCGGCCGGCTTTTTTCTGGTAATCTCATGAAGTCCATGAGGTTATTAGCGAAAGCAAAAATTCATGAACCGTTTGTTGTTTCAAAATTGTTAACAATTTTGTAAAATACGGGCGGATAGAACGACCCGGTGGACGACGGGTATACATTAAGAGGTCATGATGAGCACAGAAATCAAAACTCAGGTCGTAGTACTTGGGGCAGGCCCGGCAGGTTATTCCGCAGCATTCCGCGCGGCGGATTTAGGTCTGGAAACCGTCATCGTAGAACGTTACAGCACCCTCGGCGGTGTCTGTCTGAACGTCGGCTGTATCCCTTCTAAAGCGCTGCTGCACGTCGCGAAAGTGATCGAAGAAGCCAAAGCGCTGGCTGAACACGGTATCGTCTTCGGCGAGCCGAAAACCGATATCGACAAAATTCGTACCTGGAAAGAGAAAGTTATCACTCAGCTGACCGGCGGTCTGGCCGGTATGGCGAAAGGCCGTAAGGTCAAAGTGGTTAACGGTCTGGGTAAATTTACCGGCGCGAACACCCTGGAAGTGGAAGGCGAAAACGGCAAAACCGTGATTAACTTCGACAACGCGATCATCGCCGCAGGCTCTCGCCCAATCGAACTGCCGTTCATTCCGCATGAAGATCCGCGCGTGTGGGATTCCACCGATGCGCTGGAGCTGAAAACCGTTCCTAAGCGTCTGCTGGTTATGGGCGGCGGTATCATCGGTCTGGAAATGGGTACCGTGTACCATGCGCTGGGTTCAGAGATCGACGTGGTTGAAATGTTCGACCAGGTTATCCCGGCCGCAGACAAAGACATCGTTAAAGTCTTCACCAAGCGCATCAGCAAGAAATTCAACCTGATGCTGGAAACCAAAGTGACTGCCGTTGAAGCGAAAGAAGACGGTATTTACGTTTCCATGGAAGGCAAAAAAGCGCCTGCTGAACCACAGCGTTACGACGCCGTGCTGGTGGCTATCGGCCGCGTGCCGAACGGTAAAAACCTCAACGCTGGCGCTGCTGGCGTGGAAGTGGACGACCGTGGCTTTATCCGCGTTGACAAGCAGCTGCGCACCAACGTGCCGCACATCTTTGCTATCGGCGATATCGTCGGTCAGCCAATGCTGGCGCACAAAGGCGTTCACGAAGGTCACGTTGCCGCAGAAGTTATCGCCGGCATGAAGCACTACTTCGACCCGAAAGTGATCCCATCTATCGCCTACACCGAGCCAGAAGTGGCATGGGTTGGTCTGACCGAGAAAGAAGCGAAAGAGAAAGGCATCAGCTATGAAACGGCCACCTTCCCGTGGGCGGCTTCTGGCCGTGCTATCGCGTCCGATTGTGCAGATGGCGTGACCAAGCTGATCTTCGACAAAGAGACTCACCGCGTAATCGGTGGTGCGATTGTCGGCACCAACGGCGGCGAGCTGCTGGGTGAAATCGGCCTGGCGATCGAAATGGGCTGCGACGCGGAAGACATCGCGCTGACCATCCACGCTCACCCAACTCTGCACGAGTCCGTGGGCCTGGCGGCAGAAGTGTTTGAAGGCAGCATCACCGACCTGCCAAACGCGAAAGCGAAGAAGAAATAAGTTTCTTGAGCCTGATGATAACGCCTCTTCGGAGGCGTTTTTTTTGCCTGTAAACTACCTGATTTGGTCGCTATATCCTTGATATTTTCCTAAAAATCCCCTCATCGCTGCCGATAACATTTTCTTACATTGTTGGTTGATCGGCTCATCGCTATGATGCGCCGGATTATTATTACCAGGCAAAGGAAAACATATGTCTTTTAAGAAAGTAGCGGTAGTTGGCTTAGTGGCAGCGACGATGACGCTGGCCGGATGCGGGGCAATGACCACCGCGGTGAAGAAACGTAATCTGGAAGTTAAAACCCAGATGAGCGAAACCGTCTGGCTGGAGCCTTCCAGCGAAAAAACGGTCTACATTCAGGTGAAAAATACCTCTGATAAAGACATGAGCAACCTGCAGGCTCAGCTGGCGAACGAGCTGACGGCGAAGGGCTATAAGGTGACCAGTTCTCCCGACAGCGCCTACTACTGGGTGCAGGCGAACGTGCTGAAAGCGGACAAAATGGACCTTCGCGAAGCGCAGGGCTTCCTGAAAACCGGCTATGAAGGTGCCGCCGTGGGCGCCGCGCTGGGTGCCGGTATCACTGCGTACAACAGCAACTCCTCCGGTGCCGCGCTGGGCGTGGGCCTGGCGGCAGGCCTGATCGGCATGGCGGCGGATGCGATGGTAGAAGATGTGAACTACACCATGGTCACCGATCTGCAGATTTCCGAGCGCAGCAAGGCGAAAGTGACCACTGACAACATCGCGGCGCTGCGTCAGGGGACGTCCGGCGTGAAGCTGCAGACCAGCAGCGAGCAGGGCGATCGCGCGAAGTACCAGACCCGCGTGGTGTCGAACGCCAACAAGGTGAACCTGAAGTTTGAAGAGGCGAAGCCGGTGCTTGAAGCGCAGCTGGCAAAATCGGTTGCCAATATTCTGTAATAAAATGGCCGGATAGAGGGAAGCCTTATCCGGCCTTCACGTTAATGCTTTACGGCGCGACGGGCTGCCAGGCACTATCAGGGCTGAATGCGGCTAACGCCTGCGCTTTTTGCGCGGTATCGCTGCCCAAATTCGTCTCGTATACCCTGTCGCTCTGATTAACCACAAAGCTCATCACCCCCGTCTGTCCGTAGCTGACCGGCCAGGCGACCATTGCAAAGCCGTGCCTATCGGGCAGGATCTTGAATCGATAACCGTGATAGCCTGCGCCGGGCTCTGGCGGGCTAAACGCAGGCCCCAGCGGGCTGGGCGCTTCGCCGGGCGATACGGGCCAGTAAAGGCCATCTTTTTTCCCCTTCGAGCTGACGATTTTCGCCGCGTAGGTCTGGTTGAGGGCGAAATAGCTTTGCTGGGCGTCCACGTAGGCATGCAGCGCTTCGATGGCGGCAAGCTCGTTGCGCCCGATTTCGCGCGTCAAAATTTCGTCCGCGGCCTGCTGAATATCAAACTGCCAGCCGTTTGACGTTTTCACGACGGGGATCGGCAGCTGCCAGGCGTTCTCGCCCACGATCAGGTGCGCCGTATCGCCGCTCACAATCGTGGTGTGTTTCACCTTCCAGTCGCGCAGGAACCGGGCGACGGCTTCGGGGTCAACGCCCTCCGGCGGCAGAACGTTGCGCCAGTTTTCACCAAGCAGATTTCCCATCGCACCTTCATTCTGCTCGCTGATGGCCTGCGTTAAGGCATCGGTAGCTTGTTCAGGCGTGCTGAACTGCTGTTGCGCCACGGCGACGGTGGATGCCATGAACAGCGCCACACCGCTGAGTAAAGTCATCTTCATGTTAGCTCTCTTAACGATGGCGAATGTCATGAGGTAAAGGCCGCGCGGCCGGTAACGGATGCTGCGATATATGCGTAGCGAGCTGCCGGCTTTGCAGGCCGCGCTGCTGCTGAGCACGCCAGCTTGCCGCGCGGCTTTCGTTCCCGCTGAGGGCATTGGCCCTGAACGTCTGGTGCTGCAGCGAGGAGGGCTGAAGGGCATGCTGTCCGTGCGTTTCGCCGGAGAGCGCGTGCGGTTTCGCAGCGTCGTAGCCGCGGAAGTTATTTCGCTGCGAAATCTGCTTAAGCTGCTGACTGGACGGCTGATGCTGCAAAGGTCGGGTAGCCTGGAGCTGTGAAAGCGATTTCCCCGTCGATTTTTGCACCTGCGCCATCGCCGCCTGCCGCTGGCTGTCGCGACTGGCCGCCTGATGTGGCGTGGCGCTCAGCCCCGTGGGCGTGCTCGTTGGATGAAACTGGCTGGCGACCTTACCGTTGGGGTAAGGTACGCCGTTACGGTAGCCAGGATTGTGCTGCCAGAGCATAGTGTTGTCCGTGCGGTGCTCGCCCGTGATCTTGTTGAAATTATTCACATTGATATTGATGTTATCGCCGTTATGGGTGTAACCATCGTGGTGATAGTCGTCATGGTGGTGGTCATCATCATGGTGATGATCATCGTCGTCCCAGTCGATATTGCTAAACAGCGCGTACGTGGTGGCAACCCCGAGGCTGAAGCCCAGCCCGTTCACAAAGCTATTGCTGAACTGCTCGCCGGGAGAGGGCGGCAGGTACACCGGAGGGTAGCTGGCGTTTGGCCATGCTCCGTAGACAGTGGACGGATTATAGGTCGGTACGTAAACAACCTGAGGATCGGCAGGTTCGATTTTTATAATCGTCGGGCTGGCAGGTGCTATCGCAGCGGCTGTTGTGCTTTGGACTGGCGCCGATTTTTTCTCCACGCTTACCGTCTGCTGTGGCGACGATTTCAGCGCACCGGTTTGCTGCGCCAGCGCGCGCAGCCGCTGCACGGAGTCCATCACGTCTTTTGGCTGGGCAAGAAACGCGTTGCCCAGGTTTTGCACCCATTCCGGATTGCCGCCCAGCAGCGACATCAGCTGCGGGAAAGCCACCAGCGACTTCACGCTGGCATCCCACGGCTGGCTGGAAACCGCCTGGATCGCCGCATCGCCCTGCAGTTTTGGATTGTCCTGCGACCACTGCGCGGCCTGAATCACGTTTGACGGATAGGTTGAGGCCATCAGGATCTGTGACAGGAGCGCGTCCGGGTAGAGCGCAATCGGCGCCGTCCACTGGTCCAGCTGTACCGCAGTGTAGGTCGGGGCGATAACCGGTGCAGGCGGCGCGGCCGGTGGAGCAGGCTGCTGCTGAGAAACTGGCGCGGGCGTTTCGGTGGCGCGGCTTTTGACGAACATCACGCCCGAGGCGGCAAAGAGTCCGGTGCTGCACAGGAGAACGAGCAGGTGTGGCTTAAAAGGCAACTTCATAGAATGGCTCCAACGAGACCCGTACCGTGCCGTGAGGCGTTTTAATTGCCGCGAGTATCATTCACCCGTCATTTACAGTTTTAGCTTTTGTTGGGAATTTACCCGATGCGTCCGGATAAAGAGTGTGTGCATTTATTACACAATGATATTGCCAGTGAGGGGATTCCGCGCATCGCTGTTGACTGGATTTTGTCGCGACCATTCGTCTTACCTGCCCGCTATACCATCCTTAACGATTCAGCAAATCATTTAATGTTGCTTTTTTGTAAACAGATTAACACTGTGCAGAAATCCTGCTATGCTGCCCGACGCGGTATCGGGCATTTACCCTACAAACTGCTGTCTCACAGGAGCGTGAAGAGAACGCCGGCCGCAATTGACAATGAGAGCGAGGAGAACCGTCGTGCTAGAAGAATACCGTAAGCACGTAGCAGAACGTGCCGCCGAGGGAATTGTACCCAAACCTTTAGATGCAACCCAAATGGCCGCGCTCGTCGAGCTGCTGAAGAACCCGCCTAAGGGCGAAGAAGAATTCCTGTTAGATCTGCTGATCAACCGCGTACCGCCTGGCGTAGATGAAGCTGCCTACGTTAAAGCCGGATTCCTTGCCGCCGTTGCTAAAGGCGAAGCAACCTCCCCGCTGGTCACTCCTGAAAAAGCGATTGAACTGCTCGGCACCATGCAGGGCGGCTATAACATTCACCCGCTGATTGACGCGCTGGATAACGACACGCTGGCGCCGATTGCCGCCAAAGCGCTCTCTTCTACGCTATTGATGTTCGATAACTTCTACGATGTGGAAGAAAAAGCCAAAGCGGGCAACGTCTACGCGAAGCAGGTGATGCAGTCCTGGGCCGATGCCGAATGGTTCCTGAACCGTCCAGCTCTGGCTGAAAAGATCACCGTTACCGTCTTTAAAGTCACCGGTGAAACCAACACCGACGATCTCTCTCCGGCGCCGGACGCGTGGTCCCGCCCGGATATCCCTCTGCACGCCCTGGCGATGCTGAAAAACGCCCGTGAAGGCATTGAGCCGGATCAGCCTGGTGCCGTAGGCCCAATCAAGCAGATCGAAGCGCTGCAGAAGAAAGGCTTCCCGCTGGCCTACGTGGGTGACGTTGTGGGCACCGGCTCTTCCCGTAAGTCCGCGACAAACTCCGTGCTGTGGTTCATGGGCGACGATATTCCGCACGTGCCGAACAAGCGCGGCGGCGGCCTGTGCCTTGGCGGCAAAATTGCACCTATCTTCTTCAACACCATGGAAGATGCGGGCGCGCTGCCGATTGAAGTGGACGTAAGCAACCTGAACATGGGAGACGTGATTGACGTTTACCCGTTCAAAGGTGAAGTGCGTAACCACGAAACCAACGAACTGCTTGCCAGCTTCGAGCTGAAAACCGACGTGCTGATCGACGAAGTGCGCGCCGGTGGCCGTATCCCGCTGATCATCGGCCGCGGCCTGACCACCAAGGCGCGTGAAGCGCTGGGGCTGCCGCACTCTGACGTGTTCCGTCAGGCGAAGGACGTGGCGGAAAGCAGCCGCGGCTACTCTCTGGCGCAGAAAATGGTCGGCCGCGCGTGCGGCGTAGCGGGCGTGCGTCCGGGCGCGTACTGCGAGCCGAAGATGACCTCAGTAGGCTCTCAGGACACCACCGGCCCAATGACTCGCGACGAGCTGAAGGACCTGGCGTGCCTGGGCTTCTCTTCCGATCTGGTGATGCAGTCCTTCTGCCACACCGCGGCCTATCCGAAGCCGGTTGACGTCACCACGCACCATACGCTGCCGGACTTCATCATGAACCGCGGCGGCGTTTCCCTGCGTCCTGGCGACGGCGTAATCCACTCCTGGCTGAACCGCATGCTGCTGCCGGATACCGTGGGCACCGGCGGCGACTCCCATACCCGCTTCCCAATCGGGATCTCCTTCCCGGCCGGGTCAGGTCTGGTGGCGTTTGCCGCAGCGACCGGCGTGATGCCGCTGGATATGCCGGAGTCCGTGCTGGTGCGCTTCAAAGGCAAAATGCAGCCGGGCATCACCCTGCGCGACCTTGTTCATGCGATCCCGCTGTATGCGATTAAACAGGGCCTGCTGACCGTTGAGAAGAAAGGGAAGAAAAACATCTTCTCTGGCCGCATTCTGGAGATTGAAGGTCTGCCGGACCTGAAGGTGGAGCAGGCGTTCGAGCTGACCGATGCCTCCGCCGAGCGTTCCGCCGCGGGCTGTACCATCAAGCTGAACAAAGCGCCAATCGAAGAGTACCTGACCTCCAACATCGTGCTGCTGAAGTGGATGATTGCAGAGGGCTACGGTGACCGTCGTACGCTGGAGCGCCGTATCCAGGGGATGGAAAAATGGTTGGCCGATCCGCAGCTGCTGGAGGCCGACGCTGACGCAGAGTATGCGGCGGTGATCGACATCGATCTGGCGGACATCAAAGAGCCAATCCTGTGTGCGCCAAACGATCCGGACGACGCGCGTCCGCTGTCCGAGGTTCAGGGCGAGAAGATCGACGAAGTGTTTATCGGCTCCTGCATGACCAACATCGGCCACTTCCGCGCGGCCGGCAAGCTGCTGGATACCCACAAAGGCCAGCTGCCAACCCGCCTGTGGGTAGCTCCGCCAACCCGTATGGACGCGGCGCAGCTGACCGAAGAAGGCTACTACAGCGTGTTTGGCAAAAGCGGTGCGCGTATCGAAATCCCTGGCTGTTCCCTGTGTATGGGCAACCAGGCGCGCGTGGCGGACGGTGCGACGGTGGTCTCTACCTCTACCCGTAACTTCCCTAACCGTTTAGGTACGGGAGCTAACGTCTTCCTGGCCTCAGCGGAGCTGGCGGCGGTTGCGGCGCTGATTGGCAAACTGCCAACGCCGGAAGAGTATCAGACCTTCGTCGCGCAGGTTGATAAGACGGCGGTGGATACCTATCGCTATCTGAACTTCGACCAGCTCTCTCAGTACACCGAGAAGGCCGACGGGGTGATCTTCCAAACCGCGGTATAAACAGCAACCCCTCACCCTAACCCTCTCCCCAAAGGGGAGAGGGAATATAACACCCCTCGCCCTTTTGGGGAGAGGGGTTGGGGGTGAGGGGTGTTTTTTTATTTTCATTCCTTTCACCCCACGCGCTTTTTTTCTTCCTCGCTGCTGCGATAATTACCCTATTGGCTTTGCAGAGGAAAATACTATGGATTACGAATTTCTGCGCGACATCACCGGCGTGGTGAAGGTGCGTATGTCGATGGGCCACGAAGCCGTTGGGCACTGGTTTAACGAAGAGGTGAAAGAGAACCTCGCGCTGCTGGATGAGGTGGAGCAGGCGGCGCTGACGGTAAAAGGCAGCGAGCGCTCCTGGCAGCGAGCCGGGCACGAATACACCCTGTGGATGGACGGCGAAGAGGTGATGGTACGCGCCAACCAGCTTGAGTTTTCAGGGGACGAAATGGAAGAGGGGATGAGCTACTACGACGAAGAGAGCCTGTCGCTGTGCGGCGTTGAGGACTTTTTGCAGGTAGTGGCTGCGTATCGCGATTTCATGAAACAGAAGTAACACGTCGGAGCGTCCTTGCTCCCGCGCGCTTTACACGGCCGGAATATTGCGGCCGTAGTAGATTTCGCGCATCTCTTTCCAGAGCAGGCTGGTAATCGCCTCGCGCTCTTCTTCGCTCAGGTCTTCCGGCCTGGTGTGGAACATGTAGTGCTTCAGATCGAACTCTTTCAGCAGCATCTTGGTATGGAAGATATTTTCCTGATACACGTTCACGTCCATCATGTCGTACAGGGACTTCATATCCTCTGACATAAAGTTCTGGATGGAATTAATCTCATGATCGATGAAATGCTTCATGCCGTTGATATCGCGGGTAAAACCGCGCACGCGATAGTCAACGGTGACAATGTCGGACTCCAGCTGGTGGATAAGGTAGTTCAGTGCATTCAGCGGTGAAATCACCCCGCAGGTCGACACTTCAATATCCGCGCGGAAGGTGCACAGGCCGCCCTCTGGGTGGCTTTCAGGGTAGGTATGTACGCAGATGTGGCTTTTATCGAGATGGGCCACCACCGCTTCCGGCAGCGGGCCCGGGTGCTCGGTCTTGTCAATAAGCGTCGGGTCGACGGGCTCTTCGCTCACCAGAATGGTCACGCTTGCGCCCTGCGGCTCGTAGTCCTGACGCGCGATGTTCAGGATGTTCGCGCCGATAATGGAGCAGGTCTCTGACAAAATTTCGGTCAGACGGTTGGCGTTGTAGAGTTCATCGATATAGGCGATGTAGCCATCGCGCTCTTCTGCGGTTTTAACGTAGCAGATATCGTAAATACAAAAACTCAGGCTTTTGGTCAGGTTGTTAAAGCCATGCAGTTTAAGCTTTTTCAATTAGTTCACCCCCTCGGAGGACAGTGCGTCTTGCAGATACTGCGGTAAGGCAAACGCGGCGGTATGGATTGCAGGGTTGTAGTAGCGGCACGTGAGCCCGGCCTTGTGGAAGCGGGCCTGAATGATTTCGGCGGAGAGATGACGCAGCACGTCATTGTCCGTCGCCCAGGCAAAGGTCATGATCCCGCCGTAGTAGGTCGGAATGGCCGCCTGATAGAAGCTGACGTCGCTAAAATAGGTGCTCAGCTTGCGGTGGCTGTCGAGGGCCTCATCCTGCTGCAGGAAGCAGACGCCGTTTTGCGCAACGAAGATGCCGCCCGGGTTCAGGCAGCGTTTGCAGCCTTCGTAAAAGGCGGAGGTAAACAGCGATGCGCCAGGGCCGATAGGGTCGGTACAGTCGGAGATAATCACGTCAAACGTTTGCGTCGTCTGGTTAACAAAATTGACGCCGTCGTCGATAACCAGGTTAAAGCGCGGATCGTCGTAGCTACCCGCGTTATGGTTAGGCAGATACTGACGGCAGAACGACACAACGCCCGCATCGATTTCCACCATGGTGATCGATTCTACGGTGCGATGGCGAGAAACTTCGCGCAGCATCGCGCCGTCGCCGCCGCCGATGATGAGGACGCGCTTCGCGTGGCCGTGCGCCAGCAGCGGCACGTGGGTCATCATTTCGTGATAGATAAACTCATCGCGCTCGGTGGTTTGCACCACGCCGTCCAGCGCCATCACGCGGCCAAAGGCGGCGTTCTCGAAGATGATCAAATCCTGATGATCGGTTTTCTCATGATAAAGCACGTTATCCACGGCAAAATACTGACCAAACTGGTCATGCAGCGTTTCTTGCCATACCGTTTTATCGGTCATGGGGAGCACCTCCTTCGTTAACATCCATTACATCCGGCAGATGGGCGCAACACAAAACCGCCGTGAAGCGGTTAGCGGGTCAACAAGGGGCGTCGGGAAGGTTACTTCACGTAGGCGAGCAGGCTGAGTGAATCGCGAGCCAGCGCTTTGCATTTTTTAGCAGTGGGAATGCCAATACCGCTTAAATCGCGGTAGCTGTCTTCACCGAGCGCCTTCATGTCGAAGCTGTCGTAGTTGCTGAGGTCCCATTGGTTCTGCTGGGCAAAAAAGACCAGTGCGCGACGAATTTGCCCATTGGGCAAATTCTGGTAACCACAATCGTTCTTCAGAAAAACAAAAACTGCCGTCAGATCGGCCATATCTTCCGCTTCGTTTTCACTTAGCGCGTAACTGTTCGCACACATCGCCATCAGGCTACCGAACAAAATTGTTCTGAAAAACGTCTTCATTACCTTTACCACTGCATCACGGAAAATTAACGTTAGCACACTTGATGCCAGGCCGACGATCTTTATTATCGCCGCCGCGCTTGACCTTCCGGTAAGGGGAGGGTTTATGCTCAAAAGATCGCCTGGTGGAAATAAGGAAATGCACATGCAACGTCGTGATTTTTTGAAATATTCTGCCGCGCTGGGGGTTGCCAGCGCGTTACCACTCTGGAGCCGCGCCGTTTTTGCCGCCGACAGACCGGCTTTACCCATTCCTGAATTACTCGCCGCAGACGCCCGCAGCCGCATTCAGCTTGTGGTGCAGGCCGGTAAAACCACGTTCGGTCAGCACGCCGCAACAACGTTGGGTTATAACGGCAATCTGCTCGGCCCTGCGCTCCAGCTGCGTAAGGGGAAGGCGGTCACCGTTGACATTCACAACACGCTTGCTGATGAGACCACCCTGCACTGGCACGGCCTGGAAGTTCCGGGCGAGGTCGACGGCGGGCCGCAGGGCGTGATTAAGCCCGGCGGCAAGCGCACCGTCACTTTTACCCCTGACCAGCGCGCGGCAACCTGCTGGTTCCACCCGCATCAGCACGGCAAAACGGGCCATCAGGTGGCGATGGGGCTGGCCGGTCTGGTGCTGATTGAGGATGATGAGAGCCGCCTGCTTCGCCTGCCAAAACAGTGGGGCATCGACGATGTGCCCGTTATCGTGCAGGACAAAAAATTCAACGCGGACGGGCAGATTGACTACCAGCTGGACGTAATGAGCGCGGCGGTAGGCTGGTTTGGCGATACGCTGCTGACCAACGGCGCGATCTACCCGCAGCACGCCGCGCCGAAGGGCTGGCTGCGCCTGCGTTTGCTTAACGGCTGTAACGCCCGGTCGCTGAATTTTGCCGCCAGCGATCAGCGCCCGCTTTACGTGGTGGCAAGCGACGGCGGCCTGCTGCCCGAGCCGGTTAAGGTGAGCGAGCTGCCGATGCTGATGGGCGAGCGCTTTGAGGTGCTGGTGGACATCAGCGACGGCAAGGCGTTTGACCTCATTACGCTGCCGGTGAGCCAGATGGGGATGGCCGTTGCGCCGTTTGATAAGCCGCATCCGGTGCTGCGCATCCAGCCGCTGCAGGTCACCGCCTCCGGCGTGCTGCCGGACGCGCTGGCTACGCTCCCGGCGCTGCCTTCTCTTGAAGGGTTAACCCAGCGCAAGCTGCAGCTCGCAATGGACCCGATGCTCGACATGATGGGCATGCAGGCGCTGATGAAGAAATACGGCAATCAGGCGATGGCCGGTATGCAGCACGGCGAAATGACGGGCCATATGAATATGGATCACGGGAAAATGGGCGGCATGGGAAACATGAATCACGGCGGCCACGGATTTGATTTCCATAACGCCAATACGATCAACGGCAAAGCGTTCGACATGAACACGCCGATGTTTGCCGCCGAAAAGGGCAAGTATGAGCGCTGGGTGATTTCCGGCGAAGGCGACATGATGCTGCATCCGTTCCACATTCACGGCACGCAGTTCCGCATCCTGTCCGAAAACGGCAGCGCGCCTGCGGCGCATCGCCGGGGCTGGAAAGATACGGTAAGGGTAGAGGGCGGCGTCAGCGAAGTGCTGGTGAAGTTCGACCACGACGCGCCGAAGGAGTTTGCCTATATGGCCCACTGCCATCTGCTTGAGCATGAGGATACGGGGATGATGCTGGGGTTCACTGTTTAAAGCAGGTGCGGCCTGATGTCCTCACCCTGACCCTCTCCCCATGGGGAGAGGGAACAGATACTAAAAACGGCAACTTTCGTTGCCGTTTTGCATTTATTTTGCGTCGTCAGGCAGCGCATACGCGACGATATAGTCGCCCATCTTCGTGCCAAACGAACCGTGACCGCCCGCAGAGATGACAACGTACTGCTTGCCATTCACTTCATAGGTCATCGGCGTTGCCTGTCCACCCGCTGGCAGGCGGCCTTGCCACAGCTTCTCACCGTTGGTCATGTTGTACGCGCGCAGGTAGTTATCTGCGGTTGCCGCGATGAACAGCACGTTACCGGCGGTGGAGATTGGGCCACCCAGCATCGGCATACCCATATTGAACGGCACCGGAACCGGCATCGGGAACGGCATGCTGTCCTGCGGGGTACCAATACGTTTTTTCCACACGATCTGGTTGGTTTTCAGATCCAGGCCGGAGATATACCCCCAGGCAGGCTGTTTACACGGCAGACCAAACGGAGACAGGAACGGATTCAGCGTTACGCCGAACGGTACGCCGTACTGCGGCTGAATGCCGGCTTCGGTACCGCTGCCCTTGGCGTCTTTCGGCTGCTCCATTGGGTTGCCCGGACCGCGTGGGATCAGGCGGGAAACGAACGGCAGCGCCATTGGGTTAGCAATCGCGACCTGACGGTTCGGGTCGACGGAGATCCCGCCCCACTCGAACATTCCCAGGTTACCCGGGAAGACCAGCGTGCCCTGCTCAGAAGGTGGTGTGAAGATGCCTTCATAGCGCAGCTGATGGAACATCACGCGGCACACCAGCTGGTCAAACATCGTGGCGCCCCACATGTCTGCCCCGCTCAGGTCTTTCTTCGGACGGAAGCTCAGGTCGGAGAACGGCTGCGTTTTAGAGACGTAGTCGCCCTTCGCCGCGCCCTGCGGAACCGGTTTTTCCGGCGCAGGCACAACCAGCTTGCCGTTGCTGCGATCCAGCACGAAGATGTTGCCGGTTTTCGCCGGGGCGTAAATCACCGGCACGGTTTTGCCGTTAACGGTAATGTCCGCCAGCGTCGGCTGGGACGGCATATCCATATCCCACAGATCGTGGTGAACGGTCTGGTAGCTCCACGCCAGCTTGCCGGTGGTCGCGTTCAGCGCCACGATGGCGCTCGCGTAGCGCTCCTGCTCCGGCGTGCGGTTACCGCCCCAGATATCCGGCGTAGTGACGCCCATAGGGAGGTAGACCAGGTCCAGCTTGGCGTCATACGCGGCAGGCGCCCACGAGTTCGGCGAGTTGAAGGTGAAGGTGTGTTCATCCGACGGGATCGCGTTTGGATCTTTCGCGCCCGGATCGAAGGCCCACAGCAGCTTACCGGTGTTCACGTCGAAGCCGCGGATCACGCCGGAGGTTTCGCGGGTAGAGAAGTTATCCGTTACCGAACCGGCAATCACGATGGTTTTATCGGTGATGATGGGCGGAGAGGTTGGCTCATACAGACCCGGCGTGGTGTCCGGCATATTGGTCTGCAGGTTCAGGATGCCTTTGTTGGCGAAGGTTTCGCACAGCTTGCCCGTTTCGGCGTTGATGGCGAACAGACGACCATCGTTAACCGGCAGCATGATGCGGCGCGGACAGTCGGCAACCACTTCCGGGCTCGCATTCTCGGCGCGGGCTTCGTGGTAGGAGACGCCGCGGCAGGTCACGTGCTGGAACGACGGATTCGAGTTCAGCTGCGGATCGAAGTGCCATTTCTCTTTACCGGTGGCCGCGTCGAGCGCGAACAGGCGCTGGTGGGCGGTACACAGGTAAAGCATGTTGCCGACCTTAATCGGCGTCACTTCGTTGGTCAGCTCGCCCGGATCGTTCGGCATCTTCAGGTCACCGGTGCGGAACACCCAGGCTTCCTTCAGGTTTTTCACGTTATCCGCGTTGATCTGCTTCAGCGGGGAATAGCGTTGGCCTTCCTGGTTACGACCGTAGGCCGGCCAGTCGCCGTCCGCAACCTGCGAAATAGCCTCAGCAGGCGTGGCCTGCGTATTCAGCGTGCCGCTGATCTCCTGCGGGTCGTTAAACCCGGCCCAGGTCAGGATGCCGCCGGTAATCAGCAGGGCAACCACCAGGCCGGCGACCGCGCCGCTGGATGGCACAATCAGGCGACGCCAGACGAACGGCAGAATAAGCCAGATGCCAAAGAAGACCAGAATGTCGCTGCGCGGCGTCAGTGCCCAGAAGTCGAAACCGACCTCCCAGACGCCCCAGATCATGGTTGCGAGGAGCAGCGCAGCGTAAAGCCACAGTGCAGATTGTTTGCTACGCCAGAGCAGGACGGTTACGCCGAGCATAACCAGACCCGCAATCGGGTAGTACCAGGAGCCGCCAATAGCGACAAGCCATACGCCACCGATTAACAGGTATAAGCCGCAGAAGGCGGCAAATAGCGCTGTTAAGTTCACCAGTAGACGCGGCTGTTTTG
Source organism: Enterobacter sp. ECC-175 (assembly GCF_043968675.1). Lineage (NCBI taxonomy): Bacteria > Pseudomonadati > Pseudomonadota > Gammaproteobacteria > Enterobacterales > Enterobacteriaceae > Enterobacter > Enterobacter sp. ECC-175. The sequence continues at coordinate 1,430,157 of NZ_CP143776.1, forward strand.
TTTTAGATTCAGCCATAGAAAGTGTACTCGTCAGTTTTGTTAATTATTTGCTAGCAATTAATTATAGGTATTAACAACTGTGATCGGAATCACAATATTTGCTTTTATAACTCATACGCCAGGCTTATCCATTTGCTGTTATAATGGCCCGCTTGCGAATCGATGCTGGACGAATAATCAACTGCATTGATGGATTTTCTTTAAAATCATATGGTTAGTAATATGAAACATACTGTTGAAGTGATGATCCCGGAAGCCGAGATCAAAGCGCGTATCGCCGAACTGGGTCGTCAAATCACCGAACATTACAAGGACAGCGGCAGCGAAATGGTGCTGGTGGGTCTATTGCGTGGCTCATTCATGTTCATGGCCGACCTGTGCCGTGAAGTGCAGGTGCCCCATGAGGTCGATTTTATGACCGCCTCCAGCTACGGCAGCGGCATGTCCACGACCCGTGATGTGAAAATCCTGAAAGACCTGGACGAAGATATTCGCGGCAAAGATGTGTTGATCGTTGAAGACATCATCGACTCCGGCAACACGCTCTCTAAGGTGCGCGAGATCCTGAGCCTGCGCGAGCCGAAATCCCTGGCGATCTGTACGCTGCTGGATAAGCCCGAGCGCCGCGAAGTGCAGGTGCCTGTCGAGTTCGTTGGTTTCTCTATCCCGGACGAGTTCGTGGTGGGCTACGGCATTGACTACGCGCAGCGCTATCGCCATCTGCCTTACGTGGGGAAAGTGGTCTTGCTGGACGAGTAATGGCGGGCTGATGCCCTCACCCCGGCCCTCTCTCACGGGAGAGGGCGAAAACCACATCGCGCCGGACTGTCTCGACTCCCTCTGGGAGAGGGAGAAAATCTCCGGCTTTATTTATGGTTAGTATGCTTAAGCTTTAGGTTCGCAATTCCCGAACGGTAGCGCTGCTCCAGCGTTTCGCGGTTGGTCGCGCTGACGTCCAGATCGCGCAGCAGGCCGTCGTGGATACCGTAGGCCCAGCCGTGAACCGACACTTTTTGCCCGCGCTTCCACGCCGACTGCATGATGGTGGAATGCCCGAGGTTATACACCTGCTCCATCACGTTCAGCTCGCACAGGGTATCAAGGCGGCGCTCCTGCGGCATTTCGCCCAGCAGTGAGCTATGTTGAAACCAGATATCGCGAATGTGCAGCAGCCAGTTGTCAATCAGCCCCAGCTCCGGGTTTTCCACCGCCGCCTGTACGCCGCCGCAGCCGTAGTGGCCGCAAATGATTATGTGTTCAACTTCCAGCACATCAACGGCATACTGTACTACCGACAGGCAGTTGAGATCGGTATGGATCACCAGATTAGCCACGTTACGATGGACAAACAGCTCGCCCGGCTCCAGGCCGGTTAAGCGCTCGGCCGGTACTCGACTATCCGAACATCCAATCCACAGAAAGCGTGGCTTTTGCACCTGCGACAATTTTTCAAAAAAACCGGGATCTTCTTCTACCAGCATTTTTGACCATAGTGCATTGTTGCTGATGAGTGTATCTATGTCGTTCATGGAGGTTAACGGCCTGTAACCGAGTGATAGCGTTGCGCTAATATAGGGTAACTCGACTTTTAATGAAACCACACAACGTGTGTCAGAACTATAGGTAAGTTTAATTCATGGCGATTGCACTAGAGCTTGAGCAGCTAAAAAAAACCTATCCGGGCGGCGTTCAGGCGCTGCGCGGAATAGACCTAAAAGTAGAGGCCGGCGACTTTTATGCGCTTCTGGGGCCGAACGGGGCCGGTAAATCCACGACGATCGGGATTATCAGCTCGCTGGTGAACAAGACCTCTGGCCGGGTGAGCGTGTTTGGTTACGACCTGCAGAAGGACGTGGTTAACGCCAAGCGCCAGCTGGGGCTGGTGCCGCAGGAGTTCAACTTCAACCCGTTCGAGACGGTGCAGCAAATCGTCGTCCAGCAGGCGGGCTACTATGGCGTTGAGCATAAGGACGCGGTTGAGCGCAGCGAAAAGTACCTTAAGCAGCTCGACCTGTGGGAAAAGCGCAACGAGCGCGCCCGTATGCTGTCCGGTGGGATGAAGCGCCGCCTGATGATCGCCCGCGCGCTGATGCATGAGCCTAAGCTGCTGATCCTTGATGAACCAACCGCCGGGGTGGATATTGAGCTTCGCCGCTCCATGTGGGGCTTCCTGAAGGATCTTAACGACAAAGGCACCACCATCATCCTTACCACCCACTATCTGGAAGAGGCGGAAATGCTCTGCCGGAACATTGGGATTATTCAGCACGGCGAGCTGGTGGAAAACACCTCGATGAAGAATCTGCTCTCCAAGCTGAAATCAGAAACCTTTATTCTCGATCTCGCGGCGAAAAGCGCGCTGCCAAAGCTGGAAGGGTATCAGTATCGCCTGGTGGATACCTCAACGCTGGAAGTTGAGGTACTGCGCGAGCAGGGGATTAACAGCGTGTTCTCGCAGCTGAGCGCGCAGGGGATTCAGGTCCTGAGCATGCGTAACAAAGCGAACCGACTGGAAGAGCTGTTTGTCTCTCTGGTGCAGGACAAACAAGGAGACAAGGCATGACGCATCTTTACTGGATCGCGCTGAAAAGCATCTGGGCGAAAGAAATTAACCGCTTTATGCGCATCTGGGTACAAACCCTGGTGCCGCCCGTCATTACCATGACGCTGTACTTCATCATTTTCGGCAACCTGATTGGCTCGCGCATTGGTGAAATGCACGGCTTCACCTATATGCAGTTTATCGTGCCGGGCCTGATCATGATGGCGGTGATCACCAACGCCTACGCCAACGTGGCGTCGTCGTTCTTCAGCGCCAAGTTCCAGCGCAATATTGAAGAGCTGCTGGTGGCACCGGTGCCCACGCACGTGATCATCGCGGGCTACGTGGGCGGCGGCGTGGCGCGCGGCCTGTGCGTCGGCATTTTGGTGACGGCAATTTCGCTGTTCTTTGTGCCGTTCCAGGTGCATTCGTGGCTCTTCGTGGCGCTCACGCTGGTAATGACGGCAATCCTGTTCTCGCTGGCCGGCCTGCTGAACGCCGTGTTTGCGAAAACCTTTGACGACATCAGTCTGATCCCAACCTTCGTGCTGACGCCGCTGACCTACCTCGGCGGGGTGTTCTATTCGCTGACGCTGCTGCCGCCGTTCTGGCAGGCGCTGTCGCATTTGAACCCAATCGTCTACATGATCAGCGGCTTCCGCTTCGGCTTCCTCGGCATTACCGACGTGCCGCTGTTCACCACGGTTGCCGTACTGGCGGTCTTTATCATCGCCTTCTATCTACTTTGCTGGTATCTGATCCAGCGCGGCCGCGGCCTGCGCAGCTAACCTCTCGCCCGGCAGTTTGCCTGCCGGGCGCTTTTCTTTGATAGTTATCACCGTAAACTAACCTTCACTTCGCTAAACTACTTGCCTGCTAAGGAGAGAGTTATGCTGGGATGGGTTATTACCTGCCACGATGAAGACGCGCAGGACATGTTGATCGGGCTTGAAGCCAGGTTTGGTCCGCTGGCGCAATGCCGCGCGGTGAATTACTGGCGCGGGTTAAGCACCAACATGCTGAGCCGCATGATGTGCGATGCCCTGCACGAAACTGATTCTGGGGACGGCGTCATTTTTCTCACCGATAAAACGGGCGCCGCGCCCTATCGCTCGGCCGCACTGATGAGCCACAAGCACGACAGTTGCGAAGTCATTTCGGGTATCAGCTATTCATTGTTGGAACAAATGTATCCGCTACGCGAGCAGTTAACCAGCGCGGCGTTCCGTAACGCCATTGTCGCGCAGGGCGGGGCGGGCGTAAGCAGCCTGTGGCATCAGCAGCAGAAAAACCCTCCCTTCGTCCTGCTTCACGACCTGTATAAGAATTAGACGTTGGTATTGATGGCGCTTTTGTTACAATGGCGTCAGTTTTTTCGTACCGATAATAATTCCATGTTGACGCGCTTAACTCTCCTGCTGTTCATTTTCGTTTCCGGCATCTGTTCTGCCAGCCTGTTAAGTCAGCAAAGCCTGCCTGCGCAGTATATGCAAACCACCGAAGACGCGGCGATATGGGCGCAGGTGGGCAACGACGTCATTAACGTGGGGAACGTGCGGGCGGGGCAGATCCTGGCGGTTGTTCCTGCGGCGGCGGACTATTATGAATTTCGCTTCGGTTTCGGCACGGGCTTCATCGATAAAGAGCATCTGGAGCCGGTTCAGGGAAAACAGCGCGTGGCGGACAGCCTGGGGGATTTGAATAAGCCGCTCAGCAACCAAAACCTGATCACCTGGAAAGACACGCCTGTCTATAACGCGCCGAGCAGCGGCAGCGCCCCGTTCGGCACGCTCAGCGAAAACCTGCGCTACCCCATTCTGAACAAGCTCAAAGACAGGCTAAACCAGACCTGGTTTCAAATACGCATCGGCAACCGCCTGGCGTGGATAAGCAGCCTGGACGCGCAGGAAGATAGCGGCATTCCGGTGCTGACCTATCACCACATTCTGCGCGATGAAGAAAATACCCGCTTCCGGCATACCTCCACCACCACCAGCGTGCGCGCGTTTAGCAACCAGATGACCTGGCTGCGCGATCGGGGATACACCACGCTGACGATGTACCAGCTGGAAGGATACGTGCGTAACAAAGTTAACCTGCCCGCGAGGTCCGTCGCGATCACATTCGATGACGGGCTGAAGTCGGTAAGCCGCTACGCCTATCCGATTCTCAAAGAGTATGGCTTTAACGCGACGGCGTTTATCATCTCGTCGCGCATTAAACGGCATCCTCAAAAGTGGGACCCGAAATCGCTGCAGTTTATGAGCGTACAGGAGATTAAGGGCATTCAGGACGTCTTTGATATTCAGTCCCATACGCACTTTCTGCACCGCGTTGACGCCTACCGGCACCCCATATTATTGAGCCGCAGCGAGCACGTCATTCTGTTTGATTTTGAGCGCTCGCGCCGGGCGCTGGGGCAGTTTAACCCGCGCGTGCTGTATCTCTCCTACCCGTTTGGCGGCTACGATAATAAAGCGATAAAAGCGGCAAATGACGCGGGATTCCACCTGGCGGTGACCACGGTAAAAGGAAAGGTAAAGCCGGGGGATAATCCGTTCTTATTGAAGCGCCTGTATATTCTCAGAACGGATTCGCTGGAGACGATGTCGCGGCTGATTAGCAACCAGCCGCAGGGGTAATGATCAGGCAACCTGAACCGGAATCGCCTTCGCGGTACGTTTCATTTCGTTGTCGCCTTCGAAGTAAGCCACTTTTGGCTGCCAGCGGCGCGCTTCTTCGTCAGACATCATCACGAAGCTGGCGATGATAACGATATCGCCCACGTCGGCGCAGTGCGCGGCGGCGCCGTTGACGGAGATGATTTTAGAGCCGCGCTCGGCGGCAATCGCGTAGGTGGAGAAACGCTTGCCGTTGTTCACGTTCCAGATATCAATGGCTTCGTTTTCCAGAATGCCCGCCGCGTCGAGAAAATCCTGGTCGATCGCGCAGGAGCCTTCATAGTGCAGGTCTGCCTGAGTCACTTTTACACGGTGAAGCTTACCTTGCAGCATTTTGCGAATCATTACGTTTACCTTTCATCATACGTTAACCCCTCCTGCAGGAGGGGAGGGTGATAGCACTACGCCAGCTCAACCACTTTGTTGTCGATAAGACGCGCCTGGCCAAGCCATGCCGCGACGAGAATCACCGCGCGCCTGCTGGTTTCCGTCAGGTCGAGGAGCGTGTCGGCATCGCGGATCTGGATATCATCCGCGCGGAAGCCTTTCTCGTTCAGCGCCTGTTCGGCGAGGGCGATAATCTCTTCTGCGGCCAGCGCTTTTGCCAGAAGCTGCTCCGCCATCTCGTTCATGACCTTGCTCAGGCCCGGCGCAAGCTTGCGCTGGTCCGCCGTCAGATAGCCGTTGCGCGAGCTCAGCGCCAGGCCGTCCTTCGCGCGCACGATCGGCACGCCGACGATTTCGATGTCATAGCCCATGTCGGCCACCATCTTGCGGATCAGCGCCAGCTGCTGGAAATCTTTTTCGCCGAAGCAGGCGATGTCCGGCTGCACCAGGTTGAACAGCTTGCTGACGATGGTGGATACGCCGCGGAAGTGGCCCGGACGGCTCGCGCCCTCCAGTATGGTTGAAATCCCCGGTACGTCCACGTAGGTTGCCTCACCGGTACCCTGCGGATAGACGTCCGCCGGTGCGGGGGCGAAGACGATGTCCGCGTGGCGCTTTTTCAGCTTTTCACAATCTTCCTGCAGCGTGCGCGGGTAGCGGGCCAGGTCGTCAGCGCGGTCAAACTGCATCGGGTTAACGAAGATGCTGACGACCACGATGTCCGCACGCGCGCGCGCTTCGTCAACAAGCTTCATGTGGCCGTCGTGCAGGTTGCCCATGGTGGGGACCAGCGCGATGCGTTTACCTTCCTGACGCGCCCGGCGGATGTGCTGGCGCAGCAGCGGCAGGGTTTCAATGATTAGCACAACAAGACTCCTTAATGGAAACTGTGTTCTTCGCCCGGATAAAGCCCGGACTCAACCTCGGCAATATACTGCCGCACCGCGGCGCGCATGTCGCCTGCTTGCGTCAGGAAATTTTTGGCAAATTTTGGAATGTGCCCGCCGGTAATGCCGAACGCGTCGTGCATCACCAGGATCTGCCCGTCGGTGACGTTGCCCGCGCCAATGCCGATGACCGGAATAGAGAGCGCGTCGGTAATGCGTTTTGCCAGCGCAACGGGCACGCACTCCAGCACCAGCAGCTGTGCGCCTGCGGCTTCGAGCGCCAGGGCGTCATCAAACAGCGTTTGCGCCGCGTCGCCGCGGCCCTGCACCTTATAGCCGCCAAAGATGTTCACCGATTGCGGCGTCAGGCCCAGGTGTCCGCACACCGGTACGGCGCGGTCCGTGAGCATTTTCACCGTGTCGACAAGCCAGGCGCCGCCTTCAATTTTGACCATGTTGGCCCCGGCGCGCATCACCGCGGCGGCGTTTTCAAACGCCTGTTCGGGCGTGGCGTAAGCCATAAACGGCAGGTCGGAAAGCAGCAGGCAGTTTGGCGCACCGCGACGAACTGCACGGGTGTGGTAGGCGATGTCTTCAACGGTCACAGGCAGGGTGGAATCATGACCCTGAACGGTCATGCCCAGAGAGTCACCGACCAGCATCACGTTAATACCTTCTTCGGCAAACAGTTTGGCGAAGCTGTAGTCATAGGCGGTGATGGTGGCGAAACGTTTTTTATCCTGTTTGCACTTCTGCAGTACGGAGAGGGTGGTTGGTTTCATACTGTTTCCTGATAGCCCAAAGCGAATCTTTGCGCATTCTAACAGTAACATTCGGGGGAACAATGATTTTAGGTAACCGATTACCTGCAAATATTTCAGGGTTAATCGATGAGGGTAATATCACCAGCGAGCGGGTTTTTCCGCGCCAAGACCGTCGAGAACGGCCTGCAGGGAGATCCCGTCAGGGAAGAGGAGGTTAGGGGCAATTTCAAACAGCGGCCAGAGCATAAACCCGCGGTTTTTCATGTCGTAATGCGGGACCGTCAGGCGCGCGGTGTTTATCACGTCGTTGCCAAACAGCATGATGTCGAGGTCCAGCGTGCGCGGCCCCCAGCGTTCGGCTTTACGCACGCGGCCCTGCTGAAGCTCGATGCGCTGGGTATTGTCCAGCAGCGTGTCGGCATCCAGCTCCGTTTCCAGCGCCACGGCGGCGTTCAGGTAGTCAGGCTGATCCTGCGGGCCGAGCGGCGGCGTGCGGTAAAACGACGAGACGGCAACGATCCGGCTTTGCGGGATCTCGCCGATCGCTTTAACGGCAGCATTAACCTGCTCCAGAGGAGAGGCTAAGTTGCTGCCGAGGGCGATGTACGCGAGGGTCATGCAGATCCTTCGCGGCGCGGCGCGCGCTTGCGCGGGCGGCGATGACGGCGACGCGGTTCCGGCTCGTCGTCGAGGTTAGTCAGCATATCTTTCTGCTCGGGCGGAGCGGAGACCTGAAACTCTCCCCACCACTGCGCCAGACGCTGCAGCTCCTGATTTTTTTCAATCTCGGCCCGCAGCGCCAGCAGGTCGAAGGCGGCGCGGAACTTAGGATGCTCCATCAGCTTCCAGGCACGCTTGCCCTGACGACGCGACATGCGCAGCTGAAGCTGCCAGATATCGCGAACCAGCGTGGTGATGCGTTTCGGGATCGCCAGCGTGCGGCACGCTTCGTCCAGCACGTCGTTGGTGGCAAGCGAGAAGGCGTCGTAGTAGGCCAGCCCGCTTTCCTGCGCGATGCGCTGCGCCGTTTCGAGCAGCGGATACCAGAACATCGCCGCGAACAGGAACGCCGGATTCACGCGCATGTCGTTCTGAATGCGGGTGTCGGTGTTCTTCAGCACCTGCGCAATCATGCGCTCCATCGGGCTGTCGCCGTTTTCGGTGAAGTTACGCGTGATGGTTGGGAACAGCGGCTGGAACAGGCTGTATTCACGCAGCAGCTTGTAGGTTTCAAAACCATGGCCGGCCTGCAGCAGCTTCAGCGCCTCTTCGAACAGACGGGCTGGAGGCACGTCGTTGATGAGCGTTGCCAGGCGCGGAATCGGCTCCCCGGTTTCCGGGCTGATGCGCATATTCAGCTTGGCCGCAAAGCGCACGGCGCGCAGCATGCGAACGGGATCTTCGCGATAGCGCGTTTCCGGCGTGCCGATCAGGCGAATCAGGCCGTCCTGCAGATCCTGCATACCGCCAACGTAGTCGCGAACGGTAAAGTCCGCCACGCTGTAGTAAAGGCTATTAATCGTGAAATCACGGCGCTGGGCATCTTCTTCGATTGAGCCGAAGATGTTGTCGCGCAGCAGCATGCCGTTCTGGCCGCGCTGCGAGGTTGTGCGATCGCTCGCGCCCGCCTCGTGATGGCCGCGGAAGGTGGCGACTTCAATAATCTCGGGGCCAAACATGACGTGAGCCAGGCGGAAGCGACGGCCAACCAGGCGGCAGTTGCGGAATAGTTTACGCACCTGCTCAGGCGTGGCGCTGGTCGTCACGTCGAAATCCTTTGGCTTTTTGCCCAGCAGTAAATCACGTACCCCGCCGCCGACAAGATAAGCCTCATAGCCCGCTTTATTCAGACGGTAGAGCACCTTGAGGGCATTTTCACTGATATCTTTGCGGGAAATAGTGTGCTGCTCACGGGGAACAACCGACATGCGGTTCTGCGCAATAGCGTCATTCGCCATGCTCTCTTCGCGGCTCAGCACTTTACGGCAAAAATTAGCGACTCGGGTAAAAATGGTACACCTCGTAGTGTGTTTTGTTATGAAAAAAGCGGCTAATCATAGCTCAGCGCGACGCATTTGAGAATGCTGGATTTTCGGCACGGCGTTAAGCGTCCAGCCGGATACGGCCAATTTCAGCAGTTCGTCAACGTTGAGATCCTGCCAGCCGGTGATGACAGCCTGGTTGAGAAACCGCAGCGCGTCGATCAAAACGGGGCGCGGATCGCCGTCCGGCAGGGCCGGCGCGTGGTTTTGCTTCGACAGTTTAGCGCCTGCCTCATTGACCGCCAGCGGCAGATGAATGTAATCCGGCGCGCGCCAGCCAAACTGATGATAGAGCGAAATATGCCGTACGGTAGGTTCAACCAGGTCGGCCCCGCGCACGATTTCCGTCACGCCCTGGAAATGGTCGTCCACCACGACGGCCAGGTTATAGGCAAAAAGGCCGTCGCGGCGGTGGATAATAAAATCTTCGCGCGCCAAACGCTCATCCGCGCAGATTTCCCCGGAGAGCAGATCGGTAAAGCGCGTGACGGGCGCGTGCTGGCGCAGGCGAACGGCGGCATTTTCCGGGCCGTTGTTCAGTGAGCGGCAGTGGCCGTCATAAACGCCCCCCACGCTGTGAATCCGCGCGCGGGTGCAGGTGCAGTTGTAGGAGAGCCCTTGCGCGCTGAGCCAGGCCAGGCGCTCACGGTAGGCCTCGTGCCGCTGCGACTGCCAGAGAACGTCTTCGTCCCAGTGCAGGCCGTAATGTTCCAGCTGACGCAGAATAGTGTCTGCCGCACCGGGAACTTCACGGGGAGGATCGATATCTTCAATGCGAACGAGCCATTTACCCTGACGGGCGCGAGCCTGCAGGTAGCTGCCGAGCGCGGCAATTAATGAGCCGAAGTGGAGTTCACCAGAGGGGGATGGCGCAAAGCGCCCGATATAATGAGATTCAGACATATCAATTAACAAGGCGGGAGAGACTCCCGCCTTTGCAGTATGTTTAGCGTGCCGGAATTAGCCAGCCATCTGTTTTTCGCGGATTTCAGCCAGCGTCTTACAGTCGATGCACAGGTCGGCGGTTGGACGCGCTTCCAGGCGACGAATACCGATCTCAACACCGCAGGATTCGCAGTAGCCGAAATCTTCGTCTTCCACTTTTTTCAGCGTTTTTTCGATCTTTTTGATCAGTTTGCGCTCGCGGTCACGGTTACGCAGTTCGAGGCTGAACTCTTCTTCCTGGGCGGCACGGTCGACCGGGTCCGGGAAGTTGGCAGCTTCATCCTGCATATGTGTAACGGTGCGATCGACTTCATCCCTAAGTTGATTACGCCATGCTTCAAGAATACGCTTGAAGTGCGACAGCTGGGCTTCGTTCATATACTCTTCGCCCGGCTTCTCCTGGTACGGCTCCACCCCAGCGATGGCGAGAATACTCAGGGACGATGTTTTACGGTTTTGCCCTTCTTGCATGTTGTTTCTCCTTAACACGCACTATCGATCCCCGTGTCGGGGGAAAAATCAGGTCGCTATAAATAGCAGATGCTTTTCCGTAAGGCAATTATCTAAACGTAACACTTGACAAGCCTGTGAGGAAAAGCGTATTTGCGCACGCGGCCAGAACAGATAATAAACAATCATCTAATCCCTTATAAGACAATGGGAAGAGAGGATTTCAGAGTCATATTATCGGCAGAAAGTTCCGCTTTATAGGCGAAAATTTCTACCCCCTGCTTTTGTGCCTCATTCAACAATTGCGCGTATTTAGGATCGATATGGCGGGCGGGGGAAAATCGCTGTATGGCTGAATGCAATACGGCAAACAGCAACACGGCGCGTTTCCCCGCCGCCGCAACGCTCATCAGCTCCCGCAGATGCTTCTGGCCACGCAGCGTCACCGCATCCGGGAAATAGCCATTTTCGTGTTCCGCTAATGTGACTGATTTGACTTCAATATAGCACTCAGGACGATCTTCCGCCTGGAGCATAAAGTCAATTCTGCTGCCCTCATCGCCATATTTCACTTCGCTTTTATGCGTACCGTAACCCACCAGTTCAGGGAGCGTTCCGTTCATTAACGCCTCTTTTACTAATTGATTGGCGCGCAAAGTATTCACACAAATAAATGCCCCTTGCTGGGTTTCGGTCATTTCCCAGGTATGGGCATATTTGCGTTTAGTATTTTCTGAAGTGGAATACCAGACCGTGTCGCCCGGCGTGGCGCAGCCGGTCATCGCGCCGGTATTGGGGCAGTGCAGCGTTAACGTTTCGCCTTCAGGCGTAACCACGTCGGCGAGGAAGCGTTTGTAGCGCTGAATAAGCGTGGCGCGCCGTAGCGCAGGATTAAACTTCATTACAGTTCCTTTGGGGGATCGCCCAGCGTCCAGCGCTGCAGCGGCGCGTATCGGGTGCGTCCATTTGCAAAGACGGATTCATAAAGGGCGAAGGCGTTCACTGGAAACGACCAGCAAAAGCCGGGGGGCGGAATCGCAACCGCCTGGCCCGCATCGCGCAGCAGGGTGATGTGTGGATGAAAAGGCTGTGGGCTTTGGTAGCATCCGCTGCGCGCGGCCTGGGCCCGCAGCATATTTGCAAGCTGCAACAGCCCGCGCGGCGGCTGGCGCGTGCCGAGCCACACCACGCGAGAGCGCAGCCACTGACCGGCATCGTCAAGGCGCAGGGTAAAGCCCGGCTGGGATATCCGCCCGGCCATGGCGGAGAGCGCCCGCTGCTTTTCGGCGCTGACGTCGCCTAAAAAAGCGAGCGTCAGGTGCAGGTTGGCGGCGGCAATCGGGCGGCCCGCTTCCGCCGGGAAGCTTTCGGCGCGCCAGCGAACGATTTTCCGCTGGATTGCGGCGGGCATTTCAACGGCAAAGAAAAGTCGTTTCGACTCAGACATACGAGGGACTCGGTAATGATATGCGCCGATGCTACAATGTACGCCGACTAATGTTAACCCTCTGGAGCTGTTCGTGTCCTCATTGCCGGTCGCCGTCGTCCTTCCCGAGCTGCTTTCTGCCCTACGCCACGCCCCGCAGGTTTTGCTCAACGCCCCCACGGGCGCGGGCAAATCCACCTGGCTGCCGCTGCAGATCCTGAACGCGGGCGCGATCCCCGGGAAAATTATCCTGCTCGAGCCGCGCCGCCTGGCCGCGCGCAACGTGGCGCAGCGCCTGGCGGAGCTGCTCAATGAAAAACCGGGCGAAACCGTCGGGTACCGCATGCGTGCCGAAAGCTGCACCGGGCCGAATACGCGCCTTGAAGTGGTGACCGAAGGCATTCTCACCCGCATGCTGCAAAACGACCCGGAGCTGACCGGCGTCGGGCTGGTGATTCTGGATGAGTTCCACGAGCGCAGCCTGCAGGCGGATCTGGCGCTGGCGCTGCTGCTGGACGTGCAGCAGGGGCTGCGCGACGACCTTAAGCTGCTGATTATGTCGGCCACCCTGGACAACGAGCGCCTTCAGCAAACCTTGCCCGACGCGCCGGTTATCTCCTCCGAAGGGCGAGCCTTTCCGGTGGCGCGGCGCTATCAGCCGCTGGCGGCGCATCAGCGCTTCGACGAGGCGGTTGCCGTGGCGACCGCAGAGCTTTTGCGTCACGAGCCGGGATCGCTGCTCCTGTTTTTGCCCGGCGTGGGCGAGATCCAGCGCGTGCAGGAACAGCTCGCCTCACGGGTGGGGCGCGACGTTATGCTTTGCCCACTGTACGGCGCGCTGCCGCTGAGCGAACAGCGTAAAGCGATCCTTCCCGCGCCTGAGGGCCAGCGCAAGGTTGTGCTGGCCACGAACATTGCCGAAACCAGCCTGACTATCGAAGGTATCCGCCTGGTGGTGGACAGCGCGCAGGAGAGGGTGGCCAGCTTCGATCCGAGAACCGGACTTACCCGGCTGCTGACCCAGCGCATAAGCCAGGCGTCGATGGTGCAGCGCGCGGGCCGAGCGGGGCGTCTTGAGCCGGGTATCTGTTTGCATTTAACCAGCGCCGAGCAGGCCGAACGCGCGGCGGCGCACGGCACGCCGGAAATCCTGCAGAGCGATCTCTCCGCGCTGGTGATGGACCTTCTGCAGTGGGGCTGTCCGGACCCGGCCCAGCTGACGTGGCTTAATCCGCCGCCCGCGGTGAACCTTGCGGCCGCGCGCGCGCTGCTGGCGCGGCTGGGAGCGCTGGAGGGCGAACGCCTGACCCCGCGCGGGCAGAAAATGGCCGCGCTGGGCAACGATCCGCGCCTGGCCGCCATGCTGGTGGCCGCGCAGGATAGTGACGACATTGCCACGGCGGCAAAGCTGGCGGCGATCCTGGAAGAGCCGCCGCGCGGCGGCAGCAGCGATCTGGCGCAGGCGTTTTCACGCAGCCAGGCAAACTGGCAGCAGCGCGCGCAGCAGCTTGCTAAGCGGCTCAACGCCCGGGGCGGGGCGCTTGATAGCGACCGTATCCCTCTTCTCCTGGCGCAGGCTTTCCCGGACAGAATTGCCCGTCGGCGCGGTCTGGACGGCCGTTACCAGCTGGCGAACGGCATGGGCGCGATGCTGGACGGCGACGACCCGCTGACGCGCCGTGAATGGCTGATTGCCCCGCTTCTGCTGCAGGGCAGCCACTCTCCCGACGCGCGGATCCTGCAGGCCATCTCGGTGGATATCGACGCCCTTACGCGGGAATGCCCTCAGTTACTGGAAAGCTCTGACACCGTGGAGTGGGACGATGCGCAGGGGACGCTGAAGGCGTTTCGCCGCAGCCAGATTGGCAGGCTCACTCTTGGGATGAAGCCGCTGGCAAAGCCGTCGGAAGAGGAGCTGCACCAGGCGATGCTGAACGGCATTCGGGAAAAAGGGCTTGGCGTACTAAACTGGACGCCAGAGGCCGAACAATATCGGATTCGCCTGCACTGCGCCGCGCGCTGGCTGCCGGAATATAGCTGGCCGCAGGTTGACGATGAGGCGCTGCTGGCGTCTCTGGAGCGCTGGCTCCTGCCGCAAATGAGCGGCGTTCACTCGCTGCGGGCGTTAAAATCGCTTGATGTTAAGGCGGCGTTACAGAATTTAGTGGACTGGTCATTACGTCAACGTCTGGATAGTGAACTGCCTGGGCATTACACTGTGCCGACCGGAAGCCGGATTGCCATTCGTTATCACGAGGATAACCCTCCGGCGCTGGCGGTGCGAATGCAGGAGATGTTCGGCGAAGCCGCTACGCCGTCTATCGCCGAAGGGCGGGTTCCGCTGGTGCTCGAACTGCTCTCTCCGGCGCATCGGCCGCTGCAGATCACCCGCGATCTGAGCGCGTTTTGGGCGGGCAGCTACCATGAAGTGCAGAAAGAGATGAAGGGGCGCTACCCGAAGCACGTCTGGCCGGACGATCCGGCGAACGCGGCGCCGACGCGGCGAACGAAGAAGTATTCGTGAAAGGGGAATGCGGCCTGATGCCGGATTGTGCGGCCTGATGCCCTCACCCCGGCCCTCTCCCACGGGGAGAGGGAGAAGACACTAAAAACGGCAACTCTCGTTACCGTTTTGCTTTTGTTTTGAGAGATTTCTTCTTTCACCGTTCGGTGGAAGACAAGAGAATCTGGCCTTTGCGCCTGAATGTTGCGGAGAAAAAGCATGGCGGGGAATGACCGCGAGCCAATAGGACGGAAGGGAAAACCCTCGCGTCCGGCGAAAGAAAAGGTAAGCCGTCGTCGCCTCAGAGATGAGGACTATGACGATGACTATGAAGACGATTATGAGGATGAGGAACCGATGCCGCGTAAAGGAAAAGGCAAAGGGCGCAAGCCTCGCGGCAAGCGCGGCTGGTTGTGGCTGCTGCTGAAGCTGTTCATTATTTTTGTCGTGCTGATTGCGATTTACGGCGTGTATCTGGATCAGAAGATCCGCAGCCGTATCGACGGGAAAGTCTGGCAACTGCCGGCGGCGGTGTATGGCCGCATGGTGAACCTTGAGCCGGACATGTCCATCAGCAAGAACGAGATGGTGAAGCTGCTGCAGGCCACGCAGTATCGTCAGGTCACGAAAATGACCCGCCCCGGCGAATTTACCGTGCAGGCGAAAAGCATTGAGATGATCCGCCGTCCGTTCGACTTCCCGGACAGCAAAGAGGGGCAGGTGCGCGCGCGTCTGACCTTCGACGGCGATCGCCTTGAAACGATCGAGAACATGGACAACAACCGCCAGTTCGGGTTCTTCCGTCTCGATCCGCGCCTGATCACAATGCTCTCCTCGGCGAACGGCGAGCAGCGTCTGTTCGTCGCGCGTAACGGCTTCCCGGACCTGCTGGTGGATACGCTGCTGGCAACCGAAGACCGTCACTTCTACGAGCACGACGGCATCAGCCTTTACTCCATCGGGCGTGCGGTGCTGGCAAACCTGACGGCGGGCCGCACGGTGCAGGGGGCGAGTACGCTGACCCAGCAGCTGGTTAAGAACCTGTTCCTCTCCAGCGAGCGCTCCTACTGGCGTAAGGCCAACGAAGCGTACATGGCTGTGCTGATGGACGCGCGCTACAGCAAGGATCGCATCCTTGAGCTGTACATGAACGAGGTGTACCTCGGCCAGAGCGGCGACAACGAGATCCGCGGCTTCCCGCTGGCGAGCCTGTACTACTTTGGCCGCCCGGTGGAAGAGCTGAGCCTTGACCAGCAGGCGCTGCTGGTGGGCATGGTGAAAGGGGCGTCCATCTATAACCCGTGGCGTAACCCGAAGCTGGCGCTCGAGCGTCGTAACCTGGTTCTGCGTCTGCTGCAACAGCAGCAGGTGATCGACCAGGAGCTGTACGACATGCTGAGCGCGCGTCCGCTGGGCGTTCAGCCGCGCGGCGGCGTGATTTCACCGCAGCCAGCGTTTATGCAGATGGTGCGCCAGGAGCTGCAGAGCAAGCTCGGCGATAAGGTGAAAGATCTCTCCGGCGTGAAGATCTTTACGACGTTCGACTCCGTTGCGCAGGACGCGGCGGAAAAGGCCGCCGTTGAAGGGATCCCGGTGCTGAAGAAGCAGCGCAAGCTGAGCGATCTGGAAACCGCAATGGTGGTCGTTGACCGCAACACCGGCGAGGTCCGCGCGATGGTCGGCGGCGCCGAGCCGCAGTTTGCGGGCTACAACCGCGCAATGCAGGCGCGCCGTTCGATTGGTTCTCTGGCAAAACCGGCGACCTATCTCACCGCGCTGAGCCAGCCGAATCAGTATCGCCTGAACACTTGGATCGCCGATGCGCCAATCTCCCTGCGCCAGCCTAACGGCCAGGTGTGGTCGCCGCAGAACGACGATAAGCAGTTCAGCGGCCAGGTGATGTTGGTGGATGCGTTAACCCGCTCCATGAACGTGCCGACGGTAAACCTGGGGATGTCGCTGGGGCTGCCGGCGATTACTGATACCTGGCAGAAGCTGGGCGTGCCGAAGGATCAGCTGCACCCGGTGCCGGCGATGATTCTGGGCGCGCTGAACCTGACGCCAATCGAAGTGGCGCAGGCGTTCCAGACGATCGCCAGCGGCGGCAACCGCGCGCCGCTTTCCGCACTGCGCTCGGTGATTGCGGAAGACGGCTCGGTGCTGTACCAGAGCTTCCCGCAGGCAGAGCGCGCGGTACCGGCTCAGGCGGCGTATATGACGCTGTGGACCATGCAGCAGGTTGTGCAGCGCGGCACCGGCCGCCAGCTTGGCGCGAAGTACCCGGGCCTGCATCTGGCGGGTAAAACCGGGACCACCAACAACAACGTGGATACCTGGTTTGCCGGTA
Source organism: Enterobacter sp. ECC-175 (assembly GCF_043968675.1). NCBI lineage: Bacteria > Pseudomonadati > Pseudomonadota > Gammaproteobacteria > Enterobacterales > Enterobacteriaceae > Enterobacter > Enterobacter sp. ECC-175. The sequence goes on from NZ_CP143776.1 coordinate 1,447,131, forward strand.
TTGACGGGCGCGAAGTGGTGATCACCTGGGTAGGCCGCGACAATAACCAGCCGACCAAACTGTACGGCGCCAGCGGGGCGATGTCGATTTACCAGCGCTATCTGGCGAATCAGTCCCCGGTTCCGCTGAACCTGGTTGCGCCGGAGGATATCGTCGATATGGGCGTGGATGATTCCGGCAACTTCATTTGCGGCGGCGGAATGCGTTCGCTGCCGGTCTGGACGACGAACCCGGATTCGCTGTGCCAGCAGAGTCAGCCTGAACAGCCGACGGGTAACCCGTTCGATCAGTCTTCTCAACCGCAGCAGCAGCAACAGCCGCCGCAGAATGAGAAAAAAGACAGCGACGGCGTAGCCGGCTGGATTAAGGACATGTTCGGCGGTAACTAGCGCTCAACATTCCCCCTTCTTCGGGAGGGGGAATGTATTCACCATTCCATCTCATTTCTTTAACCGCCATTTTATTTCAAATTAACGCTTCATTTTCTCTTGTTTAATTCTTAAACCCTTAATTCTCGTAGGGCCGCTTATCGCTTGCTATGCCGCCAGCGTTTCGCATATTATTCTGCGGTCATAATAATAATTCTCGTTTACGTTATCATTCACTCTTTCATCAGAGAACCATCATGGCGCTTTCCAATACTGCTCAGCCAATTAATACGGCGCTGCGTAAAATCGCGGTTGTCGTCGCCACAGCGGTTGCCGGCATGTCCGCTTATGCGCAGGCCGCCGACACCTCAAAAAAAGAAGATACTATTACCGTCACCGCCGCACCGGCTGCACAGGAAAGTGCCTGGGGACCCGCTGCGACCATCGCAGCAAGACAATCCGCGACCGGGACGAAAACAGACACGCCGATCCAGAAGGTTCCGCAGTCTATTTCCGTGGTCACCGCCGAAGAGATGGCGCTGCACCAGCCGCGCTCGGTGAAAGAAGCCCTGAGCTACACGCCGGGCGTTGCGGTTGGCACGCGCGGTGCGTCCAATACCTATGATTATCTGGTCATTCGCGGCTTTGCGGCCGACGGCCAGAGCCAGAACAACTACCTCGACGGCATGAAGATGCAGGGCAACTTCTATAACGACGCGGTAATTGACCCTTATATGTTGGAGCGCGCTGAAATCATGCGCGGTCCGGTTTCCGTTCTGTATGGAAAAAGCAGCCCGGGCGGCCTGCTGAACATGGTAAGCAAGCGCCCAACCACCGAGCCGCTGCGAGAGATCCAGTTCAAAATGGGCACCGACAGCCTGTTCCAGACCGGCTTTGACTTCAGCGATGCGATCGATGACGACGGCGTTTATTCTTACCGCCTGACCGGCGTGGCGCGCTCCAACAACGCGCAGCAGGAAGACAAAGGCGAGCAGCGTTATGCCATCGCGCCGTCGTTCTCCTGGCGTCCGGATGACAAAACCACCTTCACCTTCCTCTCTTACTTCCAGAACGAGCCGGAAACGGGCTACTACGGCTGGCTGCCAAAAGAGGGAACGGTCGATCCGCTGCCGAACGGCAGTCGTCTGCCGACCAACTTCAACGAAGGGGCGAAGAACAACACCTATTCCCGCAACCAGAAGATGGTGGGATACAGCTTCGACCACGAGTTTAACGACACCTTCACCGTGCGTCAGAACCTGCGCTTCGCCGAGAATAAAACCTCGCAGAACAGCGTTTACGGCTACGGCGTTTGTACCGACCCGGCGAACGCCGGCAGCAAGCAGTGTGCGGCGCTATCCTCTGCGGACAAAGGCCATTTCCTGGCGCGTAAATACGTTATCGATGACGAGAAGCTGCAGAACTTCACCGTCGATACCCAGCTGCAGAGCAAGTTCGCGACCGGCGCAATGGACCACACCCTGCTGACCGGCGTTGACTTCATGCGCATGCGCAACGACATCAACTCCTGGTTCGGCTACGACGACTCCGTGCCGCTGCTGGATCTCTACAATCCGGTGAGCAGCGATTTTGATTTTGGTGCGAAAGATCCGGCCAACTCCGGCCCGTATCAGATCCTAAACCGCCAGAAGCAAACCGGCCTGTACGTGCAGGATCAGGCGCAGTGGGACAAGGTGCTGGTCACCCTGGGCGGCCGCTACGACTGGGCAGATCAGGAGTCGTATAACCGCGTGGCAAACACCACCTCCAAACGCGATGATACCCAGTTCACCTGGCGCGGCGGCGTTAACTATCTGTTCGATAACGGCGTAACCCCGTACTTCAGCTACAGCGAATCCTTCGAACCGTCTTCCCAGACCGACGCGCAGGGCAAGCTGTTCTCGCCGTCTAAAGGCAAACAGTACGAAGCGGGCGTGAAGTACGTGCCGAGCGATCGTCCGATTGTTATCACCGGCGCGCTGTACCAGCTGACGAAAACCAACAACCTGATGGCCGATCCGGCGGGCGGATTCTTCTCCGTTGAAGGCGGCGAAATCCGCGCCCGCGGCGTTGAGCTTGAAGCCAAAGCCGCGCTGTCTGCCAGCGTGAACGTTGTCGGTTCTTATACCTACACCGATGCGGAATACACCACCGACACCAACTACAAAGGCAACACGCCTGCGCAGGTGCCAAAACACATGGCGTCCGTCTGGGGCGATTACACCCTGTATGACGGCGCGCTGTCTGGCCTGACGCTGGGCACGGGCGTGCGTTACACCGGCTCCAGCAAAGGCGACCCGGCGAACAGCTTCACTGTGGGCAGCTACACCGTTGTGGATGCGCTGGTGCGTTACGATCTGGCCCGCGTTGGCCTGGCGGGGTCCAACGTGGCGCTGCACGTGAACAACCTGTTCGATCGTGAATACGTTGCCAGCTGCTTCAACACCTACGGATGCTTCTGGGGTGCCGAACGTCAGGTTGTCGCGACGGCGACCTTCCGCTTCTAATCTCGCTTTGGGCACGGTTCGCCGTGCCCTTTTTATTTAAGTTGGCCGACATGCAGGATAATAAAACGCAGTCCGATACCACCTTTGCGCTAGATAATCTCTCCTTTCGCGTACCCGGGCGCACGCTGCTGCACCCGCTCTCCCTCACGTTTCCCGCGGGCAAAGTAACCGGCCTGATTGGCCACAACGGCTCGGGCAAATCCACGCTGCTGAAAATGCTAGGCCGCCATCAGGCGCCCTCTGAAGGCGAGATCCTGCTGGACGGTCAGCCGCTCGAAAGCTGGAACTGCAAAGCCTTCGCCCGCAAGGTCGCCTATCTGCCGCAGCAGCTGCCGCAGGCGGAAGGCATGACGGTGCGCGAGCTGGTGGCGATTGGGCGTTACCCTTGGCACGGCGCGCTTGGGCGCTTCGGCGTGGCCGACCGGGAGAAGGTGGAAGAGGCAATTGGGCTGGTCGGGCTGAAGCCGCTGGCGCACCGCCTGGTGGACAGCCTGTCGGGCGGCGAACGCCAGCGCGCGTGGATTGCGATGCTGGTGGCGCAGGACAGCCGCTGCCTCCTGCTTGATGAACCAACGTCCGCGCTGGACATTGCCCATCAGGTCGACGTGCTGGCGCTGGTGCATCGCCTGAGCCAGCAGCGCGGCCTGACGGTGATCGCGGTCCTGCATGATATCAACATGGCGGCGCGATACTGTGACTACCTCGTGGCGCTGCGCGGCGGAGAGATGATTGCCCAGGGCTCGCCGTCCGAGCTGATGCGCAGCGAAACGCTGGAACACATCTACGGTATTCCAATGGGTATCCTGCCTCACCCTGCCGGGGCTGCACCGGTGAGCTTTGTTTACTGATGCTGGACAATACACGCATTACCCGCCGCCGCCTGCTGACGGCGATGGCGCTCTCTCCGCTGCTGCTGAAGATGAATACGGCGCGCGCGGAGAACATCGATCTGCGCCGCATCGTGGCGCTGGAATGGCTTCCCGTCGAGCTGATGATGGCGCTGGGCGTCACGCCCTACGGCGTCGCCGATATTCCCAACTACAACCTGTGGGTGAACGAGCCGAAGCTGCCGGAGTCGGTTATCGACATCGGCCTGCGCACCGAGCCTAACCTTGAGCTTCTCACCCAAATGAAGCCGTCATTTCTATTCTGGTCGGCGGGCTACGGCCCGTCGGAAGCGATCATGTCGCGCATTGCGCCCGGCCGCGGCTTCACCTTCAGCGACGGCAAAAAGCCGCTGGCGATGGCGAAAAAGTCCATCAACGAAATGGCGCAGTTTCTCAATCGCGAAGCCGAGGCGAAAACGCATCTCGCGGAATTTGACGCGCTGATTGACTCGCTCAGGCCGCGCTTTGCCAACCGCGGCGATCGGCCTCTGCTGATGGTCACGCTGCTGGATGCCCGCCATATGCTGGTCTTCGGGAAAAACTGCCTGTTCCAGGAAGTGCTTGATAGCTTCGGCATTCGCAATGCCTGGGAAGGGGAGATGACCTTCTGGGGCAGCACCGCCGTGGGCATTGACCGCCTGGCGGCGTTCCGGGACGTGGACGTGCTGTGCTTCGATCACGGCAACGAGCGCGAGATGCAGGCGCTGATGGCAACCCCGCTGTGGCAGGCGATGCCGTTCGTGCGCGAAGGGCGCTTCCAGCGCGCCCCCGCCGTGTGGTTCTACGGCGCGACGCTGTCGGCGATGCATTTTGCGCGCGTGCTGGACAACGCGCTGGGAGGAAAAGCATGAGCACCCGCATCGCTCGTTTTCCGGCGCTGCTGCTGGGGCTGATTTTTCTCGTCGCCCTCGCGCTGACCTGGCTCAACCTGTCGGCGGCCTTACCGCGCGGGCAGTGGGGCGAGGCCTTCGCGACCCCGGATATTGATAATATTCAGCAAATGCTGTTCCACTACAGCCTGCTGCCGCGCCTGGTAATTTCCCTGCTGGTCGGGGCCGGGCTGGGGCTGGTGGGCGTGCTGTTCCAGCAGGTGCTGCGTAACCCGCTGGCAGAGCCCACTACGCTGGGCGTCGCCACCGGCGCGCAGCTCGGGATCACGATTACGACGCTGTGGGCGCTGCCGGGGGCGTTAACCTCTCAGTTTGCCGCGCTGGCGGGGGCGTGCGTTGTTGGGGCCGTGGTCTTCGGCGTTGCCTGGGGCAAACGCCTCTCGCCCGTCACGCTGATTCTGGCGGGGCTGGTGGTGAGCCTCTACTGCGGGGCAATCAACCAGCTGCTGGTGCTGTTCCACCACGATCAGCTGCAAAGCATGTTCCTGTGGAGTACGGGGACGCTGACCCAGACCGACTGGGACATCGTCGATCGCCTGTGGCCGCAGCTGATCGGCGGCGTGGTGCTGACCCTGCTGCTGCTGCGCCCGCTCACGCTGATGGGGCTGGACGACGGCGTTGCGCGCAACCTCGGCCTGGCGCTGTCGCTGGCGCGCCTGGCGGCCCTGACGCTGGCGATTGTGCTAAGCGCCCTGCTGGTGAACGCGGTAGGTATCATCGGCTTTATCGGCCTGTTTGCGCCGCTGCTGGCGAAAATGCTCGGGGCGCGTCGCCTGCTGGCGCGGCTGGTGCTGGCGCCGATGATCGGCGCGCTGATCCTCTGGCTTTCCGACCAAATCATTCTCTGGCTGGCGCGGGTCTGGATGGAGTTCTCCACCGGATCGGTGACCGCGCTGATCGGGGCGCCGCTGCTGCTGTGGCTGCTGCCGCGCCTTCGCAGCATGAGCGCTCCGGCGATGGATGCCGGCGACAAAGTATACACCGAGCGCCAGCATCTGCTGTGGTATGCGCTGGCGGGCATGGCGGTTCTGCTCTTGGCCGCGGTGGCCGCGCTCTCTTTAGGGCGCGACGCGGCGGGCTGGCACTGGGCGAGCGGTACGTTGCTCAACGATCTGCTCCAGTGGCGCTGGCCGCGCATCGGCGCCGCGCTGATTGCGGGCGTGATGCTGGCGGTCGCGGGCTGCATTATTCAGCGTCTGACCGGCAACCCGATGGCGAGCCCGGAAGTGCTGGGGATCAGCTCCGGCGCGGCGTTCGGCGTGGTCCTGATGCTGTTCTTCGTGCCGGGCAACGCCTTTGGCTGGCTGATGCCTGCCGGAAGCCTCGGCGCGGCCGTCACGCTGCTGATCATCATGATCGCCGCCGGTCGCGGGGGCTTTTCTCCGCACCGCATGCTGCTGGCGGGGATGGCGCTAAGCACCGCGTTTACCATGCTGCTGATGATGCTGCAGGCCAGCGGCGATCCGCGCATGGCGCAGATCCTGACGTGGATTTCCGGCTCGACCTACCGGGCAACCGAAGGTCAGGTTGTGTTTACCGGGCTGGCGATGGTGGTGCTGCTGGCAATCGTGCCGCTGTGCCGCCGCTGGATGACCATTCTGCCGCTCGGCGGCGAAACCGCGCGCGCCGTGGGAATTGCGCTCACGCCAGCGCGCGTTGGCCTGCTGCTGCTGGCGGCCTGCCTGACGGCCACGGCAACCATGACCATTGGTCCGCTGAGCTTTGTTGGGCTGATGGCGCCGCACATCGCCAGAATGCTCGGCTTCCGCCGGACGATGCCGCATATCGTGATGTCCGCCCTGACGGGCGGCGTGATGCTGGTCTTTGCCGACTGGTGCGGCAGGATGGTGCTGTTCCCGTATCAGATCCCGGCGGGCCTGCTGTCGACCTTTATCGGTGCGCCGTACTTTATTTATCTGTTGAGAAAGCAGAGTCGGTAATAAAAGTAAACGGCAATCCTTAGATTGCCGTTTTAATATTTGCTCCCTCTCCCCGTGGGAGAGGGTTGGGGTGAGGGCATCAAGCCGCACATCTTACAGCTTCGCAAACACCCTGCGCGCCGCGTCGACGGTATTGTTGATATCGTCCTTGCTGTGCGCCACGGACATAAAGCCCGCTTCAAACGCCGAAGGCGCCAGATAGACGCCTTCTTCCAGCATCAGGTGGAAGAAGCGCTTGAAGCGTTCCACGTCGCACTTCACGACGTCCTGGTAGCAGGTCACGGTTTTCGCGTCGGTGAAGAAGATCCCGAACATGCCGCCCACGTGGTTCACCACCAGCGGGATCCCGGCTTCTTCAGCTGCTTCCAGCAGGCCGTTTGCCAGCTGCGTGGTCAGGTCGGTCAGGGTTTCATGGATCCCCGGCTGCGCCACCTCGGTCAGACAGGCGAAACCGGCCGCCATCGCGATCGGGTTGCCGGAGAGCGTGCCCGCCTGGTAAACCGGTCCGGTTGGCGCCAGCGCGTCCATCACATCTTTACGACCGCCGAATGCGCCCACCGGCATGCCGCCGCCGATGATTTTGCCAAGACAGGTCAGGTCCGGCACGACGCCGTAGTAATCCTGTGCGCCCGCCAGCGCAACGCGGAAGCCGGTCATCACTTCGTCGATGATCAGCAGCGCGCCGAACTCGTCGCACAGGGCGCGCAGGCCCGGCAGGAAGTCAGCGTGCGGTGGAATACAGTTCATGTTGCCCGCGACCGGCTCAACGATGATGCAGGCGATCTCCTGCGGATACTGCTCAAACGCCGCGCGCACGGTGTCCAGATCGTTGTAGGTGCAGGTCAGGGTGTGCTTAGCAAAGTCAGCAGGCACGCCCGGCGAGTTTGGCTGGCCGAGGGTCAGCGCGCCGGAGCCCGCTTTCACCAGCAGGCAGTCCGCGTGGCCGTGGTAGCAGCCTTCGAACTTAATGATTTTGTCGCGGCCGGTAAAACCGCGCGCCAGGCGGATGGCGCTCATGGTCGCTTCGGTACCGGAGTTAACCATGCGCACCATGTCCATGGTTGGCACTAGCTCGGTCACCAGCTCCGCCATTTTCACTTCCATCTCGGTTGGCGCGCCAAAGCTCAGGCCGCGCTGCGCCGCTTCAATCACCGCGTTGCGAATGGCGGGGTGGTTGTGGCCCAGCACCATCGGGCCCCAGGAGCCGACATAATCGATATAGGCTTTGCCATCGACATCGTACAGGTACGCGCCGTCAGCGCGTTCGATAAACAGCGGCGTGCCGCCTACGCCCGTGAATGCGCGGACGGGCGAGTTTACGCCGCCCGGGATCAGCTCGCGGGCTGCGCTGTAGAGGTTTTCAGACTTGCTCATGGCGTCGTTCCTGGTTCGTAAAAAGAAGATAAGCACACTATTCTATGCGATACGCGGAAGGTAATGAAATGTTTGCCCATTCCCGACTCAACAATTGTTAAGGTTTTTTCAGCAGACGCGGAGAATGTCTCTGGTAAAATCCTCGCGGCGATTTGTATGACGAACACGAGCAGGTAATGAAAGCAGAGACTCCCTCTTTTGAAGAACAGCAGTTTGCGCGCGCGCGTCACCGCATCAGTATTCGGCGATTGCTGGAGCGCGACAAAACGCCGCTGGCGATCCTGCTGGCCGCCGCCGTCGTGGGTACGCTGGCCGGGCTGGTTGGCGTCGCGTTCGAAAAAGCGGTCAATGCGGTGCTGAACTGGCGCATTGGAACGGTGGCCGGGTTTGCCGACAGCGGCGCGCTGGTCTGGGTTTTCGCATTCGGCTTCTCCGCGCTGCTGGCGATGGTGGGCTATTTTCTGGTGCGCCGGTTTGCGCCGGAAGCGGGCGGGTCGGGCATTCCAGAGATTGAAGGCGCGCTGGAAGAGCTGCGCCCGGTGCGCTGGTGGCGCGTGATCCCCGTGAAGTTTATCGGCGGCATGGGAACCCTCGGCGCGGGCATGGTGCTCGGGCGCGAAGGGCCAACGGTACAGCTCGGCGGGAACGTGGGGCGCATGGTGGGGGATCTTTTTCGGATGCGCAGCGCCGAAGCGCGCCATACGCTGCTGGCAACGGGCGCGGCGGCAGGGCTATCCGCGGCGTTTAACGCCCCGCTGGCGGGCATTTTGTTCATCATCGAAGAGATGCGCGCGCAGTTCCGCTACAACCTGATCTCCATTAAGGCTGTCTTTACCGGCGTGATCATGTCGAGCATCGTTTTCCGGCTGTTCAACGGCGAAGGGGCGGTGATTGAGGTCGGGAAATTGACCAATGCCCCGGTGAACACGCTGTGGCTGTATCTGATCCTTGGCATGATTTTCGGCGTCGTCGGCCCGCTGTTCAATACGCTGATCCTGCGCGCGCAGGATATGTTCCAGCGCATCCACGGCGGCAACACGACGAAATGGGTGCTGGTGGGCGGCCTGCTTGGCGGCGTTTGCGGCATTCTCGGATTTGCTGAACCCAACGCGGCGGGGGGCGGCTTCGGGCTGATCCCGATTGCGGCAGCCGGTAATTTCAGCATGGGCCTGCTGCTGTTTATGTTTATCTCCCGGGTGATTACCACCGTGCTCTGCTTCTCATCCGGCGCGCCCGGCGGTATTTTTGCGCCGATGCTGGCGCTCGGCACGCTGCTGGGCACCGCGTTTGGCATGGCGGCGGCGGCAGGATTTCCGGCCTACCATCTGGAGGCGGGGACGTTTGCGATTGCGGGAATGGGCGCGCTGCTGGCGGCCTCGCTTCGCGCGCCGCTAACCGGTATCGTGCTGGTTCTGGAGATGACGGACAATTATCAGCTCATTTTGCCAATGATCATTACCTGCCTCGGCGCGACACTATTAGCCCAATTCCTGGGGGGAAAACCGCTATACTCCACCATTCTTGCTCGCACCCTGGCGAAGCAGGAGGCTCAGCAGAATACTTGAATGAATTACCAGGGTATTAGATAATGACGATAAGAATTGGGTGATTTTTACCCAATGGCAGTATTCATGGGAGCATAAGATGAGTGATGACGTAGCGCTGCCGCTGCAGTTTACCGAAGCAGCGGCCAATAAAGTGAAAACCCTGATTGCCGACGAAGACAATCCGGATCTGAAACTGCGCGTTTATATTACCGGCGGCGGCTGCAGCGGTTTCCAGTACGGTTTTACCTTTGACGATCAGGTGAACGATGGCGATATGACCATTGAGAAGCAGGGCGTCGCGCTGGTGGTTGACCCGATGAGCCTGCAGTATCTGGTGGGCGGTTCGGTTGACTACACCGAGGGCCTGGAAGGATCGCGCTTTGTGGTGACCAACCCCAATGCGACAAGCACCTGCGGGTGCGGTTCGTCGTTCAGTATTTAATGTTTCTGGCGGTGCGGGCTGATGCCCTCACCCCGGGCCTCTCCGACGGGGAGAGGGAGTAAACATAAAAAAACGGTAACCTTCAGGTTACCGTTTTTGCTTTTACCTTCCGTTTTCATCCAGTGCAAACGTCGGCAGCTTCAGGTGCCAGCGTATCGCCGCCAGGCGTATAACCAGCGTCACTAGCATCCCCAGCATGGCTGCGTTCTCCAGCGGGACGGCGAAGGTGTAGTACGCCGTCGCATGAACGATCCCGCCGATGATACAGGCGGTGGCGTAGATTTCCGTTCGCAGAATCATCGGCACTTCGCGCGCCAGAATGTCGCGAATAATCCCGCCGCCCACGCCGGTCAGCACGCCCATACAGATAGCGACCAGGGGGCCGGTTCCCGCCAGGAAAGCCTTATTCACGCCAATGCCCACAAACACGGCCAACCCCACGGCATCCAGAACCGGCAGTATCCATTTGGGCAGCCTGCGCGGCTGGCGGATAAGCACAATCGTCAGCAGGCAGGTGACCATTGCCACTACTAAATCAGTGGGATCTTTCACCCAAAATACGGGACCATTGGCTAAGGCCATGTCGCGGATGGTCCCGCCGCCAACCGCCGTGACGACGCCGAGGACCAGCACGCCAAAAGGGTCCATGCGCAGTTTTCCCGCGAGTAAAACGCCGGAGATAGCAAAAACGGCTGTGCCAAGAATATCCAGCCAATATACGAGCATCGTGAAATCCTCGAACGTTCAGGTCTATGTTTGACTCTCCGCCAGCGCGGAACAGAGTTGTTTAGCGGCGAGGATAATACGCGGGCCGGCTCGTTCAAACCAGTCGCTATGAAGGGCAATCACCGGAATTTTGAGCTGGCTCTGCCAGAACTGTTCGATTTTAGGAATCTCGCCCGCACTTCCGACCACGACGATGGCCTGCGGCTGGCGTGACAGAACCTGTTCCCGGCTGACCTGAGGCCACGGCACCCGGCTGGCCGCAAAGATATTTTCACCGCCGCAGACCTCCAGCACCTGGTTCTGAATGGAGCCTTTTCCGGTGGTAAACAGCGGCTGGCTGCCGAACTGCAGGAAAACGCGTTTTTTATTCTGCGTTGCGTATTTGTTCTTTAGCGCAGCGTAGTCGCTTAGCATCTGCTGCGCGGCCTGCTCGGCTTTTTTGGGCGTGGGGCTATAGGGCGCCAGAGTGCGCAGCGCCTGCGCAATCTGTTCAACGCTCACCGCGTCAATCCACATTACCTTAATGCCCAGCGAGGTCAGCTGATTAACCTGCCGTTCGGCGTTGCCGCCGCGCCAGGCCAGAACCAGATCGGGCCTGAGCGCTACGATGCGTTCGAGGTTCATCCCCTGCCAGGTGGCAACCTGTTCGATACTGGCCGCCTCGGGGGGATAATCAGAAAAACTGCTGACGGCTACCGGGGTGATCCCGGCGGCAAAGGCCAGCTCGGTATTCGCAGGGGAAAGTGTTATCACCCGCGGCGCGGCGACAAGCCACGCCGGGATGATCAGAAGCAGGGCGGCAAGCGCCCTGATGTTGTGTTTACCCACGAGCCAGTTTCTGCACCAGGGTTTCCACCATCACGGTGGACTGTTTTGCCGCAACGGCCAGGAACTCGTCGAAGCTCAGGTGAGATTGCTGATCGGCCACGTCGGAAATGGCGCGAACGACCACGAACGGCACGCTGAAGTTATGGCAAACGTGGGCAATTGCGGTGGCTTCCATCTCAACCGCCACGGCCTGCGGGAAGTTATGGCGAATTTTGGCCAGGCCGACGGAGCCGTTGATGAACGCATCACCGCTGACGATCAGGCCGCGCACGGCGTTCAGGTTCAGCTCGGCGATGCAGCCTTCTGCAGCGGCAATCAGCTTGTCATCAGCCTTGAAGCCCGCCGGGCAGCCCGGGAGCTGGCCGTATTCATAGCCGAATGCGGTCACGTCCGCATCGTGGTAACGCGCTTCGTCGGACACCACGATATCACCCACTTTCAGCGTCGGCGCGAGGCCGCCCGCAGAACCGGTGTTGATGATAACGTCTGGCTTGCAGCGCTCGAGCAGCAGCGTTGCGCCCAGTGCTGCCGCCACTTTACCGATGCCTGATTTCAGCAGAGCAACGTCAACGCCGTTCAACTGGCCGGTGTAGATTTCACACCCACCTAAAGCGAGAGTCTGACGGTTCTCAATTTTGTCACGCAGCAGCGTAACCTCTTCTTCCATTGCACCAATAATGCCGATTTTCATAGATTTACTCGCGATGTGCCTTGTTAAGATGCATAGTCTATCATGGGCTTTAGTGGAAGCGCATTTCTCACGCGGGGGAGCACATGGCGCAGATCGATTTTCGCAGCAAAATTAACTGGCACCGGCGGTTTCGGTCGCCGCAGGGCGTAAAGAATGAACATGAAATCCTGCGCATCTTCGAAAGCGATCGCGGGCGCATCATTAACTCTCCCGCCATTCGCCGCCTTCAGCAGAAGACGCAGGTCTTCCCGCTTGAGCGTAACGCCGCGGTGCGTACGCGCCTGACCCACTCCATGGAAGTTCAGCAGGTTGGCCGCTATATCGCCAAAGAGATTTTAAGCCGCCTCAAAGAGCAACGGCTGCTGGAAGCGTATGGCCTGGACGAGCTCACCGGGCCGTTTGAAAGCATCGTCGAGATGGCGTGCCTGATGCACGACATTGGCAACCCGCCGTTCGGCCATTTTGGCGAGGCGGCGATCAATGACTGGTTCAAGCAGCGTCTCTACCCAACGGATGCCAAAAGCCAGCCGCTCAGCGATGACCGCTGCACGGTGCGGGACCTGCGACTGCGCGAGGGAGAGGAGAGCCTGAACGACCTGCGGCGCAAGGTGCGCCAGGACCTGTGCCACTTCGAAGGCAATGCGCAAGGCATTCGGCTGGTGCATTCCCTGATGCGGATGAACCTCACCTGGGCGCAGGTTGGCTGCATTTTGAAATACACGCGTCCGGCCTGGTGGATGGGCGATCCTCCGGCGTCCCACAGCTACCTGATGAAAAAACCGGGGTATTACCTTTCTGAAGAAACCTATATTGAGCGGTTGCGTAAAGAACTTTCCCTGACGCCAAACGGCCGTTTCCCATTGACGTGGATTATGGAGGCCGCTGACGATATTTCTTATTGCGTTGCCGATCTGGAAGACGCCGTTGAGAAACGGATATTCAGCGTCGAAGAACTTTATCAGCATCTTTATGACGCCTGGGGGCCGCATGAAAAAGGCTCTTTATTTGCCCAGGTCGTCGAAAACGCATGGGAAAAATCGCGCTCAAATTCATTGAGCCGCAGCACCGAAGACCAATTCTTTATGTATCTTCGGGTCAATACCCTTAATAAGCTGGTACCGTATGCCGCCGCGCGGTTCATTGACAACCTGCCGATGATTTTTAGCGGGGAATTTAATCATGCGCTGCTGGAAGATGACAGCAGCTTCAGCCAGCTCCTTGAGCTATATAAAAATGTGGCCGTCCGCCATGTTTTCAGCCATCCCGACGTTGAGCAGCTGGAATTACAGGGATACCGCGTGATAAGCGGGCTGCTGGAAATTTATCGGCCTTTACTGCAATTATCCGTTGATGAGTTTAGCGAGCTGGTGGAACAAGAGCGCGTGCGCCGTTTGCCAATTGAATCGCGGTTGTATCAGAAACTTTCTACCCGTCATCGACTGGCCTACATCGAATCAGTCAGTAAAATTGAGCGCCACTCCGCGCAGTGGCCGGTGATGGAATATTATTATCGCTGTCGCCTGATCCAGGACTATATCAGCGGCATGACCGATTTGTATGCCTGGGATGAATACCGCAAGCTGATGGCCGTGGAATAAGTCGGTAGTTTTGTAAAGACGACCAATAAATTTTTACTTTTTCCATAAACTTAATTCCGGAACTAAGCGGTATAAAATGAATCTGAGTTACACAGCAATTTTGCGTTATCTGTGAATCGAGAATGAGAAACATGAAAAAAACCACATTAGCAATGAGTGCACTGGCTCTGAGTTTAGGTTTAGCGCTGTCTCCTGTGGCAGCAACGGCTGCTGAGACTGCCTCTTCGGCAGCGACCGCGCAGCAAATGCCAAGCCTGGCACCGATGCTCGAAAAAGTGATGCCATCGGTGGTGAGTATCAACGTTGAAGGCAGCACCACCGTCAATACGCCGCGCATGCCGCGTAACTTCCAGCAGTTCTTTGGCGATAACTCGCCGTTCTGCCAGGACGGTTCTCCATTCCAGAGCTCCCCGTTCTGCCAGGGCGGCGGCGCCGCGGATAACGGTGGCGGCCAGCAGCAGAAATTCATGGCGCTGGGTTCGGGCGTTATCATTGACGCGGCCAAAGGCTATGTCGTGACCAACAACCACGTGGTGGATAATGCGAACACCATTAAGGTTCAGCTGAGCGACGGCCGCAAGTTTGATGCCAAAGTCGTCGGTAAAGATCCGCGCTCTGACATTGCCCTGATTCAGATTCAGGACCCGAAAAACCTGACGGCGATTAAGCTTGCCGACTCCGACGCGCTGCGCGTGGGCGACTACACCGTGGCGATCGGTAACCCGTTCGGCCTGGGTGAAACCGTGACCTCCGGCATCGTCTCTGCGCTGGGCCGTAGCGGCCTGAACGCTGAAAACTACGAAAACTTTATCCAGACGGATGCCGCGATCAACCGCGGTAACTCCGGCGGCGCGCTGGTTAACCTTAACGGCGAGCTGATCGGGATTAACACCGCGATTCTTGCACCGGACGGCGGCAACATCGGTATCGGCTTTGCTATTCCAAGCAACATGGTGAAAAACCTGACCGAGCAGATGGTGAAGTATGGCCAGGTGAAACGCGGCGAGCTGGGCATCATGGGCACGGAACTGAACTCCGAGCTGGCGAAAGCGATGAAAGTTGACGCGCAGCGCGGGGCGTTTGTGAGCCAGGTAATGCCAAACTCCTCGGCCGCTAAAGCCGGTATCAAGGCGGGTGATGTGATTACCTCCCTGAACGGTAAGCCGATCAGCAGCTTCGCCGCTCTGCGTGCCGAAGTAGGCTCAATGCCGATCGGCAGCAAAGTCACGCTTGGCCTGCTGCGCGACGGCAAGCCGGTTAACGTCAGCCTTGAGCTTCAGCAGAGCAGCCAGAATCAGGTTGATTCCAGCACCATCTTCAGCGGGATCGAAGGCGCTGAGATGAGCAACAAGGGTGAAGATAAAGGCGTCGTGGTGAATAACGTGAAGGCGAACTCACCGGCTGCCCGTATCGGCCTGAAGAAAGGCGATGTCATCATGGGGGCTAACCAGCAGCCTGTGAAAAACATTGCTGAACTGCGCAAAATTCTCGACGGCAAGCCTTCCGTGCTGGCGCTGAATATCCAGCGTGGTGATACTTCAATCTACCTGCTGATGCAGTAATGCGGTAATCCTTCAAGCCCCCGCCGGATGCGTCCGGCGGGGGCTTTTTCATTTCTGTGACCTTTTCCACAAGTCCATAGTTCTCCCTCTGACTTTGTGCATCTGCACAGTGCGGCATGCCCTTCACTCGCCTATGCTTGAGCTCTGCTCAGAGGAGGGTTGCATGGCTGGCTGGCATCTTGATACCAAAATGGCGCAGGATATCGTGGCGCGCACGATGCGCATCATCGACACCAATATTAACGTTATGGACGCCCGTGGGCGCATTATCGGCAGCGGCGATCGCGAACGAATTGGGGAATTGCACGAAGGCGCGCTGCTGGTGCTCTCCCAGGGGCGGGTGGTGGACATCGACGACGCGGTGGCCAGGCACCTTCACGGCGTGCGTCAGGGGATTAACCTGCCGCTGCGGCTTGAGGGGGAAATTGTGGGCGTTATCGGCCTCACCGGAGAGCCCGAATCGCTGAGAAAGTACGGCGAGCTGGTCTGCATGACGGCCGAGATGATGCTTGAGCAGTCGCGCCTGATGCACCTGCTGGCGCAGGACAGCCGCCTGCGCGAAGAGCTGGTCATGAACCTGATCCAGGCCGAGGAGCAGACGCCCGCACTGAGCGAATGGGCGCAGCGCCTGGGCATTGACCTCAATCAGCCGCGCGTCGTGGCGGTGATTGAGGTCGATAGCGGCCAGCTCGGCGTGGACAGCGCCATGACGGAACTCCAGCAGCTGCAAAACGCGCTGGCGACGCCGGAGCGTGATAACCTGGTGGCGATTGTCTCCCTGACGGAGATGGTGGTGCTGAAGCCGGCGCTAAACGCGTTTGGACGCTGGGATGCGGAAGACCACCGTCGGCGCGTGGAGCTGCTGATTTCGCGCATGAAGGAGAACGGCCAGCTGCGCTTTCGCGTGGCGCTGGGCAACTATTTTACCGGGCCGGGCAGCATTGCGCGCTCGTGGCGAACGGCGCGAACCACCATGATGGTGGGCAAGCAGCGGATGCCGGAGAGCCGAAGCTATTTCTACCAGGACCTGATGCTGCCGGTGCTGCTTGATAGCCTGCGCGGCGGCTGGCAGGCCAACGAGCTGGCGCGTCCGCTTGTTCGCCTGAAGGCAATGGATAATAACGGCCTGCTGCGCCGCACGCTTCAGGCATGGTTCCGCCATAACGTGCAGCCGCTGGCGACGTCAAAAGCGCTGTTTATCCATCGCAATACGCTTGAGTATCGGTTAAACCGGATTTCGGAGCTGACGGGGCTGGATTTGGGAAACTTTGACGACAGGCTGCTGCTGTATGTGGCGCTTCAGCTGGATGAGCAGCGGTGACTGAGTGCGGTCTGGTGCCCTCATTTCATCCCTCTCCCACGGGAGAGGGCGCAAACATTAAAAACGGCAATCAAGGATTGCCGTTTTGCTTTTATTTCCGCGTCAACTTCTCAAGATCCGCTTCAATTTCGCTGATCTTGTTGGTGACAACGTTTTCAAGATGGCGCAGATCCTCAAGGATCTTACGTTTGAGATCGACTTCGGTGCGGTCGCGCTGGCAGATTTGATCGAGTTCGTCGATCACGTAGCGCAGGTTAGGGCTGATTTCCTGAACTTCTTTGTATCCCTGACCTACGCCGTCAGCAACAACGGTCTTACGCTGGCGTGGGTATTTAAACTTCACGCTTTTGGCGAAAAACTCTCCTTTGTCCTTGTGGAAATAGATTTTCAAAATATCGTTGTTGGCTTCCTGACGGAGGCTATAACGATCGATTTCATCAGGATTGGTAATGCCCAGACTTTTCAGATTATCGTACATAGCGGTACCCTTGATCTCAACATAACCTTTGAATAATTAACGAAAAGATCTATTTCCGCCACCTTCAGATATAAAAAAAGCGGGGTGGCCCCCGCTTTTATCGATATCCGATTAATCGATGGTGCGCAGCAGCTCGTTGATGCCCACCTTGCCGCGGGTTTTCGCATCCACTTTTTTCACGATGACCGCGCAGTACAGGCTGTATTTACCGTCTTTTGACGGGAGGTTGCCAGACACCACCACGGAGCCCGCAGGAACGCGGCCGTAGTGAACTTCACCGGTTTCGCGATCGTAAATACGGGTGCTCTGACCGATGTAAACGCCCATGGAGATCACGGAGCCTTCTTCCACGATCACGCCTTCGACCACCTCAGAGCGCGCGCCGATGAAGCAGTTGTCTTCGATGATGGTTGGGTTAGCCTGCAGCGGTTCCAGTACGCCACCGATGCCGACGCCGCCGGACAGGTGAACGTTTTTACCGATTTGCGCGCATGAGCCGACGGTCGCCCAGGTATCAACCATGGTGCCTTCGTCAACGTAGGCGCCGATGTTCACGTAGGAGGGCATCAGCACGGTATTGCGGGCGATGAACGCGCCCTGGCGAACCGCCGCAGGCGGCACCACGCGGAAGCCTTCTTTCTGGAAACGCGCTTCGTCGTAGTCGGCGAATTTCATTGGCACCTTATCGAAGTAGCGGCTTTCGGCGCCGTCGATAACCTGGTTATCGTTGATGCGGAAAGAGAGCAGCACGGCTTTCTTCAGCCATTGATGAGTCACCCACTGACCGTCGATTTTTTCTGCCACGCGCAGCGCGCCGGAATCCAGCAGGGAAATCACCTGGTTTACCGCTTCACGGGTCACGGTATCCACATTTGCCGGGGTAATCTCGGCGCGACGCTCAAAAGCGGACTCAATAACGTTCTGTAACTGCTGCATTGTTTACTCTTTCCATTTCACTAAAAAACATATCACCCTTTATCGTTTGGATTGAGGGCTGCTGTCAACCGTTGTTGTACTTCAAGCTGAAGGTCATTATTAAGCGCACGTCGGTCGGCCGTGGCGATTATAAATAAATCTTCTACTCGCTCGCCAATGGTTGTAATTCGGGCGCCGTGAAGCGAAATTCCCAGATCGGCAAAAACCTGGCCAACGCGGGCAAGCAGCCCAGGCTGGTCGAGCGCGATCAGTTCCAGGAACGATTTACGGTCGGTATGGGTCGGCAGGAAATTGACCTCGGTATCGACGGTAAAGTGGCGCAGTTTTGCGGGCTGGCGGCGCGGCTGGGGCGGCTGCCAGCTGCGCTGGGTTATGGCCTGCTCCAGCCCAAAGCGTATCGCTTCATGCCTGTCCGACGACAGCGGGCTGCCGTCCGGCTCCAGCACGATAAAGGTATCCATCGCCATGCCGTCGCGGGTGGTGAAAATCTGCGCGTCGTGAACGCTCAGGTTACGCCGGTCCAGTTCGGCACAGACGGCGGCAAAGAGATACGGCCTGTCCGGGCTCCAGATGAAAATCTCGGTTCCCCCACGCGTGGCCTGCGGGCTAAGAAGGATCAGCGGTTTGGACAGATCGTGATTCAGCAGGTGCCGGGCGTGCCAGGCAAGCTGGTTTGGCGTGTGGCGCACGAAATAGTTGGCGCGACAGCGCGACCAAATCTGGTGCAGCGCCTCTTCGTCAATGTTGTCCATCCGCAGCAGCGCCAGGGCCTGAAGCTGGTGGTGGCGCACGCGTTCGCGCATGTCCGGGACGTTTTGCATCCCGCGGCGCAGCTGTTTTTCGGTGGCGAAATACAGCTCGCGCAAGAGACTCTGCTTCCAGCTGTTCCACAGGGTTTCGTTGGTGGCGCAAATATCCGCCACCGTCAGGCAGACCAGATAGCGCAGGCGATTTTCCGTTTGCACCGCTTCGGCGAACTGCTTGATAACCTCCGGGTCCTGGATATCGCGGCGCTGGGCGGTGACTGACATCAGCAGATGATGGCGCACCAGCCAGGCGACCAGCTGCGTCTCGCGCGAGTTCAGGCCGTGCAGCTCGGCAAATTTAAGGATGTCCTGCGCGCCCAGCACCGAGTGGTCTCCGCCGCGGCCTTTGGCGATGTCGTGGAACAGGGCGGCAATCAGGATCAGCTCGGGGTGGTTCAGGCGCGGCCACAGCTCTACGCACAGCGGGTGCTTCGCGCGCGTCTCTTCTTTTGCAAAACTTTCCAGCTTGAGCATCACGCGGATGGTGTGCTCATCCACGGTGTAGGCATGGAAAAGATCGAACTGCATCTGGCCGACGATGTGCGACCACTGGGGCATATAGGCCCACAGCACGCTGTGGCGGTGCATTGGCAGCAGACCGCGGCTAACGGCCCCCGGATGGCGCAGCATGCTCAGGAACAGTGAACGCGCCTCCGGGATATAGCACAGCGGCTGTTTCAGATGGCGGCGGGCATGGCGCAGATGGCGCAGGGTGGTGGAGTAGATCCCGGTAATGGTGCTGTTGCGCACCATGGTATAGAACATGCGCAGGATCGCTTCCGGCTCGCGGATGAACAGCGTTTCGTCGCGCAGATCGATAAGCGTGCCGCGCAGCTGAAATTCGTCGTCAATCGGACGCGGTTTTTCGTCGGCGGGCAGGGCCAGAATCGCTTCATCGAACAGCTGCAACAGCATCTGGTTGAGCTCAGTGACGCGGCGGGTGACGCGGAAGAAATCCTTCATCATCTGTTCAACCGGCTCGTTGCCTTCGCCCTGATAATTAAGACGCTGCGCCACGCTGAGCTGACGGTCAAACAGCAGGCGGTTATCGTAGCGGGTCACTTCCAGATGCAGGGCAAAACGGATGCGCCACAGCAGATGCAGGCACTCGTTCAGTTCGTTACGTTCGGCCTCGGTTAAAAAGCCAAAGCCGACCATCTCGTCCATTGAGGTGGCGCCAAAGTGGCGGCGGGCCACCCACTGTAGCGTGTGGATGTCGCGCAGGCCGCCCGGGCTGCTTTTGATGTCCGGTTCAAGATTGTAGCTGGTGCCGTGGTAGCGCTGGTGGCGCTGATTTTGCTCCTCAACCTTGGCGGCGAAGAACTTTTCAGAAGGCCAGAAGCCGTCGCTGAAAATGTGTTTTTGCAGCTCCAGAAACAGCGCGACGTCGCCAATCAGCAGGCGGGTCTCGATCAGGTTGGTGGCGACGGTCAGGTCGGATAGCCCTTCCAGCAGGCACTCTTCCAGCGTACGCACGCTGTGGCCAACCTCCAGCTTGACGTCCCAGAGCAGCGTCAGCAGCTCGCCAATTTTCTGTGCCTGCTCGTCCGGCAGCTTTTTACGGCTCAGAACCAGCAGGTCAATGTCTGAGAGGGGATGCAGCTCGCCGCGGCCATAGCCGCCTACGGCGACCAGCGCGACGTCGCTGACCTGCCCGAACCCATAGTCTATCCACAGGCGCTGCAGAAGCTGGTCGATAAATTCGGTGCGCGCTTCGATAAGCTGTTCAGCGGAGATGCCCGCATCGAACGCGCTCCTGAGCCAGCGCTGGAAGACGTCCATATGGGCCTTAATGTCGGCGCAGGTTAACTCGCGCTGCGGCCAGACGCCCGGGTTGTCGGGCTGATCGGGCAGGGTGGGAAGTGCCGTATTTGCATACTGTTCAGGTAAAAGATTGCTCATCGTTCGCCACCCATAAGGAAAAGCTATCGCCATTAAAAAAGCCGGCAATCGCCGGCTTCTTATCACTCATTGTTCGTCAGTATTGCCGGGATGGTGTCATCCTTGCGCAACGTCATTATTTCGCAGCCGTTGTCGGTTACCACAATAGTATGCTCGTACTGCGCAGACAAGCTCCGGTCTTTGGTCTTCACCGTCCAGCCGTCTTTCATGGTGCGAATGCGGTAGTCGCCCGCGTTGACCATCGGTTCGATGGTGAAGGTCATGCCTTTTTGCAGCACTACGCCGCCGTCATCCGCATCATAGTGCAGAACCTGCGGCTCTTCATGGAAGACGCGACCAATGCCGTGACCGCAGTACTCGCGCACCACGGAGAAACCTTCAGCTTCAACGAATTTCTGAATCGCCGCGCCGATTGCGCGCAGACGAATGCCTGGCTTCACCATCTTCAGCGCAAGATAGAGACTCTCTTGCGTCACTTTGCACAGACGCTCGCCGAGGATGGTCGGCTTGCCGACGATAAACATCTTCGAGGTGTCGCCGTGGTATTCGTCTTTAATCACGGTCACGTCGATGTTGACGATGTCGCCGTCCTTCAGCAGCTTTTCGTCATCCGGAATGCCGTGGCACACCACTTCATTAATAGAGATGCAGACCGATTTCGGGAAGCCGTGATAGCCCAGGCAGGCAGAAACCGCGTGCTGCTCATTCACGATGTAGTCGTTGCAGATACGGTCCAGCTCGCCGGTGCTGACGCCCGGCTTAATGTGCGGCTCGATCATTTCCAGCACTTCAGCGGCCAGACGACCGGCGACGCGCATCTTTTCAATTTCTTCAGGGGTTTTAATAGAGATAGCCATGTAATCTGTCCATCAGCGTCGATTTTTTCGACAATACCAGTCTAAGTGTTGTCAATGGTATCAGTCGGGCGCACCTCGTGCCAAATTGAGAATCATTAACAGCACTCACAGCCAACAACTGTTGGTTTCTGGTCGTGTTTTGTGGTATAAAGCGCGCCGGACTTCCGATCCATTTCAGATACACAGGCTGGACGGAAGCGATAATCTCACTTTGTGTAACAACACACACGTATCGGCACATATTCCGGGGTGCCCTTTGGGGTCGGTAATATGGGATACGTGGAGGCATAACCCCAACTTTTACTATAGAGGTTTTAAACATGGCAACTGTTTCCATGCGCGACATGCTCAAGGCTGGTGTTCACTTTGGTCACCAGACCCGTTACTGGAACCCGAAAATGAAGCCTTTCATCTTCGGCGCGCGTAACAAAGTTCACATCATCAACCTTGAGAAAACTGTACCAATGTTCAACGAAGCCCTGGCTGAGCTGAACAAGATTTCTTCCCGTAAAGGTAAGATTCTGTTCGTTGGTACTAAGCGCGCTGCAAGCGAAGCTGTGAAAGATGCTGCTAACAGCTGCGACCAGTTCTTCGTGAACCATCGCTGGTTGGGCGGCATGCTGACCAACTGGAAAACTGTTCGTCAGTCCATCAAACGCCTGAAAGATCTGGAAACCCAGTCTCAGGACGGTACTTTCGATAAGCTGACTAAGAAAGAAGCGCTGATGCGCACTCGTGAACTGGACAAGCTGGAAAACAGCCTGGGCGGTATCAAAGATATGGGCGGCCTGCCAGACGCGCTGTTCGTAATCGATGCAGACCACGAGCACATCGCAATTAAAGAAGCTAACAACCTGGGTATCCCGGTATTCGCTATCGTTGATACCAACTCCGATCCGGACGGTGTTGACTTCGTTATCCCGGGTAACGACGACGCAATCCGTGCTGTTAGCCTGTACCTGAGCGCTGTAGCTGCTACCGTTCGTGAAGGCCGTTCCCAGGATCTGGCTTCTCAGGCGGAAGAAAGCTTCGTAGAAGCTGAATAATAAGGTTTTACCCCTTATTAGTACCGTGTATGAATAGGGGCCAATTTTCGGCCCCTTTTTTCAATTTATACTGTTTGGCTTCTGGCCGGGCAGTTCACATCTCCCGAGGATTTAAGAATGGCTGAAATTACCGCATCCCTGGTAAAAGAGCTGCGTGAGCGTACTGGCGCAGGCATGATGGATTGCAAAAAAGCGCTGACCGAAGCGAACGGCGACATCGAGCTGGCAATCGAAAACATGCGTAAATCCGGTGCGATCAAAGCAGCTAAGAAAGCAGGCAACGTTGCTGCTGACGGCGTGATCATCACCAAAATCGACGGCACCTACGGCATCATTCTGGAAGTTAACTGCCAGACTGACTTCGTGGCTAAAGATGCTGGTTTCCAGGCCTTTGCGAACAAAGTTCTGGACGCAGCTGTTGCTGGCAAAATCACTGACGTTGAAGTGCTGAAAGCACAGTTCGAAGAAGAACGCGTTGCGCTGGTTGCTAAAATCGGTGAGAACATCAACATCCGTCGCGTTGCTTCCCTGGAAGGTGACGTTCTGGGCTCTTACCAGCACGGCGCGCGTATCGGTGTTCTGGTTGCGGCTAAAGGCGCTGACGAAGAGCTGGTTAAGCAGCTGGCAATGCACATTGCTGCTAGCAAGCCAGAATTCGTTAAGCCAGAAGACGTGTCTGCTGAAGTTGTAGAAAAAGAGTACCAGGTTCAGCTGGACATCGCCATGCAGTCTGGCAAGCCAAAAGAAATCGCAGAGAAAATGGTTGAAGGCCGCATGAAGAAATTCACCGGCGAAGTTTCTCTGACTGGCCAGCCTTTCGTAATGGATCCAAGCAAGTCTGTTGCTCAGCTGCTGAAAGAGCACAACGCTGACGTAACTGGCTTCATCCGCTTCGAAGTGGGCGAAGGCATCGAGAAAGTTGAGACTGACTTCGCAGCAGAAGTTGCTGCCATGTCCAAGCAGTCTTAATGATTGAAAAGGAGCCGCCTGAGGGCGGCTTCTTTTTGTCACCCGTCATACAAAATCAGACAGGCTCTACTACCGCTATGCTGATTTGCGGCATAACATGTCGCCAGAATTAACCCCCATCTTAATCGTTGACAGTCTCAGGAAAGAAACATGGCTACCAATGCAAAACCCGTGTACAAACGCATTCTGCTTAAGCTGAGTGGCGAAGCGCTGCAGGGAACGGAAGGCTTCGGTATTGACGCAAGCATCCTTGACCGCATGGCACAGGAAATCAAAGAACTGGTCGAACTGGGTATCCAGGTTGGCGTGGTGATTGGCGGTGGCAACCTTTTCCGTGGTGCTGGTCTGGCGAAAGCGGGGATGAACCGCGTTGTGGGCGACCACATGGGTATGCTGGCAACCGTGATGAATGGCCTGGCAATGCGTGATGCACTGCATCGCGCCTATGTGAACGCCCGCCTGATGTCCGCTATTCCACTGAATGGCGTGTGCGATAACTACAGCTGGGCAGAAGCGATCAGCCTGCTGCGCAACAACCGCGTGGTGATCCTCTCCGCCGGTACGGGTAACCCGTTCTTTACCACTGATTCCGCGGCCTGCCTGCGCGGGATCGAAATCGAAGCCGACGTGGTGCTCAAAGCGACCAAAGTCGATGGCGTGTTTACTGCCGATCCGGCAAAAGATCCTGCTGCAACCATGTACGATCAGCTGACCTACAGCGAAGTGCTGGATAAAGAGCTGAAAGTGATGGATCTTGCCGCTTTCACGCTGGCTCGTGACCACAAACTGCCGATCCGTGTCTTCAACATGAACAAGCCAGGCGCGCTGCGCCGCGTGGTCATGGGTGAAAAAGAAGGCACTTTGATCACGGAATAATTTCCGTCGGCGATAAATACAGGTAAGATTCCGCTTTATTTTGTAGTGGTTTCTTACCTGGACGCGCCATTGGCGCTGTCATGAAATAAACGCGACTATACTTAGCACACCTGTAGCGCTGTGCTGGCGGATAGTCTGCCTGAGACAAGTTTTCAAGGATTCGTAACGTGATTAACGACATCAGAAAAGATGCTGAAGTACGCATGGACAAATGCGTTGAAGCGTTCAAAAACCAAATCAGCAAAATCCGTACTGGCCGCGCTTCTCCAAGCCTGCTGGATGGCATCATCGTAGAATATTACGGTACGCCTACGCCGCTGCGTCAGCTGGCGAGCGTGACTGTAGAAGACAGCCGTACGCTGAAAATCAACGTATTCGATCGCTCTATGAGCCCGGCTGTTGAAAAAGCGATCATGGCGTCGGACCTGGGCCTGAACCCAAGCTCTGCGGGCGCTGACATTCGCGTTCCACTGCCTCCACTGACCGAAGAGCGTCGTAAAGACCTGACCAAAATCGTGCGTGGCGAAGCCGAGCAGGGTCGTGTTTCCGTGCGTAACGTGCGTCGTGATGCGAACGACAAAGTGAAAGCGCTGCTGAAAGACAAAGAGATCAGCGAAGACGACGATCGTCGTTCTCAGGACGACATTCAGAAGATGACTGACGCGGCCATCAAGAAAATTGATGCGGCGCTGGCAGAAAAAGAAGCGGAACTGATGCAGTTCTGATTTCTGTCGTACACTGATAAACGCCGTTCAGAGGGCTTCATGTCTTGCTGGCGGCGTTTTGCTTTTATCTGGTCTAACTTTTTCCGGGCATTTCATGAAGCATTTAACTCTTCTTGGCTCAACCGGCTCTATCGGTTGCAGCACTCTCGACGTTGTTCGCCACAATCCTGAAAACTATACGGTGACCGCGCTTGTTGCCGGTAGGAACGTACAGCGTATGGTCGAGCAATGTCTGGAGTTTACTCCCCGCTACGCGGTGATGGATGACGAGGAAAGTGCTCGCCAGGTAAAATCGCTGTTGAAAGAGCAGGGCAGCCGCACCGAGGTATTGAGCGGGCAGCAGGCCGCCTGCGAAATGGCAGCGCTGGATGAAGTTGATCAGGTGATGGCGGCAATCGTCGGGGCGGCAGGGCTTCTGCCGACGCTTGCCGCTATCGATGCTGGTAAAGAGGTATTGCTGGCGAACAAAGAGTCGCTGGTGACCTGCGGACGCCTGTTTATGGAGGCGGTTAAGCAGCGCGGGGCGCGTCTTTTACCTGTTGATAGCGAACACAACGCGATTTTTCAGAGTTTGCCGCAACCTTTTCAACAGAACCTGGGTTACGCTGACCTGGAGCAGAATGGCGTTGTATCAATTCTGCTCACCGGGTCTGGTGGCCCGTTCCGGGAAACGCCCCTGTCTGAACTGCGCGCTATGACGCCGGATCAGGCGTGCCGTCATCCGAACTGGTCGATGGGCCGTAAAATTTCCGTCGACTCCGCTACCATGATGAACAAAGGTCTGGAATACATTGAAGCGCGCTGGCTGTTTAACGCCTCGGCGAATCAGATGGAAGTGCTTATTCACCCGCAGTCGGTGATTCACTCAATGGTGCGTTATCAGGACGGTAGCGTACTGGCGCAGCTGGGTGAGCCGGATATGCGAACGCCTATTGCACACGCCATGGCGTGGCCAAATCGCGTGAAATCCGGGGTGAAACCGCTCGATTTCTGCAAGCTCAGCTCACTCACCTTTAGCGAGCCTGACTACGATCGCTATCCGTGCCTGAAGCTGGCGATGACCGCTTTCGATCGCGGACAGGCGGCTACGACGGCGCTGAATGCCGCCAATGAAATCACCGTTGACGCATTTTTGAAGCAGCAGGTCCGCTTTACGGATATTGCCGCATTGAATCAGGCGGTGCTGGACGAGATGGATTTGCGCGAACCGCAAAGCGTGGAAGACGTGCTGAAAGTGGATGCAGAAGCGCGTAGGGCGGCACATAAACAGGTGACGCGTCTCGCAGGCTGGTGATAAAGCAACCACTAATTGTCGTGCTATTTGTTAGCGTTGGGCTTCGGTGATATAGTCTGCGCCACCTGATCGCAGGTATTTGACTTAATGTGGTCAGGTAAGCCGTGGTTTGACACGGCTTTTTTATGTATAGGCTTCAGTATTCCTGAGTACCGTTAAATCCTTTTCAGGGACTAAAAACGCGTTATGCTGTCTGCGAATCAACCAATAAGCGAAAACTTGCCAGCACATGGCTGCCGTCATGTTGCAATCATCATGGATGGCAACGGCCGCTGGGCGAAAAGACAAGGGAAGATACGAGCCTTTGGGCATAAAGCTGGGGCGAAGTCCGTTCGCCGCGCCGTTTCTTTTGCCGCCAATAACGGCATTGATGCGTTAACGCTCTATGCTTTTAGCAGTGAAAACTGGAATCGACCGGCGCAGGAAGTGAGTGCGTTGATGGAGCTGTTTGTGTGGGCGCTCGATAGCGAAGTAAAAAGCCTGCACCGCCACAACGTCCGCCTGCGCATCATCGGCGATACCCGTCGTTTCAACTCACGTTTGCAGGAACGTATTCGCAAGGCAGAAGCGCTGACGGAAAATAACACCGGCCTGACGCTCAACATTGCGGCGAATTACGGCGGACGTTGGGACATTATTCAGGGCGTTCGGCATTTGGCCGAGCAGGTTCAGGAAGGGCTATTAAGTCCCGACCAAATTGATGAAGAGGCGCTGGGTCAGCAAATCTGCATGAATGAGCTGGCGCCTGTGGATTTGGTAATTAGGACAGGGGGAGAGCATCGCATCAGTAACTTTTTGCTTTGGCAAATTGCCTACGCCGAACTTTACTTTACAGATGTTCTTTGGCCCGATTTTGATGAACAAGACTTTGAAGGTGCGCTGCATGCCTTTGCCAATCGAGAGCGTCGTTTCGGCGGCACCGAGCCTGGTGGCGACAACGCCTGATGGGGGTAGCTTTTGCTGAAGTATCGCCTGATTTCCGCTTTTGTTTTAATACCCATTGTCATTGCGGCGCTGTTTTTACTGCCCCCGGTGGGATTCGCTATTCTAACGCTGGTGGTGTGCATGCTCGCCGCGTGGGAGTGGGGGCAGCTTAGCGGCTTTACGTCGCGAACTCAGCGAGTCTGGCTGGCGGTGCTCTGCGGCTTTTTACTGGCCCTTATGCTCTTTACTCTGCCGGAATATCACCATGATATTCACCAGCCGCTGATCGCAGGCTCATTGTGGATTTCCCTTGCCTGGTGGATAGGGGCCCTTTTGCTGGTGCTTTTCTATCCCGGTTCGGCGGCCATCTGGCGTAATTCTAAAATATTACGGCTCATATTTGGCCTACTTACTATTGTTCCATTTTTCTGGGGTATGCTCGCGCTTCGCGCCTGGCACTACGACGACAATCACTATAGCGGGGCGCTATGGCTGCTTTATGTGATGATTCTCGTCTGGGGGGCTGACTCCGGGGCCTATATGTTTGGTAAACTGTTCGGCAAACATAAGCTGGCACCGAAAGTGTCTCCAGGTAAGACCTGGCAAGGATTTTTCGGTGGCCTTGTAACGGCGGCGATAATCTCCTGGGGCTACGGCGTCTGGGCGAATCTGGAAGTCGCGCCGTCAACGCTGCTTGTGTGCTCAATTTTCGCTGCGCTGGCATCGGTACTCGGTGATCTCACCGAAAGTATGTTTAAGCGCGAAGCAGGGATTAAAGACAGTGGTCACCTTATTCCAGGGCACGGCGGTATTTTGGATCGCATTGACAGCCTGACAGCGGCTGTTCCTGTGTTCGCTTGCCTGCTTTTACTGGTGTTTGGGACGATTTAACGGAAGGTTTTATGCTGAGCATTCTCTGGAATCTGGCGGCGTTCATAGTTGCACTGGGTGTGCTGATTACCGTGCACGAATTTGGCCATTTCTGGGTTGCTCGGCGCTGCGGCGTCCGCGTAGAACGCTTCTCCATTGGCTTTGGTAAATCACTCTGGAAACGCACCGACAAGCACGGTACTGAGTTTGTCGTTGCGCTGATCCCTCTGGGTGGCTATGTCAAAATGCTCGACGAGCGCGTCGAGCCTGTCGCCCCGGAACTCCGACACAGCGCGTTCAACAACAAGACCGTTGGGCAACGCGCCGCTATCATCGCTGCCGGTCCGGTAGCCAATTTCATCTTTGCTATTTTTGCCTACTGGCTGGTGTTTATCATCGGTGTTCCCGGCGTGCGCCCGGTGGTGGGTGAAATTGCGGCAGACTCTATCGCGGCGAGTGCGCAAATTACGCCGGGAATGGAACTTAAAGCGATTGATGGTATCGAAACCCCTGATTGGGATGCCGTGCGCCTTCAGCTGGTGGCCAAAATCGGTGATGCAAAGACAACCGTCAGCGTAGCGCCGTTTGGCACTGACCAGCGGCAGGAAAAAGTGCTGGATTTACGCCACTGGCGTTTCGAGCCTGACAAAGAAGACCCGGTGGCTTCACTGGGGATTCGACCGCGCAGCGCGCAGCTTGAGCCGGTATTAGCCGAAGTACAGGCAAATTCGGCAGCGAGCAAAGCGGGTTTGCAAGCGGGGGACAGGATCGTTAAAGTCGATGGTCAGCCATTAACACAGTGGATGACCTTTGTTACTCTGGTGCGTGATAATCCGGGCACATCGCTCGCGCTGGAAGTTGAAAGGCAAGGGAGTCCGCTCTCTTTGACGCTGATTCCGGATACGAAATCGGGAAGCGGTAAGGCGGAAGGGTTCGCAGGCGTAGTGCCAAAAGTGATCCCTCTGCCGGATGAGTACAAGACAATACGCCAGTATGGGCCGTTTAGCGCCATTCTTGAAGCCACGGATAAGACATGGCAACTGATGAAGCTAACGGTCAACATGTTGGGGAAATTGATAACCGGTGATGTCAAACTGAACAACCTCAGTGGGCCGATCTCGATAGCTCAAGGGGCTGGGATGTCAGCGGAGTTCGGGGTGATTTACTATCTCATGTTTCTTGCGCTCATTAGCGTGAACCTCGGGATAATCAACCTGTTTCCGCTTCCCGTTTTAGACGGGGGCCATCTGCTGTTTTTAGCGATTGAAAAGCTAAAAGGCGGACCGGTATCCGAGCGAGTTCAAGACTTTAGTTACCGCATCGGCTCGATTTTGCTGGTGCTGTTAATGGGGCTTGCACTTTTCAATGATTTCTCTCGGTTGTAAGAGAGTTAGTTAGGAAGAACGCATAATAACGATGGCGATGAAAAAGTTGCTCATAGCGTCGCTGCTGTTTAGCAGCGCGACCGTATACGGTGCTGACGGGTTCGTAGTGAAAGATATTCATTTCGAAGGCCTTCAGCGTGTCGCCGTTGGTGCGGCCCTCCTCAGCATGCCTGTGCGCCCTGGCGATACGGTTAATGATGAAGATATCAGTAACACCATCCGTGCTCTGTTTGCCACCGGCAACTTTGAGGATGTTCGCGTCCTGCGCGATGGTGATACGCTTCTGGTTCAGGTGAAAGAACGTCCAACGATCGCCAGTATCACTTTCTCCGGCAACAAGTCGGTGAAAGATGACATGCTCAAGCAAAACCTTGAAGCATCTGGCGTGCGTGTCGGGGAGTCCCTTGACCGTACAACCCTTTCGGATATTGAAAAAGGTCTGGAAGATTTCTACTACAGCGTCGGTAAATACAGCGCCAGCGTGAAGGCGGTCGTTACGCCGCTGCCGCGTAACCGCGTTGATTTGAAGCTGGTGTTCCAGGAAGGTGTGTCTGCGAAGATCCAGCAGATCAACATCGTGGGTAACCATGCGTTCAGCACCGATGAACTGATTTCCACCTTCCAGCTGCGCGACGAAGTGCCGTGGTGGAACGTCGTTGGCGATCGTAAGTACCAGAAACAGAAGCTGGCGGGTGACCTCGAAACCCTGCGCAGTTACTACCTGGATCGCGGCTACGCGCGTTTCAACATCGACTCGACTCAGGTCAGCCTGACGCCGGACAAGAAAGGTATCTACATCACGATCAACATCACTGAAGGCGATCAGTACAAGCTTTCCGGTGTGGATGTGAGTGGTAACCTGGCCGGTCACTCTGCCGAGATCGAATCACTGACCAAGATTCAGCCGGGCGAGCTGTATAGCGGTTCTAAAGTCACCAAAATGGAAGACAGCATTAAGAAGCTGCTCGGCCGCTATGGTTACGCTTATCCGCGCGTACAGACTCAGCCTGAAATTAACGACGCGGATAAAACCGTGAAGCTTCACGTTAACGTTGACGCGGGCAACCGTTTCTACGTGCGTAAGATCCGCTTCGAAGGTAACGACACCTCTAAAGATTCCGTTCTTCGTCGCGAAATGCGTCAGATGGAAGGGGCATGGCTGGGCAGTGACCTGGTCGACCAGGGGAAAGAGCGTCTGAACCGTCTGGGCTACTTTGAAACGGTTGATACCGACACGCAGCGCGTACCGGGCCGTCCGGATCAGGTTGATGTCGTTTATAAAGTGAAAGAGCGTAACACCGGTAGCTTCAACTTTGGTGTTGGCTACGGTACCGAAAGCGGCGTGAGCTTCCAGGTCGGCGTTCAGCAGGATAACTGGCTGGGTACAGGTTACTCTGTCGGTATCAACGGCACGAAAAACGACTACCAGACCTACTCTGAGTTCTCGGTGACGAACCCCTACTTCACCGTTGACGGTGTAAGCCTGGGCGGTCGAATCTTCTATAACGACTTCAAAGCCGATGACGCCGATCTGTCCACCTATACCAACAAAAGCTACGGCTTAGACGGTACGCTGGGCTTCCCGATCAACGAATACAACACCTTGCGTGCTGGTTTAGGTTACGTGCACAACGACCTGTCCAACATGCAGCCGCAGGTGGCGATGTGGCGTTATCTGGATTCTATCGGCCAGTCGGCGAGCACAACCAGCGACAACAACGGTTTCACCGCGGATGACTTCACGTTTAACTACGGTTGGACCTACAACCGTCTTGACCGTGGCTTCTTCCCGACGTCAGGTTCGCGCGTTAACCTGAACGGTAAAGTGACCATTCCGGGCTCCGATAACGAGTTCTACAAGGTTACGCTGGACACCGCGTCGTACTTCCCGATTGATGACGATCACAAATGGGTTGTTCTGGGTCGTACCCGCTGGGGCTATGGTGATGGCTTAGGCGGTAAAGAACTGCCGTTCTATGAAAACTTCTATGCGGGTGGTTCAAGCACCGTTCGCGGCTTCCAGTCCAACAACATTGGTCCGAAAGCGGTCTACTACGGCGGTAACGATCCGGATAACTGTAACCAGGGCGCTGGAAAAGTGTGTAGCTCTGACGATGCCGTCGGCGGTAATGCCATGGCCGTTGCGAGCATGGAGTTCATCACTCCGACGCCGTTTATCAGCGATAAATATGCTAACTCGGTGCGTACCTCCTTCTTCGTGGATGCGGGTACAGTATGGGATACCCACTGGAGTACTACAGGTATGCCAAGCGATATTCCAGACTACAGCGATCCGAGCAACATTCGCATGTCTGCAGGTATCGCATTACAATGGATGTCACCGTTGGGGCCGTTGGTCTTCTCCTACGCCCAGCCGTTTAAGAAATACGAAGGAGATAAAGCGGAACAGTTCCAGTTTAACATTGGTAAAACCTGGTAATAATCCGCTGCAAAGGAATGCGTTGGCAGTGTAGCGCTGACAACCGGCGATCCGTAACACGATCGCCTTGCCACGCAAAGAACGGTGCCTTCGGGCACCAATGGGATGGTAAGGAGTTTATTGTGAAAAAGTGGTTATTAGCTGCAGGTCTTGGTTTAGCGATGGTAACGTCTGCTCAGGCAGCCGACAAAATTGCGATCGTTAACATGGGTAATCTGTTCCAGCAGGTCGCTCAGAAAACGGGTGTTTCTGCTACGCTGGAAAACGAGTTCAAAGGCCGTGCAAGCGAGCTGCAACGTATGGAAAGCGATCTGCAGAGCAAAATGCAGCGTCTGCAGCGCGATGGTTCTACCATGAAAGCGAGCGATCGTAGCAAGCTGGAAAAAGACGTGATGGCTCAACGCCAGACCTTCTCTCAGAAAGCGCAGGCTTTCGAGCAGGATCGTCAGCGTCGTTCCAACGAAGAGCGTGGCAAACTGGTTACTCGTATCCAGTCAGCTGTTAAATCAGTGGCTGCCGATCAGAGCATCGATCTGGTTGTTGATGCGAACGCCGTAGCTTTCAACAGCAGCGATGTTAAAGACATCACCGCTGACGTGCTGAAACAGGTTAAATAAGTAATGCCTTCAATTCGACTGGCTGATTTAGCTCAGCAGTTGGATGCAGAATTACACGGTGATGGCGATCTCGTCATCACCGCTGTTGCGTCCATGCAATCTGCTAAACCGGGCAACATTACCTTCATGGTAAGTCCTAAGTACCGTGAACATCTGGCTCAGTGCCAGGCGTCCGCCGTCGTGTTGACGCAGGACGATCTTCCGTTTGCCACGGGAAGCGCGCTGGTAGTGAAAAATCCCTACCTGACCTATGCGCGTATGGCCCAAATTCTTGATACCACGCCGCAGCCGGCACAGAACATCGCTGCCAGTGCAGCCATTGATCCGACGGCGACGCTGGGCAACAACGTGGCCGTAGGTGCCAATGCCGTTATCGAATCCGGCGTCGTGCTGGGTGATAACGTCGTCATTGGCCCCGGCTGCTTTGTTGGGAAAAATACGAAAATCGGCGCAGGAACCCGCCTGTGGGCCAATGTGTCCGTTTACCATGATATTGAGATTGGCGAAAACTGCCTTGTTCACTCCAGCACCGTGATCGGTGCGGACGGATTTGGCTACGCTAACGATCGCGGTAACTGGGTTAAAATCCCACAGCTGGGTCGCGTGATCATTGGCGATCGCGTTGAAATCGGCGCGTGTACGACGATTGACCGCGGTGCGCTCGACGACACCATCATTGGTAACGGTGTTATTATCGATAACCAGTGTCAGATTGCACATAACGTTGTGATTGGCGACAATACCGCTGTTGCGGGTGGCGTTATCATGGCTGGCAGCCTGAAAATTGGCCGCTATTGCATGATCGGCGGTGCCAGCGTGATCAACGGCCATATGGAAATTTGCGATAAGGTTACGGTAACAGGAATGGGCATGGTGATGCGTCCTATTACTGAACCCGGCATTTATTCCTCCGGTATCCCGCTACAACCTAACAAGGTATGGCGTAAAACCGCAGCGCTGGTAATGAATATTGATGATATGAGCAAGCGCCTCAAAGCCATCGAGCGCAAGATCGATCAACAAGACTAAGCGTTCATCCGTTTTAACGCTAAACTTCTCGGCCTGTCGGCTTTCTTATAAACCGGCAGGCCGTGTTATTATTGCTACTTAGTACATTTGACAGGAAGAGTATTTTGACTACTGACACTCATACTCTGCATATTGAAGAGATTTTAGAACTTCTGCCACACCGCTACCCGTTCTTACTGGTAGACCGCGTGCTGGATTTTGAAGAAGGTCGTTTTCTGCGCGCAGTGAAAAATGTCTCCGTTAACGAGCCATTCTTCCAGGGACACTTCCCTGGTAAGCCTATCTTCCCGGGCGTGTTAATCCTGGAAGCAATGGCGCAGGCTACCGGTATTCTGGCGTTTAAAAGCGTAGGTAAACTGGAGCCGGGTGAGCTGTATTACTTCGCAGGTATCGACGAAGCGCGTTTCAAGCGCCCAGTTGTACCTGGTGATCAGATGATCATGGAAGTCACTTTTGAAAAAACGCGTCGCGGCCTGACTCGCTTCAAAGGCGTAGCTCTGGTTGACGGCAAAGTTGTTTGCGAAGCGACAATGATGTGTGCTCGTAGCCGGGAGTCCTGATACGTGATTGATAAATCCGCCTTTATTCATCCTACCGCTATTGTGGAAGTGGGCGCCGTTATTGGCGCTAACGTCCATATTGGCCCGTTTTGTCTTGTTGGACCCCATGTCGAAATTGGTGAGGGTACTGTACTGAAGTCTCATGTGGTAGTGAATGGTCATACGACCATCGGCTGCAACAACGAGATCTATCAGTTCGCCTCCATCGGCGAAGTTAACCAGGATCTGAAATATGCTGGTGAGGCGACCCGTTTGGAAATCGGCGATCGTAACCGTATTCGCGAAAGCGTCACCATTCATCGTGGAACAGTGCAGGGCGGTGGATTGACGAAGGTGGGCAGCGATAACCTCTTTATGGTTAATGCGCACATCGCGCATGACTGTACCGTAGGTGACCGCTGTATTCTTGCCAACAATGCAACGCTGGCAGGACACGTATCGGTTGATGATTTCGCAATCATTGGCGGCATGACCGCAGTCCATCA
Source organism: Enterobacter sp. ECC-175 (assembly GCF_043968675.1). NCBI lineage: Bacteria > Pseudomonadati > Pseudomonadota > Gammaproteobacteria > Enterobacterales > Enterobacteriaceae > Enterobacter > Enterobacter sp. ECC-175. Next base: position 1,482,011 of record NZ_CP143776.1, read on the forward strand.
GTTCTGCATCATTGGTGCACACGTGATGGTCGGCGGCTGCTCAGGCGTGGCGCAGGACGTCCCGCCGTATGTGATTGCGCAGGGCAACCATGCAACGCCGTTTGGCGTCAACATTGAAGGCCTCAAGCGTCGTGGCTTTAGCCGCGAAGCGATTACTGCGATCCGCAACGCATACAAACTGCTGTACCGTAGCGGAAAAACGCTGGAAGAGGCAAAGCCGGAAATTGCCGAACTGGCGAATAAGCACCCTGAGGTGAACGCGTTCATGGAGTTCTTTGACCGTTCAACGCGTGGTCTGATTCGTTAATGGTCGACACTCGTCCGCTTACGATAGCCCTGGTCGCCGGAGAAACTTCCGGCGATATTCTTGGCGCCGGCCTTATCCGTGCGCTCAAGGCTCGCGTACCGAACGCTCGCTTTGTGGGCGTCGCTGGCCCGCTGATGCAGGCCGAAGGCTGTGAAGCCTGGTATGAAATGGAAGAGCTGGCCGTGATGGGCATCGTCGAGGTGCTGGGGCGCCTGCGCCGTTTGCTGCACATTCGTGCCGATCTCACCCGCCGTTTCACCGATCTCAAGCCCGACGTGTTTGTCGGGATTGATGCGCCTGATTTCAATATCACCCTCGAAGGGAATTTGAAAAAGCAGGGCATCAAAACCATTCATTACGTCAGTCCGTCCGTCTGGGCGTGGCGACAGAAACGCGTTTTCAAAATCGGACGCTCCACCGATCTGGTGCTGGCTTTCCTGCCTTTCGAAAAGGCGTTTTACGATAAATTTAACGTGCCGTGCCGCTTTATCGGCCACACCATGGCAGACGCCATGCCGTTGGACCCGGATAAAAACGCGGCGCGGGACGGGCTGGGCATCCCGCACGATGTTCATTGCCTGGCGCTGCTGCCGGGGAGCCGCGGCGCAGAGGTTGAAATGTTGAGCGCTGACTTCCTCAAAACGGCGCAGATCCTGCGTCAGACCTATCCCGATCTGGAAGTCGTTGTGCCGCTGGTCAATGCGAAACGACGCGAGCAGTTCGAGCGCATCAAAGCGGAAGTGGCGCCGGATCTTCACGTTCGCCTGCTCGACGGGAAAGGACGTGAGGCCATGTACGCGAGCGACGCCGCGCTTCTGGCATCGGGTACCGCCGCGCTGGAGTGTATGTTGGCAAAATGCCCAATGGTTGTTGGCTATCGCATGAAGCCGTTTACCTTCTGGCTGGCTAAGCGCCTGGTAAAAACCGATTACGTCTCATTGCCAAACCTGCTCGCCGGGCGCGAGCTGGTTAAAGAACTGCTTCAGGATGAGTGTCAGCCGCAGGCGTTAGCCGATGCGCTGCTGCCGCTGCTGGCAAACGGTAAGACCAGCCACCAGATGCACGAGACGTTTCGCGAGCTGCATCAGCAGATCCGCTGTAATGCCGATGAGCAAGCGGCTGATGCGGTGCTGGAGTTAGCAAAATGATGGAATTTATTTACCCCCACACGCACCTTGTTGCGGGTGTGGACGAAGTTGGACGCGGCCCGCTGGTGGGCGCTGTTGTAACTGCTGCTGTGATCCTCGATCCTGCTCGCCCGATTATTGGGCTGAACGACTCGAAAAAACTGTCCGAAAAGCGTCGGCTGGCGCTCTTCGATGAAATTAAAGAGAAAGCGCTGGCCTGGAGCCTTGGCCGCGCGGAGCCGCATGAGATCGACGAGCTGAATATTCTGCATGCCACCATGCTGGCGATGCAGCGTGCGGTTGCGGGCCTGAGTATCGCGCCGGAATATGTTCTGATTGACGGCAACCGCTGTCCCGCACTGCCCATGCCTTCTATGGCGGTAGTGAAAGGGGATAGCCGGGTTGCTGAAATCAGCGCGGCTTCTATCATTGCCAAAGTGACGCGCGACGCCGAAATGGCCGCGCTGGACCTCACGTATCCTGCGTATGGGTTTGCCCAGCACAAGGGGTATCCTACGGCTTTCCACCTGGAAAAGCTGGCTGAACATGGCGCAACCGAACATCACCGCCGCAGTTTTGGCCCGGTGAAACGCGCGCTGGGACTGGTGTCCTGAATCAAGACGCAAGCAATTAAGTAACGCGGAATCTGAAGATGGCTGAACCACGTTTCGTACACCTGCGGGTGCATAGCGACTACTCCATGATTGATGGGCTGGCGAAAACCGGACCGCTTGTGAAAAAGGCGGCCGCGCTCGGCATGCCCGCGCTGGCGATCACCGATTTCACCAACCTGTGTGGTCTGGTGAAGTTCTACGGGACGGCGCACGGCGCGGGGATGAAACCTATCGTCGGCGCTGATTTTCACGTTCAGAGCGAGCTGCTCGGCGATGAAATGACGCAGATATCCGTGCTGGCAATGAACAACACGGGTTATCAAAATCTCACGCTGCTTATTTCAAAGGCCTATCAGCGCGGCTACGGCGCGCAGGGTCCGTGGATCGACCGCGACTGGCTGGCAGAGCTAAATGAAGGGCTGCTGCTGATCTCCGGTGGACGCATGGGCGATGTCGGTAGGTGTCTGCTGCGCGGCAACAGCGCGCTGGTGGACCAGTGCGTGTCGTTCTACGAAGAACATTTCCCGGATCGTTTTTATCTGGAGCTGATCCGCACCGGGCGTGCGGACGAGGAGAGCTATCTGCACGCGGCGGTCGCCCTGGCTGAAGCGCGCGGGCTGCCCGTTGTGGCGACCAACGACGTGCGCTTCCTTGAGTCCGGGGACTTTGACGCGCACGAAATTCGCGTGGCGATCCACGACGGCTTCACCCTCGACGATCCAAAGCGTCCGCGTAACTACTCTCCGCAGCAGTACATGCGCACCGAAGAGGAGATGTGCGAGCTCTTCTCCGATATTCCGGAAGCGCTTGAAAACAGCGTAGAAATTGCCAAGCGCTGCAACGTCACCGTGCGCCTCGGCGAGTATTTCCTGCCTCAGTTCCCCACCGGCGATATGACCACGGAAGACTTCCTGGTGGCCAAATCGAAAGAGGGCCTGGAAGAGCGCCTGGCATTTTTGTTCCCGGATGAAGCGGTGCGTAAAGAGAAGCGCCCACCTTACGATGAGCGTCTGGACATTGAACTCCAGGTTATCAACCAGATGGGCTTCCCGGGTTACTTCCTGATCGTTATGGAGTTTATCCAGTGGTCGAAGGATAACGGCGTACCGGTAGGTCCGGGCCGTGGTTCGGGCGCCGGCTCGCTTGTGGCTTACGCCCTGAAAATTACCGACCTCGACCCGCTGGAATTTGACCTGCTGTTCGAACGTTTCCTTAACCCGGAACGCGTCTCGATGCCCGACTTCGACGTCGACTTCTGCATGGAGAAACGCGACCAGGTCATCGAGCACGTAGCGGACATGTACGGCCGCGATGCGGTATCGCAGATTATCACCTTCGGTACCATGGCGGCGAAGGCGGTTATCCGCGACGTGGGCCGTGTACTCGGTCACCCGTACGGCTTCGTCGATCGTATCTCTAAGCTGGTTCCGCCCGATCCGGGTATGACGCTGGCGAAAGCCTTTGAGGCCGAACCGCAGCTGCCGGAAATCTACGAGGCTGACGAAGAGGTCAGGGCGCTGATCGACATGGCGCGCAAGCTGGAAGGCGTGACGCGAAACGCCGGTAAGCACGCGGGTGGCGTGGTTATCGCCCCGACCAAAATCACCGATTTTGCGCCGCTCTACTGCGATGAAGCCGGGCAGCACCCGGTCACCCAGTTTGATAAGAACGACGTAGAATACGCCGGGCTGGTGAAGTTCGACTTCTTAGGCCTGCGCACGCTCACCATCATTAACTGGGCGCTGGAGATGATCAACGCCCGTCGCGAGAAGAACGGCGAGCCGCCGCTGGATATCGCGGCCATCCCGCTGGATGACAAGAAAAGCTTCGACATGCTGCAGCGCTCGGAGACCACCGCGGTCTTCCAGCTTGAATCCCGCGGCATGAAAGATCTGATTAAACGCCTGCAGCCCGACTGCTTCGAAGATATGATCGCGCTGGTGGCCCTGTTCCGTCCGGGCCCGCTGCAGTCCGGGATGGTTGATAACTTTATCGACCGTAAGCACGGGCGTGAAGAGATTTCCTATCCGGACGTTCAGTGGCAGCACGAGTGCCTGAAGCCCGTGCTGGAGCCAACCTATGGCATCATCCTGTATCAGGAACAGGTTATGCAGATCGCCCAGGTGCTCTCTGGCTACACCCTCGGCGGCGCGGACATGCTGCGTCGCGCGATGGGTAAGAAAAAGCCGGAAGAGATGGCCAAGCAGCGCGGCACCTTCGAAGAAGGCGCGAGAAAAAACGGCATTGATGGCGAACTGGCGATCAAAATCTTTGACCTGGTAGAGAAATTCGCCGGGTACGGATTTAACAAATCCCACTCCGCCGCCTATGCGCTGGTCTCCTACCAGACGCTGTGGCTGAAGGCGCACTATCCGGCTGAATTTATGGCGGCGGTGATGACCGCCGATATGGACAACACCGAGAAGGTGGTGGGCCTGGTGGACGAGTGCTGGCGCATGGGGCTGAAGATCCTCCCGCCGGACATCAACTCGGGCCTGTACCATTTCCACGTCAACGATCACGGTGAAATTGTTTACGGGATCGGCGCGATCAAAGGCGTCGGTGAAGGCCCGATCGAGGCGATCATTGAAGCGCGTAACAATGGCGGTTACTTCCGCGAGCTGTTCGACCTTTGTGCGCGTACCGATACCAAAAAGCTGAACCGCCGCGTGCTGGAAAAGCTGATCATGTCCGGTGCGTTCGACAGGCTCGGGCCGCACCGCGCTGCGCTGATGAATTCGCTTGGCGATGCGCTGAAAGCCGCCGATCAGCACGCGAAAGCGGAAGCGATTGGTCAGGCTGATATGTTCGGCGTGCTGGCGGAAGAGCCGGAGCAGATCGAGCAGTCTTACGCTAACTGCCAGCCATGGCCGGAACAGGTGGTGCTGGACGGCGAGCGTGAAACGTTAGGGCTATACCTGACGGGACACCCGATCAACCAGTATATTAAAGAAATTGAGCGCTATGTCGGAGGCAACAGGCTGAAAGACATGCATCCGACGGATCGTGGTAAAATCACCACGGCGGCGGGGCTCGTGATTGCTGCAAGGGTAATGGTCACCAAGCGCGGCAATCGTATCGGCATCTGTACGCTGGATGACCGTTCCGGACGTCTGGAGGTGATGTTGTTCACCGACGCGCTGGATAAATACCAGCAATTGCTGGAAAAAGACCGCATACTTATCGTCAGCGGACAGGTCAGCTTTGATGACTTCAGCGGGGGGCTTAAAATGACCGCCCGCGAAGTGATGGACATTGACGAAGCCCGTGAAAAATATGCACGCGGGCTTGCTATCTCGCTGACGGACAGGCAAATTGATGACCAGCTTTTAAACCGACTCCGTCAGTCTCTGGAACCCCATCGCTCGGGGACCATTCCAGTACATCTCTACTATCAGAGGGCGGATGCGCGCGCGCGGTTGCGCTTTGGTGCAACGTGGCGTGTCTCTCCGAGCGATCGTTTACTAAACGATCTCCGTGGCCTCATTGGTTCGGAGCAGGTGGAACTGGAGTTTGACTAATACAGGAATACTATGAGTCTGAATTTCCTTGATTTCGAACAGCCGATTGCAGAGCTGGAAGCGAAAATCGATTCTCTGACAGCAGTGAGCCGTCAGGATGAAAAACTGGATATTAACATCGACGAAGAAGTGCATCGTCTGCGCGAAAAAAGCGTAGAACTGACGCGCAAAATCTTTGCCGATCTCGGCGCATGGCAGATTGCCCAGCTGGCGCGTCATCCACAGCGCCCGTACACCCTGGATTATGTCCGCCTGGCGTTTGATGAATTTGACGAGCTGGCAGGCGATCGCGCTTATGCTGACGATAAAGCCATCGTCGGCGGTATCGCACGCCTGGATGGTCGCCCGGTGATGATCATTGGTCATCAGAAAGGTCGTGAAACCAAAGAGAAGATCCGTCGTAACTTTGGTATGCCGGCACCGGAGGGCTATCGTAAAGCCCTGCGCCTGATGGAGATGGCCGAGCGTTTCAACATGCCGATCATCACCTTCATCGACACCCCGGGTGCTTACCCTGGCGTGGGCGCGGAAGAGCGCGGTCAGTCTGAAGCCATCGCGCGCAACCTGCGTGAGATGTCTCGTCTGAAAGTACCGGTCATCTGTACCGTTATCGGTGAGGGTGGCTCCGGCGGCGCGCTGGCGATTGGCGTGGGTGATAAAGTGAATATGCTGCAGTACAGCACCTATTCCGTTATCTCTCCGGAAGGCTGCGCGTCCATTCTGTGGAAAAGCGCCGACAAAGCGCCGCTGGCTGCCGAAGCGATGGGCATCATTGCTCCACGCCTGAAAGAGCTGAAGCTGATCGACAGCGTGATCCCGGAACCTCTGGGCGGGGCGCATCGTAAGCCGGAAGTCATGGCCGCTTCTCTGAAGGCGCAGCTGCTGGCAGACTTGGCGGATCTGGACGTGCTGAGCAAAGAAGATCTGCTGAACCGTCGCTATCAGCGTCTGATGACCTACGGTTACGCATAAGCTTCACATTTATCTGAAAAGCCGCACACCGTTGCGGCTTTTTTTTTACCTGCGGTTTAGCCTGGCTATGCTTAGCTGATGTATTTCAAGGAGGTAAACCATGAACATCATTGCCATCATGGGGCCACATGGGGTCTTTTATAAAGACGAACCCATCAAGGAGCTGGAGAAAGAGCTGCAGTCTCTGGGGTATCAGCTTATCTGGCCGCACAACAGCGCCGACCTGCTTAAGTTTATCGAACACAACCCGCGCATCTGCGGCGTGATTTTTGACTGGGACGAATACGATCTGGAGCTGTGCAGCGAAATTAATAAGCTGAACGAATATCTGCCGCTGTACGCGTTTATCAATACCCACTCCACGATGGACGTCAGCGCCCAGGATATGCGCATGGCGCTGTGGTTCTTTGAGTACTCTCTCGGCGTTGCAGAAGATATTGCGACCCGCATCCAGCAATATACCCGTGAGTACCTCGATAACATCACGCCGCCGTTTACCCGCGCGCTGTTTACCTACGTGAAGGAGGGAAAGTACACCTTCTGCACCCCGGGGCACATGGCGGGCACGGCCTATCAGAAAAGCCCGGTGGGCTGCCTGTTCTATGATTTCTTCGGCGGAAACACGCTTAAGGCCGACGTGTCGATTTCGGTTACCGAGCTTGGCTCGCTGCTTGACCACACCGGTCCGCATCTGGAAGCCGAGGAGTACATCGCCCGTACCTTTGGCGCCGAGCAGAGCTATATGGTGACCAACGGCACCTCGACCTCGAACAAGATCGTCGGCATGTACGCCGCGCCCGCCGGCAGTACGTTGCTGATCGACCGCAACTGCCATAAGTCGCTGGCGCACCTGCTGATGATGAGCGACGTGGTGCCGCTGTGGCTGTCGCCTACCCGCAACGCCCTCGGCATTCTCGGCGGTATTCCGCGCCGTGAGTTTACGCCTGCGTCTATTGAGACCAAGGTTGCGGTAACTCCAGGCGCAAGCTGGCCGATCCACGCGGTGATCACCAACTCAACCTACGACGGGCTGCTCTATAACACCAACTGGATCAAGCAGACGCTGGACGTGCCGTCGATTCACTTTGATTCCGCATGGGTGCCGTATACCAATTTCCATCCGATTTACGAAGGGAAAAGCGGCATGAGCGGTGAGCGGGTGCCGGGCAAAGTCTTCTTCGAAACCCAGTCGACGCACAAGATGCTGGCGGCGTTTTCCCAGGCCTCGCTGATCCACATTAAAGGTGAATACGATGAAGACACCTTTAATGAAGCCTTTATGATGCACACCACCACCTCGCCGAGCTATCCGCTGGTGGCGTCGATTGAAACGGCGGCGGCGATGCTGCGTGGAAATCCGGGCAAGCGTTTGATTAATCGCTCGGTGGAACGCGCGCTGCATTTTCGCAAAGAAGTACAGCGGCTGAAAGACGAGGCCGACGGCTGGTTCTTTGATATCTGGCAGCCGGAAGAGATCGACGAGGCGGCGTGCTGGCCCGTCTCGCCGGGCGAAAGCTGGCACGGTTTCCGCGATGCTGACGCGGACCACATGTTCCTCGATCCGGTAAAAGTGACGATCCTGACGCCCGGCATGGACGGGCAGGGCGCAATGAGCGATGAGGGCATTCCGGCCGCGCTGGTGGCGAAATTTCTCGATGAGCGCGGCGAGCGCGGCGTAGTGGTTGAGAAAACAGGGCCTTACAACCTGCTGTTCCTGTTCAGCATCGGAATCGATAAGACCCGCGCGATGGGCCTGCTGCGCGGCCTGATGGAGTTCAAGCGCGCCTACGATCTCAATTTGCGGGTGAGGAACATGCTGCCGGATCTCTATGCGGAAGATCCCGACTTCTACCGCAACATGCGTATTCAGGATCTGGCGCAGGGGATCCACAGGCTGATCCGCCAGCACGATCTGCCGCGCCTGATGCTGCAGGCGTTTGACGTTCTGCCTGAAATGAAGCTTACCCCGCACAGGGCCTGGCAGCAGCAGGTTAAAGGGGAAGTGGAAACCGTTGAGCTGGAAAATCTCGTTGGGCGCGTATCGGCCAACATGATCCTGCCCTATCCGCCGGGCGTGCCGCTGCTGATGCCGGGGGAGGTGATTACCGAAGAGAGCCGCGCGGTGCTCGATTTTCTGCTGATGCTCTGCTCGGTAGGTCGCCATTATCCGGGCTTCGAGACGGATATTCACGGGGCTAAGCGCGATGAGCAGGGCGGTTACTGGGTACGAGTCCTAAAATAGGCCCGGTCGCTTGCCCCGGGCGCGCAGTCGGTTGTAACGTTCAGGGCATCATAAAAAGGAGACCCTATGCTCGGTTTAAAACAGGTTCATCATATTGCGATTATTGCCACCGACTACGCAAAAAGTAAGGCGTTCTACTGCGATATTCTTGGCTTCACGCTGCTCGGCGAAGCCTACCGGGAAGAGCGCGACTCCTGGAAAGGTGACCTCGCGCTAAACGGGCAATACGTGATTGAGCTGTTTTCATTCCCTTTTCCGCCCGCGCGACCTTCCCGGCCGGAAGCCTGCGGCCTGCGTCATCTGGCTTTCAGCGTTGACGACATCGATCGCGCGGTTGCACATCTGGAAGACCACGGCGTGACCTGTGAAGCGATTCGCGTCGATCCGTTCACGGATAAGCGTTTTACCTTTTTCAACGATCCCGATGGTCTGCCGCTGGAGCTTTACCAGCAGTAATGTTCATCCTGTGTGATAATGCCCGCTCAGTACGGGCATTTTTTATGTGTAATTTTCTATGACCTTACCCGCTATCGCACAAGCCGTTTCACCTTACCGCCAGCTGCTGGTGGGGTTTAGCGGCGGGCTGGATTCCACCGTTTTACTCCATCGGCTAAAGCTCTGGCGCGATGCCAATCCTGACGTGCAGCTCCGGGCAATTCACATCCATCACGGACTGAGCCCTCATGCCGACGCGTGGGCGGCACACTGCGAAGCGCTCTGTGCCGGGTGGAAGATCCCGCTCGTGATTACGCGCGTAACGCTGCGGGAAGAGGGGCTGGGCGTTGAGGCACAGGCGCGCAAAGCCCGGTATGCCGCCTTTGCCGACACGCTGCGCGCTGGCGAAGCGCTGGTGACGGCCCAGCATCTGGACGATCAGTGTGAAACCTTTTTACTTGCCCTCAAGCGGGGAAGCGGCCCGGCAGGACTCTCGGCTATGCCTGCGCGCGCTGACTTCGCGGGAGCGCATCTGATTCGACCGCTGCTGGGCGAAACGCGCGCGTCGCTGGAAGCGTGGGCGCAGGAGCACGATCTTCGCTGGATTGAGGACGAAAGCAATCAGGATGACGGCTACGATCGCAACTTTCTTCGCCTTAAGATTTTGCCGCTTTTGACCGCGCGCTGGGCGCATTTCGCCGAGGCGACGTCGAGAAGCGCCGCGCTCTGCGCCGAGCAGGAAGGCCTGCTGGATGAACTGCTGGGGGAGGAGTTGGCTAAGCTGACGTCTGCCGACGGCGCGCTGGCCATTGCGCCGCTTGAGGACGTAAGCGCCGCTCGCCGCGCCGCGCTGCTGCGCCGCTGGCTGGCCTCTCATCATGCGCCAATGCCGTCCCGCGCCATGCTCGTTCGAATCTGGGATGAAGTCGCGCAGGCGCGAGAGGACGCTGAGCCACGCGTGCATCTTAGCGGTTACGAAGTGAGGCGCTATAAGGGCCGCCTCTGGTGGATCGGCGCGACGCCGTCTCTGGCGGATACCGTACTGAGCTGGGCCGATACGAACGACGCGCTGGTGCTGCCCGGCCGCGCGGGCCATGTTTGCCTCGCCCCTTCCGGCAACGTCCGTTTACCTCGAGCCGATGAAGCGGTTACCGTGCGCTTTAAGGCCGGCGGCATGCTGCACATTGTGGGGCGCAACGGCGGGCGCAAGCTAAAAAAAATCTGGCAGGAGCTTAACGTGCCGCCCTGGCGGCGCGATACCACGCCGCTGCTGTTTTACAACGAAACGCTGATTGCGGCGGCGGGCGCTTTTGTTACGCAAGAAGGATGGGCGGAAGAGGGCGTTTGCTTTCAGTGGAAAAGGTAGCGGGCAGCCAGGCTGCCCGTGAAAATTATCAGGATTCGCTTACCACGACGGTGCCGATTTGCGGGTGGCTAAAGCTGGCAATTCTATCAAGGCGCAGTTCGCGCGTTGCGCCCGTTTCTTCTACGACCAGATATTCCACATTTTTGCGTGAAACCAGGTCGCTGGCCTTTGCCTTCAACACCTCGCCATCTTTAAGCTCCAGCGTCAGTAATAAATGATGCTGGCAGGCGAGTTCGAGGTTGTCATAGTCATCACAATTGATGGGTTGATAAGTATCATTCATCGACATAATCGCTCACCAGTAAATTCGCCGCAGCATACGCTGCTTTTTCCCTGACCGATTCAGAAAGGCTCTCATCCGAGGCCATTTCATTTAGCACTTTCAATACACAGCCCAGAGCATCTGGAATATAGCCCAGATCGCCGCTGGCGATTTCCGCATACCGTTTGCGAATTAACTCACAATAATTATTCACATCCCCTCCCGCCAGCGCACTGACTTACTGTGAGATATCCATAAGCCTACGAAGATAAACTCGGTTTAGCAAGGTGACTATACCATACTCATTTAAGCAATATCAGCGCCTTGATGGGGGCTAAACATCAATGTGTAACAGCCTTTTGACGCGGTTTTCGCTACAATGTGCGCCTGATACGAAAGGAGTTTTCTCATGGCGCTGAAAGCGACAATTTATAAAGCGGTGGTCAACGTGGCGGATCTTGACCGCAATCAGTTCCTTGATGCGTCATTGACCCTGGCACGTCATCCTTCAGAAACCCAGGAGCGGATGATGCTGCGCCTGCTGGCGTGGATTAAGTATGCCAACGAGCGCCTGCAATTCACCCGCGGACTCAGCGCGGAAGACGAGCCGGAAGCCTGGCTGCGTAATGACCACATGGGTATCGATCTGTGGATTGAGCTCGGCCTGCCGGACGAGCGTCGGATTAAAAAGGCGTGCACCCAGTCCGCGGAAGTGGCGTTGTTTGCATATAATCAGCGTGCGGCTGAAATTTGGTGGCAGCAGAACAAAAGCAAGTGCGGGCAGTTTGCCAACCTGGCCGTCTGGTATCTGGACGATGAGCAGCTGGCGCAGCTGAGCGCGTTTGCTGGCCGCACGATGGTCCTGCAGGCGACGATTCAGGACGGTGCGATTTGGCTTTCTGATTCTCAGAATAATCTGGAAATTCACTTCACGGCGTGGCAGCCCGCGCCATGATTGTTTTGTCCCGTAATGTCAGCATTCCTGACAGCGAGCTTGAGATCACCGCCATCCGCGCGCAGGGGGCGGGCGGGCAGCACGTCAATAAGGCATCAACGGCTATCCATTTGCGCTTTGACATTCGGGCCTCTAGCCTGCCAGAGTATTATAAAGAGAGCCTGCTGGCCGCTAGCCATCATCTGATCACCAGCGACGGTGTGATTGTGATTAAGGCACAGGAGTACCGCAGCCAGGAATTAAACCGTGAGGCGGCGATGGCAAGGCTGGTCGCCCTCATCAAAGAATTAACCGCAGTGCAGAAAACTCGTCGGGCTACGCGTCCAACCCGCGCCTCGAAAGAGCGCCGGTTGTCGTCAAAGTCGCAAAAATCCACGGTAAAAGCGCTGCGCGGTAAAGTTCGTCGCCCTATGGAGTGACGAAATGGAACACACTTTTTCATAAGGGATTCATTGTGAAAAAAGCACTATTTTCAGCATTAGCCGTGACGACGCTCTTTGCGCTTTTCGGGTGTAACAATCGTTCAGAAACGCAGGTATTACAGCCTGCGCCCACCGAAGAATTAAAACCGATGCAGCAGAGCTGGCGCGGCGTATTGCCGTGTGCGGATTGCGAAGGTATCGAAACCACGTTATTCCTCGAAAAGGATGGCTCTTGGGTAATGAACCAGCGCTATCAGGGGGCAAAAGAACCTTCATCCTTTGCCTCTTACGGAACCTGGGCGCGCACGGCTGAGAAGCTGGTGTTGACCGATACCACCGGAGATAAAACCTATTTCCGCGCTAAAGGTGAAGGAATGGAGATGCTCGATCGCGAGGGCAACCCGATTGAATCTCAGTTTAACTACACCCTCGCGCCGGTAAAAGCGGCGCTGCCTGCTACGCCGATGGCGATGCGCGGCATGTATTTCTACATGGCGGATGCGGCAATCTTTACCGACTGTGCAACCGGCAAGAAAGTGAGCGTAGCGAATAATGCCCAGCTTGAGCGTGATTATGCCGTTGCGCGAGGCAATGACAGCAAGCCGGTGTTGTTGACGGTGGACGGTCATTTTACGGTGGAACCGAACCCGGACAGCGGGGAGCTGGTGAAAACGCTGGTGGTGGATAAAGACGCGAAGTTTGCCGCGGGTAAAGACTGTAGCAGCAAATAGCTTCTTCGAGAGCCAATAAAAAACCCCGCCTGAGCGGGGTTTTTGTTTTTTTAGCCTTTGATGGCTTTTATCAGGTAATCAAGGATGTCGCCGGTCTTGATCATCTGCTTCTCGCCGTTACGACGGTACTTGTATTCAATCTCATCGTTGTCGAGGTTACGGTCGCCGATAACGATGGTATGTGGGATACCGATCAGTTCCATATCGGCGAACATCACGCCTGGGCGCTCTTTACGATCGTCCATCAGCACGTCAACGCCCTGAGCGCGCAGCTCGTTATACAGCTTTTCTGCCAGTTCCTGAACGCGGTAAGACTTGTGCATGTTCATTGGCAGGATGGCTACCTGGAACGGCGCAATGTTGTCCGGCCAGACGATACCGCGCTCGTCGAAGTTCTGCTCAATAGCGGCAGCAACCACGCGCGTGACCCCGATACCGTAGCAACCCATGGTCAGCACTTGGTTACGACCATCTTCGCCCTGAACCGCCGCATTCATGGCGCGGGAGTACTTATCGCCCAGCTGGAAGATATGGCCCACTTCGATACCGCGTTTAATCATCAGCGTACCCTGGCCGTCCGGGCTTGGATCGCCCGCAACCACGTTACGGATATCAGCCACTTCTGGCGTCGCGACGTCGCGGTCCCAGTTAATGCCGAAGTAGTGTTTACCGTCGATGTTAGCGCCAGCAGAGAAGTCGCTCATCGCGGCAACCGTGCGGTCAACGACCACAGGAATTGGCATATTCACCGGGCCCAGAGAGCCAGGACCGGCGTTCACGACGGCACGGATTTCTGCTTCCGTAGCAAACGTCAGCGGGCTGGCAACCTGTGGCAGTTTTTCTGCTTTCACTTCGTTCAGCTCGTGATCGCCACGCACTAGAAGGGCAACCAGCGGGTATGCGCTGCCTTCGGCCGATTTAACCAGCAGCGTTTTAACCGTTTTCTCAATCGGCAGATTGAACTGCTCAACCAGCTCGGCGATGGTTTTGGCGTTCGGCGTATCAACCAGAGTCATCTCTTCGGTTGCTGCGGCGCGTGGCGCTTTTGGTGCCAGGGCTTCTGCAAACTCGATGTTAGCGGCGTAATCAGAGGAGTCAGAGAAGATCACATCGTCTTCGCCGCTCTGCGCCAGAACCTGGAACTCGTGGGATGCGCTACCGCCGATTGAACCGGTATCAGCCTGTACAGCACGGAAATCCAGACCCATGCGGGAGAAGATTTTGCTGTAAGCTTCATACATTTTATCGTAGGTCTCCTGCAGAGATTCCTGAGAGGTATGGAAAGAGTAAGCATCTTTCATCAGGAATTCGCGGGAGCGCATCACGCCAAAACGTGGACGCACTTCGTCACGGAACTTGGTCTGGATCTGGAAGAAGTTCAGCGGCAGCTGCTTGTAAGAGCTCAGCTCGTTGCGGATCAGATCGGTAATGACCTCTTCATGCGTTGGGCCGAGAACAAACGGACGATCGCCGCGATCGGCGATACGCAGCAGTTCGGGACCGTACTGCTCCCAGCGACCACTCTCCTGCCACAGTTCAGAGGGCTGAACCACGGGCATTAACACCTCGATTGCACCGGCGTTGTTCATCTCTTCACGCACGATGTTTTCGACTTTTTTCAGGACGCGCACGCCGGTCGGCAACCAGGTGTACAATCCGGAGGCCAGCTTGCGGATCATCCCGGCGCGCAGCATCAGCTGGTGGCTGATCACTTCGGCGTCGGCAGGTGTCTCCTTCAGAGTGGAGAGCAGATATTGGCTAGTACGCATGTTGTTACGGTTCCATTTCGACGATTTGAACAGGCTGAATCACCAGCCTGACACAAAAAAAGTGGTTTAGTTTACCAGTGTGGCAAAGATGCCAAAAGAGAGAAGGATAAAATTACCTGGGCTCGAGGGCAAAGACTTCGAATCCTGCCTCGGTCACGCGCCAGCGAACGTTAAAATCCAGCAGCCAGACGGCGTAGGTTTTACCTGCATCCTCTTCTTTACGGTAGGCGGGACGGGGGTCCTGAGCCAATACTTCCGCAATAAAGTCACGAAGGTGCGGGTAGCGTTTTTCAAGCTGCGTAAGCTGATCGGCAATCGTCTGCGTGAAATAGACTGGCATATCTGCCCGCGGCGCATCCTGTGCGTAGCTGGCGCGGGCGTTAGGCAGCGATTCCGCAAAAGGTAGATATGGCTTAATGTCGACAACCGGCGTGCCGTCGACCAGGTCGAGGCTGCCAAGCTCCAGGATGACCTTCTCTTTCTCACTGCGTATGCCTTTCAGTTCAACCAGCGACATGCCGATGGGATTTGGGCGAAACGTTGAGCGCGTCGCAAACACGCCCATTCTGGCGTTTCCACCCAGACGCGGTGGGCGTACCGTAGGGCGCCAGCCGCCTTCCATCGTTTGATGAAAGACAAAAAGTACCCACAGATGGCTGAACGCCTCAAGCCCGCGTACGGCATCGCTCTGATTATAAGGCGCAATCAGATGAAGCTCGCCACCGCAGTTTTTGACCAGACCCGGCTGGCGCGGTACGGCGAATTTCTCTTTATAGGGTGAGCGGATGACGCCAATTTGCTCAAACTGAAATGCACTCATTTCGCCGTGATGTTAAGCGCAGAGCCGATGCAAACCGCCTGACGGTAGCAGCCTGGCGTGCCGCTGGTGACTTCACAGCTGTGCAGCAGGACCGCGTTGGCTTTCATCTTCGACGCGTTAATCTGCATGCGCTTACGCGCCGTTGGGATATTCGGCGGTGAGTCCTGATTGGTTGCCTGGCAGGATTCGCCGCTGACTTCACCCAGCTCGCGGAAAGGCTTGCCTACAAGATCGTCGGCTTTGGTGATGATGCGCACCGGTGCGGGGCGCGAGGCTTTCGGTTTTGCTGGCTCCGCTTTTGGCGGGGTTGCAGTGCTTTGAACGGGTTCAACAGGAGATCTGCTTAGCATGGAACAGCCGCTCAGCATCAGTGCTAATAGACAGATCGGTAAAGCACGCATAATAGTTCCTCAATGGATAATCAAAACGTCAGATATTGAATCAGTTGCCCGCATAAATGACAAGGACGGGCATAAGCCCGTCCTGATGATATTACACTGCGGTAAGATTACCAGCCTTTAACAGCGCCGCCGTTAAACACTTTGTTGGCTTCCTGATAAACTTCTTCAGACTGGTATGCCTGAACAAATTTTTTCACGTTTTCCGCGTCTTTGTTGTCTTCGCGCGTCACGATCAGGTTGACGTACGGGGAGTCCTTGTCTTCAACGAAGATGCCGTCTTTCGCTGGCGTCAGGCCAATCTGGCTGGCGTAGGTGGTGTTGATAACGGCCAGTGCGATCTGCGCATCGTCCAGGGAGCGCGGCAGCTGCGGCGCTTCCAGCTCAACCAGTTTCAGATTTTTCGGATTCTCGGTCACATCAAGAACGGTTGGCAGCAGGCCAACGCCGTCTTTCAGCTTAATCAGGCCCACTTTTTGCAGCAGCAGCAGGGAGCGGCCAAGGTTGGTCGGATCGTTAGGTACCGCAACCTGAGAGCCCGGCTGCAGCTCGTCCAGCGATTTAATTTTCTTCGAGTAGCCCGCAATTGGGTAAACGAACGTGTTGCCCACACCGACCAGCTTGTAGCCGCGATCTTTGATCTGCTGGTCCAGGTAAGGTTTGTGCTGGAAGGCATTGGCATCAATATCGCCCTTGCTCAGCGCTTCGTTAGGCAGAACGTAATCGTTGAAGGTCACCAGCTCGACGTCCAGACCGTATTTCTCTTTTGCTACTTTCTGAGCCGCTTCAGCCACCTGCTGCTCGGCACCCACGATCACGCCGACTTTAATGTGATTTGGATCTTTCTCGTCCTGGCCACAACCCACGAGGGCCAGAGAACCAATCAGCGCGCCTACCGCAGCAAAGGTCTTTAATTTAAACGTCATGTCTTATCCTTAACTCGTCGAGTTTGTGTTGTGTGTAACGTTATTTATGCGTAACAGCCCGGACGATACGATCGCCAGAGAATTGGATTAAATAAACCAGAACGACCAGCAATACCAGAACGGTATTCATTACGGTAGCGTTATAACCAATATAACCGTACTGATAGCCAATCTGGCCCAGGCCGCCGGCGCCAACCGCCCCCCCCATCGCGGAATAACCGACGAGGGTAATCAGCGTGATGGTGGCCGCGTTCACCAGGCCCGGCATGGCTTCAGGCAGCAGGACTTTGCGCACGATCTGCATCGGCGTGGCTCCCATAGCGCGGGACGCCTCAATCAGGCCCGTTGGGATCTCCAGAAGCGCATTTTCAACCATACGTGCGATAAACGGTGCTGCGCCCACGGTCAGCGGCACAATGGCGGCCTGCAGGCCGATAGACGTACCAACGATCACGCGCGTGAACGGAATCATCCATACCAGCAGAATAATGAACGGAATGGAGCGGAAGATATTCACCAGCGCGGAAAGCGTGCGATACAGCTTCGCGTTCTCAATAATTTGCCCTGGACGCGTGACGTACAGCAGCACGCCGACAGGCAGGCCAATCACGAAACCAAAGAATCCCGATACGAAGGTCATTGCCAGCGTTTCCCAAACGCCGCGAACCAGCAGCCACATCATCGGCTCAGACATAACCCAGTACCTCTACTTTTACATGGTGTTCTTGCAGCCAGGCAATGGCCGCCTGTGTTTCTTCTTGCGCGCCGTGCATTTCGGTCAGCATGATGCCGAACTTCACGCCGCCGGCGTAATCCATCTGCGCGCTGATAATGTTGTTATTGACGTTAAAACGACGCGCGGTTTCGGAAAGCAGAGGGGCATCAACCGACTGGCCTGTGAACTCCATGCGCAGCATAGGAACGCTGTCTGCCGTGGCTTGAGTTTTTAAACGCTCCAGATAATCTTCCGGAATATCCAGATGCAGCGTGGACTGAATGAACTGCTGCGCCAGCGGCGTCTTCGGATGTGAGAACACTTCGCTTACCGTATCCTGCTCAATCAGTTCACCGTTGCTGATCACTGCCACGCAGTCGCAGATGCGTTTCACCACGTCCATCTCGTGCGTAATAAGGAGGATCGTGAGGCCCAGACGGCGGTTAATATCTTTCAGCAGCTCAAGAATGGAGCGCGTGGTGGCCGGATCAAGTGCGCTGGTGGCTTCATCGCACAGCAGCACTTTTGGATTGCTTGCCAGCGCACGGGCTATCGCTACGCGCTGCTTTTGCCCGCCGGAGAGGTTGGCCGGGTAGCTATCATGCTTGTCGCCCAGCCCGACCAGGTCGAGCAGTTCGGTTACGCGGCGCTTCACTTCATCTTTCGGCGTATTGTCCAGTTCAAGCGGCAGCGCAACGTTACCAAAAACGGTGCGAGAGGCCAGCAGGTTAAAATGCTGGAAGATCATGCCAATCTGGCGACGTGCTTTTGTTAATTCTTTTTCAGAAAGAGCGGTAAGTTCCTGGCCGCCCACCTCAACGCTGCCCTGGGTTGGACGCTCAAGCAGGTTAACACAGCGGATGAGCGTGCTTTTACCCGCTCCCGATGCGCCAATGACGCCATAAATTTGACCAGCAGGAACGTGCAGGCTGACGTTGTTTAGCGCCTGAATCGTACGGTTTCCCTGCTGGAACACCTTGGTGATATTGGAAAGTTTAATCATTAGATTATTTTTATCGTATGTAAGTTAGCCGTGGCATTTTCTTCTGCCAGATACGGGTGATGACCGTAAACAAAATGGATGTTAAGGCATCCAGACGTCTAAATCAATCCAGCTGTGTACGATGAGCACTTTATTGCTTACCAATTCATGAGATACTAGCGGGAAATGCCTTTTTCAGGAGCAAACCGGTGGCAAATTCCGTACCCGCAATTTTTCTCGATCGTGATGGCACTATTAATGTCGATCATGGCTATGTGCATGAGATAGATGAATTTGAATTTATCGACGGCGTAATCGATGCAATGCGCCAGCTAAAAGAGATGGGCTATGCGCTGATCGTCGTGACCAACCAGTCCGGTATCGCGCGCGGTAAATTCACCGAGGCGCAGTTCGAGACGCTGACAGAATGGATGGACTGGTCGCTGGCCGATCGCGGTGTTGATCTTGATGGTATCTACTACTGCCCGCATCATCCGCAGGGAACTGTAGAAGAGTATCGCCAGACCTGTGATTGCCGTAAGCCGCATCCGGGGATGTTCATCTCTGCGCAGGAGTTCCTGCACATTGATATGGATGCTTCCTATATGGTGGGCGACAAATTCGAAGATATGCAGGCGGCTACAGCGGCTGGCGTTGGCACTAAAGTATTAGTGCGTACGGGTAAGCCAGTAACGCCTGAAGCGGAAAGCGCTGCGGATTGGGTGATTAATAGCCTGGCCGATCTGCCAAAAGAGATTAAAAAGAACCAAAAATAGCCTTTTTGGTGAAAAGGTGAGCGGTTAAAATAAAAATGCATTTTTCCGCTTGTCATTCCTCGGCGGCTCCCTATAATGCGCCTCCATCGACACGGCAGATGTGAATCACTTCACAAACAACCCGCTCGGTTGAAGAGAAAAAATCCTGAAATAACGGGTTGACTCTGAAAGAGGAAAGCGTATTATACGCCACCTCGCAACGGTGAGCGAAAGCCGCGTTGCACTGCTCTTTAACAATTTATCAGACAATCTGTGTGGGCACTCAAAGTGACATGGATTCTTAACGTCCTCGGACGAAAAATGAATGCCAAGTCTCTGAGTGAACACGTAATTCATTACGAAGTTTAATTCACGAGCATCAAACTTAAATTGAAGAGTTTGATCATGGCTCAGATTGAACGCTGGCGGCAGGCCTAACACATGCAAGTCGAGCGGTAGCACAGAGAGCTTGCTCTCGGGTGACGAGCGGCGGACGGGTGAGTAATGTCTGGGAAACTGCCCGATGGAGGGGGATAACTACTGGAAACGGTAGCTAATACCGCATAACGTCGCAAGACCAAAGAGGGGGACCTTCGGGCCTCTTGCCATCGGATGTGCCCAGATGGGATTAGCTAGTAGGTGGGGTAACGGCTCACCTAGGCGACGATCCCTAGCTGGTCTGAGAGGATGACCAGCCACACTGGAACTGAGACACGGTCCAGACTCCTACGGGAGGCAGCAGTGGGGAATATTGCACAATGGGCGCAAGCCTGATGCAGCCATGCCGCGTGTATGAAGAAGGCCTTCGGGTTGTAAAGTACTTTCAGCGGGGAGGAAGGCGATAAGGTTAATAACCTTGTCGATTGACGTTACCCGCAGAAGAAGCACCGGCTAACTCCGTGCCAGCAGCCGCGGTAATACGGAGGGTGCAAGCGTTAATCGGAATTACTGGGCGTAAAGCGCACGCAGGCGGTCTGTCAAGTCGGATGTGAAATCCCCGGGCTCAACCTGGGAACTGCATTCGAAACTGGCAGGCTTGAGTCTCGTAGAGGGGGGTAGAATTCCAGGTGTAGCGGTGAAATGCGTAGAGATCTGGAGGAATACCGGTGGCGAAGGCGGCCCCCTGGACGAAGACTGACGCTCAGGTGCGAAAGCGTGGGGAGCAAACAGGATTAGATACCCTGGTAGTCCACGCCGTAAACGATGTCTATTTGGAGGTTGTGCCCTTGAGGCGTGGCTTCCGGAGCTAACGCGTTAAATAGACCGCCTGGGGAGTACGGCCGCAAGGTTAAAACTCAAATGAATTGACGGGGGCCCGCACAAGCGGTGGAGCATGTGGTTTAATTCGATGCAACGCGAAGAACCTTACCTACTCTTGACATCCAGAGAACTTAGCAGAGATGCTTTGGTGCCTTCGGGAACTCTGAGACAGGTGCTGCATGGCTGTCGTCAGCTCGTGTTGTGAAATGTTGGGTTAAGTCCCGCAACGAGCGCAACCCTTATCCTTTGTTGCCAGCGGTTAGGCCGGGAACTCAAAGGAGACTGCCAGTGATAAACTGGAGGAAGGTGGGGATGACGTCAAGTCATCATGGCCCTTACGAGTAGGGCTACACACGTGCTACAATGGCGTATACAAAGAGAAGCGACCTCGCGAGAGCAAGCGGACCTCATAAAGTACGTCGTAGTCCGGATTGGAGTCTGCAACTCGACTCCATGAAGTCGGAATCGCTAGTAATCGTGGATCAGAATGCTACGGTGAATACGTTCCCGGGCCTTGTACACACCGCCCGTCACACCATGGGAGTGGGTTGCAAAAGAAGTAGGTAGCTTAACCTTCGGGAGGGCGCTTACCACTTTGTGATTCATGACTGGGGTGAAGTCGTAACAAGGTAACCGTAGGGGAACCTGCGGTTGGATCACCTCCTTACCTTAAAGAACCTGCCTTTGTAGTGTCCACACAGATTGTCTGATGAAAAAACAGCAGTAAAAATCTCTGCAGGCTTGTAGCTCAGGTGGTTAGAGCGCACCCCTGATAAGGGTGAGGTCGGTGGTTCAAGTCCACTCAGGCCTACCAAACTCCTTTTAAAGGATGAGCGGTACAGAGATTGCAAACGATGGGGCTATAGCTCAGCTGGGAGAGCGCCTGCTTTGCACGCAGGAGGTCTGCGGTTCGATCCCGCATAGCTCCACCATCTTTACTGCATAAACAAGAAAACTTCAGAGTGAACCTGAAAAGGTGCACTGCGAAGTTTTGCTCTTTAAAAATCTGGATCAAGCTGAAAATTGAAACGACACACATATTATGTGTGTTCGAGTCTCTCAAATTTTCGCAATCACAATGATGAATCGAAAGAAACATCTTCGGGTTGTGAGGTTAAGCGACTAAGCGTACACGGTGGATGCCCTGGCAGTCAGAGGCGATGAAGGACGTGCTAATCTGCGAAAAGCGCCGGCGAGGTGATATGAACCCTTGACCCGGCGATGTCCGAATGGGGAAACCCAGTGTGATTCGTCACACTATCGTTAACTGAATACATAGGTTAACGAGGCGAACCGGGGGAACTGAAACATCTAAGTACCCCGAGGAAAAGAAATCAACCGAGATTCCCCCAGTAGCGGCGAGCGAACGGGGAGCAGCCCAGAGTCTGAATCAGCTTGTGTGTTAGTGGAAGCGTCTGGAAAGTCGCACGGTACAGGGTGACAGTCCCGTACACGAAAGCACACAGGCTGTGAACTCGAAGAGTAGGGCGGGACACGTGGTATCCTGTCTGAATATGGGGGGACCATCCTCCAAGGCTAAATACTCCTGACTGACCGATAGTGAACCAGTACCGTGAGGGAAAGGCGAAAAGAACCCCGGCGAGGGGAGTGAAAAAGAACCTGAAACCGTGTACGTACAAGCAGTGGGAGCACCTTCGTGGTGTGACTGCGTACCTTTTGTATAATGGGTCAGCGACTTATATTCTGTAGCAAGGTTAACCGTATAGGGGAGCCGAAGGGAAACCGAGTCTTAACTGGGCGTTAAGTTGCAGGGTATAGACCCGAAACCCGGTGATCTAGCCATGGGCAGGTTGAAGGTTGGGTAACACTAACTGGAGGACCGAACCGACTAATGTTGAAAAATTAGCGGATGACCTGTGGCTGGGGGTGAAAGGCCAATCAAACCGGGAGATAGCTGGTTCTCCCCGAAAGCTATTTAGGTAGCGCCTCGTGAACTCATCTTCGGGGGTAGAGCACTGTTTCGGCTAGGGGGCCATCCCGGCTTACCAACCCGATGCAAACTACGAATACCGAAGAATGTTATCACGGGAGACACACGGCGGGTGCTAACGTCCGTCGTGAAGAGGGAAACAACCCAGACCGCCAGCTAAGGTCCCAAAGTCATGGTTAAGTGGGAAACGATGTGGGAAGGCACAGACAGCCAGGATGTTGGCTTAGAAGCAGCCATCATTTAAAGAAAGCGTAATAGCTCACTGGTCGAGTCGGCCTGCGCGGAAGATGTAACGGGGCTAAACCATGCACCGAAGCTGCGGCAGCGACACTCAGGTGTTGTTGGGTAGGGGAGCGTTCTGTAAGCCGTTGAAGGTGGCCTGTGAGGGTTGCTGGAGGTATCAGAAGTGCGAATGCTGACATAAGTAACGATAAAGCGGGTGAAAAGCCCGCTCGCCGGAAGACCAAGGGTTCCTGTCCAACGTTAATCGGGGCAGGGTGAGTCGACCCCTAAGGCGAGGCCGAAAGGCGTAGTCGATGGGAAACAGGTTAATATTCCTGTACTTGGTGTTACTGCGAAGGGGGGACGGAGAAGGCTATGTCAGCCGGGCGACGGTTGTCCCGGTTTAAGCATGTAGGCGGAGGTTCCAGGTAAATCCGGTACCTTATTAACGCTGAGGTGTGACGACGAGGCACTACGGTGCTGAAGTGATAAATGCCCTGCTTCCAGGAAAAGCCTCTAAGCATCAGGTAACACGAAATCGTACCCCAAACCGACACAGGTGGTCAGGTAGAGAATACCAAGGCGCTTGAGAGAACTCGGGTGAAGGAACTAGGCAAAATGGTGCCGTAACTTCGGGAGAAGGCACGCTGATATGTAGGTGAAGCCCCTGCGGGTGGAGCTGAAATCAGTCGAAGATACCAGCTGGCTGCAACTGTTTATTAAAAACACAGCACTGTGCAAACACGAAAGTGGACGTATACGGTGTGACGCCTGCCCGGTGCCGGAAGGTTAATTGATGGGGTTAGCGGCAACGCGAAGCTCTTGATCGAAGCCCCGGTAAACGGCGGCCGTAACTATAACGGTCCTAAGGTAGCGAAATTCCTTGTCGGGTAAGTTCCGACCTGCACGAATGGCGTAATGATGGCCAGGCTGTCTCCACCCGAGACTCAGTGAAATTGAACTCGCTGTGAAGATGCAGTGTACCCGCGGCAAGACGGAAAGACCCCGTGAACCTTTACTATAGCTTGACACTGAACACTGGTCCTTGATGTGTAGGATAGGTGGGAGGCTTTGAAGCGTGGACGCCAGTCTGCGTGGAGCCAACCTTGAAATACCACCCTTTAATGGCTGGTGTTCTAACGTAGACCCGTGATCCGGGTTGCGGACAGTGTCTGGTGGGTAGTTTGACTGGGGCGGTCTCCTCCCAAAGAGTAACGGAGGAGCACGAAGGTTAGCTAATCCTGGTCGGACATCAGGAGGTTAGTGCAATGG
Organism: Enterobacter sp. ECC-175; assembly: GCF_043968675.1. Taxonomy (NCBI): domain Bacteria; kingdom Pseudomonadati; phylum Pseudomonadota; class Gammaproteobacteria; order Enterobacterales; family Enterobacteriaceae; genus Enterobacter; species Enterobacter sp. ECC-175. The sequence continues at coordinate 1,506,035 of NZ_CP143776.1, forward strand.
CATAAGCTAGCTTGACTGCGAGAGTGACGGCTCGAGCAGGTGCGAAAGCAGGTCATAGTGATCCGGTGGTTCTGAATGGAAGGGCCATCGCTCAACGGATAAAAGGTACTCCGGGGATAACAGGCTGATACCGCCCAAGAGTTCATATCGACGGCGGTGTTTGGCACCTCGATGTCGGCTCATCACATCCTGGGGCTGAAGTAGGTCCCAAGGGTATGGCTGTTCGCCATTTAAAGTGGTACGCGAGCTGGGTTTAGAACGTCGTGAGACAGTTCGGTCCCTATCTGCCGTGGGCGCTGGAGAATTGAGGGGGGCTGCTCCTAGTACGAGAGGACCGGAGTGGACGCATCACTGGTGTTCGGGTTGTCATGCCAATGGCACTGCCCGGTAGCTAAATGCGGAAGAGATAAGTGCTGAAAGCATCTAAGCACGAAACTTGCCCCGAGATGAGTTCTCCCTGACCCTTTAAGGGTCCTGAAGGAACGTTGAAGACGACGACGTTGATAGGTCGGGTGTGTAAGCGCAGCGATGCGTTGAGCTAACCGATACTAATGAACCGTGAGGCTTAACCTTACAACGCCGAAGGTGTTTTGGCGAAGAGACGAACAATCAAAATTCAGCCTGATACAGATGAACAGAATTTGCCTGGCGGCTTTAGCGCGGTGGTCCCACCTGACCCCATGCCGAACTCAGAAGTGAAACGCCGTAGCGCCGATGGTAGTGTGGGGTCTCCCCATGTGAGAGTAGGGAACTGCCAGGCATCAAATTAAGTAGTAAGCCGGTGCATAAATCCGGTGGTTACAGCAGTCTTCGGTGGAGCGGTAGTTCAGTCGGTTAGAATACCTGCCTGTCACGCAGGGGGTCGCGGGTTCGAGTCCCGTCCGTTCCGCCACTTATTAAAAGCCCTGAGTTAACGCTCAGGGCTTTTTCTTATCCGCTTTATAATTTTTGCTAAATTAGCAAATATCCTCTGCATTTTATGCCCTTTTTCGGCATAACCGTACCAGCGATAATCTTCCTCATAACGCAAATACTATGATTAACGAGGAATAATATGGCTATCCCTGCATTTGGTCTCGGTACCTTCCGCCTGAAAGATGATGTTGTTATCACATCAGTAAAAACTGCACTTGACCTAGGCTACCGCGCCATTGATACAGCGCAAATCTATGAGAACGAAGCGGCCGTTGGTCAGGCAATTGAAGAAAGTGGTGTACCGCGTAACGAGCTTTTTATCACCACAAAGATCTGGATTGAGAACCTCAGTAAGGACAAGCTGATCCCAAGTTTGAAAGAGAGCCTGAAAAAACTGCGTACCGACTACGTGGATCTTACCCTTATCCACTGGCCATCACCTAACGATGCGGTTTCGGTTGAAGAGTTTATGCAGGCACTGCTGGAAGCGAAAAAGCAGGGGCTAACGCGTAAAATCGGGATCTCCAACTTCACTATTCCGCTGATGGAAAAAGCAGTTGCGGCAGTTGGCGTAGAGAATATTGCCACTAACCAGATCGAACTGTCACCATATCTGCAAAATCGTAAAGTGGTCGAGTGGGCAAATCAGCATGGTATACATATCACTTCTTATATGACGCTGGCCTATGGTAAAGCGCTGAAGGACGAGGTAATTGCACGTATCGCAGATAAGCACAGCGCGACGGCTGCTCAGGTCATTCTGGCATGGGCAATGGGGGAAGGTTATGCAGTTATCCCATCCTCAACCAAACGCGAAAACATGGCCAGTAACCTGTTAGCGCTTGAGCTTAAGCTGGATGACGACGATAAAAAAGCGATCGCTGAACTGGATCGCAACGATCGCCTGGTGAGCCCGGAAGGACTGGCGCCAAACTGGGATTAACATGTAATCCCCTCTGTATGCTAAAACCCTCTCACAGCTCCTTCAGGAGCTGTTTTTATATGCTCGCTCAGGAAGTCGATAAATGCGCGAATGCGCGTGCTTACGGCCCTGTCGCTGTAATATACCGCGCTAAAAGGCATTTCTACCGGCAAACGTTGCTCAGCCATCAACTCCACTAGTTCACCGCGGGCTATTTCCTTATCAATCATATAATCAGATAAACAGGCAATCCCATTCCCTTCCAGGCACAGCTGCTTGAGCGTTTCACCGCTATTGGAAGACAGCCCGCACTGAATCTCATGCAGCTGTCCGTCGTGACACGCAACAGGCCAGGTATTGAGCGATGAAGGCTCGGTAAAGCCAAGGCAAAGATGCTGCTTGAGCTCTTCAACCGTCACTGGTTTTCCAAACTGGGCGATATACTCCGGAGATGCGATGATTTTCCGATAGCTGGTAAACAGCGGGCGCGCGCGTAAGCTTGAATCAGTTAATGTTCCCGCCCTAATCGCCACGTCGACTTTTCTTTCAATCAAATTAATAAATGTCTCAGAAGAAACCAATGAGAGCGTCATCTCCGGATACCGTTCACGGAAGGGTTTAATCAGCGGCATCAGAAAATGCAAAACGACAGGCGTTGCCGCATCGATTCGCAGGAGACCGCGCGGCGTGTTACGCGACTCAATAATTTCGGTTTCGGCGGCAGCCATCTCCTGCAGGACCGATTGTACGCGCCGAAAATAGCGCTCACCTTCTTCCGTCAGGCTCAGCTGGCGCGTTGTCCTATTGAGTAAACTCACACCCAGCTTGGATTCCAGCTTTTTCACCGAGCGGCTAACGGCCGAATTAGCCTGTCCCAGCTGTTCCGCTGCGCGGCTAAAACTACCGCTTTCGACAACGGCAACAAAGATCGTTAACTCTTCAGAGGTCGCCTTCATTATTGCACCACCCGCAAAATTAAATTGATATTTTGACCATTTTTGTTATTTAAGCACCGGCGCATACTGCCTGTCATCTTAATTCTGAATACGGAGTATGTTATGCCACTGGCGCTACTGGCCCTGACAATCAGTGCTTTTGCTATCGGTACAACTGAATTTGTGATCGTGGGCCTTATTCCTACGATTGCCGATCGGCTCGCCATCTCTTTGCCCTCTGCCGGGCTATTGGTCTCTATCTACGCACTTGGCGTTGCAGCTGGTGCCCCCGTGCTGACGGCGCTGACCGGGCGCTTTCCACGCAAACAGCTGCTGGTTGCTCTGATGGTGTTGTTTACTGTGGGGAATGTCATTGCATGGCAGGCACCCGACTACACCACGCTGGTCATTGCGCGGTTGTTAACCGGCCTTGCACACGGCGTCTTTTTCTCAATTGGCTCTACCATTGCAACGAGTCTGGTCCCGAAAGAGAAAGCCGCATCGGCCATTGCCATTATGTTTGGCGGTCTTACCGTTGCGCTGGTGACCGGCGTACCGCTCGGCACCTTTATTGGCCAGCATTTTGGCTGGCGCGAGACGTTCCTCGCAGTGTCATTGCTGGGCGTTATTGCGCTCGTTGCAAGCCTGCTGCTGGTGCCTTCCAGTATACCGAGCCGTGCGAGTGCCAGCCTTAAAGAACAGCTCCACGTTTTGACTCATCCACGCCTGCTGCTCATCTACGCGGTAACCGCGCTAGGATACGGCGGCGTGTTCACGGCTTTCACCTTCCTGGCCCCGATGATGCAGGATCTCGCTGGGTTCTCTTCCAACGCGGTGAGCTGGATCCTGCTGGGATACGGCATCTCAGTGGCGATTGGCAATATCTGGGGCGGCAGGCTGGCTGATAAACATGGAGCGGTCCCTGCGCTGAAATTTATCTTTGCAGCTCTGGTTGTGCTGCTGACGATCTTCCAGTTCACCGCATCCATGCAATATGCTGCTCTGGCTACGGTACTGGTAATGGGAATATTTGCCTTTGGTAACGTGCCAGGCCTGCAGGTTTACGTCGTGCAGAAAGCCGAGCTTTACGCGCCAAATGCGGTAGACGTGGCTTCAGGGCTTAACATTGCAGCGTTTAATATTGGTATTGCTCTGGGCTCCATCGTCGGTGGACAAACGGTAGAGCATTTCGGCCTTGCACAAACGCCGTGGATTGGCGCAGTCATCGTGCTTGTGGCATTACTGCTGATTGGCCTGAGTGGCCGCCTTGATAAACCCGCGCGTATTGCCCTCAATTAAAACGCAGCAAGTGCTTGCTTACAAAACTGGAAAGCGGTTTCTTAGAAATTGCGTTGAAAGTGAAGCATAAAGCCCCTATAACAGTAGAACCAGTCCGTTTTCCGGGCTGGTTCATTGCTATAGAGGTTGTTTCCAAAAGTGCGAAAAAATACCTATGCCATGCGCTATGTTGCCGGATTACCCGCGGAGAGGATTTTACCTCCGGGGTCGTTTGCAAGCCTTAGCCAGGCATTACCCGCCGGCGCCCCGTTAAGCAGCGATGAAAAAATTCGCGTGCTGGTGTGGAACATTTTTAAGCAGCAGCGCGCCGACTGGTTGTCCGTGCTGAAAAACTTTGGCAAAGATGCGCATCTTGTACTGTTACAGGAGGCGCAAACAACCCCTGAACTGGTACGGTTTGCGACAACGAATTATCTCGCTGCCGATCAGGTGCCCGCATTCGTCTTACCGCAACATCCTTCTGGGGTGATGACACTTTCTTCTGCACATCCCGTCTATTGCTGCCCATTGCGCGAACGCGAGCCGCTGCTGCGCCTCGCAAAATCCGCGCTGGTAACCGTTTATCCTCTGCCAGACAGCCGCCTGCTGATGGTGGTAAATATCCATGCGGTAAACTTCAGCCTGGGCGTTGATGTTTATAGTAAGCAGTTACTTCCTATTGGCGACCAGATTGCGCATCACAGCGGTCCCATAATTATGGCCGGAGATTTTAACGCCTGGAGCCGCCCACGCATGAACGCGCTGTATCGCTTTGCGCGCGAAATGTCCCTGCGTGAAGTTCGCTTTACCGACGACCATCGCAAAAAAGCTTTTGGTCGTCCTCTTGATTTTGTCTTCTATCGTGGCTTGAGCGTGCATGACGCCTCCGTACTGGTAACGCGCGCCTCCGATCACAATCCGCTACTCGTCGAATTTAGTCCCGGCAAACCTGATAAATAATGGTGTGTCAGGTCTGCCGTGGGGCAGACCGGCTCGCGGTGCTGCCCTTAATTTTTTAACCAACAAAAGGACAGCACAATGACGACAACGACACATTCCCATCATGACAACGTAGAAAAACAGTTTGGCTCTCAGGCAAGCGCTTATCTGAGCAGCGCAGTTCATGCCTCCGGGCGTGACCTGGCGCGTCTTGGTGAACGCCTGTCTGTATTCCCGCAGGCTCATCTGCTGGATTTAGGCTGCGGGGCAGGGCACGCCAGCTTTACGGCTGCGCAGCATGTAGAGCAGGTAACGGCGTACGACTTGTCGAGCCAAATGCTGGACGTTGTCAGAGAGGCGGCTAAAGACAAAGGGCTGAGTAACGTAGCGACGTGTCAGGGCTACGCCGAGTCGTTACCTTTTGCCGATGCATCTTTTGACATTGTCATCAGCCGCTACTCCGCGCACCACTGGCACGATGTTGGACTGGCGCTGCGTGAGGTAAAACGCGTTCTCAAGCCCGGCGGGCTCTTCATCATTATGGATGTAATGTCTCCGGGCCATCCGGTTCGAAACATCTGGCTGCAGACGGTTGAGGCGCTGCGCGACACGTCGCACGTACAAAACTACTCAAGCGGGGAGTGGTTAACGTTTATCACCGAAGCAGGATTGATATCGCATTCATTCATCACGGACCGTCTGCCGCTTGAGTTCAGCTCATGGATCGCCCGCATGCGGACGCCGGAAGCGTTAAGCAAGGCTATTCGGCTGTATCAGGAAAGTGCATCTGCGGAGGTGAAGAAATACTTTGAGCTGCAGGATGATGGCTCCTTTACCAGTGATACCCTCATGGCAGAAGCGTACAAAGCGGGATAAAGCAAAAAGGCACCGAGGGGAATCGGTGCCTTTTAACATTAGGTCTAACGATCAGGAATCCGGCGTAGCGTTGTTTTTCACAAACAGCGTTAGCTGGTCGCCTGGCTGTAGGTTGTCAGTATCATGATTCCAGCGCATCACATCCTTGATGTTCACGCCGTGTCGTTTAGCGATACTGGACAGCGAATCACCCTTGCGTACGCGATAGGTAATGCTATCGCTGTTTCGGGCGAGACGCTGCGCACTGCTACCTGCGCCAACCGTTAGCGTTTGACCGACTTTCAGGCTAGAACCGCGCAGATTGTTCCACTGCTGCAGATCTTTACTGTTCACGCCTAGACGTGAAGCAATGCCCGAAAGCGTATCACCCGAACGGACCTTATAGCTGCGGCTGCTTACCGGTGAGGTATCGGCGATCAGCGTTGACTGAACCGCAGCAATCTCACCAGAAGCTAAAGACTCGCGTAACTGGTCAGCATGTTTCTGCGGGACCATTACATACTGCGGGCCGCTCGCCCCCAGCGTTGAGCCTTTAACACCGGCATTAAAGGTTTTAAGCTTACTAACCGACATACCCGTCATATCAGCGACCTGTTGAATATCAACTGGACTGCTGAGGCGAACGCGCGCCAGTGCACGACTTTCGTCTGGTGTTGGCAGTTGCACACCGTAACGCTTGCTGTTCTTGAGAATATCACTCAGGGCCAGCATCTTGGGTACGTAGATCTTCGTTTCCTGTGGCAGTGAAAGCGACCAAAAATCGGTGGACTTACCACGCGCTTTATTCGCTTTCATTGCCTTCATTACGCGACCTTCACCGCTGTTATATGCTGCGACCGTTAACAACCAGTCGCCGTCAAACATCTTGTTCAGACGTTGCATCATGTCGAGAGCCGCTGTCGTTGAGGCGACAACATCGCGACGCGCATCGTAACTGCGGGTCTGTTTCAAACCATAATTGCGCCCTGTGCTCGGAATGATCTGCCAAATACCTGCGGCATTGGCGCCAGACGTTGCGTGTGGGTCAAAAGCGCTCTCCACTATGGGTAGGAGTACCAGCTCCATAGGCATGTTACGTTTCTTAACCTGCCCGGCTATCCAGTACATATACGGCTCTGCCCGTAACGTTACATCGTGGAGATAGCTCTTATTTCTTAGATACTTCTGTTTCTGTTCGCGAATCCGGCTGTTTTCCGGAATTCCCATCTTTAGCTCGTCGCCAATAGAGGTCCACAAGTTCTGTTCCTGCGCGAATGTTGTCCCATCGTCCAACCATCGTGCCGAACTTGCAAACTTCCCTGCTTCCCCTTGACCAGCTGCAGAAAGGCTCTGTGCGTGCTGTTGTACGTTACTGGCGTTTTGCGCCTGGCAACCGACAAGCAGGACAGAGGCGAGTAATATCGCTTTTGCCTTCATGTGTGTGTCAATAGTTGCTTAAAAGACGAGCGATGATAACGGCGAAATTTTGAAAAGGCAACCCGCATTTATCTGAAGTTATCTTTCTTTGACCTTAACCATGCAAATCGTGCCTCTGGTTGTTGCAAATTTGTTTCTTGGTTAATTTTGTTAATTAAATCAATATCATCAGTTCGTAAAAATAAATTTATTTTACGCTCGTTTTTCAGAATTACGGGCAGTGTTTTTTGGTTTTTTGCACGTAACTCCTTCACTTTCTGGTAATAATCCTGAATCGCGGAATCGTCAGGTAAGATGCTGGCGGAAAACTTCATATTCCCTAATGTATACTCATGTGCGCAACATATGACGGTATCATCGGGAAGTGCATTAATCTTTTGTAAAGATTGATACATTTGCTCTGGCGCACCCTCAAACAGCCTTCCGCAACCGCCTGAAAACAGCGTGTCACCGCAAAAAAGATAAGGTTTACTGTAGAAACAGAGATGTCCAGAAGTGTGACCAGGGGTGGCAATTACGGAAAAATCCCACTGACGTATGTGGATAGTTTCGCCCTCTTTGACTACTTGCGTTGTACCCTTATTTTGTGTCTCAGCGGGCCCATAAATCGCGATATGTGGAAATTTAGCGACTAAATCGGAAACACCACCGACATGATCGTTATGGTGATGCGTTAAAAGAATGGCTTCAGGTATCCAGCCATTTTCATTGATCGCGTGTAATACGGGCGCTGATTCACCCGGATCGACAATGATGCAGCGTTTCTCATCGTCAGATAAAACCCAGATGTAGTTGTCCTGAAAGGCTGGAATACTGATAAGATTCATACATTACCTCTTACAACGTGGCGGATGTGTTGATGAAACCGGCAAGGATACCTCAGGCTGTCGCAGCACCGGAACGTTGGGCTGAGCTGCCCTGGGGTGAATACTATCGCGAGGCGCTTGAACTCCAGCTTAAACCCTGGCTCGCAAAAATGTACGGTTTTCACCTGCTTAAGATTGGCAACCTCAGCGCAGAAATCAATACTGAAAGCTGCGCTATCTCTCATCAGGTCAATGTCTCGCTTGGCGGATTACCCGTTCAGGTGGTCGCTGACCCGCTGCATTTGCCTTTTGCTGAAAAATCCGTTGATGCATGCCTGCTCGCCCATACCTTGCCCTGGTGCAGCGATCCCCATCGACTTCTGCGTGAAGCCGATCGGGTTCTGATTGACGACGGCTGGCTGGTGATCAGCGGTTTTAATCCTTTGAGTTTGATGGGCTTGCGTAAGCTGGTTCCCGTGCTGCGCCGCAAAGCGCCCTACAACAGCAGAATGTTTTCGATGATGCGCCAGCTAGACTGGCTTTCACTGTTGAATTTTGAGGTGCTTTACTATGGTGGTTTCCAGGTCCTTCCCTGGACGCGGCAGGGCGGCCTGCTGCTCAGCACGCATTTGCCCGCGCTAGGCTGCATGCAGTTTATTGTGGCGCGCAAGCGGACGATCCCTCTTACGCTTAACCCAATGAAACAGTCTAAATCGAAATCGCAACTTCGTCAGACCGTTGGCGCCACGCGGCAGTATAAACACCGCGATCAGGATTCAGGCTGGTAGCCGACGTCTTCGTGAATGGGATTAGAGGCCGCCGCACGCGCCAGTTCGTCGCAACGCTCGTTTTCAGGGTGCCCGGCGTGGCCTTTTACCCACTCCCATTTGATTTCGTGCTGGCCTAAGGCAGCGTCAAGACGCTTCCACAGGTCGACGTTCTTAACCGGCTTTTTCTCTGCCGTTTTCCAGCCGCGTTTTTTCCAGTTATGGATCCACTGCGTAATCCCCTGACGAACGTACTGGCTGTCGGTGCTCAGCGTAACGTCGCAGTGCTCCTTAAGCGCTTCGAGCGCGACAATTGCCGCCATCAGCTCCATGCGGTTGTTGGTCGTCAGAAAATAGCCTTCGCTAAAGGTTTTTTCATGCTGACGATAGCGCATAATGGCGCCATAGCCACCGGGCCCTGGGTTACCCAGGCAAGATCCATCGGTGAAAATTTCTACCTGTTTACGCATCTCTGGTAGACTTCCTGTATTTGAAACGATCAGTTAAACGATAAGTCTGACATAAATGACCGCTATGAGCACAGCAATAACTCGCCAGATTGTTCTCGATACCGAAACCACCGGTATGAACCAAATTGGCGCGCACTATGAAGGGCATAAGATCATTGAGATCGGTGCCGTTGAAGTGGTGAACCGCCGTCTTACGGGAAACAACTTCCATGTTTACCTCAAGCCCGACCGGCTGGTGGACCCGGAGGCTTTTGGCGTTCACGGTATTGCCGATGAGTTCTTGCTCGATAAGCCGACCTTTGCGGACGTCGCGGATGAATTTCTGGAATACATCAGAGGCGCAGAGCTTGTCATCCATAACGCATCGTTCGATATCGGCTTTATGGACTATGAGTTCAGCAAGCTCAATCGTGATATTCCGAAGACAAACACTTTCTGTAAGGTCACGGATAGCCTGGCGCTGGCGAGGAAGATGTTCCCCGGCAAGCGTAACAGCCTCGATGCGCTTTGCTCGCGCTACGAAATAGACAACACCAAGCGAACGCTGCACGGCGCGTTGCTCGATGCCCAGATCCTTGCGGATGTCTATCTGACTATGACCGGCGGGCAGACGTCGATGAAATTCAGCATGGAGAATGAATCGCAGCAGACCCAGGGCGAAGCGGGTATTCAGCGCATTGTCCGGCAGGCAAGCCGTCTCCGGGTGGTTTTAGCCAGCGACGCCGAGCTGCTCGACCATGAATCGCGCCTGGATCTCGTGCAGAAGAAGGGCGGAAGCTGCATGTGGCGCGCGTAAAGCGTGCATATGTGTGTGTAAAATCACCGTTTGGGCGATTTTTACAGCAAACGATTCAAATCGTGAGAAAAAGCGTTGACGAGTTCAGAGGCAGACCGTAATATTCGCCTCGTTCCCCAAACGGGAACAGTGGAGCGGTAGTTCAGTCGGTTAGAATACCTGCCTGTCACGCAGGGGGTCGCGGGTTCGAGTCCCGTCCGTTCCGCCACTATTCAGAAGGCCTGAATCAGAAATGATTCAGGCCTTCGTCGTTTTCATCTTATAAAAATATTACGTCACGCACATGCCGGGCCAGACGCAAGCGACGCCCGGCTTTGGTTTAGCCGATGCTAAACGGGTCAGCATCCTGCCAGGCCGGAAATTTCTCCCGATACTCTCTCAGCGCCGTCATCGACAGCTCCGCATCAATTCGCGTGGCCTGATGCGGTTCGGCGGTGGCAATAATTTCACCCTGAGGATTTATTACCCGGCTGTCGCCGCGATAGTGATGTCCATTGCCGTCGGTTCCGACGCGGTTACAGCCCACCACGTAGGCCTGATTTTCAATGGCGCGCGCTACCAGCAGCGCCTGCCAGTGCAGAGAGCGCGGGGAAGGCCAGTTGGCAACGTACAGCGCCAGGTCATAGTCGTTGCGGTTGCGCGACCAGACCGGGAAGCGCAGGTCATAGCAGACCAGCGGCAGGATACGCCAGCCGCGCCACTCAAAGACGATGCGCTCATTACCTGCTTCATAATGATGATGCTCGTCCGCCATGCGGAACAGGTGTCGCTTGTCGTAAACATGTACTTTCCCTTCCGGCTCAACCAGCAGGAAGCGGTTGACCGGCCCGCGCTCGGTTTGCAGCGCGGCGCTCCCGGCAATCAGGGCATTTGTCTGCTGCGCTTTAGCGTGCATCCACGCGACAACCTCTTTCTCTGGCATAGACTGTTTAGCCGCTTCCATGGCGAAGCCGGTGGTGAACATCTCGGGCAGAACGATGACATCGCGCCCGGTAATCTCTTCCAGCTGACGATCGAAATGACGAAGGTTGGCAGGGCCATCCATCCAGACTAAAGGTTGCTGCAAAACGGTAATCTTCAGACCAGACACAATACAGACTCCTCGAAGAACGGCTTTTTCACACTGTAGCACGACATAAACAGAATGGGAGGCAATAAAAAACCCCGCGCAGGGCGGGGTTTGTAGAAGCGAAACGCGTTACGCGGCTTCAGGTTTACGGTGTTTCTCCGGCAGCTTTACCGGCTGCGTTGCCAGCTCGTCCGGTTCGAAATCATCCACGTTAATACTGCGCAGGCGGCTCTCTTCGGCCTTAACCAGTACGGCCGCTTCATCCTGACTGATGATACCGCCAGACAGAGCCTGTTTCGCCAGTTCATCCAGGCGGGTAAACGGCAGGTTCTTGCCCAGCTGCTTGCAAATCTTCTGATGGATTGGGTCGGCGGCCATCACGTCCCGCAGCGCCTCTTCCAGCAGGCCCACCGGATTATGCTCGGTTGGTGCCAGATACTGACCGCGGCCAATGCGTAAACGCGTTGCGCTCGGTATCTGCAGGATCTTCGCCACTTTGTGATCCAGCTTATCTGACGGTGCCAGATAGTGACGGCCGGTCGGGAAGATCGTAGCGCGCAGAAGGCCTGCCACAAAGCGGTTCGGGAAGTTCGCCAGCAGATCGTCAATCGCCTGTTCTGCCTGGTAAAGCGCGTCCTGAACGCCCCAGTGTACCAGCGGCAAATCCGCTTCCTGTCGGCCTTCGTCGTCGTAACGCTTGAGCACCGCCGAGGCCAGGAAGATCTGACTCAGCACATCGCCCAGACGAGCAGAGATACGCTCGCGACGCTTCAGGCTTCCGCCCAGCACGGCCATTGAAACGTCGGACAGCAGGGCCAGGTTGGCGCTCAGGCGGTTCAGGTGCTGGTAGTAACGTTTGGTCGCGTCACCGGTTGGGCTCGCGCTGGTAAGACCGCGCGTCAAGCCCAGCCAGAAGCTGCGCACCTTGTTGCTGCCCACGTGCCCGATATGCTTAAACAGCAGCTTATCAAAAGCGTTTACGTCGTTATTCTGCGCGGCGGCCATCTCTTCAAGTACGTACGGATGGCAGCGGATGGCGCCCTGGCCGAAGATCATCATACTGCGCGTCAGGATGTTTGCCCCTTCAACGGTGATGGCAATCGGTGAGCCCTGGTAGCCGCGCGCCAGGAAGTTGCCTTCGCCGAGCATAATGCCTTTACCACCCGCGATATCCATTGCGTCAATGATGGACTGCTGCGCGCGGTGGGTGCAGTGGTACTTCACAATCGCCGACAGCACGGCCGGTTTCTCGCCAAGCATAATGCCGTAGGTAATCAACGATGCGGCGGCGTCCATCACGTAGGCGTTGCCCGCAATGCGCGCCAGCGGCTCTTCGATCCCTTCCATCTTGCCGATAGAGATTTTGAACTGACGGCGGATATGCGCGTATGCGCCAATCCCCATCGCCACGGACTTCAGGCCGCCCGTAGAGTTCGACGGCAGTGTAATACCGCGGCCAACGGACAGACATTCCACCAGCATGCGCCAGCCCTGGCCGGCCATTTTTGGACCACCGATGATGTAGTCAATCGGCACAAAGATGTCCTGACCGCGGGTAGGACCGTTCTGGAACGGCACGTTGAGCGGGAAGTGGCGACGGCCAATTTCAACGCCCGGCGTTGAGGTTGGGATCAGCGCGCAGGTAATGCCCAGGTCTTCCGCGCCGCCCAGCAGTTTTTCCGGGTCGGAAAGCTTAAATGCCAGGCCCAGCACGGTCGCGATAGGGGCGAGCGTAATGTAACGTTTGTTCCAGGTCAGGCGCATACCGAGCACCTGCTCTCCCTGCCATTCGCCCATGCACACGACGCCGGTATCCGGTATCGCGCCCGCATCGGAGCCCGCTTCCGGGCTGGTCAATGCGAAGCATGGGATCTCCTGACCGCGCGCCAGACGCGGCAGGTAGTGATCTTTCTGTTCTTCAGTGCCGTAGTGCTGCAGCAGTTCGCCCGGGCCTAACGAGTTAGGCACGCCAACGGTAATTGCCAGGATACCCGACACGCCCGCCAGTTTCTGCAGCACGCGAGACTGCGCGTAAGCGGAAAACTCAAGACCGCCATACTCTTTCTTAATGATCATCGCGAAGAAGCGATGCTCTTTCAGGTAGGCCCACAGCTCCGGCGGCAGGTCGGCCATTTCGTGGGTAATCGCGAAGTCGTTTGCCATGCGGCACGCTTCTTCCACCGGGCCATCAATAAAGGCTTGCTCTTCAGCGGTCAGGCGCGGCTGCGGATAGTTATGCAGCTTTTTCCAGTCCGGGTTGCCCTGAAACAGATCGCCTTCCCACCAGGTGGTGCCCGCATCAATTGCTTCTTTCTCCGTGCGCGACATCGGCGGCATCACTTTACGGAAGCCTTTAAACACCGGTGCGGAGATCATGGACTTACGCATCGGTGTAAGATTCAGCGGCAGAAGAATAAGGGCCAGCGGAACCAATACCCAGATATTCCAAAGACCTGCGACGCCAAGCACAGCCGTCCAGGCCAGAAGTATCAGGCTGCTCAGGAATAAACTTACGCGGTGATAGAACAGCACACCGATAAGAACTACGGTTGCGATAATGCTCAAAATCATCATAAAGAAAAGCTCCCTTGCTTGTAGGAGGTCTGACCACTTGTGATGATATGGTTGTAGTTGATGGCATTTCTTTTAGCAATGTGTTTACAAAATAATTACAACCTGGTTCACATTGTTCGCGTTAAGACGGGCACGAAAAATCAAAACGCCCGATGAATCGTATGGCTTAAGCTTCTCGCTTTTAGCGCTATCCGGTACACTCCACTGTGTTATTTCATCAATACTGAAGGATTATCCTCATGTACCAGGATCTTATTCGTAACGAACTGAACGAAGCGGCGGAAACGCTGGCTAACTTTCTGAAAGATGATGCCAATATTCATGCCATTCAGCGCGCGGCGGTTCTGCTGGCGGACAGCTTCAAAGCGGGTGGTAAAGTGCTGTCCTGCGGTAACGGTGGCTCCCACTGCGACGCCATGCACTTCGCGGAGGAGCTGACCGGGCGCTACCGTGAAAACCGTCCGGGCTACCCGGCGATTGCGATCTCTGACGTGAGCCACATCTCCTGCGTGAGCAACGACTTTGGTTACGACTATGTCTTCTCTCGCTACGTGGAAGCAGTAGGCCGTGAAGGTGATGTGCTGCTGGGTATTTCTACTTCCGGTAACTCCGCTAACGTGATCAAGGCGATTGCCGCCGCGCGTGAAAAAGGGATGAAAGTCATCACGCTGACCGGTAAAGACGGCGGTAAAATGGACGGCACGGCGGACGTTGAAATCCGCGTTCCGCACTTCGGTTATGCTGACCGTATTCAGGAAATTCACATCAAAGTGATCCACATCCTGATCCAGCTGATTGAAAAAGAGATGGTTAAGTAAGACTTCGCTGGGGGCACTCTTGCCCCCGCTGTTGTGGAGGTGACGTATGTGCGAACTGCTCGGGATGAGCGCCAATGTGCCAACCGATATCTGCTTTAGTTTCACCGGGCTGGTTCAGCGCGGTGGAGGAACCGGGCCGCATAAAGACGGCTGGGGCATCACATTCTACGAAGGCAAAGGGTGTCGCACGTTCAAAGATCCTCAACCCAGCTTCAATTCGCCGATTGCCAAACTGGTGCAGGATTATCCGATCAAATCCCGCTCGGTGATCGCCCACATTCGCCAGGCAAACCGCGGCGAAGTGGCGCTTGAGAACACGCATCCCTTTACCCGCGAGCTGTGGGGACGAAACTGGACCTACGCGCACAACGGCCAGCTTACGGGCTACAAATCTCTTGAGACCGGTAATTTCCGCCCGGTTGGCGAAACCGACAGTGAAAAAGCCTTTTGCTGGCTGCTGCACAAGCTGACCGAACGTTACCCGCGAACCCCGGGCAACATGGCCGCCGTGTTTAAGTACATTGCGTCGCTGGCGTCTGAGCTGCGCGAGAAGGGCGTATTTAATATGCTGCTGTCTGACGGTCGCTACGTTATGGCGTTCTGCTCCACGAATCTATTCTGGATCACCCGACGCGCGCCCTTTGGCGTGGCGACGCTGCTCGACCAGGATGTGGAGATAGACTTCCAGAAAGAGACCACACCAAACGATGTGGTCACCGTGATTGCGACGCAGCCGCTGACGGGCAACGAAACCTGGCAAAAGATTATGCCAGGCGAGTGGGTACTATTTTGCCTCGGGGACCGCGTAATTTGACGCCAGCTGCGGCTGAACGACTTCGTGGCTCAGCGGCTTGCTGACCACGTAGCGGCCATCAACGATAGAGACCACAGGTGGCTTGTGGGTCTGCTCAAAGTAGTCATAGCCCGGCTTCAGCTGTTTCCAGAAATCAGCGTAGTAAGAGTACTTATGCCGCGCCATGTTGGCATCGGTCATGCGGAACGGGTAGATGCTGACCTGTACGTTGGGCTGACCAAATACCAGCGCCCCGGTCACAAACTGGAAAATCTCATCAATACCGGTATCCGTCATCGCATAACAGCCGACTGACACGCAGGCACCGTGAATCATCAGGTATTTACCTTCGTAGCCGTGCGCACGGTCATAGGCATTTGGGAAACCGATATTGATCGCTTTATAAAAGCGGCTGTCTGGCTTCAGCTGATTACGTTGAACGTTGTAGAACCCCTCCGGGCTTTTGAAATCGCCCTGACGCTGTTTAGGCCCCAGTCCGCCGGAGTAGTTACAAATTTTGTAGCTATCAAGTAGCTGATAAGTCTCGCCCATTTTCACAAACAGATCGAGGGTGCGCTCTTCCTTGAAGATTTGAATATAAACCGGCGATCCCATTAACTGCTGCTTATATTCTTTGCTGATTGGCGTGGTGGAGCTGTTGCTGCTGAGCAGCCCGGCGAACGACACACACGGAATCAGAAGCATCGCAATGAACAATGCGATTTTACGCATACTGCTAGTTCCTTGATAAAACCATAACCAACTTGCCAGGACGGCAAAAGAGACCCGAAATCAGACTAATCTGGACAGGAGCGCTCACATTAGCATCGCCATAGATTTTCGCAATAGCCACGCTGTCAGTTTACACATTAGTTTTACGCGATAAACGATGAAAAACCCGTAGCCTTAAGAACTTTGCGTAACGGCTCGCACTTTGGGGCGCCGGACGGCAGATTCACTGCCGCCGACGCGGTGGAAACTGTTACAATTCGTCCCCTCTGGTTTGATGTATACGGATACCTGCTAACCACATGTTTAGAATAAGAAAAGGACTTGATTTACCGATCGCAGGCGTGCCTGAGCAGCACGTTACAGCCGGTGCTGACATTCGTCATGTTGCTTTGTTAGGCGACGACTACGTTGGGATGCGCCCCTCGATGCTGGTACAGGAGGGCGATCGCGTCATTAAAGGACAGGCGCTTTTCGAGGATAAAAAAAATCCTGGCGTTCTGTTCACGGCACCGGCCAGCGGCACCGTTGTGGGCATTCATCGCGGGGAGCGCCGCGTTTTCCGCGCGGTGGTCATTCGTCTCGAAGGGGACGAGCAGCGTGAATTTGCCCGCTATGACGCAGCGGATCTCACAGCCCTCACTCGCGAGACCGTTCAGGCCCAGCTATTGGATTCCGGCCTGTGGACCGCTTTGCGCACGCGTCCCTTCAGTAAATCACCCGTTCCCGGTACCACGCCTGCCGCTATTTTCGTTACGGCTATCGACACGAATCCGCTGAGCGCCGATCCCGAGCCTCTCATCCTGGCGGAAAGAAAGGCATTTGATGCCGGGCTAACCGTGTTAACGCGGCTAACGTCGGGTAAAGTCCACGTTTGCCAGGCGAGCGGAGGCAAGCTCGGCGGCCATCCGCAGGGGCAGGTCACCTTTAACGCTTTTGCTGGCCCCCATCCGGCGGGGCTCGCGGGCACCCATATCCATTTCCTCGAGCCGGTCAGCCTGACGAAGCAGGTATGGCATCTCAATTATCAGGACGTGATTGCCATCGGCAAGCTTTTCACCACCGGCGAGCTGTGGACCGAGCGGACGATCGCCATCGGCGGGCCGCAGGCCACGCATCCACGTCTGGTGCGTACGCTCCTGGGGGCGGACATAAACGAACTGCTGGTGGGTGAAGCCAAGGCTGGTGAAAACCGCCTGATTTCCGGGTCGGTGCTCAGCGGCAGGCATGCGGTGGGCGAGCAGGCGTTCCTTGGCCGCTTCCATTTGCAGGTGAGCATCGTTCAGGAAGGGCGCGAGAAGGAGCTCTTTGGTTGGGTGCTGCCGGGGGCGGATAAGTTTTCGGTAACCCGCACCACGTTTGGTCACTTCCTGCGAGACAAGCTTTTCAACTTCTCAACCAGCACCCACGGCGGTGAACGCGCCATGGTTCCCATCGGTAACTACGAGCGAGTAATGCCGCTGGATATTTTGCCAACGTTGCTGCTGCGCGATCTGCTCGCCGGGGATACCGACAGCGCGCAGGCGCTAGGGTGCCTGGAATTAGATGAAGAAGATCTCGCGCTCTGTACCTATGTCTGTCCGGGAAAATACGAATATGGACCCGTATTACGCGAGGTGTTAACCCGCATTGAGCAGGAAGGATAACTGATGGGCTTAAAACACCTCTTTGAAAAACTGGAGCCGCACTTTACCGAGGGTAAGCTGAAGAAGTATTACCCGCTGTTTGAAGCGACGACGACCATTTTCTATACCCCTGGGCAGGTGACGAAAGGCGCAGCGCACGTCCGCGACGCCATCGATCTCAAGCGAATGATGATATTGGTCTGGTTTGCGGTCTTCCCGGCCATGTTCTGGGGCATGTACAACGTGGGCCTGCAGACCATTCCGGCGCTGCACCATTTATACGATGCCCCACAGCTGGCGCAGGTTATCCAGTCTGACTGGCACTACAGGCTAGCGCAGTCCCTTGGCGTGAGCTTCGCGGCCGACGCGGGCTGGATAAGCATGATGACGCTGGGCGCCGTATTCTTCCTGCCAATTTACCTCACGGTGTTTATCGTCGGCGGCTTCTGGGAAGTGCTGTTTGCCATTATCCGCAAGCACGAGATTAACGAAGGCTTCTTCGTCACCTCCATTCTGTTTGCGCTGATTGTTCCCCCGACGCTGCCGCTCTGGCAGGCGGCGCTGGGCATCAGCTTTGGCGTAGTGATCGCTAAAGAGATCTTCGGCGGAACCGGGCGTAACTTCCTGAACCCGGCGCTGGCGGGGCGCGCGTTTCTGTTCTTCGCCTACCCGGCGCAAATCTCTGGCGATCTGGTATGGACGGCGGCCGACGGATTCTCCGGCGCGACGCCGCTGTCCCAGTGGGCAGCGCACGGCGGTGAAACGCTGGTCAATAACGCCACCGGACAGCCCGTGACCTGGTTTGATGCCTTTATTGGCACAATCCCTGGTTCCATTGGTGAGGTTTCAACGCTGATGATTTTGATTGGCGGAGCCATTATTTTGTTCGGGCGCGTGGCGTCGTGGCGGATTGTGGCGGGCGTTATGCTGGGCATGGTGCTCACCGCCACCCTGTTCAACGCTATCGGTTCAACGACCAATCCGATGTTCTCTATGCCGTGGTACTGGCATCTGGTACTGGGCGGTTTTGCCTTCGGCATGATGTTTATGGCAACCGATCCCGTTTCGGCCTCGTTTACCGACAAGGGAAAATGGTACTACGGCGCGCTCATCGGCGTGATGTGCGTACTGATTCGCGTGGTCAACCCGGCCTATCCGGAAGGGATGATGTTGGCCATTTTGTTTGCCAACCTGTTTGCGCCACTCTTCGATTATCTGGTCGTGCGCGCCAACATTAAGCGGAGGAAGGCGCGTGGCTGAAATCAAAAACAATGACAGCATCGGTAAAACGCTGCTGGTGGTGCTGGTTCTTTGCCTGGTGTGTTCCATCGTGGTTGCCGGCTCTGCCGTGGGCTTAAAGCCTCTACAGCAGGAGCAGCGCGCGCTGGACAAACAGCGCAATATTCTCGCCGTTGCCGGGCTGATGCAGGAAGGCATGAGCGCTGAAGACGTTTCGACCCTCTTTGCCGAGCGCATTTCGCCGCGGCTGGTGGATTTGCAAACGGGCGAACTGCTGGACAAGGACCCGTCAACGTTTAACCAGGCGCTGGCGCTGAAAGATCCGCAGATGAGCTTATCGCTGGAGCCTGACCAGGACCCGGCCGGCATTAAGAGACGCAGCAACCTCGCCGAGATCTATCTGGTGCGCGACGAGCAAAAGCGGGTTCAGGAAATGGTGCTGCCGATTTACGGCAACGGCCTGTGGTCGATGATGTACGCCTTTGTTGCGCTCGATACGGATGGCCGCACCGTTAAGGGCATTACGTACTATGACCAGGGCGAAACGCCGGGATTAGGCGGCGAAATTGAGAACCCTAACTGGCGAGCGCAGTTTGTCGGCAAGAAAGTGCTCAATGACAGCGGCGAGCCCGCGCTGAAGGTGGTGAAAGGTGGGGCCCGTCCCGGCGATGAGTACGCCGTCGACGGGCTCTCCGGAGCAACGCTCACCTCTAACGGGGTACAGCACAGTTTTGATTTCTGGATGGGCGAGATGGGCTTTGGGCCTTTCCTGAAAAACGTACGTGAAGGAGCGCTGAATAATGGCTGATACGGGTGAACTAAAAGAAGTCAAAAAGGTGCTAATTGGCCCCCTGCTGGCCAATAACCCGATTACGCTGCAGGTGCTGGGCGTTTGTTCGGCGCTTGCGGTCACCACCAAGCTGGAAACCGCGCTGGTGATGACCGTTGCGGTCACGCTGGTTACGGCGTTTTCCAGCATGTTTATCTCGATGATCCGCCACCACATTCCGAACAGCGTGCGGATCATCGTTCAGATGGCGATCATCGCGTCGTTGGTGATCGTGGTCGATCAGCTGCTGCGCGCGTTCGCCTACGAAACTTCAAAGCAGCTTTCGGTGTTCGTCGGTCTGATTATCACCAACTGCATCGTCATGGGGCGCGCGGAAGCCTACGCCATGAAAATGCCGCCGCTGGCGAGCTTTATGGACGGCATCGGTAACGGCCTGGGATATGGCGCGATCCTGCTGACCGTGGGGTTCCTGCGCGAGCTTATCGGCAGCGGCAAGCTGTTTGGCATCCCGGTGCTGGATACGGTGCAAAACGGCGGCTGGTATTTACCAAATGGCTTATTCCTGCTGGCGCCAAGCGCATTTTTCATTATCGGGCTGCTGATTTGGCTGATTCGTACGCTGAAGCCTGAACAGCAGGAAAAGGAGTAACCGACAATGGCTCATTACCTGAGTTTGTTTGTGCGCGCGGTGTTTGTAGAAAACATGGCGCTCGCGTTTTTCCTCGGCATGTGCACGTTCCTCGCGGTATCCAAAAAGGTATCCACGGCCTTCGGTCTGGGCGTTGCGGTCACGGTTGTATTGGGGCTTTCTGTACCCATCAATAATCTGGTGTTCAACTACGTACTGCGCGACGGGGCGCTGGTGGAGGGCGTTGATCTCAGCTTCCTGAACTTCATTACCTTCATTGGGGTGATTGCGGCGCTGGTCCAAATCCTGGAGATGATCCTCGATAAATATTTCCCGTCGCTCTATAACGCGCTCGGTATCTTCCTGCCGCTGATCGCCGTGAACTGTGCGATTTTTGGCGGCGTCTCGTTCATGGTGCAGCGTGACTACAACTTTAGTGAATCTATTGTCTATGGTTTTGGATCGGGCGTTGGCTGGATGCTGGCAATCGTCGCCATGGCGGGGATACGCGAAAAAATGAAATATGCCAACGTCCCTGCGGGACTGCGCGGCTTAGGGATCACCTTTATCACCACCGGGCTAATGGCGCTGGGCTTTATGTCCTTCTCCGGTGTGCAGCTTTAAGGGCAATTGAATGGAAATTATTCTTGGCGTAGTGATGTTCACGCTGATTGTGCTGGTGCTGTCCGGGCTGATTCTTGTCGCGCGGGCAAAGCTGGTCAACACCGGCGACGTTATCATTGATATAAACGACGAACCGCAAAATCAGATCCGCACGCCGGCGGGGGATAAACTGCTTAACACGCTCTCCGGCAATGGAATTTTTGTCTCTTCCGCCTGCGGTGGCGGCGGCTCATGCGGGCAGTGCCGCGTCACGGTAAAAGAGGGCGGGGGTGATATTCTGCCAACCGAGCTGGCGCATATTACCAGGCGTGAAGCAAAAGAGGGCTGCCGTCTGGCCTGTCAGGTTGCCGTCCGCCAGAACATGAAGATTGAGCTGCCGGAGGAGATCTTCGGCGTCAAAAAATGGGAATGCGAAGTTATTTCCAACGATAACAAGGCCACCTTCATCAAAGAGCTTAAGCTGCGCGTACCTGATGGGGAAGATGTGCCCTTCCGTGCGGGAGGCTATATCCAGATCGAGTGCCCGGCACATACCGTTGCGTATGCGGATTTTGACGTGCCTGATGAATACCGCGCCGACTGGAATAAGTTTAACCTTTTCCGCTTTGTCTCTGACGTGAAGGAGCCAACGCTGCGCGCCTATTCCATGGCTAACTACCCGGACGAAAAGGGCATCATTATGCTCAACGTGCGTATCGCCACGCCACCGCCAAATGTGCCGAACGCGCCGCCGGGGATCATGTCATCGTATATCTGGTCCCTTAAGCCCGGTGACAAGGTGACCATCTCTGGTCCGTTCGGCGAATTCTTTGCCAAAGACACCGACGCGGAAATGGTCTTCATCGGCGGCGGTGCCGGTATGGCCCCGATGCGATCGCACATTTTCGATCAGCTTAAGCGGCTCGGGAGCCAGCGTAAAATCAGCTTCTGGTACGGCGCCCGCTCGCTGCGCGAGATGTTCTATGACGACGAGTTTGTACAGCTGGCGCGGGAGAATCCGAACTTTACCTTCCACGTGGCGCTCTCCGATCCGCAGCCGGAAGATAACTGGACGGGATACACGGGGTTCATCCATAACGTGCTCTATGAAAACTACCTCAGGCAGCATCCGGCGCCAGAGGACTGCGAGTTCTATATGTGTGGACCGCCGATGATGAACGCCGCCGTGATTAAGATGCTGAAGGACCTCGGCGTCGAAGATGAGAACATCATGCTTGATGACTTTGGAGGCTGATGATGCTGACGTTTCTGGCAACCTTTGTGGTTTTTGTCTTTGTCATCTTCGGCATGTCGTTAGGCTGGATCGTTAAGCGAAAAAGCATTCAGGGCAGCTGCGGTGGTATTTCATCCATTGGCATGGAAAAGGTCTGCGACTGCCCGGAACCGTGCGATGCGCGGAAAAAAAGAATGGCGCGCGATCGGCAACGCATTATTTAACTTTTGTTGGCCGGGTAAGGCAAAGCTGTCACCCGGCGTTCTTGCTGCTTCTCAACCCTTATTTGTTTACTGTATACTTATCCAGTGACGAGTGAGGGCTTACTATGCGCAAAATTATCCATGTTGATATGGACTGCTTTTTTGCCGCAGTGGAGATGCGTGACAATCCGGCGCTGCGGGATATCCCCATCGCCATTGGCGGCAGTCGCGTTCAGCGCGGCGTGATCAGCACGGCCAACTATCCCGCGCGAAAATATGGCGTGCGCAGCGCCATGCCTACCGCAATGGCCCTAAAACTTTGCCCTCATCTCACGCTCCTCCCTGGCCGCTTTGAAGCTTACAAAGAAGCGTCCCTGCACATTCGGGAGATCTTCTCTCGCTATACGTCGCTGATTGAGCCGCTTTCGCTGGACGAAGCCTATCTTGATGTCACTGACAGCCTGCATTGCCATGGCTCAGCCACGCTGATGGCGCAGGAGATCCGCCAGACCATCTCAGACGAGCTAAACCTGACCGCATCGGCAGGCATCGCGCCGGTGAAGTTTCTGGCGAAAATCGCGTCCGATCTCAATAAGCCCAACGGTCAGTACGTCATCACCCCTGAGGAGGTTCCGGCGTTTTTGAAAACCCTGCCGCTCGGTAAAATTCCCGGCGTGGGGAAAGTTTCCGCCGCTAAGCTGGAAAGCATGGGATTACGAACCTGCGAGGACGTGCAGCGAAGCGATCTGGCGATGCTGCTCAAGCGTTTTGGCAAGTTTGGCCGCGTACTGTGGGAGCGCAGTCAGGGAATAGACGATCGTGATGTTAACAGCGAACGGCTGCGCAAATCCGTCGGGGTTGAGCGCACCCTCAGTGAAGATATTCACGACTGGTCCGCGTGTGAAACCATCATTACGGAACAGCTCTACCCGGAGCTGGAGCGGCGTTTAAGCAAGGTAAAGCCCGACCTGCTGATTGCGCGTCAGGGCATCAAGCTGAAGTTCAATGACTTCCAGCAGACGACGCAGGAGCACGTCTGGCCGCGCCTGAATAAAGACGATCTTATCGCAACGGCAAAAAAGGCCTGGGAGGAACGGCGGGCAGGGCGTGGGGTTCGGCTGGTGGGGCTGCACGTCACGCTGCTTGATCCGCAGCTGGAGCGACAGCTGGTGTTGGGGTTGTAAAAAAGTCCGGTGGCGAGACGTTGTTCACCCTCTCCCATTGGGAGAGGGCTGGGGGGAGGGGATTACTTCGCAGGAATCGCCTTCAGCAGTTCGGTCAGCAGCGTCCAGTAATGGCCCACGCTTTCAATATGAACCTGCTCATCCGGCGAGTGCGGCCCGGTGATGGTTGGCCCAATGGAGACCATGTCCATGTCCGGATACGGTTTCTTGAACAGACCGCACTCCAGGCCCGCGTGAATCACCTGGATGTTTGGCGTGCTGTTGAACAGACGCTGGTAAGTTTCACGCACCAAAGCCATTACCGGAGAGCTTGCATCCGGCTGCCAGCCCGGGTAGCTCCCTTTCGCAGACGTTTTCGCGCCTGCCAGGGTGCCCAGTGATTCCAGCATGCTCACCACGTACTCTTTACCGCTGTCGATAAGCGAGCGGATCAGGCAGATGATCTCCGCGCTGTCGTCGCTCATGGTTACTACGCCCACGTTCAGTGAGGTTTCCACCACGCCTTTCGCCACGTCAGAGTTGCGGATCACGCCGTTTGGCGTCGCGTTCAGCAGCTGTACAAAGGCGTCACGAGACTGCGCGGTCAGCGCGGATTTATCGGTCGAGACGGACTCCAGCACCACGGTCAGGTTTTTCTCTTTAGCTGACAGTTCGTTTTTCAGGATATCCAGATAAACGCCGGAGAGCTTTTTCAGCTCGTCCGCTTTTGCAGCGGGTGCGGCAACGGTGGCGAACGCTTCGCGCGGGATGGCGTTGCGCAGCGTGCCGCCGTTGAAATCGACCAGACGCAGATCCAGCTCGGCCGCGTGGCCCGCCAGGAAGCGCGCCAGCAGCTTGTTGGCATTCCCCAGGCCCAGGTGAATGTCACCGCCGGAGTGACCGCCCTTCAGCCCTTTCAGCGTCAGCTTGAAGGTCTCAAAACCAGCAGGAATCGCTTCACGGGAGAGTGGCAGGGTGGAGATGAAATCAATCCCGCCCGCGCAGCCCATGTAGATCTCACCTTCTTCTTCGGAGTCGGTGTTGATCAGGATGTCCGCCTGCAGCCAGTTCGCCTGCAGGCCAAACGCACCGTCCATGCCCGCTTCTTCGGTCATGGTCAGCAGCACTTCCAGCGGGCCGTGCTCAACGCTGTCGTCAGCCAGCACCGCCAGCGCAGAGGCCATACCGATACCGTTATCCGCGCCGAGCGTGGTGCCGCGCGCTTTCACCCACTCACCGTCGATGTACGGCCGAATAGGATCTTTGGTGAAGTCGTGAACGGTATCGTTGTTTTTCTGCGGAACCATATCCAGGTGCGCCTGCAGCACAACCGGTTTACGGTTTTCCATCCCTGCGGTCGCGGGTTTGCGAATCAGGATGTTGCCCACCTGGTCACGCTCGGCGTGCAGGCCTTTTTCCTTAGCCCAGCCCATAATGTGTTCGGCTAATTGTTCTTCATGGTAGGACGGGTGTGGAATAGAACAGATTTTGGCAAAAATATCCCACAGCGGCTGTGGCGATAATTGAGACAGTTCAGACACGATAAGTCTCCTTGTCGATGCGCTGCAAATCAGGTCGCAGGGCAGAGGGTTAGCAGGTTAATAGTTACCACAAGTCAGGCTTGCGAGATGTCTCTGAGAATACCACTTTCTCCGGGCGCGGGTAGCATAAAGCATGCAAAAACTCAGGCTCGGGGCGCTAAAGACTGGTTTTTAGTGCGTCAGATCTCTATAATCTCGCGCAACCTATTTCCCCCTCGAACACTTTTTAAGCCGTATAAAAACAGGCTGGGACACTTCACATGAGCGAAAAATACGTCGTCACCTGGGACATGTTGCAGATTCACGCACGCAAGCTGGCTGCGCGTCTGATGCCTTCCGAACAGTGGAAAGGCATTATTGCCGTCAGCCGTGGCGGTTTAGTACCGGGGGCGCTGCTGGCACGTGAGCTGGGTATTCGCCATGTCGATACCGTTTGTATCTCCAGCTATGACCACGACAACCAGCGCGAGCTGAAGGTGCTGAAACGCGCGGAGGGCGACGGTGAAGGCTTCATCGTCATTGACGATCTGGTGGACACCGGTGGTACCGCGGTCGCTATCCGTGAAATGTATCCAAAAGCGCATTTCGTGACCATCTTTGCGAAGCCTGCAGGCCGCCCGCTGGTTGACGACTACGTGATTGATATCCCGCAGGACACCTGGATTGAACAGCCATGGGATATGGGCGTGGTCTTCGTACCGCCTATCTCTGGCCGCTAAGTCAGAACGTAACTTTACACGCCCGGCACTGCCGGGCGTTGTTCTTTTTAGCCTGTAGCGCGTTACAATGGTCTCTATATGACGTATTCATGGAGGCAACGTAATGACGCAGGCGAATCTCTCCGAGACGCTCTTTAAACCCCGCTTCAAGCACCCGGAAACCTCGACGCTGGTGCGTCGCTTCAATCCCGGAACAATGCCTGCCGTGCAATCCGCGTTAGACGGTAAAAACGTGCCCCACTGGTACCGCATGATTAACCGCCTGATGTGGGTCTGGCGCGGCATCGATCCCCGTGAAATTCTCGACGTGCAGGCGCGCATCGTGATGAGCGAGGCTGAGCGTACCGACAGCGAGCTCTACGATACGGTGGTGGGCTACCGCGGCGGAAACTGGATTTATGAGTGGTCCACGCAGGCGATGCTCTGGCAGCAAAAGGCCAGCCAGGAACAAGATGCCGCGCTAAGCGGCAAGCACTGGCTGCATGCGGCCAACCTTTATAGCATTGCGGCTTACCCGCACCTCAAGGGCGACGAGCTGGCAGAGCAGGCCCAGGCGCTGGCAAATCGCGCCTATGAAGAGGCCGCGCAGCGCCTGTCGTGCCGCATGCGCGAAGTTGAGTTTACGATTCCAAACGGATCGCCGGTGACGGGATTCCTGCACATGCCGGACGGGGAAGGCCCTTTCCCGACGGTGCTAATGTGCGGTGGCCTGGATTCGCTGCAAATCGACTATTTCAGCCTGTTTGAGCGCTATTTCGCCCCGAAAGGGATCGCGATGCTCACGCTGGATATGCCTTCAATTGGCTTCTCGACGAAGTGGAAACTGACGCAGGATTCCAGCCTGCTGCACCAGCACGCGTTGAAAGCGCTGGAAAACCTTCCCTGGATCGATCACACCCGCGTCGCCGCATTCGGCTTCCGCTTCGGTGCGAACGTCGCGGTGCGGCTGGCGTACCTCGAGTCCTCGCGCCTGAAAGCGGTGGCGTGCCTCGGGCCCGTCGTTCACGCGCTGCTCAGCGATCCGACGCTGCAGGGCAGCGTGCCGGAAATGTATCTCGACGTGCTGGCGAGCCGCCTCGGCATGCACGATGCCTCCGATGATGCGCTGCGCGTTGAGCTGAACCGCTACTCGCTGAAAACGCAGGGGCTGCTGGGGCGCCGCTGCCCAACGCCGATGCTGTCGGGCTTCTGGAAAAACGATCCATTCAGCCCGGAAGAAGAGTCGCGTTTAATCACCTCGTCATCTTCGGATGGCAAACTGCTTGAGGTGCCGTTCAGCCCGGTGTATCAGAATTTTGACAAAGCG
Organism: Enterobacter sp. ECC-175; assembly: GCF_043968675.1. Taxonomy (NCBI): domain Bacteria; kingdom Pseudomonadati; phylum Pseudomonadota; class Gammaproteobacteria; order Enterobacterales; family Enterobacteriaceae; genus Enterobacter; species Enterobacter sp. ECC-175. Next base: position 1,533,189 of record NZ_CP143776.1, read on the forward strand.
CTTAACGAAATTACGCGGTGGATAGAAAAGAGATTGTGTTAAGAGATTGCTAAATTTTGCTGGTTTGGTAAAACAGTGGCTTCACAAAAGGAGATCGCAATGACGTTACCGAGTGGACACCCGAAAAGTAGACTGATTAAGAAGTTCATGGCTCTTGGCCCGTATATTCGAGAAGAGCAGTGTGAAGAGAATCGCTTTTTTTTCGACTGCCTGGCTGTTTGCGTCAATGTGAAGCCTGCACCCGAAAAACGTGAGTTTTGGGGCTGGTGGATGGAAATGGAAGCAGAAGAAAAGCGCTTCACCTATAGCTATCAGTTTGGCCTGTTCAATAAAGACGGCAACTGGCAGGCAGCGCCTATTAAAGATCAGGAAGTGATCGATCGTCTTGAGCATACGCTGCAGGAGTACCTCGGCAAGGCTCGTGCACTGCTGGCAACGCTGGAGCTGAAGCTGGAACCAGCGGATGATTTTTCAAGCGAGGCGGTGAAGCTAACGGCATAGGTTGGCAATCTTATCCGGCCTGCTCGATCCCGTAGGCCCGGTGAGCACAGCGCCACCGGGCACAAAAAAACCGGCTCAAAGCCGGTTTTTATTACCGCATAATCAGAACTGGTACGTCATACCCAGGGCAACGATATCATCGCTGCTCACGCCGAGCTTATTGTTGTCATCGATCTGGTTGATTTTGTAATCAACAAATGCGGACATATTTTTGTTGAAATAATAGGTCGCGCCGACGTCGATGTATTTCACGATGTCTTCGTCACCGATGCCTTCAATATCCTTGCCTTTAGACTGGACGTAGCCCAGGGACGGACGCAGGCCAAAATCAAACTGATATTGTGCAACCACTTCGAAGTTTTGCGCTTTATTTGCAAAGCCGCCGGAAATGGGCGCCATATTGCGGGTTTCAGAATAGATAGTCGCAAGGTAAATATCGTTGGCATCATATTTCAGGCCGGTCGCCCATCCTTCCGCTTTTTTACCTTCACCGCGCGCCTGCAGGTTCTGTTCGTTGGTGCGGTCCGAGCTGGCGTAAGCGCCAATGACGGAGAAATCGCTGCCGCCGAAGTCATAGCTCAGAGAAGTCCCGAAGCCGTCGCCGTTCTGTTTTTTCACGTCGCGGTTTTCGTTTTTACCCTGATATTGCAGGGTCATGTCCAGGCCATCAACCATTCCGAAGAAGTCGGTATTGCGGTAGGTGGCAAGGCCGCTGGCGCGTTTGGTCATGAAGTTATCGGTCTGGGCCAGGCCGTCACCGCCAAATTCAGGGAACATATCGGTATAGGCGGCAACGTCATACAGCGCGCCCAGGTTACGGCCATAGTCGAAAGAGCCGAAGTCTTTGAGCTTAATACCCGCGAAGGCCAGACGGGTTTTCTGTGATGAATCACTTTCCGCTTTATTGCCCGCAAATTCGGCTTCCCAACGGCCGTAACCCGTGAGCTGATCGTTAATCTGCGTTTCGCCTTTAAATCCGAAACGCACGTAGGTCTGGTCGCCGTCTTTAGCGTCGTCATCACTGATGTAGTGCATCGCTTTTACTTTGCCGTACACGTCCAGTTTATTTCCATTTTTATTATAAACTTCTGCAGCGTGAACAGATGCGGAAGCCACGACGCCCATTACCACCAATGCCAGAGTGCTTTTTTTCATTTTCGATCCTGAGTGTTTTATAAACGCGCTAATATTCGCTGAACGATAAGCTCATGCTTATGTCCCGTGAAAAACAGGAAGGGTTTTAACGCTCTGGAATGAAAGTTTTATGACAAATTGAGAATTAATCTAAAAATTTGTGTTTTATTATTTCAGTCATGAAAATGTCAAAATCTGCCGCTACGCTTCCTGATCCCGCGCAACAAAGTGTTCCGCTTTGTGCTAAGGCTGTTGGCAACGGGGCTGAGTCCTGCTAAAACGTCTGCTTACATCACTTTCCCTTATTGTTGAACGGCAGAGAATCATGAGTGACAGCCAGACGCTGGTGGTAAAACTCGGTACCAGTGTTTTAACAGGCGGATCGCGCCGCCTTAATCGCGCCCACATCGTTGAGCTTGTACGCCAGTGCGCTCAGCTGCATGCCGCAGGGCATCGTATCGTTATTGTGACTTCCGGGGCGATTGCTGCCGGGCGCGAGCACCTGGGCTACCCCGAACTCCCCGCGACGATCGCCTCCAAACAGCTGCTGGCCGCCGTGGGACAAAGCCGACTTATTCAGCTTTGGGAACAGCTGTTCTCCATCTATGGCATCCACGTTGGGCAGATGCTGCTGACGCGTGCGGATATGGAAGACAGAGAGCGCTTCCTGAACGCCCGCGACACGCTGCGCGCGCTGCTGGACAACAATATCGTTCCCGTCATTAACGAAAATGACGCCGTCGCGACCGCTGAAATCAAAGTGGGCGACAACGATAATCTCTCCGCGCTGGCCGCGATTCTGGCAGGGGCGGATAAGTTACTGCTTCTGACCGACCAGCAGGGGCTGTTTACCGCCGACCCACGCTCTAACCCGCAGGCCGAGCTGATTACCGATGTGCATGGCATCGACGACGCGCTGCGCGCCGTGGCAGGCGATAGCGTTTCCGGTCTTGGCACTGGCGGCATGGGCACCAAGCTGCAGGCCGCCGACGTGGCCTGCCGCGCCGGAATCGACACCATCATCGCCGCAGGCAGCCGCCCAGGCGTGATCGGCGATGTGATGGAAGGCATTTCGGTAGGCACGCGCTTCCACGCGCAGGAATCGCCGCTGGAAAACCGCAAGCGCTGGATTTTCGGCGCGCCGCCGGCCGGTGAGCTGACCGTGGATGAAGGGGCCACCGCGGCAATTCTGGAAAGAGGGAGTTCATTACTTCCAAAAGGAATTAAAAGCGTGACAGGTAACTTCTCCCGTGGTGAAGTGATCCGCATTCGCAATCTTGAAGGTCGCGACATCGCCCACGGCGTGAGCCGCTATAACAGCGACGCGCTGCGCCGCATTGCCGGCCACCACTCGCAGCAGATCGACGCCATTCTGGGCTATGAATATGGCCCGGTTGCCGTGCATCGCGACGACATGATTATTCGTTAAGGAGCCTGAACATGCTGGAAAAAATGGGCGCAGCCGCGAAGGCCGCCTCGTATAAGCTGGCGCTCCTTTCCAGCCGCGAGAAAAACCGCGTGCTGGAAAAAATCGCTGATTATCTGGAATCGCAATCCGCTGAGATCCTGCGAGCCAATGAGCAGGATTTAGCGCAGGCGCGTGAAAACGGCCTCAGCGACGCCATGCTCGACCGCCTGGCGCTGACCCCGGCACGCCTTAAAGGCATCGCCGACGATGTTCGTCAGGTCTGCAGTCTGGCCGATCCGGTCGGCCAGGTGATTGACGGCGGGCTGCTCGACAGTGGGCTGCGCCTTGAGCGCCGTCGCGTGCCGCTCGGCGTGATTGGCGTGATTTACGAAGCGCGTCCGAACGTTACCGTAGACGTTGCCTCCCTGTGCCTGAAAACCGGTAACGCCGCCATTCTGCGCGGCGGGAAAGAGACCTGGCGCACCAACGCCGCGACGGTGAAAGTCATCCAGCAGGCGCTGGAGGAGTGTGGCTTACCGGCGGGGGCCATACAGGCCATCGAAAGCCCGGATCGCGCGCTGGTGAACGAAATGCTGCGCATGGATAAATACATCGACATGCTGATCCCGCGCGGCGGCGCGGGGCTGCACAAGCTGTGCCGCGAGCAGTCGACCATTCCGGTGATCACAGGCGGGATCGGCGTGTGCCATATCGTGGTCGATGACAGCGCCGAAATTGAGCCCGCGCTGAAGATCGTTGTGAATGCAAAAACCCAGCGCCCGAGCACCTGCAACACGGTTGAAACGCTGCTGGTGCACGAGGGCATTGCGAGTGCGTTCCTGCCGGCGTTAAGCAAGCAAATGGCGCAAAGCAAGGTTACGCTTCACGCCGATGCTAACGCTCTGGCGCTGCTTCAGGATGGCCCGGCTAACGTTGTTCCCGTCAAAGCCGAGCAGTATGACGACGAGTTCCTGTCGCTGGATCTGAACGTGAAGGTGGTCGCCGATCTCGATGACGCTATCGCGCACATTCGCGAGCACGGTACGCAGCACTCCGATGCGATCCTCACGCGCACGCTAAGCAACGCCGCGCGCTTTGTGAATGAAGTGGACTCGTCTGCGGTATACGTGAACGCTTCTACGCGCTTTACCGACGGCGGCCAGTTTGGTCTTGGCGCCGAGGTGGCGGTAAGCACGCAAAAACTTCACGCCCGCGGCCCGATGGGCCTCGAAGCGCTGACCACCTACAAGTGGGTCGGCATCGGCGATGATACTATTCGTGCGTAATTAACTGCGGGTGATGCAAAAATAGCCGTTTGAATCGCAAGGCCATTGACGCATCACCCCAATAGATCTACTCTTTTGCCCCGTGGTTACGCTCGTAACTGGCCTCTCAGGGCCGATATAGCTCAGTTGGTAGAGCAGCGCATTCGTAATGCGAAGGTCGTAGGTTCGACTCCTATTATCGGCACCATCTACTAGTTTTCTCAAGTCAATCCACATCAACAAAATCCTTTGAAAACATAGCAGTTACGTTGTTTTCAGTCATTTGGCGTCAACCTCTATCTATTGAAATCAACATGCCTTTGGGGGCACAATCAGGGGCATGTTCTGTTCGGTCTAGGAAATGTGCCCCCAATGATGCTGAATGCCCGAAAGGTTGAAGCCGCGAAAGGAAAAGAGAAGAGCTACAAGCTGTCTGATGGAGGTGGTCTGTATCTTCAAGTAGAACCCAATGGCTCGCGTTACTGGCGTATGAAGTACCGTTTTGCTGGCAAAGAGAAGCGTTTATCTTTTGGTGTCTATCCAACGGTTTCTTTGGCTGATGCCAGGCAAAAGCGTGAAGACGCAAAGAAATTGCTCGCAGCCGGTGAAGACCCTGGCGAAGTGAAGAAAGCCAAAAAACATGCTTTAACCGCTGCTACAGAGATACTCAATCCATTCAGAGAAGTGGCGTTAGAGTGGCACAAAATGAAGTCACCTAAATGGTCTGAGGGCTACGCTTCAGACATTATCGAGGCATTTGAGAAAGACATTTTCCCGCACATTGGCCATCGACCCATTGCTGATATTAAGCCCTTAGAGCTGCTTGAAGTTCTGAGATTAATAGAAGCCAGAGGAGCAATGGAAAAAGCGAAGAAAGTCCGTCAACGATGCGGTGAAGTATTCCGCTACGCCATCGTAACAGGTCGAGCGATCTACAACCCGGCACCGGATCTTGCCAGTGCAATGCAAGGGCACGAAGCAGTTCACTATCCATTCCTGAAAGCTAACGAGCTGCCGGAGTTCTTTACTGCTCTTAACGCTTATTCAGGAAGTCCGATTGTATTACTGGGTGCATATTTGCTCATCTTAACAGGTCTCAGAACTGGAGAGTTACGAGCAGCGGAATGGCGTGAGGTGGATTTTGAGAACGCACTGTGGGAAATCCCTAAAGAACGCATGAAAATGCGTAGGGCTCATATTGTACCTCTATCAAGACAAGCATTAGCTCATCTCGGGCGATTGAAAGAACTGACAGGCAACTATCCGCTCATGTTTCCTGGACGCAACGATCCCAGTAAGTGCATGAGTGAAGCCAGCATCAACCAAGTTTTTAAACGTATTGGATATGCTGGTCGTGTGACGGGGCATGGTTTCAGGCATACGATGAGTACGATTCTACACGAGAAAGGTTTTAACAGTGCTTGGATTGAAACCCAGCTTGCACATTTGGATAAAAATTCTATTCGTGGGATTTACAACCATGCTCAATATTTAGAAGGGCGCAGGAATATGATGCAATGGTATGCGGATTTTATTGAGGGAATTAATCTTAATGGCAAATAAATCTACTCCTTTAAAATTATTTCGCACACATTATAAAGTGGCTGAAGTTGCTAAGATACTAAGTTGTGAAGAAGAAGATATTTTGTATCTGGCCGGGGAGAACGATTTTTTGTTCTCAGCCTATGTAGGCAGGGAGGGTAACTTTTCAAAGCATCGAGTAAGAAATATAAGTGAATTTATTAATCATATTGATTCATTGGATAAGGACGATGAGGGTTATAGTTATATTAGTCAATATAGCCTCATAAAAATATATGAAGTAAAAAATGATAAAAATTTAGTTATTGCACGTATCAAAGGTTATTTTAAATATCCGCCAAAAGTCCAAAAAGACTTTATCTTTTTTAGTGGTCAATTTCCAGATTACCCTTCACTTCTCGTTCCAGCTGGGAAAGTGTTTTCAAATGATGTTAAATTTATCCAGATGGACTGGAAAAATTCGGATGGCTTTTTTTTGGAGCATGATGGGTATCTTGAAAGCGAGGACGTTCGAAAGCTTCATAACATCATTAATAATGAGTCATCGTCTGCTGATGTATATAAAACGCTATCAATTGCTCAACAAGAGCGACATGCAGCAAAAAGAAATCAAGTTTTGAGTGTGGCCATTTATCTTTATAAAGAAAATTCGAATGTTAAAAAAGACAACGCTACAGCGTTAACAGAGCTTATCTTCACCCGAGCCGATGAATTTTGGCCTGATAAGAAAGAACCTCCGTTGTCTTTCGCAGTAATTAGTAAGTTGATTTCAAGTATTTTCAAAAAACCTGTTTTTACAAATAATTAACATTATTGGCGAGTAAGTTTTTTTTACTTACTCGCCTTTTTTACATCCAAACCAAGTGCTTTAATCCTCTCCGTTGACACGAATTGATGAATTGAGAGGAACGAATCATGGCGCTCACTGATACTCGCCCTAGTGCAGACTCACTAATTGATATGAAGTATATCACCTCTGATTGCTTGTTTACTGATAAGTGGATTTATAAGCTGATCTCTCTTGGTAAATTCCCGAAGCCGATTAAGTTAGGACGTATGTCAAGGTGGCGTGCTGGTGATTATTATGCCTGGAGAGATAGTCACACATCTAATTAAAATTGTTAAGAATAGGACCAATATGACTAATATGACATCTATTAAACTCCCAATGGAGGGTAAATCCTTTTATCCTTCTCTTAAATGCGAACAAGTTACGGTATTAGATACTTATAAGGTCAGTATCTTCAATGAAGGATATGGTGATTCTGCATGTATAATAAGAATCATCGAGATCTTTATGTTAAATAAACTGCGTCATAAAGGAGAGGAATTACGTTCTTTAACAGGGCTAACAATCCCCGATACGGAAGCGACTGCCGATGAAATCAATCTCTTAATGAGTCGACTTGAGGTGCTATGTCAGCGTGAAGAAGAAGAGTTATCCTTCCGACAAAAGGATGTTAGCTCTGCCGAGTACGCATTAAAAAATGCAGGGTTGAATGTTAACTCCAGAACAGTTTCTGAAGTAAAAAACAAAAATGCCGTGAAAGGGGCGCGTGATGCCTATGAACGACAGTACAATTCTGCATTTTTACGACAGAAAGAGCAGCAAACGCGGGTAAGTCTCTTCAGAGGATTCGGAAGTTTGTTACTTGAAGAGGCTGAACATATCGGGAAGAACATTAGTAAAAAATATCTTAACTCGTTTTCCAGACCGTTAACTTCTCCCGCTGAGTTTATTAACGTTTTAAACGATGCGACTTTAGTTCGGGATGTGAGATTTATCTTGGATGCTCTATGTGCACTGGATAATGCAGTTGAGCACATTCTTAAATGTTGTGCATACCCAAATGACCGTTACGAACTGGAAAGAGGTGGGATAAGTCGAACTATGGCCTATCGGGAGTACTATCGCGCTGAAAATGCCATTCTTCGCTCCGTAGTAAGCGATCGTGAATATGCAGAGCATGCTGTGAAATATAATCAGCTCTCTGAATACAAGAAAAAAATATTTCGTAAATAATAAAAGGATAAATCATGTACGCATTCAAAGCCGAAAGGCCGGACGCTGCACGCCGTTATCACAGTAAATTCGTATCTGGTACAAATTACCAGGAATCTTCAAATAGACGGTTTTCATTAAGCAAACCAACTGAAAATATTTTGCGAAGCTCAATTCTTGAGTCTGGTTGGTTAATCAATAATATCACTTTGCGTGACGTTAATGCTATTTCAGGTAATGCCATTAATATTGGAGCCAGCGAGTTACATACAGGACGAGTTCACGGTGGCAGATTCCATAAGATGTTAGCGATAAATGGCACTGAATTTTTTCTGTCCGAAACTGACACATGTGCACGAATCAGCTATTTAGATATGTCACATATTTATCATACAGGTGCTCAGGGCGAATTTGATAAATCGGTCAGTGCGTTTTTTAGTCAGGCTTATGCACTTGATATGTTGCGGGTTGGTTTTAATGGAGAGTCAATTGCCGATACGACTGATCCAGAGATGAATAAAAAAGGTGAAGACGTAAATATCGGGTGGCATGCGCTGGCAAAAAACTATCAGGGTGGTCAACAAGTCTTAACTACTCCTGTAACCCTCGGTGAAACCGGGGAATGGAAGAATCTCGACCTGCTTGCTAATCACCTCATTACAGAGCTGATTGCCGAACCTTATCGTGAAGATCCACGCTTGGTGGTTCTCGTGGGTGCCGAGCTTGCTGCTAAACAGCGACTTAAGCTCTTCAACGCGGCTGATCGCCCGGCTGATGTGGATGCTGCGCAAATGGCAGTCAGTTCGGTTGCCGGACGGTTTGCTTTTATCCCGCCGTTCATGCCGGGAAAACGTCTTGCGGTCACTACGCTGGATAATCTGCACATTTATACCCAGTCCCGAACCCGATCATTCCGGGCTGAGTTTGATGATGAGAAAAGTGAATACGTTAATTCTTATCTTCGCAATGAAGGCTATGCGCTGGGGGAGCCTGAGCTTTATGCCGCTGTGGATGAGAGCGCTGTAACTTTCTCCGACTGATGCTGAAGAAATAAAAAGACCCGCTAATAAGCGGGTCTGTTTCACAGCGTAGGAAAAATGAAAAACTCAACTTCAAACTGAGGCTTAAGCATGTCAGGATTTAGATGGATGTTCAATAAACTAAATTCGGTTATAAATTTCTTGCGCCTTGCCAATTGCTCGGGCTATATTCGCACCGTTGCCGCAAAATCGGCAACCGGGCGTGGAAACCCGTGTAATCTGAAGGCGACACCAGACGCGCCACGCGTCTTTTTTTGTGTCCGTGTCTTTGCACACCTATTGCTTTTACAGCGGTTTCTTTGCCGTTGTAGCTATCGAGTAATGGTGGCTCAGGCGGGGCTGACTTCGGTCAGGCCGGTATCCTTCAGAGCCGGTATTTCCACCCCCGTCTGGGCTACCACCAGTGGGCGTGGAAACTCCGGTGGTAGCGTTAACCGCTATCTGAAGGAGATTGCCGCCATGGCTTCGATCCCTACATTGTCACATCCAGAATTTACCTTTGTTTTTCTCGCAGTGCGCCGTACTGATTATGCCGCGCGTCCATTCGCTGTGCGTACTGTTGCAACCTGCGAGCGTGCTGCCCGCATGAAACTCGTTGCCGATTTTGTACTGAGCTTCGCCGCACGTATTCCGATGAACAATCTCGGGGAGGTGAGCGCATGAGTCATTTACCCATCCCTAACCACGGTTGCACCTTGACTGAAGCAGGCGAGAACCGTCTTTTACGGGCTGCGCTGGCGAGCGAGTTCTTGGCCGAAGTTCTGTCATTTCCTGCGATGAGTGGGCAGAGAACAGTTTCTGCTGAGGGAGCCGCAGCAATCATGGCCTGTATTGCAGAACAGCTGGAGGGTGTGGTGAGAGAAACCAGTACCATTAAAGGAGAAAAGCATGAACGCTAATCTCGTAGTCCATTCACCTGAGTTTCGGGCGGCATTTCTGCGTTCCTGCATTGCTGATGCCTATATTTCCCTGATGCAGCGGATTAATGGAGAAGCTGTGTATATCGAGGATGGCGAGCGTATCGAGCTGACACCTGATCGTGTGGCCATGAATATTCTTTATCATATTGAAGCACCCTGGATTAACGAATTCGGCCAGGAAGAGGGGCATCGTCTGGCATGTGACGTTCTGGAGCGAATGCTGTCACCCGGTTACATGGCTGAAAATATTCGCCTTTCCGCATTTGGTGTTTCTGAGCTACGTGAAGTGTACCGGGACATCGTTTTCGGTGCGCCCGATGGAGAAGTACCTCCAGGTTTCAGCATTACCACTGCGGGAGTCGGGGAGGTACTGTTATGAAAGTTCAGTCTGTATCTGCGGTTTCGGGGGCAGCAAACGGGCGATGGCCACACATCCTTTCCGCGTTAGGGATTAATGTTCCTTCCGCCCGACGCCACGGTGCCTGTCCGGCCTGCGGCGGAAAAGATCGCTTCCGTCTTGATGACAAAGAGGGGCGCGGAACATGGTTCTGTAATCAGTGCGGCAATGGCGATGGCCTTGATTTAGTCCGTCTGGTGACAGGACGCTCAGTGAAGGAGGTCGCGGGAATGGTCTCTGAGGTTCTGGCATTACCTGAAGTACAGGATAAACCCGCTATGCCAGCCAGGAAAAAGGTGGCGGGAAAAGAGACCGGAGCAGACCGCTATCAGAAACTTAAAAAGCTGTCTCAAAACGGTGAATCAGCTTATCTGACCGGAAAGGGATTGCAGGGTTACTCTTTACCGCTTCTTACTGCTGCCATCAATCTGGCGGGGATGACTTTTCCAGCCGGGTCGCTGCTGCTGCCTTTAACTGACATCACCGGGAATGTTACAGGCGGTCAGCTTATTAACTCTGATGGTGATAAAAGTCTTTTACCCGGCAGTCAGCTGTCAGGTGCTTTTATTGCCGTGGCTGATGTTCCGTCTGATGCTCCGGAACAGGTCATTATCACTGAAGGATATGCCACTGCGTTGACCGTCAGCCTCCTGGCTGACGGTTGGATCGTTGCTGCCATTGCGGCCACAAATTTGGTAAAGGTTGCTGAGCAAATCCGCATTCGATGGCCGGAAACCCGGATTATCCTGGCTGGAGATAACGATCTTGTAGACGGGAAAGAGAACACTGGCCGGGTATGGGCTGAAAAAGCGGCGAAAGCCGTAGATGGTTGGGTAACGCTTCCTCCGGTACGTCATAAAGCCGACTGGGATGATTATCGTCAGGAAACCGGGAAGGAAAGGGCGCGTGAAGCCTTCCGGGAGGAAATGACGTTGCACGGAAAAGGGCAAACCAGATTGCCGCAGGGGTTCAGGCTCACGAAAGAATATTTGTGGTATGACAAGCTGGTGAACAAATCAGATGGTGACACAGAGATCCGCAATATCAAGATTTGCAGCCCGCTGCGTGTGACAGCTATCACCAGCGATGCTGACGGCAGCAATTATGGCCGCCTGCTGGAATGGGAAGACACCAACGGCATTAGCCGAAAATGGGCAATGCCGATGGAAATGCTGGGTGGTAGCGGAGAGGAACTGCGGCGCGTACTGCTGGTCAATGGGCTTTCTTATATCAATATCAACGGGATGGCCAGAGCGCACCTAATGGAATACATCTCCCTGTGCAAGCCCGACAGAAAAGTGACCTGCGTAAATAAAACAGGCTGGCATGGCGGCGTTTATGTTCTTCAGGATGAAGTGATCGGCAAAGAGTCACAGTCTGTCATTCTCCAGACTTCCAGCGTTCAGGGGCGTGATTTTCGTGTTACGGGCACCACGAAAGAATGGCGGGAAAATATAGGCCGCTATTGCGTCAATAATGCCCGACTGGCGTTTGCCGTAAGCCTGGCATTCGCCGCGCCGCTTCTGAAGCTGGTTGGTATAGGTGGCGGCGGTTATCACCTGAAAGGTGAATCTACAGACGGTAAAACCACGACCATGAAAGTGGCGGCTTCGGTGTGCGGTGGTACGGATTTTTGGCATACATGGCGTGCTACCGGGAACGCGCTGGAAGGAACGGCCAGCCGCCGCAATGATGCCACACTGATGCTTGATGAAATCCGCGAGGTGGATGGCAGAGAGGCTGGGAATATTGCCTACATGCTGGCGAACGGCCAGGGCAAAGCCCGCGCCCGAACTGATGGTTCGGTACGGGAAACAAACCGCTGGAATTTGTTGTTTCTTTCCACGGGGGAGCTGTCACTGGTCGAGCACGCCGCCAATGCCGGAGAGCGAACCTACGCCGGGGTTGAAGTACGCATGATCCAGATCCCGAGTGATTCGGGCAAGCATGGAGTATTTGAGGAGCTGCACGGCTTTAGTGGTGGTAAAGCGCTGGCGGAGCATCTGGAACACGCCGTTATTCATTATCATGGCTCACCCTTCCGCGACTGGCTGCATTGTCTGACAGCCGATCTCCAGGAACTGACCAGCCAGGCGAAAGCGCTGCTGAAGGACTACACCCGCAGGCTGACCCCAGCGGATGCAGGAAATCAGGTTGGGCGCGCCGTTACCCGTTTTGCGCTGGTTGCTATGGCTGGAGAACTTGCCACACAAGCCGGGATAACCGGATGGCCTGAAGGTGAGGCGTTCAGGGCTGCTGAGTGTTGTCTTGCCTCATGGATGGCTGATCGTGGGCATACCGCGAACCAGGAGGATAAAACCGCACTGGAGCAGGTCAGGGATTATATGACACGTAACCAGTTCAGCCGCTTTGCTGACTGGCACGACGACAGGAACCGCCCACTGTCGATGATGGGGTTCAGGAAAGTGGACAAGGGCGACAACGTGACAGAGTCCACTGTGACCTTCTACGTATTGCCATCTGGCTGGAAAGAAATTTGTAAAGGGTTCGATTCACGAAAGGTGGCCCGATTGTGTGTTGAGGCGGGCTGGCTGAAAGCCGGGGAGGACGGGAGAACGCAAAACAGCGTTCGCCTGCCAGAAATAGGGCTTAAGCGTGTGTACCAGTTTAATACGCAAGTACTGGGTAGCACCGATCCCGAATAGTAATCGCGTGAGTCTTATTTTTATGAGGTAACACTGGTAACAGAGGTAACAGGCAGTGACGACAAGGCTTGCCACTGTTACCAGTCAGAAATAGCCACTGGTAACAGTGGTAACAAAAATCAGTGTGTTACCACGCGTTACCTCTTTATTTAGGTCACTGGTAACAGATTAATTTCAATTAAATCAACGACGTTACACGTGTTACCAGTGTTACACGTACAGAACAAGAGGAAAGGAACCAAAATCCCTTCTTCTGGCAGGCAACAGAGGTTTAGCTATGCGAGTGATGAAAATTTACTGCCCGGAGTGTATGTCTGCGGCAACGGTGAGGAAAACAAACCGAAAGCACCCCAAATTATCAGATGTGTACTGTTATTGCTCAAATGTAGAGTGTGGGCATACGTTTGTGATGAACGTTTCCTTCTCACATACGATTAGTCCCAGCGCTTTGAGCGGTCAGGGACGGATTAAAGAGCTAATGGATGCCCTGCCACCGGACGAGCGACAAAAAGCATTAGAACTCCTGTTGGCAGCCAAAGAGAGCCAGTGAACGGCTCGCCGGGAGTAACTAAAATTTTCCCGGCTTCGGTTCATTAAATTTCAGTTGCTTAAGAAAAAATGTTTATAAGAATCAGCTGCTTAATTTTTAAGTGTGTCGTCAGTTATCATGAAAAATCTCACTTAAAATTTTATATCTCTTTACTATCAATAACTTAATTAAAGTTATTACGATTTTGTAGTAAAGCTAACTGAAAAAAACTGAAATTCTTTTCACTCTTTTCAGTTCCCTGCTCGCTGTAAGTCCCCAGTTGTGGCGCGGTCTGGCGCTATCCTTTGTAAAAAATTCCAACTGAAAAATTTTTGCGATCTGAAAACCGCAGGCGGGTGCGGTGTAGTGCGATTTCGGTCATAAATAGAAATTTTTGGCATGATTTTGTTGATTGCCGGATGTAAGCTATAAAAAACATGCTCTTGCAACACAACGTTGCGACACTTATAAAATGAAATCTATTTTTCTAGGAAGTTTTGGAAGGAAATAAATGAATAGACAGCAAAAAGAACAAGTATTAGGGCTTTTAGATGCTTTCGATGCAATTAACTTCAATGACAAAGTGGCTGAATCATTTAAAGACAGTGGCGATATTTCCCAAGTCATGCTTGGTGATATCAATGTATATGATTATGTCACTCTAGTTAATAAGGTTCGTAATCATTTTAGGCAGGAGTTCGATGATTTGAATTATGTGACATTGCCATTTTCTTATAATTATGGCAGTGAAATTGGTTCTGGTAATTTGCTTTCTGATCTTTCAAATATGAATGCAAATATATCTGGTGCTAATTATAGTAATTCACTCGCATTTGTGTATCGATTGGCAAATTATCAGAGGGTAAATGGTTTTTGGGAGTTGAATACTAGAAGAGCTTTCAAAAAGACCGAAAGAAAACTTCAAGAAGAATATGAGCTTCTTGAAATGAAAAAGTCACTAATTGAACAAAGGATTTTAGAGTTAGATAATTTTGTAAAAAGGGTTGAGGATGCTGAAGTTAGTGTGAGTACATTTCTTGATGAATGCCAGTCTCAAGTTAAAAACTATGAGGCTTTGCTTCAAAATTTAGTATCACAGAATGATTCTATAAATAACATGTTCAACTCTACAACTAGCGTTGTTGAAAAAATAAACTCACAACTAGCTCTCTCTGAAAATAAAAATAATAGCATTGATAAGGTTTTCGATGATTCTGAAAAGGCATTGAATGCAATTAAATTAAATATTTCACAATATAAAGATGAGTATAGTGAAATAAGTAAGAAACTGATCGCACTTAATAGCTCATTTGATGAAAAGTTAGCTTTTGTCGCTGACAAAGAATCATACTTTAAAGAACGAAATGATTATCTTGATGCTCTGATTGGTAGAGAGGTTGGAGCATCACTTTTTGAAACATTTAAACAGCGAAAAAATGAACTTGCACCATCTGTCAATTTTTGGAAGTACGCAGTACCATTTCTTGCAGTTTCAACTGTACTTTGGATATTTTTCCTGTTCCATTTATCCGAAGGGCAGACTATGGATTATAAACTGATAATAATAAACTCTATCAAAGCATTACCTGCAATAGGGTTGCTTCTATTTGGTATTGCACAATATAGCAAGGAGCGTAATTTTCAAGAGGAGTATGCCTTTAAATCGGCCGTAGCATTAACATTAAAAGCATATGCTGAACAGCTCATAAGTGAAGAGAATAAAGATGCGTTAATCCTTTCATCTGTATCGTCAATATACAAATCACCAATATATCATTCAAAATTAAAAGTTGAGGATGGTAAAAGTGCTATAGATTCGGTGTCGGATTTACTAGGAAAATTTAAAGATATTAATTTGACAAAAAAATAGGTCTTATAAAGTGAATGTCTTTTTTTAATGTTGTTGAAAAAGGTGAGCTATGATTGATGAAATAAAAATACTTAACAAGTTCAAGTCTTTAACTGAGGATGAAAGAGAGTTAATAAATTTAAAATATGCTGAGGAGAACCATCGACAGTTTAATGAATTTAAAAGTGCATATGTTAACGATGAATGTTACCTTTGTGGGAAATCGTTCAAAACGATTAGTAAAGAAACGCCATGTCTTCATTGGCTTTTAAGACGTTGCAAATTCAAGACGAAAGATTTTCCTCTGCTCTATAATAAATATGGATATGTAAATATTGCCGCTTTTCTACGGTGGTGCGCTAATATGGAAAAACCATTGATTAATATAAATGATCTTCCATTGGAAATGCCAAAAGGTAAAGTTTTATCTAGTACCATCAAATGGAAGAATATTGAATGGACTTTTGATTGTTCTGAATCGGATTTTAAAGGCCATGCAGGAACAGCAGTAGAATATCCGCATTATCATTTCCAAATGAGAATTGATGGTATGCAGTTTATAAATTTTAATACGTTCCACTTACCTTTCAGCAACGATGATCTATTTGCACTAACTATGGGACGTAACCATCCTGATAAATTTACACATAACTTCGGTCAATTCGGAATGGGTATGGAAGCTGCAATGGCGTTTGTGGAAGACGATCCTGAATGGGCTTTAGAAAGTATGAGCCGTTCAGATGACGAGGCAGACTCAACCTACCACATATCTACACTAGCTATTGCTGGAGAGGGAGAAAAGATATCAGGAGATCTAATTGCTGATTTGATCGAAGAGTCACGTGTAACAGGAGTCCCATTAAGTAAATTAATGCAGGAGCGTTTGCCGGAAAAAACGAATGTTCGCACGTTGATATCTCCCAGTGAGGCAGTACCGGAGATTGCGAAAAGAACAGAGCATAAAAAATGAACTTGGTTAAGTGCCCTTATTAAAATGGGGGCACTTTAGGGGGCATTTTATCATTTGTTATTTTGTAAATGCTTTTAAAACAGGTGGTTACATTTATTTTTTGTTCCTATTATCGGCACCATCTTTTTATACGCTTTCTGCATAGTTGAATTGTTTATTGATGTTGATTGACCCACTTTCAACACAATTTTATTGATCTTATATATTTATGATAATAATAATTCCAACTATGGAACCGATGGAATGATTTAACTAAAAAATCTTTAGTCAATAAACCTTATATGGAAAATCAATAATGAAAAAATGGATGTTGAGCAAAGCAGTATTGTCGTTATGTCTAATGTCCCTGGTTGCGCAGCTTTCGGGATGCGGAACGTTAGCACGTGGTGATAGTTACAAAGATACTTATCGTGGTGTAGATCGTGACAAGAGAGAGATAGCGAATGCTTATCTGTGGGCACCTTCGTTTGGGCTATGGCCGCTTTTTCACATAATTTCCCTTCCGATTGACGCTGTTATTGATACCGTATTGCTTCCTGTCGACCTTGTCCTTAAGCACGCACCTAAAAAAGAGCTTGCTCAGTCAGCGGAAGATATCCCCGTATTTGCTGCCAACTTAACGAATTTACCTGACTTCAGCTATAGCATCCAAAATAAACTGACGGGTGTTGTTCTGACGACAGGGAGAACAAGCAAAATACCTCAAAGTGGCAGTATGTCACCAACGTTGGATATTTTTTCAGTTGTGAAGACAAAATATCCTGAACCGCGTATTGACCCTGTAGAAATTAAATGGGAAGTCTCACCCGGCAGCGGTAATTTACGTGGCGAAACTACCTTTACTGAAACACGTACGCCAACGAGCAGTCTCCGTCTTGCGAAGGGCATTATTATACTATTTATGCCTTGCAATTCAGTAATGGTCATCAATTCTGAACGTTCGTTCTATAATTCCAATATTATTAATCAAAAATCAATACAGGATAGCTACAAAAAGCTCACGCAAATGGCGATGCAGTCACAATGTGCTCCGGCAGAGATTAACCCGGAAATACAAGACGTATGGAAATAGTGAGGAGTGAGGAAGACCGTACTCTCCATAGACATAATTGCATGTGTACGCCTCCGAAAGTATCAATGCCCCGTGGGTTCTCGGTCCAAAAGTGATGAGACTGTACCGCTGGCGAAACCCAACGTTCACCACTACGCTGTTTAACGGAATATCGCGCCCTCGCTGGCGCGGTT
This sequence comes from Enterobacter sp. ECC-175, assembly GCF_043968675.1. NCBI lineage: Bacteria > Pseudomonadati > Pseudomonadota > Gammaproteobacteria > Enterobacterales > Enterobacteriaceae > Enterobacter > Enterobacter sp. ECC-175. The sequence goes on from NZ_CP143776.1 coordinate 1,550,657, forward strand.
GTTGTCCATTTTTTAACAGGAAGACTTATGAGCGAAGTGAAAATTGTTGCCACCCTGACGCCGTTCCCGGAGCATGTGGATGCGGTGAGAACCGCCGCGAAAAATATGGTGAAACCAACCCACGGTGAAGAGGGTTGTCTGCAGTACGATCTGCACGAAAGCCGGGCGGTGCCGGACGTTCGCGAGCTGGAAAATGAGGGCAGCGTGTCGTTCGTATTTATCGAGCGCTGGAAATCCGCAGAGGATTTGAAAAAGCATGTCGCCATGCCCTATCACGATGAGTTTCTTGAAATCCTCGACGGCAAGCTGGAGAGCCTGAACGTTCAGCGCCTGACCCCGCTTTTCTAGCGCTCGCCGTCGGGATCCCTCAGCGTCCCCGCTCGCTCACCGTCATCGTGAACGTGAGCGGGCCGCCTTCCACACACCTGTAGCTATGCGGCAAATCCGTTCTGGCAATCGCTGAACTGCCCTCATTCACCGTCAGGCTTTCCTCGCCTAAAGTGAGGTGAAGAGCGCCTTCCACAACATGTAAAAGTTCACACGTGCCGGCAGAGTGCCCCGGGGAAGTGAAAATCTCTCCGGGATGCATCTTCCACTCCCATAGCTCGATCATGTCCGGTCCGCTGGTGCCCGCAAGCAGCCGTGCGGTACCGCCGCGCTCGCCGCGCCACAGGCAGGGAATTTCTTCTGCAGCAATAAGGTGTACGCTGGGTTTACTGGCGACGTTAACGATATCCGCCACCGAGACGCCCATCGCCGATGCCAGCTTGCAGAGCAGGGCGATGCTGGGATTTGCCCTGCAGGCTTCAATTTCCACCAGCATCCCCTTGCTTACCCCCGCCTGACGCGAGAGCTCATCCAGCGACATTTTTTTCTCGCTGCGATACTGCTTCAGGGAAGCTGAGAGCGCCTCATTAATTACGGACGCGTCGGTCCCGGTCGTTATATTGACTTTTTTGTTCATCGGTCATTATCATAATCTAAAACGGTCATTTTAGGATTATGAAATGTTCACTGCACATCCGTCAATCGGCGCTGACGTTGCCCGCCTGGCGCCGGGCTTCCGCGCGCTGAGCATCAGCGTAACGGCTGCTCCGCTCGTTAACCCCGGCTTTGGGGAAGAGGCGCTCATAAGCGCGTGTAAGGCCGTCCTCGACGGGGAACCCGCGTGGGCAGAGGCTCATCTGAACGCATGGTCAGAGGCCTTTCGCGCTTTTGGCGCAAAGCCCAAACGCACGCCTTGTTCAGCCGAAGCCCTGCGCAAGCGGGTGTTGCGCGACGGATCAATGACGGCGCTGGACCCGGTGGTGGACCTGTATAACGCCGTCAGCCTGCGCTACGCCATTCCTGTCGGGGGTGAAAATCTGGATGCCTATTCCGGCATGCCGCGCCTCATTATCTCAGACGGCAGCGAGCCGTTTGACACCTTCAAAGACGGCAATCCGATTATCGAGAATCCTGAACCGGGAGAAGTGATTTGGCGTGACGAACTGGGCGTCACGTGCCGCCGCTGGAACTGGCGGCAGGGAATAAGAACGCGCCTGAGCGCTTCCGATAAGCACATGTGGTTTATTCTGGAAAGCCTGCGGGAGATGCCGCTCGAGGCTCTGCATGAGGCAGGAAAAATGCTCACAGACGGACTGAACGTCATGATGCCGGGCGTGCGGTTCGACGTGACGCTCATTGACGCGGGCTAAGCCGTCCGCACGGTGAGCTAACGGGGAGCCTGGCGATAAATGTTGTAAGCCAGCTTGATGAGAAAGAAGACGTCACTCATCGTGCGGATGGCCGGGACGAGCCTGTAAAGCTGAATGCGTGAACGGAACCGGGCGCGCAGCGCCTGACGGTTGCTCACCTTACGCCGGTAGAGGCCCAAAAAATGCCGGGACTCCACGAGCGCATGTCGGGCAAGCGCATTTTTGATGTCCCTGTACTGCGGCTTTGCGCTGATGGCAACGATCTCAGCAATGACATCGATATAGCTGGTCGCGCGGACGTCGTAATAGTCCTGGCGGTGCGTAATCGAGGCCGGATTATTGATATAGAGATAATCTTTTATGTCAGAGAAATAAAACCGACCGTTTTCGGCGGCGAGGTGCAGCGTCCACACGATATCCTTGTGGCTCTTTCCCGCCTGAAAGCTCAGATTATTTTGTCGGATATAGGACGAACGCACCATCTGAAGCCATAAATAATGCGGCCACTCCCGCTGGTTGACGCAGCGGTGAATCCATTGCCATCCGCTCAGCATCTTTCTGTAGGGTTGTTTATGATGCACGGGATGGGCGCTATCTCCGTGCCAGCCGTTGAAAATAACGACATCGGCCTGCGCCTCGCAGGCTATAGCGAAACGCTCGCGCAGAAAATGGTCCTCAATCCGATCGTCGGCATCCAGAAAAATGACCCACTCTCCGCGATGAACCGCCAGCGCGGCGTTCCTCGCTGCATACACGCCCTGATTATTCTGGCTTATGACGATAAGGCGTTCATCGTCGAGCGTGCGAAGTACCGCTTCGGTGGCATCCGTTGAGCCGTCGTTAACGACGATAATTTCAATGCTCGCAGTCTTTTCGCTAAGGAGTTTAGCTACCAACGGAACGATAGCGTCCTGAGCGTTAAATACTGGAATAATGACGCTGATATCGATTTTATTTTTCATAATGGAGCGTAAAACAGTGAAGGGATCGGCTTGTTAAGAAGGGAAATACGCCTGGCAGGGCGTTATTTTTTGTCATGAGCGTCCCGGCTCGATGCAGGAATACTTATTTTCGTTCTTATTTCCTGATTAATCACCAGCAGGCATTTATCACAGTACTCTTTATCCAGCCCAAAGAATCTGGCCAGAAAGCCTCTTTTCTTTTTACACCGCATGCATCTTTTCATTCCATCACCTGCTGTCATAGCCCGCGTCGTATTTTGGACGAAAATACCCCTGCCCGTCGGATGACAAGATAATCATTTATAACAATGAATTTACGTGATGGCGGAATTTAGCATGCGTGATGGCGGGAGGATAATTCATTTTGCAGATCGATTTTTTTTAATCGATCGGTTTTATCGATCATGGTAACGCCCCTGAAAGGGGGCCAGGGTTAATGTTGGCCGCTTTCCCTGCGTGCTGCGCGCACCCCCTCTTTTACTCTGCCTTTAGCATGCCGAAGCTGACGATGCGCGAGCGGCCGAGCTCTTTTGCCCGATAGAGCGCAACGTCCGCGGCGCGCAGCAGGTTGTCGCTTTGGGCATGTTGCGGATAGCTGGCGATGCCGATGGAGACATCCACCGGGCCGATTTCAGTCAGCCCGTAGCGGATGCTCAGCGTATGCACCTCGCGATGGATTTCGCTGGCGCAGGCGAACGCCGCGTCTTCATTTGCGCCGGCTAACAGGGCTAAAAACTCCTCGCCGCCGTAGCGGAACGCCATCCCGCCGTCGCGGACGGCGCGTTTGACAATGCCCGCCACGCTCTTAATCACCTCATCTCCCGCTTCATGGCCGTAGCGGTCATTAATGGTTTTGAAGTGGTCAATGTCGATCATCAGGCAGCTCAAGGATTCGCTACTGCGCATTGCCTGCGCCAGTTGCGTGCGCAGCGTATCGTCCAGATGATGGCGATTGCGCAGCCCGGTGAGCGGGTCGAACAGCGCTTTCTCCAGCAGCGCATCGCGCAGCCGCTGGTTTGCCAGCGCCAGCCCCAGCGCTTCGGCCATCAGCTCAAGGTAGGCGCGGGCGGGCGCGTTGTCCGGCGTGATGTTCTGGAAAGAGAGCAGGCCAATCGCCTCGCCCTGCGCGATCAGCGGAACGCACAGGGAGCAGTCCGCGCTGGACGGCGGCAGATGGTAGCAGGCGATATCCGGTTCGCCGCTGACCGGCGGGTGGCTCTGCCCACGGCGAATGGCCCAGCACGCGTCCGAATCAAAGGGATGATTATCGCCGTCGGGGTCAAGCCATTCCGCCACGCAGCGCATCTGCCACGGATCGCGTTCCAGAATATACAAGCGCCCGGCCACCCCCGGCGCCACGTTCGGGGCAAACAGCTCGGCGACGTTAATCACGTCAGCGAAGTTTTCACAGCCCTGCAGGCGCTGGGTCATCCGCGCCAGCAGCTCGCGGATGGCCCAGTCCGCGTCGCGCTCGCGTTCGAGCCGCTGCCGCGCCAGGCCGTTTTCACGAAAAATATGAATGGCCTGCGCCATGTCGCCGATCTCATCAATCTGGTTAAAGTTGGGCGTCTCTACCGCGTAGTCCTGCGAGGCGAGGCGATGCACCACGTCGCTCAGGCGAACGACCGGGCGCAGCACGCGGCGCTTTAGGATGAAGCCAAGGACAAAGAGAAAGAGCAGGGCGGTTAGGCCGACCATGATTTCCGAGGCGGTGCGCAGGGTTTTCGAGGTTTTGGTGGCGGCCTGCACCTCTGCGATGATGCGTGAGTCGAGCATCTGGCGAAAATGGTCAATCTGCCGCTGCGCGCGCTCAATCTCGAGCTCGTAGGCGCTGCCGAACAGCAGGTCCACGGCCTGCTGTCCTTCACCGCGCGCCACGCTGGAGAGCGCGGCCTGCTGCTCATCCTGCAGCTCATCAATTATTTTTAGCCCCTCACCAAGCAGCATCAGTTCTCCGCTGGTGGCTCCTGCATCTTTCAGCTGCACCATACGATGCTCGGTGCGTTTCAGGACGCTTTCTTTTTGCTGGAACTCGTCAAGGATGGCCGGCTCTTTTTTGATGACGTACAGGCGCGCAAGGTCGGACAGCATCCACGCGTCCGTCTCCACCTCTTCCGTGATCTGATCGAACTGCTGGCGCTGCTTAACGGCCTGACGCTCAACGCTGTCAGCATTCGAGGCCAATATCATGACGACGCCGGAGGCAATAGTCAGGCATACCGTGGCCCCATAGGCCCAGTTTGTGATCGTGGCGATTCGCACCAGCGGGTTCCTTATACGGCAAGAGTGGATGCGTTATTTCAAATTATAGAAAAGCTTTGATTTATGGTGAAAAAAAAGGCGGCATTGCGCCGCCCGGTATGAAGTCTGTCCGCCAGGGGTTACAGGTCCGGCGGGTTTCTTCCTTCCTCAATAAAATCAGCATCCAGCTCTTCGGCGTTCCCCGCGTGGTCGCGGCCGGAGAAGAGGTTCCAGCAGGCGATAAACAGCGCCGCGATCAGGGGACCAATCACAAAGCCGTTAATGCCGTACAGCTCCATGCCGCCGAGCGTGGAGATAAGGATCAGGTAGTCCGGCATTTTGGTGTCTTTCCCCACCAGCAGCGGACGCAGAATGTTGTCTGCCAGCCCGACGATAATCACGAAGAAGCCGACGATAAACAGCCCCTGCCAGATCTGGTGCGTGGCGAACAGGTAAATGGCGGCAGGCACCCAGACAATCGCCGAGCCCACGGCGGGCACCAGTGAAAGAAACGCCATCAGCGCGCCCCAGAGGATGCTGCCGTCAATGCCGACAATCGCAAAGGCGATGCCGCCGAGCGTGCCCTGAACCACGGCGACGACCGCCGTGCCTTTCACCGTCGCCCGCGACACGCCGACAAACTTGGCAAACAGGTGCTGTTTGACAAAGTCGCTTAGTGGCAGAGAGTCGAGGATCTGGCGCACCAGGTACGGCCCGTCCTTGAGCAGGAAAAACAGCAGGTAAAGCATGATGCCGAAGCTAATGGCAAAGCCAAACGTCCCTTTACCGATCAGGAACGCGCTGCCCGCCAGGTATTGCCCGCCCTGCAGCGCCACGTCGGAAAGTTTTTTCTGGATTTGCGCGGCGTTGGTGAGGTTGTGATCGGCCAGGAAGCCGCTGGCCCAGTCGGGCAGGCGGTTAAAGATGCCCGCCACTACTTCCGGGAACTGGGTGTTGTTTTGCTGCAGCTTGGTGTAGACCACGTTCAGCTCGATGGCGAGCGATGAGAGGATCACCATTAAGGGAATAAAGACGATCAGGCAGATGATGCACAGCGTCAGGAACGAGGCCAGCCCGTTGCGATCGCCCATCGCCACGCGCAGCTTGTTTTTTACCGGGTTGAAAATAATCGTGAGGATGGCGGCCCACAGAATCGCGGAGAAATAGGGCGACAGCACGTCAAAGAAGGCCCACGTGACAAGGGCAAGAATGAAGATGAAGAAACCTTTAGTCAGTCCATTAAAACGCATTGATGTGTCCTGTTTGCTAAGAAACTGTGACGACTATAGAACTGATTTGAGGATTTACCAATATTTGCGCGGCGAACGGCGCGTCTGGCTATTTGTTAACAATCGCGGTATAACACTCCTTCTTTGGATGTTTAGATGTCCATACGTGTAGAAGGTAATATGCAAAAAGAACTCGAAAATGGGCAGCTTAAGCGCACCATGAAAACGCGCCACCTGATTATGCTCTCGCTGGGGGGCGTCATCGGCACAGGGTTATTCTTTAATACGGGCTACATCATCTCCACGACCGGAGCCGCGGGCACGCTGCTGGCGTACCTGATTGGCGCGCTGGTGGTGTGGCTGGTGATGCAGTGTCTGGGCGAACTTTCGGTCGCGATGCCGGAAACCGGCGCGTTTCACGTATACGCCGCGCGCTATCTTGGCCCGGCAACGGGCTACACCGTGGCGTGGCTCTACTGGCTGACCTGGACGGTGGCGCTGGGGTCAAGCTTTACCGCCGCCGGTTTCTGCATGCAGTACTGGTTCCCGCAGGTGCCCGTCTGGGCATGGTGCGTGGTGTTCTGCATGGTCATCTTCGGCCTCAACGCCGTCTCGACCCGCTTCTTTGCCGAAGGCGAATTTTGGTTCTCGCTGGTGAAAGTGATCACCATCATCGCGTTCATCGTTCTCGGCGGCGCGGCCATCTTCGGCTTTATCCCGATGGCGGACGGTTCTCCCGCGCCGGGCCTGGCGAACATCACCGCCGAAGGCTGGTTCCCTCACGGCGGGCTGCCGATCCTGATGACCATGGTGGCGGTAAACTTTGCCTTCTCCGGGACGGAGCTGATCGGCATTGCGGCCGGGGAGACGGAAAACCCGCATAAGGTCATTCCGGTGGCGATCCGCACCACCATCGCGCGGCTGATCCTCTTCTTTATTGGCACCGTGTTCGTGCTGGCGGCGCTGATCCCGATGCAGCAGGCGGGCGTCGAGAAAAGCCCGTTCGTGCTGGTGTTTGAAAAGGTCGGCATTCCCTACGCGGCGGATATCTTCAACTTTGTGATCCTGACGGCGATCCTCTCGGCGGCGAACTCCGGGCTGTATGCGTCCGGGCGCATGCTGTGGTCCCTCTCCAACGAGAAAACGCTGCCGCGCTGCTTTGCCCGCGTCAATAAACGCGGCGTGCCGCTGACGGCGCTCTCCGTTTCCATGCTCGGCGGCGTGCTGGCGCTGTTCTCCAGCGTGATTGCGCCGGACACGGTATTCGTGGCGCTGTCGGCCATTTCAGGCTTTGCGGTGGTGGCGGTGTGGATCAGCATCTGCGCGTCGCACTTCGTCTTCCGCCGCCGCCATCTTCAGTCCGGCCAGCCGCTCGACGCGCTTGCGTACCGTGCGCCGTGGTATCCGCTGGTGCCGGTGCTCGGGTTTGTGCTGTGCCTGGTGGCCTGCGTCGGCCTGGCCTTCGACCCAGGCCAGCGCATTGCCCTTTACTGCGGGCTGCCGTTCGTCGCCCTGTGTTATGGTGCGTACTCTCTGACCCAAAAAACGACGACGCAGGAGCCTGAACATGTCGCAGAATAATCCGCTTACCGCTCTTCTTGAACAACGGCCTTTCGTGGTGCTGGACGGGGCGATGGCCACGGAGCTGGAGGCGCGTGGCTGTAACCTGGCCGACAGCCTGTGGTCCGCGAAGGTGCTGATGGAAAACCCGGAGCTGATCCGCGAGGTCCATCTCGACTACTACCGGGCGGGTGCGCAGGTGGCGATCACCGCCAGCTATCAGGCCACCCCAGCGGGCTTTGCGGCGCGCGGGCTGGACGAGGCCCAATCCCGCGCCTTGATCGGCAAAAGCGTGGAGCTGGCGCGCAAGGCGCGCGAAGCATACCTGGCCGAGAACGCCCATGCGGGCACGCTGCTGGTGGCCGGTTCCGTTGGGCCATATGGGGCGTATCTGGCGGATGGCTCCGAGTACCGCGGAGATTACGCGCGCAGCGCTGAGGAATTTAGCGCGTTCCACCGTCCGCGCGTGGAAGCGCTGCTGGACGCCGGAGCCGATCTGCTGGCCTGCGAAACGCTGCCTTCGTTTGCGGAGATCGGGGCGCTGGTTTCGCTACTCGCGGAATACCCCCGCGCCCGGGCGTGGTTCTCGTTAACCCTGCGCGACAGCGAGCACCTGAGCGACGGCACGCCGCTGCGCGACGTGGTGGCCGCGCTGGCCGATAATCCGCAGGTTGTCGCGCTCGGCATCAACTGCATCGCGCTGGAAAATACCACCGCGGCGCTGAAGCATCTGCAGGGCCTGACGGCGCTGCCGCTGGTGGTTTACCCGAACTCGGGCGAGCACTACGACGCGGTGACCAAAACCTGGCATCACCACGGCGAGGCGTGCGAGACGCTGGCGGGCTATCTGCCGCAGTGGCTGGCGGCGGGCGCGAAGCTGATTGGCGGCTGCTGCCGGACGACGCCGAAGGACATTGCTGAGCTGAGCGCGCAGCGCTGATGCCCTCACCCTGACCCTCTCCCACAGGGAGAGGGGAAAAAACGAACCGCACAAAACCAACTATCCTTTCCCGCTTTTTATCTAAAAACGAATCGCTATTAGCGATGCCTTTTTATTCCTTTATCAAAATAGCCGCGCCGGAAATACTGCCTCCATAACAACAAGGGGAGCAGGCACTATGGCCATTTCATCGCGAATCACATTACTCGGCGCGCTGGCGCTGTGGGCATTCCAGGCGCAGGCGGTCGACGTCACCGTCGCCTACCAAACCTCCGCCGAACCGGCGAAAGTCGCGCAGGCGGATAACACCTTTGCCAAAGAGAGCGGCGCGAAGGTCGACTGGCGCAAGTTCGACAGCGGCGCGGCCATCGTGCGCGCGCTGGCCTCCGGCGACGTGCAGATCGGTAACCTCGGCTCAAGCCCTCTGGCCGTCGCGGCCAGCCAGCAGGTGCCGATTGAGGTTTTCCTGCTGGCTTCCCAGCTCGGCAACTCCGAGGCGCTGGTGGTGAAGAAAAATATCACCAAACCTGAAGATCTTATCGGCAAGCGTATCGCCGTGCCGTTCATCTCCACCACCCACTACAGCCTGCTGGCGGCCCTGAAGCACTGGGGAATCAAGCCGGGCCAGGTGCAAATCATCAACCTGCAGCCGCCGGCGATTATCGCGGCCTGGCAGCGCGGCGATATTGACGGAGCCTACGTCTGGGCCCCCGCAGTGAACGCGCTGGAAAAGGACGGCACCGTATTGACCGATTCCGAAAAGGTGGGCCAGTGGGGATCGCCGACGCTCGACGTGTGGGTGGTGCGCAAGGATTTCGCCGAGAAGCATCCTGACGTGGTGAAAGCCTTTGCCAAAAGCGCCATTGACGCGCAGCAGCCCTACATTGCCAACCCGGACGCATGGCTGAAGCAGCCCGCCAACCTGGAGAAACTTTCCCGCCTGAGCGGCGTGCCGGAAGCGGACGTCCCGGGGCTGGTGAAGGGCAACACCTATCTGACGCCTGCCCAGCAGGTACAGCAGCTGACCGGGCCGGTGAACAAGGCGATTGCGGATACCGCAACCTTCCTGAAAGAGCAGGGCAAAGTGCCTGCCGTCGCGGCGGACTATAGCCAGTACGTTACCGATCGCTTCGTGAAATAAGGAGAGCGCCATGCTGAGCATCACCAACCTGTACGCCAGCTACGGCGGCAAGCCCGCGCTGGAGGATATCAACCTGACGGTGGACAGCGGCGAGCTGCTGGTGGTGCTTGGCCCTTCCGGCTGCGGGAAAACCACGCTGCTGAACCTGATTGCCGGATTTGTGCCGTATCAGCACGGCGCTATTCAGCTGGACGGCATAAAGGTTGATGGGCCCGGCGCCGAGCGCGGCGTGGTATTTCAGAACGAAGGGCTTTTGCCGTGGCGCAACGTGCAGGAAAACGTGGCGTTCGGCCTGCAGCTGGCGGGCATCGGCCGCGAGCAGCGGCTGGAGACGGCGCGGCAAATGCTGAAAAAGGTCGGGCTTGAGGGCGCGGAAAAACGCTTTATCTGGCAGCTTTCCGGCGGCCAGCGCCAGCGCGTTGGCATTGCCCGCGCGCTGGCGGCGAATCCGCAGCTGTTGCTGCTGGACGAGCCTTTTGGCGCGCTGGATGCGTTCACCCGCGAGCAGATGCAAACCCTGCTCCTGCGCCTGTGGCACGAGGGCGGCAGGCAGGTTCTGCTGATCACCCACGACATCGAAGAGGCCGTTTTTATGGCGACCGAGCTGGTGCTGCTTTCGCCGGGGCCGGGCCGCGTGCTGGAGCGCCTGCCGCTCGATTTTGCCCGCCGCTTCGTGGCGGGAGAGCCGGTGCGCAGCATCAAGTCCGACCCGCGCTTCATTGCGCTTCGCGAATACGTTTTGGGCCGCGTGTTTGAGCAGCGGGAGGCCTTCTCATGAGCCTTGTAGCCAATGAAAAAACGCCGCGCGCGCGTCTTGCCCTGCGCTGGCCTTTCTCGCGTCAAATGACGCTGAGCGTCGGCACGCTGCTGGTGCTGCTGGCGATATGGTGGATGGTGGCGGCGCAGGCGTGGATAAGCCCGCTGTTTCTGCCGCCGCCGGGGCAGGTGCTGGCAAAGCTGATTGCCATCGCCGGGCCGCAGGGCTTTATGGACGCCACGCTCTGGCAGCACCTCGGCGCAAGCCTGGCGCGCATCCTGGTGGCGCTGCTGGCGGCGGTGATTATCGGCGTGCCGGTCGGGATCGCGATGGGGCTCAGCCCGACGGTGCGCGGCATTCTCGACCCGCTGATTGAGCTTTACCGCCCGGTGCCGCCGCTGGCGTATCTGCCGCTGATGGTGATCTGGTTTGGCATCGGCGAAACCTCAAAAATCCTGCTGATTTATCTGGCGATTTTCGCCCCGGTTGCCATGTCGGCGCTGGCGGGCGTAAAGAGCGCTCAGCAGGTGCGCATTCGTGCGGCGCAGTCGCTGGGCGCCAGCCGCGCGCAGGTATTGCTGTTCGTCATTTTACCCGGCGCGCTGCCGGAGATTTTAACCGGCCTGCGCATCGGGCTCGGCGTCGGCTGGTCCACGCTGGTGGCGGCGGAGCTGATTGCGGCCACGCGCGGCCTTGGGTTTATGGTGCAGTCGGCGGGAGAGTTCCTGGCGACTGACGTTGTGCTGGCAGGGATCTCGGTCATCGCCGTGATTGCCTTTGGTTTAGAACTGGGGCTGCGCGCGCTTCAGCGCCGCCTGACGCCCTGGCATGGAGAAATGCAATGAGTGAACGTCTGACCATCACCCCGCTGGGGCCGTACATTGGCGCACAGGTTTCCGGCCTGGATGTGACTCGCCCCCTGAACGATAACCAGTTCGAACAGCTCTACCACGCGGTGCTGCGCCATCAGGTGGTGTTTCTGCGCGAGCAGGCCATTACCCCGCAGCAGCAGCGCGCGCTGGCGATGCGCTTTGGCGATCTGCATATTCACCCGGTCTACCCGCATGCGGAAGGGGTAGAAGAGATCATCGTGCTGGACACCCATAACGATAATCCGCCGGACAACGACAACTGGCATACGGACGTGACCTTCATCGACACGCCGCCCGCCGGGGCGATTCTGGCGGCAAAGCGGCTGCCGGAAAACGGCGGCGACACGCTGTGGGCCAGCGGCATTGCGGCGTTTGAGGCGCTCTCCGCGCCGTTCCAGGCGCTGCTGAGCGGCCTGCGGGCGGAGCACGATTTCAAAAAATCATTCCAGGAATACAAGTATCGCAAAAGCGAAGAGGAGCACCGGCGCTGGCAGGAGGCCGTGGCGAAACACCCGCCGCTGCTGCATCCGGTCGTGCGTACCCATCCGGTCACGGGAAAGCAGGCGCTGTTTGTGAACGAAGGGTTCACCACCCGCATCGTGGACGTGAGCGAGAAGGAGAGCGAGGCGCTGCTGGGCTTCCTGTTCGCGCATATCACGAAGCCGGAGTTTCAGGTGCGCTGGCGCTGGCAGGAAAACGATCTGGCGATTTGGGATAACCGCGTAACGCAGCACTATGCCAACGCGGACTACCTGCCGCAGCGCAGGATTATGCACCGGGCGACGATTCTGGGGGATAAGCCCTTTTATCGTGCGCCGTGATCCCCTCTCCCCGAAGGGACGAGGGGACTGCTCGGTGCGGTTTGCCTTCAGGTCGCTACCAGCCCGTCCAGGGGGCGGGCCCCGCCCGAGGCCAAAGGTCGTCAAGAACGCTATCGAGACTGAACATGATGGCTCCTCCTGCCGTCTTGCGAAGACGGTAGAAGGAGCGGGTGTCGGTTGTATTGCAGCGGGTGAAGATTAGCGGAGGATTTTTTTCTCGGCCAGATCCAGCGCGAAGTAGCTGAAGATCAGATCTGCACCCGCGCGCTTGATCGCGCCGAGGCTTTCGAGGATCACTTTCTCTTCGTCGATCGCGCCCGCCTGCGCGGCAAATTTGATCATCGCGTATTCGCCGCTCACCTGGTAAGCGCCCAGCGGCAGCTCGGTGCGCTCGCGGATATCGCGCAGGATATCCAGATATGCGCCCGCCGGTTTCACCATCAGGCAGTCTGCGCCCTGGGCTTCATCCAGCAGGGACTCGCGGATCGCCTCGCGGCGGTTCAGCGGGTTCATCTGGTAGGTTTTGCGATCGCCCTTCAGCGCCGTGCCCGCGGCTTCACGGAACGGACCGTAGAAGGAGGAGGCGAATTTGGTGGAGTAGGACATGATGGCGGTGTCGGTGAAGCCGGCGGCGTCCAGCGCCTGGCGGATTGCCTGAACCTGTCCGTCCATGGCGGCAGAAGGGGCGATGAAGTCAGCGCCCGCGGCGGCGGCAACTACCGCCTGCTTGCCCAGGTTGAGCAGGGTTGCGTCGTTGTCTACGCCGTGGTCGCACAGCACGCCGCAGTGGCCGTGGGAGGTGTATTCGCAGAAGCAGGTGTCCGACATCACGATCATCTCCGGCACGGCCTCTTTGCAGATGCGGGACATGCGGGCGACCAGGCCGTCCTCTTTCCAGGCATCGCTGCCCGTGGCGTCGGTGTGGTGAGAAATGCCGAAGGTCATTACCGAACGAATACCCGCATTGGCAATGCGTTCAATCTCGCGCGCCAGGTGCTTTTCTGGAATGCGCATCACGCCCGGCATGGCGTCGATGGCCTTGTAGTCGTGGATCTCTTCTTCAACAAAAATCGGCAACACCAGATCGTTTAAGGTGAGCGTTGTCTCTTCAAACATAGCGCGAAGTGCCGGAGACTTGCGCAGGCGACGGGGGCGAGCAATTAAATCGGTCATGATATGCCTGACGTTTGTGGAACAAAGGAGCCCTAGTGTACCTGAAGATGGGCGGGGGTGTTTTACTAAAGTGGGCGTTATGGATATGCGTTCTCAGGGGCTCAGATCACCCCTTTTTACCGCGCGACGAGAGGGCGCGTAACACGGATAATAAATGATATATTATGTATTTTTTCTGTGGGATTTGGTAAGTTAGAGGTTGGTCAAGTTCACGTCCTGATTATTATACTTAAAACTTTTACGTTATTTCCCGTTTGCGCATTTTTGTCCGTGCTTATTATCGGTTTTGAAAATGTTTTAAGGTTTATCTCTATTACTTGTCTGGATTCGGACTAAATAGAAACATTGATTGAACCTTTTCGAAATGAAACTGCATAATTCCCTCCGCAATTAAATATTGCAAATTCATTGATGGACAAACTTGCTTACGTCCCTGAGGAGGGATGACCCAATGCAAACATGGAAAAAGAAACTGGTTGTATCTCAACTTGCATTAGCCTGCACTATGGCTATCGCTTCTCAGGCCAATGCGAAAGATATTTCCGGTACGACATATAATACTTTTGGATATGATAATACCGCGTCAACGCCCTGGTATTATGGTTATGCCGACTGGAATTACTCGGATGCCATCCACGACGGTGATATTTATCCCGTGATTAATAAATCCACGGTGAATGGTGTTATTTCAACGTACCATCTGGATGATGGCGTAAATGGCCGTGCAAATGCGCTTAGCATTTCTAACAGCACCATTAATGGCATGATTACGTCAGAGTGCATGACCACGACGTGTGCCGATGGCGTCGATACCGACGGCACCCAGCATGCTCAGTACGATCGTTTTAGCCTGACGGTTGACCACTCCACCATTAACGATGCCTACGAACACTACGCGTATGACGTCGTTAATGGCGACACCACAGAAACGCATTACCTTGATACCTATGGTCTTGGGAATGCCATTACCCTGGACGTAGAGTCCGATATCGTTATCCAGAACAACTCCCACGTTGCGGGTATCACGCTGACGCAGGGCTACCAGGAGCTGGATAATACTCCTTACGACGGCGTTGAAGGCGTTGCCAACAGCAGCAACATCTTTACCAACAGCGTGGTGGTGAAAGATTCCGTGCTGACGTCCGGCGCGTACCGCGATCTGGGCACCAGCGGCTTCTATGGCCAGACCGCGAAGCCGAGCGATTATAGCGAAACGAACGCCACGGGCGCGGATGACGCGGCGCTGATCGTTATCGCCGGTGCATCTGATAACGCCATGCAGACCACGGCGACCTTCGACCGTTCAACCGTGACCGGAGACATTCTGTTCTCCAGCACCTTTGATAACAACTTCTACGTCAACGGCGATCCGCAGACCGATACCACCGAAGACGGCGTGTACAACCCAACCACCAACGGCTGGGACGGTACCGACAAGCTTGACGTTACGCTGACCAACGGCAGTAAGTGGGTCGGTGCAGCGCAGACCATCAAAGTTGATGCCATCGGCACCTCACAGATGTATGGTCAGGGCTACAGCAACGTTGACTGGCACGGCCTGTCTCCGAACAGCATCTGGCCTGATTCTACCTTCGACAGCAACGGCCACGTTGCGGGTGAAGAGGTCTACCAAAGCGGCCTGTTCAACGTCGCGCTGGATAACGGCTCAGAATGGGATACCCGCAAGACCTCTAACATTGACGCGCTGAAGGTGAACAACCAGTCGCAGGTCAACGTCGAAAACTCCGGCCTGCTGGCGGATTCCATCACCCTGACCAATGCGTCTACGCTGAATATCGGCGACAGCGGAGCCGTGGCTACAGACAGCCTGTATCTCGACAGCTATAGCCGCGCGGCGCTGACCGAAGAGACGGCAGAGCTGTATGCCAACACCCTTACGGTAGACAACCATGCCGAGCTGGCGCTGGGTCTGGGTCAGGTAGATACGCACAACATGGTGCTCACCGATGGCGGCGTGCTCAACGTTGCCAGCCGCGATTACGTGCTGAACAGCGATCTGAACAACGCGCGTTATATCACCAACGACCGTTACAAATCTGACTACGACCACGGCGTGATTGCGCTCAACTCTGACGGCCACCTGGCCGTGAACGGCGACGTTGCGGGTAACTACAGCGTGCGTATTGACGATGCAACCGGCGCGGGTTCCGTCGCGGAGTACAACAACAGAGAGATCGTTCGCGTCTACGACAATAACGCGGACACCAGCGCTCGCTTTACCGCAGCCAACAAGGCCGATCTGGGGGCGTATACCTATGAGGCGCAGCAGCGCGGCGACACCGTTGTGCTGGCGCAGCAAGAGCTGACCGACTCGGCCAATATGGCGCTGAGCATTCCTTCTGCGAATACCAACATCTGGAACCTGCAGCAGGATACGCTGGGGGCTCGTCTGACCAACGCCCGTCACGGCCTGGCGGATAACGGCGGCGCGTGGGTGAGCTACTTCGGCGGTAACATCGACGCGGATAACGGCGTGGTGAGTTACGATCAGGACGTGAGCGGCATCATGGTGGGTGTTGATACTCTGATTGACGGTAACAACGCGAAGTGGACCGTGGGTGGCGCAGCTGGCTTCGCGAAAGGCGATGTCAGCGACCGTACCGGTCAGGTCGATCATGATAGCCAGACGGCGATGATTTACGCGTCCGCGAAGTTTGCGAACGATGTCTTCCTCGACAGCTCCCTGAACTATACCCGCTTCAACAGCGACCTCTCTGCGAGCATGAGCAACGGTCAGTACGTGGACGGTAATACCACTACCGATGCCGTCGGCTTTGGCCTGAAGCTGGGCTACGACTGGAAACCTAACCTGTCTGGCTACGTTACGCCTTATGCTGCCGTATCGGGTCTTTTCCAGTCGGGTGATGATTATCGTCTGAACAACGACATGCGTATCGACGGCCAGTCTTACGACAGCCTGCGCTATGAGCTCGGCGTTGATGCGGGTTACACCTTCAACTACGGCGGCGATCAGGCCCTGACGCCTTACTTCAAGCTGGCGTACGTGTATGACTATGCGGACAACACCGCGAATATCAACGGTGACACCATCGACAACGGCATGGAAGGTTCTGCCGTTCGCGTGGGGCTGGGTACGCAGTTTAGCTTCACCAAAAACTTCAGCGCATACACCGATGCTACCTACCTGGGCGGCGGCGACGCTGAGCAGAACTGGGGCGCAAACCTGGGCGTGAAATACACCTGGTAAATCTAAAAGCGGGAGAGATCGTCTCTCCCGCTTTTTACTGTAACAAGAGAAAATAATATAGAACCGAAAAAGACAGATGACTTGAGGTCTGCATGAACGTTGATGCGAAACCACTTGCTGAATTAAGCCGGCTTGAACGGTGCCTGAAACCCGAAGGCATTCCTTTTACAATACCTAAGCACCATATTCTTTCTTATCGTTGCGCTGATGATTCTCCTACCACCGTTGTTTTGCAAACGGGCATTGTCGCCGTTCATCGTCAGTCAGATGAATTATTGATCGGTATTGCGACCGCGCCTTTCATATTTGGCCTTACGTCCGATATGCTGGGTAACCCGTCCGAATATAATATTGTCGCAAGAACACCCTGTAGCGGGTTTTATTTACCTGCCATAAAAAACTATCAGCGTATTGATGAAGAAAATATTTGGCAGGATGCCTTTACCTGGATTTTGTGGATTAATCGGCTATTGCAGCGGCGCGATATGCAGCTGGTTGGCAATAATTCATATGCCCAGATCCGGGCCATGCTGCTTAATATGGCTACATGGGATGATAATCTGCGCTCTAAAATAGGCGTAATGAATCATATTCAGCGAAGCACACGTATTTCACGCTCGGTAGTGGCAGAAGTGCTGGCCGCACTGAGAGAGGGAAATTACATCAGCATGAGCAGGGGCAAACTGGTCAGCGTAAACCGTTTGCCCGCTGAATATTAATTCTGGTTAGAGGCCGTCAGCACCTGCGCTTTGTTAGCACTCAGTTCGGCGACTAAATTATTAACCCCGTCGCTCATGTTGACGAAGCGCGTGTTCGGCGAGCGGGTGACCACCACAAACGCGCCCACGTTTGACTGGGGGATCATCGCCATATAGGTAATAAATCCGCCGCCGCCGCCGGTTTTCTGGATGATCCCCGGACGGCCGTCTTTCGGCTCCATATACACCCATCCCAGCCCCAGCGCGTCCGCTTTACCCGGCACGTCCATGCCCACCAGGCGCGTTAGCTGACTGCGCTTGTAGATCAGGGTCTGCATCCTGTCCGCCTGCGGGCTGCGCGAGTAAAAATCGGATGAGAGGAACTGCTGCATCCAGCGCATCATATCGCCCGGCGTGGAATAGACGCCGCCGCTGCCGACGGCGGCCAGGGTGTTGTTACACGGGCTGGCGCCTTTTTCCGCTATCATCAGGCGTTTACACTGGTCCGGCGACGGGGTGAAGGTGGTGTCCTTCATGCCCAGCGGGCGGGTAATCTGCTCTTCAAAAAGCTGGGTATACGGTTTGCCGGATGCCGAGGCTAAGGCGTCGGCCAGCAGATCGAAGGCCAGGTTGGAATAGGCCGCCTGCGAGCCCGGGGCGGTCTTCAGCGCGGCGGTGCTGAGATAGTTCCAGCGCTGCTCGCGGGTTGGCCAGACGAATACCGGACGATGGGCTGCTCCGCCCGGCTGCTCGCGCGGCAGGGCGCTGGTGTGGGTTGCGAGGTTGACCAGCCGAATCGGCGTGCCCTGGTAGGTTGGGACGCGCGCGCCCGGTGGGGCGTACTTGCTGAGCGGATCGTCAAGTTTGACCACGCCCTGGTCGAGCAGCTTCACCAGCATTTCGCTGGTCATCAGCTTGGTGATGGAGGCAATGCGGATCACCGAGTCCAGCTGCGGGTGGACGTTATTTCCCGGGCGCGTTTCGCCAAAGCTGCGAAACACACGCTGATTGCCGTCGATCACGACCAGCGCCATGCCCGTCGCGCCGCTGCCGTAGTAGATCAGATTGGCGTAGCGATCGGCAATATCTGAAGCCAGCGCGGGCGCCGTCAGCGGCTGGGCTGCCTGGGCGGGAGCGACGCTCGCCGCACACAGCGCGGCGATAAAAAGCAGACAACGTTTCAACGAAATGCATCCATAGAGGTGAACAGGAAAAGTAATGGGTATTTATACTACTAAACGATTCCGCGCAATGGCCCGAATTACATAACCATAGCGAGAAAAACGTAATGATGGGTAAACGTAAACAATTTCCGCAAGACGCATCTCCCATTTTGTGACGTCGGCCTTATGATAGGGCGCGGTGTTCCAGCCTCATGGCGTTTGAAACGCACCGAAACAATTCTCGAAACGGGAAAACGAACTAATAATCACGCGTCGGGTCTGACCATTTTACCCGGGCCGGGAGACGGGCTCGGGCAGGTTTTAAGTAGGGCGAAGTGTTGTACACAGCAACAGCCATAACAACAAGAAGGAAGCAATATGTTTACGTCTTTTTTCCCAAAGCCGGGGCCTTTTTTCCTGTCGGCATTTATTTGGGCACTGATCGCCGTCCTGTTCTGGCAGGTGGGCGGCGGCGCGTGGCTAATGCGCCTCACCGGCGCCGCGAGCGACGTGCCGATTAGCGCAGCGCGCTTCTGGTCGCAAAGCTTCTTGCTCTTTTACGCCTACTACACCGCGTGCGTGGGGCTGTTTGCCCTGTTCTGGTTCAAATACTCTCCGCACCGCTGGCAGTACTGGTCGATTTTAGGATCCGCACTGATCATTTTCGTCACCTGGTTCATGGTGGAAGTGAGCGTTGCGATTAACGCCTGGTATGCTCCGTTTTACGACCTCATCCAAAAAGCGCTGAGCGCTCCGAATAAGGTTCCCATTGGTGAACTCTATGCCGGTCTCGTGAGCTTTATGGGCATTGCCATGATTGCCGTAACGGTCGCGGTCCTGAATAACTTCTTCGTGAGCCATTACGTTTTCCGCTGGCGCACCGCGATGAACGAATACTACATGGCGAACTGGCAGCGCCTGCGCCATATCGAAGGCGCCGCGCAGCGTGTTCAGGAAGACACCATGCGCTTTGCATCGACGCTGGAGGACATGGGGGTCAGCTTGCTCAATGCCGTGATGAAGCTCATCGCGTTTTTACCCATTCTGATTGCGCTTTCCCCCCACGTGCCTGAACTTCCGATCGTGGGCCATCTACCCTATGGTTTGGTTATCGCGGCGCTGGTCTGGTCTCTTATGGGGACGGGGATGCTTGCGGTTGTGGGGATTAAGCTGCCGGGGCTACAGTTCAAAAACCAGCGCGTGGAAGCGGCCTATCGAAAAGAGCTTGTGTATGGCGAGGACGATCCCTCCCGCGCCGCGCCGCCAACGGTTAAAGCGCTGTTTAAAAACGTACGCTATAACTATTTCAAGCTCTACTTCCACTATATGTACTTCAATATTGCGCGCATTTTGTATCTCCAGGCTGATACGGTTTTTGGAATAGTCCTGTTGTTCCCGTCAATAGTTGCAGGGACAATTACCCTGGGCCTAATGACCCAAATCACCAACGTCTTTGATCAGGTGAGAAGTTCGTTCCAGTACCTGATCAGCTCCTGGACCACGCTGGTCGAGCTGATGTCCATCTATAAGCGTTTACGCAGCTTCGAGCGCGAGCTGGACGACAAAGACCTGCAGGAAGTAACCAATACCTTTAGCTAAAACAGGGAGTTGCTATGTCTTTTGCCGTACCCCGCGCGTTACCGCTGTCCTTCGTTGCCGCCTTCGTGCTGGCGGGCTGTGCCGATAAGGGCGCCGCGCCGCTCAAAAAGGGCGAGAAGCCCGTGGACGTGGCGAGCGTGGTGCGGCAAAAAATGCCCGCCAGCGTCAAGGATCGCAGCGAATGGGCTGATGCCTTAGCAAAAACCTTCGAAAGCCAGAAGATTGCTCCTACCGAGGAGAACATCTGCTCGGTGCTGGCGGTGGCGCAGCAGGAGTCGATGTACCAGTCGGACCCGGCCGTGCCCGGCCTGAATAAAATTGCCTGGAAAGAGATCGACCGTCGCGCCGAATCCATGCACATTCCGGTGTTCCTGGTGCATACCGCGCTGAAAATCACCTCGCCAAACGGTAAAAGCTACAGCGATCGGCTGGACGCGGTGAAAACCGAGAAGCAGCTGAGCGCCATTTTTGATGATTTTATCGGCATGGTGCCGATGGGGCAGAAGCTGTTTGGCTCGCTCAACCCGGTGCACACCGGCGGCCCGATGCAGGTCAGCATCGCGTTTGCTGAAAAACATACCGACGGCTATCCGTGGAAAATCGACGGCACGGTGCGTCAGGAGGTCTTTTCCCTGCGCGGCGGGCTGTGGTTTGGCACATATCACCTGCTGAACTATCCGGCGAACTACGATGAGCCTTTATACCGCTTCGCGGACTTTAACGCCGGCTGGTACGCGAGCCGAAATGCCGCCTTCCAGAACGCGGTCAGCCGCGCGAGCGGCGTCAAGCTGGCGCTGGATGGCGATCTGATCGCCTACGGCAGCAGCGAGGCGGGCAGCACCGAGCGAGCGGTGCGTAAGCTTTCCACGAAGCTTGGGATGAGCAACAGCGAAATCCGCCGCCAGCTGGAGAAGGGCGATAGCCTGGCGTTCGAGAAAACCGATCTGTATCAGCAGGTATTTAAGCTTGCGGAGCAGAAGAGCGGGAAAGCGTTACCGAAAGCGATGCTGCCCGGCATTCAACTTGAGAGCCCGAAGATCACGCGTAATCTGACCACCGCGTGGTTCGCTAAGCGCGTGGACGATCGTCGGGCTCGCTGTATGGGGCTGTAGGTCAGCGGGGGCGGCGGAAGCGGAGCACCAGGGCGATGGCACCGAGGACCGCGCAGCCGAACAGGAAAGGAATAAGCCCGAACACGGTGCTTACGCCCAGGCCAATCTCAACGCGCGGGCGGCCGCTGTCCTGAACCTGCATCAGATGTTCATAAACGCCCGGCGCGTGAACCAGCACGTTCAGCAGCTGTGACCCTGCCCAAAAGCAGAACAGCACAAACAGAGCATAAGCGATGTTCCCCGCCGTGGAGGTTTTGGGGTGTTTGCCGCCAAAAATCGGTTTTGATAAGGTGAAATCAGCCATAAAAGACCTCCCGGAATCGCACTGTTCAGAATGGCGTCGTACAGGGTGAGTGTGACAGGTCATAGCATTTGTCAATATCAGAATCGTGGTAATTTGCCGTCAGGAATCCTCCTGGATTATCGAATTCTGTGGCACATCACAATTTGGTGACTTAAGTGAAACTGCGTCGCGTTTCAGATTTTCCGCATCCGCCACAGACCTGGCCGAAAAACTGTGAGAGGATAGCCCTCTTTCCCTGCCGGAGTTGTCATGAAGCTCACTTCCAAATTACGCCGTGACTGGCATTACTACGCCTTTGCGATTGGCCTGATCTTTATTCTGAACGGCGTGGTCGGCCTGCTGGGGTTTGAAGCGAAAGGCTGGCAAACGTATGCCGTGGGGCTGGTGACGTGGGTGATTAGCTTTTGGCTGGCCGGGTTTATTATCCGCCGACGCCCTGAAGAGGCGTCAGCGGGCGAGGCGGAAACGGCAAATAAGGCCGATTAGCCGTTGACGGAGCTTTTCAGGGCGCTGTCGGCGGCGTGACGCTCCAGCGCCAGCTCGATCAGGCGGGTGATGAGTTCCGGGTAGCTCAGGCCGCTGGCCTGCCACAGCTTGGGATACATGCTGATGTTGGTAAAGCCCGGCAGCGTGTTGATTTCGTTGATCACCACCTCATTTTCCGGCGTCAGGAACACGTCCACGCGCGCCATTCCGCAGCAGCCCAGCGCCTGATAGGCCTCAACGGCGATCGCGCGGATCTTATCGTTGATGGCCGGATCGAGATCCGCTGGCACCACAACCTGCGCGCCTTTATCGTCTATGTATTTGGTGTCGTACGAGTAGAAATCGCTGTTCAGCACCACTTCACCGCAGGTGCTTGCCTGCGGGAAATCGTTGCCCAGCACGGCGCACTCAATTTCACGCCCTTTAATTCCCTGCTCAACCACCACCTTGTGGTCAAACTCAAACGCCAGGCGAACCGCGTCGCTGAACTGCGCTTCGCGGGTCACCTTGCTTACGCCCACGGACGAGCCCTGGTTGGCGGGCTTAACGAACAGCGGCAGGCCGAGCTTTTCGCTGATTTGAGCAAAACTGTGCCTGTCGCGATTGGCGCGGGTCAGGGTGACGAACGGCGCGATGTTGAGACCGGCGTCGCGCAGCAGGCGCTTGGTGACCTCTTTATCCATGCAGGCGGCGGAGCCCAGCACGTCGGAACCGACAAACGGCAGGTTAGCCATGCGCAGCATTCCCTGCAGGGAGCCGTCTTCACCCAGCGTGCCGTGTACAATCGGGAACACCACGTCAATTTGCGCCAGCGCGCGGGCATTTCCCGCATCGATAAACTGGCCCTGAGCAACGCCCGGCACGGTGGCAACGCTGGTTTCGGAAGGATTTAGCGCGATATGCGCCGGATCGTTAGCGTTTAACAGATACTGGCTTGCGTCGTTGATATGCCATTGGCCCTGCTTATCAATGCCCAACAGCACCACGTCGAAACGGTTTTTATCAATCGCATCGACAATATTTTTTGCCGACTGCAATGAAACCTCGTGTTCCGCCGATTTACCCCCAAAGACAATACCCACCCGCTGCTTTGCCATTTCACTCTCTTCCAGTCTGACGAAAAGCCTATAACATACCACGATGCCCTGCGGGTTTCGCGGCCTTCTGCCATAATGTTTTGAGGCGATAAGGGGGGAGATAAGTGAAAGGAAAAAGCCTGCTGATGATTCTGCTAATCGCCGGAGCTGCCGCGGTCGGATACCGCTGGCTGCCGTCCTATTACAACCCGTTCACGCCGCTTACGCTCGACGATCCGCCCGGTAAAATCACGCAGTTCAAGCTTAGGCGCCTGACGCCAGAGGCGTGCGAACAACTGTTGGTCCAGGCCAACCGGCGCGCGCTAATCCGCACGCAGGCCGTTGCGGACAGCGACGGCGCTTGCCCGCTGCGCAACGTGGTGCGGGTGCGCAGTTTCGGCCCGGTCGCCCTTAGCGGCAGCTTTCTGGCCAGCTGCCCGCTGGCGCTCAGCTCCGCGCTGTTTGTCAGCCAGCAGGCCCGTCCGCTGACCCGAGCCTATATGGGCAGCGAGCTTGCGCAAATTGAGCATCTGGGCAGCTTTGCCTGCCGAAATATTTATCATCGCCCCGATGCGCGCCTGAGCGAACACGCCACCGCCGACGCGCTGGATATCAGCGCCTTTCGGCTGGCAAACGGACGGCGCGTGACGATCCTTAACGGATGGACGTCGGCCGGCACGCAGCCCTGGCTGCAGGCGCTTCTGGCGGCCAGCTGCGGCTATTACGGGAATGGGCTTGGGCCGAACTATAACGCCGCGCACGCCAACCATTTTCATCTCGGGATGCGCGGCTTCGGCGCGTGCCGGTAAAGCATAATCTTCCGCCGGAAAATGGTTAAGTTGTGACATGTTTCACAAATATGATGACTGGGAAGATAAAACGCCAAAGTCGTCGGAGCCGCACCTCTGGTACCACGCTAGCGAACGTAACTTGCTAATCTGTGGGCGAATTTGCTTAAAACGAAGACCGAATCCGTATGGAATCCTGGAAAGTTAACCTCATCTCCGTCTGGTTTGGCTGTTTCTTTACCGGACTTGCCATCAGCCAGATCCTGCCGTTTTTGCCGCTGTACGTGGCGCAGCTGGGCGTGTCATCTCACGAAGCGCTCTCGATGTGGTCGGGGCTGACCTTCAGCGTAACGTTTTTGGTTTCCGCCATCGTCTCTCCCATGTGGGGCAGCCTGGCGGACCGTAAGGGCCGCAAGCTGATGCTGCTGCGGGCGTCGCTGGGCATGGCCATCGCCATACTCCTACAGGCGTTTGCCACTAACGTCTGGCAGCTGTTTATTCTCCGCGCGATTATGGGGCTAACCTCCGGGTACATTCCGAACGCCATGGCGCTGGTGGCCTCGCAGGTTCCGCGCGAGCGTAGCGGCTGGGCGCTCAGCACGCTCTCCACGGCGCAAATTAGCGGGGTGATTGGCGGCCCGCTGATGGGGGGCTTTCTGGCTGACCACGTTGGGCTGCGCGCGGTGTTTTTCATCACCGCGATCCTGCTGGTCGTGAGCTTTCTGGTCACGCTCTTTCTGATCAAGGAAGGGGGAAGGCCGACCGTCAGTAAAGCCGAACGCCTGAGCGGCAGGGCGGTGTTTGCCTCGCTGCCGTACCCCGGCCTGATGATTAGCCTGTTTGTCACCACCATGGTGATCCAGCTCTGTAACGGCTCGGTGGGGCCCATTCTGGCGCTGTTTATCAAATCAATGGCGCCGGACAGCAACAACATCGCGTTCCTCAGCGGAATGATTGCCGCCGTGCCCGGCGTCTCGGCGCTGATTTCCGCCCCGCGTCTGGGCAAGCTGGGGGACAGGATCGGTACGGCGAGAATACTGATGGCGACGCTGATTTTTGCGGTGGTGCTGTTCTTTGCGATGTCGTTCGTGACGTCACCGTTCCAGCTGGGCGTGCTGCGCTTCCTGCTCGGGTTTGCCGACGGTGCTATGCTGCCCGCCGTGCAAACGCTGCTGGTGAAATATTCCAGCGACCAGGTCACCGGGCGTATTTTTGGCTATAACCAGTCCTTCATGTATTTAGGCAATGTTGCCGGTCCGCTCATTGGCGCGTCCGTCTCGGCGATGGCGGGGTTCCGCTGGGTATTTGCCGCAACGGCGGTGGTGGTCATGCTGAATATTATCCAGCTCGCCTTTGCGCTGCGTCGTCGGGGGCAAATCGCGGCGGCAAAATATCAGCGTTAATATTATATATTCTTATGGTAGCCCTGTTGTTCATAACTAAATGTGGGCTACCGGATGAGAATGTACCCATGTCGGGATAATGGTTTTTATAATAGCAAAACGTTTCGCTGATAATTAAATTATCCGGTTTATGAACTAACTTCACTTTTGCATAAGATAATACTTTTCTTCTCTTTGCATTACGAAAGGAGAGTGCTAAGTTCAGGAAAAATCTGATAAGGAAATAGCACGATGAAAAACCTCATTGCTGAGTTGCTGCTGAAGCTTGCACAAAAGGAAGAAGAGTCAAAAGAGCTGGTCGCCCAGGTCGAGGCGCTGGAAATTGTCGTCACCGCGCTATTGCGACACATGTCTAAGCAGGAACAGGATGCGCTCATTCAAAGCGTGGAAGGCGCGCTGGAAAGTACAAAGCCCGATCCGCAGGTTCCCGCACACGACGCGGAGATGCTGCAACAATACGTAAAAAAGCTATTAAGGCATCCTCGCAGTTAACCTTTCAAAGACACTGAATGCGTGTCATAGAAATGTCATGCAGGTTGCCTATAGTCGCTCTGTTTTATTTTTTATGTATTTGTACATGGAGAAAATAAATTGAAACAGAGCGCACTTTTCATTGCTTTAATCCCCCTGTTATTTACCCCCGTAATTCATGCCGATACCGCAAATAATCCACAGCAGGATAATCGCGCCGCAAAAGGTGATATCACCGAGCCGGGCGGTGCCCGTCGCCTGTCAGAAGATCAAACCGCGGCCATTCGCGCATCGCTAATCGATAAACCCGCTAAAAATATCATTCTGCTGATCGGCGACGGCATGGGTGACTCCGAAATCACGGCCGCGCGAAATTACGCTGAAGGCGCGGGCGGCTTTTTTAAGGGGATCGATGCGCTGCCGCTGACCGGGCAATATACCCACTATGCGCTGGATAAAAAAACCGGCAAGCCGGACTACGTGACCGACTCCGCCGCGTCCGCTACGGCGTGGTCAACCGGGGTAAAAACCTATAACGGCGCGCTGGGCGTAGATATACACGAAAAAGACCATCAAACGATCCTTGAAATGGCAAAAGCGGCGGGGCTGGCAACCGGCAACGTCTCAACCGCCGAGCTGCAGGATGCCACCCCGGCAGCGCTGGTGTCGCACGTTACGTCCCGTAAATGCTATGGGCCGTCCGTCACCAGCGAAAAATGCCCTACCAACGCGCTGGAGAAGGGCGGCAAGGGCTCCATCACCGAACAGCTGCTGAACGCGCGCCCGGACGTGACGCTGGGCGGCGGGGCAAAAACCTTCGCGGAAACCGCGACGGCGGGCGAGTGGCAGGGCAAAACGCTGCGCGAGCAGGCGCAGGCGCGCGGCTACCAGATGGTCAGCGACGCGGCGTCTCTGGCGGCCATCACGGAAGCGAATCAGGATAAGCCCGTGCTGGGGCTGTTCTCGGACGGCAATATGCCGGTGCGCTGGGAAGGGCCGAAAGCCTCTTATCATGGCAACCTCGACAAACCGGCCGTGACCTGTACGCCAAACCCGAAGCGCGACGGCAGCGTGCCGACGCTGGCAGACATGACGGATAAGGCCATCTCCCTGCTGAGCCACAATGAAAAAGGCTTCTTCCTGCAGGTGGAAGGCGCTTCCATCGACAAGCAGGACCACGCGGCGAACCCGTGCGGCCAGATTGGCGAAACGGTTGACCTGGACGAAGCGGTGCAAAAAGCGCTCGCGTTCGCGAAGAAGGATGGCAATACGCTGGTCATCGTCACCGCTGACCACGCCCACGCCAGCCAGATCGTTCCGCCGGACGTTAAAGCCCCTGGCCTGACGCAGGCGTTGAATACCAAGGACGGCGCGGTGATGGTGATGAGCTACGGTAACTCGGAAGAAGAGTCGATGGAACACACCGGCACGCAGCTGCGCATCGCGGCGTATGGCCCTCACGCGGCCAACGTGGTCGGGCTGACCGATCAGACGGATCTGTTCTACACCATGAAGGCGGCCCTCGGCCTGAAGTAAGCGAAACGCCCGGCAGAAATCCGCGCTGTCGGGTGGTTTTTTTTCCGCGACGAACCAGACTTAGGATGGAACTTCACAAAAGGATGGTGCAATGAAAACAACATTACTGGTTACCCTACTTTCAGGCCTGTTTCTCATCTCGAATGCCCACGCGGCAGAAAAGACGCTTACTCCGCAGCAGCAGCGCATGAGCACCTGTAACCAACAGGCAACCGCGAAAACGCTGAAAGGGGATGAGCGTAAAACCTACATGAGCGACTGCCTCAAAAATGGTGCTGCTAAACCGGGCGAGAAAAGCCTGACCCCGCAGCAGCAAAGAATGCGTGAATGTAACGCTCAGGCCACGCAGCAGATGCTGAAGGGAGACGATCGCAGCAAGTTCATGAGCGGTTGCCTGAAAAAACAAGCGTAGTCCGAACGGGTGAGCGCCTGACGGGGCTCACCCGAAATTTCATACTTTCCCCGCAGACCCCCTCTCTATAATTTGGGAAATTGTTTCAGAATATTCCCAAAAATGATGAATGATGAATTTTATGACAATGATGAGAACATTCGGGAAGAGTGGTCCTGCAGCCTTTCTCCGGATGATCCCCACCGATCCGGCATCCCGTTTTCGCGGCGGATCCGGCTGGCGCGTATCGTTGGGCTGGCGGGGCTCTTTCTCCCTATGGCCAGCGTGCTAGTCACCCATTTTCTGTCAGGCGGATGGTGGCTTCTGCTGGTCGGCTGGGCCTTCGTCTGGCCGCATCTGGCGTGGCAGTTAGCCTGCCGCGCGGCCGATCCCTGCGCGCGCGAGATCCTGAACCTCAAAGTGGACGCGATGGTGGCGGGCATCTGGATCGGCCTGATGGGCGTGAACGCCCTGCCAGCGGTGGCGCTGGTGGTGATGATCGCCATGAACATGATGGGGGCGGGCGGATGCCGGTTATTTATCGCCGGGCTTGCCATCACCGTTCTGTCAACGCTGGTGACCCTGCAGCTGGCGGGCAGCGTCAGCGCGTTCTCTCCCGATCCGCTTGAGTGGGGGCTAACCCTGCCGTTTTTGGTGTGCTACCCGATACTCTTTGCCTGGCTAAGCTACCGAACGGCAATCCGGCTGGCGGAACACCGGCGGCGGCTGGCGCTGATGAGCACGCGCGACGGCATGACGGGCGTCTTTAATCGCCGCCACTGGGAAATGCTTCTGCGCAACGAGTATGAAACGTGTCGCCGCAGCCGCCAGGGGGCGACGATCCTGCTCATCGATATCGATCGCTTCAAGAATATCAACGATACCTGGGGGCACGACGTGGGGGATGAGGCGATTATCGCCATCACGCGGCAGCTGCAGATGACGCTGCGCGCCGGGGATTGTATCGGCCGCTTCGGCGGCGACGAATTTGCGGTGATCATGTCCGGCACGTCGGCCGAAAGCGGGATTGCCGCCATGTCACGCGTGCACGAGCGTCTGGAGCATATGTCGCTTCCCGGCGCGCCGGGCGAGCGGTTGCAGATAAGCGTGGGGGTTGCCGCCTGGGGGCCCCAGTTTGAACACTACCGCGCGTGGCTGAAGGCGGCGGACGTTGCCCTGTACAAGGCCAAAAATGCCGGGCGTGGCCGCACCGAAGTGGCAGCCTGACGCCCGATGATTTCCTTCAGGACTTACTGAGCTTCTCTGATTTTTCCATGCATTTTTCCATTGCCTCGATCACCGCCGAACGGAAGCCGCGATCCTCCAGCACGCGCACGGCTTCAATGGTTGTGCCTCCTGGGGAGCACACCATGTCCTTGAGCTCGCCCGGATGCTTACCGGTTTCCAGCACCATTTTGGCGGAGCCCATCACCGCCTGGGCCGCAAATTTATAGGCCTGAGCGCGCGGCATACCGCCCAGCACGGCGGCGTCGGCCATGGCTTCGATGAACATAAAGACGTACGCGGGAGCGGAGCCGCTGACGCCCACTACCGGGTGGATCATCGATTCGGCAATCACTTCGGCTTCACCGAAGCAGCGGAAAATATTCAGCACGTCGGCCACGTCTTCGGACGTAACCAGCGCGTTCGGGGTGACGGAAGTCATCCCTGCATTGACCAGCGACGGCGTGTTCGGCATGGCGCGCACAATCTTGCGGTCGTGCCCGAGCGCGCGGGCCAGCTGATCGAGGGTGACGCCCGCGGCAATGGAAACCACCAGCGTCTCTTTATTCAGGCTGGAGGTTATTTCGCTCAGCACCTTAATCATGATGTTAGGCTTGACGGCACCGAAGACGATGTCGGCCACCTGGGCCACTTCCTGCGCGCTTTCGGCAGCGTTAATGCCGTACTCGTCGCGCAGCGCGGCGACCTTATCCGGTGATGGGGTATAGACCCAAATCTGCCCCGGCAGCACCTGGCCGCTGGCGATCAGGCCGCCGAGAATGGCTTTGCCCATGTTGCCGCAGCCGATAAACCCGATTTTCTTATCCATCACGTTTCTCCGTTATTATGCCTCGTTATCTCTGATGGATAGCTTAACAATGAAAAGCAGGCGACAATAGCCGTCAATGTCATTAGGGGAGAGAATATGGCGATTTGGGTTGATGCGGACGCGTGTCCGAATGTCATTAAAGAGATTTTATTCCGCGCCGCCGAGCGCGTGCAGATGCCGATGACGCTGGTGGCGAACCAGAATATCCGCGTTCCGCCGTCCCGCTTTATCCGCTCTATGCGCGTTCCGGCTGGTTTTGACGTGGCGGATAACGAAATTGTGCGGCAGTGCAGCGCGGAAGATTTAGTGATTACGGCAGACATTCCGCTGGCCGCCGAAGTGCTGGAGAAAGGGGCCGCGGCGCTGAACCCGCGCGGTGAACGCTACTCGCCCGCCACCATTCGCGAAAAGCTCACCATGCGCGATTTTATGGACACCCTGCGCGCCAGCGGCGTGCAAACCGGCGGGCCGGACTCCTTATCCCAAAGGGATCGCCAGCAGTTTGCCGCCGAGCTGGATAAATGGCTGCTGGAAGTTAAACGCCGCACGGCTTAATGATAATTGTTTTCATTTATGGTAGGGTGAGACGCATCGGGGTTGTCTTTCCCTGCTGCTTTGCAGTAAAGTTAGCGCAACATCTTCTGCAATCATTTCTTTACAGTCTTCAGCCATCCGGCATCAAGGGGAACACCTGGTTATGACCCAACCCATCTTTTTAGTTGGCCCCCGCGGCTGTGGGAAAACCACCGTTGGCCTCGAACTGGCGCGCGCGTGCCAAAGCCAGTTTGTCGATACCGACCACCGGCTTCAGGCGGTTGCCGGCGAAACCATCGCCGAGATTGTCGAGAAAGAGGGCTGGGAAAGCTTTCGCGCGCGTGAAACCGCCGCGCTGGAGGCCGTTGCCGCGCCTTCAACCGTGATTGCCACGGGCGGTGGAATTATCCTGGCAGAGCAAAACCGCCAGTTCATGCGCGAAAAAGGGATTGTGATTTACCTCTGCGCGCCGGTCGACACGCTGGTGGGCCGCCTTGAGGCGTTTCCGGAAGAGGGCCAGCGGCCAACGCTGACGGGCAAACCGATTAGCGAAGAGGTCAGCGACGTGCTGGAGGAGCGCGATGCGCTCTACCGCGAGGCGGCGCACCATGTTGTTGATGCCTCTCTTTCGCCGCAGGAAGTGGTAAATCAGATTATTACCGTCCTGCCTTTAGCCTGCGCCAGCTAGCCGCCGTCTATACTCATAGCTCAGACAAAAAATAAGGATGAGCTATGCCAACCAGACCTCCCTATCCGCGCGAAGCGCGCATCGTGACCGTAGAAAAAGGCAGCACCGATCGGACCGTGACCTGGTACCAGCTGCGGGCCGATCACCCTAAGCCCGATTCGCTAATCAGCGAACATGAAACCGAGCAGGAAGCGCTGGACGCCAAGCGGCGCTACGAAGATCCTGAAAAGTCCTGATAGAAATCCTAAATTCGTCACAACCGTGCCTGAATCACACTTTTAACTCATCGGTGTTGTTAAGCAGGGGTTAATATTTAGTTATTACAGGTAGATTCGGAAAGGCCGCCAGATCTTTACACTTCGCTGTAGAGATCTGCTGCTACGCTTTTTTGCTGTTTATTTGAAAATAAAACCGTACAGCGTAGTGAGCCTGTGCCTGTGTTAACGCAGTGGTAGTGATTGAAGGCGAAAAAAATGAAGGCAACATTGGCGATCCTCACGATCGGGGTGGTTCCTGTAAGCGAAGTATTACCGCTCTTAACGGAGCATGTCTCTGAACAACAGATCTCGCATTTGAGCCTGCTCGGCAAGATGAGTCGGGAAGAGGTCATGGAAGACTACGCGATAGAACCGGGAGAGGACCCCCTGCCGACATTGTTAAGCGACGGTAAAATGGCGCACGTTTCCCGGCAGAAGATCGAGCGCGCCCTGCAGGGCGTGATTGAAGTGCTGGATAATCAACGCTATGACGTCATTTTGTTGATGAGCACGGCTCCGATTACCGGGCTGGTCGCGCGAAATGCGATCCTGCTCGAACCGATGCGCATCATCCCGCCGCTGGTGGCTTCGATCGTGGACGGGCATCAGGTTGGGGTGATCGTGCCAATCGAAGAACTTATTGATAATCAGGCCAACAAGTGGAAGGCGCTGGCGAATCCGCCGCACTATGCGCTGGCGAACCCGTTCTGGGACAGCGAAACCAAGCTGATTGCCGCAGGGCGCGAGCTGATAGAGTCGGGCGCGGATGTTTTGATGCTGGACTGCCTTGGTTTTCACCAGCGCCATCGCGACCTTTTGCAAAAGGCGCTGGACGTTCCCGTACTTTTATCGAACGTTCTGGTGGCCCGCCTGGCCTCCGAGCTGCTGGCCTGATGATTTTGCGTGACAGGTTACAAGCATGGCCCCTATAGTGGATTTTTATCTAAAAATACAAGGGACAGCCCATGCTTCAGAGTAACGAATACTTTTCCGGTAAAGTGAAATCGATTGGTTTTACCAGCAGCAGCACTGGCCGCGCCAGCGTTGGCGTTATGGCTGAAGGGGAATACACCTTTGGTACGGCGGAAGCGGAAGAAATGACGGTGGTCAGCGGTGCGCTGAACGTCTTACTGCCGGGGGAAACGGAGTGGAAGGTCTATTCTGCCGGGCAGGTTTTCAACGTGCCGGGCCACAGCGAGTTTCATTTACAGGTTGCTGAGCCAACCTCTTATCTGTGCCGATATCTGAAATAATTTTTTCCCTCTCCCCTATGGGGAGAGGGTTAGAGTGAAGGGCGATTATCTCTGCGCTTCGCCGCCGAGACCTTCCACCAGGCTCTGGATCAGCGCCGCCAGCTCGCCGGTCATCAGGATAAAGTCCGCGTCGAAGCGCTGGGCGTAATCTTCCCGATCGATATCTTCGTTCTGATCGCGCAGCTCATCACAGAACTTCAGACGCTTCACCGAGCCGTCGTCGCACATCACGAACTGAATGCGCTGCTGCCAGTCCAGCGCCAGCTTGGTCACCACCTTGCCCGCCTCAATGTGTACGGCGATTTCGTCGCTGACCAGATCCTGTTTTTTCGCGCGGATCACGCCGCCGTCTTCGAGCAGCGCCTTAAGTTCCGCTTCGTCGAGGATCTGGAAGCCCTGCGCGGCCGTCCCGCTGCGCACCCACTCGGTCAGCGTCAGCTCGATCGGCGTTTCCAGCGCCAGCGGTACCACCGGCAGCGAGCCGAGGCTCTTACGCAGCAGGGCCAGCGTATCTTCCGCTTTCTTGGCGCTGGCGCAGTCCACCATAATCAGGCCGTTGACCGTATCGATCCACATCATCGTCTGGCTAAAGCGGCTGAACGCGCGCGGCAGCAGAGAGTGCAGCACTTCGTCTTTCAGCGAGTCTTTTTCCGTTTTTTTCAGCTTGCGGCCCTGTTCGGCTTCCAGCTTGAAGATCTTCGCTTCGAGCGCCTGCTTCACCACCGGCGTCGGCAGGATCTTCTCCTCTTTACGGGCGCAAACGATGATTTGCCCCGTGCTGCTGGCGTGGGTCAGCGCATCGCTTTGTGAACCCATTGGCGGAACCCAGCCGGTTTTCGCCATATCCTGGCTACCGCAAGGGGAAAAGGTGTAAGCGGCTAACTGTTTTTCCATCTCTTCTGCACGCAGCGAAACGTCGCGGCTGAGACGGTAAACCATCAAATTTTTGAACCACAGCATGATAATTTCCACGGCCTTGTCGTTAAATCAGCGGGCATGATAACGAATTGTCGCATCCCTTGCATTGCTAATCGGGAAGCGTGCTTCTACTCTGTTGATAATCAAGATAATGAGGAGTCACCCGTGCGTATTGGTATTGATTTGGGCGGTACGAAAACAGAAGTGATTGCGCTGAGCGAACAGGGGGAGCAGCTGTTTCGCCACCGCCTGCCTACGCCGCGCGATGATTATCGCCAGACAATCGAGACGATCGCCCGGCTCGTTGAGATGGCGGAGCGGGAGACGGGGCAGACGGGCACCGTCGGGATGGGCATACCGGGATCGATTTCGCCCTACACCGGGGTGGTTAAAAACGCCAACTCGACGTGGCTCAACGGCCAGCCGTTCGATAAGGACCTGAGCGCGCGCCTGAACCGCGAGGTGCGGCTGGCAAACGATGCGAACTGCCTGGCGGTGTCTGAAGCTATCGACGGCGCGGCGGCCGGCGCGCAGACCGTGTTTGCGGTGATTATCGGCACCGGCTGCGGTGCGGGCGTGGCGTTCGGCGGGCGGGCGCACATCGGCGGCAACGGCACGGCGGGCGAGTGGGGGCACAACCCGCTGCCCTGGATGGACGAGGACGAACTAAAATACCGCGCGGAAGTGCCGTGCTACTGCGGCAAGCAGGGCTGTATTGAGACGTTTATCTCCGGCACCGGCTTCGCGACCGACTACCACCGCCTGAGCGGTCAGCCGCTGAAGGGCAATGAAATTATGCGGCTGGTCGAAGAGCAGGATCCGGTTGCGGAGCTGGCGCTCAGCCGCTACGAGCTGCGGCTGGCGAAATCGCTGGCGCACGTGGTGAATATTCTCGATCCCGACGTGATTGTGCTCGGCGGCGGCATGAGCAACGTGGATCGGCTATACGCCACGGTGCCGAACCTGGTGAAGCAGTGGGTGTTCGGCGGCGAGTGCGAAACGCCGATCCGTAAAGCGGTACACGGCGACTCCAGCGGCGTGCGCGGCGCTGCGTGGCTGTGGCCGGAATAAAAGCAAAACAGCAACGTAAGTTGCTGTTTTTGATGTTTGTACCCTCTCCCTGTGGGAGAGGGCCAGGGTGAGGCAAGGTAAAAGCAAAACAGCAACGTAAGTTGCTGTTTTTGGTGTTTTTACCCTCTCCCCGTGGGAGAGGGCCAGGGTGAGGGCATCAGACCGCACCATTCCCCCATTTATTCCACCGCAAACGCCTTATCCAGCCTGCTGTACCCCAGCCCGTTAATTTTCTTCACCTTGATCTGCACCGGAATCCGCTCCTTCATCGCCTCAACGTGGCTAATCACGCCGATGGTTTTACCGGTGGCGTTCAGCGCGTCGAGGGCGTCCAGCGCCGTATCCAGCGTTTCGCTGTCCAGCGTGCCGAAGCCTTCATCGAGGAACAGCGAATCAATGCGCGTTTTATGGCTCACCAGATCGGAAAGCGCCAGCGCCAGCGCCAGGCTGACCAGGAAGCTTTCGCCGCCGGAAAGGGTGCGGGTATCGCGTACCGCGTCGGCCTGCCAGGTATCCACCACTTCCAGCTCCAGCGCGTCGCTCGGTTTGCGCTGCAGCAGGTAGCGCCCGTGCAGGCGGTTAAGCTGCTGGTTGGCGAGCCAGACCAGATTATCGAGCGTCAGCCCCTGCGCGAACTTGCGGAATTTGTCCCCGGTGCTGGAACCGATGAGCGCGTTAAGATATCCCCAGTCGTCCGCCAGCCGTGAAGCCTCCGCAATTTGCTGCATCAGCGTCTGCTGATGAGCGCGGTTATCGCTGTCCTGCTTGAGCTGCTGGCGGATCTCGCCCTGACGCGTGGTATTTTCACGCAGTTTTTGCGCCAGCTGCGTCAGCGTCGCCTGCAGCGCTGGCGCATCGGCCTCCAGCCCCTGTGGGCGAAGCGTCTGATGCCCGGCAAGCAGCTGATTGGCCTGCCCGGCCAGCGCCGTGGCCTGCTGGAGCTGATTCTCGAGCGTCTGTTTAAGCTGCTCAAGGCGGCGGAGGGTATCGTCATCCAGCAGTGCGGCGAGGAACGCGTCGCGATCGGCGAAGCAGCTTGCGTCCAGCGCGGCGCTGAACTGGGCCTGAGAGTGCTGGAGCCGTTCGCGCTCCAGCGTTTCTTGCTGCTGAAGCGTATTGAGCTGGCTTTGCAGCGACACGCACTCGTCGTGGATCGCGCGCCAGTGTTCAGGAATCACCGCTTCGGCTTGTGCGTCGTCGCCGACCGGCAGCGTGTCCAGAATGGGCATCAACGCGTTTATACGTTCCTGAATCGCCGCGTGCTGGGTCTGTTTTTCCTGCCATTGGGCATATTCGGTTTCGCGTGCGCTGAGCCAGACGCTCTCAGCCCCCTCATCGGGCACGTTAAGCGACAGCGGCTGGAGCGAGGACGACAGCGCCTGGCCCGTCGAGGTCAGCTGCTGCTGGTACTGGTGCGCCTGTGCGTCCAGCTCATTGAGCTGGTTTTGCAGGGTCAGGCGCTGGCTGAGCTGATAGAGCTGGCGCTCGTAGTGCTCCTGCTCGTTCATCCAGGGGGCGATATCATCCTGAATGTTCAGCGCTATGTTCAGGGAGGTGCAGACCTCCAGCCACTCTTTAGTGAGCGCTTGCTCTTCCTGAGAGATCGCCTGAGCGTCTTCTGTCTCGCGCTGGATCTGTTGGGTCAGGGCATTCACCTGCCCGAGCACCAGCAGCCCTTCGTCTTTCAGCGCGGCAACCTCTTTGGCGAGCGCGTCACGGCGCAGCTGGTTGGCGCTCAGCTCCAGCGCCCGGTATTCCGTGACGGCCGGATGAGTGGTTGAACCACAGAGCGGACAAGGTTTGCCTGACTGCAAATCTGACCGCTCCGCCTCCAGTTTCTTGATGGTCTTTTCTTGCTCGCAAAGCGTAACAACATCCTGATAGTGCTGATTTTTTTCTTTGTACTGCTGACGGCGCAGGCTCAGGGTTTCGTTAAGTTTTACCTGCTCAGCCTGCGCTTTCTGCACGCTTTCCGCATTCTGGCGCAGCCGTTTTTGCAGTGGCTGATAGCGCGCGTGAAGCGCGGTCAGGCGCTGGCGGAGCGCCCGCGACTGCGCCTGCTGCTCCATTGCCGTTGTGATGGCCTCCGCCGTCAGCGTCAGCGCGTTCTCCGGCATTTCAGCCAGCTTCTGGCGCAGTTCAGCAATGCGCGCCGATTGCGCTGCAAGCTGGTGTTTATCGCGATTTAGCTGCGCGAACTGCGCCCGCCAGCCGGCAATCTGCTGTCCCCACTGGCCAAAACGTTCATGCTCGCTCAGCCATTGCGCCAGGGCCGTATGCTCGGCCTGAAGCTGCTCCCGATGGCGGAGCGCGGCGTTGCGAATACGCGAGCGAAGCGCTGCTCTATCGAGTAAGCGAGTATTTACTTCAGCAATGGCCTGGGTGGTCTGCGCCAGGCGGGTGGTTTGCTCCTGCTGGCGCTCCCACAGCGGGCGCAGCTGGGCGGCGGGGTGAGCGAGCTGGAGCTTTGCCAGCTCCGGCGCGGCATCGGTCAGTGCCTGCTGCGCCTGCTGCTGCGAAGCGGCGGCACGCTGCTGTTCACGAATCAGCTCGTCGCTGCGCGTCAGCCACTGGAACGCTTTCTGGTGGTTTTGCTGCTCAGCCAGCAGGATTTTCTCTTCGTCAGTAAGCGCCTGCAAACTTTGCTGCAACTGCTGCTGCTGTTCTTCGTCAAGCAGCACCACGCCCGCGGCCTGCGCTTCGCATATCTCAAGCGCGCTGCGGGCGGCCTTGTGTTTTTCAAAGACCATGGCCGAAATCTGGCCGTAAATTTCCGTGCCGGTCAGCTCTTCTAACAGCTCGGCGCGATCGCTCGGTTTGGCATTCAGGAAGGCGGCAAACTGCCCCTGAGAGAGCAGCATTGAGCGGGTGAAGCGGCCGTAGTCCAGGCCGGTGAGCGCGGCGGTTTGCTCCAGCTTATCGCTGGCTTTGTCCGCGAGGATTTTACCGTCTTCGCAGCGCGCCAGCTCAACGCGCGGCGCCTGCAGGTTGCCGTCCGGCTGGTTTCGCGCGCGGTTCTGGCTCCAGAACGCGCGGTAGGCGATGCCTTTTACTTCAAATTCAACTTCCGCCAGGCACTCGGCGGTGTCGCGCGTCATCAGATCGTTTTGCGCCTGGGAGACCTTATTCAGGCGCGGCGTCTCGTGGTAAAGCGCCAGGCAGATGGCGTCCAGCAGGGTGGTTTTACCCGCGCCTGTCGCGCCGGTAATGGCAAACAGCCCGTTGCTGGCAAACGGCTCTGCGGTAAAGTCGATTTTCCATTCACCCTTGAGCGAGTTGAGGTTTTTCAGGCGCAGGCTCAAAATTTTCATGCGTTGTCGTCCTCGTCGTTCAGCGCCTGGAGAGTATGGCTAAACAGTTCGCTAAGCCTTGCGCGCTTCGCATCGTCGATTTCCTCCTGCGAAAGCCTGCGTTCAAATACCTCTTCAACCCGCAGCTCGCTGAGCGTTTCCCGCTGCGCGCTTAACAGGATTTTCTCGCGCTGCTCGCGGCTGCGGCGCACCAGCAGCACTTCCACCGGCAGATCCTCCGTCAGCGTCTGAATTTTGCGCTGCATATCGTGCAGGTAGTCGTCGGTGGTGATTTCGATATCCAGCCAGACGGGCGGATTCAGCGCGGCATCGCGCCATTGCTCAAGCTGGGCGGTAATGGCGTCAAGATCGCCCTTGAGCACCGCCAGCGGCTGGGTGACGGGCACCTCCAGCGTCTCGACGGCGCTGAGTTTTCCGTCGGTGAAGCTCACCAGATGCACGGATTTTGCTTTGCCGGTTTCATCAAAGCTGAGCGAAATGGGCGATCCGCAGTAGCGAATATGTTCGCAGCCGCCGATGACCTGCGCGCGGTGAATGTGCCCGAGTGCGATGTAGTCCGCTGGGGGGAAATTTTGCGCCGGGAAGGCATCCAGCGTGCCGATATAGATGTCGCGCACCGCGTCGCTTTTGCTGGCGCCAACGGTGGTGAGGTGCCCGGTCGCAATCACTGGAATTTGCTGTTCGCCGCGCAGGGCGCAGGCGTCGGCATACTGCTGGTGATAGTACTCGGTAATGCGTTGCAGCAGATGCTGCTGCTTTTCACCGCCGGAAAGCCCGGCCTGGCTTTGCACGATATCGCGCGGGCGCAGGAAGGGAACCGGGCACAGCACCGCGCCGGGCGTGCCGTCGCGCTTGTTCAGGATCTGCGGCGCGTGTCCGGCGCTGGCGACGACGGTCGTGTTGAGGAACGCCAGAATATCGCGGGATTCATTCAGCGTTGCCACGGAGTCGTGGTTGCCGGCGACAATCACCAGATGGCAGCCCGTTTTCTGAAGATTCACCACGAAGCGGTTATAAAGCTCGCGCGCATAGCTCGGCGGCTGGCCGGTATCAAAAATATCGCCCGCCACGATAATGGCATCCACCTCCTGCTCCCGAGCCGTGTTCAGCAGCCAGCGCAGGAACGCGTCGTGTTCGGCCGCGCGGCTTTTGCTGTAAAAATTTTGACCCAGATGCCAGTCCGAGGTGTGAAGTAGGCGCATAACAGTTCCGTGGCAATAAAAGGGAAACGCGATTATAAACGTTCAGGGGGCGGAAAATAACCGCTGTAATAAAACAACAGTTTGCCATTGATGGTGGTAATGTTTTTCATAAATCTGTCATAAATCTGACGCATAATGGCGCCGCATTACACACTTGTAACTTAAATAAGAGAAGACAGGGCAAAGTATGGCGAGACGTATTCTGGTCGTAGAAGATGAAGCTCCGATTCGTGAAATGGTGTGCTTCGTGCTCGAACAAAACGGCTTCCAGCCGGTTGAAGCGGAAGATTATGACAGCGCGGTGAACCAGCTGAATGAACCCTGGCCCGATCTGATCCTGCTTGACTGGATGCTGCCCGGCGGCTCTGGGCTACAGTTTATCAAGCACATTAAGCGCGAAGCGATGACCCGCGACATTCCGGTGGTGATGCTGACGGCGCGCGGCGAAGAAGAGGACCGCGTGCGCGGTCTGGAAACCGGCGCGGATGATTACGTTACCAAACCGTTCTCGCCGAAAGAGCTGGTTGCCCGCATCAAAGCCGTGATGCGCCGCATTTCGCCGATGGCGGTGGAAGAGGTGATTGAGATGCAGGGGCTGAGCCTTGACCCAACCTCGCACCGCGTGATGACCGGCGAAAGCCCTCTTGATATGGGGCCGACCGAATTTAAGCTCCTGCATTTCTTTATGACGCACCCGGAGCGCGTTTACAGCCGCGAACAGCTGCTAAACAACGTCTGGGGCACTAACGTATACGTCGAAGATCGAACGGTAGACGTGCATATTCGCCGCCTGCGTAAAGCGCTGGAACTGAGCGGCCACGATCGCATGGTGCAGACGGTCCGCGGCACGGGTTATCGTTTTTCGACCCGTTTCTGAATAATGACAGGAGTGTGACGCGTGCTGGAACGTCTGTCATGGAAAAGGCTCGTCTTTGAACTGATCTTATGCTGTATTCCGGCCCTTATTCTGGGGGCTATTTTTGGTCATCTGCCGTGGTTTTTGCTGGCGTCAGTTACCGGGCTGTTGATTTGGCACTTCTGGAACCTGCTGCGCCTTTCCTGGTGGCTGTGGGTGGACAGAAGCATGACGCCACCGCCCGGAAGCGGGAGCTGGGAGCCGCTGCTCTACGGTCTGCACCAGATGCAGATGCGCAATAAAAAGCGTCGCCGCGAGCTGGGAAGCCTGATCAAACGCTTCCGTAGCGGCGCGGAGTCGCTGCCGGATGCGGTCATTCTGACCACGGAAGAAGGGACCATCTTCTGGTGTAACGGCCTGGCGCAACAGCTGCTGGGCCTGCGCTGGCCGGACGATAACGGCCAGAATATTCTTAACCTTCTGCGCTACCCCGAGTTCACGCTGTATCTGAAAAAGCGCGACTTTACGCGCCCGCACAACCTCAAGCTTAACAACGGCCGACATCTTGAAATCCGCGTGATGCCCTACAGCGACAGGCAGTGGCTGATGGTGGCGCGCGACGTGACGCAAATGCACCAGCTTGAAGGGGCGCGGCGTAACTTCTTTGCTAACGTCAGCCACGAGCTGCGCACGCCGCTGACGGTGCTGCAGGGCTATCTGGAGATGATGCAGGAGCAAACGCTGGAGGGCGCGCCGCGCGAGAAGGCGCTCCATACCATGCGCGAGCAAACGCACCGCATGGAAGGGCTGGTGAAGCAGCTGCTGACGCTGTCAAAAATCGAGGCCGCGCCGTCCCTGGCCCTGAACGACACCATTGACGTGCCCGTCATGCTTCGCCTGGTCGAACGGGAAGCGCAAACCCTGAGCCACAGTCGTCATGAGCTGCTATTTGACGTCGACAGCGGCCTGAAGGTGCTGGGCAGTGAAGATGAGCTGCGAAGCGCCGTGTCGAACCTGGTGTACAACGCGGTGAACCATACGCCCGAGGGGACGAAGATCGTGGTGCGCTGGCAGCGCGTGGGGGCCGGCGCAGAGTTTAGCGTCGAGGATAACGGACCGGGGATCGCGCCGGAGCATATTCCGCGCCTGACCGAGCGTTTCTATCGCGTGGACAAAGCGCGATCGCGGCAGACCGGGGGCAGCGGCCTGGGGCTGGCCATCGTCAAGCACGCGGTAAACCACCATGAAGGACGCCTGGAAATTCAGAGTACGGTGGGGAAAGGCACGCGCTTTAGCTTCGTTATTCCGGAACGATTAATTGCCAAAAAAAGCGCCTGACCGCGGGCGTGTTATCTCACCTTTCCACGGGCCAGCGATTGCTGGCCCGTTTTCTTTGCGGTCAAGCGAAACGCGGATGAATTTTATACGGTTGATGCTTTTTTGTTCGCATGATTAGCCATGGGTTTTTCGGATAATTAGCGTATTGTGCTAGCCTGTATTTTCATACTGGCATATTGTTCTGGTTTTACGATCCCTCCTTGCCTTTAAACGTTATAAGCGTTTAAATTCCCCACCTGATACTGTCATACCGACTGTATTTGCGTGGTAAATCGAAAAACTATTCTTCTCCACGCCAGGACGGGAGAATATCCCGCTGAAATTGAGCAAATTTTCTGCTGTATTGTCCCGTGAGGGATGGCGAAAAACTCAACGTTTACAACACCACATCCACAGGCAGTAAGGTTTTATGACCCATCATTTAAAATCGCGTGACATCATCGCGCTGGGCTTTATGACATTCGCGCTGTTCGTTGGCGCAGGCAACATCATTTTTCCACCCATGGTTGGCTTACAGGCGGGTGAACACGTCTGGACGGCTGCGTTTGGGTTCCTGATTACTGCCGTGGGCCTACCGGTTCTGACCGTGGTTGCGCTGGCGAAAGTCGGCGGCGGCGTAGATAGCCTCAGCACCCCGATTGGCAAAGTGGCTGGCGTTCTGCTGGCAACCGTCTGCTATCTGGCCGTCGGCCCGCTGTTCGCCACCCCGCGCACCGCGACCGTTTCTTTCGAAGTGGGGATTGCTCCGCTGACCGGCGATGGCGCGATGCCGCTGTTTATCTACAGCCTGGTTTACTTCGCGATTGTGATTCTGGTCTCCCTCTATCCGGGCAAGCTGCTGGATACCGTAGGTAACTTCCTGGCACCGCTGAAAATTATTGCGCTGATCGTGCTGGCCGTTGCGGCCATCGTTTGGCCTGCTGGCCCAATCAGCGATGCGATGGATGCTTATAAGAACGCCGCGTTCTCTAACGGTTTCGTGAACGGCTATCTGACCATGGATACGCTGGGGGCGATGGTGTTTGGCATCGTTATCGTCAACGCCGCACGTTCGCGTGGCGTGACCGAAGCGCGCCTGCTGACCCGCTACACGATTTGGGCCGGCCTGATGGCAGGCGTGGGCCTGACGCTGCTGTATCTGGCGCTGTTCCGCCTGGGCTCCGACAGCGCGACGCTGGTTGACCAGAACGCCAACGGTGCGGCAATCCTTCATGCTTACGTGCAGCACACCTTCGGCGGCGCGGGCAGCATGCTGCTGGCGGTACTGATCTTCCTCGCGTGCCTGGTGACGGCGGTTGGCCTGACCTGCGCCTGCGCAGAGTTCTTTGCGCAGTACCTGCCGCTCTCATACCGCACGCTGGTGTTTATCCTCGGCATCTTCTCCATGGCGGTGTCTAACCTCGGTCTGAGCCACCTGATCCAGGTCTCCATTCCGGTGCTGACGGCGATTTATCCGCCGTGCATCGTGCTGGTGGTGCTGAGCTTCACCCGCCCGTGGTGGAATAACTCATCGCGAATTATTGCGCCAGCCATGTTTATCAGCCTGATTTTTGGTATCCTTGACGGGATCAAAGCATCAGCATTCGCAGAAATCCTGCCTGCCTGGACACAGCGTCTGCCGCTGTCCGAGCAGGGACTGGCCTGGCTGATGCCTACCGTTGTTGCACTGGTGCTGGCGATTATCTGGGACCGTGCTGCAGGGCGTCAGGTGGCATCGAACGTCCATTAATCAACGGCAACAAACTGTTTAACCACGGGGCTTAAGGCCCCGTGGTTTTTTGTTTTTTTCGTGTTGAATGGCAAGATTTAAATGGAAAGCACTAACAAACTTAAGCGTGGACTGAGCACGCGCCACATCCGCTTTATGGCGCTTGGCTCTGCTATCGGTACCGGTCTTTTTTATGGCTCGGCAGATGCCATTAAAATGGCCGGTCCCAGCGTGCTGCTGGCGTACATCATCGGCGGCGTGGCGGCGTATATCATCATGCGCGCGCTGGGGGAAATGTCCGTTCATAACCCGTCAGCCAGCTCCTTCTCACGCTATGCGCAGGAAAACCTGGGCCCGCTGGCGGGATTCATCACCGGCTGGACCTACTGCTTTGAAATCCTGATCGTGGCCATCGCTGATGTGACCGCGTTTGGCATCTACATGGGCGTCTGGTTCCCCGCCGTGCCGCACTGGATATGGGTGCTGAGCGTGGTGCTGATCATCTGCGCCGTCAACCTGATGAGCGTGAAGGTGTTTGGCGAGCTGGAGTTCTGGTTCTCCTTCTTTAAGGTTGCCACCATCATCATCATGATTCTTGCCGGTTTCGGCATCATCATCTGGGGAATTGGCAACGGCGGGCAGCCGACCGGTATCCACAACCTCTGGAGCAACGGCGGCTTCTTTAGCAACGGCTGGCTCGGGATGGTGATGTCGCTACAGATGGTGATGTTTGCCTACGGCGGGATCGAAATCATCGGCATTACCGCCGGTGAAGCGAAGGACCCGGAGAAGTCCATTCCGCGCGCCATCAACTCCGTACCGATGCGCATCCTGGTGTTCTACGTGGGCACGCTGTTTGTGATTATGTCCATCTATCCGTGGAACCAGGTAGGCACTAACGGCAGCCCGTTCGTGTTGACCTTCCAGCACATGGGCATCG
Source organism: Enterobacter sp. ECC-175 (assembly GCF_043968675.1). Lineage (NCBI taxonomy): Bacteria > Pseudomonadati > Pseudomonadota > Gammaproteobacteria > Enterobacterales > Enterobacteriaceae > Enterobacter > Enterobacter sp. ECC-175. Next base: position 1,594,435 of record NZ_CP143776.1, read on the forward strand.
CCTTTGCCGCCAGCATTCTGAACTTCGTGGTGCTGACCGCCTCGCTTTCTGCCATTAACAGCGACGTCTTCGGCGTCGGCCGTATGCTGCACGGCATGGCGGAGCAGGGCAGCGCGCCGAAGGTCTTTGCCAAAACCTCACGCCGCGGCACGCCGTGGGTAACGGTAGTGGTGATGACCGTCGCGCTGCTGTTCTCGGTCTATCTGAACTACATCATGCCGGAGAACGTCTTCCTGGTGATTGCGTCGCTGGCAACGTTTGCGACCGTGTGGGTGTGGATTATGATCCTGCTGTCGCAGATCGCGTTCCGCCGCCGCCTGTCCCCGGAAGAGGCAAAAGCGCTGAAGTTCAAGGTGCCGGGCGGGGTGCCTACCACCGTGGCTGGCCTGATCTTCCTGGTGTTTATCATCGCGCTGATTGGCTACCATCCGGATACCCGTATTTCGCTGTACGTTGGCTTCGCGTGGATCGTCCTGCTGCTGGTGGGCTGGGTGTTTAAACGCCGCCGCGACCGCCAGCTGGCGCAGGCGCAGTAATCCTCTTTCCCCTCTCCCCGTGGGAGAGGGGCAGGATGAGGGCATCAGGCCGCACTGATGCCTCATCCCCCGTCCTCCTCCCCCAATAAATTTCGTCATGGTGAGCTAACCTTCATTCCCCTGTGGCAAGGTGGCGTCAATTTCATCAAAGGGGATGCGTGATGTTAAATGCCTGGCACCTTCCGGTTGCCCCATTCGTTAAGCAAAACAAAGACAACCTTATGATTACGCTTTGGCTGGCGGGAGAAAATCAGCCCGAGCGCGTGACGCTTCGCACCGACGTGGATAACGAAGAAACGTCGCTAACAATGCACAAGCAGCGCAGCCAGCCGCAGCCCGGGGTGACGGCGTGGCGGGCAAACATCGATTTACGCAGCGGGCAGCCGCGCCGCCGCTACAGCTTTAAGCTGCTTTGGAACAGCCGCCAGCTGTGGTTTACCCCGCAGGGGTTCAGCCGCTTCCCGCCCGCTCGGCTGGAGCAGTTTGCCGTGGATTACCCTGACGCGGGCCCGCAGTGGGTGAGCGAGCAGGTCTTTTACCAGATCTTCCCGGACCGCTTTGCGCGAAGCGCTCAACGCACGGAGCATCAGGACAAGGTGTACCACCACCACGCGGCGGGCCACGATATTATTCTGAAGGACTGGGACGATCCGCTCACCGCTCAGGCAGGCGGCTCGACGTTCTACGGCGGCGATCTCGACGGCATTAGCGAAAAGCTCCCGTACCTCAAAAAGCTCGGCGTTACCGCGCTGTACCTCAACCCGGTATTTAAGGCGCCGAGCGTCCATAAGTACGATACCGAAGATTACCGCCGCGTGGACGCGCAGTTTGGCGGCGACGAGGCGCTGCTCCGGCTGCGGGAAAATACCCAAAGCGAAGGTATGCGCCTGATCCTGGACGGCGTGTTTAACCACAGCGGCGATTCGCACGCCTGGTTTGACCGCCATAACCAGCACCTGCGCGGGGCGTGTCACAACCCGGACTCGCCGCAGCGCGACTGGTACAGCTTTGATGAGGAAGGCCGCGCGCTCGACTGGCTGGGCTACGCTAGCCTGCCGAAGCTGGATTTCCGGTCCCCTACGCTGGTTAACGAAATCTACGGCGATGATGACAGCATCGTGCGCCACTGGCTGAAGGCGCCGTGGAGCATGGACGGCTGGCGGCTGGACGTGGTGCATATGCTCGGGGAAGGGGGCGGGGCGCACAACAACCTCCAGCACGTCGCCGCGATTACCCGTGCGGCCAAAGCCGCCAACCCCGAGGCGTTTGTTTTCGGCGAACACTTCGGCGACGCGCGGCAGTGGCTGCAGGCCGACGCGGAAGATGCGGCGATGAACTATCGCGGGTTTACCTTCCCGCTGTGGGGCTTCCTCGCGAACACCGATATCTCTTACGATCCCAACCCTATCGACGCTGAAACCTGCATGGCGTGGATGGACAACTACCGCGCCAGCCTGTCGCATCAGCAGCAGCTGAGGATGTTTAACCAGCTCGATAGCCACGACACCGCGCGGTTTAAATCGCTGCTCGGCAAAGACGTCGCGCGCCTGCCGCTGGCGGTAACGTGGCTCTTTACCTGGCCCGGCGTGCCGTGCATTTATTACGGCGATGAGGTGGGGCTGGACGGCAATAACGATCCGTTCTGCCGCAAAACCTTCCCGTGGGACGAGGCGAAGCAGGATAAGACGCTGTTTAGCCTCTATCAGCGCCTGGCGACGCTGCGCAAGCAAAGCCAGGCCCTGCGCTACGGCGGCTGCCAGGTGGTCTACGCGCACGATAGCGTGGTGGTGTTTGCTCGCGTTTATAACCAGCAGCGTGTGCTGGTGGCGATCAACCGGGGTGAAGCCTGCGAGGTGGTGCTTGACCACTCTCCGCTGCTGGCCGTGAAGGCGTGGCAGCTCAAAGAAGGGAAAGGGGGAATTCAGGAGGGGATACTCTCATTACCTGCGATCTCTGCGTCCGTTTGGTTCGGTAATTAACCCTGCTAATTGCAGCAGGTATTTATTGCCTGCTGCAAAATATATTTCATCTTGTTCTGTTTAATTCACCAGAGGAGACAAATTTCTTTAATATCCTCTTAATTAATTCTCGCTATACTCAATTTGCTTAATCAGTCAGGGCCCTTTCTCATTTAGCACACACAATCGTTGGCTTTTAACATCTTGATAAAAGGTACTTTTATGTCTATCCGTGAACTGATTGACCCGCAAAATTCCGCGCTGATTTTTATCGATCACCAGCCGCAAATGTCGTTTGGCGTAGCAAATATTGACCGTCAGTTATTAAAGAATAATACGGTGGCGCTGGCGAAAGCGGGCAAAATATTTGATGTGCCGGTTATCTATACCTCAGTCGAAACAAAAAGCTTTAGCGGATATATTTGGCCGGAACTGCTGGCGGTGCACCCGGACGTGAAGCCGATTGAACGAACCTCAATGAACTCCTGGGAAGATGACGCGTTTGTTGCGGCGGTCAAAGCAACGGGCCGCAAAAAACTCATCATCTCTGCCCTGTGGACCGAAGTGTGCCTGACCTTCCCGGCGCTAATGGCACTTGATGAAGGTTTTGACGTTTACGTGGTGACGGATACGTCCGGCGGTACCTCCGTGGATGCCCACGAACGCGCCATTGACCGCATGGTGCAGGCCGGTGCGGTGCCGGTGACCTGGCAGCAGGTGCTGCTTGAGTACCAGCGCGACTGGTCGCGCAAAGGCACTTACGACGCGGTAATGGACCTGGTGCGCGAGCACAGCGGCGCGTACGGCATGGGCGTTGATTATGCCTATACCCTCGTCCACGGCGCGCCAGAGCGCAAAGCATAATTCTTTCCGGGCGGGGCTCTCCCGCCCGTTAATGACCAGAGAACCCTTATGGCGCAAACATCTCATGTGACGCTGGTGATCGCCCATACCCTTCTTCCGGGACAGGCAGAACGGTACGAGCAGTGGCTGGGGAAAATCATGCCCATCGCGGCGGAATTTCCCGGCCACCTCGGGGCGAACGTGATTCGCCCGTCAGAGGGACAATCCCTCTGGACGGTGATCATCCGCTTCGATACCCCCGAACACCTCTATGCGTGGACGCAGTCTGAAACCCGTAACGCGCTGGTGAAAGAGATTGAACCGGCGCTGGCAGACGGGGACAAAACCGAAGTGCGCACCGAGGCGGCCTTCTGGTTTACCCCGCCCGAGCCGCACGTGCGTAAGCCAAAGCAGTGGAAGCAGTTTCTCATCACCCTGCTGGTGATTTTCCCCAGCACCAACGTGGTGCCGCTGGTGACCGGGGCGCTGCTTCCTGGTCTGAAAGGATCTTTATTACTGCATTTGATTAACGATGCCTGTGTGGTCGCGCTGGTGGTCTGGCTGTGGATGCCCATCGTGACCCGTCTGTTCGCCGGATGGCTGAAAAAGGCCTGATTCGGCTCAAAGGAGTACGTTATGTCTCAAACTGCCACACTGATCTTAACCAAGGGTAAGATCCACACCCTCGATCGTGAAAACCCGCTCACCGAAGCGGTGGCCATCGCCAACGGAAAGATCCTCGCCACGGGCGACCACGACCGCATCATGAGCTATGCGACGCAGGGCACCCAGATCGTTGACCTGAAGGGAAGTACCGCGATCCCCGGCCTGAACGATTCACACCTGCACCTGATCCGTGGCGGGCTGAACTACAACCTCGAGCTGCGCTGGGAAGGCGTGCCCTCGCTGGTGGATGCGCTGCGGATGCTGAAAGCGCAGGCCGATCGCACGCCGTCACCGCAGTGGGTGCGCGTGGTCGGCGGCTGGAGCGAGTTCCAGTTCGCCGAACGCCGGATGCCGACCATCGAAGAGCTCAACGAGGCCGCGCCGGACACGCCGGTCTTTGTGCTTCACCTCTACGATCGCGCGCTGCTCAACCGCGCCGCGCTAAAGGCCGTGGGCTACACCAAAGATACGCCGAACCCGCCGGGCGGCGAGATCGTACGCGATAACCACGGCAACCCGACCGGGATGCTGATCGCCAAACCCAACGCGATGATCCTCTATGCAACGCTGGCGAAAGGGCCGAAGCTGCCGATTGAGCAGCAGGTGAACTCGACGCGACAGTTTATGCGCGAGCTGAACCGCCTGGGGCTGACCAGCGCCATCGACGCGGGCGGCGGCTTCCAGAACTACCCGGAAGATTATGAAGTGATCGCCGAACTGCACGCCAAAGAGCAGATGACGGTGCGTATCGCCTATAACCTCTTTACCCAGCGCCCGAAGCAGGAGCTGGAAGACTTTGAGCGCTGGACCGATATGCTCAAGCCGGGACAGGGAACGGACTTCTACCGCGCCAACGGGGCGGGCGAAATGCTGGTCTTCTCTGCGGCGGACTTTGAGGATTTCCTCCAGCCGCGCCCGGACCTGCCCGAAGGCATGGAAGACGAGCTCGAGCGCGTGGTGCGCCACCTGGTGGAACACCGCTGGCCGTTCCGCCTGCACGCGACCTATGACGAATCCATCAGCCGCATGCTCGACGTGTTCGAGAAGGTGAACCGGGATATTCCGTTCAACGGCCTGCACTGGTTCTTCGACCACGCGGAGACCATTACCGAGCGCAACATCGAGCGCGTGAAGGCGCTCGGCGGCGGAATTGCGGTGCAGCACCGCATGGCCTTCCAGGGCGAGTATTTTGTCGACAGGTACGGCAAAGAGGCGGTGAAGCACACGCCGCCGGTAGCGAAAATGCTGGAGCTGGACGTGCCGGTTGGCCTGGGCACGGATGCGACCCGCGTGGCGAGCTACAACCCGTGGACGGCGCTCTACTGGCTGGTCTCTGGGCGCACCGTCGGCGGGCTGGCGATGTATGACGACGGCAACCGCCTGCCGCGCGACGTGGCGCTGGAGCTGTGGACCGCAGGCAGCGCCTGGTTCTCCAGCGAGCAGGGGAAAAAGGGGCGCATTGTTGAAGGGCAGCTTGCCGATCTGGTGGTGCTGTCGAAAGACTACTTCAGCGTGGCGGAAGAGGAGATTAAGGGCATTGAGTCGGTACTGACGGTGGTGGATGGCAAGGTGGTTTATGCCGCCGGGCACTTTAGCCCGCTGTCGCCGCCGCCGATCCCGGTCGTGCCGGAGTGGTCACCGGTGGTGAAGGTGCCGGGGCACTATCGCTCCGCGCCGCCTGCGGCCAGCAAGGTGGGCGCGGTGGTGCAGATGCATCAGTGTATTGGCAGCTGCGGCGTGCACGGGCATGCGCACGGCATTGCGCGCCAGTCGGAAATTCCGGTGTCTGATGAACAGGCGTTCTGGGGCGTGTTAGGGTGTTCGTGCTTCGCGTTCTAAACAAAAAGGCCCGCATATGCGGGCCTTCTTCGTAAACCGTGCCGATTACAGGCTGGATACGTTCTCAGACAGGTATTTAGCCACGCCGTCCGGAGACGCGTTCATGCCTTCTTTACCTTTTTCCCACTGAGCCGGGCACACTTCGCCGTGCTCTTCGTGGAACTGCAGCGCGTCAACCATGCGCAGCATTTCGTCGATGTTACGGCCCAGCGGCAGATCGTTCACGACCTGGTGACGAACGATGCCGTTCGCATCGATCAGGAAGGAGCCGCGCAGCGCAACGCCAGCGTCCGGATGCTCGATACCGTAAGCCTGCTGGATTTCGCGTTTGATGTCCGCAACCATTGCGTATTTCACCGCACCGATGCCGCCGTTTTCGACAGGGGTGTTACGCCATGCGTTGTGTACAAATTCAGAGTCGAAGGAGACGCCAACCACTTCTACGCCACGCTTCTGGAATTCTTCATAACGTTTGTCGAACGCGATCAGCTCAGACGGGCAAACGAAGGTGAAGTCCATTGGCCAGAAGAACAGAACGGTCGCTTTACCGTTGGTGTGCTGTTTGAAGTTGAAGTTTTCAACGATTTCACCGTTGCCCAGTACTGCTGCAGCTGTAAAATCCGGAGCCGGACGAGTTACCAGAACCATATGATTCTCCTGTAGATACTAAGGTTATTTGGAACGCAACGCGGGCCAGTATAGAGAGTGTTCATGGATAAGACAAAGAGGTGATGACAATCGTTCCACCAGCTTTTACCTATCAATCAAACCGACATCACAGTTCTTTATTTTTCGCCTGCGCCACCATGCGCGGGTAGAACTGCCAGAATTGGGTCTCGAGCGCGTCATAATGCTCATCCAGATCGTGCCAGGAGTCGCGCAGCGCGTCCAGACGCGGGCGGCGGCTCGCCATCCCGTTCAGGACGTTCTGGATGAAGTCCATCTCGCGATAGCGCTCCAGCCAGCGTTCCGACCACAGGTAATTATTCAGGTTCACAAAGCGCGGCGGCGAGTCGGGCAGAATGAGGGCGACCTGCTCGCGGGCGTAGCGCACAAATTCCGGCAGCGGCATCTCCGGCGACAGCTGTGCCCAGTGGCGCGACAGGAAGTGATCCCACATCACGTCGAGCGTGATCGGCGCAACGCGGCGGGTTTCCGGACGGAACCACGCTTTGGCTTCCTGCACTTCCGGCAGGTTATCGGTCAGCACGTCGATACGCCGGTGCATGAAAATACCGTCAACCACCTCCGCGGAATAAGCTTCAGCGGGATTACCGCGCACGAAATCGGCCAGCAAATTGCCGGAAAGGGAGCTGTCAGCGAGGTGGGCGAGATGCAGGTGAGCGAGAAAATTCATGCGTTTTATCTGTCCAAAGTCGGCTAGTTGTTGCAGCAAAAGGGTGTGAGCACTAGACTATGCCGCCTGTTTTTAAGTCACGAGTATACGTCATGCGCGTCGCCGATTTCTCCTTTGAACTGCCTGAATCCCTGATTGCTCACTATCCCATGCCTGAGCGCAGCAGCTGTCGCCTGCTGTCACTGGACGGGCCAACGGGCGCGCTGACGCACGGTACTTTCACCGATTTGCTCGACAAGCTCAACCCTGGCGATCTGCTGGTCTTTAACAACACCCGCGTGATCCCGGCGCGCCTGTTTGGCCGTAAGGCCAGCGGCGGCAAGATTGAAGTGCTGGTCGAACGTATGCTCGATGATAAGCGTATTCTGGCACATATTCGCGCGTCTAAGGCGCCGAAGCCGGGCGCGGAGCTGCTGCTGGGCGATGACGAGAGCATCAAAGCGACCATGACCGCGCGCCACGATGCGCTGTTTGAAGTGGAATTCCACGACGAGCGCACGGTGCTGGATATCCTCAATACCATCGGCCACATGCCGCTGCCGCCGTACATTGAGCGCCCGGACGAAGAGGCGGATCGCGAGCTGTATCAAACCGTTTATAGCCAGAAGCCTGGCGCGGTGGCCGCGCCGACGGCGGGCCTGCACTTTGACGAACCCTTGCTGGAAAAACTGCGCGCAAAAGGCGTTGAGATGGCGTTTGTGACGCTGCACGTCGGGGCCGGTACCTTCCAGCCTGTGCGCGTGGACAGCATTGAAGATCACATCATGCATTCCGAGTATGCAGAAGTGCCGCAGGAGGTTGTGGATGCGGTGCTGGCGGCGAAGGCGCGCGGCAGCCGCGTGGTTGCGGTAGGCACCACCTCCGTGCGTTCCCTTGAGAGCGCGGCGCAGGCGGCAAAAACCGATCTTATCGAGCCGTTCTTTGGCGATACGCAGATCTTTATCTACCCGGGCTACCAGTACAAAGTGATTGACGCGCTGGTGACCAATTTCCATCTGCCTGAATCGACGCTGATTATGCTGGTTTCCGCCTTTGCGGGTTACCAGCATACGATGAATGCCTACAAGTCTGCGGTAGAACAAAAATATCGCTTTTTTAGCTACGGTGACGCGATGTTTATCACGTACAATCCGCAGGCTTTGAACGAGCGTGTCGGGGAATAACTCCGCGGCACCAGAATAATGTGTTGGACTGTTTTTCTGGCACAGAGGAATAAAAATGAAATTTGAACTCGATACCACCGACGGCCGCGCGCGCCGCGGTCGCCTGGTGTTTGATCGCGGCGTGGTGGAAACCCCCGCGTTTATGCCTGTGGGTACGTACGGCACCGTAAAAGGGATGACGCCGGAAGAAGTTGAAGCCACTGGCGCACAGATTATCCTCGGTAACACCTTCCACCTGTGGCTGCGTCCCGGCCAGGAGATCATGAAGCTGCACGGCGACCTGCACGACTTCATGCAGTGGAAAGGCCCTATTCTCACCGACTCCGGCGGTTTCCAGGTCTTCAGCCTGGGCGACATCCGCAAGATCACCGAAGAGGGCGTGCACTTCCGCAACCCGATCAACGGCGATCCGATTTTCCTCGATCCCGAAAAATCGATGGAGATTCAGTACGATCTCGGCTCCGATATCGTGATGATCTTCGACGAATGTACGCCATATCCGGCGGACTGGGATTATGCCAAGCGCTCTATGGAGATGTCCCTGCGCTGGGCGAAGCGCAGCCGCGACCGTTTTGACTCCCTGCAGAACAAAAATGCGCTGTTCGGCATTATCCAGGGCAGCGTTTACGAAGATTTACGCGATATCTCCGTTAAAGGTCTGGTAGAGATAGGTTTTGATGGCTACGCTGTCGGCGGTTTGGCTGTGGGCGAGCCGAAGGAAGACATGCACCGAATTCTGGAGCACGTCTGCCCGCAAATCCCGGCCGATAAACCGCGGTACCTGATGGGTGTGGGTAAACCAGAAGATCTGGTTGAAGGCGTACGTCGCGGCATCGATATGTTCGACTGCGTAATGCCAACCCGTAACGCGCGTAACGGTCATCTGTTTGTTACCGATGGCGTGGTGAAAATCCGTAACGCGAAGCATAAGAGTGACACCAGCCCGCTCGATTCCGAGTGCGATTGCTATACCTGTCGCCATTATTCTCGCGCGTATCTGCATCATCTCGATCGTTGTAACGAGATTTTGGGCGCGCGTCTCAATACCATTCATAATCTTCGTTATTATCAGCGCTTAATGGCTGGTTTACGTAAGGCTATCGAAGAGGGTAAATTAGAGAGCTTCGTGACGGATTTCTACCAACGTCAGGGTCGTGATGTCCCACCGTTGAACGTTGATTAATTTTAATAATGAGGGAATTTGAATGAGCTTTTTTATTTCTGATGCGGTAGCAGCAACAGGTGCACCAGCCCAGGGCAGCCCAATGTCTCTGATTCTGATGCTGGTTGTGTTCGGTCTGATCTTCTACTTCATGATCCTGCGTCCACAGCAGAAGCGTACCAAAGAGCACAAAAACCTGATGAACTCCATTGCGAAAGGCGATGAAGTGCTGACTAACGGTGGCCTGGTCGGTCGCGTAACCAAAGTAGCGGAAAGCGGCTACATTGCTATCGCCCTGAACGACACCACTGAAGTGGTCATCAAACGTGACTTCGTAGCCGCCGTTCTGCCGAAAGGCACCATGAAGGCGCTGTAATCCCAACTTTTCCCAAAGGGAACTGCCGTGTTAAACCGTTATCCTTTGTGGAAGTACATCATGCTGGTCGTCGTGATTATCGTCGGCCTGCTGTACGCACTTCCCAACCTGTATGGTGAGGATCCGGCCGTTCAAATCACTGGCGCGCGCGGTGTCGCCGCCAGTGAGCAAACGCTGATCCAGGTCCAGAAAACGTTACAAGAAGAAAAAATTACCGCTAAGTCTGTGGCACTGGAAGAGGGCGCAATTCTTGCTCGCTTCGACACCACCGACACGCAGCTCCGCGCCCGTGAAGCGCTGATGGGCGTGCTGGGTGATAAATACGTCGTGGCGCTTAACCTTGCTCCTGCAACCCCGCGTTGGCTGGCTGCGCTGAACGCAGAGCCAATGAAACTCGGTCTTGACCTGCGTGGTGGCGTTCACTTCCTGATGGAAGTGGATATGGATACCGCACTCGGCAAGCTGCAGGAACAGAATATCGACAGCCTGCGCAGCGATCTGCGTGAAAAAGGCATCGCGTACACCACCGTGCGTAAAGAAGATAACTACGGTTTAAGCATCACCTTCCGCGACAGCGCGGCGCGCGATCAGGCCGTTACTTACCTTTCTCAACGCCATCGCGATCTGGTGATTACCTCTCAGGGCAGCAATCAGCTGCGCGCGGTAATGACCGATGCTCGCCTGAGCGAAGCGCGTGAATATGCCGTTCAGCAGAACATCAATATTCTGCGTAACCGTGTCAACCAACTGGGCGTCGCCGAGCCGCTGGTACAGCGTCAGGGTGCTGACCGTATCGTGGTAGAGCTGCCGGGTATCCAGGATACCGCGCGGGCGAAAGAGATTCTGGGCGCGACTGCAACCCTGGAATTCCGTCTGGTGAACACTAACGTCGATCAGTCCGCTGCCGCTTCTGGCCGTATTCCGGGCGATTCCGAAGTGAAACAGACCCGTGAAGGTCAGCCGGTTGTGCTGTACAAGCGCGTGATCCTGACCGGTGACCATATCACCGACTCCACTTCAAGCCAGGACGAATACAACCAGCCGCAGGTTAACATCTCGCTGGATAGCGCGGGTGGCAACATCATGTCTAACTTCACCAAGGACAACATCGGTAAACCGATGGCGACCCTATTCGTGGAGTACAAAGACAGCGGTAAGAAAGATGCCAACGGTCGCGCGGTGCTGGTGAAAGAGGAAGAGGTGATTAACATCGCCAACATCCAGTCCCGTCTGGGTAACAGCTTCCGTATTACCGGTATCAACAACCCGAACGAAGCCCGTCAGCTCTCTCTGCTGCTGCGTGCCGGTGCGCTGATTGCGCCGATTCAGATCGTTGAAGAACGTACCATCGGCCCAACCCTGGGTATGCAGAACATCAAGCAAGGTCTGGAAGCATGTCTGGCCGGTCTGGTGGTCTCCATTCTCTTCATGATCTTCTTCTACAAGAAGTTCGGCCTGATTGCGACCTCTGCACTGATCGCCAACCTGGTGCTGATCATCGGCATCATGTCCCTGCTGCCGGGGGCGACGCTGACCATGCCGGGGATTGCGGGTATCGTGCTTACCCTTGCGGTGGCGGTCGACGCCAACGTACTGATAAACGAGCGTATCAAAGAAGAGTTGAGCAACGGTCGCTCTGTTCAGCAGGCGATTGAAGAAGGTTATAAAGGCGCGTTCAGCTCCATCTTCGATGCGAACGTAACAACACTGATTAAGGTTCTTATCCTGTATGCAGTGGGTACTGGCGCTATCAAAGGCTTTGCGATTACTACCGGTATCGGTGTCGCAACGTCGATGTTTACCGCTATTGTCGGCACCCGTGCCATCGTGAACCTGCTGTATGGCGGCAAGCGCGTCAAAAAGCTGTCTATCTGAGGAGTGCGTTGTGGCACAGGAATATACTGTTGAACAATTGAACCACGGCCGTAAAGTCTGGGACTTTATGCGCTGGGACTACTGGGCCTTCGGCATTTCAGGTTTTCTGCTGATTCTGTCCATCGTCATTATGGGCGTGAAAGGCTTTAACTGGGGTCTCGATTTCACCGGTGGTACGGTGATTGAAATCACCCTGGAAAAACCGATCGACATGGACCAGATGCGCGAGTCGCTGCAGAAAGCGGGCTTCGAAGAGCCGCTGCTGCAGAACTTCGGCAGCAGCCGCGATATCATGGTGCGTATGCCGCCGGTACACGATGCTAACGGCAGCCAGGAGCTGGGCAGCAAGGTCGTACAGGTTATAAACGAAACGACCCGTCAGGATGCAACGGTTAAGCGTATTGAGTTCGTCGGCCCGAGCGTGGGGGCGGACCTGGCGCAGACCGGTGCAATGGCGCTGATGGTCGCGCTGATTTCCATCCTGATTTACGTCGGTTTCCGCTTCGAGTGGCGTCTGGCAGCCGGTGTGGTTATCGCCCTGGCGCACGACGTGGTGATCACCATGGGGATACTGTCGCTGTTCCACATTGAGATTGACCTGACGATTGTGGCATCCCTGATGTCCGTTATCGGTTACTCGCTGAACGACAGCATCGTGGTATCTGACCGTATTCGTGAAAACTTCCGTAAGATCCGTCGCGGTACGCCGTACGAAATCTTTAACGTGTCGTTGACCCAGACGCTGCACCGTACCTTGATCACCTCCGGTACCACCTTGATGGTGATCCTGATGCTGTTCCTTTTCGGTGGCCCGGTGCTGGAAGGCTTCTCGCTGACCATGCTGATCGGTGTGTCTATCGGTACCGCGTCGTCTATCTACGTCGCGTCCGCGCTGGCACTGAAACTCGGCATGAAGCGCGAGCACCTGCTCCAGCAGAAGGTTGAGAAAGAAGGGGCGGATCAGCCGTCCATTCTGCCGTAAGGCGTTGAATTGCGTGTTATTGAAATCCCGGTCGGTTGACCGGGATTTTTTTTACCTGCGCCTGACAAACACTCCTGACAGTATGCTGTCAGGAGCCCTGTCGTAGACTCCTTCTGAACCCCAATAACAGGCAGGAGGACGTATGAAAAGTGTGATTAACTGGTTTGAAATTCCCGTGGTAGATATGGATCGCGCCATCAAATTTTACGAGACGGTGATGCAGGTTGTGCTGCGTCGCGAGAAGATGGACGTGGCTGAGCTGGCGATTTTCCCGCACGAGGATCCGGCCACCGGCGGCGCGCTGGCGAAATTTGACGGCGTTACACCGTCTTCGCAGGGCGCTATTATTTACCTGCATACTGACAGCCTGACGGCTACGCTCGATCGCATTGCCGCATCGGGCGGTGAGTGCGTGTTTGGCCCGCTAGAGCTGCCGGACGGTATCGGCACTATAGCTCTGTTTACCGACAGCGAAGGTAATCGCGTCGGCCTCCATCAACCGGCCTGAGAGTAACCCAGATGACCCGACGCGCTGACCGTTTGTTTCAGATTGTGCAGATCCTGCGGGGTAGACGTCTGACAACGGCAGCGCATCTGGCGGACCGGCTTGGCGTGTCCGAGCGAACGGTTTACCGCGATATCCGCGATCTGTCGCTTTCCGGCGTGCCGGTGGAGGGCGAGGCGGGAAGCGGATATCGGCTGATGTCGGGCTTTGATTTACCGCCGCTGATGCTGACCAATAAGGAGTCTGAGGCGCTGATGGTGGCGATCCGCCTGCTCAAAACCTGGGGAGGCGAATCGCTGTCGCGCGAGCTGGAGTCTGCCCAGGAGAAGGTGCTGGCGATCCTGCCGGAGGAAAGCAGGCGCAAGGCTGAGCAGACGCGGATCTACGCACCGGACATTGCGCTTCAGCCGCATTCGCGCAGCGGATTTGATGTGATCCATCAGGCGATATCCGCCCAGCGCGTGCTGGCGCTGCACTATCGCGATGAGGCCGGGCAGCTCACAAAGCGCGAGGTTCAGCCGCTGGGGCTGTTCTTCTGGGGCGAGCACTGGCTGCTGGCCGCATGGTGCGAGCGACGCGATGACTACCGCTGCTTCCGGCTCGACAGGTGTTTGAATATAGCATTGACGGAAAGACGCTTTAGCGAGAGTGCGGACAGGTCTTTGGCTGATTTTTTGCGGAAGGTTAAGCAGTAAAAGCCGGGCGGCAAGGTAAAAGCAAAACGGCAACGTGTGTTGCCGTTTTTTGTGTTTGTTCCCTCAGCCCTGTGGGAGAGGAGCAGGGTGTGGGCATCAGCCCGCACGGTCCCTGCACTGATTAGAAGTTGTAACCCACAACCAGGTAACCACCCCAACCGGTAGAACGCACGCTGAAGTCGCCGTTGCCGAAGTTCAGGCTGGCGTCGTCGTTCCACTGGCCACCGTTGTGCCAGTAACGCGCAACCACGGAGTAGTGCCAGTGATCGTAGTTCAGCGCCAGGATGTGGCTGGAGGCGATAGAGTCATTGGTGCGCGCCTTCTTACCGTTCAGATCGCGGAAGTCGTTGTCGCCCAGGTCTGAACCCCAGTCAAAGTTGGTGAAGCCGATGTAGCTCAGGTTGCCGCCCCACAGCTGGGTGATTGGCACAAAGTATTTCACCTTGAAGCGGTAGCCGTCCCACTCGTTTTCGTTTGCGGCACCGTAGTTCTGCCACTGGTACTTGGCATAGACGTTCATGGACAGGCTCATTGGCAGACCCGTGTCGATGTCCGTACCCAGACCCATGTACCAGGTGCTCTGGCGACCGGACGCGTTGCGGCCCATGTCGTAGATGTAGTTGTTCGCGAAATACCACTCTTTGAACGGACCGAAGCTCAGGTCTGTGCCGGTCAGCTTATCGATAGAGAAACGCGGTTCGATTTCCATGAACAGCGGAGAACCGTGGTTCCAGATACCTTTCGCATCGCTGTTACCGCCGAAGAATACCGGTGCATCCATATAGCCGTAGAAATCAAACCAGTCTTTTTTAGCGAACGCTTCATATTCCAGGTAGGTATCGTTGCGGATCTGCGGTCCGAAACGGGTGTGGTAGCTACCTACCACGTTAACGCTCTGGTGCCACCAGTCGGAGAGGTACTGTGGTTTGTCGTTTTCCGCCGCGTTAACGGTGAAAGAGGCGGAAAGTGCCAGCGCTGCACCGGCTGCGAGTAATGTTTTTTTCATAATCATGCCACTGATTGAAATTCCCTTCCGGGAGTGAAAAATGCGCGAATTGCGTTTCTAAATGTTTCGTGTTTCTGCGGAGCCTATTATAGGAATCCTTGCTCACAAAAATACGTGTTGTTTCACAGTTCTCTCACATACGTAATCGATTGCGTTCACGTTTGCGTACTTTAACGGCGGGGATTGTAACGGCAATCATTTATGTTGCCAATATTTGCGGGATGTAAAATGTTAGCGGAGTAACAATCTACTCCGCTAAAAGAGGGGATTACCGGGCGGCGGGCTGAATATCGTGAATGCGGATAAAGCCTAATTGCTCTGGCGTAAGGCCGCTCAGCTGAACGGGAATATCAACGTCGCTCGGCGCCAGCACGCTGGCCGGAGCGGTGATCAGCTGATTCTTAACGTTCACTTCCTGATAATTTTCGGTTGTGCCCTGAATTTGCCCCCACTCTACGGTGCCGCTGAAGGCCGGAAGCGGGTCATTGGACTCGCCCTGAATCCGCAGGGTGGCGCGCGTGCCGTCAGCGTTTGCCGCCACGTTTACCAGCGACATTTTAAGCGTGCCGATCTGGCTGTTCAGGCGGGCAGGCGTGTTCGCGCCCGGCAGAAGGTAAACGCCGCTGCTGGATTTCGCATTCAGCGCATTCTGCTGGGTGATCTTCACGGTTTCTTTATTCAGCTTTTCCATCGCAGAGTTCAGCGTCCTGACGCTTTGCTTCATCTCGCGGACTTCCGTTTGCTGTGCACAGGCGCTAAGGCTGAAGAGGCTTCCCACCAGCAAAATACGTAAATAACGTCTTGTCATTGCGTTTATTTCCTTGAAGTAACGGATAGGCGTAATGGTAGGCAGTATTGCGCCGTCAGGTATAGATCCTTTGTCTCAAAAAGCTCTTCCTTTGTTGTCAGCCCAGATCAGGGTAAAATAGAAATCAGACAACCAGATACCAGGGATACCGTATGCATTGCCCATTTTGCTCCGCCGTGGATACCAAAGTTATTGATTCTCGCCTCGTGGGTGAAGGGTCATCCGTACGCCGTCGTCGGCAATGTCTGGTGTGCAACGAGCGTTTTACGACCTTCGAAGTCGCAGAGCTGGTGATGCCGCGCGTGGTGAAAAGCAACGACGTGCGCGAGCCGTTTAACGAAGAGAAGCTGCGCAGCGGGATGCTCAAGGCCCTGGAAAAACGCCCCGTCAGCGCAGATGACGTCGAGATGGCCCTGAACCACATTCGCTCCTATCTTCGTGGGCTGGGCGAGCGCGAGGTGCCGAGCAAAATGATCGGCAACCTGGTGATGGAACAGCTGAAAAAACTCGATAAAGTCGCCTACATCCGCTTTGCTTCCGTTTACCGCAGCTTCGAAGACATCAAAGAGTTCGGCGAAGAGATCGCCCGCCTACAGGATTAAGCGCATGCAGGATGAGATTTACATGGCGCGTGCGCTGAAGCTGGCGCAGCGCGGCCGTTTTACCACCCATCCCAACCCGAACGTGGGGTGCGTCATCGTCAAGGACGGCGAAATCGTCGGTGAAGGTTTCCACTATCGCGCGGGCGAGCCTCACGCGGAAGTTCACGCCTTACGTATGGCGGGTGAGAAGGCGCGCGGGGCGACGGCCTACGTAACGCTTGAGCCTTGCAGCCATCACGGCCGCACGCCGCCGTGCTGCGACGCGCTGATTGCAGCGGGCGTCGCGCGGGTGGTGGCTTCGATGCAGGATCCTAATCCGCAGGTGGCGGGCCGCGGCCTGTATCGCCTGCAGCAGGCGGGGATCGACGTCAGCCACGGCCTGATGATGAACGATGCCGAAGCGGTGAATAAAGGCTTCCTGAAGCGCATGCGCACCGGATTCCCGTACATTCAGCTCAAGCTCGGCGCGTCGCTTGATGGCCGCACGGCGATGGCGAGCGGCG
The DNA here is from genome assembly GCF_043968675.1 of Enterobacter sp. ECC-175. Classification (NCBI taxonomy): domain Bacteria; kingdom Pseudomonadati; phylum Pseudomonadota; class Gammaproteobacteria; order Enterobacterales; family Enterobacteriaceae; genus Enterobacter; species Enterobacter sp. ECC-175. The sequence continues at coordinate 1,611,311 of NZ_CP143776.1, forward strand.
AGAGCCAGTGGATCACGTCGCCGCAGTCAAGGCGCGATGTGCAACGTCTGCGCGCGCAAAGCCATGCTATCCTCACCAGCAGTGAAACGGTTTTAGCTGACGATCCGGCCATGACGGTGCGCTGGGACGAACTCAATGCAGATACCCAGGCGCTCTATCCGCAGGAAAACCTGCGCCAGCCGCTGCGCATCATCATTGACAGCCAGAACCGCATCACGCCCGAGCACCGCATCGTTCAGCAGCCGGGGGAAACCTGGATTGCCCGAACAAAAGAAGATTCGCGCGGATGGCCGGACGGCGTGCGCAGCATCATGGTGCCGGAGCATAACGGCCATCTCGATTTGGTGGTGCTGATGATGCTCCTCGGCAAGCAGCAGGTGAACAGCATTTGGGTTGAAGCGGGCCCGACGCTGGCGGGCGCATTGCTTCAGGCCGGGCTGGTGGATGAACTGCTCGTCTACGTCGCGCCTAAGCTGCTGGGCAGCGATGCGCGCGGCCTGTTTGTGCTGCCGGGCCTTGAAAAACTGGCCGACGCGCCGCAGCTTAAATTCAGCGAGATTCGTCCGGTCGGTCCGGATGTCTGCCTCCATTTAACGACAGCGTAATTGCTCCCGAAATAGGGAAGCAGTGCGCAAAGTATTATGATAAAATCCGCCCCCCTGCGGGGCCAAATGAACCCGTAAAGGAAGAGTATGAACATTATTGAAGCTGCTGTAGCTACCCCGGACGCTCGCGTCGCCATCACCATTGCGCGTTTCAACAACTTCATCAACGACAGCCTGCTGGAAGGTGCCATTGACGCCCTGAAGCGTATCGGCCAGGTTAAAGATGACAACATTACCGTTGTTTGGGTTCCAGGTGCTTACGAACTGCCACTGGCAGCGGGCGCGCTGGCGAAAACCGGTAAATATGACGCGGTGATTGCGCTGGGTACGGTTATTCGTGGCGGCACTGCGCACTTCGAATACGTTGCGGGCGGTGCAAGCAACGGTCTGGCACACGTTGCGCAGGATGCTGAAATTCCTGTCGCGTTTGGCGTGCTGACCACCGAAAGTATTGAACAAGCCATCGAACGTGCTGGCACTAAAGCCGGTAACAAAGGTGCAGAAGCTGCGCTGACCGCGCTTGAAATGATCAATGTATTGAAAGCCATTAAGGCCTGATTTTTTGTAAGGGGAATTCCGTGAAACCTGCTGCTCGTCGCCGCGCCCGTGAATGTGCCGTCCAGGCACTTTACTCCTGGCAGTTGTCCCAAAACGACATCGCTGATGTTGAGTACCAGTTCCTGTCAGAACAGGACGTTAAAGACGTTGACGTTCTGTACTTCCGTGAACTGCTGTCGGGAGTGGCGACTAATAGCGCGTATCTCGATGGCCTGATGAAGCCTTACCTGTCCCGCCTGCTCGATGAGCTGGGTCAGGTAGAAAAAGCGGTGCTGCGTATCGCCCTGTTTGAGCTGTCCAAGCGTGACGATGTGCCGTACAAGGTGGCCATCAACGAAGCGATTGAGCTGGCGAAAACCTTCGGCGCTGAAGACAGCCACAAGTTCGTCAACGGCGTGCTGGATAAAGCCGCTCCCGCGATCCGTCCCCGCAAAAAGTGATCCGCAAGCCGGAGCCTCGCATTGCCCAACCGGCGGTGCGGCTCCGGTTTTTTTTATTTAATTTGCTGAGGCATAACGTATGGCATGCGGCGAATTTTCCCTGATTGCCCGTTATTTTGACCGTGTCAGAACCTCTCGTCTCGACGTTGAAACCGGCATCGGCGATGACTGCGCACTTCTCAATATTCCCGAAAAGCAGACGCTGGCAATCAGCACCGACACGCTGGTGTGCGGTCGTCATTTCTTACCCGATATCGATCCTGCCGATCTGGCTTACAAAGCGCTCGCCGTTAACGTGAGCGATCTGGCGGCGATGGGCGCCGATCCCGCGTGGCTAACGCTGGCGTTGACCTTGCCGAACGTCGATGAAGCCTGGCTTGAAGCCTTCAGCGACGCGCTCTTTGACCAGCTTAACTACTACGACATGCAGCTGATCGGCGGCGACACCACCGCCGGGCCGCTGTCGATGACGCTGGCTATCCACGGTTACGTCCCGGTCGGGCGCGCGCTCAAGCGCTCCGGGGCGAAGCCCGGTGACTGGGTTTACGTTACCGGTACGCCGGGTGACAGCGCGGCGGGCCTGGCGATCCTACAGGACCGACTGGCGGTAGCAGACGAGGACGATGCAGCGTATCTGGTCAAGCGTCACCTGCGCCCGACGCCGCGCATTCTTCACGGCCAGGCGCTGCGCGATCGGGCAAGCTCTGCTATCGATCTTTCCGACGGGCTGATCTCCGATCTGGGCCATATTCTTAAGGCCAGCGGCGTCGGCGCGCGTATCGACCTCGACCAGTTCCCGCTGTCAGAGCCACTGCTGCGCCATGCCGAACCGGAGCAGGCCCTGCGCTGGGCGCTCTCAGGGGGGGAAGATTACGAGCTGTGCTTTACGGTTCCCGAGCTGAACCGCGGAACGCTGGACGTGGCGTTGGCCCATCTCGGCGCGCGGTTTACCTGCATTGGGCAAATCATGCCGGAGAGTGAAGGGCTGCAGTTTGTACGTGATGGCGCTCCGGTCACGCTCGACTGGAAAGGTTACGATCACTTCGCGTAAGTTTTGCCGAGGGCGCTGCGCTTACCCGGCCTGCGGGTTTTGTTCCCTCTCCCTTTGGGCTGAGGGTTCCCCACAAATTCCAGTCTGGCACCGAATACCCCCTCTCCCTGGAGGGAGAGGGCCGGGGTGAGGGGGGAACATACGGCAGTGGTGGTTATTCCGTTCACTTTATGAGCGTTGCTACTCTGAAATCACATTACTTGTGAACGTGTTAAGGAGGCTCACCGCCGCCTCCTTAACAATCCGGGCTCCCGGCAGAGAAAATCGCCGCTTCGCAGGTTGTTCGCCCCATCCCTGGGGCTCCCCCCTTCGGGGCCAGCACAAGTGCTGTCCAAAATTGCTCCCGGCAATTTTGTCTTCGGCTTATTCCTTCCGGCTTATCGGGGACGGGCGGAGGCAACGTCCCTGTAAAGCCGCCCTCTCGGCGCATCCCTGCGCCTCGCCCCGGCCTGCAGGAAACGCCTCAGCGATTTTCAGCCGGACCGGGGGGCGCTGTAAGCTCTTTATTCTGTTAATAAAAACTTAATCGCTTCTGAATAAAATTTTTCTGGGGACTACTCAGCCCTCTGGGAGAGGGTTAGGGTAAGAGCTTACTTAAATCCTGCCACCGGATGCTGCTGATACGGCGTCTCCAGCTCGGCAATCTGCTCCGGCGTCAGCGTTATATCTACGGCGCTTAACAGCTCATCCAGCTGTTCCTCTCGTGAGGTGCCGATAATCGGTGCGGCAACGCCGCGTTTACTCAGCAGCCACGCCAGCGCCACCTGTGCGCGCGTCGCGCCGAGATCGTCCGCAATGCCCGCTAAGCGCTCGGCAATCAGCGCATCGCTGGCTTCCGTCCCTTCGTACAGGTTTTTCCCCACCTCATCCGACACCAGACGGGCCGTGGTTTCGCCCCACGGGCGGGTCAGGCGGCCCCGGGCCAGAGGACTCCAGGGGATCACCGCCACGCCTTCCTGATAGCAGAGCGGCAGCATGTCGCGCTCCTCTTCACGGTAGATCAGGTTGTAATGATCCTGCATGGTTACAAACCGCGCCCAGCCGTGCTGTTTTTGCAGATCGAGCGCCTGCGCAAACTGCGAGGCGTGCATAGACGACGCGCCGATATAGCGCGCTTTGCCGGCCTTCACCACGTCGTTAAGCGCCTCCAGCGTCTCTTCTATCGGCGTGTTGTAATCCCAGCGGTGGATTTGCAGCAGGTCGACGTAGTCCATGTTCAGACGACGGAGGCTGTCGTCAATGGAGCGCAGGATCTGCCCGCGGGACAGGCCCTCGGCCAGGTCGCCCACCGGGAAGTACACCTTGGTGGCGACGACAATCTCATCGCGGCGAGCAAAGTCGCGAAGGGCGCGGCCGACGATCTCCTCGCTGCTGCCGTCGGAGTAGCTGTTGGCGGTATCAAAGAAGTTAATGCCGCCGTCGAGGGCGCGCTTGATGATCGGGCGGCTGCTCTCTTCCGGCAGCGTCCAGGCGTGATTGCCCCGGTCAGGCTCGCCGAAGGTCATACAGCCCAGGCAAAGTCGGGACACCTTGAGATCGGTTTTTCCTAATGTGTTGTATTGCATGGTTCGCTCCTGCTTTTAAACATTACGTTAAGCATAGCAGGAGCGAAAAGGGGAGGGATTAGTCCAGCCAGGTGCGGATTTTGGCTTCGATACCGGCGGCGTCCAGGCCGATCGCCGCGCGCGCTTCGTCCTGGGTGCCCTGCGGGATAAAGTAGTCAGGCAGGCCGAGGTTAAGCACCGGAACGGCTTTGCGGTTCGCCATCAGCACTTCGTTTACGCCGCTGCCCGCGCCGCCCATGATGGCATTCTCTTCCAGGGTAACCAGCACCTCGTGGCTTTCCGCCATGCTTAGAATCAGCGATTCATCAAGCGGCTTCACGAAGCGCATATCTACCAGCGTTGCGTTCAGCGCTTCCGCTGCTTTCGCCGCTTCAGGCATCAGCGTGCCGAAGTTCAGGATGGCTACTTTCTCACCGCGACGCTTCAACAGGCCTTTACCGATCGCCAGTTTTTCCAGCGGCTGCAGTTCAACGCCGACCGCATTGCCGCGCGGATAGCGCACCGCACTTGGGCCATCCTGATAGTGGTAGCCGGTGAACAGCATCTGGCGACATTCGTTTTCGTCAGACGGCGTCATGATCACCATATCCGGAATGCAGCGCAGGAACGACAGGTCGAACGCGCCCTGGTGCGTCTGGCCGTCCGCGCCGACGATGCCCGCGCGGTCGATTGCAAACAGCACCGGCAGCTTCTGGATCGCCACGTCGTGGATCACCTGATCGTAAGCGCGCTGCAGGAAGGTGGAGTAAATCGCGACAATTGGCTTGTAGCCGCCTATCGCCAGGCCCGCGGCGAACGTCACCGCGTGCTGCTCGGCAATCGCCACGTCAAAGTACTGGTCAGGGTATTTTTTGGAAAACTCGACCATGCCGGACCCTTCACGCATCGCGGGGGTGACGGCCATCAGCTTGTTGTCCTTCGCGGCGGTTTCGCACAGCCAGTCGCCGAAGATCTTCGAATAGCTCGGCATGCCGCCGCTGCTTTTCGGCAGGCAGCCGCTGGTCGGGTCGAATTTTGGCACCGCGTGGAAGGTGATCGGATCTTTTTCCGCCGGTTCGTAACCGCGCCCTTTTTTGGTCATGATGTGCAGGAACTGCGGGCCTTTCAGGTCGCGCATGTTCTTGAGCGTGGAGACCAGCCCCAGCACGTCGTGGCCGTCGACCGGGCCAATGTAGTTAAAGCCCAGCTCTTCAAAAAGCGTGCCCGGCACCACCATGCCTTTAATATGTTCTTCGGTGCGCTTGAGCAGCTCTTTAATCGGCGGTACGCCGGAGAAGACTTTTTTACCGCCTTCGCGCAGGCTGGAGTACAGCTTGCCGGAGAGAAGCTGCGCCAGATGGTTATTCAGCGCGCCGACGTTTTCAGAGATCGACATCTCGTTATCGTTGAGGACAACCAGCATGTCCGGCTTGATATCGCCCGCGTGGTTCATCGCTTCGAAGGCCATACCGGCGGTGATCGCGCCGTCGCCAATCACGCAGACGGTGCGGCGCTGCTTGTTCTCTTTTTCTGCGGCGACGGCAATACCGATCCCGGCTGAAATGGAGGTGGAAGAGTGGCCGACGCTTAAGACGTCATACTCGCTCTCACCGCGCCACGGGAACGGGTGCAGGCCGCCTTTCTGGCGAATGGTGCCAATTTTGTCGCGACGACCGGTCAGAATTTTGTGCGGATAGGCCTGATGACCCACGTCCCAGATCAGCTGATCGAACGGCGTGTTGTAGACGTAGTGCAGCGCCACGGTCAGCTCAACCGTGCCAAGCCCGGAGGCGAAATGTCCGCTGGAGCGACTAACGCTGTCGAGCAGGTAACGACGCAGTTCGTCGCACAGCTTCGGCAGGCTCTCTTTCGGCAACAGACGTAGCTCCTGGGTGGAATCCACTAACGCCAGCGTCGGGTATTTGGCAATATCAAAACTCATCAAAGGCTCATCGTGACAGGTTGTTTATTTATTACGCTGGATTATGTAGTCCGCTAGCGCTTCCAGTGCCGAGGTATCCAGCGATTGCGCGGCCAGCGCATTCAGCGACTGGCGGGCATCCTCTATCAGGTCCCGGGCTTTACGTTGGGCTTGCTCAAGGCCCAGCAGGGCGGGGTAGGTACTTTTGCCAAGCTGCTGGTCCGCACCCTGACGTTTACCCAATGTTGCAGTATCGCCCACCACATCCAGAATGTCATCCTGAACCTGGAATGCCAGGCCGATACTTTCCGCGTATCTGTCGAGAATCGGCAGGGCGTTACGCCCCCGTTCACCCGCGCTCAGCGCGCCCAGGCGAACGGCTGCGCGAATGAGCGCTCCCGTTTTGTGACGGTGGATGCGCTCGAGCTGTTCAAGATTCACCTGACGGCCTTCAGCCTCGAGGTCGAGCGCCTGGCCGCCGCACATGCCGGCCACGCCGCTGGCCATTGCCAGTTCGGACACCATCGCCAGGCGATCGCGATCGTTCACTTCAACCATCGGCGCATCGCTCAGGATTGAGAACGCCAGCGTTTGCAGAGCATCGCCCGCCAGAATGGCATTCGCTTCGCCAAACTTAATATGGCATGTGGGCTGGCCGCGGCGCAGATCGTCGTCGTCCATGGCGGGTAAATCATCGTGGATCAGCGAATAGGCATGGATGCACTCAACGGCGGCAGCCGGGGCGTCCAGCGTGGTGTCGCTGATGCCAAACATATTGCCTGTCGCATAGACCAGGAACGGACGCAGGCGCTTTCCACCCAAGAGTGCGCCATAGTGCATGGCTTCCACCAGTGGAGTGTTCTGAAAAGGCTGTGGCGCGATAAAACGGCGCAGCGCGTCGTTGGCGCGAACCACGCGCGCCTGAAGCTCGTTGGCGAAATCCATTTTACTCGGCGTCCGGTGTGAAAGGCGTTGTTTTTGCATCTTCGCTGTCGGACAGCAGGATCTGCACGCGCTGCTCGGCCTGCTGCAGTTTGACCTGACCCTGGCGCGCCAGCTGTACGCCGCGCTCAAATTCGTTGAGCGCCTCTTCCAGCGGGAGATCGCCGCTTTCAAGACGGGTGACGATCTGCTCAAGTTCATTCAGCGCAGTTTCGAAGCTGGCCGGTGCGTCATTTTTCTTTGGCATAGTGAATGTGACTCTTTCTATTTTTTGCCCCGTCATGGTAACGGACTCAGGCGGAGAAGCAAATAACGCGCAATGGTGATATACTCGCGCGCCTGGATGCAGCCACGGGTGTGGGCTGCTGTACTCTTTCCATCACAAGCCTTTTCGGGCTTGCCTAAGAAACATTGCCGCCATGAAGTTTATCATTAAATTGTTCCCTGAAATCACCATCAAAAGCCAATCTGTGCGTTTGCGCTTTATTAAGATCCTGACCGGGAACATTCGTAACGTATTAAAACACTACGACGAAACCCTTGCCGTGGTGCGCCACTGGGACCACGTTGAAGTGCGTGCCAAAGACGAAAATAAACGTCTTGATATTCGCGACGCCCTGACCCGCATTCCGGGCATCCACCATATTCTGGAAGTGGAAGACGTCCCGTTCAGCGATATGCATGACATCTTCGAAAAAGCGCTGGTCCAGTACCGCGACCAGATCGAAGGAAAAACCTTCTGCGTGCGCGTGAAGCGCCGCGGCAAGCATGAGTTTAGCTCCATTGAAGTGGAGCGCTACGTTGGCGGCGGCTTGAACCAGCACGTTGAATCCGCGCGCGTGCGCCTGACCAACCCGGACGTCACCGTTAACCTGGAGATCGAGAACGATCGCCTGCTGCTGGTGAAGGGCCGCTACGAAGGGATTGGCGGCTTCCCGATCGGCACACAGGAAGACGTGCTGTCGCTGATCTCCGGCGGCTTCGACTCCGGCGTGTCCAGCTATATGCTGATGCGTCGCGGCTGCCGCGTACACTACTGCTTCTTCAACCTCGGCGGCGCGGCGCATGAAATCGGCGTACGTCAGGTGGCGCATTACCTGTGGAACCGCTTCGGCAGCTCCCACCGCGTGCGTTTTGTGGCGATCAACTTTGAGCCCGTGGTGGGCGAAATCCTTGAGAAGGTCGACGACGGCCAGATGGGCGTCATCCTGAAGCGCATGATGGTGCGTGCGGCCTCCAAAGTGGCCGAGCGCTACGGCGTGCAGGCGCTGGTCACCGGTGAAGCGCTGGGCCAGGTCTCCAGCCAGACGCTGACCAACCTGCGCCTTATCGACAACGTGTCCGATACGCTGATCCTGCGTCCGCTGATTTCTCACGATAAAGAGCACATCATCGATCTGGCGCGCGAAATTGGCACCGAAGATTTTGCTCGCACCATGCCGGAATACTGCGGCGTGATCTCAAAAAGCCCGACCGTCAAAGCGGTGAAAGCTAAGATCGAGGCGGAAGAAGAGAACTTCGATTTCAGCATTCTGGATAAAGTGGTGGAAGAAGCGTCCAACATTGATATCCGCGAGATTGCCCAGCAGACCGAGCAGGAAGTGGTCGAAGTTGAAACCGTGAGCGGTTTCGGCGCGAACGATGCGATTCTGGATATCCGCTCTATTGACGAGCAGGACGACAAGCCGCTGCAGGTTGAAGGCGTCGACGTGGTTTCCCTGCCGTTCTACAAGCTGAGCACGAAGTTTGGCGACCTCGACCAGAGCAAAACGTATCTGCTTTGGTGCGAGCGCGGGGTGATGAGCCGCCTGCAGGCGCTCTACCTGCGCGAGCAGGGCTTTGCGAATGTGAAGGTGTATCGCCCGTAGTTCATTGTAGGGGAGTGCGGCCTGATGCCCTCATCCCGGCCCTCTCCCACGGGGAGAGGGCGAAGAGATGAGCTCGTGTAGGCCGGGTAAGCGTAGCTGCCACCCGGCTTTTTATTACTCGTAGTAGTTATAAATCCCCGCGGCCATCACCAGCGATGACGCCACTTCATACGCCTTTTCGCGCCCTACCACCAGATCGATAATCTTCAGGCCAAAATCAATCGCCGTGCCCGGTCCCTGGCTGGTCAGCAGGTTAACGCGCGGGTCCCATACAACGCGCTTGTCCACCCACTGATCTTCCGGAATGGTCTCCTTCAGCGCCGGGAAGCCGGTCATGTTGCCGATCGGGAAGATGTCGTGCGGCACCAGTACCGTACCCGCCGCCGCGCAGATGGTTGCCACGATGCGCCCGGAAAGATGGAACTGGCGGACGGTTTCGACCAGCAGCGGGCTGTCACGGAAACATTCGGCGCCTTTCAGGCCGCCGGGCAGCACGATGATGTCGTAATCGCCATCTGCCACTTCAACCAGCGGCGCATCCGCGAGGATCTTCACGCCGCGTGAGCAGGTAATCGCCAGGCTACCATCGCTGGCGACGCTGGCCGTTGTGACGTCAATACCGCCACGCACCATTAAATCAATGGTGGTGACCGCTTCCATCTCTTCACTCCCAGGGGCGAGACAGACCAGTGCCGACGCGCTCATATTCACTCTCCTTACGTTTAACTCTGTCATACAGGCGGGCGTTTTCCGGCACGCTGATACCGTGCGCGCGGGCGCGCTTTAGCAAATAGCCGGTGATGTAGTCGATTTCCGTGTGGCGCAATCCCCGAACGTCCTGCAGCATCGAGGAGATATTTTCTGCCGTACTATCAATCACCTGCTCGACATAATAGCGTAAATCGTCTGCCGAGGTGTGTAAGCCCTCACGTTCGACCACGGCGGCGACCTCGGCGCACAGCGCTGCTATCTCCTGCGGGTGGTTTTTCAGCGCGCCGTTGGGGCAGTCCCACAGGGCCGTCAGCGGATTGATAACGCAGTTCACCGCCAGCTTTCGCCACAGCTGGGGAAGAATGTTGTTGTGCCAGGCGACGTCCGGCAGGACTTTTTGCAGAACGTCCGCCAGATAGCTGTAGTCACCCTCGCGCTCGCGGGCCGGGCCGACGTGCGTCACGCCGCTGGCGACGTGAACGATGATATTACCGTCACGCCGCGCCGCGTGGGTGGTTGTCGCCATCAGCAGCGGCTGGCGGATGTTTTTTAACTCATCAAGGGTGCCCATGCCGTTATGCAGCAGCAAAATGGGCGACGTCGGGGGGAGCTGTCCAGCAAGGGCTTTCACCGCGTCTGAAACCTGCCAGGCTTTCAGCGTGACCAGCAGCAGGTCGCTTTGCGCCAGGAAGTCGGGATCGTTCGCGGTCAACGATTCGTTAAAGATGCTTCCGTCTTCAGCGATCAAGTTCACGCTGCAATAGGGCTGCGGCACGCGTAGCCAGCCCTGAACGTCGTGTCCGTGCGTGCGGAGCGCGGCCAGCCACAGCTGGCCCAGGGCGCCGCATCCGAGCACTGTAATTTTCATGGTTCCTCCTCACCCGCAACTGCGCCGGGTGTTACGGCCTAAGTATAGCGCCGTCAGCTAAGCTTCTCGTTATGCCTCGTTGCGGGTATTATGCAACGCAACAAAAGTGAAGGGAGAAGAAAAGATGCCATCTTTCGATATTGTTTCCGAAGTTGATATCCAGGAAGTACGCAACGGCGTGGATAACGCCAGCCGTGAAGTTGAGTCACGTTTTGATTTTCGCGGCGTTGAGGCGACGTTTGAGCTGAACGACGCGAATAAGACCATCAAGGTGCTGAGCGAGTCTGATTTCCAGGTCAATCAGCTGCTGGACATTCTGCGCGCCAAGCTGCTCAAGCGCGGCATTGAAGGGACGTCCCTGGATGTGCCTGAAGAGTTTGTGCACAGCGGCAAAACCTGGTTCGTTGAAGCGAAGCTGAAGCAGGGCATTGAGAGCGCGGTGCAGAAGAAAATCGTTAAGCTCATCAAGGACAGCAAGCTGAAGGTGCAGGCGCAGATCCAGGGCGAAGAGATTCGTGTGACCGGTAAATCTCGCGATGACCTGCAGTCCGTGATGGCGCTGGTGCGCGGTGGCGATTTGGGACAGCCGTTCCAGTTTAAAAACTTCCGCGATTAAAACGAAAATGCCCGGTTTACCGGGCATTTTTTCAGGCTTTTAGCGCCTGCTCGACCTCAAAGCGGTTCGTCACCTTGCTGTCGATTTTGACGTAAACGCTTCTTTCCTCCGGCACGACCAGCACCTCGCTCACGCCATCTTTCTCTTCCAGACGCTGCTTAAGGTTGTCCCCAATTTCGACGTCCTCGGGAATTTCCACGCGCAGGCTGCTGACATACTGCGGCTCTTTCATTGTGCTGGAGACCAGCAGCCAAACCATCGCCAGCAGAGCGCCCGCCAGGAAGACGGTTTGCGAATCAAATAGCCCGTCTACCCAGCCGCCGAGCGAGCCACCGATGGCCACGCCGAGAAACTGGCTGGTGGAGTAAATGCCCATCGCGGTGCCTTTATAGCCTGCCGGAGACTCTTTGCTAATTAGCGACGGCAGCAGGGCTTCCATGAGGTTAAACGCCAGGAAGAAAATCTGGACGCCGATAACCAGCTCCCAGAAGTGCGGGCCGGAACCCCACAGCACGATTTCCGCTATCACCAGCAGCGCCACGCAGCCCACGAAGACGCGCTTCATCCTGCGCTTCACTTCGGCATAGATGATAAACGGCACCACGGAGACGAACGAAATCAGCATCGTCACCAGGTAAATTTTCCAGTGTTCGGCGGCCGGGAAACCTGCGGCGGCAAGCTGGCCGGGCAGGGCGACGAAGGTGGACATCAGCAGGATGTGCAGACACATAATGCCGAAGTTGAGTTTTAGCAGCCGCGGCTCAACGATGACTTTGCTAAAGCAGCCTTTCACCATGCCGGATTCACGGTTAAGAACGTGGTTTTTGCTGTCCGGCACCACCCACAGCGTCAGGGCGATGCCGGCGGTTGCCAGCGCGGCAATCATCCAGAACAGGGCGTGCAGGCCCAGCTTATGCGTAATGATGGGGCCGAGCACCATCGCAATCGCAAAGGTCACGCCGAAGCTGACGCCGATAAAGGCCATCGCCTTGGTGCGGTTCTGCTCGCGGGTTAAGTCTGACAGCAGCGCCATGACGGCGGCGGCAATGGCGCCGGAGCCCTGAAGCGCGCGGCCAAGAATGATCCCCCAGATGGAGTGGGAGAGGGCGGCGATGACGCTGCCGAGCACAAAGATAAGCAGCCCGCCGACGATCAGGGGCTTGCGGCCCACGCGGTCCGAAAGCAGGCCGAAGGGGATCTGGAAAACGGCCTGCGCCAGGCCGTAGATGCCAATCGCCAGGCCAATCAACGCCTCGCTGGCCCCCTGAAGCGCCATGCCGTAAGTGGTCAGAACGGGCAGGACCATAAACATGCCAAGCATCCGCAGCGAGAAAACAGTCCCTAAGCCCCAGGTCGCGCGTAGCTCGCCCGGCGTCATTTTATAATCGTTCATTACCACCTCAGTTCAAGAGCAGGCCATAGTGTAGTGCGGGGAAGGGACGGGGTAAATAATGGGTTATTTAACAAATATTACATGCGTAACCAATAGATTTGGTGAATAAAAAAGGGTGCCGAAGCACCCTTTTAATCACTTAACGTGGCTTACCAGACGTAAGTCAGCAGGCTATGCGAGTCCGGTACCATAAAGTCGACGGACATCATCACGCTCAGAGCGGTAATGGCGATGATAGAGAAGCCGAACAGCTTGCGCGCCCAGACCTTGTCATCTTCCACTTTGTAACCGCGCAGCGCCATGCCGAGCCACCAGACGCTTACCGCAGCCGCGACGATGAGATATTTATATCCCGCGTAGCCGCCCAGCGAAAGCATCAGCGTTGCCACGGCAAAGGCGATGATGTACAGCGTAATGTGGTTCTTGGCGACCGAAATGCCCTTCACGACCGGCAGCACCGGAATGTTCGCTGCCTGATAATCCTTGAAGCGGAAAATCGCGATGGCGTACGAGTGCGGCATCTGCCACAGGCTAAAGATAGCCAGCAGGATCAGCGCACCGCTGTCGAACTCGTTCGTGACGGCACAGTAGCCAATCACCGGCGGCGCAGCGCCGGAGAGAGAGCCAATCAGCGTGCCGTAGACGGAGTGGCGCTTCATATACAGGCTGTAAACGCCCACATAGACCACGAACCCCATCACGGCGAGCCAGCAGGCCAGCGGATTAGCCCCGAACCACAGCAGCATAAAGCCAGCAATACCCAGCAAGGTGGCGTACACCAGCGAGACGGAAGGGGCGATCAGGCCTTTCACCAGCACCCGATTTTTAGTCCTTTCCATCTTCTTGTCGATATCCATGTCGATGTAGTTGTTAAATACACAACCGGACGCAACAACCAGTGACACCCCAACCAGCGTGCATGCGAAGAGGGTGTAGTCAATGCTGCCCTTCGAGGCCAGCAGGAACCCTCCGATCACGGAGATCAGGTTGCCAAAGATGATGCCTGGTTTCGTTACTTGCAGGTATTGCTTAAACATACTCGCCGCTCTTAGTGAACCATCATGTTGTAGTTAAGGTTCCACATAATCCAGATGGAACCGACTACCAGGATAGCGATGATAATCACGGTAAAGATAAAGGCGGTCATATTCCAGCCTTCATCGGACTTGGTGTTCATGTGCAGGAAGCAAACCAGATGCACCAGAATCTGAATCACCGCCGTTACCAGGATTGCACCCAGGATAACCGGCTTAGACGCAGAACCGCTCATCACCATCCAGAACGGGATCACCGTGAGGATGATCGACAGGATGAAACCTGTCATGTAGGTTTTTACGCTACCGTGGGAAGCGCCATGATCGTTTGAATGACTCATTACATCGCCCCCATCAGATAAACAACTGAGAACACACAGATCCATACCACGTCCAGGAAGTGCCAGAACAGGCTCAGGCACATGATACGGGTACGGTTAGTGCTGGTCAGGCCGCGACGGGATACCTGGAACATCAGTACCGCCATCCAGATCAGGCCCGAGGTTACGTGCAGACCGTGCGTACCGACCAGCGCGAAGAACGCGGACAGGAAGCCGCTGCGATCCGGACCCATGCCTTCAGCAATCAGGTGATGGAATTCATAGAGTTCCATCCCGATAAAGCCAGCACCAAACAGCCAGGTCAACGCCAGCCAGGAGACAACCTGGCTCTTGTTGTTTTTGTACATGGCGATCGCCGCCATGCCGTAGGTGATGGAGCTGAATAACAGCAGTGCGGTTTCTACCAGCACGAACGGCAGCTCAAAGATGTCCTTGCCGGTCGGGCCGCCCGCCGTGCCGTTCACCAGAACGGCATAGGTCGCGAACAGACAGCAGAACAGAATGCAGTCGCTCATCAGGTAGATCCAGAAACCGAAGACTTTCGTCGGTCCCGTATCGTGGTGCGCATGTTCATGCGCGTGGGCAGTCGAGTGCGCCAGAGTATCAGTTGCCATTTTTCAGCCCCGCTTTAGAAATCTCATCGAAATGCTGGTTTTCCAGTTTTTCGACTTCACGGACTGGTACGTAGTAGTCCACGTCCTCGTCAAAGCTCTTCACAATCCAGCTGATGACGATGCCGGCAAAGCCAACGATCGCCAGCCACCAGATGTGCCAGATCATTGCGAAACCAAATACCGTAGCGAAGGCGGCAATCACAATGCCCGCACCGCTGTTTTTCGGCATGTGGATTTCTTCGTAATGCTCAGGTTGCTTGTACGCTTCGCCTTTCTCTTTCATTTCCCAGAATGCGTCACGCTCATGAATGTGCGGCACAACGGCAAAGTTATAGAACGGAGGAGGGGAGGAGGTTGCCCACTCCAGCGTACGGCCACCCCATGGGTCACCGGTCAGGTCACGGTTCTGATCGCGGTCGCGAATAGACACGTAGTACTGAATCAGCTGGCACAGGATACCGCAGGCAATCAGCGCCGCGCCGCCCGCTGCAATCATTAGCATTGGGTGGAACTGCGGGTCGATCTGCTGGCTGAGGCGACGAGTCATCCCCATGAAGCCCAGCACGTACAGCGGCATAAACGCCACGAAGAAGCCGATGATCCAGAACCAGAACGCGCGTTTGCCCCATTTTTCGTTCAGCGTGAAGCCAAACGCTTTAGGCCACCAGTAGGTTACGCCAGCGAAGCAGCCGAAGACGACGCCGCCGATGATAACGTTGTGGAAGTGCGCAATCAGGAACAGGCTGTTGTGCAGAACGAAGTCAGCGCCCGGAACCGCCAACAGTACGCCGGTCATCCCACCTACGGAGAAGGTGACGATGAAGCCGATGGTCCACAGCATCGCTGAGTGGAACACGATACGGCCCTGGTACATGGTGAACAGCCAGTTGAAGATCTTCACCCCGGTAGGGATGGCGATAATCATGGTGGTGATACCGAAGAAGGCGTTTACGTTCGCGCCCGCACCCATGGTGAAGAAGTGGTGCAGCCAAACGATGAACGACAGCACGGTAATACACACGGTTGCCCACACCAGAGAGGTGTAACCAAACAGGCGCTTACGCGAGAAGGTCGCCGCGATTTCGGAGAACACACCGAACACAGGCAGAACCAGAATGTACACTTCCGGGTGACCCCAGGCCCAAATCAGGTTGATGTACATCATCATGTTGCCGCCCATATCATTCGTGAAGAAATGGGTGCCCAGATAGCGATCCAGGGTCAGCAGCGCGATGGTGACGGTCAGAATTGGGAACGACGCGATAATCAGGACGTTGGCGCACAGAGATGCCCAGGTAAATACCGGCATCTTGAACATCGTCATGCCTGGGGCACGCATCTTGAGAATGGTCACGAAGAAGTTAATACCGGTCAGCGTGGTACCGACACCGGAGAGCTGTAGCGCCCAAATCCAGTAGTCAACGCCCACGCCCGGACTGTACTCAATTCCCGAAAGCGGCGGATAGGCCAGCCAGCCGGTCTGAGCAAATTCGCCCACGCCCAGAGACAGGTTAACCAGGATAACGCCGACAACCGTGAACCAGAAGCTCAGGTTGTTCAGGAACGGGAACGCAACGTCGCGCGCGCCGATTTGCAGCGGCACAACCACGTTCATCAGGCCGATAACCAGCGGCATCGCCACGAAGAAGATCATGATAACGCCGTGAGCGGTAAAGATCTGATCGTAGTGGTGCGGCGGCAGGAAGCCCGCTTCACCCGCGGACGCAAGCGCCTGCTGGCTACGCATCATGATCGCATCCGCAAAGCCACGAATTAACATGACGATACCGACGATGCAGTACATGATGCCGAGTTTTTTGTGGTCGACGGAGGTCAGCCACTCTTTCCACAGATAGCTCCACTTACCAAAGTAAGTGATTAAGGCCACTAAGGCCGCGCCACCGATGATAATTGCAGCCACCGTAACCATGATAATCGGTTCATGGTAGGGCACTGCATCCAGTGTTAATTTTCCGAACATTTTCTTCCTCGGCCCCTTAGTGAGCGGTTTCCGCGTGGCTCATGTCCATGCCTTCCATACCTTCGTGCGAGCTGTGCTCACCTTCAGGCTGGGTCATGTCCATGCTCATGCCGTGATCCATAAATTTGCCAATAACGTCTTTGAACAAATTCGGTTTCACGTTAGAGAAGTACTCCACCTTGTTGTATTCGCTAGGTGTCGCCACTTTTTCGAACGCCGCCATGTCAGACATGGTGTTGGTAGACTGTTTCGCTTTTTCGACCCACTGGTCGAAGGTTGCGCGGTCTGGCGTAGCGATAGCTTTGAACTTCATACCCGAGAAGCCCGGGCCGCTGTAGCTGGCGGAGATACCGTCGTAGGTGCCTGCTTCATTGGCAATCAGGTGCAGGTTAGTCTGCATACCGGCCATCGCGTAAATCTGGCTGCCCAGACGCGGAATAAAGAAGGAGTTCATTACGGAGTTAGATGTCACTTTGAACTGAACCGGAGTGTTCGCCGGGAAGGCGATTTCATTCACGGTAGCAATGCCCTGCTCTGGATAGATGAAGAACCATTTCCAGTCCATGGAGACCACTTCGATGGTAATAGGTTTTTCATCGTGAACCAGCGGTTTGCTAGGCTCAAGCGCGTGAGTGGTTTTCCAGGTCAGTACGGCAAGGAACAGGATGATCAGAATAGGCACCGTCCAGACCACAGCTTCAACTTTGTTGGAGTGTGACCAGTTAGGGCTATACTTCGCATCTTTGTTGCTCGCACGATACTTCCAGGCGAAACCAACAGCCATCAAAATGGCTGGAATAACCACAATCATCATCAGGCCAAATGCCGTCAGAATCAGCGAACGTTGTTCCAGTCCAATCTGTCCTTTGGGGTCTAGTAGTGCAGAATCGCAGCCACTGAGTAATACAGTGCCCGCGAATAATGACAACCATCCCAAACTTTTATTGTATTTCCCGAGTCTCATTTAACGACCTCAATTCCACGGAGTCTGGTGGCGTTTAAAGTGTGGGGGCATTTTACGGGAAGGTTACATTACTGTAAACATCATTAGGGCTGTGTCAGGAAGGTGTTACTGGGTTCTGCCGCACATGTCACAAGTGTTGCAAATTATGTCGATTTCTAAGACAGAGGCCGCATGGCGTGGGCATTATAACGAAAGGCGTTTTTAGCATACCCTAAACGGGGCAATTGGTATAACCATTATGAAATTTATACAAATAATTAACAATTAATTATCAATAAAAGGACAATTGAAAAACGAAAATTTAATCAGCTCGATGCTGAATCGTTTAATGAAAAATAGCGAACGCCCCGAGGCTCCAATAATTTCCGAAAGCTATCCCGCACAAAACAACAAATATATTTTCAGCGAGCGTCGGTTATTTCCCGTTATAATTTCACTTCGTGATTACAACGGGAAATAACCGTTCGTCTTTTCTCTATGTCATATGCGTTTTACGCAATGACAGGAAATCCAGCAGGCCGCCGGTGACAATCCCCACGACAATCAGCAGGGCGCCCACATCAAGGAGAAGCGGTTCCACCGAAAGTGACAGCGCGGTGGAGGCGTTGATAATCAGCGCGATAAGCCAGAGTGCCAACGCCAGACAGCCGACCATCAGCAGACGCAGTGCGAACCGATAGGCGCTATGGTATTCGGTACGTGGAATAAACTGTTCCGTGCGCTGGGTATATTCCAGCGTCTGGCGACAGACCAGCAGGAGTAAAATCCCCGGTACGGCTGCCACGACGGAAAAGAGATAAAATGTCGGCCACCCGTGCGCTTCAACAAACCAGCCCGCAATCGGCCCGACATACACGCGGCCGACGGCAGAAAGGGCCGAGAGCAGGGCAAACTGCGTGGCGGAAAATGATTTATTGCACAGCGTCATCAGCAGCGCGACGAACGCCGCCGTGCCCATACCGCCGCAGAGGTTTTCAAAGAATACCGCCGTGGCCATGCTGATCATATGCTTATCGGTAATCGACAGCAGCCAGTACCCAGCGTTTGACACCCCCTGAAGGATGCCGAAGATCAGCAGCGCGCGGAACAGGGTAAGACGCTGCATCAGCACGCCGCCGTAGAGCGCGCCGAGGATGGTGGCAAACAGCCCCAGCGTTTTATTCACCACCCCAACTTCTCCCGCATCAAACCCTACGCCGCGAATAAGGAAGGTGGTGGTCAGGCTCATGGCAAACGCGTCGCCGAGCTTATAAAGGACGATCAGCAGCAGGATTAGCCAGGCGTTGTTACGCCCAAAGAAGTCTCGAAGCGGCTCCGCAACCGCCTGCTCCAGCGTGCGGGGAACCGGTATTACGTCGCTCGGCTCAGGGGCGAAAAGGGTAGCGATAATGCAGGGAATAAGCAGGGCGGCCATCAGCCAGTACATACCCTGCCAGCCGAGATAGCGATCCGCCAGCCATAGCGCCAGCCCACCGGATACCAGCATCCCCAGGCGATAGCCCAGCACGCTGATCGCCGCACCGGCACCGCGCTCTTCGGCGGGAAGAACGTCCGTTTTCCAGGCGTCAAAAACGATATCCTGCGATGCGGAACAGAAGGCGATAACCACCGCAAGCGCAGCCATCCAGCGCAGCTGCGTGGAAGGTTCGAGGAAGCCCATCGCGGCAATCGACAGCAGCAATAGCACCTGCGTCATCACTAACCAACCGCGGCGCCGTCCTAAAAATGGCGGCGTGTAGCGGTCCATCACCGGTGACCAGAGGAACTTAAATACGTAGGCCTGGCCCACGAGCGAGAAGAAACCGATCGTTTTAAGATCGATGTTCTCGACGGTCATCCACGCCTGCAGCGTGCCGGAAGTGAGTGCGAGCGGTAAACCGGAGGCGAAGCCCAGGATCAGCAGAATAGCTGATTTGGGCTGCTGAAAAATTCGTAAGTAATTGCTGGGCATAGTCTTATAAGGCCGACCCGGCGTAATGACGGGTCAGCCGGCAGGATTAACGCGAGTTTTGCTTGATGAAGTCGTGGATGCTGGTGTCCTGCGCCATGTCGGCGATGGTATCGGTCAGCACGCTGTTGACGGCGTCAGCAATGTTTTTGTTGGAGGCCTGAAAAGCGCCTTCAACGGAGTAGCTGGCGCGGTAGTTTTTGTTCATCTTGTTGCCGTTCTTCGCCGTAGCGATGATGGCGATGTCCGCTTTAGTAGAAATGTTATAGCGAACGTTACCCTGAGAGACGTCCGCATACAGGTTGTTCACGATAATCTGCAGATCAACCGCGCCGCTTGGCCCAATCATATAGCCGCGGGAGGTCATCTGTTTTTCCAGCACTTCCTGCAGCAGGAAACGCAGGTCGCGGGATGCGGTCAGGGTAACCTGCTGGTTGTCGCGGGTCACTTTTGCCAGCGCCTGATCCTGACGCTGGTCAGCGCCGTTAATGCTGACGGTAATGCCCATCAGGCTTGGGTCCTGCTGCGGCAGGGCAATTTTAGGTGAAACCTCAATGGTAGTTGGCGGGGTGGCGCAACCGGCGAGCATAAAAAGTGCTACCAACGGAAAGAAGAGTTTTTTTAACATTTTCAGGTTCTCAACGAATCGTAAGCATTTACAGAGAATAATTGCCGCCATCATAACATCGCTAACGGCGAGGGGAAGTGGTCAACGCATGTAAATTCATCGCCTTGTCCGAAAACTAACCGCCCTGGCGTTTTTCTCCGTCTGAATGACATGAAAGGCATGAGCCTTAGAGTGAACTTCATTCGTTTGAATGAGAAAATCAGACGAAAGCTAAATATTTGTTGTCGGAATGCAATGAAAACGGTAAAAGCGGCTAATATTTAAAGGGATGGGTGACATCCTGGCGTTGTCGGAGGAGTAATTTCATGATGATACGTGAACAGATAGAAGAAAAATTAAGGGCAGCGTTCAACCCTGTGTTCCTCGAAGTCGTCGACGAAAGCTATCGTCATAACGTACCGGCAGGTTCTGAAAGCCACTTCAAAGTGGTTCTGGTCAGCGATCGCTTCATGGGAGAACGTTTCCTGAACCGCCATCGTCTGATCTACAGCACTCTGACGGAAGAACTCTCCACAACCGTACATGCGCTCGCATTGCATACCTATACCATTAAGGAATGGGAAGGGTTGCAGGATACGGTTTTCGCCTCCCCGCCATGCAGGGGTGCAGGCTCAATAGCCTGAGAAATCGGATTTGCAACCGCCTGAGATTTTCCAGTATGTTGCATACAGATCATGTCAAAACGGCCTTATGGCCGTTTTGTTTTGTCTGAGTTTTGAACGTATGGTGCGTTTTTAAGGCCAAAAATAGCCTTAATTTGTGAAAAAAGCCGCAGCAACTGACCCCAACCGTTCTCGACTCCCCTTAGTGATGCCGCTATAATGCCGCGTCTTATTGAATGTCTTCGGCATGATTCTGGCGACAGGGAATGTGAATCTGCACTATGAGAGCATCCCGGTAAAACAGACAGATTCAGAGTTGACCGAGCACTGTGATTTTTTTGAGGTAACAAGATGCAAGTTTCAGTTGAAACCACTCAAGGCCTTGGCCGCCGTGTAACGATTACTATCGCTGCTGACAGCATCGAAACTGCTGTGAAAAGCGAGCTGGTCAACGTAGCAAAAAAAGTACGTATTGACGGCTTCCGCAAGGGCAAAGTACCAATGAATGTTGTTGCTCAGCGTTATGGCGCTTCCGTGCGTCAGGATGTGCTGGGTGAACTGATGAGCCGCAATTTTATTGATGCGATCATCAAAGAAAAAATTAATCCAGCCGGCGCGCCGAACTACGTTCCAGGCGAATACAAGCAGGGCGAAGATTTCACCTACTCTGTAGAGTTCGAAGTGTACCCAGAAGTTGAGCTGAAGGGTCTGGAATCTATCGAAGTTGAAAAACCGATCGTTTCCGTGACTGACGAAGACGTTGACGGCATGCTGGACACCCTGCGCAAGCAGCAGGCGAACTGGAAAGAAAAAGAAGGCGCAGTTGACGCTGAAGATCGCGTGACTATCGACTTCACCGGTTCTGTTGATGGCGAAGAGTTCGAAGGCGGTAAAGCGTCTGACTTCGTACTGGCCATGGGCCAGGGTCGTATGATCCCAGGCTTCGAAGACGGCATCAAAGGCCACAAGGCTGGCGAAGAGTTCACTATTGATGTGACCTTCCCGGAAGAATACCACGCTGAAAACCTGAAAGGTAAAGCAGCGAAGTTCGTCATCAACCTGAAGAAAGTTGAAGAGCGCGAACTGCCAGAACTGACTGAAGAGTTCATCAAGCGTTTCGGCGTGGAAGATGGTTCCGTTGCCGGTCTGCGCGCTGAAGTGCGTAAAAACATGGAGCGCGAGCTGAACGGCGCGGTGCGTAACCGTGTTAAATCTCAGGCCATTGACGGTCTGGTAAAAGCGAACGAGATCGACGTTCCTGCTGCCCTGATCGACAGCGAAATTGACGTACTGCGCCGTCAGGCTGCACAGCGTTTCGGTGGCAACCAGCAGCAAGCGATGGAACTGCCGCGCGAGCTGTTCGAAGAGCAGGCTAAACGCCGCGTTGTTGTTGGCCTGCTGCTGGGCGAAGTGATTCGCACCCACGAGCTGAAAGCTGACGAAGAGCGTGTGAAAGGCCTGATCGAAGAGATGGCTTCTGCTTACGAAGATCCATCAGAAGTGATTGAGTTCTACGGTAAGAACAAAGAGCTGATGGACAACATGCGCAATGTTGCCCTGGAAGAGCAGGCTGTTGAAGCGGTACTGGCGAAAGCGAAAGTGACCGAAAAAGAGACCTCTTTCAACGAACTGATGAACCAGCAGGCGTAATTTCGCCACAACGGTTTAAAGTTTGAACAAAAAACCCGTTGCCCCGGCGACGGGTTTTTTTTATCGCAGCAATAGCTCAGGAAGAGTGCTAAAACGCCCTTTCAGTGTTAGCGTAACACCAAAAGGTTGTTATGCTTGAAATAGGGCAATGTGAACCCCATAAGTATGAAATCACGATGAATGAGACTGGCTGATAATCCGTCCATAAGGTTACAATCAGTACAGCAGGTGTTTTCAATTTTGATCCAGGAGACGGAAATGTCATACAGTGGCGAACGAGATAACTTTGCACCCCATATGGCTCTGGTGCCAATGGTTATTGAACAGACCTCACGCGGTGAGCGTTCTTTTGATATCTATTCCCGTCTGCTCAAGGAACGCGTTATCTTTTTGACTGGCCAGGTGGAAGACCACATGGCTAACCTGATCGTGGCGCAGATGCTGTTTCTGGAAGCGGAAAACCCGGAAAAAGACATTTACCTGTACATTAACTCGCCGGGCGGTGTGATTACGGCGGGCATGTCTATTTATGACACCATGCAATTCATCAAGCCGGATGTGAGTACCATTTGTATGGGACAGGCGGCATCCATGGGCGCGTTCCTGCTGACCGCAGGCGCGAAGGGCAAGCGTTTCTGCCTGCCAAATTCCCGCGTGATGATTCACCAGCCGCTGGGTGGCTATCAGGGCCAGGCGACGGATATTGAAATCCACGCCCGTGAAATATTGAAAGTAAAATCGCGCATGAATGAACTTATGGCGCAGCATACGGGTCAATCTCTCGAGCAGATCGAGCGCGATACCGAGCGCGATCGCTTCCTCTCTGCTTCCGAGGCAGTTGAGTACGGCTTAGTCGACTCCATTTTGACCCATCGTAATTGATGCCCGCGACGCGAGTGGGCCGCTATACTAAGGTAGGGCGGCATTGTGCTTAATGGCAGCTTGCGTCTGAAAATGGCATTTGCGTCGTCATGTGCGGCACAAAGAACTTAAAAAGAGGTTTGGACTCATGACAGATAAACGCAAAGATGGTTCGGGCAAACTGCTGTACTGCTCTTTTTGCGGCAAAAGCCAGCATGAAGTGCGTAAACTGATTGCCGGGCCGTCCGTGTATATCTGCGACGAATGTGTTGATTTATGTAACGACATCATTCGCGAAGAGATTAAAGAAGTCGCACCGCACCGTGAACGCAGCGCGCTGCCCACCCCGCATGAAATTCGTCATCACCTCGATGACTACGTCATCGGTCAGGAGCAGGCGAAAAAGGTGCTGGCTGTGGCGGTGTACAACCACTACAAACGCCTGCGCAATGGCGATACCAGCAATGGCGTAGAACTGGGTAAAAGTAACATTCTGCTGATCGGGCCTACGGGTTCCGGTAAAACGCTGCTGGCTGAAACGCTGGCGCGCCTGCTGGACGTTCCCTTCACTATGGCAGATGCCACCACGCTGACCGAAGCAGGCTATGTGGGTGAAGACGTTGAGAACATTATCCAGAAGCTGCTGCAGAAATGTGATTACGACGTGCAGAAAGCCCAGCGCGGGATCGTCTACATCGATGAGATTGATAAAATCTCCCGTAAGTCCGACAACCCGTCCATCACCCGTGACGTGTCGGGCGAAGGCGTGCAGCAGGCGCTGCTGAAGCTGATCGAAGGTACGGTTGCGGCCGTTCCACCGCAGGGCGGACGTAAGCATCCTCAGCAGGAGTTCCTGCAGGTAGATACCTCCAAGATCCTGTTTATCTGCGGCGGTGCTTTCGCTGGCCTGGACAAAGTGATCTCTCACCGTGTTGAAACCGGCTCCGGCATAGGTTTTGGCGCGACGGTGAAATCAACGTCTGAAAAGCCGAACGAAGGCGAACTGCTGTCGCAGGTGGAACCAGAGGACCTGATTAAGTTTGGTCTGATCCCTGAGTTCATCGGCCGTCTGCCGGTTGTTGCGACGCTGAACGAACTGAGCGAAGACGCGCTGATTCAGATCCTGAAAGAGCCGAAAAACGCGCTGACCAAGCAGTATCAGGCATTGTTCAATCTTGAAGGTGTGGATCTCGAATTCCGCGACGAAGCGCTGGATGCGATCGCCAAAAAAGCGATGGCGCGTAAAACCGGTGCCCGTGGCCTGCGTTCTATCGTTGAAGCGGCGTTGCTCGATACCATGTACGACCTTCCTTCCATGGAAGACGTCGAGAAAGTGGTTATTGACGAATCCGTCATCGGCGGTCAAACAAAACCGCTGCTGATTTACGGCAAGCCGGAAGCACAGCAGGCATCTGGCGAATAATTCGCCAAATCATACAAGTAGTTAATCAAAAAGGGGGGATTTTATCTCCCCTTTACTTTTTCCTGATTCATAGCGTTGAATGTGTGGAATACATCCCCATATACTGGATTACATGTTAATGGTTGTGCGAGGCACAGTCGCATGACCAGTTTACCTGGCGGACACTAAACTAAGAGAGAGCTCTATGAATCCTGAGCGTTCTGAACGCATTGAAATCCCCGTATTGCCGTTGCGCGATGTGGTGGTTTATCCGCACATGGTCATACCCTTATTTGTAGGGCGGGAAAAATCTATCCGTTGCCTTGAAGCCGCCATGGATCATGATAAAAAAATCATGTTGGTTGCGCAGAAAGAAGCATCAACGGATGAGCCGGGTGTAAACGATCTTTTCACCGTCGGGACCGTGGCCTCTATTTTGCAGATGTTGAAGCTGCCGGACGGCACCGTGAAGGTGCTGGTCGAAGGCTTGCAGCGTGCGCGTATTACCACTCTGTCTGACAATGGCGAGCACTTCTCTGCAAAGGCAGAGTATCTTGATTCGCCTGAGCTTGACGAGCGCGAGCAGGAAGTGCTGGTTCGCACCGCGATTAGCCAGTTTGAAGGCTATATCAAGCTGAACAAAAAAATCCCACCAGAAGTGCTAACGTCGCTGAACAGCATCGACGATCCTGCACGCCTGGCTGACACCATCGCGGCGCATATGCCGCTCAAGCTCGCGGACAAACAGTCCGTGCTGGAAATGTCCGACGTGAACGAGCGTCTGGAATATCTGATGGCGATGATGGAGTCTGAAATCGATCTGCTGCAGGTTGAGAAGCGTATTCGCAACCGCGTGAAAAAGCAGATGGAAAAATCACAGCGTGAGTACTATCTGAACGAGCAGATGAAGGCCATTCAGAAAGAGCTCGGCGAGATGGACGACGCGCCGGATGAAAACGAGGCGCTGAAGCGCAAGATCGACGCGGCGAAAATGCCGAAAGAGGCAAAAGAGAAAGCGGAAGCCGAGCTGCAGAAGCTGAAAATGATGTCTCCTATGTCGGCTGAAGCGACCGTCGTGCGCGGCTATATCGAGTGGATGGTGCAGGTTCCGTGGAACGCCCGCAGCAAGGTCAAAAAAGACCTGCGCCAGGCCCAGGAAATCCTTGATACCGACCATTACGGCCTTGAGCGCGTGAAAGACCGCATTCTTGAGTACCTTGCGGTGCAGAGCCGTGTGAACAAAATTAAAGGGCCAATCCTGTGTCTGGTTGGGCCTCCAGGGGTGGGTAAAACCTCTCTGGGCCAGTCCATCGCGAAAGCGACCGGACGTAAGTACATCCGTATGGCGCTGGGCGGCGTTCGCGATGAGGCGGAAATCCGCGGTCACCGTCGGACCTACATCGGCTCTATGCCGGGTAAACTGATCCAGAAAATGGCAAAAGTGGGCGTTAAAAACCCGCTGTTCCTGCTGGATGAGATCGACAAAATGTCTTCCGACATGCGTGGCGATCCGGCGTCGGCTCTGCTGGAAGTGCTTGATCCAGAACAGAACGTGGCGTTCAGCGATCACTATCTGGAAGTGGACTACGATCTGAGCGACGTCATGTTCGTGGCAACCTCCAACTCCATGAACATTCCGGCCCCGCTGCTGGATCGTATGGAAGTGATTCGCCTCTCCGGCTATACCGAAGACGAGAAGCTGAACATCGCCAAGCAGCACCTGCTGCCGAAGCAGATTGAGCGTAACGCGCTGAAGGCCAGCGAACTGACCGTTGAAGACAGCGCGATTGTGGGCATCATTCGCTACTACACCCGTGAAGCGGGCGTGCGTAGCCTTGAGCGTGAGATCTCTAAACTGTGCCGCAAGGCGGTTAAACAGCTGCTGCTGGATAAGAGCCTGAAGCACATTGTGATCAACGGTGAAAACCTGCATGCCTACCTGGGCGTTCAGCGCTTTGACTATGGCCGTGCGGACAACGAAAACCGCGTAGGCCAGGTGACCGGCCTGGCGTGGACGGAAGTGGGCGGCGATCTGCTGACCATTGAAACCGCCTGCGTTCCGGGTAAAGGCAAGCTTACCTACACCGGCTCGTTGGGTGAGGTGATGCAGGAGTCCATCCAGGCGGCATTGACCGTGGTGCGCGCGCGCGCGGAAAAACTGGGTATCAACCCTGATTTCTACGAAAAACGCGACATCCACGTTCACGTACCGGAAGGTGCAACGCCGAAGGACGGCCCAAGCGCAGGTATTGCGATGTGTACCGCACTGGTCTCATGCCTGACGGGGAACCCGGTTCGCGCCGACGTGGCGATGACTGGGGAAATTACCCTGCGTGGTCAGGTTCTGCCTATCGGTGGTTTGAAAGAGAAGCTGCTGGCGGCGCATCGCGGCGGAATTAAAACCGTGCTGATCCCAGACGAAAACAAACGCGATCTGGAAGAGATTCCTGACAACGTGATTGCCGATCTGCAGATCCATCCTGTGAAGCGGATTGAGGAAGTTCTCAGTCTCGCGCTGCAGAATGAGCCGTCTGGAATGCAGGTTGTAACCGCAAAATAGTGACCTCGCGCAAAGAGCGTCAATAAAAACAGGGCTGGTAAGTGATTTCGTACTTGCCAGCCTTTTTTTGTATAGCTAATTTAGATTGCTGATTGGGCCAGCCATCAACAACGGGTGTTGTAAGCTCATGGCAGGCCTGATATAACTGCTGCGCGGTCGCGTTGTGAAGGATTCAGGCGCGATATAAATTATAAAAGAGAGGAAGAGAACAGTGAATAAATCTCAACTGATTGACAAAATTGCTGCGGGTGCTGATATTTCTAAAGCTGCAGCTGGACGTGCGTTAGATGCTTTAATTGCTTCTGTTACTGAATCTCTGCAAGCTGGGGATGACGTTGCGCTGGTAGGTTTCGGTACTTTTGCTGTTAAAGAGCGTGCTGCCCGTACTGGCCGTAACCCTCAGACCGGTAAAGAGATCACCATTGCTGCTGCTAAAGTTCCTGGCTTCCGTGCCGGTAAAGCGCTGAAAGACGCAGTAAACTGATTGCTTTCTCGCTTCAGGGAAGCCGAAAAGTACAAGGGCGCATCATTTGATGTGCCTTTTTTGTATGTCCAGACCTGATTTATACGAGTTTATGCGAGTTGTGGGCTGACAATCACCCTGGTTTCTTGTCACAATACGCCTTTACGCGCGACGGTCAGGATTCTCCGTGAGCGTCAGGTAACCAGTCACATACAGCGGAGTGTAGTTACACCATGATGGACAGCTTACGCACGGCTGCTAACAGTCTCGTGCTCAAGATTATTTTCGGTATCATTATCGTGTCGTTCATATTGACCGGCGTGAGTAGTTACCTCATCGGCGGTAGCGCCAACTATGCCGCTAAAGTGAATGGCCAGGAGATCAGCCGCGGGCAGTTCGAAAATGCGTTTGCGGGTGAACGTAACCGCATGCAGCAGCAGCTGGGCGAACAGTTCTCCGAGCTTGCGGCTAACGAAGGCTATATGAAAACGCTGCGTCAGCAGACGTTGAACCGCCTGATCGACGAGGCTCTGCTGGATCAATATGCCAAAAGCCTGGGGCTTGGCATTAGTGACGATCAGGTAAAAAAAGCCATCTTCGCCACGCAGGCCTTCCAGTCAAACGGCAAGTTCGACAACGCGCGCTATAACAGCATTGTGAATCAGATGGGCATGACGGCCGATCAGTACGCCCAGGCGCTGCGTAACCAGCTGACGACCCAACAGCTGATCAATGCCGTTGTTGGTACGGATTTCATGCTGAAAGGCGAAACTGACGAACTGGCGGCGCTGGTCGCGCAGCAGCGCGTTGTGCGTGAAGCGACCATTGATGTCAATGCCCTGGCGGCGAAACAGCAGGTCAGCGACGCAGAAGTTAATGCCTATTATGAGCAGAACAAAAACAGCTTTGTTGCGCCAGAGCAGTTCCGCGTCAGCTACATCAAACTTGACGCCGCTGCGCTGCAGGAAACGGCTTCTGACGCGGAAATTCAGTCTTTCTACGACCAGCATCAGGATCAGTTCACGCAGCCTCAGCGTAACCGCTATAGCGTGATTCAGACTAAAACCGAAGCGGACGCTAAAGCGGTACTGGACGAACTGAACAAAGGCGCTGATTTCGCTACCGTGGCGAAAGCAAAATCTACCGATATTATCTCTGCGAAAAACGGCGGCGATATGGGCTGGCTGGAAGACGCGACCACGCCTGACGAGCTGAAAAATGCGGGCCTGAAAGAGAAAGGCCAGCTGTCTGGCGTGATCAAATCCTCCGTGGGCTTCCTGGTGGCGCGTCTGGACGACGTTCAGGCCGCAAAAACCAAGCCGTTAGCTGACGTTCGTGATGACATCGCGGCGAAAGTGAAGCAGGAAAAAGCGCTGGATGCATTTTACGCGCTGCAGCAGAAAGTGAGCGATGCGGCGAGCAACGACAATGAATCTCTGGCGGGTGCTGAACAGGCCGCAGGCGTGAAAGCGGTTGAGACCGGCTGGTTTGGCCGTGACAATCTGCCTGAAGAGCTGAACTTCAAACCGGTTTCTGACGCTATCTTCAACGGCGGTCTGGTTGGCGAAAACGGCACGCCGGGCAGCAACTCGGACATCATCACCGTTGACGGCGACCGCGCCTTTGTTCTGCGCGTGAGCGAGCACAAAGCGGAAGCGGTGAAACCGCTGGCAGACGTGAAAGAGCAGGTTGTTGCTCAGGTAAAACACACCAAAGCTGAACAGCAGGCGAAGCTGGATGCTGAAAAAGTATTGGCTGAACTGAAGGCGGGCAAGGGCGATGCGGCGATGAAAGCGGCCGGTCTGAGCTTTGGTGAAGCGAAAACCCTGAGCCGTACCGGTCAGGACCCTATCAGCCAGGCGGCGTTTACCCTGAGCCTCCCAGCGAAGGACAAGCCGAGCTTCGGTTCCGCGACCGATATGCAGGGCAATGTGGTTCTGCTGGCGCTCGACGAAGTGAAAGCGGGTACCTTGCCAGAAGCGCAGAAGAAAGCGATGGTACAGGGTATTACCCAGAATAATGCTCAGATCGCTTTCGAAGCGATGATGAGCAACCTGCGTAAAGACGCCAAAATTAAGCTGGGTGATATCATTACACAGCAGTAATTATTACGCGTTTGCTCGCAGAATTTCGTAACGCTCTGCAAAAACTAAAGGCCGCTTTCGCGGCCTTTTCCACATTTGTAATCTGCTGTTTGTGCCTGTTTTCTCGTAGGGTTATCGTGCCGTGGCTGTCAACAAACAAGGAGATAACAGCATGAAACGTGGAATCAAAGCACTGTTAATTACGCTGGCAATGGCTACCGCCGGGATGAGCAATGGCGCACTGGCGGCGACGCCAGCGGCGAAAACACAGGCCGCGCAGGCCCAGTCTGATGCAACCGCGCAAACGCCCGTGCAGACAAAAGCCGTAGGGGCAGCCAGGGTCTCTGATGACGATGGTTCGCGAGTGAGCATCAATTCTGGCTCCGCGGAGGATCTGGCTCGCGTAATGAACGGAGTAGGGCTTAAAAAGGCACAGGCGATTGTGAGCTACCGCGAAGAGTATGGTCCTTTTAAAACGCTTGACGATCTCAAGCAGGTGCCGGGAATGGGCAGCGCGCTGGTTGAGCGCAACCTCTCACACCTGACGTTGTAATCGCGCAATTTCTTGCACTGCGGCAAAATTTTGCCAGGATAAAGAGGTCATACCAGTTATGACCTCTAACCCTATAACAACAGTAAAGGCTATTGCGCTATGCAGACAAAAATCAAAGTACGCGGTTTCCATCTTGATGTTTACCAGCACGTCAATAACGCCCGCTATCTCGAATTTCTGGAGGAGGCGCGGTGGGACGGGCTTGAAAACAGCGACAGCTTTCAGTGGCTGACCGCGCACAACATCGCCTTTGTGGTCGTCAACATTAACATTAACTACCGCCGCCCGGCCGTGTTGGGCGATGTGCTCACAGTAACCAGCCAGGTACAGCAGTTAAACGGTAAGAGCGGGGTGTTAAGCCAGGTGGTGACGCTGGACCCTGAAGGCCAGGTGGTCGCCGACGCGCTGATTACGTTTGTCTGTATCGATCTCAAAACGCAGAAAGCGCTGCCGCTGGAGGGAGAGCTGCGCGAAAAGCTGGAGCTAATGATCGTTTAGGTAATAGTGAGGAGTAACCGTGCTGTCGATATGTACCCTTCGACAGCACGGTAGCGTCACTTATTTCAGACCGGTCTTTTTCTTCATCGCGGTCATCACGCCGACCTTATCGGCAAGATAATGATTCAGGCCGTTAGCGCGCAGGTTACAGGCGGCGCACTGGCCGCATCCATCGCCTTTAATGCCGTTGTAGCAGGTCAGGGTCTCTTCGCGAACCAGGTCCAGCTTGCCCCAGTAGTCTGCCAGCGCCCAGGTTTCCGCCTTATCCAGCCACATCAGCGGCGTTTCAAAACGCGTTTCTTTTGCCATGCCCAGATTAACGGCGTGGTTCAGGGCCTTCACAAACTCGTCGCGACAGTCCGGGTAGCCGGAAAAGTCCGTTTCGCATACGCCGGTAATCACCGCTTCGGCCTTCACCTGATAGGCATAGATCGCCGTGAGGGTCAGGAAAAGAATATTGCGACCGGGAACAAAGGTATTTGGAATGCCGCTGGCGTCCGGCTCGTAGTCCGGTACGGGAATGCTGTCGCGGGTGAGGCTGCTGACGGCCAGTTCGTTCAGCAGCGTTACGTCCAGCACCTTGTGCGCGCGTGCGCCCAGTTTTAACGCCAGCTCCCGCGCTACGTCGATTTCAGCGCGATGACGCTGGCCGTAATCGAAAGTAACGCAGTGAACTTCATCATATTGCTGAAGCGCCTGAACCAGGCAGGTAGTGGAATCTTGTCCTCCGCTGAACACGACGACGGCACGTTTCATAAATCATCTCAACAGTTACGGTAAAACATTATGGTAACGCCTGGCCACAGCGGGGACCAGCTTCTTCATGCTTTGGGCGCGGGAAGCCAGGCTTCGGTGAAATCAAACCAGCCCCGCGTGTTTAGGTGAATGCCGTTAACGCCCGGCGGGGCGCTGACCTGATACTGGTAATTAAACAGGGGCGTTAACACCGCATTTTCCATCAGCCGGATAAAGATGGCCTTCAGGCCGGCGTGCCGGGCCCGCTCGTCGATCTGGCTCTGAACGGCATCAAGGGTTGCCTGCAGATGCGCGTATTGCGGGGCGCTCAGAAGGTGCGGCCAGAGCGCATCGCAGCGTAGCCACTGTTCAAGGGTATATTCCGGCGCTTCACCGATGAGGCGGTCGCCCATCATAATATCTGCCTCCGCAAGCGCCGGGCAGCCGTCCCAGGTTTTGGCATCATGGAATATCACCTTGAGCGTGCAGCCCTGCCTGGCCAGATAGCGTTTTAGCTGATTAGCCATGGTGTGTAACTCCACGGGGAGGTGATACACCAGCGTCAACGCATCGGGCAGGGAAACGTTCGTTAAATCCGACCACTGGGGGATCAGCCAGCCCGGCAGCAGCTCCTCCGTGGGCATAATTAGCCCTTCATCCAGCGGAAGCGTGTGCAGCAGCGTGGAGAGATGAATGATGTTGATCAGCCGCCGCGCCTGCATTTCGCTCAGATTCGGACCCTGCTTCAGCGTGAGATAGCAAAACCCCAGGCTGGTGCTGTTGCCGACCTTTCGGAGGCTGGACAGCTCTTCAGGCTCGCCAATGGCGATTTGCACGGGATGACGACAGCTTGTTCCCAAACCCCGATCGAAAAGCTGTGGCGTGATCCAGTACTCGATGGCTTTCAGCAAGGGGTGGCTAAGATGATATTGCTCATGGCTTTCCAGGCGCACCAGCTCGGGATCGTAGGCGACGATC
Organism: Enterobacter sp. ECC-175; assembly: GCF_043968675.1. Classification (NCBI taxonomy): domain Bacteria; kingdom Pseudomonadati; phylum Pseudomonadota; class Gammaproteobacteria; order Enterobacterales; family Enterobacteriaceae; genus Enterobacter; species Enterobacter sp. ECC-175. The sequence continues at coordinate 1,643,724 of NZ_CP143776.1, forward strand.
CTGAAGGGTCCGCTCCCCGTCATGGGCCGATCGGGGTGCGCCAGGCGGCTGCAGTAGCTCGCCAGCCGGTGCGCAAGCCAGTAGTCCGGCTGATGCAGCCGAAACGTCAGGCACTGCGGGTGGGTAACGTCAACGCTTATCACGCTTTGAAAGAGCTTGTTCAGAGCCGGCAATGCCAGCAGCGCCGTCAGGCTTTGCTGAAGCTGCGCCGTGCTGATTTTGTCACCGTTGTGCCAGTGCAGCGTCGAGCGAATATAAAAGTGCCAGCGCAGGCCGTCGGGAGAGACCTCCCAGTGGTGGGCGAGATCGCCTACCGGCTCGCTGCCGTCGCCGTGAAAGCGCGTGAGCCCGGAGAAAACGTGCCCAGCCAGATGCTGTTCGGCGCGGCCGGGTAAAAAGCCGGGATGAAGCGGGTCCAGCGAACGGTAGTAGGGAATCCGCAGCGTCGGCGTATCGTTTTGCCACTGTCCGCCCAGAAACGGATGCAGCAGCACGCGTAAATCGTCGGGCGCAAGCTGGGCCAGCTCAAGAGCGTTATGCTGCTGCCCGCTCCTTAAGGCCTCTTCCATCATCGTATTGCGCAGGGAATCCGGCGTAACGTGAAACGTCAATTCACCGCGCTTGCCGCGGCCTGACCGCGCGCGCCAGCTGAGCCATCCCGCCTCCTGGGCCTGGCGCAGGAGCGTGCGCACGTGTCGCTCGCTGCAAAAGCAGCGGTCGGCAAGTTCGGCGACGGTGACCTGCTGCGTCGCACCGGCAGAAGGATGCCAAAGGCGCTGGTACTGATTAAGGCGGTTAAGCTGACGCATAATAAACCCGGAACAATAATCATCATCTATTCACTATTACTTCCGTATATCTCACGTAATACTGATGCACAAGTTAACCGCATCACACTTCAGGAGTATTTATGGCCCGGCTCGCTGCATTTGATATGGACGGTACGCTGCTAATGCCGGATCACCGCTTAGGCGATAAAACCCTGGCCACCCTGAAGCGGCTGCGCGAGCGCGACGTTACCCTGACGTTTGCTACGGGGCGCCACGAGCTGGAGATGCGTCATTTGCTGGGCGCGCTTTCTCTGGACGCGTATTTGATCACCGGCAACGGCACGCGCATTCACTCCGTTGAAGGGGACGTGCTGCATCGCGAGGATCTCAACCCGGAAGTGGCGGATATCGTTCTCCACAGCGCCTGGGATACGCAGGCCAGCGTCCACGTTTTCAATGACGGCGGCTGGTTTACCGGCCGGGAAATCCCTGAGCTTTTGCACGCGCACGTCTACAGCGGTTTTAAATATCAGCTTATCGACCTGCGCCGTCTCCCCGCCCATGCGGTGACCAAAATCTGTTTCTGCGGCGATCGTGATGATTTGTGCCGTTTACGCATCCAGCTAAACGAAGCGCTGGGCAACCGTGCGCATCTGACGTTCTCGGCGGTGGATTGTCTGGAAGTGCTGCCGGTAGGGTGCAATAAAGGATCGGCCCTCGCGGTGTTGAGCGACCATCTCGGCTTCACCATGCAGGACTGTATGGCGTTTGGCGACGCGATGAACGACCGCGAGATGCTCGGCAGCGTCGGTCGCGGTCTGATCATGGGTAATGCGATGCCGCAGCTCATTGCGGAGCTGCCTCATCTTCCGGTTATTGGACACTGCCGTAATGAAGCGGTGTCCCATTTTTTGACACATTGGCTGGACAACAACAACCTCCCGTATTCCCCCGAATAGTGAGATCCTTCCAGCAAGCCAGGCTTCTGCCTGGCTTTTTTTTATTTCACCAGCTCGGCAATCTCCGCTTTCCACGGGGCAATGTCGCCAATATTGGCCTTCACCCATTCAGCGTTGTAATAGGTATCCAGATAGCGCTCGCCGCTGTCGCACAGCAGGGTAACGATCGAGCCCGTGCGGCCCTCTTCGCGCATCCGGGCGGCCAACTGCAGCGCGCCCCACATGTTAGTACCGGTGGATGCTCCCACCTTGCGGCCCAGCTGCGTTTCCAGCCAGTGTGCCGTAGCGACGCTGGCGGCGTCCGGCACGCGGAGCATTTCGTCTACCACGTCAGGAATAAAAGACGGCTCCACGCGCGGGCGACCAATTCCTTCAATTTTACTCCCCACGGGGCTGCGCAGGCCCGCATCGCGGGTTTGCCAGTAGTCGAGGAACACGGAGTTCTGCGGGTCAACCACCATCAGCTGGGTATCGTACCCCTGGCAGCGAATGTAGCGGCCGATGGTGGCCGACGTTCCGCCCGTCCCCGCGCTCATCACCACGTAAGACGGAACGGGATGCGGCTCGTGGGTCATCTGGCGGAAAATACTGTCCGCGATGTTGTTATTGCCGCGCCAGTCGGTCGCGCGTTCGGCAAAGGTGAACTGGTCCATGTAGTGGCCGCGAAGCTCGCGGGCCAGCATTTCGGAAGCGGCGTAGATTTCACAGGCGCTTTCCACGAAGTGGCAGCGTCCGCCGTAAAATTCAATCTGCTCGATTTTGCGTTTTGCCGTGCAGGAAGGCATCACGGCGATGAACGGCAGGCCCAGCAGGCGGGCAAAATAGGCTTCGGAGACGGCGGTCGAGCCGGATGACGATTCAATAATCGTCGTGCCCTCGTTAATCCAGCCGTTGCACAATCCGTACAGAAACAGGGACCGAGCAAGGCGATGCTTCAGGCTGCCGGTAGGATGCGTGCTCTCATCCTTCAGATAGAGCTGAATGCCGGGAAATCCAGGCAGGGCAAGGCGAATGAGATGGGTATCTGCTGAACGCTGATAGTCGGCATTTATCTCGCTGATGGCATGTTTAACCCAGGTGGTATTCATCGTAATTATCCGTTTGTCATTTTGTGCCCAGCATAGCGAATAGCACAGAAAAAATTGTTGCTATCTGGCCTTTAAAATAGAATTAAGGGAGAAAAATTTTCTCTGTGAGGTGAGCATGTTAGATAAAATTGACCGCAAGCTGCTTTCACTCCTGCAAAACGACTGCACCCTCTCTTTGCAGGCGCTGGCAGATGCCGTTAATCTGACCACCACGCCGTGCTGGAAGCGCCTGAAAAAGCTGGAAGACGACGGCATTCTGCTGGGGCGCGTCGCGCTGTTAGATCCCGAAAAGCTGGGGCTTGGGCTGACGGCCTTTGTTCTGATAAAAACGCAGCACCACAGCAGCGAATGGTACTGCCGCTTCGTTACCCAGGTTTCAGAGATGCCCGAGGTGCTCGGCTTCTGGCGCATGGCGGGAGAATACGACTATCTGATGCGCGTTCAGGTGGCGGATATGAAGCGTTACGATGATTTCTACAAGCGGCTGGTCAACAGCGTCCCGGGCTTATCGGACGTCACCTCGAGTTTCGCGATGGAACAGATTAAATACACCACTGCATTACCCATTGAATAACCAAGTAAAATACCTTCAGGAAAAGACCGCGTGCGATTATTTGCCCAATTAAGCTGGTACTTTCGTCGGGAATGGCAACGCTATCTCGGCGCAGTATTCCTGCTTATTATCATTGCCATTCTGCAGCTGATCCCACCCAAGGTGGTCGGGTACGTCGTGGATGGCGTTACGGAACAGCATTACACCGCCGCACGGGTGTGGATGTGGATTGGAACGCTGGTGCTCACTGCCGTCGTCGTCTACCTGCTGCGCTACGTCTGGCGCGTCCTGCTGTTTGGCGCGTCCTATCAGCTGGCCGTTGAGCTTAGGGAAGATTTCTACCGCCAGCTGAGCCGCCAGCATCCGGAATTTTATCTGCGCCACCGCACCGGGGATCTGATTGCCCGCGCGACCAACGACGTAGATCGCGTGGTGTTTGCCGCAGGGGAAGGGGTGCTCACGCTGGTGGACTCGCTGGTGATGGGCTGTGCGGTGCTGATCGTCATGTCTACACAGATAAGCTGGCAGCTGACGCTGCTGGCGCTGCTGCCGATGCCGATCATGGCCCTGGCGATTAACCGCTTTGGCGAACAGCTGCACGAGCGCTTCAAGCTGGCGCAGGCGGCGTTTTCGTCGCTGAACGATCGCACGCAGGAGAGCATGACCAGCATCCGCATGATTAAGGCGTTTGGTCTGGAAGACCGTCAATCCTCGCTGTTTGCCGCAGATGCGGCGGATACCGGCGCGAAAAACATGCGCGTAGCGCGTATCGACGCCCGTTTCGACCCGACGATCTATATCGCCATCGGGATGGCAAACCTGCTGGCCGTTGGCGGCGGAAGCTGGATGGTCGTGCGGGGCACGATGACGCTCGGCCAGCTGACCAGCTTCGCGATGTACCTTGGGCTCATGATTTGGCCGATGCTGGCGCTGGCCTGGATGTTTAACATCGTCGAGCGCGGCAGCGCCGCCTACAGCCGCATCCGCGCGATGCTGGCCGAGGCGCCGGTAGTCAACGACGGCACCAGGCCGGTACCTGAAGGCCGCGGGGTGATTGAGGCGTCTGTTCGCGAGTTTGTCTACCCGCAGGCGGAGCGGCCGGTGCTGGAAAACGTCAACTTCACGCTGCAGCCAGGACAAATGCTGGGGATCTGCGGCCCGACGGGGGCGGGGAAAAGCACCGTTCTGTCGCTGCTCCAGCGCCACTTTGACGTCACCCAGGGCGATATCCGCTTCCACGATATTCCGCTCGCCGAGCTGCTGCTGGACGACTGGCGCAGCCGCCTGGCGGTCGTTAGCCAGACGCCGTTTTTATTCTCCGATACCATCGCCAACAACATCGCGCTGGGCTGCCCGGCAGCAACCCAGGAGGAGATTGAACACGTGGCGCGCTTAGCCAGCGTCCACGAGGATATTTTGCGGCTGCCGCAGGGCTATGAAACGGAAGTGGGCGAGCGCGGCGTAATGCTGTCCGGCGGGCAAAAACAGCGCATCTCCATTGCGCGCGCGCTGCTGCTGAACGCTGAAATCCTGATCCTGGACGACGCGCTTTCTGCCGTCGACGGCCGCACCGAGCACCAGATCTTGCATAACCTGCGCCAGTGGGGCGAGGGGCGCACGGTGATCATCAGCGCCCACCGTCTTTCTGCGCTGACGGAGGCCAATGAAATTTTAGTGCTTCAGCACGGGCATATTGCCCAGCGCGGCCAGCACGAGCAGCTTGCCGATCGGCCGGGCTGGTATCGCGATATGTACCGCTACCAGCAGCTCGAAGCAGCGCTGGATGATGCTCCGGAGCAGGGGCAGGAGGCGAAAGATGCGTAATTTTGGACAGCTGTGGCCAACGCTCAAGCGCCTGCTGGCGTACGGCTCCCCCTGGCGCAAGCCGCTGTCGATTGCCGTGCTTCTGCTGTGGATCGCGGCGATTGCCGAAGTGAGCGGCCCGCTGCTCATTAGCTACTTCATCGACAATATGGTGGCGAAGAGCTATATGCCGCTGGGGCTGGTGGCCGGGCTTGGCGTCGCCTATGTGGGGCTGCAAATCACCGCGGCCTCGCTGCACTACGCCCAGTCTCTGCTCTTTAACCGGGCGGCCGTTGGCGTGGTACAGCAGCTGCGAACGGACGTGATGGATGCGGCGCTGCGCCAGCCGCTCAGCGAGTTCGATACCCAGCCGGTCGGGCAGGTGATTTCTCGCGTCACTAACGATACCGAGGTGATTCGCGATCTTTACGTCACCGTCGTCGCCACCGTGCTGCGCAGCGCGGCGCTGATTGGTGCGATGCTGGTGGCGATGTTCAGCCTTGACTGGCGCATGGCGCTGGTGGCCATCACCATCTTCCCGGCGGTGCTGATCGTGATGGTGATTTACCAGCGCTACAGCACGCCGATCGTTCGCCGCGTGCGCGCCTATCTGGCGGACATCAACGACGGCTTCAACGAAGTGATTAACGGCATGAGCGTGATCCAGCAGTTCCGCCAGCAGGCGCGGTTTGGCGAACGCATGGGCGAAGCCAGCCGCTCGCACTATATGGCGCGCATGCAAACCCTGCGCCTTGACGGCTTTCTGCTGCGTCCGCTATTAAGCCTCTTCTCCGCACTGGTGCTGTGCGGGCTGCTGATGCTGTTTGGCCTGACGACGCGCGGCACTATTGAAGTGGGCGTGCTGTACGCGTTCATCAGCTATCTTGGGCGGCTTAACGAGCCGCTGATCGAGCTAACAACCCAGCAGTCGATGCTGCAGCAGGCGGTGGTAGCCGGGGAGCGCGTGTTCGAACTGATGGACCGGCCGCGGCAGACCTACGGCAGCGACGAGCGCCCTCTGCAAAGCGGCAGCATCGCGTTCGATGACGTCTCATTTGCCTATCGTGAAGACCGGCTGGTGCTGCAGAATATTAACCTCGAGGTTCCGTCGCGCGGCTTTGTGGCCCTTGTCGGGCACACCGGCAGCGGCAAAAGTACGCTCGCCAGCCTGCTGATGGGCTACTACCCGTTAACGCAGGGGGAAATCCGCCTGGACGGCCGTCCGCTCGCCTCGCTCAGCCATGGCGTGCTGCGCAAAGGCGTGGCGATGGTGCAGCAAGATCCTGTCGTGCTCGCGGATACGTTCTATGCCAACGTCACGCTGGGCCGTCCGTACACCCAGGAGCAGGTGTGGGACGTGCTGGAAAAAGTGCAGCTGGCGGAGCTGGCGCGCGGGTTCAGCGACGGGATCAATACGAAGCTGGGCGAGCAGGGGAATAACCTCTCCGTCGGCCAAAAGCAGCTTCTGGCGCTGGCGCGCGTGCTGATTGAGACGCCGCAGGTGCTGATCCTGGATGAAGCGACGGCCAGCATCGACTCCGGCACGGAGCAGGCCATCCAGCAGGCGCTGGCCGCCGTTCGCGACCATACGACGCTGGTGGTAATTGCCCACCGCCTTTCCACGATCGTTGAGGCAGACACCATTCTGGTGCTGCATCGCGGACAGGCCGTCGAGCGCGGGACGCACAAACAGCTGCTGGAGGCTAAAGGCCGCTACTGGCAGATGTATCAGCTCCAGCTGGCGGGCGAAGAGCTGGCCGCCAGCGCGCGCGAAGAAGAGACCCTTAGCGCCTGATGCACTAAAAGCAGGCAATGCGCTGACCCTCGTCGCTGTTGGTGCAAAACGGAAACGCGCCATGCACTGCCATGGTGCGTTTTTTTTTCGCCCGACGTTTCCTTCCCGCGCATTTACGCGCGTTCAACCGCGTATTCCCACTTTTCTCTTTTCTGGCACACCGCTTGCAATAGCTTCTTCGTGTGAGCTGCGGCCATTGGCAAATTCTGACTGGAGAGGATTTATGAAGCTGGTTACGGTGATTATTAAACCATTCAAACTTGAAGACGTGCGTGAAGCGCTCTCTTCCATGGGCATTCAGGGCCTGACGGTCACCGAAGTGAAAGGCTTTGGTCGTCAGAAGGGGCATGCCGAGCTCTATCGTGGAGCGGAGTACAGCGTCAACTTTCTGCCGAAAGTGAAAATAGACGTCGCGATTGCCGACGATCAGCTCGATGAGGTCGTTGATGCGGTGAGCAAAGCGGCCTATACCGGAAAAATTGGCGACGGCAAAATTTTCGTTGCCGAACTGCAGCGCGTCATTCGCATCCGTACCGGCGAATCTGACGAAGCGGCACTGTAAATAACGCCTGGCACACAGTGATAGGGATCGAGAAAATGAAGATAGCAAAAATGAAAACAGGTCTGGCATCGTTGGCGCTGCTGCCGGGTGTGGCGATGGCTGCCCCTACGGTAGCGGATAAAGCCGACAACGCGTTTATGATGATCTGCACCGCCCTGGTGCTGTTCATGACTATCCCGGGCATTGCGCTGTTTTACGGCGGCCTGATCCGCGGTAAAAACGTGCTGTCCATGTTGACCCAGGTTGCCGTGACCTTCGCGCTGGTCTGCGTGCTGTGGGTGGTGTACGGCTATTCGCTGGCCTTCGGGGAAGGCAACGCCTTCTTCGGCAACTTTAACTGGGCGATGCTCAAAAACATCGAATTGACCGCGCTGATGGGGAGCTTCTACCAGTACATCCACGTCGCGTTTCAGGGCTCGTTCGCCTGTATCACCGTGGGGCTGATCGTCGGCGCGCTGGCGGAGCGCATCCGCTTCTCGGCGGTGCTGATTTTCGTGGTGGTCTGGCTGACTCTCTCTTACGTACCGATTGCGCACATGGTCTGGGGCGGCGGCCTGCTGGCGTCACACGGTGCGCTGGACTTTGCGGGCGGTACCGTTGTCCACATTAACGCCGCGGTGGCGGGCCTGGTAGGCGCCTACCTGATCGGCAAGCGCGTGGGCTTTGGCAAAGAGGCGTTCAAACCGCATAACCTGCCGATGGTGTTTACCGGTACGGCGATCCTCTACTTCGGCTGGTTTGGCTTCAACGCGGGCTCTGCCAGCGCGGCGAACGAAATCGCGGCTCTGGCTTTCGTTAACACCGTTGTTGCCACGGCGGGGGCCATCCTCTCCTGGGTATTTGGCGAGTGGGCCGTTCGCGGCAAGCCGTCGCTGCTGGGCGCCTGTTCCGGTGCGATTGCCGGCCTGGTCGGGATCACGCCAGCCTGTGGTTATGTGGGCGTGGGCGGCGCGTTGCTCGTCGGTCTGGTCGCCGGTCTGGCGGGCCTGTGGGGCGTTACCGCGCTGAAGCGCGTGCTGCGCGTTGACGACCCTTGCGACGTATTCGGCGTCCACGGCGTTTGTGGGATCGTCGGCTGTATTATGACGGGCATCTTCGCGGCGAAATCGCTGGGCGGCGTGGGCTACGCGGAGGGCGTGACCATGGTTCATCAGGTGCTGGTACAGCTGGAAAGCATCGGCATCACCGTGGTCTGGTCCGGCGTAGTGGCGTTTATCGGCTACAAGCTGGCGGACATGACGGTTGGCCTGCGCGTACCGGAAGAGCAGGAGCGCGAGGGGCTGGACGTCAACAGCCACGGCGAGAATGCGTATAATGCATAAATAAACAGCAAAACGGCAGCGTCAGTTGCCGTTTTGAGTACTTGTTTCCTCTCCCCGTGGGAGAGGGCAGCAGGCCGCACAATGATCACCCGCGATTGCGCATCACCCCTTCCTGCACCGTTGACGCCACCAGAACGCCATCCTTTGTGTAGAACTCACCGCGCACAAACCCGCGCGCGCTCGAGGCCGACGTGCTCTCAACGCTATAGAGCAGCCAGTCGTTCATATCAAACGGACGGTGGAACCACATCGAGTGGTCGATAGTCGCAACCTGCATCCCTTTTTCCAGGAATCCGACGCCGTGCGGCTGAAGCGCAACCGGAAGGAAATTGAAATCAGACGCATAGCCCAGCAGGTTCTGATGGACGCGAAAATCCTCCGGCACCGTGCCGTTGGCGCGCATCCAGACCTGGCGTTTTGGCTCGGCGGTATGTCCCTTCATCGGGTTGTGAAATTCCACCGGGCGGATCTCCAGCGGCTTGTCGCACAGGAATTTTTCCTTCGCCTGCGGGGGCAGCAGGTGGGCGAGCGCGCGGGCGATCTCCGTCTCTGATTTCAGATCGTCCGGCGACGGCGCAGGCGGCATCGTTTTTTGATGCTCGTAGCCCGGCTCCGGCGCCTGGAAAGAGGCGGTCATGTAGAAGATCGGCTTACCGTGCTGTATCGCCGCCACGCGTCGCGCGCTAAAGCTGTTGCCGTCGCGAAGCACCTCAACGTCGTACACGATCGGCTTTGCGCTATCGCCAGGGCGCAGAAAGTAGCTATGGAAGGAGTGCACCAGACGGTCTGCCGGAACGGTCTCCTTTGCGGCATACAGCGCCTGCCCCACGACCTGCCCGCCGAAGACCTGGCGCAGGCCTAAATCTTCGCTTTGCCCGCGGTAGAGCCCTTCCTCAATTTTTTCCAGATTCAGTAATGTCAGCAGATTGTTCAGTGCCTGACTCATAGTGGTCCTCAATAAAACGCCGTAGCGAAAGATACGCTGATTATAACCCAGAAATGTAAGTGGTCCGACGGGTAGAATAATCTTAATATCCGGGCGAAATTAAGCATAAATCCGTGATTTGTGCCACACTTGTTTACGTTATGTGAATGAAACGACATCAGATGGGATCGATCCCGCTGGTGCATTGATGATAAGGAGACTTCAATGAAACTCGTGCCTATGGTAAGTGGTGTGGCAATTGCGGTGGCGCTGTCCGCCTGTGCCGGTAAGAGTGCCGATGTGCCGGTGCCAACAGCAGGTCAAAACGGGATCAATACCCCATCACAGCAGGCCATTCAGCAACCGAATGTTTCCGGTACGGTCTGGATTAAACAGAAAGTAGCGCTGCCGCCGGACGCGGTGTTAACCGTTACGCTGTCTGATGCGTCGCTGGCCGATGCTCCTTCTAAAGTGCTGGCGCAGCGCGCGGTACGCACCGAAGGCAAGCAGGCACCGTTCAGCTTCGTGCTGCCGTATAATCCAGCGGACGTGAAGCCTAACGCGCGCATCCTGTTAAGCGCTGCGGTGACCATTAACGATAAGCTGGTCTTCATTACCGACACGGTTCAGGAAGCTGTCAACCACGGCGGTACGAAGATTGACCTGAATCTGGTTCCGGTGCAGCAAACGGAAGTGCCGGTCGCGCCGCAGGGCAATCAGCCCTCTCTGCCAACGCCTCCGACTCAGCTTTAATCGCACAGCCCTCTTCTTCGGAAGGGGGCATCAGTACACCCATCGATATTTCTGCAAATCAATTTTCCCGCCGCCCGAAACCTGCACGCCTTCTGAAAGCAGGGCCTGACGCTGGCGCTGCAGATCTGGACCGGTTAACGAAATCGCACCGTGGCGATTCACCACCCGATGCCAGGGCAAGGTGCTGCCTTCAGGCAACCTTTTCAGCACGCCCCCAACCTGCCGCGCCGCGCGCGGCGACCCTGCCAGACGAGCCACGTCGCCGTAGGTGGTGACATACCCTTCGGGAATTGAGGCGACAATCTGCCACACGCGCTGGGGGAATGTATCCTGTTCGTCCATGGGGGCTCCTGTCTGGCGGTTTACGGCGCTACGATCGGCAAAAGTGAGATATTACCTGATTACAACGCAAGTTTGCGCAATAAACCAGCATCCAGATGCCGTCGGCTTGCAATTGCCGGGCGGCATAGCGATAATGCGGCTGCGCGTTGGTTAACAACGCTCTCAATGGGGGCTCTGTTGGTTCTCCCGCAACGCTACTCTGTTCACCAGGTCAGGTCCGGAAGGAAGCAGCCAGGGCAGACGACGTGTGTGCCGGGATGTAGCTGGCAGGGCCCCCACCCATTTCGGCCCTCCGTATGCATTCTCCTTGCTTTGCTATTTCCTTTATTTTTTCATGGATAATTAATCCATAGCGTAATCATGGTTATTGAATTAATTTTTAATATATTATTCATTCGCCTGAAATATTTCTGTCATAAAGGTGAAATAAAAGCGTGCCATTTTATATTTGGCCGTAATTACTCCGTCATAATCAAAAAATATATGTCTGGATTACCGCCTCACGTTCGTGTATTTAATTAAGCACTTATTCCGAAGGGAAGTGACCATCATGGCGACTGCGGTATTAAACGTTAAAATCGATGAAGCGCTAAAAGAAAGACTTCGCCACTACGCTGAAGTGAACAATGAAAACCTTAGCGTGACCACTGAGAAGCTGCTGCTGCTGGCGTTTGAAGCGGAAGCAGAGGCGGGAGTATCGGAAGAGGATATCGACAATCAGCATACGGAAGAAGAGAGTGTTTCTCCATTTACTCCTAAAGAAATCAAGGCACTGCGTAAACTTCTGAAGAAGAGAAAATGAAACAACAACCGTCAAACGCCCACGACTACAAAGAAGCCTGCGATCTTTTACGCTCGGGCTATGTTAAACACGTCCGGCTTGACTGGAACGTCGGAAGCGATGAGTTCTTTCGAATTGCGTCGGACTGGTGTGACACCGGTGCAAAAATAAAGAAAGACGGGGATAATTTTGTTATTTCCCTGAAAGGTTTCCCTATTCCTCCTCAGCACTGACCCCATGCCGGTGAAAACGGCTGACTGCACCTGCTTCAGTCAGCCGTTTTTATGCTTTATTTCATACGAAACTTCGCTTAATAGCGGGGGCGGCGTTATTAAGCGCCAGCCACAGCGGTTTGATTCTTAACAGCGCCTGCTCTAATTCCTCTGACGGAAGTGAAAAGGGCATACGCAAATAACGATCGAACGCGCCCGAAAGACCAAACCGCGTCCCGGTACCCAGGTTAATGCCAATCGTTTCTGCACGCGCCGCTAGCTGCGTGGCCTGCATGCCGGGCAGCGCAATCCAGTAGGAAAGGCCGCCTTCAGCCTCGTCAAACGTCCAGTCGGGAAAATGCTCGCGCAGCAGTTCCCGGCACCGGTTGCGCCGTTCTGCCAGCATGTTTCGGCGCGCGGGGAGAAATTCGTCGCCGTGCTCAATCAGCCACTGCGTGGCCAGCTGCTCCAGCAGGGGTGAGCCTAAATCCAGCGTATCGCGCGTCTGGACCAGCGTCGCAATCGTACGCGACGAGGCGCGGATCCAGCCAAGACGTAATCCTCCCCAGAAGCTTTTGCCCGTTGAGCCGAGCGTGATAACCGTGGCCTCAGGATTAAAAGAGGCCAGCGGCGGCGGCGGGGGAGCATCAAACCACAGGTCCACCATCGTTTCATCCACCACCAGCGCGGTGCGTGTTTGTGCCGCAATGTCCGCTACCGCCTGACGGGTGGGAACGTCCATGCAGCGGCCCGTCGGATTATGAAAATCAGGCATCAGGTAGGCCAGGCGGGGAGCCGTCTGGGCGATGGTGGCGGCGAAGCCATCGGTATCCCATCCTTTTTCGGGCAGTGAGACGCCAACCGGGCGGCAAAGCGCCCCCTGAATGGCGGCAATTGCCAGCGCGTAGGTGGGATGATCGACCACGACGCGGTCGCCTGGGCCGGTCATCATCCGCAAGACCAGCGCAAAGCCGCTGACCGCGCCGTTCACCACCATCACCTCATCCGGCCGCGTTGGCAGCCCGCGCGCGGTGTAGCGGGCGGCAATCGCCTCGCGCAGGGCGGGCAATCCCAGCTGATCGTAACCCGTTAGCGTCAGGTGCTGCGCAAGCATCGTCAGCGCGTGGCTGTAGGCCTGGTGAATTTCAGGACCGGCGCCGAGCGCTGCGGTGGAAAGATCCAGCGCCGCGCTGGCGGTTGAAAGCGTGGGGACGGCGTGCGAGTCCGGTAAAATCACGCGCGACCCGCTGCCGTGGCGACTTTCGAGATAGCCTTCTTCACGCAGGAGCCCGAGGGCGCTACTTATTGTGGTGCGGCTGACCTCCAGCGCGGCGGCAAGCTCCCGCTCGCCCGGCAGGCGCGTGTGCAGCGCCAGCCTGCCGTCCAGAATGAGCATGCGCAGCGCGTCCGCCAGCTGGCGCCACAGCGGCGTGCGGGAACCGGGGTGCTGCCAGTTGCCCAGCAGGCGCACCAAAGACTGACTACCGAAACGACGAGCTGACATATGCAGTCCACTATTTGAAAACTGGACATTAATCATAGAGCCATTTTCACCGATGATGAAAGCCTGGTTTTTGGGAGAAGAAAAAATGGTACGTCGTCTGATTCAGCTTTACGTCGGCCTGGGGCTTTACGGCCTGTCGACCGCGATGTTTATCCGCTCCGATCTGGGCGTCGATCCGTGGGATGTATTCCACCTGGGCGTGGCGCTACAGCTGGGCGTGAGCATCGGCACGGTGATCATCGTGACGGGGGCGCTGGTCCTGTTGCTGTGGATCCCGCTGCGGCAGATGCCCGGCCTTGGAACGATCAGTAACGTTATTTGCATTGGCCTCGCGGCGGATGCGTCGATGGCGCTGATCCCGGACATCGCCTCGCTGCCGATCCGCATCGCGCTGTTAGTCTCGGGGATCGTCGTGAATGCGATCGCCACCGGGATGTATATCGGCGCGGGGTTTGGCGCGGGGCCGAGAGACGGCCTGATGACCGGCATGCACGCCCGCTTCGGCTGGTCGATTCGCGTGGTGCGGACGGCCATTGAGGTCTCCGTACTGCTGATCGGCTGCGTGCTGGGCGGAACGTTCGGGGTCGGAACGGTGCTGTACGCGCTGACCATCGGTCCGCTCATCCAGCTCTGCCTGCCGTGGTTCCGGCAAAAGCCAAGAGTGCAGGTGGTAGCTGAACCCGAGCGCATTGTTTAATTCTGCGAAGCGCTCACATGCTTTAACAGCGTGCCTGTGCCAGAATGGCGGAATCTCTTCTGGCGATGCAGGTACGCATGAAAGCTATCACTCTCTATGACGTGGCCCGCCTGGCGGGCGTCTCTTATCAAACGGTTTCCCGCGTGCTTAACGGCGCGGAGCACGTGTCTGAACGAACGCGCGAAAAGGTGCAGCGGGCCATGGCGGAGCTGCACTACGTGCCTAACCGCGGCGCGCAGCAGCTGGCGGGCAAGCGCAGCCGCACGCTGGGGCTGATCGCTACCGATCTGGCCCTGCACGCTCCGTCGCAAATTGTCTCGGCGGTAAAATCCCGCGCGGTTGAGCGGGGGGCAAGCGTGCTGATCTCCATGGTGGAATCTGCCGAACAGTGCCTGGCCGCGCTGCAGGAGCTGCTGTCGCAGCGGGTAGAAGCGCTGCTGGTGAACGTTCCGCTGGAGGATGCGCACGCCGAGGCGCTGCGCGAGATGGCTTCGCCGGTTCCGGTACTGTTTCTGGACGTTGCGCCGACGGCGCGGGTTCACAGCCTGATTTTCAACGCGGACGAAGGGGCGAGGCTAGGCGTGCAGCACCTGCTCGGCCTCGGCCATCAGCGAATTGCGCTGCTGGGCGGGCCGGAAAGCTCGGTTTCCGCACGGGCGCGCCTGGCGGGCTGGAAAGCGGCGCTGGGCCAGGCCGGGCTAGAGCCCGCGGGGATAGCCAGCGGCGACTGGAGCGCAGCATCCGGTTATGAAAAGGGGCACCTCCTGCTTTCGGGAGTAATGCATCCGGAGGCTATCCTGGTGGCTAACGATCAGATGGCGCTGGGCGTGATGCGCGCCTGCGCGGAAAAGGGGCTGGCGGTTCCCGGGCAAATCTCCATCGTTGGCTTTGACGATACGGCAGACAGCGCGTGGTTTTCTCCGCCGCTGACCACGGTGCGCCAGGCGTTTCGCGAAGCGGGTATGCGCAGCGTCGAGTGGCTTTTAGCGCCAGTCAACGTTGACCGCTGCTGGCAGGTTCAGCTTCCCGTTACGCTGGTCGCCCGCCATTCTTCTGCGCCCCGGGGGGCAGGGCAGGGCGATCGTGAAGCGCTTGCGCAACAGCTCCGCAGCCTGGCTGCCCTCGCCGAGCAGCTGGCGCGCGAATAAGACTTTGTGATCTGACTCGCTTCATTGCACGCGCGCGCTTTACCGCACGAGATTATCAGGGCATGTTGCATCAAATTGTGAGCGCTTCGCAAAGAGGTTGATATGTCCACGTTACCCCCGCTGACCCTCAGCGCACTTCTGGCCCGTCGGGACTGGGAAAATCCCGGCGTTAGCCAGTGGAACCGTCTGGCCGCACACCCGCCTTTTCACAGCTGGCGCGATGTAACGCTCGCGAGGAGGGATGCACCATCGCAGAGCCGACGCTCGCTGAACGGCGAGTGGCGCTTCAGTTTTTATTCTGCGCCAGAGCAGGTGCCGGAGGCGTGGGTAGCGCAAGACTGCGCCGAGGCCGTCGACATGCCCGTGCCGTCAAACTGGCAGAGGCAGGGCTTCGATACGCCCATCTACACCAACGTAACCTATCCGATTCCCGTCAATCCGCCGTTCGTGCCGGCAGAAAATCCGACCGGCTGTTACTCGCTCACATTTGATGTGGATAGCGCCTGGCTGGCGCAGGGGCAAACCCGGATTGTCTTCGACGGCGTTAACTCGGCCTTCCACCTGTGGTGTAACGGCACGTGGATCGGCTATTCCCAGGACAGCCGCCTGCCCGCCGAATTTGACCTCACGGCGGTTCTTCGTCCGGGGCAAAACCGCATTGCCGTCATGGTGCTGCGCTGGTGCGACGGAAGCTATCTGGAAGATCAGGACATGTGGCGCATGAGCGGCATTTTCCGCGACGTTTCGCTGCAGCATAAGCCTGAAACGCATATTGCCGATTACCAGGTGACCACTGACCTGAACGCCGAGTGCGATCGGGCGGTTCTGAAGGTCGATATCGCGCTGGCGGGCCCGCGCTACGCGGAGTGCGAGGTGGAATGCACGCTTTGGCGCAACGACGAGCCGTGCGTCAGCGCCACGCGGCGGGCGGGCTCAGCGGTTGTCGACGAGCGCGGAGGCTGGGCTGAGTGGCTCACGGTGTCGATGCCCGTTGAGGAACCGGCGCTGTGGAGCGCGGAGACGCCCGCCCTGTACCGCCTGACGATGACGCTGCGCACCGCGCAGAATCAGCTGCTCGAAACCGAAGCCTGCGACGTCGGCTTTCGCCGCGTGGCAATCGAAAACGGGCTTTTGAAGCTGAACGGTAAACCGCTGCTGATCCGCGGCGTCAACCGCCATGAGCATCACCCTGAAAACGGGCAGGTCATGGATGAGGCGACGATGCGCCGCGACATTGAGCTGATGAAGCAGCACAACTTCAACGCCGTCCGCTGCTCGCACTATCCCAACCATCCGCTCTGGTACACCCTCTGCGACCGCTACGGCCTGTACGTGGTTGACGAGGCCAATATTGAAACGCACGGCATGGTGCCGATGAGCCGCCTTGCTGACGATCCCCGCTGGCTGCCCGCCATGAGCGAGCGCGTCACGCGGATGGTGCAGCGCGATCGTAATCACCCCTCCGTTATCATCTGGTCGCTCGGCAATGAATCCGGGCACGGCGCGAATCACGATGCGCTCTACCGCTGGGTGAAGGCGACGGACCCAACCCGGCCGGTGCAGTACGAAGGCGGAGGAGCCAACACGGCGGCGACCGATATCGTCTGCCCGATGTACGCCCGCGTCGACTGGGATCAGCCGTTTCCGGCGGTCCCGAAATGGTCGATTAAGAAATGGATCGGCATGCCGGACGAAGCGCGCCCGCTGATCCTCTGCGAGTATGCCCACGCGATGGGCAACAGCTTCGGCGGGTTCGCCAAATACTGGCAGGCGTTTCGCGACCATCCGCGCCTGCAGGGCGGGTTCGTCTGGGACTGGGTTGACCAGGCGCTGACGAAGAGGGACGACGAAGGCCGGGCGTTCTGGGCCTACGGCGGTGATTTCGGCGACAGGCCGAACGATCGTCAGTTCTGCCTGAACGGGCTGGTGTTCCCGGACCGAACGCCGCATCCTGCGCTGTTCGAAGCGCAGCGCGCCCAGCAGTTCTTCACCTTTACGCGGGCCAGCGCCTCGCCGATGGTGGTTGAGGTGCACAGCGACTATCTGTTCCGCACGACCGACAACGAGCGGCTGAGGTGGTCCGTTGCCCGCGACGGGCTTGTGCTTGCATCCGGTGAGGTGGCGCTTGACGTTGCGCCTCAGGGCACGCAGCGCGTGGAAATCGCTTTACCAACGCTGTCCGCCGCGCCGGGCGAGGTCTGGCTTAACGTAGAAGTGTACCAGCCGCAGGCGACGCCGTGGTCACCGGCGGGCCACCGCTGCGCCTGGGATCAGTGGCAGCTTCCGGCACCGATGCACGTCGCGCCACCGGCGCGCGTGGGAACTCCGCCGGTATTGACGGAACGGGCCGATGCGTTCGAGGTTACCCATGAGCGGCAGCGCTGGTGGTTCGATCGGGCATCCGGCCACCTGACGCAGTGGTGGAACCACGACGTGGAAACGCTGCTTTCTCCGCTGACGGATAATTTCACCCGCGCGCCGCTGGATAATGACATCGGCGTCAGCGAAGCCGCGCGTATCGATCCGAACGCCTGGGTTGAGCGCTGGAAAGCGGCAGGCATGTACGAGATGTCGTCGCGCGTTTTGCTGTGCGAAGCGCAGCAGCGGGGGCATGAGGTAGTGGTGACAACGCGCCACGTCTGGGAACATTGCGGCAACGCGCTATTCCTGAGCGATAAGATCTGGCGAGTGGACGACCACGGCGCGCTGCACGTCGATGCGACGGTTTTGGTCGCGTCTGATATTCCCGAGCCCGCGCGCGTGGGCGTTAGCGTCCAGCTCGCGCAGGTGCCGGAAACGGTCACCTGGCTTGGCAGAGGGCCTCTGGAAAACTATCCGGACCGGAAGCTGGCCGCGCAGCTTGGGCGCTGGACGCTACCGCTCGCGGCGCTGCATACGCCCTACATCTTCCCAACGGAGAACGGCCTGCGCTGCGACACGCGCGAGCTGGCGTTTGCCGGGCATCAGCTTCAGGGGGATTTCCACTTCTCGCTGAGCCGCTACGGCCAGCAGCAATTGCACGTGACGACGCACCAGCACCTGCTGCGTGAAGAGCCGGGCTGCTGGCTGAGCCTGGACGCCTTCCACATGGGGCTGGGCGGGGACGACTCCTGGAGCCCAAGCGTTTCACCCGAGTTTCTGCTGCCAACGCGCCGGGTGCGCTATGCGTTTAGCTGGCAGCAAACGCCGCGCTAGCCGGGAACGCCCCGCCGCCGTCAGGACTGCGGCGGCGGGGCGAGTTTGTGCTCTGCCCAGAAAATATATTCCACTTTTGGCAGCGCCCTGCTGAAATACCAGCCTTGCCCGTACTGCACGCCGTGGCGGCGCAGCCAGGCAAGCTGGCCTTCCGTTTCAATGCCTTCTGCCACCATGGTCAGCTTCAGCGATTTTGCCATCTCGATAATGTGCGGCGTCACGTTTTTGTATTCCAGCGCGTTCACGAAGGACTTATCGATCTTCAGCGTATCAACGTCCAGGTCCTGCAGATAGCTCAGGCTGGAATAACCGGTGCCGAAATCGTCGATGTAAACGGCATGGCCCGCGCGGCGAAACGCGGCGATGGCCGGGGCGCTCACTTTTGGATCGGCAAAACCGCGTTCGGTGAGTTCAAGAGCAATCTGCCCGGGGTGAACGCCCCATTTGTTCAGAAGGCCGTGCATCAGCGGCAGCAGCCTGCCGGAGGTTAAATCCGCGGGGGCGAGATTGATAGAGATGTGCTGGTCCGGGTGTAAATGCAGCCAGCTTCCCATGTCTTCGAAGACTTTTTCGATAATGAGCTCGGTGAGCTGCGAAATCAGCCCCGTCTGCTCCGCCAGCGGAACGAAGATATCCGGTGAAAGATAGCTCCCGTCAGGCTGAGGCCAGCGGGCGAGAGCCTCTGCGCCGGCGATTTTACCGCTGCCGAGCGCCACGATGGGCTGATAGTTCACGATGAAATCACGGCTAGCGATCGCGTCAAGCAGGCGATTACGCGGGGATTGCAGGCGGCGCAGGATCCGCAGCACGAAGAGCGCGGCGATCAGGCTAACGAGCACGCCGAAGGGGAGCCAGAAAATCAGCTGCTTGTGCCAGCTTTCGGCCAGCGGTTTTAAAGGCGCCCACGCGATAACGGCGATGCCCAGCTCCGGGATGGCCTTGCGGATATACATTGCGCCAGCATACTCAAGCTGCGCCAGCCCTTTGCTTTCCATGAGCTGCTTAACGTGCTGGCTAAGCTCGCTGCTGCTGGCGAAAACCAGATGGCTGGTGCTGCCTATCAGGGCGGCGTCGATAACGACCGTTCCGAAAGGAATCACGTCCACAAGCGATGCCGGATCGATCATGACCAGGTAATTTCCTTTCCCCAGCACGGCCATGTAGTGATGAAACCCGAGATCGTTTTGCGGCGTAATCCAGGCGCTGAAACCGTCGGAGGTGTGGCGCATAGGCGGTGGGAACGGTGCGCTTCTGCTGCTCTGCTCCAGAGAGGAGCAGATCGGCCTGCGGTTTTCGACGTAAATGGCTTCCTGAATATAGCGGCGGGAAAAGGCAACCTGGCGTATCTCCCGTAGGTGCTGACGACTGCACGGGACGCCTTTGGACCGCTGCAGCTGCGTTAGGGCATCTTTTGCCTGATCAACAACTTTGTCCGTGCGCAGCAGCACGCGTGATGCGTAATTATCAAGCGTATCAATAAATTCCTCTTCTGCCTGGAGATGTGCCAGCCAGATGCTCAGGCAGATGGGGATCAGTACGGACAAGATCAAAATCCCTGTGACCAGGCTGACCAGATGTCGGGTTTTCATGCTGCCGTTCCTTCCTCTTGTGCCCGCTCCCGGGCAGCGACGACGTTTGCCTGAGGAGAAATAATTTCACCGTGAAATGATACAGTTATAGCATGAGAAAACATTGATCTTGTAGCGGAGGCAGGGGATCGATAGCTGTTCTCGATCGAGAGGGGGTTGTTTTTGGCCAAAAGCTTCGCTATTCTTTTGTTATGTTATAACAAAACAAAAGGCCCATTATGAAACCGAATATTCATCCTGCCTATCGCACCGTGGTTTTCCACGACACCAGCGCCAACGAATATTTCAAAGTCGGTTCAACGATCAAAACCGACCGCGAAATTGAGCTCGACGGTGAAACCTATCCCTATATCACCATCGAGGTGTCATCAAAATCGCATCCGTACTATACCGGCAAGCAGAAGACCTTTTCGACGGAAGGCAGCGCGGCCCGCTTCCGCCAGCGCTTTGGTGGCTTTCTTAACGCGAAGCGAGGTTAATCATGCAGGTACTTAACTCGCTGCGCAGCGCAAAACAGCGCCATCCCGACTGCCAGATCGTTAAGCGCAAAGGACGCCTGTACGTTATTTGTAAGTCTAATCCGCGTTTTAAAGCGGTGCAGGGACGTAAAAAAAGACGCTAAATGCGCGCTTCACGCCAGCTCTCCAGGGTTTTTCGCTGCTTGCCATCGTCGGTAAAATTGTCGTTGGCAAGCCAGCGTTGAAACGCCTGCGAAATTCGCGGCCACTCGCTGTCGATAATCGAAAACCAGTCCGTATCCCGGTTGTGGCCCTTCACGACCAGCGCCTGACGGAAACGCCCTTCATACTGAAACCCCAGACGCAGCGCCGCGCGACGGGAAGGTTCGTTCAGGCTGTTACATTTCCACTCGTAGCGACGATAGCCCAGCGTATCGAACGCGTACTGCATCAGCAGAAACTGCGCTTCTGTCGACATCGGCGTACGGCTAAGCAGGGGCGAAAAATGCACGTGTCCCACTTCGACCACGCCGTTTTGTGGATCGATGCGCATCAGCGCGAGCGTTCCCACGGGGGCCTGGGTTTTATTATCGATCACGGTGAAATGGATCGGATCGGGCTGTTCGCACACGCTCGCGACCCAGCGGGTGAACTCGCCCGGGGTGGCGTCCGGCTCGCGAAGCAGCCAGGTCCAGCTACGGGTATCTTCAGCCAGCCGATAGGCGTTAAACAGCGCGTCGGCATGCGCCACGCTCAGCGGCTCAAGCCGACAGTAACGCCCGCTTAGCGTTACGCGGGAGGGGTGAGGGCGCGGCTGCCAGTCAAAAAGCGCTTCGCCCACGGGCTGTCCAAATTCATTTAACGTATTCATTTTTAACTCTCATTGGGAGGGGAAGAACGCCAGATTATGGAAAATCTGGTTCCTTAAAAAGCACCACAAGCGTATGTTCTGGTGGTACCACGGAGAGAAAAATGAATATACCCAGCGATGACTTTTATACCTTGATACACGCTGCGCTTGCCCATCGCGGCGCTGAAACCCTGCAACGAGCGCTTTATCACGCGCTGCGGGAGGCGATCCTGTGCGGCAGGCTTCAGGCTGAAAGCCGCCTGCCGGGCTCGCGCGTCATCGCACAACAGCTTTCCCTTTCACGCAATACCGTGAATGCCGCGCTTGAGCAACTGACGCTTGAAGGGTATCTACGCCGAAGCAGACGGGGCACGCAGGTGGCCGCGCAGGTTTATCGTGCTCCCGATCGGGCGCTGCCAGAGCCTGCCGTGACGCTTGCCAAACGCGTGGCCCGGCTCCCGGGCCCCACGCCGAGGGGAACGCCGGTGCCTGCGCTGACGCCCGGCACGCCGGCGATTAACTACTTTCCGCTGCCGCTCTGGCGGCGCTTGTATGACCGCGTGCTGCGCGAGGAGGGAAGCGCGCTGCTGGGCTATGGCGATCCGGCAGGGGAACCGCTCCTGCGTGAGGCCATTGCACGCCACCTGGCGCTGTCGCGCGGAATTGATTGCGATGCGGGCCAGGTCATCATCACCGAGGGCGCGCTTGAGGGCGTTAACCTGTGTACCCAGCTGCTGAGCGAGCCCGGCGACGTGGCGTGGGTAGAAAACCCGGGATATGCCGGAGCCAAAAGCGCCTTTGCCATAGCGGGGCTGGCGATGGCCGGTATCCCTGTCGATGAAGAGGGGATGTGCTGGGAGGGATTAACGCTTCCTCCTCCCGCGCTGATTTTCAGTTCACCCTCGCACCAGTTTCCCTACGGCAGCGTGCTCAGCGCGCGCCGCCGTCTGGCGCTGCTGGCGCTGGCCCAGCGGCACGGCGCATGGATTATTGAGGATGACTACGACAGCGAGTTTCGCTATTCCGGCGAGCCCGTGCCCGCCATGCTCGGGATGGTGAAAAATGCGCCCGTGGTCTATCTCGGCACATTCAGTAAAACGCTGTTTCCGTCCCTGCGGATCGGCTTTATGGTGCTTCCTCCTGCGCTGGCGAACGCCGCGCGTCCTGCCATCGGCGCGCTGCTGCGGGGCGGCCATCGCGCCGAGCAGCGCACCCTGGCGCGGTTTATTGAAGAGGGGCATTACGCGCGCCACCTTGCCGCGATGCGTCGGCTCTATCGCAAGCGCTATCGGCAGCTGCGTGAGGCGATCGATACAGAGCTTCACGTGGCGCATCGCGTGCTGGCGGGAGAGGGCGGAATGCACCTGACGGTGGCGATTGACGGGATTGACGATGTGGCTATTGTTCAGCGGGCGCGGGCTTTTCAGCTGGCGCCCGCTGCGCTGAGCGGGTACTACCTCGATGCGAAGCAGGGGCAAACCGGGCTGGTTATCGGATACGGTAATACCTCTGCGTCACAGTTTGCGCCGGCTATCCGACGCTTACAGCATTTGATTGGGCAACAGACGGGCGGGAAAGCGTAAAGACGTCATAAAACGAAAGCTCGCCCTTGGTTGTGAGCATTTTCTGCAGCTTCTCTTTCTGTCCGGGGTCCACCGCAGGAGAGCTCATGATGCTGTGAATCAGCTCTGCGGGTACAAAGCGGGTGTTGTACCACTCGCCGTTGTAGCAAACGCGAAAATCAAGCACGTCGATATCTTCATAGCGGTAGCGCGGATTAACGTCGAAGAAGAAAAAGGCGTTAAACACCACGAACAGCACGACCAGAAGCCAGACCGAGTCCACCAGGGTTTCGGATTTGAGCATGACAATCAGCGTTGCCAGCCAGGCGGCGTACATGGCGATAAACAGGCCCGGATGTTTACGGATAAAGCTGATGCTAAAGCGCGGGCGATTATCGCGCTTTTCGCGGGTATTCAGGTCGTCGATGGTTACAGTGAGCAGGCGCTGTATCTCTGTCATTTTTTGCCTTCATGAATCGTGAAAATACAGGGGATCTGCCCATTTTAGAGGAGCGGTTCAGCCTGAAAAAGTAACAGTTCTTAGCTGAAAGACCATAACAGATGCGCGCTAGCCCTCAAGCATCTTAATCACCTTCGCCGGGTTGCCGCCCACAACCGCGTTAGCCGGAACGTCTTTCGTGACAACGGCGCCTGACGCAATCACCACGTTGTCACCGATAGTGACGCCCGGATTAATCACCGCGCGACCGCCGATCCAGACGTTGTTGCCGATAGTCACGGGCTTGCCAAACTCTACGCCGCTGTTTCGCTCAACCGCGTCCAGCGGATGGGTTGCCGTATAGATGTGCACGCCCGGCGCGAGCATGCAGTTATCCCCAATGTGAATAGGGCAGACGTCCAGCATCACGCAGTCGAAGTTGGCGTAAAAATCTTTTCCGAGAAAAATGTTGTAGCCGTAATCGCAGCGGAAGCTCGGTTCAATATAAGCGCCTTCAGCGCGTCCCAGCAGAGCGGTCAGCAGTTCCTTGCGTTCGGCTTTTTCATCGGGAGCGGTGTGGTTGTAGCGGTGAATCAGATGGCGAGCGCGCATGCGGTCGGTTCGTAACGTCTCATCACCGGGGCGATAGGGTTCCCCGGCAATCATCTTTTGCTTTTCAATACTCATTGTAACCTCTCCAGTGGTGTCCATTATCTCAGCAGAGTAACGGAGGGATACCGAAAAGGGAACGTTCCCAAAATATGGGTGTGACGATAATCACAACTTTATTGTCGCAAAGCACTCTGCCAAGGGGGCCCGTCTTTCATCCAGGAGGGATCACTCGAAAGGTTAATTCTGCTACACAGTGCGACGTAGAGACTCTACAGCCACAGTTCAGTATTTAACGTACAAATTTCCACACAGAAGACGGTATCTTGTCATACAGCTTATTCATTGTTAACTCGGCAAGGCGGTGGTCAGCGGCTGAATAAAATACAGCCAGTTCATTGTCAGAGAGCTCGTATTTATTTTTTTCAATGACGCGCTCGAGTGTGTCAATTGACTGACAGCGTCGTAAGCGCATCAAATAATCGACTTTTGTGAGTGGTTTATCAGACATAAATTCACCTTAATAATTGTAATAATTTTAACAGGAAAGGCTAACAGGGTTAGCTCTGCTCACATTGATGAAACAGCGGAATAGTCTGTTCCCGGACTTTCGCCATTTCTGTAAATCCTGTGCATTAATGCCGTAGCTGCTGAACAACATAAAGGTGTCGTCCAGATATTCATCAATTTGCTCAATCAATTTATTATCGTCATTGTACTTAATTTTATAATTAAGTGCGAAGGTCGCGATATGCTCGATCAGTTCATTGAGCTGTAAATTGATAGCTGAGGTTGGATCGTTTACCCAGCCATGGTTGCTTTCATCAAGATTGGCAAGGCAGTCATGGTACAAGGATTCGCAGAGAAATTTCAACTGCGCGATATCATGCCTTTTTGGCGAGTACTCGTCCATAGCGCATCCCCTTTTGAGTGATTTCTTACTCACCGAGCATCAACGTCGGGATGGATACCACATACTTAACTACATGGGTGCTGTGTTCCTGATACCTCTAACTATATGTCACTCTGATCAAGATTTCACCGCGCTATTACGAAAAATTACAATTAAAGCACGAGGCTGCGAGCGGCTACGCAAATGTTAGCCTCCGGCAAGTCCGCCTCTCAAATTTAAACGCGTGAAGATGGAGGCTTCCTTATGTTTCATTACGTTAGCACGCACTTTCAGTTGAAGCGTTTGCATGTGACGCTCTAACCACCAGGAATATTCCTAATGTTTTACAGGCGACTTTATAATTAAAAAATTGAAAAAAAGATGAACGCGTTATTCATTAATTATGATGTGCCTAATAGCACCATAAAAATAAATGAAGGAACAATAAGCCTATTTTATGATTTTTTATTGATGTAAAAAAGGCCGCTAATGCGGCCTTTTTAGGATGTGAAACCGGTATCAGTGATGTTCTACTGAATGGCTGTGCTCAACGTCTTCATTCTTGCGGCTGAAGCGGCGGCGAACCACCACGAAGAACACCGGTACGAAGAAGATGGCGAGAACAGTCGCTGTAACCATACCGCCCATTACGCCTGTACCTACGGCGTTCTGCGCACCGGAGCCCGCGCCGGAGCTAATAACCAGCGGCATAACCCCGAGGATAAACGCCAGGGAGGTCATCAGGATTGGGCGCAGACGCATACGTACCGCTTCAAGCGTTGCCTCAATCAGCCCTTTGCCCTCTTTCTCCATCAGGTCCTTGGCGAATTCAACGATCAGTATCGCGTTCTTCGCCGACAGGCCAATGGTTGTGAGCAGGCCCACCTGGAAGTACACGTCGTTCGTCAGGCCGCGGAAGGTTGCGGCCAGCAGCGCGCCGATAACGCCCAGCGGAACAACCAGCATAACGGAGAACGGAATCGACCAGCTCTCGTACAGCGCCGCCAGGCACAGGAACACCACGATCAGTGAAATGGCGTACAGGGCAGGGGCCTGGTTACCGGACAGACGTTCCTGGTAGGACATGCCCGTCCAGTCGTAGCCGATACCCGCTGGCAGCTTGCTGGCCAATTGCTCCATCATCGCCATCGCTTCACCGGTACTTCTGCCTTCAGCTGCCTGGCCCAGGATTTCCATGGACGGCAGGCCGTTGTAACGTTCAAGACGCGGTGAACCGTATTCCCAATGCGAGGTTGAGAAGGCGGAGAACGGAACCATCTGACCGTTGCTGCCGCGGACGTACCAGTTGTTAATATCGTTCGGCAACATGCGGTATTCCGCTTCGGACATCACGTACACTTTCTTCACGCGACCGCG
Organism: Enterobacter sp. ECC-175; assembly: GCF_043968675.1. Taxonomy (NCBI): domain Bacteria; kingdom Pseudomonadati; phylum Pseudomonadota; class Gammaproteobacteria; order Enterobacterales; family Enterobacteriaceae; genus Enterobacter; species Enterobacter sp. ECC-175. The sequence goes on from NZ_CP143776.1 coordinate 1,669,909, forward strand.
GTCGATGAAGTCGTTGACGTAGCTGCCGCCCCAGGCCGCGCCCAGCGTGGTGTTGATGTCGCTAATGGACACGCCCAGCGCCTGCGCTTTTTCCTGATCGACGTCGATCTTGTACTGCGGGGTATCTTCCAGGCCGTTAGGACGCACGCCGACCAGCAGGTCAGGGTGTTTCGCCACTTCACCGAACAGCTGGTTACGCGCCTGCGTCAGTTTTTCATGACCCAGACCGCCCTGGTCGATCAGCTGGAAGTCGAAGCCCGTCGCGGTACCCAGTTCAACAATCGCCGGCAGGTTAAAGGCGAAGACCATCGCATCTTTAATCTGCGAGAAGGCTCCCATGGCGCGACCCGTGATGGCCTCAACTTTGTTCTCTTTGCCCGGACGTTCAGACCAGTCCTTCAGCGAGACGAAGGCGATACCGGTGTTCTGACCGCGACCCGCAAAGCCAAAGCCGTTAACCGCAAACACGGATTCAACGTTGTCCTTCTCTTTGGTGAGGTAGTAGTCGGTCATCTCATCCAGCACTTTCTGGGTACGCTCTTGCGAGGCACCCGCCGGAAGCTGGGCCATGCTCAGGAACACGCCCTGGTCTTCATCCGGCAGGAACGAGCTTGGCAGACGAACAAACAGGAAGGCCATGCCCGCCACGATGATGATATACAGCAGCAGGTAACGACCGGTGCTGCGCAGGATGTTGCCCACGCTGTCGGTGTAGTGGTGCGTGCTCTTATCAAACATGCGGTTAAACCAGCCGAAGAAGCCTTTATGCTCGCCGTGACCGCCTTTCTGAATTGGCTTCAGCATGGTGGCACACAGGGCTGGCGTCAGGATCAGCGCAACCAGTACAGAGAGCGCCATCGCCGAAACGATGGTGATGGAGAACTGGCGGTAAATCGCACCGGTGGATCCTCCAAAGAAGGCCATCGGGATAAATACCGCGGACAGTACCATCGCGATACCGACCAGCGCGCCCTGGATCTGGCCCATGGATTTACGCGTTGCTTCCTTCGGCGGCAGTCCCTCTTCGGCCATAACGCGCTCGACGTTCTCAACCACGACGATGGCGTCATCCACCAGCAGGCCGATGGCGAGCACCATCCCGAACATCGTCAGGGTGTTTATCGAATAGCCAAATATCGCCAGTATCGCAAACGTCCCCAGCAATACGACCGGTACGGCGATGGTTGGAATCAACGTCGCGCGGAAGTTTTGCAGGAACAGATACATCACCAGGAATACCAGGATGATCGCTTCAACCAGCGTTTTCACCACTTCGTGAATGGAGATTTTCACGAACGGAGTGGTGTCATACGGGTAAACAATCTTCAGGCCTGACGGGAAGAACGGTTCCATCTTCTTCAGTTCTTCGCGGATTGCGTTGGCGGTGTCCAGCGCGTTCGCGCCCGTCGCCAGCTTGATACCCAGGCCGGAGGCCGGCTTGCCGTTGAACTTCGCAATCACGTCGTAGTTTTCACCGCCCAGCTCTACCTTGGCCACATCGCGCAGGCGAACCTGAGAACCGTCCTGGTTCACTTTCAGCAGAATTTTGCTGAACTCATCGGCGGAGGTCAGACGGGTTTGCGCGATGATCGAGGCATTAAGCTGCTGGCCTTTCACCGGCGGCGTACCGCCGAGCTGGCCTGCGGCCACCTGGGCGTTCTGCGCTTTGATGGCGCTGATTACGTCAACCGGCGTCAGCTGGAAGTTGTTCAGCTTGTTGGGGTCCATCCAGATACGCATCGCGTACTGGGAACCGAACAGCTGAACGTCACCCACGCCTGACGTACGGCTGATGGCGTCCTTCATGTTGGCGCCCACGTAGTCGGAAATATCCTCCTGCGTCATGGTGCCGTTGGTGTTGATAACGCCGACAACCATCAGGAAGCTGCTGGACGATTTCTCAACGCTCACGCCCTGCTGCTGGACTTCCTGCGGCAGAAGCGGCATGGCCAGCTGCAGTTTGTTCTGCACCTGAACCTGCGCGATATCTGCATCAGTACCGGATTCAAAGGTCAGCGTAATCTGCACCGTACCGGTGGAGTCACTGTTGGAGGACATGTACATCAGGTTATCGATACCGTTCATGTTCTGTTCGATAACCTGCGTAACGGTATCCTGCACCGTTTTGGCATCAGCCCCGGGGTAGGTTGCGGAGATCGTCACCGCCGGTGGCGCAATCGTTGGATATTGCGCAACAGGCAGCTTCAGGATCGCAAGTCCCCCGGCTAGCATGATGATAATGGCGATCACCCACGCAAATATGGGGCGATCGATAAAGAAATTAGGCATGTCTTAACGGCTCCTGTTTAAGTTAAGACTTAGGTTGTTCTGACTGACCACCAGCTGCGGCTTGTTGTTTATCGTCAGACTTCACTTCCTGAACTTTTACCTGCGCACCGGGACGCACTTTCTGCAGGCCCTCGATAATGACGCGATCGCCATCCTTCAGGCCTTCCGTAACCAGCCACTTGTCGCCAATCGCCTGCGTTGCGGTGATATTGCGCGTTTCGACTTTGTCATCAGCACCGACAACCAGCGCGCTCGCATCGCCGCGCGGCGTACGGGTCACACCCTGTTGAGGAACCAGAAGGGCCGTTGGGTTCGTCCCTTCTTCCAGACGTGCGCGAACGAACATGCCCGGCAGCAGATTTTTGTCAGGGTTCGGGAAAATCGCGCGCAGGGTAATAGACCCGGTGGTCTGATCGACCGTCACATCAGAAAATTCCAGTGTGCCCGTCTGCGGGAACTTGATACCGTCATTGGTAACGAGCTCGACTTTGGCCTTGCCGTTTTCCTGCTTCAGCGTGCCGTTAGCCAGCTCTTGCTTTAAACGCAGGAAATCGTTGCTGGACTGCGTGACGTCAACGTAGATCGGATCAAGCTGCTGCACGGTGGCCAGCGCGTTAGTTTGGCCGTTCTGCACCAGCGCACCTTCCGTAACGGAAGATTTGCCAATGCGACCGCTGATAGGGGAGGTCACTTTGGTGTAGGCCAGGTTAATACGCGCCGTCTCTACCGCTGCTTTTGCTGCGACAACGGCTGCATTAGCCTGCTGTGCATCTGCCATGGCAGTATCGTAATCCTGTTGGCTGATGTACCTGGTGCCGAGCAGTTTTTGATAACGATTGAGCGTCACCTGGGCAATTTTCGCGGCGGCCTGGGCCTTCGCTAAATCGCCTTTCGCGCTCTCGTAAGACGCCTGATAGGTTGCTGGATCAATCTGATACAGAGACTCACCGGCCTTAACGTCACCACCTTCGGTGAAGTTACGTTTGAGGATAATGCCACTTACCTGAGGACGAACTTCCGCAATGCGGTAAGCGCTGGTACGGCCCGGTAATTCGGTAGTCATCTGGAGAGGTTCGGATTTGAGCGTCACGACGCCCACTTCCGGCATCTGCTGCGCTCCTTGTTGAGCCTGTTTGTCGTCACATCCTGTAAGCGCTAAGCTGCCTGAGAGCATCAGAACGACCGCCAGAGGCGTTAACCCTCTGTTTTTGTTCATATGTAAACCTCGAGTGTCCGATTTCAAATTGATCAATGGTCCTGAGTCTAAAAACCCATTGCTGCGTTTATATTATCGTCATGCTATGGTACATACATTCATAAATGTATGTAAATCTGACTCCTGTAAATTCACAGACGTATGGCACGAAAAACCAAACAACAAGCGTTGGAAACCCGGCAACACATCCTCGATGTGGCAATGCGTCTGTTCTCACAGCAAGGTGTTTCATCAACCTCGCTGGCGCAGATTGCTCAGGCCGCGGGCGTCACGCGGGGAGCGATTTACTGGCATTTTAAAGACAAGTCAGATCTGTTTAGTGAAATCTGGGAGCTTTCAGAATCCAGCATTAGCGACCTTGAGAATGAGTATCGGGCAAAATTCCCTGACGATCCACTCTCAGTATTAAGAGAGATATTAGTATATATCCTTGAAGCAACGGTAGTTGAAGAACGCCGGCGCCTGATGATGGAGATCATTTTTCATAAATGCGAGTTCGTTGGCGAAATGGCAGTGGTTCAGCAGGCGCAGCGCAGCCTGTGCCTGGAGAGCTATGACCGCATAGAGTATACGCTAAATCAATGTATTCAGGCGAATTTACTCCCCGCCAATTTGCTGACGCGCCGCGCGGCGATCCTGATGCGCAGCTACATTTCCGGTATAATGGAAAACTGGCTGTTTGCCCCGCAATCCTTTGACCTGAAAGCCGAAGCGCGCAGCTACGTCGCAATCCTGCTGGAGATGTGTCAATTCTGCCCGACGCTGCGCGCGTCATCCTCTACGCCTGCCGTCTGAGTTCCCAGGAATTATCTTAGAGGACCACGTTACCGCTATTCTGGTCCATGCGGGCATGATATTCTGCACGCCGGACTATTTTCGGTCATCTGCTCAGATCAAACTCACGACTATGCTGCACTCCAATCGCTCGCAAGCTTCTGTTTTTGCATTTATTTTTTCAATGCTGTTTCTTTTGGTCGCGGTACCCGCTGCGTATGCCCGCGCGGACAATACCAGCGACGTCCCAACGCGTGCTGACGTTCAGTCGCAGCTGGACACCCTTAACAAGCAGAAAGACCTTTCTCCTCAGGAAAAGCTTGTTCAGCAGGATTTGACGGAAACCATGGAAACGCTGGATAAAATTGAGCGCGTCAAAGCCGAAACAACGCAGCTTCGCCAGAAGGTCGCGCAGGCGCCCGATAATATGCGCAAGGCGATGGACGCGCTGGCGGCCCTGAGCGACGTCGATAACGATGATGAAACGCGTAAAACGCTCGCGTCGCTTTCGCTGCGCCAGCTGGAATCTCGCGTGACGCAACTGCTTGACGATTTGCAAACCGCGCAGTCCGATCTCGCGACCTACAACAGCCAGCTTGTCTCGCTGCAAACGCAGCCCGAGCGCGTTCAAAACGCGATGTACGCCGCCTCGCAGCAGCTTCAGCAAATTCGCAACCGCCTTAACGGCACCGAGGTTGGCGAAGGGGCGTTGCGTCCTACCCAGCAAACGCTGTTTTTAACGCAGCAGATGTTGCTAAATGCTGAAATTGAGCAGCAGCGTAAGAGCCTGGAAGGGAATACGGTGCTGCAGGATACGTTGCAAAAGCAGCGTGATTACGTCACGGCCAACATTAACCGCCTGGAGCACCAGCTGCAGCTGCTGCAGGAAGCGGTGAACAGCAAGCGCCTGACGCTAACGGAAAAAACGGCGCAGGAGGCGGTATCGCCGGACGAAACCGCCCGCATCCAGGCGAACCCGCTCGTTCGCCAGGAGCTGGAGATTAACCACCAGCTCAGCCAGCGGCTGATTACGGCAACCGAAAGCGGCAACTCGCTGGTTCAGCAAAACATCAAGGTTAAAAACTGGCTGGATCGCGCGCTGCAGGCCGAGCGCAACATTAAGGAACAAATTGCGGTGCTGAAGGGCAGCCTTCTGCTGTCGCGCATTCTCTACCAGCAGCAGCAGACGCTGCCGTCGGCGGACGAGCTGGAAGACATGACCAACCGCATCGCCGATTTACGCCTCGAGCAGTTTGACGTAAACCAGCAGCGCGACACCCTTTTCCAGAGCGATACCTTTGTCGCCAAAATTGAAGAGGGCCACTCCGCGGAGGTGAATCCGGAAGTCCACGATGCGCTTTTGCAGGTGGTTGACATGCGCCGCGAGCTGCTCGACCAGCTTAACAAGCAGCTTGGCAACCAGCTGATGATGGCCATCAACCTGCAGATTAACCAGCAGCAGCTGGTGAGCGTGTCCAAAAACCTGCAGGAGATTTTGACCCAGCAGATTTTCTGGGTAAACAGCAACAAGCCGATGGACTGGGACTGGATCAAGTCCTTCCCTGAGACGCTGAAATCCCAGATCAAGAGCATGAAAATCACCGTGAACTGGGAGAAAGCCTGGCCTGCGGTGATGATTGCGTTCCTCGCCGGATTGCCGCTGCTGCTCATTGCGGGCCTGATCCGCTGGCGCTTGCGCTGGCTGAAAAACTACCAGGCGAAGCTGGCGGGCGAAGTGGGGCAGCTGCGCAATGACAGCCAGCTGCATACGCCGAAAGCGATCCTGATCGATCTTATCCGCGCCTTGCCGGTCTGCCTGCTGATCCTCGCCGCGGGGCTGATCCTGCTGACGATGCAGCTCAACGTCAGCGATCTGCTGTGGGCCTTCAGTAAAAAGCTGGCGCTGTTCTGGCTGGTGTTTGGCCTGTGCTGGAAGGTGCTGGAAAAAGACGGCGTGGCAGTACGTCATTTCAACATGCCGGAGCAGCTTACCAGCCACTGGCGTCGTCAGATTGTGCGCATTAGCCTTGCGCTGCTGCCGCTGCACTTCTGGTCGGTGGTGTCCGAGCTTTCTCCGCTGCACCTGATGGATGACGTCCTGGGCCAGCTGGTCATCTTCCTCAACCTGCTGCTGATTGCCGTGCTGATGTGGCCTATGTGCCGCGACAGCTGGCGCGACAAGGAGTCCCACAATTTACGGCTGGTCACCGTGACGGTGCTGGCGATCATTCCGCTGGCGCTGATGGTGCTGACGGCCACCGGCTACTTTTACACCACGCTGCGCCTTGCCGGGCGATGGATTGAAACCGTTTATCTGGTGATTATCTGGAACCTGCTGTTCCAGACCGTGCTGCGCGGATTGAGCGTGGCGGCGCGCCGTATTGCCTACCGCCGCGCGATTGCCCGTCGCCAGCATCAGGTGAAAGAGGGCGCCGAAGGGGCCGAGCCGCAGGAAGAGCCGACCATTGCCCTGGAGCAGGTCAACCAGCAGACGATGCGTATCACCATGCTGGTGATGGTAGCGCTGTTCGCGGTGATGTTCTGGGCCATTTGGTCCGATCTCATCACCGTGTTCGCCTATCTGGACAGCGTTACGCTCTGGCAGTACAGCGGCACCGAAGCGGGCGCGACGGTGATGAAAAGCGTGACCATGGGCAGCCTGCTCTTTGCGCTGGTTTCGCTGGTCGTCGCCTGGGCGCTGATCCGCAACCTGCCCGGCCTGCTGGAAGTGCTGGTGCTGTCTCGCCTGAATCTGCGGCAGGGGGCGTCGTACGCGATCACCACCATCCTCAACTACGTGATCATTATCGTCGGCGCGATGACGGTCTTTGGATCGCTGGGCGTGTCGTGGGATAAACTGCAGTGGCTGGCCGCCGCGCTGTCTGTCGGCCTGGGTTTTGGCCTGCAGGAGATCTTCGGTAACTTCGTTTCCGGCCTGATCATCCTGTTCGAACGTCCTGTGCGCATCGGCGATACCGTGACGATCGGCACGTTCTCCGGGACCGTCAGCAAGATCCGCATTCGCGCGACCACCATTACCGACTTCGATCGCAAAGAGGTGATCATCCCGAACAAAGCGTTCGTGACCGAGCGCCTGATCAACTGGTCGCTCTCGGATACCACCACCCGCGTGGTGATCCGCCTCGGCGTGGCCTACGGTTCCGATCTGGACAAGGTGAAAGAGGTTCTGCTGAAAGCGGCGAACGACCATCCGAAGGTGATGCACGATCCGGCGCCGTCGGTATTCTTCACCACCTTTGGCGCGAGCACGCTGGATCACGAGCTGCGCTTATACGTTCGCGAGCTCCGCGATCGCAGCTACACCGTCGATGAGCTGAACCGCGCTATCGATCGCCTGTGCCGTGAAAACGACATTAATATCGCCTTCAACCAGCTCGAAGTTCACCTGCACAATGAGAAGGGTGATGAGCACACGGAAGTGAAGCGCGAGATTAAGGGTGATGATAACTCTAACCCTCACCCTAACCCTCTCCCTTGAAGGGAGAGGGAACAGTCTGGTGCGGGCTGAATGATTGTCTCTAGTCCGCTTTTCCCCCTCTCCCCTCAGGGGAGAGGGCCGGGGTGAGGGGTGAAGGCAATTTACCCTCAAAATCCTTTCTAACAATCTCCAGCGCCTTCAGCACCGTCTCTGCCGGAATAGCGTGATCCTCCAGCAGCATAATTAAATCGACGGCCAGTTTGACCTCGTCGGGGGCGTTTTCCAGTGACATGCAGGGCTCCAGTTATCGGGTCAGGCGTTCAATCACGCGTTCAATCTCATCCAGCGCCTGGCGGCAGCGAACGAGTCGTCCTTCCAGGGCGCTAATCTCTCGCATCAGTAATTGCTGCTCCTCCAGCGTTTCGGCAGCGTTTAGCCGCGTTTCCCGCTCATGCTTCATTTCAAACAGCCGGCGCTCAAACTCCTGGTTTTCCAGACGCTTGCGCTGCCATTTACCCAGCCCCGGTGAGGCGCTGTCCCAGGCGCGCAGCGGCCAGGCGATGATCTCGCGGTGCAGGGCGGTGAGCTGCTCGGTGAGGTGTTCGGCAAGCCAGGCCACCTGGTTTTTCTGCTCGCTCTCTACCGCATGGCGCAGCGCGTCGAGCTGGGTTTGCGCTTCGGTAAGATAGTCCTGAATGCGCGTGCTGCGGGTGCGAAAAAGCTGTCGGTCGAAGCGCGGCTTGAGCGTGGCGTGCCCCATCAGCGGTGCGGCCTGCGCGCGCAGCGCGGTCAGCTGATTTTGCAGCGTTTCCAGAAGCAGGGCTGTTTTCAAAACGCTCTCCAGTGGTAAAGTAGCCGTTCAGTTTGATAACGATTCGCATTATGCAGCGTACTATTTTAATCATCATTGGCTGGCTCGCGGTAGTGCTTGGCACGCTGGGCGTTGTGTTGCCCCTGCTGCCGACCACGCCGTTTATCCTGCTGGCGGCCTGGTGCTTCGCCCGCTCGTCGCCGCGCTTTCACCACTGGTTGCTCTATCGCTCGTGGTTCGGCGGCTATCTGCGCCACTGGCAAAAGCACCGCGCGATGCCGCCGGGCGCGAAGCCGCGCGCAGTTGCGGTGATCCTGGTGACCTTCGCGATTTCACTGTGGCTGGTGAACATGCTGTGGGTGCGTATTCTGCTGCTTATTATCCTCAGTTGCCTGCTTTTCTTCATGTGGCGAATCCCCGTCGTGGACGAAAAGCAATAAAAGCACGGAAGCCTTATCATGGCTGTTGCAATTATCGCGCGCAGCCAGTAAATTCGACCGTTTTCGAGCACAGGTGCGCCTGGTTAAAGGTTAAACAATTGTTACCTTGACCGACTCGTCGCGCGCCGTGAGTCACACTGTTTCATTTAGGCACAAACCGATGACCGCAACTGCACAGCAGCTTGAATATCTTAAAAACAGCATCAAAAGCATCCAGGACTATCCAAAGCCTGGCATTCTTTTCCGTGATGTCACCAGCTTGCTGGAAGACCCGAAAGCGTACGCGCTCAGCATTGAACTGCTGGTCGAGCGTTATAAGAACGCCGGGATCACCAAAGTCGTAGGGACCGAAGCCCGCGGCTTCCTGTTTGGCGCACCGGTTGCGCTGGCGATGAGCGTCGGTTTTGTACCGGTGCGTAAACCGCGCAAGCTGCCGCGCGAAACTATCGCGGAAAGCTACGAGCTGGAATACGGCACCGATCAGCTGGAAATCCACGTTGATGCCATTAAGCCAGGCGACAAAGTGCTGGTGGTGGACGATCTGCTGGCAACCGGCGGCACCATCGAAGCGACCGTGAAGCTGATCCGTCGTCTGGGTGGTGAAGTGACCGACGCGGCCTTCATCATCAACCTGTTCGATCTGGGCGGCGAACAGCGCCTCGAAAAACAGGGCATTACCAGCTACAGCCTGGTGCCATTCCCGGGTCATTAATCCCGGTTTTCACAACCTCGCTCAATGGGTGAGGTTGTGATAGCATTCCCCTCCATAAATTCACCTTCCAGCGTTGCAGAGCCTGCCCATGAGTTATCAGGTGTTAGCCCGTAAATGGCGACCACAAACCTTTGCTGACGTTGTCGGTCAGGAACATGTGCTGACGGCCCTGGCGAACGGCTTGTCGCTAGGTCGCATTCATCACGCCTATCTTTTTTCCGGCACCCGCGGCGTCGGTAAAACGTCTATTGCCCGCCTGCTGGCAAAGGGACTGAACTGCGAAACCGGGATCACCGCGACGCCGTGCGGCGTGTGCGACAACTGCCGTGAGATCGAGCAGGGGCGCTTTGTCGACCTGATCGAAATTGACGCCGCCTCGCGCACAAAAGTGGAAGATACCCGCGACCTGCTCGATAACGTGCAGTACGCGCCGGCGCGCGGCCGCTTCAAGGTCTACCTGATCGATGAAGTGCACATGCTGTCGCGCCACAGCTTCAACGCCCTGCTGAAAACGCTGGAAGAGCCGCCGTCGCACGTGAAATTCCTGCTGGCGACGACCGATCCGCAAAAGCTGCCGGTGACGATCCTGTCGCGCTGCCTTCAGTTCCATCTGAAGGCGCTGGACGTCGATCAGATCCGCACCCAGCTTGAGCATATTCTCGACGAAGAGAAGATTGTCCACGAGCCTCGCGCCCTGCAGCTGCTGGCGCGCGCGGCGGACGGCAGCCTGCGCGATGCGCTAAGCCTGACCGATCAGGCCATCGCCAGCGGTGACGGCCAGCTTTCGACCGAGGCGGTTAGCACCATGCTCGGCACGCTGGACGACGACCAGGCGCTCTCCCTCATTGAGGCGATGATTGCCGCCAACGGCGAGCGCGTGATGTCGCTGGTGAACGATGCCGCCGCCCGCGGCGTCGAGTGGGAATCGCTGCTGGTGGAAATGCTTGGCCTGCTGCACCGCGTGGCGATGCTGCAGCTCTCTCCGTCGGCCATTGGCGCGGATATGGCGTCCATCGAGCAGCGGATGCGCGAGCTGGCCCGAACCGTGCCGCCTGCTGACGTTCAGCTGTACTACCAGACCCTGCTGATTGGCCGCAAAGAGCTGCCGTTCGCGCCGGATCGCAGAATGGGCGTTGAAATGACGCTGCTGCGCGCGCTGGCGTTCCATCCGCGGATGCCGCTGCCGGAGCCGGAAGTGCCGCGACAGTCCTTTGCCCCGGTTGCGCCGACGGCGGTGTTGTCGCCGCAGCAGGTGCCGCCGCAGCCGACGCCGCCGCCACAGCAAAACGTGCCGCTGTCGGATGCCACCAGTTCGGTGCTTGCCGCACGCAGCCAGCTGCAGCGCGCGCAGGGAGTAACCAAACCAAAAAAGAGTGAACCGGCAGCGCCTGCAAGAGCGCGGCCGGTGAACAACGCCGCGCTTGAACGACTGGCTTCGGTAACGGAGCGCGTCCAGTCGCGCCCGGCACCGTCCGCGCTCGAGCAAAAAGCCCCGGTGAAAGAAGAGGCTTATCGCTGGAAGGCAACCACCCTCATCGAAACGGTGAAGGAAGAGGTCGCCACGCCGAAAGCGCTGAAAAAGGCGCTGGAGCATGAAAAAACGCCGGAGCTTTCCGCGAAGCTCGCCGAAGAATCTATCGCGCGCGATCCCTGGGCCGCTGAGGTCAGCAAATTACATTTGCCGAAGCTGGTAGAGCAGGTCGCGCTGAACGCCTGGAAAGAGCAGGAGGGGAATACTATCCGCCTGCATCTGCGCCCGGGCCAGCGGCATCTTAATTCCCCTGGCGCGCAAAAAGCGCTGGCAGAGGCGCTCTCGGCATTACACGGTGCGCCGGTTGAATTGACTATCATTGAAGATGATAATCCGGCGGTTAAAACGCCGCTGGAGTGGCGACAGGCTATTTATGAAGAGAAGCTCGCGCAGGCGCGCGAGTCGATAATTGCGGATAACAACATTCAGACCCTGCGTCGGTTCTTCGACGCCGACCTGGATGAAGAGAGTATTCGCCCCATTTGATCGTGAGTCTGACTCACGGTTTTAATCGTTAAACGTGAAAGAGAGAGAAGCCTATGTTTGGTGGAAAAGGCGGTCTGGGTGGCCTGATGAAGCAGGCTCAGCAGATGCAGGAAAAAATGCAGAAGATGCAGGAAGAGATCGCTCAGCTGGAAGTCACGGGTGAATCCGGCGCGGGTATGGTTAAAGTGACCATCAACGGTGCGCACAACTGCCGCCGCGTTGAAATCGACCCAAGCCTGCTCGAAGACGACAAAGAGATGCTGGAAGATCTGGTCGCTGCCGCGTTTAACGATGCTGCGCGCCGCATCGACGAAACCCAGAAAGAGAAAATGGCCTCTGTTTCCAGCGGCATGCAGCTGCCGCCGGGCTTTAAGATGCCGTTCTGATGCAAACCAGTCCGCTGCTCACGCAGTTAATGGAAGCACTGCGCTGCCTGCCGGGCGTTGGCCCGAAGTCGGCGCAGCGCATGGCGTTTACGCTATTGCAGCGCGACCGCAGCGGCGGGATGCGCCTGGCGCAGGCTTTGACCCGCGCCATGTCGGAAATTGGTCACTGTGCGGATTGCCGTACCTTTACCGAACAGGACGTGTGCAACATCTGCACAAACCCGCGTCGTCAGGAAAACGGTCAGATTTGCGTGGTGGAGAGTCCGGCGGACATCTACGCCATTGAGCAAACCGGGCAGTTTTCCGGCCGCTACTTCGTGCTGATGGGGCATCTTTCCCCGCTGGACGGCATCGGCCCGGACGATATCGGTCTGGACCGCCTTGAGCAGCGCCTTGAATCGGAAACGATCAAAGAGGTGATCCTCGCCACCAACCCAACGGTGGAAGGGGAAGCGACGGCGAACTATATTGCCGAGCTTTGCGGCCAGTACGGCGTTGACGCCAGCCGTATCGCCCACGGCGTGCCGGTCGGCGGCGAGCTGGAGATGGTCGACGGCACCACGCTGTCGCACTCTTTAGCCGGACGTCACAAGATTACTTTCTGACCAAACGGAGGCTGCCTTCGCGGCCTCCGCTTGAAATTTCTCCCCCTTATCCCCATCTCTCACTCAACGTTTTTAAACCCCATTAAATGGCATTGTTGAGGTCGACTTAGATGAAAGGACAAGAAACCCGCGGTTTCCAGTCAGAAGTAAAACAGCTTCTGCACCTGATGATCCATTCCCTGTATTCCAATAAAGAAATCTTCCTGCGCGAGCTGATTTCCAACGCCTCCGACGCGGCGGACAAGCTGCGCTTCCGCGCGCTGTCTAATCCGGATCTGTACGAAGGCGACGGCGAGCTGCGCGTGCGCGTCTCTTTTGACAAAGAGAACCGCACCCTGACCATCGCCGATAACGGCATCGGTATGAACCGCGACGAGGTGATCGACCATCTCGGGACCATCGCGAAATCCGGCACCAAGGCGTTTCTGGAGTCTATGGGCTCCGATCAGGCGAAAGACAGCCAGCTGATCGGCCAGTTCGGCGTGGGCTTCTACTCGGCATTCATCGTGGCGGATAAAGTCACCGTGCGCACCCGCGCGGCGGGCGACAGCGCGGAAAACGGCGTCTTCTGGGAATCCAAAGGCGAAGGCGAATACACCGTTGACGACATCACCAAAGCGGATCGCGGCACCGAGATCACCCTGCACCTGCGTGAAGGCGAAGATGATTTCCTGAACGACTGGCGCGTGCGCTCCATCATCAGCAAGTATTCAGACCACATCGCGCTGCCGGTTGAGATTGAAAAACGGGAAGAGAAGGACGGGGAAACCGTTGTCTCCTGGGAGAAAATCAACAAGGCGCAGGCCCTGTGGACGCGCAACAAGTCTGAAATCAAAGACGACGAATACAACGAGTTCTACAAGCACATCGCCCACGACTACACCGATCCGCTGACCTGGAGCCACAACCGCGTGGAAGGCAAGCAGGAGTACACCAGCCTGCTGTACATCCCGGCGCAGGCCCCGTGGGATATGTGGAACCGCGATCATAAGCACGGCCTGAAGCTGTACGTTCAGCGCGTCTTCATCATGGATGACGCCGAGCAGTTCATGCCGAACTACCTGCGCTTTACCCGCGGCCTGATTGACTCCAACGATCTGCCGCTGAACGTTTCGCGTGAAATCCTGCAGGACAGCACGGTGACCCGCAACCTGCGCAACGCGCTGACCAAGCGTACGCTGCAGATGCTGGAAAAACTGGCGAAAGACGATGCGGAAAAATACCAGACCTTCTGGAAACAGTTCGGCCTCGTGCTGAAGGAAGGCCCGGCGGAAGACACCGCGAACGTTGAAACTATCGCTAAGCTGCTGCGCTTTGCCTCCACGCACACCGACTCCTCCGCGCAGACCGTGTCGCTGGAAGAGTACGTTTCCCGCATGAAGGAAGGGCAGGAGAAGATCTACTACATCACCGCCGACAGCTACGCCGCGGCGAAGAGCAGCCCGCACCTGGAGCTGCTGCGTAAGAAAGGCATCGAAGTGCTGCTGCTTTCCGACCGCATTGACGAGTGGATGATGAACTACCTGACCGAGTTCGACGGTAAATCCTTCCAGTCCGTAGCGAAAGCCGACGAGTCCATCGACAAGCTGGCGGACGACGTTGACGAAAGCGCGAAAGAGGCCGAGAAGGCGCTTGAGCCGTTCGTTGAGCGCGTGAAAACCCTGCTGGGCGATCGCGTGAAAGAGGTGCGCTTCACCCACCGTCTGACCGATACCCCGGCGATTGTGACCACCGATGCGGACGAAATGGGCACCCAGATGGCGAAGCTGTTTGCCGCCGCGGGCCAGGCGATGCCTGAAGTGAAATACATCTTCGAGCTGAACCCGGATCACCCGTTGGTGAAACGCGCCGCCGATACCCAGGACGAAGCCCGCTTCGCCGAGTGGGTAGAGCTGCTGCTGGATCAGTCCCTGCTGGCCGAGCGCGGCACGCTGGAAGATCCTAACCTGTTCATTAAACGCGTGAATGCGCTGCTGCTGGCGTAATTTAACTCCTGCCCCTCACCCTGGCCCTCTCCCCAAAGGGGAGAGGGTGTAATCGTCCCCTCTCCCCTTTGGGGAGAGGGTTAGGGTGAGGGGGAACCAACCGCACTAACCCAAATTATCTCCCCCGTTAACCGTTTCAGCCTCCCCGCCTTCCTTGAGCCACGCCCGTTCTGGTGGTATTGTTTAGCGCTTTTGAAAAATTGAAACGACATTTGAGGGGATTTTCGCAATGCGTATTATTCTGCTTGGCGCTCCGGGCGCGGGTAAAGGAACTCAGGCTCAGTTCATCATGGAGAAATACGGTATTCCGCAAATCTCCACCGGTGATATGCTGCGCGCCGCTGTTAAATCTGGCTCCGAGCTGGGTAAGCAGGCGAAAGACATCATGGACGCAGGCAAGCTGGTCACTGACGAACTGGTTATCGCCCTGGTGAAAGAACGCATCTCTCAGGAAGATTGCCGCAACGGTTTCCTGCTGGACGGCTTCCCGCGCACCATTCCGCAGGCTGACGCCATGAAAGAAGCGGGCATCAACGTGGACTACGTGCTGGAGTTCGACGTGCCGGACGAGCTGATCGTTGACCGTATCGTTGGCCGTCGCGTACACGCTGCCTCTGGCCGCGTTTACCACATTAAATTCAACCCGCCGAAGGTTGAAGGCAAAGACGACGTGACCGGCGAAGAGCTGACCACCCGTAAAGACGATCAGGAAGAGACCGTGCGCAAGCGCCTGGTGGAATACCATCAGATGACCGCGCCGCTGATCGGCTACTACTCTAAAGAAGCTGAAGCGGGCAACACCAAATACGCCAAAGTTGACGGCACCAAAGCCGTGGCTGACGTACGTGCAGAGCTGGAAAAAATTCTCGGCTAATCGCGCGCCTCTCACCCGGATCCCCGGGTGAGAAATTTTCTCATTCTCCCTTTTGCTGCAATTGGTTCCGTTTAAACGCATTTCCGCTACAATTGACAACCTATCAAATGGTTAAGAGGCGTGAATGAGTCAGGCGAAAACCGGCATCCTGCTTGCCAATCTGGGCACACCAGAAGCACCTACATCAGACGCGGTAAAACGCTACCTGCGACAATTTTTAAGCGACACGCGCGTCGTGGATTTTCCAAGACTGCTGTGGTGGCCGCTGCTGCGTGGCGTCATTTTGCCGATTCGTTCTCCGCGCGTCGCCAAACTCTATCAGTCCGTCTGGATGGAAGAGGGCTCGCCGCTGAT
Organism: Enterobacter sp. ECC-175; assembly: GCF_043968675.1. Classification (NCBI taxonomy): domain Bacteria; kingdom Pseudomonadati; phylum Pseudomonadota; class Gammaproteobacteria; order Enterobacterales; family Enterobacteriaceae; genus Enterobacter; species Enterobacter sp. ECC-175. The sequence continues at coordinate 1,685,811 of NZ_CP143776.1, forward strand.
GGTATACAGCCGTCGCCAGGAAAAAGCGCTGGCCGCCCGCCTGCCGGATATGCCGGTGGCGCTGGGCATGAGCTACGGCAAACCGTCGCTGGAAAGCGCCGTGGAGGCGCTGCTGGCCCAGGGCGTTGATCACATCGTCGTGCTGGCGCTCTATCCGCAATATTCTTGTTCCACGGTGGCTGCCGTCTGGGACGAGCTGGCGCGCATTCTGGCGAAGCGCCGCCGCATTCCGGGCATCACCTTTATTCGCGACTACGCGGATAACGATCTCTACATCAGGGCGCTTGCCAACAGCGCGCGCGCGTCGTTTGAAAAGCACGGCGAGCCGGATCTGCTTCTGCTCTCCTATCACGGCATTCCGCAGCGTTTCGCCAACGAAGGGGACGATTATCCGCAGCGCTGCCGCGATACCACCCGCGAGCTGGTCTCCGCGCTCGGCCTGCCGCCTGAGAAGGTAATGATGACCTTCCAGTCTCGCTTCGGGCGCGAGCCGTGGCTCACGCCGTACACCGATGAAACGCTCAAAATGCTGGGCGAGAAGGGCGTGAAGCACATCCAGGTGATGTCGCCGGGCTTCTCGGCGGACTGTCTGGAGACGCTGGAAGAGATCGCCGTACAAAATAAAGAGTTCTTCCTGGAAGCGGGAGGAACGAAGTATGAATACATTCCGGCACTTAACGATTCTCCTGAGCATATCGAGATGATGGTTTCGCTGGTGACCAACAGCCGCTGATCGCGCTCAGGGCCGGGTTTGTGCTACCATTCCCGGCCCATATTCCTTGCATAGTTCTGACCATGAAATTTCCCGGTAAACGTAAATCCAAACACTACTTTCCCGTCAATGCCCGCGATCCGCTGCTGCAGCAAATTCAGCCCGTAAACGAAACGAGCGCGGCATGGGTGGTCGGTATCGACCAGACGCTGGTGGATATTGAGGCGAAAGTGGATGACGCGTTTGTCGCCCGTTACGGGCTGAGCGCCGGGCATTCTCTGGTCATTGAAGATGACGTTGCGGAAGCGCTGTATCAGGAGCTGGTGCGTGAAAATCTCATCACCCATCAGTTCGCCGGGGGAACCATCGGCAATACCATGCACAACTACTCCGTGCTGGCAGACGACCGCTCGGTGCTGCTGGGCGTCATGTGCAGCAATATCGAAATCGGCGGCTACGCCTATCGCTATCTTTGCAACACCTCCAGCCGTACCGATCTGAACTATTTGCAGGGCGTTGACGGGCCGATAGGCCGCTGCTTTACGCTGATTAGCGATTCCGGCGAGCGTACCTTTGCCATCAGCCCGGGCCACATGAACAAGCTGCGCGCTGAGAGCATCCCTGAAGAGGTGATCGCGGGCGCTTCTGCGCTGGTGCTGACCTCCTATCTGGTGCGCTGCAAGCCGGGCGAGCCAATGCCGGAAGCGACCATGAAGGCGGTGGAATACGCGAAGAAATACAACGTGCCGGTGGTCCTGACGCTGGGCACCAAATTCGTGATCGCCGATAACCCCGAGTGGTGGCAGGCGTTTCTGAAAGAGCACGTTTCCATTCTGGCGATGAACGAGGAAGAGGCCGAAGCGCTAACCGGCGAAAGCGATCCGCTGCTGGCTTCTGATAAAGCGCTGGACTGGGTCGACCTGGTGCTCTGCACCGCCGGGCCGGTGGGGCTGTATATGGCGGGCTTCACGGAGGAAGAGAGCAAGCGTAAAACCCAGCATCCGCTGCTGCCGGGGGCGATCGCCGAGTTCAACCAGTACGAATTTAGCCGCGCAATGCGCCACAAGGACTGCGTGAATCCGCTGCGCATTTTCTCCCATATCGCCCCGTACATGGGCGGGCCTGAGAAGATCATGAACACCAACGGCGCGGGCGACGGCGCGCTGGCGGCGCTGCTCCACGACATCACGGCTAACGCCTACCACAAAACCAACGTACCGAACTCCAGCAAGCACAAGTTTAGCTGGCTGACCTATTCGTCGCTGGCCCAGGTGTGTAAGTACGCGAACCGCGTGAGCTATCAGGTGCTGAACCAGCACTCGCCGCGCCTGACGCGCGGCCTGCCGGAAAGGGAAGACAGCCTCGAAGAGGCGTATTGGGACAGATAACATAAAACCCCTCACCCTAACCCTCTCCCCATAGGGGAGAGGGGATCGCACTGAGCCGTCTTTTGGGGCATCAGGCCGCACGAGGTAAAAGTAAAACGGCAACCAATGGTTGCCGTTTTTAGTGTTTGTTCCCTCTCCCCGTGGGAGAGGGCCAGGGTGAGGGCATCAGGCCGCACGAGGTAAAAGCAAAACGGCAACCGATGGTTGCCGTTTTTAGTGTTTTTTCCCCTCTCCCTGTGGGAGAGGGCCATGGTGAGGGCATCAGGCCGCACAAAACTTACCCCGTCACCGCCTCTTCTACCGGCGGTTTCTCCAGCAGCGTGTACATCGTATTTGCAATCTCACGCTCGCCCATCACCACCTGATTTGCGCCGCGCTCGGTGATGTACTCCACCTCGTCGTCATAGTGCGCGCGGGCGATAATCTCGATGGTCGGACACTTTTCTCGGGCGGTAGCCACAATCTCGCCTGCTTCATAGCCGTTAGGAATGGTAAGCAGCAGCCAGCGGGCGCAGTCCAGATGCGCCAGATTCATGATCTCTTCGTTGGCCGCATTGCCTAACACCGCGCGAATGCCGCGCTCGCGCAGCTCGTCAACGCGGGTGCGTGAGGTTTCAATCACCACCAGCGGAATGCCCTGCGCCATCAGCTTCTCGCCGAGCAGGCTGCCCACGCGGCCAAAGCCGACCAGCAGCGCGTGGTTGCAGATATCCACCGGGATCTGCTTCTCTTCTTCCGTCGCCTCTTCCAGCGTTTGCTCTTCAAGCGTTTCGGTTTTCTCGAGGTATTTCTCCAGCAGGGCAAACAATACCGGGTTGAGCATAATCGAAAGTATCGCCCCCGCCAGCACCAGGTTTTGTCCGGCCTGCGGCAGCAGGTTTAGCGCCATGCCCAGGCCCGCCAGGATAAAGGCAAATTCACCGATCTGCGCCAGGCTGGCGGCGATGGTCAGCGCCGTGCGCGGCGAGTGGCCAAACATCCGCACCAGGAAGAAGGCGGCAACCGACTTACCAAAGATAATGATCGCCAACGTGCCCAATACGGCCAGCGGCTGCTGAATCAGGATCAGCGGGTCGAACAGCATCCCCACGGAGACGAAGAACAGAACGGCGAACGCGTCGCGCAGCGGCAGCGTGTCGTGCGCGGCACGGTGGCTCAGCTCCGATTCGTTCAGCACCATCCCGGCGAAGAACGCACCCAGCGCGAAGGAGACATCGAACAGCTCGACGGCGCCGAAGGCGATACCCAGCGCCAGGGCCAGTACGGAAAGGGTGAACAGCTCGCGCGAGCCGGTTGCCGCGCTGCGGGACATGATCCACGGCACCAGGCGGCGGCCAACGAGCATCATGATGGCGATGAATGCCACCACTTTACCGATGGTAATACTCATATCCAGCGCCAGCGAGGCTAGGCCGACGTTGTCTTTTTCCATCATTCCGGCGACGGCGGGCAGCAGAACCAGCGTCAGCACCATCACCAGATCTTCAACAATCAGCCAGCCAATGGCGATTTGCCCACGCTGGCTGTCTATCAGCTGTCTCTCCTCAAGCGCGCGCAGCAGCACCACGGTGCTGGCGGTTGAAAGACACAGCCCAAAAACGATGCCGGTCATCAGCGACCAGCCCAGCAGGGCCGAAAGCGCCATCCCCAGCAGCGTCGCCACGCCAATTTGGGCGATTGCGCCGGGTATGGCGATAGCCTTTACCGCCATCAGATCCTTCAGCGAGAAGTGAAGACCCACGCCAAACATCAGCAGAATCACGCCTAATTCCGCCAGCTCAGGAGCCAGTTTGGTATCTGCAACAAAACCCGGCGTAAACGGACCCGCCAGCACACCCGCTAACAAATAGCCTACCAGAGGCGAAATACGCAGTTTATTGGCAATCATGCCGAGGATAAAAGCAAGCACAAGTCCACCAACAATGGTGGTGATAAGCGGTGTGGCGTGGTGCATTCCGTCTCCTTTCGTTGTGGGTGTTCCATTTTTGGCTAAAAAACCAAAAAACCGAGTAATAGTTTATGACAATTTATACGCTTATGTTTATGAATTATTGTTGAAGTTTGATTAAAACAGCAATATGCAGGAAAAAAAGCAGATTTTGCTACATTGCGAGGGGACAGGAAGAAGAAACCCTTATGGTATCAGGGTATCGGGCCGCCAAAGTTAAACTTTAGCGGCCCTTAATTTACGCTTTGTGACGGTTGTCAGGCAGGAATATGGTCAACATCCCAAGAAGTGGCAGGAAAGCACAGATTTTATAGACCAGGAAGATGCTGGTGTGATCTGCAACCATCCCCAGCACCGCTGCACCAAGGCCGCCCATCCCGAAGGCAAAGCCGAAGAACAGCCCGGAAACCATGCCGATCCGCCCCGGTAACAGCTCCTGCGCGTAGACCAGGATGGCCGAGAAGGCCGACGCAAGGATAAAACCAATGATCACGGTTAAAATTCCCGTCCACTCAAGGCTTGCGTAGGGCAAAATGAGGGTAAACGGCGCTACGCCGAGGATAGAGCCCCAAATTACGTATTTACGCCCAATCTTATCGCCCACAGGCCCGCCAATCACCGTACCGGCGGCCACCGCAAACAGGAAGGCAAACAGGTGGAACTGCGCATTTTGTACCGATAATCCGAATTTTTGCATCAGATAAAAGGTGTAATAGCTGCTGATGCTCGCCATATAGAAGTATTTTGAGAAAATCAGCACCAGCAGCACGCTAACGGCCAGAATAACCTTATTGCGAGGGAGGGGATTGATTACCTTCGCTACAGGTTTGCCTTTGTTGACGCGGTGCTGAGCGGCGTACCAGCGGCTGATCTGAATCAGCACGATAATCGCCAGCAGGGCGGCCAGCACAAACCACGCTACGTTGCCTTTGCCGTAGGGAGCGATGATGACCGCGGCCAGCAGTGGCCCCAGGGAACTGCCGAAGTTACCGCCGACCTGGAACAGCGACTGCGCCAGGCCGTGGCGGCCGCCGGAGGCCATGCGCGCCACGCGGGATGATTCCGGATGGAACACCGACGAGCCGGTGCCCACCAGCGCTGCCGCCACCAGCACGGCTTCGAAGCTGCCCGCCATCGCCAGCAGCACCAGCCCGCTTAGGGTGAAGCACATGCCAATCGGCAGCGACCACGGCATCGGATATTTATCCGTCCAGTAGCCCACCACCGGCTGCAGCAGCGAGGAGGCGAGCTGGAAGGTAAGGGTGATCATGCCGATCTGCACGAAGGTTAATGAAAACTCTGACTGCAGCAGCGGATAGATCGCCAGTATTAACGACTGGATCATATCGTTGAGCAGATGAGAGAGACTGATTGCGCCTAATACCTTAAAAGAGGTGCGCGACGTTGGCGGCGACGCCAGGGTTGATTCGCTGATTGCCATAAATACCACGTTGTTTTGTTATTAGAAGTGCAGGGAGTCATTATTATCCGACTAACATACCCGTCCGTGACTTTTGATGAAAGTCGCAATTCTGAAAACATATTTGTCTATTCTTATTACTCATTGTAATTTTTGCGTTTGTTTACGGGTCAGGGAGAGAGAGATGAAATTAATGAAGCGTGGCGTTGCGCTGGCGCTGTTCGCCGCATGGGGCATGGCAAGCCTGCCGGCGCAGGCCTACGAGCAAGATAAAACCTATAAAATTACTATCCTGCATACCAACGACCACCACGGCCATTTCTGGCGCAGCGAATATGGCGAATACGGTTTGGCGGCGCAGAAAACGCTGGTGGACGGTATTCGCAAAGAGGTTGCGGCGCAGGGTGGCAGCGTGCTGCTGCTTTCAGGCGGCGATATTAATACCGGCGTGCCGGAATCGGATTTACAGGACGCGGAGCCGGACTTCCGCGGCATGAATTTAATTGGCTACGACGCGATGGCCGTCGGCAACCACGAGTTTGATAATCCGCTCTCCGTTTTGCGCCAGCAGGAAAAGTGGTCCAAATTCCCGTTCCTCTCCGCCAATATTTACCAGAAAAGCACCGGCGAACGTCTGTTTAAACCCTGGGCGCTGTTTAAGCGTCAGGATCTGAAAATCGCGGTGATCGGCTTAACCACCGACGATACGGCGAAAATCGGCAATCCTGAATTCTTTACCGATATCGAGTTCCGCAAACCGGCAGATGAAGCGAAGCTGGTGATTCAGGAATTGCAGCAGAACGAGAAGCCGGACGTGATTATTGCCACCACGCACATGGGTCATTACGACAACGGCGAGCATGGATCAAACGCGCCGGGCGACGTGGAGATGGCGCGCAGCCTGCCTGCGGGTTCGCTGGCGATGATTGTAGGCGGTCACTCGCAGGACCCGGTGTGTATGGCCTCTGAGAATAAAAAACAGGTGGACTACGTGCCGGGCACGCCGTGCGCGCCGGATCGTCAGAACGGCATCTGGATCGTTCAGGCGCACGAGTGGGGTAAATACGTCGGCCGCGCGGACTTTGAGTTCCGCAACGGCGAGATGAAGCTGGTGCACTATCAGCTCATCCCGGTCAACCTGAAGAAAAAAGTCACCTACCCGGACGGGAAAAGCGAGCGCGTGCTGTACACCCCGGAAATTGCCGAGAACCCGCAGATGCTTTCCCTGCTGACGCCGTTCCAGAGCAAGGGCAAAGCGCAGCTGGACGTGAAGATCGGCACGCTCAACGGCCGTCTCGAAGGGGACCGCAGCAAGGTGCGGTTCGTTCAGACCAACATGGGCCGCCTGGTGCTGGCCGCGCAAATCGCCCGCACCAACGCCGACTTTGGCGTGATGAGCGGCGGCGGCATTCGAGACTCCATTGAAGGCGGGAACATTACCTATAAAGACGTGCTGAAGGTGCAGCCGTTCGGCAATATTGTGGTGTATGCCGACATGAGCGGAAAAGAGGTGATTGAGTACCTGACCGCCGTGGCGCAGATGAAGCCGGACTCCGGGGCCTATCCGCAGTTTGCCAACGTCAGCTTTGTCGCGAAAGATGGGCAGCTTAACGATCTTAAAATCAAGGGTGAGCCGGTCGATCCTGCCAAAACGTACCGCATGGCGACCTTAAGCTTTAACGCCACCGGCGGCGACGGCTATCCGCACATCGATAACAAACCGGGATACGTCAATACCGGCTTCATCGATGCGGAAGTGCTGAAGCAGTATATTCAGCAAAATTCGCCGATTGACGTAAATGCCTATGAGCCGAAAGGCGAGGTGAGCTGGCAGTAGTGGTGTGCGGCCTGATGCCCTCACCCACAGGGAGAGGGCGCGAACACAAAAAAACGGTAACGCCTGTTACCGTTTTGCTTTTACCTCGCAGCGCCACCGGGTAATTTTCTCAATCCCTGCGCGCAATATCCGCGAACGTCGCATCCAGCATTTTCGCCAAATCGCTCGCTGCCAGCTCAATATCCAGCCCGCGCTTGCCGCCTGAGATGTAGATGGTGTCAAACCCCTGCGACGGGGCATCAATCAGCGTCGGCAGGCGTTTTTTCTGCCCGAGCGGGCTGATCCCGCCGACCAGATAGCCGGTCGTGCGCTGCGCTACCATCGGGTCCGCCATATCGACTTTTTTCGCGCCCAGCGCCTTTGCCACTTTTTTCAGATCCAGCTGTCCGGCGACGGGCGTTACCGCAACGGCGAGGTGTTTCATATCACCGTTGACCGCGACCAGCAGCGTTTTATATACCTGGTCCGCGTTCAGACCCAGCTTGCGCACCACTTCGTCACCAAAGTTGGTCTCGTGCGGATCGTGATCGTAGGTGTGGATCGTGAAGGGAATCTTGTTTTTTTCGAGTAATTTAACGGCGGGAGTCATAGCTATCCTTCTTACGACAGACAATTCATGCTGACAGCATACGCCTGACGTTTGTCTAAAAAATAGCACCATCTTGCGCATATAGTATTGGCAGTGATGGTCACTTTGAGCGACAATCGGCTCAACCGAAGGTCTCCTTCGGCATAATAAAAACGATGAAATTCCTCTTTGACGGGCCAATAGAGATATTGGCCATTTTTTTATTTCAGCAGCGACGGCAAGTTTCCTTCTCCGTACAAATGCAGCGCCCCAACCGCCACCACGTATCGTCCGGCCGGCAGAGCATGCAGCATTTCTCGCCAGGCCCGATTGCGCGCGTTCATCAGCACATCATACAGCGACTCGCTGAACGTTGACGGGAGCAAGAACTTTCCGTCCGACGGCGGCGCGTCCAGCCACCAGCCAATCATCGTTTGCAGCAGCCGGGCGTTGGTGTGCCAGTGGGTCAGCGTATCGTCCAGCAGCATTTTGCCATCGTCCGGCAGCTGGCGCAGGAGCGCTATCTGGCTGTCCGTTCCTTCCAGCTCAATGATGGCAAGACTGCGCGCCCTTGCCACGTTCAGCAGCTGGTAATCAATGCCGTAATCACCGCGCAGGCCGAGACGCTGCGCCTGCGTTGCCTGTAATACCATCGCAATTTGCCACAGCGGCAGGGTGTCAATCATGGACAGCGAGACGCCCGTCTCATCCGCGACGCGCGTCAGTTCCGCAAGCCGGGTTTCATCAAGGCGTTCCGCCAGGGGAAGGGCGCTCTCAAGACCGGCAAACGGCGACTCGTGGCCAGAGATATCCGCCTCAACGACCAGCGCATCGGCGTGCTTCAACAGTTTAATCAGGCCGGGCGGCAGGGGGGACATATCCTGCGTACCCATGTGAATACTGCCGACCAGGTGCAGGTGTTGCCCGGCGGGGAGCGTAATATCCAGGCCGGGCCAGGCGTAACGGCGGGGGAACAGGGCGCGAAACGATGTTTTTATACGATGAAACAGACCCATACGCGCTCCATGATCGGAAAAGTTCATGCTAGCGCGTACGGGTACAAGGTTCAATCCTTCGGTTTAAACCGCAGCAGCCGGTTGGCGTTGCTCACCACGGTGATGGAGGAGAGCGCCATCGCCGCGCCCGCCACGACCGGATTCAGCAGGGTGCCGGTGAGCGGCCACAGGATCCCGGCGGCAATCGGAATGCCGAGGGAGTTGTAGATAAACGCCCCGAGCAGGTTCTGCTTCATGTTGCGCAGCGTGGCTTTTGAAATCGCCAGCGCGTCCGCCACGCCCATCAGGCTGTGGCGCATCAGCGTGATGGCCGCCGTTTCAATGGCGACGTCGCTTCCGCCGCCCATCGCAATCCCCACGTCCGCCTGAGCCAGCGCGGGCGCGTCGTTGATGCCGTCGCCAACCATGGCGACCTGACGCCCCTGGCCCTGCAGCCGCTTAATCGCGTCCGCCTTGCCGTCCGGCAGCACCCCCGCAATCACCTCGTCAATGCCCGCCTCTTTGGCGATGGCGTTGGCGGTGGTCGGGTTATCCCCGGTCAGCATCACCAGGCGATAGCCCGCGCGGTGCAGGCGCTCAAGCGCGTCGACGCTGTCCTGGCGCAGCGGGTCGCGAACGGCAAGCAGCGCGGCGGCTTTGCCGTCAACCGCGAGCAGAACCGGCGTAGCGCCCCGGGACGCCTGGGCCGTCAGTTCGCCGTCGAGCGCGGAGGTATCGATGCCGTTTTCATTCAGCAGCGCCTGGTTGCCCAGCAGCAGCGCATGGCCTTCGGCGTCACCGCTTACGCCAAGCCCGCGCAGGGTACGGAAGTTGGTCACCTCCGGCAGGGCCGCATCACCCGCTTTGTCGAGAACAGCGCGCGCCAGCGGATGGCTGGAGCCTTGCTCCAGCGCGGCGGCGAGGCGCAGCGCGTCGGCGTCTGATAAGCCAACGGCAGTCACGGACACGACCTGCGGCTTGCCTTCCGTCAGCGTGCCGGTTTTATCAAACACCAGCGTATCGAGCGTGCTGGCGCGCTGCAGGGCGTCGGCGTCGCGCACCAGCACGCCGAACTCGGCGGCGCGACCCACGCCGGAAATAATCGACATCGGCGTCGCCAGGCCAAGCGCGCACGGGCAGGCGATGATCAGCACCGTGGTGGCAATCACCAGCGTGTAGACAATCTGCGGCGCCGGGCCGAAGACGTACCAAATCGCGGCGCTCAGCAGGGCGATCCCCACGACCACGGGCACAAAAATGGCGGAGATTTTATCGGCCAGCTGGCCAATTTCCGGCTTGCTGCTCTGCGCCTGGCGCACCATGCGGATAATGCGCGACAGCGTAGTGTGGCTGCCGACCGCGCTGGCGCGGAACAGCACGCTGCCGTCCTGGACGACCGTCCCGGCATGAACCGCATCGCCCTGCGATTTTTGCTGCGGAATCGGCTCCCCGGTGAGCATCGCTTCGTCCAGCCAGGCTTCGCCCTGGGTTATTTCACCGTCCACCGGGACGCGGTCGCCGGTGGTCAGGCGCAGCGTCATGCCGGGCTGAACGTCAGACAGCGGCACGCTTTTTTCACCGTCGTCGGTGACCACGCGCGCGGTTGGCGGGGTTAAATCGAGCAGTCTTTCCAGCGCTTTTGAGGAGCGCTGGCGCGCGCGCGCTTCCAGCATATGGCCTAAGTTAATCAGGCCGATAATCATCGCGCTCGCTTCATAATAAAGATGGCGCGCTTCCATCGGGAACCACTGCGGCCAGACGTTAACGCTCATCGAATAGAGCCACGCTGCGCCCGTGCCGAGCGCAACGAGAGTGTCCATCGTCGCGGTGCGGTTTTTCAGGCTTTTCCAGGCGCTGGTGTAAAAATGCCCGCCCGCGAAGACCATCACGCCGAGCGTGATCAAGCCAATCACCAGCCACAGCGTGCGGTTGTCGTCGGTGACCATCATGTTGTCACCGATCATGCCCCACACCATCACCGGAATACCGACCAGCAGGGCGACAATCGCCTGCCAGCGGAAGCGCTTCATGGTGGCGATGGCGGTTTCCTGCTGGCGCTCGCGGCGCTTGAGGTCGTCCTCAATCGCTTCTGCGCCGTAGCCGGCTTTTTCTACCGCCTGTACCAAATCCGCGGCGGAAGCGTTGCCCATGACAAGCGCAGTGCGCTCCGCAAGATTTACCCGTGCCTGCGCGACGCCCGGTACGGCCTGCAAGGCGTTCTGTACCCGGGAGACGCAGCTGGCGCAGCTCATGCCGTTGATCAGCAGCTGTTGGCTGTCATCAATATCATCCGCTGCCGGAAGCTCTGGAATGGCCGCTGTCAGTGCTTCCGACGGGAGTGATGACTCTGCCAGCGGTTTAGCCTTTGGGTGGCTCAGCTCCGCCCCGTAGCCTGCCTGCTTAACGGTATCGATCAGCGCATCCGCGCTGGCGCTGCCGGTAACCACGGCGCTATCGACAGTGACTTCAGCGCTTTCCACGTCTGGGCGCTGTTCCAGGCTTTCTTTTACCCGTTTGACGCAGTGGCCGCAGGAGAGGCCGTCCAGCGTCAGGTTGATAATGTGAGACATAACAAAACTCCCGTATAATGTTCTGGTCAGTTGTTGACCGGAGTAACGCTTTTCGCTAACTGTTATAAAGGTTAAACCTTCCATCAAGGGGAAGGTCAAGGGGGAAATGTGAATATCAGCGATGTTGCCAAAAAAACCGGGTTAACCAGTAAAGCGATCCGCTTTTATGAAGAGAAGGGGCTGGTAACGCCGCCGCTGCGCAGCGAAAACGGCTACCGCAGCTATACGCAGCGGCACCTCGACGAACTGACGCTGCTGCGCCAGGCGCGGCAGGTCGGGTTTAACCTTGAAGAGTGCGGCGAGCTGGTGAACCTGTTTAACGATCCGAAGCGCCACAGCGCCGACGTGAAAAAGCGCACGCTGGAAAAGGTGGCGGAGATTGAACGCCATATCATCGAACTGCAGTCGATGCGCGAACAGCTGCTACAGCTGGCAGATTCCTGCCCGGGAGATGACAGCGCCGACTGCCCGATTATCGACAACCTTTCCGGCTGCTGTCACCGCAAGGCCAACGCCTAGCAGGCCCTAACCCGCAGCGTAATCCCTTCGACCGCCACGACCTCAACCTGCGTTCCGGCAGCGAGGTCTTCATCGGCAACCACTGGCCATGAGCTGTCGCTCACGCGCATGTGACCACGACCGTTCACCAGCGTGGTGTCCAGCGTAAAGCGCTGGCCGATAATCTGCTGGCCGCGCTGGTTAAGCCGGGCGTCTGCGGGCTTTTGCGCCTTCACCTGGCGGCTCAGCCAGCGCCACCACAGCCAGGCGGCGGCCAGGGTTAACACAGCAAACAGCGCGCCCTGCCACGCCCAGCCGAAGGGCAGCAGCCAGATAACCAGGCCCGTGATCACCGCGGCGATGCCGCTCCACAGTAAATAGCCGTTACCACCGAGCATCTCGGCGGCGAGCAGGAGGCCGCCAAGGCTCAGCCAAAAGGCGTGCGGATGCGCGACGATAAGCTCAATCATTTTCTACGCTCGTTGCCGCTGTCTTTTATCAGCTCGGCGATCCCGGCGATAGATCCCATCAGGCTGCTGGCGTCCAGCGGCATCATCACCACTTTGCTGTTATTGGCAGAGCCAATCTCCTTCAGCGCGTCGGTATATTTCTGCGCCACAAAGTAGTTCACCGCCTGGATATCACCGGAGGCAATTGCCTCGGAGACCATCTGGGTGGCGCGGGCTTCCGCTTCCGCTGAACGTTCACGCGCTTCTGCCTGCAGGAACGCCGACTGGCGCTCGCCCTCGGCCTTCAGGATCTGCGACTGCTTTTCCCCTTCCGCCTTGAGGATCTCGGCCTGGCGCACGCCTTCGGCTTCAAGAATGTACGCGCGCTTGGTTCGCTCGGCCTTCATCTGCGCGTTCATGGAGGCAATCAGCTCTGCCGGTGGGCGTACGTCGCGGATCTCAATGCGCGTGACCTTGATGCCCCACGGATTGGTGGCCTCATCAACGATGTGCAGCAGGCGGGTGTTGATGCTGTCGCGCTGGGAGAGCATCTCGTCCAGCTCCATCGAGCCGAGCACGGTGCGGATGTTGGTCATGGTCAGGTTCACAATCGCCAGCTCCAGGTTGCTGACCTCGTACGCGGCCTTCGGCGCGTCGATCACCTGAATAAAGCAGACCGCATCGATGGTGACGTTGGCGTTGTCTTTGGAAATCACTTCCTGAGACGGGATATCCAGCACCTGCTCCATCATGTTGATCTTACGACCAATCCTGTCCATGAATGGCACAATCAGGCTCAGGCCCGGTTGCAGGGTGTTGGTGTAGCGCCCGAAGCGCTCGACGGTCCACTGGTATCCCTGCGGCACGATTTTGACTCCGGCACCGACGATAACCAGCACCACAAAGATAAGGACCGGAACAACGATGAGCATAAAAACCTCCTGTTTTGCATGCTTCTGCGAAAATAAGTGACCGTTTGTTGAGTGTAAGTATACGAGGAAAGTCGCCTTACAATCACTAATCGCCGTAGACTACTGCTAATTATTGGGATGAGGACAGGAAATACTATGAAGGACAATAACGCGGTTTTAACAATCGCGGATATCGGCTACCGCGTGGGTGAAACCACAATCCTTGAAAACGTTAATTTTACCGTCTCCCCGGGCGAGTTTCGGCTGATTACCGGGCCGTCCGGCTGCGGAAAAAGCACGCTGCTGAAAATTATAGCCTCGCTGCTAAGCCCAACGTCGGGCGCGCTTTTTTTCGAGGGAAAGGATGTTGCCACGCTCTCTCCTGAAGCGTATCGCCAGCAGGTCTCGTATTCGGTGCAAACGCCGACCCTTTTTGGCGACACGGTGTACGACAACCTGATATTCCCCTGGCAGATCCGCAACAAGACGCCCGAACCCGAGCGGCTTTCCGCCGATCTGGCGCGCTTTGGCCTGCCGCAGGAGACGCTGACCAAATCCATCTCTGAACTTTCGGGCGGCGAAAAGCAGCGCATCTCGCTGATCCGCAACCTGCAGTTTTTGCCCCGCGTTCTGCTGCTGGATGAAATTACCAGCGCGCTGGACGAGATAAACAAGCGCAACGTGAATGACATTATTCATCGCTACGCGAAAGAGCAAAATATTGCCGTGCTGTGGGTTACGCACGATTCAAACGAAATAGAACACGCGGACGACGTGATAACGCTGCGGGCGCACGGTCGCAGCCAGCAGGAGGCACATCATGGGTGAACATAATATTACCAACGAATCGCTGGCGTTTTCGATGGTGCTGGTACTGGTTGCGATTGTCGTCAGCAACCGGGAAAAGCTGGGGCTGGAGAAGGATATCATCTGGAGCATCTGCCGCGCGGTGATTCAGCTGGTGATCGTGGGCTACGTCCTCAAATACATCTTTAACGTTGACCACGCGGTACTCACGCTGCTGATGGTGCTGTTCATCTGCTTCAACGCGGCGTGGAATGCGAAAAAGCGCAGCAAGTATATTGATAAGGCCTTTACCTCTTCATTTATCGCGATTACTGCCGGTACGGCGCTGACGCTGGCGGTACTGGTCTTCTCTGGCTCAATTGCGTTCACGCCGATGCAGGTGATCCCGATTTCCGGGATGATTGCGGGCAATGCGATGGTGGCGGTCGGGCTGTGCTACAACAATCTTGGGCAGCGCTTTAGCAGCGAACAGCAGCAGATTCAGGAGAAGCTCAGCCTGGGCGCCACGCCGAAGATGGCTTCCGCAAGGCTGATACGCGACAGCATTCGCTCGTCGCTGATCCCAACGGTAGATTCCGCAAAAACGGTGGGGCTGGTAAGCCTGCCGGGGATGATGTCGGGGCTGATTTTTGCCGGGATCGACCCGGTGAAGGCGATCAAGTATCAAATTATGGTCACGTTTATGCTGCTGTCTACGGCAAGCCTGTCGACCATTATTGCCTGCTACTTAACGTATCGGAAGTTTTACAACGCGCGCCATCAGCTGGTGGTGACGCAGTTGAAGAACGAGCGGTGAATGTGCCGGGCGGCACCGCCGACTCGCGTTTTGTAGGCCCGGTAAGCGCGAGCGCCACCGGGCGCTTTCATCAGTAAAGCAGAGCGTAAAGCTGGCGACGGTACTTCGACGCCAGCGCATCACCCGTTCCCAGCGCCGCCAGAATCTCCTGGAACATCTTGCGCGCCTGGCCGTCCGCGGCTGCCAGATCCGTTTTCAAATGGCCAAACAGCAGTTCCAGCGCCTCTTCGTTGCGCCCTACCTGATGCAGCTGCAGCGCCAGCTGGCTGGCCAGCGCGGCGTCGGCCGGGTTGTCGGCAACCTGCTGCGAAAGCTGCTGAATCTCCGGCGTATCTGCCGCCTGCTTGAGCAGATCAATCTGCGCCACCAGGCCCTGATAGCGGGTGTCCTGATCCTGCATTGGGATGGTCTTCAGCACGGCTTCTGCCTCTTCTGAGCGGTGCAGGGCAATCTGCGTTTCCGCCAGCAGCAGGCCAATCTGGCTGTCCTGGTTGGACAGCTGCCACGCCTCTTTCAGCAGCGGCAGCGCCTCGTCGTACTTGCCTTCCTGCATCAGCGCCATGGCTTCCTGCGCCTTCAGCTCTTCTTCGCGCGGCAGCACTTTATCCAGCAGGGCGCGGATCGCCTCCTCAGGCTGCGGCCCCTGGAAGCCGTCAACGGGCTGACCGTTCTGGAACAGATAGACGGTCGGAATGGCGCGCAGGCCAAACTGCGAGGCCACCATCTGCTCGGCGTCGCAGTCCAGTTTTGCCAGAAGGAACTGGCCGTTGTACTGCGCGGCAAGGCGTTCGAGTACGGGCGTTAGCTCAAGGCAGTGCTGGCTGCGTTCAGACCAGAAGTAGAACAGCACCGGTTTCGTCATCGACTGTTCGAGCGTCTGGTGCAGGTTTGCTTCGTTAATATTTACGATATTCTGTGCGGACATGCGGCCTTCTCTGTTTATCGGTTTGTTCTATACATGGGGATGCGCGACGAGGCTTCAACTCACCCCTGTAAAATTTTGTCCATCAGGCGGCCCGGCAGCAGGCGCTTGAGCAGGCCCACCGCGTGGGTGACCAGCGTCACCGGATAGCGCAGCTTTGGACGCTCGCTCTCAAAAGCGTGGCGCACTTTGGCGACGACGGCGTCGGGACCCAGCGTAAACCGGGCGGCTATGCCGGGGTTCTCGACCGGTTTATCCGCCTGCGTCTGGTTAACGTTTTCGGTAAAGCGGGTGCGAATGGGGCCGGGCTCAATCAGGCTCACCTTGATTCCGCTGTGGCGCAGCTCCATACGCAGGGCGTCGGACCAGGCCTCCAGCGCATATTTGCTTGCCGCGTACGCGCCGCGTCCCGGCGTGGAGATCAGGCCCATGACCGAGGAGGTCATGACGATACGACCCTCGCCGTGGGGCAGCATGGCGGGCAGCAGGCGCATCGTGAGCTGATGAACGCCAAAGAAATTGGCGGAAAACTGTTGCTCAAGCTGGTCGCGGGACAAGGTTTGCAGCGGGCCGTACACGCCGTAGCCGGCGTTATTAAACAGCCCGTACAGACGGTTGTTGGTCAGGGCGATAACCTCATCGGCGGCGCGTTCAATGCTCTGCGGCGAGTCCAGATCGAGCTGCACGCCTGTTAAGCCCATGCCGTTCATGCGGGCGACATCTTCGGGCTTGCGGCAGGCCGCCAGCACCCAAAATCCCTGGCGCTTCAGCTCAAGGGCGCTTTCAAGACCAATACCGCTGGAACATCCTGTAATTAAGACCGATTTTTGCATAACTTTACCTGTCATGAACTCAGCTTTTTGACGAGTCATGGTTAACTAAAGGAGCGAGCCGCGTTGCCATCCAGTCGGCAATAAACGGCTGCGCGTCGCGATTGGGGTGGATCCCGTCGTCCTGCATCCACTGAGGCTTCAGATAAACCTCTTCCATGAAAAACGGCAGCAGGGGAATATCGAACTCTTTCGCAAGCTTAGGGTAGATTGCGCTAAAGGCTTCATTATAGCGGCGTCCGTAGTTAGCGGGCAGGCGAATTTGCATCAGCAGCGGCTGCGCGTCAGCGGCTTTGATGCTTTGTAAAATGGTGCGCAGCGTTTGTTCGGTTTGCTGAGGCTGGAAGCCGCGCAGGCCGTCGTTGCCGCCGAGTTCGACCAGCACCCAGCGCGGCTGGTGCTGCTTGAGCAGCGCAGGCAGGCGCGCCAGCCCCTGCTGCGACGTATCGCCGCTGATGCTGCCGTTTACTACGGCCGGTTTGGTCTGCCATTTATCGCTAAGCAGAGCGGGCCAGGCGGCATTCGCCGCCATGCGATAGCCTGCGCTCAGGCTATCGCCGAGAACAAGTAACGTGTCCGCTGCCGCCGCGCGGAAGGTCATCAGAATCAAAAACAGGAAGGGCAAATGCCAGCGGAAAACAGTGTTGAAGTTCATCATCTTAAGAAGTCCGTCGGTCAGGGGGAACACGAGCTTTCCATCCTTACCGGAGTTGAACTCGTTGTCAAACGCGCCGAAACCATCGCGCTGATCGGGGAGTCGGGGTCCGGCAAGTCCACGCTGCTGGCGATTTTAGCCGGGCTGGACGACGGCAGCAGCGGCGAGGTACATCTGGTGGGCCAGCCGCTGCACGCCCTGGACGAAGAGGCGCGCGCCGCGCTGCGCGCTCGACATATCGGTTTCGTCTTTCAGTCCTTCATGCTCATTCCCACGCTCAACGCGCTGGAAAACGTCGAGCTGCCGGGCCTGCTGCGCGGCGAACATACCCGCCAGAGCCGCGATCACGCCAAAGCGCTGCTGGAACAGCTGGGGCTGGGAAAACGCCTCGATCATCTTCCGGCGCAGCTTTCCGGCGGAGAACAGCAGCGCGTGGCCCTGGCGCGCGCGTTTAACGGCCGCCCCGAAGTGCTGTTTGCCGACGAGCCGACCGGCAACCTTGACCGTAAAACCGGGGACAAAATTGCCGATCTGCTGTTTTCACTCAACCGCGAGCACGGCACCACGCTGATTCTGGTCACGCACGATCCGCAGCTGGCGGCGCGCTGCGACCGACGCCTGCGCCTGGTGAACGGTGTTCTTCAGGAGGAAGCATGATTGCCCGCTGGTTCTGGCGCGAATGGCGCTCGCCCTCGCTGCTGATCGTCTGGCTGGCGCTGAGCCTGGCGGTGGCGTGCGTGCTGGCGCTCGGCAGCGTGAGCGACCGCATGGAAAAAGGCTTAAGCCAGCAGAGCCGCGAATTTATGGCGGGCGACCGCACGCTGCAAAGCTCCCGCGCAATCTCCCCGGCCTGGGTAGAGGAAGCGCGCAGGCTGGGGCTGAAGGTGGGGGAGCAAATCACCTTCCAGACCATGACCTTCGCGGGGGATACGCCACAGCTGGCCAGCGTTAAGGCCGTCGATGGCATTTACCCGATGTACGGCGAGCTGCAGACCAGCCCGCCGGGCCTGAAGCCGAGGCCCGGCACGGTGCTGCTGGCCCCGCGCCTGATGGCGCTGCTTAATTTAAAAGCGGGCGACAGCATCGACGTCGGTGACGCCACGCTGAAAATTGCCGGGGAGGTGGTGCAGGAGCCTGATTCCGGCTTCAACCCGTTCCAGCTTGCTCCGCGCCTGCTGATGAACACGGCGGACGTGGCAAAGACCAATGCCGTTCAGCCGGGAAGCCGCGTCACCTGGCGCTACAAGTTTGGCGGCGCGCCCGAGCAGCTGGCGGCGTATGAAAAGTGGCTGCTGCCGCAGCTTAAGCCGGAGCACCGCTGGTTCGGGCTGGAGCAGGACGAGGGGGCGCTGGGCAAATCTCTTGAGCGCTCCCAGCAGTTCCTGCTGCTCTCGGCGCTGTTAACCCTGCTGCTGGCCGTGGCGGCCGTCGCCGTGGCGATGGGGCACTACTGCCGCAGCCGCTACGATCTGGTGGCGATCCTCAAAACCCTCGGCGCGGGCAGGGCGCAGCTGCGCAGGCTGATCGTCGGCCAGTGGCTGATGGTGCTTGCCCTGTCTGCCGTGACCGGCGGCGCAATAGGCCTGCTGTTTGAAAAGCTGCTGATGGTGCTGCTGAAACCGGTATTGCCCGCCGCGTTACCGCCGGCAAGCCTCTGGCCGTGGCTGTGGGCCATCGGTGCGATGACGGTGATATCGCTGCTGGTGGGGCTGCGTCCTTACCGGCTGCTGCTGGCGACCCAGCCCCTGTGCGTGCTGCGTCGGGACGCGGTGGCTAACGTCTGGCCGCTGAAGTTCTATCTTCCGGTCATCATCGCCGTGGCGGTGGGCCTGCTGGCCTGGCTGATGGGCGGCAGTACGCTGCTGTGGGCCGTGCTGGCGGGGGCCGTTGTGCTGGCTCTGCTGTGCGGCGCGGTGGGCTGGATGCTGCTTAAGCTCCTGAAGACATTAACGGTTAAATCCCTGCCGATCCGGCTGGCGGTGAACCGTCTGCTGCACCAGCCGTGGTCAACCCTGAGCCAGCTTTCGGCATTTTCGCTGTCGTTTATGCTGCTGGCGCTGCTGCTGGTGCTGCGCGGCGATCTGCTGGACCGCTGGCAGCAGCAGCTTCCGCCGGAGAGCCCGAACTATTTTCTGATCAACATTGCCCCGGAGCAGGTCACGCCGCTGAAGGCGTTCCTTGCCGAGCATATGATTGTCCCGGAATCGTTCTATCCGATCGTTCGCGCGCGGCTGACGCAGATTAACGGCCAGCCGACGGAGGGGAATAAGGACGAAGCGCTTAACCGCGAGCTGAACCTGACGTGGCAGGACACGCGCCCGGACCATAATCCGATTACCGCCGGGAGCTGGCCGCCGAAGGCGGGCGAGGTCTCGATGGAAGAGGGGCTGGCGAAACGCCTGAACGTGGGGCTGGGGGATAGCGTGACCTTCACCGGCGACACCCAGGACTTCAGCGCTAAGGTGACGAGCCTGCGCAAGGTCGACTGGGAAAGCCTTCGCCCGAACTTCTTCTTTATCTTCCCGCCCGGCGCGCTGGACGGTCAGCCGCAGAGCTGGCTGACGAGCTTCCGCTGGGAGAACGGCAACGGCATGCTGACGCAGCTTAACCGCGAGTTTCCAACGGTCAGCCTGCTGGATATTGGCGCGATCCTGAAGCAGGTAGGACAGGTGCTGGAGCAGGTGAGCCGCGCGCTGGAGGTCATGGTGGTGCTGGTGACGATCTGCGGCCTGCTGCTGCTGCTGGCGCAGGTGCAGGTCGGCATGCGTCAGCGCCACCAGGAGTTGGTTGTCTACCGCACGCTGGGAGCCAGCAGGCGCCTGCTGCGCACTACGCTCTGGAGCGAGTTTGCCCTGCTGGGGCTGGTGGCCGGTCTGGTTGCTGCCGTGGGCGCGGAAACCGCGCTGGCGGTGCTGCAAACTAAGGTCTTCGACTTCCCGTGGCAGCCCGATCTGCGACTGTGGCTGACGCTGCCCGTCGGCGGCGCGGTATTACTTTCGCTGTGCGGCGGCTGGCTTGGCACGCGGCTGCTTAAGGGCAAGGCGCTGTTCCGCCAGTTCGCGAGTTAGTTTACGGTCGTGATGATTACGCACCGGTTTATATGCTGGTGCGTAATCCCCTGGTAGCACAAAACGATAATACCCGGACGTTTAGTAGCACAAATCATTAAAAACCTGCCGACACAGCCCCTTTATTTCCAGTTAATATTCACCAGCTAAATATTTAGCAGCGTGTCTATCAAGGAAAAATAATGACTATAAAAACAACAGCGCTGGCAGCAGCCATTGGCGCAGCGGTGGCATTAACGTCTTTCGCTTCTCAGGCGGAAATCACTATCCTGAAACAAGATCCACAGGCGGGTAACCCGCTGAGCCGTCTGAACTTCACCGTGGGCGGCAGCATCCGTCCACAGTTCCAGAACATGACCGGCGACGATGGTAAAAACGGCTATAAGCGTAACGGCTTCGACGGCGGCACCCGTTTCCGCTTCGCGGCGGATTACTACCTGTTTGATGACATCAGCTGGATCAGCTACTACGAGCTGGGCGTGAACATTCCTGCTCAGTTCAACTGGGACAACCACTACGCCGACGGCGCGCACGATACCAGCCGCCGCATGCTTTACACCGGCCTGAAGAGCGATACCTGGGGTACGCTGACCTTCGGCCAGCAAAACAGCGTCTACTATGACGTGGTAGGTGCGAAAACCGATATCTGGGACTACGACATGATCGGCCAGGCGCCGGGTAACGGGATCAACGGCGACTACGACGGTTCCTACCGTTCACGCCAGATGCTGAAATACAAGAAAACCGTAGGCGATGCGGACATCTATGCTTCCTACCTGTTTGAAGACAGCGAATACCTGCCGGGCAACGGCCTGCGCTACAAGCGTAAAGGCGGCGGCTCGCTGGGTCTGGATTACCATCTGACCACCGACCTGACCTGGGGCGCAGCCTGGAACTACACCCGCGCGGATATGCGTAACCCGCAAAACGGCGACAGCAAATCCTACGATCAGAACATCCTGGGTACGGCCCTGAGCTGGACGCCGGATAACTGGACCTTCTCTGCAGGCGGCGGCTGGTATCAGAACTTCCTGACCACCAAAAAAGTCTCTACGGATAACTACTTCGCGGGCGACGCGTGGGGTATTGAATACTTCGCAGGGTATAAATTCCCAATCGGTCAGTACGCGGTGAAATCTATTCAGCCTTACTTCATGGGCGATCGCATCGAGTACGTGAACGGTCGTAACTACCAGCGCATCGACAACGGCGTGGGTATCAGCTTCCAGCTGGACTACGGCTTCCGCGTGGATTACGAACACGTGTTCACCTCAAGCACCGACAACCTGGGCGATATGAACCTGGTGCGTCTGCGCTACGACTTCTAAGGTCGTTTTGCCGGGTGCGGCCTGATGCCCTCACCCTGACCCTCTCCCACGGGGAGAGGGAACAAACATTTAAAACGGCAACCTGGTTGCCGTTTTGCGTTTACTTCGCTAGCGCTCAAGCCACTCGGCAATGTCTTCGAACGTTCCGCGAAAAACAATTTTCTCCGCTTTCTTTTCAAGCTGATAGCGGTACATCGGGTCGTAATAATCGTTCAGCAGCGGCGCGAGCCAGCTGAAGTGCGCCTCTGTGCTGCCGGAACGCTGCTGTTCCGCCAGCGCGGCATCGAGCAGCGCCGTGAACTCCGCAAAGCGCTGCAGCCCCAGGCGGCGGCGAATCGCATACAGGCCGTGGTGCAGGTATTCGCTGTACTCCGTCCAGCCCGCCTCTTCACCGTACGCGGCGGCAAAGTCGGCCCACATGTGGTCGAAATACTCTTCGCGCAGGCGCTCAAGACGAATATCAAACGGGTCTTCGACCACAACGATAGGGGCTTCAACCATGCGATCCCGCAGGCACTCCGGCAGGTGGTTAGAGCCAATCATTCGGCCTTCATCTTCCAGCACCCAGCGCGCCGCGTCTTTTTTCAACAGCTCAACCGCAAGGTGGTTTTCGAAGCTTGCCTGAGAGCGCTGCGGCGTCAGCGTGCGGCCAAACGACGAGCCGCGGTGGTGCGCCAGTCCTTCAAGATCAACGCCCTGCGCGTGCTGCTTCACCAGCAGCGTTTTGCCGCTGCCGGTACAGCCGCCGATCAGCACCATCGGCTTTTGTACCTGCTCGGCGGTAGCCTGAATCGCCGTCTGGCGCAGGGCTTTATAACCGCCCGCGACCAGCGGGTACTCCACGCCAGCCTCTTTGAGCCAGGCCTGCGTAATGTGCGAGCGCTGCCCGCCGCGCGCGCAGCAGAGATAGCCCCCGGGATTAGCAAGGCAGGCCTCGCGCCAGGCGGTGATTCTCGCCTCGCGGATATTTCCCTTCACCAGGCTATGGCCGAGTGCGAGCGCCGCCTCGGGCCCCTGGCGCTTGTAGCAGGTCCCCACGGCGGCGCGTTCGTCGTCGTTCATTAAGGGCAGGTTGATTGCGGCGGGCATCGCGCCCTGGGCAAATTCGATCGGCGCGCGAACGTCGATTAAAGGGGTATCGGACGCGAGGATCGCGCGATAGTCCGTTCCATCGTTCATGGTTATTCCAGAAGAAAACTGAGCAGCAATGGGCGGGATTGTACGCCGGGGAAGGGGAAGGTCAACTCCCCGGCGGGGGATACTTACTTCAGTTTTGACTGCGCCCAGACAATGCCGCTGGCATATTCTGGCGGCAGCAGCGGGACGATCGCTTCCAGCGTGGCGCTCAGACGATCGTTGTCGACGTCGTTCAGGTTCAGGTGGCCCACCTTCCGGCCGGGACGCACCTCTTTGTCGTACCAGTGCAGATGCACCAGCGGCAGCTTCAGCCAGTTGGCGTTCAGATCGGTGCCGATCAGGTTGATCATCACCGACGGGCTGTTCACCACCGGCTGCGGCATCGGCAGGCCGGTAATAGCGCGCAGGTGCAGCTCAAACTGGCTGATGGACGCGCCGTTTTGCGTCCAGTGGCCGCTGTTGTGCACGCGCGGCGCCAGCTCGTTGATCAGCAGGCCGGACGGAGTGACGAAGCACTCCATCGCCATCACGCCCACGTAGCCCAGCTCGTGCATGATGGCCGAGAGCATCTCTTCCGCCTGCGCCTGCTGGGCGGCATTGGCCTGCGGGAACGCCACGCTTGTGCGCAGAATGCCGTCCTGGTGCAGGTTATGGGTCAGCGGATAAAACACGGTGCTGCCGTCGTGGGCGCGTGCCCCTACCAGCGACACTTCGCCGCTAAAGTTGATGCCCTGCTCAACGATGCACTCGCCGTAGCACTCATCCGGCAGCTGGTTGGTTTCATCGGCGCGCAGCCGCCACTGGCCGCGACCGTCGTAGCCGCCGACGCGGCGCTTAACGATTGCCAGATCGCCGAGCATGGCGAAGACGTCGTTCCACTCGCCTTTATCCGAGAGCAATTGCCACGGCGCGGTGGCGAGCCCGAGCCTGTCGAACAGCTGCTTTTGCGTCAGGCGGTCGGCAATAATCGGGAACACGTCGCGGTTCACGAAGGCGCTGTGGCGCGCCAGCTCGCGGGTCAGGGCGGTCTCCGGCCAGCGCTCAATCTCGGCGGTGATCACGCTCTGGTGAAAGGGAACGGCTTCCGGTTCGGCGTCCAGCCCGACGGGCCAGACGGCGATGCCCAGCGGCTCGCCGGCCTGGCGCAGCATGCGGCCCAGCTGGCCGTTACCCAGTACGCAGACCTGCTTCATGCCGCACCTCGTGGATCCGGGTTGTCCAGCACCTCGTCGGTCTGGGCCTTACGCCAGTCCGCCAGGCGCTGGCGCAAGCCTTTGTCGTGGGTAGCCAGAATCTGCGCGGCCAGCAGGGCGGCGTTGGCCGCGCCCGCTTTGCCAATCGCCAGCGTGCCGACCGGAATACCGCGCGGCATCTGAACGATGGAGTAAAGGCTATCGACGCCGCTCAGCGCGGCGCTTTGTACCGGTACGCCCAGCACCGGCACCAGGGTTTTCGCGGCAATCATGCCCGGCAGGTGTGCTGCGCCGCCCGCACCGGCAATAATCACCTCATAGCCGTTCTCTTCGGCGCCTTCGGCGAAGCTGAACAGCTTATCGGGAGTACGGTGTGCGGAGACCACTTCAACGTGGTGCGGAACGTCCAGGATTTCGAAGATTTCGGCGGCGAACTGCATGGTGGCCCAGTCGCTTTTGGACCCCATCACGATGGCGACACGCGCCGGATTATTGCGGGAAGACATGCGTCTTAAAACTCCTGTGGTGCGAAACACACTGCTTTCGAGGGCACAGAGAATAGCATGGAATATCGGCAAGGAAAACGGTTGCGCGGCTAAAGACGCCGCAAAGTCGTACGGATATTTAGAACGGAAAAGCGATAAGTTCGACGCCGCCAGGCGTGACTTTCACCATCGATCCTTCGCTGTGCCAGGCGCCTAATACCACGCGATGGGCGGGTTCGCCGCTAGCGATAAGTTCGTGGACGTCAGGACGGTGGGTATGGCCGTGGATCAGCCACTGGACGCGGTGCTTTTCCATCACGTCGACAACCGCCTGCGGGTTAACGTCCATGATGGTCATCGATTTGCTGCTGTTGGCGGCCCTGCTGCCCGCGCGCATTCTGGCGGCGATGCGGCTGCGGATAAACAGCGGCAGGGCGAGGAACAGCCTTTGGATCCACGGCGTGTGGACCTTGGCGCGAAACGCCTGGTAGCCGACGTCATCCGTACACAGCGTGTCGCCGTGCATGATCAGAACCTTGCGGCCGTAGAGGTCGAGCACCTGTTCTTCCGGCAGCAGCGTCATGCCGCTTTCGCGGGCGTAGCGCCTGCCGATCAGGAAATCGCGGTTGCCGTGAATGAAATAGCAGGGAACGCCGGACTCAACCAGCGCCTTAATGGCGGAGGCCATTTCACGGTGCAGCGGGTTGGGGTCGTCGTCGCCAATCCAGGCTTCAAAGAGGTCGCCGAGGATATACAGCGCGTCGGCGCTTTTCGCTTCACCGCGTAAAAAACGCAGAAAACCGGCGGTAATCGCCGGTTCTTCCGTTTGCAGATGCAGATCCGCAATAAAGAGTGTCGCCACGAATTACTCGCTGACGGTCACGCTTGTAATCACAACGTCTTCTTTTGGAACGTCCTGATGCATGCCGCTGCGGCCGGTGGAAACGGCTTTGATCTTATCAACCACGTCCATCCCTTCAACCACTTCTGCGAATACGCAGTAGCCCCAGCCCTGCAGGCTTTCGCCGGAGAAGTTCAGGAAGTCGTTATCGGCCACGTTGATGAAGAACTGGGCGGTCGCGGAGTGTGGCGCCTGAGTACGGGCCATTGCCAGCGTACCACGGGTATTTTTCAGGCCGTTGTTCGCTTCGTTTTTGATCGCTTCTTTTGTCTCTTTCTGGCGCATGCCAGGTTCAAAACCGCCGCCCTGGATCATAAAGCCGTTGATCACGCGGTGGAAAATGGTGTTGTTGTAGAAACCTTCGCGGCAGTAGTCCAGGAAGTTTTTAACTGTTTCAGGCGCTTTGTCATCAAAGGTTTTGATTACGATATCGCCATGATTAGTGTGGAAAGTAACCATTTTTGCATCCTGTTCCGTTATTGTGGTGCATCGACCCGCGTTCGGGTCACATATAGGGGCCTGTTATAGCATAACCGCAGGACGCGATCACCTTGCATTGTGTGCTGCTTCGACGATGAATAATGGGTATGATAGAAAAGTTACTATCCACACACGTCTCACATGGAATCTTCGATGTTAAAAATTTTTAATACAATGACGCGCCAAAAAGAGGAATTTAAACCTATCCATGCCGGGGAAGTCGGCATGTACGTGTGTGGAATCACGGTTTACGATCTCTGTCATATCGGCCATGGCCGTACCTTTGTCTCTTTTGACGTGGTGTCGCGCTACCTGCGTTTTCTGGGCTATAAACTGAAGTACGTGCGCAACATCACCGATATCGACGACAAAATCATCAAGCGTGCCAACGAAAACGGCGAAAGCTTCGTGGCGCTGGTCGATCGCATGATCGTCGAGATGCACAAGGACTTTGACGCCCTGAACATTCTGCGCCCGGACAGCGAGCCGCGCGCGACGCACCACATCCACGAAATTATCGAGATCACCGAAAAGCTGATCGAACGCGGTCACGCCTACGTGGCGGAAAACGGCGACGTAATGTTCTCCGTGCCAACGGACCCGACCTACGGCTCGCTGTCCCGTCAGGATCTGGAGCAGCTCCAGGCCGGCGCGCGCGTGGACGTGGTCGACGTGAAGCGTAACCCGATGGACTTCGTGCTGTGGAAGATGTCGAAAGAGGGTGAACCAAGCTGGCCGTCCCCGTGGGGCGAAGGGCGTCCGGGATGGCACATTGAGTGCTCCGCGATGAACTGCAAGCAGCTGGGCAAACACTTCGACATTCACGGCGGCGGTTCGGATCTGATGTTCCCGCACCACGAAAACGAAATTGCCCAGTCCACCTGCGCCCACGGCGGCGAATACGTCAACTACTGGATGCACTCCGGCATGGTGATGGTTGACCGCGAGAAGATGTCAAAATCGCTGGGCAACTTCTTTACCGTGCGCGACGTGCTGAAGTACTACGACGCGGAAACCGTGCGCTACTTCCTGATGTCCGGCCACTATCGCAGCCAGCTGAACTACAGCGAAGAGAACCTCAAGCAGGCCCGCTCGGCGCTGGAGCGCCTGTACACCGCGCTGCGCGGCACCGACAAATCCGTTGCGCCTGCGGGCGGCGAGGCGTTCGAAGCGCGCTTCATTGAGGTGATGAACGATGACTTCAACACCCCGGAAGCGTACTCCGTGCTGTTCGACATGGCGCGCGAGGTCAACCGCCTGAAGTCAGAAGATATGGCCGCGGCCAACGCGCTGGCGTCGCATCTGCGCAAGCTCTCTTCCGTGCTCGGCCTGCTGGAGCAGGAGCCGGAGGCGTTCCTGCAGGGCGGCGCGCAGGCGGACGACGGCGAAGTGGCGGAGATTGAAGCGTTGATCAAGGCGCGCCTGGAGGCGCGTCAGGCGAAAGACTGGGCGGCGGCGGACGCGGCGCGTAACCGTCTGACCGAGATGGGTATTATTCTGGAAGACGGCCCGCAGGGAACGACCTGGCGCCGTAAGTAATTTCCACCCTCACCCTAACCCTCTCCCTAAGGGAGAGGGGATCGTTCGGTTGTCTCCCTCTCCCCGTGGGAGAGGGCCGGGGTGAGGGCATCAGCGCGCGCGTTTTCTCCACCACAGCAACCCCATCAGCACTACCCCCGGTAGCCACACCCACTGCAGTTCCGAGATAATTACCTGATGCCCGTACGGCGTAGCGTAGCGCGACAGCGCAAACGGCGCGACCTTGATCACCTGCCACGGCGCGAAGAACCGTTCATCCGACCACGGCCACAGCCAGCCGACGCCTTTCCCGCCCGTGGTGATCGAATCCAGCAGGCTGTGCGACAGCAGCGAGACGGTTAAAAACAGCCAGCACCGCGTCAGGCTGGCCCTGAACCATCGTCGGCCAATCAGCACGCAGAGTATCGGCACCACAAAGGCGAACAGCAGGGAGTGGGTAAAACCGCGATGGCCGAAAATATTTCCGTAGGCGACGCCGAATTTAAACGCCAGCACGTCGGCGTCCGGCAGCATCGCGAGCATGACGCCGGCAAACAGCAGGCGGGGAGGGATGACTTTAGTTCCCAGGCCTAAGCCCAGGCAAAGAGGTACAGCGGCGTGAGTGATAACGGTAGGCATTGCAATTATTCCCGGCAAATCATGGAAATATAGCAGCGAATTCGCCCCAGCAAACCTGCGCCGAATTCTGAATTTACGCCGACTCGCGCGTGATAAGCTGCCCGGACAGGGTAATGCGCTGGGTTTGTAGATCCGGCTCTTTCAGCCTGCGGATCATCAGCCCGGCGGCCTGACGCCCGGTCTCTTCGCTGGCGGAGGAGACGTAGGTAAACGACGGCGAAGTCAGGTTAACGTGCAGCATATCCTCAAAGCCCACCAGCGCGACCTGCTGGGTTAAAAATACGTCTTTCCCCACGGTACGCCCCACCTGATGAATACCCGAGAGAGAACCAATTATCGCGTCCGGCGAATGGCAGAGCAGGGCGGTAATGGTGTTGTTCTTTTCCAGCAGATGGCGGGTGGCGAAGCCGGCGGCCATCGTGTCATCGCTGCAGGCGGGGGAATAGTCGTCGCGCCAGATCAGGCCGTTTTGCGTCATCGCGCTGCGAAAGCCGAGCAGGCGCTGCTCGCGGATCAGGCAGCCCTCGCGCCCGCCGATGTAGGCGATGTTGCGGTGCCCGCGCTCGATCAGGTAGCGCGCGGCCAGGTTTGCCGCCTGGCGGTTGTCGCGCATCACCAGGTTGCATTTCTCATCAAGCAGCGACTGCGAAACCGCGACCAGCGGCAGCGGACACTGGCGGATCTGCTCCGGCAGCGCCGAGGTGCGGGTGTCCGAGGCCAGATAAATTACGCCCGCCACGCCCTGCTGCTTGAAGGAGAGCAGGCAGCGCTCAAGGTGCTCGCCGTCGTTCAGCGGCTGGCCGAGGAATACCATATATCCCTGTTTTTCCAGCTCCTGAACGATGCTCGCCATCACCTTGATGGAAAAGCTGTCGCTGAAATCACGCAGGATCAGGCCGATCAGGTTAGAGGTGTTGGCGCGAAGGTTTGCGGCGGCCACGTTGTGCACGTAGCCCAGCGTCGTGATGGCATCATTGACCTTGCCGATGGTGGCCTCAGAGATTTTCCCCTTCTGGCGCAGCACCAGCGAGACGGTAGAGACCGACACGCCCGCGTGCTTTGCCACATCAATGATGCTGACTTTCTTCAAAACCGCTCCCTGAAATTCACTGATTATCAGCCAGATAAGACAACGTCTCCCAGCGTACAGGAGACGTGTCGTCCCGGCATCTTATTATTTGCCGATCATCGTGGACATGGTCTGGGCGATAAACTGTGCTCTGGCACCGAAAATCACCTGAATGCCGGTGTCACCGACGAAGACCACGCCGCGCGCGCCGAGCCCGTTCAGGCCGTCTTTGTCTACCGCATCGCTCTTCGCCACTTCCAGACGCAGGCGGGTAATGCAGGAACCGACGGAGTCGATGTTCTGCGCGCCGCCCAGCAGGCCGATAATCTCGGTGGCGATTTCGGTATCGGTTTTATCGTCGGCGCTGGCGGTCACTTCGGTACGACCCGGCGTTTTGACGTCGAAGCGGCGGATCACGAAGCGGAAGGTGAAGTAGTAAATCAGCGCCATCGGAATGCCGATGATAATGGCATTGAGGAAGTTGGTCTGATAGCCGTTGAACGACGGCAGGATGCCGAACGACAGGTAGTCGATAAAGCCCGCGGAGAAGGACTTGGCGATATGCGCATGCATCAGGTACATGGTCATGTAGGCCAGGCCCGCCATCACGGCGTTAAAGACGTACAGGATGGGCGCCACGAAGATGAAGGTGAACTCGACCGGCTCGGTGATCCCCGTCAGGAAACAGGTGAGCGCGGCGGAGAACAGAATACCGGCAGCAATCTTTTTATTCTTCGTGTGGGCTTCGTGATACATCGCGAGGCACGCGGCGGGCAGCGCGAACAGCATCAGCGGGAACTCGCCCTGCATGAACTTACCGGCGTTCTGGTAGGTGTCGCTGCTGAAGGACTTAACGCCTTCTTCCAGCATCTTGAACCAGATGGTCTGGTCGCCGTGGATCACCTGGCCCGCCTGGGTGGTGTAATCCCCGAACGAATACCAGAACGACGGATACCAGATGTGGTGCAGGCCGAGCGGGATCAGCGCGCGCTCCACCAGCCCGAAGATAAAGGTTGAGGCCGCCTGATTATCCCCGTTGACGACAACGGAGAGCGCGTCGATGCCGGACTGGATGTGCTGCCAGACGTACGGCAGCAGCAGCCCGAGCAGGAACGACAGAAACGCCGTCGCAATCGCCACAAAGCGCTTGCCGGAGAAGAAGCCGAGAAACTCCGGCAGCTGCATGGTGTGGAAGCGGTTATAGCACCAGGCCGCGAGAATACCGCAGATAAGCCCGCCGAAGACGCCCATCTGCAGCGTCGGGATGCCAACGACCATCGCGTATTTTCCGCCCTGGGACGCCATTTCCGGCGTGATGCTGAGCACGGTGCTGATGGTAATATTGGTCACAAACACCGACACCGCCGCGGAGAGCGCCGCGATGCCGGATTCCGACGCCAGGCCGACGGCAGAACCGATGGCGAACAGCATCGGCAGGTTATCAAAAATAACCCCGCCCGCGTTCATCATCAGCGGCAGGTGGAACTTATCGCCAAAGGCCAGCAGCAGCCCCGCAGCGGGAAGCAGTGAAATTGGCAGCATTAAGGCGCGGCCAATCATCGATAACTTAGACAGCGATTTCACAAACCCTGATATCAGACTCATGCTGATTTCCCCCGAGTAGCGCTTTTTTAGGCGCTGTTATTGTAAGTCGAACGTTTTAGTAGAACGTTCTACTTATCGTGAGGAAAGCCTGAATTTCGCGCAACACAATTTTAACCTTTCATCAGATGAAATAGTGATTATTTGAAGTTGATCGATAATTAACCTGAATGGATGTGGGGGATTGGCAGGGTATTGCCGGGTGGCAGCTTCGCCTTACCCGGCCTACAAACGGCGTTCGGACTGTTCCCTCTCCCCTTTGGGGAGAGGGTTAGGGTGAGGGGCTCAGGCCGTAACCGTCACGCTCTGACCTTCAAAGCTCACGGTCTGGCCCGCAACGATCTTGCAGCGCTTGCGGGTTTCCACCGCGCCGTCGACCTTAACGCGCCCGTCGGCAATCACGATTTTCGCCTGTGCGCCGCTTTCGCTCCAGCCTTCCAGCTTCAGCAGATCGCACAGCTCTACGTGCGGGTGTTTACCTAATGAAAATGTTGCCATCTTACGCGTCCTCTACGTCGTGATACTCCTCGCAGGCCTGCAAGGTATTCTGAATTAATGTGGCTACGGTCATCGGGCCTACGCCGCCCGGTACCGGGGTAATGTATGACGCGCGCGCGGCGGCATCTTCGAACACCACGTCGCCGACCACTTTGCCGTTTTCAAGACGGTTGATGCCAACGTCCACAACAATCGCGCCTTCTTTAATCCACTCGCCCGGTATAAAGCCCGGCTTGCCGACCGCGACGATCAGCAGATCGGCGTTTTCGACGTGGTGGCGCAGGTTCTTGGTGAAGCGGTGGGTCACGGTGGTGGTGCAGCCGGCCAGCAGCAGCTCCATGCTCATCGGACGGCCCACGATATTCGACGCGCCGATCACCACGGCGTTCAGGCCGTAGGTATCGATGTTGTAACGCTCGAGGAGGGTAACGATGCCGCGCGGGGTGCACGGGCGCAGGCGCGGCGCGCGCTGGCACAGGCGGCCCACGTTATACGGATGGAACCCGTCCACGTCTTTGTCCGGCGCGATGCGCTCAAGCACCTTCACGTTGTCGATGCCTGCAGGCAGCGGCAGCTGGACCAAAATTCCGTCGATCTCTTTATCGGCGTTCAGGGTGTCGATCAGTTCCAGCAGTTCGGCTTCGCTGGTGGTTTCCGGCAAATCGTAAGAGCGGGAGACGAAGCCCACCTCTTCGCACGCTTTGCGCTTGCTGCCGACATAAATCTGCGAAGCGGGGTTACTGCCTACCAGCACAACCGCCAGCCCCGGGGCGCGTTTTCCGGCCGCTGTACGCGCCTTCACTTTTTCCGCGACCTCAGAGCGCACCTGCTGCGCAATCGTTTTACCGTCAATAATTTTTGCTGCCATCAGAGAGAGGATTCCGTCTGTAACGTTTAAAAGGGGGGATGGCTATATTTTGTCAGAAGCCAGCGCCGCTGTCAGTCATCCTTTGCGAGATTTCGACGCTTGACGGTAACCCCTGGTGACTACAGGGTCAATTTCCGAGGCCGGATTAGGATGTGTCCTGGCGAAATCGCAGCGTTTTGACATATTTAAATATCACTTCCTGCGCTACTTTATCTGCTCCGAAATAAGCTTTCAATTACACAATTGAATGTATTTCTTTATTCCCGGCGAGCACGGGAAGGGTTATTTATATTTTAAAGGAATAGACATGAAACTCAGCAACATTGCTACGACTGTTATTGCAACTTTGGCCCTGGTCGCGGGTGCCGCTCACGCAGAAGATCCAAAAACGCCGGTTTCCGTTAATGGCGGTACTGTGCATTTTACAGGTGAATTAGTGAATGCCGCATGTTCAGTAAATACTGAATCTTCCGAGCAGACCGTTAACCTGGGTCAATATCGTACGGCGAAATTTACGAAAGTGGGCGACACCACGTCGAATATTCCATTCAAAATCGTGCTGAACGATTGCGACCCTACCGTTGCAACAACCGCATCCGTGGCGTTCACCGGTCAAATCGACGCAACCGATAAAACCCTGCTGGCCGTCACCTCCGGCAACAACGACAACAGCGCGAAAGGCGTGGGTATCGAGATCCTCGACAGCAAATCCACCACGCTGACGCCGGACGGCGCGACCTTCTCCGCGGCGAAAACGCTGATTCAGGGCACCAACACCCTGAACTTCAGCGCGCGCTATAAAGCGACCGCGGCAACCACGACTCCGGGTCAGGCCAACGCCGACGCGACCTTCGTGATGAAGTACGAGTAAGACCTTTTTTACAGGGATGTTTCGGCCTCAGGGATGAGGCCCGTCATACGTTAACGCTGAGAATATGATGACAAGGATCGGAACACTGCTGCTGTTAACGCTTGCGATGGTACATCAGGCATGCGCACACACCGTGGTAATCGACGGCGGGAAGGTGTACCTCCGAGGAGAGTTGGTCAACGGCGGCTGCGCGGTGGCGCCTGACAGCCTGAATATGCGCATTGATATGGGGCAATATCGCACCAACTCCTTTTCCGGCGTGGGCAGCTTTTCTACGGTCAACGTGCCGTTTACCGTGCGCTTACTCGACTGCAGCGTGGACGTCTCTCGCACCGTAGGCATTCAGTTTCAGGGGGACACTCCGGTGGAAGATCCTCAGGTGTTTCTGGCAACATCGCGACCCGGTGAAACGCCCGTCAGCAGCGGCGTGGGGCTAGCGCTATTTGACGAACAGCAGCGCCAGATCATTCCCAACGCGGCGGCCGTCAGCTTTTTGCCCATCGATACCCGCGAGCTTGCCTTTCATTTTAGCGCCCGCTATCGCGCTATTTCCGAACACCTCGTGCCAGGCCGTATTCAGTCAGACGTCTGGTTTACGTTGATTTATCCATAACGCCTTCTACGCCTGCAAACACATTATTAAAGGTATTGTTGTGATGAACTCCCTAATTAAACCAGGACTGATTTTTTCATTTATTTTGATGATGGTTTCCACCTGCGCAAATGCATCGGGCGGGATTGCGCTGGGCGCTACGCGCGTTATTTATCCGGCAGACGCGAAGCAGACGTCGCTGGCTATTACTAACAGTAATAAACAAGAGCGTTATTTAATTAACGCCTGGATTGAAAATGCGAACGGACAAAAAGAAAAAACTTTTGCCGTCACGCCGCCGCTGTTCGTCAGCGAACCGGACAGCGAGAATACGCTGCGCATTATTTATGCCGGTCCGGCCCTGCCCGCCGACCGCGAATCGCTGTTCTTTATGAACGTGAAGGCCATTCCGTCCGTGAGTAAAGCCGCCCAGGACGGCAATAACGTGCTCCAGCTGGCGATTCTGTCGCGCATTAAGCTGTTTGTACGCCCCGGCAAGCTGGCGATGCAGCCGGAAGAGGCGCTGTCGCACCTGCGCTTTGAGCGCGTGGGCAACCATCTTAAGGTCAGCAATGCCTCACCGTACTACGTCACGCTGGTTAACCTGAAAATGGGCGGCCAGACCCTGAACAACCTGATGGTGGCACCGAAAAGCAGCACGCAGCAGGTGATTCCTGCCGGCGCGAGCGGCACGCTCTCGTGGCAGAGCGTGAATGATTACGGTGCCATTACCCCGGCGCGCAGCGTCAACCTGTGAGCAGAGTCAGGGCGATGACAAATCACCAATGGCGATACTGCCCGGTTGCGCTGGCGCTGATGAGCACGCTCTGGCCGCACGTCGGCTGGGGCGAAAGCTACTTTAACCCGGCGTTTCTCTCCGACGATACCGCGAACGTGGCGGATTTGTCGCGTTTTGAACAGGGGCACCAGCAGGCGCCGGGCGTCTATCGCGTCGATATCTGGCGTAACGATGAGTTCATCGGGACGCAGGACGTGCGTTTTGAACAGGCGACCGGCACCACGCCGCCCGTGGCGGGAGGGCTGGCGGCCTGCGTGACGCGCAAAATGCTCGACAGGTTCGGCGTGAACATTGCCGCATTTCCCGAGCTGGCAAACTTTCAGGGCGACACCTGCGTTCCGCTGACGACCGCCATTCCCGGCAGCGAAGTGGCGTTTAACTTCGCCTCCCTGCGCCTTGACGTCAGCCTGCCTCAGGTGGCAATGGAAAACAGCGCGCGCGGCTATATTCCGCCCGAGCAGTGGGATGAGGGTATCCCCGCCGCGCTGCTGAACTACAGCTTCACCGGCAACCGGGGAAGCGATGACGACAGCTACTACCTCAACCTGCAAAGCGGCCTGAACTACGGTCCGTGGCGGTTGCGCAATAACGGCGCCTGGCGCTATTCGCAGAGCAACGGCGAGCGGCACAGCAGCTGGGAAAACATTGGCACCTGGGCACAGCGCACCGTGATCCCGCTGAAAAGCGAGCTGGTGCTCGGCGACAGCAATACCGGCAACGACGTGTTTGACAGCGTCGGCTTTCGCGGCGGGCGGCTTTACTCCTCCGACAGCATGTATCCCGACAGCCTGCAGGGCTACGCCCCTACCGTTCGCGGGATCGCCCGCACCCCGGCAAAAGTGGTTATCCGCCAGAACGGTTACGTCATCTATCAGAGCTACGTTCAGGCCGGGGCGTTCGCCATTACGGACCTGAACCCGACGTCCTCGAGCGGTGACCTTGAGGTGACGGTTGAGGAAAAGGACGGCAGCAGCCAGCGCTATACCGTGCCGTATTCCACCGTCCCTTTGCTCCAGCGCGAAGGGCGCTGGAAGTACGACCTGGTGGCGGGGGACTACCGCAGCGGCAACAGCGAGCAGGATACGCCGTTCTTCTCCCAGGGCACGCTGATCGCGGGCCTCGCCAACGGCTACACGCTGTACGGCGGCACGCAGCTGGCCTCGCGCTACACCGCGCTGGCCGTCGGCGCCGGGAAGAACCTGGGCGACTGGGGCGCCATATCGCTGGATATCACCCACGCGCGCAGCCAGCTGGCTGACGACAGCCGCCACGAGGGGCAGTCCTTGCGCTTCCTGTATGCAAAATCGCTCAACGGATTCGGCACTAACTTCCAGCTTCTCGGCTATCGCTACTCCACGAGGGGCTTTTACACCCTGGATGACGTCGCGTGGCGCTCGATGGAGGGCTATCAGTACGGCGACGGAAAGGACAACGACGGCGTCCCGGACGTGCAGAGCTATCACAACCTGACGTGGAATAAGAAAGGGCGCTTCCAGCTGAATATTTCTCAGTCGCTGGGGGATTACGGCTCGCTCTACGTTTCCGGCAGCGAGCAAACCTACTGGGGAACGGATCAGACCAACGTCTGGTATCAGCTCGGCTACGCGGGCGGCATGAACGGGATTAACTACTCCGTTTCCTGGTCCTGGAACAAGGCGGTTGGCATTGAAGGCACCGACCGGATCGCATCGTTCAACGTCTCCGTACCGCTCAGCCTCTTTACCGGCCACGGCTATCGTCGCAATAGCGCTATCGACAGGGCTTACGCCACGGCGTCGGCAAGCCGCAACAGCGATGGCGATACCAGCTGGCAGACCGGGGTCAGCGGCACGCTGCTCGACGGTCGCAACCTGAACTACAGCGTTACGCAGGGGCACACCAGCAATAACGGTGCCAGCGGAAGCGCCAGCGCCAACTGGCAGGCGACCTACGGCACGCTGGGCGTCGGGTATAACTACGCGCGCAACCAGCACGACGTCAACTGGCAGGCTTCCGGCGGCGTGGTCGGGCATGCGGACGGCGTGACCTTCAGCCAGCCGCTTGGCGATACCAACGTCCTGATCAAAGCCCCGGGCGCGAATGGCGTGAGCGTGGAGAACCAGACCGGCGTGAAAACGGACTGGCGCGGCTATGCGGTAATGCCATACGCCACCGTTTACCGCTACAACCGCATTGCGCTGGACGTCAACTCAATGAACAACAGTACCGACATTGAAAATAACGTATCGAGCGTCGTCCCGACCAGCGGCGCGCTGGTTCGCGCCAGCTTTGACACCCGCATCGGCGTTCGCGCGCTGATGACGGTCAGGCGCGGCGGTCAGCCGGTGCCGTTTGGTGCCGTGGTGCGTGAAACCCAAAGCGGCGTGACCAGCATGGTGGGCGATGACGGTCAGATTTACCTGAGCGGGCTGCCGCTTAAGGGGCAGTTGCTCATTCAATGGGGCAATGGTGCAAGCATGCAGTGCCGGGCGTCCTACAGCCTGCCGGAAGAGAGCCTGCAGCAGGCGATCACGCAACAGGAGATTACATGTGATTAATCATCAAATTACGCGCCGGGCGCTGCTGGCAATGGCGCTGGTGAGCCTCCCGGTGACGCACGCCCTGGCCACCGTCTGCGTGAATGAGAACGGTGTGGCCACCGATATTTTCTACGATCTGACCGATAAATTTAACAGTTCCAACAACCAGATCGGCCAGATTGTGACCCTTAGCGAGAAATCGCAGTGGGTAGGCGTAAACGCCGTCTGTCCAAAAGGCACGTCGGGCAACACGACCAAGCGCAGCTACGTGACGAGCTTTCCGGTGACGTCAACGATTGATGGCTATAAGTACCTCAAGCTGAATGATTACCTCGACGGCGCGATGAAGATCACGGACAGCTACGCCGGCGTTTTTTATCCCCCGCAAAATTACATTCAGATGGGCAGCCACCCGAACGTCTCTAAGAATAAGCCGTTTGGGGTTAAGGACTCCAACCTGGTGTTTCGGCTCAGGGTGACGCGACGGTTTATTAACATGGTGGAGATCCCGCGCGAGACGATGTTCCGCGTGTACGTCACCACCTCATCGTCGGACCCCATCAACGGCACGCCGGTCTATACCATCAGCTATAGCGGCACGATCCAGGTGCCACAAAGCTGCGCCATCAACGCCGGGCAAATCGTCGAGTTTGACTTCGGCGACATCGGCGCATCGTTGTTCAGCCAGGCAGGGGCGGGCAATCGACCGCAAAAGGTCTCGCCGCAGAGTAAAACCATCGCCATCAAATGCACCAACGTGGAGGCAAACGCCTACCTGACGATGCGCATTGAGGCAGATAGCGGCAGCGTGAACGGCAACATGCTGGTGTCGGACAACAAGGACGTCGGGTTTATCGTTGCTAACAGCAACGGTACGCCGTTAACGCCTAACAGCCTGAGCAGCAAAATTCCGTTCCGCCTGGACGACAGCGCGCAGGCGCAGGTAGGCATCCGCGCCTGGCCGGTGAGCGTAACGGGTAATAAGCCGGCGGAAGGCCGCTTTACTTCGCGCGGCTATCTGCGCGTGGATTACGATTAAGGAGGCGCGATGCGGAACGTAACCCGATATGCGGCAGCAGCGCTGCTGATGCTTCATGCCAGCGCCGAGGCGAACAACGCGCTGGGCGAAATTAACATCCAGCTGTACGGCAACATCGTCGATTTCACCTGCGTCGCAGAGGGCAGCGATAGCGACAAGACGGTGCAGCTGGGCACCTGGCCGACGAAGCAAATCAAAACCGCAGGCAGCCGCACTCAGGCGGTGCCGTTTACGCTAAAGCTGACCGGCTGTCCGCCAGGGTCCGCCTCGATCACCTTCTCGGGGAAACCGGCAGGAAGCGATAACAGCCTGCTGGCGTTAAATGACGCCGGCGCGGCCAGCAACGTTGCGGTAGAGATCCGCGATCGTGATAAAACGCGGCTGGCGCTGCAGCAGGCGAGCCAGGAGGTAGCGGTGGATGCGCTGGGAAATGCGGAACTGTCGTTTTACGCTAACTATATTGCCACTGCGGATAATCCTCAACCGGGGCGGGCGGATGCCGATGCAACCTTTATGATTAATTATAATTAGCCCTAACCGCACTCCCTGCAACTCACATAAGTTGCAGGGAGTGATTTCAGGTTATAGCAGCTCGTGCGCCTTGGCGTAATCAATTAATTCCACGATGCTCTGCACGCCGAGTTTTGAATAGATATTGGATTTGTGCGCGCTAATCGTTTTATTGCTTAATAATAGTTGTTCAGCAATCTCCTTATTCGATAATCCATTCGCCAGATAGCGCAGAACCGTCACTTCCCGATTAGACAGCGGCATATCCACCGCCGCTCCCGTTCGCGAGCCGAGATGATTTATAAAACTCAGCGTTTCGGAGGGAAAGAAAGAATAACCGTTCAATATCATTTCAACCGCATTGTAGATCTCACCTAAATCTTTACGCTTGCTGACAAAACCATTTGCCCCGGCGCGAATAGCGCGTCCGGCATAAAAGGCTTCGGATTTTGATGAAAGGAACAATACCTTAATGTCTTTATTTAAGTTCCTGATTCTCTTAAGTAAAGCGAATCCATCGGTCCCTGCCAGTTCGATATCAAGGATCACTAAATCGATGGGGTGGTTACGTATACAGTCGAGCACTTCGTGACTATCGCCAGACTTAAGCTTGACGATGATGTTTTTATTTTTCTGTAGCAGGACTTCTATCGACATTCTGACGATAGGGTGTTCGTCCATAATGATAACGGATGCCGGTTTCATTTTTTATGCCTCAGATTGTTGAAAGCGTTATGTTGAGTTTTGTAAAACTCTCGAAAAGCCGGAAGGATAATTGTGCAGATCCTTATACGGTAGTATTTCCCTGGAAAGAACGTAAGCATCCTTCTTAACGTAGTGATGAAAACAATGCCTTAGCGCGGTTGTATCATTTGGCTATAAAAGGCAAAAGAGTTTTTCTTATTAATGTTTGAAACACGTCTTATTATACCGTTTAAGCTTTCTCCGAAAAGACTGTAAATTAATTTCGAACCCTTGTTGTATATTATATTCTGGATATTAAGAACTATGTTTTTAAATTTAGGTGAATTATCCTGGTATTCGAATTAACACAATTTTTCGTCTTTATGTAATAACAAAAAATAAAACATCCCTCTATATGTTGATCAATTGTTAACGAATTGGTGCTGCATTTCTCGGTCTCGTGTTCTTCCTGAAAGCGGAAATATTCCTTCCGCATGCGCCACGCCGTCAGTTGAAAGCCTCAGCGCTCCCCGGCTGTGCTCCTGAAACGAACAGCAGGATATGCTGATTGGTTTGGTTCCTCCTGAGGCTTGTAGCCGGTCAAGATGGCTGTTTTTAAAGAAAATATATCTTTACGCGGATAATTTGCGCTGCATCAAAAATGAAATAATGCGCTAACATAACGTCATTTTTTAGCATTAATAAGTGATGCGTCGAATAAATTAGGAATAGTTGCAATCTTTAATGCAATGTTAAAATTAAACAAAAAAGAAACATTGTTGATAAGTAATTTCTTAAAGGTCTTTAGGAATGAAGGGGTTAGTACGCGAGTTAAAGCGTGAAGTCTGAGAGGTTATTGAGAAGATGCAGTAGCTCCTGCCGATGGTTCAGCCCAAGCTTCGTCAGAATACAGCTAAGACGATAAATAATGCGGTTATAGGGACGGTTGTGCAGGAGCGCAATTTGGCGCAAGGATCGGCCGCGCGCCAGCTCCTGTAAAATAGGCCACTCCTTTCGTGAAAACCACTCCGCTTGACTCGGCTGAAGCGGCTGGGCATCCATAAGCGTCTGCTGCAGTGTTTCTGCCGTGAGCTGGCGCTCAAGCACGTGAAACGGGCCCGCGGCTTTGCAAAAGAGTCGCGCATCGTAGTCGTCGGCGCGAATCAACAGATTCGGCATGATAAAGGGCGGGTACAGGCTGTGGCGCCTGAGCCTGTCCAGAAGATCGAGCATCGGGCTGGTGCGCCCGTCGATGTCCACAACAAGGCGCGCTGACGGCCAGTGGTTGAGGGCGAGCAGCGCCGAATCCAGCGTGGTGTAATCACAGCAATTGCTCAGTGGAGATTGCCCCTGCAAAAGCCCGGCGCGAAGGAAGTTATCCTGAGTGACCAGGATGACAAAAGGTGAATCCGTTTTGCGAGTCTGGTTGATAGACTGGCTCAAAAATTCAAGGCGATCGAAAAAAGGAGGAGCAAAAGGCGAATGTGTAAATCCCAGTGAATCACTTCCCGTTCGACGCCGCCTGTAACGGCGTACTGTCATTCGCATGGCTTCCCTCTCGGCGATGACCGCTTATTCCTCCGGCCATGTCCAGGATGGCCAGTAAAATCCCTGGCCTAATCCCGCGCCAGCCCGCAGCGCGCAGGCATAATCTTTCTCTGTCTCAATACCTTCAATGAGGACATGCCCGGCAATATGTGTACAGAGCGTAACCAGCTTTGTCAGCGCGGGCGTGCCGCGCAACCGCCAGAATGCCAGCTTATCGATCTTGATCCCGCTTAACGGTAGCCTTTGGGATAGAAAAGGTTGCACCGTGGCTTCGTCAAGGTCATCAAGCCAAACCTGATGCCCCCGACGACGTAGCCACCTTAAGCGGCGGATTACGTCACGCTGGCGCGGGGCAGGGAGATCAAAAAAGGCATTCGGATCGACAATCTCAACGTTTAGCGGAGGCGCATTTAGCGCAAGCATCCGCTGAAAATTGTCGCCCTCGCTAAACACCGTTATCGGCAAATTGACAAAAAGGTTGTGGCGTTCAAACGCGCTTTGCAGCGCGGCAAGCTGAATCTCCAGCAGAATAAGCGACTGTTCGGCCGAGCGATTGCGAAAAAAGCGTTCACTTTGCTGACGTGGAGATAACACGCTCAGAACTTCGACCCCAACGCGCCGCGATGAGGCGAGGGCGACGATGGGTTCAAGCTTGATTCCGGTGATGTCGTGAGAGAGTTGCTGCAAGCGGGAAGAGGTGGATGTCAGATTTAGCGCGGTCACTCCGTTGTCCTGTTGTCTGCCGTAGAGATTGCCTCAGCAGAGTGTGACGGGGTGATGTAAAAGAGAGTAGCGGGCGTTACTTAAATGTGACCAGGCTTTTTCGCACCCGTCGTCCTGGCGGCAAAAAGAGAGGGAAATGTTGAAAAAACAGCCGGATTTACAATCAGCTAGCCCTTCTCAGCTGGTAAGATGGAAAAGGCATTGACTCACCTGCCATTGACCGTATAATTCCACGCGTTTCATGCCGCGAAGTTCACCCTTCTCCGTGCGCCCTTAGCTCAGTTGGATAGAGCAACGGCCTTCTAAGCCGTAGGTCGTAGGTTCGAATCCTACAGGGCGTGCCATTCAATCGCACCTCTCGTTGCGTTACTACAGCCCTGTAAAAAAATGCACGCTAGTGTTTTATCTCCCGGATGTTCAGCGCCTGTGGGTTGGTGATGAAACCGTGTGGGCATTTCTTCGCGCGACAGTGCAGGGAATAGCTACAGAGGGAATGTTCTGCATGCTTATTAAACGGGCAGGTCATCTTGTCTTCAATTTCTTTCCATAGCGTTTCATTATACGGTGAGACGTTGTAGACGATCAGCGATTGATGAACCCCATTGATGATAATCCCGTTTTTTGATGGCTTAATGATGTCTCCGGGCCGCAGGAAAACATTGCTTTCATACCAGATGATCATTTTAAGGAATTTAAGACCCACAATCGCAGTATAAACAATGCCTGTATTTGGGCAAATTACTGAGCTCATCACTTTCCAGGCCATAGGAGTACCTTATATGCAGCGTGATAGATGAAAATACGGTGTTAAAAAATCATAGAGCTAAATTTTTAGCATGAATATAGACTTTAGGCAATCATGTAACTAATTGATATAGATCGTATTTTTATTAGATTTAAGTGAAATTACTTTTATTTCATGGAGATAAGTAAAATCTTGCTTGTGTAAAATTTCCTGGCATTTACAAATCGTTTAACATTTTCCGTCTGATTTTTGATTATCACGATTTTTTATAAAGAATATATTCTTTACATCGTGGTGCTTTTTTATCCTGTGCATGATGACAGCATTTTTCAGCGCGTCGCGTCGGGCAGTTAATGTTTCAGTGTAAATACCACTTATATAGGCTCAACCTCTCGTTAACTGCATAAGAATATAATGATTTCCGTTTTGTCGTCTACCGAAAAAGCTTATTGCCTGTAATTACTAAAATATATTTTAATATCCAAATGGCTTTTTTAAATTGAACGCGAGAATTGGCAGCAATGCTGTTTTCTTTTTGCGCGTTTGCCGGATGCGCCGGTTTCTTATTCACCCGCCGGAGGAATGCGCATGTAGTGCGCTGCATCGAAGAGAAACGCGAGAGGATTTATGCTTGATCATAGAAAGATAATGAGTATAGTTCTCATTCTCTTTAGTGGCTGCGGGCTTTGACGGACATTTCCCGCCTTTTCAGTGAGCAGATCTCACACGGACACTGAGTATACGGTGGATCCTGCTCGGGCCCTGCGGCCTGCCAATACAACTCAAACAGCAGCCCGATCCTCCCCTTTGATTTTCTTTGAATGGTAAAGGATGTTCCTGATGGCCAAAACACTGTCCGTGCTCGCGCTTGCGATCGGCGCGGCTACGCACTCCGCCTCCGCGGCAGACGCCCCAAACGAGGACACCCTTGTTGTCCAGCCCGCTCCGGCTAAAGATTTCAGGCCCGGCGGTGACCAGCTTGTTCCGGCCTTCCTTGATGGACAGGTCGCCAACGGTGGTCGCATGGGTATGCTTGGCCAGCAGAACGCCATGGACGTGCCGTTCAACGTTATCAGCTATACCTCGAAGCTGGTAGAAGACCAGCAGGCTAAAACGATTGCTGACGTTGTCGCAAACGACGCGGGCGTGCAGTACGTGCAGGGCTATGGCAACAGCGCGGAAAGCTTCCGCATTCGCGGCCTGAAGTTCGACGGCGATGACATGACCTTCGGCGGCCTCTCCGGCGTGCTGCCGCGCCAGGTGGTGGATGCGCAGATGGTGGACCGCATTGAGATCTTCAAAGGCGCGAACTCGCTGATGAACGGCGCGGCAAGCTCCGGCGTAGGCGGCATGATAAACCTTGAGCCAAAACACGCGGGCGAAACGCCGCAGGCCAAAGTCGGCGTGGATTACACCTCTGATTCACAGTTTGGCACCACGCTGGACGCGGGCCGCCGCTTCGGCGACAGCGACCAGTTCGGCGCGCGCGTTAACCTGGTCCACCGTGAAGGGGAGACGCCGATTGCCAACGATCGCCGCCGCACCACGCTGCTCTCGACCGGGCTGGACTACAGGGGCGACAGCTTCCGCACCTCGCTGGACGTGGGCTATCAAAAGAAAACCTTCCACGGCAGCCCGACCAGCGTCAACGTTTCGGCCGTGGACTTCATTCCGACGCCGCCGAAAAACGACCGCAACTTCTCGCAAAAGTGGGCCTATAGCGACATTGAAAACGAGTTTGGCATGTGGCGCAGCGAATACGATATCACCGACCGCTGGACCGCCTACGCGGGCCTTGGCGCGCAGCACGCGCACGAAGAGGGGCTCTACAGTGCGCCGAAGCTGCTCAGTGAGGATGGCACGGCCCAGGCCAGCCGTCTGGACACCAACCGCATCAGCGACTCCGTCAGCGGCATGGCGGGTATTCGCGGAAACTTCGATACCGGCTTTGTCTCGCATAAGGTCAACGTTGGCTACTCGGCGATGACCAAAAACGAAAAAATCGCCTGGAAGATGTCGGCGGCGGCGGATAACCCGTATACCAACATCTATCACAATACCGGCGTTAATCCACCGGACAGCACCAACCTAAACGGCTCGGGCGGCAACTACAGCGACCCGTTGACCAGCGGCCGCACCCGCACGCAGGGCTGGCTGCTAAGCGATACGCTTGGCGTGCTGGACGATACCCTGCTGTTCACCGTCGGCGCGCGTCATCAGAAGGTGGTTATCCGCGGCTATAACAAAGTGACCGGCGCGGAGAACGAGGCGGACGGCTTCGATGGCAGCCGCTGGATGCCAACCTACGGCGTCGTCTACAAGCCGTGGAGCACAATCTCGCTTTACGCCAACCATACAGAAGCGCTGCAGCCGGGGAAATCCGCGCCCAACACCGCCACCAACTACGGCCAGAGCACCGGTATCGTTCACTCTAAGCAAAACGAAGTGGGCGTGAAGGCGGACCTTGGCCGCCTGGGCGGCTCGCTGGCGCTGTTTGAGATCAAAATGCCGTCGGCGATCCTCGACGGCAATAACCACTACGGGCTGGACGCCGAGCAGCGCAACCGCGGCGTGGAGCTGAACGTATTTGGCGAGCCGATGCTGGGCATGCGCCTGAACGCCAGCGCCACCTGGCTGCAGGCCGAGCTGACCAAAACCAAAAACGGCGTGAACCAGGGCAACGATGCCATCGGCATTCCGAACTTCTACGCCGTGCTGGGCGCGGAGTATGACATCAAGCCGATTGACGGCCTGACCGCCACCGCGCGCGTTAA
Organism: Enterobacter sp. ECC-175; assembly: GCF_043968675.1. NCBI lineage: Bacteria > Pseudomonadati > Pseudomonadota > Gammaproteobacteria > Enterobacterales > Enterobacteriaceae > Enterobacter > Enterobacter sp. ECC-175. The sequence continues at coordinate 1,730,707 of NZ_CP143776.1, forward strand.
CCACTCTGGCTCTCAGTATGCGAACCTGGCGAACACCAAAAAGCTGGATAGCTACACCACGCTGGATCTGGGCGTGCGCTATCGCTTCGCGGTTAACCACAGCGAAAATCAGATGACCGTTCGGGCGGGCATCGACAACGTGACCGATAAAAACTACTGGGCCGCCGTCGACGACTCCGGTACCTACATCACCCAGGGTGAGCCGCGTACCTTTAAGGTCTCGGTCGGCTACGAGTTCTGAGTTCCACCTCGTCATCCGGGGCAGGGATGCCCCAATCCCTTGCTACCTCCAGCATGAAGTGTTAAAACGTGCCCCTTCTAAAAAAGAGACAGGGGTAGGACGTGAAAGACGCGTCATCCGCTTCAGGCAACGACAGCGCTGAAGCCACGTCGGAAACTAATCCGACGCTGCAACGTGGTTTGCAAAATCGACATATTCAGTTAATCGCCCTTGGCGGCGCAATTGGTACCGGGCTGTTCCTCGGCATTGGACCTGCCATTCAAATGGCCGGTCCGGCGGTCATTCTGGGCTACGGCATCGCCGGCATCATCGCCTTCCTGATCATGCGCCAGCTCGGCGAAATGGTAGTAGAAGAGCCGGTGTCCGGCTCGTTTGCCCACTTCGCCTACAAATACTGGGGCCCGTTTGCCGGCTTCCTTTCCGGCTGGAACTACTGGGTAATGTTCGTCCTCGTGGGCATGGCCGAGCTGACCGCCGCGGGCATCTACATGCAGTACTGGCTGCCGGACGTCCCGACGTGGGTCTGGGCAGCAGGCTTCTTCATTATTATCAACGCCATTAACCTCGTGAACGTGCGCCTTTACGGTGAAACGGAGTTCTGGTTTGCGCTGATCAAGGTGCTGGCGATTATCGGCATGATTGGCTTCGGCCTGTGGCTGCTGTTCTCCGGCCACGGGGGCGAGCGGGCGACTCTCGATAATCTGTGGCAGCACGGCGGCTTCCTGGCAACCGGCTGGAAAGGGCTGATCCTCTCTCTGGCGGTGATTATGTTCTCCTTCGGCGGGCTGGAGCTGATTGGGATTACCGCCGCTGAAGCGCGCGATCCGCATAAAAGCATTCCGAAAGCGGTCAACCAGGTGGTGTACCGTATTCTGCTGTTCTACATCGGTTCGCTGGTGGTTCTGCTGGCGCTTTACCCGTGGGTGGAAGTGAAGTCCGACAGCAGCCCGTTCGTGATGATTTTCCACGATCTGAACAGCAACATAGTCGCTTCGGCGCTGAACTTCGTCATTCTGGTGGCGTCGCTGTCGGTGTATAACAGCGGCGTGTACTCCAACAGCCGCATGCTGTTTGGCCTCTCCGTGCAGGGCAACGCGCCGAAGTTCCTGACCCGCGTCAGCCGTCGCGGCGTGCCGGTGAACTCGCTGATCCTCTCCGGCGCGATCACCTCGCTGGTGGTGCTGATCAACTACCTGCTGCCGAAAGAGGCCTTTGGCCTGCTGATGGCGCTGGTTGTCGCCACGCTGCTGCTCAACTGGATCATGATCTGCCTGGCGCACCTGCGCTTTCGCTCGGCGATGCGCCGCAAGGGGCGCGACACCCAGTTCAAGGCGCTGCTTTATCCGGCGGGGAACTATATCTGCATCGCCTTCCTGGCCATGATCCTCGTGCTGATGTGCACCATCGACGACATGCGCCTTTCCGCAATGCTGCTGCCGGTGTGGGTGATCTTCCTGTTTGTGGCGTTTAAACTGTCGCGTAAAAAGTGACACGTAATGGCCCCCTCCGGGGAGCCATTTTGAAAATAACGCCTGCTCAGAAAGCACATTCAGTTGAAAGGGGTTTGTTATACTGCTGTGCATTAACCAGCTGATTCAAGGATGAGTAAATTGAAAATTATCAAGTATTTATGGGTGTTAGCGATCTTTTTCTCTAATGTTAGCTATGGTGCTAACGTCCGATGGAAACATCCCACCCCGTCCAGCACGCTCGTCAACGCCGCGTTAACAGAAGCGCAAGTGATACGCAGCGCAAAGGGAAAAGAGATCAATCTTGAGAACGTCTCAAGCCTGACGGCACTGGCAGCCGACGATCAACAAGATGATTTTTTTCTGACAACAGTCGACCCTGATTTAACCCTTCATACGAAGGGCTTTTCCCGTAATCCGGGGATGATTGGCTTAATATTTGAGGAAAGCTTTCAGCGGGCGGGTATACCAGACAAACCCGTGAAGGGATTTGTATATCAATACAAAGGTAAAATCATTGGCGCAACGTTCTCCATGCCGCACATGACCCATTCAGAAAATGAGCGCAGTTCAATGATTCTGCATACTCAGCCTCTGTCGCCGTTCACTATCACTGTATTGTATCAGGATGGCACAACGGCGAGCTATGACGTGAAGTCGGTAGAAACGAGAGCGCGTTTTGGCGGTGGTTTTAAGAGTAAGCAGCTGGACTCTTTTGATGGCAAGCTGTGGCTCAACTTTGATGAGAAATATCACTATTTCGTTGGTATGCCGTACAACCGGTAGTCAACGCAGGGGAGCGTCAGCAAGTGCGACGATCTGTTTCTGAATGCTCCCCGTCTTCCTCTTTAAAAGATATCGTGACCCCTCTCTCAATTCTGTTTCGATCCGCAGGATCTTTAATTTGTAATCGATTACTTTTCACCTGAACCATTTTTGTAATCGATTACTTTTTCTGGGTGAGGCTCGTTATGGTGTCAACAACTGAAAGTAGTGGAAAGGCGATAGCGCAGCATCGGCTGCTGGTCCCGCGGCTGTCGCTCATGATGTTCCTGCAGTTTTTTATCTGGGGAAGCTGGTCGGTTACGCTCGGCCTGGTGATGATCCAGCACAACATGTCTTTGCTGATTGGCGACGCGTTCTCCGCGGGGCCGATCGCGTCCATCCTCTCGCCGTTTGTGCTCGGCATGCTGGTGGATCGCTTCTTTGCCTCGCAGAAGGTGATGGCGGTGATGCACCTGGCGGGCGCCGCAATTCTGTGGTTTGTGCCGGGCGCGCTGATTGCTGAAAACGGCGCGCTGCTGATCGGCCTGCTGTTTGGCTACACGCTCTGCTACATGCCGACGCTGGCGCTAACCAACAACATCGCGTTTCACAGCCTGGCGAACGTCGATAAAACCTTCCCGGTGGTGCGTGTGTTCGGCACCATCGGCTGGATTGTGGCGGGGATCTTTATCGGCGTCACCGGTGTGGCATCAAGCGTCACCATCTTTCAGGTGGCGGCGGCCAGCTCCGTTTTGCTGGCGCTCTATAGCCTGACGCTGCCGCACACGCCGGCCCCGGCGAAAGGGCTGCCGGTGAAGGTGCGCGATCTGTTCTGCGCGGATGCTTTCGCGTTACTGAAAACACGCCACTTTTTCGTCTTCTCCGTCTGCGCAATGCTGATCTCCGTCCCGCTCGGCACCTACTACGCCTACACCGCCTCGTATCTGGCGGATGCGGGCATCGCCGACGTCAGCACCGCCATGTCCTTCGGGCAGATGTCGGAAATTTTCTTCATGCTGGTGATCCCGCTGCTGTTCCGTCGTCTGGGCGTGAAATACATGCTGCTGATCGGCATGCTGGCGTGGTTCGTGCGTTACGCCATGTTCGCGATGGGCGTAAGCGAAGAGGGGCGTTTCCTGCTGTACCTAGGCATTCTGCTGCACGGCGTGTGCTATGACTTCTTCTTCGTGGTGGGCTTTATCTATACCGACCGCGTGGCGGGCGAAAAGGTCAAAGGCCAGGCCCAGAGCATGATCGTGATGTTCACCTACGGCATCGGCATGCTGCTAGGCTCGCAGATTTCCGGCGCGCTCTATAACCGGCTGGTGGCGGGGCAAACCGTGCCGCAGGCGTGGGTCACATTCTGGTGGATCCCGGCGGTGGCCGCGGCGGCGATCGCGCTGATTTTCCTGCTCACGTTTAAGTATGACGATGACAGGGCGTAACGTTCAGGGGGCAGTATGAGAACGATGAAGGGACCGGGTATTTTTTTGTCGCAGTTCATTGGCGGACAGGCGCCGTTCAACTCCCTTGAGGGGCTGGCGGGCTGGGCGGCAGCCAAAGGGTATAAGGCGCTGCAAATTCCCTGCAACCATCCGCACATTTTTGACGTGGAAAAAGCCGCGGAGAGCCAGACCTACTGCGACGATATCGCGGGCAGGCTTGCTGCGCGCGGGCTGGTCATCAGCGAGCTGTCCACCCATCTTGAAGGACAGCTTATGGCGGTCAATCCTGCCTACGGCGACGCGTTTGACCACTTCGCGCCCGCATCAGTGCGCGGTAACGATGCGGTCCGTCGGGCGTGGGCGGCGGAGAAACTGAAGCAGGCTGCAAAAGCCTCTGCCCGGCTAGGCTTAACCGCGCACGCCACCTTCTCCGGCTCGCTGGCGTGGCCGTTTTTCTACCCGTGGCCGCCGCACAGCGAGCCGCGCTTTCAGGATGCGTTTCAGGAGCTGGCAAACCGCTGGCGACCCATTCTGGACGCCTTCGACGAGCAGGGCGTTAACGTCTGCTTTGAGCTGCATCCTGGGGAGGACCTTCACGACGGCGTGACCTTTGAGCGTTTTCTGGCCCTGGTGGATAACCATCCGCGCTGCAACATTCTCTACGACCCAAGCCACATGCTGCTCCAGCAGATGGACTATCTGGCCTTTATCGACATCTACCACGCCCGCATCAAGGCGTTTCACGTCAAGGATGCCGAGTTCCGGCGCAGCGGGCGCAGCGGCGTATACGGCGGCTACCAGCCGTGGCTTAACCGCGCCGGGCGCTTCCGCTCGCCGGGAGACGGCCAGATCGATTTTAAAGGCATCTTCAGCAGGCTCGCCGAATACGACTACGACGGCTGGGCGGTGCTGGAGTGGGAGTGCTGTCTGAAGGACGGCGAAACCGGCGCGAGCGAGGGCAGCGCGTTTATCCAACGCCACATCATCCCGGTGTCGGATCGCGCGTTTGATGATTTTGCCGCAGGAGGCAGCGATGATTAAGGTTGGGATCGCCGGCTGCGGGTTCATCGGCCCCGCGCACATTGAGGCGCTGCGCCGCCTCGGCTTCGTGGAGGTGGTTGCGCTGTGCGACGGCTCGCTCGCGCAGGCGCAGGAAAAGGCGCGCGCGCTTAACGTCCCCCACGCCTACGGCAGCGTAGAGGATCTGCTCGCGCACCCGGAACTGCACGTGGTGCACAACTGCACGCCAAACCATCTGCACGCCGCGATTAACCGCCAGATTGTGCAGGCGGGTAAACACGTGTTTTCCGAAAAGCCGCTGTGCATGACCCCGGACGAAGCGCGCGAGCTGGTCGCTCTGGCGGAAGAGGCGGGGGTGGTGCACGGCGTGAGCTTTGTCTACCGCCAGTTCGCGATGGTGCGCCAGGCGGCGAGCATGATGCAGGCGGGAACCCTCGGGCGGCTGTTTGCCGCTCACGGCAGCTACCTGCAGGACTGGATGCTGCTGGAGACCGACTACAACTGGCGCGTGGATGCCGCGCTCGGCGGCGCGTCGCGCGCGGTGGCGGATATCGGCTCCCACTGGTGCGACACGGTGCAGTTCGTTACCGGCCGACGGATCGTTGAGGTGATGGCCGATCTCGCTATCGTCTGGCCGACGCGAAGGGCTAACGTCGCGGGAAATCACACATTTTCCCAGAACGCATGCGCTGGGTACGAGGAGAGGCCGGTCACCACCGAGGATTTCGGCTCGGTGCTGTTCCGCTTCGACGACGGCAGCAAGGGCAGCTTCAGCGTCTCGCAGGTAAGCGCCGGGCGTAAAAACCGCCTGAGCTTTGAGATCAACGGCAGCGAGCGGTCGGTAGCCTGGGACCAGGAAATCCCCCAGCGGCTGTGGATCGGCCATCGCAGCCAGGCGAACCAGACGCTCACTGACGATCCGGGCATGCTGAACCGCGACGTGGCGGACAGCGCCCACTTTCCCGGTGGGCATATCGAGGGCTGGCCCGACGCCTTTAAGAACATGCTGGCGCAGTTCTACCGCGCCGTACAGGCGGGCAGGATGCCGGACGCGCCGTCGTTCGCCACCTTTCACGACGGCGCAAACGTCATGTATATCGTTGATGCCATTGTGAAAAGCCATCAGCAGCAGCGCTGGGTAATGGTGGAACGCTGACGCGCAGCCCGGTTCGCCGGGCCGCGAATTTATGGTAGCCTGCACAAAACGCTAACCGCAGGATGTGTCGTCGCTATGTCAATTCAGAAAATCGCAAAGCTTGCCGGGGTGTCCGTGGCAACGGTCTCCCGCGTGCTGAATAACAGCGATACCGTAAAGGAAAAAAACCGCGAGCGCGTTCTGCAGGCCATCAAAGAGAGCAACTACCAGCCTAACCTGCTGGCGCGCCAGCTGCGAACCGCCCGCAGCCACATGATTCTGGTGATGGTCTCAAACATCGCCAACCCGTTCTGCGCCGAAGTGGTAAAGGGAATCGAAGAAGAGGCGGAGAAGAACGGCTATCGCATCCTGCTGTGCAACTCCGGCTCGGACATCGCGCGCTCCCGCTCGGGCCTGAGCCTGCTGTCGGGAAAAATCGTCGACGGCATTATCACCATGGACGCCTTCTCGAAGCTGCCTGAACTTTCCGCCCTGATTGGCGCCGCGCCGTGGGTGCAGTGCGCCGAATACGCTGATGCCGGAACCGTGTCCTGCGTCGGGATCAACGACGTCGACGCTTCGCAGCACGTGGTCAGCCAGCTCGCGGACGGCGGCCGCAAACGCATCGCGCTGATTAACCACGATCTGAGTTATAAATATGCCCGCCTGCGCGAGCGCGGCTATAAAAGCGTTATTCACCTTCGCGATCTGGACTATCAGGCCGTGGAATACGCCAGCGAACTCAGCGCGCGCGCCGGCACGGCGGCAATGCAAAAGCTGCTGAAGGACAATCCGCCGGACGCGGTGTTCGCCGTCTCCGATACGCTGGCCGCAGGCGCTCTGCGCGCCATTCAGCAGGCAGGCCTGCGCGTGCCGCAGGATATTGCGGTCGTGGGTTTTGACGGAACAGAGCTGGCGGAGATGATTTCGCTGAGCACCATCGAGCAGCCGTCGCGCGAAATCGGGCGCAGGGCGGTCGAATTACTGCTGAATAAAATCGACGTCCCGGACGCGCCCGCGGAAAGGATCATGATGGACTGGCGCTATATTTCCCGCGCCAGCACCTGATTAATTGGCGTTGACGCCGGCGAGCGAGCGAATATCGTTCCCGGTCGGCGACTGGTGAATGCGCAGGCCGAATTCGTCCACTACGGCAAATATATGGTCGAAGATATCAGCCTGAATCTCTTCATATTCCGCCCAGACAACCGTGTTGGTAAAAGCGTATATTTCAATCGGCAGGCCGTTAGCGTCCGGCGCAAGCTGACGCACCATCAGCGTCATATCTTTACGAATGCGCGGGTGGTTGCGCAAATATTCATTCAGGTACGCGCGGAAGGTGCCAATATTGGTCATCTTGCGCAGGTTTAATACCGATTCCCCTTCGCCATTTTTCTCATTCCACAGGCTAATTTCCTCATGGCGCGCGGCCAGATAAGGTTTCAGCAGCTTCGCCTTTATCAGCTTATGCTGTTCCTGCTCGTCGAGAAAATGAATGCTGGTGGTATCAATATTCAGGCTGCGCTTAATGCGGCGCCCGCCGGACGCGGACATTCCGCTCCAGTTAATAAACGCGTCTGAGACCAGCGCCCACGTCGGGATGGTGGTGATGGTGTTGTCGAAGTTGCGCACCTTAACGGTAGTCAGGCCGATGTCCGTCACCGTGCCGTTAGCGCCGTATTTTGGCATTTCCAGCCAGTCCCCGAGCTTGAGCATGTCGTTGGCGGAGAGCTGGATCCCCGCCACAAGCCCCAGTATCGGGTCTTTAAACACCAGCATTAAGACCGCCGCCATGGCGCCCAGGCCGCTAATCAGGATAGCGGGGGATTGGCCTATCAGCAGGGAGATTATCAAGATCCCGACCAGAATGGCGCTGACGAGCTTAATGCCCTGGAAGATGCCCTTCAGCGGCAGCTGTGAGGCGGTCGCCATTTTCTGCGAGAGATTGAAAATGACGTCCAGCAGCGAGAAGAAGGAGAGCAGGGCGTACACCATGACCCACAGCTTGGCGCAGGTGGTGACTATTTCCGCCGCTTCGCTCCCCTTTTGCAGCCACAGCACGGCCTGAACGTTGACGATTATCCCTTGTAAGGTAAACGCCAGGCGGTGAAATAATTTGTTCTGGGTAATGATTTGCAGCCATAAATGGCTGCTGGCCTGGGCGCGTTTTTCAAACGCCCGAAGAACCAGCTTGTGCAGTACAAAATGAATAATAATGGCGGTAAGAAAAATAATGCCAAAGATAATCACTAATGAGGTGGTGTGATTAATTTCAATGCCTAACTCTTCAACCTGAGCAATTAATTCCTGCATAACGTCTCCTTTAATGATGCAGCCCCATAATGGCGGCTGCGGATCTATTATGCAAATTCATTGGGGCTATTTCGCCGCGGAGCAGGACCTGACAACCGGCAGGCAGAGATGGTGGCGCATGCGCAGCGTCACCATTGCCAGCACGAGCATCATGCCCGTTTCGACGCACAGGAAGACGTTAATCGCCTGGGCGTAATCGCCGCGGTGGGCATGCAGCGCGTGCAGCAAAATCGCCCCGAAGATCGCCGGGCCAAGCCCTAACGCGGCCTGCTGGAGAGTGCTTAAAATCGCGCTCGCGGCGCCTGCGTCATCAGGCTGGATATCGCGCATGCCGATGCGATAGAAGCTGTTGACGATCAGCGCCTGCCCGTAGCCGACCAGCCCGGTGGCCGGGGCCAGCGTCAGCGCGGTATTGTTCATCCCCCACGTGCGGAAGGTGGCCACCAGCGCCAGCAGGCCGACAATCTGGATCGCAAGGCCGGTCAGCAGGATCGTGCTGGTGCGGTAGCGCGCGATCAGGCGCGGGGCGAACCACGCGGAGACGAAGTAGGTCACACCGAGCGCGATAAAGCTGTTCCCGGACTGCCACGGCGCCATCCCAAGACCGGTCTGCATCGTGAGCGCCATGCAGAACATAAACCCGGACCAGGCGCTAAAGAAAAGCATCGCGATCAGCACGCCGAAGCGGATGCTGCGAAGCTGGAGCAGGCGCGGCGGGATCAGCGGGTGCGCGTCCTCGCGCTCTTTTTTACGCGCGCTGAGCGTCATCAGCCAGGTCAGCGGAAGAATAGCCGCCAGCGCCGCCTTCAGCGGCCAGGACCAGCGCCACTGAGGGCCGAGCGCCATCGGGAACAGCAGGCAGCAGAGGATTATCGCCAGCAGCGCGGTGCCCTGCCAGTCAATGCGCGACGGCGTTTCCCGGCGCGTTTCCGGCACGTAGCGGCGGCTCAATGCCAGCACGACAAGGCAAATCGGCACGTTGATAAAGAACGCGTTGCGCCAGCCGAGCCCGGCGACGTCCGCCGACACCAGCCAGCCGCCGCCCATCTGCCCGACGATAAACGCAATCCCGCCGATGCCGCCAAAAAGGCTGATTGCCTTCGCGTGGGCGGTGCCCTTTAGCGTGACGTGCAGCGTGGCGAGGATTTGCGGCATGATGAGCGCCGCGCCCGCGCCCTGAACGATGCGCGCGGCAAGCAGCTGTTCGATGTTCCCCGCCATGCCGCACAGCAGCGAGGCCAGGCCGAAGCTCGCCACGCCCCACATAAACAGACGGCGGCGGCCATGGTTATCCCCGAGCTTGCTGCCGAGCGCCAGGCAGACGGCAAAGGCCACGCCGTAAAGCGCCACGATCAGCTCAAGCTCGGTGGCCGTGGCGTGCAGGGAGTGGGTAATAGAATCCAGCGCCACGTTGGTGATAGACGTATCGATCAGCGGCAGCATCTGGCCGGTTAAGAGCAATACCAGGCCTGCGCGACCTGGTGAAATAGCTGACGTATTCATGGTAACTCCATTGCGTCAAACGGCTGAGGGACGTAGCATCGTCTATCTGATAAACGGGTACCAGTTCTTGCCTATACTGGTACTGGCACTACCACGCAGGAGGATTTATGGCGCTGATATCTGAACCCGTCACCTCGCTTCAGGATGACACCCGCAAGCAGCTCGGCGCGTTTTTACGCGCGCGCCGTGAAAGCCTCGATCCGCAGCGCCTCGGCCTGCCGCGCAGCGGCCGTCGCCGCACGCCGGGGCTGCGCCGCGAAGAGGTGGCGATGCTCGCCGACGTGGGCGTGACCTGGTACACCTGGCTGGAGCAGGGCAGGGACGTCAATCCGTCAAGTGCGGTTATGGCGGCGGTGGCGAAAGCGCTTCAGTGCACGCCAACGGAGGCAAGGCACCTCTTCGTGCTGGCCGGGCTGCCGCCGGGCGAAGCGCCGCAGGCGGCCTGCTGTGAGGGTATCAGCGAAGGCACGCGTCGCCTGCTGGATACGCTGATGCCGAAGCCCGCCAGCATACAAAAACCGAACTTCGACATCGTGGCGTGGAACGACAGCTTCGGCCATCTGATGGGCGTCGACTTTAACGCGATCCCGCCGGAAGATCGCAACTGTATCTACCTGTTCCTCACCCATCCGGCGTGGCGCGCGCGGCTCGGCAAGCGCGACGACGTGCTGCCCGTTTTTGTCTCCTACTTCCGCGCGGCGATGGCCGAACACCGGGGCGATCCGCTGTGGGAAGCGAAGCTGGCGCGCTTCTTTGCGGTGTCCGAAGAGTTTAAAACCCTGTGGCACCAGCGCAACGACGTGCGCGGCGTGGAAAATCAGCTCAAGCTGTTTACCCACCCCGAGCTGGGGGATTTTCATCTGCAGCAGATGTACTGGTACTCCGCGCCCCGCAACGGCTCGCGGCTGCTGGTTTATCTGCCGGTGGACGAGGCGGGGGAAAGGGCCATGGACTGGCTGGCGGAGCAGGGGAAATAATTTTTTTGCGAGGGGCTTTCAGGGAATGAATACGCATTCGGCATGGCTCGGGTGAAGCATGTAAGGTGAGTCAGGAAAGGCAAATTAGCCTTTAATGCAAATTGCCTTATATGTTAATATTACCAGGGATGGATAAGCGTGTTCAAACTCATTGTTCACGAGGCGGTCAGAGGGGAAATCCTCTCGTTGCCTGCGGGCGTTCAGGCGAAGCTCATTCGCCAGCTAGATAAACTGCGCAATAACCCAACGGTACTCAGAGCGCCAGACAGCAAACCATTACCCCATGGATTGTTTGAAATACGAACCGTTGGCCTTATCCATAGCCGTGGAATTTATGTCTACCAGCGGGAGAAAACGATCTTTCTCCTGCGCGTGTTTATCAAGAAAACGCAGAAAACGCCCTTAGCGGAGATCCGTCTGGCACTGAACCGACGGCAGGAGATGTTGGATGAGCAAGAAGATTATTGACTGGGATACGTTGAGAACGGAACTGTTAAGCCACTCAGACGTACAGGCAGCGTTCGATGCAGAAGAACGTAAAGAACGGCTTAGGGAGATGCTGGCGCAGTGGCGTAACCATGCAGGACTCACGCGTGCGCAGGTTGCAGAACGGATGGGGGTCAGTGCGCCAACGGTTTCGCGGATGGAAGCCAATATTACGCGGGCAAGTCTCGATACGTTAACGCGTTACGCTCTGGCATGTGGGGTTAAGCATCCGCAGATTACGCTTTATTGAAAACGGGCCGCTGTCCGCGGCCCATCAGTCTTAGCACTCTGTCACAATGGTGCTCAGCGGCAGGCGAGACTTCGGCAGCGTGGCGTTGAAATCTTCCACGCTGTGGTGGCCAACCGGCACCACCACCAGGCTGGTAAAGCCTTTCTCTTTCAGGCCAAACTCCTCGTCGAGGATCGCGGCGTCAAAGCCTTCAATCGGTACCGCATCCAGGCCCATCGCGCCTACGCCCAGCAGGAAGTTACCCACGTTCAGGTACACCTGTTTTGCCATCCACTGGTCGTCATCCTTCAGATCCACGCGGTGCATATCGGCAAAGTAGCGGCGGCCCTTGTTGTTCGCGGCTTTGGCTTCCGGCGTGTTGAAGCGGCCATCGGCCTCTTCCTGATCCACCACGAGGTCCAGCCACGCGTCGTCCATTGCGGTCTTCGCGCAGAACACTACAACGTGAGACGCATCCAGCATTTTGCGCTCGTTGAACACGTAGGTGCCCGCCGCGGATTTCGCCACGCGCGCTTTACCTTCGTCCGTGCTGGCAACGATGAAGTGCCACGGCTGGGAGTTGGTGCTGGACGGGCTGTACTGCAGCAGCGTTTTGATTTTTTCCGCTTCTTCCGCGGTCAGTTTTTTGCTTGCGTCGAACGCTTTGGCAGAGTGGCGTTTCAGCGCGACAGAAATGATATCCATAACAGCTCCTGGTCAGTAAATTCGCCCGCTTGCGGGCGCGAAAGGAAAGCAGAGTACAAGGGAAAATGACAAAAGATAAGTGCATTTCGAGCGCTTAAACTGTTCGTCTGAGGCGAACAATCACGCCGGGCGTATCCGCTTCTGGTCTTTTTTAGGCAGCTTATCTACCACCAGATTCCATGAGTCATTGACCAGATCGGCCACCAGCTCAGGCGTGATATCGTCAGTGCCGTAAAGTGAAATCCAGTGCTTTTTGTTCAGATGATAGCCCGGCTCAATGCCGCGATAAATCTGCTGATTAAGCAACGACTTTTCCGGATCGGATTTGAGGCTAACGTGCGGCCTTCCGTGAGCCACGGCGGCGAGCATAAAAATCTTTCCACCCACCTTAAACACGTCAAACTCCGGGCCAAACGGCCAGCAGTGCTCCGTGAAGGGGAGTTCTAGCGCCACGCGCATGGCGTGTTCCTGCAGTGATTTACTGTCCATCGGCGTTCTCAACGGCAAGGCCGCGCCACATCACTTCAAAGCCCAGCGCCTTAAAATCGACCGCGCGAGACGGGTCGCGGGTGGCAAATTCCATCGTGGTTTCGGCCAGCGACAGGAACATCGCATCGCCGAAGGTTTTAAATTCGTCAGACATAAACACCGGGCGCACCGACCGGCGGCACAGCTCGTGCAGTTCCGGGAACATATCTTTCACCTCTTGTTCGGTCTCGGCGCTGAGCTTTTCGCTGACGCCAATCTGGCGAATGGCGGCGTGGGCAACCGGGTTGCGAATGCCCCAGTCGACGTAGCTGTTCCAGATATTGCGGGTATGTTCCTTGGGAAGCGTAATGGCGCGGTCCAGGTTTGCCAGCATGGTCTGGCAAAGATCCTGCTTCAGGTGCACGTAGAGGGCGTTGAGCAGATCGTCTTTGGTAGCAAAGTAGCGAAACAGCGTGCCTTCGGCGACACCCGCACGCCGGGCGATGGTCGCCGTTGATGCGGCAATCCCCGACTGCGCAAACGCAGCGGTTGCTGCCTCCAGTAACGCCTGTTTTTTATCTTCACTCTTCGGACGTGCCACTAAAAACTCCTCTTTGTCAAATGTAAAAAAACGTATTGAAGCATGCGGGGCATCGCCCTGCAACGCGGAATGTCAAAGATCGAAAACGTCTTGACGGCTTTCTCGTCCCATCTATAATGAGTGCTTACTCACTCATAATCAAGTTTACCCCGCGCAAACCATCGGAAGGGGCGCGTTAACGGGCCAGGAAATGAAAAAGCCTCTCTTCATCTGCGTGGTGTTTGTCATGATTATTGCGTCTGCGGCGAGCCTGCCGTTTGTTCTGAATGCCGGATTTGGCCAGCCCCCGCGGGGGGCGCAGCTGACGGAAGTAGAGGCCTCGCCACACTATCGCGACGGGAAGTTCCATAACGCGCTGCCGACGCCGGGCTTTACCGGAGAGCAAAATATGCTGGTGGCGTGGTGGCAGTTTCTGACCCGCAAAACCGAAAACGCGCGCCCCGCGCGGCCGCTGCCGCTGGTGAAAACCGATCTCGCGAGCCTGCCGCGGGAGCAGGACACGCTGGTCTGGCTGGGGCACTCGTCCTGGTATATGCAGCTGGCGGGCAAACGCATCCTCATCGATCCGGTCCTCGGCAACTATGCCGCGCCGTTCTCGTTCCTCAACAAGGCGTTCGAGGGGGAATACCCGTGGCGCGCGCAGAGCATGCCGGATATCGACCTGCTGATTATCTCTCACGATCACTACGACCATCTGGACTACGCCACCATCAGGGCGCTGCTGCCGAAGGTGAAGCGCGCGGTAACGCCGCTCGGCGTGGGCTCGCATCTGCGATACTGGGGCATGAAACCGGAGATTATCGACGAGCGTGACTGGAACCAGCAGGTGCGCATCAGCGACGCGCTAACGGTGCACGTCCTGCCCGCGCGCCACTTCTCCGGGCGCGGCATCAAGCGCGACCAAACCCTGTGGGGCAGTTTCATGTTCGTCACGCCGGAGCAGAAGGTGTACTACAGCGGAGACTCCGGCTACGGCCCGCACTTTAAGGCCATCGGCGAGCAGTTTGGCGCGGTGGATTTGGCCATCATGGAGAACGGCCAGTATGACCAGGACTGGAAGTACATTCACATGCTACCGGAGGAAACCGCGCAGGCCGCGGTGGATCTTAACGCCAGGGCGGTGGTGCCGGGCCACAACGGGCGGTTCGTGCTGGCGAAGCATACCTGGAACGATCCGCTGATCCAGCTGGCCAACGCCAGCAAAGGCAAAAACTATCGGCTGCTAACGCCGGAGCTGGGCGAGCCGGTCCGCGTGGGCGATAGCGCGCAGGAATTTCATCAGTGGTGGGAATTATGATCAACCGAGAAGCCGAAGGGGAGAGCAGTATGACCATTTCCGCTCAGGTCATCGATACCATCGTCGAATGGATCGACGACAATTTACACCAGCCGTTGCGCATTGAAGAGATAGCCCGCCACGCCGGCTACTCGAAGTGGCACCTGCAGCGGCTGTTTATGCAGTACAAAGGGGAGAGCCTCGGGCGCTACATTCGCGAGCGCAAGCTGCTGCTGGCGGCGCGCGACCTGCGCGAATCGAACGAGCGCGTGTATGACATTTGCCTGCGCTACGGGTTTGATTCCCAGCAGACCTTCACTCGCATCTTCACCCGCACGTTCCATCAGCCGCCGGGCGCGTACCGCAAGGAAAACCACGGTCGGACGCACTGACATTGACAAAACGCAGGCCGGGTAAGGCGAAGACGCCACCCGGCTTTTTTTATGCTGTTAAGACGCCAGTGAAAACCAGCGGCGCCAGACGAAGCGTAAAATGAAAAACTCGATGGCGCCCAGAGCCAGGAACCACAGGCAGAACAGGATGGTGTAAAGCTGGTTGAGATCGACCATGTGGAAGGTCGCAACCAGCTTCTGCGCCAGGACCAGGCCCAGCGACGGCGCGGGCAGCAGCAGGCAGGAGAGCAGGGCCAACAGCAAAATGCCGCCTGCGGTGAGCAGCGATTCTAACGGGTGTTTCATCTTAATGTTAATCGTCAGTTAAAAATGTAATTGTCGGGCATATTGATTCGTAAAGCAATATAAACCCGGCTGCGCTTTTTTGAAAAAATGAAGCCTTTATTCTGCGTTGAAAAAACAGAAAAATAAAAATGACTCGGAGACGATTAAATTATTATTTTGTTGTGTAAATAAATGTCGTCCTCAGGAAAATAATTTTACAAAGGTATAGGTGCTGTACCCAATTAACGTCGCAATAACAATGGCAGCGAAGATGTATAACGCCAGGCGGCGCCCGCGATAAATCCCAAACATGCATCCTCCTCGTTTAGACTTGGTTTAGAAATATTTTGTAAAAATCAGCTCATCGAAATAGTGTTAACCAGTTTTGAATAACCCGTCGTTAAATATATTGCGGCAGATCAATTTTAGTCGCAAGTATTAAAGATGAATATATTTAAGCCCGAAAGGAAATCAGGCTTCCGCCCATCGGAAATTAAAGGAACAATATGATGACCAAAAAAAATCCTTCTCAGAATCGACCACCGTCAGGTGGGCTGCCTTACCAGCAGACCGTAGAGCAAGTGCTTGCTCACAAGCAGAGCCAGGCTAACGGTCTGGATCGCAAAGAGGCGCAGGCGCGTTTGCAAAAGCACGGCCCTAATGCGCTGCCGGAGAAAAAAGGCAAACCGGCCTGGCTGCGTTTTCTTGCCCACTTTAATGACGTGCTGATTTATGTCCTGCTGGCTGCCGCCGTATTAACGGCAGTAATGGGCCACTGGGTCGATACGCTGGTTATTCTGGGCGTCGCGGTAATCAATGCCTTGATTGGTCATATTCAGGAAAGCAACGCGGAAAAATCCCTGCAAAGCATTCGCAATATGCTCTCCAGCGATGCGCGGGTAATTCGTAACGGGAGCCATGAAACGATCCCAACCACGGAAATCGTCCCGGGCGATATTATTGTGCTACGCGCGGGGGATCGTATTCCGGCGGATATGCGTTTAATTGAGGCGCATAATTTACGCGTGGAAGAGGCGATTTTGACCGGCGAATCCACGGTCGTGGATAAACATATTAATCCCCTTAGCGGTGAGCTGCCGCTGGGCGATCGCACCAACCTGGTGTTCTCCGGCACGACCGTGAGCGCGGGCGGCGGCGTTGGCGTGGTGATTGCCACCGGTCAGGAGACCGAGCTCGGGCACATCAACCAGATGATGGCGGGCATTGAGAAGCACCGCACCCCGCTGCTGGTGCAGATGGACAAGCTGGGCAAAGCGATTTTCGTCATTATCCTGGCGATGATGGCGGCGCTGTTCCTCTTCAGCCTGGTGTTCCGCGAGATCCCGATGGGCGAGCTGCTGCTTTCCCTTATTAGCCTGGCCGTGGCATCCGTGCCGGAAGGTTTGCCGGCGATTATCTCCATCATCCTCTCGCTGGGCGTGCAGGCGATGGCGCGCAAGCGTGCGATTATCCGCAAGCTGCCGACGGTTGAAACGCTGGGGGCCATGACGGTGGTCTGCTCGGATAAAACCGGCACCCTGACCATGAACGAAATGACGGTGAAGGCCATTATCACCGCCGACGCCTGCTACCGCGTGGACGGCAACAGCTACGAGCCGGTGGGCAGCCTTTATCTGGAAGGCAGCGACGAGCCGGTGCAGATCCAGCCGGGCACCGTGCTGGAGCAGTACCTTCGCACCATCGACCTGTGCAACGACAGCCAGCTGGTTCAGGACGAGCGCGGCCTGTGGGGCATCACCGGCGGGCCGACCGAGGGCGCGCTGAAGGTGCTGGCGGCAAAAGCGAACCTCGCCCCGGTTATGACCACGCTGGTCAGCAAGATCCCGTTCGACTCGCAGTACAAGTACATGAGCACCCACTACCAGATTGGCGGTGAGGAGCAGATCCTGGTCACCGGCGCGCCGGACGTGATTTTCGCCCTCTGCGCCCAGCAGCAGACCCGTAACGGCACGGCCAGTTTTGACCGCGCGTACTGGGAAGCCGAGATGGAGCGCTATGCGCGTCAGGGGCTGCGCATGGTCGCCGCGGCGTTCAAGCCGGCGAACGGCGAGCAGGAACTGACCCACGACGACCTGAGCCACGGCCTGATCTTCCTCGGCATCGCCGGGATGATGGATCCGCCGCGCCCGGAAGCGATTGACGCCATTGCGGCCTGCCAGCAGGCGGGGATCCGCGTGAAGATGATCACCGGGGATCACCCGCAGACGGCGATGAGCATTGGCCAGATGCTGGGGATTGCCAACAGCGAGCAGGCGGTCACCGGCTATCAGCTGGAGAAAATGGACGACGCCGAGCTGGCGGACGCGGCGGTGAAATATGACATCTTTGCCCGCACCAGCCCGGAGCATAAGCTGCGCCTGGTGAAAGCGCTGCAGGACAAAGGCGAGATTGTCGGTATGACCGGCGACGGCGTGAACGATGCGCCGGCGCTGCGCCAGGCGGATGTGGGTATCGCGATGGGCATTAAGGGCACGGAAGTGACCAAAGAGGCGGCGGACATGGTCCTGACGGACGACAACTTCGCCACCATCGCCAGCGCGGTGAAGGAGGGGCGTCGCGTTTACGACAACCTGAAGAAGACCATCCTGTTCATTATGCCAACCAACCTGGCGCAGGGCCTGCTGATCGTGATTGCGCTGCTGGCGGGGAACATCATTCCGCTAACGCCGGTGCTGATCCTGTGGATGAACATGGCGACCTCCGCCACGCTCTCCTTCGGCCTGGCCTTTGAAGCCGCCGAGCGCAACATCATGCGTCGCCCGCCGCGCCAGACCGGGCAGCACGTTATGGACGCCTACGCCGTATGGCGCGTGGCCTTCGTCGGCACCCTGATCGCCATCGCCGCCTTTGCGCTGGAAGCCTGGCTCGGCCCGCGCGGCCACAGCGCGGAGTTCATCCGCACCGTGCTGCTGCAGATGCTGGTTACCGCCCAGTGGGTGTACATGATTAACTGCCGCAACACCGAAGGTTTCTCGCTGAACCGCGGCCTGCTGGCGAACAAAGGGATTTGGCTGGTCACCGGCGTGCTGTTCCTGCTTCAGGCGGCGATTATCTACCTGCCGTTTATGCAGATGCTGTTCGGCACCGAAGCCCTGCCGCTGCGCTACTGGTTTGTGACGCTGGCCGTTGCGGGCGCAATGTTCTTCATCGTCGAGATCGAGAAGCGACTGACCCGCAGGTTCCGTAAGGCTGCATAACAAAACCTTACCCCTCACCCTAACCCTCTCCCCATAGGGGAGAGGGGACCGTCCGGTACTCTCCCTTGGGCTCGGTTTTCTGAGGGTCAAGGGTCGGCTCGGTTTTCTCCCTCGCCCCTTTGGGGAGAGGGCCGGGGTGAGGGGTGAAATCACGCTGAGGTACTCCTGAATGAAACTCCCGCTCCTGCTCGCGCTCCTCGCCAGCACCCTGCAACCCGCATTTGCCGCCGCCATTCCCGTTCGCGTCGCCGTTGTCGAGCAGACCGCCCACGCCGCCGAGCGCCAGATCCCCGGCCGCATTGAGGCCATTCACACCGTTGAGCTGCGCGCCCGTACGGAAGGCGTCATCACTAAAATCCACTTTCGCGACGGCCAGTACGTGAAAAAAGGCGACGTGCTGTTCGAGCTGGACGACGCCGAGCCGCGCGCCGCCCTGCGCCTGGCGCAGGCCGAAGTAAAAAGCGCCGAGGCCACGCTGCGCCAGGCGCAGCAGCAGCTTTCCCGCTTTGAAAGCCTGGGCAGCAGCAACGCCATCAGCCGACACGACGTGGACAACGCCCGCATGCAGCGCGACGTGGCGAGCGCCGCGCTGGAGCAGGCCAAAGCGAGGCTTGAAGCCCGCAGCGTGACGCTGACCTACACCCGCATCGCCTCCCCGATTGACGGTCGCGTGGGGCACAGCCGGTTCCACGCGGGCAGCCTGGTCAACCCCGCCAGCGGCGTGCTGGTGGAGATCGTACAGCTTGACCCAATCCGCATCGCCTTTGCGCTGGAAGAGGGGGCGTTTGCCGCCAAGGCCGGGCAGCATGCGGATCTCGGCGCGATGAAAAAAGCCTGGCAGGCGCTGATCGACAGCAGCGGGCAGCGCGTCCTCGGCGAACTGACCTCGGTGGATAACCGCATCGATCCGCGCACCGCTAGCGTGATGCTGCGCGCCGAGTTCGCCAACCCGCGCCATCAGCTTCTGCCCGGCGGCAACGTCAATGTTTATCTGCGCCCGGCGGGCGAGCAGCCGGTGCTGACCCTGCCCGCCGCGGCGGTGCAGCAGAACGGCGAAGGATTCTTTGCCTGGATCATCAGCGCCGACGGAAAAGCAGAAATGCGTCCGCTGAACGTTGCCGGGCAAATTGGCCAGCAGTTTGAGATTGCCTCCGGCGTCAAGCCCGGTGAGCGAGCGATTACTGACGGCGCACAGCGCGTGCAGCCGGGCGCTGCCGTCCAGATACTGAATTAAGGAGCCATCATGCTGACGTTTTTCATCAAACGCCCGCGCTTTGCGATGGTGATCGCGCTGGTGATAACCCTGCTGGGCGCCCTCGCGCTGAAGATTATTCCGGTTGAGCAGTATCCGCAGATTGCGCCGCCGGTCGTGAATGTGTCAGCGTCATGGCCGGGCGCCAGCTCCGCCGACGTGGCCGAAGCTATCGCCACGCCGCTGGAGACCCAGCTGAACGGCGTGGACCACATGCTCTATATGGAATCCACCAGTTCGGACGAGGGCAGCTATAGCCTTAACATCACCTTTGCGGCGGGCACCGACCCGGACATGGCGGCCATCGACGTGCAAAACCGCGTGGCGCAGGCCGTGGCGCAGCTGCCCGCGGAGGCGCAGCAAAACGGCGTGCAGGTTCGCAAGCGCTCCACCAACCTGATGATGGGGGTAAGTCTTTACTCACCAAATAACACCCACGCGCCGCTGTTCGTCAGCAACTATGCCAGCACCCAGGTGCGCGAGGCGCTGTCGCGCCTGCCGGGCGTCGGGCAGGTGCAGATGTTCGGCGCGCGCGACTACAGCATGCGCATCTGGCTGCGCCCGGAGCGCATGAACGCCCTCAACGTCACCACGGACGACGTCGCCCAGGCGCTGCGCGAGCAGAACGTGCAGGGCGCGGCGGGGCAGGTGGGCACGCCGCCGGTGTTTAACGGCCAGCAGCAGACGCTGACCATCAACGGCCTCGGCCGCCTCAACCAGGCGGAAGACTTCGCCGACATCATTATCCGCGCGGGCGAGATGGGCCAGCTGGTGCGCCTGAAGGACATCGCCACCATCGAGCTGGGGTCGCGCAGCTACAGCTCAGGCGCGCAGCTGAACGGACACGACTCCGCCTACCTCGGCATCTACCCCACGCCGTCCGCCAACGCTCTGCGCGTGGCCGACGCGGTGCGCGCCGAGCTGGAACGCCTCTCGACGCGCTTCCCGGACGATCTGGTCTACGAGGTCAAATTTGATACCACCGCCTTTGTGGCCGCCACCATCAAAGAGATTGGCGTCTCGCTGGCGCTGACCCTGCTGGCGGTTGTGGTCGTGGTGTCCCTGTTCCTGCAAAGCTGGCGCGCCACGCTAATCGTCGCGCTCGCCATTCCGGTGTCGCTGGTGGGCACCTTTGCGATGCTCTATACGCTCGGGTACTCCGCCAACACGCTGAGCCTGTTCGCCATCATTCTGGCGCTCACCATGGTGGTGGATGACGCCATCGTGGTGGTGGAGAGCGTTGAAACGCTGATGGCGGAAGGGCAGAGCCGCACGGCGGCGACCGCGCTGGCGCTTCGCCAGATTGCCGGGCCGGTGATTGCCACGACGCTGGTGCTGCTGGCGGTATTTGTGCCGGTGGCGATGCTGCCGGGGATCGTCGGCGAGCTGTATCGCCAGTTCGCGGTGACGCTCTCAACCGCCGTCACGCTTTCAAGCCTGGTCGCGCTGACGCTCACGCCCGCGCTGTGCGCGCTGCTGCTGCGCCCGCGTCCTGCGCGTCCGGCGGCCATTTTCCGCGGCTTCAATCGGGGGCTGGACGCCGCGCGCGGCGGCTATGCCCGCATCGTGAGCGTGTTTACCCATCGGCCCTGGCTGGCGCTGCTGGCAACGACGGGCGCGGCCGCCGTGGTGGCGTTCAGCGTGACGTCGATGCCGAAAGGCTTCCTGCCGCAGGAGGATCAGGGCTACTTCTTTGCCAGCGTACAGCTGCCGGAAGCGGCGTCGCTGGAGCGGACCGAGGCGGTAATGACCACCGTGCGGCAGCTTATTGCCCGTCATCCGGCGGTGGAAGACGTGATTCAGGTGTCCGGATTTAACATTCTCAACGGCACTAGCGCCTCAAACGGCGGATTTATCTCCATCATGCTGAAGGACTGGAGCGAGCGCCCGCCGCTGGATGAGGTGATGGGCATGCTGCAGCGGCAGCTGCTGGCCCTGCCGGAAGCGACGATTATGGCCTTCGCGCCGCCGACGCTGCCGGGGCTGGGCAACGCCTCCGGCTTCGACCTGCGCATTCAGGCGCAGGCGGGGCAAAGCCCGGCGGAGCTGGAGCGCGTCACGCGCGAGGTGCTGGCAAAAGCCAACCAGCATCCGCAGCTGAGCCGCGTCTTCACCACCTGGAGCAGCAGCGTGCCGCAGCTGACGCTGACGGTCGATCGCGAGCGCGCGGCCCGGCTTGACGTGCCCGTCTCGCGCATCTTCAGCAGCCTGCAGACTGCCTTCGGCGGCACGCGCGCCGGGGATTTCAGCGTCAACAACCGCGTCTACCACGTGGTAATGCAAAACGAGATGCAGTGGCGCGAGCGCGCGGAGCAAATCAGCGAGCTGTTCGTGCGCAGCCGCGGCGGCGAGCGGGTGCGCCTGAGCAACCTCGTCACCATCACGCCAACCGTCGGCGCGCCGTTCCTGCAGCAGTACAACCAGTTCCCGTCCGTGTCGGTGAGCGGCTCGGCGGCGGCAGGGGTGAGCAGCAGCGCTGCGATGGCGGCAATGGGCGAGCTTCTGGAAGAGAACCTGCCTGCCGGGTACGACTACGCCTGGAGCGGCATCTCGTATCAGGAGCAGCAGACCGGCAATCAGGCCCTCTGGATTATGCTGGCGGCGATAGTGATGGCGTGGCTGTTCCTCGTCGCGCAGTACGAGAGCTGGACGCTCCCGGCGAGCGTGATGCTCTCGGTGCTGTTTGCCCTCGGCGGGGCGCTGGTGTGGCTATGGATCGGCGGATACGCCAACGACGTGTACGTGCAGATTGGCCTGGTGCTACTGATTGCCCTTGCCGCCAAGAACGCGATCCTGATCGTCGAGTTCGCCCGCGCGCGGCGCATGGACGGAATGACGATTGTCGATGCGGCGCGGGAAGGGGCGTCGCGCCGCTTCCGCGTGGTCATGATGACCGCCGTGTCGTTTATTATCGGCGTCCTGCCGATGATGCTGGCGACCGGGGCGGGTGCCCAGAGCCGACGCATCATCGGCACCACGGTGTTCAGCGGGATGCTGGTGGCGACCGTGGTTGGCATTCTGTTTATCCCGGCGCTGTTCGTGCTGTTTCAGCGCCTGCGCGAGTGGGGCCACGGCCTTACGGACTCGTCGCCCACAGCTCGCAGTGCTTCTGAACCAGAGAAATAAGCGAGCCGCCGTCGGCGATAAAGTCCCGCATGCGCTGCGCCTCGCTCTTGCCCTGTTTTAACAGCAGGGCGATTTCCTGTATCGCGCTCGTCGCGCCGAGCTTTTCGGCCGAGGGCGCAACCTGCTCCAGCAGCCACGCGCAGTCTTCCGCCACGGTTTTATGCTCCCCGGTATGCACGTCCGTCAGAATGCCCTCCAGCCCGTAGCGACACGCCTGAAAGCGGTTGAAGCGGTACAGCAGAAAATCTTTTTCCTGGTGCTTATAGGGCCGCGCGGTCAGCAGCCAGTGGGACGTCGCCTGGATCAGCCCGGCGATATTAATGGCGTGGGCAAGCGTCAGCGGCGTATCCATCACCCGCACCTCGACGGTGCCAAAGTGCGGGCTGGGGCGAATATCCCAGTGCAGATCTTTGATGCTGTCGATCATGCTGGTGGAGCTGAGCCGACGGAACAGCCCTTCAAACTCCTGCCAGCTGTTGACCCACGGCATCTGGCCGTTGTCCGGGAAGCCGGAGAAAATATTGAGCCGCGACGAGGCGAACTTCGTGTCGGTGCCCTGCATATACGGCGACGCCGCCGCCAGCGCGATAAAGTGCGGCACGAAGCGCGACAGGCCGTGCAGGAGGTAAATGGCGTCATCCCCGGTGCGGCAGCCGACGTGGACGTGCTGGCCGAACACCGTGGCCTGTAAAATCAGATAGCCAAAGCGTTCAAGGGTGACGTTATAGCGCTCGTTGTCGCAGACCTCCTGCCGCTGCCACTTCTGGAACGGATGCGTGCCGCCGCCGCAGATCTGGATATGCTGTTCCGCCGCCGCGCGCAGGATGCTCTGCTGCATCACCGAGAACTGTGCCGCCGCCTGGTCGATGTTCTGGCACACGCCCGTCGCAATCTCGAGCATGCTTTCGGTGATGTCGTGTTTGACTTCACCGCCTTTGATGTCGTCTTTTACGGCGGCGATAAGGGCGGAGGAGTCCTGGCTCAGGTCATAGCCCGGCGGGTTAACCACCTGAAGCTCAAGTTCGATGCCCAGGGTATAGGGTTCAGAAGCGTGGAAGTCGGGTAAGGGCATGGTGAGCTCCGTTGTCGGGTATGGAGAGAGTATAGACAACGGGTCATTCTGTTCGGAACAATCCCCTCGCCGTTTTGGGAAGAGGGGGAGGGGCAACCGCAGGCGGCGTGGCGTTACGTCAGTCAATCACCAACAAACGTGCTGACCGGTATGTTAAAACGCTTCGCCAGAGCCCGCATATGGTCAAGCGTCAGCGAGCGCTGGCCGCTCAGGATGCGGCTCACCAGCGACTTCTTACCAATCTCATTTTCCAGGTCGCTTTGCGTCAGCTTATGCTGGTCCATCAGCGTTCGCAGCAGCGCCACGCCTGAGGGTATGCTGGCTACCCTCGCGTTAAACTCCGCAAACTCCGGCGACGCGTTTTCGTACCTGTCGATCTTTGCCGTTAGCATATCGATGAGTGGATTATCAGGATCGTGCTCGATCAGGTATTCCACCAGATCCAGCGCGTCTTGATAGTCTTCTTTTGTTGGGTTTACGCTCAGGAAAGGCAGCAGCTTAGTCAGCGCGTTTGCTGCTTTGATAGTTTCTGCGTAGTTCATTCTTTCGTTCTCCGATACACATCTAAAAGCTTGTCGTATTCTGCATGTGTTCCTCTTGCTTCTTGACTGGGAATATTATACTCAATGCGTTTAAGTTGACGATATGGAAACTTTCAATAGATGCACCTTTCTTGAAATTCCAAAAGCTTACCCGTCCGAAGAACGTGGTTACAATCGTATGGGAGGATTGGCGATGTGAATGAAAATTTTTTGTTTTCGTGGTGCGTTCTGGCTATTTGTTTTTCACCTTAATGTTAGTTGGTTGTTGAGTTGTGAATGGATAATGAGAGTGGAGTTCGCTAAGTGTTAGGCGAGGGAGTTGAATTACTATCTGTGAGATCAAAATATAACAATACTTTGATGATGCAGGGGTTATTACTAACGTAAAACATGATATGTAAGAGGGAATGATTGCTGCCGGATATCCAAACGGTATTTATCGTTAATGGAGCCAAGCTGAGATACCCGTTATGAAGAGACCAATAGCGCACAAAAATGATCGTCTGCCAGTACCAAAAACAAATCACTTTACACCTGAAGCGAGGCAGCGTGTTATCAATGGACTTGTTGCGACGGCTAATGCTGACTTCGTATCCTTGGTTTACTGGCTGAAAACAGGTAAACAGAATGGTGAACCTTTTCCGTTAGATAAATGCGAAAGACTTCGAAACAGTATTCGTAATCTTGAGACCATTAAGGCTGGTGTACAAACCGACTGGAAGCAGGCAATCCAGTTGATGGAAAAAGAAATCAAAAAAAGCCATCAACTGAGTGCCTCGGTTCTTGCTCCCTCGCAGCTTGTTACTGGTGTTCTGAGAAATCTTAATGATATCAGCGAGAAGATCGCTGCGGGTAACGCTATGCCCGAGATGCTTGGCAGGCTCAAAAATATGCAGCAAATGATTGCCAATCTTAAGGGTAATGAGGGGTTGGTTAAAAGTATCAGCATCCTAACACGAAGTACGCAAGATGCTTTACGTGGTTATAGCAAGAAGCAACCAAAATCAAAAATTAGGAAGCCTGAAAAAGTAAACCCTCTCATTCGTGACGAGCTATCCTTCCAGAACGAGTGTGCCCCTCTGATCGGGGAAAGCGATATTTTCATAATAGCTAGTTGTTTTATTTCAATGTCGGCTCGATTGGGACAGTCCCCTGTCAGCTTGGCTAAAAGAGCAGCTGCTTTAAAAGGTGTCATCAAAACTGCGTTTTTGCCCGAACTGCTGGAGCTACTTCAACAGGATGTAGAGTTGAATGCCTTAGTACCGCACTCCAAAGACAAAGATGACAATACTCGTATTGATGGAGGTAAGCTTGTTGGGTTGACAGGAGTCGTTGAGGGGGGCTCATCTATCGGCGTGGAGGCGCAGCGAATTATTACCGCTGAACTCAAAAAGTTCGCGCATATCACAGTGGCTCAGCGTGTATATCTGGATTCAGCCCGTTTAGGGCTAGCTTTGGAAAACGATACGTTTAAGGTTATCGAGGAGGTAAAACGTATCGCTGGGAAGCATAATTTGAGTCCACTATCGGTTGCGGTGTATGCGACTTACAAAACGCCTGGCATAAGACCGGATATTGCCGCAGATGTGATTACATTACTGGTACAGGATGAGGCTCTTACAGTGACTGTCAGAAGGTAACTTAATTTGTATTAGCTTAAATTTGGCCTGACATAAGAGTGGCGTAGAGCCGGACTAAAATTGAAGTCCGCACAGTGTCAGGAGTGGACATAACAAAGACTCAGTTATATTAGAGCATACAGTTTGATGAACTGATGTTTTAGCCTGCTTCTCTGTTGGCCCAGTCAGCCTTAAGGGCAACCATAATAATCATCCTGTCATAAATTTATCGGCCTAATGTTTTAGGCCGACCAACTAAAGGTTAACTAGTATTGCTCAAAGTGCCGGGGTTTCCGATAATAATTTCTTCACGAATGAATTGCAGATTTGATGATACTGTACGTAGCGCAATTTAGTCTTATCTGCCAGAGAGTTACGATGTTCAATAATAAAATCAAAAGAACGACTGGGTTCTTTTTCCTTCATATACTTTATTGCTGCATCTAATCTTTCTACTTTTGGCGTTATACTATCGATATTGCTGAGGGAAAAGTAGTAGCCTAGTGCATAAGAAACAGCATTAAATACATACATTGTAGGCAATTCGCCTTCTCTATAGCTCAAGAGCTTATTTTTGTAGCTAGAGTAATCGACTTTGTCTAGCATCAAATTTGCGATCTTTTCATCAGGATGGTTTGGCAGACGAAACCTTGGCTTGATCAACTCCATAAAAACCAAACCAAAGACTTCCCGTCTTAAATCATCTTCAAGCTCATCCATTGCTGACAAAAAAAATGGGATCGTATTAAAATGCGCATTTAATGTATATTCGGCATGATAATTATTAATGAGCCTCATGAAGGACAACTCTTTTGTCAGGCCGTACTTTGCTCTCAACTCAAAATTTCCTGAAGTTAACGATTCTAATTTTTTTCGCTCCCATACAAGCAACCTAAATGGAGGCTTGTTATTAGCCTTAAATAATTCCAAGTGCTCCTTACAAGCGTTAGATAGATAGCCTGAAGCTATAATCAGCAATACATCTGGTCGCACAGCCATTGCCCATGAAAGTACGCCATGTAACTTGTCAGGCGGCACGCCCTTTTCATAGTGCTTACATTCAATATGCCACTTTTCAAAGATCTGAGAGCCATCTATTTCAGTTTTCAAGAAGGTAGCTTCTAGATCACGTCCACGGTCAGATGGGCTGGATCCAAGCGGAGTACCCTTTCTCCAGTCGAGCTGCGCTGGTGAGAGGCTTGATAGCAGATCGTAGCAAAACTCTTCGAATTTAGTTGGATCGAGTGCATCGAAATTGAACTCCACGGAATCCCCTTAATGCATTGTTTTTTTAAATGGTGAATGCTGTATGCCACGATTATCTATCATGTTTGGGCTGGGTACAATTGCAGGAATGTCGCACATATAGGGCTTATTGAAATAGACGATAGTGAGCCTACGGCGGCATGGAGGCTCTTGATAATTTGAAAAAAAACAAGGGGCTTGAGGACGCGAACTGGCGTCAATCAGATGTTTGCCGCCTGAGTCTTGATAACCGGACGTCTGAAAGACGTTATAGAAAAAAGCATTAAAACCAGCCTTTAGATTTGAGCTGTTCACTCATCGGAAAATGACGTTCGGACTCAGTATCCGTCAGGCCCGCCGGAATCTGAATCTGAGCAGAACGGTTTGACATTGCCGCCTGGATACTACGCGTAATGAACCCCTTATTATCGTGTTGCAGGCAGTGGCAGAGGGGTACTCACTAAACTATTTCCAAAATCATCATTTGACCGGAAGCTCAAAAAATATCTGGTACTAAAATGGGGCTATTTACAAAGACAACTCAATAATAGCCATACTTTTGTTGGAGTTGCCAAGTTCTGATTTTCACTCATAACAGACATTAATAATTTAGTACCGACCCTCTTCGTCAGGCCGAAGTTTATTTCCCTTAAGATAATTCCGGCCTGCCATTATCTTCTTTAATGCGCCGTAAAATACGGCTCCTTCACATACTCGGCCAGCATCCACACCATGTCGTGCAGCAGCCTGGTCAGCTGTTTTGCCACGCTGGGCTGCAGCGTTCCGCCCATCACCGCCTGCGTTAACGCCAGCGCATAGTCCACCTGCGTTGTCGTTTCCAGCCAGCAGTCCGGCACGCAGGAGCCGCTCTTTTCCCCCGCAATCAGCTGCTCGACAAGGTACGGTGGAAGGTCGTCATCGCACCGTTCGCGAAGCAGCTTGAGGGCGACGAACAGTCGTTTATACAGCGTGGCGTTATTTTCATCGTGGTCGGATTCAACCAGTACGCTAACGTAAGCGGTACAGGCGTTGGCCAGTTCAAAAATGTCCGCGGACTGAGAAACGGGCTGAGTGAGGAGAGGGTGAACCAGGCTTTCTTCTGAAAGAACGTATTTTGGGGATGAAATTGTTGTCATGTGTTTTTCCTTTTTAAACAAACTCCAGACCATCTCACGAGTTCCTACGCTAATGAGTGGTTACGCTGACGGAGGTAGGAATACCGCACACGACACAACGGCCAACCTTTCGGCTGCTCCGCCAGCGCAACCGTATCTTAACGGGTTGAGCGCTGCCGAGACATAAAAATGTCGTGTCTTGATATACGGGTTCCTACGCCCGGTTACGGGTGTGTCGCAACGCAGGCACTTTACGGCGATGTAGAAGGGAAGAAAAGAGATAACCTTGAATTACACAAGGTTACTTTTCAGGTTTGCGAGGCGCCTTCCAGAAAGTGCTCACCGTCAACGACCTCGAAACCAGAAAAGAACAATTTTTTAATATAACTAATTGTTTTAAATCGACAACGTTAAGCGTGCTGCAGCAAATCCCACCGGTTGCCATAGAGGTCCTCGAACACCACCACGGTGCCATACTCTTCTTCTCTTGGCGCTTCGCAAAAATGTACGCCAGCTGACTTCATGGCGTTGTAATCGCGCCAGAAATCATCGGTTTGCAGAAATAAAAATACGCGCCCGCCGCACTGGTTACCGATAAAGGCCTGCTGCGTCTCATTTGAGGCTTGCGCCAGC
The DNA here is from genome assembly GCF_043968675.1 of Enterobacter sp. ECC-175. Lineage (NCBI taxonomy): Bacteria > Pseudomonadati > Pseudomonadota > Gammaproteobacteria > Enterobacterales > Enterobacteriaceae > Enterobacter > Enterobacter sp. ECC-175. Next base: position 1,759,839 of record NZ_CP143776.1, read on the forward strand.
AGCAGGCTGCAGTCGCTGTCCGGGTCAGGCGATACCACCACCCAGCGTTTGCCCGGCTGCGGCGTATCTTCAACCAGCGTGAAGCCGAGCGTGTTGGTGTAGTAATCGATCGCTCTGTCGTAATCATCGACAACAATCGACACATAGCCCAGACGTTTTTTGGTCGTGCTCAAGGGACCTCCCCAATATGGCATTAATGGCATTGCCCTATTTTATCAAAGAACCCCGCGGACATCGCAGAATGTAAAAGCGGGGAGGGATGATTGCCGATGTAACGAATAAACCCTCCGGCATTGCGCTCATTTCGCCGGGCCGCGTAGTGTATAATGCGGGCATAACACACCTATTCCATTGCCGTACTTAACCTTATGAATCTTAATCGCTTTTGCTATCCCCTCCTGATCATTGCGGCGTTCGCCAGCATGCTGGCGCCGCATCCCATTCCCACGTGGCTGCTGCTGGCGAACGTCCTGACGCTGCTGATTTACGGCGGCGATAAGCTGGCGGCGCGCAGGGCGTGGCGCAGGGTGCCGGAGTCCACGCTGCTGGCGTTTGGCGTTGTCGGCGGCTGGCCCGGCGCGATTGTGGGCCAGCAGCTTTTTCGCCATAAAACGCAGAAGCAGCCGTTCAAAACCTACTTCATTATCAGCGTCATCGTGAGCGTCGCCGCGATGGCGGCGGCTTACACGTTCTACCCCTTTACCGCATAGCCTCTTTCCGCTTTCCCCCCTCTCCCGAGCCCTCTCCCTTGAGGGAGAGGAGGGCTGTGCCAGCTCAGGCGAGCAATAAGTAACCTATTAATAAATCAGCACAATAAAAAATACTTCACGCAAAACTTAGACAAACTGCTCATATTGTCTAAGTTTTAAGTATGCAATAACGCTACGTTACTAACGGTCAGGATGTGACCCATGAGCACGCTGCCATCCGTCATCACTCGGTTTATTGATTACTACGCCACGCTCGACGCCCAGCCGCCGTCGGCGCTGGCCGGGATTTACCATCAGAATGCGGTGCTCGTCGATCCCTTCGGCGAACACGCGGGCCTTTTCGCCATTCAGCGCTACTTCACCCACCTGCTCGCTAACGTTGAAACCTGCCGCTTTCTCATCGATCCGCCCCTGCGCGACGAGCAGCGCGTCGTCGTGACCTGGACCATGCGCTGGTCGCATCCGCGCATTGCTGGAGGAGAGGTTCTGGATCTACCGGGCTGCTCGGTCGTGGACGTCCAGGACGAGCGCATCGTTCGTCAGCGCGATTATTACGACGCCGGAGAGATGATTTATGAACACCTGCCGCTGCTCGGCTGGGCGGTACGGGGCGTGAAGCGGAGGGTGCGCGCATGAAGACGGTGCTGATCACCGGGGCCAGCTCCGGCATTGGGGAAGGGCTTGCGAAGTCTTTTGCCGAGGACGGCTGGCACGTCATCGCCTGCGGGCGCGATGCGGCTCGCCTTGAGGCCCTGCATCAGCACAGCCCAAACGTGACGATACGCCTGTTTGATATGACGGACAGGGACGCCTGTCGCCAGGCGCTCGCGGGCATCGGTGCCGATCTGGTCATCCTCTGCGCCGGGACCTGCGAATACCTCGATCGCGGCGTGGTCGACGCGGCGCTCGTCGAGCGGGTCATGACCACCAACTTCCTCGGCCCGGTGAACTGCCTTGCCGCGCTTCAGCCGCAGATGCGGGCGGGTAGCCGCGTGGCGCTGGTCAGCTCCATGGCGCACTGGCTGCCGTTCCCCCGGGCGGAGGCGTACGGCGCCTCGAAGGCCGCGCTGAGCTGGTTTGCGCAGAGCCTGCGCCTGGACTGGGAGCCGAAGGGCATCGCCGTCACGGTGGTCTCGCCGGGCTTCGTTGATACGCCGCTGACGCGCAAGAATGATTTTGCAATGCCCGGACGGGTGAGCGTCGAGCAGGCCGTCACGGCCATCCGGCGGGGGCTGGAACGGGGCAAAAACCACATCGCCTTTCCCGGCGGCTTTGGCCTGATCGTGCGCCTGCTGTCGGCGCTGCCTGCGTTTCTTCAGCGCGCGCTGCTGCGCAGGATGGTGCGCTCATGAACATCGCCATTATCGGCAGCGGGATCGCCGGGCTGACCTGCGCATGGCGGCTGGCCGGGCATCATCAGGTCACGCTCTTCGAGGCGGGAGCTACGCCGGGCGGGCACACCGCCACGGTTGACGTCGAGACGCCCGAGGGGCGCTTCGCCATCGATACCGGCTTTATCGTCTACAACAACAGAACCTACCCGCGCTTTATGGGGCTGCTGAGCGAGCTGGGCATTGAGGGGCAAAAAACGCAGATGAGCTTCTCGGTGCACAACCCGCAAAGCGGTCTGGAATATAACGGCCACACGCTGGCCTCGCTGTTTGCCCAGCGCCGGAACCTGGTTAACCCGCGTTTCTGGGGGCTGCTGAAGGAGATCGTACGCTTCAACGCCCAGGCCAAACGGGCGCTTGGAGAGCCGATCGACCCCGGCGCGACGCTGGAAACGTTTCTGGAGACGCACCGTTTTTCCGCCTTTTTTGCGCGGCACTATATTTTGCCGATGGGGGCCGCCATCTGGTCCTCGTCGCTGCAGGAGATGCGCCGCTTCCCGCTGCCGTTGTTCCTGCGCTTCTTTGCGCACCACGGCCTGCTGGATATCACCCATCGTCCGCAGTGGTACGTGGTGCCGGGCGGCTCGCGGGAGTACGTCCGCGCAATGCTGGCTGCGCTCGGTGACCGCCTGACCCTGCACCTTAACGCGCCGGTTCAGCAGGTGTTCCGCCACGCGCGCGGCGTAAATATTCAGCTAGAGCATGAACGGCACGCGTTTGACGCGGTGATTTTTGCCTGCCACTCCGCGCAGGCGCTGGCCATGCTGGACGAGCCGACCGCCGCCGAACGCGAGGTGCTGGGCGATATCGGCTGGCAGCGCAACGAGGTAGTGCTGCACGGCGACCGGCGCTGGCTGCCGGATCGCGAGCGCGCCTGGGCAAGCTGGAACTACCGCCTGAGCGCGCGCGACCAGGCCAGCGCCTGCGTCACCTATAACATGAATATCCTGCAGGGGCTGCCCGAAGGAAGCCCGCTGTTCTGCGTCACCCTCAACCCGGACGCACCCGTCGACGCGCGTTTCGTCTGGAAGCGCTTCGTGTATGAACATCCGCTGTTTAACCCCAAAAGCTGGCGCGCCCAGGCCCGGCGCGGCGAGATAAACGGCCACAACCGGAGCTGGTTCTGCGGCGCGTACTGGTACAACGGCTTTCACGAGGACGGCGTGCGCAGCGCGCTTGACGTGGTCAACGCGATGGCCGGCGGGGAGGGCAACTAGCGTGAACAGCTGCCTCTATCACGGCGTCCTGCGCCACCGCCGCCTGCAGCCAAAGCCGCACGCGTTTACCTACCGCGTGTTCATGGCATGGCTAGACCTGGACGAGCTTGACCACCTTCCTTCGGTCGGCATTGGGCGAAACCGCTTCGCCGCCGCGGCGTTTTATGATGCGGACTATCCGCTCGGCGCGCCGCTGAAGGAAAACGCGCTGAGCCGCCTGGAGAGCCTGACCGGCGAGCGCCCGGCGGGGCGCGTCATGCTTCTGACCCAGCTGCGCTATTGGGGCTTCCACTTCAATCCGGTCAACTTCTACTACTGCTACGACCCGGCGGGCGAGCTGCGCTGGGTGCTGGCCGAGGTGCGCAACACGCCCTGGAACGAGCGACACTACTATGCGGTTGAGGGGCAGGACGCGCGGCCCACGCAGAAAGCCTTTCACGTGTCGCCCTTTAACCCGATGGACATGGTCTACCGCTGGCGCTTTAACCACCCGGACGCCACGCTGCGCATGCACATTGAGAACCATCAGCAGACGAAGGTGTTTGACGCCTCGCTGATGCTGGCGCGGGAGCCGCTCACGCGCCGCGCCCTGCGCTCGCTGCTGCTGCGCATTCCCCTTATGACGCTCAAAACCGTTTTTGCGATTTACTGGCAGGCGCTTCGGCTATGGCTCAAGCGCGTGCCGCTGTATAACCATCCCGCCCGCAGGAGTGAACGCTCATGACCGATCCCGTCTTTGCGCTTGAACCCGACGTCCCGCGCAACGCTCGCCTCGCGCGCTGGCTGCTTTTTCGCCTGCTGAGCGGGCTGCGCGGCGGCTCCATTACCGTGCGCGAAGGGGCGCAGACCTTCCACTTTGGCGACAGTGCCTCCGCCCTTCGCGCGCAGGTGCAGATCGTATCGCCGCGCGTTTACTCACGCCTGCTGGCCGGAGGCAGCCTCGCGGCCGCCGAGGCGTGGATGGACGGCGACTGGGAAACGGACGAGCTGACCGCGCTGCTGCACATTCTTGCCCTGAACGGCGACGTGCTCGGGCGGCTGGAAAAGGGCTTTCGCCTGCTGGGCAGGCCCGTCGAGCGGCTGCGCCACTGGACGCGACGCAACTCGCGCGCCAAGGCGCGTGAAAATATTGCCGCCCATTACGATCTCGGCAACGACTTCTACGCCCGCTTTCTCGACGGCGAACTGCTCTATTCCAGCGCGCTGTTTACCGACGATAAGCAGGATCTGACCGCCGCCCAGCGGGCCAAAATGGCGCGGCTGTGCGACCAGCTGGCGCTTGCGCCCGGCGATAGGCTGCTGGAAATTGGCACCGGCTGGGGGGCGATGGCCGAATTTGCTGCCCGCCACTACGGCTGCCGCGTGACCACTACCACGCTGTCCCAGGAGCAGTACGCGTGGGCGAAAGCGCGGATTGCGCGCGCGGGGCTGGACGACCGCGTTGAGGTGCTGCTGTGCGACTATCGCGATCTCACCGGCGAGTACGACAAGCTGGTGTCGATCGAAATGATTGAGGCGGTGGGGCAGCGCTACCTGCCCGCGTTCTTCCGCACCTGTCAGGCGCGGCTGCGCCCCGGCGGCAGAATGGCGATTCAGGCCATTACCATTCGGGATCAGCGCTACCGCGACTACAGCAAAAGCGTCGACTTCATCCAGCGCTATATCTTCCCCGGCGGGTTCTTGCCGAGCGTCACGGCGATGAGCGAGCTGATGACCCGCCACACCGACTTTGTGGTCCGCAACCTGTTCGACATGGGGCCGGACTATGCCCGCACCCTGGCGCACTGGCGGCAGCGTTTTGTCCACGCCTGGCAGGAGATCGAGGCGCTCGGCTTTGACGAGCGCTTCCGCCGCATGTGGCTTTACTATTTTGGCTACTGCGAGGCGGGGTTCAACGCCCGCACCATCAGCGTGGTGCAGCTCACCGCGGACCGCGTATGAGGCGATACGGGCAGGTGATTCTGCTGGCGATCGGCTTCGATCTCTATTGGACGCTGGTGGTGCTGTTTCGCGAGCGCGGGCTGATCCTCTGGCTGGCGCTGGCGATCCTCGCGTGGCTGATGCTGCCGCCGCCCCATCGGCTTAACGCCGCGCTGCTGGCGGCGGTGGGCTGCGCGCTGGATTCCCTCTGGGCGCTGACCGGGCTGATTGCCTTTGCCGGGAAGGCGGTCATGCCGCTGTGGATGATCGCGCTGTGGCTGATGTTTGCCTCGGTCTGGACCGGGCTGACGCGCGCGACGACGCTGCCGGGCTGGCTGCTTATTCTGTTGGCCACGGCAGGGGGGCCGGTCGCCTACCTGGTTGGCGAGCGTCTGGGCGGGATCGTTTTCCTGCAGCCCGCGGTTATCGTCATCGGCTGGATGGTGCCCGGCTGGCTGGTGCTGATGCTTTTTTTCCACTTCATGATGGGGCGACAACGATGAGGCTCGCATGGCTGTTGCTGCTGGCCCTGACGGTGACGGCTCCCGCGGCGCGGGCGGCCGACTGGCTGAGCTGGCGCAAGGTGGGGGACGCCACGCTGACGTGGGGGCCGTTTACCGTATATACCTCCCAGCTGCTGACCCCTGACGGACGCTACGACGGGGCGACGCGCGACCGGGCGCTGGTCATTACCTACCGGCGCGACATCGATCGCGACGAGCTTGTCGAGGCCACCCGCGACCAGTGGGCGGCGATGGGCATTCTCCGGCAGGAGCCGCAGAGCGAGGCCTGGCTAGGCGCGCTGCGCGCGATCTGGCCCGACGTAACGCCCGGCGCGCAGCTGGCGTTTGTGCAAAAGGACGGGCAGGGGCAGTTCTGGTACCGCGCCGCCGGTTCGCAGCGCGGCTTTTCGGCGCTGGGGCCGCCGCAGCCGGAAACCTTCAGTACGCGGTTCCTGGCGATCTGGCTCTCCCCGCAAACGCAATATCCAACGCTGCGTCAGCAGCTGATCGGAGGTCAACCATGAAACGTTTCCTGATGTTTGGCGCGGCGCTGCTGATGCTGCTGGCGGGGTGTAGCACCGAGGTGGCCGACTACCGCCAGCAGCAGCCCGCCCTCGATATATTCAGCTATTTCAAGGGGAAAACCGAAGCGTGGGGAATGGTACAAGACCGCAGCGGCAGGCAGATCCGCCGCTTTCACGTGGAGATTACCGGCGACGTCGTGGGCGACACCCTCACGCTTAACGAGCAGTTTGTCTACGACGACGGCGAGAAGCAGCAGCGCGTCTGGCATATTCGCCGCCTGGGGAGCAATCGCTTCGAGGGCACGGCGGGCGATATTGACGGCGTCGCGAAGGGCGAGGCGGCGGGCAACGCGTTTCACTGGCGCTACAGCATGAACGTGAAGGCCGACGGCAAAACCTGGCTGCTGCACTTTGATGACTGGATGTACCTGCAGGACGACACGCGGCTGTTTAACAAAACGGAGATGACGAAGTTCGGCTTCCGCGTGGGCACGGTGACGCTGTTCTTCACGCGAAAACCGTAGGCATATTACGCAGGCCCTTTATCCAGCATCGCCAGAAAGCGCTTCACCGTGCGCGAGCGCTCGAAGCGCCGCCAGCAGATCGCAATGTCCGTATACAGCTCGGGCGAGGTGAGGGTGTGGTAGGTTACGTTCGGCGGGGAAATGGATGTCATCGACTGCGGCACCAGCGCGAACCCGCCTCCCGCCGAGACCATGCTCAGGGATGAGGAGAGCTGGGACGCCTGCAGCCTGTTGTGCATATTAATGCCCGCCCGCTCGCAGCAGCCGTAGACGCGGTCGTACAAACCCGGCGCGACCTCCTGCGGGAACATAATCAGCGGCGTATCGCTAAGCTGCTGCAGCGCCAGCGCGCCGCTATCCGCCAGCGGGTGCGAACCGTGCAGCGCCACGACCATCGCCTCGCGATCGAGTATTTTCAGATCGAACGCCTTGCTGCTTTCGCACGGCAGCCGCACGAACGCTAAATCCAGCTCGCCTTCGCCCAGCCTGTGCATCAGCGTCGCCATGTTCGCCTCAACCTGATTGACCGTCACCGCCGGGTTCTGCTGCTGAAACTGGCGGATCAGGGTAAAGATCTGGGGATGAAAGGCGTCCGAGCTGGTGATCCCAATCGACAGGCTGCCGATCAGGCCGCGCGCAATGCCGCGCGTTTTCTCCAGCGCGGCGTCGCTCATCGCCAGAATTTTGCAGGCATCCTCGTAAAAGGCCTCTCCCGCTTCGGTCAGCTCTACGCCCCGCGTCAGGCGACGGAACAGCGGCGTGCCGACCTCATCTTCCAGGCGTTTGATTTGCTGACTGAGCGGCGGCTGGGAAATACCCAGCGCTTTGGCCGCTTTGGTGAAGTGTCGCTCGCGGGCTACCGCAACGAAATAGCGCAGGTAACGAAGTTCCATATCAAAAACGTCTCAAACCAGCAGGATTTCTATATTGGAACTCTGTGCTGAATCGGGTCAACATTTATTTAACCTTTCTAAAAAAGTTGAAGAGGACGCATGATGACCCATTCACCTGTATGTGACTGTGAGGAAAGCCTTTGCGAGACCCTGCGCGGGTTTTCAGCGCAACATCCTGACAGTGTGATATATCAAACATCGCTCATGAGCGCCCTGCTAAGCGGCGTTTATGAAGGGGAAACCACCATCGCCGACCTGCTCGCGCACGGTGATTTTGGCCTTGGCACGTTCAACGAGCTGGACGGTGAAATGATCGCCTTCAGCAGCCAGGTCTATCAGCTGCGCGCCGACGGCAGCGCCCGCGCCGCGAAGCCGGAGCAAAAAACGCCGTTCGCGGTGATGACCTGGTTCCAGCCGCAGTACCGCAAGGTCTTCGACGCGCCGGTCAGCCGCCAGCAGATCCACGACGTTATCGACCAGCAGATCCCCTCGGATAACCTCTTTTGCGCCCTGCGCATCGACGGCCATTTCCGCCACGCGCACACCCGCACCGTGCCGCGCCAGACGCCGCCGTACCGCGCGATGACCGACGTGCTCGACGACCAGCCGGTGTTCCGCTTCAGCGCGCGCGAGGGCGTGCTGGTGGGGTTTCGCACGCCGCAGCATATGCAGGGCATCAACGTGGCGGGCTATCACGAGCATTTCATCACCGACGATCGCCAGGGCGGCGGCCACCTGCTGGACTACCAGCTGGAGAGCGGCGTGCTGACCTTCGGCGAAATTCACAAGCTGATGATCGACCTTCCCGCCGACAGCGCGTTTTTACAGGCCAATCTTCACCCCAGCGATCTCGATGCGGCGATCCGCTCCGTCGAAAACTAACAGGAGAACAACCGTGAACAGTGAAAAACATTCTCGCCAGTGGGCGCACGGCGCCGACCTGGTCGTCAGCCAGCTGGAAGCGCAGGGCGTGAAGCACGTGTTTGGTATTCCCGGTGCGAAAATCGACAAGGTGTTTGATTCCCTCCTCGATTCGCCGATTGAACTGATCCCGGTGCGCCACGAGGCGAACGCCGCGTTTATGGCGGCGGCGGTCGGGCGGCTGACCGGTAAGGCCGGGGTGGCATTAGTCACGTCGGGGCCGGGCTGCTCAAACCTGATCACCGGCATGGCGACCGCCAACAGCGAGGGGGACCCGGTAGTGGCGCTGGGCGGCGCGGTGAAGCGGGCGGATAAAGCCAAGCAGGTTCACCAGAGCATGGACACCGTCGCCATGTTTAGCCCGGTGACCAAATATTCCGTGGAGGTCAACGCGCCGGACGCCCTCGCCGAGGTGGTGTCGAACGCGTTTCGCGTTGCCGAGCAGGGCAGGCCGGGCAGCGCCTTCGTCAGCCTGCCGCAGGATATCGTTGACCAGCCCGTCACGGGCGCCGTCCTGCCCGCCAGCACCGCGACGCTGATGGGCCCCGCGCCGGAGGCGGCGATTAACGACGTCGCGAAGCTTATTCAAAGGGCGAAAAACCCGGTGATTTTGCTGGGCCTGATGGCGAGCCAGCCCGCCAACAGCGCCGCGCTGCGCAAGCTGCTGGAGAAAAGCCGTATTCCGGTCACCAGCACCTATCAGGCCGCCGGGGCGGTGAATCAGGAACACTTCACCCGCTTTGCCGGACGCGTCGGGCTGTTTAATAACCAGGCGGGAGATCGGCTGCTGCACCTGGCGGATCTGATTATCTGCATCGGCTACAGCCCGGTCGAATACGAGCCGTCCATGTGGAACCGCGGCGACGCCACGCTGGTGCACGTTGACGTGCTGCCCGCCTATGAAGAGCGTAACTACGTGCCCGACGTCGAGCTGGTGGGCGACATCGCGGCGACGCTTGACGCGCTGGCGGGGCGTCTCGACCACACGCTTGCGCTGAGCCCGCAGGCCACCGAAATCCTCGTCGATCGCCAGCACCAGCGCGATCTCCTCGACCGACGCGGTGCGTCGCTCAACCAGTTTGCCCTTCATCCGTTGCGCATCGTGCGCGCCATGCAGGACATCGTGAACAATGACGTGACGCTCACCGTTGATATGGGCAGTTTCCACATCTGGATCGCCCGCTACCTTTACAGCTTCCGCGCGCGCCAGGTGATGATCTCTAACGGCCAGCAGACGATGGGCGTGGCCCTGCCGTGGGCGATCGGCGCGTGGCTGGTCAACCCGGGCCGCAAGGTGGTCTCCGTCTCCGGCGACGGCGGATTCCTGCAGTCGAGCATGGAGCTGGAAACCGCCGTGCGCCTTAACGCCAACGTGCTGCACATCATCTGGGTGGATAACGGCTACAACATGGTGGCGATTCAGGAACAGAAAAAATACCAGCGCCTCTCCGGCGTTGAGTTCGGCCCGATCGACTTCAAAGCCTACGCGGACGCCTTCGGCGCAAAAGGCTTTGCGGTTGAAAGCGCCGATGCGCTGGAGCCGACGCTGCGTGCGGCGATGGACGTTGACGGCCCGGCCGTGGTGGCCATTCCCGTCGACTATAGCGATAACCCGCTGCTGATGGGCCAGCTCCATCTCAGCCAGATTTTGTGACTCAATATAAGGACAGAACGATGCAAAAGGTTGCTCTCGTAACAGGCTCCGGCCAGGGGATCGGTAAGGCAATTGCGCTGCGCCTGGTGAAGGACGGTTTTGCCGTGGCGATTGCCGATTACAACGAAGAGACCGCCAAAGCGGTTGCCGATGAGATCGAACGCAGCGGCGGCAGGGCCATTGCCGTGAAGGTGGACGTATCGGACCGCGAGCAGGTGTTTGCGGCGGTAGAAAAAGCCCGCACCGCGCTGGGCGGCTTCAACGTTATCGTCAACAACGCGGGCGTGGCGCCGTCCACGCCGATCGAATCCATCACGCCGGAGATCGTCGACAAGGTATACAACATCAACGTCAAAGGGGTGATCTGGGGGATCCAGGCGGCGATTGACGCGTTTCGCAAGGAAGGGCACGGCGGCAAGATCATCAACGCCTGCTCCCAGGCGGGCCATACCGGCAACCCGGAACTGGCGGTCTACAGCTCCAGCAAGTTCGCGGTGCGCGGCCTGACCCAGACCGCCGCGCGGGATCTCGCCCCGCTGGGGATCACCGTTAACGCCTACTGCCCCGGCATCGTGAAAACGCCGATGTGGGCCGAAATCGACCGTCAGGTTTCCGAGGCGGCGGGTAAACCGCTTGGCTACGGAACGGAAACCTTCGCCAAACGCATCACGCTTGGCAGGCTTTCTGAACCGGAAGACGTGGCGGCCTGCGTGTCCTATCTTGCCGGCCCGGACTCCGACTACATGACCGGCCAGTCGCTGCTGATTGACGGCGGAATGGTATTCAACTAATAAAAAAATAAGCTCTGACATGATTTTCCCCTGCACCCGTGCAGGGGTTTTTTTTGTCTGTACGGACATTGTGCATTACACTGCGCGCTGCAAAAATTGAGTTAACGATCGACAGACGGGCGGAAGCAGCATGAACGGTACAATCACAACGTGGTTTAAAGATAAAGGCTTTGGATTTATCAAAGATGAAAACGGCGACAACCGCTATTTTCACGTGATTAAGGTCGCCAACCCCGATCTGATTAAGAAAGACGCGGCGGTGACCTTCGAGCCGACAACCAACAATAAAGGCCTTTCCGCGTACGCGGTGAAGGTGATCCCGGAAAGCAAACACCTCTACATCGCGGGCGAGCGCGTGAAGCTCACCTCGATCAAGTCCTTCGTGGTGTTCAGCGAAGAAGAGCCGGTCGATACCAAAATCGACAAGGAAAATGCGGTGCTGTCGGTGGGGCTGCTGATGAACAGCATCAAGCCAAAATCCGACAAAAAGCCGGGCGAAATGCGCACGGTGAAGAAGCTCGCGATTACCACCTTCCAGAATTCGACGCTGATCTTCACCGAAGATGAAATCGACATTGATGCCACGGTGAAACTGCTGAAGTAACCTTTTGCCGGGTGGCGGCTGCGCCTAACCCGGCCTGCCTTTTCCGGTCTTTTCGTTCTCTTTTTAACCTGCTATAACAAACTCCTTACCTTTCAGGGAGTCACCGCCGTGCCCGAACTCAACCAATTTGGTCAAACCGTTAACGATATCGTGCCCGGCTGGACGGGCGCGCGCGCCTTAACCCGCTCGCCGCTGTTCGGCCAGTACTGCCGTCTGGAGCCGCTGGACGTTAAGCGTCATGCTGCCGATCTCTATGAGGCTTATGCGCTGGGGGATGACGGCGACTGGACCTGGCTTGCCAGCACGAAGCCAGCAAACGTTGAGGCAACCGCCCACTGGGTGTTGGGAAAGGTCATGGACGATGCGCTGGTGCCCTACGCCGTGATTGATTTGCACACCGAGCGCGCGGTGGGGCTGGTGAGCTATATGGCCTACGAGCGGCTGCTTGGGTCGGTGGAGATCGGCCACGTCACCTGGTCACGGAAGATGAAAGGTTCCCGAATTGGCACCGAAACGGTATGGCTGCTGCTGAAAAATGCCTTCGAGCATGGCTACCGGCGGCTGGAGTGGCGGTGCGATTCCATGAACACCGCGTCGCGACGCGCCGCCGAACGGCTGGGTTTTGTTTGGGAAGGGCGTCTGCGCCAGAAGATGGTGCGCAAAGGGCGCAACCGCGATAGCGACATACATTCCATTATTGATGGTGAATGGCCTCAGCGCGATGCGGCGCTGCGCGCCTGGCTGGCCGCGGACAATTTTGACGGGGAAGGGCGGCAGGTTAAGCGGCTGGAGGCATTTCGGGAATAAAAGGCGTGGCCCTCTCCCCTGTGGGGAGCGATCGTCCCCTCTCCCCTATGGGGAGAGGGTTAGGGTGAGGGGGAACCCTCAGCGGCGAACCGGTGCGCCGTTTGCCACGTAATACGCCGCGGTGCTCTTCGCCAGCGGCTCGCGCCCGCGGATCGCATCGGCAATTTTCTCGCCGATCATAATGGTGGTGGCGTTCAGGTTGCCGGTGATGATCTGCGGCATGATCGACGCATCCACCACGCGCAGCCCTTCCAGCCCGTGAACGCGGCCTTCGCCGTCTACCACCGCCATCTCGTCGTAGCCCATCCTGCAGGTGCCGCACGGGTGGAAGGCGGTTTCGGCATGGTTGCGCACGAACTCATCCAGCTGCTCGTCGGTCTGGCACTCCACGCCCGGGCTGATTTCCCGGCCACGGTACTTGTCCAGCGCGGGCTGGTGCATGATCTCGCGGGTGATGCGGATCGCGTCGCGGAACTCCTGCCAGTCCTGCTCGTGGGACATGTAGTTAAACAGGATCGCCGGATGCTGGTGCGGGTCGCGCGACTTAATTCGCACGTGGCCGCGGCTCGGCGAGCGCATGGAGCCAACGTGGCACTGGAAGCCATGCTCTTTCACCGCGTTCGAGCCGTTGTAGTTAATGGCGACCGGCAGGAAGTGGTACTGAATGTTCGGCCATTCGAACTCTTCGCGGCTGCGGATAAACCCGCCCGCCTCGAAGTGGTTGCTCGCGCCCACGCCGGTGCCGCCAAACAGCCATTCGGCGCCAATCTTCGGCTGGTTCCACCACTGCAGGGCAGGGTAGAGGGAGACCGGCTCCTTGCACTCGTACTGGAGGTACATCTCCAGGTGATCCTGCAGGTTTTCGCCCACGCCGGGCAGGTCGTGCACCAGCGGGATATCGAACTGCTTCAGCAGCTCAGCATTGCCCACGCCGGAGCGCTGGAGGATCTGCGGAGACGCGATGGCGCCCGCGCACAGCAGCACCTCTTTCTTCGCCGTCGCTTTCGACGGGATAGTGCTTTCGCCTTCGAGCCACTCGACGCCCACCGCGCGCTTGCCTTCAAAGAGGATGCGGTCGGTCATGGCATGGGTGCGGATGGTCAGGTTCGGGCGTTGCTTTGCCTGGTCCAGATAGCCGCGCGCGGTGCTGGCGCGTCGGCCCTTAGGCGTGACCGTGCGGTCCATCGGGCCGAAGCCTTCCTGCTGGTAGCCGTTAAGATCCTCGGTGCGCGGATAGCCCGCCTGCACGCCCGCTTCCACCATCGCCTCAAACAGCGGATTCACGCCCGGCTTCGAGGTGGTGACGCTCACCGGACCGTCGCCGCCGTGGTAGTCGTTTGGCCCCACGTCGCGGGTTTCGGCCTTGCGGTAGTAGGGCAGGCAGTTGAGATAGCTCCAGTGCGCCAGGCCATCTTCCTTCGCCCAGTTATCGAGATCCATGGCGTTGCCGCGGATGTAGCACATGCCGTTGATGAGCGACGAGCCGCCCAGCCCCTTTCCGCGTCCGCACTCCATGCGGCGGTTGTTCATGTACGGCTCTGGCTCGGTTTCGTACGCCCAGTTGTAGCGCTTGCCCTGCAGCGGAAACGCCAGCGCGGCGGGCATCTGGGTGCGGAAGTCAAAGCGATAGTCCGGCCCGCCCGCCTCAAGCAGCAGCACGGTGGTGTTTGGATCTTCGGTCAGGCGCGTTGCCAGCACGTTGCCGGCAGAGCCGGCGCCGATAATGATGTAGTCAAATTGCAAATAAACCTCCCGGTTAAAATATGGACTGGAATTTACCCATCTCAACCTGGATGGACTTCACCTGGGTGTAGCTCTGGAGCGTCATCACGCCGTTCTCGCGGCCAATGCCGGAATGCTTGTAGCCGCCAACCGGCATCTCCGCGGCGGATTCACCCCAGGTGTTGATCCAGCAGATGCCCGCTTCAAGCTGATGAATGGCGCCGTGCGCGCGGTTCAGGTCGGCGGTGACGATGCCCGCCGCCAGGCCGTAGTCGGTGTCGTTGGCGCGGCGGATCGCTTCTTCATCGGATTCGTAGGTGAGGATGGACATCACCGGCCCGAAGATCTCCTCGCGCACGATGGTCATCTCGTCGGTGCAGTCGGTGAACACGGTCGGGGCCACCCACGCGCCGCTGTCAAACCCTTCGCCCTTCAGCACGTCGCCGCCGCACAGCACGCGCGCGCCTTCCTCTTTACCTTTGGCGATGTAGCGCAGCACGCTGTCGCGGTGCGGGAAGCTGACCATCGGGCCAAAGTTGGTTTTTTCATCGAACAGATCGCCCGCGCGGATGCGGCCCACGCGCTCAACGATTTTTTGCTCAAACGCGGCTTTATGCCTTGCGGGCACGAACACGCGGGTGCCGTTGGTGCAGACCTGGCCGGAGCTGAAGAAGTTGGCCATCATGGCAATGTCCGCCGCGAGATCGAGGTCGGCGTCGTCGAAAATAATCAGCGGCGATTTGCCGCCCAGCTCCATCGTCACCTCCTTCAGGGACGAGGCCGCCGAGTTCGCCATCACCTTTTTGCCGCTGGCGACTCCGCCGGTGAAGGAAACTTTGGCAATGCCAGGATGTTCGGTGAGGAACTGCCCGGTCTCCGCGCCCACGCCCGGCAGAACGTTAAACACGCCGTCCGGAACGCCCGCTTCGGTGTAAATTTCGGCCAGCTTCAGCGCGGTAAGCGGCGTCACTTCGCTCGGCTTGAAGATCATCGCGTTGCCTGCCGCCAGCGCCGGGGCTGATTTCCACAGGGCGATCTGGATCGGGTAGTTCCACGCGCCGATGCCCGCCACCACGCCCAGCGGCTCGCGGCGGGTGTAGACGAACGAGGTGTCGCGCAGCGGGATCTGGCTGCCCTCCAGCGCCGGGATCAGCCCCGCGTAGTACTCCAGCACGTCCGCGCCGGTGACGATATCGACGGTTGAGGTTTCGGAAAACGCTTTACCGGTATCGAGGGTTTCGAGCTTCGCCAGCGCGTCGTTGCGCTCGCGCAGGATATCCACGGCGCGGCGCAGGATGCGCGAGCGCTCCATGGCGGTCATCGCCGCCCAGATTTTTTGCCCGCGCTGTGCGCTTTCTACCGCGCGATCGACGTCCTCGCGCCCGGCGGCCTGTACGGTCGCCAGGACGTCACCGTTGGCCGGGTTGATGGTCTCGAAGGTGCGACCGCTGGTGGCCGATGTATAACCACCATTGATGTAAAGCTGCTGTTCTGCCATTCGGGACATAATTTCTCCTCGGTTAATCGGTCGGTAAATGCTGGCTGATAAAGTGGCCGGTAAGCGACTGGGCCAGGGTCTTATCCAGCGGTTTGCCGCTCAGGGCGGCGCGCAGCCACAGCCCGTCAATCAGTGCGGCGAGCCCGTAGCCCGCTTCCTGCGCCTGTTCGCGCGGCAGCTCGCGGCGAAACTCGCTGACCAGGTTCGACAGCAGGCGGCGGCTGCTGACCTGCTGTAAGCGGTAGAGCATCGGCTGGTGCATACTGCTCGCCCAGAAGGCCAGCCAGGCCTTCATCGCCGCGCTGCTGATCTGGGTTTCGTCAAAATTACCGGCAACGATTGCCTGTAGCCGCTGCTCCGCGCTGCCGCCCGGCAGGGCGCGTAAACGGTTGAGTACCGCGTCGCGAAGCTGGCCGGTAATGTCGCGCATGGTCGCTTCCAGCAGGCCGTTTTTGTCCTTGAAGTAGTGACTGATGATCCCCGTGGAAACGCCCGCCCGACGGGCGATCTGCGCGATCGTCGCGTCGTGCATTCCCACTTCATTTATTGCTTCCAGCGTGGCGTTAATAAGCTGCCTGCGCCGGATCGGCTGCATCCCCACTTTGGGCATTTTTGCCACTCCATTCATCAGCGTTGGTAATACATTAAAGCGGTTTTTGATTGGACGTTCAATATAAAATGTGTCTTAATTGTTGCGGATTTGGATTTTAATAGTTACAAAAACAGTGGGGATACTGGATGACAGACCTTTCACAAGACAGAGAAAAAGACAAAATCAACCCGGTCGTTTTTTACACCTCCGCCGGGCTGATTTTGTTGTTTTCCCTGACGACGATCTTTTTTAGCGATTTTTCCGCCGAGTGGATTGGGCGTGCCCTGAACTGGGTGTCGAAGACCTTCGGCTGGTACTATCTGCTGGCGGCGACGCTCTATATCGTTTTCGTGGTGTGCATTGCCTGTTCGCGCTTCGGCTCCGTCAAGCTCGGGCCGGAGCAGTCTAAGCCTGAGTTCAGCCTGCTGAGCTGGGCGGCGATGCTGTTTGCCGCGGGCATCGGCATCGACCTGATGTTCTTCTCCGTGGCCGAGCCGGTCACGCAGTATATGCAGCCTCCGGAAGGGGCAGGGCAGACGATGGAGGCCGCGCGGCAGGCGATGGTCTGGACGCTGTTCCACTACGGCTTAACCGGCTGGTCGATGTACGCGCTGATGGGCATGGCGCTGGGATACTTTAGCTATCGTTATAATTTGCCCCTCACCATCCGCTCCGCGCTCTATCCGATTTTCGGCAAAAAAATTAACGGGCCGATTGGCCACACGGTAGATATCGCGGCGGTGATCGGCACCATCTTTGGTATTGCCACCACGCTCGGCATCGGCGTGGTGCAGCTCAACTACGGGCTGAGCGTGCTGTTTGATATCCCGGATTCGATGGCCGCCAAGGCGGCGCTGATTGCGCTGTCGGTGATTATTGCCACCATTTCGGTGACCTCCGGCGTGGACAAGGGCATCCGCGTGCTCTCCGAGCTGAACGTCGCGCTGGCGCTGGGCCTGATCCTGTTCGTGCTGTTTATGGGCGACACCTCCTTCCTCCTCAATGCGTTAGTGCTGAACGTGGGCGACTACGTGAACCGCTTTATGGGGATGACGCTAAACAGCTTCGCCTTCGATCGTCCGGTGGAGTGGATGAACAACTGGACGCTGTTCTTCTGGGCGTGGTGGGTGGCATGGTCGCCGTTTGTCGGCCTGTTCCTGGCGCGTATTTCGCGCGGGCGCACCATTCGCCAGTTCGTGATGGGCACGCTGATTATCCCGTTCACCTTTACGCTGCTGTGGCTCTCGGTGTTCGGCAACAGCGCGCTGCACGAGATCATTCACGGCAATGCGGGGTTTGCTCAGGAAGCGATGGCGCACCCGGAGCGCGGCTTCTACAGCCTGCTGGCGCAGTACCCGGCGTTTACCTTTAGCGCCTCCGTGGCGACCATCACCGGCCTGCTGTTCTACGTCACCTCAGCGGACTCCGGCGCGCTGGTGCTGGGCAACTTCACCTCGAAGCTGAAGGACATCAACAGCGACGCGCCGAACTGGCTGCGCATCTTCTGGTCGGTCGCCATCGGCCTGCTGACGCTCGGCATGCTGATGACCAACGGTATCTCTGCGCTGCAAAACACCACGGTGATTATGGGCCTGCCGTTCAGCTTCGTGATCTTCTTCGTGATGGCCGGACTGTATAAATCGCTCAAGGTGGAAGACTACCGCCGCGTCAGCGCCAGCCGCGATACCGCGCCGCGTCCGCTGGGCGCGCAGGACCGCCTGAGCTGGAAAAAGCGCCTGTCGCGCCTGATGAATTACCCCGGTACGCGCTACACCAGGCAGATGATGGAAACGGTGTGCTTCCCGGCAATGGAGGAAGTGGCGCAGGAGCTGAAGCTGCGCGGTGCATACGTCGAGCTGAAAAACCTGCCGCCGGACGAGGGCGAGAACCTGGGGCACCTGGATCTGCTGGTGCACATGGGGGACGAGCAGAACTTTGTCTACCAGATTTGGCCGCAGCAGTATTCGGTGCCCGGATTTACCTACCGCGCGCGCAGCGGGAAATCGACCTATTACCGGCTGGAGACCTTCCTGCTTGAGGGAAGCCAGGGCAACGACCTGATGGACTACAGCAAAGAGCAGGTGATCACGGACATTCTGGACCAGTACGAGCGCCACCTGAACTTTATTCACCTCCACAGAGAAGCACCGGGCAATAGCGTGATGTTCCCGGATACCTGATTTCCTTCAAACGTCTTCCGTTGATCTGCGGGCAAGGTTGTTAGCAAACCTTGCCTTTTTTTTGCCTGCATAAAGCCGTGACCATTATTGTTAATTTGCGACGAGAAAATTGATCTGGGAACGACTATTAACTCAACTTATTGATTTTATTTATTTAAGTACGATTTTGGGAACTGACTGGAATGTTTTGAATGTAAAGAATGTTCAGTGTTTGTCAGCTTTCATTTAGGAAAATCGCAAAAGATGTCATGAAAAATCCTAATTTAACCCTATTAAGACTAGGTTTAACAGGGGCAGGATATCTTTGTAACTTATTGATTATAAAATCATGTTTATTTTTTGTAGGTTTTATTGCTAAGTATTCGTTAAATTTAGATAAATATATTGATGTGAAATTTTTGTTTCGAGATGCGGCAATAAAAAACATAAATGAAACATTTGTGTTTTTAAACTTAAAAAATCAAATAAAGTGGTTTTTTGTATCGCATTGAATGCATTTTGTGGTGTTTTGCTTTAATAAATTAGTCTCATTGTCACATTTTCTTCATTTTAATAACATTTCAGTGCATCAGATGAACACCGAAATCCTTTCGAATGGAGAAGACGCCGACATGGAAATGAGAATGATAAACTTCTAAGGAGTCTTTGTGCCTTTTGTCTCTGACGAGCTTCTGTATGGATACACGATTTTTCATCATCTTGAGTACCGGCTTTCAACAAGAACGCTTATCAATATCAAGAATGGACGTATTAAAAGATTCGGCATGACGAAAGCAAGACTGTTCGAGTATCTCCTGGCGGGGATGGATAACGAAATTGTCTACGATAATGACATCATCATACACGTGTTTGATGATTATGGACTACGGTGCTCGAAATCCTATTTGTTGTCCATGATGAAGAAAATCCAGAACGCATTTAATACCGTGGGATTTGAACGTTATCCTTTTACAAGAATCTATGGGAAAGCGTACAAAATCGACTGCGGTTCGTTAGAACGGATATATGTTGTAAAACCTTCTTCACATTGACGATGATAAATTTCATAAGGAATGAGTTTTGACGGCGCTATTAGTTTTTTCAAGAAACTTTGCCATGAGGCAGGCAATTAAAACACTGAACTCAGCCAATAGAGAAATATTTTATTTTGACAATCGGCTGGAGTTCTTAGTAAGCGCGACCATTCTGGATAAATCTTACATTCTCATCGATACAATAGGAGAAAGTAGCGAGAATATCCGATGGCTCTATTATCGCCTTGCGGCGAGGGGGTTAATGCGCCTTACCTATTTTATTGCGCCCGAGGACAATGCGGAGAACGGCTTTTTAAAATTCTTCCGCCTTGTTACTACGCTTAAGGATCTCAAGCAGCTGTGCGAGCGCGCCTCTAAACATCGGGCGAATGAGAACCCCTGCGTATTAAAAGACGTGCTGTATCAGAGGCTGTCGACGCGACTGTCGGACGACCATTTGAACTTTCTCCTGAAAGTTTATGATAAATCGACGAGCCAGTGCCGAATTAAAAATAAATACGAAATTAACAAAAATTACTATGTTAGAAATCGACTGGCGTTAGGCAATGGTCTGGAGATGAAACAACTTATTTTACTTTTATCATCGCAAAGCCTGAGATGCTCATAACGATATAACGTCTATTTATTGGCTTAAACGAACATAAATTTAGCGGTCCAGTTCCGCTCTTCCTGCGCAACAGTGAACGTTGCGCAGATACCTTCAATCCTAAGGATATATAGCTATGCAAATGAAGTTAAACAGTGTCATTCGAAATATGGTTATGGCAGCAGCGGTTTCTGGAATAACCTTTGCCGCCAGCGCAGCCGATGGACAGATCAATTTTACAGGCACCATTCTGGATTCTGCCTGTACGATTGATACCAATACGGCGAACCAGACCGTTAACCTTGGCAAAATTCCAAAGAGCTCGTTCAACGCGGCCGGGGCCGTTGCTGCCGCAACCCGCTTTAGCATTGTGTTGAATAACTGCCCTGCGGCCGTCACCTCTGCCTCCGTTAAGTTTGACGGCACGGCGGACAGCAGCGACACCAATATTCTTGCGCTGAACAGCGGTCAAACGGCGAAAGGCGTCGGCGTGGCGTTCTATGAAGAAGATGGCATCACCGCAATCCCGCTGGCGACCCAGTCTAAGAGCATCACGCTTGACACCAGCACAGGCGAAGACCCTGCTAACAGCAACAAAATGACCTTCGTGGCGAAATATAAGGCAACGCAGGCTGCCGTGGTTGCGGGTACGGCAAACGCAACGTCAGATTTTACCATTACCTATCAGTAATAAGCCGGGCGTACCCAGGGTACGCCCCATTTTTTCCTGCCGGAATATCGGGGAAGTATGATGAGTCAACTTATTCGAACGATTGTATTATTAGGCGCTTGCCTGCTCTCCCTGCCGGGCCAGGCCAGCATAACCGTTGGCGGAACGCGCTTAATTTATAATGGAGCTGAAAACGAAGCCTCACTCCCTGTGAGTAACAGTAAGGATGCTGTCCCCTATTTAATTCAGTCATGGATTGAATTAAGCGAAAACTCGAAGGAGCAGGTTCCTTTTATCGTCACGCCGCCGCTGTTCCGCCTCGACGGTGGTCATGAAAATACGCTGCGGGTCATTTATACCGGCGAGACGTCGCTGCCTGAAAACCGAGAGTCTGTATTTTGGCTTAACGTAAAATCAATTCCCTCAATGACCCGGTCAGATGAGAACAGGCTGCTTATTGCCGTTAAGACGCGCATGAAGCTTTTCTACCGGCCTGCGGCTCTGGCGTCAGAAAATGCGGGTGAGGCATGGACGCGATTAACGTTTGAACCGCGCGGCGAACGCCTGGTGATTAATAATCCGACGCCGTTCTACGTTTCTCTTTATTCATTAACGGTTGGCAATAAAACGATCGCGCCGCCGCCAATGATTTCCCCCTTGAGTTCCGTAACGGTCGCCGGCAGTGGAAAGCAGGTGGCGTGGAAAGCCATAAATGATTTTGGTGGCGTAACGACAGAAAAGCGCCAGATGCTGAAATAAAAAATATTAACAACACGCTATGTCACTCGCGCAGGTAAGCAAAGTGAATATTGTTTCTTATTCTCGATATGGTTTTTTCTCTGGCTCGTGGCCTCACCGCGTAAGTCGACTCTCGACGATAGCGCTTTTTATTTCGGGCGTTTTTCCCGCAGGCGCGGGCGAACTCTATTTTATGGCCGATGCGCTTGAAAAAATACACTCGACTTCCCAGGGCATCGATCTGGGGCGCTTCGAGCGCGGAGAGCAGTTACCCGGCACCTACAGGGTAGAAATTTGGCTTAATGAAAATTATATCCGAACGGAAAATATCTCTTTTGTTCCTGTAAACGGCATCGGGCTGGCGCCGGAACTTAACCGCAGAGAGCTTGAGTCGCTCGGCGTCAGGGTTAAAGCATTTCCTGAATTAGCCATGCTGCCGGTCGAGACGATTATTACCGATCCCGGCGCATTCATACCGGACGCTACCGCCCGGCTGGATTTTGACAGGCAAAGGCTGGACATCTCTATCCCGCAATCGGCGCTCAACGCGCGCGCGCGCGGCACCGTTGATCCGTCGCTCTGGAACCAGGGCATTTCTGCGCTGCTGGTCAATTACAGCATCAACGGGTCGCGCAGCTGGAGCCGGGACGGTGAGGCGCAGGATCAGCTTTATACCAACCTGCAAAGCGGTATTAACGCGGGGCCGTGGCGCCTGCGCAACTACAGCACCGTGACCAAGAACAACGGAAAACAGTCGTTTTCGTCGCTGAATACGACACTGAGCCGCGACGTCCAGTTTTTGAGGGGGCAGTTCCAGGTGGGGGAAACCAGTACCCCAGGCGACGTGTTTGACAGCGTGATGTTTCGCGGTGCGCAGATTTTTTCCGATGACACCATGCTGCCGGAGAGCATGCGCGGCTTCGCTCCTATCATTCGAGGGATCGCCCGCACCAACGCCACGGTCACCGTGAAGCAAAACGGCTATACGGTCTATCAAACCTACGTGGCGCCCGGCAGCTTTGAAATTCGCGATCTCTATCCTACCTCGGCGAGCGGCGATTTGGACATTGTCGTCACCGAAGCCGACGGCAGCGTCCAGCATTTCGTGCAGCCATTCTCGGCGGTTCCCGTCATGCTGCGGGAAGGCCGCGTGAAGTATGCGCTGAGCGCAGGGGAGTATCGAACAACGAAGCATGGCGCGGAAACCCCCTCATTTGGCCTGGGCACGCTGGCCTATGGCCTCTCCAACCATCTCACGCTGTACGGCGGCGTTTTGGGGGCGAGCAACTATGCGTCCGGCGTGCTCGGTACCGGCCTCAGCTTTGGCGACATTGGCTCGCTGTCGGCGGACGTTACCGTTGCCGACAGCCAGCTTGATGATGAGAAAAAACGCCGCAGCCGCGGGCAGTCCTATCGCGTGCAGTATTCGAAAACGGTGGCGACGACCGATACCACCGTGACGCTCGCCAGCTATCGCTACTCTACGGAAGGGTTTTATACCTTCCAGGAAGTGAATGAATTTAGCAGCCAGCGCTACAACAAGCGAAGCCGACTGCAGCTCAACCTCAGCCAGTCGCTGCAGAGCTGGGGAAACTTTTATATTTCGGCCTATCAGCAGGACTACTGGAGCAAGCGAGGCTATGAGCGCAACGTCAGCACCGGCTTTAACACCAGTATCAGCGACATCAACTACTCGCTCGGCTACACCTACAGTGAAACGCCGGGCAAAAATCGTAAGGACCAGATTCTGGCCTTTAGCCTGCAGGTGCCGCTGAGCAAATGGCTACCGCAAAGCTGGGCCAGCTACAGCGTGAATATGCAAAAGAACGGTCCTGAAACGCATCAGGTGGGGCTGAGTGGCACCGCGCTTGCCGATAACAACCTGAGCTACCTGGTCCAGCAGGGCTATACCTCGTCGGGCGGGGAGTCGAGAAGCGCCGTGAGTGGAACCTATAAGGGCGGCTACGGCACCGTGAGCGCGGGTTACAACTATAGCCGACAGAATAGCCAGCTGAACTTCGGCCTGCAGGGGGGGATCGTGGGTCATGAACACGGCGTGACCTTCTCGCAGCCGCTGGGAGATACCGTTGTGCTGCTGGAGGCGCAGGGCGCGCCCGGCGTAAGGGTACGCAACAACCCCGGCGTTAGAACGGACTGGCGCGGCTACGCGGTGGTGCCCTATGCCAGCGCCTACCAGGAAAACCGGATTGCGATAGACACCGGTTCGCTGGGACCGGACGTGGATGTGGCCGAATCCGTGGTCAACGTTGTGCCGACGCGCGGTGCCGTGGTGCGCGCGACATTCAACGCGCGAACGGGGTACAGGGCCTTGATCACGCTCCTGTATCAAAACTCGCCGGTGCCCTTTGGCGCAATGGTAAAGCTTAACGAAAGCGACACGATGAGCATTGTGGGAAGCGATGGCGAGGTTTATATGAGCGGCCTGAATGACGGGGACACTATCACGGTAAGGTGGGGGGCGAAAACCTGCCGCGCCAAAATAACCTTGAACGCCTTACCGGGGAAAATTCAGCGTACCACCGCGGCATGCCGTTAAATTTCTCATGGCCTCGATGCGCATGATGACTTTGGCGAGAGAAGGCCTACGCCTCACCTAAATGAAGGAACAGATGATGTCCACCGTAATGAAAATCGCGACGGCTGCAGTGGGAAGCGCTATATCTCTGAATGCTTTTGCGCTGTGTTCTGCAAACGACGTCGCGGTGAACGTTGATCGGAATATTGTCGTTCAGCGGGATGCGCCCGTTGGAACGGTTTTAGCGACGATCACCACCGTTAACCCCATGACGTGTGATCCTGAGGGCCAGCAAATTGGATATGATGGCTCGTGGTTTATTCAGCTCTCGGGGACGAATGCGGATTATGGCGCCTCGCCGCTGGCCAACGTGCGGGCGACGGAGGTTCCGGGCATCGGCATCCGCTGGAAGAACTTTTCCAGCACCACGCAAAGCAGCGAGTTTGTCACCCGGATGAACCTCAATAATGCGAGCTGGAGGCGAGGGATCCTCCAGAATGGCGTATCAACGTTCACGGATACCTTCGAGCTGATTAAAACCAGCACGACCCCCGCGACGGGCTCAATACCGGCGCTGACGCTAAATATGGAATACAGCACGCCGGTCAGTAATAACATTAAACGCCTGCCGCTTTATAAATATATCTTTTCGCCGATAAACATCAGCACTGGATCCTGTCAGATTCAAGATAAAAATTTGAATATCAATATGGGGATTGCGCTGTTGCCGAAGTTTAACGGCGTGGGCAGCACCCAGAATCCGGTAACGTTTTCCATCCCGCTGATTTGTGGTGAACAGACCGCGGTGAATGTAACGCTGGATAACGTCAGCCCGCTTGCCGACGCTGCCAACGGCGTCCTGGGGTTAAACAGCAGCTCGACGGCAAAAGGCCTGGGCATTCAGCTGAAATATAATGATGCGCCCGTACAGTTCGGTAAGTTAATTAAATACGGCACGACCACCTCGCCGGGGGAGGTGGTGAATATCCCCTTCAAGGCCGCGTATTACATGACTTCAGCGAATGCGCGGTCAGGCTCGGTGAGCGCCACGGCGTCCTTCACCCTGACCTACCGCTAGCACATGCTTCGCGGCGATAAGCGAAAGGGGGCCATCTGGCCCCCCTTTACCCCTGTCCGATCGTTGTGCTTATTTCCCCAGCAGCTCCCTGCGCACAATGTCTGCCCCCGCGCTCAGCGCGGCCAGCTTGCCGCGCGCTACCCTGCGCGGCAGCGGCGCCATGCCGCAGTTGGTGGACGGATACAGCTTATCGGCATCCACAAACTGCAGGGCCTTGCGCAGCGTGGCCGCCACCTCTTCCGGCGTCTCGACGGCGTTTGTCGCCACGTCAATCGCGCCGACCATCACCTTTTTACCGCGAATGATTTCAATTAAATCCATCGGCACGCGGGCGTTCTGGCACTCCAGCGAGATAATGTCGATGCTCGATTTTTGCAGCTTCGGGAACGCCTCTTCGTACTGACGCCACTCCGATCCCAGCGTTTTTTTCCAGTCGGTGTTGGCCTTGATGCCGTAGCCGTAGCAAATGTGTACGGCGGTTTCGCATTTAAGCCCTTCAACGGCGCGCTCCAGCGCGGCGACGCCCCAGTCGTTCACCTCGTCAAAGAAGACGTTAAACGCGGGTTCGTCGAACTGGATAATGTCCACGCCCGCCGCCTCAAGCTCTTTCGCCTCCTGGTTAAGGATGCGGGCAAACTCCCAGGCCAGCTTTTCGCGGCTTTTATAGTGGCTGTCGTACAGGGTGTCGATCATGGTCATCGGGCCGGGCAGCGCCCACTTGATCGGCTGCGCGGTTTGGCTGCGCAGGAACGTCGCATCTTCAACGAAGACCGGCTTCAGGCGCGATACCGCGCCCACCACCGTCGGCACGCTCGCGTCATAGCGATTGCGGATTTTCACCACCTCGCGCTTCTCAAAATCCACGCCGTTCAGGTGTTCAATAAAGGTGGTGACGAAGTGCTGGCGCGTCTGCTCGCCGTCGCTGACGATATCAATTCCCGCGTGGAGCTGGTCCAGCAGGGACAGGCGCAGGGCATCCTGTTTGCCCTCAGTTAACGCCTCGTCCTGCAGTTTCCACGGTGACCACAGCGTCTCCGGCTGCGCCAGCCAGGAGGGTTTCGGCAGGCTGCCCGCGGTTGAGGTAGGTAACAATCTTTTCATCATCAATAACCTTGTGTGTTCGGTAAATCAGAGCGCGTAATCGGCGGACCACTGCTCAAGAAGGGATTTATTCGGCTGAATGAAATGCGCTTCGGTAAATTTCCCCTGCTCAACGGCCAGGTGGCTGCGCTCCTCGCGATCGTAAACAATCCGCGTTAGGGAGTGGTCCGGGTTCGCCAGGCTGGGCTGGTAGCGCTCGCCCGCCGCGGAGTTGGCGTTGTAAATCTCCGGGCGATAAATCTTCTGGAAGGTTTCCATCGTGCTAATGGTGCCGATCAGCTGCAGCGGGCTGTAGTCGTTGAGCACGTCACCGGCGAAGTAAAAGGCCAGCGGCGCAACGCTGTTTTCCGGCATAAAGAAGCGAGCCTTCAGGCCCATTTTGCTGAAGTAGAGATCGGTGAGCGAGGGCGCATCCTGCTGGTATTCAGCGCCTAACACCGGGTGCACGTAGCCCGTGCGGGTGTAGACATTTTTGCTCGATACGCTCAGGCAGATCGTCGGCTGCTGTGAAAAATGGCGTTTATATTCATCCGAATTAACGAAATGCTTAAACAAATTGCCGTGCAGCACGCCGAAATTTTCCGGCAGGCTGAAGGTGTCCCGGTTTTTATTATGCTCGGGCAGCAGCACGCTAAAGTCATAGTCGCGAACGTAGGAGGAGAAATTATTCCCCACAATGCCCTCAGTGCGTTCGTTCGTCTTCCTGTCGATAATCGTGGTTTTCAATATTTCAATGGCCGGGAAGGTTTCGCCGCTGCCGTTAATATCCACCTCGGCAGAGATAATATCCAGCTCGACGGCATAGCGATCGCCGTTCGGATTATCCTTTCTCGCCAGCGAGTTAAAGCGGTTATTCATCATTAAAAGGGCGTTGCGCAGGTTTTGCTGACGGCTTTCTCCGCGCGCTAAATTCGCAAAGTTGGTGGTAATACGCGTATTTTTTGAAGGGTTATAGTCTTCATCAAAACGAATGCTTTTTAAGGTGAAGGCAAAAGGTTTTGTCATCGTAAAGGGTGTCCCGGGCACGAATATAAAATCTGGTGCGATTCTATAAAACAATATTTTCAATATTGCCGAAGGTTAATAACATTACGTTATTTATGTCAGAGTCACCGGGCGGCGAACAGTGATTTAATTTCACTGAAGATGAACAAACTTCATGATGGGGAAAGGGCGGGGCGGCGGCACCCGTTCCGCGCAGCGTCACCCGTTGCGGCAAAAATCAATAATGATAACTATTTTCATTTAAATATAGCCTGTGCTATACAATATAGCTAAGGCTAATTTCGGTATCTTTTTAACCACTTCAGGAGACTTCTGCGATGCACCCAATGCAAGGATTGAAAGCGCTGCTGCTGAGCGCGCTGTTCATGGCGGCCACCTCCGCCGGCGCGCGAGCAGCGGAAAAATTCCAGGTCATCACCACGTTTACCGTCATAGCGGATATGGCGAAAAACGTGGCGGGCGACGCCGCAGACGTGACCTCAATCACCCGGCCGGGCGCGGAAATTCACGAGTATCAGCCGACGCCCGGCGACATTAAGCGCGCCCAGAAGGCGCAGCTGATCCTGGCCAACGGCATGAACCTTGAGCTGTGGTTTCAGCGGTTTTATCAGCACCTGAACGGCGTGCCCGAAGCCGTGGTGACGACGGGCATCACCCCGATGGGCATTTCCGAAGGGCCTTACGACGGCAAGCCGAACCCCCACGCGTGGATGTCTCCGGATAACGCGCTGATTTACGTCGACAACATTCGCGACGCGCTGGTGAAATACGATCCGGCCAATGCGCAGACGTACCAGCGCAACGCTGAAGCCTACAGGCAGAAGATCACCGCCACCCTTGAGCCGCTTCGCAAGCAGGTGGCGGCGATCCCCGCTGACAAGCGCTGGCTGGTGACCAGCGAAGGCGCCTTCTCTTATCTGGCGCGGGATCTGGGCATGAAGGAGCTGTACCTGTGGCCGATCAACGCCGATCGGCAGGGCACGCCGCAGCAGGTGCGCAAGGTGATCGACCTGGTGAAGAAACATCACATTCCGGCGGTATTCAGCGAGAGCACGGTTTCCGATAAGCCCGCCCGTCAGGTTGCGCGTGAGGCGGGGGCGCACTACGGCGGCGTGCTGTACGTTGACTCCCTGAGCGCGGAAGACGGCCCCGTGCCGACCTACCTCGACCTGCTCAACGTGACCACCCGCACGCTGGTGCAGGGCATCAACGACGGCATGAAGGAGTGATGATGCAAAAGGGGATTGACGTCACCGACGTGACCGTGACCTACCGCAACGGGCACACGGCGCTGCGCGACGCGTCGTTCAGCGTGCCGGGCGGCTCTATCGCCGCGCTGGTCGGGGTGAACGGCTCCGGTAAATCCACGCTGTTTAAGGCGGTGATGGGATTTGTCCGCCTTGCGGGCGGGAGCATCTCCATTCTCGGCATGCCGACGCGGCAGGCGCTGCGCAAAAACCTTGTTGCCTACGTGCCGCAAACGGAAGAGGTGGACTGGTCATTTCCGGTGCTGGTGGAAGATGTGGTGATGATGGGGCGCTACGGGCACATGGGCATGCTTCGGCGCCCGAAGGCGCACGACCGCCGAACGGTTGACGAGGCGCTGGCGCGGGTGGATATGCTCGACCTTCGCCACCGGCAAATCGGCGAACTGTCCGGCGGGCAGAAAAAGCGCATCTTCCTGGCGCGCGCCATCGCCCAGCAGGGGGACGTGATCCTGCTCGACGAACCCTTTACCGGGGTAGACGTGAAGACCGAGGCCAAAATTATCAGCCTGCTTCGCGAGCTGCGCGACGAGGGCAAGACCATGCTGGTGTCGACACACAACCTGGGCTCCGTGACGGATTTTTGCGATTATACGGTGATGGTCAAAGGGACGGTGCTGGCAAGCGGGCCGACGGAGACGACCTTCACCGCGGACAACCTTGAGCGCGCCTTCAGCGGCGTGCTGCGCCACGTGGTGCTCAGCGGCTCGGAAGAGCGCATCATCACCGACGACGAACGACCGTTTGTGGCCCACCGTCAGGAGGCGAAATGAACGCGCTGCTTGAGCCGTTTGGCTATGAATACATGCTGAACGCGATGTGGGTGTCCGCCATGGTCGGCGGCCTGTGCGCCTTTCTCTCCTGCTACCTGATGCTCAAAGGATGGTCGCTGATTGGTGATGCCCTGTCGCACGCTATCGTCCCCGGCGTGGCGGGGGCCTATATGCTCGGGCTGCCGTTCGCGCTCGGGGCGTTCCTGTCCGGCGGGCTGGCCGCGGGCAGCATGCTGTTTCTTAACCAGCGCAGCCGCCTGAAAGAGGACGCCATTATCGGGCTGATTTTCTCCTCTTTTTTCGGGCTCGGGCTGTTTATGGTGTCGCTTAATCCAGCCTCGGTAAATATTCAGACGATCGTGCTGGGCAATATCCTGGCCATTGCCCCGGAGGACATCGTCCAGCTGGCGATTATCGGCGCGGTGTCGATGCTGGTGCTGCTGGTGAAGTGGAAAGATCTGATGGTCACCTTTTTCGATGAGAACCACGCGCGGGCTATCGGCCTGCGCCCGGAGCGGTTAAAAGTGCTTTTCTTCACGCTGCTGGCGGTATCCACCGTCGCGGCGCTGCAAACCGTCGGCGCGTTTCTGGTGATCTGCCTCGTCGTCACGCCCGGTGCCACCGCGTGGCTGTTAACCGATCGTTTTCCGCGCCTGCTGATGATAGCCGTCGCCATTGGCAGCATCACCAGCTTCCTCGGCGTGTGGGCCAGCTATTATCTGGACGGCGCGACCGGCGGTATTATCGTGGTCGCCCAAACGCTGCTGTTCCTGCTGGCGTTCGTCTTTGCTCCTAAGCACGGCCTGCTGGCGAGCCGCCGTCGCGCGCTGGAGGCACACCCATGATTGCGCTGCTTCTTGAACCCTTCCAGTTTGCGTTTATGAACAACGCGCTGCTGATTGCATTGGTGGTGGCAATTCCCTGCGCGCTGCTGTCGGTTTTTCTGGTGCTCAAAGGCTGGGCGCTGATGGGCGACGCCATGAGCCACGCGGTCTTTCCCGGCGTGGTGCTGGCGTGGATGATGGGCCTGCCGCTGGCGCTGGGCGCGTTCGTGGCCGGCCTGTTCTGCGCGGTGGCGACGGGCTATCTGAAAGACAACAGCCGCATCAAGCAGGACACGGTGATGGGGATCGTCTTCTCCGGCATGTTCGCCTTCGGGCTGATTTTATACATCGCGGTAAAGCCGGAGGTGCATCTCGACCATATTCTGTTTGGCGATATGTTGGGGATCAACGACGTGGACATGCTGCAAAGCGGGATCGTGGCGGCGGGCATTGCGCTGATTATCGGCCTGAAGTGGCGCGACTTTCTGCTGTTCTGCTTTGATTACCAGCAGGCTCAGGCCAGCGGACTGCGCACCCGCTGGCTGCACTACGGCCTGCTGTGCATGGTCTCGCTGACGATTGTTGCCACCCTGAAAGCGGTGGGCATCATTCTGTCGATCTCGCTGCTGATTGCTCCGGGCGCGATTGCCGTACTCCTCACCCGGCGCTTTCACGCCGCGCTGCTGGCGGCAACGGCGATTTCGATGCTGACCTGCGTCAGCGGCGTTTACCTCTCCTTCTACATTGACAGCGCGCCCGCGCCGACCATCGTGGTGCTGTTCGCGCTGGTGTTCATCGTCACCTTTACGGCGACCAGCCTCAGCGCGAAGCGGCGGGAGCAGAGTGCAGCAGCGTGATCAGCATGTTGCCCTCGCGAAGCCAGGGCAGCCTGAACGTGAAGCCTTCCTCAAAGCCTGCCAGCGGGCGGGCGAGAGCCAGCGTCAGGCTCTCGTCGTCCAGCGCGGTGACGCGGGCGCAGTCAAAGCCCATCATCTCGCCGACCGTGGGATAAAGCGCTTTAAACAGGCTCTCTTTGGCGCTGAAAGCCAGCGTCAGGGCCTGGGCAAAAGGCAGCGCCGCCGCGCGCAGCAGGGGCTCCTCGGCGGGGCCGATAATGCCATCCTTAACGTCTTCGGCTTCGTCTGCGGGAAGTATGATTTCGCCATCGATGCCCGTGAGGGCGTTCGTCGACACCACCGCCAGCGCGCAGCGCGACGTATGGCTGATGCTGCCGCTGAACCCGGCGGGCCACAGCGGCTCGCCGCTGCTGCCGATTCCCGGTACAGCCGTAATGCCGTGCGCCGTTAGCGCTCGGGCGGCGGCGATGCGTCCGGCCAGGTGTTCGGCTTTACGCTTAGGGGCCGCATGTGAAAATTCCGCATGGTGAGGGAGCCAGAGGAGATCGGCGTAGGTGAAGGTTTCAGGAGCGAAGTCGACGCGGTGAACGGTGTGTCCGGCAAGAGAAAATGTACTGTGGGCTGTGTGCATGGTTTTCCTTCTGAATTGTGCAGCCTGATGCCCTCACTCCGGCCCTCTCCCACAGGGAGAGGGAGCGAACATAAAAAATGGCAACGTCGTTGCCATTTTGCTTTTACCTAGAAGCGCGTATTCACGCTCATATACCAGGTCCGACCCGGTTCATTATACGTATACGCCCCCGCACCGTACATATACGCGCCGGTCGTGGCGTTGCCGGTGGTCTGGGCGTTACCCGCGCGCCACTGGCGCTTGTCGAAGACGTTATCCACGCCGCCGGTCAGGCTGACGTTTTTGGTCATGTCCCAGGTCGCGCTCAGGCCGACGATGCTGTAAGGGCTGACTTCGTCTTTTTCCGAGCCGGTCACAGGCTGGCCCTTGTAGTTGTATTTCTTCGGCTGCTGCTTGCCGTACCAGGTGAAGGTCGACTGCAGCGACACGTCCTGATGCACCTGCCAGCTCAGCGTGGAGTTCAGGGTGTATTCAGGAATGATCGACAGGCGGTCGCCGGTCTCCTTGTTTTTGCTCTGCAGCATGTAGGTGATGTTGTTGGTCCAGTTAATCGTGTCGCTAACCGGCACGTTCAGGGAGCCTTCCAGGCCTTCCACCACCGCCTTCGGCACGTTTTCCCACTGGTAAATATCCGTGGTGACTTTGCCGGATGAGGTTTGGCCGATGGGCGCATAGCCCGCCTCAATCTTGTTGCGGTAATCGTTGCGGAACCAGGTCACGCCCGCCAGCCAGCCGTCGTGTTTCCACTCAAGGCCAATCTCCTTGTTGATGCTGGTTTCGGCCTTCAGATCGTCATTACCCATCATGTAGCAGCCCACGCCGTCGGAGCTTGCATAGCAGCCCTGGCCTTTGCTGTAGAGCAGGTAGTTCGGGTTCGTCTGGTACAGGCTCGGGGCTTTGTAGGCGCGCGCGATGCCCATCTTCAGGGTGAAATCATCGCCCAGGCCCTGAGACAGGTTCAGGGACGGGCTCCAGTTGTTGCCCACGATAGTGTGGTGATCGAAGCGCAGCGCCGGGGTCAGCATGGTGCTGTCGGTCAGCTCCATGTTGTTTTCAGCGAACAGGGAGAAAATCTCCGCCGAGGTGTACGGGCTGCGGTCGTCGCTCATGCCCGGAATGGCCCCGCCCTGCTGGGTCTGGGTGAAGGAGGTCGAGTCCTTCATGCGCTGCTGGTTCCACTCGGTGCCCAGCGTCAGGTTCTGGTTGACGAGGAAATCAATCGGCAGGTTGATTTCGCTGTGCAGCATCACGTCGGCCAGGTCGGTATCGGTAAATTTATCGCTGCTGAACAGCCCCTCCAGGCCGCCCGCCAGCCCCTCGCCGAGGCGGGAGTTGCGCGTATGTTCATACTGCGCCCAGTTGCTGGTGGTGATGCCGTTATCCCAGCCGCCGTTCCAGGTCACGGCGTAGTTCTGGCGATAAATACGGTTGGTCTCTTTACCGTAGTTTTTCTTCACCAGCGCGTTGTCGTTGTTGGTGTTCTGGGTATCGCCCGCGTAGAGGTTGTTCTGGCGGCTGTAGCCCGCTTCAAACTCCAGGGACTGCATTGGGGCGAAGTCCCAGCGCACCACGCCGTTGATGTCTTTATTCTCCACCCCTTCACGTCCGGCAGGAAGCGTATTGGCATAGGTGCCGGTGCGTTCAGACTGGTGGCCCTGGTTAATGTCCCACGCGTCGGCCTGGGTTTTATCCAGGTTGCCAAACATGCGGAAGCTGAAATCGCCGCCCAGCGGGCCGCTGAGGCTGAAGTTGGTACGTTTCGTTGAGCCTTCGTCCTTGTGCTCGGGCGCGTTGAAATAGGTGTTCCAGGAGCCATGCCACTGGTTATCGAATTTTTTAGTGATGATGTTCACCACGCCGCCCGCGGCACCGTTGCCGTAGCGCGCGGCGGCAGGACCGCGAATGACCTCAATGCGTTCGATCATCTCCGGCGGCACCCAGCCCGTGTCGCCGCGGGTGTCGCGCTCGCCGCGCCAGCCCAGGCGAATCGAGTTGCGGCTGGTCACCGGCTTGCCGTCAATCAGGATCAGGGTGTTTTCCGGCCCCATGCCGCGAATGTCGATCTGGCGGTTGTTGCCGCGCTGGCCGCTGGTGGAGTTCCCTGTGAGGTTGACGCCGGGCATCGTGCGGATGATTTCAGCCACGTCGCGGGCGGGCGGGTTTTTACGGATTTGATCGGAGGTAATGGTGGAGACGCCCGGCGCCTGCAGGTTTTGCTCGGCGGCGGTAATCACCATCGTATCTTCGTGCTGTGCGGCGGCCTTGTCGTCGGCCAGCGCCGGCAGCGCAACGCCGTAAATCCCTACGTTGACCAGCAAGGCCAGGGAGTGAATCTTCTTATTCATTGTACGTCCTGCTTTTCGTGCCGCATCCCCTTGGCTCCATTCCCGAAGGGGAGAGGAGGCGGCAAGTTGTCATCCGCCTGTTGCGTAAGCAGCCCTGTCCTCGAGCGCACACAACGCGTGGCATGGTTATTTTATGAGCGCGCTTCCCACAGCGCGGGCACTACGCTATTGCAAATGCAAATAGTTATCAATAATATTATCAATAAAATTTGTCTTGTAACAAAAAAAGACGCGTAAGGCATGAGGTTATAAGGGTGACGGCGTTAACAACGGGAAGTGAAGCCTGGTGGCAGTCGAAGCACGGGCCCGAATGGGTACGTGAAAAGGAGAAATATCGCGTCACGTTCTGGTGGCGCGATCCGGCGGGCGCGCAGGACGCCTCACCGATAAAGCGCGTCTGGCTGTACGTCACCGGCGTGAACGATCACCATCAAAATGCCCGCCCGCAGTCGCTGGCGCGCATACCCAATACCGACGTCTGGCACTGGCAGGGCGAGTTCAGCCCCGAGTGGCGCGGCAGCTACTGTTTCATCCCCTCCGTAAATGAAGATGATTTTGCCGATGCGGTGTTTGCCGGCGAGCAGCCTGACCGCGCGGCGCTGCGCGAAGGCTGGCGAAAATTACTGCCGCATGCGGTTTCTGACCCCCTCAATCCCCACAGCTGGCGCGGCGGGCGCGGCCATGCGGTCTCCGCGCTTGAAATGCCCAACGCCCCCGAGCAGCCCGGCTGGAACCGTCCCGATACGCCATTTAACCCGCCCGCTCTTATCGACTGGCGCAGCGAGCGGCTGGGCAACCGTCGCCGCGTCTGGATCTTCACCACTGGTGAAGCGACTCCGGAGCGTCCGCTGGCGGTGCTGCTCGACGGCCAGTTCTGGGCCGAAAGCATGCCCGTCTGGCCCGCGCTGGCGTCGCTTACGAACGCGGGCAAGCTGCCGCCCGCGGTCTACGTGCTGATCGACGCCATCGATACCGCGCACCGCAGCCGCGAGCTGCCCTGCAACCCCGATTTCTGGCTGGCGGTGCAGGACGAACTTCTTCCCCTGGTAAAAACGATCGCGCCGTTCAGCGACCGCGCTGACCGCACCGTCGTGGCGGGGCAAAGCTTCGGCGGCCTGTCCGCCCTATATGCCGCACTCGGCTGGCCGCAGCGCTTTGGCTGCGTGCTTAGCCAGTCCGGCTCCTACTGGTGGCCGCACCGCGGCGCGGCGCAGGACGGGCTGCTCGTCGAAGAGCTGAAGTCCGGTGAGAAAACCGCAGGCGGCCTGCGCATCGTCCTTGAGGCCGGGCGCAACGAGCCGCTGATCTTCCGCGCGAATCAGGCGATTTACGCCGAGCTTCAGCGCGCGCAGCAGGTTGTCTGGCGCGAGGTTGACGGTGGACACGACGCGCTGTGCTGGCGCGGTGGGCTGACGCAGGGGCTGATAACCCTCTGGCAGCCGCTCATTCAATAACGGAGTCTGTATGGAATTCAGCAATCCTTTCGATAATCCGCAGGGACAGTTCGCCATTTTGCAAAACGACCAGGGGCAGTACAGCCTGTGGCCGCAGCAGTGCGAACTGCCGGCGGGGTGGCGCGTGGTGTGCGAAGCGCAGTCTCAGGAGGCGTGCCAGCAGTGGTTGGCCGGGCACTGGCGCACGCTTGAACCGTCCCATTTTGCGGAGGGGAGCGCATGAACCGTCTTCCTCTCGTCGCCGCCCAGCCGGGTATCTGGATGGCGGAACAGCTGTCCTCCCTGCCAAACGCCTGGAGCGTGGCGCACTACACCGAACTGAAAGGCGATATCGACGCGCCATTGCTGGCAAAAGCCATCGCTGAGGGCATGATGCAGGCCGATACCCTGCGAATGCGTTTTGCCGAGGATAACGGCGAGGTGTGGCAGTGGGTGGATGACACTCTCATTCTGCCGGAACCGTCCATCGTTCGCGTTACCTCTCACGACGCCGCCGTGGCGCTGATGGAGGCCGATCTCAACCAAAACCTGCGCGTCGACAGCGGTCAGCCGCTGGCGTTTCACCAGCTGATTCAGGTGGGAGAAAGCCACTGGTACTGGTATCAGCGCTATCACCATCTGGTGGTGGATGGCTTCAGCTTCCCGGCAATAACCCGCCAGATCGCCGCGATTTACGCCGCCTGGAAAGAGGGTGAACCGACGCCCGCATCTCCGTTTACGCCATTTACCGAAGTGGTGGAGGAGTATCAGCGCTATCGCGACAGCGAGGCGTATCAGCGCGACGGCGCCTTCTGGGCGGAGCAGCGCAGGCAGCTTCCTTCTCCGGTCTCGCTCTCTTCCGCGCCGCTGCCGGGACGCGCCGCCACCACCGATATCCTCCGCCTCAAAATCACCGCCGACGGTCGCGCCTTTAGCCAGCTTGCGCAGGCGGCAGGACAGGCGCAGCGTACCGATCTGGCCCTTGCACTGGTGGCGCTGTGGCTGGGTCGCCTGACCGGAAGGCTGGACTACGCCGCCGGGTTTATCTTTATGCGACGCATGGGCTCCGCCGCGCTGACCGCGACCGGGCCGGTGCTCAACGTCCTGCCGCTGGGGGTGAATATCAACCCGCAGGAGAGCCTGCCGGAGCTGGCGCTGCGCCTGGCCAACCAGCTGAAAAAAATGCGCCGCCACCAGCGCTACGACGCCGAGCAGATCGTGCGCGACAGCGGGCGTGCCGCAGGCGAAGAAGCCCTGTTTGGCCCGGTGCTGAACGTGAAGGTGTTTGATTATCAGCTGGATATCGACGGCGTGGAGGCCATCACCCATACGCTGGCAACCGGCCCGGTGAACGATCTGGAGCTGGCGCTGTTCCCGGACGAACAGGGTGGCTTGAGCATTGAGATCCTTGCCAGTAAGCAGCGTTACGATGAGGTGACGCTTACCCGTCACGTGGCGCGCCTGAACGCGATGCTGCTGCAGTTTGCGGCTAATCCGGACCTGCGCTGCGGCGACGTGGAAACCGTTTCTGAGCAGGAATACGCGCAGCTGGCGCGCATCAACGATACCGGGCTGGCGCTGCCGGCCACCACGCTGGCGGATCTGGTGGCGGAGCAGGCGAGCAAAACGCCGGACGCCCCCGCGCTGGCGGACGCGCATATTGAGCTCAGCTATCGTCAGATGCGCGAGCAGGTGGTCGCGCTGGCAAACCTGCTGCGCGCGCGCGGCGTGAAGCCGGGCGACAGCGTGGCGGTGGCCCTGCCGCGATCGGTGTTCCTGACGCTGGCGCTGCACGGCATCGTCGAGGCCGGTGCCGCCTGGCTGCCGCTCGACACCGGCTACCCGGACGACCGCCTGAGGATGATGCTGGAAGACGCGAAGCCGTCCCTGCTCATTACCACCGACGAGCAGCTTCCGCGCTTTAGCGATCTGCCGATTAGTGCATTTAGTTACAACACACTTTTACCGGCTGCGGATGCAAAACCGCTGCGCCTGGCGACGCCGGAGCAGACGGCGTACATCATCTTTACCTCCGGTTCGACGGGGCGTCCGAAAGGGGTGATGGTCGGCCATACCGCCATCGTTAACCGCCTGAAGTGGATGCAGGATCATTATCCGCTGGACGCGACGGACGTGGTAGCGCAGAAAACGCCGTGCAGCTTTGACGTGTCGGTGTGGGAGTTCTGGTGGCCGTTTATCTCCGGGGCGAAGCTGGTGATGGCCGAGCCGGACGCGCACCGCGACCCGCAGGCGATGCAGAGCTTCTTCGCCCGGTACGGCGTGACTACTACCCACTTCGTGCCGTCGATGCTGGCGGCGTTTGTCGCCTCGCTGACGCCGGAAAACGTGGCGTGCTGCAAAACCCTGAAGCAGGTGTTCTGCAGCGGCGAAGCGCTGCCGACCGAGCTGTGCCGCGAGTGGGAGCAGTTGACCCATGCGCCGCTGCACAACCTCTATGGCCCAACCGAAGCGGCGGTTGACGTCAGCTGGTACCCGGCGTTTGGCCCCGAGCTGGCGGCGGTGGAAGGCAACAGCGTGCCGATCGGCTTCCCGGTGTGGAACACGGGGCTGCGCATCCTTGACGCGATGATGCGCCCGGTGCCGTTCGGCGTGGCGGGCGACCTTTATCTCACCGGCATTCAGCTGGCGCAGGGGTATCTGGGCCGTCCGGACCTCACCGCCAGCCGCTTTATTGCCGACCCGTTTGCCCCCGGCGAGCGGATGTACCGCACCGGCGACGTTGCCCGCTGGCTGGACAACGGCGCGGTGGAATATCTCGGCCGCAGCGATGACCAGTTAAAAATTCGCGGACAGCGCATCGAGCTGGGCGAAATCGACCGGGCGATGCTGTCGCTGCCGGACGTGGCCCAGGCCGTGGCGCACGCCTGCGTGTTCAACCAGGCGGCTGCCACCGGCGGCGATGCCCGCCAGCTGGTGGGATACGTCGTCTCCGAATCCGGCTTACCGCTGGACCGCGACGCGCTGCTGGCGTCGCTCAAAGCCCAGCTGCCGCCGCACATGGTGCCGGTGGTGGTGCTGCAAATCAGCGCGCTGCCGCTCAGCGCGAACGGCAAGCTTGACCGCAAGGCGCTGCCGCTGCCGGAGCTGACGAGTAAAACCTCCGGCCGCGCGCCGGAAACGGAAACCGAGCACGCCGTGGCGCAGGCGTTTTCCGCGCTGCTGGGCTGCGAGGTGAACGATATTGACGCCGATTTCTTTGCCCTCGGCGGTCACTCGCTGCTGGCGATGCGCCTGGCGGCACAGCTCAGCCGGACGTTTGCCCGCAGGGTCACGCCGGGGCAGATCATGGTTGCCTCGACGGTCGGCCAGCTTGGCGCGCTGCTGGATTCTCAGATGAGCGACGAGCAGGCGCAGCGTCTTGGCTATGAAACCCTGCTGCCGCTGCGCGAAAGCACCGGCCCGACGCTGTTCTGCTTCCATCCGGCGTCCGGCTTTGCCTGGCAGTTCAGCGTGCTGGCGCGCTACCTCAGCCCGCGCTGGTCGATTACCGGCATTCAGTCGCCGCGTCCGTGCGGGCCGATGCAGCAGCGTGCGGATCTCGACGGCGTGATTGAGCATCACCTGAACACGCTGCGCAAGCAGCAGCCGCAGGGCCCGTACTATTTGTTCGGCTACTCGCTGGGCGGCACGCTCGCGCAGGGCATCGCCGCACGTCTGCGCGAGCAGGGCGAAGCGGTGGCATTCCTTGGCCTGCTGGATACCTGGCCGCCGGAAACGCAGAACTGGGCGGAAAAAGAGGCCAACGGCCTCGACCCGGAGGTGCTGGCGGAAATCGGGCGCGAGCGTCAGGCGTTTATCGCCGCGCAGCAGGGGCAGGGCAGCAGCGAGCTGTTTAACGCCATCGAGGGCAACTACGCCGACGCGGTGCGCCTGCTCACCACCGCGCACAGCGCGCGCTTTGACGGCAAGGCGACGCTGTTTGTCGCCGAGCGCACGCGCACGATGGACCCGCAGGCCGCCTGGGCACCGTGGGTAGCGGAGCTTGAGGTGTACAGCCAGGACTGTGCCCACGTGGACATCATTTCACCGCAGGCGTTTGAGAGGATTGGGCCGGTGCTGAAGGAGATATTGGGATAACGTCAAAAGCCCCTCACCCCAGCCCTCTCCCCAAAGGGGAGAGGGTGTATTCGTCCCCTTTGGGGAAAGGGTCAGGGTGAAGGGGGAGGGCATCAAACCGCACGTTTACCCAACGGCACCACCAGCGGCGTGCCCGCCACCGGATCGTCAATAATCATGCAGCGCATGCCGTAGATCCGCTCGATCAGCTCTGGCGTTACTATCTCCTTCGGCGCGCCCTGCGCTACGATCTCGCCGTCGCGCAGCGCAATCAGGTGCGTGGCGTAGCGGCACGCCTGGTTTAAATCGTGCAGCACCGCCGCCAGAGTATAGCCCTGCGTGCGGTTCAGCTCGCTCAGCAGCTCAAGCAGATCGATCTGATGGCTGATGTCCAGCCAGGTCGTCGGCTCGTCCAGCAGCATGATCGACGTTTCCTGCGCCAGCACCATCGCAATCCACGCCCGCTGCCGCTGCCCGCCGGAAAGCGTGTCCACGCTCTGCAACGCAAGGTCGGTTATCCCCGTCGCCTGCATCGCGCGGGTGACCGCCGCGTCGTCCTCTTTGCGCCAGCGGGTGAACAGCGGCTGGTGCGGATAGCGCCCGCGGGAGACCAGCTCCTGCACCGTAATGT
The DNA here is from genome assembly GCF_043968675.1 of Enterobacter sp. ECC-175. NCBI lineage: Bacteria > Pseudomonadati > Pseudomonadota > Gammaproteobacteria > Enterobacterales > Enterobacteriaceae > Enterobacter > Enterobacter sp. ECC-175. The sequence goes on from NZ_CP143776.1 coordinate 1,799,874, forward strand.
CCCCCGGCGTGGTGGCGTTTTGCGCCAGCAGCCCGATGCGCCGCGCCACCTCTTTGCTGGCAAAGCGCTGGATCTGCTCTCCGTCGAGGAACACGCTGCCCTCGGTTGGCGTCATCAGGCGGCTGAGGGTGCGCAAGAGGGTTGATTTGCCGCAGCCGTTCGGGCCGATAATCGCCGTAAAGTGGCCGTCCGGAATGGAAACGCTCAGGTCGCGGGCAATGATTTTTTTGCCGTAGCCGAGGGTTAAGCTTTCGCCGCGCAAGCGGGTTGTTGAATCGGTCATTTCCTGCGTGACTCCTGAACGAGCAAGACGATGAGGTAAATCCCGCCGAGGCTGACGGTCACTACGCCCACCGGAAGTTGATAAGGCATAAACAGACGCTGGGCGCAGAGATCGGCGGCCAGCAGCAGCAATGAGCCGCACAGCGCCGCCTGCATTAAGCCCCAGCGCGCCGTGCCGCTGACCCGCCGCGCGATGTGCGGGGCCACCAGCGCAATAAACGAGATCGGCCCGGCAATCGCCGTGGCGGCGGCGGTGAGCAACACGGCCACCAGCATCAGCATCAGCCGCGAGCGCTCGACGCTCACGCCCAGCGCGCAGGCGCTGTCGTCGCCCATCTCCAGCAGGCGCATGCGGCGCACCAGCAGCAGCGCGCCGATAAACATCAGCATTATCAGCGGCGCGGCGGGCCAAACCTTGCCCCACGTCAGCCCGTTGAGCGAACCGGCGTACCACAGCCCGGCCGAGACCGCCGTCTCCAGCGAGGCCTGCAGCAGGAGCCAGGTGTTGAACGCCATCAGCATGGCGCGCACGCCGATGCCGATAATGATCAGGCGGAAGGTGTCGATGCCGTTGCGCCAGGCCAGCGCCCAGATGACCAGCGAGGTTAAAATTCCGCCCGCCATCGCCGTCACGGTGATGGCCGTCAGGTGCTGGCCAAACAGCACCATCGCCACCAGTACGCCGCTCCACGCTCCGGTGTTAAGGCCCATGACGTCCGGGCTGCCGAGGGGATTACGCATCAGCGACTGGAAGATCGCGCCGCTGACGCCGAGCGCCGCGCCGACCAGAATCGCCATCGCCACGCGCGGCAGCCGCCACTCGGTCACGACGAGGGTGATGTTGCGCGGCGCATGGCCGACCAGCGCGCTAAAGACCTGGGTAAAATCGAGCGTCACCGCACCGCTGCGCAGGCTCCAGACGGCCAGCAGCAGAATGGCGAGAGCCAGCAGGGCGACGCTGGTGATTAAACGACGAGACGGGCCCATCATGCGCCACCTCCGCGCCTGCGTCGTACAAGGAAGATCAGCACCGGCGCGCCGATAAAGGCGCTTACCACCGACACGCGCAGCTCGCCCGGCACCAGCAGGCGGCCCAGCACGTCGGCAAACAGCAGCAGGGCAGGGGTCGCGAGCAGCGTGACGGGGAGCGACCAGCGGTGATCCGCCCCGACAAGCCAGCGCGCCATGTGCGGCATCATCAGGCCGATAAAGGCAATCGGGCCGACGACAGCGGTGGCGCTGCCGCACAGCACGGTAATTGCCAGCAGGCCAATGAGCTGCGTGCGCGCCACGCGGTTGCCGAGCGCGGTGGCGGTGTCGCTGCCCAGGCTCAGGCTGTTGAGCGCCCGGCTTAAGCACAGCGCGACGGCGGCGGCGAGGCTTACCGGGATGACGACGACTTTGAGGGTTTCAAGGGTGCGAATATCCAGCGATCCCGCCTGCCAGAAGCGCAGCCGATCGTAGACGTCCGGGTTGAGCAGGGCGATGCCGTTGGTCATGCCTTCCAGCACCGCGGCCAGCGCCACGCCTGCCAGCGTCAGGCGCACCGGGCTAAGCTGCCCGCCGCCCTGGCTGCCGGTAAAGGCCACCAGCAGCGACGCCGCCAGCGCGCCGCAAAACGCCATCGCCAGCTGTTCGGTGGGCGACGAAAAGCCAAACAGCGCCGCGCCGAGAACAATGGCAAAGCTGGCCCCGGAGTTCACGCCCAAAATGCCGGGGTCCGCGAGCGGGTTACGCGTAAGGGTTTGCATCAGCGCCCCGGCAAGGCCGAGCGCGCCGCCGGCCAGAAGCCCGGCAAGGGTGCGGGGAAGACGCGCGTCCAGCACGATGGTGCAGTCGGCGCTGCTGCAGGTGCCGGAGAGCGCGTCGAAAATAACGGAAGCGGGTAGCGGCTTCGCGCCGACCAGCAGGCTGAGTGCAATCGCAAGAATTAGCAGCAGCAATAAAACGGGCACGGCAAGGGCGCGCACCGCCGAAGAGGAAAACGACATAGCAACATCCATGATTTGATAATGATAGTGATTATCGTTATCTATCTTATTTGGCTATGTTAGCATGTGCGCCCATGGAATGGGTAGAAATAGACTCAAGGCTTTGTCATGAATCAAAAATCCTGGCTGCTTAACCTCAGCCTGCTCAAAACGCATCCGGCGTATCGCGCCGTTTTTATCGCCCGCTTTATCTCCATTTTGTCCCTCGGCCTGCTCGGCGTGGCCGTGCCGGTGCAGATCCAGGCGATGACGCACTCCAGCTGGCTGGTGGGGCTTTCCGTAACCCTAACCGGCGGAGCGATGTTTATCGGCCTGATGGTCGGCGGCGTGCTGGCGGACCGCTACGAGCGTAAGACGCTTATCCTGCTGGCGCGCGGGACCTGCGGCGTCGGGTTTGTCGGGCTGTGCCTGAACGCCCTGCTGCCGGAGCCGTCGCTGGTAGCGATTTATGCGCTCGGCCTGTGGGACGGCTTTTTTGCCTCGCTCGGCGTCACGGCGCTGCTGGCGGCGACGCCCGCGCTGGTCGGGCGCGAAAACCTGATGCAGGCGGGGGCGATTACGATGCTCACCGTGCGCCTCGGCTCGGTGATTTCGCCGATGGTCGGCGGGCTATTGCTGGCGACCGGCAGCGTGGCGTGGAACTACGGGCTGGCGGCGGCGGGGACGTTTATCACCACGCTGACGCTGCTGCGCCTGCCGCGGCTGCCGCCTCCGCCGCAGCCGCGCGAGCATCCGCTGACGGCGCTGATGGCGGCGATTCGCTTTCTCTTCAGCAACCCGCTCATCGGCGGCAATGCGCTGATCGGCGGCCTGCTGACGATGGCGAGCGCGGTGCGCGTGCTGTACCCGGCGCTGGCGGGCGAGTGGCGGATGAGCGCCTCGGAGATCGGCATTCTGTATGCGGCTATTCCGCTGGGGGCCGCGTTCGGCGCGCTGACCAGCGGCAACCTGGCGCAGAGCGCGCGCCCGGGGCTGATTATGCTGGCGTCGACGCTGGCGTCGTTTATCGCCATCGGCTTCTTTAGCCTGATGCCCGTCTGGGCGCTGGGCGTGATGTGCCTGGTGATTTTCGGCTGGCTGAGCGCCGTGAGTTCGCTGCTCCAGTACACCCTGATTCAAACCCAGACGCCGGAAGGCATGCTGGGGCGCATCAACGGCCTGTGGACCGCGCAGAACGTGACGGGGGATGCCATTGGCGCGGCGATCCTCGGCGGGCTGGGAGCCGTGATGACGCCGGTGGCCTCGGCCAGCAGCAGCGGGTTTGTCCTGGCGATTATTGGCATGATTTTACTGGTGACGCTGGCGGAATTGCGCCGGTTCAGGCAGGAGATTGTGTTGAACGACGGTACGGCCTGATGCCCTCTCCCGCAGGGAGAGGGAGGGATAATGCCTACTTAAACAACGTATTCAATCTGTGTAATACCAGCATCGCGCTGTAATAATCCAGGCGGAACGTCTCCGTGCCCAATGCCCAGACGCGTTTGTTCCGCACGGACGGCAGGTGCGCCAGCAGCGGGTTGGCGTAAATCGCCGCGACGTCCTTCTCGTCTCCGGCAAACAGAAACAGCCCTTCGCCGTTCAGGCCCGTTGCCAGGTTTTCCCCGCCCAGCTGGATGATATCGTGGCGTTTGCCCTGGCTTGTCGAGGTATGCAGCCCGGCTGGCAGCTCTGCCAGCGTGAGGCCGAGCTGGTGTAGAAGCTGGCCCTGCGCGGACTCGGCGGTCCACAGGTTCGCGCTGTGCGCGGCGGCGGTGTAGACGATGGCGTTCACCGGCTGCGGCGGCATCTTCATCTGCTTTTTCACCTGCGCCAGCTGCGTATCAAACTCTGCTACGCGCGCGCTGGCCTGCTTCTCGTGCCCGGTTATCGCGCCGAGCTGCGTCAGCAGATCCTGCCAGCTTTTATCATCGTAGTTAATCACCAGCGTCGGGGCGATGGCCGAAAGCTGATCGTACAGCGCCAGTGCGGAATCCCCTCCGGTGGCGCTGATCAAAATGAGGTCCGGCATCTGGGCCGCCACCGCTTCGGCGCTGGGCTCGCCGATGTACAGCCGCGCAACGTTACGCTGCTTCGCAATCTCTCCCCACTGGCGCAGGAAGCCCTGCGCATCCGCCACGCGGTTGTTGGGCGCGGTGGCGCCGCTGGCAACAACCGGCGCGTCAATTGCCAGCAGGGAGCCGGTCAGCGTCACGCTGGTGGAGACAATGCGCGTCGGTTTGCTTTCAAGCGTGTGGACGCCGCGGGCGTTGGTGACCTCCCGAGGCCAGTCGGCGGCGGTAGCTGCGTTAAGTCCTAAAACAAAAAGCCCGGTGAAAAGAAGGGCGTTTCGGCAAAGCGCGGAGAATTTCACGGCACGTGATCCTGTTTTTATTGAGGTTAATGCTTCTCATTTTCATCACTCCGCCGCCGCGATGCAAGCGATAGTCGCACAAGTTGCGCGCTCGGCGGTTGACAGTGAGGCGGTGTGGGATTAGGTTAGCGGTCGAAAATATAAATGATAATCATTATTGCTACTTTTATCATTTTAAGGAGGATGATATGGTTACGTCATTGGCTGAGGACATCCAGCACACCGCGACCACGCTGCAATCGGACAGCTTTTTCTTTATGTCGCCTTACCGCAGTTTTACCACGTCAGGCTGCTTTGCCCGCTTTTCTGAACCCGCCCTTGGCGGCGACGATCCGGCCGGGCGCTTCCAGCAAAAGCTCGCTCAGGCTTTCCAGAACGCAAAGGCCAGCGGCATTTCTCACCCGATTTTGGTGGGCGCTATTCCGTTCGATACCCGCAAGCCGTCTTCCCTGTTTATTCCCAAACAGTGGCAAACCTTCTCGCGCCCGGCGCGCCAGCAGTCCGCGCGCTATTTTTCCGGCGCGCAGGCGCTCAGGGTTGCGCAGCGCACCGAGATCCCGCCACAGCCCGAATTTGAAGAGATGGTGGCCCGCGCGGCGGCGCTGACCGCCACGCCGCAGGTGAACAAAGTGGTGCTGTCGCGCCTGATTGATATCGCCACCGACGCAAACATTGATGCCGGAGCCCTGCTGGAGCGCCTGATCGCCCAGAATCCGGCGAGCTATAACTTCCACGTACCGCTGGAAGACGGCGGCGTGCTGCTCGGCGCAAGCCCGGAGCTGCTGCTGCGCAAAGAGGGGACGCATTTTAGCTCGCTGCCGCTGGCGGGCTCCGCGCGACGCCAGCCGGACGACGTGCTCGACCGCGAGGCGGGCCACAGGCTGCTGGCGTCGGAAAAAGATCGCCACGAGCACGACCTGGTGACCCAGGCGATGAAGGCCGTCCTTGCCCCGCGCAGCCGCCACCTCAGCATGCCTGCTTCACCGCAGCTGATCGCCACGCCGACGCTGTGGCACCTGGCCACGCCGGTGGAGGGTGACGCGCGCGACGGCGAAAACGCGCTGACGCTGGCCTGCCTGCTGCACCCGACGCCCGCGCTGAGCGGCTTCCCGCATCAGGCGGCAAAAGAGCTCATTGCCGAGCTGGAGCCGTTCGATCGCGAGCTGTTCGGCGGCATCGTCGGCTGGTGCGACAGCGAGGGCAACGGCGAGTGGGTGGTCACTATCCGCTGCGCGCGCCTGCGCGAAAACCGGGTTCGCCTGTTTGCGGGGGCGGGCATTGTTCCGGCCTCTTCTCCGATCGGCGAATGGCGGGAAACCGGCGTAAAACTCTCCACCATGCTGAACGTTTTTGGCCTGCACTGAGGGATCCCCATGACTATTCCGTTTACCCGCTGGCCCGAGGATTTTGCCCGCCGCTACCGCGAAAAAGGCTACTGGCAGGATCTGCCGTTAACCCACATTCTGACCGATAAAGCGGACAGCGACGCGGTGGCGATTATCGACGGTGAGCGCCAGCTAACCTACCGCCAGTTTCATCAGGCGGCGAACAGCCTTGCCGCCGCGCTGCAGGCGCAGGGCATCAAGCGCGGCGAGACCGCGCTGGTCCAGCTTGGCAACGTGGCCGAGTTCTACATCACCTTCTTTGCGCTGCTGCAAATCGGCGTCGCGCCGGTCAACGCGCTCTTTAGCCATCAGAGCAGCGAGCTGAACGCCTACGCCGCGCAGATCAAGCCCGCCGTGCTGATTGCCGATCGCGATCACGCGCTGTTTGCTGGGGATGATTTCCTGAATGGCTTTGTGGATGAACACCGCTCGGTGCGCGCGGTGCTGCTGCGCGGGGATAACGGCGAACGCGCGCTGGAAGCGGCGATTGCCCGCCGCGCTGACGGCTTTATCCCGACCCCGACGCCCGCCGATGAGGTTGCGTTCTTTCAGCTCTCCGGGGGCAGCACCGGCACGCCGAAGCTGATCCCGCGCACGCATAACGACTACGACTACAGCATCCGCCGCAGCAACGAAATCTGCGGCATCACTGCCGAAACCCGCTACCTGAACGCGCTGCCCGCGGCGCATAACTACGCCATGAGCTCGCCGGGTTCGCTGGGCATTTTCACCGCGGGCGGCCGCGTGGTGCTGGCGAACGATCCGAGCGCCACGCTCTGCTTCCCGCTGATTGAAAAACATCAGATTACCGTCACCTCGCTGGTGCCGCCTGCGGTTAGCCTGTGGCTGCAGGCGATCGCCGACGGCGCGGGCAACGCGCAGCTTGCGTCCCTGACGCTGCTCCAGGTCGGCGGCGCGCGGCTGTCCGCCACCCTCGCCGCACGCATTCCGGCAGAGATCGGCTGTCAGCTTCAGCAGGTGTTCGGCATGGCGGAAGGGCTGGTGAACTACACCGCCCTCGACGACGCGCCGGAGCGAATTATCAATACCCAGGGCCGCCCGATGTGCCCGGACGACGAGGTGTGGGTCGCCGACGAGAACGGCAATCCGCTGCCGCGCGGGCAGGTGGGGCGCCTGATGACGCGCGGGCCGTACACCTTCCGCGGCTATTTCAACAGCCCGGAGCACAACGCCAGCGCCTTTGACGCCGACGGCTTTTACTGTTCTGGCGATCTGATATCCATCGACGAGCAGGGCTACATCACCGTGCAGGGGCGCGAGAAGGATCAGATCAACCGCGGCGGGGAGAAGATCGCCGCCGAAGAGATCGAGAACCTGCTGCTGCGCCACGAGGCGGTGATCCACGCCGCGCTGGTCAGCATGGACGATGCCCTGCTGGGCGAGAAAAGCTGCGCGTATCTGGTGGTGAAGCAGCCGCTGCGCGCGGTCGAGGTGCGTCGCTTCCTGCGCGAGCAGGGCGTTGCCGAATTTAAGCTGCCGGACCGCGTGGAGAGCGTCGACGCGCTTCCGCTCACGCCGGTTGGCAAAGTCGATAAGAAACAGCTGCGCCTGTGGCTCGCGGAACGCGCACAGGGCTGAGGAAAAAAGAGTATGGCTATCCCAAAATTAACCGCATACGCGCTGCCAGCGGCGGCAGAGCTGCCGACCAACAAGGTGAACTGGGCGTTTGAGCCCGAGCGCGCGGCGCTGCTGATCCACGATATGCAGGAATACTTCCTGAACTTCTGGGGCGAAAACAGCCCGATGATGGCGCAGGTAGTGGCGAACATCGCGAAGCTTCGCGCGTACTGCAAAGAACACAACATTCCGGTCTACTACACCGCCCAGCCGAAAGCGCAGAGCGATGAAGATCGCGCGCTGCTGAACGACATGTGGGGGCCGGGGCTGACCCGCTCGCCGGAGCAGCAGCGCATCGTTGCCGAGCTTGCGCCCGACGAGGCGGATACCGTATTGGTGAAGTGGCGCTACAGCGCGTTCCACCGCTCGCCGCTGGAGCAGATGCTGAAAGAGACCGGCCGCAACCAGCTGCTGATTACAGGCGTCTATGCGCACATCGGCTGCATGACCACCGCCACCGACGCCTTTATGCGCGACATCAAGCCGTTCTTTATTGCCGACGCGCTGGCGGATTTCACCCGCGACGAGCACCTGATGTCGCTCAAGTATGTGGCCGGGCGTTCTGGCCGCGTGGTGATGACCGACGAGCTGCTGCCGTCCGTACCGGCGTCGAAAGCCGCGCTGCGCGAGGCGGTGCTGCCGCTGCTGGACGAATCCGACGAGCCGATGGACGATGAAAATCTGATCGACTACGGCCTGGACTCGGTGCGCATGATGGCGCTGGCCGCGCGCTGGCGCAAAGTGCACGGCGATATCGATTTCGTGATGCTGGCAAAAAATCCAACAATCGACGCCTGGTGGGCGCTGCTCTCCCGCGAGGTGAAGTGATGGCGTTTGATTTTACCGGCAAAAACGTGTGGGTCACGGGGGCCGGAAAAGGCATCGGGTACGCGACCGCGCGGGCGTTTAGCGAGGCGGGCGCGCGGGTGACCGGGTTCGACCTGGCCTTCCCGCTGGACGATTACCCGTTCGCAACCGAAACGCTGAACGTGGCGGACGCCGTGCAGGTCCGCGACGTTTGCGGGCGCCTGCTTGGCCGCGTCGAGCGCCTGGACGTGCTGGTCAACGCGGCGGGCATTCTGCGCATGGGGGCGACGGAGCAGCTTACGCAGGAGGACTGGCAGCAGACCTTTGCGGTCAACGTTGGCGGCGCGTTTAACCTCTTCCAGCAGACGATGGGCCAGTTTCGCCGCCAGCAGGGCGGGGCGATCGTTACCGTGGCGTCCGACGCGGCGCACACCCCGCGCATCGGCATGAGCGCCTACGGCGCGTCGAAGGCTGCGCTCAAAAGCCTGGCGCTGACCGTCGGGCTGGAGCTGGCGGGCAGCGGCGTGCGCTGTAACCTGGTATCGCCGGGCTCAACGGACACCGACATGCAGCGCACCCTGTGGACCCGCGACGACGCGGAACAGCAGCGCATTCGCGGCTTTGGCGAGCAGTTCAAGCTCGGCATTCCGCTCGGCAAAATCGCCCGTCCGCAGGAGATTGCCAGCACCGTGCTGTTCCTCGCGTCGGACGCCGCCAGCCATATTACCCTGCAGGATATCGTCGTGGACGGCGGCTCCACGCTGGGGGCGTAAGATGATCTGGAAACGGCATTTATCCCTTGAGGAGCTCAACGCCACCAGCCTGAACACGATGGTGGCGCATCTCGGCATCGTTTATACCCGCATCGGCGACGAGACGCTGGAAGCGGAGATGCCGGTGGACGCGCGCACCCATCAGCCGTTTGGCCTGCTGCACGGCGGCGCCTCCGCGGCGCTCGCGGAAACGCTGGGGTCAATGGCCGGTTTTCTGATGACGCGCGACGGGCAAAGCGTGGTAGGCACCGAACTGAACGCCACGCACCACCGGGCGGTGTCGCAGGGAAAAGTGCGCGGCGTGTGTCAGCCGCTGCATCTGGGGCGTACCAGCCAGAGCTGGGAGATTGTGGTGTTCGACGAGCAGGGCAGGCGGTGCTGTACCTGTCGGTTAAGTACGATGGTGCTGGGGTAGTTTTGTGCGGCCTATTGCCCTCACCCTAACCCTCTCCCGCGGGGAGAGGGAACGGTATGGTGCAAAATTAAAGCATAGAGACTACGCGTTTAAGTAATCGAATCCTCGGTTCAATCGACGCCTTATCCAGCCACTCCGCCGGGCTGTGGAAGCCCGCGCCAATCGGCCCTAAGCCATCGAGGGTCGGAATGCCGAGTACAGTATGTGCCAGCCGCTACATCTGGGGCGTACCAGCCAGCGCCAGGATATTGTGACGTTCGACGAGCAGGAAAGGTGGTGCTATACCTGCTGGTTGAGCACGGTGCTGCTGGGGTTGGCCCTATATGAGAATAACTCGCTATAGATGAATCATAGTGAGTTGAAATGCTTTTCATGCTGATGGATTTGTGAGCAAAATTTTCCTAAAATACATCCCGAACATACAATATCGATAGCCAAGAAGACTCGTTATGATTATCCTGCGCGCAGGAATTATATGAAGGGAATTTTCAATGAAATCGATAGGGTATATTACAGGATTGTTTTCTGTAACCATAATATTATCTGGGTGTGCAACTTATTGGGGGAAGGTTCCTTATATTTCTCCGCCAGAATCAGAGGAAAATACGGCTAATGTGAGGATGATTGGTAACCCGCCTGGGTTTACTATTAGTCAGTTTGGTAATAAGCCTGGAGCGGTTGATTACACCAGCTTAGTAATTTTAAGACCAACTCATGACATGGGGTTTCCTAAGGTAAGTAACGATCCTGAGCGTTATAAAGAAACATATTATGATGCCAAAGTTTATGCGGGGACGCCAACGCGGGTTGGATTTAAATATTATTATGGTTGTAGCGATGTGGGGCACACCTTTATTCCTCAAAAAGGAGAAACATATGAGTTTAGGCTCTCGATAACTGATAAAACAGGCTATTGCGTCTTGTATGCCACGCATTTGAAGTATGATGATGTTAATCAGATTTATCTCGACGAAAAAATAAAAAGTTACAATGGTTATAAATACAAATAAAATTATGTTGAAAAAAATATCGCTAATTATCCTGGGTTTTTTTGTAATTTGCACTCTAAATGGATGTGTTGGTAATATCGATCGCACTCAAGAAGGAAATGTTAGTAAGTATTCTAAAGAGGAATTACTTAAAAAATTAGTTCCTGGGAAAACGACGAAAAAGGATGTCTTATTAATTCTTGGAGCACCTACTACCCCAGCAAATTATAATGATGAAAATCGATGGCTATATTTTTCAAAAACAAAGGGGATGGCGATTTATGCTGTTGTTCCTGTAAGTTATAACAATTCTTTAATGCTGATTTTAAACTTTGATGAGAAGAAAACACTCATTAGCCGTGAGTATAAGAAATTATAGCTATGTATAAGTACATTGTCCCTCAATACCTTTACCTTATGCCGGTATTTTTGTAGGGGAAGAGTAATAATTTAACATGTAAAGTATTTACCGTTGTTTGTTAAATGATCACCGGGCCATGTTAAGGCCCGGTGAGATTTATTACAGCATCGACACAATCCGTTTTAGCAACCGAATCCGCGGTTCAATCGACGCCTTATCCAGCCACTCCGCCGGGCTGTGGAAGCCCGCGCCAATCGGCCCTAAGCCGTCGAGGGTCGGAATGCCGAGCGCGGCGGTGTGGTTAGCGTCGCTGCCGCCGCCGACCGCCTGCCAGGTGATGGCGATCCCTTCTTCTTTACCCGCCTGCTCGACGAGCTGCATCAGCTGCTGCGTGGCTTCACTCGCCGCCATTGCCGGCTTGTGGTTGACGCGCGTCAGCGAGGTGGTTACGCCCTCTAAAAAGCCTTTTTCGCACAGCGCGCCCAGCGCCTGATTCACCCGCTCGTATTCGTCGTTCTCCCAGAAGCGCACGTCGAGCTCGGCAAAGGCGCTGTCCGCCACCACGTTGGCCGCGCTGCCGCCGCGGATGACCCCGACGTTCAGCGTGGTTCCGCGATCCCAGTCGGTCAGCGCGTTAATGGCGGTCACGGCGTGCGCCAGCGCGGTAATCGCCGAGCGGCCTTTTTCCGGATCGTTGCCCGCGTGCGCCGCCACGCCGCTGAAGGTGAGGTGGTAGCCCGCCATGCCTTTACGCGCTTTGACCAGCGAGCCGTCGGCGCGCGCCGCTTCGCACACCAGCACGCGGCGCGAGCGCTTAGCCAGCTCGCCGATCCACGCGTGGGAGTAAACCGATCCGGTCTCTTCGTCCGGGTTCATCGCGACCGCAATCGCCAGCCGATCCTTATCGGCGGCGTCCAGCTCGCGCATCGCCCACAGGATGTTCAGCAGCCCGCTTTTCATATCGGACACGCCGGGGCCGTACAGGCGGGTAGCGTCTTCGCTCATGGGTCGTTCGGCCACGGTGCCGGGGGCAAATACGGTATCAAGATGGCCAACCAGCAGCACGTCGAACCGCTCGGCCTTTGGCCTGTTGCTGACGAACACGCCGGGGCCAACCTTCTCGCCCAAATCGATCTGCTCGGCGTGCCAGCCCTCGCGCTGCCAGAGCGCCTGCATGATGCCCGCCACGGTGGCAACGCCGTCGATGGTCTGGGTGCCGCAGTCCACGTTCACCAGGGTTTTAAGCTCTTCAATATAGTGGTCAAGATTCATGGTTACGTCCTGTTCAGAGAATAATGCGCATCAGCAGCATGGCTAAGAAAGCGTTGATCACCGAAAGGGCGATCATCAGCGGAATGCGTTTGGCGCGGGTGCCGATCACGCCGAGGATGCGGCCCAGGTACTGCACCTGCGAGCCCATCAGGTAGATCGCAGGGGCGAGAATGGCTAAGTGTTCCCCGGTCAGAATGCCTTTATCAAACAGGCCAATCGCCACGCCGATGCCGCCGCCCATCGACATCCAGCCGCCAATCAGCACGGCGGCCGCTTCGCCCGGCAGGCCAAACAGCCCCATCAGCGGCGCGAAGATCATGCCGAGCCCTTTCAGCGCGCCGGTGATTTCCAGCGCCTTGATGATGATAAACGCCATCACCACGTTGGGCAGGGTGCTGCTGGTGGCGATGCCCCAGCCCTTACGTGCGCCCTCAACGAAGACATCGGTAATAACGGGGTTCGATTGTGGCGCACTCATGCGGCTTCTCCTTGCTTCACGGCGGCGGATTTTCCAGTAAACGTCAGGATCAGGCGCAGCAGGTTTGCGCCAACGATTTTCATAATAAACATCACGGCGATGCAGCCGCCTATTGAGGCCGGAACCGCCGCGGTGCCGTCAGCGGCGACGAGGGTAAAGAGGATCGCCCCCGACGAGAAGAAGTTGGTGATCATCGCGCCAGCCGAAAACTGGAACATGGCGAAGACGTCTTTTTCCGTTTCGCTAATCTGCCCTTCGTCGGCCAGGTTGCGCGTGAGCGACGCGCCAACGTCGGTGCTTTGCAGGCTGCCGATCAGCGCCAGGCCGGCGGTGCCGGGAATGCCCAGCAGCGGGCGCAGCAGCGGGGTTAATAGCTTGCGCGCCGCACGCAGCGCGCCGTAGTGCTCCAGCACGTTGATCATGCCGAGCGCAAACATAACCGCCGGGATCAGCCCGAGCGCGAACAGAAATCCGTCCATTGCGCCGCTGCCGCCCGCGCCGCGAAAGGCGCTGGTTGCGGTGGTTAACGCGCCGTCGTCGAGGCTGGCCTTGCTGACCACCTTGCCGAACGCGCCGTTGAGGGTGGTGAAATCAAACACGCCGTACCACTCTTTTCCGCCCAGCAGGCCGGAGAAGAAAACGGCAGCAAAAGCCAGCGCAAAGTACGCGCCGGGCCCGACCTTATACTCCTGAGGTTCTGAACTTTTCATATCCTTTTCCTTGTAAATGCGCGGGTGCGCAGGCTCATTCTGGCGATGTTTTGCCCAAAAAAGATGATGCAAATCATTTCGTAACGGCGTCACGGGATGAAAAAGACAAAAATGTGACCGGCGACGGCGCGGGGGAAGAGCGAAAGTGATCGGCTTAACACTGTGGTGTAAATGTCTGGTTTGACCACGCATTATTGCGTTTCAAGGTTGTTAAATTTTAGCGGTTGTTCTAGAAACAAAATGTAACATCTCACTGTTCCACTACAACGGACAACAACTATGAACAACTCAGGGAAATACCTTTTATGGGCAGGGCTCTCCGTTGTGGGAGCCTTTGCCTTGGGCTATATCGCCCTTAACCGGGGCGAACAGATTAACGCACTGTGGATTGTGGTCGCCTCGGTCTGTATTTATCTGATCGCGTATCGTTTTTACGGCCGCTATATCGCGAAGAACGTCCTGGGCGTTGACGCGACGCGCATGACGCCTGCCGTGCGCCATAACGACGGGCTGGACTACGTGCCGACGGATAAAAAAGTGCTGTTCGGTCACCATTTTGCGGCCATCGCCGGCGCGGGCCCGCTGGTGGGGCCGGTGCTGGCGGCGCAGATGGGGTATCTGCCGGGGATGATCTGGATCCTGGCGGGCGTAGTGCTGGCGGGGGCGGTGCAGGACTTTATGGTGCTGTTCGTCTCCACCCGCCGCGACGGGCGTTCTCTCGGCGAGCTGGTGAAAGAGGAGATGGGGGCGACCGCGGGCGTGATCGCGCTGGTGGCGACCTTTATGATCATGGTGATCATCCTCGCGGTGCTGGCGATGATCGTCGTGAAAGCGCTGACCCACAGCCCGTGGGGTACCTACACCGTGGCCTTTACCATTCCGCTGGCGCTGTTTATGGGGATCTACATTCGCTATCTGCGCCCGGGCCGCATTGGCGAAGTGTCCGTCATCGGCCTGGTCTTCCTGGTGTTCGCGATCATCTCCGGCGGCTGGGTAGCGGAAAGTCCGACCTGGGCGCCGTGGTTTGACTTTACCGGCGTACAGCTGACGTGGATGCTGGTGGGCTACGGCTTCGTCGCCGCCGTACTGCCCGTGTGGCTGCTGCTGGCCCCGCGTGACTACCTCTCGACCTTCCTGAAAATCGGCACTATCGTCGGGCTGGCGATCGGCATTCTGATTATGCGCCCGACCCTGACCATGCCCGCGCTGACCAAGTTCATTGACGGCACCGGCCCGGTCTGGACCGGCAACCTGTTCCCGTTCCTGTTTATCACCATTGCCTGCGGGGCGGTCTCCGGCTTCCACGCGCTGATTGCCTCGGGCACCACGCCGAAGATGCTGGCGAATGAAAATCAGGCCTGCCTGATCGGCTACGGCGGCATGCTGATGGAGTCCTTCGTGGCGATTATGGCGCTGGTCTCCGCCTGCATTATCGACCCGGGCGTCTACTTCGCGATGAACAGCCCGATGGCGGTGCTGGCGCCTGCCGGAACCGTTGACGTGGTGGCATCTGCCGCGCAGGTGGTGAGCGGCTGGGGCTTTGCCATTACCCCTGAAACGCTAACGCACATTGCGAACGAAGTGGGCGAGCAGTCGATCATCTCCCGCGCGGGCGGCGCGCCGACGCTGGCGGTGGGGATGGCCTACATTCTGCACGGCGCGCTCGGCGGGCTGATGGACGTGTCGTTCTGGTATCACTTCGCCATCCTGTTTGAAGCGCTGTTCATCCTGACGGCGGTGGACGCGGGCACGCGCGCGGCGCGCTTTATGCTCCAGGATCTGCTGGGGGTAATTTCGCCCAACCTCAAGCGCACCGATTCGCTTCCGGCGAACCTGCTGGCGACGGCGCTGTGCGTGCTGGCGTGGGGCTACTTCCTGCATCAGGGCGTTGTTGACCCGCTGGGCGGCATTAACACCCTGTGGCCGCTGTTCGGCATCGCCAACCAGATGCTGGCGGGCATGGCGCTGATGCTCTGCGCGGTGGTGCTGTTCAAGATGAAGCGCCAGCGCTACGCGTGGGTGGCGCTGGTGCCAACCGCGTGGCTGCTGATCTGTACCCTGACCGCGGGCTGGCAAAAGGCGTTTAGCCCGGATAACAAGGTCGGCTTCCTGGCAATTGCCAACAAGTTCCAGGCGATGATCGACAGCGGCAAGATCCCGGCGCAGTACACCGAATCCCAGCTGTCGCAGCTGGTGTTCAACAACCGTCTTGATGCCGGGTTAACCATCTTCTTTATGGTGGTGGTTGTGGTGCTGGCGTTGTATTCTCTGAAGACCGCGCTGGCGGCGTTGAAAGTCGACAAACCGACGGCGAAAGAGACGCCGTATGAGCCGATGCCGGAAAA
The DNA here is from genome assembly GCF_043968675.1 of Enterobacter sp. ECC-175. NCBI lineage: Bacteria > Pseudomonadati > Pseudomonadota > Gammaproteobacteria > Enterobacterales > Enterobacteriaceae > Enterobacter > Enterobacter sp. ECC-175. The sequence goes on from NZ_CP143776.1 coordinate 1,815,670, forward strand.
CCTGAACGAGATTGTGACCCAGGCCAAAGGGGCGCATTAACATAACCAAACCCCTCATCCCAGTGTTATAAGTTCCCTCTCCCCTTTGGGGAGAGGGGTAGGGTTAGGGGGACACAAACGAGAAACGACCTATGTTCGACACCCTTTCCAAAGCAGGTAAATACCTGGGACAGGCCGCCAAAATGATGATCGGCGTGCCGGACTACGACAACTACGTCGAGCATATGCGCGTTACCCACCCGGACCAGACGCCGATGACCTACGAAGAATTTTTCCGCGAACGCCAGGAGGCGCGCTACGGCGGCAAGGGCGGCGCGAAGTGCTGTTAACCCTCTTTCGGTAAATAGAGGCTGATTTGCTCCTGCTTACAGCCGTAAATGGCCGCCAGCTTTTCGCGGGTGCGCTTTTGCGGGCGGGAGTCGAGGGCTTCAAGCTGCGACACGGCGGACTGGGTGATGCCGAGTTTCTCCGCGACCTCCTGCTGTGATAACCCGCAATGGATACGCCACGCGGCCTGCAGGCTGACGTTCTGCCAGGTCATAATGCTGCACACCTCACCTGGCAATTCAACGTCATCCAGACTATCGTGTTCGACCTCAATATCCTCCAGATCGTCGTCAGTTTCGTCGTCGATCTCAGCCATCTGCAAGCACATGCGGAAGTATTCGTGATAAGGAATAACCACGTACTGCGTTTTTCCGTTATCGTCCTTAATTAGCTGAACAGCCATAGGTGGCTTTCTCCTCGTGCAGGTAAGTTGTTGATGTTCTGCGCTTGACGGCCAGAACATAACAATGGTCATCGGGATCGTCCCGAAGCGTATAGACGATTCGGTAATCGCCTACGCGTAACCGGAAATGATTTTCTGTCGTCGATATTTTTTTGATATCGGGCCGGGGAGCCGAGCGGTCATCCAGCTCGGTAAGCTTTACCTCAATGCGGCGCTGATACCGCTCGTCAATTTTGGAAAAAGCCTTTTTTGCACCATTAGACCAGACAATCTTCATCCGTACCTCCACTGTACGCCCACATAAAATATAAGGAAATAATAAGACTATTAGATAAATTCCGAATTTCTTATGTTCACTGTAGGGCGGGCAGCGCGCGGGAGAAAGCGGCAAAACGCAAACCGTCGAGGCGGCTCGAAAACGCCTCTGCCGGGCGGCAGAGGCGTGCAGAAAATATGCGATCAGGCGTTCAAACCGCCGTCCACGTCCAGCCCCGTGCCGGAGATCTGCCCGGCGGCCGGGCTGGCAAGAAACGTGACTGCCGCCGCGATGTCTTCCGGCTGGCCGTAATGGCCGACGGCAATCATCTGGCGCTGCGCGTCGGCCTGTTCACCGTCTTCCGGGTTCATATCGCTGTTCGTCGGGCCGGGATGCACGAGATTGACCGTGATGCCGCGCGGCCCGAGGTCTCGCGCCAGCCCGCGGGTGAGGGAGTTGAGCGCCGATTTGGTCATCGAATAGACGGCAATACCCGGCATCGCCACGCGGTTTGCCAGACAGCTGCCGATGTTGATGATTCGCCCGCCGTCCGAAAGGTGAACGAGCGCCGCCTGGGTGGCGATCACCACGCCGCGGATGTTGACGTTGATCAGCGCGTCGATGTCAGCCAGCGTCATGGTCTCCAGCGGGCCGCCGCGCGCGATCCCGGCGTTGTTGACCAGAATGTCCAGCCCGCCGAGGGAGCGCGCCGCATGGGTTACGGCATCCTGAATCGCCTGGGCGCTGGCGCTGTCGGCCTGAATGGCCTCGCCGTGCCGCCCCAACGCTTTTATTTCTTCGGCGACCGCCTGCGCCTTATCGGCAGATTTTTCATACGTAATGACCACGTCGGCCCCGGCCTTTACCAGCGAAAGGGCAATGGCGCGGCCCAGCCCGCGGCTGGCACCGGTAACCAGCGCTTTCTTACCTGTTAAATCGATCTGCATGATGACCTCGTGTTGGGAAGGGGGAGAATCATCATTAGGTATAGACGGTCGGCGCGATTAACGGGGGAAGGATTCCACTTTCTCAAACGCGGCGCGCAGGACGTTGGGGGGGAGTGCTGCCTGAACCCCTCACTCTTGCCCTCTCCCAGGGGGGCTGAGGGAGTAAAGCACTCAGCTGTACTGCCGCACCCGCGCCACCAGCTCTTCTACGCTATCGATGCGATCGGCAATCATAATCAGCGCTCTGCCGAGCGTAACGGCGTGGCGCAGGCACTCATGGCGCATTGCTTCGTCCTGAATGGTGTCGATGTCGGCCACGTGCGATAGCCCGACGCTGCGGCGGATCAGCTCGGTACCGCAAAAGCCAACGGCGTCCGTCCACGCTTTTTTCAGAAACGCGGAGGCATAGCCCGGCGCGGCGAGCGCGGCGTCGCGCGTTTTTTCGCTTGCCAGCGCCTGGAAGCGTTCGGCAAAAGCGTGCCAAAGCTCCTGGATGTCGGTCAGGCGCTGCTCGCGGGCGGCGGCGGCATCGCGGATGCCGAGGTGTCCCGGCAGGCCGCAGAAGTTCAGCAGCAGGTTGCCGATGGCGGTGCCGATATCAAAGCCAATCGGACCGAAGTAGCCGAACTCGGCGTCGATGGCCTTCAGGCTGTCTTCCGCCACGAAGATCGACCCGCTGTGAATATCGCCGTGCAGCAGCGCTTCGGCCTGTGAGAAGAAGCGATGCTTCAGGGAGGCTACCGCAACCTTCAGCTGCGCGTCGTCGCGCAGGGCGGCTACGTCGTTTTCCAGCTCGGCCGGGTAGCTGTTGCGCGCGTGGATCTGATACGGATCGTTGAAGAACAGATCCTCGGTGATCTCGCACATCTCCGGGTTGATGAACTGCGCCACCTGCGCCTTTTTCTCGTGCGGGTGCAGATAAAAGTCGCTGGTGTGGAACAGCGCGTGGGCAAGATATTCACCCAGCTGGCGAGCGGCCTGCGGGTAATAGACATTCTTAATCAGCTCGCCGCGCCAGATGCGGTGGCTGGAGAGATCTTCCATCACCATCGCCGCCAGGTCCGGGTCAAAGTGGTGGATTTTCACCGTGTGCTGCGGACTGTGCCGATAGTGCTCGACCAGCGTTTGCGCCTCAAGCCGCGCGCGGTCCAGCGTCAGCGGCCAGGATTCGCCGACGCAGCGCACGTAGGGCAGCGCCTGCTTGACGATCGCGCGGCTGGCGCCTGCGCTGTCGAAAATCTTGAATACCAGATTGAGGTTGCCGTCGCCCACCTCCTGCGCCTCCACCAGCGATGATGGGTTATCAACGCCGCCGAACTGCCTGGCATACTCCACGGCGTCCTGGGCGGTAAAGGTACGGTATTGCGACATGGCCTGCTCCTCGCGCGTTTTGCTAATTAAAGACATGTAGACGTCTATACATCTGGATTTCATCCTGACACAATGTGCTACAACAACGCAACAGAGAATTAACGACATGCAGACATTACAGACGACCAGCCTGCGGGTGGCGGATAATCAGCTCTTTATTCTCGATCAGCAGGCGCTTCCGCAGGAGAAACGCTGGCTGGACGCCTCCAGCGTCGAGGCGCTGGTGGGCCATATTCACGCCCTGCGCGTGCGCGGCGCGCCGCTGATTGGCCTCTCCGCAAGCCTGCTGCTGGCGCTGATGGCGGAAAACGGCGACAGCCGCGACGCGCTGGCGGCGGCGCTGGAAACGCTGCGCGCCTCGCGCCCGACGGCGGTGAACCTGATGAACAATCTCGACCGCATGAAGCAGGCGCTGTGGCAGGAAGAGTATGTTCCGGCCCTGGTGGCCGAAGCGCTGCGCCTGATTGAGGAAGACAGACAGCTTTGCGACGCGATTGCGAAAGCGGGTAGCGCGCTGGTGAAGCCCGGCAGCCGCCTGTTGACCCACTGTAATACCGGCGGGCTGGCGACCGCGGGCGTCGGAACGGCGCTGGGCGTGATTGCTCGCGCGCATCATGAGGGTAACGTTAGCAACGTCTGGGTGGATGAAACCCGTCCGCTCTTGCAGGGCGGCAGGCTGACCGCGTGGGAGCTGGGCGAGCTGGGCGTGCCGTATCGGCTCATCACCGACTCTATGGCCGCCAGCCTGATGGCAAAAGGGCAGGTAGACGCCGTGTGGGTCGGGGCCGATCGCATCGCCGCCAACGGCGACGTGGCGAACAAAATTGGCACCTATTCCCTGGCGGTGCTGGCGAAATTCCACGGTATTCCGTTCTACGTTGCCGCGCCGCAGACCACGCTTGACCCTGGCTGCCCGAACGGCGAGGCGATCCCGATTGAGCAGCGCGCCGCCGGTGAGGTGACGGGCGTGGCCGGAAGCTTTGGCGCGGTGCAGTGGGCGCCGGAAAACGCGCGGGTTTACAACCCGGCGTTCGACGTGACGCCAGCGGCGCTGATAAGCGGATGGGTCCTTGATACGGGCGTGGTCACGCCTGAAGAGGTGGCGTCGGGAAAATTTGCCTGACCCGGGCTATCCTTTCAGAGGGTTCCTTTTCGAGGACAGTATCGTGACGCTTGATCCTGAAACAGACTTAAAACTGGAGCGCGTGGTGGACGCCCCGCGCGACCTGCTGTGGCTCTGCTGGACTACGCCGGAGCACATAAAAAACTTCTTTATTCCCGCTCCCCATAAGGTGACCGAATGCGATCTCGACCTGCGCGTCGGCGGGCGTTTCAACACCGTATTTGAGGTGGACGGCCAGCGGATGGACAACCGGGGCGTATTTCTGGAGATTGACCCGGGTAAAAAGCTGGTATTCACCGACGGCTATACCGAAGGCTGGAAGCCTGCCGAAAAACCGTTTATGACCGCGATCCTGCTGCTGGAAGACGTCGGGGAGGGGAAAACGCGCTACACGGCGATTGCGCGTCATGCGACGAAGGAAATCCGCGAGCAGCACGAGCAGATGGGCTTCCACGAAGGGTGGGGGATTGTGCTGGATCAGCTGGTGGGGTATATGAAGGGGCTGGAGCGTTGAAGCTCCAGCGGCCTGATGCCCTCACCCCGACCCTCTCCCACAGGGAGAGGGAGCAAACACTAAAAACGGCAGCTATAGCTGCCGTTTTGCTTTTACCTATGCCAGCTTTGGATACGCATCCGCGATCGCATCACCGGTAAACTGCGCGATCCATCCTTCGGGGTTATCGAAGATGCGAATGGCGGTAAAGTTCGGCTCGGAGCCCATATCAAACCAGTGCGGCGTGCCGGCGGGCACCGAAATCAGGTCGTTCTTCTCGCACAGAACCTGGTACACCTCATCGCCAATGTGCAGGCAGAACAGCCCCGCACCTTCCACGAAGAAACGCACTTCGTCTTCGCCGTGGGTGTGTTCGTTCAGGAACTTCGCGCGCAGCGCTTCTTTCTGCGGGTTATCGGCGCGCAGGCTAATGACGTCCCAGCTTTGATAGCCTTTCTCCGCGACTAGCCTGTCGATCGCGTGCTGATAGGCGTCGATCACCGTCTCCGGCGCGGGATCGCGGCCTAAATCACGATCCGCCGCCCAGCGCTCGAAGCGCACGCCTCTGGCGTTAAGCTTTTGGGCGATTTCATCGGCGTCGGTGCTGTGCCACTGGGGCTGGCTGGCGTCTTTGTCGGAATAGAGGGTCAATGCGCTCATGAAGGGATCTGCTCCGGATTAATCTCGTCAAACTGGTGGACCTGGTGATGATGGCTTGCGCCGTCGTCGTCACCGCGAATCAGCTGCAGGGTGCGAAAGCCGGCCTGCTCGGCGGCGTCCAGCTCCTGGTGAATGTCGGACAAGAACAGGATCTGCGACGGGGCAATGCCCGTTTGCGCCGCGATGTTCTGATAGGACTGCACCTCGCGCTTGGCGCCGATGCGCGTATCAAAATAGCCGCTGAACAGATGAGTAATATCACCTTCGTCGCTGTAGCCAAATAGCAGTTTCTGCGCGGCAACGGAACCGGAGGAATAAACATAGAGATCAATACCCTGCGACTTCCATTTTTCCAGCGCGGGCAGGACGTCCGGGTAGAGGTGGCCGGTAAAGTCGCCGTTGACGTAGCCGTCGTGCCAGATGATGCCCTGCAGCGCCTTCAGCGCCGTGGATTTTCGGTCTTCATCCATAAACGCAAACAGCGCGTCGATAAGCTCACCCGTGGAGGCGTTCGGATTGCTGATTTCATCGCGCAGGTTGTCCAGAATTGATTTGACCGGCTCGGCGTACTGCTGGGCGGTGACAAACGCCGCCAGACGCGCGCGCGCGTAGGGGAACAAAACGTTATGGACAAAACGAATATCGCTGGTGGTCCCTTCAATATCCGTCACAATCGCGCGAATCATACTCTCTCCAGTTGTCGTAAACGCATCTCGCATTCGAATAAAAACTCTAATCCTTCCAGGTGACGGCGGGCTTCAGCCACGTCGCGCCCCCAGCAGGTTAAGCCATGGCCGCGCAGAAGAAAACCATAATTAAACGGGCGCGCCTGCGCGGAGCGGGCGATTCGGGCGGCGAGGGCGTCGATGTCCTGGTCGTTGTCAAAGACCGGGATAGCCACCGTATCCCGATGCGTGGTCTGCCCGGCGAGGGATTTTTGCATCTCAAAGCCGCTGAGGTGGAGTTCATCCTCTTTCACCAGCCTGGAGAGCACCGTGGCGTTAACCGTGTGAACGTGCAGCACGGCGTTGGCCTCCGGGAATAGGCGATAGATCAGGGTATGCAGCCCGGTTTCTGCCGACGGCCTGCGGCCGGACGGCGCGCGGTTGGTGGCGATCTCGACCTGGAGAAAATCGTCGGTCGTCAGGCTGCCCTTGTCCTTGCCGGATTCGCTAAGCCAGCACAGGCGCGCGTCCTGACGTATCGACATATTTCCGCCCGTGGCGGGCGCCCAGCCTTTGGCGCCGATCCAGCGGCAGGCGTCGACCAGATGTGCAAGCTGCAGGTTGTCCGTCATTTTCCTTTACCCTCCCGGCCAGGAATATTTATATCGTTTAGACGTCTAAGCGTCTTGATTGCCAAAGAGTAACATCGTGTTATAGTGGCAGCAACATAAGTATTACAAACAGGCGCAGCGCAATGAGCAACAACCCATTGATTCCAAAAAGTAAGCTTCCTGATTTAGGCACAACCATCTTTACCCGGATGAGCGCGCTGGCTCAGCAGCATAACGCCATCAATCTTTCGCAGGGGTTCCCGGATTTTGATGGTCCATCCTATCTGCAGGAGCGCCTGGCGCATCACGTGGCGCAGGGCGCAAACCAGTATGCGCCGATGACCGGCGTGCAGGCGCTGCGGGAAGCGATTGCCGATAAAACCGCGGAACTTTACGGCCACAGGCCGGATGCAAACAGCGACATCACGGTGACGGCGGGGGCAACAGAAGCGCTGTATGCCGCGATTACCGCGCTGGTGCGAAGCGGTGATGAGGTCATTTGCTTTGACCCGAGCTATGACAGCTACGCGCCTGCGGTAGAACTTTCCGGCGGCGTAGTGAAACGCATCGCGCTTCAGCCGCCGCATTTCCGCCCGGACTGGCAGGCGTTTGCCGCGCAGCTGAGCGACAAAACCCGTCTTGTCATTCTGAACACGCCGCACAACCCGTCCGCCACGGTGTGGCAGAAAGCGGACTTCGCCGCGCTATGGCAGGCGATTGCCGAGCGCGAGATCTATGTCCTGAGCGATGAGGTGTATGAGCACATCTGTTTTGCAAAGGAAGGGCATGCCAGCGTGCTGGCACATCCGCAGCTTCGCGAGCGCGCCGTCGCCGTCTCATCCTTTGGCAAAACCTACCACATGACCGGCTGGAAGGTGGGCTACTGCGTTGCACCTTCGGCCATCAGCGCGGAGCTGCGAAAGGTGCATCAGTATTTAACCTTTGCGGTGAACACGCCGGCGCAGCTGGCGCTGGCGGATATGCTGCGCGCGCAGCCGGAGCATTATCGCGAGCTGCCGGATTTTTACCGCGCGCGCAGGGATCGCTTCGTTAGTGCATTAAGCCAGAGCCGCCTTGAGATTTTGCCGTGCGAAGGCACCTACTTCCTGCTGGCCGACTACAGCGCCATTTCCGATCTGGACGACGTGAGCTTTTGCCAGTGGCTGACGAAAGAGGTTGGGGTTGCGGCGATCCCGCTGTCGGTATTCTGCGCCGATCCCTTCCCGCACAGGCTGATTCGCCTGTGCTTCGCGAAGCAGGAATCGACGCTTCTCGCGGCGGCAGAGCGCCTGAATACGCTCTGACTATTTTACCGTCCAGGCCTGTGAGTAGCGACGGTCTGCAAATAGCTCCAGCAGGCCGTTAATCTGCTTCAGGCGCAGCACTTCGTCGCTGTCCATGCCCAGCTCTTTTCCCACCCTCACATCGTCCCAGCCGAGCTGCACAAGTTCGCGCACAATCTCCGACATCGCGTGGATCTGGTGCCGTCCTCGGGCGCGGTTGTGGCGAATCGTCGCCGCCATGCGGTTGTATTTATCCTGACGGTCTTTTCGCAGGCAGGTAACGGGTAAATACCCCTTTAGCTGCCGTTTTAGCGTGGCTCTGTTTTTGCCAATTTCGTGGCGATGAAAGCCGTCGATAATTTCATAATGCTGCGCTTCGCTTTCCGTGACGACAATCGGCTGGGTGAAGCCGTCCAGCTCGAGGGATTTGCTCAATAATCGCTTTTCCGGCGGCGCGACGTTATTCGGGTTGTAGTCATTGGCGGTTATATCGTCCTGTTTGATCCACAGCACGCAGTCAACGGGCTGCTCGCGAAAAGGGCTGGTTTCATGTATCGCCTGACGAAAGGCGTTGATGGCGTCAATTCGCTGCGTTTCAGGAAGTGACTGAAGATATATTTTCATTTCGTCGATCAGTCGCTGTTGCATAATATATTCCATTCCTTACGTTTCAATTTAATCCGGTCGCTGTAGCGCTTGTAGTGTTTTGGCTTGTTGGGGCTAAAGGATAATGCCCGGCACCAGTAGTCGTTATTGAGAAGGACCTTGCAAATGCGTCGCCAGGAGGGAATGTCTTTTGAACCGATATCGCCGTCCTGGGTATCTGGAATATCGGGCATGCCTTTATTGATGTACCAGTGCAAATAAACGGCGATTTTATTGCGGTAATGTTCCGCCGTATTTTGCGGCATGCTGTCGAGCAGCAGCAGGGCATATTCTTTCCAGCTGAGGCTCTCGGGCTTGAGGATTTTGCGGTGCCCGTAGAAATGGTTATCCTGGCCTGCATAGATGCCGCCGCTTCGTGCGCCGCTGACGCGCTCGCACATGGCGGCCCAGCGATCGGGTTCAATGACGTGATAAAGCCACAGCCCCTGGCGCTGCTCTGGGCCAAACGGTTCACAGATGCGCATGTAGCGCGGAGGGACGCCCGCCTGAAACATCAGGTCATACAGCGGGTTATAGCTATTGCCGGTTTTGGCGAACCAGGTCCACAGATCGGCCGTTTTCCAGTCGTAGATGGGATAGAGATACCATGCGTGCCCGCCGGGTGCGACGGTCGTCCAGGGCTTATCGTCGGCAAACCGCTGCTTGCGCGCGTTGGCGATGGTCAAAAAGCGGTTATAGGACTCGTCCGCGCGAATGCCGATCATGACGGCGGCAGGGCGATTGCTGGCAAACCAGTCGGAAAATGAACGGACAAACTCCTCGAAGGTCATGCCCGGTTGATAGAAATCGAAATAGTCAGGGGAGGTAATAGCCTCCGCCGGAGGTTGGCGCACCCATTTTGCCCCCGGTTCCCAGCACTGCCATTCAGGCTGGTACTGGGAAAGGGCGTTTTGGGTGGTAAGCGGGAGCGCGACCCAGAAGAAGTTATCAATCACGTCCCGGTACGCTTCTCGCATGTTCATAACATGCTCGATGGTGCAGGAGAATTGTGCTTCCCAGTCGATGAAGAGGACGCTAATTTTTTTATTTCGTTTACGGGCTAATTGCGCCGTCAGGTGCAGCATAACGGTAGAATCTTTCCCCCCGGAAAAAGAGACGCAAACCCGGGGGAAATTTTCAAGGGACCACTCAATGCGCTCCTGCGAGGCTTCAAGTACGTTTTGAACGAGCGGGTATTTATAGAGTGACATATTCAATCTCTTCCTGAGTATGAATGTCCAAAATCAGATAGTTACCCGAGTCAATATGTAATAACAAACCCTCTACGGCAAGGTGAATTTTAGAAGAATGGCGTGCAGAACTGTTTCACAATGTGATGATTAACAATTGTGAAACAATTATGGCGGCTAGTGTTTTATTTTTTCGATGAACTGCGCGAAGATTCGGTTGTTTAATGCAGAGCGGTTATATTGCATATAGACGTCCGGCTTTGGTAATTTGAAACATATATCTACGGTTTTTAAATGCAAGCTATCTTTATATTGTTCAAATATAGGTGTGGGTACATAGCCTAATAGGTCGGTCGTGCTAATAACGTTCAGTATCGATATATACGAGTCGCTGCGAAACGCAATACTCCGTTCCGGAAAAAGCTTTTCAACCTGCATTTGGAACTCTCTGATGCCGGACTCCTGGCTTCTGAGCTGGGTGAATTTCTCCTGCAGCAGCTCTTCGTGCGTCATGTTTTCTCTGAATCGAGGATGGTCGCTGCGCCCAACTAACACCATCGGAAACTGCAGAAAATGAGTACAGATCACGGAGCGGTTATTTACCGGTGCGAAGGTGAAAACCAGATCGGCTTTGCGGTAGGCCAACAGATCTTCTGCCGTTTCAGGGGAAAGGACCATATCGTATTGATCAACTTCATAATTCTCCTCCTGAAGCAGCTGTCGTAAAAAGTCGGTGAGCCGTCCTTTAGCGACAATTTGCGGACAATAAATCACAAAATTCTTCTTCAGCTCTGACTCATTCATTATGTTGATGGTCTGCTCAATCTGGTTGAGGTTTTGCTCAAGATGATGATGCAGATTGACGCCGACCGTCGTGGGGGTAATGCCCTTTCCGGCACGAATGAATAAAGGATCGTTCAGCTGCGTGCGCAGGCGTTGAAGCGACTGGCTCACGGCCGAAGGGGTAATGTAGAGCGTCTCCGCCGCTTTACTGATGCTGAGGTTTTGGTAAATACACTCAAAAATGACTAAAAGGTTGAGGTCGAATTTTTTAAGGTCGTAAAGGTTGGCCATAGTTCATCCTGAGTGAGCTGACGTTGCGGGTTCTAGTACATAATCGGTAACTATAGTTCGAGGTTAACCATTTACAATCCTTGTGATTGGCTAACTTAAAACTATTTGAATATTTACTAAATATATCACGTTGCTCGATTATTGAAATAGAACTTTAATTAAGTTGAAGATATTTTTACTCGTAAAATGTGAGGATTTTTTTTTAGAGATAATCCGTCGTTATACTTCCTCCTCATCCTATTATTCCCGCTTGTCGGTTTTACCCTTTTTATCCGCTATTGTAATTAATTCTCATTAATAATGTTCCCGAAGGGCGGACTGTGCGCGGCATGTTCGGTAAAACCTATCGTAATCATAGACAAGATTGCTACTGTTGCGGATTGCCCATTATTCACCTGGGTGATGTAATTAACGCGCTGTTACGGCCTTGATATAAAGGTATGTAGAGCGCAACGCAACGCCAGCTTAGGCTGGCACTGAATAACCTGCGGGAAGTTCAGGTATCAGGGCCGCCCGCTGAGGCGGCCTTTTTACGTTTAGGGTTTTCACCTGCATTTATCGCGTTGTTAGGTTTGGCTGATTGATTTGATAAAGCATACGCATTAGCCCCGATGAACAAAGTTGGTTACCTTATCTCTCGACGAAAACACGGAGGAAGTACAGATGTCTTTGATTAACACCAAAATTAAACCTTTTAAAAACCAGGCGTTCAAAAACGGTGAATTCATCGAAGTGACCGAGAAAGATACCGAAGGCCGCTGGAGCGTTTTCTTCTTCTATCCGGCTGACTTCACCTTCGTTTGCCCGACCGAACTGGGCGACGTGGCAGACCACTATGAAGAGCTGCAGAAGCTGGGCGTAGACGTTTACTCTGTTTCTACCGATACCCACTTCACCCACAAAGCGTGGCACAGCAGCTCTGAAACCATCGCGAAAATCAAATACGCGATGATCGGCGACCCAACCGGCGCCCTGACCCGTAACTTCGACAACATGCGTGAAGATGAAGGCCTGGCAGACCGCGCGACCTTCGTCGTTGACCCGCAGGGCATTATCCAGGCTATCGAAGTTACCGCTGAAGGTATCGGCCGCGATGCGTCTGACCTGCTGCGTAAAGTGAAAGCCGCTCAGTACGTGGCGTCTCACCCAGGCGAAGTGTGCCCGGCGAAATGGAAAGAGGGCGAAGCAACGCTGGCTCCATCTTTGGACCTGGTCGGCAAGATCTAAATTTCCGTCGTCTTTCACGCCATGGCTGCCATGGCGTCGCCTGCTTACCCCGGTCACTTACTTCTGTAAGCTTCCGGGGATCCACAGGCTAGCCGCCTGGCTCTGACGCGAAATACCTGGAAATGGTTTCAGCTATGGGCGCGCCCGCGCCCATTTTATTTCAGCACCATGATGCAAGTTGCATTCAGGCCGCCCGCATAAGGCAGCTTGCATGATGACGTTTTAAGAGAGGGAAGAACAATGCTCGACACAAACATGAAAACCCAGCTCAAGGCCTACCTTGAGAAACTGACCAAACCCGTTGAGCTGATTGCCACGCTGGACGACAGCGTGAAATCGGCAGAGATCAAAGAACTGCTGGCTGAGATCGCCGAGCTGTCGCCGAAGGTGACGTTCAGGGAAGATAACTCACTGGCCGTGCGCAAGCCTTCTTTCCTGATCGCCAACCCGGGCTCCGACCAGGGGCCGCGTTTCGCGGGGTCTCCTCTGGGGCACGAATTTACCTCGCTGGTGCTGGCGCTGCTGTGGACCGGCGGTCATCCGTCAAAAGAGGCGCAGGCGCTGCTGGAGCAGATCCGCGATATCGACGGTGACTTTGAGTTTGAAACCTATTACTCGCTCTCCTGCCACAACTGCCCGGACGTGGTGCAGGCGCTGAACCTGATGTCGGTGCTTAACCCGCGCATCAAGCATACGGCGATTGACGGCGGCACGTACCAGAATGAAATCACCGAACGCAACGTGATGGGCGTTCCGGCCGTCTATTTGAACGGCAAGGAGTTTGGCCAGGGCCGCATGACGCTGAGCGAAATCGTTGCCAAAGTGGATTCCGGCGCGGAAAAACGCGCGGCGGAAGCGCTGAACAAACGCGATGCTTACGACGTCCTGATCGTGGGGTCCGGCCCGGCGGGCGCGGCGGCGGCGGTGTACTCCGCGCGTAAAGGCATTCGTACCGGCCTGATGGGCGAGCGTTTCGGCGGCCAGGTGCTGGACACCGTGGACATCGAAAACTACATTTCCGTGCCGAAGACCGAAGGTCAGAAGCTGGCAGGCGCCCTGAAGGCGCACGTTAGCGACTACGACGTGGACGTGATTGACAGCCAGAGCGCCAGCAGGCTGGTTCCGGCGGCGGTTGAAGGAGGTCTGCACCAGATTGAAACGGCCTCTGGCGCGGTATTGAAAGCGCGGAGCATCATCATTGCCACCGGTGCAAAATGGCGCAACATGAACGTGCCGGGTGAAGATCAGTATCGCACCAAAGGCGTCACCTATTGCCCGCACTGCGACGGCCCGCTGTTTAAAGGCAAGCGCGTGGCGGTGATCGGCGGCGGTAACTCCGGCGTTGAGGCGGCTATCGACCTGGCGGGGATCGTTGAACACGTGACGCTGCTGGAGTTTGCTCCAGAGATGAAGGCGGACCAGGTGCTGCAGGACAAAGTGCGCAGCCTGAAAAACGTCGACATCGTGCTGAACGCGCAGACGACAGAAGTGAAGGGCGACGGCAGCAAGGTGACCGGTCTGGAATACCGCGACCGCGTAAGCGGAGACGTCCACAGCGTTCAGCTTTCGGGGATCTTTGTTCAGATTGGCCTGCTGCCCAACACCACCTGGCTGGAAGGCGCGATTGAGCGCAACCGCATGGGCGAGATCATCATCGACGCTAAATGCGAAACCAGCGTGAAGGGCGTGTTTGCCGCCGGTGACTGCACAACCGTCCCGTACAAGCAGATCATCATCGCGACGGGCGAAGGCGCGAAGGCATCGCTGAGCGCCTTCGACTACCTGATCCGCACCAAAACCGCATAATAAAAGAAAGTAAGACGACACCTGCACAGCCGCCTCTCCACGAGGCGGCTTTTTTTTAGTTCTATTTTTTTTACCGATTTTCCTTCCGATTTTTTCCTTCAAGAATCGAGTTGCCCGCTTTGATCAAAGAAAATATTTAATGTATTGCTAATATCTGCGAGATTTTTAGCGGATAATTATTTGCATTTCGTATGAATGATAAAAACATATTCACCAATTCAATATATGACGCGCTGTCATTATTTGAGTCTACAGGTCTGGCGCTGCGTGATTTTTTTAACGCCGCGGAAATGACCTCCCGAAATAAGGCCTTGCGACAGCTTCTTCCCGAAAGCGCAGAGTGGCATGACGATATCTGGCTGGATATTGAATATGATTTCAATGCACTCTTCGTCGGCCCCATGGCCCCGCTGGCTGCGCCTTACGCCTCGGTGTATATCGATGATGAACCGATGGTAATGGGCCCGACGACCCTGGGGGTACGCGAGTTTTTACACAGCATTGGTCTGTTTGTTAATGATGAAAACGGCGTGCCGGATGACCACGTTAGCTTTGAGCTGGAATTAATCGTGATGTTATCCGCTCATGCCAGGCAGTCCCCGCAATATCATGACGCGTTAACCCGCTTCACGACGGGACATGTCGAATTATGGCTGCCGACATTTATTGAAAGAATAAATAACAAAGCAAAAACTTCCGCAATCAAATCGGTCGCGAATCGTATGACTAATTGGTTAGATGAATTAAAAGCGAGAGTAATATTATGAGCATTGATACAGGGCAACTGAACAGGCGCTCCTTTTTAAAGGGGCTCATTGCATTAGGCACGGTCGCCGCGTTACCCGGCGGATTATTATCCTCCCGCTGCGCGATGGCGCAGCCGCCGATTCCGTTTAATCCGAAGACCTACAAAATCTTCCGCAACGCCTGCCCGCGTAACTGCTATGACACCTGTAGCTTAAAAACCTGGGTGAAGGATGATGTCATCACCTTCGTTGAAGGCGCGAGCGAATCGACCTTTACCCACGGCTCGCCGTGCGTGAAGGGGCTGACCTATCCTCGCCGCGTTTACTCTCCGGACCGCATTAAATATCCGATGATTCAGGACGGGCGCGGCAGCGGTAAATGGCGCCGCATCTCCTGGGATGAAGCGATGCAGCGTATTGCCAGCAAAATGCTGGAGATCAAAAAGAAAGACGGCTCCCTGCTGGGGCTGGCGCTGACGAAATACTCCGGCAACCTCGGCGTGATGAGCTATGCCGTCGAGGGGATGATGTCCTCTCTGGGCTACACCACCCGCTTTGCGGGTACGCCGTGCTGGCCTGCGGGCATTGACGCGCAGCATTACGACATGGGCGACATGTGGTGTAACGACCCGGAAGATATGGTGAAAGCCAAGTACATCATCCTTTGGGGCGCGAACCCGGCGTGGTGCTCCATGCACTCCATGAAGTACATCTACGAGGCGCGCGAGAAAGGGGCGAAGGTGGTCGTGATCGATCCGCTGTTCTCGCAAACCGCCGCAAAAGCCGACCTCTACCTGCGCGTGCGCTCGGGCTCCGACGGCGCGCTGGCGCTCGGCATGGCCCGCCACCTGGTCGACATCGGCCGCGTGGACCAGGATTTTGTGAACAACTATGCCCACGGCTATCCGGAGTTTGAGCAGTACCTGCTCAATAACGTGACGGTCGAGTGGGCTTCTGAAATCTGTGGCCTGGCCCCGGACGTCATTCGTCAGCTTGCCGAAGAGTTCACCGCCGTGAAGCCGTCCACCGTCTGGATTGGCTACGGCATGCAGCGCCACGTCAACGGCGGCGCGAACGTGCGCGCGATCGATGCGTTTGTGGCGATGACCGGCAACATCGGCGTAGAAGGCGGCGGCGCGCGCTACGGCCATCTGCAAACCTGGGGCTATAACTACCATGCCATGACGCAGAAGCCGCCGGTCGGATCGGTCGGAATGGAAGGTGCCTCAGGCCCGGTCGGGGAATTCGTCAGCGACAGCGGCGAAAAGAGCAAATACGCCGACCGCGCGCTTAACCTTAACCAGACCGCGCAGAGCATTCTGGACGCCAACGATCCGCCGATTCGCATGCTGTGGGTAGCCTGTAAGAACCCGTTCGCGCAGGACTTTGACCGCAACAAGATGGAAAAAGCGTTCGAGAAGCTGGAGATGGTCGTCTGCGTTGACCAGTTCTTTAACGAGACGGTACAGCACGCGGACATTGTTCTGCCCGTCACCACCACGTTCGAGCACTGGAGCGCCTCGTCTTCCTACTGGCACTACTGGCTGACGGTCAACGAGCCGGCCATCAAGCCGATGTACGAATGCAAGAGCGATCTGGATATTGCCGTGCTGCTCTCCCGCACCATCAACAAAATGGAGCCGGGTTCGTGCACCTTCCCGCAGGATGTCGATCAGAAAAAATGGCTGGATCTCGAGTTCAACGACGGGCTGGCGAAGCAGTTTGGCATCAGCTCCTGGGACGATCTGCTGGACGGGCCGGTGAAGGCCAAAATGCCGAGCAGCGCCGCCTGGCACGATCGCAAGTTCAAAACGCCGTCGGGCAAATATGAATTTTTATCCGAACGCTGTGCGAAAAACGGCCATAAGGCGCTGCCGGAATACCTGCCGGCTGCCGAAGGCAAGCTGCCGTTCCACCTCTTTACGCCGCACCTGCAGTACGGGCTGCACTCCCAGTTCGTTAACCTCGACTGGATGCAGGTCTTCTGGCCGGAGCCGTTCGTCTATATCCACCCGGTAGCGGCGGAGAAAAAAGGTATCCGCGACCTGGCGAAAGTTCGGGTATTCAACGAGATCGGTGAAGTGGAGCTGCGTGCCAAAGTGACCACCAACGTGCCGGAAGATTTCCTGGTGATGTATGAGTCCTGGTTCAACAAGCTCAGCTATAACGTGCAAAACGTGGTGAAAGATACCCCGGCCGATATGGGCCTGATGGCCACCGGCGCGCCGGGCGCGGCGATCCACGACCAGTTTGTAGACATTGTCCTCATCGCGAATGAAGGAGTAGAGGCATGAGACGCGCATTTTTAGTGAACAGTGATAAGTGTATTGGCTGCCGCGGATGCGCAATGGCCTGCAAAAGCTTTAACCAGCTTGAGCCGGAACGCTTCTGGCGCAACGTCTACCCGCTGGATAAAGAAATTTATCCGCACGAGGAGCGCGCCTTTTTCTCGCTGGCCTGCAACCACTGCGAAAACCCGGCCTGCCTGGCGGCCTGCCC
This sequence comes from Enterobacter sp. ECC-175, assembly GCF_043968675.1. Classification (NCBI taxonomy): domain Bacteria; kingdom Pseudomonadati; phylum Pseudomonadota; class Gammaproteobacteria; order Enterobacterales; family Enterobacteriaceae; genus Enterobacter; species Enterobacter sp. ECC-175. The sequence goes on from NZ_CP143776.1 coordinate 1,832,996, forward strand.
GGTTGAGGCGTACACCAAACGCGACGACGGCGTGGTGGTGCATAACCCTGAGCGCTGCATCGGCTGTAAAAACTGCATCCGCAACTGCCCTTACGGCGCGCCGCGCTTTAACGAAGAGACGCAGAAAGCCGAGAAGTGCAGCATGTGCTACGAGCGTCTGGATATCGGCATGAACCCGGCCTGCGTGAACGCCTGCCCGGTGGGCGCGCTGACGCTTATCGATCTGGACGCCGATCCGCTGCCAAACAACGCGGTGCAGTACCCGCCGGGCTTCCCGCGCATGCCGCAGCTCAATCCGGGAACGCGCTTTATTCTCGCTCGTCAGCCTAAACAGCCGGGGGATAAATAATGGAAAAGTACGAACTGCCGCTGGTGATTTTCACCGTGCTGAGCCAGATGTCCGTCGGCATGACGCTGCTGCTGACCTGGCGCACGCTGCGCGGAGAGCTTGAGGGCAACCGCATTCACTGGCTGATAACGGGGCTGATCCTCGGCGTGGCGTCCATCGCCGCGATCCTGCACCTGGCGCACCCGGAGCACGCCTATAACGCGCTGATTAACCTCAAGCACGCCTGGCTGAGCCGCGAAATTCTGGGCGCAACGCTTTACGGCGGCACGATTGGCCTGGCGTTCCTGACCAAAGGCAACAAGGGCGCGGCGCTGCTGGCGTCCCTGTTCGGCATTCTGCTGGTTGTTGTCCAGGGCATGACCTACGCCGCCCCTGCGATGCAGGCGATTGCCAACGGCATCACCATGATGCTGTTCTTCGCCACCGTCTGGGTGATGGGCTGCGCCGCCGCGCCGCTGCTGCGGCTGAACGCCTCTGGCTGCGCCCTGCGCAATGGCGTGCTGGTGCTGATGGCGCTAATGATTGCCGCGCCGGTGATGTGGCTGAGCGGGGGAACCATCATGAAGATGACTGCCCACGCGTGGCTCAGCTCGCCGCTTTATCTCGGAAGCCTCGCCTGCTGTGCGGTAGGCTGCGCGCTGACGATGATGCGTCAGCCGATGCAGAAGGCCGTTTTCGCCATCCTGCTGGTGGGCCTGGTATTAAGCCGACTGACGTTCTTCGGCGACACGGTGAGCACCATCGTCAATATTGGTCACTTGTACTGAGAGCAAAAACCCCGCTGAAGCGGGGTTTTTTATGCGCGCTATCTGACCACCATCACCGGAATATGGGTATGGCGGATCACGCTGGAGGCGTTGGAGCCTAAAAGATGCGTGGTGATCGACGGATTGCGCGAACCGATGACGACGACGTCGGCCTTCAGCTCTTCCGCCAGCTCGTTCACAACGTCGCGCACGCTGCCAAACCTGACGTGGGTTTTAATACGTGAAGGATCGATGCTGAAGTGCCCGACCATGGTTTGCAGGCGCGTTTCCGCTTCGTGCTGCAGATGTTCCTCAAAGCGGCGCACGTCGGCGGCGAAGCGGTGCAGGCTGAGGCTGGCGGAACCCGGCAGAACGTGTAAAAGATGAATGATCCCATCCTGCTGCGCCAGGAACTCCGCGTGGCGTACGGCCTTGTCGCTCAGCTCCATTTCAAAAACATCAACCGGCATTATGATTGTCTGATACATACCCGTTTCTCCTTGTTTAAAAACGCTAAAAGCATTCAACCACAAAATAATACGGGTTTCTGCTAGCCGTCTGGCACTTTTTTGCTTTGCCAGGACAAATCTTAAATACCGATATTTCCAGGGCGGATCGCCTGGGGTAGCTACCCTTTTAGAAGCTTACCCGCATCTCTGGAGGTCGAATGAAAGCACTCACTTACCACGGTCCACACCATGTGAAGGTAGAAAATGTCCCCGATCCCATCATCGAACAGCCTGATGACATTATTCTCCGCGTAACGGCGACGGCCATCTGCGGCTCTGATCTTCATCTCTATCGAGGCAAGATCCCGAAGGTGGAGCACGGCGATATCTTTGGGCACGAGTTTATGGGGGAAATCGTCGAGTGCGGCCGCGACGTGAAGGGGCTGCAAAAGGGCGAGCGGGTCGTTATTCCCTTCGTGATAGCCTGCGGGGACTGCTTCTTCTGCCGCATCAATCAGTTTGCGGCCTGTGAAAAAACCAACGCCGGGCAGGGCGCGGCGCTGAACAAGAAACAGATCCCCGCACCGGCAGCGCTCTTTGGCTACAGCCACCTCTACGGCGGCGTGCCGGGCGGCCAGGCGGAGTACGTTCGCGTGCCGAAAGGCAACGTGGGGCCGTTCAAAGTGCCCCAGCTGCTGTCAGATGACAAAGCCCTGTTCCTCTCGGATATCCTGCCGACGGCCTGGCAGGCCGCCAAGAACGCCCAGATTGAGAAAGGCTCAAGCGTGGCCATCTTTGGGGCGGGTCCCGTCGGGCTGCTGACCATCGCGTGCGCGCGGCTGCTGGGTGCAGAACAGATTTTCATCGTCGATCATCATGCCTATCGGCTGCGTTTTGCTCAGGAACGCTACGGCGCTATCCCCATCAACTTCGACGAGAACAGCGATGCCGCGGAAAAAATTATCGAGCAAACGGCCGGCCAGCGAGGCGTGGATGCGGTTATTGACGCGGTGGGCTTTGAGGCTAAAGGTAGCACCACGGAAACGATCCTCAGCAACCTCAAACTTGAAGGCAGCAGCGGCAAAGCGCTGCGCCAGTGCATTGCCGCCGTGCGGCGCGGCGGGGTGGTCAGCGTGCCGGGAGTGTATGCCGGGTTTATTCACGGCTTCCTGTTTGGCGACGCCTTTGACAAAGGATTGAGCTTTAAAATGGGACAAACCCACGTTCATGCGTGGCTCGGAGAGCTGCTGCCGTTAATCGAAAAAGGCCTGCTGACGCCGGAGGAGATCGTGACGCATTATCTGCCACTGGCGGATGCTGAGCGCGCCTACAAAATTTTCGAAAAGCGGGAAGAAGAGTGCCGCAAGGTGATTTTGGTGCCCGGCGCGGCGTCCGCGGAAGCGGCGGAGCAGAAGGTCAAAGGTCTGGTTAACGCGTTTCCTGGCGGGGTCGTGTGACATTGAGCGCTTACTCATGTCGCTCAAGATAGAGCACGGCAATGACGATGACCGCCAACATAATAAGAAATACCAGCGTTATAACCAGCGTCTCACCCATGACCGTCCCCGCGGCACCAAAACAGATTAAGCGTGGATTAAGGCCGTTTTGCGGGAAATAGGAGGATTGGGTGAAATTGCACAAAGAGGATGCATGGCATCCTCCGGTCTGCGCGCAGGGCGCATGTGCAGGGGGGGATTAACGCAGGTATTCGCCCGCGGCTTCCGGCTGGTAGAGCAACTCAAGCACTTCAAGATGGGCAGAGGCACCGCCGGGCAGCTCCCAGTGAATGGTGTCACCGGTGCGCAAACCGAGCAGCGCAGCGCCCACGGGCGCCAGCACGGAAAGCTGCGCGCTGCTGTCGGTCATATTCGCCGGATAGACCAGGGTGCGGGTCAGCTCCTCGCCGGTCGTCAGGTTGCGGAACTTCACCTGGCTGTTCATCGTCACCACGTCGTGCGGCATCGACTCGGGCGTGCACATTTGCGCACGGTCAAGCTCCTCGTTCAGGGCGTCGGCAACCGGGAGCGAGGCGAACTCCGGTTTTTCCAGGAGTCGGTCGATACGTTCTGCGTCAAGTTCGTTAATGATGATTGTAGGTCTGGACATTTTTACTCCATGTCGTTAATGCTGCGCGTCACGCAGAAACCAATCCAAAAGAAAACCCTCGCCGTCTGGCAGCGAGGGTTTAACTCTCCTGATGATACTTGCTGAATGCGCAAGTTTGAAGTGATGCGGGTCACATTCATGCGCCAGATGAATTTTTAGCGAAAAAGGTGAAGCCTCTCAAATTTGCATTATTCTTTTTAAGCGCCCTTTGTCGGCGCCTATCCGCATCCCGCGTTTCTTCCAGGAGATCTCATGAGCGATTACGACAAACTTACCTTGAAAGACGGCAGCTATTTGTACTTTAAGGACTGGGGAAGTGGGCAGCCCATCGTGTTTAGCCACGGCTGGCCGCTAACGGCAGATGCCTTTGAAGATCAAATGTTATATCTGGGGTCGAAAGGATTTCGCGTCATTGCGCACGATCGCCGCGGGCATGGCCGCTCGGCGCAGCCGTGGGACGGCCACAACATGGATCAGTATGCTGACGATCTCGCCGAGCTGACCGCGCATCTCAATCTAAAGGATGCCGTTCACGTGGGGCATTCGACGGGCGGCGGGGAAGTGGCGCGCTATATTGGTCGCCACGGCACGGATCGTGTCGCCAAAGCGGCGCTGATTGGGGCGGTAACGCCGATTATGATCAAAACCGATTTTAACCCGAACGGGGTGCCGAAAGAGGTGTTTGATGGTATTCGGGAAGGGGTGGTTAACGACCGCGCCGCGTTCTTCTATGAGCTAACCAGCGCGTTCTACGGCTACAACCGTCCTGGGGCCAAAGAGTCCAAAGCCGTGCGGGAAAGCTTCGTTGAGCAGGGGCTTCAGGGCTCGATCAAGGCGCTTTACGACTGTGTAAAAGCGTTCTCGGAAACGGACCTGCGCGAAGATCTGAAAAAGATGACCATTCCTACGCTGGTGATCCACGGCGATGACGATCAGATCGTCCCGATCGAGACCTGCGGTCGCGTGGCGGCGGAAATCCTGCCGAACGCCGAGCTTAAAGTCTACGAGGGGGGCTCGCACGGTATCTGCACCACCCATAAGCATCAGATCAACGAAGATTTGCTGAAATTTATTCAGTCATAATATCTCGCGGATTGCGCTACGCTGATCGTCCTGAACCAGGGCGATGAGCGAAGCGCAATTCGTATGCCCATCTTAAAGAGAGCACTATGTACTTTTACCAACCGTCTCAGGGGCACGGCCTGCCGCATGACCCGCTGAACGCCATTATCGGCCCGCGGCCGATTGGCTGGATCTCATCCTGCGATAGCGACGGAGGGCTAAACCTCGCGCCGTATAGCTTCTTTAACTGCTTTAACTACCGCCCGCCGATTATCGGTTTTTCCAGCAACGGCTGGAAGGACAGCGTGCGCAATATTACCGAAACCGGGGAGTTTGTCTGGAACCTGGCGACGCGCGATCTGGCAGAGGCGATGAATCAGACCTCCGCGATGCTCCCGCACGGTGAGGATGAATTTACCTTTGCCGGCCTTACGCCCGCAGCCAGCAGGCTGGTGCGCGCGCCGCGCGTGGCGGAAAGCCCGGTTAACTTCGAGTGCCGGCTTTCACAGCGTATTCAGCTTACGGGCGCCGACGGTACGCTGATTGACACCTGGCTGGTGCTGGGTGAGGTGGTCGGAATTCATATCGCCGAAACGCTTCTTGAAGAGGGCATTTACCAGACCGCCAGGGCGCAGCCCATCCTGCGCGCGGGCGGGCCGACGGCCTACTATGGCATCAGCGATGAACATCGCTTCGATCTGGTTCGCCCCGGTGCGGGTCAGTAGCCAACTTTATCAATCACGAACTGCTTGCCGCAGTTGCCCGGATGCGGCTGCGGAGCAAATGAACCTGCCGAGAGCGGATTATTAATGGTGCTGGCCTTCAGCGAGATCTGCATTTCCGTCAGATACGCCGGGCTGCCGTTGCAGGTGAGCTTGAACGCTTTCACGTTCTCTTTGCCCCAGCCTTTCGCCACGGCAGCGTCAAAATCGCGGCGGCTTACGGTTTTTCCGTAATTCTGCGCCAGAAAATTCCCCACCGCGCTCTCCTTAACTTCCTGATTCATCCGCACCATGGTGCCGAAATAGGCGTCCGGATCGAAGCCAAAGCAGACGCCATGCTTGGCATATTCGTAGCGCTCAAGGCAGGAATTTCCTCCCGCAGCGGGCATGACGCTGTTCAGCTTCGCGGCGGCAGAGAGGGATAAGCCTGTTTCGGCGGCCGCGCATTTACGGCTGGCGCGAGCTTCCGGCGAGTTAGGCACGGGCCGGGTGGCGCAGCCAAAGCGCATCCAGCGGCGTTCGTCCACGCCCCGCGCGGCGACCGACTTAGGCAGGCCGGGCCAGAGCCCGTGAACGGTCAGAAAATCGGTTTTGCGGTCGCTCTCTTTTTGCATGCGGCACTCGGGCGGCTCGTTTCGATTGCGTTCGATTATGCTCTGGCAGAAACCCGTTTGCCAGGAGAGCGCCAGAACGTAGCGATCGAAGTCGCCGTACTGCGTCGCCTTAAGCGGTTCTGCCTGCGTGGAGAATATGCAGAGTGCAAGCGCGATGGCGCCAGAGGGGATAACGACATCCTTCCTGAACATTTAATTTCCTGATAGATGGGGTGTGATTTATTTCTGAGGATTATTAAAGCACAAAAAGCGCCGGGAGGCGCTTTTTGATGGTCAGGAAATTTAGCTTATGGCAGAGCCGGGGACCATAATTTCCGTGGCGATTATTACGATGATCAGGCCCACGACGACGGGGACCGAAGTGCGTTTTACCACTTCAAACGGAGAGATTTTCGCCATACCGGCAACGGCGACCACGACGCCGGAGACCGGGGAAATGGTGCGTCCGAGGTTTGATGCCTGCAGCATAGGAATCGACAGATAGGCCGGGTTAATGCCGGATGAATGGGCCAGCTTCGGGATCATCTCAACGAAAGCATAGAACGGGGCGTTACCGGAACCGGTGGTCATCGCCGCCAGCATGGTTAACACCACCAGCACCAGCATCAGGATAATGCTGGCCGAACCGAACGAGGTGGCGATGGAGATCAGGCTCTGAATAAAGCCGATGGTGCTCAGGCCCTGGGCGAACACGCCCGCGGCCACCAAAAGCATCACCACGCTGGCAAAGGCATCGGCCATGCCGCGATAGGCCACTTCCAGGCCCGAAAAGACTTTTTGCGTATTGAAGCCACGAACAAATTCCAGCACCGCCGCCAGCAGCATGCAGATCACCAGAATGGTAATAATGTGCAGCTGCGGACCCCATTTACCGTCAAAAATCAGCACGCCAATAATCGGGGTGAACGGCAGAATGGCGTAAAAGGCGGGCGCGGTGGTGGTGATCTCACTCACGTCCAGCATCTCGTGATGAATGTTCTCTTTTTTATCGAGATAGCGCTGCCAGAAGAAGTGCGCAATGGCCATGCCGATAATGGCGGCAATAGAAATAGGCAGCGTGGTTTTAAAGGCAAAGTCGATCAGCGACATTTCAGCGGCTTTGGCCGCCAGCACCACGTCGCCGGACGTTGGGGACAGAATAATCGCCGCAGGGGAGGCGCAAATGGCCGCCGCCGCGCCGCGGCTAATGCCCACGTTTACCATCACCGGGAACAGGGTAGCCATTAATAACACGCCGAGGCCGGTCGCCGAGGAGACGGCGAGGGACATCAGGCAGGCGACGAAATAGGCGGCGATCATCAGCAGGTACGGGGAGTTAATAAACTTGAGCGGCTTGGACGCCAGCTTCACCACCATGTCGTTCGCGCCGATGTGGGTCATATAGGCGGCGAAACCGCACAGCATCATGATCATCATGCCCAGATCGCCGCCGCGGCTCATGAGCAGAATCTTTATGTATTCAACGATGTCGGTGGCCGTATAGCCGGTGCTGGTTTCGCTGGCAGGCAGAACCTGGTGGCCCATGAGCGCGCTGATAATTAGCAGCGTCAGGCCGCCAACAAACAGTACGCCCGTGGCGGAATAGCCTTTGATGATGTAGCGCGCAACGCCGACAATGACGACGACTCCAATAAGGAGCTCGATAAACGTTAGCATGGTTTCCCCTGTATCCTTGCAGCCCAAGAGTAAAAAAATCAATAAAAAAGAAGGATGAAATGTGCCGAATTAACCATCATCCATAGCTGATTAAAATCAATAAATGGATGACTAAAGAAGATATCGGCATTATTTTGCCATCGGTACAACATTTATGTCATGACTTTATTGACCGCCTGAATGCGTATTATATGTCATTAATCTGCTACTAAATTGTTAGCGTGCTGAGGATAATTAACAGATACCGGATAAAAAACGTAAATCTCTTTAAACGCGCTGTTCAATGTTTTCTTTTCCCGCTTATACTCGGCCCACTTTTCATCACCCGATGACGCCGCTATGCACGCCAGCTGGACCTACCGCCTGCGCTTTCTCAAAAAGCATCTGTTGATGTTTTTGATGGCCTTTGGCTGGCTGCTGATCCAGAGTCAGGTTGCGGTTGCGTCTCACGATTGCTCCATCGATCTTCGCGGAGAGGTTGCCGCTATCCAGCACATGGAGATGATGGGCAACGCCGCGCCGCAGCACGCGTCCGACGCATCGCCGCTGTGCGAGAAGCACTGCGTGCCGGATCAGGTTCAGAAAGAACCGGCCCAGCCGCAGCTCGTCGCGCTCCCGTCAGCAATGACGATCGCCCTGAACGTGCCGGAATGCCGCTCTGCTGGCTATTCTGCATGGTCCGTTAACCCGCCCGCCGTGGGGCCACCGGCAACGATTCGCTATTGCCGGTTTAGAGAATAAAAACCTGTTAATTCGTTGATTTTAATTTAATTTACGTTTAACAGGAGCTTTATCATGCGTGCTTTATTTTTCTCCGCGCTGCTTGGCGCATCGCTTTCTTTCGCCCCTTATGCCGTTCAGGCCGACGAGGCTGTCGCCCCTTCGGCGCAGCGCTGGCAGGGCCGCGGGGTTGTCCAGTCATTCTCTGCGCAATCGGTCATGCTCCAGCATGACGCCATACCCGAACTGAAATGGCCAGCCATGACCATGCCCTTTACCTTATCTTCCGGTGCCGTGCTGAACGGCGCGAAGCCGGGTGACAAGGTGACCTTCATCCTCGAACGCGCGGGCGAGGGTTTCCAGATTGTCTCGCTGACGCCGCAGCGCTAGGCGAGGACACCATGAAACAACACACACTGGGCCTGTGGCTCGGTGGGGTGCTGTTCGGTCTCTTGAGCTCCGCCGTACAGGCGGAGCCGTGGACGCTCGAACAGACCCTCGCCGAAGCCCAACGCTATTCAGCCGAACTTTCCGCCAGCCGCAACGAGGCGCAGGCGCTGGATGCGATGGCCGATTCCGCCACGCAATTACCCGACCCGAAGCTGAAGTTTGGCATTGAAAACGTGCCCGTACAGGGCAGCAACGACCGGCGAATGACGCGGGAAGGCATGACCATGCAGAAAATTGGCATCATGCAAAGCTACGTCAGCGCCGAGAAGCGTGAGCGCAAGGCGCAGACGTTCCAGGCGCAGGCGCGGGGCGTGCTTGCAAAGTCTGAGGCGATCCGCGCGGCGCTTCAGCGCGATACCGCGCAGGCGTGGCTGGATTTGGCGCTTGCGCAGCAGGCGTTGAAAACCGCCAGCGCGCTGGTCGGCGAAACGGAACGCCAGCGCGGCGTACAAAAGGCGAGCGTCGGAGCCGGCGGTTCCGCCCCGGACAGCGTGCTGGCATTGCAGGTCACCCTGAGCGCGATGCGCGACAAAGAGACGCTGGCGCGTCGCGACGTCAGGCTTGCCCAAAGCAGGCTGCTCCAGCTGACGGGGCAGACCATCACCGACGCGAGCGGGCCGCTCCCGCGCTACCAGCGCCTGCCTGCGGATATCACTACCCTGGAGGCGGGCGTGCTTCAGCATCCTGAGGTGGAAGCCGCCCGACGCGAAGCGGAAACGGCAAAGGCCCGTTCGGCGCAATCCGCCGTGGCGGCCATTCCTGACGTGGACGTAGAGGTGTATTACGCCCATCGCGCTGAAGGCTATGACGACATGGCGGGCGTAATGTTTAGCGTCGATCTTCCACTGTTTCAGTCCAAAAGGCAGGACAAAGCGTATGCCGCCGACGTTTCCCGCTCCATGCAGGCGGTGGACCAGCTCACGCTTATCAAACGCGAACATATTGCGCAGATCCAAACGCTGGTGGCGCAGTATCAGGCGGCGCAGGCCCTGTGGCAGCGTCAGCGGGACGACGTGTTACCGCTGCAGCGCCAGAGGCTAAACGTCATGACGGCCCAGTATCGCTCGGGACAATCGGAGCTTCCCGCACTGCTCGAGGCACGCCGAAGCGTGCTGGATACGGAACTGGCGGTAAACCAGGCCGAGCGCGAGATGGCGCGCACCTGGTCCGCCGTAAACTGGCTGATCCCGCAGGAGCTGGCGCAATGAAAAAACTGACCTTAACTACCTTCGCCCTTGCGATCCTCGCCGCAGCCGGCGGCGGCTACCTGCTCGGACAGAAAACGGCCCATCACCCCGCGGCGGCTCCGGCGCCAGAGCGTACCGTGCTGTACTGGTACGATCCGATGGTGCCCGGACAGCGCTTTGACAGGCCGGGTAAATCCCCGTTTATGGATATGGCGCTGGTTCCACGCTATGCCGATGAAGAGAACGCGGCGAGCGGGGTGGGGATTAGCACCCGGCAGCAGCAGAATCTCGGCATGAAGACGGCAAAAGCGCAGATGCGCCAGATGGTCTCTCCGTTCTCGGCGTTTGCCACGGTGTCTGCCGATGAGCGCAGCGTGTCGGTGGTCCCTGCGCCCGCGAACGGCGTGGTCTCAAAGCTGTTTGTGAACGCGCAGCAGCAGCAGGTCAAGGCCGGAGAGCCGCTGGCACAGCTGTGGATGCCGCAATGGACGGCCGCGCAGCAGGAGTATTTGGCCGTTCGCCAGCTGGGTGACGGAAGATTAACCCGCGCCGCGCGGGAGCGGCTGGCGCTGCAGTTTATGCCGGAAGAGGTGATTCGCGCGGTGGAGCGCAGCGGCAGGCCGCAGGCCACGCTGACGCTGCGGGCCGAACGGGCGGGATACGTCGTGAAGCTGGACGTGCGGGAGGGGGCGCAAATCACGGCAACCGCGCCGCTTTTCGAAATCGCAAGCCTTGACCCCGTCTGGCTGATTGTTGATTACCCGCAGGCTCAGGCGCAGTCCCTGACGGTGGGCAGTGAAATGGTCGCCACGTCGGAGAGCTGGCCCGGCGAGGAGTTTCACGGTGCGGTCAGCGAACTGCTGCCGCAAATGGACGCCGCGACCCGAACCCTAAAAGCCCGCGTTGCCCTAAGAAATGCCGGGCAAAAGCTGAGGCCCGGAATGTATCTCACGGTTCGCCGCGCGCAAACCCCAGAGCGCCCGCCGGTATTGGCCGTGCCTGGGGAGGCGGTCATCAACAGCGGTGACGCCTCGCGGGTGCTGATCGCGACGGGGGACGGCTACTTCAGGCCGGTGAACGTCACGCCGGGCATGACGGCGCAGGGGTGGACGGAAATTCGCGCGGGGCTGAAGGAGGGCGAAACCGTGGTGACGTCCGGCCAGTTCCTGATTGATTCAGAAGCTAGCCTTCGCAGCGCAGTGCCGGAGGTGACGCCATGATTGCGGCCATCATTCGCGCTTCATTGCGTAACCGACTGCTGGTGATCCTTGCCGCGCTGGCAATGGTGGGGTGGGGCATTTGGGCGGTGCAGCGCGCGCCGCTGGACGCGCTGCCCGATCTTTCTGACGTGCAGGTTATCGTTAAGGCAAGCTATCCCGGCAAAGCGCCGCAGGTGATTGAGGATCAGGTCACATGGCCGTTGACCACCTCCATGCTGTCCGTTCCGGGGGCGAAAACGGTCCGTGGGTTTTCAATGTTTGGCGATGCTTACGTCTACGTTCTGTTTGAAGAGGGGACCGATCTCTACTGGGCGCGCTCCAGAGTGCTGGAGTATTTAAGCCAGGCGCAGGCGCAGCTTCCGGCGGGAGTGAAAGCCTCTCTGGGGCCGGACGCAACGGGCGTCGGCTGGATCTATGAATATGCGCTGATTGACCGCAGCGGAAAGCACAGCCTGGCGGATTTGCGCGCCATCCAGGACTGGACGCTGAAGTTTGAGCTTAAGTCCGTGCCGAACGTATCGGAGGTGGCGAGCATCGGCGGGATGGTGCGCCAGTATCAAATCGTCGCCGATCCGGCAAAAATGCGCGCGCTCAATATTACCCACGGCCAGCTTTCCAGCGCCGTGCAGGCCGCCAATCAGGAGAGCGGCGGCGCGCTGCTGGAAATGGGCGAGGCGGAGTATATGGTGCGCACCACGGGCTACCTGCGTACGCTGGAGGATTTTCGCAACGTGGTAATAACCAGCCGCGACGGCGTGGCGGTTATGCTCAAGGACGTGGCGACGATCGGCTTTGGTCCGGAGATCCGCCGCGGCGTGGCCGAGCTGAATGGAGAGGGGGAGGTTGCCGGTGGCGTGGTGGTGATGCGCTACGGGCAGAACGCGCTGGAGACCATTCGCGCGGTGAAGGCGAAGCTGGCTGAACTGCAGAAAACGCTGCCGCAGGGCGTTGCAATTGTGCCGGTGTACGACCGCTCGACGCTGATTGAGGACTCGGTCAAAACCTTAACCCACAAGCTGCTGGAAGAGTTTGCGGTGGTTGTGCTGGTATGCGCGCTGTTCCTGTTTCATTTCCGCTCGGCGCTGGTGGCGATCGTCTCCCTGCCGCTGGGGATTTTGGGCGCGTTCGTCGTTATGCATTATCAGGGCATTAACGCCAACATTATGTCCCTCGGCGGGATTGCCATTGCCATCGGCGCAATGGTGGATGCGGCGATCGTGATGATCGAGAATATGCATAAGGTGCTCGAGCGGTGGCGGCATGATAACCCGGGCCGGCAGCCTTCATCCGCAGAGTATTGGCAGCTGGCGGAGCGCGCGGCTATTGAGGTAGGGCCCGCGCTGTTTTGCAGCCTGCTGATCATTACCCTGTCGTTTATTCCCGTCTTCTCGCTGGAAGCGCAGGAGGGGAAAATGTTCTCGCCGCTGGCGTTCACCAAGACGTGGTCAATGGCCGTAGCGGCCGGGCTTGGGATCACGCTGGTGCCCGTGCTGATGGGGTATTTTATTCGCGGTAAGATCCCGGATGAAAAGGCGAACCCGATCAACCGCGCGTTGATTCGGTTATACGAGCCACTTCTGGATAAAGTTCTCACCTTTCCCAAAACGACGCTGGTGCTGGCGTTTGTGCTATTGCTCGCCACGCTATGGCCGCTAAGCCGCCTGGGCAGCGAGTTTATGCCTCCGCTGGATGAGGGAGACCTGCTCTATATGCCTTCAACGCTGCCGGGAATATCCGCGCAGGAAGCCGCAAAATTGCTGCAGCAAACGGACAGGCTAATTAAAAGCGTGCCGGAGGTTGAAAGCGTATTCGGTAAAGCCGGGCGGGCGGAGTCGGCCACCGATCCCGCGCCGTTAACCATGCTCGAAACGACCATCCGCTTTAAGCCGCGCGAGCTGTGGCGGCCCGGGATGACGCCGCAAAAGCTGGTCGAAGAGCTCGACAAAACGGTATCGCTGCCGGGGATCGCAAACGTCTGGGTTCCGCCTATCCGCAACCGGCTGGACATGCTGGCTACGGGGATAAAAAGCCCGGTCGGCATTAAGGTGAACGGCAATAATATTGCGGATATCGAGCGCGTGGCGCAGCAGATTGAGCGCGTGGTGAAGCAGGTGCCCGGCGTTACCTCCGCGCTGGCTGAACGGCTGGCCGGCGGACGCTATGTGGATATTCAGATTGACCGGCTCAAGGCCGCGCGCTACGGCGTCTCGGTTGACGAGCTGCAGGGCATGGTTTCCACCCTGGTCGGCGGCGACAATATCGGCGAAGTCATACAGGGGCGCGAGCGTTATCCTGTTAATCTGCGCTATCCGCGCGGTCTTCGCGACAATGTTGACAAGCTTCGCGCGCTGCCGGTCGTCACCGCAAACGGTAGCCAGGTGGCGCTTGGCGAGCTGGCGACAGTTTCGGTGAGCGAAGGCCCGCCGATGCTGAAAAGCGAGAACGCCCGTTTATCCAACTGGATTTACGTTGATTTGCGCGGGCGCGACCTGAAATCAGCCGTGGATGACATGCGGCAGCGCGTGGCTGAACGGGTGGCATTGCCGCAGGGCGTTTCGCTCTCCTGGTCCGGGCAGTTTGAATATCTTGAGCGGGCGACGGCAAAGCTCAAATTAGTCTTGCCGGTAACGCTAATGATTATATTTATTCTGCTTTGGCTGACGTTTAAACGCGTTTCAGATGTCCTGATAATAATGGGGACATTGCCCTTCGCGCTTATTGGGGGCGTGTGGCTGCTTTGGCTGCTTGGGTATAATCTCTCCGTGGCCGGGGCCGTTGGGTTTATCGCGCTGTCAGGCGTGGCCGCGGAATTTGGCGTCATTATGGTGCTTTATTTAAACCAGGCATTGGATAAATATTGGCGGAGCGGATCTGAAGGCGGAAATAGCCTATTGATGCGCGCGATCCACGAAGGCGCGGTGCTGCGCGTTCGACCGAAGGTGATGACGGTGGCCACCATCATGGCGGGCCTACTGCCCGTAATGTGGGGCGGAGGAAGCGGTTCAGAGGTGATGCAGCGTATCGCCGCGCCGATGATTGGCGGCATGGTCACGGCACCGCTATTGTCAATGCTGGTTATTCCCGCGCTCTATAAGCTTATCCATCAGCGCTAGGCCTGGCGCCTGCATGCGAATATTTTAGCGTGCAGGCGTCTTCTGATAAGAATATTCTCAATATCATCATCCGTAATTAGGAACTGCGGCGGTTCCGTTAAGGTTTTATTCAACTATTCTGTGTTAGAATTTGCCCTTAATAGCAAGAATGGTAATGGTATTGTGAGCGTACGTAATAATTTTTTACTGATTTTATTCTTTATTTTTGGTCAGTTAACGTTTTCATCCGCTGCACGGGCAGAAGATAACGCGACGGGCAAAGGCTGGTTTTCCACTTTTACGGATAATGTCGCTCAAACCTGGACAGCGCCGGAGCACTACGATCTCTATATTCCGGCTATCACGTGGCATGCGCGTTTCGCCTATGACAAAGAGAAAACGGACAAGTACAACGAGCGTCCTTGGGGGGCGGGCTTTGGCCAGTCTCGCTGGGATGAAAAGGGGAACTGGCACGGCATCTACCTGATGGCCTTCAAAGACTCTTTTAACAAGTGGGAGCCGATTGGGGGATACGGCTGGGAGAAAACCTGGCGTCCGCTGGCGGACGATAATTTTCACCTCGGTCTGGGCTATACCGCTGGGGTGACCGCGCGCGATAACTGGAAATACATACCGATTCCGGTCATCCTTCCGCTGGCCTCCATCGGCTATGGTCCGGCCACGTTCCAGATGACCTACATTCCAGGAACGTACAACAACGGTAACGTTTACTTTGCCTGGATGCGCTTTGAGTTTTAACCGTCAAACCTTTACATTCTGGTGAAAAAATGTGCTGCCGTTGAATTGTATAGCATAAAAATTCAACGGCAAAAATTAACGCGACTTTTGTCACTTTTTAACAAAGAAGCGCTGGACAAAACGTCTAACAATTGTTGTACTGATACTCGACACAGCATTTGTGTCGTTTTTTAATGTAAAGGTAATTTTGATGTCTAAGATTAAAGGTAACGTTAAGTGGTTTAATGAGTCCAAAGGATTCGGTTTCATTACTCCTGAAGATGGCAGCAAAGATGTGTTCGTACACTTCTCTGCAATCCAGTCTAATGGTTTCAAAACCCTGGCTGAAGGCCAGCGCGTTGAGTTCGAAATCACTAACGGTGCCAAAGGTCCTTCTGCTGCTAACGTAATCGCTCTGTAATTCAGACGCGTCAGCAAGAATTTCAAAACCCGCTCATTGAGCGGGTTTTTTTCGTTATGCGTTAGCCTAAAAAATACATTTTCAGGAAAATGGCGACGATCGCTACGCTCAGCAACACCATTCCCGCACTCATCACGTTCTCTTTCATTCTGCCGCCCTCGTTCAATGTTTAGGCAAGAGTGACAGAGAAAAATTAAGCCAACATTAATGTGAACATGATTAGTGTGCGCTGGCAGACGAAAATAGCCAAAATGCGAGCGCGGTCATCGCAAACGATCCAAGCATGTTGACGGCAATATTGGTCAGAGCCCACCCAATGCGACCTTCCTGAAACAGGAAAACCACCTCGGCCGAAAACGTTGAGAACGTGGTTAAGCCGCCGCAGAAGCCCGTGGTCACCAGAACTTTCCACATCGGGTCGATATTCGTCATGCGGTTAAACCAGGCTAGCCCCATGCCAATGATGAATGCGCCAATCAGGTTCGCTGCGAGCGTGCCCATGGGAATGGCCTGATGCAGTGGATTAAATCGCATACTCAGCAGCCATCGCGCGACGCTACCGGTACCCCCACCAATAAAAACGGCTAAAAGTAGTTGAAACACCGTACATACCTGCTATTTGATGTGTAAGAGCGTTAAGTGTAACGCTGATGTGGACGAGGGGACAAATATGCATGTTGCGGTTGGGCAGTTTGCAGTCACGCCGGACTGGAAAGAGAATGCGCAGAAATGTGTTTCTCTTATGGCGCAGGCTCGAGAAAAGGGCGCGGCGCTGCTCGTGCTTCCAGAGGCGCTGCTGGCGCGTGCCGACGGCGATCCCGATCTGTCGGTGAAATCGGCGCAGCCGTTGGATGGCCCTTTTTTACAACGGCTGCTGGGCGAGAGCGTCGGCAATCAAATGACGACCCTATTCACGATCCATGTACCTTCAACGCCCGGACGGGCAATCAATACGCTGGTGGCGATCCGCGGGGGGGCCATCATTGCGCGTTATGCAAAGCTTCACCTTTATGACGCGTTCAGCGTTCAGGAGTCACGGCTGGTCGATCCGGGAGATTGCGTGCCTCCTCTGGTAGAGGTTGACGGGATGAAAATCGGCTTAATGACCTGTTACGACCTTCGCTTTCCCGAGCTGGCGTTAAGCCTCGCGCAGCAGGGGGCCGAAGTGCTGGTGTTACCCGCAGCGTGGGTGAAAGGCCCAGCAAAAGAACACCACTGGGCGACGCTGCTGGCTGCCCGCGCGCTGGATACTACATGTTATGTCGTCGCCGCGGGCGAGTGTGGAAACAAAAACATTGGGCAGAGCAGAGTGGTCGATCCGCTGGGAGTGACGATTGCGGCGGCAGCGGAAGCGCCCGCGATGCTGTTTACCGAGATAATTTCAGCGCGAATAACGCTTGCACGCGAGCAATTACCCGTTCTTCGTAACCGTCGTTTTGCGCCACCGCAATTATTGTGATGTTTTTTTCAACAATGCTTGATTCACCTTGTTACAGATTGCTATTGTGTGCGCGCGCCAAATGACCGTTAATACGATCGGGTTTTACTGGCGCTGAATGCAGCCTGTTTTATGTAAAGAAGGTATCTATGGGTGAGATTAGTATTACCAAACTGCTGGTGGTTGCCGCACTGGTCGTCCTGCTGTTTGGTACCAAGAAGTTACGTACGCTGGGTGGAGACCTGGGTACCGCCATTAAAGGCTTTAAGAAAGCGATGAATGATGATGACGCGGCTGCGAAGAAAAGTGCCGAGGATGACGTCCCTGCAGAGAAGCTTTCTCACAAAGAGTAACCGCATGGCTTTCGCGCATGCAAAAGAAAAAACCGGCGCTTAGGCCGGTTTTTTTTCGCTTAACGGTAAATAAATATTACCGTCTTACTTCACCTCTTCGCCTTTCGCCTGCATGTCGGCGTGGTAGGAAGAGCGAACGAAAGGCCCGCAGGCAGCGTGGGTGAAGCCCATAGCCATCGCTTCGGCTTTCATTTCGTCAAACTCGTCCGGGCTCACGTAGCGCTGTACCGGCAGGTGATGACGGCTCGGCTGCAGGTACTGGCCCAGCGTCAGCATGGTCACGCCGTGGCGACGCAGATCGCGCATCACTTCAATGATTTCGGCATTGGTTTCGCCAAGGCCAACCATCAGGCCAGACTTGGTTGGAATGTGCGGGTGTGCTTCTTTGAAACGCTCCAGCAGCTTCAGGGACCAGTTATAGTCGGCCCCTGGACGAACCTGACGATAGATGCGCGGCACGTTCTCGAGGTTGTGGTTAAACACGTCCGGCGGCGTCGCGGTGAGAATATCCAGCGCGCGATCCATACGGCCGCGGAAATCGGGAACCAGCGTCTCGATTTTAATGGTTGGATTTTTTTCGCGAATCGCCGTAATGCAGTCCGCAAAGTGCTGGGCACCACCGTCGCGCAGATCGTCGCGGTCAACGGAGGTGATCACCACATAACGCAGCCCCATGTCGGCGATGGTCTGCGCCAGCTTTTGCGGTTCGTTAGCGTCAGGCGCGACGGGACGACCGTGTGCAACGTCGCAAAACGGACAGCGGCGGGTACAGATGGCACCCAGAATCATGAAGGTCGCCGTACCGTGGTTAAAACATTCAGCAAGGTTAGGGCAAGAAGCTTCTTCACAAACGGAGTGAAGGCCATTTTTGCGCATCGCCGCTTTGATCCCCTGGATACGCGAAGAGTCTGCCGGAAGTTTGATTTTCATCCATTCCGGTTTTCTTAACAGCGCTTCGCGCTCTGTAGCCACGTTTTTAACCGGGATAAGGGCCATTTTATCGGCATCGCGGTATTTTACACCGCGTTCCATCACAATGGGTTTACTCATAGCGTGCGTGTTCCAGTTGCGAATATCGAAGGAAAGCGTTTTAGTTCAAGGGAATGTTGTATTTATCAACTATTTTTGAACGAACGACAGGCAGTATATCATTTAAAGGGGCGATAAAGCAGCCTGCCGTGTCGCCAATTTGTAAAATAGTTGTTGTTTAGTGCCTTTTGCCCCGCCCATGGCGCGGACGCTTGATGCGCTTCTCAATCAGAAGGTCTGACGGATAATGTTGATCACGTTGTCGAGTACCGGATCGCGCAGGCTGAGCTTGTTGTAATGAAGTGAAATTTCGACAGATTCCGTACTGAGGTGGCTCAGCGGAATGCGCTCAAGCGGCCAGCATTTCTTGAGCAGGTGAAAGAGGCGCAGCGGCATCACGCACAGCATATCGCTGCTGGCAATCAGGGAGGCAATAGTAAACATATTGTAACTGCTGACGCTGACCTGCCGTTCCGGGAAGAGATCGTTAATGCGCTGACGCTGCGGGTTTTGCGCATGGCCTTCAGCCATAAACGATGAATGCTCATAATGGCGAAGATTGTCGAGCGTTGGCGGCTGGCCCAATGCCGGGTGATGCTGGCGGCAAACGAGGACCAGGCTGTCGGCGTAAAGTACGTGCTGCCCTAACGCCCGTGCGCTAGAACTGCTGACGTCAATAACCAGATCGGTCTGGAACTGTGCCAGTTGGGTTTCGGGTTCCTGAACCGGCACGTTGCGCAGGAGTAGCTGCGGTGCATGCTGCTTGACGGCCTGGTAGATGGCGGGCATAACCAGAACGCCAAGGGAAGGGGAGGTGCCGATGGTGATGGTTCTCTGCTTATCGTAGCTGCCGGTTAAATCAAGCGCGCCGAGAATCGATTCAAGCCCCTGGCTAATGTACTCATGTAAATGGGTTGCGTAAGCAGTTGGCGTGACGCCCTGGCCTTTGCGAATAAATAACGGATCGGGAAATATGGCGCGCAGCTTTTGAATAGACTGGCTAATTGCGGAAGGCGTGAGGTTAAGAATTTTAGCCGCGTTAACGATACCCTTGTGGACATATACCGCCTCAAAAATAGTCAATAAATTGAGATCAATATTACGTAAAGTCCGAAAAATTTGTGGTTTATCATCTCCAACGGTTTCGTTGATACGCTTTGTTGGTAAATTCTTATACTCCACGCTTTCACTCCGTATTCATTCACAGTATGAATGATAGTTGAATTTATTTATTATGCTTGTAGAGATTCGTAAAATAATTGACGTATTTCACTGGCTTATCAAAAACGAACAGTTGGGTGATTATCACGCATGTTGCATATGCCCCGCAGCCTGCACGGGCGGGGCAAGAGAATATGTAATGCTAATATGCGGGAGCATCGAAAATATAGAATCTACTGATTTTTGTAAAGTATAAAAGCAGTAAATAAATCACGGTCCGGAGAATAATCGGACCATGATGTATGGTGTATTAAGCGGTGATATATTCGTGGGGAGGATTGTTAAGTAGCGCTAAAAGATTGTTTAATAGCGCTGGTCGAATATTATCGGGGGTGGCGTCTTCTACCCACTGGCGCATTTGCGTCATTTCCATGCCCGCATAGCCACAGGGATTAATTCGCTGGAAGGGCGTCAGATCCATATTAATATTGAGCGCCAGCCCGTGGAACGAACAGCCTTTGCGGATGCGCAGCCCAAGCGAACAGATCTTCTTCTCACCCACGTAGACCCCCGGCGCATCGGCGCGCGGATGGGCGTCAATGCCGTATTCTGCCAGCGTATTAACGACGGTGTTTTCCAGTAAGGTCACCAGTTCACGCACGCCAAGCTTCCTGCGCTTCAGGTTCAGCAGGACATACACGACCTGCTGGCCCGGGCCGTGGTAGGTCACTTGTCCACCGCGATCGCTTTGAATCACGGGAATGTCGCCCGTCATCAGCAAATGTTCCGCTTTTCCGGCTTGGCCCTGGGTAAAGACCGGCGGATGCTCTACCAGCCAAATTTCATCTGGCGTGGCGTCGTCGCGTGAATCGGTGAAGTCGTGCATAGCCTGTGAGACAGGCTCATAGGGCTGTAGCCCGAGGTGGCGGACAAGAATTTTATCCTGATACAAAACAACGTCTCCGAAGACGAGGGACAAATGGGATTGGGGAGTATATCACAGCGGGGAAGTGGGTTACCCGGCTAACCGGGCAACCCGAAAGGGACTACAGCACCATACGAACAATTTCGATATTGCCGAGCTCTTCGTACAGCGTTTCAACCTGCTCAATGTGCGTTGCATTAATGGTGATAGAGACAGAGTGATAATTGCCTTTGCTGCTTGGTTTCACCGACGGAGAGTAGTCGCCCGGCGCATGGCGCTGAACCACTTCAACCACCTGATCAACCAGCTCAGGTTTCGCCAGACCCATTACTTTGTAGGTAAATGAGGTAGGGAATTCAAGCAGTTCGTTAAGTTTGGTTTTCATGTCAGCTCCGGCGTAACGTCAAAAAATAATAACTCCCACGTCGGGTGGGAGTTATCAGGATACTTAGTATATGGGGATCAAAATCACACTTTCAAGTGTTCAATTTTTAGCCAAACCAGTGATGGAACATCAATTTAATGTAATCAATGATTTTACCGAAGAAATTGCCCTCTGGAATTTCATCCAGCACGACGAGCGGACGCTGATCGATGGTTTTGCCGTCCAGCTGGAAGTTGATGGTGCCGACAACCTGGTTTTTCTGCAGCGGGGCATGCAGTTCGGTGGTGTTCAGCACGTAGCTGGCCTTCAGGTCTTTCATACGGCCGCGCGGGATGGTCAGATAAAGGTCTTTATCTACGCCGAGCGACGCGCGATCGTTGTCGCCGAACCAGACCGGCTCAGACGCAAATTCTTTACCTGCTTTCAGCGGGTTCACGGTTTCGAAGAAGCGGAAGCCCCAGGTCAGGAGTTTTTTGCTTTCCGTCTCACGGCCCTTGAAGGTACGACCGCCCATCACCGCAGAGATCAGACGCATTTGACCTTCGGTTGCCGAAGCCACCAGGTTATAGCCTGCTTTATCGGTATGACCGGTTTTAATGCCGTCAACGTTCAGGCTGTTGTCCCACAGCAGGCCGTTACGGTTGGTCTGGCGGATGCCGTTGAAGGTGAACTCTTTTTCTTTATAGATGGAGTACTCGTTTGGCACGTCGCGGATCAGCGCCTGGCCGATCAGCGCCATATCGCGCGCAGAGCTGTACTGCCCTTCGGCGTCCAGGCCGTGAACGGTCTGGAAGTGGCTGTTTTTCAGCCCCAGCGCAGAAACATAGCTGTTCATCAGGCCCACGAAAGCATCCTGACTGCCGGCCGCAAAGTCCGCCATCGCCACGCAGGCATCGTTACCGGACTGCAGGTTGATGCCGCGGATGAGCTGGGAAACCGGCACCTGCATGCCTGGCTTCAGGAACATCAGGGATGAGCCTTTGAACACTGGGTTACCCGTTGCCCATGCGTCGTTACCGATGGTCACTAAATCGGTTTCTTTAAACTTACCCGCCTTCATGGCCTGGCCGATAACGTAGCTGGTCATCATTTTGGTCAGGCTGGCCGGATCGCGACGCGTGTCGGCGTTCTGTTCTGCCAGCACTTTGCCAGAGTTGTAATCGATCAGGATGTAGGATTCCGCATCGATCTGCGGAACGCCAGGGATCATGGTCTTGATGTTCAGGTCATCCGCGTGAGCCGCAGAAAATGCAGCCGCGCATAAGGCCGTGGTCAGCGCCATGCGCTGCACAAAACGAGCAGAAAAAGTGGTCTTCATGGTCAGAACTACGACATCCGTGATGGAATTAAAAAAAGTGCCCTACTATAGCAAATGCTATACGGGCAGGCATCCGACTTTAAGCGTGAGTTTGTTAACGTTGTTTACACAAACTGACATTTCGGATACCGCCGATTGATTATTTTGCAACAGTAATAAACGACTGCAGCTGTGCCTCGCTTTGCAGGCGCTGCTGCAGGCTTGCGGCCTGGGATTTGCTCGCAAATGGGCCCATCTGAATACGCCAGACCGCTCCATTTTGCTCAACGCGCCCGGGCACGCTGAACTGCTGGCTCAGGCGCTGCTGATACTGTTGAGCCCTTGCCTGGTCGCTGACGGCACCCACCTGTACCACATAGCTGCCGCTTGCCGCTGCCGGTGCTGCGACCGCTGCATTTTGCTGTGCGGCGGGGGCCACAACGGGCGCGGGCTGCGCGACCGGAGCGGCTGCTGGGGCTGGCGTAGGTTCGCTGCCCTCAAGCACGCCGGAAGCTAAGGTTGTTGGCGCACCGAGGAAGCCGCTGCTTTTCACCGGCGCACCCGTGCTGTCATCGCTTTGCAGCGTATCGTTGCTGATGGCGCGAACTTCGCCCTGAGGCTGGGCTGGCTCTGCCGGAGAGGACACGCCGCCCATGCCACCGCTCAGGTCAGGCCGCGCGGGAAGGGCGTAGGTCTGTTTAGCCACCGTCGTACAGGCGGTGCCCGGACCAGAGAGCGTGCCGTCCTGCGCAACAATAATCGGGTCGATACGCACCTTCGTATTGTTAGAGGTGTTCAGGCGGTCGGCGGCGGCGCGCGACAGCGAGATGACGCGGTCATTGCCGTATGGGCCACGATCGTTAATGCGCACCACAATCATGCGGCCGTTTGCCAGGTTGGTTACGCGGGCATAGCTTGGGATAGGTAGCGTTGGGTGCGCGGCGGTGATTTGCATCGGATCGAACGTCTCGCCGGATGCCGTCAGGTTGCTGCCGGGCTCTGCGTCATAAATGGCGGCAAAGCCGGCCTGGCTGAAGCGGGACGGATCCTGAACAATTTTGTAGCTCTTGCCGTCGCGCTGGTAATCCTGATTGGCGCTGGCATTCAGCGGTTCATAGACAGGATCGGCACCGCTGATTTCGACTATCGGGCCATTACAAACCGCAGGCTGCGGCGGCGCGACGGTTGCCTGTTGCTGACCATCATCACTGGTACAAGCTGCAAGTAAACTTGCTGCGATACAGATCCCCAGCCACTGCTTACGCATTGCAAACCCCTTATTTTTATACGCTTTTTGACAACATTTTTCTGTGGGTATGGATCGACATGACGATACCAAACCCGGCCATCAACACGATCAGTGCCGAGCCCCCGTAGCTCACCAGCGGCAGCGGAACGCCTACAACCGGCAGAATACCGCTCACCATACCAATATTTACGAAGACATAAACGAATAAAATCAGCATCAATCCACCCGCCATCACGCGGCCAAAGGTGGTTTGCGCCCGCGCGGCAATCCACAGGCCGCGCATAATCAGCAGCACGTAGAGGGCAAGCAGGATCAGAATGCCCACCAGCCCCAGCTCTTCGGCCAGAACCGCAAAGATAAAGTCGGTATGTCGTTCGGGTAAAAACTCCAGCTGGGACTGCGTGCCGTGCAGCCAGCCTTTACCGCTCAGGCCGCCGGAGCCAATCGCAATCTTAGACTGGATAATGTGATAGCCCGCACCCAGCGGGTCGGTTTCCGGATCGAGCAGCATCATCACGCGCTGACGCTGATAGTCATGCATCAGGAAGAACCAGAGGATCGGGATAAAGGCCGCCACGAGCACGACGGCGATGCCGATCAGGCGCCAGCTCAGGCCAGACAAGAACAGCACAAACAGGCCGGACAGGGCGATCAGAATTGAGGTGCCCAGGTCAGGCTGTGCCGCTACCAGCAGCGTTGGCAGGAAGATGAGCACCAGCGCGATGGCCGTATTCTTCAGCGAAGGCGGGCAAACGTCGCGGTTGATAAAGCGCGCCACCATCAGGGGAACGGCAATTTTAGCGATTTCCGAAGGCTGGAAGCGGACAATCCCGAGATCCAGCCAGCGCTGTGCGCCCTTTGAGATGGCCCCAAAGGCGTCCACCGCAACCAGAAGAATAATACAGAAGATGTAAAGATACGGCGCCCAGCCCTCATAGACGCGCGGTGGGATCTGCGCCATCACCACCATGATGACCAGACCCATTGCGATCTGGCCAATCTTGCGCTCCATCATGCCGATGTCCTGGCCGCTTGCGCTCCAGATCACCATCGCGCTGTAGAAGAGCAGCGCCAGCAGGATCAGCAGCATGGCAGGATCGATGTGGATTTTGTCCCACAGCGATTTTTTATTTGGATTATCCGTCATGATTATTGGTCCTCCGCCGCAGCGGCCGCCGGGTTTTCAGCCGGCAAGTCGGTGTTATTGTCGCCCAGCATAATGTGATCGAGGATCTGGCGCATGATCGTGCCCACTGCCGGGCCCGCGCCGCCGTTTTCCAGGATCATGGCCACCGCAACCTGCGGGTTGTTATAAGGGGCAAATGCCGTCATGAGCTTATGGTCGCGCAGACGTTCCGCAATACGGTGGGCGTTATAGGTCTCGTTGGCCTTCAGGCCGAACACCTGCGCGGTACCGGATTTCGCGGCCACTTTATACGGCGCGCTGGCGAAATATTTATGTGCCGTACCGTTCGCACGGTTGGCTACGCCGTACATTCCGTCCTTGGCGATCTCCCAGTAGCCGGAATGAATATCGCCAACGGGTGGCTCATGCGGCTGAACCCACGGCACTTTTTTGCCATCTTCAACCGTGCTTTGCAGCAGATGCGGTACTTTTACTACGCCGTCGTTGATGAGGGTCATCATCGCTTTGTTCATCTGAATAGGCGTTGCCGTCCAGTAGCCCTGGCCGATACCGACCGGGATCGTATCTCCCTGATACCATGGCTTCTTAAAGCGCTTCAGCTTCCACTCGCGGGTTGGCATGTTGCCTGAGCGTTCCTCGGCAAGATCCACGCCGGTGTAATGCCCGTAGCCAAATTTACTCATCCACTCCGACAGGCGGTCAATACCCATGTCGTAGGCGACCTGGTAGAAGAAGGTATCCGCGGACTCTTCGAGCGACTTCGTCACGTTCAGATGGCCGTGGCCCCATTTTTTCCAGTCGCGATAGCGTTTTTCAGAGCCGGGAAGCTGCCACCAGCCCGGATCGAACAGGCTGGTATTGCGGGTAATGACGCCTGCGCTCAGCGCGGATACGGCCACATACGGTTTCACGGTGGATGCCGGAGGATAGACCCCCTGGGTAGCGCGGTTGACCAGCGGCGTGTTCGGGTCGTTCAGCAGGCCGGAGTAGTCCTTGCTCGAGATACCGTCGACGAAGAGGTTGGGGTCGTAGCTCGGCATTGATACCATAGCCAGAATCCCGCCGGTTCGCGGATCGGTCACGACGACGGCCGCGCGGCTACCCGCCAGCAGAGTTTCAATATACTGTTGCAGCTTGAGGTCGAGCGTCAGATAGACGTCGTGCCCCGCCTGAGGCGGCACCTCTTTCAGCTGACGGATTACGCGGCCACGGTTGTTAACTTCAACCTCTTCATAGCCGGTTTGTCCGTGAAGCACTTCTTCGTAATAGCGCTCAATGCCGAGCTTGCCGATATCGTGCGTCGCGGCGTAGTTCGCCAGCTTGCCGTCTTTATCCAGCCTTTCGACGTCTTTATCGTTTATTTTTGAGACGTAGCCGATGACGTGCGTCAGCGCGGAACCGTAAGGATAGTAGCGGCGCTTGTAGCCTTTGACCTCAACGCCGGGAAAGCGGTACTGATTCACGGCAAAGCGGGCAACCTGGACTTCCGTCAGGTTGGTTTTCACCGGAATGGAGGTAAAGCGATGCGAGCGTGAACGCTCTTTTTTGAATGTGGCAATGTCGTCGTCGGTCAGGTCGACCACGCTTTTCAGCGCTTCCAGCGTATCCTGAACGTTATCTACCTTTTCCGGCATCATCTCGATTTGGTAGATGGTGCGGTTCAGCGCCAGCGGCGTACCGTTGCGGTCGTAAATAATGCCGCGGCTGGGCGCGATGGGAACCAGCTTGATGCGGTTCTCGTTTGAGCGCGTCTGGTAATCGGTATAGCGGACGATTTGCAGATTATAAAGGTTGGCGATCAGCACGCCGGTCAGCAGCAAAATCCCCAAAAAGGCGACCAGCGCCCGGCGCACAAACAGCGCGGACTCAGCCGTATAGTCGCGAAAAGAATTCTGTAGTTTCATCCGCTGCTTAATCTACCCTGGTCAAGTCACTACTCGCGGTGATAGGGGTGGTTGGTCGTTATGCTCCATGCGCGATAAAGACTTTCTGCCACCAGTACCCGAACGAGCGGGTGGGGGAGCGTCAGCGCGGAGAGAGACCAGCTTTGTTCTGCCGCTGCCTTGCAGGCGGGGGATAACCCTTCCGGGCCGCCAATCAGCAAACTGACGTCACGGCCATCCTGCTTCCAGCGCTCAAGTTCGTGCGCCAGCTGCGGCGTATCCCAGGGTTTGCCTGGGATATCGAGGGTGACGATGCGGTTTTTGCCTGCGGCGGCCAGCATCAGCTCACCCTCTTTATCGAGAATACGTTTGATATCCGCGTTCTTACCGCGCTTTCCTGCTGGGATCTCCACCAGTTCGAACGGCATATCTTTGGGGAAACGACGCAGATATTCAGTAAAACCGGTTTGTACCCAGTCCGGCATTTTGGTGCCGACGGCGACCAGCTGCAACTTCACGCATTAACCCCAGAGTTTTTCCAGCTCATACAGACGACGGCTTTCGTCCTGCATGACGTGGACAATAACATCGCCAAGGTCGACAACCACCCAGTCAGCGGTCGCTTCACCTTCAACGCCAAGCGGTAACAGCCCTGCGGCGCGCGATTCCTGAACAACATGATCGGCAATAGAAACCACATGGCGAGTAGACGTTCCGGTGCAGATAATCATGCAGTCGGTGATGCTGGATTTACCCTTAACGTCGATAGCGATGATGTCCTGACCTTTCAGGTCATCAATTTTGTCGATAACAAAATCCTGGAGTGCTTTACCCTGCAAGTTTTCCCCCTGGGTGAAAAGATGGTGCAACAAAGAATTTGTGGTCAGCCAGTATACCTGAACTGAGGCCAGTGTCGGGACAAATGTCACCGTCCGGGCTTTTGAAGGCGGGTATCATCCCACCCTCCGCCTGAGATTGCATCGCCATTTTTGTAAAACAATTTCTGTAAAGCAATGTTCGGCGGGAAAGTCTGGCAGCGGAGGATAACAGCATGACTTTACCTGTCAAGGCAGGATAATCAATAAGGGGCTTTTTCACTCGCCGGGATTATTCATCTGCTCTTTTCTGATACAAACCGTGCTGGTGAATATATTCCAGCACCGGGGTGGGCAGCAGGTCCTCACAGGGCAAGCCTGCCTGTAAGCGCTCGCGGATCAGGGTTGCGGAGATATCAAACCACGGCGTTTCAGCCAGATAGATTTTACCTGCGGGCAGCGTATGTAGCTCGTCAATATTGTCCGTTAAATGGGCTTCCAGCCATTGCTGATACTGCTCTTCGCGCATGGTCAGAGGATAGCCCGGACGACGGGTGACGATAAGATGGCTGTTGCGCAGAATGGTTTCGTATTTGTGCCAGCTTGGGAAGTTCAGCAAAGAGTCCTGGCCAATAATAAACGCCAGCGGTTTCTCCGGCCCTTGTTCTTCGCGCCACTCCCGCAGCGTCTCGGACGTCCACGAAGGCGCGTCGCGCTTGAGTTCGCGCTCGTCGAGGGTGAACAGCGGCTTGTCGGCAATCGCCAGCGCGAGCATGGCTTTACGCTGCTCGCTGGTCGCTTCCGGCTGAGGGCGGTGCGGTGGAACGTTGTTAGGCATAATAATGACGCGCTGCAGGCCAATCAGGTTTGCCAGAATTTCGACGGGCTTGAGGTGCCCGTAGTGTACCGGGTCAAAGGTACCGCCATACAGCGCCTGTAGAGAGTGCATATTATCCATCAATAAATACGTCGGCCAGCGCCTTATGGCACAGCAGCAGAGAGAGGCTTTCAAGCTCTTCCCACACCGATTGACCGTAGTCCTGCTTCAGCGTCAGCTCGGCGCGCGTGAGCAGATGCACCGCCTGGCGCAGCTGCTCGTGGCCGAGCCGGTTAATGGCTTCGGTGGTCATCGCCCTGCGGTTTTGCCAGACGCGGTGTTTGTCAAACAGCGTGCGCAGCGGCGTGTGGGCCGACTGGCGCTTGAGGTTGATTAACAGCAGCAGCTCGCGCTGGATCGTGCGCAGTAAAATAACCGGTTCGCTGCCTTCGAGACGCAGCTGCTGCAGGATATGCAGCGCGCGCTTACTCTTAGCGGCCAGCAGCGCGTCGACCCAGTGGAACGGCGTAAAGTGCGCGGCATCGTTAACCGCCTGCTCAACGCGCGGCAGCGTCAGCTTGCCGTCGGGCCACAGCAGGGATAGCCTGTCGAGCGCCTGCGCAAGCGCCAGCAGGTTGCCTTCATAGCAGTAGCAGAGCAGCTGATTCGCCGCGTCGTCCAGCAGCAGGTTCTGCTGCTTTGCCCTTGCCGCAACCCACTTAGGCAGATGCGCCTGCTCGGGCGTCTGGCAGGTCACAAGCACCGCGTTGGTGGCGAGCGTCGTTATCCACGCCGCATTTTCCTGCGCTTTAGTCAGCTTATTGCCGCGCACAATCAGCAGCAGATCGCCGTGAAGCAAGCTTACCAGCGTCGCCAGCTGTTCATTAATCGCCGCGTTAGGGCCATTTTCCGGCAGCAGAATCTGAATGGTTTGACGAGAGGCAAACAGGCTCATCGCCTGGCAAATCGAAAAAATCGCATTCCAGTCGGTGCTGTTATCCAGCTGGAAGGTGTGGTGTTCATCGAAGCCCTGCGCCGCCGCCGCGTGGCGAACGGCATCAAGACTTTCCTGAAGCAAAAGCGGGTCGTTTCCGAGCAGCAGGTACGCCGCGCGCAGCCCTTCATTGAGCTGCGCGCGGAGTTGTTCAGGATACAACCTGATCATCAGTTACCCAACGAGGTGGCTGCCGGAAGCGAGGCTGCCTCAGGCTTGTCGACAATGTCTGAACCCTGTTTAGACGTTGCCGCAATGCGCGGCAGCTGACGGATCAGCTGTTCCGCTGCCTTGTCGTACATTTCGTTAATGATAATTTGCTGTTCGGCATCTTTCGCCAGCGCCGTCTGCGGGTTATCAAAGAACGAACGGTAGACCTTGGTGCTGATCGGATAGATGTCTTTACCCGGGATCAGCACGGCTGCGCTAACCGACATGACCATCTGATATTCCGCCGTGCGTCCGTCCTGGAAGATGGACGCCGTGTCTTTGCTCAGCGTCGAGCGGAGGACGCGGAATGACGGTACATCCTGGCGAAGCGTGTCTTTCTCGATAATCTCCACGCCGTTCAGGCGCAGCTGACTGCGAAGCGCGCGGCTAAGTGGGCCGTTCGGATCCGAAGAGTCGAAGATCATCGTTTTCATCTGCTCTGGCACCGCCGTTGTGTTGCGCAGGTGCCAGCCGCAGCCGGCGGTGACAAGCACCGCCAAAGATAAAAGTATTGTTGCCAGTTGTCGCACGTTTCCTCCCGCGCTTAGCCAACGACCAGATTAAGCAGTTTACCCGGTACGTAGATAACCTTACGTACGGTAACGCCCTCAAGATATTTCGCAACCAGATGCTCCTGGCCCGCGCGCTCGCGCACTTGCTCCTCGGTTGCATCAACGGCGACGGTAATTTTACCGCGCACTTTACCGTTAACCTGCACGACGACCAGCGTGGTGTTTTCCACCATTGCCGCTTCGTCCGCTACCGGCCACGGCGCGTTGTCGATATCGCCCTCGCCCTTCAGCGCCTGCCACAGGGTGAAGCTGGCGTGCGGGGTGAACGGGTTAAGCATGCGAACGACTGCCAGCAGCGCTTCACGCATTAAGGCGCGATCCTGCTCGCCGTCCTGCGGTGCTTTTGCCAGTTTGTTCATCAGTTCCATAATAGCCGCAATTGCGGTATTGAAGGTCTGACGACGGCCGATATCATCGGTGACTTTAGCAATTGTTTTATGCACATCGCGACGCAGCGCCTGCTGATCTTCAGTCAGTGCGGCAACGTTCAGCGCAGGGGCATCGCCCTGAGAGGTGTGCTCGTAAACCAGTTTCCAGACGCGTTTCAGGAAGCGGTTAGCGCCTTCAACGCCGGATTCCTGCCACTCGAGCGTCATGTCTGCCGGGGAAGCAAACATCATGAACAGGCGCACGGTATCGGCACCGTAGCGCTCGACCATAACCTGAGGGTCGATGCCGTTGTTTTTGGATTTGGACATCTTGCTCATGCCGGTATAGACCAGCTCGTGGCCTTCGGCATCTTTTGCCTTCACGATGCGGCCTTTTTCGTCACGCTCAACGATGGCATCAACCGGAGAAACCCAGTTACGCTCGCCGTTTTCGCCTACGTAGTAAAACGCGTCGGCCAGAACCATACCCTGGCACAGCAGCTGTTTTGCCGGCTCGTCGGAGTTCACGAGGCCCGCGTCGCGCATCAGCTTGTGGAAGAAGCGGAAGTAGAGCAGGTGCATGATGGCGTGTTCGATACCGCCGATGTAGATATCCACCGGCAGCCAGTAGTTCGCCGCGTCGGAATCAAGCATGCCTTCCTGATACTGCGGGCAGGTATAGCGCGCGTAGTACCAGGAGGACTCCATAAAGGTGTCGAAGGTGTCGGTTTCACGCAGCGCAGGCTGGCCGTTCACGGTGGTTTTTGCCCACTCTGGATCGGCTTTGATCGGACTGGTGATGCCGTCCATGACCACGTCTTCCGGCAGAATCACCGGCAACTGATCTTCAGGCGTCGGCACCACGGTACCGTCTTCCAGCGTCACCATTGGAATCGGTGCGCCCCAGTAACGCTGACGGGAAACGCCCCAGTCGCGCAGACGATAGTTCACCTTACGCTCGCCAACGCCCAGCGAGGCCAGCCTGTCGGCAATCGCGTTGAAGCCTTCTTCGAAGCTCAGGCCGCTAAATTCACCGGAGTTGAACAGGGTGCCTTTTTCGGTCAGCGCCTGCTCGGAGAGGTCAGGCTCAGAACCGTCGGCCGCCAGGATAACCGGCTTGATGTTCAGGCCATATTTGGTGGCAAATTCGTAGTCGCGCTGGTCGTGCCCTGGAACAGCCATCACTGCGCCGGTACCGTACTCCATCAGCACGAAGTTAGCGGCCCATACCGGAATTTCTTCCCCGGTCAGCGGATGCACGGCTTTAAAGCCGGTATCAACGCCTTTCTTCTCCATGGTCGCCATTTCGGCTTCAGCCACTTTGGTGTTGCGGCATTCGTCGATGAAGGTCGCCAGCTCAGGGTTGCTCTCGGCCGCTTTCTGCGCCAGAGGGTGACCCGCCGCCACGGCCAGGTAGGTCGCTCCCATGAAGGTGTCCGGACGGGTAGTGTAAACGGTCAGCGTCTGGTCGTAATCCTTCACGTTGAAGGTGATTTCAACGCCTTCAGAACGGCCGATCCAGTTGCGCTGCATGGTCTTCACGGTGTCAGGCCAGTGATCCAGATTATCCAGATCGTTCAGCAGCTCGTCAGCGTAAGCGGTGATTTTAATAAACCACTGGGGGATCTCTTTACGCTCAACCTTGGTGTCGCAGCGCCAGCAGCAGCCGTCGATCACCTGTTCGTTTGCCAGAACGGTCTGATCGTTCGGGCACCAGTTAACGGCGGACGTTTTCTTGTATACCAGGCCTTTTTTATACAGCTCGGTGAAGAATTTCTGCTCCCAACGGTAATATTCCGGCGTACAGGTCGCCAGCTCGCGGCTCCAGTCGTAGCCGAAGCCTAGCATTTTGAGCTGGTTTTTCATGTACGCGATGTTGTCGTAAGTCCACGGCGCGGGGGCGGTGTTGTTTTTTACCGCGGCGCCTTCAGCAGGCAGGCCGAATGCATCCCAGCCGATTGGCTGAAGAACGTTTTTACCCAGCATGCGCTGGTAGCGAGCAATCACATCGCCAATGGTGTAGTTACGCACGTGGCCCATGTGTAGTCGACCAGAAGGATAGGGAAGCATCGACAGGCAGTAATACTTCTCTTTGCTCTCGTCTTCGGTAACTTCAAAGGTACGCTTCTCGTCCCAGTGTTGCTGGACTTTGGATTCTATCTCTTCCGGGCGGTATTGCTCTTGCATGGCAGCCAGTGGTCCTGTGTTCAATACAGCTACAAAATGTAGCCAATGGATGTGGTAATTCAGATCCGCATAGCATAGCCCAAACGTACGCGTCAAAACAGCCTTTCGCACAAATGCCCTTTGCAGGAATTTACGGGCTCTGTGCTTCACCTGACAAAGCGGGACCGAAATACGGTCTATGATTAAAAAGAGTCACTTACCCAGGAGGCAGAAGGATGAACAAGGTTGCTCAATTTTACCGCGAACTGGTGGCGACGCTCACCGAGCGGCTGCGTAACGGCGAGCGTGATATTGACGCGCTCGTTGAACAAGCGCGTGCGCGGGTCACGCAAACGGGTGAGTTAACGCGAACCGAGGTTGAAGAGGTGACGCGCGCCGTTCGTCGCGACCTGGAAGAGTTTGCGCGCAGCTACGCGGAGAGCCAGGACGAGGTTGCCGACAGCGTCTTTATGCGGGTAATTAAAGAAAGCCTGTGGCAGGAGCTGGCGGATATTACCGATAAAACCCAGCTGGAGTGGCGCGAGGTGTTTCAGGATCTAAACCACCACGGCGTTTACCACAGCGGTGAGGTGGTGGGTTTGGGGAATCTGGTTTGCGAGAAATGCCATCATCATATTGCGATTTATACGCCAGACGTGCTCCCGCTGTGCCCGAAATGCGGGCACGACCAGTTCCAGCGTCGGCCGTTTGAACCCTAAATAAAAGCACAGGTTTGCTCCCTCTCCCTGTGGGAGAGGGCCGGGGTGAGGGCATCAGGCCGCACTATAATAAGCCAGCCTCTCCGCCAGCAAATCGACAAACCCCTCCCGATCGATATCCACCATCACCGTCGTATTCGGCTTATTCCCGGTCAGCGAGTAGTAATCCACCACCGTCATGCCCTGCGTGTATTTTCCCTGCGTTTCCACGCCAACCCACCTGTCCACCGTCGTAAACATCTCCGGTTTCAGCAGCCAGGCAATGGTGCAAGGATCGTGCAGCGGCGCGCCGTGGAAGCCCCATTTCTCAGCCTTATGGTATTCCATAAAGAAATCGAGAAGCTCCGCAACGGTTGTCGCAACCGGATTGTCGACGGCACGGAAGCGCTCAATATCCTCCGCCATAATCTGCGCGCGGTGGGTGACGTCCAGCCCCGCCATCACAATCGGTAACCCGGACTGGAACACAATCTCAGCGGCTTCCGGGTCAACAAAGATGTTGAACTCCGCCGCTGGCGTCCAGTTACCCAGCCCCATCGCGCCGCCCATGATGACGATGCGCGCGATCTTAGCGTGCAGCTCGGGATGGCTGTTCAGCAGCAGCGCCACGTTGGTTTGCGGGCCGGTTGCCACCAGCGTAACGGGCTCGCTGCTTTCGCGCAGCACCTTTGCCATCAGCTCTACGGCAGTGCAGCTTTGCGGCGCAAAGGCCGGTTCCGGCAGCGCCGGGCCGTCAAGGCCGCTCTCGCCGTGGACGTTGTCGGCAATAATCAGATCGCGCATCAGCGGCTTAACCGCGCCGCCCGCGACCGGGATATCGGTGCGCTTAAGCAGCGTCAGCATGCGCAGCACGTTGCGCAGGGTTTTATCAGGCGTCTGGTTTCCGGCGGACGAGGTGACGGCTTTGACGTCCAGCTCCGGGGAGGCGAGGGCAAGAACGAGGGCGATCGCGTCGTCATGACCCGGATCGCAATCGAGAATAATTGGCTGTGCCATAAGGTTCTCCATGCTTGGCGTTATTTTGTGACAAGGTTAACGCTGCATTGAGACGCCGACGAGAAGAAGAGAGAGAAAGCGTGAGGCAGCGCGCAATCCGCAGATTGCGCGCTGAAAAGATTAGTGCAGGATTTTGGCGAGGAAATCTTTTGCGCGATCGGATTTCGGATTGGCGAAGAACTCTTCTTTCGGCGAGTCTTCGACGATCTTCCCTTCATCCATGAAGATCACGCGGTTGGCCACCTTGCGGGCGAAGCCCATCTCGTGCGTCACCACCATCATGGTCATCCCTTCGTGAGCCAGCTCGACCATGACGTCCAGCACTTCGTTGATCATCTCGGGATCGAGCGCCGAAGTGGGTTCGTCGAACAGCATGGCGACGGGGTCCATACACAGCGCGCGGGCGATCGCCACGCGCTGCTGCTGGCCGCCGGAAAGCTGTGCCGGGAATTTATCGGCGTGAGCGGAAAGCCCCACGCGCTCAAGCAACTTCAGCCCTTTTTCGCGCGCCGCCTTTTTATCGCGCTTAAGCACTTTTACCTGCGCCAGCGTCAGGTTCTCAATAATGGAGAGGTGCGGGAACAGCTCAAAGTGCTGAAACACCATCCCAACGTGGGAGCGCAGCTGAGCCAGATTTGTCTTCTTGTCATTAACCCTGGTGCCGTTAACCACGATCTCGCCTTGCTGCACGGGTTCCAGGCCGTTCACCGTTTTAATGAGCGTCGATTTTCCGGAGCCGGACGGCCCGCACACCACGACCACGTCGCCTTTTTTTACTTCGGTGGAGCAGTCGGTCAGCACCTGAAAGTGCCCATACCATTTTGAAACATTTTTCAGGGAAATCATCATACAGTCCTTTTCTTCAGCCAGCTGACCAACAGCGACGCGCTTAAACTAATCACAAAATAGACCCCGCCCGCGAACAGGACCATCTCAACCTGGGTACCATCACGCTCGCCAATGGTTGACGCGGTGCGGAAGAAGTCCGCCAGGCTAAGAACGTAGACCAACGAGGTATCCTGGAACAGCACTATGCCCTGCGTCAGCAGGAGCGGGACCATGGCGCGAAACGCCTGCGGCAGAATAATCAGCTTCATTGACTGCCAGTGCGTCATTCCCAGCGCCAGCGCGGCGCTGGACTGCCCGCGGGAGATGCTTTGAATGCCCGCACGGATAATCTCAGAGTAGTACGCGGCCTCAAACATCGAAAACGCCACCATCGCGGAGATCAGGCGGATGTCGGTTTTCGGCGACAGCCCCAGCACGTTTTGCAGAAAGCCGGGAACAATCAGGTAAAACCACAGCAGCACCATCACCAGCGGGATGGAGCGGAAAACGTTAACGTACGCGGTCGCAAACCAGGCGAGCGGCTTAAAGCTCGACAGGCGCATCACCGCCAGCAGGGTTCCCCAGACGATACCGATGATGATGGCAATGACGGTGATTTTTAACGTAATCAACAGGCCATCCAGCAGGTACGGCATGGAAGGGACGATAGAACTCCAGTCAAATTCGTACATTATTTGCCCCCCATATTGCCCGGCAGGCGAATTTTGCGTTCAACCAGGTTCATTACCAGCATGATGAAAGCGTTAATCAGAACATACGCGAGCGTAATGGCAGTGAAGGACTCCCACGCGTGTGCGGAGTAATCCAGCAGCTTGCCCGCCTGCGCGGCCATGTCCACCAGGCCGATGGTCGAGGCGATGGCCGAGTTTTTTACCAGGTTCATCATCTCTGAGGTCATCGGTGGGACAATGACGCGATAGGCGTTTGGCAGCAGCACGTAGCGGTAGGCCTGCGGCAGCGTCAGCCCCATCGCCAGCGCGGCGTTCTTCTGTCCGCGCGGCAGCGACTGAATGGCCGCGCGTACCTGCTCGCAGACGCGCGCGGCGGTGAACAGCCCCAGACACAGCATGGAGGAGACGAAGAACTGCACGTTGGGGTCCAGCTCTGCCTTGAACCACATGCCGATATTTTCCGGCAGCAGTTCCGGGATCACCAGATACCAGGTAAAGAACTGCACGATCAGCGGAACGTTTCGGAACAGTTCCACATACAGAGTGCCGAGCATGGAGAGAAAGCGGTTGGGTACGGTACGCAGAATACCGAACAGCGAGCCGACGAGAAACGCGATAATCCACGCCGTTATGGATAACGCAACGGTGACCTGAAAGCCGCTCCAGAGCCAGCCGAGATAGGTGGTGTTGCCGAACGGGGCTTGTTGCAGAAATATGCCCCAGTTCCAGTCGATTGACATAATAAACTCCAGAAAAAAAAGGGTAGCAGCGCTACCCTCGAAGATTGGTGAGAAGCTCATTTTCGCGCTGAGTGGGGAACGACCACTCCGCGTATAGTCTGTCCGTGCTTCCCGACAATCGAGAGGGCAGGTATTCCCGCCCCTGTTGTTCTAATTAGTTAAGAGCTTTGTCGTTTGGTGTTTTGAACAGCGCTTTCATGTCATCGGACAGTTCGAAGTTCATGTTCAGGTTCTTCGGTGGAATAGGGTTCTTGAACCATTTGTCGAACCATTTTTCCGCTTCGCCGGAGGTCTGCGCCTGCGCGATGGTGTCATCGATCAGCTTTTTAAAGTCGGCGTCGTCTTTGCGCAGCATGCAGCCGTAGGCCTCTTTAGACTGCGCGGTGCCCACGATTTCCCAGTTGTCCGGTTTCTTCGCTTTTGCACGCTCGCCGGCCAGCAGCGCATCGTCCATCATAAACGCGACGGCGCGACCGCTTTCCAGGGTACGGAAGGAGTCGCCGTGGTCTTTCGCGCTGATGATGCGCATATCCATTTTCTTCTCGTCGTTCAGCTTGTGCAGCAGCACTTCTGACGTCGTGCCGGACGTCACGACGACCGCTTTACCCTTCAGATCGGCAAAATCTTTGATGTCGCCGCCTTTCTTGGTCAGCAGACGGGTGCCGACAACGAAGATGGTGTCGGAGAAGGCCGCCTGTTTCTGGCGCTCAAGGTTGTTGGTGGTGGAACCACACTCAAAATCGAAGGTGCCGTTCTGCAGCAGGGGAATGCGGTTCTGTGAAGTGATTGGGATCATCTTCACCTGCAGATCGGGTTTGTTCAGCTTTTTCTTCACGGCTTCAACGATGGCGTTGGAGTAGTCCTGTGAATAGCCCACGACTTTTTGCGTGTTGTCGTAGTAAGAAAACGGGACGGATGATTCACGGTGGCCGACCACGATAACGCCGTTTTTGGCGATCTTGTCGAGCGTGCTTCCTGCTTTCGGAGCGTCTTCAGCGTGAACGACGCCCGCCGACATCCCCATCATCAGCATTGCTGTGGCCAGTTTACGTAATTGCATACCCAACTCCTTCTTATCAGCGTCAGTGACGCATTGATACCCATTGTGATGTTGTTATATCTCGCGCTGTGCGAGTGCAGTGTTATGCAAGCTTGTTAACATTTAGTCTGGCTTAATGTAAAGATTTTGCTGCGTTATTGTTTATTTTTGCGAAGCGCGCCGCACCATTCAGAGGCAATAATCTCCCGTTGCACCGTTTCGGTGCTACCGACGATCTACGCTGGTGCGACAAGGTTGCACGTTAAGCCAGAAAGCGTTTGCGGGGATAATCAAAGCAATAGGCGTGCCAGAATTGACCCTCACCCTATCCCTCTCCCTGGAAGGGAGAGGGGAAAAGGCGGAGCTGGATTTTGAAAAAGTGCAGAGAACCGTTCCCTCTCCCCTGTGGGGAGAGGGCTAGGGTGAGGGGGAAGGTTATTTGCGACGCTGACGAAGGCTCATTACCACGGCGCCAAAGCCAAACAGCGCGGTCAGCACCCACAGCGGCCAGTTGCCGGTACGGGCGTACGGGGTCAGGCCCGTGGTTGGCGTGACCTTTGCGGTCAGCACGTCACGGGTGAACTGCGGGAGCATCGCCTGAATTTCACCCTGCGGACCAATCACGGCGGTGATGCCGTTGTTGGTGCTGCGCAGCAGCGGGCGAGCCAGCTCAAGCGAACGCATGCGCGCCATCTGGAAGTGTTGCCACGGGCCAATCGACTTGCCAAACCAGGCGTCGTTCGAGATGGTCAGCAGGTAGTCGGTATCCGGACGGAAGTTATCGCGCACCTGCTCGCCGAGGATGATTTCGTAGCAAATGGCGGGCGTCAGCGCAAAGCCGTGCGCGTGCAGCTGCGGCTGAACGTACGGCCCGCGGCTGAAGGATGACATCGGCAGGTCAAAGAACGGAGCCAGCGGGCGCAGAATCGACTCCAGAGGCACAAACTCGCCAAACGGTACCAGATGGTTTTTGTTGTAGCGGTCGCTTGAGTCGTAGCTATACTCGCTGCCCTTGCCGAGCGTAATGATGGTGTTGTACGTGTCGTAGCGGTTCTGCTGGTTGAGCCGCGCATCAACGATTCCGGTAATCAGCGTGGTGTCGCGCGCGCGCAGCAGGTTATCCATCATCTTCAGGAACGGCTGCTGGTTAATTTCCAGATCCGGAATGGCGGACTCCGGCCAGATCACCATCTGGGATTTTCCCATCACCTGCTCGGTGGCGTTGGCGTAGATTTTCAGCGTGTTGATAAGCTGATTTTCATCCCACTTCAGCGCCTGAGGAATATCCCCCTGCACCATAGAAACCTGCATGGCGCGCTCGGGCTGCGGGGTGAACCACTGGACGTAACGCAGCGGGAAGGGCAGAGCGAACAGCACCAGCGCGGCAACCAGGGGCTTCCAGCTGCGCGCGGTCAGGGCCAGCACCAGCAGGCCGCTGACGACCATCAGCAGGAAGTTAATCGCCTCTACGCCCATGACCGGCGCCAGCCCTTTCAGCGGGCCGTCGATCTGGCTATAGCCAAACTGCAGCCACGGGAAGCCGGTCAGCACCCAGCCGCGCAGAAATTCAGTTATCTGCCAGACAACGGGGGCGGCAATCGCCACGCGGATCCAGGTCGTTTTGGGCCACAGGCGAGAGAGGATGCCCGCGAACAGGCCGGTGTAAAGCGAGAGGTAAGCGGCGAGCAGCACGACGAGGAAAACGTTAACCGGGCCGGGCATTCCGCCAAACTGCGCGATGCTGACGTAGACCCAGTTAATGCCGGAACCGAAGAGCCCCAGCCCCCAGACGTAGCCGATAGCCGCGGCCTGCACCGGGCGGCGATTCAGGGTTAAACCCTGTAGCCCCATCAGGGAGAGAATGGCCGCTGGCCAGATATCGTAAGGCGAAAAAGCCAGCGTACCGCTGGCTCCGAGTAACAGCGCCAGCAGCAGACGGACGCGCTGGCGTTCAAAGAATGGGGCAAATGCCATTTACATTAATCTTCCAGTTTTGGCACCGGTGAGTCGTCCGGCGTTCTGACGTGAACCTGAATAATACGTCGGCTGTCGGCCATGGCGACCTTGAATTGGTAACCGTCGATGTCAACGGTCTCGCCGCGCGCCGGGAGATGGCCAAAGGCCTGCATTACCAGCCCACCAATGGTATCCACCTCTTCATCGCTGAAGTGGGTGCCGAAGGCGTCGTTGAAGTCCTCAATGGACGCCAGCGCGCGCACGGTCCAGGTGTGGCGGCTCAGCTGACGGAAGTCGATATCTTCTTCTTCGTCGTATTCGTCTTCGATTTCGCCCACGATCAGCTCAAGGATATCCTCGATCGTGACCAGACCCGAGACGCCGCCAAACTCATC
Source organism: Enterobacter sp. ECC-175 (assembly GCF_043968675.1). NCBI lineage: Bacteria > Pseudomonadati > Pseudomonadota > Gammaproteobacteria > Enterobacterales > Enterobacteriaceae > Enterobacter > Enterobacter sp. ECC-175. Next base: position 1,872,702 of record NZ_CP143776.1, read on the forward strand.
AATCACAATCGCCATGTGGTAGCGCTGAGAGCGGAACTCTTTCAGCATCCGGTCCACACGTTTGCTTTCCGGCACAACCACGGCCTGGCGTAACACTTTTTCCATGCTGAAGGCTTCCGCGTCGCTGCGCATAAACGGCAGCAGATCCTTCGCCATCAGAATGCCTTCAATGTGATCTTTATCTTCGCTGATAACCGGGAAACGCGAGTGGGCGGATTCGATGATGACATCGAGGCACTCGTCCAGCGTCTGGTTGCGTTTCAGGGTGATCATCTGCGAGCGGGGGATCATGATGTCGCGCACGCGCTGGTCGGCGATGTCCATTACCCCTTCGAGCATCTCGCGCGTATCTTCATCGATAAGATCGTTTTGCCCGGAATCACGGATCAGCTCCAGCAGTTCGTCACGGTTTTTGGGCTCGCCGTGGAAAAGCTGGCTCAGAATAAGGGAGAAAAATCCCTTTTTAGTGTTTGGAGTGTCGCTACTGTGTGAATTGTCGTCGCTCATGGCGTTTGTTAAGGGTTCTCTTGTTGGTTCTCAGTTCACCGCCGCGCTATTTCCTTGCGCAGCGGCATGTTAGTCAGCCTGGGGCTGACTATTCTTTCTCGGCAATGTACGGGTCCTCATAGCCCAGAGCAAGCATTATCTCTGTCTCGAGGGACTCCATCTCTTCCGCTTCGTCATCTTCAATGTGATCGTAGCCCAACAGGTGCAGGCTGCCGTGGACCACCATATGCGCCCAGTGGGCCTCAAGCGGCTTTTGCTGCTCTTTGGCTTCCTGCTCAACCACCTGACGGCAGATGATCAGATCGCCTAACAGCGGCATCTCCATGCCCGGAGGCGCTTCGAATGGGAAAGAGAGCACGTTGGTCGGCTTATCTTTCCCGCGATAGGTCAGGTTAAGCTCATGGCTTTCCGCTTCATCCACCAGGCGAATCGTGACTTCTGATTCTTCCTGAAACTGGGGGATAACCGCATCCAGCCATTTCTGAAACTGTGCCTCTTCTGGCATGCCGGAATTATCTTCACAGGCCAGCTGTAAATCGAGGATCACCTGACTCATTTTTGTTCTTGCTCCTGCGCGTCGCGCTTGCGTTCTGCGGCCAGTTCGGCCCTGCGTTTCTGATCGGCTTCTTCCCAGGCCTCATAGGCGTTAACGATGCGCGCAACAACCGGGTGGCGCACCACGTCTTCGCTGTGGAAGAAGTTAAAGCTGATTTCATCCACTTCCGCCAGGACTTCAATGGCGTGGCGCAGGCCGGACTTAGTATTTCGCGGCAGGTCAATCTGGGTGACGTCGCCGGTGATGACCGCCTTTGAGTTAAAGCCAATGCGCGTCAGGAACATTTTCATCTGTTCGATAGTGGTGTTCTGGCTCTCATCGAGGATGATAAAGGCATCGTTCAGGGTGCGACCGCGCATGTAGGCCAGCGGCGCAACTTCAATGACGTTACGCTCAATCAGCTTCTCGACTTTCTCAAAGCCGAGCATTTCGAACAGCGCGTCATAGAGCGGGCGCAGATACGGATCGACTTTCTGACTCAAATCACCCGGCAGGAAGCCTAGCTTTTCACCGGCCTCCACCGCAGGACGCGTCAGCAGAATGCGGCGAATGTCCTGGCGCTCAAGGGCGTCTACCGCGGCGGCGACGGCCAGATAGGTTTTACCCGTACCCGCCGGACCCACGCCGAAGGTGATGTCGTGATCGAGAATGTTGGCGATGTACTGCGCCTGGTTCGGCGTGCGCGGCTTGATCACGCCGCGCTTGGTCTTGATGTGAATCGCCTTGCCGTAGTCCGGCACGCTCTCCGCGCTTTGCTCAAGCACGCGCGCTTCTTTGATCGCGAGGTGGATTTGCTCCGGCTCGATATCCTGAATTTCGCCGCGCATCGGGGCGGTATCGACATACAGGCTGCGAAGAATATCCGCAGCGGCGTTGACGCAGATTGGGCGTCCGGTGAGTTTGAAATGGTTATCGCGACGATAGATTTCGATACCCAGACGTCGCTCCAGTTGCTTGATGTTGTCATCAAACGGCCCGCACAGGCTCAGCAGGCGAGCGTTGTCTGCTGGCTCAAGGCTAATTTCACGCGTGTCTATGTTCAAACCGTTCCTCTTTGATGGTTTAGCTGACCTGGTGGTGGCGTAGTAACGCGGCCATTACCGAAATTATTCACGCCACAGAATAAAGGCGCAAGCATTGCGGAAGATATTGGGGACGATGGAAGGAAATACAAGGCCTGCCGGAAGGGCAGGCCTGAAGGATTAAGGCTGATAAATTCCGACGCCAGAATCGTTTACTTTGCGGGTGCGGGAGATCACGGATTCCGGAGACTCGGCGATGCGCAGGCCCATTTCGTCCTCGGTGCGCACCAGCTTTGCGCGCAGGGAGTTGGTCAACACCTCGACAATCTCGACGTCCACGAACTTACCGATCATATCCGGCGTGCCTTCGAAGTTCACCACGCGGTTATTCTCCGTGCGGCCGGAGAGTTCCATGATGCTCTTGCGCGAGGTGCCTTCCACCAGAATACGCTGGACGGTACCGAGCATGCGGCGGCTCCAGGCGTTTGCCTGCTGGTTGATGCGCTCCTGCAGGATATACAGACGCTGTTTTTTCTCTTCTTCCGGCACGTCGTCAACCATATCGGCCGCTGGCGTACCCGGACGCGCAGAGAAGATAAAGCTGTAGCTGACGTCAAAGTTCACCTCGCCAATGAGCTTCATGGTGCGCTCGAAGTCGTCAGCGGTTTCGCCAGGGAAGCCGACGATGAAGTCGGAACTGATCTGGATATCCGGACGCGCTTCACGCAGCTTGCGGATGGTAGATTTGTACTCCAGCACCGTATGCGGACGACCCATCAGGTTCAGCACGCGGTCGGAGCCGCACTGAATAGGCAGGTGCAGGAAGCTCACCAGCTCCGGCGTATCGCGATAGACATCAATGATGTCGTCGGTAAACTCCATCGGGTGGCTGGTGGTAAAGCGAATGCGGTCAATGCCGTCAATGGCTGCCACCAGGCGCAGCAGCTCGGCAAAGCTGCCGGTGGTGCCGTCGTAGTTCTCTCCACGCCAGGCGTTCACGTTCTGGCCCAGCAGGTTGACTTCGCGTACGCCCTGCGCGGCAAGCTGCGCGATTTCGAAGAGGATGTCGTCCGCCGGGCGGCTGACCTCTTCGCCTCGGGTGTACGGCACCACGCAGTAGGTGCAGTACTTATTGCAGCCTTCCATGATAGAGACGTAGGCGCTCGGGCCGTCGGCGCGCGGCTCCGGCAGGCGATCGAACTTTTCGATCTCCGGGAAGCTCACGTCAACGACCGGGCTACGCGTGCCGCGAACCTTATTGATCATCTCGGGCAGGCGGTGCAGAGTCTGAGGACCAAAGACGATGTCCACGTACGGGGCTCTCTGGCGGATCAGCTTGCCTTCCTGCGACGCAACGCAGCCGCCCACGCCGATAATCAGGTCCGGATTTTTTCGTTTGAGGAGTTTCCAGCGACCCAGCAGGTGGAAGACCTTTTCCTGCGCTTTTTCACGAATTGAACAGGTGTTAAGCAGCAGCACATCGGCTTCTTTCGCGTTTTCAGTCAGCTGGTATCCGTGGGTGGTATCCAGCAGATCGGCCATCTTGGATGAATCGTATTCGTTCATCTGACAGCCCCAGGTTTTTATGTGGAGTTTTTTAGTCATCGACTTGCTCAGCTCAGGATTGCAAGCCGCGTATTGTAATGCTTTGGTGGGGTTGTGACCAGTATGAAGGTTGTCAACCTCAAGGCCGTAAAAATCCGGTAAACTTAAGGGATTCTCCAATAAGGAAAAAAGACCATGACACTCCAACACACCGAAGTTGCCGTTGTCGGCGGCGGTATGGTCGGCGGCGCGCTGGCGCTGGGGCTGGCGCAGCAGGGATTTGAGGTAACGGTAATTGAGAAGGCGTTGCCACCGGCTTTCGATGCAGCGGCGAAACCGGACGTGCGGATTTCGGCGATCGGCGCATCCTCTGTCGATCTGCTGCGCGGGCTTGGCGTCTGGGAGGCGGTGCTGGCGATACGCGCGCATCCCTACAGCCGCCTTGAAACGTGGGAGTGGGAAACGGCCCACGTCGCGTTTGACGCTGCCGAGCTGAAGCTCCCGCGCCTGGGCTATATGGTGGAGAACAGCGTTCTCCAGCTGGCGCTCTGGCAGGCGCTCGAAGCGCATCCGAAGGTGACGCTGCGCGTTCCCGCTACGTTAAACGCATTGCATCAACACGATGGCGGCTATCTGCTGGCGCTGGATAACGGCGACGAGCTTGCCGTCAAGCTGGTGGTGGGGGCGGACGGGGCTAACTCGCAGGTCAGGCAGATGGCGGGGATTGGCGTGCATGCGTGGCAATATCATCAGTCCTGCATGCTGATCACCGTTCAGTGTGAGAATGCGCCCGGCGAAAGCACCTGGCAGCACTTTACGCCGAACGGACCGCACGCCTTTTTACCGCTGTTCGATAATTGGGCGTCGCTGGTGTGGTATGACAAGCCGGCGCGCATTCGTCAGCTGCAGGGGCTTTCTTTGGCTCAGCTGCAGGATGAAATCCAACGGCACTTTCCAAGCCGGCTGGGCAACGTGACTCCTGTTGCGGCTGGCGCATTCCCGCTCACGCGCCGCCATGCTTTGCAGTACGCCCGCGAGGGGCTGGTGCTGGTGGGCGATGCGGCGCACACGATCCACCCGCTGGCGGGGCAGGGTGTGAACCTGGGCTATCGCGACGTCGATGCGCTGCTGGACTTGCTGGGCAACGCGCGCGCGCATGCTGAATCCTGGGCCAGCCATCGGGTACTGAAGCGCTACCAGACGCGGCGCATGGCGGATAACTTTATTATGCAGTCGGGGATGGATTTGTTCTACGCGGGATTCAGCAATGACTTAGCGCCAGTGCGCATTCTTCGTAACATTGGATTGATGGCAGCGGAACGCGCCGGTGGCCTGAAGCGCCAGGCGCTGAAATACGCACTCGGACTCTAATCTTTTTTCCCTCTCCCTGTGGGAGAGGGCCAGGTGAGGGCATCAGGCCGCACGGTACTGACAACGAAAACAAAAAAGCCCGCAGAGCGGGCTATTTTGTTTTAAGTGGCTGGGGTGCAGGGATTCGAACCCCGGAATGCTGGTATCAGAAACCAGAGCCTTACCGCTTGGCGACACCCCAATTGCGTTAAACAAACTGCTTAACGACTTTTTAAATTGGCTGGGGTACGAGGATTCGAACCTCGGAATGCCGGAATCAGAATCCGGTGCCTTACCGCTTGGCGATACCCCAACAATTTATTTTGATTACCGATAAATCGACAATCTTAATTTGGTGGCTACGACGGGATTCGAACCTGTGACCCCATCATTATGAGTGATGTGCTCTAACCAGCTGAGCTACGTAGCCAGTACTGCTTTTCTTCGATGGCTGGGGTACCTGGATTCGAACCAGGGAATGCCGGTATCAAAAACCGGTGCCTTACCGCTTGGCGATACCCCAATAACCGCGGAGAACCGCAAAATCGAAGAAATATGGCTGGGGTACCTGGATTCGAACCAGGGAATGCCGGTATCAAAAACCGGTGCCTTACCGCTTGGCGATACCCCATCCGTGCAACGCTTATCTGGAAATGGTGCGGGAGGCGAGACTTGAACTCGCACACCTTGCGGCGCCAGAACCTAAATCTGGTGCGTCTACCAATTTCGCCACTCCCGCAAAAAAGATGGTGGCTACGACGGGATTCGAACCTGTGACCCCATCATTATGAGTGATGTGCTCTAACCAGCTGAGCTACGTAGCCATCTTTTTTTCGCGTTACCTTATCGGCGTTGCGGGGCGCATTATGCGTATAGACCCTTGCAGCGTCAATACCTTTTTCATCGAAAATAGCCGGAATGTGACTGTTTGGTTAGGTTGCGAACAGCGTGGCCGAATATTCGGCAATTATTGTTTATTAATCGATTTTGTCCATGCAAAAAAGACAAAAAAAGACCCCGCAGGGTCTTTTAACAGCGTAACGATTATTTATAGGCTGACTGGTGCACGCCAACCGCGCGGCCTGACGGATCGTTCATGGATTTGAACGATTCATCCCATTCAATCGCTTTCGCCGAGGAGCAGGCAACGGACGGGCCGCCCGGCACGCACTCGGCCGCGCTTGGAAGCGGGAACAGCTCTTCGAAGATCTCGCGGTAGAGGTACGCTTCTTTCGATCCCGGCGTGTTGTACGGGAAGCGGAAGCTCGCGGTTTCCAGCTGCCGATCGGAAACGTGCTTAGCGGCCACCTCTTTCAGGGTGTCAATCCAGCTGTAGCCTACGCCGTCGGAGAACTGTTCCTTCTGACGCCACGCCACGCTTGCCGGCAGATAGGATTCAAAGCATTCACGCAGGATATGTTTTTCCATTTTGCCGTTGCCACACATCTTATCCTGCGGGTTGATACGCATCGCGACGTCGAGGAATTTTTTATCCAGGAACGGCACGCGGGCTTCGACGCCCCATGCGGACATCGCTTTGTTGGCGCGCGCGCAGTCGAACATGTGCAGCGCCTGCAGCTTACGCACGGTCTCCTCGTGCAGCTCTTTTGCGTTAGGCGCTTTATGGAAATACAGGTAGCCGCCAAACACCTCATCGGAGCCTTCTCCGGAGAGGACCATCTTGATGCCCATCGCCTTGATTTTACGAGACATCAGGTACATTGGGGTAGAAGCGCGAATCGTCGTAACGTCATAGGTTTCAATGTGGTAGATCACATCGCGGATCGCATCCAGACCTTCCTGCACGGTAAAGTGAATTTCGTGGTGCACGGTACCGAGGTGGTTTGCCACTTCCTGCGCGGCTTTCAGGTCAGGCGCGCCTTCCAGGCCAACGGCAAAGGAGTGCAGCTGCGGCCACCAGGCTTCCGAGCGCTCCTGATCTTCCACGCGGCGCGCGGCGAATTTCTTGGTGATGGCGGAGATCACGGAGGAGTCCAGGCCGCCGGAGAGCAGCACGCCGTAGGGCACGTCTGACATCAGGTGGCTTTTTACGGATTCTTCCAGCGCCTGGCGCAGCCCGGCCTTGTCGGTAACGTTGTCTTTTACCGCGTCATAATCAAACCAGTCGCGCTGATAATACGGACGGATCTCGCCGTCTTTGCTCCACAGGTAGCTGCCTGCCGGGAACTCTTTAATGGTGCGGCAAACCGGCACTAGGGCTTTCATTTCTGACGCCACGTAGAAGTTGCCGTGCTCGTCGTGGCCCATATACAGCGGGATGATACCAATGTGGTCGCGGCCAATCAGGTAGGCATCCTTTTCGCTGTCGTACAGGGCAAAGGCGAACATGCCCTGCAGGTCGTCAAGAAACTCCGGGCCTTTTTCCTGATAGAGCGCCAGGATAACTTCGCAGTCGGAACCGGTCTGGAACGCGTAGCGATCGCCATACTCGGCGCGCAGGGCCTGATGGTTGTAAATTTCACCGTTCACCGCCAGCGCGTGCGTTTTTTTCTCGTTATACAGCGGCTGTGCGCCAGCGTTGACGTCAACAATGGACAAACGCTCGTGAGCCAGAATGGCCTTATCGCTGGCGTACACGCCGGACCAGTCCGGACCGCGGTGGCGCATCAGGCGAGATAATTCCAGGGCCTTTTTTCGCAGTTCGCCTGCGTCAGTTTTAATATCCAGTACGCCAAAAATAGAACACATAACCTTCTCCGTTAATGCTGATGCGTTGTGATGTTGCTTGCTTATGAAAATGCCGCAAAAGGGGGAGGGCGCGCAAGGGTTTTACGGTGCGAAACGCAAATAGTGCAATTGTGATTGTGGAATGTTGAAAAAAGAGTATGCAAACAGCGCTTTTATTGATGATTATTCAATGAATGGGGTGTTCTATTAAATATGAAGGTGTTTCAGGTGCGCTAAAATGAAAAACCGCGCCCTAAGGCGCGGTCTGGAATCAGATAACGTCAATTTCCTCGACGGAGGGGTAAATCCAGCTCGGCCGGAACGGCATGCTGTCGATGTCGTCGATCGTTGAAACGCCGGACAACACCAGGATCGTCTCAAGACCGGCCTGGAACCCGGCCAGAATGTCGGTGCGCAGGTTATCGCCTACGATAACGGTATCTTCAGAATGCGCCTGCATTTTATTCAGCGCAGCGCGAATGATCCACGGGCTTGGCTTGCCGACGTAAAACGGTTTACGTCCGGAGATTTTTTCAATGCCCGCGCACAGCGCGCCGCAGGCGGGGTAAAAGCCGCGTCCGTGGGTGTCCGGGTTGGTGGCGATAAACCGCGCGCCGTTGGCAACGAAGAAAGAGGCTTTATGCATCATTTCCCAGTTGTAGGATCGCGTTTCGCCTACGATGACAAAGTCCGGGTTGACGTCGGTGATGGTAAAACCGGCTTTGTACAGCTCATGGATCAGCGCGCCTTCACCCACCACGTAAGCCTTTTTTCCTTCCTGACGCTTGAGAAAATCCGCCGTCGCCATGGCCGAGGTGTAAAACACGCTGTCAGGAACGTTCACCCCTGCAGTTGCAAAGCGGTTTGCCAGATCCTGACCAGTCTGGGAAGGGTAGTTCGTGAGCAGAACCAGTGGCATTCCTTTGTCGATGATGCGGTGAAGAAACTCCGCAGCACCCGGCACGGCAACGTTGTCGTGCATCAGCACGCCGTCGATATCACAAATTACGTTCTTAATGGTCATGGACATTCCGACATCAAAAAAAGAAGGCGTTACTATAAGTCCCGATCAGGATTCCAGCAAATGTTGCAGCAGGCTGCCGTTAAGCATGGCGCGTTTAACCAGCGCGAATGCCCCAATCGCTGAACGGTGATCCAGCGTAGAGCGCACCACCGGTAAGTTCTGGCGAAACGCTTTCAGCGCCTGGGTATTGATGCAGCCCTCGATGGCGGGAAGTAATACTTTTTCCGCTTCCACAATTTCGCCTGCGATAACCACTTTTTGCGGGTTAAACAGGTTAATGGCGATAGCGATAGTTTTACCCAGATGGCGCCCAACCTGCTCAATCACCTCGCAGGCCAGCGGGTCGCCTTTATTCGCCGCTTTGCAGATAGGACCGATCTTACAGTCGTCGAGCGTGATGCGGCTTTGGTAGCCCTGTTCCAGCAGATGGCGCACGCGCTGCTCGATAGCGGCGTTGGCGGCAATGGTTTCCAGGCAGCCAAAGTTTCCGCAGTGGCAGCGCTCGCCTAGCGGCTCCACCTGGATATGGCCAATCTCACCGACATTGCCGTTGCGGCCAATGAAAATTCGGCCATTGGAGATGATCCCCGCGCCGGTGCCGCGATGAACGCGCACCAGAATGGAGTCTTCGCAGTCGTGGCTCGCACCAAAGTAGTGCTCGGCCAGCGCCAGAGAGCGAATATCGTGGCCGACGAAACAGGTCACGCTAAAACGTTTTTCCAGGGCGTCAACCAGGCCCCAGTTTTCAACCTGGATGTGGGGCATATACCGGATTACGCCGCTTTCAGGATCGACCAGGCCCGGCAGAATCACCGAGATGGCGATCAGTTCGCGGATCTTGCGCTGGCAGCTTTCGATGAAAAGGGCGATGGTTTTCAGCAGCGCGTGTTCCAGCGTCTCCTGCGTGCGCTCCGGCAGCGGATAATGCTCCTCGGCGATGGCTTTGCTGCTCAGATCGTACAGGGTAAGCGTGGTGTCGTAGCGGCCTAGACGCACGCCGATGGCCTGGAAATTGCGGGTTTCGGTGACAATAGAGATAGCGCGACGGCCTCCGGTGGAGGCCTGCTGATCGACTTCTTTGATCAGGCCGCGCTCAATAAGCTGACGGGTAATTTTTGTCACGCTGGCGGGAGCAAGCTGGCTTTGTTCGGCTATCTGAATCCGCGAGATTGGTCCGTGCTGGTCAATCAGGCGATAAACGGCCGCGCTGTTGAGTTGTTTTACGAGGTCAACATTACCAATTTGAGCTTGTCCGCCTGGTGTCATACTTTTACTTACTCAGTGACGACCTCGTTACCATTAACGATGGTCTTAATAATTTTATAATCGTGTGTGAACGCCGTCAGGTTTGCAACCATACCGGGGGCAATACCGCCCAGCTGTTTATCCACGCCGATCGCGCGCGCCGGGTAAAGCGTTGCCATACGCAGCACTTCATCAAGCGCGATGCCGCACTGTTCGACCAGGTTGCGTACCCCTTCGATCATCGTCAGGGCAGAACCGCTCAGGGTTCCGTTCTCGTCCACACACAGTCCATTACGGTAGTATATTGTTTTACCAGCAAAAATGAACTGGTCAATATTTGCCCCTGCCGGTGCGGTGGCATCCGTTACCAGACAAAGCTTGTCGCCTTTCAGGCGCTTGGCGTTACGGATGTTGGTGTAATCAACGTGCAGACCGTCCGCGATGATGCCGCAGTAGACGTCCGGCTCGTCCAGAATGGCGCCCACGAGGCCCGGCTCGCGTCCGGTGATGTAAGGCATCGCGTTGTAGAGGTGCGTGGCAAAGGTAATCCCTGCGCGGAAACCTGCTTTCGCCTCTTTCTGCGTGGCGTTCGAATGGCCTGCGGAAACGACAATTCCGGCATCAGCCAGTTTACGGATGACCTCAGTACCTGTCATTTCAGGCGCCAGCGTCACTTTGGTGATGACGTCAGCATTCGCGCACATGAAGTCAACCAGCTCGGCGTCCGGTTTACGCACGTAGCTCGGGTTATGGGTGCCTTTTTTGACCATGTTAAGCCATGGTCCTTCGAGGTGAAGGCCCAGCGCCTGATTTGGATGTTTCGCCAGATAGTCGCGCATTACGCGGATACCCTGTTTCATCAGGTCATCGCTGCTGGTAATCAGGGTTGGCAGATAGCTGGTGCAGCCCGATTTCTCGTTGGCTTTTTGCATGATTTCCAGCGTTTCAACGGTCACCGCGTCAGCGGTGTCGTTAAACTGCACGCCGCCGCAGCCGTTAAGCTGTACGTCGATGAAACCGGGGGCAATCACTGCTCCATTGAGTGAGCGCTGCTCAACGTCCGGCGGCAGCTCGGCCAGCGGACAAACTCGTTCAATCAGGCCATTTGCGACAACTATCGCATGGTCATCCAGAATTTCATGGCCGGTATAAATCCGACCGTGGGTTAAAGCGTACATAACGACCCCCGGTTTAAAAAATGCGACCGCCTCTGAAAGGAGAGGCGGTTATTCAATTACAGACCTTTGATGTTCTCTGCTTCCAGCTCGTTGAAGTACTTCAGCGTTTTCACTTTCAGCTCCATCGTTGACGGTTCATCGCACACGACAACGGCTTTTGGATGCAGCTGCAGGCAGCTGATGGTCCACATGTGGTTCACGTTCCCTTCAACGGCAGCCTGAAGCGCCTGTGCTTTCACGCTGCCCAGCACCAGAATCATGACTTCTTCGGCATCCAGCAGTGTACCCACGCCAACGGTCAGGGCGTACTTAGGCACCTGATTGACGTCGCCGTCAAAGAAGCGGGAGTTCGCCACGCGCGTGTCGTGAGTCAGCGTTTTGATGCGGGTGCGTGAAGCCAGGGAAGAGGCTGGTTCGTTGAACGCAATATGACCATCGTTACCTACGCCGCCCATAAACAGGTGGATTTTACCGTAAGAACGGATTTTTTCTTCATACTGACGGCATTCTGCGTCAATATCTGGCGCATTTCCGTTCAACAGGTTGATGTTTTCAGCTGGAATATCAACGTGATCAAAGAAATTACGGTGCATGAAGCTATGGTAGCTCTCCGGATGTTCCTTCGGTAAGCCTACGTACTCGTCCATGTTGAAGGTCACAACGTGCTTAAAGCTGACCTGGCCCGCTTTGTGCATTTCGACCAGAGCTTTATACGCGGTCAGCGGGGTGCCGCCGGTTGGGAGACCCAGTACGAAAGGACGGTCGGCGGTAGGTTTGAATGCATTGATACGGTTAACGATATGGCGAGCGGCCCATTTACCAACTTGTTCAGCTGTTGCCAGGGGAATCAGTCTCATTGTTCACCTCAAGAGTTTAAAAGTAGAAAAGTGGGCGGATGGCATCGGAACCTGAACTAAGCGTAACCTGGAACCTTTCAGGCTGGATCAATCCGTCTTGATTTTTTGAATGATAAAATAAGTTTTCGCTGTTAGCCAGTGAAAGGGAGGGTTAATAACGATATTTGGTGACAAAACTCACAAAAAAAGGGTGTTTAATTTGCGATACGAATTAATTTTTCACACACTCACGATGCCAGTGAATTATCAACGGTAGTTATAAGCCTGTAACACTATAAAAACATAGTTTAGAACGAGCCTTAAAAAGTGGGTCTCGTAGGGGGAATCGGATGAATATTTTAGGTTTTTTCCAGCGACTCGGTAGGGCATTGCAGCTGCCCATCGCGGTGTTGCCAGTGGCAGCACTGTTGCTGCGATTCGGCCAACCGGATTTATTAAATGTTCCCTTCATCGCGCAAGCGGGTGGGGCCATTTTCGATAACCTCGCGCTGATTTTCGCCATCGGTGTGGCATCCAGCTGGTCCAAGGACGGTGCGGGTGCGGCAGCTCTGGCAGGTGCGGTGGGTTACTTTGTACTGACTAAGGCGATGGTAACCATCAACCCGGAAATTAATATGGGTGTGCTGGCGGGTATCATTACCGGTCTGGTCGGCGGTGCGGTTTATAACCGCTGGTCCAACATTAAACTTCCAGATTTCCTGAGCTTCTTCGGCGGGAAACGCTTTGTACCGATCGCAACCGGCTTCTTCTGCCTGGTGTTAGCGGCTATTTTCGGCTACGTCTGGCCGCCAGTTCAGCATGCAATTCATGCTGGCGGTGAATGGATCGTGTCAGCAGGCGCGCTGGGTTCCGGTATCTTTGGCTTCATTAACCGACTGCTGATCCCAACCGGTCTGCACCAGGTTCTGAACACCATCGCCTGGTTCCAGATCGGTGAGTTCACCAACGCCGCAGGTGCGGTATTCCACGGCGACATCAACCGCTTCTATGCGGGTGACGGCACCGCGGGCATGTTCATGTCCGGCTTCTTCCCAATCATGATGTTTGGCCTGCCGGGTGCAGCGCTGGCGATGTACTTCGCCGCGCCGAAAGAGCGTCGCCCAATGGTTGGCGGTATGCTGCTCTCCGTAGCCGTCACCGCGTTCCTGACCGGCGTGACCGAGCCGCTGGAATTCCTGTTCATGTTCCTGGCTCCGCTGCTGTATCTCCTGCACGCGCTGCTGACCGGCATCAGCCTGTTCGTTGCTACGCTGCTGGGTATCCATGCGGGCTTCTCCTTCTCCGCAGGCGCTATCGACTATGTGCTGATGTACAGCCTGCCGGCCGCCAGCCAGAACGTCTGGATGCTGCTGGTGATGGGCGTGATCTTCTTCATCGTCTACTTCCTGCTGTTCAGCGCGGTTATTCGCATGTTTAACCTGAAAACCCCAGGCCGCGAAGATAAAACCGATGACGTGGTCACTGAAGAAGCGAACAGCAACACCGAAGAAGGTCTGGCACAGCTGGCGACCAGCTACATTGCTGCCGTTGGCGGTACCGATAACCTGAAAGCGATTGATGCCTGTATTACCCGTCTGCGTCTGACCGTGGTCGACTCTTCCCGCGTGAACGACGCCGCGTGCAAACGCCTTGGCGCATCCGGCGTGGTAAAACTGAACAAGCAGAGCATTCAGGTGATTGTGGGTGCGAAAGCGGAATCTATCGGCGACGAAATGAAAAAAGTTGTGATGCGTGGCCCGGTTGCCGCCGCGGAAGCGACTTCAGCTCCGGCCTCTGCTCCTGCTGCCGTTAAGCCGCAGGCTGTGCCAAACGCAGCAACCGTTGCTGCGCTGGTCTCACCCGTCACGGGTGAAGTGGTTGCGCTTGAGCAGGTGCCTGACGAAGCGTTCGCCAGCAAAGCGGTCGGTGACGGCGTGGCGGTGAAACCAACGGATAAAACCGTGGTGTCTCCGGCTGCCGGTACCATCGTGAAAATCTTCAACACCAACCACGCGTTCTGCCTTGAGACTGAAAAAGGCGCGGAAATCGTTGTCCATATGGGTATCGATACCGTGGCGCTGAACGGTCAGGGCTTTACTCGCCTGGTGGAAGAGGGCGCGGAAGTGGTGGCAGGCCAGCCGGTTCTGGAAATGGATCTGGACTTCCTGAACGCCAACGCGCGCTCCATGATCAGCCCGGTTGTGTGCAGCAACATCGACGACTTCAGCGGCCTGGTGATTCAGGCTAAAGGTCAGGTTGTTGCGGGCCAAACGCCGCTGTATGAGATTAAAGGCAAGTAATCGCTCCTGAGTAGAGTTCATGCCTTAAGCGGCGGGGGATAACCTCCGCCGCTTTTTTTTGCTGTAAATGCCCCCATTATTTTCTTCAGAGACGTTTTAAGGGTTGTCACTACGTCCGGCTTATAAGATCATATGCCGTTATACGTTGTTTACGCTTTTGAGGAATCCACGATGAGTGAGGCTGAAGCCCGCCCGAGTAACTTTATTCGTCAGATCATCGATGAAGATCTGGCCAGTGGTAAGCACACCACGGTTCATACGCGTTTCCCGCCGGAGCCAAACGGCTACCTGCACATTGGTCACGCGAAATCTATCTGCCTGAACTTCGGCATTGCGCAAGACTATCAGGGCCAATGCAACCTGCGTTTCGATGACACAAACCCCGCAAAAGAAGACATCGAATACGTTGAGTCAATTAAAAACGACGTGCAATGGCTGGGCTTTAACTGGTCAGGCGACATCTGCTACTCCTCTAACTATTTCGATCAGCTGTATGCCTACGCGGTGGAGCTGATCAACAAAGGTCTGGCGTATGTCGACGAACTGTCCGCTGACGAAATCCGCGAGTATCGCGGTACGCTGACGGCGCCTGGCAAAAACAGCCCGTTCCGCGACCGCAGCGTGGAAGAGAACCTGGCGCTGTTTGAAAAAATGCGTGCCGGCGGCTTCGAAGAGGGCAAAGCCTGCCTGCGTGCCAAAATCGACATGGCGTCACCGTTTATCGTGATGCGCGATCCGGTGCTGTACCGCATTAAGTTTGCTGAACACCACCAGACCGGCAACAAGTGGTGCATCTACCCGATGTACGACTTCACCCACTGCATCAGCGATGCGCTGGAAGGCATTACGCACTCGCTGTGTACGCTGGAGTTCCAGGACAACCGTCGCCTGTACGACTGGGTGCTGGATAACATCACTATTCCTGTGCATCCGCGTCAGTACGAGTTCTCTCGTCTGAATCTCGAATACACCGTGATGTCCAAGCGTAAGCTGAACCTGCTGGTCACCGACAAGCACGTTGAGGGCTGGGACGACCCGCGTATGCCGACCATTTCCGGCCTACGCCGTCGTGGCTACACCGCAGCTTCTATTCGCGAGTTCTGCAAACGTATCGGCATCACCAAGCAGGATAACACCATCGAGATGGCCTCCCTGGAATCCTGCATTCGCGAAGATCTCAATGAAAACGCGCCGCGCGCGATGGCCGTAATCGATCCGGTTAAGCTGGTTATCGAAAACTATCCGCAGGGTGAAAGCGAGCTGGTCTCCATGCCTAACCATCCGAACAAGCCGGAAATGGGAAGCCGTGACGTGCCGTTCAGCGGCGAGATCTGGATTGACCGCGCTGACTTCCGTGAAGAAGCGAACAAGCAGTACAAGCGTCTGGTGCTGGGTAAAGAAGTGCGTCTGCGTAACGCCTACGTCATCAAAGCCGAGCGCGTTGAAAAAGACGCGGAAGGTAACATCACCACCATCTTCTGTTCTTACGATGCGGAAACGCTGAGTAAGGATCCTGCCGATGGCCGCAAGGTGAAAGGCGTTATCCACTGGGTGAGCGCTGCCCACGCGCTGCCGGTAGAGATTCGCCTGTACGATCGCCTGTTCAGCGTACCTAACCCTGGTGCGGCCGAGGACTTCCTGTCCGTCATCAACCCTCAGTCGCTGGTGATTAAGCAGGGTTATGCTGAGCCGTCTCTGAAAGCGGCTGAAGCGGGCAAAGCGTTCCAGTTCGAACGTGAAGGGTATTTCTGCCTGGACAGCCGCCACAGCACGGCGGAAAAACCGGTATTTAACCGTACCGTAGGCCTGCGTGATACCTGGGCTAAATCAGGCGAATAATTTCGCCGCAGTGGTCAATGAGAAACAAACGCCGCTTATAGCGGCGTTTTTTTATTTAACGATCAGGCCATTAACGATATGAGCTTACACGCGCGCAGATAAAATCAGGTCAATGTCGTGCTACTTATTTTATTAAAATAAAGTTGTAATATTTACAGGGGGTATGGAGCTTAAAAAATAAACGCAAATAATGCATGTTATTGCGTAAAAATAGCCCTTATGCCTTGTAAATCCTCGCTTCATCTGAGTTGTTACAAATAGCTACTAAATATGTGCACTTCGTCATAATCCTGAGTTTTGCCTTCTAAAAAGCATTGATAATTCGCGTCGCGAAAAATAACCTAAAGACGGTAGTTAATTCGAGGGTATTTCTAACTACCCCTGACCATTAGGTCTTTTATATTTTCGCCGTTTTAGGCGCTTTAATTCGTCAAAGAGGAATAATCTATGCGTACGTTCAGTGGCAAACGTAGTGCGCTGGCGCTGGCTATTGCCGGTGTGACAGCATTGTCGGGGTTAGCGGTGACTCCAGAAGCTAAGGCAGCAGGTTTTATCGATGATTCTACCCTTACCGGGGGGATCTATTACTGGCAGCGTGAACGTGACCGTAAAGACGTCGCTGAAGATAAGTACAAAACAAACCTCTCTCACTCAACATGGAACGCCAACCTTGATTTCCAGTCAGGCTATGCGGCGGACATGTTCGGCCTGGATATTGCCGCATTTACCGCGATTGAAATGGCGGAAAACGGCGACAGCGGCCACCCGAACGAAATTGCCTTCTCCTCCAGCAATAAAGCCTACGATGAAGACTATTCGGGCGATAAAAGCGGTATCAGCCTGTATAAAGCGGCGGCAAAATTTAAATACGGCCCGGCGTGGGCTCGCGCGGGCTACATTCAGCCAACCGGCCAAACGCTGTTAGCCCCGCACTGGAGCTTTATGCCTGGTACTTACCAGGGGGCGGAAGCCGGGGCGAACTTTGACTACGGTGATGCGGGTGCGTTGAGCTTCTCCTACATGTGGACCAATGAGTACAAAGCGCCGTGGCACATTGAGATGGACAAGTTCTACCAGAACGACCGCAAGACTAAGGTTGATTACCTGCACTCGCTCGGTGCCAAATACGATTTCAAGAATGATCTGGTGCTTGAAGCAGCATTTGGTCAGGCAGAAGGCTTTGTCGATCAATACTTTGCCAAAGCCAGCTACAAGTTTGACGTCGCGGGCTCTCCGCTTTCAACCAGCTATCAGTTCTACGGGGCGCGCGATAAGGCCGACAACAACACCATTAATGATATCTACGACGGCACGGCCTGGCTGCAGGCGCTGACCTTTGGCTATAAGGTGGCCGAGGTAGTGGATTTGCGCCTGGAAGGGACGTGGGTGAAGGCGGAAGGGCAGCAGGGCTACTTCCTGCAGCGCATGACGCCAACCTACGCCTCCTCAAACGGTCGTCTCGACATCTGGTGGGATAACCGCTCAGACTTTAACGCCAACGGTGAAAAGGCGGTGTTCTTCGGGGCGATGTATGACCTCAAAAACTGGGATCTGTCGGGCTGGGCCGTCGGTGCGTCCTATGTTTACGCCTGGGATGCAAAACCGGCCGACTGGTTTATCAACGCCGCAGGCCAGCGTGAAGACTACGCGTCCAACAAAATCAAAGAGTCTGCGTACAGCCTTGATGCGATGTACACCGTACAGGACGGCCGTGCGAAGGGCACCATGTTCAAACTGCACTTCACTCAGTACGACAACCACTCCGATATCCCAAGCTGGGGCGGTGGTTACGGCAACATCTTCCAGGATGAGCGCGACGTGAAGTTCATGGTTATCGCCCCATTCACTATCTTCTGATAAACGCTCTGGCGGGCTAAGGCCCGCCGGAATGGAGACGGCTATGTTTAAGAAAATCGTACTTGTCGCGGTGATGACCGCCGGGCTTGCGGCCTGCGCAACCTCACCGGGGCCGAAAGAGGATTCGCGTCTAAAAGAGGCGTACAGCGCCTGTATCAATACCGCGCAAGGCTCGCCAGAAAAAATCGAGGCCTGTCAAAGCGTGCTGAACGTGCTGAAAAAAGAGAAGGCGCACGAGCAGTTTGCCACGCAGGAGAGCGTTCGCGTGATGGATTACCAGGCCTGCATCCAGGCGCGTAAAACCGGAAACGATCAGGAAGTGGCGAAGCGCTGCGATAAAATCTGGCAGGAAATTCGCAGCAACAATAACTAATGCGCTGTATTCACGCCCGGTGGCGCTGCGCTTACCGGCCTGCAAAGGTGTCACAGCCCCTCAGGCCCGGTAAGCGCAGCGCCACCGGGCTTTTTTAGGCAAAAAAAAAGCCAACCTCGCGGCTGGCTCAGAGTATGAATACGGATTATTTGGCGTCGTGTGCGCGGTCGTTCTCGCGGCAATCGCCTTCAGCGCAGTGACCATACAGGTACAGGCTGTGGTTGGTGAGGCGGATACCATGACGCGCAGCGATTTCACGCTGGCGTGATTCGATGGAATCATCGCTAAATTCAATAACCTTGCCGCAGTCGAGGCAGATCAGGTGATCGTGGTGGTGCTGCTGAGTCAGTTCGAAAACAGATTTACCGCCTTCGAAATTATGACGGGTAACAATGCCCGCGTCATCAAACTGGTTCAGCACACGATAGACGGTTGCCAGGCCAATTTCTTCACCCATATCGATAAGACGCTTGTAAAGGTCTTCCGCACTGACATGGTGATTGTCTGGCCCCTGAAGCACTTCAAGGATTTTTAACCGAGGAAGCGTTACTTTCAGGCCAGCCTTCTTTAATGCGGTATTGTTGTCAGTCATGCGGAATCTGTCCTGTTGCTAAACGATTCACTTCAAAAGAAGAAGTGACAGAGAATGCACTTGGGATAATGCGTCTCATTATAGAACTGCCACGCCTAAATGAAAACTGCAAGTCTCAAGCAAAATATGCTTATAAAAATGGGGTATCACCAACAAACTTGTTCGATGGAGCCCACGTTTTACCAGGGGGATATTGTACAGGTCTGAACGGAAAAGTTAAAAGTTTGTAGCAATTAATTTAATCGGTTTGACCTGGACAACGGGCGCAACCGGAGTCGCGCCGCAGGGATATCAGGCGTTGAGGATGTCGTCCAGGTTCAGCTCTTCACGAACCTGCTTCACCCATTTTTCAACGCGTTCGGCGGTCAGTTCTGGCTGACGGTCTTCGTCAATGGCCAGGCCAACAAAGTGGTCGTCATCAGCCAGGCCTTTGGAGGCTTCAAAGTGATAGCCCGCGGTTGGCCAGTGGCCAACAATAGCCGCGCCGCGCGGCTCAATGATGTCGCGGATAGTACCCAGCGCATCACAGAAATACTCCGCGTAGTCTTCCTGATCGCCGCAGCCGAACAGGGCGACCAGCTTGCCGTTAAAGTCCACTTCTTCAAGCGTAGGGAAGAAATCATCCCAGTCGCACTGCGCTTCACCATAGTACCAGGTCGGGATGCCCAGCAGCAGGATGTCATAGCCTTCGAGATCTTCTTTGCTGCTCTTGGCGATGTCGTGCACATCGGCAACGTCTTTACCGAGCTGTTTTTGAATGTTTTTTGCGATGTTTTCGGTATTGCCGGTGTCACTGCCGAAGAAAATGCCGATGATTGCCATGAGTAAAATAACCTCTTGAAACTTAATAGTATGGTGGCGCAAATTGTCCACGGATAAGGGCAATAATAGCAGAACACGCAACCCTGCGGAAACAGCTATCGCGCAGGACTGCACTCTGTGCTACATGAAAAGAGAGATTTGGGGGATTTTCAGACTTTTACTTTAGCGCGAAGCGTATCAAGCTGGGCGATCAGCATCGCTTCGATCAGCTCGCTGCGGCTAATGTTGCGTGCTTCAGCCAGCTCGTTAAGCGCATCAACCGCGTCAGCGTTAAGCTTCAGTTCGACACGCTTAAGCCCACGATTTTTATCGCGTTTAAGCTGGTTGCGTTTATTAATACGCAGCTGTTCGTCACGCGAGAGCGGATTCGTTTTCGGTCGTCCCGGTCGACGCTCATTCGCGAACAGATCTAGTGTCGTACGGTCCGTTTGTTCTTTGGCCATGATTCTGAGACTTCGGGGGAAACACGCCGCCCTGCTAAAGCCCGGGCGATAAGCGCGCCATCATACATCAGCGAAAACGACACGCCAACGACTGGAAGCCCGCAGCCTTCCAGTCGCTGACTTTTTAATCAATTCGCAGTATCAGTGAGATAGCGACGGATGGCGCGCAGGACGGCGTCCGGTTTTTCCGCGTGAACCCAGTGTCCAGCTCCGGCAATCACGTGGGCTCGCGCCTGAGGGAATTGCGCCAGCAGCGCGTCGCGGTACGCGTCGGTGACATAAGGCGAGTTACCGCCGCGGATAAAGAGGGCAGGGTGCGGCCAGGCGGGAACACTTTCCCAACCCACAATGTGAGAATACTGATCCCACAGAACGGGAACATTAAAGCGCCACTGGCCGTCAACAAACGATTTCAGCAGAAACTGCACCACGCCTTCCTCATCAAGATGCTCGCGCATCACGGTGGCGGCCTGTTGGCGAGTGGAAACACCCTCCTCGGTCACCGCATTGATGGCGGCAAAAATCTCGTCGTGGCGGCGAACGTCGTAATCCACGGGCGCGACGTCGATGACCACCAGACCGCTGATTCGCTCGGGCGCGAGCGCGGTCAGCGCCATCACCGCTTTACCGCCCATGGAATGCCCGATGAGCGTCGCTTTTTCCAGGCTATGTGCATCCAGCGTGTCCAGCAGATCCTGCGCCATCGCCGCGTAGGTCATCTCCTCCGCGCGACCGGAAAGGCCGTGATTGCGCATGTCGACCTGCAAAATATCATGATCGACCACCAGATCGCGCGCCAGCACGCCCAGGTTATCGAGGCTGCCAAAAAGCCCGTGAACCAGGACAATGGGGGGATTATTGTTCGGCGATTGCGCAGATAGCGCTCGGGTATTCAATTTCATGGCAAAGTTCTTTTTTTACGTATGTCAGGTTAGGGTATCATGTTCACCATTCTGCCGCCCGGCTGCAAGGTTCCAGTTTAATCCGACTTTTGCCGCCAACCTGGTTTGACGCTATCCGCTGTTGGGATTTGCTCCTATAATCCCAACGACTTGTATTCAGATAAGATATCGCACTGGATTAAGATGAAAACAATCGAAGTTGATGACGAACTCTATCAGTATATCGCCAGCCAAACGCGGCATATCGGGGAGAGCGCGTCAGACATTTTACGGCGCATGCTTAAAATTTCCGCCGCCGCACAGCCCGCAACGTCCGCGCCAAAAGAGGTTGCGCCTCAGCCTGGCGTAAATGCGTCAGCAAAACCTGCCGCGACGCCAGTAAAAGATAAAGTCCGCGCGGTGCGCGAGCTGCTGCTGTCTGACGAATATGCGGAACAGAAAAAAGCGGTTAACCGCTTTATGCTGGTGCTGTCTACACTCTACTCACTGGATAACAAAGCGTTTGCTGAAGCGACCGAATCGCTCCACGGCCGTACCCGCGTGTACTTCGCCGGCGACGAGCAGACGCTGCTGCAAAACGGCAATCAAACCAAACCTAAACATGTCCCGGGCACACCTTACTGGGTCATCACCAATACCAATACGGGCCGCAAGTGCAGCATGGTTGAACACATCATGCAGTCTATGCAGTTCCCTGCGGAATTGATTGAGAAGGTTTGCGGTACAATTTAACCCTTGCATCAGAAGGACCAGGCAATGGCAAATCACAGCCGTGCAGGCCAACCTGCACAACAAAGCGATTTGATTAACGTCGCTCAGCTGACCGCACAGTACTACGTGCTGAAACCGGTCGTGGGCAACGCAGAACACGCAGTGAAGTTTGGTACATCTGGCCACCGCGGCAGCGCGGCGCGCCACAGCTTTAACGAGCCGCACATTCTGGCCATTGCCCAGGCCATCGCGGAAGAGCGCGCTAAAAACGGCGTCACCGGTCCGTGCTACGTTGGGAAAGATACTCACGCCCTGTCTGAACCGGCGTTCATTTCCGTACTGGAAGTGCTGGCCGCGAACGGCGTAGACGTGATTGTCCAGGAGAATAACGGCTTCACGCCAACCCCGGCGGTATCAAACGCCATTCTCGTGCACAACAAAAAAGGTGGTCCGCTGGCTGACGGCATCGTCATCACGCCATCCCACAACCCGCCGGATGACGGGGGGATCAAATACAACCCGCCTAACGGCGGCCCTGCGGACACCAACGTCACCAAAGTGGTAGAAGACCGCGCGAACGCGCTGCTTGCAGCCGATCTGGACGGCGTCAAGCGCATTTCCCTGGACGCGGCCATGGCGTCCGGGCATGTGAAAGAGCAGGATCTGGTGCAGCCGTTCGTGGAAGGGCTGGCGGATATCGTCGACATGGCGGCGATCCAGAAAGCCGGCCTGAAGCTGGGCGTTGACCCGCTCGGCGGCTCCGGTATCGAATACTGGAAGCGCATCGCCGAGCATTACAAGCTGGATCTGACCATCGTTAACGATCACGTCGATCAGACCTTCCGCTTTATGCACCTGGATAAAGACGGCGCGATCCGCATGGACTGCTCCTCCGAGTGCGCGATGGCCGGTCTGCTGGCGCTGCGCGACAAATTCGACCTGGCGTTTGCCAACGATCCGGATTACGACCGCCACGGCATCGTGACCCCGGCGGGCCTGATGAATCCTAACCACTACCTGGCCGTTGCAATCAACTACCTGTTCCAGCACCGTCCGCAGTGGGGCAAAGAGGTGGCCGTCGGTAAAACGCTGGTCTCTTCCGCGATGATTGACCGCGTGGTTGACGCGCTGGGCCGCAAGCTGGTGGAAGTACCGGTCGGCTTCAAGTGGTTTGTTGACGGTCTGCACGACGGCAGCTTTGGCTTTGGCGGCGAAGAGAGCGCGGGCGCGTCCTTCCTGCGCTTCGACGGCACGCCGTGGTCCACCGACAAAGACGGCATCATCATGTGCCTGCTGGCGGCAGAAATCACTGCCGTCACCGGTAAAAACCCGCAGGAACATTACAACGAACTGGCAGTACGCTTCGGCGCGCCAAGCTACAACCGCATTCAGGCGGCAGCAACGTCCGCGCAGAAAGCCGCCCTGTCGAAACTTTCTCCAGAGATGGTCAGCGCAAGCACGCTGGCGGGTGACCCTATCACCGCGCGCCTGACGGCTGCGCCGGGCAACGGGGCGTCTATCGGTGGTCTGAAGGTGATGACCGAGAACGGCTGGTTCGCCGCGCGTCCGTCCGGTACGGAAGATGCGTACAAAATCTACTGCGAGAGCTTCCTCGGCGCTGAACATCGTCAGCAGATTGAGAAAGAAGCGGTGGAGATTGTCAGCGAAGTGCTGAAAAACGCGTAAGTGTGGATCGAGGGCGGGCTCATGTCCTCACCCAGGCCTCTCCCACTGGGAGAGGGTGAAAACGCTAAAAACGGCAACCCCAGGGTTGCCGTTTTGCTTTTCCCTAACTGTGTTTATTCGTCAATTCAAACCGCGGCGACACCAGCCCGTACAGCGTCCAGCCCATAAAGGTCACCATCGCGCCGTAGAGCATCGCTTCTTCACCGGAAGAGTAAAGCGCATAGAAGCTGTAGATAGCGCCCACCAGCGCCACAACGTTCGCCACTCTCGCCTTGCTCGGATCGACCTTCGCCACTTTCTGAATAATCACCAGCGCGGCCATCGACAGGATATACGGAATGATGTTCGTCACCACCGCCAGGTTAACCAGCACGTTGAACTGGCTGTTCAGCGACGGGCTAATGGTCATCAGCGACAGGCCGCTCTGGAAGATGACGATCGCCAGCATGCCCTGCACCGGTGCATCCGCTTTGGTCACGCGGGAGAAGATTTTCGGGAAATACCCTTCGTCAGCCGATGACTTGAACACCTGCGCGATGGTGAACTGCCAGCCGAGCAGCGAGCCGCAGCAGGACATTACCATCAGCCCCATAATCACTTTCCCGACTTCCGGCGTAAACATCTGCGCGAAGGCCAGCCCGAACGGTGCCGTGGAGTTCGCCAGATCCATATTGGGCACAATGCCGGCAATCACGTTGGTGGACACGATATAGATCACCGCTGCCCCCAGGGTGCCGCCGAGCACCGCAATCGGCACGTTCTTTTCCGGATTTTCGACGACTTCCGCGTTCGCGCACGCCGACTCCAGCCCCAGGAAGGCCCACAGCGTCATGGCAATGGACGAGCCCACCGCGGTGAAGAACGGCACGTGGTGCGGGTTCCAGGAGTTTGCGTACAGCGCCGGGCTAAACCAGAACCAGCCGATAACGCACAGCCCCACCACCGGAATAATCACCCCCCAGACGGTAATGCTGCTGAGCTGCCCGGTAATGCGCGCGCCGCCAAAGTTCGCCACGGTGCAGATCCACAGCACGCCGATTGTCGCCAGCCCAATCTGTACCGGGCTCAGCGTTGCGCCAAACAGCTCCGTACCGTAGCCCACGGCGGAAATGGCAATGGCGACGTTGGCGATCAGCAGCGACACGCCGTAGGTGTAGTTCGCCATAAAGTTACCGGACTTGCCGAAGGCGTATTCCGCGTAGCCGCCCATCCCGCCGGACTTGCGGCTGAACATTCCGCACTTGGCAAACGCCCACGCCAGCGCCATCGAACCCACCGCGGTCACCAGCCAGGAGATGATAGAGATGGTGCCCACTTCGGCAAGCTTGGTGGGCAGCATGATAATCCCGGACCCCATCATGTTCACCATGGTGAGGATAGTCAGCTGCACCACGCCCATCTTGTTGGATTTACTCATAATGCCTCTCCTTTGAGCAGCGCGGGCTGGGCTTCAGGTTGTTTGATGACGTAGCAGCGGACCTGCTTGCGGCCGTCGCACTCCTCCACGTACACGCCCTGTAGCTCAGGCGCAAAGCCCGGCAGCAGGTTGATCCCTTCTTCCAGCGCGGTGAAATAGCGCAGCACCGAACCGCCCCAGACTTCCCCCGGCACCACGCACAGCACGCCCGGTGGATAAGGCAGCGCGCCCTCGGCGGCGATGCGGCCCTCCGCGTCGCGCAGGGAAACCAGCTCGACCTCGCCGCGCAGATAGGCGTAGTTGGCGTCCTGCGGGTTCATCATCACGCGCGGGAAGTGGGACTGGCGGAACATCTCTTTTTGCAGCTGCTTGACGTTATGGCGGGCATACAGCTCATGCATTTCCTGGCAGATCTGGCGCAGGGTGTACCCGGCGTAACGTTCCGGGTGCTGCTTATAAAGAGAAGGCAGCACGTCGATAAGCGGCGCATCGCTCTCAAGCAGCTTCTCAAAGCGCACCAGCTGCGCGACAAGCTGCTGCAGTTTGCCCATATCTTCCGCAGGGGTGAGCAGGAACAGAATCGAGTTGAGGTCGCATTTCTCCGGCACGATGCCGTTCTCGCGCAGGAAGTTGGCGAGAATGGTGGCAGGCACGCCGAAATCCTCGTATTCACCGTTGCGGGCGTTGATGCCCGGCGTGGTCAGCAGCAGCTTGCACGGATCGATAAAATACTGGTGCTCGGCATAGCCCTCAAAGGCGTGCCAGCGCTCGCCCGGCACAAAGTGGAAGAAGCGCAGGTCGGTAGCGATGTCAGCCGTGTCCCAGCTTTCCCACGGGCGTCCGTCCACCGTTTCCGGCACGAACGGACGGATGAAGCGGCAGTTTTCGAGGATCAGCTTGCGCGCTTCAATGCCGGTCACCACGCAGTCCATCCACATGTTGCGGCCGTTCTGGCCCTCATGCATGCGGGCGTTAACATCGAGTGCGGCAAACAGCGGATAGAACGGGCTGGTGGAGGCATGCATCATAAAGGCGTTATTGAGACGCTTGTGCGGCACATAGCGCGGCTGGCCTTTTATGTGGCTGTCCTTCTTGTGGATCTGCGAGGTCTGCGAGAAGCCCGCCTGCTGTTTATGCACCGACTGGGTCACCAGAATGCCCGGATCGTTTTCGTTCAGCTCCAGCAGCAGCGGCGAACAGTCGGCCATCATCGGAATAAACTGCTCGTAGCCAACCCAGGCGGAGTCAAACAGGATGTAGTCGCAAAGATGCCCAATCTTGTCCACCACCTGGCGCGCGTTATAGATGGTGCCGTCGTAGGTGCCAAGCTGGATCACCGCCAGGCGGAACGGGCGCGCGTCGCGGGCGCGTTTGGGCGCGACGTGTTCCACCTGTTCGCGCAGGTAACGCTCTTCAAAGCAGTGCGCGTCAATCCCACCGATAAAGCCGTACGGGTTGCGCGCGGTTTCCAGATACACCGGCGTTGCGCCCGCCTGGAGCAGCGCGCCGTGATGGTTAGACTTGTGGTTGTTACGGTCGAACAGCACCAGATCGCCGGGCGTGAGCAGGGCGTTGAGCACCACTTTGTTTGATGAGGAAGTGCCGTTCAGCACGAAATAGGTTTTATCCGCGTTAAAGACTTTCGCCGCGTGCTGCTGGGCGATGCACGGCGCGCCCTCGTGGATCAGCAGGTCGCCCATTGCCACGTCGGCGTTGCACAAATCGGCGCGGAAAAGCGTTTCGCCAAAGAAATCAACGAACTGATTCCCGGCGGGATGGCGGCGGAAAAACTGTCCGCCCTGATGCCCCGGGCAGTCGAACGCGCTGTTGCCCTGCTGGACGTAATCAACCAGCGCGCGGAAGAACGGCGGGCGAAGCTGGGTCTCGTACTTCTGCGCGGCGGCCTCCAGCTGAAGCCCGTAAAAATGATTGCTGGTATCAGAATATTCAAATACGCCGTGGATCCGCGACAGGCAGTCCGCCGGAACAATTTCCTCTTTGTGTGTCGCAACAAATACCGGAATAGTAAATCCCGTTGCGTCTAATTCTTCTAATACACCGTTTTGAATATCACCTATTGCCAGCACGACCGCGGCAACGTCAATATAATCCGTGGCGCTAACGTCGACTATTTCCCTGTGGGTCGTAAAGCAGTCGGGGCACGCGCGGCTGGCGGCGATTTTTAAACTTTTCATCATAATCTCTTTATTTTAGGTAATAGGAGTCCCTCGATTTCCGCTCATCAAGAAATCGACAGTTAACCGGAAAAAAAGCAAAGCGTGGCCGCTGATAAAAAACAGCTAATTGCTTTTCTGAGAATAAAATTCAGTCCGTCCGGCTACGGATGCGTCTGAATCAACGGAAACGGGCGCAGCGGTTCGCAGGCAATCGCCTGTAACGTAGGGGTATTTCAGGTTTTTCTGCGACTGGGAGCGCCAGCGGTCGAAGGACTACCGGGCATTAAAGAGATGAAAGTCGAAGCAGTTGCGGTGGGCAAACATCATGATATGCGTCGCCCGCCTTATGTGGGGCATTAATCGATTGTTGTTTTCCATGTTCATATTCCTTTCATGATTGAAAGCACGGTCATTTTATCCAGGAAATGATGATTAACTGTGAAGAAGATCACCGTTAACCGATCAAAACAGAAATAATTATTCGTTTTGATTGAATAGTGCAGTTTAACGTTCTGCATTGTTGTTTTGATGTTAATGATGTGTTTTTGAAGTGTGTTTCATGTGCAGAAATAAATCTAAAAAATAACGCGGCATTATTTTTTTGGGGTTTATAAGAGACGAGGGTGATTTAGCTTAAAATAAAAACGAATAATTATTCAAAGCATAAACCGATAACCGATACCGGTTTCAGTTAATAAATGGCGAGGACGCGCGGGGTCAATTTCCAGCTTTTGGCGCAGGTGGCCCATATAAATGCGTAAATAGTGACTATGCTCGACGGCGTTCGGACCCCAGACCTGGCTCAAAAGCTGGCGCTGGGTAAGCACCTTGCCGTGGTTATTGAGCAAAACCGCCAGCAGGCGGAACTCGATCGGGGTGAGGTGGATCTCTTCCTCACCGCGAAGGATGCGGCGAGCGGCCAGGTCGACGCGGACGTCGCCAAAGGTGTAGACCGGGTCAGCGGCGGGAGCCGCGCCGTGGCGACGCAGCGCCACGCGGAGCCGCGCCTGTAGCTCGCCGATGCCAAACGGTTTGATCAGGTAATCGTCCGCGCCGGCGTCCAGCGCCGCGATTTTATCCGTCTCTTCGGTGCGGGCGGAGAGCACCAGAATCGGCATCTGGCTCCACTGGCGCACTTCGCGGATAAAATCGATGCCGTCACCGTCCGGCAGCCCCAGGTCGAGGATCGCCAGGTCCGGCTTGCGGGTAGCGGCTTCAATCAGGCCGCGCTGCAGCGTCCCCGCTTCGTGAACGCGCAGCCCGTCGCTTTCCAGCGCGGTGCGCAGAAAGCGGCTGATGGCGAGCTCATCTTCAACAATCAGGACGTTAATCACAAATCCTCTGGTAATTCATCAAGTTCTGGCGGGGCTTCCAGTGGAAGTGTAACACAAAATCGCGCGCCGCCTTCGGGCCGATTCTCGGCTGAAATCGTCCCTCCGTGCACGTCGATAATGGCCTGACAAATGGCCAGCCCGAGGCCAACGCCGGGAATGGCGGACTCTTTATTTCCGCGCGCGAATTTCTCAAAAATGGCGTGCTCCTGTCCGGGAGGAATACCCGGCCCCGAGTCCCAGACCTCGAGCCGCAGCGTCCGGTCCTTCACCGTGGCGTTAACGCCAATCTGCGCCTTTGCACCCGCGTATTTACCTGCGTTTTCGAGCAGATTGATCAGCACGCGCTCGAAAAGCGGGCCGTCGACGTGGATAAGCGTAAGCGGCTCCGGCAGGTTCAGCGCAATATGCCGACCGCCCAGCCCCGGTTCGAGCATCTTCAGCGCGCTGCCGACCACTTCCTCCAGGGTCAGCCACTCTTTTTTCAGGTTGAAGCCGCCCGACTGTATGCGCGCCATATCCAGCAGGTTGTTCACCAGGCGGGTCGTATTCAGCACGTGCTGGCGGATTTCGCTGGCCTGCAGCGCGTGCTTTGAACCTTCGGCAGCCAGATCCAGCGTCAGGATTTCAGACTGACCAAACAGCACCGTCAGCGGGGTGCGCAGATCGTGGGAGAGCGCCGCCAGCAGCGAGTTGCGGATGCTCTCGCGCTCGCTTGCCAGCCGGGCCTGCTCTTCGCTGGCGGTCAGCGCCAGGCGTTCGAGCGCGTTAGCGACGAGCAGGGTAAAGGTCTCCAGCAGCCGCTGCTGCTCGGGGATCATCAGCTGGCGCAGGTTAGACGGCTCGACGATAACCAGCCCCTGATTTTTATCCGCGCTGCGCAGGGGCAGGATCTGATACGGCACCCCCGGCAGCGTATCGGTGCCGGCTCCGGCGGGAAGCCCTTTGTCAAAGCTCCAGCGCGCGATGGCCTCATCCCACGGCGTCATGCCCGACGCGGAGGTGAGCGGGCGCAGCTGGCCGCGTTCGTCCGGGAGCAGAATCAGGTTGCTGGCGTGGAAGGTGGAGCGGATAAACTGCTCGCTGGTCTGCACGATATCCAGCGGCGTGCGGCCAACGGCCAGCGACTTGGACATCTCGTACAGGTGCCGCGTGCGCTGTTCGCGATAGCGGGCGATACGCGCCTGGTAGCGCACCCCGGCGGTCAGGTTGCCGATCACCAGCCCGACGGTCAGCATCACGCCAAAGGTCAGCACGTACTGCACGTCCGACACGGCAAGCGTCCCGCGCGGGGCGATGAAGAAGAGATCGAAGCTGACGACGTTGATGACGGTGGCCAGCACCGACGGCCAGCGCCCGTAGAAGAGGGCAACGACCACCACGCCCAGCAGGTAAATCATCACCAGGTTTGCGGCGTCGAAGGCGATCAGCCACTGGCTGGCAATCACGGTAATCAGGGTGCAAAGCGCGATAGCAACCAGGCAGCCGCGGATCTGCATACGCCATTTTTCGCTGAAGCCGCGGGCGTCCGGCGTGCGGTTCGGCAGCGGCGTCGGCTTATCGTCCAGCGCTACGATCACCAGATCCAGATCCGGCGCGCGCCGGGCCAGCCTGTCGGCAAACGACTCGCGGCTAAACCAGCGGCGGTGCTGACGGCGGCCAATCACGATTTTGCCCAGGTTATGCTCGCGGGCGTAGCGCAGAATCGCCTTGTCTTCCTGCGGATCGGAAAGGGTTGCGGTTTCGGCGCCCAGCTCCTGCGCCAGGCGCAGCGAGCTCAATATCGCGCGGCGCTGGTTTTCCGGCAGGGCGTGCAGCTGCGGCGTTTCAACATACACCGCGTGCCAGGCGCTGCCAAACTTTGCCGCCAGCCGCGCGGCGGTACGGATCAGCTTTTCATTGCCGCCGCCGTGGCCGATGCACAGCAGGATGGCATCCCGCGTGTGCCAGACGCGCTCCTGTCCCTGCAGGTCGCGCCAGGCGCGCATCTGGTCATCCACGCGGTCGGCGGTGCGGCGCAACGCCAGCTCGCGCAGGGCGATCAGGTTGCCTTTACGAAAGAAATGCTCGATGGCGCGTTCGGCCTGGCCGGCAATATAGACTTTGCCCTCGTGCAGGCGCTGGCGCAGATCGTCCGGCGGCAGGTCAACCAGCACGACCTCATCGGCGGCGTCAAAGAACGGGTCGGGTACGGTTTCCCGCACCTGAATGCCGGTCACGCCGCTGACGATATCGTTAAGGCTTTCAAGATGCTGAACGTTCACCGTGGTGAAGACGTCGATCCCGGCCTCAAGCAGCTCCTCCACATCCTGCCAGCGCTTGGGATGGCGCGAGCCCGGCGCGTTGCTGTGCGCCAGCTCGTCCATCAGGATAAGGGCGGGGCGGCGGGCGAGGGCGGCGTCCAGATCGAACTCGGTGACCAGCCTGCCGCGATGGCTGATGCGGCGTGCGGGCTGCGTGGCAAGCCCGTTAAGCAGCGCGGCCGTCTCTTTTCGCCCGTGCGTCTCGACCACACCGATGAGAATATCGAGCCCCTGCGCCCGCAGCCGCTGCGCTTCCGTCAGCATGGCAAAGGTCTTTCCGACGCCCGCGCAGGCGCCGAAAAAGATTTTGAGCTTGCCGCGGTGGGCTTCTGCCGCGTGTTCCAGCAGCCTGTCCGGGTCTGGACGAAGAGGCTCGTCGGTCATTTAGTTTTTCCTTAGCGCGTCCAGCGCCAGATTTAGCTCAACGATGTTTACCACCGGCGCGCCAATGAAGCTGACCAGCGGTTTTTGCGTGTGCTCAGCCACCAGCTGGCTTACCTGTTCCACCGTCAGCCCGCGGGCGGCGGCAACGCGCGGGATTTGCCACGCGACGGCCTGCGGCGACAGGCTGTAGTCCAGCCCGCTTGCGGAAGCGGTCACCAGCTCCACGGGCACCTCGCGGTCGGCCTGCGGGTTTGCGCTACGCAGCGCGGCAACGCGCTGGGCAACGGCGTTATCCAGCTCGGGGTTGCTCCCCGCCAGGTTACTGCCGCCGGATGCCATTGGATTATACGGGCTTTCCGCGGTGGCGGAAGGGCGCCCCTGGAAGTATCGGGCGTCGGTAAAGTTCTGCCCAATCAGGCGCGAGCCGCGGTTTTCGCCACCCTGCATAATCAGCGAGCCGTTGGCCTGGTCCGTAAACCACCACTGGCCCAGCGCGGTGGTCACCAGCGGGTAAAGCCCGCCGGTGATCAGAGACAGCAGAATAAACAGAAGTATAGCGGGACGTAACATCGTCATTTGATTCACCTTTTAAACCAGCCCGAAGAGGGTCAACAGCACGTCGATAACCTTGATGCCAATAAACGGCACCACCAGCCCGCCCAGGCCGTAAACCCACAGGTTGCGGCGCAGCATGGCGGCGGCGGTCAGCGGTTTGTAGCTCACCCCGCGCAGCGCCAGCGGGATCAGGAAGACAATAATCAGGGCGTTGAAGATCACCGCGCTGAGAATGGCCGATGACGGCGAGTGCAGGTGCATCACGTTCAGCGCGTTGAGCTGCGGATAGGTAGCGGCAAACGCGGCAGGAATAATGGCGAAATACTTCGCCACGTCGTTGGCGATGCTGAACGTGGTAAGCGAGCCGCGCGTCATCAGCATCTGCTTCCCAATGTGCACCACCTCGATCAGCTTGGTCGGGTTCGAGTCGAGATCGACCATGTTCCCCGCCTCTTTTGCCGCCTGGGTACCGGAGTTCATCGCCACCGCCACGTCGGCCTGCGCCAGAGCGGGCGCGTCGTTGGTGCCGTCGCCGGTCATCGCCACCAGGCGTCCTTCGGCCTGATACTGGCGGATCAGCGCCAGCTTGGCTTCCGGCGTGGCCTCTGCGAGAAAATCATCCACGCCCGCTTCGGCGGCGATGGCCGCCGCGGTCAGGCGATTATCCCCGGTGATCATCACCGTTTTGATCCCCATCTTGCGCAGCTGAGCGAAGCGCTCTTTGATGCCGCCCTTGACGATATCTTTCAGCGCAATCGCGCCCAGCACGCGCGAGCCTTCTGCCACCACCAGCGGGGTCGCCCCCTGGCGCGCGACGCTTTCCACCAGCGCGTCGACTTCCGGCGGGAAGTGGCCGTTGTTCGCCTCTATGTGGCGGCGAATGGCGTCCACGGAGCCTTTGCGGATCATGCGATCCTGAATGTTGATGCCGCTCATGCGCGTCTGCGCGGTGAAGGGCACAAAGGTCGCGTGAAGGCTTTGCACGTCCCGCTGGCGCAGGTTGAAGCGCTGCTTCGCCAGAATCACGATGCTGCGGCCTTCCGGCGTTTCGTCGGCAAGCGAAGAGAGCTGCGCCGCGTCGGCCAGCGTTTTTTCATCCACCCCTGGCGCGGGCAGGAAATCCGACGCCTGGCGGTTGCCGAGGGTGATGGTCCCGGTTTTGTCCAGCAGCAGCACGTCGACGTCGCCCGCGGCTTCCACGGCGCGTCCGCTGGTGGCGATCACGTTCGCGCCCAGCATCCGGCTCATCCCGGCCACGCCGATGGCGGACAGCAGGCCGCCGATGGTGGTCGGGATCAGGCAGACCAGCAGCGCGACCAGCACGGTAGTGGAGACCGCGTTGCCGCCGTAGGTCGAGAACGGCCACAGGGTGGCGGTCGCCAGCAGGAAGACGAGGGTTAACGCCACCAGAAGAATGGTCAGGGCGATTTCGTTCGGCGTTTTGCGGCGCTGGGCGCCCTCCACCATGGCGATCATCCTGTCGAGGAAGGTTTCGCCCGGGTTTACGCTGCACTGGATCACCAGCCAGTCGGAGAGAATGCGCGTCCCCCCGGTCACGGAGGCGAAGTCGCCGCCCGATTCGCGGATCACCGGCGCGGATTCCCCTGTAATGGCGCTTTCATCTACCGACGCGCCGCCCTCAATGACCTCTCCGTCGCAGGGGATGATGTCACCGGCCTCCACCAGCACCACGTCGCCCTTGCGCAGCTCGTCCGCCGGAACGTGATCCATCTGCGCGCCGTATTTCGGCTCGCGCAGCTTGCGGGCAAAGGCGGTCTTTTTCACCCCTTTCAGGCTGTTGGCCTGCGCCTTGCTTCTGCCCTCCGCCAGCGCTTCCGCAAAGTTGGCAAACAGCACGGTAAACCACAGCCACAGGCTAATGGCCGCGGTGAACGGTGCGTTTCCCGGCAGATGGCCCGTTGCCATGGCCACGGCCAGTACGGTAGTCAGCACGCTGCCGACCCAGACGATAAACATCACCGGGTTATGCCACTGAACGCGCGGGCTCAGCTTTTTAACCGCATCCATGAGGGCCTGACGAACTAACGACGGTTCGAACAGGGCCATTTGTTTACGACTCATGTCAAATACTCCGCAAAATCAGCGTAAAGAGAGATGTTCCGCGACCGGGCCAAGCGCGAGGGCGGGGATAAAGGTCAGCGCGCCGACCAGCAGCACGGTGCCAATCAGCAGGCCGATAAACAGCGCGCCGTGGGTCGGCAATGTGCCCACGGTGGTGGGCTGGATTTTTTTGCCCGCCAGCGACCCGGCGATCGCCATCACCGGAATAATCACGCCGAAGCGGCCCGCGAACATGCAGAAGGCCAGCAGGCAGTTCCAGAACGGCGAATTGGCGCTCAGGCCCGCAAAGGCGCTGCCGTTGTTGTTGGCGGCAGACGATACGGCGTACAGCACTTCGCTAAAGCCGTGGATGCCGGGGTTGAAGATGCCGCTGCGTCCGGCGTCGGTCATCAGCGCCAGCGCGGTGCCGAGCAGCACGAGGGCAGGGGTGACCAGAATCGCCAGCGCGGTAAACTTCATCTCCCGCACGTCGATTTTTTTCCCGAGATATTCCGGCGTGCGGCCTATCATCAGGCCGGCGATAAACACCGCCAGCAGCACGAACAGCAGCATGCCGTACAGGCCCGATCCCACGCCGCCAAACACCACCTCACCAATCTGCATCAGCCACATTGGGATCATGCCGCCCAGCGCGGTAAAGGAGTCATGCATGGCGTTTACCGCGCCGCAGGAGGCGGCCGTCGTCACCACGGCGTACAGGCTGCTGGCGAGAATGCCGAAGCGGCTCTCTTTACCTTCCATATTGATGTTGCTGTCAGCGCCCAGCTGCATAAAGTGGCTGTTGCCGTTCCATTCGGCCCACATCACCAGCGCAACGCACACCACGAAGATCAGCGACATTGCCCACAGCAGCGTGCGGCCCTGGCGGCGATCGTTGACCACCTCGCCAAACGCGAAGCACAGCGCCGCGGGGATCAGGAAGATCGCCAGCATCTGGACAAAATTGGTTAGCGCCGTCGGGTTCTCGAACGGATGCGAGGCGTTGGCGTTAAAGAATCCGCCGCCGTTGGTGCCGAGCATTTTGATCGCTTCCTGCGAGGCCACCGGGCCCATCGGCAGCAGCTCTTTTGCCCCTTCGATCGAGGTATACGGCGCGTACGGCAGCACGTTTTGCAGCGTCCCCTGCTGAATAAAGAACAGCGCAATCAGCAGGGCGATCGGCAGTAAAACCCACAGCGTGATGCGCGTCAGATCGATCCAGGCGTTGCCGAGCGTGCTGGTATTCTGCCGCGCAAAGGCGCGCGTCAGGGCAAAAATCACCGCAATGCCGCTGGCGGCAGAGAGGAAGTTTTGCACGGTAAGCCCGGCCATCTGGCTAAAGTAGCTCAGCGTGGTTTCACCGGCGTAGGACTGCCAGTTGGTGTTGGTGACGAAGCTAACCGCCGTGTTCAGCGCCAGATGCCAGGAGAGCCCCGGCAAATGTTGCGGGTTGAGCGGTAGCCAGCCCTGTAGCATGAGCATGGTGAACAGGGCAATCAGACCCAGGACGTTCAGCAGCAGAATCGCCGCGAGATACTGACGCCAGTTCATCTCGCTATCGCGTATTCCGAGCATGCGCCAGAGCCCGCTCTCAGCGCGGCCTACGCCCGGCAGCGCCACGTTGTTGATCATCCTCGCCAGCAGCGTTCCCAGCGGCTTTGCCAGAATAAACAGCGCCAGTAAAAAGCTGGCGATGAGCAAAAATGCCTGAGCAGCCATCAGAATGCCTCCGCATGAATCAGGGCATAAACCAGATAAGCCAATAACAGGAATACCAGCACGATGCCGGCAATGATACCTGCACTCACAATCCACCTCCGGGTGACATATGTTGATGTGCTAACGGTAGGATTTATGGCGCAAAGATTTCGCAAAAATCGCAGGGAAGGGTGTAAAAAAAGTATAAAAATGGAAAGGCCACAATTTAACTATTGGTAAGTAAATTGTTAACTTTCTTGTAACTTAATTACGGCGTGAATGTAAATATTCACTAAATGGATGAAAATAAGTGGTCGGATGAGTAGTAAAATTACAAACAAAACGATATTATTTTAGCCAGCTCACAAATTTTGAATTTTCCGGATGACCTTTCCGGCCAACTATAGGGGAGAAAAATATGGATCTTTATAAAGCGTTTCCGGCTCATATCGTTTTCATGCGTCGCACTTTCGCCGTAGTGGCCGGCGTGCTGGCCCTGCCGGTAATGCTGTTCTGGAAAGATCGCGCACGCTTTTACAGCTACCTGCACCGCGTCTGGGCGAAAACCAGCGATAAGCCGGTGTGGATGGACCAGGCCGAAAAAGCGACCTGCGATTTCTACTGATACGAAGAGCATCCCTCTCACCGCGATAACACGTCGCGTTAAGGCCGCCCCGGGCGGCCTTTTTTATTTCATCGCGTCTACACTTCTATGGCAAAGTAAACAAAAGCACGCCGTTTTCCCTTTGGCGGCATGCCATTACGGACATAATGGACAATTGCCAGGAGTTTTATGCCCACCCATCTGGTTTGGTTTCGCGCGGATTTACGCGTCCACGATAACACCGCTCTCGCTGCCGCCTGCCGTTCACCGAGCGCCAACGTTCTGGCGCTGTTTGTGGCTACCCCTAAACAGTGGCAGCAGCACGATATGGCGCCGCGTCAGGCCGCGTATCTGGCGGCGCATCTGAACGACCTGCAGCGTTCCCTCGCCGAAAAAGGCATTCCGCTGATCTATGAAGAGGTGGATGACTTTGCCGCGCAGGTCGAAAAAGTGAAGCAGGTCTGCGAGCAGCATGACGTCACCGATCTTTTTTATAACTACCAGTACGAATACAACGAGCAACAGCGCGATCGCCAGCTGGAGAACGCGCTGGAGACGGTGGTGTGCCAGGGTTTTGACGATAGCGTGATGCTGCCTCCGGGCAGCGTGATGACCGGCAGCCGCGAGATGTACAAAGTTTTCACGCCGTTCAAGAACGCGTTTATTAAGCGGCTGAAGGAGGGATTGCCCGAGTGCGTGGCCGCGCCTGCCGTGAGGGGCGACGCGATCGCGAAGCTGCCCGAGCTGAAGATTCATTATCCGCAGCAGGCGTTTGACGACGCGCTGTTTCCCGCCAGCGAGAAAGCGGCCATTGCCCAGCTGCGCCAGTTCTGCAAGCACGGGGCGGCCGACTACGAGGCGCGACGTGATTTTCCCGCCGTTGAGGGCACCAGCCGCCTGTCGGCCTGCCTGACGCTGGGCGCGATCTCCCCGCGCCAGTGCCTGCACCGCCTGCTGGCGGAACGGCCTGACGCTCTGGACGGCGGCGCGGGGGCCGTGTGGCTCAGCGAACTGATCTGGCGCGAATTTTACCGCCATCTGATGACGTATCATCCTGATTTATGTAAACATCGTCCTTTCATTGGTTGGACCGATAAGGTGGCGTGGCAGTCCAATGACGAGCAGCTCAAGGCCTGGCAAACCGGGATGACCGGCTATCCGATCGTCGATGCAGCCATGCGCCAGCTGAATGAAACCGGCTGGATGCACAACCGTCTGCGAATGATTACCGCCAGCTTCCTGGTTAAAGATCTGCTTATCGACTGGCGCGTCGGGGAGCGGTATTTTATTTCTCAGCTGATTGACGGCGATCTCGCCGCCAACAACGGCGGCTGGCAGTGGGCGGCCTCTACGGGTACCGATGCGGCACCGTATTTCCGCATTTTTAACCCAACCACGCAGGGGCAAAAATTTGATGCGGAAGGCGAGTTCATCCGCCGCTGGCTGCCCGAGCTGGCAAACGTCCCGGCGAAAGCGATCCACGAGCCGTGGGGATGGGCGGACAAGCAGGGCGTGACGCTCGATTATCCGCGTCCCCTCGTTGACCATAAACAGGCGCGCGTCGCCACGCTGGCGGCGTATGAAGCCGCCCGCAAAGCTTAAGAGAGTAATGATGAAAAATAGCGAACTGGAAAGCCTGATTAACGAAAAATTAAACAGCGCCTCTTTTAGCGACTACGGCCCAAACGGCCTGCAGGTTGAAGGACGCGACGAGGTGCAGAAAATTGTCACCGGCGTGACGGCCAGCCAGGCGCTGCTGGACGAAGCCGTGCGGCAGCAGGCGGACGCGGTGATTGTTCACCATGGATACTTCTGGAAGAACGAATCGCCGATTATTCGCGGCATGAAGCGCAACCGTCTGAAAACGCTGCTCGCCAATGATATTAACCTGTACGGGTATCACCTGCCGCTTGATGCGCACCCCGAGCTTGGCAATAACGTTCAGCTGGCGCAGCTGCTGGGCATTACGGTGATGGGCGAAATCGAGCCGCTGGTGCCGTGGGGCGAGCTGTCGATGCCGGTGCCGGGCCTCGAGCTGGCGTCGTGGATTGAAGCGCGCCTGGGACGCCGTCCGCTGTGGAGCGGCGATACCGGCCCGGATACGGTGAAGCGCGTGGCGTGGTGTACCGGCGGCGGGCAGGGCTTTATCGACAGCGCCGCGCGCTTTGGCGTGGATGCTTTCATCACCGGTGAAGTGTCTGAGCAGACTATCCACTCGGCCCGCGAGCAGGGCCTGCACTTCTATGCGGCGGGCCATCACGCGACCGAGCGCGGCGGCATTCGCGCGCTCAGCGAGTGGCTGACGGAAAATACCGATCTGGATGTGACCTTCGTCGATATTCCTAACCCGGCCTGATGAGAGGTATCTAAGTGCAGCGAGCGCGTTGTTATCTTCTCGGTGAAACGGCGGTGGTGCTGGAACTGGAGCCGCCGGTCACTCTTGCGTCACAAAAACGGATCTGGCGGCTCACCCAGCGCCTGGCCGATGCGCCGGAGGTCGTTGAGGCGATTCCGGGCATGAATAACATTACCGTTGTGCTGCGTAATCCGCACGCGCTGGCGCTGGACGCCATTGAGCGCCTCCAGCGCTGGTGGGAAGAGAGCGACGCGCTGGAGCCGGAAGGCCGCGTGGTTGAGATCCCGGTGGTGTACGGCGGCGAAGGCGGCCCTGATTTATCCGTCGTTGCCGCGCACTGCGGGCTGACCGAAAAACAGGTCGTCGAGCGGCATGCGTCGGTTGATTACGTGGTCTGGTTCCTTGGCTTTCAGCCGGGCTTCCCGTACCTGGGCGGACTTGCGCCAGAGCTGCATACGCCGCGCCGCGCCGAGCCGCGTCTGAGCGTTCCGGCCGGAACCGTCGCCATCGGCGGCGAACAGACGGGAATTTACCCGCTGGCCTCGCCCGGCGGCTGGCAGCTCATCGGCCACACCCGCACCTTACTCTTCACGCCGGGGCAGGAGGCGCCGACGCTTCTGCGCCCGGGCGATACCCTGCGCTTTATTCCACAGAAGGAGGGGGTATGTTAACGCTTATCCGCGCGGGCCTTTATACCTCCGTTCAGGACGCGGGCCGCTTCGGCATGCGCCAGTCGGGCGTGAGCTACTGCGGCGCGCTGGACCGCCCGGCGCTTGAGATTGCAAACCTGCTGGTGGGCAACCCCGGCAGCACCGCCGCGCTTGAAATTACGCTCGGCCAGTGCGTGATTGAGTTTCATCAGGAAACCTGGTTTGCCTTAACCGGCGCGGGCTGCGGTGCGACGCTTGACGACATGGCGGTTTGGACGGGCTGGCGCCTGCGGGCAAAAGCGGGGCAGCGCCTGACGCTTAAACGGCCACAGCACGGCGTGCGCAGCTACCTTGCGGTTGCAGGCGGCATTGACGTGCCGGCGCTGATGGGATCGGCGAGCACCGATCAGAAAGCCGGGATTGGCGGCCATGAGGGGCGCCTGCTGCGCGACGGCGATCGTCTGGCGATAAAACCGTCGGCGCGTCATTTTTCCACCACCCAGGGCGTGAAGCAGCTGCTGTGGGGAAACCATATCCGCGCCCTGCCGGGGCCCGAGTATCATGAGTTCGACGAGGCTTCCCAGGAGTCTTTCTGGCGCTCGCCGTGGAAAATCAGCCCGCAAAGTAACCGCATGGGCTATCGCCTGCAGGGACAGCCGCTGACCCGCACGACCCGCCGGGAGCTGCTTTCCCACGGCCTGCTGCCGGGCGTGATTCAGGTGCCGGGCAACGGTCAGCCGATCGTATTAATGAACGATGCGCAGACCACGGGCGGCTATCCGCGAATAGCCTGCATCATCGACGCCGATCGTTACCATCTGGCGCAAATTCCCCTCGGACAGCCTATTCACTTCGTGCAGTGCTCGCTGGAAGAGGCGCTGCAGGCGCGGCAGGACCAGCAGCGTTATCTGGAACAGCTGGCGTGGAGGCTCGATGGTAAAGATTGATTTGAACGCCGATCTGGGCGAGGGCGGCAATGCCGATGCGGCGCTAATGACGCTGGTCTCGTCGGTGAATATCGCCTGCGGCTTTCACGCGGGCGACGCGCAGACCATGCTGGAAAGCGTGCGCAGCGCAATTAAAAATAACGTCGCGATAGGCGCGCATCCGAGCTTCCCTGACCGGGAAAACTTTGGCCGAACGGCGATGACGCTCCCACCCGAAACGGTTTACGCCCAGACGCTTTATCAGATTGGCGCGCTGGAGGCGATTGTTCGCGCCGAGAAGGGCGTTCTGCGCCACGTGAAGCCGCACGGCATGCTGTATAACCAGGCGGCGAAAGACCCGTCGCTGGCCGATGCGATTGCCCGTGCGGTGCGGGATTGCAACCCGCAGCTGATCCTGGTGGGGCTGGCGGGCAGCGAGCTGATTCGCGCGGGGCAGCGTCACGGCCTGTCGACCCGCGAGGAGGTCTTCGCCGATCGCGGATATCAGCCGGACGGCAGCCTCGTGCCGCGAACGCAGGCCGGAGCGCTCATTACCGACGAAGATAAAGCGCTGGCGCAGACGCTGGAGATGGTGCAGTCAGGGCAGGTGACGGCGATTGACGGCACCACCGCGAAGGTGCGGGCCGAAACGGTCTGCTTACACGGCGACGGCGAGCACGCGCTGCGGTTTGCGCGCCGCCTGCGGGCGGCGTTCTCTGATGCGGGCATCCTTGTCAGTGCAGAATAATTATTAAAGGACAATAACATGCCAGAAGGTCCGGAGATCCGCCGCGCGGCGGATAGCCTGGAGGCGGCGATAAAGGGCAAACCGTTGACCGCGGTCTGGTTTGCTTTTCCTCAGCTTAAGCCGTTTGAAGCCCAGCTGCTGGGGCAGACGGTGACGCACATCGAAACGCGCGGCAAAGCCTTGCTCACGCATTTTTCCCATAACCTGACGTTATATAGCCATAATCAGCTTTACGGCGTCTGGCGCGTAGTGGATGCGGACGAACGGCCGGAGACCAACCGCGTGCTGCGCGTCAGGCTGCAGGCGGCGGACAAAGCCATCCTGCTTTACAGCGCGTCAGATATCGAAATGTTAACGCCGGAGCAGCTGCTTGCGCATCCGTTCTTACAGCGCGTCGGGCCGGACGTGCTGGATATGCGCCTCACGGCAAGCGATGTAAAAACGCGCCTGCTGTCAGCGAAATTCCGCAATCGCCAGTTTTCCGGGCTATTTCTCGATCAGGCGTTTCTGGCGGGATTAGGAAATTATCTGCGGGTTGAAATTCTGTGGGAAGCGGGGCTGGCGCCGCACCACAAGGCCTCTCAGCTAAGCGATGAACGGCTGGAGGTGCTCTCGCACGCGCTGCTGGACATCCCGCGCCTGTCGTACAACACGCGCGGCGCGGTGGATGAGAACAAGCATCACGGGGCGCTGTTCCGGTTTAAGGTGTTTCATCGGGCGGGGAAAAAGTGCGAGCGCTGCGGCGGGATCATCGACAGGATGATGCTCTCTTCAAGGCCATTTTACTGGTGTCCGCATTGCCAAAAATAAAAGTAAAACGGTAGCCCAGAGGCTACCGTTTTTAATGTTTTCACCCTCTCCCTGTGGGGGAGAGGGCATCAAGCTGAACCCAACCGTTCTTAGCGCTTCAGATCAGACTTAAAATCGCGCTGCTCGTAGCCGGTGTACAGCTGACGAGGGCGGGCAATTTTCATGCCTTCGCTATGCATTTCGTTCCAGTGCGCAATCCAGCCCACGGTACGCGCCATGGCGAAGATCACGGTGAACATGGAAGACGGAATGCCCATCGCTTTCAGAATAATGCCAGAGTAGAAATCGACGTTCGGGTAGAGTTTCTTCTCGATGAAGTACGGGTCGTTCAGCGCGATATGCTCAAGCTCCATCGCCACTTCCAGCAGATCGTCCTTGGTGCCCAGCTCTTTCAGCACTTCGTGGCAGGTTTCACGCATCACGGTAGCGCGTGGGTCATAGTTTTTATAAACACGGTGACCGAAGCCCATCAGGCGGAAGGAGTCGTTCTTATCCTTCGCGCGGCGCACGAATTCAGGAATGTGCTCCACGGTGCTGATCTCTTCCAGCATCTTCAGCGCCGCTTCGTTCGCGCCGCCGTGCGCCGGTCCCCACAGGGAGGCGATGCCCGCCGCGATACAGGCGAACGGGTTCGCGCCTGAAGAGCCCGCGGTACGGACGGTAGAGGTGGAAGCGTTCTGTTCGTGGTCAGCGTGCAAGATCAGGATACGGTCCATTGCGCGTTCCAGCACCGGGTTCACTTCGTACTCTTCGCATGGGGTTGAGAACATCATGCGCAGGAAGTTACCCGCGTAGGAGAGGTCGTTGCGCGGATAAACGAACGGCTGACCGATCGAGTATTTGTAACACATCGCCGCCATGGTTGGCATTTTGGACAGCAGGCGGAACGCGGCGATATCGCGGTGGCGCGGGTTATTCACGTCCAGCGAATCGTGGTAGAAC
The DNA here is from genome assembly GCF_043968675.1 of Enterobacter sp. ECC-175. NCBI lineage: Bacteria > Pseudomonadati > Pseudomonadota > Gammaproteobacteria > Enterobacterales > Enterobacteriaceae > Enterobacter > Enterobacter sp. ECC-175. Next base: position 1,915,140 of record NZ_CP143776.1, read on the forward strand.
GCCGCCAGCGCGCCGGTGATGCCGCACATGACCGCCATTGGGTGAGAGTCGCGGCGGAACGCGTGGAACAGACGGGTAATCTGCTCGTGGATCATGGTGTGGCGGGTAACGGTGGTTTTGAACTCATCGTATTGGGCCTGCGTCGGTTTTTCGCCGTTCAGCAGGATGTAGCACACTTCCAGATAGTTGGACTCGGTGGCTAACTGATCGATGGGAAAACCGCGGTGGAGCAGGATACCTTCATCACCGTCGATAAAGGTGATTTTAGATTCGCAAGATGCGGTAGAGGTGAATCCAGGGTCAAAGGTGAATACCCCTTTAGAACCCAGCGTACGGATATCAATAACATCCTGACCGAGCGTGCCTTTTAGCACATCCAGTTCAATAGCAGTGTCACCATTTAGGGTGAGCTTTGCCTTTGTATCAGCCATTTACGGTCTCCTTAGCGCCTTATGCTTAAGACTGCCAATTACCGGATTTGCATTCTACTGATTTTTAAACGTTACCAGTTTGTTATTTGGCTTACCGCTCAGCTCACGAGGAGAAACCAGGGTACAGAGCTATGGCGCCTTGCAGGTAAATGAATGAAAAATCAGTGAAACAACAGCAAATCAGTGTCTTCGCAGTCCGAATTATTCAAACCTGACTATCACTAATAACTGTCCTGATAACTTCGGTCAATACCATCACACTGTTACATAACTATTTCTCAGGTGAAAGCAAGACCTCATAACTTTTGCGCATTATATGCCTTTTCTAATGACGTTTGTAACAATTTTGTTTAACATTTGTCAAATCAGATGATTAAAAATTAAAAAGATGTTGTTATCGTGACCCGGATCACTGTTCAGGCGAAAACCCGACAAACTGTATGTAGGTTAATTGTAATGATTTTGTGAACGGCCTATACTGCCGCCAGGTCTCCGGAACACCCTGCTAATCCCGAGCCACCCAGCGTTGTTTTGTGTCGTCGTAGCTTCTGAAAGGGAGTTTTATCATGACGCTTAGTTATAGTAAGGACGCTGCTTGACCCGCACGCAGACCGGAGGAAGGAATAATAAGAACAGCATGTGGGCGTTATTCATGATAAGAAATGTGAAAAAACAAAGACCTGTCAATCTGGATCTCAAAACGATCCGGTTCCCCGTAACAGCAATAGCGTCCATTCTGCACCGCGTGTCCGGTGTCATTACGTTTGTGGCGGTCGGCATTCTGCTGTGGTTGCTGGGAACAAGCCTCTCTTCTCCGGAAGGATTCTTCCAGGCTTCGGCCATCATGAGCAGCTTCTTCGTGAAATTCATCATGTGGGGCATTCTCACCGCGCTGGCGTACCACGTGGTGGTGGGCGTTCGCCATCTGCTGATGGACTTTGGCTATCTCGAAGAGACATTCGAAGCCGGGAAACGCTCCGCTAATATTTCCTTTGTGATTACTGTCGTGCTTTCACTTCTCGCAGGAGTTCTCGTATGGTAAGCAACGCCTCCGCATTAGGACGCAACGGCGTACATGACTTTATTCTGGTCCGCGCTACCGCCATCGTCCTCACGCTTTACATCATCTATATGATCGGTTTCTTCGCCACCAGCGGCCCGCTGACGTGGGAGATCTGGAGCGGTTTCTTCGGATCGTCCTTCACCAAGGTGTTCACCCTGCTGGCGCTGTTCTCCATCCTTATTCATGCCTGGATTGGCATGTGGCAGGTGTTGACCGATTACGTTAAACCTTTGGCGATTCGCCTTCCTCTGCAGCTGGCGATTGTCGTTGCGCTGGTGGTTTACGTTATTTATGGATTCGTTGTGGTGTGGGGTGTGTAATGAAACTGCCAGTCAGAGAATTTGATGCTGTCGTAATTGGCGCAGGTGGCGCAGGTATGCGCGCAGCGCTGCAAATTTCCCAGAGCGGCCAGACCTGTGCGCTGCTCTCTAAAGTCTTCCCAACCCGTTCCCATACCGTATCCGCCCAGGGTGGTATCACCGTGGCGCTCGGTAATACCCATGAAGATAACTGGGAATGGCACATGTACGACACGGTGAAAGGTTCCGACTACATCGGCGACCAGGATGCCATCGAATATATGTGTAAAACCGGCCCGGAAGCGATTCTGGAGCTGGACCACATGGGCCTGCCGTTCTCCCGTCTGGAAAACGGTACTATCTATCAGCGTCCGTTTGGCGGCCAGTCGAAAGACTTCGGCGGCGAGCAGGCGGCGCGCACCGCGGCGGCGGCTGACCGTACCGGTCACGCGCTGCTGCACACGCTCTATCAGCAGAACCTGAAAAACCACACCACCATCTTCTCCGAGTGGTATGCGCTGGATCTGGTGAAAAACGCCGATGGCGCAGTGGTCGGCTGTACCGCGCTGTGCATCGAAACCGGTGAAGTGGTTTACTTTAAAGCGCGCGCAACCGTGCTGGCCACCGGCGGCGCGGGCCGTATCTATCAGTCCACCACCAACGCCCACATCAACACCGGTGACGGCGTCGGTATGGCTATCCGCGCGGGCGTACCGGTGCAGGATATGGAGATGTGGCAGTTCCACCCAACCGGCATCGCCGGTGCGGGCGTGCTGGTCACGGAGGGCTGCCGCGGTGAAGGTGGCTACCTGCTGAACAAACACGGCGAGCGCTTCATGGAGCGTTATGCCCCGAATGCGAAAGACCTGGCGGGCCGTGACGTGGTGGCGCGCTCCATCATGATCGAAATCCGCGAAGGCCGCGGCTGCGACGGCCCATGGGGTCCACACGCCAAGCTGAAGCTCGACCACCTGGGTAAAGAGGTGCTGGAATCCCGCCTGCCGGGCATTCTGGAGCTGTCCCGCACCTTTGCCCACGTTGACCCGGTGAAAGAGCCGATTCCAGTTATCCCAACCTGCCACTACATGATGGGCGGTATTCCGACCAAAGTGACCGGCCAGGCGCTGACCGTGAACGCGCAGGGCGAAGACGTGGTGATCCCTGGCCTGTTTGCGGTGGGCGAAATCGCCTGCGTGTCGGTACACGGCGCTAACCGTCTGGGCGGCAACTCCCTGCTGGACCTGGTGGTGTTTGGCCGCGCGGTGGGTCTGCACCTGCAGGAATCCATTGCCGAGCAGGGCGCGCTGCGTGATGCGACCGATGACGAAATTGACGCCTCTCTTGAGCGCCTCAACCGCTGGAACGGCAACCGTAACGGCGAAGATCCGGTGGAAATTCGCAAAGCGCTGCAGGAATGCATGCAGCACAACTTCTCGGTATTCCGCGAAGGCGACGCGATGGCGAAAGGCCTTGAGCAGCTGAAGGCGATCCGCGAGCGTCTGAAAAATGCCCGTCTGGACGACACCTCCAGCGAGTTCAACACCCAGCGCGTCGAGTGCCTGGAGCTGGATAACCTGATGGAAACCGCGTTCGCGACCGCGATGTCGGCAAACTTCCGCACCGAGAGCCGCGGCGCGCATAGCCGCTTCGACTTCCCGGATCGTGATGACGAAAACTGGCTGTGCCATTCCCTGTACCTGCCAGAATCGGAAACCATGACGCGTCGTAGCGTCAATATGGAACCGAAACTGCGTCCGGCGTTCCCGCCGAAGATTCGTACTTATTAATGCGGAGACAGGACAATGAAACTCGAATTTTCAGTTTATCGTTATAACCCGGATGTAGACGACGCTCCGCGCATGCAGGATTACACCCTGGAAGCGGAAGAGGGTCGCGACATGATGCTGCTGGACGCCCTCATGCAGCTGAAGGAAAAAGATCCTACGCTGTCGTTCCGTCGTTCCTGCCGTGAAGGGGTTTGCGGCTCCGACGGCGTGAACATGAACGGCAAAAATGGCCTGGCCTGCATTACGCCAATTTCGGCGCTGCAGCGTGCGGGTCAGAAAATCGTTATTCGTCCTCTGCCTGGCCTGCCGGTCGTTCGCGATTTGGTGGTAGACATGGGGCAATTCTATGCACAATATGAGAAGATTAAGCCTTACTTATTGAATAATGGGCAAAATCCACCCGCTCGCGAGCACCTACAGTCTCCCGAGCAGCGTGAAAAACTCGATGGACTTTACGAGTGCATTCTCTGTGCATGTTGCTCGACGTCGTGCCCGTCGTTCTGGTGGAACCCGGACAAGTTTATCGGCCCGGCCGGCCTGCTGGCTGCCTATCGCTTCCTGATCGATAGTCGCGATACCGAAACCGATAACCGTCTGGAGGGATTGAGTGACGCTTTCAGCGTATTCCGCTGCCATAGCATCATGAACTGCGTCAGTGTGTGTCCTAAGGGGCTCAACCCGACGCGCGCCATCGGCCACATTAAGTCGATGCTGCTGCAGCGCAGTGCATAAGTAGTGAGAGGGGAGCACTGTTCCCCTCACCCTAACCCTCTCCCAAAGGGAGAGGGAACAGATAGCAGGAAATCTTTAAAAACTGCCGACGACCTTCCCCCTCTCCCCGTGGGAGAGGGTCGGGGTGAGGGGAAACCCTAAGACAGTTTCTAAAGGTTCCTTCGCGGGCCAAGTAGAGCTCGCAGGTGAACCCCGGCACGTACACGCGGTGTGCGTGGTAGTTTCTACGGCGAAAGTAAGCATATAAATGCTTAAGGGATCACGATGCAGAACGGCGCAATGAAAGCCTGGCTGGACTCTTCTTACCTCTCTGGGTCGAACCAGAGCTGGATAGAACAGCTCTATGAAGACTTCTTAACCGATCCTGACTCAGTGGACGCAAACTGGCGTTCCATGTTCCAGCAGTTGCCTGGTACAGGGGTCAAACCGGATCAATTCCATTCCAAAACACGTGATTATTTCCGTCGTCTGGCGAAGGATGCCTCACGTTACTCTTCTGCGATTTCCGACCCTGACACCAATGCGAAGCAGGTTAAAGTCCTGCAGCTTATTAACGCTTATCGCTTCCGCGGTCACCAGCATGCGAATCTCGATCCGCTGGGGCTGTGGAAACAAGACCGTGTGGCCGATCTCGATCCGGCGTATCACGATCTCACCGAGGCCGATTTCAAGGAAAGCTTTAACGTAGGTTCATTTGCTATCGGCAAAGACACGATGAAGCTGGGCGAACTGATTGACGCGCTCAAGCAAACCTACTGCGGCTCCATCGGCGCGGAATATATGCACATTACCTCCACCGAAGAGAAGCGCTGGATCCAACAGCGAATCGAATCCGTGGCGGGCCACGCGAATTTCTCGGCAGACGAGAAAAAACGCTTCCTGAACGAACTGACCGCAGCGGAAGGGCTTGAGCGCTATCTGGGCGCGAAGTTCCCGGGCGCAAAACGCTTCTCGCTGGAAGGCGGCGATGCGTTAGTCCCGATGCTCAAAGAGTTAATTCGTCACGCCGGCAAGAGCGGCACCCGTGAAGTGGTGCTGGGCATGGCGCACCGCGGTCGTCTGAACGTGCTGGTCAACGTGCTGGGTAAAAAGCCGCAGGACCTGTTCGACGAGTTCGCGGGCAAGCACAAAGAACACCTCGGCACCGGCGACGTGAAGTACCACATGGGCTTCTCGTCCGATATCGAAACCGAAGGCGGGCAGGTTCACCTGGCGCTGGCGTTTAACCCGTCTCACCTTGAGATCGTTAGCCCGGTGGTTATCGGTTCCGTGCGCGCGCGTCTGGATCGTCTGGACGAGCCAAGCAGCAACAAAGTGCTGCCGATTACCATTCACGGCGATGCGGCGATTACCGGTCAGGGCGTGGTTCAGGAAACCCTGAACATGTCGAAAGCGCGGGGTTACGAAGTGGGCGGTACCGTTCGCATCGTGATCAACAACCAGGTGGGCTTCACCACCTCTAACCCGCTGGACGCGCGTTCTACCCCGTACTGCACCGACATCGGCAAGATGGTGCAGGCGCCAATCTTCCACGTGAATGCGGATGACCCGGAAGCGGTGGCCTTCGTGACCCGCCTGGCGCTGGACTTCCGCAACACCTTTAAACGCGACGTGCTGATCGACCTGTTCTGCTACCGCCGTCACGGCCACAACGAAGCCGACGAGCCAAGCGCAACGCAGCCGCTGATGTACCAGAAAATCAAAAAGCACCCGACGCCGCGCAAAATCTACGCTGACAAGCTGGAAGCGGAAAAAGTGGCGACGCTGGAAGATGCGACCGAGATGGTCAACCTCTACCGCGACGCGCTGGACGCGGGTGAATGCGTCGTGAAAGAGCTGCGTCCGATGAACATGCACTCCTTTACCTGGTCGCCGTACCTCAACCACGAGTGGGATGAGAGCTACCCGAACAAGGTCGAGATGAAGCGCCTGCAGGAGCTGGCTAAGCGCATCAGCACCGTGCCGGACGCGATCGAGATGCAGTCTCGCGTGGCCAAAATTTACGGCGATCGCCAGGCCATGGCGGCCGGTGAAAAACTGTTCGACTGGGGCGGCGCGGAAACGCTGGCCTACGCGACGCTGGTTGACGAAGGTATTCCCGTTCGTCTGTCCGGTGAGGATGCGGGCCGCGGCACGTTCTTCCACCGTCACGCGGTGGTTCACAACCAGTCTAACGGCTCAACCTACACTCCGCTGCAGCATGTGCATAACGGTCAGGGCCAGTTCAAGGTTTGGGACTCCGTACTGTCTGAAGAAGCGGTACTGGCCTTCGAATACGGCTACGCCACCGCTGAACCACGCACCCTGACCATCTGGGAAGCGCAGTTCGGTGACTTCGCCAACGGTGCGCAGGTCGTTATCGACCAGTTCATCTCCTCCGGCGAGCAGAAGTGGGGCCGCATGTGTGGCCTGGTGATGCTGCTGCCGCACGGCTACGAAGGGCAGGGGCCGGAGCACTCCTCCGCGCGTCTGGAACGCTATCTGCAGCTCTGCGCCGAGCAGAACATGCAGGTCTGCGTGCCGTCTACCCCGGCTCAGGTCTACCACATGCTGCGTCGTCAGGCGCTGCGCGGTATGCGCCGTCCGCTGGTAGTCATGTCGCCGAAGTCCCTGCTGCGCCACCCGCTGGCGGTTTCCAGCCTCGACGAACTGGCCAACGGCACCTTCCTGCCGGCCATCGGCGAAGTTGACGAGCTGGATCCGAAAGGCGTTAAGCGTGTCGTAATGTGTTCTGGTAAGGTTTATTACGACCTGCTGGAACAGCGCCGCAAGAACGACCAGAAAGATGTCGCCATCGTGCGTATCGAACAGCTTTATCCGTTCCCGCATCAGGCGATGCAGGACGTGCTGAAACAATATGCTCACGTGCATGATTTTGTCTGGTGCCAGGAAGAGCCGCTTAACCAGGGCGCATGGTACTGCAGCCAGCATCATTTCCGTGAAGTGATTCCATTTGGGTCCGCCCTGCGCTATGCAGGCCGCCCGGCCTCCGCCTCTCCGGCGGTAGGGTATATGTCCGTTCACCAGAAGCAGCAACAAGATCTGGTCAATGACGCGCTGAACGTCGATTAATTAAAGGATACATAATGAGTAGCGTAGATATTCTTGTTCCCGACCTGCCTGAATCCGTAGCAGATGCGACCGTCGCCACCTGGCACAAAAAACCGGGCGATAGCGTTAAGCGCGATGAAGTGCTGGTAGAAATCGAAACTGACAAAGTGGTACTGGAAGTACCGGCTTCGGCGGATGGCGTTCTGGATGCCGTTCTGGAAGATGAAGGCACCACCGTGACCTCTCGCCAGATCCTCGGTCGCCTGCGTGAAGGTAACAGCGCGGGCAAAGAGTCCAGCGCGAAAACGGAAGAGAAAGCCTCTACCCCGGCGCAGCGCCAGCAGGCCTCTCTGGAAGAGCAAACTAACGATGCGCTCAGCCCGGCGATCCGTCGCCTGCTGGCCGAGCACAGCCTTGACCCGGCAGCCATCAAAGGCACCGGCGTCGGCGGCCGTCTGACCCGCGAAGACATCGACAAGCATCTGGCAAAAGGGCCTTCTGACGCAAAAGCAGAAGCCAAAGCGCCAGCCGCCGCACCGGCAGCGCAGCCTGCGCTGGGCGCCCGCAGCGAAAAACGCGTGCCGATGACCCGCCTGCGCAAGCGCGTGGCCGAGCGTCTGCTGGAAGCGAAAAACTCCACCGCGATGCTGACCACCTTCAACGAAGTGAACATGAAGCCCATCATGGACCTGCGCAAGCAGTACGGTGACGCGTTTGAAAAACGTCACGGTATCCGTCTGGGCTTTATGTCCTTCTACGTGAAGGCGGTAGTTGAAGCGCTGAAACGCTACCCGGAAGTGAACGCCTCTATCGACGGCGACGACGTGGTGTATCACAACTACTTCGACGTGAGCATGGCCGTTTCCACGCCGCGCGGCCTGGTGACCCCGGTTCTGCGTGACGTTGATGCCCTGGGCATGGCGGATATCGAGAAGAAAATCAAAGAGCTGGCCGTCAAAGGCCGCGACGGCAAGCTGACCGTAGACGATCTGACCGGCGGTAACTTCACCATTACCAACGGCGGCGTGTTCGGTTCGCTGATGTCTACGCCAATCATCAACCCGCCGCAGAGCGCGATCCTCGGCATGCATGCCATCAAAGATCGTCCTATGGCGGTAGACGGTAAAGTGGAGATCCTGCCGATGATGTACCTGGCATTGTCTTACGACCACCGTCTGATCGACGGCCGCGAGTCCGTGGGCTTCCTGGTGGCCATCAAAGAGCTGCTGGAAGACCCAACGCGTCTGCTGCTGGACGTGTAGTAGTTTTTTAGCGTCACCTGCCCTGCAGGCCGGCACACAGACCGCGCCGGCCTGCAGGTTTAAAGATAACGATTACCCTGAAGGATGGATAGAACACATGAACTTACATGAATATCAGGCCAAACAGCTGTTTGCCCGGTATGGCTTACCGGCGCCGGTGGGTTATGCCTGTACTACTCCGCGTGAAGCAGAAGAAGCCGCTTCTAAAATTGGCGCTGGCCCGTGGGTAGTTAAATGTCAGGTTCACGCTGGCGGTCGCGGTAAAGCGGGCGGTGTGAAGGTTGTTAAGAGCAAAGAAGAGATCCGCGCGTTCGCTGAACATTGGCTCGGCAAGCGCCTGGTGACGTATCAAACGGATGCGAACGGCCAGCCGGTAAACCAGATCCTGGTTGAAGCGGCGACCGACATCGCAAAAGAACTGTATCTGGGCGCGGTTGTTGACCGTAGCTCCCGTCGCGTGGTGTTCATGGCATCTACCGAAGGCGGTGTGGAAATCGAGAAAGTGGCGGAAGAAACCCCGCACCTGATCCACAAAGTGGCGATCGATCCGCTGGCGGGCCCAATGCCTTACCAGGGTCGCGAGCTGGCGTTCAAGCTGGGTCTGGAAGGCAAGCTGGTGCAGCAGTTCACCAAGATTTTCATGGGCCTGGCGACCATTTTCCTTGAGCGCGATCTGGCGCTGATCGAGATTAACCCGCTGGTTATCACTACCCAGGGCGACCTGATCTGCCTCGACGGCAAGCTGGGCGCTGACGGCAACGCGCTGTTCCGCCAGGCGGATCTGCGTGAAATGCGCGATCAGTCTCAGGAAGATCCGCGTGAAGCGCAGGCGGCACAGTGGGAGCTGAACTACGTGGCGCTGGACGGCAACATCGGCTGCATGGTTAACGGCGCGGGCCTGGCAATGGGCACCATGGACATCGTTAAGCTGCACGGCGGTGAACCGGCAAACTTCCTCGACGTGGGCGGTGGCGCAACCAAAGAGCGCGTGACCGAAGCGTTCAAAATTATCCTCTCTGACGACAACGTGAAGGCCGTTCTGGTGAACATCTTCGGCGGCATCGTCCGCTGCGACCTGATTGCCGACGGTATCATCGGCGCGGTAGAAGAAGTGGGCGTGAATGTGCCGGTGGTTGTCCGTCTGGAAGGGAACAACGCTGAACTCGGCGCGAAAAAACTGGCTGACAGCGGCCTGAATATTATTGCAGCGAAAAGTCTGACGGATGCAGCTCAGCAGGTTGTTGCCGCAGTGGAGGGGAAATAATGTCCGTTTTAATTAATAAAGATACCAAGGTTATCTGCCAGGGCTTCACCGGTAGCCAGGGGACTTTCCACTCCGAACAGGCGATTGCCTACGGTACGCAGATGGTTGGCGGCGTGACGCCAGGTAAAGGCGGCACCACGCACCTGGGCCTGCCGGTGTTCAACACCGTGCGTGAAGCGGTCGAAGCGACCGGCGCAACCGCGACCGTGATCTACGTTCCGGCTCCGTTCTGCAAAGACTCGATTCTGGAAGCGATTGACGCGGGCATTAAGCTCATCATCACCATCACCGAAGGTATCCCTACGCTGGATATGCTGACCGTGAAGGTCAAGCTGGACGAAGCGGGCGTGCGCATGATTGGCCCGAACTGCCCGGGCGTGATCACCCCGGGTGAGTGCAAAATCGGCATCATGCCGGGCCACATTCACAAGCCGGGCAAAGTGGGCATCGTTTCCCGCTCTGGTACCCTGACCTATGAAGCGGTTAAGCAGACCACCGATTACGGCTTCGGCCAGTCCACCTGCGTGGGCATCGGCGGTGACCCGATCCCTGGCTCTAACTTCATCGATATCCTGAAGCTGTTCCAGGAAGATCCGCAGACCGAAGCGATCGTGATGATCGGTGAGATCGGCGGAAGCGCGGAAGAAGAAGCCGCTGCCTACATCAAAGAGCACGTGACCAAGCCGGTTGTGGGCTACATCGCGGGCGTGACCGCGCCGAAAGGCAAGCGTATGGGCCACGCTGGCGCGATCATCGCAGGCGGTAAGGGTACGGCTGATGAGAAATTCGCAGCGCTGGAAGCCGCAGGCGTGAAGACCGTACGCAGCCTGGCGGACATCGGCGAAGCACTGAAATCCATCATTAAGTAAGTCCTCTCTGCTCCCCGAACGGGGAGCGATGAAGTATAAAAATGTCCGTTTCGACATGGTTGGCCGCTGTAAAGCGGCCTTTTTTATTGCCTGCGTCTGGCGACGAGAGTGAACTTGTAGTCGTCGGTATTGAACACGTTGCGGCTGTATTCAAACACCCGTCCGTCCTTCAGGTAACCGCGAGAAACTTTTTCCAGGATCGGTTTAGCCGGATCGAGCGACATCGCGGCGATCGCCTCTTCCGATGGCATGATCGGCACCAGCTCCTGCTCGCTGCGATCGATAACCATCTTTTTGATCTGTTCAACGTAATGGTATTTCGACTTTTCCATCACGCCCCAGGTGAGGTCAGGGAACATTGCCAGCGGCATCCATGTCTCTTCCAGATTTACCGGCTTTTGCTTAATGAAGCGTACGCGCTTGATATGCCAGACCTTATCTTCCGGATTAATAGCCAGTATAGCCGCGAGCCTTGTATCGGCTTTCACCACTTCAAAGGTTTTGACATCGCTGTGCGTATCGACGTTTCGGTCAACCAGTTTTTCGTAAAAGCCGGTGAGCTGGTAGATGTCGTAATTAACGCGTTCCTCTTTTACATACGATCCGCTGCCCTGAATACTTTCGATGATCCCTTCATCAGCCAGCAGTTTCAGAGCCTGCCGGACGGTGACGCGGCTAACGTTGAACGTTTCCTGAAGGCAGGACTCGGTTGGTAGCGCGTCACCGGGTTTTAATTCTCCAGCGTTGATTTTCTCGCGGAACGCATCGGCAATCTGCCGGTACATCGGTTTGTTGGCCATTTTAGGGTGCCTGAATAATACCTTTTCAAAGAATTATGCATTCCACTAATGATTTGTAAATAATACAACTAGAATACAAATTTTGTTGTTAGTGAAAATGATCACATAAATGTATTACTACTTCTGCCACACTCCTCTCCAGACAATAACGATCGAGATGTGAGGATCTCTATGAACCTGAGGAACCTGACCGATCCGCGCGCTGTTAGCGTTCGGGCGCAGTTTACCTGCCGGGATGAGGCAATCCGTCAGCTGACGGCGCGGCTGGTAAAGCTGGGCAAAATAGCTGACTCCGACGCTTTTCTGGCGGAAGTTTTCCATCGGGAATCGCTTGGCCCGACGGCGCTGGGCGAAGGGCTGGCGGTCCCTCACGGCAAATCAGCCGTGGTGAAAGAAGCGGCTTTCGCCGTAGCAACACTGTCCGAACCGCTGGAGTGGGAAGGCGTGGACGGACCGGAAGAGGTTGAGCTGATTTTTCTTCTCGCCATTCCTCCTGCTGAAGCGGGCTCGACACATATTCAGGTGCTGACGGAACTGACGTCTCGCCTGGCGGATGACGATCTCCGGGCGCGCGTGATGGCAGCTACCACGGCGGAAGATGTGCTTGCTGCCCTGGAAGCGACCCCTGAAGCACAAGAGGCCGCCGTTGCGGTGAATGCCCCGACGATCGTTTGCGTTACCGCCTGCCCGGCCGGGATTGCCCATACCTATATGGCGGCGGAATACCTCGAAAAAGCGGGGCGCAGGCTGGGCGTCAACGTGGTGGTCGAAAAACAGGGGGCCAACGGCATTGAGGGGCGCATCACTGCGCAGCAGTTGAAGGAGGCGAATGCGTGCATTTTTGCCGCAGACGTGGCGATTAAAGAGCGAGAGCGTTTTCAGGGGATCCCCGCGGTTTCCGTCCCCGTTGCGGAGCCTCTGCGCCATGCTGAAGCGTTAATTGAGCGCGCGCTGGCGCTACAGCCTTCATCCGATGCGGGTCATGAGTACGTCGATACCGAAACGAAAAAGGGCGTAAAAAGTGAGCTCAAACAGGCACTCCTTAGCGGGATCTCCTTTGCGGTACCGCTGATTGTCGCCGGCGGTACGGTGCTGGCCGTGTCGGTATTGCTGGCGCAAATCCTGGGTCTACAGCACTTGTTTGACCAGGAATACTCGTGGCTGTGGATGTACCGCAAGCTTGGCGGCGGCATGCTCGGCATTCTGATGGTGCCCGTTCTGGCAGCCTATACCGCTTACTCGCTGGCGGATAAACCCGCGCTGACGCCGGGGTTTGCGGCCGGACTGGCTGCCAATATGATCGGCTCCGGTTTTCTGGGGGCTATCGTGGGCGGCCTGGTCGCGGGTTACCTGATGCGCTGGGTGAAAAATCACATCCGCCTGAGTAGCCGCTATAACGGCTTTTTGACTTTTTACCTCTATCCGGTCATTGGCGTGCTGGGGGCGGGAAGCCTGATGCTGTTTGTGATCGGCGAACCGGTGGCCTGGCTTAATAACACGCTCACCGTCTGGCTTAATGGTCTGTCCGGTGCGAATGCGCTGCTCCTGGGGGCGATCCTCGGCTTTATGTGCTCATTCGATTTGGGCGGGCCGGTCAACAAAGCCTCTTATGCATTCTGTTTGGGGGCAATGGCGAACGGCGTCTACGGTCCCTATGCCATCTTTGCCTCCGTCAAAATGGTCTCGGCCTTTACCGTGACGGCGTCAACGATGCTGGCTCCGGGACTGTTTAAACCCTTTGAAATTGAAACCGGAAAATCGACGTGGCTGCTCGGGCTTGCGGGGATTACCGAAGGGGCGATTCCGATGGCGATTGAAGATCCTCTCCGCGTGATTGGCTCATTTGTCCTCGGCTCCATGGTAACCGGCGCGATCGTTGGCGCGATGGGGATCGGGCTCTCTACCCCTGGGGCAGGTATTTTCTCGCTCTTCTTACTTCACGACGCTGGACTGAGCGGGGTGGTTGCGGCGGCCGGCTGGTTTGGCGCGGCGCTGTTGGGGGCTGCTATTTCCACGTTTGTTCTGCTGCTCTGGCGACGTCAGGCGGTAAAAAAAGGCACGTACGTCACTGAAGACGCCTTACCGTAAACTCACACAGGAAATGAAGATGAAAGCTGTATCTCGCGTTCATATCACGCCGCATATGCACTGGGACCGTGAGTGGTACTTCACCACCGAAGAGTCGCGTATTCTTCTGGTCAATAATATGGAAGAGATCCTGACCCGCCTGGAGCAGGACGAAGAGTATAAATATTACGTCCTTGATGGGCAGACGGCGGTGCTGGAGGATTATTTTGCCGTCGTGCCTGAAAACCGCGAGCGGGTGAAGGCGCTTGTTGAGCGGGGCAAACTGATTATCGGCCCATGGTATACCCAGACCGATACCACCATCGTTAGCGGGGAGTCGATCGTTCGCAACCTTATGTACGGTATGCGTGACTGCATGGCGTTCGGCGAGCCGATGAAGATTGGCTATCTGCCGGATTCGTTTGGTATGTCCGGCCAGCTTCCGCATATCTATAACGGGTTTGGCATTACCCGTACGATGTTCTGGCGCGGCTGCTCGGAACGACACGGAACCGATAAAACGGAATTTCTCTGGCAGAGCCAGGACGGCAGCGAAGTGACGGCGCAGGTCCTACCGCTGGGCTACGCGATTGGTAAGTACTTACCGGAGGACGAAGCGGGGCTGAGAAAACGGCTCGACAGCTACTTCGAGGTTCTGGAACGCGCCTCTGTAACCCAAGAGATCTTGCTGCCCAACGGCCACGATCAAATGCCGCTGCAGCAGAACATTTTCGCGGTGATGGACAAGCTTCGTGAAATCTATCCCCAGCGTCAGTTTGTGATGAGCCGTTTTGAAGAGGTGTTTGACCACATCGACGCGCACCGCGATGAACTGGCGACCTTAAAAGGGGAGTTCATCGACGGGAAATACATGCGCGTCCATCGGACAATCGGCTCCACGCGCATGGATATTAAAATCGCCCATGCGCGTATTGAGAATAAAATTGTCAATATTCTTGAGCCGCTGGCGACGCTGGCCTGGACGCTGGGCTTCGATTATCACCACGGTCTGCTGGAGAAAATGTGGAAAGAGATCCTCAAAAACCACGCTCACGACAGCATCGGCTGCTGCTGCAGCGATAAGGTGCATCGTGAGATTGTCTCCCGCTTCGCACTGGCTGAAGACATGGCAGACAACCTGGTGCGTTTCTACATGCGCAAGATTGTCGACAACATGCCGCAAAGCGATGCTGATAAGCTGGTGATGTTCAACCTGATGCCCTGGCCGCGTGAAGAGGTGATGAACACCACGATTCGACTGCGCGCCAGCCAGTTCCGTCTGCGGGATGATAAAGGCAACGAGATCCCCTATTTTATTCGCGGCGCGCGCGAACTTGATCCTGGCCTTATTGATCGGCAGATCGTTCATTACGGCAATTACGAACCATTTATGGAGTTTGACATTCAGCTCAGTCAGATCCTGCCGTCGATGGGCTACTGTACGCTATTTATCGAACCCAACGTTGCCGGGAAGCAATGCGCACCGGTGAAAAACACAACATCCTTACTCGAAAATGCCTTCTGGCAAATTGATTTAAACGACGACGGTACGCTGCGCCTGCGCGATAAAGAAACCGGGCTTATTTATGACCGCGTACTGGAAATCGAAGAGAGTTCGGATGATGGCGATGAGTATGACTACTCACCTTCCCGGGAAGAGTGGAGACTCACTTCAGCCCAGGGCGAGCATCAGGTTGAGGTAACGCATGAAGGCTGGCAGAGCAGGGCGGTAATCCGCCATCGTCTCGCTGTTCCGGCTAATCTGGCCGAACGTGCGGCGCGTCAGCGGAAAGGTTCTCTCAGCGCTGAGTTTGAAATCACGCTTAGCCGCAACAGCAGACGTATTGACGTGGCGGTTTGTCTGGATAATCAGGCTGACGACCACCGCGTTCGCGTGCTGATCCCCACGCCATTTACGACCCAGGACGTGTTAGCGGATACACAGTTTGGCACCCTCACTCGCCCGGTGCAGGATGCTGCAATGCAAGACTGGCAGCAGGAGGGCTGGAAAGAAGCGCCCGTTCCCGTCTGGAATTTGCTCAACTATGCCGTTCTGCAGGAAAAACGAAACGGGCTGGCGCTGTTTACCGAGGGACTGCGCGAATTTGAAGTGGTAGGTGAGGATAAAAAAGCATTTGCCGTAACCTTGCTACGTGGCGTGGGGCTACTCGGCAAAGAAGATTTGCTGTTGCGTCCAGGCAGACCGTCAGGAATTAAAATGCCCGTACCTGACTCTCAGGTGCATGGTTCGTTACGCTGTCGTTTTAGTCTCTTCAGCTTTAGCGGTACGCCGGAAAACGCGGGGGTCGCGCAGCAGGCCAAATCGTGGCTAACGCCCGTGCAGTGTTATAACAAGATCCCCTGGGACGCAATGAAGCTGAACCGATCATCGTTTACCACGCCGGAAAGTTACAGCTTATTGGCGCTTTCGCCAACGGGCTGTGTGCTCAGTACCCTCAAAAAGGCTGAAGATCGTGATGAACTTATACTTCGTCTGTTCAACCCGTCCTCGTCTACCCCATCAGACGCAACGTTATCCGTGAATCTGAACGTGAAGCGGTGCTGCGAAACGGACATGAATGAACGGTTGTTAGAGCAGGGTAAAGAAGAGGGCATCATCGGGATTTTCCGGCCGGGGCAGTCACGTACCTTTAGCATTCTTATCGTTTGAAAACACTGCTGAAAAAGGCCGCAGCGTGAGCGGCCTTTTTGACGCAATAGTTACCGAGGTGTGTTAATTTTTGGGGTTGTGAAGGTAAATTGAATGTAATTTCTAAGGGGCAGAGAGCTTATGGAAAAATAATCTGGCTGAACTATGCTTTATTGTTGACCCTGCATTGCAAAGCTGTTTCCCCTCGCGTTAATTAAAATCACTTCTGTTTATATTTTTTTTTGTCTTCCATAACCAAACGCACCCGGACATGAACATATTATTAACATGGTTTTTACCATTCTCACCTCAATTAAACATGGTTAACACAGGGGTTTGTTTTTGATTTAAATCAAAGTTTAATCCTTGGAAAAAGGTGATGAAAAGCGCTAAATTGTTCCCGATCAAAATGGCCGAAAAGTGGCAATTTTGCTATAAATTGATCACCGTCGAAAAACGTAAATGTGATTCAATAAAAACCTGTTTATTGTAAGGGTTTTGCAGCGTATTATATTTACGGGATCAATTTGAGTTTTTTATTAACCTATTTGTAACCTGTCGTGATTGTTTTTATCCTCCCTCAGGCTAAATACGGCGATAAGGATGCGAATAATTTGTATTGGGGCATGCGTGTGGATCTCTGTAACGGGGTTCACTCTCGGAGTCTTCATGCGATGAGCAAGGAGTCATAATGTTAGACGTAGTCGAACTGTCGCGCTTACAGTTTGCCTTGACCGCGATGTACCACTTCCTGTTTGTGCCGCTGACGCTGGGTATGGCGTTCCTGCTGGCCATCATGGAAACGGTGTACGTCCTCTCAGGCAAACAGATTTATAAAGATATGACCAAGTTCTGGGGCAAGTTGTTTGGTATCAACTTTGCGCTGGGTGTGGCAACCGGTTTGACCATGGAGTTCCAGTTCGGGACTAACTGGTCTTACTATTCCCATTACGTGGGGGATATCTTCGGTGCGCCGCTGGCCATTGAAGGTCTGATGGCCTTCTTCCTCGAATCCACCTTTGTAGGTCTGTTCTTCTTCGGCTGGGACCGTCTGGGCAAAGTCCAGCATATGGCGGTAACCTGGCTGGTCGCATTAGGCTCTAACCTGTCCGCGCTGTGGATTCTGGTGGCAAACGGCTGGATGCAGAACCCCATCGCCTCTGATTTCAACTTCGAAACCATGCGTATGGAGATGGTCAGCTTTGCCGAGCTGGTGCTGAACCCGGTTGCACAGGTTAAATTCGTTCACACCGTGGCATCTGGCTATGTCTGCGGCGCGATGTTCGTTCTGGGCATCAGTTCCTACTACATGCTGCGCGGTCGTGACTTCGCCTTCGCTAAACGTTCTTTCGCCATTGCCGCAAGCTTCGGTATGGCCGCGATTCTCTCTGTTATTGTTCTGGGTGATGAATCCGGTTACGAAATGGGCGACGTTCAGAAAACCAAGCTGGCCGCGATTGAAGCAGAGTGGGAGACCCAACCGGCTCCGGCTGCGTTCACCCTGTTCGGCGTTCCGGACCAGGATGCGCAGGAAAACCGCTTTGCGATTCAGATCCCTTACGCGCTGGGCATCATCGCGACGCGTTCTGTTGATAAGCAGGTTACGGGTCTGAAAGAGCTGATGGTTCAGCACGAAGAGCGTATCCGTAACGGTATGAAAGCGTACTCGCTGCTTGAGCAGCTGCGTGCGGGTTCCACCGATCAGGGCATTCGCGATCAATTCAACGACGTGAAGAAAGACCTGGGCTACGGTCTGCTGCTGAAACGCTATACCCCGAACGTCTCTGACGCAACGGAAGCGCAGATTCAGATGGCTACCAAAGACTCCATTCCGCGCGTGGCGCCGCTGTACTTTGCGTTCCGCATCATGGTTGGCTGCGGCATCATTATGCTGCTGATTATTGCTGCCTCCTTCTGGTCCGTCATTCGTAACCGTATCGGCGAGAAGAAATGGCTGCTGCGCACCGCGCTGTACGGTATTCCGCTGCCGTGGATTGCTATCGAGTCCGGCTGGTTTGTGGCGGAATACGGACGTCAACCGTGGGCAATTGGTGAGGTGCTGCCAACCGCGGTAGCGAACTCCTCCCTGACGGCAGGCGATCTGATCTTCTCTATGCTGCTGATCTGTGGTCTGTACACCCTGTTCCTGGTGGCTGAACTGTTCCTGATGTTCAAGTTCGCGCGCCTTGGCCCAAGCAGCCTGAAAACCGGTCGCTACCACTACGAGCAGTCTACTGCGACTACTCAGCCGGCACGCTAAGACAGGAGTCATCAAATGATCGATTATGAAGTATTGCGTTTTATCTGGTGGCTGCTGATCGGTGTCCTGCTGATCGGTTTTGCGGTCACAGACGGTTTCGACATGGGGGTGGGCATGCTCACCCGTTTCCTCGGTCGTAATGACACCGAGCGTCGAATCATGATTAACTCCATCGCCCCGCACTGGGACGGTAACCAGGTGTGGCTGATCACCGCAGGCGGCGCGCTTTTCGCGGCCTGGCCGATGGTCTACGCGGCTGCGTTTTCCGGTTTCTACGTGGCGATGATTCTGGTGCTGGCGTCTTTATTCTTCCGTCCGGTGGGCTTTGACTACCGCTCCAAGATTGAAGACACCCGCTGGCGCAACATGTGGGACTGGGGCATCTTCATCGGTAGCTTCGTACCACCGCTGGTGATTGGCGTGGCGTTCGGTAACCTGCTGCAGGGCGTGCCGTTCAACGTTGATGAGTACATGCGTCTTTATTACACCGGTAACTTCTTCCAGCTGCTGAACCCGTTTGGCCTGCTGGCGGGCGTGGTGAGCGTGGCGATGATCATCACTCAGGGTGCGACCTACCTGCAAATGCGTACCGTGGGCGAACTGCACCTGCGCTCCCGCGCAACCGCGCAGGTTGCTGCACTGGTGACGCTGGTCTGCTTCGCACTGGGCGGCGTTTGGGTGATGTACGGTATTGATGGCTACGTGGTGACCTCTGCTATCAATCATGCTGCACCGTCTAACCCGCTGACCAAAGAAGTCGCGCGTCAGGCGGGAGCATGGCTGGTGAACTTTAACAATACCCCTGCGCTGTGGGCTATCCCGGCTCTGGGCGTACTGCTGCCGCTGCTGACCGTGCTGACCTCGCGTCTGGAAAAAGGCGCGCTGGCGTTCGTGTTCTCTTCACTGACCCTGGCATGCATCATCCTGACTGCGGGTATTGCGATGTTCCCATTCGTGATGCCGTCCAGCACCATGATGAACGCTAGCCTGACCATGTGGGATGCAACCTCCAGCCAGCTGACGCTGAACCTGATGACGTATGTTGCTTGCGTGTTCGTACCGATTATCCTGCTGTACACCGCCTGGTGTTACTGGAAAATGTTCGGTCGTATCACGAAAGAAGACATTGAAAGCAACACCCACTCTCTGTACTAAGTAAGGAGCTAAATATGTGGTACTTCGCATGGATTTTGGGGACGCTTCTTGCCTGTGCATTTGGCATCATTACCGCCCTGGCGCTTGAGCACGTTGAAGCGACCAAAGCAGGTGAAGAAAAGCACTGATGAATATCATTGCGACACTTTACCGTGTCATGGACAAGCGCCCGCTACGGGCGCTTTCTTTAATCATGGCGCTTCTGTTAGCAGGTTGTATCTTTTGGGACCCGTCGCGCTTCGCGGCAAAGACCAGCGAGCTTGAAATCTGGCACGGATTTCTCATTATGTGGGCGGTTTGTGCTGGCGTCATTCACGGCGTGGGCTTTCGTCCGAAGGCACTGCACTGGCAGGGGATTTTCTCGCCCCTGATTGCCGATCTGGTACTTCTTGCAGGGCTGATATTCTTTTTCTTCTGAATAAGAAATGTCCGTTAATCCTATGGGCTTACCCGAGCCCATAAAAATTTACTCTCCGTTTACTTTCCCCCATTCCAAACCATCATTCCCGCGCGTATAGTAGCGAAGTTTAAAAGCTCTCTCTTTTGTTGCATTACTGGGATGTAAAGTGAATACAACGCTGTTTCGATGGCCGGTACGTGTCTACTATGAAGACACCGACGCCGGTGGTGTGGTCTACCACGCCAGCTACGTTGCTTTTTATGAACGGGCACGCACAGAGATGCTGCGACATCACCACTTTAGTCAGCAGGTACTGTTGGCTGAGCGAGTTGCCTTCGTGGTACGCAAAATGACGCTTGAGTATTTTGCGCCCGCCAGACTCGACGATATGCTCGAAGTCCAAACAGAAATTACATCAATGCGCGGAACCTCGCTGGTTTTCACGCAGCGGATAGTCAACGCAGAGAACACGGTACTGAACTCAGCTGAAGTACTGATTGTCTGTGTTGATCCAACCATAATGAAGCCTCGTGCGCTTCCTAAGTCTATTGTCGCGGAGTTTAAGCAGTGACTGACATGAATATCCTTGATTTGTTCCTGAAGGCAAGCCTTCTGGTTAAACTTATCATGTTGATTTTGATTGGTTTTTCAATCGCATCCTGGGCCATCATTATCCAGAGAACGCGCATCCTCAACGCTGCAGGCCGTGAAGCCGAAGCGTTCGAAGATAAGTTCTGGTCGGGTATCGAACTTTCTCGTCTGTATCAGGAAAGCCAGGGGCGCCGTGATAACCTTTCCGGCTCCGAACAGATTTTCTACAGCGGATTCAAGGAGTTTGCTCGTCTTCACCGTGCGAACAACCATGCGCCGGAAGCGGTCGTTGAAGGGGCATCGCGTGCGATGCGTATTTCGATGAATCGTGAGCTGGAAACCCTTGAAACCCATATTCCTTTCCTTGGCACCGTGGGTTCCATCAGTCCGTATATCGGCCTGTTTGGTACGGTGTGGGGGATCATGCACGCCTTTATCGCCTTAGGCGCGGTGAAGCAGGCAACGCTGCAGATGGTTGCGCCGGGTATCGCGGAAGCGTTGATCGCCACCGCGATTGGTCTGTTTGCCGCTATTCCTGCGGTGATGGCCTATAACCGCCTGAACCAGCGCGTGAATAAACTGGAACTGAATTACGACAACTTTATGGAAGAGTTCACCGCGATTCTGCACCGTCAGGCGTTTACCAGCACCGAGAGCAACAAGGGGTAAACCATGGCCAGATCGCGTGGACGAGGTCGTCGCGAGCTCAAGTCCGAAATCAACATTGTTCCACTGCTGGACGTGCTGCTGGTACTGCTGCTGATCTTTATGGCGACAGCACCCATCATCACCCAGAGCGTGGAAGTTGATCTGCCGGACGCGACAGAATCACAGGCGGTAAGCACCAATGACGATCCTCCGGTCATCATTGAGGTTTCCGGCATAGGACAGTACAGCGTGGTGGTAGAGAAAGATCGTATGGATCAGCTGCCGCCGGAGCAGGTGATTGCTGAAGCGCAACGTCGCCTGGAGTCAAATCCGAAGACGGTCTTCCTCATCGGAGGCGCGAAAGATGTGCCTTATGATGAAATTATTAAAGCGCTGAATTTGCTACATAGCGCGGGCGTTAAGTCGGTTGGCTTAATGACTCAGCCTATTTGATCATCTGCGTAGTTTTTGGGAACCGATAGTGTCAAAGGCAACCGAACAGAACGACAAGCTTAAGCGAGCGTTAATCGTCTCCGCCGTGCTGCACGTGATTCTTTTTGCGGCGCTGATCTGGAGTTCGTTCGACGAGCACATTGATGCATCCGCGGGCGGTGGGGGAGGTTCCTCCATCGATGCCGTTATGGTGGATCCCGGTGCAGTCGTTCAGAACTATAACCGCCAGCAACAGCAGCAGGCGAGTTCAAAACGGGCTGAAGAGCAGCGTGAGAAACAGGCGCAGCAGCAGGCTGAGGAACTGCGTGAAAAGCAGGCCGCAGAGCAAGAGCGTCTGAAGCAGCTGGAAAAAGAACGTTTGCAGGCGCAGGAGGCGGCGAAAGAGCAGGCGGAACAGCAGAAACAGGCTGAAGCCGCAGCGAAACAGGCGCAGGAACAGCAGAAGCAGGCGGAAGAGGCGGCAGCAAAAGCGGCGGCAGATGCCAAAGCCAAAGCGGACGCCCAGGCTAAACTGGCTGCAGACGCAGCGAAGAAAGCTGAAGCAGAAGCCGCGAAGAAAGCCGCTGCCGATGCGCAGAAAAAAGCCGAAGCGGAAGCTGCCAAAAAAGCCGCTGCTGATGCACAGAAAAAAGCGGAAGCCGAGGCGGCGAAAAAGGCCGCGCAGGAAGCCGAGAAGAAGGCTGCCGCGGAAGCGGCGAAGAAAGCGGCTGCTGCCGAGAAGGCCGCCGCTGAAAAAGCGGCAGCTGCCAAAGCTGCTGCAGAAAAAGCCGCAGCGGACAAAAAAGCTGCTGCAGAAAAAGCCGCTGCAGACAAAAAGGCTGCCGCGGATAAAGCTGCTGCTAAAAAGGCCGCCGCTGCTGAAAAAGCCGCTGCTGCTGCCGGTGTAGACGATCTTCTGGGCGATCTCAGTTCAGGTAAGAATGCACCGAAAACGGGCGGTGGCGCGAAAGGAAACAACGCAGCGCCGGCCGGAAGCGGTAACACTAAGAGTAACGGTGCTTCAGGGGCTGAAATCAACGGCTATGCTTCACAGATAAAATCTGCCATTGAAAGCCGATTTTATGACGCATCGTCCTATGCTGGTAAAACGTGTACGCTGCGGATAAAACTGGCTCCGGACGGCATGCTGCTTGATATTAAGTCTGAAGGCGGCGATCCGGCCCTGTGTACCGCAGCACTGGCTGCGGCACGGCAGGCAAAGATGCCTAAACCACCGTCTCAGGCCGTGTATGAAGTCTTTAAAAATGCACCGCTGGACTTCAAACCTTAAGTCATCGTCTTTCCTGCAAAGTGGGGAAACGTTGACCAGGCAGAGTCAAAGGGTTCTGGTAGTTTTGTCTATTTGAGTTTGTTAACATTCTGCTAAATTATCGTGGGTAAGGTTACCCAGATAAGGGAGATATGATGAAGCAGGCATTACGTGTAGCATTTAGTTTCTTAATGCTGTGGGCAGCTGTGCTGCATGCAGAAGTACGTATCGAAATCACCCAAGGGGTGGATTCGGCACGCCCAATCGGTGTCGTTCCGTTCAAGTGGGCAGGCCCTGGTGCCGCGCCTGAAGATATCGGGGGTATTGTTGCGGCTGACCTGCGCAACAGCGGGAAATTCAACCCGTTAGATCGTTCTCGTCTGCCGCAGCAGCCGGGTACCGCGCAGGAAGTTCAGCCTGCCGCGTGGTCCGCGCTGGGTATTGATGCGGTTGTGGTAGGGCAGGTAACGCCTGCGCCAGACGGCGGCTACAACGTGGCATATCAGCTGGTGGATACCGGCGGGGCGCCAGGCACCGTATTGGCTCAGAACACCTACAAAGTGAACAAGCAGTGGCTGCGCTATGCGGGGCACACCGCGAGTGACGAAGTGTTTGAAAAGCTGACCGGTATCAAAGGTGCATTCCGCACCCGTATCGCATACGTAGTTCAGACCAACGGCGGCCAGTTCCCGTATGAGCTGCGCGTTTCTGACTACGATGGTTACAACCAGTTCACCGTGCACCGTTCACCGCAGCCGCTGATGTCTCCGGCGTGGTCTCCGGACGGTTCCAAACTGGCTTACGTGACCTTCGAAAGCGGCCGTTCCGCGCTGGTTATCCAGACGCTGTCTAACGGTGCCGTTCGTCAGGTTGCCTCGTTCCCGCGTCACAACGGTGCGCCTGCGTTCTCTCCGGACGGTTCTAAACTGGCGTTCGCCCTGTCAAAAACCGGTAGCCTGAACCTGTACGTGATGGATATTGGCTCAGGTCAGATTCGTCAGGTAACGGATGGTCGCAGCAACAACACTGAACCAACCTGGTTCCCGGACAGCCAGAACCTGGCGTTCACTTCTGACCAGGCGGGTCGTCCGCAGGTTTATAAAGTTAATATTAACGGCGGTGCACCGCAGCGTATTACCTGGGAAGGTTCTCAAAACCAGGATGCTGACGTAAGCAGCGACGGTAAAACAATGGTCATGGTAAGTTCTGCGGGTGGTCAGCAGCACATTGCCAAACAAGATCTGGTAACGGGTGGCGTGCAAGTGCTTTCGTCAACGTTCCTGGATGAAACGCCAAGTCTGGCACCTAACGGCACTATGGTAATCTACAGCTCTTCTCAGGGGATGGGATCCGTGCTGAATCTGGTTTCTACAGATGGGCGTTTCAAAGCGCGTCTTCCGGCAACTGATGGACAGGTAAAATCACCTGCCTGGTCGCCGTATCTGTAATAATAATTAATTGATTACTAAAGGAATCTTAGAAATGCAACTGAACAAAGTGCTGAAGGGGCTGATGATCGCTCTGCCTGTAATGGCAATCGCAGCGTGTTCTTCTAACAAGAACGCAAGCAATGACCAGAGCGGCGAAGGCATGATGGGTGCCGGCACCGGTATGGACGCTAACGGCAATGGCAACATGTCTTCTGAAGAGCAAGCGCGTCTTCAGATGCAGCAGCTGCAGCAGAACAACATCGTTTACTTCGATCTGGATAAATACGACATCCGTTCTGACTTCGCTGCGATGCTGGATGCTCACGCTAACTTCCTGCGTAGCAACCCGTCTTACAAAGTCACCGTAGAAGGTCACGCGGACGAACGTGGTACCCCAGAGTACAACATCTCCCTGGGTGAACGTCGTGCTAACGCCGTTAAAATGTACCTGCAGGGTAAAGGCGTTTCTGCTGATCAGATCTCCATCGTTTCTTACGGTAAAGAAAAACCTGCAGTACTGGGTCACGACGAAGCGGCATACTCCAAAAACCGTCGTGCCGTACTGGTTTACTAAGAGAATGGCATGAGCAGTAACTTCAGACATCATCTGTTGAGTCTGTCGTTACTGGTTGGAATAGCGGCCCCCTGGGCCGCTTTTGCTCAGGCACCAATCAGTAGTGTCGGCTCAGGCTCGGTAGAAGACCGGGTCACTCAACTCGAGCGTATTTCTAACGCTCACAGTCAGCTTTTAACTCAACTCCAGCAGCAGCTTTCCGATAACCAAAACGATATTGATTCTCTCCGCGGTCAGATCCAGGAAAGTCAGTATCAGCTCAATCAGGTTGTGGAACGTCAGAAGCAAATTTTGCTGCAGATGGATAGCCTGAGCAGCGGCGGTGCTGCGGCCCAGCCAGCGGCAGGCGATCAGAGCGGTGCAGCAGCCCCTGCTCCGGCAGCGGATGCTTCAGCATCGACAGGCGCGCCTGTGCAGAGCGGTGACGCAAATACGGACTACAACGCGGCCATTGCCCTGGTGCAGGACAAATCGCGTCAGGACGATGCTATCGCTGCGTTTCAGAGCTTCGTTAAGAAGTACCCTGATTCCACCTACCAGCCCAATGCGAATTATTGGCTCGGTCAGTTGAATTACAACAAGGGTAAAAAAGACGATGCGGCGTTTTATTTTGCCTCAGTGGTGAAAAATTACCCAAAATCGCCAAAAGCACCTGACGCGATGTTTAAGGTCGGCGTGATCATGCAGGACAAAGGTGACACGGCGAAAGCGAAAGCGGTCTATCAGCAGGTGGTTGCAAAATTCCCTGGCACCGAAGGTGCCAAACAGGCGCAAAAACGTCTGGCTTCGATGGGATGATTATCGCATGACCAGAAATCGTGTTATTTCTGGTCGTGCCGCATGAATCGTAAGCAGTTAAGTGATCTTCATCGAAATTTTTGTTGCGCAGAATTCTTAAACCAGTAATATATGCCGCCGTTGCCACGGGATATCAAACAACGTGAATGCAGCGCAAAAGTGGGTCGTTAGCTCAGTTGGTAGAGCAGTTGACTTTTAATCAATTGGTCGCAGGTTCGAATCCTGCACGACCCACCAATCGTTAGGTGGATAGCGATAGTTTAACGTGAAGGATAACGTTGCGTAAGCAACGGCGCCGTAGGGCGAGGCGAAGCCGAGTCATCCTCACGACCCACCGCTTAAAGCAGTTCCGGCAGTACAGAGTGGGTGATTAGCTCAGTTGGTAGAGCATCTCCTTTACACGGAGGGGGTCGGCGGTTCGAGCCCGTCATCACCCACCACTCGGGTCGTTAGCTCAGTTGGTAGAGCAGTTGACTTTTAATCAATTGGTCGCAGGTTCGAATCCTGCACGACCCACCACTTTAAAAAGTGGAACCGAGTAAAAATCTTCGAAGTCAGCACCCGAATGGGTCGTTAGCTCAGTTGGTAGAGCAGTTGACTTTTAATCAATTGGTCGCAGGTTCGAATCCTGCACGACCCACCACTTCGAAGAGAAATCCCGCAAGGGGTCGTTAGCTCAGTTGGTAGAGCAGTTGACTTTTAATCAATTGGTCGCAGGTTCGAATCCTGCACGACCCACCAATGTAAAAAGGCGCCCTAAAGGCGCCTTTTTGCTTTCTGCAATATTGACGATTCGAACCTGCAGCAGGTTCGAGCCGAACGCAGTGAGGCACCGGAGCCGTTTGCGGCGACGGCCCGAAGGGCGAGCGAAGCGAGTCATCCTGCACGACCCACCAATGTAAAAAGGCGCCCTAAAGGCGCCTTTTTGCTATCTGTCATTCATAAACCTGCCTTGTAGGTCGGGCAAGACGAAGTCGCCGGCCGACAAATGCCACGCGCATCTATTTCCGGTGACTTTTCCACTCAACTTCGCTATCTTGTTTAGTATAAAAAACACCATTGCCAATTACTTTGCAATTTCAAGCAACACAAAGGCAATATTGTTAAGCCAGTAAAACGAGAAGCCATAATGAGCGTGATGTTCGACCCTGAAGCCGCAATCTATCCCTTCCCGCCCAAGCCCGCACCGCTGAGCTGGGACGAAAAGCAATTCTACCGTGAGAAGATCAAACGTCTTCTCAAAGAGCGTAACGCGGTGATGGTGGCCCATTACTACACCGATCCAGAGATCCAGCAGCTGGCGGAAGAGACGGGCGGCTGCATCTCTGACTCCCTTGAGATGGCGCGCTTCGGTGCAAAACATCCTGCCTCGACGCTGCTGGTAGCGGGCGTTCGCTTTATGGGAGAAACGGCAAAGATATTAAGCCCGGAAAAAACCATTCTGATGCCAACGCTAAACGCCGAATGCTCGCTCGATCTCGGCTGTCCCGTTGAAGAGTTTACGGCTTTCTGCGATGCGCATCCTGACCGTACCGTAGTCGTCTATGCCAATACCTCTGCCGCCGTGAAGGCGCGCGCCGACTGGGTTGTGACCTCCAGCATCGCCGTAGAGCTGATTGAGCACCTGGATAGCCTGGGCGAGAAAATTATCTGGGCTCCCGATCGTCACCTTGGAAACTACGTCCAGAAGCAAACCGGTGCGGATGTCCTCTGCTGGCAGGGAGCCTGCATCGTTCACGATGAATTTAAAACGCAGGCGCTTGCGCGTATGAGGGCGCTGTACCCGCAGGCGGCGATCCTTGTTCATCCGGAATCACCGCAGTCGATTGTCGATATGGCCGATGCGGTAGGGTCTACCAGCCAGCTGATTAATGCGGCTAAGACCCTGCCGCACAAGCAGCTTATCGTGGCGACCGACCGCGGTATCTTCTACAAAATGCAGCAGGCCGTGCCGGAAAAAGAGCTTCTGGAAGCGCCTACGGCAGGTGAGGGGGCGACGTGCCGCAGCTGCGCCCATTGCCCGTGGATGGCGATGAACGGCCTGAAAGCCATCGCTGAGGGGCTGGAAACCGGCGGCGCGGCGCATGAGATACAGGTGGACGCCGCGCTGCGAGAAGGCGCGTTAATTCCGCTTAACCGCATGCTGGATTTTGCGGCTACACTACGTACTTAATTTAATACGTTCCGGGGAAAAGATGGATTTTTTTAGCACGCAAAACATTCTGGTTCATATCCCGATAGGCGCGGGTGGCTATGACCTGTCATGGATTGAGGCCGTGGGCACGCTGGCGGGGCTGCTCTGCATCTGGCTGGCGAGCCTCGAAAAGATTAGCAACTACGCGTTTGGATTACTCAACGTGACGCTGTTTGCGATTATTTTCTTCCAGATCCAGCTGTACGCCAGCCTTCTTCTTCAGCTGTTCTTCTTTGCGGCGAACATTTACGGCTGGTATGCCTGGTCGCGTCAGAACAACCAGCAGGAGGCAGAGCTGCAAATCCGCTGGCTGCCGCTGCCGAAGGCCATCGCCTGGCTTGTTGCCTGCGTTGTCGCGATTGGGCTGATGACGGTGTTTATCAATCCGGTATTTGCCTTCCTGACCCGCGTTGCGGTGGCGGTGATGTCCGGCCTGGGGCTGAACGTGACGATGCCCGAACTGCAGCCCGACGCTTTCCCGTTCTGGGATTCGTGCATGATGGTGCTTTCGATTGCGGCGATGGTGCTGATGACGCGCAAATACGTCGAGAACTGGCTGCTGTGGGTGATCATTAACGTCATTAGCGTCGCGATCTTTGCGCTACAGGGCGTCTATGCCATGTCGCTGGAGTATTTGCTGCTCACCTTCATTGCGCTGAACGGCAGCCGCATGTGGATTAAGAGCGCGCGCGAGCGTGGCTCCCGCGCGCTATCCAGCTAGTGGTGGTGATGATGTGAATGGCCGGGCTGCGCCTCGTTGAGGTGGCAGTCCGGTCCGCTACACGCCTGATACTCCATCTGAACGGTGGAGTGCGAAACGTCGTAGTGATGCTCAAGGAAGTGCTGAATACGTTCCAGCAGCGCGTCGTGATCGTGCGGAGGAATGACCTGAACGTGTAGCGTCATTACGGGCTTCTCGCCCACCAGCCAGACGTGGACGTGGTGAACGTTACGTACTTCCGGAATTGAACGACACAGATTGCGCTTGAGCTCGCCAATGTCCATTGATGACGGCGCGCCCTCCAGCAGCTCGTTGACGCTCTCTTTGAGCAGCTGCCAGGCGCTGCGCAGAACGAGGCATGACACCAGCACCGAAAGGATCGGATCGACGGGCGTCCAGCCGGTGCCAAGGATCACCAGCGCGGCGACAATCGCCCCCACCGAGCCGAGTAAATCCCCCAGCACGTGCAGCGCGGCCGCGCGGACGTTCAGGTTCTTCTCTCCGCTGCCGCGGTGCAAAATCCAAAACGACAGGATATTCGCCAGCAATCCCGCCACGGCGATGACCATCATCGTGGTCCCCGCGACGGGCTGCGGATGCCTGAAGCGCTGAATAGCTTCCCAGACGATAAGTATCGTAATCACGACCAGAGCGATCGCGTTGACGAAGGCGGCGAGGGTGGTAAGCCTGAGCCAGCCAAAGGTATGGCGCGCATTCGGCGGGCGACGGGAAAACTGAACGGCCAGCAGCGCGAAGAGCAGCGCGGCGGCGTCGGTGAGCATATGCCCGGCATCCGCGAGCAATGCCAGCGAGCCCGAGATGAATCCGCCAATGACCTCGACGATCATAAAGGTGGCGGTAACGCCAAAGGCCAGCATTAGCCGTTTGGCATTATCGTCACCGGTGGAAGGAGTGTGGGAGTGCGCCATAGCATCGTTCCTGATACATCGTTATTGTAAGTGTAGATTTTTTAATATTTTGCACAAAAAAGAAAGGAGAGCTTCAGCTCTCCTTTTCGCTTATACCGCGCGGGGGTTACTGCGTAGTACCGTCCGTTTTGGTGTCGGCGCCCGCACCCACTTTGTCATTTGGGTTTGGGCATTTACCGTCTTTACAGACGGAATTTTTATGAATCTCTTCTTTGGTCATGCCGTCATGATTCATGCCCTTGGTGCCGTTACCGTCGGAGTGCGTCATAGTGCCGCCGGTATCGGTATTGCCAGTATTGATATTGTTGTTATCAACGTTGTTCGGGGCAATATTCTGTTTTGCATCGGGCGCAACCTGTCCCGCCGCCGCTGCGGCGTTAGCGTCTCCGTTGCTGTCTGATGCCCCCGTATCCGCGGCAAGCACGCTGCCGCTGGCCAGAGTAAGGGTCGCTGTCAGGAAGAGAGTTGCCAGTTTCGTCATTTGCATGATGTTGCTCCTGTTGTGCTCGTTATGCTGGATAACATTTTCCAACTTGTGCATCACGTACGGTGGCGAAAGATTCCGCTATTCTGAGTTACGTCAGAACGGAATCGCGATAAAGCAATAATATTTAGCTGTTACCATTAAAAAGTTTAGAGGAGATCTCATTTTTCGCTATTTTGTGGCGTTTTTTAGGCTAATTCCAGGAATTATCTGCCCGAAGTGTAAAAGCCCGTTTACACACCAAGGCTGGCAAGTTAGATTGAAAGGATTGCTTTCATTACTAAATATATGGCAGGGCCGGAAAGAAGATGAATTATCAGAACGACGATTTACGCATTAAAGAGATCAATGAGTTATTACCTCCCGTAGCGCTCCTTGAAAAGTTCCCCGCCACGGAAAACGCGGCAAACACCGTCTCCCACGCGCGCAAGGCGATCCACAAGATCCTGAAAGGCAATGACGATCGTCTGCTGGTGGTGATTGGTCCGTGCTCTATCCACGATCCGGCCGCGGCAAAAGAGTACGCGGCTCGTCTGCTCACGCTTCGTGAAGAGCTGAAGGACGAGCTTGAAATCGTGATGCGCGTCTACTTCGAAAAGCCGCGCACGACGGTCGGCTGGAAGGGGTTAATAAACGATCCGCACATGGATAATAGCTTCCAGATCAACGACGGCCTGCGCATTGCGCGCAAGCTGCTGTTGGAAATTAACGACAGCGGCCTTCCGGCAGCCGGTGAGTTCCTGGACATGATTACGCCGCAGTACCTGGCGGACCTGATGAGCTGGGGCGCAATCGGCGCGCGCACTACGGAGTCCCAGGTACACCGCGAGCTGGCGTCCGGCCTTTCTTGTCCGGTTGGCTTTAAAAACGGTACCGACGGCACCATCAAGGTGGCGATTGACGCCATCAACGCGGCGGGTGCGCCGCACTGCTTCCTCTCCGTGACCAAGTGGGGCCATTCTGCCATCGTGAATACCAGCGGGAACGGCGACTGCCACATCATCCTGCGCGGCGGCAAAGAGCCAAACTACAGCGCAAAACACGTCGCAGAGGTTAAAGCGGGGCTGGAAAAAGCGGGCCTTTCGCCGCAGGTGATGATTGACTTCAGCCACGCTAACTCCAGCAAGCAGTTTAAAAAGCAGATGGAAGTGGGCGCGGACGTTTGTCAGCAAATTGCCGGCGGTGAAAACGCGGTCATCGGCGTGATGATTGAAAGCCACCTGGTGGAAGGTAACCAGAACCTGGAAGGCAGCGAGCCGCTGGTTTACGGTAAGAGCGTCACCGACGCCTGCATCGGCTGGGACGACACCGACAGCCTGCTGCGCCAGCTGGCGAACGCGGTTAAAGCGCGTCGCGGCTAAGCCTGCTGTGGCAAATAAAAAAGCGCGGAAGGCTCCGCGCTTTTTTTAAGCCTGCGAAAATTACTTCGCTTTACCCTGGTTCGCTACTGCCGCCGCTTTCGCCGCGATTTCGTCAGCGTTGCCCAGATAGTAGTGCTTGATAGGCTTGAAGTTTTCGTCGAACTCATACACCAGCGGTACGCCGGTTGGGATGTTCAGCTCGAGAATTTCGTCTTCACCCATGTTGTCCAGGTAT
Organism: Enterobacter sp. ECC-175; assembly: GCF_043968675.1. Classification (NCBI taxonomy): domain Bacteria; kingdom Pseudomonadati; phylum Pseudomonadota; class Gammaproteobacteria; order Enterobacterales; family Enterobacteriaceae; genus Enterobacter; species Enterobacter sp. ECC-175. The sequence continues at coordinate 1,946,897 of NZ_CP143776.1, forward strand.
TTCACCAGCGCGCGCAGGGAGTTCCCGTGAGCGGCAATGATCACGCGCTCGCCACTTTTCAGGCGTGGCAGAATAGTTTCGTTCCAGTAAGGCACAACGCGGTCGATGGTCAGCGCCAGGCTTTCGGTGGTTGGCAGCTCCGCGTCGGTCAGCTTCGCGTAGCGCGGGTCATGGCCCGGGTAGCGCTCGTCGTCTTTGGTCAGCTCTGGCGGGGTAACCGCGAAGCCGCGACGCCACTGTTTTACCTGCTCGTCACCGTACTTCTCGGCGGTTTCGGCTTTGTTCAGACCCTGCAGCGCACCGTAGTGACGCTCGTTCAGCTTCCAGGATTTCTCAACCGGCAGCCATGCCTGATCCAGTTCGTCCAGCACGTTCCACAGGGTGTGGATGGCACGTTTCAGCACAGAGGTGTAAGCAAAATCAAAGCTGAAGCCTTCTGCCTTCAGCAGTTTGCCCGCTGCTTTTGCTTCGCTAACGCCTTTCTCAGACAGATCAACGTCGTACCAACCGGTGAAGCGGTTTTCGTTGTTCCACTGGCTTTCGCCGTGGCGCACCAGAACCAGCTTAGTAATAGCCATCTCTTACTCCTCAAGCATTTTTAGAATGATAACAATTCTCATTATATTGCCGTGACGGTGCCAGCGGCAACGCTTACCCCTAACCATAGCGAAAATAGTTCCGGAGTGTAAGGTGCTTGTGAATCCATGGTTATGATTTTGTCTGCGATCGGCGCTATTTTCAGCAAGACGAGCAGAAAAAAAGCCCTCGCGATGAGGGCCTGGCTTTTTGTCGGTTGGCGCTTCGCACAAGCGCCTACGGGTAGACCGTGTGGGCCTGGCGCCGCCGGGCGTTAAGCGCGCGAAATAAAGTGATACTCGGTAACGCTCACGTACTCTTCACCCGGGCGCAGCACGCAGTCCGGCTGCGGCCATTCCGGGTGGTTCGGGCTATCCGGCAGTAATTCGCTTTCGAGCGCAATCCCCTGCCAGTCGCTGTACTCTTCGTGCTCGCGGGCCGTCGTTCCGCCGAGATAGTTACCTGAGTAGAACTGCAGGGCAGGGGCGGTGGTATATACCGTCATCTGCAGCTTCTCATCGGCAGACCAGACGTGCGCGGCAGGCGCAGAGAAATCGCCTTTCGCCTGCAGCAGGAAAGCGTGGTCGTAGCCTTTTACCTTGCGCTGATCCTCATCGCTCAGAAAATCCTGCGCGATGGTCTTCGCGCTGCGAAAATCAAAGCTGCTGCCGCTGACCGGTTTTAGCCCCTGATACGGTATGCCCATTTCATCCACCGGCAGGTACGCGTCGGCCAGAATCTGCAGCTGGTGGTTACGCACGTCGCACTGGCTGCCGTCGAGGTTGAAGTACGCGTGGTTCGTCAGGTTAACCGGACACGGCTTATCAACCGTCGCGCGGTACTCAATGGCGATACGGTTATCCTCGGTTAACCTGAAGTGGGCGGTGGCGGTGAGATTTCCCGGGAAGCCCTGATCGCCATCCGGGGAATCCAGCAGGAACAGCGCTTCAGCGTCGTTCTGCCGAACAATCTTCCAGCGGCGCTTGTCGAAGCCTTCCGGGCCGCCGTGCAGCTGGTTTTCGCCCTGGCTCGGAAGCAGGGCGTAGCTCGCACCGTCAAGCTCAAAGCGGCTGTTGGCGATGCGGTTGGCGTAGCGGCCTACGGATGCGCCAAGAAAAGCGGACTGCTCGATATACTGCTCCGGCGACGCGCAGCCGAGCAGGGTTTCACGCACGCTGCCGTCGGGCATCGGCACGCGTGCGGAAAGCAGCGTGGCGCCCCAGTCCATCAGCGTCACCACCATCCCCGCGCCGTTGCGCAGGGTTAACAGGCGATACGGCAGTCCATCCGGTGCGAGGGTTGGTGTTTCGTTTAGCACTGTCCGGCTCCTTGCGATGCTTTGCAAACGTAGAAGGTTTCTTTTATGCCGGTTTTGGCTTCGTACTGTTTTGCCACGGCATCCTGTACGTCAGTCACCAGCTCTTCCGGCACCAGCGCCACGATGCAGCCGCCGAAGCCGCCGCCGGTCATGCGCACGCCGCCTTTCTCGCCGATGGTCGCTTTGACAATTTCAACCAGGGTATCGATCTGCGGAACGGTGATTTCAAAATCATCGCGCATCGAGGCGTGAGATTCCGCCATCAGCTCGCCCATGCGTTTGAGGTCGCCCTTTGCCAGCGCGGATGCGGCTTCAACGGTACGGGCGTTTTCCGTCAGCACGTGACGAACGCGCTTCGCCACCACCGGGTCCAGCTCGTGCGCCACTTTGTTAAATTCATCAAGCGAGACGTCGCGCAGGGCAGGCTGCTGGAAGAAGCGCGCGCCGGTTTCACACTGCTGGCGACGGGTGTTGTACTCGCTTCCCACCAGCGTGCGCTTGAAGTTGCTGTTGATGATGATGACGGCAGCGCCCTTCGGCAGCGGAACGGCCTTGGTGCCCAGCGTGCGGCAGTCAACCAGCAGCGCGTGCTCTTTCTTACCCAGCGCGGAGATCAGCTGGTCCATGATGCCGCAGTTGCAGCCCACGAACTGGTTTTCCGCTTCCTGACCGTTAAGGGCGATTTGCGCCCCGTCCAGCGGAAGATGATACAGCTGCTGGAACACGGTCCCGACGGCGACTTCCAGGGAGGCAGAGGAGCTCAGGCCCGCACCCTGCGGTACGTTGCCGCTGATAACCAGGTCCGCGCCGCCGAAGTTCTTGTTACGCTTTTGCAAATGCTTGACCACGCCGCGCACGTAGTTAGACCACTGCTGGCCGTCGTGCGTCACGATCGGCGCGTCGAGCGAAAATTCGTCGAGCTCATTGTCATAGTCCGCTGCGAGTACGCGAACTTTGCGGTCGTCGCGCTTTGCACAGCTGATGACCGTCTGGTAATCAATGGCGCAGGGCAGCACAAAGCCGTCGTTATAGTCGGTGTGTTCACCAATCAGGTTAACGCGGCCGGGCGCCTGAATAACGTGGGTGGCAGGGTAGCCGAATTTTTCAGCAAACAGGGATTGTGTTTTCTCTTTCAGACTCATTTATTAGGCTCCTGATTCGCGAAAGTGGACGTCGCTGACGGCGCGCAGACGCTCTGCGGCTTGTTCTGCCGTCAGGTCGCGCTGGGTTTCCGCCAGCATTTCGTAGCCCACCATAAATTTACGCACCGTTGCCGAACGCAGCAGCGGAGGATAGAAATGCGCGTGCAGCTGCCAGTGCTGATTCTCCTCACCGTTGAACGGCGCGCCGTGCCAGCCCATCGAGTAGGGGAAAGAGCACTGGAAAAGGTTGTCATAGCGGCTGGTCAGTTTTTTCAGCGCCAGCGCCAGATCGTCGCGCTGGGCGTCGCTGAGATCGGTAATGCGCTGCACGTGCGCCTTCGGCAGCAGCAGCGTTTCAAACGGCCAGGCCGCCCAGTAGGGCACCACGGCAAGCCAGTGCTCGGTTTCGACAACCGTACGGCTGCCGTCGGCCAGCTCGCGCCGGGTGTAATCCACCAGCATCGGCGAGCCGTTTTCCGCGAAGTACGCTTTTTGCAGGCGGTCTTCACGCTCGGCTTCGTTTGGCAGGAAGCTGTTGGCCCAGATCTGACCGTGCGGGTGCGGGTTAGAACAGCCCATTGCCGGGCCCTTGTTTTCGAACACCTGTACCCACGGGTAGGTCTGACCCAGTTCAGCAGTTTGCGTCTGCCAGGTGCTGACGACCTCTTTCAGCGCGTCGACGCTCAGCTCCGGCAGCGTTTTGCTGTGGTCCGGGGAGAAGCAGATCACGCGGCTGGTGCCGCGCGCGCTTTCACAGCGCATCAGCGGGTCGTGGCTTTGCGGCGCGTCCGGCGTGTCCGACATCAGCGCGGCAAAATCGTTGGTGAAAACGTAGGTGCCTTTATAGTTCGGGTTAACGTCACCGGTCACGCGCGTGTTGCCCGGGCAGAGGAAGCAGTCCGGGTCATGCTGCGGCAGCGTCTGTTGTGCAGGCGTCTCTTGCGCCCCCTGCCAGGGGCGCTTGGCGCGATGCGGAGAGACCAAAATCCATTGTCCGCTGAGCGGATTAAAGCGACGATGCGGGTGATCGACGGGATTGAATTGCGTCATGACAGATCCTTAGTCCGGATAGCCCTGAGGATGGCGAGACTGCCAGTGCCAGGTATCCTGCGCCATCTCATCAAGCGTGCGGGTCACGCGCCAGTTCAGCTCTTTATCCGCTTTGGTCGCATCGGCCCAGTACGCCGGAAGGTCGCCGTCGCGGCGTGGCGCAAAGTGGTAGTTCACCGGCTTGCCGCAGGCTTTGCTGAAGGCGTTCACAACGTCCAGCACGCTGCTGCCGACGCCGGCACCAAGATTATAAATATGCACGCCGGGCTTGCCCGCCAGCTGCTGCATCGCCGCGACGTGGCCGTCGGCCAAATCCATTACGTGGATGTAGTCGCGCACGCCGGTCCCGTCTTCGGTCGGATAGTCGTTGCCAAAAATGGCCAGCGACTCGCGGCGGCCCACGGCTACCTGCGCGATGTACGGCATCAGGTTGTTCGGGATACCCTGCGGATCTTCGCCCATATCGCCTGACGGATGTGCGCCGACCGGGTTGAAGTAGCGCAGCAGCGCGATGCTCCAGTCAGGCTGTGCTTTTTGCAGATCGGTGAGGATCTGCTCCACCATCAGCTTGCTCTTGCCGTAGGGGCTTTGCGGCGTGCCGGTCGGGAAGCTTTCGACGTAAGGAATTTTCGGCTGGTCACCGTAGACGGTGGCGGAAGAGCTAAAGATAACGTTTTTCACGTTCGCCGCGCGCATGGCGGAGATGAGGCGCAGCGTACCGTTGACGTTGTTGTCATAGTACTCAAGCGGTTTTGCGACCGACTCGCCGACCGCCTTCAGGCCCGCGAAGTGGATCACCGTGTCGATGGCATGGTCGTGAAGGATTTCGGTCATCAACGCTTCGTTGCGGATGTCGCCTTCGACGAAGGTCGGTTGTTTACCGCCAAGACATTCAATCACAGGCAGCACGCTGCGCTTACTGTTGCACAGGTTGTCGAGGATGATGACATCGTGACCGTTTTGCAGCAGCTGAACGCAGGTATGACTACCAATGTAACCGCTACCACCTGTTACAAGAACTCGCATATTTCGCTCCATTGGGCTTATGGTATGTATTAACCATAGCATAACAGAGTCGTCAAAAGTGTGACATGGGATAAAATAGTGGAATCGTTTACATGGATGCGGAACCCTGAATTTCCGATGCGCTTGAGCATTCTAGATCAAAGGGATAGGGATGTAATGCTGCAGGTTGTCTGAAAAGCGGAGGGCTGCGCCCTCCGCGGGTTAATCGATTTTGCTTAACAGATAGCGATAGCGCTCGCCCTCGGGCACGAACTCCAGCCGATGGGTAATGCAGGAAGGCGCGTCCTCAGCATGGTGAGAAACAAACAGCAGCTGGGTTTCACCTTCGCCGATGAGCACGTCAACAAAGCGGCGGATCAGCTGGCGGTTCAGCGGGTCCAGCCCCTGAAGCGGCTCGTCCAGAATCAGCAGCGTCGGGTGTTTTACCAGCGCGCGAACGATCAGCGCCAGCCGCTGCTGGCCCCATGAAAGGCTATGGAACGGCGCATCTGCGACCCGATCGTCCATGCCCAGAATATCCAGCCACCGCTGCGCCAGCGCCTGCTGCTTGTCCGAAACCGCCTGATAAATACCGATGGAGTCGAAAAAGCCGGACAAAATGACGTTGCGCACCGTGGTGCTAACCCGGTAGTCGAGATGCAGGCTGCTGCTGACGTAGCCGATGTGTTTTTTGATATCCCATATGGTTTCACCGCTGCCGCGACGGCGGCCAAACAGCGTCAGGTCGTTGCTGTAGCCCTGAGGATGATCGCCGGTAATCAGGCTCAGCAGGGTGGATTTCCCCGCGCCGTTAGGGCCAACGATTTGCCAGTGCTCGCCGGGGTTCACCGTCCAGCTCAGCGTGTTCAGAATGGGGCGATCGTTATACGACACAACGCCGTCGCGCAGCACGATGCGCGGCTGGCTGGGATCGAGCCCGTGGCGGGCCGAGGGCGCGTCGGGTTCCGGAAGCGTAATGCCGTCCAGCCGCTCGCTGTGCGCCAGCTGGGCAATCAGCGCCTGCTGAAGCAGGGCGTTTTTTTCACCGACCTCGGTCAGGCTGCAGTCCGCCAGCACCCCCGCGTGCTGCACGAAGGCGGGGATCTCGTCGAAGCGGTTAAGCACCAGCACGAGGGTAAGGCCCTGCTGGTTAAGCGTTTCTAACAGGGACGCCAGCTGGGCGCGGGACTGCACGTCCAGCCCGTCAAAAGGCTCATCCAGAATGAGAAGCTCAGGCTGGCCCATCAGCGCCTGGCAAAGCAGCGCTTTTCGCGTTTCGCCGGTAGAAAGATACTTGAAGCGCCTGTCGAGCAGGGCGGTGATGCCAAACTGCTCCGCCAGCTGCTGGCAGCGGATGGGGTCTTTAATCTCATCCTGAATAATCTCGGCGGCGGTGCGGCCGGTGTCTTCTTCGCCAGGGCTGAGCAGATCGGTATTGTTGCGCTGCCACTCGTCGCTGACCAGCTTTTGCAGCTGTTCAAAGGAGAGGCGCGTCAGGCGGGAAAAGCCGCACCGGCGCTCGCCTTTAAGCGGGGTTAACTCTCCTGCCAGCGCGCGGGCCAGCGCAGATTTTCCGCTGCCGTTGGTGCCGACAAACGCCCAGCTTTCGCCTGCCCGCAGCGTGAATTCCGCAAGCGCCAGCGTTCGGGTATCGCCAAGACGAAACGTGCCTTGCGAAATATGCAATGATGACATGATTTATCCCATTTTTTGCAGCAAAGAACATCAGGAATAATCACTGTCGGCGCGATTGTCAATGCGCTCAGCATAATGTGGCAAGAATGACCCGATCGGCATTGAAATATGCGGTCACAATCGCGCCTTCTGCCAGTTCGCACGCCTCGCTTGCCGGCACCGTTGCGCAAAGTGTTTGTCCGTCCGGCAGCGTCATCAGCACTTCGCACTGCTCCGCGCCGCGCTCAATGTGGCTAATCGCCCCGCGCAGCTGGTTATCGGCCTCGCCCGCGCGCTCGGGCTGAAGGGTGACGTTGACCCAGGGCGCTTTCAGCAGCACCAGCACCTCTTTGCCCTCATCAAGGCCCAGGCGCTCGCCGCTTTGCGCGGTGATGGCAGCCTTCAGGCGGGTGGTGCCGTCGGCCAGCAGGATATCGATATGCTGCTGCACCTGCGAATTATCGCGGGCGGTGACGGTGCCAAACCACTGGTTGCGCGCGCTGGTCTGCAGGGAAAAGCGGGAGATGGCGCCCAGCAGGCTGTCCAGCGGAATATTGTCGTCATCGCTGAGCACGTCAAAGGCTTTCTGCTGGATCTGCGCCAGCAGGTCGTAAAGCTGAATCAGGCGCTGGCCGTAGCGGGTCAGCACCGCGCCTCCGCCGCCTTTGCCGCCGGTCGCGCGGTCAACCAGCGTTTGTTCGCTCAGGGTGTTCATCTCGTTGATGGCATCCCACGCGCTTTTGTAGCTGATGCCGGCGTTTTTTGCCCCCTGGCTAATTGACCCGGTTTGTTCTATCTGTTTAAGCAGGGCAATGCGTCGCGGATCGGCGAAAAGCTTCTGCTGAAGGCGTAACGTGAGGAGAATTTCAGCCTGCATAGCGGTATCCTGGCAAAAAGCGTATTGTGACCCAAATGCCCTCAGGCGCAAAGCGCACCGCACAAAAGGGGATGTTTTTATTACGTTTCAGGGTAGAATACGCCCTTCACACTATCTGGAGAAAACCATGTTAGAGTTGTTGAAAAGTCTGGTATTCGCTGTGATCATGGTGCCAGTCGTGATGGCTATCATCCTCGGTGCCATCTACGGCCTGGGTGAAGTATTTAACCTGTTTTCGAACATTGGTCACCGCGACCAGCCGAAAAAGCAGCAATAATTTCCACAAAACGCCCGGCTCGTCCGGGCGTTTTGCTTCTTAAGTTTTTCCCCTCTCCGCCGATAGTATTCCTAAGATCAGCCCGTTACTCATTAATCGGTACGATGAAACGCTGGGATATCCCTGCAATAATCGTTATATTTATGCGTATATAACGAAACGCACAGGAGCATCAAATGGCACGTACATGGGCACGCCTCTTCGCCGGGGCAACGCTGACCTTAACATTCGCCGGGCACGCGCTGGCGGATGACGCTAAAATCACGGTCTTTGCCGCCGCGTCGCTGACAAACGCCATGCAGGATATCGCCGCCGTTTACAAGAAAGAGAAGAACGTGGACGTAGTCTCCTCGTTTGCCTCGTCTTCAACGCTGGCGCGCCAGATTGAGGCGGGGGCACCGGCCGATCTGTTCATCTCTGCCGATCAGAAGTGGATGGATTATGCGGTGGACAAAAAATCGGTTGATACGGCAACGCGCGAAACGCTGCTGGGCAACAGCCTGGTGGTGGTGGCGCCGAAGGGCAGCGCACAGGCTGATATCGCCATCAACAGGCAAACCAACTGGACCCGCCTGCTGAACGGCGGCCGTCTGGCGGTTGGCGATCCGGAACACGTTCCGGCGGGTATTTACGCGAAAGAAGCGCTGCAAAAGCTCGGCGCGTGGGAAACCTTATCGCCTAAGCTGGCACCAGCCGAGGACGTGCGCGGCGCGCTGGTGCTGGTTGAGCGTAACGAGGCTCCGCTGGGCATTGTATACGGCTCTGACGCCGTTGCCAGTAAAGGGGTAAAAGTGGTTGGAACCTTCCCTGAAGACTCCCACAAAAAAGTGGAATACCCTGTGGCGGTTGTTGATGGACACAAAACGGCGGCGGTAACGGCCTTCTATGATTATCTGAAAGGGCCAGAAGCGTCTGCAATCTTTAAACGTTACGGATTTACGACTCACGAATGATATTGACCGATCCTGAATGGCAGGCAGTACTGCTGAGCCTCAAAGTCTCGTCCCTGGCCGTTGCAGTGAGTTTGCCCTTTGGGATCTTCTTTGCCTGGCTGCTGGTTCGCTGTAAGTTCCCGGGCAAAGCCCTGCTGGACAGCATCCTTCACCTCCCTTTGGTTTTACCGCCCGTTGTGGTCGGCTATCTGCTGCTCATTTCGATGGGGCGGCGCGGCTTCATCGGCGAAAAGCTGTATGACTGGTTCGGCCTGACGTTTGCCTTCAGCTGGCGCGGCGCGGTGCTGGCGGCGGCGGTGATGTCGTTTCCGCTGATGGTGCGCGCCATTCGCCTGGCGCTGGAAGGCGTGGATATCAAGCTTGAACAGGCGGCCCGCACGCTGGGCGCAGGGCGCTGGCGCGTATTTTTCACCATCACGCTCCCGCTGACGCTGCCGGGCATTATCGTTGGCACGGTGCTCGCCTTTGCCCGCTCGCTCGGAGAGTTCGGGGCCACCATTACCTTCGTTTCCAACATTCCCGGCGAAACGCGAACCATCCCGTCGGCAATGTATACGCTGATTCAAACGCCGGGCGGCGAGGGCGCGGCGGCGCGGCTGTGCATAATCTCAATCGTGCTGGCGCTGATTTCGCTGCTGGTCTCCGAATGGCTGGCGCGCCTGAGCCGCGAACGGATGGGGAAATAACATGCTGGAGCTTAATTTCACCCAGACGCTGGGGAACCACTGCCTGACGATTAGCGAAACGCTGCCCGCCAGCGGGATCACGGCCATTTTTGGCGTGTCGGGCGCGGGGAAAACCTCGCTCATCAACGCCATCAGCGGCCTCACGCGCCCGCAGTCGGGAAGCATCATCCTCAATAACCGCGTGCTGAACGACGTGGAGAAGAAGATTTACCTGTCGCCGGATAAAAGGCGTATCGGGTACGTTTTCCAGGACGCGCGCCTGTTTCCGCACTACAGCGTGCGCGGCAACCTGCGCTACGGCATGGCGAAGAGCATGGCCGGCCAGTTTGACAAGCTGGTGGCGCTGCTGGGGATTGACCCTCTGCTCGATCGGCTGCCGTCCTCGCTTTCCGGCGGTGAAAAGCAGCGCGTGGCGATTGGCCGCGCGCTGTTGACCGCGCCGGAGCTGCTGCTGCTGGACGAGCCGCTGGCCTCGCTTGATATTCCGCGCAAGCGCGAGCTGCTGCCGTACCTCCAGCGCCTGGCCCGGGAAATCCATATTCCGATGCTTTACGTTAGCCATTCGCTGGATGAAATTCTCCATCTGGCGGACAAAGTGCTGGTGCTCGAAGAGGGCAGCGTGAAGGCGTTCGGCAATCTCGAAGATGTCTGGGGCAGCAGCGTCATGCACCCGTGGCTGCCGAAGGACCAGCAGAGCAGCATTCTGAAGGTCAGCGTCCTTGAACACCATCCGCACTACGCGATGACCGCGCTGGCGCTCGGCGATCAGCATCTGTGGGTGAATAAGGTAGACAAGCCGCTGCAGTCCGCTCTGCGCATCCGCATTCAGGCGTCGGACGTCTCGCTGGTGCTCCAGCCGCCGGTACAGACCAGCATTCGTAACGTGTTGCGTGCCAGAGTGGCGGAGTGCTATGACAATGACGGGCAGGTAGACGTGCAGCTGGAGGTTGGGGTTAAGACGCTCTGGGCGCGCATCAGCCCGTGGGCCAGGGATGAGCTAGGCATCAAGCCCGGCCAGTGGCTTTACGCGCAGATTAAGAGCGTCTCGATAACCACCTGATTACAGCAGGTGGGTATAAATGTACTGCGCGATGCTGTCGGCGGCGTTATCGCCAATCACCACGTTAGCGCGCGCTTTTACCGCGTCGTCGGCATTGCCCATCGCTACGCCCGTCCCGGCGGCTTCGAGCATGCTGATGTCGTTGTAGTTATCGCCAAAGGCAATGACGTCCTGCATCGACCCTCCCTGAGACTCAACGAACTGCGTCAGGCGCTTGCCCTTGCTGTTGCCTTTACGGGCAATATCGACCTGATCGTGCCAGGACCATTCGCACTCCAGGCCCAGCGTCTGCTCAACGTGCTTCGCAAACGCGTTAAGCTTCGCGGTGTCTTCATCCGTCAGGGCAAATTTCCAGATCGCGTCCACGTCCTGCGCCGCCTGGCGCAGGGAAGGGACCTGCGTAAAGACCGGACGCTGCGCTTCCGGCAGCGAAAGCGCCCAGTTGCTGGTGCGGATCACGTGGCCGGTCGGGCGCTCGTACACCATCGCGTTATCAACGTACATCAGGCCGTGAACGTCGTGCTCATCCAGCAAATCAATCAGTTGAAGCGCCTGCGTGACGGGGAGCGGATCGGATTCTAAAACCTTTTTCGCCTGATAATCATACAAATAGGTACCGTTGCAGCAAATTGCAGGTGTATCTAACGCCAGTGCCTGATAAAAAGGATGAATGGCAACGTGATGTCGACCCGTGACGATCAGGAGTTGATATCCCGCTTCTTTTGCGCGCTTTAGCGCTTCAAGAGAAGAGGGGAGCAGGGTTTTTTGAGGGGTAAGCAGTGTTCCGTCTAAATCCAGTGCAATCACACGCGAGGTCATTTGTTCATCCGGGTTAATGTTGAATTTTAGGTGTCAGGGGATGTTACACCCAGAGTAAATGGCTGCACAATTCCTGGCTAAAATTCAGCATTCACCGTTAAAAATAATCACTTTCACGCGCAGTGAGGAAAGGAGTATTCATGAAACAAACCGTTTATACCGCCAGCCCTGAAAGCCAGCAGATCCACGTCTGGCGCCTGAATGCGGAAGGTTCGCTCACGCTGGTTCAGGTTGTTGATGTTCCCGGGCAGGTTCAGCCGATGGTCGTCAGCCCGGATAAACGTTTCCTGTACGTGGGGGTACGCCCGGAGTTTCGCGTGCTGGCCTATTGCATCTCTCCGGACGACGGCGCGCTGACCTACGCTGCGGAAGCGCCGCTGCCGGGTAGCCCAACCCATATCTCCACCGACCGCAAAGGCAACTTTGTCTTTAGCGGCTCCTATAACGCCGGATGCGTTAGCGTGACCCGCCTTGTCGACGGCATTCCGGTTGAGACGGTCGACGTGGTGGAAGGACTGGAAGGCTGCCACTCTGCCAATATCTCTCCGGATAACCGCACGCTGTGGGTACCCGCGCTCAAGCAGGACCGTATCTGCCTGTTTACCCTGAGCGATGACGGCCACCTGGTGGCGCAAACCCCGGCGGAAGTGACCACCGTTGAGGGCGCGGGGCCGCGCCATATGGTCTTCCATCCGAACCAGCAGTACGCCTACGTGGTGAACGAACTGAACAGCTCGGTGGACGTGTGGGAGCTGAAAGATCCTAACGGCCAGATTGAGTGCGTGCAGACGCTGGACATGATGCCGTCTGACTTCTCCGACACCCGCTGGGCGGCGGATATCCACATCACGCCGGACGGTCGCCATCTGTACACCTGCGACCGCACCTCCAGCCTGATCACCGTGTTCAGCGTCTCCGAAGACGGCAGCGTGCTGGCGGTGGAAGGCTTCCAGCCGACGGAAACCCAGCCGCGCGGCTTCAACGTCGACCACAGCGGGAAATACCTGATTGCGGCGGGGCAGAAATCCCACCACGTTGCGCTGTATGAAATTAAGGGCGCGCAGGGCCTGCTGGAAGAGAAGGGGCGCTACGCCGTCGGCCAGGGGCCAATGTGGGTGGTGGTTAACGCGCACTGAGTGGCCTAAAACAAAAAACCTCGCATTCGCGAGGTTTTTTTATGCCTGTAGGCCGGCAAATCAGCTTACTGCTTAGGCTCTGCAACCACTTTGCTGCCTAAACCGCGGTTGTTGTATTCCCACATGCGGTTGAAGTTAGCGTCGTTAAGGTTGCGCTGCACGTTATCTTTGTCGTCCACCGTGCCGGTGTTGCCGGAGAACGGACGCTTGGAGATAGCGGCATCTGCCCACGGTTTTGCCACGTTGAAGCCTTCGTTAATGACGCTGTCGCGAATAACGACCTGGCCGTTGGTGGCTGAGTCTACGTCCAGCGATCGGCCCAGCTGCGCCACGCCGTCACCGGCCGCGTTGAAGCGGCTATTCACGGCGAGGAAGCCGTAGAACAGGTTGGACTGCGTTGCGGGCGCGAACACGTAGCCTTCCTGCTGGGTGCGGGAGTTCACCACGCGGAAATCGGTGTTATCAAACACCACCGCGCCGCGGCCGGACACCAGGTCAACGTCGCCCTCAACGTAGCTGTTGGTCACCAGCGTGCGGGTCAGACGGTTGTTCTGAAGCGCGTTCTTCACGTCGCTGTTGGTCACGAAGAAGGTGTTTTGGCGGCCCAGAATGTTCACGTTGTTGATCTGCACCTTGTCGCCGTCGCTGCGCAGCGCCACCGCCTGATGGTTGCCCGCGTCAACGCTGTCGCCCAGGGTATTCTGGATGGTCAGGTTTTGCAGCTGCAGGCCGTTATTCTGGGACCAGAACACCGCAGAGCACATCACGCCTACCGTCGCATTACGCTTGCTCTGGCAGTTATCGAACATATACCACGCCGGCTTGCCCGGCATGTATTTGCCGGCCGGGTTCACCAGGTGACGCCAGGTATTGGCGTCAATTTCAGAATCAATCGCCAGGCCAATCTTCACGTCGACTGCTTTTTCGCCCAGGCCGTAAAGGGTAATGCTGCCCGGCGCGGCAGGAACATACACGGTGCCTTCATATTCACCCGGCAGGATCGCGATGTACTGACGCGACGCGCTGTGTTTGGTGATGGCTGCATCCACCGCCGCCTGGATAGACGTGTGCGTCACGCCCTGCGCGCCCGCCGGGCCAACCACAAAATCAGGCTGCTTCGGCAGGTTAATAGAAGAAGGGGTCCACGGCGCGGCGTTAGGATCCATCGCCGTAAAGTAGTGCGCCTGGGTGAAGTTTTTCGCTTCACCCGCGGATAAGATCGGGCGGGAAGCCGTGCCCGGTGCCGCCTGCTCGGAAGGCAGCTGGTCCGGTGGCGTTGAGCTGCATGCGGATAAGGTCGCGCCAAAGGCGAACGCCAACGCCAGACGGGAAATCCTGGAAATGTTCAAGGTAAAGCTCCTGGGTATGCAAGTCTTAACGGTATTGCCGAAATAGCCTGCTTTTTTATACTAAGTTGAGCGAAACGGGAAGATAAAAAGGGTAAAAGTTGCATTTTTCACGGGCGCGCGGGCGGAAGTCATCACAAATAAATAACCTTTTCTACAAAGGCGGTTGACACCGCGCCGCAGATGAAAATAAATGTCTATACAACTCATGACAAGTGGATGGCCCGATGCAGCAGCTTCAACCCGACGACGTAGTCTGGCGTAACGCCCGGCTGGCAACGATGGACCCTGACCAGACGGACCCCTACGGAATAATGGAAAAGTGCGCCCTCGTCGTGCGCGGCCAGCATATTGTGGCCGTCGTGCCCGAAGCGGAACTCCCCGCCGGACACCGCAGCGTCGTCGATCTTGAAGAGCGCCTGGTGACCCCAGGGCTCATCGACTGCCATACCCACCTGGTCTTTGGCGGCGATCGCGCCTCGGAGTGGGAGCAGCGCCTGAACGGCGTCTCCTATAAGACGATCAGCGAGCAGGGCGGCGGGATTAACGCCACCGTGGCCGCCACCCGCAGCAGCTCGCCTGAAGCCCTGCTCGCGCTGGCGCAGCAGCGCCTTCAGCGCCTGATGAACGAGGGCGTTACCACCATTGAAATCAAGTCGGGATACGGCCTGAACGCTGAGTCCGAAGCGAAAATGCTGCAGGTGGCGCAGCGGCTCGCGCGGGATAATCCCGTTGAGGTTAGCCCGACGCTGCTGGCCGCCCACGCCGTACCCGGTGAATACCGCCACGATCCCGACGCCTATCTGGCGCTGGTCTGCGAGGAGATCCTGCCTGCGCTCTGGCAGGCGGGCTTATTCGAGGCCGTCGACGTGTTTTGCGAGAACGTAGGCTTTACCCCCGCGCAGACCGAGCGCCTGTTTCAGGCCGCTACCGCGCGGGGCATTCCGGTAAAAGGGCACGTCGAACAGCTCTCAAACCTCGGAGGCGCCGCGCTGGTGAGCCGCTTTAACGGGCTGTCGGCGGACCATATAGAGTATCTCGACGAGGCCGGCGTGCGCGCGATGGCGCAGCACGGCACGGTGGCGGTACTGCTGCCCGGCGCGTTCTATTTTCTGCAGGAGCGCCAGCGCCCGCCGGTGGAAGCGCTCAGGCAACGGGGCGTGCCGATGGCGGTTGCCACCGACTACAACCCCGGCACCAGCCCGTTTGCCAGCCTCCATCTGGCGATGAACATGGCCTGCGTGCAGTTTGGCCTGACGCCTGAGGAAGCCTGGGCAGGCGTGACCCGGCACGCCGCGCGTGCGCTGGGGCGCGGGGCAACGCACGGTCAGCTAAAGAGCGGCTACGTCGCCGATTTTATCGTCTGGGACGCGCAGCATCCGGTAGAAATGGTGTATGAGCCGGGCCGCAACCCGCTGTATCAACGCGTATTTCGGGGGAGAAAAGCATGACGCTATGGCGGCCGGTTGCGGCAGAGGTCTGGCAGGGGCGCGACGACAGCGCCGAGGCCAGCACCGCAAAACGTATCTTCCAGACGATCCGACGGGCTGAGGCCTTCGCGCCCGCCTCGTCAGGCATCGCCCTGATGGGCTTTGAATGCGATGAAGGGGTATCGCGCAACCGCGGCAGGCCAGGCGCCGCGCGGGCGCCCGACGTGCTGCGCGCAGCGCTGGCAAATATGGCCAGCCATCAGGGGCACGAGCGCCTGGCGGACATGGGGACTGTTTACGTCATCAACGACGATCTGGAGGCCGCGCAGCAGGCGCTTAGCGATGCGGTAGTTGCGTGCCAGCGCTTCGGCATGCGAACCCTTATTTTTGGCGGCGGGCACGAAACCGCCTGGGCTCACGGCCGCAGCGTGCTGGACGCCTGGCCCGACGCGCGCGTGGCCATTATCAACCTCGACGCGCATCTTGACCTGCGCAAGGCCGAACGCGCCACCTCCGGCACGCCGTTTCGCCAGCTGGCGCAGCACTGCGCCGCCGCGAAGCGTGAGTTTCAGTACGCGTGCTTCGGCGTCAGCCGCGCGGCCAACACCCAGGCGCTGTGGGACGAAGCGGAGCGGCTCAACGTCACGCTGGTGGAAGACCTGTGCTTCAGGCGCGACGCGCTCGCCGCGCTGGAAAAGGTGCTGGCGCAGGCCGATCGCGTTTACCTCACGATCGATCTGGACGTGCTGCCCGCAGGCGAAATGCCCGCGGTATCCGCGCCCGCGGCGTTAGGCGTACCGGCGCTGGATTTGCTGCCCGTGATTGAGCAAATTTGTCGAAGCGGTAAACTCTCGGCGGCGGATTTGGTAGAGTTTAATCCGCACTACGACAGGGATGGACAAGGGGCGCGTCTTGCCGCTCGTTTGGCCTGGCAAATCGCTCACTGGTGGGCATAAAAATTACGTTCAGGAGTCACTATGTTTTCACGCTCACCGCAGCCCAGCCCGCCCGTGCCTTTTTACGAAAAGATTAAGCAGGCGATCGGCGAAAAAATCGCCTCCGGCACGCTTCGCCCGCACGACCGCATACCGTCGGAAGCCGAGCTGGTGGCGCAGTTTGGCTATAGCCGGATGACGGTCAACCGCGCCCTGCGCGAGCTGACGGACGAAGGGCTGCTGGTGCGCCTGCAGGGCGTCGGCACCTTTGTCGCCGAGCCGAAGGGGCAGTCCGCGCTGTTTGAAATCCGCAGCATCGCTGACGAAATTGCCGCGCGCAACCACAGGCACCGCTGCGAGGTGCTGGTGCTGGAGGAAACGCAGGCGAGCGCCGAGCAGGCTCTGCAGCTGAACGTCAAAGAGGGCACGCGGATATTCCATTCGCTGATGATCCACTATGAGAACGACGTGCCGGTACAGATTGAGGATCGCTGCGTCAACGCCGGGCGCGTGCCGGAGTACCTTGAGCAGGATTACACCCAGACCACGCCGCACGCGTATCTCTCGCGCATCGCGCCGCTGACGGAAGGGGAGCACATCGTCGAGGCCGTAAGGGCCGCGCCGCAGGAGTGCGAATGGCTGCGCATAAAGGAGCACGATCCGTGCCTGCTGATCCGCCGCCGCACCTGGTCATCTTCGCATATCATTTCCCACGCCAGGCTGCTGTTCCCGGGCAACCGCTACCGGCTGCAGGGCCATTTCATGTCATAAGCGCTAAAAGCGTGATAGCTAACGCAATATAACAAAATTGTATCTTTTTTGTTAAATTTCGCCTTGTGTGTGGTTGTCTATACAAGTATATCTATTTGTATCATCCGTCCCCCATGAGGAGCACACAATGTCGTCAGGTAAATACCGCCAGCAGGATATCCGCGCCCCGCGCGGCACCACGCTCACCGCGAAAAGCTGGCTCACCGAAGCGCCGCTGCGCATGTTGATGAACAACCTCGATCCTGACGTGGCGGAAAATCCCCACGAGCTGGTGGTTTACGGCGGCATCGGCCGCGCCGCGCGCAGCTGGGAATGCTATGACGCCATTGTTAACGCGCTGACCCATCTCGAAAACGACGAAACCCTGCTGGTGCAGTCCGGCAAGCCGGTCGGCGTCTTTAAGACCCACAAAAACGCGCCGCGCGTGCTGATCGCCAACTCCAACCTGGTGCCGCACTGGGCGACGTGGGAGCACTTCAACGAGCTGGATGCTAAAGGGCTGGCGATGTACGGCCAGATGACGGCGGGAAGCTGGATCTATATCGGCAGCCAGGGCATTGTGCAGGGCACCTACGAAACCTTCGTTGAGGCCGGCCGCCAGCACTACGGCGGCTCGCTGAAAGGGCGCTGGGTGCTGACCGCAGGCCTCGGCGGCATGGGCGGCGCGCAGCCGCTGGCCGCTACCCTGGCGGGCGCCTGCTCGCTCAATATTGAATGCCAGCAGAGCCGCATCGATTTCCGCCTGCGCACCCGCTACGTGGACGAGCAGGCGAGCGATCTGGACGACGCGCTGGCGCGGATCAAAAAATACACCGCCGAGGGCAAAGCGGTGTCGATTGCCCTGTGCGGCAACGCGGCGGACGTTCTGCCTGAGCTGGTTGCCCGCGGCGTGCGCCCGGATCTGGTTACCGACCAGACCAGCGCCCACGATCCGCTGCACGGCTACCTGCCGAAAGGCTGGACGTGGGAAGCCTATCAGCAAAAAGCGGAAACCGACCCGGAGGGCACGGTGCTCGCCGCAAAACGCTCCATGGCAGAACACGTCTCCGCCATGCTGGCCTTCAGCCGGATGGGCATCCCGACCTTTGACTACGGCAACAATATTCGCCAGATGGCAAAAGAGATGGGCGTCTCCGATGCCTTTGATTTCCCCGGCTTCGTGCCTGCCTATATTCGCCCGCTGTTCTGCCGCGGCATCGGCCCGTTCCGCTGGGTTGCCCTCTCCGGCGACCCGGAAGATATCTATAAAACCGACGCGAAGGTGAAGGAAATCATCGCCGACGACGAACACCTGCACCGCTGGCTGGACATGGCCCGGGAGCGCATTAACTTCCAGGGCCTGCCGGCGCGCATCTGCTGGGTCGGGCTGGCGTGGCGTCAAAAGCTCGGCCTGGCCTTTAACGAAATGGTGCGCAGCGGTGAAGTCTCCGCGCCGATCGTCATCGGCCGCGACCACCTGGACTCCGGCTCCGTGGCCAGCCCGAACCGCGAAACCGAAGCCATGCGCGACGGCTCCGATGCGGTCTCCGACTGGCCGCTGCTCAACGCGCTGCTGAACACCGCCAGCGGCGCAACCTGGGTATCTTTACACCACGGCGGCGGCGTGGGGATGGGCTTCTCCCAGCATTCGGGAATGGTCATTGTCTGCGACGGAACCGACGAGGCGGCGGCGCGCATCGCCCGCGTGCTGCACAACGACCCGGCCACCGGCGTGATGCGCCACGCGGATGCGGGCTACGAGATTGCGATTGAATGTGCCGAAGAGCAGGGGTTAAACCTGCCGATGGTCCCTGCCACACAAGGAAAGCATTGATGAACGCCTTAACACTTACTCCCGGCTCGCTGACGCTCAAACAGCTGCGCGGCGTCTGGCGTCAGCCGGTTACCCTTTCGCTTGACGAAAGCGCCCATGCGGCCATTAGCGACAGCGTCGCCTGCGTAGAGGCGATCGTTGCCGAAGGGCGTACCGCCTACGGCATTAACACCGGTTTTGGCCTGCTGGCGCAGACGCGCATCGCAAACCACGACCTGGAAAATTTACAGCGTTCGCTGGTGCTGTCGCACGCGGCGGGCGTGGGTCAGCCGCTGGACGATGAAATTGTTCGCCTGATGATGGTGCTCAAAATCAACAGCCTGGCGCGCGGCTTCTCGGGGATTCGCCTGAGCGTGATCGAGGCGCTGATGGCGCTGGTCAACGCGAACGTCTACCCGTGGATACCGGCGAAAGGCTCCGTCGGCGCGTCCGGCGATCTGGCCCCGCTGGCGCATATGTCGCTCCTGCTGTTGGGTGAAGGCAAAGCCCGCTGGCAGGGGGAGTGGCTGCCCGCCAAAGAGGCGCTGCAAAAGGCGGGGTTAACGCCCATTACCCTGGCGGCAAAAGAGGGGCTGGCGCTGCTTAACGGCACCCAGGCGTCTACCGCCTTTGCGCTGCGCGGCCTGTTTGAAGCGGAAGATCTCTTTGCCTCGGCGGTGGCGTGCGGCGCGCTCACCACGGAGGCGGTGCTGGGCTCGCGGCGTCCGTTTGACGCCCGCATTCACGCGGTGCGCGGCCAGCGCGGCCAGATTGACGCGGCGGCGATGTATCGCCATCTGCTGACCGACGCCAGCGAGATTGCCGAGTCTCACCATAACTGTGAGAAAGTTCAGGACCCTTACTCGCTGCGCTGCCAGCCGCAGGTGATGGGCGCATGCCTGACGCAGCTGCGACAGGCGGCGGAGGTGCTGCTGGTCGAAGCCAACGCGGTGTCGGACAACCCGCTTGTATTCGCTCAGGAAAACGAGGTGGTATCCGGCGGTAACTTCCACGCCGAGCCGGTGGCGATGGCGGCGGATAATATCGCGCTGGCGATTGCCGAAATCGGGGCCTTATCCGAGCGCCGCATCGCGCTGATGATGGACAAGCATATGTCCCAGCTGCCGCCGTTCCTCGTACGCAACGGCGGCGTGAACTCTGGCTTTATGATTGCGCAGGTTACCGCGGCGGCGCTGGCGAGCGAGAATAAAGCGCTCTCCCATCCGCACAGCGTGGACAGCCTGCCGACCTCGGCGAACCAGGAGGATCACGTCTCGATGGCGCCTGCCGCCGGACGTCGCCTGTGGGAAATGGCGTCAAACACCCGCGGCGTGCTGGCGGTGGAATGGCTTGCCGCCTGTCAGGGGATCGACCTGCGCGAGGGGCTAAAATCCAGCCCGCTGCTGGAGCAGGCGCGTCAGGCGCTGCGCGAGCACGTTGCGCACTACGACGACGACCGCTTCTTTGCGCCGGATATTGATAAGGCGATGCAGCTTCTGGAAGAGGGACGGCTGGTGGGATTAATGCCTTCCGTGCTGTGATTTTCCCCTCACCCCAGCCCTCTCCCCATAGGGGAGAGGGTGTTGAAGTCCCCTCTCCCCTATGGGGAGAGGGTTAGGGTGAGGGGCCATCAGCCCGCACTGTTACGAGTACATCGCCGTAATCGACGCGCTGCCCAACGAGTGGAAATGCACGTTAAACCCGACCATCGCGCCGCTCGCCCCTTCGTCTACCTCAATCTTCTCCACGTCCAGCGCGTGAACCGTAAAGATATAGCGGTGCGTTTCGCCCTTCGGCGGCGCGGCGCCGCCGTAGCCCGCTTTGCCAAAGTCGGTGCGGGTCTGAATCGCGCCCTCCGGCAGGGCAACCAGGTCAGAGCCTGAACCCTGCGGCAGCACGCGCGTGTCGGCGGGAAGGTTGGCAACGATCCAGTGCCACCAGCCGGAGCCGGTCGGCGCGTCCGGGTCGTAGCAGGTCACCACGAAGCTTTTGGTTCCGGCCGGCACCTCATCCCACGCCAGGTGCGGGGAAATATTATCGCCTTGATAGCCCATGCCGTTGAAAACGTGGCGTTCCGGCAGTTTCTCCCCGTCGCGCAGATCTTTACTGATGATTTTCATACGGTTTACCTCGTTAATCGCTCGTTCACGAAGTGTAACGCATCGGGTTAGATCGTGTAATGCGCGGGAATGTTAACGGCTGTAACGACCGCGGCCGTCAATTTACGCAGCTGCTCCGGGGTAATCACATACGGCGGCATCAGGTAAATCAGCCTGCCGAAAGGACGCACCCATACGCCCTGCTCGACGAAGAAGCGCTGCAGGGCCGCCATGTTTACCGGCCGGTGCGTCTCAATCACGCCAATGGCGCCCAGCACGCGCACGTCCGCAACGTGTGCAGAATCGGCGGCTGCGCGCAGCTCCTCCTTGAGCTGCGCCTCAATGGACGCGACCTGCGCCCGCCACTCGCCGCTCTCGAGAATGGCGAGGCTTTCGCTGGCGACCGCGCAGGCCAGCGGGTTGCCCATAAACGTTGGGCCGTGCATAAAGCAGCCCGCTTCGCCGTCGCTGATGGTGTCGGCAACGCCGCGCGTGGCGAGCGTGGCGGAGAGCGTCATGGTGCCGCCGGTCAGCGCTTTTCCGAGGCACAGAATATCCGGCGAAATCCCCGCGTGCTCGCAGGCAAACAGCCTGCCGGTGCGGCCAAACCCGGTGGCGATCTCATCGGCAATCAGCAGAATCCCCTCGCGGTCGCACATCTTACGGATGCGCCTGAGCCACTCCGGATGATACATGCGCATGCCGCCCGCGCCCTGCACGATCGGCTCCAGAATCACGGCCGCAATCTCGTGGCGATGCGCCGCCATCAGCCGCGCGAAGCCGACCATGTCCGCCTCGTCCCATTCGCCGTCGAAGCGGCTCTGCGGCGCGGGGGCAAACAGATTATCCGGCAGGTAGCCCTTCCACAGGCTGTGCATGGAGTTGTCCGGATCGCAGACCGACATCGCGCCGAAGGTATCGCCGTGGTAGCCGTTGCGGAAGGTGAGGAACCGCTGGCGGGTCTCGCCCTTGGCGTGCCAGTACTGCAACGCCATTTTCATCGCCACCTCAACGGCAACGGAGCCGGAGTCGGCGAGGAACACGCACTCCAGCGCGTCCGGCGTCATCGCCACCAGGCGGCGGCACAGGTCTATGGCGGGCTGATGGGTAATGCCGCCAAACATCACGTGCGACATCTGGTCAATCTGCGCCTTCATCGCCGCGTTCAGCCGCGGGTGGTTGTACCCGTGAATCGCGGCCCACCAGGAGGACATCCCGTCGACGAGCCGCTCGCCGCTGGCGAGATGCAGCTCGCAGCCGCGCGCGGAGGCGACCGGATAGACGGGCAGAGGGCGAGTGGTGGAGGTGTAGGGGTGCCAGATATGCTGCGTGTCGAAGGCGAGATCGTCCGGGGTCATAATCGACTTGTAAACCATTTTGAAAAGTTTTAGGTTTACGAGTATAAACCGAACCGACAATTAACAAAACCCTTTGGAGAAGCCCAATGGCTCACCACGCACGCTGGACGATGTCGCAAGTCACTGAATTATTCAATAAACCGTTCCTGGAGCTGATGTTTGAAGCGCAGCAGGTCCACCGTCAGCACTTCGATCCTCGCCATGTGCAGGTCAGCACGCTGCTGTCAATCAAGACCGGCGCCTGCCCGGAAGACTGCAAGTATTGCCCGCAAAGCGCGCGCTACAAAACCGGCCTCGAATCCGAGCGCCTGATGGAGGTGGAGCAGGTGCTCGACTCGGCGCGAAAAGCGAAGAACGCCGGTTCGACCCGCTTCTGCATGGGGGCGGCGTGGAAAAACCCGCACGACCGCGACATGCCGTACCTGGAGCAGATGGTGAAGGGCGTGAAGGAGATGGGGCTTGAGGCCTGCATGACGCTCGGCACGCTGAACGAGGAGCAGGCGCAGCGCCTCTCCGCGGCCGGTCTGGACTACTACAACCACAACCTCGACACCTCGCCGGAGTTTTACGGCAACATCATCACCACGCGCACCTATCAGGAGCGCCTGGACACCCTCGACAAGGTGCGCGACGCGGGCATCAAGGTCTGCTCCGGCGGCATCGTGGGGCTGGGCGAAACGGTAAAAGACCGCGCGGGCCTGCTGCTCCAGCTGGCCAACCTGCCGACGCCGCCGGAAAGCGTGCCGATCAACATGCTGGTGAAGGTGAAAGGCACGCCGCTGGCGGATAACGACGACGTGGACGCGTTTGATTTTATCCGCACCATCGCCGTGGCGCGCATCATGATGCCAACCTCGTACGTGCGCCTCTCCGCGGGCCGCGAGCAGATGAGCGAGCAGACCCAGGCGATGTGCTTTATGGCGGGGGCAAACTCCATTTTCTACGGCTGCAAGCTGCTAACCACGCCAAACCCGGAAGAGGATAAAGACGTTCAGCTGTTCCGCAAGCTGGGGCTGAACCCGCACCAGACCGAGGTGCTGACCGGCGACAACGAACAGCAGCAGCAGCTTGAGCAGCAAATTTTCAACGCCGACACCGAACAGTTCTACAACGCGGCAGCGCTATGACCTGGCAGGCGCGAATCGACGCCGCCCTGAACGCGCGCCGGGCGGCCGACGCGTTCCGCACGCGCAGCGCGGTGGAAAGCGGCGCGGGCCGTTTTCTGGTGCGTGAGGGCAGGCGGTACTGCAATTTCTCCAGCAATGACTACCTGGGCCTCAGCCAGCATCCGCAGATTATCCGCGCCTGGCAGCAGGGGGCCGAGCGCTATGGCGTGGGCAGCGGCGGCTCCGGCCACGTCAGCGGCTACACCACCGCGCACCGGGCGCTCGAGGAGCAGCTTGCCGACTGGCTGGGCTACCCGCGCGCGCTGCTGTTTATCTCCGGCTTCGCCGCCAACCAGGCGGTGATTGCCGCGCTGATGGACAAAGACGACCGCATCGTCGCAGACCGCCTGAGCCATGCGTCTCTGCTCGAAGCGGCAAGCCTTAGCCCGGCGCAGCTGCGCCGGTTTGCGCACAACGACGACGCGCAGATGCGCACCCTGCTGGCGAAGCCCTGCGCCGGACTCCGGCTGGCGGTGACGGAAGGGGTGTTCAGCATGGACGGCGACTGCGCGCCGCTCGAGGCTCTTCACGCCGCCGCCCGGCAGCATCACGCCTGGCTGATGGTGGACGATGCCCACGGGATCGGCGTCGTGGGGGAAGAAGGCCGCGGCAGCGCCTGGCAGCAAAAGGTGAAGCCGGAGCTGCTGGTCGTCACGTTCGGCAAAGGCGTTGGCGTCAGCGGCGCGGCGGTGCTGTGCAGCGAGCCGGTGGCCGACTACCTGCTGCAGTTTGCCCGCCACCTGATCTACAGCACCAGCATGCCGCCCGCGCAGGCCGTGGCGCTTTCCGCGTCGGTGAACGTGATCCGCAGCGCCGAGGGCGAGGAGCGCCGTCTGCGCCTTGCCGACCGCATTCGCCGCTTTCGCCAGGGAGCACAGGCGCTGGCGCTGCAGGTCACTGATTCTCAGAGCGCCATTCAGCCCGTTATCGTCGGCGAAAACGATCGGGCGCTGGCGCTGGCGCAAACCCTGCGCGACGGCGGGATGTGGGCGACCGCTATCCGCCCGCCCACCGTGCCGTCGGGCACCGCGCGCCTGCGCCTGACGCTGACGGCGACGCACGAGGCGCAGGACATCGATGCCCTGCTGGAGGTGCTGCATGTCATCCGTCAATAAGCAGGCGATCGCCGCGGCGTTTGGCCGGGCCGCGCAGAGCTATTCGCAGCACGACGCGCTGCAGCGCCAGAGCGCGCAGGGGCTTATCGCGGCGCTGGGGGAAGGGCATTTTTCTGAGGTGCTGGACGCGGGCTGCGGGCCGGGGAGCAACAGCCGCTACTGGCGCGCGGCGGGAAGCCGGGTCACGGCCATCGATCTCTCCGAGCAGATGCTCGACGAGGCGCGCCAGCAGCAGTCGGCGGACCGCTATCTGGCGGCCGATATCGAAGCCATTCCGCTGGCGGACGCGCAGTTTGATTTGGTCTGGAGCCATCTGGCGGTGCAGTGGTGCAGCAGCCTGCCGCAGGCGCTGGGCGAGCTGTATCGCGTCGCGCGTCCGGGCGGGAAGGTGGCCTTCACCACGCTTCTTGAGAGCTCGCTTCCGGAGCTAAACGAGGCGTGGCGGGCCGTAGACGGGCGCGAGCACGCGAACCGGTTTTTATCGCACGAGAGTGTGGTGCAGGCGCTGGCAGGCCGACGCTATCGCGCCGAGGTGCAGACCATCACGCTCGACTTTAGCG
The DNA here is from genome assembly GCF_043968675.1 of Enterobacter sp. ECC-175. Taxonomy (NCBI): domain Bacteria; kingdom Pseudomonadati; phylum Pseudomonadota; class Gammaproteobacteria; order Enterobacterales; family Enterobacteriaceae; genus Enterobacter; species Enterobacter sp. ECC-175. The sequence goes on from NZ_CP143776.1 coordinate 1,972,042, forward strand.
ACCCCCTGAGCGCCATGCGCTCGCTAAAGGGCATCGGCGCCACGCACCTGCACGCCGGGCGGGCGCCAAAGCCGCTCACCCGCGGGCAGCTGCAGCGGCTTGAGCTGGCGTGGCCGCAGCGGGGGGGCAGCTTCCCGCTCTCTTATCAACTTTTTCATGGGATTATTGAACGTGACTGAACGCTATTTTGTCACCGGCACCGATACGGAAGTGGGCAAAACGGTTGCCAGCGCCGCGCTGCTGCAGGCGGCGCGTCTTCTTGGACGTACGACCGCAGGGTATAAGCCCGTCGCCTCCGGCAGCGAGATGACGCCCGAGGGGCTGCGCAATACCGACGCGCTGGCCCTGCAGCGCAACAGCAGCGTCGGGCTGGACTACGCGGCGGTAAATCCGTACACCTTCGCGGAGCCGACCTCGCCGCACATCGTTAGCGCCGACGAAGGCCGGCCGATTGATTTCGCCGTCATGTCTGCGGGCCTGCGCGCGCTTGAGGCTCGCGCGGAGTGGGTGCTGGTGGAAGGGGCCGGGGGCTGGTTCACGCCGCTCTCGGAGGCGCAGACCTTTGCCGACTGGGTGCAGTCAGAGCGGCTTCCGGTCATTCTGGTGGTAGGCGTGAAGCTGGGCTGTATTAACCACGCGATGCTAACCGCGCAGGCGATTCAGCAGGCCGGCTTAACGCTGGCGGGCTGGGTCGCCAACGACGTCGTGCCGCCCGGCAGGCGCCATCAGGAATATCTCGAGACCCTGAACCGGGTTCTGCCCGCGCCGTGCCTGGGCGAAATCCCGTGGCTTGCCGACGGCGCGGAGGAGGCGGAAACCGGTCGCTATCTTGACCTCAGCCCGCTGCCGTCTGCACGATAAGCGCTGTTCGCGATAACGTGGCCTCGGGTCACGTTATTCCCCTTTGCCTGACGTTCGGATCGCGGAGTTGTGAGTAAGATCTCACCGGCGGGTTATGAATGAAATGGCTAATCATCATCAAAAAAGAGTGATAAAAATTTTTTAGCGCCGCTTCGTGGGAAAAACCGGGAATTTGCCGAGCACCGCGCCATACGGGCTGGAAGCAGTTATCCACTATTCCTGTGGATAACCATGTGCATTAGAGTTAGAAAACACGCGAGAAGCGAGAGAATACGCGGCCTTCACGCAAATTGGTGCGAAACGCGGCTTTGTTAAATATCTCTTAAATTTCAATTTGTTGAATAAAAGCAATTGCCCTGATGAAAGGCGCTTCAACGGACATAAAACTTTCATTACCTGTCTTGACAAATGTTAAAAAAGGAAATGTTTTGGGGATAACCCATCAATGCCGGTGTTTTATGTTGCCGCAGCTGAAATTTCAATCAGGAACACGCTAGCCGGGCCAGTGCTACGCTAAATATCCTTACACGCCACTGGTTTTTTATCCAGTGTTTTTTACTGGCATTCCTGGCAACAACGAGTAAAATTAGTCGTCTGCCGCTTACTACGTCATCAGGTTGTTGCCCATGAGTAAACCGTTCAAATTGAATTCCGCTTTCCGCCCTTCAGGCGATCAGCCTGAGGCGATTCGTCGTCTGGAAGAGGGGCTGGAAGATGGGCTGGCGCATCAGACCCTGCTGGGGGTGACCGGCTCGGGTAAAACGTTTACCGTCGCGAACGTGATTGCCGATCTGCAACGCCCGACGATGGTGCTGGCCCCCAACAAAACCCTGGCGGCACAGCTTTACGGCGAGATGAAGGAGTTCTTCCCGGAAAACGCGGTGGAGTATTTCGTCTCTTACTACGATTACTACCAGCCTGAAGCCTACGTTCCAAGCTCTGACACCTTTATCGAAAAAGACGCCTCGGTGAACGAACACATCGAGCAGATGCGCCTGTCGGCGACCAAGGCGCTGCTGGAACGTCGTGACGTGGTTGTGGTGGCTTCGGTGTCGGCTATCTACGGCCTGGGCGATCCGGATCTGTACCTGAAGATGATGCTGCACCTGACCCAGGGGATGATCATCGATCAGCGCGCCATCGTGCGTCGTCTGGCCGAGCTGCAGTACGCCCGTAACGATCAGGCATTCCAGCGCGGCACGTTCCGCGTGCGCGGCGAGGTGATCGACATCTTCCCGGCGGAGTCGGACGATATGGCGCTGCGCGTCGAGCTGTTTGACGAAGAAGTTGAGCGGCTGTCGCTGTTCGACCCGCTGACTGGGCACATTGAGTCGGTGATCCAGCGCTTTACCATCTACCCCAAAACGCACTACGTGACGCCGCGCGAGCGTATCGTGCAGGCGATGGAAGAGATTAAGGTTGAGCTGGCTGACCGCCGTAAGGTGCTGCTGGCGAACAACAAGCTGCTTGAAGAGCAGCGCCTGACCCAGCGTACCCAGTTCGATCTGGAGATGATGAACGAGCTGGGCTACTGCTCCGGCATTGAAAACTACTCGCGCTATCTGTCAGGCCGCGGGCCGGGCGAAGCGCCGCCGACGCTGTTTGACTACCTCCCGGCCGACGGCCTGCTGGTGATTGATGAATCCCACGTGACGATCCCGCAGATAGGCGGCATGTACCGCGGCGACCGCGCGCGTAAAGAGACGCTGGTGGAGTACGGCTTCCGCCTGCCGTCGGCGCTGGACAACCGTCCGATGAAGTTTGAAGAGTTTGAGGCGCTCGCGCCGCAGACGATCTACGTCTCGGCCACGCCGGGCAACTACGAGCTGGAGAAATCCGGCGACGACGTGGTGGATCAGGTTGTGCGTCCGACGGGGCTGCTCGATCCGATTATCGAGGTGCGCCCGGTTGCCACCCAGGTGGACGATCTGCTTTCAGAGATCCGCGCCCGCTCCGCGATTAACGAGCGCGTGCTGGTCACCACGCTGACCAAACGCATGGCGGAAGACCTGACCGAATATCTGGAAGAGCACGGCGAGAAGGTGCGCTACCTGCACTCGGACATCGACACCGTCGAGCGTATGGAGATCATCCGCGACCTGCGCCTCGGCGAGTTTGACGTGCTGGTCGGCATCAACCTGCTGCGAGAAGGTCTGGACATGCCGGAAGTCTCGCTGGTGGCGATTCTGGACGCCGACAAAGAGGGCTTCCTGCGCTCCGAGCGCTCGCTGATCCAGACCATCGGCCGCGCCGCGCGTAACGTGAACGGCAAGGCGATTCTGTACGGCGATAAGATCACGCCGTCGATGGCGAAAGCGATCGGCGAGACGGAGCGCCGCCGCGAGAAGCAGCAGCGCTACAACGAAGAGCACGGCATTACGCCGCAGGGCCTGAACAAGAAGGTGGTGGACATTCTGGCGCTGGGTCAAAACATCGCGAAGACCAAGGCGAAAGGGCGCGGCAAGGCGCGTTCGGTGGTGGAAGAGGATACCGTCGTACTGACGCCGAAGGCGCTGCAGCAGAAAATCCACGAGCTGGAAGGACAGATGATGCAGCACGCGCAGAACCTGGAGTTCGAAGAGGCGGCGCAAATCCGCGACCAGCTGCATCAGCTGCGGGATCTTTTCATCGCCGCATCTTAGATAAAGCGGCGTGTTTTCTCCCTCTCCCTGTGGGAGAGGGCCGGGGTGAGGGCATCATGCCGCACAATCAAACCTAACCCAGCGCCTGCACCGCCTTCTCCAGCGCCTCGCGCAGCAGGTGTCTGTCGTGACGATACATAATATCGCTCGCTTCCAGCGGCTCCTGGACCACCACCCGGCCTTCCATGCCGGAGACATCAACGTTTGGCCCCACCACGACGCCGTCGATAATCTTCTTACCCACGTAATGTTCCATGAGCGCCAGCTTATCCACCAGCGTCAGGCTGGCGGCCGCAGGGCTTAGCTCGCGCCCCAGGTTGCCCACGTAGACCATGGGCGCAGGCGTTCTGCGCAGGGCCTGCGCCAGCTCTTTGATCAGCAGGAGTGGCATCAGACTGGTGTAAAAACTGCCCGGCCCGATCAGGATCAAATCCGCTTCGCTTATTGCCTCTACCGCCTCGCGCGTGGCGGGCACGCTCGGATAGGTCATCAGCTCTTTAGGCGGGTGAATGAGCTGGTCGATATTGACCTCGCCATAAACTTCATGGCCTTCAGCATCGATGGCCATCAAATCCACCGGTTGTTCCGACATCGGGATCAGAAACGCGTCCACCTTGAGCAGGTTACGGATTAAATTGATCGCTTCCAGGGGCCGCACGCTTAGGTGGTCCAGCGCCTTTAACATCAAATTTCCGAGGTTATGCCCGGAAAGTTCGCCGTTACCGCCAAAACGATACTCAAACATGGCGGATGCAACGCTCGGCTCGGTGATAAGCTGGTTAAGACAGTTTCGCGTATCGCCCCAGGCAATCCCGCCTTCCGCGCGTCGAATCCGTCCCGTCGAGCCGCCGTTGTCCGTGGTAGTCACGATGCCCGTTAGCCGGGAGCCCAGCGAGGACAATGAGGACATGACGCGCCCCAGCCCGTGGCCTCCGCCGAGAGCGACAACGCGGTCAAGATCCGCCAATGTGCGATTGCGCATATACATTCCTTATGAGATTTATCCGCGTAACAGTAACCTAACTACCCCTAAAAGACGATGCTTCACCCGCTCGCGAATGATGTATATCAATGCGAAAGTGCTGGTTTTACGTATTCTATAGCGAAAATGCACAATCGTGCCGCTATATATAAAGATATATAGCGTAAAGCGAAAATGGCGAACTGATGATTTAAGCGCTACTATCGCCTTAACCTGTTTTCATTATTGAAAACCTACACTCTAGCCTTTGCGCCTGTGTCGGAAGATATGGCGCTCTGGCCGTGGCGGATCTGCCACCAGGGTACAGAAAGAAATGACTGTGCCTCCCGTATCTGGAAAGGTGTACATGGCTTCACAACTCACTGATGCTTTCGCGCGCAAGTTTTACTACCTGCGTCTGTCGATTACCGACGTATGCAACTTTCGTTGCACCTACTGCCTGCCTGACGGCTACAAGCCGGGCAGCGTCACCAATAACGGCTTTCTTTCCGTCGATGAGGTGCGCCGCGTCACGCGCGCCTTCGCTGAGCTCGGCACGGAAAAAGTCCGTCTGACCGGTGGTGAACCTTCTCTTCGTCGAGATTTTCCCGACATCATCGCTGCCGTGCGTGAAAACGCGCGTATCCGCCAGATCGCCGTCACCACTAACGGCTATCGCATGGCGCGTGACGTGGCGAGCTGGCGCGACGCGGGGCTAACCGCGATTAACGTCAGCGTGGACAGTCTCGACGCGCGCCAGTTCCACGCCATAACCGGCCAGGACAAATTCCAGCAGGTGATGGACGGCATCGACGCGGCGTTTGAGGCGGGCTTCGAAAAAGTCAAAGTCAACACGGTGCTGATGCGCGACGTTAACCATCACCAGCTGGACACCTTCCTGGCGTGGATCAAGCCGCGCCGCATTCAGCTGCGTTTTATTGAGCTGATGGAGACCGGCGAGGGCAGCGAACTGTTCCGCCGCCATCATATCTCCGGCATGGTGCTGCGCGACGAGCTGCTCAAGCGCGGCTGGATACACCAGATTCGCCAGCGCAGCGACGGCCCGGCCCAGGTCTTTTGTCACCCGGACTACGAAGGGGAAATCGGGCTGATTATGCCCTATGAGAAAGACTTCTGCGCCAGCTGCAACCGCCTGCGCGTCTCCTCCGTCGGCAAGCTGCACCTTTGCCTGTTCGGCGACGGCGGCGTGGATCTGCGCGATCTGCTGGAACACGACGCCCAGCAGGAGGCGCTTGAAGCGCGCATTTCCGAGGCGCTGACGCACAAAAAGCAGACCCACTTCCTGCATCAGGGCGACACCGGCATTACGCAAAATCTGTCATACATTGGCGGGTAATCAGCTTTAAAAAGGAACCAGAAGATGAGTCAGGTAAGCGCAGAATTTATCCCGACACGCATTGCTATCCTTACCGTTTCCGAGCGCCGCGGCGAAGAGGATGACACCTCCGGCCACTGGCTGCGCGACGCGGCGCACGACGCCGGACACCACGTTGTTGATAAAGCCATCGTGAAAGAGAACCGCTACGCCATTCGCGCCCGGGTATCCCAGTGGATCGCCAGCGACGAGGTGCAGGTGGTGCTGATCACCGGCGGCACCGGCTTTACCGCAGGCGATCAGGCTCCCGAGGCGCTGATCCCGCTGTTCGATCGCGAGGTCGAAGGCTTTGGTGAAGTGTTCCGCATGCTGTCGTTCGAAGAGATTGGCACCTCCACGCTGCAGTCGCGCGCCGTGGCGGGCGTGGCAAACGGCACGCTGATATTCGCCATGCCCGGCTCGACTAAGGCCTGCCGCAACGCGTGGGAAAATATCATCGCCCCGCAGCTTGATGCCCGCACCCGTCCGTGTAATTTTCATCCTCATTTGAAGAAGTAAGCTATGTCGCAACTGACCCACATTAACGCCGCGGGCGAAGCCCACATGGTGGACGTCTCCGCCAAGGCCGAAACGGTGCGCGAGGCGCGCGCCGAAGCGTTTGTCACCATGCTGCCGGAGACGCTGGCGATGATTATCGACGGCAGTCACCACAAGGGCGACGTGTTCGCCACCGCCCGCATTGCCGGTATCCAGGCCGCGAAGCGCACCTGGGACCTTATTCCCCTGTGCCACCCGCTGATGCTCAGCAAGGTTGAAGTCAACCTGGCTGCGCAGCCGGAGCACAATCGCGTGCGCATCGAATCCCTCTGCCGCCTGACCGGGAAAACCGGCGTGGAGATGGAGGCCCTGACGGCCGCGTCCGTTGCCGCGCTGACTATCTACGACATGTGCAAGGCCGTGCAGAAAGACATGGTGATTGGCCCGGTGCGCCTGCTGGCGAAAAGCGGCGGCAAATCCGGTGATTTTAAGGTGGACAGCCATGATTAAGGTGCTCTTTTTTGCCCAGGTGCGCGAGCTGGTGAATACCGATAGCCTGACGGTCGACGGTGCGTTTGAGAACGTGGCCGCGCTGCGTGCCCATCTGGCCGGGCAGGGCGACCGCTGGGCGCTGGCGCTGGACGAAGGCAAGCTGCTGGCGGCCGTGAACCAGACGCTGGTCGATTTCAACCATCCGCTGGCGGCAGGCGATGAAGTGGCGTTCTTCCCGCCGGTCACGGGAGGCTAACATGGCTGAAACCCGAATCCTCGTGAGCCGCGATCGCTTCAGCGTCGGCAGCGAATACGACTGGCTGGCCGAGCGCGACGAAGACGGCGCGGTTGTGACCTTCACCGGCAAGGTGCGCAACCACAACCTCGGCGACAGCGTGAAGGCGCTGACGCTGGAGCACTATCCGGGCATGACCGAAAAATCTCTCGCGGAGATCGTCGAGCAGGCGCGGGGGCGCTGGCCTCTCGGACGCGTGAGCGTTATCCACCGCATCGGCGAAATGTGGCCGGGCGAAGAAATTGTGTTTGTTGGCGTCACCAGCGCGCACCGCGGCAGCGCCTTTGCGGCAGGGGAGTTCATCATGGACTATCTCAAAACCAAAGCGCCGTTCTGGAAGCGCGAAGCGACGCCGGAAGGCGACCGCTGGGTGGAGTCACGCGACAGCGATAAAGAAGCCGCCGGCCGTTGGTAACAGGTTTACGCGGATGTGTTAGTCTTAAAGCGTGTGTCTACTTAATCTTAATCAGGAGTGAATCATGGACCGATTTCCGCGTTCCGATTCGATAGTGCAGCAGTCCCGTACCGGGCTGCAGACGTATATGGCTCAGGTGTACGGCTGGATGACGGTCGGCCTGCTGCTTACCGCGTTTATCGCGTGGTATGCGGCGAACACGCCGGAGATCATGATGTTTATCTTCTCCAGCAAAATCACCTTCTTTGGGCTGATCATCGCCCAGCTTGCGCTGGTGTTCGTGCTGTCAGGCCTGGTGCATAAGCTCAGCGCCGGAATGGCGACCACGCTGTTTATGCTTTATTCGGCGCTGACGGGTCTGACGCTGTCCAGCATCTTTATCGCTTACACCTATTCGTCAATCGCCAGCACCTTCGTGGTCACCGGCGGGATGTTTGGCGCGATGAGCCTTTACGGCTACACCACCAAGCGTGACCTGAGCGGCTTCGGCAGCATGCTGTTTATGGGGCTGATTGGGATCGTGCTCGCGTCGCTGGTAAACCTGTGGCTGAAGAGCGAAGCGCTGATGTGGGCCGTGACCTATATCGGGGTGGTGGTCTTCGTTGGTCTGACCGCGTATGACACGCAGAAGCTGAAAAATATCGGTGAGCAGATTGACGTGCGCGACGCGTCAACCCTGCGTAAATACGCCATCCTCGGCGCGCTGACGCTGTATCTGGACTTTATCAACCTGTTCCTGATGCTGCTGCGGATTTTCGGCAACCGGCGTTAAGGTTTTATTCCCCTCACCCTAACCCTCTCCCCAAAGGGGAGAGGGGACAGCTCGGTGCAGTCTTTGCTCCCTCGCCCCTTTGGGGAGAGGGGGCTTTTATTTCGCCATCGCCTTCTCGTTCTTCGCCCGCAGCTTTTTCGCCCGGCTCTCCAGCACCAGATAGCACACCGTCGCCAGCGCCAGCGGCAGGAAGTAGTACAGCATGCGGTAGGCCAGCAGGGCGGCGATAATGGTGCCGTGCGAGACGTGCTCGCCCGCCAGCAGGGCGATAAACACCGCCTCCAGCACGCCGATCCCCGCCGGAATATGGACGATAACCCCGGCAATGCTGCTGACCAGCAGCACGCCCAGCACGAAGAAATAGTTAATGTCTTCGCCAATCAGCAGCCAGATGATCGCGCCCATCGCCATCCAGTTGGCGCTGGAAACCACCATCTGCACCACCGCGAACTTCCACGAGGGCAGCACCAGCTTTTGCCCCTTGATGGTCACGTGACGACGCTTTGCGAAGGCGCAGGCCCAGAGGTAGGCGGCGACGATCAGCAGCAGCACGATGCCCAAAATCCTCAGCGTGGATTCATCGATATACCAGTGCGCGGGCAGCTGCACCACGTTGATGGTGAAAATCACTCCGCCGAGCAGAATATAGCCCAGCCAGTTGGTGGTAATGCTCAGCGAGAAGATGCGGGTAATCGTGCCGCCCGGCAGCCCCAGACGCGAGTAGAGGCGGTAACGCATGCCAATGCCGCCGACCCAGGTGCTGAGCGTCAGGTTAAAGGCGTAGCAGATAAACGACACCAGCATCACCTGCCGCTTCGCCAGCTTGTGGCCACAGTAGGCGCGGCCAAGCAGGTCGTAACAGCCGTAGATCAGGTAGCTCACGATCGTCAGCCCCGCGGCGCCCAGCAGCACGGTCCGGTTGTAGTTGCGGATAACTTTCCACACCTCCTTCCAGTCAACCTTCTGCGCGTACACCACCAGCAGCACCGCCACGGCGATGAAGAACAGCCAGGTGAGTATTTTCTTTGCCAGCCGCCAGCGCGGATGTGATGTTGACATCAGGGTTTCCCTCCGTCTTCCGCTTCAACGCGGTCCTGGGTTTCCATTTCCGGCTGTACCGGCGGATCGACCAGCTCCAGCTTCGGCGTGTGCGCGGGCAGCCAGCCCACCATCGCCGGGAAGTGGCGCAGGAAGTGGAACACCACCACGCCGATGCCGAGATTCCACCAGGTGCGCTTCGGCACCATGGATTCATCCACGCGCACGCAGTCGTTGGCGATAAGCCCGTGAAGATTATCCCGAAGCGTCTGGTTGAACTGGCGATCGTGAACGATCAGGTTCGCTTCCAGGTTCAGCGACAGGCTGAGCGGATCGAGGTTGCTGGAGCCAACGGTGGCCCAGTGGTCGTCCATCAGCGCCACCTTGCCGTGCAGCGGACGGCGGCGGTATTCGTAGATCTGAACGCCGCCTTTCACCAGATAGTTGTAGAGCAGGCGGGCACCGACCTTAACGATCGGCATGTCCGGCTCGCCCTGTACGATTAGCTTCACCCGCACGCCGCGCCGGGCCGCGTTGCGCATGGCGTGCAGCAGGCGGTAGCCGGGGAAGAAGTAGGCGTTGGCGATAATCACCTCGCGCTTCGCGTTGGCCAGCATCTTCAGATAATGGCGTTCAATATCGTCCCGGTGCTCGCCGTTATCGCGCCAGACGAATAGCGCCTGCGCCTCGCCGGGCCTGCGGTTCTCCTCGGGGCGGTGGCGGCGCTTCCACCAGCGGCGGACGGCCTCTTTCCCGGGCAGGTTTTCCAGCTCAAACAGCAGAATGTCCTGCACCACCGGCCCCTCAATGCGGATGGCGTAGTCCTGCTTGGCCTCCGGCCCGTAGTCGGACATATGCTCGGCGGAGTAGTTAATCCCGCCGACAAAGGCCACGGATTCGTCCACCACCACGATCTTGCGGTGCATGCGGCGGAACAGGTTGGTGCGCATGCCGAACAGGCGCGGGCCGGGATCGTAGTAGCGGAACACCACGCCCGCCGACGTCAGCTCGTTGACGAAATCATCGCTGAGGTCAGGCGAGCCGTAGCCGTCCAGCAGAACCTCAATTTTAATTCCGCGCTGGGCGGCGCGCAGCAGCACGGCGTGCAGCCGTTTTCCCACCTCATCCTCAAACCAGATAAAGGTTTCGAGGATCACCTTCTGCTGCGCGCGATCGATGGCCTCAAAGACGGCGGGATAGTACTGGTCGCCGTTTTCCAGCAGAACGATCCGGTTTCCCTCTTGCCATGTACATTTCATAAGTGGATCTCCGCGCTGAGCGGGGCGTGATCGGAGAGATGCCGCCAGTTAAGCAGCGCCAGGGCGGTCGGGCTGCTGGCGTGGGCGTTTTTCACGTAGATGCGGTCGAGGCGTAGCAGGGGAAAGCGCACCGGAAACGTGCGGGCCGGCCTGCCGTGGGCGCGGGTAAAGATCTCCTCCAGCCCGGCGCCCACCTTCAGCGGATGGTTAGCCCGCTGCCGCCAGTCGTTAAAATCGCCCGCGACTACCACGGGCTCGCCTTCCGGCAGCGCGTTGGTCCACTCGGCCAGCATCTGCAGCTGCGCCTGACGGTGCGCCTCCCGCAGCCCCAGATGAACGCATCCAACGTGGATCGGAAAGGCCAGGTCCGGCGGCGCGACGCGACAGTAGAGCAACCCGCGCTTTTCACTTTCGCCGACCGACACGTCGCGATTTTCATAATGCTCAATCGGGTAGCGGGACAGCACGGCATTGCCGTGATGCCCTTCGGGATAGACCGCGTTGCGCCCGTAGGCGTAATCGCTCCACATCGTATCCGCCAAAAATTCGTAGTGCGGCGTATCGGGCCAGTTTTCGACATGCAGGGGATGCACGTCGTGCGCGCCCATCACTTCCTGCAGGCAGACAATGTCGGCGCTGACGGTGCGTACCGCGTCGCGCAGCTCCGGTAAAATGAAGCGGCGGTTAAATGCTGTGAAGCCTTTATGAATGTTTATCGTCAGCACTTTAAGCGAGAAATGCTGCATTTTTTGAGTCATAAGCCCCTTCCTGAGTGACTATCCCAATGAAAATAAAGTGTAGTAGGCGTCACAAAAAGATGCGGCGTTACGGAATTTTCCGTAAAGTGCGGTAGTCTGAATGTGCAGAGAAAAATCCTTCAGGAGAGAAGCCATGAAGTGGCAACAACGCGTTCGCGTCACAACTGGACTCAGTTGCTGGCAGATAATGTTGCATTTACTGGTCGTGGCCGTACTGGTGATGGGCTGGATGAGCGGTACGCTGGTGCGCGTCGGCCTTGGGCTGTGCGTGCTGTACGGCGTGACCGTACTGTCGATGCTGTTTTTACAGCGTCATCATGAAGCGCGCTGGCGCGAGGTGGGTGATGTGCTCGAAGAACTCACCACCACCTGGTATTTTGGCGCCTCGATGATCGTGCTGTGGCTGCTGTCGCGCGTGCTGCAAAACAACCTGCTGCTGGCCCTGGCGGGTCTGGCGATCCTTGCAGGGCCCGCGGTCGTCTCGCTGCTGACCAAAGAGAAAAAGCTACGCGATGTTTCGTCTAAACATCGCATAGGCCACTGAGCCCGTTGTGGCCGCGATGACCAGCAGCGGCCACAAACTTCCCCACACGATGTCCAGACTCGCGTCCTTCAAATAAATCTGCTTGGTGATATCCGTGAAGTGGCGGATCGGGTTTATCCACGTTAAATCCTGCAGCCACACCGGCATGTTTTCCACCGGCGAGACGTACCCCGAGAGCAAAATCGCCGGCATCATAAAGACGAACACGCCGATGAACGCCTGCTGCTGCGTGGAGCAGAGCGCCGAAATCAGCAGCCCAAACCCGACCAGCGACAGCCCGTAAATCACCATCGTGAAGTAGAAGAGCGCCAGCGATCCGGAAAACGGGATCGCGTACGCCCAGATCCCCACGCCCAGCACGATCGTGGCCTGGAAGGTCGCAACAATCAGCGCCGGAATGGCTTTGCCAACGAAGATTTGCCAGGTTGCCAGCGGGGACACCAGCAGCTGATCGAGCGTGCCCTGCTCGCGCTCCCGCGCCACTGACAGGGAGGTGACGATCATCACCCCGATGGTGGTGATCATGGCGATCAGCGACGGCACCACAAACCACTTGTAGTCGAGGTTCGGGTTATACCAGTTACGCACCACCAGCTCGCTGTTGTTGGGTTTTGGCTTGCCGTCCATCAGCTCCTGCTGGTAATTCTTCACCACCTGCTGAAGATAGTTGGCCGCTATCTGGGCGCTGTTGGAGTTGCGCCCGTCGAGGATGAGCTGCATCGGCGCGGGCTGGAAGGTATCAAGATTGCGCGAGAAATCCGCCGGGAAGCGCACCAGCAGCAGGGCTTTTTGCGTATCGATGGTCGGCTGGATTTCCTTCGGGCTTTTCAGCAGCAGGATGTGGGTAAACGCTTTTGCACGGGCAAAGCGCTGCGTCAGCTCGATAGAATGTTTACCGTTGTCTTCGTTGTAAATGGCGATGGTGGCGTTGGTCACCTCAAGCGTAGCGGCAAAGGGGAACAGCAAAACCTGGATCAGCACCGGCAATACCAGAATGGCGCGGGTTTGCGGCTCGCGCAGCAGGGATTGCAGCTCTTTGCGTATTAACGTCCATAAACGGTGAAACATGTTCGCTCCTTAATCCAGACGCCGTTTGGTTTTCATCCAGGTCAGCCCGATGAACATCACCGCCGACGCCATCAAAAACAGCGTGTTAATTATCAGCACCACCGGAATATTCCCGGCCAGGAACAGGCTCTGCAGCGTGCTCACGAAGTAGCGGGCCGGAATGATGTACGTCACGGCGCGGATCGCCGCGGGCATGCTGTCTATCTGGAAAATAAACCCGGACAGCATAATCGACGGCAGGAACGCGGCGTTGAGCGCTACCTGCGCGGCGTTGAACTGGTTGCGGGTCACGGTGGAGATCAGCAGCCCCATCCCGAGCGTGCTGAGCAAAAACAGGCTGGTAATAAAGAACAGCACGACCAGCGAACCGCGATACGGCACGCCGAGGATAAACACCGAGACCAGCATGCAGAGCAGCATCGCCAGCATGCCGAGGAAATAGTAGGGGATCAGCTTGCACAGCAGCAGCTCCACGCGCGTTACTTCGGTGGAGAGTAGCGCCTCCATGGTGCCGCGCTCCCACTCACGGGCGATGACCAGCGAGGTAAGGATGGCGCCAATTACCGTCATGATGATGGTCACCGCGCCGGGAATGATAAAGTGCTGGCTGATGGCCGCCGGGTTAAACCAGTAGCGGGTCTGCACGTCGATCAGCGGCTCAAACGTTTCGCCCCGGTCCTCGGCGCGCTGCATCTGCCACAGCTGCCAAATCCCCTCCGCGTAGCCCTGCACGAAGTTGGCGGTATTCGGCTCGCTGCCGTCGGTAATCACCTGAATCGGCGCAGCGGTGCCCGCGCGCGCCATATTGGCGGCGAAATCCACCGGAATGACGATCAGGCCGCGTATTTTACCGGCCTGCATTTTCTGAATCAGCTCCTGACGGCTGTCGCTGATGGTGGCGTCGATGTAGGGCGAGCCGGTCATGGCGTGGGTGAAATCCAGCGCCTCTTTGCTTTGCTGTTCCAGCAGAATCCCGACCCGCAGCTTGCTCGAATCCAGGTTAATCCCGTAGCCAAAGATAAACAGCAGCAGCAGGGGGATCACCACCGCAATCAGCCAACTGCTCGGATCGCGCACGATCTGGCGCGTCTCTTTCACGCACAGCGCGCGCACCCGGCGCCAGGAAATCACCTTAGTGCTCATTGGCATGCTCCTTATCCCAGTCGTGGATGAGGGTGATGAACGCCTGCTCCATGGTCGGGTCCGGCTGGTCATCGTCCGCCGCCTGCGCCTTGAGATCGTCCGGCGTGCCGTGGGCGATCAGCTTGCCGCGATAGACCAGCCCGATGCGGTCGCAATACTCCGCCTCGTCCATAAAGTGGGTGGTGACCATGACCGTGACCCCTTTCTCCACCATGCTGTTGATGTGCAGCCAAAACTCGCGGCGGGTCAAGGGGTCAACGCCGGAGGTGGGCTCGTCGAGAAACAGAATGTCCGGCTCGTGCATCAGCGAGCAGGCCAGGGCCAGGCGCTGCTTAAAGCCGAGGGGGAGGGAGTCCGTGGCGTTCGAGGCGATGCCGGTCAGCGCAAACGCCTCGCTCATGCGGGCAATCTTCTCGTTCTGGGCCCGCCCGCGCAGGCCGTACACGCCGGAGAAAAAGCGCAGGTTCTGTTCCACCGTCAGGTTGCCGTAGAGGGAAAACTTCTGCGCCATATAGCCCAGGTGCTGGCGCGCTTTGCCGGAACTGACCTTCAGGTCCATATCGAGCACCAGCGCCTTGCCCGACGTCGGCACCAGCAGGCCGCACATCATCTTAAAGGTGGTGGATTTGCCCGCGCCGTTTGGCCCCAGCAGGCCAAAAATCTCCCCGCGCTTGACCGCGAAGTTGACGTTATCCGTCGCGGCGAAGTCGCCGAACTTCTTGGTGAGCGACTTCGCTTCAATCACCGTTTCGCCCGGCGTGCCCTCCACGGTGTGTAAAATCGCCCCCAGCGGGGATTCCGATGCGCCCGCGCCGCCCAGCAGGTCGATAAAGGCATCCTCGAAGCGCGGAGCGGTCTCGGCAATTTCAATCTCCGGCATGCCGGGCGCCTGGCGGATATCGTCCGCGGTGGCCTCTTTTTTGAGGATCGCCCGCACCGAGCGCCCCTGAATCATCCCGTCGCTGACCGCGGGCAGCTTCAGCACGCGCTGCAGCAGGCGGCGGTTGGACTCCTGCGGGCTGTGCAGCAGGACGCTGCGCCCGGCCATGCTTTGGGTCAGCTGCGTCGGGTCGCCCTGGTAGAGCAGCTCGCCCTCGTTCATCAGCAGCACGTCCCGGCACTGCTCCGCCTCGTCGAGGTAGGAGGTGCTCCAGAGGATCAGCATCCCGTCGCCCGCCAGCTCGTGCACCATCTGCCACAGCTCGCGGCGCGAGATCGGGTCAACGCCCACGCCGGGCTCGTCCAGCAGCAGCACCTTCGGCTCGCCCACCAGCGTGCAGGCCAGCCCCAGCTTCTGCTTCATGCCGCCGGAGAGCTTGCCCGCCAGGCGTCCGGTAAACGGGCCGAGGGAGGTAAATTCCAGCAGGCGGGCGAAGGTTTTCTGCCGGGTTTCGCCGGTCACGCTGCGCAGGTCGGCGTACAGATTGAGGTTTTCCATCACCGTCAGGTCTTCGTACAGGCCGAACTTCTGCGGCATATAGCCGAGCATGGCGTGGAGCGCGCCGTCGTCTTTGATCGGATCGAGGCCGAGCACGCTGGCCGACCCTTCGTCCGGCTTCAGGAGCCCCGCAAGCATGCGCATCAGCGTGGTTTTTCCCGCGCCGTCCGGGCCGACCAGCCCGGTCACGTAGCCTTTCTGAATCGTGCAGTTCAGCGGCGCGACGGCGGGCTTTTCCATGCCCGCGAAGCGTTTTACCAGATTGTCGAGTTGGATAACCGCGTCATTCATGTCGTTCCCCGTCGCTGAGGGTCACGGTGACCGGCATGCCCTGGCGCAGCGCGTCGTCCGCATCGGTCACGATAATGCGCAGGCGGTAGACAAGGTCGGTGCGCAGGTCCGGCGTTTCGACGGTTTTGGGGGTGAATTCGGCGGTGGGCGAAACAAAGCCCACCCTGCCGTGGTACGGCTTGTCCGGACGCCCGTCGGTGTAGAGCAGCAGCTCGCGGCCCGGCTGCATCTGGCCGAGGTTCGGCTCGTCAATGTAGGCGCGCACCCACACCGGGCGGGTTAAGGAGAGCGTTAAGACGGTGCTGCCCGCGCTGAGCATGCTGCCCGGCTCGACGGCGCGGGTCATCAGCGTGCCGTCAGACGGCGCGACCAGCGTGGTGTCGCGCAGATCCAGCTCGGCCTGCGCCAGCTGGGCCTGCGCCTGTTCGAGGCTGGCCTTCGCCTGCGCGATATCCTGCTCGCGGTTACCGGTGCGGTACTGGCTCAGCTTATCCTGCGCGGACTTCAGCGTGGCCTGCGCCTGATCGCGTGACGAACGGGCGTTTTCCAGATCGTTAGCGGAAATGGTGCGGCTTTTCCACAGCCCCTGCTGGCGGCTGTAGAAGTTCTGCGCGTAGTCGTAGGCGGCCTTCGCCTGTTTCACGGCCGCTTCAGCCTGGGCAATCTCCTCGTCGCGATAGCCCGCCCGCATCAGGTCGTACTGCGCCTGCGCGACGGAGACGCCCGCTTTCGCCTGCATCAGCGCGTTTTCATACGGCGCCTTGTCCAGTGCGCCCAGGGTTTGCCCGGCCTTGATGGCGTCGCCCTCGTCGACGCTGAGCGAGGCCAGGCGGCCGCCGACGCGGAAGCTCATATTGACGGTACGGATATCAACGTTGCCGTACAGCGTCAGGCCTCTGTCCTGCTGGCTTTGATACCACAGCCAGCCTCCCGCAACCACCGCGAGCACAACAACGGCCATCAGAACGATGGCGACCGGTTTTTTCATGACTTCAGGCTCCTTTGCGTTAAGCCTTGCAGGATCAGATCGACGTGACAGGTAATGACCCGGCTAATCTGCGCGGCTTTATCCTCATCAAACTGTGTCCAGCCGGTGCGTAACAAAATCGTTTCCCGCCCCAGGCGAAACGCCAGCACTTCACCCAGCAGGGCATGGGTATGCAAAATGGTCTCGGTGTCGTTCGCGTCTCGCCCGGTGTAGGCCGCCACCAGCCGGGTCAGGTGCCCGTGCATCGGATCGATGACCTGGTCGTGTACACGCTGGTAGGCCGCGGTGGGCGAAAGCTGCTCTCGAGAGATAAATTTGCTCAGGCTGAGCGTGTCGTCGTGCGTCAGCAGCCTGATCATATTGTGGCAGGCGTTAAGGATCAGCTGACGGATCGCGGCGCGGTCGGGGGAGGGGTGTTCGAGCAGCCCGGCGGCCTCTTCCACGTGCGGGCGAAAATTCGCGGCAATAAAGTCAGCGATCCACTGGGCGCAGGCGAGGTATAAATCCTCTTTTGAGCCAAAATAGTAGGTAATGGCCGCGATGTTTTGCCCGGCCTGCGCGGCGATGTCGCGCGTGGTGGCGTGCAGGCCATATTCGCCAAACTGCGCCAGCGCGGCGGCGATAAGCTGGCTTTTTGCCTGTTCGCCCTTCGATGTCGTCGGTGTTGTATTCATGGCGGCTTTAAGAATTAATCAATCGATTGATTAAGACTATGGCTGGTTCAGCGTTTTGTCCAGTCGCTCGCCGCGAGAAGCGGGTCATCAAGGATTAACGAAGGGATATTTATGCGCCACGTCACAAAAGCTGCTACACTCCGCTGCTTCACGACATTGTGGTTTTTGTCCTTCCCTATTCGTTATATCTCCCTGAAAACTACACCTGAGACGGTCGGGGCGGTTCGGAGTTTTTATGTCTTTTGATTCCCTTGGCCTGAATCCAGAAATTCTGCGCGCTGTTGCAGAGCAGGGTTACAGCGAGCCAACCCCGATCCAGAAGCAGGCGATCCCTGCCGTGCTGGAAGGCCGCGACCTGATGGCCAGCGCGCAGACCGGCACCGGTAAAACCGCCGGCTTTACGCTGCCGCTGTTAGAGCTGCTGGTCAAAAACCAGCCGCATGCGAAAGGCCGCCGCCCGGTACGCGCACTGATCCTGACGCCAACCCGCGAGCTGGCCGCTCAGGTCGGTGAGAACGTGCGTGAGTACAGCCGCTATCTCAACATCCGCTCAATGGTGGTTTTCGGCGGGGTGAGCATTAACCCGCAGATGATGAAGCTGCGCGGCGGCGTGGACGTGCTGGTGGCAACGCCGGGCCGTCTGCTGGATCTGGAACACCAGAACGCCGTTAAGCTGGATCAGATTGAAATTCTGGTGCTGGACGAAGCCGACCGCATGCTGGACATGGGCTTTATCCACGACATCCGCCGCGTGCTCTCTAAGCTGCCGCCGCGTCGCCAGAACCTGCTTTTCTCCGCAACCTTCTCCGACGATATCAAGGCGCTGGCTGAAAAGCTGCTGCACAATCCGCTGGAAATTGAAGTCGCGCGCCGCAACACCGCCTCCGAGCAGGTTACGCAGCACGTTCACTTCGTGGATAAGAAGCGCAAGCGGGAGCTGCTCTCCCAGATGATCGGCAAGGGGAACTGGCAGCAGGTGCTGGTCTTTACCCGCACCAAGCACGGCGCGAACCACCTGGCTGAACAGCTGAATAAAGACGGCATTCGCAGCGCGGCAATCCACGGCAACAAGAGCCAGGGCGCGCGTACCCGCGCGCTGGCGGAGTTCAAATCTGGCGATATTCGCGTGCTGGTGGCAACCGACATCGCGGCGCGCGGTCTGGACATCGAAGAGCTGCCGCACGTGGTGAACTACGAGCTGCCGAACGTGCCGGAAGATTACGTGCACCGCATCGGCCGTACCGGCCGCGCGGCGGCCACCGGTGAGGCGTTGTCCCTGGTGTGCGTCGACGAACACAAGCTGCTGCGCGACATCGAGCGTCTGCTGAAGAAAGAGATCCCGCGCATCGAAACCCCGGGCTATGAAGTGGACCCGTCCATCAAGGCGGAGCCGATTCAGAACGGCCGTCAGGGTGGCGGCGGTCGCGGTCAGGGCGGCGGCGGTCGCGGCCAGCAGCCGCGTCGTTCAGAAGGCGGTGCGCCGAAGTTATCGGGTAAACCGCCGCGTCGCGGCAACGATGCTAAACCGTCGGGTGAAAACCCGTGGCGCAGCGGTGAAGGAAAACCGGCAGGGGAAGGGCAGCGCCGACGTCGCCCGCGTAAGCCTGCCAGCCCGCAGTAATCTGGAAGCCCGGTCGTAAAGCCGGGCTTTTTCTTTTTGCGGCATCCGCCAGAAAGTGCCACAATAGTGGCTGTTTATACAGTATTTCAGGTTTCCGATGGCTCTTACCGCTGCGCTGAAAGCGCAAATTGGCGCATGGTATAAGGCGCTTCAACAGCAGATCCCCGACTTTATTCCCCGAGCGCCGCAGCGGCAGATGATTGCCGACGTGGCAAAAACGCTCGCCGGGGACGACGGACGACATCTGGCCATCGAAGCCCCGACCGGCGTCGGGAAAACCCTCTCGTATCTCATTCCCGGCATTGCCATCGCCCGGGAAGAGGATAAAACGCTGGTGGTCAGCACCGCCAACGTCGCGCTGCAGGACCAGATCTTCAGCAAAGACCTGCCGCTGCTGCGCAAAATCATCCCCGATCTTCGCTTCACCGCAGCCTTCGGGCGCGGGCGCTACGTGTGTCCGCGTAACCTGGCGGGCCTTGCCAGCAGCGAGGCGACGCAGCAGGATCTGCTGGCGTTTCTCGACGATGATCTCACGCCAAATAACAAAGCGGAACAAGAGCTGTGCGCCACGCTCAAGGCCGATCTTGACGGCTATAAATGGGATGGCCTTCGCGACCACACCGATAAAGCCGTTAGCGACGATCTGTGGCGCAGGCTCAGCACCGATAAGGCCAGCTGCCTGAACCGCAACTGTCATTACTACCGCGAATGCCCGTTCTTTGTCGCCCGCCGCGAAATTCAGGAAGCGGAGGTGGTGGTGGCTAACCATGCGCTGGTGATGGCGGCGCTCGAGAGCGAAGCCGTTCTGCCGGAGCCGAAAAACCTGCTGCTGGTGCTGGATGAAGGCCATCACCTGCCGGACGTGGCGCGCGACGCGCTGGAGATGAGCGCCGAGATCACCGCGCCGTGGTTTCGCCTGCAGCTCGACCTGTTCTGCAAGCTGGTGGCAACCTGCATGGAGCAGTTCCGCCCGAAAACCACGCCGCCGCTGGCCGTGCCAGAGCGGCTAAGCGACCACTGCGAAGAGGCGTACGCGCTTATTTCGTCCCTGAACAACATCCTCAATCTTTACCTTCCCGCAGCCCAGGAGGCGGAGCATCGCTTCGCGATGGGCGAACTGCCGGAAGAGATCATGGAGATTTGCCAGCAGCTGGCAAAGCATCTCGAAAAGCTGCGCGGGCTGGCGGAGATGTTCTTAAACGATCTGAGTGAGAAAACCGGCTCCCATGACGTGGTGCGACTGCACCGCGTCCTGCTGCAGATGAACCGCGCGCTGGGCATGTTTGAATCGCAGAGCAAGCTCTGGCGGCTGGCTTCGATGGCGCAGGCGTCCGGCGCGCCGGTCACCAAATGGGCCACCCGCGAGGTGCGGGACGGGCAGGTGCATCTGTTTTTCCACTGCGTGGGCATTCGCGTGGCCGATCAGCTTGAGAAGCTTATCTGGCGCAGCGTGCCGCACGTGGTTGTCACTTCCGCCACGCTGCGCTCCCTGAACAGTTTCTCCCGCTTGCAGGAGATGAGCGGCCTGAGAGAGAAAGCGGGCGACCGCTTTGTGGCGCTGGACTCGCCGTTTAACCACTGCGAGCAGGGCAAGCTGGTGATTCCGCGCATGACGTTTGAACCGCTTATGGACAACGAGGAGCAGCACATCGCCGAGATGGCTGCCTACTTCCGCGAGCAGGTTGAGGGCAAAAAATACCCCGGCATGCTGGTGCTGTTCGCCAGCGGTCGCGCGATGCAGCGTTTTCTTGAGCACGTGACCGACCTGCGCCTGCTGCTGCTTGTTCAGGGCGATCAGCCGCGCTATCGGCTGGTGGAGACCCACCGCAAGCGTATTGATAACGGCGAGCGCAGCGTGCTGGTGGGGCTCCAGTCCTTCGCCGAGGGGCTGGATCTCAAGGGCGATTACCTGACGCAGGTGCATATCCATAAAATTGCGTTTCCGCCGATCGACAGCCCGGTGGTGATCACCGAAGGGGAGTGGCTCAAAAGCCTGAACCGCTATCCGTTTGAGGTGCAAAGCCTGCCCGCGGCGTCGTTCAACCTGATTCAGCAGGTAGGGCGCCTGATCCGCAGCCACGGCTGCTGGGGTGAAGTGGTGATTTACGACAAACGCCTGCTGACGAAAAACTATGGTCCGCGTCTGCTTAACGCTCTTCCGGTGTTTCCGATTGAACAGCCCGAGGTGCCTGAGGTAAAAAAACGCCCGGCAAAACTGGCTGCCGGGCGTCGGAAAAGCATCCGTGCTAAGGGGCGCGGTCCTACTGGTAAGTGAAGGTCACCTGCACGACGCTGCTAAACGTCCCCGCGGTGACGGGCATGGAGGTGGCGTAGTAGCGGGCGGCCAGCGGAAACTCTGCCGTATGGTCGCTCTGGTTAATCAGCACGTTAAAGCTGGCCTGCGGGGCAATCAGAATATTGTCCTGGCGGTCGGCCAGCTCCAGCGCCAGTCCCTTTGCGCTGCCGGTGTTAGCAAACTTTGTTGGATGTACGCCGTCGGCCTGGCCGTAGAAAAAGGCGTTCGCCAGCATCAGGCTTGCCGGGCAATGGGAAACCTTGAGCGAAAAGTCCTTCCACTGCCCCGTATCCCCCACGTCCTTAAACTCGCCCGAGGCTGCCTGGCCTAAATCGACGGTAAGGTTTTTGCTTTCGCTGTCCACCACGCAGGTATTGGCGTAGATATTCCCGGTCATTTGCAGCTCAATCTCGTCCGCGTGGGCGCAGGCCGTCAGGCACAGGAGCAGGAGTAACGCTGTTTTTTTCATTGGATGTCACTTATAGGCAAGGGTGATGGTGGCAACGCTGTTGGCCGGGCCGGGCGTTACGACCGCGCTGGTCTGTTCATAGCGCAATTCGAGCGGAATGCGCAGCGTCTGGTTGGCAAACGCCTCGCTTCCTGTGGGGCTATAGGCATCAAAGCTGGCCAGCATGCCGTCGATGATCATCTGCACGCCAACTCCCGTCGCCATGCCGCTTTGCTGGGTAAGCTTCACCACGCCGGGAAAGGCGGTCTCATAGCCGTTGGCGCTGCTGATTTTCAGCTCGGGCTGCACGGTGGTATCGCAGTCCACGTCGATGTAGACGGTTTGCGCCGGATCGGAAAGCGTGCCGGTGCCGACAAAATCGCTGATGGGGAAATCCCCCAGGTTGACGGTCAGGTTTTTAGGCGACACGGAGCAGGTCACCTCGTGCAGAATGACGTTGCCGGAGTACTCGATGTCATTCGGGTTGCCAATGCCTTCGTGGCCGAACACGCCAATGCCGAATCGCGTCTGCGACTGGATGAGCGTCCCGGACGCCACGTCAGCACCCGTTTTCACCAGCTCAAGCGTGACGTCAAAATTAAACGACTGCTTGCCGTCGGTTGAGACGTAGCCGATTGGCGTCCCGCGAGAATCACAGGTTACGCCACCCGCGCCGCTGATGCGCTGGCCCTGATCGTTCATTAACGCGACGCCAACACCCGGCACGCCGGAGTCATAGACGCCCTTGAGACCGGGAATTTCAGTACCGGTGCCGTAATAGCAGGAGACAATCTCCAGCCCGCTGTCGATGCTTTGATCGCAATTGCCGGCCACGTGCACGGTCTGCTCCGTACCGGGGATCGTTTCACCGACCTCCAGCGTTGTCGGCACCGAAACCGACGCCACGTTGATCATTTTCGGCATATCCGGCGTTGAGCAGGTCGCTTTCGCATGGGGCATAAACAGCGCCGCCGTGCCCAGAACTGCTACGAAAAATAATGATTTAATCATCTGCATAAGAGTAAGCCCGAACGATAAATTAATGGCACTGCGCGGAGACAGTGGCGATGCTGGTTTTATCTTTCTCGTCCGTGAGCGCATAGTCGGCGACGCAGTGCTCGCTGGCGTTTTCACCCCACGACACCGCCAGGCGGCCGCGCGGCGGCAGGCCGGACACGTAGGTCTGCCCGTCATTGCCGACAATAAACTCGCTGTCCTTATCCTCGGTGGTGACCGTTGCGCCGAACGGCAGAGGCTTACCGTTCTGCGTGAGCGTCATCAGTGCCCGACGCCCGACGCGGGTGTTAAAGGTGGCGCGCACAACGGCGCCGCGCGTTGGCGTAACGATCTGCGCCGCGTGGGTGATGTCGGCATCGTCCGGCAGCGTTTCGGTATCCAGCGCAATCGTATTGTGGCGATAGGCGGTGACGAACGGCACAACCGTATAGCCGCGGAAGTCGGTCTCGACGCCGGTCTGGTTAGTGATATGCGTGCCGTGCGTGCCGGGCGCTTTCACCAGTGCGATGGTTTCGCCCAGCGGCTGGGTCAGGGTGATGCCGTTGGCGTGCGCCACCACGCCGCCCTGAATACCCACGTTCAGCGTCTGCTGGTGCTTGTCCTGGCTGACGCCGCCGCTGACTTCGCCGTACGTTCCTTTGTAATCGGCATTGGCGCTGCCTGAGGTGCCGCTGCCGGTGGTGCTCAGCCCTTCCTGAAGGTTCCAGTTGAGGTTGTTATCCTGCAGGGCCGTGCCGTTCAGGCCGAGGTTCTGCGTGGTGCCGTCTTTGGTATTGTTCAGGTTGTAGGTGGCCCAGGTGTTGTGCATCCAGTGGTCCAGCGGCACGGAGACGCTCAGGGAGAACTGATTATCGTTGGTCACGGACTCGCCGTTCTCGTCGCTGTCGTTGGTGTTCTTATTCATGCTGTAGCTCAGGCTGTAGCTCACGCCGTGCCAGCTGTTGTTGTAGCTGACGCTCATGGAGGTCATATCCTGGCTCTGGCTCCAGTAGCTTTCCTTTACCAGGCTCAGCGTCACGGAGCCCCAGCCTTCGCCCAGCGTTTGGTCAATGGTGGCTTCCGTCCGCGCCCGGCGCTGCTGCGGCGCTGACCAGTCGCTTGAGCGGGTATAGGACTCCATGGTGTCTTGCAGGGTATAGAAACCCTTGCTGTTGTAGCGGTAGCCCGCCAGCGAGAAGTTGGTTCCGCTTCCGGCAAAATCCTTGCTGTAGCGCACGCGCCAGGACTGGCCCTTGCTCGCCTGCTGCTTTTTCAGCAGCGCTTTCGCGCGCGTAACGTCAATGGAAAACGCCCCGAGATCGCCCATGTTTTTACCCGCGCCCACGGCCTGGGAGCGATAGTGGCTGCTCTGCTGAACGCCGCCGTAGGCCGTGAAGCCATAGGGCAAGCCGTAGATGGCGCTTCCCTGGGCGAACGGCGTTTTTTCCACGTCTTTGTCATATGAACGGTAGCGACCCGCGGTCACGCTGTAGCGCAGGTTCTTTTCGCGCTGGAGCACCGGCACGGAAGCGTACGGCACCACGAAATGGCTTTCGCTGCCGTCCGTCTCTTTCACGGTGACCTGCAGGTCGCCGCTGCTGCCGGTTGGGTAGAGATCGTTAATTTCAAACGCGCCGGGCGCGACGGTATTTTGGTAGATGACGTAGCCGTTCTGGCGGACCATCACCAGCGCGTTGCTGTGCGCCGTGCCGCGAATGATTGGCGCGTAGCCTTTTTCGCTGTCCGGGAGCATGTCGCTGTCGGAGTTAATCTGCGCGCCGGTATAGGGGACGCTATCGAAGACGTCGGCAGGGGACGAGCTCTGCCCCACCGTTACGCTGCTTTTCATCGCCACGATATCGCGCTGGGCGTAGGTATAGACCGACGAGAACTTCTGCTGCTCGGTGTTGCCGGTGGTGCTGCGGTTCCACGTTGAGTAGTTTCTTAAGCGCCACGCGCCGATATTGAGGCCGGGACGGAGGTTGACGTACTGGCTGCTGGCGTCTTGTTCGCCCTGCTGGCGCGCGTGGCTTTGGCTCGCGGTTGCGCTGTAGTTCAGCAGGCCCGCGGTGATCCCTTCGTCGTACTCTTTGGGGTCAATGTAGCCGCGCGGAACTTTGCCCAGCGCCACCTGCGGAATGCTGAGCAGCAGCTGCTGGTTACGCACGTGAAACGTTGCGGAGGCGGAGGGTATAGCGCTGAGGTTTGCACATGCGCCTTTTGCCAGCAGGTTGGGATAATTTTTGACCTTAATGCCCAGGCTTTGTAACTCATCCAGGCTAAAGCAGGGCTGGAGAGCGCTGTTGCCCTGGCGATCTTTTTGTAAGGTAAAGGTGACGTCGCGGGTATCAATTTTATTATTATTGATAAAAATAGCGACCTGATATTTCCCCGGCGCCTGTCCCGGCCCTTTTTCATAGACGGATAAATCGGTTTTGGTCTGCTGGGGATTATCTACGTCCAGCAGCGCCGGGTTAAAATAATCATCTGCCATCACCTGCGACGCAAAGATCGCCATTACCAGGCCAATAATAATGACCAGTAATGAAGATAGTTGGCAGGTAAACGGCTTTTTGTCGCTATACATGATTATTTAATACACCGGCGTGCCGAATGATTAATGGAGTGCTGCGGTCAGGGGGTGGCTGATGCTGCCGTAATCGGTAATAATCGACCACGCCACGGTATTGCCGTTGGTATTCGCCGGCAGCGCAAAATGGGTTTCCGTTTTCGGTACGGCCCAGTTCGCTTTGGTGACCTTATGCCCGTTCAGAGTGACGCTCTGGAAATTCATGTAAAACGGCGTCGGGTTATTCACGACGAGATCGTTCCCCTCGCGGTGCCATTCCAGCTTGTCGGCCACCTCTTCCGGTCTGCCTTTCACCGCGGCAGGGCGATACAGCAATTTGATGCGGGTATTAATGGCGATTTGCAGGGTATTCACGCCGTCAACGTGCTTTGATGACGGAATGGCCTTGATGTTCAGCCAGTACATTGACTCGCGGTCTTCGGGTAAATTGCCGCCCGTGCGCACGACGCGCAGCACGTTGTCTTCTTTAGCGTCCAGACGAAACAGCGGAGGGGTAATCAGGAACGGGGCCTTAGCCAGGTTTTTACCGCCGGAATCGACCCAGGACTGCACCAGATAATCCGTTGTATCCGGGTTTGAAATGCCAAGAGAAGATTCCTTTTTATCTCCCTGGTAAACCAGGCGGGTGCCATTAATAATGACCCCTGCATGTGCAGTGGCTGCTACCAGTAAAAGAGTGCTCAGTAAATAACCGTGGCGCATGAATATTTCTCATCAAAGATAAAAGATATTAGCGCCTGACGCGGCGCTAATATCTCAGGATTGATAATATCAGTTATAAATGACGGTGAAGGTAGATACAGAGTTTGCAGGACCAGCAGTAATAGCCGCTCCGGTCTGAATATAACGCGCACCAAATTCCAGATCGTTGACGGTTGTACCGGACGTTAACGGATATTGCTTAGACGGGGTATATAAGCTCACCGG
Source organism: Enterobacter sp. ECC-175 (assembly GCF_043968675.1). Lineage (NCBI taxonomy): Bacteria > Pseudomonadati > Pseudomonadota > Gammaproteobacteria > Enterobacterales > Enterobacteriaceae > Enterobacter > Enterobacter sp. ECC-175. The sequence goes on from NZ_CP143776.1 coordinate 1,998,432, forward strand.
CTGTGCTGATGAATCAACCAGCTGAATAGCAACCCCTGTCGCCGCATCCGTATCCGGCGTTAATGCCAGCGTGGAATTATTGTTAGCGTCCGGCGTACCGCCGAAATTAATGGCGGCAGACGTCACCGTTTCCGGACAATCTTTTAACTGAATATCGAATTTCGTTAATGTGCTGGTAGAGCCCGCGCCGGTAAATACCGTTTTCGATACTTTGCCGAGCTGGACGTTCAGCGGGTTACTTAACCCATTAACGACCTGACATGCGGAATCAATGATTTCGCCGGTAAAGTTAATTTGACCTTCACCGTTTGTTGCCGCGAATGCGGATGCAGAACATCCGATCGTTGCAGCGATAATTAACCCTAATGCAACCTTGTTCATAATAAATCCTGGTGTATGACGGGTGGAAACGTTGCCTGGACGTTTTCACCGCTGATGCTTAATGACTTTCCGCTGGCTATTTAATCAAAATATGCATGGATAAGATTGTTCTATAGAAATCACAAATAATTTAGATTTTGCTTGTGTTTAATTTTTATTAGGAATTTCAGAGGGTTGATAAAACACTATCGGCAAGGCGTTCATCAGGGCTATATTGTTAACAAGATGAAGCAGTAAGGAGAGATGTCGTGGATTATCGCAAAATTATCAAAGAGGTAGGGCGCGGTAAAAACCATGCCCGCGACCTGGACCGTGAGACCGCGCGCGCGCTGTATACCCATATGCTTAACGGCGACGTGCCGGACCTGGAGATGGGCGGCATTCTGATTGCGCTACGCATCAAGGGAGAAGGTGAGGCCGAGATGCGCGGTTTTTATGAGGCGATGCAGGCGCATACGCTGCGCCTTACGCCGCCGGTAGCAAAGCCGATGCCGATCGTGATCCCAACCTATAACGGCGCGCGCAAGCAGGCGAACCTGACGCCGCTTCTGGCGATTTTGCTGCATAAAATCGGCTTTCCGGTGGTCGTGCACGGGGTCAGCGAAGATCCTACCCGCGTGTTGACCGAAACGATTTTTGAACAGCTGGGCATTGCGCCCACGCTGCACGCCGGGCAGGCGCAGGCGAAGCTGGACGGGCACCAGCCGGTCTACATTCCGGTGAAGGCGCTGTGCCCGCCGCTGGAAAAACAGCTCGATATGCGCTGGCGGATGGGCGTGCGCAACAGCGCGCACACCCTGGCGAAGCTGGCCACGCCCTTTGACGAAGGCGCTGCGCTGCGTCTTTCCAGCGTCTCGCATCCTGAATACGTTGGCCGCGTGGGGAAATTCTTCGAGGACATTGGCGGCCGGGCGCTGCTGATGCACGGCACGGAAGGCGAAGCGTATGCCAATCCGCAGCGCTGCCCGCAGCTGACGCTGATCGATTCCGCCGGTGCGCGCGTGGTGCTAGAGCGCGGAGAGGAGGATACCGACGTCGCGCTGCCTCAGGCTAAAGATCCGCACACCACCGCGCGGTGGATTGAGCAGTGCCTTGCCGGAAGCGTGCCGGTCCCGCACTCCCTTAAGCTCCAGATGGCCTGCTGCCTGCTGGCGACGGGAGAAGTTGAAACGGTAGAGGCCGGGCTTCAGCGCGTGGCGCAGTCGTTTTGACAAAAAAAAGCCCGTCCAGTGGCGGACGGGCAAAAGGGGTAACAAACAGGGTCAATGAGGGTTGGAGCATCTCACCAGAGGGCCAGTGAGGGTGGAGCATAATTCTTTCGGTTATTTATAGATAACCGCGGTACCGCTCAGCTTGTTGCTGTTGGTTGCGGAGGTGATGGTATAACCGCTGGCACCCGCAGCCGCGGCTTTCTCAGCCAGTTTTGCTTCCAGACCGTCCAGCGTCGTCGCGCCATCTGCGCTCACCACGCCGATTTTGTTCATGTTCTGCGCCTGGGTAGAAGAGACAGGCTCTACGGCGAACGCGCCGAATGACAGGGCAGACAGGGCAACGGCAGCAACAGCATATTTGATGGTTTTCATAATTAATCTCTCGCAGGTTTTTTGTTAGGGGACGGTGTTCCGTCGATGTGATGAGTATCACGCTTTTTTTCGCCGGGGAAAATCGAAGAGAATTGACGTGGTCAATCAAAAAAATTGAATGACAAATAACTTATTGAATATTAATAAATTCAAAACCCGGCTTTACACTTCTTGTCGACGCGCTTTACAGAGAGCGGGAGAAGGGCACGTTTTGCTACGCGCTTCGCTAAAAAGCGTGAGCGTAAAGGCGAGTAGCCAAACGGTGAGAAAAGGTAAAGCAAAGTCAACGCAGCTGGCTGTCTTTCGATCCTCTGCGATTATATCCCGAATGGGAAGCATTTTTTGAATCTTTATCCTGCTGGCAGGCGATGCATAACCGCACGCCGGGAATGGCCTTGCGGCGCGCCTCGGGGATTGCATCGCCGCACTCTTCGCATTCATGCAAACTTTCACCGCGCGGAATTTCGCCGCGGGCGCGCGCGACGGCATCTTCAATTGTACTGTTGATCTGTTCGTTGACGGCGTCGTCATTTGCCCAACCGGAAGCCATAGGTCCTCCTGACAAGGTAAGGGAAGTAATAAACTTACATGGGGTTAAAAAATAAACAATCAAGGCGTGAATCAAAGAAACTGCATCCGATAAACGGATGCAGTGCGATCGCGGGAAGAGGCTTACTTATAAATAGTGGCGGTGCCGTACATATGGTTATCGCCGCCGGCAGCGTTCACCACATATCCTTTCGCGCCCTGTTCGCGCGCTTTTTCAGCCAGCTTATCCTGGAGATCGTCAAGGTTGCTGGCGCGGCTCACGGAAACCGTACCCGCGGGGCGAAGCTGGCCGGTATCGGTGCTGGTGGTCAGGGACTCAACGGACAGCGCGGAGAACGACGCGGTTGCAAGCGTTCCGGCGAGAACAGCAAGGGTCAGGTACTTTTTCATAATCACATCCTCAGGGGAAACAACGGGTGATTCCCCTTAAGTTTAGAAGCTTAAAGAATGTGATTTAGCGCAAAAATTTGATGATGATCTGCTTATTTTTTGAACGACAAAAGCTGACAATTTGCTAACAGATCATAGACATACAGGTTTCTGTTTTTAGTCGATATTTTGTCCCGCGTAGAGAAACATTTACCGTTGGGTCTGCAAAGGGTATCTTACGCCGCTGTTAAAAGGAGAACGCCATGACTGCCCACAAGCCGGGGTTGCACCCGCGCAACCGCCACCGTAACCGCTATGACATGCAGGCGCTGTGCCTGAGCTGCCCGCCGCTGCAGGATTTTATTGTCCAAACGCCCGCCGGCGAGCCAACGGTCAACTTTGCCGATCCGCAGGCGGTTAAAATGCTCAATAAAGCCCTGCTGGCGCATTTCTACGGCGTGGCGCAGTGGGACATCCCGGACGGCTTTCTCTGTCCGCCCGTCCCGGGGCGAGCCGATTACGTTCACCATCTGGCGGATCTGCTTGCGGAAGGAAATGACGGCGCGGTGCCGCAGCAGGCCACCATTCTGGATATCGGCACTGGCGCAAACCTCATCTATCCGCTGATCGGCGCGCACGAATACCAGTGGCGTTTTACCGGCAGCGAGATCGGCACCGACGCCTTTGCCAGCGCGCAGGCGATAATCAACGCCAACCCGGGGCTGAGCCGCGCCATTCGCCTTCGTCGCCAGAAGGATGAGGCCGCCATTTTTAACGGCATCATTCATAAAAACGAGCAGTACGACGCGACCATGTGTAACCCGCCGTTCCACGACTCGGCCGATTCCGCCCGTGCGGGCAGCGAGCGCAAGCGCCGCAACCTGGGTCAGGCAGAGGATGCCGCGCTGAACTTTGGCGGCCAGCAGCAGGAGCTGTGGTGCGAAGGGGGAGAAGTGGCGTTCATCCTGCGGATGATTGCCGAAAGCAAATCCTTTGGCCGCCAGGTGAAATGGTTCACCACCCTGGTGTCGCGCGGGGATAACCTGCCGCCGCTCTATCGCGCGCTAACCGAAGCCGGCGCGGTGAAGGTGGTGAAAAAAGAGATGGCGCAGGGCCAGAAGCAGAGCCGCTTTATCGCCTGGACGTTTATGGACAATAACAAACGTCGCAAATAGCACCGCGTCGCAGGCCGGGTAAGGCGAAGCCGCCACCCGGCAATCCGGCTACAGCGTTGGCTCCTGCGGCGCAGGTGGCGCCGCTGGGGCCGGTGACGGCAGCACCTGATAGGTCTGCACCGGCATCCGCACCTCCGCCAGGTCAAAGTGTTTTTTCACCATGCTGTCGAGGGCAAAGCGCACCGTCCACTGCTTCAGCGGCTGGGTGGTGAACGAGACGCGAAGCGTAAACGCCGTATTCGTCAGCCCGACGATGCCCGCAAACGACGGCTCGCCGATCACCAGCCCGCGAATATCCTCCATCTCCATCAGCTCTTCTACTGCATCCCGCAGCGCCTGCTTGGCCTTGTCAGCATTTTCATGACGATCCACGTCGTAGTTCGCCACAACGGAGCCAATGCCGCGCACGAAGTTGGCGAAGGTGGTGATCGATGACCACGGGATAATATGGTATGCCCCGGTATCCTGACGCACGCCGACCGAACGAATCGACATCCGCTCAACCGTGCCGGTAAGCGGCCCAATCGTCACCAGGTCGCCGGTGTTCATCCCGTTTTCAAACTGGATAAAGATGCCGGTGATGATGTCCTTCACCAGCGTCTGGGAGCCGAAGGAGATCGCCAGCCCCAGCGCCCCGGCCCCCGCCAGCAGCGGAGCGATGTTGACGCCGATTTCCGAGAGCACAATCATGATGGTAATGGTGCTGATGATCACCGCCAGCGCGTTGCGGAACAGCGTCAGCAGCGTGCGCGCGCGGGCGCTGGGCAGCGGCCTGCCGTGAATATCCGACACCAGACGGTTCTCAATCAGGCTTGCCAGCAGCGTCCAGCCCACCGCCGAGAAGAACAGGATCAGCGCGATGCGGATCAGAATATCGACGGTCTTTTCGCCCGCGCCGTAGTGCAGCCAGTTCCAGAAGTCGAACAATCCCCAGGCGTTAAGCAGCAGCATGATTGCCACACAGACCGTGAGAATGCGCGCGACCTTGAGTGAAGCAGACATCCAGCCGTTGACCCGCTTTTGCAGCTCAGGGTAGCTGTGCTGCACCTGCGGCGAGAGGGTGATGGTTTTAGAAATCCAGCGCGACAGCAGGCCCGACACGAACGCCGCGACGCCGATGATGGCCAGGCTTTTGAACGTTGCGCCCATCATAAACTTCAGGCTGTTGCCCGGATCGAACAGCGAGAAAAAGCATAGAACGACGAAGTAGGCGCTCGCCAGCCAGTGCCACACCAGCGCGAAGGCGCGAATAAACAGGCTGAAGAAGGGGAGGGAGCGGTCGGCCAGGTGCAGCAGGCTCTGGGTGATTGCCTTTTTGTTGTGAAAGATGAGGTACAGCGCCCAGACGGTAATGCACAGCATGATCAGCACGTTTGCCAGCGCGCCAAACTGAATGTTGACCTGATTGGAGATAATCGGCACGCCGACCAGCAGGCCGTAGCCAATCAGCCCGCTCAGAATGCTTAAGCGCAGGGCCCAGTATCTGGCGCTGTCGTTGCGGATGTTAAAGGGGCGCAGCTCCGGCACGCGCGGGCAGAAAATCAGGCGCAGGAGGGCCTTGAAGAACTCGATCAGGGCGAAGGCGTTGAGGAACAGCGCCTGCTGGAAGGCGATGGTTTTGTTGCCCGCGTTAAGGTGGTCGGCCAGCCGTTGGCCGACAAAAAGCGTCAGCACCAGCAGGAGTAAATCAATAATAAACGCGCTGGCAATCATCAGCGGCAGGTGCAGCCAGCTGCTTTTTTGCTGGTTTTTTTTACGTCCCCAGCGCCCCATCCTGCGATAGAGGGGCCAGGCGCAGAGGCGAACCAGCCAGTAAAAGGCAAAGATTGCGGCCGCCAGCATCAGGAAATGGCGGGCGGCGTTTGAGAAGGTGTCGGGGTTGAACGGCTTGTGGGGCGAGCCAATCAGGTTGCGGTAGAGCTGGGCGAAGCGCGAGGCGAGCGCGTCGCCGTAGCGGCGGCTTACGTCTGTCACGTTTTCCAGCACCGTTTTTTGCTCGGTCACTTCCGGCGGCGTAATGGCTGGAACCGTCTCCTGCGGCGGCGTGGCGGCGGCTTTGCGCAGCTGATCCACCAGCTCCTTGCGCGAGCCTTCGTTTTCAAGGACATCCGCCAGCGCGCCGTAGGCCGCTTTTTTCTGCTCGACGCTGGGTTCCGGGGGCGGGCTGGTTTGTTCCGTGGCGGTGCTTCCGGCGGTGACGCCGGGGATCGCCACCGCGAACGATGGCGCACTGAACAGGCTAATCAGAAGCAACAGAAACCACGGCACGGCATCCTCCGGAAAATGTCCAACAAAATGATAAGTATAGAGGGCAGGGCGCGGAGGGGGATTTTTGGGAACAATCTGGCGTAAAAAAGCCGGGCATGCCCGGCTCAGCGTGAAGCGTAAGATCAGGAGACGTGCTGCAGGAACTCCTGCAAACGCTGGCTCGGCGGATTGGCAATCAGTTCCTGCGGGTTACCGTCTTCGGCAATGCGCCCTTTGTCGATGAAGATCAGGCGCGACGCCACTTTTTCAGCAAAGCCGATTTCGTGGGTCACGATCACCATCGTCATGCCTTCTTCCGCCAGGTCCTGCATGACCTTTAATACTTCGTGGCGGAGTTCCGGGTCGAGCGCGGAGGTTGGTTCATCAAAGAGCATCATTTTCGGCTTAACCGCCAGCGCGCGGGCAATAGCCACGCGCTGCTGCTGGCCGCCGGACAGCTCGGACGGGTAGTGGTGCGAGCGCTCGGCAAGCCCTACCTTCGCCAGCAGATCTTTCGCCAGCGCTTCCGCTGCCGCTTTGCTGGCACCGCGCACGCGCAGGGGACCAAACATCACGTTTTCCAGCGCGGTCAGGTGCGGGAAAAGATAGAACTGCTGGAACACCATGCCCGCTTCCTGGCGGATCAGGCGCTCGTCAACCTTCGGGTCGTTAACCTTCAGCCCGTCGACGATCAGATCGCCGCTGGTAATCTCTTCCAGCTTGTTAATGCAGCGCAGCAGCGTGGATTTACCGGAGCCGGATGGCCCAATAATGACCACCACTTCGCCCTTCGTGATGTTCAAATCAATATTGTGCAGCACCTGGGTTGGGCCAAAGTGCTTGGAAACGTTTTTAAATTCAATCACAGGATTTTCATCCTTCTTTCAAGACGGCGCAGAACAAAGCTCAGAACCAGCGTAATAATCAGATAGACCACGGCGACGGCGCTCCAGATCTCCAGCGCGCGGAAGTTGCCCGCAATAATCTCCTGGCCCTGACGGGTCAGCTCGGCCACGCCGATCACGATAAACAGCGAGGTGTCCTTAATGCTGATGATCCACTGGTTACCCAGCGGCGGCAGCATGCGGCGCAGCGCCAGCGGCAGGATCACGTGGCGAATGGTTTCGCGACGAGAGAGGCCTAACGCCAGGCCCGCTTCGCTAAAGCCTTTATGAATCGACAGCACCGCGCCGCGGGTGATTTCCGCGATGTACGCACCGGAGTTGATCATAATGGTCACAACGGCGGCGCTGAACGGGTCAATGCGCAGGTCGTTGAAGGCCATTGGCAGGGCGAAGTAGATGAACATGACCTGAACGACAATCGGGGTGCCGCGGATCACTTCGATGAAAACCAGCGCGATGTGGTTAGCAATCCAGCCGCCGTAGGTGCGGGCGAAACCGGCGACAAGACCGATAATCAACCCGCCAACCAGACCGAGGATCGAAATCCACAGGGTCATTTTAGCGCCTTCAAGCAAGAGAGGAATGGCAGGCCAGATGGCGCTCCAGTCAAACTGCATGATGTATTCCTGTATACCGTGGTGAAAAACAAAAAATGTAGGCCCGGCAAGCGTCAGCGCCACCGGGCATTACAAACCTGAGTTCAGGCAGAATTATTTGGGTTCAGTACCGAACCATTTTTTATAGATTTCGTTATAGGTGCCGTTCTCTTTCAGGGTTTTCAGCGCGCCGTTCACTTTGTTACGCAGGTCGTCGCTGCCTTTCGGGAACGCAATACCGTACTGCTGTGCTTCCAGAGAGTCGCCTACCGCTTTGAACTTGCCGTTGCCCGCGGTTTTGATGAAGTACAGGATGTTTGGCGTATCGTGCAGCACCGCGTCAGCGCGGTTGGTGCCGAGCTCCATGTAGGCGTTATCGATGTTCGGGAACTGGCGCAGATCCTTGGTTTTGATGTTGGCTTTCGCGTAATCAACCGAACCGGTACCGCTCTTCACCGCCACCACTTTACCGTCAAGATCTTTCACGCTTTTCACGTCGTTATTGTCGGCTTTGACCATCACCAGCAGGCCGCTTTTATAGTAGCCGTCAGAGAAGTCGATTGCCTTTTTACGCTCGTCGGTAATGGTGATGCCCGCCAGCGCGAGGTCCACGTTTTTGGTCTGCAGCGCCGGGATGATGCCGCTGAAGTCCATTGGCTTCAGGGTGTAATCCAGCTTCAGCTCTTTGGCGACGGCGGCCCACAGGTCCACGTCGAACCCAACGTATTTATCGCCTTGTTTAAATTCAAATGGTACGAACGCAGTATCGGTTGCCACGACGAGTTTGTCGGCAGCGTGAGAAGACACTGCAAAAGCCAGGGTAAGTGCAGCCAGTGAAACTTTTAATACAGACTTCATAGCATTTCCTTTTATATCCACGGGGCGATCCCCTGCGAGAACAACAGGCACAATGAAAAAATCATGCCAACTTTACAAGTTATTGTTTTTCAATGGGGATGAAGACATGCGTTGCACAACAAGCGGGACAAACGCACCGGATTGCACCAGTCTGGAGCACCATTTTGGTGCGTGGCGTTTGGCCCAGCTGACGAGCCTCTATTTAGCGTAAATTCTGGTGAGAAAACAATCTCTCGTTAACGATTGTGTGAGGTGATTATTACAATTTATTTACTTCTTTAGGAGGGAAGGGGAAAAGTGTGCACCATAAATGTGCAAAACCCCCACCGGGACGGCGAGGGTTCGTCATTAATCCGAAAAGGATTATTCGATGTTGGATTCAATAAACCACAGGAACTGGTCCAGGTCGCGGGAGGCTGCGGTAAAGATATCCGCGGTATCTTCGTCCTTCGCTTCGCCAATGGCTTTACGCACGTCGTTTGCCACAATCGCGTAGCGATCGGCCAGCTCTTTCAGATGGTCCTGAACGGTATGGATATCCAGCGGGTAGCTTTTCAGCGGCGTTTTGCTGTTGATCACCTGCGTGGTGCCCAGCGCTACGCCGCCTAACTGAACGGCACGTTCAGCCATGGTGTCTAGATGGGTAACCAGCGCCGTGCGGAAGCCATCCAGCATTTCATGAACGGCAATAAAGTTTGCACCGCGCATATTCCAGTGGGCCTGTTTGGTGATCAGCGACAGATCGATGAACTGGATCACCTGGCGATTCAGCAGCTCAATAGTTGCTTTCTTATCGCTATCCGATACATCGTTACGGGTATAAAGCAGATTAGACGCTTTTGTTTTCACCAGTTTAGCGGTACTCATAATCTCATATCCTCTTGATGTTTTGTGTCCCAGGTAATTACGGGATTAAGTATAGCAGCTGATTTTTCGTCTGCGGCTTGGCTCTGCCTATTGGTTTAATAGCGATAATAGGGTTGAATAACTAACGTATTGAAATAATAGAGATTAGTTGAAAATGATACAGAACGGTCCTAATTCCCACGTAGACAGATCCTGTGTTGCAAATAGGACGGAAATATAACGGAGGAGCCGTGGAATTATACTGCGGGAGGGCGAATAAATATTCTGCATGGCGAATAAACCATGCAGAACGGCATAATTAGCTGATATCTACTTTCTGGACTTTAGGCTCCGGGCGCATGGTCAGCGTGGACCCCATCGACGCGGCGATGATTGAGCACAGCGCCAGCGTCTGCGTCAGCGTCAGGGTTTCGCCGAGGAATACCATGCCGGAGACGGCGGCCAGCGCGGGCTCCATGCTCATCAGGGTGCCAAAAATACGCGTAGGCAGGCGCGTCAGGGCTATCATCTCTAAAGAGTAGGGGAGCGCGGTTGAAAGCACGGCAACGGCCAGCCCCACCGGGAGAATGGACCACTGCCAGATGGACTCCGTAGCCTGTGCCATACCGATTGGCACAAAGACGATTGCCGCGATTAAGGACCCCAGCGCCACCGTTGCCGGGCCGTGCTCTTCACCCGCGCGCTGTCCGGTAAGAATATAGAGAGCCCAGCAGGCCCCGGCTCCAAGCGCCAGCGCGGCGCCCGTGAGATCGATATGGGAAACATTCTGACCCAGGGGCAGCAGGAACCAAAGCCCCAGCACGGCAAGCACTACCCAGATAAAGTCTACCGGGCGGCGGGAAGAGAAAAGCGCCACCGCCAGCGGGCCGGTAAATTCCAGCGCAACGGCAATCCCGAGCGGGATGGTCTGAATAGAGAGATAGAACATGTAGTTCATCGCGCCCAGCGACAGCCCGTAAAAAAGGAGGGGCAAACGCTGCTCTTTTTTGAAGCGCAGGCGCCACGGCTTAAAGATGACCACCAGGATCAGGGTTCCCAGGGCGATGCGCAGCGCCGTCACGCCCGGCGCGCCGATCAGAGGAAAGAGGGATTTTGCCAGCGATGCGCCACTCTGGATAGAAAGCATCGCGATCAGTATTACGGCAACCGGCAACCAGACCGATGACGTGCGGGAGAGCCCAGGCATCCTTTCTCCTGTCAATTTTTGTCAAATGAGGTAAAAGTCGCAGTGTAATGGAATTATGCTTCTGCGGTTGAGGGAATGTTGAAAAAAATCCTGCTTAACTCTATAAAATAGTGGCGGATTGCTGGATTTTTCGCCTGATAGATTAGGAATAATCTGGATGAATGTTTCAGCACGGACGCGCACTATTGGCGTTTTATCGTGATAATTCTATTTTAATTTAATAAGATAGCTAACGATGGAAACGTTCTGTTACAGGAAAGCATCCGTTAGACATCACGAATCTGAAAGAGTTTCACAAGATTTTTTGATATATTTAAAACTTACGGACTTACTAGTATCACATTTGAGGTGGTTATGAAAAAAATTGCATGTCTTTCAGCACTGGCCGCTGTTCTGGCTGTTTCCGCAGGTACCGCTGTAGCTGCTACTTCTACTGTAACTGGTGGTTACGCTCAGAGCGATATGCAGGGCGTGATGAACAAAGCTAGCGGTTTCAACCTGAAGTACCGCTACGAGCAGGATAACAACCCACTGGGCGTTATCGGCTCTTTCACCTACACCGAAAAAGATCGTTCTGAAGATGGCGCTTATAACAAAGGTCAGTACTACGGTATCACCGCTGGTCCTGCTTACCGCCTGAACGACTGGGCAAGCATCTACGGTGTTGTAGGTGTTGGCTACGGTAAATTCCAGCAGACCGAAAACGAATCTGCAAACCGTACTGCTAGCAACAGCGACTACGGCTTCTCCTACGGTGCGGGCCTGCAGTTCAACCCGTACGAAAACGTTGCTCTGGACTTCTCCTATGAGCAGAGCCGTATCCGCAACGTTGACGTTGGCACCTGGATCGCGGGCGTAGGTTACCGCTTCTAATCACTTCGGTGAGCCAGTATAAAAAATCCGCCCAATGTGGCGGATTTTTTTTATCGAAGATAAAAGCAAAACGGCAACCCAATGGTTGCCGTTTTTTAGTGTTTGCTCCCTCTCCCGCGGGTGAGGGGCATCAGGCCGACTACTGACTTTTACTATCGAAGATATCCGTCCCTAAGTGGTTGTAGTCAACTTTCTGTAACTTAAAGTTGGTAACGTACACTGGGGGAGCTTTCTTGTTGGAGATAAACGGATACGCATTTTTTATCTCCTTCGCTGAAATCCCGGTCCACTGCGAGAAGAAGGCCAGAAAATCATTCGCCGAACGGCGCGCTTTAATGATGCGATGCGTCTTATCGTCGCTGGACAGCACCATAAACGGCACCTGGAAGTTCTGCTGGAATTTGTCGTCGTGCGCCAGGTACTGCACGGCTTTACCGCGCTCCTTGAAGGCCAGCCCGTGGTCAGAGAAATAGACCATCGAGAAGGTGTCGCCCGTATTGCGCAGCTGCGCGTAGAGTTTCGCGAGCAGGTCGTCGGTTTGCGTCATGGTGTACAGGTAGCACGACGTCTCTTTAGACTGCACAAACTCGGCGTATTTCCCCTGGGTACGGTCGCACGCCTGCGGGTGCGAACCCATCAGATGCAGGACAATCAGCTGCGGCTGGGTGCGCTGAGTCGCGAAGACCTGCGCGGTCATCTTCAGCAGGGCCTCGTCTTTGGTATTTTTATCCGCCTCGAAATCGCCGCTTTTCAAAAACTGAACTTCGTCCGCCCGCTTCGCAATGCTGGCGATTGCCGTATCGTATTCGCCGATCTGCCCCTGGTTAGAGAACCACCAGGTCTGGAATCCCGCGCGGTTGGCCAGGGTAACAAAGTTGTCCTGGTACTGCGGTTTGCCGTCCACCACGCGGTTAAGCGTCAGGCCCAGCGACTTCTGCGTAGAGCCGCTGGCCGCGACGTAGTCGGTAAACAGCGTGCCGTTTACCGAGCTGGCGAACGGGGTGTTATCCCAGTGGCCGCCAAACGCCCCCAGCGCATCGCGACGCGCGCTTTCACCGATCACCACCACGTAGGTGTGGTACTTCGGCTTCACCGCCAGCACGTTCCAGGTATCTTTCATATTTGACAGCTCGGCCATCCGCGCCTGCTCGTCGAGCACTTCCGCGTTGTTAACCACCACGTCTTTCACGAAGCGAAACACCGGATAGCCCGTGTCCTTGAGCTTGAACACGCCGCCCCATGCCAGGTTTTGCACCGGCGCAACGAAGAAGGTGCCCACGCTAAATGCCAGGCACAGGCTTTCCATTTTGCCCCACGCTTTTTTCTCCTCCGGCCTGCGGCGAACCGCAATCACGCCGAGGGCGAAGATGAACAGGCCGACCACGTAGCTGTACCACGGGAAGATCGTCAGGATCTCCGTGGACTCTTCCATGTTGGTGGAGTGCAGCGCCAGGAGGGTATTAAAGTTCGGCGAGCCGTAGGCCTGGCCAAACGGGAAATAGAGCGCCGCAATCAGCGAGCAGATCCCCAGCAGAATTTTCTGCGCGCGCGGCGCGGTTCGCCACAGCACATGGAGGATGCAGGTAAACGCGACGGCATAGAGCAGGCTGAACGGGTAGCCAAGGGCAAAGTTAATCAGCAGCGATTGCAGAAAATAAAATCCCGTCCACGGGCTTAAGGCCCGGCTGCGGGTAACAAGCGTTTCTTTAAGGGTTAAATTCATAGGTCACTATCATGAAAACGCCATGTGCTCACCCTGGCGCCAAGGGTCAAAGCCTGCCTGACAGTGCGTGGAGAGGGAATAGGGTCCGCTTCAGCGAGCCGCAAATTGTGCAGGGCTGCAAGAAGATAGTGCGAGCGCGAAATAAGGTCAACCGTTGTTAAACGGATGTTTTGCGAGAGGGGCTGCAAATCCGTAAAAAAGATCGGGTATTAGGCGGGCAGAGCCCAGTATACGGGGGATTGTGACAAAAAAGTGAAGCGGCGTACCGCGACGCCGCTCAGTGGGAAGGTTTATCGTCCTGGTGCGGTTTGTTGTTAAACATATCGCACAGCATGTTCAACAGCATCAACCGTACCTTAAAGGGAGAGTGGGTAAACACGTTCATACACCTCTTAAATTCATTCATATGACCTCCTGATTTCCGATCCCTTCGATCCGTGAAGGGTGACTGCATTACATACAGATATAGCACAGGCTATATTGTATAGCTATGGCTATTTCGTTAATTTTTTGTGCTTGTGGAGCTATGGTTTACAATGTGCGCTCCGTAAAGGCGCTGGAAGCGTCATCCCCATTGAGGAAGCACAATGAACCGTCGCGCAGGTAAGCCAACAACAAAAAAAACGACGCAACTGGTGAATGTTGAAGAGCATGTAGAAGGGTTCCGCCAGGTACGCGAGGCGCACCGCCGCGAGCTGATTGATGACTACGTAGAGCTGATTTCTGATTTAATTCGCGAAGTGGGCGAGGCGCGTCAGGTCGATATGGCCGCCCGGCTGGGCGTCTCGCAGCCAACGGTTGCCAAGATGTTAAAGCGGCTGGCATCCGTGGGGCTGATCGAAATGATCCCCTGGCGCGGCGTTTTCCTGACGCCGGAAGGTGAAAAGCTGGCGCAGGAGAGCCGCGAGCGCCACCAGATCGTCGAAAACTTTTTGCTGGTGCTGGGCGTCAGCCCGGAGATTGCCCGCCGGGATGCGGAAGGGATGGAACATCACGTCAGCGAAGAGACGCTGGTGAAGTTCCGCGAGTTCACGCTCAAATACGGTTCCTCCGCCGAATGAACATTCCCGGACTGCGTGCGCTGGCGCGCGATCGTTTCTTCCATCTTTTAGTAATTATTGGCGCAGGCTTAAGCCTGTTCGTCCCCTTTGCGCCGCGCGCCTGGCCCGCGGCCATTGACTGGCGCACCATCATTACCCTGAGCGGCCTGATGATGCTGACCAAGGGCGTGGAGCTCAGCGGCTATTTTGACGTGCTCGGGCGCAAAATGGTTCGCCGCTTCGCGACCGAGCGCAGGCTGGCGCTGTTTATGGTCTTTTCGGCAGCGCTGCTCTCCACGTTCCTGACGAACGACGTGGCGCTGTTTATCGTGGTGCCGCTCACGCTCACGCTGCGTAAGCTGTGTGAAATTCCGGTTACGCGGCTGATTATCTTCGAAGCCCTGGCGGTGAACGCCGGGTCGCTGCTTACGCCCATCGGCAATCCGCAAAACATCCTGCTGTGGGGGCGCTCCGGGCTGTCTTTTGCCGCGTTTACCTGGCAGATGGCGCCGCTGGCGCTGGTGATGATGGCGTCGCTGCTGGCGGTCTGCTGGTTTGCGTTCCCGGATAAGAAGCTTCAGTACCATAGCGGCACGGCGGGACCGCAGTGGCAGCCGCGGCTGGTCTGGAGCTGCCTTGGCCTTTATATCGTTTTCCTCATCGCGCTGGAAATGAAGCTTGAGCTGGTGGGCGCGCTGCTGGTCGCCGCCGGGTTTTTAGCCCTGGCGCGGCGCGTGCTGGTGAGCGTGGACTGGACGCTGCTGCTGGTATTTATGGCGATGTTCATCGACGTGCACCTGCTGATTCAGCTGCCGGTGCTGCAAAGCGTTCTGCATGGTGTTGCGAGCCTGTCCGAACCTGGCCTGTGGCTCACGGCGATTGGCCTGTCGCAGTTTATCAGCAACGTGCCGTCGACCATTCTGCTGCTCAACTATGTTCCCCCCACCGCGCTGCTGGCCTGGGCGGTCAATATCGGCGGCTTTGGCCTGCTCCCCGGCTCGCTGGCAAACCTGATTGCCCTGCGCATGGCCAACGATCGCCGCATCTGGTGGCGCTTCCACCTGTGGTCGATTCCGATGCTTCTCTGGGCGGCGGCGATCGGATTCGGACTATTCCTTCTCATATAGTGCGTTATTTGTCAGTTTTTCCTGGCAAATGTATAGCAGCGTCCTAGCTTTAGTGAACGGCATAGTGTGATGCCGCTCACTGACAGGACCGTTGCTGACCATGGCTGAAGAACAGAATCCGCCTGCTGACGAGCAGGAAAAAAACAATAATGAGCGCAAGCGCCCCGGCAAAAAACCGTTAATTATCCTCGGCATCGTGGTTGTGGTGATGGTTATCGTGGCGCTGGTCTGGTGGTTTTTAACCCGTAACGAAGAGACCACCGACGATGCCTTTACCGACGGCGACGTGGTGACCATTGCCCCCAAAACGGCGGGCTACGTCACCGAGCTGCGGGTAAAGGATAACCAGCGCGTGAAAAAGGGCGACGTGCTGGTGACGATCGACCCGCGCGACACCACCGCGCAGCGCGACCAGGCGCAGGCCCAGCTTGGGCTGGCGATTGCCCAGCTCCACCAGGCGCAGGCCCAGCTGGCGCTCTCGAAGGTGCAATATCCCGCCCAGCGCGACGAAGCCAGGGCCCAGGTGCTGAAGGCCCAGGCCGACATGGCCAACGCGCAGGCGGAGTACCGCCGCCAGCGCGGCGTTGATCCGCGCGCGACCACCCAGCAAAGCATCGATTCTGCCAACGCCCAGCTGCGCAGCGCGCAGGCGGGCCTTGCCAGCGCGCAGGCGCAGCTGGAAGTGGCGGAGCAGGTTCAGCTGCAAATTCGCCAGCAGGAAACCAACGTCGAGGCCCGCGAACAGCAGGTAGAGCAGGCGAAAGCCCAGCTGGAAACGGCGAATCTCAACCTCTCGTATACCGAGGTTCGCGCCCCGTTCGACGGCTATGTAACCAAACGCAACGTTCAGCCGGGCACGCTGGTGCAGGCGGGAACGGCGCTGTTTTCACTGGTCTCCCCGAACGTGTGGGTGGTGGCCAACTTTAAGGAATCGCAGCTCGAGCGCATGAAGCCGGGCGACAAGGTCAGCGTGTCGGTGGATGCCTGGCCGGATATGGCGCTTGAGGGCCACGTTGACAGCATCCAGCAGGGCAGCGGCTCGCGCTTCTCCGCGTTCCCGTCGGAAAACGCGACCGGCAACTTCGTCAAAATCGTTCAGCGCGTGCCGGTCAAAATCGTCATTGATAAAGGGCTGGACCCGAACAGGCCGCTGCCGCTGGGGCTGTCGGTTGAGCCGAAGGTGACGGTGGAATGACGGACCATAGCCACGATAACTGGAAGCCCGCCAGCAACCCGTGGGCGGTGGCGATTGTGGTCACGCTGGCGGTGTTTATGGAAATACTCGACACCACCATCGTTAACGTGGCGCTGCCGCACGTGGCGGGCTCGCTGTCGGCCAGCTACGACGAATCCACCTGGGTGTTAACCAGCTACCTTGTGGCAAACGGCATCGTGCTGCCGATCTCTGCCTTTCTGAGCCGGCTGTTTGGCCGCAAGCAGTTCTTCCTGATCTGCATCGTGATGTTCACCATCTGCTCGTTCCTCTGCGGCATTGCCACCGAGCTGTGGCAAATCATCCTGTTCCGCGTGATGCAGGGCTTCTTCGGCGGTGGCCTGCAGCCGACGCAGCAGTCGGTGCTGCTCGACTACTTCAAGCCGGAGGACAGGGGCAAGGCCTTTGGCCTCTCGTCGATTGCCATCATCGTTGCGCCGGTGCTCGGGCCAACGCTGGGCGGCTGGATCACCGATAACTACTCCTGGCGCTGGGTCTTCTTCATCAATATTCCGGTGGGGATCGTCACGGTGCTGGCGATCTACCAGCTGCTGGAAGACCCGCCCTGGGAGAGCAAATCGAAAGAGAAGCTCTCCGTCGACTGGACGGGGATCGGCCTGATCGCCCTCGGGCTGGGCTGCCTGCAGGTGATGCTCGATCGCGGGGAGGATGAGGACTGGTTTAACTCTAACTTTACCCGTACCTTCGCGGTATTAACGCTGATCGGCATCATCGGCGCGATCTACTGGCTTCTCTACGCCAAAAAGCCGGTGGTGGATCTGCACTGCATGAAGGACAGAAACTTTGCGGTCTCCAGCCTGCTGATGGCGGGAATGGCGATGATCCTGTACGGCAGCTCGGTGGTGATCCCGCAGCTGGCGCAGCAGGATTTGGGCTACACGGCCACGTGGTCCGGGCTAGTGCTGTCGCCCGGCGCGGTGCTGATCGTGCTGACCATCCCGCTGGTGCTGAAGCTGATGCCCATCGTGCAGACGCGCTGGATCATCGCCTTTGGCTTTACCTGCCTGGCGGCGTCGTTCTTCTGGTCGCGCACGCTGACGCCGGATATCGACTTCGAGACGCTGGTCCTGTTCCGCAGCGCCCAGTCGATCGGGCTCGGGTTCCTGTTTGTGCCGCTCACCACCATCGCCTTTATCTCGATTCCGAGGCGGCTCAACGCCGACGCCGCGGCGCTGTTCACCATGTTCCGCAACGTGGCGGGGTCGATTGGCATCTCGCTTTCTACGGCGGCGATCACCGAGCGCTCTCAGGCGCACAGCGCGCATCTGGCGTACCACGCGTCGCCGTTTAGCGAGCAGTTCCAGCTGGCGATCCGTGAAAGCGCCCAGGCCATTCAGAACTTCACCACCCAGGTTGGTGACCCGACGGGCATCGCCACCGGGCGCATGTACCAGACCATGATCGAACAGTCGCGCTTTCTGGCCTACATCGACGTCTTCACCCTCCTGAGCACCGTGGCCTTGCTGCTGATTCCGTTTTGTTTGTTGCTCTCGCCGGTTAAGAGCGAGGGGAGTGCAGGAGCACACTGATGATACACAGACGTTTACACCCTCTGATGATAATGATGCTGCTGGTGGGCTGCGCCGTCGGGCCGGACTACCAGCCGCCCGCGCCGCAGGCGCCCGCCCGCTGGAACGACCCGGAGGATAGCGGCGTGAAGTCAAAAACGTCGACCGCGGCCACCAACCCGCGCTGGTGGCAAACCTTCGGCTCGCCGCAGCTCGACGGCCTGATTGAGCGCGCCATTGCCGGGAACTTATCCCTGCAGCAAACGGTGCTGCGCATCGCCGGGGCGCGCGAGCAGATTAACCAGGCCGGGGGCGCGTTTTACCCGTCGGTAAACGGCAGTCTGCAGGCCACGCGACAGCAGCTCGGGCTGGAAGGTGAGCTGAAGTCCCACGGCGTATATGACCAGGTGGATGGCATCGATCCCAACCTGAAAGGCGCGCTGGGGCCGCTGACGCAGCCGATTAACCTCTACCAGGGCAGCTTTGACGCCCAGTGGGAGATTGACCTGTGGGGCAAGGTGCGCCGCCAGGTTGAGGCCGCCGAGGCGCAGCAGAAAGCGGCGATTGAGCAGCGTAACGACGCGCTGGTATCGCTGGAAGCGGAGGTGGCGCGCGCCTGGCTACAGCTGCGCGGCGCGCAAAGCATCATCGCCACGCTCAACACCCAGATTGAGAGCGCGCAGCAGACGCTGGACCTCACCGAAAGCCGCCAGCGCGGCGGGCTGTCGCCGCAGATGGACGTGGAAAACGCCCGGGCCCAGCTCGGCAATCTTGAGGCGCAGCTGCCGCAGTACCAGGCGCAGGAGCGGCAGGCGATGAACGGCCTGGCGATCCTGCTCGGCAAGCCGCCGGGCGCGCTGGACGCGGAGCTACGCTCGGCCCAGCCGATGCCCGCGCTGCCGGATATCGTGCAGACGGGCATTCCGTCTACGCTGGCGCGTCGTCGCCCGGACGTGCGCGAGGCGGAGGCAAATCTCCACGCCGCCACGGCGCAGATCGGCGTGTCGGTGGCGCAGCTTTTCCCCAGCTTCACCCTTTCCGGGCAGTTTGGCCTGCGCAACAGCGAAACCAACTGGCTAACCGACTGGAGCAGCCACTTCTACAGCTTCGGGCCGCAGGTTTCGATCCCCATTTTCCAGGGGGGACGGCTGGTCTCCAGCGTGAAGGTCGCGCGGGCGCAGCAGGGGGCGGCGGTGCTGGACTATCGCCAGACGGTGCTGACCGCGCTCGGGGACGTGGAGAACGCGCTCGTCAGCTACCGCACCGACCAGCAGCGCGAGGCGGGGCTGGCAAAAACCATCGACGCGCTGCAAAACGCGTTTGATTTAGCGAGCGACAGCTACCGGCAGGGGATTGCCAGCTTTATCGACGTGCTCGACGCCCAGCGCCAGCTGGCGCAGGCCCAGCAGCAGCGCGCCCAGGCGCAGGTGCAGAGTTCGCTCGACCTGGTGGCGCTCTACAAGGCGCTCGGCGGCGGCTGGGAGCCGTATCAGCAGGTGCAATTGCCGGATTACAAGGTCTTCGGCGACGCGCCGCGCGCGTAACGATTCAGAGAATTGGGCAAGAAACGGACAGGAACGCCACATTCGCGATGGCTGAGCGGCGGGTATAACTATCAGGCACCCAAACGAAATGCGAGGAATGTCTTATGCGATATCAAAAACTGGGCAACACCGGCCTGTTTGTTTCTGAACTTTGCCTCGGCACCATGACCTTCGGCGGTGAAGGCGGCATGTGGGGCAAGATTGGCCAGCTGCAGCAAAGCGATGCCGAACGGCTGGTGGGCCGCGCCCTGGACGCGGGGATCAACTTTATCGACACCGCCGACGTCTACTCGGAAGGGCGCTCAGAGGAGATCCTCGGCCAGGCGCTGAAAAACCTGAAGGTCCCGCGTGAAAACGTGGTGGTCGCCACCAAGGCTTTCGGCGAGACGGGCACGGCGGGAGTGAACTCGCGCGGCAGCTCGCGCTATCACATCATCAACAGCGCCAAAGAGAGCCTGCGCCGCCTGCAGCTCGATCACATCGATCTCTATCAGCTGCACGGCTTCGACCCGGCAACGCCAGTCGAAGAGACGCTTTACGCGCTGGATAACCTGGTGCAGCACGGCCACGTGCGCTACGTCGGCGTCTCTAACTGGGCGGCGTGGCAGATTGCCAAAGCGCTGGGGATTTCCGAGCGTCTCGGGCTGTCGCGGTTTGCGTCGCTTCAGGCTTACTACACCATCGCCGGGCGCGATCTGGAGCGCGAGCTGGTGCCGATGATGCAGAGCGAGGGCGTGGGGCTGATGGTCTGGAGCCCGCTGGCGGGCGGGCTGCTGAGCGGGAAATATGGCCGCGACGGAACGAGCGAAGCGGGCAGCCGTCGCCTGGAGTTTGACTTCCCGCCGGTCAATAAAGATCGCGCCTTCGACTGCGTGGACGTGATGCGATCTATCGCCGAAAGCAAGGGCGTTTCCGTCGCGCAAATCGCGCTGGCCTGGCTGCTGCACCAGAAGGCGGTCACCAGCGTCATCATCGGGGCCAAACGCGTCGACCAGCTGGACGACAACCTTGCCGCCACGGGCATTCAGCTCAGCGAAGACGAACTGAAGCAGCTCGATGCCGTCAGCGCGCTGCCGCGCGAATATCCCGGCTGGATGCTGGAGCGTCAGGGCGAATACCGTCGCAACCAGTTAGCGCAGCAGTAACCTCCCTCCCCCGGTGGCGCTTGCGCTTACCGGGGCGAATTTCCCCCTGATTATTCAATCCTCCTCACAAAAAACGATCCCGGTCTTTGATTGATTTTTCATCTTTAGCTATATGACTAGTCATGAAATTTAAATGACTAGTCATATGAGGGTAGAACATGAATCAATCACTGCCAGCCAACTTTTTATGGGGCAACTCCGTTTCCAGCATGCAGACGGAAGGGGCGTGGAACGAGGGCGGGAAGGGGATGTCCGTATACGACATTCGCGAGGCCGGGGAAAACGTCTCCGACTGGAAGGTCGCCACCGACTCCTACCACCGCTATCGGGAAGACTTCGACCTGATGCAGGATCTCGGCATGAACTGCTACCGCTTCCAGATCTCCTGGAGCCGCGTCTGCCCGCAGGGCGACGGCGCGTTTAACGACGAAGGTATCGCCTTTTACGACCGCTTTATCGACGATCTGATCGCCCGCGGCATTGAGCCGATGATCTGCCTCTACCACTTTGATATGCCGCTGGCGCTGGCGCAGGAGTACAACGGCTTTAACGATCGCCGGGTGATGGAGGCCTTCATCCGCTACGGCAAAAAGATGATCGACTGCTTCGGCGACCGGGTGAAGTACTGGCTGACCTTCAACGAGCAGAACATTTTCCACATGCCGATAGCGTTTCGCATTTCCGGCTATATGAAAGGGGAGGAAACCCTGCGCGAGCTGTATGAATTACAGCACCACACGATGGTGGCGCACATGGCGCTGACCGAGTATCTCCATCAGACCAGTCCGGGCCAGCTGATGGGCGGCATGCTGGCGCACCAGCTGATCTACCCGGCCACCTGCAGGCCGCGCGACATCTTCTGCGCCCAGCAGTACGACGAATTCCTCAACCAGAACCTGCTGCGCGTCTTTGCCGGTCAGGGCTACAGCCCGGCGGTGATGGCCGTTGTGGAGCAGGAAGGCTTTGGCGATATCTACCGCGCCGAGGATCTGGCGCTGTTCGCGCGCACCAAAAACGACTACATGGCCTTTAGCTACTACGCCAGCAAAACGCTGGACAGCGACGCCATCCCGGAAGGCACGCCGGTCAACTACTACCTCCAGCACGGCGAGAAAAATAACCCGTACCTTCAGGCCACCGAGTGGAACTGGCAGATCGACCCGCTGGGCTTTCGCACCATCATCACCCGCTATGCCAACGACTGGCGTATGCCGGTGTTCCCGATTGAAAACGGCATCGGCGTGATTGAGTCCTGGGACGGCGTCAATCCGATTGAAGACGATTACCGCGTCGACTATCACCGCGCGCACATTGAGGCCATGAAGGCAGCGATCTTCGAAGACGGCGCAGAGGTGATGGGCTACCTCGGCTGGGGCCTGATTGACATCCTTAGCTCGCAGGGGGACATGCGCAAGCGCTACGGCGTGGTCTATGTGAACCGCGAAAACCACGACCTGAAAGACCTGAAGCGCGTGCCGAAGAAAAGCTACGCGTGGCTGAAGCAGGTTATCCATACCAACGGACGCGAGATGTAAGCCGTACGCTGCCGGGCCGTTTTTGTGACTGATTGATGGGAATATCCGCTATGTCTGAAGCAAAAATTACACCGAACATGCAGTCCTTTATCGACAGATTTGTTGAGTTTTCCGCGCGCCTGGCAAACCAGGTACACCTTCGCTCCCTGCGCGACGCCTTCGCCACGGTCATGCCGATTTTTATCCTCGCCGGGCTCGCGGTGCTGGTAAATAACGTGGTGTTTCCCTGGGTTCTGCACGGCGACGCGCTCGCGCAGTTTAAGGTGTGGGGCGAGGCGATTATCAACGGCACGCTGAACATCGCCGCGCTGCTGCTGGCGCCGATGATTGCCTGGTCGCTGGCGCGCAACAAAGATTTCGACAATCCGGTCTCGGCAGTGGTTATCGCCGTCAGCAGCTTTATCATCATGATGCCGATGCAGCTTCAGCTGACGCCCGTCGGCAGCCAGAGCGCGGTAAGCGTGGGGCAGGTGCTGTCGTTTGGCAATATCGGCAGCACGGGGATTTTCGCCGGCGTGCTGATTGGCCTGCTGTCGACGGAGATCTTTATCGCCATCTCGCGGCTGAAGGCGCTGCACATTTCGCTGGGGGAAAACGTGCCTCCGGCGGTGAGCAAATCATTCACCGCGCTGATCCCGACAATCATCACGCTCTCGCTGTTCGCCGTGCTGGCGGCGGTGCTGGCCAACGTGCTGCATACGGATCTGATCCACCTGATCACCACGTTTATTCAGCAGCCGCTGCGGCTGATCAACACCAGCCTGCCGGGCACCATTTTTATCTACAGCTTCGGCAATTTCCTGTTCACGCTGGGTATTCACCAGTCGGTGGTGAACAGCGTGATTCTGGAACCGTTCCTGCTGATTAATACCAACGAGAATATGCTGGCGTTCGCCAACGGCCAGCCGATCCCGCATATCATTAACAACATCTTTGTGCCGACCTTCGGCATGGTGGGCGGGACGGGCAGCACCATTTCGCTGCTGATCGCCATCTTCGTCTTCTCGCGCCAGCAGTCGGCGAAGCAGGTGGCGCGTCTGTCGCTGGCACCCGGGCTGTTTAACATCAACGAGCCGGTGATTTTCGGCCTGCCGATCGTGTTCAACCTGCCGCTGATGATCCCGTTCGTGCTGCTGCCCGCCATCGGCATCTGGTTTGCCTGGCTGTGTACCACGCTCGGGCTGATGTCGCGCTGCGTGGTGATGATCCCATGGACCACGCCGCCCGTCCTCAGCGCCTGGCTGGCAACGGCCGGAGACTGGCGCGCGGTAGTGGTGCAGTTGGCAATCATCGTATTTGGTGTATTCTTCTACCTGCCTTTCCTCAAGATTGCCGAGCGAGTGGCATTGAAAAACAGTGAGATAGCGAACTAACCATAAGGAAAGGGCGATGGCGGCGAAGTACATCACCATAGCGCGGGAAATCAAGAAACGCATTATTAGCCAGCAGTATGCCGCCAATGAACCGCTACCGGACCAGTTTGCGCTGGCGGCGGAGTTCAGCACCAGCCGGATGACCATCCAGCAGGCGATGCGCCAGCTGATCGTTGAAGGGCTGGTCTATACCCGCCAGGGGCAGGGGACCTTTATCCGCAAAAATTTCCTCCAGCTTTCGCAGTGGGATCTCTCCGGCAGCGACTACTTTGGCGCCACCAAAACCTGGGCGCATCTGGGCACGGTCACCAGCCAGGTGGTCCACTTCGAACTCCGCTTCCCCAACGAGAAGGAGCAGGCCTCGCTGATGATTAACGCCGATGCGCCGATCTATGATTTTATCCGCCTGCGCCTTCTGAACGGCGAGCCGATGTCGCTGGACTCCACCGTGATGCCGCTGAACCTGGTGCCGGGGCTGAACAAGAGCCACCTTGAAAGCTCGGTGTTCCAGTACGTGCAGGAGACGCTGGGGCTGAAAATAATGGGCTCGTATCGGGTGGTGCGGGCGCTAAAGCCCAACGAACTGGACATGCAGCATTTGGTCTGCGAGCAGACCGATCCGGTGCTGGAGGTGGAGCAGGTGATCTATCTTGAGGACGGTACGCCGCTGGAGTACGCGCACTGCCACTATCGTTACGACCACGGCGGGATTGTGATCGTCAATAACGGATAAAAAAAAGCGGGCACCGAGGCCCGCTTTTTTCATGTTTCTCTGTTAGTTCAAACGCACCGGCATACCGGAGCGGTTCTGAACGGCCTGGTCAACGATTGTCGTCTCGACGTCAGCCTGAGAGGTCACGGCCTGCACCGCGCTGTTCAGGGTGATTGGCACGATTTCGTTGTTGTTGATCTGGTCTTCGCTGGTGGACAGCGGGTTGTGCACTTCAATGTAGCGGCTACCGTCGGGTTCAGAGGTCGCTTTCACCGGTTCGTTGATGAACTGCACGCGCGTACCGACCGGCACGTTGTCGAACAGGAACTTGATGTCTTCGTTACGCAGACGCACGCAGCCGTGGCTGACGCGCAGGCCGATGCCGAAGTTGGCGTTGGTGCCGTGGATAGCGTACAGACGGCCAATATACAGCGCGTACAGGCCCATCGGGTTATCCGGGCCGGCAGGCACTACCGCTGGCAGCGGCTCGCCCGCAGCGATATATTCCGCGTGCATTTTGGCGGTTGGCGTCCAGGTTGGGCCCGCTTTCTTGCGCTCAACTTTGGTGGTCCAGTTCAGCGGGGTGTCTTTACCCAGCTGGCCAATACCGATTGGCAGCACGATCACGGTGTTGGTGCCTTTCGGGTAGTAGTACAGGCGCATTTCCGCGCTGTTGATCACGATACCTTCATGAACTGTATCCGGGAGGATCAGCTGCTGAGGGATATTCAGCACGGTCCCCGCTTTTGGCAGGTACGGGTCAACGCCCGGGTTTGCTTCCAGCATGTTGGACAGGCCGAGCTGATACTGCGCGGCAAAATACTCCAGCGGCTGGGTGTTGCCTTCCGGCACCGTCACCACCTGGTTTTCACCTACCAGACGGCTACCGTCTGTCGGCAGAGGATACGTTACCGCAGAAGCGGTTTTGCAAAAACCTACTACGGCTAACGCCGCCGCAAAAAGCGTTGTTAATTTCATGTTCATGTTATGCGAGGTATCTTTGCCACTCTGGCGGTTAGTTGAGAAGTCTGAATCTGTGATGGGAGCGCATTATATGTGCATTCCTGCCCACAGGGAATTCAGATGTGTACGAAATCACATTTTTTTCGAATTTGTTAAAGTTTAGTGGATGGCTGCAACACGGGATCTCATTTCGGAATTGTGGCATAATGCCGCGTTTATCACACTTTTCGCAGGAATCTCCCCGTGTTAGTTACCAGCAACGTCACTATGCAGTTTGGCAGTAAGCCGCTGTTCGAAAACATTTCCGTCAAATTTGGCGGCGGCAACCGTTACGGCCTGATTGGCGCCAACGGTAGCGGAAAATCCACCTTTATGAAAATCCTCGGCGGCGACCTGGAGCCGACGCTCGGCAACGTGTCGCTCGATCCTAACGAGCGCATCGGTAAGCTGCGTCAGGATCAGTTTGCCTTCGAAGAGTTCACCGTGCTCGACACCGTGATCATGGGGCACGCGGAGCTGTGGGAAGTGAAGCAGGAGCGCGATCGCATCTACGCCCTGGCCGAAATGAGCGAAGAGGACGGCTACAAGGTTGCCGACCTGGAAACGCAGTACGGCGAAATGGACGGTTACTCTGCGGAAGCGCGTGCGGGCGAGCTGCTGCTGGGCGTGGGCATTCCGGTTGAACAGCACTACGGGCCGATGAGCGAAGTGGCGCCGGGCTGGAAGCTGCGCGTCCTGCTGGCGCAGGCGCTGTTCTCGAACCCGGACATCCTGCTGCTCGATGAACCGACGAACAACCTGGACATCGACACCATCCGCTGGCTGGAGCAGACGCTGAACGATCGCGACAGCACCATGATCATCATCTCGCACGACCGTCACTTCCTGAACATGGTCTGTACGCACATGGCGGATCTGGACTACGGCGAGCTGCGCGTTTATCCGGGCAACTACGACGAATACATGACGGCGGCGACCCAGGCGCGCGAGCGTCTGCTGGCCGATAACGCCAAGAAAAAAGCGCAGATCGCGGACCTGCAGTCCTTCGTTAGCCGCTTTAGCGCCAACGCCTCTAAATCGCGTCAGGCGACCTCTCGCGCCCGCCAGATTGACAAAATCAAGCTGGATGAAGTTAAGGCTTCCAGCCGTCAGAACCCGTTCATCCGCTTCGAGCAGGACAAGAAGTTGTTCCGTAACGCGCTGGAAGTGGAAGCGCTGTCGAAAGGTTTTGAAAGCGGCCCGCTGTTTAAAAACTTCAACCTGCTGCTGGAAGTGGGCGAGAAGATTGCCATCCTCGGCGCGAACGGCGTGGGTAAATCCACCATGCTGAAAACGCTGGTCGGCGAACTGCAGCCGGACACCGGTACCGTTAAGTGGTCCGAGAACGCGCAGATTGGCTACTACGCGCAGGACCACGAGTACGCGTTTGAAAACGATCTGACCGTCTTTGACTGGATGAGCCAGTGGAAGCAGGAAGGTGACGACGAGCAGGCGGTGCGCAGCATTCTGGGTCGTCTGCTGTTCAGCCAGGACGACATCAAAAAGCCTGCAAAAGTGCTTTCCGGTGGTGAGAAAGGCCGCATGCTGTTCGGCAAGCTGATGATGGAAAAACCGAATATCCTGGTAATGGATGAACCCACAAACCACCTGGATATGGAATCTATCGAATCGCTGAACATGGCGCTGGAGATGTACCAGGGCACGCTGATCTTCGTCTCTCACGACCGTGAGTTCGTCAGCTCGCTGGCGACCCGCGTGATTGAAATTACGCCAGAGCGCGTGGTGGACTTCACCGGTAATTACGAAGATTACCTGCGTAGCAAAGGTATCGAGAATTAAAAAAAGCCGGGTGGCGGCTTCGCCTTACCCGGCCTACATTCTATTCCCTCTCCCCGTGGGAGAGGGTTAGGGTGAGGGCATCAGGCCGCACTACACCACCCACTCATCCCCTTCAACTCCGTTCACCAGCAGCGTACGTTTTTCTCCCGCCGGTAACGACACCTTCAGCGCGTTCCACGCCGGACGATAGTCGCCGCGCGCGTTCACCTTCAGGTTGATGGTTGCGCCATCGCACGCCATTTCCCACTCGATCCACAGTGCATTGCCGTGCTGGTAGCCCCAGCTTTCGCCGTCATCTTCAAACAGCAGGCCGGACGTGGTGCCCACCCCTTTCACCGGGAACAGCTTCAGCTCGCGGGTATCGTCTTTTTCAGCGCTCACGTGCGTAATGCGTTCGCTCAGCGGCAGGCCCGCACCGGCGCGCACCAGCAGCGGAAGCTTTTCCAGCGGCGCGTCGCGCGTAATCCACTGGCCGCCGGAGAACCACTCGTGGGTGTAAAAATCGTACCAGCCGGTTTCGTTATCCGGCAGCCAGACGCGGCGCTCGCGCTGTCCGGCCTCAATGACGCTCGCCACCAGCAGGTCGCGGCCCAGCAGGAAATCGTCGCACTCTTCAAACGTCTGCGCGTCGTGCTCGTGATCGAGGAAGGTCGGGCGCAGCATCGGCTCGTCGTCGGCGTGGGCCTGCCAGAGCAGGGTATAAAGATACGGCAGCAGGCGATAGCGCAGCTCAATCGCGCCGCGAATGGCAGGCGTGACGCCCGGGTACATCCACGGCTCGTTCACGGTGCAATCATCGTTCCACGAGTGAATGGTAAAGCGCGGGTGCATCACGCCGTTTTGCACCCAGCGCACGAACAGCTCGGCGTCCGGCTTATCGCCCGAGAAGCCGCCGACGTCGTGCCCGACGTTGAACAGGCCGGACAGGCTCATCCCCAGCCCCATGCGGGTGTTGTAGCGCAGCGTCTCCCAGCTGGTGCGGTTATCGCCGCTCCAGGTCTGAACGTAGCGCTGCATCCCCGCGCAGCCGGAGCGGGAAATTAAGTATGGACGCTTCTCCGGCGCAAAGCGCTGCTGCGCTTCCAGCGAGGCGCGCATCATCAGCAGCGGCATCACCGGGCGGATTTGCTTGATGGCGATCTCCCTGCCGAAGCCAAAGCACCGCGCTTCGCCGTCCCACACCTCAAACTCGTTGTTGTCGTTCCAGGTGGAATCGATGCCCATTTCCAGCAGCTGCGTGGTGACGCCGTTCTGCCACCACTTCACCGTCTGCGGGTTGGTAAAGTCGAGGTGCGAGCCTTCGTCATCCCAGAAGCTGGAGCGCTCCGGCGCATCGGTTTCTGAATCACGGATGAACAGGCCGCTCTCCGCCACTTCGCCATAGCGCGGGTGATCCTGCAGCAGGCACGGCTTGATGTTGGCGGCAAGCTTCAGCCCGGCGTCGTGGAAGGCCTGGCTCATCACCTTCGGCTGCGGCACCTTGTCGTAGTTCCAGTTGAAGACGTAGCGCTTGCCGTTAATGGAGGTATAGCCGGAAGAGAGCTGGAACGAATCGCACGGAATGGCGTGCTCTTCGCACAGTCGGATGAAGTTCATCAGCTGGTTCTGCGCGTCCGGCGCGTCGGTGTAGTGCATGGTCGAGCCGCTGTAGCCCAGGCTCCACTTCGGCCCGAACAGCGTTTTCCCGGTCAGGCGCACGAAAGACTTGGTAACGTCCAGCGCGCGCCTGCCGGTAAAGATGTAGTAGTCGATGTCGCCCGCTTCCGCCTGCCAGCGGCGGTAGGCGGTGTGGTAGTTGTCGATTTCGTTGCCCAGGTCCAGCCAGCAGCTGCTGAGGTTGTCGTAAAACAGGCCGTAGCTCACGTCGTCGCGGCGGGTGAGGGTGAACGGAATGTGCTTGTAGAGCGGGTCGGTGCTGGCGGCGTTGTAGCCCATCGCGTCGAGGTTACGCATCTCGTAGCGTTTGCCGTTGCGCTGCAGGTCGCCCGCTTTTTCGCCGAGACCGTAAAAACGCTCGTCCCTGCGGCGGCTCAGGTAATGCGCCACGCCGTCGCCGTGGGCATTTAGCAGGTACGCGCTGGTGGGGCGATCGTTGGCCAGCGGCTGCCATTCATCCGCGTCGTTGCGGTAGTGCCACTCCAGCCACAGCGGCTGGTGGACGGTAACGCGCAGGTTTTGGGTTTCCACCATCAGCACGTCGTCGCGCTGCGTTAATGTCCAGGCGGGGCAGGTGAAGCCGCTCAGGTCGTCGCGGCGGCGGCCTTCCCACGGCACGTCCTTGTCCGGCGCGATGCTCCAGGTGCGGTCCAGCGCCAGTTCGCCCCTGCGCTTGATCAGCACGCGGAACAGGTTCTCCTCCAGCACGTACAGGCACAGGCGGTGTTGATTGTCGACCAGCAGCTCAAGATGGTTTGCCGACTGCTTATCTACGGTCCAGTTTTTCAGGGTTTTCATATGCAATACATCCACTATCAGGCGCGCTTGGCGCGACGTTCAGCAATAAATGCCACCAGGAAAACAGCGCCAATCAGGTCAAAGAAGCCCATGGCGATAAAGAGCGGGTTAAAGCCGATTTTGTCGGCGGTGACCCCAATCAAAAGGGAGAACAGGAAGCTGGCAATCCACGCCGCCGAGCCGCGCATGCCGTTGACGGTCGCCATCTGGCCTTTGTCGAATGACTCCACGACCAGCGCGCTGAGCATGCAGGAGATGATCTGGTGCCCGAATCCGCCGATGGAGATCAGCACGATGGTGATATACGGGTCGCGGGTAATCGCCACGATGCCCAGCGAAATCATCAGGAACGCGCCGGTAACGGAGCTGGCAACCACCGAGTTCACGCGGGAGCAGCCGAACCAGCGGGTGTAGAGGCGCGTCAGGTAGCCGCTCGCCACGCTGCCGAGGTCGGCGGCGAGGAACGGCAGCCAGGCGAACATCGCGATCTGCTTCAGGTCCATGCCGTGCTCTTTCGCCAGATAGAGCGGCACCCAGAAGCTCAGCACCGCCCAGGCCGGTTCCGCCATAAAGGCCGGAATGGCGATACCGTAGAACCGTTTATTCTTTGAGACGGTTTTCAGCGCGGTAAGGAACGGCAGTTTGACCGCAGGCGGTTCGTTATCCTGCTTGATAAAGGCCAGCTCCTCCTTGCCGAGGTTCGGGTGCTGCTCCGGGTTGTGGTAGAAGATCCACCACAGGGCAACCCACAGCAGCGCCAGCACGCCGGTAAACATAAACGCGCCCTGCCAGCCGAAGGAGGCGTGGGCAAAATAGATAATCGGCGGAGCCAGCATTGCCCCGACGGAGAAGCCGACGCCTGCCCAGCCTGCGGCGACGGGACGTTCCGATTTCGGGAACCATTCACCGATGGTTTTGGCGTTAGCGGGCGTTGCGGCGGCTTCCGACGCGCCCATAAAGAAGCGCAGGATAGCCAGGTGCAGCCAGGTTCCGGCGCCCGCGTGGAAGATACACATCAGCGCCCAGATCCCGGCGCAGACCATAAAGCCAATCTTCAGGCCAATCACGTCAATCAGCCAGCCGCACAGGGGCTGGAAAATGGTGTAGGCGATCTGGAACGCGCCAACGATCCAGGAGTATTGCTCGGTGGTGATCCCGAGGCTCTCTTTCAGCTCCGGCGCGAGGATGCCCAGCGAGTTTCGGGTAATGTAGTTCACGGTTACGCCGAGTAAAAACAGCACCAGAACGTACCAGCGCAGGTTCTTAATTACGCGGCGGGTTTTGCTTGCCGCAAGAGGTGTATTGATGTCCTGACTCATTTTGATCTCCACAAGACGGACGGCAGGATAGAGAAAGTAAGTTGTCACACACATTTTTATATTTCGCTGAATGGTAACGGTTTTATACATTAAACCTGTTATACCAATTTGATGCGTTTTGTGTGATAACTGCACAGTAGGGGAGAAATTGGCTGGACAACAGGGGATTTTATGCAAAACTTTTCATGATCCTTTGTGATTGATCGCTCGTGGCCTCAGGAGCTAAGTTATTGAGCATTGGCGGCGATATGAAAAAATTTTCACGACACAACCGGAGCCAGATCACAAAATGGATAAAAGGCTAAAAATTACCCAGATCGCTGAGCGCACGCAGCTGTCGATCAGCACCGTTTCGCGCGTGCTGGCGGGCAAAGCCAACACCAGCGAACGCGCGCGGGCAAAAGTGCTGGCCTGCGCGCGGGAGCTGGGCGTGATGGACGGTCTGGCGGCGGGGCGGCTGCTGCTCAACAGCCTGGTGGTCTTCGCGCCGCAGCGGGCGTTTGACGAGCGGTCCGACATCTTCTACTACCGCGTGATCCAGAGCGTGGGCAAGGCGCTGGCCTCGCACGAGGTGCGCCTGCGCTACTGCGCGCTGGAGGAAAACGACGGCGACGCCCAGCTGTTTCTGACGCGCATGAACGAGCCGGATACCCAGGCCGCCATTCTGCTGGGCATTGACGATCCGCACATTCACGATCTGGCGGTCGACGTGGGCAAGCCGTGCATGCTCATCAACTGCCGCGATCGGCATATGCGCCTGCCTGCCGTTGCGCCGGATCACCGTTCCATTGGCGAGAGAGCGGCGGAGTATCTGTTCGAGATGGGGCACCGTGAGGTGATGACCGTGCTCTGTCTGCGGCGCTATACCATGGAGCTGCGCCTGTCGGGGATCCGCGATGCGTGGCGCACGCATAATTTGCGCTTCGACGACAAACGCGATCTGCTGGAGGTACAAAGCTTCAGCGCGAAAGAGAGCGAACGCGCGGTCAGCGAATGGCTCGGGCAGCGGCAGGGAAAAGAGTTACCCACGGCGTTTCTGGTCGGCGGCGATTTTATGGCGGCGGGCGCTATCAGCGCGCTGCAACATCACGGGCTGCGGGTTCCGCAGGATGTCTCGGTGATGAGCATCGACGGGTTTAACCTGGCGGCGATTCAGGACGTGCCGCTGACCGCGGTACTCGTCCCGCGCGACGAGCTGGGCACCGAAGCGGTGCACATGCTCCAGCAGCGGCTGATGCGCCCGGACGCGCCGGTGGGGACATTGCTGCTGAACGGCACGCTGGCGGTGCGGGAATCGGTGCGGCGGATACGTCAGGGGAAACGACGCACCGCCGTTGAGCGGGAAGGGCTTTACGACGATTAGGCCATGCCCAGCGCGCGCCTGCCGTGAATATTCAGGTCGTTCACGGTGAAGCGGTCCTGCCAGGTGGTTTCGTAATCCTCACGCGGGAAATCCCCCGGCGACGCTCCGGCCTCCAGCGCTTCCTTAACCTTCTTCGCGTAGGCGAGGTTCTTCTCGCACATCGGCGCGGCCGGAATATACATCACGTTCCCCCAGCCCTGCTGGTTTTCCACCGGCGCCACGGAGTGGATCACGTCGCAGTGCCACCAGACGGAATCGCCCGCGTCCAGCGCCGGAATGCTGGTCAGCGCTTCAATGAGTAGCGGGTGCCACTTCTCGGAAATCGGCAGCACGCGCCCCGGCGCGACGCCGCACAGCTCGTCCTCGGGAACATCGTCCAGCAGCGGGCGCAGCAGAATATAGGCCATCGCTTCCGGGATCGGCACCACGTGCAGCAGGCCCTGACCGGGGATCATGTCCGACAGCGCCGTCCAGCCCTGGAAGGTGCGGAACACCGAGCATTTGGTGGTGTTATCTACGGTGTACTCTTCCACTTCGGTACGGTGCGCCGCGTTCCAAGGATCGTATTGCTCAACGTTGCCGTCAAAGACGCGGGCGAAAACCTGCTGATACGCCGGAAGCAGCCAGCGCTCCAGCGCGCCGGAGTCGGTATGCGCCCCCAGCCCTTTAGACGTCGTTCCCGGCGGGCGGCGGCGGATGCGATCCGGATAAATCACGCTGACGTCCGGGTTGAACCACTGCTTGCCGTTGCTTTCGAACGTCCACAAGCGGTTCAGGAACGATTGCACCTGCGCCATCTCTTCACTCTGGCGCGCCTGCATCTGCGCCTGTGACCAGTAGATCGGGTAAATCTCCGGGCGCGAAGCCGTCAGCGTGCCGAAGAAGTTATCGCCCGGGCCTTTGTACACCTCGTCGAACCTGTTCAGATCGAGGTAGTCGAGCATCGATTTATCCCACGCCAGCGCCTGCTCGCGCGGGAAATGACCCTTGATCACCGCGCAGCCCCGGCGCTTAACCGCCTCGCGCTGCTCTGCGGTGATGCGCCCGTTTTTCACGTCAGCAAACGGAATTACCGGCCAGACGTCCTGGCCTTTGTTTTTCAGCCCGTTGATTTCCGCCACGCGGGTGGCAATTTTGTCGCTGAGCCTGTCGAACACCGCCTGCACGTCGCCGATTTGCGCCCGCAGCTCGCGCTTCATCTGACGGATTGCCGCCTTGTGGTCCGCAGGCAATGTTTCACTGGTAAACGTCATCGTCATAACCGCCTCGCATCTTTCATTCGAAAGTAAAAGTATCTACAAACGATACTTTAAGTTAAAAATAAGTTAATGCAAGTTTAAAAACTTGATGGGCAGCACAGGATGGAAAAAGAGTGAAGGGCCGGAGCGGGGCTCCGGCTGGAAAGGGGTCAGGCGTCGAACGGAGAATGGTTGTCGAGCACGGCCTGAATGACGTTCAGCGCGCCCTGATGGTTGTTGTCGTCGGTGCCGTAGCGGCTGATTTCTTTAATGCTCTCTGCCGCGTTGCCCATGGCAAAGGAGTACTTCACCAGCTTCAGCATTTCCGCATCGTTGCCGCTGTCGCCGATCGCCACGCATTCCTGCGGGGAGACGTTCCAGCGCTTGAGCAGGCGGCTGATGCCGTTGGCTTTGTGCAGGCCGGGAATGATTAAATCGACAAAGCCAAAGCCGCTGGTCACCGGCTTCATAATGCCGTCGAGCGAGACGTGCAGCTTATCAACGAGGTTCGGGATATCGCTGTCCGGCAGGTTCAGGGAGAACTTGAACAGCACGTCGTCGATTTCACGGTAATCGCTGATGCGCTTTAAGCGGTGATAGTGTTTCGACATCAGCGCCACGAACGCGTCTGGCGCCTTGTCGCTGACGTAGGCGCTTTCCAGCCCGCAGGCCACGAAGTTCAGTCCTTTATCTTTCAGCAGCTCGCCAATCACGATCTGCGACTCGTGCTTCGTCAGCTCGCCGTGGAAAATCTGTTCGCCGCGGTCGAAGACCAGCGCGCCGTTTTCCGCCACGAAGGAGATCTGCGCTTTGAGTTCCGGGAAGAAGGAGATGAGCTGGTAATACTGGTTGCCGCTGGCGACAACAAATTCAATATTGCGCGCCTTAAGCTGCGCGAACTGTGCCTGGAAGCGGTCGCGATCGTACTGCTTGGCGTCATCCAGGAAAGTACCGTCCATATCGGTGACGATAACTTTTACGGTCATACTGTGCTCCAGAGTCACTTCGTTTTGAAACATTCTAATAACAAGGTGACGGGGAGCACAAATTTATTTCATTCGAAAGTAAAAGCAAAACGGCAACCGAGGTTACCGTTTTTAGTTTTTCTCCCTCTCCCCGTGGGAGAGGGCCGGGGTGAGGGCATCAGCGTGCGCATTTCCCCTCACCCTCAGGAGAGAGGGGATAACGCGTTACAATGTATGCTCAGTACGGGCGATGATATCGTCCTGCGCGTCCGGCGACAGGGCGGTGAAGAACGCCGAGTAGCCCGCTACGCGCACCACCAGGTCGCGATACTGGTCAGGGTGCTTCTTCGCTTCCAGCAGCGTTTCGCGCGAGACGATGTTGTACTGAATGTGCCAGCCTTTATGCACCTCGAAGAAGGTGCGCAGCAGCACCATCAGCTTCTGACGGTCGCCGTCGTTTTCCAGCGTCGACGGGTTCAGCTTCTGGTTCAGCAGCACGCCGCCGAGAATCGCCTCGGTCGGCAGCTTGCCCACGGAGCCGATAACCGCCGTCGGGCCGAGGTGGTCGGTACCGGACGACGGGCTTGCGCCTTCCGCCAGCGGGGTATATGCCTTACGACCGTCCGGCGTTGCCATCGTCGCCGCGCCAAACGGCACGTTCGCGGAGATAGACGACGTGCCCGCATAGTAATTACCGCCAATCGGGCCGCGGCCGTAGCGCGGGTTGTGGTACTGCTTCAGCTCTTCGATGTAGGTTTGATAGGCGCGCGCCAGCAGGAGATCCACGCTGTCGTCGTCGTTACCGTACTTCGGCGCGCCGTTGATCAGGCGCTGGCGCAGCTGCTCGTGGGTAAGGCCCTCATAGTCATCGGCCAGCGCTGCCGCCAGCTGCTGCTGGCCAATCGCGCCCTGTTCGAAGACCAGCTTCTTCACCGCCGCCAGGCTGTTGCCGAGGTTAGCAATGCCGACCTGCAGGCCGGAAACCCAGTCATACTTTGCGCCGCCCTGCTTGATGCTTTTCGCGCGCTCGATGCAGTCGTCCACCAGCGCGGAGCAGAGAATGTCGTGCACGTTCTCCTCCAGCATGGTGTCCACCACGTACTCGATTTCGATGGATTTGCGGGTGTAGTAGCGGATCTGCGTATCCCAGGCGGCCATCACCTCGTCGAAGTTATCGAAATTACCCGCGGAGAGCGCTTTCTCCTGCGGCAGGAACACCTTGCCGCTGGTGGCGTCGCGTCCGCCTTCCATCGCCGCGAGCATTACGCGGGCGAAGTTAATAAAGCTCATGCCGGTGCAGCGGTAGCCCCACTTGCCGCCCACGGCGGTTTCGATGCAGCCGATCGCCGCATAGTCGTAGGCGTCGTCTTTCTCTACGCCGAGCTTGATAAATTCCGGGATCACGATTTCATCATTGTTAAACGCCGGCATGCCGAAGCCGCAGCGGATCACCTGCACGCAGGCGTCGAGGAAGTCGTTGCTCATGCCCGCGTGGTAGCGCACGCTCAGGTTCGGCTGGGTGGAGCGCAGGCGACCGCAGGATTCCAGAATCGCGTAGGAGAGCGGGTTCACCGCGTCCATCGGCTCGCCGTTCACCAGCTTCTGGCCGCCAATCGTGACGTTCTGATACAGCGGGCTGCCCGCCGAGGCCTTGGAGTGCGAGCCGGAGCGGATCTTGTTCACTTCCAGCAGCTTCAGCCAGCAGCTGTGCAGCAGCTCGATGGCGTGCTCTCGGTCGAGGCTCTGGTTCAGCTCCACGTCGCGGCGGTAGAACGGATAGAGATACTGGTCCATGCGGGCGAACGACACGGAGTGGCCGTTGGACTCAATCTGCAGGATCAGCTGGATGAAGTAGCACAGCTGCAGCGCCTGCCAGAAGGTTTTCGGCGGCTCGTGGGCAATTACGTCGCAGTTTTCCGCCATCGCCAGCAGCTCGTCGCGGCGGCTTTCGCGGGTCTCTGTTGACGCCATTTCGCGCGCCAGGTCGGCAAAG
The DNA here is from genome assembly GCF_043968675.1 of Enterobacter sp. ECC-175. NCBI lineage: Bacteria > Pseudomonadati > Pseudomonadota > Gammaproteobacteria > Enterobacterales > Enterobacteriaceae > Enterobacter > Enterobacter sp. ECC-175. Next base: position 2,035,096 of record NZ_CP143776.1, read on the forward strand.
CGCGTGATGTGCAGGCTCACCGCGTCCAGCACGATGTCAATTGCCTTCAGGAACTGGTCGCCGTGCAGGTCTTCCAGCACCGTCAGGTTGATGCGCGAGCGGCGTTCGGCAACCTTCGCGCGCAGGCCGTCGAGGCCCATTTCCAGCACCAGCGGGAAGTTGACCGCCAGATGCGCATCGCCGGAGGTCATGTTGCCTTCGGCTTTAATAATGCCCGTCTCCAGCAGGCCTTTCTGCTCGTCGGTAAACATGCCGTAGCAGCGGTCCTGCACCGTCTGGCCGCGCCACCACGGGCAGATCTCATGCAGCACGCGCTTGTTCTCTTCGCTCACCGCAAAGCCCGCGCCCGGACGATCCGCCAGGTCGTCGATCTCTTTTTCAATCCACGACACGGTGTATTCCGGGAAGATCGGCGCGGCGCGCACTTCGCTCGCCTGGTTACCGATGATCAGCTCGTCGTGCTTGATCCAGATGGTGCGATTCGCCAGGTGATGGGCCAGCGCCAGCGCGCGGCGCACCGGGATCGGCTTGTCCAGGTGCTGCTGGTACATTTCGGTGTAGTGCTGCGCGCGCTCGGTACAGACCGGCGGCTTAACGATATGCACCAGGGCCATTTTGTGCGCTTTAATGCGCTCGCTGAGCGTGTTGAGATTCAAAGTCGTCATCAGTTTATCCTCGTAAGGTCGCGGTTAGCCCTTTCTGGCAGGCGTACGTCTGGGCAAAGTCCAGTATTTCCGGGCTATCCAGCGGTTTATCAGGGGCAGAGTAAGGTTGGCCGAGCAGGGTGTATTTGTTCATGCCCAGCGTGTGGTACGGCAGAAAATGAATATCGTGTACGTTGAGTTCGTCCGCCGCGAAGTTGGTAATGGCGGTCACGGAGGCTTCATCGGCGTTAAAGCCCTGAATGAGCGGCACGCGGATGGTGATCTTCTTCCCGGCGGCGGCCAGACGCTTGAGGTTCTCCAGGATGCGCTTTGCCGAGCCGTCGGTCCACTGTTTGAACACTTCAGGATCAACGTGTTTCAGGTCGGCGAGGAACAGATCGACATACGGTAATGACGGCTCGATGTAGTGCCACGGCACGTGCAGGCAGGTTTCAACGGCGGTATGAATGCCCTGTTCATGGCTCGCCTTGAACAGGTCGTGCGCCAGCTCGGGATTCATAAACGGCTCGCCGCCGGAGAGCGTCAGGCCGCCGCCGCTGCGGTCGTAAAAAGGCTTGTCGCGCAGCACGGTCGCCATAATCTCGGCGACGGGTTTTTCTTCACCGCAGACGGTGAGCGCCTGCGTCGGGCAGCAGGGGGTGAGGGCGTTCAGCGCGTCGTCGTTCAGCTTTTCGCGGTGGATCACCAGCCCGTTCAGCGTACGCTCAACCACGCCCGGCGCGGCCTGCTGGCACAGGTCGCAGCCGTCAAGGCACAGGCGCGCGTCAAACAGCACGTCCCGGGTGCGGGAGCGGCTTTCCGGGTTCTGACACCAGCGGCAGCCCAGCGAGCAGCCTTTCAGGAATACTACGGTGCGGATGCCGGGGCCGTCGTGGGTAGAGTAACGCTGAATATTGAAGATCATGATTTCGCCTCTCGTGTTGCGTATGAAGATTAAATGACTTTCGAATGAAAGTTATCTTGATGTGGGTCAACTCTTGAGCGGGTTTTGCCGTGATAGGGTTAGCGCAGGCTAATTTTGAGGATCACATCATGGAACTCTATCTGGATACATCTGACGTTGCGGCGGTGAAAAAGCTGGCGCGCATCTTCCCGCTGGCTGGCGTAACGACTAACCCAAGCATCGTGGCGGCGGGTAAAAAGCCGCTGGACGTGCTGCTGCCGGAGCTGCAAGACGCGCTCGGCGGTAAAGGCCGCCTGTTTGCGCAGGTTATGGCGAGCAGCGCCGAAGGCATGGTCGAAGACGCGCGCAAGCTGCGCGCGATTATTAGCGATCTGGTGGTGAAAGTGCCGGTCACCGCGGAAGGCCTGGCGGCAATTAAAATGCTAAAAGCGGAAGGAATACCGACCCTGGGCACTGCCGTTTACGGCGCGGCGCAGGGGATGCTCTCCGCGCTGGCGGGGGCCGAGTACGTTGCCCCTTACGTTAACCGCGTGGACGCGCAGGGCGGAGACGGGATCCAGACGGTGGTGGAATTACAGCAGCTGCTGACGCTGCACGCGCCGCAGTCAAACGTGCTGGCCGCCAGCTTCAAAACCCCGCGCCAGGCGCTGGACTGCCTGCTGGCAGGCTGCGAATCCATTACGCTGCCGCTGGACGTGGCGCAGCAGTTTATTACCTCTCCGGCAGTGGATGCGGCGATCGTGAAGTTTGAGCAGGACTGGCAGGGGGCGTTTGGACGGACGTCGATTTGACGCTGTTGCCGGATGGCGCTGACGCTTAGCCGGCCTACGATTTTCTCCCTCTCCCTGTGGGAGAGGGCCGGGGTGAGGGCATCACGCCGCGATGCGGTTTAACCTCCGCACACCTCGCACCCCGGATTGCGCATCAGCTTCATCTCGCGGAACTGGCAGGTCATCGCGTCGTACATCACGATTTTCCCCGCGGCGGGCGCACCGTAATGCGCTAATACCTTGATCGCTTCCATCGCCTGCAGCGACCCAATCACGCCGACCAAAGGCGCCATCACGCCCGCCTCCACGCAGGTCAATGCATTTTCGCCGAACAGGCGGCTCAGGCAGCGGTAGCAGGGTTCACCTTCCGCGTACGTGAAAACGCTGACCTGTCCCTCCATGCGGATCGCCGCGCCGGAAACCAGCGGCGTTTTGTGGGCGAAACAGCCGGCGTTAAGCTGCTGTCGAATGGCGACGTTGTCGGTGCAGTCCAGCACCAGATCGTGCCGCGCAATCTGCTCGCCGAGCGCCGCGTCGTCCAGCATGGCGTCAATGAGCGTGAGCTGAATGTTGGGATTGATGCGCGCCAGCGCCGCGCGGGCGGATTCAACCTTCGGCTGGCCGACGGTCGCATCGCTGTGCAGCGTCTGGCGCTGCAGGTTGGACACCGATACCGTATCAAAATCCAGCAGCGTCATGCGGCCCACGCCCGCCGCGGCAAGATACTGCGCCGCCGCGCAGCCCAGCCCGCCGAGCCCGACCACCAGCACGTTCGCCGCCTTCAGCGCTTCCTGGCCCTCGAAGTCAAAACCGCGCAGCACGATCTGGCGGTTATAGCGCATCATCTCCTGGTCGCTCAGCTCAACCGTCATCTTAGCCTCCGAACAGGTGGTTAAAGGCTTCCACCTCAACCCATTCGCCGGCTTCCACATTGCCGCGCTCGCGCTCCAGCACGATGAAGCAGTTGCCCTGGCTGAAGGAGCTAAAAATGTGCGAGCCCTGGTGGCCGGTGGTGCTCACCTCCAGCTCGCCGTCGGCGCTGCGCGTTAAAATGCCGCGCTGGAAATCAAGGCGTCCCGGGGATTTCTTCAGCCGCGTGGCCGCGCGCGCGCGCTGGCGGGCGGGAAGCGGGCTGGCGCGGTTGCCGGAAAGCGTCGCCAGCAGCGGCTGCACCAGCTGGTAGAAGGTGAGGGCGGCGGAGACCGGGTTGCCCGGCAGGCCGCAGAACCAGCTGTTGGCCAGCTTGCCGAAGGCGAACGGTTTGCCCGGCTTAATCGCCAGCTTCCAGAAGGCGATTTCGCCCAGCTCGTCGAGAATGGTTTTGGTGTAGTCCGCTTCGCCGACGGAGACGCCGCCGGAGCTGATCACCACGTCCGCGGATTTGTCCGCCTCGATAAAGGCGGCGCGCAGCTTGTCCGGATCGTCAGGAATAATGCCGAGGTTAATCACCTCGCAGCCCAGCTGCTCGAGCATCAGGTGCACCGCCAGGCGGTTGGTGTCGTAAATCTGGCCGTCCCTCAGCGGCTGGCCCGGAAGCTGGAGTTCATCGCCCGTCGAGAAGACCGCCACGCGCACCCTGCGGATAACGTCAACCTCCGCGATGCCGAGCGAGGCCAGCACCGGCAGCTCGGCGACGGTCAGCTTCTGCCCGGCGGCAAAGACGGTCGCGCCGAGGGTAATATCTTCCCCTACGCGGCGAATGTTCTGGCCCCGTTTAACCTCAGCGGTAAAACGCACGCCGCCGTCGGTTTGTTCCGCCTCTTCCTGCATCACCACCGCGTCGCAGCCTGCCGGAACCGGGGCGCCGGTCATAATGCGCACGCAGGTGCCCGCTGGCCACTCACCGCTGAACGGCTGGCCCGCAAAGGCTTTTCCCGCCACCGGCAGCGGCTGCCCCGCCTGAATATCCGCCAGGCGTACCGCGTAACCGTCCATGGCCGAGTTATCAAACCCCGGCACGTTCAGCGGCGAAACGATATCGCGGGCGACGATGCGGCCAAAGCAGCGCGCAAGCGGCAGCGTCTCGCGGTCGTGCAGGGGGGAAACGCGGTCAAGCATCTGCGTCAATGCCGTCTCAAGCGGCATCAGTCCGGCGGTAAAATCCATGGTGGGCTCCTGAGGAGTAAAAACGAAAGCGCTCATTATGGCAGAAAAGTGCCGCTAACTGTATGACCCGCAGGCGTAAGCTTTACATCCCTCCTGCGTCTTTCTATATTCAAAAATCATCTGAATAATCATCGACAATAATGATATTTATAGAAAAAGCGGCAGACAGGGCCGACGGGTGAGGCGAAATGGGTAAGGCAGTGATTGCAATTCATGGCGGTGCCGGGGCCATTACACGGTCGCAGCTCACGCCGGAGCAGGAAAAGCGCTATATCGATGCGCTGTACGAGATTGTGGAAACCGGCCAGCGGATGCTGGAGGCGGGCGAGAGCGCGCTTGACGTGGTGACCGAAGCGGTGCGCCTGCTGGAGGAGTGCCCGCTGTTCAATGCGGGGATCGGTTCGGTCTTTACCCGCGATGAAACGCACGAGCTGGATGCCTGCGTGATGGACGGCGTCACCCTCAAGGCCGGGGCGGTGGCGGGCGTGACGCGCCTGCGCAATCCGGTGCTGGCGGCGCGCCTGGTGATGGAGCAAAGCCCGCACGTCCTGATGGCGGGAGCCGGGGCGGAGCGCTTTGCCGCCGGGCACGGTACGGCGCTCGTTCCGCCCGACACGTTTTCAACGCCTGAACGCTACCAGCAGCTGCTGGAGGCGCGTTCGGCCGGCGTGACGCAGCTCGACCACGTTGCGCCACTGGACGAAAGCACCAAGATGGGCACGGTGGGCGCGGTCGCGCTGGATAAGGCGGGCAATCTCGCCGCCGCGACCTCAACCGGCGGGATGACCAACAAGCTGCCGGGCAGGGTCGGCGACAGCCCGCTGCCGGGCGCGGGATGCTATGCCAATAACGCCACGGCGGCGGTGTCGTGCACCGGCACCGGCGAAGTGTTTATCCGCACCCTGGCGGCGTACGACATTACCGCGCTGATGGATTACGGCGGCCTGAGCCTGAGCGAGGCCTGCGAGCGCGTGGTGATGGAAAAACTGCCCGCGCTGGGCGGCGAGGGCGGATTAATCGCCGTCGATCGCGAGGGAAACGTCGCGCTGCCGTTCAACAGCGAAGGGATGTACCGCGCCTGGGGCTACGCCGGCGACGAGCCCAGCACCGGAATTTATCGTGAATAAGGGGGCATCGCGTGCCGCACAGTGAAGAGCTGGACAGCCGGGAAGTGCTGGCGGTCCGCCGGCTGAATATTGCGTTTCAGGACGAGCGGCAGTTCATCCCCGCAGTACAGGATTTATCGTTCTCGCTGAAGCGCGGCGAGACGCTGGCGATCGTCGGCGAGTCCGGTTCCGGCAAGTCGGTTACGGCGCTGGCGCTGATGCGTCTGCTGGAAACGTCCGGCGTGCAGGTGACCAGCGAGCAGATCCTGCTTCGCCGCCGCAACCGCCAGGTAATTGATTTAGACGAGCTGAGCGCGGCGCAAATGCAGGGCGTGCGCGGTGCAGACATCGCTATGATCTTTCAGGAGCCGATGACCTCGCTTAACCCGGTTTTTCCGATCGGCGAGCAGATTGCCGAATCCATCCGGCTGCATCAGGGGCTGAGCGGCGAAGAGGCGATGAACGAGGCGCGGCGGATGCTGGAACGGGTGCGCATCCCGGAGGCGCAGACCATTCTGGGCCGCTACCCGCACCAGCTCTCCGGAGGAATGCGCCAGCGCGTGATGATCGCCATGGCGCTGTCGTGCCGCCCGGCGGTGCTGATTGCGGATGAACCGACCACCGCGCTGGACGTGACCATTCAGGCGCAGATCCTGCAGCTGATCAACGTCCTGCAGCAGGAGATGGAGATGGGGGTGATTTTTATCACCCACGATATGGGCGTGGTGGCCGACATTGCCGACCGCGTGCTGGTGATGCACCAGGGCCATGCGGTGGAAACGGGCAGCGTTGAGCAGATTTTTCACGCGCCGGTCCATCCCTATACCAAAGCGCTGCTGGCCGCGGTGCCGAAGCTCGGGGCAATGAATGGCTGCGATCTGCCGCGGCGCTTTCCGCTGATGTCCTCTGACGGAGCCGGAAGCCCGGAGCCGGAAGACGAGCAGGATACCGTGGTCGCCGGCAGGCCGATCCTTGAGGTGCGCAATCTGGTGACCCGCTTTCCCCTGCGCGGCGGCATCCTCAACCGCGTTAAGCGGGAAGTGCACGCCGTTGAAAACGTCAGCTTTGATCTGTGGCCCGGCGAAACGCTGGCGCTGGTGGGCGAGTCGGGAAGCGGTAAATCGACCATTGGACGGGCGCTGCTGCGGCTGGTGGAGTCGCAGGAGGGCAGCATCACCTTTAACGGCGAGCGCATTGACGCGCTGCCCCAGCGCAGGCTGCAGGCGGTGCGCCGGGATATTCAGTTTATCTTTCAGGACCCTTACGCCTCGCTCGATCCGCGCCATACGGTGGGCTATTCAATTATGGAGCCGCTGCGCGTGCATAACCTCCTCGACGGCGAGGCGGCGCAGCGACGCGTTGCCTGGCTGCTCGAGCGCGTGGGGCTGAAGCCGGAACACGCCTGGCGTTATCCGCACGAGTTTTCCGGCGGCCAGCGGCAGCGGATCTGCATCGCCCGCGCGCTGGCGCTCAACCCGAAGGTGGTAATTGCCGACGAGTCGGTTTCGGCCCTCGACGTTTCTATTCGCGCGCAAATCATCAATCTGCTGCTCGATCTCCAGCGGGATATGGGGATCGCGTTTCTGTTTATTTCCCACGACATGGCGGTGGTAGAGCGCATCAGCCACCGCGTGGCGGTGATGTACATGGGGCAAATCGTTGAGATGGGCCCGCGGCGGGCGGTATTTGAAAACCCGCAGCACCCGTACACCCGCAAGCTGATGGCCGCCGTTCCGGTCGCCGATCCTGCGCATCGCCACGCCCAGCGCGTGCTGCTGCAGGATGAAATGCCGAGCAATATCCGCAAGCGGGGCGAAACCATGGAGCGCGTGACGCTGCGTGAAGTCGGCCCCGGACATTTTGTGGCACCGCCGCGTCAGGACAATGCATTCTCGCGGCTTTAACTTTCACCAGGCAGGAGAACACAATGGTTAACTTTGTTGCTCGTAAATGGCTTTTAGCCGCGAGCGTGACGGCTGCTCTGGCCGCATCCCCCGCGTTCGCTGCCAAGGACGTGGTGGTTGCGGTCGGGTCAAACTTCACGACGCTGGATCCGTATGACGCCAACGATACGCTTTCCCAGGCGGTGGCGAAGTCCTTCTATCAGGGGCTGTTTGGCCTCGATAAAGAGATGAAGCTCAAGAACGTGCTGGCAGAGAGCTATACCGTTTCCGACGACGGGCTGGTCTACACCATCAAGCTCAAAACCGGGGTTAAGTTCCAGGACGGGACCGACTTCAACGCGCAGGCGGTTAAGGTAAACCTCGATCGCGCCAGCGATCCGGCGAGCGGCCTCAAGCGCTATAACCTGTATAAAAATATCGCCAGCACCGAGGCGGTCGATCCTACGACGGTGAAGATCACCCTCAAAGAGCCGTTCTCGGCGTTTATCAATATTCTGGCGCATCCGGCGACGGCGATGATTTCGCCCGCCGCGCTGAAGAAATACGGCAACGAGATCGGCTTCCACCCGGTCGGAACCGGCCCGTACGAGCTGGTCACCTGGAACCAGACCGATTTTGTGAAGGTGAAGAAATTTGCCGGATACTGGCAGAAGGGGCTGCCGAAGCTGGACACCATTACCTGGCGTCCGGTAGTTGACAACAACACCCGCGCGGCGATGCTGCAAACCGGCGAGGCGCAGTTCGCCTTCCCGATCCCCTACGAGCAGGCCGCGCTGCTGAAGAAGAACAGCAAGCTGGAGCTGGTGGCCAGCCCGTCGATCATGCAGCGCTACATCAGCATGAACGTCACGCAAAAGCCGTTTGATAATCCGAAGGTGCGCGAGGCGATCAACTACGCCATTAACCGCCAGGCGCTGGTGAAGGTGGCCTTTGCGGGATACGCCACGCCGGCCACCGGCGTGCTGCCGCCGTCGATTGAGTATTCCCAGGCCTATAAGCCGTGGCCTTACGACCCGGCCAGGGCGCGCGAGCTGTTGAAAGAGGCCGGGTTCCCGAACGGCTTTAGCACCACGCTGTGGTCATCGCACAATCACAGCACCGCGCAGAAGGTGCTGCAGTTTACCCAACAGCAGCTGGCGCAGGTGGGCATTAAGGCGCAGGTAACGGCGATGGACGCCGGGCAGCGCGCGGCCGAGGTGGAGGGCAAAGGGCAGAAAGAGAGCGGGGTGAGAATGTTCTACACCGGCTGGACCGCCTCGACCGGCGAAGCGGACTGGGCGCTCTCCCCGCTGTTCGCCTCGCAGAACTGGCCGCCGACGCTGTTTAATACCGCGTTCTACAGCAACCCGCAGGTTGATAAGGACCTGACCGACGCGCTGAACACCACGAAGCCGGAAGAGAAGGCGCGCCTGTATAAAGAGGCGCAGGATATCATCTGGAAAGAGTCGCCGTGGGTGCCGCTGGTGGTCGAAAAGCTGGTATCGGCCCATAACAAAGCGCTGACCGGGTTCTATATCATGCCGGACACGGGCTTTAGCTTCGACGACGCGGATCTGAAATAAGAGAACTCATTCCCGCGGGCGCAGGCCTGCGGGATGAGAGGGAAAGGCATGCTGAATTATGTTTGTAAACGCCTGCTGGGGCTGCTCCCGACGCTGCTGATCGTAGCGGTGCTGGTGTTTTTGTTTGTCCATATGCTGCCGGGCGATCCGGCGCGCCTGATAGCAGGTCCCGAGGCGGACGCCACGGTCATTGAGCTGGTGCGTAAGCAGCTGGGGCTGGATCAGCCGCTGTACAGGCAGTTCCTGCACTATATCGGCAACGTTCTGCAGGGCGATTTCGGCACCTCGATGGTTTCGCGGCGCCCGGTATCAGAAGAGATTGCCAGCCGATTTATGCCCACCTTCTGGCTAACGATTGCCAGCATGGCCTGGGCGGTGCTGTTCGGCCTTGCGGCGGGCATCGTGGCCGCCGTCTGGCGCAACCGCTGGCCGGATAAGCTAGGGATGGCGCTGGCCGTTACCGGCATCTCCTTCCCGGCCTTTGCCCTTGGGATGCTGCTGATGCAGGTCTTTTCCGTTGAGCTGGGCTGGCTGCCGACGGTGGGGGCCGATACCTGGAAGCACTATATTTTGCCTTCCCTGACGCTGGGCGCGGCCGTGGCGGCGGTAATGGCGCGCTTTACCCGCGCGTCGTTTGTCGACGTGCTGAGCGAGGACTACATCCGCACCGCGCGGGCGAAAGGGGTGAGCGAGAAGTGGGTGATCCTCAAGCACGGCTTTCGCAACGCGATGATCCCGGTGGTGACGATGATGGGGCTGCAGTTTGGCTTCCTTCTGGGCGGCTCTATCGTGGTGGAAAAAGTCTTCAACTGGCCGGGGCTGGGGCGACTGCTGGTGGACTCGGTGGAGATGCGCGACTACCCGGTGATTCAGGCGGAAGTGCTGCTGTTTTCACTGGAGTTTATTCTTATCAACTTAGTGGTGGACGTGCTGTACGCCGCCATTAACCCGGCTATCAGGTACAAATAAAATGCGATTATTGAACTGGCGGCGTGAAGCCATGATAAACGCGATGCCGGGGGTCAGGCCGGAACGCGTCAGAACGCCGTGGTCTGAATTTTGGCGGCGCTTTCGCCGCCAGCCCGTGGCGCTGGCAGCGGGGATTTTCGTCCTGCTGCTGATTGTAGTTGCGGTGCTGGCTCCGTGGATAGCGCCGTTTGATGCGGAAAATTATTTCGACTATGACCGCCTGAACGACGGCCCGTCGATGGTGCACTGGTTCGGCGTGGATTCACTGGGGCGCGACATCTTTAGCCGCGTGCTGGTGGGCGCGCAGATCTCGCTTGCCGCTGGCGTCTTTGCCGTGCTGATTGGCGCGGCGATCGGTACGGTGCTCGGCCTGGTTGCCGGGTATTACGAAGGCTGGTGGGACCGCGTGATTATGCGCATCTGCGACGTGCTGTTTGCCTTCCCCGGCATCCTGCTGGCTATTGCCGTGGTGGCGATCATGGGCAGCGGCATGGCGAACGTCATTATCGCCGTGGCGGTCTTCTCCATTCCCGCCTTTGCGCGCCTGGTGCGCGGCAATACGCTGGTGCTCAAGCAGCAGACGTTTATCGAGTCGGCGCGCAGCGTGGGGGCGAGCGATGCCACCATTCTGTTCAGCCATATTTTGCCGGGCACGGTGTCGTCTATCGTGGTCTATTTCACGATGCGGATCGGCGTGTCGATAATCTCGGCGGCCAGCCTGTCGTTTCTGGGATTGGGCGCTCAGCCGCCGACGCCGGAGTGGGGCGCGATGCTGAACGAGGCAAGGGCAGATATGGTAATTGCGCCGCATGTCGCAATTTTCCCGAGCCTGGCGATTTTCCTGACGGTGCTGGCGTTTAACCTGCTGGGGGACGGGCTGCGCGATGCGCTGGATCCGAGGATAAAGGGGTAAGTTTTTGCCCCTCACCCTAACCCTCTCCCCGTAGGGGAGAGGGGACGGTTCGGAGCGTTTTTTCACCCTCACCCCTCCGGGAAGAGGGGAATAAACGCTAAATTAAACCCGGCTACCCCACAGGTCGTACTCGTCGGCGTTTTCAACCTTCACGCGAATAATATCCCCCGGCTTAACCCTGGTTTCACCGTTCAGATACACCGCGCCGTCGATTTCCGGTGCATCGGCCATGCTGCGGCCAATCGCGCCTTCTTCATCCACTTCATCAATAATTACCAGAATCTCGCGGCCCACTTTTTCCTGCAGGCGCTCGGCGGAGATCTGCTGCTGGAGCTGCATAAAGCGGTTCCAGCGTTCTTCTTTCACCTCTTCCGGCACCTGGTCGGCCAGCTCGTTGGCAGTTGCGCCTTCAACCGGGCTGTACTTGAAGCAGCCGACGCGGTCCAGACGCGCTTCTTTCAGGAAGTCGAGCAGCATCTGGAAATCTTCTTCGGTTTCACCCGGGAAGCCGACGATAAAGGTCGAGCGCAGGGTCAGCTCCGGGCAGATTTCGCGCCACTGCTTGATGCGCGCCAGCTGGCGGTCAACGGAGCCGGGACGCTTCATCAGCTTCAGGATGCGCGGGCTGGCGTGCTGCAGCGGAATGTCCAGGTACGGCAGGATTTTGCCTTCCGCCATCAGCGGGATGACGTCGTCAACGTGCGGGTAAGGGTAAACGTAGTGCAGACGTGTCCAGATCCCGAGTTTCGAAAGCTGTTCGCACAGGCCCACCATGCTGGTTTTCACCGGCTCGCCGTTGTGGAAGCCGGAGCGGTGCTTCACGTCCACGCCGTAGGCCGAGGTATCCTGGGAGATCACCAGCAGCTCTTTGACGCCCGCGTCGGCCAGGCGTTTGGCTTCGGCCAGCACCTCGCCAATCGGACGGCTTACCAGATCGCCGCGCATCGACGGGATGATGCAGAAGGTGCAGCGGTGGTTGCAGCCTTCGGAAATTTTCAGGTACGCATAGTGGCGCGGCGTCAGCTTCACGCCCTGTTCCGGCACCAGGCTCAGGAACGGGTTGTGCTTCGGTTTTGGCACGTAGTGATGAACGTGTTCCAGCACCTGCTCGTAGCTGTGCGGGCCGGTGATCTCCAGCACCTTCGGATGCACTTCGCGGATCTGATCCACCTTCGCGCCCAGGCAGCCGGTCACGATGACCTTGCCGTTTTCCGTCAGGGCTTCACCGATGGCTTCCAGAGACTCCTGGACCGCGCTGTCGATAAAGCCGCAGGTGTTGACAATCACCATGTCGGCGTTGTCGTAGCTTGGCACCACGTCATAGCCCTCGGTGCGCAGTTCGGTCAGGATACGTTCAGAATCCACCAGGTTTTTCGGGCAGCCCAGGGAGACAAAGCCGATTTTCGGCTGGTGCGTAACATTGCTCATAGGTTAAAAATTCATCAATTATGGAGTTATCAGGGCGGGATTTTACAGCGTTCCGCGGGGGATTTATACACTCTTTGCGGGGATAGGGGTGAGGTTGAACGTTGTAACAATGTAAAGAATGTTAAGCAGTTTAGTTTTATTGATCCCAGGCATTAAATTGTACAAAAAATAACCTTATTCTTATTGTGCACTAAGGCTGACAGAGGAGGAACTAGCATGTCCGTTGACAGACTGAAACGCGATCTGCTGAACAAGCTGATCGACGTCAGAATCGACCTTGCCGCCTATCTGCAGTTGAGAAAGGCGAAGGGGTACATGTCAGTCAGCGAAAGCGAACATCTGCGTGATAATCTCTTTGAACTCTGTAATTTCATGCGCGAGAAAGCGCCGACCCTGAAAGCGGAATTCGACGAAAGCGAACGGATTGCGCTGCGCCGTGCCGCCGAAACGCTTTCTGTCGCAGGGGTATGTTTGATGAACGGACACCACGACTGCCCCACGTTTATCGCCGTCAACGCGGATAAGCTCGAAAACTGCCTGACTACGATCTCGCTTTGCATCATGTGTCTGAACAAGCAGGAAAAGCTTGAACAGCATTAAGCCCGGGGGAGGCAACTCCCCCTTCTGATTAAGCTTTTGTAAAAGTGATAACGCGCCCGGGCGTTGTGGCTAATCTTTATGCCATATGCCGACAAAGGAGCGCGCCATGCATCGATCCTCGCTGATATTTATTCCCGCCCTGCTGTTTCCCGTTTCGCTTCTCGCCGCGCCCGACGCGGTCAAGGTTGAGGTGCTGCAAACCAAACTCGATCATCCCTGGTCTCTGGCGTTTTTGCCGGACGATAAGGGGCTGCTGGTCACCTTACGGGACGGGCAGCTTAAGCACTGGCAGGCGGGAAAAGGGCTTTCTGACCCTATCGTCGGCGTGCCGAAGGTCTGGGCGAACGGGCAGGGCGGGCTGCTTGACGTGGTGCTGGCGCCCGATTTTGAAACATCTCGTCGGATCTGGCTCAGCTATGCCGAAGCGGGCGATGACGGTAAGGCCGGAACGGCGGTCGGCTACGGTCGGCTGAGCGACGATCTCTCGCGCATTGAGGGGTTCCAGGTGGTGTTCCGCCAGATGCCGAAACTCTCTACCGGCAACCACTTTGGCGGGCGTCTGGCGTTTGACGGCAAAGGCCATTTATTCATTGGGCTTGGCGAGAACAATCAGCGCTCGACGGCGCAGGATCTCGACAAGCTGCAGGGTAAAGTGGTGCGCCTGACGGAAGACGGCAAGGTGCCGCCGGACAACCCGTTTGTGAAGACCGCCGGCGCGCGGCCGGAAATCTGGTCTTACGGCATTCGCAATCCGCAGGGCATGGCGATGAACCCGTGGAGCGACGCGCTATGGCTTAACGAGCATGGCCCGCGCGGCGGCGACGAGATTAACATTCCTGAGAAAGGGAAAAACTACGGCTGGCCGCTGGCGACCCACGGCATCAACTACAGCGGCCTGAAGATCCCCGAAGCCAAAGGCGAGCACGTTGAGGGGACGGAAAAGCCGCTGTTCGTCTGGAAAGTCTCGCCTGCCGTGAGCGGGATGGCGTTCTACAACAGCGACGTCTTTCCGCAGTGGAAGAACAAGCTGTTCGTCGGGGCGCTGAAGGAGAAGGACGTTATCGTGCTGAGCGTGGACGGCAATAAAGTGACCGAGGACGGGCGCATTCTGGGGGATAAAGACCAGCGCATCCGCGACGTGCGGGTCGGGCCGGACGGCTATCTGTACGTGTTGACCGATGAAACGGACGGGCAGCTCCTGAAGGTCAGCCCGTCCGGCACGTAATCAGCTGACCGGGATCATCACCACGTTCTGGTACGCCGGGCGCTCGCTGAGCTGCTTCAGCCAGCGCTCAAGGTGCGGGCGCGGCGTCCACTTCAGGCCCATGTTGGTCAGGTTCCAGACGAACGGCGCCACGGCAATATCCCCGACGCCAAAGGCATCACCGGAGAACCACGCGTGCTTCGCCAGCTCGTCATCCATCATCGCAAACAGCCCTTCACAGGCGTCCTGCGCGGCGTGGATGGCGGGGTAGTCTCGTTCGGGTTCCGGCGTGCGGATAAGCCCCATCAGGATCACGCGGTGGGTGGGAGAGAGCGTCTGGTTGGCCCAGTCCATCCACTTTTCACCCTGCGCGCGCTGCGCCGGGCTATCGACCCACAGGCGGCTTTGGCCATACTGAGCGGCAAGGTAACGCACAATGGTGTTCGATTCCCATAGCGTTACGTTGGTTTCTTCATCGCGCAGCAGCGGCACCAGGCCGTTTGGGTTCATGGCCAGATATTCAGCCTCTTTATTTACGCCAAACTCTAAACCGGCCATCACCTGCTCAAACGGTAAATCCAGCTCTTCCAGCGTCCACAGCACCTTCTTGACGTTGGTCGAGTTGTTCCTTCCCCACAGCGTAATCATCGTTATTCCTCAAAGAGTCAAACCCGAGAGCCGACATGGTGAGATAAACCCAACAATTACGCAACAAAGACGAAAAAAAACGCGTTAACCGAAGCGTAACCGGATGTTATTGCATAAACTTTAAAAACTTTACCTGGATTAGGTTTCTTTGAACGCTGTAGTGCGCTATTACTCATCGCTTCTTGCGACACGGTGATTGTGACGTGATTTAAGAAAGGACACTCGGGTGGCATTTATGACGCAAAAAACTTCTTCTCTGCGCAGCCTGGCGGCGGGCTCTGCGCTCCTTTTCCTGTTTGCTCCAACGGTTTATGCAGCTGAAACAACGGCTCCGGAAGCGCCTCCGGTGGATGCGCGCGCCTGGATTTTGATGGACTACGCCAGCGGTAAGGTGCTGGCGGAAGGTAACGCCGATGAGAAGCTCGACCCGGCCAGCCTGACCAAGATCATGACCAGCTACGTGGTGGGGCAGGCGCTGAAGGCGGGCAAAATTAAGCTCGACGATAAGGTAACCATCGGAAAAGATGCGTGGGCGACGGGTAACCCCGCGCTGCGCGGCTCGTCGGTAATGTTCCTCAAGCCGGGCGACCAGGTGTCGGTTTCCGACCTCAACAAAGGGGTGATAATCCAGTCGGGTAACGACGCCTGTATTGCGCTGGCGGATTACGTGGCGGGTAGCCAGGACTCTTTCATCGGGCTGATGAACGGTTACGCGCAGAAATTGGGCTTAACCAACACTACGTTTAAAACCGTCCACGGCCTGGACGCACCGGGCCAGTTCAGCACCGCCCGCGATATGGCGCTGCTGGGCAAGGCGTTGATCCACGACGTGCCTGAAGAGTATGCCATCCACAAAGAGAAAGAGTTCACCTTCAACAATATCCGCCAGCCGAACCGCAACCGCCTGCTGTGGAGCAGCAACGTTAACGTGGACGGGATGAAAACCGGCACCACCGCGGGCGCGGGCTACAACCTGGTGGCCTCCGCGACGCAGGGCGATATGCGCTTAATCTCGGTGGTGCTGGGCACGAAAACCGACCGCATTCGCTTTAACGAATCTGAAAAGCTGCTGACATGGGGCTTCCGCTTCTTTGAAACCGTTACGCCGATTAAGCCGGACGCAACCTTTATCACCCAGCGCGTCTGGTTTGGTGACAAGAGCGAAGTTAACCTTGGAGCAGGGGAAGCCGGTTCGGTGACCATTCCGCGCGGGCAGTTGAAAAACCTGAAGGCCAGCTTCACCCTGACGGAGCCACAGCTCACCGCGCCGCTGAAGAAAGGTCAGGTTGTCGGGACCATTGACTTCCAGCTTAACGGCAAATCCATCGAGCAGCGCCCGCTGATCGTGATGGAAGCGGTTGAAGAGGGGGGCTTCTTCAGCCGGATGTGGGACTTCGTGATGATGAAATTCCACGGATGGTTCGGCAGCTGGTTCAGCTAAGCATTTTTGCTTCTCACCCTCTCCCCGTGGAAGAGGGCCGGGGGGCGGGCATCAGGCCACCCCCCACTCAATACATCAACTTCACCTGCTGCGCTTTCGCATACGCCACCAGCTCGTCGTCCGGGCGGCAGTCGCTAACGATCGCGTCAAACTGCGCCAGCTCGCCCATCCTTGCCGGACGCACCTTGCCAAACTTACTGTGATCCACCACCAGCACGTGCTGCTGCGCCGCGTTGAGCGCCCAGTGCTTCACCGGCAGCTCTTCCAGGTTGAAGCAGGTTGCGCCCTGACGAACGCTGACGCCCGCAGCCGAATAAAACGCGATGTCCGGGCATAGATGGCCGAGCGTATCCTGCAGGTTAAGCGGCTTGAAGATGGCATTGCTGGCGTGGAACTCGCCGCCGCAGAGGATCACCCGGCACTCGGGCTTCTCCTGCAGGGCCAGAAAGGTGTTTAGCGAGTAGCAGACCGCGGTGAAGGGCATGCCGCTGTCGATCGCTTCGATAATCCAGGGCGTGGTGGTGCCGCAGTCAAAAAACAGCGTCTGGTGGGGCTGAACGAGGGAGGCGGCAAGACGCGCCGCTTTGCGTTTTTCTTCAACGAGGCGCGTTTTCTGATCGCTCAGCAGGTAGTGGCTGGCGGCGCGCGGCTCTAGCACGATATACCCGCCCAGCAGCACGACGGGCGCGCTGTCGCTGTTCAGATCGCGACGAATGGTCATCTCAGAAACGCCGAGCAGGGCGGCGGCCTCCTTGAGATGAAGCTTATCGCTGCGCTTCAGCGCCTGAATGAGCTGAGCAATGCGGTCATCGCGTCGTGTTTCCATAGTTCCTCGGGAATAAAAAAGTAAGCCCCCGCAGGGCGGGGGCTCAAGTGTAACCCGTAGGACCAGGGTTAGTCACGTATCCAGCCTTTGCGGATGGGCAGGGCAAACAGCACGCGATACAGCTGAGACAGCCCGCGATAAAGCGCCTGGCCAAACAGGTTCCACAGGATTGCCGCGCTGACGCAGCCGATCAATCCCACCAGGAATCCGCCGACCATGTCCAGCGGCCAGTGGACCCCCAGATAAACGCGTGACCACGCGATAGCGACCGCCGTTGCCATTAGCACCGCACCGGACCACAGGCGATGCCAGAAGAGGAAGGCCAGCGCAAAGGTGAAGATCACCGTGCCGTGGTCGCTCGGGAAGGAGTCGTCCGGCGCGTGGTGCAGGAAGGTATAGCCGACGTGGTCGACAAACGGACGGTCGTGCGGGAACGCGTGTCCCAGAATGAAGCTGGTCAGCACGCTGACGCCGATCGCCATGGAAACCTTAATCACCAGCTGGCGCTGCGCGCTGACCTGCTTGCGCGGCCCCCACAGCCAGAGAATGACCGCCAGAGCGGGAACGATGCTGATCAGGTCCCTTGCAACAAACGTGGCAAAATCAATCATCCACTCGGGTGAAGCCGGCGTAGCGTTAATCAGATAAAACAAACTGTAGTTGAGACTCTCTAACATACCCTCGTCACTCTTTTGCAAACCAGGCGGAAACAAGCCCGTAGACCGCCACCTGAGAAAACCAAACCCACCACCCGGCCCACAGGTTGTGAGAGAAAAAATGCGCCCCGCGCATCACCTGCCCATAGCCCATCGCCAGGCCCAGAACACTACCCAGCGCGACAAAGCCCCAGGCCAGACGCGGACGTTCGCGCCAGAAGGCAAAAAACAGCCCCATCACCATAAAGCCGCTGGAGGCGTGGCCGCCCGGGAAGCAGCGTCCGGGGCCGCTGTTGTCCGGCGCAGCGCTAAACAGCGGATAAGAGACCGCCTTGCCGCCGTACTCCACCAGGTCCCACGGGCAGCTGTGGTGGCTGATGCTTTTCAGCACGCCGACCACCAGGGCGCCGACGCCCATCAGCAGCGCGGCGGTGACCAGCCGCGCGTTGCGGCGGTAGGCGCCATAGATCAGCGCTACCGCGCCCAGCGCGATGGCGAGATATTTCGCCAGACGATGGTTCAGCAGATCCAGCAGCGCGTTTTGCTGCAGCGGGAAGCGGTGCGCTGCCGCGCCATACCAATAGCCTGTTATCCACCTGTCGAGCCCTTCATCGCGAGAAAGCCAGGTAAACAGAATGGCTAAGGCTAACAGCGTTAAAAGCTGATAACCATAAAAGCGCGTAGGCAAACGGTAAAGTTTTTTTGCCTTGGTTGTCTGCAACTTAGACAATTCTGAAGGGCTGGAAGTGTATGCCATAACCGGGGCCAATGACGTGAAATTAGCGCTATCATATTTGTGTCAAATTAAGGAAACCTTAAACGGCGACGATAAGTGCTTTATTTCTGTTATCCCTCGATAATTTGCTGTCTCAGACTGGGCCAATTCATTACACTCAACGCGATTTTTTCACCATAAAGAGATTGCATGACAAATCGTTCTTCTTCCGGTAACCGTCTGGGCCGTCAGGCGTTACTATTCCCCCTGTGTCTGGTGCTCTACGAATTTTCCACCTATATCGGCAACGATATGATCCAGCCCGGCATGCTGGCCGTGGTCGAGCAGTTCAACGCAGGGATTGAGTGGGTTCCCACCTCCATGACCGCCTATCTGGCAGGCGGCATGTTTTTGCAGTGGCTGCTGGGGCCGCTGTCGGATCGCATTGGCCGTCGTCCGGTGATGCTGACGGGCGTGGTGTGGTTTATCGTCACCTGTCTCGCCACGCTGCTGGCGCAGAATATTGAACAGTTCACCCTGCTGCGTTTTCTTCAGGGCGTCAGCCTGTGCTTTATCGGCGCGGTGGGTTATGCCGCCATTCAGGAGTCGTTTGAGGAGGCGGTGTGTATCAAAATCACCGCGCTGATGGCCAACGTGGCGCTGATTGCCCCGCTGCTGGGGCCGCTGGTAGGCGCCGCGTGGGTGCACGTCGCGCCGTGGGAGGGGATGTTTGTCCTCTTCGCCGCGCTTGCTGCCGTTTCCTTCTTTGGTCTGCACAGGGCGATGCCGGAAACCGCGACGCGGCTGGGCGAAAAGCTGTCGCTGAAAGAGCTGGGCCGGGACTATAAAGAAGTGCTAAAAAACGGCCGCTTTGTGGCGGGCGCGCTGGCGACGGGCTTTGTCAGCCTGCCGCTGCTGGCGTGGATTGCCCAGTCGCCGGTCATTATCATCAGCGGCGAAAAGCTGAGCAGCTACGAGTATGGCCTTTTACAGGTGCCGATTTTTGGCGCGCTGATCGTCGGTAACCTGGTGCTGGCGCGCCTGACCGCACGCCGCTCCGTGCGGTCGCTGATTATCATGGGCGGCTGGCCGATTGCCGCTGGCCTGATTGTGGCCGCGGTGGCGACCGTGGCGTCCTCCCACGCCTACCTGTGGATGACGGCGGGGCTGAGCATTTATGCCTTCGGCATCGGCGTGGCGAATGCCGGGCTGGTGCGCCTGACGCTGTTCGCTAGCGAAATGAGTAAAGGCACCGTGTCGGCAGCGATGGGGATGCTGCAGATGCTGATTTTCACCGTCGGCATTGAGGTGAGCAAACATGCTTACGCCTTCGGCGGTAACGGGCTGTTCAGCCTGTTCAACCTCGCCAACGGCGCGCTCTGGGTGGCGTTGATGGTGGTATTCCTGAAGGACAAGCGCGTAGGGAATGCCCTGCAACCTTAACCTGTTTATTCCCTCTCCCCTTTGGGGAGAGGGTCAGAGTGAGGGGAGAGGGCACCAAACCATACGGAATCAATTAAACGGCGCTTCCCCGTTCAGCGCTTTCTCAATCACGTCCAGGACGCCCTCATCGTTATTATGCGGCGCTTCGAAGCGGGCAACCGCCTTGATGTGCGGCCTGGCGTTCGCCATCGCGAAGCTAAATCCCGACTGGCGCAGCATTTCCACATCGTTGCCGCTGTCGCCAAATGCCACCACCTCATGGTCTTCAATGCCCCAGCGCTTCTGTAATATCTTCAGGCCGTTGGCCTTATGCACGCCGGGTATAATCAGGTCAATACTGCCGTGACCGGTGGTGACGGGCACCATGATGTCGCCCAGCTTTTCATGCAGCATTGCCTGAATGCGCGGGATTTCATCGTCAGACACGTTAAGGCCAAACTTAAAGAAAATGTCGTTCAGATTGTCGAAATTATCGACCTTTTCCAGACGATGATAATATTTCGCCGCCATAGCGTGGAAGCCGTCATGATACTGTTTCAGCGTATAGGCGCTGCCTTTGCCGCAGGCAATAATTTCAATTCCGGCAACGTCGCCTAGCAGGGTGGTCACGGTGTCAAAATCTTCTTTCGACAGCTCGCCGTTAAACACGTCTTCGCCAGCGCTGACCACCCAGCCGCCGTTTTCCGCCACGAAGGAAATCTCATGGGCGATCTCCGGGAAAAACGAAATCAGCTGGTAGTACTGGTTACCGCTGGCCACCACGAAGCGAATGCCTTGCGCCTTCATGCGCGCGTACTGCGCCAGAAAACGCGCGCGGTTGTAGGTTTTCGCGTCGCTCAGGAAGGTGCCATCCATGTCGACTGCAATCAGTTTAACGCTCATATCCCTTCTCCAGTGTCGTCTTTTCTGTTTCCGGCTTTGCCACCGCGCGGGCGACCAGCGCGGCGATCATTACCAATCCTAATACTACCAGCATGGCGCTGCGCAGCCCGTAGTGCTCGCCGAGGAAGCCAAGCAGCGGCGGGCCTACCAGGAAGGCAAGATAGCCGGTCGTGGCGACCACGCTGACGCGGGTTGGCGCGTCCGGCCCGGTATCGCTGGCGGCGGAAATTGTCAGCGGGAAGCCGAGCGAGGCGCCCAGCCCCCACAGGATCACCGAAACGCCGGCAATCCAGTCCACGTCCACAAAGATGATCATCGCGATGCCCAGCCCGCCCAGCAGGGCGCTGGCGCGTACCACCGCCACGCGGCTGTAGCGGTCAATAAACCAGCCGCCGGTAAAGCGCCCCACCGTCATGCCGAGCGTAAATCCGGCGTAAATCAGCGAGCCGGATGTCGGGCTAAACCCGTGGCCATCCACCATCAGCAGCGGCAGCCAGTCGTTGGCCGAGCCCTCGGCGAAGGCCATCGCCAGCACCACCACGCCAATCAGCATCAGCTGGAAATCGCGGTAAAAGGGCAGCCCTTTTTCAGCCGATTTCTGTTCTTCAGCGGAGTTTTTTCCCGTGCCGTCGGGGATCGCCCGAATGCCGGTCACAATCGGAATAATGCAGACCAGGGCCGCCAGCAGAATGTGCAGATTGGCGGCGATGCCAAACGCCGTCAGCGCCATGCCGACGCCCGCGCCCGCCAGCGTGCCGAGGCTGTAAAAGCCGTGCATCATCGGCAGGACGGTTTTGTCCATTTCGCGCTCAACGGCAGCGCCTTCAACGTTAATCCCCACCTCTGCCGCGCCGAAGCTGCCGCCAAAGACCGTGAGCCCGAGGGCGAATATCAGAGGAGAAGCAAACCACAGCGCGACGCTGAGCACCATCATGCCCAGCACCGCGCAGCACATGGTGGTGCGGATCACCGCTCGGGTGCCGAAGCGCTTGACCAGCCAGGCCGAACACAGGATGCCGCTCATCGAGCCTATCGACAGGCCAAACAGCACGATGCCCATCTCCGCAGTCGAGACGGAGAGAATGTCGCGAATGGCAGGCGTCCGCGTGGCCCAGGAGGCCATCAGCAGCCCTGGAATAAAGAAGAACATAAACAGCGCCCACATGCGCAGCTGCAGGGCCTTACGAGGAGAGGTCAAGGTCATTGGGGTCAATACCGGAAGTACAACAGTAGCGACAACACTAGCAAGTATGTGTACATTTGTACATAAACTACGTGAGGATTTTATGAGCAGACCCCCGAACGACCCTCAACGCCGCGAGAAGATCCTTCAGGCGACGCTGGACACCATTGCCGGGCATGGCGTCCACGCGGTCACGCATCGCAAAATTGCCAGCCGTGCGGGCGTGCCGCTGGGCTCGATGACCTACTATTTTGACGGCATGGAGCAGCTTATCGAGGAGGCGTTCGTCTGGTTCACCCTGCAAATGTCGAAGCAGTATCGTGATTTTTTTGCAGGCGTCACCGGGCCAGAGATGGCCTGCGAATCCATCACCACCCTGATCCACAGCTCAGAGGTGACTACGCCGCAGAATATGGCGCTGATGTACCAGCTTTATGCCTTAATGTACCGCAGCGCGGCGCTTAAAACGGTGATGCAGGACTGGATGAAAATGAGCCAGGAAACGCTCGGGCAGTGGTTCGACCCGGTGACCACCCGCGCGCTGGACGCGTTCATTGAGGGAATGACGCTACACTTCGTGACGGACAGGCAGCCGCTGTCTCGGGAGGAGATCCGCGCGATGGTGGGACGGATTGCGGGGGAAAGCGGCCGCTAGCGTGCCGCTTGTCCGCATCACGGCCTGAGGATTTTTTTCCCGGCGGCGTCGATCACCGCTTCACCGTCTTCCTTGCTGAAAGCCCCTTTTTGCGCATCCGGCAGGATCTCCAGCACCATCTCCGAAGGCCGGCAAAGGCGGGTGCCGAGCGGCGTAACCACAATCGGTCGGTTAATCAAAATCGGATGTTGCAGCATGAAGTCAACGATCGCATCGTCTGGGATGCTTTCATCGGCCAGCCCGAGCTGCGCGTACGGCTCGACGTTTTTGCGCAGCAGATCGCGCACGGAAATACCGATATCGGCAATCAGCTTTACCAGCTCGACCCGCGACGGCGGGTTCTCGAGGTAAAGGACAACGTCCGGCTCAACGCCGCTGTTGCGGATCATCTCCAGCGTGTTGCGGGACGTGCCGCACGCCGGGTTGTGATAGATAGTGATGTGGCTCATAGGAGGTGCTCGCTATAGGGTAAAAGAGAGACGTAACGCCAGCGCGGCGAGCGTCACAAACAGAACGGGCAGGGTCATGATAATCCCCGTTCGGAAATAGTATCCCCACGTAATGGTGATATTTTTCTGCGCCAGCACGTGCAGCCAGAGCAGGGTAGCAAGGCTGCCGATTGGCGTGATTTTCGGCCCCAAATCGCAGCCAATCACGTTGGCATAAATCATCGCCTCTTTAATCACGCCCGTCGCCGTGCTGCCGTCGATGGACAGCGCGCCAATCAGCACCGTAGGCATGTTGTTCATGATTGATGACAGAAACGCGGTGATGAACCCCGTCCCCAGCGTGGTTGCCCACAGCCCGTGCGCCGCCAGCAGGTTCAGCACGCCTGAAAGCGCGTCCGTTAACCCGGCATTTCGCAAGCCATACACCACCAGATACATCCCCAGCGAGAAGATCACGATCTGCCAGGGCGCGCCGTGCAGCACCTTTCCGGTATTAATGGCGTGGCCGCGCTTTGCGACGGCATACAACACCAGCGCGCCGACGGTAGCGATGGCGCTGACCGGCACGCCGAGAGGTTCAAGAACGAAGAAGCCGACCAGCAAAAGAACCAGAACAACCCAGCCCGTTCTGAAGGTGGGGAGATCGTTAATCGCCAGGGCGGGCCGTTTGAGCTTGTCCAGGTCGTAGACCGGCGGAATGTCTTTACGGAAGAACAGGTGCAGCATCACCAGCGTGGCGGCGATGGCCGCGATATCTACCGGGATCATCACCGACGCGTACTCCGTGAACCCGAGCGTAAAGAAGTCTGCGGAGACGATATTCACCAGGTTAGAGACGATCAAAGGCAGGCTGGCGGTGTCCGCGATAAATCCGGCCGCCATCACGAAGGCCAGCGTGGACCGCGTGCTGAATCCAAGCGCCAGCAGCATCGCGATGACGATAGGCGTCAGGATCAGCGCCGCGCCATCGTTGGCAAAGAGCGCGGCCACGGCGGCGCCCAGCAGCACGATATAGCTGAACAGCAGCCGACCCCGCCCTTTACCCCAGCGCGAAACGTGCAGTGCCGCCCATTCGAAAAAGCCGGACTCATCCAGCAGCAGGCTGATGATGATGACCGCAATAAAGGTTGCCGTGGCGTTCCAGACGATATTCCACACCACCGGAATATCGCTAAGCTCAATGACTCCGAAGGCCAGCGCCAGCGCGGCTCCAATGGCGGCGCTCCAGCCGATGCTGAGCCCCCTCGGCTGCCAGATAACCAGAATCAGCGTGAAGAGAAAAATCGCACCTGCCAGAAACATGATTGGCTCCATTACATCTGTTTTAATGAATGTGTTTGTTGTTTAACACGCACCGCGCTGGAGGGTTTTAAGCTTTGATCGAATCTCGTCCCGCAGGCAGTTCCAGGCGCTGTCGATACTCGCCGCCGCCCACGCGGGCATGGTGGGGGACAGGCGGTAATAAATCCATTTCCCTTCCCGGCGATCGCTGACAAGGCCTGACTCACGCAGTATGGCCATATGCCTTGAGACTTTGGGCTGCGCTTCCTCTGTGGCAGAACAAATTTCGCAAACGCACAGTTCTCCGGCCTCGCGAAGCAGCATGACGATGGCTAAACGGGTTTCATCAGAAAGCGTTTTGAAAAGCTGAAGCGGGTGGTGCATCGGATGCCTCGCGGTTAGAGGGGTTACACATATGGTAAATCATATGTGTTTGGTTGCATAGAGGGAAAGCTGAGGGGAATTTCAGGCAACAAAAAAAATATTTATGTAAACGAGTTAGTTAAAACAACGACTTGAAAGATAATCAATAAGTTAGGTTAGTGGTAAGGAGTGGCGATTACGGGGCAATGCCAACCGCTGCTGCCACTTTGTCGCCACTTGGATCATCATGACTTACTTTAAACGCCAGGGGCCTTTCTCCTCGACTTGCTCCACCATTCCCTCTGACTCAAGTTCGCGGAGAAGGGCTACTGCCCAGTATTGTTGCTGTGTACTTGGGGCTTTAGGGTAATCTCCCCAGTCCAGACCGCAGAGACGAAATACTTCTGCTTGCTTAACGCCTTTACCATTTATGCGTCCATCAGGATGCTTTGCCAAAGCAGAAAGAGCTAATTCTTTAGCTTTTGTTCGAAGTTCTAAGCCCTGTTTCTGTAAATCATTCATAATCAATCTCCCTGATAATCAAG
Organism: Enterobacter sp. ECC-175; assembly: GCF_043968675.1. Taxonomy (NCBI): domain Bacteria; kingdom Pseudomonadati; phylum Pseudomonadota; class Gammaproteobacteria; order Enterobacterales; family Enterobacteriaceae; genus Enterobacter; species Enterobacter sp. ECC-175. The sequence goes on from NZ_CP143776.1 coordinate 2,060,314, forward strand.
ACCATCCTAATGATACTCCGCGAATGTCAGGCGCGCACGTGAACTGCATCTAAGGGTGTTTGACCCATGGTTTCCAGGGGATTAAAGCATAGGGCCGTTTCCAGTTGATCGGGCGCGAGGTGGGCATAGCGCAGAACGTGGGCGAGTTGACCGCGTGGGAGCACGATAGAGGTCTTATCCATTACGGATAAAAACTGGAAATAGCAGGCGGTAAAAATCCTAAAGCCATCTAGAGCTATGAACTGTTAATGCTCACTACGCCGGAGGGACAGCATTCGCAGGTCCATTTTCACAAGTCGAGTTTCGTACTTCCATAAAAAAGCCCTCATGTCTGAGGGCTAAATTTGACTGTGTGTATAAACAGTGGTCGGCGTATAATTATGTGAAATCACCTATGTCAGGCAACAACGAGTTCTTCGTTAGCAACCTGCGCGGCCGATCGTTCATTCTCAATTGCTAGAGACTCTCTATATTCTTTGGCATTTGCAAACATCGTCCAGTGTGCATCGATATTCAAATTGGTTACAGTTGATTTAATTTCTTTAATGCCAACATTAAAGAACTCCTTCCGTGAATTAACCTTGTTAACCTGTTTTTCATTAAATACTTTATGCAGATGATTCTCTAATGCAGGCGCATCATCACTGTAAATCATTGCATGTACATCAAAGGCGAATGGAACACTGGCATCACTAAGTTCACGAACACGGTCTAGAGGTTCAAGGCGACGCGTCATACCAATTTTGTAAACATCTTCACCGAACGAGCCTATATTACTTATAACATATACATGTCCTGAGCGAGTTTGCTGAGCCATCGAAATAGCACGCTGATTTTTGGCTTCAGCCTCTTCGTATTTAATTTGTAATTCAGCCAATTTCTGCTCAAGAGCGAGTCTTTGCTCTTCACCTGCAAGCATCAACTCTTTAGTAGCCTTGTCTATAGCCTGCTGAATTGTTTTCTCTTCTTTCTCGGCTTCTTTTATCGCTCTTTCGTACTCTCGACGTGCTTTTTCTTCTTCGCGCAACTGCTCTTTAATACGCCTTTGTTCTTCTTTTTCTTCGAGCATAATTTCATTAACGGCAACGCCCCATTTTAGTTCGTTGAGTCGGGCTTGTAAGTATATATCAGTGATCTTGGCCGACCTAAAAGCTGAACCGTTGTAATTCACAAGCTGAAATGCGTCTTTAATTTCTTGGGAAAGTTTACCGTAATTGTTATGTTTGATCTTAGAAAGCGTACTATCAACTTTTCCGTTGAACGCATCTAACACAAATTTTATTGCAGTGTTACGTCTGCTAGGTTCGACGTAATCACAACTTGCAGCTTTGCTCGTTTTGATTAGAGACTTTGTTAGCTCTCTGGCTTTTTGTAGCTCTCTGCCTGCATCAGTAAATTCATAATTCTCAGCAAGTTCATCCAGAACGCTTCGGTTTGGAATAATCCATTCATCACCGTACCCTTCTATCTTATTTTTCATTGACTTGGCTACAGCTTGGTAGGTTTCTGCAAATTCTTTTGCTTCATATGCTGAGCCGGCGATTTCTTTTGCTCTGCTCTCTGCATCTGCAACTATTTTCATTGCATTATCATTAGCATTAGAGATTAGCTCATCGGCCCTGCTATTGGCGTTATCCAAGCGCTCCTTGGCTTTTAAACGAGCATCGCGAGCGTCTTTAGTTATTACAACTGCTTCATTATTAGCATTACTTAACGTTAGTTGGGCTTTGTTTTTTGCTTCTAAAACGATGTTTGAAGCTTTAAGGTGTGCTTCATTTACTGTTTTTTGGGCAATAGAGTCAGCTGTTTTTATCGTCTTTTTTGCATCCAGGACCGCGCTATGCAGCTCTTCATACTGCCATAATGGAGCCGCTCTTCCTTCCAGCTCTGAATACTGTCTTATAACGTTGGCTAAATTTTCTTTACTTTGATTCAATTCACTCGAAAGAGCCGCCTTTCGATCATTAAGCGCTTCGATCTCGACCTTATGTTGTTTACTCTTGTTGAACAAAATCGCTGTGAGGATGGGGGCGAGTAAGGCGAACAACAAAACTAAAATTAGAAAAAAATCCATTTCTAAACCCTATTACTGAATCAGTGTGAAAATGTTGTGCTTCTTATGTGAGGTGTATCTTGTGGATCTAATAAAGCACACTCAAATTGTCTTCTGCAGCAGAAATTTTAATCATTCCTATCGGCAGCCTTGTAATCATTCTAACGGAGTGGTTTCCATCACTATTGATCAAGTAGTGCCTATCTAGCACTTTTATTAATTTTTGATCGAAAATGTACGGGGCAGGCCATCATAAACATTATCTGAAGATAAAAGATTGGTAGGAGGATATGATGAGTTAACACGCAAGAAGCATCTTCAACTATTTTGGATATCAGTGAGAACAAATGAGCCAGTTTTTCAATTGTTGCTCTTTTTGTACATTGTTTTATACCGTACCTTGTGGTTAACCAAATGAGAGATTAGCCGGTTTAAGCGCGCAATGACATGTGTTGATCACCAAGTTATGTGCCGAGTTTTTTGCGCTGGGATGATGCAGGCGCTGTTGCTTTGGTTGAATTGTTGCACGCGATTGAAACGGCTTAAGGCGAAGATTTTGCAGCCAGGATAAAGCGCTGCCGCCACTTTGTGGTCATGTATGGAAAAGTGGGTCTGTAAGGGATTGATTTACCGGGTAGAAAATTCAGGCAACAAAAAACCCATCAACCTTGAACCAAAACGGCGGGGTTGATGGGCTCCACAAATTGGGGACATCAAAGAAAAGCAGTGGCACTAGTTATGACTGCCCCCTGCGTAAAAAGTTCTGCGCATCGCGAAAATTATTTTCGTCAATGCGCAAACTTAAGACTTATCCGAGACCTGGCCAGATGATGATGATAAGCGTACCTGCCAGGGTCAGCAGCACGTTGGCGATTGCGTAGGTGCCCGCATAGCCCAGAGCAGGGATGTTGCTGCGCGCGGTGTCGCTGATGATCTCCATCGCCGGCGCGCAGGTGCGGGCCCCCATCATCGCGCCGAAGAGCAGGGCGCGGTTCATGCGCAGCACGTAGGCGCCAAACAGGAAGCAGATCACCACCGGCACCAGGCTAACGATAAGGCCGGAAACCAGCATCTGCCAGCCCACGGCGCCCAGGCCGCTGCCGATACCGCTGCCCGCGCTCAGGCCAACCCCGGCCATGAAGACCATCAGCCCGAACTCTTTCACCATGTTTAGCGCGCCCTGCGGGATGTAGCCGAAGGTTGGGTGGTTTGCGCGCAGGAAGCCGAGCATGATACCGGCGAACAGCAGCCCGGCGGCGTTGCCGATGCCGAAGCTGAAGTTGCTGAACTGGAAGGTAATCATCCCGATCATCAGGCCCACGATAAAGAAGGCGCAGAAGGCCAGCAGGTCAGTCACCTGGCTGTGGATGGAGATAAAGCCGATACGGTCGGCAACCGTTTTCACGCGCCGCGTGTCGCCGCTCACCTGCAGGACATCGCCCTTGTTGAGAACGATATTGTCGTCGATCGGCATTTCGATCTGGCTGCGGATGACGCGGTTCAGGAAGCAGCCGTGGTCCGTGAGCTTTAGCTGCGCCAGGCGGCGGCCCACCGCGTTGTGGTTCTTCACCACAATCTCTTCGGTGACGATGCGCATATCGAGCAGATCCCGGTCGAAGACCTCTTTACCGTTGCGGAAGCTTGGGTCAAGGCGCGCGTGGGCGTCCGGATAGCCCACCAGGGCAATATCGTCGCCCATCTGCAGCACCGCATCGCCGTCCGGGTTTGCCAGAATGCCGTTGCGTCGGATGCGTTCGATGTAGCAGCCCGTCTGGCGGTAAATCCCCAGCTCGCGCAGGTTTTTACCGTCGGCCCAGGCCACCAGCTCGGGGCCGACGCGATAGGCGCGGATAACCGGAAGGTAGACTTTTCGCTTGGTGTCGGTGTCCAGTCCGCGCTCGCGCGCAATTTGCTGGGCGCTGGTCTGCAAGTCCTGGTGCTGCAGTTTCGGCAGATAGCGCGCCCCCACAATCAGGCTGACCAGCCCGATCAGGTAGGTCAGGGCATAGCCCAGGCTCAAGTTATCGAGCGCGCTGGAGAGCTGCGCACCGGCCATGCCGGAATGGCGCAGGGTGTCGCCCGCGCCCACCAGCACCGGCGTTGAGGTCATGGAGCCCGCAAGCATACCGGCGGTCAGGCCGATATCCCATCCGAACAGCTTGCCCAGCCCGAGCGCCATCAGCAGCGCGCTGCCCACCATCACCAGCGCCAGCATCAGGTAGTTTTTGCCGTCGCGGAAGAAAATAGAGAAAAAGTTCGGCCCGGCCTCCACGCCCACGCAAAAAATAAACAGCATGAAGCCTAAGTTGAGCGCGTCCGTGTTAATGCTGAAGTGCTGCTGGCCTAATAATAAGGAGACGACTAAAACGCCAATGGAATTACCAAGTTGAACTGAGCCCAGGCGCAATTTACCCAGACAAAGGCCCAGTGCGAGTACCACAAATAATAACAGGATGTAATTCCCATTTAACAAGTCTGCGACGTTTATATTCACGGAGGCTAACTTCTTGTTTACCAGTAAGTTGTTGAATGAAGAGGCTATTTGGGCTACTGTTTTGAACGTCAGGGGTCTGTTCGATCTTTCCCTGATGCATGACTCAATTCCCTAAAACAATAGCAAGCGGTTAGTTTAATCGTATTAGCTATCTACAGCTACCTATTATCGCACTACCTTGTGCGAGTTCTGGCACGGATTGCCACATGCTTTATCTGACTGGGCGTCCATTGGACGAAGGTGTATTTGATAGAGAAAAGTCAGGAGGATCGTTTGAACATTACGCGTAATTGGGCGGGCGTGGTCAGCTGCTTTTTGCTGTTCATCGTCGTGTGCGTGTCGTTAGCCTTTAACGTAAAAGGGGCGTTTCGCGCATCCGGTCATCCCGAACTGGGCCTGCTCTTTTTTACCCTGCCGGGAGCGGCGGCCAGCTTTCTTTCACGGGGCGGTGAAGTCGTTAAACCTCTACTTGGCGCGATTCTGGCGGCTCCGCTCTGTTTGCTGTTGCTGCGTCTGGTGTTTGTCACATCGCGTTCGTTCTGGCAGGAGCTGGCGTGGCTGTTAAGCGGCGTATTCTGGTGTGCGCTGGGCGCGCTGTGCTTTTTGTTTATTCGCAGCCTGCTGCACCGACGTCGTCACAAATAAAAACGCCCTCGGTCGAGGGCGCTTCTGAACTCACTGAATTTACTGAGCGGCAAACAGGCCCAGATTTTCTTTGGCGTAGGCTTCAAAGTCCGTGCAGCCGCCAATGTGTTTCTGATCGAGGAAAATCTGCGGTACGGTTTCAACCGGTTTACCCACGGTTTTTTCCAGATCGGCTTTAGTGATACCTTCGGCGTGGATATCCACATAGCGGAAGTTGAAGTCATCACGCTCTGCGGTCAGCTTCTCAGCCAGCTCTTTTGCGCGCACACAGTAAGGGCATCCTGGACGACCAAAAATTACTGCAAACATTTCTCTCTCCTCAAAATACAAGCCAAACGGCGAATGACACCTAGTGTGCACGATAACCGGCCGCAATGGAAAGAAGGTTTCACCTGTCACTTTGATACAGTGAGGCTATGTTTCGCCAATTACACGGCGTGCCGCATTGCCTATACTGGCTGGCATATGTGTAACGAAAGACCAAGAGAGATAAGATGACGCCAACGATTGACCTGCTGCTTTCCCACCGCTCCATTCGCCATTTCACCGGAGAGCCGATTAGCGAAGCGCAGCGCGAAGCCATTATCAACAGCGCGCGCGCCACGTCCAGCTCCAGCTTCCTGCAGTGCAGCTCCATTATCCGCATTACCGATCCGGCGATGCGCGAGCAGCTGGTGACCCTGACGGGCGGGCAAAAGCACGTCGCGCAGGCGGCGGAGTTTTGGGTTTTCTGCGCCGATTTCAACCGTCATCTGCAAATTTGCCCTGAAGCCCAGCTGGGGCTAGCGGAACAGCTGCTGCTGGGCGTGGTCGATACCGCGCTGATGGCGCAAAACGCTTTTACGGCGGCGGAGTCGCTTGGCCTGGGCGGGGTTTATATCGGCGGGCTGCGTAACAATATCGAAAGCGTAACCGAGCTTCTGAAGCTGCCGAAACACGTTCTTCCGCTGTTTGGCCTGTGCCTCGGCTGGCCGGCAGATAACCCGGACCTGAAGCCGCGTATTCCCGCGGCGATGCTGGTGCATGAAAACACCTATCAGCCCGTGGATCGGGATGTGCTGGCGCAGTACGACGACGAACTGGCGAACTACTATTTAACGCGCGACAGCAACAACCGCCGCGACACCTGGAGCGACCACATCCGCCGCACCATCATCAAAGAAAACCGCCCGTTTATTCTTGAGTATTTGCATAAGCAGGGCTGGGCGACGCGATAGTCATTTCTCCTGCGCCTCGTGTATGATAGGCGGGCTTTTACCATGTCTTTAGAGAGGTGCAGGGTGAAAATTGCCATTTTGTCCCGGGATGGAACGCTCTATTCATGCAAACGCCTGCGGGAAGCGGCGGCGAAGCGCGGCCACCAGGTTGAGATCCTCGATCCGATGTCCTGCTATATGAACATCGATCCGGCCGCGTCCTCCATTCACTACAAGGGCCGCCAGCTCCCCCGTTTTGACGCGGTGATCCCGCGCATTGGCTCCCAGAATACCTATTACGGCATGGCCGCGCTGCGCCAGTTTGAGATGCTCGGCAGCTATCCGCTCAACGAATCGGTCGCCATTTCCCGCGCGCGCGACAAGCTGCGCTCGCTGCAGCTTCTCGCCCGGCAGGGCATCGACCTGCCCGTGACCGGCATTGCCCACTCGCCGGACGACACCAGCGATCTGGTGGACATGGTGGGCGGCGCGCCGCTGGTTATCAAGCTGGTCGAAGGGACGCAGGGGATTGGCGTGGTGCTGGCCGAAACGCGGCAGGCGGCGGAGAGCGTAATCGACGCGTTTCGCGGCCTCAACGCGCACATTCTGGTGCAGGAATATATTGAAGAGGCCAAAGGCTGCGATATCCGCTGCTTCGTGGTCGGCAATGACGTGGTGGCCGCCATCGAGCGCCAGGCGAAAGAGGGCGATTTCCGCTCGAATTTGCACCGCGGCGGCGTGGCCCGCATTGCGACTATCACCGAGCGCGAGCGCGCCATGGCGGTAAAAGCGGCGCAAACGCTCGGGCTTGACGTGGCGGGGGTCGATCTCCTGCGCGCGGACCGCGGGCCGCTGGTGATGGAAGTCAATGCGTCTCCCGGGCTGGAAGGCGTAGAAAAAACGACGGGCGTCGATATTGCAGGTAAAATGATCTCATGGATCGAACGCCATGCGACGCCGGGTTTTTGCCTGAAAACGGGCGGGTAAATAGATTACCAGGCGCTTTTTGCGTAAGGTATGTAACGTTTTTATTAAAGAGGCTGCACAGCGATGGATTTACAGGTAGTTCCAACCCTGGATACGTTACGTCAATGGCTTGATGATGCGGGAATCACCTTCTTTGAATGCGACTCCTGTCAGGCGCTGCATCTGCCTCATATGCAAAATTTCGACGGCATTTTTGATGCCAAAATCGATCTGATTAACGACGTGATCCTTTTTTCTGCGCTGGCCGAGGTGAAACCGTCCGCGCTGCTGGCGCTGGCTTCCGATCTCTCTGCGATCAACGCCAGCTCGTTGACGGTGAAGGCCTTCCTCGATATCCAGGATGATAATCTGCCTAAGCTGGTGGTATGCCAGTCGCTGCTCTCGGGTGCCGGGCTGTCGTTTAAGCAGTTTTCCGCGTTCATGCGCCTGAGCGAAGAGCAGATTTCGATGGTGATGATGGAAGCGAACGCGCACCACCTGCTGTACAGCGCCGAGGACGATGCGGAAAATACCGACGCGTCGCCCAACTTTCTTCACTAAGCCGGTTTGATTTCCGCGCAGCCGCTGCCACGGCGGCTGCATAACCCCCTTTTTTCTGCTGCCGTTAACCTTCCTTTAAAGAATTTTTCACCTTACTCCGGGCCATTTTGGCTTATCACATAGACTTAACCTGCATAAAAAATTGATAAAAGGCGTTTTTTCGTCTGGGCTATAGGCGCAGACACGGGCTACAGTTATTCTTGCGGTGCTTAAAAAAGCGAGCGATTCCTGCCGAAATAGACACGTTTTCTTTTCGGCCTAAGCGAAAAAGTATGCATGATTCTTGCATACCTTCAGCGTGCACAGTTTTAGCTCGAATGTTAACGAGCTTTCAGAAGGAATAACGATATGATCGCCTTGAATAAAAAATGGGTATCGGGTCTGGTTGCGGGTGCGCTGATGGCCGTCTCTGCCGGCACGCTCGCTGCGGAACAAAAAACGCTCCACGTTTACAACTGGTCTGACTATATTGCGCCGGATACCGTCGCAAACTTCGAAAAAGAGACCGGCATTAAGGTCGTCTACGACGTCTTTGATTCCAACGAGGTGCTGGAAGGCAAGCTGATGGCGGGCAGCACCGGCTTTGACCTGGTTGTCCCCTCCGCAAGCTTCCTTGAGCGTCAGCTGACGGCGGGCGTGTTCCAGCCGCTGGATAAAAGCAAGTTACCGAACTGGAAAAACCTCGATCCGGAGGTGCTGAAGCTGGTGGCGAAGCACGATCCGGACAATAAATACGCAATGCCTTATCTCTGGGCGACCACCGGCATCGGCTTTAACGTCGACAAAGTGAAGGCGGCGCTGGGGCCGGACGTGAAGCTGGACAGCTGGGACGTGGTGCTCAAGCCGGAAAACCTTGCGAAGCTGAAAAGCTGCGGCGTCTCCTTCCTGGACGCCCCGGAAGAGATTTTCGCCACCGTGCTCAACTACTTAGGCAAAGATCCGAACAGCAGCAAGGCCGTTGATTACACCGGCCCGGCCACCGACCTGCTGCTCAAGCTGCGTCCGAACATTCGCTACTTCCACTCTTCCCAGTACATCAACGATCTGGCTAACGGCGATATCTGCGTCGCCATCGGCTGGGCGGGCGACGTCTGGCAGGCGGCGAACCGCGCGAAAGAGGCGAAAAACGGCGTAAACGTCTCGTACTTCATTCCGAAAGAGGGCGCGCTGGCCTTCTTCGACGTCTTCGCGATGCCGGCCGATGCGAAAAACAAAGATGAGGCCTATCAGTTCCTCAACTACCTGATGCGCCCGGAGGTGATCGCCCACATCAGCGATCACGTCTATTACGCGAACGGTAATAAGGCCTCCGTGCCGCTGGTCAGCGAAGAGATTCGTAACAACCCGGCGATTTATCCGCCTGCGGACGTGTTTGCCAAGCTCTTTACCCTCAAAGTGCAGGACCCAAAAATTGACCGCGTGCGCACCCGCGCGTGGACCAAGGTGAAAAGCGGTAAATAATCCCTTGTCGTAGGCCGGGCAAGCGAAGCGCCCCCGGCAACAGGCGCACCGTTCTGGTGCGCCTGCACCATGATTTGATCTCTGCCGGAGAACACCCCGTGAACGATGCAACTCCCCGCCCGCAGGCGAAAGTCCGTAAAGCGCTGACCCCGCTGCTTGAAATTCGTAACCTCACCAAATCCTTCGACGGCCAGCACGCCGTGGACGACGTTAGCCTGACCATCTATAAGGGCGAAATTTTTGCCCTGCTCGGCGCGTCCGGCTGCGGGAAATCGACCCTGCTGCGCATGCTGGCCGGTTTTGAACAGCCGACCGCCGGGCAGATCGTGCTCGACGGGGTCGATCTCTCCAGCGTGCCGCCGTACCAGCGCCCGATCAACATGATGTTCCAGTCCTACGCGCTCTTCCCGCACATGACCGTGGAGCAGAATATTGCGTTCGGCCTGAAGCAGGACAAGCTGCCGAAAGCCGAGATTACCGCCCGCGTGGCGGAAATGCTGAGCCTGGTGCACATGCAGGAGTTCGCCAAACGCAAGCCGCACCAGCTCTCCGGCGGCCAGCGTCAGCGCGTGGCGCTGGCCCGCAGCCTCGCCAAGCGCCCTAAGCTGCTCTTGCTCGACGAGCCGATGGGGGCGCTGGATAAAAAGCTGCGCGACCGCATGCAGCTGGAAGTGGTGGATATCCTCGAGCGCGTGGGCGTGACCTGCGTGATGGTCACTCACGATCAGGAAGAGGCGATGACCATGGCCGGGCGCATCGCGATCATGAACCGCGGCAAGTTCGTGCAGATTGGCGAGCCGGAAGAGATTTACGAGCACCCGACCACCCGCTACAGCGCGGAGTTTATCGGCTCGGTCAACGTCTTCGAAGGGCTGCTGAAAGCGCGTCAGGACGACGGCCTGGTGATTGAATCGCCGGGGCTGGTGCATCCGCTGAAGGTTGATCCTGATAACTCCGTCGTTGACAACGTGCCGGTTTACGTCGCGCTGCGGCCGGAAAAAATCATGCTCTGCGAAGAGCCGCCTGCCGACGGCTACAACTTTGCCGTCGGGGAGGTGGTGCATATCGCCTATCTGGGCGACCTTTCCATCTACCACGTTCGCCTGAACAGCGGGCAAATGCTCAGCGCGCAGCTGCAAAACGAACATCGCTTTCGCAAGGGCCAGCCGACCTGGGGCGACGAAGTGCGCCTGTGCTGGGACGCGGACAGCTGCGTTGTGCTGACGGTATAAGGAGCGGCCATGAGTACATTTGAACCACCGTCCCGCGTTCACAGGCCGGGCGGGTTTGCGCCCTGGCTGGCGCGGATGAAGATGGCGCACGGGCGCAAGCTGGTGATTGCCATGCCGTACGTTTGGCTGATCCTGCTGTTCCTGCTGCCGTTCCTGATCGTCTTCAAGATCAGCCTGGCGGAAATGGCGCGGGCGATCCCCCCGTACACCAACCTGCTGGACTGGGCCGACGGGCAGCTCACGCTGACGCTGAACCTGGGCAATTTCCTCCAGCTGACGGACGATCCGCTCTATGTCGAAGCCTATCTGCAGTCGCTGCAGGTGGCGGCGATCTCGACGATCTGCTGCCTGCTGATGGGCTATCCGCTGGCGTGGGCGGTGGCGCACAGCAGGCCCTCAACGCGTAACATCCTGCTGCTGCTGGTGATCCTGCCGTCGTGGACCTCGTTCCTGATCCGCGTGTACGCGTGGATGGGGATCCTGAAGAACAACGGCATCCTCAACAACTTTCTGCTGTGGCTGGGGGTTATCGATCAGCCGCTGACCATCCTGCACACCAATCTCGCGGTCTATATCGGGATTGTGTATGCCTACCTGCCGTTTATGGTGCTGCCGATCTACACCGCGCTGACGCGCATTGATTATTCGCTGGTGGAGGCGTCTCTGGATCTGGGCGCGCGGCCGCTGAAGACCTTCTTTAGCGTGATCGTCCCGCTGACCAAAGGCGGTATTATTGCCGGATCGATGCTGGTGTTTATCCCGGCGGTAGGGGAGTTTGTGATCCCCGAACTGCTCGGCGGCCCGGACAGCATCATGATTGGCCGCGTGCTGTGGCAGGAGTTCTTCAACAACCGCGACTGGCCGGTGGCCTCGGCGGTGGCGATCGTGATGTTGCTGCTGCTGATCGTGCCGATCATGTGGTTCCACAAGCACCAGCAGAAGCAGATGGGGGAGCGCGGATGAACAACTTACCGGTAGTACGCTCTCCGTGGCGGATCCTGATCCTGGTGATTGGCTTTACCTTCCTGTACGCGCCGATGCTGATGCTGGTGATCTACTCCTTCAACAGCTCAAAGCTGGTGACGGTATGGGCGGGCTGGTCCACGCGCTGGTACAGCGAGCTGTTTCACGACGACGCCATGATGAGCGCGGTGGGGCTGAGCCTGACGATCGCGGCGCTGGCCGCGACCATGGCCTGCGTGCTAGGCACCATCGCCGCGCTGGTGATGGTGCGCTTCGGGCGTTTTCGCGGCTCGACGGGCTTTGCGTTTATGATCACCGCGCCGCTGGTCATGCCGGACGTCATCACCGGCCTGTCGCTGCTGCTGCTGTTCGTCGCGCTCGCCCACGCCATCGGCTGGCCGGCGGATCGCGGCATGCTGACGATCTGGCTGGCGCACGTCACCTTCTGTACCGCGTACGTGGCGGTGGTGATCGCCTCGCGGCTGCGCGAGCTGGACCGCTCCATTGAGGAGGCGGCGATGGACCTGGGCGCCACGCCGCTGAAGGTCTTTTTCGTCATCACGCTGCCGATGATTATGCCCGCGGTGATCTCCGGCTGGCTGCTGGCGTTTACCCTGTCGCTGGACGATCTGGTCATCGCCAGCTTCGTCTCCGGCCCGGGGGCCACCACGCTGCCGATGCTGGTCTTCTCCAGCGTGCGCATGGGCGTTAACCCGGAAATTAATGCCCTGGCGTCGATCATCCTTGGCGTGGTCGGAATTGTCGGATTTATCGCCTGGTACCTGATGGCGCGCGCGGAAAAACAGCGCGTGCGTGATATCCAGCGTGCAAGACGCGGCTGAAGCATTTAAAATTTCCAGTGATGTGCCGCGCATGACGCGGCGCTGTTTTTCAGGGAAGTAAAACATTGGGATTCTTTCAAAAAACACGTCATTCGCACGCTCGTCCGAACGTTCCTGCGCTGGTGCAGGTGGCGGCGCTCGCCATTATTATGATCCGCTGCCTGGACGTGCTGATGATTCTGAACACGCTGGGCGCGCGCGGCATTGGCGAATTTATTCACCGCAGCGTGCAGACGTGGAACCTGACGCTGGTCTTTTTTGCCAGCCTGGTGCTGGTGTTTGTTGAGATTTACTGCGCGTTCTCGCTGGTGAAAGGGCGCAACTGGGCGCGCTGGATCTATCTGCTGACGCAGGTGACGGCGGCCAGCTATCTCTGGGCCGCGTCGCTGGGTTACGGCTATCCGGAGCTGTTCAGCATTGCGGGCGGGTCCAGGCGCGAGATTTTCCATTCGCTGGTGATGCAAAAGCTTCCGGATATTTTGGTCCTGTGCCTGCTTTATCTTCCGGCGTCCAGCCGGAGATTCTTTCGCCTGCAATAAAATAACGTATATAATCGCAGCCCCCGTGATTCTTAAGGTCTTAATATGCAGTGCGCACTCTTTGACGCCGGTCGCTGCCGCTCCTGTCAGTGGATAGAACAGCCGGTCTCCCAACAGCTCTCCGCCAAAATGACCGATCTGCAGCAGCTGCTGGCAGAACACGCGGTGGGCGAGTGGTGCGCACCCGTCAGCGGGCCGGAGCAGGGCTTTCGCAATAAGGCCAAAATGGTGGTCAGCGGCAGCGTCGAAAGGCCGCTGCTGGGGATGCTGCACCGCGACGGCACGCCGGAAGATTTAACCGAATGCCCGCTGTATCCTGATTCCTTCGCGCCGGTCTTTGCGGCGCTCAAGCCCTTCATTGCCCGCGCCGGGTTAACGCCCTATAGCGTTGCCCGCAGGCGCGGCGAGCTGAAATACCTTCTGCTCACCGAAAGCCAGGTTGACGGCGGGATGATGCTGCGCTTCGTGCTGCGCTCGGAGGCCAAGCTGGAGCAGCTTCGCGCGGCGCTGCCGTGGCTGCAGGCGCAGCTTCCGCAGCTTAAGGTCATTACGGCGAACATTCAGCCGGTGCATATGGCGATCATGGAAGGGGAGAAAGAGATTTTCTTCACCGACCGGCACGCGCTGGCGGAAAGCTTCAACGGCGTGCCGCTGTGGATCCGTCCGCAGAGCTTCTTCCAGACGAACCCGACCGTCGCCAGCGCCCTGTACGCTACCGCCCGCGACTGGGTTCGCGCCCTTAATATCGGCCACATGTGGGACCTGTTCTGCGGCGTGGGCGGCTTTGGCCTGCACTGCGCCACCCCGGAGATGCAGCTGACCGGGATTGAGATCTCCCCCGAAGCGATCGCCTGCGCGAAGCAGTCCGCCGCCGAGCTGGGGTTAACAAACCTTCATTTTCAGGCGCTGGACTCCACCCGCTTCGCCACCGGGCAGGGCAACGTGCCCGAGCTGGTGCTGGTCAATCCGCCGCGGCGCGGCATCGGCAACGCGCTGTGCGACTACCTCAGCCAGATGGCGCCTGAGTCCATTATCTACTCCAGCTGCAACGCCCGGACGATGGCAAAAGACATCGCCCACCTGCCGGGCTACCGCATTGCGCGCGTGCAGCTTTTCGATATGTTCCCGCACACCGCGCATTATGAAGTGCTGACGCTGTTGACCCGCAGGCCGGGTAAGGCGTAGCGCCACCCGGCGTAAACCCCGCACAATGTTAAACAAAATGTGAACTCTGCCAGCCCCTAAAATCAGGTAAGCTTAAGCCAGAAGAACTGAATTAAGGCTTAACGATGAAGCAGATCCTGCTGGTGGAAGATGACCACGATATCGCGGCGCTTCTGCGTCTCAATTTAGAAGACGAAGGCTACGCCATTACCCACGAGCCTGACGGGGCCAGGGCGCTACGCTGCCTGGACGCGCAGCCGTGGGACGCGGTGATCCTCGATCTTATGCTCCCGCACGTTGACGGCCTGGAGATTTGCCGCCGCATTCGCCAGATGACGCGCTACCTGCCCATTATCATCATCAGCGCCCGCAGCAGCGAAACGGACCGCATTACCGGGCTGGAAACCGGCGCCGATGATTATCTGGCGAAACCGTTCTCGGTGCAGGAGCTGATTGCCCGCATCAAGGCGCTGTTCCGCCGCCAGCAGGCGATGGGGCAGGCGCAGCCCGCGGGGCAAATCCACGCCCACGGCCTGACGATCGACCCGCTGGCGCGCAGCGTGCGCCTGCACGGCCAGGACGTCGACCTCACCCCGCGCGAGTTTGAGCTGCTCTACTTCTTTGCCCGGCACCCGGGCGAGGTCTTTTCGCGCCTGGCGCTGCTGGAACAGGTGTGGGGCTACCAGCACGAAGGGTACGAGCATACGGTGAACACCCATATCAACCGTCTGCGGATCAAGATTGAAAAAGATGCCGCCGAGCCGGAGATCGTTCGCACCGTGTGGGGCAAAGGCTACAAATTTGCGGAGGTTAAGCCTGATGGGGCGATTTAACCTGAGCCAGCGCCTGACGCTGCTGTTCATCCTGCTGCTGCTGATTTGCGCCAGCGTCGCCTGCGCCGTTCAGCTGTACAGCACCACCCAGTACGGCAACGCCACGGTGCAGCGCCTTTCCGGCGGGCTTGCGCAGCAAATCGTGCAGCGCGAAGCCATTCTCGACGCGCAGGGCGGCGTTGACCGCACCGCGCTGAAGCCGCTGTTTGACCGCCTGATGACCTTTAACCCCAGCGTTGAGCTGTACGTTATCTCCCCGGACGGGGACGTGCTGGCCGACGCCGCGCCGCCCGGCCACGTGAAGCGGCAAAAAATCGACCTCAAGCCGCTGCAGACGTTCCTGAGCGGCGGCGCCATGCCGGTCTACGGCGACGACCCGCGCAGCGAGAACCAGAAGGTGTTTAGCGTCACCCCGCTGCGCCAGGACGGGGCGCTGCGCGGGTATCTGTACATCATCCTGCAGGGGGAAGAGTTTAACGCGCTGGCGGAGATGGCCTGGCACGACGCGCTCTGGCGTACCGCGCTGTGGTCGCTGCTGCTGGTGGCCACGTTTAGCCTGCTGGCCGGGCTGCTGGTGTGGTTCTGGGTGACGCGCCCGGTTAACCAGCTTACGCGCGACGTCGCGGGGCTGGACCAGGACAGCATCAGCACCATAAAGCAGCTGGCGGCAGAGCCGCTGGAGCCCGCAAGCCGTGATGAAGTGGTGCTGCTGCGCAACAGCTTTATCGAGCTGGCGCGCAAAATCACCTCCCAGTGGGATCGGCTGGCCGACAGCGATCGCCAGCGCCGGGAGTTTATCGCCAATATTTCGCATGACCTGCGCACGCCGCTGACCTCCCTGCTGGGGTATCTGGAAACGCTGTCGCTCAAATCCGCGACCCTGACCGCCCAGGAGCACCAGCAGTATCTCGCCACCGCGCTGCGCCAGGGGCAAAAGGTGCGCCATCTGTCGCAGCAGCTTTTCGAGCTGGCGCGCCTTGAGCACGGCGGCATCCGGCCGCAGCGCGAGCGGTTTGCCATGGCCGAGCTGATTTCGGACGTGGCGCAGAAGTTTGAGCTGGCGGCGCGCACGCGCGAGGTGAACCTGCACATCGACGTGCCGGGGCCGCTGCCGCTGGTGAACGCCGACGTCTCGATGATTGAGCGGGTGGTGACCAACCTGCTGGACAACGCCATTCGCCATACCCCCGCGGGCGGGGAGATCCGCCTGGCGGTGTGGCAGGAGAACGAGCGGATCCAGGTGGAGGTGAGGGACAGCGGAGCGGGCGTAGACGATGCCCTGCGCGACGAACTGTTTCAGCGGCCTTCGGCGCTGAATACGCAGGCGTCGCGGGAGAACCGCGGCGGGCTAGGATTGCTGATTGTGAAGCGGATGCTGGAGCTGCACGGCGGTGGAATAAGGCTGATGGAGTCGGTGAGCGGGGCGCGGTTCAGGTTCTTTGTGCCGCTGTGAGAAATTGCCGGGTAAGGCGTAGCTGCCACCCGGCACACATATTTATTGCGGGAACCACTGCGCGCTGATTTTCTGGTACGTACCGTCAGCCTTAATCGCCTTCAGCGCGCCGTTCAGTTTTTCCAGCAGCGCTTTGTTGTCCGGACGCACCGCGATGCCCAGGCCCGTGCCGAAGTACTGCGGATCGGTCACTTTCTCGGTGGCGGTACCCAGCTGCGGGTTGGTTTTCAGCCACTCGTTCACCACGGCGGTATCGCCAAAGACGCCGTCGATACGGCCATTTTTCAGGTCGATAATCGCGTTCTGGTAGCTGTCGTAGGCCACGGTTTTCACTTCAGGATGCTTGTCCTGCAGGTATTTCTGGTGCGTGGTGCCGTTTTCCATGCCGATGCGTTTGCCCTTCAGCTCGTCAAAGGATTTGTAGGTGCCTTTCTTCGCGATAACCACCGCCGAGTTGGCGTAGTACGGGTCGGTGAAGGCTACCTGCTTGCTGCGCTCAGGCGTGATGTCCATGCCGGAAATCACCGCATCGTATTTCTTGAATTTCAAAGACGGGATCAGGCTGTCAAACGCGTGGTTGGTGAAGGTGCAGTCGGCCTGCATCTGCTTGCACAGCGCTTTCGCCAGATCGATATCAAACCCGACGATCTGGTTGCTGGCGTCCAGCGATTCAAACGGCGGATAGGTGGCCGAAACGCCGAAGTTGATTTTATCCGCGGCGGATGCGCCAGCGGCGAAGGTTGCCAGCAGTGCTGCCAGAACTAATTTTTTCATTGTCATACTCCCGTCTGTAAGTCTTATGGTAAAACAATGCCAGTAATTGAATTTATATGCAATAAAAATGATTAAATATTGTATTGCTGACAAAAAAAAGCGGATAACCAAAACGTTATCCGCTTCTATTAATCACATTTATGCACTTCTTGCCGACTAGCGCTGCGCTTACCCGGCCTACGATCTGCGCTCAAACGCCAGCGCTTTACGCTCGATTAAACGCATCATCAGCGTCAGCAGGCCGTTGACCACCAGGTAGACCAGCCCCGCGGCACCGAACACCATCACGTCGTAGGTGCGCCCGTACAGCAGCTGCCCGTGGCCCATCACCTCCATCAGCGTGATGGTGTAGGCCAGAGAGGTACTCTTGAACACCAGCACCACTTCGTTGGAATAGGATGAGAGCGCGCGCTTAAAGGCGTACGGCAGCAGGATAGCCAGGGTATCTTTTTTGCTCATGCCCAGCGCCCCGCAGGACTGCCACTGGCCTTCCGGGATCGCGCGGATCGCGCCGTAAAACAGCTGGGTGGTATAGGCCGCGCTGTTCAGCGAGAGCGCAATCAGGGCGCACAGCCACGGCTCGGAGAGCAGGTGCCAGACAACCGGATACTCCTGCAGCGACGGAAACTGCCCCGGGCCGTAGTAAATCAGGAAGATTTGCACCAGCAGCGGCGTGCCGGTAAACAGGGTGATGTAGGCGCGCACGATCCACACCAGCACCGGCGTTTTCAGCGTCAGGACGATGGTGAAGAGCAGCGCCAGGATCAGCGCCACAACGATAGAGGCGACGGTCAGCGTCAGGCTGGTGTGCAGCCCTTTCATCAGCTCCGGTAAGTATTCAAGCATCAGCCCGGTCTCCGTTCAAAACGCGTTGCGCGCAGGTCAATACGCTTAAGGATGTACTGACTCAGCAACGTGATCGCCAGGTAGATTGCCGCCGCCACGATGTACCAGGTAAACGGCTCCTGGGTGCGGGTCGCGATACTTTTGGTTTGCAGCATTAAATCGTTGACGCTGATTAAGCTCACCAGCGCGGTATCTTTCAGCAGCACCAGCCACTGGTTGCCCAGCCCCGGCAGCGCGTGACGCCACATCTGCGGCATCACCAGGCGGAAGAAAATAGCCGCTTTCGACATCCCCAGCGCCTGTCCGGATTCCCACTGGCCCTGCGGTACGGCTTTCAGCGCGCCGCGCAGTGTCTGCGAGGCGTAGGCGGAATAGAGCAG
The DNA here is from genome assembly GCF_043968675.1 of Enterobacter sp. ECC-175. NCBI lineage: Bacteria > Pseudomonadati > Pseudomonadota > Gammaproteobacteria > Enterobacterales > Enterobacteriaceae > Enterobacter > Enterobacter sp. ECC-175. The sequence continues at coordinate 2,078,716 of NZ_CP143776.1, forward strand.
GGAAAGGGCAATCACGCCGCAGAGGAACGGGCTGACGTCGAAGTTTTCAATCTGCATCTGCACCGGGATATGCGCAAAACCCAGATTAATCGTGAAGCCGTCGGACAGCGTTAACAGCAACTGCGAGGAGCCGAAATAGATAAACAGGACCACCAGAATCTCCGGTAGCCCACGCAGCACCGTGACCAGCGCCGAGCCGAGCCATGCGATCGGGCGCCATTTTACCGACTCCCAGACCGCAAAGAACATCGCCAGCGCGAGGCCGATAATCAGTGCGCAAACGGCAAGGCCGACGGTCATCCCGGCGGCGCTTGCTAAAGGAAAAATTTCATTCATCAGGAATTACTTCTGGAACCATTTTTTGTAGATGGTTTCGTAGGTGCCGTCTTTCTTCACTTTTTCCAGCGCAGCGTTGAATTTCTGCTGCAGCTCGGTGTTGCCCTGACGAACCGCGATGCCCAGGCCGGTGCCGAAGTAGGCCTTATCGGTCACTTTGTCGCCGACTGGCGCCAGCTTGTCGTTCGCTTTCAGCCATTCGGTCACTACGGCGGTATCGCCAAACACGCCGTCAATACGGCCGTTTTGCAGATCCAGCTTCGCATTCTGGTAGCTGTCGTAAGGCACGGTGGTGATTTCCGGATGTTTATCCATGATGAATTTCTGGTGCGTGGTGCCGTTCTGCACGCCAACCTTCTTGCCTTTCAGCTGGTCAATCGCGGTGAATTTGCCTTTCTGACCGATGAACAGCGCGGAGTTGTCGTAGTAAGGGGTGCTGAACAGAACCTGCTTTTCACGTTCTGGCGTGATGTCCATGCCGGCCATCACCGCGTCAATGCGGCGGAACTTCAGGCTTGGGATCAGGCTGTCAAACGCCTGGTTGCTGAAGGTGCAGGTTGCATCAATCTCTTTGCACAGCGCGTTAGCCAGATCGACGTCGAAGCCAACGATCTTGTTGTTGGCATCGATGGATTCAAACGGAGGGTAAGACGCCTCGGTAGCGAAGCGAATGGTCTGAGCTGCGGTAGCGGAAAGGCTGACGCTTGCGAGCAGCGCGGCAATCAATACTTTTTTCATTATCATTTTTCCCTAACACATCAGTGAGATAAGTAGTTTTTGAAGGCGTCGGTTTGCGGGTTGCTAAAGCAGCTCGCGTCACCTTGCTCAACGATATACCCGTTTTCCATGTAGACCACGCGGCTGGCGGTTTTGCGCGCCACTTCCACTTCGTGGGTCACGATGACCTGAGTAATGTTGGTTTCCGCCAGCTCGCGGATAATGCTGACGATTTGGGCGGTAATTTCCGGGTCCAGCGCGGCGGTCGGCTCATCGAACAGCAGCACCGCCGGCTCCATCATCAGCGCGCGGGCAATGGCCACGCGCTGCTGCTGCCCGCCGGACAGGTGCAGCGGATAGCGATCGCTGTATGGCTTAAGGCGCAGGCGCTCGAGCAGCTTTTCGGCACGCGCCATCGCCTGGTCTTTGCTTAAGCCCAGCACGCGGCACGGGGCCTCGATCAGGTTTTGCAGCACGGTCAGGTGCGGCCAAAGATTGTACTGCTGGAAAACCATGCCAACGTTTTGACGCAGTTCGCGAATCGCTTTATCGGAAGGCGTTTTGGCAAAGTCGAAATGATTACCCGCGATCGCCAGCGTGCCGGAGCGCGGCATTTCAAGCAGATTAAGAACACGCAAAAGAGAGCTTTTTCCCGCGCCGCTTGGGCCAAGCAAAACCAGCGTTTCGCCTTCCGGGCAGTTCAGCGTGATGTCAAACAGCGCCTGGTGTGCGCCGTAGAAGCAGTTAATGCCGTTTAGTTTAATACTCATCGGGGCAGTCTTTACTCATCCAGGCAATCTATAGCAATTGAGGCCGCAGATAGTACCGTTGACAGAATAGTTATGCAATATTTCTGCGTTAAAAGTTAAATATAACCCGTATTCTGATCTAAACATAGCACAAAATAGGGAACGGCAGGGGGGGCGAGAATAAATGTCGGCATTCCGCATGAAATGCCGGACATTTTACGGGGTTAACAATTTTAGGGCTGCGCTTTAGCGGTTTTCAATCGACTGGCGAAGCGTGCCCGCCGGGGCGTGTACGCTACCGCCGATGTACCGTACGTCGTCCACGGCCCAGCACTGGCCTTCGCGGATCATCAGCACCTCATCCTGCCAGGTCTGGCTGCCCTGGGTCAGCTTCACGCGCAGGGGGATGTTGCGGGCATCGGTGTTCGGAATGGTAGAGGCGCTGGCGACGTCGGCGCTGTCCGGCAGGGTGGCGCGGCTGGAGAACGGATCGGATTTGAGCAGCGCGTTATGCTGCGGATCGCGCGCCGCGTCGTTCAGCAGTTTTGCCAGACCATCGCTCAGGTATGGGCGCAGGGCGGTGAGATCGTTACCGCGATGCTGAATACGATAATCGTAGAACTGCTGCGCCACGGCGTCCGGGCCGCCGTCAATACAAGGGCCGCTGCGGGTTCCAATATCCTTAAAAGCAGGCGTGACCGTGGTGCACGCGCTGAGCACCAGCGCACACGGCACTAAAAGCGTTAAAGCAGAGTAGCGCATGTTGATTTCCTTATTAATTAACTATCCTTTCAATCATAGCGTAACGAACCGATAATGCAGTTGCTAACGCATTGAACGCTAAAGAAGGAGAGAAAGTATGCAATTTTCAACCACGCCTACCCTGGAAGGGCAACCCATCATTGAATATTGCGGCGTCGTCACCGGCGAAGCGATTCTTGGCGCCAACATCTTCCGCGACTTTTTTGCCGGCATCCGCGACATCGTCGGCGGGCGTTCCGGAGCGTATGAAAAGGAGCTGCGTAAAGCGCGCGAAATCGCCTTTAAGGAGCTCGGCGAACAGGCCAAAGCGCTCGGCGCGGATGCGGTCGTCGGGATTGATATCGATTACGAAACGGTCGGCAAAGACGCCAGCATGCTGATGGTGAGCGTCAGCGGCACGGCGGTGAAAACCCGCCGATGAAGCGCTCGCTTGCCGCCGTCCTGCTGGCGATGATGCTGGCAGGATGCGCCACGGAAAAAGGCGTGGTTGATAAAGGCGCCTACGAGCTGGATACCCGCCACCAGGCGCAGGCGGCCTACCCGCGCATAAAGGTGCTGGTTATTCACTATACCGCCGATGATTTTGACACCTCGCTTGCCACCCTCACCGATAAAAACGTCAGCTCCCACTATCTTATCCCCGCCAGGCCGCCAGCGCCTGACGGCAAGCCGCGCATCTGGCAGCTGGTGCCCGAAAGCGAACTGGCCTGGCACGCGGGAATCAGCTTCTGGCGCGGGACGAACCGCATTAACGACACTTCCGTCGGCATTGAGCTGGAAAACCGCGGCTGGCAGATGATTAACGGGCAGAAGCGCTTTACGCCGTTCGAACCTGCGCAAATCAGCGCCCTGATCCCGCTCGCTAAAGACATCATCGCGCGCTATAGCATCAAGCCCGAAAACGTGGTCGCGCACGCGGATATCGCCCCGCAGCGTAAGGACGATCCCGGCCCGCTGTTCCCGTGGGAAGCGCTGCACAGGCAGGGCATTGGCGCATGGCCTGACGCCGATCGGGTGGCGTTTTACATGAACGGGCGCCCTCGCTTTCAGGCAGTCGAGCAGAGCGCCTTGCTCGACCTGCTGGCGCGCTACGGCTATGAGGTGCCTGACAAAGGTACGCCGCAGCAGCTGAAAAGGGTCATCATGGCGTTTCAGATGCATTTCCGCCCGCAGCTGTGGAACGGCGCTGCGGACGTGGAGACGATGGCGATTGCCGAAGCGCTTCTGGAGAAATACGGACAGGGGTAATCCTTCGGGATTGCCTCCGAAAGGGCTGATTTTTCTCTCTTTAAGTAAGATTAATCTTAAGTACAATCTCAATTAACTTTTAGTTAATTGACTTAAAATTACCCGCGATTAATATAGACACATAGCCTGCTAAGTAATTGCAAAAATATAATCATTAAGTAGTACTTTCTCTATTTTATTTACGTATTCATCAGGAATGCATTCGTGGCCCTGGTATTATCCGTGGCCGCAGATAATCTTAAATTACATCTTAAACGGGTATAACAATGTTAAGCATCTACGGTAAAAAATTACGTCCACAACAAGAGATGGAAACCATTATTTCTGCGACGTCAGGTTATGAAGAAAAAACGTTAAAGAAATGGCAGAAAATCTCCACGTCTGATTCAGGAAAAATTCATATCATCGTCAGTGGCGACGTCGAATTTCGTCGTGAATCGGATGAACTTTGCATGTTCACCTTACAGGGCCAGTGTATTTTTGGTCTTTCCTCAATCTTTTATAACTCGTCCCACATGTACGGCCTGGTGCGCGGCAACACGGTTGTTCGCTCCATCGACAAAGAAGAGTTTATGCGCCTGATGACCGAGAAAGGCCTGTGGCCACAGCTGACAAAAGTGCTCTCCTGGTATATCTGCATGCTCAGCAAGCGTGACGATGTACTGGTTGCCCGCAGCGCGTATTCCGTCGTACGCGAGTTTTTATTAGAAATAAATGAGCTGATCGTCCATCACCAGCGCGATATTAACGTTTATGACTATATTCAGGAATACACCAACCTGGCTCGCAGCACCATTATTAAAATCCTTTCCGATTTAAAGAAAGGGCAATACATTGTGGTGGAGAAAGGACGTCTCCTGAACCTCACCAACCTGCCTGAAAAATATTAATGGCTTCCGCCGGTCCTCTTTTCAATAAAAGGGGACCTTGTTATTTTCTGCTGTTCTTCCTTCACCTCGACATTACCCTGCGTCTCATCGGTTGGTGGCGCAGGTATTTTTCCTTGAGAATAATCTTGCTCTTGTTCTTTTAGCGCCTGCATAAACAGCGTTTTTAACGATGCGCTGTCATCATCCGCGCCTGAAGCCGGTGAATCGTGCTCTTCCGTTCCGGGGAGCGTATCGCGCGACGTATCGTGCGGCGCGTCCAGATTGCCGTCGGGCGCCTGCTGCCAGTCCGCGTCATCGCCGTTAATCGGCATATCCTGCATGGGCGGAACGTCTTCATGTACCGGAATGGGTTTCGGCTGCGGGTGCGGGAACGGCTTGCTTACGTACACGTAGTGCATGTCCGAAAGCGACGTTTCCGGTTTCGTCGTGTTCACCTTAACCGGTTCCGGCGCGGGATGGCGCAGGTTCCAGTAAACGTGGGCGTAAAGCCCGGCGATAATCACGGCGGCGATCCCCAGCATCCACAAAAACGTGTTGCCGAAGACCTTTTTCAGACTGGGAAAACGGTATGAAAACCACACCGCTTCCCCGGTCTCATAGCTGCGCTGGGCAGCGAGACAGATCGTAGACATTATGCGTGTTTCTCCTGAGGGGTTGCGCCCGCCGTCGTTTGGGGGGCCTGTATCAGTACGCTTGGCGTAGCGTGAGTTTCACGCATCAGCTGCATCAGGGTATCTTCACCCGGAATACCGTCCACGTGCAGGTTCAGTTTCTCCTGGAACGCGCGGGTGCGCTTCATTAACTCCGCGGTCCACGCCTGCGCGTGGGTTTCCGGCATTCCCAGCGCCAGGCTGAGCTGCCGATCGAGCCAGGCGAGATCTTTGCCGTCGCTGGCCGCGCTGATGGCGTCTTTGCCTTCCGGCGTCAGGCGGTGCAGCAGCGTATAGTTGCCGGTGGCGTGCTGGTTATACCAGCTGCGGCTCACCTGCCATGTTTTCCCGTTCATCAGCAGATCCAGGGTGCGATCGCCCACGCGGGCGACAACGGCATAGTTCAGGTGGTTGCCGGTGGTGATTTCTCCGACCCACGGATAGCCCTCTTTCCCCAGCTCCGCCAGCGTGGCATTTCCCTGCCTGCACGTCAGGTTGACCTTCGACGCGTTCTGGCACAGCGCGTCATCGGCGGAGGCATCGTATCCCCACATCAGGTAAAGCTGATGCATGGCGTCCGGCTGGTTAACCATTTCATTATCGATGACCGGAACAACCGGCGCCTGAACCTGCGGCTTGGGCTGTTTCCAGCTCGCCGGGATCGGCAGCGCGACGGGCAATCTGGCACTAATGAAGGCGGTTTGATACCAGCCGCAGGCGGCGAAAAGCACCGAGGCAAACAGTCCCACGGTTGCCAGGCGCTTACCGTGTTTTTTTGCCGGGAGGATTTCGCCCGCGGCCAGGCGCAGGTGCCGAGGGCTCACTGCCGGGGCGCGTTCGGTCCAGGCGGCGAGTAGGGCAAGATGCGCCAGCGCGTTAAATGACGTGATGTTTCCTTTGGTCAGGGTATGCATTTTGCGCACGCGCGCCGGTACCAGCGGGGAATTTTCGCAGCCGTGCTCGTCGCACTGCGCCTGAACGTAGCTCAGGGTTTCGCGGCAGGTCATTGCGCGCAGCGCGTGGTGGGTATGCACATACTCTTTGAGCCCTGAGCGCTGCATCAGTTCGGCTTCCTGAGCGGCGGCGCCCATCAGGACGATGGATAAATGAAACTCCAGCTCATGGGCGCGGGTCAGCAGCATGCCCAGGACCTCATGGCAGCTCTCTTTCATCGCTTCCACGTGGGTAATAACCAGCACTTTACCGTTCGCCTTGCGGGAAGAGGGATCTTCCTGCCACTGGCGCAGCACCGCATCAACGGCGTGAATGCGATTCTTACTCTCTTTGGTGCCTGGATTGAGCTTGTACAGCAGGCTACTGGCGCTCAATTTTGGAAAGGCATTAATCGCGAGGACGTTGCGGCCGTGGGATTTCAGCGCATCGCTGAACTGGCCCAGCAGCGGCGCGTCGTTGCAAAAGAGTCCGGTAATACCCGCCTGCTGGATCTTCTCTTTCAGCAGGTTAAAAACGTCCTGATGATAAGGCACAAAAAAATCACCCGAGGCGCGAGTGACCTTTTTGAACGGCGGATTCTGGAAATGAAAATGACTCTGATACATACGACTTACCGTCTCTTTACATGAATAGCATTAGGGCGAAAAAGTAAGGTAAGGCGGGGTGATGGTCAATTTGCAATCAGGGTAAAAATAACCTGTTCCCGCTATCTAACATCACGTATTTATTGGGTCAATATTTTTCTTTATTAAAGTTAATGGCGAAGCAAGTGGTCGATTTACAGCCGGATAATTACTATCTACTTCACATATTGGCGCAGCATAACGCTGCTTTTTTTCGCTTTGCTAAAGGCCAGATGAAAATGAGGTTCTCATTTCTTTCCAGGTTGATAATGCCCTGTATTATGTTTGTGACGCTATTGTTTTGCGGTCACCAGGGATACGTCATCTTTAAGGATTATAAAAAACAATCTACCAGGCGGGCGCTTGCGAACGTAAAGCCGCAAATAAAGCGTCAGGAAGAAAACGCGTTCACCCTGTTTAATGCCGCCGTCCGTCAGGATGCGCTCGCCGCTGCGGCAAAAGCGCCGCTCTCCGCCGAGATTGAAGGCATTGTCAGCAGCGATGAATCCTGGCTCTCCTTCGCCGTCATCAAGACGCCATCAGGGCAGAAAAGCTACCGAGAAGGGGAAAGCCTGACGGGGTTTAACGACGCGTATGTGGAAGAAATTAATCAAGATAATGTGGTGGTCAATTATGAAGGGGCCACACAGGTTCTGGCGTTAAAAAAACCAGATTACTTCAAGGGCGGCGTTGACAGCGGCCCGGTAACCAAATCGACAAAAGACGCGGGCGCTGACAGCCTGCACCTCAATGATTATCTGGTGTTAAAGCCGGTTATCGAAAAGGGCCAGCTGGAAGGCTACAACATAAACCCAAGGAATGCCTCCGCTTTCTTCAGCCATTCAGGGCTGAAAAAAGGCGACGTGGCGGTAAAAGTCAATTCTGTCGATATGACCAAAGAAGCTGAGGCAAAAAATATTATTGCCAGCTGGTCGAAAATGAAAGAAGCGGAGGTCGTCGTAAGACGTCACGCTCACCTTGAAAATATTCGGGTCAATGTTCTAAACAATTAACAAGTGTACAGACATGAAGAAATTTCCTTGGGCGTGCGTGGCGCTGACCGCATTGTCGTTATATTCCGGTTCGCTGCTTGCAGCCAACTTTAGCGCCAGCTTTAAAAATACCGATATTCGAGAATTTATCGATACCGTCGGGCGTAACCTTAATAAAACCATTCTGGTCGATCCTTCCGTTCAGGGCACGGTATCGGTCAGAACCTATAACGTGCTGACGGAAGACGAATATTATCAGTTCTTCCTGAGCGTGCTGGACCTGTACGGTCTGTCGGTGATCCCGATGGATAACGGCATGGTCAAAGTTGTGCGCTCAAGCGTAGCCCGCACCGCCGGTGCGCCGCTCGCGGACAGCAAAAACCCGGGCAAGGGCGATGAGATCATCACCCGCGTTGTGCGCATGGAGAACGTGCCGGTGCGCGAGCTGGCCCCGCTGCTGCGCCAGCTGAACGATGCGACCGGGATCGGCAACGTGGTGCACTTCGAGCCGTCGAACGTGCTGCTGTTAACCGGCAAAGCGTCGGTGGTAAACCGCCTGGTGGACCTGGTGCAGCGCGTGGATAAAGACGGCGTTCAGCGCCGCGAAATCGTGCCGCTGCGCTATGCCTCCGCGAAGGGGCTCTCCGACATGTTGAACAACCTCAACAACGAAGAGCAAAAAGGGCAAAACGCGCCGCAGCTGGCCACCAAAGTGGTCGCGGACGACGAGACCAACAGCCTGGTGATCAGCGGCTCGGAAGACGCGCGTGCGCGCACCCGCTCCCTGATCGGCCAGCTGGATCGCGAGCAGAACAACGAGGGGAACACCCGCGTGTTCTACCTCAAATATGCCAGCGCGACCAAGGTGGTTCCGGTGTTAACCGGCATCGGCGAGCAGCTGAAGGACAAAGCCGGCGCGCCGAAGAGCAAAACGGCGACAGCGTCTACCGACCTGAACATAACCGCCGACGAATCAACCAACTCACTGGTGATCACCGCGCAGCCTAACGTGATGAACTCGCTGGAGAAGGTGATCGACAAGCTGGATATCCGTCGTCCGCAGGTGCTGGTGGAAGCGATCATTGCTGAAGTGCAGGACGGCAGCGGCATGGATCTCGGCGTGCAGTGGACCGGCAAGCACGGCGGCGTGCAGTTCGGCTCGACCGGGCTGCCGATCAGCCAGATTAAGAACGGCACGATGAAGGGCACAAGCTTTACCGGCCTGGCCACCGGCTTCTTTAACGGTGATTTCGGCGCGCTGCTCACGGCGCTCTCGACCGGGGCCAAGAACGACATTCTTTCTACGCCAAGCGTGGTCACGCTGGATAACAAAGAGGCCTCGTTCAACGTCGGTCAGGACGTGCCGGTGCTGTCCGGCTCCCAGACCACCAGCGGCGATAACGTCTTCAACTCCGTTGAGCGTAAAACCGTCGGTACCAAGCTTAAGATCGTGCCGCAGATTAACGACGGCGACATGATTCACCTGAAGATCGAGCAGGAAGTGTCCAGCGTGGACAACAGCGCCACCGAAGATGCGAGCCTCGGCCCGACCTTCAACACGCGCACCATCAACAACGAAGTGATGGTCCACAGCGGCCAGACGGTGGTGCTCGGCGGCCTGATGGAAAACGTGACCAAACAGACGGTGTCGAAAGTGCCGCTGCTGGGCGACATTCCGCTGGTCGGGCAGCTTTTCCGCTACACCTCGGAGGACACCTCCAAGCGCAACCTGATGGTCTTTATCCATACCACGGTGCTGCGCGATGACGACAACTACAGCGCCGCATCGAAAGAGAAATACGATCAGATCCGCGCGCGCCAGCAGCAGCGGATGGAGGAGAAGAAGCTTGGGATCGTTGAAAACAGCGACAACCCGGTGCTCCCCGCCTTCCCGGTCGACAAAAGCAGCAGCGTGACGCCCGTGAAATCAACCGGCGCGGCTTCCCGTAACCCGTTTAAAGAGTAGCGCGGAGGTGCAACGTGGATGAACTGAGCAGAACGCTGTGCAGCAGCAGCTACGCAAAGGACAACGGCATCTTGTTTTACCACGACGAGGTCTTTGTCCGGGACGATACGCCGGCGTTTGCCCTGCTGGAGATGCGCCGGGTGCTGGGGCGGGCCTTCGTGCCCGTCATTCTCAGCGCGGAAGCATTCGAGGAGATGCTGACCAAAATCTGGCAGCAGAACAGCGGCGTCTCCCAGCAGATGGTGGACGACATGGACGCCGATATCGATCTGATGGCGCTGACCGAGGAGATCCCGGACAACGAGGATCTGCTGGAAAACGACGAAAACTCGCCGGTCATCCGCCTGATCAACGCCATTCTCGGCGAGGCGGTGAAGGACGGCGCGTCCGATATTCATATCGAAACGTTCGAGCGCACGCTGAGCATCCGCTTTCGCGTCGACGGCGTGCTGCGCCCGGTGCTGCAGCCCGCGCGCAAGCTCGCGCCGCTGCTGGTGTCGCGCATTAAGGTCATGTCAAAGCTCGACATCGCCGAAAAGCGCCTGCCGCAGGATGGCCGTATCTCGCTGCGCATCGGCCGCAAGGCGATCGACGTGCGCGTGTCGACCATTCCGTCGCAGTACGGCGAGCGCGTGGTAATGCGCCTGCTGGATAAATCCAACCTCAAGCCGGATATCAACAAGCTTGGGCTGATTGATGAAGAGCTGGAGAAGCTCAAGGGGCTGATCGACCGCCCGCACGGCATTATCCTGGTCACCGGACCGACTGGCTCCGGTAAAAGTACCACCCTGTACGCCATTCTGTCGGCGCTGAACGGCCATGAGCGCAATATTCTGACCGTCGAAGATCCGATCGAGTACGAGCTGGAAGGGGTGGGGCAGACGCAGGTCAACCCGCGCGTGGACATGACCTTTGCCCGCGGGCTGCGCGCGATCCTGCGCCAGGACCCGGACGTGGTGATGATCGGGGAAATTCGTGACGGCGAAACCGCGCAAATCGCGGTGCAGGCGTCGCTCACCGGTCACCTGGTCATGTCTACGCTGCACACCAACAGCGCGGCGGGCGCCATCACGCGCCTGCGCGACATGGGGCTGGAGTCATTTTTGATCGGTTCGTCGCTGCTCGGCGTCATTGCCCAGCGTCTGGTGCGTCGGCTGTGTACCCACTGCCGGACCACCAGTCCGCTGGACGCCAATGAAAAGGCGCTGTTCAGCTTTATGGAGACGCCGCCGAAGGCGATTTATCGCGCGGTGGGGTGCGAGCACTGCCGTCAAAGCGGCTATCAGGGCCGCGCGGGCATTCACGAGTTTCTGGTGGTGGATACCGCCATGCGTCGCGCCATCCACGAGGATAAAGACGAAATGTCCCTCGAAACGCAGCTGTTTAAGCAGGCCTACAGCCTGCGCGAAAACGGGCTGCTGAAGGTGATTTCCGGCGTCACGTCGCTGGAAGAGGTGATGCGCGTCACCGCCGAACGCGGGGGGGATGAGTAATGGCCCTCTACGCGTGGACGGCGACGGACATGGCGGGGAAAACCCGCCGCGGTACCCAGCAGGCCGAAGGGCAAAAGCAGGTGCGCCAGTGGCTGCGCGAGCAAAAGCTGATGCCGGTCAGCATCAACGAGACCCGCGAGAAGGCGGAGGCCGGCAAGGCGAAAACGGGCGTTAAGCTCTCGACGCCGGTGCTGTCGATGTTTACCCGCCAGCTGTCGACGCTGGTCAACGCGTCGCTGCCGCTCGAAAGCGCGCTGAAGGCAATCTCAAAGCAGACGGAAGATAAAAAGCTCGCGGCGATGGTGGTGGAGATCCGCGAAAAGGTAGTGGAAGGCCATACGCTGTTTGACGCGTTTAGCCAGTTTCCGCGCACCTTCGACAAGCTCTACTGCACCCTGGTGATGGCCGGAGAAAAAACCGGCCACCTGGGCGACGTGCTGGAAAAGCTGGCGGAGTACAACGAGCAGCGCCAGAAGATGAAAAGCAAGCTGACGCAGGCGATGGTCTACCCGATCACCCTGACGGTGGTGGCCATCGCGGTCATCAGCATCCTGCTGGTGGCGGTGGTGCCGCAGGTGATCGAACAGTTCACCCACATGAAGCAGCAGCTGCCGATCACCACCCGCACGCTGATCGCGGTGAGTGACTTCCTCCAGGCCTACGGCATGTATATCGTCGGCGCGCTGGTCGGCGGGTTTATCGGCTTTAAGGCCTGGCTTAAGAACGCCAAAAACCGCTTTAAGTGGAACAGCTGGCTGGTCAACGGATCGCCGATCAAAAAGCTGGTGTGCGCCATCAACAGCGCCCGCTACATCCGCACGCTGAGCATTCTTCAGGCGAGCAGCGTGCCGCTGCTGGAGGGGATGTATATCGCGATGGACGGTATCGAAAACCTCTATGCCCGGCAGGTGCTCGAGCAGGCGGCGGATACCGTGCGCCAGGGGGCCTCACTGTATGCCGCGCTGGATCAGGCGAAACTGTTTCCGCCCACCATGCTGTATATGATTGCCTCCGGCGAAGAGAGCGGGGAATTAGGCAATTTAATGGACCGCGCGGCGGAAAACCAGGAATCGGCTTTACAACATCGAATCACGTTAACGCTGTCGGTATTTGAACCGGCGCTGGTGGTGAGTATGGCGACGATTGTTTTATTCATCGTCCTGTCAATATTACAACCGCTTCTGCAACTTAATAATATGGTAGGTTAAATCATGGCTTTAAAACGTAAAAACCTGGCTCGCCAGGCGGGCTTCACCTTGCTCGAATTAATGGTGGTCATTGTTATTCTCGGCGTGTTGGCGAGTATGGTTGTGCCCAACTTAATGGGTAATAAAGAAAAAGCCGACGCGCAAAAGGCCACCAGCGATATTGTCGCGCTGGAAGGTTCGCTGGATATGTACAAGCTGGATAACCACCGCTACCCCACCACGGAGCAGGGCCTGCAGGCGCTGGTTACCAAGCCGGAAATCGCGCCAATCCCGAACGGCTACCGCGCCGACGGCTATATTCGCCGCCTGCCGCAGGACCCGTGGGGCAGCGATTATCTGATGGTGAGCCCGGGTGAGCACGGCGCAGTCGATGTATTTTCCGCAGGTCCGGACGGCGAAGCGAATACCGCCGATGACATTACCAACTGGTCTCTGGATAAAAAAGAGAAATAATGAAAAAACAACGCGGCTTTACGTTGCTGGAAATTATTCTGGCCCTGGTGATATTTGCCAGCTGCGCCATGATGGTGGTGTCAACCATACCTTCACGCAGCGGTGCGGATATATTTGGCCAGCAATTAAAAGCCCTCGTTGATTATGGCTCTGACCGTGCGGTAATGGATGGAAATATTGTCGGGCTGGTCGTGACCACCGATCAATATCAGCTGGTGACCCTGGAAGATAAGCAGGGCGAACGCCGCTGGGTGCCATTATCCGCCGGACGTATCACGACGAAAGGCGATTTTCCGCCCGACATGTACGTTTCGCTGTCGCCTCAGCGCCTGGCCGCTACGGTGGACAGCGAGCCGCAGGTGCTGTTTTTGCCTGACGGTGAGATCGGCCGGTTTACGCTCACCCTGCAAAGCCACGACAAGCAGCACCATTTTCGCGTGGTGTCGCAAGGAGCGGCGCCGGTATCGGTAGAAAACGATGACTAAGGGCAAGGCAAAGCAAAAAGGGATGACGCTGCTGGAGGTGATGGTCGCACTGGTGATCTTCTCCACCGCGGCGCTGGCGCTGATGAACTCCGTCTCCCTGAACGTCCGTTTCACCCACGGCCTGGCCGAAACGCTGCAGGCGAGCTGGGTGGCGGAGAACCAGCTCGCCGAGGCGCAGCTGACGAAGAGCGATTTCCCCGATGCGGAACAGCAGGGCACGGAAATCATGGGCGGGCGCAGCTGGAACTGGCGCAAGCAGCGGGTGAAAACGGCGGATAACCGCTGGGCGAACGCGATCCGCGTGTATGCCGAAGGCGACGAAAGCCAGCCCGCGATTGCCCTGCAGATTATCCCGCCGGGAGAGAGCAAGTGAATAAAACGCAGCGCCAGCGCGGGTTTACCCTGCTGGAGATCATGATTGCGCTGACCATTTTTGCCGTGATCAGCACGCTGGCCTGGCAAATTCTTGACGGGGCCATGCGCACCAGTTCGGCCACCGATGCCAGCGCGGCAAAGCTCAACCAGGTGCAGCGCGCCTGGAGCCTGCTGGAGCGTGATTTCTTTCAGCTCCAGCCCCGCGCGCCGCGCAACGAGCCGGATCTGTTTCGTCAGGACGGCGACACCGTCGAGCTGACCACGCTGAACGGCGTGAGCGGAACCGTGCAGCTGGAGCGCGTGCGCTGGCGGCTGGAAGAGGGGCGTTTATACCGTGACGTCTGGCCGGCGATTGACGGCCCGGCGGACGTGAAGCCCGACGAAGTGCCGATCGTTAACGAGGTGAAATCCCTTAGCTGGCGCTTCTACCGCAAGGGCTGGCTGAAAAGCTGGACGGACTCCGCGCACCAGCCGGACGGCGTGGAGCTGACGCTGACGATGAACAACGGCGATACGTGGCGCTGGGTGTTTACCACCCCGGGCGATGTGCCGCAGGCGGCCGCGCCGGAGAGTGCGCCCGCCCCAACGGCGGAGGCTGCGCCGTTGCCGGACGCCGCGCCCGCCCCGCAACCCGTGCCGGACGTGAAACCATGAACGCATTACGCAAACAACGCGGCGTTGCCCTGCTGGTGGTGCTGATCCTGCTGGTGATGATGTCCGCGCTGGCGGCGAAAATCAGCCAGCAGTTCTGCCGCAACCTGCAAAAGACGCACTACCAGGTCAGCCAGCAGCAGCTGCGCTGGGCGATGCAGGCCCAGGAAAAGGCGATCAAGGATCGCCTGCAGGAAGACGCCAGCGGCGAAAGCAAGGCGCTCGACCCTGAAGGGGCGTGGCATCAGCCGCTGGAGACGCAGGGCGACGACTACACGGTGGTCGGCCAGGTCGAGGACGCGCAGGACTGTTTTAACGTCAACAACCTGCTGGCAGTTGAAAAAGCCGCACAGGGGCAGGCGGAAAGCGCCGTGCCGCAAAAGCCGCGCAGGGAGCTGATTGTCGAGCAGATCCTCACCGACAGCGGCGTGAGCCATACCGCGGCGGAAGAGATCTATCAGCAGCTGGTGGACTACCTGGACGGAGACGCCACCACGAGTAAGGACGGGGCCGAGAGCGACGCCTGGTCGGGGCTGGTGCCCGCGCGTCAGCCCGCGAACCAGATGATGCGCGCCATCTCGGAGATCAAGCTGCTGCCCGCCTTTCCTGCAGCGGCCTACCCGAAGGTGAGCCGGCTGCTGTGCGCGCTGCCGGATTCGGCGAGCAAAGTGGACGTGAACACCCTGAAGCCGGAGCAGGCGGCCATTCTGGCGGCGATGTTCCCTGGAAAAATAACCCAGGACGACGCGGCGCGGCTGATTGAATCGCGCCCGGAAGCGGGCTGGGAAAACATGGAGGCGTTCAGCAAAGCGCTGGAGCAGACCTTCCCGCAGTTGAAGGATGATTTACCCCAGGTGGCCGACTTTCTCGCCATCAACAGCCGATATTTTCGCGTCAGCTACACCGGGAATACCGATGAGCTAACGCTTCGCGTGGTGAGCCAGCTTCAGGTGAATAATGAAGCCGGTGAAATTGTGACGTGGCAACGTCGTTACCGAATGATTGAATAACACAAGTTGAACGCTATGAAACAGGTGCTTTTTGTTCGTCCCGACAGTCGCGAGGACGGAAAGATTATGTGGTGCGAGTCCGGCAGTCAGGAGGTCATCACCGGTGAAGGCCGCGAGGCGCTGGATACGCTTGCGCAGCATCCCTTAGCCACGCGCGTCTGCCTGCTGCTGCCCGCGGGTGAAATGGTTTTCCGCCATTTTACGCTGCCGAAAAAGATGGCCTCGCAGGCTACGGCCTTCTCGTGGATGGCGGAAGAGACGCTGATCGGCGAGGTGGATAACCTTCACTGGACGGTGCTCAATAAAAAAGGGGCGGAGGTTGACGCGGTGGCGATTGATGCCGATCGCCTGCGCGGCTGGCTGGACCGTTTCCAGGAGGCCGGGCTAAAGGTGGTCCAGGCGCTGCCCGACGCCTGGCTGCTGCCGGTTGCCGCGGGCGGCAGCACGATCGTCGCGCTGGAGGACAACTACTGGCTGCGCCTGTCTTCCCACGTGGCCTGCGAGGTCGAGGCGGCCCTGCTGCCGCTGCTGATGCAAAAGGCGGGCGAGGGCGAGGTGGCCTGCTACGGCGAGGCTCCCGCCGGGGTTGAGGTGGATGAGCGCCTGGCCTGGGAGCATCCGCTACTGCTGATCCAGCCGCAGTGGGCGCACAGCCGCGTCAACCTGCTGCACGGTGCCTTTGGCGCTACAGCCTCTGCCGGTAGCGCAAAGCGCTTAAAGGCCGCCATCGCCGCGGCGGGGCTGCTTTCGCTGGGGCTGTTGCTGGGCCCGCGCGTCGCCATGGCGTGGATGCTGGTCCAGCAGGAGAACCAGATGCAGGAGGAAATAATGCAGGTCTATCAGCACCATTTCCCGAGCATGCGCCATCAGACCAACATCAAATACCACTTTGGCCAGAGCGTGAAAAAGCAGAGCAAGGGTATTTTTCTGCAGCTTGAGGATCTGGACACCGCGAAGCGGGCCGTTCCGGCAATGGAAATCAACCTGGTCGAGTACGACTACCCGAACAATACGCTGTCGCTTAGCGTCAGCGCGCAAAACCCGCAGGCGCTGCAGACGTTTGTCCAGCAGGCCAGCGAGAATTTTGATTTTACGCTACAGCCTGTTTCCAACAGCGCGCCGTATACCGCCATGATCTCAGGGAAATATAAATGAAAGCGCGAATCGCTCAATTAACATCACGTTATCAACAATACAGCACCCGGGAAAAAACGATATTGAAAGCAGGCATGGCCGCCTTGTGCTGTGCGGCCATTTATTATGGAGGCGTCGTTCCTTTGGATAATATGATTAAAGATAGTCAGTTGACATTAAAAAAACAGAGCGAAACGCTGACCTGGATGAGAGACGAAATTGATAAAAATCATCTTCCGGTATTACAGGTGAAAACGGATAACCCCAGAAGCGTTGTCGAAAACAGCGCGCACGAAATTAATATTTCCCTCACCGATATTCGCCAGGACGGTCAAACGCTGGCGTTCGTGGTGAATCGGATTAACGTTTATGAGCTGAAAAACTGGCTGCGTGAAATGAACCTCACGTCCGGCATTCGTTTAGAGAAAATGAACCTCACGCCGGTAGACCATTTAAGCGACGTGAAGGCCGATATTCAGCTCACCTGGAAAAAGGTGGCATGAATACGTTAATGCTGGTGCGGGAGAGTTGCCCGGCGGGATTCAGCGCAATGAGCGGCGTGCTGGGGGCGATCGTGGGCAGCTTTCTCGGGCTGGTGGCTGAACGCGTTCCGGCCATGATGATGGACGACGAGAGCCGCACAAACCTGCTCTTTCCCGGCTCGCACTGCCCCGCCTGCGGGCACTCGCTGAAGGCGTGGGAAAATATCCCGCTCGTCAGCTGGCTGGCGCTGCGCGGGCGCTGCAGCCACTGCCGTACGGCCATTCCGCTGCGGTTATTTTTAATCGAAGGCGTTACGGCGCTCTTTTTTGCCGTTTCGGCCTGGTGTATTGCCGATATTCAGGCGCTGTGCTCGCTTTGGCTGCTGGCGTCGTTCCTGCTGCCGCTGACGATGATTGACCGGGAGCACCAGCTGCTGCCCGACTGCCTGACGCAGCCGCTCCTGTGGGCCGGGCTGCTGATGCATGCCTTCTCTGGCAGCCTTCCGCTGCGCGATGCGCTGCTCGGCGCGGCGGCGGGATACCTGTCGCTGTGGCTGCTGTACTGGGGATTCAGGCTAACGACGGGCCGCGAGGGGCTGGGCTACGGTGATTTTAAGCTGCTGGCCGCGCTGGGTGCCTGGTGCGGCTGGCAGGCATTGCCGACTATCGTGCTTATTGCCGCACTGAGCGGTATTGCGGGTTATTTTCTGATGATTAAATCAGATAAAAATAACCTCATCATCTCTTTCGGACCGTACCTCTCTTTTGCTGGAATAACGGTATTCATTAGTCAGCTTCTCGTTATTAACGTTTGATTGGATGGTCAAGTTTTTTTAAAAATTTTTTCGACGAGGAAAGGGAAGGAAACCCTTTTGCCTCCGGTGTATCGTAAGGGATATAGGCAATAAGGAATTTGTGCTTGTGTCTTTTTATGGAGGAATACAGCGCGTCATCTCAATTTTAGTTTGAAATATTACGTCGTTTAATATTGTCAGTGAGATTTATATTCCATGTTTTAAAGGAAAGCATGGGTAACACATTTTCAAATAAATTTATCAGGAAATAAGAATGAAATTTATGAAGCCTAAATATCTGGCGCTTTTTGTGGCAGCAGCGTCCAGCTCTGTCTTCGCAGCGGCACCGGGTACGCCTTCTATCAGCAGCGGCAACGACAAGTTTGCCATTGTAGAAGTGGATCAGGCCGCGCAGGACTATAACAGCCTTGTGAAAGTGCATGACGGCGCTGACGTTAAGGTTGAGTGGAACGTCTGGAGCGGCGATGCGCCAACCTCTGCGAAAGTCCTGCTTGACGGCAAAACCGTCTGGAGCGGCGCGGGCAGCGCGTCCGGCTCGGCGACCTTCAAAGTGAAAAAAGGTGGTCGTTACCAGGAGCAGGTTGAGCTGTGTAACGCCAGCGGCTGCACCAAGAGCGCGAGCAAGCTGATCGTCGTTGCCGATACCGACGGTAGCCACCTGCTGCCGCTGAACGCAGCGATGCAGGAAAACAACAAATCCTTCAGCAAGCACACTGATAAAGTGGTTGCCGCCTATTTCCCAGAGTGGGGCGTATACGGCCGTAACTTCCCGGTAGATAAAATTCCTGCCGCTAACCTGAACCACATTCTGTACGGCTTCATTCCAATCTGCGGCGGCGACGGCATCAACGACGGTCTGAAAACCGTTGAAGGCGGTAACAGCTTCTCCGTGCTCCAGCGCGACTGTGAAGGCCGCCCTGATTACACCGTGGCAATCCACGACCCGTGGGCTGCGCTGCAAAAACCACAGTCCGGCGTCTCTAACTGGGACGACCCGTACAAAGGTAACTTCGGCCAGCTGATGGCGCTGAAAAAAGCCCACCCTGACCTGAAAATTCTGCCTTCTATCGGCGGCTGGACCCTGTCTGATCCGTTCTTCCACATGGGCGACTCCGCGATCCGCGCACGCTTCGTCTCCTCTGTTAAAGATTTCCTCAAAACCTGGAAATTCTTCGACGGCGTAGATATCGACTGGGAGTTCCCTGGCGGCGGCGGCGTGAGCGAAAACCTCGGCAACCCGCAGCAGGACAAAGCCACCTACACCGCGCTGATGCACGACCTGCGCGCCATGCTGAACGAGCTGTCTGCTGAAACCGGCCGTTCTTACGAGCTGACCAGCGCCATCGGTGCCGGTAAAGACAAGATCGAAGATGTGGATTACAACGCTGCCCAGCAGTACATGGACCACATCTTCCTGATGAGCTACGACTTCTACGGCGGCTGGAGCAACACCGATCTGGGTCACCAGGCGGCGCTGCGCGGCGCTGAGTGGAAGCCAGACACCAACTACACCACCGAAAACGGCGTTGACGCGCTGCTTGCTCAGGGCGTACAGCCGGGCAAAATCGTGGTGGGTGCGGGCATGTACGGCCGCGGCTGGACTGGCGTTCACGGTTACACCGGCGACAACCCGTTCACCGGTACGGCAACCGGTCCAGTGAAAGGGACCTGGGAACCGGGCGTCGTTGACTACCGTCAGATCGTTAACGAGTACAAGGGCAAGCCGGGTTGGGAATACAAATATGATGCGGCAGCAGAAGCACCGTACGTATTCAACAAGTCTACCGGTGACCTGATCACCTATGAAGACGCCCGCTCTACTGCCGCTAAGGGCAAGTACGTGATGGCGAAAAACCTGGGTGGCCTGTTCTCCTGGTCTATCGACTCCGATAACGGCGACATCCTGAACGCGATGAACGAAAGCCTGCTCGGCGGCTCAACGCCGGTTGAGCCTGTTGCGACCAACCATGCGCCGGTCGCCACTGCGGTTGACCAGTCCGTAACGGGCCCGGCAGCGGTAACGCTGGACGGTTCTGCTTCCAGCGACCAGGACGGCGATGCGCTGACCTACAAATGGACCCAGATCTCTGGCCCAACCGTGACCCTGGCGAACAGCACCAAGGCGAAGGCCACCTTCAACGTGGCTGCGGTCACCAGCAACCAGACGCTGGCGTTCCGCCTGACCGTGACGGATGCGAAAGGTCTGAGCAACTCTGTGGACGTGCAGGTTCTGAACAAAGCGCCAAAAGCGAACCAGGCCCCTGTCGTTAACAAAATCGACGCGGTTTCCCTGGAAGCAGGCCAGAGCTACACCCTGAACGCACAGGCTGCGGATCCGGACGGTGATGCGCTGACCTACTCCTGGAGCGTTCCAGCGGATATGCACGCGACCGGTACTAATACCTCCAGCGTTAACATCACCGCGCCAGACGTAAGCTCTGACTCCAGCTACACCCTGAGCGTTATCGTTTCTGACGGTAAAACCAGCGTGCAGTCCGATGTACAGGTTTCCGTATCGCCTAAAGCGGCTCCGGCCCCTGTTGACGAAGATACCAACCCGTCTGACGAAGGCACTCAGCCGTCTGACGAAGGCACTACCCCATCTGATGAAGGGACTACCCCATCCGATGAAGGGACTCAGCCAGCGGACGAAGGCACTGCAACCGGCAGCTGTGATAACCCAGTAGACGCCAATGCCAGCAAATACGCTGCATGGGACGCCAGCAAGGTTTACAACAACGGCGACACCGTCAGCTCCGGCAACCTGGTCTGGAAAGCGAAATACTGGACTCAGGGCAACAAGCCAGGCTTCGATGCTGACGCATGGGAACTGGTCAGCCAGGTGAAAATGAACTGGCGCTCTGACCTCGTCTACAACGGCGGTGAAACCACCACCTACAACGGTTCCGTATACCGTGCGAAATGGTGGACCCGCGGTGACAAACCGGGCAACAGCGACGTATGGGTGAAAGAAGGCGCGTCTGCGGACTGCAAATAATCTTCTGAACTAACATTGCGGGCGTAATATTCGCCCGCAATATCTGACCACGCCCCGCTTCGGGTGTGGTCAATTCTAAAATTAACAGTGACGTGCGCAAAAAGAGGATGGGATATAACGTAAGCAGGTGCATAAATGAAACGCATGATTTTATTATTACTGTTTGTCAGCCAGAGCGTGTTTGCAAACTGTTGGGATAAAGCGGCGCATTATTACCACGTCGACCCGTATTTATTATTTGCCATCGCTAAGGTGGAATCAGGAATGAACCCCAGAGCCGTTGGCTGGAACCGTGACGGTTCGCATGATGTAGGGCTGATGCAGATTAACAGCACCCATTTTGATGAATTAGAACGCCGCGGCATTGATGAACGCCGCCTTATTGTTGAACCCTGCACCTCCATCATGGTTGGCGCATCCATTCTCTCTAATATGATTAAAGTGTATGGCTATAACTGGGAAGCGGTAGGCGCGTATAACGCCGGGCTGAAAAAAGAGAATTATCCGAAGCGAATGCAATATGCCCACAAGGTGTGGAGTAAATATCAGGAAATAAAACAGCGTAACGCATATGTTTATTAATTTTTGTTTTTTGAAGAATACCGTTCAGTGTTCTTCAGAAAGTGAAAAGAACCGCACGCTCAGGTTTATTTATTAATGGACTAATACATAAGCCGTGTTTGCATTAACCATTGTTGCTTAAAAACAGGATTATTTGAGATGAACAAAAGGACTCTTCTGAGCTTACTCGTTGCAGGGGCATGCGTTGCTCCGTTTATGGCTCAGGCTGCTTCGCTGCAGGCGACCAGCAGCGAACCGTACACCATGAAAGCCAGCGATCTGGCGAAAAAAGAGAAGGAGCTGACGAGCTTCCCGCTGATGGCGTCCGTCAAGGAGACCATCCGCACGCTGGATAACGAGCAGGTTGAGCTGATTGAGCCAGGCCGCGCGGCGAATCCGGACAACGTGAAGCGCGTTGAAGGCATCGTGAAGGAGAGCGACTGGGAGTATCTGTTCCCGATGCGCGCAGCTTCTTATACCTATAGCAACTTCCTGAAGGTGGTGGGCAAGTTCCCGGCGCTGTGTAAGACCTATAACGACGGTCGCGACAGCGACGCGATCTGCCGTAAAGAGCTGGCAACCATGTTTGCCCACTTTGCGCAGGAAACCGGCGGCCACGAAAGCTGGCGTCCAGAAGCCGAATGGCGTCAGGCGCTGGTTCACGTCCGTGAAATGGGCTGGACCGAAGGCCAGAAGGGCGGCTACAACGGTGAATGTAACCCGGAAATCTGGCAGGGTCAGACCTGGCCTTGCGGTAAAGATAAAGACGGCGACTTCGTCAGCTACTTTGGCCGCGGCGCGAAGCAGCTCTCTTACAACTACAACTACGGTCCGTTCTCTGAAGCGATGTTTGGCACCGTTCGCACCCTGCTCGACAAGCCTGAGCTGGTGGCTGACACCTGGCTGAACCTGGCGTCCGCGATCTTCTTCTTCGCGTATCCACAGCCGCCAAAACCAAGCATGCTGCAGGTTATCGACGGCACCTGGCAGCCAAACGATCGCGATAAGGCGAACGGCCTGGTTCCAGGCTTCGGCGTGACTACCCAGATCATCAACGGCGGCGTTGAGTGCGGCGGCCCGACTGAAATTGCTCAGTCTCAGAACCGCATCAAGTACTACAAAGAGTTCGCGAACTACCTGAAAGTGCCTGTTCCGGCAAACGAAGTGCTGGGCTGCGCCAACATGAAGCAGTTCGACGAAGGCGGCGCGGGCGCGCTGAAGATTTACTGGGAGCAGGACTGGGGATGGAGCGCGGATACGCCAGACGGTAAGACCTACTCTTGCCAGCTGGTGGGCTACCAGACGCCGTTCAGCGCCTTCAAAGAGGGTGATTACACTAACTGCGTGAAGAAATTCTACAACGTTAACATCATCAACGACGACGGCTCTGCCACCAAGCCTGACGAAACGCCGGTAACCCCAGCGCCAACGCCGGCCGATGAAACGCCAGCACCAGCACCTGCGCCAACGCCGGATGAAACGCCAGCTGAACCGGCCGTGGTTAACCATGCGCCAGTGGCGCAGATCGCCGGTCCAATCGGCGCGGTTGAAGCCGGTGCACAGGTTTCCCTGAGCGCGGAAGGCTCCTCCGACCAGGACGGCAACCAGCTGACCTACACCTGGCGTTCCCAGGACGGCACCACGGTGACCGGCCAGGACAAAGCGGTAGTGACTTTCACTGCGCCTGAGTCCGCAACCGCGCAGCAGATTGAAGTCAGCCTGACCGTCAGCGACGGCGAGCTGAGCAGCACTACCACCTATCTGCTGAACGTGAAGGCTAAAGCCGCCACTCCGTCAAAAGACGAAGGCACCTCCGGTTCATACGCCGCGTGGAGCGCGAACAGCAAGTACAACGCAGGTGATATCGTGAACAACCACGGTAAACTGTTCCAGTGCAAACCGTTCCCGTACAGCGGCTGGTGTAACAACGCCCCGTCATACTATGAACCAGGCGCAGGTCTGGCATGGGCTGATGCCTGGACGGCTCTGTAAACAGCAAACGGCAACCGAAAGGTTGCCGTTTTGGTGTTTACACTTTCCCCTCACCCTAACCCTCTCCCCAAAGGGGCGAGGGGACAGATCGTGCGCGGTGTGATTTTCTTCCTCTCCCCATGGGAGAGGGGACAGACTGTGCGCGGTGTGATTTTCTCCCTCTCCCTGTGGGAGAGGGGACAGACTGTGCGCGGTGTGATTTTCTCCCTCTCCCTGTGGGAGAGGGCCGGGGTGAGGGCACCAAACTAGCGGTGAAGCTTCCCGTGATCGCGTAACCACGCTGCCGTGCGCACAATCCCCTCATCCAGCGTCACCACCGGCTTATACCCCAGCTCGTTCTGCGCGCGAGAAATATCCAGCGTGAAATCAAAGTTGAGCTTCGAAACGCCGTAGTGCGTCAGCGCAGGCTCTTTGGCGGATTTGCTGCCAAAGCGCTCCATGCTGCGGGCGATCATGTCCAGCATCGGATAGGGAACGGAGCGAATGCGGCACTGGATCTGCAGCTCGTCAATCAGCCTCTGGACGATGCTGCGCAGCGTGCACGGCTCGCCGTTGGTGATGTTATACGCCCGGCCTGAAACCAGCTTTTCGCAGTCCGGCTGGCTTGCCAGCCACATCGCGTGAACCGCGTTTTCGTAGTAGGTCATATCCACCATTGCATCGCCGCCGCGCGGCAGCAGCACGCTGCCGTAGTGGTGCATCATCTGCGCCAGGCGTGGGATAAACACCTTATCATGCGGCCCAAACAGGCTCTGCGGGCGCAGTACGGTAAAGCGGGTATGCGGGTTGGACTGCGCAAGCAGGTCGATAACCTCTTCGCTGGCGGCCTTGCTGCGGGCAAATTCGCAGGCAAAGCGCGCCGGACGGAAATCTTCCTGAATATCGCGGTGGTGGTGATAATCAAAATAGAGCGACGGGGAAGAGATATGGATGAAGTTACGCACGCCCCAGGCAACGGCCCATTCGCCCAGACGACGCGTTGCGCGCACGTTGGCGAGATCGAAGGCTTCCTGGGTTCCCCACGGCGAGGTGAAACTGGAGCAGTGCCACAGCGTGTCGATTCCGGCAAGCATCACCTTAGCCTGAGAGGAGACCAGCTCCGTCAGATCCGCATGGACAAATTCCGCGCCCATTTTTTGCAGCAGCTTGCCCATTGCCTCGTTGCGACCGGTTGCCCTGACGCTGATGCCTTTGTTGCGCAGAAACTCGACCGCGTTTCGGCCTAAGCCGCTGGTCGCACCGGTAACCAGTACCTTCATAACTGTCCACTGTGTTGAAAAGAATTTCGTGCGCATTCTTCCGTGAATTACGCGAGTATGCAATGGGAAAGGTGAAAGAATAAGAGTTTTAATTAGATATTTTAATGCTTTTGTTCTGCCAGCCGCGCAATGCGTTTTGCCATGCCGCGGAAGATAAACAGGTGCGCCGGGATCATAAACAGCCAGTAGAACAGGCCGGGCATGCCGTGCGGGTGCCACCACGCGCGAACGTCCAGCTCGCGATGGTCGCCTTTGTCTTTCAGCGTGAAGCAGAGCCGTCCAAGGCCCGGCGCCTTCATGCCAAACAGCAGCGCCAGCTGTTTTTCCGGCTCGACGATAATCACCTTCCAGCTGTCGACCGCATCGCCAACCTTTAAATAGGGATGAGCGGGGCGGCCCTTCGCCAGCCGGTGGCCGACGAGCAGGTCCAACGCGCCGCGCGTTTGCCAGAGAATATTGCCGAAGAAGTAGCGCTCCTTGCCGCCGATCTGGTTGATCACCTCCCACAGCGACGCCAGGCTCGCCTCGGTTTTCACCGTGCAGCCCGCCTGTTTAGGGTAGTAGCCGTACTCGGGCCGCCAGCGGGCAAAGGCCTGGGCGTCGTAGCCCCAGTCGCTGGAGTTCACCAGCTTTTCCTCTTCCTTCAGCGTCTTGCGCACCGCGTCGTCGAAGCGGATCAAATCCTGCGGGATCAGCGCGCGAAGCTCGCGATCGTCCGCCAGCAGATCGTGCTTAAGCCCCTGGATCAGCGCTTTCGCCGTGGTCGGCGGCACGGAGGTGATGACGTTTAAAAACCACACCGAGATCCAGCGGGTCGGGAAGGGGACGGGCACCAGAAGCCGGTGGCGGCCGCTGACCCGCATAAAATGTTCGAACTGCTCCTGGTAGCTCAGCACCTCGGGGCCTGCCGCTTCCAGCACGCGGTGCTGGTCTGCGGGATGGTTAAGCAGTTCCACCAGGTAATGCAGCAGGTTTTCCAGCGCAATCGGCGTGGTGCGTGAGCGTACCCAGCGCGGCGGCGTCAGCACCGGCAGGTTGTAGACCATATCGCGCATCACTTCGAACGCGGCCGAGCCTGCGCCGACGATGATCCCCGCCCGCAGCTCGGTGACGGGGACATTGGCGCTGCGCAGGGTGTCGCCGGTCAGCTGGCGCGCGCGCAGGTGGTCCGACTGCTCGTGCTCGGGCGCCTGCAGCGAGCTGAGAAAAATCACCTGCTTCACCGGCGTTTGCAGCAGCGCGTCGCGCACGTTCATCGCCACCTGGCGCTCGTGGGCGATGAAATCGCCGCCTTCGCCCATGCTGTGAACCAGGTAATAAAGCGTATCAACGCCTTCGAGCAGCGCGGGCAGCGTCTTCGGCCAGTTCAAATCGACGTTGTGGCAGGTGACGCCGGGCAGCTGCTGCTTTTGCAGGCGTTCCGTGCTGCGCGCCACGGCCAGCACCTGATGCCCCTGCTGGCCGAGCGCCGAGGTCAGATGTTGACCGATATACCCGCTGGCACCCAGCACCAGAATCCGTTGCGCCACGTTGCTCTCCTTTATTAAAGCTGTAAAAACGCCTGCCAGTGCTTCACGACTTCAGACAGCTGGTCGCGGCTGACGTCAAGATGCATCACCAGGCGCACCACCGGAGAGGCGTTGATCAGCACGCCGCGGGCCTTCATAAACTCGCCCAGCGCGGCGGCGTTTTCGTCGCCCACGCGCACGAACAGCATGTTGGTGTCGTGACGCATCACGTCCGCGCCGATCTCGCGCAGCTGCGCGGCCATCCACGCGGCGTTGTCGTGGTCATCCTTCAGACGCGCCACGTTGTTTTTCAGCGCATAAAGGCCCGCCGCCGCCAGAATCCCCGCCTGGCGCATGCCGCCGCCGGTCATCTTACGCCAGCGGTTGGCGCGCTTGATGTAGTCAGCGTTGCCGACCAGCAGCGAGCCGACGGGCGTCCCCAGCCCTTTGGAGAGGCATATGGTGAACGAGTCGCAATATTGCGTGATGTCTTTGAGTTCGCAGCCGTATTCCACCACCGCGTTAAAGATGCGCGCGCCGTCAACGTGCAGGCCCAGCCCGCGCTCGCGGGTAAATTCCCACGCCGCTTTCAGGTACTCGCGCGGCAGCACTTTGCCGTTGTGGGTGTTTTCGAGGCTCAGTAATTTGGTGCGGGCGAAGTGAATATCGTCGGCTTTGATTTTCGCCGCGACCTTATCCAGCGGCAGGGAGCCGTCCGCTGCGGCGTCAATCGGCTGCGGCTGAATGCTGCCGAGCACCGCCGCGCCGCCGGCTTCGTACAGGTAGTTATGCGCGCCCTGGCCGACGATGTACTCTTCGCCGCGCTCGCAGTGGCTGAGCAGCGCGACCAGGTTGGCCTGCGTACCGGTTGGCAGGAACAGGGCGGCCTCTTTGCCGCCCAGCTCCGCCGCGAAGCGCTGAAGTTCGTTGACCGTCGGGTCGTCGCCGTACACGTCGTCCCCGACCGGGGCGGCCATCATCTCGTCGAGCATGGCGCGCGTCGGCCGGGTTACGGTATCGCTGCGTAAATCAATCATGGCAAGTCCTTATGTTTAAAAAGGCAATGCCAGATGTTTTACCTGAGCCAGTTGGTTTTTGCTAGCTCCATCACCTCGTCGCCGCGTCCGCTGATGATGGCGCGCAGCATGTAGAGGCTGAAGCCTTTGGCCTGCTCCAGCTTGATCTGCGGCGGAATGGCCAGCTCGTCCTTGGCAACCACCACGTCCACCAGCACCGGGCCGTCGATGGAGAAGGCGCGCTGTAGGGCTTCGTCTACCTCCGAGGCCTTCTCCACGCGGATGCCGGTGATGCCACAGGCTTCGGCGATGCGGGCGAAGTTGGTGTCGTGCAGGTCGGTGCCGTCCGTCAGGTAGCCTCCGGCCTTCATCTCCATGGCCACGAAGCCCAGCACGCTATTGTTAAAGACCACGATTTTAAGCGGCAGCTTCATCTGCACCACCGACAGGAAATCACCCATCAGCATGCTAAACCCGCCGTCGCCGCACATCGCCACCACCTGACGCTCCGGCGCGGTAGCCTTCGCGCCCAGCGCCTGCGGCATGGCGTTAGCCATCGAGCCGTGGTTGAACGAACCGAGCAGGCGGCGCCTGCCGTTCATCTTCAGATAGCGCGCCGCCCAGACGGTTGGCGTGCCCACGTCGCAGGTGAAGATGGCATCGTCGTCGGCAAAATGGCTGATCTGCTGCGCCAGATACTGCGGGTGAATCGCCTTGTCGCTCGGCTTAGCGAGATCGTCCAGGCTTTTGCGCGCGTCGCGGTAGTCGCTTAGCGCTTTGTCGAGGAACTTGCGGTCGGTTTTTTCTTCCAGAAGCGGCAGCAGGGCGGTGAGGGTGGCTTTAATATCGCCGATCAGCGCCATGTCCACCTTGCTGTGCGCGCCGATGCTGCCGGGGTTGATGTCGATCTGGATGATTTTAGCATCGGTCGGGTAGAAGGCGCGGTACGGGAACTGGGTGCCGAGCAGGACCAGCGTGTCGGCGTTCATCATGGTATGGAAGCCGCTGGAGAAGCCGATCAGCCCGGTCATGCCGACGTCGTACGGGTTATCGTATTCGACGTGCTCTTTGCCGCGCAGGGCGTGGACGATCGGCGCTTTCAGCTTGCCCGCGAACGCCAGCAGCTCTTTATGCGCCCCCGCGCAGCCGCTGCCGCACATCAGGGCGATATTGCTGGAGTAGCGCAGCAGCTGGGCGAGCTTTCTCAGCTCCTCTTCGGCTGGCGTCACCACCGGCAGCGGCGCGGGATACCAGTGGCTGCTGGCGCTTTCCGGCGCGGCCTTCAGCGCCACGTCGCCCGGCAGAACCACCACCGAGACGCCGCGGTTGAGCACCGCCTTGCGCATGGCGATCGCCAGCACCTGGGGAATTTGCTCCGGCGAGGAGACCAGCTCGCAGTAGTGGCTGCATTCACGGAACAGCTCCTGAGGATGCGTCTCCTGAAAATAGCCGCTGCCGATTTCGGAAGAGGGGATGTGGGCGGCAATCGCCAGCACCGGCACGCGGTTGCGGTGGCAATCGAACAGGCCGTTAATCAGGTGCAGGTTGCCCGGCCCGCACGACCCGGCGCAGACGGCCAGTTCGCCCGTCAGCTGCGCCTCCGCGCCTGCGGCAAACGCGGCGACCTCCTCATGGCGGGTAGGCATCCATTCGATTGTTTTCATTTTATTGAGGCTATCGCTCAGCCCGTTCAGGGAATCGCCGGTCACGCCCCAGATGCGCTTAACGCCCGCCTGGTCGAGGGTTTTAGCTATATATGCAGCCACGGTTTGTTTCATGGGTGTCCATCTCCTTTAAGTGATCTCGCTTACAAGCTTAGAAGAAAGAAAGCGGCTTGCCCGGCAGAAGATGCGCAGACCCTTTTTTTTGCGTGATTTGTAATCTATTGATTTGTATAGCGGGAAAAGAGAGCGCTGAAAAAAGGGTTTACTGGCGAAAATGCGTGGGTTGTATTTATTTTACAAGGAGATAAGCGTAGATTGGTCCAGTTCACTGCCGAGCAGGCAGCTTAGAAAATAATAGGGCCACTTAAAAGTAGGAACTTCGTGTTCACTGCCGAGCAGGCAGCTTAGAAACGCATAGATAATGCAAAACCTGTCGACCCGTGGTTCACTGCCGAGCAGGCAGCTTAGAAAGCTTCAAACCCCCTGCTAAGCCGGGTCTTTCGGTTCACTGCCGAGCAGGCAGCTTAGAAACTTGTTGTCGCTACGCCGACGCTGCAGCAATAGTTCACTGCCGAGCAGGCAGCTTAGAAATCCTGGTCCTGGTGCTGTTGCTCCAGCTTCTAGTTCACTGCCGAGCAGGCAGCTTAGAAAAGTAAGAAACTTATAATCGTTATCAGCTATATGTTCACTGCCGAGCAGGCAGCTTAGAAAACGACGGCGCGCTGTACAGCAAGCGCAGAGACGTTCACTGCCGAGCAGGCAGCTTAGAAACAAATCAAAATCGCTGCCGGCCATAATCAGCTGTTCACTGCCGAGCAGGCAGCTTAGAAAGACGGCTGCTTCGCTTGTGCGCCAGTTTTCCAAGTTCACTGCCGAGCAGGCAGCTTAGAAAAAAAATAGGCGACCCGGTGACTGTTATTTCAGGTTCACTGCCGAGCAGGCAGCTTAGAAAGTTTGCTGTGTGTAATGGCGCATCATTCCGGTATTCACTGCCGAGCAGGCAGCTTAGAAATCACAGACAGAATAGAGCGAGAACTCGCGATGGTTCACTGCCGAGCAGGCAGCTTAGAAATCCGCGCCCCCTTTGAATGACGGCAGCACAGCGTTCACTGCCGAGCAGGCAGCTTAGAAACGAAATCCGAAGGGGTTTGACGGAGCCTGGCGGGTTCACTGCAGTTCAGGCAGTTTAGGAAATAATCGAATCTATGCGATCGGTATCATTCGCACTGCCGTACAGGCAGCGCTGTATCAAGCAAGTGCAGAACCTAAAAGCCCGGCAGCGATATCGCTAACCGGGCTTTTGGTTTGCGCTGGCGGCTTACGCCAGAACCAAATCACCCTGCGGATGGCACGAGCAGGCGAGCACGTAGCCTTCGGCGATTTCCGCGTCCGTCAGCGTCATGGTGCTGCTGACGGTATAGTCCCCGGACACCACTTTCGTTTTGCAACAGCCGCACACGCCCGCGCGGCAGGCGGCCGCGACCGGCACCTTGTTGCTTTCCAGCGCTTCCAGCAGCGTGGTGCCCACGCGGCCAAAGAAGGTTTGCGCAGGCTGCAGCTTAGTGAACCTGATGCCGCTGGTGGCCGCTTCCGCCACCGGGGTGAAGAACTGCTCTTTGTAGAAGCGCGTCACGCCCAGCGCCTTCACCTCTTTTTCCACGATATCCATATACGGAGCCGGGCCGCAGGTCATCACGGTGCGGGAGGCAATGTCCGGCACGCTTTGCAGCAGCTCGCGGCTCAAACGGCCCGGCACAAAACCGTGCGTGGCGTTATTTTCCGCCACCAGCGTCACCGGGTAGTTGCGCCACTCGTCGGCAAAAATTACGTCCTGCGGTGAACGCACGCTGAAAATCACCAGCACGTCGGCCTGCGGGCGGTTTTTCGCCAGCCAGCGGCGCATTGACATAATCGGCGTCACGCCGCAGCCCGCCGCCAGCAGCAGGAACTTATCTTCCGCTTTGTCGTCGCAGGTGAACTCGCCCTGCGCGTCTGAAAGCCAGATATAGTCCCCGCGCTTCACGTCGCGCGTCAGCCACTGAGAGCCTGCGCCGTCATCGATGCGGCGCACGGTGAGGGTAATGTACTCGCTTACGCCCGGCGTGGAGGAGATGGTGTAGGCGCGCAGGGTGTCCGCAGCGTTGCGCACGCTGACCAGCGCATACTGGCCCGCGCGGTACGGGTAGTAGTCATGGCACAGCAGCGAGAGCGTCCAGACGTCCGGCGTCTCCTGAT
This sequence comes from Enterobacter sp. ECC-175, assembly GCF_043968675.1. NCBI lineage: Bacteria > Pseudomonadati > Pseudomonadota > Gammaproteobacteria > Enterobacterales > Enterobacteriaceae > Enterobacter > Enterobacter sp. ECC-175. Next base: position 2,109,942 of record NZ_CP143776.1, read on the forward strand.
GGATGTGGTGAACCTGCATCCGCCACGGGCACTGTGAGGTTGGCATCGTCATCAAAAACTCCTTATGCGCTCAGCAGCTGTTTCATGTCGTCTTCTACGTTCGTCACCGAACGCAGGCCAAATTTCTCGTTCAGCACGGCCAGCAGGTCCGGCGTCAGGAAGCCCGGCGCGGTAGGGCCGGTCACGATATTGGTCACGCCGAGAGAGAGCAGGGTCAGCAGAATGACGATGGCCTTTTGCTCGAACCAGGAGAGCACCAGCGAGAGCGGCAGGTCGTTCACGCCGCAGCCCAGTTTTTCCGCCAGCGTGACCGCCAGAATGATGGCCGAGTAGGCATCGTTACACTGGCCGGCATCCACCAGGCGCGGCAGCCCTTCGATGTTGCCGAAGTCGAGCTTGTTGAAGCGGTATTTGCCGCAGGCCAGGGTCAGGATCAGGCAGTCTTCCGGCACGCGGGTGGCGAAATCGGTGAAGTAGTTACGCTCGCCGCGCGCGCCGTCGCAGCCGCCGATGAGGAAGATGTGGCGCAGCTTCTCGCGGCTCACCAGGTCAATCAGGGAATCCGCCGCGCCCAGCAGGGTCTCGCGGCCAAAGCCGACGGTGATGAGGTGCGGAATTTCGCTGTACGGGAAGCCCGCCATCTGCTGCGCCTGCGCAATCACCGGGCCGAAATCGTCGCCTTCGAGGTGGCTCACGCCCGGCCAGCCGACGATGCTGCGGGTCCAGATGCGGTCGTCGTACGCGCCCACGGTTGGGTCGATGATGCAGTTAGAGGTCATCACGATCGGGCCCGGGAAGCGGGCGAACTCCACCTGCTGGTTCTGCCAGCCGCTGCCGTAGTTGCCGATCAGGTGCTTGAATTTACGCAGCTCCGGGTAGCCGTGCGCGGGCAGCATTTCGCCGTGGGTATAGACGTTTACGCCGGTGCCTTCGGTCTGCTTCAGCAGGTTATAGAGATCCTTCAGGTCGTGGCCGGAAATCAGGATGCATTTGCCTTCGGTGGCCTTCACGTTGACCTGCGTTGGCGTCGGGTGGCCGTAGGTGCGGGTTTCACCGGCGTCGAGAATGCTCATTACGCGGAAGTTCATCTGGCCGATTTCCATGGAGCACTCAAGCAGCGCATTCATGTCGGCAGGCCACGTGCCCAGCCACGCCATGATCTTGTGATACTGCGCGTAAATATCGTTGTCGTACTGGCCGAGAACGTGCGCGTGTTCCATATAGGCCGCGGCGCCCTTCAGGCCGTACAGGCAGAGCAGGCGCAGGCCGAGAATGTTCTCGCCAATCGCCGCTTTGTCTTTGTTTGGGGTAAATTCCGCCGCCTGGCGCTGCAGCTCGCCGAGGTCGTCGCTGACCAGCTGAAGCCCGGCCATCGGGTTATCCACCGCGGCGTTGGCATCCGCGCTCAGGCACCGCGCCTTCAGCGCTTCGCGCAGGGCGATGGCTTCACGGGCGTAACCGACGATACGCGGAGAGTCAAAGTTGACGTTGGTCAGCGTGGAGAAAAAGGCGCGTGGCGCAAAGCTGTCGACGTCGTGGTCGACAATCCCGTATTCGCGGGCTTTAAACGCCCACGCGGACAGCCCCTGCAGCGCCGCGATCAGCAGATCCTGCAGGTCTGAGGTTTCTGCGGTTTTACCGCACATTCCCTGCGCGTAGGAGCAGCCGTTGCCTGCCGGGGTACGGATGGTTTGTTCACATTGCACACAAAACATAATCACACCTGTTAAAGTTATATTTGATATACATGTTTAAGATTATGCCCGTGCCGGGACGGAGAAAAGTGCTTTCTGCTACAAAAGAGAGGGAGATTGATTTAGCGCAATTTTGGCGGCAGGGACGCTACCGCCAGAGAGGTATCAGGCTGAGAAAAATGCCATCAGAATCGGGACCAGCAGGCTCAGAATAAAGCCGTGGACGATGGCGGCAGGCACCATCTCAATGCCGCCGGAGCGTTGTAAAACGGGCAGGGTGAAGTCCATTGAGGTGGCACCGCACAGGCCGAGCGCCGTCGAGCGGCTGCGGCGCACCAGGCCCGGGATCAGCATAATGGCGATCAGCTCGCGCGCCAGGTCATTGAAGAAGGCGGCGCTGCCGATGACCGGGCCGAAGGACTCGGTGAGCAGGATCCCGGAAAGAGAGTACCAGCCGAAGCCCGATGCCATCGCGAGGCCCGTTTTGATCGGCAGGTCGAGAATTAAGGCGTTTATGACGCCGCCAATCAGCGAGCTGGCGACCACGACCACTGCCACAATCATTCCCCGACGATTGAGGACAATCTGTTTTAGCGTCATGCCGTTATTGCGCAGCTGAATGCCGATCAGGAACAGCAGGAAAATCAGGGTATATTCGCTGGCCTGCGTTGCGTGCTGTAAAAATGCCCATCCGGTTAAGCCGAGCAGAAAGCCGAGCACCACCACGCCGCACAGCTTTAATGATTCCAGCGCCATGGCTATACGTGAGGGTAATTTTTCCTGATGGTGGTGGTTTTTCCACGGAATAGACCGTTCGAGCCAAAAAAGCGCGGCAATATTGCACAGCAAAATAACCACAACGGTGACCGCGGAATAATGAAGTATAGAGAGTAAATTGGCCGACAGGTTATCGAGGAAGGCCAGGCTTATTCCCATAAAGAAAAGAATGACGTAGACAATCCAGCTGAGAAAACGGTTGATCAGCCTTAATGCCGATTCACGCCGCAGCGGTATAAGGTAGCCCACGATCAGGGGCAAAAGAATAATGAGGAGTCCTGAAAACATGAACGGCCTTTCCTTTTGAGTATCTTTAAGCGCCAGAGACACTACCCAATAAAGGCTGCCCAGTAAAGCCACAAAAAAAGCCGGGGGGCGGTTACGCCTTACCCGGCTCGTGCGTGCGGTCCGTTGCCCTCTCCCACGGGGAGAGGGAGGGAATGATTAATCGCGTTTTTCCAGCAGGGTGCGGTACAGCACGCCGCCCAGGATACCGCCGACGATTGGCATCACCCAGAACAGCCACAGCTGCTCAAGCGCCCAGCCGCCCTGGAAAATGGCGACCGCGGTGCTGCGCGCCGGGTTGACGGAAGTATTGGTTACCGGGATTGAGATCAGGTGAATGAGCGTCAGCGCCAGGCCAATCGCGATCGGCGCGAAGCCTGCAGGCGCGTGCTTGTCCGTTGCGCCGTGGATCACTAGCAGGAAGCCCGCGGTCAGCACGATTTCAATCACGATGGCAGAGAGCATAGAGTATCCGCCCGGTGAGTGCTCGCCATAGCCGTTAGAGGCAAAGCCGCTGGCGGCAGCATCAAAGCCTGCTTTACCGCTGGCAATAACGTACAGCACCGCTGCGGCTATAATGCCGCCGATCACCTGGGCAATAATATAGCCAATCACCTCTTTTGCCGGGAAACGGCCGCCGGCCCACAGGCCGAGGGTAACGGCCGGGTTGAAATGACCTCCGGAAATATGCCCCACGGCAAATGCCATGGTTAATACCGTCAGGCCAAAGGCCAGCGCGACGCCGACAAATCCAATACCTAATTCCGGAAATGCCGCCGCAAGCACCGCGCTACCGCAGCCACCAAACACCAGCCAGAATGTACCAAAGCATTCTGCCGCTAATTTTCTAAACATAACCACCTCAAAAAATAAACTTCCGCACGCTTTAAAGCGCACGGCCTATATCGTCATAAAGGGATGACGACTCAAAGAGCCAATATTTTAGAAACCATTAACATCCCTTCGCCAGTTAAATAAATTCAATTAATTTGATTTTAGGCAATGTGATGTCGTTCCTTGTTCGAACGGGTGGTAAAAAAAGCATAGACCAATTTCGGAGCGGTAGTATCTTGCTCCGTTAGCATTATTTCAAACGAAACCGTGTAGGGAGAATCTGAATTTTATCGCCCAGCGTTAAATAATCGACGCGTATGGGTATGTCCTGCCGGGCGCCCTGCCGCTATACTGCTGATAACTTGAAGGAAAAAGTGTTCATTTTGCGGGGGATTTATGCTTCTCGAACGTGTAGAAATTGTCGGGTTTCGCGGTATAAACCGCCTGTCGCTGCAACTTGAGCAAAATAATGTTCTGATTGGGGAGAACGCCTGGGGTAAGTCCAGCCTGCTGGACGCATTGACCCTGCTTCTCTCGCCGGACGATACCCTTTATCACTTCACGCACGACGACTTCTGGTTTCCGCCGGGAGACGTCGCCGGGCGCGAGAAGCACCTGCACATCATTCTGACCTTCCGCGAGTCTGAGCCCGGTCGCCATCGCATTCGCCGCTTCCGACCGATGTCGCCGTGCTGGGTGCCATGTGAAGACGGCTATCATCGTCTTTTCTACCGCCTGGAAGGTGAGATGGCGGAAAACGACAGCGTTCTCACCCTGCGCGAGTTTCTCGACCAGAAAGGCAATCCGATCCCGCTTCAGGACATCGACGAGCTTGCCCGCCACCTGATCCGGCTGATGCCGGTCCTGCGCCTGCGCGACGCGCGCTTTATGCGGCGCATTCGTAACGGCTCCGTGCCCAATATGCCGGACGTGGAGGTGACCGCCCGCGAGCTGGATTTTCTGGCCCGCGAGCTGGTTTCCCGGCCGCAGAACCTCAGCGACGGGCAGATCCGCCAGGGGCTGTCTGCGATGGTCCAGCTGCTGGAACACTACTTCTCCGAGCAGGGAACGTCTCAGTCCCGCCACCGCCTGATGCGCCGCCGCTCGCACGACGAGCAGCGCAGCTGGCGCTATCTCGACATTATTAACCGGATGATTGACCGCCCCGGGGGCCGCACGCACCGGGTGATCCTGCTGGGGCTTTTCTCCACGCTGCTGCAGGCGAAGGGCACCGTCCGCCTCGACCGGGACGCGCGGCCGCTGCTGCTGGTGGAAGATCCTGAAACGCGCCTGCACCCGATCATGCTCTCCGTCGCCTGGCACCTGCTCAACCTGCTGCCGCTGCAGCGGATCGCCACCACCAACTCCGGCGAATTGCTTTCGCTGACCCCGGTGGAGTACGTTTGCCGCCTGGTGCGTGAGTCTTCGCGCGTAACGGCCTACCGGCTGGGGCCGGGCGGGCTAAACGCCGAGGACGGGCGGCGCATTGCGTTCCACATCCGCTTCAACCGCGCATCGTCGCTGTTCGCCCGCTGCTGGCTGCTGGTGGAAGGCGAAACGGAAACCTGGGTCATCAACGAGCTGGCGCGCCAGTGCGGCCACCATTTTGACGCGGAAGGGATTAAGGTGATCGAATTTGCCCAGTCGGGGCTCAAGCCGCTGATCAAGTTTGCCCGTCGGATGGGCATAGAGTGGCACGTGCTGGTGGACGGCGACGAGGCGGGCAAGAAGTACGCCTCCACCGTGCGCAGCCTGCTGAACAACGACCGGGAAGAAGAGCGCGATCATTTGACCGCGCTGCCCGCCATGGACATGGAGCACTTTATGTACCGTCAGGGGTTTGACGACGTATTCCACCGTATTGCAATGGTGCCGGTCGACGTGCCGATGAATATGCGCCGGGTGATTGCCAAAGCGATCCACCGCTCGTCGAAGCCCGACCTGGCGATTGAGGTGGCGGCGGAGGCGGGCAGGCGCGGCGTGGAATCCGTTCCGACGCTGCTGCGCAAGATGTTCTCCCGCGTGCTCTGGCTGGCGCGCGGAAGGGCCGACTAGCGCTCGCTTTGTCTGCAACCCGCGGTTCAGATAGAATCAACGGCGATGATAGCCAGAACAATTAATTGGAATATTTATGAACCTTAAGGGAAAACGCGGGAAGCTCTTTCTGCTGCTGGCGGTAGTGATATTGATCGGCGTGTATTGGCTATGGCAGGTGCTGAACGCGCCCGTGCCCCAGTACCAGACGCTGATTGTTCGCCCCGGCGAGCTGCAGCAAAACGTGCTGGCGACGGGCAAGCTCGACGCGCTGCGCAAGGTTGACGTGGGCGCGCAGGTGAGCGGCCAGCTGAAAACGCTGTCGGTTGAGATTGGCGACAAGGTGCAAAAAGGCCAGCTGCTCGGCGTGATCGACCCCGAGCAGGCCGAAAACCAGATCCGCGAGGTGGAAGCAACGCTGATGGAGCTGCGCGCGCAGCGCAGCCAGGCGCAGGCGGAGAGCCGCCTTGCACAGGTGACGCTGAGCCGCCAGCAGGCGCTGGCAAAAACGCAGGCCATTTCTCGGCAGGATCTGGACACCGCCGCCACGGAAGTCGCGGTCAAGCAGGCGCAGATTGGCACCATCGACGCGCAAATCAAGCGTAACCAGGCCTCGCTGGATACGGCGAAAACCAACCTCGACTACACCAAAATCGTTGCGCCGATGGCCGGTGAAGTGACCCAAATCACCACCCTCCAGGGGCAAACGGTGATTGCGGCGCAGCAGGCGCCGAACATCCTGACCCTGGCCGATATGAGCACCATGCTGGTCAAGGCGCAGGTGTCCGAGGCCGACGTTATTCACCTTAAGCCTGGGCAAAAGGCCTGGTTCACGGTGCTCGGCGATCCGCAAACCCGCTACGAGGGCGTGCTGAAGGATATCCTGCCGACGCCGGAGAAGGTGAACGACGCCATCTTCTATTACGCCCGCTTTGAGGTGCCTAACCCGCAGGGCGTGCTGCGTCTGGACATGACCGCCCAGGTGCACATTCAGCTGACCGGCGTGAAAAACGTCCTCACCATCCCGCTCTCCGCGCTGGGCGAATCCGCTGGCGACAGCCGCTATAAGGTGAAAGTGCTGCGCAACGGCGAAACCCGCGAGCGCGAGGTGACCATTGGCGAGCGCAACGACACCGACGTGGTGGTGGTGAAAGGCCTGGAAGAGGGCGAAGAGGTCGTCACCAGCGAAAGCCTGCCCGGAGCGGCTAAATGACGGCGCTGCTTGAGCTAACCGATATTCGCCGCAGCTACCCGTCCGGCGACGGGCCGGTGGAGGTCCTGAAGGGGATCACACTGCGCGTGGAAGCGGGAGAGATGGTGGCGATTGTCGGCGCGTCCGGCTCCGGTAAATCGACGCTGATGAATATTCTCGGCTGCCTGGATAAACCGACCAGCGGCACCTACCGCGTGGCGGGGACGGACGTCTCTACGCTGGACGGCGACGCGCTGGCGAAGCTGCGCCGCGAGCACTTTGGGTTTATCTTTCAGCGCTATCATCTGCTTTCGCACCTGAGCGCGGCGCAAAACGTTGAGGTCCCGGCGGTGTACGCGGGCGTGGAGCGCAAAAAGCGCCTCGAGCGCGCGAAGGCGCTGCTGGCGCGTCTGGGGCTGGCCGAGCGCGTGGAGTATCAGCCGTCGCAGCTTTCCGGCGGCCAGCAGCAGCGCGTGAGCATCGCCCGCGCGCTGATGAACGGCGGGCAGGTGATCCTCGCGGATGAACCGACCGGGGCGCTCGACAGCCATTCGGGTGAAGAGGTGATGGCGATCCTCCACCAGCTGCGCGATCAGGGGCATACGGTGATTATCGTGACCCACGACCCGCAGGTGGCGGCGCAGGCGGAGCGCATCATCGAGATCCACGACGGCGAGCTGGTAAGCAACCCGCCGCCGCGCGAATCGCGCGCTGCGGCACCGAAAGAGCCGCTGCCGGTTTCCAGCGGCTGGAGCCAGTTCTCCAGCGGCTTTCGCGAGGCGCTCACCATGGCCTGGCTGGCGATGGCGGCCAACAAGATGCGCACGCTGCTGACCATGCTCGGCATCATTATCGGCATCGCCTCGGTGGTGTCGATTGTGGTGGTGGGCGACGCGGCAAAACAGCTGGTGCTGGCGGATATCCGCGCTATCGGCACCAACACGATTGACGTCTACCCCGGTAAAGATTTCGGCGACGACGAGCCGCAGTACCAGCAGTCCTTAAAGTATGACGACCTGGCGGCCATCCAACGGCAGCCGTGGGTCAATTCGGCCACGCCCGCGGTGTCGCAAAACCTGCGCCTGCGCTACGGCAACATCGACGTGGCGGCAAGCGCGAACGGCGTCAGCGGGGACTATTTTAACGTCTACGGCATGACCTTTAGCCAGGGCGCGACCTTCAACGGCGAGCAGCTCGCGGGCAGGGCGCAGGTGGTTGTGCTGGACGACAATTCGCGCAGGCAGCTTTTCCCGAACAAAACCAACGTGGTGGGTGAAGTGATCCTCGTCGGCAACATGCCTGCGACGGTCATCGGCGTAGCCGAAGAGAAGCAGTCGATGTTTGGCAGCAGTAAAATCCTGCGCGTGTGGCTACCGTATTCCACCATCTCCGGGCGAATTATGGGGCAGTCCTGGCTGAACTCGATCACCGTTCGCGTGAAGGAAGGTTACGACAGCGCCCTCGCCGAGCAGCAGCTTGAGCGCCTGCTGACGCTGCGCCACGGGAAGAAGGATTTCTTCACCTGGAACATGGACGGCCTCTTGAAAACCGCGGAAAAGACCACACGTACTCTTCAGCTGTTCCTGACGCTGGTGGCGGTCATTTCGCTGGTCGTCGGCGGCATCGGGGTGATGAATATCATGCTGGTGTCGGTGACGGAGCGTACGCGCGAAATCGGCATCCGCATGGCGGTGGGCGCTCGCGCCAGCGACGTGCTGCAGCAGTTTTTGATTGAAGCGGTGCTGGTGTGCCTGGTGGGCGGCGCGATGGGCATTGCGCTGTCGATGATGATTGCCTTTGCGCTTCAGCTCTTTTTACCGGGCTGGGAGATTGGCTTCTCGCCGGTGGCGATCCTCACCGCGTTTTTGTGTTCGACCTTTACCGGCATTTTGTTCGGCTGGCTCCCGGCACGCAATGCCGCGCGGCTTGATCCGGTAGACGCGCTGGCGCGGGAATAACCCGAAAATAAAAATGCCAGCCGATCGGGCTGGCATTTTGCCTGCGGGGTGTACACAATTAAACAGAGCGCTACGCGACCGTTGCGACCGCTTCTGCTTCAATAACGGGGACGATAAGACTGGCGTGATTGCCCTTTGGCCCCTGGTGTACGTCGAACTGAACGGACTGCCCGGCTTTGAGCGTCCTGTAACCATCCATCTGAATGGTGGAATAGTGAGCGAAGATATCCTCGCCGCCGCCTTCAGGGCAGATGAACCCAAACCCTTTGGCGTTGTTGAACCACTTAACAGTACCCATTTCCATGCTTCGACTTCCTTCGTAAATCTTATAAATTAAGATGGAATGAACCGGTGGTGGAGTGGAGGCTGTTCAAAACCTCGCCAACTCACGCTTGTACAATTTAGATAAACGAAAGAAGCCGTCAAGCGTTTGGCGCTGGAGTTGGGACAATAATCAACCAAAATTTGAAGCAGTTAACGCTATTGCAACAGTTTGTGACAGACATCGCGGATGACAGTAATAGATGATTGTTATCTAACATCTGAGGTAGATTCAAGAAGATGATGCATCATGGGTAAGACCAACGACTGGCTGGATTTCGACCAGCTGGCGGAAGACAAAGTGCGCGACGCGCTAAAACCGCCATCTATGTATAAAGTTATGTTAATGAACGATGACTACACGCCGATGGAATTTGTTATTGACGTGCTACAAAAGTTCTTTTCTTATGATGTAGAACGTGCAACGCAACTGATGCTTACCGTTCATTATCGAGGCAAAGCCATCTGCGGCATTTTTACGGCAGAAGTGGCGGAAACCAAAGTAGCGATGGTGAACGATTATGCGAGGGAGAACGAGCATCCGTTGCTGTGTACGCTGGAAAAGGCCTGATAAGGCATAAAATTGGGGGAGGTGCCTATGCTCAATCAAGAACTGGAACTCAGTTTAAACATGGCTTTCGCCAGAGCGCGTGAGCACCGACATGAGTTTATGACCGTCGAGCATTTACTGCTCGCACTGCTTAGCAACCCGTCCGCCCGCGAAGCGCTGGAAGCCTGCTCCGTGGACCTGGTGGCGCTACGTCAGGAACTCGAAGCCTTCATCGAACAAACCACACCGGTGCTGCCTGCCAGTGAAGAAGAGCGCGACACGCAGCCGACGCTCAGCTTCCAGCGCGTGCTGCAGCGCGCGGTATTCCACGTCCAGTCTTCCGGGCGTAGCGAAGTCACCGGCGCGAACGTGCTGGTGGCCATCTTCAGCGAGCAGGAGTCCCAGGCGGCCTACCTGCTGCGCAAGCACGAAGTCAGCCGACTCGACGTGGTGAACTTTATTTCTCACGGAACGCGGAAAGACGAGCCAAACCAGGCTTCGGACTCCAGCAATCAGATCAACAACAGCGAAGAGCAAGCAGGCGGGGAGGATCGTATGGAAAACTTCACCACCAACCTTAACCAGCTTGCTCGCGTGGGCGGTATCGATCCGCTGATTGGTCGCGATAAAGAGCTGGAGCGTGCGATCCAGGTGCTGTGCCGCCGCCGCAAAAACAACCCGCTGCTGGTGGGGGAATCCGGCGTGGGGAAAACCGCCATTGCCGAAGGGCTGGCCTGGCGCATTGTGCAGGGCGACGTGCCGGAAGTCATTGCCGATTGCACCATCTACTCGCTGGATATCGGCTCGCTGCTGGCGGGCACCAAGTACCGCGGCGATTTCGAAAAACGCTTTAAGGCGCTGCTGAAACAGCTGGAGCAGGACACCAACAGCATCCTGTTCATCGATGAAATCCATACCATCATCGGTGCGGGCGCGGCGTCCGGCGGCCAGGTCGATGCTGCTAACCTGATCAAACCGCTGCTCTCCAGCGGCAAGATCCGCGTGATGGGCTCCACTACTTACCAGGAGTTCAGCAACATTTTCGAGAAAGACCGCGCGCTGGCGCGTCGCTTCCAGAAAATCGACGTCACCGAGCCGTCCGTTGACGAAACGGTGCAGATCATCAACGGCCTGAAAACCAAGTACGAAGCGCACCACGACGTGCGTTATACCGCGAAAGCGGTGCGTGCGGCGGTGGAGCTGGCGGTGAAATACATCAACGACCGTCACCTGCCGGACAAGGCGATTGACGTGATCGATGAAGCAGGTGCGCGTGCGCGCCTGATGCCGGCCAGCAAGCGCAAGAAAACGGTTAACGTGGCGGATATTGAGTCCGTGGTGGCCCGCATCGCGCGTATCCCTGAGAAGAGCGTTTCTCAGAGCGACCGCGACACGCTGCGCACTCTCGGCAATCGCCTGAAAATGCTGGTCTTTGGTCAGGATAAGGCCATTGAGGCCTTAACCGAAGCGATCAAGATGGCGCGCGCCGGGCTGGGGCATGACCACAAGCCGGTCGGTTCCTTCCTGTTCGCTGGCCCAACCGGCGTCGGGAAAACCGAGGTGACGGTCCAGCTTTCCAAAGCGCTGGGCATTGAGCTGCTGCGCTTTGATATGTCCGAGTACATGGAGCGCCACACCGTCAGCCGCCTGATTGGTGCGCCTCCGGGCTATGTGGGCTTTGACCAGGGCGGCCTGCTCACCGACGCGGTGATCAAGCATCCGCACGCGGTTCTGCTGCTCGATGAAATCGAGAAGGCGCACCCGGACGTGTTCAACATCCTGCTGCAGGTGATGGACAACGGGACGCTGACCGACAACAACGGGCGCAAGGCGGACTTCCGCAACGTGGTGCTGGTGATGACCACCAACGCCGGGGTGCGCGAAACCGAGCGTAAATCCATCGGCCTGATCCACCAGGACAACAGCACCGATGCGATGGAGGAGATCAAGAAGATCTTCACGCCGGAGTTCCGCAACCGTCTGGACAACATTATCTGGTTCGATCACCTGTCTACCGAGGTGATCCATCAGGTGGTGGATAAGTTCATCGTCGAGCTGCAGGTTCAGCTGGACCAGAAAGGCGTGTCGCTGGAAGTCAGCCAGGAGGCCCGTAACTGGCTGGCCGAGAAAGGCTACGACCGTGCGATGGGCGCCCGTCCGATGGCGCGCGTGATTCAGGACAACCTGAAGAAACCGCTGGCGAACGAGCTGCTGTTCGGCTCGCTGGTGGACGGCGGCCAGGTCACCGTGGCGCTGGACCAGGCGAAGAACGAGCTGACCTACGACTTCCAGAGTGCGGCGAAGCACAAGCCGGAAGCGGCACACTAAGTCGTTTTAGTATAAAAGCCGGGTTTCTAACCCGGCTTTTTTTGTGCCCGCTTTTCTTCCACTCCCCGTGGAAAGGGCCGGGAAGAGGAAGAAAAGCGGCAACAGCGCTGACGTATTGAGTGTTTGTTCCCTCTCCCTGTGGGAGAGGGCCAGGGTGAGGCAAGGTAAAAGCAAAACAGCAACGTAAGTTGCTGTTTTTGGTGTTTTTACCCTCTCCCCGTGGGAGAGGGTCAGGGTGAGGGCATCTGACCGCAGAGGAATTTTGCGAGGCGCTTTCCAGTTTCTTTCTAAGTCGGTTGCTGGATAAATTCACAGTGATAAATTGGCGGCGCACCTGCAAAATCAGGTGTCGGGATTGGCGTCCTGATTACATGCGAGAAATGATGTTGGTTCGTCAACTATCATCAGGTTCGTGCACACTTTTGAAAGTTAGCGTTATAATTCGCAGACTCAAATATGGTGGGCTGGACCGGGGCTTCTTTTGAAGCACCGATTTTCCCGTGTGGTCGGTACGCCAAACCGGTTCAGTCTGCCACCTGAGTTGGCGTTCGGGTGGGGATCTTAAAATTTCACACGGAGTCAAAATCACATGGAACATACTAATTTTTCTCATCTCTACAGCGAACTCTCTCTCAATCCCGATCTCCCCGTCCTTGTCGAACGCTGCAAGCTGCTGGTCGAAATTCTGCTGGACTGCAATTCGCTCCCGCAAACGCAGCCTGTATGCCGCTGCCTCGGTGCCTATCTGGATGCAGTGAAGGAAGGGCTTGCGGAGTCGATGAGCGATTTTCGCGTCGTGGAATTTGAAGACGAGCAGCCGCAGCACAAGGAGTGGCTGCTGGATGATACTGAAACGAAGTGCGATTACTGCCGCGCGCTCAATCACGTCCTGCTGATTTCGCATTTTGACCGCGACATGCTCCCGCATCTGACGGGCCTGCTGCATGACATTACGCACTCAATGGCTGATGACATGGTTGTGCCTCGTTGCCAAAGCACGGTTGTGCATCTTATTCCCTGACGTGAAATAGTTCGTCAGGACGTAAACTGACGCATAACTGCGGAACCCTTTTTTGGTATGCCTTTCTAAGTTATTGATTTATAGATAATGAAATTAATGGCTGGAAAAAAGGGTTCAGACAGAGAAAGTTGATTTTTTTCTTTTAGAACAATAGGGTATTGTTGTTTTCTTCCAGTTCACTGCCGTACAGGCAGCTTAGAAAGACGTGTTCGTACGAGTAAAGTTGGGCCACTTGTTCACTGCCGTACAGGCAGCTTAGAAACATCCCACTTGTAGAAATTGCCTGCAGGTCGTGTTCACTGCCGTACAGGCAGCTTAGAAAGAGTGAACCGGGTAAATCAGGTTTTGGATTGCGTTCACTGCCGTACAGGCAGCTTAGAAAGACGACAGCCCGCAAGCGGCTCTCGCCGTAGCGTTCACTGCCGTACAGGCAGCTTAGAAACAGCAAGCCAGAGCTGCTCCATCATGTCTTTGGTTCACTGCCGTACAGGCAGCTTAGAAATTTATGAGCGTCTCATAACTAGAGGCGAAGGCGTTCACTGTCGTACAGGCAGCTTAGAAATCTGGAAGCGCAGCGAATCCACTTCGCAACGCGTTCACTGCCGTACAGGCAGCTTAGAAACGGTAGTGAACTGAACTTTGAGCTGTTCAAAGATGTTCACTGCCGTACAGGCAGCTTAGAAAGCTCATCCATCGGGTCGTATTCGTTAACCAGCGTTCACTGCCGTACAGGCAGTTTAGAAAAGGCAACCGTGATAAGGCTTGCGATAAGCCCGGGTTCACTGCCGTACAGGCAGTCAATAACAAATTAATCAAGGAAAAGATATGAAGATTCTTAAATCCTTATTAGGTTTATGGCTAATAAGGTTGGGAAACAAGACTGAGGACCTGTCAGTCGTAAAACTATATGGAAGACCATTATGGCTTTAAATGGAACTATGATGCTTAACGGTGGTGACTACGCGCCCTTTAACCTCTTTGGTGTTGGCGTGTTCATGGCCCATTCTGGGCAAGGAGCCTACCGTAACAGCGGCTCTTGTGGTGCAATAAAAGGTGCGGGTCCAATTCCCCCGGGTAAATACTGGATTGTTGATCGTGGCACAGGAGGGGTCTTTTCAGGATTGAAAGCTAAGGCGCAAGATCAGTGGAACAAAATCAGATTTGGGGCTGAATTTGGACGTGATGAATGGTTTGCCTTGTATAAGGATGATTGGGGAATAGATGATGGCACCTGGATTGAAAACGTCTACCGTGGATTGTTCAGACTTCATCCCGGAACGGTGTCAGAAGGTTGTATAACGATCGCACATAATTCTGATTTTGCCATAATTCGCAATGCACTTATGAACACAGAGCTTATTCAGATTCCTTGTATGCGTTCCCTGATGGCACGTGGCTTGGTCGAGGTTATTGATGGTGGCTACAAAAATGGTTGTTCGTAAACGGGCTGTTAGGCTGATCAAAACGGTTTGGTTTCTGACAATCACTTTTAGCGTCGGTTATTTTTTAGCTCCTCCGGAAGCTTATCTCAATCATGAGATGATATCTAAAATATGCAATGTGATTTATGGCGACGTGAATGCAGAAACAATGTACGAAACGCATACCAATATTGATATGTTGATGGTTTTTTCATTCAGTGTTTTTATTTATTTCGTAACGTTAAAGACATTCAGTAAAATAAGGAGATAACACATATCAGCTACCTGCGTCGACATGCGCATGGCTTGTGGTTGAATGATTGAACCGTGGTTCAATCACGTTTTGGCCGATCGCCTCGGTAAAATCCTTTATGGATCTAAAAATATCGGTCAGGATTATTTATACGAGCTTTATACATACGTCCGGTTGATAGTTATCTAGTTAATAATAGAGACTATTTACCTGTCAGTAATGAACTTTTTTAACCAAATAAGGTAATAGAGTATGCCAATTCCTCCCTATATGTGGCTCAAAGATGATGGCGGTGCAGACATTAAAGGCTCAGTAGATGTGAAGGACCGTGAAGGTAGTATTGAGATCATAGGGTTAAGCCATGGCCTAAATCTCCCGATAGACAGTGCGGACGGTAAAATTACTGGTACGCGACAACATTCATCAATGAGGATTGAAAAGGAGGTAGATAGGTCAACCCCCTATTTTTATAAAGCTGCATCTACCGGACAGGCATTAAAGAGCGCTGAAATTAAGTTTTATCACATTAATGATGCTGGTCAGGAGGTTTGCTATTACATTGTGTTGTTGGAGAACGTGAAGGTGACTGGCATTAACTGTGCCGTACCGAACGTGAAACTTGCGGCTAATGATAAAATCAACCACGTTGAGAGTGTGAGCCTTCAGTATGAAAAAATAACCTGGCGCATCGTCGATGGGAATATTATGCACAGCGACGCCTGGAACGAACGGCCCTCAGCATAAGCGTTGATACCTATGCGCTAAATGCAGACATATCCCACCGATATCCTGAGGAACCACTGCCGTACAGGCAGCTTAGAAATAAAACGTAACGCCCGTGTCATTTGTGTACAGTTCGCTGCCGTACCCCTATGTATATTTATTTACGGCTCGCCTGCCAAAAAAAAGAGTTAACGCTTCTGGTAATATAATTCTGCAAATAAAGATACTTAGTAATCGGAAATGACACAAAAGTTACCAGAATATATCATCTATCGATGTGGATATATATTCCATTAAATTGAAACGCATATAACCCTTCTGAATAATATTCTTGCGATTAATGCCTGCTGAAAATAATTGGCAATGAAATTAAACAGTTAAGTTTTGTTTAATGTCTCATAATAACTCTTTTTTTGAATTGGATCACATTCCCCACATACACATCATCGATACCATAATCATCATTGATACGTTAACAGATATATTCTATGACCCAGCCAGCCATTACGCCTTCAGATCTGAAAACGATCCTTCATTCTAAACGCGCAAATATCTATTACCTGGAAAAATGCCGTATTCAGGTAAACGGCGGGCGGGTGGAATATGTCACTCAGGAAGGTAAAGAGTCGTTTTACTGGAACATCCCAATAGCGAATACCACCGCCGTAATGCTGGGAATGGGGACCTCGGTCACCCAAATGACGATGCGGGAATTTGCGCGCGCGGGCGTAATGGTCGGCTTTTGCGGTACGGACGGCACGCCGCTGTATTCGGCTAATGAAGTGGATATTGACGTCTCCTGGCTATGCCCGCAAAGCGAATATCGACCCACGGCGTATCTGCAAAACTGGGTCTCGTTCTGGTTCGACGAGGAAAAACGACTGAAGGCGGCAAAGCAGTTTCAAATGATTCGGCTTCAGCAAATAGAGAAACACTGGCTGGGGGCGAGAATGCAGCGCGAGGCGGCGTTCCATCCGGATAAAACCCGGCTGCTTGAGTCTCTGGCATGCGCCCGGGAGAACATGTCGAACTCCGCCGACCATACTGCGTTGATGCTCAAAGAAGCGCTTCTCACTAAATCTCTCTATAAACAGGTTAGCCTGGCGGTTGGCTACGGCGATTTTAGCCGTGCCAAACGCGGTGGCGGTGTGGATATGGCTAACCGGTTTCTCGATCAGGGAAACTATCTGGCCTACGGGCTTGCTGCGGTGGCCGCGTGGGTGACGGGGATCCCGCACGGGCTGGCGGTGATGCACGGCAAAACCCGGCGTGGCGGGCTGGTCTTCGACCTTGCCGATCTGATCAAGGATGCGCTGGTCATGCCGCAGGCGTTTATCGCCGCGATGCAGGGAGAAGACAATATGCAGTTTCGCCAGCGCTGTATTAATGCCTTTCAGCAGGCCGATGCGCTGGACGTCATGATCGCGACGCTTCAGGAAACGGCTTGCTCACTGGCGGGTGTGGCAGAATGAACGTCCTGATTATCTCCCGCTGTACCAAACGCGCCCGTGAAATCAGCTGCCAGATTATTGACCAGTTTGCCGAACGCACCGGCGATGCGGCCTGGCAAACCCCCATAACCCTTGATGGCCTCAATACCCTGCGAAAATTATTGCGCAAACACGCGCGACGTAATACCGCGGTGGCCTGCCACTGGATTAAAAAAAGCGGTGAGACGGAATTGCTCTGGATCGTTGGGAACCTGCGCCGCTTCAACGCTCAGGGGCGCGTGCCGACAAACCGCACGTCAACCAACGTGTTGAAAAACGAGGCTGAACACCACTGGCACAGTGCAGAAAGCATCGCGCTGCTGGCCGCCATCGCCGGGCTGTTTCATGATTTCGGCAAAGCGGGGAAGTGCTTTCAGCAAACCTTGAAGAAGCAAAGTAAGCACAATTACCAGCCTTACCGGCATGAATGGATCTCCGCCCGGCTGTTTCAGGGATTTGCCGCCGGGCAGACCGACGAGCAGTGGCTTGCCTCTTTAGAACGCCTCTCCCTCGCCGACCAAACGCGAATGCTGAACGCAATGCTCAAGGAGCCGCAGCTCATAGATGGCAGCCCGCTTAAGGGATTACCCCCGCTGGCAAGAACCGTGGCATGGCTGATCCTGTCCCATCATCGGCTGCCGCAGTCCCTGCTATCAAGACCCAACCTACAGTACTGCGACGGCTGGCCTGACCGTCAGCTCAACGTCCACTGGAACGCGCTCAATCATCAGGATAATGAAAAGCATCGCTGGAAGCCGGGCGAGTTAAAAAGCGTCTGGACATTCCCCAAGGGTACGCCTTTTAAAAGCGCCGTCTGGCGTGAAAAAGCCAGGCAGATCGGCAGGCGTGCCCGCCATGCAGCGTCGTTACGCCAGTATGGCACGCTGGACAATCTGTTTACCGCGCACCTTGCCCGTCTGTCATTGATGCTGGCCGATCACTTTTATTCTTCACAACCACCCTGCGTCCAGTGGCAGGCACAAGTCTTTGATCTGTGGGCCAATAGCGATCGCGCCACCACTCAGCTAAAACAAAAGCTGGATGAACATAACACAGGCGTGGCGCATCACGCCCTGCTGCTGGGGCGATCGCTGCCCTGGCTGCGGCGTTCGCTGCCTGCGATTGCGCGGCACAACACCTTTCGCGAGCGGGCGAAGGGCGAGCGGTTTCAGTGGCAGAACAGAGCCTGGGATGTGGCGTCGGCGCTGCGCGAACGCAGTGCAGCGCAGGGATTTTTTGGCGTCAATATGGCATCCACCGGCTGCGGCAAAACCTTCGCCAACGCCCGCATCATGTATGCCCTGGCGGATGAGCACGCAGGCTGCCGCTTCAGCATCGCACTGGGCCTGCGTACCCTGACGCTGCAAACCGGGCAGGCGCTGCGCGAACGTCTGAGACTGGATGAGGACACGCTTGCCGTGGTCACCGGTTCGGCTGCCGTGCGTGAACTTTATGAACGACAGCTTAAAGATCAGAAAAAGGAGGAAGAGCCGGACGACAACAGCGCCAGCGACGAAGCATTTTTCGCCAGCCATCAGTACGTTCAGTATGAAGGCAGCGTGAGTCATGGCATTGCACAGCAGTGGCTCTCTTCCGAGCCTGCGCTTAACCGGCTGGTGAGTGCGCCGGTGCTGGTCACGACTATTGATCATCTGATGCCCGCCACAGAAGGCATTCGCGGCGGCAGGCAGATCCCCGCGATGCTGCGCCTGATGACCAGCGACCTGGTGCTGGACGAGCCCGATGATTTTGATATTAACGACCTGCACGCGCTGTCCCGGCTGGTGAACTGGGCCGGAATGCTCGGTTCGCGCGTGCTGCTCTCGTCCGCAACGCTGCCGCCCGCGCTGACGCAGGCTCTGTTCGAGGCCTATCGGGCGGGGCGGGAAGCGTATCAGCAGGCATGCGGCGAGCCGAACAGACCCGTTAATATTTGCTGCGCCTGGTTTGATGAATACGGCGCGCAGTCGCAGGATGTGGCTGAAGGTGGGGTGTTCCAGCAGGCGCACGCCCGGTTTGTCGCCGGGCGGTTGAAAAAGCTTCCTCACCAACCCGTTCTGCGGCTGGGGAAACTTGCCCGCGTCGAACCTGAATCCACCGGCGCGCAGGCGGTTATTTCCGCGGTCGCGAAAACGCTGTATCAGCAGATGCATGACCTTCACCGTGCTCACCACAGCACGCACGTAAGCGGAAAAACGGTGTCATTTGGCCTGATACGGCTGGCAAACATCAACCCGCTGGTGGCCGTGGCGCAGGCGCTGATGGCCATGCCCGCGCCGGAAAATACCTGCATCCACTACTGCGTGTATCACGGGCGGCACCCGCTGGTGGTGCGCTCGCATATTGAAGCCCGGCTGGACAGTGCCTTTACGCGCCACGCTCCCGACAGAATCTGGCTGCTCCCCGAGGTGAAACAGGCGCTGGAATCGCCCTGCCAGCACCATCTGTTTGTGGTGCTTGGCACGTCCGTTTTAGAGGTGGGGCGCGATTTCTGTGCAGACTGGGGGATTATCGAACCCAGTTCCATGCGCTCGCTGATCCAGTTCGCCGGGCGAATTCAGCGCCACCGTCAAAAAGTGCCGGAGACTGAAAACCTGGTGATTTTGAACCGCAACATTAAGGCGCTGCGCGGCGAGAGTATTGCGTACTGCAAGCCGGGTTTCGAAACGAAGGCGCATCCGTTTACCGATCACGATTTACAGACGCTGCTGCCCGCATCGGCGTACTGCGCCATTAATGCCATACCAAGAATAACGGATGCCCTGGCGGATAACGCCTTTGCCGCCCAGGAACACACCCGGCTGCGTGCCGCGCTGCTGGAATCTACTGACAAGAACGAGGCCATCGCTGCCCACTGGTGGAGACTGCCGCTCACCTGGTGCGGCGAGCTGCAACGGCGCACGCCGTTTCGTCAATCGGCATCACAGGAAACGTTTTACCTGGGAATGAAAGAGGAAGACGACAAGCCCGCTTTTTGTCTGATACAGACCAACGGCGGCCTGAAAGATGCGGGGCGATTTGAACGCCAGGAGATTACGCTGGCCGCCGGCGTGGAGCCGTGGTTTGAAGTGGACTATCAGGAGATATTGCTGGCGCAGGCCGAGACGAAGCAGATGGAATTGAAAGAAGTATCAACACGATATGGGGAGATTACGGTGAGGGAATCAGAAGAGCAGTGGCGATATCACCCGATTCTGGGTGTGTTTCGCGCCCCTTGAAAAGGGGCGCGAGCTGCTTGTACAGCAGTAGACGAAGCATTTAGGTGCTTTATATATTTCTAAACTATCTGCGCGATAGTTACGCGGAGAATTTTAGGGCAATAGGTCTAAAAAAAGTAGCAAAAAAGGAATGTATATAGAAGCTTTATATAGGTAATTAGATGCTTTATATAGGAATGGAATTTGCGTTGCAAAAAGAGTACATTGCTCGCACTAGCAATCCACGGAAGCGTTTCTATGTTCAGATTAGCACTTAGATCAGGGATGATTTTTGGTATTTTGATGCTGCTTTTTTACTCCAAGCAATTGTTTTAGCTGTTCTTATAAGTAATCCTTACTCAGGAGGGATTCGTGCTTCAATGGAACTTATGTACTTTTATTGCTGAATATATTGCCGCACGACGGCAAACGAAGCTGGAAGCGTTTGATAAAGACGCGGCAAAGCGTGACGCGGCGGATCGCGTAGCTCTGGCAGCTGAGCGCCGGGAGCTTGAGCTTCGCTATGAGCCGCAGACCTGGCTCACCGATGCAGCACGACGAGCCGGGCAGATTAGCCTGGTCACCCATGCGGCAAAGTTTACGCACGGGGATTCAAAAAGCAGCAGCCTGTACAGCGAAACGACGCAGAAAGAAGGCTATCTCAGCAGCGCGACATTGGACGATATAGACCCCGATGCCGTCGGGAACGCCGCGGCGCTGGACGTGGCAAAGCTGCTGCAAACCCGCGTTGAAGGGGATTCGCTTCTCGCCTGCCTCAAACGCGGCGAGCGTACCCCGCTTGCAGCCTTCACGGACGATGCGGCTCAGCTCGATGAATGGATTACCGGTTTTTCCCGCGCGCTCACGCCCGGTGAGCCCGCTTCGCACAAGCTGGCAAAGCAGAATTATTTCCCGGTGGGTGACGATTACCATCTCCTCAGCCCTCTCTTTGCCACCTCGCTGGTGCAGGCTTACCACCAGAAGATGCTCGCGTTTCGTTTTGGCGATGACATAAATGCCATCCGCAAAGCGCGGCGCGAGAAAACCTGGCATCCGCAGCCTCTTGTGCTCTTTCCTGACAGCGCTGAAATGCACTTTGGCGGGACCAAGCCGCAGAATATCTCCTATCTGAACAGCGTGCGCGGCGGGCGGGTCTGGCTGCTTTCGGCGCAGCCTCCGCAGTGGAAGCGTGCGGATAAACCCCCGGTAAATCTACGCTCGGTATTTACCGCTGGAGGCCAGTTTGACCGGCGGGCAAATGCGGCGGTACAGCGGCTGATAACGCTACTTACGCGCTCGAAGGACTACAACAACCGACACATCCGTGAATCACGCGATAAGTATATCGACGAGCTTATCGACCTGCTGTTTGTTGTCGTATCAGAACTGCAGCGTGAAGAATGGCAGGGCTGGACGCTCAGGTGCCCGACGCTGAAAACACACCAGCAGCTCTGGCTCGATCCGTGGAGAACGAAAACCGACGAGGCATTTCGCAAAGAGCGGGATAAAGACGACTGGCTGGAAGAGGTCGCCGCTGATTTTTCGATATGGCTGAAC
This sequence comes from Enterobacter sp. ECC-175, assembly GCF_043968675.1. NCBI lineage: Bacteria > Pseudomonadati > Pseudomonadota > Gammaproteobacteria > Enterobacterales > Enterobacteriaceae > Enterobacter > Enterobacter sp. ECC-175. Next base: position 2,131,577 of record NZ_CP143776.1, read on the forward strand.
GCCCGCTTGCGGAAAGATTTACCCGACGTCGGAGCGGTAGAAAAACGGGAATGGGAGACACGCGAAAGGCTTCGCACCAACCTGCGTGAAATGGAAAAAATGATCCGGGAGGCGCTGAAATGAGCACGCTAATCCTCTTACGTCACGTGCGCGTGGAAAACGCCAACGCCGTTGCGGGCATCACATGGGGCTTTCCAGCCGTCACCCACTTTTTAGGCTTCACCCACGCCCTGTCGCGTATCCTGACGCAAACCCACGGGCTGACGCTGGAGGGCTGCGCCGTGGTGAGCCACGGGCACCAGCTCCACGCGCATACCTCTGGGCGCGAGTATCAGTTTGCCCTGACGCGCAACCCGCTGACGCGCGAGGGAAAAACAGCCTCCTTCAACGAAGAGGGCCGGATGCATATGACCGTCTCCCTGCTGCTGGAGTGCCACGGGGAAATCATTAACGGCGAATACGGGCAGCAGGCGCTGGCAGAGTTTCTGAAATCACGTTGCCCGACGCTGCGCCTGGCGGGCGGGATTATTGTCGACATTAAAGATATTTCGGTGATGGATAAGCCGACGACGGATGAAAAGCTGGCTTACCTGAAGTGGCAGCTGACGCCGGGCTTTGTCCTGCGCGATCGCAGCGCCTGGCTTGAGGAACATCACCAGAGCCTGCTTGAGGATAACCCGCAGGCCACCCTGCTGGACGCCTGGCTTGATTTTGCCGCCCTCAAGTTTCAGGCGGAAACCCCGGAAGAGGGGGAGATCCATGAGGGCGAACCTGCGGACTGGCAGCGCGTGCCAAAACCGCGGCCGGGCTATCTGGTTCCGCTGATGACGGGTTACCAGCGCATTTCTGAACTCTACGCCCCCGGCGCGGTGGCAAACGCCCGCGACGATCGGACGCCATTTGCCTTTACCGAAGCGGTGTACGGCGTGGGCGAGTGGTGTGGGCTGCATCGTATTTCGTCGCTGGAGGATATTTTCTGGCGCTACCGCACCACGGAAACCGGCTACTACTGCCAGGGCGCCGACGCGCCGCAGGCAGCAAAACAACATTCATAAAAAGGACTATCACATGGCAAAGGCTCCAACTGCCGTTAAAACGGCTTCTGTACTGGCATTCGAACGCAAGCTGGCAACCTCAGACGCGGTAATGTACGCGGGGAACTGGCAAGGAACCGACTGGCAGCCGATCCGGCTGCAGGAAAAGGCGGTGCGCGGAACGATTTCCAATCGGCTGAAAAATGCGCTCGTTAACGACCCAACCAGGCTGGATGCGGAAATCCAGAAAGCCAACCTGCAGCGCGTGGACGTGGCGGCGCTGCCGGCCGAGGCCGATACCCTCCAGGTGAGATTCACCCTGCGCGTGCTGGGCAACCTTTCTGTACCTTCGGTTTGTAACGATCGCACCTATCAGGATGCCCTGCAGCAGGTTATTGAAGGGTACATTGCCGAGCACGGCTTTAGCGCGCTGGCGCATCGCTATGCCACCAACCTGGCGAACGGTCGCTTCCTGTGGCGTAACCGCATTGGTGCAGAAAAAATTGAGATTACGGTCAAGAAGGGGAGCGAGACCTGGACGTTCAACGCGCATGACTATCCGCTGCGGGATTTCACCGCGCAGGATAAGGCGCTAAACGCGCTTTCGCAGGAAATTGAGAAAGGGCTGCGCGGTGAAAGCTTCGTCCTGCTGGAGGTGAGCGCTAACGTGCTGCTGGGCAAAGGGCAGGAGGTATTCCCGTCGCAGGAGCTGGTGCTCGACAGCAACAGCACCAGGAGCCGCCTGCTTTATCAGGTGGATAACGTGGCGGGAATGCACTCGCAGAAGATCGGCAACGCGGTCAGAACCATTGATACCTGGCATCCCCGCGTGGACGAACTCGGGGCGATTGCCGTGGAGCCCTACGGCTCAGTCACCAGCCGCGGTATCGCATGCCGCCAGCCGAAAGAGAAAATGGACTTCTACACGCTGCTTGATAACTGGGTGACAAAGGGGCAAAAGCCAGAAGTGGACCAGCAGCATTACGTGATGGCGATTTTGATCCGCGGCGGCGTGTTTGGCGAGAAGAGTGAATAAGGAGTCATGATGGATCACTACCTTGAGATCCACGTCCTGCCCGACCCGGAGTTCAGTGAAGAGGTGCTGATGGCGGCACTGTTTGCCAAACTTCACCGGGCGCTGGGTGCGCGGGGAAAGGGCGATATTGGCGTGAGCTTTCCGCTGCATAACCTTAAGCCGGGCACCTGCCTTCGTCTGCACGGGAGTGCACCGGCCCTGCAGGCGCTGGAGTCAACGTTGTGGCGAAAAGGGCTGACGGACTATTGCCATTGTACGGATATCTGCCCGGTTCCGGCGATAGCGCGCTGGCGCTGCGTGAGCCGCGTGCAGGTCAAAAGCAGCCCGGAGCGATTGCTGCGTCGTTCGGTCAAAAAAGGCTGGTTGACGGAGGAGGAGGCTCAACAGAGGCTGCCGGGCATGAGCCAACAGCAGACCGATTTGCCCTGGCTCAATTTGCGCAGCCTGTCCACGGGGCAGACGTTCCGGCTGTTTATCCGGCACGGCGAGATTGGTAGTTCGCCCGTTTCGGGGACGTTTTCCGCCTACGGCTTAAGTTCCACGGCAACCATCCCCTGGTTTTAACTGTGTCAGGATGTCTGCAAATCATATAAAAAAATAAGGCCGGGATTAACCCGGCCTTATTTAATATTCATCTGCCTTTACAGGCGAAAACAATTAGCGACTACGGAAGACAATGCGGCCTTTGCTCAGGTCGTACGGGGTCAGTTCAACAGTCACTTTGTCGCCCGTCAAAATGCGGATATAGTTTTTGCGCATTTTACCGGAGATGTGCGCAGTTACCACGTGACCGTTTTCCAGCTCTACGCGAAACATGGTGTTAGGCAACGTATCAAGTACGGTACCCTGCATTTCAATATTGTCTTCTTTGGCCATCTAATCCTCTGGGGTATCACTACCAAGTTTTGAACCGGCAAGATAATGCCGAAATTCATCAATTAAGTAAAGAATTGCGCGATTAAAACGCAGCAAAACAGTTTCAGCGCATTGCCCAAGCGTCACGCTACAACCGAACAGGAAGCGCATTCGTAAAGGGGAGACGACAGGATAAACGTCAGGACGTTATCTGAAGCGGGGGTCCCAAACGGCGGCGGGGCAACAGGCAGAAGCTACTCTGCGGCGTAATTATAACACCCTCATAAAAAATGTGCGGAAAACATTTAGGCTTTGGGCATAAAGAGCGTGCGTGGGATCCAAAAATCGTGCGCAAGCGTCTCATGACGATAGCTGTCCAGATGCTCAATGTAGCTGCGGCGCGAAATTTCAACGGCGCCGAGCGACGCGGTATGCTCATTAAGGACCTGGCAATCCAGCAGCTTACCACCGCGTTCAGCAAACTCTTTGCAGAACACCAGCAGCGCGGTTTTAGACGCGTTAACGGCGCGGGAAAACATTGACTCGCCGCAGAACAAGGTACCCTGCGCAACGCCATACATTCCGCCCACTAGCTTATTCTTATCCCACACCTCTATCGAATGCGCATAGCCAAGCTCGTGCAGACGCTCATAGGCGATAACAATCTCACGGGTGATCCAGGTGCCTTCATGGCGGTCGCTGGCGCAGCCTTCGATCACCTGGCTGAACGCATGGTTGAGGGTCACGCGATAGGGAGATTTAGCATGAAACCGCTTCATGCTGCGGCTGAGGTGAAACGCCGTTGGCCACAGCACCGCGCGCGGGTCGGGTGACCACCATAAAATAGGATCGCCCGGGGAAAACCACGGGAAAATTCCGCGCTGATAGGCCATTAACAGCCGCGCTGGGCTGAGATCGCCGCCCAGCGCCAGCAGACCGTTGGGCTCACGAAGCGCCCCCTCAGGTGAGGGGAACGCAATATTATGACGAGAGAGCTGGACCAGGCGCATGACGGCGAAACTCCACTACGCGAGTTGGGATCGGTTCAAATATAGCTTACAGACGCTGTTTAAACTGATAGTAGCGACCCTGTTTTGCCATCAATTCAGAATGATTACCTTGCTCAATAATGTGCCCGTTGTCCATCACAATTATTTGGTCGAAATTCGCCAGGCCGCGCAGGCGGTGCGTTACCATCAGCACCGTTTTTCCGGACGTCACGTTAGCCAGTAAATCAAGGATTTGGCTTTCGGTGGTCGCATCAAGCCCTTCTGTAGGCTCGTCCAGCAGCATCAGCGGAGCATTGTGCAGCAGCGCGCGGGCAATCGCCAGACGGCGCAGCTCCCCGCCGGAAAGCTGACGACCGCCTTCGCCGAGCCAGCTGTTTAACCCGTCGTCTTCCAGAAGCTTATGCAGGCCGACCTGCTTCAGCGCCCCGCAAAGCTGGTCATCTGTCGCTTCCGGTGCGGCAAGCAGCAGGTTGTCGCGCAGCGTGGCGCTGAAAAGATGTACGCGCTGCGGCACGACGCTGACGGTTTTGCGCAGCGCATCTTCGCTGAAATCGGTCAGCGCGATGCCGTTAAAGCGGATCTCGCCGCGCTGCGGATCCCACGCGCGGGTCAGCAGCTGAAGCAGCGTTGATTTTCCGCAGCCTGTACGGCCGAGGATTGCCACGCGCTGGCCTGCGCCTACGGAGAGGTCGATCTCTTCCAGCGCGTTCTGCGCCTGCGGGCTATAGGCGAAGGTTATTCCGCTGAGGGTGAGCGTGACCTGTTCAGGAACAGGCGTTTGCGCAGCGGAAAAGGTCACTTCCGGATCCTGCTCCGCAATCTGCGTTATGCGCAGGGCGGAGGCAATAACCTGCCCAAGATGCTGGAATGCCCCGGTGACGGGGGCCAGCGCTTCAAAGGCGGCCAGCGCGCAGAAGACAAAGAGGGCAATAAGCGGGCCCGGCTGGGCGTGACTGCCTACGCCGCCGGAGGCCATCCAAAGCATAGCTACAACGGCAATGCCGCCGATCAGCATCATCAGCGCCTGGGATAGCGCGGTCAGCTCGGACTGGCGGCGCTGGGCTTCGTGCCAGTTCAGCTCGGTATTTTCCATTTGGGCGCGATAGCGGCTGCTGGCACCAAAGAGGGTCAGCTCGGCCTGACCCTGAAGCCAGGAGGTGAGCTGCTGCCGGTAATCGCCACGCAGGCGCGTCAGGTTCTCTCCGGCAGATTTCCCCGCCCGATAAAACAGCGGCGGCAGGGCGATGAGCGTAAGCAGCATAATGCCGCCCAGCGTCAGCGCGAGCGTAACATCCAGCGCGCAAAGCCCCAGCGTAACCACCACGATGACCACGAACGCGCCTATCAGCGGGGAGATCACCCGCAGGTAGAGGTGGTCCAGGGTGTCGACATCCGCCACCACGCGGTTGAGCAATTCGCCCTGACGAAAGCGCGCCAGTCCGGCAGGGGAGAGGGGGAGCAGCTTGCTGAACGTGTAAATTCGCAGGTGCTGAAGCACGCGGAAGGTGGCATCGTGGCTCACCAGGCGTTCAAAGTAGCGTCCGGCGGTGCGGGCAATCGCAGTGCCGCGCACGCCCGCTGCGGGAAGCATATAGTTAAAGCTGTAGAGCCCCGCGAAGCCCGCAACGGCAGAGGCGGATAAGAACCAGCCGGACAGCGTCAGCAGGCCGATGCTGGCCAGCAGGGTAACGATGGCGAGCACAATCCCCAGCGTAAGCATCCATTTGTGGCGCTTGTAAAGCGCCAGATACGGTAACAGAGCGCGCATCAGATATCCTCCTGACGATTCGCCAGCAGGGCGGCAAACTGCCCCTGCGCGGCAACAAGCGAGGCATAATCGCCTTGCTCGACGATTTGACCGTTTTCCATCACCCAGATCCGATCCCAGTCGGCAAGTCCTTCCAGCTGGTGGGTGACCATCAGCGTCGTTTGCTGCCGCGAGGCGGCGTTAAGCGCGTCCATGACGCGCTGCTCGCTGTGCGCGTCAAGGCTGGCAGCCGGTTCATCCAGCAGCATCAGCTGGCACGGGTTGAGCAGGGCGCGAGCCACCGCAACGCGCTGGGCCTGACCGACGGACAGGCCAGCGGACTGATCGCCCACGATGGTATCCACGCCCTGCGGGAGCAGCGGCAGAAACTCGCTGACCCAGGCGCGGTCAAGCACCGACTTCAGCTCGTCATTGCTGGCGTCCGGGCGTGCCAGAAGCACGTTTTCACGAAGCGTCGCAGCGGGGAGCTGAGGGTTCTGTCCCACCCAGCTGAGCTGCTTGCGCCAGGCGTCAGGATCGAGATCGCTCAGCTCCGTTTTGTTCACCTGAAGGGAGCCGGTGTAGGCCATGAAGCCAGATAGGGCATTAAGCAGCGAGCTTTTACCGGACCCGCTGGTGCCAACCACCACGACGCGCTGCCCGGCTGGGAGGGTAAAGTTAAGCGGACCCGCAAGCACTTTCCCTTCCGGTGACAGGACCGAAAAATCACGCGCTTCGATAGCGACAGCTTCATTTGCATTCAGCGTAACGTCACCGCGTTCAGGATGCGCCAGCGGCGTCTCCATGAAGGTTTTCAGGCTGTCGGCTGCGCCTACGGCCTGGGCTTTTGCATGGTAGAAGGTGCCGAGATCGCGAAGAGGCTGGAAAAACTCCGGGGCCAGGATCAGCGCCAGGAAACCGGCTGACAGCGTCACCGCCGTACCATAGTGTCCGAAGTCCAGCGCGCCAAGATAGGAAAAGCCGAAATAAACCGCCACCAGCGCGATCGACAATGAGGTGAAAAACTCAAGCACGCCGGAGGACAGAAATGCCAGGCGGAGCACTTCCATGGTGCGCTGGCGGAAGTCCTGTGACGCCCGGCGGATGTTTTCGGTCTCGGCTTCGCCCCGGCCAAAAATACGCAGCGTTTCCATCCCGCGAAGGCGATCGAGGAAGTGGCCGCTCAGGCGGCTCAGCGCCAGAAAGTTTCGGCGGTTGGCGTCCGCCGCGCCCATGCCGACCATCGCCATAAACAGCGGGATGAGGGGAGCGGTGCCCAGCAAAATCAGCGCGGCGACCCAGTTGACGGGAAAAATCGTCACGACGATCAGCAGCGGCACGCACACCGCCAGCGCCATCTGCGGGAGATAGCGCGCGTAGTAGTCGTGCATATCGTCAATTTGTTCAAGGATCAGCGTCGCCCAGCTCCCGGCGGGTTTTCCCTGAATCCACGCAGGCCCAGCCTCCTGAAGGCGGTCAAGCACCTGGCGGCGTATTTCGTAGCGGATGTGCTGCCCAGCGTGAAAGCCGACCCGCTCGCGCAGCCAAACGACCCAGGCGCGTAAAATGAAGACCAGCACCAGGACGATAAACGGCAGCAGGAGCGCCTCGCGGGGAATGTTCTCCATGATCATGTGGTGAAGAATGCGGGCCAGCAGCCATGCCTGGGCAACAATCAACAGGCCGCTGATAAGCCCCAGAATACGGGAAATATTCAGCCAGCGGCGGGAAATAACGCTTTGCTGTTTAAGCCAGCGTGTTAGCTCTTGTTGACGGGTCTTTTCCATTGCGTACTTTGCAGGTGACGTTATTAGAAATTGGGCAGCGCAATGTTACAACGGAGAGACAATAAAGGCGACTTATCGCCGCCTTTATTTACGTTTGTTACTGACTTGTAAAGATTATTTACGTTGTTCAGCCAGTCCATCAAGGTAGCGCTCAGCGTCCAGCGCGGCCATACAGCCCGTGCCGGCAGAGGTGATCGCCTGACGGTAAATATGGTCCATGACGTCGCCCGCGGCGAAGACGCCCGGGATGCTGGTCTGGGTTGCATTGCCGTGAATGCCGGACTGTACCTTAATGTAGCCGTTTTCCAGCTCCAGCTGGCCGTCGAAGATGGCGGTGTTTGGGCTGTGACCGATGGCCACGAACAGACCCGCAACGTCCAGCGTCTCGACGTTATCGGTGTTCTGTGTATCACGGATACGCAGTCCTGCAACGCCCATCTGATCGCCCGTCACTTCTTCAAGCGTACGGTTGGTGTGCAGCACGATGTTGCCGCTCGCCACTTTATCCATCAGGCGTTTGATCAGAATTTTCTCCGCGCGGAACGTCTCGCGGCGGTGGATCAGGTGCACTTCAGAGGCGATGTTCGCCAGGTAAAGCGCTTCTTCCACGGCGGTATTACCGCCGCCGATGACCGCGACCTTCTGATTACGGTAGAAGAAACCGTCGCAGGTTGCGCAGGCAGAGACGCCGCGGCCTTTAAACGCTTCTTCGGAAGGCAGGCCCAGATAGCGAGCGGATGCGCCGGTCGCAATAATCAGCGCGTCGCAGGTGTACTCACCGCTGTCGCCCGTCAGGCGGAACGGTCGATTCTGGAGGTCCACCTTACTAATGTGGTCGAACAGAATTTCGGTCTCGAACTTAGCGGCATGCTCGTGCATGCGCTCCATCAGCAGCGGCCCGGTCAGGTCGTTCGGATCGCCTGGCCAGTTTTCCACTTCGGTGGTGGTGGTCAGCTGACCGCCTTTTTCCATGCCGGTGATGAGTACCGGTTGCAGGTTAGCGCGTGCAGCATAGACCGCCGCGGTGTATCCCGCAGGTCCAGAACCAAGGATTAGCAGCTTACTGTGTTTGGCCGTGCCCATGAGATCCCCATTGTTGTTGGCAGACAGTTGGCAGGATTGTAGGGAATTTGTTGTCGTAAAAAAAGAGCACAGCAATTTTGATATCGATGTGTGTAATAGCCTGCGTCGATGAGCCGGGCGCTATAACATAACGTCTTCTACTGAAAACCGGTCGATTATAAGGCAATAAAATGAGGATTAATCCTCGGGCGTAATGAATATCCGGCATGTTGTACTAAAAATCGATGTTTTGCTTTGACAATCCCCTGCGCTTTTGCGAAAACATTGAAGGAAGAAAAAAATACCGCGTTAAGCGTGTGCCGCATAAGCATGCACGTAAATGCCATTTTTACCGTGTCAGTGAAATCTACGCATGGCGTGGACAGACGCCATGCGTGATGTCGGTGACGGCTTTAGTGCAACGGTCTTCTTACCACAGAACCCGAATCCGCATTGCGTCTAAAACATAACCAGGCAATGTGATGACTAACGGGGACGGCTCTGAACAGTGATGTGCACAGGGTCCAGGCAGGAGTAGGGAAGGAATACAGAGAGACAATAATAATGGTAGATAGCAAGAAGCGCCCTGGCAAAGATCTCGACCGTATCGATCGTAACATTCTTAATGAATTGCAAAAGGATGGGCGTATTTCCAACGTCGAGCTTTCAAAACGTGTGGGACTTTCTCCGACGCCGTGCCTTGAGCGCGTGCGCCGACTGGAAAGACAGGGTTTTATTCAGGGCTACACGGCTCTGCTGAACCCGCATTATCTGGATGCCTCACTTCTGGTATTTGTTGAGATTACTCTGAATCGTGGCGCGCCGGATGTGTTTGAGCAATTTAACTCCGCTGTACAAAAACTTGAAGAAATTCAAGAGTGTCATTTGGTTTCGGGCGATTTCGACTACCTGCTGAAAACGCGTGTGCCAGACATGTCCGCCTATCGTAAGCTGCTGGGTGAAACCTTGCTGCGTCTGCCGGGCGTAAATGACACCCGTACTTACGTGGTGATGGAAGAGGTCAAACAGAGCAATCGTCTGGTAATTAAGACGCGCTAACACGGAACAGGTGCAAAATCAGTGTAGTTTGATTACACTCCTGTTAATCCATACAGCAACAGTGCCGGGGATACCCGGCGCTGTTGTCCGTTTTAGCAAACAGGCAGGGTATGCCTGATACCTGGAGAGCCTTTCTTGAGCCAGGAATACACTGAAGACAAAGAAGTCACATTATCTAAGCTAAGCAGCGGACGTCGTCTCCTTGAGGCGTTGCTGATCGTTGTTGCCCTTTTTGCCGTCTGGCTGATGGCAGCCTTACTCAGTTTTAATCCTTCCGATCCAAGCTGGTCACAAACCGCATGGCATGAGCCTATACATAATTTAGGCGGCACGCCCGGCGCCTGGCTTGCGGATACTCTCTTTTTCATTTTCGGTGTGATGGCCTACACCCTTCCCGTCATTATCATTGGCGGATGCTGGTTCGCCTGGCGTCATCGGCAGAATGATGACTACATCGATTACTTCGCGGTTTCGCTGCGCCTGATTGGCGCGTTAGCGTTGATTCTGACCTCCTGCGGGCTGGCGGCAATTAACGCCGATGATATCTGGTATTTCGCCTCCGGTGGCGTTATCGGCAGCCTGTTGAGCACCGCGCTGCAGCCGATGCTGCACAGCAGCGGCGGAACGCTTACGCTGCTTTGCATATGGGCCGCGGGCCTGACGCTTTTCACCGGCTGGTCATGGGTGAGTATTGCTGAAAAAATCGGCAGCTTTATCCTCACTCTCCTGACGTTTGCCAGCAACCGCACCCGCCGTGATGACACGTGGGTTGATGAAGACGAATACGAAGATGAGTATGAAGATGACGATGCGCCCGTTGAGCACCGTGAATCTCGTCGTGCGCGCATTTTGCGCGGCGCGCTCGCGCGCCGCAAACGCGTAGCTGAAAAATTTGCTAACCCGCTTGGGCGTAAAACCGATGCGGCACTCTTCTCCGGCAAACGCATGGATGAAGACGAACAGGTTGAATATCGCGCGGCGGGGGCACCGGTCGATCCTGATGACGTATTGTTCTCAGGCAGCCGTGCTACGCCGGGGGATTACGATGAATACGATCCGCTGCTAAACGGTCATTCGGTTACCGAGCCAGTTGCGGCAGCGGCAGCGGCGACAACCGCGGCGCAGGCGTATGCCGCACCGGCCGAAGCGACTATGCACTCAGCCTCGGTTCCTGCCCCGGAATCGGTTGTGCAGCAGCCGCAGGTTGACTGGCAGACCGCGCCTGGCGTGCATACGCCGGAGCCGACCATCTCACCAGAGCCGGCAAGCTATGCCCCTGTTCAACAGCCTGTTCAGCATGAGCAGTGGCAGCAGCCCTATCAGCCGGAACCTGTCTATGAGCCTGAGCCTTATCAGCAGCCTGTCGCACAGCCGCATCAGGCGTATGTGCCTGAACATCCGGTAGAACCGGTACAGCCTGCGGTTGAGCCTCAGCCTGAGCCGGTGGAAGAGGTTAAACCGGCTCGTCCACCGCTGTACTATTTTGAAGAAGTCGAAGAGCGACGCGCCCGCGAGCGCGAGCAGCTCGCGGCCTGGTATCAGCCCGTGCCAGAACCCGTGCAGGAGCCGGCTGTGCCGACGCCTTCTGCTGCCGTCCCTTCCGTTGACACAACGCCTGCCGTTGCGCCCGTTGCCGAGAGCATTAAGCAGGCGACGGCCGCAGCCGCCGCGTCTACGCCGGTCTTTAGCCTGGCAGCAGGCGGAGCGCCGCGTCCTCAGGTGAAAGAAGGGATTGGCCCACAGCTGCCGCGTCCAAATCGCGTTCGCGTGCCAACCCGCCGCGAGCTGGCGTCCTACGGCATCAAGCTGCCTTCCCAGCGCATGGCGGAAGAAAAAGCGCGTGAGCCCGAGTACGAAGATGACGCGGACGAAATGCATCAGGACGAGCTGGCGCGCCAGTTCGCTGCCCAGCAGAATCAGCGCTATGGCGAGGAGTACCAGCACGACGTGCAGGTTCAGGAAGACGAAGACGACGCCGCTGAAGCGGAACTCGCGCGTCAGTTTGCGGCAACCCAGCAGCAGCGCTATTCCGGCGAACAGCCTGCTGGTGCGAATCCGTTCTCGCTGTCTGATTTTGAATTTTCACCGATGAAAGATCTGGTGGACGATGGCCCAAGCGAACCGCTCTTTACGCCGAGCGTAATGCCCGAGGTTGAGCCCGCTCGCCAGCCGCCAGCACCTGCGCCGCAGGCTTACGCCCCGCAGCAGCCTGCTCCGCAAGCTTATGCGCCGCAGCCCGCTCAGCAGACGTATGCGCAACCGCAGCAGCCTCAACAGGCACCGCAGTTCCAGCAGCCCGCGCCGGCGCAGCAGGAAAGCCTAATTCACCCGCTGCTGATGCGTAACGGCGATAGCCGTCCGCTCCAGCGTCCGAGCACGCCGCTACCGTCGCTGGACCTGCTCACGCCGCCACCGTCTGAAGTTGAGCCGGTAGATACCTTTGCGCTGGAACAGATGGCGCGCCTGGTGGAAGCGCGTCTGGCCGATTTCCGCATTAAGGCGGACGTGGTTAACTACTCGCCTGGTCCGGTCATTACGCGTTTCGAGCTTAATCTGGCACCTGGCGTAAAAGCCGCGCGTATTTCTAACCTGTCCCGCGATCTGGCGCGCTCATTGTCGACCGTTGCCGTGCGTGTGGTAGAGGTTATTCCGGGCAAGCCGTACGTTGGCCTCGAGCTGCCGAACAAGAAGCGCCAAACCGTTTACCTGCGCGAAGTGCTGGATAACACCAAGTTCCGCGATAACCCGTCTCCGCTGACCGTGGTGCTGGGCAAAGATATCGCGGGCGATCCGGTAGTTGCCGATCTGGCGAAGATGCCGCACCTGCTGGTCGCCGGTACAACGGGTTCCGGTAAATCCGTCGGCGTGAACGCCATGATCCTCAGCATGCTCTACAAAGCGCAGCCGGAAGACGTGCGCTTCATTATGATCGACCCGAAAATGCTCGAACTGTCGGTCTACGAAGGCATTCCACACCTGCTGACGGAAGTTGTGACCGACATGAAGGATGCTGCCAACGCCCTGCGCTGGAGCGTCAACGAAATGGAGCGTCGCTACAAGCTGATGTCAGCGCTGGGCGTGCGTAATCTTGCCGGTTATAACGAGAAAATTGCCGAAGCCATGCGCATGGGGCGCCCAATCCCCGATCCTTACTGGAAGCCGGGTGACAGCATGGATGCCCAGCATCCGGTGCTGGAAAAACTGCCTTACATCGTGGTGCTGGTGGATGAATTTGCCGACCTGATGATGACCGTCGGTAAGAAAGTGGAAGAGCTGATTGCCCGTCTGGCGCAGAAAGCGCGTGCGGCCGGTATTCACCTCGTCCTCGCGACGCAGCGTCCTTCTGTAGACGTCATTACCGGTCTTATTAAGGCAAACATCCCGACGCGTATCGCGTTTACCGTATCGAGTAAAATTGACTCCCGCACCATTCTCGATCAGGGCGGCGCGGAATCGCTGCTGGGTATGGGGGATATGCTTTATTCCGGCCCGAACTCCACGTCGCCGGTTCGCGTTCACGGCGCGTTCGTCCGTGATGAGGAAGTTCATGCCGTGGTCCAGGACTGGAAGGCGCGCGGGCGTCCGCAGTACGTTGATGGCATCACTAACGATACCGAAAGCGAAGGCGGCGGCGGTGGTTTTGACGGCGGCGAAGAGCTCGATCCGTTATTCGACCAGGCGGTTAACTTCGTGACCGAGAAGCGTAAAGCCTCTATCTCGGGCGTGCAGCGTCAGTTCCGCATCGGCTACAACCGAGCGGCGCGCATCATCGAGCAGATGGAAGCCCAGGGCATCGTGAGCGAGCAGGGGCACAACGGTAACCGCGAGGTGCTGGCTCCGCCGCCGTTTGAGTGATGGTCCCAGTAATGCAAAGAAGGGTAAATCAGTAAAAATTAGGCATTTTCTTCTGTCGCCTGCTTCCGGGCAGGTCCAGAATAGAACACGGAAACCCCCATATCGGGATGACGTATTTTAAGGAATAACAATGAAAAAAATCGCAATCGCCTGTGCATTACTCACCAGTTTTGTTGCCAGCGGCGTCTGGGCTGATGCAGCCAGCGACCTTAAAAGCCGACTGGATAAGGTGAGCAGCTTCCACGCCAGCTTCACGCAAAAGGTGACTGACGGCAGCGGCAATGCGGTGCAGGAAGGTCAGGGTGACCTATGGGTCAAACGTCCGAATCTGTTTAACTGGCATATGACCCAGCCTGATGAAAGTATTCTGGTTTCAGACGGTAAAACCCTGTGGTTCTTCAACCCGTTCGTAGAGCAAGCGACCGCGACCTGGCTGAAAGATGCTACCAGCAACACGCCGTTCATGCTGATCGCCCGTAACCAGACGAGCGACTGGCAGCAGTACAACATCAAGCAAAACGGCGATGAGTTTGTTCTGACGCCAAAAGGCAGCAACGGCAACCTGAAGCAGTTCACCATTAACGTGAGCAGCAACGGTACGATCAATCAGTTCGGTGCGGTTGAGCAGGACGACCAGCGCAGCAGCTATCAGCTCAAGTCCCAGCAAAACGGCGCTGTCGACGCATCGAAATTCACCTTTACCCCGCCGCAGGGCGTAACGGTGGACGACCAACGTAAGTAAGAGGCGTGAGTGAGCAACCTTTCGCTCGATTTTTCAGATAATGCGTTTCAACCTCTGGCCGCCCGTATGCGGCCAGAAAATTTAGCGCAGTATATTGGCCAGCAGCATTTGCTGGCTGCGGGTAAACCTTTGCCGCGCGCCATCGAGGCCGGGCATCTCCACTCCATGATCCTCTGGGGGCCGCCGGGCACCGGTAAAACGACCCTGGCGGAGGTGATTGCCCGCTATGCGAATGCGGACGTCGAGCGTATTTCTGCGGTCACGTCTGGCGTGAAAGAGATACGCGAAGCCATTGAGCGCGCCCGGCAAAACCGTAACGCGGGGCGCCGCACCATCCTGTTTGTCGACGAAGTTCACCGCTTCAACAAAAGCCAGCAGGACGCTTTTCTGCCGCATATTGAAGACGGTACGATTTTCTTCATCGGTGCCACCACTGAAAACCCCTCCTTTGAACTGAATTCGGCGCTGCTTTCCCGCGCGCGCGTTTATCTGCTTAAATCGCTGACGACTGAGGACATCGAAAAGGTTCTCCTCCAGGCGATGGAGGATAACGCGCGGGGCTACGGCGGTCAGGATATTGTGTTGCCGGACGACACCCGCCGCGCAATTGCCGAGCTGGTTAACGGCGACGCGCGTCGGGCGCTCAACACGCTGGAGATGATGGCCGATATGGCCGAAGTCGACGACGCCGGAAAGCGCGTGCTGAAGCCTGAGCTGCTCACTGAAATCGCGGGCGAGCGTAGCGCGCGGTTTGATAACAAAGGCGATCGTTTTTACGACCTCATTTCGGCGCTGCACAAGTCCGTGCGGGGCAGCGCGCCGGATGCGGCCCTCTACTGGTATGCGCGGATCATCACGGCAGGAGGCGATCCGCTGTACGTTGCGCGTCGCCTGCTGGCCATCGCTTCGGAAGATGTGGGCAATGCCGACCCGCGTGCCATGCAGGTCGCGATTTCAGCATGGGACTGTTTTACCCGGGTTGGCCCAGCCGAGGGCGAACGTGCGATTGCGCAGGCGATTGTCTATCTTGCCTGCGCGCCGAAAAGTAATGCTGTTTATACCGCGTTTAAGGCCGCGATGTCCGATGCGCGCGAACGCCCGGACTACGACGTGCCGGTTCACCTTCGTAACGCGCCAACCAAACTCATGAAAGAGATGGGCTACGGCCAGGAATACCGTTATGCCCATGATGAGCCGAACGCCTACGCCGCCGGTGAAGAGTACTTCCCGCAGGAAATGGCACAAACGCGCTATTATCATCCCACCAACAGAGGCCTTGAAGGTAAGATTGGCGAAAAGCTCGCCTGGCTCACCGGACAGGATCAAAATAGCCCTATAAAACGCTACCGTTAGGGCTATCGTTGCGGTAATGTTGGCGTAGTATCCCTGTGACCGCAGGCTGTGGTCACATTTCCTATTTTAATTCGATAAGCACAGGATAAGCATGCTCGATCCCAATCTGCTGCGTAACGAGCCAGACGCAGTCGCTGAAAAACTGGCACGCCGAGGCTTTAAGCTGGATGTAGATAAGCTGCGCGCTCTTGAAGAGCGTCGTAAAGTTCTGCAGGTACAAACTGAAAATCTGCAGGCAGAGCGTAACTCTCGATCGAAATCCATCGGCCAGGCGAAAGCGCGCGGGGAAGATATTGAGCCATTACGCCTGGAAGTGAACAAACTGGGTGAAGAACTGGATCAGGCAAAAGCTGAGCTGGATGTTCTTCAGGCCGAGATTCGTGATATTGCCCTGGCTATCCCGAATATTCCTGACGACAGCGTGCCTGTCGGCAAAGATGAAAACGACAACGTTGAAGTGAAGCGCTGGGGCACGCCTCGCGAGTTCGACTTTGAGGTTCGCGATCACGTGACGCTGGGCGAAATGCACGCGGGCCTGGACTTTGCGGCAGCGGTTAAGCTGACCGGCTCCCGTTTTGTGGTGATGAAAGGCCAGATTGCCCATCTGCACCGCGCGCTGGCGCAGTTCATGCTGGATCTGCACACCGAGCAGCATGGCTACAGCGAAACCTACGTGCCGTATCTGGTCAACCACGATACGCTGTACGGTACGGGTCAGCTGCCGAAATTCGCCGGCGACCTGTTCCATACCCGTCCGCTGGACGAGGAAGCAGACAGCAGCAACTACGCGCTGATCCCAACCGCTGAAGTGCCGCTAACTAACCTCGTGCGTGATGAGATCATCGATGAAGACGACCTGCCAATTAAGCTGACGGCACACTCTCCGTGCTTCCGCTCTGAAGCAGGGTCTTACGGTCGTGATACCCGCGGGCTGATCCGCATGCACCAGTTCGATAAAGTCGAAATGGTTCAGATTGTGCGTCCTGAAGAGTCCATGGATGCGCTGGAAGAGATGACCGGCCACGCTGAGAAAGTGCTGGAGCTGCTGGGCCTGCCGTACCGTCGTATGGCGCTGTGCACCGGTGATATGGGCTTTGGCGCCTGCAAAACCTTTGACCTGGAAGTTTGGGTTCCAGCGCAGAACACCTACCGTGAAATCTCTTCCTGCTCTAACGTCTGGGATTTCCAGGCGCGCCGCATGCAGGCTCGCTGCCGCAGCAAGTCTGACAAGAAAACCCGCCTGGTACACACCCTGAACGGTTCCGGCTTGGCTGTAGGCCGCACGCTGGTTGCCGTAATGGAAAACTATCAGCAGGCTGACGGGCGTATCGAAATCCCTGAAGTGCTGCGCCCGTACATGAAGGGTCAGCAGTTCATCGGATAAGATTTGCCTAATTCAAAAAAAGCGCCTTCGGGCGCTTTTTTTATGCCCAGGCTTTGATGCGAAGCAATAACCCCTCACTCTAAAGTAGTAATACTCCCTCACACATAATTAGCACGATATATTGTGAACGAATTTATTCGTTATATATAAAACTATATAGCGGCATGCGCCGCCTGATTATTTCTCTGTGAGCAATCAAAGTGAGTCTATATGAAAATCAACGCGCCTGATGCGTTACTGGCTGCTGAGGTGAGCCGTCGCGGGCTAGTAAAAACGACCGCGATTGGCGGCCTGGCAGTAGCCAGCAGCGCATTCTCATTGCCTTTTTCACGCATGGCGTCCGCTGCGGAGGCCATTGCCCCGACGGCCCCGGAAAATGTTGTCTGGAGCGCCTGCACCGTTAACTGCGGTAGCCGCTGCCCGCTGCGTATGCACGTGGTGGACGGTGAGATTAAGTATGTAGAAACCGACAACACCGGGGATGATAACTACGAAGGGTTACATCAGGTTCGCGCCTGTCTGCGCGGCCGCTCCATGCGCCGTCGCGTCTATAATCCGGACCGTCTGAAATATCCGATGAAGCGCGTTGGAAAACGCGGCGAAGGCAAGTTCGAACGCATCAGCTGGGATGAGGCTTACGATATTATCGCCAGCAATATGCAGCGCCTGATTAAAGACTACGGCAACGAGTCCATCTACCTGAACTACGGCACAGGCACGCTAGGCGGCACGTTGACCCGCTCCTGGCCGCCGGGGAAAACCCTGATTGCTCGCCTGATGAACTGCTGCGGCGGTTATCTCAACCACTACGGCGATTACTCCACCGCGCAGATTGCGGCAGGACTGAACTACACCTACGGCGGCTGGGCTGACGGCAACAGCCCGTCCGATATCGAAAACAGCCGGCTCGTCGTGCTGTTCGGTAACAACCCGGGCGAAACGCGCATGAGCGGCGGCGGCGTGACCTATTACGTCGAGCAGGCGCGTGAAAAATCTAACGCCAAAATGATCATCATCGATCCGCGCTACACCGATACCGGTGCCGGGCGCGAAGACGAGTGGATCCCGATTCGTCCCGGAACCGATGCGGCGCTGATCTCCGCGCTGGCGTGGGTGATGATTAACGAAAACCTCGTCGACCAGCCTTTCCTCGATAAATACTGCGTAGGCTACGACGAGAAAACGCTCCCGGAAGGCGCTCCGGCCAACGGCCACTATAAGGCTTATATTCTGGGGCAGGGCAGTGACGGCGTTGCCAAGACGCCTGAATGGGCATCTGCCATTACCGGCATTCCGCAGGCGCGCATCGTTAAGCTGGCGCGTGAAATCGCGGGCGCTAAGCCGGCGTTCATTTCGCAGGGGTGGGGCCCGCAGCGTCACGCAAACGGCGAGCTGGTGTCCCGCGCTATCTCCATGCTGGCGATCCTGACCGGCAACGTGGGCATTCACGGCGGCAACTCCGGCGCGCGCGAAGGCTCCTACTCACTGCCGTTCGAGCGCATGCCGACGCTGGACAACCCGGTGCAGACCAGCATCTCCATGTTCATGTGGACCGACGCCATTGAGCGCGGCCC
The DNA here is from genome assembly GCF_043968675.1 of Enterobacter sp. ECC-175. Taxonomy (NCBI): domain Bacteria; kingdom Pseudomonadati; phylum Pseudomonadota; class Gammaproteobacteria; order Enterobacterales; family Enterobacteriaceae; genus Enterobacter; species Enterobacter sp. ECC-175. Next base: position 2,150,075 of record NZ_CP143776.1, read on the forward strand.
GGAAATGACCGCGACTCGCGACGGCGTGCGCGGTAAAGATAAGCTGGACGTGCCGATTAAGATGATCTGGAACTATGCCGGGAACTGCCTCATTAACCAGCATTCCCAGATCAACCGCACCCACGAGATCCTCCAGGACGACAAGAAATGCGAGATGATCGTGGTGATTGACTGCCACATGACGTCGTCAGCCAAATACGCCGATATCCTGCTGCCGGACTGTACGGCTTCAGAGCAGATGGACTTCGCCCTGGACGCATCCTGCGGCAACATGTCCTACGTGATTTTTGCCGACCAGGCAATCAAGCCGCGCTTTGAATGCAAAACCATCTATGAGATGACGACGCAGATTGCGAAGCGGATGGGCGTTGCGGAGAAATTTACCGAAGGCCGCACCCAGGAAGGCTGGATGCGCCATCTGTATGAACAGTCCCGCAAAGCGATTCCTGAGCTGCTGCCGTTTGATGAATTCCGCAAGGCCGGAATGTTCAAACAGCGCGATCCGGAAGGGCACCACGTGGCGTATAAAGCGTTCCGTGAAGATCCGGTTGCCAACCCGCTGACCACGCCGTCCGGCAAAATTGAAATCTACTCGACTCAGCTGGCAGAGATTGCGGCGACGTGGGAGCTGGAAAAAGGGGACGTTATCGATCCGCTGCCGGTGTATAGCCCTGGCTTCGAAAACTATGACGATCCGCAGAGCAAAGACTATCCGCTTCAGCTGACGGGCTTCCACTACAAGGCGCGCACGCACTCCACCTACGGCAACGTCGACGTGCTGAAGGCCGCCTGCCGTCAGGAGATGTGGATTAACCCGGTGGACGCGCAGAAGCGCGGGATCGCCAACGGCGATCGTATCCGTATTTTCAACAGTCGTGGCGAGGTACACATCGAAGCGAAAGTGACGCCGCGCATCCTGCCGGGGGTTGTTGCCCTTGGGGAGGGCGCCTGGTACAACCCGGATTCGAACGGGATCGATCAGGCTGGCTGCATTAACGTGTTGACCACGCAGCGCCCGTCGCCGCTGGCGAAAGGCAACCCGTCCCACAGTAACCTGGTTCAGGTTGAGAAGGCGTAAGGAGTAACCGATGACAACCCAGTATGGATTTTTTATTGATTCCAGCCGTTGCACCGGGTGCAAAACCTGCGAGCTGGCCTGCAAGGACTACAAGGACTTAACCCCGGACGTCAGCTTCCGCCGTATTTACGAATACGCGGGGGGCGACTGGCAGGAGGACAACGGCGTCTGGCATCAGAACGTCTTTGCCTATTACCTGTCGATTGCCTGCAACCACTGCGAAGACCCGGCCTGCACCAAGGTCTGCCCGAGCGGCGCAATGCACAAGCGCGAGGACGGTTTTGTGGTGGTGGACGAGGACGTCTGCATCGGCTGCCGCTACTGCCACATGGCCTGCCCGTACGGCGCGCCGCAGTATAACGCCGCCAAAGGCCACATGACCAAGTGCGACGGCTGCCATACCCGCGTCGCCGACGGCAAAAAGCCGATCTGCGTCGAGTCCTGCCCGCTGCGCGCGCTGGACTTCGGCCCGATTGATGAGCTGCGTCAAAAGCACGGCCAGCTGGCGGCGGTTGCGCCGCTGCCGTCCGCGCACTTTACGAAGCCAAGCATTGTGATTAAACCTAACGCCAATAGCCGTCCGACGGGGGACACCACCGGCTACCTGGCAAACCCGAAGGAGGTGTGAGATGGGAAGTGGATGGCATGAATGGCCGCTGATGATCTTCACGGTCTTTGGGCAGTGCGTGGCGGGCGGGTTTATTGTTCTCGCGCTGGCGCTGTTAAAGGGTAACCTCTCTGCCAGCCAGCAGCAGCGCCTGGTGCTGAGCATGTTTGGCCTGTGGGTGCTGATGGGAATTGGGTTTATCGCCTCTACGCTGCACCTCGGCTCGCCGATGCGCGCATTTAACTCGCTGAACCGCGTCGGGGCCTCGTCGCTCAGCAACGAGATTGCCAGCGGGGCGATCTTCTTCGCCGTCGGCGGTCTCGGCTGGCTGCTGGCTGCGCTGAACAAGCTGCCTTCAGGATTGCGCAGCCTGTGGCTTATCGTCACGATGGTTCTGGGCGTGGTGTTCGTGTGGATGATGGTGCGGGTGTATAACACCATCGATACGGTGCCAACCTGGTACAGCGTCTGGACGCCGATGAGCTTCTTCCTGACGATGTTTATCGGCGGGCCGCTGCTCGGCTTTCTGCTGCTGCGCGTGGCGGGCGTAGACGGCTGGGCGATGCGTTTGCTTCCGGCGGTATCCCTGCTGGCGCTGGTCGTCAGTGCCGTCGTGGCGCTGATGCAGGGTGCGGAGCTTGCCACGATCCACAGCTCCATTCAGCAGGCCTCCGCTCTGGTGCCGGATTATGGCTCCCTCATGGCGTGGCGCGTCGTGCTGCTTACCGTTGCGCTGGTGTGCTGGATTGCCCCACAGCTTAAGGGCTACCAGCCCGCGCTGCCGCTCTTATCGCTGGCGTTTGTGCTGGTATTAGCAGGGGAGCTAATCGGTCGCGGCGTGTTCTATGGTCTGCATATGACGGTCGGCATGGCTATCGCCAGCTAAAGCTGATTTTTTATTATATAAAGCCGGGACTTAATGCCCGGCTTTTCTTTTTTTAATCATGAAATTTTTCGACTGATGTCCAAAAAGCATTTTCACCATAAACAAATAAAAACAATCAGATAATAAATATCGATCGCAACCGCTCCGTTAGCAGGATGAGTTTTTTAAATCGACGAGGCGCATATCGTGCGTAGCGCCTGAAGCGGTGGATTGACTTTGTTTTTGCCGGTGGCATGATGCGCACGAAATCTGAACTTCCTCACGGTTTTTAATCCATGACTACCTATACCCGGCCAGTGCTGCTGTTGCTCTGTGGCCTACTTTTGCTGACGCTGGCGATCGCGGTGTTAAACACGCTCGTCCCGCTGTGGCTTGCCCATGAAAACTTACCGACCTGGCAGGTGGGTATGGTTAGCTCATCCTTTTTTACCGGCAATCTTCTTGGCACATTATTAACCGGCAGCCTGATCAAGCGTTTCGGCTTTAACCGCAGCTATTATTTTGCGTCATTACTTTTCGCCGCGGGATGCGCCGGTTTAGGGCTGATGGTGGGCTTCTGGAGCTGGATGGCCTGGCGCTTTATCGCGGGCGTGGGCTGCGCGATGATCTGGGTCGTGGTCGAAAGCGCCCTGATGTGCAGCGGTACTTCCCGCAACCGCGGTCGCCTGCTGGCGGCCTATATGATGGTCTACTATATTGGCACCGTCCTGGGCCAGCTGATGGTCAGCAAGCTGCCAACCGACCTGATGAGCGTTCTGCCGTGGGTCACGGGCATGGTGCTGGCCGCGATCCTGCCGCTGCTTTTCACGCGGATTGTGAACCAGAACAGCGAGCATCAGGAAGCCACGCACGTCTGGCCGATGCTCAGACTGCGCCAGGCGCGTCTTGGTGTAAACGGCTGTATCATCTCCGGGATCGTACTGGGCTCTCTCTATGGCCTGATGCCACTCTATCTTAACCATCAGGGCGTCAGCGATTCCGGCATCGGCTTCTGGATGGCGGTAATGGTCAGCGCCGGCATTGTCGGCCAATGGCCGATTGGTCGCCTGGCCGATCGCTTTGGTCGCCTGCTGGTGCTGCGCGTGCAGGTCTTTGTGGTGATCATGGGATGCCTGGCAATGCTTAGCAATGCCGCCATGGCTCCCGCGCTGTTTATCCTGGGGGCGGCGGGCTTCACGCTCTATCCGGTTGCGATGGCCTGGGCCTGTGAGAAAGTTGAGCATCACCAGCTGGTGGCGATGAACCAGGCGCTGCTGTTGAGCTACACCATCGGCAGCCTGCTCGGACCCACGTTTACCTCAGTGTTAATGCAGAACTATTCCGACAATCTTCTGTTTATCATGATTGCCAGCGTGTCGTTTATCTATCTCCTGATGCTGCTGCGAAAAGCGGGCGAGCATCCGACGCCTGTGGCACATGCCTGATGAAATAAAAGCCCGTTAATGACGGGCTTTTTTGTCCACATCACATATAAGACTTTTACGCATTGTTTGTTTTACCCGCCAGGCGATAATTCAAATGAGTTCTACCACTAAAAGGCAACAATCATGTCTAAAGGTCGTTTTTCCACTACCGCGCTTGCCGTAGTGTTGTCTTTAACGTTTGCAACGGCTCCGGTCATGGCTAATCCTGGAAACGGGAATGGCGGTGGACACGGAAACGGTGGCGGACAAAATAATGGCGCAAATCATGGTAACGGGAACTCGGGTAACCATGGTAATAAGCAAAATAGCGGTCATGAAAACCCTGGAAAATCAGATAAGAGCTTTAAAAACGGCAAAGAGGTCAGTAATGATGTCGATGCTCGCGTTAGCTTCGATCGTGCCCGACACCTCGCACTGAATTACGGCCTAACGGGATATGATTCTCTGCCTCCGGGTATTGCGAAAAACCTCGCACGCGGTAAACCACTTCCTCCGGGTATTGCCAAGAAGGCCGTGCCAGCCTCCATGCTCGGCCAGCTCCCATCCTATCCGGGTTATGAATGGCGCGTAGTGGGTGACGATTTGGTACTTATTGCGCTGAGTACGGCGATTGTGACCACTATTATTAACGGTGTCTTTAAATAGAATAAAAAACGCCCGGTTATTATACCGGGCGTATTATTAATACATTACCTTGTGACCGTACTGTTCAAGAATACCTTTCACGCGCTCCATGGTCTCTTTCTTCGGCGGCTTAACGCCATCAAGCTTATATTCTTCGCCCATCGCAACCCACTTGTGTTTACCCAGTTCGTGATAGGGCAGGAGTTCAATTTTCTCCACGTTGCCCATATCCCGGGTAAATTCGCCCAGGCGGTGCGCGGAATCATCATCATCTGACCATCCCGGTACGACGACGTAGCGTATCCAGGTTTTGATGCTCTTATCGGCGATGTATTTTGCAAACTCGAGCGTACGGTGGTTAGAGACGCCAACCAGGTTCTGGTGGATCTCATCGTTCATTTGTTTGAGATCGAGCATCACCAGATCGGTGACTTCAAGCAGTTCGTCAATGACCGGATCGTAGCGGCGAACAAAACCGTTGGTGTCGAGGCAGGTGTGAATGCCTTCTTTACGGCAGGCGCGGAACCAGTCGCGCACAAACTCTGCCTGAAGAATAGCCTCACCGCCGGATGCGGTCACGCCGCCGCCGGACGCGTTCATGAAGTGGCGGTAGGTCACCACCTCTTTCATTAAATCTTCAACGGTGACTTCTTTGCCGCCGTGGGTATCCCACGTGTCGCGGTTGTGGCAGTACAGGCAGCGCATCAGGCAGCCCTGGAAGAAGGTGATGAAGCGAATGCCTGGGCCATCGACGGTGCCACAGGATTCAAAGGAGTGAATACGACCAATAGTTGACATTGCGGTGATATCTCCAGATTCGGCCCGTCCGGGACCTGAGTATGCACAGCTCAAACCGGCTGTGTTAAGTCTGTTTTGGCTGCTATCCAATCATTATAGATAGCGGCCAAAAGAGACTGAGAAGGAGAGGGTGCTAAAAAGGCCCCACTTGCGTGGAGCCTTTATTGTACGCTTTTTAACGCGTGATTTCAGTCAAATCCACTTACATGGACTGAGTGAAAGTACGGGTAATAACGTCCTGCTGCTGTTCTTTAGTCAGGGAGTTAAAACGTACTGCGTAGCCGGATACGCGGATGGTCAGCTGAGGATATTTCTCAGGGTGTTCCATCGCATCAAGCAGCATTTCACGGTTCATGACGTTCACGTTCAGGTGCTGACCACCTTCGATGGACGCTTCGTGGTGGAAGTAACCATCCATCAGACCCGCGAGGTTAGTTTTACGCACTTCGTCGTCTTTACCCAGCGCGTTTGGCACGATGGAGAAGGTATAAGAGATACCATCTTTCGCGTAAGCAAACGGCAGTTTAGCCACGGAGGTCAGAGAGGCAACCGCACCTTTCTGGTCACGACCGTGCATTGGGTTAGCACCTGGTCCGAATGGCGCGCCAGCACGACGACCGTCTGGAGTGTTACCGGTTTTCTTACCATACACAACGTTAGAGGTGATGGTCAGAACAGACTGAGTCGGGATAGCGTTACGGTAGGTAGTGAGTTTCTGAATTTTCTTCATGAAACGTTCTACCAGGTCAACCGCCATGTCATCAACGCGAGAGTCGTTGTTACCAAACTGCGGGTATTCGCCTTCGATTTCGAAGTCAACGGCCAGGCCGTCTTCGTCACGAATTGGTTTAACTTTCGCATACTTGATTGCAGACAGGGAGTCAGCAGCAACGGACAGACCTGCGATACCACACGCCATGGTGCGAACAACGTCACGGTCGTGCAGCGCCATCAGAGAGGCTTCGTAGCTGTACTTGTCGTGCATGTAGTGGATAACGTTCAGCGCAGTCACGTACTGCTTAGCCAGCCAGTCCATGAAGTGGTCCATGCGTTCCATGACTTCGTCATAGTTCAGCACGTCGCCTTTGATTGGCTCAGACTTAGGACCAACCTGCATTTTCAGTTTTTCATCAACGCCGCCGTTGATTGCGTACAGCATGGTTTTCGCCAGGTTTGCACGTGCACCGAAGAACTGCATTTGTTTACCAACGACCATTGGGCTTACGCAGCATGCGATAGCGTAGTCATCGTTGTTGAAGTCCGGACGCATCAGGTCATCGTTCTCATACTGCAGAGAAGAGGTATCGATGGACACTTTAGCCGCGAATTTCTTGAAGTTCAGAGGCAGTTTTTCAGACCACAGAACGGTGATGTTCGGCTCCGGAGAAGGACCCATGGTGTACAGGGTGTTCAGGAAGCGGAAGCTGTTTTTGGTTACCAGAGTACGGCCGTCAACGCCCATACCGCCGATAGATTCAGTTGCCCAGATTGGGTCGCCGGAGAACAGCTCATCGTATTCAGGGGTACGCAGGAAGCGAACCATACGCAGTTTCATGACCAGGTGGTCAATCATTTCCTGAGCGTCTTGCTCGGTGATTTTGCCCGCTTTGATGTCGCGCTCGATGTACGCATCCAGGAAGGTGGACACGCGACCGAAGGACATTGCTGCACCGTTCTGAGACTTAACAGCGGCCAGGTAGCCGAAGTAGGTCCACTGGATAGCTTCCTGAGCGTTGGTTGCAGGACCGGAGATATCGCAGCCGTATTTTGCTGCCATTTCTTTGATCTGACCCAGCGCACGGTGCTGTTCAGCAATCTCTTCGCGCAGACGGATAGTCGCTTCCAGGTTTACGCCGTTTTCCAGATCGGACTGCAGGGAAACAAACTGCGCGTATTTGTCTTTCATCAGGAAGTCGATACCGTACAGCGCAACGCGACGGTAGTCACCGATGATACGGCCACGGCCATACGCATCTGGCAGACCGGTCAGCACGCCAGATTTACGGCAGTTCAGGATGTCTTTGGTGTAAACATCGAATACGCCCTGGTTGTGGGTTTTGCGGTATTCGGTGAAGATTTTTTTCAGCATTGGGTCCAGCTCGCGGTTATACGCTTTGCATGAACCTTCAACCATTTTGATACCACCAAACGGAATGATTGCGCGTTTCAGTGGTGCTTCAGTCTGCAGACCAACGATTTTCTCAAGGGCTTTGTTGATGTAGCCAGCATCGTGAGAAGTGATGGTGGAAGCAATGGAGGTGTCAAAATCAACAGGCGCGTGAGTGCGGTTTTCCAGTTTAACGCCTTCCATTACGCTGTCCCACAGCTTGGTGGTCGCTTCAGTTGCGCCAGCCAGGAAGGATTCGTCACCTTCATACGGGGTATAGTTTTTCTGAATGAAGTCACGGACGTTTACTTCATTCTGCCAGTCACCTTTAGTAAAACCTTCCCAGGCTGTGGCTAACTTTTCATTAAGCTCGGACATGTAACACCTACCTTCTTAAGTGGATTTTTTATTTACTGCCTGAGACAACCATTAATGATGATTGTCGCCACGCAGGTAAATGACCCAGTATGTCAACCCAACTAACAGACCCCCACCGATAATGTTCCCGATAGTGACAGGGATCAGGTTATCAGTAATGAAATTCATGATAGTCAGGTGTGAGAAACTTTCCGGGGTTGAACCAACTGCAGTCCAGAACTCCGGGCTCGCAAAGTTGCGGATAACAATCCCCATCGGGATCATAAACATATTCGCGATACTGTGTTCGAAGCCGCTGGCAACAAACATCGCAACCGGCAGAACCATAATCATGGCTTTGTCCATCAGGCTACGACCAGAGTAGCTCATCCAGACCGCCAGGCAGACCATCAGGTTTGCGAGGATGCCGAGAGCAACGGCTTCGATAAATGTATGGTGCATTTTGTGGTCAGCGGTTTGCAGGACGTTAAGCCCCCAGCCACCGTTGGCGGTCATATACTCGCCAGAGAGCCACATCAACAAAACAAAGAGCAGACAGCCAAACAGGTTACCCACATAGACGTTGAACCAGTTGCGCGCCAGTTGGCCCCAGGTAATTCTTCCGCTGGCTTTCGCTACGACGATCAGTACCGTTGAGGTAAAGAGGTCAGCACCGCAGATGACGCAAAGAATCAGACCCAGTGAGAAGCAGATACCACCAATCAGTTTCGCGATGCCGAAAGGCATGTCGGCCGTGCCGGTAGTGGCAGTGATGTAGAAGACAAAAGCAATGGAGATGAACACACCAGCGGTAATCGCCAGGAAAAACGTGGTCATCGGGTGTTTCGTTGCTTTATAGACACCCGCTTCTTCGGCCACTTTGGCCATTGCAGCTGGGAGTAAAAGATCAAAAGGGTTGTCAGCTTTCACACTAACTCTCTCTTTATTAAGTCGGCGACGAGATACTAACAAAGCATTATAGAAGAGAAATTGATATAGATCATATCTCGCCTGGCTTATAGGCCCGCTATGTGTATGGTTTTACAACAAAAGCGGAGTAAGTTTTTGATTATCCGAATAAAAATAAATTTTAAAAGTTATGAAAAGAGTTGAATTATTTCGTTCAGCCTCCCTTAAAACAGTTAATTAAAATGGAGTATTTACCATAAAAGGTAACACTAAAGCCCGGGTAAGTATTTTTATATTTACCTTGATTTAACTTTAATATTACATTCAATTGTCATTGCCGGAAAAATATAAAACGGGACAATGAAATTGCCCCGTAATATAGCCCAGGCGAGAGAGTTCGCCTACAGTTAGTAATGTTATATGCGCTTATTTTGACCAGTAAGCGGCTTTTGCTTTCTGCAATTTCTCATAGGCTTTCAGCAGCGACTGATGCGCCGGGAAGGCTTTGAGATCGCTATCAACCGCCTGCAGGCCGTAGAACGGCTCTTCACCGCTCAGCGCCGCGCTGGCGGCTTCAACCGCCTCTGCGCCGTACATACGCACAAACGCATTAAGATATTGCAGCGGCTCTCGCTCTTCTTCCTGAGAGAGCAGAAGCAGCGTTTGCAGGCAGCGGTAGTAGTTAGTGCGCTCGGCAGAGAATACGGACTGGTTGAATTCCATCGTCCACTCCGTCCAGGCCAGAGCCTGATCCAGATCGCCGCCCGCCAGCGCCAGCATCGCCTTGAGTTCACCGATACGCAAAGTGTACCAGCCGTTGTCTTTCCCGGTCGCCAGGCCCAGCAGCTCGCGCACGCGAGTGAAGTCATCGTGGCCTTCTTCGTCCAGCTGGGCGATCAGGTTCAGATAATCTTCTTTTTCCCATTCGCTGCCCGGCAGGGCCAGCAGCGTTTCACGCAGGTGCGCGCCCATGCTGTTGTTCGCCAGCCACAGATCTTCCGCCGGATAAATATCGGACATGCCCGGCACGATAATACGGCAGGCGTAAACGCCCAGATGCTCATAGTCAGCAATGTAGACTTCCCGATCTTCCGCGCTGAAGATTGCCATTAGCGTGGCGAACTCTTCTTCCGTGGTGCCCGCAAAGCTCCAGTCGACGAAAGGATAATCTGCGTCCTGCTTGAACATATCCCAGGAGATCAAACCGCTGGAATCGATGAAGTGGGTCTCAAGGTTGGTATGTTCGGCCACTTCTTCGTCATCAAAGGTCGGCGGGGTAAACACGTCAAGATCCTTCAGGCTACGGCCCTGCAGCAGCTCGGTCACGGTACGCTCCAGCGCTACGCCGAAGTCCGGGTGTGCGCCGAAGGAGGCGAAGCAGGTTCCGTTTGCCGGGTTGAACAGTACCACGCAGATAACCGGGTATTTACCGCCCAGAGAACCGTCATACGCAAAGATTGGGAAGCCTTCTGCTTCCAGCTTTGCGATGGATTCCACTACGCCCGGATAGCGCGCCAGCACGTCAGCCGGGATTTCAGGCAGGCTGATGGATTCAGCAATAATGCGGTTTTTAATGTGGCGTTCGAAAACTTCAGACAGGCCCTGAACGCGCGCTTCGTTGCGGGTATTACCGGCAGACATGCCGTTCGATACATACAGGTTGCCGACGATGTTCATCGGGATATACACCGTCTGCTCGTCGGACTGACGGGTAAACGGCAGGGCGCAGACACCGCGATCCTCATTGCCGGACTGAAGATCGATCAGCATGCTGGCGGTGAGCTCGTTCTCCGGATCGTAGAACGCACGCAGGCGAGCGTCGAGAATGCCTTCCGGCAGCGCATCGTCGTCGGTCAGCGGGAACCATTTTTCATTTGGATAGTGGACGAACGGGCCGTTGGCGATGGTTTCGCCCAGCCAGAAATCGGCGAAGAAATAGTTAGTCGAGAGACGCTCAAAATACTCACCCAGCGCGGAGGCCAGCGCGGCTTTTTTAGTGGCGCCTTTGCCGTTGGTAAAGCACAGCGCGCACTCTTTATCGCGAATATGCACGGACCAGACGTGAGGCACCGGGTTCAGCCAGGAGGCTTCTTCAATATTAAAGCCCAGGTCGGTCAGTTTTTGCTGGAAGCGAGCGATGGAATCTTCCAGGGCGGCGTCTTTGCCGGGGATAAACGTTTGAGTCATGGCGTTCACTTTTATCGTACGTAAAGCGCGCAATGATACGGGTTTTGCGTGACGGGTGCTATCTCCGGCGAAAATAAATGCCTGAGCTATGCTTATAACCAGTAACCTACTGTTAAGGCATAAAAAAATGAAAGCATTCGACCTCCAGCGGATGGCGTTTGATAAGGTCCCCCCTGAGTTTTTAGGCGAAGTGGCGCTACGAAGCTTATATACCTTCGTACTCGTCTTCCTGTTTCTCAAAATCACCGGACGGCGCGGCGTACGCCAGATGTCGCTCTTTGAAGTGCTCATCATTCTGACGCTGGGTTCCGCGGCAGGGGACGTAGCCTTTTATGACGACGTGCCGATGGTACCCGTTTTCATCGTCTTCGTTTCGCTGGCGCTGCTCTACCGTCTGGTGATGTGGCTAATGTCGAAAAGCGAAAAGCTGGAGGACCTGCTTGAAGGAAAGCCGGTCGTTATCGTTGAGGACGGACAGCTGGCGTGGGAGAAAGTCAAAAGTGCCAACATGACGGAGTTCGAGTTCTTCATGGAGCTGCGGCTTAACAGCGTAGAACAGCTGGGGCAGGTGCGGCTGGCCATTATGGAAACGAACGGGCAGATCAGCGTGTACTACTATGCCGATGACGAGGTTAAGCCCGGCCTCTGCATCTTGCCCGACATGCTGGTGGAACGCTTTCGCGTTGTGCCAGAAACCGAAATGTATGCCTGCGTAAGATGTAGCCATGTCGTTCCCATGAAGGCCGGCGATCGTCAATTATGTCCTCGCTGTGCAAATCCGGAATGGACGAAGGTAAGCCGGGCCAAACGGCTAACCTGACAGCCTTTTTGTCGGTTTTGTCACGAACCGCTGGCAGATTGTATTGTGTGATGATGGCCACATTTTACCGGCCATCCGTTTTAGCCATTGCGGCGCGTGTCGCTGGATGATAAAACCGATAGCCACAGTAATAACTTATTGCTTTTAGCGTGGTGAGGGGAAATGGCTCAAGTTTATAATTTCAGTTCAGGCCCGGCAATGTTACCGGCCGACGTGCTTAAACAGGCTCAACAGGAGCTGTGTGACTGGAACGGTCTGGGAACGTCGGTAATGGAAATCAGCCACCGTGGAAAAGAGTTTATCCAGGTGGCGGAAGAGGCAGAAAAGGATTTTCGCGATCTGCTGAACATCCCCTCGAACTACAAAGTATTGTTCTGCCACGGCGGCGGCCGCGGTCAGTTTGCGGGTATCCCGTTAAACCTGCTGGGCGACAAAACCACCGCCGACTACGTTGATGCAGGTTACTGGGCGGCCAGCGCGGTGAAAGAAGCGCACAAATATTGCACGCCAAACGTTATCGACGCCAAATTGACCGTTGACGGACTGCGCGCCGTGAAGCCGATGAGTGAATGGCAGCTTTCCCGTGACGCGGCGTACCTTCACTATTGCCCGAACGAGACTATCGACGGCATCGCGATTCACGAAGAGCCAAACTTTGGCGAAGATGTGATCGTGACCGCGGATTTCTCTTCCACCATTCTTTCTACGCCGCTGGACGTCAGCCGCTACGGCGCGATCTACGCGGGCGCACAGAAAAATATCGGCCCTGCAGGCCTGACAATCGTTATCGTACGTGAAGATTTGCTGGGCAAAGCGCATACATCATGCCCGTCGATCCTGGATTACTCCGTACTGAACGACAACGACTCGATGTTCAACACCCCGCCGACCTTTGCCTGGTATCTCTCCGGCCTGGTCTTCAAATGGCTGAAGCAAAAGGGCGGCGTGGCGCAGATGGACAAGATCAATCAGCAAAAAGCCGAGCTGCTGTACGGCGTGATTGATAAGAGCGACTTCTACCGCAACGACGTTGCCAAAGCCAACCGCTCACGCATGAACGTGCCGTTCCAGCTGGCGGACAGCAGTCTTGACAAAGTCTTCCTCGAAGAGTCTTTCGCGGCCGGTCTACACGCGCTGAAAGGTCACCGCGTGGTGGGCGGCATGCGCGCCTCCATTTATAACGCGATGCCGCTGGAAGGCGTCAAAACGCTAACCGATTTCATGGTCGACTTCGAACGTCGTCATGGTTAATTTCGCAGTTTTTCACCCCCGCGGCTCCGCTGCGGGGTTTTTATTATGTCGAGTTGAGAGTTAAGTTTCATGGAATCCCTGACGTTACAACCTATCGCGCGCGTAGACGGCACCATTAACCTGCCAGGTTCAAAAAGCGTCTCGAACCGCGCGCTGCTGCTGGCAGCTCTGGCAAACGGCACCACCGTCCTCACCAATCTTCTGGACAGCGATGACGTGCGCCATATGCTCAATGCGCTGAAAGCGTTGGGAGTTCACTATACGCTGTCTGACGATCGTACCCGTTGTGAAGTGACCGGCAACGGCGGCGCGCTGCGTTCGACAGGAGAGCTTGAGCTGTTTCTGGGGAATGCCGGAACGGCTATGCGTCCGCTGGCTGCTGCGCTCTGTCTGGGCAACGGCAACGTTGTGCTGACCGGCGAGCCGCGCATGAAAGAGCGGCCGATCGGCCATCTGGTGGATGCCCTGCGTCAGGGCGGCGCGCAGATTGACTATCTTGAGCAGGAAAACTATCCGCCGCTGCGCCTGCGCGGCGGCTTCACCGGCGGCAGCGTAGAAGTTGACGGCAGCGTCTCCAGCCAGTTCCTGACCGCGCTGCTGATGACGGCACCGCTGGCACCGCAAGATACCGTAATTACCATCAAGGGGGAGCTGGTCTCTAAGCCGTACATTGATATCACGCTGCACCTGATGAAAACCTTCGGCGTTGAGGTGGATAACCAGTCTTACCAGCGCTTCGTGGTGCGCGGCGCACAGCAGTACCAGTCTCCGGGCAATTATCTCGTTGAAGGTGATGCTTCCTCAGCATCCTACTTCCTCGCGGCAGGCGCGATTAAAGGCGGTACCGTAAAAGTGACCGGTATTGGCCGCAACAGCGTGCAGGGCGATATCCGCTTTGCAGACGTGCTGGAGAAAATGGGCTCGCTGGTGACCTGGGGCGAGGACTTCATCGCCTGTACGCGCGGCGAGCTTAACGCCATTGATATGGATATGAACCATATCCCGGACGCGGCCATGACCATTGCCACGGCGGCGCTGTTTGCCAAAGGCACCACCACGCTGCGCAACATCTACAACTGGCGTGTGAAAGAAACCGACCGCCTGTTCGCGATGGCGACCGAGCTGCGCAAAGTGGGCGCAGAAGTGGAAGAGGGTGAAGACTACATTCGCGTCACGCCGCCGGCAAAGCTGCAGTTTGCCGAAATCGGCACCTATAACGATCACCGCATGGCGATGTGCTTCTCGCTGGTGGCGTTGTCCGACACGCCGGTGACGATCCTCGACCCGAAATGTACGGCAAAAACCTTCCCGGACTACTTCGAACAGCTGGCGCGCATTAGCACGCTGGCCTGATAACGTTTTGCCGCATCGCCCGGTGCGGCATTTCCTTACGCTTCCTGACGTTCATCTTCGCACGTTTCTTCTACACTCAGCTTCATTCATTCCGTATTTTGCACGCAAAGGTAACAGTTGCGCACGTTGGCGCGTATAATGCGCGGCGTTCATGTTAACGGTATGCCTTTATTAAGGAGAAAACGATGACGGCAGTTGCCCCGGTAATCACCATTGATGGGCCAAGTGGCGCAGGGAAAGGAACCTTGTGCAAAGCGATGGCAGAAGCATTGCAATGGCATCTGTTAGATTCGGGAGCAATCTATCGCGTGCTGGCTTTGGCAGCGCTGCATCACCATGTGGATGTTGCCTCTGAAGAAGCGCTGGTACCGCTGGCTGCGCATCTGGATGTACGTTTTGTCTCAACCGATGGCAACCTTGAAGTGATTCTGGAAGGGGAAGACGTCAGCGGTGAAATCCGTACCCAGGAAGTGGCCAACGCGGCCTCACAGGTGGCTGCTTTCCCACGCGTTCGCGAGGCGCTTTTACGCCGCCAGCGAGCGTTCCGCGAAGCACCAGGGCTGATCGCCGACGGTCGTGACATGGGAACCGTAGTTTTCCCAGAGGCTCCTGTAAAAATTTTCCTCGACGCCTCTTCGGAAGAACGCGCTCAGCGACGTATGCTTCAGTTGCAGGAAAAGGGGTTTAGTGTTAACTTTGATCGCCTTTTGTCCGAGATAAAAGAGCGCGATGACCGCGATCGTAACCGCGCCGTCGCCCCACTTGTTCCTGCAGAAGATGCATTAGTTCTGGATTCAACCAGTTTAACTATTGAGCAAGTGATTGAAAAAGCGCTACAATATGCGCGCCAAAAACTGGCACTCGCGTAATCGCGACCGATTTAGCAGTACCCCCGCTGCAAAGGATTGACGGCGGGTATGTGAAACAACCCCATCCGGCACGGAGCCAGGTGGACGTTAATATTAACCTGAAGATTAAACATGACTGAATCTTTTGCTCAACTATTTGAAGAATCCTTAAAAACAATCGAAACCCGTCCGGGTTCCATCGTTCGTGGTGTTGTTGTTGCTATCGACAAAGACGTAGTACTGGTTGACGCCGGTCTGAAATCTGAGTCCGCCATTCCGGCAGAGCAGTTCAAAAACGCCCAGGGCGAGCTGGAAATCCAGGTTGGTGACGAAGTTGACGTTGCACTGGACGCAGTAGAAGACGGCTTCGGCGAAACCCTGCTGTCTCGTGAGAAAGCTAAACGTCACGAAGCATGGATCACGCTGGAGAAAGCTTACGAAGAAGCTGAAACTGTGGTCGGTGTTATCAACGGCAAAGTTAAAGGTGGCTTCACTGTTGAGCTGAATGGTATTCGTGCGTTCCTGCCAGGTTCACTGGTAGACGTTCGTCCAGTCCGTGACACCCTGCACCTGGAAGGCAAAGAGCTTGAGTTCAAAGTAATCAAGCTGGACCAGAAGCGTAACAACGTTGTTGTATCCCGTCGTGCCGTTATCGAATCCGAAAACAGCGCAGAACGCGATCAGCTGCTGGAAAACCTGCAGGAAGGCATGGAAGTCAAAGGTATCGTTAAGAACCTCACTGACTACGGCGCATTCGTTGACCTGGGCGGCGTTGATGGCCTGCTGCACATCACCGACATGGCGTGGAAACGCGTTAAGCACCCAAGCGAAATCGTGAACGTGGGCGACGAAATCACTGTTAAAGTGCTGAAGTTCGACCGCGAGCGTACTCGTGTATCCCTCGGCCTGAAACAGCTGGGCGAAGATCCATGGGTAGCTATCGCTAAGCGTTACCCAGAAGGTACTAAACTGACTGGTCGCGTTACCAACCTGACCGACTACGGCTGCTTCGTTGAAATTGAAGAAGGCGTTGAAGGCCTGGTGCACGTTTCCGAAATGGACTGGACCAACAAAAACATCCACCCATCCAAAGTTGTTAACGTTGGTGATGTAGTGGAAGTGATGGTTCTGGATATCGACGAAGAACGTCGTCGTATCTCCTTGGGCCTGAAGCAGTGCAAAAACAACCCATGGCAGCAGTTCGCGGAAACCCACAACAAGGGTGACCGTGTTGAAGGTAAAATCAAGTCTATCACTGACTTCGGTATCTTCATCGGCCTGGACGGCGGCATCGACGGCCTGGTTCACCTGTCTGACATCTCCTGGAACGTTGCAGGCGAAGAAGCAGTTCGTGAATACAAAAAAGGCGACGAAATCGCTGCAGTTGTTCTGCAGGTTGACGCAGAGCGTGAGCGTATCTCCCTGGGCGTTAAGCAGCTCGCAGAAGATCCGTTCAACAACTGGGTTGCACTGAACAAGAAAGGCGCAATCGTAAACGGTAAAGTGACTGCAGTTGACGCGAAAGGCGCAACCGTAGAACTGGCTGACGGCGTTGAAGGTTACCTGCGCGCTTCCGAAGCTTCACGTGACCGCGTTGAAGATGCCACTCTGGTTCTGAGCGTTGGCGACGACGTTGAAGCGAAGTTCACCGGTGTTGACCGTAAGAACCGCGCAATCAGCCTGTCTGTTCGTGCTAAAGACGAAGCTGACGAGAAAGATGCAATCGCAACTGTTAACAAACAGGAAGATGCAAACTTCTCTAACAACGCAATGGCTGAAGCTTTCAAAGCAGCTAAAGGCGAGTAATTCAAGTTCTGGCTTCCTTTGAGCTGTAACGCATTTACAGTGATAAGGGTAAGAAGCGGACTTGACAGATTGCAGGATTCGTCCTGTAATCAATAACAAAGGGCGGCTACGGCCGCCCTTGTTTAATGAGCTATCAAGCTAATTGGTTTGAAAGGAACCGGAGGAATCATGACCAAGTCAGAATTGATTGAAAGACTTGCCAGTCAGCAGCCGCATGTCCCGGCAAAAGCCGTGGAAGATGCTGTAAAAGAGATGCTGGAGCATATGGCCACCACTCTTGCCCAGGGCGAGCGCATTGAAATCCGCGGTTTCGGTAGTTTTTCTTTGCACTATCGTGCTCCACGCACCGGGCGTAACCCGAAGACTGGCGATAAAGTCGAGCTGGAAGGTAAATACGTTCCACACTTTAAGCCGGGTAAAGAGCTGCGCGATCGCGCCAATATTTACGGCAACTGAGTCTCTGACTTGGTTATCAACAGAAAAGCACCTGCGGGTGCTTTTTTTGTGTCCGGCGTTCCGTACTGGAAGCCATCTCGCAGTTGTGATTGTCCGCTGCTGTAAGCGGCTATATTTCTGCCGGCGCTTCTCGTAAAACCGTTCTATTCGCTCTGACATTTCACGGCACAACCCTCACACTTCCCAAAACAGGGAGGTCCAATGAGTATTGCCGCCGTAAGCGTTTGTCTGATTTTGTCCATTATCCCGTTGCTATGGCTGCCGTCTCTGCCTGATATGCCGACGATATGGACCCTTATTGCGCTCGCCTTTGCACTCACATTTTTCCCCTTCCGCAGGCTGCGCTATGTGCAGCTGGGTCTACTTTTTTTCGCCTGGGGAATACTGGCTGCGCAGGAGGTGGTCTGGCCAACGGAGCACCTTACGAAAGGGCCGAAGCATGTTGAGGTGGTCATCACCGAGACCGATGGCGCAACCACGCACAAAGGACGCATTGTCAGCCTTGATCACGCTTCGTGGTACGGTAGAACCGGGATCGTCCTGTACGGCAACTACCTGCCGCAGCCCGCCTGCGCCGGACAGCGTTGGGCAATGACCGTACGCCTGCGGGCCGTTCACGGTCAGCTAAACGATGGCGGCTATGACTCACAGCGCGCGGCGCTGGCGCAGCACCAGCCGCTGACGGGGCGCTTTACGCATGCAGAAGTCATCGATGCGTCCTGTAGCCTGCGTACGCAGTATCTCAGCTCGCTGACTTCAACGCTTTCAACCTACCCGTGGGGGAGCGTCATTCTGGGGTTGGGAATGGGGGAGCGCCTGGCCGTTTCAGCAGACGTAAAAAATCTGATGCGTGAAACCGGAACGCTGCACCTGATGGCGATATCAGGGCTGCATATAGCGCTAGCGGCCTCCATCGTGTGGCTGCTTGCACGGGGGATACAATTTTTGCTTCCCTGTCGATGGATAGACTGGCGGATGCCGCTCATTGCCGGTACCGGTTTTGCCCTCTTTTACGCCTGGCTGACCGGATTACAGCCCCCTGCGCTTCGCACGGCGGTTGGGCTGATCGTGCTTGCGCTTTTAAAGATGAGCGGCAGGCAGTGGTCCCCCTGGCTGGTCTGGTCAGGCTGCGTGGCGGCGATCCTGTTTGTCGATCCGCTGGCGGTCCTCTCTCAAAGCCTGATGCTCTCCGCTTTTGCGGTCGCGGCCCTTATATTCTGGTATCAATGGCTTCCGCTACCGGCCTGGCGTTTACCTCGCGTCGTAAAGCCGATGATAAACCTGCTGCATTTGCAGCTGGGAATGCTATGTCTGCTGCTGCCTTTACAGGTTTCCCTCTTTCATGGCATTAGCCTCTCTTCACTCGTTGCCAATCTTTTCGCGGTCCCGCTGGTAACGTTTATCTCGGTGCCGCTGATTTTGGCCGGCATGCTGCTGCACCTGTTCCCCCTGGCTCACCTTGAGCTGGCCGTTTGGTGGATGGCGGACAAATCGCTGGCCGTGCTGTTCTGGCTTTTACAACAGCTGCCAAACGGCTGGCTGGACGTCGACGGGCGCTGGCAGCTCCTGGCCGTTGCGCCCTGGCTGGTTGTAATTGGATGGCGTTTGCGTTCATGGCGTTCCGTTCCCGCCGTTTGTCTGGCGCTGGGCGCCGTGCTCATCTTCCCACTCTGGCGGGACAAAAGGGATGATAGCTGGACGTTGCACATGCTTGATGTAGGGCAGGGGCTGGCGATGGTCATCGAGCGAAACGGGCATGCGATACTTTACGATACGGGGCTTGCGTGGCCGGGCGGTGACAGCGCGCAGCAAATTATTATTCCCTGGCTGCGCTGGCACCACCTAACGCCGGAAGGCGTCATCATTAGCCACGAACATGCCGATCATATCGGAGGGTTATCGTCTCTTCACGCCGCATGGCCTGGGATGTGGATAAAAAGCCCGCTGAAGCGTGCTGGGCATCAGCCATGCTTACGCGGCGAGCGCTGGGAGTGGCAGGGCCTGACCTTTACGGTGCACTGGCCCTCGGCGGATTATCGACAGCAGGGGAACAACCGCTCATGCGTGGTAAAGGTCGACGACGGGCGACAAAGCGTACTACTGACCGGCGATATTGAAGCGCAGGCTGAACGGGCGATGCTAAGCCACCATTGGCAATATCTTACGTCTACACTTATCCAGGTGCCGCACCATGGCAGCAATACCTCTTCTTCGTCGCCGCTGATTCAGCGCGCTGCCGGTAGCCTGGCGCTGGCTTCCGCGGCGCGATATAACGCCTGGCGATTTCCGTCATCACGCGTAGTGAAACGCTATCAAAAAGAGGGCTACGCATGGTTCGATACCCCTCAGAGCGGGCAAATTTCGGTGACGTTTTCGCGACATGGCTGGCTAATGCGGCGCTTACGCGATCAATTTTTACCGCGTTGGTATCATCAGTGGTTTGGCGCGCCCGTCGATAACGGGTAGAATATGCGGCTATTTCAACAAATGCTGGTTTTTTGAATGCATAACGACAAAGATCTCTCCACGTGGCAAACGTTCCGCCGACTCTGGCCGATGATTGCACCTTTTAAAGCAGGCTTGATCGTGGCGGGCGTAGCGTTAATCCTCAACGCAGCCAGCGATACTTTTATGTTATCGCTTCTTAAACCGTTACTGGATGACGGTTTTGGTAAAACGGATCGCTCAGTGCTGCTATGGATGCCTCTGGTGGTTATTGGACTGATGATCCTGCGCGGTATCACCAGCTATATCTCCAGCTACTGCATCTCCTGGGTATCCGGAAAGGTGGTTATGACCATGCGCCGTCGGCTGTTTAGCCACATGATGGGCATGCCGGTTGCGTTCTTTGACAAGCAGTCCACCGGGACGCTGCTGTCGCGCATTACCTATGATTCAGAGCAGGTCGCGTCGTCGTCTTCCAGCGCGCTGATTACCGTGGTGCGTGAAGGCGCCTCGATCATCGGCCTCTTTATCATGATGTTCTACTACAGCTGGCAGCTGTCGATTATCCTCATTGTCCTGGCGCCGATTGTCTCCATTGCGATCCGCGTGGTGTCCAAGCGGTTCCGCAATATCAGTAAGAATATGCAGAACACGATGGGGCAGGTGACGACCAGCGCTGAACAAATGCTGAAAGGGCATAAAGAAGTGCTTATTTTTGGCGGCCAGCAGGTTGAGACCTCGCGCTTTGATAAGGTCAGCAACAAAATGCGCCTGCAGGGCATGAAGATGGTTTCTGCGTCTTCAATCTCCGACCCGATCATCCAGCTGATTGCCTCTCTGGCGCTGGCGTTCGTGCTCTACGCGGCCAGCTTCCCAAGCGTAATGGAAACCCTCACTGCGGGCACCATCACCGTCGTCTTCTCATCGATGATTGCGCTTATGCGTCCGCTGAAATCCCTGACCAACGTCAACGCGCAGTTCCAGCGCGGGATGGCGGCATGCCAGACGCTGTTCAGCATCCTGGACTCCGAGCAGGAAAAAGACGAAGGCCAGCGCGAGATCACCCGTGCGAAAGGGGATCTTGAGTTCCGCAACGTGACCTTTACCTACCCGGGCCGCGAAGCACCGGCGCTGCGCAAGATTGATCTCTCCATTCCTGCGGGGAAAACCGTTGCGCTGGTGGGCCGTTCAGGTTCCGGTAAGTCAACGATTGCCAGCCTGATCACGCGTTTTTACGATATCGACGAAGGCGAAATTCTCTTAGACGGACACGACCTGCGGGAATACACCCTGCAGTCGCTGCGTAACCAGGTCGCGCTGGTCTCTCAGAACGTGCACCTGTTTAACGATACGGTCGCCAACAACATCGCCTACGCGCGTACGGAAGAGTACAGCCGCGAGCAGATCGAGAATGCCGCGCGTATGGCCTACGCGATGGACTTTATCAACAAAATGGATAACGGCCTGGATACGATTATTGGCGAGAACGGCGTGCTGCTCTCCGGCGGCCAGCGCCAGCGTATCGCCATTGCGCGCGCGCTGCTTCGCGATAGCCCAATTCTTATTCTTGATGAAGCCACCTCGGCGCTGGATACCGAATCCGAACGCGCTATTCAGTCCGCCCTGGACGAGCTGCAAAAGAACCGCACGTCGCTGGTGATTGCGCACCGCTTGTCAACTATCGAGCAGGCGGATGAAATCGTTGTGGTTGAAGATGGCGTGATTGTCGAGCGCGGAAGCCACGCGGACCTGCTGGCCCATCGCGGCGTCTACGCTCAGCTTCATAAGATGCAGTTCGGCGAATGATTGCACGCATCTGGGCAGGGGAGTCTCCTCTGTGGCTGCTGCTGTTACCGCTCTCCTGGCTGTACGGCCTGGTGAGCGGCGGCATTCGGCTGCTTTACCGTCTGGGGCTGAAACGCGCCTGGCGCGCGCCGGTGCCCGTGGTGGTAGTGGGCAATCTCACGGCGGGTGGTAACGGTAAAACGCCGGTTGTGATCTGGCTGGTAGAGCAGCTTCAAAAGCGCGGGATCCGCCCTGGCGTGGTGTCGCGTGGCTACGGGGGCAAAGCGGCACGCTATCCGCTGCTGTTGAACCCGCAAACCACCGCTGAGGAAGCCGGAGATGAGCCGGTGCTGATTTATCAGCGCACGGGAGCGCCGGTTGCCGTATCACCAGCGCGCAGCGAGGCCGTACGGGCGCTTCTGGCCGAACACGCCGTGCAAATTATAATTACTGACGATGGCCTACAGCATTACGCGCTGGCGCGGGACAAGGAAATCGTGGTCATTGACGGCGTGCGTCGCTTTGGTAACGGCTGGTGGTTACCCGCCGGCCCGATGCGCGAGCGTGCGTCGCGCCTCAAGACCGTTGATGCGGTAATCGTTAACGGCGGCGTGGCAAAGCCAAGCGAGATCGCCATGCTGCTGCGGCCCGGACGTGCGGTGAATCTGCTCACCGGGGAACGTAGGGAGATCTCACAGCTCCCGTCCCTGGTGGCGATGGCTGGGATAGGCCATCCTCCGCGCTTCTTTACGACGCTTGAGCAATGCGGTGCCCGGCTTGAAAAACGCATCCCGTTGGCCGATCATCAGCTGCTGACGCCGGAACAGGTTAAGGCGTTTACGGTCCCCGGCCAGACGCTAATCATGACCGAAAAAGACGCGGTAAAATGTCGCGCCTTCGCACAACCCCACTGGTGGTATCTGCCGGTTGACGCCGAACTCAGCGGCGAGCAGCCGGAACAATTGCTCAATGAACTGATAGCGCTGGTGCATTAACGGCTTATGCGGTTCTGACGGCGCTTTGACTGACAGGAAAACGCATGTCTTTACCGCAACTCTCTCTTTCGGCAGCGCGTCATTTGCATCTTGCTGCGCAGGGGCTGCTGAAGAAGCCCCGCAGACGCGCAAAGCCCACCGATATTCTCCCGACTATTCAGCGCATGTCGTTGCTGCAAATCGACACCATTAATATTGTGGCCCGCAGCCCGTACCTGGTGCTGTTTAGCCGCTTGGGCGATTATTCGCCGCAGTGGCTGGACAATGCGCTCAGCCGGGGCGAACTCATGGAGTATTGGGCGCACGAAGCCTGCTTTCTCCCGCGCAGTGATTTCGCGCTTGTTCGCCACCGCATGCTCTCCCCGGACAAAATGGGCTGGAAATATCGCCAGGAGTGGATGCAAGAGCACGCCGCTGAAATCGACCAGCTTATCGCGCATATCGAGGAAAACGGCCCCGTACGCTCCGCTGACTTTGAGTATCCGCAAAAAGGGGCCAGCGGTTGGTGGGAATGGAAGCCGCACAAGCGCCATCTCGAGGGATTATTTACCTCAGGCAAGGTCATGGTGGTTGAGCGGCGTAATTTCCAGCGCGTTTACGACCTTACGCATCGCGTTATGCCGCGCTGGGACGATGAGCGCGACCTGCTGACCCAGACGGCGGCAGAAGCCCTCATGCTGGAGAACAGCGCCCGGAGTCTTGGCATTTTTCGCCCACAGTGGCTGGCAGATTACTACCGCCTGCGTCAGCCTGCGCTCGGACCGCTGCTGGATGCGTGGCAGCGCGAGCAAAAGGTAATCCCCGTTGCTGTCGAGACGCTGGGTGAAATGTGGCTGCATGAAGATCTGTTCCCGCTGTTGGCGCAGGCAGAGGCCGGAAAGCTTCAGGCCACCCACAGCGCGGTGCTTTCGCCGTTCGACCCGGTGGTCTGGGACAGAAAGCGCGCCGAACAGCTGTTTGATTTCACCTACCGGCTGGAGTGCTATACCCCTGCGCCAAAGCGTCAGTACGGCTATTTTGTCCTGCCTCTGCTGCACAAAGGGCGCCTTGTGGGGCGTATGGATGCCAAAATGCACCGTAAAACGGGCGTTCTTGAGGTTATCGCCCTATATCTTGAAGAGGGGATAAAAGTGACCGCGACGCTGGAGAAAGGGTTGTTCAGCGCCATTAGCGAATTTGCGCTCTGGCAGGATGCTCGCGAGGTCACGCTGTCGCGCCTGCCGGACGGGCTATTCACCACCTGCCTGAGCGGCTGGGAAACAGGCACTGCCTGAAAAAAGAATGTGGTAAGCTTTAGCGATTACCCATACGGAGGAACTATGGATCACCGTTTACTTGAAATTATTGCCTGCCCGGTGTGCAACGGCAAACTCTACTACAGCCAGGACAAACAGGAGCTGATTTGCAAGCTCGACAGCCTGGCATTCCCGCTGCGCGACGGTATTCCGGTCCTGCTGGAAAACGAAGCCCGCTCCCTGGCCGCAGAAGAGAGCAGACCATGAGTTTTGTCGTCATTATTCCTGCGCGCTATGCGTCTACCCGCCTGCCGGGCAAGCCGCTGGTCGACATTAACGGCAAGCCGATGATCGTGCATGTGCTCGAGCGCGCGCGCGAATCGGGTGCCGATCGCGTTATCGTTGCCACCGATCACCCGGACGTGGCGCGCGCGGTGGAAGCGGCGGATGGTGAAGTGTGCATGACTCGCGCCGATCACCAGTCCGGTACGGAGCGTCTGGCTGAAGTGGTCGAAAAATGCGGCTTTAGCGACGACACGGTTATTGTTAACGTGCAGGGCGATGAGCCAATGATCCCGGCGGTTATCATTCGTCAGGTGGCGGAGAACCTTTCCCAGCGCCAGGTGGGAATGGCCACGCTCGCGGTGCCCATTCATCACGTTGAAGAAGCCTTTAATCCTAACGCGGTAAAGGTGGTCATGGACGCAGAGGGCTACGCGCTTTACTTCTCCCGCGCCACCATCCCGTGGGATCGGGATCGTTTTGCCGCGTCAAAAGAGACCATTGGCGACACCTTCCTGCGCCATCTGGGAATTTACGGCTATCGAGCGGGCTTTATTCGCCGCTACGTGACCTGGGCCCCCAGCCCGCTCGAACATATCGAAATGCTCGAACAGCTTCGCGTGCTGTGGTACGGCGAAAAGATCCACGTCGCGGTCGCTCAGGAAGTGCCCGGCACCGGGGTTGATACGCCTGAAGATCTTGAGCGCGTACGCGCCGAAATGCGTTAATGTTGCTGCTATCCCCTCGTTCGGGGGGGATAGCTCCCCTCCAGATTGTTTTCTTTCCCCTATTTGATCGCTTCCGGGTGACATCTGCCCTTAGCACGCTCATTATAAAAGCAGTAGTCTTCATGGGGGTAATCTCATATGGAACAGCTGCGTGCTGAACTCAGCCATCTGCTTGGCGAAAAATTGAGCCGGGTCGAGTGTGTGAATGAAAAAGCGGATACCGCGCTATGGGCGCTGTATGACAGTCAGGGAAATCCAATGCCGCTGCTGGCGAGGAGCTTTACCTCACCGGGCGTGGCAAGGCAGCTCGCCTGGAAAATGTCGCTGCTGGCGCGTGAAGGAACGGTGCGCATGCCAACGGTCTACGGCGTAATGACGCATGAGGAGCATCCCGGCCCGGACGTCCTGCTTATTGAGCGATTGCGCGGCGTGCCCGTAGAGGCGCCGGCGCGAACGCCGGAACGCTGGGAGCAGCTTAAGGACCAGATCGTCGAGGGGCTGCTGGCCTGGCATCGTCAGGACAGCCGCGGGCTGGTGGGGGCCGTCGACAGCACCCAGGAAAACCTGTGGCCGCTCTGGTATCGCCAGCGGGTGGAGGTGCTGTGGGGAACGCTTAACCAGTTCAGCAATACCGGCTTAACGATGCAGGACAAACGCATTTTGTTCCGCACCCGCGAGTGCTTGCCCGCGCTGTTTGAAGGCTTTAACGACAACTGCGTGCTGGTGCATGGCAACTTCACGCTGCGCAGTATGCTAAAGGACTCGCGCAGCGACCAGCTGCTGGCGATGGTAGGGCCGGGCATTATGCTCTGGGCACCGCGCGAATATGAGCTTTTCAGGCTGAGCGAAAGCGGCTTAGCCGAAGATTTGCTGTGGCACTATCTGCAGCGCGCGCCCGTGGCGGAGGCCTTTCTCTGGCGGCGCTGGCTCTATCTGCTGTGGGATGAAGTGGCGCAGCTGGTTAATACCGGGCGGTTCAACCGCGCCAACTTCGATCTGGCGACAAAATCACTCCTGCCGTGGCTCGCCTGACGAGCCTTTGAGCCACTGCCAGAGGCGTCCCAGCGTCTCGTAGCCCACGCGATCGCTGTGCATCAGCCAGGCCGGGGATGGGATCGCCCGTTCCCACGGATTCAGCGGCGCGTCGATCGCCAGCTGATTGGCCGGGGCAGGTAGCGGATGCAATCCCTGATTCTCAAAGAAAATCATGGCTCTTGGCAGGTGCGATGCGGAGGTGACCAGCAGGAAGGGCGCATCGCCGATCGCCTGCTTCACCGCTGCCGCTTCCTCTTCGGTATCCTTCGGGCTGTCCAGTGTGATAATGGCCGAGCGCGGCACGCCAAGCGACTCGGCAACGCGGGCGCCCGCCTCGGCGGTGCTCACCGGATTCGTTTTTGCCGCCGCGCCGGTAAAGATTATTTTCGAGCCCGGATTTGCCAGCCACAGGCGGATGCCCTCGTTCAGGCGCGGGAGGCTGTTGTTGATGAGGTTTGAACTCGGCGCCCAGTTTGGGTCCCAGGTATAGCCCCCGCCCAGCACCACGATGTACTCCACCTTTTGATTTCCCTGCCATGTCGGATAGCTGTTTTCAATGGGGCGTAACAGCCCGTCGGCGACCGGCTGCAGGCTCAGCAGCAGCAGCGCCAGCCAGCCGAAGGTGATGAGCGATTTGCCGCTTTTCTGAAAGCGGCTAAACCAGACCAGTCCAAGGCCGAGCGCAATAAGCAGCAGCAGCAGCGGAAGAGGCAGCATCATGCCTCCGACATATTTTTTTAGGGTAAAAAGCATCCTTTTTGGTTCCTTTTTTAACCATATAGCAGGTGATTAGCCGTGATATTACACCAGACAGGTTCATTCTCCGCGCGGGTATGACAAAATAGCGGTTTTGCAGTTATCGAGTGGAACTCTCCCAATGCGGGATCGCAATTTTGATGACATCGCGGAAAAGTTTTCGCGCAACATTTATGGCACCACCAAAGGGCAGTTGCGCCAGACGATCCTCTGGCAGGATTTGGACACCATCCTGGCGGGTTTTGGCGGCCAAACGTTGCGCGTGCTGGATGCGGGCGGCGGCGAAGGCCAAACGGCCATAAAGATGGCGCAGCGCGGCCATCACGTCACGCTTTGCGATCTTTCTGCTGAGATGGTCGCGCGCGCGACGCGTGCAGCAGAAGAGAAAGGTGTGAGCGACAACATGCATTTTATACAATGCGCCGCTCAGGACATTGCACAGCATTTGGAAACCCAGGTTGATCTGATATTGTTTCATGCGGTGCTGGAGTGGGTGGCCGATCCGCAAAGCGTGCTACAGGCGCTGTGGTCGATGCTGCGCCCCGGCGGCACGCTGTCGCTGATGTTCTACAATGCAAACGGCTTCCTGATGCACAACATGGTTGCGGGTAATTTCGACTATGTGCAGGTCGGGATGCCGAAAAAGAAAAAGCGCACGCTTTCACCGGACTATCCGCGCGATCCTCAACAGGTCTACGGCTGGCTTGAAGCGATCGGCTGGGAGATAACCGGCAAGACGGGCGTGAGGGTGTTTCATGATTATCTGCGTGAAAAACATAAACAGCGTGACTGTTTTGACACCTTAACAGAATTAGAAACGCGGTATTGCCGCCAGGAGCCCTTTATCAGCCTTGGCCGTTATATACATGTCACTGCTCGCAAACCGCAGATGCAAGGATAACCTATGAGTGAATTTTCCCAGACAGTCCCCGAACTGGTTGCCTGGGCCAGGAAAAATGATTTCTCCATCTCGCTGCCGGTCGACAGGCTCTCATTCCTGCTGGCGGTGGCCACGCTGAACGGCGAGCGTCTGGATGGTGAAATGAGCGAGGGTGAACTGGTGGACGCGTTCCGCCACGTCAGTGATGCGTTTGAGCAAACCAGCGAAACCATTAGCGTGCGTGCCAACAACGCAATCAACGATATGGTGCGTCAACGTCTGCTGAACCGCTTTACCAGCGAGCAGGCGGAAGGAAACGCCATTTATCGTCTGACGCCGCTGGGCATCGGCATCACGGATTATTACATTCGCCAGCGCGAATTTTCGACGCTGCGTCTTTCCATGCAGCTCTCGATCGTGGCGGGCGAGCTGAAGCGCGCTGCCGACGCCGCGGACGAAAACGGCGATGAGTTTCACTGGCATCGTAACGTCTATGCGCCGCTCAAATACTCGGTTGCCGAGATTTTTGACAGCATCGATCTGACCCAGCGCCTGATGGACGAACAGCAGCAGCAGGTGAAAGACGATATTGCCCAACTGCTGAACAAAGACTGGCGTGCGGCCATCTCTAGCTGCGAAATGCTGCTGTCAGAAACGTCCGGCACGCTGCGCGAGCTGCAGGATACGCTGGAAGCGGCGGGCGATAAGCTGCAGGCCAACCTGCTGCGTATTCAGGATGCCACGATGGCGCATGACGATCTGCACTTTGTCGATCGCCTTGTCTTCGATCTGCAAAGCAAGCTCGACCGCATTATCAGCTGGGGCCAGCAGTCCATCGACCTGTGGATCGGCTACGACCGGCACGTACATAAGTTTATTCGTACCGCCATCGATATGGACAAAAACCGCGTCTTTGCACAGCGGCTGCGCCAGTCGGTACAAACCTATTTCGATGCGCCGTGGGCGCTCACCTATGCCAACGCCGATCGTCTGCTCGACATGCGTGATGAAGAGATGGCGCTGCGCGACGAAGAGGTGACCGGGGAACTTCCGCCGGATCTGGAATTTGAAGAATTTAACGAAATTCGCGAACAGCTTGCGGCGATGATCGAAGAACAGCTGGCGGTCTACAAAACCAGACAAGTGCCGCTGGATCTGGGCCTCGTGGTGCGCGAGTATCTTGCGCAATATCCGCGTGCGCGCCATTTTGATATCGCCCGCATTGTCGTCGACCAGGCCGTGCGCCTGGGTATTGCACAAGCCGATTTTACCGGGTTGCCGCCGAAGTGGCAGCCAATCAACGATTACGGAGCCAAGGTACAGGCGCATGTCATTGACAAATATTGAACAAGTGATGCCACTTAAGATGGCGCAGGCGCTGGCGAATCCGTTATTTCCGGCGCTGGACAGCCAGCTGCGTGCCGGTCGTCACATTGGCCTTGACGAGCTGGACAACCACGCTTTTTTGATGGACTTCCAGGAGTATCTGGAAGAGTTCTACGCTCGCTATAACGTGGAGCTGATTCGCGCGCCGGAAGGTTTCTTCTATTTGCGCCCGCGCTCCACGACGCTGATCCCGCGCTCGGTTCTGTCCGAGCTGGATATGATGGTGGGCAAAATTCTTTGCTATCTCTATCTCAGTCCCGAGCGTCTGGCGAATGAAGGTATCTTCACCCAGCAGGAACTTTACGATGAGCTGTTGACGCTGGCGGATGAGAGCAAACTGCTCAAGCTGGTGAACAACCGCTCCACGGGGTCGGATCTTGACCGTCAGAAATTACAGGAAAAGGTTCGTTCTTCCCTGAACCGCCTGCGTCGTCTGGGGATGGTCTGGTTTATGGGCCACGACAGCAGCAAGTTCCGCATCACCGAGTCCGTGTTCCGCTTTGGCGCCGACGTGCGTGCGGGCGACGACGCGCGTGAAGCACAGCTGCGCATGATCCGCGACGGGGAAGCGATGCCGGTGGAAAATCACCTGCAGCTCAATGACGAGCATGAAGACAATCAGCCGGATAGCGGGGAGGAAGAGTAATGATTGAACGCGGTAAATTTCGCTCACTAACGCTGATTAACTGGAACGGTTTCTTTGCGCGAACCTTCGATCTTGATGAGCTGGTAACGACGCTGTCCGGCGGTAACGGTGCGGGCAAGTCCACCACCATGGCGGCGTTTGTGACGGCCCTAATCCCCGATCTGACCCTCCTGCACTTCCGCAACACCACCGAAGCGGGGGCCACAAGCGGCTCCCGAGATAAGGGCCTGCACGGCAAGCTGAAGGCCGGCGTCTGCTACTCCGTACTGGACGTGATCAACTCTCGCCACCAGCGCGTGGTGGTCGGCGTACGTCTCCAGCAGGTTGCCGGTCGCGATCGTAAAGTCGATATCAAACCGTTTGCGATCCAGGGGCTGCCAACCTCCGTGCAGCCTACCGCGCTGCTGACGGAAACCCTGAACGAACGCCAGGCGCGCGTGCTGACGCTGCAGGAGCTGAAGGACAAGCTCGAAGCCATCGAGGGCGTTCAGTTTAAGCAGTTCAACTCGATTACCGATTACCACTCCCTGATGTTCGATCTGGGCGTGGTGGCGCGTCGTCTTCGCACGGCGTCCGATCGCAGCAAATACTACCGCCTTATCGAAGCGTCGCTGTATGGCGGTATTTCCAGCGCCATTACCCGCTCGCTGCGTGACTACCTGCTGCCGGAAAACAGCGGCGTGCGCAAGGCCTTCCAGGATATGGAAGCCGCGCTGCGTGAAAACCGCATGACGCTGGAAGCGATCCGCGTCACCCAGTCTGACCGCGATCTGTTCAAGCATCTGATCAACGAAGCCACCAACTACGTGGCGGCGGACTACATGCGTCACGCCAACGAGCGCCGCATTCATCTCGATCAGGCGCTGGAATACCGCCGCGAGCTGTTCACCTCCCGCAAACAGCTGGTGGCCGAGCAGTACAAGCACGTTGAAATGGCGCGCGAGCTGGGCGAACACAACGGTGCCGAAGGGGATCTGGAAGCGGATTATCAGGCGGCCAGCGATCACCTGAACCTGGTGCAAACCGCGCTGCGCCAGCAGGAAAAAATCGAGCGCTATGAGGCGGATCTTGACGAGCTTCAAATTCGTCTCGAAGAGCAGAACGAAGTGGTGGCGGAAGCCGCCGATATGCAGGAAGAGAACGAAGCCCGCGCCGAAGCCGCCGAGCTGGAAGTGGATGAGCTGAAAAGCCAGCTTGCCGATTACCAGCAGGCGCTGGACGTCCAGCAGACGCGTGCGATTCAGTACAACCAGGCGCTGCAGGCGCTGCAGCGGGCAAAAGAGCTTTGCCATCTGCCTGACCTGACGCCGGACAGCGCTGACGAATGGCTTGAGACCTTCCAGGCGAAAGAGCAGGAAGCCACCGAGAAGCTGTTGGCGCTCGATCAGAAAATGAGCGTGGCGCAAACGGCGCACAGCCAGTTTGAGCAGGCTTATCAGCTTGTCGTGGCGATTAACGGCCCCGTCGCGCGAAGCGATGCGTGGAACGTTGCCCGCGAGCTGCTGCGCGATGGCGTGAACCAGCGTCACCTGGCCGAGCAGGTTCAGCCGCTGCGCATGCGCCTGAACGAGCTGGAACAACGCCTGCGCGAGCAGCAGGAAGCCGAGCGTCTGCTGGCTGAGTTCTGCAAGCGTCAGGGCAAAAGCTACGATATCGACGATCTCGAAGCCCTCCATCAGGAGCTGGAAGCGCGCATCGCGGCGCTCTCGGACACCGTGTCCAACGCCAGCGAGCAGCGCATGACGCTGCGCCAGGAGATGGAACAGCTTCAGGCCCGGTCAAAAACCCTGCTGCAGCGCGCGCCGGTGTGGCTCGCGGCGCAAAGCAGCCTGAGCCAGCTCAGCGAGCAGTGCGGCCAGGAGTTTGAATCCAGTCAGGACGTGACCGAATACCTGCAGCAGCTGCTGGAGCGCGAGCGTGAGGCGATTGTTGAACGCGATGAAGTTGGCGCTCGCAAGCGCGACGTTGACGATGAAATTGAGCGCTTAAGCCAGCCGGGCGGCTCCGAAGATGCCCGCCTGAATACCCTGGCAGAGCGCTTCGGCGGCGTGCTGCTCTCGGAAATTTACGACGACGTTGGTCTGGACGACGCGCCGTACTTCTCCGCGCTGTATGGCCCTTCACGTAACGCGATCGTGGTGCCGGATCTGTCGCTGATTTCCGATCAGCTGGCCGGTCTGGAAGATTGCCCGGAAGATCTCTACCTGATCGAAGGGGACCCGCAGTCGTTCGATGACAGCGTCTTCAGCGTGGATGAGCTGGAAAAAGCGGTGGTGGTCAAAATCGCCGATCGCCAGTGGCGTTATTCCCGCTTCCCGGAGCTTCCGCTGTTTGGCCGCGCGGCGCGCGAAAGCCGTATCGAAAGCCTTCACGCCGAGCGCGAAACCCTGTCCGAACGTTTTGCGACCCTGTCGTTTGACGTGCAGAAAACGCAGCGTCTTCACCAGGCCTTCAGCCGCTTCATCGGCAGCCACCTGTCGGTTGCGTTTGAAGCCGACCCGG
The DNA here is from genome assembly GCF_043968675.1 of Enterobacter sp. ECC-175. NCBI lineage: Bacteria > Pseudomonadati > Pseudomonadota > Gammaproteobacteria > Enterobacterales > Enterobacteriaceae > Enterobacter > Enterobacter sp. ECC-175. Next base: position 2,182,261 of record NZ_CP143776.1, read on the forward strand.
AAGCGGAAATCCGCAAGCTCAACACCCGCCGCGGCGAGCTGGAGCGCGCGATTGCGAATCATGAAAATGATAACCAGCAAAACCGCGTGCAGTTCGAACAGGCGAAAGAGGGCGTTGCCGCGCTGAACCGCATTCTGCCGCGCCTGAATCTGCTGGCGGATGATACGCTGGCCGATCGCGTGGACGAAATCCAGGAACGTCTGGACGAAGCGCAGGAAGCCGCGCGCTTCGTGCAGCAGCACGGTAACCAGCTGGCGAAGCTGGAGCCGGTTGTCTCCGTTCTGCAAAGCGACCCCGAGCAGTATGAGCAACTGAAAGAAGATTACGCCTGGTCACAGCAGGTGCAGCGCGAGGCGCGTCAGCAGGCGTTTGCCCTGACCGAAGTCGTGCAGCGCCGCGCCCACTTTGGCTACTCTGACTCGGCGGAAATGCTGAGCGGCAATAGCGATCTGAATGAGAAACTGCGCCAGCGTCTGGAGCAGGCCGAAGCGGAGCGTACGCGCGCTCGTGAAGCCATGCGTACGCACGCCGCGCAGCTGAGCCAGTACAGCCAGGTCATGGCCTCGCTGAAAAGCTCCTTTGATACCAAGAAGGAGCTGTTAAACGATCTGCATAAAGAGCTGCAGGACATCGGCGTGCGCGCCGACAGCGGGGCGGAAGAGCGGGCGCGTATTCGTCGCGACGAGCTGCACGCTCAGCTCAGCAACAACCGCGCGCGCCGCAACCAGCTGGAAAAAGCGCTCACCTTCTGCGAAGCGGAAATGGACAACCTGACCCGCCGGCTGCGCAAGCTGGAGCGTGACTATCACGAAATGCGCGAGCAGGTCGTTAGCGCGAAAGCGGGCTGGTGCGCTGTGATGCGAATGGTGAAAGACAACGGCGTTGAGCGTCGTCTGCACCGTCGCGAGCTGGCCTATCTTTCCGGCGACGAGCTGCGCTCCATGTCGGATAAGGCGCTGGGTGCGCTGCGCCTGGCGGTGGCGGATAACGAGCACCTGCGCGACGTGCTGCGCATGTCTGAAGATCCAAAACGCCCGGAGCGTAAGATTCAGTTCTTCGTGGCGGTGTATCAGCACCTGCGCGAGCGTATTCGTCAGGACATCATCCGCACCGACGATCCGGTTGAAGCCATTGAGCAGATGGAAATCGAGCTGGGCCGCCTGACGGAAGAGCTGACCTCGCGCGAGCAAAAGCTGGCAATCAGCTCCCGCAGCGTGGCGAACATTATTCGCAAAACCATTCAGCGCGAGCAGAACCGCATCCGTCAGCTGAACCAGGGCCTGCAGAGCGTGTCGTTTGGTCAGGTGAACAGCGTGCGTCTTAACGTGAACGTACGTGAAGCGCACGCTACGCTGCTGGACGTACTCTCAGAACAGCACGAGCAGCATCAGGATCTGTTCAACAGCAACCGTCTGACCTTCTCTGAAGCGCTGGCGAAGCTGTACCAGCGCCTGAACCCGCAGATCGATATGGGCCAGCGCACGCCGCAAACTATCGGAGAAGAGCTGCTGGATTACCGTAACTACCTGGAGATGGAAGTTGAGGTTAACCGTGGCTCTGACGGCTGGCTGCGCGCGGAATCCGGCGCGCTCTCTACGGGTGAGGCTATCGGTACGGGGATGTCGATTCTGGTGATGGTGGTGCAGAGCTGGGAAGACGAATCTCGCCGCCTGCGCGGAAAAGATATTTCTCCGTGCCGTCTGCTGTTCCTTGATGAAGCGGCGCGTCTGGATGCTCGCTCCATTGCTACGCTGTTTGAGCTTTGCGATCGTCTCGACATGCAGCTCATCATCGCGGCGCCGGAAAACATCAGTCCGGAAAAAGGCACGACGTACAAGCTGGTGCGTAAGGTGTTCCAGAATACCGAGCACGTGCACGTTGTCGGTCTGCGGGGCTTTGCGCCGCAGCCGCCGGAATCCTTGCCGGGTACGGCCGACGCGTCTTAACGCGGTTCATGACATCAAGCGGCGCATCAGCGCCGCTTTTTTTTCACTTATCCTATACACCCGGCTGCGTTATCTTTAAACTTCTTTACATAAGGTAAGGCAACAGCGTTTAAGCCTTTCTATAATGAAGAAAAGCCCCAGAATGATGGGCATGTCGTAAAAACAGGGGGCAAGGGATGTTGCTAAAGAAAAATCGTGGTCATCAGCTGTCCGCGCTGAGTTTATGCCTGACGGTGATGTTTGCTCCACTGTTAAGTGCTCGGGCCGACGAGCCTGAAATGGTACCGACGGACAGCTCCGCAACCGTGGGCGCGCAGCCGACATCGCTGTCGCAGCCGCTGGAGCAATCTCCGGCGACGGCCATCATGGCCGGCATCAGGCCGCTGCCTGAAGGTATTGATACGGAATCACTTCGCCAGCAGCTCATGACAGGGCTGCCTTCCGGCTACACGCCTGCGTACATCAATCAGCTAACGCTCTTGTATGCGGCGCGCGACATGAAGCCCATGTGGGAAGATCGCGATGCGGTCAGGGCGTTTCAACAGCAGCTGGCAGAAGTGGCGATTGCGGGCTTCCAGCCGCAATTTACCACTTGGGTTGAGCTATTGACCGATTCGGCTGTGACCGGCCAGGCGCGCGACGTCGTGCTGTCCGACGCCATGATGGGTTATCTGCAGTTCGTTGCGGGCATCCCGGTCAACGGCGGTCGCTGGCTCTATAGCGATAAGCCCTACAAGCTTGCCACGCCGGCGCTGTCGGTAATTAATCAGTGGCAGCTTTCGCTCGATAACGGCGAGCTGCCGCGCTTTATTGCGAGCCTGGCACCCGCACACCCTCAATATGCCACTATGCATCAGTCCCTGCTGGACCTGGTGGCGGATTCTCGTCCGTGGCCGCAGCTGCGCGCTACCGCCACCCTGCGTCCGGGGCAGTGGAGCAGCGATGTGCCTGCATTGCGTGAAATCCTCGCGCGCTCCGGCATTTTGAACGGGGGGCCCAAAATTGCGCTTCCCGGCGACGAGCCAGAAAGCGCGGTGGTTAGCCCTTCGGCGCCGGTGAAGGAACGAAAAGGCGCCGTGAGTAATAAACCGGCGGCATACGATCGCGAGCTGGTGGCTGCGGTCAAGCAGTTCCAGGCCCTGCAGGGGCTGGGCGCTGACGGCGTCATCGGTCAGTCCACCCGCGACTGGCTCAACGTTTCGCCTGCTCAGCGGGCCGGCGTGCTGGCGCTGAACATCCAGCGTCTGCGGCTGCTGCCCGGCACCTTGTCGACCGGCATTATGGTAAATATCCCGGCGTACTCGCTGGTTTACTATCAGAACGGGAGCGAAGTCCTGGCCTCGCGCGTGATTGTCGGTCGTCCCGATCGCAAAACGCCGATGATGAGCAGCGCGTTGAATAACGTGGTGGTCAACCCGCCGTGGAACGTACCGCCGACGCTGGCGCGTAAGGATATTCTGCCTAAGCTGTGGAGTGACCCGGGATACCTTGAACGGCATAACTACACGGTGATGCGCGGCTGGAACAGCAAAGAGGCCATTGACCCTTACATGGTGGACTGGTCGACGATCACCGCATCTAACCTGCCGTTCCGCTTCCAGCAGGCACCCGGCGCGCACAACTCGCTTGGGCGTTACAAATTCAATATGCCGAGCTCGGACGCTATTTATCTTCACGATACGCCAAACCACAATCTGTTCCAGAAGGACACTCGCGCGCTCAGCTCAGGCTGCGTTCGCGTGAATAAGGCCTCAGAGCTGGCAAATATGCTGTTACAGGATGCGGGCTGGAACGACGCGCGGATTTCCGATGCGCTTAAGGAAGGAAATACGCGCTACGTGAATATTCGCCAAAATATTCCTGTTAATCTTTATTACCTGACGGCCTTCGTCGGAGAAGATGGTCGCACCCAATATCGTACAGATATTTACAATTATGATCTCACCGCGCGATCTGGCGCACAAATTTTGCCAAAAGCGGAACAATTAATCAGGTAAATGAAGTAGTTCGGGGAAAACGATTGTCGTAAGTTATGGTAAGCATTAGGCGATCTGGCTGTAAGCCGCATGTTTACTGGGGTTGGGCACCTTGACGTACAGGTTTAAGCCAGTTATGGTGCCCATCGTGCGCTATGCATACTTACGATAACTTTTGACCTGTAGACCTGATTATCATGGACAAATTTGACGCTAATCGCCGCAAACTGCTGGCGTTAGGTGGTGCTGCGCTGGGCGCTGCTGCCATCCTGCCGACGCCAGCATTTGCCACCCTCTCGACACCTCGACCGCGCATATTAACGCTAAATAACCTGCATACAGGTGAAACGCTTAAAGCGGAGTTTTTCGATGGCAGAGGCTATATTCAGGATGAATTAGCTCGACTTAACCATTTTTTCCGTGATTTCCGCGCGAATAAAGTTAAAGCCATCGACCCTGGACTTTTCGATCAGCTGTTCCGCCTACAGGGTATGCTTGGAACCCGCAGGCCCGTGCAGCTTATTTCCGGCTATCGCTCTCTTGATACCAATAACGAGCTGCGCGCCCATAGCCGTGGCGTAGCGAAAAAAAGCTACCACACGAAAGGGCAGGCGATGGACTTTCATATTGAAGGCGTTTCGTTAGCCAATATTCGCAAAGCTGCGTTATCTATGCGCGCAGGTGGTGTAGGATATTACCCCAGCAGCAACTTTGTGCATATTGATACCGGGCCGGTTCGGCACTGGTAATAACGAAACACAGGAGCAGTATGAACTATCGTATTATTCCGGTTACCGCGTTCTCCCAGAACTGTTCATTAATCTGGTGCGAGCAAACCAAACTGGCCGCGCTTGTCGATCCCGGCGGTGACGCTGAGAAAATCAAGCAGGAAGTCGCAGCAAGCGGCGTGACGCTGATGCAGATTTTGCTCACCCATGGTCATCTTGATCATGTGGGCGCTGCGGCTGAACTGGCTCAACATTACGGTATCCCCGTGATTGGCCCGGAAAAAGAAGATGAGTTCTGGCTGCAGGGACTGCCTGCCCAAAGCCGTATGTTTGGTCTGGATGAGTGTCAGCCGTTAACGCCCGATCGCTGGCTGAACGAAGGCGATCGCATAAGCGTAGGGAATGTGGCTTTACAGGTGCTGCATTGTCCTGGACATACGCCGGGCCATATCGTTTTCTTTGATGACCAGTCGCGTCTGCTGATTTCCGGCGATGTGATTTTCAAAGGCGGCGTAGGGCGCAGCGATTTCCCGCGTGGCGATCACGGTCAGCTGATTCAGTCGATTAAGCAGAAGCTGTTGCCGCTTGGCGATGACGTAACGTTTATTCCGGGTCACGGACCGCTATCAACGCTCGGATACGAGCGGCTGCATAATCCGTTCCTTCAGGATGAAATGCCAGTCTGGTAACCGAATAAAAAAAGCCTGCGCTAAGCAGGCTTTTTTATGGGCGCTGAATGATTACAGCACGGCGACGATGGCTTCGCACAGCGGCGCCATGTTGTCCGGCGTCATGCCCGCCACGTTCACGCGGCCAGAGGCCACGGCGTAAACGCCAAACTCCTCACGCAGGCGCAGAACCTGCTCTTTGGTCAGGCCGCTGAAGGAGAACATGCCGTTCTGCTTGATGATAAAGCTGAAGTCGCGGTCGGCGCCTTTCTCGGCCAGCGTGCTCACAAACAGCAGGCGCATGCGCTGGATGCGCTGGCGCATGTCGTTCAGCTCTTGTTCCCATATAGCGCGCAGGGCGTCGTTGCTCAAAATGGTCGCCACCACGGACGCACCGTGTGCCGGTGGGTTGGAGTAGTTGGCGCGGATCGCGGATTTCATCTGGCTGAACGCGCGGTCAACGGTTTGCTCATCGGCGGCAACCAGCGTGCAGGCGCCCACGCGCTCGTTGTACAGGCCAAAGTTCTTGGAGTAGGAGCTCGCGACAATCAGCTCCTGGTGAACGGCAGCGAACGCGCGTAAGCCTTCCGCATCTTCTTCCAGACCGCGGGCAAAGCCCTGATAGGCGAAGTCGAACAGCGGCAGCCAGCCTTTTTCGACGGACAGCTTCGCCAGATGCTCCCACTGCTCCAGCGTCGGATCGATACCCGTTGGGTTATGGCAGCAGCCGTGGAACAGCACTACGTCACCCGCCTGCGCGTCGTTCAGGCTTGCCAGCAGGCCGTCAAAGTCCAGGGAGTGGTTTGCCGCGTCGTAATAGGCGTACTCGCGCACTTCCAGACCCGCAGAGTTAAAGACGCTCTTGTGGTTAGGCCAGCTTGGGTTGCTTACCCAGACGCGCTTAACGGAGGTGTTTTTCGCCAGGAAATCCGCCGCCACGCGCAGCGCGCCGGTACCGCCTGGGGTTTGCGCAGTGCGAGCGCGTTTGTCGCTCACAATGGTGCTGCCTTTACCGAACAGCAGCTCCTGCGTGCAGCGACCGAATTCCGGAATACCATCAATACCGAGGTAGTTCTTGGTGGTTTCGTTTTCCAGCAGATACTGCTCTGCTTTTTTAACGCTGGTCAGAACCGGTGTTTTGCCGGTTTCATCTTTATACACACCAATACCCAGGTTGATTTTGCCAGGGCGGTCGTCGGCACGAAACAGATCGGCCAGGCCCAGAATAGGGTCGGCAGGAGCGGCGGTAATGTTCTCAAACATGACGAAGTTCCATTGTGATGACAGAAGTGAAATCCGCTATCAGGTTAACGGGAGATTTACAAAATGCCAACCGTTTGCGATGAAAAGCGTGCGGCTTTTCAAAAGTCGCTATTATTTTCTGACAGCCATAAAAAAACAGGGCCGAAGCCCTGTCTCTTATGCATATAACAGCGTGGTGTACTGATTAGAACTGGTAAACAATACCCAGAGCCACGATGTCGTCGCTGCTCATGCCCAGCTTGTTGTCGCTTTTCAGCTGGTTGATCATGTAGTCAACGTAGGTGGACATGTTTTTGTTGAAGTAGTAGGTTGCGCCAACATCGATGTAGTTGATGTAATCTTCGTCACCAATACCCTCTACGTCTTTCGCTTTGGATTTGTAGTAAGCGATGGACGGACGCAGGCCGAAGTCGAACTGGTACTGTGCAACAACGGAGAAGTCCTGAGTTTTGTTAGCGAAGCCGCGGCTGCTCAGACGTGCTGCGTTGCGCATTTCACCGTACAGCGCTGCCAGGTAGATGTTGTTCGCGTCATATTTCAGACCGGTTGCCCACTGCTCAGCTTTGTCGCCTTTACCCCATGCCAGGTTCTGCTGTGCGTTGGTACGGTCAGCAGCGCCATAAGCACCCAGTACGGAGAAGCCGTCAAACTCGTAGCTCATAGACGTTGCCCAACCGTCGCCGTTAGAGCGAACAGCGTCGTCACGTTCGTTTTTGCCCAAGTACTGAACGCCGAAGTTCAGACCATCAACCAGGCCGAAGAAGTTGTTGTTGCGGTAAGTTGCCAGGCCACCGGTACGGCCAGCGAAGAAGTCATCGCTCGCGCCAGTGTCGCCACCGAACTCAGGCAGCATATCGGTAATACCGATTACGTCGTATACCAGGCCGTAGTTACGACCGTAGTCGAAGGAGCCTGCGTCACCAAATTTCAGACCAGCATAGGCCAGACGGGTTTTGTTACCGGTCTGCGCGTCGCTGCCTTCAGAGTTGTTACCCTGGAAGTTATATTCCCACTGGCCGTAACCGGTCAGCTGGTCGTTGATCTGAGTTTCACCTTTGAAGCCCAGACGCGCGTAGGTTTTGTCGCCATCGTTGCCGGAATCATCAGAGAAGTAGTGCAGACCAACGGCTTTACCGTACAGGTCCAGTTTGTTGCCGTCTTTGTTATAGATTTCTGCAGCGTTAGCTGCACCGGCTACCAGCAGGGCAGGGATCACCGCTGCCAGAATATTGCGCTTCATCATTATTTATTACCCTCATTGGTTTTTTTATGACACTCGCCACTGCCGCCAATAAATTCTGTCAATAAATATTTCCGGAACTATTGATGAGAGTTTGGTGTCTTTATGTGTCTGACAGGCATCTTTCCATTCACCGAACCGTTTCGCTAGCCTGAAAATGCTACAAACATCAAGATTGAGTAACAAAAAGAAATAATGTGTAAGAATTTGTGTAATTTAAGGAACTTTGTGAACCACCTCAAATTTCAGAACTGAATGGTCAACAAATCAGCTCTCCTTTGGTTATCTATATGAATTGCTTATCTTTAATTTAGATAAAAGCGCGTCCTATAAACAAACCTTCAACGGGTCGTTTTTTCTTATACGCTAAATAAGACTTCTGGATGGCTGTGAAATTGATTGAAAATTGTGCTAATGCTTCAGATTTGTATTAGGCGCAATGATGGTGTGGTTTCTTTTTTGTTGACAGATATTTCGCGGAAATAAAACGTAACAGGCAGTGGTTTTTGCGGGGTTGATGTTTAATGAAGCTGACTTATCGCTGACGAAAATTGACAGTGCAGAATAAAATAATGGCCAGCATAGCTGGCCATTGAGATTGATGCTGATTAGAAGCTGGCGTTACGCGGGGTACGCGGGAACGGAATGACGTCGCGCACGTTCTGAACGCCGGTCACGTAGGCAATCAGACGCTCGAAGCCGAGGCCAAAACCGGAGTGCGGTACGGTGCCGTAGCGGCGCAGATCGCGATACCAGCTGTAGTCCGCCGGGTTGAGCCCCATCTCTTCCATACGCGCATCCAGTACGTCCAGGCGCTCTTCACGCTGGGAACCCCCGATGATTTCACCGATGCCCGGCGCCAGAACGTCCATTGCGGCAACGGTTTTACCGTCTTCGTTAAGGCGCATGTAGAAGGCCTTAATGTCTTTCGGGTAGTTTTTCACGACAACCGGCGCTTTGAAGTGCTTCTCGGCCAGGTAGCGTTCGTGTTCGGAAGAGAGGTCCACGCCCCAGTAAACCGGGTTCTCGAACTTCTCACCGCATTTTTCGAGGATTGCCACCGCGTCGGTGTAATCCACCTGGGCGAAGTCAGCGGACACGAAGCGCTCAAGGCGGGCAATCGCGTCGTTGTCCACGCGCTCGGCGAAGAATTTCATGTCGTCAGCGCGCTCTTCAAGCACCGCTTTAAACACGTATTTCAGCATGGCTTCAGCCAGCGCGGCAGCGTCGTCCAGATCGGCAAAGGCCACTTCCGGCTCCAGCATCCAGAACTCCGCCAGGTGGCGGCTGGTGTTAGAGTTTTCCGCACGGAAGGTTGGGCCGAAGGTGTAGATCTTAGACAGCGCGCAGGCGTAGGTTTCGCCGTTGAGCTGGCCGGACACCGTCAGGAAGGCCTCTTTACCAAAGAAGTCTTTGTCAAAGTCTACTTTGCCTTCCGGCGTGCGCGGCAGGTTTTCCATATCCAGCGTGGAAACGCGGAACATTTCACCGGCACCCTCGGTATCGGACGCGGTAATCAGCGGGGTAGAGACCCAGAAATAACCCTGCTCGTTAAAGAAGCGATGCAGCGCCTGCGCCAGCGTATGGCGTACGCGAGCTACGGCACCAATCAGGTTGGTGCGCGGACGCAGATGCGCCACTTCGCGCAGATACTCAATGCTGTGGCGTTTTGCCGCCATTGGGTAGGTATCCGGATCTTCAACCCAGCCGGTCACTTCGATGGCAGAAGCCTGAATTTCGAAACTCTGGCCCTGGCCCGGTGAGGCGACAACAACACCGGTCACGATAACGGAGCAGCCTGTTGTCAGGTGCAGCACGTCATCATTGTAATTGGGCAGAGAATTATTAATGACGGCCTGTACAGGATCAAAGCAGGAACCGTCATAGACGGCGAGGAAGGAGATGCCAGCTTTAGAATCTCGGCGAGTACGCACCCATCCGCGCACGGTGACTTCCTGGTCAACGGCGACACGGCCCTGGAGTACGTCGGCTACAGGCACAACGCTCATAATATTCTCTCTGTTAATAGTCGGAAAAAATAAACACTTGTCCACCCTTATGGGGGGATATCTATGTTACCTGCCATCCGCTATCAGACAAGTAAATTTCGCAGCCAAAAGAGAAGAATTAAGAAAAAATAAGGGGAGGGGGAGCCATTAAGGCTCCCCCAGGCGCTTAGCTGGCCTTTTTAATCTGCGGGAGATCGAACGCTTTGCGCAAGGCGCGAACGAAGGCTTTATCATGGCAGATGGTTTTTCCCGGGCTGTCGGAGAGCTTTGCTACCGGCTTACCGTTACATTCCACCAGCTTAATAACAATATTCAGAGGTTTTACCTGAGGAATATCGCACGTTAAGCGGGTGCCAATACCAAAGCTCAGGTTCACTCGGGAAGAGAAATGACGATACAGGTCGACGGCCTTCGCCAGATCGAGATTGTCGGAGAAGACCAGCACCTTGCTCATGGGATCAATGCCGAGCTTCTCGTAATGCGCGATGGCTTTCTCGCCCCACTCAACGGGATCGCCGGAATCATGGCGCAGGCCCTGATAGCGTTCGGCAAACTCAGGACCAAAGTCGCGCAGGAACGCGTCCATAGTAATGCAGTCGGTCAGCGCGATACCGAGGCGATCCGGGTACTCTTCAAGCCATGCGGCCAGGGCGGCGCGCTGGCTGTTCGCAAGGTCGGGGCTGATCTGCTGATGCGCCTGGAACCACTCGTGCGCCTGGGTGCCCATCGGCGTTAAGTCCAGTCGACGCGCCAGGTCGTAGTTGCTGGTGCCGACAAACCACGGTTCCTGCTGCAGGCGCTCAACGATGGCCTGCTGTACCTCGCGTGAGAATCGACGGCGGGTACCAAAGTCCATCAGGCGGAAGCGTGACATATCCAGCCCGTCGGTCAGCGCAGTAAACTCAACCAGCTTTTTCTCCAGCGAGTCCAGCGCCTGCTCAACGCCCATTTCCGGCGAGCGGTAGCGGTGGGCCAGCTCGCTGATGACGGCCAGCAGCGGCACCTCCCACATGATCACTTCGCGCCACGGCCCTTCAAGACGGATGTTGAGCTTGCCGTTATCGTTAGAGATGGTGACCTGCTCAGGCTTATAGCGGAAGTCGCGCAGCCAGTTGAGGTAGTCTTCTTTAAAGAACGGCAGGCCGGAAAGCCATTGATACTCATCGTCCTGCAGCGCCAGATGCTGCATGGCATCGACCTGTTCGCGAATGGAATCCGCATAGATACCCAGCAAGTCGTCGCCCCGGCAGCGAAACTCCGCCGCAACATGGACATCATGATAGTGGTGAAACACGGCTTGCTGCATATGCAGTTTATACGCGTCGGTATCCAGCAACGTATGCAGAACAGGGGAAGGGAATTGAGTCATAGGTGCGCAGTAGCATCCTCTCACGGGAGCGTTTAGTACAATAAACAACGCTGAAGTATACCGTGTTTATCAATTTATTGAACCCCGATCACACCATAAGGTGTCTTTAGGGTCGAGCGCATTTCGTGCCCCGTGTTATAAAAATGTAGCGAAAAAGGGCGTTGTCACTGAAAAGATGAACATTCTGCGTAGCGCGTTTTCCGCAACAGGAATAGACTGGATTCGATATTCGACAAACGATGCATAAGGTTTTCTATGACACAACAGCCACAAGCCAAATACCGCCACGATTACCGTGCGCCGGATTACCTGATTAGCGATATCGATCTGACTTTTGACCTGGATGCCACTAAAACCGTTGTTACGGCGGTAAGCCAGGTCATGCGCCAGAGCGCGACGGCTGTGCCGCTGCGCCTGGATGGCGAAGACCTGACGCTGGTTTCCCTGCATATTAATGATGTAGCCTGGACAGACTATAAAGAAGAAGGCAACCAGCTGGTCATCGATAATCTGCCGGAACGCTTTACGCTGCGCATCGTCAATGAAATTAGCCCTGCTGCTAACACCGCGCTGGAAGGGCTCTACCAGTCGGGCGTGGCGCTGTGTACCCAGTGTGAAGCCGAAGGCTTCCGCCATATCACCTGGTATCTTGACCGCCCGGACGTGCTGGCGCGTTTTACCACCAAAATCATCGCCGATAAAACGCTGTATCCCTTCCTGCTTTCCAACGGGAACCGCGTAGGCGAAGGCGAACTGGAAAACGGGCGTCACTGGGTGCAGTGGCAGGACCCGTTCCCGAAACCGTGCTACCTCTTTGCGCTGGTGGCGGGGGACTTCGACGTCCTGCGCGACACCTTCAAAACCCGTTCAGGCCGCGAGGTGGCGCTGGAGCTGTTTGTTGACCGCGGCAACCTCGACCGCGCGCCGTGGGCGATGACCTCCCTGATCAATTCCATGAAGTGGGACGAGGAGCGCTTCGGCCTCGAATACGATCTCGACATCTATATGATCGTCGCCGTCGACTTCTTCAACATGGGCGCGATGGAGAACAAAGGCCTTAACGTCTTTAACTCAAAATACGTCCTCGCCCGCACCGATACCGCCACCGATAAAGATTATCTCGATATTGAGCGCGTTATCGGCCACGAGTATTTCCACAACTGGACCGGCAACCGCGTGACCTGCCGCGACTGGTTCCAGCTGAGCCTGAAAGAGGGCCTGACCGTCTTCCGCGACCAGGAGTTCAGCTCCGATTTGGGGTCGCGCGCGGTCAACCGCATCAACAACGTGCGCACCATGCGCGGCCTGCAGTTTGCGGAAGATGCCAGCCCGATGGCGCACCCGATACGCCCGGACAAAGTTATTGAGATGAACAACTTCTACACCCTGACGGTGTACGAGAAGGGCGCTGAGATCATTCGCATGATCCACACCCTGCTGGGCGAAGAAAACTTCCAGAAGGGCATGCAGCTTTACTTCGAGCGTCATGACGGCAGCGCGGCTACCTGCGATGATTTCGTGCAGGCGATGGAGGATGCCTCGAATGTCGATCTCTCCCACTTCCGCCGCTGGTACAGCCAGGCCGGCACGCCGATTGTGACCGTTAAAGACGACTACAACCCGGAGACCGAGCAGTACACGCTGACCATCAGCCAGCGCACGCCGCCGACGGCCGAGCAGGAAGAGAAGCATCCTTTACATATTCCGTTCAGCATTGAGCTGTACGATAACGAAGGCAAAGTCATCCCGCTGCAGAAGGGCGGCCATCCGGTCCATCACGTGCTCAACGTGACCCAGGCCGAGCAGACCTTTATCTTCGATAACGTCTACTTCCAGCCGGTCCCGGCGCTGCTTTGCGAATTTTCCGCACCGGTGAAGCTGGAGTACAAGTGGAGCGACCAGCAGCTGACCTTCCTGATGCGCCACTCGCGCAACGACTTCTCCCGCTGGGATGCGGCGCAAAGCCTGCTGGCAACCTACATCAAGCTGAACGTTAACCGATACCAGCAGGGTCAGCCGCTGACTCTGCCGGTGCACGTGGCCGATGCGTTCCGCGCGATCCTGCTGGATGAGCACATTGACCCGGCGCTGGCAGCTGAAATCCTGACGCTGCCGTCCGCGACGGAAATCGCCGAGCTGTTCGACATCATCGACCCAATCGCGATTGTTGCCGTGCGTGAAGCGCTGACCCGCACGCTGGCGACCGAGCTGGCGGACGAGTTCCTGGCGATTTACAACGCCAACCGGCTGGACGCGTATCGCGTCGAGCATGCGGATATCGGCAAGCGGTCCCTGCGCAATACCTGCCTGCGCTACCTGGCGTTTGGCGAGGTCGAGCTCGCAGACGCCCTGGTAAGCAAGCAGTATCACGACGCGGACAACATGACCGACGCGCTGGCGGCCCTGGCCGCAAGCGTCGCCGCCGAGCTGCCGTGCCGCGATGCGCTGATGCAGGAATACGACGACAAGTGGTACCAGGATGGTCTGGTGATGGACAAGTGGTTCATCCTGCAGGCCACCAGCCCGGCGGCCGACGCGCTTAGCAACGTGCGCAGCCTGCTGAAGCATCGCTCCTTCACCATGAGCAACCCGAACCGCGTGCGCTCGCTGATCGGCGCGTTTGCCAGCAGCAATCCGGCCGCGTTCCACGCGGAAGACGGCAGCGGCTATCAGTTTATGGTGGAAATGCTGACCGAGCTGAACAGCCGTAACCCGCAGGTGGCGTCGCGCCTGATTGAGCCGCTGATCCGCCTGAAGCGCTACGATGCGAAGCGTCAGGCGAAGATGCGCGCCGCGCTTGAGCAGCTGAAAGGGCTGGAAAACCTGTCCGGCGATTTGTACGAGAAGATCGCTAAAGCCTTAGCGTGATGTAAAAAAGCCCGGGTGGGCAGCTAAAAGCAAAACGGCAACCTCGGTTGCCGTTTTTAGTGTTTTCTCCCTCTCCCTGCGGGAGAGGGCCGGGGTGAGGGCATCAGGCATTAGCCTTCGCCCGCCTTAACTCCGTTTCCCCGCGCTTCATCACCCGAACCAGCACCTGCGCCTCCAGCTCCGCTAGCCTGGCAGAGCCCACGCGGCGCGGACGCGGAATATCCACCGTCAGATCCAGCCCAATTCGTCCTTCTTCTATGAGCAGCACGCGGTCGGCCATCGCGACGGCTTCGCTGACGTCGTGCGTGACCAGAATGACCGTAAAGCCGTGGGTCTGCCACAGCGAAACGATCAGCTCCTGCATTTCAATGCGCGTCAGGGCATCCAGCGCGCCGAGCGGTTCATCGAGCAGCAGCAGGCCGGGGCGATGGATCAGCGCCCTTGCCAGCGCCACGCGCTGCTTTTGACCGCCGGACAGCGCGGCTGGCCACTCTGCGGCACGGTTTTCCAGCCCGACGGCGGCCAGCGCATGACGCGCGTTATCGCGCCAGCTTCCCTTTAGCCCCAGGCCGACGTTATCAATGACCGATTTCCACGGCAGCAGGCGCGCGTCCTGAAACATCATCCGCGTATCGTCCTGAATGTTCGCCAGGGGCGTCGTGCCTGCGAGAATTTCACCGCCGTTCGGCGCTTCCAGCCCCGCCAAAAGCCGCAGCAGCGTGCTTTTTCCGCCGCCGCTGCGGCCCACCACGGCCACGAACTGTCCGGCGGGAATGTGAAGATCCAGCGCGTTAAGAATTGTGTTATCGCCGTAGCGTTTGGTTACGCCGTTAAGCAGCAGCGGCGTACCCTGGTTCAGTCGAGCCGTATTCATGCTTTTACCTCCTGAGCGGTATAGGCCGGGTTCCAGCGCAGCCAGGTGCGCTCCAGCCACTGGGCGCTGACGTCGGCAAGCTTGCCGAGCAGGGCGTAAAGAATGATGGCAACCACCACCACGTCCGTTTGCAGGAACTCGCGGGCGTTCATCGCCAGATAGCCGATGCCGGAGTTAGCCGAAATGGTTTCAGCAACGATCAGCGTCAGCCACATCAGGCCCAGCGCAAAGCGCACGCCGACCATAATGGAGGGCAGGGCACCCGGCAGGATCACGTGGATAAACAGCGCGAAGCCGGAGAGCCCGTAGCTGCGCGCCATCTCCACCAGCCCGCGATCGATGCTGCGAATGCCGTGCCAGGTATTGATGTAAATCGGGAACAGCGTCCCCAGCGCCACGAGGAAGATCCTGGCGCTCTCATCAATGCCGAACCACAGGATAACCAGTGGGATCAGCGCCAGATGCGGCACGTTGCGCAGCATCTGAACGGACGTGTCCAGCAGGCGCTCTCCCCAGCGCGACAGGCCGCTAATCAGCCCCAGCGCCAGGCCGATGCTGCCCCCAATCGAAAAGCCAATCGCCGCGCGCCAGGAGCTGATCGCCAGGTGCTGCCACAGCTCGCCGCTCACGCTCAGCGACCAGAAGGCTTCGACAACGCCCTCGGGTGAGGGCAGTATGCGGCTGGAGAGCCAGCCGACCGAGGACGCCAGCTGCCAGAAGGCGACAATGCCGACGGGGAGAAACCAGGGGGCGGCGCGCAGCAGCCATTTTTGTGCGGTGGCAGACATGGTTGTCTCCTTAGCTTTGCGCCGCTTTTCGCGGGATAAACTCGTTTGCAATTGCTTCGCCCTGAAGCTGAAGCCGCTGCGGCTGCGGTATCTCCGGGATGGCGACATCCAGATGCGGGAATAACAGCTCGCCTACCCTGTAGGCCTCTTCAAGATGCGGATAGCCGGAGAGAATAAAGCTATCGATGCCCAGCTCCGCGTACTCGTTGATACGCGCCGCCACGGTTGGGCCATCGCCCACCAGCGCCGTTCCCGCGCCGCCGCGCACCAGGCCAACGCCCGCCCACAGGTTGGGGCCGATCTCCAGATCCTCGCGCTTGCCGTTGTGCAGCGACGCCATCCGGTGCTGCCCCACGGAGTCGGTTTTGGCAAACGCCGCCTGGGCCTTGGCTATGGTGGCATCATCGAGATGTGAAATCAGCCGGTCCGCGGCCTGCCAGGCCTCCTCATTAGTTTCGCGCACAATCACGTGCAGGCGAATGCCGAAGCGGACCCTGCGGCCATGCGCTGCCGCTTTGGCACGGACCTGTTCAATTTTCTCCTTCACCAGGTGCGGCGGCTCGCCCCACGTTAGGTAGAGGTCGACCTGCTCGGCCGCCAGATCCTGCGCGACGTCCGACGAACCGCCAAAATAGAGCGGCGGACGCGGCTGCTGCACCGGCCGGAAGTAGAGCTTCGCA
Source organism: Enterobacter sp. ECC-175 (assembly GCF_043968675.1). NCBI lineage: Bacteria > Pseudomonadati > Pseudomonadota > Gammaproteobacteria > Enterobacterales > Enterobacteriaceae > Enterobacter > Enterobacter sp. ECC-175. The sequence continues at coordinate 2,198,670 of NZ_CP143776.1, forward strand.
TCGCGAACGTGGACGTGTTTGCCCTCGAACGTCACGGTCTCGCCCTCAAGCAGGCGGCGCCAGACGCGGGTAAATTCGGCGGACGCCTCGTAGCGCTCGGTATGATCGAGGAACACGCCGTCGCCCGCCAGCTCCTGCGGATCGCTGCCGGTCACCAGGTTAAACAGCGCGCGTCCGTTAGACAGCCGATCCAGCGTGGCGGCCTGGCGCGCGGCCACCGTCGGGGAAACGACGCTTGGGCGCAGCGCGACGAGAAACTTCAGCCGCTGGGTGACCGGGATCATCGAGGCTGCGACCAGCCAGGCGTCCTCGCAGGAGCGTCCGGTCGGGATCAGCACGCCGGTAAAGCCGATGCGGTCTGCCGCCTGCGCAATTTGCTGCAGGTAGCCATGGTCAACGGGACGAGACCCTTCTTCGGTACCCAGATAGTGGCCGTCACCGTGAGTAGGTAAAAACCATAAAAGATTCAGACTCATGATTTGGTTCCTTCTTTGCCGGCAGGCTGCCAGATGCGTTCGCGAATATTGACCTGTTTTGGCACCAGGTGGTTTTGATAAAAGAGGTCGGCGGTATGCTGCTGAAGCGCGGCGACGCGCGCGTCCACGGGGGAAATGGTGGTGGGCGGCCGATGGTCGAGGTAGCTCGCAATCACCGGTTCAGGCAAGCCCATGGTTTTTGCCAGCAGGGCAATGCTCGCCCGGCGCTGGGTTTGCGTCAGCGCATCGGCCTCGGTAAAGGTATCCAGCACGCCATGAATAAAGGTGCCGTTCTTTTCCGCATACGGACGTGCGGCGAGGTAGAACGAACCGGTCTGCTTCAGCGTGGTGCCGTCTTTGAGCACGCGCACGCCGCCCTGCAGCAGCGCGGCGGAGTAGTACGGGTCCCAAATGGCCCAGGCATCAACGTTCTTTTGCTGGAACGCGGCGCGGGCGTCGGCGGGCGTCAGGTAAACGGGCTGAATGTCGGTAAACTTAAGCCCGGCCTCCTGCAGGGCGCGCAGCAGCAGGTTGTGCGAGCTGGAACCTTTCTGGAATGCGACCTTATGGCCCTTAAGGTCGGCGACGCGCTTAATGTCGCTGTTCTCTGGAACCAGGATCACTTCCGCCTTGGGCTTGGCAGGCTCAACGCCAACGTAAACCAGATCCGCGCCCGCTGCCTGCGCAAAGATCGGCGGAATATCGCCGGTGCTGCCAAGATCGATACTGCCGACATTGAGCGCTTCAAGCATTTGCGGCCCGGCCGGGAACTCTATCCAGGAGAATTTCGTTTCAGGAAAACGCTTTTCCAGAAGCTGGTGATTTTTTGCCAGCACCATGCTGACGCTGCCTTTCTGATAGCCGATGCGCAGGCTGTCGGGCGCCGCGTCGGCCGCATTCGCCAGAGACGAGATCGCCAGCAGGCCTGCGAGTCCGATTCGGGTTAACGTTTTAAACATGGGCGACTCCTTGCAGCTGCTTGAATGCAGGCACCGTGGCATCGCGGCGGTGCAGGGCCTGCCAGAACGTTTCCAGCGCGCTATCGAGGCGGGTTTGCAGGTTCGGCGTGAAGTGCGGCCTGTGCTGATAATCGATAACCTGCGAATCGTCAGCAAAGACGCCGTGCAGGATCTCCTGCGCTTTCAGCGCGCTGAGCACCGGCTTGAGGGCGTAGTCCACCGCCAAAAGGTGGGCGAGGGTGCCTCCGGTCGCCAGCGGCAGGACAACTTTGCCGTCCAGCGCGCGTTCGGGCAGCAGGTCGAGCAGGGTTTTCAGCGCGCCAGAAAACGAGGCTTTATACACCGGCGTCGCGACGATTAATCCGTCCGCACCGTGCAGCTGCTCGATGAACGTCTTCAGCGCGGGGCTATCAAAACGGGCGTACAGCAGATCCTCAGGCTCGAAGTTGTGCAGATTCCAGTGGCACACCTCCACGTTTAGCGCATTGAGCTTTTCGCGGGCGTATTCCAGCAGCGAACTGGAACGAGAGGGAAATCGGGGACTTCCGGCCAGGGTGATAACGCGCATGCAGGCTCCTTATAACTAATTGTTTGCTTTTATCTAACATTGATAACAATTTTCAGGAGTGTGACATCGCGGGCGTTCTCCGCTAAATGATTTATCCGCAAAATAAATGCCATAAACCGCATAAGAAATGTGCTGAAAGGTAAACGTTTGCGTTTTAACCCGCTTTTTTTGCCACAGGTCAATTCCCTTTCCGCGTCGGATCGCTGATAATCCCCTCCCGGTTTGCACACCGGGAATCCAGGAGAGTTCATGTACTACCCCTTCGTTCGTAAAGCCCTTTTCCAGCTCGATCCAGAGCGCGCCCATGAATTGACATTTCAGCAATTACGCCGCATTACCGGAACGCCGCTGGCGGCGCTGGTGCGTCAAAACGTGCCGGAGAAACCGGTGCAGTGCATGGGTCTGACCTTTAAAAATCCGCTGGGCCTCGCGGCTGGCCTTGATAAGAACGGTGAATGTATTGATGCGCTGGGCGCGATGGGGTTTGGCTCTATCGAAATCGGGACGGTGACGCCGCGCCCTCAGCCTGGCAACGACAAGCCGCGCCTGTTCCGGCTGGTCGAGGCCGAAGGGCTGATCAACCGCATGGGCTTCAATAACCTCGGCGTCGATCGCCTGGTCGAGAACGTAAAAAAATCCCATTACGATGGCGTATTAGGCATCAATATTGGCAAGAATAAAGACACGCCAGTTGAGCAGGGTAAAGATGACTATCTGATTTGTATGGAAAAAGTCTATGCCTACGCCGGTTATATTGCGATAAATATTTCATCGCCGAATACCCCGGGCCTGCGCTCCTTGCAATATGGTGAAGCATTGGACGATCTTCTGAGCGGGATTAAAAATAAGCAAAATGAACTTCAGGCGATCCACCATAAATATGTTCCGGTAGCGGTTAAGATCGCCCCGGATCTTTCCGTTGAAGAATTGATCCAGGTGGCCGACAGTTTAGTTCGCCATAATATTGATGGCGTTATTGCCACCAATACGACGCTCGATCGCTCCCTCGTGCAGGGAATGAAACACTGTGACGAAGCGGGTGGTTTAAGCGGTCGTCCGGTGCAATTAAAAAGTACCGAAATTATTCGTGCCCTGTCGGCCGAATTAAACGGTCGTCTCCCGATTATCGGCGTAGGGGGAATCGACTCCGTCATCGCCGCGCGCGAGAAGATGGCGGCGGGGGCATCGCTGGTCCAAATTTATTCCGGCTTTATTTTTAAAGGACCTCCGCTGATTAAAGAAATCGTTACGCATATCTAATCTTTTCTCTGAATCAGACAACCAGGGCTTTATTTCCGGCCCTGGTTGTTTTATATTCCGTCACTGTTGCTTATTTAGACATTATAGTCTTTTATTAATGTGGTAATAAACGAAGCGGCAATCAGGACATTTTTAGAACAGGACGTTCCGGGGACGGGAGAGAAACATGCGTATTAAACCTGACGATAACTGGCGCTGGTATTTTTGCGACGAGCACGATCGAATGATGCTCGATTTAGCCAATGGCATGCTGTTTCGTTCTCGTTTTCCACGCCGCATGTTGACCCCCGATGCTTTCTCCCCTTCGGGATTCTGCGTTGAGGATGCCGCTCTTTATTTCTCCTTTGAAGAGAAATGCCGTGACCTCGTCCTTTCAAAAGAACAGCGCGCCGAGCTGGTGTTAAATGCCCTGGTCGCCATCCGTTTCCTCAAGCCACAGATGCCAAAAAGCTGGCACTTTCTCGCGCACGGCGTGAACTGGTCACCGACAACGGGGGATGCAGCAAGCGTGAATTTAAGCGATACCGCGGAAGAGGTGAACCTGCTGGTGGTTGAGCCCGGTGAAAACGCGGCGCTTTGCCTGCTGGCCCAGCCCGGCGTGACGATCGCCGGGCGAATGATGCAGCTTGGCGATGCGATTAAAGTGATGAACGACAGGCTGAAGCCTCAGCTTCGCGTTGATGCATTCAGCCTCGAGCAGGCGGTTTAAGCTTCCAGCTGTACCGACGTGACGGGAACGCAGCTGCAGCACAGGATCGTACCGTCTTCCCCAATCGCCGATTTTTTCAGCCCGGTGACTTCGCCTTCAATCAGTTTAATTCGACAGCATCCGCAAATCCCCGCGCGGCAGGAATAGGGAACGCGTATTCCCGCCTGTTCAAGCTGCTCAAGCAGCACCTGCTGGTTGTTCCCCTTGATGACTTTGCCTTCCCAGTGAATGTCCACGCTCGACGCTGGCGCCGTTTCGAGATCGACGAACTCCTCTTCCTGACCGGATCCGTACGCTCTGGCAGGGCCGCGGGCGAGGATCTCGACGTCATCGCCCACGCGGATCACGCCGCTTGAGCGGGGGATGAGGTTTTGGCCGAAATCCACGTCGCCGTTATCCTGCGCGGTGCGGAAGGACTGCAGGGTTTTTAGCGGCTCGCCGGAAGGGTGCTTTTGGCCTTTCTCCGGGCTCACGGTGGTGAAAATGCAGCGGCTGCACGGCTTCACCACGTCAAAAATCACGCTGCCGATTCGAATGACTTTCCAGGTGTCCTCATCCCAGGCGTCTGCGCCCGTCACCACCAGGTTAGGACGGAACTGCTCCATCTTCACGCTGGCCTTGCAGCGGTTTTGCAGATCGCGCAGGGACGCTTCGCTGGTGAGCAGGAACGGGAAGCCGTCGGCGAAGGAGAGCGGAACGGCATCATGTCGCTTAACGCGGCGCGTTAGCTCCGGGCCGACCCAGCGCAGCTGAACGTCGCGGGCAAAAAAGCCGCTCAGCCAGCGGTTAACGTCGTCAGGGGCGATGCGCGCGGTAAAATGATTGCCCCACACTTCCGTTGGCGCATCCACGGGCGCAAAATCGCTGAAGCGCACGACCGCGCTGGAGCCGTCCGGTGCGGTCAGGTGCAGCCCATCATGCAGCGGGGAAGGGGTAAAGCGAACCATTTGCGGGAACTGTCTTGCTGTGATAAACGTGCCGTCAGGCTCGGTGACCATAAAAATACGATCGAAGGCAAATCCGCTCATGTCGGCAAGCGCGTGAGAAACGCCAATGCCGCGCATGGATTTCACCGGATGGATAAAAAGCCTGGATAACGTCGCCACTGCACACTCCCACAAATGAAAATAAGCCTTCAACTTTATGACATACACGCCATATTAGCTATAATGCGCGACAATTTTCTAAGAGTAAAAGTGACGATATGAATTCTCTGTTTGCCAGTACGGCCCGTGGGCTGGAAGAGCTGTTAAAAACTGAACTGGAAGCCCTGGGCGCGCAAGCCTGCCAGGTGGTTCAGGGTGGTGTCCATTTCGAGGGCGACACGCGGCTTATTTACCAGAGCCTGATGTGGAGCCGCCTGGCGTCGCGCATCATGCTTCCGATGAAGGAGTGCAAGGTCTACAGCGATCTTGACCTCTACACCGGCGTACAGATGATCGACTGGACAGAGATCTTCACGCCGGGCGGCACCTTCGCCGTGCATTTCAACGGCGTGAACGATGAGATCCGCAACAGCCAGTACGGCGCGCTGCGCGTCAAAGACGCCATCGTTGACTGCTTTACCCGTAAAAATAAAGAGCGCCCGAACGTTGACCGCGAAAATCCCGATCTGCGCATCAACGTCTGGCTGAACGGCGACACTGCCAGCATTTCTCTGGATCTGAGCGGCCACGGTCTGCACCTGCGCGGCTACCGCGATCGCACGGGCATCGCGCCGATTAAAGAGCCTCTTGCCGCAGCCATTGTGATGCGCTCAGGCTGGCAGCCGGGAACGCCGCTGCTGGACCCGATGTGCGGTTCCGGTACGCTGCTGATTGAAGCGGCCATGCTGGCGACCGATCGCGCGCCGGGGCTGCATCGCGGCCACTGGGGCTTTAGCGGCTGGGCGCAGCACGACGAGGCTATCTGGCAGGAGGTGAAAGCCGAAGCGCAGGCCCGCGCGCGCAAAGGTCTGGCGGAGTACACGTCCCGTTTCTACGGCTCCGACAGCGACCCGCGCGTGATTGAGCGCGCCCGCAGCAACGCCCGCCGTGCCGGTATCGGTGAGCTCATTACCTTCGAAGTAAAAGACGTCGCAACGTTAACCAATCCGCTGCCAAAAGGCCCGTACGGCACCGTGGTCAGCAACCCGCCGTACGGCGAGCGTCTGGACAGCGAACCTGCGCTGATTGCGCTGCACAGCCTGCTGGGCCGCAACATGAAAGACCACTTTGGCGGCTGGAACCTCTCCCTGTTCAGCGCGTCGCCAGAGCTGCTGAGCTGCCTACAGCTGCGCGCCGACCGCCAGTTTAAGGCGAAAAACGGCCCGCTGGACTGCGTGCAGAAAAACTACCATCTGGCCGAGAAAGCGGCGGACAGTAAGCCGTCCGGCGTAGCGGAAGACTACGCCAACCGTCTGCGCAAAAATCTGAAGAAATTCGAAAAATGGGCGAAGCAGGAAGGCATTGAATGCTATCGCCTGTACGATGCCGATCTGCCGGAATATAACGTTGCGGTTGACCGCTACGGCGACTGGGTGGTGGTGCAAGAGTACGCGCCGCCGAAAACGGTTGATGCACAAAAGGCCCGCCAGCGCATGCTGGACGTGATCGCTGCAACCATCGGCGTGCTCGGCATTGCGCCGAACAGGCTGGTGCTGAAAACCCGCGAGCGCCAGAAAGGGAAAAATCAGTATCAGAAGATGGGCGAGAAGGGCGATTTCATCGAAGTGGGTGAATACAACGCGCGCCTGTGGGTCAACCTGACCGACTACCTTGATACCGGCCTTTTCCTCGACCACCGCATTGCCCGCCGCATGCTGGGCCAGATGAGCAAGGGTAAAGACTTCCTGAACCTGTTCTCCTACACCGGCAGCGCCAGCGTTCATGCGGGCCTGGGCGGCGCGCGCAGCACCACCACGGTGGACATGTCCCGCACCTATCTGGAGTGGGCCGAGCGTAACCTGCGTCTGAACGGCTTAACCGGACGCCAGCATCGCCTGATGCAGGCCGACGTGCTGGGCTGGCTTCGCGAAACCGACGAGCAGTTCGACCTGATCTTCATCGATCCGCCGACGTTCTCCAACTCCAAGCGCATGGAGGATAGCTTTGACGTTCAACGCGATCACCTGCGCCTGATGACCGACCTCAAGCGCCTTCTGCGCAAGGGCGGCACGATTATGTTCTCGAACAACAAACGCGGATTCCGCATGGATCACGACGGCCTGGCGGCTCTGGGGCTGAAAGCACAAGAAATCAGCCAAAAAACGCTGTCTCAGGACTTCGCCCGTAACCGTCAGATCCACAACTGCTGGTTAATCACCGCGGTCTGAAAGGAAAAATAAATGTCATTAATTAGTATGCACGGCGCGTGGCTCTCCTTCAGCGACTCGCCGCTTCTCGATAACGCAGAGCTGCACATCGAAGATAACGAGCGCGTTTGTCTGGTAGGCCGTAACGGCGCGGGCAAATCCACGCTGATGAAAATCCTCAACCGCGAGCAGGGGCTGGACGACGGCCGCATTGTCTACGAACAGGATTTGATCGTCTCTCGCCTGCAGCAGGACCCGCCGCGTAACGTGACGGGAAGCGTCTACGATTTTGTGGCTGAGGGCATCTCCGAGCAGGCTGAATACCTGAAGCGCTACCACGAAATTTCGCATCTGGTGATGACCGACCCGAGCGACAAAAACCTGAACGAGATGGCGCGCCTGCAGGAGCTGCTGGACCACCATGGCCTGTGGCAGCTGGAAAGCCGTATCACCGAGGTATTGGATCAGCTTGGCCTGGAGGCGGATATGGAGCTGTCGGCGCTGTCCGGCGGCTGGCTGCGTAAAGCGGCGCTGGGCCGTGCGCTGGTCAGCGGGCCGAAGGTGCTGCTGCTGGACGAGCCAACGAACCACCTCGATATCGAAGCGATTGACTGGCTGGAAGGGTTCCTGAAAACCTTTAGCGGCACCATTATCTTTATCTCCCATGACCGTTCGTTTATTCGCAATATGGCAACCCGCATTGTCGATCTCGATCGCGGCAAGCTGGTGACCTATCCGGGCGATTACGACACCTACCTGCTGGAGAAAGAAGAAAACCTGCGCGTGGAAGAGCTGCAAAACGCCGAGTTCGACCGCAAGCTGGCGCAGGAAGAGGTATGGATCCGCCAGGGCATCAAAGCCCGCCGTACCCGCAACGAGGGCCGCGTTCGCGCCCTGAAGGCGATGCGTCGCGAGCGTAGCGAGCGCCGCGAAGTGATGGGCAGCGCCAAAATGCAGGTTGAAGAAGCCTCCCGCTCAGGAAAAATCGTCTTTGAGATGGAAAACGTCAACTATCAGGTTGATGGCAAAGTGCTGGTGAATGATTTCTCTGCGCAGGTTCAGCGTGGAGACAAAATCGCGCTGATTGGCCCGAACGGCTGCGGCAAAACCACGCTGCTCAAGCTGATGCTCGGCCAGCTGCAGGCCGACAGCGGCCGCATTCACTGCGGCACCAAGCTGGAAGTCGCTTACTTCGACCAGCACCGCGCGGAGCTGGACCCGGACAGAACGGTGATGGACAACCTGGCCGAAGGTAAGCAGGAAGTGATGGTGAACGGTAAGCCGCGTCACGTTCTGGGCTATCTCCAGGACTTCCTGTTCCATCCTAAGCGGGCGATGACGCCGGTGCGCGCGCTGTCCGGTGGGGAACGAAACCGTCTCCTGCTCGCGCGCCTGTTCCTGAAGCCAAGCAACCTGCTGATCCTCGATGAACCGACGAACGATTTGGATGTCGAAACGCTGGAGCTGCTTGAAGAGCTGATTGACGGCTATCAGGGTACCGTGATGCTGGTGAGCCACGATCGTCAGTTTGTGGATAACACCGTGACGGAATGCTGGATCTTCGAAGGCGCAGGGCGCATTGGCCGCTACGTTGGCGGTTATCACGACGCGCGCGGCCAGCAGACGCAGCATCTGGCGCAAAAACAGGCGAAATCCAAAGCTGCGCCGGAACCTGCTGTTACAAAAGCAGAAACTGTTAAAAAGCCATCGGCTAAAATGAGCTATAACCTGCAGCGCGAGCTGGAAGGGTTACCGCAACGGCTGGAAGAGCTGGAGGCCGCGCTTGAAGCGCTGCAGGCTCAGGTCGCGGACGCTTCATTCTTTACGCAATCGCACGACTATACTCAGAAAGTATTGGCTGATCTGTCCGCGGCTGAAAAAGCCCTGGAAGAGGCTTTTGAGCGCTGGGAGTATCTTGAGTCACTGAAAAACGGCGCATAACCAGGGATAAACTATGTGTGACCAGCACCATGCCGACAGGCATATATTATGCTCGCAATGCGATATGCTCGTGGCGTTGCCAGAGCTTGGTCACGGACAAAAGGCGTTGTGCTCGCGCTGTGGTACAACGCTGACAACCGAGTGGGATGCGCCGAGGCAGCGTCCCACTGCCTACGCTATCGTCGCCCTGTTCATGCTGGTGCTCTCTAATCTCTTCCCCTTCATTTATATGAAGGTGGGGGGGATGACCAGCCAGGTTAAGCTGCTTGAAATTCCGGGCGTGATGTTCTCGGAAGATTACGCCAGCCTCGGTACATTTTTCCTCCTGTTTGTCCAAATCGTTCCCGCGTTTTGCCTGATCGTCATTCTGCTGCTCGTTAACCGGGTGAGAATGCCGGATGCCCTTAAAATCAGGCTCGCGCGATTCCTTTTCCAGCTTAAGAGCTGGGGAATGGCGGAGATCTTCCTGGCCGGAATACTGGTTAGCTTCGTCAAGCTGATGGCCTATGGCGACGTGGGCATTGGCAGCAGCTTTATTCCGTGGTGTTTGTACTGCATATTGCAGCTTCGCGCGTTTCAGTGCGTTGACAGGCGCTGGGCCTGGGACGACATCGCGCCTGCGCCGCATCTTAACCGTACGGTTAAAGTGGGCGTGACGGGCATTCGTCAGGGGCTGCGCTCCTGCTCGTGCTGTACGGCGATACTGCCTGCGGATACCGAAGTGTGTCCGCGCTGTGAGACAAAAGGCCACGTGCGGCGCAAAAACAGCCTGCAGTGGACCATGGCGCTGCTGGTGACCTCCATCATGCTCTATTTGCCCGCCAATATTCTGCCCATCATGATCACCGATCTGCTGGGCGACAAAATGCCCTCAACGATCCTGGCCGGGGTAATTTTGCTGTGGGGCGAGGGGTCATATCCCGTTGCTGGCGTGATTTTCATTGCCAGCATCATGGTGCCGACCCTGAAGATGATTGCGATTGCCTGGCTCTGCTGGGACGCCAAAGGACACGGCAAGCGCGACAGCGAGCGCATGCATCTTATCTACGAAGTTGTCGAATTTGTCGGACGCTGGTCCATGATTGACGTGTTTGTCATTGCCGTTCTCTCTGCGCTGGTGCGCATGGGGGGACTGATGAGTATTTATCCCGCAATGGGTGCATTAATGTTTGCGTTGGTCGTCATTATGACCATGTTTGCGGCCATGACCTTCGACCCTCGTCTATCGTGGGATCGTGAGCCAGAGTCAAGCCATGAGGAAGAGTAAGAGCATGGAAAATAAGAGTGGAGAGGCGAAAGTGCAGAAGGTCAAAAACTGGTCGCCGGTGTGGATTTTTCCCATCGTGACCGCGCTGATCGGTGCCTGGATCCTGTTTTATCACTACAGCCATCAGGGGCCTGAAGTGACGCTTATCACCACCAACGCAGAAGGTATTGAGGGGGGCAAAACCACCATCAAAAGCCGCAGCGTCGATGTGGGCGTCGTGGAAAGCGCAACCCTGACCGATGACTTAACGCACGTTGAGATCAAGGCTCGCCTGCACGCCGGCATGGAAAAGCTGCTGCACGGCGATTCCGTTTTCTGGGTGGTGAAACCGCAGGTCGGGCGTGAAGGGATCAGCGGCTTGGGCACGCTGCTTTCCGGTGCCTATATTGAGCTGCAGCCGGGGAGCAAAGGTGCTCAGCCAGCCGACTATCAGCTGCTGGACGCTCCGCCTCTGGCACCCCCTGACGCAAAAGGCATCCGCGTGATCCTCGACAGCAAGAAGGCGGGGCAGCTTTCGCCCGGCGATCCCGTGCTGTTCAGGGGCTATCGCGTCGGCTCGGTCGAAACCAGCACGTTTGATCCGCAAAAGCGCGCCATCAGCTACCAGCTGTTTATTAACGCGCCAAACGATCGTCTGGTCACCAGCAACGTTCGCTTCTGGAAAGACAGCGGGATCGCGGTCGATCTAACATCTGCCGGCATGCGCGTGGAAATGGGCTCCCTGACCACGCTATTCGGCGGCGGCGTAAGCTTTGACGTGCCGGAAGGGATTGATCTTGGGCAACCTGTTGCGGAGAAAACGGCGTTCAGGCTCTTTGACGATCAGAAAAGCATTCAGGATGCGCTATACACCGATCACATCGACTACCTGATGTTCTTTAAGGATTCCGTTCGCGGCCTGCAGCCTGGCGCACCGGTTGAGTTCCGCGGTATTCGTCTGGGTACGGTAGGACAGGTGCCGTTCTTTGTCCCTGGGCTCCAGCAGGTGCTGGATGATGATTATCGCATTCCGGTGCTGATTCGCATCGAGCCCGAGCGTTTGATCAATCAGATTGGCGTTACTCAGGATATTGGCGCGCATATTAATGACCTGCTGAACCGGGGCCTGCGCGGCTCGCTCAAAACCGGTAACCTGGTGACCGGCGCGCTGTACGTGGATATGGATTTCTATCCGAAAGCGCCGCCCATTACCGGCATGCGCGACTTCGGCGGCTATACCATTATTCCAACGGTCAGCAGCGGCCTGGCGCAGATCCAGCAGCGGCTGATGGAGACGCTGGATAAGATTAACAATCTGCCGCTTAACCCGATGATTGAAGCCGCAACCAGCTCGCTGAGCGAGAGCCAGGCCACGATGCGTCGTCTGCAAACCACGCTGGATAACATCAACAAGGTGACCTCCAGCCAGTCCATGCAGCAGCTGCCGCAGGATATGCAGAAAACGCTGCGCGAACTCAACCGCAGCATGCAGGGCTTCCAGCCGGGCTCCGCGGCGTACAACAAGATGGTGGCGGATATGCAGCGCCTCGATCAGGTACTGCGTGAGCTACAGCCGGTGCTCAAAACGCTCAACGAGAAGAGCAATGCGCTGGTGTTCGAAGCGAAAGATAAAAAAGATCCTGAGCCGAAGAGGGCGAAACAATGAAAAAATGGCTAGCAATTGCGGGAGCACTGGTGCTGACGGCCTGTAGCTCAGGAAGCGAGACGAAAAGCTACTATCAGCTGCCGGTGTCCGCACAGGCTGGAATGCAGAGCAGCGCGGCCCAAGGGAGCCGGCTGCTGTGGGTTGAGCAGGTCTCCGTGCCGGATTACCTCGCCGGAAACGGTGTGGTATATCAAACCAGCGACGTAAAATACGTGATTGCCAATAACAACCTGTGGGCCAGCCCGCTGGATCAGCAGCTGCGGAATACGCTGGTGGCTAACCTTGGCAGCCAGCTTCCGGGCTGGGTGGTGGCCTCGCAGCCTCTTGGCAGTGACCAGGACACGCTGAACGTGACGGTGACAGGATTCCACGGCCGCTATGACGGGGCGGTGGTGGTGAGCGGGGAGTGGCTGCTGAATCATCAGGGGCAGCTGATTAAGCGCCCTTTCCATCTTGAGCTAAAGCAGCAGCAGGACGGTTATGATGAGATGGTGAAAGTTCTGGCGCAGGGCTGGGCACAGGAGTCGGCCAGCATTGCGAGAGAGATTTCCCGGTTGCCATAAGTAAAATTCATCGATAAAAGCCGCTATCGGACTCACGCTGATAGCGGCTTTTTTTTCGGTGTACCTTCAGAACGTTACTTGTGCTGTATCACATTTTTTGTACAAATGAACTTCTGCATAGCTCACATATATGACATCCGTATGAATTTTGAGCGTTGACGCTGCCGCTTATCCAGGGTATTCGTTATCTGTGGTTGCACACTTTGCAATCACTGTTTTCTTTCCACCAGACAAAAGAATGAGGGAAACGAGGCATGAAGAGACAGAAACGAGATCGCCTGGAAAGGGCTCATCAACGTGGTTATCAGGCTGGCATCGCCGGACGTTCTAAAGAAATGTGTCCCTATCAGACTTTGAACCAAAGGTCGCAATGGTTAGGGGGCTGGCGAGAAGCCATCGGAGACAGGGCAGTACTTGCTTGATAGCGTCTCTTTAAAAAAGAAACCTCCGCAGTGCGGAGGTTTCGCCTTTCTGAATACGGACAGCGCCTGAATCAGAACGCTGAGGTATCCTGGAACAAGCCCACTTTCAGATCGCTTGCTGAGTAAATCAGGCGGCCGTCAACCAGCACTTCACCATCGGCCAGGCCCATGATCAGACGGCGGTTAACGATGCGCTTGAAGTGGATACGGTAGGTCACTTTCTTCGCGGTTGGCAGAACCTGTCCGGTGAATTTCACTTCACCCACGCCCAGCGCGCGGCCTTTTCCTTCGCCGCCGAGCCAGCCCAGATAAAAGCCAACCAGCTGCCACATGGCATCAAGGCCCAGGCAGCCAGGCATTACCGGATCGCCAATAAAGTGGCAACCAAAGAACCACAGGTCCGGGTTGATATCGAGTTCCGCTTCAACGTAGCCCTTATCAAAGTTGCCGCCGGTTTCGGTCATTTTCACGACACGGTCCATCATCAGCATGCTTGGGGCCGGTAACTGTGGGCCATTCGCGCCAAACAGTTCACCGCGACCAGAGGCAAGAAGATCTTCTTTTGTATAGGATTCGCGTTTATCTACCATGTTCTCAGTAAGCCTTATTTTAGTGAAGCACGCAGGATAGCTAACACGTGTACGCTGAACAAGTCCGATCAGTTCGGACTAAACCAGCCCAGCCAGCGTAACGGCCATGGATAACGGTGTCGGGCATCCGGTTGTGTCGCCTGCGCAATGCGCTCCTGAATAGTTTGCAGCAGCGTAGTTTGACCTTCTCCATCCCAGACCAGGTTTGTCAGTAAGGGTAGTGCATCCTCAATACCTTCGATGGCCCAGATCGTAAATTGCTGCTGTTCTACCGCGTCAAGAACCGCCTGGCTCAGGCTTAAGTGCCGGGCATTAGGGGCGGGAATAATAACGCCCTGCTTGCCGTTTAAGCCGCGCTGTTGGCAGATGGCGAAAAATCCTTCAATTTTCTCGTTCAGGCCGCCTACCGGCTGGGCGCGACCAAACTGATCGACCGATCCGGTGATTGCGATATTCTGATTAATCGGTACTTCAGCGAGGGCGCTTATCAACGCGCACAGCTCGGCCATTGAGGCGCTATCACCGTCGACTTCGCTGTAGGATTGTTCAAAAGTCAGCGACGCCGAGAAGGGAATTTGCTGCTCAAGCTGGAGCTCAGACATCAGAAATGCCTGCATGATCATCATGCCTTTGGCGTGAATGTTTCCACCCAGCTCGGCTTTGCGTTCGATATCGGTAAATTCACCATCGCCCACGTGGACGACGCAGCTGATGCGCGAAGGCTCACCGAAGGCGCGAGGATGGCCCGGGAATTCAATCACCGAAAGGGCGTTAATCTGCCCGATGCGTTCGCCTTCCGTTTCAACAAGGATCTGCTCCAGCAGAATTTCGTCCTGCATCCGATCGGCAAGGTAACCCTCTCGCCATTCGCGCTGGGCAAGCATTTGAGCAAACTGTTCACCCGTAAACGTCCCCTGACCGCTGATAACGCCCACTTCGCGAAGCTGTTTACCGATCCAGAGCGGGCAGAGCGGGAGCGTTTCCCGATCGCCGGTGTAACGAACGGCTTCGCGGATCAAGCCCTGCCACGCGTCTGCTGACGGGGCAGGGAGCGCGAAGCGTTTTGCAACGTCGAGAACCCATTGACGCCATAACGCCATATCATCAGCGTCAGCGATCTGAATATTATCTTCATATTCGCTATAAACAGCCTGCTCGGCCAGCTCGGGTTCCATCTCCTGGAAATCAGCCAGCGACTCGCGATCCCCCGTGAGGACCACGGTCAGAGACAGAGGCATAGAAGGAATGGAGACCGGCAGCGGGCGAGACTCATCATAACCCACCCAGTCGAAGCGCTGCTGGCTTACAATCGTTTTCAGGCGCATCCACAGCAGCGGCTGAGCAAGCAAGGTACGCAGGGCGATAATTAACACCCCGCCGTTCGCGCGGTGTACCAGGCCCGGCTGTAGCGACAGCTCGCCGTTGAACTGGCGCAGACAGCCAAACAGCTGCTCGGCTTCAACCCAGCTAGCCGAGATGATTTCACCTTTTGCCGCAAAACGCGCGTCTGCCTGCTTTGCCGGTTCAAAAGTGATACTGCGTCCCGCAATATGATATTGACCACCAAAGACCGTTTCCGCCTCCGGCTTTAGCTGGCGCATGGCATCGCTAAGAAGCGTCAAATACTCGGCTTCTTCCGGGGCCTTGAGCAGCATGAAGGGAGATGTCGCCCACGGGCTTATCATCTGCTCCAGCGCGTAATGCAAACGCGGTTGTGTGTCGCTAAGTATAAATTCGTTTTCTTCTGCGAGCTCTGGTTGTGTAAAAAGCGCCTGATAGCTTTCGGTATCCGGAACCAGATCGCGCCATGCAAGTTTCGTAATGGTCAAAGTTGATGTTTTTTAGTCAGATGTAAAAACGTGGAGTATACCGTAAGCGGAGGTCTCTTCCCAAGCAGGATTGGGTTTTCGCGGAGGGAATATCCTGGAATGCTTCACAGGGTATGATTTCTTTTCAGCAGATTGCAAAAAAACTGATATTCTGAACAGAGTTACGTGGTAACACTGAGAACGCAATGAAATATCAACAACTGGAAAACCTCGAAAGCGGCTGGAAATGGAAATATCTGGTCAAAAAGCACCGCGAGGGAGAGCTGATTACCTGCTATATCGAAGCCAGTGCTGCGCAAGAAGCCGTGGATATTTTGCTGACCCTCGAAAATGAACCGGTACAGGTCAATAGTTGGATTGCGAAACATATCAATCCCGCGCTGTTGAACCGCATGAAGCAGACTATCCGCGCGCGTCGTAAGCGGCATTTTAACGCCGAGCATCAGCACACCCGCAAAAAATCCATCGACCTGGAGTTCATGGTCTGGCAGCGGCTGGCCGGGCTGGCGCAAAGGCGCGGAAAGACGCTATCGGAAACGGTGGTGCAGCTGATAGAAGATGCGGAGCATAAAGAGAAGTATGCGAGCCAGATGTCGACGTTGAAAAACGATCTGCAGGCCTTGCTGGGTAAAAAGTAACTTTTTTCGTTTTCTACAGGCAATAAAAAACCCCGCAGCGCGGGGTTTTTTTTAAGACGATAACTTATGCCGCTGGCTGAGTTACAACGTCTTTAACGCCTTTAACTTCGATCTCAACGCGACGATCTGGAGCCAGGCAGTCAATCAGTGCAGCGCGAGCTTTCACGTTGTCACAGGTGTTGCCAGTAACTGGGTTAGATTCGCCCATACCGCGTGGGGAGATCTTGTTAGCTGGGATACCTTTAGAGATCAGGTAATCAACAACAGACTGAGCACGTTTCTCAGACAGTTTCTGGTTGTAAGCGTCAGAACCGATACGGTCTGTGAAGCCCAGAACCACAACGTTGCCGTCTTTAGGATCCAGGTTGCTCAGCTGGGTGTACAGCTGATCCAGTGCCTGCTGACCTTCTGGTTTCAGGGTCGCTTTGTTGAAGTTGAACAGAACGTCAGACTTCAGAGTGAAGTGCTTGGTCTGTACTTCTGGAGCTGGAGCCGGAGCTGGCGCTACGATTGGTGCAGCATCTTCCTGCTGACCGAAACGGTAGGAAACACCTACGCTCAGCATGCCGTTGTCTGGACGAACACCAACGGTGTTGCCGTCGCCGATGTTGTTAACCCACTGGTATTCCAGACGGGTAGCGATGTCACGGGTCATAGCCCACTCAACGCCACCAGCGAATACTGGGGAAACACCGGTATCGTGGTTGTCACCAGACTGGTTGTTGCTGGAATCTGCACGCCATACCATGCCGCCCAGACGGGTGTACACGTCCAGATCGTCGGTTACTGGGTAACCCAGTTTAGCGGTCAGCTGAACGCCCTGAGCTTTGAAAGCGCCATTAAAGTTGTCGCCTTTGTATGGCATACGACCTAACCAGTCGTAACCCATTTCAAAGCCAACATACGGGTTAACCTGATAGCCACCGAACGCACCTGCACCCAGCTGACTTTCGTGGGTTGGGCCGTCGTTGTTCAGGCTGCTGTTGTACCAGCCTGTGTCATGGAACTGAGACCAGCCCAGTTTACCACCTGCGTACCAGGTATTATCTTTCGGAGCGGCCTGCGCTACGGTAGCGAAGCCAGCCAGTGCCACTGCAATCGCGATAGCTGTCTTTTTCATTTTTTGCGCCTCGTTATCATCCAAAATTTGCCATGAAAATCTCAATAGAGGAATCACGGTTAAATCCTTCACCGGGGGGCGTGGTCAAATATAAGTCTACCGATATCTTCGGCTTAGGCCGAGCACCCCTGGCGATGTAAAGTCTACAACGTAGCTGAAAACTTACAAGTGTGAACTCCGTCAGGCATATGAAAAAAATTTTTCCGTATACCTATTATTTAACATTTTTTGAACGAATTTTAGCCAGTAAAATTAACGAGAACCGCACCAGACAAGCCTTGCCGTCATTTTTTCTTTTTGAACTAATTCCACATCGTGGGGTCAAAAAAAAATTCCAGGAAAAATCTTAATTTTGCTCAATGGTAGAGATTTGAGTGAATTTTTAACCCGGAAAGTTGTCCTTTGCGGTAAGAATCAGGGTGAACGGGACGCATGATAAACCCGATAGCATCTCCTTCTTCGGCCGCTTCCGTTAGGCGGCAATGTTCCTCTTCCGTCAGTTCATCAGGCAGCCAGCCAATCACCACGCTGTAATTTCCGGTGCGTAATGCACGGATCATCGACTCAACCGTATCGCACGGGGAGAGCTGATTAATCTGCATAACCTTTGCCAGCGGTAGGCCCGCAGACTGAACCCATTGGCGGCTCAGCTTTTGCTGCGGCGTCAGCCAGAGCTGCCAGCGTGACTGCTGACCCAGCTGCTGCAAAAGTGGCAGCAAAAGCAGCTGTGTTAACAAGGGCTGGTCTTCACGATAAACCACTTCACTGATTAGCCCTGTCGAAACGCGCCCGACGGATTTCTGCGTGACGCTGCCAGCGGTAGAGGAGAGAGATGTTAAGCGATTCGCATAGCCTGAAGTGTACATATTCATTCCAGCCCTGTAGTTACTGTATGGATATACAGTAACCCCTGTATGGCTAAAGATCAACTTCAATTTCTGAAAGCGACTCGCAAATTTCGTTGATTCTTGACCCGCCTGAAAAAATCATCTTGCTCACGGACGATAAGTTGCCTATTTTCCTGCTAACGGATCCGCTAGTAAGAAATGTTGTTGTTAATTTATGATTTTTAAGGGAATTATCATGAAAAAGATATCTTATGAACGGATTTATAAATCCCAGGAATACCTCTCTCCGTTGGGTGAGATTCATCATCGGGCCCTCTTCGGCGGATACACGCTGGCCGTTGATGATGCGGTTTTCGCCATGGTGTCTGACGGTGAACTCTATCTTAGAGCCTGCGAGCAGAGCGCAACCTACTGTGTGAAACACGCCTCTTCGTTTTTGACGCTGGTGAAACGTGGCAGACCCGTGTTGCTTAATTACTATCGCGTAGACGACGGCCTGTGGCAGGACAAAGAAAAGCTGCTTCAGCTCTCTTCGTTTGCGCTTGATGCGGCCAGAAACGAACGCAATCTGCGGCGTCAGCGCAACCGGCTGAAAGATCTTCCCAACCTGACGTTCCAGATTGAGGTATTGCTTTATGAAGCGGGGATCAGGGATGAAGAAACGCTGCGGGCGCTGGGTGCGAAAGAGAGCTGGCTCAAGATTAGGCAGATTAATAAGGCGCTGGGCATCAAGGTGCTGTTCGCGCTTGAGGGGGCTATCGAAGGCTTACATGAAGCGGCGCTCCCGGCTGACACTCGCCGGGAGCTAACGGAGTGGGTCAACGCGCTGCCAGAGCCGCGCGAGCATCATTCCGCCAGGTAGCCACAAGCTGCTGCAGGCGGCAAATTTCCGGCAGCAACGCGATCAGCAGGCCAATCTGCTGAAGCACAAGCGGCGCTTTGCTGTCGGTACCCGGATCGAGATGCGCAATGCGCTGAGAGAGTTCATCAAGAGATTGCTTGACGCGAGGTTCGTCGGCAGGCCGATGGTGCAGGGCATCATCGACATAACACACCGCGTCATCCAGCAGGCCGAGAATGGCGGGATTGGTCAGCTTTTCGCGGTGCGCGCCCAGGGTCGAAATGTAGCTGGTGAACGTGTGGTTCAAGCAAAGCAGCCTGAACGCCGTTTCGCGAATTTCTGCCGTGGCGCGGGGTTCCGTTGACATGTTGGAGACCACGGAAGCCAGCTCTGCGTCAGTGTTGTGCGCATCGCGGCGGGCGATACGGTAGGCCAGGCGGTTATCGCGGCCCTGGTGATACTGTTCAAGTATCGCATCCAGGTACCGGCAGTTTGCGTTCATTGCCCTGTCCAGCACGCGGGGCAAATTGCGAAAACGCCAGTCCGGCCAGATAAAGCTGACCGCGGCCCAGGCGATAGCGCAGCCAATTAAGGTATCAAACACGCGCGGCAGGGCGACTTCAAACCCCTCTCCGAGCAAATTAAAGCACAGCAGCACCAGCAGGGTGATGAACATGGTGGCATGCGCATACTGCACGTTGCGAAAAGCAAAGAACAGCACCCCCGTTATGACGATGAGGATGAGCTGACCCTCGATAGACGGCACGAAATAGAGCACCGGTAGCCCAATGGCGACGCCCACCAGCGTGCCGATGATTCGTAACGCGAGGCGGTGACGAGTTGCGTTGTAGTTAGGCTGGCAGACAAACAGGCTGGTCAGCAGGATCCAGTAGCCGTGGTGTAAACCGGTTATCTGGATAAAGGCATAGCCCACACACAGGACCAGCGACATTCGCACCGCATGGCGAAAGAGCGCGGACTCTGGCGTGAAATTCCGGCTCAGGCGCAGCCACATATCGCTAAAGCCATGCATGCTGTCGTCAGCGAGCTGGTTCTCGGCATCAGAGCCCGGCATCGCCAGCGCCTGCTCGGACTCGATGGTCGCCAGCTGGGCGTCGATCGCGCGCAGGTTATTGAGCAAGAACCCCAGGGCGTTGATATGTTCAGGCGACGTGCCGCTGGCCTTAACGCGATCGAGCGCTGCGTCAAGATGGCTGAATGCGCGCTCAAAGCGCGGATCGTGCTGGTACGGCGTGCGCAGCAGAATAGAGCGCGAAAGCTGCTGGCAGGCCTGAGACTGCATCGACAGCAGCCTCTGGAAGCGGAACATCACGTCGCTGTAGCGAAACTTCTCGCGCAGCGCCGCATACTGTACGTGCGAGGAGCTGGCGCGTTCGTGAATATCCTGGGCCACGAAGTAGTAATGCAGCGTTCGGCGGGTTCCACGCTGGCCGCGATCGCCCCGCAGTCGGGTCAGCAGCGAGGCTTTTGTCTGGTTGAGGGTCGCTACCAGCTGGCCGTTTGCCAGCGCCAAATCGTAAAGGGGCGCCTGGCTATCGTCTTCGATATCCGGGTCGAACAGGCGAGACTTCAGCTCAAGATAGTGCGCCAGCTGCTCGTAGCTGCACGCGAGGTTATCCTGCAGCGCGCGAACCGGAAAGATGAGATGCCCGGTTAAGGTCAGCAGGTTATACCAGATGGCCCCCAGCAACAGCAGCACGGGTTGTTGATACCATTGGTCGTACAGCGAAACGCCCAGCATGGTGTAGATGGCAATCAGCAGTGCGCCAAAGGCGATAGTGGCATAGCGCTGTCCAAGGCCGCCGAGCAGGATAAACCCGCTGGTGGAAAGCGTCAGACCGAGCGCGAATAGCCAGGGCCATGGGAACAGCAGTTCAACGGAGGCCGATGCAATAAAGAAGGAGATCAGCGTAATAACAAGATTACGCAGGCGGCCGGTCAGGCGGTCATCAAGATCCGCCAGCGCGCCGGCAACCACGCCAAGCGTGAGCGGAATGGTGAGCTTTACGTCGTTAAGCCACCATGGCAAGGCCGTCGTTCCGCAAAGTGCGATAAAAATTCTGGCGTTATAGAGCCAGTTGCTGTTCCAGGTATAGCGGCGAAGCAGTGGGCTTAGCATCAGCGCGGCCACTCCTTTTTACTGAAAACGACGACGCGCATTTGCTTCTCGTGCGGCCTGCGCGACTTCAACCGATACCACTCTGCGCCCGACCGGCCACAGGGCAATCGCGGCAATCTTAAAGTTAGCAATGCCGACAGGAATGCCAATGATTGTGATGCACTGCGCGATCCCGGTGACGATATGCATCAGGCATAACCACCAGCCGAAGAAAATCAGCCACAGGATATTCAGCAGCGTCCCGCCGGTATTCATTAGCGCGTTTTGCCTCTCCGGATTCAGCTCATCCACGTGAACCGCTTCGTTACCGTAGGGGAACAGCGACAGCCTGGTGATTTCCCAGCATGAGCGCGTCAGTGGCAGCGTAAAAATCAGCACGATGCTGACCAGCGTGGCAAAAAGCCATG
The DNA here is from genome assembly GCF_043968675.1 of Enterobacter sp. ECC-175. NCBI lineage: Bacteria > Pseudomonadati > Pseudomonadota > Gammaproteobacteria > Enterobacterales > Enterobacteriaceae > Enterobacter > Enterobacter sp. ECC-175. Next base: position 2,220,185 of record NZ_CP143776.1, read on the forward strand.
AAAGGGTGGTGGCAAAACCGCCAAGGACAAAATTCAGGACATTCAAAACGGTACGCATAAACCCTCAGTTCCTTTCGATATGATTAACGCCGGGGGATTGTAACGGTTTTTAGGCTGGAGCACCTTAAAACTGGCAGTTAAACTGTCAGGTAATTTATCTCATCGTGGATTTGGCGGGACATGGAACTTAAAGCAACTTCAATGGGCAAACGCCTGGCGCAGCATCCTTACGACAAGGTCGTCCTTCTCAATGCCGGGGTGAGGGTCTCTGGAGAACGCCACGAGTATCTTATTCCGTTTAATCAGCTGCTCGCGATCCACTGCAAGCGCGGGCTGGTATGGGGCGAGCTGGAGTTCGTGCTGCCGGACGATAAGGTGGTTCGGCTCCACGGCACGGAGTGGTCGGAAACTCAGCATTTCTATCACCATCTTAATGCACTCTGGCAGCGGTGGAGCCACGACATGAGCGTGATTGCGGCACAGGTGCTTGAGCAGGTGCTGGACGATATTGCCCAACGCGACGAGCAGCAAAAATGGCTCACCCGCCAGCAAACCGCGGAATTACAGCAAAAGATTTCGCAGGCCATCGCCGCGCTGCCGTTTCCCGCATCGCGTCTTGATGAATTTGAAAACTGCCGCGAGGCGTGGCGCAGGTGTCAGGCTTGGCTCGGCGACATAGATAAGAGCCGGATGGCGCATAATCAGGCATGGACCGATGCCATGCTGGTCCGGTACGCCGATTTCTTCCGCAATATTGAATCTTCGCCGCTTAATCCCGCTCAGGCGCGTGCGGTAGTCAACGGCGAGCGGTCGCTGCTGGTGCTGGCAGGGGCCGGAAGCGGCAAGACCTCGGTGCTGGTGGCGCGCGCGGGCTGGCTTCTGACGACGGGGGAGGCGGCCGCGGATCAGATTCTGCTGCTGGCGTTTGGCCGTAAAGCGGCGCAGGAAATGGATGAGCGCATCCAGCAGCGCCTGCACACCCAGGATATTTCGGCCCGCACCTTCCATTCCCTGGCGCTGCATATTATTCAGCAGGGCAGTAAAAAAGTCCCTGTCGTCAGCAGGCTGGAAAACGACGCACAGGCGCGCCAGGCGCTGTTTATCAAGGCGTGGCGACAGCAGTGCAGCGAGAAAAAGGCGCAGGCCAAAGGGTGGCGGCAGTGGCTGGAAGAGGAGCTTGGCTGGGAGGTGCCGGAAGGCAGCTTCTGGCAGGATGAAAAACTGGCGCGCCGCCTGGGGTCGCGCCTTGACCGCTGGGTGAGCCTGATGCGCATGCACGGTGGCACGCAGGCTGAAATGATTGAAAGCGCGCCGGAAGCGATCCGCGACCTCTTTTCAAAGCGGGTCAAGCTCATGGCGCCCATGCTTAAGGCGTGGAAGACGGCGCTGAAAGAGGAAAACGCCGTTGATTTCTCCGGCCTCATCCATCAGGCGATTATCATTCTGGAAAAAGGCCGCTTCGTTAGCCCGTGGAAGCATATTCTCGTTGATGAGTTTCAGGATATCTCCCCTCAGCGCGCCGCGCTGCTTGCCGCGCTGCGCGCGCAAAATAAGCACACCTCGCTCTTTGCCGTTGGCGATGACTGGCAGGCCATTTACCGCTTCAGCGGTGCGCAGCTCTCGCTGACCACCGCGTTCCACCACTATTTTGGCGAGGGCGATCGCAGCGACCTCGACACCACCTACCGCTTTAATTCGCGCATCGGTGAAATTGCTAACCGCTTTATCCAGCAGAACCCGCACCAGCTGGCGAAGCCGCTGAACAGCCTGACGCCGGGAGATAAAAAGGCGGTGACGCTGCTTGCGGAGGATAAGCTCGAATCGCTGCTGGACAAGCTGAGCGGCTATGCCAAACCGGATGAGCGTATTTTGGTGCTGGCGCGTTACCATCACCTGAAACCTGCGGCGCTGGAAAAAGCGGCCACCCGCTGGCCGACGCTCCAGCTGGACTTTATGACCATTCACGCCAGCAAAGGCCAGCAGGCAGATTATGTCATCGTGATGGGATTAAAGGAGGGCAGCGACGGCTTCCCGGCCCCCGCGCGGGAATCGGTTATGGAAGAAGCGCTGCTCCCGGTGCCGGAAGATTTCCCGGATGCCGAAGAGCGTCGCCTGCTGTACGTGGCGATTACGCGCGCGCGCCATCGCGTCTGGCTGCTGTTCAACAACGATGCGCCATCGTCGTTTGTTGATATTCTAAAGGGGCTGGACGTGCCGGTGGCGAGAAAGCCTTAACGGAGTTGCCGGGCGGCGGCTGCGCCTGACCCGGCCTATAAAATGCGTAGGCTCGCGCAAGCGTCGCGCCGCCGGGCAAAAAAACTACTTCAGCCTTTCGGCAAGATAGCGCGGATAGTCGGGGATCAGGATCTCAACCGGCGAGCCGAACTGCGGCGATTCAATGATGAAATCCGCCGTCGACAGGTTCGTGGCGACGGGAATATTCCACACCGTTGCCAGGCGCAGCAGCGCCTTTACGTCCGGGTCATGAGGCACCGCGTTCAGCGGGTCCCAGAAGAAAATCAGCACATCAATCTTGCCTTCCGAAATCTGCGCGCCAACCTGCTGATCGCCGCCCATTGGGCCGCTCAGCATGGCATTCACCTCAAGACCCGTTTCGCGATGGATCAGGTTGCCGGTAGTACCGGTTGCGGAAAGCGTATGCTGTTCCAGCAGCGCCTGATGGCGGCGAACCCAGTTGAGCAACATCTGCTTACAGTGATCGTGCGCGACCAGAGCAATGTGTTTGCGTTCGGGGAGGGTGCGAGTTGTCAGTTCCATAAATATGTCCGTCAGTTTATCTGGCTACACGATGACGGGAAGCGCCTGACGCTGCAAGAGTAAGGATGAAAAAATGTGGCTTATGACGACGGTTGCTGCTTTGCCCACTGCATAAAGCGGGCGCGCGTGTCCGGATCGGCCTGCTGGAACCAGAATTTCAGCCGCTGCTCGGTGAGCGTCTGGGACTGGGGAGGAATAACGTCCAGCTCCGACACGCCGGATAACAGGGTGCTGTCGTCGGCCATCAGGGGGGCGAACTGGGGCAGGGAGGCGCGCCTGTTGGCTTTGTTATAGATTTCCGTGTCGGCTTCATAATCGGTGCCCTTGGGGGTTTGCGTCAGTGCCAGAATGTCGAGCTTAACGGGAATAGGCGTTGCATCGCCGTCAAGCAGCTCAACGCGCGGCGCGGCGTCGAATGCCATTGACTCTTTCTCCGTTTCAATGCGCGGAAGATGAAAGTTAACCTGGCTGACGCGCTGCGTGTCGAAGCTCATGACCAGCGGGGGAGAGATATACGTCCGCAGCTCGTGGTTCGTCAGGCGAATGGTCTTCTCAATGCGAAAAACCACCTGATGTGGCCCGTTATCCAGTTCGATGCTGTCAGCCCCGCGCAGCAGCGAGCTCGAGACTTTTTTCCCATCCAGCACCAGCAGATCGATATCGGTAGAGAGCCTCAGCGTCGTAGCAAAGACGCAAACCGGCATAATTAACGCAATCACCGCAGAGGCAAGGCCGGTTTTCATAGGGCGCTCCTGTTGAAAGGACGTGTGTCGTCATAATGTGTCTATATTTTTCGCGGTTCACGTTTACTAACATATAGACATAAAACCTCGTTTTGCCCTCATGCGTCCGTATGGGATAGATGGTTGTACCGCGTGCTATGACGTACACTTTGAAAAAAGCCAGGAGGAAGAGCATGAAAGAGAACGATATTGCCGGGATTCTGACGTCCACACGCACCATTGCGCTGGTCGGGGCAAGCGACAAACCCGATCGCCCAAGCTATCGGGTCATGAAGTATTTGCTCGATCAGGGCTATCACGTGATTCCCGTGTCGCCAAAGGTGGCGGGCAAAACGCTGCTGGGCCAGCAGGGTTACGCCACGCTGGCTGACGTGCCGGAAAAAATTGATATGGTCGATGTATTCCGCAACTCGGAGGCCGCCTGGGGCGTGGCGCAGGAGGCGATCGCCATTGGCGCGAAAACGCTGTGGATGCAGCTTGGGGTGATTAACGAGCAGGCCGCGGTGCTGGCGCGCGACGCGGGGCTGACGGTCGTGATGGACCGCTGTCCGGCGATAGAAATCCCCCGGTTGGGGCTGGCAAAGTAACAAAAAAAAGCCCGTTAATCGGGCTTTTTTTACACCGTTAGTTCCTCAGGCGGGGAGCCTGTAGCTGTTTACGGATCGTTTGTGCGAGTTCGTCCATGGTGGGTTGCTCCGGATGTTCTTCCTGCAGCTCACCGCTCAGCTGTGCTTCAGCAAGATAGGTGTGCACCGGCTGCCCGTCGTCGCCTTCCATGACCACGTGATACCAGGGCGCGGCGCGAAGCTCTGCGTCAACCGCCAGCTCGTCGGCTGACGGTTCATCGAGGGAATACTCCGGGTCGATATCCACGACCACACCCAAATACCCAAGCAAGGTGTGGCGGACCTGCTGGCCGATACCGAATTTGCTGGCAATCATAGTCACCTCCCGGGAAACATTGCTTACGCTCTATGTGCGGGCAATATTTCTCTTTTCAAGTTACATGACGCGACAGGCAAACCCTTTCAGATACAGCCCTTCCGGGTAGGTCGCGATCACGGGATGATCGGCCGCCTGACGGAACTGCTCTATAAATTGTACATCACGACCCGCATCTATTGCGGCATCGGCGATGATTTTCTGAAATAAATCGGTGGTCATCAGGCCGGAGCAGGAGAAGGTCAGCAGCACGCCGCCCGGGTTCAGCAGCTGGATCGCCAGCATGTTGATGTCTTTGTAGCCGCGGCAGGCGCCCATCAGCTGGCTTTTGTTCTCGACGAACTTCGGCGGGTCCATCACGATGACGTCAAATTTTTCACCCTGGTCGCGATATTTGCGCAGCAGCTTGAACACGTCGTCGCGCACGAATTCGGCCTTGCTCAGGTCCAGCTTGTTCAGCTCGACGTTCTGTTTCGCCACGTCCAGCGCTTCCTGAGACGTATCAACGCTCACCACCTGCGCGCAGCCGCCCATCAGGGCAGAGACCGCAAAACCGCCGGTGTAGGAGAAGCAGTTCAGCACGCGCTTGTCGGCCACGTACTGGCGCGTTGCCAGGCGGCTGTCGCGCTGATCGAGATAATAGCCGGTTTTATGCCCGCCCTGAATATCCACCAGCAGCTTCATGCCGTGCTCTTCAATAGGCAGCAGGGCAGGCGGCAGTTCGCCGGTGACCGGGCCCTGCGTCAGCTCCAGCCCCTCCTTTTTACGTACCGCCACGTCGCTGCGGTCGTAAATGGCGCACTGCGGGAAAACGGCCTGCAGGGCGCTAATCAGCGCGGCGCGCTGGTATTCGGCACCCGCGCTCAGCAGCTGCAGCACCAGAAAATCACCAAAGCGGTCAATCGTCACGCCCGGCATGCCGTCGGATTCACCGGCAATCAGGCGATAGCTGTCCAGCCCGTCGCGCTTTGCCAGCCACTCGCGCCACTGCTGCGCCTGCTGCAGGCGGCGCACGAAGAAATCGATATCGATGGTTTCATCTTTATCGAACGTCCAGACGCGGGCGCGGATCTGGGACGCGGGCGAATAGGCGCCGCGGGCTAACCATTTCCCCTGATGGTCAACGATATCGATGGTTTCACCGAGGCTGGCTTTGCCTTCCATGCGGGCAACCGCGCCGGAGAAGACCCAGGGATGGCGGCGCAACAATGACTTCTCGCGCCCTTTGGCTAACACTAAACGTACGCTCATAATTTGCTATTCTGTCGATTCAAGAAAATGGCCGCCATTTTCCCGAGTTCAGTGGGGAAATGCAACGCGCCTGACGGATAAGGAGAGAGATGATGTCAAAAGTCTGCACAATGGCCTGGGTTCACGGCCTGGTTCAGGGCGTCGGGTTTCGCTACAGCACCCAGCGCGAAGCCGTTCAGCTTGGCCTCACGGGATACGCGCGCAACATGGACGACGGCAGCGTAGAGGTGCTGGCCTGCGGCGACGCGGAGCAGGTGGACAAGCTGATGGCGTGGCTAAAAGCGGGCGGGCCGCGCAGCGCGCGGGTTGATAAGGTCCTGACCGAACCGCACCAACCCGGCAGAGAATACGTGAACTTTGGTATTCGCTATTAAATGCATTTCACCGGCTTTGGTAGGCCGGCAATTTTGGTCGCCTGCTTGGCCGGGCCTTTCGGGAACAGGCGGTACAGGTAGCGGCTATTGCCTTTCTCTTCACCGAACGTATTCGCCATCGCCTTCACCAGCATACGGATTGCGGGCGAAGTGTTAAATTCGAGATAAAACGCGCGCACGAAGCGCACCACTTCCCAGTGTTCCGGGGTAAGGGCGATGTCCTCTTTTTCGGCAATCACCTCTGCCAGCGCTTCGCTCCACTGGCCGCTGTCTTTAAGATAGCCATCGTTATCGGTTTCGATCTCTTTACCTTCAAAGCTCAACATAATCATTCACACGTTAGTCAAAAACCTGCGAAGTGTAGCAAAAGAGCCGCCGTGGAATAAACAGTCCCCTACAGCAGCAGCTGGAGCAGGTTGTTGGCATTGAGCTTTTTCAGCGCGTTGCACTTGTGGGTTGAAACCTGCTTCTCCGCCATATTGGTCAGGATCGCGATATGGCGTACGGGTATGCCGCCAATCAGCAGGTCAAGCACGTTGAACTCGGTTCCCGTCAGGCAGCTGTCCAGGCTGCGCGTGCGCCGGGGCTCTTTGGCCAGCACGTAGGGCGCGTCCGCGACGGCAATTCTGTCGTCGATAATGTAAATCCTCAGCGCCTCAAAGCGCTTGCGCAGGTGCGTCGCCAGCGCCCAGCCCTTTTCATTGCATATCAAATAGAGCGAACCCTGCCAGCGCGCGGCTTCAAGCCGGAAAAGAATATTCACCAGCGACTGATGGGCGGCCGTAATGGAGAAACGACAGCGGATCGCCAGCGTGTTGCGCGCCAGCAGCGCGCTATGCCAGCGAATGCCCTGGCTCTCCACCAGGGCCTGCGGGTGGCGGCGCAGCAGGGAAAAGCGCAGGCCTTCGGCATAAAATCGGTTGTTATCAAGAATGGCGTAGCTCACGGTTCCCTCGTCATAGCGTGCTGGGGGTGTAGATCACGCGCAGCGTGCCGGTATAGTCCCCGGCGTTTTTGCTGCTGGCGGCAAAGGCCGGCGTCGTCAGCGTGATGGGCGCCGGAATGCACAGCACGGTTTCGCGGCCACCGGGCAGGACGACCTGACGCAGATAATCAGGGTTATTGGTGCCTTGCCAGACGATCGCTTTGCCGTTCGTCACGCTCTCCTTCGCGCCGGTTATCGGGTTAGTCACCGACACGCGGTAGTCGAGGCGATCCCGCTCCTGTGTTGGGCTTCCCCCGCGGCGGCGAATGGAAAACGCGCCGTCCGCGCGTCCGGTCGCGGCCGCGCCGTCGTCCTCGAAGCGGATAAACGCGCGCGGGCTGGTGGCGTTATTGCCGTCGTACAGGCACATGTCGAGCGTGTTTTCGCCCTGAATCTCGCTGCCGCCGGGGCGGCCCGGGAAGTTGGTCAGGTTCAGGTTGACGATCGGCGTCGAGTGGGGAAACGCGGGCAGATAGATCTGCTGATTGCCTGAATCCACCACCTCGATGCGAATCGAGGCCTGCCAGCTGGCGATGGTCAGATAGCCCGGGCAGCCCACGTTAAGATCACCGAAGTTTCCCCCGCAGGTGGCGCTTCCCCACTCGCGCAGGTTTTGCTTCAGCGTGGCGGTCCAGATGCCGGCCTGGTTAAGCTTGTTCAACTCGCTTTTCACGATGTAGTAATCAAAATAGGGTTCGCTGTTCCACGCCGCAATATCCTCCGAGCCGCCGGTCACGTAGCTGGCGAAGACGAAGGTTCTGCCGTTGATGAACATATGCTTTTCGCCATAGACCTTAACGTCCACCGTTTTTTTGGACACCGCGTGGGTGAAGCGCAGATTGATGGCATAGGGTGAGGCCGGGTTGGCCGTAAACCATACCGGCGCCGTCATGCAGGCACCAAAGGTCGGGTCGGTGCGCGACGGGCAGGTGAGGGTATTTCGCCCCCACTTCTGCGGATTGCTGGCGATAAAGCCGCCCGACTCGTGCAGCCAGATGTCCAGGCGTGCGGGGGAGGCCAGGCGATCGAAGCTTACCCCGACGCTGGTGTTTCTGCCCCCCGCGCTGGCCGCCAGCGCCTGGCCGGCTCCTGCGCTTAACAGCAGTAAAACAAAGAGAAATTTTTTCACATCATGTTCCTGTCGTTATTTTTTAGCGTTCATCGCGGTTGGGCTGGCCAGCGGCGCGCGTCCGGCAAGCATCAGCTGCGCCTGCTGCTGCACCGTGTCCGGCAGCGCCGAGAACGTCAGCTCCTGGCAGGTCACCGCCCCCACGTCGCGCATGCTTTTTACCTGCAGCGCGCATTCGTAGAACTGCTGCTGTTTGACCAGGTAGAGGGCGTGGAGCAGGGCGTCGCTTTGCGCGCTAAAGCCGCCGTTGCCGAGATCGCTCCAGCCGTTAACGTTGAGCGGCACGCCACCGACGAACGGGGTGTGCTGGCCGTCGGTCAGCTGGCCGAGCCAGGTGTAGCGGGTCGTGGTTTGCACGTCGCGGCGCAGCATTTTTCCCGGCACCATAAAGACGGTCCGGCTGCCCGACCCCTGGGTGATCTCGCTGCCGGCTCCACGGGAAACGTCCAGCGATTCGTTCACCGTCAGGGTCGTCTGCTGGTAGCCCGGCAGGGCGAAAAGCGACCGCGCGTTGGCCGGGACGTCCGCGCTTCCGCCGTTGTCCAGCGACACGGCAACGCGCGAATCCGGCGTCTCTTCCGGCGTGAGAACGTCCACCGCAATCGCGGAAGCAGGTCGGCCGTCGCTCCAGCGGCCAAACCACAGGCCGGAGCGCGAGAGGGCAAGCGTGGAGCTGTAGCTGCCGCTGCTGCTCAGCGTGTGCTTGCTGTCCTGACGATCCCAGGCGTCGCTGACCGTCAGGCTGGCGTTGCCGTATCGGCCCCCCTGGCGCGTATAGGCTGACGCGTTAACCGAGTCGCTGTTGATGCCCGAGGCGTTAAGGCCGTATTCGTTCTCGCCGCGCGCATCGGTATACCAGTTGTGCGACGCGCTGTAGCTCATCTGGTCCTTTTGACGCTGCTGGTGCTGCCAGGTCGCGCCCAGCGAGGTATAGCTTGACGCATCGCCCTGGCGGCTGTGCGCCATCGAGACGCTTACGCTGAGATAGGCCCCCTTGTCGCGGCCGTCGCGCGAGTGGTCGTTACGCATAAACAGGCTGACGCTGCTGTTGACGTTCAGCCCGCGGGTGCTAAAGCTGTTGCTCAACCCACCCTGCCACGCCTGCGAGCGCGAGCGGGTCATATAGACGTTGTCCCACGGGAGCCCCTGGTCGTGGCGGTCGTCGCCATCCGGAAGCTCGCGGCGGGAGACGTAGCGCCCTTCGTTGCGGTTGTCCGAGTAGCCCAGGCTGGCATACCAGCTGCCGACGGGGACGGAAAACATCACCGACAGCGAGCGGTAGCAGCCGTTGATGGCGTCAGAGCCGGTGCTGAGCGAGTCGCAGCTATCCGCGGACAGCGCGTTGCGGTAAACGCTCAGCGAAAAGCCGTCGCTGTAGCTCACCTGCTGGATGTTGCCGCGCTCGCCTTTGCTGCCGTACAGGTAGCTGAAGCGGGTGCTCAGGACGCCGTCAACAGGGCCCGCGTTGAACCCGCGGCTCCAGTCGAGCGCATTTTCCACAAACTGATGGTGTTTCGTGGTCGTCCCGCCGCTGGTCAGCGCCAGCGTCGGGGTTATGGGCAGGCGAACACCCGCCTGCGCCACGGCGGAGCGGGACGCACTGGGATCGTCGTTATCCGTTTCGCCCGCCTGCATAAACCACTCCACGCGGTCAAACGGAGTGATGCCGGTGCGGGTAAACGGTATCTGCTCGGTGCGCGTTAGGCGGTTGTTTTCATAGATGGAGAGCGTGACCGTGTAGCTGCCGTCCGGGAAGGCGCGGGTGTCCAGCGTTTGCGCCCCGGCGTTCAGGTAGAAGCTGGCCAGCAGCTGGCTGCCGCGCCGCGCGTCAATGCGCGCATCGTGGGAAAGCAGCACGGTAATCGGCGTGCCCTTTGACTGCTGGACCGGATTGATCCACGCGCGGGTCGAGCCCGCGCGCAGGCCGCGAATTTTGCCCAGCGGAAGCTGGCTAAGGTTGATGTTGCCGCCCGCGTTGCTGAACAGATCGCGGGTATCCATTTCGCCCGCCTGAAGGTAGTACTGGCGCAGAATATCCTGGCGAAACCACGCGTTGTTGATCGTGACATCCTGCTGCTGCCGGTGCCGCGAACGCTGTCCCTGCCAGGTCCAGTCCAGGTTGAGATAGCCGTCCTGCGTAACGGCCAGCGCGCCGTTGCCCTGCACGGTGGCCGACTGGTAATCCTCGTCGGCGACGAAGTTGATGTTCTGCTGGTGGATCAGGGCGTTTTCCGCGTCGCTCGTCGGCTGATACCACTGGCTCTCCTGGGAGGGCTTAGGCAAGAAGGCTTTATCAAAAAACAGGTTAATGCGCGCGTTGTTTTCATCGTAAATAATCGCCGCGCTGCGGGTGTCGATGTAGTCACATCCGCTGGCGGAGCCGTTGCTGCTGCACGCCAGGTTTCCGTTACGCGTGAGCGGCGCGGACAAGGTCGCGCTGAGGGAGGCGATCAGTTTCGGATCGTCATTAAACCGGCGCTTAACGGCGGCGATCAGCGCGTCGGGCGCGACAAACGTGACCGTTTCAAGATTGATATCGGTTTCAAACAGGCCGAGCGAATCGCCGTAGAGGCTGACTTCGGTCCACAGGCGCTGCGTTTTCGCCAGATCTTCAAAGCCCGAAGGAACAGCCATATCGGCATGAACGAGTGGAGCGGAAGCGGGTAACAATACGGCAAAGAGGAGAGTATTTCTGTGAAAAGCCATGAACGAGCCTCAACGTCATCCTGACATCAGAGGGTGGGCACCCTCTGATGTATTTCCTTTTACGAGCTGTGGAGTTACGCACCGCCTTCCGCAGTGGTCGCCTGAGTCAGCATCAGGCTTACGACGCCGCTGTACTGGCCGGTTTTAACGATGCCTTTCGTGGTCTGAGAGATGGTCAGCGGCAGCACGGCTGAACCGTTTTCGATGCTGCCCGGGAACAGTTCGGTGCCGGTAAATTCAGCGTCGGTGGTGTTCAGGGTTTTGTCGCCCAGCTTCACGGTCATCGGGATCGTTTCATTGCCATCGGCGTTGGTCAGTTTTGCCGCGCTGACAAGGCGCACCTTGACGTTGCTGGTCGCGGAGTTAGACCACACCTTGGTGTTAAGGCGATAGCTCTCCAGGCCGCGGCCCGGCAGGTACTGCATATCGATGCTGGCCGGCAGCGGGGTGTTGTCCGCCTGCGTCATGTCGAGCTGTGAATCGACGCTGGCATTTACCGTGATGTCTTTCTGGATAGCCATCGCGCTGAACGCAGTGGAAATCGCGGCAACGATCATCAGAGGTTTAATATACTTTTTCATTGATATCTCCATATTTACAGACGAGCTCCATTAGCCCTTTTAAACAAACCACGAGGGGTTCTACAGTGACGTCGCGTTATTGCACGACGGGTAAATCTGCTTCCTCAGCCGTTTTATTGATCCAGTTGAAGTAGCGGAATTTGTATTTCTGGCCCTTGACCTTCGCGAGCGTTTTTAATTGACGCTCCGTATCGGGATAAATCGTCGCGTCCTCCTTAATCCACCTGCAATTATCCGCCGCGTCGCACACGCCTATTTCCTTCAGCGGCACGCGCACGGTGCCGTCATTTTTCAACGTTCCCCGCGCGGGGTTGATGCCCAGCGAGACCACCACCTTTTCCGGCGCGAGGTGTACCAGCGCCCCCCAGATGACGTTTACGCCGAGTTTGGCGCTCGCCGCGCCGCCCGACGACGCGGGGAGAATGCTTTCCGGCTGCTTAACGCCTTCAAAATAGACGCGCCACGTGCTCTCTTTCGCAGGCGCGGTCAGCGATACCAGGCGAACAACCCGTAACGCGCCTGCGGCAAGGGCAAATTTCTCCGGCGTGACGACAATGCCTCCTTCTTTCCATGCGGCCACGTCGATCTCTTTCTCCTGCGGCGTACCCGGATTAAGAATTTTCTTTTGCCTCACCCGAATGAACTGAATATCATCACTTTTAGATGCCACTTTTATCTGCGCTGCACCGGAACTTTCCACATTCAGTTCCATGGGATAAACGCTCATATTGGCCATTGTCATTTCGGAGAAAAATGACAATGAAATTGCGGCTGCGTAAAACGTGTTGGTCATATTCATTAATTTGTTCTGCTTCAAGATTGCCTGCCTGCTTTTGGTTCATTCACGGCGGTTGTCCACCCGTGTCCGTCCGCTGTCATCGTGCTTCAGGGCAGGGAAACTTTAACCAGAACAGCATGTTGTGAATACTTGTATCGCTTAACTTGGTATGTATAGGTTTTTATTCTGCTTTGTCTGGTTTATAGTTGTTTGGTTAAAATAAAATGCCGTGACGGGGAGCGTTCAGGAAGAACCTTCTGATGCGAAAACAGGCGAGTCAATGCGCTATTTTCGCCGCCTGCCGTTCTTTATGAATACAGCGCAGGTGCACGGCATAACCTGAGAATAAAATATGTTTTTTATATGCAATAATTCGCTGTTATTTGATCCTGAAGCACACGTAATTAGTCCTGTGAGTCAACCTGAATCGGCAATTACCCTTTCGGCTCCCGCCGTGCGTCTTTTACAGGAATTTATTCGTAATAAGGGCAAAGACCTCAGCCGGGAGGAATTAATTACCCGCGTCTGGGAGGCGTTTGGCTTCACGCCGTCGGGGAATAATCTGAACAAAGCCATGAGTGAATTACGCAAAGGCTTTCAGTCGCTCGGCGAGCACAACGACGTTATCGTGACCGTGCCGCGCTACGGATTCCGCTTTGAGGCGGACGTCAGCTGCCAGCCAAAAAAGCGCTTTTTGCCTGCCGACCCCGTTCCTGAGCCGAACGCCAGCGTGAAGAAACCGCCGATCGGGCGCTGGCCTGTCTGGGGGAAGAAGCGCGCGGCGCTGGCGGTAATCGCCGCGGTGGCGATGGGGCTTGTTATATACGCCTTCAGCCCCCGGGCGTTGACCGTACCCGCGATGCTCAAGCCGGTGAAGGAGAAAATTGGCCAGTGCAGCATCTGGCTTATCAACGATCACGGTCGACCGCTGGTGCTGTCAAAAATGGAACCGCTGCTGGAGGCGAACAACGTTGCGTGCCATCGCGAGGCGTACAACATCTACTATTTCAGCGCGCGCTTCACGATTGCCGCCGCGGACGAAGTGTTCATCGGCGCCTGTCCGGTAAGCCCAATCAGCTTTTGTAAAACCATTCGTTATAAGAGCGGGGCGGAGCAATGAAAATAACGCTGTTATCCGCGCTGGGCTGTGCGCTGGTGGGGGGAGCCGTGGGGCTCGCCATTTGCACAATTCTTACTCACAGAGGGGATGCGCTGGCCTGCAGCACGGAGTTCAATTTTATTCGCAATCAGGGAAGGGCAAGCGAGGTGAAGGTGAACGCGATCGCGCAGTTTTATTTCCACAAGGATGGGACGGGGCTGACGACGTATAAAGGCGCCGCGTCGGCGGAAGGGCGCAATATGATCATCGACAGAGACGTGGATTTTAGCTGGCACCGTCGAGACGATGACAACGTTATTGTTCTCACCTATACCAAAACCTGGCGGCGGCATAATGATAATACGCCCGATACGCAGTGGGGCAGTTTTGCTCGCCCGACGGCACGTTATTATCTGACGCTGTCTGAACTTTCGCCTTCGGTCTGGCTGATTCAGGATCGACTCTATCCCACCTATATTTGCCGGGGAGAGTAAGGCATAAAAAAAGGAGAATGCCTGAGGCATTCTCCTTTTCTGTTAGATATCAGTCGGCTTAATCGCGGCTGGCGAAGCCCAGGATGCTGAGCAGGCTGACGAAGATGTTGTACAGCGACACGTACAGGCTCACGGTGGCGCGGATGTAGTTGGTCTCACCGCCGTGAATGATGTTGCTGGTTTCATACAGGATCGCGCCGGATGAAATCAGGATGAACACCGCGCTGATCGCCAGGTGCAGCGCAGGCAGCTGCAGGAAGATGTTCGCCACCATGCCGATCAGCACCACCACGATACCCGCCATGAGCATCCCGCCGAGGAAGGACATATCCTTGCGGGTGGTCAGCACGTAGGCCGAGCAGCAGAAGAAGACCAGCGCGGTACCGCCCAGCGCCATGCCGATGACGTCACCCATTCCGGCAGACAGATAGGCGTTCAGGATCGGCCCCAGAATGTAGCCCAGGAAGCCGGTAAAGGCGAAGGCGGACAGAATGCCCACCGGTTTATCGGCGGTTTTGTAGGTCAGGAACATCAGGCCGTACATGCCCACCAGCGTCAGGATCAGCCCCGGAGACGGCAGCATCAGCACGGTGCTGGCCGTTGCGGTGATCGCCGAAAACGCCAGCGTCAGGCTGAGCATGAAATAGGTATTGCGCAGCACCTTGTGGGTGCTGAGTAGCGACGTGCGGTCGCGTGAAGAAGTAATTATACGGTCCATGAGTCACTCTCTTATGACAGATGTAATTGACGGCAAGCATAGGAAACGCAGCGCCAGACTCAAAATGGTTTTACCCATCTTTACTCAGTGCGTTAGGCCATTAGCTGGCTATTTATTCTGCAAAAATCCCTTTTCGTAGAAGGAATGGCGATTTAGCGATTTTATTCAGATCAAGCTCTTATAGGTTACTGAAAATTATTGCGTTATTACAGCCCCGGCGCTAAGAGTTATTTCCGGATCGTCATAAAACAGACAACAAGGCGAAGGAAATGAAACCACAAACACGCAATATCTTTACACTCTCTGTGTTAACCGCCGCGGTGCTTGGCGCGAGCGCCCCGGCGTGGGCGGCTAACGTCCCGTCAGGAACCGCGCTGGCAGAGAAGCAGGAGCTGGTTCGAAACAACGGTAATGAACCCGCGTCGCTTGATCCGCATAAAGTTGAAAGCGATGTTGAATTCAATATTATCAGTGATTTATTCGATGGGCTGGTCAGCGTCTCGCCGAAAGGTGAGATCCAGCCGCGCCTCGCGGAGAAATGGGAAAACAAAGACAACACCGTCTGGACGTTCCACCTGCGCCCGGGCATTACCTGGAGCGACGGCACGGCCATCACCGCGCAGGACGTGGTGTGGAGCTGGCAGCGGCTGGTCGATCCCAAAACGGCGTCCCCCTACGCCAGCTATCCAGGCAGCATGCGCATCGCCAACGCCGCTGAGATTGCCGAGGGCAAAGCGTCCCCCCAGTCGCTGGGCGTGAAGGCCATTGACGACGCGACTCTCGAAGTGACGCTCACCCAGCCGAACGCGGCCTTCCTGGCGATGCTGGCGCACCCGTCGCTGGTGCCGATAGATAAGGTGCTGGTCGGGCGCTACGGCGAGAAGTGGACCAAGCCCGAGCATATTGTCACCAGCGGGGCGTACAAGCTCTCTCAGTGGGTCGTCAACGAGCGCATCATTGCCGAGCGCAACCCGCGCTACTGGGATAATGCGCATACCGTGATCAACAAGGTGACCTATCTGCCAATTACCTCAGAAGCCGCGGACGTTAACCGCTATAAGGCGGGTGAGATTGATATCGTCTACACGGTGCCGATTAACCAGTTTGCGCTGCTGAAAAAAACGCTGGGCAGCGAGCTGGACGTGTCGCCGCAGCTTGCAACCTATTACTACGAATTTAATACTGCCCGTCCGCCGTTCAACGATGCCCGCGTGCGTCTGGCGCTGAACCTGGCGCTGGATAAGGACATTATTGCCGAGAAGGTGCTGGGGCAGGGGCAGCGCCCGGCGTGGCTTATCAGCCAGCCGGACATCGGCGGCGTGACGCTAAAAAACCCTGATTACGCCAGCTGGCCGATGGACAAGCGCATTGCCGAGGCGAAAAAGCTGCTGGCCGAGGCCGGATTTAATGCCGATCACCCCCTCAGCTTTAACCTGCTCTACAACACCTCCGAGTCGCACCAGCGCATCGCCATCGCCGCCAGCTCGATGTGGAAGAAAAATCTCGGCGTAGAGGCGAAGCTGCAGAACCAGGAGTGGAAAACCATGCTGGACACCATGCACACCCACAACTTTGACGCGGTGCGCTACGCGTGGATCGCAGACTACGACGATGCCTCAACCTTCCTGAATAACTTCCGCACCGGCGATAGCCAGAACACTACCCAGTACAGCAATCCCGCGTTTGACCAGGCGATGAGCGACGCGGCGAAGGCGAAAACGGCGCAGGCGCGCGGGACGTATTATCAAAAAGCGGAAGATTTACTGAGCCGCGACGTGCCGGCCATTCCGGTCTACCACTATGTGCGCACGCACCTGGTCAAACCGTGGGTGGGCGGGTTTACGCCGGATAAGCTTGGGTATTACTACACCAAAGATATGTACATCAAAAAGCACTGATCGTTTTAAAGCTATTTTGTGCTGATAAAGTGGTCAATATGTTGTTGATTCAACCGATTAAACGGTTTTTGACTATTTTTCAGGCGAACGAATGCGCTGGCACTTTACAGCTTCCGGTGAGGTGTTTATAGTTCGCCTCACTTAGGAAGCGTGGCCGAGCGGTTGAAGGCACCGGTCTTGAAAACCGGCGACCCGAAAGGGTTCTAGAGTTCGAATCTCTACGCTTCCGCCAAATTCGAAAGCCCTGCGATAGCAATATCGCAGGGCTTTTTGCTTTTATGCGCTCATAAAATGGCCGCCCGCAAGATTAGAAAAATTCCTGCTTTACAAGGCGCTAATAGACGTTTATAGTGCGCCTCACTTTGGAAGCGTGGCCGAGCGGTTGAAGGCACCGGTCTTGAAAACCGGCGACCCGAAAGGGTTCTAGAGTTCGAATCTCTACGCTTCCGCCAAATTTAAACCCCAGCTGATTACGTCAGCTGGGGTTTTTCTTTTATCCGCTATCAATGTGTTTTCCTTTCTTTAGGCGAGTAGCGAATCCAGGTCTTTGGATAAAAGACTGGCGGCCTTATGTTGAAAGCCTTGTCCGATTGCGGCAAACAAAAAAAGCCTGCTCCGCAGAGGAGCAGGAAAATCACAAACACCAGTTTTACTTCACTCAGTTGGGATGTAACTTCAGGTAAGTTACCTTCTAAGTATGGCCTTAATGCCGCGTTTTTCCACCAGGTCAACTCATTGATAAGTCACCATAAATGAAGGTATTTATGCGCATTGCGTCTCTAAAACGAATCGCCAACAGCCCCTGCGATGTCGCTACCGCAGGGGCTGTTTTTACGGGTTACGCGTCGCGCATCGCCTGCTGAAGAATCGCCAGCGCCTGGGTGAACTGCGCGTCCGGGATGGTCAACGGATAGAGGAAGCGGATCACGTTGCCGTATTGCCCGCAGGTTAGCAGCAGAAGCCCCTGTTCAAGCGCCTTCTGCTGGATTTTCTGCGCAATCGCGGCAGACGGCTCGCGGGTGGTCGGGTCGAAAAACTCGGCGGCGATCATTGAGCCGACGCCGCGCACCGCGGCAAGAGACGGGCAACCGCTTTTGATCTCCTCCAGCGTGGCCTTCAGCCGGTCGCCCAGCCGCTGCGCGCGCTCGCACAGCCCCTCGTTGTCGATAATATTCAGCACCGCGTGCGCGGCGGCGACGGCGAGCGGGTTCCCGGCATAGGTTCCGCCCAGGCCGCCGGGCGCGGGCGCGTCCATAATGTCGGCTTTGCCCACCACGCCGGAGAGCGGCATGCCGCCCGCCAGGCTTTTCGCCATGGTCATGAGATCGGGCCCGTCGGCGTAGTGGTCCATCGCAAACAGCCTGCCGGTGCGGGCAAAGCCGCTCTGGACTTCGTCGGCAATCATCACGATGCCGTGCTCGTCGCAGATGCGGCGAACGGCGGCGACCAGCTCCTTCGGCGCAACGTTAAAGCCGCCTTCGCCCTGAACCGGCTCGAAGATAATTGCCGCTACCTGCTTCGCCTCAATGTCGGCTTTGAACAGGCGCTCAATCGCCGTTAAGGCATCCTGCGTGGTGATACCGTGCAGCTCTGACGGGTACGGCACGTGGTAAACCGAGCCGGGGAAAGGACCGAAGCCGATCTTGTAGGGCGCGACTTTGCCGGTCAGCGCCATGGTCATATAGGTTCGGCCGTGAAACCCGCCGCCGAACGCAATCACGCCGGGGCGACCGGTGTGGGCGCGGGCGATTTTAACCGCGTTTTCGACCGCTTCGGCACCGGTTGTGAAGAAGGCGGTTTTGGCCGGGCCTTTTATCGGCGCCAGCTCGTTAAGCTTCTCCGCCAGCGAGACGTAGCTCTCGTAAGGCACGATCTGATACGCCGTGTGGGTAAACTGCTGAAGCTGTTTCTCCACGGCGGCAACCATATCCGGATGGCGATGGCCGGTATTCAGCACGGCGATCCCGGCGGCAAAGTCGATATACTCATTGCCTTCCACGTCGGTTAACGTAGCGTTCTGCGCCGACTCGGCAAAGAACTGGCACATCACGCCCACGCCGCGCGGGGTGGCAGAAAGACGACGCTGGTGAAATTCGTTGTTGCTCATGTTTAGCACCCTTTTAAAAGAAAAAATTACACGCCAAGACGATCGCGCAGGCTGTAGTACGCCGCGCCCATCGCGGTGAACGGGATGCGCAGGCTGCGTCCGCCCGGGAACGGGTAGTGCGGCAGATTCGCGAAGGCGTCGAAGCGCTCCGCGTCGCCGCGCAGCAGCTCCGATATCAGTCGGCCCGCCAGGTGGGTACAGGTCACGCCGTGGCCGCTGTAGCCCTGCATGTAGTAGATGTTTTTATCGAGGCGGCCAAACTGCGGCATGCGCGACAGCGTCAGCAGGAAGTTGCCGGTCCAGCGGTAGTCGATTTTTACGCCCTGCAGCTGCGGGAAGGTTTTCAGCAGCTTCGGCATGACCAGGCGCTCCACGTCGTCCGGATCGCGCGCGCCGTACACCACGCCGCCGCCGTACAGCAGGCGGTTGTCGGCGGTCAGGCGGTAGTAGTCCAGCAGGTAGTTACAGTCTTCCACGCAGTAGTTGTTCGGAATAAGCGAGCGGGCAAGATCCTCAGAAAGCGGCGCGGTAGTGACCACCTGCGTGCCGCAGGGCATGCTGCGCTTCGCCAGCTCGGGCTCGACCTTGTCGCCCAGGTAGGCGTTTCCGGCGACGATCACGTAGCGCGCGGTAACCTGGCCCTGCGCCGTACTCACTACCGCCGGGCTGGTGTGCGCGATGCGGGTCACCGGAGATTGCTCGTATACGCGGCCGCCGTTGAGGCGAATCGCGTCCGCCTCGCCGATGGCTAAATTCAGCGGATGAATATGTCCGCCGCTGTGGTCGAGCAGCGCGCCGGTATAGCGATCGCTGTCGACTTCACGGCGGATCGCGCTGGCGTCCAGCAGCTCCAGCTGGGTATTGCCGTAGCGCTCCCAGTTTTCCTTTTGCTCTTCCAGCGTCTCCATCTGCTTGCCGTTGAGCGCCACGAACAGGCCGCCGGGGCGATAATCACACGCGATCTGGTAGCGTTGGATCCGCTCGCGGATAATGTCGCCGCCCTCAAACATCATGCTGCCGAGCATTCTGGCGGCGTCCGGGCCGTAGGTTTTCTCAATAACGTCGATATCGCGGCTGTAGGAGTTAACCAGCTGCCCGCCGTTGCGCCCGCTGGCGCCATAGCCGATGCGCGCGCCTTCCAGCAGCACGACGTCGTAGCCCAGTTCGGCAAGGTGCAGGGCGGAGGAGAGGCCGGTATATCCGCCGCCGACCACGCACACGTCGCAGCTGATGGATTCGCTCAGCGTTGGGAACGGTTCATATTTATTGGCGCTGGCGGCGTAATAGCTGGTGGTATGTTCAGTCATGATTAGGGCTCCAGGGCAATCCAGATGGTTTTCAGTTCGGTGAATTTTTCCAGCGCGTGCAGGGACTTATCCCGTCCGTTGCCGCTCTGCTTGTAGCCGCCAAACGGCACGGTCATATCCCCGTCGTTGTAGTTATTCACGAAGACCGAGCCGGCCTTCAGGCGGCGGCTCATGCGGTGCGCGCGGGAAAGATCGCGGGTCCACACGGCGGCGCCCAGCCCGTACTGGCTGTTGTTGGCCAGGCGCAGCGCCTCTTCCTCGGTTTTAAAGCGGGTAACGACCAGCACCGGGCCGAAGATCTCCTCGGTGCAGACGGCGGAGGCCGGATCGGCGTCCACGATAATCGTCGGGCCCACGGCGGCGGGCCACGGATTTTTGCGCCCGTCCAGCAGCAGCGTGCCGGTGTTCATCCCCTCGCGGATAAAGGTGTGCACCGTATCAGCGTGGCCGTTATCAATAAGCATGCCCATGGTGGTGTCGGGATCGAGCGGGTTGCCCGGCTGCCATTTAAGCGCCTGGGCCTTCAGGCGGGTAAGAAATTCGTCCGCGATGCTCTCTTCCAGCAGCAGGCGCGTGCCCGCGATGCAGACCTGCCCCTGGTTGTAGAAAATGCCCGCCGCGGTGCCGCTGACGGCGGCGTCCAGATCCGGGCAGTCGGCGAAAACGACGTTGGCGCTTTTGCCGCCGGCTTCAAGCCACACGCGCTTCATGTTGCTGTCGCCCGCATCCTTCATCAGCTGCTTGCCGGTGCGCGTCGAGCCGGTGAAGGTCATGACGTCCACGTCCGGATGCAGCGAAAGCGCCTGGCCCGCCTCGTGACCCAGGCCGGTGATAACGTTCAGCACGCCGTCAGGCAGCCCGGCCTCTTTCGCCAGCGCCGCGAGCCGGATGGCGGTCAGCGGGGATTTCTCAGAGGGTTTTAACACCACGCTATTGCCCGCAGCCAGCGCCGGGCCGAGCTTCCAGCAGGCCAGCAGCAGGGGGAAGTTCCAGGGCACAATCGCCGCTACCACGCCGATCGGCTCGCGAACGATCATCGCCAGCGCGCTGCTGTCGGTGGGCGCCACTTCGCCATACGCTTTATCCACCGCTTCGGCGTACCAGCGAACGGCGCGCGCCGCGCCGGGCACGTCGTCGCGCAGGCTGTGGCGGATCGGCTTGCCGGTATCCAGCGTTTCCAGCAGCGCCAGCTCTTCAGCGTGCTTTTCCATCAGGTCAGCCAGCGTATTAAGTACCGCCTTGCGACGGGCCGGAGAGGCCTGCGACCAGTCGCCGCGCTCGAAAACGCCGCGCGCAGCCTCTACCGCACGATCGACATCCGCTTTCTTACCGCGCGAGACCTGGGCAAGCGCCTGCTGCGCGCCAGGGTCGATCGTCTCGAACGTCGTATTATCGACGGCATGGCAATATTCGCCGTTAATAAAGAGGCGCGTCTCGATGTGGATATTTTTTGCTTTATCCTGCCAGTAGGTCAGGTTCTGAAAATTCATATTCTCTCCTTCCTGTCGCAATCAGATAAATAAGCGCGGTAGCCGCTTACAGGCAGCAAAAGGGCGCGGGGCGTCCCAGGCGATGTCCTGTGAAATACCGTTAATAACGTTTTAGTCGAGGCCCCGACGAGATTTATGCCGTCGGGGCGGGTCTGGCATTAGAATGTGGTAGGCGTATGGGCACTGATAATTCGGCAAATCCCTGCCGACGTGTTGCTGAAGCTGTGCGGGATCCCGGTATTAATGGCATAGCTTTGCCCCGCGACGAGGTGATAATGCTGGCCGTTAATAGTCAACACGATCTCCCCCTCCAGTATGGTGCCGATCTCCTCAC
The DNA here is from genome assembly GCF_043968675.1 of Enterobacter sp. ECC-175. Lineage (NCBI taxonomy): Bacteria > Pseudomonadati > Pseudomonadota > Gammaproteobacteria > Enterobacterales > Enterobacteriaceae > Enterobacter > Enterobacter sp. ECC-175. The sequence goes on from NZ_CP143776.1 coordinate 2,241,899, forward strand.
CCTGATGTTTGATTCTTTCTCCGGTTGTGGTTCCAGGCTGGTAAGTTTCAAAAATCATCGCCAGCGTACGGTTCGGATTTCCGTTATGAACCAGCTTCATCGAAACGCCCTGACTGCCCATTTCGATAAGATCGTCCTGATTAATAACCACCTGCGGTTCATCAGGCTTTTCGGGTTCAGAAAAGAATTCCGAGAGCGACAGCCCATAAACTTTCAGCAGCTTTTGCAGCGTACTGATGGCAGGACTGACTTTGTCCTGCTCTATGGTGCTGATGGCACTGTGTGTCAATCCAGACAGTTCGGCGGCACGACGCTGTGAGAGACCCAGCCGTTGGCGGATCTCTGACAGACGTTTCCCTGGCGCCAGTCCGTCATCGCTCATAGTTGCATTTCCTTAACTGTAGTGGTCAAAGCCGCTGTTTCTCAGCAATGTAGCTCTGACAGGCGGTGATAAAACCCTCAAACAACATACGCGACAGGGCATATTCGCTGCTGTTCCATTCGGGGTGCCACTGGACGCCGAGCGCAAAAGGATGACCGGTCACACTGACCGCCTCAACCAGCCCATCCGTTGAGCGTGCCTCCACGCGCAGCCGCGACCCAAGCGTTTTTGAGCCTTGCCCGTGCAGCGAGTTTACCCAAAACGTGTTGCAGCCCGGTATCAACTGAGAAAGTAATCCTCCTTCCTGAACCTGAACTTCATGTGAGGGTGCGTACTGCATCTCAACCGGAAGCTCAGGATCTTCGCGGTGCTCAAGAAGCTCTGGCTCCTCGAAGAGACGACGATACAGAGTCCCGCCGGTGGCGACAACCAGTTCCTGTAGCCCTCGGCAGATGGCGAAAATGGGGATGCGCCTTTCAAGCGCGGCGTCGATCAGCGCCATGCTCAGAAGATCACGCCCGGGATCGGCGTAAGGCTCATCGCCGTTTTCACCATAAAGGTGCGGCTGCACGTTGCTGGGGCTGCCCGGGAGGTAAATGCCGTCCAGCCTGGGGAGAAGGGTATCAAGCAGTTCCGGCTCGGCCAGCGCGTGCGGCAGGGCAATCGGCAGGCCGCCCGCGTGGATAATCGCATTCAGGTACTTTTCTTGCAGGGTCTGGGTCTCAAGACCCTTAAGCCTGTTTCTACACATCACGACGCCAATAACTGGCTTGTACATTATATTTTCCATGATCGCCCTCACAAAGTGGACTAAATTTAGGCCGGTTTTGCCGTTTAAACGGCCATTTCGTTCAATATTTTCTCAATCTAGCAGTGAGATCTGCCCTTTGCAAACTTAACTTAACATTTGACAAACAATTTGTTTGCATACAGATTCGATAGTATGGACATTATATTTGACAGTCGACGTCCGCGAACGCAAACCCAAAACGGTGGTAAATCATGGAAACCAATATCGTAGAAGTTGAGAACTTTGTTCAGCAGTCGGAAGAGAGGCGGGGAAGCGCATTTAGCCAGGAGGTGAAGCGCTATCTCGAGCGGTACCCGAATACGCAGTTTATCGACGTTTTGCTTACCGATCTTAACGGCTGCTTCCGCGGGAAGCGGATCCCGGTGGCGGGTTTAGCCAAGCTGGAGAAGGGCTGCTATTTCCCGGCCTCGGTGTTTGCGATGGATATTCTCGGCAACGTCGTAGAAGAAGCAGGCCTGGGGCAAGAGCTGGGCGAGCCGGACTGCACCTGCGTGCCGGTGCTGGGCACGCTGACGCCTTCCGCCGCTGATCCGGAGTATATTGGTCAGGTCCAGCTGACGATGATGGATGAAGATGGCGCTCCCTTTGACGTTGAGCCACGGAACGTACTGAACCGCCTCTGGCAGCAGCTGCGCCAGCGCGGGCTGTTCCCGGTGGTAGCGGTAGAGCTGGAGTTCTATTTACTTGACCGTCAGCGCGATGCCGAAGGCTACCTGCAGCCGCCCTGCGCGCCGGGCACCGACGTGCGTAACACCCAGAGCCAGGTCTACTCCGTGGATAACCTCAACCATTTTGCCGACGTGCTGAACGACATCGACGAGCTGGCGCAGCTTCAGCTGATCCCCGCCGACGGCGCGGTGGCGGAAGCCTCGCCCGGCCAGTTTGAGATCAACCTTCACCACACCGAAAACGTGCTCGACGCCTGCGATGACGCGCTGGCGTTAAAACGCCTCGTGCGTCTGATGGCGGAAAAACATAAGATGCACGCCACCTTTATGGCTAAACCCTATGAAGAGCATGCGGGAAGCGGGATGCATATCCACATCAGCATGCAAAACGCCAAGGGGGAGAACGTGCTGGCGGATAAGGACGGCGAGGATTCCGCGCTGCTCAAGCGCGCGCTGGCGGGGATGATCGATCTGATGCCCGCCTCAATGGCGCTGCTGGCCCCGAACGTCAACTCGTACCGCCGCTTCCAGCCGGGCATGTACGTGCCGACGCAGGCGTCGTGGGGGCATAACAACCGCACGGTGGCCCTGCGCATTCCGTGCGGCGACCGCCATAACCACCGCGTGGAGTATCGCGTGGCGGGCGCGGACGCCAACCCGTATCTGGTGATGGCGGCGATTTTTGCCGGTATTTTGCACGGCCTGGACAACGATTTACCGCTTCAGGAAGAGGTGGAAGGCAACGGGCTTGAGCAGGACGGCCTGCCGTTCCCGATTCGCCAGAGCGACGCGCTGTGGGAGTTTATGCAAAACGACGACCTGCGCGAGCGGCTGGGCGAGCGTTTTTGCCACATTTACCACGCCTGTAAAAACGATGAATTACTGCAGTTTGAGCGTCTTATCACAGAAACCGAAATTGAGTGGATGTTGAAAAACGCCTGATGACGGCCCCCGCAAGGGGCCCGCTTTATCCCTCTAATCAGTAGCATCATACGGCCTGCGCGGAGCCTGGCCGAAAACTTGCTGGAAACCCAGCCATTTCCCGGGTGTCGCGTTATGGAGCGCAGGCGGCAACGGGGCTTCAGTTAACGACACTGTGTGTGACGAGGAAATGAAATGATGCAGATGTTTAAATATCCGCAAGGAGAGGGGGGCCTGTGCGCCCGCCGTCATGAATGCGAGCCGGTTCTGGCCCGCAGCACTTCTCACCTTCACGTTTTGGCTTCACCTCCCTTGCTCTACAGGGTTGTCAAAAGGCTTCTGCCCCGACAGCTCGCGGTAAGCACGGGAGGGCTGGCCTATGGCGACTAACACCTCTCTCAACGTTCCGGCCGCCGCGGAAAAACCCCGGCTGCGTAAATCGCTCAAGCTCTGGCAGGTGGTGATGATGGGCCTGGCCTATCTCACGCCGATGACGGTGTTTGACACCTTTGGGATCGTCTCCGGCATCAGCAACGGCCACGTGCCGGCCTCCTATCTGCTGGCGCTGGCGGGCGTGCTGTTCACCGCCATTAGCTACGGCAAGCTGGTGCGCCAGTTCCCGGAGGCGGGGTCGGCCTATACCTACGCGCAAAAATCGATTGGCCCCCACGTCGGCTTTATGGTCGGCTGGTCGTCGCTGCTGGACTACCTCTTTTTACCGATGATTAACGTCCTGCTGGCGAAAATCTACCTCGCGGCGATGTTCCCGGACGTGCCGCAGTGGATTTGGGTAGTCACCTTCGTGACCATCCTGACGCTGGCGAACCTCAAGAGCGTGAGCCTGGTGGCGAACTTTAATACCCTGTTCGTGCTGGTGCAGGTGTCGATCATGGTGGTGTTCGTGGTGCTGGTGGTGCAGGGGCTGCACAAGGGCGAGGGGGTGGGCACCGTCTGGTCGCTTCAGCCGTTTATCAGCCAGAACGCGCACTTAATTCCGATTATCACCGGGGCGACCATCGTCTGCTTCTCGTTCCTCGGCTTTGACGCGGTGACCACGCTCTCCGAGGAGACGCCGAACGCCGGGAAGGTTATCCCGAAAGCGATTTTCCTGACCGCGCTGTACGGCGGGCTGATCTTCATCATTGCGTCGTTCTTTATGCAGCTGTTCTTCCCGGACATCAGCCGCTTTAAGGACCCGGACGCGGCGCTGCCGGAAATAGCGCTGTACGTCGGCGGCAAGCTGTTCCAGTCCATTTTCCTCTGCACCACCTTTGTGAATACGCTGGCGTCCGGGCTGGCCTCGCACGCCAGCGTGTCGCGGCTGCTGTACGTGATGGGGCGCGATAACGTCTTCCCGGAGCGGGTGTTTGGCTACGTTCATCCGAAGTGGCGCACCCCCGCGCTGAACGTGATCATGGTTGGCGTGGTTGCGCTGTCGGCGCTGTTCTTCGACCTGGTAACCGCGACGGCGCTGATCAACTTCGGCGCGCTGGTGGCCTTTACCTTTGTGAACCTGTCGGTCTTTAACCACTTCTGGCGCCGCAAGGGCTATAACAAAACGTGGAAAGACCGCTTTCACTACCTGCTGCTGCCGATGATCGGTGCGGTGACGGTCGGCGTGCTGTGGATCAACCTGGAGGCCACCTCGCTGACGCTGGGCCTGGTGTGGGCTTCTCTCGGTGTGCTTTACCTCACGTACCTGACCCGCCGCTTCCGCAGGCCGCCGCCGCAGTTTGCCGCGGGCAAAACGGAGCAGGCCTGGGAATCCTAGCCGGCAACGACGCGAGCCTCCCGCGCTTAGAGAGGCTCGCGTCAGTCTTATGACAGGCCGAGCGTGTACTGGGCAATCTTGAAGTAGATGATCAGCCCGGTACCGTCGATAAGGGTAGCGATAAACGGCGCGGATACCACCGCCGGGTCGATGCCGCAGCGCTTGAGCACCATCGGAATGATCGACGACACAATCGCGCTCCACAGGGTGATACAGATCAGCGTCAGGCTGACGATAAGCGTGATCTCCAGCCCAATCCCCATCATCCAGGCGCGGAAACAGCCCGCCAGGCCCAGCGTCACCGCAATCATAAACGAGGTGGTCATCTCCTTTTGCAGCACGCGGCCCACGTCTTTGAGCCCCACCTCGCCCAGCGCCATGGCGCGCACCAGCGTGGAGGTGATCTGCGTGCCGCTGTTCCCCCCGGTGCCGATCAGCAGCGGGATAAAGAACGCCAGCGCGATGGCGGACTCCAGCGCTTCTTCAAAGTGCTGAATGACGGAGCTGGTGTAGGCTTCCGCGACGAACAGCAGCAGCAGCCAGACGGAGCGCTTTTTCCACAGGCTGACCGGGCTGGTTTCCAGATAGGGCTTTTCCAGCGGCAGCGTTGCCCCCTGCAGCTGGGCATCTTCCGTTACGTCATCTTCCAGCAGGTGGGCGATTTCGCGCTCGGTCAGGCAGCCGACCAGCTTGCCGTGCGTAACCACCGGCACCACGTCCGCCTCGCCGTGGGCCAGCAGCCTGGCCACGTCGGCGCGCTTATCTTCCGGTTTCACCTGAATAAAATGGGAAATCATCAGCGCCTTAACGGGCTGTATCGCATCCGTTTCCTGCAGCAGTTTGCGCACGGCAATCATGCCCGCCAGAAGGCCACTGTCCTCGATGAAAATATGCGAAGGAATATCGTCGCTTTTTAATTTCTCAAAAAACTGCTCGCGCGCCAGCGCCACGCAAAGTGAAATATCAATAACGATGAAATCGGTATTCATATATTGCGCGATCGCGCTGTCGATGAATGCCGGATTCTGATTGTGAATAGCGAAAGACATAGTGAATTCCCTTTGAATAATAAAATCTCTCAGGGGCGAGCAAGACAGGGCATATCGTAGAGGAGATCCCCACGTCCTGGGTTCAGCACTGTACACCGTATCCTTAAATGAGGAAGTTATACTGACAAAGCCTTGATTCGACAGTGCCTGTTTTACCCTGTGCCGGTTCTCTCGAACCCACCAGAGCGATAACGTGTATTTGTACAGGAGCCTCGCCATAACGAGATCGTTGTAAACGAGGGGAATAATACGCATTTTTTTTCCGGGTGCCGCGGAATCTAAATAATGTTTAAGGAACGTTTAAGAGAATATATTTTATGCGTTTATTGACCAACGGTTTAATAATGCCTCTGGAAATCCGCTGGTTATTCCGCTATTCGTTATCCGGCACGCGCTGGCGAATTGCCTCGGGATAACCCAGGGCAAAAGAGGCGTGCAGATAACGTCTCATGCGGCACGCCTCAGGCCCGGCGTGGAAACAGCCTGTCGAATGCGATACAGTCCGTTCAGGGTTATAGTTTACCCTCAAACTCTGATTTTGAGATGACGAGGAGCCAGCGTAATGCCCCTATACGACGCCGGGCCGAAGCCGGATTTGACCATCGGCTTTCTGCTGATGCCCCAGTTCACCCTTGCTTCCGTCGCCGGGCTGGTGGAGTCTTTGCGCTTTGCGGCGGACGAATCTTTCTCCAGCCGCCAGATATTTTGCCGCTGGGAGTGGATGACCTGCGATAACCAGCCGGTCACGGCCAGCTGCGGCCTGCCGGTTTCCCCGACGGCGACGCTCGATTTCAGCAAGGAGTGGGACTACGTTGTGGTGGCGGGCGGGCTGCTCGAAGAGACGCGCCATCCGCCGCGCTGGCTGCTGCAGGCGCTGCGCGACCTGCACGCGAGAAATATCCCGATTATTACCCTGTGCAGCGGCGCCTTTGTGGCCGGTAACGCCGGGCTGCTGGACGGGCGTCACTGCGCGATCCACTTCACCACCCGCGACGAGTTTCGGATGCGTTTTCCGAAGGCGATCCCGGTCATCGATAAAACCTACATTAAAGACGGCGGGATAATCTCCTGTCCCGGCGGCACGGCGATCGATCTTGCCGCCGACCTGATCCGCCAGCACTGCGGGCTGGTTCGCTCCCAGAAGGTGCTGAAATATCTGCTGGTGGACGATGCCCCCCAGCCCGCCAGAAGGACGAAGCAAAAAGTCCCGCTCAACGCCCCGGACGTGTATGAAAACGAGCTGGTAAGCAGGGTGATTGGCTTTATGAAGCACCACCTCGATTCACCGATCCCGCTGAGCGAGGTGGCGGAATTTGCGGGCGTCACCTTCCGCCAGCTGAACCTGATCTTTACCCAGTGTACCGGCCATTCCGCGGCCGTGTACTGGCGCACCCTGCGTCTTGAACAGGCGCGCAAGCTGATGGCTGACTCAAGCAACAGCATCGCGGCCATCGCCGCCGCCACCGGCTTTTCGGACGCCTCGCATCTGATTGCGTGGTTTCGCAAGCAGTACGGCGAAACGCCCAGCTCGTTTCGCAAGCGGCGCAGGGAGGTCGAGAAGCTGGTGAGGGAATAAGGCCAGGCGCGGCGCGGCCTGGCATAACGCGTTAGAAGCTCTGCCGTTTCGGCATCGCCGCCTGCATAGACACCCTGTCGCGCGCGGGCGTCTCCTCAAGCGATGAGGCCTCTTCCAGGCTGCGGGCCGTGGTCTCCGGCGCGAGGAACCACGACACCACCAGGCCAAAGAAGGTGATGGCCGCCGCAATATACATCGTCGGGCCGATGCCCAGGCTTTGCAGCGATACCGGCACCAGCCAGGTCCCCACGGCTGCGCCAATGCGCGACAGCGAGGTGCCAACGCCGACCGCGCCAGCGCGGATCTCGGTGGGAAAAATCTCGTTAGGGTAGACCAGCTGTAGCACCTGCGCGCCGCCGATGAACAGGGCGTACAGGCCAAACATCAGCAGGATCAGCGCAGAGGGGCCGTCGCGCAGCAGCCCTAACAGCAGCAGCGCCAGGCCTGACCACAGGAAGCTGTGCAGCAGCAGCCTGCGGCGGCCGAGAACGTTGACCAGGCGAGTGGCGATAACGCAGCCGACGACAAACAGCAGCGTAATGGCAACCGAGCCGTAGGATGCCCAGCCGCCGGTCAGGTGCAGCGCGTCCAGCACCTTCGGCGCAAAGGCATACACGGCGAAAACCGGGATGACGGAGCAGGTCCAGAAGACGGTGACGAACGCCATCCGCTTGCCGTAGCCGGAATGCAGCAGGCTGGCAAAGGAGAGGTTTTTGCTCTCGGCCTGCACGGGCAGGTTATCCAGACCAAAGCCGGGGCCGTAGACGCGGCGAATTATCGCTTCGGCCTCCGCGTGGCGGCCTTTGCTCATCAGCCAGCGCGGCGATTCCGGGGTACCCAGACGCACCAGAAACAGCAGGACGCCAATAACGGCGGTGCTGGCCAGCGTCAGACGCCAGGCGTCAGGCCCGCCAAACCGGAGGATCGCTTCGCCCGTCAGATAGGCGGTGGCCGCCCCCGCGAACCACAGAATGGTCAGGGTGGCGAGGCAGGGCCCGCGGTTTTTCTTCGGCAGAAACTCCACCAGGAAGGCGGTTGCCACCGGGTATTCAATTCCCACGGCCACGCCGTTCATAAAGCGCAGGGCAAAGAGCATTTCGCCGCTCTGCACCCAGTACTGCGCCACGGAGCAGACCACGAACAGCGTAGGGCCCACGAAATAGAGCACGCGGCGGCCGAGGCGGTCGGTCAGCGCGCCGCCGATAAAGCCGCCGAAGAAAATGCCGATCAGCGCCGAGGCGGCGATCAGCCCCTCCCAGAAGGCGCTCAGGCCCAGCGCGGGAGAGACTTTCATCATCGCGATGCCGATGATGCTCAGCACGTAGCCATCAACAAAGGAGCCGCCGCCCGAGCGCACGGTCAAAAGCCGGTGGAAGCGGTTAAGGGGGACATCTTCTACAGAAATAGTTTTTGACATGGTAACTCCTGTCTTTCCCCGACGTCGTTGAATTAACGGCTGTAACAGTCCTTAAAAGCGATGGAGGCTTATTACAGGCGCACGCAGACGGTGCCGTTAATCAAACGATTACGGTATAAATGTAGGTCAGGTAAAATAAATAACGGGTTATGAATAAAAACGCTTTTCTGTTATTGAGGGACTTTCATTATTAATACTCCTCCGGTGCAGGATGGTCGGATAAGATGTTTTTTTATTATTAATGTCTTACTTGCCTTCATGAGTAACGGGTAATTTCTTTGCGGCCACGCTGCGGGTAGACCACCAGCACATCAGCGACCCCAGGCTCACCATGGCGGTGCCCTGCCAGAAGGAGAGCGTCAGGTGTGAGTTCAGCATAAACGCGGCGAGCACCGCCGAGATAATCGGAATAAAATACGAGGCGGCGGCCAGCACCGTCACGTTGCCGTGGAGAATACCGACGTTCCAGGCGGCGTAACCAAAGCCCATCGCGATGGCGGCCAGCAGCAGGCTTATCCAGGCGTGCCAGGAGAGCACAAATTCCGGCTGCGGCGACGTCAGATATTTAATCCACAAGGTCAGGGCGGTTAAAATAAAGAATAAGGTGATCCCGTTGCTGCCCTTGGCGATTATTTTGGTGACCACGCAGTATATGGCCCAAATAATGGCGCCGCTAAAGGCCAAACCATAGCTGAGCGGGTTTTCCATCACGTTGCGGCTCATTTCGCTGAAGGAGAATCCCTGTTCACCGCCCAATACCCGGCATATTCCGGCTATCGCCAGGATCACGCCCGGAATAATCAGCGGGCTAGTCTTTTGCCGGTTGACGATCACCGCCAGCAGAATAGTCATGCTCGGCCAGAGATAGTTCACCATGCCGACCTCAATCGCCTGACGGCCCGAATGGGTAAAGCCCAGCGACAGGGACAGGCAAAGTTCATAGCAAACAAAAAGCAGGCTGCCGAGGATCAGGTAGCTCGGCGGAAACTGCCGCAGCTTCGGAAAGCCAACGGTGAACAGCAGCAGCACCGCGCTGCAGCTGTAAATCAGCGCCGCGCCGCCCACCGGCCCGAAGCCTTCGCTCACGCTTTTGATCAGCCCAACGATCGCGCTCCACAGCAGGATGGCGATCAGCCCGATGAGCGTGGCTTTATTCTGCGGCATACCCTGTACCTCTGTTTACATTTCAATCACAACCGGATCGGCTGACTGTTAAAATCTGGTTAAATATATTTCTTAAAACTATGCCGCCGTCGGGACGCTGTAAATACGTCTCAGGAGCCCATCATTCCGGAATGTGATCGCTATCTTAAATCATGTAGAAAATTACTACGCAGAAAATAAATAAATAAATCATTGATATTAAACATTTTTAATTATTTCTAATGTAGAAATCTACTATTAAAGCGTATTAACTTTGTATTTTTAATGTATACAAAAAATATTCATTCGTTGACCTCCTTCACGCCAGTATGCAAATTTTTAACAAACGCAGCTGACGTGCTGCCGTACCGACCCTGTGGTCGCGCATTTATCTGGAGGTTAACGTGTTCACATTTGAAGGTATCTACACCCCGGCAATTACCCCTTACGCGGCCGATGGCAGCATTGATTTCGCGCGCTTCGCCGAGGTGCTGGAGAGCCTGATCGAGGCCCGCGTGCACGGCATCATCATCGGCGGCTCGACGGGCGAGTACTATGCCCAAAGCGCGCAGGAGCGCAAGGCGCTGGCCGAGCGCGCGCGCCAGGTCATTGGCAACCGCCTGCCGCTGATTGTCGGCACCGGGGCCATACGCACCGAGGACGCGGTGGATTACGCGAAGCACGCCCGCGAAATCAAGGCCGATGCGATTCTGGTCACTTCGCCGCCGTACGCGCTGCCGACCGAGCTGGAAAACGCCCACCACGCGCTGACGGTCGATAAAGCCGCCCAGCTGCCGATCATGCTCTACAACTACCCGGGCCGCATGGGGATCACCATGGGCGAAACCTACTTCCGCGAGGTGAGCCGCTCACCAAACGTTGTCGCCATCAAAGAAAGCTCCGGAGATTTCAACAACCTGCACCTGCTGGCCTGCACCTTCCCGAACATTGCGCTCTCCTGCGGCTGGGACGATCAGGCGCTGGAGTTCTTCGCCTGGGGCGCGCAAAGCTGGGTCTGCGCCGGATCGAACTTTATTCCGCGCGAACACGTGGCGCTGTATGAAGCCTGCGTGGTGGAAAAAGACTTCGACAAAGGCCGCAAAATCATGGCGGCCATGATGCCGCTGATGAACTTCCTCGACGGCGGCAAGTTTGTGCAGTCCATCCGATACGGCTGCGAGCTTAACGGCCTGGCGTCCGGCCAGGTTCGCGCTCCGCTGCAGGATCTCGATGAACAGGAAAAAGCGCAGCTGAAGACGGTGATTGCCGACGTTAAACGCAACGTGGCGGCGGCAGCGTCGGCGTAAGGAGGAAAAATGAAACAGCTTCAGACGCTCGGGGACGTGACGCGCCTTGCGAACGATCTTCAGATCCCGAACAGGGCCTTTATCAACGGCGCTTTTACCGCGGCTCGTTCAGGTGAAACCCTGACGACCCATAACCCGGCGACCGGTGAGCCCATCACCGCTATCGCCGCCTGCGATGAGCGCGACGTGAACGCGGCGGTCAGCGCGGCGCGTGATGCGTTCGAGGCCGGCAGCTGGCGCAGGATGGCTCCCGGCGAACGCAAGGCGGTCTTGCTCAGGCTGGCGGCGCTGATGGAGCAGGAGCGTGAGCCGCTGGCGGCGCTGGAAAGCCTCGACAGCGGCAAGCCGTTCAGCGAGTGCCTGGCGGTGGACGTGCCGGAAACCATTCACGTTCTGAAGTGGCACGCGGAGGCCATCGACAAGCTGTATGACCATACCGCGCCAACGGGCAGCGCGCTGGCGCTGGTGGTTCGTGAGCCGATTGGCGTGGTGGGCTGCGTTCTGCCGTGGAACTTCCCGCTGCTGATGCTCGCCTGGAAGATTGGTCCGGCGCTGGCGGCGGGCTGTTCCGTGGTGGTGAAACCGGCAGAGCAGACCTCGCTGACGTCGCTGCGCGTGGCGGAACTGGCGCATGAAGCGGGCGTTCCGGCGGGCGTGCTGAACATCATCACCGGAACCGGAAAGGCGGTCGGCGAACCGATTGGCCTGCATCCCGACATCGACATGGTCAGCTTCACCGGGTCGACCGCGACCGGGCGTCGCTTTCTGCACTACGCCGCGGAATCTAACCTGAAAAAGATCGTACTGGAGTGCGGAGGCAAAAACCCGGCGCTGGTGTTTAACGATGCCGACGATATCGCCGCGGTTGCCGGGCATGTGCTTAACGGCGCGTTCTGGAACATGGGCGAAAACTGCTCCGCCACGTCGCGCCTGCTGGTGCAGGAAGAGGTGAAAGAGGCGCTGCTGGCGGAGATGGCCAAGCAGATCGGCGGCTGGACGATGGGCAATCCGCTCGAACCGAATAACCGTCTGGGGACGATGGTCTCGCCGGAACACTTCAGCAAGGTGAGCGGCTATCTCGATATTGCGCGCCAGGAAGGGCTGCGCGTGCTGCACGGCGGCGGCACGGAGCACGGGGCTTACGTTCAGCCGACGGTGATTGACGGCGTGACGCCGGAAAGCGCGCTGTTCCGCGAGGAGATCTTCGGCCCGGTTCTGTGCGTGACGACCTTTAAAACCGAAGCCGAAGCGGTTGCGCTGGCCAACGACACGCCTTACGGACTGGCGGCGTCGGTCTACACCGGCAGGCTCAACCGCGCCGTTCGCGTTTCCCGCGCCATCCGCGCTGGGACGGTGACCGTCAACTGCTTTGGGGAAGGCGACGCCACGACGCCGTTTGGCGGCTACAAGCAGTCCGGCTTTGGCGGGCGCGATAAATCTGCCTTCGCGCTCGATCAGTACACCGAGCTGAAAACAATCTGGATTGACGTTCCTGACGAGGATGCCTGAGAGAATTTGCCGTCGTGCGCCTTTATCTGTAGGTTAATCAGCATTACAGGCAGTTTCTGGAGGCGATAATGAGAACGGGCAAAGCCGCGCTGTATGAGGATCTCAAGCGGCTTATCTTGACGATGGAATTGGATCCCGATGCGCTGCTGGATGAAGCCAGCCTGACGGCGCAGTACGGCCTGTCGCGCACCCCGGTGCGCGAAGTGTTTCAGCGCCTCGCGGGGGAAGGGTACCTCGAGATTGTCGAAAAGCGGGGCGTCAGGGTGATCCCCATGAGCCACGCCACGCTGCGCAACTTTTTTCTCGTGGCCCCGATGATCTATGCGGCGGTGGGGCGTCTTGCGGTGCAGCACTACAAGCCTGCGCAGCTAAAGGCGCTGAAAGAGACGCAAAAGCGCTTTCGCAAAGCGGTGCAGAACCATGACGCCGAAGCGCTGGCGCTGGAGAATAACCGCTTTCACGAGATCATGGGCGAGATGGCGGCGAACCCCTATCTGCAGCCGAGCCTTGGCCGCCTGCTGATTGACCATTGCCGGATCGGCCATACCTTTTTCCGCCCGCAGAATGAGGACATGGAGCGGCGGCTACAGCTGTCCGCCGACCATCACGATGCGTTTATCGCCGCGCTGGACGCGCGCGACGAGCAGAAGGTGGTGGACCTGGTATTTGAACACTGGGAATTGTCCAGGGAGAACATGGAGATCTTCATCGCGCCGCAGGGGCTTAAGGCCGATGAGCGCGTTTAGCCAACTGATTACGATCGCCTGACGTTTCGCCCGCGGCGTTCGCCGGCGGGCGTTTTACACCGCATGACCACTCTTTGCTCGCCGCTCGCCGGGGGCTTTCTCACGTCTTTATTAACCTGGATTTAACTATTTTTATACTTGTTGTATACATGAGATATACATCACGTATTCGTTTTCCGGGTCTGGCTACCATGATTTCAGCAACGCTTAGTCGTCGTAAGCGAAAAGAAAAAATGACAGCGTACCGGAGTAAATCACGTGCAAAAGATCACCTCACTGCCTGCCGATGACGCCCTGCCAGGGTGGTATCACACCAGTCCATCGCGCATCCCTCGTCCTGCCCATGTAGGGCAAAAGCACGCCCGCTGGGCAATCGTTGGAGCCGGATTAACCGGGCTTGCCGCCGCCCGCCAGATGGCGCTGAATTTCCCTGATGATGAAATTGTCCTGATTGAGGCGCAGGAGGTGGGCTTTGGCCCGTCCGGGCGCAACGCGGGCTTTGCCATCGACGTCCCGCACGACATTGGGGCGAAGGACTACATCGGCGATGTCAAAACGGCAAACCTGATCCTCCGGCTCAACACGCTGGGGCAAAACTATCTGCGCGAGGTTGTTCAGGAGCACGGCATTGCCTGCCAGATGTCCGAGTCCGGGAAATACCAGGCGGCGGTAGGGGAGCAGGGGATAGCGATTCTGGAAGCCTACCGCAGGGGGCTGGAGAAGATCGGCCGGGAAACGGAGATGATTGCGGGTAAGGATCTTCCCGACCACATCGGCACCTCGTACTACAAACAGGCGCTCTATATTCCCGGCACGATGCTGTTGCAACCGTCGGCGCTGGTAAAGGGGCTGGCAAACAGCCTGCCCGCGAACGTTACGCTCTACGAGTACACGCCCATTACCTCGATTAACTACGGCGATAAAGTGACGCTGGTGCACGATAAAGGCAGCATCACGGCGGATACGCTGATTCTGGCGAACAATGCCTTTGCGTCGCACTTTGGCTTTCTGCGCGGGCGGCTGCTGCCGACCTTCCTGTACGGCAGCCTGACGCGGCCGCTCACCGCAGACGAGCAGTCTCAGCTGGGCGGCAAGCCGGTCTGGGGCGTGATCCCGGCGCATCCGTTTGGCAGCACCGTGCGCCGGACGGTGGACAACCGCATCCTGGTGCGCAACAGCTTCAGCTTCCATCCGGATGGCCGCCCGCGCGAGCACCACCTGAAGCGGTTTATCGCCAACCACCGTAAATCCTTTGAGCGCCGCTTCCCGACGCTAAGCCAGGTGGATTTCGAATACTCCTGGAGCGGCGCGATTTGCCTGTCGGAGAATCACGAGGGCTTCTTCGGCCAGCTTGCGCCGAACGTTTATGGCGCGCTGTGCTGTAACGGCCTGGGGATCACCCGCGGCACGGCAACCGGCAAACTGCTGGCGGATATGATTGCCGGCGAGCGCAATGAGCTGATTGATTTTCTCGCCGCCTCGCCGGGGCCGAATAAGACCCCGCCGGAGCCGTTCCTCTCCGTGGGCGTCAATTCGGTGCTGAAGTGGGGGCAGTACCGGGCGGGGCTGGAGGTGTAAGCGGTTTAGACGCCATTCAGGCGCGTTCGTTTCTAATAGCAGGACCGATGAAACAACGAACCGGAGCGGCGCATGGCGTGGCTGGACAATCTGCTTAATCATTTTGCGCACTATCCGACGCACCTCTTCGCGCTGCTCTTTTTAACGGCGCTGTGCAAGTCGACGGTGCTGGTCTCTTCCGTTCTCCCGCCCGCTTCGGTGATGCTCATCGCGGGGGTTACCGCCGGCCTTTCCAGCCTGCATCCGGGGCTGGCGTGGCTGGCGGTGGTGCTGGGGGCAACGGCCGGCTCGGTGCTGAATTACCACATCGGCCAGCGGATGGGGAACACGCGAACCATTGCGCGGCTCACCGCAAAACATGCCGCTGCATTTTTGCGGGTGCAAAACCAGCTGCAGAAAAACGGCGTGCTGGTGCTGTTCACCGCGCGCTTTCTGGCGGTGCTGCGCTATATCGTGCCGCTGGCGGCGGGAATGCTGAGGCTTAGCGCGGTAAAGGTCTATGTCATCAGCCTGATTTCCGCCTGCGTATGGGCCGCGCTGTATGTCGGAGCCGTAACGGGGATTAGCGCTTTCTGAGGCGCGCCAGCAGCGGGCATGTCGGCGACGGAGTTGATCGGGGTTTCTCCGCCGTCCCCTTTCAGGCGTACTGGATATTCATCATTCCCTGCGACGTTCGTGAGATGGTCGCATCGACCTGCCAGGTGGACTGTATCAGTTCCGGGGTAAGCACGGCGGCAGGCTCACCGGACGCCGCCACGCGGCCTTCATGCAGCACGACCAGATGCTGGCAATATTTTGCAGCCAGATTCAGATCGTGCAGGGCCATAATCACGGTCAACGGCAGCGCGGAAATAAGGCGCATCAGCTCCAGCTGGAACTGGATATCCAGATGATTGATCGGCTCATCCAGCAGCAGGATATCCGGCTGCTGGGCGAGCGCCCGGGCGATCTGACAGCGCTGACGCTCGCCGCCCGACAGACGCTGCCAGGCTCTGTGGGCCAAATCGCCAAGCCTCATCATCGAAAGCGCCTGTTGAACCGCATCCTCATCAGCCTGCCGCCACGGCGTGAAGGCATTGCGATGCGGCGTGCGGCCGAGGCGAATAATATCCATTACGCTCATCTCCGCCTCTGCCTCCGCGTGCTGCGGCACGAAAGCAAGCGTGCGGGAACGCTGGCGCGGGCTCAGGTGGCCCATCGGCGTGCCGCCCATTTTCACGCCCGCATACGCGCAGGGCTGGACGCCAGCCATCGCGCGGATCAGCGTGGATTTTCCGGAGCCGTTGGGACCGAGTAGCCCTACCGTGTGCGATCGCTGCACGGCAAAGCTGATATCAGATAGCACCCGGCGGGCCTGGAGCGTCACATTCAGCTTATCAATCACCACGTGCATTATCATTTCTCCCGGTTGCGGTACAAAATCATGGCAAAAACAGGCGCGCCCACCAGCGCCGTGACGACGCCAGTCGGCAATACCTGATGGCTAATCAGGGTGCGTGAGATCAGGTCTGCGAGGATCATAAAATGGCATCCGGCAAGAAACGCGACGGGGATCGTGAGCAGATGGCGATGTCCGGCGATCATGCGGGTGACGTGCGGAATGACCAGCCCGACAAAGCCCACGGCGCCGATGGCGCTGACGATGACCGCCGTCATTAGTGCGGTAGTCAGCAGCAAAATCACGCGGACCTGCATCACGCGCGTTCCAAGCGTCGCGGAGACGTCCGTGCCGACGTTAAAGGTGTCCAGCGAGCGGCCGTAGCAAATCACAATCAGCAGCCCGAGGACGACGACAGCGAAGCACAGCAGCGCGTCGGGCCAGCGTACGCCGCTCAGGCTGCCCAGCAGCCAGAACATCACCCCGCGCGACTGCTCGGCGTTGGCCGCCGTGCTGACAATGTACGACGTTAGCGCGTTAAACAGCTGCGTGCCGGCGATACCGGCCAGAATAATGCGCGCCGTATTGCCGCGCATTCCGCCCGATAGCGCGACGATCAGCATAAACGCGGTACAGGCTCCGATAAACGCCCCGGCTCCGATCGTGATCGCGCCGCTGCCGATACCCAGCAGCATCACGCTGACGGCGCCGGTCGAGGCGCCGGCGGAGATGCCCAGCAGGTAAGGATCGGCCAGCGGATTACGCAACAGCGACTGCAAAACCAGCCCGCATAGCGCCAGCCCGCCACCGCAGCTGGCGGCCATCAGCGCGCGGCTCATGCGGTACTGCCAGACGATCCCGGCCTCGACCGCAGGCAGGTTGAAGTGTGTTAGGCCCAGACCATTAGTCATTGCGCGAAAGGCGGTGGCGAAACCTATCGGTATATCGCCGGTTGCCGCGGCAAGGGCCATCATGACCGGCAGGCTCAGGATCCCGCAGAAAATGAGAAGGCCGGTACGCCAGTAATAAACGGATTGGTCGGTCATCTTGAAGGCGCGAACGCGTTAATCTGCTGGCTAATCAGCTCGACGGCTTCTACGTTACGCATTGAGGGATTCAGCGACATGGCCGGAACCACCACGATATGCCCTTGCCTGACCGCAGGCATTTCGCGCGTCACGGGATCGGTTTCGAGGAAACGTTTTTTCGTCGCAACGTCGTCGGCGGGGTAAAGCCGTCTTTCCATACTCGCGATAACAATAATATCAGGCTGAGACTTCACGATATGTTCCCAGGTCACCGCAGGCCACTCTTCATCAGAATCGATGATGTTGTTCAGGCCGAGCGTCTTATTGATCCAGCCCGGTGCGCCTTTACTGCCTGCTATCCACGGATCGCCCTTCAGGCGGCTGCTTGAAAACCAGTAAACCACCTTAAGCGGCGCTTTTGGCTGGACGGGAACGTGCTGCTGCGCGGCGCTAATGCGGTCAGACAGCTTCTGCTTAAGCGCCTCGCCGCGCGCGGGCACGTCAAACACGCGCGCCAGCGCCGTGATTTCATCAAAGATGATATCGATGGAGTAAGGTTTTGAGCGCGCGCCGTCGCCGTTGGAGGCCGCCGTGACGCTTTTGGCCGTGCAGTCGGCGGGCGAGATCCAGGTTCTGATGCCCAGCTGCTCAAACTGCTGACGCGTGGCGACCTCTCCCTGCGGGCCAACGTGCCAGCTGTACTGAGCAAGAACAAGCTCAGGACGCTGGGCCGCAACGGCTTCGAATCCGGGGGCATTCTCCGCCAGCCGCTTCAGCTTTGCCCCCTGGGCTTTCAAGTCATCCGGCAAGGGGCCAAACCAGACCGCGGTGCCCGCAATCTTATCCTGCAGATCCAGCGCCAGAAGCAGCTCCGTTTCGTGCTGACCAATTGTCACCACGCGTGAAGGGGCGTGGGTAAAGGTTTCTTTCACGCCGCAGTTTTCAATCGTTAGCGGATAGCCGTCGGCAACGGCGTTAGCCAGGGGAAGCGACAGCAGTAAAGACAGCAATAATGGGAGGGTCGGTTTCATCATTTCACTCATCGTAATGTTATACCATAACAATATTGCATTTGCCTGTTCGCTGTCAACGCGTCGCGCGCCTCGCCTGTAGCCATCTTCAGTTTGAACGGACGTATTGATAACTTTGAGAAATCCTTCCCGGAAAATTGTTATTAATCTGTCACACTCAGGGGATTATTAAACCGAGTGAGGATCTAGGGATGAGAAAAGCACTACTCGCTGTTGCAGTGGCAGGTACCCTTTCAATGTCTTTCGGCGCCCAGGCGCAGGACGCGCCGGACGGGTATCAGCTTGAACAGGTATTAATCATGAGCCGCCACAACCTGCGCGCGCCGCTCGCCAATAACGGCAGCGTGCTGGAGCAGTCCACGCCGAAGCAGTGGCCGGAATGGGACGTGCCGGGCGGCCAGCTCACCACCAAGGGCGGCGTGCTTGAGGTCTACATGGGCCACTACATGCGCGAGTGGCTGGCAGAGCAGGGGATGGTGACCACGGGCGAATGTCCACCGGCCAATGCCGTCTATGCCTACGCCAACAGCCTGCAGCGTACCGTTGCCACCGCGCAGTTCTTTATCACCGGGGCCTTCCCGGGGTGCGACGTTCCTGTTCATCATCAGGAAAAAATGGGCACCATGGACCCGACCTTCAATCCGGTCATCACCGATAACTCCCCAGCGTTCCGCGAAAAAGCGCTGAAGGCGATGGAGGCGGAGCGCCAGAAAATGCAGCTTGATGAAAGCTACAGGCTGCTGGAGCAGATGACCAACTACGCGCAATCCCCGTCCTGCAAAGAGAAAAAAGCCTGCTCCCTGACCGACGCCAAAGATACCTTTAGCGCCGAATATGAAAAAGAGCCGGGCGTCTCCGGGCCGCTTAAGGTGGGGAACTCGCTGGTGGATGCCTTCACGCTGCAGTATTACGAAGGCTTCCCGATGGACCAGGTGGCGTGGGGAGAGATCAACACCGACCAGCAGTGGCGCGTGCTGTCGAAGCTGAAAAACGGCTACCAGGATTCGCTCTTTACCTCTACGGAAGTGGCGCAGAACGTCGCGAAGCCGCTGGTGAAGTACATCGATAACGCGCTGGTGGCGGACCAGGCAAAGGCGGCAAAAATCACGCTGCTGGTGGGGCATGATTCCAACATCGCGTCCCTGCTGACCGCGCTGGACTTCAAGCCGTATCAGCTGCATGGCCAGCAGGAGCGCACGCCGATTGGCGGCAAAATTGTCTTCCAGCGCTGGCACGATAAGGGCGCCAATCGCGACCTGATGAAGATTGAATACGTTTACCAAAGCTCGGAGCAGCTGCGCAACGCCAGCGTGCTTTCCCTCAAATCCCCGGCGCAGCGCGTCACGCTGGAGCTGAAGGGATGCCCGATCGATGCGGACGGCTTCTGCCCGATTGATAAGTTTAATACCGTGATGAACGACGCGGCGAAATAGCAGGATAACCCCCCCGCCATCGCGGGGGGATTCGATCAGACGTTTTTACGTTCGATGGTTTGCTCGCCCCAGAAGAGCGAATCTTTGTCCGTTTTCTCAAAGGCGCGAACCAGCACGTCGTCGCTGCCTTCTTCCCAGATTTGCTCCGCCAGCTTTTCGTCATAGTTCGCGACTTCAAAGATGGCTTCGGCAATTTCCGGAGAGGTGTTGCGTAAACTGGCCCATTCGCCCACGCGATGAGCCTTAGATTCTTGAGTTGGCATGCATATCCTCCTGTTGGGGTTAGCCGTGCAGTTTTTTGGCAAGACCCGCGACGTATTCACCCTGATAGCGGGCGATAGCCAGTTCTTCATTACTTGGCTGGCGCGAGCCATCGCCACCGGCAATGGTGGTTGCGCCGTAAGGCGTCCCGCCGCGCACCTGAGAAACGTCAAACAGCTCCTGCGCGCCGTAGCCAATCGGCACTATCACCATCCCATGGTGAGCAAGGGTAGTCCAGGTTGAGGTGATGGTCTGCTCCTGGCCGCCGCCGGTGCCGGTAGAACTAAATACGCTGGCGAGCTTGCCGTAGAGGGCGCCGGATGCCCACAGCCCGCCCGTCTGATCGAGGAAGGTGCGCATCTGGCCCGACATATTGCCGAAGCGGGTAGGGGTACCGAAGATAATGGCATCGTAGTCGGCCAGCTCCTGCGGGGTTGCCTGCGGCGCGTTTTGCGTTTTACCGCCGGCTTTTAGGAACGCCTCGGCATTCATGGTTTCCGGTACGCGTTTCACCACAACCTCGACGCCGTCTACCTTGTTTGCACCTTCAGCGACCGCGTGAGCCATGGTTTCGATGTGTCCATACATGGAATAATAGAGCACCAGAACTTTTGCCATTTTGCATCACTCCTCGTTTGTGTTTTCTGACAGCGATTCGCTGCGTTCCTTTAAAGATATGACATCACAGCCAGACTGCAAAAATGAACGGCATTTCTTTGATTTATAACAAATTATAAACAATTGGGCTTTGTAGCAAATTGAAACAACTTTAAGGGAGGGAATTTTGGAAAGTATAAGAAAGAGTTATGAATCGCCGCCGCATCGTCTCACACAAAAGGCTGAGATCATGTTGCAGAATATTACCTATCGCTTGCCGGATAGCCTCACTCCACTAAGCTTAGTTTCACGCGGCGCAGATAAAGGCTCTGTCCTTGCGCCGCCAGGTGAAAGAATCCTCTTTTACTGAATGCAGTATGATGTCTAATGTTTCACACTCTGGAGGTTCGAGATGGCAAACCATCGTGGTGGTTCAGGTAATTTCGCAGAAGACCGTGAAAGAGCATCAGAAGCAGGCCGTAAAGGTGGCCAGTCGAGCGGGGGGAATTTCAAAAATGACCCTCAGCGCGCGTCAGAAGCTGGCAAAAAAGGGGGTAAAAACAGCCATGGCAGCAGCAAATAGCTGAGGCCGGGTTGTTTAAAACGATTTTAACCTGAAGGTTGAAGTCATCCCTGCCGCCGGATAAGTCCGGCGGTTTTTTTATTTGTGCAACATTGAACTGTAACCAAAGGCATCGCACACTACGCCATTAGTCCTTATTTCTGGTGTCCCATGTTGTCGTCTCGCTTCACCTTTTCCGTAAAACCTCAGGAAGCCATCCTCATTCTGATCACCATGTTCTGGGGCGGAACCTTCCTTGCCGTCCAGTACGCGGTCACGATGAGCGACCCGTTCTTTTTTGTCGGGCTGCGCTTTGCTACCGCGGCGATTGCCGTGGCGCTGATCTCACTTAAAACCCTGCGCGGGTTAACCCTTAAAGAGCTTCAGGCCGGCGTGGTTATTGGGATTGCCATCGCCATGGGCTACAGCCTGCAAACCTGGGGGCTACAGACCATCTCCAGCAGTAAATCTGCCTTTATCACCGCCATGTATGTCCCGCTGGTGCCGCTCCTGCAGTGGCTGTGCCTGGGCAGAATGCCGGGGCTAATGTCCTGCATCGGCATCGTGCTGGCGTTTATCGGCCTGATTCTGCTGGCCGGGCCGGGCGATAACCTGCTGGCGATGGGGCCGGGCGAGATGATTACCCTCGTGGGCGCGGTGGCCATCGCCGCGGAAATTATCCTGATCGGCGCCTGGGCGGGGAAGGTTGACGTCAAGCGGGTCACCGTCGTCCAGCTGGCGACCGCCTCGCTGGTGGCGTTCGCCGCGATGGTCCCGGCAGGGGAGTCAGTTCCGCCGATGTCCACCGGGCTGGTGGTGGTCGCACTGGGCTTGGGAATTTTTAGCGCCATTATTCAGGTGACGATGAACTGGGCGCAGCGCAGCGTCTCCCCGACGCGTGCGACGGTCATCTACACCGGAGAACCCGTGTGGGCGGGCATTTTTGGCCGTCTCGCCGGGGAGCGCCTGCCGCTGCTGGCCCTGCTGGGCGCGGCGTTTATCGTGGCGGGCGTGCTGGTGAGCGAGCTGAAGCTCAGAAAGAAGAAGCGGGACGTGGCCAACCTGACGGCAGAGTGAGGTTGTTATTGATAAAGTCGTCCGGGCGCCTTACATTATGTACGGATAAATGCCGTACATAATGAGGTAAACCATGCCGGCACTGAAAAAACAGCGTATCGATCTCCGCCTGACCGACGAAGATAAAAATATGATTGAAGAAGCCGCCGCAATGACGAACCAAACCGTCACCCAGTTTATGGTGAACAGCGCGTCGGAACGGGCGGCGCAGGTCATTGAACAGCATCGCCGTTTGATTCTCAACGACGCTTCTTGGAATGCGGTAATGGAGGCTATCAGCAACCCGCCAGAGCCAAATGAAAGGCTAAAACGCGCCGCCAGGCATCTTCTAAACGGGGAGTAAGGCGTGGCCGATTTAACGATAGAACTGTTTTCAGAGGGAAAAGATTACGGTTTTGCCGGTTTTGACTGCGGTGAACCTTCGCTCAACGCGTTTCTCACCGAGCATCTGGAGCGCCAGCATGCGAATCGTATCTTAAGAGGCTACCTCCTCCTCGAGCGGGGCGATTGTCCCAGAGTGCTCGGATATTACACCCTGTCCGGCAGTTGCTTTGAAAAAGCGCTTCTGCCGTCGAAGACCCAGCAGCGCAAAGTTCCCTATTTTAACGTGCCCAGCGTCACGCTGGGGCGGCTCGCGATTCATCGGGAGCTGCAGGGGGAAGCGTGGGGAACCCTGCTGGTCACACACGCAATGAAGACCGTCTACCGGGCCTCTCAGGCCGTCGGCGTGCATGGCCTGTTTGTCGATGCGCTTAGCGAAGGGGCCAAAACCTTTTACATGAAGCTCGGGTTTGTTCCGCTGACGGGCGAAAACAGCCGTTCGCTTTTTTATCCCACCAAATCCATTGAGCGCCTGTTTAGCGACGCGCTTTGAATGAAAAGATGTCCATGCCAAAACGGAGAGCGGGAATGACGCAAAGCGAAGTGAAAATACAGGGAAAACGCTCAAAGGCCGTTAGCGCGAAAAAGCAGGCCATTCTCGGCGCGGCGCTGGAAACCTTCTCGCAGTTTGGCATCCACGGCACGCGGCTCGAACAGGTCGCGGAGTGCGCCGGGGTGTCGAAAACTAACCTGCTTTATTATTACCCCTCCAAAGAGGCGCTCTACGTCGCCGTGATGCAGCAGATCCTCGATATCTGGCTCGCGCCGCTGAAGGCCTTCCGCGCAGAGCTGGCCCCGCTGGTGGCGATTAAAGAGTACATTCGCCTGAAGCTGGAGGTGTCGCGCGATTATCCGCAGGCATCACGGTTGTTTTGCCTTGAGATGCTGCAGGGCGCGCCGCTGCTGCAGGCGGAACTAACCGGGGATTTAAAACAGCTGGTGGACGATAAGTCGGCCATTATTGCCGGGTGGGTCGCCAGCGGCCAGCTGGCCCAGGTCGAACCGCACCACCTGATCTTTATGATCTGGGCCGCAACCCAGCACTACGCTGACTTTGCGGCCCAGGTAGAGGCGGTGACCGGAAAAACGCTTCAGGACGAAGCATTTTTCCACAGCACGCTCGAAAACGTGCAGCGGATGATTATCGAAGGGATCCGCGTGCGCGAGTTCCCCTCACCCTAACCCTCTCCCCAAAGGGGAGAGGGGATTGTTCTGTGCGGTCTTTTCTCGCTCGCCCCTATGGGAAAGGGGACTGTTTTGTGCGGTCTTTTCTCGCTCGCCCCTATGGGAGAGGGGACTGTTCTGCGCGGTTTTTCTCCCTCGCCCCTATGGGGAGAGGGCCGGGGTGAGGGGACAGCTTAGGTCGCCCTCTTCACACTGCATCAGCGAGGCGAGAAACGCTTCGCGCTCGACGGTTTTTTCCGCCAGGCACTGGTTCATAATCATTGGCTGAACGCTTCCCCCTTCCGTACCCGAACCGATAAACGCGCAGTCCGCATCCCGCAGGGTAATCCACGCCTGCTGCGCTTTTTTCAGCAGATCGCGCTGGGGGGCTGCCGCACGCGCAATGGCGGCCTGATACGTCTGGTTGAGCTTTTTATCGGCAGCCTGATATTGCTGCGCGCTACAGGTGTTCAGTTCAAGCTGGGTGGTAGCGTTGTCACACTCGTTGGCCAGCGCGCTGGCGCTCAGCAGCATTGCGGTACCGGCGATAATAAATCGTTTCATACACTCCCCAATAAAATAAGGCTCCGTTTCCGGAGCCTTATTAGCACAGCGTTAGCCGATTGTCATCAGGCTGGCGTTCCCGCCCGCCGCCGCGGTGTTGACGCTGAGGGAGCGCTCGACGTACAGGCGCTCCAGCAGCAGGTTGGTCTCGCCGCGGGCGAAGCCCTGCACCGACACAATCGCGCCGCTGCGGGCCGCAACCTGTTCGCACAGTTCGCGAAGCTGGTCGGAGTCCCCGTGGTAGATCACCGCGTCAAACGGCTGGGCAAGCATCGCGTCCGGTTTCGCAAAGTGGATGCGGGCAGAGACGGCTTTCGGCAGCTGTTTTGCCAGATCGCGATGCAGCGCGTCTTCCGGCCACAGCACTTCGCACCCGGTCGCCATAGCCGCGGCCAGCTGAACCAGCGCGTCCTGCTCGTTATCCGCCACGCACAATACGCGCTCGCGCGGCATCAGCGTCCAGGTGTTGCGCTCGCCGGTAGGCCCCGGCAGCAGGCGCTGCGTGCCGGCCTGCGCCAGCTCGCCGTACTGCCGCGCCGCGTCGCGCAGTTCAGGGCGGTTCTCCGCCCAGCCGATCAGCGCTTCAAGCGGCTGCGTCAGCACGGCTTTCACCTGGGCGTCCACCGGGTATTCCGCGTCCTGGCGCGCCAGCGTCACGCCCAGCGCATTTTCCGGACGGTTAGCCAGCAGGCGGTACAGGTACAGCGGACCGCCCGCTTTCGGACCGGTGCCGGACAGGCCTTCGCCGCCGAACGGCTGCACGCCGACGACCGCGCCGACCATGTTGCGGTTCACGTACAGGTTGCCGACCTTGGCGCTGCCGGTCACCTGGGCGATGGTTTCGTCGATACGGGTATGCACGCCGAGCGTCAGGCCATAGCCGGAAGCGTTAATCTGATCGATCAGCTCGCTGAGGTTGTTACGGTTGTAGCGCACCACGTGGAGCACCGGGCCGAAGACCTCCTTTTTCAGCTCGTCGAAGCTCGCCAGCTCAATCAGCGTCGGCGGCACGAAGGTGCCGGTCTGCCACTCGCGGGCGTCTTCGCTATTCTGGCGCACCGCCTGGTAGACCGGACGGCCCTTGGCGCGCATCGCCTGAATGTGGTTGTCGATATTGGCTTTGGCTTCCGCGTCGATCACCGGCCCGATGTCGGTGGTGAGGCGGCCCGGGTTGCCCATCCGGCATTCGCCCATCGCGCCGCGCAGCATTTTCAGCGTGTGGTCGGCCACGTCGTCCTGCAGGCAGAGCACGCGCAGCGCGGAGCAGCGCTGGCCCGCGCTGTCGAACGCCGAGGCCAGCACGTCCACCACCACCTGCTCGGTGAGCGCGGAGGAGTCGACGATCATCGCGTTCATGCCGCCGGTTTCCGCGATGAGCGGGGTAGGACGACCCTGCGCATCCAGACGGGTAGCAATGTTGCGCTGCAGCAGAGAGGCAACTTCGGTCGAGCCGGTAAACATTACGCCGCGTACGCGGTTATCGGAGGTCAGCTTCGCGCCGACCGTTTCACCGCGTCCCGGCAGCAGCTGGACAACGCCCGCAGGCACGCCGGCTTCAAGAAGAATGTTGATCCCCTGGGCGGCAATCAGCGGCGTTTGTTCAGCCGGTTTCGCCAGCACGCTGTTGCCTGCGGCAAGGGCGGCGGCAATCTGGCCGGAGAAGATCGCCAGCGGGAAGTTCCACGGGCTGATACACACCACCGGGCCCAGCGGACGGTGGGTTTCGTTGTCGAAATCATGGCGAACCTGTCCCGCATAGTAGTGCAGGAAATCCACCGCTTCGCGCACTTCGGCGATGGCGTTGCTGAAGGTTTTACCCGCTTCGCGCACCAGAATGCCGATAAGCTGCTGCATCTGATCTTCCATCAGCACCGCGGCGCGCTCCAGAATGGCGGCGCGCTCCTGCGGCGGGGTGGCGAACCAGATAGGCGCGTTGTTCACCGCGCTGTCCAGCGCCTGGTCCACTTCCGCTTCGGTGGCTTCACGCACGTAGCCGACGATGTCCTTTGGCTCCGCCGGGTTGATCACCGGCTGCATGTCGCCGTCGGCGGCGGGCTGCTCAAGGATCGGTTTCGCCTGCCATTTCTGCAGTGCGCTGTTGAGCAGGGCAGAGGAGAGAGAGGCCAGGCGATGCTCGTTGGACAGGTCGAGGCCCGCCGAGTTGACGCGGCCTTCACCGTATAGCTCGCGCGGCAGGGCAATCTTCGGATGCGGCAGGCCGATCTGGCCTTCCTGCGCCGCCATTTTCTCGACGGCCTGCACCGGGTCGGCCACCAGCTCGTCGAGCGGCAGGGTGGTATCGGCGATGCGGTTAACGAAGGAGGTGTTCGCGCCGTTTTCCAGCAGGCGGCGCACCAGGTAGGCCAGCAGCGTTTCGTGGGTGCCCACCGGCGCATAGATACGGCACGGGCGGTTCAGCTTGCCGTCCGCGATTTTTCCCGTGACCTGCTCGTACAGCGGTTCGCCCATGCCGTGCAGGCACTGGAACTCGTACTGGCCCGGATAGTAGTTCTGCCCCGCCAGGGTGTAGATCGCCGCCAGGGTATGGGCGTTGTGGGTGGCGAACTGCGGATAAATCAGGTTCGGCACGCCGAGCAGCTTTTTCGCACAGGCGAGGTAAGAGACGTCGGTGTAGACCTTGCGGGTATAGACCGGATAGCCCTCCAGCCCTTCCATCTGGGCGCGCTTGATCTCGCTGTCCCAGTAGGCGCCTTTCACCAGGCGGATCATCAGGCGACGACGGCTGCGGCTTGCCAGATCAATCAGGTAATCAATGACGAACGGACAGCGCTTCTGGTAGGCCTGGATGACGAAGCCAATCCCGTTCCAGCCCGCCAGCTCCGGCTCGAAGCACAGCTTTTCCAGCAGATCGAGGGAGATTTCCAGGCGGTCGGCCTCTTCGGCATCGATGTTAATGCCGATGTCGTACTGGCGCGCCAGCAGGGTCAGGGACTTCAGGCGCGGGTAGAGCTCTTCCATCACGCGGTCGTACTGCGCGCGGCTGTAGCGCGGGTGCAGGGCGGAAAGCTTGATGGAGATGCCCGGACCTTCATAAATGCCGCGCCCGTTGGAGGCTTTACCGATGGCGTGGATCGCCTGCTGGTAAGAGACCATATACGCCTGCGCGTCGGCGGCGGTCAGCGCCGCTTCGCCCAGCATGTCATAGGAGTAGCGGAAGCCTTTGTCTTCCAGCTTGCGCGCGTTTGCCAGCGCTTCGGCAATGGTTTCGCCGGTCACGAACTGCTCGCCCATCAGGCGCATCGCCATGTCCACGCCTTTGCGGATCAGCGGCTCGCCGCTTTTGCCGATGATGCGGTTCAGGGAGCGGGAGAGGTTGGCCTCGTTGTGGGTGGAGACCAGCTTGCCGGTAAACAGCAGGCCCCAGGTGGCGGCGTTAACGAACAGCGACGGGCTGCGGCCAATGTGGGAATGCCAGTTCCCGTTGCTGATCTTGTCGCGGATCAGCGCGTCGCGGGTGGCTTTGTCCGGAATACGCAGCAGCGCTTCCGCGAGGCACATCAGCGCCACGCCCTCCTGCGAGGAGAGGGAGAACTCCTGCAGCAGGCCCTGCACCATTCCGGCGCGGCCGCTGGCGGTTTTCTGGTTACGCAGCCTGTCGGCCAGCTGATAGGCGAGGTCGTGCGCCTTCGATGCGATGGCGTCCGGCAGGCGAGCCTGCTCCAGCAGCATTGGCACCGCGTCGGTTTCGGCACGGCGGTAGGCCCCGGTGATGGCAGCGCGGCTGACGGACTGCGGCAGGATCTGCTCGGCAAATTCAAGGAACGGCTGGTGGCTTTCCTCCACGGCGGCGGTCGTTTCTTCGCCTTCGTTCGCCGCGCCCGCCAGCAGGGCAGGCAGCTCCGGCAGGTTGTCTTCGCTCTCCAGCCTCTCGAGATAGTTAAAAATCGCCTGCTTGATTAACCAGTGCGGTGTGCGGTCAATGCGGGTCGCTGCGGTTTTAATCCGTTCGCGGGTAGCGTCATCCAGCTTAACCCCCATGGTGGTCATCCCCATGCCAAAACTCCTGTTGTTCTGTAATCGCGTTTTGTAGATGGCATGAAATATCCACCATGTTGCAACTTTGTGCAACCGTGTTAAATGTGACCTGGTTTGCAACCCAGAAAATGAAAGAGTTGTTAACGAATGGTTAGCTGTAAAAAAGCGCTGGCATCTGCATGGGAAGCCTCTTTTTATGCGGGAGTTAACACTTTTAAAAGGTGCAACCCGTAAAAGCGTGAGCGAGTGCAACCTATAGGAAACTCGTATCAAAGCGGGGATGAATTTGATGTAAATGCAGTGTTAAATCGTTTGTCAGCGGGATGCGCATACGGCAGGATAGCGCGCCCAACGGAAACACATACACACATCACTACGTTCCGGTGATGACATAACAAGGCAGCCCGGACGGCTGTCGCTCGATATTTTGGAGAATTTGAATGGCTATTAGCACACCGATGCTGGTGACATTTCTCGTTTATATTTTTGGCATGATCCTGATAGGGTTTTTGGCATGGCGTTCAACAAAGAACTTTGACGACTACATCCTCGGCGGCCGCAGTTTGGGCCCGATGGTGACCGCGCTGTCTGCGGGCGCATCCGATATGAGTGGCTGGCTGCTGATGGGGCTGCCGGGCGCAATTTTCATCTCCGGTATCTCTGAAAGCTGGATTGCAATCGGCCTGACCGTCGGGGCGTGGATCAACTGGAAGCTGGTGGCAGGCCGCCTGCGCGTGCATACCGAGGCCAACAACAACGCCCTGACGCTGCCGGATTACTTCACCGGACGGTTTGAAGATAACAGCCGCATATTGCGTATTATCTCCGCGGTGGTGATCCTGCTGTTCTTCACCATCTACTGTGCTTCCGGCATCGTGGCGGGCGCGCGCCTGTTCGAGAGCACCTTCGGCATGAGCTATGAAACGGCGCTCTGGGCCGGCGCGGCGGCGACCATCCTCTATACCTTCGTGGGCGGATTCCTGGCGGTAAGCTGGACCGATACCGTGCAGGCGAGCCTGATGATCTTCGCCCTGATCCTGACGCCGGTGATTGTAATTTTCACCGTCGGCGGCTTCGGCGAATCGCTGGAAGTGATCAAGCAGAAGAGCATTGAAAACGTCGACATGCTGAAAGGGCTGAACTTCGTGGCCATCGTGTCGCTGATGGGCTGGGGGCTGGGCTACTTCGGCCAGCCGCACATCCTGGCGCGCTTCATGGCGGCGGATTCTCACCACACCATCGTTCACGCGCGCCGCATCAGCATGACGTGGATGATCCTCTGCCTGGCAGGCGCGTGCGCCGTCGGCTTCTTCGGCATCGCCTACTTCAACAACAACCCGGCACAGGCAGGCGCGGTGAACCAGAACGCCGAGCGCGTGTTCATCGAGCTGGCGCAGATCCTGTTCAACCCGTGGGTTGCCGGTATCCTGCTCTCCGCCATTCTGGCGGCGGTAATGTCTACGCTGAGCTGCCAGCTGCTGGTGTGCTCCAGTGCCATCACCGAAGACTTGTACAAAGCGTTCCTGCGCAAAGGCGCGAGCCAGAAAGAGCTGGTGTGGGTCGGGCGCTTTATGGTGCTGGTGGTGGCGTTAATTGCCATTGCGCTGGCGGCCAACCCTAATAACCGCGTTCTGGGCCTGGTGAGCTACGCGTGGGCAGGTTTCGGGGCGGCATTTGGCCCGGTAGTCCTGTTCTCCGTTCTGTGGTCACGTATGACACGCAACGGCGCGCTGGCGGGGATGATCATCGGCGCGGTCACCGTTATCGTCTGGAAGCAGTTCGCGTGGCTGGGCCTGTACGAAATCATCCCGGGCTTTATCTTCGGCAGCATCGGCATCGTGGTGTTCAGCCTGCTGGGCAAAGCACCGTCTGCCGCGATGCAGAAACGCTTTGCGGAAGCGGACGCGCACTACCACTCCGCGCCGCCGTCTAAGCTCCAGGCTGAGTAATTTCCCCCTCACCCTAACCCTCTCCCCGGTGGGGAGAGGGAATAAACCTCTCTTGCTAAATTCTGCAATTTACGTTGATATCGCTGCACTTATAACAATGAGGATAGCGAACAATGACCATCAAAACAGGGCTTATGGCGGCGGCATTATTCTTGCTCGCAGGCTGCAACGCACCAGCGCAGCACGCGGCAATGGAGACCTGCAAAGCGGATAACCAGATGCAGCAGACCACGCTCTATTTCGGCCTCAACCGTCCGGCGGGGGCGCAGATTACCCCCAGCGAGTGGCAGCAGTTTGTTGACCAGGATGTGACCCCGCGCTTTCGCGATGGCCTGACGGTGTTTGAGGCGCGCGGGCAGTGGCTGGGCAACGACGGGAAGGTGGCGCGCGAGCCGAGCAGGGCGCTGATGCTGATCCACGGTAAAGATGCGCAGAGCGAGAAGAACATTGAAGCGCTGCGCGGGATCTATAAATCACGCTTTGCGCAGGAATCGGTGATGCGGGTCGATCAGCCGGTGTGCGTGCAGTTTTAAAATAAAACGGCGGGAAAACCCGCCGTCATTATTTTGTAAGCCGGGTAAACGACGCGCCACCCGGCATGGCGTTACAGCACCAGCCCCGCAAAGCTCGCCGACAGCAGGCTTACCAGCGTGGCCCCGTACACCAGGCGCAGGCCAAAGCGCGACACCACGTTGCCCTGCTGCTCATTCAGACCCTTAATGGCCCCCGCGACGATGCCAATCGAGGCGAAGTTAGCGAACGACACCAGGAAGATGGAGAGGATCCCCAGCCCGCGCGGCGTCATCTGATGGGCGATTTTTTGCAGCTCTATCATCGCCACAAATTCATTCGCCACCAGCTTGGTCGCCATAATACTTCCCGCGTGCAGGGCGTCGCTCAGCGGAATACCAATCAGCCACGCCAGAGGATAAAAGACGTAGCCGAGGATCTGCTGGAAGCTCATGCCGAATACGCTTGAGAAAAGGGCGTTGACGGCGCTAATCAGGGCAATAAAGCCAATCAGCATCGCCAGAATAATCATCGCGACCTTAAAACCGGCCAGAATATATTCGCCGAGCATCTCAAAGAAGCTCTGGGATTCGTGCAGTTTTTCGAGCTTAATCTCCGGCTCCGCTTCCGGACGCACCGGGTTGATCACCGAAAGGATAATAAAGGTGCTGAACATGTTCAGAATAAGCGCCGCAACCACAAATTTGGCGTCCAGCATGGTCATATAGGCCCCGACAATCGACAGCGAAACGGTCGACATTGCCGTGGCGGCCATGGTGAACAGGCGACGCGAGGAGAGATCGCCCAATACCCCTTTGTATGCAATGAAGTTTTCAGACTGGCCGAGGATCAGCGAGCTCACCGCGTTGAAGGATTCCAGCTTGCCCATGCCGTTAAGCTTTGACAGCAGCGTGCCGATGACCCGAATAAATATTGGCAAAATTCGCCAGTGCTGGAGAATACCGATCAGCGCAGAGATGAAAATAATTGGGCAAAGCACGCCGAGGAAAATAAACGCCAGCCCTTTTTCGCCCATTCCGCCGAAGACGAAATTAGTCCCTTCGCCGGCGAATTTAAGCAGCGATTCAAAAAATCCCGACACGTATTTAATAACGAACAGACCGCTTTCCGCATGCAGGAAAAAGAAGGCGAGGGCCATTTCAATAACGATAAGCTGCAAAATATAACGAATGCGGATCTTGCGGCGGTCAAAGCTCACCAGCCAGGCCAGCGCCAGAATAATCACCAGGGCCAGCAGAAAATGGAGGATGTGATACATAATCAGTTTTCGGTTAGTTTTCGAGGCGCTTATTTAGCCACAGCGACAGTTAACCGTAAACGGGCATTTACGTTATAACTTATAAACATAAAAGTAATACCGGAAACCATTATCAGGCGAAGGGTTTACATCTCGTCATTAAAACTCAACACATTTCGCTTGTTTTTCTTCTCACCGTAATGATAATCACTATCACAAGAATTTACCTTTCTTTGCATCACTTGACCGCGATAAACATTTAAGGTGTCCGCATGTTTGTTCCATTTCTCATTATGTTACGTGAAGGCCTAGAAGCGGCCCTGATTGTGAGCCTTATCGCCAGCTACCTGAAGCGAACCCAGCGCGGGCGCTGGATTGGCGTGATGTGGATTGGGGTTTTCCTCGCGGCCGCGCTCTGTCTTGGGCTTGGCATTCTCATCAACGAAACCACGGGCGAGTTCCCGCAGAAA
This sequence comes from Enterobacter sp. ECC-175, assembly GCF_043968675.1. Classification (NCBI taxonomy): domain Bacteria; kingdom Pseudomonadati; phylum Pseudomonadota; class Gammaproteobacteria; order Enterobacterales; family Enterobacteriaceae; genus Enterobacter; species Enterobacter sp. ECC-175. The sequence continues at coordinate 2,274,436 of NZ_CP143776.1, forward strand.
GAGCAGGAGCTATTTGAGGGGATCGTGGCGGTGATTGCGGTCTTTATCCTCACCTGGATGGTGTTCTGGATGCGCAAAGTCTCCCGCAACGTCAAGGTTCAGCTGGAGCAGGCGGTGGATACGGCGCTGCAAAAGGGCAACAACCACGGCTGGGCGCTGATCGTGATGGTCTTTTTCGCCGTCGCGCGTGAAGGGCTGGAGTCGGTCTTCTTCCTGCTGGCCGCCTTCCAGCAGGACGTGGGCATCTGGCCGCCGCTCGGGGCGATGCTCGGGCTGGCGACCGCGGTTGTGCTCGGCTTCCTGCTCTACTGGGGCGGCATTCGTCTTAACCTCGGTGCCTTCTTCAAATGGACCAGCCTGTTCATTCTGCTGGTTGCGGCAGGGCTGGCGGCGGGCGCCGTTCGCGCGTTCCACGAGGCCGGGCTGTGGAATCACTTCCAGGACGTGGCGTTCGACCTCAGCAATATCCTGTCAACGCATTCGCTGACCGGCACGCTGCTGGAAGGGATCTTTGGCTATCAGGAGACGCCGAGCGTCAGCGAAGTCGCGATGTACTTTATCTATCTGGTGCCGGCGCTGGTGCTTTTCGCGATGCCGCCGCGTGCCGGCTCCCAGGCGTCGCGCGTTGCGCCGTAATTCGTTATTTAGTTACAACATACTTTAAAAGGGAAGAGTCATGGCAATTCAGTTCCGTCGTAATGCGTTATGCGCAGGCATTGCCGCGCTGTTCGCTTCTGCCTTCGCCGCCCAGGCAGCAGATATCCCGCAGGTGAAAATTACCGTCAATGATAAGCAGTGTGAGCCGATGACCGTGACGGTCAACAGCGGTAAAACCCAGTTTATTATTCAGAACCACAGCCAGAAAGCGCTGGAGTGGGAGATCCTCAAAGGCGTGATGGTGGTGGAAGAGCGTGAAAACATCGCCCCCGGCTTTAGCCAGAAGATGACCGCCAGCCTGCAGCCGGGCGAGTACGACATGACCTGCGGCCTGCTGACCAACCCGAAAGGCAAGCTGATCGTGAAGGGCGAAGCTACCGCTGATGCGGCCAAAGGCAATGCGCTGATGAGCCTCGGCGATGCCATTACCGCCTATAAAGCCTACGTCACCAAAGAGACGGCGGATCTGGTGGCGAGCACCAAGGCCTTTACCGACGCGGTGAAAGCGGGCGATATCGAAAAAGCGAAATCACTGTTTGCCCCAACGCGCCAGCACTACGAGCGTATCGAGCCGATTGCCGAGCTCTTCTCCGATCTGGACGGCAGCATTGACGCCCGCGAAGATGACTACGAGCAGAAGGCCGCCGATCCGAAATTCACCGGCTTCCACCGTCTGGAAAAAGCGCTGTTTGGCGATAGCTCTACCAAAGGGATGGAGAAATACGCGGAGCAGCTGAACGGCGACGTGCTGGAGCTGCAAAAGCGCATTAGCGAGCTGGCCTTCCCGCCGTCAAAAGTGGTGGGCGGCGCGGCCGGGCTGATTGAGGAAGTGGCCGCGAGCAAAATCAGCGGCGAAGAAGATCGCTACAGCCACACCGACCTGTGGGACTTCCAGGCCAACGTCGACGGCGCGCAGAAAATTGTTAACCTGCTGCGTCCGCAGCTGCAAAAAGAGAACGGCGATCTGCTGGCAAAAGTGGATGCTAACTTCAAAAAGGTCGACGCCATTCTGGCGAAGTACCGCACCAAAGACGGGTTCGAAACCTATGACAAGCTGACCGATGCTGACCGTAACGCGCTGAAAGGCCCGATTACCACGCTGGCGGAAGATCTGGCGCAGCTGCGCGGCGTTCTGGGCCTGGATTAAACACGATGAAAAAGCACGACGAGTACGACGTGGCTGAACCTTCGCGGCGTCGGTTGTTAAAAGGGGTGGGGGCGCTCAGCGGCGCACTCGCCCTGGCGGGAGGTTGCCCGGTGGCGCATGCGGCGAAACCGCAAAGCGCGCCCGGCACGCTGTCGCCCAATGCCCGCATGGAGACGCAGCCTTTCTACGGCGAGCACCAGTCGGGCATTCTCACGCCGCAGCAGGCCTCGATGATGCTGGTGGCGTTCGATTCGCTGGCGAGCGATAAGGCGGATCTCGAACGCCTGTTCCGCCTGCTGACGGCGCGCCTTGCGTTTCTGACCGCCGGTGGCCCGGCACCGGATACGCCGAACCCGCGCCTGCCGCCGATGGACTCCGGTATTCTCGGCCCGTTTATCGCCCCCGATAATCTGACGATTACCGTTTCGGTCGGCGAATCGCTGTTTGACGCGCGCTACGGCCTGGCAAATCAGAAGCCGAAGGCGCTGCAGAAAATGACGCGCTTCCCGAATGACTCACTCGATGCGGCGCTGTGCCATGGCGATCTGCTGCTGCAGATTTGTGCCAACACGCAGGACACGGTGATCCACGCCCTGCGCGACATTATCAAGCACACGCCGGATCTGCTGAGCGTGCGCTGGAAGCGGGAAGGGTTTATCTCGGATCACGCGGCGCGCAGCAAAGGTAAAGAGACGCCGGTTAACCTGCTGGGCTTTAAGGACGGTACCGCCAACCCGGACAGCAGCGATGCCGCTCTGATGAAGAACGTGGTGTGGGTCACTGCCGACCAGGGCGAGCCTGCGTGGGCGGTTGGCGGAAGCTACCAGGCGGTGCGTATTATCCAGTTCCATGTGGAGTTCTGGGACCGCACGCCGCTGAAAGAGCAGCAGACCATTTTTGGCCGCGACAAGCAGAGCGGGGCGCCGCTCGGGATGAAGAATGAGCATGACGTGCCGGACTACGCCAGCGATCCAAACGGCGACGTTATCGCGCTGGACAGCCATATTCGCCTTGCCAACCCGCGCACCAAAGAGACGCAGTCCAGCCTGATGATGCGCCGCGGCTACAGCTACTCACTGGGCGTGACTAACTCCGGCCAGCTCGATATGGGGCTGCTGTTTGTCTGCTATCAGCATGACCTTGAAAAAGGTTTCCTGACCGTGCAGAAGCGCTTAAACGGTGAAGCGCTGGAAGAGTACGTCAAGCCCATCGGTGGCGGCTATTTCTTTGCCCTGCCGGGCGTGCGCGATCGCAACGCGTATCTCGCTCAGGGGCTCATAGAAGCCTGATAGTTGTCCCTGCGACAGTTCGCAGGGACATTATTTTTTTCTATGACTAACGCACTGTTATATTACTGTAATATTTGTATATGAGACTGAATCCGCTGCAGGCGCAGTCTTAAAAGTTGCGCCCAGGTAAAATAAATGTTGCATTTGTGATAATTGGTGATGTACTTACTATAAGACAGCGGTAGTTCCCGGCAGTGATGCTGTATCACTATGGAGATCGCGAATGGTTGCGTCCTGTACTGGACAAGGTAAACATAACAACCGCAACACCCGGCGCGGAGGCTCAGACTCCGGCAGCGATTTCTTCACCCCCACATTCTCCTCATCTCTTCAAAAACGCATTGTACCGACGTGCAAAACAGTGCGCGTAGCTGTGTTGTATCGTCATCCGGAAAGGCAAGCAATGGCTTACAAGGAAGCCAACCCTCAGATGTTCGTGCGCATAATCGTGCCGATGCCGGCGCGTGTGATGAATACCAACAACTCAAGGTGCTATCCATGGGAAGACAAAAAGCAGTGATCAAAGCTCGTCGCGAAGCAAAACGCGTGCTGAGACGGGATTCACGCAGCCATAAACAGCGTGAAGAAGAATCGGTCACCTCGCTTGTGCAGATGAGTGGCGTTGAATCAATTGGCATGGCGCGGGATAGCCGTGATGCTTCTCCAATTGTGGCCCGCAATGAGGCTCAGGCGCACTACCTGAATGTTATCGAGAGTAAACAGCTTATCTTTGCAACCGGTGAAGCCGGATGCGGGAAAACCTGGATCAGCGCGGCCAAAGCGGCGGAAGCGCTGATTCATAAGGACGTGGAGCGCATTATTGTTACCCGTCCGGTACTGCAAGCGGATGAAGATCTCGGCTTCTTGCCCGGCGATATCTCGGAGAAGTTTGCCCCGTACTTCCGGCCCGTCTATGACGTGCTGGTGAAGCGGCTGGGCGCATCCTTTATGCAGTACTGCCTGCGGCCGGAGATTGGCAAGGTGGAAATCGCGCCGTTCGCCTATATGCGCGGACGTACATTTGAAAATGCGGTCGTCATTCTTGACGAGGCTCAGAACGTGACCGCTGCGCAGATGAAGATGTTTTTAACGCGCCTCGGGGAGAACGTGACGGTCATCGTCAATGGCGATATTACCCAGTGTGACCTGCCTTCCGGCGTGAAATCCGGGCTGAGCGACGCCATGTCGCGTTTCGAAGAAGATGAAATGATCGGGGTGGTGCGCTTTACCAAAGAGGACTGCGTGCGTTCGGCACTGTGCCAGCGCACGCTGCAAGCGTACTACTGAATTAGCCGTTGTGTTCAAGGCCCGGGCAACCGGGCTTTGTTTTTTGTGCGGGGTTTGATGTCGGGTGGCGCTGCGCTTGCCCGACCTGCGGGGCCGGTGCGGTTTTCCCAGAGGGTTAGAGGTGAGATGTAACGTTTTCCCTCTCCCTTGGGGCTGAGGAATCCCCAGAAAAATGAAAAGCACGATGAAGTGTGATCTACTGATTGCGCCAACAAAACAGAAGAGACCTCATCGTGCCTTTACATACAGTCTGCCAGAGATTTTTCTCCTCGTCTTTATCCGGTATTCATTCCTTCCGGATTAATGTCCTTGTTTCCATGGCTGTCGCCCTTACACACGGTGCCAGTCTGACCCTGACCAGCCTTGGCCGTAACCTTCCCGGCAGGGCGCATGTCAAAAACAAAATTAAACGTGTCGATCGCGCCCTGGGCAATTCTGCCCTTCATCGCGATATTCCCCGTATCCAGCATATGCTCACCCATGCCATCACGTCCCTGATGCCCTTTTGTGTTATCGCCGTCGACTGGACCGGCTGGCATGACAGGAACTGGCATCTTCTGCGGGCCAGTCTGGTCTGTAACGGGCGCTCACTTCCGCTTATGAGCGAGCTCGTTCCCGCGGAGCGGGCTCAGAACAGCGACGTCCAGTGCCGCTTCCTCGAGCGTCTCCATGATGCCATCCCGAAAGATAAATCCGTCACCGTCATTACCGACGCGGGCTTCAGGACGGACTGGTTCCGTCATGTCGCTCACCTGGGCTGGACCTTCACTGGCCGGGTCAGGGGCTGCATCAGCTTCCGGCTGGAGGGCGAGAGAAAATGGATGAAAATCAGCGAGCTGCAGGCCAGTCAGACGCCGAAATATGTAGGTTACGGCGTTCTGTCCCGTAAACCGCGCACGCCCTGTTACGGAAGGTTTTATCTGCATAAACGTCCCGGAGCGGGACGTCATGGTAAGGGAGGGATGCCGAAAACACAGCGGGAACACCGCAGCAGCGCGCAGGAGCCGTGGCTGCTGTTCAGTAATGCGCAGGAACTGGAGCCCTGCCAGATAATGGAGCTGTACAGCCGCAGAATGCAGATAGAGCAAAACTTCCGGGACGACAAAAGCCCCCGGTTCGGGTTCGGCCTGAGGCTAAGCCGGAGTCAGGGGAAAGGACGGCTGGAAGTACTGAATATGGTCGCGGCGATGGCGAGCCTGGTGATGTGGCTGGCGGGCTACAGGGCGGAAAAGCAGCGGCTGCACTGGCACTATCAGGCAAGCAGCATCCGGTGCAGGCGGGTTCTGTCTTACCTGAGGCTGGCAGAGGAAGTGATCAGGCATGCTCCCCGGAAAGTGCGGCGGCTCAATATGGGTAACGAGCTGAAAAATCTCGGAAAAGAGTACAGTAATATGGTCATGGAGGTATGACCATATTACTGGGGATCCCTCAGCCCTTGGGGAGAGGGTTAGGGTGAGGGGCCCAGACCGCACAAGGGTAAAGTGCAATATGCGAAAAAAAAGCCCGCATTTTCATGCGAGCTCTTCTTTAAATATGGCGGTGAGGGGGGGATTCGAACCCCCGATACGTTGCCGTATACACACTTTCCAGGCGTGCTCCTTCAGCCACTCGGACACCTCACCATATTGTTTGCTGCCTGACCGCTTGGGGGGCAACGGGGCGCTACTATAGGGAGTTGCGCTAAAGCGGTCAAGCAGATTTTCTGGTTTAGTGCCCGTTCGGTTAAGCAATAGTCAGCTCCACGGTTTTTACGCCGCGGAGCGGGGGATTAACGCTGGGAATCGAGCGCTTCGCTGTTCTTAACCACTTCCTGCGCCTTGCTGTAGCTTTCGATCAGCAACTGGTAGGCAGGGAAGATATGGGTGTACACCTCAGCCCATTCTGCCGCATCCGCACGATTCCAGGTGCGCTGGATCTCGGAGGCAACCGCCGCCGTATCCATCGGCACAACGCCCGCCTGGACTACCCGCGCCAGCGTAATTTCCTGCGCCATCTTGCTGTAGGTGCCGGAAGCATCGATAACCGCGAAGACCTTATAGCCGTCCGCCACCGCGCTGATGGACGGAAACGCCATGCATACGCTGGTGATGGTGCCCGCGATAATCAGCGTTTTACGTCCTGTCGCTTTAACCGCCGCAACAAACTCCGGGTTATCCCAGGCGTTGATCTCGCCCTTGCGCGCCACGTACTGCGCATGCGGCGCGTTGGCGTGGATCTCCGGAATAAGCGGTCCGTTGGGGCCCTGCGGCACGGACGCTGTGGTAATCACCGGAATTTCGGCAAGCGTAGCGATTTTTGCCAGCGCCGCCGCACGGGCGCGCAGCTCCGGCATCGGCATGTCGCCGACGGTCTGGAACAGACCGCTCTGGTGATCGATAAGCAGCATCACCGCGTCATTCACGTCAATCACGGGACGTGCGCCGTTGAAGTTAGCAGGGGTAGACATGGTTCTCTCCTTTATTTATCAGATCTGGCCGAAGCGGCCGGAGTTGAAATCGCGAATGGCTTCGGCGATTTCGGTTTTACTGTTCATCACAAACGGGCCGTAACCTACAATCGGCTCGTTTAGCGGCTCGCCCGCCATCAGCAGCACTTTGGCGTCGCTGCTGGCTTCCAGATGCAGCCTGTCGCCGTCCTGGCTCAGAACGACCAGCTGCGCTTCACCTGCCTGTGCGGTGCCGTTTACCGTCACGCTGCCTTCGAGCACCACCAGCGCAGTGCTCCAGCCGTCAGGCTGTTCAAGCGTGATATGGCTTCCCTGACGCAGCGCAATGTCCCAGACGTTCAGCGGTGAAAAGGTATGCGCCGGGCCAGCGGCGTCGCCATAGCGCCCCGCAATCACCCTCAGCGAGCCGCTGTTGTCAGGCAGCGCTACTACCGGGATTTGGCTTTTGGTGATGCTCTGATAGCCCGGCGCCGCCATCTTGTCTTTGGCCGGCAGGTTGACCCACAGCTGGATCATTTTTAGCTCGCCGCCTTTTTGCGAAAACGCGCTGGAGTGGAACTCCTCGTGCAAAATGCCCGCGCCCGCCGTCATCCACTGCACGTCGCCCGGGCCGATGACGCCGCCCCTGCCGGTAGAATCGCGATGTTCAACCTCACCGGAATAGACGATGGTGACCGTTTCAAAGCCGCGGTGCGGATGCTCGCCCACGCCGCGCTTGACGCCATCCGCCGGAAAGGTATGCGGGCCCGCGTAGTCCAGCAGCAGGAACGGGCTGAGCGGTTCGCCGTGGGTTTGATAAGAAAACATCGAACGAACCGGGAAACCATCGCCAACCCAGTGTGGACGGGGCGCGGTATAAACACCTGTCACGTTTTTCATGATGAGCTCCTGATGTTTTGTTGATGTAATTAGCTTATATTCAGCATTAATGTTCCGGTAGAGTGTGAAAATGACATTCACTGTTCCAAAAATAGAACGATGAGGGGCTATGCAGGATCTCAATGATTTTGTTTGGTTTGTGAAGGTGGTGGATCACGGCGGATTTGCGGCGGCCGGTCGGGCGTTGGATAAGCCTAAGTCGAAGCTCAGCCGCCGCATCGCCCAGCTTGAGGAGCGCCTGGGCGTGCGGCTAATCCAGCGCACAACCCGGCAGTTTACGGTGACGGAGGTGGGGCACACGTTCTATCAGCACTGCAAAGCGATGCTGGTTGAAGCGGAGGCCGCCGAAGAGGCCGTTGCGGCACTTCAGGCCGAGCCGCGCGGTATCGTGCGGATCACCTGTCCGGTAACGCTGCTGCACGTGCACGTGGGGCCGATGCTGGCGCGGTTTATGGTGCGCTATCCGGGAATTAACCTTCAGCTTGAGGCCACCAACCGGCGCGTGGATCTGGTTGGAGAGGGGGTCGACGTGGCGATCCGCGTGCGCCCGCGTCCGTTTGACGATAGCGATCTGGTATTAAGGGTGCTCGCTGACAGGGGACACTGCCTGGTGGCCGGACCGACGCTGATTGAACGAATGGGCAAGCCTTTCGCGCCTTCTGAGCTGAGTGAGTGGCCAGGCCTCAGCATGGGGGCGAGTAAGCAGGTGCATAAGTGGGACTTATGCGGTCCGGAAGGGGCAAAAGCGGAGATACACTATACGCCGCGCTTTATTACATCCGACATGCTCGCCCTGCGGGAAGCCGCTGCAGCAGGCGTGGGCGTGGTGCAGCTGCCGATACTGATGGTTAAAGATCAGCTTGCATCGGGTGAGCTCGTTCGGGTGCTTGAACAGTGGGAGCCACGGCGGGAGGTGATTCATGCGGTATATCCGTCGCGTCGCGGGCTGCTGCCGTCCGTCAGAACGCTGGTGGATTTTCTCACCGAAGAGTATGCGCGGATGGTGGAGGAATAAGGGGACAACGGATCTCAACCGCATTTTTTGCAACCCCGAAGCCTGGCACCTTAATTTTGGCTTAAGCTATTTCTCAAATAATAACGCCTCTTTTTAAAGGGGATATTTAATGAAGAAATTACTGATTTCACTGGTGATGATGGCGGCATGCGCCGGAACGGCGATGGCGCAGCCTGTTACGGTCGATGTTCCCAGCGGCTACAAGGTCGTGGTTGTTCCTTCTTCAGAAACGGTCACGGGCGCAATTTCTACTGCCGTACCTCAAGCCGCGTATGTCGCACCTGCCGCGGCTCCGGCGCCGGTTTATCATCCACGCGCCCGGCATATTGCCAGCGTTGCCGAGGGAATGGTGATTGAACATCAGCATGATGATCATCACTAGGTCGAACACCTTTTTGATGTCAGGTGGCGCTACGCCACCTGGCATAAAGAGCGCAGGGAGTATCAGGTTCTCATCCCCCGCAGACGTGCGACATGCGAAAAAAAAAGCCCGCATTTTCATGCGAGCTCTTCTTTAAATATGGCGGTGAGGGGGGGATTGACTCGCTGCGCTCACCCTACGGGCAGCCTGTTCGCGTTGCTCTCAGTCTGTCCAACGGGCTGACGCCCGTTGTCGAACCCCGGTCGGGGCTTCTCATCCCCCCTCTCGGAGAACATAAACGAAAAAAGCCCGTACTTTCGTACGAGCTCTTATCTTAAAGATGGCGGTGAGGGGGGGATTCGAACCCCCGATACGTTGCCGTATACACACTTTCCAGGCGTGCTCCTTCAGCCACTCGGACACCTCACCATATTGTCATCCCGTTGTTGCTGGGACGGGCGCTAATGTAAGGAAAAGCCGAAGCGCCGTCAACTCACTTTTTCAGTAAATCAGCGCATTTAGACAAACTTCAAACAACCTGATTCCTAAATGTGCTGAAAGCGCTTTTTTTATCAGCAACCGGTTCGCCCATAATTTTGGTATGCTGGCAATCCAGTTGAAAATGAAAACAAAACAGCGCAATAAAAGGCAGGAATGACTATGGATATTCTCTTCTATCACCCCACTTTTGATACGGCTTACTGGATTAAGGCGCTTTCAGCTGCGCTACCTGGCGCTCGCGTGCGCGAATGGAAGCAGGGCGACAATGAACATGCCGACTATGCGCTGGTCTGGCATCCTCCCGTCGAGATGCTGCAGGGCCGAAAGCTAAAGGCCGTTTTTGCTCTCGGCGCGGGCGTTGACTCTATTCTCAGCAAGCTGAAGGCGCACCCCGAAATGCTGCCCGAAAATATCCCCCTGTTCCGCCTGGAAGATACCGGCATGGGCGAGCAAATGCAGGAGTACGCCGTAAGCCAGGTCTTGCACTGGTTCCGACGCTTTGACGATTATCAGGCGCTTAAGCTGCAGTCCCGCTGGGAGCCGCTGCCGGATTATCAGCGTGAAGATTTTACGATTGGCATCCTCGGCGCGGGCGTGCTGGGATCGAAAGTGGCGCAGGCGCTTGCTCCGTGGGGGTTCCCGCTGCGCTGCTGGAGCCGCAGCCGTAAAGATTATCCCGGCGTAGAAAGCTTTGCGGGAGCGGATGAACTCCCGGCGTTCCTCAAAGGCACCCGCGTGTTAATTAATTTGCTGCCCAATACGGCGGAGACGGTGGGGATTATTAACGCTCAGCTTCTTAACCAGCTTGCTGACCAAAGCTACGTCATGAACCTTGCGCGCGGCGTACATCTGGTTGAGGAGGATTTACTGCAGGCGCTGGACGCTGGCAGGCTTAAGGGCGCCATGCTGGACGTATACGGCAAAGAGCCGCTGCCTGCCGACAGCCCGCTCTGGACGCACCCGCGCGTGGCGATGACGCCGCACGTGGCGGCCGTGACGCGCCCGGCGGAAGCCGTGGCGTATATCTCGCGCACCATCAGCGGGATCGAGAAGGGCAGCGCGGTGACCGGGCAGGTCGACAGGCAGCGCGGCTACTGAGAGAAACCCGGCGTTTGCCGGGTTTTTGCTAATATTCGCCGCTGATTACTGCTATCCTTTGAAAAAAATCACGAGGAGAGGAAGATGTATCCCGTTGACCTGCATATGCACACCGTCGCCAGCACCCACGCGTACAGCACCCTTCATGACTACATCGCGCAGGCTAAACGCAAGGGCATTACGCTCTTTGCCATAACCGATCACGGTCCCGACATGGCGGATGCGCCGCACTACTGGCATTTTGTGAATATGCGCGTCTGGCCGCGTCTCGTTGACGGCGTCGGTATTCTGCGCGGCATTGAGGCGAACATCAAAAACACCGACGGTGAAATTGACTGTACCGGCCCGATGCTGACCTCGCTCGATCTGATTATCGCCGGTTTCCACGAGCCCGTGTTTGCCCCGCAGGATCGGGAAACGAACACGAAGGCGATGATCGCGACCATCGCCAGCGGCAATGTTCACATCATTAGCCATCCTGGAAACCCGAAATTCCCCATCGATATTCAGGCGGTTGCCGAAGCGGCAGCCAAACATCGCGTGGCGCTTGAAATTAACAACTCCTCCTTTACCCACTCGCGCATCGGCAGCGAGGCGAACTGCCGCGCGGTGGCGGCTGCCGTTCGCGATGCCGGCGGTATGGTGGCGCTGGGCTCGGATTCGCACACCGCCTTCACGCTGGGCGATTTTGGCGAATGCCGAAAGGTGCTGGACGACGTGGGGTTCCCGGAGGAGAAGATTTTAAACGTCACGCCGCGCCGGATGCTCGATTTTCTTGAATCACGCGGCATGACGCCGATTGATGAATTTGCCGACCTTTAATTGTGTAATGGAATAATAAAATGAATGAGTTTTCCATCCTCTGCCGCGTGCTGGGTACGCTTTACTATCGTCAGCCGCAGGACCCGCTGCTGGTTCCGCTCTTTACCCTGATCCGCGAAGGGAAGCTGGCGCAGAACTGGCCGCTGGAGCAGGATGATTTGCTGGAAAGGCTGAAAAAGAGCTGTGATATGCAGCAGATTGCAACGGATTACAACGCCTTGTTCGTGGGCGAAGAGTGTCGCGTATCGCCATACCGCTCCGCCTGGCAGGAAGGCGCCACGGAAGCTGAAGTGCGCGCATTTCTCTCCGAACGCGGGATGCCGCTGACGGATGCTCCGGCCGATCATATCGGCACGCTGCTGCTGGCGGCTTCCTGGATTGAAGACAACTCGGGAGACGATGAAAATGCAGCTATCGAAACCCTGTTCGAAGAGTACCTGCTGCCGTGGTGCGGGACTTTCCTCGGCAAAGTGGAAGCCCATGCGACCTCGCCATTCTGGAGAACGCTGGCCCCCCTGACGCGCGATGCGATAGCGGCCATGTGGGACGAGCTGGAAGAAGAGAACGAAGAGTGATTTAAGTCACAAAATTCCTGCAACGATACATTTCATCGTTCATAAATTGTGCTTCACATCTCATTTCTATGGCGCGCTTCTGCTAAGATGCGCGCCATGAACATACTACTTTGCATTGCACTCACGACGGGCGTTCTCTCCGGGCTTTGGGGATGGGTGGCTGTCTCGCTGGGATTATTAAGCTGGGCCGGTTTTCTCGGCTGCACGGCCTACTTCGCCTGTCCTCAGGGCGGCATCAGGGGTTTCTTTATTTCAGGCTGCACGCTGATGAGCGGGGTGATCTGGGCGCTGGTGATTATGAAAGGCAGCGCGCTGGCTCCGCATCTTGAGATCCTGGGATACGCGATGACCGGCGTGGTTGCCTTTTTAATGTGTATTCAGGCAAAACACCTTCTGCTCTCATTCGTGCCGGGAACCTTTATCGGGGCGTGCGCCACCTTTGCGGGGCAGGGCGACTGGAAGCAGGTTGTCCCTTCGCTGGCGCTGGGGCTGGTATTTGGCTATGCCATGAAAAACAGCGGACTCTGGCTGGCCGCACGCCGTGAGAAAGCGGGAACCACCACGACGGTGAGTGAATAAAAAAAGGCGAGAATATTCTCGCCTTTTTTCTGCGCGCGTTCCGTCAGGACTCCGGCGGCACCGACATTTCGCGGTACTTCACCAGCACCTCATTCTTCACGTCACTCTTATTCTGCAGATCCCAGAGCCCGCGATCGATACCGTCGTTAATCAGGAAAATAACCCCCGTTTCGATGGCGGACATCAGGCACAGCATCACCGGTTCGTTAGAGGTATACCCGATTTCACCCTCCAGCAGGCGCTGGTAGTCGATGAAGCGGAACACGCCCGCCTGCACCTCGTAAGAGAGGATGGTTTTGCTGGTATTCACCGAGGACAAAATTTCACCCGTGCTGACGTTGACCACCCGCAGGTTCACAGCAATCTGATCGAGCTGATACTGCGTATCCGCGCCGATACCGAAGTAGCGGGCACCCGCACCACCGGACTTCACGTTGCTTTCGTAGCCGATGATAGAACCTTCCACCATAATATTGGCCGCGGTGAGGGACTGGAGCGGCGTGCGGTTATTCACCCCAACCGTACCATTCTCCTGAGCGGCGCGAATGATTTTTCGCTCGTTCAGCAGGTTTTGCAGGCCCTGGCGTTCCAGAGGGATAAACCAGCGCGAATCCTTCAGCGCGGTGACCAGCATTGCGGTGGCGCTTTGCGGTACGGCGGTCGAGAAGTTGCTTGCCGGGTAGGGTTTAAACTGTCCCGTCTCGTCCTGGATGTTATACACCGAGACGAATATCTTCCCGGTAGGTATCGGCAGATGGGTTAAATCACGGTAGCTTTGTGCCCGAGGCATTAACGTTGGCTTAGCGGCTTCTTTGGGAGGAGCGGTTAAACAACCGCTCAATAAGCACACTGCAACAAGAATCAATAAGCGCTGCATGATGATTGTCCTTATTTCGACGTCGACTAGAAGTCAGTTGAGTTAGACTGCAGTCCCGAAACCTGGATGGTTGATGTCTTCCCGGTTTTTCGGTCCGTCACGTTTAACTGAAGCTGCCCATCTTTGTTGGCGATATCGACGATAAAGTCGTTAGTCACCATGCGGCCGGGTTTGCCCGTATTGATGTTGGTTAATAAGCCACCTAATATTTGCGACTGAATGGCCTGAGTAAAATTATCCAGCGCTGACGGCGTTTCGATGCCGAAATTGTCGTCATAGCTGGGGTCTTTATAGGAATTTTGTGCCTGAGCTTCGTTAAGCATGAATGCCCCGTTATTTGGGTTGCCGCCAAAATTCGGGTTGCGGAACTGGAACGTCATATTCCCGGCCCAGCTTAGCGGCGCAATGAGCATTAACGAAATCACCGTGTGTGCGAGACGCATTACAGCCTCCAAAATTGGTATCGTTGCTAGAACTCATCTTTTGCTAAATCACCCGTGCTCAGGAGCGCTTTATCGAGCTGCAGGCGGTTAATAGCCTCTTCTGTTTTTGCCAGCGCAAAAGCGACGTTCTTGTCGAAGTCTCTTTTGGTTGGAAAGAGAAAGGTCTGGTAAATAACATCCTGATTGGCTGTTATCGTTATCCAGCTTCCCCATCGTGCGCTGGGCCGTTCGTTGATTGTTAAATTTCCAGGGTATTCACTTTCCCAGTTATCGCTGAATGCGCGGTAAAAATCGTGCCCGATAGATGAGACGGTATGGTCAGTTAACAATCCGGGAACCTCAACTTCCACCGCCTGGAGGTGCCCGGCAGCAAGCAGAAAGCCCGCTGCGGTAATCCAACTCAACGTGCGTTTCATACCGTTAACGCCTGAGGTTGTCGTTTGCCCATGAGACCGCCTGAGTTCGGTTTTTAACCGCTATTTTCTTGAAAAGGTTATAAAGGTGCGTTTTAACCGTGTTTTCGCTGATAAATAACGAACGGGCAATCTCAATATTCGAAGCTCCAATCCGCAGCTTGTTCAGGATCTCCTTTTCGCGGTGCGTAAGCAGCGCGGATTCCGAACTGTTATAACGATAATTTCCTGAGTGGGTGATGAGATAGCTGGCAAGCTTTTGCGAGAAATAGCATTCTCCTCGCAAAATTCCCTGCAGCCCCTCAACAACGCGGTTTTCTTCTTCAGTAACGTAAAAAACACCATTGATATGCGGCCAGCTTTCAATATCTCTGTAAGGATATTCATCAGGTGTATTCAATAATAACAGTCTGATATTATTGTTTTTCCTGCTTAAGTTATCTTGCCAGTAATGGATGAGCTTTTTATCCGCTTCCATCATGTCAAGCAGAACGATACTTCCAGGCACAATATCGTCACAAGATCGTTGAATATTATGCAGTTTCCCATTAACGGAAAGCGATTGTTTTAAATGCTGCAATAATGCTGTTGCTTGTAAAGATGGCTTGGTGATCAACAGTAATGTATGACCATGTAAACTATGGACTTCATTAAACATGATGAAACCCCACTTTATTTATGGCACCTGGCAGCTATCCCTTCGTAAATAAGAAAGGACACCAGAAGTACTGACAGATATGAGACTGCTGTGTGTAGAATCAAACCATGCCCCATGGGGGACTGGTAATTTAAAGAAATAACGTACTGCTGTTTTCAATCTAGCTATTACGAACTTTAAAGCAAGTGTTAATGGTGTAACAGAATGTAAAATTCAATATTAAATTGTTAATATCAGGTCGTTATTAAAATTATAATTAATGAAAAAGTTGTACAGGTAAATAGCCTTGCACACATTTTAAAAATCATACAAATTGTAGTAATTTATTGATAAATATGATTTTGATTTAATTAATTTCTAAGGCGCTAAGGTATGAGTGAACGGTAAAAACTGAGCGCCACGCCGATTGTATTTACATCTTAAGAAAACGCGCCTTGTGTCACGCGAGTTGCAGAATGCGGTACTTTAGACTGTTGGGCGCACGCCTCACTATGCCGCACGGAGTGGCTTTGAAGATGATCCAAAACATCTCATTGTTTTAGGCGAACTTAACCTGCGCTGATTTCAGAGAATTTTTCTTAAATTAATGCTTTGGGGTGAAAACAATAATAAAAATAGGTCTCGCGGGTGAGATATTTAAATTGTTTCGGTAGACATACTCTTCACCGTAACGCAGCGTTAACAAAAAACGAATCGCGATAACTTAACTCGAACCATTATGATGAATAACCAGGTCCAGGTGACAACATGAAAAACAGAACGTTATTTATGATGTTTACATTACTGGGAGCGCCTGGCGTAGTAACCGCAACGGGTTCAGATTTAGCGAATTCTGAATATAACTTTGCGGTTAATGAACTAAGTCAGTCTTCATATAATCAGGCGGCTATTATTGGGCAGCGAGGTACGGGTAATAATGCCAACGTGCGCCAGGAGGGTTCTAAATTACTGTCCGTTGTTTCACAGGATGGTGTTAGCAACAGAGCGCGAGTTGATCAATCAGGGACTTATAATCTTGCTTATATCGATCAGTCTGGTTACGGCAATGATGCGAGTATTAAACAAGAGGCTTATGGTAATACGGCAATGATTATCCAAAAAGGGTCGGGTAATAGAGCAAATATTACGCAGTATGGCACGCAAAAAACAGCAGTTGTAGTACAGAGACAGTCGCAAATGGCGGTTCGCGTTATTCAGCGCTGACGCAGTGTGACGGCTTAAATCAATCCGATGGGGGTTTACCATGAAACTTTTCAAAGTAGCAGCAATTGCAGCAATCGTAGTTTCTGGCAGTGCTTTCGCTGGTGCGGTACCACAATTCGGTGGTGGCGGCGGTGGCTGGGGCGGCGGTAATAGCGGCCCTGAGTCAACCCTGAGCATTTACCAGTACGGTGGCGGTAACTCAGCTGTTGCCTTGCAAACCGATGCCAAAAAATCTGATCTGACCATTACCCAGCACGGCGGCGGTAACGGCGCAGACGTCGGACAAGGCTCTGATGAAAGCAGCATCGATCTGCTCCAGAAAGGCTTTGGTAATAGCGCAACCATCGATCAGTGGAACAGCAAAGACTCGATCATCAATGTTAAACAGTTCGGCGGCGGCAACGGCGCGGCGGTCGATCAGACGGCGTCCGGATCAACGGTTACCGTGCACCAGGTTGGTTTCGGCAACAACGCGACGGCGCATCAGTACTAGTTCAGATTTTGTCTTACGGAAAACAGGGCGCATGCCCTGTTTTTTTTCGGGAGGCCATCATGCAAACCCTCATACTCCTTGCCGCACTGTCCAGCCAAATCACCTTCAAAACCTCACGGGACGGTGCAATGACAACCGTCATTCCTCAGGTGACGTTAACGCAGCCCTGCCAGTGTCAGGTGCAGATGCGCTTTGTGCGAAAAGGGCAGGGGGGCGAAAGTACCTCCGTGCAGCGAAATAATTTAAGTATCCCCGCCAATCGGCCGATAGATCTCTCACGACTCAGCGTCAATATTGAACCCGCGGATTCGGTGACACTTATTGTTACCGTTTCTGACGGGCAGTCGCTGAATTTAACACAGCAATGGCCGCCCTCCGAGTGATGGTCATATAATTATTCATAAAATCAATATGTTGAAAGGGATGGCGGTCTTCGGAAGTTGTTACTATGCTCAAACTAGCGGCACATAAAACCGCGCTGGATCAGAGTGACGTACAGGCTTCACACAGGAAGGCTTCCCCCCCTCAAGGATGAATGACTCATTGAGGAGATTATTATGGCTACGTCCTTTTCACGATTCCTTTCAGGCTTTACCTTACTCTGTTCCCTGTCGTTAACGCCTGCCATGGCTGCCTCCGAGGCGCAGGGCGGCGTTATCCATTTTCGCGGAATGATCGTCGAAGATCCGTGTGTCATTACCTCGCAGCACCAGAAATTTGATTTAACCTGTCCTCACAACGGACGTATGCAAACGCAGACGATCAACTATCGCGATGCGCTGAACGGCCATCAGTCACCGTCCAGCGCGGTGGAGGTCAGTATGAAATATCTCGACCAGCAGAAAAAATTAGCTGTCGTTCTCGTGAATTATCGCTAAGGTTCGTACCTTCGCCCGTGGCGGGGGACGTTTCAAATCCTTTTTCAATGAAATCCCTCTGCTATACACTGATCTATCAGGTGGGTAGTAGGGGGAGATATGAAACCTAAAATAGACATTGTCCGCGGCGACATCACCACGTTCGCGGGTGACGTGATTGTGAACGCAGCCAACCCTTCGCTGATGGGCGGGGGCGGCGTTGACGGCGCCATTCATCGTGCGGCCGGCCCACAGCTACTCGAAGCGTGTAAAACAGTGCGTCAGCAGCAGGGCGAATGCGCGCCCGGCCACGCGGTGATCACGATTGCCGGCGATCTTCCGGCAAAAGCGGTCATTCATACCGTCGGGCCCGTATGGCACGGCGGGGAGCGCGATGAAGCGCGAACGCTGGAAGATGCTTACCGCAACTGCCTGCGCCTTGCTGCCGATAACGGCTATAAATCGATGGCATTTCCGGCTATTAGCACCGGCGTGTATGGCTATCCCAAAGCGGCGGCAGCGGCCATCGCGGTAGATACCGTTTACCGCTATCTTTCCCTAAAGCCGATGCCGGAAGAGGTGACCTTCGTTTGCTTCGATGAAGAAACGGCGCAGCTCTATCAGCAGCGCCTGTGGGAGCGAGAGACGGAGTTTGATGTTTGATTTTAAAAAAGGCGCCCGCAGGCGCCTTTTTTTAACTCGCTTTTACCTGCGGTTTCCCTGAGAAGAGGAAACGCAGCAAAGGAATTCTGAGATGGATTTCGTATAGCACCAGCGCCAGCCCAATGACGAACACCAGCCCGGTAAAGAACCCCAGCGTGTTGGACGCAATATGCGGCGTGATGTAAGCCCCAAAAAACAGCGTCAGGGGATGGTGTACGAGGTAGATAAACAGCGACGCATTGACGAAATAGGTCACGCGTGCGGACTTGAAGTTCAGCAGACGGTGGCCCAGCGCGAACACCACGTTGACCATCCACAGGCCAAGCAGCATCGTTATCACGCTCTCGGTTTCATACATCCACGCATCGCCGCTGCCGTATTTTTGATTAAGCAGATAGGCCGCAAACGCGACGGCTGCACCCACGGCACAGCCGCGTGAAGGAGTGGTAAAGAGCGATTTAAGCTGCGGATAGACAAACGCCAGCGCGCCGATCGTGAAGAAAGGGATATAGAACAGGGTTTGCATGACCACAAAGTTGAACAGCCCGTCGCTCAGTATCGGCGGATAGACGACAAACAAGGTTCGTCTGATTGCCGCGTAAACGATGCCGAATACCAAAAACAGCAGCGACAGTTTGCCTAACGTGACAGTGGCGAAGAAACTGTTGGAGCTCTCGCTCAGGTGGCGGCGCAGGCGGCTGAATATCACCAGGCTCACCGTCGTCAGCACGACCAGAACCAGCAGGAACCACAGGTGAGAGATCAGCTCCCAGGCCAGCGTATTGTATTTTTCATAAAGCGACAGGTTCGGCCAGTTTTCCGCTTTTCCTTTTACATACTGCAGCATGATGAACTGGGGCAGCGTCAGCAGCGGGATCGCCGTCAGCATTGGAATGCCGACGCGCTCGACGCGCACCTTCCACCACTTCTTCATGGGATAGCGCAAAAACAGCATGTAGGAAAAGTAGCCGGAAATGACAAAAAACACCTGCATGCGGAAGGCGTGGATAAAGTCATTAAACAGCGTGAGCCACCAGGAGGGCATCGCGCTATTCACGTGCCAGGTGTGGCTGGAATAAATCAGTGAAATATGAAAGGGGATCCCTAGCAGCATTAGCCATGCGCGGATCGAATCAAGAAAATATTCACGTTGTACAGGGGTTGTGGTCATATAACTTTGCGCATTCTCAGACTTTTCGTCTTATCCCTAAGACTCATAATGGTTACATTCGGAGCCAACCCTACACCAAGACCGACACCCTGTCTCCAGGATAAGCACGCAAAGTGAAAAGCGGGTTCTTTCATTTGCTTAATCCCTGAGCCAGCGAGATGAACAAAGCAGTGATAATGTTGTCGGATTGCCTGAGTTTCCATTAAAATGGATCGGATCGATATAAGCACACAAAGGGGGAAGTGCTTACTTATTATGAAACATAAACCACAAATGATGAAAATGCGTTGGTTGGGTGCTGCAGTGTTGTTATCCCTGTATGCCTCATCGGCTTGGTCCTTCAGTATCGATGACGTCGCAAAACAGGCGAAGTCGATGGCAGGTAAGAGCTACGAAGCGCCAAAAAGTAACTTGCCCTCCGTTTTCCGCGACATGAAATATGCGGATTATCAGCAGATCCAGTTCAATCACGACAAAGCTTACTGGAACAATATTAAGACCCCGTTCAAACTTGAGTTTTATCATCAAGGGATGTACTTCGATACCCCGGTCGCTATCAATGAAGTGACGGCCACCGCGGTGCGTAAAATTAAGTACAACCCGGACTATTTCAACTTTGGCGATGTCCAGCACGACAAAGACACGGTTAAAGACCTCGGCTTCGCAGGCTTTAAGGTGCTTTACCCTATCAACAGCAAAGATAAAAACGACGAAATCGTCAGCATGCTCGGTGCCAGCTACTTCCGCGTGATCGGCGCGGGGCAGGTGTACGGGCTTTCTGCGCGTGGTCTCGCCATTGATACCGCGCTGCCATCAGGTGAAGAGTTCCCTCGTTTCCGCGAGTTCTGGATTGAGCGTCCAAAACCAACGGATAAACGTCTGACCATTTACGCACTGCTGGACTCCCCGCGTGCGACGGGCGCCTATCGCTTCGTCGTGATGCCTGGCCGCGACACGGTGGTAGACGTGCAGTCTAAGGTTTACCTGCGCGATAAGGTAGGCAAACTGGGCGTTGCGCCGTTGACCAGTATGTTCCTGTTCGGGCCGAACCAGCCTTCTCCGGCAACCAACTTCCGCCCGGAACTGCATGATTCTAACGGTCTCTCCATTCATGCCGGCAACGGTGAGTGGATCTGGCGTCCGCTGAATAACCCGAAACATTTGGCCGTCAGCAGCTACGCGATGGAAAACCCGCAGGGCTTCGGCCTGCTGCAGCGCGGCCGCCAGTTCTCACGCTTTGAGGATCTGGACGATCGTTACGATCTGCGCCCTGGCGCGTGGGTTACGCCAAAAGGTGACTGGGGCAAAGGCAAGGTAGAGCTGGTTGAGATCCCAACCAACGATGAAACGAACGACAACATCGTTGCCTACTGGACGCCGGACCAGCTTCCGGAAGCCGGTAAAGAGATGAACTTTAAGTACACCATCACCTTCACCCGTGACGAAGATAAGCTGCATGCCCCGGACAACGCGTATGTGATGCAAACGCGCCGTTCCACCGGTGATGTGAAGCAATCTAATCTTATTCGCCAGCCGGATGGAACGATTGCGTTCGTGGTGGACTTCACCGGCCAGGATATGAAAAAACTGGCTCCGGATACCGCCGTCGCTGCGCAGGCCAGCATTGGTGACAATGGTGAAATTGTTGAAAACAGCGTGCGTTACAATCCAGTAACCAAAGGGTGGCGTTTAACCCTGCGCGTGAAAGTGAAAGATCCGAAACAGACCACAGAGATGCGCGCTGCGCTGGTCAGTAACGATCAGCCGCTGAGTGAAACCTGGAGCTATCAGCTACCTGCCAATGAATAATACATCTGAATATATTGATGCCCTGCCGCTGACGGATATTGAAAAAGCGGCGCTGCCTAAGAGCGATATCCGCGCGGTGCATACCGCGCTGGATGGTGAACATCATCAGTTTACTCGCGATGATGATACGCCGCTCGGGTCAGTGAAGCGTCGTCTGGAGCGTACGTGGCCAGACTCGCTGGGCGAGGGGCAACTGATTAAGGACGATGAAGGGCGTGACCAGCTCCAGGCGATGCCGAAAGCGACGCGTTCTTCCATGTTCCCCGACCCGTGGCGCACCAACCCGGTGGGTCGTTTCTGGGATCGCCTGCGCGGGCGTGACGTTACGCCGCGCTATCTGTCGCGGCTGACGAAAGAAGAGCAAGCTTCTGAACAGAAATGGCGTACCGTGGGCACGATTCGCCGCTACACGCTGCTGCTGCTCACGCTGGCGCAGACGGTGGTGGCGACGTGGTACATGAAGACCATTTTACCGTATCAGGGCTGGGCGCTGATCAATCCTGCCGATATGGTCGGCCAGGATATCTGGGTCTCCTTCATGCAGCTGCTGCCGTATATTCTGCAAAGCGGCATCCTTCTGCTGTTTGCCGTCCTTTTCTGCTGGGTTTCCGCCGGTTTCTGGACCGCGCTGATGGGCTTCCTGCAGCTGCTGATGGGGCGTGACAAATACAGCATTTCAGCGTCGACGGTCGGAGATGAACCTCTGAATCCTGAGCACCGCACCGCGCTGATTATGCCTATCTGTAACGAAGACGTTGACCGCGTGTTTGCGGGGCTGCGCGCAACCTGGGAGTCCGTTAAGGCGACCGGTAACGCGGAGCATTTCGATGTCTATATCCTGAGCGACAGCTACAACCCGGATATCTGCGTGGCCGAACAAAAGGCCTGGATGGAGCTGATTGCAGAAGTGCAGGGCGAAGGGCAGATTTTCTACCGCCGTCGTCGCCGTCGCGTGAAGCGTAAAAGCGGTAACATTGATGACTTCTGCCGTCGCTGGGGTAACCAGTACAGCTACATGGTAGTGCTGGACGCTGACTCGGTGATGAGCGGCGAGTGCTTATCTGGCCTCGTGCGCCTGATGGAAGCCAACCCGAACGCCGGTATTATCCAGTCTTCGCCAAAAGCATCCGGTATGGACACGCTCTACGCGCGCTGCCAGCAGTTCGCGACGCGCGTCTACGGGCCGCTGTTTACCGCAGGTCTGCACTTCTGGCAGCTGGGTGAATCCCACTACTGGGGCCACAACGCCATTATCCGCGTAAAACCGTTTATTGAGCACTGTGCGCTCGCGCCGCTGCCGGGTGAAGGCTCTTTTGCCGGGTCTATTCTGTCGCATGACTTCGTGGAAGCTGCGCTGATGCGTCGCGCAGGGTGGGGCGTCTGGATTGCCTACGACCTGCCGGGCTCTTATGAAGAGCTGCCGCCGAACCTGCTCGACGAGCTCAAGCGCGACCGCCGCTGGTGTCACGGTAACCTGATGAACTTCCGCCTGTTCCTGGTGAAAGGGATGCACCCAGTACACCGCGCGGTGTTCCTGACGGGCGTGATGTCCTACCTCTCCGCGCCGCTGTGGTTTATGTTCCTCGCGCTTTCTACGGCGCTACAGGTTGTGCATGCCCTCACGGAACCGCAATACTTCCTGCAGCCGCGCCAGCTGTTCCCGGTGTGGCCGCAGTGGCGTCCCGAGCTGGCGATTGCGCTATTTGCCTCAACCATGGTGCTGCTGTTCCTGCCGAAGCTGCTCAGCATCATCCTGATCTGGTGCAAAGGCTCGAAAGAGTACGGCGGGTTCTGCCGCGTCACGCTCTCGCTGCTGCTTGAAGTGCTCTTCTCGGTGCTGCTGGCTCCGGTGCGCATGCTGTTCCACACCGTGTTTGTGGTCAGCGCATTCCTGGGCTGGGAAGTGGTCTGGAACTCGCCGCAGCGTGACGATGACTCCACGCCGTGGAGTGAAGCCTTCATGCGTCACGGCTCTCAGCTGCTGCTGGGTCTGGTATGGGCCGCCGGTATGGCGTGGCTGGATCTGCGCTTCCTGTTCTGGCTGGCGCCGATCGTCTTCTCCCTGATCCTGTCGCCGTTTGTGTCCGTTATCTCAAGCCGCTCAACGGTTGGGCTGCGCACCAAGCGCTGGAAGCTGTTCCTGATCCCGGAAGAGTATTCTCCGCCGAAGGTGCTTGTGGATACCGACACGTATCTTGAGATGAACCGCAGCCGCTCGCTGGATGATGGCTTTATGCACGCCGTGTTTAACCCGTCATTCAACGCGCTGGCAACGGCCATGGCTACGGCGCGTCACCGCGCGAGCCAGGTGCTGGAGATCGCCCGCGATCGCCACGTTGAGCAGGCGCTGAACGAAACGCCGGAGAAGCTGAACCGCGACCGCCGTCTGGTCCTGCTGAGCGATCCGGTAACAATGGCGCGCCTTCACTACCGCGTATGGTCCGCGCCGGAGAAATACTCTTCGTGGGTGAATTACTACAAAGACGTGAAGCTTAATCCGCTCGCACTGAAGGCGAAGTAAGCTGTTAAATAGGGCGAGTAAGCAAAGCGCCATCCGCCAAATAAAATACCGGCTGTGAAGCCGGTATTTTTTTAGAGGTGATAAATGAAAATAATCATCGTCGTCCTGATGGCCTGCCTGCTCAGCGGCTGCGGCAGCATCATTAGCCGGACCATTCCCGGGCAAGGCCACGGCAATCAATACTACCCGGGCGTGAAATGGGACGTTCGTGATTCCACATGGCGCTATTTAACGGTGCTCGATCTGCCGTTTTCGCTGATATTCGACACGCTATTGCTGCCCATTGATGCCAGCCATGGTCCTTACGAGTAATGACACTTAACGCTCGTCCCACTCATCCGCAGCGGTTTGACCTTCTTCAGTATCCAGCGGCGGTTCGAGCTGAAACTCACCCTCATCCCATTCGTGGAGAGTATTTTCTTCAAGCCACTCCTGGCGCAATTCAATTTCATCATAATCGCCGTCAAATACGGCCTGCGCACCTTCACCGCTCTGTATCGGCAGGTATTCTCCGTCCTCGCCTTCGTCAGCGAAAAATTCGGCCTGCCACATAATATCGCCGTCCTGCAGAACGTATTTTTGAATATTGAGCTGCTGCACGTTGGCGTCTTCTTCCTCTACGCCAGGATTATCGGCAAGGAACTCCTCACGAGCGGCATCAATTGCTTCTTCCAGCGTGGCGTACATGGTCATTGGTGTCTCCCTGTTTTTCCAGAAGGTATTCAGGGAAAGAATAGCTGATTATCCGGTTTTGCAAGTATGAATGCGAAAATAAGCCGTCAGGCGTTTGTCCTGTTTGGTGCAGACCTGGAGACCCGGGTTAAGGTCAGCCAGGAGTACAAGGCGTTGAACAGCACCACCCCGGCCGTCACGATGAAGACGGTGCGGAAACCGAAGCTGGCGGATACGCTCGCCCCCAGCAGCGGGCCGGTGACGTTGCCGATATCGCGGAAGGATTGGTTATAGCTGAAAATTCGCCCGGCAATTTGATTGGTGGAGTTGTACACCAGCAGGGTCTGCACCGCGGGGAGCAGCGCGCCGTCGGCCGCCCCCAGCAGAAAGCGCAGCACGCCAAGCTGCCACGGCGTTTGCACCATCGACATGGGGATCAGCAGCATAACGGAGATCGCCAGCGCGCAGATTAAGATCTTTTCAGGGCCAATGCGATCGCCCAGCTTCCCAAGGCGCGGCGCGCTCAACAGCGCCGCTACGCCCGGAACGGAGGCAATCATCCCGCTGATGAAGGCGATATTGCTGACGTTGCCCGCCAAATCGCGGACGTAAAGCGTGAGGATCGGCGCGATTGAACCGGTCGCGACCTGGATAATGAGCGTGGTCACGAACAGGCTTAACACCAGTTTTGGGTTTTTCAGCGACGCCAGCACCTCCCGCGCATGCAGCATCTCTTTTTTGGCAACGGGCGTGAAATTCTCGCGGATGCACAGCAGGGTGACGATGAAGCACAGAAACAGCACGCTGGCGGTAATGAAAAAGACCGGACGCAGGCCGTAGCTGTCAGCCAGCAGTCCCCCCGCCAGCGGGCCCAGCAGCGCGCCGCTCACCGCCCCCGTGGAAAGCGTACCCAGCGCCCAG
This sequence comes from Enterobacter sp. ECC-175, assembly GCF_043968675.1. Lineage (NCBI taxonomy): Bacteria > Pseudomonadati > Pseudomonadota > Gammaproteobacteria > Enterobacterales > Enterobacteriaceae > Enterobacter > Enterobacter sp. ECC-175. Next base: position 2,299,793 of record NZ_CP143776.1, read on the forward strand.
CCGCTTTTATGGCGGGGGATCTGGGTGGCGATAAGCGCGTTGGCGTTAGGGATAAAGCCGCCGAGCAGGCCCAGCAGCGCGCGCAGAATCAGAAACTGCCAGACGTTCTGCGCCAGCCCCATCAGCACCATGATAATCGACATGCCCAGCGCCGAGCGCAGCAGCATGATTTTACGTCCTTTGCGGTCGGCCAGGCTTCCCCAGAAGGGTGACGCGATGGCGGAGAAAAGGAAGGTGATGCTGAAGACCAGGCCGGACCACATGTTCAGCTCGCTGTGGCCCGTTACGCCAAGCTGCTCAACGTATAGCGGCAGGAAGGGCATCACCAGGCTAAACGCCGCGCCGGTGAGAAAACAGCCGAGCCAGGCAACGGTGAGATTGCGTTTCCAGTTTATGGGGGCCTCTGAGGGTGACATAACTATCCGCATAAGAGGTGCAGAGCACCATGATGAGAGAAGTAATAAGCCTGCTAATTATGCGCCTGGGTTATGAATGCCGCAATCATGGGGAGCTTTTAAAGCTAAAACAGCGTGCGGCCTGCGCGGCCGCACGGGGGATCAGTAGCGAGAAGGGACGCCCTCAGGGCGGGTTTTGAAGCGGCGGTGCAACCACATATACTGTTCAGGAGCGAGCATAATGCATTGTTCCACAATGCCGTTCATCCACCGGGCGGTGGTTTCAGCATCGTCCAGCGGCGGCGACATCTCCGGCTCCAGCATAATCAGCTGATAGCCGGAACCGTCCGGCTTGCGGCGCGGAACGAAGGGAACGATGGCCGCTTTGGACATGCGCGCGAGCATCCACGTCCCGGACGTCGTCGCGGCGTCTTCGACGGCGAAAAACGGCACAAACACGCTGGCCTGCGGGCCGTAATCGTGGTCAGGGGCGTACCAGACCACCTCGCCCGCTTTCAGGGCGCGGATCATGCCCTTCAGATCCTTTCGGTCGATCATGCTTTTATTCGAGCGCATGCGGCCGTTGGTCTGCACCAGGTCGATAACCGGGTTGTCGTTAGGACGGTAAACGCCAATACCGGGAGCCTGCATGCCGAACATGCGGGCGCCAATTTCAAGCGTCAGAAAATGCACGCCGATCAGCAGAACGCCGGTTTGGTTCGCCTGGAGGGTATGCACGGGCGCCATGCCCGTTCCGGCGACTTCCGTCCAGCGCGCCATGCGCTTATCGGTCCAGAACCAGGCCATTCCCGTCTCCATCAGCCCCATGCCAACGGACTCAAAATTCTTTACCACCGTGTCGTGGCGCTCCGCTGCGCTCATCTGCGGGAAGCAAAGCTCAAGGTTGCGATACGCAATGCGCGCGCGGCGTTTCATGAACGGCCGGGCAAGACGACCCAAAGCTTTACCCAGGCGAAAAATGACGGGATAGGGGAGTTGTACAATAAGCCATAATAAGCCAATGCCAATCCAGGTCATCCAGTAGCGAGGGTGCAAAAGGGCGGCAGTAAATTTGGGTAACTGGGTCATGTCTTTCCTGTGTTCTAACGTCCTGATTAGCTATTGTCTCATTTTTTGGGGCATAGCCAAAATGTCTGTCCTCGAAAGGTGTGCAAATGCCGCAAATGTTAATCCTGATTAATCAGGCTGATGAAATGTAGCGTAAATTGTGTGGATGTAAATTGTTATTGTTTGCTATATGATGCCGACCGTTTTTCCTTTCTCACCAACGATTGCAGGACTTGTACACCATGCCAGTGTTACACAACCGCGTATCGAATGAGATGTTAAAGGCGCGCATGTTGGCGGAAACCGAGCCGCGCACCACCATCTCATTCTATAAGTATTTCACCATCAATGACCCCCAGGCCACCCGCGATGCGCTTTATCAGGCCTTCACGACGCTGAACGTGTTTGGCCGCGTCTATCTGGCGCGCGAAGGCATCAATGCGCAGATCAGCGTGCCTGAAAATAAAGTAGAGGCTTTCCGCGACCTCTTATACGGCTTCGATCCGGCGCTCAAGGATTTGCGCCTGAATATTGCCCTCGATGACGACGGTAAATCCTTCTGGGTGCTGCGCATGAAGGTGCGCGAGCGTATTGTTGCCGACGGTATTGACGATCCGAGCTTCAATGCGGGCGACGTGGGCGAATACCTCAAGGCCGCAGAGGTTAACGCAATGCTCGACGATCCCGATGCGGTATTCATCGATATGCGTAACCACTACGAATACGAGGTGGGGCATTTTGAGAACGCGATGGAAATTCCTGCGGATACCTTCCGCGAGCAGCTTCCGAAAGCGGTCGAGATGATGCAGGAGCACAAAGATAAAAAAATCGTTATGTACTGTACGGGCGGGATCCGCTGCGAAAAAGCCAGCGCATGGATGAAGCACAACGGCTTTAACAAAGTCTGGCACATCGAGGGTGGGATCATCGAGTACGCCCGCCGCGCCCGCGAGCAGGGGCTGCCGGTGCGCTTTATCGGCAAGAACTTTGTCTTTGACGAACGGATGGGCGAGCGTATTTCCGACGACGTTATTGCGCAGTGTCACCAGTGCGGCGCGCCGTGCGACACGCACACCAACTGCAAAAACGACGGCTGTCATCTGCTGTTTATTCAGTGCCCAGCCTGCGCCGAGAAATATCACGGCTGCTGCAGCGAGCTGTGCAGCGAAGAGAGTATTTTGCCGGAAGAAGAGCAGCGTCGCCGTCGCGCCGGGCGCGAAAACGGGAATAAGATCTTTAATAAATCCCGAGGCCGTCTGAATACCAAGCTCGGTATTCCAGACCCCGAGTAAGCGAAGCGCCCGGCTGCTTATCGCTGCCGGGCGTTATTATTATGACTTCTGCTGAACGCCTTCCACGGAAATAATCAGCTCAACGTCCTGCGACGCGGGGCCTAAATCCGTCGTGATGTTGTAATCTTTCAGGTGAATTTTGCCGGAAGCCTCAAAGCCTGCGCGTTTGCCTCCCCACGGATCGTCACCCTGACCGATTAATTTCGCGTCAAGGGTAAGCGGCTTTGTGACGCCGTTCAGGGTCAGGTTACCGGTAATATCCAGCTTATCGCCGTCCTTTTTCACCTCGGTAGAGGTAAATGTCGCCTGCGCGAATTTAGCTACGTTCAGGAATTCCGCGCTGCGTAAATGCTTATCGCGCTCGGCGTGGTTGGTATCCACGCTGGTGGTATTGATCGTGACGTTAACCTTATCGGCGGCCGGGTTTTTCTCATCGAAGGTGAATGTACCGTCGAAATCTTTAAATGTGCCGTACAGCCAGCTGTAGCCAAGATGCTGAATACGGAAATTGACGAAGGCGTGCTGGCCCTCTTTATCAATTTTATAATCCGCGGCTACGGCAGAACCGGTGGTGAATAACAGCGAACCTAACGCGATGGCCAGCAGGTGTTTTTTCATTTTTACGCTCCAGAGTCAATGGACGAACGGCCAAGCATGCGCTTCAGCGTGTCGTCTTTATCAATAAAATGGTGTTTAAGGGCGGCGAGGCCGTGCAGGACCGAGAGGATCACCACGCTCCAGGCAAGCCAAAGATGGACGACGCCCGCGGTGTCCGCCTGAGCACCCGCATTGGCCAGCGTGGCCGGCACGTCGAAAAGCCCGAAGACGCTAATCGGCTTGCCGTCGGCGGTGGAAATCAAATAGCCGCTGATCAAAAGGGCAAACAGCAGGGCGTACAGGGCAATGTGCGCGCCCGCCGCGCTGAGGCGCGTCAATGTGCTATAGCTTTTTAGCGGCGGCGGCGGTGGGGAAATATGGCGCCAGACGATGCGGATCGCCAGCCCCATCATGAGCAGAATACCGATGCTTTTATGCAGTTCGGGCGCCTGGTGATACCAGCCGTCATAATAGCTCAGCGTCACCATCCACAGGCCAAGCCCAAACATGGCATAAACAGCAATAGCAAATATCCAGTGCAGGCACAGGGATATTATTCCATAGCGGCTGGAAGAGTTACGCAATTGCATGTGGGTTATCGTCCTCAGAAATGTGAACAGTAAAAATGAACGGGATGAAAATATATTGCAACTGAAATAAAAGAATAATGTTATTAAATTAATTTATTTCAGTTATTTTGAATGGGATCGCAATGTCTACTTCAGAAAGTTACTGCAATTAGCGAGAGAGGAATATTTGAAAATTAAAATATTACAAAGTAATGTCAATCAGTGTAAATATTAAGGTTTAATAAAAAAGAATATAAATAACGTCGATGATGGCCAGCAGGGACCATAATAAAATATAGAGCATCAGGTGCTCACGAATGTTATTGATGATAAAACCGACAAGTTTACGCATGAATTTCGCCATTTCAGTGAAGTAACAGGCCCCGCATTTGCAGAGCCCGGTACGTATTATCAGCCAAAACGGGACAGGGAGAACGGGCTGAGATCAAACTCAGATGCTTTGCCCTCGGCAAACCGCGCGGCGATTTCGCCCAGCACTGAGGCAAATTTGAATCCGTGACCGCTAAGGCCGGTCACGATCAGCGTATTCTCATGGTCCGGCAGCGTGTCGATGATAAAGTCTTCGTCCGGCGTATTGTCATAGGTGCAGGCTGCGCCGTAGAGAAGCCCGCCTACGCCCGGCAGAATGTTGCGCAGGAACGTAAAGGCCTCTGAACCGTCCTGAGGATAGGCGCCGTACGGCTTACGCTCTTCCGGCGACGTAATGACCTGTCCGCCGTTGTGCTTGCCGATTTTCAGGGCATCTTTTTCCGACGGGAAGCCGTAGAACTGATCGCCGTTCGGCAGTTCGCCGGTAAAGGCCGGGAATTTATTCTGGCTGCTGTAGCGCCCGTCGGACTGGAACCACGAGAAGACCTTGCGCACCGGCTGGATGGGCAGGTCCGGCAGCAGTTTCGTTACCCACGTTCCCGCGCTAATCAGCAGGCGCGATCCGGAATACTCCCCTTCAGGCGTGGTCACGGTAACGCCGTCGGCATGATGGGCGATGCCGCTCACGGGGCAATTAAACAGCTGCGCGCAGCCCGCTTTTTCCGCTAACGCCACCCAGGTTTTGATCGCCGTTTCACAGTGCAATACGCCCGAGTTGGATTCGAACAGCCCGATGTAATCATCCGGGACGGTGATTTCCGGCCAGCGCTGCATGACGGCTGCGGCATCCATTCGCTCAACGTCCAGCGCGAAGGCTTTCGCGCTTTGTTCGACCGTCGAGAGAAACTCGGAGTTTGTCGGGCCAAGGTTGATGACGCCGGTACGTTCAAATATGCGCTCTTCGGTCAGCGTCGCCAGCTCGTCCCACAGCGCCTGCGCGCGGAGCACCAGCGGAACGTAGCGTTCCCCTTCGCCGTAAGCGTGGCGAATGAGGCGCGTATCGCCGTGGTGGCTTCCTTCGGAATGGGGAGGGAGGTGGGCATCGATCATCAGGACCTTAAGACCCGCCCGTGTGGCGTAATAACCGGCCGCGGAGCCTACGGAACCGCTGCCAATAATGATTAAGTCATATTTCATCTGCATCTCTTCCTGTCACGCTTTGTTAGCAGAGTAATTAACATCGGCAGCGTATACAAGGGAGAAATAAATAAGGCACCCTGAGGGTGCCTGTTGAGCGACATGTAGGCATGAACTTAATGCCGTTTATACTCATTTTCCTGGTAGTCGCCAGATTCTATTTTTGCGATACCTGCTTCTAAAATAGAAATAAACTGGCGCGCGACGTCTGTTGTAAGCCACAGCGTCTGTCCAACTTCCGCTTCTTCACGGTTGAGTTGATTCGGGGTCTGGTAGTGCAAACGCAGCATCAGCGCATCGTAGCTGTCTACGGTGCTGATATCCCAGCCAACGAGCGGATGGGTCTGGATGACTTCACTATTCTTTTCCATTATAACCCCCTAATTGCGTGTTAGAAGACAACGGCTTTGAGGTTCAATGCATGTTTTTCTGAAAGCATCTTCAGTATACCAATAAATAAGGGTTATGAAGGCAAAAATAAAGACCCGGCAACACATTTTTCTGCTTTTTAGGAATTTTCAAACAATAAAACACCGTCTTGTTCACGCTTTTTAAAGAAGATGCCGAATTAATTTGAACTTTCGTAGTGCAAAAAAAAGCCGGGGCGACCCGGCAAAAAAAACACAATGAGGGAGCAAGAGTTAATCCGTGATGAACCAGTCGTCGGCGCTTTCCCAGGTCTCCTGAAGAATGTCGCTTATACGATCTTTATCTTCTTTCGCCGCACCGATAACGGAAAGATTATTAGCCGATGCGTAGCGCACCGTCACGGCACCGGCATTTTCTGGAAATGTGTTGTTAATACGACGGGATAATTCACCCGCCAGCGCATCCAGCGCGCCAGCAGGCAGAACGGTTGTTTTGGCAATCGTGACTTCAATACGCATAAATGCCCCCTGTGTAATATACTGTTTATTTATACAGGTAAATTATCGATTTGACAACAAGGGGCACTGTTTTTTAGCGTTTTACCGTCCAGGCGACCGTTTCTCCCGCCAGGAACGGGATGAGCGTGTCGTCGGTCAGCGGAATAGACGCCTCGACCTGGCTCTCTTTACGCTCCAGCTCGACGAAGGTTTCGTTGACCGGCAGGCCGTAGAAGCGCGGGCCGTTGAGGGAGCAAAACGCTTCAAAATGCTGCAGGGCATCCATCTCTTCAAACACCGTGGCATAGCTCGCCAGCGCCGTAGGGGCGTTAAAGCAGCCCGCGCAGCCGCAGCTTGCCTCTTTGCGATGGCGCGCGTGCGGCGCGGAGTCCGTACCCAAAAACGCGCGAGAGAAGCCGCTGGCAACCAGCTCGCGCAGCGCCTGCTGGTGAATGTTGCGCTTCAGAATGGGCAGGCAGTACAGGTGAGGGCGCACGCCGCCGACCAGCATATGGTTGCGGTTAAACATCAGGTGCTGAGGGGTGATGGTGGCGGCGATCAGCTCGTTGCCGTCGCGCACGTATTCGGCCGCGTCTTTGGTGGTGATGTGTTCAAAGACCACCTTCAGCGCGGGAAGACGCTGGCGCAGCGGCTCCATCACGGTATCGATAAAGCGGGCTTCGCGGTCGAAGATATCAATTTCCGCGTGCGTCACTTCACCATGCACCAGCAGCGGCATCCCTAGCTTTTGCATTCTTTCCAGCACCGGCATGATGGCATCGATGCTGGTCACGCCGTGGCTGGAGTTGGTGGTGGCATTCGCCGGATAGAGCTTGGCGGCGGTAAATACGCCCTCGTTGAATCCGCGCTCAACTTCGTTTGGGTCGAGCGAATCGGTCAGGTAGCAGGTCATCAGCGGAGTAAAATCGTGCCCGGCGGGAACGGCATCCAGAATACGCTGACGATAGGTGATAGCGGCCTCGACGGTGGTGACTGGCGGGACCAGGTTTGGCATAACAATCGCGCGGCCATAATGTTCGCTGGTATACGGCACGACGGTTTTCAGCATGTCACCATCGCGCAGATGGATATGCCAGTCGTCAGGGCGGCGGATTTTAAGAACCTGGGATTGTGCAGTCATGGAAGCTCCGGCTTGAGTGGAATCAGTCATTAGGATAGCTGTTTTTGCCGGACACAAATCATAAGCGGAAACGTTTTCGTTTGCACTTGTTTCCGTAAAAAAAAGGGCGCTCGTGCGCCCCCTGGGTTAATCGGTGAAAGGAATAATGATTTCTCCCGGCTTCACCTCGATTCCCTTGGCATACTTTTTCGCCAGCGCCTCGCCCTTGCTGTTGTCCTCGCTCAGGACGTAAGCGGGCTGCTGGTTAAAGTAGTTTTGCAGCGACTGGTTGAGATAGGGCATCAGGGTTTGGAGCACCGGCTTCATTTTGTCCGGCGTCACGACGGCGTCAACCACTTCCATTTCCTGCAAATAGATCGCGCCTTTCTCTTTATTGAATACCGGCAGCGCCTTGAGCTTCAGCTTAATATTTGCTTTCTGATTGCCGAACAGCGAGGTCATATCCAGATTCGCATCGCCGGAGAGGGTGACCTTGTTCGGCTCCTCGCGGCCAATCTGGCTGGTCAGGTTGCTAAGCACGATATGGGCGTCGGCAAGCCCCGGCACGCCGATGTCCTTCGAGAAGTTATTGCGTTTTTCAAGCGCCTGATTAATTTCCTGCTCGCTGACGGTGTACTGCGTAAGCTGGTTACATCCCACCAGCAGGCCGCTGACGACGAGCGCAGCGGCAATGACGATTTTCTTCATGGCGTTCCTCAACATAAAATCGGCGCTTCTGTCCTGTCGCGTCAGTATGTCAGCCTGAATTAGCGGAAACCAGCAGAAAAAAATGATTATGACGGCGGAAAGGGTTCCCGCCGTAGGGAGAAATCAGGCGCCAGGCTCCAGCATGCCGCTGGCGCTGCGCTTTTGGCTAAACTGCCACCACAGGGCAAAGAGCGTGATAAACCCGACAACGCCCAGCATCATCCACGGCAGCTCCGGCTGGCTTAACGCTTTTCCTGCGTCAAACAGCCAGCCTCCCCCGGCGTAGCCCAGCGCGCCGCCGAAGGCCAGGCCCAGACGGCTAAAGCCCATGTAGCTGCCCCGGGCACGGGCGTCGGCAAGCGAAGCGCCCAGCGTTTCGCGGGCCGGTTCGGCGATGATAGAGCCAATGTAGAACGTGCAAATCAGGGTAAACAGCTGCTGCAGCGAGCCGACAAGGCCAATCGGCATCATGCTCACTGTCATCAGCAGCAGGCCAGCCATCAGGCGGTGCTCAAGACGAAAGCGCCGCTCGCTCCAGCGGGCGATAGGGTAGAGCAGCGTGAGCGACAGGCACGCCTCTATGGCGTACATCCACTTCACCGCGGCGGGCGTGCCCGCGATGTCGTTGACCATGATCGGCAGCATCAGCATCACCTGTACCGCCAGCATGTAGTAGCCCGTCAGCGTCAGGACATAGGTCACGAAGCGCCTGTCGCTCAGCACGCGCCCGAGGCCTTCACGGACGGGCGTTTTTACCGTCGACAGCTTCCACGCGGGTAAATAGAGCCCGTTAAACAGCGCACACAGAATAAAGAGCACGGCCCCGGTGGCGCAGACCAGACGAAAGTCGTATTGCAGCAGCCAGCTGCCGAGCAGGGCGCCAATCACCGCCCCGGCGCTGTCCTGCATCATCAAAAGGGAGAAAAAGCGGCCGCGATGCTGGGGGCGAATCAGCTTCACCACCAGCGCGGTGCGCGGCGGGTCAAAAAGCGTGCCGCCAATGCCTGAAAGGAAGCAGGAGAACCACAGCAGCCAGGGCTCGTGGGCAATCGCCATGGTGGCAAACCCCGCGGCCCGCAGCAGCATGCCGGTGACGATCATCGGCTTGGCGCCAAAGCGATCGGCGATGGCGCCCCCAAATACGCCCAGCCCCTGCTGGACGAGCTGGCGTAGCCCCAGCGCAATGCCAACCACGAGTGCCGCCCAGCCCATCTGATCGACAAAGCGAATCGAGATAAGCGGAAAAACGACAAAAAAGCCGAGCACGACCAGCATGTTATCGACGAGAAGGAAGTATTTACCCAGGTTCCTGGCCTGCGATACGCGGGACATTTCCCCTCCAGGGAAAAGAGACGGTGAGCACGCTAATATTCTGCGGCGTTGCCACGCCTTTTCCCACCCCCGTCGGCGACAATATTTTTTTATCAAAAGAGTGCTTTGATAGAGAGTTCTCATCGAAAAATGTGAAAACAGGTGAAAATGGTATGTCACTGTTTTCACAGAAGGCTCAGGCACAGGTATAGTAAAGATAATGGGTAGAGTCGACGTGACGGGAAGGAGTGGTATCGATGTTTGGCTATCGCAGCAATGTGCCAAAAGTGCGTCTGACGACGGACAGGCTGGTTGTCCGTCTGGTGCACGAGCGTGATGCCTGGCGGCTGGCGGATTATTACGCCGAGAATCGCCAGTTTTTGAAGCCCTGGGAACCCGTTCGGGATGAAAGCCACTGCTACCCCTCCGGCTGGCAGGCGCGCCTCAGCATGATCGCCGAATTTCATAAGCAGGGCAGCGCCTTCTATTTTGCGCTGCTGGATCCTGACGAAAAAGAGATCCTCGGCATCGCCAATTTTTCTAACGTGGTGCGCGGGTCCTTTCACGCCTGTTATCTGGGCTATTCCATCGGCCAGAAGTGGCAAGGGCAGGGGCTGATGTTCGAGGCGCTGACGGCGGCGATTCGCTATATGCAGCGTACCCAGCATATCCACCGCATCATGGCGAATTACATGCCGCACAATAAGCGCAGCGGGGATCTGCTGGCGCGTCTGGGTTTTGAAAAAGAGGGTTACGCCAAAGACTATCTGCTGATTGATGGGGAATGGCGCGACCACGTGCTGACGGCATTAACCACTCGGGAATGGAGCGCAGGTCGCTAAGGAGAAAAGATGAAATATCAGTTAAGCGGGACAGAAGCCCGCGTGATTGGCTGCCTGCTGGAAAAGCAGATCACCACGCCGGAGCAGTATCCGCTCTCCGTCAACGCCGTGACGATGGCCTGTAACCAGAAGACCAACCGCGATCCGGTCATGAACCTGAGCGAGCACGACGTGCAGGACATTCTGGACGCGCTGGTAAAGCGCCATTACCTTCGCACCGTCAGCGGGTTCGGTAACCGCGTGACGAAATATGAGCAGCGCTTCTGCAACTCGGAATTTGGCGACCTGAAGCTGAGCCCCGCCGAAGTGGCGATTGTCGCCACGCTGCTGCTGCGCGGCGCGCAGACTCCGGGCGAACTTCGCTCCCGCGCGTCCCGCATGCACGAGTTTCGTGACGTGCAGGAAGTGGAGGCGACGCTGGAAGGGCTGGCCTCCCGCGAGGATGGCCCCTACGTGCTGCGCCTTGCGCGCGAGCCCGGCAAGCGCGAAAGCCGCTACCGCCATCTGTTCAACGACGAAACGGATGCTTCAGAGATCGCGTTTATTGCCGATAGTAAAGAGAGTGACGCTAGCCTGGCGGCGCGCGTAGACGCGCTGGAAAACGAAGTCGCCGGTCTGAAGCAGCGTCTGGACGCGTTGCTGGCACATTTGGGAGATTAACGGTGGCAAAATTACGGGTAGGTGTAGTCGGACTAGGCGGCATTGCGCAAAAGGCCTGGCTTCCGGTGTTAGGCGCGGCGGCGGACTGGACGCTGCAGGGCGCATGGTCGCCCACGCGCGAGAAGGCGGAGCGGATCTGCGAAACCTGGCGAATGCCGTATGCGAACTCGCTGCAGGATCTGGCCCGCGACTGCGACGCGGTGTTCGTGCATACCTCTACGCCGACGCACTTTCAGGTGGTGAGCGAGCTATTGAACGCGGGCGTTCACGTCTGCGTCGACAAGCCGCTGGCGGAGAGCGTGCAGGACGCCGAACGCCTGATCGAGCTGGCGGCACGTAAGAATTTGACGCTGATGGTCGGCTTTAACCGCAGGTTTGCGCCGCTCTACCAGCAGCTGAAGGCGCAGTCAGGGCGTTTTGCATCCCTGCGCATGGATAAGCACCGTACCGACAGCGTTGGGCCGAACGACCTGCGCTTCACCCTGCTGGACGACTACCTTCACGTGGTGGACACGGCGCTGTGGCTTGCAGGAGGCAGCGCGCCGCTCAAGAGCGGCACGCTGCTGACGAATGATGAAGGGCAAATGGTCTACGCCGAGCACCATTTTGCGGCCGACCACGTGCAGATTACCACCAGCATGCACCGCCGCGCCGGCAGCCAGCGGGAATCCGTTCAGGCGGTGACGGACGGCGCGCTGTATGACGTCACCGACATGCGCGAATGGCGGGAGGAGAAGGGCGGCGGCGTCGTAGCGCTTCCGGTTCCCGGCTGGCAGAGCACGCTGGAGCAGCGCGGCTTCGCGGGCTGCGCTCGCCACTTTATCACCTGCGTGCAGAATCAGACGGTTCCGGAAACCTCCGGAGAGCAGGCGATTGCGGCCCAGCGCGTCGTGGAAAAGCTCTGGCGCGACGCCATGAGTGAATAACCCGCTGTAACATCTGCGGATAGTAATTCGTTAAAATCCGGGTAGACTAAGCGCTTCTTCAACGCCTGCACTGCAGGCGTTTTGCCGTGTGGTTGTGGAAATTCACGTTAATGAACTTATTAAAATCGCTGGCTGCCGTCAGCTCGATGACCATGTTCTCTCGCGTGCTTGGCTTTGCGCGAGACGCGATTGTGGCAAGGATTTTTGGTGCCGGAATGGCAACGGATGCCTTTTTCGTGGCGTTCAAGCTGCCGAATCTGCTGCGCCGTATTTTTGCCGAAGGGGCATTCTCGCAGGCGTTTGTGCCGATCCTCGCGGAGTACAAAAGCAAGCAGGGCGAAGAGGCAACCCGCGTGTTTGTCTCCTACGTATCGGGGCTGCTGACGCTGGCGCTGGCGGTAGTGACCGTGCTGGGGATGCTGGCCGCACCGTGGGTGATCATGGTCACCGCGCCGGGCTTCGCCGACACCGCGGATAAATTCGCGCTGACCTCGCAGCTTCTGCGCATTACGTTCCCCTATATTCTGCTGATTTCCCTGGCCTCGCTGGTGGGGGCGATCCTCAATACCTGGAACCGCTTTTCCGTACCGGCCTTTGCGCCAACGCTGCTGAACGTCAGTATGATCGGCTTTGCGCTGTTCGCCGCGCCGCACTTCAACCCGCCGATTCTGGCGCTGGCCTGGGCCGTCACCGTCGGCGGCGTGCTGCAGCTTGCCTATCAGCTCCCCCACCTGAAAAAGATTGGCATGCTGGTGCTGCCGCGCATTAGCTTCCGCGATGCCGGGGCGATGCGGGTCATCAGGCAGATGGGCCCGGCGATTCTGGGCGTGTCCGTCAGCCAGATATCGCTGATCATCAACACCATCTTCGCCTCATTCCTCGTCTCCGGCTCGGTCTCCTGGATGTACTACGCCGATCGCCTGATGGAGTTTCCGTCCGGCGTGCTGGGCGTGGCGCTGGGCACCATTCTGCTGCCGTCGCTGTCGAAAAGCTTCGCCAGCGGCAACCACGACGAGTATTGTCGCCTGATGGACTGGGGGCTGCGCCTCTGCTTTCTGCTGGCGCTGCCGAGCGCGGTGGCGCTGGGGATTCTGGCGAAGCCGCTGACCGTATCGCTGTTCCAGTACGGTAAATTTACCGCGTTCGATGCCGCGATGACCCAGCGCGCGCTGGTGGCCTATTCCGTCGGGCTGATGGGGCTGATCGTCGTGAAGGTGCTGGCGCCGGGCTTCTACTCCCGTCAGGACATCAAAACGCCGGTCAAAATTGCCATCGTCACGCTGGTAATGACGCAGCTGATGAACCTGGCGTTTATCGGCCCGCTCAGGCACGCCGGCCTGTCGCTGTCGATTGGTCTGGGGGCCTGCCTCAACGCCTCGCTGCTTTACTGGCAGCTGCGCAAGCAGGATATCTTTACGCCGCAGCCGGGCTGGACGCGTTTCCTGGTGCGTTTAGTGATTGCCGTGGTAGTGATGTCGGCGGCGCTCGTTGGCATGCTGTACGTAATGCCGGACTGGTCCATCGGCACGATGCCTTACCGCCTGGTGCGTCTGTTTGCCGTAGTGGTGGTGGGCGTTGTGGCGTACTTTGCGACCCTGGCGGTACTGGGGTTCAAAGTGAAAGAGTTTGCCCGCCGAACGGCGTAAACAGAAAAGGGGAGCTCCCAAAGGGGGCTCCCCGCTGCATGACCTGCCGCGCAGGCGTCAAATCGAAATCTTTTTCCCACCGTTCAGCCGCGACGGCGATGTTTGACCATCCGCACCGTACAGGCCGGGCTCTTTATGGGGCTTTAACACCTCCAGAGCCTGCTGATTACGCTCGATCTGTCCCTCCAGCAGCCAGCCGTTGTGCTGGTTGAGATGGCGAAGATGCTGGGTTTTTTCCGTAATCGTTTGCCAGCGCTCAACGATCTCATCGTTGGCGCTGCGCGTCGAATCTTGCTCCGCGCGGCGCTGCTGTTCCAGATAGTCCAGCGTCGCCAGCAGCGAGCTTTTATCTTCCGTGATGCGCTGCAGCGCGCTGCCGTTGATCTGACCGGAGGAGAGATGCTGCTGCTCTGCGTCCATTACCGTTTTCAGGTCGTTCAGGACAACCGTCATCTGATCCAGTATTTCTGACAGTCGACTCATACGGTTAGTTACTCTGTAAGAAACTCTGTGCTTCCTGAATCAGCGCATCAGCAATTTTGCTGGTATCCATCTTCAGTTCGCCGTTGCGGATCGCGGTTTTCAGCGTTTCAACACGTTCCATGTTGATATCGCTGCCGCCTGGCTGCATCAGTTTTGACTGCGCATCGCTCAGGGTGACGCTGGTGCTGTTGGCCGTCGACGTTTTTTCCAGACGCGTCTTCTGCGGCGTCGCGTCGCTTGTTTCGCGAGGTTGTACAGTGCTAACCGGCTTCAGGGCTGATGTACGATCAATGCTCATAGGGTTGTCCTCATCGAGGGTTCGCGGCGATGGCGCCTGCTCTCATCATTCGTTGAATATTTATCGGCAGTCGCCGCGAAATCTTTAAAAAGATTATAGGTTAATCAGAATATTCCCATCGGTATCGACGGTGCCGCTCACCACCTGGCCGGAAGACATCCTGACGCGGGCGTTTTGCGCCACGGCAGCATTGTTTAGCGCCTTGCCTTCACTGTTGATGCTAAAGCCGTCGCCGTTGGCCACCACCATCACGCGCTGCCCGGCTTTCACCCGCCACGCCTGACGCAGCATAAAGAGCTGAATCGGCTGGCCCGGCGCCACGTCGCGCAGGGTCACGGCTTCCTGTGCCTGGCTGATGTCCAGCATCGTTTTTGGCGGAAGCTGATCCAGACGGCCACGCTTGAGCGTTACGCTGCTGGCCTGCAGCACGCTGCCGCGCGCGATCGGCTGGGCGGCAACAACATAATTCCCCGTCGCCTGAACGGCAACCTGTAAATAGCGCTTCTCGCCGGGACAGCGCGCCAGCACGTTCACATTGCCCCACAGGCGGGCGCTGCCGGTCACGCTAAAGGACGGCGCTTCGCAGGAGGGAAGCAGGTTGGGCGGCGTGCGCACGTTAATCACGACTTCATCGCTAAAGCCTGCCAGCTGCTGCGTAAAAAACGCGGTCAGCTGGCTACTAAGATCGTCAGCCTGCACAAGGGGGCTTAAAAGCATCAAGGCCGCCGCCAGGCCTCGTTTTAACGTCCGCATCGCAAGTTCCACCGTTTCCTGAGTTGAGCAAATTCTACCTGCAGTGGTTTTGCATCAACGCAACAAATAGCGACGCATTTTGCCCTTATTCCTTCGATAGGGGGGGTGCCTTGAGATTTAAGCTGTGAACTGAAATTTTGCCATCAGCGGAGGAGACATGCTCGATAAACTCGACGCCGCGCTACGTTTTCAGCAGGAAGCGCTCAACTTGCGCGCCCAGCGGCAGGAGATTTTAGCCGCGAATATCGCGAACGCGGACACCCCCGGGTTTCAGGCGCGCGATATTGATTTTTCCAGTGAGCTTAAAAAAGTGATGGAGCGCGGGCGCGCTGAAGGGACGGGCGTAGCGCTTGCGCTGACCTCTTCTCGCCATATTCCCGCTCAGGCGATGACCACACCGGCGGCGGATTTACTGTACCGCATTCCCGACCAGCCCTCTCTCGACGGTAACACCGTGGACATGGACCGGGAGCGCACGCAGTTCGCCGATAACAGCCTCAAGTACCAGATGGGCCTGACCGTTCTCGGCGGGCAAATCAAAGGCATGATGAACGTCCTGCAGGGGGGCAACTGATAAATGGCCTTGCTGAATATTTTTGATATCGCCGGTTCGGCGCTCACGGCGCAGTCGAAACGCCTGAACGTGGCGGCCAGTAACCTGGCGAACGCCGACAGCGTCACCGGGCCGGACGGCCAGCCGTACCGCGCGAAGCAGGTGGTCTTTCAGGTTGATGCTGCGCCGGGCGCGGCAACGGGCGGCGTAAAAGTCGCTGACGTGGTGGAAAGCCAGGCCCCCGACAGGCTGGTGTACGAGCCCGGCAATCCTCTCGCTGACGCCAACGGCTACGTGAAAATGCCAAACGTGGACGTCGTGGGGGAAATGGTGAACTCCATGTCCGCCTCGCGCAGCTACCAGGCCAACGTCGAAGTGCTCAATACCGTGAAGAGCATGATGCTCAAAACGCTCACTCTCGGCCAGTAAAGGAGACAAGCATGTCCATCGCCGTAAATCTTAATGACCCCACAAACTCGGGCGTCAGTGGCGCGAGCAGCGCTTCCGGCAGCAAATCCCTCACCGGAAGCAGCGCCAACGATCTGCAGAGCAGCTTTCTGACGCTGCTGGTTGCGCAGCTCAAAAACCAGGACCCGACCAACCCGATGCAGAACAACGAACTGACCACGCAGCTTGCGCAGATCAGTACCGTCAGCGGCATCGAGAAGCTCAATACCACGCTCGGCTCCGTCTCGGGCCAGATCGACAACAGCCAGTCCCTGCAGGCCGCAAACCTGATTGGACACGGCGTGATGATCCCGGGCACCACCATTCTGGCGGGCAGCAGCACCACGGACGGCACGACGACGACCACGACCACGCCGTTTGGCGTTGAGCTGCAGCAGCCGGCGGACAAGGTGACGGCGACTATCACCGATGCCAACGGCACGGTGGTGCGCACGATCGAGATCGGCGCGCTGAAGGCGGGCGTTCATACCTTCACCTGGGATGGCAGCCTGACGGACGGCACCACGGCGCCGAATGGTTCCTACAAGGTGGCGATCAACGCCAGCAATGGTGCCACCCAGCTGGTGGCGCAGCCGCTGCAGTTCGCGCTGGTGCAGGGCGTCATTAAGGGCAGCGACGGCAACAAACTGGATCTGGGTACTTCCGGTACCACCACGCTCGACGAAGTTCGGCAGATTATCTAAGCCTTAACACTTATCAGGAGTAAGTCATGGCCTTTTCTCAAGCGGTCAGCGGCCTGAATGCTGCGGCCACCAACCTGGACGTCATTGGCAACAACATCGCCA
This sequence comes from Enterobacter sp. ECC-175, assembly GCF_043968675.1. Taxonomy (NCBI): domain Bacteria; kingdom Pseudomonadati; phylum Pseudomonadota; class Gammaproteobacteria; order Enterobacterales; family Enterobacteriaceae; genus Enterobacter; species Enterobacter sp. ECC-175. The sequence goes on from NZ_CP143776.1 coordinate 2,316,660, forward strand.
ACTCCGCGACCTACGGTTTCAAATCCGGTACGGCGTCTTTCGCAGACATGTTTGCCGGTTCCAAAGTGGGCCTGGGCGTTAAAGTCGCCGGGATCACCCAGGACTTCACCGACGGTACCACCACCAATACCGGCCGCGGCCTGGACGTGGCGATCAGCCAGAACGGTTTCTTCCGCATGGTAGATTCGAACGGCTCCGTGTTCTACAGCCGTAACGGCCAGTTCAAGCTGGATGAAAACCGCACGCTGGTGAACATGCAGGGCATGCAGCTGACCGGTTATCCGGTTGCCGGTACGCCGCCAACGGTGCAGACCGGCGCAAACCCGCAGGCGATCACCATCCCGAACACCCTGATGGCGGCGAAATCCACCACCACGGCGACGCAGCAGATCAACCTGAACTCCACGGACGCCGCGCAGACCGATCCGTTTGATGCGGCCAACCCGGACACCTACAACAAAAAAGGGACCGTGACCGTCTTCGACAGCCAGGGTAACGCCCACAACATGTACGTCTACTACGTTAAAACGGCGGACAACAAGTGGGATCTCTACACCCAGGACGGCAGCGTAGCGGGTTCAGCCGCCAAGAAAGCGGCGCAGATGAGCTTCGACAATAACGGCAACCTGGCGGGCGTTTACAACTACAATGCCGCGGGCGTGCTGAGCACAACGCCTAACGCCACCCCGGCTATCGATATCACCACCGGTTCCATCAGCGGCGCGACGCCTGCGCAGTTCTCCCTGAGCTTCCAGAACTCCATGCAGCAGAACACCGGCGCGAACAACATTGTTGCCACCAACCAGAACGGCTTCAAGCCGGGCGACCTGGTGAGCTACCAGATCAACGACGACGGTACCGTGGTTGGTAACTACTCCAACGAGCAGACCCAAGTGCTGGGGCAGATCGTGCTGGCGAACTTTGCCAACAACGAAGGCCTGCAGTCCGAAGGCGATAACGTCTGGTCTGCGACCCAGTCTTCCGGCGTGGCGCTGCTGGGCACCGCGGGCACCGGTAACTTCGGCAAGCTGACCAACGGCGCGCTGGAAGCCTCCAACGTGGATCTGAGCAAAGAGCTGGTCAACATGATCGTCGCGCAGCGTAACTACCAGTCCAACGCGCAGACCATCAAAACCCAGGACCAGATCCTCAACACGCTGGTTAACCTGCGTTAACAGGCTGACGGGAAAGCGCTATGGATCACGCAATATACACGGCGATGGGCGCGGCAAGCCAGACGCTCAATCAGCAGGCCGTTACCGCCAGCAACCTGGCAAACGCCTCTACGCCAGGCTTTCGCGCGCAGCTGAACGCGCTGCGCGCGGTGCCGGTTGAAGGGCTTTCGCTTCCGACGCGTACGCTGGTAACGGCCTCTACGCCGGGCGCAGACATGACGCCGGGCCAGATGGATTACACCTCGCGCCCGCTGGACGTGGCGCTTCAGCAGGACGGCTGGCTGGCGGTGCAAACCGCGGACGGCAGCGAAGGTTACACCCGCAACGGTAACATCCAGGTCAGCGCGACCGGGCAATTGACCATTCAGGGTCACCCGGTGATGGGCGAAGCGGGTCCGCTCACCGTGCCGGAAGGCTCAGAGCTGACCATCGCGGCGGACGGGACTATCTCGGCGCTGAACCCGGGCGATCCGGCGAATACCGTCGCTCCGGTTGGCCGGATCAAGCTGGTGAAGGCGGAAGGCCGGGACGTGCTGCGCGGTGATGACGGCATGTTCCGTCTGACGCCGGCGGCCCAGGCCACGCGCGGTCCGGTTCTTCAGGCCGATCCGACCATCCGCGTGATGTCCGGCGTGCTGGAAGGCAGCAACGTCAAGCCGGTCGCGGCCATGAGCGACATGATCGCCAGCGCCCGCCGTTTCGAAATGCAGATGAAGGTGATTAGCGGCGTGGACGAAAACGAAAGCAAAGCCAACCAACTTCTGGCTATGGGTTAACAGGACTCCTTATGATCAGCTCTTTATGGATCGCGAAAACCGGCCTGGACGCGCAGCAAACCAACATGGACGTGATTGCCAACAACCTGGCAAACGTCAGCACCAACGGGTTTAAGCGTCAGCGTGCGGTATTCGAAGATTTGCTTTATCAAACCATTCGCCAGCCGGGCGCTCAGTCTTCCGAGCAGACCACGCTGCCGTCTGGCCTACAGATTGGTACCGGCGTGCGCCCGGTGGCGACCGAGCGTCTGCACAGCCAGGGCAACCTGTCTCAGACCAACAACAGCAAGGACGTGGCGATCAAGGGGCAGGGCTTCTTCCAGGTGCAGCTGCCTGACGGCACCTCTGCCTACACCCGCGACGGCTCCTTCCAGGTGGATCAGAACGGCCAGCTGGTGACGGCGGGCGGTTTCCAGGTGCAGCCTGCCATCACCATCCCGGCGAACGCCCTGACCATTACCATCGGTCGCGACGGCATCGTGAGCGTGACCCAGCAGGGGCAGGCGGCGCCGGTTCAGGTTGGACAGCTGAACCTCACCACCTTCATGAACGATACCGGCCTGGAAAGCATTGGTGAGAACCTCTACACCGAAACGCAATCCTCCGGTACGCCAAATGAAAGTACCCCCGGCTTGAACGGCGCGGGCCTGCTATACCAGGGCTATGTTGAAACCTCTAACGTGAACGTGGCGGAAGAGCTGGTCAATATGATCCAGGTTCAGCGCGCGTATGAAATTAACAGTAAAGCAGTGTCGACGACCGACCAGATGCTGCAAAAACTGACGCAACTCTAAAGGGCGGTCCGGCGCGGTGAACGCCGCGTCGGCTCCCTGTTTTCGAAGATGAAGGCAATGCAAAAAAACGCGGCGTTTCGTTATCCGATACTGACTGTTCTGGCCGTCTCCCTCAGCGGATGTGCCTGGATACCCTCTAAACCGTTGGTGCAGGGTGCGACAACCGCCCAACCCGTCCCTGGCCCCGCGCCGGTGGTAAACGGCTCTATTTTCCAGACCGCGCAGCCGATTAACTACGGCTATCAGCCGCTGTTTGAAGATCGCCGTCCGCGTAATATCGGCGATACCTTGACCATTGTGCTGCAGGAAAACGTCAGCGCGAGCAAAAGCTCGTCCGCGAACGCCAGCCGCGATGGCAAAACCAATTTCGGTTTCGACACCGTACCGCGCTATCTGCAGGGCCTGTTTGGCAATGCGCGTGCCGATGTGGAAGCCTCTGGCGGCAACACCTTTAACGGCAAAGGCGGCGCGAACGCCAGCAATACCTTCAGCGGAACGCTGACGGTGACGGTTGACCAGGTGCTGGTGAACGGCAACCTGCACGTCGTGGGTGAAAAACAGATCGCCATCAACCAGGGAACGGAGTTTATCCGCTTCTCCGGCGTGGTGAACCCGCGCACCATCAGCGGCAGCAACACCGTACCGTCCACGCAGGTGGCGGATGCGCGCATTGAATACGTCGGCAACGGCTACATCAACGAAGCGCAAAATATGGGCTGGCTGCAGCGCTTCTTCCTTAACTTATCGCCGATGTAAGCGAGGTGACCCATGTTTAAATCCCTCTTCGCCGTGGCGCTGGCCCTGGTGGCAACGTTTGCCCAGGCCGACCGCATACGCGATCTCACCAGCGTGCAGGGCGTGCGTGAAAACTCCCTGATCGGCTACGGCCTTGTCGTGGGGCTGGACGGCACGGGTGACCAGACGACCCAAACGCCGTTCACCACGCAAAGCCTGAACAACATGCTCTCCCAGCTCGGTATCACCGTACCGACGGGCACCAACATGCAGCTGAAAAACGTGGCGGCGGTGATGGTCACCGCCTCCTTCCCGGCCTTTGCGCGCCAGGGGCAGACCATCGACGTGGTGGTTTCCTCAATGGGTAACGCCAAGAGCCTGCGCGGCGGAACGCTGCTGATGACCCCGCTGAAAGGCGTCGACAGCCAGGTCTACGCGCTGGCGCAGGGCAACATCCTGGTCGGCGGCGCGGGCGCTTCCGCGGGCGGCAGCAGCGTGCAGGTTAACCAGCTGAACGGCGGGCGCATTACCAACGGGGCGATCATCGAGCGCGAGCTGCCCACGCAGTTTGGTGCCGGCAACACCATCAACCTGCAGCTGAACAACGAAGACTTCACGATGGCCCAGCAGATTGCGGACACCATCAACCGCAGCCGCGGCTACGGCAGCGCCACCGCGCTGGATGCGCGCACCGTGCAGATCCGCACCTCGACGGGCAGCAGCAGCCAGGTGCGCATGTTGGCGGATATTCAGAATATGGAAGTCAACGTGCCGCTTCAGGACGCGAAGGTCATTATCAACTCCCGCACCGGATCGGTGGTGATGAACCGCGAGGTGACGCTGGACAGCTGCGCCGTAGCGCAGGGTAACCTCTCCGTGACGGTCAACCGCAGCGCGAACGTGAGCCAGCCGGATACGCCGTTTGGCGGCGGGCAGACGGTGGTGACGCCGCAAACGCAGATTGACCTGCGCCAGAGCGGCGGCTCGCTCCAGAGCGTGCGCTCCAGCGCCAACCTCAACAGCGTCGTCCGCGCCCTGAACGCGCTGGGCGCCACGCCGATGGACCTGATGTCCATTCTGCAGTCGATGCAAAGCGCGGGCTGCCTGCGCGCTAAGCTGGAAATCATCTGATGCTGACCGATAGCAAGCTGTTGACCAGCGCGGCCTGGGACGCCCAGTCGCTCAACGAGCTGAAATCCAACGCGGGTAAAGATCCGGCCGGAAATATCCGCCCGGTGGCCCGCCAGGTGGAGGGAATGTTCGTGCAGATGATGCTGAAAAGCATGCGTGAGGCGCTGCCGAAGGACGGCATTTTCAGCAGCGACTCCACGCGGCTTTACACCAGCCTGTATGACCAACAGATTGCGCAGCAGATGACCGCCGGAAAAGGGCTCGGTCTGGCCGACATGATCGTCAAGCAGACCGAAGCGGCGCAGGGCGTCCAGCCGGACGGCGAACCGCAGCAGGTGCCGATGAAGTTTTCACTTGAAACGGTGACCCGCTATCAGAATCAGGCGCTGACCCAGATGGTGCGTAAAGCGGTGCCGAAACCCGCCGCGACCAGCGACGAGCCGCTCTCCGGCGACAGCAAAGACTTCCTGGCCCAGCTTTCACTGCCCGCGCGCCTGGCGAGCGAGCAGAGCGGCGTGCCGCACCACCTGATCCTGGCGCAGGCCGCGCTGGAGTCGGGCTGGGGACAGCGTCAGATCCGCCGTGAAAATGGCGATCCGAGCTTCAACATCTTTGGCGTTAAGGCCACCTCCAGCTGGAAAGGGCCGACCACGGAAATCACTACCACCGAGTATGAGAACGGCGCGGCGGTGAAGGTGAAGGCCAAATTCCGCGTGTACAGCTCGTATCTGGAAGCGCTGTCCGACTACGTGGGCGTGCTGAGCCGCAACCCGCGCTACGCCGCCGTTACGCAGGCCGCGACGCCGGAGCAGGGCGCGCAGGCGCTGCAAAACGCCGGTTATGCGACCGATCCCAACTACGCGCGCAAGCTCACCAGCATGATTCAGCAGCTTAAAGCGATGGGCGAGAAGGTCAGCAAAGCCTACAGCACCGATCTCGAAAAACTGTTCTGAAAGCTCTCAAGTCCCGATGGAGGCTGCCGATAACCTTCATCAGGACTCGTGTCTGAATGTATAAAAGGAACTCCCATGTCCGGTTTGATTAACAGCGCCATGAGTGGCCTCAGTGCTGCCCAGGCGGCACTTAATACCGTCAGTAATAATATTTCAAGCTATAACGTGGCAGGTTACACCCGCCAGACCACCGTTCTGGGTGCATCCAACAGCACGTTGACCGGCGGCGGCTGGGTCGGTAACGGGGTTTACGTTTCAGGTGTTCAGCGTGAGTATGATGCGTTCATCACCAACCAGCTGCGCGCGGCCCAGACCCAGAGCAGCGGCCTGACCACGCGCTACCAGCAGATGTCGAAAATCGACGACGTGCTGTCTGATACCACCAATTCGCTCTCCACCACCCTGCAGGATTTCTTTAAAAGCCTGCAAACGCTGGTCAGCAACGCGGAAGATCCGGCGGCGCGCCAGACGGTGCTGGGCAAAGCGGATGGCCTGGTCAATCAGTTCAAAACCAACGACCAGTACCTGCGCGAGCAGGATGCGCAGGTGAATACCGCCATTTCGACCAGTGTCGATCAGATCAATAACTACGCCAAACAGATCGCCAACCTGAACGATCAGATTTCTCGCCTCACCGGCGTCGGCGCGGGCGCATCGCCAAACGAGCTGCTCGACCAGCGCGACCAGCTGGTGACCGAGCTGAACAAGATTGTTGGCGTAGAGGTCTCGGTGCAGGACAGCGGCACCTATAACGTCTCCTTCGGCAACGGCTACAGCCTGGTGCAGGGCGGCAAAGCGAACCAGCTGGCGGCGGTGAAATCGAGCGCGGACCCCGGGCGCACCACCATTGCCTACGTGGATGACGTGGCCGGGAACGTGGAAGTGCCCGAGAAGCTGATTACCACCGGTTCGTTAGGCGGGCTATTAACGTTTCGCAATGAAGACCTGGACAAGGCGCGCAACAGCCTGAACCAGATGGCGCTGGCCTTCGCAGACGCGATGAACAAGCAGCATCAGGCCGGTTTTGATGCCAACGGCGACGCGGGCGGCAAGCTGTTTGACTTCGGCTCCCCGGCGGTGCTGAGCAACAGCAAAAACAGCGGCACGGCGTCCGTTACCGCCTCGGTGGCAGACAGCACCAGGGTGCAGGCGACGGACTACAAGCTGCAGTTCAACGGCACCGACTGGACCGTGACCCGCACCGCGGATAAGACCAGCTTCACCCTGAGCCCGGACGCGAGCGGCAACCTCTCCTTTGACGGCCTGAACGTTAACGTGAGCGGCGCGGCCAGCGCGAAGGACAGCTTTATCGTGAAGCCGGTTTCTGACGTCATTATGAACATGGACCTGGCGATAAGCGATGAGTCAAAGCTGGCGATGGCGCAGGCGGACAACGGCGGTGAGAGCGACAACCGCAACGGCCAGAAAATGCTGGATCTGCAAAACAGCAAGGTCGTCGGCGGCAATAAAACCTTCAACGATGCCTATGCCTCGCTGGTCAGCACCGTGGGCAGCACCACCGCGACGCTGAAGTCCAGCACCGAAACGAAGGCTAACGTGGTCGTTCAGCTGACGAAGCAGCAGCAGTCCATCTCCGGGGTTAACCTGGACGAGGAGTATGGCAACCTGCAGCGCTATCAGCAGTATTACCTCGCCAACGCGCAGGTGCTGCAGACGGCCAGCACGCTTTTCGACGCAATTATCAATATTCGCTAAGGGTGAGGTGAACCATGCGTATTAGCACCCAGATGATGTACGAGCAGAACATGCGGGGGATCACCGATTCCCAGAGCAGGTGGCTGAGCTACGGTGAACAAATGTCCACCGGCAAACGCGTGAACCGCCCGTCAGACGACCCGATCGCGGCGTCGCAGGCTATCGTGCTGTCGCAGTCTCAGTCGCAGAACAGCCAGTTTGCGCTGGCGCGTACCTTTGCGACCCAAAAGGTATCGCTGGAAGATAACGTGTTATCTCAGGTTGATACGGCGCTTTCAGGCGTGCGCGAAAAGCTCGTCTACGCCGCAAACGGTACGCTCAGCGATGACGACCGTCTTTCGCTGGCAACCGACCTCCAGGGCCTTCGCGATCAGCTGATGAACCTGGCAAACACCACCGACGGCAACGGCCGCTATATTTTTGCCGGGTACAAGACGGAAAGCGCGCCGTTTGATGCCGCAACGGGCGATTACAGCGGTGGCACTGAGGCCATCACCCAGCAGGTGGATACGGCGCGCAACATGACCATCAGCCATACCGGCACGCAAATTTTCGACAGCATTACCAGCAACGCGCAGGAGCTTCCCGGGGGCGGATACGGTGAAACCAACATGTTCAAGATCCTCGACGGCGCGATTGCCTCGCTAAAAACGCCGATTGAAAACGATCCGGCGGCCGCGGCTGCACAGGGCCAGGTTATCGCCAACTCGCAGGTCGGCATCAAGAACGCGCAGAACAACGTCCTGACAGTCGTGGCTGACGTGGGCACCAAGATGAGCGAGCTGGAAAAGCTCGACACCCTGGGCGATGACCGCGCGCTGGGTCAGACGCAGCAGATGAGTGACCTGGTGGAAGTTGACTGGAACGCGGCGATTTCTTCCTACACCATGCAGCAGGCGGCGCTGCAGGCATCCTATAAGGCGTTCAGCGATATGCAGGGCATGTCCCTTTTCCAGCTGAATAAATAAGGTTTGACCTCTTAGAACATGTCTTGAAACTGGACATGTTTTGTCTGCCCAATCCGGTGCGCTGGATTGGGCCTTTTTTTATGCAACGTCTGCCTGGGCGGATGCGACGCGGGCGTTTTCAATCAGGCGGATTGCCAGCGCGATCCCCCCGCAAAGCGTCGCCAGCGCGACAACGCCGGACCAGCCCGCAAGGGTATAAATCTTGCTCCCTGCCGCAGAGCCTAGCGCCATCCCGATAAACACCACCGTAAACAAGACCGCGTTAAGGCGACCGCGGGCCTGCGGCTCAAGGCTATAGACCAGATTCTGGTGAGCCACCAGGCTTGACTGCAGGCCGAGATCGAAGCCCACGGCGGAAACGGCGATCAGGGCAAGCTGTCCATAAACGCTAAGCCAGGGCATGGCAAACATCAGCGCAAAGGAGACGGTCACCAGCGCGGCACCCAGCTGCGTGACTTTTCCTGCGCCCAGCCTGTCGGCCAGGCCACCGGCAAGAGGCGCCGCGAGCGCGCCTGCCGCACCTGCAATCCCAAAGCCGCCCGCTACGGCGCTGCCCATGTGATAGCGTTCAAGCAGCATCACAGCCAGCGTTGACCAAAATGCGCTGAAGGCGATCGAGAGAAAGCCCTGCGCCAGCGCCGCACGGCGCAGCGCCGGATAGCGGCGCCACAGATGCGCCATTGAGTGCATCAGCGCGGGGTAGCTCAGCGTTGAATGGACGGCAAAGCGGGGGAGAACGGCCCACATCACGACGCCAACAGAGGCAATGCTCGCGGCGGCCAGCTGGTACATCAGCCGCCAGCTAAACGCTTCGCCGACGACGCCGCTGACGGTCCTGGAGAGCAAAATCCCGAGCAGCAGGCCGGTCATCACCGTACCGACGGTTTTGCCCTGCTGACCTTCCGGGGCAAGGATGGCGGCGGCGGGAACGATATCCTGCGCCATGGTCGCGGCCATCCCGATAAGCAGGCTCGCCAGCAGCAGCGAATGCAGCTGCCCGGTCAGGCTACAGCCCAGCAGAAAAAGCGCCAGCGCCGCGCTTTTTATCAGAATTAACGTTCGGCGGTCGTGGCGGTCGCCAAGCGGCAGCAGGAAAAGAATGCCGAACGCATAGCCCGCCTGGGTCAGCGTTGGAACCATCCCCATGCCTTCAATGCTCAGGTGCAGATCGCTGCCCATCAGCGGCAGCAGGGGCTGAGCGTAGTAAATGGATGCCACGCTAAAACCGGCGCCCAGCGCCAGCATGAAAATGACCCAGCGGCTAACGGCGCGGGGGGACGTTGTGGTGTTCATAAGGCGTTCCTCAATCAGAATGTGAGGGGATTTTTCACCAAAGCGCATTGCGGCGGTAGAGGGCCCGGTGGTAAAACGCTTATACGTTTAACGTATGACAATGAAATAAATGAAACGAATAGAACGTATAGACAGGGTGGAGCTGATGCGCACCTTCGTGCGCATCGTCGAGGCAGGCTCGCTTTCGGCGGCGGCCAGGCAGCTTGAGACAACGCAGGCAACGGTGAGCAGACGGTTGCAGTCGCTGGAAACGCTGCTGGGGGTCCGGCTGCTGCTGCGTACAACCCACACCACGCGGCTGACCGATGACGGAGAACGCTGCTATCAGCACGCGCGGCGGGTGATAGACAGCTGGCTGGCGCTGGAGGATGAAGTCGCCCATGCCGAAGACGAGCCGGTCGGCGTGCTGCGGGTGCGTGCGCCGCACGCCTTTGGGCAGGATCAGCTTTTGGCTCCGCTAACCGAATTTTTGCAGCGCTACCCTCAGCTGTCCGTCGAATGGGTGCTCAATGACAGCTCCGTGGATTTTCTGGGCGATAACCTTGACTGCGCTATCCGCGTGGGCGCCGACGTTGACCCTGCGACGGTCTCCGTGCTGCTGGCTGAAGTGCCGCGTTCGGTAGTGGCCTCTCCAGAACTCCTCGCGCGCGCTCCCGCGATTAACGGGCCTGAGGATCTCGAGGCGCTGCCGTGGGTTGCCATTAGCACCTTTTATCAGCGGCACATAGAGCTTTTCAACGGCGAGTTGAATCAGGCGCGTCGGCTGACGATCGTCCCGCGCCTGAGCACGGACAGCCTGTACGTGGCGCGTAAGACCGCGCTGACCGGACTGGGCGCAGCGGTGGTGTCAAGCTGGGCGGTAAAAGAGGATATTCAGGCGGGAAGGCTGGTCCACGTGCTGCCCGAATGGCAGCCGTCGGCTCTGCCGGTGCATCTGGTCTACCCGTGGTCACGCTACTATCCCGCGCGCCTGCGGCTTTTCCTGGAGATGATGCGAACGGTGATGCCGGAGATTGCCGGGATGAGGTCGGCCGGGAAAGGGCAATAAAAAAGCCGACCCGAAGGTCGGCTTTTCACGCTACGGTCGCTTAGTCAACGGACTGTGGGCGGGTAGCCGGAGCGGTCGCCTGGTGCGTTGCGCTGTGACCACCCGCGGAACCTTTACCGTCGAAGTTAAAGCCAGGGCGCACCCAGTCGCTGTGGCGCGGCGCTTCCGGCACATACTCTGGTGCTGGCGCGCGCGTCATCGGGGCGCTAGCCACGCGAGCCGCAGCTGCAACAACCGGCTCAGGCTTCACTTCCGGCGCTTTCACTTCCACTGGCGCAGGTTCACGAACCGGTTCAACGACAACCTCGACCGGCTGAACAACTTCCTCAACGGCGGTTTCAACGATCGCTTCAGGCGCTTCCTCTACCGGCGCGGCAGGTTGAACCTCTTCCACGATCTCTTCCGCTACTGCCGCATCTTCTTCGGCGATAATCTGCGGCGCGGCGTCGACCGGTGCTGCAATCACTTCAGGATGCGTCGTTTCCACTTCAACGGCCTGTGGAGCCGCTTCAACAACCTGTGGCTCAACCACGGTAGCGGTTTCCGTCTCAACCGCTTCAACCGCGGCAACCGGTGCAATCACCTCTTCGGTGACGGTCTGTTCTTCAACCGCCTGCTCAGGGCGAGCGACCGGGTAGCGGATCCAGACTTTACCCGAGGCCATTTCCGGGGATGCACAGGCGATGGTTAACGGCATCGGTGACTGAGTCGGGTAACGCTCGTCGCGGTAACGACGACGACGCTGGCCGCTCACGCGCAGATGACGCGGAGAACGGCGTGAGCGACGCGGCATGCCCGCGTTTTCACGACCTTCACCGTTGTCATCCTGCTCAACGTTGCTTTCCACCACGGCTGGCAGATCGACCTTCGCAAGCTGGGTACTCTGTACGCTTTCGGCAGGCTCCGCGGCAATGACTGCAGTTTCTTCTACCTGCACTTCACCAATGCGAACTTTCTGCGCCAGCTGACGCTGCTTGCGGCGCGGCATGACCTGAGTACGTTCTTCCTGCTCGGCATCCTGCTGTTCAACAGGCGCTTCGCGATTCAGGTTTTTAACTTCCTGCTGAGCCTGACGCTTCTCGTCGTTGCGGCGACGGCTGCGCTCGCGGCGAGGCTGCTGCTCGTCACGCTGTTTGGTTTTTTCAGGCTCATCGCCCGGCTGCTGGCGAACTTCGCGATCTTCAACGTTTTGCTGTTGCTTCTCGCGACGGTTACGGCGGTTCTCTTCGCGCTGCTCGCGGCCTTCGCTGTTGTCTGAACGGTTGTCACGACGCTCGCTGCGATCGCCGCGTTCGTTACGGTCATTGCGGTCGTTACGATCGCGACGGTTGTTCTGACGCTTGCGGCGATCCTGCTGACGTTCCGGCTTGGCTTCTTTTGGCGCTTCTTTTGGTTGCTCCGCCTGAGGCTCTTCACCCGCAAACATCTTCTTCAGCGCGCCGAAGAGGCGGCTCAGCAGGCCAGGCTGTTCTGGCTGTACTTTTACAGCCGGTGCGGCAGGTTTCTGCGCGGCAGGCTTAGCGGCTGGTTTTTCCAGCACGGCTTCCGGCGGCGCTTCCGGCATGATGAAGGTTGCCAGTGCAGGCTGCTCAGGCAATTTACGCTCGGCAGGCTCGTCGTCGGATGGCAGCGCCATCTCTTCTTCATGCAGCTTCGGCAGCAGATAGCTGAGCGTGCTGGTCTCTTCACCTTTACGCACGCGCAGAACGTGGTAATGCGGAGTTTGCATCTCGTCGTTTGGCACGATGATGCAGCGAACGCCGCCCTGACGCGATTCGATTGCGCTCACCGCCGCACGCTTTTCGTTCAGCAGATATGAGGCCACCGGCACAGGGACAATGGCGTGAACCTCTTTGGTGTTCTCTTTCAGCGCTTCTTCTTCAATCAGACGCAGAATGGAAAGGGAAAGGGATTCGTTGTCGCGAACGGTACCCGTACCGGAACAGCGCGGGCATACGTGGTGGCTGGACTCACCCAGCGACGGGCTCAGACGCTGACGGGACATCTCCAGCAGGCCAAAGCGAGAGATATGGCTGATCTGGATACGCGCACGGTCCTGGCGCACCGCTTCGCGCAGGCGATTTTCAACCGCGCGCTGGTGGCGAACCGGGGTCATGTCGATGAAGTCGATAACAATAAGACCGCCCAGGTCGCGCAGGCGGAGCTGGCGGGCAATTTCATCAGCGGCTTCAAGGTTGGTGTTGAAGGCCGTCTCTTCGATATCGCCACCGCGCGTCGCGCGGGCGGAGTTGATGTCGATAGCGGTCAGCGCTTCGGTGGTATCAATAACGATAGAACCGCCGGACGGCAGACGCACTTCGCGCTGGAAGGCGGACTCAATCTGGGATTCAATCTGATAGTGGCTGAACAGCGGGATTTCACCGGTGTACAGCTTAATTTTGCTGGTGAAATCAGGACGACCCAGCGCGGCGATGTGCTGGCGAGCCAGCTCGAGCACTTTCGGGTTATCAATCAGAATTTCGCCGATGTCCTGACGCAGGTAATCGCGGAAGGCACGTACGATAACGTTGCTTTCCTGGTGGATCAGGAACGGAGCAGGGCGGCTTTCCGCTGCTTTCTGGATAGCTTCCCAGTGCTTCAGGCGGAAGCTGAGGTCCCACTGCAGCGCTTCGGCAGATTTGCCGACGCCCGCGGTACGCACGATAAGCCCCATGCCGTCTGGCAGCTCGAGGCTAGCCAGCGCTTCTTTCAGCTCGGTACGGTCATCACCTTCGATACGGCGTGAGATACCGCCCGCACGCGGGTTGTTTGGCATCAGAACCAGATAGCTCCCCGCCAGGCTGATAAAGGTGGTCAGCGCGGCACCTTTGTTGCCACGCTCTTCTTTATCGATCTGAACGATAACTTCCTGGCCTTCGCGCAGCACATCTTTGATGTTCGGACGACCGTGGGCGTTATAGTTGGAAGGGAAATATTCGCGGGCGATTTCTTTCAGAGGGAGGAAACCATGACGCTCAGCACCGTAATCGACAAATGCAGCTTCAAGGCTTGGTTCAATGCGGGTGATTTTGCCTTTGTAAATGTTCGCTTTTTTCTGTTCGTGTCCAGGACTTTCAATATCCAGATCGTACAGGCGCTGCCCATCCACAAGGGCGACACGCAACTCTTCTTGCTGAGTTGCGTTGATTAACATTCTTTTCATCGTAACTTACTCGTTATTCTTACATTGACGACAAAGCTGCGGGCAAGGTGACGCTGTCCGGGGTATGAACCGATGGCCTCGTGACTATTCACGTCGCCAACCTCACGGTTGTCGCTCGCTTAAGAGGCGCAAAGTGTCGGTTGCCTGTATTTCATACGGAAATACAGCGCATTTATCAGGGGAATTGCCTGGGAACACTCTCCAGAAAACAATCCTTATACCGGGAAGTACTGCAACCCGCAGCCCGCTAACTGCCTGAAAGATCAATACGTCTTACGCCATTGCTGCGTGGATGATCGGTCAGACAAAATTGGTCATTCCGTCGATTTCCTTACTTAACCAGGATTTAACACGGAAAACGGCTTCATTATTCCATTGCTCGCCGGGTTATAGCAAGATGACTTTTACCAATTATCACCCGGTTACTCACAGTTTCTCCACTTCACGGTAGTGATTGGTTTAATAACCACCAAATCGATTGCGCGAAACGAGGGGCAGGCCGGATAAAAGTAAATATAAGCATAGAAAAATGAGTGGCGCTAATGCCTGACGATATTTAGAATCGCCAACCATGAAAACAGAGACTCCAGCCGTAAAAATGGTTGCGATCGCGGATGACTACGCGGGGCAACGTATCGATAACTTTTTGCGCACCCAGCTTAAAGGCGTGCCAAAAAGTATGATTTATCGCATCCTGCGCAAGGGCGAGGTGCGGGTGAATAAAAAGCGCGTCAAGCCAGAGTATAAGCTTGAGGCGGGTGATGAAGTGCGTATTCCGCCGGTGCGCGTCGCCGAGCGAGAAGAAGAAGCGGTATCGCCTAAGCTGCAGAAGGTTGCGGCGCTGAGCGACGTTATCCTTTATGAAGACGACCACATCCTGGTGCTGAACAAACCGTCCGGCACGGCAGTGCACGGCGGCAGCGGGCTAAGCTTTGGCGTGATAGAAGGCCTGCGCGCGCTACGCCCGGAAGCGCGCTTCCTGGAGCTTGTCCACCGTCTTGATCGCGACACCTCCGGCGTGCTGCTGGTGGCGAAAAAGCGTTCCGCGCTGCGCTCCCTTCATGAGCAGCTTCGCGAAAAGGGGATGCAGAAAGATTATCTGGCGCTGGTTCGCGGCCAGTGGCAGTCCCACGTTAAAGTGGTGCAGGCTCCGCTGTTGAAAAATATTCTGCAGAGCGGCGAGCGTATCGTGCGCGTGAATCAGGAAGGTAAACCGTCAGAGACGCGCTTCAAGGTTGAAGAACGTTATGAGTTTGCCACCCTGGTACGCTGTAGCCCCGTTACGGGGAGAACCCACCAGATCCGCGTGCATACCCAGTTTGCCGGGCATCCGATTGCGTTTGACGACCGCTATGGCGATCGCGAGTTTGACAAGCAGCTGGCGGGGACGGGGCTGTCACGCCTGTTCCTGCATGCGGCCGCGCTGAAGTTTACCCATCCGAATACCGGAGAAATCATCCGTATCGAAGCGCCGCTGGATGAGCAGTTGAAACGCTGCCTGAAGGTTTTACGCGGCTAAACGTGTGCCGGGTGGCGCTGCGCTTACCCGGCCTACATGTTTTTCTCCCTCTCCCTTTGGGTGAGGGCATCACATCGTCAGCGGATTATACTCTTCTCGCCGTAACATCTGGCACAGCGCGATCAACGGCAAGCCAACCAGCGTATTCGGATCGCGCCCGTCCAGCTTATCGAACAGCGCAATCCCCAATCCTTCACTTTTAAAACTTCCCGCGCAGTTCAGCGGCCGTTCCCGGCGCACGTAGTCTACAATCTCCTGCTCGCTGAGGTGGCGGAAGTGGACGTCAAAGGGCTCGCATTCGGTTTGCAAGTGCCCGACGGCGGAGTTATAGAGCGCAAGTCCGGTATAAAAGGTGACGATGCTGCCGCGGGCGCGCATAAGCTGCCTGCAGGCATTCTCTTCGGTATGCGGCTTGCCGGTGATTTCGCCGTCCAGCACACAGACCTGATCCGAGCCTATAATCAGATGGGCGGGATAGCGTGCGGCCAGCGATTGTGCCTTTTCCTGCGCCAGGCGGGTCACCAGATGACGCGGTGATTCCCCTGGCTGCGGCGTTTCGTCAACCTTAGGCGCTGCGCATTCAAATGGAATGCCGAGCTTTTCCAGCAGCATTCTGCGGTAGGGTGACGTGGAGGCGAGAACGAGATTTGGCATATTTTTATCACCAGATATAGCGTATCGATGCCAGCCATTTTAAACTACAGGCCGCAATGTGTGCGAATAATTGGCAAAAGGCAGCTGTGGTTGCCTTTTTCTTTGACTCTATGACGTTACAAAGTTAATATGCGCGCCCTATGCAAAAGGTAAAATTACCCCTGACTCTTGATCCGGTACGTACGGCTCAAAAACGCCTCGATTACGAAGGTATCTATTCTTCCGATCAGGCTGAGCGTATTGCCGCATCTGTAGTCAGTGTGGACAGTGATGTGGAATGCTCCATGTCGTTTGCTATCGATAACCAGCGCCTTGCCGTTTTAACCGGTGATGCAAAGGTGACGGTAACGCTCGAATGTCAGCGTTGCGGGAAACCGTTCACACAGCATGTTCACACAACGTATTGTTTTAGCCCGGTTCGTTCCGACGAACAGGCTGAAGCACTCCCGGAAGCGTATGAGCCGATTGAGGTTAACGAATTCGGTGAAATCGATCTGCTGGCAGTGGTTGAAGATGAAGTCATCCTCGCCTTGCCGGTAGTTCCGGTGCATGATTCTGAACACTGTGAAGTGTCCGAGGCGGACATGGTCTTTGGGGAACTGCCTGATGAAGCGCAAAAACCAAACCCATTTGCCGTATTAGCCAGCTTAAAGCGTAAGTAATTGAGGAGTAAGGTCCATGGCCGTACAACAGAATAAACCAACCCGTTCCAAACGTGGCATGCGTCGTTCCCATGACGCGCTGACCGCAGTTACCAGCCTGTCTGTAGACAAGACTTCTGGTGAGAAACACCTGCGTCACCACATCACCGCTGACGGTTTCTACCGCGGCCGCAAGGTTATCACTAAGTAATCACGCGCAAGCGTGATTAGGCTTAGTGAGGGTTTCCCCGTGAAAGCGGGGAACATACCGAACCAGGCTGCGACGATACCTTGACACGTCTAACCCTGGCGTTAGATGTCATGGGGGGAGATTTTGGTCCCTCCGTGACAGTGCCTGCAGCATTGCAGGCACTGAATTCTAATTCGCAACTCACACTTCTTTTAGTCGGTAATCCCGACACAATCACGCCATTACTCGCAAAAGCTGACTTCGAACAACGTTCGCGTCTGCAGATTATCCCTGCGCAGTCAGTTATTGCCAGTGATGCAAGGCCATCGCAGGCTATACGCAATAGCCGCGGCAGCTCAATGCGAATGGCGCTTGAGCTGGTGAAAGAAGGGCGAGCGCAGGCTTGCGTCAGCGCGGGGAATACCGGCGCGCTGATGGGGCTGTCTAAATTACTGCTCAAGCCGATAGAGGGCATTGAGCGACCCGCGCTGGTGACGGTGTTACCGCACCAGCAAAAGGGTAAAACGGTGGTGCTCGATCTGGGCGCTAACGTGGATTGTGATAGTACAATGCTGGCGCAGTTTGCCGTTATGGGCTCGGTGCTGGCGGAAGAAGTGGTCGGAATCACCGCGCCTCGCGTGGCGTTGCTAAACATTGGTGAAGAAGAGACGAAAGGCCTGGACAGTATTCGCGATGCAGCGGAAATACTCAAGCAGGTGCCGTCCATCAACTATATTGGTTATCTCGAAGCCAATGAGTTGCTGACGGGCAAAACGGATGTATTGGTCTGTGATGGCTTCACCGGGAACGTGACGTTGAAGACCATGGAAGGGGTCGTACGAATGTTTCTCTCTCTGCTTAAATCGCAGGGAGAAGGGAAAAAAAGGTCCTGGTGGCTGATTTTATTAAAGCGTTGGTTACAAAAAAGCCTGACGCGGCGATTCAGTCACCTCAACCCCGACCAGTATAATGGCGCCTGTCTGTTAGGATTGCGCGGTATCGTGATTAAGAGTCATGGTGCGGCCAATCAGCGAGCTTTTACCGTCGCAATTGAACAGGCAGTGCAGGCGGTGCAGCGACAAGTCCCACAGCGGATTGCCGCTCGCCTGGAATCTGTATTAGCTAAAAGTGACTGAGCGTACATGTATACGAAGATTTTAGGTACCGGCAGCTACCTGCCAAAACAAGTGCGTACCAACGCCGATCTGGAAAAAATGGTAGATACGTCTGACGAGTGGATTGTCACGCGCACAGGTATCCGTGAACGTCGTATTGCCGCGCCAGACGAAACCGTGTCGACCATGGGTTACGAAGCCGCACAGCGCGCTATCGAGATGGCCGGCATAGATAAAGAACACATCGGCCTGATCGTCGTTGCGACGACTTCTGCCACACACGCGTTCCCGAGCGCAGCCTGCCAGGTACAAAACATGCTGGGCATTAAAGGCTGCCCGGCGTTTGACGTTGCCGCGGCGTGTGCCGGTTTCACCTATGCGCTGAGCATTGCTGATCAGTACGTTAAGTCCGGCTCGGTAAAATACGCGCTGGTGATCGGTGCCGACGTGCTGGCGCGCACCTGCGATCCTACCGATCGCGGAACGATCATTATTTTCGGTGATGGTGCAGGCGCAGTGCTGCTGGGGCAGTCTGATGAGCCGGGTATCATCTCCACGCATCTGCATGCCGATGGCCGCTATGGTGATTTACTGACGCTGCCTAACGCCGATCGCGTTAACCCGGATAACTCCATTTACCTGACAATGGCAGGTAATGAAGTGTTCAAGGTAGCAGTAACCGAGCTTGCGCACATCGTTGAAGAGACGCTGGAAGCGAACAATCTTGAGCGCTCCGCGCTTGACTGGCTGGTGCCGCACCAGGCTAACCTGCGTATTATCAGTGCGACCGCCAAAAAACTGGGCATGTCGATGGATAACGTTGTGGTGACGCTGGATCGTCACGGCAACACCTCTGCGGCGTCGGTACCGTGCGCGTTTGATGAAGCGGTACGCGATGGACGAATTAAACGAGGCCAGCTGGTCTTGCTTGAAGCCTTCGGTGGTGGTTTCACCTGGGGCTCCGCACTGGTTCGTTTCTAGAATAAGGATAAAAAGATGACGCAATTTGCTTTTGTCTTCCCGGGCCAAGGTTCTCAAACCGTTGGGATGTTGTCTGAAATGGCAGCAAACTATCCGGTCATTGAAGAGACATTCCGTGAAGCTTCCGATGCGCTGGGCTATGATCTGTGGGCATTGACCCAGCAGGGGCCGGCTGAAGAGCTGAATAAAACCTGGCAGACCCAGCCAGCGCTGCTGACCGCATCCGTTGCGCTGTGGCGCGTTTGGCAGCAGCAGGGCGGCAAAGCGCCAGCGCTGCTTGCCGGTCACAGCCTGGGTGAATACTCTGCGCTGGTGTGTGCTGGCGTAATCGCGTTTGCCGACGCGGTGCGTCTGGTTGAAATGCGCGGTAAGTTCATGCAGGAAGCGGTACCAGAAGGAACGGGCGGCATGTCTGCCATCATCGGTCTGGACGATGCGGCGATTGCGAAAGCCTGTGAAGAATCTGCCGAAGGGCAGGTGGTTTCTCCGGTCAACTTTAACTCGCCGGGCCAGGTGGTGATCGCCGGTCATAAAGAAGCGGTTGAACGTGCGGGCGCGGCCTGTAAAGCAGCAGGCGCGAAGCGTGCGCTGCCCCTGCCTGTGAGCGTGCCGTCTCACTGTGCGCTGATGAAGCCAGCGGCCGATAAGCTGGCGATCGAGCTGGAAAAAATCACCTTCAACGCACCGACGATTTCGGTCGTGAATAACGTCGATGTGAAATGCGAAACCACCCCGGAAGCCATCCGTGATGCGCTGGTTCGCCAGCTCTACAGCCCGGTACAGTGGACCAAAACCGTTGAGTTTATGGCTTCTCAGGGCGTTGAGCATCTGTATGAAGTTGGCCCTGGTAAGGTCCTCACCGGTCTGACTAAACGTATTGTTGACACCCTGACTGCCTCGGCGATTAACGAGCCGGAAGCGATGTCAGCGGCACTCTCGCAATAAAAGAGGAATACCATGAGTTTTGAAGGAAAAATCGCGCTGGTAACCGGCGCAAGCCGCGGTATCGGGCGTGCAATTGCTGAAACACTGGTTGCGCGCGGCGCGACAGTGATTGGTACAGCAACCAGCGAGAATGGCGCTAAGGCCATCAGCGACTATTTGGGTGCGAACGGTAAAGGTCTGGTCCTGAATGTGACCGAGCCTGCATCCATCGAATCTGTACTGGAAAATATTCGCGCAGAGTTTGGTGAAGTGGATATTCTGGTTAATAATGCCGGGATCACTCGCGACAACCTGCTGATGCGAATGAAAGATGATGAGTGGAACGATATTATCGAAACCAATCTTTCATCTGTATTCCGCCTGTCAAAAGCGGTAATGCGCGCTATGATGAAAAAGCGTCATGGTCGCATTATCACTGTTGGTTCTGTGGTTGGTACCATGGGAAATGCTGGTCAGGCTAACTACGCTGCGGCGAAAGCGGGTCTGATCGGTTTCAGTAAGTCGCTGGCGCGTGAAGTTGCGTCCCGCGGTATTACTGTAAACGTTGTTGCTCCGGGCTTTATTGAAACGGACATGACGCGTGCGCTGACTGATGATCAGCGTGCGGGTACGCTGGCGGCAGTTCCGGCGGGTCGTCTTGGCGACCCTAAAGAAATCGCCAGCGCGGTTGCATTTTTAGCCTCTGACGAAGCGGGTTACATCACTGGTGAAACCCTCCACGTCAACGGCGGGATGTACATGGTTTAATCACGATCGAAAATATTTGCGTTATGAGGGCGAATGGCCTCAAAATAACGTAAAATCGTGGTAAGAACTGCCGGGATTTAGTTGCAAATTTTTCAACATTTTATACACTACGAAAACCATCGCGAAAGCGAGTTTTGATAGGAAATTTAAGAGTATGAGCACTATCGAAGAACGCGTTAAGAAAATTATCGGCGAGCAGCTGGGCGTTAAGCAGGAAGAAGTTGTGAACTCCGCTTCCTTCGTTGAAGACCTGGGCGCAGATTCTCTTGACACCGTTGAGCTGGTAATGGCTCTGGAAGAAGAGTTTGATACTGAGATTCCGGACGAAGAAGCTGAGAAAATCACCACCGTTCAGGCTGCCATTGATTACATCAACGGTCACCAGGCGTAAGTGAACATCTCCAGGCGGTCATTCGACCGCCTGAGTTTTATCTTTTTTAGTCCCACGAATCTCTTTTTTTTATCCC
This sequence comes from Enterobacter sp. ECC-175, assembly GCF_043968675.1. Classification (NCBI taxonomy): domain Bacteria; kingdom Pseudomonadati; phylum Pseudomonadota; class Gammaproteobacteria; order Enterobacterales; family Enterobacteriaceae; genus Enterobacter; species Enterobacter sp. ECC-175. Next base: position 2,337,671 of record NZ_CP143776.1, read on the forward strand.
TCCCTGGAGGACAAACGTGTCTAAGCGTCGTGTAGTTGTGACCGGACTTGGCATGTTGTCTCCTGTCGGCAATACCGTAGAGTCCACCTGGAAAGCTCTCCTTGCCGGTCAGAGCGGCATCAGCCTAATCGACCATTTCGATACTAGCGCCTATGCAACGAAATTTGCTGGCTTAGTAAAGGATTTTAACTGTGAAGAGATTATCTCGCGCAAAGAGCAGCGCAAGATGGATGCCTTCATTCAATATGGAATTGTCGCTGGCGTTCAGGCCATGCAGGATTCTGGCCTTGAAATTACGGAAGAGAACGCAACCCGTATTGGCGCCGCTATCGGCTCCGGGATTGGCGGTCTTGGCCTGATCGAGGAAAACCATACGTCTCTGATGAATGGTGGCCCGCGTAAAATCAGCCCGTTCTTCGTTCCGTCCACGATTGTTAACATGGTGGCAGGTCACCTGACCATCATGTTTGGCCTGCGTGGTCCAAGCATTTCTATCGCTACCGCCTGTACGTCCGGCGTGCACAATATCGGCCAGGCCGCGCGCATGATTGCGTACGGTGATGCTGATGCGATGGTTGCGGGCGGCGCAGAAAAAGCCAGTACCCCGCTTGGCGTGGGCGGCTTTGGCGCAGCGCGTGCGCTGTCTACCCGGAACGATAACCCTCAGGCGGCGAGCCGTCCGTGGGATAAAGATCGTGACGGTTTCGTGCTCGGCGACGGTGCGGGCATGCTCGTGCTGGAAGAGTATGAACACGCGAAAAAGCGCGGCGCGAAAATGTATGCTGAGGTCGTTGGCTTTGGTATGAGTAGCGATGCTTACCACATGACGTCACCTCCAGAAAACGGCGCGGGTGCTGCGCTGGCGATGGAAAACGCGATTCGCGATGCCGGCATCACGCCTGCACAGATTGGCTACGTCAACGCGCACGGCACGTCGACGCCGGCAGGCGATAAAGCAGAAGCGCAGGCTGTGAAGTCTATCTTCGGCGAATCTGCCCGCAGCGTAATGGTCAGCTCCACGAAATCCATGACCGGTCACCTGTTGGGTGCCGCAGGTGCGGTTGAGTCTATCTACTCGATCCTTGCGCTGCGCGATCAGGCCGTACCGCCAACCATCAACCTGGATAACCCGGATGAAGGTTGCGATTTGGACTTCGTTCCACATGAAGCGCGTCAGGTGAGCGGAATGGAATACACCCTTTGTAACTCCTTCGGCTTCGGCGGTACAAACGGTTCACTGATCTTCAAAAAGATCTGAGCCTGACTGCCCTATGGCTATCAAAAAGGTCCGCTTGTCGGGCCTTTTTTATTAAGCCCGATCTTCTTGTCCGGTGCGCAATATCCTGCCAGACTGATCCCCCACGCATAAGGAGCCACCATGTTTTTAATCAATGGCCTCGAGCAAGATTCGCTGCCTGCGGGCGACAGGGCGACTCAGTTTGGTGATGGCTGCTTTACCACGGCGCGCATTCTGGACGGCAGCGTATGCCTGCTCGACGCACATATACATCGCCTGCAGCTTGCCTGTGAAACCCTGCTGATCCCCTTTACGCAATGGGACACGCTGCGGCGTGAAATGCGCCAGCTTGCGTCCGGGAACCGCCGCGGCGTGCTCAAAACGATCGTCAGCCGCGGCAGCGGTGGTCGCGGCTACAGCGGTGCCAGCTGCGAACATCCTACGCGAATACTGACGGTATCCGCGTATCCAGATCACTACGCGCGCTGGCGCGAAGAGGGCGTAACGCTGACGCTCAGCCCGGTGCGGCTGGGGCGTAATCCGATGCTTGCCGGAATTAAACATCTTAACCGGCTTGAACAGGTGCTAATTCGTACTCATCTTGAACGGACGGACGCCGATGAGGCGCTGGTTCTTGACAGCGAAGGGTTCATTACGGAATGCTGTGCGGCTAATTTACTCTGGCGGAAGGGGCGTGATGTGTTCACGCCTTCGCTGAAACAGGCCGGGGTGAACGGCATTATGCGCCAGTTTTGTTTGCAGCAGCTGGCACGCTCAGACTTTCGCGTTGTCGAAGTTAGCGCAGGGGAAGAGGCGTTGCGGACGGCCGATGAGGTTGTGGTATGTAACGCGCTGATGCCCGTTGTTCCCGTTCGCGCATACGGCCAGCAGCGCTGGTCATCGCGCGAGCTGTTTCAGTTTTTAGCCCCGATATGTGAGCAAATCCGATAGTCATGAAGAAAATGTTGCGCTTTGTCCTCCTCCTTATTGTCGCGCTGGGTATTGCTGGCGGAGCGGGAGTCTGGAAGGTTCGTCAGATGGCGAACAGTAAGATCCTGATCAAAGAAGAGACCCTGTTTACGCTGAAAGCAGGCACCGGGCGCATGGCGCTGGGCGAGCAGCTGTATCGCGACAAAATTATTAACCGCCCGCGCGTCCTCCAGTGGCTGCTGCGCGTTGAGCCCGAGCTGTCCCACTTTAAGGCGGGCACCTATCGTTTTACGCCGGGCATGACCGTCAGAGAGATGCTGCAGCTGCTGGAGAGCGGTAAAGAGGCGCAGTTCCCGCTGCGCTTTGTGGAAGGCATGCGCTTAAGCGACTACCTGAAACAGCTGCGCGAGGCGCCTTACATTAAGCATACCCTCAAAGATGACGACTACCAGACGGTGGCCGAGGTGCTGAAATTCGAGCACCCTGAGTGGGTAGAGGGCTGGTTCTGGCCGGATACCTGGATGTATACCGCGGGTACGACCGACGCGGCAATTCTGAAGCGCGCGCACAACAAGATGGTGGCGGCAATCACCTCTGCGTGGGAAGGGCGTGCCGAGGGGCTGCCGTATAAAGATCAAAACCAGTTCGTTACGATGGCATCGATAATTGAAAAAGAGACCGCCGTCGCGTCGGAGCGGGATCAGGTCGCCTCGGTGTTTATCAACCGGCTACGCATTGGTATGCGGCTGCAAACCGACCCAACCGTAATTTACGGAATGGGGGATCGCTATACCGGAAAAATATCCAGAAAAGATCTGGAGACGCCAACCGCATATAATACCTACGTCATCGCTGGCTTACCGCCGGGCCCGATTGCGACGCCGAGCGAAGCGTCACTGCGCGCCGCCGCGCATCCGGCCAAAACGCCGTATCTCTATTTTGTCGCCGACGGCAAGGGTGGGCACACGTTTAATACCAATCTTGCGGGCCACAATCGCTCTGTTCAGGACTATCTGAAGGCACTTAAGGAAAAAAATGCGCAGTAAATACATTGTCATTGAGGGACTCGAAGGGGCGGGTAAAACCACTGCCCGCAATGTGGTTGTCGACACGCTCAGCGCGCTTGGCGTCGCAGATATGACGTTTACCCGCGAGCCGGGCGGCACGCAGCTGGCTGAAAAGCTGCGCAGCCTGGTGCTGGATATTAAATCCGTCGGCGACGAGGTGATTGATGACAAAGCGGAAGTGCTGATGTTTTACGCCGCGCGCGTGCAGCTGGTTGAAACGGTGATCAAGCCCGCGCTGGCGGAAGGCAAATGGGTGATTGGCGACCGTCACGATCTGTCGACCCAGGCTTATCAGGGCGGCGGGCGCGGCATCGACCAGACCTTGCTGGCAACGCTGCGCGATGCGGTTTTAGGGGATTTCCGTCCCGACCTGACGCTCTATCTGGACGTTACGCCGGAAGTGGGCCTCAAGCGCGCGCGCGCGCGCGGCGAGCTGGACCGAATTGAACAGGAGTCGTACGACTTCTTTAACCGCACCCGCGCGCGCTATCTTGAGCTCGCTGAACGGGACGCCTCCATTCGCACCATTGATGCGACCCAGCCGCTGGACGCGGTCACTCTCGCCATTCAGAAAACGGTTCGCCAGTGGTTCGAGGAGCAACGGGCATGAAATGGTATCCCTGGCTGCGCCCGCACTTTGAACAGCTGATCAACAGCTACCAGGCTGGACGGGGGCATCATGCGTTACTGATTCAGGCCCTGCCGGGGATGGGCGACGATGCGCTGATTTACGCCATCACCCGTTTTTTGATGTGTCAGCAGCCGGAAGGGCACAAAAGCTGCGGCAAATGCCGCGGCTGCCAGCTCATGCAGGCGGGAACTCATCCCGATTACTATACGCTTGAGCCTGAGAAGGGGAAAAACACGCTCGGCATCGATGCGGTGCGCGAGGTCAGCGAAAAGCTCTATGAGCACGCGCGCCTCGGCGGGGCAAAAGTTGTTTGGCTGAAAGACGCCGCGCAGCTTACCGAAGCGGCGGCGAATGCGCTGCTTAAAACCCTGGAAGAGCCGCCGGAAAAAACGTGGTTCTTCCTGTCTTGCCGCGAACCCGGTCGTTTACTGGCCACTTTACGCAGCCGCTGCCGCCTCCACCACCTTGCTGCGCCGCAGGAAGCATGGGCGTTAGGCTGGCTGCAGAGAGAGGTGACAGTGTCACAGGATGCGGCGCTTTCCGCGCTGCGCCTGTGCAGCGGTGCGCCCGCCGCGGCGCTCGCCATCCTCCAGCCCGAGCGCTGGTCTCAGCGCGAAGCCCTGTGCCAGGCGGTACAGTCGGCGATTGAAACTCGCGACTGGCTGAGCCTGCTGTCGGCGCTCAACGGCGAACAGGCTGCGGAGCATCTTCACTGGCTGGCTTCCCTGATGCTGGATGCGCTGAAAATCCAGCAGGGCGCCACGCTATTGACCAATATCGACGTTTGGCCGCTGCTGAGCACCCTGGCGAACCACCTGCCGGGCGCCACGCTGCGCGCTATCCTTCATGAGGTGTGCCAAAGCCGCGAGCAGCTTTTAACCGTAACGGGCCTTAATCGCGAGCTTTTATTAACCGACCGGTTACTGCAAATCGAACATTACCTGCAACCAGGCGTTATTCCGCCTGCATTCCATCTTTGAGAGAGACATTATGTTTTTAGTCGACTCACACTGCCATCTCGATGGCCTGGATTATCAATCCCTGCATAAGGACGTGGACGACGTGCTGGCGAAAGCTGCCGCCCGCGACGTGAAGTTTTGCCTGGCCGTAGCCACGACGCTGCCGGGCTATCGCACCATGCGCGAGCTGGTGGGCGTTCGCGATAACGTGGTCTTCTCCTGCGGCGTGCATCCGCTCAATCAGGACGAAACGTATGACGTGGACGAGCTGCGCCGCCTGGCGGCAGAGGAGGGCGTCGTGGCGATGGGGGAGACCGGCCTGGACTATTTTTACACGCCGGAAACTAAACCCCTTCAGCAGGCGTCTTTCCGTAACCATATCCGCATTGGCCGCGAGCTGAATAAGCCGGTTATCGTTCACACCCGCGATGCGCGCGCCGATACGCTGGCAATCCTTGAGGAAGAAAAGGTGACGGATTGCGGTGGCGTACTACACTGTTTCACAGAAGACAGAGAAACGGCGGGTAAGCTGCTTGATTTGGGGTTTTATATCTCTTTTTCGGGGATTGTGACGTTCCGGAATGCTGAACAGCTGCGTGATGCCGCACGCTATGTACCGCTCGATCGTATCCTGGTGGAGACGGATTCTCCTTATCTGGCACCTGTGCCGCATCGCGGTAAAGAGAATCAGCCGGCCATGACGAGAGACGTGGCAGAGTACATGGCCGTTCTGAAGGGCGTAAGCGTGGAAGAACTGGCGCGCACCACAACCGAAAACTTCGCAAATCTGTTCCATATCGACCCCGCCCGCCTGCAATCTGTCTGATAGAACTGTTTTTTTTAGGCTCGTAATTAATCCGCAAAGCGAGTAAAGTTCACCGCCTCATTTGGGGCGGTGAGGGTGTTTTTAGACACATCCCGACATGCTTTTTGTAAATAACTGAAAGTTTTTCGACCATCTCAAACTGAAACGTGATAGCCGTCAAACAAACATGGCGTGAATTATTTTACTCTGTGTAATAAATAAAGGGCGCTTAGATGTCCTGTCCACGGCGCGGTACTCCCCCCGGGCCAATGCGTGAAAGCGTAAAAAAAGCACAAATACTCAGGAGCACTCTCAATTATGTTTAAGAATGCATTTGCTAACCTGCAAAAGGTCGGTAAATCGCTGATGCTGCCAGTATCCGTACTGCCTATCGCAGGTATCCTGCTGGGTGTCGGTTCTGCTAACTTCAGCTGGCTGCCAGCCGTAGTTTCCCACGTGATGGCCGAAGCAGGCGGTTCTGTTTTTGCTAACATGCCGCTGATCTTCGCTATCGGTGTTGCTCTGGGCTTCACCAATAACGACGGTGTATCTGCTCTGGCCGCCGTTGTGGCTTACGGCATCATGGTGAAAACCATGGCTGTGGTTGCGCCGCTGGTTCTGCATTTACCGGCTGAAGAGATCGCAGCGAAACACCTGGCAGATACCGGTGTTCTCGGCGGTATCATCTCCGGTGCGATTGCCGCCTATATGTTTAACCGCTTCTATCGCATCAAGCTGCCTGAGTATCTGGGCTTCTTCGCGGGCAAGCGTTTCGTACCGATCATCTCTGGTCTGGCGGCTATCTTCACTGGCGTGATCCTGTCCTTCATCTGGCCACCAATCGGTACTGCTATCCAGACCTTCTCTCAGTGGGCTGCTTACCAGAACCCGGTTGTCGCGTTCGGTATCTACGGCTTCATCGAGCGCTGCCTGGTGCCGTTCGGCCTGCACCATATCTGGAACGTTCCATTCCAGATGCAGATTGGTGAGTACACCAACGCAGCAGGTCAGGTGTTCCACGGTGATATCCCACGCTATATGGCAGGCGACCCAACTGCGGGCAAACTGTCCGGTGGCTTCCTGTTCAAAATGTACGGCCTGCCAGCCGCTGCGATTGCAATCTGGCACTCTGCTAAACCAGAGAACCGTGCAAAAGTGGGCGGTATCATGATCTCCGCAGCGCTGACCTCGTTCCTGACCGGTATCACCGAGCCGATCGAGTTCTCCTTCATGTTCGTTGCGCCGATCCTGTACGTTATCCATGCCATTCTGGCTGGTCTGGCATTCCCAATCTGTATTCTGCTGGGTATGCGTGACGGTACGTCCTTCTCCCACGGCCTGATCGACTTTATCGTTCTGTCCGGTAACAGCAGCAAGCTGTGGCTGTTCCCAATCGTGGGTATTTGCTACGCGATCGTCTACTACACCATCTTCCGCGTGCTGATCAAAGCGCTGGATCTGAAAACTCCGGGTCGTGAAGATGCGTCAGAAGACGCCAAAGCGACCGCGACCAGCGAAATGGCTCCGGCTCTGGTTGCCGCGTTTGGCGGTAAAGAAAACATCACCAACCTGGATGCATGTATCACACGTCTGCGTGTGAGCGTTGCAGACGTTGCCAAAGTCGATCAGCCTGGTCTGAAGAAACTCGGTGCGGCAGGCGTGGTTGTTGCTGGTTCAGGCGTTCAGGCTATCTTCGGGACTAAGTCCGATAACCTGAAAACCGAAATGGATGAGTACATCCGCAACAGCTAAGTTGTGATGTGGGGAGACTAAGGCAGCCGAATGGCTGCCTTTTTTACGCCTGGTGTTTAGAGGACATAAAAAAGGGAGCCTAATGGCTCCCTTTTTCGCACACAGAATCTTAGAAACTGTAGCTTCCGCTTACCGAGAAGTTACGCGGTGCGCCGTAGACACCGTACGTGCCCAGGTAATCGTAGTACTCTTTGTCGAAGACGTTATTCAGGTTGCTCTGTACCGCAAAGTTTTTGGTGACCTGATAGCGGGTAAACAGATCGACGACGGTATAACCGTTTTGCGTGATGTGGCTAATGCCGTCAGGGCCCGGCGTTTCAAAATCATACCAGGTTTTATTCTGCCAGCGCGCGCCGCCGCCAACCGTGACCTCAGGCAGCATCGGCAGCTGGTAGCGGGTAAACAGCTTCAGCGTTGTGCGAGGCTGCTGCGGGTTCACCGCGTTGCCGTCCTCATCTTCCGCAACGTAGCGGCTGCCGCCGAAGGTCAGCTGCCAGTTGTCGGTTAACGCGCCGTTCAGCTCAAACTCCACGCCTTTGCTCACGGTTCCGTCTATTGACTTATAGGCGCTTTGTCCGCCGGAGCCAGGAATCGTCATACCGGTGTTCACCGCGACGTTATCCTGCTCAATGCGGAAGACCGACAGGCTGGCGGTCAGGCGGGTGTTAAACCAGTCGCCCTTCACGCCGGCCTCGTAGCTTTTCCCGGTCGTTGGATCGATAAACTTGCTGTTGATATCGCGCTGGCCGGAAGGCTGGAAAATCGAGGTATAGCTCGCGTATACCGACCACGTATCGTCGATATCGTAAATCAGCCCGGCGTAAGGCGTAACGTCATCAAACTTCGCGTTGCGGATTTCGTCGGGCTTACGCTCCAGATTGTATTTGGCGCTCCACTCGGTGTAGCGCGCGCCCAGAATCAGGTGAAGCGGGTCGGCCAGGGAGAGGCGCGTGGCGGCGTAGACTGACTTCTGACGAATCACGTCGCGCTGGTAAAGCGCAAAATCAGACCACGTTGGATCGGCCAGTTTTCCGGTGTAATCATAAATACTGCCTACGTCCATCAGGCCGTAATTATCGTTGACCGGGTAGGAATTATCATAGTTGTTGCGCTGACGGCTGTAGCTGCCGCCCAGCATCAGCTCGTGCTGACGCCCCAGAAGATCGTAGCCACCGCGAACAAACGCATCTACGGAGTCCTGTTTGCGCTGGCCTCTGTTCCAGCCGCCCCACGCGCCCTGGAAGCTGGCGGCATCGTACAGGCCGGTCGTCTTGTCCGGATAGCCGTCGATGTACATCAGCTTGCTGTCGAAGTTGGTTTCCGCATGCATGGCGTTCACCTTTGCTTCCCAGCCGTTGTCGAACCGCTGTGTCAGATTCGCAAAGACTTTGGTGGAATCCTGATTCGAATAGGTCCAGTCGGCGGCGGTATTAAACCCGCGGCGGAAGTGCGTTTTGCTGCCGTCGCTGAAAAGGGAAGGGAAACCGCCCCAGGTCGGGCTGTCTTCCTCGCTTTCCTGATAATCGTAACCGAGGGAGAGCGTGGTTGAGTCGGTCAAATCCGCATCAACCACGCCGTAGACGAACTTTTTACGGTAGTGGTTTCGCTCAACCCAGGAATCTCTGTCCTCATAGCCCGTAATCACGCGTCCGCGCACCTTGCCGGACTCGGTAAGCGGAGCCTGAAGATCGAGCACGTAGCGCTGCTTGTCCCAGCTGCCGTAGGTGGCAGAGACCGAGCCCTTAAATGCTTTACTGTCCGCATGCTTGCGCACCATGTTGACGTAAGCGGAAGGATTCCCCGTCCCGCTCATCAACCCTGCCGCGCCGCGGACCACCTCTATCTTGTCGAAGATCGCCGTATCGCCTGCGGTATCCCCGAAATTCCAGCGGTTGTCGAGGAAGGTCGGCATGTCTTCGTAGGCGAAGTTGCTGATAAAGAAACCGCGCGCGTAGAAATTCGTGCGGCTGGTATCGATGCGGGAAGCGCTCACCCCGGTGGTGTTATCCAGCACCTGGCCGATGGTATTAAGCGCCTGATCCTGCATACGCTGCTGGCTGATGACGCTAACGGACTGCGGAATATCGCGCGGTACGAGGAGCAGCTTGGTCCCGGTGGTGGTGGTTTTTACGCTATAGTCCCGATCTTGATCGGCAGGCGGTTCCTGTGCGTTGTCAAAACCACCGTCAACGACGAGGGTATCTTCCGTCTCTGCGGCGGCGAAACTTACGGTTGGCGTCAATGCCATAGCAATGCAGGCGGCCAGCAACGAAGGCGTTGCGGCAGGCTGGCGTTGCCCATCCCTGGTAAGATTAATGAAAGACATCATCAAACCCTTAATGAATGGAGAGCGTGGTGTGCGTCAGTCCCGAGGAGACGGGCTGCCGTCGTTTTCTATGTTGAAAATGCGCATGAAAATGCAAATGCGAAATATACGCATTGAGATTAGCGCTGTAAACAGATGTTTCGGATGTAACTGAAATAATGTTTCAGCGGGTTTAGCCGCCCGGCAGGTCACTATCCAGCCAGCGGGAAGGAGATAAGGAAAGAAATCACGGGATAAGGTTGAAAGGACAGGAGAAAGTCGCTCATACTCTTCTATCGCGCCGCGCGATCGCAGGGACAATCTGTATCGCGAGGAACGCGCTACGCCAGCTTAAACAAAAAAGGAAAAGGTCATGGCTGAAGAAACGATTTTTAGTAAAATTATTCGCCGCGAAATCCCGTCTGATATCGTCTATCAGGATGAGCTGGTCACGGCTTTCCGGGATATTTCTCCTCAGGCGCCGACGCACATCCTCATCATTCCTAATATTCTGATTCCTACCGTAAATGACGTAAAAACCGAGCATGAAGTCGCTTTAGGCCGTATGCTGACGGTAGCGGCGAAAATTGCAGAGCAGGAAGGGATTGCTGAAGACGGCTATCGTCTGATCATGAACTGCAATCGCCACGGTGGTCAGGAAGTTTATCATATTCACATGCATCTGCTTGGCGGCCGCCCGCTGGGACCGATGCTGGCGCATAAAGGTCTTTGACATGTTGAAAGGGTGTAGTGCTGCGCTGATATTGACGCTCGTTCTCGCGGGATGCAGTTCGCGTCCGGCGATACCGGTCAGCGACGAACAGACGCTGGTGATGGAGTCCTCCGTGCTAGCCGCTGGCATTACGGCAGGAGAACCTTCGCTCACCTTAAGTGAAATCCAGTCTTCTGCTTCCTCTACGCTCTTTAATGAAAGACACGAGCCGGTAACGGTCCATTACCGTTTCTACTGGTATGACGTTAGAGGTCTTGAAATGCACCCGCTGGAAGCGCCGCGAAGCATCACTATTCCGGCAAGATCGTCGGTGACACTTTACGGCAGCGCCAGCTATCTGGGTGCGCATAAGGTGAGACTTTATCTTTATCTCTAAGGGGTGAACCTTGATTAAAAATGTGAGCCGCTATGCGCTCGTGACGGCATTTGCTCTTTTTCTGGCCGGGTGTGTGACCCGAACCGAGCAGCCTGCACCTGTTGAAGAAGCGAAGCCAGGCACTGAACAACCGACGCAGCCGACTGAACCGGTTCCGACGGTGCCTTCCGTGCCGACGATCCCGGCGCAGCCGGGTCCGATTGAGCACCCGGACGCACAGCCGACGCCGCGCGTTCGCCACTACGACTGGAATGGCGCCATGCAGCCGATGGTCGGCAAAATGCTTCAGGCCGAAGGCGTTACGCCAGGAGGCGTGCTGCTGGTCGATAGCGTGAATAACCGCACCAACGGTTCACTGAACGCGGGCGAAGCGACCGAAACGCTGCGCAACGCGCTGGCCAATAACGGCAAGTTTACGCTGGTCTCTTCCCAGCAGCTGGCCGTTGCGAAGCAGCAGCTTGGCCTGTCGCCGCAGGACAGCCTCGGCTCGCGCAGCAAAGCAATCGGCATTGCCCGCAACGTTGGCGCGCAGTATGTGCTCTATTCAAATGCTACCGGCAACGTCAACACGCCAGCGCTGCAAATGCAGCTGATGCTGGTGCAGACGGGCGAGATTATCTGGTCAGGTAAAGGTGCGGTTTCGCAACAATAACCCTACGCGCGCAGAGATCCTGACGCGCTACTTTCCCGAGCATCGCCTCATCGCGCCGCAGGCCCATTCCGGGCTTGGCGGCGCGAGCTGCATTATTGAGCTGGGAAATCGTCGGCTGGTGCTGCGCCAGCATCACGATGACTCCGCCCCGGCGTCCCATTTTCGCCGTCAGCTGCGCGCCCTGCAGCGTCTCCCCGCAGACATTGTTCCCAAGCCGCATTTTTACGCTGAAGGCTGGATGGCGGTGGACTATCTTGCGGGCGAGATCAAAAGCGCGCTACCAACCCCCCCGCGGCTTGCCTCCTTGCTGTATCATCTGCACCGTCAGAAACGGCTGGGCTGGCGCATCGCGCTGCTGCCGCTGCTCGAACAATACTGGCAGCAATCATCGCCCGAAAGGCGCACGCCGTTCTGGCTTGCTCAGCTCCGACGATTGCGAAAAGCCGGTGAGCCGCGCCCGCTGCGTCTTGCGCCGCTGCACATGGACGTTCACGCGGGGAATATTGTGCATACCTGTGCAGGTGAGCGGCTCATCGACTGGGAATACGCCGGAGACGGTGACGTGGCTCTGGAACTCGCCGCGGTATGGACGACAGATGACGCCGAGCGGCGGGCGCTGATCGCCGCCTATGGGCAAACGGCACGGCTAAACGAACGCCTGCTGGTGCGCCAGGTCAAACGCTGGCAACCGTGGGTCCTGATGCTGATGGCGGGCTGGTTTGAGCTTCGCTATCACAAAACAAACGATAAACACTTTATTGCGCTGGCCGATGACGTCTGGCGTCAGTTACAAACGAAAGGATAAGAGAGGTGCGTGTGGGTCCGGTCATGTTGAATGTCGAAGGGTTTGAGCTGGATGCGGAAGAGCGCGAAATACTGGCGCACCCGCTGGTGGGCGGGCTGATTCTGTTTACCCGCAACTATCACGACCCTGAGCAGCTGCGCGAGCTGGTGCGCCAGATCCGCGCCGCGTCGCGTCATCGTCTGGTGGTCGCGGTCGATCAGGAGGGCGGGCGCGTGCAGCGTTTTCGCGAAGGTTTCACGCATTTGCCTGCGGCGCAGTCTTTTGCCGCGCTATTGGGTACGGAAGAGGGCGGCAGGCTGGCGCAGGAGGCTGGCTGGCTGATGGCAAGCGAAATGATCGCCATGGACATCGACATTAGCTTCGCGCCGGTGCTGGACGTCGGGCATATCAGCGGCGCCATTGGCGAGCGCTCGTATCATGAAGACCCGCGTATTGCGCTGGAAATGGCGACCCGTTTCATCGACGGTATGCACGATGCGGGCATGAAAACCACCGGCAAGCATTTCCCGGGGCACGGCGCCGTCACGGCGGATTCTCACAAAGAAACCCCGTGCGATCCGCGCCCTGAAGCGGAAATCCGCGCGCATGATATGTCCGTCTTCCGTTCGCTGATTACCGACAACAAGCTGGACGCCATCATGCCCGCGCACGTTATCTATAGCGACGTTGACCCGCGCCCGGCCAGCGGCTCTCCGCACTGGCTGAAAACCGTGCTGCGTCAGGAGCTGGGTTTTAACGGCGTCATTTTCTCCGATGACCTGTCGATGGAAGGCGCGGCGATTATGGGGAGCTACGCGGAGCGCGGGCAGGCGTCGCTGGATGCAGGTTGCGATATGATCCTGGTCTGCAATAATCGTAAGGGTGCCGTTAGCGTGCTGGATAACCTGTCGCCGATCAATGCTGAACGTGTTACACAATTGTATCATAAAGGTTCATTTAGCCGTCAGGAGCTGATGGACTCAGCGCGCTGGAAGACGGTGAATGCACAACTTGAGGCGCTGAACGAGCGCTGGCAGGCCCATAAAGCCGGCCTGTAACCCTCCCCGAAGGCCTAACGTGGTGAGAAGAGAATGATCATCTATTTACACGGTTTTGACTCAAACAGCCCAGGTAATCACGAAAAGGTGCTGCAGCTGCAGTTTATCGACCCGGACGTTCGCCTGATAAGCTACAGCACGCGCCATCCGAAGCATGATATGCAGCATTTACTTAAGGAAGTCGACAAGATGCTGCAGCTTAACGTCGACGATCGCCCGCTGATTTGCGGCGTCGGTCTGGGCGGATACTGGGCCGAGCGCATCGGTTTTTTATGCGATATCCGCCAGGTCATCTTCAATCCTAACCTGTTCCCGCATGAGAACATGGAAGGCAAGATTGATCGCCCGGAAGAGTATGCGGATATCGCCACCAAGTGCGTGAGCAATTTCCGCGAGAAGAACCGCGACCGTTGCCTGGTGGTGCTCTCGCGCAGCGATGAGGCGCTGGACAGCCAGCGTTCGGCGGAGCTGCTGCATCATTTCTACGAGATCGTCTGGGATGAAGAGCAGACCCACAAGTTCAAGAATATCTCCCCGCATCTGCAGCGCATAAAAGCCTTCAAAACGCTGGGGTGACAGGCCCTGCATCTCCTTAAGCCCGGCCGCGAAAGCGTGTCGGGCTTTCTTTTATCTCAGACTTGTCTACTTTTAAGCCATCAAAACTTGATGCACATCAATTTTGGTATGACCAATGCGCCTGACGTGTTATTCTCAATTCACCTGAATGGTTTCAGTGCTGTAACCTGTTGTTAATTAAGGGTTATTTTTATAACTTTTAATTAACAATTGGTTAATATTTTGAGGGGGTCACGTTGACTACGCCATTGAAAAAAATAGTGATTGTAGGCGGTGGTGCTGGCGGGTTAGAGCTGGCTACTCAGCTTGGCAAAAAGCTGGGGCGCGGTAAAAAAGCGAAAATTACGCTGGTCGACCGTAACCACAGCCACCTGTGGAAACCGTTGCTGCACGAAGTGGCAACCGGTTCGCTGGATGAGGGCGTTGACGCGCTGAGCTATCTGGCGCATGCGCGCAATCATCACTTCCAGTTCCAGCTGGGTTCCGTAATGGATATCAACCGCGAGAGTAAAACCATTACCCTCGCGGAGCTGCGTGACGAAAAGGGCGAGCTGCTGGTGCCCGAGCGCAAGCTGGCGTACGACACGCTGGTGATGGCGCTGGGCAGTACCTCAAACGACTTCAATACGCCGGGCGTGAAAGATCACTGCATCTTCCTCGATAACCCGCACCAGGCGCGCCGTTTCCATCAGGAAATGCTTAACCTGTTCCTGAAATACACTAATAACATGGGTGCCAACGGCAAGGTTAATATCGCGATTGTCGGCGGCGGGGCGACGGGCGTTGAGCTCTCTGCTGAGCTGCACAACGCGGTTAAACAGCTGCACAGCTATGGCTACAAAGGCCTAACCAACGATGCGCTGAACGTGACCCTCGTCGAGGCGGGTGAACGTATCCTGCCTGCGCTGCCGCCGCGTATTTCAGGTGCGGCACACAGCGAGCTGACCAAGCTGGGCGTGCGCGTGCTGACCCAAACCATGGTGACCAGCGCCGATGAAGGCGGTCTGCACACTAAAGAGGGCGAGTATATCCAGGCCGACCTGATGGTGTGGGCGGCAGGCATCAAGGCGCCTGACTTTATGAAGGATATCGGCGGGCTTGAGACCAACCGCATCAACCAGCTCGTCACCGAACCAACGCTGCAAACCACGCGCGATCCGGATATCTACGCCATTGGCGACTGCGCATCCTGCGCGCGCCCGGAAGGCGGGTTCGTGCCGCCGCGCGCCCAGGCGGCGCACCAGATGGCAAGCCTGGTGCTTCACAACATCCTGGCGCAAATGAAGGGCAAGCCGATGAAGTCGTATGTTTATAAAGACCACGGCTCGCTGGTTTCTCTCTCTAACTTCTCCACCGTGGGAAGCCTGATGGGTAACCTGATGCGCGGTTCGATGATGGTGGAAGGACGCATCGCGCGCTTCGTCTATATCTCCCTGTACCGTATGCACCAGATTGCGCTGCACGGCTACTTTAAAACCGGCCTGATGATGCTGGTGGGCAGAATCAACCGCGTGATCCGTCCTCGCCTCAAGCTCCACTGATCGCTCTCTCCCTCCGGTCAACCCGGAGGGAGTTTTAGCCGATCGTGCTGCATATCCCCCATTACGTGCTTAAGAGTTCTCCTAAACGCGCTATATCCCTGGTTTTTTGATCCTTTATCTTATTGGCGACGCCTCTTCTAAAGAGCAGAATTGTTACCAATAGAAACAAAGGAGGACTTCCCGTGAATAAATCAATGTTGGCGGGTATAGGGATTGGCGTCGCGGCCGCGTTAGGTGTGGCAGCCGTTGCCAGTCTCAACGTTTTTGAACGTGGCCCGCAGTATGCGCAGGTGGTTTCCGCCACCCCGATTAAAGAAACCGTTAAGACGCCTCGCCAGGAGTGCCGCAACGTTGCCGTTACGCACCGTCGCCCGGTTCAGGATGAAAACCGCATTGCCGGTTCCGTTCTGGGGGCCGTAGCGGGCGGGGTGATTGGGCATCAGTTCGGCGGCGGTCGCGGAAAAGACGTGGCGACGGTGGTCGGTGCGCTGGGCGGCGGCTATGCCGGTAACCAGGTGCAGGGCGCAATGCAGGATAATGACACCTACACCACGACCCAGCAGCGCTGCAAAACCGTTTACGACAGGTCGGAAAAAATGCTGGGCTACGATGTGACCTACAAAATCGGCGATCAGCAGGGTAAGATCCGCATGGATAAAGACCCAGGCGCGCAAATCCCGCTTGATGGCAACGGTCAGCTGGTGCTGAACAACAAAGCCTAAAAATGTGGTTATCTGAATTTAGCTCCTCACGCGCTCAGGCTGAGGAGCTTTTTTTTGACTCAAGAAACGGGATCAGGCTTTGAGCAGCTCAGGCCACAGGCGCATCGTGGTCGTGGTGATGCTCTGAAGTTTTTCCAGGCTTGCCCCTTCGCGCGCGCTAATAGACATTCCCTGCAAAATGCAGTTCAGGTACTGCGCCAGCATCTGCGGCTGGCAGTGCGACGGGATCTCTCCCCGCTGCTGGCGCTGCGTCAGGAAGGTGCTCAGCGTCTCTTCCTGCATGGCGTGCCGGGATTTCACGGTATTCGCGATCTCTTTCGACGAGGCGGCTAGCGTAGCGGAGGTGTTGATCATAAAGCAGCCCGCGGGCGTATCCTTGCTGGTAAAACAGGTGGCGACGGCGGTGAAATAGTCCTGCAGCGCCGCCTCTACCGTTTTCTCCTCGCAGAAAAGCTGCGCTTCATGCTTCGCCGCAAAGCGCGAGATGTATCTGTCCAGTACCGCCCTGAACAGCCCCTCTTTATTCGTAAATTCCGCATACAGCGTCGGCGCTTTGGCTCCGGTGGCTTCCACCAGATCGGAAAGCGAGGTTGCTTCATACCCATGCTGCCAGAAAAGCGTCATGGCCTTATCGAGCGCCGCATCCCTGTCGAACACTTTCGGTCGGCCACGGCTTTTTTTTGCGCAACTCGTAACGTCGGTTGTCATAGGCCGTAGGTCCTCAATTGATTTGTTGAACAACCATTATAAAAAGTATATCCGGCTACGACCAGTGCAGATTTATTAAAAATATATTTGTCCTATGAATATGAATTTTAAGGGGTTTAAATTTAGTTTAACGGACATTACAAAAATGAGTTGACGTGTGACCTGGATCACATCTATCATTTACCTATCGATCGTTAAGTAATTAGCTTGCGACATCAAATTCATCTGCATAAAGGTCAAAAATCATGAAAAACGTAAAAACCCTCATCGCCGCTGCCGTCCTTAGCTCACTCTCTTTCGCCAGCTTCGCGGCTGTTGAAGTGCAATCTTCTCCGGCTGACCAGCAAAAAGTGGGCACCATCTCCGCAACAGCCGGGACTAACCTGGGCTCGCTGGAAGATCAGCTGGCGCAAAAGGCTGACGCTATGGGCGCAAAATCTTTCCGCATTACCTCTGTGACCGGTCCTAACACCCTCCACGGGACTGCCGTCATCTACAAATAAGCCTGGCTAAACCCTCATTTATGCCACTGCTATAAAAAAACGCCCTGCATTTGCAGGGCGTTTTTCGTTGCGTCTTACATCGCCTGTTCGTTTGTTAGGTGATGCCGCGTCACGTCAACCGGCATCCCGGAGCGCGCCTCCATTACGCGCTGCATCACATCGCTATTCGTTTTCGCATTCGTTTTAAAGGTCACCATCGCGGCGTTAAGGTTAATCGGCAGCGTCTGCGGATCGTCATTAATATTCTTCGATAAAGGCTGGTGTACCTCGACCAGCCTCACGCCGCCCGGCTCCTCTGAAACCTTAATCGGCGTATTGATGATGTTGACCTTCGTGCCCGGCGTAATCACCTCGTAGAGCGTTTTAATATCGTCATCGCGCAGCCGAATACAGCCGGAGCTGACGCGCATGCCGATGCCAAAGTCGGCGTTCGTTCCGTGCAGCAGATACACGCCGCCGTAGGCCGCCAGGCGGATCGCATGGTGGCCCATCGGGTTGTCAGGACCGGCAGGCACCACGGCAGGCAGGTCTATTCCCTGAGCCTTATAGCGCGCGCGGATATTGGCAGTTGGCGTCCACGTCGGGTTTGCCCGCTTGTCCGATACCGTCGTTACCATTGTTGGCGTCAGCGTATCGCCGCCAAGCTGACCGATCCCGATAGGGTAGACGGTGACCTCATTCTTGCCCGGCGGATAGTAGTAGAGGCGCAGCTCCGCAAGGTTAATCACCAGCCCCTCGCGCGGCGCATCCGGCAAGATGGTCTGAAGCGGAATGGTCAGCACGCTTCCCGCGCGCGGAACGTAAGGGTCCACGCCCGGGTTGGCCTGCAGCAGGGCGAGAAAGCCGACGTTGTACTTTTTGGCGATCGCCTCAAGGGAGCCACCGTTATTTTCCACCACGTGAAAGCGGTTTTGCCCGACGACGCTGCTGCCAGCGGGCGGGAGTGGCCAGGTGTTTGCGCTTGCCGGAAGCGCAACGGCAACCGCGGCGGCCAGCGCAAAGAGGGTGACCCAGCGGGTAAAACGCGTAGAGGTTATCATCACCATAATCCATGTATATAGTAAGGTTATTGTTATATAACGAGTTAATGATAATTATGGCGAATGAGTGTGTCGGGAAATCCAGGAGGATTGCAAAGAGTTGTAAAGAGTTCCCCCGCCAGCCTGCGCTCGCGGGGGGAGGGGTGATTACGCGATCGCGTTCTCTTCCAGCTGGCGCATAAAGTCGCGCACCCAGTCCATGCGGGTTTTACGTTCAGCCAGCTCCTGCGTAAACTTCAGGCGCGTCGGGCCATCAAGGCGGAAGTGCTGCGGCTGCTTTTGCAGAAGGCCGATAAGCCACGCCGGGTTGACGTGGTTTTTCTCGGCGAACTCAATTACGCCGCCTTTTTCGTTGCCTTCCAGCTTGCGGATGCCCAGCTTCTGCGCCTGCTGGCGAAGTCGGGCGATATCCAGCAGGTTGCGCGCCGGATCGGGGAGCAGGCCAAAGCGGTCGATCAGCTCCACCTTGATCTCCTCCAGCTCGCCTTCGCTTTTCGCGCTGGCGATCCGCTTATAGAAGGAGAGGCGCGTATTCACGTCTGGAATAAAATCGTCCGGCAGCAGGGACGGCATGCGCAGCTCGACTTCGGTCTGCTGGCTGGTGAGATCCTCCAGCGACGGCTCGCGGCCTTCCTTCAGCGCGTCAACCGCGTTCTCCAGCAGCTCCATGTACAGCGAGAAGCCGATGGTTTCCATCGAGCCGCTCTGGTCTTCACCCAGCAGCTCGCCGGCACCGCGGATCTCCAGGTCGTGAGTCGCCAGCGCAAAGCCTGCGCCCAGGTCTTCCAGCGAGGCGATGGCTTCCAGACGCTTTTGCGCGTCGGTGGTCATCGCTTTCGGATGCGGCGTCAGCAGCCAGGCGTAGGCCTGATGGTGCGAACGCCCGACGCGCCCGCGCAGCTGGTGAAGCTGCGCGAGGCCGAAGTGGTCCGCGCGCTCGATGATGATGGTGTTGGCGGTGGGGATGTCGATCCCGGTCTCAATGATGGTCGTACACACCAGCACGTTAAAGCGCTGGTGGTGGAAGTCGTTCATCACCCGCTCAAGCTCGCGCTCGCGCATCTGCCCGTGGCCGATCGCCACGCGCGCTTCTGGCACCAGCTCGGCCAGCCGGTCCGCCGCTTTCTGGATATTTTCCACGTCGTTATAGAGGTAGTAGACCTGGCCGCCGCGCAGGACTTCGCGGAGGATCGCCTCGCGCACCACCAGGTTATCGTACTCGCGGACGAAGGTTTTCACCGCCAGACGGCGCGCGGGCGGGGTGGCGATAATCGACAGGTCGCGCATGCCGCTCATCGCCATATTCAGCGTGCGCGGGATCGGCGTGGCGGTCAGGGTCAGAATGTCGACGTCGGCGCGCATCGCCTTAATGCGCTCCTTGTGGCGAACCCCGAAGCGATGTTCTTCATCGACGATGAGCAGGCCTAAATCCTTCCACTTCACGTCGCTTTGCAGCAGCTTGTGGGTGCCGATCAGAATGTCGATCTTGCCCTCGCTGGCCTGCTCCAGAATCTGCGTTTGCTCTTTGGCGCTGCGAAAACGCGACAGCATCTCGATGCGCACCGGCCAGTTGGCGAAGCGGTCGCGGAAGTTGTCAAAGTGCTGCTGGGCAAGCAGGGTGGTCGGCACCAGCACCGCCACCTGCTTGTTGTTCTCGACCGCAAGGAAGGCGGCGCGCATCGCCACTTCGGTTTTGCCGAAGCCCACGTCGCCGCAAACCAGCCTGTCCATCGCCAGCGGCTGGCACATGTCGCTCAGCACGGCGTTGATCGCCTGAGCCTGATCCGGCGTGGTTTCGAACGGGAAGCTGTCGCAGAACAGCTGATACTGTTCCTTTTCATGCTTAAAGGCGAATCCCTCTTTGGCCGCGCGCTGGGCGTAGATGTCCAGCAGTTCGGCGGCCACGTCGCGGACCTTTTCCGCCGCCTTCTGACGCGCGCGCGCCCAGGCGTCTCCGCCCAGCTTGTGCAGCGGGGCATTGTCCTCCGCGCCGCCCGCGTAGCGGCTAATCAGGTGCAGGGACGACACCGGCACGTACAGCTTTGCGTCGTTGGCATAGGTCAGCATCAGGTATTCGCCCTTAATGCCGCCGGCCTCCAGCGTCGTCATTCCCTGATAGCGCCCCACGCCGTGTTCGAGGTGAACAATCGGCTGGCCGGGGTGCAGCTCCGCCAGGTTGCGGATCAGCGTATCCGGGTTGATGGTGCGGCGGCTGTCCTGACGACGGCGCGCCACGCGCTCCCCGAGGAGGTCGCTTTCGCAAATCAGCGCCAGGTTGTTCAGGGTATCGATAAAGCCATGCTCGGCGGCGCCGATCATCAGGAAGCGCCCGTTTCCGCTGGCTTCGCTCAGGCGATGGATGCGTTTGGGTAAAACTTTAATCCGACCCAGCAGCTCGCCAAGGGCCTCGCGGCGGCCTTCGCTCTCAACCGAGAACACCACCGGCCCGGTGAAGGACTCGAGAAATTTGCGCAGGTTATCCAGCGGTGATTTCTGCTGCGCCTGCACGGAGAGATCCGGCAGCGTCTGGAAGCCCAGATTGGTGTTCGCCGCTTTGTCCGCCAGAACGTCGGTTTTGAGCTGCATGCGCGGCCAGCGCTTGAGCTCGGAATTAAGTTCGTCGGTGCGCAGCCAGAGCGCTTCCGGCGGCAGAAGCGGGCGCATCGGGTCGACGCCGCGGTTTTCAAAGCGCGCGCGCGTCTCGCTCTCAAAGCGGCTGGCGCTGGCGTCGATATCGCCGGTGTTCACAATCAGCGTGTTCGCCGGGAAGTAACTGAACAGCGGCGGCAGGGGCTCATTGAAGAACAGGGGTTGCCAGTATTCGATTCCGGCAGGCAGCGTGCCTTTGCTCACCTGCTGGTAGATATGCTCGGCGTCGCGCTTGACGTCGAACCTGTCGCGCCACTGGCTGCGGAACAGCTCGATGGCGGTTTTGTCGGTTGGAAACTCGTGTGCGGGCAGCAGGTTGATGGAGTCGACCTCATCGAGCGTGCGCTGGGTATCGGCGTCGAAGACGCGCAGGCTGTCGATTTCGTCATCGAAGAAGTCCAGGCGGTAAGGCTGGTCGCTGCCCATCGGATAGAGGTCAAGCAGCGCGCCGCGCGTGGCGTATTCGCCGTGCTCCATCACCTGATCGACGTGGCGATATCCGGCGCTGTCGAGCTGCGCGCGCAGGGCGTCGCGGGACAGGCGCTGGCCCTTTTTCATCACCAGCGCATGGCCGTGCAGATAGCTGTGCGGACAAACCCGCTGCATCAGCGTGTTGACCGGCACAATCAATACGCCGCGCTGCATCGTCGGCAGCTGGTACAGGGTCGACAGGCGTGAGGAGATGATTTCCTGATGCGGCGAGAAGCTGTCGTACGGCAGCGTTTCCCAGTCGGCGAGGCTGAACACCAGGCTGTCGGTGAACTGGCGGATTTCGTCATGCAGGCGCAGGGCGTTTTGCATATCCGGGGCAACCAGAACGACCGGGCCGGGGTGTCGTTCCGCAATTTCAGCCACCAGCGTGGCGCAGGCGGCACCCGTAAGTTCACCGAGCTGGCGCTGATCGCCCGCTTTGACGGGCAAGGAATAACGATAGTGTTCAGGCATGTCTTTATCAGAGTCTCTTATGGATATACCTACAGTATTGGGGCATATCACTGATACGCAATGTCTTTATTATCCTCGATCGTTTTACATTAGCAAACCGTAACCGCACGACGGGAAAAATCGCCCCGAAAGCGGGGCGACGAGGAGGCTAGCGTGCGGCCGGATCCGGGGCGAGGCGAGCCGGAGGGGAGAAGAAAACGTCACCAAAGAGCGCGGTAGAGGCCTTGCGGGCACCGAGGCCGACCAGCGTACAGATCAGCAGGCTGGCGAACGGATAGAACAAAATCAGGGCGAGCTCGGCCCAAACCGGCCAGGTCGCGGCGTTCATTTCGCCAATCAGGAACAGGCTAAAGGCCTCAATCAGGATGCGGTGGGTGGTGTAGATCGCAATGGTGTTTGACCCCACCACGTTCAGCAGGTTGTTGGGATGAACGGCGTAGCGCTGCTCAACGCTGTAGAAGACTTTCATGATCAGCAGGATCGACAGCAGCGAAAGCAGCAGCGGCACGTTCGCGAACCACAGCGCCACGGACGCCGCGCCGAAAGCGATAACGGGCAGCAACGCGCGGCGAAGCGCCAGCCCTTTCATCCACGCCATCAGCTCCGCGCCAAACCACGCGCCCAGGCTGTAGTAAATGATGTTACGCACCACGCTGTTCATGCCCCACCACGGCAGCGGCATGAAGTTAATCGCCACGCTCGCCAGCGCGAACAGGCCGAGCACCGGCAGCTTCCAGCGGCTCAACGCTTTGCACAGCGTGAAGTAGATCACCAGCGCGTACAGATACCAAAGGCTGGTGCTGGCGGTGAGCATGCCGCGAATGAACCCGGCAAACGAATCGGCGTAGGCGGCGTTGGAGGCGGCGGCCAGCTCCCGCTCCGGCGCAAGCCAGGCGTTGAGATGAGTCAGCGCCTGCCACTGCAGCACGCCCCACAGCGCCAGCACCCAGACGATGCTCCAGATGCGTTTGTCGAGGCTTCCGCGCCAGTCCATCTCGTCAATGTAGCGGCGGATTAAATATCCTGAGATAAAGAAAAAGACCGGCATGCGAAACGGCGCGAGGTAAAGATTGAAATAGACCCAGCACTTGGCGAGCAGGCCCGAGTACGGATGCTGTAGCCCTTCAAGATGCGGGTAAAAGGTGATGACCGAGTGGTAAATCACAACCAGGCAGATGCACAATCCTTTTATCTGGTTAATCCATAATGCTTTTTGTTTCATCGGGAACCGATACCTGTTTTGCCATAAATAGGCGGTTATCCTGGGTGAACGGGGAGGGGAAGTAATCGGTAAGAGTCTGTATCGGGACGATTTTCGGAAAAGGTGGAGGCCTCTGAGAGCTTGTCAGGCAATTAGCACTATGATTTATCTGAATTTTTTGGAAAAATGATTACCGAAGCTTACGGTTTCAGTCATTTACGCTTTGCGGATTCGCTTATATACTCGTGGGTCTGCTACCAGCAAACAGACGGATTTCATGTACCAACCTGTCGCACTTTTCATAGGCTTACGCTACATGCGTGGGCGCGCCGCGGACCGCTTCGGTCGCTTTGTCTCCTGGCTTTCTACCATTGGCATTACGCTTGGCGTGATGGCGCTGGTGACGGTGCTTTCCGTCATGAACGGCTTCGAACGCGAGCTGCAAAACAACATTCTGGGGCTGATGCCGCAGGCCGTTCTCTCTTCGAACAACGGTTCCGTTAACCCGCAACAGCTGCCGGAAAAAAGCGCGGCGACGTTACAGGGTGTCACGCGCGTTGCACCGCTAACCACCGGGGACGTGGTGCTGCAAAGCGCCCGCAGCGTGGCGGTGGGCGTGATGCTGGGCATCGACCCGGCGCAAAACGACCCGCTGACGCCGTACCTGGTTAACGTGAAGCAAACCGACCTCGAAGCAGGCAAATACAACGTCATTCTGGGCGAACAGCTTGCCGGACAGCTTGGCGTCAACCGCGGCGATCAGCTGCGCGTGATGGTGCCGTCTGCGAGCCAGTTTACGCCGATGGGGCGCCTACCAAGCCAGCGCCTGTTCAACGTCGTAGGCACGTTTGCGGCCAATAGCGAAGTCGATGGCTACCAGATGCTGGTCAACATTCAGGACGCCTCGCGCCTGATGCGCTACCCGGCGGGCAACATTACCGGCTGGCGCCTGTGGCTCGACGCGCCGCTGAAGGTGGACACGCTCAGCCAGCAGAAATTGCCGGAAGGGACAAAATGGCAGGACTGGCGCGACCGCAAGGGCGAGCTGTTCCAGGCCGTGCGCATGGAAAAGAACATGATGGGGCTGCTGCTGAGCCTGATCGTCGCCGTGGCCGCGTTCAACATCATCACCTCGCTGGGGCTGATGGTGATGGAGAAGCAGGGCGAAGTGGCGATACTGCAAACGCAGGGGCTGACGCCGCGCCAGATCATGGCGGTCTTTATGGTGCAGGGGGCCAGCGCGGGGATTATCGGCGCGCTGCTCGGCGCCGTGCTGGGGGCGCTTCTCGCCAGCCAGCTTAACAATTTAATGCCGATTATCGGCGCATTGCTTGACGGCGCGGCGCTGCCGGTGGCCATTGAGCCGCTGCAGGTTATTGGTATTGCGCTGGCCGCGATGGCCATTGCGCTGCTTTCAACGCTTTATCCTTCCTGGCGCGCTGCCGCCACCCAACCCGCTGAGGCTTTACGCTATGAATAAGATCCTGCTGCAATGCGACAACCTGTCCAAACGCTATCAGGAAGGCGCCGTGCAGACCGACGTGCTGCACAACGTAAGCTTTAGCGTGGGTGAAGGCGAGATGATGGCGATTGTCGGCAGCTCCGGTTCCGGCAAAAGTACCTTGCTGCACCTGCTGGGCGGGCTGGATACGCCGACCGAAGGCGACGTGATTTTTTCCGGCAAGCCGCTAAGCAAAATGTCTTCAACCGCGAAAGCGGAGCTGCGCAACCGCGAATTAGGCTTTATCTATCAGTTCCACCATCTGCTTCCGGACTTTACGGCGCTGGAAAACGTGGCAATGCCGCTGCTGATCGGCAAAAAGAAACCGGCAGAAATTAACGCCCGCGCCAGCGATATGCTGAAAGCGGTTGGGCTGGGGCACCGTGGAAACCACCGCCCTTCCGAACTGTCCGGCGGCGAGCGCCAGCGCGTGGCGATTGCGCGCGCGCTGGTCAACAACCCGCGCCTGGTGCTGGCGGATGAACCGACCGGAAACCTGGACGCCCGCAACGCGGACAGCATTTTCCAGCTGCTGGGCGAGCTAAACGCGTCTCAGGGCACCGCGTTCCTGGTGGTGACCCACGATCTGCAGCTGGCGAAACGAATGGGGCGCCAGCAGGAGATGCGCGACGGTCATCTGAACGCCGAGCTAACCCTGATGGGGGCCGAGTAATGGCTTCACCGTTATCGCTACTCATTGGGTTACGCTTTAGCCGCGGTCGCCGCCGCGGCGGCATGGTATCGCTGATCTCCGTCATCTCCACGATCGGCATTGCGCTGGGCGTGGCGGTGCTGATCGTTGGGCTTAGCGCCATGAACGGCTTTGAGCGCGAGCTGAACAACCGCATTCTGGCCGTGGTCCCGCACGGCGAGATCGAGCCGGTTAACCAGCCGTGGACCAGCTGGCGCGATGCGCTCGCCAAGGTGGAGAAAGTCCCGGGCGTCGCGGCGGCGGCGCCGTACATTAACTTTACCGGGCTGGTGGAAAGCGGCGTTAACCTGCGCGCCATTCAGGTGAAAGGGGTGAATCCGGCACAGGAAGCGCGCCTGAGCGCGCTGCCGCAGTACGTGCAGAACGGCGCGTGGGCAAACTTTAAGGCCGGCGAGCAGCAGATCATCATGGGCAAAGGCGTGGCCGATGCGCTGAAGGTGAAGCAGGGCGACTGGGTTTCGATCATGATCCCGAACGCCAGCGCCGACCACAAGCTGCAGCAGCCCAAGCGCGTGCGCCTGCACGTCACCGGCATTCTTCAGTTAAGCGGGCAGCTTGACCACAGCTTTGCGATGGTGCCGATGGAAGACGCGCGGCAGTATCTGGACATGGGCGAGAGCGTGACGGGCATTGCCATTAAGGTGAACGACGTCTTTAACGCCAACAAGCTGGTGCGCGATGCGGGCAGCGTGACCAATAGCTATGTCTACATCAAAAGCTGGATCGGCACTTACGGCTATATGTACCGCGATATCCAGATGATCCGCGCCATTATGTATCTGGCGATGGTGCTGGTGATCGGCGTGGCCTGTTTTAACATCGTTTCAACGCTGGTGATGGCGGTGAAGGACAAGAGCGGCGACATCGCCGTGCTGCGCACCCTGGGGGCCAAAGATGGCCTCATTCGCGCCATCTTCGTCTGGTACGGCCTGCTGGCAGGGCTGTTCGGCAGCCTCTGCGGCGTGGTCATCGGGGTGGTGGTTTCGCTCCAGCTGACGCCAATCATCAACGGCATCGAGAAGCTGATCGGTCACCAGTTCCTGTCGGGTGATATCTATTTTATCGATTTTCTGCCGTCCGAGCTGCACTGGCTGGACGTCATTTACGTGCTGGTAACAGCACTTTTGCTAAGTCTGCTGGCAAGCTGGTACCCGGCGCGTCGCGCAAGCCGAATCGACCCGGCGAGGGTATTAAGTGGCCAGTAATTTCGTCATGGTTTAGCGGTCTTTTGGCCGCTGAATCAAACAGAGGAATGCATCATGTATTACGGATTTGATATTGGCGGCACCAAGATTGCGCTGGGCGTGTTCGATAAAGACCTTAAGCTACAGTGGGAAACGCGCGTTCCCACGCCTCGCGAAAGCTACGATGAATTCTTAACCGCCATCGCCGCGCTGGTGGCCCAGGCGGATCAACGCTTTGGCGTGAAGGGCAGCGTCGGCATCGGCATCCCGGGCATGCCCGAAACCGATGACGGCACGCTGTACGCCGCCAACGTTCCCGCGGCCAGCGGTAAACCGCTGCGCGCCGACCTCTCTGCTCTCCTTGAACGCGACGTGCGTTTAGATAACGATGCAAACTGTTTTGCCCTCTCGGAAGCGTGGGACGATGAATTTCGCGCCTATCCGCTGGTGATGGGGCTGATCCTCGGCACCGGAGTGGGCGGCGGGATCGTCATTAACGGCAAACCGATCACCGGGCGAAGCTACATCACGGGCGAATTTGGCCATATTCGCCTGCCCGTTGACGCGCTGGAGGTGGTAGGGCGTGATTTTCCGCTGACGCGCTGCGGCTGTGGCCAGCACGGCTGTATAGAGAATTACCTCTCCGGACGCGGGTTTGCATGGCTTTACGAACACTTCTATCATCAGAAACTTGAGGCCCCGCAGATCATTACCCTGTGGGAGCAAGGGGATGCGCAGGCGCGCGAGCATGTCGAACGCTATCTCGATCTGCTGGCGGTATGCCTGGGTAATATCCTGACGATTGTCGACCCTGACCTGCTGGTGATCGGGGGCGGGCTGTCAAACTTTAGTGCGATTACGGAACAGCTGTCGGGGCGCCTGCCGCGACATTTATTGCCGGTCGCCCGCGTGCCGTGCATTGAACGCGCGCGTCACGGGGACGCAGGAGGCATGCGCGGAGCCGCATTCCTTCATCTTACCGATTAAGTTAACGAGGTTGCTATGCTGTCGCGTCGCCAGGGTCGACTCAGCCGTTTTCGCAAAAACAAACGCCGCCTGCGCGAACGCCTGCGCCAGCGGATATTTTTCAGAGACAGGATGATGCCAGAAGCGATGGATAAACCCAGAGTGGTGGTATTGACCGGAGCGGGGATCTCCGCCGAATCCGGTATTCGTACCTTTAGGGCGGCCGACGGCCTGTGGGAAGAGCACCGCGTAGAAGATGTGGCGACGCCGGAAGGCTTCGCCCGCGACCCGGAGCTGGTGCAGGCGTTTTATAACGCGCGCCGACGCCAGCTCCAGCAGCCGGAGATTGCGCCGAACGCGGCGCATCTTGCGCTGGCTAAGCTCGAAGAGGCGTTAGGCGATCGTTTTCTGCTGGTAACGCAGAATATCGATAACCTGCACGAAAGAGCGGGCAATAAAAACATCATCCACATGCACGGCGAGCTGCTGAAGGTTC
Source organism: Enterobacter sp. ECC-175 (assembly GCF_043968675.1). NCBI lineage: Bacteria > Pseudomonadati > Pseudomonadota > Gammaproteobacteria > Enterobacterales > Enterobacteriaceae > Enterobacter > Enterobacter sp. ECC-175. Next base: position 2,365,704 of record NZ_CP143776.1, read on the forward strand.
GCTGCGACTGGAGCGGTCAGGTGCTTGACTGGAAAGACGACGTGCTGCCGGAAGATAAATGCCACTGCTGCCAGTTCCCGGCGCGGCTGCGCCCGCACGTGGTTTGGTTTGGTGAAATGCCGCTGGGGATGGATGAGATTTACAGCGCGCTGGCCATGGCGGACGTCTTTGTTGCGATTGGCACTTCCGGGCACGTTTACCCGGCTGCGGGATTTGTTCACGAAGCGAAGCTGCAGGGCGCCCATACGGTGGAGCTCAATCTCGAGCCAAGCCAGGTGGGAAGCGAGTTTGAAGAGAAGCACTATGGGCTGGCGAGCGAAGTGGTGCCGAAATTTGTGGATCGGCTGCTGAAAGGGCTTTAAGGGTTATCTCTCACCCCTCACCCTAACCCTCTCCCCATAGGGGAGAGGGGATAGCATGGAGCCGTCTTTTCCCCTCCACTCCAGAAAGGGCACGGATCGGTCTTTTCCCCCTCGCCCCTATGGGGAGAGGGCCGGGGTGAGGGGAAGACAGGCGCTACATTAACGACCCGCTTTTAGCTTCTGGTAATACTCTTCATACAGGCGGCTTGCATCGCCCACGTCGTTCTGCCATTCACCTTTGCTGACGGTTTCCGCATCCGGATACAGCGACTTGTCGTTGGCCACTTCCGGACTGAGCAGCTTACGCGCCGCCAGGTTTGGCGTAGGGTAACCGATCGTTTCCGCGACCTGTTTCGCCACGTCCGGGCGCAGAAGGAAGTTGATCAGCTTCAGCGCGCCGTCGACGTTTTTGGCGTTAGACGGGATCGCAAGGCTGTCCATCCAGAAAATCCCGCCTTCCTTCGGCCAGACGATCTCGAGCGGCGTTCCCGCTTCGCGCGCCACGAACGCGGAACCGTTCCACACCATGCCCAGGTTTACCTCGCCTTCCATATACGGATTCGCCGGGTTATCCGAGTTAAACGCCGCCACGTTCGGCATCAGCTTTTTCAGCTCGTTGTAGGCGGCTTCAATCTCTTTCGGGTCGGTCGTGTTGCCGGAAAGCCCAAGCTTGCGCAGCGCAACCTGGAACACTTCGCGCGCGTCGTCGGTCAGCAGCAGGCTGCTTTTATACTCCGGCTTCCACAGGTCGGCCCAGCTGGTCACGCTCTTCGGATCGATGGCGTCGCTGTTGACGCCGATCGCCGTTGCGCCCCAGATGTACGGAATGGAGTAGTCATTGCTCGGGTCAAACGGCTTGTTGAGCATCTCCGGATCGAGGTTTGAAAAATTCGTTAGCTTCGTTTTGTCGATCTTCTGGATCATGCCCTCTTTGCGCATCTTGTCGACGAAGTAGGTCGATGGCACCACCAGATCGTACGCGCCGTCTTTGTAGGTTTTGAGCTTGGCGTACATAGTTTCATTCGACTCGTACGTCGAATAGATGACCTTGATCCCCGTCTCCCTGGTGAACTGCTCCAGCAGGCCGGGCGGAACATACTCGGTCCAGTTGTAGAAATAGAGCGTTTTACCGTCGTCAGCGTGCGCCGCACCCATGCCGAGCGCCAGCGCCGCGGCGGCAAGTATTTTTTTCATTTCATTGTCCCCTGAGATTTTGTTTTATCACGCGCAATAATCTGGCTGGCAACTACCAGAACCAGCGATAACATCAGCAGAATGGTGGCCAGCGCATTCACTTCGGGTGAGACCCCGACTTTTACCATGGAGTAAATCTTCAACGGCAGAATTTCATAGCTCGGCCCGGTCACGAAGGAGGACACAACCACGTCGTCCATCGACAGGGTAAAGCTTAACAGCCATCCCGCCGCCACGGCGGGCATCGCCAGCGGCAGGATGATTTTGCGCAGAATGGTCATCTCGCTGGCACCGAGATCTTTCGCGGCCTCCAGCATGCGCACGTCAAAGCCCTTCAGGCGGGCGTAAACGGTGACAACCACAAACGGCAGGCAGAAGGTGATGTGCGAGAACAGCAGCGACCAGAAGCCCAGCTGCACGCCCAGCAGCATAAACAGCACCAGCAGCGAAATGGCCATCACGATGTCCGGTGACATCATCACCACAAACAGCATGCCGCTGACGAACGGCTTGCCGCGAAAGCGGTAGCGATAAAGCGCTACGGCGGTGAGGGAACCAATCAGCGTGGCGAAGGTGGCCGAGACGATCGCCATTGTGAGCGAGTGCTGGGCCGCCTGCAGCAGGCTGTCGTTGTTCATCAGCAGGCTATACCATTTGGTGGTAAACCCCTGCCAGCTAATCCCGAAGCGCGAGCTGTTAAACGAATTCACGATCAAAATGATAATCGGAATATACAGATAGGCATAAATGGCGGTCATAAAACCGCCGCGAAGCAGTCGACCGATCATTCGAGTTCCACCTTCTTGTTCAGCAGGCGCGACGCGCGCCAGTAGACCAGCAGCATCAGCCCCATCACCACCGTCAGCGTAATGCTGGTGGCGGAGCCAAACGGCCAGTCGCGGATGTTGAGGAACTGGCTTTTGATCACGTTACCGATAAGCAGGTTTTTCGCGCCGCCCATCAGGTCCGAAACGTAGAACAGCCCCATCGCGGGAAGCATCACCAGCAGGCAGCCCGCGACGATGCCCGGCATGGTGAGCGGAAGGATGATGCGGATAAAAGTTTGTAGCCTGCTGGCACCCAGATCTTTCGCCGCTTCCAGCAGCGGTTTATCGAGCTTCTCGATGCTGGAGTAGAGCGGCATCACCATGAACGGCAGCAGAATATAGACCAGGCCAATGATGACCGCGCTCGGGGTAAACATGATGCGTATCGGCGTATCAATCACCCCCAGCCACAGCAGGAACTCGTTGAGATAGCCCTTGGTGCTGAGGAAAATTTTCAGCCCATAGATGCGGATCAGCGAGTTGGTCCAGAACGGGACGATCAGCAGGAACAGCAGCAGCGGGCGCACCTTGTGCGGCAGGCGCGCGAGGAACCAGGCGAAGGGATAGCCCAGAACCAGACAGGCGAGGGTGGCGATCAGCGCCATATTCAGCGAGTGCAGCAGCACGTCGAAGTAGAGCGGATCGAGCAGCCGCGCGTAGTTATCCAGCGTAAAGACGAGCTTGACGAAGCTGACGTCATCGCGGGTCAGGAAGCTGGTGGCAACGATCATCAGGTTGGGTAAAAAGACGAACAGCACAAGCCAACCGACGATCGTGGCAATCACCACATTCTGGAATTTACTTGTGTTCTTCATCAGCCAGCACAACCTCCCAGCTTTCTACCCAGTTAATCACCATTTTCTGGTCGAGCGAGTGGTCAAAGTCCGGGTCGTCCTCGTTAAAGAACTCGCTGACCATCACCATCTTGCCGTTTTCCAGCTCAACCACGGATTCCAGGGTCATGCCCTTATAGTTACGCTCGCGTATGTAGCCGATTAAGCCTTCCGCTTCGCTCTGGTCGTGAATTTCATCGACGCGTAAATCTTCCGGGCGCAGCAGCACGTTGAGGCGTTGTCCCGGTTCGACGGCAAAATTGACGTAAATATTACACTCGCGGCCCTCAACGCTGGCGCGGACCCGCTGCGCGTCCAGGCGCTCGATCACCGTTGCGCTGAAAATATTGATCTCGCCAATGAAGCTGGCGACGAACAGGTTCTTCGGCTCTTCGTAGATTTCGCGCGGCGTACCGTCCTGCTCGATTTTGCCGTCGCGCATCACGACGATCCTGTCGGACATGGTCAGCGCTTCTTCCTGGTCGTGGGTCACGAAGACAAAGGTAATGCCAAGCTTGCGCTGTAGCGCCTTCAGCTCGTTTTGCATCTGCTTGCGCAGCTTATAATCCAGCGCGGAAAGGGACTCGTCCAGCAGGAGCAGGCGAGGCTTGTTCACCACGGCGCGCGCAATCGCGACGCGCTGCTGCTGGCCGCCGGAAAGCTGGTGCGGCTTACGCTGGGCAAACTCTTCAAGCTGAACCATCCGCAGCGCATCGGTCACGCGCGGGGCGATCTCGCTCGCGGGCGTTTTTTGCATGCGCAGGCCAAACGCCACGTTCTCAAACACGGTCATGTGCGGGAACAGGGCATAGCTCTGGAAAACGGTATTCACGTGACGCGCTTCGGCGGGAACCTGGGTTATCTCCTGGTTCTCAAGATGGATGTGTCCGCGATCGACGCTTTCAAGGCCGGCGATCAGGCGCAGAACGGTTGTTTTGCCGCAGCCGGAAGGGCCAAGCAGCGTGAGAAACTCACCGTCGTTGATGGTCAGGCTGAGGTCGGAAATCACCTCTTTGCCGTCGTAAATTTTACGGATTCGTTCCAGCTGCACCAGCGGTGAAAGGGAACGGGGTTGTGTATTCAATTTTTGCACTGTCCCATATAGACGCTTCAGGCCGCAGGCCGAAGCGGGGTTTGTGTGTAACCACCTTGGTGACTCTTAAAGAGGGCGGACATTCTACGGCAAACCCCCACTCTCGCCAATCCTTGTGACTGATTCATAAGCTACATTTATTAACGAATAACGACATAAACGGAAAATATTCTCGTTTGCGGGATAAAAGTGACCTGACGCAATATTTGCGGTTTCATGCTTAATGATAATGTTGTCACAAAAAGTGAGGGTGGCTGCATGGATAAATTACTTGAACGTTTTTTACAGTACGTTTCGCTGGATACCCAATCTAAGCCGGGTGTCCGCCAGGTGCCGAGCACCGAAGGCCAGTGGAAATTATTGAATCTTCTTAAAGAGCAGCTTGATGCCATGGGGCTGGTCAACGTCACGCTCAGCGAGAAAGGGACTGTGATGGGCACGCTGCCGGCTAACGTTGAGGGCGATATTCCGGCGATTGGCTTTATCTCCCATGTTGATACCTCACCTGATTTTAGCGGTAAACATGTTAATCCGCAGATCGTTGAAAACTACCGCGGCGGTGACATTGCGCTGGGCATTGGCGATGAGGTGCTGTCGCCGGTGATGTTCCCGGTGCTGCATCAGCTGCTCGGCCAGACGTTGATTACCACCGATGGCAAAACGCTGCTGGGCGCCGATGACAAAGCCGGTATCGCGGAAATCATGACCGCGCTGGCGGTGCTGAAAGGCAAAAACATTCCCCACGGTGATATTCGCGTGGCGTTTACGCCGGACGAAGAGGTGGGGAAAGGGGCGAAACACTTTGACGTGGAAGCCTTCAACGCGAAGTGGGCCTATACCGTTGACGGCGGCGGGGTGGGCGAACTGGAGTTTGAAAACTTCAACGCGGCCTCAATTACGATCAAAATCGTCGGCAATAACGTTCATCCGGGCTCTGCAAAAGGCGTGATGGTGAACGCGCTGTCGCTGACCGCACGCATCCACGCCGAGGTCCCTGCCGAAGAGAGCCCCGAGCAGACGGAAGGCTATGAGGGCTTCTACCATCTGACCAGCATTAAGGGCACCGTAGACAGCGCGCAGATGCACTACATCGTCCGCGACTTTGACCGCAAGGCCTTCGAAGCGCGCAAGCGCAAGATGATGGAGATTGCGAAGAAGGTCGGCAAGGGGCTGCACCCGGACTGCTACATTGAGCTGATCATCGAAGACAGCTACTACAACATGCGCGAGAAGGTGATGGAGCATCCGCATATTCTCGATATCGCCCAGCAGGCGATGCGTGACTGCGATATTGAGCCCGAGCTTAAGCCTATCCGCGGCGGCACTGACGGTTCCCAGCTGTCATTCATGGGGCTGCCGTGCCCTAACCTGTTTACCGGCGGATATAACTACCACGGCAAGCACGAGTTCGTCACCCTCGAGGGGATGGAAAAAGCGGTGAAGGTGATTGTGCGCATTGCGGAGCTGACGGCGAAGCGGTAGCTGTTAAAAAGCCGGGTGGCGGCTGCGCCTTGCCCGGCCTACTATCATGGGTTTGTAGGCCCGGTAAGCGAAGCGCCTCCGGGCATCAAAGCGACTTAGTCCTCAAAGAACCAGTACCCGCTGTTAACCAGCGCGGCAAGCATGGCGAGGAATGAAGGATCTTCCAGCGCGTCGCCGAAGGTCTCTGCGCTTAAGACCATATGGCTGGCGATAGCCTCCAGCGCGGGACGGTGCGGGGAATCCAGCTTCTCGCCGTTAACGAATACCTCTTCGCCAATACGCAGCACGCGCAGGCCGCCCAGTCGCACAAGCTTGTCGCCCTGCTGAAGCGCATCGTAAATCTCGTCAGCCTGATACGGCGGCTCCGGCGGCGCGACGTCCAGCTCGTGACGTGACTGGCTGATAAACTCACCAAACCACTGCTTAAACTGTTCCGGCTCGTTAATTAAATCCAGCATCATACCGCGCAGCTTATCCAGCTCCTGCGGCAGGATATCCGCCGGGTGCTCACGCGCGGGCACGTCCGGATCGCTGTAGCGATAGCTGCCCAGCTCGCGCTGAAGAACGTAGTCCGCAAAGCCGCTGATCATTTCGCGACCGCTTGGCGCGCGGAAGCCGACCGAGTAATTCAGCGAGTTTTCCAGCGAATACCCTTCGTGCGGGAATCCTGGCGGAATGTAGAGGATATCGCCCGGCTCCAGCTCTTCATCGATAATCCCTTCAAACGGATCGACCTGAAGAAGGTCTGGGTGTGGACAATGCTGCTTCATCGGCACTTTCTCACCAACGCGCCAGCGGCGGCGGCCCGTGCCCTGAATGATAAAGACGTCGTACTGGTCCAGATGCGGGCCGACGCCACCGCCGGGCACGGAGAAGGAGATCATTAGATCGTCCATTCGCCAGTCGGGCAGGGCGCGGAACGGACGCATCAGGGCTGCGGTCGGCTCGTGCCAGTGGTTAACGGCCTGTACCAGCAGCGACCAGTTGTTCTCACCGAGATGATCGTAGCTTTCAAACGGACCGTGGCTGACCTGCCATTTTCCGTCCTGATGGCTGACCAGGCGGCTGTCTACCTCGCTTTCCATCGCCAGGCCGGCGAGTTCGTCAGGGGAGAGGGGATCGACAAAATTGCTGAACCCGCGTTTCAGAACGACCGGGCGTTTTTGCCAGTAACGTTCGATAAAATCGGGCCAGTTAAGCGTTAAGTGATAATCCATAGTTATTATTCCGCAGGCTCTTACTGAGTCGGATTATAACGGAAGCGCAGGCCACCGGGGGCGAGAACCTCGCATTTTTCGCACGACGGGCTAACTATCGTGCGATGTGGGGTGCTGAAGGCCAAACACAACCTCCATTTTTGCACCGCCCAGCAGGCTTTCGCCGGTTTCAATTCTTCCGTCGTATTGATCGACAATCTCTCGCGCAACGGATAATCCCACGCCCTGACCGGGGCGCAGCGTATCTACGCGCTGGCCCCGATCGAAGACCAGATCGCGCTTGTTGTGCGGAATACCGGGGCCATCGTCCTCGACGATGATATGCAGCTCGTCATCCGTCAGGCGGGCAGAGACCTCAACAAACTCAAGGCAATATTTGCAGGCGTTATCAAGCAGGTTGCCCATAACTTCCATAAAGTCATTTTTCTCGCCAACGAAGCTGATTTCCGGCGAGATATCGAGGCTAATATTGACCCCTTTACGCTGATAAACCTTATTCAGCGCGGAGGTGAGGTTATCGAGAATCGGAGCCACGGGGTGCAGCTCGCGGCTCAATATCGCGCTGCCGGAGCGCATGCTGGCGCGATGGAGATAGTAGCCAATCTGCTGGGAGATGCGGCTGATCTGCTCCAGCATCACCGGCTCGGCGTCGTCGACGCTCAGCTTTGCGCTACGCATCGAGCGCAGGGTGCTTTGCATCACCGCGAGCGGCGTTTTGAGGCTGTGCGTCAGATCGGTCAGCGTGGTGCGATACTTATCATTGCGCTCCCGCTCGCTGCTCAGCAGGCGGTTGAGGTTCTGCACCAGGCTGGTCAGCTCGCGGGTCGTCTGCGGGTTAAGGTTTTCACGATGGTGTTCCTCCAGTTCGCGTACCTCTTTCGCCAGCGACTCAATTGGGCGCAGGCTCCACCAGGCGGCAATCCACAGCAGCGGGATCACCAGCAGCAGGTTGGCAGCCAGAACATAGATGAACCAGCTCCAGACCATATAGGAGCGTTTAAGCTCAACCGGAATGGTGTCGACCACCACAATGGTCAGCTGCGGCATATCCGTCGTGGCGGGATAAAGGTTAATGGCGACGGAGTGCGTCATCTCCGTTTCGTCGTCATCGGCGCGGATCTCGTTCAGCTTCTGCTGCAAAGAGCGATCGTCGCGGATAAGCGAGCTGGTGGCGTTAAGATCGGCTTCAATCTCGTGGAAACCGTTGGTTCGGAGCCATTCAGGGCGAATGCGCTTCGTCAGCCAGGGGACGTCGCGCTGCGCCCACAGCAGCTTACCCTTCTCGTTATAGATCAGCGCCAGCGTGGGGCTTTGCTGGTTGAGGTTCTCCGGCATCTCGACGCTGATCCGATTGTTTTCCCATTTTGCCAGGGTATAGAACAGGTTACTTTCGCCGCGCAGCAGGCGGAAGGTGGTTTTATCGAAGCTGACGCTGTACCCCACCAGCGCCACCATGCCGTAGGAGAGGGACAGCACCAGCACCACGGCGGCGGTGGCCAGTAAAAAGCGGACCCGCAGCGAAAGGGGCAGGATGAGGCGCAAAATCTTTTTCATTTAGCGCAGTTCGAACAGGTAGCCCTGGCCGCGCACCGTGGTGATCACATCATCAGGATACTGTGCCTGAATTTTCTTGCGCAAACGCCCCATCAGCACGTCAATGGTATGGCTTTCGCGCAGCTCGGCGTCAGGATAAAGCTGGAGCATGAGGGAATCTTTGCTCACCACTTTGCCGTTGTTGCGGATCAGCGTTTCCATAATGGTGTATTCAAACGCGGTGAGCTTAATCACTTCATCATTGATGGAAAACTCACGGCGAGAGAGATCGACCTGAAACGGCGGAATGGAAATAACCTGCGACGCCAGGCCGCTGTTGCGGCGCAGCAGCGCCTGCATGCGCGCGGCGACTTCTTCAATATGGAAAGGCTTGGTCACGTAGTCGTCCGCACCGGCGCTGAGCACTTCCACTTTGTCCTGCCAGCCTTCGCGGGCGGTCAGTACCAGCACCGGCAGGGAAACATCGTGGCTGCGCCAGCGGCGGATCAGCGACAGACCGTCCTCATCCGGCAGCCCTAAATCGACGATGGCAATATCCGGCATGTGTTCATTGAGATAATAATCGGCTTCTTTTGCATCTTCGGCATCGTCCACCTGATGTCCCATCTCCTGAAGCTGAACCTTCAGGTGATGGCGCAGCAATGCATTATCCTCAACAACCAATACGCGCATCATCTCTTCTCCCTAAATAATTGGTATGAATAGTTTAACGCTGATTATTGATGTTGGAACCAGCGTAATGACATTAAATGACTTTTTTCAGAGGTACAGACCTTTTGGGAGCGTACTGGGGTACTGCTGTTGGCATCCGATTGCGGGGAAGGGCTGCAATCAGCGCCTGGTACTCATGCAGTCGACGCGGGTCCGGGTCTGTCTCAGTTAGCCAGAGCCTGGGTACGCCCTCATAAGGAGCGTGTAATATAAACTGACTTCAATGAGTAAGCTTCTGCATTTCTGAGAAAACAGCCATTTGTTTATTGACCGTTGAGGGCGCACGGTACCGTCGCGTTGTGTTCGGCATTGCCGGGTTAAACGTCGTTCCGACAGGCTGTTCCTCCCGCTTAACAAAGACATATTTGCCTGACTGGTTGGCAGCGCCCGGATGAGAGATAAAAAATGACGGTTCCCGTTCTGGTATCGAGCCCCTCTATTTTGAGCGGGTTAAGGTTTGGCCCTATGACCGGAAAACATCCTGTGCCTGTATGCCATAGAAGGGATAGTCATGGAAAAGCAGTAGTAAGACGGTACACAGAAAATGAAATGGGAAAACTATCTAATATTAAAGACATGCCAGTAAAGAATTAAGTCTGAATAACAATTCATTAAATTTCTTTAACTAATATTAAATATTTTTACACGAGAAAATGAGTTTGTTGGCATAGCTCATTATTTAACGAATCGTGTTATTTAATTAGGATCTGTAGCAAGGTTATGGCTTGCAGGTAAAAATAATTCGTACCAAAGAATCAAATCGAAGGCGCTCAACGTCAAAAAATTGATCGCTGTCAACGATCGATAGAAAGATATTAATCGGTATTGGCGATAGATATAACGAAATTGATCGCTGCTAGCGATCAATGGTTCTTTTCATGTAATATTAACGGGCTTATATGTCTGCAAGAGATCTCCCGTGCAAGGCTGATTGCAAATCGAATCCTGGAATTTCAGGTGATTTTTTTATTTTTGGACTTACGTTTATGAAGATAACATTCCTCAGGGGGAAACTTAATTTCCGGAAGCCCGTGAATATATTTTTCCTGTGTCTGATTGGGGGGACAGTTTTAGTGATTGCAATTGCAAGCTGTCTTCAGTGGCAGGAGCAGGTAAATGTTTACGACCGTCTAAGCCTTGACGCGGTAAATAATGCCCGTGTCGACTTTGAGCTGGCGTTTGACGAAGTTGGCACGCAACTCAATGAGTTAGGTCATGCTCTGGAAAATGCAAAAAACATTGACAATATTTACAGTCATATCCCCCAGCTTAGGCGATCTTTGATGATTGCGCTGGCGCTCATCTCCATTGCTGACTCCCTCTACATAGCGGATACCAAAGATCGTTTATTCCTTACCCCCTATTTTCAGCATGAGAAAATACCCAGTTTTAAACCGTCAGAACGTCCGTGGTTTATCCAGCATGCTTCAAATTCACGGCAAACCAAATTTTCGAGTGGTTATTATGACCTCTTTACCAACAAAGAAGTGTTTTCGCTATCCAGACGCATACTTAATAGGGGGGGGGACTACAATGTTGCAGGGGTAGACATTAATGCTGAAAGGGTGACCAATACGCTAAAGAAAATGAAGTTGACCCTTTCTGCTCAGGTATTTCTCATTAACGAAGAAGGGCAACGGATCCTGGGTAACGAAAAAAAATGGCAACCCCTGACGAAGGCGCAGCTCTCCCGTCTCTATGGCACAGAGGGTATTATCAGAGACCCGGAGAATGGCCGCAGGATTTATTACAGCAGAATGCTATACCCCGAATGGACTGTTCTGATGGTTGCCGACCATTCGATAATGAATCAAATCCTGCTTGAGGAAAGTATCATGCCCGCAGTCACATTGCTGACAGCGATTGGTTTGCTGCTTGTGGCATGGTGGCGGTCCCTGCAAAATCTGCATCTTTTTTACCTCAAGCTTGCAAGCACGCTCAACAGCGACACGGCCCACCCCATGGATGTTGACAAGCTGTTGGAAACGGAGCTGGTTAAAAACCAGGTTACCCTTCGCGATATTGAGCAGCAGAGCCGAACAGACAGCCTTACCGGACTGTTAAACCGCCAGGCCTTCAATGACGATATTGATAGGCTTATCGGGCAGAACACCGACAGGCTGACTCTGGCCTTAATCGACCTCGATAACTTTAAGACGATTAATGATACTTTCGGACATCAGACCGGGGATGAAGTTCTGAAAGCATTTGCGTCCGCCGCCCGCGCTGGGCTTGATGAAGCGGTTGCAAGGCTTTATCGCTACGGCGGAGAGGAGTTTGCCGTTATCTACACCCATATCTCACCCGAACAGGCAAAGGATATGCTGGATGCTGTCCGCCTGGCGTTCAGCACGCGCAAATGGCGTGAAGGAATGAAACACGTTTCATTTAGCGCCGGAATGAAAACCCGCATCGATGAGAGCGTCCAGGAGTTGATTGCAGGTGCAGACACATACCTCTACAGGGCGAAGCGCTGCGGGAAAAATAAGATTGTGGACAACCCTCAGACAGGAGATGTCAGGTAATGAAAACGCTCAATATCACCCGTTACCTGAACCTGACTTTTGGAGGTCTGACGCTGAGTGCGGTGATACTGTTTAGTCTCTATTACGTAGGCCAGCGACACATCATCGCCGAGTCCTATCATCGCCTGAGCCGGGAATACACTGAAAACATGCACAATTACATCCAGCAACGGTTTGAGGAATATGAACATCAGATAAAGTCTCTGACGCACGCTATAGGTAAATATAATGACATTGAATCTATTATTACCTCCCCTGAGAAGACTAAATTCAGCCAGGCACTGAACCTTATGCCTCAGGCCAGCGCCCTGATTATCAGCGATATGACCGGTCGTTTTGTTCGCTTTCCTGAGCTGGATAAGAAGACGGCCTCCAGGGATTTCGATCCCCGTACACGTCCCTGGTTTATCGCTTCCGCCAGCTTTGACTCGCAGGCCAAATTTGTACCTCCCTACAGTGATAGTTTTACTCGCCAGGAATGGTTTTCCGTCTCCTCAGCTATCTTCGATCAACGCGGGCTTCAGTCGGGCGTAGCGGCAATCGCGATTAAAACGCCAGCCCTCATGAAAAAGCTGGAGCGCTTCCGGGGACCAGCTCCCGGCAGATTGCGGCTGGTTAACGACAGCGGGGAAATTATTATGGGACCCGATATAGTCGATAAAAGCGTGTTTAAAAAAAGCGGCAGAAGCCAGGGCTATTTCGAGACTAACAATGCCTGGATCTATTATTACCAACTGGAACACCCAAAGTGGTATCTGGCCTACGAATTTCCTAAGCACGAGTTCTACTCGCGGGTCAGAGGCGAGAGCATGACGGTCATATATTCTGCCTGTTTCGGGCTGATGATGCTCTTCATCTGCTGGGGAGGGATGCACTTCGTAGCAGGGCGCATTGAAAACGTACTGACCGGCGCAATCTTGCGCAAAAAGTCGGCTGGCAACAATATTGATCTTCCCTCAGCCATGGAAAACGTTCATCAGCGTCGCATGAAGTTACATAGTCAAGCGATGCATGATGGTCTCACCGGCCTGCTTAACCGACGGGCATTCGACCATCTTTTACAGGATATTCAGGAAAATAAGCGCGCCTGCTGCATCGCGCTGCTGGATATTGATAACTTCAAGTCTATCAACGATGAATGGGGCCATCTGATGGGCGACGATGTGCTGCGAAGACTTTCGTCGCTCGCGGGAGAGTACCTTAATCAGGGAGATATCCGGATATTCCGCTATGGCGGGGAGGAGATAGCGATAGTGTTCCTTGAAATCTCAACTGACCGTGCGTTGGATGCACTTGAAAAATTGCGCGTGGCGACAGAATCGCAAAAGTGGCCTCATGGACGTGGGCCTGAACGCGTGACTTTTAGTGCTGGATTAACCTCATGCGACTTGCTGGGCGTTCATGCTGCCGTCAGAAAAGCAGATGCCCTGCTCTATGAAGCCAAAAGACAGGGAAAAAACAGGATATTAACGTGATTACTCATCGCCCTTAAGGGCGATGCTTCTCAAAATGTTGGCCGCAATACTGAAAATATTCATAGAGTTCCTGCAACATTTTTGGCAATACGTCATGTGCGTAATACGCCGGGCACCGCTTCTTGTTTGATGTGCGGAGGCAGTCATATTGATTGTTCTGATAAGTGGTTTTGATTTATAACTATGGTGTATTGCTTCTACTTGAAGGGCGACATTCGACAGCATACGTAGGTATGCGAGCAACTTCTATAGCAAGAGATACATCACCGGGAGTTACCCGGCGCGCCATCATTTCAGTTAATTTTTCCCAATGGAAGGGTTTAAAGTGTTCAAGCTAAGTTCATCAATACTAGCCATTTTCCTGCTGTCCGGCTGTACTTCTGACGTTACTATCCACCCTCCTCAAAGACCTGAGTATAAAACGATGCCAGAGATATCTCAGTCTGTTACGCCAACGCAGCAGCGTGCCATCATGGCGGGTGAGCGGCCTGACTGGTCGGAACGGACGACAGTCCCCACGATGAGACGATATTAATAAGCTAAGGCTGCCATTCGGTGGCCGTTTTTTATTTTCTAAGAACAGCGCCCACTGAATACTGCGGCGTTGATAATGACGCGACCAGCCAAACCGTGGCCGCGGCGACAATGTTGCGGAACGCAAAAAGTGAAGATTTGGGCACATCAACATTGAGTAAACCGGGGAAAAGCAGTCCCCTTTCCGGATGGAAAGGGGAGCGGGAGGTTATTTCAGCTCGTCAACCATGGTCATGGCGCGGCCGATATAGTTGGCTGGTGTCATGGCCTTCAGGCGCGTCTTTTCTTCTTCCGGCAGTTCCAGCCCGTCGATGAACTGTTTCATGCCTTCGGCGTCAACGCGCTTGCCGCGGGTCAGCTCCTTCAGCTTTTCGTACGGCTTTTCGATCCCGTAGCGGCGCATCACGGTCTGAATCGGCTCCGCCAGCACTTCCCAGTTGTGATCCAGCTCGTCCAGCAGGCGATCGCGGTTAACTTCCAGCTTGCTCACGCCCTTTAGGGTTGACTGGTAGGCGATCAGCGCGTAGCCAATGCCCACGCCCAGGTTACGCAGCACGGTGGAGTCGGTCAGGTCGCGCTGCCAGCGGGAAACCGGCAGCTTGCTGGCCATGTGCTGCAGCACCGCATTTGACAGCCCCAGGTTGCCTTCGGAGTTCTCGAAGTCAATCGGGTTGACCTTGTGCGGCATGGTGGAAGAGCCGATTTCACCGGCGATGGTTTTCTGCTTGAAGTGGTTCAGCGCGATGTAGCCCCACACGTCGCGATCGAAGTCGATCAGGATGGTGTTGAAGCGCGCGATGCAGTCGAACAGCTCGGCGATGTAGTCGTGCGGCTCAATCTGCGTGGTGTACGGGTTCCACTGAATGCCCAGAGAGGTCACGAACTCTTCGCTGAACTGGTGCCAGTCCACTTCCGGGTAAGCGGCAATGTGGGCGTTGTAGTTGCCGACCGCACCGTTGATTTTGCCCAGAATTTCAACCTGCTCCAGCTGGCGATACTGGCGCTCCATGCGGTACGCCACGTTCGCCATCTCTTTCCCCATGGTGGATGGAGTGGCTGGCTGGCCGTGGGTACGGGAGAGCAGCGGAATGTCGCGGTATTCCACGGACAGCGCTTTCACCGCATCAATAATTTTACGCCAGTACGGCAGAACAACCTCTTTGCGCGCGGTGGAGAGCATCAGCGCGTGGGAGAGGTTGTTGATGTCTTCAGAGGTACAGGCGAAGTGAATAAACTCAGACACCGCGTGCAGGGCTGGAACGCTTTCAACTTTCTCTTTGAGGAAGTATTCAACCGCCTTCACGTCGTGGTTGGTGGTGCGCTCGATGGTCTTAATGCGCGCGGCGTCTTCTTCGTTAAACCCGGCAACGATTCGATCAAGGTAATCGTTTGCCTTTTCATCAAAAGCAGGAACTTCCTTGATTGCTGCCTGGGCGGCCAGCTTTTGCAGCCAGCGTACTTCAACCTGAACACGGAACTTCAGCAGGCCATATTCGCTGAAGATCCCGCGCAGCGCGCTGACTTTATCGCCGTAGCGTCCGTCGACAGGGGATACGGCGGTCAGTGAGGATAATTCCATAATTCGCAACTCCGGGAGGTTAACAATGAGCAAGAATTTGTTTTGCCTGAGTCGTCAGGCGATTACGAGAGAACATCAGCTGCAGGCGGCCACCGCCAACCTGGTGCCACAGCACGGCGGCACGAATGCCGGCCAGCAGCGAGGCGCGAACCTTCGCCTGAACCTGCGGGCTTTGCAGAACCGCAGGTGAGCCGGTGACCTGAATGCGCGGCCCCAGCGGGCTGATCACGTCAACGTAGATACCGGCCATGGCGCTCAGCAGCGTTTCGGACTGCAGGTCGAAGTGATCGAGCTGGCGCTGCAGCCCGGCGATGCGATCGCCGAGGGTGTCCAGCGCGCCTTTTGCGGCGCTGAGCTTACGTTCGAGAACCATCAGGCTAAGCGTGTAGCGGGTGAGCTCCGCGTTGAGTCCCTGGCGGTTGCTGGCGTTGAGCACGCCGAGAAGCGTTTCCAGACCGAGGCGAAGGTTGGTTTCACTGCCGCCAAATACGCCAATCGTCGAGCCTGGGTTGAGATCGATGACGCTATTAAGTGAAACGTGCAGGGCGTCAGCGTCGCAATGACCCTGATGCGCGAGCTGTTGCACCAGACGGGCTGACTGGCAAATTCCCGCCAGCGCCAGGGTGATGTCGTAGTAGTTCTTCGCCACACGCTCTCCTTTATGTGTGTAATCGTTTTAAACGGCTGGCAGCGGCTGGCGCTGTTCAATAATTCCGCCGCCCAGGCAGATTTCACCGCTGTAGAACACGGCGGACTGGCCGGGCGTGACGGCAGAAACCGGTTCGTCGAAACGCACCTCAATGCGATCGTCGCCCAGCGCGGTCACGGTGCACGGGATGTCGGTCTGGCGATAGCGGGTTTTTACCGTGCAGCGCAGCGTGCCCTGAAGCGGCTCGCGATCGACCCAGTGCAGCTGCTGGGCAATCAGCCCAACGGACATCAGGCGCGGATGGTCGTGCCCCTGCGCGACGATCAGAATGTTGTTTTCGACGTCTTTATCGACAACGTACCACGGGTCTTCGCTGCCTTCTTTGGTGCCGCCGATGCCCAGGCCTTTACGCTGGCCGAGGGTGTGGTACATCAGGCCCTGGTGTTGGCCAATTTCGTCGCCGTCCACGGTCACGATTTTGCCCGGCTGCGCGGGCAGGTAGCGGCCGAGGAACTCGCGGAATTTACGCTCGCCGATAAAGCAGATACCGGTTGAGTCTTTTTTCTTCGCGGTGATCAGATCAAGTTCTTCGGCGATTTTGCGCACTTCCGGCTTTTCCAGCTCGCCGACCGGGAACAGGCTCTGGGCAATCTGTTCGTGGCTCAGCGTATAGAGGAAGTAGCTCTGGTCTTTGTTGCCGTCCAGGCCGCGCAGCAGCTGGCTTTTGCCATTTACATCGGCGCGGCGCACGTAGTGACCGGTCGCAATGTAGTCTGCGCCCAAATCTTCTGCGGCAAATTCCAGGAAGGCTTTAAATTTGATCTCTTTGTTGCACAGAATATCCGGGTTCGGCGTGCGGCCCGCTTTGTACTCTTCGAGGAAGAGCTCAAACACGTTATCCCAGTATTCTGCGGCAAAGTTGACGGTGTGCAGCTCAATGCCGAGCTTATCGCACACGGCCTGCGCATCGGCGAGATCCGCTGCGGCAGTACAGTATTCCTCGCCATCGTCTTCCTCCCAGTTCTTCATGAACAGGCCCTCCACCTTATAGCCCTGTTGCTGTAACAGGTAGGCGGAAACGGAGGAATCGACACCGCCGGACATGCCGACGATCACTTTTTTCTGGCTGTTATCTGACATGGAATACTCACGACATTGAACTTCAAGGCGGCGTATTCTATCACGCGCCCCCACCGTTGGCACCCTCTGTAAACGGCCAGTTAAATTCTCCTATGACCTCCAGCGGAAGGCGACCCGCAGACTGCCAGCAGCGGATGCTTTCGGCAACCAGCGGCGAGCGCAGGTTTGGCGCGTTCAGGATCTCTTCAGCCGTCACCCACAGGCAGCGATCGATATCGTCATCGTGCGGCTCAGTAGCGCATGTTTCGCTAAGTTCGACAGCGAATAAGAAACGCAGGAAAGGGGTATGGTCCGGGGCAATCCACTGGTGCATGCGGATGAAGTGCTGAGGCTCCGCGCGGATCCCGGTCTCCTCCCACAGCTCACGCTTAGCGGCCTGCAGCAGCGTTTCATCGGCTTCAAGATGCCCGGCGGGCTGGTTCCACAGCGCTTTGCCGCCGATCGTCTCTTCTACTACCAAAAATTTACCCTGCGCGTGTACCACGCAGGCGACCGTGACGTGGGGCTTGAACATACATTCTCCTTAGGGGGCGACGTCGCGCCATTCACCATTTTTTAGCGCGTCGAGCGTATAGCTGCCCATGGCGTAGCGAATCAGGCGCAGGGTCGGGAAGCCGACGTGGGCGGTCATGCGCCGAACCTGGCGGTTGCGTCCTTCGTAAAGCGTAATTTTAAGCCAGCTTGTGGGTATGGACTTACGCTCGCGGATCGGCGGATTGCGCGGCCACAGCCAGTCAGGCTCGGCTACAAGCTCGACGCCGGCGGGCAGCGTGGGGCCATCGTTGAGAGTTACGCCCTCGCGCAGTGCGCTAATGGCCTCCTGCGTGGGCTCGCCTTCTACCTGTACGTAGTAGATTTTTCCGGTGCGTTTGCCCGGCTGGGTGAGCTTCGCCTGCAGCGCGCCGTTGTTGGTCAAGACCAGCAGCCCTTCGCTGTCGCGATCCAGGCGCCCGGCGGCGTAAACGCCCTGAACGGGAATGTAATCCTTCAGCGTGCTGCGCCCGGCTTCATCGGTGAACTGCGGCAGCACGTCGTAGGGTTTATTGAACAGGATGACCCGCGCTGGCTGGTTTTCTTGCGGTCTTCTGGCGGCGTGTTGTGAGCTGAATCGCTCAACCCGGTGTTTTCTAAAAGAAGTTTTCTTCATGGTATTTTCAGGCTTTATCAATTGCCGCATTATAGCCTAATAACGAAGACCTTTCATGGCGCGGGACATTCAGGTACTATCGGAAGGCTCATTACAATTTATTAACATAAGATCAGTAACAACCAGAAGCGCTCGAAGGAGAGGTTAATGGAAAGCAAAGTAGTTGTTCCGGCGGAAGGTAAAAAGATCACCCTGCAAAACGGCAAGATTAACGTTCCTCACAACCCGATTATTCCGTTCATCGAAGGCGACGGCATCGGCGTTGACGTTACCCCGGCAATGCTGAAAGTGGTTGATGCCGCTGTTGAGAAAGCCTACAAAGGCGAGCGTAAAATTTCCTGGATGGAAATTTACACCGGTGAAAAATCTACTCACGTTTATGGCCAGGACGTCTGGCTGCCGGCAGAGACGCTGGACCTGATCCGCGATTACCGCGTTGCTATTAAAGGCCCACTGACCACGCCAGTTGGCGGCGGTATTCGCTCCCTGAACGTGGCGCTGCGCCAGGAGCTGGACCTGTACGTGTGTCTGCGCCCGGTGCGTTACTACCAGGGCACCCCAAGCCCGGTTAAGCACCCAGAGCTGACCGACATGGTTATCTTCCGTGAAAACTCCGAAGACATCTACGCGGGTATCGAGTGGAAAGCGGACTCTGCTGACGCAGAAAAAGTGATTAAATTCCTGCGCGAAGAGATGGGCGTGAAGAAAATTCGCTTCCCTGAACATTGCGGTATCGGCATCAAGCCGTGCTCCGAAGAGGGGACCAAGCGTCTGGTGCGTGCGGCGATTGAATACGCGATCACCAACGACCGTGACTCCGTAACCCTGGTGCACAAAGGCAACATCATGAAGTTCACCGAGGGCGCGTTCAAAGACTGGGGCTACCAGCTGGCGACCGAAGAGTTCGGTGGCGAGCCGATCGACGGCGGCCCGTGGCAGAAAATCAAGAACCCGAACACCGGCAAAGAGATCGTCATTAAAGATGTGATCGCCGATGCGTTCCTGCAGCAGATCCTGCTGCGTCCTGCGGAATACGACGTTATCGCCTGTATGAACCTGAACGGTGACTACATCTCCGACGCCCTGGCGGCGCAGGTTGGCGGTATCGGTATCGCCCCAGGCGCGAACATCGGCGACGAGTGCGCGCTGTTCGAAGCGACCCACGGCACCGCGCCGAAATACGCGGGCCAGGACAAAGTAAACCCAGGCTCCATCATCCTGTCCGCTGAGATGATGCTGCGCCATATGGAATGGTTCGAAGCCGCAGACCTGATCGTTAAAGGTATGGAAGGCGCGATTAACGCGAAAACCGTCACCTATGACTTCGAACGTCTGATGGAAGGCGCTAAGCTGCTGAAATGTTCAGAGTTTGGTGACGCGATTATCGCGAACATGTAATCCACTTGATGGGTTAAACGAGAACGGGAGCGGATAGGCTCCCGTTTTTTTTAACCCAAAATCTGCCTGATTTCTCCCCGCTGTGTGTACCGATACCTTGTTGTGTTCTCTGGTAATGTAATCATCTCAAGACAGAATACTTACGACGCGCAAATGTCTTCGCAAACTCACCCTTCAATTTTCATATTTCATCAACGGCGTTTACGAATATATATACCTTAAGCTGAACGATTTTCCGGATGCTGTATATCGATAAATAGAGCTATAACCGCAGGCTTTAGCGCCAATCGATACGGTAAATACCATGGTAGACTGAACCATAGATGGCTGACTTATGCTCTGCATAAAGAGAGGATGCACATGGGAAGTAAATTTACGGGAGGGCTTTTACTCTTGGCTGGAATGTTATTTTCTGCAACGTCGATGGCGATGCAAACTCAGAACGACGATGTGGGCGCACTGATAAACCAGCGATTATCGTATATGAAGGATGTCGCAGGTTATAAAGCCAGCAATCATCTCCCTATCGAAGATTTGCATCAGGAAGACCGAGTCTTGTTTGACTCAATGCTCGAGGCTGAAAAGTTAGGTTTAGACAGAGAGTCGGTAACACCTTTCATACGGGCGCAAATGGACGTCGCAAAGGCAATACAGTACCGTTACCGAGCAGATTGGTTATCTCTCCCGGAAACGGGCTGGAAACCTCAACCGCTGGATAAAGTCAGAAATAGCATTAGCGTATTAAATAGCCGTATTCTTGCAGCTATCCGCGCCAGGTTATCCACCGACGAGGCCTGCGCCGACAAAAATAAATTTATCCAACAGCTTAACCAGACGCATCTTAAAGATAGCGACAAAGAACTTCTTTGGCGTTCATTAGGGAAGATCAAGCTGAAAAACGATTAATAAAATAACGCCATCGTTTTATTGCCAGCGGGAATATTCAAGGGCCTATCTCAAGTCGTCTGAGCGTTGCCGAGCGGAGCGGGCAGCAACAGGGGCAGGTAAAAAGTAAAATCCTCCTCGTGAATACGCTACAATTTCTGCAAACACACTTTTGCTGAATGTGAATGATGGCTATCGATAAATTTGAACGACCAAAACTTGAACTCCCTAACGGCGCAAATAAATTGTTACTTCACTCCTGCTGCGCCCCCTGTTCCGGGGAGGTAATGGAGGCCATTCAGGCCTCGGGGATTGAGTACACCATCTTCTTCTACAACCCAAACATTCATCCGCAGAAGGAATATCTCATTCGCAAGGAGGAGAATATCCGTTTCGCTGAAAAACATGGCGTGCCTTTTGTCGATGCAGATTACGACACCGACAACTGGTTTGCCCGCGCGAAAGGGATGGAGTGGGAGCCGGAGCGCGGCGTTCGCTGCACCATGTGCTTTGATATGCGCTTTGAGCGCACGGCGCTGTATGCGGCGGAACACGGTTTTAGCGTCATCAGCAGCTCTCTCGGAATTTCCCGCTGGAAGAATATGCAGCAGATTAACGACTGCGGACAACGCGCCGCCGCGCATTACCCTGGAATGGTGTACTGGGATTACAACTGGCGCAAGCAGGGGGGATCGTCGCGGATGATTGAAATCAGCAAGCGCGAGCAGTTTTATCAGCAAGAATACTGCGGCTGTGTCTATTCGCTGCGCGATACCAATATGCATCGTAAATCGCAGGGCAGGCCGCTCATAAAGCTGGGTAAGCTTTATTACGGTAGGGAAGACGAAGGGCAATAATGCGACGCTGGATTTTCCTGCAGGCCGCTTGAGTTTACTGTCCGCTCGGCGCGATGAGCGGACATCAGCAACTGGCGCCCTGGCAACGCACGCTTATTTGTCTGCAGGAAAATAGCCATTAATGTTAATCAAATGGGGCATTTGTAGCACGGATCGAAAAGGTTGGACGGGTTAAGCAGGATAAGATGGTCCTTTTAATAACCATGTTGTATCTAATGCTATTACTCAAACCCATTCTCCAGTTCGTCTTTTCCTCGCTCGCGGTACTGATTGCCATCCTCTGCCTGCATCTCGATGTGAATCTCTTTAACAACGGTCTTTCAGAAATCTCCGTCACCGAAATTGTGCAGGAAAGCCTGCTCGCAGCGATCGTTGGCGTCCACCTGTGGCTTGCCCGGCGCAGCGGCGCGATGCGCGCGTGCAATATCCTCATTGCAGGTTTTTTTATGTCGATGCTGATCCGCGAGCTGGATGCGCTATTTGACATGATTTCCCACGGCAGCTGGGTGTGGTTTGCGCTGGGTGTGGCAGCGGTCGCCGTAACGAGCGTGGCACGGCATCCCGCAAGGGCGGTTCAGCAGCTTGTGGAATACACGCGCACGCCGTGCTGGGGGATCATGCTTTCAGGATTGCTGGCCGTGCTGGTCTTTTCCCGCCTGTTTGGCATGGGGATACTCTGGCATAACCTTCTTCAGGACGGCTATCTGCGAATAGTGAAAAACATGGTGGAAGAGGGGACCGAACTGTTTGGCTATATTCTTTGCGCCACGGCGACGCTTGTCCATCTTGTCGATAGCAACGCCAGGCAAAAAAAAGCCCACTAAAAAGTGGGCAAGAAATACTGGAAGCAATGTGAGCAATGTCGTACTGAATACCTGAGTGATTTGCTCAACTATTCAGTGTTGAGAAAGATAATCTTTCTCAACAAAAGATGCAACCCCACATTTCGTGTGGTACGACAAATTTTTCTGAGCAAAAATCGTCCGAAACATTGATGTGATGTATATCACAAATTTCCTTTCTCAAATCCTGTGCTATTCTTTTCCGTGTCGTTGATTTAATGACTAAAACCATGCGGAGAGGAAAACGATGGGAATTTTATCCTGGATTATCTTTGGGCTGATTGCGGGGATTCTGGCGAAGTGGATCATGCCGGGCAAAGATGGCGGTGGTTTTATCGTCACCGTGATACTCGGTATTGTCGGTGCGGTAGTTGGCGGCTGGATCAGTACGCTGTTCGGTTTTGGTAAAGTCGATGGCTTCAACTTTGGCAGCTTTGCCGTTGCGGTGATTGGCGCGCTGGTTGTTCTGTTTATCTACAGAAAAATCAAAAGCTAAACCTGGCGATAGAATGAAAAAGGCTGCCGATGGCGGCCTTTTTACGTTGGGTTACCACCAGCTGAACTGCGAACCCGCTACGGCCACGACGGCCACAACCAGCATGATCAGGGTTGTTTTTCTCATCTATGCCCCCGGCGCGGCGTAACCGCCAACAAAAAACCATGCCAAAAATACCACCGCCGTAATAAAAATGACGACCGGAAAAACGATCCCTATTCTCATGCTTTCACCTGTTTCGGTTTACGTAACGCCATAGAGTGTACGAGGTTAATCCACGGCGAGAAAGTGCGTTTTGCTTTTTGATTTTTTATCCTGATACATCGCGCTGTCAGCGGCGCGCAGGGCGCTGTCCGCATCGGTGCTGGCCGGGTCAACCGCAATCACGCCAAGGCTGGCACCGGGATAAATCAGATGAACCTCGCCAAGCCAGTATTCTCCAGCAATACGCGCGCTAAGTCGGGTTTTCAGCAGGTTGAGCTGTTCACGCTCGCCGCTCCTGCCGTTTTCGCACAGGCACGCCACCAGAAATTCATCGCCACCCAGGCGGCCGATAATCTCGTCCTGCGTTTGGCCTTCGGTCAGCCGTTTTCCAACCTCAATCAGGAACTGGTCGCCCGCTTCATGCCCGAAGCGATCGTTAATGAGCTTGAAATTATCCAGATCGATAAAGGCGATTGCGGCGTTGCGCTTCAGGTGCCGCGCCAGCGAGAAGAGCGTGGTGAGGTTTTCAAAAATGGCCCGACGGTTAGGCAGGCCGGTGAGGGCGTCCGTATAGGCGTGCGCGATGAGCGCCGCATTCGCCTCGCGCAGCTGCGCAACCAGCGACTCTTTCTGAATGTATTGGGCAATCAGTCCGGCAAACAGCCTGAGCACCTGCTCGCCGCGCTCGCTAAGCTGCTTCTTTTGCGTGCTGGTGGCGCAGAGGGTGCCGTAGAGCGAACCATCAGCCAGATGAATGGGAATGCTCATGTAGCTGGTAATACCCAGGGCTTTCGCTGCTTCACACTCCGGCCATCGTTCTGCCACCTCATTGCTAAAGAGCGTGCCGCTGTCTATTGCGCGCTTGCACAGCGTTTCACCCCACGGAACGCTCAGCCCCTCCGGGATCTGCATCTGTTTGCTGTTTCGCGCGTATAAAATATGCTGCAGCCGGGCGTTAATGTCGACTTTGGTCAGGTAGGTTGACTCCATATCAGACACCATCTCCAGCATCTCCAGGAGCTGGCGGACGAGGCTTTCAAGGGATTGCTCGGTGCTGAGGGTTTCTGAAACGCGGGCAAGGATAACATCTGACATGACGGTAGATAGACTCCCATACAGAAGATGTCCGCATCTGCATGTTGTGCTGAAATATTGGGCTCCTGCCATAGTAAAACATGAAGTTAAAAAATTTAATATATTCGTGAGCAAAGTGCGGGGAGGAGATGAAAAAAATGCCCCGTCGTTGAAACGGGGCCAAACATCTTGATTACGGAATGATGCTCTCTGGTCAAATCGAGAACAGGCGATACGTTAGCGCAGAAAAGTGCAGGTTTAATGGAGAAATCATGGAGAAAGCGCGTTACCCTTAGGTTTTCGAGTCACTTAAAGGATCGTTACGATGAGATATCTGTTACTGGCTATGGCGCTGCCGCTCGCGGCCTGCAGTACTGCACCAACGCCGCCGGATGCCCCAAAACCCCCGCACGCGATCGGCATGGCAAACCCGGCGTCTGTGTACTGTCTGGAAAAAGGCGGAGAGCAGATCCCGATTCAAAGCCCGCAGGGCGTGCGTACGGAGTGCAAATTACCCGGCGGCGAGGTGATTGATGAGTGGGAACTCTATCGTCGCGACCACCCGCAACCCGCCAGGTGACAGACGGATGGCGAGTGCGATACACTTCTCTTTAGGATTTATCTCAATCACTATCTGAAGTAATTCACCGCGAGAGAAGTATGTTTCAGCTTAAATCGGGCAGCCTGGCGATCGTCATCGGCGCTCGTACGACGGCAGGGCGTCGTAATATCGGTAAGTCAGTCGAATTATTCGGCCTGTGCCAGCCCGGACAGCGTTTTTTAAACCCGGTAAACGGCGTCATGACGCAGTTGCCGACCACGGCGGATCGCGCGCTGTGGCTGGTGACGGGGGACGTTTATGCCTTTGATAATCAACATGGCTTTGCGTTTGTGCGCTCGGAGCACCTGATGCCGCTCGCGCCGGATGACGTGGCGCAGGCGCGCGATGAGCTGGCCCTTTTCTGATTAAAGATGGCGCAGCCAGTCGGCCAGCACCAGGGCGTGATTTTGCTGCGTATTCTTCGCGCCGTACAGCAGCGTGACGGTCTGCTTTTTCGCTATCTCCGCGAGGCGCATGCCTTCCTCTTTATGCTGCGCCAGCTCCTGCCGATAGGCCTTGCTGAAGTGCGAAAAATCCATCGTTTCACCGTGGAAGGCTTTACGCAGCTCGCTTGAGGGCGTCAGCGTTTTGCACCATTCATCATACGCAAGGTCGGTTTTTTTCACCCCACGCGGCCAGAGTTTATCAACCAGCACCCGGTAGCCGTCTGCCGCGCTTGCCTCTTCGTACACTCGCTTGCACTGGATCATTTTTCCTCCTTACCACACATACCGTTCGCCCAACACTATAGCACTTTGCGCTGCCCCTCCCAATTTAAGGTATTGTGATAAATACAAAAGATCGGTAGTCTGAGGTTCCTTATGTTATCGGATAAAACTCTGGCGTAAGGAACCACTCATGGAACTCTCCCCGGTTAAAACAACGCTGCGCATTGCCCTCGTGGGCGATTACAACCCCGACGTGGTTGCGCATCAGGCGATCCCTCTGGCAATTGATGATGCAGCGGCCGTTCTGGACCTCACCGCTGATTACGACTGGCTTGCGACGACCGAGCTGACCAGCCCCGAAGATCTGGTGGGTTACGACGCCATCTGGCTGGTTCCGGCAAGCCCGTATAAAAACGCTGAGGCGGCATTCATCGCCGCACGCTACGCGCGTGAAAATAGCATTCCTTTCCTCGGCACCTGCGGTGGGTTCCAGCATGCGCTGATTGAATATGCTCGCAACGTGCTGGGCTGGCGCGATACCGGACACGCCGAAACCGACAGTGAAGGAACCATGGTGATTGCGCCGCTGGCCTGTTCGCTGGTGGAAAAAACGGACGGCATTGAGCTGCGCAACAACACGCTGATTGCCAAGGCCTACGGCAAACCGGAGATTGTTGAGGGCTACCACTGCAACTATGGCGTGTCGCCGGAATTTGCGCAGGAGCTGGAGAGCGGCGATATGCGCGTGACGGGCTGGGACGAGCAGGGCGACATCCGTGCTGCAGAGCTGATCACGCACCCGTTCTTCGTCATCACTCTGTTCCAGCACGAGCGCGCCGCGCTTGACGGGCGTCCGGTGGTGCTGGTGCAGGCGATGCTGCGCGCCGCGCGCGGGTGAAAAAAGGCAGACCCGATGGTCTGCCTTTGTCATTTTTAACGGGGGGTAATCTCCCGATCGCGCCCGGCAAGCACGCCGCAGGCGGCCATCACGACGGCGGCCAGCGCGCAGGCCATCAGCGGAATGTGCCAGTCCCCTGCGGTATCGTGAATTTTTCCCATCAGCGGTGGCCCGCAGGCCGCCAGCAAATAGCCAATCGACTGCGCCATTCCCGACAGTGCCGCTGCCTGATGGGCCGAGCTGGCGCGCAGGCCGATAAACGTCAGGCCAAGGATCATGGTCGCCCCGGAGCCAAAGCCGAAAATCAACGTCCAGACCACGGCCATGCCGGGAGCGAACCAAAAGCCCGCCGCGCTGACGGCGCACATCATCGCAACCAGCCCGGCGATCCCGCGCTGATCCTTCAGGCGGTGCAGGAGCAGCGGTACCGCGAGGCCCGGAACCGCCGTGGCCAACTGCAACAGGCCGTGCATGGAGCCCGCCTCGGTTTCGCTGTAGCCATGGCTAAGCAGAATCGCCGGAAGCCAGCCGATAATCACATAGTAGATCAGCGAGTTAATGCCGAGGAACAGCGTTACCTGCCAGGCGAGCGCCGAGCGCCAGATGGCGCGGTTATGGAGCGCGCCCGCGCCCGTGACCGTTGCGGGAGGCGTCCGGCGCCACTGCGGCAGCCAGAGCAATAGCGCGGCCAGCGGGAAAATCATCAGCATCAGCAGCGCGCCGTGCCAGCCGGCTCCGCCCAGCGCCAGAGGGACGATCAGCGCGGAGCCGAGCGCGGCGGCGGCCCCCATCGTCAGGGAATAGGCTCCCGTCAGCCTTGCGACCTGGCCGGGGAAATCCCGCTTAATCAGTCCCGGAAGCAGGACGTTACCCAGCGCAATGCCGCAGCCTATTGCCGCCGTTCCCGCAAACAGCATGGTGGCCGAGGGCAGGGAGCGAACGGCAATCCCGGCGCAAATCAGCAGCATGGCAATAAACAGGCTGCGCTCCATGCCTATGCGGCGCGCAACGCCGGCAGCAAGCGGAGAGACCAGCGCAAACGCCAGCAGCGGCAGCGTGGTCAGCAGCCCGGTCTGCGCCGTGCTGAGGCCGTAATCCTGGCGGATGGTGTCCAGCAGCGGGGCCGCGCCCGTAAAGGTCACGCGCAGCGTGGTGGCAATCATCAGGATGCCCGCGATCAGCAGCGCACCCTGTTTCCCGGAAGTTCGAATATCAGTACTCATTGTTTTCTCATACGTTCAGGCAAGGCCATACGATACCGATTTTCTCGGTGGTTGAAATCAGGCTAAAATGACAGTTTATCGCTAATATCGGACAACATGATGATCGGCCTGGGACTCGATGGCTACGATCCCGACAGCCAGCACGACGCGGCGGTGGCATTTCGCGTTCGCGTGGTGGCCGAGGAGCAGCATATTCCCCTGCACCAGCACCGCAAGGGACAGCTGATTCTGGCGCTTGGCGGGGCAATAACCTGCGAAGTTGAAAATGCGATGCTGATGGTGCCCCCACAGTATGCGGTGTGGATACCGGGACAGCTGCCGCACAGCAACAAAGCGACCCCGAGCGCGCAGCTCTGCTTTTTATTTATCGAGCCGGGCGCGGTGAGCCTGCCGGAGCGCTGCTGCACGCTCAAAATCTCGCCCCTGGTGCGGGAGCTGATCCTCTCCCTGGCAGAAAAAACGCGGGAGAGCCTGAATCACCCGGCCACGTCGCGCCTGGTGAACGTGCTTTTTGACGAGCTGCCGCTGCAGCCCCAGGAGCATTTACAGCTTCCCGTTTCGCCTCATCCTAAAATTCGTCAGATGAGCGAAACCATGGCCGAACGGCCCGCCGAGTGGCAGACGCTGGCGCAGTGGGCGCGTCACTTCGCGATGAGCGAGCGAAACCTCGCGCGCCTGGTGGTTAAAGAGACGGGCCTCAGCTTTCGCCGCTGGCGGCACCAGCTCCAGCTGATTGTGGCGCTGCAGCTGCTGATAAGCGGAAAATCCGTCCAGCAGACCGCGCAGGCGCTGGGCTATGACTCCACGACCGCGTTTATTACCATGTTCAGGAAAGGGCTAGGGCAGACGCCAGCGCGCTACGCGGCCAGCCTGGCTACGACTTCCCGATAAACAGCGACACCAGCCCGGCGGCAATCAGCGGACCGACCGGCACGCCGCGGAACAGGGCAACGCCCAGCACCGTACCGACCAGCAGCCCGGCAACCAGCGTCGGCTGGGAGCTCATCAGCGTGACGCCGCGGCCGCCAAGCCAGGAGACGAAAACGCCCACGGCTATCGCCACAAGCGATTTCCAGTTGACGAAGGAGTGTAGCAGCGTTGAGGCGGGCAGCGTGCCGCTGGCGATAGGCGCCATCACCCCAATGGTCAGAATGATAATCCCGACCGTCAGGCCCTGTTTTTCGATCCACGGGAAAAAGCCGTTTAGCGGGGTAACGCGCACGATGATCAGTACGAGGATTGAGACGGCCACGGTGGTGTTATGGCTGATAAAGCCCAGCGCGGCGAGCCCCATCAGGATTAAGAGAGTCGGATCTAACATGAATCATCCTTGCCAAAAGTAAGCCTGCTTAATTTGCGCGGATAGCGCTTCTGAAACGCTTTTATAAGATTAACGACAAACCGTCATGCTGCTGTCATTTACGGAGGATAAAACGAGGTTGTGCACCGTTTAAAGGCCACCGCGATGAACGACCATATGTTTGTTGAAACGCTGATAATCACCTCAGCCTTTATCACTATTGCCATCATACTGGTGGCGTCCGTGCTGTTGCTGGAAAAACGCGGCTGACCGATAAGCCAGCCGGGTGCGCTAGCCTCGGCGAAACGTCACCAGCTCAGGACACGCAATGCGCAGGTAGTCCTGGGTATCCATAATCACGGATTTTTCCAGCAGGCCGGCGTTGAAGGCGATCTCGTCCACGCGTTCAAACAGCAGCGGATCGGCGACCAGCGTAAGGTCCGGGTGGAAGCTAAACGGCGGGATTGCGCCGAATACGCAGGCGGTGAGGGCGTCTACCTCGGCAGGGCTGGCGAGGGAGGCTTTAAGCCCGCCAAAATGACCGGCAAGCTGGCTTAAATCGGCCTGCTGATCGGCCGCCAGGATCGCCAGCACGTGCTTCTTCACCCCGTTTCCCTTCACCTTACACACCAGCGCTTTCGCACCCTGCTTCAGCTCTGTTCCGCGAATTTCACTCACCGCTTCGCATTTACCTACGGGCTCATGATCGACGACGCGAAATTTTGCCCCTTGCTGCGATAGCAGCGAGATAAGCTGCCGGTGTGTCGCGGTGCCTTTTATCTCTTCAGACATAACGTTATGACTCTGCGATAGATCATTCAGTGGGAGCACTACAGTAGCATATTTCCTTTCACCGCGCGGGATATGACTCTTGAGCTTATATACGCTTGCTGACAAATATTGAGGCACGGATTGTTACTATTAGATCTGATTTCACTCATTAGCAGGAGCGCTTGTGAACAGAAAATTCAGGGAAATAGATACTACCCTTATCGGCCTGAACCAATCCACCGATGCCCATTTTAAATGGCTGGTCACCGTATTGCGCTACGTTGCCAGCAGAGACGTGGAGCTGATGGAAATCACCCACGAGGATGCACACCAGCACTGCGAGTTTGGCCAATGGCTGAATGCCCAGCTGCTGGAAGAGCGAGGCGACAGGCATTACCTGCTCGATATTTCGACGCATCACCGTAAAGTGCATTATGCCTGTCAGCAAATCATCACCGCCATTGACGCTCGGGACGTCAGTTCGCACTCTTACGATGCGTTCGAAAAGGCGCTGCTGGGCTTCACCGAAGCGCTTTCTCTCTACAAGGTCCACCTGCTGCAGCTGCGCACCAGCTACGACGCGCTTACGGGCCTGCCGCTGCGCCGCATTCTGGATGAATCTTTCGACGCGATGAACGCGGGGCAGGAAGCGTCGGGGCTTTACCTGATGCTGCTGGATATCGATCACTTCAAAAAGGTGAACGATAACTATGGGCATCTGACGGGGGACGCGGTGCTGCGCTCGCTGGCGCTGCATCTGGAAGATAACGTGCGGCGGTCCGAGTCGGTCTATCGCTACGGTGGCGAAGAGTTCATTATTCTTCTGCGGGCGAAAAGCGATCGTGAAGCCACTACGGCGGCGGAGCGCTTACGCCGCTCTACCGCTGAGGTGAGTACCGTGTCGGGCGAGCATACCGTACGCGTTACCTTTACCACCGGCCTTTCGCGCGTGCATCGCGGTGAACCGCTGCGGGAAGTGCTGGAGAGGGCGGATATGGCGCTTTACCGGGGGAAACAGAGCGGCCGAAACTGCACCATGCTGATCGGCAAAAATCTGGACTGCATGAAGGTGAGCGGATGAAGAAAACAGCCAGCGCTATCGCTGGCTGTTGCATTATGCGCCGCTGGTGGCGGACTGCTTGTGGAAAAGCTCCCTGAACACCGGATAGATATCATCCTGATCGCGAATGTGCTGCATTGCAAAGTTGTCGAACATCGACTGAAGGTGCTCATATTCCCGCCACAGCGTCTGGTGGGCACGGCGGGTAATTTCGATGTAGCTGTAGTAACGCACCACCGGCAAAATCTTCTTCGCCAGAATGTCGTGACACAGCGGCGAGTCATCCGCCCAGTTATCGCCATCGGAGGCCTGCGCGGCGTAGATGTTCCACTGCGCCGGGTCGTAGCGCTCTTTTACCACCTCATCCATCAGCTTCAGCGCGCTGGAAACGATGGTCCCCCCGGTTTCCTGCGAATAAAAGAACTCATGCTCATCGACCTCCTTCGCCTGGGTATGGTGGCGAATATAGACCACCTCCACGTTCTTATAGGTTCTGCTCAGGAACAGATAGAGCAGGATATAGAAACGCTTCGCCATGTCTTTGGTGGCCTGATCCATCGAGCCTGAGACGTCCATCAGGCAGAACATCACGGCCTGGCTCGAGGGCTCCGGGCGTTTTTCATAGTTCTTGTAGCGCAGGTCGAACGTGTCAATAAACGGCACGCGATCGATTTTTGCGCGCAGTTCCGCAATTTCCTTACGCAGGCGCTCCTCTTCCAGCAGTTGCGCCGGCTCGGTGTTTTCGACCACCTTCAGGCTGGTTTCCAGCTCGTGCAGTTCACGCCGCTTGCCGGCGGTCATTGCGGTGCGGCGCGCCAGCGAATTTTGCAACGAACGCACGACGCTGATGTTGGCGGGCACGCCGTTGGCGGTATAGCCCGCGCGGTGCGTTTTGTATTCATTCAACTGGCGGTGCTGGTTCTTTTTCAGATTCGGCAGCGCCAGGTCCTCAAACAGCAGATCGAGGTATTCGTCCTTCGAAATCTGAAAGACAAATTCGTCCTGGCCTTCGCCGTCCTGGCTGGCCTGGCCCTGGCCGCTTCCCGAGCCGCCGCCTCCGCCCTGAGGGCGCTCGATGCGGTCGTTCTGAACAAAATGATCGTTACCTGGGTGTACGCGATGGCGTAGGCCGCCACGCCCCTGATGAAACATCGGTTCGCTGATGTCATCGGTAGGGATGGAGACGGATTCGCCGCTGTCGACGTCGGTCACCGAGCGTTTGTTGATGGCCTCGGAGATCGACTGTTTAATTTGCGATTTATAACGACGCAGGAAGCGCTGGCGGTTCACCGTGCTCTTGTTTTTGCCGTTAAGACGCCGATCTATAAACCAGGTCATAGTTCCCCCGTACTGCATTTGCCAACTTGCAGCGTCCGTAAGTGCCGGACATTTTGTTGGCCCGGTAAGCGCGAGCGCCACCGGGCACTTGTTTTAAGACGATTTCCGCACGCGCAGGTACCACTCACAGAGCAGGCGAACCTGCTTGCGGGTATAGCCTTTCTCCATCATGCGGTCGACAAAGTCGTCGTGCTTTTTCTGCTCGTCGGTTGAGGTTTTGGCGTTAAACGAAATGACCGGCAGCAGCTCCTCGGTGTTGGAGAACATTTTCTTCTCGATAACCGTGCGCAGTTTTTCGTAGCTGGTCCAGTTCGGGTTACGTCCGTTGTTGTGCGCTCTGGCGCGCAGCACGAAGTTGACGATTTCGTTACGGAAGTCTTTCGGGTTGCTGATCCCGGCAGGCTTCTCGATTTTCTCCAGTTCGGCATTCAGCGACTCGCGGTCAAACAGCTGGCCGGTGTCCGGATCGCGATACTCCTGATCCTGGATCCAGAAGTCGGCGTAGGTGACGTAGCGGTCGAAGATGTTCTGCCCGTACTCGGAGTAAGATTCCAGATAGGCGGTCTGGATCTCTTTGCCGATGAACTCGGCGTATTTCGGGATCAGGTAGCCTTTGAGGAACTCAAGGTAGCGCTCGGCCAGCTCCTGCGGGAACTGCTCGCGTTCAATCTGCTGCTCCAGAACGTAGAACAGATGCACCGGGTTGGCCGCCACTTCCGCATGGTCGAAGTTGAACACGCGGGAGAGGATCTTAAACGCAAAGCGCGTGGACAGGCCGTTCATCCCTTCATCCACGCCCGCGTAGTCGCGGTACTCCTGATAAGACTTCGCTTTCGGGTCGGTATCTTTCAGGCTCTCGCCGTCGTACACGCGCATTTTTGAATAGATGCTGGAGTTTTCCGGCTCTTTCAGGCGTGAAAGAATCGAGAAGCGCGACAGCGTTTCCAGCGTGCCGGGGGCGCAAGGCGCGTGTACCAGCTCGCTGTGGTTAAGCAATTTCTCGTAGATTTTGATCTCTTCGGAGATCCGCAGGCAGTAAGGCACCTTGACGATGTAAACGCGGTCAAGGAACGCCTCGTTGTTTTTGTTATTACGGAACGTGACCCATTCGGATTCGTTCGAGTGGGCGAGGATGATCCCGTTAAACGGCAGGGCGGAAATACCTTCCGTCCCGTTGTAGTTGCCTTCCTGGGTCGCGGTCAGCAGCGGATGCAGCACTTTAATCGGCGCTTTGAACATCTCGACGAATTCCATGATCCCCTGGTTCGCCCGGCACAGCGCGCCGGAATACCCGTAGGCGTCCGGATCGTTTTGCGCATGGTGTTCCAGCTTGCGGATATCCACTTTACCGACCAGCGCTGAAATATCCTGGTTGTTCTCATCGCCCGGTTCGGTTTTGGCGATGGCAATCTGCTCGAGAATGGACGGCCAGACCTTGACGACGCGGAACTTGGTGATGTCCCCGCCGAACTCGTGCAGGCGTTTTGCCGCCCACGGCGACATAATGGTGCCGAGATAGCGGTGCGGGATGCCAAACTCTTTATCCAGAATTTGCGCATCTTCCTGCGGATTAAACAGGCACAGCGGATGGTCGTTTACCGGGCTGCGCTCGCCGTTGGCGCTCAGCACATAGATCGGCACGCGCTGCATCAGCGCTTTCAGCCGTTCCGCGAGAGACGACTTACCGCCGCCCACCGGGCCGAGTAAATACAGAATCTGTTTCTTCTCTTCCAGGCCCTGAGCGGCGTGCTTCAGGTAGGAGACGATCTGCTCAATGGCATCTTCCATGCCGTAGAACTCTTCAAACGCGGGGTATCGGGCAACCACCCGATTCGAAAAGAGACGGGAAAGCCGTGGCTCCAGGGCAGTATCGACCATGTTTGGCTCACCGATAGCCATCAATAGCCGTTCTGCCGCATTGGCATAGGCACTGCGATCTTGCCGACAAATGGTAAGAAACTCCTGCAGTGTGAACTCTTCGTCCTTGGCAGCTTCATAACGCTGGCGATAGTGATCGAATATATTCATGGCATGCCGTCCTTTCGTTTTTTAGCACAGGATAAGAGCCGTTCGTATGAGTAGTGGAGGCTCCCGGAAGAGAATGTCTCGCACCTCACTGCCAGAGCAGCAACCTGTGTGCCAGGTCGGACGCTAATAACCGCAGGGCGTTCAGCAAAATCTCTTCTCAAATTAAAGCGTAGATGGCATTTGCAAAACTTGCATGCGTGGAAAATCTAATTTCAATGACATATCAATAACTCATCCTTGAAAACCCGCGGTCGTTATAAGGCGTACGCGCGATTTTCATTTATCAGTCACATATATGAAAACGGACTGTCATCTGAAAAGTAAAAAATATCGGATTTATCAAACGCATTAGCGGGCAAAAAGTTTTGGGATGTTCGCGTTTGGCGGTTACACTTCACCCGCTGATTATTTGACTACAGGAAAGAATGGATTGTGACCAAACTCAAACTTCTGGCATTGGGCGTTCTCGCCGCCACCGCAGTAACCACCGCACACGCGGAGAGTCAGTGGACAGTAGGTGCGGGGGTTGGCGTAATCAACAGCCCGTATAAACAGTACGATCGCGATGTCTATCCGGTTCCGGTTGTCACCTATGACAGTGATAACTTCTGGTTCCGCGGTCTGGGCGGCGGCTACTATCTGTGGAACGACAAGGCTGACAAGCTCTCCATTATGGCGTACTACGACCCGACGCACTTTAAGCCGGGCGACAGCGACAGTAACTCCCTGCGCCAGCTCGACAAACGTAGAAGTTCGCTGATGGCGGGCCTTTCTTACGTTCACAACACCGAGTATGGCTTCCTGCGCACCGCGCTGGCGGGTGATACGCTCGACAACAGCAACGGCTTCATCTGGGATCTGGCCTGGCTCTATCGTTACACTAACGGCGCGCTGACGCTGACGCCGGGCATCGGCGTGCAGTACAGCAGTGAAAACTATAACGACTACTACTATGGCGTGTCTAAAAACGAGTCTCGCCGCAGCGGTCTTAATAGCTACAGCGCCGATGATGGTTGGGATCCGTACCTGGAACTGACCGCCAGCTACAACTTCCTGACCGACTGGAGCGTGTACGGCACTGGCCGCTACGTGCGCCTGAGCGATGAAGTGAAAGATAGCCCGATGGTCGACAAGTCCTGGTCCGGCATCTTCTCTGTGGGTGTGACCTACAAGTTCTAAGAATGCATTAATAGTGCAGTCTTTGCATCAAAACGGGGCGCTTGCGCCCCGTTTGCTTTATGTCAGTGCGGACGTTTAGCGTTTAACCAGCTTAATCGTCTGCCCTAAACGAGACGGTTTTTCTTCACTCGCTTTCTGCGGCGCGGTCACGCAGGCGGTTTCCACGCAGACAAAGCTTTTGTATCCCTCATCCGGCATGTCGGCCATGCTGACGGACAGCGCCGGGCCCGGGTTCCAGCCCACAACATCGTTATGATGATGGTGAACGACCTCAATGCTCCGGTTCATCTTGCCGTCATGAATAACGCTGCAGGCTTCAGGATGGAAATAGACGCGGTCGGTACGGTCCGGGAAGGTCTGCACGCCGTCGCTCAGCTTGCCTTCCTTTGCGTTATCCACTTTGTCGATAAAGTTATTGCCAAGGCCGCTCACCTTCACCGCGCTGATATCGCCCACGTTGAAGTAGGTGTGCAGGGCTGACGTGGTTTCAAAATCACCGTGCGCTTCCAGCTCGATTTCACAGGTTTTTCCCAGCTTGAAGCGGGCGTAAAGCGTGAAGTCGTGCGGCCAAAGGGCGCGGGTTTCATCATTCGCCTGGAGTTCAAAGGTCAGCACCGCGCCGTTTTCATCTTCATTGTGTGCTTTTAGCGTCCACTGCTGGTTGCGGGCAAAACCGTGCGAAGGTAATCCTTGCTGCGCTGAAGGGCCAAACCACGGCCAGCAGATCGGCACGCCGCCTCGAAGGGCTGCGCCTTTCTTGAAGGACGTTTCACTGCTGAGCCATAGCGCTTCTTCTTCGCCTTCCGGTTTCCAGGAGAGCAGATGAGCGCCGTTCAGCGCTACGGACGCTTTCACGCGAGGGTGGTCAACGACGATAACGTCAGCACCGTCAATCTGACGGCGGGAGAGCACAGGGGTAAGTTGTTCGACTACCGGAAGTGCAAAAATTTTATTATTCATTCAGCAATCCTCTGTCTTAAAACAATAAAAAAGGCGACCGAAGTCGCCTTTTTGGATCAGATTCTCATCTCAACTTATTTGGAGATGTGAGCGATCAGGTCCAGTACTTTGTTAGAGTAGCCGGTTTCGTTGTCGTACCAGGAAACCAGTTTAACGAAGTTGTCGTTCAGTGCGATACCTGCTTTAGCATCGAACACGGAAGTGCACACTTCGCCGTTGAAGTCGGTAGAAACAACGTCGTCTTCGGTGTAGCCCAGAACGCCTTTCATTGCGCCTTCGGAAGCAGCTTTGATTGCTTTCTTAATTTCTTCATAAGAAGCAGCTTTTTCCAGACGAACGGTCAGGTCAACTACAGATACGTTTGGAGTTGGAACGCGGAACGCCATACCAGTCAGTTTGCCATTCAGTTCTGGCAGTACTTTACCTACAGCTTTAGCTGCACCGGTAGAGGATGGGATGATGTTCTGAGCCGCGCCACGGCCGCCGCGCCAGTCTTTGTGAGACGGGCCATCAACGGTTTTCTGAGTAGCGGTGGTTGCGTGAACGGTAGTCATCAGACCTTCGATGATGCCGAAGTTGTCGTTGATAACTTTAGCCAGCGGAGCCAGGCAGTTGGTGGTGCAGGATGCGTTGGAAACGATGTCCTGGCCAGCGTAAGTTTCGAAGTTTGCACCGCGAACGAACATTGGGGTGTTGTCTTTAGAAGGACCGGTCAGAACAACTTTTTTCGCACCTGCGGTGATGTGTTTACGCGCGGTTTCGTCGGTCAGGAAGATACCGGTTGCTTCAGCAACAACGTCAACACCGATTTCGTTCCATTTCAGGTTAGCTGGGTCTTTCTCAGCAGTAACGCGGATGGTTTTACCGTTAACAACCAGGTGGCCGTCTTTCACTTCAACGGTGCCGTCGAAACGACCGTGAGTTGAGTCGTACTTCAGCATGTACGCCATGTATTCAGCGTCCAGGAGATCGTTGATACCAACGATTTCGATGTCAGAACGTTTCTGAGCAGCACGGAAAACAATACGGCCGATACGGCCAAAACCGTTGATACCTACTTTGATAGTCATATATTCCACCAGCTATTTGTTAGTGAATAAAAGGTTGCCTGTAAAATTACAAAAACCTTACGCAGCGTCAAGCGGAATCGTGTCAATCATTGCGACAAATCAATCCTGTGACTAACGTTTGTGCGACTGACTCGCCTCACTTTCCCTTTGAGCTAGCAACCACATGGGGGCTGCGGGCGGGATTTTAAAGGCCTCACAGGATAAAAATGTGAAAAAGATCACAATTGCCTGACCGCCTTTTCGCGACACATAAGTTTAGAACAAAAGTGTGCGCGCCGGTGTTAATGTTTTGTTAGAATCAGGGGTAAAAGATGTCTGTTTCTACAGCGAGATGTAAGCATATGTCGAACCAACGTAACCCCGACGATTTGAAAAAAAACCTCACCGAAATGCAGTTTTACGTGACGCAAAATCACGGGACTGAACCGCCGTTTACCGGGCGTTTGCTGCACAACAAGCGAGACGGCGTCTATCACTGCCTGGTGTGCGATTCACCGCTGTTTAACTCGCAAACGAAATACGATTCTGGCTGCGGCTGGCCGAGCTTTTATGAGCCGGTTAGCGATGATGCGATCCGCTATCTGACCGATTCGTCGCACGGCATGGTGCGCACCGAAATTCGCTGCGGAAACTGTGACGCGCATCTCGGCCACGTGTTCCCGGACGGCCCACAGCCGACGGGCGAGCGCTTCTGCGTCAATTCAGCCTCAATGAGCTTCACCGACGATGAGAATGGCGACCAAACCAAAGGTTGAAAAAACGATTCAGCAAATTATTCCTTTGAAAGGGAGGCATCATGAATATTGAGGACATGATTAGCGGTATGACGCCGGAAGTTTATCAGCGTCTGGTGACGGCGGTTGAGCTGGGAAAATGGCCGGACGGCGTGGCGCTGACCCCGGAGCAAAAAGAGAACAGCCTGCAGCTGGTGATGCTCTGGCAGGCGCGTCACAATACCGACGCGCAGCACATGACGATCGACACTCAGGGGCAGATGGTGATGAAGAGCAAGCGCGAGCTCAAAGAGGATTTTGGCATCGCGCCAAAGCCGATCGCGACGATGAAAATGCAATAACGGTACGGGTTGATGCCCTTACCCAACCCTCTCCCACAGGGAGAGGGCTGATTATCATACTACTTACGCGGGATCCCGAGAGACTCCGCCAGCTGCTTCGCGAGCTGATTATTGTCGTCAGCGCCATACTCCCAGAACATCGCGCCCGCCAGGCCTTTCTCTTTGATGTAGTCCGCTTTGAGCGCCACGGAACGCGGGTTTTCATACGAGATCGCAAACAGTTCTTTGCCTTCGGCTGACTTCACCGACAGCCACGGCACCTTCGCCTGGTCATCCCAATGCTCCGTAAAACGCTTCTGCGGGTCGTTGAGCAGCTTTTTGACGATGTCGTTGTACTTCACGTAGGTGTCTTTGGTCAGGTCATAACCGAGCGACTTGAACAGCGCAATCTCCTGTGGGCCAAAGTAGGGCTGCGTGACCGGATTGTTTTGCGCGTCCGGCTTGCTCCAGTCGATGCCTGGCTCCACGGAACGCTTCGGCACACGGCCATAGAAGCCGATGCCGAGGTTCATCTGCTGCGGCTTCAGGCCAGCGGCAAGATAGTTATTGACCACAAAATCAACGCTGTATTTGTCAGCGGCTGCGACCGTCGGCCACGCGCTGGAGTCGTACAGATTGGCGTTGAAGTACTGCGTGCCGTACGCCATGTCGTAGGTCATCAGGTTGATGTAGTCGAGAAGCGGGGCG
This sequence comes from Enterobacter sp. ECC-175, assembly GCF_043968675.1. Classification (NCBI taxonomy): domain Bacteria; kingdom Pseudomonadati; phylum Pseudomonadota; class Gammaproteobacteria; order Enterobacterales; family Enterobacteriaceae; genus Enterobacter; species Enterobacter sp. ECC-175. The sequence continues at coordinate 2,404,640 of NZ_CP143776.1, forward strand.
ATGGCCTTCACGTCGACCCAGCTTTTCGGACTTTCCGCATTCGCGCCGACCGCGATGGTCACCAGCTTTTTCTTACCGAACGCGTCGCGCATCTCTTTCAGCAGGGCGGTAAAGTTATCCCGGTCGGCTGGCGTGCTGGCGACCAGCCCCCACGCGCCGTTAACCGGGAATTCCCAGTCCAGATCGATTCCGTCCAGACCGTATTTTTCGACAATCTCCTGCGCGGAGCGGATAAATACCGCGCGCGTCTCTTTCGTCGCCGCCGCCCCGGAGAAACCGCGCGCTCCCCAGCCGCCCACGGAAAGCAGCACCTTGAGATTGGGGTTTTGTTTACGCAGAACGGGGATTAGCGCCAGGTCGGACGCCACCTTGGGCGACAGCCAGATTTGATGCAGCTTGGCGGGATCTTTCAGCGCGGCGTTGGTTTCGTCTTTCTCATCGTTATAAACGAGGCCAAACGAGTAGTTGAGATGGGTGATTTGGCGCACGTCAAGCGTGTTGATGTCGCCGCCCGGCCCGGCGGTAACATCGCCTCCGCCGTTGAAGTAGCCTACGGACATCAGGGAACTGGCAGAAGCAACTGATGCGCACAGCAAGGGTAAAGCTGCCAGCAAGGGCAAACGTTTCATAGGTGTTCCTCTTTGACTTAAAAAAATAACCACGCCACAACAAGGGCGTGGCGAAAAAACAGCCTGAAAAGAATAGCATCGCCGCTTCGCTTGAGATGCGAGGGAGTTCACTTTATGGGATATCGGTGAGGGGATTGCCGGGTAAGCGTCAGCGCCACCCGGCTTAAAAAACTATGCCTGCGTCTCCAGCCAGTCGGCCAGCGTATACAGCGTCGCGCCTTCTGCGGCCATCTCCATAAACGCCTGCGCGCCGTCCTGCGGGTTAATATTTACCCCGCGGCAGCCGTCGGTAATCACGCTGACGGTGTAGCCAAGCTGCAATGCGTCCAGCACGGTGAACTTCACGCAGTAATCCGTTGCCAGGCCCATCACGATCAGCTCGGTGATTTCATGGTGGTGCAGCCACGCGTCCAGCGCCGTTTTGTGACGGTGCCCGTTATCAAAAAACGCGCTATAGCTGTCGATCGCCGGGTTTTCCCCCTTATGGAAGACCGCGTCGATGGCTTTCTGATTCAGGAGCGGATGCAGCTCCGCGCCTTCCGAGTGCTGCACGCAGTGATCGGGCCAGAACGTTTGCGCCAGCCCGTCCAGCTCTCCCTGGGTATAGGGTTCAACGCCGTGCTGGCTGGCAAAGCTGCCGTGGTTGGCGGGGTGCCAGTCCTGGCTTGCGACCACCGCCTCGCTGCGGGTTTTACACCAGTCGATAAGCGTATTCGCCACGTCAACGGTGCTATCGCCTTGTGCGACGGCCAGCGCGCCGCCCGCGCAGAAATCATTTTGCAAATCGACCAGTAACAGGGCGCGTTGCTTCATGGTGTCTCCTTATTCGTCCGGGGTCAGTTCGCCGCGCAGGTTTTGCATCATGGCGCTGCGGATGGACTGAACGTCCAGATCCTGACTCAGTAAATAGTGAAGTTTAGTCAGCGTCGCTTCCACGGTCATATCAAAACCGCCGATGACCCCCGCGTGCGCCAGCGCGTTACCGGTCGCGTAGCCGCCCATGTTGACCTTGCCGGACATGCACTGGGTTAAATTGACCACCACAATCCCACGCTTGCTCGCTTCCTGAAGCTCCTTCAGGAACTCGCCGTTCTGCGGCGCGTTGCCCACGCCGTAGGAGCGCAGGATCAGCGCTTTCACCGGCTGGCGCAGGAAGTTGCGCACCACGTCGGCAGAAATGCCGGGGTAAATCGTGACCACGCCAATCGGCTGCGGCGTGATCGGGTGAACGATCAGCTCGCCCGCGGTATGCGGCGCAGGAGGCGTGCCGAGGCGGCGAATGTGGATACCCGCCTCCAGCAGCGGCGGCAGGTTAGGCGAGGCAAACGCGTCGAATCCGTCGGCGTGCGCTTTGGTGGTGCGGTTGCCGCGGTACAAGCGATTGTTGAAGAACAGCGACACTTCGTTGATCGGGTAATTGGCCGCCACGTACAGGGAGTTCAGCAGGTTAATCTGCCCGTCGGAGCGCAGCTCGGCAAGCGGGATCTGCGAGCCGGTCACGATGACGGGCTTGCTGAGGTTCTCCAGCATGAAGGAGAGCGCCGAGGCGGTAAACGCCATGGTGTCGGTGCCGTGCAGAATAACGAAGCCGTCATAGCGGTCGTAATTGGCCTTAATGTCATCCGCAATATGCTGCCAGTCTTCCGGCGTCATATCGGAGGAGTCCATCAGCGGTTCATATTCATGGATGGTAAAATCCGGCATTTCCGGGCGATGAAACTCCGGCATCAGCGCCAGCTGGCGCTGCAGGTGACCCGAGACCGGGATATAGCCATTTTCCGAGCGCTGCATACCAATGGTACCGCCGGTATACGCCACGTAGATTGATTTCTTCTGCATGATGGTGAGTTCTTGTGCTTCAAAGAAAAAATCCCCTCTTCGCGTGAAGAGGGGACGGGGTTAACGGACGTTAGCGCAGGTCAGGCAAAATGCGTAACGACTCTGTGGATCGTTGAAGGCGGCAAGCTTATCGCTCTCTGCCTTCATGGCTTTCGCCGCGCTGGCAACCGGGGCCGGCAGGTAAGCCTGCAGGGCCTCCGGCAGCGCCGCGCGCACGGAGCCGGACATGCTGTCCATCACCATATCGAAGAAGGTTGGCTCGTCCTGATAGTAATCCACGTGCCACTGCTTCAGCTTCGCCAGCTCCGCCGCTTTTTTCACCGCGTCGTCGAAATCGCCGAGGCTGTCCACCAGGCCGTTGCTTTTCGCATCCTGGCCTGTCCAGACGTGGCCCTGCGCAATCTGGTCACTTTGCTCAGGCGTTTTCTTACGCGAGTCCGCCACCAGGGTGATGAAGCGCTTATAGCCGTTTTCAATGCTGAGCTGCATCATCTCCGATACTTCCGGCGGCAGGGACTTGGTCACCGAGACGTCCGCCAGCGGGGAGGTCGCCACGCCGTCGGTATGCACGCCGAGATAATCCAGGCTGTTTTCCACGGTGTTGATCACGCCGAAGATGCCAATCGAGCCGGTCAGCGTGCTTGGGCTCGCCACGATGTAGTTCGCTGGCGTAGAGATCCAGTAGCCGCCAGAGGCCGCCATGCCGCCCATAGACACCACGACCGGCTTGCCCGCGGCGCGCGCGGCGGCCAGCTCGGCGCGGATCACCTCAGAGGCGCTGACGCTGCCGCCAGGGCTGTTTACGCGCAGCACAATGGCCTTCACTTTCGGATCGAGGCGCGCGTCGCGGATTTGCGATGCGGTGGTATCGCCGCCCACGTTCCCCGGCGTTTCCTCGCCGTCCATGATCGCGCCGTTGGCAAAGACCACGGCGATGCTGTCACCGCTGTCGGCAGGTTTCTTCGCCGCGTAGTCATACATGCTGACCGCGCTGTAGTTTTTGTCCTCTTTGCTCCAGCCAAACTGCTTGGTCAGCGATTTTTCGATATCCGCGCTGGTGCCCAGCGCATCCACCAGCTTGCTATCGAGAGCATACTTCGCGGTGTCGCCATCGACCTTGCGCAGCCCGTCCAGCACGGCGCGCGCGCCAGGGAAGGCTTGCTCAGCGGTGATTTGGCGGTTAGCCGCAACGGTGTTCAGGTAGTTTTGCCACAGCTCGCCAATCCAGCGGCTGTCCGCTTCGCGCGCGGCGGGCGACATATCGTCACGGATGAACGGCTCAACGGCAGATTTATAGGTGCCGACGCGGAAGACGTGGGTGGTCACCTTCAGCTTGTCGAGCAGGGATTTGTAGTACAGGCCGTTGGTTGCAAAGCCGTGAAGATTCACGGTGCCCTGCGGAGAGAGCCAGATCTTATTGGCGAAGCTGGCCAGATAATATTGCCCCTGGCTGTAGCTGTCGCCCACCGCAATCACCGGCTTGCCGCTGTCGCGGAACTCGCGCAGGGCCTTACCGACGTACTGCATGGACGGCTGATCGCCACCGGCGAAATCTTTCAGATCCAGCACGATGCCGGTAATGTTGCGATCGTCTTTCGCCTGGCGAATGGTATCGACAATATCAAACAGGGAATTTTCCTGCAGGCGGTCGGAGGTTGCGCCAAAGAGCTGGCGGCCAATGACGCCAAGACGATTGCTGGCAGACGGCTTATCAACGATAACGCCCGTAATATCCAGCAGCAGCGCGCCGCGCGTAGAATTTTTGGACTGGGTCGCGTTGCTGATGTGCATCCACACGCCAACGCAGACCAGCAGCAGCGCGATGAAAAAGATATTCATTACCAGATTGCGGGCGAAGTTGAGCAGTCGCCATGTCCATTTAAAGAAACCGGCAAAGATTCGCCAAAGGGTTCGCATGTATTCTCCCTAACCAGAAAGTGACCGTGTCCGTCGCCATGGGACGACGTTGTGAGGCTATCGTAATGACCCAACTGCCTCTTGTCAGCAGGAATCGCCTGCCGCGCTGTAACAAATTCTGCTCTCGTGTTAATTTTGTGAATAAATTTCATGACAGGAGTTAACCAATGGACGCACTTGAACTGCTTGTTAACCGCCGAAGCGCCTCACGTCTCGCTGAGCCAGCCCCGGCGGGCGAACAGCTGGAGAACATACTGCGTGCGGGACTGCGCGCGCCGGATCACGGCACGCTTCAGCCGTGGCACTTCTATATTATTGAAGGCGAAGGCCGCGAGCGTTTTAGCGCACTGCTGGAAAAAGGGGCGGTGGCTGCCGGTCAGGATGAGAAGGGCATTGAGAAAGCGCGCAGCGGCCCGTTCCGCGCGCCGATGATTATCGCCGCGGTGGCAAAATGTCAGGCCGGGCACAAAGTCCCCGTCTGGGAGCAGGAGATGTCCGCCGGGTGCGCGGTGATGGCAATGCAGATGGCGGCTCTTGCGCAGGGCTTTAACGGCATCTGGCGCACCGGCCCGCTCACCGAAAGCCCGGCCGTGCGGGAAGGACTATCCTGCGGCGAGCACGATAAAATCGTCGGTTTCCTCTACCTTGGCACCCCGCAGCTAAAAGCCTCCAGCACCATTAGCGTGCCGGATACCTCACCTTTCGTCAGCCGTTTCTAATAACGCGCGCTAAACTGTCTGGATTCTGAGCATCTGCCGCAGAATTCAGACAGTCATACTTACCTCTTTATGGAATGAGCGCTACCATAGCGCGATTGCAATGACAGGAGATGTCCATGAGCGAGCAAACCATTCGTTTAACGCAATACAGCCACGGAGCCGGTTGCGGTTGTAAAATTTCCCCGAAGGTGCTGGAAACCATCCTGCACAGCGAGCAGGCGAAGTTTATCGACCCGAACCTGCTTGTCGGTAACGAAACGCGTGACGATGCCGCGGTGTATGACCTGGGTAACGGCACCAGCATTATCAGCACCACCGATTTCTTTATGCCGATCGTCGATAACCCGTTCGATTTCGGGCGCATCGCGGCCATCAATGCCATCAGCGATATCTTCGCGATGGGCGGCAAGCCGATCATGGCGATCGCGATCCTGGGCTGGCCAATCAATACCATTCCGCCGGAAATTGCCCGCGACGTGATTGAGGGCGGGCGCTTTGCCTGCCAGCAGGCGGGCATTGCGCTGGCGGGCGGCCACTCTATCGATGCGCCGGAGCCGATCTTTGGCCTGGCGGTCACCGGCGTCGTGCCGACCGAGCGCGTGAAGCGCAACAGCACCGCGCAGGCGGGCTGCAGGCTGTTCCTCACCAAGCCGCTGGGCATTGGCGTGCTGACCACCGCCGAGAAAAAATCCCTGCTGAAGCCGGAGCACGTCGGGCTGGCGACGGAGGTGATGTGCCAGATGAACCTCGCGGGCGCGGCGTTCGCCAATATCGACGGCGTGAAGGCGATGACCGACGTAACCGGATTCGGTCTGCTCGGCCACCTGAGCGAAGTGTGCCAGGGCGCGGGGGTACAGGCGCAGGTCTGGTATCAGGACGTGCCGAAGCTGCCGGGCGTGGAAGCGTACATCGCGCAGGGCGCGGTGCCGGGCGGGACGCAGCGTAACTTTGCCAGCTATGGTCACCTGATGGGCGACATGCCGGGCGAGTGGCGCGATCTGCTGTGCGATCCGCAAACCTCCGGCGGCCTGCTGCTGGCGGTCACGCCGGAATCGGAAGCTGAGGTTCAGGCGACGGCCGCGGAGTTCGGCATCACCCTGACCGCCATCGGCGAGCTGGTTACCGCCCGCGGCGGCCGTCCGATGATTGAGATCCGCTAAGTCGATGCGGTTGTTTATTGCCGAAAAGCCGAGCCTGGCCCGCGCCATTGCCGACGTGCTGCCTAAGCCGCACCGCAAAGGCGACGGCTTTATCGAATGCGGTAACGGGCAGGTGGTCACCTGGTGTATAGGTCACCTGCTCGAGCAGGCGCAGCCGGACGTCTACGACAGCCGCTACGCGCGCTGGAACCTCAACGATCTGCCCATCGTGCCGGAAAAATGGCGCCTTCAGCCGCGTCCTTCCGTCACCAAACAGCTCAACGTGATCAAGCGCTTCCTGCACGAAGCGTCTGAAGTTATCCACGCGGGTGACCCGGACAGGGAGGGGCAACTGCTGGTGGATGAAGTGCTGGATTACCTTGAGCTGGCGCCGGAAAAGCGCCAGCAGGTGCAGCGCTGCCTGATCAACGACCTCAACCCGCAGGCCGTCGAGCGCGCCATCTCGCGCCTGCGCGCCAACAGCGAATTTATTCCTCTGTGCGTCTCGGCGCTGGCCCGCGCGCGCGCCGACTGGCTCTACGGGATCAACATGACCCGCGCCTACACCATTCTTGGGCGTAACGCGGGCTATCAGGGCGTGCTCTCCGTCGGGCGGGTGCAGACCCCGGTGCTTGGGCTGGTGGTGCGCCGCGACGAGGAGATTGAGAACTTCGTCGCCAAAGACTTTTTCGAAGTGAAGGCGCACATCGTCACGCCGAAAGAGGAACGCTTTACCGCCGTCTGGCAGCCGAGCGACGCCTGCGAATCTTACCAGGATGAAGAGGGGCGCCTGCTGCACCGCCCGCTGGCGGATCACGTGGTCAACCGCATTACCGGCCAGCCCGCCATCGTCACCAGCTATAACGATAAACGGGAATCAGAACCTGCGCCGCTGCCGTTTTCGCTGTCCGCCCTGCAGATTGAGGCGGCCAAAAAGTTCGGCATGAGCGCGCAGAACGTGCTGGATATCTGCCAGAAGCTGTATGAAACCCACAAGCTGATCACCTATCCGCGCTCGGACAGCCGCTATCTGCCGGAAGAACACTTTGCCGGACGCCACTCGGTGATGAACGCCATCGGCGTGCACGCGCCGGACCTGCTGCCGCAGCCTGCCGTTAACCCGGACACCCACAACCGCTGCTGGGATGACAAAAAGGTGGATGCTCACCACGCCATCATTCCGACGGCGCGGACCAGCAGCGTAAATCTGACCGAGAACGAATCGAAGGTCTATGGCCTGGTTGCCCGCCAGTACCTGATGCAGTTCTGCGCGGACGCGGTGTTCCGCAAGTGCACGATCGAGCTGGAGATTGCCAAAGGGAAGTTCGTTGCCAAGGCGCGTTTTCTCGCGGAAGCGGGCTGGCGCACGCTGCTGGGCAACAAGGAGCGCGACGAGGAAAACGACGGCACGCCGCTGCCGGTAGTGGCGAAAGACGACGAGCTGCTGTGCGAGAAGGGTGAAGTGGTTGAGCGTCAAACCCAGCCGCCGCGCCATTTCACCGACGCCACGCTGCTGTCGGCGATGACCGGGATCGCCCGCTTCGTGCAGGATAAAGATCTGAAGAAGATCCTGCGTGCGACGGACGGTTTAGGTACCGAGGCCACGCGCGCGGGGATCATCGAGCTGCTCTTTAAGCGCGGTTTTCTCGAGAAAAAAGGACGCTATATCCATTCGACAGAGCCGGGACGCGCACTGATTCATTCGCTGCCGGAGCTGGCCGCCAGGCCGGACATGACGGCGCACTGGGAGTCGGTGCTGACGCAAATCAGCGAAAAGCAGTGCCGCTATCAGGACTTTATGCAGCCGCTGGTGGGCACGCTTTACCAACTGATTGACCAGGCGCGCAGCACGCCGGTGAAGCGGTTCAGAGGAATGGTTGCGCCGGGCGGCGGCGCGAAGAAGCCGTTTAAAAAGAGAAAGAGTGCGGCCTGACCGGTTTTCTCCCTCTCCCCATGGGAGAGGGACGGGGAGAGGGCTCCCGGCCGCACGATATAAACCTTAAATCACACCCTGCCCAATCATCGCATCCGCCACCTTCACGAATCCGGCGATATTCGCGCCGCGCACGTAGTTGGTCTGCGACGCCTCGCCGCCGTACTCCACGCATGAATGGTGGATATCCAGCATGATGTGGTGCAGGCGCGCATCCACTTTCTCCGCCTTCCAGCCCATGCGCGCGGCGTTTTGCGCCATCTCCAGGCCCGACGTCGCCACGCCGCCCGCGTTCGCCGCCTTGCCCGGCGCAAACAGCACGCCCGCCTCCAGGAACAGGTCGGTGGCTTCGATGGTGGTCGGCATGTTTGCGCCTTCCGCCACCGCCTTCACGCCGTTGGTGATGAGCGTGCGCGCGGCCTCGGCGTCCAGTTCATTCTGCGTGGCGCACGGCAGGGCGATATCCACTGGCACCGCCCACGGCTGTTTGCCTTCCAGATAGGTCAGGCCAAACTCGCGGGCATAGTCGGCCACGCGGCCGTCGCGGCTGGCTTTGATTTCGCACAGGCGCGCCAGCTTCTCCGCCGTAAAGCCGGCTTCGTCCACCACCGTACCGCTGGAGTCAGAGGCGGTTACCACGCGTGCGCCAAACTGCATCGCCTTTTCGATGGCATACTGCGCGACGTTGCCGGAGCCGGACACCGCCACGCGCATGCCTTCAAAGCTCAGGCCGTGACGCTTGAGCATCGCTTCGGTGAAGTAGACCAGGCCGTAGCCGGTCGCTTCCGGGCGAATCAGGCTGCCGCCGAACGAAAGACCCTTGCCGGTAAAGACGCAGGCGCTGTTGTTGGAGAGCTTTTTCATCATTCCGGCCATAAAGCCGACTTCGCGTCCGCCCACGCCAATATCGCCCGCCGGGACGTCGGTATCCGGCCCCAGGTGGCGATACAGTTCGGTCATCAGCGCCTGGCAGAAGCGCATCACTTCCCCTTCGCTTTTGCCTTTCGGGTCGAAATCGCTGCCGCCTTTGCCGCCGCCCATCGGCAGGGTGGTCAGCGCGTTTTTAAACGTCTGCTCGAAGCCGAGGAATTTTAAAATAGAGAGGTTAACGGAAGGGTGGAAGCGCATGCCGCCCTTGAACGGGCCGATCGCCGAGTTAAACTGCACGCGCCACGCGCGGTTGACCTGCACCTGATTGCGGTCGTCGACCCACGTCACGCGGAACTGGATAACGCGCTCCGGCTCGACCAGCCGCTCGAGCAGCGACATCTGGCGATAGCGCGGGTTCTCTTCAAGGAATGGCCACAGGGTGGTCATCACTTCGCGAACGGCCTGCGCGAACTCGCTTTGATGCGGGTCGCGCCGTTGAACATGGTTAAGAAAGTCTTCCAGAGAGCGTGTCTGATCCATAGATATAAGAACCTCTTATAATACGTAGGTGTTTTGTGTTGTTTTTTTGACTATACCACCCGCACCGCTTTGCGAGGCAAGCGGAAATTCCGCCTGAAAGGGAAATTCATTACGCGGCGCCTGTCATAACCAAAAGCGATGGCGAGATAAATTAAAGGTCGGGCCGTTTTTTACCGTTATAGTCATTATCAGAAGACAACAGGAAGAGACGTCTATGAATCGTTATGTTTTTACCGCGCTGCTGGCCCTTTTATCCGCAGGCGCGCAGGCCGACCGCATTCGCCCGGACGTGGAGGTCAACGTGCCGCCAGAGGTGTTTAGCACCAGCGGGCAGCGCGCGCAGCCTTGCAATCGGTGCTGTATTTATCAGGATCAAAACTATTCGGAAGGCGCGGTGGTGAAGGCTGATGGCGTACTGCTGCAGTGCCAGCGCGACGAGCGCACCATCAGCACGAACCCGCTGGTCTGGCGGCGCGTAAAAGAATAAACGCTTCAAGCAGGGGAATATCGGCGGGGGCCAGATCGTAGCCAAACGCCTCCTCCGGCGTACACCACGCCAGCCGCGCGTGGTAATGGGCCGTGGGCTCGCCGCGAAAGGCGGGCACATGCCACGCGTGGAGGTTTATCAGCCGCTGCGACACCTCGCGCCGGTGGCTTGCCACGTAGCGTTCAGGCTGGGCCTCAATGCCCAGCTCTTCGCGCAGCTCGCGGATCAGCGCCTCGGGCTGGGTCTCCCCGGCCTCCACCTTTCCGCCCGCGAACTCCCACATTCCCGGCTGGTCGGCGTGGGAAGGGCGCTGGGCCAGTAAAATGTTGCCGTCTTTTTCGATAATGGCCGCCACAACTTCGAGTGTTTTCAGCATGAGTGTCAATAATTGATAATGAAAACCGACATATTATCGTGCCCCTTCAAAGAGTCCAGCCGTCAGGAGAATCAGGTGAAAGAGACGACCGCCTGGGTAAGCCCCATCAACAACATTCCCGCCAGCCTTAAGCCCATCGCCGCCGTACAGAAGAAACATTTCGGCGCGGTGTTAAACCCCACCCGCTGGTGGGGCCGCATGCCGCGATTGTTCTGGCTGGTGGCGCTGTTCGTCGGCTTTCTGGAGCGGCGCAGCGCGCGGCTTAGCCCGGTGCTGCGCTCGCTGCTGATGACCCGCGTGTCGCAGCTGTGCCACTGTGCGTTCTGTATTGACGCCAACAGCCTGCGCCTGGCGGAGAGAGCGGGCGCGCTGGATAAAGTGCAGGCCGTGAGCGACTGGCATGCCTCCGCGCTGTTCAGCGAGGAAGAGCGCGCGGCGCTGGCCTATGCCGATGCGGTCACCGCCACGCCGCCCCGCGTGGACGACGCCACAAAGGCCGACCTCAAGCGCCACTTTACGGACGAAGCCATTACCGAGATGACGGCGCTAATTGCGTTCCAGAACCTCTCCGCCCGCTTTAACGCCGCGCTGGAGATCCCCGCGCAGGGGCTGTGCGACAGCGCCAAAGGAAAGCCGCATGCTTGATCGTCATCTGCACCCGCGCGTCAAGCCCGCGCTCGGCCGCCTGGCCGCCGCGCTGGATAAGCCTTTTATCTCACCGGACGGTCTCACCCTGACCGGGTTTGCCATCGGCGTGCTGGCGCTGCCGTTTCTGGCGCTGGGATGGTATCCGGCGGCGCTGGCCGCCATTGTGCTGAACCGCCTGCTCGATGGCCTTGACGGCGCGCTGGCGCGCCGCAGGGGATTGAGCGACGCTGGGGGATTTCTGGATATCGCGCTTGATTTTCTGTTCTACGCGCTGGTGCCGTTTGGCTTCGCCCTCGCCGCGCCCGCAGAGAACGCGCTGGCGGCCGCCTGGCTGCTGTTCGCCTTTATCGGCACCGGGAGCAGCTTCCTGGCGTTTGCGGCGCTGGCCGCGAAGCACGATATTGATAACCCCGGCTACGCGCATAAGTCGTTCTACTACATCGGCGGGTTAACGGAAGGGACGGAGACGATTGCGCTGTTCGTGCTGTGCTGCCTCTTTCCGGCGCACTTCACGCTCTTTGCGTGGACGTTTGGCGCGCTGTGCTGGCTGACCACCACAACGCGCATCTGGAGCGGCTACGTGACGCTGAAGGCGCTCAGGCCCTAGCGCACGCTCTCCGGCCCGCGCTCGCCGGTGACGGTCGGATTTTTCGGGTCGGCGCTCCATTCGTACCAGCCGCCGTCGTACACGGAGACGTTTTTCCAGCCCATCGCCCGCGCGTACATGAAGGTTTCCGACGCGCGCCAGCCCGTACCGCAGTAGAACGCCACGTGCTGCTCCGGCAGGATATTCCAGGTTTTCCACATGGCGGCGATGTCGTCCGCGCTGCGCATGGTGCCGTCCGGATTGTGGAAATCTTCCATGTGGGTCGCATCGCTGCCCGCGTGCCCCCAGCGCGCGCCCGCAATCTCGCCTTTTGGCTTGATGTAGCTATAGCCGCTGGTTTCCCCGATGAACTCCGGCCACGAGCGAATGCTGACCAGCGACGCGTCCTGGCGATTGAGCATGCCGCGCGCCTGTTCCATATCAACCATCAGCTGAGGCTGACCGGGGATAGGGGCACCAAAATCGGGGGCCGGTTTCACCTTCGGCGGCATGCCGCGCTCAACCGGCAGCCCGGAATCTGACCAAGTCTTCCAGCCGCCATCAAGCAGACGCACGTCCTTAACGCCCGCGTACAGCATAATCTGCGCCACGCGCGCCGCCGCATAGACGTCGCGGCCGTAGAGGATGACCGTGGTGTCGTGGCGAATGCCGTGTTTTGCCAGCAGCGCCTTCAGCTTGTCGTCGGAGACCTTATTCCACAGCGGCTCGCTTTCGACGTCGTTGGTGTCGATGTAGTCCGCGCCGGGAATATGGTTCAGCAGATAAAATTTCGGCGCGCCCCAGGCGGCTTCAATCACCTTCCAGTCGCCCTTCGGCGCGGCAACCACCGGTTTACCCTGCTGCAGCTGGTGGAGCCACTGCGGATAAAACAGCTGTTCGAAGTGCGGCAGGCGCTGCAGGCGCTCGGCGGACTGGAGGGCATCGCTCAGAAGGGAAATCTGCGTATAGCCCGCTTTTTCCAGCCGGGCCCGGACGGCCTGGTTATCGCTTTCGCTGCCGTAAAGCGCAATCGGCCTGTCGGCGGAAAGCTGATGGGCTTTTGCCCATGCGGCTATCTGCGCGTCGCTCATCGCGCCGAGCCACGAGGCGGAAAGGTTCAGCGCGGCGGGTTCATGCCCGGAAGGGGCGCTTAGCGCCTGCGGCCAGCCGTTATAAAACGCGCTGGGGCGGGTATCGATCGCCGCGCCGTGCTGCTGTTGCAGCTGCTCAAGCGTGAGGGAGTGGGGCATGTTGGCCGCCAGGGAAGAGAATGAGGCGAGGCCGCAAAGCAGGGCCAGCGCGGTCAGTTGAGAAACACGTTTCATCGAAAATCCTGACACAGAGAAATGAGGGCGTCATTGTCGTCGTTCCCGTCGCGGAAAACATTGCGTTAGCACATTATTGCCAGCGAGAAAGCGCAATCACCTGGCCGCCGGGCGGAATATCGTTTTCATCATGCGTGACCAGCACCGCCGGGATATTGCGCGCGCGGACGGCGTCAAAGACCCACGCGCGGAAGCTGGCGCGCAGCGCGCTGTCGAGGCGGCTGAACGGCTCGTCCAGCAGCAGCGCCCGCGGCTCGGCAAGCAGGGCGCGAAGCAGGCTCACTCGGGCACGCTCCCCGCCGGAGAGCGTTGCGGGATCGCTATGATAATGGTGATTCAGCCCGGCCGAAGCCAGCGCCGCCTGCACCGCCTCCCGACGCGCCTTTCCGGCTACGCGCGCGGGCAGCGCCAGCAGCAGGTTTTGCCCAACGCTGAAGTGGTCAAAGAGCAGCGCGTCCTGAAAAAGAACGCCGATTCCGCGCTGCTCCGTGGGCAATTCATCGCAGCGGCGATCGTCCAGCCACAGCTCGCCCTGCGCCTGAAAATCCGCGGAAAGCGCGCCCGCCATCCACGAAAACAGCGTTGATTTCCCGCTGCCGGAGGCGCCCATCAGCGTGACGATCTCGCCGCGCGGTACGCAAAAATTCACCCCGCGAAATAGAGGTTCAATGGTGAGGTCGTTGACGTTGAGCATCAGCGTAATCCTTGTCGATAGCGCCCGGCGAGGCGGGCCAGCAGCGCGGCCACGCCGAACGCGCCGCCCGTTAACAGCAACAGCCCCAGCGCGCGGCTGGCGAGCACCGGCACGCTGCCGCCGCTGCTGAGCGCAACGGCCTCGGTGGTTAGCGTGGCGAGGCGTCCCGCGCCGAGCCACAGCGTGGGCATGTACTGGGCCATGCTCACCGAAAACCCGGTGGCGAACGCCAGCAGCGCCGGGCGAAGCAGCAGGGGACATTTTAGCAGGCAGAAGATTTTTCCGCGCGACCAGCCCAGCGTTCTGGCGGTGAGGATCAGCCGGGGATCGAGCCTGCGCCAGGCGGGCTGCAGCATCAGCAGCATCCACGGCAGCACCCACAGCAGGTGGCTCCACAGCACGGTGGCATACTCACCGTCCAGGCCGAGCCGCAGCGCCAGCGCGTACTGGCCGGAAACGAGCGGCAGGGCGGGAAGCGCCAGCGGCAGCCAGATCCACAGCGCGCCGCGCCGGGGGCCCCACTCGAGCCAGAGGAAAATAACCGCCAGGGCGATCAGGCTCGACAGCAGGCCCAGGGACAGGCTGGTGCTGACAAGCGTCAGGGCGGCACCGTCGTCGCGCGCCAGCGCAACCAGCACGACCGTACACAGGATGCCGCAGGCGGGCAGCAGCCAGCCCAGCGCGCGTTCGGGAAGCGGGGCGTGCGATATCCGTCGAACGCCGGACAGGTTCGGCACCGCGCGCCGCCAGGCTCTCCACAGGCCGTAGCCCAGCGCGGCCAGCGCCGCTAAAAGCGCCAGCAGAAGCAGGCACAGCAGCGTGCCCTTGACCTGCTGGCCCTCATCGCCCTGGCTCAGCCAGTGCCAGGCCAGCACCGCCAGCGTCGGCGGGTTCCCCGGCCCGAGAACGATCGCCACGTCGACGGCCGAAAGTGACCAGGCCAGAACCGCGAGCATCACCGCGCCCAGCGCGGGGGCGATCGCCGGAATGACCAGCCAGGCCAGGCGCTGCAGCCTCCCGTAGCCGAGGGTTTGCAATACCACGTTTTGCTGCGCCAGCCGCTGCTCCGGCAGTACCGCACAGATGGCCCACAGCACGAAGGCGCTCTCCTTAACGGCGAGCGTAAATCCCAACCCCACGCCGTAGCGGTCCAGCTGGGGCACGCAGAGCGTGCAGAATCGGTAAAAAAGGCCGCCCTCGGCAAACACCAGCAGCACGCTGGTGGCAAACGCGACGTGGGGCACGGCCAGCAGCCACGGCAGGCGGCCGCTCAGGCGCTGCCAGCGCTCGCCGGGCCAGAGCAGGGCGACGAACCCGAGCGCGATCAGCAGCGCGCCGAGCGTGGCAATCAGGGTTGAAACCAGCGTGGCGGCCAGCGCCTGGGGTAGCTGCGGATCGCCGAGAAGCGACTGCCACCCCTCAGAGGAGAACGCCGGAGCCAGCAGGATGACGGCCGCGGGCACGAGCGGCACGTAAATCACCGCCATCGCCAGCCGGGCAAGGCCGCCTAGCGCGTACCGTAGCGGCGAAGCCATTCCTGCTCCAGCGCGTTCACCCAGGCGGCGTGCGGTTCAGCCAGCACCGGCGGCAGGCCCGCAGGCGTAAAGGCGGCAAGCGCTTTTGCCGCATCGGCGGGAAGCTTGCTCGCGTCCAGCACGCTCGGATCGCCCCAGACGGCGGGGTCGGCCTTGCGGATCTGCGCCCGCGGGGAGAGCAGGAAGTTGGCGACCACCTTCGCCCCCGCGCTGGCGCTGGCGTTTAGCGGGATCGCCACGAAGTGGACGTTTCCGAGCATGCCGTTGCGAAATCCGAAGCTATAGCTGTCTGACGGAAGTTCGCCGCTGGCCACCTTCTGCTGCGCGTGGGCCGGGTTAAAGGTCAGCGAAAAATTCAGGCTGCCGCTGGCTAACAGCGCGTCCATTCTGGCGGGCGACGGCGGAAAATCTTTCCCCTCGCGCCACAGCAGCGGGTGCAGGGCGTCGAGCCAGGCCCACAGCGGCGCGGTAACCTGGGCGAAATCGGCGTCCGGCACTTTTTTTAGCGCGTCAGGATACTCGGTCAGCGTGAGGAGCATCTGCTCAAGAAACGCGGTGCCGGTAAAGTCCGGCGGGCGAGGGTAGCTCACCTTGCCCGGATGCTGCTGCGCGTACGCCAGCAGCGCCTGCGGATCGGCGGGCGGCGTAGGCGTGCTGCCACGGCGGGCGATGAAGGTGAGCTGCGCGCCGCCCCACGGGGATTCCGCCCCCTCGGTGGCAACCGCAAAATCTTCCGTGACCGGCTTTTGCGTATCGACGTAGCGCCAGTTCGGCAGCGCCTGCGCCCACTGGGTTTGCAGCAGGCCGGCCTCCTTCAGCGTGCGGAAATTCTCTCCGTTAACCCACAGCAGATCGACCGAGCCTTTCGCCGTGCGCCCCGCGCGGGCCTCCGTCTGAATGCGTTTGACCGCGTCGGCGGCGTCGGCCAGGCGTACGATTTTAAGGTCGATGGCGTAGTGGGTTTTCATCTCTCCGCTCACCCAGTCGAGATAGCGGTTTACCGCCGGGTCACCGCCCCAGGCGTTGAACCAGACCGTCTGACCCTGGGCCTGTTGCTGGAGGGTTTGCCAGCTGTCTGCTGCCAGTACGGGGGCGGCAATGAGCAGGCCTGTCAGAATCGCGCAAAAACGCACACGGCGCATGATGCCTCACTTTTTGGTCGAAAAGGGATAACGGGAAAGAAGCCAGCGGGTAACCAGCGGAAATAATCCCAGCAGTGTAAAGGCAACGATCAGCCCAGGCGACAGAATATCGCGCAGTGAGGTTATGTTTCCTAACGCGCGTCCGGCGTTCAGGAAAATGACCGTAGCGGGCAGCATCGCCAGCTGGCTAACCCACCAGTAGCGGCGCACGCCAAGGTGCGTGAGCCCCATCAGCAGGTTGACCAGGAAAAAGGGGAACAGCGGCATCAGGCGCAGGGCAAAAAGGAAGCCCGCGCCGTCGCGAGCCATACCGGCGTTGACCGTTTTCATCTGCAGGGCAAAACGCTGCTGGACCCAGTCGCGCAGCAGGTAGCGGCTTGCAAGCATCGCCAGCGTCGCGCCGAGCGTGGAGGCAAACGACACCAGCAGTACGCCCAGCCACGGGGTGAACAGCGCGCCGCCGAGCAGCGTCAGGAACGCCGCGCCGGGAATGGAGAGCGCGGAAACCAGCACATATACCGCAAAGTAGAGCAGCGCGCTCTGAACCGGCGCGTGATTGACCTGCGCAATCAGCGCGTGCTGGTGAGCTTTAATGGCATCGAGCGAGAGCGTGCCGGGCGGCAGAAAACGAAACGCAAGAATAAAGGCGCCCAGAAGGGCGCACAGGAAGAGGGTTTTACGCATGATCACGCGGCGTTACAGCTTGAATTTCGCCCATACCGGCGCATGGTCCGACGGTTTTTCCATGCTGCGAATGTCGTAGTCAATCCCGGTTTCAACGCAGCGCTCTGCCAGCGGCGAGCTTGCCAGCAGCAGGTCGATGCGCAGGCCGCGGTTGTCGTCGAAGCCTTTCGAGCGATAGTCGAACCACGAGAAGCGATCCTGCGTCTCCGGGTTAGCGGCGCGGAAGGTATCCACCAGGCCCCAGCCGAGCAGGCGGTCCATCCACTCGCGCTCTTCCGGCAGGAAGGAACATTTGCCGGTGCGCAGCCAGCGCTTGCGGTTCTCTTCACCAATGCCGATGTCCAGGTCGGTCGGGCTGATATTCACATCACCCATGATCAGCACCGGATTCTCTTTGTCCAGCTCGGTGGTCAGGTAGTTTTGCAGGTCCTGATAAAACTTCGCTTTGGCCGGGAACTTGGTTGGATGATCGCGGCTTTCGCCCTGCGGGAAGTAGCCGTTGATCACCGTGATGTTGCCCAGCGGGGACGGAATTTCCGCCATGATGATGCGGCGCTGCGCCTCTTCATCATCGCCCGGGAAGCCGCGACGCACCGATACCGGCGTCTCTTTGGTCAACAGCGCCACGCCGTAGTGGCCTTTCTGCCCGTGATAGAAGACGTTGTAGCCCAGCTTCGCGACCTCTTCGAGCGGGAACATATCGTCGTGGACTTTTGTCTCCTGCAGGCCGATTACGTCAGGCTGATGTTGCTCAACAATTGCTTCAAGCTGATGGGGGCGGGCACGCAGGCCGTTGATATTAAAAGAGACAAATTTCATAGTCGCTGCCAATGCAAGGTGAATAGTGCAGGGATGGTAGCAGAATTTGCCGCGTCTGGTATCGGGATCGACCAATAACTGCAACAGATAACGCCAACGGTGCAATATTTGCACCATTACGACGCGCGCTGCCCGCAAACAGGGCGTAAACGATCGCTAAATTTCGCGAGCGATCACAATTCCAGAATTATATTTGGCCTCTGCATACTCTTTCTGATTTTCGTGCGGCAAAGCGCCGCTTGTCGTAAAAATATTCACTTATTATGCAATAACAGTGAATAACTCCATATCGTAACCCGTTGATATTCTGTCTGAACAATCCGTTTATGCATTTTTATCGCTGGCTGGCACGAAGGCTGCAATCTACATTCACAGTGCAAACACTCAATTATTTAACATTCAAATAACTTTTTATTTACCGGATGAGGTCGCTATGTCTCTGTCAATCACGCGTGAAAATTTCGATGAATGGATGATGCCGGTTTACGCTCCGGCGGCTTTTATTCCGGTACGGGGGGAAGGCTCACGCCTGTGGGATCAGCAGGGCAAAGAGTATATCGACTTTGCCGGCGGGATCGCGGTAAATGCGCTGGGCCACGCGCATCCGGCGCTGCGTCAGGCGCTGAACGACCAGGCGGCTAAGTTCTGGCATACCGGCAACGGCTATACCAACGAGCCGGCGCTGCGACTGGCGAAAAAGCTGATCGACGCCACCTTCGCTGAAAAAGTCTTTTTCTGTAATTCGGGGGCGGAAGCCAACGAGGCGGCGCTCAAGCTGGCGCGCAAATACGCGCACGATAAGTTCGGCGCGCACAAGAGCGGCATCGTGGCGTTCAGGAACGCCTTCCACGGCCGCACGCTGTTTACCGTGAGCGCGGGCGGCCAGCCGTCCTACTCGCAGGACTTTGCGCCGCTGCCGCCGGACATTCGCCACGCGGCCTATAACGATCTCGACTCAGCCCGCGAGCTGATTAATGAAAACACCTGCGCGGTGATCGTCGAGCCGATGCAGGGCGAAGGCGGCGTGGTGCCCGCGCAGAAGGCCTTCCTGCAGGGGCTGCGCGAGCTGTGCGATCGCCATAACGCGGTGCTGATTTTCGATGAGGTCCAGACCGGCGTGGGCCGCACCGGCGAGCTGTATGCCTACATGCATTATGGCGTCACGCCGGACGTGCTCTCCACCGCGAAAGCGCTGGGCGGCGGCTTCCCGGTAGGGGCGATGCTGACCACCGATAAATTCGCCAGCGTGATGGTTGTCGGCACGCACGGCACAACGTACGGCGGTAACCCGCTGGCCACGGCGGTGGCCGGGCAGGTGCTCGATATCATCAATACGCCGGAGGTGCTCAGCGGCGTGAAGCAGCGCCACGCGTGGTTCGTGGAGCGCCTGAACGCCATCAACGGTAAGACCGGCCTGTTCAAAGAGATCCGCGGCCTGGGGCTGCTGATCGGCTGCGAGCTTGCGCCTGAGTTTGCCGGAAAAGCGAAGCTGGTTTCACAGGAAGCGGCGAAGCTGGGCGTGATGGTGCTGATTGCCGGTGCCAACGTGGTGCGCTTTGCTCCGGCGCTGGTGGTGAGCGAAGAGGAAATTCGCACAGGTTTAGACCGCTTTGCGCTGGCCTGTGAAAAAGTGAAGTCCGGGGTGTCATCATGATGGTCATCCGTCCCGTTGAGCGCGGCGATATCGCGGCGCTCATGCAGCTCGCCGGTAAGACGGGAGGCGGGCTGACCTCGCTTCCCGTTGATGAAAAAACGCTGTCGGCGCGCATTGAGCGCGCCCTGCAGACCTGGCAGGGGACGTTGCCAAAAAGCGAACAGGGCTACGTGTTCGTGCTGGAAGACACCGACACCGGAACGGTCGCCGGGATTTGCGCCATTGAGGTGGCGGTCGGCCTGAACGACCCGTGGTACAACTACCGCGTCGGCACCATGGTTCATGCCTCAAAAGAGCTGAACGTTTACAACGCGCTGCCGACGCTGTTTCTCTGTAACGATCACACCGGCGCCAGCGAGCTCTGCACGCTGTTCCTCGACCCGGAGTGGCGCAAGGAGGGCAACGGCTATCTGCTCTCTAAATCGCGCTTTATGTTTATGGCCGCCTTTCGCGATCGCTTTAACGAAAAGGTCGTTGCAGAAATGCGCGGCGTGATAGACGAAAAAGGCTATTCCCCGTTCTGGGAAAGCCTGGGCGAACGCTTCTTTTCGATGGAATTTAGCCGCGCGGACTATCTGTGCGGAACCGGGCAGAAGGCGTTTATCGCCGAGCTGATGCCGAAGCATCCTATCTATACCCATTTCTTAACCCCGGAAGCGCAGGCGGTGATTGGTGAAGTTCATCCGCAAACCGCGCCTGCCCGTGCGGTGCTGGAGAAAGAGGGTTTCCGCTACCGCAACTACGTCGACATCTTTGACGGCGGGCCGACGCTGGAGTGCGACATCGACCGCGTGCGCGCGATCCGCAAAAGCCGCCTCGTGCAGGTGGCGGAAGGCCAGCCCGCGCCGGGCGAGTGGCCCGCCTGCCTGGTGGCAAACGAGCACTACGAAAACTTCCGCGCCATGCTGGTGCGAACCAACCCGAAATGCGAGCGCCTGGTGCTGACCGCCGCGCAGCTCGATGCCCTGAAATGCAATGCCGGCGACGCGGTTCGCCTGGTGCGGCTCTGCCCGGAGGAGAAGACAGCATGACTTTATGGATTAACGGTGACTGGATCACGGGCGAGGGCGAACCGCGCGTTAAAACCAATCCGGTGGGCAAAGAGGTGCTCTGGCAGGGCAACGACGCCAGCGCAGGGCAGGTTGAGCTGGCCTGCGCCTCCGCGCGCCGCGCGTTTCCGGCGTGGGCGAAACAGCCATTCTCCGCGCGTCAGGCGATCGTCGAAAAATTTGCCGGGCTGCTGGAGGCCAATAAAGCCGAGCTGACGCGCATTATCGCGTCCGAGACCAGCAAGCCGCGCTGGGAGGCGGCGACCGAGGTGGCGGCAATGATCGGTAAAGTCGCGATTTCGGTGAAGGCTTACCACACCCGCACCGGCGAGCAGCACACCGAGATGCCCGACGGCGCCGCCACGCTGCGCCACCGGCCGCACGGCGTGCTGGCGGTGTTTGGCCCGTACAATTTCCCCGGCCATCTGCCGAACGGGCATATCGTGCCCGCGCTGCTGGCGGGCAACACCGTGATCTTCAAGCCGAGCGAGCTCACGCCGCTGACCGGAGAGGCGGTGGTGAAGCTCTGGGAGCAGGCGGGCCTGCCGCCGGGCGTGCTGAACTTGGTGCAGGGCGGGCGCGAAACGGGTCAGGCGCTGAGCGCGCTCGCCGACGTTGACGGCCTGCTGTTTACCGGCAGCGCCGGAACGGGCTACCAGCTGCACCGCCAGCTGGCCGGGCAGCCGGAAAAAATTCTGGCGCTGGAGATGGGCGGCAACAACCCGCTGATCGTGGAAGATCCTGACGATATTGATGCGGCGGTGCATCTGACCATCCAGTCAGCCTTTATTACCGCCGGGCAGCGCTGCACCTGCGCGCGCCGCCTGCTGGTGAAGCGCGGGGCGCAGGGGGATGCGTTCCTTAAGCGCCTCGTCGAGGTGAGCGCGCGGCTGGTTCCGGCAAAATGGGACGCCGAGCCGCAGCCGTTTATCGGCGGGCTGATCTCCGGGCAGGCGGCGCTGAACGTGCTGAACGCCTGGCAGGATCACGTTTCGCGCGGGGCGAAAACCCTGCTGGAGCCGAAGCTGGTTGAGCCGGAGACGTCGCTGCTGACGCCGGGCATTATTGAGATGAGCGGCGCGAGCCGCGTGCCGGACGAAGAGGTCTTTGGCCCGCTGCTGTGCGTCTGGCGCTATGACGATTTTGACAGCGCCATCGCGATGGCCAATAACACCCGCTACGGCCTGTCGAGCGGGCTGATTTCGCCGCAGCGCGAGAAGTTTGACCAACTCCTGCTGGAAGCGCGCGCCGGGATCGTCAACTGGAACAAACCGCTGACCGGCGCGGCGAGCACCGCCCCGTTTGGCGGCGTGGGGGCGTCGGGCAACCATCGCGCCAGCGCGTGGTATGCGGCTGATTACTGCGCGTGGCCGATGGCGAGCCTGGAAACGCCCGCGCTGACGCTGCCGGGCACGCTCAGCCCGGGTCTGGATTTTTCGCAGGGAGACGATCATGAAAGCGCGTGAGGTTAACTTTGACGGGCTGGTGGGGCTGACGCACCACTACGCCGGGCTGTCGTTTGGCAATGAGGCCTCGACGAAGCACCGCTTTCAGGTCTCTAACCCGAAGCTGGCGGCGAAGCAGGGGCTGCTGAAGATGAAGGCGCTCTCGGACGCCGGTTTCCCGCAGGCGGTGATCCCGCCGCAGGAGCGCCCTAACGTGCCCGTTCTTCGCCAGCTCGGCTTTAGCGGCAGCGACGAGCAGGTGGTCGAAAAGGCGGGAACGCAAACGCCGCACCTGCTGTCGGCGGCCAGCTCCGCGTCCTCTATGTGGGTGGCTAACGCGGCAACCGTCGCGCCGTCGGCGGATACGCTGGACGGCAAGGTTCACCTGACGGTCGCTAACCTCAACAACAAGTTCCACCGCGCCACGGAAGCGGAAACCACCGAGCGCGTGCTGCGCGCCATTTTTAATGATGAAGCCCATTTTGAGGTGCATCAGGCGCTGCCGCAGGTAGCGATGTTTGGCGATGAAGGCGCTGCGAACCATAACCGCCTGGGCGGTGACTACGGCGAGCCGGGCCTTCAGCTCTTTATCTACGGGCGCGAAGAGGGCGGCTATTCCGCACCGGCCCGCTATCCGGCGCGCCAGACGCTCGCGGCAAGCCAGGCCGTCGCGCGGGTGAATCAGGTCAATCCGTCGCAGGTGATGTTTGCCCAGCAAAACCCGCACGTTATCGACCAGGGCGTGTTCCATAACGACGTGATTGCCGTCTCCAACCGCCAGGTGCTGTTCTGTCACGAGCAGGCATTTGCCCAGCAGGACAGGCTGCTCGCCGCGCTGCGCGAGCGGGTGCCCGGCTTTACGCCGATTCAGGTACCCACTGAGGCGGTCAGCGTGCAGGACGCGGTCGAAACCTACCTCTTCAATAGCCAGCTGCTGAGCCGGGATGACGGCAGCATGATGCTGGTCCTGCCGCAGGAGTCGCGCAACCATGACGGCGTGTGGCGCTATCTGAGCGCGCTGGTGAAAGCCGATAACCCGATCGACGCGCTGCGGGTGTTTGACCTGCGCGAAAGCATGGCCAACGGCGGCGGTCCGGCCTGTTTACGCCTTCGCGTGGTGCTGACGCAGGATGAAATGCGCGCGGTCAATCCTGCGGTCATGATGAACGACGCGCTGTTTAACAGCCTTAACGACTGGGTCGAGCGCTACTATCGCGACCGGCTCACCCAGGCCGACCTGGTTGACCCGCAGCTGCTGCGCGAAGGGCGCGAGGCCCTGGATGCATTGACGAACATCCTGCGGCTGGGATCGGTTTATCCGTTCCAGCGCTAAGGGGAGGGTATGGAAAATTTACTGGCACTGACGCTGGCGAACGACTCGCCGGCGCGGCGCGAGGGGGAAGGCCCCTCATTTCGCTGGCGCTGGCTTGAGCGCGGCGTGCTGGAGCTGACGCCGTTTGACGAGGGTGGGCGGTCGCTGCTGCTGTCGTCGGGCATTCACGGCAACGAAACCGCGCCGGTCGAGATCGTCGATCTGCTGCTGCGCGCGCTGTATCGCGGTGATATTAGCCTGCGCTGCCGCGTGCTGGTGGTGCTCGGCAACCCGCCCGCGCTGGCGCAGAATAAGCGCTACCTCGAAAGCGATCTTAACCGCATGTTCGGCGGGCGCTGGGCGCAGTTCCCGCGGGGCGATGAGACGGCACGCGCGCAGCGGCTTGAGCAGGCGGCGAGCGCATTTTTTGCCGCCGCCGGGCCGGACCGCTGGCATCTCGATCTGCATACGGCGATCCGCGCGTCGTACCACGTGCGCTTCGGCGTGCTCCCCCAGCGCGATGGGCCGTGGGATGACGATTTCCTGCGCTGGCTTGGCGACGCGGGGCTGGAGGCGCTGGTCTTCCACCAGGCACCAGGGGGCACCTTTACCCACTTCACCTGTGAAAAGCACGGCGCGCTGGCCTGCACGCTGGAGCTGGGAAAAGCGCTGCCGTTCGGGCATAACGATCTCGAACGCTTTGCGCCTACGCACGCCGCGCTGCGGGCCCTGCTGGGCGGGTTAGCACCCGAGCGCGCGGCTGAACCTCCGGTGCGCTATCGCGTGGTACAGCAAATTACGCGCCGCAGCGAGCATTTCCGGCTGCATATGGCCGCACACACGCTGAACTTTACGCCGTTCCGCCAGGGCGTGCTGCTGGCCGAGGACGGAGAAGAGCGTTACGAGGTGCAGAAAGCGACGGAGTATGTTCTTTTCCCGAATCCCGCCGTGGCGTTTGGCCTCAGGGCCGGGCTGATGCTGGAAAAATTAGCCTGAGTGTGGCCCCTCTCTTTTATGCGAGGGGCTCCAGTCCTTTTATTTTCTTGACCATAAGCGCGATTGCCGATCTTTTGCAGATTATTCCTGGTGAATTGCTTTATTAATAATCTCTCTTTGGATATACTTCTGCATATTCTCTTTAAAATCATTAAATTGAATATTTTCGTTTCAACTCTCCACGCTTTATCCTTAATTTCTCCATATTTGGTGAAAATGTGTTTTATACGCTTTCATTGTTTTACCGTTACTCTGACTAATTGACGATAAACCCCGTAAAGTTAATCTCGTCAACACGGCAACACGCCGAAGAATAACTGAAAGTAAGGAAATAATTATGCGTAAGTTAACTGCACTGTTTGTTGCTTCTACCCTGGCTCTGGGCGCAGCAGGTACGGCGTTCGCCGCAGATACCGCAGCCGCGACGGCCGCGCCTGCTGAAGGCAAAATGATGATGCATCATAAAGGCATGCCGGGTATGCATCACGACATGATGTTTAAAGACCTGAACCTGACCGACGCACAGAAGCAGCAGGTGCGCGACATCATGAAAAGCCAGCGCGACCAGATGAAGCGTCCGCCGCTGGAAGAGCGCCGCGCAATGCATGACATCATCGCCAGCGACAGCTTCGATAAGGCAAAAGCTGAAGCACAGATCGACAAGATGGCCGCGCAGCACAAGGCAATGATGCTGTCCCGCATGGAGACTCAGAATAAGATCTACAACATTCTGACTCCGGAACAGAAAAAACAATTCAATGCCAATTTTGAGAAGCGTCTGACAGAACGTCACGCGCCGGAAGGTAAAATGCCTGCACCAGCCGAATAATCGGTTAACTCTCTTAAGACCGCCGGGATCCTGTCCACAAAAGCGCAACCGCTGTGGGCAGGACCGGCGGTTTTTCTTTTCTCTCCCCTTGCCTGGCGCGATAAGCTCGGTATTCTCATCAGGTCGCTACAGAGAATGTTCAACGGAGTCATGGCGTTAGAATTTTTTTAACGTTCGTCTAAGGCATACCTCTCTGCTGCCGATAATAGCTAACGATAACAATCATAACCGCAGCGGTGGTGAACCGCGGCGTTGGGGCTGGCTGCGCCCTTCAGGAGAGGTGATGGAGTTCTTTGATATTCGTAAGATGCCGGTCAGCCTGTGGCGCAACGGTGCCGGAGAAACGCGCGAGATTTGCTGTTTTCCTCCCGCCACGCGTGATTTTTCGTGGCGAGCCAGCATTGCGTCTATTGCCAGCAACGGGGAGTTTTCCTCTTTTCCGGGCGTCGAACGGGTCATCACCCTTCTTGAGGGCGGCGAAGTTACGCTGGACGCGGGCCACGCGTTTTGCCATACCCTGAAGCACCATCAGCCGTATCGTTTTTCTGGCGATCTGCCCGTCAAGGCGCAGCTGACCGAAGGCCGGATGTCGATGGATTTCAATGTTATGACCCGCCGGGAGCATTGCCGGGCGAAGGTTCGCGTGGCCGATCGCACCTTCACCACCTTCGGCTCGCGGGGGGGCGTGATTTTTGTGCTAAGCGGGGCGTGGCAGCTTGGCGAAAAACTACTGACCGCCGATCAGGGGGCGTGTTGGGAAGAGGGCGTACATACCCTCCGCCTGCTGGAGTCCAGCGGCACGCTGCTGTTCAGTGAGATTACCTGGCTGCCGGGTCACTAAGCGCGACGATCTCGTATTGTCCGTTCAGCAGGGGTTTACAGAGGATTTTATAACCGTCCTGATCGAAACCGGCGGGCGCGCGCAGCAGCCCGGCAGCGTCGGTTAACTTTTCAACCGCGCCCAGCCACAGCCAGTTGTGGATGATGTGATAGTGCGTGAGGCCATCGCCGCATTCCTTCAGCGCAACGGCGCCTTCCCACGGCCAGCAGTTCACGCTTATCGATGCCAGCCCCGCCATAAATCGCGCCTGATGTTCTTCGACGGGTTCTTTTCCGCAGCATGCCCCCGCGCACCGCTTAAGCGCCGACCGGAAGCAGGCGCGCCCGCGGGTGGTGGCTTCCAGCCCCAGCAGGCCGTAGCAGAGCTTCAGCTCGTCCGCGAGGGTTTGCAGCGTTTGCAGCGCGGCGCGCTTGTTGGCAAACAGCCCGTACAGGTTTGGCGTGCGGGAGAAATCCACCTCCCGGGCGTACACCACCTGAGGTTTGCCGCCGACGACCTGCAGCGAACAGAGCTGGCGATTGCGGCGCAAACGCTTGTTGAACAGCGGCTGCTGCTCCTTGATGAGCCGGGCTTCAAGCAGCAGCGCGCCCAGCTCGCCCGCCGTCTGGATCCAGGTGATGCGACGCGACTGGCGCAGCATCGCGGCTTCATCCGGCGTGCGCAGATGCGAGAGCACCCGGCTGCGGATATTGACGCTTTTGCCGATATAGAGCGGCATGGTGTCGCTTTCGCCATGAAAGAAATAGACGCCGGGCTGCCTGGGCAGCGCTTCCAGCCAGGGACGAAGATGTTCGGGATATTCATAGATGGCCGCCGCTTCGAACTCGAGACGCGGGGCGGATTGACGCCTGCTCACATAGTGCTCCGTATACTGTTCAGGTATACAGTGTAGCAGGTGTGGAGTGGTTAAAAAAGAGCCGGGTGGGGTTGCGCTGAACCGGCCAGATCGTGCGGTCTGTTGCCCTCACCCCAACCCTCTCCCACAGGGAGAGGGAGAAAATGCTCGCGTTTATTTCCAGAAATCGTCGAACACGGTAATCGGCGTGTGGCGTTTATGCTCGGTCTTCAAATACCAGCCTTCGATGATTTTTGCGATGCCCTCATCCAGCGTTTTGCCCTCCAGATAATCATCGATGTTATCGTAGGTCACGCCGAGCGCCGCTTCGTCCGGCAGGGAGGGGCGATCGTCTTCCAGGTCAGCCGTTGGCGCCTTCTTATATAAATGTTCGGGGCAGCCCAGCGCGGCAAGCAGCTGTTTGCCCTGGCGCTTGTTCAGGCGGAAAATCGGATTAATGTCCGTGCCGCCATCGCCGTACTTGGTGAAGAAGCCGGTGATGGCTTCCGCTGCGTGATCGGTTCCCACCACCACGCCTTTGGTCATGCTGGCAATGCTGTACTGCGCCTTCATGCGCTCGCGCGCTTTCTCATTACCGCGGACAAAATCGCTTAGCTCAATACCCGCTTCACGCAGCGCCTGTTCGCTGGCCAGAACAGCCCCTTTGATGTTGACGGTCAGCACCCGGTCTGGCTGGATAAACGCAATCGCGTCCTGACAGTCCTGTTCGTCAGCCTGCACGCCGTAGGGCAGGCGCACCGCGATAAACTGCAGCGCGCTGTCGCCGGTCTCTTCACGCAGCTCGGTGATGGCCATCTGGCATAGCTTGCCGGTGAGGGTGGAATCCTGACCGCCGCTGATGCCCAGCACGAGAGACTTCAGGAACGAATTTTTTTTCAGGTATGACTTCAAAAAATCAACGCTTCGGCGGATCTCTTCTTGCGCATCAACCGCGGGCTTTGCGCCCAGCGCCTGAATGATGTCTTGTTGCAGAGCCATGACGCCCCTCCCTATGCAGAACGAAACAGAAAGTGTATTCCGTTAAAACTAACCCGTTGGGCGAGAAACGACAAGGTTCACCGTTTTGAGTGCGCTAATTTGCGACGTTTTAGCAGGTTATCGTAGTTTTATTAGATTTTTCCGAAATTCGTCTGGCGAAAATCACAAAGTTGAAGAATCGTGATTTTTATTCCATGCTTAGATAACACGCTGATAAACAAGAGGACGGAAAATGAATAAGAACGTAGCAGGAATTTTAAGTGCAGCGGCGGTTCTGACTATGCTGGCAGGGTGTACGGCTTACGATCGTACCAAGGACCAGTTTACTCAGCCAGTGGTGAAGGACGTTAAGAAAGGGATGACCCGTTCGCAGGTTGCCGCAATTGCCGGTAAGCCTTCGTCCGAAGTCACCATGATTCACGCGCGCGGTACCTGCCAGACCTACATCCTGGGTCAACGTGATGGTAAGGCAGAGACCTACTTCGTCGCGCTGGATGATACCGGACACGTAATCAATTCCGGCTATCAGACCTGTTCTGAATATGATACCGATCCGCAGGCGCCTAAGGCTCAGTAACCCTTTAAGCCTGATGATGTTAACAAACCGGCCAGCTGGCCGGTTTTTTTACGTCCGCGCTAATCTTATTTCTTCCCGCGAATTATTTGGCTGAAATGTGAAGGGAGTCAACAAGCCAGGTCAATGAGAGACAATTTGTGTCTGTTCAGAATTATCCCCTGCCTGTACCATTGCGTATACTCACTTCAACGACAAACAATGTTAAGCAAACTGCCCGTCAGCCAGGATAGCGAGTCGAGTGATAGCGCGACGGCGGGTGGCCAAACAAGAGGGAAGTTACGATGGAAAAGAAACATATTTATCTGTTTTGTTCTGCGGGCATGTCAACCTCACTGCTGGTATCAAAAATGCGCGCGCAGGCTGAAAAGTATGAAGTTCCCGTGGTAATTGAAGCGTTTCCGGAAACCCTGGCGGGCGAGAAAGGACAGGCTGCGGACGTCGTGCTGCTGGGGCCGCAAATTGCCTACATGTTGCCTGAAATTCAGCGTTTGCTGCCAAACAAGCCGGTTGAAGTTATTGATTCCGGGCTGTACGGCAAAATTGATGGTTTAGGTGTATTGAAAGCTGCTGTTGCAGCCATTAAAAAAGCTGCAAATTAATTATTTTATTTTTCCCGTCAAAGAGTAATTTCACACACAATACGCCGTAACCGTCGTTACGGCATTTAAGGGTATTTACCTATGAGTAAAGTCATCGCTTCACTTGAAAAGGTACTCCTTCCTTTTGCTGTTAAAATAGGAAAGCAGCCTCACGTTAATGCCATCAAAAACGGCTTTATTAAATTAATGCCGTTAACGCTGGCCGGGGCCATGTTCGTTTTAATTAACAACGTTTTCCTGAGCTTTGGCGAAGGGTCCTTCTTTTATTCATTAGGAATACGGCTAGACGCTTCCACCATTGAAACCCTTAATGGTTTAAAAGCCATCGGCGGCAACGTATATAACGGTACGTTAGGTATTATGTCGCTGATGGCGCCTTTCTTTATTGGGATGGCGCTGGCGGAAGAACGTAAAGTGGACCCGCTGGCCGCAGGGCTATTATCCGTTGCCGCATTCATGACCGTGACCCCGTACAGCGTAGGCGAAGCCTATGCGGTAGGGGCCAACTGGCTCGGCGGCGCAAACATTATTTCCGGTATTGTGATTGGCCTGGTGGTGGCAGAAATGTTCACCTTCATCATCCGCCGCAACTGGGTTATCCGCCTGCCGGATAGCGTACCGGCTTCCGTATCTCGTTCATTTTCCGCGTTGATTCCAGGCTTCATTATCCTCTCCATCATGGGGATTATCGCCTGGGCGCTCTCTCACTGGGGCACGAACTTCCACCAGATCATCATGGACTCTATCTCTACGCCGCTGGCGTCGATGGGGAGCGTGGTCGGCTGGGCGTATGTCATCTTTACCTCGCTGCTGTGGTTCTTCGGCGTGCATGGTTCACTGGCACTGGCGGCGCTGGACAGCGGTATCATGACCCCATGGGCACTGGAAAACGTTGCGCTTTACCAGCAGTACGGCTCCGTCGATGCGGCGCTGGCGGCCGGTAAAACCTTCCATGTGTGGGCGAAGCCGATGCTTGACTCCTATATCTTCCTGGGCGGTACCGGGGCGACGCTGGGTCTGATCATCGCGGTCTTTATTGTCTCTCGCCGCGCTGACCACCGTCAGGTTGCGAAGCTGGCGCTGCCGTCAGGCATCTTCCAGATTAACGAACCGATTCTGTTTGGTCTGCCGATCATCATGAACCCGGTCATGTTTATTCCGTTCGTACTGATTCAGCCGCTGCTGGCCGCGATTACCCTGACCGCGTACTACCTGGGCATTATCCCGCCGGTCACCAACATCGCACCGTGGACAATGCCGGCCGGTCTGGGCGCATTCTTCAATACCAACGGTAGCGTTGCCGCCTTCCTGCTGGCGATATTCAACCTCGGTATAGCCACGCTGCTCTACATGCCGTTCGTGGCGATTGCGAACAAAGCGCAAACCGTTATCGACGAAGAAGAGAGCGAAGAGGATATCGCCCTCGCACTGAAATTCTAAAGTTGCACGGCGCGGGGTAGCCCGCGCCAGCCAAAAGGAGCTTAAAGATGTTAGATTTAGACAGCATTGTTGCAGAAGAGGCGGTAGAGAACGATCTGGAAGAGGTGGTGATGGGGCTTATCATCAACTCGGGGCAGGCGCGCAGCCTGGCGTATGCGGCACTCAAGCAGGCCAAGCAGGGCGACTTCGCCGCGGCAAAGACCATGATGGATCAGTCCCGCACCGCGCTCAATGAAGCCCACCTGGTACAGACGAAGCTGATTGAGGGCGATCAGGGCGAAGGCAAAATGAAGGTTAGCCTCGTCCTGGTGCATGCGCAGGATCATCTGATGACCTCTATGCTGGCCCGCGAGCTGGTGGCAGAGCTCATCGAGCTTCACGAGAAAATGCAGTAAGGTTGATGGGGCAGCAGGAGGTCAGCACGATGGAAATTAAAACCGCACTTGAGCAGCAGCTGTTTAACGGCAAAAATTTTCACGTGGTTATCTACAACAAGACGGAGAGCGCCAGCGGTCTGCACCAGCATGACTACTATGAGTTCACGATTGTTCTGACCGGCCGCTACTATCAGGAGATCAACGGGAAGCGGGTCCTGCTTGAGCGCGGAGACTTCGTGTTCCTGCCAATGGGGTCGTATCACCAGAGTTTCTACGAATTTGGCGCCACCCGCATTCTCAACGTCGGCGTAAGCAGACGCTTCTTCGAGAAACACTACCTGCCGCTGGTACCGTTCTGCTTTGTGGCCTCACAGGTTTATCGCGTTAAAAACGAGTTTATGACCTGGATCGAGACGGTTATCGCCTCGCTCAACTTCCGCGACGGTGAATTTGATGAGTTTATTGAAACGGTCACGTTCTACGTCATGAACCGCCTTCGCCACCACCGCGAGGAGCAGCAGGTTGTTGATGATATTCCCCATTGGCTGCGCAGCACCGTTGAAATGATGCACGATAAATGTCAGTTCAGTGATAATGCCCTGGAGAATATGGTGGCGATATCGGGTAAATCGCAGGAGTATTTAACCCGCGCGACCCAACGTTATTATCGTAAAACGCCGGTGCAAATCATTAATGAAATCCGCATTAATTTTGCCAAAAAGCAGCTGGAAATAACCAACTACTCGGTGACCGATATTGCTTACGAATCGGGTTACAGTAGCCCCAGCCTGTTTATTAAAACCTTTAAGAAATTTACGTCATTCACACCGAACAGTTACCGAAAGAATTTGACGGTAATTAATTAACGGCAGACGGAGTATCCGTCAAGAATAATGATTTAATTGCTTGCCCAAATAGCGGGAAGAGAACGCTATACCTTGCAGGCGGTTAACCTGATACGCTAAGGGAGATATTATGCAACAGAAATTAAAAGTCGTAACCATTGGCGGCGGCAGCAGCTATACCCCGGAATTACTGGAAGGCTTTTTGAAACGCTATCATGAATTGCCGGTCAGCGAATTATGGCTGGTGGACGTTGAGGAAGGGCAGGAGAAGCTGGATATTATTTTTGACCTCTGCCAGCGCATGGTTGCCAAAGCGGGCGTTCCGTTAACCGTCCATAAAACGCTGGACCGCCGCCTGGCGCTGAAGGATGCCGATTTCGTCACCACCCAGCTGCGCGTTGGCCAGCTGAAGGCGCGCGAGCTGGATGAACGTATCCCGCTGAGCCACGGTTACCTGGGCCAGGAAACCAACGGCGCGGGCGGCCTGTTTAAAGGGCTGCGCACCATTCCGGTCATTTTTGACATTATCAAAGACGTGGAAGAGATCTGCCCGAACGCGTGGGTGATTAACTTCACCAACCCGGCGGGCATGGTGACCGAGGCCGTCTACCGCCATACCGGCTTTAAGCGCTTTATCGGCGTATGCAATATCCCGATCGGCATGAAGATGTTTATCCGCGACGTGCTGGAGCTGACCGATAGCGACGATCTTTCCATCGATCTGTTCGGCCTGAACCACATGGTATTTATTAAAGACGTGATGGTGAACGGCACCTCGCGCTTTGACGAACTGCTGGACGGCGTGGCTTCCGGCCGCCTCACCGCGGCATCAGTGAAGAACATCTTCGATCTGCCGTTCAGCGAGGGGCTGATCCGCTCCCTGAACCTGCTGCCGTGCTCGTACCTGCTTTACTACTTCAAGCAGAAAGAGATGCTGGCCATCGAAATGGGCGAGTACTACAAGGGCGGCGCGCGCGCGCAGGTGGTGCAGAAAGTTGAAAAGCAGCTCTTTGATTTGTACAAAGATCCTAACCTCAACGTGAAGCCAAAAGAGCTGGAGCAGCGCGGCGGGGCGTACTATTCTGACGCCGCGTGCGAAGTCATCAACGCCATTTACAACGACAAGCAGGCCGAGCATTACGTAAACGTGCCGCACCATGGCCACGTCGACAATATCCCGGCAGACTGGGCCGTGGAGATGACCTGCATCCTGGGGCGCGACGGCGCAAAACCGCATCCACGCATTACCCATTTTGATGACAAGGTGATGGGCCTGATCCACACCATTAAGGGATTCGAGGTGGCGGCAAGCAACGCGGCGCTCAGCGGCGAGCTGAACGACGTGCTGCTGGCGCTGAACCTAAGCCCTCTGGTGCACTCCGATCGCGATGCGGAGCGGCTGGCGAGTGAGATGATCCTCGCGCATGAAAAATGGCTGCCAAACTTTGCCGCAACGGTCGAGAAGCTCAAGTCCAATCACCGCTAAGGGGAGAACGATGGAAAACCTGCTGATCGTAAATGCCGATGACTTTGGCCTGTCGAAGGGGCAGAACTACGGCATTATTGAGGCCTGCCGCCGGGGCGTCGTGACCTCTACGACGGCGTTAATCAACGGTGAGGCGGTTGAACATGCGGCTCAGCTGAGCCGCGAGGTGCCCGAGCTGGGCGTCGGCATGCACTTTGTGCTGACGCTGGGGATGCCGCTCTCTGCGATGCCGGGGCTTACCCGTGACGGACTGCTGGGGAAATGGATTTGGGAAATGGCGGAGCAGGGCGCGCTGCCGCTCGATGAAATTGCCCGCGAGCTGGACTGTCAGTTCAACCGCTTTGTCGACGTGTTTGGCCGCGAGCCGACGCATATCGACAGCCACCACCACGTTCACATGATCCCGGCGATTTGCCCAGTCGTCGCCGAATTTGCAAAGCGCAAAGGGGTGGCGATGCGCGTGGATCGTAGCGTTCCGCAGGAGATGGACATGCCAGACGTGACGACAACGGACGGCTTCAGCAGCGCGTTTTACGGTAACGATATCAGCGAGGCGCTGTTCCTGAAGGTGCTGGATGATTCCGCCGCGCGCGGCGAACGGTCGCTTGAAGTGATGGCGCATCCGGCGTTTGTCGATAACATCGTGCGCAAAAGCGCCTACTGCTGGCCGCGCCTGGCGGAGCTGGACGTGCTGACGTCGGCGTCGCTGAAATATGCGATTGCCGAGCGCGGGTATCGTTTGGGGACGTTCAGGGATTTGTAAAAAATGTCCCCTCACCCTATCCCTCTCCCCAAAGGGGAGAGGGGACTACGAGCACAGGCCTGCATGTCTCCCTCTCCCTTTCAGGGAGAGGGCCGGGGTGAGGGTATTTTTACGCCGGTATCTGATCTATCTTGCTGCTGCGTGACCAGACGCGGTGCGCGGCAAGCAGATCAAAAAGCGTGGTCATAAACGCTTTGTCGACGCTATCGCCTTCGACAATCCCTTCCTCGCCCTGGTCCGCAACCTTCAATAGCGCCTTGAACTGACGCGCGTCGCCCGCGAGCGCAATCGGCTTGAGGTGCTTATAGGCTTCGAGCAGGTAATAGGCCGCATCGCCGTTGTTCAGCAAGCTCTGAATATCCCCGCACGGCACGATGACGGCATCTACCGTCAGCGACGGTGCCCCTGCGAAGGTTGCCGCAATCGGCAGTACGGAGCCATCATCGGCGGTGACTTCGCCCATGCGTGAGTAAAGCAGCTTTGCGTGAACGCCTTTGGACTTCAGCGCCTTCATTATGCTCAACACGTCGCTGGCGCGAGTGTTGTCATTCAACAGAATTGCCACCACGCGCCCTTTGATTGAACCGCCAGGTACTGCGTACAGGCTGAGAGACGGATCTTTCTTCACGCCGTTGACGTCTTTTGGCGGCGCGGCGTTCCGCTGCTCGTCGGTAAGCGCAATGCCGAGGTTATCAGCCACGCTCTGGGCGAGCTGAATATCAATGCGTGCCAGATGATCGACCACGCGCTCGCGGATGTAGCTGCGCACCACCTTGCTCAGTTCGAAGCTAAAGCCGCCGATAATGTGCTGTTGCTCAATCGGCGTCTGGCTGTTCCAGAACAGGCGCGGCTGGGCGTAGTACTCGCCAAACGACGGGCTTCGCTCGCGAATTTTGGTGCCTTCAACGCGCTCCTGATACGACTCAAAGCCGCCGCGCGTTGGCGCAGGAGGCGTTTCGCGCGGCCAGTTATCGTTAATGGAGTTTGGCTCGTAGTTCGCAGGGTTGGTGTCGATATCCTGGCGGTGCATCCCGTCGCGCTGGAAGTTATGGTACGGACAGGTTGGGCGGTTGATCGGAATTTCGTGGAAGTTCGGCCCGCCGAGGCGGCTGATCTGCGTATCGGTGTATGAGAACAGACGACCCTGCAGCAGCGGATCGTTGGTGAAATCCAGACCCGGCACGATATGCCCCGGATGGAACGCCACCTGCTCGTTTTCGGCAAAGAAGTTATCCGGGTTGCGGTTGAGCACCATTTTGCCCACCAGCTGAACCGGCACCAGCTCCTCCGGGATGAGCTTGGTTGGGTCGAGCAGGTCAAAGTCGAACTTAAATTCGTCCTCTTCCGGGATCAGCTGTAGCCCCAGCTCATATTCAGGGAAATCACCCGCTTCAATCGATTCCCACAGCTCGCGACGGTGGAAGTCCGGATCGCGGCCGGTAAGCTTTTGCGCTTCGTCCCACACCAGGGACGCCTTGCCCGCAACGGGCTTCCAGTGGAAGCGCACAAACGTGGCTTTGCCTTCGGCGTTGATCAGGCGGAAGGTGTGAATACCGAAACCTTCCATCGTGCGGTAGCTGCGCGGAATGCCGCGGTCCGACATCGCCCACATCACGTTGTGCAGCGTTTCGGGCTGCAGCGAGACATAGTCCCAGAAGGTGTCGTGCGCGCTTTGTCCCTGCGGTATCGCCCAGTGGGGCTCCGGTTTTACCGCATGGACAAAGTCAGGAAACTTATGCGCATCCTGAATGAAGAAAATAGGGGTGTTGTTGCCTACCAGGTCGAAAATGCCCTCGTCGGTGTAAAACTTGGTGGCGAAGCCGCGGATGTCGCGCACCGTATCGGCCGAGCCTGCGCCGCCCTGAACGGTGGAGAAGCGCACAAATACCGGCGTTTTTTTGTTGGGATCGGAGAGGAAGTCCGCTTTTGTGATCGCTTTCAGGCTCTTATAGGGCTGGAAATAGCCATGTGCCGCAGAGCCACGCGCGTGGACGATGCGCTCCGGAATGCGCTCGTGGTCAAAATGGGTAATTTTTTCCCGCAGGATAAAATCTTCCAGCAGCGTTGGGCCGCGGCTGCCCGCGCGCAGCGAGTTCTGATCGTCCGCGATGCGCACGCCCTGATTGGTCGTCAGCGCAAAGCCTTCTCCGCCTTTGCGGTGCGGCTCAAGCGAATCTACCTTGTGGTTTCCCGCGTCCGGGGATTTCATGCTGCCCGGTGCGGTGGGTTGTTCCCCGGGCGCCGAGTGGCCGGGAGTCGGGCGGTGGGAGCCGTCCGCAGGTGCGAGAGAGTCCATCCCCGGTTTTGATTCTTCGGTGCCATGAATGGGTGACTGATGTGGCTTATCTTTGTTCGACATTGCACGCTTCTCCTTTATCCATTGCTAAAAACCCTATTAAGGATAGAACAATGTGAGGATTTGGCCGGTTAACTAAGAGTTTTCACACTCCGGGATTAGCAAAAGGAGCGAAATGAGGCGCGCCGGGCGCGACGCAGGAGGGGAGAATCGGCTATCATAGAATTTTCTGCTTCCCGAATTTGTTTTAGTGAATCCGTCGCTTATGAAACCTCTTCGTCAACAAAACCGCCCCGTCATTAGCTACGTGCCCCGCGTCGAGCCCGCGCCGCCTGAACATGCCCTGAAGGTGGATGGTTTTCGCGATGTTTGGCAGCTGCGGGGGAAATACGTGGCTTTTGTACTGATGGGTGAACACTTTCGCCGTTCGCCGACCTTTTCCGTGCCGGAGTCGGCCCAGCGGTGGGCCGTGCAAATCCGTCAGGATGACGAGGTTGAAGAGTAGAGCAACAGATATAAAAAAACCGCCGGAGGGCGGTTTTTTTATGTTGAATGCGATTAACGGTGCGCCAGCTCGGCGTCCTCTTCGCTGTCCAAAATCGTTTTGTCGGTTTGCTTCAGCCACTGGCTGGTCAGCGTCCCGGCGGTCATCGAGCCGCTTACGTTCAGCGCCGTACGGCCCATATCGATCAGCGGTTCAACGGAGATCAGCAGCGCAACCAGCGTCACCGGCAGGCCCAGCGCGGGAAGGACGATCAGCGCGGCGAAGGTGGCACCGCCGCCCACGCCAGCAACCCCGGCAGAACTAATGGTCACAATACCCACCAGGGTCGCAATCCACACCGGGTCCAGCGGGTTAATCCCCACGGTTGGTGCTACCATCACGGCCAGCATGGCCGGGTAGAGACCCGCACAGCCGTTCTGACCGATGGTTGCACCAAAGGAAGCGGAGAAGCTGGCGATGGATTCCGGTACGCCCAGACGGCGCGTCTGCGCTTCCAC
The DNA here is from genome assembly GCF_043968675.1 of Enterobacter sp. ECC-175. Classification (NCBI taxonomy): domain Bacteria; kingdom Pseudomonadati; phylum Pseudomonadota; class Gammaproteobacteria; order Enterobacterales; family Enterobacteriaceae; genus Enterobacter; species Enterobacter sp. ECC-175. The sequence continues at coordinate 2,441,867 of NZ_CP143776.1, forward strand.
GTTCAGCGGGATAGACGCCGCGCTGGAGCGGCTGGTGAAGGCGAAGGTCAGCACCGGCCACACTTTGCGGAAGTATTTCAGCGGGCTTACGCCGTTCACGCCCAGCAGGATGCCGTGGACAACGAACATAATGCCCAGACCCAGGTAAGAGGCAATGACGAAGCTGCCCAGCTTAATGATGTCCTGCAGGTTAGAGCCGGCGACCACTTTGGTCATCAGGGCCAGCACGCCGTAAGGCGTCAGCTGCATCACCAGGCGCACCAGCTTCATCACCCAGCTTTGCAGGGTATCGATGGCGGTCAGAACGCGTTCGCCCTTAGGCGCGTCGTCTTTCAGCAGCTTCAGCGCGGCCACGCCAAGGAATGCCGCAAAGATCACTACGCTGATAATAGAGGTTGGGCTGGCGCCGGTCAGGTCGGCAAACGGGTTCTTCGGAATGAAGGAAAGCACCATTTGCGGCACGGTCAGGTCCGCCAGTTTGCCAACGTAGTTGGTTTGAATCGCGGTTAGACGCGCGGTTTCAGCCGAACCCTGCACCAGACCTTCGGCGGTCAGGCCAAACAGGTTGGTCACCAGCACGCCCACCAGCGCCGCAATCAGCGTGGTGAACAGCAGGGTGCTGATGGTCAGGAAGCTGATTTTACCCAGCTGAGTCGCGTTATGCAGACGCGCCACGGCGCTCAGAATAGAGGCAAACACCAGCGGCATGACGATCATCTGCAGCAGCTGAACATAGCCGTTGCCGACGATGTTGAACCACTGAATGGAGTCTTTCAGTACCGGGTTGTCAGAGCCATAAATAGCCTGCAGTGCCAGACCAAATACAACACCCATTCCCAGACCGACGAGCACTTTCTTCGCCAGGCTCCACTGTTTGTGGCGCGTCTGCGCGAGAAGCAATAGCAATACGACGAACACGACAATGTTCGCGATGAGTGGAAAATTCATCCCCGTTCTCCTGATTTATTATATGGTCGGTTTTTACCGATCCTGTTGGCGCAAGGTTATCAGAAGTGTGATGTGGCGCTTATATCCAAATGGAATGGTTTATGACAAATGGGATTATTTTGTCGGTTTAATGTTCAATCTGGTGATGAATAAATCGATTGAACTGAAATTGCAGCGAATTGATCATCTGGGATGACCAGCGCACTGCACCATTTTCGGGCAGGCCCTGCGGCATCCACACCGCCCAGGCGAAGAGTGCCATGCAAAGTACGCGCTCAAGCTGGTTGCCTTTCTGCGGCACAAGGATGGGGAAACGAAAGCGCCAGCGGCAGGGCCACAGCAGCGGCACGCCGGCAGGAGTGAGCATGTCCGCAAGGATATGGCTCAGATAGCCGAGCACCATGCCCTGAATGGCGTCGGCGGGGACGATCCAGCTCTCGGGTACCTTCAGGTAAAACAGCGTGAGCAGGCCAAACACGGCCAGCAGGCTGTGGGTAAATCCGCGGTGCCCGAAGGCTCTGGCGATCGGCTTAGCGATCCATTTGAGCCGCTGCCCGAGAAACGATTTGGGGTGGTCGATATCGGGCAGCAGACAGGTCAGTACGGCCGAAGGGACGATATGCCACCAGTCGCCCTGCGCCAGCACGGGCGTCAGCTCAGCGTTTTTAGCAAACACCGCGCATGCGATTGAAAAAAGCAGGTGGCCTTCCGCCGTCATGATAAAACCCTGGAGACTGTCAATTCATCCAGTATAGGGTTTTTATACAGTACATGAAAGAGGTGACGGTGTAACTCTTTGTCACAATCCAATTAAAGCGATTAACCCGCGCCCCCGAAGGCCGTGCGCGAAGAACGCGGGTGGTTGACGCTACTTACCGAACAAATGCTGTGCGGTGAGTTCGGTCAGCGAGCTGAGCTTAACGTCAGCGAGCGCGAAGCGAGGATCGTGCTGGCCCTCTTCGGCAGGGACGACGATTGAGCGCATGCGTGCGGCTTTAGACGCCACCATGCCGTTAACGGAATCCTCCAGGGCCACGCAGGTGAGCGGGTCGAGGCCGAGTTTGGCGGCGCAGTCCATATACACCTGCGGGTGCGGCTTGCTGTAGGGCAGCTTTTCCGCAGAGGCCAGCGCGTCGAAGCTGTCGCGCAGCTCAAACATGGTCAGCACTTTTTCCAGCATATGCAGCGGCGACGCGGAGGCCAGCCCAACCTTGAGCCCGTTAGCTTTGCACAGGGCGACCGCCTCGCGAACCCCTGGCAGAAGCGGCTTGCTCTCTTCTACCAGCGAAATGGCGCGACTGATGATGCGCGACGTCACTTCAGCGCGATCGGGGCCCGTCCACGGCTGCTGGACATACCAGAGCTCAACCACCATATCGATGCGCAGTCCCAGCGTATCGGGCAGTTCGTGACGGCGGCTAATATCAACGCCAAGGCTGGCCATGACGTCCAGTTCAGCACGATCCCACAGCGGCTCGGAATCGATAAGTAATCCATCCATGTCAAAAATTGCGGCAAGAGTTTGGCGCGGTGTCGACATCACAACGTCTCCTTTTTTAGGGTGTACGACAGACGATAAGTGCTAAGTACCTACCGCAATTTAGCATAACGGTTTTAAAGAACGGGCGAAAATGATGGGCAGCAGGTAAACTTACGCAAAAATAACGCGTCTTTGAAAGGGGAACTGATGACGTATCAACAGGCTGGACGCATTGCGGTCTTAAAACGTATTGCCGGATGGGTTATTTTTATTCCTGCGGTCATTTCCACGCTGATTTCCGTACTCAAGTTTATGTACGACCACAGTGAAAAGCAGGCAGGAATTAACGCGGTCATGCTTGATTTTGCGCACGTCATGATTGAAATGATGCGCTTTAACACGCCGTTCCTGAACGTTTTCTGGTTCAATTCGCCAACGCCGGATTTTCACCAGCAGTTGAATATTGGGTTTTGGATCATCTTCGCCCTGATCTTCGTCGCCATGGCGCTGCAGGCCTCCGGCGCGCGCATGAGCCGCCAGACGCGTTTTCTTCGCGAAGGGGTAGAAGACCAGCTAATTCTTGAGAAGGCGAAGGGGGCGGAAGGGCTGAGCCGCGAACAGATAGAAGCGCGCATTGTCGTTCCGCGCCACACCATTTTCCTGCAGATTTTCCCACTCTATATCCTGCCCGTTATCATTATCGTGGCCGGATACTTTTTCTTTAAGCTGCTCGGCTTCCTGTAAAAACTGCGGGTGGCGTAAGGCCACCCGTTGAGCGCTACGCTGCCAGTACGCGCTCCAGGGCGCGCTCCGCGTGCACCAGATGCTGACCGCCAAACAGAATGGCGCGGTTGATCAAGGTGTAAAGCTGATAGACCGGCTGACGTTCAAGAAAACCGGTCGGAAGCGGCGATACGGACTGGTAGCCATCATAAATTTGCGGCGGCTGTTCTGGATGCAGAGGAAGCATGGCGAGGTCGCACTCCCTGTCACCCCAGTAGCAGGCGGGATCGTAGATATACGGCCCGTTCGGCCCAAGCGCGCAGTTGTCAGACCATAAATCACCGTGCAGCAGGGATGGCTGCGGCTGATGTGACGCAAGGCGCTGCTGGACGTGCTCGACTATCGCATCAATGTTGCCAAACGCCAGCCCCTTCTCGGCCGCCAGCTCCAGCTGCCAGCCAATGCGCTGCTCGGCAAAAAAGGTAGACCACCGGCGCTGCCAGGCATTTGGCTGCGGCGTGGTGGAAAGATCGTTATCGAAATCCAGGCCAAACTGAGGCTGATCGCTCCACTGGTGCAGCCGGGCAATCTGCTGCCCGAGGATAAAGGCGTTGTGGGCATCCAGCGGACGGGGCGGAAGGTAGTCCATGACCAGGAAGCTGTAGTCGCGGTCGCTTCCGACCGCCAGCACCTGAGGAACCGCAACCGTTTTACTGCGTGAAAGCAGCTCAAGCTGGTCCGCTTCGGCGGTAAAAATGGGCAACAGTTCTCGCTCGTCGGCCTTAACGAAAAGATCCCGACCCGCGTAGCGTAAATGCCACGCGGCGTGAATTTCTCCGCCCGGCAGTTCGGTACGCAGTTCGATTTCACCTTCACCCAGCTGTTCACTTAAAAGATGATTGATAGCCTGCCACATGATGCCTCTCCCATGTTGTCTGCCAGATCATAAAGTTAGCGCATAACGGCTGTATAAAATACGAACTAACGCACACCTGAGCGGTTTAACGTCAGGCAGGGCACTTAATGTTCTTTTTTGTGCCACGCCTCCCAGGTATCCACCTCGATGGCGGTGGCTTTATCGGTTACGCCTTCGGCGAGGCTGCTGGCCAGCGCCTTAACGTCGTTCGAATCGAGCGGGCTTATCAGGCCAAAAGTCATTGGCCCGAGATCGTGGGTATTGCCTTCCTCGTCCGTAAGCGTCAGGAGGAATTTCGCCTGGGAAAAGGCGTTGTTAAGTTCATTTAGTTCAGTCAGCGACGCTTCATGGATCTTAACCGTAACCACGTAGCGTGTGAGATCGCCACTGCTCATATTTCACCTCATTGTTATTCTGAAAGTTTTCTTAGCATAGTCGATGGCGCGGGTTTGGCGACCCGCGCGCGCAATCGCCCCGATAAAGAAGGGGGAAGGGGCTAGCTTCTGGACAGGTAATCGACAATTTTTTGGGTGTCCGCCAGCGAACACAGGCGCGTGCCCTGGTTTAGGGTGGCGGCGCTCCCCGCAGCGACGCCATAGCGCGTCATCTCCAGAAGGGATGCGCCCTGAGCCAGCTTTAGGGCCATGGCGCCGACCATGCTGTCTCCTGCGCCCACGGTGCTTTGGCTCTTCACCGGTGGCGGGACGATCTGTACACATCCGTTCTCATCCACGGCCAGCGCCCCCTGTGGGCCGAGCGAAACCACCACGCGGCGGGCTTTGCCGCTGTGAACAAGCTCCTCTGCCGCAGAGCGCACGTCATCTGGCTCGGTCAGTTCACGGTTGACCAGCGCGCTTAGCTCTTTCTGGTTCGGTTTTACCAGCTCGAGCCGGCCCGGCGCGAGCGCCGCGTGCAGGGCCTCGCCGGAGCTGTCGACAATGCACCGAACGTCACGCTGCTGTGCTGCCTGAATGAGCGACGTGAGTTTTTCCGTTTTTACGCCGGGCGGGAGGCTTCCGCTAATCACCAGCAGCGCGCCGCGGGGGATGGCCAGCACTTTCTCTTCAAGACGGCGAAACTCATCATCGGACAGCCTTGCTCCAGGCATTACGAACCGGTACTGCTCGCCGCTGGATTCAACGTGAACGTGCAGGTTTTGGCGGGTCCATTCCCGCGCCTCGACCGTGGAAACGGCGACCTGCTCATCGGCAAGCAGCGAGATCAGATGTTCCCCGGTCGCGCCCCCGGCCGGGAAAATAGCGGTCGCTTTTCCACCGAGATGCGTAATGGCCCGCGCTACGTTGATCCCGCCTCCGCCCGGTTCGAATACGGGGGCGCTGCAGCGTAGTTTACCTTCCGGATAAATCTGCGGCGTCAGGGTGGCAGAATCGAGAGAAGGGGAAAGGGTTAGGGTATAGATCACGTCCATCATTACCTCCTTTTTATAAGGGTATCCTTAAGCCTGGCACCTATCGGCAGGAAGGGAAAGTAAATAACAGTATGATTTTAAATACGAATGCTGACAAAAGTAGGGCTGGCGATATATAAACGAAATAACTTTTTGAGATCGTTCTTATTCAAAAAATGAAATAAGAAATCATTGCTATGTTATTTGCGGCTTTTTATAATTTGTTACCTTTCTCTGGACGCCTTGTCATTGATCCTCAAGAAAGTTTCCGGGACCGTGATGGTCTCTTTTTTTGTTGTACGGACTCCTTAATAAAATGAAGCTTTTGAAGACAGTACCCGCTGCACTGATGCTGGCGGGTGGCGTGTTTGCGTCAATGAATGCAGCCGCCGATGATTCCGTTTTTACTGTCATGGACGATCCTGCCACCGCGCAAAAACCGTTCGAAGGTAACCTGAACGCAGGTTATCTGGCACAATCCGGTAATACCAAAAGTTCCTCTCTGACCGCAGACAGCACCCTGACCTGGTATGGGAATACCACCGCATGGTCTCTGTGGGGCAATGCCAGCAACACTTCCGCGAACGATGAGCGATCTTCAGAGAAATATGCCTTAGGCGGACGTTCACGCTACAACATGACGGATTATGACTATCTTTTTGGCCAGGCAAGCTGGCTGACCGACCGTTACAACGGCTATCGCGATCGCGACGTGTTCACGGCAGGTTATGGTCGTCAGTTCCTGAACGGGCCGGTTCATAGCCTTCGCTTCGAATTTGGTCCGGGCGTACGCTATGACAAGTACACTGACGGTGATACCAAGACGCAGCCGTTAGGCTATGCGTCTGGCACCTACGCCTGGCAGATGACCGACACGACGAAATTCACCCAGGGCGTATCGGTGTTTGGCGCAGATGATACGACGCTAAACTCTGAGACCGCGCTGAACGTGGCGATTAACGAGCATTTTGGACTGAAAGTGGCCTACAACGTCACCTGGAACTCTTCGCCTCCAGATACTGCACCGGATCATACCGACCGCAGAACCAGCATTTCCTTAGGCTATAAAATGTAATACCGATGGGCCGATATAGAGTCGGCCCATTTTTATTTTAATCAGATATTATCTACGTCTGTTCGTCATAAAAAAGCGGTCTCGATAAACGGCAAAAATTGCAGAATTAAATAAATAGTTATGCAGTTAAACGGAAGGGAAAATAAAAAACGCAGAAATCTTCTTCGAACGCCGTCATCCATTTTGCCCGGCAGCCCATTGAAGTCTTTACGGATTTTCTTAGGTATGGCTAGCCCCAGATCATGGCTGCCCAGCGCAGTAGCAGCATTGCACCGCAAATCGCAATTAAAACCAGCACCATTTTCCAGTGTTTTGCGGCAAATCGTTTCGTTGGCATAACCTGACCCCTGAAATTTGATATTTCGATTCTATCAAAGTATGCCGCAGTTTGCGCATTATTCAGGAGGACAGGTTATGGTGTTGCTAGCAACGATTGTTTCAGAACCAGTTGAATCTGTTCGCAAGGATCAACACCAAACCGGCAGCTGAAAGTACGTTCAATATCACGACGGTTCGACTGGATACGTTCATATAAAGCCCTCTAAAGGGTGTAAAGGCCTGTTCAAGAATAGCTCAGCGTTAAGGATTTGCGAGCCACTGGCTGCAAAGCGAGCAAACTCATGCCAAAGCATGAGATGCGCGTTCTGGTTACAGAGGATGCAATCCGTTGCCTAATAGTGTTAACATTACAAGGCTTGCCGTAAATCCGCATTTTTCTGATTTTCGCTAGCGCATGATGACGAGCCAATTTGACGATTGTTGGTTAGATGGTGTCGTAATCTACTGTTAAATCACGATTATTTTCTTTGTATATGCTCTTATGTGTGGGGCATCACTGCAAATAAGGATATAAAATGCCTGTAATTACTCTTCCTGATGGTAGCCAACGCCATTTTGATCACGCCGTTAGTCCAATGGATGTTGCTCTGGACATCGGTCCAGGACTTGCAAAAGCAACTATCGCTGGCCGCGTAAACGGTGAGCTGGTTGATGCCTCCGATCTGATTGAAAGCGATGCGACGCTTGCCATCATCACGGCGAAAGACGAAGAAGGTCTTGAGATCATTCGTCACTCCTGTGCGCACCTGTTAGGTCATGCAATTAAGCAGCTCTGGCCAAACACCAAAATGGCGATCGGTCCGGTTATCGACAACGGTTTTTACTATGACGTTGATCTTGACCATACCCTGACTCAGGAAGATATCGACGCGCTCGAAAAACGTATGCACGAGCTCGCCGAAACTAACTACGACGTCATTAAGAAAAAAGTCAGCTGGCACGAAGCGCGTGAAACCTTCGTGAAGCGTGGCGAGAACTATAAAGTTTCTATTCTTGACGAGAACATCTCGCATGATGACAAGCCTGGCTTGTACCATCACGAAGAATACGTCGACATGTGCCGCGGGCCGCACGTGCCGAACATGCGTTTCTGTCATCACTTCAAACTGATGAAAATCGCGGGTGCCTACTGGCGCGGCGACAGCAACAACAAGATGCTGCAGCGTATTTACGGTACCGCGTGGGCAGATAAAAAAGCCCTGAACGCCTACCTGCAGCGCCTGGAAGAGGCCGCTAAACGCGACCACCGTAAAATCGGCAAGCAGCTTGACCTGTATCATATGCAGGAAGAAGCGCCGGGTATGGTGTTCTGGCATAACGACGGCTGGACCATCTTCCGCGAACTGGAAACCTTTGTGCGCTCGAAGCTGAAAGAGTACCAGTATCAGGAAGTGAAAGGCCCGTTCATGATGGACCGTGTGCTGTGGGAAAAAACCGGCCACTGGGACAACTACAAAGATGCGATGTTCACTACCTCGTCTGAGAACCGTGAATACTGCATCAAGCCAATGAACTGCCCGGGGCACGTTCAGATCTTCAACCAGGGTCTGAAATCCTACCGCGACCTGCCGCTGCGTATGGCAGAGTTCGGTAGCTGCCACCGTAACGAGCCATCGGGTGCATTGCACGGTCTGATGCGCGTTCGTGGCTTTACTCAGGATGATGCGCATATCTTCTGTACGGAAGATCAGGTACGTGATGAAGTTAACGCCTGCATTCGTATGGTCTACGATATGTACAGCACCTTTGGCTTCGAGAAGATCGTGGTCAAACTCTCAACGCGTCCGGAAAAACGTATCGGTAGCGATGAGACATGGGATCGTGCTGAAGCGGATCTCGCCGTCGCGCTGGAAGAGAACGGTATTCCGTTCGAATATCAGCTGGGCGAGGGCGCATTCTACGGTCCGAAAATTGAATTTACCCTGTATGACTGCCTCGATCGCGCATGGCAGTGCGGTACTGTACAGCTGGACTTCTCCCTGCCGCAGCGTTTAAGCGCCTCTTATGTTGGCGAAGATAACGAGCGTCAGGTACCGGTCATGATTCACCGCGCAATTCTCGGATCGCTGGAGCGCTTCATCGGCATCCTGACCGAAGAGTTCGCAGGCTTCTTCCCAACCTGGCTTGCGCCAGTGCAGGTCGTGGTGATGAACATTACCGATTCTCAGGCGGATTACGTTAAAGAATTGACGCAGAAACTACAAAATGCGGGCATTCGCGTAAAAGCAGACTTGAGAAATGAGAAGATTGGCTTTAAAATCCGCGAGCACACTTTACGTCGTGTCCCTTATATGTTGGTCTGTGGTGATAAAGAGGTGGAAGCAGGCAAAGTCGCCGTTCGCACCCGCCGTGGTAAAGACCTGGGGAGCCTGGACGTAAGTGAAGTGATTGAGAAGCTGCAACAAGAGATTCGCAGCCGCAGTCTTCAACAACTGGAGGAATAAGGTATTAAAGGCGGAAAACGAGTTCAAACGGCACGTCCGAATCGTATCAATGGCGAGATTCGCGCCCAGGAAGTTCGCTTAACAGGTCTGGAAGGCGAGCAGCTGGGGATTGTGAGTCTGAGAGAAGCGATCGAAAAAGCTGAAGAAGCTGGAGTAGATTTAGTTGAAATCAGCCCTAACGCCGAACCGCCAGTTTGTCGTATCATGGACTACGGCAAGTTCCTTTATGAAAAGAGTAAGTCTTCTAAGGAACAGAAGAAGAAACAAAAAGTTATCCAGGTTAAGGAAATTAAATTCCGTCCTGGTACCGACGATGGCGATTATCAGGTAAAACTCCGCAGCCTGATTCGCTTTCTGGAAGATGGCGATAAGGCCAAGATCACGCTGCGTTTCCGCGGTCGTGAGATGGCCCACCAACAGATTGGTATGGAAGTGCTTAACCGCGTCCGTGACGATCTGAGTGAACTGGCAGTAGTCGAATCCTTCCCTACGAAGATCGAAGGCCGCCAGATGATCATGGTGCTCGCTCCTAAGAAGAAACAGTAAGGCCTTCAAGTAGCAAAACCTGTGAAGCCTTCGGGTCTCATAGGTTTTGTTCGCCTATGTTTCGTTTATTTAACAATGCGAAGTGGAAGTAATTAAGATGCCAAAAATTAAGACCGTACGCGGTGCTGCTAAGCGCTTCAAAAAAACCGGTGGTGGTGGATTTAAGCGTAAGCACGCAAACCTGCGTCATATTCTGACCAAAAAATCTACTAAGCGTAAACGTCACCTGCGTCCAAAAGGCCTTGTTTCTAAAGGCGATCTGGGTCTGGTTATCGCGTGCCTGCCGTACGCATAAGCCGTTAACGTTTAATTTTTTACTAAGAATATAGATACAGGAGAGCACATATGGCTCGCGTAAAACGTGGTGTAATTGCACGTGCACGTCACAAGAAAATTTTGAAACAAGCTAAAGGCTACTACGGTGCGCGTTCACGCGTTTACCGCGTTGCCTTCCAGGCTGTTATCAAAGCAGGTCAGTACGCTTACCGTGACCGTCGTCAGCGTAAGCGTCAGTTCCGTCAACTGTGGATTGCGCGTATCAACGCAGCAGCACGTCAGAACGGTATTTCTTACAGCAAATTCATCAACGGCCTGAAAAAAGCCTCTGTTGAAATCGACCGTAAGATCCTGGCTGACATCGCAGTATTCGACAAAGTAGCGTTCACCGCTCTGGTCGAAAAAGCGAAAGCAGCACTGGCATAAGCCAGTTGAGAGAGGGGGCTTTGCTCCCTCTTTTATTATTTGGGGTATAACCCTATCAGAAGATTGACATTTATCCGTGCAGGCTTTTCAATAAGGTCTTATCGGTTTTTTACCACGCAAGGTAACGCAAGCATGAATGCTGCTATTTTCCGCTTCTTCTTTTACTTTAGCACCTGAACTCAGGAGGCTAGCGCGTGAAAGATGAAACGAAAAACAGCGCCAATTAAGCCTCCTGATGGAGGCTTTTTTTGTGTCTAAATTCGAGAGAGTAAGTCCACCAAATCGGTGTCTGCACCGACATAATGAGGAAAACCATGTCACATCTCGCAGAGCTGGTTGCCAGTGCAACGGCCGCCATTAACCAGGCCTCAGATGTTGCCGCGTTAGACAATGTCCGCGTCGAATATCTGGGCAAGAAAGGGCATTTGACCCTTCAAATGACTACCCTGCGTGAACTGCCAGCGGAAGAGCGTCCGGCAGCGGGTGCGGTGATCAACGAAGCCAAAGAGCAGGTTCAGCAGGCGCTTAACGCCCGTAAGGCCGAGCTGGAAAGCGCGGTGCTGAATGCCCGCCTGGCCGCTGAAACTATCGACGTTTCACTGCCCGGTCGTCGTATCGAAAACGGCGGACTGCATCCGGTCACCCGTACCATCGATCGTATTGAAAGTTTCTTCGGTGAGCTCGGCTTTACCGTGGCGACCGGCCCGGAAATCGAAGATGATTATCACAACTTCGACGCGCTAAACATTCCAGGCCATCATCCGGCACGCGCTGACCACGACACTTTCTGGTTTGACGCCACGCGTCTGCTGCGTACCCAGACATCCGGCGTACAGATCCGCACCATGAAGGATCAGGAGCCGCCGATTCGCATCATCGCGCCGGGTCGCGTATACCGTAACGACTACGACCAAACGCACACCCCGATGTTCCATCAGATGGAAGGCCTGATCGTTGATAAAAACATCAGCTTCACCAATCTTAAAGGCACGCTGCACGACTTCCTGAACAACTTCTTTGAAGAAGATCTGCAGGTTCGTTTCCGTCCATCCTACTTCCCGTTCACCGAACCGTCCGCAGAAGTTGACGTGATGGGCAAAAACGGCAAATGGCTGGAAGTGCTGGGCTGCGGCATGGTGCATCCAAATGTACTGCGCAACGTGGGGATCGATCCGGAAGTTTACTCCGGCTTTGCGTTCGGCATGGGTATGGAGCGTCTGACGATGTTGCGCTATGGCGTGACCGATCTTCGCGCATTCTTCGAAAACGATCTGCGTTTCCTCAAACAGTTTAAATAAGGGCAGGACAGAACAATGAAATTCAGTGAACTGTGGTTACGCGAATGGGTGAATACCACCCTCGACAGCGAAGCGCTGTCTAACCAGATCACGATGGCGGGTCTGGAAGTGGACGGCGTTGAGCCGGTATCAGGCGCGTTTACCGGCGTGGTTGTCGGTGAAGTGGTAGAGTGCGGCCAGCATCCTAACGCCGACAAGCTGCGCGTGACGAAAGTAAACGTGGGCGGCGAACGCCTGCTGGATATCGTCTGCGGCGCGCCAAACTGCCGCCAGGGGCTGAAAGTGGCCGTGGCAACCGTGGGCGCGGTGCTGCCGGGCGATTTCAAAATTAAAGCCGCAAAGCTGCGCGGTGAGCCATCCGAAGGGATGCTGTGCTCGTTCTCCGAGCTGGGCATTTCCGACGACCACAACGGCATTATTGAGCTGCCGCTGGATGCGCCAATCGGCACCGACATCCGCGAATACCTGAAGCTTGATGACAACACCATCGAAATCAGCGTAACGCCAAACCGCGCTGACTGCCTGGGGATCCTCGGCGTCGCGCGCGACGTGGCCGTGCTGAACCAGGCCGAACTCAACGCGCCGGAAATCGTGCCGGTTGAAGCAACCATCACCGATACGCTGCCTATCGAGGTTGAAGCCGCAGACGCCTGTCCGCGCTACCTCGGCCGCGTGGTTAAAGGTATCAATGTTAAAGCGCAGACCCCGCTGTGGATGAAAGAGAAGCTGCGTCGCTGCGGTATTCGTTCTATCGACGCCGTGGTTGACGTCACCAACTACGTTCTGCTGGAGCTGGGCCAGCCAATGCACGCGTTCGATAAAGATCGTATCGAAGGCGGCATCGTTGTGCGTATGGCGAAAGAGGGTGAACCCCTGGTTCTGCTGGACGGCAGCGAAGCAAAGCTGAACGCGGATACGCTGGTCATTGCCGACCACAACAAAGCGCTGGCCATGGGCGGCATCTTCGGCGGTGAACATTCCGGCGTAAACGACGAAACGCAAAACGTGCTGCTGGAGTGTGCCTTCTTTAGCCCGCTCTCCATTACCGGTCGCGCGCGTCGCCACGGCCTGCACACTGACGCTTCTCACCGCTACGAGCGCGGCGTTGACCCTGCGCTGCAGCACAAGGCGATGGAGCGTGCGACCCGCCTGCTGATCGACATCTGCGGCGGCGAAGCGGGTCCGGTTATCGATGTGACCAACGAAGCGACGCTGCCGAAGCGTGCGACCATTACCCTGCGCCGCAGCAAGCTGGATCGTCTGATTGGCCATCACGTTGCCGATGCGCAGGTGACCGACATTCTTCGCCGTCTGGGCTGCGAAGTGACGGAAGGTCAGGACGAGTGGAAGGCCGTTGCGCCATCCTGGCGTTTTGACATGGAAATCGAAGAAGATCTGGTGGAAGAAGTGGCCCGCGTCTATGGCTACGACAACATTCCCGACGAGCCGGTGCAGGCGGGTCTGGTGATGGGGACCCATCGCGAAGCCGACCTGTCCCTGAAGCGTGTTAAAACCATGCTGAATGACAAAGGCTACCAGGAAGTGATCACCTACAGCTTCGTCGATCCTAAGCTGCAGCAGCTGGTCCACCCGGGTGAGGAGGCGCTGATCCTGCCAAGCCCAATTTCAAGCGAGATGTCCGCCATGCGTCTGTCCCTGTGGACGGGCCTGCTGGGGACCATCGTCTACAACCAGAACCGTCAGCAAAACCGCGTGCGAATTTTCGAAAGCGGTTTGCGCTTTGTGCCGGATAATCAGGCAAGTTTAGGCATCCGTCAGGATCTTATGCTGGCAGGCGCCATTAGCGGCAACCGCTATGAAGAGCACTGGGACCAGGCAAAAGGCACCGTTGATTTCTATGATATGAAGGGCGATCTGGAAGCGATTCTCGATCTGACCGGTAAATTGTCTGAAATTGAATTTCGTGCGGAAGCGATTCCTGCCTTGCATCCGGGCCAAAGCGCGGCTATCTATTTAGAAGGTAAACGCGTTGGTTTCATTGGGGTTGTGCACCCTGAGCTGGAACGTAAGTTCGACCTCAACGGCCGTACCATCGTGTTTGAGCTGGAGTGGAGCCCGGTTGCTGACCGCGCGATCCCGCAGGCGCAGGACGTCTCTCGCTTCCCGGCAAACCGCCGTGATATCGCGGTTGTGGTCGCAGAAAACGTTCCCGCAGCAGATATTTTGGCCGAATGTAAGAAAGTTGGCGTAAATCAGGTAGTTGGCGTAAACTTATTTGACGTGTACCGCGGCAAGGGCGTAGCAGAAGGTTTCAAGAGTCTTGCTATTAGCCTTATCCTTCAGGATACCAGCCGTACACTCGAAGAAGAGGAGATTGCCGCTACCGTCGCCAAATGTGTAGAGGCATTAAAAGAGCGATTCCAGGCATCATTGAGGGATTGAACCTATGGCGCTTACAAAAGCTGAAATGTCAGAATATCTGTTTGATAAGCTTGGGCTTAGCAAACGGGATGCCAAAGAGCTGGTAGAGCTGTTTTTCGAAGAGATCCGTCGTGCTCTGGAAAATGGTGAGCAGGTAAAACTCTCCGGTTTTGGCAATTTTGATTTGCGAGACAAAAACCAACGTCCGGGTCGTAACCCGAAGACGGGGGAAGATATTCCCATTACAGCCCGCCGCGTGGTGACCTTCAGACCCGGCCAGAAGTTAAAGAGCCGCGTCGAGAACGCAACGCCCAAAGCAGAGTAATATGAGCTAACTAAAAAGGCCGCAGTCGCGGCCTTTTTTCTTTGCGAAGTTGAGCAAATCCACATTAAAATCAACCACATCTTATTCTGATGACGCACAGCCTATGCTTGATTTCGCCCGCCGCCAGTACCGTTCCGATCGTCGTCGCCTGATTGCGCTTGTGCTCCTGCTCATCGCTGCCGCCACGGTCAGCCTGAGCGCGGGCGACCGCTGGTTTGGGCCTGAAAGCTGGCTGAGCCCGGACGGCCAGCTGTTCGTCTGGCAAATCCGCCTGCCGCGAACGCTGGCGGTGATCCTGGTGGGGGCGGCGCTGGCTATTTGCGGCACGATGATGCAGGCGCTGTTCGAAAATCCGCTGGCGGAGCCGGGGCTGCTTGGCGTATCAAACGGAGCCGGCGTGGGGTTGATCGCTGCCGTAATGCTGGGCGGCGGCGCGCTTTCGCTCTGGGAAGTGAGCCTGAGCGCGATACTTGGCGCGTTGCTGATCACCCTTATCCTGCTGCGGTTCGCCAGACGCCATCTCTCGACCAGCAGGCTGCTGCTCGCGGGCGTGGCGCTTGGGATCATCTGTAGCGCCCTGATGACGTGGGCAGTCTATTTCTCTACCTCCTTTGACCTGCGCCAGCTGATGTACTGGATGATGGGCGGCTTCGGCGGCGTTGACTGGCATCAGGGATGGCTCATGCTGCTGCTTGTCCCTGCCATCCTGTGGGCATGCTGCCAGTCCCGGCCGCTCAATCTCCTCGCCCTGGGTGAAACGTCGGCCCGGCAGCTTGGCATGTCGCTTGGCCTGTGGCGCAACGTACTGGTGATTGCCATTGGCTGGATGGTCGGCGTCAGCGTGGCGCTGGCGGGAGCGATCGGCTTTATCGGCCTGGTGATCCCCCACATGCTGCGGCTGTGCGGCATAACCGACCACCGCACGTTACTTCCGGCCTCAGCAGCTGCCGGTGCCACCACGCTTCTGCTTGCCGACATCATCGCCCGGCTCGCCCTGACGGCCGCCGAGCTGCCAATAGGCGTGGTCACCGCTACGCTGGGCGCGCCGGTGTTTATCTGGCTATTATTAAAAGCCGGACATTAAAACACCCGTAAGACAACCTGAGGGAATGCTATGCAGTCTGATATTTTGAATACCGAAGTGACTACCATTGATGGCGAAAAAACCACGCTGGAAGGCTTTAAAGGTAACGTGCTGCTCATCGTCAACGTGGCGTCAAAATGCGGCCTGACGCCGCAGTACGAGCAGCTGGAGAACATACAAAAAGCCTGGGAGAAAGACGGTTTCACCGTGCTGGGGTTCCCGTGCAACCAGTTTCTCGGCCAGGAGCCTGGAAGCGAAGAAGAGATCAAGACGTTTTGCAGCACCACCTACGGCGTAACGTTCCCCATGTTCAGCAAAATCGACGTCAACGGTGAAAATCGTCATCCGCTGTACGCGAAGCTGATTGCCGCCGCGCCGACGGCCGTAGCGCCAGAGGAGAGCGGATTTTACGAGCGAATGGCCAGCAAAGGCCGCGCGCCGCTTTATCCTGACGATATCCTGTGGAATTTCGAAAAATTCCTCATCGGCCGCGATGGGCAGGTTGTCCAGCGTTTCTCCCCGGATATGACCCCTGAAGATCCGATCGTGATGGAATCTATCAAGCTGGCGCTGGCGAAATAATGACGCAGCTGATGCAGCTCACGGACGTTGCTGAGAAAGGACGTCTGGAGCCCCTGACCGCATCCCTCAATGCCGGTGAAATCCTGCATCTTGTCGGGCCTAACGGCGCGGGTAAAAGCACGTTGCTGTCGCGGATGGCGGGCCTAAGCGCGGGCGAAGGCGCGATAACCCTGCTCGATCGTGCGCTCAGCGACTGGCCAGCAGTCGCTCTGGCGCAGCGGCGAAGCTACTTAGTTCAGCAGCAGATGCCTCCCTTTGCCATGCCCGTCTGGCACTACCTGATGCTGCATCTGCACGACAAAACCCGCACCGCGCTGCTCGCCGAGGTGGCGACCGCCCTTGGGCTGGAAGACAAGCTGGACCGGCATGCCAGCCAGCTCTCAGGAGGAGAGTGGCAGCGCGTGCGGCTTGCGGCGGTGGTGCTGCAGATCCACCCTGCGGGGAACCCGCAGGGAAGGCTGCTGCTGCTTGATGAGCCAATGAGCGGACTGGACGTTGCCCAGCAGGCCGCGCTGGACGCGCTGCTGAGCACGCTTTCCGCTCAAGGGATTGCCGTCGTAATGAGCAGCCATGATTTAAACCACACCCTGCGCCACGCGCATCGGGTCTGGCTGCTGGCCCGCGGGAAGCTGATAGCCAGCGGGGCGCGGGATAGCGTGTTAACGCCGCCTAATCTGGCAAGCGCGTATCACATGCCGTTCCGCCGTCTCGATATTGAAGGGCACAGAATGCTGATTTCCACCGGGCACGAGTAACCGTTTCTTGCGCGGTAGCACAATTGCACGCTAAATTACGGAAAGAACAAAAAAAGCAGAGGATTCGTCTGAAAATGCGATTCTGGTTTCTCCTTGTGGCAGCGTTAATTCTTGCGGGATGCAGTAGCCATCGCGCACCTCCACCCAATCCGCGCCTTTCGGATTCAATCACGGTCATTGCCAGCCTGAACGACCAGCTCAGCAACTGGCGCGGCACGCCGTATCGCTATGGCGGCATGAGCCGCGGCGGCGTGGACTGCTCGGGCTTCGTGCTGATGACCTTCCGGGATAAATTCGATCTTCAGCTGCCGCGGGAAACGCGCATGCAGGCAGAGATCGGCACGAAGATTGATAAAGATGAACTGCTGCCCGGCGATCTGGTCTTTTTCAAAACGGGGGCGGGTGACAGTGGCCTACACGTGGGGATATATGACACAGACAACCAGTTCATTCATGCGTCAACCAGTCGCGGGGTGATGCGTTCTTCATTAGATAATGTGTACTGGCGAAAAAACTTTTGGCAGGCGCGACGTATTTAACACATTGCCACTTGCGAATATTACGATGACCTGGTATGAATAAACTTCGCCAGGTTTCATCGAAAGATGATTAAAGTGAAATTTATGGCGAATAAGTAATGCCACTATATGACTGTTTTATCTAAAACTAGCTATTAGGCTGTTTCCAGGATAAGATTATTTTTAGGTTCAGGGATAAATCAGAAAATTAAAACGGAACTGATGAAATTAATCTTATTAAAATCAATACAGTGGAATTGTGTCGGCAATTGCTCCAGGATGTCCTCTCTTATCTTTAATGCGGGGCGAGCGCGATGATTATCACGCTAGATAATGCTTACCAGTCAGAACTTTTTTTGCTTCCTGCGCGTAATAGTGTAGGGGAGCTTAAAGGTTTAGACGTAATGGCTAACTTTACTGGCGTAGGTACGGATGTCCGTATCCCAACCGAACTGGTTCTCCCTCATCTTTCTCCTAAAGAAGAGCTGGCGCTGTTTCACGAAAAACTGCAATTGATTGAAAACTGCCAGCTGTTCTTTATTCAGCACCAGCTAATTGCATGGATAAATATTACACCTGCAATTGTTGAGTACTTATTAACTGATGATAATGCGGTTTCATTAATGAATCGTTATCCGTTTCTGGAGTTAACTGTTAATGAGAACTATCCGGGTTTAAATAGCGGCAAAGACGATCTTACTCTGGCCAGGATGGTAATCCATTTTCCGCTGGTGCTGGCGAATTTTGGCGCGGGCGGGGCATCCCTGAAAGCCGTTTTTGATGGACTGTTTAAACGCGTGATTGTCGATAAAGGTTTTATTCAACAGCGCGCCCAGGAACTCTCCTTCGATCCGTTTATACGCGCCATCCTGTGGCAAATAACGCCGCATTGCCAGTCGGTGTTAGTCTCCGGCATTGACGATCACGCCCTGTTGCAGCAGGTTCTGCCCTTTAACTTCTTTGCCATGCAGGGCAACCTTTGGCCTGCCGTGACGGCAGAGCGCGTGACGTCGCTCGTTCAGGCATAACCCTTCTCTTCGCCCGTGTTTAAGCGCAGGTAAACCCTCTACACTAAAAGCAGGAGGACCTATGACCCTGTCTTTTACCGCACACTGGCATGACGAACTGCCCGGCTTTTACACCGCGCTAAAACCCACACCGTTACAGAATGCTCGCCTTGTCTGGCATAACGCTGCGCTGGCGGACTCGCTCGCCGTTCCCCCGGCGCTGTTTCATCCATCGCAGGGGGCTGGCGTCTGGGGCGGCGAAACGCTGCTGCCCGGCATGCGGCCTTTGGCGCAGGTCTACAGCGGACATCAGTTCGGCGTCTGGGCCGGACAGCTCGGCGATGGCCGGGGAATACTGTTAGGTGAACAACCGCTTGCCGACGGCAGCACGGTAGACTGGCATCTGAAAGGCGCGGGCCTGACGCCGTACTCGCGAATGGGCGATGGCCGCGCGGTGCTGCGCTCCACGATCAGAGAGGCGCTGGCGTCAGAGGCGATGCACGCTCTGGGTATTCCTACCTCGCGCGCGCTGTCGATAGTGACCAGCGACACGCCGGTCTACCGCGAAACCGTAGAGCAGGGGGCCATGCTGATGCGCGTGGCGGAAAGCCACCTGCGGTTCGGCCATTTCGAGCATTTCTACTATCGCCGCGAGCCGGAAAAAGTGCGCCAGCTTGCCGACTACGCCATCCGCCGCCATTGGCCGCATCTGCGGGACGAAGATAACCGCTACATTCACTGGTTCCGGGATATCGTCGCCCGCACCGCGTCGATGATTGCCCGCTGGCAGAGCGTGGGCTTTGCGCACGGCGTGATGAACACCGACAACATGTCCCTTCTGGGGCTGACCTTCGACTACGGTCCGTTTGGTTTCCTGGATGATTATCAGCCCGGCTATATCTGTAACCATTCCGACCATCAGGGGCGCTACCGCTTTGATAATCAGCCGGCGGTCGGACTGTGGAACCTTCAGCGCCTTGCGCAGACCCTGTCGCCGTTTATTGACGTCGAGGCGCTGAACGACGCACTCGACGGCTATCAGGAGGTGCTGCTGCGTGAATATGGCCTGCTGATGCGCGCTAAGCTGGGCCTGGTGACGCAGGAGAAGGGCGATAACGATATCCTGAACGGCCTCTTTTCGCTAATGGCCCGCGAGGGTAGCGACTATACGCGCACCTTCCGCATGCTGAGCGAAACGGCGCAGCGCGAGGCGGCGTCCCCGCTTCGCGACGAGTTTATCGACCGACAGGCGTTTGACGACTGGTTCGCCATTTATCGCGCGCGCCTACAGCAGGAACAGGTTGATGACGATGTGCGTCAGGCAAACATGAAGGCCGTCAACCCGGCGATAGTGCTGCGCAACTGGCTGGCGCAGCGCGCTATCGAGCAGGCGGAAAAGGGCGAGTACGGCGAGCTTCATCGCCTGCACGCGGCGTTACGCACGCCGTTCGCGGATCGTGATGATGACTACGCCAGCCGCCCGCCGGACTGGGGCAAGCGGCTGGAAGTGAGCTGCTCAAGCTAGGGCGAGAGAAAAACCTGCGGCACGGCGTGGGAAGGATGCCTGCCGACGTGAACCTGGGCGCCATACCAGCGCGTCAGCGCGTCGGTTTGCAGGACCCGCTCCGGCGTGCCCTGGGACACCATCCGACCCTGGTGCAACAGCAGGATGCGATCGGCCCACAGCGCCGCAAGGTTAAGATCGTGCAGCACGACGCAGACGTGCATATGCCCCTTACGCGTTAGCGATGCTAGCAGGCGCAGCAGATGCTGCTGGTGGTAGAGATCGAGCGCCGAGGTGGGCTCGTCAAGAAATAGCCAGCCGCGCGGCGCGCCGCGATGCCAAAGCTGCGCCAGCGCGCGGGCAAGCTGAACGCGCTGCTGCTCGCCGCCGGAGAGGGCGTTGTAGTGCCTTCCCGCCAGCGGTGAACAGCCGGTCAGGCGCATCACCTCAGCAACGATCGACGGCTCGGGACGCTGGCTCCACGGCGCCCGCCCCATGCCAATCACGGCCTCGACGGGCCAGTCAAAGCCAAGCTGCGCGTGCTGGCGCATTACCGCCCGGTAGCGGGAAAGCGTTTCAGGCGACCACTCCTTGAGCGGCTTATTTGCCAGCACGCACTCACCGCCGGTCGGCGTGAGATAGCCCGTCAGCAGGCGAAGAAGGGTGGATTTTCCCGCGCCGTTCGGCCCAATCAGCGCAACCATTTCGCCGGGAGATAGCGTGAGGGAAACGTTATCAATCAGCACTCGCCCCGACTGGGTAAACGATATGTTGTCCGCGCAAAACCGTTCAGCCATGCTGACCTCCACGACGAAAAATTAGCCACAGGAACCACGGGGCGCCGAGCAGGCTGGTCAGCAGGCCGACCGGCATCTCCGCCGGGGAGACCAGCGTGCGGGCGATCGTATCCGCGATCAGCAGCAGCAATGCGCCCGCCAGCACGGAGCCGGGGATCGCCGCGCGGTGATCGGCCCCAAGCCACATGCGCACCAGGTGCGGCACCACCAGGCCGACAAAGCCGATCACGCCGCTGACGGCAACGGCGGCGGCCACCAGCAGCGCGCTGCACAGCAGCAACACGCGCTGAACCACCGCAACGTCTACGCCCAGGTAATGCGCCTCCTCTTCACCCAGCTGCAGCAAATTGAGCGCCCCGGCAAGCCGCCAGATTACCAGCACCGTGGGGATCATCAGGGAGGCCACGGCCAGCAGCGTTGACCACTGCGCCTGGCCGAGGCTGCCCATGCCCCACAGCGAAAGCTGGCGCAGCTGGGCGTCATTGCTGAGCCACGAGAGCACGCCAACCGCCGCGCCGCACAGGGCGTTAATGGCAATTCCCACCAGCAGCAGGCGGGAGAGCGAGCCGTCGCGCTGCTGGCTCAGGAAGAAAATAACGACCGTCGCCGCCAGCGCGCCAAGAAACGCGGCGAGCATAGGCGCATAGAGCATGATCAGCGCCGGCAGGGAGAGCGGAAGCACTACCCACAGGGCCACGGCCAGCGCCGCGCCGCTGCTGATCCCTAGCAGGCCGGGGTCGGCCAGCGGGTTACGAAACAGCCCCTGCATGACGCAGCCTGAAAGGGCCAGCGACCCGCCGATGACCAGCGCCAGCAGCACGCGGGGCAGGCGGATCGTCAGCCAGATCTGGCGGAGCGCCTCATCGCCGTGGCTCCACAGCAGGCTGAGCGGGAGGCGCAGCGCGCCAAAGCCGGTTGCCGCGAGCGTCATGCCCGCCAGCAGCGCGGCAAGCGCCCACAGTGAAAATGCGGTGCGCCGGGCCATCAGGGCAGCTGTTCCGCTTTGGTTCGCAGGGCCAGAATGGCCCCCGGCGTTCGCACGCTAAAGCCCAGCAGAGCCATATCGTCAACCACCAGCACCTCCCGGTTGCGTCCCGCCGGGGTATGCGCCAGCCCGGGCAGCTTCCAGAGGCTGGCCACGCCGCCCATCGCGTCGATGCCGTCTTGGGATATCACGACCAGATCGGGACGGCTGGCGATGACGCCTTCCTGCGACAGCGGCTGGTAGCGGCTAAAGCCCTGCATGGCGTTTTGCAGCCCGGCCGCGCGAATGGCCGCGTCCGCGCCCGTCTGCTGCCCCGCGGCCATGGCGGTCATTCCGCCGTGGCTGAGGATAAACAGCACCCGCTTGTTGAGCGGGGAGGCGGGCAGCGCAGCCAGCGCGTCGCGCAGCGTTTTGCGCAGGATCTCCCCCTGCGCCTCGCGGTGGGTCGCTTCGGCAATGACCCGCACCTTTTCATCTATCGCGCTCAGCGCGCTGCTGCCGGGAACGGTAACAACCTTCACGTCGCTCTGCTCGGCCTGCTTTAGTGCCAGAGAGGGCTGCGCCTGCGCGCTCGCCAGCACCAGCGTTGGGCGAAGAGAGAGGATCCCTTCCGCGTTAAGCTGGCGCAAATAGCCGACGTCCGGCAGGGCGTTCGCGGCCTGCGGCCACCGGCTGGTGCTGTCGCGGCCTACCAGTGACGATTGCGCATCAAGGGCATAGACAATCTCCGTGACGTCTCCCCCGAGCGCCACCATTCGCTCCTGCGCGGCGGCGAGCGCCATCAGGGGCAGAGCGCCGAGCAGGGCAAGCCACGTTTTCATGCGGCAAGCCCCGTCGAGGTAAGGGCGTCAATCTGGCTGCGCCAGCGGGCCTGCTCCGGCTCGCCTTCGGTACGCTGTCCGTACAGCTGGGCGATCTGCGTGCCGTCTGCTGCGAACAGCTCGAGGCTAGTGACGTGCCCGTCCGCGGTTGGCTTACGCGTGACCCAGGTTTCCGCGATCGTCTCTTCCAGCAGGTGCAGGGTGAAGCTGGGGTTGAAAATATTCAGCCAGCCCTTCATCGGCACCACCTTTTCAACCACCCCGGTAAAGATCTGCACGCAGCCGCGGTTGCCCACGAAGACCATGATCTCGTTCCCGTCCTGGCGCGCGGTGTTTAGTAGCTGCGCCAGAGCGGTATTCTCAACCTGACAGGCGAGATCGTCACCCACGAGGCGAAAGGCCTGCTGGCGGCTGAGGTTATGACGCTTCAGCAGGCTGAAGAACTGGTGCACGTCGGTCATGGCCCGCCACTCTTTGTCTACGGTGACGGCATCCGCGCTATCAGCGTGGGCGGACACGTCTGCGGCCTTCAGCGCAAGCGGCGGGTTGTCGGCAGCGATAAAGCGCGTCAGCACGTTGGCCCAGGCGGAAACGTCGGTGTTATCCGTGGTGTAGACCTTGAGCAGCGCATCGCCCTGGTGGTCGAAGAACTGAATGCTCTGACGCGCGCCGCGCGCCGTGGTTTCGCTGATGTGGAACGCGCTCGCCCACTGGTTGAGGAACAGGCGCAGATCCAGCGCGCGCGGGTTCAGCACCAGCCCGGCGTGGCCGCTAAGGTGCTGGTTTGTAAACGCGCCCACCTGCTCGTGGACCGCGTATTCGTTGCGGCAGATGCACTTGGTTTCGCCCACGGCTTCCAGCGCGCCCAGTACGTCGCGGATGTCGCCATGCAGGCGCCAGGCGTCGTGCCCGACGCGGGCAAAGGCGAGCTCCGCTTCGCTGATGTTCAGCATGCCTGCGATATCCCGCGCGTAGTTGCCCGGATGTTGTTCTTTTAGCTCAAGCCAGCGTGTGTAGTGATGCATTATCTCTTCCTTATCAATATGCGCCCCGGCGCGGCGGGGCGAGCGGATTACCACTGATAGCTTACGAAAATCTTGCCGTTACGCCCGTCCTGCGGGATGCCCTGCGGTGACCAGTACGCTTTATCGAAGGCGTTGCCCAGCACCAGCGTGGTGGTCACGCCTTTCAGCTGCGCCTGACCTTTATAGCTGACGTAGAAATCATTGACCGCATAGCCGGGCTGCTTGCTGTAGCTGCTGCTGACGTGCGTGGAGCGGTCGGCGAACGTCCCGACCCAGCCCACTGAGAAGCCGCTTTGCGCCACCGGAATATCCAGCTTGCTGGTCACCGTGTCTGGGTTGATGCTGGAAATGTACTCGCCGGTATTGGTGTCCTTGCCGCGCGTGCGGTTGTAGGCCACGTCCAGGTTGAACAGGTCCGTCGAATATTTGGTCATCACGTCCCAGCCCCAGATTTTGGCGTCAGGAACGTTGTAAGACGTGGTGGTCGCGGCGGCAAAATCGACGGCGGTGGAGATGTAGTCTTTGGCCTTGGTATCGAAGTAGCTCGCCTTAAACTCCAGGGCATCGTTTGCCAGCAGCAGGTTGTCAAAGCGCAGGCCCAGCCCGAACTCCTGCGTTTTATTGGTTTCCGGGCGCAGGTTTGGGTTCGGTACCCAGTAGTTAGTGTAGAAGCTGCCGATGGAGAAGTGCTTTGAGTCGTTATACATTTCGCCCATGGTTGGGGCGCGGAACGCCTGCGCGTACGAGCCGAACAGCATCAGCCAGTCGGTTGGGCTGACGGTTAACCCGGCGCGGGAGGACCATTTGTCCGCATCCACGTCGTTATAGCCCTGGCTGCTGCCGCGGTAGCTGTCGTAGCGGGTGCCGCCCAGCAGGGTGACCGGCACGTCGCGCAGGGTGATTTCATCCTGCAGCCAGCCGGAGCTGAAATCGATTTTGGCGTCCGGGAAGCCGGTGGTTGTGCCGCCCGGATGCTGCTCCTGACGGTAATACTCTCCGCCGTAGGTCAGCAGGTGCGAGGCAAAGGAGTCGCTGAACAGGCGGGTGCGGTTTTCCACTTTTCCGCCTTTGGTGGTCTGCTTGCGAAATTCGCCCGTGCCGTCAACGTTCTGGGCATTGATGCGCGCCTCCGACCAGTAGATTTTTACGTCCGCGTTCAGCCAGTCGTTCCCTTCTGGCGCAATGCTGTAGCCGAGCTGCGCGTCGCGCTGGATGGTCGAGCGGTCGGTCATCGGGTTGCTGCTGGCGCTGGCGTCCGGGGTTTGCGGGTTCTTCGGCTCCTGGGCGTCGTTATTGTAGTAGCGCAGGGAGCCGCTCAGCGTCTGGGCCGGATCGATTTTCCAGCTGCCCTTCGCCAGCATATTATTTATCGACTCATCGTTTGGCGCCGTCGTCCCGTTGCTCTGGCGGAGATCGCCGCGGTCGCGGCTCGACCAGGACAGCAGCCCGTCGAGCGTGTCCGTGCGGCCGTACGCGCTGGCGCCCATGCCAAGGCTACGATCGCCGGTTGCGCCGGTGCCAAACACGCGATAGCCGCTGTTTTTACCCGGCTCCAGCAGATCTTTTGCATCGACGGTATCGTAAGCGATCACGCCGCCCAGCGCGCCGCTGCCGTACAGCAGCGCGGACGGACCGCGTACCACTTCGATACGCTTGATCAGGGCCGGATCGAGGAAGGTGCTGTTGAGGTGGCCGGTGTCGGTGCCCTGGCGCACGCCGTCGACCAGCACCAGCACGCCGCGGCGGTCGTAGCCGCGCAGGTTCACGTCCTGGCCGTTGGTGCGCCCGGTGCCTTCCAGCGTCAGGCCCGGCACTTTGCGAAGCAGGTCCGCGGCAGAGCTGGCGGTCTGGTTTTCGGGCGCGGTGGCGTCAATCACGCTCACCATCATCGGCGCTTCAAAGGCGCTGCGGGCGTTGCCCGTGGCGGTAACGGTAATGTCATCTGCGGCAGCAAACGCGACGCCCGGCAGGGTGCTGACAATCGCCAGCGCCAGAAGTGAAGGGCGCAAAGACGCGGAATGCAGGTGTGGCATAGCAACTCTCCATTAAGAATCGAAAGCGCTGGCTGCCTGGGGATCACCTGGGTGGCTGGCGTAATGTTATTGGTTTATTTTGTGAGGATCAGTTTTCCGGCATGGGTCTGGCGCAGCAGGTAGCGCTGGCCGTCATGCTCAATGATCACCCTTCCAGCCTCTCCCAGCAGCGTTTTGCTGTCGATACGACGATCGTCGGGAGCGGGGGAAGGCGCTGTGTGATTTTTTGCCTTTGTAGCCGCGGCGTTATCCGTAGGTGACATAATGTTTATAAATAACAATCAATGTAACAATGATAATCATTATCAATAAACTGCAAATTCACGGCAAGCGTTTTTGTGAAAATAATGTGACGGGATCAAATTTGGGGGTGAGTTGTGGCCTGATGCCCTCACCCCGACCCTCTCCTACGGGGAGAGGGAGAAGGGCTGAATTTCAGAAGCGTGTATCGACCGCCGCCGCCAGTTTTTCCACCAGCAGCTCGCTGTCTTCCCAGCTCAGGCACGGATCGGTAATCGACTGGCCGTAAACCATCTGCTGGCCGGCCACGATTTTCTGCGTGCCTTCCTTAATGAAGCTCTCCGCCATAATGCCCGCGACGGCGGTAGAGCCGCTGCGGATCTGCTGGCAGATCTCATCGCACACGTCCAGCTGGCGGCGGTGCTGCTTCTGGCAGTTGCCGTGGCTGAAATCCACCACCAGATGTTCCGGCAGGTCGAACTCGGCCAGCGTTTCGCAGGCGGCGGCAATATCTTCCGCGTGGTAGTTTGGCTTTTTGCCACCGCGCATAATGATGTGGCCATACGGGTTGCCGCTGGTCTGGTAAATGGTCATCTGCCCGCTTTTGTCCGGGGAGAGGAACATATGGCTGGCGCGCGCCGCGCGAATGGCGTCTACCGCAATGCGCGTGTTGCCGTCCGTGCCGTTTTTAAAGCCAACCGGGCAGGAGAGCGCCGAGGCCATTTCGCGGTGGATCTGGCTTTCGGTGGTACGTGCGCCAATCGCGCCCCAGCTGATGAGATCGGCGATAAACTGCCCGGTCACCATATCCAGGAACTCGGTGGCGGTCGGTACGCCAAGCTCGTTCACCTGCAGCAGCAGCTTGCGCGCCAGCTCAATGCCGTGATTCACGCGGTAGCTGCCGTTGAGGTCCGGGTCGGAAATCAGCCCTTTCCAGCCCACGACGGTGCGCGGCTTTTCAAAGTAGGTGCGCATAACGATCTCAAGGCGATCCTGGTGCTTATCGCGCAGGCCCTGAAGACGTTTTGCGTAGTCCATTGCCGCATCCAGATCGTGGATGGAGCAGGGGCCGATGACGACAAGAAGACGCTTGTCTTCGCCGTTAAGAATTTTTTCAATGCGGCGGCGGGAGGCCGTCACGTGTTCCGCCACCTCAGCGGAAACGGGGTGCCGCTGCGCCAGTTCGGCCGGTGTGACCAGGCTATCAATGCGCGCCGTGCGGAGTTCGTCGGTTTTATTCATGGGATATCTCAGAAATTTTTTGCTTCATCGGCAGACTACCGGGAAGTGATGGGCATCACATTAAACCAATCCCTGCTGATTTCAAGTTCGGGGCGAACGCGCCCCGACGATGCGCATCATGATACCTGAAATGTAATTAATGTACTAGCATATTAGTACATGCGGCGATTCAGCCCCATAATATCGAGGATTTTGGTGGCAATTTCTTCCACGGAATAGTTGGTGCTGTTCAGCCACGGGATCTGGTTTTTACGGTACAGGGCTTCAACCTCTGATACTTCCATTCGGCACTGGCGCATGGAGGCATAGCGGCTGTTTTCGCGGCGCTCTTCGCGAATGGCGGCCAGCCGCTCCGGGTTAATGGTCAGGCCAAAAAGCTTGTGCTGCAGGGGCTTAAGCGCGGCGGGCAGAACGAGGTTATCCATGTCGTCAGCAATAAACGGATAGTTGGCCGCGCGAATGCCAAACTGCATCGCCAGGTAAAGGCTGGTGGGGGTTTTTCCGCAGCGCGAGACGCCGAGCAAAATTACCTGCGCCTGATCGAGGTTACGCAGCGAAATGCCGTCATCGTGGGCCAGGGTGTAGTCAATGGCGGCGATTCGCGCATCGTACTTGGTCAAGTTGCCGGGGTTCAGTCCGTGGGTTCGGTGCGCGATCGGCGTTGGATCGAGCTTCAGCTCGCTTTGAAGCGGAGCGACCAGCGCCTGCACGATATCCTGGCAAAAGCCTTCACTTTGCAGAATGATGGCGCGAATTTCAGGAATAACGATGGAGTAGAAGACAAGCGGACGCACGCCGGTCTGCTGAAAGATGGCGTCGATCTGGTCCTTTACGGCCCGGGCGCGGCTCTCGTTTTCGACGAACGGCAGCGTAATGCTGTTAATCGAAACCGGGAATTGCGACATCACCGCGTGCCCCAGCACTTCGGCGGTGATCGCCGTACCATCAGAAATATAAAAAACGTGGCGATCGACAGCATTATCCATTTTATTCACCCTGAATAGCGTACCTAATTGCCTGAAAGCATAAATTAAAAAAGTAATTTCTACAGCAAAGAACTTCTCATAATTATAAATGAAATGGCGTTTTTGATTTTACTGAAAAGCGGATTTCATTTTTCGAATAGCGGCTTTATTTTTGTGGTTTTTGCCGGAATCTATAGGAATCATCGGGTTAGCGTTTGATGGGAATCTGTCCGAAAAGTTGAAAATTTAAATTGCTTACACGATTCACCGTTTTTTTAGCGCAAACAAATATGCCAGTATAAATACGTAGTCAGGTGTTTCTTACTCCGATCAAATATCACAAAAGGATTGTTTCGATGTCCAACAATGGCTCGTCACCGCTGGTGCTTTGGTATAACCAACTCGGCATGAATGATGTAGACAGAGTTGGAGGCAAAAATGCCTCCCTGGGTGAAATGATTACAAATCTGTCGGGTATGGGCGTCTCCGTACCGAACGGGTTTGCCACAACTGCCGACGCGTTTAACCTGTTTTTAGACCAGAGCGGCGTGAACCAGCGCATTTACGACCTGCTGGATAAAACGGATATTGATGACGTCACCGCGCTTGCCAAAGCCGGGTCGCAAATCCGCCAGTGGATTATCGACACACCTTTCCAGCCGGAACTGGAAAAAGCCATTCATGACGCCTACAACCAGCTCTCCGCGGACGACGCGCAGGCCTCGTTTGCCGTGCGTTCTTCCGCCACCGCAGAGGACATGCCGGACGCCTCCTTCGCCGGGCAGCAGGAAACGTTCCTCAACGTTCAGGGCTACGATGCGGTGCTGGTGGCGGTTAAACACGTGTTTGCTTCCCTGTTTAACGACCGCGCCATCTCCTACCGCGTGCACCAGGGCTATGACCACCGCGGCGTCGCGCTTTCTGCGGGCGTGCAGCGCATGGTGCGCTCCGACGTGGGCTCCTCCGGCGTGATGTTCTCGATTGATACCGAATCCGGCTTCGACCAGGTAGTATTTATCACCTCCGCGTGGGGGCTGGGCGAAATGGTGGTGCAGGGCGCGGTAAACCCTGACGAATTTTACGTTCACAAGCCAACGCTCGCGGCCAACCGCCCGGCGGTGGTGCGCCGGACCATGGGCTCGAAAAAAATCCGCATGATCTATGCCCCGACGCAGGAGCATGGCAAGCAGGTAAAAATTGAAGATGTACCGCAGGAGCAGCGCGACCGCTTCTCGCTGACCGACGCCGAGGTGGAAGAGCTGGCGAAGCAGGCGGTGCAGATTGAGAAACACTACGGCCGTCCGATGGATATCGAATGGGCGAAAGACGGCAACACCGGCAAGCTGTTCATCGTGCAGGCGCGTCCGGAAACCGTTCGCTCGCGCGGGCAGGTGATGGAGCGCTATACGCTGCACGCGCAGGGTAAAATCGTGGCGGAAGGCCGGGCAATCGGTCACCGCATCGGCGCAGGCCCGGTGAAAGTGATCCACGATATCAGCGAGATGAACCGCATCCAGCCGGGTGACGTGCTGGTAACCGACATGACCGACCCGGACTGGGAGCCGATCATGAAGAAAGCGGCGGCTATCGTGACCAACCGCGGCGGGCGTACCTGCCATGCGGCGATCATCGCCCGCGAGCTTGGCATTCCTGCGGTGGTCGGCTGCGGCGATGCGACCGAACGCATGAAGGACGATGAGAAGGTGACCGTCTCCTGTGCGGAAGGCGACACCGGCTACGTGTATGCCGATATTCTGGATTTCAGCGTGAAAAGCTCCAGCGTCGATACCATGCCGGACCTGCCGCTGAAGATCATGATGAACGTCGGCAACCCGGACCGCGCGTTTGACTTTGCCTGCCTGCCGAACGAGGGCGTCGGGCTGGCGCGTCTGGAGTTCATCATCAACCGCATGATCGGCGTTCACCCGCGCGCGCTGCTGGAGTTTGACGACCAGGACGCCGGGCTGCAGAACGACATCCGCGAGATGATGAAGGGCTATGACTCGCCGAAAGAGTTCTACGTCGGCCGCCTGACGGAGGGGATTGCCACGCTGGGCGCGGCGTTCTATCCGAAACGCGTTATCGTGCGCCTGTCGGACTTTAAGTCTAACGAATACGCCAATCTGGTCGGCGGCGAGCGCTACGAGCCGGAAGAAGAGAACCCGATGCTGGGCTTCCGCGGCGCCGGACGCTACGTGTCCGACAGCTTCCGCGATTGCTTCGCGCTGGAGTGCGAGGCGGTGAAGCGCGTGCGCAACGACATGGGGCTGACCAACGTTGAAATCATGGTGCCGTTCGTTCGCACCGTGGAGCAGGCTAAAGCGGTGGTGGACGAGCTGGCGCGTCAGGGGCTTAAGCGCGGCGAGAACGGGCTGAAGATCATTATGATGTGCGAAATCCCGTCCAACGCGCTGCTGGCGGACCAGTTCCTTGAGCACTTCGACGGCTTCTCTATCGGCTCCAACGACATGACGCAGCTGGCGCTGGGCCTGGATCGTGACTCCGGCGTAGTCTCCGAGCTGTTCGACGAGCGTAACGAGGCGGTGAAGGCGCTGCTCTCAATGGCTATTCGCGCGGCGAAAAAGCAGGGGAAATACGTCGGGATTTGCGGTCAGGGTCCGTCCGACCACGAAGACTTTGCCGCCTGGCTGATGGAAGAGGGGATTGATAGCCTCTCCCTGAACCCGGACACCGTGGTGCAAACCTGGCTGAGCCTGGCAGAGCTGAATAAGTAACGTTTAATTATTATTTAATAGAAGGGGGAGGATATTAATCCTCGCCCTTTTTTTATACGCCATAGAATCCCCCGCGTTAAAAAAAGATAAAAAAAAGCCCATCGTGGGAGATGGGCAAAGACTACACACAGCAATTCGTTGTTTCACTCAGGGGATTTCCATGCTTATAAATCAAGATGTTGATTTATAACCGTGTCCTAATAGTAGGCATCTCAACTTTTAGCGTCGATCAGATTCGTCTCAATAGTTAAAGAGACGTAAAGATTTATAGGGTGCATTAGCGATATGGGGGCTGAAACAGCGGGTCTGACCAGTGGTGAGAGAATATATTGTTTAGAAAATCTTATATATCGTGTGGTCGCCGGGTGAGCTAACTCACCCGGCAAAACGCTTACTGCTTGTTCTGATCTTCCAGCGCTTCCAGCTCGCTGAGGATGACGTCCGGGTCCGTTCCCGGAGGGGGAATTTCATGCACCCAGGCTGAGAACAGGCGCCAGGTGACGGCCAGCAGCACCGGGCCGATAAACAGGCCAATCATGCCGAACGCAATCAACCCGCCGATGACCCCGGAGAGGATAAGGATCAGCGGCAGGTCCGCACCCATGCGGATCAGTATCGGACGAATCACGTTATCCATCGTGCCGACAACGCAGCTCCAGACCAGCAGCACCGTTCCCCAGGTCGTATCACCCGTCCAGTACAGCCAGATGATGGCCGGAACCAGCACCAGCAGCGGCCCCAGCTGTGCCAGGCAGGTCATCAGCATCACCACGGTGAAGACGGTGGCGTAAGGCACGCCGGAGATTGCCAGGCCAATGCCGCCCAGTACGGCCTGCGCCAGCGCAGTCACTACCACGCCGAGCGCGACGGCGCGAACGGCCTGCGCGGCCAGCAGAACGGCCGCGTCGCCACGTTTACCCGCCAGACGGGTGGCAAAGTGGCGCACGCCCAGGGCCACCTGCTCGCCGCGCCAGTACAGCAGGGCGCTAAAGACCAGCATCAGCGCACAGTGCATCATAAAGCGCCCAATGTGCGCCGCCTGGCCGACAAACCAGGTGGTGGTGGTGCCAATATACGGCCGCACTTTTGCCATGATCGCGCTGCCGCCCATCTCCAGCAGGCTGTGCCAGCCGCTGTACAGCTTGGCACCGATCACCGGGATGCTGTTCAGCCAGGCCAGGTCGGGTAGCGTCAGATCGCCGCTGCTGACGGCGCGGATCACCGGGCCGCTGGAGTCAACGAGGCTATTGATCAGTAGGGCGATAGGGATAATAAAGAGCAAGAACAGCAGCAGCGTCATCACCAGCACCGCAGGGCCGCGGCGACCAAAGAGCAGCTTCTGCAGGCGGAGCAACAACGGCCATGTGGCCACCACCACCGTGCCCGCCCACGCGAATCCGAGAATAAAAGGCTGAACAATCCACAGGCACGCAATAATCATGAGGGCCAGGAACAGCACCGACAGCAGAATTTGCGCAACGTCCCTGGGCTGACGAAGATTGACCATAAAAGTATCTTTCCTTAAATAAACGCCAGATCGGCTGGCGGAAACCCTGGCCACGTATCATTAATCATTGGCGATAGCAGCCATTTTTGACAGGCGGATTGTGCCTGTAATTCAGCTAAGCACATACGAAAAAAATGTGATAAAAAGTTGAGACACAACGCAAACGATTTCACACCTCTTATTAGGGTCGACGGTCATGATCCCACAAATTTCTCAGGCACCCGGCGTCGTTCAGCTGGTGCTTAATTTTTTGCAGGCGCTGGAGCAACAGGGTTTTACGGGGGATACCGCCACGAACTACGCCGACAGGCTGACGATGGCGACAGACAACAGTATCTACCAGCTTCTTCCCGACGCGGTGGTTTTTCCCCGCTCGACGGCGGACGTCGCGCTGATTGCGCGGCTGGCGTCGCAGGAGCGCTTTACCTCCCTGATTTTCACCCCGCGCGGCGGCGGGACGGGCACCAACGGACAGGCGCTGAACCAGGGTATCATCGTCGATATGTCCCGCTATATGAACCGCATCATCGAGATTAACCCGGAAGAGGGATGGGTGCGCGTTGAGGCGGGCGTCATCAAAGACCAGCTCAACCAGTATTTAAAACCCTATGGCTACTTTTTCGCGCCGGAGCTGTCGACCAGCAACCGCGCTACGCTTGGCGGGATGATCAACACCGACGCCTCCGGCCAGGGATCGCTGGTCTACGGCAAAACCTCCGACCACGTGATGGGCGTGCGCGCCGTGCTGCTGGGGGGCGATATTCTTGATACCCGGCCAATGCCGGTGGCGCTGGCGGAAACGCTGGCGCAAGAGAGCACCGTGACCGGGCGCATCTACCGCACCGTGCTGGAGCGCTGCCGCGACAACCGCCAGCTGATCCTCGATAAATTCCCGAAGCTGAACCGCTTCCTGACGGGCTACGATCTGCGCCACGTGTTTAACGATGACCTGAGCCAGTTTGACCTGACCCGCGTGCTGACCGGTTCCGAAGGCACGCTGGCGTTTATTACCGAGGCGCGTCTGGACATCACCCGGCTGCCGAAGGTGCGTCGCCTGGTGAACGTCAAATACAACTCCTTTGATTCCGCGCTGCGCAACGCGCCGTTTATGGTGGCGGCGCGGGCGCTGTCGGTGGAAACCGTCGACTCCAGGGTGCTGAACCTGGCCCGGGAAGACATCGTCTGGCACTCGGTAAGCGAGCTGATTGCCGACGTGCCGGACAGCGAGATGCTCGGCCTCAACATCGTCGAGTTTGCCGGCGATGACGAAGCGCTGATTAACGAACAGGTCACCACGCTTTGCCAGCGCCTCGACGCGCTCATCGCCAGCGGCGAGGGCGGGGTGATTGGCTGGCAGCAGTGTAACGACCTCTCCGGCATTGAGCGTATCTACGCGATGCGTAAAAAAGCGGTCGGGCTGCTGGGGAATGCCAAAGGGGCGGCCAAGCCCATTCCCTTTGCGGAAGATACCTGCGTCCCGCCCGAACATCTGGCGGACTACATCGTCGAGTTCCGCGCGCTGCTGGACAACCACGGCCTGAGCTACGGCATGTTCGGCCACGTTGATGCGGGCGTACTGCACGTGCGCCCGGCGCTGGACATGTGCGACCCGCAGCAGGAGATCCTGATGAAGCAGATCTCCGACGAGGTTGTCGCCCTGACGGCGAAATACGGCGGCCTGCTGTGGGGCGAACACGGCAAAGGCTTCCGCGCGGAGTACAGCCCGGCGTTCTTCGGCGAGCAGCTTTACGGCGAGCTGCGCAAGGTGAAGGCGGCATTCGATCCTGACAACCGCCTCAACCCCGGAAAGATTTGCCCGCCGGAAGGCGTGGACGCGCCGATGCTGAAGGTTGACGCAGTCAAGCGCGGAACGTACGACAGACAGATCCAGGTGGCCGTGCGCGGCGCCTGGCGCGGCGCGATGGAGTGCAACGGCAACGGCCTGTGCTTTAACTTCGACGTGAACAGCCCGATGTGCCCGTCGATGAAAATCACCAGCAACCGCATTCATTCTCCGAAAGGACGCGCGACGCTGGTGCGGGAGTGGCTGCGCCTGCTGGCCGATCGCGGCGTCGATCCGCTGAAGCTGGAAAAGGAGCTGCCGGAAAAACGCGCCAGCCTGCGCGGGCTTATCGAGCGCACCCGCAACAGCTGGCACGCGAACAAAGGCGAGTACGACTTTTCACACGAGGTGAAAGAGGCGATGTCCGGCTGTCTGGCCTGCAAAGCCTGCTCGACGCAGTGCCCGATTAAAATCGACGTGCCGGAGTTTCGCTCTCGCTTCCTGCAGCTTTACCACACGCGCTATCTGCGCCCGATGCGCGATCATCTGGTGGCGACGGTGGAAAGCTACGCCCCGCTGATGGCGCGCGCGCCGAAGACCTTCAACTTCTTTATTAATCAGCCCCTGGTGCGCAAGCTGTCCGAAAAGCACATTGGGATGGTGGATCTGCCGCTGCTCTCAGCGCCGTCGCTCCAGCGCCAGCTGGTGGGACACCGCTCGGCGAATATGACGCTTGAACAGCTTGAGGCCTTAACGCCCGAGCAGAAGTCCCGCGTTGTGCTGGTGGTGCAGGATCCGTTTACCAGCTATTACGATGCCCAGGTGGTGGCCGATTTTATTCGCCTCGCGGAAAAGCTGGGCTATCAGCCGGTCGTCCTGCCGTTTTCTCCTAACGGTAAAGCGCAGCACATTAAAGGCTTCCTGACCCGCTTCGCCAAAACCGCGCGCAAAACGGCTGAGTTCCTCAACCGCGTGGCGCAGCTTGGCATGCCGATGGTAGGGGTCGATCCGGCGCTGGTGCTTTGCTATCGCGACGAGTACAAGCAGGCGCTTGGCGAGCAGCGCGGGGATTTCCACGTGATGCTGGTCCATGAATGGCTGCCGTCGGCGCTGCAGGATACGACCCGTGCGGATGTCAGCGGCGAACCCTGGTATCTGTTCGGCCACTGCACCGAGCTGACGGCGCTGCCGGGCGCGCCCGCGCAGTGGTCATCCATTTTCGCCCGCGTTGGCGCGAAGCTGGAGAACGTTAGTGTCGGCTGCTGCGGCATGGCGGGTACCTACGGACACGAAGTGAAAAATCACGCCAGCTCGCTCGGCATCTACGAGCTGTCGTGGCATCAGGCGATGCAGCGCCTGCCGCGAAACCGCTGTCTGGCGACGGGCTATTCCTGCCGCAGCCAGGTGAAGCGCGTTGAGGGCAACGGCGTACGCCATCCTCTACAGGCTTTACTGGAGATTATTGGATGATCTGGAAACGCACGGTGACGCTTGACGCGCTCAATGCGATGGGCAAAGAGAACATGGTTGGCCTGCTGGATATCCAGTTTACCCGCATCGGCGAGAACGAACTGGAAGCCACCATGCCCGTTGATAGCCGTACCCATCAGCCGTTTGGCCTGCTGCACGGCGGGGCGTCGGTGGTGCTGGCCGAAACGCTGGGGTCGGTGGCGGGGTATTTATGCACCGAGGGCGAACAAAAGGTCGTCGGGCTGGAGGTGAACGCCAACCACCTCCGCTCGGTGCGCAGCGGCCGCGTGCGGGGCATCTGCCGCGCGCTCCACGCCGGCAGCCGCCATCAGGTCTGGCAAATCG
The DNA here is from genome assembly GCF_043968675.1 of Enterobacter sp. ECC-175. Taxonomy (NCBI): domain Bacteria; kingdom Pseudomonadati; phylum Pseudomonadota; class Gammaproteobacteria; order Enterobacterales; family Enterobacteriaceae; genus Enterobacter; species Enterobacter sp. ECC-175. The sequence goes on from NZ_CP143776.1 coordinate 2,477,851, forward strand.
ACATTCTCGACGAGCAGGAACGGCTGTGCTGTTCGTCGCGGCTGACGACGGCGGTGGTGTAGCGTTTCACAATGTTTTGCCTGTGGTCAAAAAATCGTCAGTAGAGTGTGATATACTGGCGATGTTTTGTACTAACACTGAGGACATTATGGATACCGAAATAACCCCAACCCAGCTGGCCATTGAATATTTACGTCGCGACAAGAGCAACCTCTCTCCGGCTCAGTACCTGAAAAAGCTGAAACAGCTTGAGCTTGAGTTTACCGATCTGCTCGCGCTCTCTTCTAACGAGCTCAAAGAAGAGATTTACTTTGCCTGGCGGTTGGGCGTTCACGTCCATTGACCCTGAGAAAAAGGCCGCGTTTGCGGCCTTTTTTGTCTCTGACGTTCAGTATTTCGCGGGAAGCTTGTTTATCCTGATCAGCTTCCCTTCCTCAATGTCGATGAATCCCCCCGTCCGGAGATCGGCCAGGATGCGCATCACGCCGCTGCGCGAAAGCTGGGTTTTCTCTCTGATATAGCGCTCTGCCGTGATGCTGGACCGGTAGTGTTCATCTTCGTCCATTAGCTTGAGCAGCTGCTGGCGAATCATCTCGTAAGCCGTTGGCGCGCCCTGGGGCATGATATTTTTATAGAGCCGACTGTAGACGAACATCAGCTGCTTTGAGAAAAGCCCCCACAGCGATTTTTCATTGATGATCTCGTGTACGCGCTCTGCAGGGATCACGCCAATCGTGCAGGGCGTAACGGTTTTAAAATAATCGTCGAAATAAATATCCGTCAGGTTGGCGATGCCAAAAACGGCCGGCGCGCGGGCGGTGGACAGCATCATCGCGTCGCTTCTGCGGTATACCGCAACCGTACCTTCCAGCAGTAAATAACACATTCCCTGGCCGTTAACCTGGAGATCGAGCTGTTCCCCGCGAGCGGTTTTGCGCGGCGTGCAGTAGGGCAGCAAATGGTTGATAAGCGCTTGCGCGTAGGGGGAACCGCGGTGAGGGTTTTCTGATGAAGACATCGTCGATAACCTAAAAAATGACCTCTTATATTATAGCGTTGCTCTCTTTTGCAGGCACGTCCTGCCGTCAGTATTTTCGTGGCAAATGGTGAATGTCCAGCAGCACGCCGCGCTCCATCGTGATGTACTTCCCGGTGCGCAGTTCGGCCAAAATTCGCATAATGCCGCTGCGCGAAAGGTAGGTTCGGCTTTTGATATACGCTGCCGCCGTAATATTGTTACGTATTGCCTCCGTTTCCTGCATCAGCTCAACAAGCTGAAAGCGAATGATGTCGTAGGCCGACATCTGCGATATTTGCGCGCAGTGCTCGTACACGCGCGAGGCGGTATAAATCAGCAGTTTCGAAAAATGCTCCCAGAGATCCTGCTGCGCAACGATGTGATTGAACGCCTCCAGCGGTACGCGGGCCAATTCTGACGTTTCGATGGCGCGAACGTAAAGATGCTCGGATGAGAATTGACTGCTGACGCCTAAAATAAAGGGGGCGGATTCTGAGTTTAATACAATGCCGTCGCCGCGGCGGTGAAGCGCCACGCTGCCCTGTAAAAGTAAAAAGCACTGGCGAACGTCGTCTCTATAATAATGCACCACCTCTCCCCGGCCGATCACCGCCCGCTCCGCGGAAGGAAGAATTCGTGAAATCAGCGTCTCAATATGCCCGAAGGGTTTTAATTCAAGTACCGATGAACCGGAACGGTTCGGCGGTGCGGCTAAGCGCGTATTCATAAGATACCTCACATTACAGGTGCGATCGTTTTTCGCATCGCATAAGGAATTATCTTAGAAATTAATCATTCGCGAAATGGTTTGCCAAAGTCTAAAAGTAGACCCATCGTGGAATTGAATATAACTCGCTGAAAATTATCATGTTGTGATTGAGTCTAATAATAGACCTATGCGCATGGCCAATAATTTAATCAGAATTGAAATGTTGAGTTTTCGTTAAGCGGCAGTCTACAGCTAGACCCTAAATCAGTTGTCTTTGCGAAGGCGATTATATAAATTTTGACCAGTTGACGCGGTGACGCAATCTAAAATTATTCATAAAAGAATGAGCTTATCTTTCTTTTATCATTTTCTGCTGCGCGCTGGTTACACATAAATAAAGAAATGGAGAGTTAAAAAATGATGATAAATAAAGTTATTGCCGCAGCCGGACTGGCACTCACGACGTCCGCGGCAATGGGTGCCGCAGGAACCGTTAATTTTTCCGGGAATATTCTGGACTCCGCGTGCGACGTCGCGGTGGCTTCTCAGAATCAGGTGGTGGTGCTAGGGGATTACTATAAAAACGATTTTACCGCAGCCGGTTCCAGAACCGCCGCCACGCAGTTCGCCATTGTGCTGAAAAACTGCCCGGTCGCGGTAAGCACGGCCAAAGTGCGGTTTGACGGCACGCCGGATGCCAGCAACGCGAACCTGCTTGCCATTGACTCCTCCGTTCAGGGGGCCGCAACGGGCGTTGCCATAAACCTGATGACCGCCGATAAGGTCGATTTGCCTTTGCAGGGCAGCAATAGCTACGCCTATTCGCTGAGCAGCACGGCGGATAATACCCTCAACTTTTACGCGCAGTATATTTCAACGGCGCTATCGGTGACGGCGGGACCGGCTAATTCCGTAGCGAATTTTTCAGTTGTGTATAACTAAACGTAACGATTGGTGCCGCACGTGTTTCAACGGGGGCCTGACGTTACCTATTTTTAGAGAGGAATAATGAATCCAGGTAATAAAATCCTGTTGGCGGCTGCGGCTTTCATCACGTCGGTGTCGGTTGCTGATGCCGGGGTGATTATTGGCGGTACGCGGGTTATTTTTGCCGGCGCGAATAAAGAGGCAACGATCGACGTAAATAACGCCGATAAAACGCCGTATTTAATCCAGTCATGGGTCGATCTGCCGGAGGGGAAGGGGAATAAAGCGCCCTTTATCGTCACGCCACCGCTGTACCGGCTCGACGCCGGGCAGAAAAATATCGAGCGAATTTTGCTGACGGGAACCCTGCCGCAAAATAAAGAAAGCCTGTTCTGGCTGAATATTAAATCGATACCGTCGGCGACGGCGCAGGTGAATACATTACAAATTGCCGTTAAAACGCGGATCAAGCTTATTTATCGTCCCTCAAGCCTGAGCGCCTCGACGCCCGAAGAGCAGGCAGACAGGCTGGTCTGGTCGCGCAGCGGCGATCGCCTTCAGGTGACGAACCCGTCGCAGTACGTGGTGAATTTTAACGAAATCAGCGTCGCCGGAATTAGGCTGGACGATGTCTCCTGGGTTCTGCCCGGCGCGGTGGCGACGTTCGCGCTGCCGCCGGGCAGCAGCAGCGGGCAGATTATTTTCAAGGTCATTAACGATTACGGTAGCCCCGGACCGGCGCATCAGGCCCGCCTGTAGCCCCAGGCCGCAGGGATCGAAGGCCACCGGTCAGGTTGAGAAAGATGGTAACGAAAAATGATACGCGGCAGCCCTCGCGACGGGCGATCTATATCGCCCTTGCGCTGGCCGCCGTTCCTGCCGCCTGGGGGCGCGAAACGTTTAACGCCGAGCTGGTCGAGCTGGACAATCCGGGGATGGGCAAGGCCGATTTATCCGCCTTTGAGTCGGGCTCTCAGGCGCCGGGAACATACCGCGTTGACATCATTCTTAACGATCGGCTGGTGGAAACCCGTGAGGTTGAATTTATTCAGGCCAGCGACGATCGGCTCCAGCCGTGCCTGAGCCTGGGGCAGCTTAACGCGTGGGGCGTTAAAACCGCGCTGTTTCCGGAAATGGTGAAGGGCAATGGGGCCTGCGCCAGCCTCCAGGCCATCCCTGACGCGCGCGCCGATTTTCAGTTTGGCGCGCAGCGGCTGGTCTTAAGCATTCCCCAGGCCGCGGTTGCGCTGCCTGCCCAGGGAGAGGTCTCGGCGGATCGTTGGGACGAGGGGATTACGGCAGCGATGCTGAACTATAGCCTGAACGGGGCTACAGGCTGGGCAAAAGGCGGAGAGAGCGCCGGCAGCCAAAGCCAGTACGCCAACCTGCGTCCCGGCATCAACGTGGGGCCATGGCGGCTGCGCCATTACTCAACCTGGACGCGCGATGACGGCGGCCAGAGCGCATGGAATACGATCTACAGCTATGCCCAGCGTGCCGTCATTCCGCTGCGGGCTCAGCTCACGCTCGGGGACAGCGCCGCCCCCTCGGACGTTTTTGACAGCGTGCCGTTTCGCGGCGTGCAGCTGGCCTCCGATGATGACATGCTGCCCGATTCGCAAAAAGGCTACGCGCCCGTCGTGCGCGGAATCGCCCGCACCAATGCCCAGGTTACCGTGCGGCAAAACGGCTATCAGATCTACCAGACGTTTGTCGCCCCGGGCGCGTTTGAAATTACGGATCTTTATGCCACCGGAGGCGCGGGGGATCTGGACGTTACCGTTCTCGAAGCCGACGGCAGCGAGCAGCGCTTCACGCTGCCGTACGCTTCGCTGCCGGTGCTTCAGCGGGAAGGCCGCGGGAAATATGCCTTCACGGGCGGGCAGTATCGGTCGTGGAACAGCAGCGTTGAGAGGACGCCGTTCGCGCAGGCCACGGGGATCTACGGCCTTCCGCAGGGCGTAACCGCCTACGGCGGCGCGCAGTCGTCGGGGCACTATCGGGCGCTCGCGCTCGGCCTCGGCAAAAACATGGGCGAGGCTGGCGCGCTCTCGGCAGACGTCACCCAGGGCTGGTCGGCACTACCCGACGGCGGAAAATCTGGCGGCCAGTCCTGGCGCGTTCGCTTTAGCAAAACCGAGGCGGCGAGCGGAACGCAGCTGACCGTTGCGGGCTATCGCTTTTCTTCCCGCGGCTATTACAGCATGCAGGAGGTTCTGGATGCGTACGGCGACGGCAGCGCCCCGCAGGCGGCGCGCAAAAACCGCGTGGAAGTGTCGATCGGCCAGCCCCTGGGGGAGGCGTCAGGCGCGCTGATGCTCAGCGCGGCGCGGGAAGATTACTGGGGTTCCGCCGGGTCTACGGCATCGTACAGCCTCGGCTATAACAACGCCTGGCGCGGCATGAGCTACGGACTGTCCTGGACCTACAGCCAGCGCGCCAGCGCGGGTGCGCAAGGGCAACAGCCGCAGGGCGACAGCGATCGGCTGCTGGCTTTTAACCTCAGCGTGCCGCTGGATACGTTCTTACCGCAGGCGTGGGCCAGCTACGGCCTGAGCGCCAGCAGGCATAACGGCGCGACGCACAGCGTTGGCTTAAACGGCGTGGCGCTGGAGAACAGGGCGTTCAGCTGGAACGCACAGCAGGGCTACGGCACGCGCGGCGCGGGCGCGACGGGGAATCTCGGCGGCGATTATAAGGGCACTTACGGCGATGCCTCGGCGGGCTACGGCTACGACAAAAATGGCCAGCGTCTGAACTACGGCCTGCAGGGCGGCGTTCTGCTTCACGAGGATGGCGTGACCTTTTCGCAGCCGCTGGGAGAGACCAACGCGCTGGTGAAAGCACCCGGCGCGCGCGACGTCGATATTCGCAACCAGCCCGGCGTCAGAACGGATTATCGAGGCTATACGACCGTCAGCAATCTGTCGAACTACCGGAAAAACGAACTCTCGCTCGCGCCGGAAACGATGCCGGGCGACGTAGAGCTGGAGGTGACGACCCGGACGGTGATACCGACGCGCGGCGCCGTGGTGAAGGCCGAGTATCTGGCAAAAGTCGGACATCGGGCGCTGATGAGCATTATTCACCGCGGCCAGTTTGTGCCTTTTGGCGCCATCGCCGCGCAGATAAAGGGGGAGGGGAATAGCGGCATCGTTGGCGACAACGGCCAGGTGTATCTCGCCGGCCTTGAGGCACAGGGCACGTTGTTCGTGACGTGGGGGGAGAAGGCGGGGCAGCAGTGCCGCGCGCCGTACGCCCTGCCAGAGCGATCTCTTCTTGCGGATATAGCAGAAATTAACGTCAATTGCGTTTAAGGCATTCAGTATGAAAACACTATTTTTGAGCGTCCTGCTGTGCGTCGCGTCGGGGTGGCATTCCGCGCGCGCCGGAACCTGCAGCACGATTTTGCCTCAGGAGTCCACGCTGTCCGTCGGGACCCTGACGGTCCAGCGGGACGTGCCCGTCGGCACGGTTATTTTTTCGCGCGCGGCGACGTCAACGAAATCGTACATGACCGATTGCACAAGCCCTTTGACGCTCGGCTTTAGCATGCGCTACCTCAGCGCGACGCCGAGCGCGTACGGCAATCACGTCTACAGCACCAACATCGCCGGGATAGGAATTCGTTTTTCATCCGGTAATTATTTTGAAAACCCGGCCTATACGTTCTCCTACAGCCCGCAAACCTCTTACGTTGAATGGTGGGGGGGAAAAATTGAGCTGGTGGTCACCGGACCGGTTACCTCCGGGGCGCTTACGCCCGGCGTAGTGGGCGTGGTGACGCTTCAGGGCAGCGACGGCATTTTTCGCGATGCCCTGACGACCCGGATAACCGACGGCGTCGTCAACGTGGTGGCCTGCACGATAACGACGCCTGGCCTGACGTTTCCGATAGGCGATATTTCGGCCTCTACGTTCGGCTCAGCGGTCGGCACTACGCCTGCCGGTGCGCAGAATACGCAGGATCTCGGGCTGAACTGCGATGCGGGTGCAAACGTGAACGTCACGCTGAGCGGCATTCAAAACCCGGATATCGCTAACGGCAGCGTGCTGGCCCTGACCGGACAAGGCGCGGACGGCGTCGCAAAGGGCGTGGGGGTCCAGCTGTTATATAACGGTACGCCGCTGGCGATGAACGCGCGGCTCGCGCTAAAGCCCGCCGCTGGCGGGCAGGAATCCTTTCCGTTGACGGCGCGCTATTACCAGACCCGCGCGTCGGTGGAGCCGGGTTCTGCCAACGCGTCCGCAACGTTAAATCTGACCTACCAGTAGCCGGAGACGCGATGAAGTACCGGATTATTTTGACCGCGATGGCGGCACTGATGAGCGCGAGCGCGATGTGTGCGGACGGCGTGAACGTTAGCGTAACGGGGAATATCGTGGCTTCTCCCTGCCTCTTTAACGGCGGCAGTTCAGCTGTGAACGTTGATCTTGGCGATATCCAGGCCGCGAACCTGGCGACGCCGGGCTCAACGTCCGCACCGGTCCTCTTTAGCCTGTCGTTTAGCCAGTGCCCGGTGGGAACCCGCAGCGTGACGGTAGCCTTTACCGGCACGCCCGATCCCGCCGCGGGCAACGACTATTACGCCAACGGCGGAACCGCCCGCAACGTGGCGATTGCGATGATCGACGCGGCAAGCGGTGAGCGTAAGGGAACAGGTTCAGCCGTGTCCCACTCTGTGTCTGCAGACCGAACGGTGACGATGCCGATGAAAGCGATGGTCTCGTCAGCGGCGGGAGGCGCCACGGCGGGTTCGATTAGCGCGGTGGTGATGCTAACCCTGCAATACAACTGAGCGTCGTGCGAAGAGATTCAGGAAGAAAATATGCTCAACATCGTCATTAACGAACCTGACGTGCTGTTTAGACAGGGACTTACGTACCTGTTGGCCGACTTCTTTGCGCAAAAGGACAGGCCAGAAATTCGCATTGATGTGCATTCCTCGCCTGCGGGCATTCTGCTGGCGGATATGCTGGTGCTTTCCCTCGCGCCCGGCGAATGCTTCACCTGATTTACGCCCTCTTTGGCAGGCCGAAAGGGGGTTGCAATCGGCCTCGTTGACGCGTGCCCTGAATGGGACGCGCTGCCTTCCTGCTTTGAGGATATGCTTTTTATAGCGCGCCGCGCACCGCTGATGCAGATGCGGTTGACGCTGGAAAAGGCATGGGCAAGACGCCTGCTGCACGACGCTTATCGTCGTCCGTCCTCCTGCGCCGACTGTCAATACAGAGGGCTTACGCCTCAGCAGGTCAGGGTGATGCAGGAGCTTCATCAGGGGCTGTCGATCGCCGACACCGCGCAGCGGTTGGGAATCGCCGTTAAAACAGTATTTTCCCATAAGTATGCGGTCATGGAGAAATACAGGCTGCGCAGCGACTACGAGTTGACGTTATTTTTACATCGAATGGCGGAAAAGCGCAGCGGCTTCAGCGCTCACAGCCTGATTCCATGAATAGCGAAACGGAGTGTCTGGTTATACGCCTATAAGTAAACGCGAGGGCCGTGTTAATTTTTGATTTTTATACGTGACTCTTCAACGATGCAAATTCATAAAACCACAACACCGATTTTCGTGAGTAAGTTTCAGTGCGTTGGCTCGGAATGCTTAATTTCCTGCTGCCGCGGCTGGACAATCAGTATTGATAAGAAAACCCATCAGAAGTATGTCTTTTCCGCACATCCGGAAATAGCAGCAATCGCAAAAGATAACCTAATCCTTCAGCGTAAAGGCAAAAGTAATTATTCCAGAATCAGGCTGGACGAAAAGGGTAATTGTCCTTTTATCGATGAGAATATGCTGTGCATGGTGCACCGGGATTTAGGCGAAGCAGCGCTATCGCCGACCTGCGCGACCTACCCGCGATTATCGTCACGCTATCAGGACGAAACGCGAAAAAATATGACGCTTTCCTGTCCGGAAGTGGTGCGGCGCGTGCTGTTTGACCCTGAGGCGATGCTGCTGCAGGAGCAGGATGAGCTGCTGGCGGTGTATAAAACCAACCTTATCGGCCAGCGTCAGTCTGTACCGCAGGCTAATCAGGTGATCCATCTTATGGCCTGGAACCTGATTCAGTCGCCTTCAAAGGGCATAGAAGAAAACCTGATGGCGCTGGCGCAGCTCATCCTGATGCTGCAGCACGTTAGCTTTGACCTGCACGGCCAGTACGAGCAGGTTGAGCAATTTTATGAGGGGCTGCTTCGGGAATTGCAGAGCGGAAAATCGCTGCTGGATGCAAATAGCGTTGCGCGCTCAAGCACGATGAAATACCTCGCCTTATCTATTCTGGGCACCAACGTGGCCCGCGATTCGGCCCGGGATGGCTTCGTTCTGGAAGGGCACCGGCAAATCGCGCGGTATCTGGATGTGAGCAGCCTGGCCTCCCCGGAGGAGATTGATGAGAAGTTCGTCGGCATTAACCAGCAGTGGCAGACGCTGTGTGAGGATTCCTGTATTTCAGAACCGCACGTGCTGCGCAACTATCTGCTCTACAAACTGTATAGCGGCTATTTCCCCGGCATAGAGACGGCAACCATCATGCGGCAGTTCTACCGCATCGTCCTCGATTTCTTCTATTTAAAAACGTTCCTGAGCGTTAAATCCATGCACGACGAGCTTGAACAGCAGACGGTGATGAAAACCATTGCCAGCTTCTCGGAAAAGACCCTGCACAACCAGACCATCGACGCGCGAATGGATTTTGCGATCGATAAAATCAACGGCGGTGACGATCTTACCTGCCTGCTGCTGATTGGCTAAAACGCGAAGAGGCCCGCAGCGCGAGCCTCTTTTTTATCAGACGTTTGCCGCGTCAAGCAGGCGCGTCTTCATATTCTGATAGGCCGCGGCGGCAAAATCCTCCGCCCAGCGCTGATCGTCAATCGCCTCGAGCCGTACCGCGCAGTATTTCGTTTCCGGCGTTTTGGATACCGGGTCGAGATTATCCTGCGTCAGCTCGTTGCAGGCGCCAATCCACCACTGATAGGTCATGTAGACCGCCCCGACGTTGATGCGCTCGCTGACGCTGGCGCGGGTAATGACTTTCCCCCTGCGCGAACGGACCCACACCAGCTCGCCGTCGGTAATGCCGAGGTTGTCCGCATCGACAGGGTTTAGCTGCACCCGTCCCGGCTCGTCGGCCAGGCTTTGCAGCGCCGCGCAGTTGCCGGTCATCGAGCGGCAGGAGTAGTGCCCGACCTCGCGCACCGTGCAGAGCACCAGCGGATAGTCCGCGTCCGGGACTTCCGCAGGCGCGCGCCACTCGGCGGCAAAAAGCTGCCCCTTGCCGCTTGCGGTATCGAAGCGGTTGTCTTTGTACAGATAGGGCGTACCGGGATGATCGAGGGTAGGGCATGGCCACTGGACGTGGCCCATTTCGCCCATTTTCTCGTAGGTCACGCCGTAGAACAGCGGGCACAGCTCGCGCATTTCATCCCAGATTTGCCGTTCGGAGTCGTAGCGCATCGGATAGCCCATTTCAGTGGCGAGCAGGCTGATAATGTCCCAGTCGCGCTTGACGTTGCCGCGGGCGTCGATGGCTTTACCGAAGCGCTGGAAGCCGCGGTCGGCGCAGGTGAATACGCCGCCGTGCTCACCCCAGGAGGTGGCGGGAAGCAGCACGTCCGCCACCTCGGCCGTTTTGGTCATAAAGATGTCCTGAACCACCACAAAATCGAGCGCGTCGAAGCCGCGGCGAACCAGGCCTAAATCCGCTTCGGTCTGAAGCGGGTCTTCCCCCATGATGTAATAGGCCTTGATTTTGCCTTCAAGGGCAAGGTGCGGGACTTCGGTGATGCGGGTACCAACGCTAGCGTCCATCTTGTCGGTATCAATACCCCAGGCATCGGCAAATTTCTGCCTGACGGCGGGGTCGGTCACCGCCTGATAGCCGGGGAACATGTTGGGCAGGACGCCCATGTCGCAGGCCCCCTGAACGTTGTTCTGCCCGCGCACCGGGCCAACGCCGACCGCCGGACGGCCCAGGTTGCCGGTGAGCAGCGCCAGGCTGGAAAGCCCTTTCACCACGTCGACGGCCTGACCAAACTGGGTGACGCCCATCCCCCACATGACGGTTGCCGACGGGGCGGCGGCAAAGGTGCGCATGGCCTGGCGTATCTCCTGGGCCGGTACGCCCGTCAGGTGCTCCACGCGCTCCGGCGGGTAGTTCTCGACGGTTTTTCGGTAGGCATCCAGCCCCTGCGTAAAGCGCGCCACGTAGTTTTTGTCGTACAGCTCCTCTTCCAGCAGCACATAGCCAAAGGAGTTGACCAGAGCCATATTGCTGCCGTTTTTCAGCTGAAGGTGCTGGTCGGCGATGCGGGCCGTTTCAATGCGCCGCGGATCGCAGACGATAATTTTTGCGCCATTCTCACGCGCTTTCAGCACGCGCCTGGCAACGATGGGGTGTGAATCCGCGCAGTTGTAGCCAAAGACCAGCAGGCATTTCGAGTTTTCAATGTCGCTAATGGCGTTGCTCATTGCGCCGTTGCCGAGCGTCTCCTGCAGCCCGGCAACCGAAGGCCCGTGGCAGACGCGCGCGCAGCAGTCGACGTTGTTAGTGTGCAGCACCGCGCGGGCAAATTTTTGCATCACGTAGTTGGTTTCGTTCCCTGTTCCGCGTGAAGAGCCGGTGGTCATGATGGCGCGGGGGCCGAACTCCGACCTAATGCCGCTCAGCCTGTGGGCGGTATAGCGAATGGCCTCTTCCCAGGTGACTGGCGTAAAGGCGTCGCCCTTACGATAGCGGATCATCGGCTGCGTCAGGCGAGGGGTAAGCAGGCGAGTGTCGTTTAAGAAGTCCCAGCCGTAAAATCCTTTCAGGCAAAGCGTGCCCTGGTTGGTGACGCCGTCTGCCGCTTCGGCGCGGATGATACGGTTATTTTCAACGACAAGATTGAGCTTGCAGCCTGCGCCGCAGTAGGGGCAGACGGTGGCGATTTTTTTCATCAATAACAGACCTGTTAATAAATGAAGCGATGTTTAACTGGAGCATTCCAGTCCCGTACCCGGCTAAAGCAGGATCCGTGCCACATCGTAGCATCTTGATTATCAGGAGGTTATTGCGAGCAAAGGCGTGTCATCGTCAACAGGTTCGTCATAAGTGACGATGACACGTCAGGAAGGGGAGTACAGCCGGGTTAAAGATCGTCCATGGTGTAGCCCACAACAATCTCAAGCGTTTTGCGGATAACATCGGCCTGAACAACGTCGTGCGTGCCTTCAAGCGTCTGGATCAGCCACAGAATAATGGCCTTATTGGTGATATGTCCTTCAGAGGCCTGGATACAGCGTACTGCCGTAGAGAAAATAGCGGACTCTTCAGCAAAACGATCGCCTGCGTGACGGAAATACTCCGACAAAGGGCTTTCATGAAATGCCGATGTGTATTCGGGTTGAATCTGAATATTCTGTCTCATTTATTCTCACCGTAGCTGTTAGGTTGTAGTCAATGTATTTTCTTTGGATCGGACGGTTTTCCTTTACCAAATAAGGGCACTACATTGTCTTCCGTTATCCGAAGAGATCCCTCTCCGTGAGTCCTTCCCTGTGCGGTGCGGCGATGTTTAAACGCGGCACGGTTTTCGCCTACGTCGGCGATAACGCGCGCTATGGCTTCCCGCCGCCCGGGATCTTTTTCATGCGTCTTCATGCTCCATAGACGCTCGATTAACGTGCCTGTCGTGAGCGGCCCGCGCTCTTTCAGTAGCGAAAGAACGGCTTCTCCGATAAGCGAGTCAATCAGCTTGTCTACGTCACTGCTTTTCATAACGGCGTTTTTATCGTTCGAAGAGCAGGCCAAGCAGCATGTGGTAATGCTGTTCCTCTTCCGGACTGGAGGCCTTTTCGAGGCGGCTTAACAATTTCGTACAGAGCGATTTTCGGTTGAGATTTCGCCCGTCGCTCAGAATTTCTACTACCACCTGGCCCAGCGTTTCCTGCTGGGTTGGAAGCGCTGCCTTTTCGAAATACTGCGCAATCGCTGCGGCGGAATCTCCGGCATAACCGTTCTGGTACATGTTTCGCTCCTGTTAAGGTCCGTAATCAGTAACGTTACATTTAAGGTATACACTTTTTTCAAATCTGTACATTTAAAATGTACAATTTTTTAATAAATTGTCATATTTTCTTATAAAGGCGTTTTTATACAACACGTTATGCATGCTGTTTTTTATCGGTCAAGGTTGGGATATATTGTACAAGCTTCAGCTGCAGGAGAGAGTTGTACAAAGGATAATGAAGGGGCTGAAATGACGATAAATCATTGAGATGTAAATTATTTGTTAGGCAATTAATATGCTATAACAGAATGTAACCCACACGTTTTATCGTCCACACCTAACCCCAGGAATAGCATGCTCACGACCATCATTTACCGCAGTCATATCTGCGATGACGTGCCTGTGAAAGCACTCGAAGACATGGTAGCTGCTGCAAATCATCATAATCGACATGAAAATGTCACAGGGATTTTGTTATTCAACGGCACGCATTTTTTTCAGCTGCTTGAGGGTCCCGCGGAGAGTGTGACGGCTATCTATCAGCATATTTGCTGCGATCCGCGCCATCACAACGTGGTTGAGCTGTTACGAGATCACGGTCCGTCGCGCCGCTTCGGTAACGTCGGCATGGAGCTTTTCGATCTGCGGCATTACGACAGGGATGACGTGCTTCAGAGCGTGCTGGATAAGGGCACGACGAAATACCAGATGACCTATAACGATCGCGCCCTGCAGTTTTTCCGCACCTTCGTTGAGGCGACTGAAAAAGCGAACTATTTCGAGCTGCCTCCGGCGGATTCGTGGGAATTTATTTCCGAAGAAACGGCGCTTTCCGCGCAGCCGGAGGTTGTCGCGCCCGGCGCCGACTGTAGCTTCGCCTTCCAGCCCATCGTGGACCCGTTTATGCAGGAGGTGGTCTCATGGGAAGCGCTTATCCGCACGCCTGGCGGTGAATCACCGGGGGCCTATTTTGATGCCTTACCGCGTGAAGAACTGTACGAACGGGATCTGAAAAGTAAGCAGGTCGCGCTGTCGATGGCCAGCGCGCTGGGCCTACAGGACCAGACGTTATCTCTCAACCTGCTGCCGATGACGCTGGTGAACGTCCCCAGCGCCGTGGATTTCCTGCTCACGGCGATAGAAGCAAACGGCTTCGTGCCGGAGCAAATCGTGGTGGAATTTACCGAAAGCGAAGCCATATCTCGCTTCGAGGAGTTTACCAGCGCCGTCAGGCAGCTTAAAAGCGCGGGCATCAGCGTGACCATCGATCACTTTGGTGCGGGGTTCGCCGGGCTACAGCTGCTGGCGCAGTTCCAGCCGGACAGAATCAAGATCAACCGCGACTTGATTATGGACGTCCATAAGAGCGGCCCGCGGCAGGCGATTATTCAGGCGATCATCAAGTGCTGCGCGTCGCTGGAAATTCAGTTTTGCGCCGTCGGCGTGGAGAAAGCCGAAGAGTGGATGTGGCTGGAGTCGGCGGGCATTTCTCAGTTTCAGGGCCATCTGTTTGCCAGCCCGCGCCTGGGAGGCATTCCGGCTATAGCCTGGCCCGAGAAAAAGTTCGGATTTTAATGAGGTTGTACACATTGATGACGGCTTAGCTGTACGTGACGTCAAATTTATACAACAATGTATTAACGAGTGAATGGTTTTTTGCACCATTCACTTGTCCCTGAGTGAGGTATTGGTTATACAAAAGCGTTGTACAATCTGATAAGGTTGGTTCGGTTGGGTATGGAAGTGTTAAGCGTGAGGGAGTTAATGGCCTATTACAGTATCGGTGAAGTCGCCGAACGATGCGGTATCAACCCCGTTACGCTGCGTGCCTGGCAGCGTCGCTACGGGTTATTGAAACCCCAGCGCAGCGAGGGGGGCCATCGTCAGTTTGACGATGAGGATATCCTGCGCATTGAAGAGATCAAGCGCCTGATGAAGTCCGGCATATCGGTCGGAAAAGTGAAAGCGCTGTTGGGAAACAGCGAAGTGTTGACCCAGGGCAGTTGGGCAACGCTGCAGGAAGAGATGATGACCGTCCTGCGCTACGCAAACCCTGCGAAGCTTCGCGCGAAGATCGGCGAATTCCGCCGGGACCACGCGATGGATGTGCTTATCGATAACATTATCACCCCGGTTCGTCAGCGAATGAATCAGGACCAGAACACGGTGCGCCACATGGCGAGCCTGCTCGACGGTGTGCTGATTGAGTTTGCCATTGCAAGCCTGACGGAATCACGTAAAAAAGCCGGAAAAGACGCCCTGCTCATCGGCTGGGAGTGCGACGATCGTACGCATCTCTGGCTTGAAGCCGCCCGTCTTGCGCAAAAAGGCTGGCACATCGACGTGCTGGCAGACCCTATTGATTCACCGCGTCCGGAGCTCTTCCCCGGGCAAAAAATCTTCGTCTGGACGGGAAAACCGATGACGCCTCGCCAGCAGGAACAGCTCGACCACTGGCGGGAACAGGGTTTTGCTATAGCGTTTCATCCAGCACTGTAACGGGGTCCGAAAGGGCCTTTTGTATTTTTTCCTCTCATTCCCTCATTTCGTGACGTTAACGTTCGCTGCCATCAATCATCTATTTCAAAAATAGGCATTTTCGATGCATATTTTGTCTTTCACCATTACCGTCTCTTTCTGTAAATAAAATGCATTATCTATCAATGTATTGAACAAATAATTCCATCCCAGCCTTATCTCCGTACAGGGTCTATGCTTAGTAAAAGGTGCCAAAAAGGGCGGTTAAGCACAAAGCCCCTGCTGTCAGGGGGTTGAAGTGATAATCGTTATCACTAACATGGTGTTATGCCCCTGTGGCTCTCGACATGAGGTGGAACTATGGAATTGCATTCAGAAACCTTTAACCCTGCCGACTTTGCCTGGCGTGGCCTTACGCTCACGCCAGCGGCAGCGGCACATATACACGAGCTGGTGGCGAAGAAGCCGGAGATCCTCGGCGTGCGCCTGGGCGTTAAGCAAACTGGCTGCGCGGGCTTTGGCTATGTTCTTGATACGGTCACCGAGCCTGAAAAAGACGATTTAGTCTTCGAAACCGACGGCGCAAAGCTGTACGTGGCGCTGCAGGCGATGCCCTTCATTGACGGAACCGAAGTCGATTACGTGCGCGAAGGCTTAAATCAGCTTTTCAAATTTCATAACCCGAAAGCCCAGAACGAATGCGGCTGCGGCGAAAGCTTTGGGGTATAGGCGGTACTATGTCTCGACAGACTGAAGCAACTGACGATGTAAACACCTGGAGCGGCGGACACCTCAACTATAAAGAGGGTTTTTTCACACAGGTGCAAACCGACGAGCTGGCGAAGGGCATTAACGAGGACGTCGTCCGCGCGATTTCGGCCAAGCGCAACGAGCCGGAGTGGATGCTCGAGTTTCGCCTGAGCGCGTTTCGCGCCTGGCTGGAAATGGAAGAGCCCCACTGGCTAAAAGCGCACTACGATAAGCTCAACTATCAGGACTATAGCTATTACTCCGCGCCGTCCTGCGGCAGCTGTGACGATACCTGCGCCTCGCAGCCCGGCGCGGTCCAGCAAACGGGTGCCGAAAACAGCTTCCTGAGCAAAGAGGTTGAAGAGGCTTTCAACCAGCTGGGCGTTCCGGTACGTGAAGGCAAAGAAGTCGCGGTAGACGCCATTTTTGACTCCGTGTCGGTGGCGACGACCTATCGAGAAAAGCTGGCGGAGCAGGGGATCATTTTCTGCTCGTTCGGCGAGGCGATCCACGATCACCCCGAGCTGGTGAAAAAGTACATCGGCACCGTGGTGCCGAGCAACGACAACTTCTTCGCGGCGCTCAACGCGGCTGTGGCTTCTGACGGGACGTTTATTTACGTGCCGAAAGGCGTGCGCTGCCCGATGGAGCTTTCCACCTATTTCCGCATCAACGCGGAAAAAACGGGCCAGTTCGAGCGCACGATCCTCGTCGCCGATGAGGGCAGCTACGTGAGCTACATCGAAGGGTGCTCCGCGCCGGTGCGCGACAGCTATCAGCTGCACGCGGCGGTGGTGGAGGTCATCATCCATAAAGATGCCGAAGTGAAATACTCCACGGTGCAGAACTGGTTCCCCGGGGACGGGAATACCGGCGGCATCCTCAACTTCGTCACCAAGCGCGCGCTGTGCGAGGGCGAAAACAGCAAGATGTCCTGGACCCAGTCGGAAACCGGCTCGGCCATTACCTGGAAATACCCTAGCTGTATTCTGCGCGGGGACAATTCCATCGGCGAGTTTTACTCGGTGGCGCTGACCAGCGGCCATCAGCAGGCGGATACCGGCACCAAGATGATCCACATCGGTAAAAACACCAAATCCACGATTATCTCGAAAGGGATCTCCGCCGGGCACAGCCAGAACAGCTATCGCGGGCTGGTGAAAATCATGCCGACGGCCACCAACGCGCGTAACTTTACGCAGTGCGATTCGATGCTGATTGGCGCGGACTGCGGGGCGCATACCTTCCCGTACGTCGAGTGCCGTAATAACACGGCCCAGCTCGAGCACGAGGCCACCACCTCGCGGATTGGGGAAGATCAGCTCTTCTACTGCCTGCAGCGCGGGATCAGCGAAGAAGATGCGATTTCAATGATTGTGAACGGCTTCTGTAAGGACGTGTTCTCTGAACTGCCGCTGGAATTTGCCGTTGAAGCTCAGAAACTCCTCGCCATTAGTCTTGAACACAGCGTCGGTTAAGGAAAGCACATGTTAAGCATTAAAGATTTACAGGTTGGCGTCGACGATAAAGCGATCCTGCGCGGCCTCAATTTTGACGTCAAGCCGGGCGAAGTCCACGCCATCATGGGACCAAACGGCTCCGGGAAAAGCACGCTTTCAGCGACCCTGGCGGGACGGGAAGATTACGAAGTGACCGGCGGTTCGGTTGAGTTCAACGGTAAAGATCTGCTGGAGATGTCGCCGGAAGATCGCGCGGGCGAGGGCATTTTTATGGCCTTCCAGTACCCGGTGGAAATTCCCGGCGTCAGCAACCAGTTCTTCCTGCAAACCGCGCTGAACGCGGTGCGCAAATACCGCGGCCTTGAGGCGCTGGACCGCTTTGACTTCCAGGACCTGATGGAAGAGAAGATCGGGCTGCTGAAGATGCCGGAAGATCTGCTGACCCGCTCGGTGAACGTCGGCTTCTCCGGCGGCGAGAAAAAGCGTAACGACATTCTGCAGATGGCGGTGCTGGAGCCTGAGCTGTGCATCCTCGACGAAACCGACTCCGGGCTGGACATCGACGCCCTGAAGATTGTCGCCGATGGCGTAAATTCTCTTCGCGACGGCAAGCGCTCGTTCATTATCGTCACCCACTACCAGCGTATTCTGGACTATATCAAGCCGGACTACGTCCACGTGCTCTACCAGGGCCGCATTGTGAAATCCGGTGATTTTACGCTGGTGAAACAGCTGGAGGAGCAGGGCTATGGCTGGCTTACCGAACAGCAGTAATGCGCTCCAGCAGTGGCACCGCCTGTTTGAAGCGCAGGGCGTTGCCCGTTCTGAACAGGCCCAGCAGCACCTGCAGCAGATGCTGCGTCTGGGCCTGCCCACGCGCAAGCATGAGAACTGGAAATACACGCCGCTGGACGGCCTGCTGAACGGTGAGTTTGTCACCCGGCGGGCAGCGATCGGCCCGTCCCAACGCGACGCGCTGGCGCTGAACGTGGACGCGGTGCGGCTGGTCTTTGTCGACGGCGTCTATTCCCCCGAGCTGAGCGACGACGCGCGGGAGAGCGGGTTCGAAATTGCGATTAACGACGAGCGCCAGAGCCTGACCGCCGCCGTTCAGCCCGAGGTGTTCCTGCACCTCACCGAGAGCCTCGCGCAGACGGTCACGCATATTTGCGTGAAGCGCAACCAGCGCCCGACGAAGCCGCTGCTGCTGCTGCACATCACGCAGGGGCTGGAGGGCGACGAGATCAACACGGCGCACTATCGCCACCATCTTGAGCTGGCAGAGGGCGCGGAGGCGACGGTGATTGAGCATTACGTCAGCCTCAACGAGGTCCGCCACTTTACCGGTTCGCGTCTCACCATGAACGTGGCGGCCAACGCCCAGCTACACCACATCAAGCTGGCGTTTGAAAACCCGGCGAGCCACCACTTCGCCCACAACGACATCGTGCTGGGCCAGGACGCCGCGGCCTATAGCCACAGCTTCCTGCTCGGCGGCGCGGTGCTGCGCCACAATACCAGCACCCGGCTAAACGGCGAAAACACCACGCTGCGCGTCAACAGCCTGGCGATGCCGGTTAAATCGGAAGTGTGCGACACGCGCACCTGGCTTGAGCACAACAGGGGCTACTGCAACAGCCGCCAGCTGCATAAAACCATCGTCAGCGACAGGGGCCGCGCGGTGTTCAACGGCCTGATCAACGTGGCACAGCACGCCGTTAAAACCGACGGGCAGATGACCAACAACAACCTGCTGCTGGGGCGCCTGGCGGAAGTGGATACTAAACCGCAGCTGGAAATCTACGCCGATGACGTGAAGTGCAGCCACGGCGCAACGGTTGGGCGTATTGACGACGAACAGATGTTCTACCTGCGTTCGCGCGGTATTGACAGGCGGTCGGCGCAGAAGATGATTATCTACGCCTTTGCGGCCGAGCTGACGGAAGCGCTGCGGGACGGCGAGTTGAAACAGCAGGTGCTGGCGCGCATTGGCCAGCGTCTGCCTGGAGGCGATGCATGAGTTTTCCGGTAGAGAAAGTCCGGGCAGATTTTCCGGTTCTGGCCCGTGAGGTAAACGGCCTGCCGCTGGCGTATCTCGACAGCGCGGCCAGCGCGCAGAAGCCGAATCAGGTGATAGAGGCGGAAGCGGAGTTTTATCGCCACGGCTATGCCGCGGTGCACCGGGGCATTCACACCCTGAGCGCCGAGGCGACCCGGCGCATGGAGAACGTGCGCACCCAGGCGGCGGCTTTCCTCAACGCGCGCTCGCCGGAGGAGCTGGTTTTCGTGCGCGGCACCACGGAGGGCATCAACCTGGTGGCCAACAGCTGGGGCAGCGCGCAGGTCCGCGCGGGCGATAACATCATCATCACCCAGATGGAGCACCACGCGAACATCGTTCCGTGGCAGATGCTCTGCGAACGCACCGGCGCGCAGCTGCGAGCGATCCCGCTGAATCAGGACGGCACGCTGCAGCTTGAGCAGCTTGATGCCCTGCTGGACGAGCGTACGCGGCTGGTTGCCGTGACGCAGGTCTCTAACGTGCTGGGCACCGAAAACCCGGTGGCGGAGATTATCGATAAAGCACACCGGGCGGGCGCGAAGGTGCTGATTGACGGCGCGCAGTCGGTGATGCACCACGCGGTGGACGTTCAGGCGCTGGACTGTGATTTTTACCTCTTCTCCGGGCATAAGCTCTACGGGCCGACCGGCATCGGCGTGCTCTACGTGAAGGAAGATATTCTCCAGGCCATGCCGCCGTGGGAAGGGGGCGGCTCGATGATTGCCACCGTCAGCCTGACCGAGGGCACCACCTACGCGCGCGCGCCGTGGCGCTTTGAGGCCGGTACGCCAAACACCGGCGGCATTATCGGGCTCGGCGCGGCGCTGTCTTACGTCTCCGCGATTGGCCTTGACGCCATTCAGGCGTACGAACAGCAGCTGATGCGTTACGCGCTGCAGGCGCTGGCCAGCGTGCCGGATCTGACCCTCTACGGCCCGCAGGATCGCCAGGGCGTCATTGCCTTCAATCTGGGGAAACATCACGCCTATGACGTTGGCAGTTTCCTTGATAACTACGGCGTCGCCGTGCGCACCGGGCACCACTGCGCGATGCCGCTGATGGCGTTTTACCAGGTGCCGGCAATGTGCCGCGCGTCGCTGGTGATGTACAACACGACGGAAGAGGTCGACAGGCTGGTGGCAGGGCTGAAGCGCATTCACCAGCTGCTGGGCTAAGGGAGAGCAAGAGATGGCAGAGCTGCCGGACAAAGAAAAACTGCTGCGCAACTTTGGGCGTTGCGCAAACTGGGAAGAGAAGTACCTCTACATCATCGAGCTGGGGCAGCGTTTACCGCCGCTCGGCGCTGAAGCGCACAGCCCGGAGAACATTATTCAGGGCTGTCAGAGCCAGGTGTGGATTGTGATGAAGCAATCTGACGACGGGACCATTGAACTGCGCGGCGACAGCGACGCCGCGATTGTCAAAGGCCTTATCGCCGTTGTGTTCATCCTTTACCATCAGATGTCGGCGCAGGACATCGTCGCGTTCGACGTGCGGCCGTGGTTTGAAAAAATGGCGCTGACCCAGCATCTTACGCCGTCCCGATCGCAGGGGCTCGAAGCAATGATTCGCGCCATTCGCGCCAAAGCCGCAATCCTTAGCTAGACTTAAAAGACAGCATTCATTCTGTTCCGCGAGGTGGTTCCTGCCTCGCTGGTTTTTCAGCTTTCTGGCGTCCTGTCAGTGAATAAGGAATCTCAGCATGAAGCGCGCGTCTCTTATAACTCTATTACTCCTTGGTTCGCTCAACGCCCTTCATTCGGCCTGGGCGGTGGATTATCCTTTGCCCCCTGCGGGCAGCCGGCTAATTGGTCAAAACCAAACCTATACGGTGCAGGAGGGGGACAATAAGCTGCAAACGATCGCTCGCCGGTTTAATACGGCCGCGCAGCTTATTCTCGAAGCCAATAACACCATTGCGCCGGTTAATCCCGCGCCCGGTACAGCGATCGTCATTCCTTCGCAGATGCTGCTGCCCGATACCCCGCGCGAAGGCATCGTCGTCAACCTGGCGGAGCTGCGGCTCTATTATTTCCCGCCGGGCGAGAATATCGTTCAGGTTTATCCGCTGGGCATTGGACAGCTGGGGCTTGAAACGCCGGTGACGACGACGCGCGTCAGCCAGAAGATCCCCAACCCGACCTGGACACCAACGGCGGGCATCAGGGCGCGTTCTCTGGCGCAGGGGATTAAGCTGCCTCCTGTGGTGCCAGCGGGGCCGAATAACCCGCTAGGGCGCTTCGCGCTGCGTTTAGGCGTGGGAAATGGGGAATATCTTATCCACGGGACCAGCGCGCCGGACAGCGTTGGGCTGCGCGTGAGCTCCGGCTGCATGCGGATGAACGCCCCGGACATTCAGGCGCTGTTTGCGCAGGTGCGCGTTGGTACGCGCGTGCAGATTATCAATGAGCCGGTGAAATATGCCGTCGAGCCGGACGGTAGGCGCTATATCGAAGTGCACAGGCCGCTGGCGCAGGAGGAGGGAGAAAATCCTCAAACCTCGCCAATTACGCACTCGGCGGCGTTTGCGTCGTTTGTTTCGCAATCCGGGAGCGATAAAGCGCTTATCGATAAAGCCCTGTCTCGCCGGGCGGGTATTCCCGTGGCGGTGAATGCGCAGAGCGGCGCATCGGCCAGCACGAGCGTGCAGTCGGTGCAAAACAGTCGTATATCGGACGCTATTGCAGAAAACGAAGGGGAAAAGGTCACGCAGTAAATGTCAGCGGAATGAGATAAAAAAAATGGCGCACAATGTGCGCCATTTTATTAACAGGTACTATTACTTACGGTATTTAGTAGCCTGGTTGTCCAGACGCTGGTTAGCGCGAGCTGCGTCGTCTTTAGCAGCCTGAACGTCGGAACGCATTGCGTTCACGTCGTTGCTCAGCTGGTCAACTTTAGCGTTCAGAGTCTGAACGTCAGAAGACAGCTGATCGATTTTAGCGTTGCTGGAGCAACCTGCCAGCAGAGTAGAACCCAGGATTACCGCGCCCAGTACCAGTTTAGTACGATTCATTATTAATACCCTCTAGATTGAGTTAATCTCCATGTAGCGTTACAAGTATTACACAAAGTTTTTTAGGTTGAGAATATTTTTTTGATGGGAATACGCCTATTTTTGATCGTTCGCTCAAAGAAGCATCGTATTCGGCGTTTTTGAACAAAAAGCTATGTTAAAAAAGGCATTTTTCATCGGATTCATCTTAGATAAATCGCAATTAAATAGAAAAACCCGATTTGCTTTTTGAATGAAATTGGCTATTACCGGAAATAAAAAAAGCGCCCACAGGGCGCTTTTCGCAAAATTAATTCGTTCAGGAATTATTACAGTACGTGAACAGATGCAGTATTGGTTGTTCCGCTTGGTACCAGCGCGCCGGAAACCATCACGACAACGTCACCTTTCTGAGCCAGGCCGCTTTCCAGCGCCAGCGCTTTACCCTGAATGTAGAAATCGTCAGTAGAGGCGATCTCTTTGACCAGATGAGCCACAACGCCTTTGCTCAGCACCAGCTGACGCGCGGTAGTCTCGTTAGTGGTCAGCGCCAGGATGGTGGCATCCGGGAAGTATTTACGCACGGCGCGAGCTGATTTACCGCCCTGGGTCGCAACCACGATCAGCGGCGCGTCCAGTTTTTCTGCGGTTTCAACTGCACCACGGCACACGGCTTCGGTGATACGCAGCTTGCGGCTGTCGTTGTTGAAGTCCAGACGGCTGGTCATCACGCGGTCAGTACGCTCACAGATGGTTGCCATGATGCTAACGGCTTCCAGCGGGTACTTACCTTTAGCGGATTCGCCGGACAGCATAACCGCATCGGTACCGTCGAGGATGGCGTTCGCCACGTCGCCTGCTTCTGCGCGGGTAGGGCGTGGGTTTTTGATCATGGAGTCCAGCATCTGCGTCGCGGTGATAACCACCTTACGCGCGCGAACGCATTTCTCGATCATCATCTTCTGCGCGAAGATTACTTCTTCAACCGGGATTTCAACGCCCAGGTCACCACGTGCAACCATGATGCCGTCAGACGCTTCGAGGATTTCGTCGAAGTTGTTCAGGCCTTCCTGGTTTTCAATTTTGGAGATGATCTGGATCTTCTCGCCGCCGTGGGCCTTCAGGTGCTCACGGATTTCCACCACGTCGGAACGCTTACGGATGAAGGAGGCTGCCACGAAATCAACGCCTTGCTCGCAGCCGAAGATCAGGTCCTGCTTGTCTTTTTCAGCCAGTGCTGGCAGTGCGATGGAAACGCCAGGCAGGTTAACGCCTTTGTTTTCGCCCAGGTCGCCGTTGTTCAGCACTTTACAGATAACTTTATTACCTTCGATCGCGGTCACTTCCATGCCGATCAGACCATCGTCTACCAGCACGGTGTTGCCTACGGACAGGTCGCTGGTGAAGCCTTCATAGGTCACTGCAACGATTTCGCTGTTACCGACGACGGATTTGTCGGTGGTGAAGGTGAAGGTCTGGCCCGCTTTCAGAGAGACGTCGTTGCCGCCTTCCAGCTTGATGGTGCGGATTTCAGGACCTTTGGTATCCAGCAGAATAGCGGCTTTTTTGCCGGTCTTGCTCATCACGTTGCGCAAGTTCTGGATACGCTGGCCGTGTTCTGCGTAATCACCGTGGGAGAAGTTCAGACGCATAACGTTCATGCCGGCATCCAGCATTTTGCTCAGCATCTCTTCGGATTCGGTTTTTGGGCCGATGGTACAAACAATTTTCGTCTTTTTCATGACAGTCTTAGTCTTTAAGTTGGGAAGGATATGGAAATATCGCTCCGGGGGCGCACCGCCGCAGAGCCAAACCTGTGTTGCAAAATTGACTATGGCACGCAGTAAGGATAGGTGACATCAAATGAGCGTGCAGAAGAAAGTGTGCCTGAGTTTCAGCCCAAGGAGAGAGAGCAGAGTGTGTACGTTGTTTTTTATAGTCCAAGCGCTGAAACCATTCACCAGGGATAAGGCGCGCATTATACGCCGATTTCGAGATAAAAGGAAAATGGAAACAGCGTTTCAAAAACAATCTGTGCAGAACCTCACAATATTGTTATCAAGGCGTTAAGGTAGATTGAAATCTTATCGCGGCGTAAGAATGACCCGCCGCGTTTTGCTCATTAATCCAGCGCTTGAAGAAGCTCGGCAATCAGGTCGCGGCTATCCTCAATGCCCACAGAGAGACGGATTGGCTCAGGCACGATGCCGCTAGCAAGACGTTGCTCCAGCGGAACAGGCGCGTGGGCTACCGCTGTAGGAATATTCATACCCGGTATGCTCCCCCGTGCGAGTTGCGCAAACGTCGAGGTCGGATAATCATTGCCGAAATTATTCTATTGGCTTCTCGCCGCAGAATTCGCTTCTTATTCCCGGGCGCTATAAGACATGCCTTTTTGTTCATTTAAATCCGCTGATAGCCTGACTAGTATCGTTTGGACATCCATACTGCTAAACCGCTATATGTACTACGGATATTAATAAGAATGATTGAACTCAGGAATATTTCGAAGGTTTTTGACAACGGCAAAGTCGCGCTGACCGCTGTCGACAACGTGAATTTAACGGTTGAGCAGGGACAGATTTACGGAATTATTGGCTACAGCGGGGCGGGGAAAAGCACCCTCATCCGGCTGCTGAACGGCCTGGAGAAACCAAGCACTGGTAGCGTGACCATTAACGGGCACAACATCTCGGCCGCGAAGGGCGAGGCGCTGCGTCAGGCGCGTCTTAAAATCAGCATGGTGTTCCAGCACTTCAACCTGCTGTGGTCGCGCACGGTGAACGAGAACATCGCCTTTTCGATGCAAATCGCGGGCGTACCTAAAGCGAAAATTAAGGCGCGGGTGGCCGAGCTGGTGGATCTGGTCGG
Organism: Enterobacter sp. ECC-175; assembly: GCF_043968675.1. NCBI lineage: Bacteria > Pseudomonadati > Pseudomonadota > Gammaproteobacteria > Enterobacterales > Enterobacteriaceae > Enterobacter > Enterobacter sp. ECC-175. Next base: position 2,503,121 of record NZ_CP143776.1, read on the forward strand.
CCTGAAGGGGCGCGAAAATGCCTATCCGTCGCAGCTGAGCGGCGGGCAAAAGCAGCGCGTGGGCATTGCGCGCGCGCTGGCCAACAGCCCGGACGTGCTGCTCTGCGATGAAGCGACCTCTGCGCTTGACCCGCAAACCACCGATCAGATCCTCGATCTGCTGCTGGACGTTAACCGTCGCTTTCAGCTGACCATCGTTTTGATTACCCACGAAATGCACGTGGTGCGCAAAATCTGCGACCGCGTGGCGGTGATGGAGAACGGAAAAGTCGTGGAAGAGGGCGACGTGCTGCGCGTCTTTACCCATCCGCAGCAGCCGATCACGCAGCAGTTTGTCCGCCAGGTTAGCCAGTACGCCGAAGAGGAAACGTTTAACACGGAGCTGGCAAACGACCTGGAAGGCGCGGTGATCAGGCTGACGTTTACCGGGCACAGCACGCACCGGCCGATCGTAGGGGAGCTTACGCTGCGCTACGGCCTGCCGTTTAACATCCTGCACGGAAAAATGACGCAAACCGCCCACGGCGTTTTCGGACAGCTTTGGGTCCACGTCGTGGCATCAGATGAGCAACTGAACAATATCCTCGCCGACCTGAAGCAAAGCGATATTGACGGCGAGGTAATTAAGCATGGCTGAGAATCTTTTTCCGCACCTGAAGTGGGACCAGCTGTGGTCGGCTACCCAGGAGACGCTTTACATGACCGCGCTTTCCGGCGTGGCGACCTTTGTGCTCGGCATCGTGCTGGGGCTGGCGCTGTTTTTAACCGCCCGCGGCGGTCTGTTCCAGAACCGCACGGTCTACAGCGTGATGTCGATCGTGGTGAACGTGTTCCGCTCCATCCCGTTCATTATCCTGATCGTCCTGCTGATCCCGTTCACTAAGACTATCGTCGGGACCATTCTTGGCGCAAACGCGGCGCTGCCGGCGCTGATTGTCGGTGCGGCGCCGTTCTACGCTCGCCTGGTCGAGATCGCCCTGCGCGAAGTCGACAAAGGGGTTATCGAGGCCACGCGCTCAATGGGCGCGCGGCTGAGCACGCTCGTATTTCGGGTTTTACTGCCGGAATCATCACCTGCACTGGTTTCAGGTATTACTGTGACGCTCATTGCGCTGGTCAGCTACAGCGCCATGGCGGGGGTGATTGGCGCCGGCGGGTTGGGAAATCTGGCTTATCTGGAAGGATTCCAGCGCAACCACGGTGACGTCACGCTGGTGGCAACGGTGACCATTTTGATCATTGTTTTCATTATCCAGTTCTGCGGCGATGTCATTACTTCACTGTTAGACAAAAGATAATCTCTAATAACACACGGGAACCATCATCATGAAAAAAACGCTGACGCTGATCGCCGCCGCAACCCTGAGCGCCCTGAGCTTTGCCGCCTGGGCCGACACCCTGACCGTGGGGGCGTCCAACACGCCGCACGCGGAAATTCTCGAGCAGGCGAAGCCGATTCTGGCGAAGCAGGGGATCGACCTGGAGATCAAGCCGTTCCAGGACTACATCCTGCCGAACACCGCGCTGGCGGGCCGCGACATCGACGCCAACTATTTCCAGCACATTCCCTACCTGAACAGCGTGCTGAAGGATCACGCGGGCGATAAGGATTACGATTTCGTCAGCGCGGGCGCGATCCACATTGAGCCAATCGGCATCTACTCGAAAAAATACAAGTCGCTGAAGGATCTGCCGGAAGGCGGAAAAATCATCATGCGCGACGCGGTGTCCGAAGAGGGGCGTATCCTCTCCATCTTCGAGAAAGAGGGTGTGATCACGCTGAAGCCGGGCATCGACAAAGTGACCGCGCGCATCAGCGACATCGTCGAGAACCCGAAAAAGCTGCAGTTTACGCCTAACGTCGAGGCCTCCCTGCTGCCGCAGATGTATAACAACGACGAAGGCGCGGCGGTGGTGATTAACGCCAACTACGCGATTGACGCCGGTCTGGACCCGGTTCACGACCCGATTGCGGTCGAGAGCGGTGAAAACAACCCGTACGCCAACATCATTACCGTGCACCGCGGTGACGAGAAGAAAAAAGATATCGTCGCGCTGGTAAACGTCCTGCACTCGAAAGAGATTCAGGACTGGATCCGCACCAAATATAAAGGCGCGGTGATCCCGGTAAATAATTAATTAGCTGATTTACAAGATGAAGCCCGGTGAGACTCTCGTCGGGCTTCTTTTTTGTATACCGCCAGCGAATGAATTAAGCTGAGTTTTTCGGGCAATGGAGCGATGGCAATGGGCAATGTAACGAAAGACGAAGCGCTGTATCAGGAGATGTGCCGGGTCGTTGGCAAGGTGGTGCTGGAGATGCGCGATTTAGGCCAGGAGCCAAAGCATATCGTGATTGCGGGCGTGGTGCGGACCGCGCTGGCAAACCAGCGGATTAAACGCAGCGAACTCACCACCCAGGCGATGGAAACGGTGGTGAAAGCGCTGGCCGGGTAGGCCCTGCGGCCACTTGCTTATCCTGCGCTGGCTGGAACGAGTGGTCTGCCGTCGGTGTAAAGTCTTTTTAAACGGAAAATGAGGCAATGAACGACTCGGAGAGTTGATGCGCTTTTGTTACCAATGTGTCCTTTCATATCATGGAGAAAATGATGAAACGGACCATGCTAACTACCGCGCTCGCGTGCCCGGTTTTACTGTTTGCTATGCAGGCGGCACACGCCGCGCCGCAGGCCCACGTGGTGTGCGGCTACTCCCATACCCTCGGCGATGACGCCATCATGATGTATGGCATGCCCAACCATGCCATGCTGCACGACTTCTTTGGCAATGCCCATACCGATGCCGATTCCACCCGGGAAAGCCTGCGCAGGCTTGAACGCACCACCTGCGACAACAAAGCCGACAGCTCCGCCTACTGGGCGCCGTCGCTGCGCCTGCCCGACGGCACGGTGGTAAAACCGGCCTATCAGAAAACCTACTATCAGGCGTCCCACGTGGATACCGCGCCGCTAACGCCTTTCCCGGCCGGGCTGGCGCTGCTGGCGGGGGATCACCACGGGACGGCGCCAAACCCGCATATCACGTTTTTGTGCGCGAACGGCAAAGGCTACACCTCCAAAGTGGGGGAGGTATGCGGGCTGCGTAAAGCAAAAGACGCGGTGCAGTTTAATATCGGCATTCAGTTCCCGAACTGCTGGGACGGCGTTAACCTCAAGCCAGCTCACGGCCTCGCCAACGCTACCTACGACGTTAAAGGCGTATGTCCGGACGCATTTCCGGTGAAAATCCCGACCGTGAATATGAACGTTGCCTACGTGCTGCCGATGATATCGTCGCTGGATACCGGCAAAGCCCAGCTTTCGCTCGATCCGCTGATGCACGGCGACGAACGCGAGGAGCGCTGGGGCAGCCTGTATACGGCGCACGCCGACTTTATGAACGGCTGGACGGAGGATGCGGCCCGGTTTATGACCGACCTGTGCATGAACCGCGGACTGGACTGCGGCACCACCGTGCCTTACGGCTATGAAAAAGCGAAGGCGAACGTCTGGCTAAGCAGCCGGGAACCAGACGCCTCTCACGCGAACGCGCAGAGTCTGCTGGTGGAGGATAACTGGCAAAACGGCGGGCGCACGAAAAACGGTGAAACCCTGTCGCTGGTGAAGTTTAAGATCCCCGCGCTGCCGGCAGGACAGGATCCGTCCCTGTTCAAATATCGCGTGCGCATCTACGGTGGGAAAGTGGAAACGGACGGTGCCGATCAGATCTTCTTCTATCCGGCCAGCAGCGACTGGGACCCGGCCAGCGTGAGCTGGAATGCCCGTCCGGCCTGTAGCTATAAATCCGATGCCGTGCTGTACCTCAACCACAAGCGTGAATACCGGATGGTTGATGTCGATAAGGCCGTGCGCAAGGCGCTGGCGCAGGGGAAAACGGAAATCTCATGGTATATCGGCGGCGATCGCCAGGGGAATCATTATCAGTTCGAGCCGGCCTCATCTCCAGAAGGCCTGATTCTGATGCTGTCTGGGTTCCAAAAGACGCCTGAAATTTAAAGCCAGCAGAGGTGAGACGAAAAAAAAGCACCGGTAACCGGTGCTTTTTCTTTAGATTTTGCAGGCATCGCCGCAGTCGTCGTCGGCGATAACCGCCTGAGCTTTCTTGTCCGCGTCTTCCAGACGTTCCGCGTTACGCTCTTCTGCTTCGTCCAGGCCGCTAAAGACCAGGTTATCGAGATCAATTTCCATAGTACACCCGCTATATTCAGTTTTTGATACCGGCACAGTATAGGGGAAAAAACGGAGACAATGTACCTCGCAGCACATAAGGATAATCCCTGCCATACTCAGTGATTTAGCGCTGAGGAAAGCCGATGATTATTCTGTGTAAAACCTGCGGGGCCTCCTACGACCATCAGCCTGACCGCTGCCCCATTTGCGAGGATGAACGCCAGTACGTTCCGGCCACCGGTCAGGCGTGGACCGATTTTGAAACCGTAACCGCGACCCACGCCAACAAATGGCAACAGCTTGAGCCAGATTTGTTTAGCCTCAAAACCGTGCCCGCGTTTGCCATCAACCAGCGCGCGCTGCTTTTACGCACCCCGAACGGCAACGTGCTGTGGGACTGCATCGCCAACCTGGATGCGGCAACCAAAATGCTGATCGCGGCGCTGGGCGGCATCAGCGCTATCGCCATTTCGCATCCGCACTATTACACCACGCTGCAGGACTGGGCAGACGCGTTCGATGCTCCCGTTTATCTCCACGCCAGCGATCGCGAGTGGGTGATGCGCGAAAGCCCGGCGATCCGCTTCTGGGAGGGCAATGCGCTGGATATCCTGCCTGCGGTAACGCTGCTGCGGCTCGGGGGCCATTTCGCGGGCGGAACGGTGCTTCACTGGCAGAAGGGCGAGGGCGTGCTGCTGGCGGGCGATATTCTGCAGGTGACGCCGGGGAAGGATGCCGTCTCGTTTATGTGGAGCTATCCGAACATGCTCCCGCTGCCCGCGCGCACGGTGGAGCAGGTGACGGCGCGGCTTGAGGGCAGAGCGTACGCGCGTCTCTACGGCGCGTTTGAAGGTCAGAATATCCTCGCGGAGGCTAGCGAGATCGTGCGCCGGTCGGGCCAGAAATATATTGCTTGTATGAAGTAAAGCGTGGTGGGTAAACTTTAAGAGCGTGATCTCGATCATGTCTAAACTAAAACAGATAAAAGAGATATTGCTATGCAACATATCATTGAAGGTTTTCTCAGCTTTCAAAAAGAGATTTTCCCGCAACGTAAAGAGCTCTTCCGCAGCCTGGCGTCCAGCCAGAATCCCAAAGCGTTGTTTATTTCCTGCTCCGACAGCCGCCTGGTTCCAGAGCTGGTGACGCAGCAGGAGCCAGGACAGCTCTTTGTCATTCGCAATGCTGGCAACATCGTGCCGCCTTTCGGGCCTGAGCCGGGCGGCGTTTCCGCAACGATTGAATACGCCGTTGTGGCGCTGGGCGTGACCGATATCGTCATCTGCGGCCACTCTAACTGCGGCGCGATGAAAGCGATCGCTGACGACGCTGACCTGGGCCCGATGCCCGCCGTCTCCCACTGGCTGCGCTACGCCGACGCGGCGAAAGCGGTCGTTGAGAAGAAAGCGTGGGAGAAGCCGATCGACAAAGTGAACGCGATGGTGCAGGAAAACGTATTTGCCCAGCTGAGCAACATTAAAACTCACCCGTCCGTTGCGGTAGGCCTTCGCAACAACGCCATCCGCCTGCACGGCTGGGTATACGACATTGAAAGCGGCGAGATTCGCGCGCTGGACAAAGAGACAAAAACCTTTATCTCCCTGTCTGAAAATCCTGGCGTGTTCTTCGAGTAACGCACGCCGAGGGCAGGGAAGCCCGTCAGCCCTCCACCCACGACAGCTTTCTGCGTGCCCCAGCAGCAGGCTGATGCACTCCTTTCGCGATAGCGTCCCCTATCTCCGCGCATTCGATGATCCCCTGTACGAAGGGGTGGTCGTGCATGAGCCACGGAATGGCACCAAATGCAATGCGTCCACGAATCGATTCGGGGCTTCTCAACGTATAGTCTGCGCTGACGTCCGGTATGTCATCGCCCGTTTCCATCAGCTGTTTGCGCAGCGTGGGGAAAGGCAGATCTTTCGTTTTAAGCGGCTTCTGCCCGCGGGCGTCGATAAAAACGTCGAAGCGCATGGTGTGGCCGTGATGGGTGATTACCGTTTGACCGCTGCCGATGTCCATATCATAGTCGTCCCCCAGGGCGGCGACGCTCACGATGCCCGCCTCGCGTAGCGCCAGCAGTCGGCGAATAGACTGCGGTGGGATCGCTGCATAGTTATCAATAAACACGCGCGCCAGCCCCGCCTGGAACCGCGCCCTGTCGCGCTCGTTCAGCGCAGGGACAATCTCTGATACCACGTCGTGCAGCCGAAGCACGGCGTAGCGCCACGCCACCGTGCGCCGCTCGCGCTTGTTGCGCTCGACCTCTTTCAGGTTCTCTTCTGCCCAGGTAAACGGGCCGTGCCGTTTGCGATCCTCGTACCAGGCCTCCAGCAGGTTGTCCGCATTCAGGTCGTGCAGCGAGATCGCCTGACACCACTCGGGGTCGGCCAGCTCCAGCTCTTTCACCATCAGTGCAAAAACGCGATCGAGGAGCCCGTCTGCGCCTTTGGCGATTTCAGACTCGACGGCAGATTCAGTCAAAATCGAGAGCGGCTCATAGGGGATAGGACAGTAAAAATCCGCCTCAGGCAGAATTCCCGTTCGGGACATCAGGACGATACGTAACGCTTCGCTGCCTTTATCAAGAATAAACTGTTGGTCAGCGAAATGACCGTGCTGCATCACCACCGCCATCGCGGCATCCAGCCCGCTCAGGGAGGTGCCCATAATGCCGACGCGGCAGGCGGGGATGCGCGCGTCCATCAGCCCGGACCAGGGGCTTGGAAAGAAGCTGCGCGTGGCTTCATCTTCATCCGGCCAGACGTGCCCCGTGGCGACGACAACCCGGTCAAACCGCGCAGGATGCGGCTTACCGTTGACCGAGAGCATTACGCCTTCTGGCGCCGCGTCAATGTCGGTGACCCGAGCGGATTCATGGACATTGACCTCAAACCCCTGCGTTTTGGCTTCTTTAACAAGGGTTAAAAAGCCGTCGCGAAAGTATTCTCCCAGCAGCAGCCGCGGCAAAAACTGGCGATCGTGCAGGCTGGCTTTATCGACCTTGAAGCGCGCGAGATGGGCTTGGTCCTGGCGCCTGAGCCAGTCAAGGTACGTGATGAACAGTGGGGGTATTTCAATACTGGCAATATTGGCCAGCATAAAGCGCGCGTTTTCATCATCGCTGTAGGGCATGCCCACGCCGGCTTCGTCAGCCTGTTCAAAAACGGAAACGGCCAGAGGGATTTTAGTTTTCAGAAGGGAATAAAAGGTGTAAATCCCGGTCGGGCCGGAGCCGATAATGGCGATTTTCTTCATCGACAGTCTCCCTGCATTTTTTTCCATACGATAAGCGTAGCAGGTGACGGCTTCAGGGTTTGGAATGCGGGGAGAATTCGGATATTAATGAGAGGACCGACGCGAACGGTGAGCGCCAGTCTGCTGGCGCTTATTATCCTGTTGAGGTTTATCTTACGCCTGCAGCGCTTTTGTGAAGATCACTTTATCTTCATTAGGAGCATAGTAGTGACGTATTCTCGCCTCATTGATAAAACCTTGCTTACCGTAAAACGCGCGGGCCGCGCTAAAATCGTCAAGGCTGGAGGTCTCAACCAGCAGCAGCCTTGCCTGCTTATTTCTCAATTCCTTTTCAACCTCGTCGATCAGGGCCTGTCCGATGCCCTGGCGCTGGCGGGAAGGGCAGATCCATAGCATCAGTAAGTTCCAGACGCTGTTGGTCATCACTTCGGGGGCGCAATAGGCAACACCCACCAGACCTTGCTGGTCTGCGCTAAACCATATTTCATCCGATTTACCAGAAAAGTAGGTATCAAGCGTGTCCTGCACATGCAAGAGCCCTTCACGATCGAACTGTCCGCTCGCTTCTAACATCGCGAGTAAGGGTTCTGAATCGGAGGGAGTGGTGGGGCGAATAAGCATAGAAATTCCTTTTTTACGCTGGAGATCGAAAGCTCACGGCTTGAGTGATTAATGAATGTATAAGCAGAAATCGCAAGACGCGTGGTTGTTTTAATGAATTTTCGTATTGAAAATAGGAAGGAATACAGAGAAGAAATAGAATGGTGCGTCTGAATGGACTCGAACCATCGACCCCCACCATGTCAAGGTGGTGCTCTAACCAACTGAGCTACAGACGCAAAATGGTGCGTTCAATTGGACTCGAACCAACGACCCCCACCATGTCAAGGTGGTGCTCTAACCAACTGAGCTATGAACGCAACGTGTTGTCGGCGACAACGGGGACGAATATTAGCGGCACAGCCCGGCTGAGGCAAGAGGGAAAATGCAATTTTCTCTCTGATTTCACGCGATTGCTTCATTACCGCGCAAAGTGTAGAGAAAGTAGCCGCCAGCAGACGGCTACCGCCTGATTAACGCGCAGCGCGCTGCAAAATCACCGTGGACGGCTGACGCTGCAGGAAGCGCATCCGCAGCATCATCATGATGGCCGCCGAGGTCAGGCCGATGATAAAGCCCATCCAGAATCCGGCCGGCCCCATGCGGTCCACCACCAGATCGGTCAGCGCCAGCACGTAGCCCGTCGGCAGGCCGAGCACCCAGTAGGCGATGAAGGTGATAAAGAAGATGGAGCGCGTATCTTTATACCCGCGCAGCACGCCGCTGCCGATGACCTGGATAGAGTCCGATATCTGGTAGACCGCCGCCAGCAGCATCAGGTGAGACGCAAGCAATACCACCTGCGGATTGTCGTTGTAGAGCAGGGCGATTTGCTCGCGTAGCGTAACGGTAAATAGCGCCGTGCAGACGGCCATGCACACCCCGACGCCCAGCCCGGTCCGCGCGGCGGTTTGCGCATCCAGCGTGGAGCCCTGTCCCAGGCGGAAGCCCACCCGGATCGTCACCGCGGCGGCCAGCGACATCGGCAGAACGAACATCAGCGAGCTGAAGTTGAGTGCAATCTGGTGTCCGGCCACGTCAATAATCCCCAGCGGGGAGACGAGCAGTGCCACCACGGCAAACAGCGTTACTTCAAAAAACAGCGCCAGCGCAATGGGCAGGCCGAGCTGGATGAGCCGCGTCATCACGTTCCAGTCCGGCGTGCTGAATCTCGTCGCGTTGCGAATATCGCGCATTGATCGCGCGCGCTTCACGAACGTAATCATGCTGAAGAACATCACCCAGTAAACCGCTGCCGTTGCCACGCCACAGCCTACGCCGCCCAGCTCCGGCATGCCGAAGTGGCCATAGATAAAGACGTAGTTTACCGGAATGTTGACCAGCAGGCCGATAAAGCCCATCACCATGCCCGGCTTGGTTTTCGCCAGCCCCTCGCACTGGTTACGCGCGACCTGGAAAAAGAGGTAGCCCGGGGCGCCCCAGAGCAGCGCGCGAAGATAGCCGACGGCTTTGTCGGCCAGGGCAGGATCGATGTTGTGCATCGCGCGGATGATGTGGCCCGCGTTCCACAGCACGACCATGATCAGAATCGACACAAAACCCGCGAGCCAAAAGCCCTGGCGAACCTGATGGGCGATGCGATCGCGACGGCCAGAACCGTTAAGCTGCGCGATGACCGGGGTAAGGGCCAGCAGCAGGCCGTGACCGAACAGGATCGCTGGCAGCCAGATAGAGGTACCAATCGCGACGGCGGCCATATCAGTGGCGCTATAGCCACCCGCCATCACCGTATCCACAAATCCCATTGCGGTCTGAGCGACCTGCGCGACGATCACGGGTATCGCCAGTGCCAATAATTGACGCGCTTCAATCATGTACTTCTGCACGTGAACACCTTTGTATTGTTGTTATTTGAGAGACAAAAAAGCCGCCGAAACTGGCAGCAAGAAGAAAATGAAGGGAGATGCCAGCTATTGTAGCGGGGTTTAACTAATTATCTAGTGAAAAAATCGCCAGAAAATGCGCTTCGCTGGCAACCTCTTTTTCCAACTGTTATTGTGGTGAGATTAAACGGTGTCGCCACCGTAAGAAATGAACAGGAGCTGTAGGCATGTTTACTGGTATTGTGCAGGGCACTGCGAAAGTGGTGTCTATTGATGAAAAACCTAATTTTCGTACCCACGTGGTCGAGCTTCCGGAATATATGCTGGACGGCATTGAAACCGGTGCCTCGATTGCGCATAACGGCTGTTGCCTGACGGTGACCGAAATAAACGGCAATCAGATTAGCTTCGATTTAATGAAAGAGACGCTGCGCATCACCAACCTCGGCGAGCTGGCGGTGGGTGACGTTGTCAACGTTGAGCGCGCGGCGAAATTCAGCGATGAGATTGGCGGGCATTTGATGTCCGGCCATATTATGACTACCGCTGAGGTAGCGAAGATTGTGACCTCAGAAAATAACCGCCAAATCTGGTTTAAAGTGCAGGACCCGGCGCTCATGAAATACATCCTGTATAAAGGATTTATTGGCATTGATGGGATTAGCCTGACGGTCGGTGAAGTGACGCCAACGCGTTTTTGCGTACATCTGATCCCCGAAACGCTGCAGCGCACGACGCTGGGCGCGAAAAAACTGGGCCATCGGGTAAATATTGAAATCGATCCGCAAACCCAGGCGGTGGTTGATACCGTTGAGCGCGTGCTGGCCGCAAAAGAGGCGGCGATAATAAAAGCGGCAGAAGACGAATAAAAATAACCCCGGCGAGCCGGGGTTATTTTTTTATCGCGCGACGCGAAGCCCGTTCTCAATTCCGCGGCTAAACACCACCTGCCAGAGCTGAATATCGCGCGCGCGGAAAGCACCCGCGCAGGCGTTCAGATAATAGGTGAACATCCGTTTAAAGCGTTCGGAATAGTTGTCGGCAATGTCCGGCCACGCGGCCAGGAAGCGTGCGTACCAGGCCATCAGCGTGGTGTCATAATCCGCACCGAAATTATGCCAGTCTTCGACAATGAAATGCGGCTCGCTGGCGTTCGCAATATGGCGGACCGACGGCAAACAGCCGTTCGGGAATATGTACTTATTGATCCACGGATCGACGTTATTGTCGGTCCGCTTTGAGCCGATGGTGTGGAGCAGGAAGATGCCGTCCGGCTTGAGGTTACGGTCGGCAACGGTGAAATAGGTATCATAATTTTTCGGCCCTACATGCTCGAACATCCCGACGGAAACAATGCGATCGAACTGCTCGTTAAGGTCGCGATAGTCCTGAAGGCGAATATCCACGTCCAGATCCTGGCACCGTTCCTGCGCCATTTTCCGCTGTTCAGCAGAGATGGTCACGCCTACAACGCTCACGCCATAGTGTTTCGCCATAAACCAGGCAAGCCCGCCCCAGCCGCAGCCGATATCCAGCACGCGCATGCCGGGCTGGAGCTGCAGTTTTTCGCTGATCAAACGGAGCTTATCCTGTTGGGCCTCTTCCAGGGTGGTGGCCTTTTTCCAGTAGCCGCAGGAGTATTGCATCAGCGGGTCCAGCATGCGGCTAAACAGATCGTTGCCGAGATCGTAATGCTCTTTGCCAACGATCCACGCGCGCTTCTTGCTTTGCAGGTTGAACAAGCGCGCAGATGCGATGCGCAGCGTGTCTTTGAGATGATGCGGAAGCTGTTTTTCCAGCCCCGCGCGCAGCACGCTGGTGAAGAACACGTCCAGGCGCTCGCACTCCCACCAGCCGTCCATATAGCTTTCGCCCAGGCCAAGAGACCCTTCCTGCAGCACGCGTTTAAAAAAATCGGGATGTTTGACCTGTGGGTCCGCAGGAGACGGTCCGTTAATCGTAATGCCGGCTCGACCCAACAGTTCACTGACGATCCGGGACCAGTTATCGTCCGGAACGCTGACTTCTTCTATACACGATGAACTCATAGCTTCTCCATCACCTTGCTGTGATCAGAACCTTCAAACAGCGTAGACGCTTTTTATGGTTTGTGAGAAATCTCACGGTTAATCCCGCGAGGCTAGTATCCGACGTAGAACAGAGGAAGGGAGATAGCCCTTGCCGAAAAGCCTTCCATGGTAAAACGGGAGCACTCCGGCTCCCGTTAACGCTTAATATTTATCGTGTTTATTGAACCAAATTTAGTATAGGCCTCAAAAATGGCTGATTCAATATAAAATTCTTAGCAACCTAATCACTGATGCTTAACATAATTACGGCCGCGACTAGGCATGCGAACGCTCAGCTTCGCTGCGCTCATCCTGAACGGTTTGCGCTGAAGATTGCATCCGGTAGCCCACGCCAGCCAGAAGAACCGTTGCCAGCATCACGCTGGTGGTGGTCAGCAGCGGCGTAGCAATCAGCGCGGAGACCACGAGGCTTGCCAGGAAGCACAGGCCCAGCTGCAGGGTGTTTTGCAATGCGGCTGCGCGACCCGTAGCATGAGGGAACGGGCGCAATGCCTGGGCCACCACGATAGGGTAAATGGCGCCGTTAGCGACCGCCATAACGCAGAACGGAATCAAAATTTCTGCCAGCCCCGCCCCGGGGATAAAGCCTACTGCCCAGGTTCCAACGACGCTAAGGGCGTACAGCACCAGCAGCCACGGCAGCATCTGCTGGCCTTCCCATTTTTGCAGCGCGGCGCGACAGCCGTAGCCGCCGACCAGGAAAGCGATGGTCTGTGGGACATAGCTTAGGCCAATCGCCGCTGGGCTATAGCCCATATCGTGCAGAATAAACGGCGAGCCGGTCAGCCAGGCAAAGAAGCTTGCGGAGCAGGCGGCGTAGATCAGTACGTTGCCGCGGTAAGCTTTGGCCTTCAGCAGGGAGATGAAGGTGATCGGCTTCGCGTCAGCGTGCTCTATTTTTTTATGCGCGGGCTTAAGCGCGAAGGCGGGCAGCATCAGTACCAGCGTAATCGCAAACAGCGTGGCAAAAATCGCCTGCCAGTCAAAATGCGCCAGGATCCAGCTGCCCAGCAGCGGGGCCAGGGCAGGCGAAAGGCCAACCAGCGGCATGATGGTGGCAAAAATTCGGTTCGTGCGCGACGCTGGATAGTAATCGGTCACCAGCGCCTGCCAGGTCACCGCCGCGGCGCAAACGCCCACCGCCTGAATGAAGCGAAGCACCAGCAGCCAGGCGGCATCGCGCACCCACAGCATGCCCAAACAGCCGACGGCGAAAATGGCCAGGCCGAGCAGCAGAACCGGCTTGCGGCCAAAGCGGTCGGAGAGGGGCCCCCACAGCAGCTGTGCGAAGGCAAAGCCTGCCAGGAACAGGCTCAGGCTCGCGCTGATGGCGGCAGCAGGCGTTTGCAGATCTTCCTGCATGGCGGCAAACGCGGGCAAATACATGTCGGTCGCTAAAAAGCCCAGCACGCTCAGGCCGCCGAGCCAGACTAAAAATCCTTTCCTGGGTTGCACTCTTTTTTCTCCTCAAGGAGGCAGGTATACGGTGGCGAAGAGTGTAGGGAGTGCAAAGCAGCTTGTGAAACGCTAATATTTGGCTGTTGCAATCAAAAATTTTGCAGGCAGAAAATGTGGTCAGATTATTCTCTTGAAGTGATTGATGCCGTTGCGCGCAACGGCAGCTTTAGCGGTGCCGCACAGGAGCTGCATCGCGTCCCCTCGGCGATAAGCTATACGGTTCGGCAGCTGGAGGAGTGGCTCGCCGTTCCGCTCTTTGAGCGACGGCATCGGGATGTGGAACTGACGCCAGCTGGGGCGTGGTTTTTGAAAGAAGGGCGTTCTGTTATCAAAAAAATGCAGATCACCCGCGAACAGTGCCAGCAGATTGCCAACGGCTGGCGCGGGCATCTCTCCATCGCCGTAGATAACATCGTCAGGCCGGAGCGCACGCGGCAGATGATCGTCGATTTCTACCGTCACTTCTCGGACGTCGAGCTTAGGGTATCGCAGGAGGTGTTCAACGGCGTATGGGACGCGCTGGCGGACGGCAGGGTAGAGATGGCTATCGGCGCGACCCAGGCAATCCCCGTGGGCGGGCGCTACGCCTTTCGGGACATGGGCATGCTGAGCTGGATCTGCGTGGTCGCGCGCCATCATCCGCTGGCGGCGATGGAAGGACCGCTGAGCGATGACGCGTTGCGCAACTGGCCGTCGCTGGTGCTGGAAGATACGTCGCGATCGCTGCCCAAGCGTATTACCTGGCTGCTGGACAACCAGCGGCGCGTGGTGGCGCCCGACTGGGACTCTTCAGCAACCTGCCTGAGCGCGGGGCTGTGCGTGGGCATGGTGCCCGTCCACTTTGCGCGTCCGCGAATTGACGCCGGAGAGTGGGTTGCCCTGGCGCTGGAAAATCCCTTTCCTGACGCGGCGTGCTGCCTGACCTGGCAGCAAAATGACGTCTCGCCCGCCATGGCCTGGCTGCTGGAGTATCTGGGAGATAGCGAAACGCTGAACAGGGAGTGGCTGAGGGAGCCAGCGTAGCTGGCCCCGAAGAGAATTAACGGCGGTAGTCGCGGAAAGGACCGTCCGCAACGGAGCGGCGCTCAATCAGGCGAGGGTGAACCTCAATGGACTGCGACTCTTCGCGCTTGCTGACGATCCTGTCCATCAGCATGTTAAACGCCGTTTCGCCCAGCGAGTCTTTCGGCTGGTGAATGGTCGTCAGCGCCGGGGTGAAGAAGCGCGCGTTGCGCACGTTGTCATACCCGATCACCGAAATGTCCTGCGGCACGCGCAGGCCGAGCTCGTCTGCCGCACAGAGCGCGCCCATCGCCATGATGTCGCCGCCGCAGAAGACGGCGGTAGGACGGTGCTGCTGGGAGACGATCTGCTGCATCGCGCGGTAGCCGGATTCCGGCTCAAAGTCGCCCTGAACTATCCAGTTTTCCGGCACGTTAATCAGCGCTTCTTCCATGGCTTTCATGAACCCGGCCAGGCGTCCCGCGCCGGTGTTGCGCTCCAGCGGGCCCGGGATGACGCCGATATCGCGGTGGCCGCGCTCGATCAAATAGCGCCCTGCCATATAGCCGCCTTCAAAGGCGTTATCGATAACCGAGTCGGTGAAATCGGCACGCGCTTCGCCCCAGTCCATGACCACCATCGGAATATGGCGATACTCTTCCAGCATGGAGAGAACGGACTCCGGGTACTCGGAGCACATGACCAGCAGGCCATCTACGCGCTTTTGCGCCATCATCGACAGATAGGCGCGCTGTTTTTCAATGTTGTTCCACGCGTTGCCCAGAATCAGGGTATAGCCTTTCTGGAAGCAGTTTTTCTCAACGGCTTCAATAATTTCGGCAAAGTAGGCCGCTTCGCTGCTGGTCGCCAACAGGCCGATAGACTTGGTGTGATTAACCTTCAGGCTGCGCGCAACCGCACTCGGTGAGTAGTGCAGTTCTTTGATCGCGGCCCAGACGGCGTTGCGCGTCTCTTCCGCCACGAAGCGGGTTTTGTTAATAACATGTGATACGGTTGTAGTGGAAACGTTTGCGCGTTTTGCTACGTCTTTAATTGTTGCCATTAAATGTCACTCCAGACCCTATCCTAATATCCTGAAAAATGGGGAGGTAAACGTTTGCCTTCTCTCACCCTTATTACGCAATGTTGAATTGCGACACGCCGGGAAAACGACACAGGACGTCAGGAGGGGGTCAATGGCCGGTACGCTAATAAATTTAGCGTGGAATTTTGTCCTATCTTGAGGAAAAGGGGAAGAGCAAAAGTGGTTATCGTTATAAATCCGGGAAGATTTTTGACGCAAACTGTGCAAAAATGAGCAAGCTCACTTTCCGTGTGGGGATTAAAAGGAGAAAAATTGATGAGTTCCGATCTTAAGTTTTCGCTGATGACCACCGTTATTGTGCTGGCGCTGATTGTTGCCGGCGGGCTGACGGCTGCACTGCACTGATTTTGACGGGGGGAGAGTCCTCTCCCTCCTGCTCGTCTCTAGATTGTTACTTCTGTGGCAAAAATCTTTTGCTAAATTGTTAACTTCTCATTTTTTGTGATTGATGTCATGCTTTTGACTTCTTTGTTCTGTGTCGTGCTATGACGCGGCATTCGGAGTAAGCGCATGAAAATCAATTTTCCCCTGCTGGCCCTCGCCATTGGCGCGTTTGGGATCGGCACCACTGAATTCTCCCCGATGGGGCTCTTACCCGTTATCGCCCGGGGCGTGGACGTCTCGATCCCGGCGGCGGGGATGCTGATTAGCGCCTACGCGATCGGCGTGATGGTCGGGGCTCCGCTGATGACGCTGCTGCTTTCCCATCGCGGGCGCCGCAACGCGCTGATTTTCCTGATGGCTATCTTCACTCTCGGCAACGTGCTGTCGGCGATTGCACCCGATTACACCACGCTGATGCTGTCGCGTATTCTGACGAGCCTTAACCACGGCGCGTTCTTCGGCCTGGGCTCCGTTGTAGCCGCAAGCGTTGTGCCTAAGCACAAGCAGGCCAGCGCGGTCGCCACCATGTTTATGGGGCTGACGATTGCGAACATTGGCGGCGTACCGGCTGCGACATGGCTCGGTGAGGCGATTGGCTGGCGGATGTCCTTCTTAGCGACGGCCGGACTGGGCGTGGTCGCCATGGTGGCGCTGTTCTTCTCGCTGCCGAAGGGCGGTGCGGGCGAGCGGCCAGAGGTGCGCAAAGAGCTGTCGGTACTAGCGCGCCCGCAGGTGCTTTCCGCGCTGCTCACCACGGTGCTGGGCGCGGGCGCCATGTTCACGCTTTACACCTATATTGCCCCCGTCCTGCACGATATCACCCGTGCGACGCCGGCGTTTGTCACGGCTATGCTGGTGCTGATCGGCGTGGGCTTTTCCATCGGCAACTATCTCGGCGGCAGGCTTGCCGACCGTTCGGTCAGCGGAACCCTGAAGGGTTTTTTAACTCTGCTGATTGCCATCATGGTGGCCATACCGTGGCTTGCGCAAAGCCAGGCGGGTGCCGCCGTGGCAATGGTCGTTTGGGGAGCCGCGACCTTTGCGGTCGTTCCGCCGCTGCAGATGCGCGTGATGCGCGTTGCGCACGAGGCGCCGGGGCTGTCGTCTTCGGTGAATATCGGGGCGTTTAACCTGGGGAATGCGCTAGGTGCCGCAGCGGGAGGGGCGGTGATTTCAGGTGGTCTGGGATACGGCTTTGTGCCGGTGATGGGCGCTATCATCGCGGCCCTGGGGCTGCTGCTGGTGCTGATGTCCGGTCGTAAACAGCCGGAAACGGCCTGCGCCGTAGATTAAATAAAAACGCAGAAGGGCGGTCCCTTCTGCGTGTGACTTATGCGGCGAAGTTCTTCGCGACAAATTCCCAGTTTACCAGCGCCCAGAAGTGCTCCAGGTAGTTCGGACGGGCGTTACGGTAATCGATATAGTACGCGTGCTCCCACACGTCCACGGTCATCAGCGGCGCTGCGCTGGTGGTCAGCGGCGTACCGGCGTTCGAAGTCGATACGATAGCCAGCTTGCCATCCGCCTCTTTTACCAGCCAGGTCCATCCGGAACCGAAGTTTTTCACTGCGGCATCGGTAAACTTCGCTTTGAACTCTGCGAAGCTGCCAAATGACGCATTGATAGCGCTCGCCAGCTCGCCGGTCGGTTCTCCGCCTGCGTTCGGTGCCAGGCAGTGCCAGTAGAAGGTGTGGTTCCATACCTGCGCGGCGTTATTGAAAATACCGCCTTCTGAGCTGCGCACGATCTCTTCCAGCGTTTTGCCTTCAAAGTCGGTGCCCTTAATCAGGTTATTCAGGTTGGTGACGTAGGTCTGGTGGTGTTTGCCGTAGTGGTATTCCAGGGTCTCCGCGGAAATGTGCGGGGCCAGGGCGTCTTTTGCATATGGTAGTGCAGGTAATTCGAACGACATTGCTACTCTCCTTATTGTATTTACGTTGCCAATAGCCTTACAGACAACAGGGATAGAGTAGCAAATTGAAAGGGTATGCAAAAGAGGAACTTACCCTGCCGCCGGAGCGGCAGGGCAGGGTTTAGCGGATCGTTTTCGGCGTCATAACGCGGCGTGCGCCGACGTAGTGGCGGACCCAATACTCTTCGCTAAGCGAGGTAATCTGAATGTCGCGCCCGCTGCGCGGTGACTGAATAAACTTACCGTTGCCGACGTAGACGCCAACGTGGTCAGCCGTGCCGCGTCCCTGGGTGCGGAAGAAGACCAGATCGCCGTTTTCCAGTTCGCCGCGGTTAACCGGAGATGCGTCGCGCAGGTGGTACATTTCATTCGCCGTGCGCGGAATGCGGAACTTCACCAAATCTTTATAGGCATAATAGACCAGGCCGCTGCAGTCAAAGCCGGTGCGCGGAGAGGTCCCCCCCCAGCGGTACGGTTTGCCGATTTGCCCCATCAGCTTATTCATCGCCGTTTTTTGCGCTTTCTGCATGCGAACCTTGTGTATGTCGGCCAGCTTCGCGGATTTAACGCATTTTGTTTTACGCCCTTTACGGACGGTACATTTTTCCGTGGTGAGGTTGGCGGCGGTTTTTTGCGCTTTAAGCTTGCTTGATTGGGCTGTTCGGGAGGATTTGACGCTGGTCTTGCTGGATGCGGTTTGCTTTGTTTGCGTGCTGTTTTTTTTCTTTGCCGTTTTGCTGCTGGTTTTTTTCTTACGTTCGGTGCTTTTCGCCAGATGCGTTTTTTGTACGACAGAATGCCGCGCCTGCTGAGATGCGTTCGCCGCTGGCGTGAGAGAAAGAGTGGTAAACAGTAAAGCACAGAGCGTGATCGAGATTTTATTTATCCGCGCCACTGGGCAGTCCCCTGGTAAATGCAGGCTTTCTATAATACCCGCGTGTGATTTACAAAACCTGTCGATTCTAATCTATATAAAGCAGATAAGTTAATAGCATTTTTCAATCTAAAAATGTGTTTCGTTAGCAAGTGCAAAAAAATTCACCGTTCTGTCGCACTATTGGTCACTCCCTAAGCAAAACCTTATAGGGAATAGGGTTAAGCTACATTTCCAATGCAACTTATAGCCGCACGCGTTAAAATATATAACGTGACTAAAATGTTATTTTCCGATGTCTGCCTGAACCGCTACAATGTCAGACGATTGCCGTAACAGAAGTTTAAGGAAGCAAGATATGAGCACCACTATTGAAAAAATTCAGCGCCAGATCGCTGAAAACCCGATTCTCCTGTACATGAAAGGTTCTCCGAAGCTGCCAAGCTGCGGTTTCTCTGCACAAGCGGTTCAGGCGCTCTCTGCCTGTGGCGAGCGTTTTGCTTATGTTGATATCCTGCAAAACCCGGATATCCGCGCCGAGCTGCCAAAATACGCAAACTGGCCGACGTTCCCGCAGCTGTGGGTTGACGGCGAGCTGGTTGGCGGCTGCGACATCCTGATTGAAATGTATCAGCGTGGCGAACTGCAGCAGCTGATCAAAGAGACCGCGGCTAAGTACAAAACCGAAGAGCCGGACGCAGAATAATTTTCTGCTCAAATAAAAAAGCGACCTGAAAAGGTCGCTTTTTTTTTATTCCTCGCTGTCGCCCATCGGCAGCGGCCAGCCGCCCAGGCGCTTCCAGCGATTGACTATCTCACAGAACAGCTCGGCGGTGCGCTCGGTGTCGTAGAGCGCCGAGTGCGCCTGCGTGCCGTCAAACTCGATGCCCGCCGTAATGCAGGCCTTGGACAGGACCGTCTGTCCCAGCGCCAGCCCGCTGAGCGCGGCGGTATCGAAGGTCACAAACGGATGGAAGGGGTTACGTTTCAGGGACGCGCGCTCGGCGGCGGCCATCGTAAAGCTGTGGTCGAAGGTCGCATTGTGGGCCACCATGATGGCGCGGCTACAGTCGTTGTCCTTCATGCCCTTACGCACCATTTTGAAGATGGCGTGAAGCGCGTCATATTCGCTCACCGCGCCGCGAAGCGGGTTTTTCGGATCGATACCGTTAAACGCCAGCGCTTCCGGCTGCAGGTTTGCGCCTTCAAAAGGTTCTACGTGAAAATGCATCGTGGTGTCCGGTGTAAGCCAGCCCTGTTCATCCATCTTCAGCGTGATGGCGGCAATCTCAAGCAGCGCATCGGTTTTAGCGTTAAATCCGGCTGTTTCTACATCAATAACAACGGGATAAAAACCACGAAAACGGTCGCACAGACCGGTAAGTTGAGCGTTATCGGACATCAGGGTCTCTTACAAGGGGAAAAAAGCAGTGCGTATTATGGCAAATTTTAACAGGGGATGCAGTAAAACTACGGGCGCATAGCGCGCCCTGCGGGATCAGTTGCCCAGACCGCGACCGGCGTCTTTGGCTTCAATCAGCTCGATTTTGTAACCGTCCGGATCTTCAACGAAGGCAATGACGGTGGTGCCGCCCTTAACCGGACCGGCTTCGCGGGTCACGTTGCCGCCGTTGCTGCGGATGCGCTCGCACGCCTCGGCAGCGTTGTCCACTTCAAGCGCAATATGGCCGTACGCGGTGCCCAGCTCGTATTTATCTACGCCCCAGTTATAGGTCAGCTCGATAACCGCTTCCTCGCTTTCCGGGCCGTAGCCCACGAACGCCAGCGAATATTTGTATTCCGGGTTTTCGCTGGTACGCAGCAGCTTCATGCCCAGCACGTTGGTGTAGAACTCGATGGAACGTTGCAGGTCGCCAACGCGCAGCATGGTGTGAAGTAGGCGCATAATTTCCTCTTAACCAGTGGAATGGATTAACTTTTTTAACAGAAACGATGTTTGAGTATAGCGGCGAAACGTCGCCGCTATCAATCACTATGGCAGGGATTACAGAGAAGGGTAGTCGGTATAACCTTCCGCGCCGCCGCCGTAGAAGCTTTCCGGACGCTGTGGGTTCAGCTCTGCTTTTTTCTGCAGGCGCGCAACCAGATCCGGGTTAGCAATGTAGTCTCGGCCGAACGCCACGGCGTCGATGAGACCTTTACCAATCAGGTCTTCCGCTTTCTCTGGCGTATAAGCGCCGGCACCGATGATCACGCCGTGGAAGCGCTCGCGCACTTTCTGGCGGAAGCTTTCCGTGTAAGGCTGGCCGCCGGCCCAGTCCGGCTCGGACATGTGCAGGTAGGCGATGCCGCGTTTTGCCAGCTCTTCAATCAGGTACAGCGCATCGGCTTCTTCATTCGGGCCGTTATCCACGTTCTGGAAAGAGCCGATCGGAGAAACGCGGATGCCGATGCGGTCCGGGCTCCATTCCTGACAAACGGCATCCACCACTTCCAGCACCAGGCGGGCGCGGTTTTCAACGCTGCCGCCGTACTGGTCGGTACGATGGTTAGAAGACGGTGACAGGAACTGGTGCAGCAGGTAGCCGTGAGCGGAGTGCAGCTCAATCAGGTCAAAACCGGCTTCGCGCGCGTTTGCGACCGCCTGGCGGAAATCATTAACGATGCCGGGGATTTCGTTCAGCTCCAGCGCGCGAGGCATAGAGGTGTCAACGCGGATGGCGTTGCCGTTTTCATCGCGCAGGGAGGTGCGGGTATTCGCGCTCAGGGCAGAGGCGGAAACCGGGGCTTGACCGCCGGGCTGGATGCTGCTGTGTGAGATGCGGCCGGTGTGCCACAGCTGAACCGCAATACGGCCGTCTTCAGCATGCACGCCCGCGGTGATTTTTTTCCACGCGGCGATCTGTTCCGGGCTGTGCAGCCCCGGCGCGCCAGCGTAGCCTTTCGCCTGTGCGGAAATTTGCGTGGCTTCTGTGATAATCAGGCCCGAGCTTGCGCGCTGGCGATAATATTCACCCATCAGAGGCGTAGGGATGTCACCCGGCTCGATGCTGCGCAGGCGGGTAAGGGGAGCCATAAATACGCGGTTTGGCGCGGTAACGGCACCCACTTTCAGTGGGGTAAATAGTTTTTCAGCGGACATAAAGACTCCTGAGTAGACCAGTCGACTAGTAATGGATTAAATAAAAACGCCTGCTACACGCGAGGCGCTGTGATACTGCTTTTAACATGTGCCAGCGCGCTTTCCAGCGGCACGGCACTGCGAGAAATTTTGGCCTGCAGGTTTGCACCCAGCCAAAGGGAGTACAAAACCTGCGCCTGCGTCAGGGGATCACCCGTGAAGCTGAGCGTTTTCTCCTCGCGGCCTTTATCAAGCGCCTGCGCCAGAAGGGCAATCACGCCGCTGGCGCCTTTATCCATGGCAGTACGCATATCTTCAGAAAGATCGCAGACTTCGGCAGAAAGCTTCACCGTCAGGCAGCCGCTGATGATGCCCTGCTGACAGAACTGCGTCAGCGTCTCCTGATAGTAGTTCAGAACGCGATCGCGGAAGTTGCCTTCACCGCGGGCAAAGTGAACGGCCAGGCGCTGGTGGTAGCCAGCATAGTGCCGCTCCAGCATCGCCACGCCGAAGGCCTCTTTGGACCGAAAATAGTGATAGAACGACCCCTTTGGCACTTCAGCGGTTTTTAACAGCTCGCTCAGTCCCATACCGGTAAACCCGCGATGCATGCAGAGCCGCTCGCCGGTTTCCAGTAGATGTTCGCGCGTATCGTGTTCTGTATTTCTGCTCATGCCGTCACTCTAATAGACCATTCGGTCTAATTCAAGCCCGTTATGATCGACATTGCGCCAAAATATCCAGCTGCTGCTGATAAACGCTTGTTTTTATGTCCATCATTCCCAATACGGTGGAGAACAGATTATCCTGTGAAACCGCATTTTTTGCTGCACGGTCGCGCAGGCACTGCTCGTTGACGCCAAAGTTTTTCGTATAGTCCGGGGACAGCCAGAACATAAATGGAATATGCGTTTGCTGCTCCGGTGCCAGCAGATATGGCGTACCGTGAAGGTAGATACCGCTTTCCCCCAGCGATTCACCGTGATCTGACAGATAGACCAGCGCGGTATTCATGCTTCCCTGACGCGCCTTCAGCGCATCGATGGTTTGACTGACCATGCTGTCGGTGTACAGAATCGTGTTGTCATAGGTATTCATCAGCGCCTGGCGATCGCAATCCTGGATTTCGTTGGTATCGCAGGTCGGCGTGAACCGGCGGAAGTTCTCCGGGTAGCGGCGATAGTAGGCCGGGCCGTGGCTCCCCATCAGGTGAATGACCAGCACCGTATCCTGCTTAAGCCCGTCCAGCACGTTGTCCAGCCGATAGAAGTTCACGTCGTCAATGCACGATTTATCCTTACAGAACTGATCCAGGTTCCACTGGGTCATGTCCGTGTGCGGGATACGGTCACAGGCGCCTTTGCATCCGCCGTCGTTGTCGCGCCAGAGAAGATTCACGCCCGCGTGCTTAAGCACATCGAGCAGGCCTTCCTGGTGACGCGCAAGATCGGCATCGTAATGCTGACGCGTCATCCCGGAGAACATGCACGGAACGGAAACGGCCGTTTCGGTACCGCAGGAGGTTGCCTGCGGGAAGTTAATCACGTTCTGTTTTTTCAGCTGTGGATTTGTTTCGCGCCCATAGCCGTTCAGCGAATAGTTCGCCGCGCGGGATGCTTCCCCCACCATCAGCACCAGCACGGTTTTCTTCTGCTGGCCCGCAATCAGCGGGCCTTTATGGGCGTCTTCCCCAAGGCGCACCAGCGTTTGGTCGCCGGCAAACCAGCGCGTTTTGCTGTATTTCATGAGGGCGCTGACGTAGTTCGCCGGGGTCACCATCTTGACGATGGCCTTGTTATTGCGAAACAGCGACGCGTAATCTTTATAGAATACGGAGGCAACAAGGATAATCACCAGCAGCGCGCCCAGCATCGCGGCAACGCGCGTCAGCAGCGCGTACCACCATTTACCGGTACGAATGCGCGTCAGCGCCAGCACTACAGAGGGCACCAGACCCGCAACCACAATCCACAGAATCATCTGCGGCGTGACCAGCGCGGTGGCTTCCTGCGAGTTGGTCTCAAAGACGTTAACCATCATGTTCTGATCGATAACCGCGCCGTAGGCGTACATAAACCAGGTCGCTGCGGCGCATCCCATCGTCAGCACAATCAGCAGCGGCTTGCGAATATACGGGATATTGAGCAGGCTAAAGACAACCACCCAGCCGCAGAACAGCACCAGCGGCACCGAGGCGGCGAAAAGGACGTCATGCAGCTGCGATGGCGCGATGATCGCCCAGCTGCGTTGAATGAAAAGCGCATTAAGCCCCGTAAAGAAAAGGGCGCAGACCAGAGTGAATTTCGTATCGTTACACTGTAACTTTTTAATAGACCACATTTTCAAAAAAAACCATTCTTTATAGTGATAGCATCAGTATAGGGAGGGAAGATTAGTGAAACCTTAATGCCATAATTCTGTGCTAATCCTCTTGCATGCTGGCCATTTAGCGTCTTCACTGTAGTTGAATATTGGCCTTTTGGAGGTATTTGTGGCAGAGCAGCTGGAATTTTTCCCCATCCAGAGCCCGTGCCGGGGTATTTGTCAGGTTGACGAGCGCGGTTACTGCCGCGGGTGCATGCGTACCCGCGAGGAGCGTTTTAACTGGCAAAACTTTAGCGACACGCAAAAGCAAGAGGTGATTCGCCTCTGCCGGCAGCGTCTGTTGCGTAAATTACGCGCAAACAAAGCCGATCAAACCGAAGAACCTCAGCAACCCTCACTGTTTTAATCCGCTAATTGCGTATACTCAGGGCATGACTTCCTTGAGGAAAATGTAATGGTTCAGCGTATTACCCTTGCCCCGCAGGGCCCGGAATTTTCACGTTTTGTCATGGGCTACTGGCGTTTAATGGACTGGAACATGTCCGCCCAACAGCTTGCCAGCTTTATTGAAGAACATCTTGACCTGGGCATTACGACGGTCGACCACGCCGATATTTATGGCGGCTATCAGTGCGAGGCGGCCTTCGGTGAAGCTCTCAGGCTAGCGCCTGCGCTTCGCGATCGTATGGAGATCGTGACGAAGTGTGGTATCGCTACGACGGCCAGGCCTGAAAACGCGCTGGGCCACTACATTACCGATCGCAACCATATTATTGAGAGCGCCGAACGGTCGCTGGCGAACCTGGCAACCGACCGTATCGATCTGCTGCTCATTCACCGCCCGGATCCGCTGATGGACGCGGATGAGGTTGCGCAGGCGTTTCTTGAGCTGCACCAGAGCGGCAAGGTCCGGCACTTCGGCGTGTCGAACTTTACGCCAGCCCAGTTTGCGCTTCTCCAGTCTCGTCTGCCGTTTACGCTGGCGACGAACCAGGTTGAAATCTCCCCTGTACATCAGCCGCTGCTGCTGGACGGCACGCTCGACCAGCTGCAGCAGCTGCGCATTCGCCCGATGGCCTGGTCGTGCCTCGGCGGCGGCCGGCTGTTCAATGACGATGAGTTCCAGCCGCTGCGCGATGAGTTAGAGGCCGTCGCGCGCGAGCTGAATGCCGAAAGCATCGAGCAGGTGGTTTATGCCTGGATCCTTCGCCTGCCGTCAAAACCGCTGCCTATCATTGGCTCCGGCAAAATTGAGCGCGTCCGCTCCGCGCTGGCTGCGGAAGCGCTGCAGATGACCCGCCAGCAGTGGTTCCGCATCCGCAAGGCTGCGCTGGGCTACGACGTGCCGTAATCTAAAAAAGGGTGACTTTCCGGTGAGTTCTTCGGCCCTGGTATACACTTAAGAGGCTAAAAAATAACCCGGGAGGTCACATGAAGCGTTTTGTTCTGTCTGTAGTTGCATTGGCTTTTTGCGCAGGGGCGCAGGCGGCCAGTGATGAAGTAGAAATGAATCTCGTCACGTCTCAGGGAATCGGCCAGTCTATCGGGACGGTAACCATCACCGAAACCGATAAAGGGCTGGAATTTTCGCCCAATCTCAAAGCACTTCCTCCCGGCGAGCATGGCTTTCACGTTCACGCCAAAGGCAGCTGTCAGCCCGCAATGAAGGAGGGCAAAGCCTCTGCGGCGGAAGCGGCGGGCGGCCACCTCGATCCGCAAAAATCGGGCAAGCATGAAGGGCCGGAAGGCATGGGGCATCTTGGGGATCTGCCCGTGCTGGTGGTCAATAACGATGGCAAGGCCACGGATGCGGTTGTTGCTCCGCGGCTGAAAAAGCTGGATGAGGTTAAAGGCAAAGCGCTGATGATCCACGTCGGCGGGGACAATATGTCCGACAGCCCTAAACCGCTCGGGGGCGGCGGGGCGCGCTACGCCTGCGGGGTGATCTGATCCCCAATCGTTCCCGGTGGCGGAGCCTGTTCCAGCTGCGACAGCGAGCAGTGCAACCGCCAGACGATTGACGCTAAATCGCGCGCGGCCGGAAGGTGATGGCGCGCGAGGCTATCGCAAATTCGCTGCAGTTCGGCAAGCGTCGCGCTGAGCGGGCGCTGCTGAACGCCGCGCTCGCTCATCACGTCTCTCAGCAATGCAATGCAGATATCACGCACCTGCGAAAGCGGGTCTGAGCGCGTTTCCCAGGCGCGCAGCTGCCACACCACGTGCGAGCAGTTAAGCAGCACTACGCCCCAGCGCAGCAGCCAGCGGCGGGACAGGGAGTCCTGACTGGTGTTGAGCTGGCTTACGTGATGATAAACCAGCGACTCATATTCGTTTTCGCTCAGGTGGGGCTTACGGCTGAGCTGATCGACAAAGCCCCGGCGCAGTTCGCGAATATGGCGTCGGCTCTTGCGGGCGTCCGAGCCCGGGCGCAGGACCGCAAACGCCAGCCACGCCAGCCCGACGCCGAGGATCTTCGCCAGGTTGTCGTTGAGGAAATCAGCGTAATCATAAACCGGCGGGTTGGTGACGGAGATGAACGAGCCCATAAAGACGATCAGCTGCCCCCAAAGCCCCGCCAGCTTTGGCATTTGCAGCTTCAGCAGCTGCATAGTGGTTAACAGCGGGAAGAGAAACAGCAGGAATTGCCACAGGTCGCTAATCTGCACCATCAGTCCGAACTTCACCACGAAGCTGAACAGCGAGAGCAGCACCAGCGTGCGCAGCAGCAGCGTCAGGGAGTTGAACGGCGACGCGGCGACGGAGTAGAGCACGCAGCTGATGGCCGCCAGGGTCAGCGCGGCGCTTCCGGCGTCCCACTGGGTGGTAATCGCCCACGCGCCCACGAGCGTGAGCGCGCAAAAGGTGCGAAAGCCGCTCCACAACGCCTCCATGTAGTCCGTGTGCCTCGTTAGCGCAGGGCTGGCGGGTACCGCAAATTCCGTTATCGGCGTGGCGTTCTCAACGGCCTTTATCCAGCGGCTGCTGCGCAAATAGAGGCGGCAAAAATAGTTCAGGCGCTGCCAGAAAGCGCGATGGCGGTAGTCGTATTCGTCCGTAGGGGCGAGCGGGGCGATAATGCGCGCCACGGTGTAGATGTCCGCGTCGGGGCGCGCGAGCGCGGCCAGGAGCGCATCGATCGCCTCTCGGGTTTGCGCCGGAGGCGTTGGCCAACTGAGCAGCATGCGCCGCAGGCTGGAGATGGCGCTGGTCATGCGCAGCTGCTGGTGAAGCAGATAGTTAAGCAGCCGGTTCTGGCGACGGAAGCGGTAATGACTCCAGAAGGCCTGGATGCGCAGAAGGTTCATGGTCAGGATCTGGGCGATGACTTTCTCATGCGCAATGCGGATGTCGTCATTGGTATCCGGCTGCCAGAGAAGGCTGGCGTGCTCAAGCAGGCGGGTATGCATCGTTTTGAGGGCCGTGATGAGCGCCGTGCCATCGGACGTGCTGGGCAGAACCATCATCATCACGCCGCCGCTCAGGATACCGACGATCACCTCACAAACGCGGGCCTGCGCAATGTCCCACAGTTCCGTCGTGTCCAGCACGTTGACCACCGGAAAGGCGATGATCGCGGCGGTGTAGCCCGCCAGCTGAAAGGCGTAGGCGACGTTATTGGTAAAATGGGCGCAGGCCCAGGTGCAGAACCCCAGCCAGGCCGCCATGCTCAATAAGAATAGCCACGGATCGTTGAGGGTATGTCCCGCAATAATCAGCGCCGCCGTAGCTCCCAGCAGGCTACCGGCGACGCGCCCCAGGCTTTTACTGATCACGCCGCCGACGGTGGGGAAGCTCACGACCGCCGCAGAGGTCATTGCCCAGTAGGGCTGATCCAGGTTGAGGTAGTAGGCGACGGTCAGCGCAAGGCACATCGCAATGCCGTTACGCAGCGCATAGCGCCACTGGGGGCGCGTCGCTTTAAGCCACGGCGTATTGCGCCAGGAAAAGGCCTGTAGGTTCATCAAGGCGTACCGATGGAAACGGTACAGGTTGTCCCGGAGACCAGCGTAATGGCCTCCGGCAGCTTGTCAAATTCGACCCGCACCGGGATGCGCTGCGCCAGACGCACCCACGGCACGTTCGGTTTGATGTCGGGGACGAGGCCTGAATCCGTTTCAACGCTCTGGTCGTAAATAGCGCGACCAATACTGGAAACGTGACCCTGTAACGTTTGCGAGCCGCTATAGAGCGTAATGGTGGCAGGGGCGCCTTGCTGTATGTGGCGCAGCTTGGTCTCTTCGAAATAGCCCACCACGTGGAAAGAGTGGCTGTCCACCAGCGCGAAGACCGGCTGCCCCGTGGTCGCATAGTTGCCCACGCGCGTTGAAAGGTTTGTTACCCAGCCGTCAACCGGGGCCTTCACCACCGTTTGCGTCAGCTGCCACTCGGCCTGCTTGAGCGTGGCTTCTGCCACGTTGACGCTGGCCTGCATCGCCTTCACGTTAATGTTTGCGGTGTCTAAATCTTCTGCGGAAATGTAGTTTTGCGATAAATGACGGCGGCGGTTGGCCTCGTTATTGGCTTTCGCCAGATCGGACTGGGCCTTAGCGAGCTGGGCCTGCGCGTTGAGAACCGCGATATGGAAAGGCGTTTCGTCGATACGAAACAGGACCTCCCCCTGCTTAACAAACTGGTTATCCTTCACCAGAAGCGAGGTGATACTGCCTGATACCTGAGGCGTTATGCTGACCTGCTCCGCGCGAATTTTGCCGTCGCGCGTCCAGGGAGACTGCATATAATAATTCCACAGCCACCAGCCCGCGATCAGCGCCAGAGCAAGTACCAACAGGGTGGAAAAATATTTCAACGTTTTCATAGATATATTCACCAGACAATCAATACGGCAAGGCCCAGACACACGGACAGCGCAAACAGGGAGAGATCCATCAGCATGGGATGCCAGATATCGCCGGAATACATCCAATCGCGCAATACGCGATGCGCAACGAGCCAGATCAAAAAGCCCAGCAGAACGGCCTTAAACAGCGGGGGAAAATAGACTGAAGCACCGACGATCAGGTCCTGAAGGGGAAGCCCCGTCGAGCTGTAAGAAAACGTCACGAGCAGTGATCCTTTGCTATGGGTAGAATGTTTTTTCTTAACACACCGAGGCGTCAGCTTTCAGTGTAAGTCATACTTTGTGCGTCGACGAATGCAGTATTGCATTTGTTTTGGCAATACAAATGCTGCACACTATTCTAAAATCAGTATAATAACTTAGCAAGCTAATTATAAGGAGATGAAATTGGAATCGCCATTAGGTTCTGATCTGGCAAGGTTGGTACGCATCTGGCGTGCTCTGATTGACCATCGCCTGAAACCTCTGGAGCTCACGCAGACGCATTGGGTCACGCTGCACAACATTCACCAGCTGCCGCCCGAGCAGTCGCAGATTCAGCTGGCAAAAGCGATAGGCATCGAGCAGCCTTCGCTGGTGCGTACGCTCGACCAGCTTGAGGAGAAAGGGCTCATCTCCCGGCAAACCTGCGCCAGCGATCGTCGCGCCAAGCGGATTAAGCTTACGGAAAAAGCGGAACCGATCATCACCGAAATGGAAACGGTGATCAGCAAGACGCGAGGGGAGATCCTTGCGGGAATTTCTCCTGCTGAACTTGAGATGCTCATCGGGCTTATCGCGCGTCTTGAGCAAAATATTCACGAACTGCAGGCTCGTGACTAGCAGTATTGAAAAAGGCCTTGCACCCGCAAGGCCTTTTGTTAGTGAAAGACCACGACCCGGTTTCGCCCCGTTTCTTTGGCCTCATACATTGCTTTGTCCGCACACTCCACGCACCCTTCAGGTGACATCGCGCCTGACTCTGCGGTGAACACCCCCATACTGATGGTGATCGTCTCCGGCAGTTGACCGCCGCTGCTGGCCTTGTCAAAGCTGCTCAGATGCAGGCGGATACGCTCAGCCACCTGCCTCGCCGCGTCGGACGGCGTGTTAGCCAGCATCAGTACAAACTCCTCGCCGCCGATGCGCGCAGCAATGTCATGCGGGCGCACGGAGTCCATTAACAGATTGGCGACAAACATTAATACCTTGTCGCCCTGCAAATGTCCGTAGCAATCGTTAATGCGCTTGAAACGATCCAGGTCGCTCACAATTACGGAGACAGGATGGTTAGCGTTTGCCTTCGTCAGCGCCTGGGTTAACGATTCATAAAAATAGCTGCGGTTATAGAGCCGCGTGAGCGGATCGCGAATAGAGTTCTGGTATGACTGTTGATATTTTAACGTAGATGCGCGATAGAGATTGAATACATCATAGAGCAGCACAAAAATAATCAATAACGTTGCCACGGTTTCAAATAAACGGGCGCGATACCAGGAAAAATCTTCTGCGTGCCCGCCAAATAACAGCATGGTCAACGTCACGATATAACAGACGCATAAAAAATTACCGGCGTGCCAGAACAGATCGCGCACGCGCGTAATAATCATCAGGGCTAACAGGGTGCCCGTCCAGAGGATAATTAATATGATATTAATGACCTGACTCCAGAGCGTCATAAACTGCAGCGTTTCATTGTCGATCAGGTCAACCCTGAATAAGGGAGATTTGCTGGAGTACAGCCAGGCCAGCGTCACTATGCTGGCGGTAAACAGTACCACGCCCGAGACAACGGCGACATGGAACATCTTTGAGAGCGGACGATGGCGCAGCGTGTAGAGTACGGATGACGCCGTGAACAGGACGGACATCAGGAGGTGGCGGAACGAGAAAAAAACCATTGCGTCGTTGTAGTTAATCGCGTCACGCTTGTAGTAATGCAGCCAGGCCGGGAAGCTGGAAAGTGTTCCCACCATCAGCAATGCCGAACCGACGAATGCAAATGCAATGGCGATCAGATAAAGACGTCTTCTGTCGCATCCGTATCTCATTACCATAAAACAGGCAATAAACAGATGAAATACCAGTAAAAAAATCGTCAGCGTTGGGAAAAGTAATGGTGAAAATGAAGGTACCCACTCGGCGAGTTTTAAATACAAGGCGTTCAAAATACCAATAACCAGTATGCAGCCCATGCAGAAGCAAACATAGCGGTTCTTAATATAGCGATTAATCAATATCATAGGTGTTTTGTAACAAAATAAATTTAATTCATCATTTTTGACGTTGTGCGAAGTTTACCAATTTAAAAACGGGATGTTTTGCGCAGAAACAATATATAGGGCTTATGCCGGAAGTATTATGGGCTTAGATATAAATGGTGTGAATGTATTTGGCGGGATTATATATTTGAATGATGAATACAATAAAAGGTGTAGCCAAAAGACTACACCTTTTAAACATTAACGCGGAGAAACGGTAACCTGGCTACCGTTGCTGGCAAGCACGACGCGCTGACCGGCGGAGAAGCGGGTGTTGCCCTGTTTCTGCACAACCATAATGGTGCTGCCGTCGTCCTTACGGATTTCCAGCTCTACGCCCTGAGTTTTGTTCATTGCACCCTGAACGCCCTGACCGGCTACGCCACCAGCAACCGCGCCAGCCGCGGTAGCCAGCGAACGGCCCGTGCCGCCCCCGATAGTGTTCCCCAGGAAGCCACCCAGCACTGCACCGCCAATAGCGCCAACGACGTTGCTATCATCACCACCCTGGATTTGAACAGGACGTGCATTAACAATCGTACCGTAAGTAACGTTCTGAACCTGTTTAGCTTCAGACGCGCTGTATACGTCGCCAGAAAGAGAGCTGTCATTAACGCAGCCCGCCAGTGTTAAACCAATCAGTGAAACGCCCAGTACACGTAAAATCATTTGAATCTCCTGTTCACCAAAAAGGCCCGCGTCGGGCATCCGTCATGGCTAAATTATATGGCATAAAAAGCCATCATTCCCATCTTTGCACTACCAATAGGAAAATTGTACTTGAATTTCACTTAACGGCGCATCAACAAATGCGCCTCTGTGGTACATCCCTGAGATTGTTAAAAATTATTATTGGCGCATAGCAAAGCACCGCTGTTTATGGTGGAGTGTCTATCCTTAGCCCACATAACGTAAGGAAAGCGCATGAAATCGGGTCGCTATATCGGTGTGATGTCAGGCACCAGCCTTGATGGCGTTGATGTTGTTCTGGCCGCAATTGATGAAACCATGGTGGCACAGCAGGCGAGCCTGACCTGGCCGATCCCCGTCTCGCTGAAAGAAGATATTTTGAATATCTGTCAGGGGCAGCAGTTAACGCTTTCGCAGCTTGGGCAGCTGGACGTGCGGTTGGGCGCATTGTTCGCCGATGCGGTACAGGCGCTGATGGACCGGGAAAAGCTGAAGCCGCAGGATATCGTGGCGATTGGATGCCACGGTCAAACGGTCTGGCATGAGCCGACCGGTGAAGCCCCGCATACGATGCAAATTGGCGATAATAATCAGATTGTGGCGAAGACGGGCGTGACGGTGGTAGGCGATTTTCGTCGTCGCGACATTGCGCTTGGCGGGCAGGGCGCGCCGCTGGTGCCCGCGTTTCATCAGGCGCTGCTGGCACACCCGACGGAGCGTCGCATGGTGCTTAATATCGGCGGGATTGCGAACCTGTCCATGCTCATCCCAGGACAGCCGGTGCGCGGCTACGATACCGGGCCGGGCAATATGCTGATGGACGCGTGGATCTGGCGTCAGTGCGGTAAGCCCTACGATAAGGATGCACGCTGGGCCAGCGAAGGAAAAGTCATTCTGCCGCTGCTTCAGTCCATGCTGAGCGATCCTTATTTCGCGGAGCCCGCACCGAAAAGCACCGGGCGCGAGTACTTCAACTACGCCTGGCTTGAGCGCCAGCTGCAGCCGTTCCCGGCCCTGGCGGCACGGGACGTTCAGGCTACTTTGGCGGAGTTAACGGCCGTGTCCATTTCAGAGCAGGTGCTGCTGAGCGGCGGGTGCGAGCGTCTGCTGGTCTGCGGCGGGGGTAGTCGAAACCCGCTGGTGATGGCGCGTCTGGCAGCGCTGCTGCCGGGGACTGAAGTCACCATCACGGATGAAGCCGGGATCAGCGGTGACGATATGGAAGCGTTGGCCTTTGCCTGGCTCGCCTGGCGGACCGTTGCGGGATTACCGGGCAATTTGCCCTCGGTGACCGGCGCGCGTGAGGCAAGCGTTCTTGGAGCAATATTCCCGGCGAACCCGCGACATAATCAGAGTTAACTGACATTCAGCCTAATGCGAAGTCGTTACTATGGAAGAGAAACGGGAGGGCAGCCATGTCCTCCAGGACCAGGAAAGTCTTTGGAACACGCCCATGAAAAAATATCTTCTTATCGCACTCCCTTTATTGCTGTCCGGGTGCAGCGCCTACAATCAGCTCGTTGAGCGCATGCAGACCGATACGCTGGAGTATCGCTGCGATGAAAAACCGTTGACCGTTAAGATCAATAACCCGCGCCAGGAAGCGAGCTTCGTATACGACAATAAATTGCTCACCCTGAAGCAGGGCATGTCGGCCTCCGGCGCGCGCTACACGGACGGGATCTACGTCTTTTGGTCGAAAGGTGACGAAGCCACGGTGTATAAACGCGACAACATCGTGCTGAACAATTGCCATCTCGAAAATCCGAAGCGTTGAGATTTTCACAGGGGCGGCGCACAATAGCGCCACCCAATGTCTATTTCAGCTAACGCCATGTCAGATAACGACGAACTGCAGCAAATTGCGCACCTGCGCCGTGAATACACCAAGGGCGGTCTGCGCCGCCAGGATCTTCCCGCCGAACCGCTGGTGCTTTTTGAACGCTGGCTGAAACAGGCCTGCGAAGCGAAGCTTGCCGATCCTACGGCGATGGTTGTCGCGACGGTTGATGAAAACGGCCAGCCCTATCAGCGCATCGTGCTGCTCAAGCATTATGATGAAAAAGGGCTGGTGTTCTACACCAACCTCGGCAGCCGCAAGGCCCACCACCTGGAAAATAACCCGCGCATTAGCCTGCTTTTCCCGTGGCATATGCTGGAACGCCAGGTGATGGTGACAGGCAAGGCAGAACGGCTCTCCACGCTGGAAGTGGTTAAATATTTCCACAGCCGTCCGCGCGACAGCCAGATTGGCGCCTGGGTTTCAAAACAGTCCAGCCGAATTTCCGCTCGCGGCGTGCTCGAAAGTAAATTCCTTGAGCTCAAGCAGAAGTTCCAACAAGGGGAGGTGCCGCTGCCGAGCTTCTGGGGCGGATTCCGCATTCCCATTGAGCAGATGGAGTTCTGGCAGGGAGGCGAGCATCGCCTTCATGACCGCTTTTTATACCAGCGCGAGGACGGCGGCTGGAAAATCGACAGACTGGCACCCTAATCCCCGAAATTTGTTGTGTTAAGCGCTAGCGCTACGTGCGCCAGCGCTTTATTCTATGTTCCTTTCGCACCAGGCGAAAAGTCGTGTACCGGCAAAGGTGCAGTCGTTTATACATGGAGAATTTGATGGCAAGCAGTAACTTGATTAAACAATTGCAAGAGCGGGGCCTCGTGGCCCAGGTGACGGACGAAGAAGCGTTAGCAGAGCGACTGGCGCAAGGCCCGATCGCGCTCTATTGCGGCTTCGATCCCACCGCTGACAGCTTGCACTTGGGGCATCTTGTTCCATTGTTGTGCCTGAAACGCTTCCAGCAGGCGGGCCATAAGCCTGTCGCACTGGTCGGCGGCGCTACCGGTCTGATTGGTGATCCAAGCTTCAAAGCCGCCGAGCGTAAACTGAACACCGAGGACACCGTGCAGGAGTGGGTGGATAAGATCCGCAAACAGGTTGCGCCTTTCCTCGACTTCAACTGCGGCGATAACGCTGCCATTGCCGCGAACAACTACGACTGGTTTGGCGGCATGAACGTGCTGACCTTCCTGCGCGACATCGGCAAGCACTTCTCCGTTAACCAGATGATTAACAAAGAAGCCGTGAAGCAGCGCCTGAACCGCGACGACCAGGGGATCTCCTTTACCGAGTTCTCCTATAACCTGCTGCAGGGCTATGACTTTGCCTGCCTGAACAAGCTGCACGGCGTTTCCCTGCAGATTGGCGGTTCTGACCAGTGGGGCAACATCACCTCCGGTATCGATCTGACCCGTCGCCTGCACCAGAACCAGGTCTTTGGCCTGACCGTTCCGCTGATCACCAAAGCGGACGGTACCAAGTTTGGTAAAACTGAAGGCGGCGCGGTTTGGCTCGATCCGAAGAAAACCAGCCCGTACAAATTCTACCAGTTCTGGATCAACACCGCGGACGCCGACGTTTACCGCTTCCTGAAGTTCTTCACCTTCATGGACATTGAAGCCATCAATGCCCTGGAAGAAGAAGACAAAAACAGCGGTAAAGCGCCTCGTGCTCAGTACGTGCTGGCAGACGAAGTGACCAAACTGGTTCACGGCGAAGAAGGCCTGGCGGCAGCAAAGCGCATTACCGCAAGCCTGTTTAACGGCACGCTGAGCGACCTGAGCGAAGAAGATTTCGAGCAGCTGGCGCAGGACGGCGTGCCGATGGTCGAGATGGAAAAAGGTGCCGACCTGATGCAGGCGCTGGTGGACTCCGAACTCCAGCCTTCCCGCGGCCAGGCGCGTAAAACCATCGCTTCGAACGCGATCACCATTAACGGTGAAAAGCAGGCCGACCCGGAATATACCTTCGTCGACGGCGATCGCCTGTATGGCCGCTACACGCTGCTGCGTCGCGGTAAGAAAAACTACTGTCTGGTTTGCTGGAAGTAAGTCAACGTAGCCAGGGGCGTGGGAAACCACGCCCCTTTTGTATTTTCAGGGTGTGGTAAGCAAAAAATGAAGAATATTCTCGCCATCCAGTCCCATGTTGTTTTTGGGCATGCTGGCAATAGCGCAGCGGAATTTCCCATGCGCCGCCTCGGTGCCAACGTCTGGCCCCTCAATACGGTACAGTTCTCTAACCATACGCAATACGGAAAATGGACCGGCTGCGTTATGCCGCCATCTCATCTCACGGAGATTGTGCAGGGCATTGCGGATATCGATCAGCTCAAGCGCTGCGACGCGGTGCTGAGCGGCTACCTCGGCTCGGCGGAGCAGGGTAAACATATCCTGGGCATCGTTCGTCAGGTGAAAGCGGCAAATCCTGCGGCAAAGTATTTTTGTGACCCGGTGATGGGCCACCCGGAGAAGGGCTGCATCGTGGCGCCCGGCGTGGCGGAGTTCCACGTTCGTCATGCGCTTCCTGCGAGCGATATTATCGCCCCGAACCTGATTGAGCTCGAAATTCTCTGTGAGCACCCGGTCAACAGCGTAGAGGAGGCCGTAAGCGCCTCTCGCGAGCTTATCGCGCAGGGGCCCGAAATTGTGCTGGTCAAGCACCTGGCGCGCGCAGGGCTGAGCCAGGACCGTTTTGAGATGCTGCTGGTGACCAAAAGCGAAGCGTGGCACATTAGCCGCCCGCTGGTTGATTTTGGCACCCGTCAGCCGGTTGGCGTGGGCGATGTCACCAGCGGCCTGCTGCTGGTCAAGCTGCTGCAGGGCGCAACCCTGCGCGACGCGCTTGAGCACGTGACTGCGGCAGTGTATGAAATTATGATTGCAACGAAAGACATGCAGGAATACGAACTGCAGGTGGTGGCGGCGCAGGATCGTATTGCGAAGCCGGAACACTACTTTAGCGCGACGCAGCGTTAACTCCCCCCCGGCGCTGCGCTTGCACGGGCCTACGAATGGGTAGGCCGGGTAAGCGTCAGCGCCACCCGGCTACTCAGGCCGCTCGGTTAGTTCAAACCTTCCGCCTTCAGCGCCGCAGCAACCGCAGGACGCGCCGCTACGCGCTCCATATAAGACGCGATATGGTTTAACCCTTCCAGATTCAGCTTAACCGCACGCGCCCAGCGCAGGACGGTAAACAAATACGCATCGGCGATGGTGAATCGCGCGCCGCAGATCCACTGGTCGTCCTTCAGCGCATCGTCAACGTACTTCAGCTTTTTCTCCAGCAGCGCGCGCACGGTGGGTTTGTACTCCTCCGGCGTGTCCGGGCGGAACAGCGGCGTAAAGCCTTTATGCAGTTCGGTTGCGATAAAGTTTAGCCACTCCAGCGTCTTATAGCGCGCTACGCTGCTGGTGGGCGCCAGCAGCTGGCGGTCAGGCACGGTGTCGGCCAGATATTGCATAATTGCCACGCCTTCGGTCAGAAGCGTACCGTCGTCCAGCAGCAGGGCGGGCACTTGTCCTTTCGGGTTAATGGCAAAAAAGTCATCGCCGTTTTCCAGGCGTTTTTTCATCAGATCAACGCCATCAAGCGTAAAATCTTTGCCGCTCTCGCGAAGGGTAATATGGGAAGCAAGAGAGCACGCGCCCGGTTTATAGAACAGTTTCATCGGTAACTCCTTTTTGCTGAGGTTCCAGCTATGTTAGTGCGCGTTCGAATAAAAAAAAAGCCGCTAATGCATTAGCGGCTTTCGATCAGTCGTTTCCCGAAGACGTTACGCGGTAGCGGTTTCTTTCGCTTTCACGTCGTTATCGTCGTCCTGAGTCATGCGGTTCAGCTTAGGCGCAGTCAGCAGCATCAGCGCGGCGATAACCGCAGTGGCGATACCAATCTGCATAAATACGGTGCCGTACACGTTCAACGAGACCAGCGGATCGGTCACGTTTTCTGGAACCGCCATCAGGTTTGCAATCTTACCGGCGATGATAGCCGCGCCAGCGGTGGTCAAGAACCAGCTGCCCATGATGAAGCCCATCAGGCGCTGTGGAACCAGCTGCGCAACCATTGCCAGGCCCAGGCCAGAGATCATCAGCTCACCGATGGACTGCAGGGCATAGCTCAGGATCAGCCAGTTAACGGAGACAATACCCGCGTCGGTCGCGAACTTCGCACCCAGCGGCAGCACCAAGAACGCGCCGGAGCACAGCACCATGCCGATGGCGAATTTGTGCGGCATTGGCAGGCGGTCACCCATCTTGTTATAGATGGCGGCCAGAATCGGGCTACCGATCATGATCCAGAACGGGTTCAGCGCCTGATACTGCTCCGGCTCGAACGCGATACCCAGAATTGAGTGCTCAACGTTACGGATAGCGAAGAAGTTCAGCGAGGTTGGCATCTGGCTGTAGAGCACGAAGAAGACAATCGCTTCTACCATCAGGATAAATGCAACAATCATCTTACGGCGAGCGGCACCCTTCATAGCAAAGGCTTCTTTACCAAAGATAATCACGATACCGAGTGCGACAACGCCCAGCACGGCGCGCGCGATGCCCTGGTTGTGCAGCAGCCAGGTTGCGATAGCGACCAGCACCACTACGCCCGCGATCGTTGCCAGCAGTTTGCCCATGTGTACCGGTGCGAAGTCGGGTTTAGAACCGTAGTCTTTCACCCAGCTGCGGCAGAACAGGAAGTTCACCACGGTGATCAGCATACCCACAAAGCTCAGCGCGAAAGCCACGCTCCAGCCGAACTTCGCCGCCAGCCATGGCGTTGCCAGCATGGAGAAGAAGGAACCGATGTTGATGGACATGTAGTACATGGTGAATGCACCGTCCAGACGCGGATCGTCTTTGCTGTAGCAGGTAGAGAGCAGGGAAGACGGGTTGGCTTTGAACAGGCCGTTACCTACGGCGATAGTCGCCATACCCATGTAAACAACCGCAGCATCGTGTCCAGACCATGCAACCAGCCCGTAGCCAATGGCCAGAACAATGGCACCTAACATAATAACGCGTTTAGTACCGAGCACTTTATCGCCAAGCCAGCCGCCGATAGCGACCAGACCGTAGACCAAAGCACTAAAGGAAGAGAACAGCGTGATGGAATCGGCTTCTGACATACCCAGCTGTTTTACCAGGTAAACCGCCATGATCCCTTGCAGGCCGTAGTAACCAAAACGCTCCCATAACTCAATAGAGAAGATGAGATAAAACGCTTTAGGCTGTTTAAAAGCGTTCATGCTCACGCTTTCATCTGTTGGTTTATTGTTTGCAGTAGACACATATACCTCTTTTTTTACATCCCATATTAACGGGGGTGTTCACAGCGTGATGACCGTAGTCCATCCGCCTTATAGTTATATTGGGAGGGGGAAACGGCAGGTAATGTTCACTATCCTGAACGTTCTGGCAATACGTTTGACATACTCTGTTACATATAACCATGGCGCTATAATCCACCCGTCATCTAAATGTTATTCAGCGTTAAATTTCGATGGTGGATTTTTAGCAGTTTTTTTCACTACTAAAGCCCCGGTGAAACCGCTGTATGGCGATATCTTCTGCTATTTGTCCTTAATGGCAGTGATATAGCCTGTATTCTGAAAAATGACTGGTCTTATCTGCGGTGCAAAATGACTTTGGACCTGTCTGGATAAAGGGTTAACGGGCTTTTGCCAACAAAAAATCAACATGACGTTATCAGAGTGATCTCGATCACATATGTATAGAAATTTTTGGTGATGAAAAAACAATTAACCTGTTTGAGCGTTAAATAGCCGCACGATCGGGCAGTGGGTAGACGAAGCAGACGTACGGGGTGCGGTGAAAAGGAAGGTTATTAGTTGGCCTTCCTTTAGTAAGGTTTTGATTAGCGGGCAGACGTTTGCAAGCTGCGATCAGTCATAGACCTTTTCTTTGTATTCGCATAGATCTTCTATGATGCAGGAACCGCAGCGCGGCTTGCGCGCAATGCAGGTGTAGCGTCCGTGCAGAATCAGCCAGTGGTGGCAGTCTACCTTAAACTCTGCGGGAACCACTTTAAGCAGCTTCTCTTCAACCTGCTCCACGTTCTTGCCCGGGGCGAAGTTTGTTCGGTTTGAGACGCGGAAAATATGGGTGTCAACCGCAATGGTAGGCCAGCCAAACGCGGTATTAAGCACCACGTTAGCGGTTTTACGCCCCACGCCGGGCAGCGCCTCTAGCGCCGCGCGATCTTCCGGAACTTCTCCACCGTGCTGTTCCAGCAGAATGCGGCAGGTTTTAATAACGTTCTCTGCTTTGCTATTAAACAGGCCGATAGTTTTGATGTACGACTTCACGCCGTCAACGCCCAGTTCGAGCATCGCCTGCG
The DNA here is from genome assembly GCF_043968675.1 of Enterobacter sp. ECC-175. Lineage (NCBI taxonomy): Bacteria > Pseudomonadati > Pseudomonadota > Gammaproteobacteria > Enterobacterales > Enterobacteriaceae > Enterobacter > Enterobacter sp. ECC-175. The sequence goes on from NZ_CP143776.1 coordinate 2,543,224, forward strand.
GCGTATTCGCGACGGGGTAGAGCAACGCCGTTGCCTTGTTAACGCTGACGTCCGTCGCCTGCGCGGAGAGCAGCACCGCGATCAGCAGTTCGAACGGTGAGGTGAAGTTGAGCTCCGTCGTGGGATGGGGATTCTCATCCCGCAGCCGGGACAGGATCGCGACGCGTTTCTCTTTATTCATACAGCCTTCTCGGGTATCCCTTCCTGGACGCTGCGCTCGGCGGCGCGGCGCTTGCGTTTTTCATCAATGAGGTATTTTACCGCCAGCATCATGCCCAGGCCAATAAACGCGCCCGGCGGCAGCATCGCCAGCAGGAACGGCGTGTCGGTGTGGAAAACTTCAATGCGCAGGGATTTCGCCCAGCCGCCCAGCAGCGCATCCGCACCGTCAAACAGCGTGCCGTTGCCCAGAATCTCGCGCATTGAGCCCAGTACAAACATCGCGCCGGTGGCACCCATTCCGATAGAAAAACCGTCTAGCGCCGACATGGCCGGGCTATTCTTCACCGCAAAGGCCTCGGCGCGACCGACCACGATGCAGTTGGTCACGATGAGCGGGATAAAAATCCCCAGAGACTGATACAGGCCGAACGCGTAGGCGTTAATTAGCATCTGCACGATACTCACTACCGAGGCGATGATCATCACGTAAATCGGAATACGGATTTCCGTCGGCGTCCAGCGGCGCAGGGCAGAGATGGACAGGTTGGTCAGGGTCAGCACCAGCGTGGTTGCCAGCCCAAGGCCAAGCGCGTTCGTTGCGGTGGAGGTCACCGCCAGCAGCGGACACATCCCCAGCAGCTGTACCAGGGCGGAGTTGTTTTTCCAGAGCCCCTGAACGATAACCTCTTTAACCTGGCTCATGATTACTCCTCACAGGGGGTAAGATTGTTAATCTGCGCGGGCAGGGTTTCTGCGTACAGCCCGGCGCGCTTAACGGCGTTAACGACCGCGCGCGGCGTGATCGTGGCACCCGTGAACTGGTCGAACTCACCGCCGTCTTTCTTCACCGCAAACGCGGCGTCATTTTCGCCGTGAATTACCTTGCCGGCAAAGTGCAAAATCCAGTCGCTCAGGCGAGGTTCAATTTTATCCCCGAGGCCTGGCGTTTCGTGATGTTCGGTGACGCGGGTGCCCAGTACGGTACCGGAAAAATCCGTACCGACCAGCAGCTGAATCGCGCCCGAATAGCCGTCCGGCGCCGTTGCTTCCATGACCGCACCGACGGGGGCATCGCCTTTGCGGGCGATAAAGATCCTGTGCGAGCCTTTGCCGAGCTGTGGTGCCTCTACGACAAAGCAGCTTTTCTGCAGGTCATTGTCGTAGAAGTCCGAAGGGATCACCTGATCGAACAGCGCCTTTTGCTGCTTAACCGCCTGCTCGTCGATAGTGGTTTTCGTGAGCTCGTTTACCAGCGCGGTTAATCCCGTCAGGGCTGCGGCGAAAATGGCCAGCGTGACGCCGTGTTTCTGCATTGTTTTTAGCATGACGAGCCCCTTAGCGGTGGCCGTACACGCGCGGGCGCGTGTAGTAGTCGATAAGCGGAACGGTGATATTCGCCAGCAGGACCGCGAAGGCCACGCCGTCAGGGTAGCCGCCGAAGCTGCGGATCAGCCAGACCAGCAGCCCCGCAAGCGCGCCGAAAATCAGACGACCGCGGTTGGTTGTCGACGCGGTGACCGGATCGGTCAGTATAAAGAACGCGCCGAGCATGGTTGCGCCGGAGAGCAGATGCATCTGCGGGCTCGCCAGCGATTCAGGCGAGAAGAGCCAGCCAAGCGTCGAACACGCCGCGAGCGTAACGATAAAGCTGACCGGAATATGCCAGCGAATCGCCTTTTTCCACAGCAGGAATACGCCACCCAGCAGATACGCGAGGTTGACCCACTGCCAGCCTGCGCCCGCCAGCACGCCGCTGTAAATCGCGGATTTCATGATCTGCTCAACGCTCTGTCCGGCGTGAAGAGACGTTTTAAAGGTATCCAGCGGCGTCGCCTGGCTAATGCCGTCTATGCCCATACGCAGCGCGTTCATGTCCGCGCCGAGCGCCGTGTGGCCGGTAAAAATCACCTGCAGCGCGTCCATAAAGCCCGGCACCGTTGCGGCGATGTCATGCGGCGGCAGCCAGCTGGTCATCTGGACCGGGAAGGAGATAAGCAGCACCACGTAGCCAATCATCGCCGGGTTAAAGGGATTATGGCCCAGCCCGCCGTAAAGCTGCTTGGCGATAATGACCGCGAATACGGTACCCAGCACCACCATCCACCACGGCGCAAACGGCGGAATACTGATGGCCAGCAGCAGGCCGGTGAGCAGCGCGGAGTTATCGCCAAGGACGCGGGTAACGTGCATTTTGCGCAACTTGAGCACGGCCGCCTCGGCCGCAAGGGCGCTGGCGCAGCCAAGGACGAGCTGAATAAGCGTACCCCAGCCAAAAAACCAGAACTGTACGGCGATGCCGGGTAAGGCCGCCAGGCAGACCAGCATCATGATGCGCGATGTCTGGCGCTGGTTATGGGTATAAGGGGAACTTGCGATTCTGAAAACCATTTAATCCTCGTTAACTGCTTGCTGCGCGGCTTTCTTTGCCTGAACGCGCGCAATCGCGGCAGCGACTGCGGCCTTGCGCGGGTCATCGTTAGCGGCCAGTTCTTGCTCTTCCTGCTGCGCCGCTTTGCGCGCTTTGGCGCGAGCGATAGCGGCCTCTACCGCGGCTTTGCGCGGGTCAACCGGCGCAGGCGTCTCTTCCGCGGGGGCCGACTGGGCCGCTTTTCGGGCCTTGGCGCGGGCAATGGCGGCTTCAACCGCCGCCTTGCGAGGATCGACCGGTTCGGCCTCAATCACCACGTCCTGCTGCGTAGCTTTACGGGCTTTAGCGCGGGCGATAGCCGCTTCCACCGCGGCTTTACGCGGATCGACGTCCGTTTCAGCCTGCGCGAGCTGCGCTTTCTCAGCCTGGCGAGCGCGGGCCTCGGCCTTACGCGCTTCACGGGCGGCAATCGCTTCGCTGTTGTCCGGCTTTGCGCCTGCAGGGATCACCACGGCCTGCGCCGCGTTGGCCTTTTTCTCACGCACGCGCGCCAGAGCGGCGTTAATCGCATCCTGATCTTTTTCAGCAGGCTGAACGGCGGCCTGCTTATGCCGCTCCTGCCGGGCAAGCTTCTCGCGCTCCAAACGCGCCTGGCGCGCTTCAAAGCGGGCTTTTGCTTCGGCAGCGCGCTTCTCTTCCATGGAGATAGCGTAAATCTCGGCTTTCTCCTGGCGGAAGTATTGCACCAGCGGAATATTGCTCGGGCAAACCCACGCGCAGGCACCGCACTCAATGCAGTCGGCAAGGTTATGCGCCTGTGCTTTATCGTGAAGCTGGCCTTTGCTGTACCAGTAGAGCTGCTGCGGCAGCAGATCCGCCGGACAGGCGTCCGCGCAGGCGCTGCAGCGGATACAGCCTTTCTCCTCCTGCTCTTCGCCCATCTCGGTTGGGGACGGCGCAAGCAGGCAGTTGGTGATCTTAACGACGGGTACGTCCAGCCAGGGCAGGGTAAAGCCCATCAGCGGGCCGCCCATGATGACCATCTGCTCGCTGCCGGGGCAGAATCCTGCCTGCTCAAGCAGATGACGAACCGGCATGCCGAGACGCGCCCAGACGTTGCCCGGGCGGGAGACGGATTCGCCCGTCAGGGTCACCACGCGTTCCGTTAAGGGTTCTCCGTCCACCACGGCGCGCTTCACCGCATAGGCGGTACCGACGTTCTGCATCAGCACGCCGATATCCGAGGAGCGCCCGCCGTGCGGCACCTGCTTACCGGTCAGGATCTGCGTCAGCTGCTTTGCGCCGCCCGAAGGGTATTTGGTTGGGATCACGCGCAGGCTAATGTCGTGGCTGCCCGCCAGCACCGCGCGCAGCATCGAGATGGCCTGCGGCTTGTTGTCCTCAATGCCGATCAGCACCTCGCGGGGCTGGAGGATGTGCGCAAGAATGCGAATGCCTTCCACCACCTGCGCCGCGCAGTCCTGCATTAAGCGGTCGTCAGCGGTGATATAAGGCTCACATTCGGCGGCGTTGATAATCAGAGTCTGGATTTTGTCTCCGCCGCCGCGCAGCTTGGTGCCGGTCGGGAAGCCCGCGCCGCCCAGCCCGGCCACGCCGAACTGATGGATACGTTCGATGAGCACCTCGCGGCTGTGGGCGCGATAGTCGCTCCAGCCGTCACGATCGATCCAGCGATCTTCGCCGTCGGCCTCAATAATCACGCTGAGTTCAGACAGCGCGGAAGGGTGAGCAACGGTATGGGGAGCGATAGCCACCACTTTACCGGAAGTCGGGGCGTGAACCGGCAGCATGCGTCCGCGACCAAAGGTCAGCGGCTGGCCGCGCAGGACGGTATCGCCTTCCTTTACGCACAGCTCGCCCTCGGCGCCGATATGCTGTTTAAGCGGCATCACGTAGCGCGTCGCCAGTGGAATTTGGCGCAGCGGCGTGCCGTTGGACTGGGTTTTCATTTCGGGCGGATGAATACCGCCGTCGAAATCCCAGATCTTCTCTTTTCTGAAAGCAGAAAATAACTTAAGCATGTTGTTCCACAGGAATGATACGAACCGGAATGGTTTGAAGATCCCACTTCCAGCTGTCGGTAGTCGTTTCAACCGGGCGCAATTCTATGCACTGCGTCGGGCAGGGGGCCACGCAGAGGTTGCAGCCGGTGCACAGATCCGCCACCACGGTGTGCATGGCGCGGGTGGCGCCGACGATGGCGTCTACGGGGCATGCCTGAATGCATTTAGTGCAGCCAATGCAGTTGGCTTCGTCGATCACGGCCAGCATCCGAACGGGCTCCTGCACGTCTTCGTCACCTTCTGCAGGCTGAGGATCAACGTTCAGCAGCGCGGCAATTTTCAGCATGACCGCTTCGCCGCCGGGCGCGCAGCGGTTAATTTTTTCGCCCTGAACGCCCACGGCTTCAGCATACGGGCGGCAGCCCGGATAGCCGCACTGCCCGCACTGGCTCTGCGGCAGAAGCTCATCAATTTTTTCGACAACCGGGTCGTCCTCTACCGCAAAACGGCGTGAGGCATAGCCCAGAATGAGGCCAAACACTAAACCCAGCACGCTGAGCGACGCGATGGCAATCCAGATAGTACTCATTACAACTTCACCAGACCGCTAAAGCCCATAAAGGCCAGTGACATGAGCCCAGCGGTCACCAGCGCGATGGCGTTCCCGCGAAACGGCGCGGGGATATCCGCCGCCGCCAGACGTTCGCGGATAGAAGCGAACAGGACCATGACCAGAGAGAAACCGACGGCGGCAGAGAAACCGTAAAGCGCCGACTGCAGGAAGTTATGGCCGAGGTTGATGTTAAGCAACGCAACGCCAAGCACCGCACAGTTGGTGGTAATGAGCGGAAGAAAAATCCCCAGCAGGCGATAGAGCGCCGGGCTGGTTTTGCGTACCACCATTTCGGTAAATTGCACCACCACCGCGATGACCAAAATAAAGGCCAGCGTGCGCAGGTAGATCAGATCCAGTGGGATCAGAATCCAGGTGTCAATCCACCAGGCGCAAATGGACGCGAGGGTCATGACGAACGTGGTCGCTAGCCCCATGCCCATTGCCGTCTCCAGCTTTTTGGAGACGCCCATAAACGGACATAGGCCAAGAAACTTCACCAGCACAAAGTTGTTAACCAGCACAGTGCCGACGAAAAGCAGTAAGTAATCGGTCATTATTTAGCCTGAAATAAAAAAGCCGCCTATTATCGGATAAACCACAACGGGCGACAACAGGTTAACTGTAAGGTTATTACGGATTCACGAACGTATTTTTCACGCGCGTCGAGCGCTTGAAATAGGGCACCAGAAGGGCCGCGGCCAGCAGCGGGAAGAGAAGCTGCCGCACGGCGAGCAGGTCCGAAACTGGTGAAAAGGCAAACGCCTTCACGGCCAGCAGCACGGAGACCAGCAGCCAGATGATGTAATGCTTCGGCACGCTTTTGCGTCGCTTAAAGAAGGCAATCGTCAGCCACAGCGTGTAGTACCACATGGCAATCGCAAACACGAAGGAGACAAACCACATCGTTATGTTCAGCGCGCTCTGCGACATTAAGGTCTGCAGGGCGTGAGGGGTTATTAATGCGGTGGTATAAAGCAGAAGCGCCAGCGATGCGCTTAATAATGCAACCAGCAACCATGCCAGCGGGGCGATTAACCAGCCTCCAATTCTTTCTCCAGGCGATGCGGTCATGAGCTCTCCCATAAGTCTGCGCGAAATGTTGTACGGCTAATTTGCAGGGCGGAGAGTATATAACATTTCGCGCCGATGGCTACTGACTTATACGACGTAGCGCCATACGGACTTCGGCACCTCGCCCACGTTGAACAGACGCCCGCCCGAAACAAGCTCAGCCCGGCGATGGTCGGCGGCGCGATACATATTGATAATGTCCTGATTATCCGACAGCGTGTAGTTCAGGTGATCAAACAGTTTTTCCAGACTCTCAAGCGAATTGATTTTACGAAATTTTAATAAATAGTCCTGAACTGTCATTCTAATAATCTTCCATATAAAAGTGAGTCCTACCCAAGAGGTAATTCGTCAGAATAATAAACGGATTAATAAAGACGTAAACTGCTCACTCAGTTGATGCGCTGAAATTAGGAGTTTTCTCTGAAGAAATTCAGGCATCAGACGATGCCTGGAAAAGAAGGTTAACTCTGTTCAACACCGCTCGCAATAAGTTATCGACAGAATAGTCCATCCGTTATGATAACGTAGGATTACTTAGGCTGTGCGGCCGTAACGGGCTCTGGCGGCTGGTAGTTATCGATATGGCTCGCCACCCCGAGTGAGATAACCGAAACACCCAGAACAACCCATCCCGCTAATTCAATGATTCGAGTAATAATTGACGTCATGATTGGCACTTGCAATTTATCCATAAATTCAGATTGCGGATGTTACAGCGCGTTATTCATCACGGCAAGTGCTTTGGGAACGGTTCCCTTAAACAAAATCAGAAGGTTATATAAATGTAACAAAAATGGCTGACACAGAGTGCTATCTTTAAAGCATAGGCACTGTAATCATCCGTCATGGCGCAGGAAATGCCAGCATGAAATACGAACATCACGAGAGGGTAAGGCTATGAGTGAAAACATTCGTGTCGGACTGGTTGGCTATGGATACGCCGGTAAAACGTTTCACGCGCCGCTGATTTCCGGTACGCCGGGGATGGTGCTGGCCGCGGTTTCAAGCAGCGACGCGGCAAAAGTGCATTCTGACTGGCCCAGCGTTCCGGTGGTTTCCGAGCCTAAGCATCTTTTTAACGATCCAAATATTGATTTAATCGTCATTCCCACCCCTAACGACACCCACTTCCCGCTGGCAAAGGCCGCGCTCGAGGCCGGTAAGCACGTTGTCGTTGACAAGCCCTTTACCGTGACGTTGTCACAAGCGCGTGAGCTGGACGCGCTGGCAAAGGGTCTTGGCAGACTCCTGTCGGTCTTTCATAACCGGCGCTGGGACAGCGATTTTCTGACCGTGAAAGCGCTTATCGCAGAGGGGACGCTGGGGGAGATCTGCTTTTTTGAATCGCACTTCGATCGGTTCCGACCGCAGGTGCGGGATCGCTGGCGGGAACAGGCGGGGCCGGGCAGCGGCATATGGTATGACCTGGCCCCGCACCTGCTCGACCAGGCCGTGACGCTTTTTGGCCTGCCGGTCAGCATGACGGTCGATCTGGCCCAGCTCAGGCCCGGCGCCCAGACGACCGATTATTTCCACGCCGCGTTGAGCTATCCCCAGCGGCGCGTTGTGCTGCACGGCACGATGGTGGCCGCAGCCGAGTCTGCGCGCTATATCCTTCACGGCACGCGCGGCAGCTACGTCAAGTTTGGCCTAGATCCGCAGGAAGATCGCCTCAAAAGCGGCGAGCGCCTGCCGCAGGAGGACTGGGGTTATGACATGCGCGACGGCGTGTTGACGCGCGCGGAGGGGGAGATCATGGTGGAGGAGACGCTGCTGACGATCCCGGGGAACTATCCGGCGTACTATGCGGCCGTCCGCGATGCGCTCAACGGCACGGGCGAAAATCCGGTTCCGGCAAGCCAGGCGATTCAGATTATGGAGCTGATAGAACTGGGGATAGAATCTGCCAAACATCGCGCCACGCTTTGTCTGGCATAACGTAGAAATATTTTGTAGGCCGGGTAAGGCGTAGCCGCCACCCGGCAAAAAGGTTTACGCAGCGGACACCTTGTCCCGCAGCGCCTGCTTCTCTTCCGGCGTCAGGAAGGCCATCTCCAGGCCGTTAATTTGCGCCTGGCGGATCTGCTCGCGGCTCAGGCCGGCCTGTGGCGCGGCGATGTTGTATTCATGAATAATATCCACGCCCTGAACCGCCGGATCGTCCGTGTTCAGCGAGGCCAGCACGCCGTGTTCAAGGAACGTTTTCAGCGGATGCTTATCCAACGTCGCCACGGTGCTGGTCTGAATGTTGGAGGTCAGGCAGGATTCAATCCCGATGCGCTGCTCGGCGAGGAAATCCATCAGCGCGCGATCTTCAACCGCCTTGACGCCGTGGCCGATGCGCTCTGCGCCCAGCTCGCGGATTGCCTGCCAGATGCTTTCCGGACCGGCGGCTTCACCCGCGTGTACGGTAACATGCCAGCCCGCGTCGCGCGCGCGATTGAAGTGGGAAAGGAACAGGCTGCCCGGGAAGCCCAGCTCGTCGCCCGCGAGATCCACGGCGGTAATGCGATCGCGGTGAGCCAGCAGGGCCTCAAGCTCCTGAAGGCAGGCCGCTTCGCCGAAGGTGCGGCTCATAATGCCAATCAGGCGGGCCTGAACGTCGAAGGCCTCGCAGCCTTCGCGAACGCCCTCAATGACCGCTTCCACTACGCCCGCAACGGGCAGGCCGTGGGTCATTGCCATATAGCCCGGCGAGAAGCGCAGCTCAACGTAGTGAAGGCCATTGCGGGCCGCATCCTCAATGTTCTCAAACGCTACGCGGCGGCAGGCGTCCAGCGAGGCCAGCATCTTCACGCCCCAGTCGAGTTTGCTCAGAAAGCTGACCAGATCGGGCTCATTGGAGGTGACCTGAACGTGCGGGATAAGCGTTTCGAGCGTTTGGGCTGGAAGCGTTAAGTTGAACTGGCGGCCAAGATCGAGGATGGTTTGGGCACGAATGTTGCCGTCAAGATGACGATGAATGTCGGTGAGGGGAAGGCGTGTATCAATCATGGTCGCACTCTTTTCTGGTTAAAGTGCGCCACATTATAAAAACAAAACGAGGCAAAAAGCTATTTGCGCAAGGGAATATTCCGTTGCGCAAATGGTTTACAGAAGAGCGTTAATCCCCGCGATAAGCCGCTGAACGCCTTGCTCAAGCTTGGCGCGCGGGCAGCCCGCGTTCAGGCGTACGAAACCACTTCCTTCAGCGCCATAGGTATATCCCGGCATGATCGCCACCTTTTGCTGCTCGATCAGTACTTTTTGCAGCGCGTGCTCGTCGATATTCAGCGGGCGTAAATCAATCCAGGCAAGATAGGTCGCTTCTGGCGGCTGCCAACACAGTTTCGGAAAAGCACTGTTTAACGCGTGCGCAATGTAGTGCAGATTTTCTTCCAGATAGCCGCGCAGGGCGTCCAGCCACTCCGCTCCCTGCTGATAGGCAGCGATGTGTGCGGTCAGCGCCAGCACGGAAGGGGAAGAGAGCCCGTCGCGGCCTTTCAGGGCGCTCAGGTAGGCATTGCGGCTTTCCGCATCGCCGATAAGCCCGTACGCGCCGGTAAGCGCAGGGATATTGAAGCTTTTAGAGCCGGACGTCAGCAGCGCCCATTTTCCCTGCGCCACCGCGCTCCACGGCGTGTGTGCGTGATTGCTCCAGACCATATCCATATGGATCTCATCGCTGATTACGGCGACGCCGAAGCGGGCGCAGAGCGCGGCCATGGTCGCCAGCTCGTCCCGCGTCCAGACCTTGCCGGTCGGATTTTGCGGGCTGCACAGCAGCAGAATTTTGTTCTCTGGCTTCGCCAGCTCGGCTTCAAGCGCTGCCATGTTGCCCAGCCAGCCCGAGGCGCTTTTCTCCATCGCAATCGGCACAACGCGGCGCCCGTTGCCCTCGATGGCTTTGTAGAACGCATCGTAAGCGGGGGTATGAACCACAACGCCGTCACCGGGATTTGACCAGATGCGGATCAGCTCGGACGCCATGTAAATGACGGACGGGCCGTAAACCACGGATTCGGTATCGATATGACAGCCAAAGCGCTGCTGGAACCAGTGGGCCACGGCGGCCAGAAACTCATCGTTTTTCCAGCGGCTGTAGCCAAACACGCCGTGGTTAATGCGCTGGTGCAGCGCCTCGGTGATACAGGGGGCCGTGGCAAAGTCCATATCGGAAATGGTAAAGGGCAGCAGGTCGGCGGCGCCAAAGCGGTCGGCGACGTAGTCCCACTGCGTACACCAGGTGCCGTGGCGATCCACGACGGTGGAAAAATCAAACATGACGGTGCTCCTAAAAGTAAAACCCCCTCGTGGCGAGGGGGCGAGGCATCAGGCTTCTACTGTTCGCATCAGGGTGGCCAGCTCGTCCTTCACTGACTGCACCTGCGGGCCGATGACCACCTGCAAATTGTGCTGATTCAACTGTACCACGCCGATAGCCCGGTTGGCTTTGAGCGCGTCGGTGTTCACTTTAGACATATCCGCTACCGACAGGCGCAGGCGGGTAATGCAGTTATCCAGCGAGGTAATATTATCCGCGCCGCCCAGCGCCGCCAGAATGGCCGGGGTGTTATAGCCGGATTTCCCGACCGTGCCCGCCACTGCCTGCTCTACGCTGGCGGTATCCACGTCGCGACCCGGCGTTTTCAGGTTAAAGCGGGTGATAGCGAAGCGGAAGATACCGTAGTACACCGCAAACCAGATAGCCGCCACAACCGGCACCAGATACCACTTGGTGGAGAGGCCGTGCAGAATGCCGAACACCACGAAGTCGATCACGTTGCCGTCGGTGTTGCCGATGGTTACGCCCAGCACGGCCATCACGGTGAAGCCCAGGCCGGTCAGCACGGCGTGGATCAGGTACAGCACCGGCGCGACGAACAGGAACAGGAACTCGATTGGCTCAGTTGTACCGCCCACAACGCAGGCAATTACGCCGGAGATGAGCAGGCCTTTAATCTTGTGACGGTTTTCCGGGCGAGCGCAGTGGTACATCGCCAGCGCCGCGCCCGGCAGGCCGCCGAGGAAGGCCGGCATTTTGCCCTGAGACAGGAAGCGGGTAGCGCTCTCGGAGAAGCCGTGCGTCGTTGGGCAGCTCAGCTGCGCCTGGAAGATGGTCAGCGCGCCGCTCACGTCGTGGCCGCACACGTCCATGGTGCCGCCCGCTTCGGTAAAGCGGATCAGGGCCACCAGAATATGCTGCAGGCCAAACGGCAGCAGCAGACGCTCGCCGGTACCGAAAATCATCGGGCCGAAATCACCCGCGCCGTTAATGATGCGGCCAATACCGGTAATGCCCATCGCGAAGACTGGCCAAATCAGCGGAATCACCAGGCCGAACAGCCCCATGACCACCAGCGTGATGATCGGCACAAAGCGGGTGCCGCCGAAGAAGGCCAGCGCGTCCGGCAGGCGGATGTTATGGAAGCGCTCGTGCAGCATCCAGATAATCACGCCTGCAATCACCGCGCCGAGGATGCCGGTGTCGATAGACTGAATGCCGATTACGCTCTGGATATTGTTCGCTTTCAGTACGGCTGCGTCGGTGGTCGGCAGAATGCCTTTCGCCGTCAGCCAGAAGTTAACCGCCAGGTTCATGACCGCGTAGCCAACAAAGCCCGCAAATGCCGCAACGCCTTTGTTCTCGCGCGCCAGGCCCAGCGGGATGGCGATGCAGAACATGACGGGCAGGAAGCTGAAGGCAAACGAGCCGACCTTACTCATCCAGATAAAAATCGCCTGCAGCACGGGGTTGCCGAGGAACGGGATGAGGGTAATAACATCGTGACTGCTTAGCGAGCTGCCGATCCCCAGCATGATCCCGCAAAAAGAGAGAAGCGCCACGGGCAGCATAAAGGTTTTACCCAGTTGCTGGAAAAACTCCCACAGCGATATTTTTTGTGCTGCTTTCGCCGTCATAAAACGACTCCTTGGTGGTTTAAACGATAATAACCTGCTTTTGATGGCGAGAAGATAAAACGTTTTACCAAAGTTTAGTGCGCGCTGAATCACATTCCTGTGCTTTGAGTGGTAGTATAAAGAGACCTTATTGATAAAACGTTTTACCGATCTCATTACAGGGAGTCACGCCACGCATGGCTGTAGCGAAAAAAATCACCATTAATGACGTCGCGCTGGCGGCGGGTGTTTCCGTCAGCACCGTTTCGCTGGTGCTGAGCGGGAAAGGGCGCATCTCTTCCGCCACCGGCCAGCGGGTTAACGAAGCCATTGAACAGCTTGGATTCGTACGTAACCGCCAGGCGTCGGTGCTGCGGGGCGGGCAAAGCGGCGTGATTGGTTTGATTGTGCGCGACCTGACCTCGCCCTTTTACGCCGAGCTCACTGCCGGGCTGACCGAGGCGCTGGAAGCGCAGGGAAGAATGGTGTTTTTACTGCACGGCGGGCGGGAGGCGGAGCAGCTTCTCCAGCGGCTGGATATGCTTCTTGCGCAGGGCGTAGACGGCGTCATCATTGCCGGGGCGTCCGGCGTGGGGAGCGAACTGTGCGAGCGTGCCGCAGCGAAGGGCGTACCGTTGGTCTTTGCCTCGCGCGCCAGCTACCTGGATGAAGCCGATACGCTGCGCCCGGACAACATGCAGGCGGCGCAGATGCTGACCGAGCATCTGATCCGCCGCGGCCATCAGCGCATTGCCTGGCTCGGCGGGAAAAGTTCCTCCCTCACGCGCGCCGAGCGCGTCGGGGGCTACTGCGCCACGCTGATTAAGTACGGTCTGCCGTTCCACAGCGAATGGGTGGTGGAGTGTGAGTCCAGCCAAAAGAGAGCGGCAGAGGCGATAGGCACGCTGCTGCGCAGCAATCCCACCATCAGCGCGGTGATTTGCTATAACGACATCATCGCGATGGGCGCGTGGTTCGGCCTGCTGCGCGCGGGACGCCAGAGCGGCGAAGGCGGCGTGGAAACGTTCTTCGGCCAGCAGCTCGCGCTCGGGGCCTTCGCCGACGTGGGGGAAAACGCGCTCGACGATCTGCCGATAGTCTGGGCGACCACGCCCGCGCGGGAGATGGGCTACACCCTGGCAGACAGAATCATGCAGCGGATTGAAAAGGCGGACGTGCAGGTCGGACACCAGATCGTAGCGGCACGGCTGGTAACGGTGAAATAAACGCAACAAGCTGGAATCGTAGGCCGGGTAGGGTGCAGCGCCACCCGGCAATAAAAAGCCCCTCGTCGAGGGGCTTTATTTTTACTGCTGTGGTGCCGGAGGCGCTGCCGGTACCGCGGGCTGCGGCGCGCCCAGGGTTGGCATACCAAACATACCGACAAAGTCTTCCAGCGGCATTTTATCGCCGTTCAGCGTAACCTGGCCACTTGCGTACTGCAGGCTGGTGGAAATGGTGTTGTCTTCCACCTTGGTGATGCGGAACATCTGGCCCATCGCCGCCAGGCCTTTCACCTGCTGGCTCGCCAGCTTGCCGGCGTCCTCATCCCCGTAGCCTTCCAGCTTCGCAATCTGGGTCATAAACTCGGTCGCCATATCCATCGGAATGGTCAGCTTGCTGTCGAGCGACTTCACGCTGCGGTCTACTTCCTGCGCCAGCGTCTGCGGCTCGCCCGCGGCGGCTGCCGGATCTTTCAGGAACAGCGACAGGTTAAGGTTGGTTTCGCCCTTGCTGTTTTTCCAGCTCAGTGGCGCAACGGTAATGACAGGTTCGCCCTTGAGCAGGATCGGCAGATTGTTAAACAGCACGGCCATGGCCTGCTGCTGATACACTTCCGGGTTCTGCTGCAGCGCGGCGTCGGTGAGCAGGGCCTGGCTCTCTTTGCCGTATTTCTGGCTAAATTCATGCCACGCTTTGCCGTCGATATTGCCGATCTTCATCGAAAGCCTGCCGGTGCCCAGATCCTGATTCTGCACCTTCAGGCTCTTAAGGGTGTAATCCAGCTGCGTGTTGATGCTCTTGCCGTCTTTGGAAACGTCGGATTTACCGTCGAGATCCATCCCCTCCAGCACCGCCATCTCTTTGCCCTCAACGGCAATGGCGAGCTTTTCAAGGCTCAGCTTTTGGTCGCCAATACGCTCATCAAAGTCGGTCATGCGGCTGTTGCCGCTGGCTTTGATGTTATTAAAGGTGAGCTGAACCTTCTGGTTGTATTCGTTAACCGCATTGACCAGGCCGCTTCCGGCTTCACCCGTCAGGGAGACGGTTTTACCCTCGCGGTCGGCGTCAAGCTGGAAATTACCGCCGCTGAAGGCCACCTTATCGGTGCCGTTTTCGTAGTTCAGCGCTTTCAGATCGATATCGGAATGGGTATCACCGGAATAGCTGATGCGGGTGTTGATCTCAAACGGAGACGTATTTTTAGCCATGTCAAAGAGCGGTTTCGTTATCTCATTGTTGACCAATACGGTTCTGGCAGACGCCATTGAGGGGATCAGATTAAATCTCTTCAGCTGCGCCAGCGGGAAAGGGCCGTGGCTGACCGCTTCGTCCAGCACCACGCTTTGCCCAGGCTTGAGCCATGAATTTTGGCTGCCCGCGACGGGCTTCACCACGACCTGCATATGGCTGGTAAAGACGCCGCGCTGGTAATTCTGGTAGCTCAGCTCAATGCCCGCTTCAGGCGCGCTGCGCTTAATTTCGCTGTTTGCCTGCGCCATCATCTCGGCCAGACGGCCTTCCAGCTGCTTGCCGGTAAACCATGAAGCACCCGTCCAGACCACGCCTAAAGCAACAATTACGCCTACCGCTACGACCGATTTTTTCATTGCGATTATCCCTAAAATGAAACCAGGCGGTCCATAACCGCCCGGTGATAAAGTCTTTATCTAGCTTAGCAACATTTGTTAAAAAATTCAGTAAACGGCCTATAGCTTATTGAAAACGCGCGCCAGGCGGCCGGTGCCGCTCACGCTGACCGGAGATTCATTTGCCGCCACGAATGCCGACTCGCCGGGCTTAAGGACAAGACGCTGCTCGCCCTTGTGCAGGGTAGCTTCGCCTTCCACGCAGAACAGGATTGCCGCGCTCTCCTGAGCGATAGCCGTTTCTGTCTGGCTCAGATCGTGCAGTGAGAACGCAAAATCCTCTACAGGAATAGGGAAGTCCAGCTCCGCGCCGTGCTGCACGGGCCGGGTCAGCAGCTCGGCCGCCGGCTTGGCGACAAACTTGACGTTGGCAACCAGCTCGGGGATGTCGATATACTTCGGCGTCAGGCCCGCGCGCAGTACGTTGTCGGAGTTGGCCATGACCTCGAGCGCGACGCCCTGCAGATAGGCGTGCGGCGTTTCTGCGAACAGGAACATCGCTTCGCCCGGGTTCAGCTTCACCACGTTCAGCAGCAGCGGGGAGAACAGGCCGCTGTCGTCAGGATAGAATTCTGAAATGAGGCGGATCGTGTCCCACGGCTCGCCCTGATGGTCGTTCAGCGCGGCCTTAAGCACCGCCAGCGCGTGCGATTTCTCCTCGTCCTGCATGTTCAGCAGGCTGGCAAACAGCTGGCTCAGGCCTTCGGCGTTCGGGTTTTCCAGGAAGTGGGCGATGGCGTTGTTGGCGCCCGCGACAGGTTGGAGCAGGGAAATGATCTCTGAAAATTCCCGGAAGGCGTTCATCGCCAGGAAGGGGGTCAGGGCGAAAACCAGCTCCGGCTTGTGGTTAGGATCTTTGTAGTTACGCTCTGCGGCGTCTAGCGGGACGCCGGCGTCATTCTCCTTCGCAAAGCCAATCTCAGAGGCTTTTTTATTCGGGTGAACCTGAATGGAAAGCGGCTGGTCGGCGCACAGAACCTTAAACAGAAACGGCAGTTCACCGAAGCGATTCGCCACCTTTTCGCCCAGCAGCGCGGCTTTATCCGCGTCGATTGCGTCGCGCAGGCTGCGGGTTTCACCGTTTGCGTCAGCAATTTTTGAGCTGCTCTTCGGGTGTGCGCCCATCCACAGTTCTGCCATCGGCAGGTTATCCGGGTTGGCGATACCGTAGAGATCCGTTAACGCAGTTTTACTTCCCCAGGCGTAGTTTTGCACCGAGTTGATGAGTTTTTGCATTATCAAGCCCTGATTTTAATGTGAAATTAACTTCGCGTATTAAAGCAATAAACCGCGTGGAAGTAACCTTCGGATGCAAAAAGTCGTACTAGTCTCAGTTTTTGTTAAAAAATTGTGTAGGATAAGCTAACTCGCTTTTAAGCCGGGCAGCGGAACATCTGCCCTCACTAACCAGACCGAAGCAGTAAGTGAGAGAACAATGTCGAATAAACCCTTCCATTATCAAGATCCTTTCCCGCTGAGTAAGGATCAGACCGAGTATTACCTCTTAACCCGCGATTACGTTTCCGTCTCTGAGTTCGAAGGCCAGGAGATCCTCAAGGTTGACCCGCAGGCGCTCACGCTGATGGCGCAGCAGGCCTTCCACGACGCCTCCTTTATGCTCCGTCCCGCGCACCAGCAGCAGGTTGCCGATATCCTGAGCGATCCGCAGGCCAGCGAAAACGATAAATACGTTGCGCTGCAGTTCCTGCGCAACTCCGATATTGCCGCCAAGGGCATTCTGCCAACCTGCCAGGATACCGGCACGGCGATCATTACCGGCAAAAAAGGCCAGCGCGTCTGGACCGGCGGCGGTGACGAAGCGGCGCTGGCGCACGGCGTTTACAACACCTACACCGAAGACAACCTGCGCTATTCGCAAAACGCGGCGCTGGACATGTACAAAGAGGTTAATACCGGCACCAACCTGCCCGCGCAGATTGACCTCTACAGCGTGGACGGCGACGAGTACAAATTCCTGTGCATCGCCAAGGGCGGCGGCTCGGCCAACAAAACCTATCTCTACCAGGAGACCAAAGCGCTGCTCACTCCCGGCAAGCTGAAGAACTATCTGGTTGAGAAGATGCGTACGCTCGGCACCGCGGCCTGCCCGCCGTACCACATCGCGTTTGTGATTGGCGGGACCTCGGCGGAAAGCACCCTGAAAACCGTGAAGCTGGCGTCAACCAAATATTACGACGGCCTGCCAACCGAGGGTAACGAACACGGCCAGGCTTTCCGCGACGTGCAGCTTGAGCAAGAGCTGCTGACCGAAGCGCAAAACCTGGGGCTCGGCGCGCAGTTTGGCGGTAAATATTTCGCTCACGACATCCGCGTGATCCGCCTGCCGCGTCACGGTGCGTCTTGCCCGGTCGGCATGGGCGTCTCCTGCTCGGCGGATCGCAACATCAAGGCGAAGATCAACCGCGACGGCATCTGGATCGAAAAGCTGGAAAATAACCCGGGAAAATACATCCCTGAAGCGTTGCGTAAAGCGGGCGAGGGCGAGGCGGTACGCGTTGACCTGAACCGTCCGATGAACGAGATCCTGGCGCAGCTTTCCCAATATCCGGTCTCGACGCGCCTTTCTCTGAACGGCACGATTATCGTCGGCCGCGACATCGCGCACGCGAAGCTGAAAGAGCGCCTGGACAACGGCGAAGGCCTGCCGCAGTACATTAAAGATCATCCGATTTACTACGCGGGCCCGGCGAAAACGCCTGATGGGTATGCGTCCGGCTCGTTAGGTCCGACCACGGCGGGCCGCATGGACTCTTACGTTGATCAGCTTCAGGCCAACGGCGGCAGCATGATCATGCTGGCGAAAGGCAACCGCAGCCAGCAGGTGACGGACGCGTGCCACAAGCACGGCGGCTTCTACCTCGGCAGCATCGGCGGCCCGGCAGCGGTGCTAGCGCAGGGCAGCATCAAGAGCCTGGAGTGCGTGGAATATCCGGAGCTGGGTATGGAAGCCATCTGGAAAATTGAAGTGGAAGACTTCCCGGCGTTTATCCTGGTGGATGACAAAGGCAACGACTTCTTCAAGCAGATCCAGTCTTCACAGTGTTCTGCGTGCGTGAAGTAATCTGACCACATTACCCGACCACCGTTTCCGGTAGGTCGGGTAAGCGCCACCCGACACATAAAAGAGCGCACAAAGCGCCATATCGTTTCCCAGAAGTCATCAATACTTATCCTTCAGGCATGTGAGCAATCCCATCTTTGTTATCAAGGAGAAAGTAATGACTACGGTACGCCATGAGAAAGACTCGATGGGCGCAATCGAGGTTCCGGCAGACAGGCTATGGGGCGCGCAAACCCAGCGTTCGCTGGAGCATTTCCGTATTTCTACCGAAAAGATGCCCGTCTCGCTGATTCAGGCGCTGGCGCTTACCAAGCGCGCGGCGGCTAAAGTGAATCAGGATCTTGGCCTGCTGGCGGCAGAGAAAGCCACCGCCATCATCAGCGCCGCCGACGAAGTGCTGGCGGGCAAGCATCCCGAGGAATTCCCCCTTGCCATCTGGCAGACCGGCTCCGGCACCCAGAGCAACATGAACATGAACGAGGTGCTGGCGAACCGGGCCAGCGAGCTGCTGGGCGGCGTGCGCGGGATGGAGCGAAAAATCCACCCGAACGATGACGTCAACAAAAGCCAAAGCTCTAACGACGTCTTCCCGACCGCGATGCACGTGGCGGCGGTTATCGCTATTCGCGAACAGCTTATTCCGCAGCTGAAGGTTCTTAAAACTACGCTTAATGAGAAAGCGCAGGCCTTCCGCGATATCGTCAAAATTGGCCGTACGCACCTGCAGGATGCCACGCCGCTGACGCTCGGCCAGGAGATCTCCGGATGGGTGGCGATGCTGGAGCACA
This sequence comes from Enterobacter sp. ECC-175, assembly GCF_043968675.1. Classification (NCBI taxonomy): domain Bacteria; kingdom Pseudomonadati; phylum Pseudomonadota; class Gammaproteobacteria; order Enterobacterales; family Enterobacteriaceae; genus Enterobacter; species Enterobacter sp. ECC-175. The sequence continues at coordinate 2,562,088 of NZ_CP143776.1, forward strand.
GCCTGAAGCACATCGATAATAGCCTGCCGCACCTGTCGGAGCTGGCCCTCGGCGGTACGGCGGTCGGTACCGGGCTCAATACCCATCCGGAGTACGCGGTGCGCGTTGCCGAAGAGCTGGCGGCGATTACCGGACAGCCGTTCGTGACCGCGCCGAATAAGTTTGAAGCGCTGGCGACCTGCGATGCGCTGGTCCACGCCCACGGCGCGCTGAAGGGGCTGGCGGCGTCGCTGATGAAAATCGCCAACGACGTGCGCTGGCTGGCCTCCGGCCCGCGCTGCGGCATCGGCGAAATCAGCATTCCTGAAAACGAGCCGGGCAGCTCGATCATGCCGGGGAAAGTCAATCCGACCCAGTGCGAAGCCATGACCATGCTCTGCTGCCAGGTGATGGGCAACGACGTGGCCGTGAACATGGGCGGCGGGTCAGGCAACTTCGAGCTTAACGTCTATCGCCCGATGGTGATCCACAACGTTCTGCAATCGGTTCGCCTGCTGGCGGACGGGATGGAGAGCTTTAACGCGCACTGTGCGGTCGGCATTGAGCCTAACCGCGAGCGCATCAGCCAGCTGCTGAACGAGTCGCTGATGCTGGTAACGGCGCTTAATACCCATATCGGTTACGATAAAGCCGCCGAAATTGCCAAGAAGGCGCACAAAGAGGGGCTCACGCTCAAGGCCTCCGCGCTGTCGCTGGGCTACCTGACGGAGGACGAGTTTGACGCCTGGGTCCGGCCGGAAGCGATGGTCGGAAGCCTGAAATAGTTACGCTGCAACGTACAGGTGCAGCCGCGGAATGATAAGACGCAGCGGCTGCGCCTGGGGCTTATAGCGATGCTGAACGTTTTCGGCATCGTAGTTCAGCAGCTCGCCAATATCCGGCACCGCCGCTCCCTGGTCCTCGTCATAGAGCGCAATCAGCGGCGTCGGGCAGGCATACTGCACCTGCTTTTGTTCCCCGGAATACCAGACGCGAGCGATGGGCTGCACCTTCACGGGACGTTTGATCTTCAGGCGGGCCTGCGGCGGCAGCGACGCAATGCTTTGATACTCCTGCTCCAGACGCTCGATCCACTGCTCGCGGGACCACGGCGCCACCGTCCGCGGCGCGCGCAGGCTTTTTTCGAGCAGGGCGAGAACCTCATTGCGGGTAAAGTTTTTGATGATGTGCTTGTTGGCCCAGCCAAAGCGCAGCGTGGCGGGACGGCGCAGCGTCGTCAGCGTGCGGTAGGCGTTAAGCGTGATCAGCCCGGGCAGCTGGCGGTGCACCCATTCAAAGCGGGCGGCGGGGGCCAGGCCTGACTCTACGGTCACGATCTTTTCAAATGCGGCTTTCAGCGCGTTGATATGGGCGATCTGCGCTTCCAGCGACTCCCGCGTCTGCGCATCGGTTTGCAGGCAGATAACGCCGGGCAGGCGCACGGCGGCCTTGCTGCTGCGGTTTTCCGACTGTTGCTGGATAAACAGATGACGATAGTGCGCAAGCGCCAGCGTCAGCCCGGCGCTGCCGATATGCTGTTTCACTTCAATGGTCGCCAGCGGATCGTGCTCAGCGCCCTTGACCACGTCGGGCAGGGAAAAAACGCGCGCGGCCAGCAGCCGGCAGCTCTGCAAATGCTCTGACAGGGTGAGCAGCGCGTGCTCGATTTCCCGGAAGGTGGTGTTCAGCCGCTCGATGAGATCGTAAGTCGCCATAGTGCCTCTCATTAGTTACAACATACTTACGGTATAGCACAGCACGCCGGGTCAAGCCAGCGTGCGGTTAAGGTCATGCAGGAACGGGAAGGGGAATGTTGTGGTAGACCGGCCAGTGAAAGGTAAAGCACGCGCCGCCAAGCTCGCTCTCGCCGCAGCGAACGGACCCACCCAGTGCCTGCGCGATGGAATGGACAATCGCCAGCCCAAGGCCGCAGCCGCCCGTGGCGCGGTCGCGGCTTGGATCAAGGCGCACAAAAGGCTCGAACACCTTCTCGCGCTCCTTGGCGGCAATGCCGGGGCCGTCATCTTCAACCGTCAGCGTGGCCTGGCTTCCCTGCAGATCTAAACCGATCCGCAGGGTTGTGACACTGTAACGCATGGCGTTGTTGACCAGATTATCCAGGACGCGCTCCATCAGGCGCATATCCAGCGCCCCGTAATCTCCCGGTGCGAGGGCGGTCAGCAGCGTGCGCTGCGGATTAACGCTTTGAACATCTTCGATGTGGGTGCGTACCCAGGCGGGCAGATCCAGCGTGGTGAGATTGAGTTCGGTTTGCGGTCGGTCCAGGCGCGCGTAGGTCAGCAGCTCTTCTATCAGCGCTTCAAGCTGACTGATATCGCGATTGAGCGCCAGAGACTCCGCCTCGGTAAGGTTCTCGCTCATCTCGAGGCGGTAGCGCAGGCGTACCAGCGGGGTACGTAGCTCGTGAGCAATACCGTCAATCAGCTGTTTCTTACTGGCAATCAGCGCGTTGATGTTATCCGCCATCTGGTTAAAGGCAATCCCCAGGCGGTCGAAGCTGGACCCACTGTCGAAATGTATCCGCTCGGCCAGATGCCCTTCGCCAAAACGCTGCGCGGCGGATTCCAGCTTCAGCATGTCCTGCCAGTGCGGGCGCATCCAGATGAAGACCGGAAACGCGAGGGAAATGGCGATAAACGCCAGCAGCGCCATGTCCAGCAGCCGCATCTGGTGCAAATAGTAGAGATAGGGCACAGGCCCCACGGCCAGCACGTAGTGGCTGCGGGGAATGCGCTGAATGAAGGTGTACTTCTCGTCAAGCGCCACGATATCGCCGTCGCGCAGCCGCTGCATGGCAGGCGCGTCTAAGTCGAAATCCTTAAGCGGTTCGATACGAAGATCGAATGACAGGTTCAAATCCAGCTCTTTCATCGTCCGCGCCCAGTCGTGCGGCGGAATTTCCCGCAGTTCGCTGCGCATCAGGTAGAGCGAACTTTTCATCAGATCGTCCAGCGACTGCCGGCCCGCGCGCTCGGCGGTGAACTTATAGACCAGCCCGACCAGCATGGTCATCACCAGAAAGCAGACAAACAGCAGAAGATAAAACTGGACAAACAGCTTTTTCATTAAATATCACCGGAAAATCAAGCAATTAACTATTTTGTTTTTAGCTTCAGGGGCACTATGGGGGCATTAGCATATCCGCCAAAGCGCTGATTCAAAAATGATACCTGATCGCTATCGAGAGCATTTATCCACGCAGAGTATACATGGAAGACCATCTCTGCATTCTCATGACCCATCTGATTCGCTATAAAAGCAGGATTAGCACCTGCCGACAACATCCAGCACGCGTATGTATGACGCAATTGATAGGGGCGTCTACGGCGAATGCCCGATCGTCTTACCGTAATATCCCATAGTGACACAATTGAGCTGACTGAATAATAGGCAGCTTGCCTTCCTTTCTGAGGTCGGGGCACAAATACAAAGTGCAGTTTCTGCGTTTCCGTTTTTCCGAACTCCCGGTGGTGAAAAGTGATTGGTACCTTAGGGGCACTCCCGGTAAGTTCTTTTTGAGCTCGCAAAGCTTCCAGAGCCGGCTCCAGTAACTTTATCGTCCGGTATCCAGCTTCAGTTTTGGGTGGTCCAAACAAGCCTTCCTGAGTTAGATTGCGCGCAATGTTGGCTTCGCCGGAATTAAGATCGATATCCTCCCAGGCAAGAGCGCAAAGCTCCCCGGGCCGAACGCCGGTGTAAGCAAAAAATTGCCACATGTTTTTCTGCTGAGCCGGAGCAGTCTCTTTCAACTGCTCAAACTCATGTCTCAGAAGCGGATCTGGTTTTGTTTGCCCTTTGCGAAGCCTTTTAATCCCGACATATGGTTGATATGAAATGACTTTATTTTTAACAGCATAGTCGAGGATTTGTCGCAGGATGGCTAAATAATAATCTACTGTTCTTACGGCGCGGCCGGTTTTATTTTTCCTCTTTTCTGGAGCATAGTTAGTCTCGCCAGTCAGTAATTCCTTTCTCCAGCCCAGAATGTCGCTGTTGGTGATGGATGCAACCAGCGTTTCAGGGCCAATTAGTTTTGTTAACGTTCTTACAGCTATCCCATAGCTTCTTGTCGCATTGGGTGAGAGATCAATTTTATGGTTTTCATACCAGGTTGATGCAAGGTCAGCGAACGTCGTAATATTTTTAGATGTATAAAACTTTGCTGCTACCTTTGACTCCGGAAACACTGTCCGGTAGTCAAAAGTGCCCAGTTGAATCTCGCTAACAATTTTAGCTCTTAGATTCCCAGCTTTTTTAATATTTGAAGCATTTACGATCCATCCCTTCAATGTTTCTCGACATCTCACACCCTGAAACTTGAAGCTTATTCGTATTTTATTGTTGTGGATCTCAACACCCGTTGGCATTGCAGCCATTATGCCTCCTTCACAAACCTGTTAATGTTTGGGATGTTGTACCAAACAAGTCCTCGCTCTTCGGAGCTGCTTCCATCCAATGGGATTCTCTTAAAATGAACACCTTCGACCCAGAGGGTTTGGCGATAGCTTTTAATCTGACGATCTGTGAGGCCTGTCTTCTCTTTTAGTTTTGAAGCAACGCCCCATTCAGAATCGTAAATTACCTGCGACATGTTTCACCTCAGGTAACCGGCACGAGTATATAAGTGCCGGTGTTATGACGTTGATAAATCGTTATCAGGCAACCTGCCCGGGAAGATTGCGCAGCCGGCGCGCACTGTTCATGGCTGTCGCGACGTAGCTGGCCCGGCGGTTAACAACTTCCACGGTGACCTTTATTCCATCCACCACTACGGTGTAGGTGGTCTTGGTCTTCTGCCTTCCAAATTCACCGTAAATTTCCACATGCTTCGCCAGTGCTGCCTCACATGCCCGGCGTGCAAGTGGCGATTGTTTGCTTCGGTTAATTAGTTGCATATCGTTACCGGGAGGGCGGAACCTCCCGCCTCCCTTAGTCCACGTATTCCGGTCTCATATCCGCTAGGGTGATGCTGAACTGATCGTGCAGTTCGTCGCCCAGGTGACGCTTTGAAGATGCCAGCACGCGCTCGGCTTCCGCGAATCGGTCAGCGGCATTCGGCTCGTCGGGCTGGGGCAGGGAGTTGATCGCCGCTTCCAACTTGTTGCGTGCATCCACTAGGTAGTAACGCTTCACGGCTTTGTTTTTCAGCTCGGTGAACAGTGCGGATCCCAGCGTAGCTTTCGCGGTTTCGATGTCGGCACGCAGCGCTTTGGCGCTATCCACATCCTGAGCGGCCTCAATGCGGTCGCGGAAATCCTTGGCCAGGATGTCGATATTTACAGATGGCTCCTGAGAATCCTGCGTGTTTACTACATTTTCACCTTTGATATCAGCCAGGCTCATTTTCTGAACCGGTGCCGGGTTAATTTCCCTTTCGGTGGGCTGTTCAATCTCATCAGGCGTGTAAACGCCTAGGATCACGTGTGGGCAGTACAAGCGCGCCCAATATTTCACGCCGAGGTAGGCTATTTGCTGGTCGGGCTTTGAAACCCACAGCGGCGAATTTCGTGTAACCACCTGCGACAGGTAAAGAGGTTTATCCCAGGTGATTTCACTTTCCCCACGAAGAATTGCTCCGACTTGAACATAGAGACCTTCTTCATCTTCATCAGTCCAGTCGCGAACGCGTTCGGCAACAGTGTACTTACCGTTCTTACCCATTTTTTCACGGGTCACTTCTTTGGTTTTGGTGCAACGTTCCCAGTCGCCGCCGTAGCGATAATGAAAACGGCCTTGAATGGCGCTAGAACTGGTGATTACAGCGTTAACAAGCTGCGCTTCGTAACCCAACTGGCCGTTGACGAGGTGAGTTTTTTGCGCCACCGCGTAAGGGTTCATGCCCCACTGCATGGCTTGCATAACAATCGCCATGCAATCCGCAGGCTTACCTGCCAGGTGCACAGGTACTGTAACGACAGACTGGGCCATCAGCCCGGCAAAAGCCTGCAACTGACCCAATGCCTGAACGTTGAAAATTGAGTTGCTGGCAGAGATAGTGTTAGGAGCCTGCTGCTCAGCAGTTACGATATTCATGTTTTCCATCATCATTCCCCTTATGCCTGTGTACGCAGCGCTTCAAGACGGCGCAGGTCGAAGTCGTTCAGTTCGTCGGTATAGTCGGCTGTGATTGGTGCTGGCCATTCACCTGTGTCGAATCCGGTTGCGATAGCGCGCATCGCTTTGCGGTACTCGAGCATGCCCAGCTCCAGCAGTTCAGCGGATGCCTCGATGATGGCGATCCAATGGTAGTTCTCGTCTTTGTTGACGAAAATCCAGAAGAACTGGTCTAGCGCCGCTGTTTCGCAGTACATGGCCGCGCTCAGGTGGTAGTCGCGGTCAATGATTTCCCGGTGCAGTCTGGCGCGCAGGCTTTCCTGCTTTACGTTCCACATGCTGATAGTTTTCAGGTCTGCGCCGATACGCACACCGTCCAGGTCGATCTCAAGGTCAGGGCGCACACGAACTTCCAGGCCCGTCTCCTCGTCAAAGCCGAAGTAACTCACCTCGACGGCGCGGCTCGGGTGGGTCAGCAGCATGCTGGCGGTCGGGTGAGCCAGAAGCGCTTTTTGAATATTCAGTGCGGTGCCCAGCTGCTGGCGGGTGACCAGCACTTTCCCCTCCGGGTTATCGCGCCAGGCATCCAGCAGCTCGTCGGCAAACACGGCATCTGGTTTGACTGTCTTCACGGCCTGAATCAGATCGGCCTTCGTGCCAGAGACTTTCAGCGGTTGTGGCTTCTGTGCTTCCTGCGCCACCATGTCAGGGTTGATGATCGCTAACTGCTCGAGCAGCGCGTCACGGCTGCCGCTAGTTTTAACCGGCGTCGGCAGGGTGGCGTTGTACTCTTTGATGCAGGCTTTCATTGCCGTTGCCGTCTGCTTCTGGTCTGCATCGATACGCTGGAAGTTAGCTGGAAGCGTCATATAGTTCTGCGCTGTTTCTTCCAGGCTAGCGCCCAGCGGCACCTGAGCGGGCAGGGTAGCGTTGTACTCTTCCAGTAACACCTTGATGTCGTCGGCAGACAGCAGCGCCGGCAGGCTGGCGTTGTACTCATCGATAAAGGTGCGCAGTGTCGCCGTGGTGGTTAATGCGCCTTCAGGGATAACCGGTTCAATGCTGAACTCTGCATCCAGCTGTTCAGGCTGCAACGCCAGCGCATGTACTAAGTTGCCCATGTCCAGAACTGCGGAGCGCTCTTTGACGATGGTTTTTTCAACGTGGCGCGCATTGAAGTACATCAGCGACACGCGCGCATCTTTTACCTGGGTAGAGCTGATGCCGTTAGCGGCGTGGTAAACCTCGTTCGGAAGACCTTCATAGCGGCCTGGCTCGAAATAAGCAGGATACTCAACAGCTGGTTCTCCCTGCGGCACTTCTGGTTCGTTTTGTGCCGATTCTGGCTCGTTCTGGTCTACTGAATCAGAAATTTGGGTTGCATCATCCCGATCCCGGCTGGCGAGACTCGGCGCGCTGGTGGCTAGAATCTCAGCGGCAGACGGCTCTACGGTAGCTGGTTCCTCACCAGCGTCAGCACTGCCGTCACCTGGCTGCAATACGACTTTGCCAGGTGACAGCGCATCACAAGTCGGTTCTTCATTACTGTTATTCTCTTGAACCTGCACATTGCTGGTGGTCTCCACTTCCGTTTTTTCTACTTCATTTGAGGCGCTCTGGTTGAGCAGGACTTCAATGGAAAACATGCCGTTGCCCATACTTGTGATTTCCGGCTGCTCTTTCACTTCCTCAGCGCGGCGGCGCGCACCTTCTTCACGAATCCGTTGTAAATTCTCTTCGTGAGTAGTGGTGGCCATACGGTGGGTTGTTTCCCATTTCGGATCTGTTGGGTCGCTAATACCCTCGACAAATTCTCCACGTTCGGCTGCCAGCTGCTTGTCCACGTCTTCACGTGAAATAACTGGGGCGGCAGAAGGCAGCGGCATTAACTCGGTCGTGGAGTTGAAATTTGTGGTCATTGTTCGATTAACAAATTCCAGATGAGCAGCAGGGGTCTTGTGGATGTTCTCAGGAGCGATACGCACGAGATTGAAGATTGCAGTGCGGTTCACTGCCAGCACCCCCGGTTGATTACGCAGGATGTTGCTCCATGATTTCCACGGTTCCTCTTTTTTAGCGACGATCTCCTTCGCGCGGCGCAGCACGCTACCTGGTATTTCGTGTGGGTTGAAATCCATGGGAAGTAGGGCGCAGGCAATTTCAAGATCAAGAGAATCAAGCGTATGGTGCGCCCCTTCGCCGCGGTCCGTTTTATAGCCCCCGTCGGCATTAGTACCGGAGTCAGTACGCTGCACTGCGCTGATGCGGTTACCTTTGGCCCATTCTTTTGTCAAAATTCCACGATCGAGGTGTGATGTTTCTGCCCACACTTGCGTGAACTTCAAAATCAGAGAGAGCTCGTGACGTTTTTCCATATCGAAAACGTCTCTGACGGCTCGGGTGTACTTCCACAAAAATGGCATATCCAGAGTCTGGATTTTTTCTACTCTTGCGGCTGCCAGCAGCAGGTTCTGGACGTACCCGTTATCAGTGTCCATTTCCAGCGTGCTTATTTCCTGATATTCCGCCTGCGTGAGATGGTAGCGAAGTTCATCCGACGTAAGCTGCGACAGCAGCTGCTTACGGAACGACATCTGCACGATTGGGTAGCGCGTGTTTTCGTCGTCGCCTTCGTCAATCTTCAGATCAGAATTGGTCGGAGGAACTGCATCAGCCTCGTTAAAAGCCTGTTCGTCGACGATTTCACCAGTAGACGTGTCAACGCCATTAACGACCGTGGCTTCGGCCATTTCCGCTTTTTGTGTTGCAGGATGCTCGGGCAGAGAAACCCCAGGGATCTGCTCCCAGTTCATTTTGCCTTTATCGAGCTGATAATAATCACAGAAGGTAAAACTAATTTCGCCTTCCGGTGGAAGTTCGTTTACAACAGGGAAATTAGTTGCGACCGCTTTGTAATAGTCTTTAAATTTGCGACCGGACTTAAGCAGTAAATAATCCAGGGTGGCATTAGCGGTTTCAAAGTCCTCGCTGCACCATAAAACTGCATCAGGCTGACCAGATTGTTTTTTTGCTCTTCGAACAAGAAATACAGGGTTCGTGTTAGTCATGACACTTGATCCTCTTATCGTGTAGACTGGAGGTGCCTGAAAGACACCTCGTATTTACCTGGGGATGTCCGGTTCGCTTTGGTCGGTGAGACCGGACAGGCAGGCCCACTTCGGTGGGCTTTTTAATGGACAGTGATGAATGCACGCTCCATGAAGTTGCGCTTATGCTGGCGATAGCTGCCGTGCCCGCTCATTTCACCATCTTTAATTTTCACGGCCAGCAGGCTGATAGCCTCGATTGCGCAATGCGGACAATCGAACGAGTCAAGAACATAACCGCCATCAAGTACAACGGTTGTTTCACCGTTTTCAGTGGTATGAATCAGGCCAGAAACTTTCTTGTCGCAGTTGAATAAAGCGATGCTTTTGTTAACTGCTTTCAGATTTAATTCGACTTTTAAGATTTCCATAAAATATTCCTTTTGGTTTATTCAGGGTGTAAGAATCCACGCCAAATAAATGGCGAATTTTACTTTTCAAATTAAAGGGCTGTTAATTACGCTTCGTGTGCCATCTGGTCTTTTTCAGCACACTGTTTTGAGCAATACTCTTTTTCTTTACGGGCAAGATTATTGCCACAAAAATAAAGCAAGGTGCGTTTAACTTCTTTCCCCGCCTCAACGGGCTTTCGGCAGTATCCGCATTCTTTCTTCATTTCCGCTCCTTACAGGCTTGCCGGGATCTCGCCGTTACGAATAATTTCCTCGACAGGCCAGCACTCACCATTCACGTTTTGCTCAACAGCAGCTGCCTGGCACTGTTGCTGGCTGTCATAGACATCGATAACTACATTTTGCGATTCACCGTTGAGGGAAATAACCGTCAGAACCAGTGCGAATAAAGTGTTCATTACGGATTTCCTTTTTGAGCCAGTATGTAACAAATCTGGCGGATTCTGACTGTAATCCAGTTGAGGCGAACGGCCTGCTGCTGTGCTGGTTTGCGTGCAAAATCAATCATCTCATCCTCTTTGCCTTGTCGCCGGCCAGCGGAACGTTTTTCACCTGACAACGATGCGCTTGTTGTCGATGGCTTAAATTTACAACCAATTATTTCAATGGTCAAGCGAATTGAAACTAACTTTAGTAATTAAGGGCGTAAAAAAACGCCGGCAATGCCAGCGTTGGAAAGTAGGGAGGGGTTAGCGGTTTAGGTTTTTTATCAGATCACCAACATCATCTTTCAGCTCTTCCAGTTCTTTCAAAACGCCCTTTGCATGAATGATAAGGCGTAATTTTTCAGCTTCGGGGAGCTGATTAAAGATAGCAAGAAGGGCCTCTTCGGTAACATCTAGTTTTTTGGGAATACCGAGCTGAGCCATCACCTCAGGATCATCTGTGTCTGGCTGCATGAAGTACCAGTGTTCGGGCTTTCCAGTTACTTCGGCGAGGGACTTGAGCTTCAGACCGCGCGGTATAGAAATTCCTTTCGCCCACTTCTGTGCCGCCTGCGGCGTAACACCAACGCGGCGGGCTAAATCGGAAAGATTCCAACCATGCTCAGTAAGAGCTTGGTTGAACCTGTATGCGAAAACTTTATTGGTTTCGGTATTCATACTTTCCATTTTACAACCCTATGTTTCAGAAGTAACTGAAACAAATTAGAGTAATTTATTTGAAACGTTCAGTTTCAATGTGTATGCTTGTTCACAACCTAAGGAGGAGTCATGAACGAGCAACTTAAGAAAAAAGTGAAATCAATCACTACTCAAACTGCGCTTGGTGAGGCTATGGGCCTTTCATCTCAGGCGGTTAGTCGATGGATGAATTCTGGAAAAGTCCCAACGTCACGAGTTCGTGCGCTTTGTCAGTTCCTTAATTGGCAAATTACACCTCATGAAATTGATCCCGAAGCATACCCCAATCCCACAGACGGGCTGCCAAAAAAGGAGTCCTGACCATGCATGCCATTTCATATCAACAAAATACCGGATTACCTACGGCGGCGATGATAAATCGCAATCAGCCCAGCGCGGCAGATAAGCATGAACAGATCCGCGACGCCGTTCGTGCCTGGGCAGCGTCACTGGATAACCAGGATGTCGTTGCCGGAATCATCGTTGAGGAATGGGAGCGACAGGGCGGCGCCGGGCTCGATTTTCCTGAAGACCTGAGCCGTAAGCGTCAGAAACTCTTCCGCTGGCTCGATGGTGATACGGAGTATGCACGCAAAAACATCAGCCAGCTGTCGCCCGCGATCATCGCCGTTCTACCGCTTGAGTTCCGTGGACGCCTGGTACCGCAGGACTGCTTTATGACGCGCTATGCAGCGATGGAGAAGGAGATCGGCGAAGCGAAACGCGCGGTGATTCTGAGGGCGCCGCAGCACCAGCTGGTGAAAGAGGTGAGGGAGGGCATTGAACACCTGCTGGCGCTTCTGCCTGGGGAGGCTGTTGTTCAGGTTCTTAGTGGTCTTGCGGTCATGAGCCCAAGCGTAATGTGAGGTGTGCAGTGAATCATGTCGAATTTAAGGTGAAAGCCGCGGTGCGCGAACACCAACGGCTTTCGGATGCAAAAACGGGACGTAATTGCGAGGTCATTATGACAAACGCATGTACTAAACACCAGGCAAAAGGGGCATAGCATGTCAAATGTCGCTTATGCCGATTTTGCGGCACGTAGTGCCATCAGGAGCAACCGGATGGAGAACCATAAGACCGGATTCATCCCGTTGTACCGGAGCGTACTGAAGAAGCCCTGGGCGAAAGATGTGTTCCTGCGCACGTTGTGGGAGAACCTTCTTTTGGGTGCTGCACGTCAGCCCTACACGGCGAACTTTAAAGGCCGTCAATGGCCCTTACAAACCGGACAACTGGTAACCACAACGGCCGATTTGGGGCTGAAATTATGCGACCGGGAAGGGAAGCCGAGTAGTCGTCACGCCGTGGACAGGATGCTTGATGTTTTCGAGCGCGAAGGAATGATCTCTCGTTCTGGAGAGAAGCGAAAAGGCACTGTGATAACCATCACAAATTATGAGCAGTATGCTCAAAAAATAGACGATTTACCCGCACAATTCCCCGCGCATAACGGCGAGCATTACACCGCGCATGACGAAGCCAGTAGTGCCGCGGCTTGCGAGGGTCATGCCGCGCATTTACCCGCGCATAAGACCGCGCAATTCCCCGCGCATCATGAACAACAATATAATAACAACAATATAAATAATAAGATCTCTTCGTCTCGGAATTCTGAAGAATCCCGAAACGAGGCGACTCAAAAATTCCTCTCTCGTCACCCTGAAGCTGCTGACGGAATTTACACCCCGGCAGGTAAATCATGGGGAACTGCTGACGATCTCAAAGCCGCTCGTTGGATTCATTCTCTGCGCCTAACGGTCAATGCCAGCCTGAGCGAACCGAAATGGGTCGAATGGGCTAACACAATTCGCCTGATGCGCGTCCAGGACAAACGTACGCACTTCGAGATTTGCGATCTGTTCAAGTGGGCCAACAAGGATGATTTCTGGAAAGACAACATCCTGAGCCCGTCAAGTCTGCGCAGGAAGTGGGACGACCTAACTACCAAGCGCCTGCGCAGCGGTGGACAGCCAACGAAGACCACCGCGAAGGGCAAGGTCGATTTCAACAACACAGACTGGATCAACGGGGTGTTCGATGAAAAGTCTTTCTGAGCAGATGGTCAGCATAGACCGTGAAAATTTTGCCCGCATAGCCCGCGGCATTCCTGAATTGCGGGATGCGCAGGACACGCCCGCCGAGCAGACCGCTGAAATCTTCAACGCGCTGTTTAGCGCCTTGCGTGCAGCATTCCCGGCTAGCGTGCATAGCTTCAGCGACCAGTCTGAGTTTGACGAACTGCGCCGCCAGTGGGCTTTGGCATTTCGTGAAAACGGGATCACCACCATGGAACAGGTGAATGCCGGGCTGCGCATTGCACGTCGCCAGGAACGCCCGTTCCTGCCGTCGCCAGGTCAGTTCATCGCATGGTGTCGGGAAGGTTATGGCGCTCTCGGTATCACGGTTGACGATGTCATGTCCGAATACTGGCGCTGGCGAAAGCTGGTTTTTCGCTATCCGACCAGTGAGCAATACCCGTGGAGCCAGCCCGTGCTCTATCACATTTGCCTTGAACTGCGCAGACGCGGTACTGACGGCCAGCTCAGCGAGAAAGAACTTGTTCGCGTTGCTGGTGATCTACTCCACGACTGGGAGAAGCGTGTTCTCGATGGGAAACCTGTTCCACCAGTACGCCGGGCACTAACCGCACCGGCTCAGGACCGAGGCCCGACTCCGGCGCAGATGCTGATGGCGAAATACAAACAGCGAAAAGACGCTGGACTGATTTGAGAGGAAATCACATGGAAACCGTAATTCAGGTACTGGAAAAATGGGGCGGGCGACATACCGCGAAGTTGCTGACCGTCTTGAAATCGACCCGGTTGATGCGCTCACCATGTTACGTGAGCAGCGTGATCAGGGGTTATGCGATTTTGGAGACGGCGGCTGGTTCCTCGGTACCGTGAAAGGTCAGTCTCAGCAGTCAACGCCAAAGGCACCTGTTCATCCGGCGCCGCGTCTGAAAGGTGAGGAGCCGGAACCCGTTGATCCTGCCGTCGTCCGAGAGCAACTGCGTGAGCAGGGGGCAATGACGACCGTTTCGCTGGCTGCGGCCGTCAATCGCAATGCCCGCGGAATGGTCTCTGTTCTTCGCGCGCTGGAGCGCCAGGGCGTTGTGGTGAAGAACGGGAAGGGCAAAGGCGTTACCTGGTCCCTTGCTGTTGTGACAGAACCCGTTAAGCAAGAACCGGTACCGGAGGCACCTGCCGCGCCGGAAGAAGCAAAACCGGTCGAACAGATCGTGAGTGAAATCCCCTCGTTCACTGAAGGGCGCGCCGCAGTCGAAGCGGTACCAGCGGTGCGGGATATTTCTCGCGAAATCCGCCGCACCAGAAACAAGCTGGAGCAACTGACCAAACTGCGTGACGCGGTTCGTGTTATTGGTCGCCACAGAAATCTCGTTCAGCAGCTGACAGGGAGGGAATAACCGATGGCCAGAAAGAAAACCGACAAAGAACGCACCCTGATCATCAACCGTATTATCGAACTGGTGAAAGAGCAGGGACGCATCACAACGAATGATGTCGTTGCGATGTTCGGCCTGCACCGGACCACGGCGGAGAAATATCTCCGCGTAGCGGTGGCTCAGGGTGGCCTGGTTCGCCATGGACGCTGCGGTGTCTTCCGTGACCTGCGGGCAACAATCGACTTTGACCTGAAACGTTTTTCGCACAACAAGGCGGCTGCATGAGCACAATTACTAAAGAATTCACCAAAGAGCAGTTGATTGCGCGCACAGAAATGCGACTCGCTATGGTTGCCGGATTCCCTGAGAGCAAGCTGGCGCAGATGGATAAATGCCTGGCTAAAATCGCTCAGGCAGTGTTGAAGGCCGAGCCGTTCCTGTATGCCATAGCTGATTCTGAAGGTGAGGCGCATTTAGATGAGTTCTGCGTTGCTTATCGCGAGGACGCCTTAGTCTCAGAAATTAGCGCCCTCAACGAAATGGCAGAATCATCGGGAGAGGAATACAAAGCGGTACCTGTGTACCGGCTACCAATGCTGGAGGGATTGAAGTGATGAATGCGCCCCTAAAAGAATGGCTAAATCAGACTATCGTGGAGCTTGAAGAAGAGCGCGATGCTACGCCAGGCACAGTAAACGAAGATGTGGCCAATGCGCTCGCTGCGATGTGGTTAGCGCTGGCATCGCTCGAAGCTGATGTCGTTGCGTGGACTGACGAGCAAGAATTGCGTGATGTTGAGAAATACGGCTGCGGCTACCTGTTTACAGCAAACCCTGTCACGCCGAACGCAGACCCGCATCGTGTTATCAAGCTATACACCGCCTCGCCAGCGCCGATGTTGCCGGAGGAAATGCCAAAAGGCCTAGCAGGACAGATTGTCAGCCTGCTGGCGCATAACATTGGCGATAAATTTTTGGCACAGAAAATCTGGAACGCCTGCCGCGCCACCATGCTACATGGTGCCGAACCTGTAACGACGGCTAACAAGTTGGGCAGCTCTCCGGAAATTCCGGATGGTTACGTGCTGGTGCCGAAGGAACCGACGGAGGAAATGTTACGGGCCTCTTATCATGAGGCATCGGTTTATAGCGCTAAGGCGTATCGCGCCATGCTGGCCGCAGCACCGCAGCAGGAGGTGTAGTTTTGGAGCGATTAGGCATATTCCTTAGACTTTATATGGCATAAAATACGCCTTAAACAGTGAGGCGATTGGCTTATGAAATTATTTAGAATTGAAGATGAGGATGACCTCTGGTGTGAATACGGCTCAGCTTACGAAGCAATCCTTACTCTTTTGAGAAGTTCGTTTAGCGAACAGGCGAAATCAAAATGGGCTTTTGACAAGGCTTATGTCAATTGGAGGGGAGATAGTTACACGGTCAACGCAACGTTTACTCGCTTTGATGAATGCCTGAAAGATGTGGTCATGGTCGGTTGTAATGCGGAAGGAAATCGAAAAAGCGAGTTAATCAAGACTTCATGTGGCGAGCCGATTCCAGTTGAGTATGATTGTTGGAAAAAGGAATACACGCCAAAGGTGGCTAGATAAATGTCTGACTGGAATATTTCAGCAAAGCCGCAGGAATAGCGCGACAAAGTTAACGTCGATCTTGCCGCCTCAGGCGTTGCCTGCAAAGAGTGTTTGAATATACCCCTCAACGCGGAGCAGGTGGGCCGAGAACAACCTGAGCAGTACTGGGAGTATTTTATTGAGCGTCTACGGTATTATCAATAACGTTCTATCACTCAGCCGAAAGGCAACGATCCGGTTTATCAGAAGCAGGAGGATGGTAGGTGAAAGTTGAATATCTATTCATTGGTTGTGGTCTCGATGGGGAGATCAAGATGGACGATTATCCCAAACAAAAGTTGCTTGTAGGAGAAGTTACCGTTCAGGCTGCTGGCAATGGAAGCCAAGGCATTCCCCTCAAAACCTTTGAGATTGACCATTTTACGCATAACGGGCATGTGTATGCGGTAGCAATTGGTCGTAGCACAACTGGGCAGGAGATAATCCAGTTCATTGAAAGCTCAGGTGTGAAGCCAATCCCAGATGAGCTGCTGTAACGAAGTTAATAAGGCCCGCTACTCCGGGCCTTTTCAAAACCAGGCTTAAGGGCGCTGGTTTACGTACTCGATGATCGCGTTAATGATCACGAACATCGGGGGTACGATTTTTAACAGCAATGCAACCATAATAGCCTCCTGGGCTTAGGGTTAGCGGTCTTTGAGGTATCCCAGCAGGGCCGTAATGATGGCCGCCACCGGGTGCGCGAGTTTTAAAAACAACAGGAGCAATGCCATGCAGTTTCCTCTTAGTTCATCGCGCCTCGCCGCAAACACCACTGGGCTTGCCTTTGCAGTTGCTGTATCAGTAGTCGCCAGATACATTCAGCACGATTTTTGGTTGGGGTGGGGTTCAAGAATCACCAAAAACCCGGGCAAAAAAATTTACTTGTATTTCAAACTTCAAGGTTCTCTATAGTGTCCAAAAGTGTTCTGGTTCCGTCCCCTCGCTTGAAGAATTCAGTTCATTTGTTTAAGCTAACTTCAGTCGCCAGATACATTTGGCACGGTAAGTGAAGTTCGCACCTCCAGTTACCGATTGAAGAACCCGGTCTAATCAGCCGGGTTTTTTCATTTCTGGCTGGCCGTAAAAATTTAAATGTTAAATACTACATATAGGGCTTGCAAAAAATCTTTTCGCTATATGATGAGTATTCTAGTATCGAATCTTTTCAGCACAAGGGTTGATTTTGGCGTTAAATTGAGGTTGTGAAAGGGTAAAAAAGGCTAAGTCCTCGTACCGTAAGGCCTAGAAGATATGTCAATAATTAAGAAAAAAAATTCAAAATTTGATCGAGTGTCGATTTCTTCAGTGATAGGTCAGAATCTCGTACCATGATGTCGCGCAATCTGCATAAGAGTCGTCAAGTATTGGTGTTTGTTTCATAGGCTGCGTATAACGTATGATTAACACTTTTTTTTTGCAAAGACCTTTGAGTCGCGTAATACAAAGTTTTTACTCTCTATGAAAGTCTCTTGATAATTAGCCAACAGAATCTCCTTTGGCAATCACCACGTAGCGATCACATTTCATCTAAAGAAGTTTCATCTAACCTGCTCGAAAGGGCTGCACAACCCCAGCCAATGGTGACAGTTGCCGCCGGCGGGGGCACGCAGAAGAAGTGAAAACCCTGCTTGCCGTTGATGGGTACGACGAGCAGCGTGCGCAGCAGGTGCTGGAGTTCCTGCGCGAATACTGTGGCCCGGACAGCACTGGCCGGGTGACGCTGGATGGGGTGGTTTACCGTATCGTTGAAATTGGCATGCGCATGCTGCAACCGCATGAGCTATACCGGGCGCAGGGCTTTCCGGAGTGGTACATCATCGACCAGGATTTCCGGGGCGTGAAGTACGCGAAGGATAAGCAGGTGGCACGTTGTGGAAATGCAGTTCCTCCGCCATTCGCTGAGGCGTTGGTGCGCGCTAATCTTTCGGAATTCTGTCGAAACAAGTACATCGCAGCTTAATTACACCCTGCCAAGAGCAGGTATACGATCAACCATTCAATGATAGGCGTTTATTGCGATTTGACTGCTGAGATAACGTTTTTATTAATGTGCTTTATCCATATAGCCAACTTTTCATAGTGATTTATGTGGGGTAATTTTTTAATTATAAAAAATCAACAATGCTGTAACATCGAATGTCCGACGTTACGACATTGTTAGATATAAACTAAAGCACCAATTATTTTATGTATGTATCGCTCTTCTTTCTTCAACTAAATCACATAAGTTATTTAAGCTTTCTAAAAGTTGTTCGTGATCATTTTCTGGATTGTACTCTAAGATATCTATATTATTGGTGTTTTTGAATGCAGCCAATATTGATGGGTGAGAGCCACTTGACATTGTGGCGTAGTGCGGGTTAGCGCTTGGGTAAGTAATAATGTTGTTCTCTAAAATTAATTGTATTTCAGGGTCATTAACGCTATACCCAATAAATAAAATTGTATGTGTTAGAAAGATACTCTCTAATGCTTCAAAGAAACCGAAGTATTTGCTCCGAGCATTAAAGAAATCAGACTTTGTTAAAATTGTTTTTTCGGGCTCGCTTATACACCCATGCGCTTTGATTATTAATCTTGTTGGAGAGCGCATTCTTGCGACTAGGCCATCGTCATAGTATCGTATAACTGAGTATCCATCTCTACCTTGACCTTGACGACATAAACTTTCATATAAAGTATCAAAATTGGTAGTAATTACAACTTTTTGGTCTAAAATTTCAACAGCTTTATGTACCCCAGTAGGTTCATATCCCGAAAATGTTTGAATAATGCAGCGATTGTATTCTGCCCTAGGCAGGCAAGTTGTTCTTATAATTTCAGCACAATCGAGATAATTTTGTTTTTCAAGAAGTGATTCAGCATTTTCTTTCGAACCAATTGCATCCTCAGGAGACCGTTCTAATAATAATTTAAGCAAGCCTGCCCAAGTTGGAGGTGATATGTCATTTTCACCAATCCGCTTTTTAGCTGAAGCAGATGCCCCAGATCCAATGAAAATAACACATCTACGCGAGGCTAATTCATCGATTAAAGAGTCTGGCCAATTTATCATTATTTTACTCCTGAACGGACATGCCAAGATTTTTAAGTAAATTTTCAGCAATTGGGCGTATTTTTTTTGAGAATTCTCGAACTGCTGAAAACTGTGAACCTACAAGGCCATCCGTGCTCGTTAGCGCATGAATAGGAACAGATTGTTTTTGGGCGAGAGGAACCAAACTATATAAGTGTTGAATATCACCCAGCTTAGAACTTTGAGGAGATGCAATTAGGCTGTCAGAGTAAAAATCAATTAGTGATGTTCTGATTTCATTATCAACATCTCCAATAATAGCCTCATAGGCTTTAGTTGCTCGACGTTCTTGCCCATAAGACTTAGTTATATATAATTGAACTGTATAGCCAATAAAGCCCTTTTTAATGCGAGGCTCTGGAAGAACAGAGAATCGTTCTTGAAGAACACTTCTCTCCTCTGGACTTAATGCCGACCAAGAATGATTGTAGTCATCAATCCAGTTGTTCAACCATGAAGAGATATTTTTTACACCAATAATGCTAAATACATCAGAACCTAGGGGAGTGAGGAAATGTTGACATCCCATGAGTACGGATCTATTTATCGAACCCAAGCTTGGACCTAAGTCAAACATAACTAAATCATATTTATCTTCTAAATAATTACATAACAAGGTATTCCAGTTTGTTTGTCTAAAACCTTGTCTGTCTCTCCCTCTGAGTTGCCCCCAGGCAACACCTAATCTGTCTTCAATTATTGCAAAATAAGGATGTCCGGGTAATAAGTCTACTCCAAAACGATTATCGCTTGATTTGAGGAAGGTTAAGTCAGTATTTATAGTTGAATCACCATCTTCTATTGGTTGTAGAACATCTTTAATGGTGCTTATAGTAGGGTTTGGGTCTAGATACAGCCCTGCTGAATTTTCAACACCCATTATCAGTTGTGTGGAATTGCATTGTGGATCGCAATCGACCACCAATACTTTTTTATCAAAATTCATTGCTATAAAAGAGGCGAGGTTACAAGTTAAAGTTGTTTTACCTACGCCTCCTTTATTGTTGAACATCGCTACTGATTTCACTTTTTTTCCTTATTTGTATTCAAAGATTAATAGAGACTCAGCAACACTTCCTTTGCAGTTTTTTCTTGCTCGGCGAGATTCAGGGATCTCGCTTGATATAGTGTCGGTTAACTCATAATCGGGCCATTCATTATTTATCAAGTCAATAACAATTTCATCAAGTCTTTTTTTTGTAGTGTTTGTGGTCGTGCCTACGAAAATAGCAAGTTTGCCACCATGACGTAAGTTTTTACGCCATGAGTTTAAGCATAAACTAAACTCTTCCACAAACCTCGTAGCACTAGGTGAAATTTCTTTATTTAATGCTGACCAGTTTTCCACACCCATAAGATAAAGTCTCAATCTATTATCGCGAGCATAGTCAAGTTGCCCCATATATGGTGGGCTAGTAATGATAGCATCAACCTTGCGCTCAATTTCAATTGATGAAGCGCTTTGCTGATAAATATTTCGGCTCAAAGAAAAATCAAGCGATGGTAATGAGTTATATACCCGGAGTATTTTCTTTTCGAGCCGAGGGAGCACTGGCCTGTACTCATAAAGCTCGGGAAACTCTGATGGCGGAAACTTCTTTGTTCGAAGATAAGGCACAGTATGACTTGAAGGATATGAGAGAAACCCTGGACGTTGGTGATGAGCAAGGGAAAGTAAACAAGCGAGTCCAAAATCATCGTTATTTGATTTCAAAACTTTTACCCATGCTAATAAATCAACTAAAGTTTCTGGGTTGTAAAATTCCCTTACCCATTCAGGAATGTCAGCAAGCGTTATTGTGGGTTTTATTTTCGCTACTAAAGTAGCGTAATAATCTAATTTCTCATGAACATTATCTAAATCATGAGGCATATAGGGGTTCAGTTTTGCCCGTGAAATCAAGCATGCATAGGGATTGAGATCAGTCCCTACAGCATCTCTTCCTTTTAACCATGCCTCAAGAAGGACAGTACCCGAACCACAGAATGGGTCATACACTAAATCGCCAGGCTTAGAGACGGTCTCGATAGCCCAACCTGCAATTTCTGGCCGCATTTTCCCAATATACGGGGCCACTGTGTGTAGTCGCTCAGTCTTCAATGGGATTTCAGCTGTTGTCATTAGATTCTCAAGGCATGTAAGGGTTCAGGTGTGTTAAGGGGCAATGATACAATTGTTTTAGCCGTCTATAAAGTTGTGTTGACCTCATTTTAACGTTAGAAACGAGGCCTACAGCGTAATGGTAATGGCATTTTGAGCTCATAAAGCGTTGACCATTTTTTCATGTAGGTATACTGTATATAAATACAGTACCTTCAAGGAGGGCCACCATGAAAGTTGAGTTAACCATTGATCGCACAAAGAAACTTCCTGATGGAGCAATTCCCGCTCTGGAAAAAGAACTCCTAAAAAGACTCCAGAATCAGTTCGAAGATTGCACCCTTGTTGTCCGACGTGCTGGTTCGGATGGGTTAAGCGTTTATGGTGGGGCAAAGGAAGCGAAGAAGACGGTTGAAGGGTTCCTTCAGGAAACCTGGGAAAGTGCAGACGACTGGTTCTATTAAGGGTGTACACAGGGGTAGCGCGCATTTTCAGAATACCGCAAATTGCGAATCCCTTTGATGCTGCTGCCGACAATTTCTAATCGCGTCTGTATGTCGCTCAGGGGGGATTTCGTGGAGGGTGTAGTTCAGTCAGATCTGCGAGTGACCATAACCGATGGGAAAGGAAGGGAGCTGCTGTCCTTCAAGTTGGGGGCGGAAGAGCGCTATATAATTTCCACCAAAGATAGCTCCATAACTCACAGAAAACTAAGCAGGGACGATCGTTACTGGTCCAAAGAAACCATTATGGAAGTTGTAAGGGAAATGGCTTCTAAAAATTGACTTGTCACTACGTACGCAATCATAATTCTTGAGCTGGCCTGAACAACCAGCAACCTGACCGCGATGCGCCACGGAGTGAACACCATGGCGCAGTTACAACTCATTAAGCAGTCCTCAGGGATCCTGATCCCGGCTACGCCGGAGACCAGCGATTTGCTGCAATCAAAAATCAAGCTCGGCGCCGTGCTGGTGGCCGACTTCAAACAGGTACGCAATCCTGCGTTTCATCGCCGCTTCTTCGCTTTGCTTAATCTGGGCTTCGAATACTGGGAGCCTACCGGCGGGGCAATCTCCTCCAACGAGCGCAAGCTGGTTACCGGCTACGCTAAATTCCTAGCCTCCTATGGCGGAAACGAAGGCGCACTGCTCGATGCCGCTGAGCACTATCTTGAGCAGGTCGCATACCGCCGGGTCACGAATGGCATTAGCCTGTGCAAATCCTTCGATGCTTACCGCTCATGGGTAATCGTCGAGGCAGGGCACTTTGATGCTATTCAGCTACCTGACGGCACACTCAAAAAGCATCCACGTAGCATCTCATTCGCCAACATGGACGAACTCGAGTTCCAGCAACTTTATAAAGCTGCGCTCGATGTTCTTTGGCGCTGGGTCCTGTCTCGTTCATTCCGCAGTCGCGATGAGGCCGAAAATGTCGCCGCGCAGCTGCTTGGCTTTGCGGGGTGATGGGCATGCAACATTCATGGTTCCATCATACCGAATGCAGCACCGAACAGGCCGACGAACTGGTTAAGCGTTACAAAGCGCGCGGCATGCGAGTTGAGCGCAGCCTAAACAAGGATTACGTGACCTGGACTGTCAGTGCTTTCCTTCCGACCTCAAATACACCAGCGCGCCCGCATAGCCGCTGGCGCAACCGGATGTGGGGGTGAACGTGAAAACATATCAAATCACTTTGCCCTGGCCACCGAGTAACAACCGGTATTACCGGCACAACCGCGGGCGTACACACATTAGCGCTGATGGCGTCGCGTACCGCTATGCCGTGGCCAGTGTCATTCGAAGCGCCAGGCTAAACATCCGAACGGCTGCACCACTCAAAATCCGAATTGAATGTCACATGCCCGACCGCCGGCGCCGCGATCTGGATAACCTCCAAAAAGCTGCATTCGACGCTTTAACTAAGGCGGGATTATGGCTGGATGATTGCCAGGTAGTCGACTATCGCGTTGTGAAGATGCCTGTCGTTAAGGGCGGGAAATTAGAACTCACCATTACCGAGCTGGAGACCGCATGAATCTTGAAAATACCCTCAAATATCACTTCGCCAAATCGACAATGATTAGCGACTCTCCGCGTGCTACTGCGTCAGACTCATTAACCGGAACAGATATTATGGCCGCTATGGGCATGACGCAGGAACGGGCCGCCATGGGTTATAGCGCTTTTCTCGGGAAGATGGGGATCAGCAATACTGACCGGAAGAGGGCGATTAAGCTGTTGGCTCAGTACGCGCTGACTAAGTGCGATCGGGTTGCGGCATTACGGAAGCTTGATGCAGAGATTAAACCAATGGTGATGCACCAACTGGCCACCATCGCGTTCGATGATTATTCCCGCAGCGCCGCCAGCGTGAAGCAGTGCGATGTCTGCAATGGGGAAGGGTTTGTTGACGCTGAGGTTTTCAGCACGAAGTCTCACACTCCGGCAAAAGAGAAGAAGTTCGTGAAGATGTCTTTGCTCATGGGCGTCGAAGATGTTCGACCTTCTGAGTTCGAGATTCGCAGACAGGTCAGGGAGATAGCGCGCGTTCTGTGCCCTCAGTGTAAGGGCAAGAAGGTAGTAAGTTGTGCCTGTAGAGATTGCCATGGTCGCGGAAAAGCCATTAATCAGGTTCTTACTGAACAGCGGGGCGTTCCGATTTTAGCTGATTGCAAGCGCTGCGGCGGACGTGGATATGAGCGTATCCCCTCAACTGAGGCTTACGCAGCGGTGCGCCAGATAACGGATACAATCAGCCTAGATACCTGGAAGAAGTCTGTTAAGCCCTTTTACGATCAGCTAATCACCAAATTTGACATCGAAGAGGCATGGGCCGAGGAGCAGTTGAAGCAGATAACAAAATAGGGCGTTATTTTGTCGTGAGCTATTTACTTTTCCCGAATCTGTGGTAATTTTGCTCTAACGATGGTTTATTGCCTTCGTTTAAAGCCCTCCGGTTAACCCCGTAGGGCTTTTTGCTTTATAGCAATTTAAGAATTACTAAAACCATACAATCCCGTAGTAACTTCTAATTTCCCAGCCATGCTGGTGGGAAAATGGAAGAGTGTTTCTACTGGCTACAGCACAACGGCAGAATTCAGGTAGCCTACTACACCGATGGTGTAACCGATGACCTTGAAACGGGCCAGTTGATAACTGGTGTATGGCATCTGACGCAGAGAGACGACATTTGCCACAACGGAGAGGCAGAGGTGATTGAAGGCCTTCTGCCTGTACCATTTAAATGAATATATTCATCTGATTACGTGGCAGATTCTTCATACTGCACATATGCTTTTTAAGCATCCTGAGTAATGGATGTTTCTGAAAGCATTTTTGTGGTGGATCCCCCTAAGCGGAGGGGCAATTCAGCAGGACATTTCTCCAGAGTGTTCAACCAGCGCGCGGAAATGAATGCTGTGATCATTTCCACCGGGAGGCACCCGGCACCACTCCCTCAGTTATTGCCAACTTAGCTATTTATGCCTGCTTTTCCGAGCAGGCTTTTTTTTTCATTTATTAATCATCCATTGACCAGATGAATGTTTCTTGTTTTAGTTATGAATGTGGTGAATCCCATCTAAGCGATGGGGCGTCTGGTTAACTGCTATGTGCAGGTATGCACGCGACTTTGACGACCAGAGATAAGTCACCGGGAGGCACCCGGCGCCACATCCTCAAAAAAACGTTTTGTCGACCACCAGGTTCTGAATCGTCATATACACTTCTAAATGAAACAATTTAAGAGGTGAATTATGAAAGAGGGATATTATTGGATTAGACACAATGACTGCGTCCAGATCGCCTACTTTTCGCACGGTAAAACTGAAGATATGGTTACAGGAAAAATAATCAGAGGCGTCTGGCATCTAACTCGTGGCTACGATCTTTGCCATAACGGTGAAGCGGTCGTTCTGGAAGGCCCCATATCCCCACCTTTATGAACATAATTCGAAGAACACAGGCTGCCTCAGGGCGGCCTTTTTTATTTTCCCTCAAATTTACTGAGAGGATTCACAGCAATATGAGGGGGGGCCGATGTCCGATCCATTTTCAGGCACGGGGCTGGCCGGTTTAGCTTTGACCGGAGCCAGTGTCTACGGTCTATTGACCGGAACTGACTACGGTGTAGTTTTTGGTGCATTTGCGGGCGCCATATTTTACATAGCGACAGCGGCTGACCTGAGTGTGTTACGTCGCCTGGCATACTTCTTCGTGTCGTATATCGTCGGCATTCTTTGTTCGGGGCTGTTGGGTTCAAAACTCACATCCTGGACGGGGTACACCGAGAAGCCTCTGGATGCTATCGGTGCCGTAATAGCTTCTGCGTTAGCCGTTCAAATCCTTACGTTCCTGAACAAGCAGGACATCGGCTCGCTGGTGGCGCTAATAACGCGCCGGGGAGGTTCAGGTGGTACTAAATGATCCAACAGCAACTATCAACGCGCAGCTCTGCGCCGGAGTTGTAATTACTCTGATGTTTTATCGCCGTGGAGATTCGCGGCATCGGCCATGGATTTCGCGTTTAGCCTGGCTGATTACCGTCACCTACAGCGCTGTACCGCTGGCGTACCTGTGTGGGATTTACCCGCATTCATCATGGGCCACCATTGCGGCAAACATCATATCCCTTTCCGTACTGGTGGCCGTCAAAGGCAACGTTGCACGTCTGGTTGATCATCTGAGGCACTAATGAACCAAACACAATTTCAGAAGGCGGCTGGCATCAGCGCCGGGTTAGCTGCGCGCTGGTTTCCGCATATCGACGCCGCTATGAAGGAATACGGCATAACCACACCGCTTGATCAGGCGATGTTTATTGCCCAGATGGGGCATGAAAGCTCCAGATTTACCCGTGTGGTGGAAAATCTTAATTATGCGGCAGAAAACTTGGTGCCGACGTTCGGCAGCCACCGCATCACATCTCATCAAGCCGCTGCACTTGGCAGAACGACAACGCAACCGGCAAACCAGGAAGCGATCGCTAATCTGGTATACGGTGGTGAGTGGGGAAAAGAACACTTGGGCAATCAGGTTGCCGGTGATGGATGGAAATATCGCGGTCGCGGGCTGAAACAGGTTACTGGTCTGAGTAACTATCGCAGTTGTGGCCAGGGGTTGAAACTGGACCTTGTAACCCACCCGGAACTGCTTGAAGAGGATGAATACGCCGCGCGCTCAGCCGCATGGTTCTATGCCTCCCGCGGTTGCCTTCTTCATTCCGGCGACGTTGAGCGCGTGACACTATTAATCAATGGCGGCCGCAAAGGGCTGGAAAAACGCCGTGCGTTGTTTAACCTGGCGAAATCAGTTCTGGTATGAGGTGAGTGTGGGTATCGAGACAATAATCGGGCTGGCCGCACTGGTCATTTCCGCTATCGCCGGCGCTTTTGGCCTAGGCCATATTCGCGGCACCAGCAAAGCAGAAGCCAAAGCCGACCAGCAGCGAACCGAAGATAACGCAGCGGCAATGGTCGCAGCAGCCGAACGCAGGGTAGAAACAACGAAAGAGGCCAGCAATGTACAGCAGACTGTTAATCATATGCCTGGCGACGATGTTGATCGCGAGCTGCGTAACGAATGGAAGCGTCCCGGTGGTGGTTGATACCGGTTGTGATTGGGTGAAGCCAATCTTCCTGACGGATCAAGACATCGACGTTCTGGACCGCCAGACGAAGAAAGACATCCTGGCGCATAACAAAGCATGGAAAGCAAATTGCGGGAAAAATTGAGTCTCATCCCTGAGGTTCGGACACAGTCTCTCCTCTGGACTTTAACCATAGCAAATATTGAGGACTCCATAATACGAATGGACAATTCTTTGAGGGGAGATAATTAAATGGCAGGGAAAAGCTTGAACAAATCAGGGTGGCTCATCCTTGAGCACACGGGTAGTCCTGAACGACGACTTTACCTGACATAGCAAAGTCTGTGTAAGAGTCTAGAAAACAATGAGTATTTATCAAGGCGGGAAAGGAAAAAAAGTCCCTTCCGAAATGAAATCCTGCAATTCGGAAGGGAGACCAAAGGGGTCATCATTACAAGGAGAATGTAAATGTAATCCATTTCTCAAAAGTAAAAAGGTGTATTAAATAAAGCAAAGGAACAAAAAACTGCTTTCTTCTAATGCCTGATGGGTATACGGGATGAATGATTAGCGAAGAATTTCAACAATGCTCACAACTTTATTTTGTCTGTCAGCTACATTTTAATGGCACGAGTGATTCGATATCTCTGCCATACA
This sequence comes from Enterobacter sp. ECC-175, assembly GCF_043968675.1. Taxonomy (NCBI): domain Bacteria; kingdom Pseudomonadati; phylum Pseudomonadota; class Gammaproteobacteria; order Enterobacterales; family Enterobacteriaceae; genus Enterobacter; species Enterobacter sp. ECC-175. The sequence goes on from NZ_CP143776.1 coordinate 2,589,254, forward strand.
GATGAATCCCCCTGAGCGGAGGGGCAACCAGTCACTGCTGGACGTAGTGTTGCGGGTTTGCAGAGTGATGCAAGTCCACCGGGAGGCACCCGGCGTCTGAATGCTTGACTAAAGGAATAGGGTACACGTCGAAATGACGTGCGAAGTAATACCTACTTACTGCTAGACCCAGCCAGTTCTGTCCGAGCTGGCTTTTTTTTGAAAAAAAAAGCCCTCTCATCGAGGGCTACAGGAGTCTCAGTTTCGTTGCTCTTTTTATTGATGTTCCCCGGAGTTGGCATTCTCCGCATCAGAGTCATGTATAGCCTGGCAGCCAGGCAGATAACAACAAGCGTAAGCGTGGGATATTAAGAATTTCCTCAGATTGTTGTCATTGGTGGATGGGCTAAAGACCTTGAAGCAGTAAGCGGGTTTACCGCAGCCATAAAGCCATGCAGAAGCCATGATGCTGCCCCGAGTCGCGTAGTGGCGAGCAGGTATAGCAGACCGTGGTGAGGGTTAATAAGGGGAAATGCTCCGATAGGGCAGCGCGAACTCCAGACGCGTAGCGGTTTTAAGCGTCGATGAAACGACGGCAACTAAAGGGCTGGAGCGTGGCCACTCCGGGAGGTGGCAGCAATTACAAAGCTCAGCTGCTGGTGGGCTTAATAAGGTTTTTCTACAACTATCTGAGATGCGGCCTTAGCATAATTAGATAATTTTTATGATGGTTCCGGCATCTTTTAATTTTGTGTAAGTAAAACCCACCGCTCCGTAAAATGATACGCAAAGGAATATCAAAGCGAAGAGCATTACGTAGAAACTGACGTCACCCTTAACAGAAAATTGATAAATTGCAAAAAAACATAGTAAGACGAATGCTGACAGGGAGGATAGTGCAATAAAAGAATAAAGAAAAATCATGAGCATCTCGTCCTGAGGTTAACTTATGTCAAACCATTGTATCTACAGCCTGGCTGATTACCAACCTACATCAGTGCAACGCGCTTCTGAAAGGTTACATACGCATCGCCTTGAGGTACCGTTTACGATGCTGATTTTCGGTTAATTAGCTCACCGCACTGCTTGATGCTTGCAGCCTGCGGGAAAACGCAGGCAGTTTATGTCCCGGCTCCGGTAGTGCCAATAAGCTTTGACCTAATCGCAGACACGTCGATCCCCGGAATGATGGTTCCGTTCACGTGGCAGGCAAGTCTGGAGTTAAACGCTCAGCTCTATACGGCGCTGGGGCAGTGCAATTTGGATAAGGCGGGGATTAGAAAAGTAGAGGTTATGCGATCTGCATAGTAAATAAGAACATATATCCTTGAGAAGTAGTATCGAAGTTGTAATTTATGACTTCCATTTGAATAAAAGGAGGTCGTTATGTTAGAAAGCTATTTTGGAAGCGCTGGCGTTAATAGAGAAGATAAACAGCGTCTCCTTGCTGTTCAGGCAGCATTAGAAATTGCGAAGGCTTCTTCTGGAGCTAGTGGTGCAAATGCAAGGACGGACAAAGTAGAAGAAGATTTAAAACACACAGCAGAAAAAATTGGTGTACTTGCAGATGCTATCCAAGCGGCTTTAGCAAGATGATATGATTTTTGAACGAACCGCCTTCGGGCGGTTTTTATGCCATCACCATGAAAAGTCTCATCGTAATGGCACATGCTTTAGAGGCTATTCAGGTTCTCGCTTAGCTTTTACCATTGCGGGTAACGTAAAGGAGTACGTCAAAAACACCTCTGTAAATTTAAGCAACTGATCGACCTCGTCAGCAGTAAACTCTTCGTCAGAATGAACAGCACCATTAGTATCTATACGTACTATATGAGCCCAGTCAGCCATTTCTTGCGTAATTAAACCAGTCTCCCTAAGCGCTGATATGCGTCTAACAAGCTTATCTTCCTCTTTTAAGTGAAGTACTTTTGTAGCTATATCAATCACTTTTCTGCAATTCATTGCACTAGTTTCATACCTTCCGCGTGTGAAGTCATCTTTTGCTTCAATAAAGAATTTTGCTGCTCTTTCTGGTGTGTTTGCAGGAGCATCTAAGGCCAGTTTCTTGGGGTATGTTCGAAGTACATTCATTCTGTCAGCTGACCTGGCCTCTATAGGATATATTGTGTTGTTTGCCTGTTTCTCAGGGCTGCTATGGGAACCAGTTTGAATTTCAGCGATAAGCAATCTCAAGCAAGATTGGCATTGAAAAACTACAGAGTAAACTCCGGAAGCAAGGGGAGCTTCGTTAATTGAGCTGAGGACGGCATTTTCTTTCAGGCAATGCGGACATGTGTCATTGATAGATAACATTCCCATCTATTAATTCCCTTATTCTAGATAACAATAATGGTGCCCCTCACTGGCAAACTAGGTGGCTCTGAAGCAAGCGGCTTTATGATTTATCCTACTAATATCCATCAACTATAAGCAAAAAACTAGAGGTATCTATGGCAAAACCGGACTGGGGCGAGCTTCAGCAACGGTTCCTGTCCGAACATGCCGCAACCGGCGTTTCACCAAAGGAGTGGTGTGAAGCGCAGGGACTGAATTACGCTACGGCCCGTCGATATATTAAAAAACCTTCTGCGCAAACTGCGCAAAAATCTGCGCAGAAAAGAGTGCGCACTGCGCAGAAAGAACAAAGCGCAGAAGAGCTGGTGGATGATGATGGACTTACTGCTCAGCAACGCTTGTTTGTTGCGGAATACCTAAAGGATGGTAACGCCACACAAGCAGCTATCAGGGCGGGTTACAGCAAAAAATCCGCTGAACAAATTGGTTATCAACTCCTTCAGAAAACTTCAGTTGCCCAGGCTATTGCACAACAGCAGAAAGCATCCATTGCGCGCACGCTTGGCGGTGCCGATGAAGTCCTCGCGCAGATGTGGCAGCTTGCCACCTTCGATGCAAACCAGCTATCGCAGTATCGCCGCGGCGCGTGTCGTTACTGCTGGGGCTTCGGTCACCATTACCAGTGGCGCGATATGGTGGAGTTCGAAGAGAAGCGACTCGAAGCGCTTGAGCGGAAAAGTCGCGAGCCCGCTGATGTTGGTGGCTATGGCTATGACCATAATCGTGAGCCTAACCCTGCCTGCCCACGCTGCAACGGCGATGGTATCGGCCAGCCTTACTTCGCTGATACGCGTAAACTCTCGCCAGTCTCGCGACTCGCTTACTCCGGCGTAAAGGTCGGAAAGAACGGCGTCGAGATAACCGCTATCAGCCGTGAGCGAATGTTTGAAGCGGTAATGAAGCGGCTCGGCCTGGCGGATAGCGAGTTCGCTCAGCGTCTCCAGCAGATCGAAATCGACCGCCGGTTGCTGGAAGTGGAAAAACTCCGCAAAGAGCTGGCCGGTGATGGTGATGATGACGAACCGACCCCAGTGCAGATCAATATCAACGTAGTGGACGCGAGGGCGGAAGATGGGGATCAGCCCGACACTTAACATCCCTCAGGCGCGTTTCCTCGCGATGCAGCACAAATTCAAAGCCTACGTTGCCGGGTTCGGTTCCGGTAAGACGTGGGTGGGTTGTGGCGGCATCTGTAAGGGGATGTGGGAGCACCCTAAAATTAACCAGGGTTATTTCGCGCCGACGTACCCGCAGATTCGTGACATCTTCTACCCGACGATTGAGGAAGTGGCCTTTGACTGGGGGCTGAGCGTCATAATCAATGAGGGGAACAAAGAGGTTCACTTCTACGAGGGGCGACGATACCGCGGGACCACAATCTGCCGCTCAATGGAGAAGCCCGGCTCGATAGTCGGTTTCAAAATCGGTAACGCGATGGTTGATGAGCTGGACGTCATGGCGGCAGCCAAAGCGCAACAGGCATGGCGAAAAATCATAGCCCGTATGCGTTACAAGGTCGATGGGTTGCGTAACGGCATCGATGTCACCACAACGCCGGAAGGCTTCAAGTTCGTATACCAGCAGTTCGTGAAGGCGGTGCGTGAAAAGCCCGAGCTTTCTGCTCTGTACGGTCTGATACAGGCCAGTACGTTCGACAACGCGAAGAACCTGCCCCCGGATTACATCCCGTCGCTGCTGAGTTCTTACCCTGACGAACTGATTCAGGCATACCTGCGCGGGAAGTTCACGAACCTCAACAGCGGGACCATTTACCACACCTTTAACCGTAAGCTGAACAATTGTTCTGATGAGATTCAGGATGGGGATCCGCTGTTCATCGGTATGGACTTCAACGTGGGAAAAATGGCCGCGATTGTTCACGTAAAGCGTAACGGCCTACCGCGCGCGGTTCGTGAACTGGTGAAGGTCTATGATACTCCGGCGATGATTAAGCGTATCCAGGAAGAGTTCTGGCGATATGAGGATGGTCGCTACGTTAAAAGCCGTGAGATTTACATCTATCCGGATGCGTCAGGTGACTCCCGCAAATCGCAGAACGCCAGCAAGACGGATATTGCCCAGCTTAACGATGCCGGCTTCAGCGTCATCGTTGATGATGCCAACCCGCCGGTTAAAGACCGCATTAACTCTATGAACGCCATGTTCTGCAACGCCAACGGTGAGCGCCGCTATCTGGTCAACGTCCAGAATTGCCCGGTCTACACCGAGAGCCTCGAGCAGCAAATCTGGGCGGCTAATGGCGAACCGGATAAATCAGCGGATAACGATCACCCCAATGATGCTGGTGGGTACTTCATTGTGAAGGATTACCCCATCGTGAAACCGGCATATTCAATCACCATGGACACCACTTTCTGATATGGCAAACGACGACATCACCTGGGTTCGACCAGAACACCGGGCGGCTTCTGCTGCCTGGCGGAAATACAGAGACTTTTGCAAAGGAGCTGAGGCCGTAAAAGCGGCGGGCAATAAGTATCTGCCTTATCTCGATCCAACCGATAAATCCACGCGCAATCGCAAGCGCAATGAGGACTATCTGCGCCGCGCTGTATTTTACGCCATTGCCGGCAATACGAAGATCGGCATGCTTGGCATGGCGTATCGCAAAGACCCAACGTTTAACGGCCCGGAGAAGCTGAAATACCTGCTGGATAATGCTGACGGGGCGGGTACCAGCATTTATCAGCAGTCACAGCTGGTGGTCGAGAACGTGCTCGAGGTGGCGCGAGATGGGCTTTATGTTGACTATGCAGAGGCATCAGACGAAGCGATCATTCTCCGCTATCCGACAGAGAACATCATTAACTGGCGAACGAAGCGCATTAACGGACGCGATCAGCTGGTGCTGGTGGTCCTGCGCGAATGCGTAGAAGAGCCGGATGGTTACGCTTACAAGGACGAAATTCAGTACCGCGAGCTGGCGCTGGAAGAAGGGAAGTTTATCTGCCGTGTATGGCGCCTGGCAGGTGGCACTGCAAGCGGAACCTATGCCGTCGACAGCGAATATCATCCGAAGCCTAAAGGAAAGGAATACTGGGATGAAATCCCGTTCACCTTTGTCGGTGCTCAGAACAACGATCCCACTATCGATGATTCACCGCTGGCCGCGCTTGTGGAGATAAACCATGGCCATTATCGAAACAGCGCTGACTATGAGGACAGCGTGTGGTTCTGTGGTCAGGTGCAGCCTTATATGACTGGGCTTGATACCAACTGGCGCGATCACCTCGAAAAGAAGGGCGTGAAAATTGGTTCCCGATCACCGCTTTTGCTTCCTAAAGATGGCTCGTTTGGCTATGCCCAGGCGCAGCCGAACATGCTGGCTAAAGAGGCCATGGACAGCAAGCGCGATTACATGGTGCAGCTGGGCGCCCGACTGATTGAGCAGAACGCCACGGCCAAGACTGCTACCCAGGCCAGCGGTGAGCAGACATCATCAACATCGGTGCTGGGTATCTGCGTTTCGAACGTTTCTGAGGCTTACACGCTGGCGCTGGGCTGGTGTGCAAAGTACCTGGGCATTAATGGGGATGAGCCAGCTTACATCATCAACCAGGAATTTATAGCGAAGGTTGCCGAATCCGGGATGGTCACCGCCATTGTGAACGCCTGGCAGTCCGGCGCGCTGCGCGATACTGACATGATTCGGGCGCTTCAGAAACTCGACCTCATCAACCCGGCAGACAGCCCGGATGATGTGATTGATGCGCTCCGCAATCAGGCTCCCTCATTGACCGGGGGCTGATATGGCAACAGTCAACGAAAGTTTGCGGGATGAGGCCATTGCTCATTCCGTCTGGATTAGCCGCTATGCGACAGGTGTCGCTAACCGGATGGTGAAGCTGCTTAACGAGACGGACGCAGAACTATCTGCCCGTCTGCTGGATGCACTGGATCGGCTTCCGGCTGATAGCTTCACGGTTACTCGTCTGGAAAGCTTGCTCGGCAGCGTACGCGAACTTAACCATCAGGCTGTGGCTTCAATGCAGTCCGGTCTGGAAGGGGAACTGCTGGCGCTTTCCAGGAACGAGGTCAGTTATCAGTTGAGCCTGTTCGATTCCCTTCTTCCCTCACAGGTGCTGGCACGCTACCCGCTACAGGGAATCACCGCCGATATGGTTTATGCCGCGGCGATGGCTCAGCCATTTCAGGGGCGCCTGCTGAGTGAGTGGGCGGAGAATCTGGAATCGGACAGGCTGGCGCGGGTCATAAACCCTGTACGCCGTGGCTACCTTGCTGGCGACACGGTTGAAACCATCGCCCGAAGCGTGCGCGGCCATGCCAATAAAGACTATCGCGACGGCGCGCTGCAAATGAGCAGGGCAAACGCTGCCAGTATTGCAAAAACAGCAGTGAATCACCTGGCGGCTACAGCGCGCAACAGCTTCACCAGTGCCAACAGCGATATCGTGAAGGGCAAGCAATGGCTATCAACGCTGGACAACAAAACCAGTCACGACTGCATTATTCGCGACCTGCTGCGCTATACGCTTGAGAATAAGCCGATAGGGCACAAGGTGCCGTATTTACAGGGGCCGGGGAAAATACATTTCTGTTGTCGTTCTACAGAAACGTTAATCCTGAAGTCCTGGCGAGAACTCGGCATTGATGTTGATGAAATGGACGAGGGTACCCGCGCCAGCATGGATGGGCAGGTACCGGGGAAAACATCATATCTGGAATGGCTCGCGCGCCAGCCGGCACAACGCCAGGATCAGGTTCTGGGAGCTGAACGTGGACGGATGTTCCGGGCGGGTGAAATCGACCTGGGCGAAATGTACACGGACAAAGGCGAGTGGATAAGCCTCGAACAGCTCCAGGAGCGTTCCGGCGGGGTATCAACCGCAGAGTCCTCACGTTCTCTGGATGAGCTGGTGGAGTGGATGACCGGCCGCGTGGCGCAGAATGTGAAGTTCCCGGATGGTGTATCTCTGGATGAAGCGAAACAGGCAGCACAGGCGGCATTCGATGTTATCCAGCGGTTCGGGCTCCAGCCCGTTGCGGCATTCGGTAACACACTGGATGTTCCGGCAACTGCGGCAGGTGCATATGAATCATCGTCACGAATCGTGCACCTTTCCCGGTGGGCAATGGACAGCAGCGAATGGGAAAATATTCTGAAGAACAGCGCAGGGATCGACATGACAATGATGGTAAGGCCATCAGTCGCGTCATCTTCGCTGTCTCAGGGGGTGCTGGATGCTTCCCCTGCGGAGTTGCCGTATGTTGCGGTGGCATCGGTTAAGGGCACCGTGTGGCATGAACTGGGCCACCATCTGTATTATTCCCGGCCTGAAGTTGGTGCTCTGGTTGAAAGTGCTTATGATGATGGCTGGTGGCGTGCTCTCAGCGCCTATGCCGCAGAAGCGCCGAAAGAACTGTTTGCTGAGGTCGTATCGGCGTTTATGAGCGGCCAGAATGACACTATCAACCCCGAGATCCTCAAGTGGCTGAAACAACATTCCCATTCCTGAAAAAAGCGTCAGAGCTGGCTCATACGGAGCCATTGCCGGATAACGTTATCGAACAACTGGATGCTATCTGCAAAGAGGCTGGCGAGGCCACGCCTGAAGGCAGGATGATTGGCGTCCTGATCGGCTCGGTTTACACCCGGCTAAACAATCCTGATTAAGCAATAAACAAACACTCTGAGCCCTGGCAACCGCCGGGGCTTTTTTATGGGCGAGGCCCGGCAAAATCCCGAGGGGTAATTATGTTAATTCGACACATGCTTCTGAAATATTACGCTCCTGAAAATGGAGGTGAAGGTGGTGGTGGTGGTGGTGGTGGTGGTATTGAGATCACCCCCGAAATTCAGAAGCTGATTGATGAGCGCGTGACGAATGAAGTCACCGGGCTTAAATCGAAAAATAATGAGCTGCTGGGCACCATTAAGCAGCAAAAAGAAAACCTGTCCCGCTTTGACGGTATCGACCCTGATGCGGTGCGCGGAATCCTGCAGCGTTTTTCTGACGACGAAGAGGCAAAGCTGATTGCCGCCGGGAAAATTGATGAGGTGCTCGATAAGCGCACAGAGCGCATGCGTGCTGATGTAGATAAAAAGATTAAAGCGGCAAACGAACGCGCGGAAAAAGCCGAAGCGTTCTCCAACAAATTCCGGGACCGCGTCCTGGGTGATGCAATCCGAGCAACAGCCGCGAAGACTGGCGCGTTGCCGGAAGCATCGGACGATCTGATTCTGCGTGCCAAAGGCACATTCCAGCTCAACGACGAAGGCGAGGCCGTAGCGGTTGATGCAAATGGCGATGTTCTGTTCGGCAAAGACGGCAAAACCCCCCTAAGCCCTCTTGAATGGGCGGAGTCTCTCAAGGAGACGGCTCCGCACCTGTTTCCGCGCGCTGAAGGTACTGGCGCTGGTGGACATAAGCCAGGTGGCGGTGGCGGCAGTCTGAAACGTTCAGAAATGAGCGCCAGCGATAAGGCGGATTATATCCGCAAGCATGGCCAGCAGGCCTTCCTCAAACTTCCGAAATAAGGGATTTAAACCATGGCTACGACTGTTAATACCGACCTGGTTATTTATGACGACCTGGCACAGACCGCGTTCCTTGAGCGTCGCCAGGACAATCTGGAAGTGTTCAACGCTTCCTCCAACGGCGCGATTCTGCTGGATAACGAACTGATTGAGGGCGACTTCCGTAAGCGCGCCTTCTACAAAGTGGGTGGTTCCATTGAATCGCGTGACGTGAACTCTGTAGGAAAAGTCACGGGTAAAAAAATCGGTGCCGGGGAAGCGGTATCCGTTAAAGCACCGTGGAAATACGGCCCGTATGAAACCACGGAAGAGGCCTTTAAACGCCGTGGTCGCTCCGTTGATGAGTTCTCAGAAGTGATCGGCGTTGATGTCGCAGATGCCACGCTGGAAGGCTACGTGAAATACGGCCTGAAAGCGCTGACTGCGGCGATTGGTGCTAACGCCGACATGGTCGTAACCGCCGATATTGAGACCGACGGTAAAAAGACCCTGACGCGCGGCCTGCGTAAGTACGGCGACAAGTTCAACCGTGTGGTGCTCTTCGTGATGCACTCTGCCACCTACTTCGACATTGTTGATGAGGCGATTGCCAACAAAATCTACGAAGAAGCGGGCGTGGTGGTTTACGGTGGGCAGCCGGGCACGCTGGGTAAACCTGTGCTGGTGACCGACACCATGGACGCTGATGCGATCCTTGGGCTGGTAGCTGGAGCGGTTACCGTCACCGAGTCTCAGGCGCCGGGCTTCCGTTCCTACGATATCAACGATCAGGAAAACCTTGCGGTTGGCTATCGCGCTGAAGGCGTGGTGAACGTTGATCTGCTGGGCTACAGCTGGGATACCGCCAAAGGTGATAACCCTGACCTGACCGCCATCGGCACTGCGGGCAACTGGAAGAAACACTTCACCAGCAACAAATCCACGGCAGGCGTGCTGATCAAACTGGAATCCGCGGTGGGGGAGTAACGCTGTCAGCGGATAAAACCTCCGCTACTGCTGACAGCACCGACGCGGTAACTGTGTCCCTGAAATACACGCTGAACGGCTCCGGTGTATCCGGTAAAACCGTAGCGTGGACGTCCACAGGGGGCACGCTCAGCACGGCCAACTCTCAAACGGGCTCTGCTGGTGGTGCAACGGTGAAACTCACATCAGACGTGGCTGGAGCCTTCACGGTAACCAGCACGGTTGATGGCGTGGCGAAGACCACAGAGGAGATCACCTTCACTGCGCCTTCCGGTGAATAACGAATGGGGCGAAAGCCCCATAAACTGGATGATTCGATGATCAATTCCGATATCACTTCCCCGGATGCCAACAGCTATGCCACTGAAGACGATTTGATCGCTTTCGGCGCGCTACGCGGCATAGAACTGCCTGACAGTCTGATACCTCTGCTGATTAAAGCAATGGACTACCTCGAAGGGCTGGACTGGGTAGGTTACCGGGCAAACCCCCGGCAGCCGCTGACGTGGCCGCGCGAGAATGTTGTCTTGGACGGCTACGACTTCCCCGCCGATGAGGTTCCACGTGAAGTTGTTACTGCGCAGTGCATGCTGGCAGTAGAGGCAATCGACGGCGATTTACTTTCCAGCTCTCGCGAGGCTGCTGTGAAAACTGAACGCGTGGAAGGTGCTGTCACCATGACCTATGCGGTCGCAGATGGTGAAGTCTTCACACCGTCCTATCCTGCTGTCATGGCGCTGCTGGGCGACCTTGCTGGTGGTCGTGGCTACGCAATCAATTCATTTGCAGAGAGGGCCTGATATGGCGATTGATTACCAACGTATGCAGGCCAGGACGACCCGCATGCTCAGGCAGAACGGCGCGATGTACAACGTCACCCGTAAAGGCTCGGTAACGGTTATCGGCGGCGTTGAGCATAAAACTGAAGAGGTTCGTTTTACTGCTGTGGGCGTGAAGACCGAATACGCGCCTGGCGAAATTGATGGAACGGTCATCGTTAACGGCGACGTGCAGATCGTTTTTACGGCAGAGCAGGAAATTAAAATCGGCGATGTGGTTGATATCGACGGCACAGCCTACCGTGTTGTCAAACCCAACCCGGCAAAACCTGCCGTGCTGGTACTCTGCTATAAAGCGCAACTGAGGGCTTAGCATGGGCGAGAACGCGGCTTTCCTGGCTGAAATCACGGCTTTCGTTAATAAGGCGAAAACGAATCAGGAAGCAGTGGTGCGCGCCGTCGGAATCAAAATTCTTAACCAGCTGGTGGTGATGTCACCAGTAGGCAACCCGGAGTTATGGGAAGTTAACCACACGGCCGTTTCCTATAATCGCGCTGTTTACGACCACAACGAGGCGCAGCGCGCCAATCCCGACAACCTGACCAAAACCGGGCGACTGAAGAAAAAAGCCCGGGTAGTGGATGGGATGGATATCAAAGCACCGCCGGGGTATACGGGCGGACGCTTTCGCGGTAACTGGCAGGTGTCCTTTGATGCGCCAACGACTGACGAGACAGGTCGAATAGACAAGACCGGCGACCTGACAAAAGCGGCCGGGAACTACACGCTGTCGCTCTTCAAAGTCGGGATGAAGGCCATTTATTTCTGCAACAACGTGCCCTATGCCTACCCGCTTGAAATGGGGCATTCCACACAGGCTCCGGGCGGGATGGTCCGCATAACTGTAGCTGAGTTTCAACGCTTCTTTGAGGAAGCTGTAAGGGAGGTGACTAAGTGATCCCTGATATTGCATCTGCACTGGCCGCCAGACTGGGTGCCTGGGCCGATTCTGAGGGCATTTCGGTTGCATGGGAGAACGTGCCGTTTACACCTCCTGCTAACGAGATGTACCTGGCCGTTCACTATATGCCCGTTACGCCGCGAACTATCGATCTTGGATTACGCTGCCGGACTTATTCAGGCGTGTACCAGATTAATGTCGTGGCGCCGGCCGGCTCCGGCCGTACCTCCGTCGTTGCTCTGGCGGGCAGGGTTGCGGAATTGTTCCCAGAGGGGCAGGAAATTGCAGGCAAAGACTATACCTGCTGGATTAGCAGCGCGCCCGGCATATTCCGCGGCATCCTTACACCTGTGTCCTACACCGTTCCTGTCAGCCTGAATTACAGGGCTGACATTATCAGCTGATTCCCTCTTTGATGTTCCACATCTCACCGGCTTAAGGCCGGTTTTCTTGTTTCTGAAGGAGTAACCATTATGGGCTTTGCACTGCCTAACGGCGCTCATGTATATCTGGCGTCGGGCTACGGCCCGGCCATTACTTTCACCGGCGCGACGAATGCAGAGAACGCGGTGATCACCGTAAGCGCCGCGGACGATATTGCGGTCGGCGATATCGTTCACGTGAACTGCAACTGGTCGGGTATTGATAACGTCATCGCGAAAATCGACGCGATTGCTGAGAATGCTGTCACCCTTCGCAACATCAATACTACGAATAAAAACAAATACGCCGCGGGCGGCGGTTCCGGCTCCATTCGCAAGATTGAAGAATGGACCGAGCTGCCGCAAATTACCGAGGTGTCGAAATCCGGCGGTGATCAGAACACCACACAGATTCAGTTCCTGAGCGATGACCGCCAGCGAAACCTGAACACCTATAAATCCGCAGTCTCGCAGACCTACTCGATCGCGCATGACTCCACGCTCCCGGTATATCCATTGCTGCGCCAGCTGGACGAAGACGAAGAGACCGTGGCGGCTTACATGTACGTGCCGAAGGCGAAGGAGAACCGTTACTGGGCGGCCACGGCATCTTTTGACGACACGCCGACTACGGCGGTCAACGAAGTAGAAACGGTAAGCGTCGTGCTGAACCTGCAGTCGCCAGCGATGACGTTCTACAAAATCACAGGCGCCACGGCATAAGCCGGGGCCAACAATAATCAAGGCCACCCATGTGGGGGCCTTTTCGCTAAGAGGTACTGATGGCGACTAAATTCACCCTTCAGCCCAAACCAACTTTCAAGGCCAACGTCTCGATCCCGCGCGCTGGCGATGAGGATGGCGTACTGACATTCACATTCAATCATAAGCCACTCAAAGAGCTGGCTGACTTGGAAAAACTGGAAGGAAAAACCGCCATTGATTTTCTGATGGAAATTATTTCTGGTTGGGCGCTCCCCGATGCATTCAACGCGGAGAATCTGTTGGTGCTGCTGGAAAACTATCCGGCTGCAATGAAGGCTATCCCTGAAACCTACTATCGCGAATTGATGGGGCGGCGCGAAAAAAACTGATAGCGGTTGCCTCTGCGTTCTATACGCCTGAACCCACAGCGGCAGACATGGCGCCCTATGGCCTTTCCCCGGATGACTACGACGATCAATACGTCGACGTCTGGCCAGATGTATGGCCTTCATTCCTGGTCTTTCAGGCTGTCAGTACGCAGTGGCGCACGGGAATGGGAGGCGCATCAGGGCTTGATTACAACGTGCTGCCCTGGGTGATGCGTCTGCACCACGTCGACGACGAGGCAACCGCGCTTTCGGACATCCGAATCATGGAGAGCGCCGCACTAAAAGTTATGCATAAAGAGAGGGCGGAATGAGTAACGACATCGCCACAATTTCCCTGCGCGTGAATACCAGTGAGCTGGAACGTGGTAACCAGGCACTGGATCGCTTTCAGGAAACTGCGACCGCCGCGGCCGGTAAAGCTGATGACCTGAACAGTACGTTCCGTACCGGGATTGATAACCAGAAAAAAAACAGCGAAAGCCTGAAGCAGCAGCGTCAGGAACTGCAGAACCTGTTGAATAAAATCAGCCCGGTAAACAAGGCGCTGGATGAACTGGACACTATCCAGGAGAGCCTGGCGAAATTTCGCGGTAAAGGGCTGGTGGGAGACGAGGACTTTACTCGTTACAACAGCGTGCTTGAGACGACGCGGGCAAAACTGGCACAGGTAATGGAGTCTGAAACCGCAGAGGGGCGGGCTCGCATTGAACAGGCTCAGGCAGCGCAGCGTGCAGCTGCGGCGGGCAAAACCTTTATCGATTCGCTGGAGGAGCAGGTCACAGCAATCGGAAAAACGCGCGCAGAACTGTTAGAGCTAAAAGCTGCCCAACTCGGCGTATCCGATCGTGCTGCACCAATGATCGCAAAGCTGAAAGAGCAGGAGGAAGCGTGGAAGTCTGGGGCTATCAGCGCGGGGCAATACCGCAATGCTATGCGTTATCTCCCGATGCAAATTACCGACATTGTGACCTCACTGGCTTCCGGTATGCCGGTTTATATGGTTGCTATTCAGCAGGGCGGTCAGCTACGTGACTCGTTTGGCGGTGTAGGCAATGCGCTGAAAGCGATGTTGTCGATGGTGACCCCTGCCCGAGTGGCAATTGGCGGCCTAGCCGGTGCTGTACTGATTGCGGCCAAAGCGGGATCGGACTATTTCACCGCCTACGACGAAATCAACAAGGCTATTATCAGAACTGGCAACATTGCCGGCACGTCAGCGCTTCAGGTTATGGCTTCCTCCCAGTCTATTGCTGCTTCTACTGGCGCGACTGTAGGAGCCGTTCAGAGTTTGATGACTGAGCTGGTTGGCATGGGATCGCTGACACAGCAGCAACTTGAAAAAGCAGCGGGCTCCACGGCGCTGGCGGTTCAGACCGGTATAGTCTCGGCGCAGGACATAACCAAAGCCTATAAGGACATCGAAAAAGACCCTGTTAAAGCGCTGCAGAGTCTCAACGAACAATATAATTTCCTGACCGTTTCACAACTTAAGCATGTTGACGATCTGATCAAGCAAAAGGACCAGACCGCGGCCGTTACTCAGGCTATGGACCTGTTTGGCGATACGATGTCAAAGCGCGGAGAACAGGCTTACGACTCGCTGACGCCGTTTGGTCGCCTGTGGCTGGATATTAAAGGCTGGGCGTCTGAGGCCATGCAGAGTATCGGTCAGTGGGTAGCTGAGCTGGCGTCAAACACCCTGAAGGAATTCAACGCAATTTATTACAGCGTTGCGATCGTTTTCCAGAAGCTGAACCAGATCATTTCTTCCTCTATCGCTGCCGCGATTAACCTCGTTCCCGACTGGGCGAAAACCGATACTTTGCAGGGATGGCAGGACTACAACGAACAGATGACCGGCGCTTATGGTGACAGTGTTTCTCAGCTGAAAAAAGACTGGGATGTGGCTGATATCAGTGCAGGTAAATACCTCGATACAACCAGAAGGATAAGTACCGCAACCACCCAGAGGGATCGGGAGGGAGTCGCTTCTTTTGGTAAAAAGACCAAAACCGGAAAGCAGGGTACTTTATCGGCTGGCGATCGCAGCACGGATGCTGCCCAGGCTGAGCTACTGGCGCTTCAGGCACAGTTACGCGCGCTGCAGCAGCATAAAGGGCTTAACGACACTATCAGCCAGCAGCGCAAAGATCTGTGGACGACTGAAGCGAAATTTCAGGTGCTGGAGGAGGCCTCGCGTTCACGTTCACTGACAAAGCAGGAACAATCCCTGCTGGCGAGTAAAGACCAGGTGCTTCAGTTGGCACGGCAGAAAGCCCTGTTAGGTGATCAGATTACCGCACAGGAACAACTGAACAAGCGAATGGATACCTCGCAGAAATACGTCACACAGATGGCAGAGAAGCAGGCTGCATTAGTGAACGGTGCCGGGATGAGTGACCGTCAGGCACAACGTGAGTTGGCAAAAAGCCAGCTTTCCTCTGGCTGGATTAACTCCGGCGGCACGCTTGACGACGAGGGCTACCAGAAGCAGCTTACAGCAGCGAATGATTACTATGATGCAGAGGACAGGTTGCGTGGCGACTGGTTGACCGGCGCGAAAAAGGGCTGGGCTGAATTTGAGGACAGCGCGACCAATGTTTACTCGCAGGTACAGACGATTACCAGCAATGCTTTCACCGGGATGGCCAGCACCCTGACTGATTTCTTCACCACCGGTAAATCTAACTTCTCAGATTTCCTGTCTACCTTCCTGAAGGGCACCGCCCAGATGCTGACGCAACTGGCCCTGGTTAATGGAATGAAGTCAGCCTTTGGTGGCACAGGAATCGGTGCGTTCTTTGGTTTCTCTGGTGGCGGTTTGGTGCCGGGATTCGATAGTGGTGGCTACACCGGTGATGGTGGTAAGTACCAACCGAAAGGCGTAGTTCATGGCGGTGAGTTTGTGTTTACGAAGGAAGCGACCAGTGCGCTGGGTGTCGGTAATCTATATGCGCTTATGCGGGGGGCTCAGGGCTATGCAAACGGCGGGTATGTTGGCACCGCGCCCATGTATGGATTGCAATCAGCTGGCGCTGGCAATGTGACGGTGCAAACGTCTGTTATTGTGCAAAACCAGAACCCGCAACAGCAAACAAGTGCTGGGAGTGATGCGATGTCCCGAGCCTATAAGCAAACTATTGATCAATCTGTACGTGAAGGTATAACGAAGCAATTGAGACCCGGAGGACTTATCTGGAACGCTACAAAATCTAGATGAGCGAACAGTCCGGTTTTTTTCAAATCCCTATCCCTGTTAGGATTATCCTCGATTTTTACTTATGGGATAGGGAAATGAAGAAATTTTGGCTTGTCATTATTTTGCTTGTGGCTGGGTTTACGTTGACCTCGCTGAAGAATCATAATTCATCACCTGATACTGAAGCTGCGAGCGATAAATCTGCAGATAAATCTAAGGAAAGATATGCAATCCAGTACTGCTGGGAGCAGTATGACAGGAAGTCATTAAATGCTGATGAGAAGCGCTTCATCGCCGGCTCATGCGAAAAAATGGAAGCAAAATTTAAGGATAAATATGGTGTTAAACCTTAAACCCAGAACTCGTAACATCTGAGCACAAGCCCACTTCGGTGGGTTTTTTTACGCCCGGAGAAAACATGGCAATAGAAACATTTACCTGGCGAACGCAGATACAAGCGGGCATGGAGGGAACGTTCAGCCATAAAACCCGCTCTGCAACCTTTGGCGACGGCTATGAGCAGATCGCCGGGGAAGGCATTAACCCTGAAAAACAGTCATGGCCTGTCACACTCACGGGGAAAAAAGCGGACCTGCTTCAGGCCCTGAAGTTCTTTCGTTCTCACGTCACCAAATCATTCATCTGGACATCGCCAGTTGGCGAAACTGGGCTCTACCGGATTGAGGCTGAATCAATAAAGTCACAACCTTTATCCAGCAACGTTCTGACAATTTCCGCAACATTCAAACAGGCATACGCGCCATGATTACCGCAGACTATCAAAAGCTTGAACCGGGGGAAAAGATTCGACTTATCGAGGTTGACGGTTCGACGTTCGGCCTTGAAGACGTTCTGCGCTTCCATGCCTATAACCTTCCCCATACAGAGCAAGAAATCAACGCCGCTGGCGGTGATGAATCAAAACTTAAGGTGAAGAGTATTTGGTGGCAGGGAGAAGAGTATGGTGCCTGGCCGTATGAGATTGAGGGCCTAGAAGCTTCAACCGATGGCAGTAGCGCGCAGCCTACACTCACAGTGGCAAACATTGATAGCTCCATCACTGCGCTTTGTCTGGCTTATGACGATATGCTTCAGGCCAAAGTCACGATTCACGATACATTCGCTCGTTACCTTGATGCGCACAACTTTCCCGATGGAAATCCTACAGCCGATCCTCTCCAGGTAAGGAAACGGGTTTTCTACATCGACGGTAAAAATAGTGAGTTGCCCGGCGAAAGCATTGAGTTTGTTCTCACCAGTCCGATGGACCTGCAGGGGTTGATGATCCCGACGCGCCAGCTTCATTCACTCTGTATCTGGTGCATCCGTAACAAATACCGCACCGGCGACGGCTGCGACTATGCCGGTTCCCGCTATTTCGACAAAAACAACAACCCGGTTAGCGATCCGTCGCTGGACGAATGCAATGGCACGCTGACAGCCTGCAAACTTCGGCATGGAGACGGCAACGAACTGCCGTTCGGTGGGTTCCCTGGCACGTCTTTAATCAGGAGCTGATATGCGTCAGAAAACAATTAATGCGATTATGGCGCATGCTGCCGCTGAATATCCTCGTGAGTGCTGTGGCGTGGTGGCGCAAAAAAGCCGTGTTGAACGTTATTTTCCTTGCCGGAATCTTGCCGCGGCGCCGGAGGATAATTTTGTCCTTTGCCCGGAAGATTACGCAGCGGCTGAGGACTGGGGTACGGTGATCGCCATCGTTCACAGTCACCCTGACGCCACAACGCAGCCGAGCGAACTGGATAAAGCGCAATGCGATTCAACCCTTTTACCCTGGCATATCGTGAGCTGGCCGGAGGGGGATTTACGTACCATCCAGCCGCGTGGAGAACTGCCGTTGCTCGAGCGTCCGTTTGTGCTTGGTTACTTTGACTGCTGGGGGCTGGTGATGAGCTATTACCGGCAAACGTACGGGATAGAGCTTCACGATTATCGGGTCGATTACCCCTGGTGGGAAAACGACTATCCCGACAACTTCTATCAGGATTGTTGGTACGAGTGCGGATTCCGTGAATTTAACGGGCCACCGAAACCCGGCGATATGGTGATCATGCAGGTCCAGGCTGATAAGTGGAACCACGCAGGAATCCTGCTGGAGGGGAATATGCTGCTGCACCACCTGTACGGACATCTGAGCCAGCGCGTGCCATATGGCGGCTACTGGCGCGAGCGTACAATGAAAATACTGCGCTTTAAGGAGTGCTTCTGATAACCGTTATTGGCGGTTTTATGGGAGAGAGAATGACTTTATCACTCAATGCTGAACCTGTCAGAACGGTTCGATTATACGGTGTGCTCGGCGCTACCTTCGGACGTGAATATCGTTTATCAGTCGCCTCGCCAAAGGAGGCTATCCGAGCCCTGAGTGTTATCGTGCCGGGGTTTGAGCGTTTTCTAAATACCAGCAAACAGCGCGGCCTGACATATGCCGTTTTTAGCGGCAAGCGTAACCTGAATAATGATGAACTCGTCATGGATCAGAGCTCAGCTGATATCCGAATAGCGCCTATTATGGTCGGGAGTAAGCGTGGAGGCATTTTCCAGACCATCCTCGGCGTTGCACTTGTCGCGGCTGCGATCTGGATGCCTGGAGTTGGTATTGCGGCAAGCAACATCATGTTCCAGATCGGCGGTGCAATGGCCTTAGGAGGCATCGTGCAGATGCTCTCGCCACAGACAACCGGACTCGCCAGCAAGCAATCGGCGGACAACAAGGCCAGTTATGCCTTTGGTGGAGTCACAAATACGACAGCCCAGGGGAATCCGGTACCGCTACTGTATGGTCGCCGGCGTATAGGCGGGGCGATTATTTCTGCCGGAATTTATGTCGAAGATCAGCAGTAGATAAAAACTTTCTTCAGGCCACCTTCGGGTGGCTTTTTTTATGGGCGCAATATGGCTACAGAAAAAGTGATAAAGGGCCGCAAGGGCGGCAGCTCCAGTTCCCGAACCCCTACCGAACAGCCTGATGATCTGCAATCTGTAGCGAAGGCAAAAATTCTCGTAGCGCTGGGGGAAGGGGAGTTTGCGGGGCAGCTAACCGGCAAAGATATCTATCTGGACGGAACGGCCCTGGAGAATGCCGACGGCTCCCAAAACTTCAGCGGCGTGACGTGGGAGTTTCGCGCGGGAACTCAGGCGCAAAAATATATTCAGGGCATTCCCGGCACCGAAAACGAAATAAGCGTGGGAACCGAGGTATCAAGCTCAACTGCATGGACGCGCACCTTGACCAATACGCAGCTTTCAGCGGTTCGCCTGCGTCTGAAATGGCCCTCGCTTTTCAAACAGGAGGACAACGGCGATCTGGTTGGTTACTCGGTTAATTATGCGATTGACCTGCAGACGGATGGCGGCACATGGCAAACGGTACTCAATACCAGCGTAACCGGGAAAACTACGTCAGGTTACGAGCGCAGCCACCGTATTGATCTACCGCAGGCAGGCAGCACCTGGACAATCCGGCTTCGTAAGATTACCTCTGATGCTAACAGCGCGAAGATCGGCGACACGATGACGCTACAGAGCTTTACCGAGGTGATTGACGCCAAGTTACGCTATCCAAACACCGCGCTGCTCTACATCGAGTTTGATTCCAGCCAGTTTAATGGCTCTATTCCGCAGATCTCCTGCGAGCCCCGCGGCCGCGTTATCCGCGTACCGGATACTTACGACCCGGAAACCAGGACGTACAGCGGTACCTGGGCTGGCACATTCAAATGGGCGTGGACAGATAACCCTGCATGGATTTTCTACGACCTGGTGGTTAGCGACCGTTTCGGGCTTGGGGAGCGTCTCACAACAGCTAACATAGACAAATGGACGCTTTATCAGGTTGCTCAATACTGCGATCAGATGGTGCCAGACGGCAAAGGTGGAAGTGGTACCGAACCACGTTATACCTGCAACGTGTACATTCAGGAACGCAACGACGCTTATACGGTCCTGCGTGATTTTGCAGCTATCTTCCGTGGGATGACCTACTGGGGCGACGAGCAGATCGTGGCGCTGGCGGACATGCCGAGAGATGTTGATTTCAGTTACACACATGCGAACGTTATTGATGGCAGGTTTACCTATTCCAGCAGCACCACAAAGAACCGTTACACCAATGCACTGGTTTCCTGGTCCGATCCTGATAACGCCTATTCTGATGCGATGGAGCCTGTATTTGAACAGGCACTGGTTGCGCGTTATGGATTTAATCAACTTGAGATAACCGCAATTGGTTGTACCCGTCAGTCAGAAGCGAATCGGAAAGGGCGATGGGGGATTCTTACCAACAACAAAGATCGCGTTGTTACTTTCAGTGTTGGGGAAGACGGCAACATTCCACAGCCTGGCTATGTTATCGCTATAGCAGACCGGAATCTTTCCGGGCGTGACCTTGGTGGCCGTATCTCTTCAGTGAATAGTCGTGTTATCAAACTTGACCGCGTGGCAGATGCAGCAGCGGGTGATCGCCTTATTCTCAACCTTCCTTCCGGAGCGTCACAGAGCAGGACCATTCAGGCAGTGAACGAGGAATCAGTCACAGTCACTACGGCATACAGTGAGACGCCACAGGCCGAAGCTGTTTGGGTAGTCGAATCTGACGAGCTCTACGCGCAGCAGTATCGCGTTATTACTGTGACGGATAATAACGATGGCACATTTACGATCGTCGGTGCAAATCACGATCCGGATAAATATGCCCGTATCGATACCGGAGCCATCATTGACCAGCGGCCGGTGAGTGTCATCCCGCCGGGTAACCAGTCGCCGCCTGCCAACATCGAGATCAACTCGTTTTCCGTGGTGCAGCAAAATATCAGCGTCGAAACGATGCGCGTGAGCTGGGACCAGTCGCAGAACGCTATCGCCTATGAAGCGCAATGGCGCCGCAACGACGGGAACTGGGTTAACGTGCCGCGCAGCTCCACCACGTCATTCGACGTTCCGGGGATTTATGCCGGGCGCTACCTGGTGCGCGTGCGTGCAATCAATGCCGCAGAAATTTCATCCGGATGGGGCTATTCAGAAGAGAAAACGCTGACGGGCAAAGTGGGCAATCCACCGAAGCCGGTTGGCTTTATCGCTTCTGAAAACGTTGTATTCGGTATCGAGCTGAACTGGGGATTCCCGGCGAATACCGATGACACGCTGAAGACGGAAATTCAGTACAGCCTCACCGGGACCGAAGACGATGCGATGCTGCTGGCCGATGTGCCTTACCCGCAGCGCAAATATCAGCAGATGGGCCTTAAGGCTGGGCAGATTTTCTGGTACCGCGCGCAGGTGGTGGACCGCAGCGGCAACGAATCAGGTTACACAGAATGGGTGCGGGGACAGGCCAGCATCGATGTTTCCGACATCACCGATGTGATCCTGGATGAAATTAAAGACTCCGATACGTTCAAAGACCTGATCGAGAGCGCGGTGGACAGCAACGAAAAAATAGCTGGCATGGCTGACGACATCAAACAGAACGCCGACGACCTTGAGCAGCAGGCGCTGGCCATTCAGGAAAACGCTGATGGTCTTGCGCAGGCCGAGGTGAAAATCGACGAGATTTCAGTTTCGATGGACGGTATGTCCGGAGGGGTGAAGAACTCTGCTATCGCAATTATCCAGAACGGACTGGCGCAGGTGACCTCCCGCCGTTCTCAAACCGTGACCAATGCAGGAAACAGCGCCAGCATCGATCGTATCGATACCACCATTGCAGATACCAGCCAGGCTGTCGCGCGCGCGCTGGTGACGCTGGATGCGTCTGCCGGTGGTAATGTCTCAAACGCGACCGATCTCACCGAAACGCTGGTTGATTTCACGCAGGCCTCTGCAACAAAAATTAACTCGCTCACCGTGACGGTTAATGGGCAGACAGCAGCCATCAATCAGACGGCGCAGGCTGTAGCTGATGTAAACGGCAACCTTAGTGCGATGTACAACATCAAGGTGTCCGTGGATTCGAACGGCCGCCAGTATGCTGCTGGAATGGGTATCGGCGTGGAAAACACGCCTTCGGGAATGCAGTCGCAGGTGCTGTTCCTGGCCGACCGCTTTGCGGTTATGGCTCAGGCAGGTGGAGCCGTCACACTGCCGTTTGTCATTCAGAATGGGCAGACCATTATCCGTGATACGGTCATTGGCGATGGGACTGTCAGTAACCTTAAGATTGGCAGCTATATCCAGTCGTCAACTTGGGACGGGACCGGGAACGTTGGCTGGCACATCAACAAGTCGGGTTATGCTGTTTTTAATAACGTAACCGTGCGAGGCACCGTTTACGCCACGAATGGAGAGTTTACAGGGAAGGTAACAGCAACAAGTGGATCATTTAAGGGGGTTGTGGAAGCTGACAGCTTCGTTGGTGACGTCGCTAATATGTATGTGGCAGCTGATACAGACCCTGGGGTCAGGAACGTGACCAGAACGATCACATTCACCGATAGCACAACAACAGCTAGGTCTAAGTCTATCAGTATTGACTTTGTTGCAAAGGTTCTGGGAAACAACTCGTCAGGGTGGATCGACTTCACGGTAGATATTGCCGGAAACTCAAGACGGTACAGAGTCAGCGGTTCTGATGCGGGAACATCGGCTGTGACATACGTGCCAATAAAACACACGCATACCGGAGTTACTGCCAGAACCGTTACAGCCACCATCACCGTATCAATTAATGGCATGTCTGGTTTTTCAATTTACTCACCAACCATGATCGTTACGCGTGGGTCTGGTGCGTGGTCTTCAACTTAATGGCCTCCGCTTTGAGGGGGAACCAGAAAATATCTGTTTTTTAATCAACCTCGCTTCGGCGGGGTTTTTTATTGCCTGGAGAAAATATGCTTTATAACACTGGCACCATCGCTATTAGCGGAAATACTGCAACCGGCACCGGAACAAACTGGACGGCGCCCGCCAGCCAGGTCCGCGCTGGCCAGACGATTATCGTCATGTCTAACCCGATCCAGATGTTCCAGATTTCAGCCGTGAACAGCGCCACGTCAATGACGGTTACGCCAGCCGCCTCTCCGGCGCTGAGCGGCCAGAAGTACGGCATTCTGGTATCAGACAATATCTCGGTCGATGGCCTGGCGCAGGCGATGTCGCAGCTCATTAACGAGTATGACGAGAATATCGGTGCGTGGGAGACGTTCGCCACTACCACGGCAAACCAGAGCATCACTGTCACCATCAACGGCAAAGCAGTAACCATTCCAGCGATCGGCAAGTTACTGCAGAAAGGAAGCAATAATGCGCTTGCTGTAGCAGACGGCGGAACCGGCGCAACGAAGGCAGAAGACGCTCGCACAAACCTCGGTTTGGGAAGTAGCGCGACAAAGGACGCCGGAACGGCGGCCGGGAACATCATGCAAGTTGGGGCGTTCGGACTTGGAGCTGCAATATATGACAATATACCCAGTACTCCGTCAGCCGAAACGGATGCAAATTACATGGCGGTTAATGGATTTTTTTCTGCACCAGGCGCCGCAGCATTAAACTATGCAGTTCCATATGGTCCGGTAATGGTCATGACTCGCGGATTAACACAGATAGCTCAGGTCCAGGTGAGCGGAATTGGGGGTATATTGGCGAGGTTTAGAGATGCTGGAAACTGGTCATCGTGGGCCACTCACTATCATACAAATAATACAACTAAAGCCAGTGATGGTACGCTTAAGGCGGCATCGCCAGTAGCCCGTATTGTCAAAAGCAGGGAAGAAACTGAACGTACTGATGTGGCAGAGGATGCCTTCACATGGTGCGGCTGCGGCACGGCGAACTCTGAAGCTGCGGGTATAACCCTTTCCCGGCGCGACGTAGGTTTTTACGTACTCACCGGTTCGGCAGGACTGGCATCAGAGGGATGGCAGCTACTGCCACCGATGGACCCTGGCGGCATTGGAGAACTTGGCGTGGTTGAGGCAGAGCAAACCGAGAACGGCGAGCTGATAATTCGCCTGTTTAAGCGCAAATACATGCTGGGCGATGACGGAGAGATCATCAAAACTAAAGGTGAAGCGATGGACGTGCCGGCGAACAGCTGGATCGATGTTCGCCTGGATATGCCTGAAGATTCCCTGTTTAACCAGCGGATGAATCGGCAGCAGCAGATTTAGTTATGAGCTTTTCTAGGGAGTCGATTTTTCTTAATGCAACCTGGAGGGCGCAGAGTAGATCCATTTGCAAAGCGTTGGTGTCGATAACGAGTCGCTCTCTCAATGCCTGAGATATTTTATTTCCCTTTTCGTCGAACTGCTCTGTTCCATCAGGTTCAAACGTACGCTTTACATACAATGGTTCTACTATCTGCGCCTGCTGAGCAATAATCCCTCGTCTTGTTCTTCCTTTTTCATCATCAATGTAAACAAATTTTTTTAATTCAAGCGAAAGAATTTTTTCAACAGAATCAAGACCATCATAATCAACAATATCTTTCTTGTAACTGATATCAGAAGTGCCTGTTAATGCGATCGTGCCTGCAGCATCAGGAAATTGGATTACTTTCTGACCTGTACTGTTTAATTGGTTTCTTCTCACAACATAAAAAAGAGGTTGCGAGCCTGGCACTGACCCGGCCACTTCGAGAAAGTTTTTTGTTCCAACCACACTGTCGTCATTAGACTTCGAGTTCAAGACAAGTGATAGATAACTGCCTGTTGTTTCGAAGGTCTGACTTGCAGAGAAAACGTTACCGGCAGCAAGTAGCGGTACTTGATCTTTGTTCAGTGTGGCGATACTTCCTAAACCGACGTTTTATAGATTGCCCTTTGGCGTCTTGACCGATAACTTCACCTGATTTTTTTGCAGTATTTATTGGGTGAAAAATATGCAAATTGGCTATGTCAGGGTGTCAACAAATGACCA
The DNA here is from genome assembly GCF_043968675.1 of Enterobacter sp. ECC-175. Classification (NCBI taxonomy): domain Bacteria; kingdom Pseudomonadati; phylum Pseudomonadota; class Gammaproteobacteria; order Enterobacterales; family Enterobacteriaceae; genus Enterobacter; species Enterobacter sp. ECC-175. The sequence continues at coordinate 2,614,404 of NZ_CP143776.1, forward strand.
AAATACAGATCTCCAGCGCCAAGCGCTCGAACGCGCAGGATGTGAACAGATTTTCGAAGAAAAAATGAGCGGAACTGTGGCGAACCGACCGGCGCTTAAAAAGCTTCTGCGAACACTTAACGAGGGCGATACGCTTGTAGTGTGGAAGCTGGATCGTCTTGGTCGTAGCATGCGTAATTTGGTGCTACTGGTGGATGAACTTCGTCAGCGTGGTATCCACTTCAAGAGCCTCACGGACAGTATTGATACATCCAGCCCAATGGGGCGATTCATCTTTCATATCATGTCAGCCTTGGCGGAAATGGAGAGGGAGTTGATTGTGGAGCGCACCCGGGCTGGTCTGGCTGCAGCTCGTGAGAAAGGACGAATCGGTGGCAGGCGCCCGAAGCTTACCCAAGAACAATGGGACCAGGCGGGCCGACTGATTGCGAATGGCCTGGACAGGAAGCAGGTAGCGATAATTTATGACGTTGCTGTATGCACGCTCTATAAAAAATTTCCTGTATCAAAGCCGGTTTAATTGTGAGCATAAGTGGTCTTTCCTCGATAATTTACAAAAAATATATTCTGAAGCGAGATAGAAACTTACAAACCAAACGGCGAAGCTTTGCACAGTCCCAGGAACTGGAGCGTCTTGCGCACATACTCAAATAAAACTACTGTATATAAAAACAGTATTTGAGGTATGTATCATGGAGTTCTTCAAGCCAGCAGAATTACGCGAAATTATTGCTATCCCGCTTTATAGCGATTTAGTGCAATGTGGCTTCCCGAGCCCGGCAGCTGACTACGTTGAGCAGCGCATTGATCTCAATGAGCTTTTAGTTGCACATCCGAGTTCAACATATTTCGTAAAAGCCGCGGGCGACTCAATGATAGAGGGTGGTATTAACGACGGCGATCTGCTGGTGGTTGATAGCTCCCGGACAGCTGAACACGGGGATATTGTAATCGCCGCGGTAGAAGGGGAGTTCACCGTCAAACGTCTGCAGCTCCGCCCGACCGTTCAGCTTAATCCGATGAACAGCGCTTATTCTCCGATTATCGTCGGCAGCGAGGACACTCTGGATGTGTTCGGCGTCGTGACTTTCATCGTTAAATCGGCGAGCTGAGCATGTTTGCGCTCTGTGATGTGAATTCATTCTACGCATCATGTGAGACAGTGTTTCGTCCTGATTTAAGGGGACGGCCGGTGGTCGTTCTCTCAAATAATGATGGCTGTGTAATCGCACGTAGCGCAGAAGCAAAAGCGGCCGGAATAACCATGGGGGAGCCATTCTTTAAACAAAAGGAGCTTTTTCGGCGTGCTGGTGTTGTTTGCTTCAGCAGTAACTACGAACTGTACGCAGACATGAGCAATCGGGTTATGACCACACTGGAGGAAATGAGCCCTCGCGTCGAAATTTACTCAATCGACGAGGCTTTTTGCGACCTGACTGGTGTCAGGAACTGCCGGGACATGACGGAGTTCGGTAAAGAGATCCGCGCGACAGTTCTGAAGCGCACGCATCTGACTGTAGGTGTTGGTATTGCTCAGACAAAAACGCTCGCTAAACTCGCCAACCACGCCGCAAAGAAATGGCAGCTGCAGACGGGCGGGGTAGTTGACCTCTCAAATGTCGATCGGCAACGTCGGCTTTTGAATATCGTGCCTGTAGAGGATGTTTGGGGGGTTGGCAGGCGCATCAGTAAGAAGCTGAACGCCATGGGCATTAAAACAGCTCTGGACCTCTCAGAGCAAAGCACCTGGATTATCCGTAAACACTTTAACGTCGTACTGGAGCGAACCGTCAGGGAGCTGCGCGGCGAACCCTGTCTTGATCTGGAAGAGTTTGCCCCCGCAAAACAGGAAATCGTCTGCAGCCGCTCGTTCGGCGAACGCGTCACAGATTACGAGCAAATGCGCCAGGCTATTTGCACCTATGCGGCGCGCGGCGCTGAAAAGCTGCGAGGTGAGCACCAGTATTGCCGTTTTATCTCAGCGTTCGTGAAGACGTCTCCCTTTGCGCTCAACGAGCCATATTATGGTAATAGCGCTTCAATGAAGTTGCTCACGCCAACGCAGGATAGCCGCGACATTATCAACGCCGCGGTAAAGTGCCTGGACAAAATCTGGCAGGATGGACACCGGTACCAGAAAGCCGGAATTATGCTCGGCGATTTCTTCAGCCAGGGAGTGGCTCAGCTCAACTTGTTTGATGAGAATGCGCCGCGAGCCGGTAGCGATAAGTTGATGGAGGTACTCGATCAGCTCAATGCCAAGGGCGGAAAAGGAACACTATATTTTGCCGGGCAGGGCATACAGCAACAGTGGCAGATGAAGCGTGAAATGCTTTCGCCGAGATACACTACGCGCTATTCTGACTTAGTTATTGTTCGATAACTGGTTTGACTGGTTAAGGTTAATATGGAAATTTTATGAACGAAGAAAAAGACGCATATGAAGCCGTTAAAAAATATGATGAAATCATACATCAGAATTTACGAAATTCTTTGATAGATAGTGCAAGCCTAGCAACTATTGAGACTACATCAATTTTGGATAAGTTTAGCATGTGGTTATTAGTTGGCGTGGGTGCGACAGCAACATTAATGATAGCTAATATCGATAAGGTATTGCCTTTTATTACACCTCTAGGATTTAAAATTTCCGTTTTTTTATTGGCTATTTCCTCAATTGCTGGATTTGCATCTAAGTATTTTGCTTTAGTAGTTTGTTCATCTGCAACTGTAACTGTAAGAATGACAGAGTTGATACAGAGTAAAATAAAAGAATACGCAGAAAATTGTAAGATCAGAGACGAGATCGGGCGAGATGTTGGATATGTTAGTGATATAGAATTAAGCATTGATTCTTTTACAGAACAATATGTTAGCCTTTTTCCATTTCAAGGGCTTAGGAATAAGGTAAAAAAAGGAATGAACTTCTACTCAGAAAATAGATCTGGCAATAGAGCGGCAGTACATGGCGTAGTTTTCCAAGGGATTGCTCTTTTTGTGCAAGCCTTATCCTATATTGCATTCTTGATAGTTATTACTTCTTTTATAAATCTACGTTAGCTGAAATAAGCAATTCTGGCCCTTGATTCTTTACATTGCCTACGGCACGCGTAACGGCATGCCAGATAAACTTGTCGGCGGGGACTGTCCCGTCGGCTATTATCTCCTCAGCTTCTTTCCCTCCTACATCCTGACGCATCCATTCCCTTGCAGCTTCCGGCGACAGAACCAGTGGCCGACGGTCATGAATATCGACCAGTCCTTTGTCAGAAGCAGATGTCACGATCAGGAAGCCCTCTGCTTCATCGCCGCGTTCAAATGGCGTGCTGCCGATCGCCGCCATGAATATCGGCTGCCCGTCGGCCCGGTGAATGAAGTAGGGTTGTTTTTTGTCACCTTCCTTCTTCCATTCGAACCATCCATCGGCAAAACAGATCGCCCGGCCATGCTGCCAGAGAGGTTTGAACATGCGGCTCGTGGCCGCCGTCTCGACTCGCGCGTTAATCAAAGGCGCTTTATCCCACCACCCCGGTGCGTAACCCCAGAACACCGGATCGAGGTGCAGCTGCTCGTCGCGTTCGCTCAGTAGCAGGACCTTGGTACCGGGAGCGACGTTGAATCGGCCAATAGGTTCCGGGTCATAAGCGATGTCACGATCGGCTTCATCGGCCAGATATGCCAGATATTCTTCACGGGTTTGGGCTTGTGCAAAACGTCCACACATAGAAACCTCCAGTCAGTCAGACTGAAAGTATAAGGCAGGGAGAAAAGTAGCGCGCGTTGGTTAAGTCTTACAATCGGATCGGTTGTGATTATGCTTAATCGTCAGATGGGCGTAAAGCGGGACGTTGCGAAACTGGAAAGAGCTACGCAAAAGAGGGGGATTTTGGGGGCAGATTTGGGGGCATTTTGAAAGAGGGGGCACCGATAGGGGCACAAAAAAGACCGTGCACGTCCGTAGATGTCCGTTAAACGTTTTTAGCTAACTCATTGAAATGTAATTATTTATTATAATTTCAATGAGTTGCGAATTTCCTGCACACTAAAACTGGACGAACAGCTTTTTCATGGAGTCTCACCGCTCTTTATTAGGACATGACGTAGCATGGGCCGAGGGCTGGTGAATATCCACCAAATTATGCTTTCACGCAATATGTGGCACGCCGTTTTGCAGGGAGGAAAAGGCGAGCACTCTCTCGCCTTCAGTTTCCAAATGACTTTGAATGTGCCCGGTTTCTTTCCGCAACGAGTTCAGCGTAAGCGGCTTCGAGTATCCATAGACAGTTTGCGCCATCGCGCGTTGTCAGCAATGCCATCCGGGTAAGGTGGTAGAACGCATCAATTTCGGTCCATGTTTTCTCCGCTGGGGGAGTACAAACAATTTCGCTCCCGAGCATATGAGGCCATTTCCCGGCATCAATGGTCCGCAGGGCTTCTAGCGTAACGCTGGGATTGGTAACAAGTGCAGCCGCCATTGCATCCTCAAGCAGCTGCGCCTCGCTCGCGTTTGCAACCGCGGCTAACGCGGGCGTCTGATTGAGCCACTGTGCATCACCCGCTGTCACGCCGCGTAACGCAACGGGCCAGTTAACCGTGCCAGCAAATACGGGCAGCGTAATCCCTGTGAACAGTAGAACAGCCGCCGCGCGCTTCACCTCACCACCTCTAACTCACCGCCTTCGCGGAGGATTTTCCTGCGCGTTTTCAATGAGAGAATAATGCACCCTGCTGAAGCATAACCCGCCGGTCCCGTTATGTGTTCACCATGTATGCGAAACGCTGAACGCCCGAAAGTGTCACCCGACGTTTGTTCAAGAATAATGGTCACAGGCCCCACGGAGTTTGAATGCCCCGCAATTTTATACGTGCCGCGCGGTAGCGGACCAAGTCCCTTGACGTGCTGTCTGTCAGGATTATTTTTATTCGTCAGGGCACCCGAGTAGCCGGTTTTTATCAGCGTACCGTCTTTGTATATTTTCCCGGTTGACTGCTCATATTTCCATGCCATTACATTTATTCCTTATGCAGTTACGCGGACGTTCCATCCGTCCCGGTGTATTATATTTCCATCGGCATAGCGCCAGGTGATTTTTTCGTAAAGCATCTCAATAAGCTCTATGTGTCCATGCTTCTCATTGCTGGCGTCTTTAATATCCAGCATCAAAGGACATACGCTAATGATTTTTACCCCTTCCATATATGTTGAGAAGTATTCGACTTCCTGCCCGGCATCGTTGATCTTATAAAATCTCACTTCTGCAGATTCGAGACGCTGACCAGTCGCAACGGCTTTATACAGATAAGGGCTCGATGCATCGATCTCTTTATCAAAAGAGAAGGGCGAATGCGCTCGCAGGCCTGTTGCCTCGCCGCTATGCATGTCTGTGGGCTGCATAACACCATGATTTATGCCGATTATTTCAATGGCGCCTTCTCTTCCTTTCACCGCCACCGAACCCTGGATGGGCATACCGCCCTCATCCTTCAGCCATAAGTAGGCTGGAATTGCCATATTAACTCCTTTTAATATTTCCTCATAATATGCGCGAATATTAATAAGTGATCGGTAAGAGAAGATATTAGGCAGGAAGTGCTATATGTAATATATCCCATGGCATGCGAGAAAGATGTTTTATTTTGATGTTGTAATATACATTCCTTAATGTCTCGATTAATAAAGGGGCGCGTTATGATAAGATGTATTAGGAAACCTTGTTGAAAAATTCTAAATTTTTTTTGGGAATATTTAACGCCTGCAGTACCTCTCGGTATTTTCAGGCGTATTTAAGCATTATTATGCAGATTGCAACGCAATCAGGTTTCCCAGGCGTGCGGCGCAAACAGGTAGCCTTTGTTACGCACGGTCTTAATGCGATACGGTTCCGTTGCATTATCCAGCAGCTTCTTGCGCAGGCGCGAAATGGCAACGTCCACGCTGCGGTCCATTCCATCGTAGCTTACGCCGCGCAGGTTTTTCAGCAGGGCGTCACGATCCATGATTTGCCCGGCGTGCGTGGCCAGCTCCCACAGCAGGTCGAAATCTGCCGTTGAGAGCGCGACGGGCTCGCCGGAAAGCATCACCTGGCGGTTAACCGGATCGATAGAAAGGGTGCCGAAACGCATCGCTTTATGCGGCGTCAAAGAAGAAGGCGCAGGCTCGTGTTCATTGCTGGCGCGCTGGCGCAGGTGCAAGCGCAGGCGTGCCAGCAGCACGGCGGGAGGCGTGGTTTTGAGGATATAATCATTTGCCCCCATCTCCAGCGAAAGAATGTGGTTCATATCGCTGTCCAGCGAGGTTAACAGCACGATCGGGCCGTGCCACTGTGCCCGCAGATCCCGGCAGAGCGTCATCCCGTCTTTACCGGGCAGCATGATATCCAGCAGCACCAGATCCGGGTTTTCGCGCATGACCACCTCTTCTGCGCGATCGCCGCGAGGCTCAACAATAACGTCCATATCGTGTTTGCCGAGATAGGCAGCAATCAGTTGCCCAACCTCTGGCTCATCTTCCACATAAACAATCTTATTCATACAGCGTCTGTTATGGCGAAAAATGCCAACATACACCGCAGAACCTTAACCTTCCATTAATCTTTCAAAATTAACGCCGGTTCCGCTATGCTGCGTTTTATTGTTACTCGAATGTTATAGGGAAAGCGATGGGACTGCTGCTCAAAGCCGCGCTGGGAGCGCTGGTGGTGTTGCTGATTGGCGTGCTGGCGAAAACGAAGAATTACTATATTGCCGGACTTATCCCGCTGTTTCCGACCTTTGCGCTGATTGCGCATTACATCGTGGCGTCCGAGCGCGGCATCGAGGCCCTGCGCGCCACTATCGTGTTCGGCATGTGGTCGATTATTCCCTACTTTTTGTATCTTCTGTCGCTGTGGTATTTCACCGGCGTGATGCGGCTGCCGCTTGCCCTGGGCGGCGCCGTGGTCTGCTGGAGCCTCAGCGCCTGGGTCTTAATCTTCTTCTGGAGCCGATTCCACTAGCGCAGCGGGCGCCCGCCATCCACGGCAAAGGTTCTGCCAGTGACATAACAGCTGGTGAGCAGGTAGTCGATCAGGTCGATCACCTCTTTTTCGCCGGGCGCGATCTTCATCAGCGATTTATTGAGCGCCTGCTGACGGTACTCCGCGTCATCGCCTTCGTTAAACAGAATCATCGCCGGGGCAATGGCGTTCACCTTAACCTCCGGAGCCAACTTGCGGGCAAACGAGCGGGTCATATTATCCAGCGCGGCTTTGCTGGCCGCGTAGGCAATATGCTTGTCGCTCCCGCGCTCCACGACATAATCCGTAAAATGAATAATATCCCCGGCCGCGTGCCCGTGGCCGCGCAGCAGATCCTGCAGAGCATGGTTGAGCAAATAAGGGGCGTTGACGTGGATTTGCAGCATGCAGGAGAGCGTTTCGCCGAGCGGCGTGCCGGGCGTTTCTGCCTGCCATGCGCTGGCATTGTGAACGATCGCCCGCAGCCCGCCGGTTTCAGCTTTTACCTGCTCGGCAAAGCGTAGAATGCCTTCGTCCGTGGAAAAATCGGCCTGAATACAGACGGCGCCCGCTTTGCGTAGCCCCTCAATGGAAGGGTATTCGTTACGATAGCTAACGATAACCGGATGGCGGAGGTTGAGGAAGTGATGGGCGAGGGCGAGGCCGATGCGTCGGCCTCCTCCGGTAATCAAAATTGGGCGTTGCTGTGCGTTTCCCATCATTTTCTCCTTTCAGTTCAACAATGGGAAAGGTTTAATTATCCCATTAACATCCACGTTGCCGGCACGGCCGCGACCAGTAGCAATCCAATCAACGCCATTTCGCGGCGCTTCAGCGCGTTTTCCAGCTGGTGGGTACGACGCGCGTAGATAAACACCAGCAGGCCGGGCGCGTACAACACCACAGACAGCAGCAGGTGCATCGGACCGGAAGCATATAACAACCATAGCCCGTAAATGCAGGCACCGACACCGACAACATAGTGTGCCGGTCGGGTAGCGATTTTTAACAGATATGCACCGACGAGGAAATAGGGTACCAGAATCATTTCGGACGCGATGGTCAGCAGGGTGTTGTAGTCCGAACCTGTGAGCCAGATCAGCACCAGGCAGACCTGCACGCTAATGTTGGTCAGCCACAGCGACGCCGAAGGCGCATTGTTTTTATTCTGGCGCGCGAACAGGCGCGGAAACGCCCGGTGCGTGGCGGCCAGGAACGGTACTTCTGCCGCCATGATCGTCCAGCTCAGGTAAGCGCCGCATACGGAGACGATCAGCCCAGCGGCAATGACCACGTCACCCCATGGACCAAGCATTTTCACCATCAGCCCGGCCATTGACGGGTTACGCATCTCCGCAAGCTCAGGACGTGCGACCACGCCGAGCGAGAGCAGCGTGACCAGCAGATAAACGCCCAGCGCCGCTAAAACGGCCAGCAGCGTGGCGCGTCCTACGTCGCGCTTGTTGCGCGCGCGGGCGGAAACCACCACCGCGCCTTCCACGCCGATAAACACCCACAGCGTGATCAGCATGGTGTTTTTCACCTGTTCCCAGACGGGAACGCCTAGCGCGAGGCCTGTGAAGTCAAGGTTGAAGACGTCCAGACGAAAGGCGATAAACGCCAGCACGATGAACAGGCCCAGCGGCACCAGCTTGGCGAGCGTCGCCACGAGGTTGATGCTGGCTGCGGTCTGAACGCCGCGCAGAATAAGCAGATGGACAATCCACAGCAGCACCGATGCGCCCACTATGGACTGCCAGGTGTTACCGTCGCCGAAAATACGCAGCTCGGGCGTGTCGGTAAAGAAACTGAGCGCCGAGAAGACGATCACCAGATACGATACGTTGGCGATCACCGCACACAGCCAGTAGCCCCAGGCGGAGCAGAAGCCAATCAGCTCGCCGAAGCCCGCGCGCGCGTAGGTGAAAATGCCGCCGTCCAGATCGGGGCGAATACGCGTTAACAGCAGCATCGCAAAGGCCAGCAGCAGGATCCCCACGCCGGTAATGCCCCAGCCAATCAGCAGCGCGGCAGGGCTGGCGACCGCCGCCATGTTCTGCGGCAAACTGAATACGCCCGCGCCCAGCATTGAGCTTAAAACGAGTGCAGTCAAAGCACTCAGGCCAAGTTTCTTTTCCATTGGCTTCCTGTTATGAAAGGTCGAAATCCAGAATAATTATTTCGCACAGGCGCATAAAAATGGTGGATCACACTAAGGCGCGGAATTTTACGGAGAGTCGTGAAGGCATGCAATGATGTGCAACAGAAATTCACATAAAAGTGACAAAAAAAGGGGCAGCATAGCGCTACCCCTGAAGTAAACGACTCGTTATTTGTACAGGTCGGCGCTAATGGTCATGTTGTTACCGCGTTCCTGCCACTGGCGGGTAATGTGGTAATACTTCGCGCCTTTCTTCGCCGCACGCTTGGCAACCTGATAAGACACTTCCGTTCCGTTGCCGTAGTTGCCGGTAAACTTGATGCTGTCGAACGGGACCATCTGCGCAGCAGTGGCGTTGTTCAGCTCTTCAACTTTGGTGCCGTCCGGTAGCGTGACGGTGTAACGGCCACCTTTGGTGGTTTGCGTTTCAAAGAAGCGGCCCACTTCAGCGCTCGGTGACGCCGTGGTGGCGACGCCTGGAATTTCAACTTTCTTCGCTTCTTCACCGCCTTTCGCTAACGCCGCGCGGCCCGCGTCGGAATCAGCAGGGATAGCGTCCGGGCTTTGCAGCACGCGTTTTTTCGCATCTTTTTTATAGATAAATGCGGTAATACGCTGGTTGCCGCCCTGGTTAGCATCAACCTGACGCACGATGTAGAAGGAGTAAGCGCCTTTCGCCTTCGCGGCCTTGGTGATGACGTCATTGACTTCCGGCTGGCTGCGGTAGAAACCCTGAACGGTCACGGTGTCGTACGGCTCCAGGGCAATAGCCTGATCTTTAGGCAGTTCAACGATACCGTTAATCACGCGGTTTTTTGGCTCATCGGCCGACGGCGCATTTTCTTTATACAGCGCAATCGTCACGCGCTGGTTGCCGCTGTTGCCCTGATCGGATTGATCGAGCACGTAGAATGAGGCAGCGCCGTTTTTATCGGCGGCTTTGGATGCCGCGTTAACCGCGTCACCAATGGAGTTGTAACGACCCACAATGACCGTCTGGTCAAAAGGTTTTAACGCTGCCGCTTGCTCCGGCGTTAACTCTGTCGCGGCATTCGCAGACAGGGCGGTCGCAGAAAGAAGAGCGGACGCCAGGAGTGTGTTCTTAAGCTTCATAAAAATAGTCCTTCGCCTTGCGCAAACCATGTACTGGTATTGTTGTTAATTTGAAAACGGCCTCGATTATGGCATTTAAATCCTATTGCTGTCTGCGCCATTTTTCACACCCCGTGCCCATGGCGTGATGCGATTCGATAACATTTGCTCATATGTTGAAAAAACAGACGTTTGACAAGTAAAACTGATAAAGCATATGACTTTTACAAGTTAATTTAATGTTAATGAGTTGTTCTGTTATGGGGCTATATCATGTTTTTACCGCTTCGCTTGCGCGATTTATCGGTTCTGGCAATGATTTAAAGGTAAATATCGCTGTCAGCGACGCCGATCGCCTATTTTTCACAGATAAAGTAAGAAATAGTGTTTTCAGGCGGTAGATCGCAGGCGGTATTTTCAGTAGGTTATAGAAAGTTTGTTACTGTTTTATTTTCCGGGGTTTATCATTCTTCGCGGCTGTCAATAGCGCGAAAAATGACACGGACCGCGGGCATTTATCGACAAACCATCATCAATAACCGATGGAAGGGAAAACTATGCGTATTGGGGTACCAAAAGAACGGTTTGCCAATGAGACCCGCGTAGCGGCCACGCCGAAAACGGTGGAGCAACTGCGTAAACTGGGTTTTACCGTCGCGATTGAAAGCGGCGCGGGCAAGCTGGCGAGCTTCGACGATGAAGCCTTTATTCAGGCTGGCGCGGAAATAGTGGACGGTGCTGAGGTGTGGCAATCACCGGTCATATTAAAGGTGAACGCGCCGGAAGAGAGTGAGATTGCCCTGCTGAACGCAGGCACCACGCTGGTAAGCTTCATCTGGCCTGCCCAGAATCCTGAGCTGATGGAAAAACTGGCGGCGCGCGGCGTGACCGTGATGGCGATGGACTCCGTGCCGCGTATTTCGCGCGCGCAGTCGCTGGATGCCTTAAGCTCGATGGCTAACATCGCCGGCTACCGCGCGATCGTTGAGGCGGCACACGAGTTTGGCCGCTTCTTTACCGGTCAGATCACTGCCGCGGGCAAAGTTCCCCCGGCGAAAGTGATGGTGATTGGCGCCGGCGTGGCCGGCCTTGCCGCCATCGGCGCGGCGAACAGCCTGGGGGCGATCGTTCGCGCCTTTGATACCCGCCCTGAAGTGAAGGAGCAGGTACAAAGTATGGGCGCCGAGTTCCTTGAGCTGGACTTCAAGGAAGAGGCGGGCAGCGGCGACGGCTACGCGAAGGTGATGTCTGAGGCATTCATCAAAGCGGAAATGGCGCTTTTCGCCGCGCAGGCGAAAGAGGTCGATATTATCGTTACCACGGCGCTTATTCCGGGCAAACCGGCACCGACGCTGATCACCCGCGAAATGGTGGATTCCATGCAGCCGGGCAGCGTCATTGTCGATTTGGCCGCGCAGAACGGCGGCAACTGTGAGTACACCGTGCCGAACCAGGTGACCACCACCGCCAACGGCGTGAAGGTCATCGGCTATACCGATCTGCCGGGCCGTCTGCCTACGCAATCCTCCCAGCTGTACGGCACCAACCTCGTCAACCTGCTTAAGCTGCTGTGCAAAGAAAAAGACGGCAACATTACCGTTGATTTTGACGACGTGGTCGTGCGCGGCGTAACGGTCGTGCGCGAGGGCGAAATCACCTGGCCTGCGCCGCCGATTCAGGTTTCCGCGCAGCCTCAGGCGGCACCGAAAGCCGCGCCAGAACCCAAAGAACCGGCCAAACCGGCTTCTCCATGGCGCAAATACGCCATCATGGCGTTGGTCATCGTCCTGTTTGGCTGGCTGGCAGACGTGGCGCCGAAAGAGTTCCTTGGCCACTTCACCGTCTTCGCGCTCTCCTGCGTGGTGGGTTACTACGTGGTGTGGAACGTTTCCCATGCGCTGCATACGCCGCTGATGTCGGTCACCAACGCCATCTCCGGCATTATCGTGGTGGGGGCGCTGCTGCAAATTGGTCACGGCGGCTGGATCAGCTTCCTGAGCTTCATCGCGGTGCTGATCGCCAGTATCAATATCTTCGGTGGTTTCACCGTGACTCAGCGCATGCTGAAAATGTTTCGTAAAGGCTAAGGGGTAGCATATGTCTGGAGGATTAGTGACGGCCGCATACATTGTGGCTGCAATCCTGTTTATTTTCAGCCTGGCGGGGCTTTCCAAACACGAAACGTCTCAGCAGGGAAATAACTTTGGTATCGCCGGGATGGCGATTGCGCTGATTGCCACCATCTTCGGGCCGGACACCGGCAACGTGGCGTGGATCCTGGTGGCGATGATCATCGGCGGTGCGATTGGTATTCGCCTGGCAAAACGCGTTGAGATGACCGAGATGCCGGAGCTGGTGGCGATCCTGCACAGCTTCGTGGGCCTGGCTGCAGTGCTGGTGGGCTTTAACAGCTACCTGTACCACGAACCGGGCTTGGAGCCGATCCTGGTGAACATCCACCTGACGGAAGTGTTCCTCGGCATCTTCATCGGTGCGGTGACCTTCACCGGGTCGATTGTGGCCTTCGGCAAGCTGCGCGGTAAGATTTCGTCTAAACCGCTGATGCTGCCTAACCGCCACAAGCTGAACCTGGCGGCGCTGGTGGTCTCTTTCCTGCTGATGGTGATCTTCGTGCGTACCGAAAGCGTGGGCCTGCAGGTTCTTGCCCTGCTGGTGATGACCATCATCGCGCTGGCGTTTGGCTGGCATCTGGTCGCCTCGATCGGCGGGGCGGATATGCCGGTTGTGGTATCCATGCTGAACTCCTACTCCGGCTGGGCGGCCGCGGCGGCAGGCTTTATGCTGAGCAACGACCTGCTGATCGTGACCGGTGCGCTGGTGGGTTCCTCCGGTGCGATTCTGTCCTACATCATGTGTAAGGCGATGAACCGTTCGTTTATCAGCGTCATTGCGGGCGGTTTTGGTACCGACGGCTCATCTACCGGTTCCGATGAGGAAGCGGGCGAGCACCGCGAAATCAGCGCGGAAGAGACGGCGGAAATGCTGAAAAACTCGCACACGGTCATCATCACCCCAGGCTACGGCATGGCGGTGGCGCAGGCGCAATATCCGGTGGCGGAAATCACCGAGAAGCTGCGCGCTCGCGGCATCAAGGTGCGCTTCGGTATTCACCCGGTTGCGGGGCGTCTGCCGGGCCACATGAACGTGCTGCTGGCGGAAGCGAAAGTGCCTTACGACATCGTGCTGGAGATGGACGAAATCAACGATGATTTCTCCGATACCGACACCGTGCTGGTTATCGGTGCTAACGACACCGTGAACCCGGCGGCGCAGGACGATCCGCGCAGCCCAATCGCCGGAATGCCGGTGCTGGAAGTGTGGAAGGCGCAGAACGTGATTGTCTTCAAACGTTCGATGAATACCGGCTACGCAGGCGTTCAGAACCCACTGTTCTTCAAGGAGAACACCCACATGCTGTTTGGCGACGCCAAGGCCAGCGTGGATGCGATTTTGAAATCACTCTGACAGGGTAAAGCCCGGTGGCGCAAGCTTACCGGGCCTGGCAATCCGTAGGCCGGGTAAGGCGAAGGTGCCACCCGGCAAAAAAAAACCGCCGGTATCCCGACGGTTTTTTTTCATCTTACGGATTAATCGTCTTCGTCGTCGTCCAGCTCAACCGGCGTCTGGTACTGATCCGGCTTGATGACCAGCAGGTCACAGCGCAGGTGGTCGATCACCTGTTCTGCGGTATTGCCCAGGAACGCGGCTGAAATGCCGGTACGCCCCACGGTGCCGAGCACCACAATCCCCGCCTGCAGATGCTCTGCCAGATCCGGGATCACTTCTTCAGGCAAGCCTTTTTCCACGTGCGTCATTTTTTCATCGATGCTGAACTTCTGGCGCAGCGCTTTCATCGCCAGCAGGTGCTGGCCGCGAATGGCGTCGTTATAAACGCTGGGGTCAAACTCCGGAAGTTCGATAGCGATGTTGATAGGCGTTACCGGATACGCGCCGACAAGATGCACTTCGGTGTGGTTAACCTGATCGGCAAGCTGAATGGTCTCCTTCACCAGCTTCTCGTTCAGCGAATTGTGATAATCCTCTTCGCTTGCCAGGTTGACGGCAACGACCGCTTTTCCGCCTTCCGGCCACGGCTGGTCTTTAACCATCCACACCGGGCACGGGCATTTGCGCAGCAGGTGCCAGTCGGTTGGGGTGAAGATAACGGACTCCAGCTTGTCGTGCTGGTGCGCCATTTTCAGCAGCAGGTCGTGTTCGCCGGAGATGACTTCCTGAATGATGGCTTCGAAAGGTCTGTTGTGCCAGACAACTTTGATCTCAATAGGGACGCCCGCTTCCAGGTAATATTTCGCCTGCTCGCGGATCCACGCGGTACGTTGACCGATCACGCCCTGACGCATTGCGGTGCGCTCGTCAGGCGACAGAAGGGTGGTCATTTCGTATGAGAAGTCATAGATCGGCAAAAACGCTTTGATTTTGCCACCAATCCGTTGATGTAAATACACAGCACGCCGTAATGCGGGTTGATCGTCCTGGTTAGGATCGATGGCCACCAGCATGTTTTGATACTTTGCCATACAGGTCTCCTTACAACTGTCACCACAGTCTGTAATTCAAAGAGTAACCTATATATGTTGAATGAAACAGGGGGGAGAAGTTTGCCAGATCAATAATTACGAAAATTTATCGATCTGGCATCGGCGGTGCGGGGAGCGTTAGGCCACGTTGCGAGCGTGACCGGCGAGGATCGCCAGCGCTTCACCGTTTTCAATGGTGATGTACTTACCTTTTACGGCCAGCATACCGCTTTTCTGGAAACGTCCCAGCAGGCGGCTGATGGTTTCAACCGTCAGGCCCAGATAGTTACCGATATCGCCACGCGTCATGGTCAGGCGGAATTCGCGCGGGGAGAAACCACGCTCCGCGAAACGGCGGGAGAGGTTATAGATAAAGGCAGCCAGACGCTCTTCCGCGTTCTTTTTGGACAGCAGCAGGATCATGTCCTGATCGCCTTTGATCTCGCCGCTCATCAAACGCATCATCTGCTGACGCAGGTTAGGCATTTTACCGGACAGGTCGTCCAGCGTTTCGAACGGGATTTCGCAGACCATTGAGGTTTCCAGCGCCTGAGCGAAGCTCGGGTGGTGCCCCGTACCGATAGCGTCAAAGCCGACCAGATCGCCCGCGAGGTGGAAGCCGGTGATCTGCTCATCGCCCTGTTCGGTGATGGTGTAGCTTTTAATGGTGCCAGAACGGATAGCATAGAGCGATTTAAGTTCGTCTCCCGCCTTAAACAGCGTCTGCCCTTTCTGAATAGGCTTCTTGCGCTCGATAATATTATCAAGCTGATCGAGCTCATGCTCATTCAGGGTAAACGGGATACAGAGCTGGCTGATGCTGCAATCCTGGCAATGGATAGCACAACCGCCAGACTGAATGCGTCGTATAATTCGCTTTTCCGGGATCATAGGTTTGCTCAAGCCTTAATTGATATTGGTCAATTTTAACATCTTTTTGGTAAGTACGTAAGCCTGGCAAACCGCCAATAAAGACAAGAGAGGGCAACATGTTGCCATCCCTTTGATATTCCACAGATTGAATAAGGATTTTTAGCCTAACCGGAAGAAAATTAAGCACTAAAAGCCTGGCATTTAGAGCAAAAGATACCCTTCATGGCGCAGCAACCACTCCTTGCGCTGCACGCCGCCGGCATAGCCCGTCATGGTGCCGTTGCGGCCAATCACGCGGTGGCAGGGAACGACAATGCTGACGGGGTTAGAGCCATTCGCCGCGCCCACCGCGCGCGCGGCGCCTGCGCGCCCAAGCTGCTCCGCGAGCTGGCCGTAGTGCATGACGTGTCCACAGGGGATCGCGCGCAGCGCCTGCCAGACTTCGCGCTGGAAAGGCGTTCCTCCCGTCGCGGTGGGCAATTCATTGATGATGCCAAGATCGCCTTCAAAGTAAGCCGTAAGCTTATCGCTCAGCCCGCCGGGGTTAGTCGCGCCAATGCGTTCGTAACCCTGAGCGCGATAATGAATGTTGAGTAACTCCACCATGCGGTCGCTATGCTCTTCCCATTCGACGGCGCGCAGATTGAACTGCTCGTCCGCGAGCACCCACAGCGGCCCAAGCGGGGTGTCGATTTTATCTTCGAGTAATCTCAGCATCCTCTTATCCTATGTGTTCGAGCCTGGCGCGCTTCGCGATCCTGTCGGCAGATCGACACAATATCACGCCAGCGGCGTTTTCAGCCATACTCTGAAATGGTAAGACGCATTCTCTTTAAATAAGTGGATGTTAATTCTGGGGTAATGTTGAGAGGGGAAATAAGTCAGAACCAGACAATAAAAAAATAGAGCCTGTCGACATCAAACAGACCCTATAGAACACACAGCAGTATATCCTTTCGCATATCCCGCGAGTTTTGTCCATCAGGCAGGTATAATGAGTTATAACAGTTAATCGCCAAAAAGAAAGTAAATTGAGTGATTGATTTCACGTATTTTTAACTTAAATTTTATATTTTATCGATGCTGAAATTTTAATTAAGGAACGTTTAATCTTTTCGTTTGCTTATTTGATATATTCTCTCGGTAATTATTTATTAATATTACTTATATTACGATCTTCCCGGTCATTGAGACATGCATCGGGCGCGGGTATAGTACAGGCTCAGATGTAGCCGGAGGATTTCCATGAACCCTGACGACAAATCCCTTTTTCTTGACGCCATGGAAGATGTCCAGCCCCTGAAGCGCTGCGCGGATGTCCACTGGCAGCCGGGCCGCAACGCGCGTCCTCGCCAGGAGATCGACACCGAGCAGTTGGATAACTTCCTGACCCTGGGTTTTCTGGAACTGCTGCCGCTTGACGAGCCGCTGGCGTTTCAGCGAGAGGGGGTACAGCAGGGGGTTATTGATAAGCTCCGCGCAGGTAAATACTCCCGCCAGGCCAGCCTGAACCTGTTACGCCAGCCCGTTGAGCAGTGCCGGCAGATGCTGTTTTCCTTTATCCGCCAGGCAGTCCGCGACGGGCTACGCAATCTGGTGATTGTTCACGGTAAAGGGCGTGAGCAATATTCCCATCCTAACGTGGTGCGCAGCTATCTGGCGCGCTGGCTTGCGGAGTTTGACGACGTGCAGGCGTTTTGCGTGGCGCTGCCGCATCACGGCGGCAGCGGGGCGTGCTACGTATCGCTGCGTAAATCAGATGAGGCTAAGCAGGAGAACTGGGAGCGGCACGCCAAGCGCAGCCGCTAGCCTCCTGATAAACGCGGGCGATTTTACTCGCCCGCGCTTTCATTCAGAACGTTTCCCAGTGGCTATCGCCCGTGCCCGCGCTGGCGGTTGCCGGTCGCAGGAGCTGCGGCGTTTTAATGGCTGCGGCGCGTGGAACCGCGGCGTTTTCCTGCACGTTCAGGCGAAACGCCGCCACGGCCTGGCGCAGCTGCTCGGACTGATCTTCCAGCGCGGCCGCGGCCGTAGCGGATTCCTGCACCAGCGCGGCGTTCTGCTGGGTGACGCTGTCCATCTGCGATACCGCCAGGCTCACCTGCTCAATTCCGCGGCTCTGCTCGTCGGACGCGGATGAAATTTCCCCCATAATATCGGTCACGCGGGTGACGGCAGCGACGATCTCTTTCATCGTATCGCCCGCCTCGCTGACCTGCTCAGAGCCGGTATTGACCCGGTTCACGGAGTTCTCAATCAGCCCTTTGATCTCTTTTGCCGCCTGCGCGCTGCGGCTTGCCAGCGTGCGTACTTCGCCCGCCACCACGGCGAATCCGCGGCCCTGTTCTCCGGCGCGGGCGGCCTCCACGGCGGCGTTAAGCGCCAGGATATTGGTCTGGAAGGCGATGCTGTCGATCACGCCGGTGATGTGGGCGATTTGCTGCGAACTGTCGGCGATTTCGGTCATCGTGCGCACGACGTTATCCACCACGCGGCCGCCGCGCGCGGCGGTATCGGAGGCGTTCTTGGCCAGCAGCGTGGCCTGGCGCGCGTTATCGGAGTTCTGTTTGACCGTGGCGGTCAGCTCTTCCATGCTGGCTGCGGTCTCCTCGAGCGACGCGGCCTGCTGTTCGGTACGGGCGGAGAGATCGTTGCTGCCCGCCGCAATTTCACCTGCACCGGTATAGATTGCGTCGGTGCTGCCGCGCACCGCGCTCACCGTGCTCACCAGCGACTGCTGCATCTCGTCCAGCCCGGCGGCCAGCTGGCCCATTTCGTTATGGCCGGAGAGGGGAATGGTGCGGGTCAAATCACCGCCCGCGATGGTGCGAATATGGTCCATAATGGTTTTAAGCGGCCTTAACAGCAGATGCTGCAGGCCCTGCCAGATCACGACCAGCACGGCGATAACGGCAAGGAAAATGCCCGCAAGCGTCCACTGCATCTGGGTAAAGCTGCTCTGGTTTTCTTCGGCGGCAGCCTTAAGCAGGGTATTGTTTTCCGCGCGCCAGCGGGTGTAGACCGTCTCCATATTATCCTGCGCCTGCTGGGCGTCGAGGTCACCGTAGGCCTGGTAGTTATCCGCACGCAGGTACTCAATCGACAGGCGCATCACCTCATGCATCTGGCTCCAGGATTTCTGCATCTCCTGCGTGAGCGCCGCGTTTTGGCCGTTCACCTGCGGCATTTTTTGCCAGGCGCCGTAATAGGCTTCCGCTTTGGTCAGAGAATCGCTGGCCGTGCCCAGCAGTTTATTGATGGCCTCCAGGGACGCCGGATCGCGCTGGTTTTTCAGATAGCGAATCGCCACGCGGGTGACGGTGACGCGGGTTTTCACCAGCGTGTTAACGCTGTCGCTTAGGCTCTCCTGCTGTGCGTTCAGCACCCCGGAGTTCTGGAAGTTATGTCGGTCATTGTTGACGGCGGAATAGAACAACCCGCCCGTGACAACTTGCAGCAGACAGAATATGGTGAGAGCAAAAATAATTCCGGTAATCACGTGCAGATTTTTTAGCATGGGTTACGTCCGTTATATTGGCTGGGGTTACCTAACTACTATCGTCGTAGCGAAATTAAACTTTAATTTAACTATTGCTTAACTAATGGTTCCGTCACGGAACCTCTTGTAAACCCGAATTTTTTAATGAGGAAGGTCACGATGAGCAGCATCGATCAAAGCGGAACCTGGACGTTAGGCACGCGCACCGTTAAGCGACTCGGCTATGGCGCAATGCAGCTGGCCGGGCCCGGCGTTTTTGGCCCGCCGAAGGATAAAAACGCGGCGCTGGAGGTGCTTCGTGAAGCGGTGGCGCTGGGCGTGAACCATATCGATACCAGTGATTTTTACGGCCCGCACGTGACTAACCAGCTTATTCGCGAGGCGCTCCATCCTTACCGGGACGATCTGACGATTGTGACGAAAATCGGCGCGCGGCGCGGTGCCGATGCCGCCTGGCTGCCGGCGTTTTCCGCGCAGGAGCTGACGCAGGCCGTGCATGACAACCTGCGCAATCTGCAGCTCGACGTCCTGGACGTGGTTAACCTGCGGATCATGTTTAGCGCACACGGTCCGGCGGAGGGATCGATTGCCGAGCCGCTCGCCGCGCTGGCGGAGCTACAGCAGCAGGGGCTGGTCCGCCACGTCGGCCTGAGCAACGTAACCGCCGCGCAGGTTGCCGAAGCGCAGAAGACGGTGTCCGTGGTCTGCGTGCAGAACATGTACAACATTGTGAACCGCGGTGACGATGCGCTGATCGACTCCCTTGCGCAGCAGGGCATTGCGTACGTGCCGTTCTTCCCGCTGGGCGGCTTCACGCCGCTGCAATCATCCGGGCTACAGGCCGTCGCCGATTCGCTGGGCGCGACGGCGATGCAGGTCGCGCTGGCCTGGCTGCTCCAGCGCTCGCCGAATATTCTGCTCATCCCTGGAACGTCTTCCGTGGCGCATCTGCGGCAAAACCTGGCGGCGGCGGAACTTGTTTTACCTCAGGAAGCCCTCGACACGCTAAACGCACTGGTGGAGTAAATATGGACTTTAAGGCAGTAAAGCTTCAGGCGACGATCGCGCCGCGCGGATTCTCCGACGCGGCGCCCGTTCCGCTCACGGACGGGACCCTTCAGGCGCGAAAAGACGCTATTCTTGCCCGAATGGCGGCCGAAGAATTTGACGCGCTGATGATTTATGCCGATAAGGAGCACGGCGCGAATTTTGAATACCTGACCGGTTTTATTCCCCGCTTTGAAGAGGGGCTGTTAATGCTTAAGAAAAGCGGAGAGGCGACCGTTATTCTCGGCAATGAAAATCTGAAGATGGCCGCACACTGCCGTATTCCGGTTACGCTGAAGCACAGCCCTTATTTTTCTTTGCCTAACCAGCCGATGGAAAATGATTTACCGCTGGAAACGCTGCTGCGGGAAACGGGCTTGCAAACAATACATCGCGTTGGGCTAGTCGGCTGGAAAATGTTTACCTCCGCGCGCGCGGATAATAAGCTGCTTTTCGATCTGCCTTATTTTATTGTCGACGCTATTCGCCGCAGCGTTTCAGAAACTGCCGTCCTTGAAAACGCGACGCCTCTTTTTATTGACGGCGATATCGGCGCGCGCACGACTAATAATGCCAACGAAATTGCCCACTACGAATATGGCGCGAATCTTGCCTCGACCTGCATGCTTAACGCCATGAACGCGGTGGTTCCGGGCATTCGCGAGGCCGATCTCGGCGCCGCGCTTGCGGCGGAAGGGCAATATCATTCGGTCGTGACCATTGCCGCCGGCGGGCCGCGCTTTGAAAAAGCCAACCTGTACCCGACGCACAGGCCGATACGGCGCGGCGAGCCGCTTTCGATGACGACCGGATTTAAGGGCGGATTATCCAGCCGCACCGGGTTTGTCATTGCCGATGAAAGCGAGCTGCCGGAGACCCAGAAAGATTATCTCGACCGCGTCGCCAAACCCTATTTTACGGCCGTCGTCGCCTGGCTTGAAAATATCCGCATCGGCATGACGGGTGGAGAGATATATTCGCTGATTGAGGCCGTACTGCCGAAAGAAATATACGGCTGGCATCTTAATCCGGGCCATCTCAGCGCGGACGAAGAGTGGATGTCATCCCCCATTTTTGACCGCTCCGTACAAACCCTGAAAAGCGGCATGATCCTGCAAATCGATATCATTCCTTCCGTGAAGGGCTATTCCGGGACCAGCGCGGAGGAGAGCATCGCCCTGGCGGATCGCGATCTTCAGGCCGAGATCCAGCGTGATTATCCTGAACTCTGGGCGCGCATCGATACCCGCAGGCGCTACATTCGCGACGTGCTTAAGATTCAATTGAGTGACGACGTTATTCCGCTCTCTAATACGGTGGCGTATTTACGGCCTTTCTTCCTGGCGAAGGAAAACGCGTTTACCTGCTGAATAGTGCAGCAAGCGGTTTTTTTCATCGCAACTAAATCCTCACTGACTTCAATACGTTCGAGCCGTTGCAGCAGAAAGCGGCTTGATCGCTGTCCAGGATCCGTAATACTGTATATAAATACAGTGTATGGTGAATAGGGCATTTATGAGCACTCTCATTTCTTATCATTCCGGGCAAAACGTGGAACGTCCGCTGTTCGTCGAGCGCGTTCCCTGCGGCTTCCCTAGCCCTGCGCAGGACTACGTGGAGGAGCGTCTCGACCTTAACCGGCTGGTGGTCAGACACCCCAGCGCGACCTATTTTGTGAAGGTGAGCGGAGACTCAATGATTGGGGCGGGGATCGGCGACGGCGATCTTCTGGTGGTCGATCGATCGCTGGATGCCGTGCATGGCGACATCATCGTGGCGTCGGTCGGCGGAGAGTTCACGGTAAAGGAGCTGCAAACGCGCCCCGCGCTTCGCCTGGTGCCGCACAATCCCGGCTATAGGCCGATTGTCTTTCAGTCCGAGGAGGAGCTACAGATCTTCGGCGTCGTCACCCACGCGCTTAAAACGTATAAACATGTTCGCGCTGGTTGACGTCAATAGCTTTTACGCGTCCTGCGAGACGGTTTTTCGACCGGACCTGAAAGGGAAGCCGGTGGTGGTGGTTTCCAATAACGACGGCTGCATCATCTCGCTTTCGCGGGAGGCTAAACGGCTCGGCATCAAAATGGGAGAACCCTATTTTAAATTCAAAGAGAAGGGCTATCCGCTGCGGGTTTACGTGTTTAGCTCGAACTATGCGCTGTATGCCGATCTCAGCAGCCGCGTGATGCAAACGCTGACGGATATGGCCCCGGCAATTGAGATTTACTCCATCGATGAGGCCTTCGTCAGCGTATCGGGCGTTAACAACTGTATGTCGCTGGAGGCATTTGGGCATCAAATGCGCGATAGCGTCTATAAAAACACCGGTTTGACGGTGGGCGTGGGCATTGCCCCAACGAAAACCCTGGCAAAGCTGGCGAACTTCGCGGCTAAAAAATGGCCTTCAACGGGCGGCGTTGTCGATTTATCCTGCCCCGAACGGCAGCGCAAGCTGCTGGCGGCCGTCCCCGTTGAGGAAGTGTGGGGCGTAGGGCGGCGCATCACGAAAAAGCTTAACGCCATGGGGATCGCGACGGCGCAGGATCTGGCAGCAAGCTCGCTATGGGTTCTTAGAAAACATTTCAACGTTGTTCTGGAACGCACGGCCCGCGAGCTGCGCGGCGAGTGCTGCCTGGGGCTGGAGGAGTTTGCCCCCACAAAACAGCAGATCGTCTGTAGCCGCTCGTTTGGGCACCGCATTACGGAATACGTTGAGATGCACCAGGCCATCTGCGCGTATGCGGAGCGCGCGGCGGAAAAGCTGCGCGGGGAACGCCAGCACTGCCGCCTCATCAGCGTGTTTTTACGCACCAGCCCGCATGCGGACAATGAGGTTTATTACGGCAATCAGGCGTCAACGATACTCATGACCCCGTCCAATGACACGCGCGATATTATCCGCGCCGCGACGACGGCGCTGGATCGCATATGGATCGATGGGTATCGCTACATGAAGGCGGGCGTGATGCTGGCCGATTTTTTCAGCAGCGGCGTCGCGCAGCTGAATTTGTTCGATGCCCAACAGCCGCAGGCCAACAGCGCGGCATTAATGGACGTGATCGACAGCCTGAATCATTCCGGGAAAGGCAAGGTGTGGTTTGCCGGCCAGGGCATTGAGAAAGCCTGGAAAATGAAGCGTGAAATGCTTTCTCCGGCGTATACGACGCGGTATGCGGATTTGCCGGTAGCGAAATAACGCAGCACGCTAACTGCCTGCACCCGCGATACGGGCAGTTGGCGTGCTGTTCAGCATTACTTCTTATTGAGCATCGACTTTAAATCGGCAAACGGATTGTACGTAGCCGCGCCCACGTCCTTCTGCGCATCTTCACCCGCCACGACGGTGGTGCCGTACTGGTCGGCTTCCGTGTACTTTGAGTGCTCGTGGTCGTGGCAGAACAGGCACAGCAGTTCCCAGTTGCTGCCGTCGGCCGGGTTATTGGTATGATCGTGGTCGATATGGTGGACCGTGAGTTCACGAAGGTTTGAGTAAACAAACTCGCGCGAGCAGCGCCCGCATACCCACGGGTAGATTTTTAAGGCTTTTTCACGGTAGCCGCTTTCAAGCTGCGCGTAGTTTCTTGGGATTAAGGCCATGGCCGATGTTACCTGTGACGAAGGGTCCCTTCGCGGGACGAAAGCGTAAGAATAACGCAAAGCGAGGGCGGGATGAAGCGATCGCCGCCGCGCGCTGGCCGTGCCAAATCAACGAGGTGTGGATTACAATGCGCAGGCTATTAAATCCTTAACGTGAGATGCACCGCGTGACCGCCATGGAAAATATTGCTCTTGAGTATCGCCGTTTCGGCGAGCCTGACGTCGTTCTGCAGGCTGAATCCGTTGTCCCCGCGGCGCGGCTGGCAGGGCATCTTCGGGTGCGCATGCTGTTCGCTCCCGTTAATGCCTCCGATCTGATCCCCATCACCGGCGCGTATCGCCACCGGACGCCGCTGCCCGCCGTGGCCGGTTACGAAGGCATCGGCGTTGTCACCGACGCGCCCGCTGGGTTCGCGCATCTGCTGGGCAGGCGCGTCCTGCCGCTGCGGGGGGAGGGTACGTGGCAGCGCGTTGTTGATTGTCCGGCTGAGTATGCGGTTCCCGTGCCGGCAGAGATGGATTCGCTGCTCGCCGCTCGCGCGTATATCAACCCGCTCGCCGCGCAGATGATGCTCACGCGCTATTCTCCTCGGGGGAAAACGGTGCTTTTAACCGCAGCCGGATCGGACTGCGCTATCCTACTCGGCCAGTGGGCGCTGAACGCGGGAGCGCTGGCGGTCTACGGCATTCACCGTTCCCCGATTCATGCCGACAGGCTAGTGGCGATGGGGATTGTCCCGATCGCGCAGGACGATGCGGCAGCCGTTCGCGAGGCCGCCGTGCGCGCGGAAGTGACGTATGACGCCACCGGCGGTAGCCTGGCAGAAGCCATCCTGAGCGTCATGCCGGAGAAGGGTATTTTTGTCTGCTACGGGCTGCTTTCAGGGCAGACGTTCCGCCAGCGCCAGGCGTTGCCGCGCGTGGAATGGTTTCATATTCGCAACTACCTGGATGCGCTAGACGCGCCGGCCTGGCAGGCGCAGTTCATGCAGATCTGGCCTAAGCTTCGCGCCAGCCGGTACAGCGACGCGACGCTGTTCCCGCTGGCGGAATGGCGGGCGGCGCTGGGCGCATACCGCGAGGCCGGAAGGCTCAGCAAGCCCATGCTGGCGATGGAGGGCTGAGCCCGGCCGCTATTTGTGGCTCATGTCGCTCAGCAGAATGGCGATGCTTTGCCCGCCTTCCGTTTGCTCAAGGCCAATCTTCACGATAATGGTCAGCGGAACGGAGAGCAGCATGCCGACGGGGCCGAGCAGCCAGCCCCAGAAAATCAGCGATAAGAACACCACCAGCGTGGACAGCCCCAGGCCGCGCCCCATCATCCGTGGTTCCAGAATGTTGCCGAAAACGAGGTTAATCGCCAGATAGCCCGCCAGCAGGACAAGCGCATCGTACAGCCCGCTGAACACCAGCACCTGGAGGATCGGCGGAATGGCTGCCAGCACGGAACCGATGTTGGGGATATAGTTGAGCGCGAAGGCCAGCAGCCCCCAGACAAACGCAAAGCGCACGTCCAGCGCGACGAGCATCGCCCAGACAACAAGCCCCGTCACCAGGCTGATGGCCGTTTTCAACACCAGGTAGCGAGAGACGCTGTCCAGCGCCCGCTGAATGGCTCCCATACCTTCCACCGGGCGGACCATGATCTGCTGCAGCTTGGCGGGCAGCTGCGGCACCTCCAGCAGCATAAAGACCACCGTCAGAAACAGCAGGAATATCGACGTCATCGCGTTGGAAAGCTGCGTCAGCAGGCCGGTGACGAGCGTCATCGCGGCATTCGGATCGATATACTTCAGCAGCTCCTCCACGGAGATTTCAATGCCCGCGCGCTGCAGCCAGGGTTCAAGCTGCAGCAGGGGGATCGCCAGCGATGAACGGTATTTCGGCAGGGTGCGCGCCAGCTCGTTTAGCGAGGTCCCCAGATACGCCACCAGCAGCACCATGGCGCAAATAATAATGCTGATAAGCAGCGTAATCGCCAGCACGCGCGGTATGCGCAGACGAACCATGCGCTGCACCAGCGGGTTCAGGATCACGGCAATAAACAGCGCCAGAATGAAGGGCACGATGATATCGGCGGCAAAGCGAACGCCGGTGAGAATGATCACCAGCATGCCCAGCATAATAACGATCTTCAGCCCGTTCAGCGTAATGATGGGTTTGGCCATGGAATGTCCTGATTAAACTTTTTATTTATAATAGAGCCTAACCGCCTCGCAATAAACTAACCAAAATCAAACGAACTGGGTAAAGAATTGAAAAGGCTTTGAGTAAAATCTTAGCTTGTGGTACAAATTACGCGTGTTCAACTACTGAGGACAATTTTCATCCGCAAAGACGAGAAGCAACAACGCGGATAATTGTAATTTTATGGACAATTTGTTCAGGACCTATTTTTCAAACAACACCGCAGTATTCTCTACTTCTTTTAGTCTCCTTTCTGCTGAGCAACACTGGCGCAACGCGCTATAGTCACGTCTTCTGCCTGAGCTGGCGCTATGCGCTTAGCTGACCAATCGTATTTCAAATTTTTAGGTTTGCTGTCTGCAGCGAGCCACGATGGACTATATTCTCAAGCAGGAGAAGACTATGTTTTACTGGATTTTATTAGCTCTGGCGATCGTCGCTGAAATTACAGGTACGCTGTCTATGAAATGGGCAAGCGTCAGCGATGGCAACACCGGCTTTATTTTAATGCTGGTGATGATTTCACTCTCCTATATTTTTCTCTCCTTCGCGGTGAAGAAGATTGCGCTGGGCGTGGCGTACGCCCTGTGGGAAGGTATCGGTATTTTATTGATTACCCTCTTTAGCGTTATGATATTTGATGAAGTGTTATCGCCGATGAAAATTGCTGGCTTGACCACGCTGGTCGCGGGCATCGTGCTGATTAAATCGGGTACGCGTAAACCGACGAAACAGCAGAAGGAGAGCGCACATGCAGCAGTTTGAATGGATCCACGCTGCCTGGCTGGCCCTGGCAATCGTGCTGGAAATTGTCGCGAATATCTTTTTGAAATTTTCAGACGGTTTTCGTCGTAAAATGTATGGCCTGATGTCGATTGCGGCGGTGCTGGGCGCGTTCAGCGCCCTGTCGCAGGCGGTTAAAGGTATCGATCTTTCGGTGGCATACGCCCTGTGGGGCGGATTTGGTATCGCCGCAACCCTGGCCGCGGGCTGGGTGATGTTCGGGCAGCGTTTAAATAACAAGGGCTGGATCGGCCTGGTGCTGCTGCTGGCGGGCATGATCATGATAAAACTCGCCTGATTAGCGGGTCGTCACGTAACGGGCAGCGAATTTCGCTGCCCGTTTTGTATTCTGCTATTGAGCCAGCGCCTCGAGCCTGTCGCGGAAACCGGTCACCGAGAGCGCGCGGTTATCGGCTCGCCACCGGTCCTTGGCCGCCGGGGCAGAGCTTTGAACGCCAATCAGCTGCCAGCCATTTTCAGTTTTCAACATAAGCGGCGAACCGCTATCGCCCGGCAGCGTATCGCACTGGTGCGACAGTACGCTGTTCTGCGCCCAGCCGGTGACCAGACAATCCGTATGCGTATAAAGCGTGTCCAGATGATCGACCGGATAGCCCGACTGCGTGACCTTGCGATCCGCGGCCTTTAGCGCGGCGGTCAGCGCGGCTTTATCGCCGTCAAAGAGCGGCAGCGGGGTGATGCCGGACGGCGGGTAGCGCAGCACGATCAGGCCAAAATCCCACGAGGCCGCGCCCGGGGGCACAATCCAGCCGTCGCCGTCAGGCTTTAGCCGTTTACCCAGTGAAGGATCGACCCGGCCTTCAATACCGTGGATCTCATAGCGCCACATCCCTTTTTGCGAGACGAAGCGCAGGGCAACGGCTTTGTCCGGCCTGCCGTTTGGCGGCGTGAGCAGACAGTGGCCTGCGGTCAGCGCAAGTTGAGGGGTGATGAGCGTGGCCGTACAGAGGTTGCCGCTGGCGGTTTCCAGCTGCCCAATCGCATCCCAGGGAGCCTGGGTCGGATCGGTAACGCGCGTGCGGTCGTCATGACCGAAAAAAAGCGTTTTTACGTCCTTCGCGCTGATGCCGTCATCATCGCCGTCATCCGCATGTGAAAAGCCCGCAAAAAGAGTCAACGTTCCCAGTAACAACACTACAGATTTACGCATATCACACTCTGGTGGGGGTAATTATGATTATTAAAAGTGAACCCTATGAAAATACTATAGACGGGACGGCGCGAAAGTGGGAGTAAAATCAGCGTGCTACATTCATGAAAGATAAAAATGGCTGGCGATGATCGCGCATAAAATTAGCACGATAAGAATGAACTCAAACCGATAGCGTCGCAGCATACGCCCTCCGGATAAAAAAACGGCGCCGATCCTTTTCCGGTTCAGCGCCGGTTTACCAACGTGCCCCGAAGGGCACGGTTCAGCCTGTACGCTTACGCAGCTGGCTGTGCAGCCGGTTTAGCAGCTTCGTGTTTTACTGCTTTTTTGTGATGCTTTTTAGCAGCCTGAGCTTTCTGCGCTACAGCAGGCTTAGCGGCTGCTTTGTGGTGCTTTTTAGCGGCCTGGGCTTTCTGCTCTGCAGCAGGCTTAGCGGCTTTTTTGTGATGCTTTTTAGCGGCCTGGGCTTTCTGCTCTACAGCCGGTTTAGCGGCTTTCTTGTGGTGCTTTTTAGCCGCCTGCGCTTTCTGTTCGGTTGGCGCTGCGGTCGCTGGAGCAGCGGCGTCTTTTTTCGCTGCGGCTTTGTGATGCTTCTTGTGGTGAACCGCTTTTGCAGGTGCCGCGGTAGTTGTGGCCGCTGGCGCTGCAGCAGGTGTTGCGGTTGCGGTAGTCTCAGCAGCAAACGCAGCAGAGGACAGACCCATAGCAGCGGCAACAACCAGAGCTAATACTTTATTCATTCTCATACCCTCGAATTTGGTTTTTCATGTAACCCCACTGCGGGGCCGTTGAAAGAACTATATCCCTGTAAACTCGGGGTTTCCGTGAGTGATTGGTATCGGCGTGTAACGGAATGTACAGCGCCGGGCAATAACCCGGCGCGCGGTCTTACAGATAGCGTGCGGTCAAGTGTTCGCGGAAATAGCGGATGTTGAGATCCTCCCCCGTGGCCTGGGTTATCAACTGCGAGGTGCTAAAGCGGCTGCCGTGCTGCCAGATGTTCTGGCGCAGCCAGTCGAACAGGGCGGAGAAATCCCCCTGTGCGATAGCGTCCTGCAGGCCGGGAAGGGCATTTTTGGCGGCGCTGAACAGCTGCGCGGCGTACATCGCGCCCAGCGTGTACGACGGGAAGTAGCCAAAGCCGCCGTCGGTCCAGTGGATATCCTGCATGCAGCCGTTTCGGTAGTTGTCTTTCGTCGACAGCCCGAGCCACGCCTGCATTTTCTCATCCCAGAGCGCCGGAATGTCATCCACCTCAATGTCGCCATTAATGAGCGAGCGCTCAATCTCATAGCGCAATACCACGTGCGCCGGGTAGCTCACCTCGTCGGCATCTACGCGGATATAGCCCGGCTTCACGCGCTGGTTCCAGGCGATGAAGTTTTCCTCGCTGAACGCCGCCTGGCTGCCGAAACGGGCGTGCACGGCAGGGAGAAGATGCTTGAGGAACGCCTCGCTGCGGCCGAGCTGCATCTCAAAGAACAGGCTTTGTGATTCATGAATTGCCGTCGAGCGCGCCAGCGCAACGGGCTGACCGGCCCAGGTGCGCGGCAGGTTCTGCTCGTAGCGGGCGTGCCCCGTTTCGTGGATCACGCCAAACAGCGCGCTGAGCAGCTCATTTTCATCATAGCGGGTGGTGATGCGTACATCTTCCGGCACGCCGCCGCAGAAGGGGTGCGCGCTTACGTCCAGGCGCCCGCCGTTAAAATCGAAGCCGAGCATCGTCATGGCTTCCAGCCCCAGCTCGCGCTGGGTGGCGGTCGGGAAGGGCCCCTGTGGGGGGACGAACGACCGCTGGGCCTGCTTATCTACAACGTTTGCCAGCAGGTCCGGCAGCCAGCTTTTCATGTCGGCAAACAGCGTATCGAGGCGGGCGCTGGTCATGTCCGGCTCAAAAATATCCAGCAGCGCATCGTAAGGCGAGCAGCCTTTGGCCTCGGCGCGCAGGCGGGCCTCTTCGCGGCTCAGCTTGACGACCTCCTTCAGGTTGGCAGAAAAGCCCTGCCAGTCGTTCGCCGGACGCTGCGTGCGCCAGGCGTGTTCGCACCGGCTGCCCGCCAGCGATTTGGCCTCCACCAGCGCTTCCGGCAGCAGCGAGGCCTGCTGGTAATGGCGCGTCATCTCGCGAAGGTTGGCCTGCTCAATATCGTTCAGATCTTCCTGTGCAGCCGCCTCCAGCCATTCACCGACCCGTTTATCGGTCAGGATCTGGTGCTGAAGCACGCTCATTTCGGCCAGCGCTTCACCTCGCGCGGCGCTGCCGCCCGGTGGCATCATGGTGAACATATCCCAGCTGGCGATGGAGGAGAGGTGCGAAAAGCGGGAGAGGCGCTGGAAGGTGCGGGTGAGTTGCTGGTAGCTGTTGTTTTTCATGAAGTCCTCGTGTCTGAATCAGCCGATGACAAAAATTAGCATCGGCTCGATTTAAACACGAAGAGGGCTGAAAGTTAATGCAGACGTTTATGCAGGCTGGCACCTACCAGCAGCGCCGCACACAGCATCAGCGCAATAAACCCGCCGACGCCGTTCCAGCCGTAGTTGTGCCAGAATACGCCGCCTGCCGTCCCGGCAATGCTGGAGCCGAGATAGTAGCTGAACAGATACAGGGAAGAGGCCTGGCCTTTCGCGCGGCGCGCGCGCGGGCCGATCCAACTGCTGGCAACGGAGTGCGCGGCGAAGAACCCGGCGGAGAAAAGCAGCATGCCCGCGAAAATGAGCCACAGGGAAGAAAATAGCGTCAGCAGCAGGCCAAGCAGCATCACCGCCGTGGAGACCAGCATCACCGGGCCGCGGCCAAAGCGCGCGGTCATCGCCCCGGCTTTTGGCGAGCTCCAGGTGCCGGTGAGATAGGCCACGGAAAGCAGCCCCACAACCGCCTGGTTTAAGTGCCACGGCGAGAGCATCAGCCGGTAGCCAATATAGTTAAAGAGCGTCACGAACGCGCCCATCAGCAGGAAGCCCATCAGAAACAGCCGCGGCAGGCCTTTGTCGCGCCAGTGCAGGCGGAAGTTGATAAACAGCGTTTTCGGGCGCAGGGAGGTAGGGCGAAAATGCCGCGACTCCGGCAGGATTTTCCAGAACATTAGCGCCGAGGCGAGGGCAAAGCAGCCTATCACCGCCAGCGCAATGCGCCAGGTGAAGAAGTCGGTAAATACTCCGCTCAGCAGGCGTCCGCTCATCCCGCCGATCGAGTTCCCGCTGATGTACAGCCCCATTGAAAACGCCACGAAGCTCGGGTGGATCTCTTCGCTAAGGTAGGTCATGCCGACGGCGGCCACGCCGCTGAGCGACAGCCCAATCAGCGCGCGCATCAGCAGAATGCCGTGCCAGCTGGTCATCATCGTCGAAAGCAGCGTACACACGGACGCCAGCATCAGGGCCGTCACCATCACCGGCTTGCGGCCAATGGCATCGGACAGCGGGCCGGTAAACAGCAGGCCGATGGCCAGCATGCCGGTGGAGATCGAGAGCGAAATACTGCTGCTGGCGGGGGATACGCCGAACTCGTGGGAGAGCACGGGCAGAATCGGCTGGACGCAATAAAGCAGGGCAAAGGTTGCCAGTCCCGCCGAGAAGAGCGCCAGCGTTACGCGCATAAACAGAGGGGTACCGCGTTTTATAAACTGAACCGGCTGCGATGGGGCGGATAAATCATCGACGTCGCTTGCCGGTGCGATATCAATGGAGGTTGTACGACTCACACAATTTCCTTGCTTAACATCCCCGTGATTCAGGTGACGGGTAAGACCACGCCTTAAGGGTATGAAAATGTAAATATTCTGTCTAATATATTAATAATCTCAAATGATACTTTTAAAATATGAATATCGAGCTGCGTCATTTACGCTACTTCGTCGCCGTGGCGGAAGAGCTGCATTTTGGCCGGGCCGCCGCCCGGCTTAACATCTCTCAGCCTCCGCTTAGCCAGCAAATCCAGATCCTCGAACAGCAGGTTGGGGCGCGGCTGCTGGCGCGAACCAACCGCAGCGTCAGCCTGACGGCGGCGGGCGCGCAGTTTCTTGCCGACAGCCGCCAGATCCTCGCCATGGTGGAGGAAGCTGCCGCCAGAGCGGAACGCCTGTACCTGGGCGAGGCGGGCGAGCTGCGCATCGGCTTCACCTCCTCGGCGCCGTTTATTAGCGCCGTGTCGCACACCCTTTCGTCGTTCCGCCGCCATTACCCGGACGTGCACATTCAGACGCGAGAGATAAACACCCGCGAGCAAATCGCCCCTCTGAACGACGGCGCGCTCGACCTGGGGCTCATGCGCAATACGCAGCTGCCGGACTCTCTGGCGCGGCAGGTCATCCTGCGCGAGCCGCTGATGGCGATGATCCCGCGCGATCATCCTCTCGCCGCGCGGCCAGTCATCACGCTGGCGGAGCTGGCGAAGGAGCCGTTTGTCTTTTTCGATCCGCAGGTGGGCACAGGCCTGTATGACGATATTCTTGGCCTGATGCGTCGCTACGGTCTTGTGCCCTCTATCGCTCAGGAAGTGGGAGAGGCGATGACGATCATTGGCCTGGTCTCGGCGGGGCTTGGCGTTTCTATTCTTCCCGCCTCGTTTAAGCGGGTACAATTGCAGGAGATGCGCTGGGTCTCGCTTGCAGAAGAGGATGCCGTCTCGGAAATGTGGCTGGTGTGGTCGAAGCATCGCGAGGAGAGCCACGCTGCGCAGCGCTTTAAAAACCAGCTGATTAGCGCGTCGCAGGTCGCTTAATTCAGGGAAAAAGTGAGCAAAAATGTGCGTCAAATCACATGGCTAAGTAAAAATTTGACGACGCCTGGTGAAGTGCTTCACCATAGCCCACAGTTTATTTCGAAGCTCGAAAATAAGGGAGTACGAGGTGGTTGCTGATAGTCAGCCAGGGCATATCGATCAGATCAAGCAAACCAATGCGGGCGCGGTGTATCGCCTGATTGATCAGCTTGGCCCGGTTTCGCGTATCGATCTTTCGCGTCTTGCGCAGCTGGCGCCCGCCAGCATAACCAAGATTGTTCGCGAGATGCTGGAAGCGCACCTGGTGCAGGAAACGGAAATTCAGGAGCCCGGCAGCCGCGGCCGTCCGGCGGTGGGGCTGGTGGTTGAGACCGAGGCATGGCACTACCTGTCGATGCGCATCAGCCGGGGAGAGATTTTTCTCGCCCTGCGCGATCTGAGCAGCAAACTGGTGGTAGAAGATCAGCTCGACCTGCCGCTCGACGTCGGCCACTCCCTGCTGGACGCCATTATTACCCACATCGATCGGTTCTTTATTCGCCACCAGCAGCGCCTCGAGCGCTTAACCGCCATTGCGATTACCCTGCCGGGCATCATTGATACCGAAAACGGCATTGTGCACCGCATGCCGTTTTATGAGGGCGTAAAAGAGATGCCGCTGGGCGAGGCGCTGAGAAACCATACCGGC
Organism: Enterobacter sp. ECC-175; assembly: GCF_043968675.1. NCBI lineage: Bacteria > Pseudomonadati > Pseudomonadota > Gammaproteobacteria > Enterobacterales > Enterobacteriaceae > Enterobacter > Enterobacter sp. ECC-175. The sequence goes on from NZ_CP143776.1 coordinate 2,647,779, forward strand.
GTGCCCGTCTATATCCAGCACGACATCAGCGCCTGGACGATGGCCGAAGCGCTGTTCGGCGCCTCTCGCGGCGCGCGGGACGTGATCCAGGTCGTTATCGATCATAACGTCGGCGCGGGCGTCATTACCGACGGGCGGCTTCTCCATGCCGGCAGCAGCAGCCTGGTCGAAATCGGCCACACGCAGGTCGATCCCTACGGCAAGCGCTGCTACTGCGGCAATCACGGGTGTCTGGAAACCATTGCCAGCGTGGAGAGCGTGCTGGAGCTGGCGCAGGTTCGGCTGAGCCAGTCGATGAGCTCCTCGCTGCACGGCCAGCCCCTGACGGTCGAATCCCTGTGCGCCGCCGCGCGGGAAGGCGATCTGCTGGCGAAGGACATTATTACCGGCGTGGGTAACAACGTCGGGCGCATTCTCGCCATTATGGTGAATTTATTTAATCCGCAAAAAATCCTCATCGGCTCGCCGCTTGGTCAGGCGGCGGATATATTGTTCCCGGCAATATCGGCCTGCATTCACCAGCAGTCGCTTCCGGCCTACAGCCAGAAGATCGTGGTGGAAAGCACGCAGTTCTCTAACCAGGGGACGATGGCCGGCGCGGCGCTGGTAAAAGACGCTATGTACAACGGCTCGCTGCTGATTCGGCTATTGCAGGGTTAACTCTTTCCCGCAGATGCAAGAAAAATTGCGCTATCTCAAGCCTGATAGCGCACACATCCCGTAGACTTCCCCCTTTGAATTATTTACCTGGTTTATATTTCCGAAGCATACCCAAGAGGTGGAGTGAGTCATGCTTAAGCGTTTCTTTGTTACGGGTACAGATACCTCTGTCGGGAAGACCGTGGTCTCCCGCGCGCTACTGCAGGCCCTGGCGGCGAGCGGTAAATGCGTTGCCGGGTACAAGCCCGTCGCAAAAGGCAGTAAAGAGACGCCTGAGGGGCTGCGCAATAAGGACGCCCTGGTCCTGCAAAGCGTCTCATCCCTTGAGCTGCCGTATCACGCGGTGAACCCCATTGCATTAAGCGAAGATGAAAGCAGCGTGGCCCACAGCGGCCTGATCAATTACGGCCTGCTGTCTGACGGCCTGGCGAACCTGAGCGATAAGGCTGACCACGTCGTCGTTGAAGGCACCGGCGGATGGCGCAGCCTGATGAACGATTTACGTCCGTTATCGGAGTGGGTGGTACAGGAACAGCTCCCGGTCGTGATGGTGGTGGGCATTCAGGAAGGGTGCATTAACCATGCGCTGCTGACGGCGCAGGCCATTGCCAATGACGGCCTGCCTTTCATCGGCTGGGTGGCAAACCGCATCAACCCAGGGCTTGCGCACTACGCAGAAATCATTGACGTCCTGAGTAAGAAGCTGCCCGGACCGCTGGTGGGGGAGCTGCCTTATCTGCCGCGCGCCGAGCAGCGCGAGCTAGCGCAGTACATCGATCTCGCGGCCTTCGGCGGCGTGCTGTCCGTAGATAGAGTCGTGGCGTAACGTCCGCGACAGCACGGACGCCACCACGCAGGCGACCAGCAGGCCGGGCAGTAAAAAATACTGCCCGGTCATTTCACAGACCATCAGCGCAGACATGATCGGCGCATGGGTCGTCGCCGCAAGCAGCGTCGCCATCCCCGTTAATCCCAGCAGAATCGCCGTCTCCGAGCCTGGAAGCCCCCACGCGAAAAGCTGCGCAAACAGCATGCCCGTCGCCATGCCGACAAACAGGGTTGGCGTAAAAACGCCGCCCGGCGCGCCCGAGCCGCTGCTGGCGAGCACCGCCAGCAATTTGCAGATGAATACGCCCGCAATCACCGACAGCAGCGGCGGCGAGATCAAAAACGCCTGCACCACGCTGTAGCCGTTGCCCCAGACCTTCGGCGTCAGCAGCGATAGCAGCCCGACGATCAGCCCGCCCAGCGCCAGCTGCCACGGGGGCGAAAGCCGAAGGCGCAGGAACAGCGCGTGGCTGGCGTCCATCAGCCACATCAGCAGCGGGCCGCAAAGCCCGGCGAGCAGCCCCGTTCCGACGATAAGAGAATAATCCATTGCGGTCAGCGTTTCGCTGAGATGAACGTCATACAGCGTATTGGCCCCCGGGCTGAGCAGCCGCGTGGTCAGCAGCGCGACCACGGCGGCAATCACCACCGGGCCGAGCGAGGCCAGCATGAGGGTGCCAAATAAAATCTCGGCGATGAAAAGGCTTCCCGCGAGCGGCGCGTGGTAGGCGCTTGCCATCCCCGCGGCCGCTCCGCAGGCGATCCACAGCTTCCACTCCGATTTAGGGGTGAAGCGGCGGGCAAACAGCGAGGCGGCGAGGGCGGCGAGCAGGATCATCGCGCCCTCCCGGCCGATGGCGCTTCCGCTGGACACCACCAGCAGCGATGCGAGGGATTTCACCAGGCTGGCCGCGTAGTCAAATTGGCCATCTCCCGTTTCCAGCGCTTCCATATAGTCCGTCGGCGCGTGTGGGCGCTGCGCCGTCATTCGCTGCCATCCCCACAGGAGCAATCCCGCCGCCAGCCCGCCCAGGGCAGGCGTCAGCGCGCGTCGCCAGGGCGAGAGGGCCGCCGCCGCGTTAACCAGGCTGCCGCTTTCGTTACTGAGAAACAGCCATTCCAGCAGATACATGGAATGGCGAAAGATCGCCACGGCGAGGGCGGCCAGAACGCCGGTGACGGTGGCTATCAGAAGTCGGCGAAACATCGCCCGGATGTCAGGGTAAGCGTGAAGGCGCTGCATGGGTTACGCATCAACGGGAAAGATACAATATTGTGGCGGCAAATCGCGGGGTTAGCAAAAGTTATGCGTGCGAAAAAAAACCGGGCAGCGCCCGGTGTGGAGGTTAGCTGTCGCTGTGGATATTGAGCGCCCGCCGCGTGCGGCCCGAGCTGAGGTATTCCGCAATGTAGTCCTGCGAGATTTCGCCGTTGTAGCGTCCGTCTTCGTCCACGATCGGCATCCAGCTGGTGTTGCTCTCATACAGGCGGGAGAGCACCACGCGCAGGTTGTCTTCCGCCTTGCCGGTCATGCGGAACGGGTGCAGCAGATCCGCGCACGTGCCGCTGGCGTGGCGCGCTTCACGGCGCTTCACAAATCCCAGCGGCTTGCCGTGTTCATCGACCACGGTGATGGCGCGAATGTCGTTATCATCCATCAGCGCAAACGCCTCCGGCAGCGGGGTAGAGCTGCGGACCGTAATCGTCGGCTGTTGGTCCGTGACGTCGCCCGCGGAGACCAGTAGCAGGCGCTTCAGGGTGCGGTCCTGCCCAACGAAGGAGCCGACAAACTCGTTCGCCGGCTTCGCCAGCAGCTCGTCCGGGCTGGCGCACTGCACGATGCGCCCCTGGCGGAAGACGGCGATGCGGTCGCCCAGCTTCAGCGCTTCGTCAATATCGTGGCTCACCAGCATCACCGTTTTCTTCAGCTTGCGCTGCATCTCGAGGAACTGGTTCTGGATCACCTCGCGGTTGATTGGGTCGACCGCGCCGAACGGTTCGTCCATCAGCAGCACCGGAGGATCGGCCGCCAGCGCGCGGATCACGCCGATACGCTGCTGCTGGCCGCCGGACATTTCGCGCGGATAGCGGTTGAGGAACTTGTGCGGGTCCATCGCCACCATGTCCATGAGCTCCTCGGCGCGCGTTTTGCAGCGGGCTTTGTCCCAGCCCAGCATGCGCGGCACCACGGTAATGTTCTCTTCGATGGTCATGTTCGGGAACAGGCCAATCTGCTGGATCACGTAGCCAATGTTGCGGCGCAGGGTCACGGTGTCCATTGCGCTGGTGTCTTCGCCGTTGATCAGGATCTTACCGCTGCTTGGCGCAATCAGGCGGTTAATCATCTTAAGCGTGGTGGTTTTGCCGCAGCCGGACGGGCCGAGCAGGACGCACATTTCACCTTCCGGCACGTTCAGATTAACGTTGTCGACGGCCTTAAACGTCTGGCCGTGCTTCTGTGAAAATTGCTTGGTGAGGTTTTCCAGTTTTATCATTATCGAATCCCCTTTGGAGTCAGAGCCACCTGCAGACGGTGCAGCAGCCAGTCGAGCACGATGGCTAAAAGACAAATCATCAGCGCGCCCGCAATCAACATACGAATATCGCTCCCGCCGATGCCGTTAAGCAGCAGCAGGCCAAGGCCGCCCGCGCCGATGACGGCGGCAATTGCCATGACGCCGATATTCATCACCACGGCGGTGCGGATCCCGCCGAAAATGACCGGCAGCGCCATCGGGATTTCAACCCAGCGCAGGCGCTGCCAGAAGGTCATCCCGATGCCGCGGCCCGCCTCGCGCAGGCCCGGCGGCAGGCTGTCCAGCGCCGTGTGGGTGTTACGCACAATTGGCAGCAGCGAATAGAGAAACACCGCGGTCACGGCGGGCAGGGCGCCAATCCCCTGACCGATTAGCGAAAAGAGCGGGATCATCAGGCCAAACAGGGCAATAGACGGAATGGTCAGCACGATGGTCGCAATCCCCAGCACCGGCGTCGCCAGCCATTTGTGCCGGACGATTAAAATCCCCAACGGAACGCCGATGATAATCGCCAGCCCCACGGCCAGCGCTACCAGCCACAGGTGCTGCAGCGTCAGCGTTAAGAGATAGTCCCAGTTATCAATAATGTAGTGAATCGTCTCCATAGCGCCTCCTACAGCAACTGTTTGCTACGCAGGAAATCACGGGCGACCTGCTGCGGTGACTGATGGTCAATATCCACCTTCTTGTTTAGCTCGGTGATGACGTCGTTATTGAGCTGGGCGGAGAGGGTGTTAAGCGCCTCTTCGAGGCCCGGATTGGCCTCCAGCGTGTCTTTGCGCACCACCGGGGTAACCGCATAGCTCGGGAAAAAGCCTTTATCATCTTCCAGCACCTTCAGGTCGAAGCCCTTCACGCGGCCGTCGGTGGTGTAGATGAGGCCAGCGTCAACGAAGCCGTCGCGCACGGCGTTATACACCAGGCCCGGGTCCATCTGGCGGATCTGCGGGCGATCCAGCGCCATGCCATACGCCGCCTGCAGCGGCTTCATGCCGTCGCTGCGCCCGGCAAACTCCAGGTCCAGCCCGAGCAGCCAGTTGTTGTCCGGGTCGGTTTTACGAACCTGTTCAATCTTTGCCACCATCTCCGACATGGTGTTGATATGCTCCGCTTCGGCGCGCTTGCGCTGCATCGCGAAGGCGTAGGTGTTGTTCATGTCCGCGGGCTTGAGCCACACCAGGCCGTGCTTCGCGTCCAGGCGTTTCACGGTCTCGTAGGACTCCTCTGGCGACATACGCTTGTTGATGTGGTTGAAGATAATCAGCGACGTACCGGTGTATTCCCAGGTCATGTCAATCTGCTTGTTGATCATCGCGTTGCGGGAGATGACGGTGGCGATATTGGTCTGCGGCTGTACCTGAAACCCTTTTTTCTGCAGATATTGCACGGTCATCGCCGAGAGGATGTGCTGCTCGGTAAAGCTTTTGGTGGCCAGGATCAGCGGGGCGGCGAGCGCCTGGCTGGAGAAGAGCGCGGCGGCGCACAGCGCCGTCAGGCTGGAAAACAGTCTCATACACAGCTCCTTGTTATTGTTATCGGGCGAGGTGCGGGCTCATCAGGCGGCCCAGCGCGGCCAGCAGCGTATCCAGAATCAGAGCGAACAGGGCGGTGGCCGCCGCGCCGAGGATCAGCGTCGGGAAATCGTTGAGGTAGATGCCCGGGAAAATCAGCTCGCCGTAGCTGCTGGCGCCGATCAGGAACGCCAGCGGCGCGGTCCCCACGTTAATCGCCGTGGCGATGCGGATGCCGGACAGCATCACCGGCCACGCGTTAGGGATTTCAACCTGGCGCAGGCGCTGCCATTTGGTCATGCCGATGCCGTTTGCCGCTTCGAGCAGCGACGCGGGCACGGAGCACAGCCCGGCGTAGGTGTTTCTGACGATAGGCAGCAGCGAGGCGAGGAACAGGGCGATGATCGCCGGCTTATCGCCGATCCCAATGACCACCATCGCCAGGGCGAGGACCGCCAGCGGCGGAAGCGTGTTGCCGACGTTAAAGATCTGCATCACGTATTCCGCAACGCCGCGCGCCGCCGGGCGGCTCAGCAGAATGCCGCTCGGAATACCGACCAGCAGCGCGAAGAACATGGATGAGAATACGAGGATCAGGTGCTGTTGCCCGAGGTAGAGCAAATCAACCTGACGCGCCTTGATCGTTTCCAGCCCAATTCCCCAGACGAGGAGGGCGAGGACCACGATAATCGCGCCGACGAAGAGCAGCGAACGTTTAAGTAATGGGTGCATTGCGGTGTGTCTCCCTGTGCGCATGCGTTATAGCAACCGCCGGTTGCCTGTTGTTATGCCATGTTTCGGCAGGGGTCATTCAGCTATAGCAAGGGAATGGGAAGGGTTCCAGCGAAGGGGTAAAAAGAGTAACCCTATGATAGTAAGGAGATCTTAATTTAAGCCTTATGGGATAAGGGCTGTCAGCGGGTGGGCAGAATAGTCTTAAAGAGAGTCGCCTAAGGTGACGTTGTCACTTTAGGCGTGCAGGATGTCATTATCGGCCGACCGCTGCGCGCACCTTTCGGACGCGCCATGAGATGCGGGCAATCGAGAACGCGGCGACGAGGACCAGCATTATTCCCAGGGCAAGCATGGCGTTAAATCCAAACCCTCTGAAAAGGAGCAGTCCCGCAATACCGCCGGTAATAAACGAAAAAAGGGTCGTCAAATGGGTTTTGAGCTGGCTCTTTTGGGCCGCCGAATCTTTAGAGTAATCCCGACGGAGCATGGCAACCGCAACGGAGGCCAGAGATATGCCCGCATCGGTCAGCGTGCCGGTAATATGCGTCGAGCGTACCCGCCCCCCAGAAAGCTGAGTCGAGGTGGAATTATGGACGCCCATCAGCCCGCAGAGGAAAATAATAATTTCACGGTTCGTGGCGAATGAATGAAAATAGATTTCGTACAGCGACACGCCCGCCAGCAAGAGACCTTCAGCAAAAAGAACCTGACTGAATATCAGCCGAACGTTGTGGATTATTCCCCAAAGGACAGTGATTCTCGCAATAATTGCGCCCGTGACAAACGACAGGATAATGGCGCTAAAGAATAGAATGTCGCTAAGATCGGTAGAGGAGACTTCGCTGGACAACTGTGAGGTGTTGCCCGTCATATGGGAAGGGAAAAAGCCAAAAGCCCCCAGCGCGATAGCATTCAACACGCCCGCTGAGGTTGCCAGCCAGAGCGCGAGCCGGCGATCTTCCCCATGCGTTCGTTCTTTCTTTAGTTTAATCAGCAAAGAATACCTCCGGATTAAGCTTTGCCTGATCTCTCACGCTAGCAAAACGATGCTGCTGGCTGACCAGGATATTGCTTAATTATTATTTGATCGGAAAGTATTCGAGGTTTTGTAATTAATTAAACGCTTACGGTGAATATGCGTGACCGGATGCTAAAGGGTAAGCAAAACTGAACTCAGAGGGCCGACCCTTGGCGTGCGCATCTTACTCCGTCTGGTCTGTAACCGTTTCGGCGTTAAGTTCAGGGAGTTTGCTGGTGCGCAGAATATGTTGCACGGTCTCTTTGTGCTCGGCGAAATAGAGCCCGAGATCCTCCGCCTGCGTTTCGTCCATTTGTATTCCGCTTTGCAACAGCCATTCGGTGAAGGCGTCTGCCATGTCGAGCAGTTTGTCGTGAGCGTCGGCCTCTTTCTTCGTGGCAAATGTCATTTTCTCTTCACCTTTTCTTACGACAACATATTTGATTTCAACAGCCATGATGAACCCCTTATACTGTAATTATATACAGTATATCAGCTTAATGTATCCGTTGCAGCAGAAATGTCATTATAAGACATGCGGCGAGCTAGCTGGCTTGCACATCGGGATGCGCAAGCCAGCGTCTATTAGCGGTACAGCGTTTTTTCAGCAACGGGGATAAGCAGGGTGGACTGCCAGTCCGCGAGCGTCAGCTGGGTGAGCCTGCCCAGCGCGGCATAGAACGGATGCCCGGCGTGGTCGATAAACTCGGAAAGGAAACGCGCGCTCCACGGCAGCAGGTGCCAGGCGAGGAGCTGGTCCCGCTCGGCGTCGCGCCCGTTTTCTGCAAGCCACGCGGCCAGCAGCAGCAGTGTGCCAAAATGGTCTTCCGGCTCATTCTGCTGGACCTCGAAGGCGATATTGTTTTCGCGCATCCACTGGCGTAGGGCCAGCGTAGAGTCGCCAAACAGCACGGACTCGCGGTCCAGCCAGACGGACCCCCACGGCGGCGCAGGCAGCGCGTACGGGCCGATAAACAGGCGCTGCCAGGCGTCTGGCAACGCTTCATCGGAAGGGGTTCTGAACGTATCGGCCACAGGCTGCAGCGCCTCGTTTGCCAGCGGCCAGTCCTGAACCCAGTCTCCCGCCGTCAGCGCATTCACCAGCGGTGCCGCCTGCTCGCTATCAGGCGCAAAATAAAACAACGCGCCCAGCACGCGGGCGCTAAAGGCAAAGGCTTTACGGTCTTCTACTTCACTCATTACTGCATTCCTTACTCGCGCGGGGGTCACCCGCGCGCTTATGTTAACCCGCGATGGCCGTTCCAACGGTCATATGCAGACCGTAGAAAAGGCCGCGGCCAATCAGCTCGCCCAGTACGACCAGAACAACGCCGACAGCGAGACCAAACGCTTTTGGCTCCCGGTGACGAATCAGCGGACAGAGCCAGCAGCCCAAACCGGCAGCAACCAGCACAATACGCCAGACCTGGAGCGTACCATAGTCGGGGAGCAGGGCGCTGGCCTGCTGGATAGCGCTGTGGATCGTGGACAGATCCTGACTTTGCAGCACAATAACGGCACAGCTCGCCAGCAGCGCCAGCGCGCTGACGGCTGCCGCCAGCGTGCCTTTGTACGTTGCGTTCGCCGCGCGCAGCAGCAGCGCCGCCAGCAGTGGGCCACCCAGCGCCGCGGTCAGGAAAAAGGCGGCGGTAGTGTAACCCGTATACCACGTTGGCACGGTGTCGATCTGATACACGCGCGTCATGGCCCAGATAAAAATAATCCCGAGGAGCTGGCTCACCGCCATCCAGATCTTGCCGAGCGCGGGCGGCATTTTACCGATAACCGACAGCAGCCACCAGAATCCCCCGACGGCGAAGAAGAGTGAGCCCGCGGCGATCTCATTGCTGAGCGCCGAGTCGACCACGCGGTTCAGGGAGTTAAACGCGCGCAGCGGCGAGCCGAGGTGCAGCACCGAGGCCATAAACCCGACGCCCATCACCACCCAGAGAAAGAACATGCTGCGAACGATCCGCGCTTTCAACGCCGCGTCTTTTTCGTAAAGCCAGGCCAATCCGGTGACGATTAACGCCCCGGCCACGCACTGCCCAAATACGGTGAAGATCACCAGCGGCCATTCGTGCCATCCACTTCCCATCTCACACCTCCTTCGGGTTTGCCAGGTAGCCGGTGGTGTCACCCGTCGGACGGCTATTGGCGTTAGGTTTAATCACAATGCTTGGCTTCGTAAAGTGCGCGGACGGCAGCGGCGCGACCGCCGCCAGCTGGCCGTGCTTTTGACGCAGCTCATCAATCGGGCCGAAGTCCAGCGCGCGCAGCGGGCAGGACTCGACGCAGATCGGCTTTTTGCCGTCGGCGACGCGGGTATGGCAGCCGTCGCACTTGGTCATGTGGCCTTTGGCGGCGTTGTACTGCGGCGCGCCGTACGGGCAGGCCATGTGGCAGTAGCGGCAGCCGATGCAGACGTCCTCGTTTACCACCACGAAGCCATCTTCACGCTTGTGCATCGCACCGCTCGGGCAAACCTTGGTGCAGGCCGGGTCTTCGCAGTGGTTGCAGGCAATTGACAGGTAATAGGCAAACACGTTCTGATGCCAGACGCCGTTATCTTCCTGCCAGTCGCCGCCCGCGTATTCGTAGATACGGCGGAAGCTGACGTCCGGGGTTAAGTCCTTGTAGTCCTTGCAGGCCAGCTCGCAGGTTTTGCACCCGGTGCAACGGCTGGAATCAATAAAAAATCCATACTGGGTTGTCATGTGCTATTCCTTACGCCTTCTCGATCTGCACCAGGTTGGTGTGCTGCGGGTTGCCTTTTGCCAGCGGCGACGGGCGATGCGTGGTTAAGGTGTTGATGCACGAGCCGTGGTCTACGCGATCCCCGTTCATGTTGGCATCGTGCCAGGCGCCCTGGCCCATGGCGCTGACGCCCGGCATGATGCGCGGCGTCACTTTTGCCGGAATGCGCAGCTCGCCGCGGTCGTTGTAGACGCGAACCATATCGCCGTTCTTAATGCCGCGTTTTTCGGCGTCGACAGGGTTTAGCCACACCTCCTGACGGCAGGCGGCCTGTAGCACGTCGATATTGCCGTAGCTGGAGTGGGTGCGGGCCTTGAAGTGGAAGCCGAACAGCTGCAGCGGATAGGTGCTGCGCTCAGGCGCGTCCCAGCCGTCGAAGGTCGAGGCATAGACCGGCAGCGGGCTGATGGTTTCGTCTTTTTCCAGCTCCCAGGTGCTGGCGATGCTGGCCAGCCTGCTGGAGTAGATCTCAATTTTGCCCGACGGCGTTTTCAGCGGATTGGCCTGCGGATCTTCGCGGAATTTCCTGTAAGCGACAAAATGCCCGTTCGGGTCTTTGCGCTTGTAAATTCCCATTTGCTTGAGCTCTTCGTAAGACGGAAGCGCCGGATCTTTCTCGAGCATTTTGGCGTAAAGGAATTGCAGCCACTGGGCCTGCGTGCGGCCTTCCGTAAACTGCTGATACACGTCCGGGCCGAGGCGTTTTGCCACTTCGCTCATGATCCAGTAGATCGGCTTGCGCTCAAACTTCGGCGCGGTGACCGGCTGCAGGAAAATCAGATACCCCATGTTTCCGGCATAGTCGTTAGGAATAATGTCTTCCTGTTCAACGGTCATCAGGTCCGGCAGGAGTATGTCGGCATACTTTGCCGAAGAGGTCATAAAGTTGTCGATGACCACAATCATTTCGCACTTGCTCTCGTCCTGCAAAATGTCGTGGGTCTTGTTAATGTCGGAATGCTGGTTGGTGATGGTATTACCGGCATAGTTCCAGATGAACTTGATGGGCACGTCAAGCTTGTCTTTACCGCGCACGCCGTCGCGGGTGGCGGTCATTTCGGGCCCGCGGGCGATGGCGTCCGTCCAGCTAAAGCATGAAATCTGCGTTTTCACCGGGTTATCCGGCAGCGGCATACGCTCGATGGTGATGGTGTAGGTGGATTCGCGCGCGCCGCTGTTGCCGCCGTTAATCCCGACGTTGCCGGTTAAGATCGGCAGCATGGCGATGGCGCGAGAGGTGAGCTCACCGTTTGCCTGGCGCTGCGGGCCCCAGCCCTGGCAGATATAGGCCGGTTTTGCGGTGCCGATTTCGCGCGCCAGCTTGATAATACGGTCGGCGGGGATGCCGGTGATGCGCGAGGCCCACTCCGGCGTTTTCGCCGTGCCGTCTTCGCCCTGGCCGAGGATATAGGCTTTATAGTGGCCGTTGGCGGGTGCGCCTTCCGGCAGCGTTTTTTCGTCATAGCCGACGCAGTACCTGTCGAGGAAAGGCTGGTCGACGAGGTTTTCGTTAATCAACACCCACGCGATGCCCGCGACCAGCGCCGCGTCGGTGCCCGGACGAATCGGGACCCACTCGTCTTCGCGCCCGGCAGCGGTGTCGGTATAGCGCGGATCGATAACGATCATCCGGGCATTAGAGCGCTCGCGCGCCTGCTCAAGGTAATAGGTGATCCCGCCGCCGCTCATGCGCGTTTCGGCCGGGTTGTTGCCGAACATCACCACCAGCTTCGTGTTTTCGATGTCCGAGGTGCTGTTACCGTCATTGCTGCCGTAGGTGTACGGCATGGCGCAGGCAATTTGCGCGGTGCTGTAGGTGCCGTAATGGCTCAGGAAGCCGCCGTAGCAGTTCATGAGGCGCGCCACCAGCGAGGCGTAAGGCGAGGAGCGGGTGATGTTACCGCCGACGATGCCGGACGAGTAGTTAATGTAGACCGCTTCGTTACCGTATTTTTCCACCACCCCCTTCAGGCTGGCGGCTAGCGTGTCCAGCGCTTCATCCCAGCTGATGCGCTCAAACTTGCCTTCGCCGCGCTTGCCCACGCGCTTCATCGGGTAGTTGAGGCGGTCAGGATGATTGATGCGACGGCGAATAGACCGTCCGCGCAGGCAGGCGCGAACCTGATGATTGCCGTAAATATCATCCCCGGTATTGTCCGTTTCGACCCAATACACCTCGTCGTCACGAACGTGCAGGCGTAGCGCACAGCGGCTGCCGCAGTTAACGGAGCAGGCTCCCCAGACGACCTTATCTTCAGAAGGGTGAACGGCGCTTTGCACCGCCGCCGCCGCGCTTTTTAAGCCGAAAGGTAACGAAATCCCGCCCGCGGCGAGGGCGAGCGATCCTATAGCGGTGGATTTAACCAGAGAACGGCGGCTAATGCCGCCGTGATGTTCAACATCAGACATGACTCACCCCATCATTGATAGTCGTATTATTTTCGCCCGTGATGATAATCGGGCTAATGGTGGGGTGAATGGTACTTATTTGGAGGTATTAAATATTAATCCTCGTCAATTCAAGGGTATTGATGGGCAATTTTATTGCGGTTCTGCGGGCGCGTTCTCCTGGGTGCCCGCGCCGCCTGCCGTTTCGTTGCCGCCGCCTGTGCGGGTGTACAAAATCTTGAAGGTGTCGTTGGCGCAATGCCCAACAACCTGCGCGTCAGGACGATCCGCCTGATCGTTTGGCACGATGTTGAGGGTAAAGCCAGATTCCGGCACGCCGTTATTGATAATTTTCTGCTGAATATCGCTCTTAACGCGTTCGCAGGAATTCGGGGCGGCCAGAAGGGCCGGTGAAGCGCTCATTAGCAGCAGGGCGGTAATCCAGGGTAACCGTTTCATCTTTAGCTCCTTTTATCTGTGTGTAGATTAATTTTAGCAGGGTTCGTGTAAACATCTGTATTTGCTAATATGATTGGGAATAATCTCCCTGTATCGGTACATGACGTGAAGAAATATGCAGCAATAACGCTTCTGGCAGCGGCGCTGGCAGGCTGTGACAACAGCTCCGCACCGCTGTCGTTTACGCCTGAAATGGCGAGTTTCTCCAATGAGTTTGATTTTGATCCCCTTCGCGGGCCGGTCAAAGACTTTTCCCAGACGCTTATCAACGACAAGGGCGAAGTTTCCAAGCGCGTGACGGGGTCGATGTCCACCGAAGGGTGCTTTGATACCCTCGAGCTTCACGATCTGGAGGCTAATACCGGCGTTGCGCTGGTGCTGGACGCTAACTTCTACGTGGATGCGGAAACCCAGGAGCGAAAGGTGAAGCTTCAGGGCAAATGCCAGCTGGCCGAACTGCCGTCGGCGGGCGTGACGTGGGAGACCGACGACAGCGGTTTTGTGGTCGCCGCGCACGGCAAAGAGATGGAAGTGAAATATCGCTACGACGCGGACGGCTATCCGCTGGGCAAAACGACCGTCTCCGGCGACCAGCACCTGTCCGTCCAGGCCATTCCGTCCAAGGACCTTCGCAAGCGTATGGATTACACCGCCGTAAGCACGCTGAATGAAAAACCGCTGGGGAACGTGACGCAAAGCTGCGATTACGATCGCCATAACAACCCGGTTAGCTGCGATTTGCTGATCGTGGACGACAGCGTTAAACCCGCCGTTGAGCGCAAGTACACCATTAAAAACAGCATTGATTACTATTAATGCCTGCCGTGCAAAAATGGCTCGAGGTGAATAGCGGCACCGCAAAACAGAAAATAGCGCTCAAAGATGAGCGCTATTAATATTATTGAGCCTGACGCCTCCTGGTAATTATCTTTTTATCGATGCGAAATGAACTGCATATAAGCGCAATATTCTACGGGCTTATTTCACTTTAAGCTGGCGAGAATGATTTTCTTTCAGACAGGCGCGTTATTATTGCACCCGTCGTTGGCTTTTAATCAGTGCCTCGCTTATTTCTTTGTTTTATATATTCGCTAATAAATACAGTTGGTTATGTATTGCAGGGTGCTGGACTGTATTTCGGTTTTTTATGCGGTGCCGGGGTTATGGCCTGCGGGGCGCCATGCGTTAAATTAATTCGGCTCGCGTTGTGATAATTCCCGTCAGGTTGTTATTTCATAATGTAGCAATTATCCTAGCCGCCGCTATCGCATACATTATTTCCATCTGCGTTATCAACGTCATGACCTATTTCCGCACGCTGGCTATTTGAGCCAGGGCGCTGGCATGGATGATATTCCGTGCCTTTCAGGGACGGAAGTCAGCCTCGGGCATGTGCCCGGTTAATAAGCCTGAATAATCAGGTTCAATCAGTCATTCATTGAATGAGGAGCATAAATGAAAAAGACGCTTTGTGCAGTTCTGGCTGCGCTGACCCTGGCAGCAGCAGCGCCATCCGCTGTTGCCGCCGGTGAAGCGGCCGCGGGCACCACGGCCGCAACCGCAGGGACCACCGGAGGCGTAGCCGCCGGCGCAGTCGGGGCCGCAACCGTTGCGGGCGTAACTGCCGCCGTTGGCCTCGCGGCGCTGGCCGTCGTTGCGGCTACCGACAGCAGCAACGGTTCGCCAAACACCACCACTACGACCGCCACGCGTTAAGGCGGTCTGCGAAGGGTGATACACCCGTGCCCGTTACCCGGCGCGCAGTTTGCGCCGGGTAATTTACCCCTGATGCATTGGATCATTGAGAAGGACTGACGGTGCGAATACTCATTTTTTCCCTGACGGGGCTGTTTCTGCAAGGGTGTACGCCCAGCCAGCAAAGCATGGTGGAGACCTTCTCGGCTTCGCTGCGCGGCGCGCCGGACGTCACCGTAGCGGATGACGACATACAGTCCCTGCCGTACTCAACGATGTACCTGCGCCTGAACGGCGGCCAGCGCATTTTTGTGGTGCTCGGCTATCGGGAACATGGCCTCGACAAATGGCTGACTCAGGATCGCGCAGTCATCGTGACCCGCAGCGGACGGCTGGTCAAAACCGTAGGCCTGCGCAGCAACCTTCTTGAAGTAACCAACCTTGACGGCGATCCGCTGATGAACGCCGCAAGACTGCACAACGGCGCGCGGTGGCAGCGCGACGTGCGCTGGAGCGAAGAGGGCGAATCGCGTTCCGCCAGGCTGATCTCGACGTTTACCCCCGCAGGCGATGCCGCGCTGACGATTGCCGGCCAGCGCGTGGACACGCACGTCTGGCGGGAAAGCGTGCGTGCGTTCGTGCCGCAGCGCGAATGGCAAAACACCTTCTGGATTGAGAAAACAACCGGGCTGGTTCGTCAGAGCCAGCAGATGATTGGCGCAGGCGTATTGCCCGCAGAAACGATGCTCCTGAAACCTATCCCATGAATATGCGATTCACGCTGCCGATCGGCATTTTACTTTTCGCCACCTGCGCCGGTGCGGCAGAGCAGAACGTGGTAATGCTCTACGGACCGGATGCAGAGCGGCCGATCGCGATAGAGGGCAAGCGGCGCCTCGCCGAGCTCGTGACGTCGCCGGAGGTGAGCGCCAGCGCCTGGTGGCCCGGCGCGATCCTCACAACCGATCGGGCAAACCGGGAGGCCAACGCCCTGCGGCAGCGCGTGTTAGGCGATCTCGCCCGCTGGGAGCTACGGGCAGACGCGCCGCTGGCCGCAACGCTGCGCAGCGTGCGTGAACAGCTGGCCCGCCGCGCGGTGGTTGGCCGTCTGTTTGTGGAACTCGACCCTGACGCCGTGCGTACTCAGCCCGAAGCCAACCTTCGCCTTCAGGGGCAGTACCGGCTTTACCTTACGCCGCGACCTGACGCGGTGACGCTGCTTGGCGCGGTTGATTTACCGGGTCCACAGCCCTGGCGGCCGGGGGCGAGCGTTCGCGACTATCTGAAAGGACGCGCTTTTTTGGCCGGGGCTAACAGCCACAGCGTCACCGTCATCTCGCCGTCCGGGAAGAGTGCCACCGTGCCGATCGCGTTCTGGAACGCGCGCCATCGCGAAGCGGAGCCCGGCAGCCTGATTTGGGTTGGTCTTGCCGAAGACGACCGTGGCCTGAATGCGCAGATTATTCGCCTGCTGGCACAGCGGGAAAACAAATAATGAAAAAACAGATGCTTTTGAGCTGCCTGGCGGCAGCCGTTTCCGGCGCGTGCTATGCGCAAACGGACACCTTCCCGGACCCCGTTGGCCCGTCGCAGTCGGATTTTGGCGGCACCGGCCTGATGCAAATGCCCAACGCCCGCCTTGCGCGTGAAGGGGAGTTCAGCCTCGGCTATCGCGATAACGACCAATATCGCTTTTACTCAGCGTCGGTCGCGCTGTTCCCATGGCTGGAAGGCACCGTTCGCTATACCGACGTCCGCACCCGCCGCTACAGCGGCAACCCGGACTTCAGCGGCGACCAGAGCTACAAGGATAAATCCTTCGATTTCAAGGTTCGGCTGTGGGAAGAATCGACGTGGCTGCCGCAGGCGGCGCTGGGCAAGCGGGATATCGCCGGAACCGGCCTGTTTGACGGCGAGTATCTCGCGGCGAGCAAAATGGCGGGTCCGTTCGATCTGACGGCCGGTATCGCATGGGGATATCCGGGCAACCGCGGCAACGTCAGCAACCCGTTCTGCCAGGTTAGCGATCGATACTGCACCCGCCCCGAACTGCACGATGCGGGCGACGTAAGCTTTAGCGAGATGTTTCGCGGCCCGGCGGCAATTTTCGCAGGCGTGGAATACCAGACGCCGTGGCACCCGCTGCGCCTGAAGCTGGAGTACGACGGCAACGACTATAAGCACGATTTTGCTGGCGTAATTAAGCAGTCCAGCCCCTTTAACGTTGGCATGGTTTACCGCGCCGCCGAGTGGGCGGACCTGATGCTGAGCGTCGAGCGCGGCAACACGCTGACGTTTGGCTTTACGCTTCGCACCAATTTTAACGATCTGCGCCCCGCGCTGCGTGACAGCCCGAAGCCGGAATACCAGCCTGCGCCAGAAACCGCCGGGCTACAGTATACCGCCGTTGCCAGCCAGCTTACGGCGCTGAAATACAGCGCCGGATTTGACGCCCCGGAAATACGCCAGAGCGGCAGCACGCTCCACCTGAGCGGCGAGCAATACCGCTACCGCGATCCGCGCGAGGCCGTCGACCGCGCCAACCGCATTCTGATGAACACCCTTCCGCAGGGGGTTGAGACCCTGAGCGTAACGCAGATGCGCAACCACCTGCCGATGGTGACGACCGAAACGCAGGTCGCCAGCCTGCGCCAGCGGCTTGAGGGATACCCAATCGGGCAGGAAAAGCCGCTGGTGCAGCGGCGCGTCGAGCCGGTGGATTTTTCCGCGTGGGGCCGCGGCTACCGCATCCGGGAGAGTCGCTTCAGTTATTCCCTGTCGCCAACGCTGGCGCAGTCGCTCGGCGGCCCGGAGGATTTCTATATGTTCCAGGTGGGGATGCTGGCAAGCGCCAGCTACTGGCTGACGGACGGCTGGCTTATCGACGGCGGGGTGTTCGCCAATCTCTACAACAACTACGACAAATTTAACTCGTCGCTGCTGCCCGCGGACTCCACGCTGCCGCGGGTAAGAACCCATATCCGCGACTATGTTGCCAACGACGTTTACGTCAGCAATCTGCAAAGCAACGCCATTCGCCGCCTCGGCTCGGGCTTCTACGGCCAGCTTTACGGCGGCTACCTCGAGACGATGTACGGCGGCGTGGGAGGGGAAGTCTTGTACCGCCCGTTGGACGCCAGCTGGGCGCTGGGAGTGGACGTGAACTACGTCAAACAGCGCGACTGGAACAACATGATGCGCTTTACCGATTACGCCGCGCCGACCGGGTTTATCACCGCTTACTGGAACCCGCCGCAGGTCAACTCGGTGCTGATGAAGCTGAGCGTTGGCCAGTATCTGGCGAAAGACAAAGGCGCCACGCTGGATATCGCCCGGCGCTTTGACAGCGGCATCACCGTGGGCGTGTGGGCGGCGAAAAGCAACGTCTCGAAAGAGGATTACGGCGAGGGCGGATTCAGCAAAGGCTTCTATGTCTCCGTGCCGCTGGATCTGATGACCATTTCGCCGAACCGCAACCGGGCCGTAGTCTCCTGGACGCCGCTCACCCGCGACGGGGGGCAAATGCTCAACCGCAAATACCCGCTCTACGGCATGGCCGCTGAACGCGAAACGCCCGTGGGGCAATGACCCTGAACACCTGATAAATGATAGTGAGAAATGAAAAAGCGAACGTTTAAATTTTCCCTGCTGGGCCTGACGCTCGTGACGCTAAGCGGCTGTGCGGTCGTACCGGGCCAGGGGCTGAGCACGCGCGGTAAAGACGTCATTGAGCTGCCGGACAGCAGCGACGACCTCAATAAAATGGTTAACGTTTACCCGCTGACGCCGGGGCTAATCGACAGGCTTCGCCCGCAGCAGGTTACCGCGCGCGCCAATCCGCTGCTGGATGAACAGCTGGCGCAGTATGAGTACCGCATCGGCGTCGGCGACGTGCTGATGGTGACCGTCTGGGATCACCCGGAGCTGACGACCCCCGCAGGCCAGTACCGCAGCGCCAGCGACACTGGCAACTGGGTGAACGCCGACGGGACGATTTTTTACCCGTATATCGGCCGGCTGAAGGTGGCGGGTAAAACGCTGACGCAGGTTCGCGCCGAGATTACCTCGCGTCTGGACAAGGTGATCGAAAGCCCGCAGGTGGACGTCAGCATCGCCGCGTTCCGCTCGCAGAAAACCTACGTGACGGGCGAAGTGGCGAAGTCCGGCCAGCAGCCCATCACCAACATTCCCCTGACGGTGATGGACGCGATTAACGCCGCGGGCGGCCTGACCGCCGACGCCGACTGGCGCAACGTGGTGCTTACCCATCAGGGGCAGGACACCAAAATCTCGCTGTATGCCTTAATGCAGCGCGGCGACCTGACCCAGAACAAGCTGCTGCACCCTGGCGACATTCTTTTCGTTCCGCGCAATGACGATCTGAAGGTCTTTGTGATGGGCGAAGTGGGTCGCCAGAGCACGCTCAAAATGGATCGCAGCGGCATGACGCTGGCGGAAGCGCTGGGCCATGCCGAAGGCGTGAAGCAGGACATGTCCGACGCCAGCGGCGTGTTCGTGATCCGCTCGCTGAAGGGCAAGCAGGGCGGCAAGATTGCCAACGTCTACCAGCTCAACGCGAAAGACGCCTCGGCGATGGTGCTGGGCACGGAGTTCCCGCTTGAGCCTTATGACATCGTGTATGTCACCACCGCGCCGCTGGTGCGCTGGAACCGGGTTATTTCACAGCTGGTGCCAACCATTACCGGCATTCACGACATCACGGAAACCGCGCGGTATATCAACTCATGGCCAAACTAAGCTTCCACTCGATTCTGGTGGTCTGCACCGGAAATATTTGCCGCTCACCGACCGGCGAGCGCCTGCTGCGCCAGATGCTGCCGCACGTGCGGGTTGACTCCGCGGGCACCGCGGGCTTAACCGGGGAACCCGCTGATGCGGTTGCCTGCCAGATTGCGGCGAAAAACGGCGTCTCTCTGGAGGGCCACGTTGCCCGCAAAACCACCTCTGCGATGCTGCGCGAGTATGACCTGATTCTGGTGATGGAGGCCGGGCACATTGCTCAGGTGACGTCCATGGCGCCGGAAGTGCGCGGCAAGACGCTGTTCTTCGGACAATGGCTTAAGGAAAAAGAGATCCCCGATCCTTACCGGAAAAGCCACGAGGCGTTCGAACACGTATACGGCCTGATGCATCGGGCCAGTCAGGAATGGGCGAAAAGGCTCAGCTAATCCACGGAAGCAGTTTTATGTCGACCAAAAACCTTAGCGCGCCGCAGGGCGCTGCCGCAGCGCAGAACGAGATCGATCTTGGGCGTCTGCTTGGCGAACTTCTCGATCACGTGAAGCCGATCGTCGGTATTACCACGCTTTTTACCGCCGTCGCGGTAACCTATGCCCTGTTCTCCACGCCCGTTTACCAGGCGGACGCCATGATTCAGGTAGAGCAAAAGCAGGGCAACGCGCTGCTCAGCAGCCTGAGCCAGATGATGCCGAACGCCTCGCCGGAGGCGGCGCCTGAAATGCAGCTGCTGCAGTCCAGGATGATCCTCGGTAAAACCATTGACGATCTCAGCCTGCGCAACGTGGTTCAGCAAAAATACTTCCCGGTATTCGGCCGCGGCTGGGCGCGCTTAACCGGCGAGCGGCCGGGCGAGCTGGCAATAAGCTGGATGAACATTCCTCGCCTTTACGGCCAGCCGCAAACCCTGACGCTGACCGTCGAAGAGGAAGGGCGTTATCGCCTGGAAGGGGAAAACGTCAGCGCGAACGGCACGCTGGGCCAGCTGCTGGATGTGAACGGTATATCGCTGAAAATTTCGGATATCCAGGCAAGGCCGGGCACGCAGTTTACGCTTAGCCAGCAGTCGGAGCTGGAAGCGATCAACAATTTGCAGCTCAACTTCACCGTCAGCGAACGCAGCAAGGACAGCGGCATGCTGGGGCTGACCATGACCGGTGAGGACCCGCAGCTGATCGCCCGGGTGCTTAACAGCATTGCGGATAACTACCTGCAGCAAAATATTGCCCGCCAGGCCGCGCAGGATTCTCGCAGCCTGGAGTTCCTGCAACGCCAGCTGCCGAAGGTGCGCGGCGATCTAGACGAGGCCGAAGACAAGCTCAACAGCTATCGCCAGGCGCGTGATTCGGTTGACCTCAATCTGGAAGCCAAATCGGTGCTGGAGCAGATTGTGAACACCGACAATCAGCTGAACGAGCTGACCTTCCGCGAAGCCGAAATTTCACAGCTGTATAAGAAAGATCACCCGACCTACAAGGCGCTGATGGATAAGCGCCAAACGCTGGAACAGGAAAAAAAGCGCCTTAACAAGCGCGTTTCCGCGATGCCCGAAACCCAGCAGGAGGTGCTGCGCCTGAGCCGCGACGTGGAGTCCGGACGCGCGGTCTATCTACAGCTGCTCAACCGCCAGCAGGAGCTGAGCATTGCGCAGTCGAGCGCGATCGGTAACGTGCGCATCATCGATCCCGCGGTGGCGCAGCCGCAGCCGATCAGGCCGAAGAAGGCGCTGATCGTGGTGCTGGGGCTGATCCTTGGCCTGTTTGTTTCCGTTGGCCTGGTGCTGGCGCGCGCGATGCTGCGCCGGGGCATTGAATCCCCGGAACAGCTCGAGGAGCAGGGGATAAGCGTGTATGCCACCGTGCCCGTGTCCGAATGGCTGGAGAAAAAAACGCGGCTGCGCAGCAAGAATATCTTCTCCACCACCTTCCGCCACCGCACCAAAAACGTGCCGTTCCTCGCGGTGGATAACCCGATCGATCTGGCGGTCGAGGCGGTTCGCGGCCTGCGCACCAGCCTGCACTTCGCGATGATGGAGTCGTCGAATAATCTGCTGATGATTTCCGGCGCGACCCCGGACAGCGGGAAGACCTTCGTTAGCAGTTCGCTGGCGGCGATCGTGGCGCAGTCCGGGCAGAAGGTGCTGTTCATCGATGCGGACATGCGCCGCGGCTACTCGCACGAGCTGTTTTCACTGGAAAACAGCACCGGGCTGTCGGACGTGCTGGCGGGTACCGCCGAGGCTGAACGGGCGATTCGCTCCTTCGATAAGGGCGGATTTGACGTACTAACCCGCGGGCAGGTGCCGCCAAACCCGGCGGAGCTGCTGATGCACGCGCGTTTTAGCGCGCTGATGACGTGGGCCAGCGAGCGCTACGACATGGTGATTATCGATACCCCGCCGATTCTGGCAGTGACCGACGCCGCGGTGATTGGCCGCATCGCCGGCACCAGCCTGGTCGTTGCGCGATTTGGCATGAACAGCGTGAAGGAGATGACCGTCTGCGTGCAGCGCCTGGAGCAGGGCGGCGTGAACATCAAGGGCGCGATCCTCAACGGGGTAGTCAAACGCGCCAGCAGCCAGTACGGCTACGGCTATCACCACTACGGCTACAGTTACGCGGAAAAAGAGTGACCCACGCCCAGGCGCTGAACGCCGTCCTGGTGCTGTAGTCGGGAAATAGCGAGAGAGGAAAAACCGCGCAGCTTACTGCGCGGTAGGTTTCAGCAGGGTAGAGCCGGCAGGCTTGTGTTCGGCCAGGTGCTGGTGCTGGAAAATGCACATGCGGATAGTGTTGCGGTACTCGCCGTTGATAAAGAACTCGTGAATCAGCTCGCCTTCAACCTGGAAGCCCAGCTTGCGGTAAATGTGGATCGCTTTTTCATTCTCTTTATCAACGATGAGATAGAGCTTGTACAGGTTCAGGACGTTGAACCCGTAGTCCATCGCCAGGCGCGCCGCCCGGGAGGCGAGGCCCTTTCCCTGATACTCCGGGGAAATGATGATCTGAAACTCTGCCCGGCGGTGAACGTGGTTAATCTCAACCAGCTCCACCAGACCGGCTTTCTCTCCGTTACACTCCACCACGAAGCGGCGCTCGCTCTGATCGTGGATGTGTTTGTCGTAAAGATCCGACAGCTCGACGAACGCCTCGTAAGGCTCTTCGAACCAGTAGCGCATCACGCTGGCATTGTTGTCGAGCTGGTGGACGAAGCGCAGGTCCTCGCGCTCCAGCGGACGAAGCTTAACGTCAACTTTGGCGGTCATTTTCACTCCGTGAAATTAAGGGGCAACCGTGCGGCCGGTGCGGCGATCGAGGCAGCGCAGGGTGTTTGGCTCCCAGTAGGCGTTCACGTTCGCGCTCTGCTGGCACTTGTCGCGCGCGTCGAAGGCCACATCCTCTTTGTCCCACTCTTTTTCCGCGCGTTTGTTCACCTTATGGCGAAGATTGCGGGTGTCATTCCACTGTTCTTTGTCCATGGCGGCGTTTTGACGGCTCTGCGCGCTGTCGCCCGACTCAATGATCAGCTTGCTGGTTTCGGCAGATGCCGCGTTGGCGAAGGCGAACGATGACAGCGCCAGCAGGGCGGTCAGACAAAGGCGTTTGCGTATAGTACTCATAACGTGATCCTTAAAAATGGTGCAGACGAGCAGTATAACCCGTTCGAATTTTATACCAAACCGAAATGGCACGATATCCACCCGGCGGATATGGAATATATCGTGTCATTATCGGGTATGATGGTTAAATCAATCCTCACGAAACGCTAAAAATGATCAAAACGACGTTGCTTTTTTTCGCCACCGCGCTGTGTGAAATCATCGGCTGTTTCTTACCCTGGCTTTGGCTGAAAAAGAACGGGTCTGTTTTGCTGCTCATTCCGGCGGGTATTGCGCTGGCGCTCTTCGTCTGGCTGCTGACGCTACACCCGGCGGCCAGCGGGCGGGTTTATGCTGCCTACGGCGGGGTTTACGTATGTACGGCGCTGCTGTGGCTGCGCGTAGTGGACGGCGTCAGGCTGAGCCTGTTCGACTGGGCGGGCGCGCTGATCGCGCTGTGCGGTATGCTGATCGTCGTGGCAGGCTGGGGGCGCGCATAAGCGCCACTGATTTTGTGACCGCTCGCTGATTTTATGATCATTATACTTGTATGGTAGTAGTGTAGTTGCGTAAATTTCCTGCATCACAACACCAGATGTAAGGAATCACCTATGAAGATTGTCGGGGCCGAAGTCTTTGTCACCTGCCCGGGGCGTAATTTTGTCACCCTTAAAATCACCACCGACGAGGGGATCGTCGGCCTTGGCGATGCCACGCTGAACGGGCGCGAGCTGTCCGTTGCCTCTTACCTGAAGGATCACCTTTGCCCGCAGCTGATTGGCCGCGACGCGCATCGCA
Organism: Enterobacter sp. ECC-175; assembly: GCF_043968675.1. Lineage (NCBI taxonomy): Bacteria > Pseudomonadati > Pseudomonadota > Gammaproteobacteria > Enterobacterales > Enterobacteriaceae > Enterobacter > Enterobacter sp. ECC-175. Next base: position 2,671,521 of record NZ_CP143776.1, read on the forward strand.
TCGAAGATATCTGGCAGTTCTTTTATAAAGGGGCGTACTGGCGCCGCGGCCCGGTCACCATGTCGGCGATTTCCGCCGTGGACATGGCGCTGTGGGATATCAAGGCCAAAGCGGCCAACATGCCCCTTTACCAGCTGCTGGGCGGTGCGTCCCGCGAAGGGGTGATGGTCTATTGCCATACCACCGGGCATACCATTGACGACGTGCTTGAGGATTACGCCCGCCATAAGGAGATGGGCTTCAAGGCGATCCGCGTGCAGTGCGGCGTGCCGGGAATGAAAACCACCTACGGCATGTCTAAGGGAAAAGGGCTGGCGTACGAGCCTGCGACCAAGGGCGACTGGCCGGAAGAGCAGCTCTGGTCCACCGAAAAATATCTCGACTTCACGCCGAAGCTGTTCGACGCGGTGCGCAGCAAGTTTGGCTTCAACGAGCACCTGCTGCACGACATGCATCACCGCCTGACGCCTATCGAAGCGGCGCGCTTTGGTAAAAGCATCGAGGAGTTCCGCATGTTCTGGATGGAGGATCCAACGCCTGCGGAAAACCAGGAGTGCTTCCGCCTGATTCGCCAGCACACCGTTACGCCGATTGCCGTGGGCGAAGTGTTTAACAGCATCTGGGACTGCAAGCAGCTGATTGAAGAGCAGCTGATCGACTATATCCGCGCCACCATTACCCATGCGGGCGGGATCACCGGAATGCGCCGCATCGCCGATTTTGCGTCACTTTATCAGGTGCGCACCGGCTCGCACGGGCCGTCGGACCTGTCGCCAATTTGCCACGCCGCCGCGCTGCATTTCGACCTGTGGGTGCCGAACTTCGGCGTGCAGGAGTACATGGGCTACTCCGAACAGATGCTGGAGGTCTTCCCGCACAGCTGGCGCTTTGACAACGGCTACATGCATCCGGGCGACAGGCCGGGGCTGGGCATTGAGTTTGACGAAAAGCTGGCGGCGAAATACCCGTACGATCCGGCCTATCTTCCGGTCGCCCGTCTTGAAGACGGCACGCTGTGGAACTGGTAAACGAGGAGCAACCGATGAAAAGCGTAGTCATTCAACAGCCGAACGAGCTGGTCATTGAAGAACGCCCGATCCCCGTGCCGTCTGCGGGCGAGGTCCGCGTCAACATTAAGCTTGCCGGCATCTGCGGTTCAGACAGCCATATCTACCGCGGGCATAACCCGTTTGCCAAATATCCGCGCGTGATTGGCCACGAGTTCTTCGGCATCGTCGACGCGGTGGGTGAAGGCGTTGATGAAGCCCGCCTGGGCCAGCGGGTCTCCGTAGACCCGGTGATCAGCTGCGGCCACTGCTACCCGTGCTCCGTCGGTAAGCCGAACGTCTGCACGTCGCTGGTGGTGCTGGGCGTCCATCGCGACGGTGGCTTCAGCGAATACGCCGTCGTCCCCGCGAAGAATGCGTGGCACATTCCTGACGCCATCCCTGACAAACACGCCGTGATGGTTGAGCCGTTCACCATTGCCGCTAACGTCACGGGCCAGGCAAAGCCGACGGAGCAGGACGTCGCGCTAGTCTACGGCGCGGGTCCGATGGGGCTGGTCACCGTGCAGGCGCTGAAGGGCGTGTATAAGGTGAAGCAGGTCATCGTGGTCGACCGCATCGACGAGCGGCTGGCGATGGCCCAGCGCAGCGGGGCGGACGTGGTGTTCAACAACGGCGAGGCTGCCGTCGCTGCGATGCTCGAAGAAAAAGGCATCAGGCCGACGCTGATCGTCGACGCCGCCTGCCATCCGTCCATCCTTCAGGAGGCGATTACGCTGGCCTCTCCGGCGGCGCGCATCGTGCTGATGGGGTTCTCCAGCAGCCCGAGCGAGATTGTCCAGCAGGGGATCACCGGCAAAGAGCTGTCGATCTTCTCCTCGCGCCTGAACGCCAACAAATTCCCGGTCGTGATCGACTGGCTGGAAAAGGGGCTTATCGATCCGGAAAAACTGGTTACCCACACGTTTGACTACCACCACGTTACGGATGCAATCGAACTGTTTGAAAAAGACCAGCGGCAGTGCTGCAAAGTCTTGCTCACGTTCGACCAATAATAATTCACGCGGTTAGGGGCCCGCACGAGCGGGCTTCGAGTGGTACGCATCTTACCTTTTAGAGATAGCCATTATGACTCAAGCACAACCTCAAAGAACGACTTCAGATCTGGTGAAAGCCGCCGTGTCCGGCTGGCTCGGCACGGCCCTGGAGTTTATGGACTTCCAGCTCTATTCGCTGGGCGCGGCGCTGGTGTTCCACGAAATCTTCTTCCCGGAGCAGTCGGCGGCGATGGCGCTGATCCTGGCGATGGGCACCTACGGCGCGGGCTATATTGCGCGCATCGTGGGCGCGTTTATCTTTGGCCGAATGGGCGACAGCATCGGACGTAAAAAAGTGCTGTTTATTACCATCACCATGATGGGGATCTGTACCACGCTTATCGGCGTGCTGCCGACCTACGCGCAGATCGGTATTTTTGCGCCGGTGCTGCTGGTGACGCTGCGCATCATTCAGGGGCTGGGGGCCGGGGCGGAAATTTCCGGCGCGGGCACGATGCTTGCCGAGTATGCGCCGAAAGGGAAGCGCGGCATTATCTCCTCGCTGGTGGCAATGGGCACCAACTGCGGCACGCTGAGCGCCACGGCTATCTGGGCGGTGATGTTCTTTGCGCTCGATCGTGAAGAGCTGGTCGCCTGGGGCTGGCGCGTGCCGTTCCTCGCAAGCGTGGTGGTGATGATTTTCGCCATCTGGCTGCGAATGAACCTCAAGGAAAGCCCGGTATTTGAGAAGGTGAGCGAAGGCGAAACCGCCGCGCCCGCTGCGGGGCAGGAGGCTTCCCTGGGCGCAATGTTTAAGAGCAAATCCTTCTGGCTGGCAACCGGCCTTCGCTTCGGCCAGGCGGGCAACTCCGGCCTGATCCAGACCTTCCTCGCGGGCTATCTGGTACAGACGCTGCTGTTCGATAAGGCCATACCAACCGATGCGCTGATGATCAGCTCCATTCTCGGGTTTATCACCATTCCGCTGCTGGGCTGGCTGTCTGACAAGATCGGGCGTCGGGTGCCGTACATTATCGTCAACGTTTCGGCCATCATTCTGGCGTACCCGATGCTGTCGATCATCGTTGATAAAAGCTACGCGCCGGGCGTGATTATGCTCTCGATCATCGTTATCCATAACGTCGCGGTGCTGGGGCTGTTCGCGCTGGAAAACATCACGATGGCGGAAATGTTTGGCTCGCGTAACCGCTTTACCCGCATGGCGATCTCAAAAGAGGCCGGTGGGCTGGTGGCGGTCGGGTTTGGTCCGGTGCTGGCGGGGATTTTCTGCAACATGACCGGTTCCTGGTGGCCGATCGTTGCCATGCTGGTCGCCTACTCCGTTATTGGCCTGATTTCCGCCATTTTGATGCCGGAAGTGCGCGACCGCGACCTGAGCGAGGTGGAAGATGCCGCCGAGGTTCAGCATAACGGCTCCGTTGCCTACGGCGCGCTTTCCACCCGGCGTTGATGGTTTATATCTTGCTAAACATGTCGCATAACTTGTGTTTGATGTCACACCACATGGACAAAAGTTAATATAAATCAATATCTGAAAACGATGCATCGGTATGGTTAATGGCAGAACGTTTTACCTCAACTGCCATTCTAGTTGATGTAGTCAGCAGGCGCTGCCGCGCCATTCTCGGCGCGGCAGCGGATCTCCGCTTCACTATTTATGAGTCACCATCATGGAAAATCGGTTATTACAGGCGAAGGCGACGCTGCCTCAGTACGATCGCAACGGCCTTGAAACACGCATTGTGCATTTGGGTTTCGGCGCGTTCCACCGCGCGCACCAGGCGGTGTATGCCGACATTCTTGCGGCCGAGCACGCCAGCGACTGGGGATATTGCGAAGTTAACCTGATTGGCGGCGAGCAGCAGATTGCCGATCTCAAGGCGCAGGATAATCTCTACACCGTGGCGGAAATGTCCGCCGACGCGTGGACGTCCCGCGTGGTGGGCGTAGTGAAAAAGGCGCTTCATGCGCAGGTCGACGGGCTGGAAAGCGTGCTGGCGGCGATGTGCGAGCCGCAGGTGGCGATCGTCTCCCTGACGATCACCGAAAAGGGCTACTGCCACTCTCCGGCGACCGGGAAGCTGATGCTCGATCACCCCTTGATTGCGGCCGACCTGCAAAACCCGCACCAGCCTAAATCCGCGCCGGGCGTGGTGGTTGAGGCGCTGGCGCGGCGCAGGGCCGCCGGGCTTCCGGCGTTCAGCGTGATGTCCTGCGACAACATGCCGGAAAACGGCCACGTCATGCGCAACGTCACCTGCGCCTACGCCCGCGCGCTGGACGCCGAGCTGGCGGACTGGATTGAGGCGAACGTCACCTTCCCGTCGACGATGGTGGACCGCATCGTTCCGGCGGTCACTCCCGAGACGCTGGATAAAATCGCGCAGCTCACGGGCGTGCGCGACCCGGCAGGCGTGTCGTGCGAGCCTTTCCGCCAGTGGGTGATTGAGGATAATTTCGTTGCGGGCCGTCCGCAGTGGGAAAAAGCCGGCGCCGAGCTGGTTGCCGACGTGATCCCGTTTGAAGAGATGAAGCTGCGCATGCTGAACGGCAGCCACTCGTTCCTCGCGTATCTTGGCTACCTGGCGGGATATGCGCACATTAACGACTGCATGGAAGACGAACATTACCGCGCTGCCGCGCGCGCGCTTATGTTGAAAGAGCAGGCGCCGACGCTGAAGGTGAAGGGCGTTGATTTAGCACACTATGCGGATCTGCTGATCGCTCGCTACAGCAACCCGGCGCTGCGCCACCGCACCTGGCAAATTGCGATGGACGGCAGCCAGAAGCTTCCGCAGCGCATGCTGGACTCCGTGCGCTGGCACCTTGTGCATCAGAAAAGCTTCCCGCTGCTGGCGCTGGGCGTGGCGGGCTGGATGCGCTACGTCGGCGGCGTGGACGAGCAGGGCAACGCCATTGAGGTGAGCGATCCGCAGCTGGCGGCAATTCAGGCGGCGGTAAACGGCAGCGCAGAAGGCGAAAGCCGCGTCAACGCGCTGCTGGGCCTTGAGGCTATCTTCGGCAGAGAACTTCCGCAGGAGGCGACGTTTGTCGATGCGGTATTGAAAGCGTATCGGATGCTGCTTGAGAATGGGGCGAAAGCCACGGTGGCGCACTACGCCGCGCAGGTTTAATGCTACACATGCCGCCGTTCGCGGCGGCATGTCTTCTCGCCGGTTAGTGCATTCCCAGGCGAATCAGCTCAATCGGCTCAAATTTTCCTTCACAACCTTCGACTTCCACCGTTTTACCGCGACGCACCTGCGCGGCGTCCAGCCCGGTGCTGTGGATCGCCTTAATAATGCCCGTGCGGCCCGTGCCGTTGATCATTACGCGGCTGCCGGTGGTAATTGCATTTCGGTTACGGTCGTATGTCATCATGATCATTTCTCCTCTCTAACGTATTCGCTGCGGCGCTATTTTGGGCTACGCCGTTCACGGCCACTATAAATACGCCTCTCTTCGGTGAATGTTTTTGTTTTTGATCAAACTCACACTTTTTTCTTTATTTCGGTCGGCGTTGACGCTTCGGGACGGCTATTTACAAAACGGACAAATGTTTTCATGAACTGATAGTTTACCCACGTTATCGTTGAGGGTTTGTTTATATTGCGAGTGGCACTCTGGTAACAGGAAATACCCCTTTCATCTGAATAAGGAGTCAGGCTTATGTACAAAAAGATTTTGATGCCTGTTGATGTGTTTGAAATGGACTTGAGCGATAAAGCGGTTCGCCACGCGGCCAACCTGGCCAAAGTGGAAGGCGCGTCAATTACGCTGGTAAACATTCTGCCCGCCAGCAGCCGCTCTTTGCTGCGCGGCTTTAACGCCGATATTAAGAAGTTTGAAGCGTATATGATTGCCGAGTCAGAGAAAAAGATGACGGCGCTAAAAAGGCTATTTGATATTGCGCCGGAGGATATTCACTGCCTGGTACGCTTCGGCAGTGTGCGGGATGAAATTATCGCCCTGAGCAAAGAAGGGGAATATGACGTCATCGTCATTGGTTCGAAAAACCCAAGCATCACAACGCACCTGCTGGGCTCGAATGCCGAATCTATTCTGCGCTATGCAAGTATTCCGGTTCTGGTTGTCCGCTAATAATAACACCGCATCCGAAGGGATGCGGTGTTATTAATCCTCGCTGAACCACTCGCTATTTTCCTGACGAATAAGCTGCACGGACTCGCTTATTTCCTGCAGGTGCAGCGTCATCGCGTTTTCTACCGCATCGGTATCGCGCTTTTCCAGCGCGCTGAAAATATCATGGTGCTGTCGGAGCAGCATTTCCGGCGGAGAAACGTGATCGAGGCTCATATAGCGCACCCGGTCGATAGTGGCTTTAATATTCTCAACGGTGTCCCACGCCAGCTGGCAGTCCGCGATCTGCGCCAGCTTCTGGTGAAACTCATCGTCGAGCTGGAAGAAGTCGTTTAGCTGCTTGCGCTCTATCGCCACGCGCTGCTGATGCAGGTTTTGCTCCAGCAGATAGCACTGGTTGTCGTCGATCATCGCGGCGGCGCGGCGAACCACCGCGCACTCGATGGCCTGACGCACGAAGCAGCCGTTTCGTACCTGAGAAAGCGAAATCTTATTCACGTAGCTGCCGCGCTGCGGGCGGATCTGAATCAGGCCGTTTTCCGCAAGCTTAATAAACGCCTCGCGCACGGGCTGGCGGGAAACGTCAAACCGAACCGACACCTCTTTTTCCGAGAGCGGCGTGCCCGGCGGGATCAGGCAGTGAACGATATCACGGCGCAAAATGCGGTAGATCTGCTGATTAACGGGCTGGGTAGGATTGAGTTGCGATTCGGCGGCCATGGATATGATTTCTCAGAGAGTTAACCTGAACATACTACCATTCTTTTAACAGTCGTCCCATACCCGGCGCGGGGCCGGGAAGGGCAGTGATGCGCCGCAACTAGCCGCGATGGACGCTTAATCCCGCAAAGCTCTGGCTGACGGGCATCATTTCGACGGTGTTGATGTTGACGTGTTTTGGCAGCGTCGCCACCCACCATACCGTTTCGGTGACGTCTTCCGGGGTCAGGGCGTTGGCGTTTTCGTACGTCTTGCCCGCCTTCGCGTCGTCGCCTTTGAAGCGCACGTTTGAGAACTCGGTGCCACCCACCAGGCCCGGCTCAACGTCGGTCACGCGGATCGCGGTGCCGTGCAGGTCGGTGCGCAGGTTCAGGCTGAACTGGCGAACGAAGGCTTTGGTGGCGCCGTAGACGTTGCCGCCCGCATAGGGCCAACTGCCCGCCGTGGAGCCGATGTTGATGATGTGGCCGCTGTTACGCTCTACCATGCCGGGCAGCACGGCGCGGGTCATGTACACCAGGCCTTTGTTGTTGGTGTCGATCATGTTTTCCCAGTCTTCGACGCTGGCCTTGTGGGCGGGCTCCATGCCCAGCGCCAGACCGGCGTTATTGACCAGCACGTCAATTGCGCGCCATTCTGCAGGCAGGTTGGCAATCATCTCTTCAATGGCGGCGCGGTTGCGCACGTCCAGCTGTGCGGTCAGGATGCTGTCGCCGAGCTCATCCTTCAGCTCCTGCAGACGTTCCTGACGGCGGCCCGTCGCAATCACCTTATGTCCGTTAGCGACGAAGCGACGCGTGATGCATTCGCCAAAACCCGCCGTAGCCCCGGTTACTAAAATAATCATCTCACTGTTCCTCAACGCTTTTTGTGTAGTACTACCATAGCACGCCACCGGGCGCGGCGTTAAGGTCGCATTTGTATGACGGCATTGCAGGCGCGGGCGGCGTGGCCTACTCTGGGGGAATACACCGTTCTCAGGAGTGAAAGATGTCGGTCAATAATCCTTTCTTTGAAATTAGCCTGCTGCCGTATCAGGCCCCGCGCTTTGATGAAATCAACGATAGCCACTATCGCCCGGCCTTTGATGAAGCCCTGCGCCAGAAGCGCGCCGACGTTGACGCGATCGTCGCCCAAGCCGCGGCGCCGAATTTTGACAACACCGTGCTGGCGCTGGAGAAGAGCGGCGCGATGCTGTCGCGCGTGAGCAGCGTTTTCTTCGCCATGACCTCGGCGCACACCAATGATTATCTGCAGGAGCTGGACGAGGCGTTTTCAACCGAGCTGGCGGGGCTGGCTAACGATATCTGGCTGAACGCCGCGCTGTTTTCCCGCGTGGAGGCCGTCTGGCAGGATCGCGACGCGCTGGATGCCGAATCCCGACGGCTGGTGGAAGAGACCAGGCAGCATTTCGTGCTGGCGGGCGCGCGCCTGAGCGACGAGCAAAAGGCCGAGCTTAAGGCGCTGAACACCGAGGCCGCGGCGCTGACCAGCCAGTTCAACCAGCGCCTGCTGGCGGCGGACAAGGCTGGCGGGCTGGTGGTTGACGACGTAACGCTGCTCGACGGGCTGAGCGACGATGACATCGACGCCGCCGCGCGGGCCGCGGAAGAAAAAGGTCTTCAGGGCCGCTGGCTAATTCCGCTGCTGAATACCACGCAGCAGCCTGCGCTCGCGTCCATGCGCAATCGGCAGACCCGCGAAGCGCTCTTCAGCGCGGCGTGGCTGCGCACGCAAAAAGGGGATAATAACGACACGCGCCAGCTGATCCTGCGCCTTACCGCGCTGCGCACGCGGCAGGCCCAGCTGCTGGGCTTTGATAACTACGCCAGCTGGAGCATGGCCGATCAGATGGCGAAAACGCCCGACGCGGCGCTGAGCTTTATGCGCGGGATCGTCCCCGCCGCGCGCGCCCGCGCGGAGCGCGAGCAGGCTGACATCCAGAAGGTGATTGACGGCGAGCAGGGCGGCTTTACGGCGCAGGCCTGGGACTGGGCCTTTTATGCCGAGCAGGTTCGGCTGGCGAAATACGCGCTGGACGAGTCGCAGATCAGGCCCTATTTTGCGCTGAACACCGTGCTGGAGGATGGCGTATTCTGGGCCGCCACGCAGCTGTTCGGCATCCGCTTCGTCGAGCGGTTCGACATTCCCGTTTACCATCCCGACGTGCGCGTGTGGGAGATTTTCGACCAGAACGGTGAAGGCATGGCGCTGTTCTACGGCGACTATTTCGCCCGCGACTCGAAGGGCGGCGGCGCGTGGATGGGGAACTTCGTTGAGCAATCCCGTGAGCTTGCCGCGCGTCCGGTCATATATAACGTCTGTAACTATCAAAAACCGGCCAGCGGCCAGGTCGCATTACTCTCCTGGGATGATGTCATCACGCTGTTCCACGAGTTTGGCCATACGCTGCACGGGCTGTTCGCCAGCCAGCGCTACGCCACGCTGTCGGGCACCAACACGCCGCGCGATTTCGTCGAGTTCCCGTCGCAAATCAACGAGCACTGGGCCAGCCATCCGCAGGTATTTGCCCACTATGCGCGGCACTACAAAACCAACGAGCCGATGCCGGAGGCGCTGCGCGACAATATGCTTAACGCCACGCAGTTCAACAAGGGCTACGACATGACGGAGCTGCTGAGCGCCGCGCTGCTGGACATGAACTGGCACAGCATTGCCGGGGCGGTGGATGACGTGGAAACGTTTGAAGCGGCCGCGCTCAAAAAAGAGGGTCTGGATCTTCCCGCCGTGCCGCCGCGCTACCGCAGCAGCTATTTTGCCCATATCTTCGGCGGCGGCTACGCGGCGGGGTATTACGCTTACCTGTGGACCCAGATGCTGGCGGACGATGGCTATCAGTGGTTTGTCGAGCAGGGCGGTCTGACGCGCGAAAATGGACAGAAATTCCGCGAGGCGATTTTGTCGCGCGGGAACAGCGCTGATTTAGCTGAACTGTATCGCCAGTGGCGCGGGCGCGATCCGAGGATTGAGCCGATGCTGGATAATCGAGGATTGAGCATTTAAGCGCTTTTTTAGGTTGGAAGCAGAACCGGGCGCGATGCCCGGTTTTTCTTTCTGAATCCTTACCTTTTGAAAAATTTGCAGGATGATAGGTGGTCATACCTGAATAATTTACAAAAGATATATTCTGAAGCTCTAGAGAAACTTACAAATCAAACGGCTAAGCTTCGCACAGTCCCCGGAATGGGAGCGTCTTACTATGTCCAGGACCGCTTTGTGCCAAAAGCGGACGTTCACGTCCGTTCTTGAAATATTGGCCCGATAATTCAGCGTTAAATTTTCCGGTTAATACGCAACGCATCCACAACGAGTGAAAACGCTGGGGAAGGCTGTTTACGGCTGGGATAATAAAGATAGTAGCCGGGAAAAGGACGGCACCATTCTTCAAGCACGCGGATCAGTTTTCCTTCCTGCAGATGTGTGCCGAACTCCTCTTCAGGTAAAAAGGCAATGCCCAGTCCGGCAAGAGCTGCGTCAACGACGTGTTCCGATGTGTTAAACGTCAGTTGCCCTTCAACCCGAACGTGAAATTTACCGTTTTCCTGCTCAAACTCCCAGGCGTAAATTTTCCTCGATTGAACCATGCGCTCATTAATACAGCAGTGTTGCATCAGATCGCGTGGCGTCTGAGGGGCGGCGCACCGGGCGAAATACTCAGGGGAAGCTACAGCCGCCATGCGCAGTTTCGGGCCAATGGGTACGGCTATCATATCTTTGTCGATAGTGTCTCCGAGCCGCACGCCGGCATCAAAACGATCCGCAACGATATCCCGGAACCCGTGGTTGGCATCAAACTCAATATGAATATCAGGATATTCCCGTAACAGTGGTGTCAGCTTTGGCAGCAGCGTGGTCTTCAGAACATTAGGTCCACATGTAATACGGACGGTCCCGGCAGGTTTATCACGCAGTGCCGTCAGCATGTCCAGCTCGGCTTCAATCTCATCAATACGATGTCCCACAGACTGCAGCAGTCGTTCCCCGGCAGCCGTCACTGACACACTGCGCGTGGTCCTTGTCAGCAGGCGGATTTGCATCCGTTCTTCCAGCCCGGAAATCGCCTGGCTCAGTGCGGGCTGGGTCACGCCGAGCTGGGCGGCAGCGCGCGTAAAGCTGCCCTCACGCGCCACGGTGACGAAAGAGAGTAAGTCGTTGAGATTGCGTCTGGCCATGCTCGTTTCCGGTCCATTTATAAATTTTACTTATAAGGGTATTAAGTATTCATTAGCTAGTTAACCCGCTGCATATTGGTAACAATAATGCGATGAAAAAGTCAACGCTAACCCTTATGCAAAACGCCTACCGCAGAACGTCACTGCTGCTCCTTGCCGGCCTGCTTTTCGTCACGCAGTCCGCTGTGGCGGGTGGCAACGACCGGGGAGTGGCACAGGAGACGCTAGTGAAAATTGAGATCATTGTGGAGGGAGAAACCGCCACCGCCACCCTCTTTGATACGCCGACAGGCCGGGACTTTGCGTCTCTGCTTCCCCTCAGCCTGACGCTGGAAGACTATGCCGATATCGAGCGCATAAGCAACTTGCCGCGCAGGCTTTCCACGGTGCAGGCACCGGACGGCATAACGCCGGAAGCCGGAGATATCACTTACTACGCGCCCTGGGGCAACCTGGCGATTTTTGCCCGGGGCAGGGCTTACGCCCGTTCACTGATCCTGTTAGGGAAAGTGGATTCCGGACTGCCGGTCCTGCAGCGCCACGGACCTCTTGCGGTGCAGATCAGGGTCGCCAACTGACCCGCAGCACCTTCCGTACCGCGATTATCCCTCTTATCCCGTCCCCGTATGCCGTTTCAGCTCTTCCTGCAGCGCTGAAGGCTCCGGGGCACAGACTTCATGTTATCTACTGAAAAGAAATCCCTGAATGAGTAATAAGACAGACGAAAACAGAAAAAAAAACACCGGAAGCGGGAAACAGCCTGCGCACTGGAGTGGTGTCTTTGCCATGACGCTGTGCGTCTTCGCCCTGATCGCCTCCGAATTCATGCCGGTCAGCCTGCTGACACCGATGGCGCAGACCCTTCGTGTCACCGAAGGCATGGCCGGACAGGGCATCGCCATTTCCGGGGCATTTGCAGTGGTAACCAGCCTGTTTATTTCCGTGCTGGCAGGCACGCTTAACCGGAAAACGCTGCTGCTCGGCCTGACCTGCATTATGGCAATTTCCGGTGCTGTTATTGCGCTGGCACCCAATTACCTGACCTATATGGCGGGTAGGGCCCTGATTGGCATTGTGGTCGGCGGGTTCTGGTCGATGTCGGCCGCGACGGCAATGCGTCTGGTCCCGGTGCATCGTGTTCCGCTGGCGCTGGCTATTTTCAACAGCGGCAATGCTCTGGCTACCGTCGTGGCTGCCCCTCTGGGCAGCTGGCTCGGATCGGTGGTTGGCTGGCGGGGTGCCTTCTTCTGCCTGGTGCCGGTCGCCATCATCGCGTTTGTCTGGCAATTACTCAGTCTGCCTTCCATGCCGGTCACCCGTCAGGCCGCGGCTTCCCGCAACGTATTCATGCTGTTTCGTCGCCGGGTGGTCACGCTGGGCATGCTGGGTGTGGGGATCTTCTTTATGGGGCAATTCACGCTCTTTACCTACATCAGGCCTTTCCTTGAGACGGTGACGCGGGTGGATGCTGCAACGGTGACCCTGGTCCTGCTGGTTATTGGTGTCGCGGGCTTCATCGGCACTACCCTGATTGGCCGGGTGCTGAAACGCGGGTTCTACCCGACCCTGATGGCCATCCCGGTGCTGATGGCCATCACCGCGCTGGCACTGATTGCCTTCGGCAGTCAGGTAGCCATCGTGACGGCGCTGCTCGGGCTGTGGGGGCTGATTTCCACTGCCGCACCGGTGGGATGGTGGGCATGGATTCCGCGTACTTTCCCGCAGAATGCCGAAGCGGGCGGCGGACTGATGGTGGCGATGGTGCAGCTGTCCATTGCCCTCGGTTCGACGGTGGGCGGCCTGCTTTTCGACCATCACGGCTACCAGAGCACCTTCCTGGCCAGCGCCGCGATGCTGATTATCGCAACCGTACTGATCTTTCTGACCTCGCGGGCAGACACTTCTGCCGCAGACCATTCATAAACCCAGGAGTAATGCCATGACAGTTAAAGCTTACGGTGCCCATGCGGGCACACTGCCGCTGGAGCCGATGGATATCACCCGTCGCGCCCCCGGTGCCCATGATGTGCAGATTGATATCGCGTACTGCGGTGTCTGCCATTCGGATATCCACCAGGTACGCGCTGAATGGGCCGGAACGCTCTATCCCTGCGTACCGGGACATGAAATTGTCGGCCGTGTAGTGGCCGTTGGCGATCACGTCTCCGGTTTTTGTGCAGGGGACCTGGTGGGGGTCGGCTGCATTGTTGACAGCTGCAGGCACTGCGGTGACTGTGACGACGGGCTGGAGAACTACTGCGACCATATGACGGGGACATACAATTTCCCGACGCCGGATGCGCCAGGCCACACGCTGGGCGGATATTCGCAGCAGATTGTGGTGCATGAGCGCTATGTCCTGCGCGTCACTCACCCGGAAGCGCAACTGGCCGCCGTGGCTCCGCTGCTGTGCGCGGGGATCACAACGTACTCACCACTGCGTCACTGGCAGGCGGGGCCCGGCAAAAAGGTCGGAGTGGTCGGTATCGGTGGACTGGGGCATATGGGGATCAAGCTTGCGCACGCCATGGGCGCGCATGTCGTGGCCTTTACCACGTCTGAGTCCAAACGTGACGCCGCCAGAGCGCTTGGTGCAGATGAGGTGGTGGTCTCCCGTCATGCCAGCGAAATGGAAGCCCATGCAAAGAGCTTCGATTTCATCCTCAACACCGTTGCTGCACCGCATAACCTCGACGTGTTCACCGCACTGCTGAAACGCGACGGCACGATGACACTGGTGGGTGCGCCAGCCACGCCGCATGACGCGCCAGAGGTGTTCAGCCTCATCATGAAGCGCAGATCGATTGCCGGGTCGATGATTGGCGGCATTCCTGAAACGCAGGAGATGCTCGATTTCTGCGCCCAACACGGCATTGTCGCCGACATTGAGCTTATCCGCGCCGACCAGATTAACGATGCCTATGAGCGCATGCTCAGGGGCGATGTGCATTACCGGTTTGTCATTGATAACGCCACCCTGGCTTAATAATAAGGAGACCATCATGAAAAAATTTACGTTAGCGCTGGGGCTGTTGATCAGTGCATTTGCTTCCTCTGCGGCGGATATGTCCCGTGGGGCCGATAATTTTTATAAAAGCGATAAGGTGACGCAGCAAAAAGTCACCTTTAAAAACCAGTATCAGATGGCCGTGGTCGGCAACCTGTTTATCCCGAAAACGATGGGCCAGAACACCCGACACCCGGCTATCGTCGTGGGTCATCCGATGGGAGCCGTTAAGGAACAGAGTTCAAATCTTTATGCGCAGAAGCTGGCGGAGCAGGGTTTTGTCACGCTGGCTATCGATCTCTCTTTCTGGGGAGAAAGCGAGGGCAAACCGGGGCACCTGATTTCACCGGAAATCTACACAGATGATTTCAGCGCGGCGGTTGATTATCTGAGCACACAGCCGTTTGTCGATCCGGATAACATCGGTGTGCTGGGTATCTGCGGCAGCGGAAGTTTTGTTATCAGTGCCGCCAAGATTGACCCGCGTATGAAAGCCATTGCCACGGTCAGCATGTATGACATGGGGAGCGCGTTCCGTAATGGCCTTAATCATTCCCAGACGGGAGAACAACGTAAGGCCTTTATCCAGTCAGCCATTGAGCAACGGTTAGCCGAGTTTAAGGGCGGCGAGACGGCTTATATCCCTGGCACCGTGAACAAACTGGATGACTCCACACCGGATATTCAGCGTGAGTTCTTTGATTTCTACCGCACAGAACGCGGCGGCTACACCCCGCAGGGTCAGAAAGAAGAACTGACGACGAAACCGATGTTGAGCAGTATTGGCAAGTTTATGAACTTCTATCCGTTCAACGACATTGAAACTATCTCTCCGCGCCCGATGCTGTTTATTACCGGCGATCAGGCACACTCAAAAGAGTTCAGCGAGGATGCTTTCAAACGCGCCGGTCAGCCTAAAGAACTGTACATCGTACCGGGCGCAGGGCATGTCGATCTGTATGACCGTACCGACGTAATCCCTTTTGACAAGCTGACAGACTTTTTCCGTAAAAATCTGAAATAACGTGTTCAGTTAAGGAGCATCTGACATGAACTACAAACATCTTGGTCGTACCGGACTGCGGGTGAGCCGCATCGGTCTCGGTACCATGAATTTCGGTGAGCTGACGGATGAGTCGGCCAGCTTCAGGATCATGGATGAAGCCGTGGATGCAGGTATCAACTTTTTCGATACCGCTGACGTCTATGGCGGGCCGCAGTCGCCGGATATGGCAAAGGGTTACGGAACATCCGAAGAAATCATCGGTAACTGGCTGGCGCGTAGTGGTCAGCGTGACCGGATAGTGCTGGCCACGAAAGTTTACCAGCCGATGGACACGGGCCCGAACGACAAATACCTGTCTGCCTACCATATCCGCCGCGCCTGTGAGGCCAGCCTGAAAAGGCTGAAAACGGACCATATCGATCTCTACCAGATGCACCATATCGACCGGAACACGCCCTGGGAGGAGATCTGGCAGGCCATGGAACAGCTGATCCGTGAGGGTAAAATCAGCTACGTGGGCAGCAGTAACTTTGCTGGCTGGGATATTGCCACTGCACAGTGCAAGGCCGACGCGCGCAACCTGCTGGGGCTGGCATCGGAACAGAGCCTGTACAACCTGACCCAGCGTACGGTTGAGCTGGAGGTCATTCCGGCGCTCCGTCATTACGGCATTGGCCTGATCCCCTGGAGCCCGGTCGGGATGGGGATGCTGGGCGGTGTTCTGAAGAAAATTGCCGGTGGCCGCCGGGCATCACCGCAGTTGCAGGCACAAATCAACCGCCTGCGGCCACAACTGGAGGCCTGGGAAACACTGTGTGATGAGCTGGGGGAAACACCATCAGACGTCGCGCTGGCTTGGCTACTGCAGAACCCGGTGGTTAGCGCCGTGCTCAGTGGTCCGCGTACAGTTGAACAGCTCCGTCAGAATCTCAATGCCCTGACGCTGTCTCTTTCAGACGATACGCTCAAAAGGCTGGATACCATCTGGCCGGGGCCAGGCGGAGAGGCACCTGAAGCTTACGCGTGGTAAAAGGTTATCAGTGTTAACAATTACCGGCCTTCGGGTCGGTAATTACATTATTTCGGCGAAATTTATTTATTACCTGAAGATGTTGTACTTTTCATCAATTCTTGGATGACCGCTTTTCGCTCAAAGCGGCCTTTCAGCTTAGATAACTTGCTCGCTTCGTGCCAGGAGCGGACATTACTCGCGCTATAAAGCAATCATTGTCGAGAGCAGCTCACAGCTTAATCGGGCTGCAGCAGTCGTAAACCTTTTTATATTGCGCCGGGAACCCATTCTCTAACAGGTTCCCAGGTAAAGTTTAAAATCAACAGGCTTAGCGCCGTGACAGGCTGCAAAGGCAGGCTATTGCTGCACACGCGGTAAGGACCAGTCCCAGAAGCTGTACGATACCGGCAAGTCCCAGCATCATTCCCAGCAGGAGATAGTAGACTAATCCAAACAGCGCTCCGGCAGCTCCTGCCTGTTCACGATATTGGCTTAATGCCTGGCTGAGCACGTTTGGAATCGCAATGCCATAGGCAATCACAACCCCGGCCACTGGCACAAGGATCCAAACTGATTGCTGTAAGACCCATGCTGCGATACCCGATAACAGGGCCAGCAGGCAGGCATTTTTCACGAGCTTTTCTGGTGCCAAACCGATAGACAGCAATTTCCGGTTCCACAGGCTCCCCGATAGAGAAGCAAAAGCCAGTAAAACGCCCGTCCATCCGAAAGCCCTTGGACTCCAGCCCAATTGTCCGAAAAGAAACGGTGCAAGGCTGTAGTAACTGAAAAGCATTGTATTCAGCAGTGCGACAAGCATTGCATTTTTCCAAAGGCTTCCATCTCCCGCCATCCGGCAAACCAGCCCGCCAAATCGGGAGCCGGAAGTCTTTTCCGAGCGCGTTTCAGGCAGTAAGAATGCGGTCAGTGCGAGCAGTACCAGTGCCATCGTGACCAGGGCAACAAACACGCCTCTATGTCCGTATAGGCTAACCAGCCAGCCCCCACTTACCAGACCGAAAACGGGACTGATTGCCAACGCCGCCCCCATCACGGAGAAAACGCGGGCTAATGCCGTCGATTCGTAACTATCACGCAGCATCGTCTGAACTACAACGGATCCTGCTGCTGCGCCTACGGCTGCAACCATGCGCGCCAGGAGCAGGACGCTAAAGTCTGAGGCGACAAGCGCCAGCGCGGAACCGGTCCCGTAGCACAGAAGCCCAGCCATCATTGCAGGTCGCCGACCTACGCGGTCGCTTAACCAGCCCCAGAGCGCAACGCCGACGGCAAACGCGACGAAATAGACTGAAAGCGTCTGGGCGGCACGTTCACTGCCTACCTGAAAAGCACGGGCAATGTCTGGCAAAGCCGGGCTGTATATGGTTTCCACAAGCTGTGGAAACATGATCAGTAATGTCAGTAGCCACAGCGGTGGCTGTTTATTGATATTCATAACAACAATCCTTAGATAACAGAATATGCGGCTATTATTGAGGAAGTTGCTATGTCGTTTTATCATGATGGGGACTATTTATATTTAAAATCGGACATGTGATGAAGATTAGCCAGGACGATTATTTTGATCCGGACACGTTCGATGATGGGGTGATCGGAATTGCATCCGATATGGGGGTACACGATTCAGGGATGCACAGCCACCTTCGGCACCAGCTGCTTTTTTCGGCAGCGGGAAGCATCACCATTGAGCTGGATAATACCCTTTGCCTGCTTCCGCCCCGGCGGGCTGCCTGGATACCTGCTGGGACACGTCATCGCGCCATCATGAATGGCTCAATGGCCTATCGTTCACTTTACTTTTCAAGCGCTTTACCGTTATCCACGTTGCCCCTGCAGATCGTTGAGGTTAATCCCTTATTCTTCGAGGTGATTGAGCGGATGGCGTTCTGGCAATGGGGAATGCCTGAAGAGCAACAAAGCAGTCTCATTACCGTATTTTGTGAAGAAATTAAAAATGCCCAACGCGAAAACTGGGCGTTGCGATATCCCTCAGATAGTCGCCTGAGTGCCTGGTTAGACAACGTACGAGGGGGCGAATTACCCCCACGTTTAGTGCAGTTAGCCCAAAAGATCGGTGCATGTGAACGCACGATAAGCCGTATATTTATCCGGGATACAGGTATGAGTTATCGGAGCTGGAGGCAACAGTGGAGGCTGCTGAAAGCGATGGAAATGCTGTGTGATGGCTGGTCGCTAAGTTATGTGGCACAGCAGCTTGATTTTGTCAGTGACAGTGCCTTCATCGTTTTCTTTCGTCAGTATACGGGGACAACACCGACGCGATATCTCCGCCATTCAATCGCTGACCATCAGGACATATCGTTGGTTTCACCGTCGGTAAAACTGATTTAGCCGAGGCCAGCAAAACCTCTATGGCAGGGGAAAAACTCGCCTCCCATCCTGACATTTATCGCAGCAGGCCGCGATCGTTAAGGCTGCTGCCACGGCAGTAGTCCTGCCAGTATAAAAACATTTGCTGCCAATAAATGACAACGTCAGATAACCGTCTAAAATTTTCTTAGGATAAAACTGACTACATGGAATGACGAATGACTTTTCTCGCCGCAATTCTCTTATCTTTACTCCTTTCCGTGACCAGCCTTATCTATATTCTGCTGGAGTTAGTCAGCATTGGGTGCGATCCCGAAAGACATTAGCCACGTACGCGTAAGGGAAAAGCAGCAGAAAAAGCTTAACCTCATGCCGGATGTTCATGCCCGAACAAACGGCATTCAGCCTGGCTTATGCGACGTTATTCTGACACGAGCCACATGTCGGCTTCTTCAAACATCTCCTGAACGGCCCGGCTAATGTGTTCCTTCTCATGCTTGCTCGCGTCCGTATTGATCGCCGGCAAGGTCATCATCGGCTTAACCCGAACCTCTGCATCTGGAAAGATACGGTGAACTCTTTTGCTCAGTTCGGCGAGGATGACTTCTCTCGCACCGGGCAGACCGTCAAAATTCCTTTTGTCATATACGAGTTCCACGAACATGTCTTAACTCCTCTTTGCTGGGGAGCTTAGTATATACTGTGTATTTAAACAGTGCCAATGCGCGTGGGGGTGTGATGCCGTTTTTTTCGCTCGCCGGAGTGCGCCAGATCCGATTCCTTCGTTCAGCGCAACACGAGAGGGGAGCTCTTCGACTTAGCGCGGGTATCCGTATAAGTTAAGCTTGCCCGACAGGTATTCTCCGAGATAAACCTCGCTGATTTTTACGTAGCCTTGCTCCACGACTTTTGACTCCAGCCAGTCAATGTCTTTATCAATGATTTCCAGAACGTCGAAGTTAGCCATTCCATCGACAATAATGGGATAGCGAATATTTTCATCGCCCACTTCGATAATGGTTAACTGACCATTTTGCTCGAGTATGACGCGCTTGAGTTTTTCAATCTCGTAAACACCGTTTGCCCTGAGTTTGAACATTAGGTCGTTCGCTGAAATCCCGTTCCGCAAGCATTCCTGGACGTCAACGCTTCCATTGTGAACCAGGGTGATAGGCTTTCCGTCGACAATCCGTTTAACGAGGTGGTTATGTTCTTTTGAAAACTTGAGGATAAATACCAGCAGGGTCCAGATAATGAGCACCAAAACGAACTGCAAAACGGTAATCGATTCGTTGTAGATGACCCCGCCAATGATGCCACCTAAAACGTAGTTCTGGACCTGATCCATGGCGGAGGTCGGGGCCAGGTTGCCTTTCCCCATAAGGTTAATTTGTATGATTAGACACAATATCCCAAGGCCTAACTTTATTATTATCGGGGTATAAATCAGCATCACTTATCCTTGTTTTTAAGTAAGGTAATGTTGGGGTTGGTTAGCCAGGTTTCTTGCAGGAT
This sequence comes from Enterobacter sp. ECC-175, assembly GCF_043968675.1. Taxonomy (NCBI): domain Bacteria; kingdom Pseudomonadati; phylum Pseudomonadota; class Gammaproteobacteria; order Enterobacterales; family Enterobacteriaceae; genus Enterobacter; species Enterobacter sp. ECC-175. The sequence continues at coordinate 2,691,492 of NZ_CP143776.1, forward strand.
ATAGGTGTTTTGGTCGGCGCTTAGGTTAACCTTATAATAGTTATCTTTAATCTTAATTATCACGCCGTCGACAAGTTGAAATGAGTTGGCGTAAATGTCATTGACGCTGACGTTTTTTTGCTTAGAGAGCACGTTAACGAAGTTAACCATCTGAGATGACTGGGAGTGCGCGCTTTCGCTGTTTGTGTATTCAGAGTACTGTACGCCCAGCATAAAGAGCAGAAACAAGAAGGCGATGATCGTCAGGTCTCGGTATTTGGTTTGTAGCCTGTGTCGCATATACAGGCTGAAAACAACAATCGTCACCAGTAGCGTGCTGAAGATGATGATGTATTTCAAATAATCATTCAGGCTGGACTGTGCCTGAAGATAATTGATTCCATAAAAATTCATTGCGTCCACCTTAATTCATCATCCGTTAATAAAATCTTTATGGTTGCATAAGATAATTCGTATTAAATATATACGCTTACGGAGAAAAACACGAGGCGATTTAATTGAGGGGATTACAGGAGAGCATTCAGGCCGCGAAGTCAGCCTGAACGCATGTCCGTCAGTTGTAGGTGATGGTGAATACCGCCGCGCCGTTCGCCTTTCCGGCCTTAACGTCTGATTCATACTGCACGTAGCGCGCCTTGAGCGGAATGGTGTAGCTGGAGCCATCCACCGTGGGCAGGTTTTGCAGGCTGAACGCACCGGAGCCGTCCAGGTTCAACGACGTGGCGTTGTTTCTCTCCGACAGCTCAATGCCGATGCCCGCGGCAGCCGTTGGCCCGCTCTCCAGCTTCGCCAGCAGGGGATTGCTGTCCACCACCCCGTGTACGCTATTGAAGGTGAGGGCGACCTGGTTTGGCGTGCTCGTGCCGGTAGTCACTCCTGTGGTTTCTCGGTAGGTGTGGTTGCCGTAGCCGACGAAAGCCGGGCAATCGCGCAGGACGATATCAAACTCGGTCCACGGCGTAGTGCTCCCTACGCCGGTAAAGTCGCTGCGCTGGTGGGCGCCGAGATCGACATCCACTACCGACGTCGCCAGCTGACAGGTTTTGGTGTACATCGTGATCGCGCCGCTAAAGCTGAGCGTAACAAAGACGTGCTCTATGATATTGGGCTTTCTCGAACCTGATGTGACCTGAAACGTAGGGAATGACGATCCCAGCACCTGTTGGGTGCCTGTCGCAATTGGACCGGTTTTGATGAGCTGCACGTCCATCCTTGAGAATTGACCCACTCCTTGCGTCAGCGTGCCATAGCCCATTTCCATATCGTTCTCCCAGATTGCCGGAAATTTAGACGTTATGACTGAACCTACAAGGGTAAATATCGCGCCAATGCCCGGTACATTTGTTGGGTAAATCTCGTTTTCACCCGAGAGGGTTGGCGCGCCCGAAGGTGTAGCGATTGCATCTACTCTGCTGTAAACGTTGAATGGCAATAAGTCCGAACCCTCCTCAATATCTTCGATGGTAACGGTGCAGGAATACGACGTCGTTCGGGAAATGCCTAAAAACCGACCGGTGTAGAGAACCTGACCCACGGGCACGTCTTCTCCTACGGTAGACATGCCGGGCCCCACAACAGGAATGGATAGATTATCGTAAAAGAGGGTGTTGAATCCGCAGGTGAACGCCTGAGCCTGCAGCGCCGTCAGGGCTAAGACTCCGCACGCCAGGCGGCTTATCGCCCGACGCGAGTGCGTAATGAGGCTGAAGAAACGCAACGTTATTTTCATCATCTTTTCCTTTAATGCCCGCATTCTGGCTATTCGCAGCGCGAGTTGAATTTAATGGCATTGCTTTTTTCCAGATCGGCGCTGGCGGGCAGCATGTAGCGCACCTGGCACTGCTGGTCAGGCGCCTGGCCCCAGACCACTTTGATTTTGCCTTCCGTCGACGGCACGCGGGCAAACAGCCTGCCACCCTGGCCGACGACGCCAATGTGTCGGCCCTCGCTGTCGTACGCCTCGGCACCGAACGGCAGCGGCTTCCCGCTTGCGGTTGGCGCGCTGATCAGGGCGGGGTAGCCGACGGTAGTCTCATATTTCACCTTCACGACCGCGCCGCTGTAGGGCGCGACCTTTTGGCTGGTGAGGTTCAGCTCGACGTTGTTCGACAGCCCCTTTGGACTGATCTCCACTTCGTTAAGCTGGTATGCCGTCAGATACGGAATCACCGCGTAGCCGAAGCGATCCACCTTGATCCCCGGATAGCTCACCATGCTTGCGCCCTTTGCTCCCTTCGCCTCGACCAGCGCATAGGTATCCCCGCTGTAGGGGGAGAGCGTCAGGCCACCCGAATGGGCCACCATCGCGCCACTCAGTCCGGCGGACCAGGTTTCATAATGTTGACCGCCGCCCGCCAGGGCGCTCACGGTGGTGTACGGCGTGCGCGCGGAGCCGTTCATCACCAGGCTGCTGCTGGCGCTGCCGCCGCTTTGCCGGTTATGGCCCGCGGTGACGCTATAGCTGTATTCGCTTTCGGCGCCGGACGTACCGGAGGCAAAAAGCTGCTCGTTAAGGGTATTGCCCGGCCCGCGCGTGAGCGTGGAGCCCATTTGGCTGAAGCCGAGCAGGCCGTCGAGCGGCAGCGTCAGGTTCAGCATGTAGGTATTTTGAAAACGGCCATACAGGTCCTGAGTCCGGTTAACGCTCAGGCTGTAGCTCAGGCTTTTAAACCGGTTGTTGTAGCCAAACTGATACTGACGTTCGGTCGCGTCGTCGTTCCAGTAGGCCTGCTGCCACGCGCTCACATAAAACTGCCCCCAGCCCGGCGGCAGCGGCTGCGAGGCGCTGACGAGCAGCCTGTCCTTTGCGCGACGGGCGGTTTTACCGCTGCGGTTGCCTGGGTACAGCTCGGCGGTGGACATGGCGGTCATGAAGTCCATGTACCCGTCGGTGGAGTAGCGGTAGGCGGCAATGGACAGGTTGCTGCCGGTGCTCTGTACGACGTTGCTGTACTTAAGCTGGTAGCTTTCGCCGGACATTTTGTCCCATCCCGCGCCGAGGCGCGGGCGCGCGTGCGTCACGTCCAGCGAAAAGGTACCGAACGTCGTGCCCAGCGCCGCGCCGCCCTGAAGCGCCTGGTAGGCCCCGTTGCCCTGCATGCCGCCGTACAGCGTCAACGCGTTATTGATGCCGCGGCGGTAGGTTGCCTCGGCGAGCGTTGGCTCTTCGCGCAGCTGGCTTGAGCGAATTTTCCCCAGGGTCAAGCTGTAGTGGTGCGTGCCGGGGCGCAGCAGGTTGCTGGTGGCCGTGTAGGGTATTTGAAAGTTCTGCAGCGCGCCGTCCGCTTCCTCAATCGACACGTCCAGGTTGCCGCCGTAGCCGGTCGGGTAGAGGTCGGTAATTTCAAAGGGACCAGGCACCACCTGGCGTTCGTAAATCACGTTGCCGTTCTGGCGAATAACGACTCGCGCGGCCGTTCGGGCCGTTCCGCGCACGACTGGCGCATAGCCCCGCACGGAGTTGGGCAGCATTTGCTCTTCGTTAGCAAGCTGCGCCCCGCGAAATGACAGCGTGTCAAAAAGCTCGCCTTTGGTGTTAGCGTCGCCCAGCAGCAGGCGCCCCTGGATCTGCGGAATGTCGCGCTGCAGGTAGGTATTGATGTTGTTGTAATCGCTAACGGTATCCGTCGTTTTGGTGTAGACGCCGTTATGACGAAAATACCAGCCGCCGAGGTTAAAACCGCCGGTGAAATTACCGTACAGGGTGTCGTTGTCTTTGCCGTGATAGCGCGTGGTACCGGCGTTAAGGTTATAGCCCAGCGTCGCCGCCGTGATGCCGGTATCCCACTGTTCGGGGTTCACGTAGCCGCGAGGGCGGGTAATGAGATACACCTCCGGCAGGGTCAGGTTCAGCGCCTGCTCGTTAGCATCGAAGGAGACGCTGTTATCCGGCAGCAGGCGGTTGAGGGCGAGGCAGGCGTCGCTTTTGGCGCTTTTTTGCGCGGCAATCGTGCGCTGCGCCTCGGGGGATAGCTGCTCGACGTTGATGTCCAGCGCGTCCAGCGTCGAAGGCTTCACGCAGATATCCACCTCGGGATGGCTTTTCCCGGCGACGATCCTGTCCTGAACCGTGATGTCATCGCGCCCGATGCGCCGATCGTTCACGATAAGCTCGACGCTATGTCGGCCCGCGGGGGCGAGATCCTGATTATAGCGGGTTAAGTCTATCCGGCTTTGGCTGCCTGGGCTCATGAAGTGGGGGTCAAACTCAATATCGTCGTTGGCCGCGCTTTCTGCGGTGATTGCCAGCATGACGGCGACGGCCAGCGGAGACAGTAAAGGGTGAAAAACGGACATGTGAGTTCCTTTCACTTCAGCGAAGTGATGACGTACGCTGCGGTTAATCATGGCGATGCCGGTACCCGGCCTGAGGGTGTGACTACAGGCCCGGTCTGCGGTGGCCGTTAAGGTGCAACCGGCTGTGGTAGAGGATTAATTCCGCCAAAGTCATTGATATACGATGGATAAATGGTTGAAGGGCTCTTGCTTATGGCAAAGAACATTTTTCCGCCGGGAGCGATCATGCCGCCGCTACCAATCGGTTTTTTTCCGTCCTTGTCTTCAGCAATGTTGGCCAGCGAAACGTAGTAGGGCGTCGGGTTTGTTCCCTCTATGCCGCCGCTCACCTTTTTCCAGGTGACGGATTGCCCGGCGAGGTTTGCGTCTCCCGCCAGCGCGGAAGGGCGGTAGAAAATTTTGATGCGCGAGCGAAACGCCATCTGAAGCTGGCTCTGCTTTTCTTTGCTCATCGGGGGGACTTCAAGCACGTTGAGCCAGAACACGGATTCTTTATCCGCCGGCAGGGCTTCGCCCGTGTACGTTAGGCGCAGCGTTTGGCCTTTTCCAGGATTGATGCGGTTCACCGGCGGCGTAATCGTGAACGGCGCTCGCGCGGTTTCCGGCGTCGCCTCGGCATCGCCGTCATCGACCCAGCTTTGCGCCAGGACAGGCTTATCGCCGCGGTTATCAATTTTGACCGTCACTTCTCGCTCTGCTGCCGGGTAAACCACGCGCGTACCGGTGATGACGATCCCCGCAGCGGCGGGCGATATCAGGGCGACAGAAAACATGCACGCGGTGGCGGCACGGTAAACGGTGCGAAAAATCATACTGCATTCTCCTGGAATGCGGGGAGCCACGTTCGGCTCCCCGCGTGACGCGAGTCAGCTATCTCTCTAATTCAGACGTGATTAGAAGTAGTTGATGGTGAAGTTGACCGAGCTGGCGACCAGACCCGGCGTTGCTGCACCGGTTGCGTAGTATTCCACGGCATAGGGCAGCGTCGCGGAGCCAGAAGAGAGGTCATACGTGGTGGATGAAGTATGCTGATCGGGGCTACCGACCTTAATAGCGTTACCGGTTGGCGCATCGACCAGCTGCAGCTGGACGTTGCTTGCCCCGGTGCCGTCGGTGATGGTGTTGTTCAGGCGATAGCCGATCGGATCAACGGTTGAACCGTTTTCAAAGAACGCCGCCGCGCTGGTCACGGACGCAGAGCCCGAGCAGTTGCTCAGCTCAATATTAAAGCCCGTACGTTTGGCGGTATCGCCGGCTGCGCCCAGCTGGCTCTTATCTACGGCCTGCAAAACAACGGTTGCCGGGCTCGCATTCCCGTCAATCGTGACGTCACAGGTTTTATCCAGCACTTCTCCCGTAAAGTTAACGGTGCCGTTAGAAGCGGCCTGCACGCTCGCTGCGCAGAAGGTGGCTGCGATAGCGATGGCTAAGGAATGCATACTGACTTTCATGGTAAACTCCATTTTCACTTGATAAATAACCCGCGGGCTTTCCCGCAGATACGGATCATCCTGCAGCAAACGGCTAACGCGCTGCCTTAACGTTATGTTTCCAGTTCGTTAAAATAGGTATCTGCCGTATTTTTACCGCTGCTGCTGAATGAACTGTTTTTTAACAGGCACACCTGTTGTTTATTTCACTGAATCGGTTTCATGCCCAGAATATCGCGGCATAATAACAATCCAGCTGAATTACATTTTAAAAGCCCATATTCACGGAAAATGCCGCGCTTAATTTTATAAATGCTCTTTAAGTTTTCCTCCGACGACGTTGCCAGGCTCGACGTCGATTTTCCGGTACACAGTTCATCAAATAGGGTTACGGTTTTCTGATCGACTTTTTCATGATAAATCATCGACCGTACCGCTCTGCTTATGGTTGCACTCAGGGCTTCCATACTGACATTTTTGGGAAGCAGCCAGGGAAAATGAGTCAACTTCGCTGGGATAACGGGAATATCCATCATTACCAGCAGTCGACAGCGCTTTAGCCTCGGGTTACGCAATAGTTTACTGCGCAGCTTAATATCATTAACCGCAATAATAACCACGTCACCGGGTTGCGGATAGAAAAGACGGCGTTCTTCATTAACGTTATGAATAAAGCAATGGTTGCCGTTGATATTAATTTCTTCACATAAGCCGAGTATAAAAAAGCTGTCATCTGAAATTAGATAATAATTCATCAGGTATAGCTCTCCCTAATTCCTTTCAAATTAATTTGAGAGGAATACTCATCTGTCATTCCATTTGTTGTGACGATTAAAACATCGGCTTAGGCAGTTTGGTAATCGTTTTAAGTTATTAAGAATCTACTTATTAATAGCTTTTATCGATCGAATTTAAGCGGTTCTTATTATCTGCAGGAGATGATTAACAATTTATTTTCAGCAGGTTATGCTGCATTTTTATGCGTTAGGAATTTTCCTGGAAGGTCTAACTATAGGAAACTACGAGGAAAAATTTCAAAAGCAGATAAATCAAATGAAAACTATACGATGATGCCAGCATGAAACAATTGTTAACATATATTGTGTTAGTTTTTTATATTGCTAAATGAGTCACTACTGGCGTAAAGATCTTCAAGGGTAAACAATGAAGTGAAAATAATCGGTCAGGAAATGATTATTATAATTAAGAAAATATATCTTTAGAATTGTCTCTATTTAAGAGGTATTTAAAATCAGCCAGGATTATTTCGTGTAGACATTACAATTTATTCACATAAAAGGGCAGGGAAAATAAGTGGCTATTTGCAATATATGTGATCCTTGTCACATATATTAAGGGTGAGAGTCGCGATGTATTATGAAGATGGCCTTTAAAAAAGGCCGTTTTGATAAATCCAAACGATTATTGTAATAGCTATCCCATATTAATCGCTTCAAGACGTATGAAAGGTGTCCGTATTGAGCGTAAGACGCGACGGTTATGCAAAATAATCGGGGAAGAGAAGAGAGGGTAGGAAAAGCCCTCTCAGCGCGATGTGGGAGGGCAGAAGGGTAAAAAGCGTATCGCTACACTAACGCATTAGGACACGCTTCGCCTTTCTCCAGCTGGAGCAGGTTACCGAGCGTAGTTTCTGAAATGCTGATTAGCGCTTCGGCGGTCAGGAACGCCTGGTGGCCGGTGAACAGCACGTTGTGGCAGGCGGACAGGCGGCGGAACACGTCGTCCTGAATCACGTCGTTAGACTTGTCTTCAAAGAACAGATCGCGCTCGTTCTCATACACGTCCATGCCCAGCGCGCCGATTTTCTGGGTTTTCAGCGCTTCAATCGCGGCCTGGGAATCGATCAGCCCGCCGCGGCTGGTGTTGATGATCATCACGCCGTCTTTCATCTGCTCGAACGCGGACGCGTTAAGCAAATGGTAGTTTTCCGGCGTCAGCGGGCAGTGCAGAGAAATCACGTCAGACTGGGAGAGCAGCGTCGGCAGGTCGACATACTCCACGCCCAGCTCGAGCGCGGCCGCGCTTGGGTACGGATCGAACGCCAGCAGGCGCATGCCAAACCCTTTCAGGATGCGCAGGGTGGCAACGCCAATTTTTCCGGTCCCGATGACGCCCGCGGTTTTGCCGTACATGGTGAAGCCGGTCAGGCCTTCCAGAGAGAAGTTAGCGTCGCGGGTGCGCTGATAGGCGCGGTGAATACGACGGTTCAGCGACATCATCATGCCGACGGCGTGTTCCGCCACCGCTTCCGGCGAGTAGGCCGGGACGCGAACCACCTTCAGGCCCAGCTCTTTGGCCGCGTCCAGATCGACGTTGTTAAAACCCGCGCAGCGCAGGGCGATGTACTTAACGCCGTGCTTTTTCAGCTCTTCCAGCACCGGGCGGCTGCCGTCGTCGTTAACAAAAATGCAGACGCCTTCGCAGCCGTGCGCCGTTTTGGCCGTTTTTTCAGTCAGAAGAAAGTCAAAAAATTCAAGTTCGAAGCCGTAAGCCTCGTTAACATGCTGCAGATACTTTTTGTCGTACTGCTTTGTGCTATAAACCGCGAGTTTCATAAGGCTTTCTCCAGTGATTTTACAACCACGTTAGCATGATTAAAATTATCTTACAATTTTTAAAATATTATTGAAATCAATAAGTTCTATCAATTATTTTAGAGCATCTATTCTTAAAAAAGGCATTCTCTTCATCTGACTGGCTAAACATGCGACAATGATCGGCAATGTCGGCTTATTTCTTTCGCTAAATCAGGATATTAACTGCCCATGAAGGGTAAATACAAAGCCGCGATTGCGCTACTTCTGCTGCTGATACTGGTGCCGCTGACGCTGCTGATGACGCTCGCGCAGTGGGTGCCAACGCTGGCGGGCATTTGGCTGCCCGTCGGGACGCGCATCGCCTTCGACGAAAGCCCCAGGCTTACGCGCCATGCCGTTGTGATCCCCGATCTGCGCTATCTCGTTGAAGACTGCGAGATTGCGAAAGTCCAAAACATCACCTTAGCCCATCCCAGCCGCTGGCGCTTAGACGTTGGCTCACTCGATCTCAACTCCGCCTGCCTGAGCAAGCTGCCGCAGTCGGCCCCGTCCGAGGTCGCACCAAAAACGCTGGCGCAGTGGCAGGCCGTACTGCCCAATACCTGGATAACCATTCACCGCCTATCGCTCTCGCCATGGCAGCAGTGGGAAGGGGAGTTTCGCGCGTCGCTGACGCCAGAGCTTCAGTCCATTACCTATCAAGGCGAGCAGGTCAGCCTGAAGGCGAAACTCCAGGGCCAAAAGCTGACCGTGAGCCAGCTTGACGTGAGGCTTCCTGATTATTCCGATCCCGTCAGGCTGGTCGGCGACTTTACGCTGCCGCTGGTCCCGGACGGCGTGCCGGTACAAGGCCACGCGCTTGCCACCTTTAACGTGCCGCAGCTTTCGTCGCTGGTGGATGCCGATCTGGACTGGCAGGAAAATCAGGGGCAGCTGGTGGTGATGGCGCGGGATAACCCCGATCCGCTGCTGGACCTGCCGTGGACGATAACGTCCCAGCAGCTGAACATCAGCGACGGACGCTGGAGCTGGGCGCTGCCCGGCATGCCGCTGAGCGGGCGCGTGGGGCTGAAGATTGATAACTGGCAGCAGGGGCTGGAGAAGGCGACTCTTTCCGGACGGCTCAACGTGCTGACGCAGGGCGACGCGGGCAAAGGCAACGCCGTGCTGAATATCGGCCCCGGCACGCTGAGCATGGACAACAGCAGCATGCCGCTGCACCTGAGCGGCGAGGCCAAGCAAAACGATCTGATCCTCTATGCCAAGCTGCCGGCGACCTTAACCGGCGCGCTCACCGATCCGCAGCTGACCTTTGAGCCGGGCGCGCTGCTGCGCTCGCGCGGGCGGATTATCGATTCGCTGGATATCGACGAAATCCGCTGGCCGCTGGCGGGCGTTAAGCTGACGCAGAAGGGCGTGGACGGTCGCCTGCAGGCGATCCTGCGCGCCCATGAAAACGAGATGGGCGATTTTGTGCTTCATCTTGACGGCCAGGCCAACGACTTTTTGCCGGATCAAGGCCTGTGGCAGTGGCGCTACTGGGGCAAAGGCCGCTTTACGCCAATGGATGCGGGATGGGACGTCGCGGGGAGAGGCGAGTGGCGCGACAACGTCATTGAGCTAACCGACCTGTCGACGGGCTTCGACAAGCTCCAGTACGGCACCATGCGGGTCGATAAGCCGCGCCTGGCCTTAACCCGCCCGGTGCGCTGGCTGCGCGATCCGGCGAATCCCAAATTTAGCGGCACGCTGTCGCTCAACGCCGGAGAAACGCACTTTTCCGGCGGCAGCGTGCTGCCGCCGTCGGTGCTCAACTTCAGCGTTGACGGCACCGATCCAACGATCTTCCAGTTTAAAGGCGATCTGCATGCGGACAGGATTGGCCCGGTGCAGGTCAACGGCCGCTGGGATGGCGAACGCCTGCGCGGCCAGGCCTGGTGGCCAAAACAGTCGCTCACCGTGTTCCAGCCGCTGATCCCGCCGGAGTGGAAAATGACCCTGCGCGACGGCGATCTCTACGCGCAGGTGGCATTCTCCGCCGCGCCCGGGCAGGGCTTCGAAGCCGGGGGCCACGGGGTGGTGAAATCCGGCAGTGCCTGGATGCCGGATAACCAGATTAACGGCGTCGATTTTGTGCTGCCGTTCCGCTTTAGCGAAGGCACCTGGTCGCTGGGCACGCGCGGCCCGGTCACGCTAAGGATCGGTGAGGTGGTCAACCTCGTTACCGCGCACAACATCACGGCCGATTTGCAGGGCGATTATCCGTGGAGCGATGAGCGTCCGCTGCTGCTGACCAACGTAAAGGTCGAGACGCTGGGCGGTAAAATCACCATGCAGCAGCTGCGCCTGCCGCAGCACGACGCGGCCCTGCTGCGCGTGGACAACATCTCCACCAGCGAGCTGATAAGCGCCGTCAATCCTAAGCAGTTTACGATGTCCGGCCCGGTGAGCGGTGGGCTACCGTTCTGGCTTAATAATGAAAAGTGGATCGTCAAAGACGGCTGGCTCAGCAACCCGGGCCCCATGACGCTGCGTCTTGATAAGGACACAGCCGACGCCATCGTGAACGATAATATGGTGGCAGGGGCGGCAATCAACTGGCTTCGCTACATGGAAATCTCCCGCTCGTGGACGAAAATCAATCTCGATAACCTGGGGGTATTGACCCTGGCGGCGACCATTACCGGCATCAGCCGCGTAGACGGCAAAAGCAGCACGGTGAATTTGAACTATACCCATGAAGAGAATGTCTTTACCCTCTGGCGCAGCCTGCGCTTTGGGGACAATGTGCAAACGTGGTTTGAGCAACACGCGGCGTTACCCGGTACCCGCGGTTCGACCGGCAAGGAAAGTGAGGAACAATAATGAACAAGATGGCCGCTAGTCTCACCGTCGCCGCCGTCGCGCTGCTGGCGGGCTGTACGCCGCGCATTGAGGTTGCGGCGCCCAAGGAGCCGATTACCATCAACATGAACGTGAAGATTGAGCATGAAATCCACATCAAGGTCGATAAAGACGTGGAATCGCTGCTCAAATCGCGCAGCGATCTTTTCTGAGGACGCCATGAAACGATTCGCTTTGATTTTACTGGCGCTGGGGATGAACGCGCAGGCCGCGACCCTCACCCTGAACGAGGCCCGCGCGCAGGGGCGCGTGGGGGAAACCCTGAGCGGCTATATCGCGCCGATTACCCATGATGCGCAGACGCTGGAGCTGGTTAACCGCATCAACGCCGCGCGCACGGAAAGCTATCAACAGCTGGCCGACAGCAACAATTTACCGGTCGATGACGTGGCGAAAATGGCCGGGCAAAAGCTGGTGAACCGCGCTCAGCCGGGCGAGTACGTGAAGGGGATTAACGGCAAGTGGCTGAAAAAGTAATTAGCGAAAGCGCCTGCGGTATTCGCCGGGAGACACGCCAAAGCGCTGCTTGAAGGCGGTTGAAAAATGGCTATGGTCGGCAAACCCCCAGCTATAGCCAATGCCCGCCAGCTTTTCATCATCGCTGGCGGCGCGCAGAACCTGCGCGCACCTGTCCAGACGGCGGTTTTTAATATACTGCGCCACCACCAGGCCTTTATCCGCAAACATGCGGTACAGGCTGCGCACCGACACGCCAATTTCCGAGGCGATCCATTCCGGGCGCAGCGCTTCAGACTGAATGTGATCGTCAATCAACGCCAGCACGCGCTGAAACAGGCGCTCCTTGCGCGGCTGCGGCACCTCGCGCTGCTGAAACGCCGGGCGCAGCAGGCAGACCATGGCCTCCAGCGCCGCTTCGCTTTCTCTGTCGCTCAGGTCGGCGTTGCCCATGCTCTCCTGCAGCAGGCGATGGCTCAGCTGTACGGTAGGCAGGGCGCGCGACAGGGGCTGCGCGCAGCTAATTTCCTGAAAACGGCAGTGCTGCTCAATGATCTGGCGCGGAAGGAGAAGCGAAATCTGGCGGGATTTTTGCTGCCAGATAATAGAGCAGGGGCGCGAGGCGTCGAGAAGCGTAATGTCGCCGGCCTTGAGCAGGGAACGGCGATCGTCCTGTTCTATCGCCGTGCTGCCGGCGAGCTGAAACACGGTATAAAACCAGGCATCGTTACCCTGTTTAATTTCCTGACGGGTGCGGAAAAGGTTTACCCCCGCGGCGGTCACGGTGCTGAGCTTCAGGCTACGGGCGTAGCTCGTCTCCAAATCGCCGACAAATTCCCCGTCGGTCGGGCGCGCGTCAAAGCGCCCGCACACCTGGTTAATCTGCGCCAGCCACTGCTGTAACTTTTCCCCTTCGCTTGCACACGCCATGGTTATCTCGCCGCACCGTCAATGTTTTTGCATTGTTGCATTAATGTTGCATTTCGTCAGGTTCCTGAGGCTGACTATAGGAAAGAACGCTTACCGGTAACAGCGTTATAAGCGGGAATTATCGCGATTTGCGGGGCCTGTCACAGGCGGCAAAGCGAATGTCACACAGATAAAAGCAGGAATCAGAAACCCCTTTTAGACTGCAGTAATACCCTGCGAAGAATAACAAAGGAGTTTCTTATGTCTGAGTCACAGGTTGCCGTTCTGCCCGCCGTGCAGCAGTTTTTAGACCGACAGCACGGCCTGTGGATTGAAGGCCAGCAGACCGCGTCCGACGGTGAAAAGCGGCTGAACGTGTTCAACCCGGCGACGGGCGAGGTTATTGCCTCTACCGCCGATGCCAGCGTCGAGGATGTCGATCGCGCGGTGATGTCCGGCTGGCGCGCCTTCGTGGCCCGCAGCTGGTGCGGTAAGCTGCCCGCCGAGCGCGAGCGCATATTGCTGCGCTTCGCCGATCTGGTTGAAAAGCACAGAGAGGAGCTGGCGCAGCTTGAAACCCTGGAGCAGGGAAAATCAATCACTATTTCCCGCATGTTTGAGGTTGAATGCACCCTGAACTGGATGCGCTATACCGCGGGGTTAACCACCAGGATTGCGGGCAAAACGCTCGAGCTGTCAATCCCGCTGCCGCAGGGCGCGCGCTATCAGGCGTGGACGCGCAAAGAGCCGATTGGCGTAGTGGCCGGGATCGTGCCGTGGAACTTCCCGCTGCTGATCGGCATGTGGAAGGTCATGCCCGCGCTGGCGGCCGGGTGTTCTATCGTCATTAAGCCGTCTGAAACCACGCCGCTGACCATGCTGCGCGTGGCCGAACTGGCCTGCGAGGCGGGCGTGCCGGAGGGCGTGTTTAACGTTGTGACCGGCAGCGGCGCGGTCTGCGGCGCGGCGCTGACGTCGCACCCGCATATTGCCAAGGTCAGCTTCACCGGCTCGACGGCAACGGGCAAGCAGATTGCGCGCGCGGCGGCGGACACGCTGACGGGCGTTACGCTGGAGCTGGGGGGCAAAAACCCGGCGATCGTGCTGAAAGATGCTAACCCGGACTGGGTTATCGAAGGGCTGATGATGGGCAGCTTCCTCAACCAGGGTCAGGTCTGCGCGGCAAGCTCGCGTATCTATATCGAAGCGCCGCTGTTTGACACGCTGGTGAGCGGCTTCGAGCAGGCGGTGAAATCCCTGAGCGTCGGTCCGGGCATGTCGCCGGATGCCTTTATCAACCCGCTGGCGTCGCGCGCCCACTGCGACAAGGTTCAGACCTTCCTTGATGAGGCAAAATCCCAGAACGCAGAGCTAATAACCGGAAGCGCAGGCCCCGGCGGAAAGGGCTACTACGTGTCGCCTACGCTGGTGGTCAACCCGACGGCCAGCCTGAAGCTGACCCGCGAAGAGGTGTTCGGCCCGGTGGTGAACCTGATCCGCGTGGCGGACGGCGAAGAGGCGCTGCAATTAGCCAATGACTCCGAGTACGGCCTGACGGCGAGCGTCTGGACGCAGGACGTCAGCCGTGCGCTGGCGTACACCGACCGGCTGCAGGCGGGCACCGTGTGGGTCAACAGCCATACGCTGATAGACGCCAACCTGCCGTTCGGCGGCATGAAGCAGTCCGGCACCGGGCGTGATTTTGGCCCGGACTGGCTGGACGGCTGGTGCGAAACGAAGTCGGTGTGCGTGAGGTATTAATAAATGCAAAAGGCAACCGAATGGTTGCCTTTTTTAGCGTTGGTACTAAGGCTTGGTCAGGCTTGCCGATCGGACTCAATAGCGCCTTCGGTCCTTCGGGGCTGGTAGCGCTGCCACTAATGACTTCTAACTCAGGTATATTCGCTGCGATGGGGATATATGCTTGAGGAATGGTTATTGTTTATTTCGCGGGTTATATACTGACATATCTTTTCGGAACGGAAAACGTTAGTTTGAGTTAAATAAAAAATGGGGGCTTAAGCCCCATTTTTTATGCGCACGTTATCTCATTCCATGAATCTTTGAATACTATATGGCCGTCACAATATAACCATTCTATTGATTCATAACGGATTTCAATCTCTTCCATATGTTTACCTGCAATTCCTAATGGGAATAAAACTGGAGAAATTTTTGTAATCTTTACATTTTCCAGTTTTATATTGAAGTATTCAACTTCAATCCCTGCTTCATTTATGTTATACATCTTTATTAAAGCTTCTTTAAATATTTTACCTTGGCAGATCCCCTTAAAGAAAAGAGGTGTAAGACGATCAATTTCCTTTTCAAATATAATGGGAGCATGAAGTCGTGTTCCCGTAAGTTTCCCCGTGTTATGATCTGTAGGAATCCACACGGAATGATTGAAGGATTTAAGTTCAGTGGAACCTAATCGGGTTGGCATTAAACATTCACCGCGTAAAGGTGAATTATTTTCATCTGTAATCCAAATATGTGCTGGTATAGACATTTTAATTTTTCCCTTTATAAAAAAAATACACTAATGCAAAAACACTCACTACTATAAAAATTATGATTGTAATTGCAACTTTATTACTGTTTACATGATCGAATATAAAGCTTGAAATTGCTATAAAAAGAACTACAGCAACAAATCCTCTTATACGATCAATACAGTCATCTTTAATGCTTATAAATAAACGCTTAATAAAACGCCAAAGAAATTCATTTATTAAATTAAACATTGTCACATCATTTTTTTCAATGCTCTGACAATTTCTTCATCAGAGGATAAGGTAATATTCAAATAACCTGACTTCATAATTATCGGCTCAATCAAGAAATACAGCATTTCTAACCCTTCCACGTATAAAGCATTGTAAAATAATGGGCAGAATTTTTTTAGATTATCTGCGCTTTCAGAAGCACGTTGGACAAGTCCATAAATATTCACACCTCCAATCACCCATCCGATTCTACTTCCTATTTTTTTCATAAATGCGTTTTGGACTACGAAATTCATCTTGTTGCCGTAACATATGTATGCTGCTACAGCATATATTAAACCATTTTTTGAAATGTATTTGATAGAGTAGTTTGTTGTAAATGGTATTAATTTCTCAAGAATTGTTTTCTTTTTTCCTTCACTCTTATTTTTTAGAAGAGTTTCTATATAGATTTTAATCATTCGGAATATAACGTCCCGATGTGTTACAAGTTCTTTTAATGACAACAAAAACCTTACATCCTCAGTTTTAAGTTTATTACATACATCTTGATAATTGTCTGTAAAACAGGATGTATAATAAAGTAATCTTGTTGCGCCATCTTCAAGCCCATTTAAATAATCGGATACACCATCCTTTACGCCTACCATTGCCTTATCTAATCTTGCGGCTAATTCTTTGTCCGTACCTATTTTATCTATAATTTCTTCGCTGTAATACATAACATGTTCCTTGTTATAATCAGTTGATCATCTTACACGTGATGATTTAATCATAGTGATCACGCTCTCACTTCTAAAAAAGATACACAAAAAGGCCACCTGCTTATAACCTTCATAAATAGGTGGCTTTTTTTAGATTTGTCTGGGTAATAATTCGATATATCAGCTATTGTTCATTATTTCTTTTAACTTTGCTTCCCACTTTAAAAGCGCTTCCATCTTTTCTTCATTATAATCGTATCGATCATAGTGAACAGTCGACACGTCATGTAAAGCATGATGCTGTATTCTGTCACGAATTTCATTTGAGATTTTCAATTGACCAGCAAGAGTTTTAAAGGTTCGGCGGAAATCTCTCGGAATAAATTTATTAACTTGCTGCTTCTTACAATAAGGTTTAATGTTATCTGATAGCAGATCACTTGACATATGTTTCGTCGGTTCCTAGGCATGTTTTCCATTCAACCCAGTATCTAATTTTTCTTCCCAGTGTTTCATCTTTTTTTATAACCCTGATTAGGGAACAAATATTCACGTTCAGGATAGCGTTAAATCATTAATTCAATTAATTCAACAGCAGATTCACACAGTATAAAATGATACTATTTTTTAGTTTTTGATAAATGTGGGGGAATTGAAAGAGTTTTGTTTTTACTGTCATAGCATTTTTTGGGAATCCCATAATTTCATACGGGCGCTGGCCCCCGCAAAAGAAAATCAATTAAATTAGTACAGCAACATCAGGATTAAAAAAGTCAACTTGAGTTGTTTTAAGTAACACAGAGAGTTTATCAAATGTTAAAAAACGCTCACCCACATACGATTCTTTATCTGATACCTCAAGAACTTCAAACAGATCGGCAAGTGTGCCGCTTTTTTTGTCACTTTTACAACGTCAGGGCAATTAGCAAGGCTTTCAAACGTTTCAAGAGCACTGAGGAACGACATTTCGGGATATACGCCTAACGTATTGAATTTTGCACGTTTGCCCTCCTTGTCTACAAAATATCGATAGACAAAAGTTTTTCGACCTGACGGAAAAACACGTACTCCCACACGTCCCGAACAAAACTAACGCTTGTAACGTTAAAAATTCAATAAAATCAGAGTATTATTGTTTGGATTTTCTCACATTTTTTCAGTTATTTTGAACTATCTCCCTTAGAAGAGGGCCAGGGTGAGGGCATCAGGCCGCACCGGCTATTTTGTAGGCCGGGTAAGGCGGAGCCGCCACCCGGCATCATTCAACGCGACCACCGATCCCGTCCGGCCTCCTTCGCCCGGTACAGCGCGGCGTCGGCGCGGGCGATGATCTCGGTGCCGGCCAGCCCCTCGGCCATCTCCGCAATCCCCATGCTGACGGTCACGTACTCCTTTACCGTTGAGCCGCTGTGGGGAATGGCAATCCGCCGCAACCCTTGCTGAATCCGCGCCGCCACCTGTTCCGCCATCTTCTTCGGGCAGTTAAACAGGATCACCACAAACTCCTCGCCGCCGTAGCGCGACACCACATCGTCCGGCGAGCGCACCGACTTTCTGAGCACCTCGGCCACGCGGTTCAGGCAATCGTCGCCCGCCTGGTGACCGTAGGTGTCGTTAAAACGCTTGAAGTAATCGACGTCGAGCATAATCAGCGAGAAGGCTTTTTTCTGCTCCACGGCGTTCTCCAGCACCACCTCCATCGCCCTGCGGTTCGCCGTCTGCGTCAGAGGATCCTGATGGGCCAGCGCCGCGAGGCGGGAAATCAGCAGCTGGTTCTGCTGGTTGCGCCGCCACGCCTCGTCGAACCAGCTCAGCAGAATGTAGCGTCCGCAGATCAGGATCAGGGTGAATACCGTCCAGACGGTCACGAAACGAATGCTGAGCCTCTCGTTCAGCACCCAGCTCGCGACGGGCAGGGTAAGCCACAGCGGCAAAGCAAAGGACAACAGCCCACGCGGATAGAAATAGAGCGCGCTGGTACCTGCCATCAGCAGGATTACGCACAGCGGCCAGACGTGGGGCAGCTTCCAGTCGGTGATAAACCAGTAGCAGGACAACGACCAGATCGCGCTGCAGATGAACAACACCACGCTGACGCCGGGGATGCGCCGCCAGCCCATGACGATCAGCGCGGCTGACAGGATGATAATGCCAAGCATAGAGGCATCCACCAGCTTCGTGAAGTGCAAGTGGGCAGGATAAGGAGGGCGGCCCGGGTTGAGCAGCTGGTTACGCAGCAGGATGATGAGCGCGAAGCTCACGTTGATGAACGCCAGCCACGGCAGGTTCATCACCAGGCCGCGCATGACCATCGCCCGGCGGGTTGGCCAGGTTGCACGTTCAGCGGGTGGGCTTTTTCTTTTTTCCATTACTACAGCGCCGGTTAATACATCTTGCTATGTATTATGGTGGCTGCGGGCAAAATTGTGTTATTGAAGGGTAAAAAAACCGGGATTTCTCCCGGCATATGAGTCATTTATCGTCTTTTTTCTTGCCGAGCGTTGGCGTCTCGTCGAAGAAGTTCCACGGCTTAAGCAGGGCATGCACCCATTCCGTTGGCATGATGGGCCACTCCTCCGCGCGGGCTACGTGGGTCGTGCCGGTAGTCATCCAGACCACGTTATCCTGGCCGTTCAGGGACTCATTGTCCTTGCTGTACTGACCTAAACCGGTGTCGCGGGTTGAGCGGTTCGGGAACTTCCCTTCCGGGTACATTTCGTCCGGATGGTAGCGCGTTACCCACAGCTGTTTGTCCATAAAGCTCAGGCGATGATAAATCCACTCGTCGGGTGCGAATTTCGCCCCGGTTGCCACCGGATGCGTACCGCCCGCGTACGGGATTATCTGATACGAGACCGGGTTACCCATGCGGTTCTCTTTGCCGGTATTGCTCAGCAGGCGAATGGTGCCCGGGTCAAACTTTTGCGCCGCCTGCTGCTCGGTGTCGATGTCGTACTGGTTGACCTGCATGGTGCTGGTGCGCGGGCCGCCCGCGGTATTGGGCTTCACTTCCGGATCCATCGCCACCAGCTTGTTACTGGTGCCGTCAACGTCCATATCCAGGCGGAAGTTATAGATGTGCTGGTGCGTCGTGCCCACGATATTGTGATCGATAAGCGTGCCGTACCGGGTGTCGTCTTTGGCGGTGGCATCATGCATGGTTTTCGCCTTCACGCCTTTTACCGCCTCGATGCCCGTCGCGCCCGCGTCGATGCCGATGGTGCCGTTTTCGTGGAACACCCAGTCAAAGATATAGTCGTAGTTGCCGACGGTGCTGACCCAGCGCACCACCAGCTCGCGGCGCTCGGCGCTGACGTTAGGCTGGCCCATCTCCTGGTGCTTATACTCCGGCCCCGCATAGCGTTCGAAGATGGCGATCGCGCGCGGGATCTCCATCGGCGCGCCGGTGTAGTCCGGGATGGTTTCATTGAGCAGCACCGCGTTAGACGGCACGTCCTTGCCGCGCACCAGCGGGGAGGTCAGGGTGCCCATGCCGTAATCGCCCGAGTCCAGATAGGCCTTGAAATACCAGCCCACGTCCGGATCGCCATAAGGGACGATCATGCCGCCCAGCGAGCCCTGATACATGACCTGGCGTTTTTTACCGCTGTCACTGTAGGTCACGGTTGAAATCATCGGGCCGACGCGCGAGTCGAGGCTCAGGTGAAAGTCCCAGTTCTGCCAGTGAACCCTGTCGCCGGTGATGGTGTAGTTTTTGCCTTCCGGCTCACTGATCTCCAGCGGCTTCTTCACCGTCTCTATGCGGTCGCGGCCGTCATACGGGCGCGGAGTCAGCGGAACCGGCACGACGGGGCCTTCCTCTATCTTCTGAATTTTCTTCTGTTCGAGATCGACCACCGCCACCAGGTTTTCAATCGGGTGCGCCCAGTAGTTGCCGTCGCCTACGTCCAGATAGCTCACCACCTTCAGCAGGCGATCTTCCTGCTTCAGGCCGTCCTTGCCGTCGAAAAAACCGACGGTCAGCGGGGTGGTGATAACCTTCTTCGTATCGGTAATGCCGCGCTTTTTCAGCACTTCGGCAAACTCGGTGCTGTCGTTAATAATCTGCTGAACGGTCGCGAAATCGTCCAGCAGCACCATGCCATGCGCGTCTTTCACCGCCTCCCAGTACAGGATTTTCTTATCCTTCAGGTCAACCCGGCTTTCGATGACGTGCTTACCGCTCAGCATGGTCACGTTCGCCTGACGCGGGCTATCCACCGCCGTGCCGTTCAGCACAAAGTCCCAGACCTTGTTTTTTTCCGGCTCGGCCAGCGCAATCTGCGTAAAGCGGGTGTTCGGCTTAAAGTCCGCCGAGGCTTTGACGATCTCGACGGCCTGCTTAATTTCGTCCGCCGTTAGCGCGTTAAGGGGATGCGGGCTTTTTTCAACCTGGAAGGTCTGGTCAAGGCCGGACTGGAACACGTCGTTAATGAAGGTCTCCGGGATAAACGCCTTATTATCTTTCATTACCACCGGAACCTGCAGCGCAAGGGGCTTGCCGTTGACGATAGCGGTTTTCGCCCCCGGCTTGACCTTCACGAACGCGCCGTCTTTGGTGATGGTGAACATCTGCGCGTAGTCATCCCACTGCACGTCGGCGCCAAACGCCTCCAGCGCGTTATCCATCGGTACCATATGCGCCTCGCTGCCGTGCGCAAAAGCGGGGGATTGCCAGGCGCAACACAGCGCAACGGCCATGGCCAGAGCCGTTTTACGGGCGGAAAAAGAAGAAGAGCTTCCCATCGCAGACCTCATATTGTTGTGTTTATTGTGTTGTGTGGATATATCCTGACAGGCGCACATGAAAAGCGTTTGCCTGCATCTGCCAGGTTATTTGTCAGTCTTGCCAGGTTAAAAAAAGAGCGGGGATGCATCACATGCCGGGCTGAGGGATCTTCATAAATTACAGCAGGCACAGGCTACTCCCTCTCCCTTGGGGGCTGAGGAATCCCCAGAAAAATTTTATTCAGAAGCGAATAAGTTTTTATCAACAGAATAAAGAGCTTACAGCGAGCCTGGTCCGGCTGAAAATCGCTGAGGCGTTTCCTGCAGGCCGGGGCGAGGCACAGGGATGCGCCGAGAGGGCGGCTTTACAGGGACGTTGCCTCCGCCCGTCCCCGATAAGCCGGAAGGAATAAGCCGAAGGCACCGCGAAGCGGCGATTTTCTCTGCCGGGAGCCCGGATTGTTAAGGAGGCGGCGGTGAGCCTCCTTAACACGTTCACAAGTATTGTGATTTCAGAGTAGCAACGCTCATAAAGTGAACGGAATAACCACCACTGCCGTATGTTCCCCCCTCACCCCGGCCCTCTCCCTCCAGGGAGAGGGGGGATTCGGTGCCAGACTGTAATTAGTGGGGAACCCTCAGCCCTTGGGGGAGAGGGATGGGGTGAGGGAGAATTAGCTGAAATCACCCTGCTGGCGCGCCACCAGCGTCAGAATGGAGTAGAGCGCAACGGCCTGCTGGTGCTGGTTGAAAATCTCAACCGACCATTCCACCACGCCGGTGGGCTTCTCGTCGGCGGCGCGCTGTTTTTTCAGCGTTTTACGCTTGCAGGTGAGACGCACCTGGATGGTGTCGCCCGGCTTGACCGGCTCGATAAAGCGCAGGTTTTCCATGCCGTAGTTGGCGATGACCGGCCCGACGCCCGCGTCGACAAACAGCCCCGCGGCGGCGGATATCAGGAAATAGCCGTGCGCCACGCGCTCGCCGAAGATTGACTCCGCCGCGCCGATTTTGTCCATATGGGCGTAAAAATGGTCGCCGCTCAGGCAGGCAAAATTGACGATATCCGCCTCCGTTACGGTGCGGCGCGGGGTCAGCAGGCTATCGCCCGGCTGAAGCTCCTCGAAGTATTTGCGGAACGGATGCACGCGGTCTTCCTGCACCCGCGCGCCGCGCACCCACTGTTTACCGATGGCCGCCAGCATCGACGGGCTGCCCTGAACGGCGGTGCGCTGAAGGTAATGCTTCACCGCGCGCAGGCCGCCCAGCTCCTCACCGCCGCCCGCGCGGCCCGGTCCGCCGTGCACCAGCTGCGGCAGCGGCGAGCCGTGCCCGGTGGACTCTTTCGACGACTCCTCGTTGAGGATCTGAATGCGCCCGTGGGCGCGCGCGGCGCCGGCAATGAACCGGCGGGCGATGGCGGCATCCGCCGTCACCAGCGTACCGGCGAGGCTTCCGCCGCCCGCGCGGGCCAGCGCCAGCGCATGGTCCTCGCTGCGGTATGGCATCAGCGTGGCGACCGGGCCGAAGGCTTCGGTGGCGTGGACGGCCGGGGTTTCGTCCGGCTGCGGGCAGAAGAGCAGGGTCAGCGGGAAGAACGCCCCGGCGGCCTGCAAATCGGCCCTGCCGCCTAATCGCACCTGGCAGCCCGCAGAAATCAGCTGGTTAACCTTCTCCTGCACGTCCGCGCGCTGTTCGGCGTTGACCAGCGCGCCCATCTTCACGCCGTCCTGCGCCGGATCGCCAACGACCACCTTTTCAAGGCGGGCGATCAGCGCCTGGCTCACGGCCTCGATCTGGCCCTGCGGCACGATAATGCGGCGGATAGCGGTACATTTTTGCCCGGCCTTGGCGGTCATCTCGCGCACCACCTCGCGAATGAACAGCGCAAACTCCGGCTGTTCCGGGGTCACGTCGTCGCCCAGCACGCAGCAGTTCAGCGAGTCTGCCTCCATGGTGAACGGAATCGACTGCGCCACGATGTTGGGATGCACGCGCAGGCTCTGGCCGGTGCTGGCGGAGCCGGTAAAGGTCACCACGTCCTGGCTGTCGAGATGGTCAAGCAGATCGCCCGCGCCGCCGCAGATCAGGCTAATCGCGCCGTCCGGCACCAGGCCGCTCTCGACGATAGATTTCACCATCGCCTGCGTCACCTGCGCCGTGGCGGTGGCCGGCTTAACGATGGCGGGCATTCCGGCAAGCCACGTCGGGGCCAGCTTCTCCAGCATCCCCCAGCAGGGGAAGTTAAAGGCATTAATATGCACCGCCACGCCGGATTTCGAGGTTAATACGTGGCGCGCCGCAAAGCCGCCTTCCTTCGACAGCGGGATCGGCTCGTCTTCCGGCCACAGCGTATCGTCCGGCAGCTCGCGGCTGCCGAGGCTGGCGTAGGTGAAGAGGGTGCCGATACCGCCTTCGATATCTACCCAGCTGTCGGCCTTCGTCGCGCCGGTCTGCGCGGAGAGCGCGTAAAACGTCTCTTTCTGGCTCATCAGGTGTTTCGCCACCGCCTTCAGCATTGCGGCGCGTTCGATGAAGGTCATGGCGTGAAGCGCCTCGCCGCCGCGCTCAATGGCGTAACGGCGGGCGGCCGCCATATCCAGCCCTTCGCTGGTCACGCTCCACAGGGTTTCCCCGCTGATGGCGTGTTGAATGGTGCGCTCGCGGCCCCGGCCTGACTGCCAGGTGCCGGACAAGAAGCTGGCTAACTGCTGCATCGCGTATCTCCAGATGTTTCGTGATTTCACTATAAATACTTTGATAGCGAATCATAAAAATCAAGCAATGTTTTAACGAAATATTAACACTGTGATCTGGTGTCGTGAAAAGAGGACCCGAGAAGCGCGCCATATGGGGCCTTAGCGAAAAGCCTTGCGAGCGATGTCACAAAATACACAAAGGCTTCTTGGGGTTATATTTAACCTTTGTGTAACTTTTAAGAAACGAAGTGATTCATAATTTAGCTTTGCTTCGCAGATTAACGAATCATAAAGGTGACGACGTGACGCAAGAACAACGCTTTGAGCAGCGCATCGCGCAGGAGACGGCCATCGAGCCTCAGGACTGGATGCCGGACGCCTACCGCAAAACGCTGATCCGCCAGATTGGGCAGCACGCGCATTCGGAAATTGTCGGCATGCTGCCGGAGGGGAACTGGATCGCCCGCGCCCCGACGCTGCGCCGCAAGGCGATCCTGCTGGCGAAGGTGCAGGACGAAGCCGGACACGGGCTGTACCTGTACAGCGCGGCGGAAACGCTGGGCTGCGCGCGGGAAGACATCTACCAGAAGATGCTCGACGGCAAGATGAAATACTCCTCGATCTTCAACTATCCCACCCTGAGCTGGGCCGACATCGGCGTGATCGGCTGGCTGGTGGACGGCGCGGCGATTGTGAACCAGGTCGCGCTGTGCCGCACCTCTTACGGTCCCTATGCCCGCGCGATGGTGAAAATCTGTAAGGAAGAGAGCTTCCACCAGCGCCAGGGCTTTGAGGCCTGCATGGCGCTGGCGCAGGGCAGCGAGGATCAGCGCCAGATGCTGCAGGACGCGATCAACCGCTTCTGGTGGCCCGCGCTGATGATGTTCGGGCCAAACGACGACAACTCGCCGAACAGCGCCCGCAGCCTGGCGTGGAAAATCAAGCGCTTCGGCAACGACGAGCTGCGCCAGCGCTTCGTGGACAACACCGTTCCGCAGGTGGAGATGCTGGGCATGACCGTGCCGGACGCCGACCTGCGCTTCGATGAAGAGAGCGGCCACTACCGCTTCGGCGAGATCGACTGGCAGGAGTTTGACGAGGTCATTAACGGGCGCGGCATCTGCAACCACGAGCGCCTGGAAGCAAAACGCAAGGCCTGGGACGACGGGGCGTGGGTGCGCGAAGCCGCGCTGGCGCACGCGGAAAAACAACGCGCGCGCAGCGCGGCATAAGGGGAATCAAGATGAGCAACGTTTACTGGCCGCTGTACGAAGTGTTCGTACGCAGCAAACAGGGGTTATCCCACCGCCACGTCGGCAGCCTGCATGCCGCCGACGACCGCATGGCGCTGGAGAACGCGCGCGATGCCTACACCCGGCGCAGCGAAGGCTGTTCCATCTGGGTGGTGAAGGCGAGCGAAATCGTCGCCTCCCAGCCGGAAGAGAGCGGCGAGTTCTTCGACCCGGCGGAAAGCAAGGTCTATCGCCATCCCACGTTTTACACCATCCCTGATGGCATCGAGCACATGTGAGGTTAGGGATGAATAACGTATCAGCATATGCCCTGCGGCTCGGCGACAACGGTCTGGTGCTCTCGCAGCGCCTCGGTGCCTGGTGCGGCCACGCGCCGGAGCTGGAGATTGACCTGGCGCTGGCCAACATTGGCCTCGATCTGCTCGGGCAGGCGCGCAACTTCCTGGCCTATGCCGCCGAGCGCGAAGGCAAGGGCGATGAAGACGCGCTGGCCTTTGGCCGCGACGAGCGACAGTTCCGCAACCTGCTGCTGGTGGAGCAGCCCAACGGCAGCTTCGCCGACACGATCGTGCGTCAGTACCTGATGGACGCCTGGCACGTTGCGCTTTACGAGCGCCTGATCGGCAGCAGCGACGCCCGGATTGCGGCGATTGCCGCAAAAGCCATCAAGGAGGTGCGCTACCACCTGCGCTTTAGCCGCGGCTGGCTGGTGCGCCTGGGCGACGGCACCGAAACGTCCGCGCAGAAAATGCAGCAGGCGGTAAATAGCCTGTGGCGCTTCACGGCGGAGCTGTTTGAGGCCGACGAGGTGGATCTCGATTTGATTGCCTCCGGCGTGGCCGTTGACCCGCGCGCCCTGCGCCAGCCCTGGGAAAGCGAAGTGTTTGCTGGCCTGCGTGAGGCCACCCTTCGCGTGCCCGCTGAAGCAGCGTACCGCACGGGCGGCAGGCGCGGACTGCATACCGAACACCTGGGGCCGATGCTGGCAGAGATGCAGTATCTCCAGCGCGCCTATCCCGGCCAGCAGTGGTAACGGAGGAGAACGCCATGCAACGTCTCGTTGAAATCGCACCCGCTGAAATCCCGCATATCTGGTCGCTGCTTGGCCAGATCCCGGACCCGGAAGTCCCGGTGCTGACCATTACCGATTTAGGCATGGTGCGCAGCGTGAGCGCACAGGGCGGCGGCTGGGTGATTGGCTTTACGCCGACCTATTCGGGCTGCCCGGCGACGGAGCACCTGCTGGGCGCCATCCGCGAAACGATGACGGCGCACGGCTATACGCCAGTGCATATCGTGCTCCAGCTTGAGCCGGCCTGGACCACCGACTGGATGACCGCGGAGGCCCGCGTGCGCCTGCGCCAGTACGGCATTAGCCCGCCGGTCGGGCAAAGCTGCTGCGCGCACGCCCCCGCCGAGGTGGCCTGCCCGCGCTGCGCGAGCGCCAACACCTCGCTTATCAGTGAATTTGGCTCAACGGCCTGCAAGGCGCTCTATCGGTGCAACGCCTGCCGTGAACCCTTCGACTATTTCAAATGTATTTGAGGCTGCCATGACAACGTTTCATTCCTTAACAGTGGCAAAAGTAGAGCCGGAAACGCGTGACGCTGTCACGATTACCTTCGCCGTACCGCAGGACCTGCAGGAGGCGTACCGCTTTCGCCCGGGCCAGCACCTGACGCTCAAGGCCACGCTGGAAGGCGACGAGCTTCGCCGCTGCTACTCCATCTGCCGCAGCGCCGCGCCGGGTGAAATCAGCGTGGCGGTAAAAGCCATCGAGGGCGGGCGCTTTTCCCGCTACGCCCGCGAGTCCATCGCCCAGGGCATGGCGCTGGAGGTGATGGTGCCGCAGGGCCATTTTGGCTACCAGCCGCAGCCCGAACGGGAAGGCCGCTATCTGGCCATTGCCGCCGGATCGGGCATTACGCCGATGGTGGCGATCCTCTCCGCTACGCTGGCGACCGAACCGCACAGCCAGTTCACCCTGATCTACGGCAACCGCACCAGCCAGAGCATGATGTTTCGCCGCGCGCTGGCCGATCTTAAGGACAAATACCCGCAGCGCCTGCAGCTGGTGTCCATCTTTAGCCAGGAAACGCTGGACAGCGACCTGCTGCACGGGCGCATCGACGGCGAAAAGCTGCAGGCGCTGGCAAAAACGCTGATCGACTTCCGCCAGTATGACGAGGCCTTCATCTGCGGCCCGGCGGCGATGATGGACGAGGCCGAAGCCGCGCTGAAGGCGCTGGGCATGCCGGAAAAATCCATCCATCTGGAGCGCTTCAACACGCCGGGTACCCTCGCTAAGCGGACGGTCAGCGTACAGGCCGAGGGGCAGAAGGTGACCGTGCGTCAGGACGGGCGCGATCGCGAAATTACCCTGACGACAGACGATGAAAGCATTCTCGACGCGGCCCTGCGCCAGGGGGCAGACCTGCCGTACGCCTGCAAGGGCGGCGTGTGCGCCACCTGCAAATGCAAAGTGCTGCGCGGCAGGGTGGATATGGCAACCAACTACAGCCTGGAGCCGGACGAGCTGGCGGCAGGCTACGTGCTGAGCTGTCAGGCGCTGCCGCTCACCGCCGACGTGGTCGTCGATTTCGACGCCAAGGGGATGGCATGAGCGAGCTGATTATTACCCGTCACGGCCGCGTCCTGCAGCTCACGCTGAACCGCCCGGCGGCGCGAAACGCGCTCAACAACGCGCTGCTTGAGCAGATTGCCGGGGCGCTGGAAGCCGCCGCTGTGGATAACGGCGTCTCAACCTGCGTGATCTACGGCGGCGAGCGCTGCTTCGCCGCGGGGGCCGATCTCAACGAAATGGCGGAGAAAGATCTGCCCGCCACCCTGAACGACGTTCGCCCGCAGCTGTGGGCGCGGATCAACGCCTTCAACAAGCCGCTGATTGCCGCCGTCAACGGCTTTGCGCTGGGCGCGGGCTGCGAGCTGGCGCTGCTCTGCGACGTGGTGATTGCGGGAGACAACGCCCGCTTCGGCCTGCCGGAAATCACGCTGGGCATTATGCCCGGCGCGGGCGGCACCCAGCGGCTGATCCGCTGCGTGGGGAAATCGCTCGCCAGCAGGATGATCCTCACCGGGGAAAGCATCACCGGGCGGCAGGCGCAGCGCGCCGGGCTGGTAAGCGACGTCTTCCCGGCAGCGCTGACGCTGGAGTATGCCCTGAAGCAGGCGGCGCTGATGGCGCGCCATTCGCCTCTGGCGCTGCAGGCCGCGAAGCAGGCGCTGCGCCAGTCGCAGGAGGTGGCGCTTCAGGCCGGGCTTGCCCAGGAGCGACAGCTCTTCACGCTGCTCGCCGCCACCGAAGACCGCCGCGAGGGCATCGACGCCTTCTTACAAAAACGCACTCCCGACTTTAAAGGACACTAACCGTGGAATTTATCTTATGCCAGGTTGAGAACGGCGTGATGACCCTTACGCTCAACCGCCCGGAGCGGCTCAACAGCTTTAACGACGTAATGCACCAGCAGCTTGCCGACTGCCTGAAGCAGGCCGAGCGCGACGAGACCATCCGCTGCCTGCTGATAACCGGCGCGGGCCGCGGCTTTTGTGCGGGTCAGGATCTGAACGACCGCAACGTGGACCCGAACGGCCCGGCGCCGGACCTCGGCATGTCCGTTGAAACCTTTTACAACCCGCTGGTGCGCCGCCTGGCGGCACTGCCGAAGCCGGTGATTTGCGCGGTGAACGGCGTGGCCGCCGGCGCCGGAGCCACCCTGGCGCTCGGCTGCGACATGGTCATCGCCGCCCGCTCGGCCACCTTTGTGATGGCGTTCAGCAGGCTCGGGCTGGTGCCTGACTGCGGCGGCACCTGGTTCCTTCCGCGCGTGGCGGGGCGCGCCCGCGCGATGGGGCTGGCGCTGCTGGGCGAAAAGCTGAGCGCCGAGCAGGCTCAGGCGTGGGGGATGATCTGGCAGGTGGTGGAGGACGAACGGCTCTCCGCCACCGCGCAGCAGCTGGCGCAGCACTTTGCCTCCCAGCCGACCTTTGGTCTCGGGCTGATCAAGCAGGCGATTAACGCCGCGGAAACCAATACCCTCGACGCGCAGCTCGACCTGGAGCGTGACTATCAGCGTCTGGCCGGGCGCAGCGACGACTACCGCGAGGGCGTCAGCGCTTTTCTCGGCAAGCGCGCGCCGAACTTTACGGGGAAATAGCATGGTGACGACGATTCGAACCGTTGCCGTGATCGGCAGCGGAACCATGGGCGCCGGGATTGCCGAAGTGGCGGCCAGCCACGGGCACCCGGTGCTGGTGTATGACATCGCCTCCGAGGCGGTCTTCCGCGCGATTGACGGCATCCGTGAGCGCCTGGCCTCCCGCGCGGCGCGCGGAAAGCTGTCTCCTGAGGCCTGCGGGCAGATCCTCGCGCGGCTAACGCCGGTAACGGATATCGATGCCCTTGCGGCCGCGGATCTGGTCATCGAGGCCGCCTCCGAGCGTCTGGAGGTTAAAAAAGCGCTGTTCGCGAAGCTGGCTGAGATCTGCCCGGCGAAAACGCTGCTGACCAGCAATACCTCCTCTATTTCGATTACCGCAATTGCGGCGGACGTCACGCACCCCGAGCGCGTGGCCGGGCTGCACTTCTTTAACCCCGCGCCGGTGATGAAGCTGGTCGAAGTGGTGAGCGGGCTGGCGACGTCGCCAGAAGTGGCCGACGCGCTGTGCGAGCTGGCCCTGAACTGGGGGAAACAGCCGGTGCGCTGCCAGTCGACGCCGGGCTTTATCGTCAACCGCGTGGCGCGCCCGTTTTACTCCGAGGCCTGGCGCGCGCTGGAAGAGCAGGTTGCCGCGCCGGAAGCCATCGACGCCGCGCTGCGCGAGGGGGCCGGGTTCCCGATGGGGCCGCTGGAGCTGACCGATCTGATCGGCCAGGACGTCAACTTTGCCGTGACCTGTTCGGTGTTCAACGCCTTCTGGCAGGAGCGCCGCTTTCTGCCTTCGCTGGTGCAGCAGGAGCTGGTGCTGGCCGGGCGGCTGGGCAGAAAAAGCGGGAAGGGCGTGTACGACTGGCAGGGCGACAGGCCGGACGCGAAGTGGCTGGATGCGGTGAGCGACAGCGCGCGGCACGGTGAACGAAAAAGTGACGGTGTCACGGAAATTGACGGCGTGCTGCTGGTCGAAACCCAGGGCGAAACCGCCCAGTCGCTGGCGCTGCGCCACGGCCGGCCGGTGGTGGTGGTCGATCGCATGGAGCGCGACGTGGCCGTTATTGCCGTCGCCGCCAGCAACCCAGACTCCGCAAACCAAAAGGCCATCGGCTGGCTACAGCAGCAGGGCAAGCGGGTGATGCAGATTGCCGATTACCCCGGCCTGCTGATCTGGCGCACGGTGGCGATGATCGCCAACGAAGCGCTGGACGCCCTGCAAAAAGGGGTTGCCAGCGAAAAGGACATCGATACCGCGATGCGCCTCGGCGTGAATTACCCCAGCGGGCCAATCGCCTGGGGCGAACGCCTCGGCTGGCAGCGGCTGTTGGCCCTGCTGGAAAACCTGCAACGTCATTACGGCGAAGAACGCTATCGCCCGTGTTCCCTGCTGCGCCAGCGCGCGCTTCTGGAGAGTAGCTATGAGTCATAACGCCTGGCACACCGCCCGCGCCATGTACGAACGGGACGCCTGCGCCCGGGCGCTCGGGATCGACATTATCGAGATGGACGAGGGCTATGCGGTCCTGACCATGACCATCACCCCGCAGATGCTTAACGGGCATCAAACCTGCCACGGCGGCCAGCTCTTTTCCCTGGCGGACACGGCGTTTGCCTACGCCTGCAATAGCCAGGGGCTGGCGGCGGTGGCCTCCGGATGTTCTATCGATTTTGTGCGCCCGGGCTTTGCCGGAGACACGCTTACCGCCACCGCGCGGGTGAAGCATCAGGGCAGGCTGACCGGCGTATACGACATTGAAATTCACAATCAACAGCAGAAAACGGTTGCTCTCTTTCGCGGGAAATCTCACCGCACTGGCGGCAGCGTGACGGGAGAAGCCTGATGAGTAACGCATTTATTTGTGACGGCGTGCGCACCCCGGTAGGCCGCTACGGCGGCGCGCTGGCGGGCGTGCGCGCGGACGATCTTGGCGCCGTGCCGCTGCGCGCGCTGCTGGCGCGCTACCCGCAGCTGGATCAGGAGCGCATTGACGACGTAATTTTCGGCTGCGCCAACCAGGCGGGGGAAGACAACCGCAACGTGGCGCGCATGTCGGCGCTGCTGGCCGGGCTGCCGCAGACGGTATCAGGCACCACGATTAACCGCCTGTGCGGCTCGGGGCTGGATGCGATCGGCTTTGCGGCACGCGCGATCCGGGCCGGAGACGGCGAGCTGCTGATTGCGGGCGGCGTGGAGTCGATGTCCCGCGCGCCGTTTGTGATGGGCAAAGCCACGGCGGCGTTCCAGCGTCAGGCCGAGGTCTTCGACACCACCATCGGCTGGCGATTTGTGAATCCGCTCATGCATCAGCAATTCGGAACTGACAGCATGCCGGAAACGGCAGAGAATGTAGCTGAATTGTTAAATATCAGCCGCGCCGATCAGGACGCCTTTGCGTTCAGAAGCCAGCAGCGCACCGCACGGGCGCAGCAAAACGGCGTGCTGGCCCAGGAGATCGTTCCGGTTATGGTGCCCGGTAAAAAAGGGGCGGTGACGGAAGTGACGGTGGATGAACATCCCCGCGCCGACACCACCCTGGAACAGCTCGCCGCGCTGAAAGCGCCGTTTCGCAGGAACGGGGTGATCACCGCCGGAAACGCGTCTGGCGTCAACGACGGCGCCGCCGCGCTCATAATCGCCAGCGAGCAGATGGCGATTATGCAGGGGCTGGTGCCGCGCACGCGGATTGTGGCGATGGCGACTGCGGGCGTAGAGCCGCGCCTGATGGGGCTTGGCCCGGTGCCTGCCACCCGTAAGGTGCTGGAGCGCGCCGGTCTGAGCATTAACGATATGGACGTCATTGAGCTTAATGAGGCGTTCGCCGCCCAGGCGCTGGGCGTGCTGCGCCAGCTTGGCCTGCCGGACGACGCGGAGCACGTTAACCCGAACGGCGGCGCGATTGCCCTCGGCCATCCGCTGGGGATGAGCGGCGCCCGGCTGGCGCTGGCCGCCAGCAACGAACTGCACCGACGCGGCGGGCGCTACGCGCTGTGTACGATGTGCATCGGCGTGGGTCAGGGCATTGCCATGATC
The DNA here is from genome assembly GCF_043968675.1 of Enterobacter sp. ECC-175. Classification (NCBI taxonomy): domain Bacteria; kingdom Pseudomonadati; phylum Pseudomonadota; class Gammaproteobacteria; order Enterobacterales; family Enterobacteriaceae; genus Enterobacter; species Enterobacter sp. ECC-175. Next base: position 2,723,358 of record NZ_CP143776.1, read on the forward strand.
CTTGAGCGCGTTTGATCAAATCACCCTGTGAGCACCCTACAATGACAAATACAACAAAGCTTGACCCGATCGAAACCGCGTCCGTTGACGAACTGCAGGCGCTGCAAACCGCGCGCCTGAAGTGGACGCTAAACCACGCCTACAGCAACGTGCCGATGTACAAACGCAAGTTTGACGCGGCGGGCGTTCACCCTGACGATTTCAACGAGCTGGCCGACCTGCAAAAATTCCCGTGCACCACCAAGCAGGATCTGCGCGATAACTACCCGTTCGACACCTTTGCCGTACCGATGGAGCAGGTGGTGCGCATTCACGCCTCGTCCGGCACCACCGGTAAGCCCACCGTGGTGGGTTATACCCAAAACGACATCGACAACTGGGCAAACATCGTGGCGCGCTCCCTGCGCGCCGCCGGCGGCAGCGCGAAGGACAAAATCCACGTCGCCTACGGTTACGGCCTCTTTACCGGCGGGCTGGGCGCGCATTACGGGGCCGAACGCTTAGGGGCGACGGTGATCCCCATGTCCGGCGGCCAAACCGAGAAGCAGGCGCAGCTGATCCGCGACTTCCAGCCGGATATGATCATGGTGACGCCGTCCTACTGCCTGAACCTGATTGAAGAGCTTGAGCGCCAGATGGGCGGCGACGCCAGCGCCTGCTCCCTGCGGGTGGGCGTGTTCGGCGCGGAGCCGTGGACGCAGGCGATGCGCCGCGAAATCGAGAAGCGGCTGGGCATTACGGCGCTGGATATTTACGGCCTGTCGGAAGTGATGGGGCCGGGCGTGGCGATGGAGTGTCTCGAAACCGCCGACGGCCCGACCATCTGGGAAGATCACTTCTTCCCGGAAATCGTAAACCCGAACGACGGTACGCCGCTGGCCGACGGCGAGCAGGGCGAGCTGCTGTTCACCACGCTGACCAAAGAGGCGCTGCCGGTGATCCGCTACCGCACCCGCGACCTTACGCGCCTGCTGCCGGGCACCGCGCGCACCATGCGCCGCATGGACCGCATCAGCGGGCGCAGCGACGATATGCTGATCATTCGCGGCGTCAACGTCTTCCCGTCGCAGCTGGAAGAGGAAATTGTGAAGTTTGAGCATCTTTCTCCGCACTACCAGCTGGAGGTCAACCGCCGCGGGCATCTTGATTCGCTTTCGGTGAAGGTAGAGCTGAAAGAGAGTAGCTTGACGCTCAGCCACGAGCAGCGCTGCCAGGTGTGTCACCAGCTGCGCCACCGCATTAAGTCGATGGTGGGGATTTCGACCGACGTGACGATCGTGAACTGCGGCAGCATCCCGCGCTCGGAAGGCAAGGCGTGCCGGGTGTTTGATCTGCGCAAGGTGGCGGCGAACGGTTGATGTACCTTATTCCCCTCATCCTAACCTTCTCCCCAGTGGGGAGAAGGGACCGCTCGGTGCCGTCTTTTCCCCTCGCCCCTTTAGGGAGAGGGTCAGGGTGAGGGGGAACATACGGCTCTGGTGGTTATTCCGTTCACTTTACGCTCAGCTCAGCCCCAGAGGGGAGAAGGGACCGCTCGGTGCCGTCTTTTTCCCTCGCCCCTTTGGGGAGAGGGTCAGGGTGAGGGGATTATGCTATGATTCATCCACACCAAAAAACACAGCAGAATGAATCACATGAATAAACTCGACGCCTTTATCCAGCACGCGGTCAGCGCCGTTCCCGTCAGCGGTACGTCGCTTATCTCCTCGTTATACGGCGATGCGCTTTCCCACCGCGGCGGCGAGATTTGGCTCGGCAGCCTGGCGGCGCTGCTTGAGGGCATGGGATTCGGCGAGCGCTTCGTGCGCACCGCGCTGTTTCGCCTGAACAAAGAGGGCTGGCTGGACGTTTCCCGCGTCGGCCGCCGCAGCTTTTACCGCCTGAGCGACAAGGGCCTTCGCCTGACGCGCCGCGCGGAGAGCAAAATCTACCGCGCGGAGCTGCCCGCCTGGGACGGCAAGTGGCTGCTGCTGCTTTCCGAAGGGCTGGACAAAGCCACGCTCGCGGACGTCAAAAAGCAGCTGACCTGGCAAGGGTTTGGCACGCTGGCACCGAGCCTGATGGCCTCGCCGTCGCAGCATCTGGCGGACGTGCAGTCGCTGCTCCACGACGCGGGCGTGGCGGAAAACGTGATTTTCTTCGAAGCGCATTCTCCGCTGGCGCTCTCCCGCGCCGCGCTGCGCGCGCGGGTCGAAGAGTGCTGGCAGCTGACCGAACAAAACGCGATGTACGAAACGTTTATCGACTCCTTCCGGCCGCTGCTGCCGCTGCTGAAAGAGGCCGCGCCGGACGACCTCACGCCGGAGCGCTGTTTCCAGATCCAGCTGCTGCTGATTCATTTCTATCGCCGCGTGGTGCTTAAAGATCCGCTCCTGCCGGAGGAGCTACTCCCCGCGCACTGGGCGGGGCAAAGCGCGCGGCAGCTCTGTATCAACATCTACCAGCGCGTGGCGCCGGGGGCGCTGGCATTTGTCAGCGAAAAAGGAGAAACCTCGGTGGGCGAACTGCCCGCACCCGGCACGCTTTACTACCAGCGCTTTGGTGGCCTTAATTTCATATAAGGAGACGCTATGCCTGTTTACCAAATTGACGGCCTGACCCCGGTCGTGCCCGACGAAAGCTACGTTCACCCCACGGCGGTGCTGATTGGCGACGTGATCCTGGGCAAGGGCGTGTACGTTGGCCCGAACGCCAGCCTGCGCGGGGATTTTGGCCGCATCGTGGTGAAGGACGGGGCCAACATTCAGGATAACTGCGTAATGCACGGCTTTCCGGAGCAGGACACCGTGGTCGAAGAGGACGGGCACATTGGCCACAGCGCGATCCTCCACGGCTGCATTATTCGCCGCAACGCGCTGGTCGGCATGAACGCGGTGGTGATGGACGGGGCGGTGATTGGCGAAAACAGCATCGTCGGCGCGGCGGCGTTCGTGAAGGCCAAAGCCGAAATGCCCGCCAACCACCTGATCATCGGCAGCCCGGCGAAGGCGATCCGCACCCTGAGCGAGCAGGAGATCGCCTGGAAGCAGCAGGGCACCCGCGAGTATCAGGTGCTGGTGGAGCGCTGCAAGCTGACGATGCACCAGGTCGAGCCGCTGCGCGAGGAAGAGCCGGGGCGCAAGCGGCTGGTCTTTGATGAGAACTTGCGGCCGAAGTCGGCGGGGTGAAAATTACCACATCGTATAGGGTGCGTACAGTTGAGGTATTTTCACAATCAAATCCGGATTTATTTTTAGCATTTTAAAGTGAATTCATTGTCATTTAATTCATATTTTTTTAAGATCTAATACCTGAATATGCGCTTAAGAAGTTTTGGATAAATGTAATGAAAATCTCTCGAAGTGTCGGCGTCATGCTTATTGCTGGAGCACAGTTAGGGATGTGCTTTTCGGTTCAGGCTGGGCTTTTTAGCAAACCCATCGATCTTTCAAAGCCCTTTGTTTGTAAAGACATCTCTCCAACACCGATGAGAATCACTGAAAAAGGGCTCATCATAGGAGGCATAGTTTATCCGTTGTACAACCCTAACGCAGCATCCACCCCAACGATGACAAATTCGATTTTCCGTAGTAAGGACAACCTGGAAGAGATTGACATTGTACAATATGCGAGCGATGGCGAAATTAGCGTGAGTTACATGAAATTTTATAGCGATCCCGACCAATTCATGGATGAAGCATTAATCGAAAAAAATAAAATATTCGAGAAGGCCAGTTTCGCCGTGGACAACCCCAATCCCTATTTCCATTCCAAAAACCAGGGTTGTCATCAGTAGCATTTCTCATCAAGGCCGTATTGAGCTGCACAACTTTGCTAAAAAGGAAGCCAGTGAAAATTATCACATCTCCATTCGAAATTGATCTCGCTCTCGTAAAACTCATGCGTAAATACGCAAAATATCATATTGCGACAGCGTGGGCTTCGATGGGCTCAAAAGCGTCATTTGCTCTGCTGAAAAATAAACACAAAATAGTCAAAATGATCGTCGGGACGCATTTTTACCAAACGCATCCTAATTTCATCGATGCCTTTTCAAGTGGTTGTAATGTAAGATTTATACTGAAGACCGATGGCGTTTTTCATCCAAAGCTGTATCTTTTCTCGAACGAGAATGGGGAATGGGAATGTCTGGTAGGAAGCGCCAATTTCACTGCGTCCGCGCTGACAAAAAATCATGAAATGATGACCCACTTTAAGAGCAACGAGCCCGGAGCAGATACGGCCTTAGCGGATATTTTGCAAGCGATTGATCTCTATTGGTCGGAAGCGAGTAAGATGACTTGCCGGGAAATTTCCAATTATAAAAACATATGGAATAAAAACAGGCAAAAGTTAGATGCCTTGAAAGGTGTCTACGGCGAAACCAAAAATAAACGGAGTATATTGAGCTCTGAGATATTCTCACTCACGTGGGATGAGTACTATAAAAGAATTTCCGATGATGAGTTAAATTCCTTTCAGGGCAGGCTTGATGTACTCGACACGGTTCAGAAGTATTTTACGGAGAATTCATCCTTCTCGGCGTTGAGTGACCTGCAGCGTAAACAAGTTGCGGGGGTAATTAATGGCGTAGACATTAACTGGAAATGGTTTGGCAGCATGGTCGGAGCCGGCTACTTTAAAAATGTGATTAACACTAATAATCCCTATCTTTCTGAAGCGCTGGATCAAATACCCTTAACGGGTATTGTTATCGAGGCTGATTATAAAAAGTATGTGAGATTGTTTAGGCTCGCATTCCCCGAGGGCGGGGCAGCCATTGCGACTATGACCAGGATGCTGGCCATGAAGCGTCCAGATTATTTTGTTTGTTTAGACAGTCAGAACCGACGCGCATTATGTAATGATTTTTCCATAGCAATGAATGTAACGCCAGAAAACTACTGGCAAAATATTATTTTGCGCATAACGGATTCAGTCTGGTGGTCTTCACCTTTACCCGACAGTTTTTCCGAAGCACAGGCATGGAAAGGCCGCGCGGCGATGATCGATTCACTATTTTATCAGGGCCTGCCGTAAAGATATTAATCAGACTTACTTCCGCCCATTTCTATCATGGGCGGGCTATGGTGCGTTAAGCCGCAGCGTTCTGCTTCAGCCAGCATCAGACGATCGTTCCTCCCGACCCACCAGCGCCAGCGCGCTTGCGCTGGCCGGGTCAAACAGCGACAGGCTCTCGATGTGGCTCAGCATAATGACTTTTCTAAATGCCATGGCGCTTCGGGGTTCTGAATCCAGCGTGATGCCGTGCGCGTCATACCAGGCGCTGTAGTTATTCTCGATGCGCATGCTCATCGTTTTGACGTCGCGGTAGCCGCTCAGCATCGGGATCAGGACGATATTCGCCGTTTTTTCATATTCCAGGGTGGCGGTATGGATCATGCCGATATAGATCCTGCGCGATTTCAGCGTCACCTGCGCGAGCTCGCCTTCCTCCATGCACTGGTAGAGCAGCTGTTCGATACCGCTCGACTGCGCGAGGCGCTGGTAGAGCTTTTTTCTGCCGCTTCCGTCCAGCCGCGCGCTTCCGGCCCAGTTCGAGCGGTAAAGACAAAACAGAATGGTGAAAGCCAGCATCAGGACTACGGGCGCCTGAATGCCTAAAAAGCTCCAGTTCATAAACTCCATTTGCCAGTTGGCGTAGCGTTCGGAGCTGAAATGGAAGGTGTTATCGGCAGCGGACAGCGCGAGCAGAAGCAGCCACAGCAGCCCCGTCGCGATCACGCCCTGCAGCACGAAAATGCAGCCGTACAGCGCGACAAGAAAATAGACGTCCCAGCCGAAAGAACGCTTGATTTTGAAGCGGGTCGAGAGGTCGCGGCTGGTGTACCAGTATCCGCACACCATTAGCACCATAAAGATCGCCGTTCCCATGTCACGCCCTCTTCAGTGCGTTAACGTGGCGAAGGAAGTCTTCACGCACCTCGTTGCTTTTGAAATTTACGGACGCGTTCCCGTCCTGGTCGATGATAATTCGGTCGCCGTCCTCGACGGCCTCAATGATTTCCTGCTGGCTCATGACCTGCAGCAGGGACTCGGGGCTGGAAAATATCGACATAAACAGGCGTTTCATCGCGCGGTTTCCTTATCAATGAAAAGGATAAGCCTGGTCGACAGGTGAAGATATTTCATTCAGGTTAAGCCGAAAAGTTCGGAATGTTTCAGCGATTACCCATAACGGGTATAATCCCGCCAAATTTCCAACCGGTTTACAACGAACATGTCAAAACTCACCTTACAAGAGCAGATGCTGAAAGCGGGCTTAGTGACCAGCAAGAAAGTGGCTAAAGTCCAGCGCACGGCGAAGAAATCCCGCGTGCAGGCCCGCGAGGCCAGAGAAGCGGTAGAAGAGAACAAAAAGGCGCAGCTTGAGCGCGACAGGCAGCTGAGCGAGCAGCACAAGCAGGCGGTGCTGGCGAAAGAGTTTAAGGCTCAGGTTAAGCAGCTGATCGAGATGAACCGCATCACCGTGTCGAAGGGCAATATTACCTTTAACTTCACCGACGGTAATCTTATCAAGAAAATTGAGGTGGATAAGCTGACGCAAACCCAGCTGATAAACGGCCGCCTGGCGATTGCGCGCCTGGTGGTTAACGCCAGCGGCGACTGCGAATACGCGATTATCCCGGCGGTGGTGGCGGATAAAATTGCCCAGCGCGATGCCGACAGCATCGTTCTGAACAGCGCGCTGAGTGATGAGGCTCAGGATGAAGACGATCCGTACGCAGACTTCAAAATTCCGGACGATTTGATGTGGTAAGCCGGGCTTAAAACGGCGCGGCGTGGCGGGCGTTAACCGCCTCTCCGCTCACCGGATGAACAAAGTCCAGCCCGCTGGCGTGTAGCATTAACCGCGGTGCGTCGGCGGAGCCGGGATAGGTTAACCCGCCGTACAGATCGCAGCCCAGAATAGGGTGGCCCAGCTCCCGGCAGTGAATGCGCAGCTGGTGGGTGCGCCCGGTTTCCGGGGTTAGCAACACCCTCGTTAGCGCTAACCCCGTCTCCTGATAAACACGTTCGATTACCCGATAGCGGGAGCGCGCGGGCTTGCCGTTAACCGCGCTAATCGACATCAGCGGAAACAGTGCCGGATCTTTCGCAATCGGCGCGTCGATACTCCCTTCATCCTCTTTCACATGCCCGCAAAGCAGGGCGGTGTAGACTTTCTCCACGCCGCGCTCGCTGAACTGGCGGCACAGCGCCGCGTTGATCGCCTTGTTGCGCGCCACCACCATCAGCCCGGAGGTGCCAAAATCAAGACGATGCACCAGCGTACAGCCGGGGAAGGTCTGCACCAGGCGAAAGTGAACGGAGTCGAGGTTTTGCGGGTTTTTGCCTGACAGGCTGAGCAATCCGGAAGGCTTGTTAATCAGCACCAGATGGTCGTCCTGATACAGCGTTTCTATTGCCTCGCGGCACGGCGGAGCAATAAAGGTATCGATAATCACTGACATCAGGCAGCCCGGCGGAAGAGTGGGTGCGCATGATAGCGAAAGGTGGGGAAAAGAAAAACCCTCTCACCGGGCGGTGAGAGGGGGAAATCTTACGCTGCGACCAGGCTGTCGATAGCCGCTTTCGCATCGTTTTGCGCTTTGGTCGCCACTTCCGGACCGTAGGCAATACCCTCTGCGAACACGAAGTTCACGTCGGTCAGGCCGATGAAGCCCAGGAACACGCTCAGGTACGGGGTGACCAGGTCGGTTGGGGTATCTTTGTGAATGCCGCCGCGGCTGGTCAGCACGATAGCGCGCTTGCCCTTCACCAGGCCTTCCGGACCGTTTTCGGTATAGCGGAAGGTGACGCCGGCGCGAGCGACCAGGTCAAAGTAGTTCTTCAGCTGGGTGGAGATGTTGAAGTTGTACATTGGCGCGTTGATGACGATAACGTCGTGCGCCTGCAGCTCGGCGATCAGCTCGTCGGAGAGCGCCAGCGCTTCCTGCTGACGCGGGCTCAGCGGCGCATCGCTTGGGCGCAGCGCGCCAACCAGCTCGCCGTCCAGCACGGGAATCGGGTTTGCTGCCAGGTCACGCACGGTGATTTCGTCAGCAGGATGCTGTTCGCGCCACTGTTCAATGAAGTAGTCAGAAAGCTGACCAGACTGAGAGTAACCTGCCAGAATGCTGGATTTCAGAACTAATACTTTGCTCATGGGTGATTCCTGTATTTATTTGATTGAAGGGGGATGCCCCGTTGCTTGTTGACACTTTATTCACAATCCTGCCACAGGGATAGCGCAATATATCGAAGCCTATGTTCGAAATTTTTGAATAAGGCGTGAAAAGCGCGGGTGTGGTACTCTATACCAATCATTAAAAAGAGATTTTATCCGGCAGTGCACTGCCCGTTAACGCTATGACAGAACTCCAAACGCTCACCTTCCCGATGCTCATGCAGCGGCTTGATTCCCTGATGCTGCGCGACAAACAGCGGTTTGCCCGTCGTCTGCACGGCGTGAAGAAGGTTAAAAATCCTGATGCACAACAGGCCATTTACCAGGAGATGGCGAAAGAGATTGACCAGGCGGCAGGGAAAGTTGTGCTGCGCGAAGCCGCGCGCCCGGCGATTACCTATCCGGAAAACCTGCCCGTCAGCCAGAAAAAACAGGACATTCTCAACGCCGTGCGCGATCACCAGGTGGTGATTGTCGCGGGGGAAACCGGGTCCGGTAAAACCACCCAGCTGCCAAAAATCTGCATGGAGCTGGGGCGCGGGGTGAAAGGGCTGATTGGCCACACGCAGCCGCGTCGTCTGGCGGCGCGCACCGTGGCGAACCGCATTGCCGAAGAGCTGCAAACGGAGCCGGGCGGCTGCATCGGCTACAAGGTGCGCTTCAGCGATCGCGTCAGCGACAACACCATGGTCAAGCTGATGACCGACGGCATCCTGCTGGCGGAAATTCAGCAGGACAGGCTGCTGATGCAGTACGACACCATCATTATTGATGAAGCGCACGAGCGCAGCCTGAATATCGATTTCCTGCTCGGCTACCTGAAAGAGCTGCTGCCGCGCCGTCCTGACCTGAAGATCATCATCACCTCCGCGACCATCGATCCGGAACGTTTCTCAAAGCATTTCAACAACGCGCCGATTATTGAAGTCTCCGGCCGTACCTTTCCGGTGGAAGTGCGCTATCGCCCGATTGTCGAAGAGGCGGACGATACCGAGCGCGACCAGCTGCAGGCCATCTTCGATGCCGTTGACGAGCTCGGCAGGGAGAGCGCGGGCGACATTCTGATCTTCATGAGCGGCGAGCGCGAAATCCGCGATACCGCCGACGCGCTGAGCAAGCGCGACCTGCGCCACACCGAGATCCTGCCGCTTTACGCGCGCCTGTCGAACAGCGAGCAGAACCGCGTGTTCCAGCCGCACGGCGGACGCCGCATCGTGCTGGCGACCAACGTGGCGGAAACCTCGCTCACCGTGCCGGGGATCAAATACGTGATCGACCCGGGCACGGCGCGCATCAGCCGCTACAGCTACCGCACCAAGGTGCAGCGCCTGCCGATTGAGCCGGTGTCGCAGGCCTCCGCCAACCAGCGTAAGGGCCGCTGCGGCCGCGTGTCGGAAGGGATCTGCATTCGCCTCTATTCTGAGGACGATTTCCTCTCGCGCCCGGCGTTTACCGACCCGGAAATTCTGCGCACCAACCTCGCGTCCGTCATTCTGCAGATGACCGCGCTGGGGCTGGGCGACATCGCCGCGTTTCCGTTCGTGGAGGCGCCGGACAAGCGCAACATCCAGGACGGCGTGCGCCTGCTGGAAGAGCTCGGCGCGATCGCCACCGACGAGCAGGCGACTGCTTACAAGCTGACGCCGCTGGGCCGCCAGCTGAGCCAGCTGCCGGTCGATCCGCGCCTGGCGCGCATGGTGCTCGAAGCGCAGAAGCACGGCTGCGTGCGCGAGGCGATGATCATCACCTCGGCGCTCTCGATTCAGGACCCGCGCGAGCGTCCGATGGACAAGCAGCAGGCCTCCGATGAGAAGCATCGCCGCTTCCACGATAAAGAGTCCGATTTCCTCGCCTTTGTGAACCTGTGGAACTACCTCGGCGAGCAGCAGAAGGCGCTCTCCTCTAACCAGTTCCGCCGCCAGTGCCGGGTGGATTTCCTCAACTACCTGCGCGTGCGCGAGTGGCAGGATATCTACACCCAGCTGCGGCAGGTGGTGAAAGAGCTGGGCATTCCGGTCAACAGCGAGCCGGCGGAGTACCGCGAAATTCACATCGCGCTGCTGACCGGGCTGCTGTCGCATATCGGCATGAAGGATGCCGACAAGCAGGAGTTTACCGGCGCGCGCAACGCCCGTTTCTCCATCTTCCCGGGTTCCGGGCTGTTCAAAAAGCCGCCGAAGTGGACGATGGTGGCCGAGCTGGTGGAAACCAGCCGCCTGTGGGGGCGCATTGCGGCCCGTATCGATCCGGAGTGGGTTGAGCCGGTTGCCCAGCACCTGCTGAAGCGTTCGTACAGCGAGCCGCACTGGGAGCGCGCGCAGGGCGCGGTGATGGCGACCGAGAAAGTGACGGTGTACGGCCTGCCGGTGGTGGCCGCGCGCAAGGTCAACTACAGCCAGATCGATCCAGCCCTCAGCCGGGAGCTGTTTATCCGCCACGCGCTGGTCGAGGGCGACTGGCAGACGCGCCACGCCTTCTTCCGCGAAAACCTGAAGCTGCGTGCGGAAGTGGAGGAGCTGGAGCACAAAACGCGCCGCCGCGACATCCTCGTGGACGACGAGACGCTGTTTGAGTTTTACGACCAGCGCATCAGCCACGACGTGGTCTCCGCGCGCCACTTTGACAGCTGGTGGAAGAAGATCGCGAAAGAGACGCCGGACCTGCTCAACTTTGAAAAGAGCATGCTGATTAAGGAGGGCGCGGAGTCGGTGAGCAAGCTCGACTACCCGAACTTCTGGCATCAGGGCAACCTCAAGCTGCGCCTGACCTACCAGTTTGAGCCGGGCGCGGACGCGGACGGCGTGACCGTCCACATTCCGCTGCCGCTGCTGAACCAGGTGGCGGAGAGCGGGTTTGAGTGGCAAATCCCCGGCCTGCGCCGCGAGCTGGTGATTGCGCTGATCAAATCGCTGCCGAAGCCGGTGCGCCGTAACTTTGTGCCTGCGCCAAACTACGCCGAGGCGTTTTTAGGCCGCGTGACGCCGCTGGAGATGCCGCTGCTGGACGCGATGGAGCGCGAGTTCCGCCGCATGACCGGCACCACCATCGACCGCGAGGACTGGCACTGGGATCAGGTGCCCGATCACCTCAAAATCACCTTCCGCGTGGTGGACGATAAAAATAAAAAGCTGCTGGAGGGCCGTTCGCTTACCGAGCTGAAGGACGCGCTGAAGGGCAAGGTACAGGAGACGCTCTCTGCGGTGGCGGATGACGGCATTGAGCAGAGCGGGCTGCACATCTGGAGCTTTGGTCAGCTTCCGGAAAGCTACGAACAGAAGCGCGGTAACTACAGGGTAAAAGCCTGGCCCGCGCTGGTGGACGAGCGCGACAGCGTGGCGATTAAGCTGTTCGACAATCCTCAGGAACAGCAGCAGATGATGTGGCGCGGGCTGCGCCGCCTGCTGCTGCTCAACATCCCGTCGCCGATCAGGTATCTGCACGAGAAGCTGCCGAACAAGGCCAAGCTGGGGCTGTACTTTAACCCGTACGGCAAGGTGCTGGACCTGATTGACGACTGCATCTCCTGCGGCGTGGACAAGCTGATTGACGAGGCGGGCGGCCCGGTTTGGACCGAGGAAGCGTTTGCGAAACTGCACGACAAGGTGCGCGCCGAGCTGAACGATACCGTGGTGGAGATTGCCAAACAGGTCGAACAGATCCTGACGGCGGTATTCAACATCAACAAGCGGCTGAAGGGGCGCGTGGACATGACCATGGCGCTTGGCCTGTCGGACGTGAAGGCGCAGATGGCGGGGCTGGTGTACCGGGGGTTTGCCACCGGCAACGGCTTCAAGCGCCTGGGCGATACGCTGCGCTACCTGCACGGAATTGAAAAACGGCTGGAAAAAATGGCCATCGATCCGCACCGCGATCGCGCTCAAATGCTGAAGGTGGAGAGCGTGCAGCAGGCGTGGCAGCAGTGGCTCAACAAGCTGCCGCCCGCCCGCCGCGACGATGAGGACGTGCAGGCGATCCGCTGGATGATCGAGGAGCTGCGCGTCAGCTTCTTCGCCCAGCAGCTCGGGACGCCGTATCCGATTTCGGATAAGCGTATTTTGCAGGCGATGGAGCAAATTTCCGGTTAAAAACAGCGCCCGGTGGCGGTGCGCTTACCGGGCCTACGGAAGAATATGTAGGCCCGGTAAGGCACAGCCGCCACCCGGCACGTTCTCAGGCGCTAACCCAGCCGCCGCCCAGGGCTTTATACAAATCGATCTGCGCCAGCAGCAGGTTGTTTTTCACCTGCACCACGCTGGTCTGTACCGAATAGAGCGTGCGCTGCGCGTCCAGCACGTCCAGATAGGACGAGTAGCCGTTGCGGTAGCGGTTTTGCGCGATCCGCAGCGTTTCATCCGCGACATCCTGCTGCGCCAGCAGCTCGGTCAGCTGTTCCTGATAGCGCGTAATGGCGTCGAGGCTGTTGTTCACTTCAGCGAAGGCGTTGCGCACCGTTTTTTCATATCCGTAGAGCGCCTGGTTGCGCTGCGACTGGGAAATATCCACCTGCGCGTTCAGCGCCTGACGGTTGAGCAGCGGCGTGAGAATGCTGCCGCCAACGCTCCACAGCTGCAGCGGGTTGTCCAGTAGGCCCGAAAGGGTACGATCCTGCACCGATCCGGTGGCGGTCAGGTTGATCGACGGCAGCAGGCTGGCGCGAGACGCCGCGAGCGTCGCGTCTGCCGCAACCAGCTGCCGCTCCGCCTGGGCGATATCCGGGCGGCGGTTGAGCAGGGTGGACGGCAGCTGCGAGGGGATCGCGAGCGGAGTTAACCCGTCGAAATCACTTCCGCGCGTTATGTCGCCCGGATTACTGCCCAGCAGCAGGCTGAGCGCGTTCTCCTGCTGCGCAACCTGGTGCTGAATGACCGGCACCTGCGCCCGCGTGGCGCGCAGCTCGGAGTCGGACTGCATCAGCTCCAGCCGCGAGCTGTAGCCGGTTTCAAACTGACGTTTGGCCAGGTTGTACGCCTCTTCGAGGGATTTCAGCGTGGACTCGGTCACGCTGAGCTGTTCGTCCAGCGAGAGCAGGGTGACATAGCCGGAGGCCACCGCTGACGCGACGGTTAAATCCGCCGCGGCGGCCGCGGCCTTTTGTGCCTCAAGCGAGGCTTCGGCAGCGCTGGCGGTGCTGCGGTTAACGCCCCAGATATCCACGTCGTAGCTGGCTGTCAGGCTGCCTTTATACAGCGTGCCGTACGCGGGCAGCCCGGTTGCGGCTGACTGCGAGCGGGCGCGCGTGCCGGTCACGCCAGCATCCAGCGACGGAAAGAGGCTGCCGTCGGCGGCATAGACCCGCGCCTGATACTCGCTAATGCGTTCGCGCGCGATCAGCACGTCGCTGTTATTCACCAGCGCCTGGTCCACGTAGCGGTTCAGGTTGCTGTCGTGAAAATTGCGCCACCACAGCCGTTGCGCCGGGCTGGCGGGGCCCGCGGCGGCGCGCCACTGCGCGGGGATTTGCAGCGAGGGCTGGGCAGGCTTGACGTCGACCGACTGACATCCGGCGAGCGATATCGCCACCAGCGCGGCGGCCGCTGGGCGAAGGATCATGGCTTCGCCTCCCGCGTATCAATCGTCACCTGTACCGACATCCCCGGGCGCAGCAGCGCCGCGTCTTCCGGCTTGCCGAGCACCTCAATGCGCACCGGAATGCGCTGGGCGATTTTCACGAAGTTTCCCGTGGCGTTATCCGGCGTGATGGCGCTGAACTCGACCCCGGTGGCCGGGGAGATATTCTCTACGCGGCCCTCGTAGGCCCTGTCATTGAGCGCATCGACGGTAAATTTCACCGGCTGCCCGACGCGCAGGTCTGCCAGCTGCGTCTCTTTAATATTGGCGATCACCCAGTGCTGCGGCGGCACCAGCGTGGTCAGGTGCGTGCCTGCGGTGACGTAAGCGCCGAGGCGAACGGCTATTTGCCCAAGCTGGCCGTCGCGCGGGGCAACGATGCGGGTGTTTTGCAGGTCGATTTGCGCCAGCTCCAGCGCCGCTTTGGCGTTTTCGACATCCGCCTCAAGCGCGCCGCGGTTGACGATGACCGTTTGCCGATCCTGGCGCGACATCTCCAGCGTGGCGCTGGCCTGGTCGATATCGGCATTGCCCTGAGCCGCGCTGGCCAAGGCCGCGTCGCGTTCGCGAATCGAGAGCGAGCCGTCGGCGGTCAGCTCTTTCACGCGCTTCAGGTCGGCCTGGGTTTTCAGATTCTGAGCGCGGGCGTTTTTCAGCGCGGCCTCGTTTTTGGCAATCACCGCGTCGGCGCTTTTGCGCTGCTGCAGGTTGTTATTGAGCGCGGCGATTTTCATCGCCAGCTGCGCCTCGGCCTGATGCACGCGCTGGCGGTAGATGCGGTCGTCAATCTGCAACAGCAGGTCGCCCTTTTTGACCTGGGCAAAGTCCTGAACGCGCACCTCGGTGATATAGCCGTTGACCTGCGGGCTGATAAAGGTCGTTTGGCCGCGAACGTAGGCGTTGTCGGTGAACTGCACGTGGCGAGTAAACGGCGGCAGCTGCCACGCGTAGAGGATCACCAGCACCCCAACGATGCCAATGGCCGCGGCGGTGAATATCGACACAATGCGTACGTTTTTGCGCGTGTTGGCCTGCTCTCTGGCGGCATCCTGCTGACTCATATCCTCTCCCGAAAGATCGTTTATTCTTGATTTTTACTTGTCGCCAGTGGCGTGTTTTAACGCCAGACGGGCCGTTATGCGCAGGCGCAGCAAGCGCCATAAAATCCAGACCAGCGTGGCGGCCGCGATGCTGGCCGTCAGCAGATAGGTGTCGTTGTAGGCCAGAATGTTGGCCTCCAGCGCCGTCGCGGTCTGCAGCTGGGTAATCGCCTGCGTGCCGAGCAGCGCGCTGTCGCCAATCAGGCTTTTATACATTTGGGTATAGATCTGAATCCGCTCGTTCACCAACGGATTCAGCGTGGTGAGCTGGTCTGCAAGCAGGCTCGAGTGGTATTTCTCGCGCCACGTCTGGAACGTCCCCAGAATAGCCGAGCCGAGCAGGCCGCCCACGTTCTGGCTCATGCCGAACATCACCGAGAAGCTGACCAGGTTGCGCGGTTCAGCGATCACGCCGCCGATGGCCGCCAGCATCGCCGGGGCGAGGAAAAAGGCGCTGCTAAAGCCGAGCAGGAACTGGCTCACCATCAGCTGGTCCGGGCGGGTCAGGCTGGTGGACTGGCTGTCCAGCAGCGAGGCGACAATCATCAGCGCCAGCGAGGTGATAATCGGCCACGCCAGCTTCGTCGGTTTGATGGTCAGACAGCTGGTGACGATGCCGCAGACGATCCCGGCGAAAATCGACCACGCCAGGCGCGTCATCTGCTCATTCTGTAAGCCCACGTACTGTAGCCAGCCGATAACGCCGGTGTTTTGCTCCGCCAGCACGATGCGGATCAGCAGCATGATCAGCCCCAGGCGCACGATGCTGCCGCTCGACAGCCAGCGGGTGTTGAGCAGCGGGTTGCTGCGGTTGTGCTCAAAAACAATGGCGGAGACGATCAGCACCAGCGACAGCGCGAGCGCCCAGCCGATCCACGGCGCTTCAAACCACCAGTCGAGACGGCCGAGCGAGAGCACCGCGCAGAGCAGCGCCATCCCCGGCGCGAGCAGGAAGAAGGTAATAAAGTCCTTCTTTTCAAATACCTTGCGCCTGTCGCCCGGCGGCAGCTTAAGGACCATCACGCAGGCCAGCGAAATGAGCGCCAGCCCGAGCTCGAAGAAGTACAGCCCGCGCCACTCGTCGAGCTGCAGCAGCTCCGTGGAAAAGAGCCGCGCCAGCGGGATAGCCAGCGACGAGCCGGTGATGCCAATCGTCAGCGCCTTTAGGCGGTGCTTCGCGGGCCAGGCCTGGATTTGGTAGTAAATACCGAGCGAGCTGAGCGCGGCGGCCACCATGCCGTGCGCGGCGCGCACCATCAGCGCCGAGCTAAGGTCGTTCACAAACAGGTGGAAGAAGGTCACCAGCACGTACAGCACCAGGAAACCTTCGGTAAACGCGCGCAGGCCGTACTGCTGCCGGAACTTCACCAGCAGCAGGTTGATGGAGACGTTGGTCATTACGTACACGGCGGGAAGCCAGGCAATCTCCGTAGACCAGGCGGCGAACGTGCCCTGCAGGTTTTGCAGGTTGGCGGCGACGACCGCGTTACCCAGCGCGCCCGTCAGGCACACCAGCAGGCCAACCACGCCATAGGCGATTCGCTTTGGGGTAGGGTGTTCCGGCGTCGAAGGTGAACCCAGCAGGGCGGGTTTTTCATGTGGCTGCCACTCGCGAGGAGCATAAGGATCGCGTTTGGGCAGGCGCATAGCGACGTTTACCTTTGGAAAAGTTGAATAGTGAGCGGGCAAATGATTCGACGATTGGCGTAAATCATAATTCAATTGAATATGATTATCATACATTAATCAAATGACGATCACACACTGAGGGCAGAAGCGGCCCGAAGCGTGCCGCCCGGAGACTAGAGCTCGTGAGGCTGTGCGAGAAGCGCCGGCTGGCGCTTGACGCGGCTGGCGCAGAAGATCGCAACCAGTGAAATAACGACGGTCACCGCTAAATACCAGGCCACCGGCACCCAGTCGCCGTCGTATTTTGCCAGCAGGCCGGTGGCGATCAGCGGCGCCGTTCCGCCCGCCAGCGCCGCGCCGAGCGGGTAACCGAGCGTGATGCCCGTATAGTGGCAACCAGCGCGCCCAGCGTGACCGCCTCAAGCGCCTGCGACTTCTGGTAGGTCAGTGTCGTGGTGGCATAGCTCACCACAAAGGTCGAGAAGATATAGAAGGGCGCGGTTTCGACAACCTTCAGCCCTGCGGCAATCAGCACCTCGCGCCAGTGGTGTTTCAGCGTATCGCGCAGCGGCGCTTTTGCCACCTGACCGGATTTTTTGACCTTCTGAAAGTCCGGCGTTTCGTCGATATCCTTACGTATCCACAGTCCGAGCAGCACCAGCACCGCACTCAGCAGGAAGGGAATGCGCCAGCCCCAGGAGAGGAAATCCTCTTCGCTAAATAGCGTCATCAGCGACAAGATAAAGGTTGCCATCAGCATACCGATGGTGACGCCCGCCTGAGGAATGCTGCCAAAAAAGCCTTTGCGCTTCTCGGGAGCGTATTCGTAGGCCAGCAGCAGCGCGCCGCCCCATTCACCCCCGATGCCCATTCCCTGAATAATGCGCATCAGGATCAGCAGGGCCGGTGCCCACATTCCAATCATGTCATAGGTAGGCAGCAGGCCGATTGCCACGGTTGCACCTCCCATCAGTGAGAGAGTGAGTATCAGCGTTTTTTTACGCCCGATGCGGTCCCCGATGTGGGCGAAGAGCACGCCCCCTATGGGGCGGATGAAGAACGTTAGCGAGAAAGAGAGATAGGAGAGAATGAGCCCGATAACCGGATCGACCATCGGAAAGAAAATCTTGTTGAACACCAGCGCGGCGGCCGTGCCGTAGAGAAAATAGTCAAACCATTCAATGGCGCTGCCGGTCAGGCTGGCAATAAGCACCTTTTTGTTTTTTCACAATACCGTCGCTGTACCTTCATGTTGCGTCATGAGTAAACCTCGCCCCGTTAATGATAGACGCGGTGTCACCTGGCGAGCTCTGGTGCAACCCAATTGTTTTTGGATGTTTCTGGTTATTTCAGAAAAGTGACAAAAACAGGTCGAGCCAGCGGCGTTGGCTTTCAGAGAGATCCTCTTTTCAGATCGCAAGAGTGCGGTACGCTGGGCTTCACTGCCGTAAGGAGGTAACCATGATACCGACAATGTTTCCTGTTCTGCCTGAAAACACGCTTCGCGCCGTTAACACCGTAGGGCGCTGGCTGGCGGAAGATGCCTGGCAACCCGGCCAGCCGGTTGACCTGGTAATTCTGGCGGGCAACGCGGTGATCCCGACGATAGACGCGGCATGCAGCATCGCGGCTGCTCAGGAGAAGCCGCTGCTGATAAGCGGTGGCATTGGGCACTCCACGACGTTTTTATACGCGGCGGTTGCGCGCCATCCCCGATATAACACCATCCCGACCACGGGGCGCGCTGAAGCTGCCGTTCTGGCAGATATCGCGCGCAAATTCTGGCAAATTCCCGAGGAGCGTATTCTTGTGGAGGATCGGTCCACCAACTGCGGCGAGAATGCTCGCTTTAGCCGGGAGATGATGCGTCATCATTATCCTGGCGCGCAGAGGGTATTGGTGGTTCAGGACCCGACGATGCAGCGCCGGACCATGGCGACGTTCGCCCGCGTCTGTCGGGACGAGGCTGCTGCGCCGCAGTGGATAAGCCATCCTGGCGTGACGCCGGTGGTAGAAAATAGCAACGATGGGCTGGTGTTCCCGGGCGGCAGCGACGGGCTGTGGCCGGTGGAGCGTTATTTATCGCTGGTGCTGGGGGAGCTTCCGCGTTTAAGGGACGACCTCGGGGGATACGGTCCGGCAGGGCGTGATTTTATTGACCACGTCGAGATCCCTGAGGACGTTGAGCGTGCGTGGAACGTTCTGCGTGACGACGCCATTCTCACCGACGCGCTGGTCAGCCGTTCGCTGATATGACAGACGCAAAAATAACGGGCCATCGCTGGCCCGTTATGAACAGGTAAAACTAATCGCGTCTAACTATTACAGGTAAACCAGAGTCAGGGTTGCCTGTCCGTCCAGCTGGGTATCGTCAGTGATTGCCAGCGTTGCGGTGTCACGAATGACCAGGTTAGAGTTGAAGTTAAAGGTAGCATTGGTAACTGCCAGCGGTTCCCTGGTAGAGGTAGCCGCGAACGCCATAGTGTTGAATGCATCACTACGTGGAACGCTGGTTTTACCCCATGCAGTTTGGCTCCAGTCACCGTTAACACCAATTGAGTCAACGCTGTTACCATCTGCAGTCACGTCAGACATCCACAGACCGTAGTTACCAATTTTTACACCGCCAGCTGTTTTACCAACACCGTAGGTGTAATACTTATCCGTCACGGCCTTAGTGGTGTTAACATCAACTGGCAGCTGTGCGTTGCTGTCCATACGGTCATCGCTGATGGTAAAGCCAACTTTGGTTGGAGCAGTACAGGTGATGGTTACTGGCAGCTGTTTCTGGCCCAGCACGTTGTTTGCAGTTGCGCTCAGGTTGCCCAGTGCGATACGACCGTAGTCAATCACACCGCCGTTGCTCATGTCTGCAGAGCACGCTGCGTTAGTCAGCACGCCTTTTACTTTCAGAACGGCAGTTTCACCGGCAAAAGCTGAAGTTGTGCATAACGCGATAGCTGTAGCGAGAATTACCTTTTTCATCCTTGATCCTTTCATAGTGTATTTAAGTGCAACAAAGTGTGTCATAATGTATTACCGGTTAAGATTAATATCATTCAACCTCTCCCGGCGGCAGGAATAATATCGTATTTGATATTTATGAAAACTTATTAAAAATAAAAATCTATTTTAGTAAAATTTAGGTTTTGCTCTGCATTATGAATCTTCAATCGGCTATAAATTTAATGAATGTTTTAAAGCAGACATTTTAGAAAGTGAATTATAATTTCTGGATAATAAAATAAACAATAAAATCAATGTGTTAGATGGCGCCCGGGCCGATGGTGAAATAGGGGGTTTAGTGAGGTAGGAGCATGGGGAGGAATTTGTCACCCTTAAAAAATATTATTCGCGGGATGTAAAGCATTTTTGGATACGAAATTATTCCTGGAGCAGATTATTTAATATGTCATTGTGATGAAAAAATGCACAGAAAAATGAATTTGGGATTGGATAGAATACGTCCGCGGCACATTTATTACGTTATTCAAAAGCGATAACGACGTTCCCGCTGGCAATGCTAACGATCGGGGAATAAACAGGGCAGGAAATGAACGGTTCGTCGCGCATTCCTCTGCCCGGGTTGACTTCAGTCTTAGGGTTTTCCCCCTCAGGCGAGGGGGGATCGCCTATAACGCAGCATATTTATCCAGGGTTCGCACCAGCTGCGTTACGAAGCCATATTCGTTGTCGTACCACGCGACGGTTTTAACCAGCTGAAGATCGCCCGCTTCGCTCACCTCCGTTTGCGTGGCGTCAAACACCGAGCCAAAGTGCGAACCGATAACGTCAGAGGAGACGATCTCCTCATCGGTGTAGCCGAACGCGTCATTTCCGTCGGTCGCTTTTTTTAGCGCGGCGTGGATCTCATCTACCGTTACCTTTTTATCCAGAATAGCTACCAGCTCGGTCACGGAACCAGTTTTGACCGGCACGCGCTGGGCGTGGCCTTTCAGCTTGCCGCTCAGTTCCGGGATCACCAGACCAATGGCTTTTGCCGCCCCGGTAGTGTGGGGAATGATGTTTTCCGCAGCGGCGCGGGATGCGCGCAGGTCTTTACCGCGCGGGCCGTCCACCAGCGCCTGGGTACCGGTGTAGGCGTGGATCGTCGTCATGGTGCCAACCTGAATGCCGAACGCGTCGTTCAGGGCTTTGGCCAGCGGCGCGAGGCAGTTGGTGGTGCAGGAGGCGACGGAGACAATGGTGTCGTTTGCGTCGAGCGTGTCGTCGTTAACGTTGAAGACGATGGTTTTCATTTCTCCCGCCGGGGCTGAGATCAGCACCTTTTTGGCTCCGGCATCAAGATGCGCGCGGGACTTCTCTTCAGAAGTGTAAAAACCGGTGCATTCCACAACGATGTCGACGCCCGCTGCTTTCCACGGGATATGTTTGGCCTCTTTTTCGGCATAGACCGAAATCGTTTTGCCGTCGACGATTAGCGCGTCCTCGGTGAAATCCACGCTCCACGGAAAGCCGCCGTAGTTTGAGTCATGCTTAAGCAGATAGGCCAGTACCTTCGGGGAAGTGAGATCGTTGATCGCGACCACGGCGTTGCCGTTCTGGGTTTCGAGAAGACGACGCAGGACAAGGCGCCCGATGCGTCCAAAGCCGTTAATGCCAATGTTGCTCATTATATACTCCTGGTGAAGTGTCAGTATGACAGGGTGAACCTATCCAGGCTTAGACCATGACGGGGAGGGGGGCAAGTCAGAGGGACATCATCACCGGGCATCAAAACGGTCCGCGCGCATTTCACCGCGGTAGCGTAAAAAAAGAAGGGCATCAATATGTTGTATTGCGTAATGTGCGGTTTTAACGGATGGGTATTTCGCGCGGAAGTATATTAGTGGACCGATAGTAGTCTTAAAAAGTACAGATAAAGCTTTAGATTAGTGAGCGGGATTCCGTTAAATTTATTTCGTGGTGAATGCGGCTAAGCGCACGCGGAACAGTTAAGTTTCTCTCTACAGTCCCAATATTATTTCCGGCGATAGGTTGACTGGATATCGTCATCGGGAGGCACCCGACACCACATCCAAATTTCAACACGATGGCGCGAAACGATGTCTATAATTATTACGCATAACGCATTTTTACGCGAAGCATTAAAATGGGTGTTAGAGCACTCTTTCACAACGCGTGAAATCTGTCTGATAGACCTGGAAGGCTGTTCATGCCTGCAGAACCTGATGTGCGAGCTGGAAAAATACGAACTGTCCAGCGACGCGGAATTTTATTTCTTAGGCAGCAGAGGTATTTATTCCGAGCTGCTGGCAAAGTTTGATGTGATAAGCAGTCATTCTTCAATAAATGACGTTTTAAATCAGTTATCCAACAAGCGCGGGATAGGCATGACGGATTTGGTCGAGCATGTTTACGCATGCCGCACGCTTAAAGATCTGACGAAGTCGCAGCTAAGAACCTGTATTATGCGGCGCTATAAATCTAATGCGTCTATCGCACAAACGCTAAGGGTATCTACAAAAACCGTCGACTCTACCTTATATACCGCGATGCAGAGACTGGGATTAAGTTCGGTGACTAACCTTCAGCGCTATATCTCATGTGAATTTAGTGGTTTCGAGCTTGACTGGTTATTATTACGTCATGGCGTATGGTTTTAAACCAGTTGAACCGAATATAGCCCGTTTCAGCACGGACAGCTAAATTTATCTAAGAATGTCCTTATATTATCGGCGGCACTGGCCTCGTCGCCATTGGACGGCGGTAAGTTGGAATTATCCGCGAGGTCAGGCTATATTTTCTGGATTCATCGAACCTACATCTCGACTATACGGTCGATCGCTGCCTAACACCCGCTCCCTGTCACCGCAGGGTCACATCTGCGGGTGTTTTTTTATTCCTGAGATTTACCGCAAAACAGTTAATGAAATTTTAAGGAAAGGTCGTTATGTTGAGGCAGGTAACGTCATTTTTCAGGAAAATTTATGCGCACGAAATATACAGGTCTGCAAATTAGCATCCACTGGCTGGTGTTTTTGTTAGTCATCGTGGCCTATTGCGCCATGGAGTTCAGGGGATTTTTCCCGCGAAGCGATCGGCCGTTAATCAACATGATCCACGTATCCTGCGGGATTTCTATTCTGGTGCTGATGGCGGCACGCCTGCTGATTCGCCTTAAATTCCCTGCGCCTCCTATCCAGCCGAAGCCAAAAGCGATGATCACCGGGCTGTCGCACCTTGGACACCTGGTCGTTTATCTGCTGTTTATCGCGCTGCCGCTGATCGGTATTGTGATGATGTACAACCGCGGCAGCGACTGGTTTGCCTTCGGCCTGACGATGCCGCATGCGGCGGAGGGGAATTTTGACCTGGTCGACATGCTGAAAGCGTGGCACGTCACGCTGGCAAATCTGGGCTATTTCGTCATTGGCCTGCACGCGTTTGCCGCGCTGATGCACCACTACTACTGGAAAGACAATACATTGCTGCGCATGATGCCGAAGAAGCGCCAGTAGCTGAACGTGCCCTGCAACCCGCAGGGCATTTTTTTAGCGCTTATTGAAGCTGCGCGCGCTCCTCCGCCGTGAGTTCAAGCGCCCGGGTTGAGCCGGTTTCGGAGGACGTTACCGCCGCTTCCAGAACCGCCATCACTGCGAGGGCCTCGACCGGATGCACCGGATTATCGATTTTGCCGTTCAGGGCATCGCGCACGTTAACGTAGTACTGGCGCTGATCGCCGTTTGGCGTGGGCAGCTTGCTGGCTTCACCCTGCGCGTTAAACAGCACCATATCGTCATCGTCTTCTCCCCAGCTTTCGCTTCCTGGAACAACGCCCGCCAGCAGCTGCGCTTCCTGGCGATCGATGCGCGCCTTCACCACGCTTGCCTTGTCGCCGTGAACGGTAAAGCGAGAGACGCCCCCGGCAACCAGCATGCTGCAGTGGAGAACCACCTTATGCTCCGGGTAATTCAGCACTACGTGCGCCCAGTCGTTGATTTCCGCGCCGTCGCGCAGCGTGGCGATGTTGCCCTGCACCGACTGCGGCAGGCCGAACAGCTGTAGCGTCTGGTCAATCATGTGCGGACCGAGATCGAACCACAGCCCGCTGCCCGGCACGTTTTGCTCTCTCCAGCGCACGCGAACCTCCGGGCGGAAGCGATCGATATGCGACTCAAAGTGCTTAACCTTGCCGAGCGTGCCGTGCTCAATGGTTTGCTTAATGCCGAGAAAATCGCTGTCCCAGCGCCGGTTGTGGAACACGGAAAGGAGAAGCTGCTTTTCGTCTGCGAGCGCGATCAGATCGCGCGCTTCCTGCATGTCGAGGGTAAAGGGTTTGTCCACCACGACGTGTTTGCCCGCGTTCAGGGCCAGCGTTGCCAGCGGCGCATGGGTGGCGTTCGGGGAGGCAATCACCACCAGGTCTACGTCCGGGTGCTGAATGGCCTCTTCAGGGGTTGCCACGACAATCGCGTTCGGAACGTCGCGCTTAACCTTTTCCTCATCACGGGAGGAAACCACCGCCAGCGTAAGCCCGTCAACGGACTGGATCAGCGGGGCATGGAAGGTCTTGCCCACAAATCCATACCCGATCAGCGCAACGTTTATCGTCTTCTCTTTATTCATGATCTTCTCCAGGTGATGACGCATCTGCCACGGTGACGTGCAGGGCGCTATTGTCCCCAAGCTCTGCCCAGGGACGATCTAAAAACAGCTGTTGTATATCCGCCAGCCCGGAAACCAGATACGGCTCGCAGTGGTTTAGCTTCAAGTGGTCCGCGACGATCCAGCGCTCGCGGCTGGCGGCCAGCATGGCCCGCTTGACGTCCGCATCGGCCTCTTTGCTGGCGCTGAGGCCCAGCTCGGCGTGAATGGCGCACGCGCCGAGAATGGCAATATCCGCCCGATAGCGCGACAGGAGCGAAAGCGTTGCGCTTCCGGCAAACAGGCGCTGCTGCGGGTCCCAGTTGCCGCCGAGCAGGATCAGCTCGATGTCCTCCCGATCGCTAAAGAGCTGCGCAATATCGAGCGAGGTGGTGATTGCCGTCAGCGGCCCTTTGAGGTGCCCGGCAACCGCCAGCACCGTACTGCCCGCGTCCAGAAACAGCGTTGAACCGGCAGGAACGCACTCCGCGACCCGTTTTCCCAACAGCTGTTTCGTCTGCGGCAGCAGGACGCTGCGGCCCTGGCGCGTCATGGCGGAAAGGTTGAGCGCGATCGCTCCGCCGTGGTTCTTCTGGGCTAAGCCTTCCTTTTCCAGGTCGGTCAAATCGCGGCGGATGGTGTCAGCAGAAACCTGCATCCTTTCTGCAAGCTCTGCGATGCTGGCCTGACCCTGTTCGGTCAGAATATCGAGCACGTACTTTTGTCGGGCGGTTTTGTGCATGGGAAAAAAATCCTGCAAAATATTGCAATAGTACGCATATTACAGCAAAAGGAGAAAAAGGAAATGCGTCCTTCTGCGGGCAGGGTTGTACAACGTTTGGTTGACGGGAGGGCTATAGAGGCGCTAAAGGGGGCCGAGTGGCCCCCTTTTTAACGTGCAGCGTTTTGGCTGGTGGTGGTCAACAGGCGGTTAGATGTCGTCTCGGGTGAAGCCCACCACGATTTCAAGCGTGTTGCGGATGACGTCGCAGGCTTCAGGCTCTGGGGTAATTTCCAGCGCGTGGATCAACTGCAAAATGATCTCTTTGTTGGAGAGGTTGTCTCCGCAAAGCAAGATGCAGCGTATTGCTGAACCCAGCACTTCCGCCTCATCGCTGAGATTCTTCCCGGCGTTCTGGAAAAACTCGGCCAGACCCTTGTCATGCAGTGCCTCAAAAATGTAATTCTGCTGTGTACTGACTTTTTCCATGTTGGCGCACCGTGTTAGTTGGAGTTCAATGCTTTTTATTCGGAGAATGGTGAGGCTCGTGATGTAACATCGAACGCACCCTGGAGACGTCATAGTCACCAATGACGCGCCCCCGATCCTGCGACACGCCCGTAATTCGCTCGCGCACTTCATTCTCTGCCGCAATCAATGCATCTTTTCTTTCTGGATTGGTTTCTGCCCGGGCCATCACCAGAAGGCGTGCGGCCAGGGATGAGAAGGTGATAGGACCGTTTTCTTTCAAAATGGACAGCACCGCCTCACCAATCAAATCATCTTTCAGTCGTTCGAATTTAGTTCTATGCATAGCTTTAATCTCACTCTGCTCCAGCGTAACGGCCTGAAGCAGGTTGTTGGTCGCGCGATGATAAGAATATTTCTTCAGCTCAACGAAACCAACTCAGTAAGCTAAAAATCAGACTTGCTTACCGGGCGAAGAAAAGAGCGATCAGGCCGTTGTAATGCGCCTTCTCATCATCGCAGGATGATTCTTCAATGCGACGCAGCAGCTTTGTACAAATTGTCATTCGGCTCAGGGGGAGGTTTTCTTTGATGATCTCGCTAACAATCAACCCAAGCGTTTCCTGCTGTCCTGGAATGTTGTTCTTATTAAAATACAACGTGATAGCGTTCTCTGCTGGCGTTGGATTGTGATTGCGACGCATTGTTTACCCACCGTTTCTTGAACATTTGTGTAACATCGATGTGTTAGAATCTATACCAATAATCGAAATCTGTACATCAAAAATGTACAACTATTTTTCAAATGAACAAAAATGTTCACCACAATGCGACGAACGCAGTGGCGGGCTGGGTCAGAGTGAGGGAGGCTAAAAAAAGAGTGAGGAAGGGTAGAGCAAGGCAGATTAATCAGGCCCCGAAGGGCCTGAAACTACTTACGGCCCAACAGCAGGCCGAGAACAACGCCAACCGCACCGGCGGCAATCAGGCCGGAAAGCGGATTGTTTCTTACGGCTTCAGTAACGTCCGAAACCGCATCGCTGGCCTGCGCCGCGTATTTACGCGCTGCGCCTTTAACCTGATGTTTAGGTGAGTCCACAAAATCACCAAACTGCTGCTGAGCAGATCCTGCGAGCTCATCGAGCTTGTTTTTGGCCTTATCGCCAGCGTATTCCGCATTTTTATCAGCGTCGAAATCAGTCATAACTTCCTCCTTTTGTAGTCAGTTTAAGAATAGACTGCATTTGACGGTTCGGGGCCAGACGGGAGGAAAAGGGCGGTTTTTCGGATATGTCTCTTTGCGCTTAGGGCAGTGTGAAGGGAAAAAGTAAGGGTCGATAAAACCGTTGTTAGCCAATAGCGGAGCAAATAGCGGGCAGACCCGCTGCCCGCCTGAATTATTTACGCAACAGTAAAAATGCACAGAACGTGGACGCGCTGGCAACGCTAATTGCTATAGCGAAAAAACAGTACAAAACAAAATCCATTACCCGCTCATCCCCGTAAAACCCAAAGTACTCCGCCATAGCATATTGTGTTTCAGGGGGCACGAATCTGTAGAGAGAGAGCATCGTCAGGAAGGTTACTGCAAGCCACAATAAAACCAGGAACATGATTTTCATTAGTACACCTGCACAACGCCATGCGCAATCATGAAATTACCAAGGTACATTCCACCCGTTCGAAGCAGGGCGGAGGCGAGAATGTGAAAATCACTCTGGCTGTACAAGGTAATACATCCCTTACTCAGTCCCGATGGCCCAATCGGATGGAGCCGAAATTCACCGCGCCTGACGCTATCAATAAATGTCTCGTCATTTATTGACCCATCATCGCGGTACAATGAAAACCATTCACTTCGATTTGAACCTGTAAAGAACGCGTTAACGCTGTCTTTTGTTTGAGTAAACCAACCGCCGCGTTCCCGCAAAAGAATATAGTAGCGGCCAGGCGGAAGGGGGCCGATGTTCGGAACATTCGCGCTGTCAGGGTCATTCGTCGCGCTGCCATTACCAGAGAATGCAGGGAAATACCCTGTACACGGTACAGCCAGTGTTCCATATTTTCCGCCATTCAGATGGAAATAGCATTGCAGAAGATTCATCAGCGGTCGTTCCAGGAATCTTTGAAAATTATATTACCGTCGCAATGTTTCCACGTGATTTTTTCGTAACGTAGCGAGATATTTTCTAGATGATTATGCTTTTCCGTTGCCGGGTTTTTTACGTCATGCATTAACGGACAAATCGTGACGACTTTTACGTCCTCAAGCAGCATATTGAAGTATTCCACTTCCTGGCCCGCGTCGTTAATTTTGTACCACTTAAACTCAGCGGAGCTGAGCGTTTGGCCCGTTGCGACAGCTTTATAGAGATAGGGGCTTGCGCTATCAAACTCCTTTTCAAATACCAGGGCGCTGTGGACGCGCGTGCCCGTAATTTTCCCGGTGTTATTGTCAGTAGGGAGATGCAGACCATGTCCAAACCCCAACACTTCGATACTTCCTTCACGATCCTTTACGTCTACTGCGCCTATAATGTCTGCACCACCGTCGTCCTTCAGCCATAAATATGCGCGTATTGCCATTCTAAAACTCCTTTTTTAAATAAAAACGCCACCCACTAAACGCTTCCCGAAGAGATATATTTTTACCTTTCGTGTTATATTAAATAGATATAAATCAGTCTGTTAGGATAATCATTCAGAATGGTTTTTGCCCTGGCGGCCCTCGGCTGTCAGCACAGCCAAACCAGAAAGGTTTACACCCTTGGCATAAATATTTACTATACCCCCCTACAGTATCAGGAGGCGCGTATGCCACACTCACCCGAAGATAAAAAACGTATTCTGACCCGCGTTCGCCGCATACGCGGGCAGGTTGATGCGCTTGAGCGCGCGCTGGAGTCCGGCGATCCGTGCCTGGCTATCCTGCAACAAATCGCGGCCGTTCGCGGGGCCGCCAACGGCCTGATGGGCGAAATGGTTGAAATTCACCTCAAAGACGAGCTGGTGACGGGGGAGACAACCCCGGATCAGCGGGCGGTACGGATGGCAGAAGTCGGCCATTTGCTGCGCTCTTATCTAAAATAAATCCACAGTCATCACATAAGGGAAGTCATTATGAAATCACGCGCAGCCGTTGCGTTTGGCCCCGGCCAGCCGTTAAAAATCGTTGAAATCGACGTCGCGCCGCCGAAAAAGGGCGAAGTGCTGATCAAAATTACCCACACCGGCGTATGCCATACCGATGCGTTCACCCTTTCCGGTGACGATCCGGAAGGCGTATTCCCGGCAGTGCTTGGCCACGAGGGCGGCGGCATCGTGATGGAAGTGGGCGAGGGCGTGACCAGCCTGAAGCCGGGCGACCACGTGATCCCGCTGTACACCGCCGAGTGTGGCGAGTGTAAGTTCTGTAAATCCGGCAAAACCAACCTTTGCCAGGCGGTTCGCGCGACTCAGGGCAAAGGCCTGATGCCGGACGGCACCACCCGCTTCTCATACAACGGCGAGCCTATCTACCACTACATGGGCACCAGCACCTTCAGCGAATACACCGTCTGCGCAGAAATCTCGCTGGCCAAAGTTAACCCGCAGGCGCCGCTGGACAAAGTCTGCCTGCTGGGCTGCGGCGTGACGACCGGCATCGGCGCGGTACACAACACGGCGAAGGTCAAAGAGGGCGATACCGTAGCGGTGTTTGGCCTCGGCGGGATTGGCCTGGCGGTCATCCAGGGCGCGGTGCAGGCGAAGGCGGGCCGCATCATTGCGGTAGACACCAACCCGGAGAAGTTCACCCTGGCGGGCGAAATGGGCGCGACCGACTTCATCAACCCGAAAGACTACGACAAGCCGGTTCAGGACGTGATTGTTGAGCTGACCGACGGCGGCGTTGACTTCAGCTTTGAGTGTATCGGCAACGTGAACGTTATGCGCTCCGCGCTGGAATGCTGCCACAAGGGCTGGGGCGAAAGCATCATCATCGGCGTGGCGGGCGCGGGCCAGGAGATCAAAACCCGTCCGTTCCAGCTGGTGACCGGGCGCGTGTGGCGCGGCTCGGCGTTCGGCGGCGTGAAAGGGCGCACCCAGCTGCCGGGCATGGTGGAAGAGGCGATGGTCGGCAAAATTCAGCTCGATCCGTTCATCACCCACCGCCTGCCGCTGGAGCAGATCAACGAGGCGTTCGATCTGATGCACGAAGGCAAATCCATTCGTACCGTGATTCACTTCGGCGATAAGTAACGCTTCTGCCAGCGGTTTTTGCCGCTGGCGTTTTCGCAACAATCTTCTCTAAAGTGTGACCTGCCTTGCGCTTTTAGCCGTAAGCAAATCTCCAGCCGTGCCGATGACTCTTTTACAGGCGTGTTTTTGCGCATCTTACCTATAAAGAGAGTCGACGGTCATGGACAACACAACAACGATGCAGGCGAAGCGCACGCTGGGCTTCCTGCATCATATCCGGCTGGTTCCGCTGTTTTCCTCCATTCTCGGTGGCATTATCCTTCTGTTTGCCTTGAGCTCCGGCCTGGCGGGATACTTCCTGCTGCAGGCGGATACCGATCAGCAGGACGTTACGTCTGAAATTCAGGTGCGCATGGGGCTGTCGAACAGCTCTAACCATCTCCGCACGGCGCGCATCAACCTGATCCACGCGGGTGCCGCGAGCCGTATCGCCGAAATGGACGCGATGAAGCAAAACATCCGTGAGGCGGAAACGCGCATTAAGCAGTCGCAGGACAGCTTTACTGCCTACATGAACCGCAGCGTGCGCACGCCTGCGGATGAAGCCCTGGACGCGGATTTAAAGGCGCGCTACGACGCCTATATCGCCGGGCTGCAGCCGATGCTCAAGTTTGCCAAAAACGGCATGTTTGAGGCCATCATCAATCACGAAAATGAATCCGCCCGCCCGCTGGACGATGCCTACAACGCCGTGCTGCTGAAGGCGATTAAGATCCGCACCGATCGGGCCAGCGCGCTGACGACCCTCGCGCATAAGCGCACGCAGCTTGGGCTAGGGTTCATGCTCGGCGCGTTCGTGCTGGCGCTGCTGCTGACGGCGATGACCTTCGTCGTGCTGCGCAGGACGGTGATACACCCTCTGCAGCGCGCGGCAAAACGCATCGAGAACATCGCCAAAGGCGACCTGACGATGCCGGACGATGCGGCAGGCCGCAGCGAAATTGGCCACCTGACGCGCGACCTGCAAACCATGCAGCATTCGCTGGCGAACACCGTAGGTACCGTGCGCCAGGGCGCCGAGGAGATCTACCGCGGCACCAGCGAGATCTCGGCGGGCAATACCGACCTCTCTTCACGCACCGAGCAGCAGGCCGCGGCGATTGAGCAGACCGCCGCGAGCATGGAGCAGCTGACGGCGACCGTGAAGCAGAACGCCGATAACGCGCACCATGCCAGCAAGCTGGCGGAGGATGCCTCCGGCAAGGCCAGCCGCGGCGGCCAGATGGTCTCCGGCGTGGTAAAAACCATGGGCAACATCTCCAGCAGCTCGAAGAAAATCTCTGAAATTACCGCGGTGATTAACAGCATCGCGTTCCAGACCAACATTCTGGCGCTGAACGCCGCCGTAGAGGCCGCGCGCGCGGGCGAACAGGGGCGCGGATTCGCCGTGGTCGCAAGCGAGGTGCGCACGCTGGCCAGCCGCAGCGCCAACGCGGCGAAGGAGATTGAGGGCCTGATTAACGAGTCCGTCACGCTGATCGACCAGGGCTCGGGCGAAGTCGTGGCGGCAGGCAACACCATGAACGAAATCGTCGACGCCGTGAAGCGCGTCACCGATATCATGCTGGAGATTGCGGCGGCCTCCGACGAGCAGAGCCGCGGCATTGTGCAGGTGAGCCAGGCCATTTCCGAGATGGATAAAGTGACGCAGCAGAACGCCTCGCTGGTGGAAGAAGCGTCGGCGGCAGCGGCGTCTCTGGAAGAACAGGGCGCGCGCCTGACGGAGGCGGTGGGCGCGTTTCGCTTAGGCGGCGCGAAGCCGAACCGCGTTCCGGCATCTGCGCCTGTCCTGCAGAGTGCAGCGCTACGCCCTGCGGCGGCAGTCTCCGGGGAGAATTGGGAGACGTTTTGAGCCTTTCGCAGGTGTCGGGTGGCGCTGCGCTTAACCGACCTACAGCATCAAGCCTGTAAGCCCGCGTAAGGGCAAAAAAAAGGGACCTTTCGGTCCCTTTTGCTTTATTTCTTATCGGGTAACGCGTACGCGATGATGTAATCACCGCGGTCCGGCGACTGGCGCGCGCCGCCGGCGTTGATGATGATGTACTGCTTGCCGGTTTTCGGCGAAACGTAGGTCATCGGGCCGGACTGGCTTCCCACCGGCAGACGGTCTTTCCAGATCTCTTTCCCGGTCGCGGTATCGAACGCGCGCAGGTAGAAATCCTGCGTGCCGGCGAAGAACAGCAGGCCGGACTGCGTAGAAAGCGACGCACCGAGGGTTGGCATGCCGATTGGGATCGGCATGTGCATGCGGATCCCCAGCGGACCGGTGTCTTCAACGGTACCAACCGGAACCTGCCACACCAGCTTGCCTGACTTCAGGTCAACGGCTGACATCGTGCCGAACGGCGGCTTCTGGCACGGAATGCCCAGCGGAGACAGGAAGCGCTCGCGCATGGCGCCGAACGGCGTACCGTCCATCGGCACAATGCCCATCTCGATGCCGCTGGCGTCCTTCGCCACGTTAGCGCGAGGAACCATGTAGTTTGCCAGGCCCAGGCGCATGTCGTTCACGAACATCAGGCCGTTGTTCGGGTCAACCGACACGCTGCCCCAGTTCATCCCGCCGAGAGAGCCGGGGAACTGCAGCGAGCGGTCCAGGCCCGGTGGCGTAAAGATGCCCTGATGGCGCATCTCTTTAAACTGAATGCGGCACAGCAGAAGATCGACAGGCGTCGCGCCCCACATGTCGGATTCGGTCAGCGTCTGGTTGCCGATCATCGGCATGCCGACGGAATACGGCTGGGTAGGGGAATAGCGCTCGCCTTCGACGTTACCGACGGGAACGGGGCGCTCTTCCACTTTCGCAACCGGCTTGCCGGTTTCGCGGTTGAGCATGAAGATCATGCCCTGCTTGCTGGTCTGGACCAGCACCGGCGTGGTGCCGCCCTTACCGTCAGGCAGGTCGTACAGCAGCGGCTGGGACGGCAGGTCGAAGTCCCACAGGTCGTGGTGCGTCGTCTGGAAGTGCCAGCGTACCTTGCCGGTGGTGGCATCTACCGCCACAACGGAGGAGCTGTATTTATCGTCCAGCGCGGTGCGCTCACCGGCCCAGAAGTCAGGCGTGGCGTTACCGGTCGGGAGATAGATCAGGTTAAGCTTTGCGTCGTAAGACATGGCTGACCAGACGTTTGGCGTACCGCGCGTATAGGTTTGCCCTTCAGGCGGCAGGCCGGTCAGGTTCGGGTTGCCCGGGTCCCACGCCCACGCCAGCTTCCCGGAGTGAACGTCGTAGGCGCGGACCACGCCCGGCGGTTCGCCGGTAGAGAAGTTATCCGCCACGCGTCCGCCGACCACCACCACATTGCCCGCCACCAGCGGCGTTGAGGTCTGCTGGTAGTAGCCCGGCTTGATTTCACCCATCCCGACGCTCAGATCGACAGTGCCGCGATCGCCAAAGTCTTCGCAGACCTTGCCGTTATCGGCATTGATGGCAATCAGGCGGGCATCGGTCGTCGGCAGGAACAGGCGGCGCGGACAGGCCGCAGGCTGCGTCGCTTCCTGTGACGTTGTCACGTTCTGGTGCTCTTCATAATAGCCCAGGCCGCGGCAGCGCTGCCAGTTAGGCGCGGTGGCTTTTGAATCGTAGCGCCATTTCTCTTTGCCGGAATCCACGTCCAGCGCCAGCACCTTGCTGTACGGCGTGCACACGTAAAGCGTATCGCCTACCTGAAGCGGGGTGTTTTGATCTTCCGCGCCGGAGCCGTTGCTCTGCGGAATGTCTCCCGTGTGCGCAACCCAGGCGACCTTGAGATCATTCACGTTTTGCTTGTTGATCTGATCGAGCGCGGCGAAGCGATCGCCGTGGGTGGTGTTGCCCCAGTGCTCCCAGTTCTTTTGCTCTTCGCCAGGGACGACGGGCTTAACCGGAACCGCCTCGTTCGCCGCGACCAGCGTCTGCGGCTTAAACATCCAGCCCAGGCTTGCCAGCATGGCGACGGCCAGCACGGCCGCCACCCCGAACGCAGGGGCTTTGGCGACGGGCGCACCGCGCTGTGCCGCGCGCAGATAAGGCCAGACGAGGGCACAAAGGAACGCCAGCACCGCAAGGGTAAACAGGCGTGAGAAAAGCGGCCAGAAGTCCCAGCCCGCGTCGCTCACCGCCCAGAATAGCGAGGCGATAAACGCCACGGCGTAAAGCACGATACCGCTGGTGCGGTTGAGGAAAATCAGGACGGCGGAAACCACCATCACGATTCCTACGATCAGGAAGTACCAGCTTCCGCCTACGGTGGCGAGCTTGAGGCCCAATCCACCTATAGCCAGACCGATGATTGCCATCAGTCCGGCGAGGAGCCACTGAAGAACCCGAGGGGCCCCGCGCGGCGCACTGCCATTAGCCATTTCTGTCTCCTTAAATACTCACGTCTTTTCCGGTCCGTGCAGCGTGTACCAAATGGATAAACCCTGACGAGAGAAATGTTGTTTTATGCCAAATTATTGCGTTGAATTCACCTTTTTGGATGTTATTGCGAACCATATGGTGAATGCGCATATCATAAAACTGTTAAATTGTTTTGCGCAATTGTTAATGAGTGATTTCGCATTTAATGATTAGCGCACGGGACGTTCCCCTCACCCCTTTGGGGGGGAGAGGGTCAGGGGATGAGATTCAGGCGGGCATGGATTTACGAATGGCGCTGAGCAGCGCCTGCGCGCCCGATGAGAGCGGCGCATCCACGCGCGTGAGAATGCCGATCGGTTCGCCGGCTCCGGGCGAGGCCACGGGAAGCGCCGTTAGCGTGCCGTGGCGCAGATCGTCTTTGACCGCACCGGACGGCACGAACCAGACGTAGTCATAGTCGACGGTGAGCTGGCGAGAAAGCGAGGCCGAGAGGGTTTCAATGCAGCCGGACGGCAGCGTGCAGCCCTGAAGCTGCAGGAGTGCCTCCGCGTTGTCCCGCGGTACGGTGCCTTTCGGAGACACCACAACCGGCCACTCCATCACGCGGCTCAGGGTCACGGTGTCGTGCAGCAGCGGGTGATTAGGGCGTACAACCAGCTTGAGCGATTCGAGGAACAGCAGCTCGTAGCTGAGGCCGGTCATGAGCTCCGGGTCCGACATACGGCCGATTCCCAGATCCAGCTCGCCGGACTTCAGGCCCGCCAGCAGCATGGTGTTATTCATCGTGGCGACCTGCAGGGTGGTCTCTTTTTGCTGCTTGTGGAACTGGCCGATTACGGCTGGCAAAATGCCCAGCGCCGCCGTCGGCAGCGCGCCGATGCGGACAATGTCGTTCGCCTGCGGCTCTTTGCGGTTCAGCGCCTGGCCCGCCGTGTTCAGCGCGTCGAGCACTTTTACCGCATGCGTCAGGAACTGTTCGCCAACAAGGGTAAGCTGCGCGCCGAGGCGACCGCGGTCGAACAGGCGGGTGCCGGTAAGCTGCTCCAGCTCGTTGAGGGTTTTGGAGAGCGCAGGCTGGCTCAGGTTAAGGGTTTCAGCCGCACGCCCCAGCGTTCCCTGTTGGGCGACGGCCACAAAAGTATGCAAATGGCGCAAGCGTATGCGCTGACTGAACAGACCATTTTTTTCCATAGGCGATGTTAAAAACAGAGCGATGCGGGTGACAAGTGAAGTTGTTTAATTTTGATAACCAGATAGCAAAATATTTTTAACATTTGATCTGTTTGAGTTACAACATTTTTTTCAACGGCGGGGGTAATGAACGTCCTTGTTCATTTACTGCTCATTGCGGGGGGGGGGGGAAATCACTTTCCCGTTAGATCACGCCGTCACCGCCGTCAGAACACCACACCTGGCCGGACGCAAATGAACATTCATCCGAGGCCAGCGTAACGTAAAGCGGGGCAATCTCGACGGGTTGACCCGGGCGTCCCAGCGGGGTGTCGCCGCCAAACTCCTTCACTTTTTCCATCGGCTGACCGCCGCTTGGCTGCAGAACCGTCCAGTAAGGGCCTGGTGCTACCGCATTAACGCGAATACCTTTCGGGCCCAGCTGTTTGGCTAAGGATTTGGTAAACACGGCCAGACAGGCCTTGGTCTGGGCGTAGTCCAGGAGACCGGCGCTGGGCTTCACCGCCTGAACGGAGGAGGTATTAATGATAACCGAGGACGCTTTCAGGTGGCGCAACGCCGCCTTTGTGATCCAGAAGGGGGCGTAGACGTTAGTTTTAAACGTGGCGTCAAAGTCTTCTGTGGTCAGCTCTTCCAGGGATTCACGGTACTGCTGACGGCCTGCGTTATTGATCAGAATATCCAGTCCGCCCAGTTGAGAGACGGCTTCCTCTACCAACTTCGTACAGAAGGTTTCGTCCCGGATATCTCCCGGCAGCGCGACGGCGTTGCGTCCTTCCGCTTTGATCAGGT
The DNA here is from genome assembly GCF_043968675.1 of Enterobacter sp. ECC-175. Classification (NCBI taxonomy): domain Bacteria; kingdom Pseudomonadati; phylum Pseudomonadota; class Gammaproteobacteria; order Enterobacterales; family Enterobacteriaceae; genus Enterobacter; species Enterobacter sp. ECC-175. Next base: position 2,759,186 of record NZ_CP143776.1, read on the forward strand.
CAATGACCTCTGCGGCGTCTTTTTCCTCTTCCGGCAGGTAGTTGATGGCGACGTCGGCCCCTTCGCGGGCATAGGCGATGGCTACCGCGCGGCCAATACCCGAGTCGCCGCCGGTAATCAGCGCTTTTTTCCCTGCGAGGCGACCGTGTCCTTTGTAGCTATTTTCCCCGTGGTCAGGGACGGGTTGCATTTCTGACGCCAGCCCCGGCGGCGATTGTGGCTGCTCCGGGAAAGGGGGTTGCGGATAAGCGTTCTTACGTTGTGAAGTATCACTCATAGCTGACTCCTTAAGCCTTGATGGATAGTTGCAGCGTTAACGCTTTAGCGATCATTTTTGTAAACGATCGACACGAACGACGGCAGGCGAGGATTTTTTGTCAAGTGAACCATTGATACCGATCATCTGGTCGGGTTTTACCGTTCTGCCATCGAAGACTGCCTGCGGAATAATAACGTCGATTTTTCCAGTTTTATCCTGAAAAACATATTTATCGCCGCTACCCTCAATAAGATTACCGCGCAATGAAATAGTCGCACCGTCGTGCATTTCTTTTGCCTGTTCGATGGTCATCATTCGCGCGTCCTCGGTTCCACGATATCCACTATCCAGCGCGTGCGGCGGCGGCGGTGCGTCACCCTTTTGTAGGCCGCCGTTATTATCGGCCCAGGCGGCAGGAACCAGAAATATCAGTAAAGCGGAAACGGGAGCTAATTTCATTTGCTATCCTTTATTTAATCATGCCTTGACTTGTTAAGTATTGTTGCTATTCCTTTATGTGGCAAATGTAATAAGTCCTAAAAGCATTCGCGTTGAAAATCAAAAATATCGGATAATAAGCGAAACGGTGACGATGGCCATGAAACGTGAAAATCAAAAGCTGCCTGGGGTAGATGAAAGTTATCGCTTGCTGTCGTTTGAATACGCGTTTCGTCAGGTAGGTTTTATTGTACTGCTGGGTATTATTATCGCGGCGATCGCCGGTCTGTTTTCACGCGGGTGGATAAGCGATACGGTCAGGAAAAATTCCGCTGCATCACTGAGCATAAACTATGAACGCTTCGGGCGGCGTGAGACCGAGACGCGGATGGCGCTGGCGTTCCCGGTGAAAACAGAGGGGAAGTATGTTCTTAGTATGACCAGCGAGAGCAGCGATGTTTACGAGCCTGGCAGCGTCTGGCCGCAGCCGGACGCCATGTTTAGCCGCGGAAATACCCTCTATTTTGTTTATAACAGCCTTAAAAAGTCAGACAGCTTCTCCATACTACTCTTCACGACACCGTCCAGAGCCGGTAAATGGCACACGATCCTCCGCGTCAACGACGAGCCGGAAATTAACATCTGGCAATTTATCTACCCCTAGGAGGCTGATATGGATATGGTCTTTCGTGCGTTGGCTATTTACCTTTTCCTTGTCGTGGTGTTTAAAGTGGCCGGGCGGCGGGCGCTGCTGCAGATGACCAGCTTCGATCTCATCCTTCTTTTGATAATTAGTGAGGCCACGCAGCAGGCGCTTCTGGGACAAGATTTTTCCGTCACCGGTGCGATGGTTACCATTACCACGCTCGTGGTGGTGGACATTATATTTGGCCTTATGAAGAAATATTTTTCCCCGGTGGAGAATATTCTTGATGGAACCCCTGTCATTCTGGTTGAGAACGGCGTACCTGCAGCCGATAAACTTAAAAAAGTCGATGTATCCTGTGAGGATATACTGGTGTCCGCGCGCCAGAATAACGGCATTACGGAGATGAGTGAGATCAAATATGCCATACTTGAACGTAATGGGCATATTTCGATCATTCCCTTCGAGAAATAAGAGGCGGCAAGATGAGCAATCTTTTTCACGACAGTCATTATACCGTCAGTGAATTAACGAAAACGCTGGCGAGCAAATTAACCGATGCCGGGCTGCGCTTGACCACGGCGGAATCCTGCACCGGTGGAAAACTTTCGGTGGCGCTCTGCGCTGAAGAGAACACGGCCGATTTCTATGACGTTGGACTGGTTGTGTTCAGCGACGAGGCCAAATCGCGGATCCTCGGCGTTAGTCCTGAAACGCTGGCGCGCTATACCGCCGTCAGTGAGCGGACGGTGACCGAGATGGCCGCCAGCATCCGCGACATCGCTCAGGCGGATCTTAGCATTGCCATTAGCGGATATGCGGGCCCGGAAGGGGGCGACGATGGCACGGCGGCTGGGACCGTCTGCTTTGGCTGGAACATACGCGGCGAATCGCAAACCCGCACCGTTCTTTTCTCCGGCGACTGTCAGGACGTCGTGGAAAAAGCGGTCCATTATTCGCTGGCCGAGCTGGTGACAATTCTGTCGGAACGCCCTCTCAGCTGAGCTCACGCGAAGGCGGCAAGGCTGCCATTCCGTCCTCAGTGATAGCCCTCCGTATCAGACACTTTGCCCCGGAAAACGTAGTAGCTCCAGGCGGTATAGACCAGGATGACGGGAATAATCAGTAATGTCCCAACCAGCATAAATAGCTGGCTTGCCGGCGGAGCCGCGGCCTCCCATAGCGTGATGCGCGGAGGAATAATGTTCGGCCACAGGCTGATACCCAGGCCGCTAAACCCGAGGAAGATCAGCCCCAGCGTTAGCAGGAAGGGGCGTGAATGGCTATCCGGATTGCGCGTCAGCCGCCAGATCAGCACGGTAAAAAGCCCAACCAGCAGGGGAACAGGCAGGAACCAGAAGAAGTTGGGCAAGGTAAACCAGCGATCGGCCACGTACTGCCAGCCAAGCGGCGTCCAGACGCTGACCACCGCGATAACCATCACCAGCGCCAGCAGCACGTGGCGGGTCAGCTCGCGCATGCGGGCCTGCAGCGAGCCTTCGCTTTTCATAATCAGCCACGTGGTGCCCAGCAGGGTATAGGCCACGACCAGCCCGACACCGCAGAAAAGATTGAAGGGCGTCAGCCAGTCAAGCGCAGAGCCCACAAACCGTCGCCCCTCCACGTCAAAGCCGTTGATTACCGCGCCAACGACGATCCCCTGGCTAAAGGTGGCGAGCAGCGAGCCGCCGGCAAATGAATAATCCCAGAATTTGCGGTGCGACGGCGTTGCCTTAAAGCGAAACTCGAACGCCACGCCGCGGAAAATGAGCCCGATCAGCATCGCGGTAAGGGGAATCGTCAGCGCATCAATAATCACCGCATAGGCCAGCGGAAAAGCGCCGAACAACCCCGCGCCGCCGAGGACCAGCCAGGTTTCGTTGCCGTCCCACACGGGCGCCACGCTGTTGACCATCACATCGCGCTCTCTGGCATCGCCTACGAAGTTAAACAGCAGACCGATGCCCAAATCAAAGCCATCCATGATGATATACATCAGCGTGGCAAAGACGATGATGGCAAACCAGACCACAGCGATATCGACGCCCATCAGATCCTCTCCTCTTCAGGAACAGACTCAGCGGCAGAAAGCGGACGGGCAGGGGTGCCCGAGGTGTTTGACGTCAGCGTATCGACGGGCTGCGGCCCTTTCTTGATCAGCCGGATGAGGTACACATAGCCCACGCCAAACACCGACGAGTAGACAACGAAGAAGGCCAGCAGGCTGATGCTCATCTGCAGGGTACTGTGGAGTGATACCGCGTCGAGGGTGCGCAGGTAGCCATAGACGACCCACGGCTGACGGCCGACTTCGGTGGTCACCCAGCCGGCAAGCAGCGCCAGCAGCCCGGCAGGCCCCATGCAGAGGGCAAACCAGTGGAACGGGCGCGAGTGGTAAAGCCGCTGGCGATAGCGCAGCCAGACGCTGAGCAAACCGAGGGTTATCATCAGCAGGCCCATGCCGACCATAATGCGGAATGACCAGAAAACGATGGTCGAGTTTGGGCGATCTTCTTTCGGGAAATCCTTCAGCGCCGGAACCTGTTTATCCAGGCTATGCGTCAGGATCAGGCTGCCGAGCGCGGGGATCGCCAGGCCGTATTTGGTGCGCTCCTCTTCCATATCCGGCAGGCCAAACAGCAGCAGCGGGGTGGCCTCGCCGGGCGGATTTTCCCAGTGCCCCTCAATGGCGGCAATTTTAGCGGGCTGATGCTCCAGCGTGTTCAGGCCGTGCATATCGCCGACCACTGCCTGAACAGGGGCCACCAGCAGCGCCATCCACATCGCCATAGAAAACATGGTGCGGATGGCCGGGGTATCGTTACCGCGCAGCAGGTGCCATGCCCCCGACGCGCCGACAAACAGCGCGCTGCTCAGAAACGCGGCAATGGCCATATGAATGAGGCGGTACGGGAATGAGGGGTTAAATACGATCGCCAGCCAGTCCTGCGGAATGACCTGCCCGTTCTCGATAGTGAAACCCTGCGGCGTATGCATCCAGCTGTTCGAGGCGAGGATCCAGAAGGTCGACATCAGCGTGCCGAGCGCCACCATACAGGTGGAAAAGAAGTGTAGCCCCGGGCCAACTTTGTTCCAGCCGAACATCATGACGCCGAGGAAACCTGCTTCGAGGAAAAAGGCGGTAAGGACTTCGTAGGTGAGCAGCGGGCCGGTGATACTGCCCGCAAACTGGGAAAAGCCGCTCCAGTTGGTGCCAAACTGGTACGCCATGACCAGCCCGGACACCACGCCCATGCCGAAATTAACGGCGAATATCTTAAGCCAGAAGTGATACAGCGAACACCAGACGTCGTTTTTGGTGCGTAGCCACATCCCCTCAAGCACCACCAGATAGCTGGCAAGCCCAATGGTGATGGCAGGGAAGAGAATGTGGAAAGAGACGGTAAAGGCGAACTGAATTCTGGCCAGATGAAACGCGTCGAGTTCGAACATGGGCCATGCCTCATATAAGGAAACGGCTATTTTTTAGCTTCAACGCCGTCCGCGTCGGAGCGCATCAGGAACTGCTCCGTCGTTTGCGGAATATGGCGGATCAGCCAGTCGGCCATCTCACGCTCTTCTGCCAGAATGCTTTCAATCGCGGGGATGGACGCGGTGTCGCCCGCTTTTTTCGCGGCCGCCAGTAATGAAGTGTAGCAGGCAATTTCAAACTGCTCGAAGACGTATCCGCTGATGGAGCCTTTGACGATCTCATCCGAGGGGAACATGCCGCCGATAGACTGGCCGAGCGCCGCCATTTTGCTCATGGAGTCTTTTAAGACCGAGCGGGAAATATCGTTGCGATCGAGGATTTCTTCCAGCAGCGTTATTTGACGCTTCGTTTCATTAACGTGCTGTTCAATACGGGCGCGAAGGTCAGGGTAGTTGTCAATACGGCTGGCCATCGATTCGAGCATGGATTCGGCTTGCTTTTCCATCGCATGGGCATCGCGTAGCCAGTCGTGGTAGTGTTCTACGTGATTCATAGTCAGTTCCTCAGGTAAGTCTGCGTATTTGAATACAGAATGGATTGCCGGAATGCGCTCTATTACTTATGCCGTTAAATGGCATCGTATAATTAATTTGAAACTGATGCTCATTAAATTAAACCTGAAAAAAGCGAGATTATTGCGCTTTTTGATTAATATTTCCTACGGCAAGATCGGTGAGTTTAAGGTCGGTGCTTTTTTCTTCTTCAAGCGTTTGAACCAGAAGCTTAACGGCTTTTTTATAGCCGAGCTGTTCTGCCAGGGTGGCCAGGGTGCCGTAGCTGGCTATTTCGTAGTGCTCGACTTTTTGCGCTGCGGCAATTAATGCAGCATCGCGAACTTCATTCTTTTCGGTACTTTCAACCACTTCATTAGCCTCTTCAATGAGGCCTTCCATTGCAACGCACTTCATGCGTTTAATTTTGATACCTGATTCCTGCTCTACGATCTGGTCAATACGTTCAATTTGACCGTGAGTTTCTTCCAGGTGGGCTGTAAACGCGGCGCTGAGTTTTTCACTTGAGGCGGCGCGAGAAAGTTTGCTTAATGCACGCGTAAGCTGTTTTTCTGCGCTATAGGTATCTGACAGGAGATGGATAAAGACGTCTTCAAGAGTTTTCATATTCATATTGGAGTTCCTGGACAAAAGAAGAGGGAACTGCGGACCCTTGGACCCGCAGCCTGCTTTCATAAATAAATGCAAAAGTCGTTATTTCGGTCAGGATTTATCAGACTTACGGCCTCCGCCGTGGCTATTTTCTCCGCCTTTCTTGCCGGCTTCAGATGCGCGTTGCGGATCATTTTTAAAATTCCCGCCGCTGTGCTGACCGCCTTTGCGTCCGGCGTCAGATGCTTTTTCACGGTCCTGCGCGAAATTACCGGAACCACCACGATGCTCTGCCATATAAAACCTCATATATTGGTTATGTCAGTAAGATACGAAAATAATCCGTATCCGTCGTCGTTCGAGTTATAACTGTAGTTGGATATGGCCATCCGTCAAATGCGTTTTGTAAACCCGCGCTTCGTTATGATAATATTTTTTGGCGTTAGCGTTGCGTTTCATGGAAATATATTTTTGACGCAATAAGCGTTAAGTGGGTCTTCTTTATCTGGTTTTTAAAAATATCATCTGAGAATAATTGTTGATGGACCAGATTATTCTCATTAACGCAGCGTGAGAAATAAAGTGGCGCAACGTGGAGAAAGCGAAACGGCAAAGCGAAACTAAAAAGTTTCAGACGCCTCCCGCCGTACAGGGTTTGACCACTCATGTTCAAAGATCACACTTTGTAAATTCTTCCCGCCGGAAGGAACGGGTTTCTCTACACTCCAGGTAGTATTCACTGGAGATATGACATCATGGCGAACACCATCACGGCTGATGATATTCGGGAGCATTTTTCGCAGGCAATGTCGGCGATGTACCAGCAGGAAGTTCCGCAGTACGGCACGCTGCTGGAGCTGGTAGCCGACGTAAACCTGGCGGTGCTTGAGGATAATCCCCTTTTACATGAACAGCTGGCCAATGCCGACGAGCTGGCGCGGCTGAACGTCGAGCGGCACGGCGCGATCCGCGTGGGTACCGCGCGGGAGCTCGCTACGCTGCGCCGAATGTTTGCCATTATGGGCATGTACCCGGTCAGCTATTACGATCTCTCCCAGGCGGGCGTTCCCGTCCACTCCACGGCGTTTCGCCCCGTCGACGACGCGGCGCTCTGCCGCAATCCGTTTCGCATATTTACCTCGCTGCTGCGCCTTGAGCTGATTGAAAACGCCGCGCTGCGCGATCGGGCGGCGGCGATCCTGTCCCGTCGACATATCTTTACCCCGCGCTGCCTTGAGCTTCTCGACCTGCATGAATCGGCGGGAGAGTTTACCGAGGCGCAGGCGCGCGAGTTTGTTAAGGAAGCGCTGGAAACCTTCCGCTGGCACCGACACGCGACCGTGGACCAGGAAACCTATCAGGCGCTGAGCAACGAGCATCGCCTGATCGCCGACGTGGTGTGCTTCCCGGGCTGCCACATTAACCACCTCACGCCGCGGACGCTGGACATTGACCGGGTGCAGGAGCTGATGCCGAAATACGGCATCGAACCCAAGATCCTGATTGAAGGGCCGCCGCGCCGCGAGGTGCCGATCCTGCTGCGCCAGACCAGCTTCAAGGCGCTGGAGGAGCCGGTGCTTTTCGCCGGTGAGCACAAAGGTACGCACACCGCGCGCTTCGGTGAAATTGAGCAGCGTGGGGTGGCGCTCACCCCAAAAGGACGCGAGCTGTACGATAGCCTGCTGGGGCAGGCGGGGACGGGGAAAGATAACCTGACGCACCAGCTTCAGCTGCGCGAGGTGTTTAGCGCCTTCCCGGACAGCGAAATGTTCTTGCGCCGCCAGGGGCTGGCCTATTTCCGCTACCGCCTGACGCCCGCGGGCGAAGCGCACCGCCACGCGTTTCGCGCGGGCGACGATCCGCAGCCGCTCATCGAGCGCGGGTGGGTAATCGCCCAGCCGATTACCTACGAGGACTTTCTGCCCGTCAGCGCGGCAGGAATATTTCAGTCTAACCTGGGCAACGAAACCCAGGCGCGCAGCCACGGCAACGCCAGCCGCGACGCGTTCGAAGCGGCCCTCGGCAGCCCGGTGCTGGACGAATTCACCCTCTATCAGGAGGCGGAAGCGCGCAGTAAACAGCGTTGCGGTTTGCTCTGAAACCGTTACTCTGCAGGGGTGTGATGGAAAAAGAAGGTGGTTATGCAGAATCCCTCCGCCCCTGTGGTTGAAACGCGCCAGGGCGCACTGATTGGTTTTACCGATGAAAATGTCCACGTCTGGTGCGGCATTCCCTATGCCTCTCCGCCCGTGGGCGAGTGGCGCTGGCGATCGCCGCGTCCGCCAGAGCCCTGGGAAGGCGTGCGGCAGGCTACGGCGTATTCCGCGTCAAGCTGGCAAAGCCGCGAGTACTGTGAGGATCTTGGCGGCGGCGATCCGGGGCCGTTTTCCGAAGACTGCCTTTACCTTAACGTCTGGTCGCCTGCGAACCGCCCGGCACCGCTTCCCGTGATGGTCTGGCTGCACGGCGGGGGCTTTACCCTCGGCGCGGGCAGCCTTCCGCCGTACAACGGCAGGGCGCTGGCGCAGCGCGGCGCGGTGGTCGTCACGCTTAACTATCGTCTCGGCCATCTCGGCTTTTTTGCCCATCCGGCGCTGGAGGGGGAAGAAGACCGCGTGGTGCATAACTTTGCGCTGCTCGACCAAATCGCCGCGCTGAACTGGGTGCGGGACAATATTTCGATTTTCGGCGGTGACCCGGACAACATCACCCTGTTTGGCGAGTCGGCTGGCGCGCGCAGCGTGCTGTCTCTGCTGGCCTCGCCGCTGGCAAAAGGCTTATTCCACAAGGCGATTATTCAGAGCGGCTATACCTTACCCGATACCCCGCGCAGCGCCGCGCTGCAAAAAGGAGAGGCGATCGCCGCCCATTTTGGGCTGGAAAACGCCACCGCCGAGCAGCTGCGCGCGCTGCCTCCCGAGGCCTTCTGGCCGCTGACGTCACCGCTGAACATCGCGCCCGCGCCGATCGTCGGCGATTGCGTGCTGCCGGAGGCGATGCTTGACGTGTTTTTCGCCGCCCGCCAGCACCCGGTACCGATTATGGTCGGGTCGAACAGCGACGAAGCCAGCGTAATGGCGGTGTTTGGCGTCGATCTCGCCGGGCAAATTCAAAAGCTGCGCCGCGAAAGGCGGTTTGGCCTGGGGCTAATTAAGCTGCTCTATCCCGGCGTGAAGGGCGATGAGGAGCTGGGCAGGCAGGTGTGTCGCGATATGGCCTTCACCACGCTCGGATACGTGGTGATGCAGGCGCAGCAGCGCGCGGGCGGGCTTTGCTGGCGCTACTGGTTCGACTATGTTGCCGAAGCGGAGCACGCCACCTATGCCAACGGGGCCTGGCACGGCAACGAGGTACCCTACGTCTTCGACACGCTCGGAGAGGTGGAACCTTCCCGGCAGTACGTTAACGAACGCGATCTGGCGTTTGCCGCCCATGTGGCCGACTACTGGGTGAGTTTTGCACGCGATGCGGGCGCTCGCGACAGCCTGCCGGGGCCGACGCGCTGGCCCGCCTGCCGCAAGGGTCGAGATGTGCTGTTACGCATCGGCGTGAATAAACATGCGGGCTTCAGGCTGGAAAATCGCTTTATGCGCGCGCGCATGAGCCTGTTCAAGCGGGTGATGAAACACCACGTTAGCCTCGATTAAGCAGGCAGTCGCGAAAGGCCGAGAGTCCGTTTTCGTCGTTCGGCGCAGCGCGGCACACCAGCCGGTAGCTCGCCCCGGTTTGAACGCTATGTGCAAATGGCCGCGTCAGCCGTCCGGCGCGGACGTCCTCCTCCACCAGCGTTTCGTCCGCAATGGCAACGCCCAGCCCCTGAATTGCGGCAGTGATGGCGAGGTCCATGGTGTCGAAGTGTTGATTTTTATGCATGGCAACCGTAGCCATAGGCTGCTTTGCCAGCCAGAGCGACCAGTCGGTTTTGTCCCGCGTGGGGTGCAGTAAGGTCAATGATTCCAACGGCACGCCCGCGCGCAGCGGGCTGAACACCGGGGTTAACGCCTCTTCAAACAGCAGATCGCCCGCGCTCGTGTGGGTGCCAAACACGATGGCCGCGTCGTAGGACTCCGTTTTGAAGTTGACGTGATGATCGGTCGTGACGGTCAGCGCAATTTGCAAATCCGGCTGTTCCCGCTCCACCTTCAGCAGCCGCGGCACCAGCCAGCGCATGGCGCAGGTCGGCGCCTTGAGCCGGATCACGGTTTGCTGCGCGCGCGCCTGTTCGGCTACGGTCAGCAGATGTTCAAAGGCGGACTGCAGTTCCGGAAGCAGGGCGCTTCCCTGAGACGACAGGCGCAGGCCGCGGGCGTGGCGCTCGAACAGCGGAAAGCCGAACCACGCCTCAAGGGCGGCAATTTTTCGGCTCACGGCGCCCTGCGTCAGGCACAGCTCTTTGGCCGCGTGGGTCAGGTTTAAATGCCGCGCCGTTTTTAAAAAGGCGTCGACGGCATTCAGCGGGAACGAACGGCGTGACATACATTTCCCCAGCTATGCGTTTTTATCATGGCTATTATGACAACAATTCGATTGTCCCGACAGCGGTGATGTTGTTTGAATAGTTATGCAATAGCCATGAGAAGGGATACAGGATGACATTACGAACTCCGGTGCAAACCCGTTCAAAATTGCCCGATGTGGGCACCACCATTTTCACCGTTATCGGCCAGCTTTCCGCAGAGCATAACGCCATTAACCTTTCTCAGGGGGCACCTAATTTTTCCTGCGATCCTAAGCTGGTCGCCGGGGTGACCCGCGCCATGGAGACCGGGAATAACCAGTACGCCGCGATGACCGGCCTTCAGCCGCTCAGGGAGCGCATCGCGGATAAAATCGCCGCGCTGTACGGAACGCGCTACGATCCCGGCAGCGAAGTGCTGGTAACCGCCAGCGCCAGCGAAGGGCTGTACTCGGCAATCAGCGGGCTGGTGCATCCGGGCGACGAGGTGATTTATTTTGAACCCTCATTCGACAGCTACGCGCCGATCGTGCGTTTGCAGGGGGCGAGACCCGTCGCGATTAAGCTGACGGTGCCGGACTTTGCGGTGAACTGGGACGAGGTGCGCGCCGCGATCACTCCGCGCACGCGGATGATCATCGTCAACACGCCGCATAACCCAAGCGGTCAGGTTTTTTCGGCGAACGATCTTGAGCAGCTGGCGGCGCTGACCCGCAATACCGATATCATTATTTTGTCGGACGAAGTGTATGAGCACGTGGTGTTTGACGGCGAGCCGCATCACGGCATGGCAACGCACCCGCAGCTGGCTGAGCGCAGCGTGATTATTTCGTCGTTTGGCAAAACCTATCACGTGACCGGCTGGCGGGTCGGCTACTGCGTCGCGCCCGCCGAGCTGATGGACGAAATCTGCAAGGTGCATCAATTTTTGATGTTTTCTGCCGATACGCCCATGCAGCACGCCTTTGCCGAGCACATGACAGACCCGCAAACCTGGCTGTCGCTGGCGGCGTTTTATCAGCGCAAGCGCGATCTGCTGCAAAGCCTGCTGGCCGAGTCTCCGTTTACGCTGCTGCCGAGCGCCGGATCGTTCTTCCTGCTGGCAGACTACAGCCGTTTCAGCGATGAGAGCGACAGCGAGATGGTGAAGCGTCTGATTACCGAGTGCGGCGTTGCAACCATACCCCTGTCGGCCTTTTACGCCGACGGTACGGATAACAAATTGATTCGCCTTTCGTTTGCCAAAGACGAGGCGACGTTACGGGCAGGTGCCCAGGCCCTGTGCCGGGTTAAACCACGCTGAGGAGTTTGATATGAAATTACGCGCGTTAGCTGTTGGCATCGGTCTGCTGTGCTCGTTCTCGTCGCTTGCGGCCACCGAGCTGCGCTACGGTCTGGAAGCGGAATATCCGCCGTTCGAGAGCCGCAATGCCTCCGGTGAGCTGGAAGGGTTTGACGTGGAGCTGGGCAACGCCATCTGCAAAGCCGCGGCGCTGAAGTGCAGCTGGGTTGAAACCTCGTTCGACGCCTTGATTCCGGGGCTGGTGGCGAAAAAATTTGATGCGATCAATTCCGCGATGAACATCACCGACCAGCGCCGCAAAAGCATCGATTTCACGCAGCCCATCTACCGCATTCCGTCCCAGTTGGTCGGAAAAGCCGGTGCGGCGTTAGAGGCAACGCCGGAAGGCCTGAAGGGCAAAACGATCGGCGTGCTGCAGGGTTCGATTCAGGAAACCTACGCCAAAGAGCACTGGGAAAAGCAGGGCGTCACCGTGGTGTCTTATAAAGATCAGAACATGGCGTGGGGAGATCTGCTGAACGGCCGCATCGACGCTTCGCTGGTGATGTCCGCGGCCGGGCAGGCCGGTTTCCTCAGCAAGCCGCAGGGCAAAGGGTTTGGCTTTATCGGCAAACCGGTGTCGGACGACACCATCCTCGGCAGCGGGATCGGCTTCGGGCTGCGCAAGGGTGACGACGCCACCAAAAAGCAGCTCGATGCCGCGATAGATAAAGTTCGCGCCGACGGCACGATAGCGAAACTCGCTGATAAGTACTTCCCGGGTATTGATGTCAGCGTAAAATAACTCCCTCGTTAAGCCCCGGCTGTTGATGTCCTGCCGGGGCATTTTTTTACGCGCGACATACCTATCTTTACACCACTTTCAGGCCGTTCTGGTCGACAGAAAATATTTTCCACTTTGTTCATATAATCACCGGCCAACAATTGGATTCTTAACCGTTTTTGTTTAGGCTGTGCGTTCTTTCCTGCCGTCATTTCGCCGAGCGCGAAGCTCATTCACACGACCATAAGGACGTTTTCACAGGCATGAATCGCAGACGTTTTCTAAAAGGCTCCCTGGCAATGGCTGCTATTAGCGGCACCTCCGGCCTGTCTTCCCTGTTTTCCCAGGCGGCATACGCTGCTGACTCCGACATCGCCGACGGGCAAAGCCGTCGCTTTGACTTCTCCGTCCTGCAATCCATGGCGCATGACCTGGCGAAGACGCCGTGGGGCGGCGCGCCGCGTCCGCTGCCGGAAACGCTGGCGACCATGACGCCGCAGGCGTACAACGCCATACGCTATGACGAGAAGCAGTCGCTGTGGAATAACGTTGAGGGCCGTCAGCTCGACGTGCAGTTCTTCCATATGGGAATGGGGTTCCGCCGCCGCGTGCGCATGTTCTCGTTGGACCAATCGACCTCTATGGCGCGTGAGATCCACTTCCGCCCGGAGCTGTTCAGCTACGGTGAGACGGGCGTGGACACCAGGCAGCTGGAAGGGCAAAGCGATCTGGGCTTTGCCGGCTTCCGCGCCTTTAAAGCGCCTGAGCTGGCGCGCCGCGATATCGTCTCTTTCCTCGGCGCGAGCTATTTCCGCGCCGTGGATGATACCTATCAGTACGGCCTGTCCGCTCGCGGCCTGGCGATTGATACCTTTACCGACACGCCGGAAGAGTTCCCGGACTTTACCGCGTTCTGGTTTGAAACCGTCAAGCCTGGCGATACCACCTTCACCGTCTATACGCTGCTGGACAGCCCAAGCATCACCGGCGCCTATAAGTTTGTGATCCACTGCGAGAAGAGCCAGGTGATCATGGAGGTGGAAAACCATCTCTACGCGCGCAAGGACATCAAGCAGCTGGGCATTGCGCCAATGACCAGCATGTTCAGCTGCGGCAATAACGAACGCCGCATGTGTGACACCATTCATCCGCAGATCCATGACTCCGACCGCCTGGCAATGTGGCGCGGCAACGGCGAGTGGATCTGCCGTCCGCTGAACAACCCGCAGAAGCTGCAGTTTAACGCCTACATGGATAAGGATCCGAAGGGCTTTGGCCTGCTGCAGCTTGATCGCGATTTTTCCCACTATCAGGACATTATGGGCTGGTACAACAAGCGCCCGAGCCTGTGGGTAGAGCCGCGTAACAGCTGGGGTAAAGGCGCGGTGGGGCTGATGGAGATCCCGACGACCGGTGAGACGCTGGATAACGTGGTGTGCTTCTGGCAGCCGGAAAAACTGATCAAAGCGGGCGACGAGCTGGACTTCAAATACCGTCTGTACTGGAGCGCGCAGCCTCCGGTTCGCTCGCCGCTGGCAAACGTCTACGCGACGCGTACCGGTATGGGCGGGTTCCCGGAAGGGTGGGCGCCGGGCGAAAATTACCCGAAAGTGTGGGCGCGGCGCTTTGCCATCGACTTTGTCGGCGGCGATTTGAAGGCGGCGGCGCCGAAAGGCATTGAGCCGGTGATCACGCTTTCCAGCGGCGAGGCGAAGCAGGTAGAAATTCTGTACGTTGAGCCGTTTGACGGCTATCGCATTTTGTTTGACTGGTATTCAACGTCCGATTCAACCGAACCGGTCGATATGCGCATGTTCCTGCGCTGCCAGGGAGATGCGATCAGCGAAACCTGGCTGTACCAGTACTTCCCGCCCGCACCGGACAAACGTCACTACGTCGACGACCGGATCATGCGTTAACTGCGCGCGGCTGTGCCCGGTAAGCGTGAGCGCCACCGGGCATGACTTATCGCGCTAGAGTGCCCCCAGCAGCGGCGTGCGGGCGATCCGCTCGTCGCCGTTTACCACTTTTTCGCCGCGAAGATGCACGTGCTCGCCGGCAAATGCCTCAACCACCGCGTCGTCCGTTATCTCAACCCGATGTTCGATCAGCACGTCACCTCTGATGCGCGCGCGTCCCTGGATCACCACCTTGTCGTCAATCAGAATCGGACCGCCGCGCAGCCACGCATGGCCGCCAATTAACACGTGATGCTTGATGACGCAGTTGCCCTCAACGACGGCGTTTTCCGCCACCTGCGAGCTGTAGCGCAGGGTGGGGATGGCATCGTCTTCTAAACCGGCAATCAGGCGCGCGCTGCCGTACACCTTTGCGCAGTCGCACACCCAGACGTTATTAAGCTCGTTGCCTTCCAGGATAGCGTTGTCGAATACCTCGGCGCGGTGCTCCACAAAGGCATAATTAACCATCGCATCGCCGTAGATTTGCGCCTGATGCACGATCCGCGACTGGCTCACCGTCGCTCTGTCATAGATTTTCAGGATCTGCTCGCGATCCGGCGTTAGCCCTTTGGCTGCGACAATCATGCTGTTGTGCAGGATGCGCGCTTCCCCGTAAATATGGCATTCTCCGCGCACGCTGGAATTCTGAATGGTGACGTTGTCACTTATTCTGGCTCCGAGGCTCACCTGAGCAGCATCAAGCCAGCTGTTACCGCTAATCTCGGCCTGATGGCTGACCACGCAGGGCCGGGTGAGGCGCGCGTTGCCGGACACGCGGGCGCCCGCGTAAACCACGCTGTTTTCATCGTAGATCCAGCAGTCTCCTTCCTCTGCGAGAGCGCTCGCATCTTCGACCCAGCCGCCTTTCGTCCCGCACGCAACATCGTTAAAATCCGCCGTGGCAATCAGCTGGCGCAGGACGACCGTTCGCTTTTCCTCGCCGTTCTCTTCGTGCCAAAGGCGGGTTTCATCACTCAGACGGTATTTTTTCATGGTCTTTTCTCGTTAAGCGCCTTCACTAAACGTAGCAAAGTTTCCGCATGTCGAAGTGCTGGCGTCCGTTGAGGAAACCCCTTAAAATGGCATTTAAAATACATTTTATATTTTAAAATAAATGCGTAAATCGAACGACACTCAACGGGTTTTGAACCTGCCCGCAGGCTATTTCGGCATGGTGCTGGGAATTATCGGTATGGGCTTTGCCTGGCGCTATGCCAGCACGATCTGGCCGGTGACGCGCTGGCCGGGGGAGAGCCTGGTTGCCCTCGCGGTGGCGATTTGGTTCCTGCTGACGGTCGCGTTTGTCACGCGCGCGGTTCGCTTTCCGCACAGCGTGCTGGCGGAGATGCGCCACCCGGTGATGAGCAGCTTTGTCAGCCTCTTTCCTGCGACGACGATGCTGGTTTCCATTGGCTTCGTGCCGTGGTGCCGTCCGGTTTCGCTTGCCCTGTTCAGCGCAGGCGTCGTCGGGCAGCTGTGCTACGCCGCCTGGCAAAGCGCAGGGCTGTGGCGCGGCAAACATCCGCAGGAGGCGACTACCCCGGGGCTCTACTTGCCGACCGTTGCAAATAACTTTATCAGCGCCATGGCCTGCGGGGCGTTGGGCTACCATGATGCCGGCCTGGTCTTTTTAGGTGCGGGGGTCTTTTCGTGGCTCAGCCTCGAACCGGTGATTTTGCAGCGGCTGCGCAGCGCCGGAGAGCTGCCCGGCGCAATGAGAACTTCGCTGGGTATCCAGCTGGCGCCCGCACTGGTGGCGTGTAGCGCCTGGTTTAGCGTTAACGGCGGCGAGGCGGATACCTTCGCGAAAATGCTGTTTGGCTACGGCCTGCTGCAGCTGCTGTTTATGCTGCGCCTGTTGCCCTGGTATTTATCGCAGCCGTTTAACGCCTCGTTCTGGAGCTTCTCGTTCGGCGTCTCGGCGCTGGCGACTACCGGGCTCCATCTTGGGCAGAGCAGCCCGACGGGCTTCTTTCACGCCATCGCGATCCCGCTGTTTATTTTTACCAACATCATCATCGCCGTGCTGCTGGTTCGTACATTTATCTTGCTGATGCAGGGCAAACTTCTGGTGCGCGCTGATAAGGCACAGCTTATGCAATCTGAGGAAAAACAATGACCGTTGATGACAGCTACTTCACCGAAAAATATGGCCTGACCCGCACCCACTCTGAGGTGGTGTACAGCGCAGGGATCGTCAAGCCAGGTAAAACGCTCGACCTGGGCTGCGGCAACGGGCGCAATAGCCTCTTTCTGGCCGCCAACGGTTATGACGTGACCGCCTGGGACAAAAACCCAATGAGCATCGACAACATCGAGCGCATCAGCGCCGCAGAAGGCCTCGATAATCTCCACGCGGCGGTTAAGGATCTCAACGGCCTGAGCTTTGACGGCGAGTACGATTTTATTCTCTCCACCGTGGTGATGATGTTCCTGGAGGCGAAAACCATCCCGGGGCTTATCGCCAACATGCAGTGCTGCACGACGCCCGGCGGCTCTAACCTGATTGTGGCGGCAATGGACACCGATGATTATCCATGTACCGTGGGCTTCCCGTTCGCCTTCAAAGCCGGCGAGCTGAGCCGCTACTATGAAGGCTGGGAACTGCTGAAATACAACGAAGAGGTCGGCGAGCTGCACCGCACCGACGCCAGCGGCAACCGCATCAAGCTGCGTTTCGCTACCATGCTGGCGCGCAAGCCCGCCTAGCGGGCGGCCAGCAGGCAGAGCTGAAGGGCGGTGTTGTAGGATGCCTCGAACGACGACAGCGGTAAAAACTCAAACTTCGAGTGGAAGTTATGCGCGCCGGTGAAGAAGTTCGGGGTGAGCAACCCTTTGGCAGACAGCGCTGCGCCGTCGGTTCCGCCGCGCATCGGCGTCGGCTTCGGCGTGATGCCGAGCGATTCCATCGCTTCAAACATTAAATCGATGGCGCGACGGTCCTCGCCGATAGTGTTGCTGATATTGCTGTAGGTGTCCTCAATGCGGTATTCCACGTTTGCCGTAGGGTGCTGGGCTGCAATTAGCTCCGCAATGTCGGCGATCTGCTGCTTGCGGGCGGCAAAGGCGTCTTGGTCAAAGTCGCGGATGTTGGCCTTCAGCACCGCGTCGTGTTGCCCGGCCTGAATGCCGTTAAACCAGATGTAGCCCTCGCGGCCTTCGGTACACTCCGGGGTTTGCCGGCGGTCAAAATGGTTAATGAAGTCGGTCGCCATCAGCAGCGGGTTTACCAGCACGCCTTTGGCCGACATCGGGTGCGCCGTCACGCCGGTAAAGCGAATTTCTGCCGCGGCCGCGTTGAAGTTCTCATACACGATTTCACCCCGCTCGCAGCAGTCGATGGTCCAGGCGAAGTCAACGTCGAAGCGCGCCAGGTCCAGCGCTTTTGCGCCGCAGAGCCCAATCTCTTCATCCGGTACAAACGCCACCACGATATCGCCGTGCCGGTGTTCCGCCGTCAGGTTTTCCAGCACCGTCATCACCACCGTAACCGCCGATTTATTATCTGCGCCTAATACGCTGGTTCCGTCGCTGAAAATAATCTCTTCATTCGGGTAAGCCAGAATTTCCGGATGCTCATTGACGCGCAGCCAGACGTCTTTCTCTTTATTCAGGCAGAGGTCTTCTCCGGTAAACGTTAATATTTGTGGATGAATATCCGGTGAAAGCCCGACGTCAACCGTATCAATATGGGTAATAAAACCGACGCGCGGCGCGCCGGGAACACTGCCTTTTTTTACCGCCGTGACCGTGGCAAATTCGTCGATGACGATATCGTCTAAACCCAGCTGCTGCAGCTCCTGCGCCAGCTCGCGGGCCATGTCGTGCTGGCCCGGCGTGGAGGGGAGCGTTTTAACCTTCGCGTCGCTCTGGCTGGTGATGGCGAGATAGCGAAAGAAGCGGTGCGTTAATTGTCTGGAGAGCGGGGAAGCCATAGTGAATCCTTCTCTTTTTGTTTTTCAGGTGTTTGCATAATCACTTTAATGTTATTTATGAAATGGCAAAAGAATTAATTAGCCGTCGAATAAAAAGACAGGAATAAAATATGAATTGCAAACGCACAACCTTAACGCTGGCGCTTGCGGCGCTGACGGTCAGTTCTACCGTCGCGGCAAAAACGCTGGTGTATTGCTCCGAAGGTTCGCCGGAAAACTTCAATCCTCAGCTTTATACCTCCGGCACCAGCGTGGATGCGAGCGCCGTTCCGGTCTATAACCGCCTGGTGGACTTCAAGCCGGGAACGACCGAGCTGGTGCCGAGCCTTGCCGAGCGCTGGGACATCAGCGACGACGGGAAGGTTTATACGTTCTATCTGCGAAAAGGCGTCAAATTCCAGAGCAATAAATTCTTCACGCCCACCCGCGATTTCAACGCGGATGACGTGATCTTTTCGTTTATGCGCCAGAAGGACGTCAATAACCCGTACCACAACGTCTCTAACGGCAGCTATTCCAACTTTGAGAGCCTGGAGTTCGGTAGCCTCATCACGGCGATTGATAAAGTAGACGACCATACCGTGCGCTTTACGCTGGCGCACCCGGAAGCACCTTTCGTGGCCGACCTGGCGTGGTATTTTGCATCCATTCTTTCCGCGGAATATGCGGACGCGATGCTTAAAGCCGGGACGCCGGAAAAGGTCGACATGGAGCCGATTGGCACCGGGCCGTTCAGGCTGGCGCAGTACCAGAAAGATTCCCGCATTCTGTTTACCGTGTTCCCCGACTACTGGCAGGGGAAATCGAAGCTTGATCGCCTGGTCTTTACCATCACGCCGGACGCATCGGTGCGCTTCGCTAAGGTCGAAAAAAACGAGTGTCAGGTAATGCCGTTCCCCAACCCGGCGGATCTACCGCGCATGAAGGCGAACAAGGATATCAACCTGATGAGCAAGGCGGGGTTGAATACCGGTTTCCTGGCATTCAATACCCAGAAGCCGCCGCTGGACAACGTTAAGGTTCGCCAGGCGCTGGCCATGGCGATTAACAAGCCGGCCATTATCGACGCCGTGTTCCACGGCACGGGCACTGCGGCAAAGAATCTGCTGCCGCCGGGCGTCTGGGGGGCCGATAGCGCGCTGAAGGATTACGACTACGATCCCGAAAAAGCGAAGGCGCTGCTCAAAGAGGCCGGGTTTGCCAACGGCGTCAGCGTTGACCTGTGGGCGATGCCGGTTCAGCGCCCGTATAACCCGAACGCTAAACGCATGGCGGAGATGATTCAGGCCGACTGGGCGAAGGTGGGCGTGCAGACTAAAATCGTTACCTACGAGTGGGGTGAATACCTCAAGCGCGTGAAGGGCGGCGAACATCAGGCCGCGCTGATGGGCTGGACAACGGCAACGGGCGACCCGGATAACTTCTTTGGTCCGCTCTTCACCTGTACGTCTGCCAACGGCGGGTCTAACTCGGCGAAATGGTGCTACAAGCCCTTTGATCAGCTTATCGCTGAGGCAAAATCGATAACCGATCGCGATAAGCGCGTGGCGCTTTACAAAGAGGCGCAGCAGATGATGCATGACCAAATGCCCGCCGTCATGATTGCGCACTCCACCATCTTTGAGCCGGTGCGCAAAGAGGTCACGGGCTATGAGATCGATCCGTTTGGTAAACATCTCTTCTGGCAGGTGGATATTCAAAAATAATGAAATCACCCGGCGTGCCGGCGTCGGGTGATTTTTCGCAATATGTGCTATCTGCATCATTTTTTGCTACAACACGCGCACCGACTTTTTGCTATAACTTCAACTGCATACTTGCGTATAACCTGGAATCTCATCATGCGTACTCACTCACTTTTCAAAGTTGCAGTGCTCTCCGGTCTGCTTGCGTTGGCGGGCTGTGCATCTAAAGTCGCCGCACCTGACCAATATTCAGGCTTTTTAAAAGATTATTCTGGCCTTCAGCAAACCACGTCAGCAACGGGTAAACCAACGCTGCGCTGGGTCGATCCTTCCTATAACGAAGCCAATTACGACAGCATTATCTGGACGCCGATTACCTACTACCCAACGCCAAAACCGACGACGCAGATTGGTAAACAGACGCTCGACGAGCTGCTGAACTACACCAATACCAAAATGAAAACCGCCGTGGGCCAGCGCAAGCCGATTGTCACCACGCCGGGCAAGCATAGCCTGATCTTCCGCGGTGCCATTACGGGCGTGAGCTCTCAGAAAGAGGGGCTGCAGTTCTACGAAGTGGTTCCCGTCGCGCTGGTCGTAGCGGGCACGCAGATGGCGACCGGCCACCGCACCATGGACACCCACCTGTTCTTTGAAGGTGAACTGATTGACGCCGCGACCAACAAGCCGGTCATGCGGGTCGTGCGCATGGGCGAAGGCAAAGAGCTGAGCAACGAAAACACGCCGATGACGTTCGCGACGCTGAAGCAGGTTGTTGATGACATGGCGACGGATGCCACCATGTTTGACGTGCATAAAACGGCAAAATAAAGAAAATGGCCTGCTTCGCGCAGGCCTTTTTTTTACGCCGTGCGCAAGCGCCTGAACCAGGTCTCCGGTTTCGTGAACATCACCATATTTCCGCCCAGAATCAGCAGCAGTCCGACGATCCCGTTTATGTGCCACACGTATCCTTCGTAGACCGTCGAAATCGACAGGGCCACCAGCGGGAACAGCAGGGTGCTGTAGGCCGCTTTACCGGGGCCGATGCGCCCGACCAGCGTGAAGTAAGCGCCGAAGGCAATCACAGAGCCAAAGATCGCCAGGTAGAGCAGCGCGCCGACGTAGCTCACGGTCCATTCCGGCATAAAGCTATCGCCTCTTACCACCGCAATCAGCCCCATGACCAGCGTGCCGTAGAGCATCGCCCAGGCGTTGGTGGTCATCGTCTCAAGACCATTGCGCTGGTGGCGCATGCTGATCATGTTCCCGAGCGAGAAGCCGTACGTGCCGAGAGCGGAAAGGCCAATACCCGTCAGCAGCGATGCGCTCCAGCCGCTCGCCAGCAGATCGTCCCAGAAGAGGGTGATGATGCCGATCAGGCCCAGCGCCGCAGCCGTCCAGAACCGCGCCGGAGGCCGCTGGCCGAAGAAAATAAAGCTGTTAATCGCGTTGTACAGCACCGCCATTGAGAAAATGACCGACTCAAGCCCGGTGTTGATATGCGTCGCCGCGGCGTAAAAACACCAGAAGTTGAAGCAGAAAACGCAACATCCTTGAAGAATACAAAACAGATGGTCCTTCAGCGCCAGGCGACGCAGGCGCTTAAGCGCAATCAGCACGATCATCATCGTGGCGCAGGCCACGGCGAAGCGCCAGAATATCGATACGGGCGCGGCAACCGGCCCCTGCTGAAGAAAAATGGCAATCCACGTCGTTCCCCAGATGATCACGACCAGCCCGTACAATAATGCGTTCATGGTTTCTCTCTTTTCATACCGCGAAAAGAGGAGTGTGACGCGGTTTGTCCGGTGCGGCTTTCACCGGTTTGCGGCGCACTTGCAAAATCTTGCGCTTTTTTCTTCGCCCGGCTCTGGTCACGCGATGAAACAGTTCATAGACTGAGATCCTGATTAATGACCTGTTAATGGCTATGTCCCGCGCTTACGACACTTTTGAAACACTTCGCCAGCAGAACGCGGTGCTCCGGGAAACGGTCGCGCTGAACTCCGGCATTCAGCTGGCGGCGTGGTACAACAAGCACGATACCATTACCGTCAAAAGCGACCACCACACCCTCAGCCTGTACGTTGCGGACGGTTACGAGAGCTATCAAAAAACGCCTGGCGGATGGAAGAACGGCGGCGGGCCGGATCGTTTCTGCCTGATGCCAAAGGACAGCGAATCGACGTGGGATATCCGCGACGATCTGTCGTTCGTTCATCTTTACTGCACCGATGAACACCTGCGGGACGTCGGGGAGAAGATCTGGGACAAGCGCCCGCTGAGCCTGTCGCTGGATGAAAAAATCTTCGGCAGCGACCCGAAAATCACCGCGCTGTACCGTCAGTTTTTGCTCGGCTGCGACTGGCAGCAAAAGGCCAACCAGCTCACCCTGAGCACGGCGTCCACGCTGCTGCTCACGCACCTGCTGCAAAACTACGCGAACGTGCAGTGGAAGCTGCCGGTCGTGACCGGCGGGCTCTCGCCGTACGTGCTGCGAAACGTGCTGGCATTTATTGAAGAAAACCTCTCGCAGCCGCTAACGCTTGCGGAACTGGCCGACCAGGCTGCGCTGAGCGAGTACCATTTCGCGAGGATGTTCCGCCAGTCAACGGGGCAAGCGCCGCACCAGTACGTAATGCAGCGCCGGATGGAGAAAGCGAAAGCGCTGGTCCAGTTTAGCGCGATGCCGCTGACGGACATTGCGCTGGCCTGCGGTTTTAACTCTGCCAGCCACTTCAGCAACCGCTTTCGCAGCGCGGTGGGGATAACGCCTTCACAGCTACGCGCGGCCAAGGCGTGACAACACGCTATAGCAGACCCCGCCGATAACCAGCCCCCAGAAGGCCGAGCCCACCCCGAGCAGCGTAACGCCGCTGGCGGTCACCAGGAAGGTGACGACGGCCGCGTCGCGCTCGCCAACATTATTCATCGCCTGCGCCAAACTCCCGCTGATAGTTCCAAGCAGCGCCAGCCCCGCCAGCGTCTGGAGCCAGCTGAGCGGCAGGGCGGACATCAGCCCCGCGATCGAGCCGCCAAAGATGCCGGCCAGCAGATAGAACACGCCCGCCGCCATTGCGGCCAGCCAGCGCCGGCTGGCATCTGGATGGGCATCCGGGCTCTGGCAAATGGCGGCGGTTATCGCCGCGATGCAGATGGAATAGACGCCAAACGGGGAGAGCAGCAGCGCCAGCGCGCCGGTAAACACGATCAGCGGCGAAACCGGCAGCGTGTAGCCGGACGCCTTCATGGTCGCAAAGCCGGGCGCATTTTGTGACGCCATCGTTACGAGGAAAAAGGGCAGGCCGACGCTGACCAGGCTGGTAAACGTAAACGCCGGGGCAATAAATCCCGGCGTGACGACGGAGAGGGTGAGATTATCTGTGACAACGTCACCTCCAGCCCACGCGACGAAACCGCCCACCAGCAGCGACGCGACGATGGCGTAGCGGGGGGCGAGCGCTTTGGCGAGTAGCCATGCCGCCAGCATGCTGCCGCAAAGCAGAAGATGCCCGTCAAGATGGCGAAAGGCCTGAAGGCCAAACTGCAACAGCACCCCGGCCAGCATCGCGGCGGCGAGGGAGTGGGGGATAAGCTTCATCAGGCGGGCAAAAAGCCCGGTCACCCCGCAGAGCAAAATCAGCGCGTTGGCAAAAATAAATATGCCAATGGTTTCCGCAAGCGTGATGCCGTGCAGGCTGGTGGCGAGCAGGGCCGCGCCCGGCGTCGACCACGCGGTCAGCACCGGCGCTTTATACCACCAGGACAGGGCCAGCGTGCTGACGCCCATTCCCAGCCCCAGCGCCGTCATCCAGCCCGCAATCTGCTGCGCGCTGGCCCCGGCTGCCGACGCGGCCTGCCAGATAATGGCCGCCGAGCTGGCGTAGCCCACCAGGACGGCGACGAATCCGGCAAGGATCGTGGGAAATAGCGTTGATGAACTGCGCATAAAAGCTCCAGTGTGCGTTATAACGTCCGGCATAAGGTAACACTGTGCGTTATAGCGTACAAGTGGTATGCTTTCCGCTCACGGGAGGGCCTTATGGACATGACGCAACATCTTGCATATACGTTAAAAACGCAGCGCCAGGCGCGCGGCTGGAGCTTATCGAAGCTGTCGGAAGAGACGGGCGTGTCGAAAGCGATGCTCGGGCAGATTGAACGCAACGAGTCCAGCCCGACGGTCGCGACGCTGTGGAAAATCGCCACCGGGCTCAACGTCCCGTTTTCGACGTTTATCGCGCCTGCGGCCGATCCGCAGGCGGTGTTCGACCCGCAGCAGCAGGCGATGGTCGTCAGACCGTTATTTCCCTGGGATGAGGCGCTGAAGTTCGATCACTTCTCGATTACCCTTGCGCCCGGCGCGCTGAGTGAGTCTACCCCGCATGAAGCGGGCGTCATTGAGCACGTGGTGGTGATTAGCGGCGAGCTGGAGATGAACATTGAAGGCGAATGGCGCACCCTGGCGGCGGATTCCGGCGTGCGTTTCGCCGGGGACAAACCTCACGCCTACCGCAACAGCAGCGGGCAAACGGTCCATTTCCACTCCCTGATCCACTATCCCCGCTGAGGGCTCGCAAAACTGTTTCGCTGACGCAGAGTTCTGACTACAATAGCCGCCATTTTGACCATAACGGATAACGACGACGTATGCGCCTGCACTCCCATCATCTTGAACTTTTAAGCCCGGCCCGCGATGCCGACATTGCCCGTGAAGCGATCCTTCACGGCGCCGATGCGGTCTACATCGGCGGCCCTGGCTTTGGCGCCCGCCATAACGCCAGCAATAGCCTGAGCGACATTGCCGCGCTGGTGCCGTTCGCCCACCGCTATGGCGCGAAGGTGTTCGTGACGCTGAACACCATACTTCATGATGATGAGCTTGAGCCGGCGCAGCGCCTGATTACCGATCTCTACCAGACCGGCGTTGATGCCCTGATCGTTCAGGACATGGGCGTGCTGGAGCTGGATATTCCGCCTATTGAGCTGCACGCCAGCACCCAGTGCGATATTCGCACCGTCGAAAAAGCGAAGTTTCTCTCCGACGTGGGCTTTTCCCAGATTGTTCTGGCGCGCGAGCTGAACCTGAACCAGATCCGCGATATCCACCAGGCGACCGACGCGACCATCGAGTTCTTTATTCACGGCGCGCTGTGCGTGGCGTATTCAGGGCAGTGCAATATTTCACACGCTCAGACCGGGCGCAGCGCCAACCGCGGCGACTGCTCGCAGGCGTGCCGTTTGCCGTACACCCTGAAAGACGATCAGGGCCGGGTGGTGGCGTTTGAAAAACACCTGCTGTCGATGAAGGACAACGACCAGACCGCCAACCTGGGCGCGCTGATCGACGCGGGCGTGCGCTCCTTCAAGATTGAAGGGCGCTACAAAGACATGAGCTACGTGAAAAATATTACCGCGCACTACCGCCAGATGCTGGACGCGATCATTGACGATCGCGGCGATCTGGCGCGGTCGTCGGCGGGGCGCACCGAGCATTTCTTCATTCCGTCTACGGATAAAACCTTCCACCGCGGCAGCACGGACTATTTTGTTAACGCGCGCAAGGGCGATATCGGCGCGTTCGACTCGCCGAAATTTATCGGCCTGCCCGTCGGCGAAGTGCTGAAGGTGGCGAAGGACCATCTTGACGTTGAGGTCACCGAACCGCTGGCGAACGGCGACGGCCTCAACGTGATGATCAAGCGTGAGGTCGTGGGCTTTCGCGCCAACACGGTAGAAAAAACCGGCGAAAACCGCTACCGCATCTGGCCGAACGAAATGCCTGCCGATCTCTACAAGGCGCGGCCAAACGCGGCGCTGAACCGTAACCTCGACCATAACTGGCAGCAGGCGCTGCTGAAAACCTCCAGCGAGCGCCGCGTTGCGGTGGATATTGAGCTTGGCGGCTGGGAAGAGCAGCTGATTCTGACCATGACCAGCGAAGAGGGGATCAGCGTAACGCATACGCTGGACGGCATGTTTGAGGTGGCGAACAACGCGGAAAAAGCGCTGAACAACCTGAAGGACGGCGTGGCAAAGCTTGGGCAGACGATCTACTACGCGCGCAACATTGACGTTAACCTGCCGGACGCGCTGTTCGTGCCGAACAGCCTGCTAAACCAGTTCCGCCGCGAAACGGCGGAAATGCTGGACGCGGCGCGCCTGGCAAACTATCCGCGCGGCAGCCGTAAGGCCGAGGCGGTCCCGGCGCCCGTTTATCCGGATACCCATCTTTCGTTCCTGGCGAACGTCTACAACCATAAGGCGCGCGAATTTTATCATCGTCATGGCGTACAGCTGATTGACGCCGCCTACGAGGCCCACGAAGAGAAGGGCGACGTGCCGGTGATGATCACCAAGCACTGCCTGCGCTTTGCGTTTAACCTCTGTCCGAAGCAGGCGAAAGGCAATATCAAAAGCTGGAAGGCGACGCCAATGCAGCTGGTTAACGGGGATGAGGTCCTGACGCTGAAATTTGACTGCCGCCCGTGCGAAATGCACGTTATCGGCAAGATGAAAAACCACATTTTCAAAATGCCTCAGCCGGGCAGCGTGGTGGCGTCGGTAAGCCCGGATGAGCTAATGAAAACGCTGCCGAAGCGTAAGGGCCGTTAACTAACGCTGGTGGCTCTCTGGTTTGCGCGACTTTTGCCAGGCATGGTGTTCGCGCAAACCTTCAGCAGCTTCCTCCGCCACGCTGCGTAATTCGTCGCTATCGGCTTCATGACGAAGCTGATGGTCGACGTTCTTCACCCACAAATATTCATGACCTTTGTGCCCTGCCATCAGCTGCCCAGAAAACAGCGCGCAGATCAGCATCACCATCGACAACCCTTTATTCACCATTTTTCCGCCACCGAATCATCATTTCCGGCCATGATGAACATAGTTTCGTTTGGTTATTATTCGAATTTCTAAAAAATCGCAAAGTCACTGTCAGATTGTGTAGGCCGCACTATATTTCGGGCAAATGTTGCGCTATTGTTAATAATAACGGTGGTAAATATTCTTACGCCGGTTAAGGATTATTCCTAAAATTTCCAAAAAATTGACGTGCTGCCAGAATTGGTACAACTACGGACATTTGAATTAGAGATTAATCTTATATAATGAGACTTCTCTGGCTAAGGAAAGAATCTCAAACAATGAAGAAAATAATGTCTCTGGTGCTTATTGTCGCTGCCGTCGGGGCAGTCGCCGCGGTGAAGCATAGCTGGAATGATGAGCCAGACTATATCCAGTCCGCAGAAATGCGGGTGGGCTCCTATTTGACCAGTGACTACGGAAGGGTGACCTGTAATAGCGCGAGGGTAAATGCCCAGCGCTGGGAGTTAGGCTGCGTGAACAAGGCCAAAGGAAAAAATTTCCAGTTTGCGGTCTATTCTGCCGACGAAGCCCCGTACGGCGTTTCACGTCCGTTTTACCTTGAAGCGCTCAATGCCGACGCGAAAGAGAGCGCCAGCTACGGCCTGATGCGCTACCTCCAGATTAACACCAAAGAAGGGTAACGGGTCCGTTTAGCTTTCGTTGAATCTATTAATGATAGTTTGTACAAGATCCGCTGCCCGGCATGGAGTGTCGGGGACGTAGAGACCAAAATACAAATCTATCCATGCAAGCATTTACCGCCAGATAATGGCGGTTTTTTTTGTCTTGCTATAGGGATATTGCCGCGAACCGCTTGCGATATTGTACGGGCGACAGGGAAAACTGCTGGCGGAAATGGTGGCGCAGCGTGGCGGCCTGGCCAAAACCCGTTTTTTCGGCGATATGGTCAATACTCATCCGACTATTTTCCAGATAATCTTTTGCCCGCATAAGCCTTTCGTTCAGCAACCACCGCGCGGGCGTTGTGCCGGTCGCATCCTGGAAGCGTCGGAGAAAGGTTCGCTGGCTCATACCGACCCGTCGCGCCAGCGAATCGACGGAGTGCGGCTCCGCCAGCTGCTGGTGGAGATAATCAAAAAGCTGGCCCAGACGCTGGCTCTCGCGCAGCTGCGCTACCGGACGGCTAACCCGCTGCGTTTGCGAACCGTCCCGGTGCGGCTGAATGACCAGACGGTGCGCGACCCGGTTGGCCGCCTCCATGCCGTAGTCCCGGCGCACAACGTGTAAACACAAATCGATGCCCGCCGCGCTGCCTGCCGACGTCATAATATCGCCCTCATCCTGATACAACACATCTTCCACGACCCGAATCGCCGGAAACCGCGCCTTCAGCGTCTCAATGTAGCGCCAGTGCGTGGTAGCCTGGCGATTGTCGAGCAGGCCGGAGGCGGCGAGGACAAACACCCCGGAGCAGATAGACATCAGCTGGCAGCCGCGCGCGTGCGCCTTGCGTAACGCCTCGCACAGACGTTCTGGCACCGGCGCATCGGGCCCGCGCCAGCCGGGAATAATTACCCGGTCCGCGCTCTCCAGCAGGGACAGATCGCCGTCCGTCAGGATGCGCACGCCGCCCGTCGCCCGCAGTTCGCCCTCGTCGATGCTCGCCACCGCAAAGCGGTACCAGCTTTCCCCCATCTCTGGCCGCGGCAGGCCAAAGATCTCCACCGCCACGCCAAACTCAAACGTGCACAGGCCGTCATAGGCCAGCACGACGACCGTTGGGGAAGGGGCGCGAAAGGTTGTCATCTTTTTGCTGTTTTCTGGCATAGGCGGACGCATTCACTCGCTGAATTTCAGAATAAAGTAGTGTTAACACAAACACCCCATCAGGAGGAAGCATCATGAGCTATGTGACTGAATTTCAAGCCGCAGAGCCGCAGGAGGCGGCAGCACATTTTCTGCGTCGCTTGAGCGTGGAAACGGACTGCGCCGACGTGCATTACGCGCTGGCACACGGTGAGCAGGACTTTGTGCTGCTGCACGTTGTCGGCCAGCCAGAACACTTTGCGCGCCGCCATATTCCCGGGGCGATTCATTTACCCTGGCGCGAGATGACCGAAGAGCGAATGGCGCGCTGGCCTGCGGATACGCTCTTTGTCGTTTACTGCGCGGGGCCGCACTGCAACGGCGCGGATCGGGCGGCGCTCAGGCTGGCTCGCATGGGGCTGCCGGTTAAAATTATGCTCGGCGGGCTAACGGGCTGGGGAGACGAGCAGTTTGCGTTTGCCAGCCAATAGCTCGCCACCGCCATGAAGATGAATTTTTTTCATCACAGGTGAAATTTTCTCGTTTGCCGCAACCGGGCGGGTATGACATCTTTTTAGACATATAGACATCCAGAAGTCTAAATGTTCATTATGTTAATTATCACCGGTGGCAATAGTTGCCATCGGTTACAGGAGAAAGTCATGCAGCGACAACACGCCCCGTTCCGCGCCGACGTCGTCGGCAGTTTTTTACGTCCCGACGCCGTTAAGCTGGCGCGTCAGGAATTTGCCCGCGGCGAGATTAACGCCGCGCAGCTGCGCGACGTGGAAGATGAGGCGATCCGCCACGTTGTTGAACAGCAGTGCGCCTGCGGGCTGCACGTGGTGACCGACGGTGAATTTCGTCGCGCCTGGTGGCACTTCGATTTCTTTGACGGTCTTGAGGGCGTTGAGCGTTACGATTCACAGCAGGGCATTCAGTTCAACGGCGTTCAGACCAAAGCGCACGGCGTGCGCGTGACCGGCAAGCTGGGCTTTGGTAACCATCCGATGCTGGAAGACTTCCGCTATCTGAAAAGCGTCAGCGGAGCTGCGCAGCCGAAGATGACGATTCCCAGCCCGAGCGTGCTGCACTTCCGCGGCGGCCGAAAGGATATTGACGCGACGGTTTACCCTGATTTAAGCGTGTATTTCGACGACCTGGCAACGGCCTGGCGCGATGCCATTCGGGCCTTCTATGACGCAGGCTGCCGCTACCTTCAGCTGGACGATACCGTTTGGGCATACCTGTGTTCAGACGAGCAGCGCGCGCAGATCCGCGAACGTGGGGATGATCCTGACGAACTGGCGCGCACCTATGCGCGGGTGCTGAACGCGGCGCTGGAAGGTAAGCCAGACGATCTGACCGTTGGCCTGCACGTGTGTCGCGGCAATTTCCGCTCGACGTGGATTTCCGAAGGCGGCTACGAGCCGGTAGCGGAAGTGCTGTTTGGCAGCGTCAACGTGGACGCCTTCTTCCTTGAGTACGATAACGATCGCAGCGGTGATTTCGCGCCGCTACGCTTTATTCGTCCGGGCAAGCAGCAGGTGGTGCTGGGGCTGATTACCACCAAGAACGGCGAGCTTGAAAACCCGGAGGGCGTGAAGGCCAGGCTGGAAGAAGCGGCGAAATTTGTGGCGAAAGAGCAGATCTGCCTCAGCCCGCAGTGTGGTTTTGCGTCCACCGAGGAGGGCAATACGCTGAGCGAAGCCCAGCAGTGGGATAAAGTACGTCTGGTCACCCAAATCGCCAGCGAAGTCTGGTAACCGGAGCGGTTGCAGATGTTATTGTTATAATATAACATCTCCATTCTTTTCAAACGGAGTGGAGGTGTTGTAGTGCTGGGACATAAAGGAAAATTAGCAATGGCTCTGGGTGCGCTGCTGGCCAGCGGCCCGCTGTTTGCGCATTCGCACGGGCATCAAATGACCGAGGCGGAGCAAAAAGCAGCGAACGGGGTGTTTGAGGATAAAGACGTTCAGGACCGCAAGCTGTCCGACTGGGACGGCGTCTGGCAATCCGTTTACCCGTACCTGCTGGATGGCTCGCTCGATCCGGTATTTAAAAAGAAAGCGGAAAAGGACAAGAGCACCTCCTTCGGCAAGGTTAAAGCCTACTACCGCACGGGATATGCGACCGACGTCGACACCATCGGCATTGAAAATAACGTGATGGAATTTCACAAAGGCAGCGCCGTGAGCCGGTGTCACTACGACTACAGCGGCTTCAAGATTTTGACCTATGCGTCAGGCAAAAAGGGCGTGCGCTACCTGTTTGAATGTAAGGATGCTGGCAGCACCGCGCCGAAGTTTGTCCAGTTCAGCGACCATACCATCGCGCCAAAAGCGTCCTCCCACTTCCATATTTTCATGGGCAACACCTCTCACGAGGCGCTGCTGAAGGAGATGGATAACTGGCCGACGTACTATCCGAACGAGATGTACAAGGAGCAGGTTGTCGACGAGATGCTGCACCACTGATGCTTTGCGTTGCCCGGCCTACGATCGGGGATTTGTGGGCCGGGTAAGCGCAGCGCCACCCGCTTCGCTATACCCACGTACCACGCCCATTCCGCGCAAAATCATCAGCCATGCGGCGACAATAGCCGCCATCATAATGGCAAACAGCGACCAGTGCGGCAGATGGGTGAGGATAATCCCGGTGATCATCGGGTTAGCCGCTGCGCCCAGCCAGCCGAGCGCCTGCGCGGAAAAATAGCTCGCCTTCATGCCCGGCGGCGCAATGTTATCGATCAGCATGTATTCGCCAGGCGCATAGATAATCTCACCCAGCGTAAACACTGCCGCCGCGAGCCCCCAGAAGACTAAATTCTCGCCGGAGAACATAAACCCGCCCAGCCCGAGGATAAAACACAGGGTGGCGGCGGTCATTAACGGGCGAATAGTGGACGCGGAAATTTTCCTGCCGATGAAGTATTGCAGCGACACCACGACCGCCGCGTTGACCGGCAGCACGACCGCCACCACCTTTTGCGCGAAGTCGCTGTCGGCATTGGCCGCCAGAACGTACTGAGAGATGCAGCTGGCAAACGATCCGCCTACGTAAGAGGCGAGCAGGCCGGACAGGGTGAACCAAAACAGCGCGCGGTCTTTCAGCAGAATCGATGGTTGCCACGGCGCTTTCTCTTCCGGCGCGTCAAGCGCAACGCTTTTCTGCACCAGGAAATGGATAAAGCCCAGCGGAAGCGCGGCGCAGAACGCGGCCAGCCAGAACGGCAGCTGCAGGCTGTACATCACCAGCAGCGTGCCGAGCGGCGGCCCGACGGTCCAGCCGATGTTCAGGAAGCTGTAGTTCAGGGAAAACACGCGCGCCTTCTCGCTGGAGGTGAGCACGTCCGCGAACCACGCCTTCAGCACGGTGGAGAAGACGGAGTAGGCGCAGTTGATCAGGGAGAAAAACAGCACCACCAGCGTGACGTTATCCACCAGCGGGATCGCCACAAAGCCGACGATAAACGCCACAATGGAGGTCAGCATGTAGCGCTTTTTATCAAACTTATCGGCCAGAATGCCAAAGCCCAGGCTGAACGCCACGCCCACGGTCAGGGCGATCGTCAATGCATAACCGATGTTCTCAACGCTCATGCCGTAGACGCGCGTGAGATAGATGGTCATGAAGGGCAGCGTTGCCCCCCGGCCGATGGTTAACAGCAATGACGATGCCAGCAGCGCCGCGGTTGAGCGCCTGAGAGATGGTTTCATATTCCTGCCCGACAAATGCTTATCATTTTATTGTTGTGTTCTATCAGGAGTATCACGACATCAGGGGCTTGTATAGCGCCCAATTTTTCCATCCGTGCGCTGTTTTTACCGCCAAAATTAATGATCTTTTCCTGCCGCCTTTTTTTCGCTACTTTGAAGTGTTTACAAAAATTTAATAATCAGGGGCAGGATATGACGCGAAAAGACGGGCTGCTGGCGATGCTGGTGGTCGTGGTGTGGGGGCTAAATTTTGTGGTCATCAAGGTGGGGCTGCATAACATGCCGCCGCTGATGCTGGCCGGCCTGCGGTTCATGCTTGTTGCCTTTCCGGCGCTCTTTTTTGTCGCCCGTCCGAAGATCCCGTTTACGCTGCTGCTAGGCTACGGTTTGACCATCAGCTTCGGTCAGTTCGCATTTTTGTTCTGCGCTATCAAGTTCGGGATGCCCGCAGGGCTGGCCTCGCTGGTACTCCAGGCGCAGGCCTTCTTTACCATCATCCTCGGCGCGTTCGTCTTTGGCGAGCGCTTACAGGGTAAACAGCTGGCGGGGATCGCGCTGGCGATCTTTGGCGTACTGGTGCTGATAGAAGCGAGCCTGAACGGGCAGCACGTGGCGCTGCTCGGCTTTATGCTGACGCTGGCCGCCGGGCTGAGCTGGGCCTGCGGCAACATTTTCAACAAACTCATTATGCAGCACGACGCGCGCCCGGCGGTGATGTCGCTGGTGGTGTGGAGCGCGCTGATTCCGATCGTGCCGTTCCTGGCGGCATCGCTGATTTTCGATGGCCCGGACGTGATGATAAGCAGCCTGGTGAATATCGACCTCACGACCATTCTGTCGCTGATCTATCTGGCCTTCGTCGCCACCCTTGTCGGCTATGGAATTTGGGGTTCGCTGCTGGGGCGGTATGAAACCTGGCGCGTAGCGCCGCTTTCTCTGCTTGTGCCCGTCATAGGCATGGCGAGTGCCGCCGTAATGCTGGACGAAAAGCTAAGCGGGCTTCAGCTGGTTGGCGCGGCGCTGATTATGGCCGGACTCTATATCAACGTGTTTGGCCTGCGGGTGCGCAGGGCGGCGCGGGTGAAAGGGTAAAAAAAGCCCCGCAGCTGCGGGGCAAAAACGAATCAGAGGCCGTGCCGGTTGTAATAAGGCACGCCTAATTCGTCGGATTTATCGCTGCCTGTGCCCATGTGGTTAAAATCATACGGGGAGGCGCTCTGCGCCGTCGGCATCACCATCGCTTCGCGATTGTTTTGCTGAGTAGCAGCGGGTGTTTGCTCCGCAAACGTCTGGCCGGAGACCAGCACCAGCAAGGTGAGGGCGGCGGAGGCGGTGAATTTCATGATTTCCTCGGTTACGTCTTTACAGGCGATAATTAACGACAGTGTATTAACTGCAATGCTTTAACGGATACAGATAGCGGGACTCGCCCGGCATGCTGGTAATGCGGTATTTATGAGGCGGCACGTCGAAGTAGTTCTTAAACGTACGCGTCAGGGTTTGCTGAGACTCAAAACCATAACGCTCCGCCAGATAAAGGATCGGCTCATTGCTTTCTTTCAGTTTTTGGGCAATTTCCGTCAGCTTGCGGCTGCGAATGTATTGTCCTAATGAATGACCGGTCTCTTTTTTGAACATCCGTTGCAGGTGCCATTTAGAGTAACCTGAACGCTCTGACACCTTTTCAAGGGAGAGCGGCGATTCCAGGTTATCTTCGATCCAGTCCAAAATGCTATGAATAGTGATAGCGTCAGTGTTGCGTCTGGACATCGTCATACCTCTTTTCTGTTTACGGCAGTATTTTCTTAAGCAAAAGCTCAAGCGTTGCCACTTCGTCTGCCGTTAAGTTTTTTGTTAGTTCCTGATGCAGTGTTTGTCCTACTAGTTGATGACATTGCTCGCACATAGCCGCGCCGTCGCCGGTGAGTTTCACCAGCACGCCGCGTTTGTCATTCGGGTTAGGGCTGCGTTCAATCCATCCTTTACAGACGAGACGATCCAGCATGCGGGTTAACGCACCCAGATCGACAGAGAGCACCTTTTTCAGCTCAACCGGCGTGATACACACTTCGCAGCGAATGGAACACAGCACTTTGAACTGTGTTGCGGTGATATCCAGCGGTGACAGATAGTCATTGAGCAGGCGATCTTTTTTCTGATTGACCATGTGAATAAGACGACCCAGCGGAATGATTTCGTTGAAGAGGTCACTGGTGTTGTTCACAATGGTTGCCCTGGCAAGTAGTTTAGTCACGGCAGATATTATTGCTCAGGCAAGTATAAGTCAACTGAATGAATTGGCCGATGCCACGAATTGCTAAAACGTTTCATGAACTTTTTTCGAACGCTTTTAAATCAGAAACATAACTTGGAGTTATTCGTCTGTGCGAAAACAATCCTTACGTTGTGCGGATAGCTGTTCCATGCCGTTTAACCCTATAATTGCGGGGAGTCATATGGAAAAGGACAACGACGCAATATGTTGGATTTAATCAAAGCAATTAGTCTCGGGCTGGTGGTATTGCTGCCGTTGGCTAACCCGTTAACCACGGTCGCGCTCTTTCTGGGCCTCGCGGGGAACATGAACAGCGCCGAGCGCAATCGTCAGTCGATGATGGCCTCGATCTACGTGTTTGCCATCATGATGGTGGCGTATTACGCCGGTCAGCTGGTGATGAACACCTTTGGCATCTCCATTCCCGGCCTGCGCATTGCCGGTGGGCTGATTGTCGCCTTTATCGGTTTCCGCATGCTGTTCCCGGCGCAGAAAGCCCACGAATCGCCGGAGGCGAAAAGCAAATCTGAAGAGCTGGAAGACGAGCCTTCCGCCAATATCGCTTTTGTGCCGCTGGCGATGCCAAGCACCGCGGGGCCGGGGACGATCGCGATGATCATCAGCTCGGCCTCAACCGTGCGGGACGGTTCAACGTTCCCGGACTGGGTCATCACCGTCGCGCCACCGCTGATCTTTGCGCTCATCGGGATTATCGTCTGGGCCTCTTTGCGCAGCTCTGGGGCGATTATGCGCTGGGTAGGAAAGGGCGGGATCGAGGCTATCTCGCGCCTGATGGGCTTCCTGCTGGTGTGTATGGGCGTGCAGTTTATTATTAACGGCGTGCTGGAAATTATTAAGACCTATCATTGATGGTTATACCGGGCGATGCTCATGCATGCCCGGTTCATTTGTATAGCCGCTGTGAATATAAATACATTCTGAATTTAAATTAACTGACTGTAATTGCGGGGTTTTTTATCTTTTTCGCACTTGTTCCTTATTAGTGAATAACGTAACGTACGCGGCGTCTACTTTTATCAGGATACCGTCATGAAAAAACGCTATTTACTCGCCTCTGGTGCTTTAATTTTTTCAATGAATGCCAGCGCTGGGCTATTTGATTCAACACCCGAATTCAAATGCGGCCGCGAGGATTCAATTTCAGCCACACAGGCTAAAATCAGAAACGATGCGATAAGCAAGCTGCAGGAAACCTATCTGTCAACGCCTGCTAAGTTTTACGGCAAGCCGCTTCAGTCTTATATAGACAAAGCCAATAAAATTGCCATCGTAATGGAAAATGTCACCACAAGCCCTTACGAAAAAGATAATAGCGTTCGCAACTGTAGCGCTAAAGTCTCGCTGACTCTGCCTCCAGAGCTGCAGTCGGTCATGACGAACTTCCCGGACAAGCTGGCCAGCATTAGCCCCGGCAAAGGGAAAGTGTTAAATGACCGCGTGCAGTGGGAAAACTATCGCTATTCATTATCTTTAGCCGATAATGGAAAAGATATATCCGTATCATATGAATATACCAGCACCGATTATGTTGCTGAGTCATTATTCAACATTACCCTTTTTGCATTAAACAAAGACGATCTGGAGAAGGCCAATCTGCAGGGAAAATTGAGTAGCGCAGCGTACGGTTATGCCGATAGCGATCGCAATTTAAATATGCTGTGGAAATCTCTGCCTGATTCAGTTCGTGCGTCAATGAAAAAAGAACAGAGCGTGTGGATCGGCGATAAAGCGCGTAAGTGCGGTAAAATAAGCGATGCCGCGTCTGAAACTGTTTCGCTGCAAACGCGAATTGATATTTACCAGTGTCAGACAAAAATGACGGAAGAGAGGGTGACCTACCTCGGTGGCGATACCGAAAGGGATTATTAATCGCATCAATGGTTGTTTTCGCCGGGTGAGGACAATCCTCTACCCGGCACAATAACGTTACCCCTGCTGGCCCTGTTGCTCCAGCGCCACCGGCCATTTACGGAAGATAATTACCGACCAGACAAGCGCTACCGCCGCAGGAATCGCCCCCAGATAGCCAATCGCCGACATCGACAGGTGCAGGCTGATCTGATTTCCCACCAGCGCCCCCGCGCCGATCCCGAGATTAAATATCCCCGAGAAGAGCGCCATTGCGACGTCCGTCGCGTCCGGCGCCAGGGCCAGCACTTTTACCTGCATGCCCAGGCCAATAATCATGATCGCCACGCCCCAGAAGAGGCTGAGGATCGCCAGATGGCTCTCGCTACCGGAGGCGGGCATCAGCAGCACAAGGCAGGCCAGCAGCAGGCCGATTGCCCCGCTGACGAGCGCGGAGGCATGCTGGTTGCCGAGCCTGCCAAAAATAACGCTGCCGATAATCCCCGCGCCCCCCAGAATGAGCAGCAGCACGGTGGCAAAGTTCGCGCTAAACCCGGCCACCGTCTGCACGAACGGTTCAATATAGCTGTACGCCGTATAGTGCGCCGTAACCACAATAACCGTGAGCAGGTAAAGGCTCATTAGCGCAGGGCGACGAACCAGCAGCGGCAGGCTTTTCAGCGAGCCGGAATGCTCGCTCGGCAGCTTAGGCAGCAGCTTAATCAGGCAAATGAGAGTGATCAGCGCCCCCATCCCGATGGCGAAAAACGTGGTGCGCCAGCCAAAATATTGCCCGACGATGCGGCCAATCGGCAGCCCCAGCACCATCGCCAATGCCGTACCGGTTGCAATCAGGCTTAGCGCCTGGGCGCGCTTCCCGGGTGGTGCAAGGCGAATGGCAAGCGACGCCGTAATCGACCAGAACACGGCGTGCGCAAAGGCAATGCCCACGCGGCTTATCACCAGCACCGTGAAATTCCACGCCATAAACGACAGCACGTGGCTGGCGATAAACAGCACAAACAGCCCGATCAGCAGCCTGCGGCGCTCCATCTGGCTGGTCAGGAGCATAAACGGCAGCGACATCAGCGCCACTACCCAGGCATAGATGGTCAGCATAATGCCAACCTGCGCCGTCTCCATCTGGAAGCTTTGCGCAATGTCTGACAGCAGCCCGACCGGGACAAACTCGGTGGTATTGAAGATAAAGGCGGCAATGGCGAGCGTGACCACGCGTAGCCACGCGACCCTGCGGGAAACCGTGTTCATTGTCATAGGGAGTATTTTGGCTTAGTTGATGAAAAGACGAGGAGACGATCTTAAAGCCTTAAACGGCTAAAACTCAATCATTATGTGATGCAGATCTCAATATTTGCCCGTTCCCGGCGCTGGCGGCGCGCGGTGTTTTCCGTGAAGATAAAGAACGACACAATAAAAAAGGCGATATAAGCATGCAGGAAATTGATTTCTATCTGGTTGATGCCTTTAGCGACAGGGCATTTGGCGGCAACTCGGCGGCGGTTTGCCCGCTGGAAGAGTGGCTCCCGGACGACATGCTTCTGAAAATGGCGCAGCAGCATAACCAGTCTGAAACGGCTTTTTTCGTGCGCACCGACGGCGGCTTCGAGCTGCGCTGGTTCACCACGCTGCATGAGATAAACCTCTGCGGCCACGCCACGCTTGCGGCATCGCACGTGATCTTTGAATATCTTGACTACCCGCACACTGAAATCGTCTTCTCGACGCGCTTCGTCGGCGAGCTAACCGTCAGGCGCAGCGGCGACTGGCTAACGCTGAACTTCCCGGCGTGGGAGACGCAGGTCGCGGACAACCCGCCAGCGCTGCTATTCCGCGCTTTGGGTATCGAAGGTGCAAGAGAGGTGCGCGTCGGCCGTGACTACATGGTGGTGCTGGAAAGCCAGCGGCAGGTAGAGGCCCTGACGCCGGATATTTCTGCCATGGTCCCGCTGGATAAAATGGTCTGCGTCACCGCGCCCGGCGAGGAGTATGATTTTGTCAGCCGCTTTTTCTGCCCGGGCGAGGGCGTGCCGGAAGATCCGGTGACGGGATCAACCCACAGCATGCTGATCCCGTACTGGAGCGCCAGGCTCGGCAAAACGCAGCTGAATGCCCGCCAGGTTTCAGCCCGCGGCGGGGATTTGCGCTGCGAGCTGAGGGGCGATCGGGTATTGATTGGCGGGCAGGCCACGCTGTACCTGAAGGGCAAAATCTATCTTCGCAACGCTTAAGGTGAGGGCTGCCGCTCGTTCAGCAGGGCGATAAACGCTTCCAGCTGGCGGGTCATGGCGCCGCGCCGCCACACCAGCCAGGTCGTCAGCCAGCGCCAGTTCTCCGCCAGCGGCCACGCCTCCACCTGATGATGCCCCGGCATGCTCTCCAGCATGGAGCGGGGCATTAGCGCAATCCCCGCGCCCGCAATCACGCAGGCCAGCATCCCGTGGTAAGACTCCATCTCATGAATGCGCCCCGGCGTGGCGCGAT
This sequence comes from Enterobacter sp. ECC-175, assembly GCF_043968675.1. Taxonomy (NCBI): domain Bacteria; kingdom Pseudomonadati; phylum Pseudomonadota; class Gammaproteobacteria; order Enterobacterales; family Enterobacteriaceae; genus Enterobacter; species Enterobacter sp. ECC-175. The sequence goes on from NZ_CP143776.1 coordinate 2,798,233, forward strand.
CGGCGTGAAACCAGCTTTCCAGATGGCGCCGGTAGGAGCAGTTGGCCCGAAAGGCGTAGACGTCGCTGCCGCTCACCTCCGCCGCCCGGGAAACTTTCGCGTGCCCGGCGGGCGTCACCAGCATCATCTCCTCCCGGTAGACGGGCATCCCGTCCAGCTCGGGATGCGACAGCGGCCCGTCAACAAAGGCTGCGCTCAGCGTCCCTTCCAGCACGCCGTCGATCATCGTGCCCGACGGCCCCGTGGAGAGCGCAAACTGAATGCGGGGGTAGCGCTGGTTAAACTGCGCCAGGCTTTCCGGAATACGCACGGCGGCGGTGCTTTCCAGCGCGCCGAGGGAAAACAGCCCCTGCGGCTCGTCTCCGGCCACGACCATACGCGCTTCGTCGACCAGCGCCAGGATCTGCTTGCTGTAGCGCAGAAAATTATGTCCGGCGGGCGACAGCCGCAGGCGCTGGTTTTCACGAATAAACAGCTCTACGCCGAGGTCTGCCTCAAGCTGGCGGATGCGGGTCGTCAGGTTGGACGGCACGCGATGCACCTTCTGCGCCGCCTGGGTGATGCTTCCGGTCTGCGCCACCGCGTTAAACATTTCAAGCTGGGTTAAGTCCATAGCATTCTCGATTCGTGAATAAGGTGGTTAGTATTATTCATTTTTAAGAAATAGCAGAGTGGGCCACACTTAATCAACTCTTACTGCGTGGAGACAATAATGACCTATTCATCTGCAACACATGCCCTCTCCGTTAACCCGGCGACGGGAGAAACCCTGGCCGCTTACCCGTGGGCTTCATCTGACGACGTCGAGCGCGCGATTGCGCGGGCCGATAGCGGTTTTCGCCAGTGGCGTACCGAGAGCGTTGCGCACCGCGCGAAGACGCTGCGCGACGTCGGCGCGGCGCTGCGCCATCGCGCCGAAGAGATGGCGCAGATGATGTCGCGCGAAATGGGCAAACCGATTTTGCAGGCGCGCGCCGAAGTCACGAAGTCCGCCAGCCTGTGCGACTGGTACGCCGAGCATGGCCCGGCGATGCTGCAGGCCGAGCCGACCCTGGTCGAAAACCAGAATGCGGTAATCGAGTACCGCCCGCTGGGGCCAATTCTGGCCGTTATGCCGTGGAACTTCCCGCTGTGGCAGGTGCTGCGCGGCGCGGTGCCTATTCTTTTGGCCGGTAACAGCTACCTGCTGAAACACGCCCCGAACGTGCTGGGCTCTGCCGAACTTATCGCGCAAATCTTCGCAGACGCGGGCGTTCCCGAGGGCGTGTTCGGCTGGGTGAACGCAACCAATGAGGGCGTCAGCCAGGCGATTAACGATCGCCGCATCGCGGCCATTACCGTAACCGGCAGCGTGCGCGCGGGGGCGGCGATTGGCGCGCAGGCGGGGGCCGCGCTGAAAAAATGCGTGCTGGAGCTGGGCGGGTCCGATCCGTTTATCGTCCTGAACGATGCCGATCTCGAGCTGGCCGTGAAGGCGGCGGTGGCCGGTCGCTACCAGAACACCGGGCAGGTGTGCGCCGCGGCGAAGCGCTTTATCGTGGAGGAAGGCATCGCCGAGCGCTTTACACAGCGTTTTGTTGAGATGACCGCTGCACTGAAGATGGGCGCACCGGAGGTTGAAGAAAACTACCTGGGCCCGATGGCGCGTTTCGATCTGCGCGACGAGCTGCATCAGCAGGTTGAGGCTACGCTGGCTGAAGGGGCAACGCTATTACTGGGCGGTGAGAAAGTTGCCGGTAACGGTAACTACTACGCACCAACAGTACTGTGTAACGTCACGCCGGAGATGACCGCGTTCCGCCAGGAGCTGTTCGGCCCGGTGGCGGCGATAACCGTTGCCAAAGACGCGGCCCACGCGCTGGCGCTGGCAAACGACAGCGACTTCGGGCTGTCCGCGACCGTCTTTACCGCCAACGCGGATCTGGCAGATAAATTCTCCCGCGAGCTGGAGTGCGGCGGCGTGTTTATCAACGGCTACAGCGCCAGCGACGCCCGCGTGGCGTTTGGCGGCGTGAAGAAAAGCGGCTTCGGGCGCGAGCTTTCGCACTTCGGCCTGCACGAGTTCTGCAACGTGCAAACGGTGTGGAAGGACCGCGTATAAACGCATGCCGGGCGGGGCTTTCCTGCCCGGTACAGTCCCCGCCTGTCATGTAGCTGCAATGGTTCTGTCATTTTCGTTTCGTAGACTCGTTCGCGTCTAACATATTGTTACCGAAAGAAAATTATGAACCTAACGCAAATTTTTCGCCGTATTGCGCTGCGCATCGTTCCCCGTCGGTTTGGCCTTCTTGCCGGCATCTTCTGTATTATCGGGCTTTTCTCCGCGCTTCAGCTCTCTTCATCCTTCCTGCTGACCTCCTCGCTGCGGGAGGCCCAGCGTAACGAACGTCATAATCAGCTCGCCTGGCAGCAGCAGGGCAAGCTGGATCGGGCGCGGGTTTCGCTGCTGGCGGCAAGCGACCTTCTCAACCGCTCTGGCGTCTATTTTATGCAGGATAAAGAGACCGGCTCGGAGGGGAGCTGGCACAGCCTGATGGACGACGCGCAGAAAGCGCTGGCGGATTCTCACCGGGCGTGGGAAGCGTGGCTGGCGCTCAATCCACCGCGCGACGAGGCGCTGGTGAGCAGCTATCAGCTGTTTTACGGCGCTATTCAGGAGCAGGCGACAGGGCTGGTGGAATCAAATTCCATCGACGCGTTCTTTGCCGTACCGGCGCAGGCGTTTCAGACCGACTTCAACGATAACTACGCCCGCTACCAGCAGGCCAGCGAGAAGCGGGCGATACAGGGGCGGCAGTCCCTGACGGAGGGGCTTTCCAGCCTGCAAACCCTGTTCCTGTTTGCTCCGCTGGCGCTGCTGGCGATCGCCATTGCCGTGTGGTTTGGCATGGCGAAGTGGGTCATTACGCCGCTGCGCCGCCTGATCGCGCATATCAACCAGCTGGCCGCGGGCGACCTGTCCGGAACGCCGCCGGGCGTGGTGCGCTTTAACCGCGAAATTGAACAGCTCCACGGCAGTATCTCCACCATGCAGAACGGGCTACAGCAGCTGGTGACGCAGGTGAGCGACGCTTCGGCGTCTATGGTGGAAAACATAGGCGCGCTGGCGCAGGGCAACGAGAAGCTTTACCAGCAGTCGGCGCGCCAGGCAAAAGCGCTTAGCGACGTGACGGCGCATATTGCCGCGCTGGAAACCCACGTTGAAGGCAATACCGGATATGCGAAGCTCGCCAGCGCGCGGGCGGATGAGGCGCGCCAGGCCGCTGCGGGCGGCGACGCGATGATGTCCACCGTGAATGCGTCGATGCAGACGATCGTTGCCCGATCGTCAGAAATGCGCGGGATCGTGGCGATGATCGACAGCGTGGCGTTTCAGACCAACATTCTGGCCCTGAATGCCGCGATTGAAGCGGCCCATGCGGGAAACCAGGGGCGCGGCTTTGCGGTGGTGGCAAAAGAGGTAGGCCTGCTGGCGAGAAAGAGCAGCCACTCCACGCAAACCATTCAGGAGCTGATTAACCACTCCCTGCAGGGCATCGAAGACGGCTCGAGGGCGGTGAGCCGCATGGAGGACAATCTGCAGCAGGTCACCGGGCTGGTGGCGAACCTTAGTGGTTTGCTCAATGAGATCTCCGCCGCGACGCAGAGCCAGGGGGAGAGCATTTATCAAATGACGCACCGGCTTCACTCCCTGAATCAGGTCTCGCACCGGACGGACGCGCTGGTGTCAGAGGCGTCCGCGGCCTCATCGCGCCTGCACCAGAAGTCGGATCTTTTGCTGCATGCCGTTTCGCGTTTTCGCCTGCCCGCCTGACGTAACGCGGCGGCGTCTGTTATACTCGCAGCCCGTTTTTAGCCTGAGGGCAAGGAGCAAAGTGTGGCTGCGGTCATTCATAATGAGATGCTGGATGAAATTCTGGCGCAGGTGCGCCCGTTACTGGGGCAGGGCAAGGTAGCGGACTATATTCCCGCGCTGGCTTCCGTCAGCGGGGAAAAGCTCGGTATTGCCATTTGCACCGTTGACGGCCAGCGCTTTCAGGCGGGCGACGCGAGCGAGCGTTTTTCCATTCAGTCGATCTCGAAGGTGCTGAGCCTGGTCGCGGCGATGCGTCAGTATGATGAAAACGAAATCTGGCAGCGCGTGGGCAAAGACCCCTCCGGCCAGCCGTTTAACTCGCTTCTTCAGCTCGAAATCGAGCAGGGCAAGCCGCGCAACCCGTTCATTAACGCCGGGGCGCTGGTGGTGTGCGATATGCTGCAAAGCCGCCTCAGCGCGCCGCGCCAGCGGATGCTGGAAATCGTGCGCCAGCTCTCCGGCGTGCAGGACATTGCCTACGATCCGGTGGTGGCTCGCTCCGAGTTCGAGCACTCCGCCCGCAACGCGGCCATCGCCTGGCTGATGAAGTCCTTTGGTAATTTTCACAACGACGTGGCGACCGTGCTGCAAAACTATTTCCACTACTGCGCGCTGAAGATGAGCTGCGTGGAGCTGGCGCAGACCTTTCTGTTTCTGGCACACCAGGGCCATGCGCCTCATCTGTCGCAGGAAGTGGTCTCCTCAATGCAGGCGCGCCAGATCAACGCCCTGATGGCGACCAGCGGCATGTATCAGAATGCCGGAGAGTTCGCGTGGCGCGTTGGGCTGCCGGCAAAATCCGGCGTCGGCGGCGGGGTGGTGGCAATCGTTCCGCACGAGATGGCCATCGCCGTCTGGAGCCCGGAGCTGGACGAAACGGGTAACTCGCTGGCGGGCGTCGCCGCGCTGGAACGCCTCACCCAGCGGCTGGGGCGTTCGGTGTACTGATGTCTGAGCTTGATCCTCTTTTTGCGCGCCTGGCGCGTTCGACGTTCCGCTCGCGCTTTAAGCTTGGCGTAAAAGAGCGGCAGTACTGCTGGGATAAAGGGGCGGAAACCATTGACCAGCACGCGGCTGACTTCGTGGCGAAGCGCCTTGCCCCCGCGCATCCCGCCAATGACGGCAGGCAAACCCCCATGCGCGGCCACCCGGTCTTTATCGCCCAGCACGCCACCGCAACCTGCTGTCGCGGCTGTCTGGCGAAGTGGCACAATATTGCGCAGGGCGAAGCGCTGACCGCGCGGCAGCAGCGATACGTCGTGAGCGTCATTCACCGCTGGCTTGTATTGCAGATGAACGCCCAGAATTGACGGCTGAACAAAGGTGTCAAAGATGTGCTATAGATGCATATAACCTTTCAATAACCCTGCTGGCGACCGAAATAATTGCCATAAGTGATTATGTGGACTGATATTTAATGGGGCCTGCTATCTCATCGTTTACGTTTTTTCGACCAGAGAGCGCACTGCGTAACGCGGTGGGCATTTTCATCCTGACCACGCTGTTTTATTTCATCGGGGCGGAGCTGCGTCTGGTTGAGGCGCTGTCGCTGTTTTGGCCGCTGAACGGCGTGATGGCGGGGATCTTTGCCCGCTATGCCTACCTCAATCGCCTGCATTATTACGCGGTGTCGTATGTCGCCATGCTGCTCTACGATGCCTTCACCACCAGCTGGGGAATGGCCTCTCTGGTCATCAACCTGTCTAATATGGTCTTTATCGTGACGGTAGCCCTGCTGGTGCTGCGCGACAAACGCCTGCGAAAATCGACGCCCGATCCGATTAACGCCCTGAGGCTGTTTAATTACTGCCTGGTTGCCGCGCTGCTCTGCGCGCTGCTGGGGGCCATCGGATCCGTCGGCATCGACAGCCATACCTTCTGGCCGCTGTTTGCCGACTGGTTTAGCGAGCAGTTTTCAACGGGCGTGCTGATCGTTCCCTGCATTCTGGCAATGAAAATGCCCGCGCAGCGCATGCGCGTGCGGCCAGAACAGCTTTTACCGGTGCTGGCGCTGACGGTGTCGGTCATCGCGTCGGTGGTGATTGGCGGAGCAGGGGCGCTAGCCTTTCCGCTGCCCGCGCTGATCTGGTGTGCGGTGCGCTATTCGCTCCCGACCACCTGCCTTATCACCTTCGTGACCGGCGCGACCGAAGTGGTGCTGGTCGCTAACTCGGTGATCAACATTGCCGTTGAGGCGCCGCTTTCAACGCCGCTGATGTTCTCTGCGCGCCTTGGCATTGCGACCATGGCGATTTGCCCGGTGATGGTCTCCGTGAGCGTGGCGGCGATTAACTCGCTGATCCATCAGGTTTCGCTGCGCGCGGACTATGATTTCCTGACCCACGTCTACTCGCGATCCGGCCTGTATGAAGCGCTTAAGCACGAAGAGGCTCACCGTCATTCGCGTTTTCTGACGGTGATGCTGCTGGATATCGACTATTTCAAAAGCATTAACGATAACTATGGACACGAGTGCGGCGACCGCGTGCTGACGACCTTTGCCCACAAGGTGCAGCAGGTTGTCGGCGAGGACGGCATGGTGGCGCGAATGGGCGGAGAAGAGTTTGCCGTTGTGGTAAACGCGGGTGACGAGCAGCACGGCTTTGCGCTGGCGGAGCGTATTCGCCAGGCAATCGCTCACCATCCCTTTACGTGGCGCCAGCAAACCATCTTTTTAACCGTTAGCATCGGGCTGGGAAGCGGCAAAGCAGAATCATGGCAGCTGACGGAGGTTTTCAACAAGCTGATGGCCGAGGCGGATGATTTTCTCTATCGCTCGAAAAAAGCCGGGCGAAACCGCACCAGCGCGCGGCTGTTGCATGAAACCGGGGTGGTCAATGCCGACAGAGGCACGGAGCGGGTATAAACCCTCGTTCCCCGCATGACAAAGCCTCTGCGTAAGCTACGCTTTGATATGAGCCCGGCACAAGGAGACGTCATGAAATCACCGGAAATTCCCGCTAATGAAAAAGAGCGTTTAGATGCGCTGCGTGAGTCAGGGCTGCTTGAGCCCGGCGCGTCCCCCGCGTTCGATCGCCTCACGCGGCTGGCTAAACGAGTCTTCCAGGTCCCTCTGGCGATGGTCAATCTGATAGATGAACATACCCTGATTGTTAAATCTGCCGACGGCAATGCTCCAGAAACGGTGCCGCGCAATATCTCATTCTGCGGCCACACGATCCTCAGCGAGGCGCCGCTGGTGGTCGGCGACATGCTTCGGGACGATCGTTTTGCCGATAATCCGCTGGTGGCCGGTGAGCCGGGCGTGCGTTTTTACGCCGGGTTTCCGCTGCGCCTGCGCGACGGGGCCAGCGTCGGGTCGCTGTGCCTGATTGATTACCAGCCACGGGAGTTTAGCGCCGCGGATCTCGCGGTGCTAAGCGATCTAGGCGCGCTGGCGGAGGACGAGTTTGCCGCCGTCAGCGCGGCGACAACCGACGATTTAACCGGGCTTTTTAACCGACGCGGGTTTAATCAGTTTGTCCAGTTTACCCTCTCGTCTGCCCGCCGTCGGGCGGAGCCGCTCACGCTCGGCTGGATCGACCTGGACCACTTCAAATCGATCAACGATCTTTACGGTCACGAAGAGGGCGACAAAGCGCTAAAGGCGATGGCCTCATTGATGCGCGCCTCCTTCCGCGAGGCCGATCTGCTGGTGCGCTTCGGCGGAGATGAGTTTGCGGTTCTGTTTGCGGACACGGACGAGCAGGGCGGCTGGATAGCGATGCACTATCTCTCCGGGCAGGTCGAGAGCTACAACGCGCGTCGGCTGCACCCGTGGGCGCTGGCCTTCTCGTGGGGCGTGAGCGAGTTTGATCATCAGGGCAACGACGTGCAGCAGTGGCTGAAATGCGCCGACGAGAAAATGTATGCCATGAAGCAGCAGCGCCGCCTGGAAAGGTGACATTGCAAAATCCTATGATAAAGGCCGTTGCGTTAAGAAAATGTTAAAAGCAAAGTAGAGTGCGACATAGCCTTAAAAAAACGGACCTCTTAATGCATATCACATCCCTTACCCGGGACGGTATTTTGTCCCACATTGATGCGCTCTCCGCTGTTCTCGACAATTGCGTGCGCGGCGGCGCATCCGTTAGCTTTATGCTGCCCTTTACCCCCGAGAAGGCGCGCGCGTTCTGGCTCGGCGTGGCCGAGAGCGTCGGACGCGGTGAGCGCACCGTGCTGGCCTGCTTTGATGAGCAAAATGCGCTCATCGGTACGGTGCAGTTAATTACTGACCAGCCTGAAAACCAGCCGCACCGGGCGGACGTGGCAAAGCTGCTGGTGCATGACAAGGCGCGCCGTCAGGGGGCCGCGATGGCGCTGATGGAGGCGCTTGAGGCGCAGGCCCGCGAGCAGGGAAAAAGCGTGCTGATGCTGGATACCGCAACCGGCAGCGGCGCGGAAACCTTCTACCAGCGCGCGGGCTGGCAAAAAGCGGGAGAAATTCCGCGCTATGCCCTCATGCCGGACGGTGAAATGACCGCAACCTCGCTCTTCTATAAGTTTTTGTGAGTGTTTTACACAATGACGCGATGAATTGATCAAAACAGGGTTCCTGGTCGAAATGTTTTGATAAGTTATTACACCAATTGCATGAGGCTGTATGACTAATCAATCAAGGAACCCATTGTGAACACACTCAACCGTCGTGATTTCCCCGGTGCTCTCTACCCTGAACGTATCATTCAGTTTGGCGAAGGCAACTTCCTTCGCGCCTTTATCGACTGGCAAATCGACCTCTTAAATGAACATACCGATCTCAACGCGGGCGTTGTGGTTGTGCGCCCAATTGACAGCGACTTCCCGCCGTCGCTCAGTACCCAGGACGGGCTGTACACTACGATTATTCGCGGCCTGAATGAGAAAGGCGAAGCGGTAAGCGAATCTCGTCTGATCCGCTCCGTAAACCGCGAAATTAGCGTCTATAGCCACTACGATGAATTTCTCAGGCTCGCCCACAATCCCGATATCCGCTTTGTTTTTTCCAACACCACGGAAGCGGGCATTAGCTATCACGCGGGCGATCGTTTTGAAGACGCGCCTGCCGTCAGCTATCCGGCGAAGCTTACGCGCCTGCTGTTCGAGCGCTTCAGCCATTTCGACGGGGCGAAAGACAAAGGCTGGATTATCATTCCGTGCGAGCTGATTGATTACAACGGCGAGGCGCTGCGCGAGCTGGTGATGCAGTACGCGCGGGAGTGGGCGCTGCCGGCTGCATTTTCGCAGTGGCTGGAGGAGGCAAACTGCTTCTGCTCCACGCTCGTCGACCGCATTGTGACGGGCTATCCGCGTGACGAGGTGGCCGAACTGGAAGCCTCGCTCGGCTACCACGACGCGTTCCTCGACACCGCGGAACACTTCTACCTGTTTGTCATTCAGGGGCCCGCGTCGCTTGCGCAGGAGCTGCGGCTAACGGAGTTTCCGCTCAACGTGCTGATCGTCGATGACATCAAGCCGTATAAAGAGCGCAAGGTGGCGATTCTTAACGGGGCGCACACGGCGCTGGTGCCGGTGGCGTATCAGGCGGGGCTCGACACGGTAGGGGACGCCATGAACGATGCCCAGATCTGTTCTTTCGTTGAGCGGGCAATCTACGAGGAGATTATTCCCGTGCTGGATCTGCCGCGCGACGAGCTGGAGTCCTTCGCCCGCGCGGTCACCGGACGTTTTCGCAACCCGTATATCAAGCACCAGCTGCTGTCGATTGCGCTCAACGGCATGACAAAATACCGCACGCGCATACTGCCGCAGCTGCTGAAAGGGGCGAAGCGCGGCAAATTACCGGCCCGGCTGACCTTTGCGCTGGCGGCGCTGATGGCCTTCTACCGCGCGGAGCGTAACGGCGAGCGCTATCCGGTGCAGGACGATGCCCACTGGCTTGAGCGTTATCAGCAATTGTGGGCGCAGCATCATGACGGACAAATCAGCACCCGCGCGCTGGTGCTGGCGGTGCTGAGCGTAGAGGAACACTGGGGGGAAGATCTCACCCAACTGAACGGACTGGTTGACCAGGTGACGCGCGATCTCGATGCCATTCTGCTTCGGGGAATGCGTGAGGCGGTAAAACCGCTCTGCTAATCAGGACAGGGGACGGTCAGCACATGACGTCCCCTTTTAAAACGGATGTACTTAGTTACAACATACTAAATACCCCTTTTTTTAAAAATCACCTCAGCATCGTGCGGTTTTCGCCTCGCAGTAGTTAAATGGCAAACTTCCGTTAACAAGCTTGCAACCGTGATGGCGATCACGTTTAATAGTCGCGCTCTTTATCTTTCCTGAAGCTGACTATGATTGTTCGTCCCCAACAGCACTGGCTACAACTGATTTTCGTCTGGCACGGCTCGGTCCTGCCGAAGATTTACACCCGACTGCTGCTCAACTTCCTGCTTTCCATTGCCGTGATCGCGATGCTGCCGTGGTATACCTCGCTTGGCATCAAATTCACCGTCGCCCCGTTCAGCATTCTCGGCGTGGCCATCGCTATTTTCCTCGGCTTTCGCAATAACGCCTGCTATTCGCGCTACGTTGAGGCAAGGCTGCTGTGGGGGCAGCTGATGATAGCGGCTCGGTCGCTGTTTCGCGAGGTAAAAAACACGCTGCCGGACGATCCGCACCTCGGCGAATTTGTCCGCATGCAAATTGCGTTCGCGCACTGCCTGCGGATGACGCTTCGCCGCCAGCCTCAGTCGGAACGGCTGTCAGGGTATCTCTCCGAGGAAAATCTCAGCAGGGCGATGGCGGCAAGCTCTCCGGCGAACCGCATTCTGCTGATGATGGGCGAGTGGCTGGCCGTGCGGCGGCGGGAAGGGCAGCTTTCGGATATTCTTTTCCACAGCCTCAACAACCGCCTCAACGATATGTCCGTGGTCCTCGCCGGGTGCGAGCGCATCGCCAACACGCCGGTGCCGTTTGCCTATACGCTGATCCTCCACCGCACGGTTTACCTGTTCTGCATCATGCTGCCGTTCGCGCTGGTCGTGGACCTGCACTACATGACGCCGTTCGTCTCCGCGCTGATCTCCTACACCTTTATCTCGCTGGACACGCTGGCGGAAGAGCTTGAAGATCCGTTCGGCACGGAGGATAACGATTTACCGCTGGATGCCATCTGCAACGCGATGGAGCGGGACCTGCTGCAGATGAACGATGAAGAGACTATTCCCGAGCGCATCGTGCCGGACAAGCATTATCAGCTGACGTAGCGGGCGTTCCACTCGTCGCGGGTAATTTCCCACAGCTCGGAGTCCAACAGCCCGCTGACGTACGGTTTCTTTTCCGTGCGGATCAGACGCATGCCGCTGCTGGCAGAGATGCGCTGGGAGCGGGCGTTGGCCGCCGCCTTCGGCGCGCGCAGCACCGGCTTGTTCAGGGTGTTAAACCAGAAGTCGGTCGCCGCGATGCTCGCTTCGCGCATGTAGCCTTGGCCCTGAAACGCCGGAGCCAGCCAAAATCCGCGGTTGTTATCCTCCACGTCGTACAGGCAGATGATGCCCATCAGCTCGTCGGGCGCGTCCTTGCGGCGAATGCTCCAGAACCAGGCAATGCCTTTTTCCATGTCCGGCAGCGCAACGTTATTCACGTAGCTTTCCGCGCCATCGTCCGGGTAGGGCCACGGCACGGATGACACCATGTAGCGCACAATTTCCCAGTGGGGATAGCGCTGCTGGATCTGCGGCGCGTCGTCCGCCGTCAGCGGCTTGAGCACCAGGCGCGCCGTGGTCAGCGTGGGTATCGTCATCTGCAATTCTCCATTTTCATTCTGCCTTCTGGTATGTTGATTTTTACCACACTCCACGCAAGCCTGCTGATATTCATTGGCTTACGCAACATCGAGGACAACATGACCGTAACTATCAGAGCATTGCGCGCAGAAGATTATTCCCGCTGGCGTCCGCTGTGGGACGGCTATACCCATTTTTACGGCTGTAGCCTGGACGAATCCGTCACCGCCTGCACGTGGGAAAGGGCGCTGAACCCGCTTTCATCGCTGTTTTGCCGGGTGGCGGAAATCGACGGCAAGGTGATTGGATTTGCCCTCTGCGTGCTGCATGAGGGCACCTGGTCAACGGCGCCGATCTGCTATCTGGAAGATCTGTTTGTCGATGAAGCCGCGCGCGGTGCGGGTGCCGGTCAGGCCCTCATCGACGCGCTGATAGCCGAAGGCAGAGGCGAAGGGTGGTCGAAGCTGTACTGGGTAACGCGCGAGAGTAACCCGGCACGCAAGCTGTACGATCGCTTTGGCGAAGCCGATGATTACGTCCGCTACCGCATTTCGCTTTAGCCCCCGCGCGGGTTTGTATCACACTGTATCTGCGCCCGAGAGACATACACAGCCTTGCAAAAAGGGCGCTTTCGCACACATCCGCTATACAAAAACTTGGTGTTATATCCCCGTGAACTCAACGCAATCGGAGATAACACCATGTTTAGCAAATTTGCTTCCTCAACCCTGGCTTTAACCGTTTCACTGGGTACCGTCATGTCCTGCCAGGCCGAAGCGACGGGCAAAGACTTCGCTGCCGCATTTAATCAGGTCCATCAAATCAAGACGGGCGTTCTGAACGTCGGCTACGTCGATATTGGTCCGAAAGACGGGCAGCCGGTGATCCTGCTGCACGGCTGGCCGTACGACATTCACAGCTACGCTGAGGTTGCTCCCGCGCTGGCGGCGAAAGGCTATCGCGTGATTGTCCCTTCTTTACGCGGCTACGGCACCACGCGCTTCCTGTCAGATAAAACGCCGCGCAACGGACAGCCTTCGGCGCTGGCAAAAGACGTTGTTGACCTGATGGACGCGCTGAACGTCAGGCAGGCGGTATTCGCCGGTTACGACTGGGGCGCGCGTACTGCCGACATCGTGGCGGCGCTGTGGCCGGAGCGCGTGAAATCGCTGGTCTCCGTGAGCGGATATCTGATCGGCAGCCAGGCGGTGGGTAAACAGCCGCTGCCGCCGAAAGCGGAACAGCAGTGGTGGTATCAGTTTTATTTCGCGACCCCGCGCGGCGCGGCGGGCTATGCCAAAAACACCCATGATTTTGCCCGCCTGATCTGGTCCCAGGCCTCTCCGGACTGGAAATTCAGCGACGCGACCTTCAGCGCCAGCGCCAAATCCCTGGATAACCCCGACCACGTTGCGGTGACCCTGAGCAACTACCGCTGGCGTTTAGGCCTGGAAAAAGGCGAGCGTAAATACGATGGCTACGAGCAAAAGCTTGCCGCGCTGCCGAACATCACCGTTCCGACGATTACCATTGAAGGCGGTAACAACGGCGCGCCGCATCCCGCCCCGCAGGCCTACGCCAGCAAGTTTACCGGTAAATACGAACACCGCACCTTTGGCGCGACCGTGGGCCACAATCCCCCGCAGGAAGACCCGCAGGATTTCGTTAACGCGGTGATCGACGCGGACAAGCTCTGAAATGTGCTATTTTCAATCCGTTACCCCTCATTCAGGAGCCTGCGGTGGAGCATATTGATCATATCCTTGTCGTCGATGACGACAGGGATATTCGCGAACTGATCGTGGATTATCTTGTGAAGTCCGGCTATCACGCCTCGGGCGCGGCCAACGGCAAAGAGATGCGCGCGGTGCTTGAGAAGCAGCATATCGACCTCGTCGTGCTGGACGTGATGATGCCCGGCGACGATGGCCTGACGCTGTGCCGACAGCTTCGCAGCAGCAGGCATAAAGATTTGCCGATCCTGATGCTGACGGCGCGCAACGAAGACACCGACCGCATTCTGGGGCTGGAGATGGGGGCCGATGACTACGTGGTTAAACCCTTTGTGGCCCGGGAACTGCTGGCGCGCATCAAGGCCATTCTGCGCCGCTTTCGCACCATGCCGCCTAACCTTCAGGTAACCGAGGCGGGGCGGCTGGTGATGTTCGGCGACTGGCAGCTTGACACCGTGGCCCGCCACCTTATTGATAACGAGGGGATGATCGTGGCGCTCAGCGGCGCGGAATATCGCCTGCTGCGCGTGTTCCTCGACCATCCTCAGCGCGTGCTGACGCGCGATCAGCTGCTGAATCTTACCCAGGGGCGCGACGCCGAGCTGTTCGAGCGCTCCATCGACCTGCTGGTCAGCCGCGTTCGCCAGCGTTTGAATGAAGATGCGCGAACGCCGGCCTACATTAAAACCGTGCGCAGCGAAGGCTACGTGTTTACGATGCCGGTGACGATCGTTGAGGCCAGCGAATGAGGTTATGGCCGCGCTCATTACTGGCCAGGCTGCTGATCGTGGTGTTGTCAGGACTGATTCTGGCGAACTCGCTCAGCCTGACCCTGGTTATGCTCGAACGCACGCGCAGCGCCCGCAGCGTCATGCTTGGAAACCTGGAGTATGACGTAGCGACCAGCGTGGCCATTCTCGACCGGCTGCCCGCAGGCGAGCGCCCCCAGTGGCTGGAAAGGCTGCAGCGCGGCAACTACCGCTACGTGCTTGGCCCCGGCGAGCCGGGGGCTGCCCCGAAGGATAAGCGCTCGCAGGATGCGATTCGCACCTTAACCAATACGCTTTCTCCTCGCTATCCGCTGACCTTCACGGCCGTACCCGGACCGGTTTCGCACATTCAGGCACATCTTATCCTCGGCGACGGCGAGCCGCTCACCATCGATCTGGTTCCCCGAATGCCGCCCGTCGCCAGCTGGCTGCCCGTAGTCCTGGTGCTGCAGCTTCTGCTGGTTGCGATCTGCTCCTGGATCGCCGTTCGTCAGGTGGTGCGGCCTTTATCGCAGTTTACCCGCGCGGTAGATTCGCTCGACCCGGCGGCGCATTCGCCGATGAGCGAAAAGGGGCCGTCCGAGGTTCGCCGCGCCGCGCACGCCTTTAACGCCATGCAGTCGCGCATTCAGTCCTACCTGCGCGAACGCGCCCAGATCCTGGCCTCGATTTCTCACGACCTGCAAACCCCCATCACGCGGATGAAGCTGCGGGTGGAAATGGCGGAAAGCCCCGATCTGCGCGACAAGCTGCTGAACGACCTCGATAACATGTCGCGCCTGGTGCGGGAGGGCATTGCGTATGCCCGGTCATCAGAATCCCTCGAAGAGACCTCGCTCAAAATGGAGCTGAATGCCTGGATCAACAGCATCGCCAGCGACTACCAGGACATTGGTAAAAGCGTGCAGTTTCGTGCAGCGGACGAGCGCCTTCCGGTAGTGACTCGCCCGCAGGCGCTGCGCAGGGTAATGACCAACCTGCTGGACAACGCGCTAAAATTTGGCGATGAGGCGGTTATCGCGCTGGAAAACCACCGGGACAAAATAGTGATTCACGTTACGGACAACGGGCCGGGCATTCCTGACGCGGAGCTGGAGGCAGTGCTGCAGCCATTTTACCGCGTTGAAACCTCGCGCAACCGCGACACCGGCGGCACGGGGCTGGGGCTGGCGATCGCGGCGCAGCTTACCGCGCAGCTGAAGGGCACCCTGCGTTTGACGAATCGTCAGGAAGGCGGGCTGGACGTGTCCGTCACGCTCCCGCGCGAATAATTGTACGGCTTTGTATCCCGCCTAAGCAGGATACACGCGCAGACAAAACCCGCCTTTTCGAACACATTCGATACACACCCGCACGGTGAAATGACGTCACTGCAACATCGCAGGTGACGTTTCCGTGAGGTCATTATGTTTCTGATAATTGCGTTTTTGGGCGGGATGGTGAGCCTGCTCAGCCCCTGTACGCTCCCCGTCATTCCGCTGCTTTTTGCCGGATTTCAGGGGCAGCGGCGGCATATTCTGGCGCTGCTTGCCGGGATGGTCGCCATGTTTACGCTGGTTGCGCTGGCGGTGACCGCGGCGAGCGACTGGATCGTCAACGCTACCCTGATTGGACGCTGGGTTGCCCTCGTCGCTCTGACCGCCGCGGCGCTTGCCCTGATTTTTCCGTCCGTTGCCCAGCGGCTTGCAGGGCCTGCGGTCAGCGTCGGGAACCTGCTCAATACCGGCAGCAGCAGGACGCGCGGCGTGACGTCCGCATTTTTAGCGGGGCTTGCCGTCGGCCTGCTTTGGTCCCCGTGCGCGGGGCCGATTTTAGGCGCGATTTTTAGCCTTAACGTTGCCGGGCATTCGGCTATCGCCACCGGATTGCTGCTGGCGGCATACGGCGGCGGGTGCGCGCTGATGCTG
The DNA here is from genome assembly GCF_043968675.1 of Enterobacter sp. ECC-175. Classification (NCBI taxonomy): domain Bacteria; kingdom Pseudomonadati; phylum Pseudomonadota; class Gammaproteobacteria; order Enterobacterales; family Enterobacteriaceae; genus Enterobacter; species Enterobacter sp. ECC-175. The sequence goes on from NZ_CP143776.1 coordinate 2,814,223, forward strand.
GGCCTTCTGGTGGCGGGCGGGCGCAAGATTGTAGCGCCGCTGCGCGCAAAATCGGCGCTGATGGAGAGGCTCCGCCAGGGGGCGGGAGTCGTGATGCTGGCCGCCGTCGCGCTGAATGCCACCGGATTATCGTCGGCGCTCAAGGGCGCGAACGGCGTGGCCGACAGGCTGGAGACCACGCTGCTCAGGCTTGCAAAACCCGCGGCGCCCGCGGTGAAGCTCCAGCCCGTTGTCGAGCCGGTGACCAGCAGCGCGTTGCCGTCGCTGAGCGGGGGAACCGGCTGGCTAAACGGTGACCCTGTCACGTCTGAATCGCTAAGGGGCAAGGTCGTACTGGTTGATTTCTGGACGTGGGACTGCATCAACTGCCAGCACGCGCTCCCGCACGTGCGCGACTGGGCGAATAAGTACCGGCAGCAGGGGCTGGTCGTGATTGGTGTCCATACGCCTGAATACCCCTGGGAAAAGCCGCTCTCGTCAGTCAAAAAGGCGATCGATAAGTGGCAACTGCCGTACCGCGTGGTGACGGATAATAACTACACAATCTGGAACGCGTTTGGAAACCAGTACTGGCCCGCGCATTACTATTTCGATGCTAAGGGCCAGCTGCGCTACGCGTCGTTCGGCGAAGGAAATAATGAAAAGCAGGAGCAGGTGATTCAGCAGCTGCTGAAAGAGGCGCGCTCGTAGTTCACGGCTCGCGACGTGCGACCATAAACAGGCGCGGGAAGGCCAGCAGTATTTGCCCGTTTTCCTGGAGCGGATACTGCTCCTCCAGCAGGGCATGATAGCGCTGCAGGAAGCGCTTTTGCTCGCTTTCGCTCAGCTCCTGCAGCCACGGGCGCAGGCCGGTGGCGCTCACCCAGTCGATAATCGCCTGGTGTGACGTCATTTTATGAAAGTAGGTGGTCCGCCAGATATCAACGTCGCAACCGGCTTCCGTCAGGATATCGTAGTAGGCATGCACGCCGGGGAGCGGCTCTCTTCCGCGATCCGGATAGCCTTGCTCATAGGCCACTTCCCGCATGGCGACATGCGTCGGCTCAAGCCAGTTGTCCGGCATTTGAATCGCCAGCACGCCGTTCAGGTGCAGCAGGGAGACCAGGTGCGGAAGAAGGTCGTAATGATCGGGGACCCACTGCAGCGAGGCGTTGGCGTAGATCAGGCTGAGTGGCTGTTCCGGCCGGTACTGGCGAATATCCGCCTCAACAAAATGGCAGTCCGGCAGCGCAGCGCGCGCCTGTTCCAGCATTGCCGGGGAGTTATCCACGCCGGTAACGTGCGCGGAAGGCCAGCGCTGTTTCAGCAACGCCGTGCTGTTGCCCGGCCCACAGCCGAGATCGACAACCTTGCTGACGTCATCCAGCGGGACTCTGGCCAGCAGCTCGGCGGCGGGGCGGGTGCGTTCGGCGCCGTACTGCAGGTACAGGGAAGGGTTCCAGTCGGCCATGATTTCTCTCCTTTATGCATCGTCCAGCAAGCATAGCACAGGCAGATACCCGCATCGGGGCAGGTATCTGAGAGCACGCGGTTATAGCAGATCTTTTAGCGCAACGTGGTACAGCAGCATGATGGTTTTGCCATCAACGATAAGACCCGATTCGATGCCCCGGAGCGCCTCCTCGAGCGGCATTTCCAGCACGGCGATATCTTCTCCTTCAGCCTTAATCCCGCCGCCAGCGCCGGTTTTGTCCTGGGGATGGTACTCCGCCACGTAGAAATAGAGCTTTTCCGTCACCGAGCCGGGGCTCATATACGCCTCAAAAATCTTCTCGACGCGTGAAACCTTAAAGCCTGTCTCTTCCTCGGCTTCCGCCCTGATGCGGCTTTCGGGATCCATGTTGTCCAGCAGTCCGGCTGCGGCCTCAATAAGATCGTCCGGATGCCCGTTGATAAATACCGGGAAGCGGAACTGTCGGGTCAGGATGACGGTTTTCCTATCGCGGTTATAAAGCAGGATAGTCGCGCCGTTGCCGCGATCGTAGACCTCGCGGCTTTGACGCTGCCATTCGCCCTCGCGCCGCTGCTGGTCGAAGGTATATTTTTTGAGGATGTACCAGTTATCAGACAACACTTCGTCCGCGATAATGCGGATATCTGCACGTTTTGATTGCACGTTGACCTCTCCTTACGTAGAGTAAGCATCATAAACAGCATTTTCGTGCAACATCAAGATAAAACATGCAATGTCGGGAAAACAGATGCTCACCAGCCAGCGAAAGCAATTGATCCTTGAAAAACTGGACGCCGAAGGTCAGGTACAGTCAAAGGCGCTCAGTCTTTATTTTGCCGTATCCGAGGACACCATCCGCCGTGATTTGCGCGAGCTGGCGGCAGAAGGGCGACTACAGCGCGTTCACGGCGGCGCGCTGCCGGCGTCCGCTGCCGTCGCACCGTTTGCGTCCCGTCAGTCGCTGAAGCTGGATGCCAAAAGAAAGGTTGCGCAGCGGGGAGCGCGGCTGATCGCTTCCGGCCAGGTCGTGATGATTGACGGTGGAACCACCACGGCGGAGATGGTGACGTTCCTGCCGCCCGATCTCAACATCACCGTTGTGACGCACAGCCCTAACATTGCGCTGGGTTTGGTCAATCATCCCCTAATTGAGGTGATTCTCATCGGGGGGCGCTTATACAAACACTCCATCGTTAGCGTCGGCGCGGCGGCGGTTGAAAGCATCAGCGCAATTCATGCGGATCTGTTTTTCATGGGGGTTACCGGCATTCATCCGGATGCCGGGCTGACCACGGGAGATTATGAAGAGGCGTGCATCAAACGGGCATTTTCAGGCAGAGCCGCGGAGACGGTGGTGTTAGCCTCACCGGAAAAAATCAACGCAGCGTCTTCGTTCGCGATCGGTGGCCTGTCCATGATCAACACCGTGGTAGTTGACGATGATGCGGACCCGGCCTGGATCGAGGCGATAAGAGAAAAGGGCGTTTCAGTGCTGAAAGCCACCGGGTGAAGCGCGGCAGGATGTAACAACCGATCATTGCTTTTGTTAATAATTTACTTGCGGATAGGCTTTGTTTAAGTTTTAGGCGATACACTAGGTCCGCTCGTCTGAGTAAACCATTTCATTCATCGCGAGGTATTTCTATCGAAATCCAGTAAAAAGAGGGTTAGACATGTTAGGCAATATGAACGTATTTATGGCAGTTCTCGGAATGATTCTGTTCTTTGGCTTTATCGCTGCCTGGTTAAGCTATAAATGGGACGACTAATGAACGCTGAGTTTCCCCCACCTACGAAGCCTCCCGGATGATTTATTCGGGAGGCTTTTTCTTATGTATTCAATCTGCCTCAGACTGCCAGTAAGGCGGGGAGCCGAACGCGTCGAGGTAATAATCGATAATCGCCCGCACGTTTAGCGGCGGATGGCGGCTATTTGGGTAGAGTGCCGCAATGTGCTGCGGCTCGGTGTTGATGGATGCCTCCAGCTCGGGAAGGAGCGCGACAAGCTCGCCGCTCTTTAGCCGGTCCCCAATCAGCCAGTCGGGAAACAGCACAATCCCCATCCCTCCGAGCGCGGCAATCAGCAGCGTTTCAGCATTATTGGATGTCATCAATGGCGAGACGGGATAGTGCACCCATTCCTCACCGCGCCTTCGCAGCAGCCAGCGGTTGGGGCCTGACGACCCGCGGTAGACCAGACATTTAAAGCGCGCCAACGCCTCAGGTGATTCAGGCATACCGTGCCTGCGGACGTATTCCGGTGACGCGGCAAGATGATAGAACTGCTGTCCAAACGCGCGCGCATGAAATGAGGAGTCCGTCAGCGTGCCAATTCGAAAAATGACGTCAGCCGGGTCCCGGTGCGGATCGATGTAATCATCGGTCAGCGTGAGATCAATACTGAGCTTCGGATAGCGTTCCGCCAGGCCGGACAGCGCGGGCGCCACGTGCCGCTGTCCGAAGAATACCGGTGCGTTTATGCGGACCATTCCGGAAGGCTCAAACGTTCTCTCATTGAGTTCCCGCCGCGCCTCGTCAAGGCTGCCCGTCATGGCCCGCGCATAGCGAACAAAAAGATGGCCGCTTTCCGTCGGGATGATCGCCCGGGTGTTGCGGTAAAAGAGCTGCTGCCCCAGCGCATCCTCTAACTGATGAATAACGCGCGATACCTGAGAGGCGGATATGCCTTCCCGCCGCGCCACCACAGAGAAATTCTGCGTTTCATAGACATCTATAAAAATCAGCAGGGCGCGCATGCTGATGTTGCCGGGCTCATTCATTAATGCATATCCTGCACAGGTGTTTATCTCATTATGGCATTTTTCTCATCGATGTTAAGGCGTAATCTTCTCCGCCTGATCAACAAGAGACTGATTGCTATGCAACTCATACTGATTTTATTCGTCATTGCCGGAGGCATGGGGCTGTCCGTAGAGGCAGGATTACTCGGGCCGCTGGGAGGAGAGGTCGGTGACCTCTGGGCGACCTTTAGCATCTTTGGCGTGGGCGCGGCGCTGACTTTCCTGCTGATGCTGTTTTTCAGCCCGCGCAACAGCCCGTCGTTCTTTGCGCAGCCGTCCTGGCAGCTGCTTGGCGGCGTGCTTGGGCCGATTTACGTCATCATCCTGACCGTGGCAACCCCGGCCATCGGCATCGCCATGACCATGATAGGCATCCTGGCCGGTCAGATTTTCAAGAGCCTGATTATTGACCACTATGGCCTGCTCGGCACGCCGCACAGGAAAATTGACGGTAAACGCATCATCGCGCTGATTTTCATCATTGCAGCGCTGGCTTTGGTTGCACAAGGGTAGGGTAACACTATGACTATTATCATGATTCTTCTCACCGTCGTCGGTGGCGCTATGTTAAGCATTCAGGCGGCTATCAACGGCCAGCTGGGCAGCAAGGTCGGGGTATTCAAAAGCGCGTTCCTGACGTTTTCGGTCGGTGCGCTGGTGACGGGGCTGCTGATCTTCTTCTTCGAACCCAAACACGCGCTGACCCTGATGGACGTGCCCAAATGGCAGCTGCTGGGCGCTATGTTTGGCGTACCGTACATCGTCATTATGGTGTTGGCCGTTCAGCGCATCGGCGCGGCAGTTGCCACGGTCGCCGTCATCTTTGGCCAGCTGACCATGAGCATGCTGATCGATAACTTCGGCTGGCTGGGCAATGAGTCGATTCCGTTCTCAATGAGCCGACTCGGCGCCATCGTCTGCCTGGGCATCGCGCTGTTCTTCATTTACGCCAGCAGCAGGTCAAAGGTAGCACCGGTAAAACAGACGTCGCAGCAGGCGGAAGCTAATCAATAGGTTCGGCCAGTCCTGATAGCCATACTTTGAAGGATGACGGATCCGACAGTTACCGGGGATGTTTACCGGTATCTGTCAGATGACATCTGGCTTGATTTGGTAGCAGACTTTGGTCAGGATGGAGCGTCAGGATTCAGCTAATATCCCACTGGTGCGCATAATGTATATTATGTTAAATGAGATAAATTGATGTCTTTGTATCTCTACGTTCCTTGCGAGTTGTTCCCACCTTCCCCATAACGGCACAATCTGTCCGCACGCCAACGGCACGCGGACAGATTTTAGTATTGAAGATTGAAATGATGAGAAAGCCACCAGGTGCTGCTAATTCACCGCCGAACAGTTAATGCTTTGGCTGTAACTTAGCCAGTCAATCACGCACTGGTTATTCCCCTTCTCTAAATAGTTAAACTTCACGCTGAATTTATTGGTCGCCAGTATAGATTCAACAGTGGGAACCCAGGTGCCATATTCTCCCGCTACCGCATACTGGGTTCCATTCTTCCAGGGCTGACTGAACCAGTTATCGGTCACGGTAATCGGTCCTCTTGATGGCTGACCACGTACGCCAATTGAGGATCGATTGCTGGTACCGTAGCGTCCATAGTCAAACCAGTTTTGCGTCACTTCCATAAACGCACCGGCCCCTGCGGACTGATACTTATGCATGTCAAACTGATGATAAGCGCCGCGCCCGCCACCATTTAACACCAAATTATGATGCGCAGCATATCCCTCGCCGGACTTGCCGCTTCCGGCAATCGAATGTCTGTTGCTGTTAAAAACATTGCACGCCACCTCCGCCGTGGCATTACCGTTTTGTACAACAACGCCGTAACCGAGTTCAGATTTGATATTGTCATGGATATAGCTGTGATGTACCCGCACATTTGTTGATGTTTTTACGCTCACCGCTGCCCAGGGCCATCCCCAGAGCTCCATATTATCCACCTCGATATTATGGGCGCCTTCCACCGTCTGGATACCAATCGTGGTATTTTTAGTCAGCGTTCCTTTATACGGTCCCTCATAGCGAATGCCGGACATTCGCGTATTGCTGTCCATCACGATAATCGGGAACTGATTATTCTGTTCGCTCAGATAGGGAATGCTGAGGCGAGCCCCCTCGCTGCCGTCTGATCCCCGGTCGCTGAAAATAGTCGTACCGCTTTTAACAAAAAGCGCATTTTTCGTCACCGGTAATTCAATTTCGACATCGCCCGGGATATAGATATAAGGCGTTCCGGCATCAACCAGCGCCTTCAGCGTCGTATAATCGGTCGCCTCCTGATAATTCACGCTCTCTTTATCGATCTGGTTCGCATAGCCCTCGCCCCCACCCACAACAGAGCACTGGCCGCTCGCATCCAGAAGCCGGGTGGTAACGACGACGTTCAGCTCCAGCGGTGAGGATAACCGCCCTCTCTTGTCTACGGCCCGGATCGTAACGGGATATCGGTTTTCCCCGCCTACGACAAAGCCCGGCAGGGTCAATTTGAAGGTTCCCTCTTTCTCCGTAATGGTGCCACCGGCAGATTTGAAGGCGGTAGCATCGATCTCGTAATTCGCCACGCCGTACAGGCTCTGCGCCTGCGGCGTCACCTCGGTTGTACTGCCCTCAAAGCCCGTAACGGCCGTATCCGCGGTGATGACGAACAGAGCCTGACTGACGGCGATCGCTATCTGCGTCGGCTCGCTGATATTGCCGTGCGAATCCTTACCGGTAACCGTGACGCTGTAATGGTTGCTTCCCGTCGCCTGCCAGGCGGGCATGACGAAATGATAGTCAGGCAGCGTGCCGGTAATTTTCCCGCCTGCGGCAAGGAAATCCTTCGCGCTGAACTGGACGTCACTTACGGTGGTTCCCTCTGACACCACGCTAATGGTGGCATCTACCGTCTCCTGCTCGGTCCCCGTCAGCGTGCCGGGCGCCGAAACGGCAATGCTGACCGGCTGCACCTCTAACGTCAGGGTGACCGGTGTCGACGAGCGGCCAGACGTATCCCACGCGACGGCGCGCACGGAATAACGGTTGGTCCCCTCTTTTTTCCATAATGGCAGCGTGAACCGCCAGGCATTTGTACCGTCCTGCGTAATTTTTCCGCCAGCGCTGAAAAATGCCTCACCCTGCCACTCGATGCGATCGATGCCGGACTGGGCGCTGGCCTGCGGCGTAACGACGAGCTCCTCACCCGAGTTGCCCGTCAGGTTTTCATCAAGAACGAGGTTTACGGCCGCGGAGGCCACTGAAACAGTTGCGGTTACCGGCGCGGAACGGTGGTTCTGGTCGTCACCTGCGGTGAGGGTAATAGCATACTGGTTGGAGCCAGAGTCCGACCATGCAGGCAGTTCCAGCCAGACTTTTTCTTTTTCCACGCTGACTTTGCCCCCATGGGCAATAAATTCGGGCGCCTCCCAGTCGAGCCGGGTCACCGCGGTTTTTGCATCAATCGTCAGCGGCAGCGCAATACGCTCCCCCTCATTACCCGCCACCTCTGGCGGAACGGCGAGCACAATAGAGCGGGGTTCAACCACGATTCGGGCTGAGGCGGTGTTCGAAACGTTCCCCTCGCTGTCACTCACCGTCACTTCAATGGGATAACTGTTTTCACCGCCCGCCTTATAAGGAGGCAGAACGGCGCTATAGTTCAGGCTCAGGCTGTCTGCTTTTGCTGCACGCGTCTGAATAAATTTCCCCCCGGCAGCAAGAAATTGAGGCGCCTTCCAGTCTACTTTGCCAATGGTGCCGGTACTGCGAACGTTAAGCCCGATCGCCAGCGTTTGTCCCTCTTCGCCCTTCAGATCGCCCGCCAGCGAGATGTTGACATCCATCGGCAGAACATCCACTTCGAGGCGGAACGGTGCAGAAATATTGCCTTTTTCATCAATGGCGCGTCCTTCGAGCTGGTAATGATTACTTCCATTTGTTTGCCATTCGGGCAGCGCGATAACGTAGGCGCCGTTTACATAAGTAATATCGCCACCGGCGGCGAAGAAATCTTCGCCCTGCCAGCCAATCCCGGTTACGGCATAGCGCGAAGAAATGTCCAGGTTTAGCGAAAGCTGGCTGCTTTCAACGCCCGAAACCTTGTGGTGCGGAGCCACGGAAAACAGGCGATCCTTTTTATATTCCAGAACAATGACGTTGTTTCTGTCCACCAGGTCATAGCGGGAGCCCACCAGCGTGCGGTTAAACCGAACGCGGTCCGGGTCAAGCTGCGCTTTGAGCGGCAAGCCAAACTGCCAGGAGAAGTTCAGCCCTACGGAAAATTCGTCGCCCCCGCCGCGCGTGTTAACCGTTTTTTGCAGTGAAATTCCCGCCAGCGGTACGGGCGTGTAGTTCAGGCCAAAGGTGAGTACCTGAGGATCTTTCTGGAGATCGTCCGGGCCAAATATACCAACCCGATCGCCATAATATCGCGCCCAGGTAATTTTCCCGCCCAGCTGAGGCAAACGAGGAAGCCAGGCCTCTGTCCGGATATCAAAGCCATTCGCGACGCGTTCGTGATAGTCCGTGATATCGCGCGAGGTTTTCCAGCCGGTGAGCCGGTAATAGCCATTAGCAGAAACGCGAAAGAAATCGCGCGCATACTCAAGACCTGTGCCAAGCCGCTTATGCTGGCGACTGACGTCGTAATCGTAAAACATATTGGCACCGAACATGGCGGAGTCAGAAGGCCAGAATCGATAACCTATGCCGAAATTCGCCATGGTCCTGTCGTCAATCCGCCTTATTCCCGTCTGGGAAAAAAACAGATGGCTGCGGCTGTCGTAAAGGGGCAGTAAAAAATCAAACTCACTGCCATCAAGATGTACGCTGCTTAAATTCAGCTTTACTCTTGCCGTGCCAAAAGAAGAAAGGCTTTGCTGAACGGCCGAGCTGAATAATCCTGAGGCCATGCTGCCGCCGACGGCGCTGATGCGATCGGCGGAAGCGTCCTGCCCCAATACCTGAGCCAGCTTAGCGCCTGCGCCAGCTCTTGCCTGGAAAAGCGTTTCTTCGCGGCTGATTTCTTCTTCATGGAGCGCGTGATATATATTCTCTCTGGCGTTCATGGTTTGTTCATTTATATTAAATTCACTTTTGGTCGCCAGCGCGGGCTGCATAAAAAGTACAATATAAAGTCCATGTTTTCGTTTAAGAGAAGGCAAACAGCTGACTACCATACCGATAATTACTCCATAATTTAAATAGTCGCTCTCCATTAATGAGATGAAAGTTCATCCTCACTGGCGACGATATGCAGGTATATATTGTTCATATCCTTCCGGCGTCATCAGACGTACTGGTGCCAGTTAAGGAAAGATCTTCCGGAAGGTATTCCTATTTATTTTCTTCAGAACCGTAAAATGGTCGCTACAATTTTTTCAACATGTATATGTCACAGCTGCCATGGCCCGTATTGCCAAGTCGTGCAGGTATATGCTTGAATCCAAAGGCCTCGTAGAGGCGCACGGCATGCTTCAGCACGGTAAGCGTTTCAAGATAACAGGCGTGGTATCCCATTTCTGAGGCCTGAGAAAGGATAAAAGCGATCGTTCGTCTGCCCAGGCCCATTCCTTGTACTTCGCTTTTGAAAAATAATTTTTGCATTTCGCAAATGCCTGCTTCTCCGCCCAGCGGCGCGAGTCCCGCTCCCCCGACAATCATTCCATTTGCTTCCACAACCCAATATCCGGCACCGGATTGCTTATAGGCTTCACTCAGGGAATCGAGTTCTGGATCATGGAGACTAACGCCTTCGAGGTGATCGATTTTATTCTCACGAAAGCTATTACGGATAATTTCTGCAATTGCGGCGTTATCCTCTGACTGCAGGCGTCTCATATTAATATTTGATTCACGTTGGCGACGCGCGTTGCGCAAACTGCCTGTAAAGTGCAGCAAAGATTGGCGCAAAATCTGAATTTCTTCCTCAGATGATGAAGCGAGAGCGTCCATAGCAAACCTGTCGGCATTTTCCTCAAGCTTAGAAAGAAGTTGCCTTCCGGCGTCGCTTAATCTGTACTGAGAGGCTCTGCCATCCCGCGCGTCATTTTCCTTAAGTAGGTATCCCTCATCGCTAAGATTCTTTAGCGTGCGGCTCATGCTCGCTTTCTCAACGCATAGCTTCGAGGCCAGTTCAGTACACCCCTCAGGATGATTGCTGAGTTCAATCAGAATATGGCTCTGAAGGGGGGATAACTCCGTTCCGCTTGCTTTACGGCTGAGCATACCCAGTTCTCTGACCATTTCACGCAGTGTGGCGCGGAAAGAACGAATATCTGGCTGTACCATGAACTAAACCCTCACTGATTCGATGGCTTATGATACACAGTTTAGTTAACACCGTTAACTATATTTTTTATCATCCGATTCATATCATGAATACGATTGTGATGCTGGCGCTCTGCGTGTTTGAGTTACGCCTGCCGGCGGCAGCGATACGGCGGAAACGACAGAAAGGCAGCGTCTGTCCTTTTCCAGGCAGACACTGCATCTCATAACAATCCAGAATGGCTTCAGACAAGTCGGTTAAGATGTGTGACAGATCGGCCGTCTACCCTCACCGCCTCAAACGATGATTTGCCAGATAGCCGAAATTAGCATCACTAACCCTGACACCAGGAAAAGCGCAGCGATGATTTTGTCAGGTGACCGCTTCATATCCCTCTCTCCCACCGCACGTCACAGCCACTGGCCAAAGCGCTTTATGTAGACATGCTTCATTCCCTGGGCCACCAGACAGTAGCTCAGCAAGGTTGCCACCAGCCAAGGGAAATAGCTCATCGGCAGCGGCTGCAATCCCACCAGCGCACCGAGGGGTGAGAAGGGAATGTAAATCCCGATCGCCATTATCAGCCCCGTCAGCAGCAGCACCGGCAGCGCCGCGCGGCTCTGGATGAACGGGATCTTCTGCGTTCTTAGCATGTGCACAACGAGCGTTTGCGACAGCAGCCCTTCAATAAACCAGCCGGACTGGAATAGCGCCTGAGCTTCTACGCTGTTGGCCGCAAAGACGTACCACATCAGCGCGAAGGTCGTGATGTCGAAAATCGATGACGTTGGGCCAATCCATAACATGAAGCGCCCGATATTTTTCGCATCCCATTTGCGCGGCTTACGCAGGAACTCTTTATCCATTTTGTCCCACGGCAGCGACAGCTGGGAAATGTCGTACATCAGGTTCTGAATCAGCAGGTGAATCGCCAGCATCGGCAGGAACGGGATAAACGCACTCGCGACCAGCACGGAAAAAACGTTGCCAAAGTTAGAGCTGGCCGTCATCTTCAGATACTTGATGATATTGCCAAAGGTTTCGCGTCCTTTGATTACCCCCTCCTCCAGCACCATCAGATCCTTTTCCAGCAGGATGATATCGGACGACTCCCTGGCAATATCCGCCGCGCTGTCGACGGAAATCCCAACGTCCGCATCGCGCAGAGCGGGTGCATCGTTAATGCCATCGCCGAGGAAGCCCACGGTATGGCCATTTTTCTGCAATGCCTGCAGTATGCGGGACTTCTGCATCGGGGTGAGCCGGGCAAACACCGACCGGACTTCAACTTCACGCGCCAGCAGAGTGTCCGACATCGCTTCAATCTGATCTCCCGTCAGCAGGTTATGCGGATCGATACCCACTTCAAGACAAATGCGCGTCGTCACGACCGGGCTATCCCCGGTGAGGACCTTCACGGCCACGCCGCTGTCGCTCAGGGCCTGAATCGCCTTTCCGGCACTTTCCTTTGGCGGATCGAGGAAGGTCAGCATTCCTTCAATGGTCAGCCCCTGCTCATCATCCTTACTGAGCGGAACCGGCTGCGCGGAGCTTTCCAGCTTGCGGGTTGCAACCAGCAGCACGCGAAAACCCTGCGCATTGTAATCGTCCGTTTTTGCCAGAAGCAGATCGCGGCGGGTCTGCGTCAGCGCAACAGTCTTGCCGCCTTCGCGAAGATGTGTCGCCACGGAGAGCATCTCTTCAACCGCGCCTTTGCAGATCAGGCTCTTGTCGCCGTGACGGACATCTTCGACGAGCACCGACACGCGACGACGCTCAAAATCAAAGGGAAGTTCATCAACCTTGATAAAGCGTTTCATCGTTGCCGGGGACACTTTTTCCTCCCCGAAGCGGAGTACGGCTCTGTCCATCAGATTACGCGTACCGCTCTGGTTAGTACTGTTAAGCCAGGCCAGCATCAGGACCCGATCGCTCTCGGCTCCGGACAGGTCAAGAGAATGCGCGAGGATAATATTATCCTGCGTTAGCGTGCCCGTTTTATCGGTACACAGCACGTCCATCGCGCCAAAGTTCTGAATCGCATTGAGGCGTTTAACGATGACCTTGCGCCGCGACAGCGCGATAGCGCCCTTGGCAAGGTTCGAGCTGACGATCATCGGCAGCATCTCCGGCGTCAGCCCAACCGCAACGGCCAGCGCAAACATCGAGGCCTCAACCCAGTCACCCTTACTGAACCCGTTAATCAGCAGCACCACCGGCACCATCACCAGCATAAACCGGATCAGGAGCCAGCTGACGCTGTTTACCCCGCGATCGAATGCGGACTGCCTGCGGGTGCCAACGATCGCTTTCGCCAGCGATCCAAACCACGTCCGCTTGCCGGTGGCGACGACAACCGCCTGCGCCCTTCCGCTGGTCACGCTGGTTCCCATCAGGCAGATATTGCCCAGCTCCAGCAGGGATTTGTCCTTATCCGGCGACGGCAGCTGTTCGCTGTCTTTGCCCGATACGTTTGCCATGACGTCATATTTTTCAACCGGCAGCGATTCACCGCTCAGAATCGACTGGCTGACAAACAGATCGCGGGACTCCAGCAGCCGCACGTCCGCCGGTACCAAATCGCCAGCGGCGAGTACGACAATATCGCCGGGTACAATCTCCTCAATCGGGATCTCTTCCTGCACCGGCCTGCTTTCTCCCGGCCCCCGGCGCAGCACGGTGGCCCTGGTGCGAACCATCGATTTCAGCGCCTGGGCCGCTTTGTTGGTGCGAAATTCCTGCCAGAAACGCAATAATCCGCTCAGGCTCACCATCGTCATAATAATAATGATTTTGGCAAAGCTCGGTTCCTCACCGTTATGGACCGGGACCCAGTAGTCAGTAAAATAGCTGACCGCCGCCAGCGCTATCAGCACATAGATAAACGGATTATTAAATGCCTGCAGTAGCTGAAGCCATGCTGATGGCGCTTTCTCATGCGCCACCTCATTGCGGCCGCATTTTTCCAGCCGGTACAGCGCCTCTTCGGTAGTGAGCCCGAGACGGGTGCTATTCATGCGGGCCAGCGTGTGGTCCGCGCTGTGGTAAGCTTCCGTTTCAATCAGAAAGCTTTTGCGTTGATGCTTATCATTATCTGACGCAGCCCGGCTTATTTTCCGGTTTTCAATTTTCATGTCAGCCATGATCTATCCCCTAAAATTAAGGCGTCGTTATCCCTGCACGGAATTATCCATGCACAGTTTTTTACTCTTCAGCTCGGGTATTACTTTATACGTATGGGAACATCCATCATTCCCTCCTTATGCGCGGCATCGCAGTTTAGTGAATAATGAAAAATTAATGGCCTTCGCAGCTCCAGCGAACGGAGGTGATATTTTCATGTCCGCCAATTTTGGACATAATAAGATTCAGCGTTTTCTGATCGTCCACGACGCTAATCAGCTCGGCGCGAATTTCCCTGCGCCCTTTTTCATCCGCAGAAACCGCATCGAGCCTCTGCATACCAATTGCCAGCTCTTTCGCCATATTCAGCAACAGCTGGCGAATAGCATATTCATGGGCGTCATCGCAGATCACGTTCAGGATATAGCGTTTATCTTCATCGGCGGCGCCGGGGATGCGGTTAATTCGCTGCGCCGCTTCGCGAAGCAAAATATTGGCGCAAAGAATAATGAGCGTGGCCCAGGCCGCATTCCAGAACTGTCCCAGACCGCATAACACACCAATCGCCGCAGAACACCAAAGCGTTGCCGCCGTGTTCAACCCGCGCACGTTCATGCCTTCACGCATGATGACGCCCGCGCCGAGGAAACCAATCCCGGACACAATCTGGGCCGCGATGCGCCCCGGGCTGTCGGGCGATGTCGAGAGTGAGCTAAGAATAAATACCGCGGCGCCCGTGGCAACTAAGGCGTTAGTGCGTAGGCCAGCCATGCGCTGGCGCCACTGTCTTTCTGCGCCAATTAGCGCGCCCAGCAGCATTGCGGCGAGTAAATTTGTAATATCAGGAAACATAAGCATACGTTCCTCCAGATTGTGGAAGAATTGAGTACGTGCTTATTCAGCACACGATAAACGATCGCGAAGAAGAGCGACGATTACCGTGCAGACGGTGGAGGAAACAGTGCGTAGATAAACGTAAACATAACAATTGCCTTCGCGTAATGACGCGATAATCACATTATTGGGTGGCAATCGTCTTCAGGAAGGGATTGCTGCCCGCCGGGTCGGCAAGCAGCGCGGAAATAATCGCGTCAACTTACCGTTTTATGCATTTCGGGATGGTTGTCCAACGTATTACTCCTTTGTGAATTTGGGGCCATTATAATGAATGGGCTAAGTGAGTAAAGTTAAACCTCATACGGATGAGGTTTGTTTAGTCTTTATTGATAAAACCGTTTGCAACGGTGCTACGCATTAATTTTTGATATTTCTCGCGACATCAACCGCATAAAGGAGAGAAGCAGTTCCGTTGAGCGATGTTTAATTACGCCGCGAAGCCCTTACCTTTTAAAGGGTTGTTACTCCATGCGCTATCAGAGACCATAGCGTTTATTTCTTACCGCGTAGCGAAACGCCTATGACCCACCTGCCTGACCGGTCCGTTTTTGACGGACACAACGATCTGCTGCTCAATCTTTGGCTTCATCATGACGACGATCCGGCGAAAGCGTTCTTTTCCCGCGTCTCACCGGGGCACCTCGACTACCCGCGCATGCGGCGGGGAGGATTTTTCGGCGGGCTTTTCGCGGTATTTATCCCGCCGGTTAGCTATATCGCCCGCATGCGCAACCAAACGGATGATGAGGTGCTGGACTACTTTGACCCGCTGGCAATCGTCGAGCGGCAAATTGACATTATGCGCATCCTCGAGCGCAGCTCTGAGGGGCGCCTGAAGATATGCCGCACCGCCAGCGACATCGAGCGCTGCCGTCTTAACGGGCGGATCGCAGCCGTGCTGCATATTGAAGGGGCCGGCGCGATCGACGCGCAGCTAGCGCAGCTGGAAAAATTCTATCAGCTGGGCGTTCGCAGCATTGGCCCGTTCTGGAATACCCCCAACGCCTTCGGCGAGGGGGTTAACGGCGCTTTCCCCGGAACGCCGGATACCGGGCCCGGCTTAACCGCGGCGGGTGAATCGCTGATCCACGCCTGCAACGAGCGCCGTCTTATGATCGACCTTTCCCACATGAATGAAAAAGCGTTCTGGGATACCGCCAGGTTGAGCAACGCTCCGCTCGTCGCCACCCACTCCAATGCCCACGCGCTTTGCCCTCAGCCGCGCAACCTGACCGACGCGCAGCTGGAGGCTATCGCGCATAGCGGCGGGCTGGTCGGGGTCAATTTCGGCACCGCCTTTCTGCGCGCAGACGGCAAGCGTGACGGTGCCGGTACCGATCTGAGTACGATTATTAACCACATTGCGTATTTGATCGCTAAACTTGGAGAAGATCGGGTGGCGTTCGGTTCGGACTTCGACGGCGTGAACGTCCCCGATGCGCTTGAGGATGTTGAAGGGCTCCCTCGCCTCGTGCAGGCGCTGTCGGACGCGGGGTTCAGTGACTCTCTGCTGGAGAAGCTGACATGGCGCAACTGGCTGCGGGTTCTCGCAGAGACCTGGGGTGAATAACTCTGTTACCTTTTAATTATTGTGATAAAAATCACATATATTTAACATAAGCCTTGTCCCGTGTAACAATTTCACTGGGCTAATAACATCAAGATGAACGCAAAGGAGCTTCGCTATGACTACCTGGACTAAACCCGAGTTTGTTGACCTGCGTCTGGGTCTGGAAGTAACGCTGTACATTTCCAACCGCTAATCGCTCGCCTGCCCGCCCTTCGCGCGGGCATTATTTTTTTATTACTCCTGGTTCAGAGATGCAGATAAAAGTTCTCGGCTCGGCAGCGGGCGGCGGCTTTCCCCAGTGGAACTGCAACTGCGAAAACTGCCGCGGCCTTCGCGAAGGCAAGATAAACGCCTCTCCCCGCACCCAGTCCTCTATTGCGGTCAGCGACGACGGCAAAAACTGGGTTCTGTGTAACGTTTCGCCCGACGTTTGCCACCAGCTGCGGGTCTCTCCCGAGCTGAACACCCCTGACGTCCTGCGCGGCACCGGAATAGGCTCCATCATTCTTACCGACAGCCAGATTGACCACTGCGCCGGGCTGCTCAACCTGCGCGAGGGGTGTCCGCATCACGTCTGGTGTACGCCGGAAGTGCATGACGACCTGACCACCGGCTTCCCGGTGTTCACCATGCTCTCCCACTGGAACGGCGGGCTGATTCATCATCCAGTCGAGCCTTTAGACGCCTTCACCACTCTGGTGTGCCCCGGCGTGCGCTTCACCGCCATCCCGCTTTTGAGCAACGCGCCGCCCTATTCTGCCTACCGCGATCGGCCCCTTCCCGGGCATAACGTGGCGCTGTTCATTGAGGACACCGCACGCGGCGTCGGGCTGTTATACGCCCCCGGTCTGGGCGAGCCGGATGAGACGATCATGCCCTGGCTGCGCCGGGCGGACTGCCTCCTGATCGACGGCACGCTGTGGCGCGACAATGAGCTGGCGAACGCGGGCGTGGGGAAAAATACCGGCAAGGATATGGGGCACCTGGCGCTGGCAGAAGAGCGCGGCCTGGCGGCGCTTCTCGCGACCTTACCCGCACGGCGAAAAATTCTGATTCATATAAACAATACCAATCCGATCCTGAATGAAGACTCGGCCGAGCGTCAGAGCCTTAACGACGCCGGCATTGAAGTCAGCTGGGACGGCATGGTCATCGAACTGTAGAGGCTCCGCATGACAGAACTCACCCCTCTCTCTCCTCAGGCCTTTGAAGACGCGCTGCGCGCCAGGGGGGCCTATTACCATATTCATCACCCGTACCATATTGCCATGCACAACGGTGAAGCGACCCGGGAGCAAATTCAGGGCTGGGTGGCGAACCGCTTCTATTATCAGACCAGCATTCCGATTAAAGACGCGGCGATTATGGCGAACTGCCCGCACCCTGACACCCGGCGCAAGTGGGTGCAGCGTATTCTCGATCATGACGGCTATAACGGCGCTGAAGGTGGGATCGAGGCGTGGCTGCGCCTCGGCGAAGCGGTCGGCCTGAGCCGGGAGAGCCTGCTTTCTGAAGAGCGGGTGCTGCCTGGGGTACGCTTTGCCGTGGATGCCTACGTCAACTTCGCCCGCCGCGCCTGCTGGCAGGAGGCGGCGTGCAGCTCGCTAACGGAGCTGTTTGCCCCGCAAATCCACCAGTCGCGTCTGGACAGCTGGCCGCAGCACTATCCGTGGATCGATCCGGCAGGATACGACTATTTTCGCAGCCGCCTCGGGCAGGCCAATCGCGACGTAGAGCACGGCCTGGCGCTGGCGCTGGACTATTGTAATACGGTTGAAAAACAGCAGCGCATGCTGGAGATCCTCCAGTTCAAGCTGGATATCCTGTGGAGCATGCTGGATGCGATGACCATGGCCTACTCCCTGAATCGTCCGCCCTACCACAGCGTGACCGATGACCGCGTATGGCACAAGCAGAGGCTGGTGTAATGACCTTAACTCCCGAACACACCCCTGTTTTCCGCCGCGGCTACCGCATGCAGTGGGAGCAGGTACAGAACTGCCATGTGATCCTCTATCCGGAGGGCATGGCCAGGCTAAACGACAGCGCGGCCGCCATTTTAGCGCTGGTTGACGGAAAGACGTCGCTGGGCGCGATCGTCGCCACCCTGAGCGACCGCTTCCCGGGCGCGGAGGGGCTGGAAGAGGACGTACTGACCTTTTTCCAGCGCGCGTACGAGCAAAAATGGGTGATTTTCCATGAGTGATCTCGCGCCATCCACGGTAAACCCTCCGCTGTGGCTGCTGGCGGAGCTCACCTACCGCTGCCCGCTGCAGTGCCCTTACTGCTCGAATCCGACCGACTTTGCCGCGCAGGATCGGGAGCTCAGCACCGGGCAATGGATCGAGGTCTTTCGCCAGGCCCGGGCGATGGGCTGCGTGCAGCTGGGATTCTCCGGCGGAGAACCCCTGGTCCGTAAAGACCTGCCTGAGCTTATCGCCGCCGCCCGCGAGCTGGGTTTTTACACCAACCTGATCACCTCCGGAATCGGGCTGACGGAGAAAAAGCTGCAGTCCTTCGCCGACGCGGGCCTGGACCATATCCAGATTAGCTTCCAGGCCAGCGACGAGACGCTGAACGCCGCGCTGGCCGGTTCAGAGAAAGCGTTTCATCAGAAGCTGGCCATGGCCAAAGCGGTAAAAGCGCTAGGCTACCCCATGGTGCTGAACTTCGTCCTGCACCGCCACAATATCGACCAGCTTGACCGCATTATCGAGCTGGCGATACAGCTTGATGCCGACGACGTCGAGCTGGCCACCTGCCAGTTCTACGGCTGGGCGCACGAAAACCGCGAAGGGCTGCTGCCAACCCGCGAACAGATCGTTGCAGCCGAAGCGGTGGTGAAGCGCTACCGCGCCCGCATGGCGGAGGAAGGCAGGCTGGCTAACCTGCTTTTCGTCACGCCGGACTACTACGAAGAGCGACCGAAAGGCTGCATGGGCGGCTGGGGGGCGATCTTCATGAGCGTCACGCCGGAAGGCACGGTGTTACCCTGTCACAGCGCGCGCCAGCTTCCCGTTGAATTTCCCTCCGTGCTTGAGCAGGATCTGCAGCATATCTGGTATCACTCGTTCGGCTTTAACCGCTATCGCGGCTACGACTGGATGCCGGAGCCGTGTCGCTCCTGCTCCGAGAAAGAGCAGGACTTCGGCGGCTGCCGGTGCCAGGCGTTCATGCTGACGGGCAGTGCCGATAACGCCGATCCGGTATGCGCCAAATCGCCGCACCACGGCACCATTCTGGCGGCCCGCGAAGAGGCAAACCGAACGCAAAAGAGCATCGAACAGCTGCTTTTTCGCACCCAGGCGAACTCGCGCCTTATCTTCAAGGGCTGACGATGAAGTACGGTGCTGACGCCTGGCGGCTCGCCAGCGGCATGCGGATAAACGCCATCAGCGATCCGTCCGCAACCCGCGCCGCCGCCCTGCTGCTTGTCGATACCGGCAGCGTACACGAGCCGGCTGAGTGGCCGGGGCTGGCGCATCTGCTGGAACATCTGCTTTTTCGCGGCAGCGCGAACGTGGCCGCCGGGGATGGGCTGATGAGCTGGGTGCAGTCCGTCGGGGGCAAGGTAAATGCCAGTACGCAGGCCGTGCAGACCGCCTTCTTCTTTGAAGCGAGCGGCGAACATCTTGCGGGAGGACTCGATCGGCTGAGCGATATGCTCGCCGCCCCCGGGCTTGCCGATCGGGATATCGCGCAGGAAATTGAGGTGATTGACGCCGAATACCGCCTGCTGCGCGACGATCCCGAAACCTGCTGTCAGGCCGCAGAGCGCCAGATGTTTAAGGGCATAGCGGCCCTGCGGCGCTTCCATATCGGCAGCCGGGAAACCTTTGGTACGGATATTCTTCGGCTCCAGCGGGCGCTGCGCCAGTTTCACCAGCGGCGCTTTCGCCCGGCGGGGATGACGCTCTGGCTGCATGGCCCGCAGCCGCTGTCCCAGCTCCACGCGCTGGCAGAGTGCTTCGGCGCGCCTTTTGCGCCTGCCGACGCGCCCGCTGATGACGCGTCAGGCACCCTTTCGCCAGCCGAAGATCTGACGCTCTCCCTGCCCGTCGCGCCCCAGCTTCGGCTGGTCTTCTCTCTTGAGCCTGAGGGCGATCGCGGCTGGCTGAGGCGGCTGGAGCGGTTAGTGCGTGACGACGCGCCCGGCGGGCTAATGGCCCATCTGCGCGCCCATGCCGAATGCGATGGCGTCAGGCTGGCGCATGCGCTGTGCAGCGAAAACAGCATGCTGGTAAGTTTTATCTTCACGCTGAATACCGGCTCGCCAACCGACATCGCGAACATCGAAAGCGCGCTGCTGGCCTGGCTACAGCATCTACGCCGCCTGAGTCCGCTTCAGCGTGAGCACTATGGCCAGCTGGCGAATCGCGACTTCGCGCGGCTTACGCTGCTTGATCAGCTTCGCGCCAGAGCGTTCGGGCTTCCTCCTGTGGAACAGCACGACAGCTGGGACCGGCATATCACCGCGCTGCTCGCGGCACCGCGTCGTCGGCTGGCCGTGCTGCCCGAAAGCGTGGGCGAACGTTGTTATGCAGAAGGGCTGCCGCTGACGCTGAGCCCCTTCGTTAGCGCGCCCCCCACGCGAACCGCGGGCATTTTTCAGTTTTACCCTCGGCCCGAGGCGCTGCCCGCGCCGCCTTTGCCTCGCGAACGGGCACGGCTTCTTCATCTTGCCGACGCGGGATCGGAGCCCGTGCTGCTATTGCGCCCCGCCCCCTTTACCCGCTTCACGGAATGCCAGGCCGCACGCCTGCATGCGGGACTGCGCGCCGGGGCGGCGGAAATTGCGCACTATGGCGGGCATCTGGGCCTGGTCTGCCATCAGGACCGGTGGCTGCTCGAGCTGTCTGGCCGCGAGAGCGTGCTTTGTTACGGCCTGAGCCTTATCAACCCGGCGTTGAACGTGCAGACCCCGGCGCTTCTCAGCGAGGCATCAAGAAGCCTTAGCCGCTCGCGTAAACAGCAGCAGAGCGATATCGCGATCCGGCGCCTGCTGGCACAGTTGCCCGAGGCGCTTGTCTCGCCGGGGAATACTCCCCCGCACTGGCACGCCACGCTTGTCGGCGGCGACAAGCGCTTAAAGACCCGTCTTGCGCACCTGCTGCACGACTTCCCTTTTGCTATCGAAGATGACGCGCAGGCGCCGCCCGCGCCGCCGATCCCGCCGGTTACGCTTGGTGAAAGCGGCGCCGAGAATGCGCTTTTGCAATTTTATCCGCTGGCCGGGCACGATGCACAAGGACGATGGGCGCTGCGGGTGCTGGCTACGCTTTATGCTCCCCGCTACTTCCGCCGTCTGCGCGTGGAGCGAAGCGTCGGCTACGTGGTGCAGTGTGCGTTCCATCGCAGCCGCGGTATTGAGGGTTTGCTCTTTGCGCTGCAATCGCCGAATTACGACCCGGCGCAATTACGTCAGCTAAATGATGAATTTTTACTGCACATGTCTCGCGAACTGCCGTCTTTCGATCTCGCTGAACGGGAGCTGGCGCATAGCACGGTATCCCAACATCTGCGTTGCCTGAGCGCCGACCCTCTTCTGCGGGCGCGTGAGGTTGCGCTGGAAAACCGGGACGGGCTGGAAACCGTCTCGCCGCTGGCGATTGCGGACCTGCTCTACTGGCATCGACTGCTTTTTGCCGCGCCCGCAGGCTGATTGAGCTTTGCCGATACGATCGGGCGCAGCCGAATAGACGGGATTAACGTGAAACCCTTAATATGCTGACGCCATTCTGCTGATTAATTTCTCGTCATAAAAACGTCCGTCGGCATTTAAATTTAAAAACAGAATATTAATTTAAATAAATGCGCGCACAGGTGAACGCTATTCACTGAATAAGCCAGAAGCTATTGTGTAATATTAATCTTGATCGCATTTTATTATTGCGGGACATTGTATTTCTTATTTCCTGTGATATACCTTAAGCAGATGTAAATAACGATGCATGTCTTACACCTCACCCAGCATACCAATGCGGGGTCATAGGTTTCTTTTGCCTATAAGGAGAGAATATATGGATAAAGATGCACAATATAAAACGCTCATGGATAAGGTGTTAAAAGGAACTCGCCATTTATCACAGAAAGGCGTGATAACGGAAAACTTACGCTTTGATGAACAGCAGCGGGAATTTATATCAGCGTCTATGGCGAGGGATGCCTGCGAAGAGGTTATACGCACGCTGGATTTTCATGAATCCTGCCAGCGCGCGGGCCTTGATGACGGTCGTCGCTACTGGTGCTTTCGCCAGAACGGGGAAATCATCGGGCTGACGGGATACCACTATCGCCTGTGGGACCACTCTGACATCGTCTGGTCAGCCTGGTTTGTCGCCGCCCCGCATGCCCCAGCCATGACGAAACTGGGGATGATTTATAACAACATGTACGTCTGCCTGACCCAAACGCGATTTCGCACCATGTACATTGAGCTGTTGGGTAACGGTACAGACTCCAATATCTATAGCATTTTTAAGGCTCTCGGATTGCAGGAGGTCGCTACCTTCCGCCATTTCCACGGCAAGAATAAAGACATGGTCGTGATGAAAATCGATCTTGACGCGCTTCGTGAATTCAGCAGAGAAGAATATGGTCTTAATACTTTATATTGAATCCGGTTCGGGTTCGTTAACCCTTGCGCGAAATATACAGTTCGCGTTAACCCAGGACGGTATCGAAAGTCGCTTACTATCACTGCATGATATATTACCCGCATGGCTTAACGAGGCGCTATTTGGTAATTATCAGCGCTGGTGCAATGAAAATAAAACGTGGTTCGAGAGAATATTTCGTTCACGCTGGTTTTACCCGTGCCTTTATACGCTGCTGCCGCTCATCATTCGCATGAAGAATAAGGGCAAACGGCTGGAAACCCCCTCGGTGTTTAGTAACGTAAAAACCGTGGTTGCCTGCAGCTTTTTTTGCGGCTGGTTCTCCAACTATTGGCAAAAAAACAGCAGCCATCCCCGACCGGTATACGGGGTGTTGGGAGACTACACGGTGTCGCCGGGCTGGAATCTGGCGCTGGAGAGGATTTTCATTCCAATGGCGTTTGAAAGCCCGGTGTTTCGCGCCATTCGCCAAAAGGGCGGAAAGATCACCGCATCCGGCATTCCGGCCTCCCTGAACCAGGTACATGAGGCTGGGGAAAAGGGATGCGTTATGTTCAGCGGCGGCGGCTGGGGGCTTCACCTTAGCACAACGAGTATCGAGTCGCTGCTGGGTATGCCGTCGGTCACCACCCTCATTGTTTTGTGCGGCAGCAATCGGGCGCTGCGTGAAGAACTTAATGCACGTTTTCGCGACCCGATCGGCACCGGCAGGCTTGTGGTGCAACCCTACACCTCTGAGATGCAGAGCCTCTACGCCCGGGCCGAAGTGGTGATTGCTAAAGCAGGCGGGCTCACCCTGACCGAAGTGGCCTTGTGCGGTAAGCCACTCGTGATTAATGGCTATTTGCCCGGGCATGAAGAGGAAAATCTGCGCGTGTTTCTGCGTCATGATGCGGCGCTTTACGCAGATAACGACGGTGAACTCATCAAAGCCGTCCAAACCCTTCTCTCCAGCCCCGAGCGGGCTCTTACCCTGAAAAGACAGGCTGCCGCGCTGGTAAATCAGCAGGCAGGTGCGATCGTTAGCCTACAGATAAAAAAGGATATCAAACATGTGGACGCGTAAATCAACGCATACCGATTATGAGATCATTCCGCAGGAGTACCAAAACTTCATCGCCCGTAATCCGGGCTACACGCGGTACCATGAGGCCAGCACGCTGAGGGTTCAGCAGGCTATTCAGGATTATTTGCAAAGCGGGAAAATCGAAGAGAAAAATATCTGCAAGCTCGTCATCAAGATGACAAATACCTGCAATCTGCGCTGCACCCACTGCTTTCAGTGGCGCGAAGGCGGATTTCACCACGACCAGGACCCCACGGCCATTCCGTTTGATAAATGCCAACACCTGTTCGATTTTGTGGCGCGCAATAAGCCGGACATCATCCTCAACGGCGGCGAAGCGACCATGCACCGTGACTTCGACAAGTTTGTGGAAACGTTCGCCGAAATGGGCTGCTTCATCCATATTTGCACCAACGGGCTAAGCATCAGGAAGTATTACGATCTCTTTACGCGCTGGCACAACCAGCTGGCGTTTCTGATTTCGCTAGACGGCGTGGGAGAAACCCATGACGCTATCCGCGGCAAGGGCACATGGCGTAAAACGCTTGCGTCTATTGACCTTCTGACGGAGGGCAAGCGCAACGGGATGAACTGGCTGATCGGCGTTGAAAACACGTTAATGCCTTCAAATCTTGATGACACGATGGCGCTGAAGGAGATGTGTGAAGAGCGCGGCGTGGACTGGATGATATTTAACCACCTGTGGATCGCCGGGCTGAAGGATCGGCACGAATATAACCAGTTCTGCAAACAGTGGGACATCACGCCCGTCTCTTACTCCGGGTTTGATACGGGTCCCTTCTCAGACGACTACATCGACAAAATTACCCGCACCGTCGAGGCGCTCAGGGCGAGCGAAAAATCTATCCCCGTGCTCTTTGGGCCAGATTATTCAGCGGAGGATCTCGCGCGCTACTATCGCAATGAGATGCCGCCCGCCCCGGCATACCTGAAATTAGGCTGCAAGCTGGATATCGATATCGGTGGTGAACTGGTGCTCACCAAGCAGTTTCCGGATATCGGATTCGGCAGCGTGCTGGACACGCCGGTTGAAGCGCTGCTGGCTTCAGAACGCTACCAGACCGTCGCTGCGGCGTTGCGCAGCTCGTCCCTGAGCATCCTCACGGCCTGCGCAGACACGCACAATTTCCGCATCTAGCCTGCCTTAAGCGCCGGAAATCCGGCGCTATCTCCGCTACTTCGCGCGCCCTTTTGCCCAGTACGCCATAAAATTGATCGCATCGTGCGCCAGCCCCTGTTCACCGACCAGATAGCGGCGCAGCAGCTTCACAACCGTCGATTCGCCCGCCACCCAGCCGTAAAAATCGGTGCTGCGGGTGGATGCTTTATCCCACAGCAGCTCGCCCTCGCTCTCCTCGCGTACCTGCTCGTGCCGGTGGCGCTGAGAAGTGAAAGACGTCGCTCTTACTGCCTCAAGCAGGCATTCTCCGTGCGCCGATCCCGTGCGGCTGCGCGCAAGCCAGGTAATGTCGGCAAACTCAAACACGGTCAAATCGACGCAATCGCCCTCTTCCGGCACCTCAAAAAAAGCGCGAACGTGCGGGGGATTGTCCTGACTGGAGAGCCGCTCGAGGATCCCGCGCGCAGCCGGGAGCGCGGTTTCATCGGCAATAATCAGCGCGCTGCGCAAACCTGCGGGAGGCGTCCACTCGTAGCCGCCGCTGTCTGCTTGATAGGCGGCGTTGGGCGCGACGATCTGAATGGCGTCGCCGGGCGCGGCGTTAATCGCCCACGCGGACGCGGGCCCCTCCAGACCGTGGCGGACAAATTCGACGGTGACTTCCCGGCGAGCCGAATCGACGTGGCGCAGCGTGTAGGTACGCACTACCGGACGCTTCGCTTTTTCCATGTCCTGCACCGCCTGATACCAACTGCTCCCGGCGGGCAGCGACGGCGGCGTGCCGTCTTCGGAAGGAAAAAGCATTTTGATGCGCTGATCCGGCGAATCGGATTTCATTCCCGCCACCTCGGAGCCACCGAAGACCAGGCTCAGCAGCGAGGGGGAAACCTCCGTTTTGCGCAGAAGTTGAACGTTGAACAGACGGTAGCTCTGAACGCCAGCCATATCGTTTCCTTTATTCTTCCTGTGGGGACGGTGAACGGCGGAGCCAGATAACGCCCGACGTCACGCTAAAAAGCACGGCGGTGCAGAGGGCCGCAATCAGCATCGCTACGCTAACGCCGCTTTTCGACACCAGCGGAACCAGCAGCGCGCACAGCCCGTAGCCCAGCGTGTGGCTGGTCGCGATCCAGCCCGCTCCCGCGCCGTCGGCCAGCTTTTCGTTGAGCAAAAGCTGGTAGGCGGGCGTCGCCAGCGCAGCGCCAAACGACAGCAGCGCGCAGCCGATATAAAACAGCCACAGCGGCACGGCCAGCATCAGCAGCAGGCCGCAGAGCATGAGCGCTCCGGCGCTGAGCAGGAGCGCCATCGGCGTCAGCCGCTGGGGGCGCAGCACGCCAAACTGTGCCGCGAGCGACGCGACCGCCGCGGCGCTCAGCAGCCATGCCACCTGGTGGCTAATGGCGTGCGTGTCCATCCCCAGCTGGCGAACCAGCGCGGGAGAAAGGCCAAGCTGCATCAGGCTTACCGTCGCGGAAAGCAGCAGCGCACACAGCAGATACGGCACGCACGCAGGCGTCAGGCCCGCGCGCCTGCGCTCTGCGCCGGGCTGCGGCGGCGTGCCCGGCAGGCGCAGCAGCATAATCAGCGCCAGCAGCGGCGCGACCATCAGCAGCGCCATCGGCGCAAGAGGATGGATCGCGAGCATCGCCGCCGCGCAGAGCGGCCCAAATAGCCGGCCGCAGCTCAGCCCGGAGCTGACGGTCGCCAGCGCCGCCATGCGCCTTCCCTCTCCCGCCCTTTGCAGCGCCCAGACCTGGCAGGCCGGCACCATCGCCGAGACGGTCAGCCCGTAAATCACCCGCGCAACGATCAGCAGGCCAACGCCCGCCGCCGCCGGAACGGCGTGCGTCGCCAGCAGCGCGCTGCCCAGCCCCAGCAGGGTAAAGCTCACGCCATACCCCGCCAGCGCCCAGAGCACCACGGGCTTGCTGCCCACCCGCGCGATCTGTTTCCCCCACCACGGTGAAGACGGCAGGAACAGCATTGAGCCGAGCGTTAACAGCGCGGCCCACACCGACAGGCTGAGGTTTGTCTGGATCACCAGAACGGGAATGGCGACCAGCAGGCCGTTCTGTCCGACGCCCAGCAGCCCGGCGCTGAACGCCATCGGCCAGCAGGACAGCGGTTTTTGCGGGGTTTCCGAGATCTCAAATGTCGTCACAATGTTGCAAATCCATGGATATATTATGTTTATTTGTAAAATTAATTTTATCTATATTAACAATTGCTATTGATAATGAGAAACGTTATCGGCAAAATTCGCATTATCACAACACGTGGAATCTGTTTGATTATGACTTTGCCAAAGACTATTCCGGCCTGGGACGTGGCCGCGCAGTGCTTCCTGAACTCTCTTATCCGTGAAACAAGCGACTGGCGATTAACCGAAGGCCATCCGGCCGAGCTTGTCATTCCGCTTGACGACGGGCGGGCGCTTCACTTCACGGTGGACTATTTCTCACCGACGCAGCACCACCGCTTCGCCTTCCCCGCCAGGCTGGTCAGCGAATCTGGCAGTCAGCCACAGCATTTCACCGATTTCTCCCGACTTATCATCAACAAGCTTCAGCATCAGCTGTCGCTGCCCGCGTCCCATCGCGATGCGTTTTACCAGCGCGTCACGCAGAGCCACGCGCACACGCAGCAGGCCATTGACGCCCGTCACGACTGGGCCGCCCTGCGCGATCGCCCCCTGAACTTTGCCGAGGCGGAGCAGGCATTGCTGGTCGGCCACGCGTTTCACCCGGCACCGAAATCGCACGAGCCGTTTACCCAGCAGGAGGCCGAACGCTACCTGCCGGACTTCGCGCCGCGCTTTCCGCTGCGCTGGTTCGCCGTGGACAAGGCGCAGATTGCCGGCGAGAGCCTCAACCTGAATGTGCAGCAGCGCCTGACGCGGTTCGCCGCCGAGAACGCCCCGCAGCTGCTGCGTGAATTGACCGATAGCCAGTGGCTTTTTCCGCTGCATCCGTGGCAGGCCGCGTATCTGCTCGAACAGCCGTGGTGCCAGCAGCTCGTGGAGAAAAACCTGCTGAAAGATCTGGGCGAGGCCGGCACATTCTGGCTGCCGACCACCTCTTCCCGCTCGCTGTACTGCGCTACCAGCCGCGACATGATCAAGTTTTCCCTCAGCGTGCGCCTGACCAACTCCGTGCGCACGCTGTCGGTGAAAGAGGTGAAGCGCGGCATGCGCCTGGCGAACCTCGCGAAAACCGGGCGCTGGCAGGATCTCCAGACCCGCTTCCCCACCTTCCAGGTGATGCAGGAGGACGGCTGGGCCGGTCTGCGCGATCTCGACGGCAACATCATGGCCGAAAGCCTGTTTGCCCTGCGCGAAAACCTGCTGGTCGATCGGACGCAAAGCCAGACCAACGTGCTGGTTTCCCTGACGCAGGCCGCGCCGGACGGCGGCGATTCCCTGCTCGTTGCCGCGGTAAAACGCCTGAGCGCGCGCCTCGGCATTACGGCGCAGCAGGCGGCCCACGCGTGGGTCGACGCCTACTGTCAGCAGGTGCTGAAGCCGCTGTTCACCGCCGAAGCGGATTACGGCCTCGTGCTGCTGGCGCATCAGCAAAACATTCTGGTGCAGATGCAGCAGGATCTGCCCGTCGGGCTGATCTATCGCGACTGTCAGGGCAGCGCCTACATGCCGCACGCCGCGGGCTGGCTGGACGTCATCGGCGAAGCGCAGGCGGAAAACATCTTCACCCGCGAGCAGCTGCTGCGCTACTTCCCTTACTACCTGCTGGTGAACTCGACCTTTGCCGTTACCGCCGCGCTGGGCGCCGCCGGGCTCGACGACGAGGCGAGCCTGATGTCACGCGTGCGCGCGCAGCTTTGCGCGGTGCGCGAGAAGGTCACCCACACGGCCTGCCTCGACTACGTGCTTGAAAGCCCGGTCTGGAACGTGAAGGGCAACTTCTTCTGTTACCTGAACGATCGTAACGAAAACACCATCATCGACCCGTCGGTGATCTATTTCGATTTCGCCAACCCGCTGCTGGCGCAGGAGTGCTGAATGTCTAAGGCAACTATCGTTCACGGCGGGCACGGCCTGCGCTGTGAAAAACTCGACGTAAACCTGAATCTCGGCTGGGGCATGGACAACAGCGCCGTGCTGCGCTGGCCGGGCCCGCTGCCGGAAGGCTGGCTGCGCGATGCGCTGGACCAGATTTTCATCGCCGCGCCGCAGATCGCGGCCCTCGTCCTCCCCTACGCCGAATGGCGCGAGGAGCCGCAGGCGCAGGCGATTTTCGACACGATCGACAGCGACGTTATCCACCGCGACGCCTTTATGCAGCTGCCGCTCTGGCTCAGCGCACCGGCGAATCGGGCATCCGGGGAGAGGGTTTACGACGCCGAGCGCGAGATCTATTTCCCCCGCCGCCCGGCGCGCCCGCAGGGCGAGGTTTACCGCCGCTACGACCCGCGCGTGCGCAAAACGCTGAGCTTCCGCGTGGCGGACCCGGCGCAGGACGCCGAGCGCTTCACCCGCTGGATGAACGATCCGCGCGTGGAATATTTCTGGGAGCAAAGCGGCTCGCTGGAGGTACAGACCGCGTATCTGGAGCGTCAGCTGACGGGACAGCACGCGTTTCCGCTGATCGGCTGTTTTGACGACCAGCCGTTTAGTTACTTTGAAATTTACTGGGCGGCAGAAGACCGCATTGGCCGCCACTACGCCTGGCAGCCCTACGATCGCGGCCTGCACCTGCTGGTTGGCGAGCAGGCCTGGCGCGGCGCGCACTACGTCCAAAGCTGGCTGCGCGGGCTTACGCACTACCTGCTGCTCGACGAGCCGCGCACCCAGCGCACGGTGCTGGAGCCGCGCGCCGACAACCAGCGCCTGTTCCGCCACCTGGAGCCCGCGGGCTACCGCACGGTGAAGGAGTTCGACTTCCCGCACAAGCGCTCGCGCCTGGTGATGGCGGATCGCCACGCCTTCTTTACGGAGGTTGGCCTGTGATGAACCGCACGGACTGGGAAACGGTAAACCGCCAGCTTGTGGCGAAAATGCTGGCCGAGCTGGAATACGAGCAGGTCTTTAAGGCCGAATCTCTCGGCGAGGGCCGCTACTGCATTAACCTGCCGGGCGCGGAGTGGCACTTTAGCGCCGAGCGCGGCATCTGGGGCTGGCTGTGGATCGACCCCGACACGCTGCGCTGCGCGGATGAAACCGTAGCGGCGCAAACGCTGCTGATGCAGCTTAAGCCGGTGCTTTCCATGAGCGACGCCACCGTCGCTGAACATATGCAGGATCTCTACGCCACCCTGCTGGGCGATCTTCAGCTGCGAAACGCCCGCCGCGGAATGAGCGCGGACGATCTGATCGCCCTGGACGCGGACCGCCTGCAGTGCCTGCTGAGCGGTCATCCGAAATTCGCCTTTAACAAGGGCCGCCGCGGCTGGGGCCAGGAGGCGCTGGCGCGCTACGCCCCAGAGTACGGCAACACCTTCCAGCTGCACTGGCTGGCGGTGAAGCGCGACCACATGGTCTGGCGCTGCGACAGCGAGCTGGACGTCCAGCAGCTGCTGGCGGCGGCCATGGACCCGCAGGAGCTGACCCGCTTTACTCAGGCCTGGCAGGATCGCGGGCTCGACGACGGCTGGCTGCCGCTCCCGGTGCATCCGTGGCAGTGGCAGCAAAAAATCGCCCTTGATTTCGTTGCCGATCTGGCCGAAGGCCGCATGGTATCGCTGGGTGAATTTGGCGACCGCTGGCTCGCCCAGCAGTCGCTTCGCACCCTGACCAACGCCAGCCGCCAGGGCGGGCTGGATATCAAACTGCCCCTGACGATCTACAACACCTCCTGCTATCGCGGCATTCCCGGCAAATACATCGCCGCCGGGCCGCTGGCCTCCCGCTGGCTGCAGCAGATCTTCGCCACCGATAAGACGCTGGTACAAACCGGCGCGGCGATCCTCGGCGAACCGGCGGCGGGCTATGTCTCCCACGCGGGCTACGGCGCGCTCGCGCAGGCGCCCTATCGCTATCAGGAAATGCTCGGTGTGATCTGGCGTGAAAACCCGTGCCGCTGGCTGGAGCCGGATGAAAACCCAATTCTGATGGCGACGCTGATGGAGTGCGACGAGCGCGGCAACCCGCTGATTGGCGCCTATATCGCCCGGTCGGGCATGGAGGCGGAAGCCTGGCTTTCCCACCTGTTCCGCGTGGTGGTGGTGCCGCTCTACCACCTGCTGTGCCGCTACGGCGTGGCGCTGATCGCCCACGGGCAAAATATTACCCTCGCCATGAAGGACGGCGTGCCGCAGCGCGTCCTGCTGAAGGATTTTCAGGGCGACATGCGGCTGGTGAAGGATGAGTTTCCGGAGATGGACTCCCTGCCTCAGGAAGTGCGGGACGTTACCGCCCGCCTGAGCGCCGACTACCTGATTCATGATTTGCAGACCGGCCACTTCGTGACGGTGCTGCGCTTTGTTTCGCCGCTCATGGCGCGCCTTGGCGTACCGGAGAGACGCTTTTATCAACTGCTGGCGGCCGTGTTGAGTGATTACATGCAGGCGCATCCCGACATGTCGGCGCGCTTTGCCCTCTTCACGCTCTTCAAACCACAAATCATCCGCGTTGTGCTGAACCCCGTAAAGCTGACCTGGCCTGACCAGGACGGCGGCAGCCGCATGCTGCCGAATTATCTCGAGGATCTGCAAAATCCGCTGTGGCTGGTAACCAGGGACTAAATCATGACAAACACCGTAGATTTTATTGGCGTCGGCATCGGCCCGTTTAACCTGAGCATCGCGGCGCTGGCCCACGAAGCCGAAGGCTTCAGCACCCGCTTCTTTGACGGACGCACCCACTTTGCCTGGCACCCCGGCATGCTGGTGCCGGACTGCCACATGCAGACCATGTTCCTGAAGGATCTGGTCACCGCCGTGGCGCCGACCAGCCCGTTCAGCTTTGTGAACTATCTCGTGAAGCGCAAAAAGTTCTATCGCTTTTTGACCACCGAGCTGCGCACCGTCTCACGCGACGAGTTTTCCGACTACCTGCGCTGGGCCGCGGAAGGGATGCAAAATCTGCGCTTCAACAACACGGTTGAGCGCATTGATTTCGACGATAAGCGTCGGCTGTTCGCCGTGCAGACCGGCCAGGGGGAGACCTTCGCCCGCCATATCTGCCTGGGCATCGGCAAGCAGCCGCACCTGCCGCCGTGCGTGAAAACCGTGTCGCCAACCTGCTTCCACGCCAGCGAGATGAGCCTGCGCCAGCCGAACCTGAGCGGCAAGCGCGTCACCGTGGTCGGCGGCGGGCAAAGCGGCGCGGACCTGTTCCTCAACGCGCTGCGCGGTGAATGGGGCGATGTCGCCGAAATTAGCTGGGTGTCGCGCCGCAATAACTTCAACGCGCTGGATGAAGCGGCGTTTGCCAATGAATATTTCACCCCGGAGTACGTCACCGGCTTTGTCGGCCTGAATGATGCGGCGCGCGGCGCGATGCTCAACGAGCAGAAAATGACCTCCGACGGTATTACCGCCGACTCGCTGCTGACCATCTACCGCGAGCTGTATCACCGCTTTGAGGTGCTGGGCCTTCCGCGCAACGCGCGCCTGATGCCGAGCCGCTCGGTCACGGGGCTGGAAAGCCGCGGCCAGGGCTGGCGGCTGCTGCTGGAACATCATCTGGACAACGGCTACGACGCGCTGGACAGCGACGTGGTGATTTTCGCCACCGGCTACCGCCCCGCGCTGCCGGAGATGCTCTCCCCGCTGATGCCGCGCATCCCCCTGCGCGACGAGTGCAGCTTCAACGTCCGGGACGATTTCACCGTCGAGTGGGACGGCCCGCAGGAAAACCAGATCTTCGCCGTTAACGCCAGCATGCACACGCACGGCATAGCCGAGCCGCAGCTGAGCCTGATGGCCTGGCGCTCCGCCCGTATTTTGAATCGCGCGGTTGGGCGCGATCTCTTCGATCTCAGCACGCCGCCATCGCTCATTCAGTGGCGCAGCGGCAGCCGGGAAAAACCGCAGCCTGAGGCTGCTTCACACCATCGCTACACGGCATCTTTGGGCTGATTTTTTCCGCCCGTCTGAAGGAATAATGATGATAAGCAAAAAACATACGCTCTGGGCACTGAACCCGCTGCTGCTCGCCATGATGGCCCCCGCGGCGGCGCAGCAGGCCGATGACGAAACGCTCGTGGTATCGGCTAACCGCAGCAACCGCACCGTCGCGGAAATGGCGCAGACCACGTGGGTGATTGAAAACGCCGAGCTGCAGCAGCAGATCCAGGGCGGCAAAGAGTTTAAAGACGCGCTGGCCCAGCTGATACCGGGGCTTGACGTCAGCAGCCAGAGCCGCACCAACTACGGCATGAACGTGCGCGGACGCCCGCTGGTTGTGCTGGTTGACGGCGTGCGCCTGAACTCGTCGCGCACCGACAGCCGCCAGCTGGACTCCATCGATCCGTTTAACATCGATCACGTTGAGGTGATCTCCGGCGCGACTTCCCTTTACGGCGGCGGCAGCACCGGCGGCCTGATCAACATCGTCACCAAAAAGGGCCAGCCGGAAACCCAGGTTGAGTTTGAGACGGGCATCAAGAGCGGCTTTAACAGCAGCAAAGACCACGACGAGCGCGTGGCGAGCGCCGTCTCCGGCGGTAACGACCATATCTCAGGGCGCGCGTCGGTGGCGTATCAGAAGTTTGGCGGCTGGTACGACGGCAACGGCGACGCCACCCTGCTGGACAACACCCAGACCGGCCTGCAGTATTCCGACCGCCTGGACGTGATGGGCACCGGCACGCTGAACATCGATGAAACCCAGCAGCTTCAGCTGGTCACCCAGTACTATAAAAGCCAGGGCGACGACGATTACGGGCTCAACCTCGGGAAGGATTTCTCGGCCATCAGCGGCACCAGCAAGCCTTACGTAAGCAAGGGGCTGAACTCCGACCGTATTCCGGGCACCGAGCGTCACCTGATGAGCCTGCAATACTCCAACAGCGATTTCCTCGGCCAGGAGCTGGTCGGCCAGGTCTATTACCGCGACGAGTCCCTGCTCTTCTACCCGTTCCCGACGGTCAACGCCGCCAAACAGGCGACCGCGTTTTCGTCATCGCAGCAGGACACCAACCAGTACGGCGCGAAGCTGACCCTGAACAGCACGCCGCTGGACGGCTGGCAGCTGACCTACGGTCTGGATGCGGATCACGAGCGCTTTACCTCAAACCAGATGTTCTTCGATCTGGACAAGGCCAGCGCCTCCGGCGGCCTGAACAACCAGTCGATTTACACCACCGGGCGCTATCCGGCCTACGACATCACCAACCTGGCCGCCTTCCTGCAGTCGAGCTATGACATCAACGACATCTTTACCCTCAGCGGCGGCGTGCGCTATCAGTACACCGAGAACAAGATCGACGATTTCATCGGCTACGCGCAGCAGCAGCAGATTGCCGCCGGTAAGGCAACCTCAGCGGACGCGATCCCCGGCGGTACTGTCGATTACGACAACTTCCTGTTCAACGCGGGCCTGCTGGTTCACCTGACCGAACGCCAGCAGACGTGGTTTAACTTCTCGCAGGGCGTAGAGCTGCCGGACCCGGGTAAATACTATGGTCGCGGCACCTACGGCGCGGCGGTGAATGGCCATCTGCCGCTGAACAACAGCGTAAACGTCTCAGACAGTTCGCTGGAAGGCGTGAAGGTCAACTCCTACGAGCTGGGCTGGCGCTACACCGGAGACAATCTGCGCACCCAGATTGCGGCCTACTACTCCATTTCCGATAAAAGCGTGGTGGCCAATAAAGATTTGACCATCAGCGTGGTGGACGACAAGCGCCGCATCTACGGCGTGGAAGGCGCGGTGGACTACTTCATTCCGGACACCGACTGGAGCACCGGGGCGAACTTCAACGTGCTGAAAACCGAGTCGAAGGTGAACGGCAGCTGGGAAAAGTATGACGTGAAGGTGGCGAGCCCGTCGAAAGCGACCGCCTACATCGGCTGGGCGCCGGATCCGTGGAGCCTGCGCGTGCAAAGCACCACCTCCTTCGACGTGAGCGATGCGCAGGGCTATAAGATCGACGGCTACACCACCGTGGATCTGCTCGGCAGCTACGAGCTTCCGGTCGGCAAGCTCAGCTTCAGCGTGGAAAACGTCCTCGACCGCGATTACACCACCGTCTGGGGCCAGCGCGCGCCGCTGTACTACAGCCCGGGCTACGGCCCGTCGTCGCTATACAACTACAAGGGCCGCGGACGCACCTTTGGCCTGAACTACTCGGTGCTGTTCTAAGCGCCACGTCTGCCCGGCGCGTGCCGGGCAGACTCATTTACCGTACCGCGCCGCACACTTCCCGCACCTTCTCCCTCAGCCAGCGATGGCCGGGATCGTTCTCCATTCTCGGGTGCCACATCTGCGACACCGTGATCCTTCGGGTTTTAAACGGCAGCTCAAACAGGTACAGGTTATCCGTCATCTGCTGATTCACTAAATAGAGCGCCGGGACGATGGTGATCAGATCGGAGGCCATCGTCACGGAGAGCGCCGTCGGAAAGCCGGGAACCGCGCTCGCCACCTTGCGCCTGACGCCAAGCTCCGCCAGGGCATCGTCCACAAATCCGTGCAGCGTGCCGTCGGGCGCGGCCACCACGTGGCCCCAGGCGATAAAATCCTCCACGCCAACGTCCTCAAGCGACGCCAGCGGATGGCCCCTGCGCGCCGCGCCGATAAAGCGATCCTGAAACAGCCGCTGCACGCGAATTTCCGGCCCCATGTTGCTCTGAATCCCAATTTCCAGATCGACCAGCCCCTCGCGCAGGTAGCGTGAGGTTTTTTCCGGCTTAGGCGCAAAGCGCAGGCAGACGCTGGGCGCCGCCTCCGCAACGGCGGCAATCAGCGC
Organism: Enterobacter sp. ECC-175; assembly: GCF_043968675.1. Classification (NCBI taxonomy): domain Bacteria; kingdom Pseudomonadati; phylum Pseudomonadota; class Gammaproteobacteria; order Enterobacterales; family Enterobacteriaceae; genus Enterobacter; species Enterobacter sp. ECC-175. The sequence goes on from NZ_CP143776.1 coordinate 2,850,037, forward strand.
GGGGCCGAACGCCACCACAAACCCCTCGTTGGCGCGGATGGTGAACAGCCGCTCAAGGCTTTCCACCTTTAGCGCGTCGGTCGACGGCTGTAGCACCGCCCTCGCCTCGAGCACGGCGGTTCTGGCGCGCTCGCGGGTGGCCTCGGCCCAGGGCGTGAGCACCATGTTGCGCCCGGCGCGCACCAGAATGGCATCCCCGGTGGCCTCGCGCAGCCTGCCCAGCGTGCGGCTCATCGCCGAGGTGCTGAGGTTTAGCCGCCGCGCCGCGCCCGCAACGCTCGCTTCGGCCAGCAAAACGTCGAGCGCGACGAGCAGATTGAAATCAGGATCGGACATCATTTAGCCTCTGGCCTGTCAGATAAGGCGTTTAATGCAACTATAAAGTGTAAACGAGGCGTCTTCCGCCCCTTATGGTTCGGGATTATAGTTTTTTCATTACCCCGCTTACCACAGGAATCAACATGAAGATAACGCTCTTTTCAGACCGGCCCGGCGACGACGGGCTGCCGGGCCACGAGCGCGCGCGGGTCATGGCCGCGGTGATGACCACCACGCTGATGAGCGTTTTTGACGGCACGATGATTAACATCGCGCTGCCGTCGATGGCAAAAGCGCTGCGGGTTTCCGCAGACCTCGCGGTGTGGTTCTCAAACGCCTATCTGCTGTCGGCGGCCATGATGCTGGCGGTTTTCGCTGCGCTGTCGATCCGCTTCGGCTATCGCCGGATCTTCCTGTCCGGCCTCACCCTCTTTACGCTGTCGTCGCTGGGGTGTGCGCTCTCCTCAACGCCCGAAATGCTGATCGCCATGCGCATCCTGCAGGGGATCGGCGGCGCGGCGACGCTAAGCATCGCCCCGGCGATACTGCGCTCCGTTTTTCCCGGCAGGCTGCTCGGGCGCGTTCTCGGGCTGAACGCCCTGCTCATCGCGTTCAGCACCGCGGTAGCCCCGGTGCTGGGCGGGACGATCCTGCATGCGCTCAGCTGGCAGTGGCTGTTCGCCATTAACATCGTGCCGGGGTGCATCGCGCTGGTGCTGGCGGGCAACGCGCTGCCGCGGCAGAACGTCTCCACCAGCACCGCGTTCGACGCACCGGGGGCGCTGCTCTCGGCCGTGCTGCTGGGATCGGTGATTATGGCGGCGAACTGCTTTACCGGCGCGCAGCACGCGACAGGCCAGGTGAGCCTTGAGTTCGTCGGCTGGATGGCCGTAGCGCTTGCCGGCGCTCTGGCCTTTACCCGTCGGATCCGCCGCGCCCGCCATCCTCTGCTGCCGCCCGACATGTTTAAAAACGGGCGCTTCACCCTCGCGGCGTTAACCTCGCTGGCCTCGTTTATCAGCCAGGGGATCACCTTCGTCGCCTTGCCCTTCCTGTTCCAGAGCGTGTACGGCTACAGCCCGGTTGTTTCCGCGCTGCTGTTTACGCCGTGGCCGATTGGCATCGTGCTGATTGCGCCGCACGCCGGACGCTGGGCGGATACCCTCTCCGCCCCGCTGATTTCAACGCTGGGCTTAGGGATTTTCGTGGTGGGATTGATCCTGCTGGCGACGCTGCCCGCCAGCCCCTCCGCGTGGGATATCGGCCTGCGCAGCCTGGCGTGCGGCATCGGGTTTGGCTGCTTCCAGAGCCCTAACAACCGGGAGATGCTGTCGAACGTCGTGCGCGAGCATGCGAGCTACGCGTCGGGCGTGCTGGCGATCGTTCGCACCTTCGGCCAGTGCCTGGGTGCCGCCGCGGTGGGCGTCATTCTCGCCGTGATGGCGAGCGAAACGCATCAGGGCCTGGACGGACGGGCCGTCCACGCCGCGCTGTGGGTCGCCGTTGCGGCATCCGCGGTCTCGGTGGCGTTCAGCGTGAGCAGGTTGCGCAAAGCGCACCGTGCGCCAGCATAAGATTCATCAGGCGGCGTGGAACAGCTTAACCGGCTTCCCGTCAGCCATTTCAACAATCAGGCGCGTCGGCTGCGCCTGTTCGATAGCCAGACGCTGGGAGAACTGTTCCAGGCCAAGATGGATGGCCTCGGTCTGCTGCTTTTGCGGCGCAAGATGCAGGGACAGCCATTTATTCAGCATTACCTTATTGGCGTGAGTGGCATTACTGGACTCGGTGACCGGCGAGATCGCATCAATGCGGTTCCGATGCACGTGCGCGACCTCTTCGAGGACTTTTTTGAACTCATCCACGTCCTGCCGAATGCTGCTTTCTCGTGCCTTCAGAAGGGTTTCGTCGCCAGAGAACAGCGAAACCATCTGCAACGCAAACGCGCGCGCCGAGAGCGCCATCTTCCATTCGACGATGCGTTTCTGCTGATCCTGCTGCAGCCCTTTAAGCTTGGTGGTGATTTTATCCGAGCTGAAAAACGTGGAAATCGCGCAATTTTGCACCTCATGGCTGATGGTCACGATCTCCTTCAGCAGGTGGGTCTGAATGCCAATTAGCTCCAGCTCCAAATCTTCCAGCGTCTTTCGAATCGCCGAAGATAATTCACCGTTTTGCAGGCCGGGGGCCGTTTGCCGCAAATACTTTATCGCGGCGTAAATCTTCGACGCGCGTTCATCGGTCTGAAAATTCGCGACCTTTTTGACGTCTTCCGAAATCGTAAGTAATTTCTCATTGATGTCGGCAAGATGCTTCTGCGCCAGCAGTACGGAAGCCGTTTGCAGCAGCAGGCCGGTATTCACCAGATTGCCAAGTTTTTCCGGGTCCATCAGAACCGCATGTTCCTTAATCTTCCCGTTATCTCCCAGGCTAAAGGCACGAAAACCCACGCCGTCTTTGGCTTTCGCGAGAGGCCCGTCAATGATGACCTCCATAAAATGATGCTGAGAGACGTGCTGCGACGTTAACGCCGCGGGAATGGCCTGCAGCAGCGGATTGAGCCGGGAAATACCGCTCACGTCGCCCTCTTCCATAACTGCAAATTGCGGCATATCCGAGGTGGCAATTTCTGAGATAGCGATTGCCGGGTGCTGCGGGTCTTCGCCGATAACCCACTTTTGCGGTACATGATTCATTGGTTATCCCTCTACAGGCGTGCCGCATTGCGGACAGAATTTAATGCTCTCATCGATATGCGCGTTGCAGCTTTTGCAGCGCGCCTGGCGGCTCTTCATGCGGATCCAGGCGATTTGCACAATGCACGGCAGCGTAACGCGAAACGCCGGACTGGCCAGATCGTAGGCGCTGTACAGCCCGGTTAACGCAAATCCGATCGGTCCGGCGAGGACGCCGAGCACGCGCCCCGCGCCAAAACCGGCCAGTAGCGGGATAGCGCGACCTGCAACCATTGCTGCCACGGAACTCGCCACCAGCGCGGTAATCTGGTAGGCCGCTACGCCGCCCATGCCGATACGCGGTAAGATGATCTCAAGCGCGTTTCGTCCCGATGAGGATTTCAGCCCCAGGTCGTCAAGGATCGCTTTGCGCTGCGCATCATCCATCTCTTCCCACGCGTTTTCAAAGACTTTGCTGATGATTAAAGTCTCTTTTCGCTCAAGAGACGCTGATTTCTGTGCCGGGATTTTGAGCCGCCCAAGCACGTCGTCAACGATTTCGGCATAATCTACGCCGTTGCGGCGAAAGAGGTTAACAAAGCTGTTGCCGCCGAAAAGCTGTAATTCCCTGATCAAAATCCGAAGCGTGTCGGCGTCAATCTCATTCTGCTCTTTTGCGCTGGTCAACAGCGTATTCACGCTGCCGGAAAGCGAAACCCGGCCTTTACCATTGTCAGTAATGTAATCAATCAGCAGGTCGAGGTCGCCTTTGTCGGCGCCGAGAAGCAGGTTCACCAGCTCGTGGTCATTTTTTATATTGATATCGCTCATTCGATTTCCTTAATGACGCCAGATTTTCCTTAGGCGCGCAGAGTTATGAGCAAATGTTACTGGAGAAAGGAATTTGAGCAAGCAGACAATCAGAAAATGACTAATTTTGAGGGGCATCCGGCGCAGATATATGATATTGCTATAAAACCCGCCGTTATCGGCGGGTTTTATTTGCGTTATTCCAGCGCCAACAGCGCAAAGCTTGCCAGCCAGTGGCCGCCGCTGTAGTGGCTGCCGACCACGTGCGGCACGCTGGCGGCAAGATGACGCGCGGCGGCATCCGCCAGCGCGGCCTGAGCAGGATGGTTTTCCGGCAGCGCACCGGCGATATGCTTCATGCACCAGGCGCGGCTGAGGTTCAGCCCGTCGAGGTGGGCGATTTTCGGATCGGCGCGATCGCTGACCTCCGCCGGGTTCATCAGCGCGGCTATCGCCCCTACCTCCGGCAGGAAATTATCGAACCACTGCGGGAAATTATCCGCCACCTTGCTCATCAGCAGCGCCTCGGTCAACGCGCCCGAAACGTACTCATCGCCGCCCGGCTCGTAGTGCGCGGGATAGTGCCTGTCGTTCAGGTAGAAGCGGTTTGCCGCACCGATAATGGCCTCCTCAAGCTCGCTGTCCTCAAGCGCCCGGGCGTAGTCCAGCCCCAGAGCCAGCGCAAACGCGGTGTTGTAATGCGTGCCGACGCGAATGGGATACGTCAGCTTGCTGAGGTAGTCCATCAGCCTGGCGCGAATGTCCTGGGTGAGCGGCGAAAGCGTCTCGTACCAGGCTGCCGCCTGCGGCAGCGCGGACTGCTTCAGCTCCTGAGCCAGCGCCAGCAGCCAGCCGTAGCCGTACGGGCGCTCGAACGAGGCGCGAAACGGCGCGTTGAAATAGGCCAGCTCTGTCGCCACGTTCTCGGCCGTTACGTGCTCGTCAAACAGCGCGACGATAGCGTTCCGGCACGGCAGCTCCGGGAACAGCCGCACGCAGCGCAGCAGCAGCCAGTAGCCGTGCACCGCGGAGTGCCAGTCGAAGCAGCCGTAGAAAATCGGGTGCAGCGCGCGCGGCGGCAGAACGTCACCGTCGTCGTTGAGCAGGTGCATAATGTGGTTCGGGTATTCCTGGCGCAAATACGCTAAGGGCATACCGGCAAAGTCGTTAGCCTGTGATGGGGTTAATTGCATAACAGCTCCTTAGCGAAAGACGAGGAAATACATGAGGAACACGTTCACCACCAGCAGGGTTAACGCGGTCGGGATCTGAATCTTGATGACCTGATATTTGTCTTTTAGCTCCAGCAGTGCGGCGGGAACGATGTTGAAATTTGCCGCCATCGGGGTCATCAGCGTGCCGCAATAGCCCGCATACATGCCGATCGCCAGCAGCGGCGCCGGATCGCCGTGGTGGTAGTTGATCAGGAACGGCAAGGCGATGCCCGCGCTCAGCACCGGGAACGCGGCAAAGGCGTTGCCCATAATCATGGTAAACAGCGCCATGCCGATGCAGTAAATCACCACCAGCATGAAGCGGCTGTCCGGGTTCACAAACAGGCTCACCACCTTCTGCACCGAATCGCCGGTATTGGCGACCACGAACACCCCGCCCAGCATGGCGAGCATCTGCGGCAGGATCACCGCCCAGCCGATGGTATCCACCAGGCGGCGGGACTGGCGAATGGCGTGCAGCGGCGTGCCCTTGGTCAGCCACCAGCCGGTGAGGATCGCCGCCACGCAGGCCACGCAAAGCGCGGCGAGCGTCAGCTGCTTTTGATCCAGCAGATACACGCCGCCGATGGACACGCCCTTCAGGAACAGCGTGCCGATCACCGTCACCACCGGGATCATCAGCGCGGGCAGGAAGAGCCAGTTTTTAAGGCGATTTGAAGAGGCAACGCGCTCAGGCTCGGTAGACATTTTGTAATGCCCTTTTCCCACCAGGCCAAAACCCGCCAGCAGCGCAATGGCGATGACGCAACCGCCGATAATCCGGTACGCCAGCGAGCGCCCCAGCTCCTGCACCATCAGATCGCCGAAGAGGAAAATTCCGCCGAACAAGAACCAGAATAGCGCGGTGGTGAAGCGCTTCGGATTGCCGCGATCGCGCAGGGTCATGATCACCAGCAGCATCACCACGAAGCCGATCAGGTAGTACACGCGGTTGATCGTAATCAGCGTCATCATGATGCGATCTCCTGCGTGCCTTGCTCCGCACGCCAGGCCATCACGTCGCGGCGAATGCTGGCGTCGAGCCGCAGCAGGCGCGTCATGTGGATTATCAGCGCGGCAATGGCGGTTGGGATCGCCCACAGCCCGATGTGCAGCGGCTCAATGCCCTGAATGCCGTTCTCCTTCAGGAAGGCGTCAATCAGCAGCACCGCGCCAAACGCGATAAAGATGTCCTCGCCGAAGAAGACCGCGATGTTGTCGCACGCGGCGGCGTGGGCTTTGATTTTGTCGCGAATATGCTGGGGCAGCTCGCCGTATTCGTTCAGCGCCGCCCCTTCCGCCATCGGTGCCAGCAGTGGGCGCACGGTCTGGGCGTGGCCGCCCAGCGACATCAGCCCCAGCGCGGCGGTGCCCTCGCGGGCCACAAAGTAGAGCATAAGAATACGCGCGGACGTTGCGCTGGCGATCTTCGCCACCCACGCCTGCGCCCGCTCCTTGAGCCCGTAATATTCCAGTAAGCCGATGACCGGCAGGATCAAAATAAACGTCGCCAGCGAGCGGCTGTTGACAAACTTCTCGCCGAACGTCTCCAGCAGCATGCCAAAATCCATGCCGACCAGCAGACCCGTCGCCAGCCCCGCGACAACCACCACCAAAAGCGGATTGAAGCGCAGCGCAAAACCAATAACCACTATCGGGATACCGATAAGCGGCAGCAGCGTAGAACCGTCCATAACCCTGTACCCTATCCAAAGTGAGCGTGGCGCACCGGCGGTGTTTTTTTATTTCCTCATCCGCAGATGAAGCGTGACCGTTCCAGCGCGCAATGTTGTGTTTTTCGCCAGGCTTCACAAAACCTGCGCTAAAAAGCTATATCTGATGCGCAAAAACATGTAAACAATTTATCAATAAAATGTTCTTATTTTATCGATGAGTTTACATTTCTGGCTAAGGAACGTTATGACCGCAAAAAAGAGTGTGGCCTCAAACCACGATGATATTACGGATGGACGTATCGTCTCCTCGCATCACCTGGTTTCGGAGCGTTGTGCAGAGCTTTCTGAACTGGAGTACGCGCTGATCATGACCAGCAACGCGTTCAACAAGTGGATGGTGCGCTGCATGACGGCGGCGGGCGAGCCGGATATGGGCGCGTTTGACGTGTCGCTTCTCCACCACGTGAACCACCGCAACCGCAAGAAAAAGCTGGCCGACATCTGCTTCGTGCTGAACGTTGAGGATACGCACGTCGTCACTTACGCCCTGAAAAAGCTGGTGAAGGCGGGCTATGTGACCAGCGAAAAGGCGGGAAAAGAGCTTTACTTCTCGACGACCGAGGAGGGAAAAACGCTGTGCATGAAGTACCGGGACGTGCGCGAGGCCTGCCTGATTTCCATTCAGATGGAGAGCGGTATTCCCGCCGCGTCGATTGGCGAAACGGCGCAGCTGCTGCGCACCATTTCGTCGCTGTATGACACGGCCGCGCGGGCGGCCGCGTCGCTGTAGCGTTTACGGACGTCGGAACAGGGCGATGCTTCGCCCGGCCAGCTCAAAGTCGACGGCGTCGGTTATTACCGCTCCGCGCGCGTCGCCGGCGGTGGAGAGCTCGAGCACCCAGCCGCCTTCGCCAAACTGCGGGATCTGGAACGGCACGGTGCCTTCAAACGGGTTGAACAGCATCAGCACGTCGTGCCAGATACCCTCCTCCTGCTCCAGGTCCGGCCTGCTAATCGAGACGCCGATCGTCGAGCCTTCGTCCCACTGCTCGGACTGCTGCGGCCCGCCGCCCGCGTTGAACCAGCGGATCTCCAGCCCGTCGCGCCAGCTTTCGCGCCTGAGCAGCGGCTGTGCCGCCCGCAGCGCGATCAGCCTGCGGGTAAAATCGCGCAGCGCGTTGTCATGCTCCGTGAAATTCGCCCAGTCTACCCACGAAATCTCGCTGTCCTGACAGTAGCCGTTGTTATTGCCCTTCTGCGTGCGGCCAAACTCATCCCCCGCCAGCAGCATCGGCGTGCCGTGGGAGAACAGCAGCGTGGTCAGGAAATTGCGCTTCTGCTGCTCGCGGATCGCGATGATGTCCGCGTTTTCCGTTGGCCCTTCTTCACCGTAATTGCTGGAGCGGTTGTCGTTATGGCCGTCGTTGTTATCCTCGCCGTTGTCCGCGTTGTGCTTTTCGCTATAGGAAACGAGATCGTTTAGCGTAAAGCCGTCGTGGGCGGTAATGAAGTTGACGCTCGCCCAGGGGCGACGGCCGCGCAGATCGTATAGATCCCCGGAGCCGAGCAGGCGCGCGGCAAAGTCCGTGGTCACGTTCTCCCCGCGCCAGTATTCCCGCACGGTATCGCGGTACTTGTCGTTCCATTCGCCCCAGCCTGGCGGAAAGCCGCCGACCTGATAGCCGCCGGGGCCAATGTCCCACGGCTCGCCGATAAGCTTCAGCCTGGACAGGACCGGGTCCTGCGTGACGGCGTCAAAAAAGCCGCCGCGCGGATCGAACCCTTCCGGCTCGCGCCCGAGGATCGTCCCCAGATCGAAGCGAAAGCCGTCGACGTGCATGGCCTGCGCCCAGTAGCGCAGCGAATCCATGACCATTTGCAGCACGCGCGGGTGCGACGTGTTGACCGTGTTGCCCGTACCAGTATCGTTGATGTAGTAGCGGTGCTGGTCCGGCAGGGTGCGGTAATAGCTGTAATTATCAATACCCTTGAACGAGAGCGTCGGCCCCAGCTCGTTCCCTTCGGCGGTGTGGTTGTAGACCACGTCCAGAATCACCTCGATGCCCGCGTCGTGGTAGGCGCGAACCATATCGCGAAAACCCTGGATCCCCGCAGGCCCGTAGTAGCGCGCCGCCGGGGCAAAGAAGCCCAGCGTGTTGTAGCCCCAGAAGTTTTTCAGCCCCCGGTCAAGCAGGTGCTGGTCGTCCGGAAACCAGTGGACGGGCAGCAGCTCTACCGACGTAATGCCCAGGCTTTTGATGTAGTCCACCGAGGCCTTGTGCCCCATCCCTTCAAACGTGCCGCGCAGCTCGGCCGGTATGGCGGGGTTGAGCTGCGTAAACCCTTTTACGTGGCTCTCATAGACCACGGCGTGCGGCCAGGGAATGGACGGCCGGGCGTCGTCCTGCCAGTCAAGCGCCTGAGGATCAATCACCCGGCATTTTGGGGTAAACGGCGCGCTGTCGCGGTCGTCAAAGCTCAGATCTTTATCCTCGTGGCCCAGCGCGTAGCCGAAGTGGGCATCGTTCCACTGAATATCCCCGACCAGCTCGCGCGCGTAGGGATCGATAAGCAGCTTGTTCGGGTTAAAGCGGTGCCCGTTTTCCGGATCGTACGGCCCGTAAACGCGGTAGCCGTACAGCGCGCCCGGCTTAAGGTCGGGAACGTAGCCGTGCCAGACCTCATCGGTATACTCGGGCAGCTCCAGCCTGGCGATCTCGTTTTTACCCGAGGGATCGTACAGGCAAAGCTCCACGCGCTCCGCGTGGGCAGAAAACAGCGCAAAATTAACGCCCTTGCCGTCATAATTTGCGCCAAGCTGCTGGCCTTGACCGGCCCGTATCTCAAATGCCGTATTCTTTTTCATTGTTATTCCCCAGGTTTATTCGCTGGTCATCAGAACCAGAATGCATCCCGTTTCAGACGACACGTCCAGCGCGTCATGAAGCGTGCGCCGCTCGCCGGTAAACAGATCGCGATAGCGCTTGCCCGCGAGTTCTGGCGCAAGATCGATAACGGTGTTCGCCCACAGCGCCGGGTCAGGCCCGAGCCCGCGCTGCGTGACGTCCAACGCCAGCCGCGGTACCGCCACGATCAGCGCGGCGTCATCTTTGACGCGCGCCCAGGCGATAAGATGATTCTCCCTGTCGCCCCTCACCCGCAGCGGCAGCCAGTCTCCGTAGTGGAACAGCGCGGGCGCGTGCTGGCGCATCCGCAGCAGCGTTGCGGTAACGAACTGCTTCACGCTTCCGTCCCGCCAGCGCGCCTCGTCGCGGAACACGGTTGCATCAAGCCCCGCAAGATTCTCCGCGAGCCAGGCGAAGTCCGGCTCGCGGCGGTTGTCGGGATCGACAAGGCTAAAGTTCAGCGCCTCGCTGCCCTGATAGATATCCGGCACGCCGGGTGCGGTGAGCTTAATCACCGTCTGGCTCAGGCTGTTCATCAGCCCGGCGCGGACAAACGGCTGCAGGGCGTCGTTGAAATCCGTTAGGAACGCGGCGTTGTCCGGCGACAGCATATGCCGGGCATAGCCCAGCACCACGCTCTCATAGCTTTCGTTGCTGTCCGCCCAGTCGGTGCGCTGCTTGGCTTCGCGCAGCGCCTTTTCAACAAAGCCCAGGAAGCGGGTTTCGAGCTCGCTTAACCCCTCACGGTCGTCCGGGCTTTGATTTGCGGGCCAGACGCCCGCCAGCGCCTGGTAAAGCATCCAGGTATCGGCCCCGTCGGGCGCGGTGCCGTCGTTGAGAAAGCGCACGTGCGTCTGGTTCATCTGCCGCCAGCGCGCCAGGTTTTCCGCCCAGCGCGTCGGCGCTTCGGTCAGGGCATATAGTCGTGCCCGCGCGTCTTCTCCGCGCTTGGTGTCGTGCGTCGAGGTGCCCAGCAGCGCGTCCGGCTGCCGCGCCAGGCGAATGCGCATCTCCTGGTGAAAGCGGGAAACGGAAAAGGCGCGCGGCGCCGGGTCGGCCCCCACTTCATTGAGCGCGAGGTCCATGTTGTGGCGAAAGAACAGCGTGTCCTCAATGGATTTCGCCATCAGCGGCCCCGTCAGCTGCTGAAAGCGAGTGCGGAACAACGCGGCGCGCTCGCGATCGCTCTCGTTCAGTTCGCCGCGCAGGATCAGCACAATCAGCGTGAGCGCTCCCGGCTCCGGCACGTCGAGCGTTTCTGCCACGCGCGCCAGCAGCGCCTCGTCGGCAGGCGTCAGCCCGTCCGCGGTGCCGTAGGTGCGATAGACCGGAAACGCGATCAGCAGCTCGCGCAGCGCGTGGTGAAGCGCCTCGCGCGGCACCGCCACGCCGTTGCGCTGCGCCAGTTCGTCGGCAATGTTCAGCAGCGTCGTAAACTCGCCTTCAAAGTTGCGATCGGTCATCAGCCCTTTCGCATCCCGCAGCGCCAGCTCCCGGTCGGTGATTTCGCCGACGGTCTTATCGTGGATCGTTTCCAGCAGCTCAAGGTTGTTATCGTCCACCAGCACCTCGGCCAGCGAGGCGATAAACTCGTATCCCGTGGTGCCCGATACCGGCCACGACTCGGGCAGCTGTTCGCCCCTGGCGAGGATTTTTTCGACGGTGATATAGCAGTCCGGCCCCGCGGCCTGGCGCAGGCGATGGAGATACCCGAGCGGATCGGCCAGGCCGTCGACGTGGTCGATGCGCAGGCCATCAACCACGCCCGCGTGGACCAGCTCGAGGATCAGCCGGTGCGTGTCGTTAAATACCGCCTCGTCTTCAACCCGCACCCCCACCAGCCCCGTAATTTCGAAAAAGCGCCGCCACGAGAGCTGCTTCGGCGCCTCGCGCCAGGACATCAGCCGCCAGCTCTGCTTCTCGTGCAGCGCGGCGATCGCCTCAGGGCCGACGGCGCTAAAATCTTCAAGATCGTCCACGCTGCCGGGATTCAGCGGCCAGTCGGTTTCGTAGTACCTGAACACCGGCTTATTCGTGACACTGTCACGTTTCAGCGTAATCGCGCCCTTCTCCAGCTCGGCTTCAAACGTGTCGCCGAGGAACGGCAGGGTCATCGGGCGGGACCAGTCGATGTCGAAGTAGCGCGCGTAGCGGCTCTGCTCGCCGCGTTCGATGACGTCCCGCCACCAGCGGTTTTCAAGGGAGGTGGACATATGGTTTGGCACAATGTCCAGAATCAGCCCCATGCCCGCCTGCTTTAGCGCCACCGTCATGCGGTCAAACCCCGCCCGGCCTCCGATCGCCGGTTCGATTTCGTTGGGGTCGGTGACGTCATAGCCGTGAGTGGAGCCCGATGCGGCGGTAAAAATCGGCGAAGCGTACAGATGGCTGATTCCAAGATCCTTCAGGTACGGCACCAGCTCGGCCGCGCGGTCGAAGGTCATTCCGTTGCGAAACTGAATGCGCCAGGTTGATAACGGGATCATAACGGGGCCTCTCCTTTTGCAAAGCACACCACAATGCTGTTTGTTTCCAGCGTGTTGAGCTGCGCGGGCCAGCTCAAAAGACGTTCACCGGGAAGCGCGGGCAGCGTCGCGGGCTTCCCGGTATTGAGCGCCAGTGAAAGCGTGCCCGAGGCGAACCGCCAGCTGACGGCGACAATGCCGCGCGCGGTTGCCAGCACCCGGCCCTGCGCCGGTTTACCGTCGCGCAACAGCGGCACGATGTGCTGCTGGCGCAGGGCGAGCAGGCACTGCGTAAAGGCCAGCCACGCTTTTCCCTCGTCGGAGTCGGTTTTCTGCCAGTCCAGCTTCGAGCGCATAAAGGTGTCCGGATCGTTGGGATCGGGAACCGTCTCGTCGTGCCCGGCATGGCCCGAAAATTCGCTGGCGCGCCCTTCGCGCACGGCGCGGGCCAGATCGCCGTGGAAATCGGTGAAGAACAGAAACGGGCGGGTTTCGCCGTACTCTTCGCCCATAAACAGCAGCGGAACGTGGGGCGACAGCAGCAGCGCGGCGAGCAGCACGCGCGTTTTATCCGCTCCGGCGAGCGCGATCAGCCGATCGCCCTGCGCCCGGTTGCCGGTCTGGTCGTGGTTTTGAATAAAATCGACAAAAAACGTCGGCGGCTGCGACGCGCACTCAACGCCGCGCGATTCTCCGGTCTGAAGGGAGATTTCGCCCTGGTAGACAAAGCCCTCCGCCAGCGCGCGGGCAAATTTCTTCTCGGGCTCAAAGGCGAAGTCCTGATAGTAGGCGTGGGTCTCGCCGGTGGCGAAAACGTGCGCGGCGTTGTGGAAATCATCGTTCCACTCGGCGGTAAACAGCGGCGCGTTTCCCCGCTCGTCGCGCGGGTGAAGGAACACCACGTTGCGGCTGTCTTCGGTCGTCAGGTGAACGTGCCGATCGGGGATCGCCTCGCGGATGCGGGCGGCGATCTCCTGCAAAACGTGGGTTTCCGAGGCATCGTGAATTTGATCGATGGCGTCAAAGCGCAGCCCGTCGAGGCCGTATTCGGTGAGCCAGTAAAGGGGCGCCTCAACGATATATTGCCGGGCGGGCAGCGATTCATAGGCGATGGCGTTGCCCCACGGCGTCATGCGGTCCTGATGGAAAAACGCGGGCGACAGCGCGGGAAGATAGTTGCCTTCCGGGCCGAAGTGGTTCAGCACGATGTCCAGCACCACCGACAGCTCCAGACCGTGCGCAGCGTCGATGAGCGCGTGAAAATCTTCCGGCGTACCGTAGGCGGAATGCGGCGCATACAGCAGCACGCCGTCGTATCCCCAGCCGCGCTCGCCGCCAAACTGCGACACGGGCATGATTTCAATCTGGGTGATGCCTAGCTGCGCCAGGTAAGGGAGCCTGTCGATGGCCGCCCGAAAGGTGCCTTCAGGCGTAAAGGTGCCAATATGCAGCTCGTAAATCACCGTCTCTTCCCACGGTCGCCCCTTCCAGCTTTCGCTATCGGACGAAGCGCGGCGGGAATCAACCACCACCGAAGGGCCGTTGACGTCCCCTTTTTGCGCGCGCGAAGCCGGATCCGGCACCGTCATGCCGTCCGCAAGCCGGTACAGGTACTCCGCGCCCGGCTTCACGCCGGGAACGTCGGCCTCGAACCAGCCCTCGCCCGCGGGCGTCATGGGAATATCTTTACCGTCCAGGCACAGCGTCAGTGATTTTTGGCCTTCGGCCCACAGACGAAAACGGACAACGTCATCGGAAAGAAACTCAGCACCCCAGTGCCGTTGAAATAATCTGGATCCCATTCTTATCCCTCGATTGAGCCACATTTTGCGCGACGCGAAATACAAGCTTAGTCGAGGTTTACCCGCGCGCGTCGAACGCTATCTATTCAATCCGTAAACCGCGCGGATTAATCCGAAATAAGAAATTCTGTGATTCTCCTCGCGATCGCTAACTATTCTTACTATTCACATCACGAAGGAGACCGGTATGACGACAGGAAACAACAACACGCTGCATTACCCTCGACCACCGTTTGCTGAACAACCTCAGCAGCCGCCGGGGCTGGCGTCTGAAATGAAGCCGATACCGGATCATGGTGAAACGAGCTACATCGGTTCGGGCAAGCTGGCGGGTAAAAAAGCCCTAATTACCGGCGGAGATTCCGGCATAGGCCGAGCCGTTGCCATTGCCTATGCGCGTGAAGGTGCCGACGTGGCGATTGGCTACCTGCCGGAGGAAGAGTCCGACGCGGCCGCGGTGATCGCGCTGATCCAGGCGGAAGGCCGCAAGGCCGTTGCCATTCCCGGCGATATCCGCGTGGAATCATTTTGCGATACGCTGGTGGAAAAAGCGGTGGCCGGGCTCGGCGGGCTGGACATTCTCGTCAATAACGCCGGACGCCAGCAGTTCTGCAAATCCATTGAGGATCTGTCCACCGCGGACTTTGACGCCACCTTTAAAACCAACGTCTATGCGCCGTTCTGGATCACCAAGGCCGCGCTGCGTCATTTCTCGGAAGGTGCCGTGATTATCAACACCTCATCCGTGCAGGCGTTTAAGCCGAGCGAGATCCTCGTCGATTATGCCCAGACCAAGGCCTGTAACGTCGCCTTTACCAAATCGCTGGCGAAACAGCTCGGTCCGCGCGGTATTCGCGTTAACGCCGTCGCGCCGGGGCCGTACTGGACGCCGCTCCAGTCCAGCGGCGGTCAGCCGCAGGAGAAGGTACAGCAGTTTGGTGAAGATACGCCGCTCGGCAGGCCCGGCCAGCCGGTGGAGATCGCCCCGCTGTACGTGCTTCTCGCATCAGACGCCTGCTCGTATGCCTCCGGCCAGGTATGGTGTTCCGACGGCGGCACGGGCGTAGCCTAAGGTTAGCCGCGCGTCAGCGTGCTGAGAAATTTTTTGAGCACGTCGGAGCGGATGATGCGGTGGCAAACCAGCGTCAGCTCGCTTTCGCTGAGCCTGTCGAGGATGTCGATGTAGACCACGTTCGGCAGGTTCAGCGTCTTCGCCGAGGCGGGAAGCAGCGCAATGCCAAATCCCGCCGACACCAGGGTTAGCACGCCCGGCACGTCGGTCGCATGCTGAACCACTTTTGGCTCGAAGCCCGCGTCACGGCAGACGTCGTAAAAGAACTGCTCCAGCCCCATCCCCTCAGGGTCGCTGAGCGCGATCCAGCTTTCTCCCTTTACGGACGACAGCGTCACCGTGGCCGACGCCGCAAGCGGGTGCTGACGGCTCAGCGCAAGCACCGTTTTCTCAACCGCAAACGGGCGCGCCTGGAGGTCGTCAGGCAGCAGCGGAAGCGGCGCGCGCACGATCGCCACGTCGAGCTGGTTATTTTGTACGTCAGAATAGAGCGCCTGAACGTTGCCCGTCCTCAGCGATAGCGAAATTCCCGGCCACTGGGAATGCAGCGCGCGAAGCGCATCGGGGAGGCGCGCGTCAAACATGGCGCTGGAAACGCACCCCAGGTTCAGAACGCCCTGCTCGCCTCTGGCCGTTTTGCGGGCATCGCTCACCGCCTGATCGACCATAGCGATTGCCAGCCGCGCCTTGTCGAGGAAGGCCTCCCCGGCGGGGGTCAGGGTCAAGCGGCGATGCGCGCGGTTGAACAGGGTAACGTCCAGTCTCGCCTCCAGCGCCTTGATCTGCTGGCTCAGGGCCGGCTGCGCCATGTTTAACCGCTCCGCCGCCCGGTGCATGTGCAGCTCTTCGGCAACGGTAATGAAGTGGCGCATCAGTCGAAACTGCATCCGCGAGCTCTCCTAATCGATAATAAAATTCGTATCAAAATAGCATAAATGATGCAATTGATGATATTTCCCCTTCGATTAAAAATGACGCTATGTCATCGAAGGAGGAAAGTATGGAAAACACGATTAACGACCTGAGAAGCGCCATTGACCTGCTGCAAAAGCACGAAGGTCAATACATTGAAACCGACCATCCTGTCGACCCTAACGCCGAGCTGGCGGGGGTTTATCGCCATATCGGCGCGGGCGGCACCGTTAAGCGTCCGACCCGCATCGGCCCGGCCATGATGTTTAACCAGATTAAAGGCTATCCCGACTCCCGCATCCTGGTGGGCATGCACGCCAGCCGCGAAAGGGCCGCCCTGCTGCTGGGCTGCCAGCCCTCCGAGCTGGCCCAGCACGTGGGCAAAGCGGTGAAAAACCCGATTGCGCCCGTCGTGGTGCCCACCGCGCAGGCGCCGTGTCAGGAGCAGGTGTGGTACGCGGACGATCCGAACTTCGATCTGCGCACCCTGCTGCCCGCGCCGACCAACACGCCGATTGATGCAGGTCCGTTCTTCTGCCTTGGCCTGGTGCTGGCGAGCGACCCCGAAGACCGCTCAATTACCGACGTGACGATCCACCGCCTGTGCGTGCAGGAGCGCGACGAACTGTCGATGTTCCTTGCCGCGGGCCGCCACATTGAGGTGTTCAGAAAAAAAGCCGAAGAGGCGGGCAAACCGCTGCCGGTCACCATCAACATGGGCTTAGATCCGGCTATCTACATCGGGGCCTGCTTTGAAGCGCCGACCACGCCGTTTGGCTACAACGAGCTGGGCGTCGCCGGCGCGCTGCGCCAGCAGCCCGTCGAGCTGGTTCAGGGCGTCAGCGTGAACGAAAAGGCCATCGCCAGGGCTGAAATCATCATTGAGGGCGAGATCCTGCCGGGCGTTCGCGTTCAGGAAGATCAGCATACCCATACCGGCCATGCCATGCCGGAGTTCCCCGGCTACTGCGGCGAAGCCAACCCGTCCCTGCCCGTGATCAAGGTCAAGGCGGTGACGATGCGCCACCACGCGATCCTGCAAACGCTGGTGGGGCCGGGCGAAGAGCACACCACGCTGGCGGGCCTGCCGACGGAGGCCAGCATCCGCAACGCGGTGGAAGAAGCCATTCCCGGCTTCCTGCAAAACGTGTATGCCCATACGGCGGGCGGCGGTAAATTCCTCGGTATTTTGCAGGTGAAAAAACGCCAGCCTTCCGACGAAGGACGCCAGGGCCAGGCGGCGCTTATCGCGCTGGCCACCTACTCCGAGCTGAAAAATATTATCCTCGTTGACGAAGACGTGGATATTTTCGACAGCGACGATATTCTCTGGGCGATGACGACGCGCATGCAGGGCGACGTGAGCATCACCAACCTGCCCGGCCTGCGCGGCCATCAGCTGGATCCTTCCCAGTCGCCCGATTACAGCACCACGATCCGCGGGAACGGCATTACCTGCAAGACGATCTTCGACTGCACGGTGCCGTGGGCGCTGAAATCGCGCTTCGAGCGCGCCCCGTTTATGGAGGTCGATCCGCGTCCGTGGGCGCCCGATCTGTTTCCTGAGGTGAAATAAGCCCGGCGCGGGGACGCGCGGCAGCTGAAAAAGGAAAATTGCCGCCTTCCCCGCTTTCTTGTACCCTTTGAGCGTTCAACCCAACCCCACAAAAAATGAGACATTGGACGCCCTATGAGTGCACATATTTCCAAAGATCCTCTGCATGGCGTAACGCTGGAAATGCAGATTAACGCCCTGGTCGCACGGTACGGCTGGCGCGAGCTGGGGGAACGGATCAAAATTAACTGCTTTCGCAGCGACCCTAGCGTGAAATCCAGTCTAAAATTTCTACGGCGCACCCCCTGGGCGCGCGCGGAGGTCGAAGCGCTGTATCTGAATTCCCTTAGCGATACGGCCCCGGAAGACCAGGACGAACCCGCCTTTAATCCCTGGGCCAACAGCCGGATAACCAAGAGCTAACACATCAATGACGCGACACGTAAAACGGATAGGTGCGCTGGTTGGCTGCGCGCTTTTACTTGTTAGTTGCTCCTCAAAACCACCCAAATCGCTCGTCACGCCGCCTTCGCCGGTCGCTCCCCCTGCCCATCAGGCCAATGAGCCGATGCGCGGCATCTGGCTGGCAACGGTTTCGCGCCTCGACTGGCCGCCGATTTCATCGGTCAACGGCGTCAACCCGCAGCAGCGCGTTGCCCAGCAGCAGCAGGCGCTCAGGGATAAACTCGACAAGCTGAAATCGCTCGGCATTAACACCGTGTTTTTCCAGGTCAAGCCGGACAGCACCGCGCTGTGGGCGTCTAAGATCTTGCCCTGGTCAGATACGCTGACCGGCAATATCGGCGACTATCCCGGTTACGATCCGCTGCAGTTTATGCTGGATGAAGCGCACCGGCGCGGCATGAAGGTACACGCGTGGTTTAACCCGTATCGCGTCTCAACCAACACGAAGCCGTCGACCATCGCCGCGCTGAACCGCACCGCGTCGCAGCATCCTTCCAGCGTCTACGTGCAGCATCCTGACTGGGTGCGCATCTCCGGCGATCGCTTTGTGCTCGACCCGGGCATTCCCGAGGTGCGGGACTGGATCGTGCAGGTGGTCAGCGAGGTGGTCAGACACTATCCCGTCGACGGCGTGCAGTTTGACGACTATTTCTATACCGAAACGCCAAATTCCAGGCTAAACGATGCCCAGACCTTCCGGCAGTACGGACAGGGGTTCGCCTCAAAAGCGGACTGGCGTCGCCACAATACCCAGCAGCTGATCGTGCAGGTTTCGCGCGCGGTTAAGCAGATTAAGCCGGACGTGGCGTTTGGCGTTAGCCCGGCGGGCGTCTGGCGCAACCGCTCGTTCGACCCGGCGGGTTCTGATACCCGCGGCGCGGCGGCGTATGATGAATCCTATGCGGACACGCGCCAGTGGGTGCAGCAGGGGTTACTCGACTATATTGCGCCGCAGATTTACTGGCCGTTTGCGCGCGACGCCGCGCGGTACGACGTGCTGACCAAATGGTGGGCCGACGTGGTAAAACCGACCCACACCCGCCTGTACATCGGCATTGCCTTCTACAAGGTGGGCGCGCATTCCAAAAACGAGCCCGACTGGACGGTCAGCGGCGGCGTGCCGGAGCTGAAAAAGCAGCTGGATCTCAACGACGCGCTGCCGAACGTTAACGGTACGATCCTGTTCCGCGAGGATTACCTCAACCAGCCGCAGACTCAGGACGCGGTGAACTACCTCAAAGGTCGCTGGGGAAGCTGATGCCGCGGGCGGAAACGCAGCGTTTCCGCCCGCGTTTTACTCCGGCTTTGGCCCGAACATCGCCACCAGCTGCTTCTCATCCGGCATGCCGACCACCTGCTGAAGTTCGTTCTGCTCATTCATGTAGTAAATCGCCGGGGTCGCGTTCGCGCCCAGGGAATCCATCAGCGTCTGGTGCTGCTGCAGCACGGCAACGGTTTCGCGGGAGGCCGCCGTTTCGGGCTTAGGCAGCTTTTTCCCGCCGGAAAGCTCGTATTCGCGCCACGCCGCAACGGGATCGCTGGCGTTCAGGATAGCCGCGGCGTTGCGCCCGCTTTTCGGGTTCAGAAACGCCACCAGCAGCGTGTTCAGCTGAACCTTGCCCGCCTTCACCCACGGCTGCGCTTCGGCCCAGAACGCCTTGCAGTACGGGCAGAACGGATCGGCAAAGACAAACACCTTGCGCGGCGCGGCGTCAGCGCCCTCTTTTAACGGCTTAGCCGCGTTAAGCTTCTGCCACATCTCGCGCCCGAGCGGCGCGTAGATCTCCTTCTGGAAATAACCCTCGCTGAGGTTTTTACCCTTGTCGTCATACAGATAGCCGGAAATGACGTGCCTGCCGTCCGGGGTTAAAAACAGCGTGACGCCCATGTCCTGATACTGGCCAAGCCAGGCAGGCGCGCCGCCGGGAGCATCAATTTTCTTGATGATTTTGATCTCCTGCCGATCGCTAAACTGCTTTACCACGTCCGGAATGGCCTCGGCGGCGTGGGCCAGCCCCGACGCCGCAAGCAGCGACAGTAACGGTAATGTTTTCATCTTCTTCTCCGGTATGCAGGGGGCCGAAGCCCCCTGACGTTAGCGTTTTTTCAGCGCGTCGCTGACCATCGCGTCAAACTGCTCGTACGGGATCCAGCCCGAGAGCATCTGCTCGCCAACGATAGTCGCCGGCGTGCCCTGAATGCCCAGCTTTTCCGCCACGGCCAGGCTGCTTTTCAGCGTTTCCATACTTTGTGCGTCCGGCTGGCTGATGCTCACCCCCGCCCGCTTTTTCGCGGCCTCGATGCTGGCATCGTCGTGGTAGCCCTTTTTGGCCATCAGGATATCGTTAAAGGCCATAAATTGCTGCGGCTGCGAGCGCCAGAGCATTAGCGCGTCCCGCGCGGACGTCACCGAGCTTTCGGCGCGATAAGGCAGGAACTTAAACACCACCGCGACGTCCGGGTACTTTTTGACGATCTTCTCCATGTACGGATCGAACTTTTTGCAGTACGGGCAGTTATAGTCCGTGAAAACTACCAGCGTCAGCTTGGGATTTTTTGCGCCAATGCGCGGCGAGTTGGGATCGTTAAATAAGAAATCACCGTTCTGAGCGATGATTTTCTTCATCGCCTCTTCACCCGCCAGCATGTTCTGCTGGTCGAGCTTTTCCGCCGCCTGGGCCAGGATATCGGGCTGGTTGATTAGCGTCTCACGCACCAGTTCCTGAACGCGTTTTTCCTGCTCGGCCGTAAGCGGTCCGGCGGCCATGGCCTGAGCGGAGGCGCTCAGCAGTAAAAGCGTAATAAGCGTTTTTTTCATTTTCGTTAACCTTTGGCGTTGTTCAGTGCGGTCATCAGGGCCTGCTTGTCGAGCAGCGGAGAGAGGATCTCCCCTTCGGGCTTGCCCGGGCCTGATACCTCGTTAAAAGGGATGGCATAGCGGTTTCGCTTCGCTAGGAAGTCGGCAATCAGCGTCGACGGCTTGCTCCAGTCGCCGCGCAGGGCGACCACGTCCGGCGCGTTTAGTGCGGCAATCACCTCCGGCTGATTTAAGACGCGGTGCTCGTTGACCTTGCAGGTCACGCACCAGTCGGCCGAAATGTCCACGAACACGCGCTTGCCCTGACCGAGCGCGGCCTGGATCGCCTCTTCGCTCAGCGGCTGCCAGTTGACCGCGTCGACGCTCGCCCGCGAGGCGGCGGCCTGCGGGGGCTGGACAACGTCGCGCAGCTGATACCCGCCAAGCGCCGCGAGCGCGATGATAACGCCCCAGAACAGCGGCGAGCCTTTTGGCCCGGTGCGGGCAAATATCACAAGGGCAATCACGATCAGCACCAGCATCACGCCCCGGCTCGTCGCCTCGCCCAGGTGCTGGTTCAGGAGCGTGGTCAGCCACAGGCTAGAGGCCAGCATCATCAGGCCAAGAACGACCTTCAGCGTGCCCATCCAGCGGCCGGGCTTAGGCAGCAGCAGCGCCGTTTTGGGGATCAGCGCCACGAACAGCCACGGCAGGCTCATCCCGACGCCGAGCATCAGGAAAATCAGCCACAGGGAGTGCAGCGGCGCCGCGAGCGCAAAAGCGACCGCCGTGCCGAGGAACGGCGCGGAGCACGGCGTGGCGAGCAGCGTGGCAAATACCCCTTCGCAGAAGCTTCCGGCCATGCCCGTGCCGCCCGCCGTCGCCAGACGCCCCGCCGCTGCGGAAGGCAACAGCATCTCAAACGCGCCGAACAGGTTCAGGGCAAACAGGAACGTTACCGCCACCATCAGGCCGATAAACCACGGGTTCTGGAACTGAATCCCCCAACCGAGCGACGCGCCCGTCAGCTTGAGCGCCGTCACCATCGCCGCCAGCAGCGCAAACGAGGTCAGTATCCCGGCGCTGGTCGCCAGGAAGCGCAGGCGGATTTTGCGCGTGTCCGAACCGGCGTGCAGCACGCTGCTGAGCTTCATGCCCATCACCGGCAGGACGCACGGCATCAGGTTGAGGATCAGCCCGCCGAGCAGCGCGAACAGCAGCATGCTGCCCAGGCCGGTTTGCGCGTCATCCGCACGATCCGCTGCCGGACGCGCGCCGACGGTCATCTCGGTTTGCTGCGCCTTTTCGCCGTTTGTCAGCACAAACGACAGCTTTCTTCCTTCCAGCGACGCGGGCCTGTCGCCCCACTCGTCGGTAACGGGCACGGTGACGCGCAGCGTTTCGCCGCGGTGCTTAATGACCGGCTCGCCCGGCAGCACGTCGCCTTCCAGCGGGTCGAAATAGATCCCCGGATTGTCCCAGCCGCCCTGCGCCGACCCGGTAATGACCAGATCGCCGCCGTCCAGCCAGGCGGTAAGGTTAGACGAAATACCGCCATCCCCCGGGATCGCGCGCATCGCCTGCTCAAACGCCGCCTGGAAACCGCCGTCAACCGGCTGGCTAAAGTCGAGGCTGAGCGGATAGTCGGTCAGCAGGCAAACGTTGCTGCAGGTGGAAAGCGTCAGCGTACCGTCAAGGGTGTCGCCGGTTGTCCCGGTAATGACTATCGGGATCGCGACCTTATTGTGATAGCCCTGCGTGGTCAGGCCGGAGATATCAAAGCGCGACGGCACCGGCCAGTACCAGCTGTCCTTGACGCCTTTCGGCCAGACAATCTGCGGGGCGACGCCCCCTTCTCCCGGCGAGCGCCAGTAGGTTTTCCAGCCAGACTGTAGCTCAACGGTGAGCAGGCCGAGAATGCGGTCCTGGCTTTTTTCTGCCTGGAAACGCACCCGGGCATGGTTGTTTTGCGGGGATGTCATCCAGCCGGTATCCGCCGCATGGGCAATGCCCGTGCAGGCGAGCAGAAGGAGGACGAAGCCCCTGAAGACGTTTAACATTTTTTACTCCGTATACAGTGAAAGTTATCGTGTGGTTACGATGGTTTCACTCACGGAAAACGCAGTTTTTGAGGTGTATTCGCGGCGGCGGCGACTGAACGACGCGCTCTCTGAAAACAAGCGTGCGCAGCGGCGTAAAGAGCTGCAGCAGCGCAAAGAAAAGGATGATGGCGGGAAGCGCGCCGTCAAAGAAGATTGGCTGCGCGCACAGCAGAGACTGCGCGCTTAGCTGGCAGGGCGACGGCCCCGCCGACTCCGCATCGCCCCCGGGCTTCGCGGCGTCAACCGTCAGGGACGTCTGCGCCTGCTGCCCCAGCCCCTGTAAAAAATGGTTGAGATAGACCGCGCGTTGGACCAGGCAAAGCGCCATCGCCAGACACGTGATTATCAACAGCCATTTACCCAGAAGCGGACGGTTACGCATAACGTTCCAAAATATAAAGACGCCACGATCATAAACGATACCAATGAATCTACAAGTCCCGAGTGTGTAAGGATTTGTCTTTGTGGGTTATCGCCCCGTCAGCGCGCGGAGCATGTTACGCAGGCAGCCTGAAGCTCGAAATACTTTGCGTCAGCTGCTGCGCCTGTGCCTCCAGCGACGCCGCCGCGGAGGCAGACTGCTGGACCAGCGCCGCGTTCTGCTGCGTGACGCCGTCCATCTCGGTGACCGCCTGGCCAATCTGTCCGATACCGCGGTTCTGCTCCTCGGAGGCGATGGAAATCTGCCCCATCAGCGAATTGACCTTATTCACCGAAGAGATAATCGCGTCGATCACGTCTCCTGAACGATTCACCAGCGCGGCGCCATTTTTGACGCTGGAAACGGACTGCGCGATAAGGTTTTCAATGTCTTTCGCGGCCACCGCGCTTTTCTGCGCCAGCGTGCGCACCTCGGTCGCCACCACGGCAAACCCGCGCCCCTGCGTACCGGCGCGCGCGGCCTCCACGGCGGCATTCAGGGCGAGAATGTTGGTCTGGAAGGCGATGCTGTTGATCACGTTTGTGATATCTTCGATGCGCTTTGAGTTGGCGGCAATGGTATTCATGGTCTCGATGACTTCACGCGTCACCGCCTCTCCGGTGTGGGCGTTGGTCACCGCGTCCTGGACCAGCTTGCCCGCCTCGTAGACGTTGTCGGTGTTGTTTGCCACGGTCGCGTTCAGCTCTTCCATGCTGGCCGCCGTTTGCGTCAGGGCGGCCGCCTGCTGCTCGGTGCGCGAGGCAAGGTCGATATTACCGGCGGCGATTTCCTGCGCGGCGTGGGTGACGCTGTTGCTGGCATCACGCACCTGCGCAATGGTGTCGAGAAGCGCCAGGCGCATCTGCTCCATTGACCCCATCAGGTGGTCAATTTCATTCCCCGCGCTGCCCTTCACCGGCACCGGGATATCCAGCCTGCCCGCGGCGATTTGGCTACAGTGTTCACGGGCCAGGTTGACCGGCGCGAACACGAAGCGGCGCATCAGCAGGCTGACGGCAACGATCACGGCGACGAACAGGAAAGCAATCCCGGCAATGATCGCCAGGCCGGAAACGAAGTTGTTCCGCGCATCTTCGTTCAGGCGTTTGGCATATTTCTGATGAACGGACAGCACCTGGTCGAGGACGACTTCATACCGGCGGTCGAGCTGAGAAACGGTGGGGATCAGAGCGTTAAATTTCGCAACGTCGTGAGCGGCCGCGGCGGCAATAAACGGCTCCAGCCCGCGATCGCGATAGTTGAGCCAGGCTTCCCGATAGGCGCTCACCAGCGGCGCTTCATCCGCCAGGCGCGGCGCCGCCATAAAGGCCGCAAAGGCGCTATCGGCCTTGGTCAGCGCTTCTTTCACGGCATCCAGCCTGGCGGCACCGTCGGCGGTATTCCCCACCTCGACCATCTTCACGTACTCCATCACCCGCACGCGCAGCGTACGGCTGTGGTTGATCGGGTCGATGATGGACAGCACCACCTGAATCTCTTTATTAACGTTATCGAGCGAGTTGTTGCTTTTAAGGATGAGACCAACCGTGGTGATGGTGCTGGCGACAAAGAAAAACAGCAGCGAAAACAGAACGATCAGCGATGATTTTTTTAACGACATAACTACCTCAGGATAAACACTCCCTATAGTTATCGGCTGAATCGTTTCTTTAATTAATTAAAGTTATCGTTGCCGTGCTAACGCAACATGTGCGGCCAGTGAATATCGCCGACGCCGTTGAGCTGCGGACGGGCGAACAGAAACCCTTGAAAGCGGCGTATGCCTGCGGACTCAAGCCATCGCCACTCCTCCAGCTTCTCGATGCCCTCGGCGACGAGCGTGATTTCCAGATCGGTACAGCAGCTGACGATAGACTTAACGATTGCCTGCTTCGGCCCGCTCAAATGCACGTTGCTTATAATTTCGCGGTCAATCTTGATCTTATCAGGCTGAAACTTCGTCAGCAGCGATAGCCCCGCATAGCCGGAGCCAAAATCATCGATTGCGAAACCAATACCCGTGCCGCGAAGCGCTTTGATTGCCTTGTTGAAGGTGTTGAAGCCGGAAATCATCTCGTTTTCGGTCACTTCGATAATGACCTGCTCCGGCTGAAGGCCGCTGAGCTGGATTTGCTCAACCAAAAACTCTACCGCGCCCGGCACGTTGACAAGCGACATTGGCAGCAGATTTACCGCTATTTTATGGCTGCCGATCTTCAGCCTTTTGGCGAGCGCAAAGGCATAGGCCTTGGTCTGCAGGTCGACCTCATAGATCTTCGCGGGATCGAGGTTTGCGAAAAATTGCTCCGGGCTGCCGCCGTCATTGCCGCGGATCAGCATTTCAAACGAGCTGATTTTGCCTTCATAGGGCTCAACTATGGGCTGGAGGGCAAACTGACAGCTTTGGCCAGCGATAAGCCCCAGAGGCTCGCCTAACGGTTGCGGTTCACAGGAGAGCGTCCACGCCTCTGCCGGCTTATCGCGGTGCTGCCGGGCGTTATTTTCGCGGGTGATGAACGACTGTATGAATTTGAATACCCGATCGTCCGATACGATATAGCTTTCAAGCTTGCTGTAGCGCAGCACGGACTGGAGAACGGTCTTTGGGGAGCTTATCTGAAGATCGAACAGCAGCATCCCTACGTTTTCAAAGCGTCGGCGGGGACCGTAATCGCGCATTAGCTCAACGACGAAAGCATGACGCTTATCCATAACGATGCGCTGAAAGAGGGCTTCTACCTGCTCTTCGCTGCCTTCGATCACCTGCAGGATATCCTGCCCGTTGTAGAGCATAATCCCCGTAATGCCGAGCGCCGCGTTGCGTAGCCTTGCCTGTTCAACCAGCACATTCAGCGCGTCAGGACGACAGGATGAATCCAACTGGCTTCGATAGATGAGTGTGGTCAGCACAGTGTCGAGTCCTGTAGTAAGGGGAGCATTACGCTATAGTAAGGATACGTTACTGCCTGACGTTAATATATAAAACCCATGAATGATTTAACGGTTAATCCATTTTTTCATTGATTCTTTCCTCCATGTATCCGTAAAACGGATTCGAGGTGACCCGCATCAGCGCGTCTTTGCTTACGCTGAGCACCGACGTTTCTCCCCACAGCGCAATGGTTCCCAGGCTAATGCCGTAGCGGTTTTTCACCTCCGGGTGGCGGCCGTACAAATCATCATCGGGCGGGAACGGCACGGCAACGTGCGAGAGCGAGTAGATTTCTGCCGGATATGGCGTAGAGAGCGGCTCAACGCGCTCCCGGGGTTGGCCTGCGGGCGTGGTTTTGGCCACCGCGTCAAGGCTGTGCTCGCTGGCGTTGGTTATCGTTGTGACAGTGTAACGCCTCACCTTCGGCGGCAACAGTTCAGACACCGCCGTCCATGATGCCGGTTTGAACAGCGGCCTGAAGCTTGCTGCCTGGTTAATGTCGACGATCACCAGCTCGCTGCCCTTTTGCGGAAGGCGTTCGAACAGCTCGGTCACCACCGCGCGGGTGCTGACCGTGGAATCCATCACCGACTGGAACGCCAGCACGGGCGGCAGACCGTCAAGCCGCTGCTCCCGCGCGTCGCGGCCCAGCTGCTCCTGCAGGGCCTGCGTCAGAAGCCATGACTGGCGCGCGGCGTTCACCGGGAACGAGTTGTATTTATAGGGATTGTATTCCGGTGCAATAGTGAGCCACGCCGCCTTAGCAAACGCGGGCAGCATGGCGGGAAGGCCCGCCAGTCCGGCAAACCGGGCGAAGGACGTGACGCCAATCATCGGCGACAGCAGGACCAGCTGCTGAGGTTTTCGCAGCTGCGGGGAGTCCAGCGCGTCGAGGGCATATTTCATCGCCAGCGCGCCGCCGTTGGAGTACCCCACCAGATGCAGCGGAACCTTGTCCCCTGCAAGGCGGGTGGCCTCGCGCACGGCGAGCCGCGTGGCCGCCATCCACATCTCCCAGTCAACGTTCGTCAGCGCGCCGGGGGCGGTGCCGTGTCCGGGAAGTCGAGGCACCACGGCGACAAAACCGCGACGCTGATAGTTAAGGGCAAGATGCCTCACGCTGTAGGGGGAATCCGTTAGCCCGTGCAGCAGCACAACCGCGCCGCGAGGCGTTCCGGCAGGCATCAGCACAAACGAGCGGTTCGCATCGGGCGCGAACTGTCCCGGCCAGACCAGGCTTTTACGGTAGTAGCGGTTGAGCGGCGTACGCGCCTCCGCCCCGCTTTTCGCGGTGACGCGGTTATCCAGATCGGTAAAGATAGCGTTTTCCCGCGCGACGTAGTGCGCATAGTCGGATTCATCCATCTCCCGCACGGTCATTTCATCCGCTCGCCAGGTGTGCCAGAGATGCAGATCCGGCCCCTGCTGCGAGAGGTAAATTCGCACCGCCAGCAGCACGACCAGCGCGGTTCCCAGCACCAGCGCGATTTTTTTTAAGAGCCCCATGACCCGAACGCTGATGCGCCACGGCAGATTCACCATCCTGCTATCCCTTACCTGTTTGGTCTTTCTCAATCTTACCAAAAATGTGAAGGGACTGACGTATTCATGGTAGTTATCGGCAACGAAGATAATACGGTGCTACAGCCCTCCTCGAAAGGCTGTAGCACCCTCTGCTTTAAATCTGCGCCATCCCGCCGTCTACAAACAGCTCGGTGGCGTTAATAAAGCTTGCCGCATCGGAGGCTAAAAACGCCACGGCTTTACCCACTTCGCCGGGTGCGCCAAGACGCCCCAGCGGCACCTGCGCGGCCAGCGCGTCAAACAGGCCCTGACGCTGTTCCTCCGGAACCAGGTCGCCCAGGCCGGGCGTTTTGACGGGGCCGGGGCTGACCACGTTGACGCGGATACCCCGCCCCTGCAAATCCAGCGCCCACGAGCGGGCAAAGTTGCGCACGGCGGCTTTGCTGGCGCTGTAAACGCTGAAGTTTGCCGTCCCTTTAATGGAGACGGTCGACCCGGTCAGGATAATCGATGCCCCGGCAGAGAGCAGCGGCAGCGCCTTTTGCACCGTAAACAGCAGGCCGCGCACGTTGGTGCCGAAAATGCGGTCAAACTGTTCTTCGGTAATCGCGCCGAGCGGCAGCATGTCCCCGCCTCCCGCGTTGGCGAACAGGATATCCAGCCGCCCTTCGTCTTTTGCTATCCGGGCGTATACCTCATCAAGGTCAGCGAGTTTAGACACGTCGGCGCGAATGCCCACCGCCGATGAGCCCACTTCCGCGACCGCGGCGTCCAGCTCTGCCTGGCGACGGCCTGTGATATAGACCTTAGCGCCCTGTTCAGCCAGCTCCTGCGCGGTGGCAAGACCAATCCCCGTGCTGCCGCCGGTGACCAGTGCGATTTTTCCTGCGAGCGTTGTGTTCATGTTATTTACCTTATTTTCGCGTTGAGAGATGCAGGCTTTCGCCCGCGTTGAACAGACTTTAGCCCTTGCGGGATTAGCGAAAAATGGGCAAAAATGAAAATGACTTTTCACAATGGGAAATAATCAAGGGGAAGCGCGTGGATCAACTCACGGCAATGCGTGCCTTTGCGCGCGTAGTGGAATCAGGCAGTTTTACCCGCGCGGCGGATTCACTGAATATGCCGATCGCCACGCTGAGCAAGCTAGTGAAATCCCTTGAGGCTCATCTGGAAACGAGGCTATTGCACCGCACCACGCGTCGCGTCGTCACCACGCCGGAAGGAATGGAATATTACGAGAAAGCCATGCGGGTGCTCATCGACATCGAAGATATCGACACCTCCTTTCGCGCGTCATGCTGCACGCCAAAGGGGCATCTGCGCATTGACGTCGGAGGCTCAACCGCTCGCGACGTGCTGATCCCCCTTCTGCCCGATTTTATGCAGCGCTACCCGGATCTCCGCATCGACCTCGGCGTCTCCGACCGCCCGGTGGATTTGATCAGCGGCAACGTGGACTGCGTTATTCGGGGCGGCCCGCTGAATGATTCCACCCTGATTGCCCGCCATATTGGCGATGCCGAACTGCTCACCTGCGCGACGCCGCGCTATCTGAAGACGTATGGCGTGCCGGCGTACCCGCAGGAGCTGCGCAACGGCCACCGGCTGGTCAGCTATCTTTCACCGATCACCGGGCGGGCATTTCCGTTTCGCTTCAGGGAAAATGGCGACGCGCTGGAGATCGCCGTGCCGCATTATCTCGGCGTTAATGAGAGTAACGGCCATCTGGCGGCAGCCGTGGCAGGTTTAGGGATTATTCAGACGTTTGGCTATGCCATTCGGGATCGTCTGCAGGCAGGAACGCTGGTTGAGATCCTTCGGGACTGGCGTCCGAAGGCTTATCCTTTTCACGTGGTCTACCCGCAGAACAGGCACCTGACGCACCGCCTGCGGGTCTTTATCGCGTGGCTGGCAGAGGTGTTTCCCGCCGCGCTGAAAAACGAGCCGGGCGATCGCCCGGCCTGAGGTTAATTAAGCGTGTAGTCCAGGGTGATTTCGGCCTTCAGCACCTGAGAAACCGGACATCCGGCCTTCGCCTTTTGGATGATGCC
Organism: Enterobacter sp. ECC-175; assembly: GCF_043968675.1. Lineage (NCBI taxonomy): Bacteria > Pseudomonadati > Pseudomonadota > Gammaproteobacteria > Enterobacterales > Enterobacteriaceae > Enterobacter > Enterobacter sp. ECC-175. The sequence goes on from NZ_CP143776.1 coordinate 2,879,737, forward strand.
ATCAAACTGCTGCGGATCGATGCCAGGCACCGTCACCTTGCTTTGCAGGGCAATTTTGCTGATGGCAAACCCGCCGTCGGTTTTGTCCAGAGAGACGACCGCTTTCGTGTCGATGGAATCAGCCGTGTAGCCCGCCTCGCCCAGCATCAATGACAGCGCCATTGAGAAGCATGCCGCGTGCGCCGCGCCAATCAGCTCTTCCGGGTTGGTGCCCTTTTCCCCTTCGAAACGGGTATTAAAGCCGTAAGGTTGTTGATTCAGGACGCCGCTCTCGGTAGAAACCGTCCCTTTCCCGCGCTTAATATCACCAGACCAGTGTGCCGAACCGTGCTTATGAATCGTCATTCTTGCTCTCCTTTTGGCTTACAAAGGGTTAAGTATAGGACGTGAGCCATATTTTGCCGCGAACACAGACGAGTCTTACCCGAGCGAGCGCGCCAGCGCGTCGAGAAACACGCGCTGGGCGGCGGGCTGATAGTCCCGCGACTGATAAATGCCAAAAATACCGATCGGCTTTGGCGTCAATTCGCTCAGTACCGGTACCAGGGCTCCCTTCTGCAGGGCGTCCTGCGCCTCACGCTCGGGCAGCATGGCAATACCGCAGTGGTTGATGGCGGCATCCATCAACAGGGACGATATGCTCGCGCTCAGATTACCGCTAACGGCCACGGACACCGGTTCGCCTTCGGCGGTAATAAAACGCCACGACTGCCCGGCAAAAAAGCTGTAATGCAGGCAGTTGTGTTCTGCTAAATCCTCCAGCCGCGCTGGCGTGCCGCGCGCGGCAAGGTATTGCGGCGAGGCGCAGAGCACCGAGCGACACTCCCCGAGCCTGCGGGCGATCATCCCCGGCTCGGGGGTATCGGTAATACGGATAGCCACGTCAATGCGTTCGCCCACGAGGCTGACGGGATGATTATTCACGTCCAGCTCGACGCGCATCTGCGGAAAACGGGCGAGCAGATCCGGCAGCACCGGGGCGATCGCCTGCATCGCCGTGAAATGCGCGCAGGCGACGCGCAGCGTGCCGGACGGCATGTCGCTTGCGGACTGACCCTCAATTTCCTGCGATATCTGAGACAGCGTGCGCGTTTTTTGCAGCACCTTTTCCCCTGCGGCGGTCAGCGTGAGCTTGCGCGTCGAGCGGTTAACCAGCCGCGCGCCCGCCCATTTTTCCATCTGTTCCAGGTAGCGGCTGACCATAGGGCGAGAAATCCCCAGCGCTCTCGCGGCGGCGCTTAGGCTTCCCAGTTCACATATGCGGTTGTAGACCTGAGCGGCAATCACGCGATCCATTTGTAGCTCCATCTGCTCGATTTATGAAACTTAGCATCTCCTGTTTCAGGAATAGTGGCAAATACTATGTTCTCTATAATAAAGACTTTCCAGACAACAGAGACACGATGATGAAGCTTACCCACCTTGCCGCGCTTGGCGCCGTTTTTACGCCGGTTGCGTTTGCCGCGCCGCTGACCGTTGATACTTACAATCCGCAGGAGAAAGCGATTTTTGCCGTCTCCTCGACCCTGGTTTCCGGGCCGAAGGAAGCCGTGCTGTTTGACGCGCAGTTCAGCGTGAAGGACGGCGAGGCGCTGGTCGAAAAAATCCGCAAAAGCGGTAAAACGCTGAACAAAATTGTGATTACTTCCGGCGATCCGGACTTCTATTTCGGCCTGCAGCCGCTGGTGAAGGCCTTCCCGAACGCCAAAGTGGTTGCGACCCAGCGCGTTGTTGACCATATCAAGGCCACTAAGGACGCGAAGCTCGCCTACTGGGGCCCGCAGATGAAGGACGGTGCGCCAACGGCGCTGTTCGTTCCGCAGGTTCTGGCCTCAAACACGTTTACCATCGACGGCGAGAAAGTGGACGTTGAAGACGCGGACAGCTATGCCGCTTACGTCTGGATCCCGTCGGCGAAAACCATTTTGGGCGGAACCGGCGTATCGTGGGGGATCCACGTCTGGACGGCGGATACGCAAACCAAAGCTGCGCGCCAGCAGTGGCAGCAAACGCTGGCGGCGATGGCCGCGCACGGACCAGAGCGCGTGATCCCTGGACACTACCTGGGTACGCCGCCAGCGGGAACTGGCGCCATCGACTTTACGCACCGGTATTTGCAGCGCTTTGAAAAGGCGCTGGCGGATAGCAACCATTCCGCGGGCGTCATCACCGCAATGAAAAAACAGTATCCCGACCTGGCGGAAGAGAGTTCTCTGGAACTTAGCGCCAAAGTGAATACCGGCGAGATGAAGTGGTAATAACCTGAATTTCTCCTGCTATATTTATTATTTTATAGCAGGAGAAAAAAATGCCTTCTACGGTAAGAGGAATTGACCACATTGGTATTACGGTACCGGACATTGAACAAGCTACTTTATTTTTTGAACACGCCTTTGACGCGCGCGTTTTATATCACTCCGTCACGCCGAACAGGGATAACATTGACCACGATGCCCAGGAACATACGCTGAGGCTATTCCCCGGCACGCGCATACGCGCAATACGCATGCTTGCCATGCCCCACGGGCCTGGGGTTGAGCTGTTTGAAATGCACGGCCCTGAACAAGGACATCCCGCACGCGCCAGCGATTTCGGGCTACAGCATTTCGCCGTCTATGTCGATGATTTTTCAAAGGCGATTTCGTCATTTACCGCGGCCGGTGGTGAAATGTTCACCGAGCCCAAGCCGCTTACCTTTCCGGATGAACGCGGAGAAGGCAATGCGTTTTGCTATGGGCAAACGCCCTGGGGCAGCATTGTCGAACTGATTTCCTGGCCCTCTCCTATGCCGTATGAAAAAAAGACCGCGCTACGCCGCTGGAAGCCCTAATTTTCATTTCCTTCCTGAGAAAATGTTATTTTATTTCCAGGACGAATCTTAGCCACATCAGCAAAAATATTTGCGACTCTGTTCAGGAATTAAATTTTTGCGAGCCGTACCATTAAACAGACAACGACACGGAGGCAGTATGTTTACTTATTACCCGGCCAATACGACTTCAGCACAGCCCGAACTTGTTAATGCTATTGCACAAGGTCTCCACGCGGAGCGCGGTGCGGTTACTGAAGATGACATTTTAATGGAGCTCACCAAATGGGTTGAGGCCTCTGATAATGACATCCTCAGTGACATCTACCAGCAAACCATTAACTACGTTGTCAGCGGCCAGCATGCCGCTTTCTGAAAATCTGCTAAGCTGGATCTGCAACCTAAGGGGTTACATTTCGCTTGCGCAAGCAGGCTTGTCCTTAAAACTATCAACAGGATTGAGGAGTTAACATGAAATCGAACCGTCAGGCACGCCATATTTTGGGGCTGAACTACAAGCTGTCGAACCAACGTAAAGTGGTGATCGAGGGCGACAGCGAAACGCAAGTCACCCACGCTACCGGCAGAAAACGCCACGCAGGCAAGTAAGTCCCGCTAAGAAATCCACAACACCATCGGCAAAACCGATGGTGTTTTTTTTATGTGGTGCGGTAATTCATATTCAGCTCCTTTATACTATCTCCCGAACCGCAGCCCTCAGCACAGCCCAGAAAGATGATAAACGACAGTGTCAGGGACGGATCTTCAAAAATTGAGTGAGTGACATGGACAACAAACTGAAAAAACATCGTTCCCTTTATATTCCGTACGCCGGACCCGTTCTGCTCGAATTTCCCCTGCTCAACAAAGGCAGCGCCTTCAGCATGGAAGAGCGCAGCAGCTTTAACCTGCTTGGCCTGCTGCCGGAAGTGGTCGAAACCATTGAAGAACAGGCGGAGCGCGCCTGGATTCAGTATCAGGGCTTCAAAACCGAAATCGATAAACACATCTATCTGCGCAACATCCAGGACACCAACGAAACGCTTTTCTATCGCCTGGTGCAAAACCATCTCGAAGAGATGATGCCGGTGATTTATACCCCTACGGTCGGCGCGGCCTGTGAGCGTTTCTCCGAAATTTACCGTCGCTCGCGCGGCGTGTTCATCTCCTGGCCGAACCGTCACAACATGGACGATATTCTGCAGAACGTGCCTAACCACAACATCAAGGTGATCGTAGTGACCGACGGGGAACGTATTCTGGGCCTCGGCGACCAGGGCATCGGCGGGATGGGGATCCCCATCGGCAAGCTCTCTCTGTATACCGCCTGCGGCGGCATCAGCCCGGCCTATACCCTGCCGGTGGTGCTGGACGTGGGGACCAACAACCAGCAGCTGCTGAACGATCCGCTGTATATGGGCTGGCGCCACCCGCGCATTACCGACGACGAGTATTATCAGTTTGTTGATGACTTTATCCAGGCCGTGAAGCACCGCTGGCCGGACGTGCTGCTGCAGTTCGAAGATTTTGCCCAGAAGAACGCCATGCCGCTGCTGAACCGCTATCGCGATGAGATCTGCTCGTTTAACGACGATATCCAGGGCACCGCCGCCGTCACCGTCGGCACGCTGATTGCCGCCAGCCGCGCGGCGGGCAGCCAGCTCAGCTATCAGAAAATTGTCTTCCTTGGCGCAGGCTCCGCCGGGTGCGGTATCGCCGAGCAAATCATCTCCCAGACCCAGCGCGAAGGGTTAAGCGAAGAGCTGGCCCGCTCCCGCGTGTTTATGGTTGACCGCTTCGGCCTGCTGACCGACGGCATGCCGAACCTGCTTCCGTTCCAGACCAAGCTGGTGCAGAAACGTGAAAACCTGAAGAACTGGGATACCGACAACGAAGTCCTTTCCCTGCTTGACGTGGTGCGCAACGTGAAGCCGGACATTCTGATCGGCGTATCCGGGCAAACCGGTCTCTTCACCGAGGAGATCATTCGCGAGATGCATAAACACTGCGAGCGCCCTATCGTGATGCCGCTGTCTAACCCTACCTCGCGCGTGGAAGCGACGCCGCAGGACATCATTGCCTGGACCGAGGGCAACGCGCTGGTCGCAACCGGCAGCCCGTTCGACCCGGTGGTGTGGAAAGATAAGGTCTATCCGATTGCCCAGTGCAACAACTCCTACATCTTCCCGGGGATTGGTCTGGGCGTGATCGCCTCCGGCGCGTCGCGCATTACCGATGAGATGCTGATGTCCGCAAGCGAAACGCTGGCCGGTTATTCTCCGCAGGTGAACAACGGCGAAGGGCTGGTGCTGCCGGAGCTGAAAGATATCCAGAAAGTGTCCCGCGCGATCGCGTTCGCGGTCGGTAAAATGGCGCAGCAGCAGGGCGTGGCGGTGAAAACCTCCGCAGACGCCTTGCAGCAGGCTATAGACGATAACTACTGGATGCCGGAATACCGAAGCTATCGTCGGACGTCGATTTAACGTTGCGCTCGACCGTTTCCTTGTCGTGGGCTTTGATGGACGTTACCTCCGCCCGTCCCCGATAAGCCGGAAGGAATTAGCCGAAGACAAAATTGCCGGGAGCCCGGATTGTTAAGGAGGCGGCGGTGAGCCTCCTTAACACGTTCACAAGTCGTGTGATTTCAGAGTTGCAAGGCTCGTAAAGTGAACGTTACAACCACCACAGTCGTATGTTCCCCCTCACCCCAGCCCTCTCCCTCAAGGGAGAGGGGGTTTTCGGTGCCAGAGTGTAATATGTGGGGAGCCCACCGCCTAGTGCGAGATACCCTCTAGCCAAACTCTCTTTCCCCCGCTACACTCCCTTCATTCATTAACCCACTGAATATATAAGGAGGCCAATTATGCTGTACTGTGAAATTTTCAATGTTTCACATACACTTGGTGATCGCACCAGCTCAAGCGTTATCGGTATCGTGCTGCGATAACTTCTGCTTGAGCGAAGACACCAACCCCTGAAATCCCTTCTCTCGGGCTTACTGAGTTATCGTCAGCGATGTTTGACGAGGCATACACATGCCTGTAACTCTTGGGTAAGCAACAATGAGCACTTTACTCACTGCACAATCTTTACGCGTTGAAACGGCGTTTGGCACGCTCTTCGACTCTCTCTCCTTTACGCTGAAAAAAGGCGACCGCATCGGCCTGCTGGGCGATAACGGCTGCGGCAAAAGCACGCTGTTAAAGATCCTCGACGGCACCGACTCCCCTGCTTTCGGCACCGTTGCGCTGGCCGGGCATTGCCTGCTGGCGCGCGTGGAACAGCACCTGCCGCAGGAAATCCTCTCACTGACTATGCTGGACGCGGTCCTGGCACAACTCCCTGTCGCTGAACGGGAAAGCCTGCGCTGGAAAGCGGAAACGCTGCTGGCGGGAATGGGCTTTACGCCGCACGATATGGCGCTGTGCGCGGCCACGCTCAGCGGGGGCCAGCACACGCGGCTGCTGCTGGCGCGGGCGCTGATTCGCGATCCGGACCTGCTGCTGCTTGACGAGCCCAGCAACCACCTCGATCTGCCAACCCTGCTCTGGCTGGAGCAGTTTTTACTGAGCTGGTCGGGAAGCTTCGTGCTGGTCTCGCACGACCGGCAGCTGCTGGACGCCGTCACTAACGGCAGCTGGATCCTGCGCGATAAAACGCTGCACTACTTTGCCCTGCCCTGCACGACGGCGCGAAAGGCGCTGCTGGCGAAGGACGAAAGCGACGCGCTGCGCCACAAGGCCGAGCAAAAGGAGATTGACCGCGTTGCCGCCAGCGCCAGGCGGCTGGCGACCTGGGGCAAGGTCTACGACAACGAAGATCTGGCCCGCAAGGCGAAGCAGATGGAAAAACAGGTCGAGCGGCTGAAGGTAAGCCAGACCGCGCTCACGGCGGGCAGCCCGTGGACGCTCACCCTGCGCGGCGACGCGCTGCGGGCTGACCGCCTGCTGGAGATGGTAAATCTTGCCGTACCGCCCGCGCCCGGCCTGCCCGCGCTGTTCAACGTGGACATTGCGCGGCTGAAAAGCGGCGATCGCGTGGCGATTGTCGGACGCAACGGCTGCGGGAAATCCTCCCTGATGCGGCTTATCTGGCGCCAGATGACCGAAGAACCGGCGGAGGACGGGCTGAAAATCCACCCTCGCGTTGCTCCCGGCTACTATGACCAGACGCTAAACCAGCTGCCGGACAACGCCACGCTGCTGGACGCGCTTGAGCCGTTTGCGCCCCATCCGCAGGATCGCAAGATGGCGCTGATCGGCGCCGGTTTCCCGTGGGCGCGCCACGGGCAGAAGGTCACCACCCTTAGCGGCGGAGAGCGTTCACGGCTGCTGTTTGTTGGGCTGACCCTCGCCCGGTATAGCCTGCTGATGCTCGACGAGCCGACTAACCATCTGGACATGGAAGGCAAAGAGGCGCTGGCTGAAACCCTGCTGCAGTTTGAAGGCGGGGTTCTGCTGGTGAGCCACGATCGCCAGCTGATTAGCCACAGCTGCAACCGCTTATGGCTGATTGAGGACGGCGCGCTCAGCGAGTGGCACGACGCGGAAGCCGTGTTCGCGCGGCTGCGCGAATCGTCCGGCGTCATGCTGCAGGCGACAATCGACAAGGCAAGCTCAAAGCAACCTTCACCTTCGGACGATCTGCTTGAGCGCCTGGTGACGCTGGAGACGCTGCTTGCCGAGGACCTGGCGCGCAAGCCGAAGCATCAAAAGCCGCAGCTTCAGGCGCAGTGGCGCGAGGAGATTAAAAACCTGGAACAACAGCTGTAGGCCTGCGCCCGGCGGTTATCCCGCCGGGCCAGTCAATCACTCCAGTGCTTTGGCATTTCAGGCAGTTGCATTCCCCCTCTTTATTAGAGGAACGCTCTTTTCTTAATCTGAAATTACCTGAATTTATTAAATAATGTTACGGTTGCCTTGCAATAGTACGCCAAAGTATTAATCCTTGAGGGGTAGCATGCGCAATGCAGAATCTCGTCATGAACAAGGAGAAACCTATGAAGGCTGCTGTAGTTACACACGATCACCAGGTTAACGTCACCGAAAAAACATTACGCCCGCTTAAGCATGGCGAAGCCCTGCTCAAAATGGAATGCTGCGGGGTATGTCATACCGATCTTCACGTTAAAAACGGTGATTTCGGCGACAAAACCGGCGTGATCCTGGGACACGAAGGGATTGGCATCGTGAAAGAGATTGGGCCTGGCGTGACCTCGCTCAAGGTGGGCGATCGCGCAAGCGTAGCGTGGTTCTTTGAAGGCTGCGGCCACTGTGAATACTGTAATACCGGGAATGAAACCCTGTGTCGCGACGTGAAAAACGCCGGTTATACCGTTGACGGCGGCATGGCGCAAGAGTGCATCGTCACCGCCGATTACTCGGTCAAAGTGCCTGACGGACTGGATTCCGCCGCCGCAAGCAGCATCACCTGTGCCGGGGTGACCACCTATAAAGCGGTGAAAATCTCCTACATCAAGCCGGGCCAGTGGATTGCCATCTACGGCCTCGGCGGCTTAGGGAACCTCGCGCTGCAGTATGCGAAAAACGTCTTCAATGCGAAGGTTATTGCCATCGACGTGAACGATGAGCAGCTCAAGCTGGCGGCCAGCATGGGCGCTGATTTAACCATTAACTCGCGCAGCGAAGATGCCGCTAAAATCATTCAGGAGAAAACCGGCGGCGCGCACGCTGCGGTGGTCACGGCGGTGGCAAAAGCGGCGTTTAACTCGGCGGTAGATGCCGTGCGCGCGGGGGGCCGCGTGGTGGCCGTGGGCCTGCCGCCGGAGTCGATGAGTCTCGATATTCCGCGTCTGGTGCTGGACGGCATTCAGGTTGTGGGGTCGCTGGTGGGCACGCGTCAGGATCTGGTGGAAGCGTTCCAGTTTGCCGCCGAGGGCAAAGTGGTTCCGAAAGTGGCAATGCGCCCGCTGGAGGATATCAACGCCATCTTTAAAGAGATGGAACAGGGCCAGATTCGCGGCCGCATGGTGATCGATTTACGTTCGTAAGATCTCTGCCGGGTGAAGGCGTCGCCCTGCCCGGCTTCTCTTCAGGAAGACCGCCTGTCGGCAATCCACTCCTGCACTTCAATCTGAAACGTATCCGGCGCTTTGCGGTACATTTTCCGCGCGAGATCTAAAATCGTGTGCCGCGCCAGCTCCTCCTCCATCCGCTGCTGGGCGCTGTCCATCACCGAGCGCACGCCGCACGGGCCGTCACACGCCCACGCGGGGGGCGCTTCATCGAACACCGCCAGCCGCTGGCGCACTTCCCGACATTCAAACATGTTTTTTTCACCGTCAATGGCGTGCGCCACGTCCAGCACCGAGATCAGCTCGGCCGGACGCGCCAGCCTGAAGCCCCCGCCCTTGCCTTCGGTACTGCTCACCAGACCGGCGCGCGACAGGCGCGTGAAGATCTTGCCCAGGTAGTCGTAAGGCACGCCCTGCAGCGCCGCCATCTCCCGGACGCTCATCTCGCGCTCGTTCCCTTTAGCATCGACCATGCACATCAGGCTATGAATGCCGTATTCCACGCCGGAACTGTAAAAAGCCATGATTAACTCCGAAATTATTTATCCGGGTCATTATAGCGGCGTTCGGCATGATAAACACCGCGATCGTTACCGCAACTGATTAACCTGCTGATTTTTGGAACCATTTAAATTTAACTCAGAAAGGAGTTGTCGCAGTTAACTCCGACAAGTATAGTTGCAGTTATGTCAGACACCCAGCCTGACGACCAAAAGGATCGAAGATGAAAAAGCAGATTTTAATTGTGGGTAGTGGTTTTTCCGGTATGTGGGCTGCGGTCAGTGCCTCTCGCCTGTCCGCGCTGACGGGAAATAACGCTCTGTCGATTGCCGTTCTGGCGCCCGTCGCAGAGTTGCGCGTTCGTCCACGTTTTTATGAAGAAAAGGTCGCCACGCTGGTTGCGCCGCTGAGCGATCTCTTTAGCGAACTGGACATTGAATTTATTGCGGGTAGCGCGGAACGTATTGATACAAATGATAAAATCGTTGTCTGGCGCGATGCGAATGGCCAGGAAATGACCGTAAGCTATGAGCGCCTGGTGCTGGCAACGGGTAGCCAGACTAAACGTCCACCGATTGCCGGGCTGGCTGAATATGCGTTCGATATCGACCAGCTTGGATCCGCTCAGGTCTTTGAGCAGCACCTTGATTCGCTGGTTGCGCGCCCTTCGACGCCCGAGCGTAACACCGTGGTGGTCTGCGGCGGTGGTTTTACCGGTATCGAGCTGGCGACCGAACTGCCTGCCCGCCTGCGCGCCCGTTTCGGCGAAGATACGCAGACTAAAGTCATCGTAGTTGAAAGGGGAGCGGTCATCGGCGGACGCTACAGCGAGGCGCTGCGTAAAACCATTGCGGATGCAAGCCTTGAGCTGGGCGTAGAGTGGCGTTTGAACAGCGAAATTGAAGCGATAGATGACGGCGGCGTGACGCTGAAGAACGGCGAGCGTATTGCGACATCCACCGTCGTGTGGACCGCTGGCGTCGAAGCCAACCCGCTGAGCCGGCAGATCGGCGGCGAACGCGATAGCCAGGGACGCCTTATCGTCAATGAAAACCTGCAGGTGCCGCAGCACCCGGACGTTTACGCCACCGGCGATATGGCGCATGCCCAAACCGACGACGTAGGCAACACGGCGCTGATGACCTGCCAGCACGCCATTCAGCTCGGCAAGTTTGCGGGCCATAACGCCGCGGCCAGCCTGCTTAATCAGCCACCGCTGCCTTACCGTCAGGTGAACTATGTGACCTGTCTGGATTTAGGGGGCTGGGGCGCGGTCTATACCGAGGGCTGGGATCAGCAGGTGAAATCGGTTCGCGATGAGGCGAAGAAAATCAAAATCGCCATCACCAACGAGCTGATTTACCCGCCCGCGGCAGACCGCAGCGTCGCGTTTGCGGCGGCCGATCCGCTGGCGAAATTCGTGTAGGGAGTATCCCGTCAGGCTAGCGCTCGCGCGTTAGCCTGCGTACGTTTAGCCTGTCGGTAGCCGTAGATCAGTAGCGATCCCATTGCCAAGAAGGAGAGCAGCGCCGCGGGCAGCGTGACGTAGCTCCAGCTAAAGCCGAACGTGATCATCATTCCGCCAAAATAGGCGCCAATCGCGCTGCCCAGATTGAACGCCATCTGGCCTCCCGCCGCCCCAAGCAATTCTCCTCCCTTCGCGTTTTGCAGCAGCAGGATTTGCAGCGGCGCAGAGAGCGCAAACAGCCCGGCGCAGCAGATGAACCCCATCGTCAGCGACGCGGTCGGGTGCTCGCCAAATGCGAAGAGCAGCAGCAGCGAGGCGACGATGACCAGGTCGGTGGTGGCCGCAATGCGTAACGGGCTAAAACGGCCGGACAGTTTCCCGCTCATCAGGTTGCCCAGCACCATCCCTAGCCCCATCAGCATCATGATGGCCGTCATTCCCCCTTCGGAGAAACCGGATACGTTGAGCATAAAAGGCTTAACGAAGCTGAACCAGGCAAAGACCCCGGCGTTGCCAAACAGGGTGGCGGCGAAGATAAGCCACGGCTCCGGGCGCTTGAGAAAATGAAACTGTTCGGTCAGCCGGTTTTCCGTTTTGTCATAGACGTTAGGTACCCACGCCAGCACGGACAAAATCACCAGCGCGTCGAAGGCGGCAATCAGCCAGAAGGTGTAGCGCCAGCTGAACGCATGTCCCAGCCAGGTGCCGAGCGGTACGCCCACCAGGTTGGCGACCGTCATCCCGGCAATCATGCCCGCAACGGCCACCGTCACCCTGCCCGGCGGCGCAATTTTCGACAGCAGGATCGCGCCGACGCCAAAGATAGCGCCGTGGGGGAAGCCGGAAATCAGCCGCCCGACCGCCAGCCCGGTGTACGTCGTCGACAGGCTGAAGATGGCGTTACCGATGACGCACATTGCCACCAGAAACAGCAGCGTGGATTTCAGCGAGAACCTGTTAGAAAAGAGCGCCACAATCGGCGCGCCAATCACCACGCCAAACGCATAGAACGAGATCATGTTCCCGGCGGAGGGAATGGATATCCCGGTATCGTGCGCCAGCTCGGTGAGGACGCCCATAATGCCGAACTCGGCCATGCCGAGACCGAACGTGCCGAGCGCCAGCGAAAAGATCGTTTTTTTCATACCGCAACCACAAAGAAAAGAGAAGCAACCGGCATTATTGACCAAACTGGTATGGTGAACCAGTTCAAAACCGATCTCTGACACGTTAGTCCATTTATTCAGGTCGATTACACTTCAGGAAGACCCGCAATGAGGATGACAGGTATGGGCAGCAAAAAGAACGCGAGCAAAGCGGTTGGTGACGCAGCAAAAGCGCCCCTCAAAACCAAAGAGTATGAAAAAGAGCTGCGCCGCCTACACGTAGAGCTGGTGAAGCTCCAGCAGTGGGTGGTCAGCAAAGGCCTGAAGGTGTGCATCGTGTTTGAGGGGCGAGACGGCGCGGGCAAAGGCGGCACCATCAAAGCGATAACCGAGCGCGTCAGCCCCCGAGTTTTCCGGGTTGTCGCCCTGCCGGCCCCCACGGAAAAGGAAAAGAGCCAGCTCTATTTGCAGCGCTACGTTTCCCACCTGCCTTCCGCGGGAGAAATCGTCATCTTCGATCGCAGCTGGTATAACCGCGCGGGCGTTGAGCGCGTCATGGGCTTTTGTACCGAGGAACAGGTGGAGAGATTTCTCGACGGCACGCCGGTGATGGAAAAAGCGATGGTTGATGCGGGGATCATCTTACTGAAATACTGGCTCGAAGTGACGCCAAAAGAGCAGGAGCGCCGCCTTCGCGACCGGATTAACGACGGACGCAAAACGTGGAAGCTGTCGCCGATGGACATTAAATCGTTCAACCTGTGGGATGAGTATACCGTCGCGCGGGATGAGATGTTCAAAGCCACCGACACCGCGTGGGCACCGTGGTTTGTTGCCCGGTCGGAGGATAAAAAACGCGTGCGGCTCAATATTATTTCGCACCTGCTCTCACAGATCCCCTATAAAGACCTGCATATCGAAACGATGGATTTACCGAAGCGTAAAATCGGCAAGGTGAAGCCGACAAAATACCCGTTCAGGTATGTCGAAGAACGGTTTTAGCAAAACGCCGCCGGTCAACACCGGCGGCGCTTACGCTATTTCAGCCCTTTCGTGCTCTCTTCCTGCGCCTCCATGCGCTCAACGTCGCGGTACCAGCGCGGATGGTGCTTCTGCGCCCAGCGGCGGCTCACCTTCCCTTCGATCATCCCCTTAATCGAGCCTTTCACCCAGAATGCCATATACATATGGATCAGGATGGCGTGGATCAAAATGATGGCCGACGTGGCGTGGATAAGCAGCGCGTAGCGCACCACCTGAATCGGGAAATAGTGCGCAAAATACGGACGCCAGATGATCACCCCGGTCACCAGCAGCACGAAAATCATGCTCATGATGGTCCAGAACATCATCTTCTGCCCGGCGTTGTATTTGCCGACTTTTGCGACCTTATGCTCGTTACCCTTCAGAACCTCGACAATCCCCTTCACCCACGGAATGTCCTGCTTGTCCGGGATGTTGTGGTGGACGAAGCGCACGAACATAAACATCAGCACCACGAAAATCAGCACGCCGAAGAACGGGTGCAGGATGCGACCCATCTGCGGCGTACCAAAGGTTTCCGTCAGCCACTGCAGCGTCGGGAAGAAGAACGAAATTCCCGAAACCGCCACCAGGAAGAAGCAGATCACCACCGTCCAGTGACAGGCGCGGTCAATAAACTTCGTGCGCACAATCATCTTCGACTTACTCATGATGCTCCTCCTCGTCGTCGTCCACCTCTTTGTTCGGCCCAATGCCGATGTAGTGATAAATCAGCCCGGCAAAGGTGGCGATAAAGCCCGCCGCGGAGAGCGGCTTGAGCGCCCCTTTCCACAGGTTGATCGAGGTATCGATCGCCGGATCTTTCGGCAGATTGTGGTACAGCTCCGGCTGGTCGTTATGGTGCAGCACGTACATCACGTGCGTTCCCCCCACGCCCTGCGGGTTGTAAATGCCCGCGTTTTCGTAACCGCGCGCCTTCAGCTTGTCCACGCGCTGCTGCGCCACTTCGAGCATCTCTTTCTTGGTGCCGAAGTGGATGGCGCCCGTTGGGCACGTCTTCACGCAGGCAGGCTCCTGGCCCACGCTGACGCGGTCCACGCACAGGGTGCATTTATAGACCCGGTTATCCTCTTTATTGAGGCGCGGGACGTTAAACGGACACCCGGCGATGCAGTAGCCGCAGCCGATGCAGTGGTCCTGCTGGAAATCGACGATCCCGTTAGCGTACTGAATGATCGCCCCCGCGGACGGGCACGCCTTCAGGCAGCCCGGATCTTCGCAGTGCATGCAGCCGTCTTTGCGGATCAGCCACTCCAGCCTGCCGTTCTGGTCGGTTTCGCTAAAGCGCATTACCGTCCACGACTTGGCGCTGAGATCGGCAGGGTTATCGTAAACCCCGACGCAGTGCCCCACCTCGTCGCGAATGTCATTCCACTCCGAGCATGCCACCTGGCAGGCTTTGCAGCCCACGCAGGAGGAGACATCGATAAGCTTGGCGACTTCGGCCTTGTAATCCCGCGCGCGCGGCGCGGGGGTCATGGCGTTTGTCGCGGAGCGTTTAATAATGTCTTGTGTTTCCATCGCCATTTATTCGCTCCTTACGCTTTCTCGATGTTGACCAGAAACGCTTTGTACTCCGGCGTTTGCGAGTTGGAATCGCCGACGTTAGGCGTCAGGGTGTTGGCGATGTAGCCTTTTTGCGCCACGCCCTCAAAGCCCCAGTGCAGCGGAATACCAACGGTTTCCACCTGCTGGCCGTGTACGTTCAGCGTCTGCAGACGGCGGGTCACCACCGCCACGGCGCGAATAAACCCGCGCTTGCTGCTGACCGTCACGCGGTCGCCGTTGGCAATGCCCTTCGCCTTCGCCAGCGTTTCGCTGATCTCCACAAACTGTTCCGGCTGGGCGATGGCGTTAAGCCGCGCGTGCTTGGTCCAGGTGTGGAAATGCTCGGTCAGGCGATAGGTCGTTCCGACGTACGGGAACTTGTCCTTCTTGCCTAAACGCAGCACGTCGTCTTCGTAGATACGCACCACCGGGCTGGAGACCACGTTCGGATGCAGCGGGTTGGTGCCGAGCGGCGTTTCCATCGGCTCGTAGTGTTCCGGGAACGGCCCTTCCGCCAGCTTGTCGAGGGCAAACAGACGCCCCAGCCCTTCCGGCTGCATGATGAACGGCCCGGTTTTGCTGCCCGGCGCGGCGGTGTTGAAGTCCGGGATGTCGTTCCCCGCCCACTTCGATCCGTTCCACTCGATCAGCATCCGTTTTGGATCCCACGGCTTGCCGTTGATGTCCGCAGACGCGCGGTTGTACAGCACGCGACGGTTCAGCGGCCACGCCCATGCCCAGCCCAGCGTATTGCCAAGGCCTGACGGGTCGGCGTTATCGCGGTTAGCCATCTGGTTGCCCTGCTCGGTCCAGCTGCCGGCATAAATCCAGCACGAGGAGGCCGTGGTGCCATCGTCACGCAGCAGCGCGAAGCTGTTCAGCAGCTGGCCTTTCTTCGCCAGCAGGTTGCCGTTGGCGTCATAGAGATCCGCCAGCGCAACGCCGTTGTTCTCTTTGGCCACTTCCTCTGACTCAGGATGGTCCGGCTGCTTGTAGTTCCAGCTCATCTTCAGCAGCGGTTCGGCGCCCTTACCGCCTTCCGTGCGGTACATATCGCGCAGGCGGTGGTAAATACCGGCCAGAATTTCGCCGTCGTTGCGCGCTTCACCCGGTGCGTCCTGGCCCTTCCAGTGCCACTGCAGCCAGCGGCCGGAGTTGGCAATGGAGCCGTCCTCTTCCGCGAAGCAGGTCGACGGCAGGCGGAACACCTCGGTCTGAATCGAGGCCGGATCGACGTCATTGGATTCCCCGTGGTTCTGCCAGAAGGTCGAGGTTTCGGTCACCAGCGGATCGATAACCACCATGTACTTCAGCTTGCTGAGGCTGCGAACCACCTTGTTCTTGTCCGGGAACGACGCAACAGGGTTAAAGCCCTGGCAGATGTAGCCCGTGACGTTGCCTTTATCCATCATGTTGAAATACTTGATGACGTCGTAGGCCTGGTCCCATTTCGGCAGCCACTCAAAGCCCCAGTCGTTCTCTTTCTGCGCCGCATCGCCGTAGAAGGATTTCATCAGGCTGACGGCGAACTTCGGATAGTTACTCCAGTAGTTAACCTGATCCGGCAGCGTGGCTTTTGGCGTATTCGCCGTGAGCCAGGTCTGGAAATCAGTCTGTTTTTCCGACGGCAGCGTCAGATAGCCCGGCAGGCTGGTCGACAGCAGGCCGAGATCGGTCAGGCCCTGAATGTTGGAGTGACCGCGCAGCGCGTTCACGCCGCCGCCGGCCATCCCCATGTTGCCCAGCAGCAGCTGGATCATCGCCATGGTGCGGATGTTCTGCGCGCCCACGGTGTGCTGCGTCCAGCCGAGCGCGTACAGGAACGTGGTGGTTCTGTCGGCCGCGCTGGTAGACGCCAGCACTTCACACACCTTAAGGAAGTCCGCTTTTGGCGTCCCGCAGATGTTTTCCACCACCTCCGGCGTATAGCGGGAAACGTGCTGCTTCAGCAGGTTCCACACGCAGCGCGGATCGGTGAGCGTGTCGTCGCGTTTCGCGTAGCCGTTTTCGTCGAACTGGTAGTTCCAGGAAGACTTATCGTACTGGCGTTTTTCCGCGTCATAGCCGCTGAACAGGCCGTCTTCAAAGGCAAAATCTTCCCGCACCAGCAGGCCGGCGTTGGTGTAATGCTTGACGTATTCAGCGTTAATTTTGTTGTTTTCGATCAGGTACAACAGCACGCCGGAGAGGAACGTAATGTCCGTGCCGGAGCGGATCGGCGCATAAATATCGGCCACCGATGCCGTACGCGTAAAGCGCGGATCGACGACGATAAGCGTCGCATCGTTATTGTTTTTCGCTTCCATCGCCCAGCGGAATCCCACCGGATGGGCCTCAGCGGCGTTACCGCCCATCACCACTACGACGTTAGCGTTTTTGATATCAACCCAGTGGTTGGTCATCGCACCGCGACCAAATGTTGGAGCAAGACTTGCTACCGTTGGTCCGTGTCAGACGCGCGCCTGGTTGTCTACCGCCAGCATGCCGAGCGAGCGCACGAATTTTTGCGTCAGCATGCCGGTTTCATTACTTGCCGCAGACGCGCAGAGCATCCCGGTGGAGAGCCAGCGGTTAACCGTCACGCCCTGCTCGTTCTTTTCGATAAAGTTGGCGTCGCGGTCGGCTTTCATCAGCTTCGCGATGCGGGAGAAGGCTTCATCCCACGAGATGCGCTGCCATTTATCGGAACCCGGCGCGCGGTATTCCGGATAGCGCAGGCGGTTTTCGCTGTGGACATAGTCCAGCAGGCCCGCCCCTTTCGGGCACAATGCCCCACGGCTCACCGGATGATCCGGGTCACCTTCAATGTGGTAAATCGCTTCTTTGGCGTTCTTCGCGCCATCGCCCAGGCTATACATCAGTAGCCCACAACCCACGGAGCAGTATGTGCAGGTGTTGCGGATCTCTTTGGCGCGCAGCAGTTTATAGTTGCGCGCCTGAGCCAGCGCCATTTTGGGAGCGAATCCCAGTGCGGCGACTGTTGTTCCGGCCATACCGCCCGCGCAGATTTTGAAAAATTGTCTGCGGCTGACGTCCATTGCTGTCCTCGTTATCTAATGAGACTTCGCGCCGCAAACTATCAGCAAAGCCCCTGTTTTTTTTGCGTCAAATCAAGGACGCCTGATTTAGCCCCCTAAATAGTCACGCTTGCTGGCTTTGCGTACTCCCTAAGGGCTAATTTCTTAACGGACTATTCGCCGCGCGTATGCAATCGATGCTATAAGTTTTCCCTTTGAATATGAGGATAATGGCGAAGAGATGGACAGAAAGAGAGCAACGCTGATCGGGCTGGCGGCGATCCTGCTGTGGAGCACTATGGTGGGGCTTATTCGCAGCGTCAGCGAGGGGCTCGGCCCGGTGGGCGGTGCGGCGATGATCTACACCGTGAGCGGATTACTGTGCCTGGTCACGGTAGGGCTTCCCGATATAAAACGTTTTTCTCCGCGCTACCTGATGGCGGGCAGCGTCCTGTTCGTCAGCTATGAGATCTGTCTGGCGCTGTCCCTGGGCTATGCGGCCACGCGCGCGCAGGCCATCGAGGTGGGCATGGTCAACTATCTTTGGCCGAGCCTGACGATCGTGTTTGCCATTCTGTTCAACGGGCAGAAATCGACGCTGTGGGTGATCCCCGGCCTGCTCGTTTCCCTTCTCGGCGTCTGCTGGGTGCTGGGAGGCGACCAGGGGCTGAACGTCGAGGACATAGTCCGCAATATCGTCTCAAGCCCGCTAAGCTACGCGCTGGCCTTTGCTGGTGCCTTCATCTGGGCGGCGTACTGCACCGTCACCAGCAGATACGCGAAGGGCCAGAATGGCATTACCCTCTTCGTGCTGCTGACGGCCCTGAGCCTGTGGGTGAAATATGCCTTGAGCGATCAGCCAGAAATGGTCTTTAGCGTGCCGGTGGTGGTGAAACTTTTGCTTTGCGGCGTGGCGCTTGGCTTCGGCTATGCGGCATGGAATATCGGCATTTTGCACGGCAACGTCACGGTGCTCGCCGCGGTGTCCTATTTTACGCCCGTGCTCTCCGCCGCGCTGGCGGCAGCGGTGTTAAGTTCTCCTCTCTCCTTTTCCTTCTGGCAGGGCGCGCTGATGGTGTGCGCGGGTTCGCTCCTCTGCTGGTACGCCACGCGAAGCACCTCGAAATAGCCTCATAAAAAAGGCCTCCCTGAATAACAAGGAGGCCCTGATGCGCGCGTCGCGCGGTTACTGCTGCGGCGCTTTCGCGAGGCTAAACCAAATGCCCACCGCCAGCACCAGCAGCATGGCGCCCGCGCTGCCCAGCGCCACGCTGTGGGAGGTAATAAACGCGGCCTTCGCGGCCCCGATAACCGCATCGGCCATCGACGGCGTGAGCTCCTGCGCTACCTTCACCGCTTCGCCAATCGACGACGAGGCCTTATCGGCAAGCGCTTCGTTAAGCCCCTGCGGCAGCACGATTGACGCCGAGAAGCTGCGGGTCAGCAGCAGGCCAAAAATGGCGATCCCGAGACCTGCGCCCAGCTCGTAGGACATGGTTTCGATTGCGCCCGCCGCCGCCGCTTTCTCCTTCGGCGCGGCCGCCATAATCGCTGAGGTTGACGCCAGCAGCGCGCTGGCGGCGCTGAAGCCGAGCAGCACCATCAGGCTCCACGCCTGCCACTGCTGGGTGCTGAAGTCGAGCGTTGAGAGCCCGATAAAGCTGACGGCGCTAAGCCCCATGCCGCCCGCCGCAACGAGGCGCAGCCCCAGCCGCCCGACCAGAATCCCGGCAATCGGGCCGCTAAAGCCGCTGGCGACCATCACCGGCAGCATAAACATGCCCGCCTCAAACGGCGTGAAGCCGTGAACAAACTGCAGCTCCTGCGCCATCAGCAGCTCAAAGCCTACCAGCGCGATCATCGCGGTCATCGCCATCACCACGCCGCTCAGGATAATGCGGTGGCAGAACAGGCGCATGTCGATCATCGGCACGCGGGCGCGAAGCTGGATGCGCACGAAGGTAAAGAGCATCGCCGCGCCAACCAGCAGCGTGCCCGCCACCAGCCACGGAGACAGCGCCCCCTTCAGGGCCGTTTTCGCGCTGAAGACCAGCAGCAGAATCGCAATTATCAGCATAATCGCGTGGCTGATGTTCAACGGCTGCTCGGGCCGCCCCTGCTGTGCGGGCACAAAGCGCGCGGCCAGCATCACCACCACGAGCACGATCGGCACGTTGATCAAGAAGACCGCGCCCCAGTAAAAGTGCTCAAGCAGCATGCCGCCAATCAGCGGGCCAAACGCCGCGCCGCCGGAGCCTACCGCCGCCCAGACGCCAAGGGCGATATTGCGATCTTTGGCGTCAACAAACAGCGTGCGGATGCCCGCAAGCGTGGCGGGAATGATCATCGCCGCGCCGATTGCCAGCGACGCGCGGGCGGCAATCAGCCATCCCGCCGACGGCGCAAACGCCGCGGCCAGGGACGACAGGCCAAACAGGGTGCTGCCGATAATCAGCAGCCGCTTAAAGCCAATGCGATCCCCAAGCGCCCCCATCGGCAGCACCATACCCGCCATCACCAGCGAGTAAATATCGATAATCCACAGCAATTCGTTGCCGCTGGCACCCAGCGTCATGCTCAATGTCGGCGCCGCCACGTGCAGCACCGTCGCGTCAATCGCTACCGGGATATAAACCAGCACGATAATCACTAACGCTAACCACTGACGAAACATAAATTTCCTTTTCCACCTAAAGCTGGACACATGTCCAGGAGGCGATCCTACGTAATGTTGAACACTTGTCCAGCTTTTTGTTACACTCGTTTCGTTCCCATTGAGAGAGAGTCACTATGCGGTATCTGACCAAGGACGAACGGCGAGAAGCGATTTTACAGGCCGCCATGCGCGTGGCGCTGGCGGAAGGGCTGGCGGCAATGACGGTGCGGCGCATTGCGGCGGAGGCGGGCGTCGCGACCGGCCAGGTTCACCACCATTTTGCCTCCGTCGGAGAGCTAAAATCGCTGACGTTCGTCAGGCTAATCCGCGACCTTTTAGATGCGGAAGTGGTCGGCGAGGAGGCCAGCTGGCGGGAACGCCTGCGGGCGATGCTCGGCAGCGACGAGGGCGGGTTTGAACCGTACATCCGCCTGTGGCGCGAAGCGCAGATCCTGGCGAGCCGCGATGCGGACATCAGGGGCGCCTACGTGCTGACGATGGAAATGTGGCATCAGGAAAGCGTCGCCATTATTCAGGCCGGCGCGTCGGCGGGCGAATTTACCCTTTCCGACCGGGCCGAGAATATTGCCTGGCGTTTGATCGGGCTGGTGTGCGGGCTTGACGGGATCTATGTATTAAATATGCCCGAAATGGACGACAACGCGTTTAATAGCCATCTTGATAAATCTATCACCCTCGAATTGTATTGATACCTCCAACGAGGTATTAAAATCCGCAAAAGGTTACAATTAGTAACACATAAAGCGATACCCTATTCCCATTCCAAACTCGGGGGTTCGCTTTTTTATCTATCCTTTCAGAAGCATCCAAAAACTTCCAATAACGTCAGTACTTCATATCCTGTCATCTATCTGATTTAACTTTACTTTTATCTTTATTTGGTGAAGCAAGAGGGCGATATGTCACAACAAGGTGAGAAAAAAAATCATTATCTGCTTAGCGACTGGAAACCTGAAAACACACAATTCTGGGAGAATAAAGGAAAGCCAATCGCGCGAAGAAATCTGTGGATCTCCGTCGCCTGTTTGCTTCTCGCCTTCTGCGTCTGGATGTTATTTAGCGCCATTGCGGTCAATCTTAATAAAGTTGGATTTAATTTCACTACCGACCAGCTTTTCATGTTAACCGCCCTTCCTTCTCTTTCCGGCGCGATATTGCGCGTGCCCTATTCCTTTATGGTGCCGATATTTGGCGGACGCTACTGGACGGTATTGAGCACGGTGATTCTGATTATCCCCTGCGTCTGGCTGGGGATCGCGATTCAAAACACCGCCACGCCGTACTGGGTATTTATCATCATTGCGCTGCTGTGCGGCTTTGCCGGCGCGAACTTTGCTTCCAGCATGGGCAACATCAGCTTTTTCTTCCCGAAAGCCAAACAGGGCAGCGCGCTGGGCATCAACGGCGGGCTGGGCAATCTCGGCGTCAGCGTCATGCAGCTGGTCGCCCCGCTGGTGATTTTCCTGCCGATGTTTACCTTCCTCGGCGTTCACGGCGTGCCGCAGGAGGACGGTTCCACGATGTGGCTCGCCAACGCGGCGTGGATCTGGGCGCCGCTGCTGCTGCTGGCAACCCTTGCCGCATTTTTTGGCATGAACGATATCGCCAGCTCAAAGGCGACGATTGCCAGCCAGCTTCCGGTGCTCAAGCGCTTTCACCTGTGGCTGCTGAGCCTGCTCTATCTGGCGACGTTCGGCTCCTTTATCGGCTTCTCGGCGGGCTTTGCCATGCTGTCGAAAACCCAGTTCCCGGACGTTAATATCCTGCACCTTGCCTTCTTCGGACCGCTGATCGGCGCGCTGGCGCGCTCTGCGGGCGGGATGATTTCCGACAGGCTCGGCGGGGTGCGCGTCACGCTGATCAACTTCGTCTTTATGGCGATCTTCAGCGCCCTGATTTTCCTCACGCTACCCGGCACGGGCTCGGGCAGCTTCATGGCCTTTTATCTGGTGTTTATGGGTCTGTTCCTCACCGCGGGGCTGGGGAGCGGCTCCACGTTCCAGATGATTGCGGTTATTTTCCGCCAAATCACCCTTACGCGCGTCAAGCAGCAGGGCGGCAGCGACGAGCAGGCGCAGCACGAGGCGGTGACCGAAACGGCCGCCGCGCTGGGCTTTATCTCCGCCATTGGCGCCGTCGGCGGGTTCTTCATTCCTAAAGCCTTCGGCACGTCGCTGGCGATGACCGGCTCCCCGGTCGGGGCGATGAAAGTCTTCCTGGTGTTCTACATCGTCTGCGTGCTTGTCACCTGGCTGGTTTACGGCCGCAAATCCTCACAAAAATAAGAATACCTCTTCGCCGCAGGCGCTACGGCGCCCTGCGGCCACGTTATCGAAGCAGGAGAAATGTCATGAGCAAACTGTTGGACCGCTTTCGTTACTTCAAACAAAAAGGCGACAGCTTCGCCGACGGGCACGGGCAGGTGTATCACACCAACCGCGACTGGGAGGACAGCTACCGCCAGCGCTGGCAGTTCGACAAAATCGTGCGTTCGACCCACGGCGTAAACTGTACGGGCTCCTGCAGCTGGAAGATTTACGTTAAGAACGGCCTCGTCACCTGGGAAACCCAGCAGACCGATTATCCGCGCACCCGCCCTGACCTGCCCAACCACGAGCCGCGCGGCTGCCCGCGCGGGGCAAGCTACTCCTGGTATCTCTACAGCGCCAACCGCCTGAAGTACCCGCTGGTGCGCCGCAGGCTAATTGAGCTATGGCGCGAGGCGCTGGCGCAGCATCCCGATCCGGTTATGGCCTGGGATGCGATTCAAAACGACCCGCAGAAGAGCCAAAGCTACAGGCAGGCGCGCGGCCACGGCGGATTTGTCCGCTCGAACTGGAAAGAGCTTAACCAGCTGATTGCCGCCGCCAACGTCTGGACCATCAAAAATTTCGGTCCGGACCGCGTGGCAGGCTTCTCGCCGATCCCGGCGATGTCGATGGTGTCCTACGCCGCGGGCACGCGCTACCTCTCCCTGCTGGGGGGCACCTGCCTGAGCTTCTACGACTGGTACTGCGACCTGCCGCCCGCGTCGCCGATGACCTGGGGCGAACAGACCGACGTGCCGGAGTCCGCCGACTGGTACAACTCCAGCTACATCATCGCCTGGGGCTCGAACGTGCCGCAGACGCGCACCCCGGACGCCCACTTCTTCACCGAGGTGCGCTATAAGGGCACCAAAACCGTCGCCATCACGCCGGACTTCTCCGAGGTTGCCAAGCTCAGCGACCAGTGGCTGGCGCCGAAGCAAGGCACCGACAGCGCCCTCGCCATGGCGATGGGCCACGTGATCCTCAAAGAGTTCCACCTCGATAACCCGAGCGATTACTTCCTCAACTACTGCCGCCGCTACACCGACATGCCGATGCTGGTGCTGCTCGACGAACAGGCCGACGGCCGCACGGTGCCCGGGCGCATGCTGCGCGCGTCCGACCTCACTGACGGGCTCGGCGAAGCCAACAACCCGGAGTGGAAAACCATCGCCTTTGACGTCGCGGGCAATCTGGTGGCGCCAAACGGTTCAATTGGCTTTCGCTGGGGAGAGAAAGGCAAATGGAACCTGGAGCCGCTGGCGGCGGGCAATGAAACCGAGCTTGCGCTCTCCCTCCTCACCGCGCAGGACAGTATCGCCGAGGTGGCGTTCCCCTACTTTGGCGGCAACGAAAATCCGCATTTCCGCAGCGTGAAGCAGGAGCCGGTGCTCTGGCGCCGCGTGCCGAGCAAAACCCTGACGCTCGCCGACGGCAGCCAAAAGCGCGTGGCCAGTGTGTACGACCTGGTACTGGCTAACTACGGCCTCGATCGCGGCCTGGAGGACGACAACGCGGCGGCAAGCTATGCCGACGTGAAAGCCTATACCCCTGCCTGGGGCGAGCAGATCACCGGCGTTCCGGCGTATCTGATCGAAAAGATCGCCCGCGAGTTTGCCGACACCGCGCACAAAACCCACGGCCGGTCGATGATCATCCTCGGTGCCGGGGTGAACCACTGGTACCACATGGACATGAACTACCGCGGGATGATCAACATGCTGGTCTTCTGCGGCTGCGTCGGGCAGAGCGGCGGCGGCTGGTCGCACTACGTCGGACAGGAGAAGCTGCGTCCGCAGACCGGCTGGCTGCCGCTGGCCTTCGCGCTGGACTGGAACCGCCCGCCGCGCCAGATGAACAGCACGTCATTCTTTTACAACCACGCCAGCCAGTGGCGCTACGAGAAGCTGACCGCGCAGGAGCTGCTCTCCCCGCTTGCGGATACCTCGAAGTTCAGCGGCCACCTGATTGACTTCAACGTCCGCGCCGAGCGCATGGGCTGGCTGCCTTCGGCCCCGCAGCTTAACCTCAACCCGCTGCACATCAAGGCGCGGTCTGATGCGGCGGGCATGACGCCCCAGGACTATACCGTTCAGGCGCTAAAGTCCGGCGACGTGCGCTTTGCCTGCGAGCAGCCCGACAGCGGCAATAACCACCCGCGCAACTTGTTCGTCTGGCGCTCGAACCTGCTTGGCTCGTCCGGGAAAGGCCACGAGTACATGCTGAAATACCTGCTTGGCACCGAGAGCGGTATTCAGGGGGAAGATTTAGGCTCAACGGACGACGTGAAGCCTGAGGAAGTGGAGTGGCAGACCGCAGCCATCGAGGGCAAGCTGGACCTGCTGGTGACGCTCGATTTCCGCATGTCCAGCACCTGCCTGTTCTCAGACATCGTCCTGCCGACCGCGACCTGGTACGAAAAAGACGATATGAATACCTCGGACATGCATCCGTTTATCCACCCGCTCTCCGCCGCCGTCGATCCGGCGTGGGAATCGCGCAGCGACTGGGAGATTTACAAGGGCATCGCCAAAGTCTTCTCTGAAGTGTGCGTCGGGCATCTCGGCACCGAAACCGACGTAGTGCTCCAGCCGCTGCAGCATGACTCTCCGGCGGAGCTTTCACAGCCGTTTGATATTCAGGACTGGCGCAAGGGTGAATGCGATCTTATCCCCGGCAAAACCGCGCCGAACATTGCGGTGGTCGAGCGAAACTACCCGGAAACCTACGAGCGCTTTACCTCGCTGGGCCCGCTGATGGATAAGCTCGGCAACGGCGGGAAAGGCATTTCGTGGAACACCGAGAACGAGGTCGATTTCCTCGGCAAGCTCAATTACGTCAAGCTCGACGGCCCGGCAAAAGGCCGCCCGCTGATTGAGACGGCGATTGACGCGTCGGAAGTGATCCTCGCCCTCGCGCCGGAAACCAACGGTCAGGTGGCAGTGAAGGCCTGGCAGGCGCTGGGAGAGTTAACCGGCCGCGACCATACCCATCTGGCGATCAACAAGGAAGATGAGAAGATTCGCTTCCGCGACATTCAGGCGCAGCCTCGCAAAATCATCTCCAGCCCGACGTGGTCTGGCCTTGAGAGCGAGCACGTCTCGTATAACGCGGGCTACACCAACGTGCACGAGCTGATCCCGTGGCGCACCCTTTCCGGCCGCCAGCAGCTGTATCAGGACCACGCCTGGATGCGGGCCTTTGGCGAAAGCCTGGTGGCCTATCGCCCGCCGATTGACACCCGCAGCGTGTCTCAGATGCGCGAGATCCCGCCGAACGGCTTCCCTGAGAAAGCGCTGAACTTCCTGACGCCGCACCAAAAATGGGGCATTCACTCCACCTACAGCGAAAACCTGCTGATGCAAACCCTGTCGCGCGGCGGCCCGATCGTCTGGATCAGCGAAACCGACGCCCGCGAGCTGGGCATTGAGGATAACGACTGGATCGAAGCCTTCAACGCCAACGGCGCCCTCACCGCCCGCGCGGTGGTGAGCCAGCGCGTCCCGCCGGGCATGACCATGATGTACCACGCCCAGGAGCGCATCCTGAACATTCCAGGCTCTGAAGTGACCGGGCGGCGCGGCGGGATCCACAACTCGGTGACGCGCGTCTGTCCTAAACCGACGCACATGATTGGCGGCTACGCGCAGCTCGCCTACAGCTTTAACTATTACGGCACCGTCGGCTCCAACCGCGACGAGTTCATCATGATCCGCAAAATGAAAAACATTAACTGGCTGGACGGCGAAGGTCGGGATCAGGTTCAGGAGGCGAAAAAATGAAAATACGCTCACAGGTTGGCATGGTTTTGAATCTCGACAAGTGCATTGGCTGTCACACCTGCTCGGTGACCTGTAAAAACGTCTGGACCGGACGCGAAGGCATGGAGTACGCGTGGTTCAACAACGTGGAGACCAAGCCCGGCATCGGCTACCCGAAAAACTGGGAGGATCAGGAGGAGTGGCAAGGCGGCTGGGTGCGCGGCATTACCGGCAAGCTGACGCCTCGCCTCGGCGGCCGCGTCGGCGTGCTGTCGAAAATCTTTTCGAACCCGGTTATGCCGCAGATTGATGATTATTACGAACCGTTCACCTTCGATTATCAGGATCTGCACCGCGCGCCGGAAGGCGATCATCTGCCGACCGCCCGCCCCCGCTCGCTGCTTACCGGCAAGCGCATGGACAAAATCGTCGGTGGACCTAACTGGGAAGAGCTGCTCGGCGGCGAGTTTGAAAAGCGCGCGCGCGACCGCAACTTCGACAAAATTCAAAAGGAAATGTACGGCCAGTTCGAAAACACCTTCATGATGTATCTCCCGCGCCTGTGCGAGCACTGCCTGAACCCAAGCTGCGTGGCGACATGCCCGAGCGGCGCGATTTACAAGCGTGAAGAAGATGGGATCGTGCTGATCGACCAGGACAAATGCCGCGGCTGGCGCATGTGCATCAGCGGCTGTCCGTACAAAAAAATTTACTTCAACTGGAAGAGCGGCAAGTCGGAAAAATGCATCTTCTGCTACCCGCGCATTGAATCCGGCCAGCCTACCGTCTGCTCGGAAACCTGCGTCGGGCGCATTCGCTACCTCGGCGTGCTGCTGTACGACGCGGACCGCATTGAGGAAGCGGCCAGCACCGAGCACGAAACCGATCTGTACGAGCGCCAGTGCGACGTGTTCCTGAACCCGCACGACCCGGCGGTCATCGAAGAGGCGCTGAAGCAAGGTATTCCGCAAAACGTGATTGAAGCCGCGCAAAAGTCCCCGGTCTACAAAATGGCGATGGACTGGAAGCTGGCCCTGCCGCTGCACCCGGAGTATCGCACCCTGCCGATGGTCTGGTACGTGCCGCCGCTGTCGCCGATTCAGTCCTACGCCGACGCCGGCGGCCTGCCGATGAGCGACGGCGTGCTTCCTGCAGTTGAGAACCTGCGCATTCCGGTGCAGTATCTGGCGAACATGCTCAGCGCGGGCGACACCGGCCCGGTGCTGCGCGCGCTCAAGAGAATGATGGCGATGCGCCACTACAAGCGTTCCCAGACCGTTGAAGGCGTCACCGATACCCGCGCCATTGAAGAGGTCGGCCTGACTGAAGCGCAGGTTGAGGAGATGTACCGCTATCTGGCTATCGCCAACTACGAAGACCGCTTCGTGATCCCGACCAGCCACCGCGAAATGGCGCGCGATGCCTTCCCGGAGAAAAACGGCTGCGGCTTTACCTTCGGCGACGGCTGCCACGGCTCCGACACCAGGTTCAACCTCTTCAACAGCAGCCGCATTGATGCGATCAACATCACCGAGGTGCGCGAACACGGGGAGGGAGAATAATGCAGATCCTCAAAATCATCGCGCTGCTGATCGAGTATCCCGATGAGACCCTGTGGGAAAGCCGTGACGAAGCGCTTTCGCTGATCGCGCACGACGCGCCGGTGCTGCTACCTTTTGCTCAGCAGCACCTGAGCGCCGCCCTGCTGGACAAGCAGGCGGAGTGGTGCGAAGTATTCGAGCGGGGGCGCGCCACGTCGCTGCTGCTGTTCGAACACGTTCACGCCGAGTCCCGCGACCGCGGCCAGGCGATGGTCGACCTGATGGGCCAGTACGAGAAAGCGGGCCTGCAGCTGGACTGCCGCGAGCTGCCGGACTATCTGCCGCTGTATCTGGAATATCTGAGCATCGTCACGGACGACGAGGCGCGCGACGGGCTGCAAAACGTCGCGCCGATCCTGGCGCTGATTGGCGGACGCCTCAAGCAGCGCGGCGTGGCGCACTATCAGCTGTTTGACGCCCTGCTCGCCCTGGCCGGAAGCCGCCTGTCAAGTGACAGTGTCACAAAGCAGGTTTCAGGCGAAAAACGGGACGACACCCGCCAGGCGCTGGACGCGGTCTGGGAAGAAGAACAGGTTAAGTTTATTGAGGACAACGCTACGTCGTGCGACAGCTCGCCGATGCAGCAATATCAACGACGCTTTAGCCAGGACGTCGCCCCGCAGTACGTCGACGTCGGCGCCGGAGGCCCAAAATGACGCACTACCTCAACGTGTTTTTCTATGACATTTACCCCTACATCTGCGCCACCGTCTTTTTCCTCGGCAGCTGGCTTCGCTACGACTACGGGCAGTACACGTGGCGCGCCTCGTCGAGCCAGTTGCTCAGCAAGCGCGGCATGAACTGGGCGTCGAACCTGTTTCACATCGGGATCCTGGGGATTTTCTTTGGGCATCTGTTCGGGATGTTAACTCCACACTGGATGTACGCCTGGTTTTTACCCGTGGCCGTTAAGCAGCAGCTGGCGATGATCGCGGGGGGGATTTGTGGCGTGCTGACGCTGATCGGCGGCTCCATGCTGCTGGTCCGCCGCCTGTTTAACCCGCGCGTGCGCGCCACCTCGACCACGCCGGATATCATTATCATGAGTATCCTGTTGATTCAGTGCATTCTCGGTCTGACGACGATCCCCTTCTCGGCGCAGTATCCTGACGGCAGCGAAATGATGAAACTGGTGGGATGGGCGCAGGGCATCGTAACCTTCAAAGGCGGATCGTCGGAAATGCTGAGCGGCGTTGCGCCCATTTTCCGCATCCACCTGGTGCTGGGCATGACCATCTTCCTGATCTTCCCGTTCACCCGTCTGGTGCACGTCTGGAGCGCGCCGTTCGAATATTTCACCCGTCGCTACCAGGTGGTGCGCTCGCGCCGCTAATCGGTGTTTTTCCCCCTCTCCCTGTGGGAGAGGGCCGGAGTGAGGGCATCAGCCCGCACAGGGATCTTTTGCCGGGTGGCGGCTACGCCTTACCCGGCCTACATTCCCCGCCGTTCCGGGCTATTTCCCCGCCTGCGGATGCGTGTCGAACCCTGCCATCACCGCCGTCAGTTCCGCCAGTGAAAATCCATGCTTCGGATCGTCTACGCCCAGGCCAAACCGCGCCTGCATGAGCGAATAAAGCGCTCCGGCGTCCGGCAAATGAATCTGCTCCTCCACGTGCCCGTTCTGCCAGTGGGTGAAGTTGAAATTTGTCAGCGTGAGCTTGCCGCCGTCCGGCAAATGACGACACATCAGCAGGTGGTGACGGAAGTGCGACTGCGGCCAGTGCGCTGACCAAAAGTTCCCCATGACGTAATCGTTGAAATACTGCGTCACGAGGTCAAAGTGGTACATCGACTGCCAGTGCTCGTGATGACGGAACTGGAGCACCCAGTCGTTGCCCTCGCTCAGCAGCCGGTAAAGCCCGTGCGGCGTGGCCTGTTCCTCGTTGGCGATCAGGCGAATCGGCGCCGTCAGCGTTTGCCCGCCAAAGCCGACGTCTGCGATCCAGCGTTCGCCGTTTAGCTCAACCAGCAGCAGGCGGTGCGTGCGCGGCGGCATCTGCGGCGGGTTGGCCAATACCACCCTTCCCAGCACGCTGCGGACCGTGAAGCCCACTTCGCGCAGCGCCCGTTCGAACAGGCCGTTTTGTTCAAAGCAGTAGCCGCCGCGTCGCGCCGTGACCAGCTTGTCGACCAGGCTTTGATCGTCAAGGTGGATCTCGCGCGGCAGAACCACGTCGATATTTTCAAAAGGGATGGCGCAGTTGTGGTGCAGATGCAGCCCGCGCAGGGTGTCGATATCGACAGAAGGCGGTTGCTTCCAGCCGATGCGGGCAAAATAGGCACTCAGAAATGGGGACATGGTGTAATTCCTTAGTAAGATATTCCCTGTTTATAAACTATTTTTTCCTATCCAGATGCGCAAAAGTGCTTTTTCGCCATACTCATCGTTATACATGAGGAGACACTATGAGCCACTTCAAGCCCGTTGAGCTACGCCACGCCAGCCGCCTGCTGAACCACGGCCCTACCGTACTGATCACCAGCCGCGATGAAACGATCGACAGGCGCAACGTGATGGCGGCCGCCTGGTCGATGCCCGTCGAGTTCAATCCGCCGCGCATCGCGATTGTGGTCGATAAAAGCGCCTGGTCGCGGGAGCTGATTGAGCGCAGCGGGAAATTTGGCATCGTGATCCCCGGCGTAGCCGCCGCAAACTGGACCTACGCCGTCGGCAGCGTCAGCGGACGCGAGGAAGACAAGTTCAACTGCTACGGTATTCCGGTCATTAAAGGCCCGGAACTGGGCCTGCCGGTGATTGAAGAGAAGTGTCTGGCGTGGATGGAGTGCCGGCTGTTGCCCGCAACCGCAGCGGCAGAGAAATACGACACGCTGTTTGGCGAGGTGGTTTCCGCCGCCGCGGATGCACGAGCGTTTGCCGCAGGCCGTTGGCAGTTTGACGGGGATAAGCTTAATACGCTGCATCATCTGGGCGCGGGAACGTTTGTGGCGAGCGGCAGGATGGTGAACGCTCCGGATTAAGAAAAAAGGGGGAACGCATGTTCCCCCTTGCCGAAAGCTACTTCGCACGCCGCGCAATTATCTCATCCGCAACGTGCTGTGGCGCTTGCGCAAAATGATGGAACTCCATCGTGTACGTCGCGCGCCCCTGCGACATTGAGCGCAGCGTGGTGGCGTAGCCGAACATCTCCGCCAGCGGCACGTCAGCGCGAATAATCTGGCTGCCGTACTGTTCTTCCATGCCCTGCACCATCCCGCGGCGGGAAGAGAGGTCGCCCATGATATTCCCGGCGTACTCCTCCGGCGTTTCGACCTCTACGTGCATCACCGGCTCAAGGATTGCCGGATCCGCCCTGCGCGCCCCCTCTTTGAACCCGAGGATCGCCGCCATGCGGAACGCCATCTCCGAGGAGTCCACGTCGTGGTAGGAACCAAACGTCAGCGTCGCCTTCACGTCAACCACCGGATACCCCGCCAGCACGCCGGAGTTCATGGCCTCGCGCAATCCCTTCTCAACGGAAGGAATATACTCGCGCGGCACCACGCCGCCCTTGGTGGCATCTTCAAATGTGAAGCCACTGCCGGGCTCTCGCGGCTCCAGGCTCAGCACCACGTGGCCATACTGCCCTTTACCGCCGGACTGACGGACAAATTTTCCTTCGATATCCTTCACCGCCCTGCGCAGGGTTTCACGGTAGGTCACCTGCGGACGCCCGATGCTCGCCTCTACGCCAAACTCGCGCTTCATGCGGTCAACGATGATTTCCAGGTGCAGTTCGCCCATGCCGGAGATGATCGTTTGCCCGGACTCGTCGTCCGTGTGCAGGCGAAACGACGGATCTTCTGCCGCCAGACGCTGCAGCGCGATCCCCATTTTCTCCTGGTCAGCCTTGGTTTTCGGCTCGATGGCGAGCGAAATCACCGGATCCGGGAACTCCATCCGTTCGAGGGTAATCACCGCGTTCGGATCGGTCAGGGTATCGCCGGTGGTGACATCCTTCAGCCCGACGCAGGCCGCGATATCACCCGCCCGCAGCTCGTCTACCTCGTGGCGGTCGTTGGCGTGCATCAGCACGATCCGTCCGATACGCTCTTTCTTGCCCTTTACCGGGTTGTACACCGCATCGCCTTTACGCAGGATGCCGGAATAGACGCGGATAAAGGTCAGCTGCCCGACGTACGGGTCGCTCATCAGCTTGAACGCCAGCGCCGAAAACGGTTCGTCATCGCTCGGGTGACGCTCCGCGTGCTGACCTTTCTCATCCACGCCGTCGATGGCGGGCACGTCAAGCGGGGACGGCATCAGCTCGATAACCGCGTCAAGCATGCGCTGCACGCCTTTGTTCTTGAAGGCGCTGCCGCACAGCATCGGCTGGATTTCACCCGAAATGGTGCGGATGCGCAGGCCCTTAATAATGTCGGCCTCGTCCAGATCGCCCGTTTCCAGGTATTTATCCATTAGCGCCTCGGTGGCCTCTGCCGCCGCGGAAACCATTTTTTCCCGCCATTCACGGGCGGTGCTGACCAAATCATCCGGCACTGGTGCATAGCTAAAGGCCATGCCCTGCGTCGCATCGTCCCAGATGATGGTGCGCATCTTGATCAGATCCACCACACCGCTGAAGCGATCTTCCGCGCCAACGGGGATCACAATCGGCACCGGATTGGCCTTCAGCCGCTCCTGCATCATCCGCACCACGCGGAAAAAATCGGCGCCGGGGCGGTCCATCTTGTTGACGAAGGCGAGGCGCGGCACGCGGTATTTATTCGCCTGTCGCCACACGGTTTCGGACTGCGGCTGCACGCCGCCAACGGAGTCATACACCATCACCGCGCCGTCGAGCACGCGCATGGAGCGTTCAACTTCAATGGTGAAGTCAACGTGGCCCGGGGTGTCGATGATGTTGATCCTGTGCGGCTCGTAGCTTCTGTCCATGCCCGGCCAGAAGCAGCTCACGGCCGCAGAGGTAATGGTGATCCCGCGCTCCTGCTCCTGGGCCATCCAGTCGGTGGTTGCCGCGCCATCGTGTACTTCGCCCAGCTTGTGGCTCATCCCGGTATAAAACAGGATGCGCTCGGTGGTGGTCGTTTTACCGGCATCGATATGCGCGGAGATACCGATGTTGCGATAACGTTCGAGAGGGATGGGTCGGGGCATGATAGATCCTTAGTCATTAAGACAGATGTGACGACCGGGATGGTCGCCTGTACGTTCGTTTGCTATAATAGTCCTATTGTACGAGTATTATCGAACTATTTATTCGCGATTAGCCTATCGTTGATATAGGGGTTCTACGCCGGAACCCCAGATTTTTCCGTTATCCCAGTTTCAGCCCGGCAACCAGCGCATCCAGGTCAATAATCTCATTGCTGCTCTGAAAGGTATAATGCCCGTTCAGCAAAATGTGCTGCCAGGCAACCGGTGATATTCGGGCCAGAGCTTCAATGCCCTTGGCATTGTCTTCCGCTTCCAGTCGTTCCAGCAATCGCGACAGGATCGCCGAGTTGTAATACACGATCGCGTTGGAAATCAGCCGCCCGCACTGGTTACTGATGTCTGTTTCAATGTCATTTTTTCCGGTTAACTCCTTCTTTCCGCCGACTTTGGCCACTGCGGCACGCAGCTGGTGATAAGATTCAATCCGGTTCTGGGAGCGCCGGATGTTGCGTTCCAGCTGCGGATCGCGCAGGTACTTCAGCGTATAGATGCTGCGTACCAGCCGATCATATTCGAATAGTGCCTGCCGGGTCGGATTGGTCGTGGTGTATGTGCACAGTTTGCGGACCAGCGTTCCCTGCGTCATTTCTTTCAGCCCCAGCGTGGCGACGATGCGATCGAGATTGCTTTTCTCGCGGATGATAAGGTCCCGGTCAATCTGTCCGGCGGGCTGGATCAGGCATTTTTTATAGGCCGACGGATCACTGATGCAGTACAGCTCCTGAAACTGCCGGTTCAGGCCCGTAAAATGAGGCTCAAAGCGCAGGCCAAACCAGTGCAGGATCGCAAAGTTGGCTTTATTTATGCTGTGCATGTCGCCGGTGATGGCCGTGGGTTTCACCTCTGAGGTGTTGCGGTACCAGATATCAAAGACATGGTGGGCTTCATAGTCGTTTGTGCCAATCAGATAACCGTTGATCGGGATGTGGTTACACAGCAGCGTGTAGGCCACCAGGCCTTTACCGCGGCCGAAGTATTTACGTGAATGCCGGGCCTTTACTGTCGGCCGCTCAATGCCAAACTTCTGCCCGTCAACGGCACCATAAAGCGTTTCCGGATCAAACGAATAGTGCGGGAAAATCGGCAGTGCCTCTATGGCATCGGTGATGCAGTCATTGGCCGTGACCAGTGAAGCCAGACGGAGGTACTGTTCGTACGTGGTTTCCAGCACATGGAACGGAATATCACTGGTTCGTGCCATCACCTGATTACCGTGATTCATTGCCTGGGCAACGATGACTGCCATCAGGCTGTCTGCATCGGCATTCTTTTTGGCATAGCGTGGCTGCAGCGGCTTCATGGCATGAAGAAACCGGCACTGGCCGTTAACAAACCGGAAGACGTCTGTTACATCGCAGAATGGTAACTGCTCATAAAATCGCCTCTCCTGCGCCTTATGACGGCCGACCACGGATTTATGCCAGGTCAGTTTCTGCGTTTCTTTATCGTATTCCAGATGTTTAAGCTTCCCCTGCTTCAGCTCGCGGTTGAAGGCTTTCCACTGCCGGTGCAGTTCGGACTCCAGCGCCTTGAGCTGCGATTTAACCGGCTTTTGCAAAAACGGGATATTCATTTCAGCCAGCACAGCGGCCTGTTCCCCTTCCGGCACCAGTTCATCAGAAAGATGGCGGTGGCGGAGACTGTCATTGAGGTGGAATTCACCCGCCTGAAAACGCTTTCTTATCTGGCGGTAGAGCCAGAACTCATAGCGCCCGGCGTTTAGGCCTGTGGGCTCGCCATCTTCCCCGAACTCCAGTAGATACGGGCGCAGCCGCTCCGGTAATGTACCCGGCGGGCATTCCGCCAGTGACCGCTGTGAAAGCGTCTGCTTTTTGCTGAACACCATTCTGAGCCAGCTCAGCGCGTCAGCCCACGGGCTGTCGTGGACCACGCTGGTGAGATCGAGTGACAAAAATAATGGCCGCAGGTGACGCCGGATTAATACCGTCATACCGTCCACGGCCTGCCACTACAGCGCCAGTTTACTGACGGGTTTTACACTCATGCGCTGTGCGGTGGTTTTCAGCGCCTCCCGCGGCATGATTTTCCAGGCCGACGACGGACTTCGCCAAAAGTAGTCGGGTCCGGGACGCTATCATCAACGTAAAGCGATAACAGCCGTCCGATTTTAGACGTTTCACGCCGGTGTTTTTCCTGGACGTCAGCCAGAAGCTGTTTGGCCACGCTGCGGCTCTCATCCTCGAGCTGTTTCATATGGAAAAACATCGCATCCACCAGGTTATCGCTGAACTGGCGGTAACGAACCCATGAATAGCACAGCAGGTAAAGGCGGGCCTGATCGGGCTTCAACTCTCGGAGATCATAAACGGTATAGAAATTTGCCAGGCTGGCGTAGTAAAGCAGATTCTGCTGAGAAATATTCAGGGCTGGCAGGATGTCGCAGGCTTTACGGTGCAATGGCGCCAGTATGGCCCGTTTTTCCCGTTCCTGGACAATCTGGCGCCAGCCGAAATCACGAGCATCCTGCCTGAGGACCGCCAGCCGGGAAAGGGTATCATCACGTTCAATCAGCGTGTTCAGACCATCGATGGTGGCGTCATCAAGCTGCTCCGTCAGGATACGCCCCAGCCGCTGCCTTTCATCAGAAAGAGTCCGGCTTACCAGCTCCTGAAGTGTGGTATAGCCAGGTCGGATGATTTTGTGCGCGTTGAGCCAGATGATCAACTCCGTGGCGACAAAGGCGGGAGTGATATCGCGGTGAACAATGTGGGCGGCCTGTTGTTCAAGCGGTGAAGACAGGGCCGATGACCAGGGGCGGTAACCATAGAGCGCGCAGATTTTTTCCCGCTGAGCATAGCGTTCCTGCTTATAGGGCAGTTTGTCAGGCAGTGACTCTCCGGGGAAATAACGGCTTAGGACAAAGCTGCAGTCGTCCGGAACATCGTCCCACCCGAAGCGGAAAAACAGGTGCTTGGCTTTAAAGTAAGCGATCTGGATGATGCAATACATTTGCGCGTGAAGCCCCCGACGGCTGCAGGCCAGCGCCAGTTCGGATTCATTCAGCGCCAGAAACTCCAGTCGCTGAGCATCATCGAAGTCAGGAAGGCCATAAAGCGCCTCCTGCTCAGCGACCGAAAGAATGCTGAGGAGTTTATTTTTGTTGGCCATCCCTGATCCTTATGCTTATACACGCAAATGTAACATTATCATTAAAATGCAACCTTTACGTGTCATAAATTAAATGACGGGTAATGTGACTATTGTTGACAGACATCAGCACCAAAATCAGAATGTCACATAATCGAACGTATATGTGACAGGTGTAAAATGTTAATTGGTTATATGCGGGTATCAAAAGCAGATGGTTCTCAGGCGAATGATTTACAGCGTGATGCGCTGATCGCTGCCGGCGTTGACGCTGCCCATCTTTATAAAGACCGGGCATCGGGCAAGCGAGAAGATCGCCCTGGACTTATTGCCTGTCTTAAGGCCCTACGGCCAGATGACACCCTGATTGTATGGAAACTGGATCGACTCGGGCGCGACCTTCGTCACCTCATTAATACAGTGCACGACCTGACCAGTAGAGGTATTGGTCTGAGGGTGTTGACTGGTCACGGTGCGACTATCGATACCACAACTGCTGCTGGCAAGCTTGTCTTTGGTATCTTTGCAGCACTGGCCGAGTTTGAGCGCGAACTGATTGCTGAGCGAACGACGGCAGGTCTGGCATCAGCAAGATCCCGTGGACGGAAAGGCGGACGCCCATATAAGATGACACCCGCTAAATTGCGCCTGGCGTTGGCCTCAATGGGGAAGTCAGAAACTAAAATCAGTGCTCTATGCCAGGAGCTAGGAATCACACGCCAGACTCTGTACAGGCATGTTTCCCCAAATGGGGAGTTGCGCCCTGATGGGAAAAAACTGCTTGGCCGGGTCTGATTATGTACTTCTATCACCTTGATAACTCACCAGTACTGGCGACTGGAGATCATGTTTACCTTCATTGAACCGTCAAAAAGGGACAATCTCATGACCATAAACATTCGGCTGACTATTGCAGTAACACTCCTTGCTGTGACGCTGCCAATATTCGCTAAAACGCCAGAAAACTTTATCTATACCAGCTCTGGCGACCTCGAAGCAGCATCTGCCATTATGGGGCGTAGCGACATTGGTGGCGCTCAGATCGTTTACAATTGGCGTTCACTCGAACCTGAGAAGAACAAATACGACTTCTCGCAGATTGAAAAGGATCTGGCTCGTCTCAGGGTAGCCAATAAAAAACTCTTCATCCAAATTCAGGACCGTTTTTTCGAACAAGATGCCCGGTACGTTCCTGATTATCTGATGAATGACGCCCGGTATGGTGGTGGAATATCGCCACAATTTGATAATCCAGGCGAAGGGAAGCCAATTGGGGCCGGTTGGGTGGCACAGCAATGGGATCCTGCTGTACGCCAACGTTATCAGGCTTTGTTGGCAGCTATTGCAAAGCGTTTCGATGGTCAAGTCTATGGTGTGAACTTACCCGAAACAGCTATTGATCTTGACAAGAAAAAGCTACCTAAAGGATTCTCCTGCGATAACTATTTCGCAGGAGAAATGGAAAATCTCACCTTTGCGCGAAGGGTGTTCGTCAAATCACACGTAGTACAATATGTCAATTTTTGGCCGTGCGAATGGAACAACGACCACAATTACATGGGGCGGCTGTTTGAGTTTGCCAGTGCCAACAATATTGGACTTGGTGGCCCGGATATCGTCCCCAACCGCAAGGCGCAAATGAAGAACTCATATCCGTTCTTTAATAAATACAAAAGCAAGCTGGCACTCATTGCTATGGCTGTACAGGAGCCGACCTTGACTTACAGGAACCCTAATACCGGTAAGCCATTTAGCAAGGATGAGTTTGTACAATTCGCAGAAGATTATCTCGGTGCAGATATCATCTTCTGGAGCACGACGTCTCCCTGGTTGACTAAAAAATAGGTAATAGTCGCGAGATCATGTTGTAGGGTCTTTTCTGGATAAAATCGCAGCAGCAGTTGGACAACAGCACTAATAACGAGCGTAAGTTATTGTGCAGACTGGTTCGAATGTTGTCGCCTTTGTACCGCGGAAATTTCTGGGATTCCGGCGTAGAACCCCATATAGCTCATTCTGATGACCGATGCAGGAAAACCATGATCCCAAACCATCCCGAGACTGAACAAATACTGCTGGAAAACGTCCTGTTTGCGCTGGGAAACCCGCTGCGCCTGGCGATCGTTCGCCGCCTTGCCGACGGCAGCGAGCTAAGCTGTAACGCGCTGCGCCCGGAGGAAGTGGTCAAATCGACCATGACCCACCACTGGCGCGTATTGCGCGATAGCGGCGTGATTTGGCAGCGCCCGCAGGGGCGTGAAAATATCATTTCGCTGCGAAGAGACGATCTGGATGCCCGCTTCCCGGGGCTGATGGACATATTGCTGAGGAAAAGCTAACGCGGATATTGTATGTCGAGCAGGTAAAATTAATTGCCAAATGATTCAGTGCGCCTGCTTCCGCCGTCTGTCATATGGCAATCGCGGACGGTTAGAGTCGCTGCGTGGATTTAAATAAGGTACTGCAGTGAGGGCAGACAAGCTGGGCCCCTTTTTGAACGCGGGTAAAGCTGTGTTCAGAATCCTTAGAACAGTTTGGGCATGGGCATTTAACTAAATAGTTACGACGAGCTAGCGTGTTTTTACGTCCAGACATAGGCATCTCCTGATTTAAGGGACTGCCACCATACACGCTAAATCAATCAGTTGCTTGCTTTTATTTTTCCACGCTCTCCTTTTAAGAGAATAATACGGCGTTCTATTCTCGTGTTGCCGGGCAACGCTAACCCGCCGCCCGGCAAAAATTTTACATCGAATAACCCGGTTTTTTAATCAGCTCATCCAGCTTCGGTCCTATCTCCGTATCCCAGACCTGCGCCTTCCAGTCCTCCTGCTGCACCTGATTCAGCGCAACCGACACGGAAGCGTCTTTGCTATTAAAATGGCGAATAATCACCTCGGCAATATCCGCGGCCAGCGCGGACTTTTGGTCGTCATTAAAATCGCGGGGGAAACATTTGATATCAACGTGTGGCATGTGCAGGCGTCCTGTTTTTAAGTGGAACTCCACGTTATCAGATTATTTCGTTAGCTTTTAACACCCCGTGCAGTTCTGAAAGCTGGCACACCGCGTCTGCGATGGCCGCTATCTTCGGCGTGTTCGCCGCAAACCACGCGTGGCGCGGCCCCCACGTGCGCATCACCGCGAGATAGACATCAATCAGGGTGAGCTGCTCGCCCAGCGCGAACGGCGCGGCCTTCACCTGATCGTCCAGCCACAGATAGAGAGATTTTCGGTATTCAAGGCAGTGCTGCTTAAGCTGCTCCGGCGCGTCCGGCGCCCATCGTTCCGGATAATCGGCGTAGGTAAAGGTGGGATAAACGTTGGCGACCAGCCAGATCAGCAGGCGCTGAAACTGCTGGCGCTCTGCCTGCCCGACGGGTGGCGCAAGGTCCGGGCATCTGTCGAGCACCATCAGCCCAATCGCCGCCGTTTCGCTCATGATGCTGCCGTTTTCAAGCTCCAGCGTCGGCACCTGGCACAGCGGGTTCAATTTTTGCAGCCGCTCGCGCACGGGGCCGGGCTGGTCAAACCCGTCCACGTCGATGAACTGATAGGGAATGTCGGCCAGGGTCAGCATGACCTCGCTGATTGCCGAGCCCCAGCCGGGTACGCCGTAAAGTTTAATCATGATGCCCCCTCAGGGTTTAAAACCCTAAGTGTAGAGCATGCTTAATACGTTATGCCCGGCGGATTAACGACCGAATTTGCCACCGCTTCGCCCTCCTCGCCCCAGCGCGCCAGCACCTTTTGATACTCTCCACGCTGAATGGCCCCATCCAGCGCGGCCTGCAGGGCATAGACCAGCCCGTTGCCCTTTTTGGTCGTCGTCGCGACGTACGCTTTCTTCGGCCCTAAGCCCACTACGCGGGTTTTGCCCGTCAGCGCCGCCTTATAGGCCGATACGGACTGCGGCCCGAAGAACACGTCAGCCCTACCGGACTGAATATACAAATTGCCGGAAGCATCGTCGGTGAGATAAATGGGCAGCGCAGGCTCACGCCCGGCCTTCCGGTTCTCGTCGTTCCAGCCCAGCAGGATGCGTTCCTGATTGGTGCCAGACCCGACGATCACCTTTTTGCCGGACAGGTCTTCCGCCCGTTTGATTGACTGAATGTCGCTGGTTGATTTGACTGAAAAAGCCAGGGAATCAACGCGGTAGGTTGCAAAATCAAACTTCTCTTTGCGCTGCTCCGTCACGGCGATATTCACCAGCGCCACGTCATAGCGCCCGGCGGCAATCCCGAGGGGCCAGTCCTCCCAGGCCGTAGGCACCAGCTTTAACTTCAGCCCCAGGCTGCCCGCCAGCAGGCGGGCAATGTCCGGATCGCTACCGATGCGGGTGCGGTTATCGCTCGCCAGCAGCGCCAGCGGCGGCGAGTTGAGCGCGGAAACGGCCACCGTGAGCGTGCCCGGCTCAACAAACTTATACCCCGCAGGGATTTTCGCTACCGCCTGCCTGTCGACGGTGACCGGAAGCGGCTGCTCGTTAGCCTTTACATCAATCCCGGCGTGACTGGCCGTCGCAATGGTCAGCCCGATTAAAAGCCCATATTTCATCCGCGCTCCTTACAGCACTTTAGACAGAAACTGGCGGGTGCGCGGATGCGCCGGGCGGTTGAGCACCTCGTCGCTGCTGCCCTGCTCGACGATTTTGCCGTCGACCATAAATACCACCTGGTCCGCCACCTCGCGGGCGAAGCCGATCTCGTGCGTCACCACCACCAGCGTGGTGCCGGAGCGGGCAAGCTTTTTGATGACGTCCAGCACCTCGCCGACCAGCTCCGGGTCCAGCGCGGAGGTCGGCTCGTCAAACAGCATTACGCGAGGACGCAGCGCCAGCGCGCGGGCAATGGCGATGCGCTGCTGCTGCCCGCCGGAAAGATGTCGCGACCAGGCGTCCGCTTTGTCGCGCAGCCCAACTACGTCAAGCAGGTCGTAAGCCCTTTCCACCGCCTCTTTCCTGCTGAGCCTGCCGTGGGCGACGGGCGCCTCAATCAGGTTTTCCAGCACGGTGAGATGTGGGAACAGGTTGAAGTTCTGAAACACGTAGCCCACGTTGACGCGCTGCTTCAGGATTTCTCTCTCCTTCAGCTCGTAAAGCCTGTCGCCCTGACGCCGGTAGCCGATGTAATCCCCGTCGATCTGAATAAAGCCCT
The DNA here is from genome assembly GCF_043968675.1 of Enterobacter sp. ECC-175. Classification (NCBI taxonomy): domain Bacteria; kingdom Pseudomonadati; phylum Pseudomonadota; class Gammaproteobacteria; order Enterobacterales; family Enterobacteriaceae; genus Enterobacter; species Enterobacter sp. ECC-175. The sequence goes on from NZ_CP143776.1 coordinate 2,921,055, forward strand.
CGTCCACGCGCTCGAGGTGGTTGATGGTGCGCAGCAGCGTTGATTTTCCTGACCCTGACGGGCCGAGGATCACCGTGACCGACCCCGGCGGGATCTCAAGCGTAACGTCATCGAGCGCCTTGTGGCGGCCAAAGAACTTGCTCACGCCGGTAATGGAAATGTGTCCTTCAGGAGAGGCTTGCATGGACGGGCTCCTGTGCGGTTGGGGCGGTAACGGAACGGGTGCGGCTGGACGCGCGGTTCTGATTGACGGCGGAACGGCGCTCGCTGCGGGCCAGACCGCGCTCCACGACGTACTGGATAGCGGAGAGCACGGTGGTGATCACCAGATACCAGACGGCACCCACCATCAGCAGCGGGATCACCTCCTGCGTGCGGTTGTAGATCATCTGGATGGTGTAAAACAGCTCCGGCATGGCCAGCACGTACACCATCGCGGTGCCTTTCGCGAGGCTGATGATCTCGTTAAACCCGGAGGGCAGAATGGTGCGCAGCGCCTGCGGCAGGATGATGCGCACGGTGCGGCGCCAGGCCGGCAGGCCAAGCGCGGCGGCCGCTTCATACTGGCCGTGATCGACGCCGAGGAAGCCGCCGCGAATGATTTCGGCGGTATAGGCGCTCTGCACCAGCGTCAGCCCAACCACGGCGGTTGAAAACTGCCCCAGCACGTTGATGGTCTCAAAGCGGCCCCAGGTGATGCCCGTGAACGGCACGCCGAGCGAGAGCGTGTCGTAAAGATAGGAGAAGTTGTACAGGACAATCAGCACCACGATCAGCGGCAGCGAGCGGAACAGCCAGATGTAGCCCCAGGCCAGGCTGCTCAGCAGCCACGACGAGGAGAGCCTCGCCAGCGCCAGCAGCCCGCCGATGGCAACGCTCAGCACCGTTCCGATCAGCGTCAGCAGCAGCGTCTGCCCCACGCCCGCCAGGATCGTCAGATCGAAGAACCAGCGGGCGAAGACCGCCCATTCCCAGCGCGGGTTAAAGGCAACGGACTGGACGACAACCGCCAGCACAAACAGTGCCGCCACGGCCCCGGCCGCGCGCAGCGGATAGCGCGCGGGGACTACCTTTATGGTTTCAACCTTGCTCATCGTCGCTCCTCATGCGGTTTTGCTGAACGCTTCGCGGATCAGGGTTTTGGTGAAGCGCAATCTGCCGTCGAACGGCGGTCGGCTGTACTCCTCCGGATCGCGGTGAAGATCGAACTGCGGCGCGTAGCCCTGGCTGAGATAGAGCCTGACCGCTTCCGGCTGGCGAAAGCCCGTCGTCAGGTAGATCTGGCTATAGCCCGCCAGCACCGCCCGGCGCTCAAGCTCCTGCACCACGCGCGCCGCCAGCCCCTGCTGGCGCAGCGTTTTATCGGTCCAGATGCGCTTGATCTCGGCGGTGCGCTCGTCGAACGGTTTGTACGCGCCGGTGGCGATAATGTTCCCGTCCCGCTCCAGCACGATAAACAGCCCCTGCGGCGCCAGGTACCACTCCGTCAGCTCAACCTCCGCGTCCTTAGAGAAATAATCGCCATAGCGCGCCGCGTACTCGCCAAACAGCCCTTCGATGATGGGCTGAAGATCGGCATCTTCCGGTGAAACGTCACGAAATCGATCGCTCATGCTGGCTCCTTAATCGCCCAGGCCCGCCGGGTTAACTTCTGAACTCGGGATGCGCTCAACGCCTTCCCCCCAGCGGTTAAGCACCTTGTCGTAATCCCCGCTCTTGATAACGCCGTTCAGCGCGGTCTGAACCGGCTCAACCAGGCCGCTGCCTTTCTTCAGCGTGACGGCGATATGCGCCGCCTTCGGCCAGCCCCCGTCAACGCTGCCCACCAGTTTAGTTTTCCCGGTGAGCGCCGCTTTCCACGCGCCAATCACGTTCGGACCAAAGTACGCGTCGGCGCGCCCGGACTGGAGCGCCAGGGTTTGGGCGGCATCGTCTTTGGTGTAGACCGGCGTGAACGGCTTGAGCCCTTTTTTGACGTTCTCCTCATTCCACGCCAGCAGGATCGCCTCCTGGTTAGTGCCCGACCCGACGATGATGCGCAGCCCGGCGATGTCTTCCGCCTTCTCAAGCGACTTTATTGGGCTGGTTGATTTCACGTAGAAGCCGAGTGAATCCTTGCGGTAGGTGGCAAAATCAAACTTCTCCTTGCGCGCTTTGGTCACGGTAATGTTGCTGATCGCCGCATCGTATTTCCCGGACGCCACGCCGAGCGGCCAGTCTTCCCACGAGGTCGGCACCACGTTTAGCTCGAGGCCCAGGCTGTCGGCCACCAGGCGAGCCACGTCTACCTCGCTGCCCAGCAGCGTTTTGTTATCATCGGAGAAGACCGTCAGCGGCGGCTGGTTCAGGCCCGCGACGGCAACGGTAAATTTACCCGGCACCGCAAAGCGGTAGTCTTTCGGCAGCTGCGCCACCGCGGCGTCGTTTTTCGCGGCGTTAATCGGCGTTTTATTGGCCTCGATGCTCACGCCGGTGCCGTTGATATTCACGTTCTCTGCCCAGACGGCAGGGGTAAAGGCCAGCGCAAGCGCCAGGAATAGCGATGATTTCTGCATAGCACGCGTCTCTTTTATTGTTGTGTGAACTGATTTTTAGGTTCGTCCAGCCCCAGGCTTTCGCGCAGCGTGGTGCCGGGATACTCGGTGCGGAACAGGCCGCGCGCCTGGAGAACGGGCACCACCTGCTCCACGAAGTGCGGAAAGGCGTCCGGCGTTCCGCCCTGAATAATGAAGCCGTCCGCCGCGTTGCCGTCGAACCAGGCCTGAAGGCCATCCGCCACCTGCTCCGGCGTGCCGGAAAATCGCGGCCGCGGCGACGCGGCTTCCAGCGCCACCTGGCGCAGCGTCAGGCCGCGCTCGCGCGCGCTGCGCTTGATTTCGTCGGTGGTGCTGCGAAAGCTGTTTTGCCCGAGATCGCCGACGTCCGGGAACGGTTCGTCGAGCGGGTACTGGCTAAAGTCGTGATGTTCGAAATAGCGCCCAAGGTAGTTCAGCGCATCGCGAATGGAGACCAGCGCGGCGGTGGTTTGGTACTGGTTTTCAACGTCGTCAGCGTCTTTTCCGACAATAACGCTCACGCCCTGGAAAATATGCAGGTCGGACGCCCTGCGGCCGTGCAGTTCAAGCTGCTGCTTAACGTCGCGATAAAACGCCTGCGCGTCGCCGAGGGTATCGTGATGGGTAAAGATGGCGTCGGCGTGTTTCGCCGCCAGCTTTTTCCCGTCATCGGATGCGCCCGCCTGAAAGACAATCGGACGCCCCTGCGGGGTGCGGCCAATATTCAGCGGCCCGGCCACCTTAAAGAAATCACCGTGATGGTTGAGGGTGTGCAATTTTTCTGCATCAAAAAACTGCCCGCTCTCCTTATTGCGCACGAAGGCATCGCCCTCCCAGGAATCCCACAGCCCTTTCACCACGTCGAGATACTCATCCGCAATGCGGTAGCGCAGCGCGTGCTCCGGGTGTTTATCACGGGAAAAGTTTTTCGCGGAGCCTTCCAGCGGCGACGTCACCACGTTCCAGCCCGCACGGCCGTTGCTCAGGTGATCGAGGCTGGCAAACTGGCGCGCGGTGGTGAACGGCTCGCTGTAGGAGGTGGATAACGTGCCTACCAGCCCCAGGCGCGAAGTAACGCTCGCCAGCGCGGATAATACCGTCAGCGGCTCAAAGCGGTTTAAAAAATGCGGGATCGATTTTTCGTTAATATAAAGACCGTCGGCCACGAAAATAAAATCAAGCTTGCCCTCTTCCGCTTTTCGCGCCGTCTCCTTAACGAAGTCAAAATTTATGCTGGCATCCGCGGCGGCAACGGGATGGCGCCAGGCAGACATATTTCCGGAGGCACCGTGCAAAATGGTCCCCAGCCGCAGTTGACGAGTTGCAGACATATTCACCTCTTCTGAATTAAACGTGCTGTAATGCTTTTTCCGCAAGCCGGGCAAAATAGCGGGCGGCAGGCTCAATTAACGCCTCGTCGGGATTAAACGCCGGATGATGTAACCCAAACGGGCTGGCGCTGCCGATGCTGACAAATGCGCCTGGAATGGACTGGAGATAGACGGCAAAATCTTCGCCGCCCATGTGCAGCTCCGCGCGGCGCGTTTCGTAACCCGACTCGCGGGCAACCGACGTGGCGAAATCCGCCCAGCGCGCGTCATTGACCAGCGCGGTCGGCCCGGCGTACCAGGTGATATCGATTTGCGCGCTAAAGGCGCTGGCAAATCCGGCGGCAATTTCCCCTACCCGCGTCTTGACGTTCTGCTGCACCTCAGTGCGGTGAGTGCGCAGCGTGCCTTCCAGCTCCACGCTTTCCGGCAGCACGTTCCAGGTATTGCCACCCGCGATCCGCGTGACGCTCAGCACGACGGAATCCAGGGTGTTCACGTTGCGGCTGGCGACGCTCTGCAGGGCCGTCACCAGCTGGCTTGCCAGCACGATGGCGTCGTTGCCCTCGTGCGGACGCGCCGCGTGCGCCCCTTTGCCGGTAATGCGGATCGCGAACCGATCGACGTTGGCATAGAACGGTCCGCCGCGCGTGGCAAACTCCCCGACCGGCAGGCCCGGCTCGTTATGCATGCCGAAGATGGCGCTGACGTCGCGCAGCGCCCCGGCGCGCACCAGGCTTTTCGCGCCGCCAAAGTTCTCTTCGGCAGGCTGAAAAAGGATGCGCACGCGCCCGCCAAGCGTCGCCTCGCGGGCCTTAAGCTGCAGCGCCGCGCCGAGGATCACGCTGGTGTGAATATCGTGCCCGCAGGCGTGCATTACGCCGGGCCGCTGCGAGCTAAACGGCACGCCGCTGCGCTCCTCAATCGGCAAGGCGTCAATGTCCGCGCGCAGGGCGATGCGCTTGTCGCCGCTGCCAATCTCCGCGACCACGCCGGTCGCCAGATCGTAGGGCAGCACCTCGATGCCCGCCGCCGTCAGCCACGCGCGCAGGCGGCGGGTGGTCTCAACCTCTTCCCCGGAAAGCTCCGGGTTCTGGTGCAGCTCGCGGCGCCATTCAATCAGCTGTTGAGCGAAACTCATGCGTTCACCTCCCTGCCCAGGCGCGCCTGCGCCAGCAGACGCAGGGACCGTAGCCGCGCCGCGCCTTCGGACACGGGGGTATCGATAATAAATTCATCGATACCCCACCGCTGGTGCAGATCGTCCAGCTGGGCGATGACCGATTCCGCGGTGCCTGACAGCAATGACTGCGCGCGGCGGGCAATGCGCACCGGCTCGCTTTCCGCCTGCCGCGCAAAGGCGTAGGCCTGCTCCTCGCTGGCGACGGTAACGCGCTGCCCGTTTGCCAGCTCAACGCCCCACACTTCAACCCGCTGCGCCAGCGCGTCGGCCTGCTGCGGGGTGTCCGCCACGATGGCCTGTACGGCCACGATTACGTCCCGGGCGCTGTGTTCGCGCCAGGTGCTGATAACGTCCCGAAGCAGCGCCGGATCGCCGTTAAGGTGCGCCGCAAAGACAAAATCCCAGTCCAGGCTTGCCGCGAGCGCCGCGCTTTCAACGCTCGCGCCCAGCAGAAAGCCACGGGCGGGAACCGGCGGCAGCGGCGTGGCGCGAACGGAGGCGTCTTCCGCCTGGTTTTCCGGTCGTATCCAGCCGTCAAGCTGGGCCAGCTGTTCCGCGAAGCTGCCTTTCTCCTGCGGGTTCAGCCCGCGCTGCAGCGCGCGCGTTGAGAGCGGTAGCCCGCCGGGCGCTTTGCCGATGCCCATATCCACCCGTCCCGGCGCGATGGCGGCAAGCAGGTTGAAGTTTTCCGCCACTTTGTAAGGGCTGTAGTGCTGAAGCATCACGCCGCCCGAGCCGACGCGGATGCGCGCGGTCTGGCCGAGGATCCAGGCGATCACCAGTTCCGGCGAAGGGCTCGCCAGCTGAGGAGTATTGTGGTGTTCGGCGATCCAGAAGCGGTGATAGCCCAGCGCCTCCGCCTGCTGCGCCAGGCTAAGCGTGCGCGCCAGCGCGTCGGCTGCCGTTTCATTTTCCGCGACGGGGCTTTTATCCAATATGCTGATTCGCCAGGACATGTTGACATCTCATTTGACTGAACATGTCACCATTATTAGAGGCGGAATTTAGCGGTGAGAAACAATTAATTTACATTTGGTTTGCCGGAAATCAGATATGTAAAACCCTGCACTGAATAAGCCTTAAGGCGCCCGCGCGGCACCGCGGACGCCGTTTAGGCAGAAAACTACGCGTCTGAATACTGCTCGTCGGTGACCTTTTCCAGCCAGTCCACCGGGCTGCCGTTCACCGATTCGGCGATAGCGATGTGCGTCATCGCCGTTTCGGCACTCGCCCCGTGCCAGTGCTTCACGCCGGGCTCAATCCACGCGATATCTCCCGCGTTCAGCGGCTCGGCGACTTTGCCCCACTCCTGCAGCCAGCCGCGCCCCTGGGTGACAATAAGCGTCTGCCCGAGCGGATGGGTGTGCCACGCCGTGCGCGCGCCCGGCTCGAAGGTGACGGTCGCGCCCCCTACCTTTGCCGGCTCGGTGGCCTGAAAAGGCGCATCGATGCGCACCGTGCCCGTGAACCACGCTTCCGGACCGCGCGCTGAAGGCAGTGAACCGTTACGGATAATTTTCATGATGATCTCCTCGTTGACTGATGTACTAACGGTAGCCTAAAGCCATGCTGAGGATTAGAGTGCATAATCAGAATGGAACCATGAGCTAAATTCATAAATGGGGTGAACCATGATGCTCAAAGACAATTTCAACGATCTGCTCTCATTTATGGTCGTCGCCCGCGAGCGCAGCTTCACCCGCGCGGCGGCGCAGCTCTGCGTGTCGCAGTCGGCCCTGAGCCACGCCATGCGCAACCTTGAGGCCAGGCTCGACGTGCGCCTGCTGACCCGGACCACGCGCAGCGTTGCCCCCACCGAGGCGGGGGAAAAGCTGCTGATGCGCCTCGGCCCGCACCTGCTGGAGATTGAACAGGAGCTCGCGGCGCTGCGCGACACCCGCGACCGGCCCGCCGGAAACATACGCATCACGGCGGGCGAACACGCGATGTCCGCGGTGCTCTGGCCGGTGCTCAGGCCCTTTATGGCGCAGTATCCCGATATTAACGTGGAAGTGACGGTGGATAACGGGCTGACGGACATCGTGGACGGACGCTTTGACGCCGGGGTGCGGCTCGGTGAGCAGGTGGCGAAAGACATGATTGCCGTGCGCATCGCGCCGGAAATGCGAATGGCGGTGGTCGGTTCACCCCACTATTTTCAGCGCGCCGGCGTTCCGGAAACGCCAGAGCAACTCGCGCATCACCGCTGCATCAACATGCGGCTGCCGACGCGCGGCGGGCTTTATGCCTGGGAGTTCGAACGCGACGGGCGCGAGCTGCGCGTGCGGGTGGAAGGCCAGCTGACGCTCAACAGCCTGCCCCAGCGCATCGACGCCGCACAATGTGGGCTGGGCCTTGCCTACGTGCCGGAAGATACGGTGCTGGACGCTCTCGCGCAGGGGCTGCTGGTACGCGTGCTGGAAGAGTGGTGCCCGCCGTTTGACGGGTACCATCTTTACTACCCGAGCCGCCGCCAGCACACCAACGCGTTTGCGCTGCTGGTGGAGGCGCTGCGCCACCGCTAGCTTATTTTCCGACCCGCGCCTGAAGGTGCGCCGGGTAGCGTTCGCCGACAACGTCAACGGCCGCCAGCGCCTGGTTGATGTGGCTCATCTCTTCCCGTGACAACGTCACGTTTACCGCGCCGAGGTTCTCATCCAGACGGTGCAGTTTGGTGGTGCCGGGAATGGGCACAATCCACGGCGCTTTCGCCAGCAGCCACGCCAGGGCGATTTGCGCAGGGGTTACGCCCTGCTCCGCGGCCAGGCGCTTAACCGTCTCAACCAGCGCCTGGTTAGCCTGCCGCGACGCTTCGCTAAAGCGCGGGACGACGTTGCGAAAATCGCTACTGTCGAAGGTTGTGCTGGCATCAATCGCGCCGGTCAGGAAGCCTTTGCCTAGCGGGCTGAACGGCACCAGGCCGATGCCTAACTCCTCCAGCAGCGGCAGGATCTGCTGCTCCGGCTGGCGCCACCAGAGCGAATATTCACTCTGCAACGCCGCAACCGGACAAACCGCGTGGGCGCGTCGGATGGATTCCGGCCCCGCTTCGGAGAGGCCAAAATGCTTCACCTTCCCTTCGGCAATAAGATCCGCGACCGTTCCCGCCACGTCCTCCATCGGCACGTCCGGATCCACGCGGTGCTGATAGTAAAGATCGATAACGTCCGTTTTCAGGCGCGCCAGCGACCCTTCCACCGCTGCGCGTATATGCGCAGGCCGGCTGTTGATCGCCTGCCCCGGCTTATCGCAGTCAAACCCAAACTTGGTGGCGATTGTCACCCTGTCGCGCACCGGTGCCAGCGCTTCGCCGACCACCTCTTCATTCAGGTAGGGACCGTACACCTCCGCCGTATCGAAAAAGGTGACTCCCCGATCGACCGCCGCGCGGATAAGCGCGATAGCCTGCTGTTTATCCGCTGCCGGGCCGTAGCCGTGGCTTAGCCCCATGCAGCCCAGGCCGAGCGCTGACACGTCGGGTCCGTTTTTGCCTAATCGTCTCTGTTGCATTGTCCACCTCGTGATGATGTCTCTGGTGGAATGACTTTAGGCGCGTTTGCTTATGAACACTACAGCGCAAAACCGCTTGTCCTTATGAATCCAGCTCATCAATACCCGGGCTAAACGCTTAAGCATAATTGATGATTAAATCATCAATCTGCTGGTGCATTTGCCTACAATTTCGCCGCGATTCAGCGCCCTACAGGCCCCGTCTGCTCTGACCACACGATTAACTTCGACGCGTATCACTTTCACTACGGTTATATTTTGCGTCGATTATCATTTGCAGGTAGGATGCGACGCCATGTTTCGCCTTATCCATACGCAGAATGACTGGAAAGGCAGCATGTGTCTGCGCAGAGGCAATCGTTTGTTTCGCCGCATGCCAGGTACGACTATCACGATAATGGTTCAGACAGGCAAACAGGTAACTCAATGAAAACAAGCAATAAAAGCGCAGCAGATCATCACGCTGCGAAACGTCGCTGGTTGAACTCCCACGAAGAGGGCTACCACAAAGCGATGGGCAACCGTCAGGTACAGATGATTGCCATCGGCGGCGCTATCGGTACGGGTCTGTTTCTCGGCGCGGGCGCTCGCCTGCAGATGGCAGGCCCTGCTCTCGCCCTGGTCTATCTGGTGTGCGGGATCTTCTCTTTCTTCATCCTTCGCGCGCTGGGCGAGCTGGTTTTACACCGTCCTTCCAGCGGCAGCTTCGTCTCCTACGCGCGTGAATTTCTCGGCGAAAAAGCGGCCTACGTTGCGGGCTGGATGTACTTCGTCAACTGGGCAATGACCGGCATTGTTGATATCACCGCCGTCGCCCTGTACATGCACTACTGGGGCGCGTTTGGCGATGTTCCGCAGTGGGTGTTTGCCCTCGGCGCGCTGGCCATCGTCGGGACCATGAACATGATCGGCGTGAAGTGGTTCGCCGAAATGGAGTTCTGGTTCGCGCTGGTAAAAGTGCTGGCGATTGTGATTTTCCTCGTCGTCGGTACGGTGTTCCTCGGCAGCGGTAAGCCGCTCGACGGCAACGCCACCGGCTTCCACCTGATCACCGACAACGGCGGGTTCTTCCCGCACGGCCTGCTGCCTTCGCTGGTGCTGGTTCAGGGCGTCGTGTTTGCCTTTGCCTCTATTGAGCTGGTCGGCACCGCGGCGGGCGAATGTAAAGACCCGCAGACCATGGTGCCAAAAGCGATCAACAGCGTGATCTGGCGTATCGGCCTGTTCTACGTGGGCTCCGTGGTGCTGCTGGTGCTGCTGCTGCCGTGGAACGCCTATCAGGCGGGCCAAAGCCCGTTCGTGACCTTCTTCTCGAAGCTCGGCGTGCCTTACGTTGGCAGCATCATGAACATCGTGGTCCTGACCGCCGCCCTCTCCAGCCTGAACTCCGGCCTCTACTCTACCGGGCGTATTCTGCGCTCGATGTCGATGGGCGGCTCTGCGCCGAAGTTCATGTCGAAGATGAGCAAGCAGCAGGTTCCGTATGCGGGCATCCTCGCGACGCTGGTGGTTTACGTCTTTGGCGTGTTCCTGAACTATCTGGTGCCGTCGCAGGTGTTTGAGATCGTGCTGAACGTGGCCGCGCTGGGCATTATCGCCTCCTGGGCCTTTATCGTGGTTTGCCAGATGCGCCTGCGCAAGGCGATCAAGGAAGGCAAAGCCGCTGAGGTGAGCTTTAAGCTGCCGGGCGCGCCTGTGACCTCCTGGCTGACCCTGCTGTTCCTGCTCAGCGTGCTGGTGCTGATGGCCTTCGATTATCCGAACGGGACCTACACCATCGCGACCATTCCGCTGCTGGCGGTACTGCTGATCGCGGGCTGGTTCGGCGTGCGCAAGCGCGTGAGCGAAATTCACAGCACCGCGCCGGTTCATCATGATGATGACGCGAAAGACGCGCCGCTCGTGGAAGAGACGTCGCGTTAACAAAAAAGCCGGGCGGCGGCTTCGCCTTGCCCGGCCAGTTTTCACTCTTTTGCATGCCCGGCAAGCACTTCACCACCGGGCAGTTCCCCCCTCACAGCGTAATACGAATCACATCATCAGGCTGGGTCGCCTCCTGCTGGCGCGTCGATTTCTGCTTCACCGTCACGTACAGCGTTTTGCCATCCGGAGAAAGCGCCAGGCTGTTCGGATAGACCGGCGCATCGATGGTGCGAGTCACTTTGTAGGTTTTCGCGTCGATAATGCTCACCTTGCCCGCCTCGCGGTGGGTCACGTAAACTTCGTTGCGCGTCGGGTTAAACAGCACGGCCAGCGATTCCGGCGCGGCAATTTTTTCCATCACGCTGCCGTCTTTCAGGCTGACCACCAGCACTTCCGGCTGCTTTGAATCGGTCACAAATGCGCGTTGCCCTGCGGTGTCCAGGCTCAGGTTCAGATAGAAGTGTTCTTTGCCGTCGTCCTGGAGCTTCTTACGGCTCAGGATCGTGTTGGTCGCGGTATCAATGGTCAGCAGCTCGCCGTCGGCGTTGGTGGTGTACAGGCGTTTAGCCTGCGCGTCCAGCGCCAGCCCGGTGCTGTACTTCCCGGTGCTGCCGATGGTGCCCTTGAGTTTTACCGTCGCGCCGTCCACCACCCAAATCACGCTCTCATTGCCGACCCCGGTGATATAGACGGTGTTGGTGGCGTCATCGGCCACCAGCTGGCGCGGCTGCAGCGGCTTCACCGTTTCGCTGCGCTTGCGATCGTCCAGCACCAGGCGGCCCTTCACGTCGCCCGTTTTTGCGTCTATCGCGGTTACCGCGCTGCTGGTGGTATTGCCGAACCACAGCGTTTGGGTGGCTTTATCAAAGGTCGCGCCGAACGGCTTAAGATCGTTATGAATCGCCTGGGTCACTTCCAGCGTGACCGGATCCAGGCGATAAACAACCCCGCCCTTATCAAGTTTACGGCTTTGTGACGTAGCCACCCACAGCGCGTTTTCCTGCTGGCTGACGGCCATTTCATAAGCCCCTTTGCCGACCGCTTTGCGCAGAACCTCTTCTGCGGCGTGGGCCTGGAAGGCACCCGCGAAAAGCAGTGAACCAATAAGCAGGGAGCCCCGCAGGCGCGGCGAACACAGTTGACGTAAAGACATACCAATTCCTTTTCTAAACCAGGGAGAGTACTGCCGACATCGCTTCCAGCGGGCAAAGTCATGGCTTTGCCGCCTTTTTAATGAGAATAGTAATCATTAATGCAATGGATGTGGAGTTTTTTCTTTGCTGATGCTTTACGCATTAACGCAACGTGCGGTTATAGTTTTCAAAACTTTTACAAAACCTTTAACATGTATGCACATGTTCCATTTGGTTCGTTTTATTCCATGGCTGGATCTTTTCATGAAAATCATATCTGCCCGTAGGGCCACGCTCCCCCTGCTGCTGGTTCCCTGCATTATGGCCCCTCTCGCTGCGGTGGGTGCGGAAGAACAAACGATGATCGTAAGCGCCGCGCCGCAAACGATCTCCGAGCTTGATACCCCTGCCGCGGTCAGCGTGGTGAGCGGCGACGATATGCGCCAGGCCGCACCGCGCATTAACCTGTCCGAGTCGCTGGGCAGCGTACCGGGGCTGCAAATTCAGAATCGCCAGAACTACGCTCAGGATTTGCAAATCTCGATGCGCGGATTTGGCGCGCGCTCAACCTTTGGCGTACGCGGGATTCGCATGTACGTGGACGGCATTCCCGCCACCATGCCGGACGGACAGGGTCAAACCTCGAACATTGACCTCTCCAGCGTGGAGAGCGTCGAGGTATTGCGCGGCCCCTTCTCCGCCCTCTACGGCAACGCATCCGGCGGCGTCATCAATATGACGACCCAAACCGGCAAAGAACCGCCGACCGTTGAGGCCAGCAGCTATTACGGCAGCTACGGCACCTGGCGCTACGGCATGAAGGCGACGGGCGCAATGGGCGACGGGACGCACGCGGGCGACGTGGATTACACCGTCTCTACCACTCGCTTCACCACCAAAGGCTACCGCGACCACAGCGGCGCGCGGAAGAACCTCGCCAACGCGAAGCTGGGCGTGCGTATCGACGATGCCAGCAAGCTAACGCTGATCTTCAACAGCGTGGACATGAAGGCCAACGATCCCGGCGGGCTAACCTACCAGGAGTGGCAGGATAACCCGCGCCAGTCTCCTCGCGCGGAGCAATACAACATCCGCAAGACCATTAAGCAGACCCAGGCCGGGCTGCGCTACGATCGCCAGCTTGGCGAGCAGGACGATCTCAGCGTGATGATGTACGCCGGAGAGCGCGAAATGACGCAGTACCAGTCGATTCCGTATCAGCCGCAGCTCAAGCCGACCCACGCGGGCGGCGTGATTGACATGCAGCGCCACTATCAGGGCATTGATACCCGCTGGACGCACCGCGGCGAGCTGCTGGTGCCGGTCACGTTCACCACCGGCCTGAACTACGAAACCATGAGCGAAGACCGCCGCGGGTATGAAAACTTCGTGATGCACGGCGGCGTGCCGGAGTACGGCGTGAAGGGCGACAAGCGCCGCAACGAGCGCAATCTGATGTGGAACGTTGACCCCTATCTGCAAACCCGCTGGCAGCTGACGCAGAAGCTGTCCGTCGATGCGGGCGTACGCTACAGCTCCGTCTGGTTCGACTCGAACGACCACTACGTGACGCCGGGCAACGGTGACGACAGCGGCGACGCGAGCTACCACAAATGGCTCCCGGCCGGTGCCGTGAAGTACGCGATGACCGACGCGTGGAACCTCTACGCGGCTGCCGGACGCGGGTTTGAAACGCCAACCATCAACGAGCTCTCCTACCGTTCGGACGATCGCGGCGGTCTCAACTTTGGCCTTAAGCCCTCCACAAATAATACCTATGAGGTGGGCAGCAAAACGCGCATCGGCAATGGCGTGCTCACCGCGGCGCTGTTCCGCACCGATACGGATGATGAGATTGTCGTCGACAAGAACAAAGACGGCCGCACCAGCTATAAAAATGCCGGTAAAACCCGCCGTCAGGGCGTTGAGGTCTCGCTGGACCAGCAGTTTGCCGAAAGCTGGAAGCTGAAAATGGCGTGGACCTATCTGGACGCGACCTACCGAACCAACGTCTGCCGCACGGGCGACTGCAGCGGCAACCGCATGCCGGGTATTGCGCGCAACATGGGCTTCGCCTCGTTTGGCTGGCAGCCGGAAGAAGGCTGGTACGCCGGAACGGACGTGCGCTACATGAGCGACATTATGGCAAACGACGCAAACACGGCTAAAGCGCCCTCGTACACCGTGGTGGGCCTGAATACGGGCTATAAGTTCAGCTACGGCAACTGGGGCATGGACGTATTTGGCCGCGTTGATAACCTGTTTGACAAAGAGTATGCCGGCTCGGTAATCGTCAACGAATCAAACGGCCGTTATTACGAACCTGCTCCGGGCCGTAACTATGGCGTTGGGATGTCAGTGTCCTATCGCTTTGAATAAGGCGTCTCCCGGCAGCGTTATGCTGCCGGGAGATCCATAATGAAGGGTAACGTTGTATTCAATTAAATCGTCTTAAAGAAATAATTACCGGTGGAAAGCGTTATTAATTCAAATACTGACGCTGCAAAATGACGCTGGATTGATCAATTAACGTATCAATTGCCTTTTGGCTGGCTTCAACATCGCGTTCCTTCAGGGCCGAAAGCAGATCCTCATAATGAGAAATAAGGCATGCAATATCCTGGCGCTCTCTGTGCAAATAATTGGTGCACGGCCCCACGCGGATCCAGAGCTGCTCAATCAGCGCGCTGAGGGTTGGCATCTCGGCATATTGGTAAAGCGTGAAGCGGAAAAGACGTTCAGCATTCAGCGCGTTCTGAATGCTTCCCTTTTCCAGGGCATCAGCAAAACTGGCGGCCAGCTCGCGCAGCGCGTCGAGCTTGCTATCCGTGATGCGCAGGCAGGCTGCGGCAACGGCCATCGGCTCAAGCTGTTTTCTGATGTTGTTAATTTCGTTATAGCGTTCCATCGTGATTTCCGGCACCAAAAAAGCCTGTGCAGGCGTGGCTTGCAGCGCCCCTGCGGAAACCAGCCGCAATAATGCCTCACGGACCGGCGTAATACTGGTCCCTAATTTATCAGCAATTTCTTTTGTGATCAGTCGCGCGCCTGGCTTGAGTGAACCGGTAATTAATGCCCCTTTCAGGCTAAGTTCAACTTGCATAGTCAGACTGACGCGTTGTGCTTTTTCCAAATTTTCTAAATCAAGCATGTTTATTTCCTGTTACTCAATCAAGACGCGGTTCTTTATTTCAGCGTTATTAACGCTAAAACATGAAATATGATGTTTGTTCTTATGCCTGGAATCAAAATTCAGAGCGACACTATTATTTTTATTCCTGCTACCAAACTGCCTGTTTGGTATTCGGTAATGTTTGAACTCAGAGGAACGTTACCGACAGAGAATAGAATATATTATGGCGACGCTTCTCGCCATAATATATAACAATACCTGCCATTAATGGATGTAATACCTAGACTAGGCGACGCGAATCACCACCTTGCCGAAGTTCTTCCCTTCAAGCAAGCCGATGAGCGTCTCAGGGGCTTTTTCGAGCCCGTCGGTGACCTGTTCCCGATAGTGGATTTTGCCTTCGCTTACCCAGCCACCCATCTCCTTCTGGAACTCGTCGATGCGGTGCCCGTAATCCTGGCCAATGATAAAGCCCTGCATACGGATGCGCTTTTTCAGAAGGGTTGCCATCAGGAGCGGCAGGCGATCCGGTCCGTCCGGCAGGCCCGTCGCATTATAGCCGCTGACCAGCCCGCACACCGGAACGCGCGCAGAGGTGTTCAGCAGCGGCAGCACGGCGTCAAAGACCTTGCCGCCGACGTTCTCATAGTAGATATCAATACCGTGCGGGCAGGCCTCAGCCAGCTGCGCCGCGAAGTCTTCGGCGCGATGATCGATGCAGGCGTCAAACCCCAGCACCTCAACGGCGTGACGGCACTTCTCTGCACCTCCCGCGACCCCGACAACCCGGCAGCCCTTAATCTTACCGATCTGCCCAACCGTTGCGCCAACCGGGCCGGTCGCCGCCGCAACGACCAGCGTTTCGCCCGCTTTCGGCTGGCCGATATCCAACAGCCCCATGTACGCGGTAAAGCCCGGCATCCCGAGGATCCCCAGCGCCCAGGACGGATGCGCGGGGTTGTCGCCAAGCTTGACCAGGCCGCTGCCGTCGGAAAGATCGTAATCCTGCCAGCCGCTGTAGCCCAACACCCACTCACCTTCCTTAAAGTCCGGATGATGAGACGTTTCGACCCGGCTGACCGTGCCCCCCACCATCACCCCACCCAGCTCCACGGGCGGCGAGTAGGATGGCTCATCGCTCATCCGGCCGCGCATGTAAGGGTCGAGCGACAGCCATACCGTGCGCAGCAGGATCTGCCCCTCTGCGGGCGTGGGGATCGGCTGTTCTTCAAGACGAAAATTATCCGCCAACGGGGCGCCGTGCGGTCGCGAGGCCAGCACCCAGCGGCGGTTTTGCGTGGAAGATTGACTCATCGTTCGCTCCTTTTTATGCAAATGTCATTAGAGCCTAGTCATTTATCACGCAAACTGCTTTAGCATTACGAGCCGGACTGATTAAGCCTCACCACCAGATAGACGCACGGGGCATCCGTTTGATTAATAAACCGGCAGTCATTGGGCGGCCCCAGCTCCAGGCAATCTCCGGCCTGCATCTCGTGGCGAGTGTCGCCCTCCTGAAACACCAGCTCGCCGGACTGCAGCCAGATCAGCTGGCGCGCCAGCGCATAGGATGAAGCCGGCATCGGCACGTCGCTGCCGGGCGGAAGCTCAACCTGCACAAGGTCGATAGGAAGATCGGTTCGCGGGGATACGTGGCGGCGAAGGTAGTGCGACTGCGGATCGCGCCAGACGGGCTGGTTCGCCCGCCGCAGCAGTTTCCCCTCCTGCATTTCCGCGCGGGCAATCAGCGTCGACATGCTGATGCCAAACGCGCCGGATAGCCTCGCGAGCAGGGTCGCCGTCGGGCTGCTGTCCCCGCGCTCAATTTTGTGGATCATGGCGCGCGAAACGCCCGCCCGCTCGGCCAGCTCGCTTAAAGACCAGCCGCGCGACTCGCGCTCAATGCGGATCCGGGCGCTGATCCGTTGGTTCATAGTGTCGGTTATCGTATTCATAGCGCTACACTATAGTGTAATATCGTGACATATGCGTAATACTATAGTGAACAACACAGCCAGAGGTTAGCGATGATTATCCGTCATGCCAGCAAAGAAGATTGCGCCGCCATCGGTGAAATATACAACCACGCGGTGCTCCACACCGCGGCTATCTGGAACGATAAAATCGTCGATACCGATAACCGCATCGCCTGGTATGAAGCGCGAACGCTTGCGGGCTTTCCGGTGCTGGTGAGCGAGGAGGACGGCGCGGTAACGGGATACGCCTCCTTTGGCGACTGGCGCGCGTTTGACGGGTTTCGCCACACGGTTGAACACTCGGTCTATGTTCACCCTGACCATCAGGGCAAGGGCATCGGCAGGCAGCTGATGAAGGCGCTAATCGTCGAGGCGCGCAGGTTAGGCAAACACGTCATGGTGGCCGGGATCGAAACGCAAAACCGCGCCTCCATTCATCTTCATGAAACCCTCGGCTTTATTACCACCGGACAGATGCCGCAGGTCGGCACCAAGTTCGGCCGCTGGCTGGATTTAACCTTCATGCAGCTGCAGCTTGACGAGCGCAGCGAGCCGGACGCCCGGCCATGAACCAGTCGTTAACCCTGGCGTTTCTCGTCGCCGCGGGCATTGGCCTGGTGGTACAAAACACGCTGATGGTGCGAATTACCCAGTCCTCTTCCACGATCCTGATCGCGATGCTGCTTAACTCGCTGGTGGGTATTGTGCTGTTCGTCAGCATTTTGCTTATCAAGCAGGGCGTTAGCGGCTTCCATGAGCTGGCGTCCACGGTGCGCTGGTGGACGTTGATCCCAGGCCTGCTGGGCTCATTTTTCGTGTTTGCCAGCATCAGCGGGTATCAGAACGTGGGCGCGGCCACCACGATCGCCGTGCTGGTCGCCAGCCAGCTGATTGGCGGGCTGGCGTTGGATATTCTCAGAAACCACGGCATTCCGCTGCGCGCGCTGGTTGGCCCCGTTTGCGGCGCGGTGATGCTGGTGGTGGGTGCCTGGCTGGTGGCGCGCAGGCAGTTCTAGAGGATCGTGCCGCCCTTCGTCAGCTGCTCGTGGCGCGCCTCCTCTTCTTCCCTGTGCTGCTTGCCGTGGTGGGAAATGGCGGTACGCAGGCGCTGCTGCTGGGTATAGCGATCGTCACGGCTGAGCGCGGCATCATCGCTCAGCTCAATCAGCAGCTCGTTCATGTGGCTAATCACGCCCTCGTCGATGGCGGCATCAACGCGGGAGATAACATCGCTTAAATGTGACATTGTCACTCCTTGTAGATTGCCCGGCAGCGCAGCGCCACCGGGCATAGGATCAGTTCCGCTTCGCTTTCGAGAAATCGCTGCCCATCAGGCTTACGCTATAGCCGGACACGTTGCTGCGCGTGGCATAGAACGTTTTGCCGTTCGCCAGGGCGATCCACGGGGCCTGCTGGTAGAAAATCGCCTGCGCCTGGCCGTACAGCTTCGCGCGGTCCGCTGGCGTGCTGGTCAGCTTCGCTTTTTTCACCAGCTCATCATACCCTTTATCGCACCAGCGCGCGGCGTTCGAGCCGGTTTTAATGCTGTCGCAGCCCAGCAGCACGTCGGCAAAGTTATCCGGGTCGCCGTTGTCGGACATCCAGCCAAACAGCGCGGTGTCGTGCTCGCCCTTGCGCATGCCGGAGAGGTATTCACCCCACTCGTAGGACACGATTTTCGCCTTCACGCCCACCTTCGCCCAGTCGCTCTGGATCATCTCCGCAATGCGGCGCGAGTTCGGGTTATACGGACGCTGCACCGGCATCGACCACAGGGTGACTTCCACCCCCTTCTCCAGCCCCGCCTGCTTCAGCAGCGCTTTCGCTTTTTCCGGATCGTATTCGTAGTCTTTTAGCTCTTTGTTGAAGCCCAGCATGTTCGGCGGGATCGGGGATTTCGCCACCGTGCCGGAGCCCATAAATACCGCGTTCACGATGGCCTTTTTGTCGGTGGCATAGTTCAGCGCCTGGCGCACCAGCACGTTATCAAACGGCTTTTTCTCGGTGTTAAACGCCAGATAGCCGACGTTAAGCGCGTCGACGGAGTGCAGCGTCAGATCCTTGTTTTTCTTGATAACGTCAAACTGGACCGGCGACGGCGCGGGGATAATCTGACACTCGTTGGTCTGCAGCTTCGCCAGCCGCGTCTCCACGTTCGGCGTGATGGAGAAGATAAGGTGCTTCGTCGGCACCTCGCCGTCCCAGTAGTTCGGGTTCGCTACGTAGCGAATCAGCGAGTCCACCTTGTACTGCTGGAGCACGTACGGGCCGGTGCCGATTGGCCAGGTATCGACGTTCTCCGGCGTGCCCTTTTTCAGCATCGCGTCGCCGTATTCCGCCGAAAGAATGGACGCAAAATCCATCCCCCAGTCGGCCAGGAACGCGGCGTTAGGTTCGCTGAGGGTGAACTGGACGTGATAATCGTCGATCTTCTTAACGTCCTGAATCAGCTTGTCCAGCCCCACGTCGTTAAAATACTCATAGTTACCCTGCGAAACGGCGTGGTACGGATGCTTAGGGTCTTTCTGACGCATCACGGAGAAAATAACGTCGTCGGCGTTAAAATCACGCGTCGGCTTGAAGAATTTATTGCTGTTGAATTTCACCCCTTTGCGCAGCGCAAAGGTATAGGTTTTGCCGTCCGGCGAAATGGTCCAGGATTCCGCCAGCGACGGCACCGGCGTATTTTTCACCGGGTCAAAGTTGATCAGCCGGTTATAAAGCACCTGCGAGCTGGCCACGAAAGACGGGCCGGAGCTGGCGATTTGCGGGTTGAATGATTCAGGCGAGGCTTCAGAGCAGTAAATGAGGGTATCGTTATTTGCTGCCAGCGCAGCGCTTGCCGGTAGAAGTGTGCTCAGCGCAAGCGCGAGCAGCGTTTTCCCTGTAGACATGGTTATAACCCTTTCGGTTTTATTATTCAGCAAGGTAATAACAGCACAGCCGTTTTGGCCTGGCAAATAACGAAACACTATCAGGTTATTCTAAAGACGCATTTTCCGCTGATTTTTCCACCCGCTCGCAAACGCGGATTTGCCTTAAGTGCCGTTATGCGTCAAGCACAACCGTCGCGATCTATGCCCTAAGAAATCGGCGATTTGTACGTCTCTTCATCCATTTGTTTGCCTCCCGGTTTCGTTAAAGTAACGGCGTGAAGAAGTCTATGGGAACAGATCGTGGCAAAAACACTTTTACGAAGCGGTAATCTGGATGATTTTCAGGCCGTTGGCGGCGGCGGACAGGCCGTTTTTGAATCAGCGCTGCAAATCCGTGAGGCTCTCCGGCTGCGCAAACAGCAGGCAATTGTCGATTGTCTGGCCATTCCACAGGTGAACGACGGCGGCGATCGCGTTGACTGGTACTCCCCCGTTGACGGACAGGTCAGCACCTGGAAAGCCGCAGACGAAGACGCGCGCGTTCGCGCCCTGAGCTATCTGGAAAATACCCTCGCCAGCGTTGAATCGCTGAGTAAAAAATGTCTTCAGTCCCCGAAAACCTCGCAGCAGCTGTTTGGCTCGCTGCTGTCGAAAGCGTTCCAGTTCCCCGGTGAAAACTTCCTGTACCTGGTTGATGGCAAGCCCGTCCTCTGCTTCTGGGGCTTTGTGAATCTTAACGAGAACGCGCGCGATGACGTTCTCGACTGCCTGCGAGAATCGCTGTTCCCCGAGCCCGCGCCCGTGCTTATCGAAGCGCCTGAACAGGAGCCCGCGCCTGCGCCGGACCCTATTGTCACCTTTGAAAGGGGCGATGAGCCGCTTATCGCCCCCGCGACGCCTGCGGCCTCGGTACGCATTACCGTAGACGATCTCTATACGCCCGAGCCGCTGCCCGCACCGGCTCCGACGATGGACGAACCGGCAGAGGCACCCGCGGTGGCCGCTAAAAAACGCCGCGTGGCGCTGTGGGCGCTGCCCGCTGCTGCCGTCATCGTCGCCGCGGTCGCCGCCCCGCTGCTCTGGCCTAAGGATGCCCCTTCGGCGGAATCTGCGCCCGCAGCCGCTGCCGTCGCCGCACCGGTGGCGATTGCGCCTCAGCCCGTTAAGGTTGTCGAACCGCTGGCGATGACGCTGCCGCTGCACAAGGCCGAGGTGGTTGAGCCGAAGGCGAAAGCGCCGGCGCCTTCTGCGGAACCGGTGGTCATTGCCGCGATCCCCAAAGATGCGATGGTGATGGACGCGGGCCAGGTTAAGGCGGGCTCAACCCGCTTCCTGAACGGCACCTGGCGCGCCGTGCTGGACGTCAAAGATCCGATTACCGGAAAGCCGCCGTCGGTGCGCTACCAGATTCAGAATAACAAAGGCACCGCCCGCGTGGTGCACGGCGACAACGTTGTCTGCCGCGCCGAGGTTTTCTCGGGCCTGCACAGCAGCGGCGAGCTGCTGATTAAAAGCCGCGGCAACGCGCGCTGCGTGGATGGGTCGCGTTACCCGATGCCGGAAGTGTCGTGCAGGGCCGGGACCAGCGATATCGCGCAATGCACCGCCCGCTATGATGCCAACACCGTTGTTCCCCTGACGTTCAAGAAAGCAGGTGCCTGATCCTATGCTGGTAAATCTTTGCGACTATAAACAGAGCGTCACGCTCATTGCCAACAGCGGCGTACAGTTTCTTGATTTTGGCCTCACGCCTCAGGACACCGCCAGCAACGGCCGCTTCGTGCGTAAAACCGCCAATGGCCCGCTGCTGCGCCTGGATTACGATCTGGTAAACAACCGCTACACCCTTCCGGCCACGGAGGGCAGCCAGGCGGAAGTGGTGAAGCCCGAAAGCACGATCCCGCTGCACCACTCGCTGACGGTGCTGGACGGCGTCTGGCTTCCCGTTCCCTTCCTGCGCTTTAACCCGCCGCGCACCTTTGTCGACGGCCCGGACAACTGGGCGCGCGTGCAGGTGCGCAGGCTGGAGGCGCCGGACGGTGCCGGGAATACGCACCGCGTGACGCTCGCGCTCGATAGCCAGATTGCCGACCATGCCACCGGCGATCTCTCCCCCGTCGCCAACGATATTCTCAACGGCACCCGCTTTGCGCTCGCCTGGCGCGACGGCGAAGTGGAAAACTTCCTCGACCAGACGTGGATCGACGGCTGGCTGCGCGAGGCCTTCACCCACTACGCCGCGGACGTTGAGCATCGCTCCGAGCGCGACCTGCACCAGGCGATGCGCGGCTTTGAGTACCAGGCACACTGGCTGAACATCCTGTCGATGCTCGGCGAGCAGCTCACCGTGCCGGAAGTGAAATTTGTCACCCATACGCTCAGCACCCCGGCGATTCCGGTCGATCTGATCCTCGACGTGGGCAACACCCATACCTGCGGCGTGATTATTGAAGATCACGGGGATGCGAACGACGGCCTGCGCCAGACCGCCGAGCTTCAGGTGCGTTCCCTGAGCGAGCCGCAGTTCCTCAACGAGCCACTGTTTACCAGCCGCCTCGAGTTCTCAGAAGCCCGCTTCGGCAAGCAGCACTTCTCCGTGGAGAGCGGCCGCGAGGATGCCTTTGTCTGGCCCTCCATCGTTCGCGTCGGCGACGAGGCGCGCAAGCTGGCCACGCAGCGTCTGGGCACGGAAGGCAACAGCGGCATTTCCAGCCCGCGCCGCTACCTGTGGGATGAAACGCCGGTGGTCCAGGACTGGCGCTTCAGCCAGATGAACGGCAAAACCCAGCGCGAGCCGCTGGCGACCGCGTTCCCGCTGATGAACCTGATGAACGACGACGGCGAGCCGCTCTTTACCCTGCCGCAGGACGAGCGCCTGCCGGTCTTCTCACCGCAGTACAGCCGCAGCACGCTGATGACGCACATGCTGTGCGAGCTGCTGGCGCAGGCGCTGGGGCAGATCAACAGCGTCGCCACCCGCCTGCGCCTCGGCTTTCCGGCCTCGCCGCGACAGCTGCGCACGCTGATCCTGACGCTCCCGTCGGCGATGCCGAAACAGGAGCGCGAGATCTTCCGCCGCCGCATGTTCGAGGCGATTGCCATCGTCTGGAAAGCGATGGGCTGGCACCCGCAGGACGAGGATTTTGCCACCCGCAAGCAGCAGGAAAAAAGCGTGGTGCCGGTACCTGAGATCCAGATGGAGTGGGACGAAGCCAGCTGCGGCCAGCTGGTCTGGCTCTATAACGAAGCCATTTCCCACTTCGGCGGCCAGACGGAAGCCTTTTTTGCCTCCCTCGCCCGCCCGGACCGCGAGCCTGAGCCCGGCGTGCAGCCCGGGCGCGCGCTGCGCGTCGCCTCTATCGACATCGGCGGCGGCACGACGGACATGGCGATCACCCACTACCAGCTGGACGACGGCTCCGGCAACAACGTCAAAATCACTCCGCAGCTGCTGTTCCGCGAAGGGTTTAAGGTGGCAGGCGACGACATGCTCCTCGACGTGATCCAGCGCTACGTGCTCCCCGCGCTGCAAACCCAGCTGCAAAAATCCGGCATCGCCGACGCGTCTCTGCTGATGGCGTCCCTGTTTGGCGATTCGGGCCGCATCGATACCCAGGCGGTGCTGCGCCAGCAAACGGCGCTGCAGCTCTTTATGCCGATCGGCCATGCGATCCTGTCGGCCTGGGAAGCCAGCGACGTGGACGATCCGCTTGCCGGGCTGCACGCCACCTTTGGCGATTTGCTGACAGGCAGGCCGACCCGCAACGTGATGAACTACCTCCAGCAGGCGATCGATCACGCGCTGCCCGCCGGGTCCGACGCGTTCGACCTCTTCGCCGTGCCGGTTCAGGTCAGCTTCCGCGAGATGCAGGACGCGATGCTGGCCGGGCAGTTTACGCTGACCGCGCCGCTGCACGCGGTATGCGAAGCCATATCCCACTACGGCTGCGATATCCTGCTGATTACCGGCCGCCCCGGCTGCCTGCCGGGCGTGCAGGCGTTGATTCGCCACCTGCAGCCGGTGCCCGTTAACCGCATCGTCTGGCTCGATAAATATCAGGTCCATGAATGGTATCCGTTCAGCCAGCAGGGGCGCATCGGTAACCCGAAATCCACCGCCGCCGTGGGCGCGATGCTGTGCAGCCTGGCGCTGGATCTGCGCCTGCCGCGCTTCAACTTTAAGGCGGCGGATATTGGCGCTTACTCCACCGTGCGCTATCTGGGCGTGCTCGATAATACGGTGAATACCCTGCGGGATGAAAACGTCTGGTATCAGGATATCGATCTGGACAAGCCGGGCGCGAAGCTCGACGCGCGCCTGCACTTCCCGCTGCGCGGCAACGTCACGCTCGGCTTCCGCCAGCTGGAGAACGCCCGCTGGCCCGCGACGCCGCTTTACACCCTCAGCATCAACTCCGCCGAGCTGGCGAAGGCGATCGCCGGTGACGGCGTGCTTAACGTTCGGCTGAAGCTTTGCGGCGGCAGCAGGCAGGAAGGACCTGAAGCCTTCGAACTGAGCGACGCCTGGCTGCAGGACGGTACCCCGGTCCCGCCGGACGCCCTGACCTTTAAACTGAATACTTTGGCCGATCGCCGCCACAGCGGCAGCCACTACTGGATCGACAGCGGGAGCGTATACCTGAAATGAGTGCGACGATGACCACCACCCGGGCCCTGATCGGGTGGATTAACGAGACGCGACAGCACGCTCCAATGCTGGATAACGACGCCGATGCCCTGCTGGCACGGATTACGTCCCTACAGGCGCGCGAAGAGGCAATCGAACGCGCGCTTGCCGGGCGCAGCGCAATTGGCCTGTACGGCCACGCCCAGGCGGCGAAAGCCCACCTGCTCTCTACGCTTTGCGGGAGCGGCAGCGGACGCTTAAACGTCGCGCTGGGGCAGCGAACCTTCGACTACTTCTCGCACGTCAATCCCGGGCACGCGGCGACGAATATGGCGATTCGCTTCAGCACCGCGCAAGCTGACGTTACCGACGATGCGTTTCCCCTGCGCCTGCGCCTGATAACCGAGGCGGAGCTGGTGCAGCTGTTTATCGCCCGCACCGCGCTTCACCCGCAGATCCGCCCGGTTGAAAAATCGGTGGTGGAAAGCCGTCTGGAAAAATGGCGCGCGCTGCGCCAGCCGCAGGGCGTGCCGGGGATGACGGCCCGGGAGGTTGGCGCGATTGCCCGCTTCTGGCAAAGTTTGGTGCCCGCCGCCCGCCAGCAAATTGACGATGTGCTGTGGCACCAGCTGGCGCAGCTGGTGCCGTCATTGGATCTCAGCTCCCGCGCCAGCGTCTGGTCGCTGCTGTGGGGCGAACAGCAGGAACTGACCCAGCAGTGGCTGAAGCTGGCGCACGTGCTGCATCAGACCAGCCACGCGCAGGAGCTAGCCGCCCCGCTCAGCCTGCTGGTCGATAATTTTGGCCTGCCGGGAGAAGGCTTCCTGACGCAGGGAGAGTTCGAATCGGATCGGGCACAGGCGTTCCTGCTTCACCCGCTGAACAACGGCGACATGCTTAACGCCGTCAGCATCCCGGTGGACGTGCTGGCGTTTCTGACGCGCGAGCTGGTTCTGCCGGTCGAAAGCTGCGTTCTGGACACGGTTGATATCATTGATATTCCTGCATTAACTGACGATAGCGCGCCGCTGCTGGCGCAGGCCAAGAGCCAGTGGCTGCTGGAGCATTACCGCCAGCAGCTCCAGCCGGACGTGCTGGTTATCTGTAACGCCACCGCCAGGCCGGAGCAGACGACCAAAACGGCAAAAGCGCTGCTCAACTGGGCCAAAGAGACGCAGCCGGCGGAAGAGGCGGCCCTGCCGGGCCTGGTGTGGGCAATCACCCCGCAGGACGCGCGGTTCTCCACCAAACGCAATCTCGACGAGGCCGTGCAGCAGCTGTTAGGCCATCCCGGCGCGCGCTGGGGCACCCTGCAGGCGCTGGACAGCCACAGCCTGCAGCGCGTTATCGAGTGGCTTTCCCAGGCCACGCTGCCCGCGCTGCGCCAGAAGCGGCTACAGACGCTGAAATCGAATCTGCGTCTCGAGCTTTCCACGCTGATGCAGCCGTGGACTGCGCCCCTGACGCAAACCCCGGAAGCGCAACGCGCGCAGGCCGAAAGCATGGTGCGGGCCCTGCAGGGCTGCGCGTCGCGCCACGGTGAAATACTTGAAGGGCTTCTGCCGCCGATGAAGGCGTTTGAGACGCTGCTCGCCTTCCAGCAGCCGCGCGAGGAGCACGTCAGCGGGCTGTTTACCGACGTGATTGACCTGTTTGCCGATAGCGCAGCGGACGCGCCCGGCGCGCCGCAGACCAAAGATAAGGCCCGCCTGGCGCACGGCGTGTGGATCAACCATCTTCGCCAGTGGAGCCGCAGCGACGCCGCCGCAGCCCGCTTAGGCCTGGACGCCGCAACGCTCCAGCAGATTGCCGACGTTTTGGTAACGGCAAGCTACCGGCTGGATCTGGTC
Organism: Enterobacter sp. ECC-175; assembly: GCF_043968675.1. Taxonomy (NCBI): domain Bacteria; kingdom Pseudomonadati; phylum Pseudomonadota; class Gammaproteobacteria; order Enterobacterales; family Enterobacteriaceae; genus Enterobacter; species Enterobacter sp. ECC-175. The sequence continues at coordinate 2,947,149 of NZ_CP143776.1, forward strand.
CAGCAGCTGCGGCGCATCGTTGAGGCAGACAAAAGCAGCGCGGCGCAGCTGCACGCGGTGATGGGGAACTTTATCGGCTGGCTGGGCTACGAGCAGACGCCGGTGGAGCAGCGCCCCGCCAGCCGCGTGCGTAAAGGCCAGGCGATCTTCGTCACGCCGATTGTCAGCAGCGCCTCACCGCGCCTGACGCGCCTGGGCGAGCAGCCGGTACACGCGGCGACGAGCTATGTTTACGACTGGCTGGTCGCGCTCTACACCCGCGCGATTGAGAATATCGATTATCAGCACCCGCACGACGTGCAGCCCGCCGCACGCAAGGCTCTAAGCGCGATATTGCGCTGAAGCCGCTGTCTTTCTTGCCGGGTGGCGCTGCGCTTACCCGGCCTGCGTTCGTCATTTTGCAACACTGTCGGCCCGTGCTGGCGTAGCGCCGCCGGGCGATACGCTTAACATCCACTTTCCGCTATGCACCCGGCTAAGGTCTGCGCCAGTGCGGCGGGATTTTCCCACGACATTGAATGCCCTGCGGCAGGAATAATTTTCACCTCTACGCCCTTTTGCTTCAGACGTTCGGCATCGCTATCAGGCAGTGAAAGCTCGCCGAAAATCAACGTCACGGGGCAAGTTAGCGAGAGGAATTGCGCCTCCCAGTCAGGATAAACGCCCTCCACGAGGCTCGTTGCAGCGCGCCAGACGGCATACGGGGCATTGCTTTGTAAACACCCCGCCCACGCCGTTTTTTCTGCGCTGAGCAAGGCGTCATAGCCCTGCAATAAAAACTGTTGCTCGGTTTGTGCCGCAATAGACCGGCTGAACATCCCCCCACCCGCGTGAAAATTGGGTTCCGACACCATCAGCCCCTTCACGTGCGGTGCCAGCAGCCCCGCCGTCTCGATAGCAATGCTTCCGCCCATGCTGTGGCCGTATAACCAGAAAGCATCCAGATGAAGATGACGAATCAGCTCCGCGACAACGCGCGCCTGGTCAGTCGTTTTGTAGCTGTAACGCTCGGGCTTATCGCTGTAACCGCTGCCGGGCAAATCAATGAGAATCGCTCTGCGCGCGCCAAACAGCGGGTCACGAACGACGCGGGGATATTCATAGGAAGAGGCGCAGCCCAACCCGTGGATGAATACCACGGGATCGCCGCAGCCGGGCAAATCATGCCAGCGAACGTTGCAACCGGCCTGCTGTGAATAAAAGCTGTTCATAAGCACTCCATTTACGAGATACTGTTTATTTATACAGTTATCGTATCAGGAATGCCATATTCAACGTTTAAAAATGGAAGCGTGCGTCAGAAAAGCGAGATCAGAAGCGCGACGGGGAAGCTCATCGGCCAGGTCGATCCGACCAGAAACGCGCTCAGAAAGCGGATGCGCTTGCGGTCTTTAGAGAGGAACCAGGTAATAAGCGCGCAGATGAAGGCCATAATTGCGTAGAACACCAGCATCTTTTGATACAACGTCATTTCTATTACCCAGGCTGAAAAAATAACCGCGCGCAATATGCGCCATATGTTGATACAGATCAAGTTTTTTGTCACATCATAACCACTTAAATAACAAGGATAATAACAACGAGGTAATTCACGTTACATCCCTGGAGGAGCTCACCTTACCTTTATTGATAAGGTGCATTATAAATGCACTTTTTGATAAATTGACGCTAAGAGAAAGGCGTCTAATAAGGCAGGACTTCAAGAGGGATAAGATATGTTGCGCATTCCGCAAGGCTGTATTCACACCCGCTCCACGCCGTTCTGGAATAAAGACACCGCCCCCGCAGGGATTTTTCAGCGCCATCTCGACAAAGGCACGCGCCCCGGCGTTTACCCGCGCCTCTCCGTCATGCGGGGCACGGTGCGCTATTTAGGCTACGCCGATCGGTTTACGCCCGAGCCCGACAGCGAGCTGATTATCGAGGCCGGTCACTTCGGCGTCTTTCCACCGGAGAAATGGCACCACATCGAGGTGATGACCGACGACACGCTGTTCAATATCGACTTCTTTGTCGAACCTGACGTGCTGAAGTCTATGAGCTTCTGACGCTAAGAAGGAAACCCCTATGCTACGTATTCCTGAGAATTTTGTTCATACCCGCGCCACGCCGTTCTGGAACAAAGAGAGCGCGCCGAAAGCGCTTTTTACCCACCACAACACCAAAGCCGGCGTCTATGGCCGTCTTTCCGTAATGCAGGGCGCCGTGCGCTATTTTGGCTTTCCGGACGCCGACGCAACCGAACCCGACCTTGAGCTGGTGATTGAAGCCGGTTCGTTTGGCATTTCCCCGCCGCAGAAGTGGCACCGCATTGAGCTGTTAACCGACGATACCTACTTCAACATCGACTTTTTTGCCGATCCGAACGTGACGCTTCAGGGCGCGGGTATTGGAAAAGTGGTTAACACGCATAAGGAGTAACCCATGGGCAAAGCAACCTATACCGTCACCGTCACCAATAACAGCAACGGCGTGTCGGTGGATTATGAAACGGAAGCCCCAATGGAGCTGCTGATACCGGACGTTGCCGCCGACGTGGTGAAAGATCTGGTGAACACCGTGCGAGCCTACGACACGGAAAATGAACACGACGTTTGCGGCTGGTAAACGTCCCGCCCGGCAGGCTTGCTGCCGGGCTTTTGTAATCAGTGTTTAATCATGACGTGGCGAACAACCGTGTAATCCTCCAGCCCGTAAACCGACATATCCTTTCCGTAGCCCGAGAGCTTCATCCCGCCGTGCGGCATTTCGCTGACCAGCATAAAGTGCGTATTCACCCAGGTGCAGCCGTACTGCAACCGCGCGCTCATCCGATGGGCGCGGCCCACGTCCTTCGTCCAGACTGACGACGCCAGCCCGTACCGGGAGTCGTTGGCCCAGGCCAGCACCTGCGCCTCGTCGTCAAACTCGGTGACGCTCACCACCGGGCCAAACACTTCCCGCTGGACGATAGCGTCCTCCTGCCGGGCGCCCGCCAGCAGGGTTGGCTGGAAGTAGTAGCCTTGCCCTTCCCGCTTATCGCCGCCGGTCACCACCTGGATATGCCCTAACGCTTTGGCATCATCAACCGCTCTGCAAACGCGGGACAGGTGCGCCGCAGAGCTGAGCGGGCCAAGCTCGGTCGATTCATCCTCCGGCGCGCCCATCTTCAGGCTGGCGACGGCGGCCCCCAGTTTTTCAACCAGCTGCGCGTAAATCCCTTTCTGGGCGTAAATCCGGCAGGCCGCGGTGCAGTCCTGCCCGGCGTTGTAAAAGCCGAAGGTGCGAACGCCCTCCACCACCGCGTCCAGATCCGCATCGTCGAAGACAATTACCGGCGCTTTGCCGCCCAGCTCCATGTGGGTGCGCTTAATCGACGACGCGGTGTGTCCGATAATGTGCTCCCCGGTGGCAATCGAGCCCGTCAGGGAGACCATCCGCACTTTTTCATGACCGGTCAGCGGATCGCCCACGGTTTCCCCCCGCCCGAACAGCACGTTGAGCACGCCAGCCGGGAAGATGTCTTTTGCCAGCTCCGCCAGCCTCAGCGCCGTCAGCGGCGTGATCTCCGAGGGTTTGAGCACCACGCAGTTGCCTGCCGCCAGCGCGGGCGCAAGCTTCCACGCCGCCATCATTAGCGGGTAGTTCCACGGCGCGATAGAGGCCACCACGCCCACCGGATCGCGGCGAATCATCGACGTGTGTCCCTCGAGGTATTCCCCCGCCGCCAGCCCGTTCAGGCAGCGCGCCGCGCCCGCGAAGAAGCGGAATACGTCCACCACCGCCGGAATTTCATCCCCCAGCGCGCAGTGCAGCGGCTTGCCGCAGTTGAGGGATTCCAGGCGCGCAAAGTCTTCCGCGTGTTCTTCAATCGCGTCCGCCAGTGTTAATAAATATTCGGCGCGGGCTTTCGGCGTGGTTTGCCCCCATTCGGCGAACGCGCGATCGGCGGCAAGTACAGCGGCATCAACCTGCGCCGCAGAGGCCTCGGCAATCTCCAGCAGCACCTCTCCGGTAGCGGGGTTATAGACCGGCTGCTTTTCCCCTTCGCCGGCAGTCAGTTCACCATTAATCAGCAGTTGAGTTTGCATAGCTTTATCCTGTTGAAATCAAGGTTATTTCCCGTCCCCGGCGGTGTTGTCGCCGTCGCGGGTGAGCCACCAGGCTCCCAAAATGGGGATCGTGGTCACCAGCATGACGAGCAAGGCAACCACGTTGGTCACGGGCACGTCGCGCGGGCGGCCCAGCTGGTTCAGCAGCCACAGCGGCAGCGTGCGCTCGTGGCCTGCCGTAAACGTTGTGACGATAATTTCGTCAAACGACAGCGCAAAGGCCAGCATGCCGCCCGCCAGCAGCGCGGAGCCCAGATTGGGCAGCACCACGTAGCGGAACGTTTGCCAACCGTCTGCGCCCAGGTCCATCGACGCTTCCACCAGGCTCCAGGAGGTGCGCCTGAACCGGGCGATGACGTTGTTAAACACCACCACCACGCAGAAGGTCGCGTGCCCGACGACGATGGTGAAAAACCCCGGCTCAAGGTTGACGGTCTTAAACGCCGTGAGCAGCGCCAGGCCGGTGATAATGCCCGGGAGGGCTATCGGCAACAGCAGCAGCAGCGAAATCGCGTTTTTGCCGAAGAAAGAGCTTCGCCACAGCGCGGCGGCGGCAAGCGTGCCGAGCACCAGCGCGATAGCCGTTGAGAGCGCGGCAATTTTAAGTGACAACGTCACGGATTCGATAATATCCCCGCGCCCCGCCGCTACGCTAAACCACTTCAGGGTGAAGCCCTGCGGCGGGAAGCTAAAGGCCGCGTCCTCGATATTAAAGGCGTAAATGGCGATGATCAGCAGCGGAAAGTGCAGGAAAATCACGCCGCCCCATGCGGCGATCTTCAGGAACCACGGCGCGCGCTCAGAGTGCATCGAAGGCTCCCAGGCGCTTCACGAACGCCAGATAAAGAGAGATCAGCACAATCGGCACCAGCGTGAACGCGGCGGCCATCGGCATGTTGCCAATGGCGCCCTGCTGGGCGTAGACCATGTTGCCGATGAAGTAGCCCGGCGGGCCGACCAGCTGCGGCACGATAAAATCGCCCAGCGTCAGCGAAAAGGTGAAAATAGAACCCGCCGCAATGCCCGGCACGGCGAGCGGCAGGACCACGTAGCGGAACGTTTGCCGCGGCCGGGCGCCGAGATCGGCAGAGGCCTGCAGCAGCGACGCGGGCAGACGCTCCAGCGCCGCCTGAACCGGCAGGATCATAAACGGCAGCCAGATGTAAACAAACACCAGAAAGCGCCCAAGCCCCGAGGTGGAGAGCGTGTTGCCGCCAACGGCGGGCAGCGTAAGCACGGAGAGTAGAACCGGCTCCAGCCCCAGATGGCTGAGAAACCACTGCGCCACGCCGTCCTTCGCCAGCAGCAGCGTCCACGCGTAGGCTTTGACGATATAGCTCGCCCACATCGGCAGCATGACGGCAATATAGAAAAACGCTTTCCACTTGCCGGTTGTGTAACGCGCCATATACCAGGCCATAGGAAAGGCCAGCACCGCGCTGGCCGCCGTGACCGAAATGGCCATCACCAGGGTGCGCAGAATGATGTCGTAGTTGGCCGGGTTAAACAGCGCCTGAACGTTGGCGAAGGTCAGGTCCGGCGTCACCGACATGGTGAAGTCATCGAAGGTGTAAAAGCCCTGCCACAGCAGCGTGAGCAGCGATCCCAGGTAGACAATGCCGAACCACATCAGCGGGGCAAGCAGCAGCAGGAACAGCCCAAGCGACGGCCTGCGCCAGAACAGCGCGGAGGCGCGGCTTAGGGTGCCGCGCGGTGCGGACGAAAGGCGCATCGTCATCTCACCGCTCCTCGTGCAGCGGCACCATGGCCTCACGCGACCAGGCCGCCTGCACCGGCAGGCCCGGTGCCAGCCCGTCAGAAACCAGAGCGCCGGTGAGATTAGCCTGGCTCACCAGCAGCTTTGCGCCATCACTCAGCTTAAGCTCTATGCGCGTGGCCGCCCCCTGATACTGCACCGCCTGGATTACCCCCTGAACCTGAATCTCACCGCCTTCGTTAAGGCGGATATGTTCCGGGCGCAGCGAATACACGCCCTCCATGCCGCAGACGCGGCGCGAGAGCGCGGCGTCAAACACGTTCGACGTCCCCACGAAGCTCGCCACAAACGGCGTGCGCGGGCGCAAATACAGCTCGCGCGGCGTGTCGACCTGCTCGATGCGGCCGTTGTTGAAAACCGCGACCCGGTCGGACATGGAGAGCGCTTCGCCCTGGTCGTGGGTCACAAAGATAAAGGTGATGCCGAGATCCTGCTGGAGCTTTTTCAGCTCAACCTGCATCTGCTCGCGCAGCTTGAGATCGAGCGCCCCCAGCGGCTCGTCGAGCAGGAGCACGCGGGGCTCGTTGACCAGCGCCCGGGCAATCGCCACGCGCTGGCGCTGGCCGCCCGACAGCTGCGACGGCTTGCGCGCAGCGGCGAAGCCAAGGCCGACCTTCTCCAGCGCCTCGCCCGCCCGGGCGCGGCGCGTTTTCTTATCGATGCCTTTAACCCTCAGGCCGTAGGCAACGTTGTCGAGGACCGACATATGCGGAAACAGCGCATAGTCCTGGAACACCGTGTTGACGTCGCGCTCCCACGGGGGAAGCGCGCTGGCCTCCTGGCCGAAAATCTTGATAGCGCCGCCGCTTAGCTGTTCGAACCCGGCGATCAGGCGCAGGCAGGTGGTTTTGCCGGAGCCCGAAGGCCCCAGCATGGAAAAAAACTCTCCGTCATGAATGCCAATGGTGACCGCATCCACCGCCCGCACGTCGCCGTACAGGCGGGAAACGTCACAAAACTCTACCGCGTAGGTCATGCTCTGCTCCCGGCAATCAGCGCCCGCCCATGATGGCGATGTAATCCTGCGTCCAGCGGCTGTAGGGCACAAACTTGCCGCCTTCCGCTATCGGCGTTTTCCAGAACATGATTTTGTCGAAATAGGTGTAGCCGTTGGTTTCACAGCCCTTATCGCCCAGCAGCGTACTGGCCTTGCATCCTTCCGCCACCACCGGCAGGGAGCCAAACCACGCGGCCAGATCGCCCTGCACTTTTGGCGTCAGCGACCAGTTCATCCATTTGTAGGCGCACATCGGATGCTTAGCCTGCGCGTGCAGCATGGTGGTGTCCGCCCAGCCGGTCACGCCCTCTTTCGGGAAGACGGTGGCGATCGGCTGATTCTCCGCCTTCAGCGCGTTCGCCTGGTACGGCCAGGCGCTTGAGGCCACCACGCCTTCGTTTTTGAAGTCGCTCATCTGAACGGTGGTGTCGTGCCAGTAGCGGTGGATCAGCGCGTGCTGGTCGCGCAGCACCTTCAGCACGGCGCCATACTGTGCTTCCGTGAGCTGGTACGGGTCGGTAATGCCGAGCGCGGGCTGGGTGGCCTTGACGAACAGCGCGGCGTCGGCGATGTAAATCGGACCGTCGTAGGCCTGAACGCGTCCCTGGTTGGTTTTGCCGTCAGGCAGGTTCTGCTTAACGAACACCACGCTCCAGCTGTCCGGCGGGGTTGGGAAGGTTTTGGTGTTGTACATCAGCAGGTTCGGCCCCCACTGGTACGGCGTGCCGTAGACTTTACCGTCGACGTTGAACCACTCGCCTTTGACGAGGCGCGGGTCGAGCGTTTTCCAGTTGGGGATCAGGTCGGGATTAATCGGCTGAACGCGTTTGCCCATAATCAGGCGCAGAGAGGCGTCGCCCGAGGCGGTCACCAGGTCATAGCCCCCCTTCGCCATCAGGCTGACCATCTCGTCCGAGGTGGCGGCGGTTTTGACGTTGACCGTGCAGCCGGTCTCTTTTTCGAACTGCGTGACCCAGTCGTAGCTTTTGTCGGTCTGCCCGCGCTCGATGTATCCGGGCCAGGCGATAATATCCAGCCGCCCCTCGCCGTCGCCAATCGCTTTTGGGGGTTCCGCGGCGTGTGCGGTGACGATCGTCATCGCGAGCGCGCACAGGCTGCTGCGGGCAAATTTTTTGCTCATAAGGTTTACTCCTGTCGCAATGAAATTTGGCGGCAGCCGTGCCGTAAAAATATCTCCTGAATTAAACGTAGCCCGCGCCAATGCGCCGCGATGGGCGGCTCAAGGAAATTTCGTCAAGGTGTGACCGAGGGCGCATTCCCCGTTAACTGGATTATAGACAAGGGGTTAGCCAGGAGAGAGGACATCATGATTTCGTATGACGGGGCCGCAATGGCCCCTTCGGACATTATTCAAAACGGGGGGAAGACGGCGTAACGGTTATTCCATCATCTCGCGTATTAATTTTCCCAGCTGCTGCACCGCGAGCTCCTCGCGCTCTCCCCAGGCCCATGACGTATTAAACCGGAAAAACGGCGCCCAGACGTTTGAAGTCGAAAACATCTTACCGGGCGCGATGCTGATATGGTGAGCTAACGCCTTTTCGCTTAGCGCGCCCGCATCAAGCCGCGCGGGAAGCTCCAGCCACAAAAAATAGCCGCTGTCGCTGTGGTGAATGTTGACGCCCGCGGGCATGTGGCGCAAAAGCGACTGCCAGGCCTGCTGTTTGCGCTCGGCGAGCGTGCGCCGCAGTCGGCGCAGGTGGGCGTCATAGCGTTTGGTCGCCAGATAGTCCACCAGCGCCAGCTGCATCGGTGAGCTGGTCGAAAGCGTGCTCATCAGCTGCAGCTGCTGAATGCGCCGCGCATGTTTTCCCGCCGCCACCCAGCCGATGCGAAAGCCCGCCACCAGGCATTTAGAAAAGGACGAGCAGTGAAGCGTCATGTCCTGCGTGTCCCAGGCCTTTGCCGGGAGCGGCTTTTCGCGGCCAAAGTAAAGCTCGCTGTAAACATCGTCTTCAATCAGCGTGACGTTATGGCTGGCTAACAGCGCAATCAGCCGCGCTTTTTTTTCAGCGCTCAGGGTGAAGCCCAGCGGATTTTGGCTGTTGGTCATGATCCAGCAGGCCTTTACCGGATACTCGTTCAGCGCCTGCTCGAGCGCGTTGAGGTCAATCCCTTCCCGCACGTCGGTGGCCACCGACAGCGCCTTTAGCTTGAGGCGCTCAAGCGCCTGAAGCGCGCCGTAAAAGCAGGGATTTTCCACAATCACCCAGTCTCCCGGCTCCGTGACGGCCTGCAGGCTAAGGTTGAGCGCCTCAAGCGCGCCGGCGGTGATCACGATTTCGTCGGGGGAAATATTCATCCCCTGCTGCGCGTAGCGGCGGGCGATGGCGTGGCGGAGCTCGACGTTTCCGGGCGGCAGGTTTTCGATCACGCTCATCGCCGTGGCGGTTTTACTCACGTTGGCGAGCGAACGGTTGAGCTGCTGGAGCGGAAAGAGGCGGGGATCGGGAAACGCGGAGGCAAACGGCACCACGGAGGCGTCGCGGCTGGCCTGGAGGACATCAAAAATATAGGTATTGATATCGACCACGTCGTCGCGGATGACCTGCGCATGAGGAGAAGGCAGTTGCAGCGTCGGGCGCGAGGCAACGTAATAGCCCGACTGCGGCCTGGCGACAATGTGCCCCTGGCTTTCCAGCATCTGATACGCATGGCCAACGGTCATAAAGCTCATGCCGCTGCTTGCCACCTGCTCTCGCAGCGAGGGCAGCTTATCGCCCGGCAACCACACGCCAAGCTCAATTTGTGAAATGATTTGTTGCGCCAGACGCTGGTATTTTTTCATCAGATTCTCCTTATGCACGATAGTCTATATCAGCAGGAGAAAAAGAGAAGATTTTGCTAACTGTTATGGTTGGGGTTGCGAATTACTTACGGTACTCGGTTACCGCGTTGGCGGCAAAACGCACGGCGGCCAAATGGTCGAGCGTAATCATGGACGATTTGCAAAAAATGCATTTCGCACCGAAAGGATTCTTCTCAGACACATCAAAGGCTGAGATACGATACTGCGAGCCATGACAGCATGGGCAGCGGAAATGGATATTAGAAGTCATAAGATTCTCCTGTAAACGTAAAAACGTAAATAACTAATGGGCCTATCAGGCGATAGTGGTCTGAAACAAAAATGAATCGGAGTGTAGAAAAAGACCCAAGAGGCTGCGGAGAGGCACAACGTGATGAGAACTGCTTTTAAAAAACTACGTCAGATATTCTTTTGAAATCAAAACCAGAGAACCATTAACGCACGGGGGTGGTGACAAAGCAAGCGGTTTAATGCGTAAAAATCATAAAAAGAATTTTTTTATTCGTTTCACGGATGTATATCAGATAAAGAAAAAAGCCGCTCATTGCCAACTGTTATACCTAAATTTCCCCTTTCTGCTTCTGATACGCTTTTCGAAGGCCCTATACCATAACAGCACACCGTTTGACATTGAGGCTGTGCATGTTTGGTTTAGATGCTTTTCACCTTGCGCGGATACAGTTCGCGTTTACCGTATCCTTTCACATTATTTTCCCGGCGATTACTATCGGCCTGGCGAGCTATCTCGCGGTACTGGAAGGCCTGTGGCTTAAGTCTAAGAACCCCGTCTGGCGTTCGCTTTATCACTTCTGGTCCAAAATCTTTGCCGTTAACTTCGGCATGGGCGTGGTGTCCGGCCTGGTAATGGCCTATCAGTTTGGCACCAACTGGAGCGGTTTCTCCCAGTTTGCGGGCAGCATTACCGGCCCGCTGCTGACCTACGAAGTGCTCACCGCGTTCTTCCTCGAAGCCGGGTTCCTCGGCGTGATGCTGTTCGGCTGGAATAAGGTTGGGCCGGGGCTGCACTTCTTTGCGACCTGCATGGTGGCGCTCGGGACCATCATTTCAACGTTCTGGATACTTTCCTCCAACAGCTGGATGCAGACCCCGCAGGGATATGAAATCGTTAACGGGCAGGTTGTCCCCGTGGACTGGTTTGCCGTGGTCTTTAATCCCTCCTTCCCTTACCGCCTGCTGCATATGTCCATCGCCGCGTTTCTCAGCAGCGCGCTGTTTGTCGGCGCGTCGGCGGCGTGGCATCTGCTGCGCGGGAACAACACTCCGGCGATCCGCGCCATGTTCTCGATGGCGCTGTGGATGACGCTCATCGTCGCGCCGCTGCAGGCGCTGGTCGGAGACATGCACGGGCTGAATACCCTAAAGCATCAGCCGGCCAAAATTGCGGCCATTGAGGGGCACTGGGAAAATCCGCCGGGCGAACCGACTCCGCTGCTACTGTTCGGCTGGCCGGATATGGAACAGGAGCGCACGCGCTACGGGCTGGAAATTCCCGCGCTCGGCAGCCTGATCCTGACCCACAGCCTGGACAAGCAGGTTCCTGCACTTAAGGCGTTCCCGAAAGAGGATCGCCCCAACGCCACCATCGTTTTCTGGTCGTTCCGCATTATGGCGGGGCTCGGCATGCTGATGCTGGCGCTGGGCGTCGCCGCCGCGTGGCTTCGCTACAAAAAGCGCCTGTACTCTTCTCGCCCCTTCCTGTGGTTTGCGCTGCTGATGGGGCCATCGGGGCTGATTGCCATCCTTGCCGGATGGGTGACGACCGAGGTGGGCCGTCAGCCGTGGGTCGTTTATGGGCTTCAGCGCACGAAGGATGCCGTATCGGCGCACGGCGACCTGCATATGAGCATCAGCCTGCTGGCTTTCTTCGTGGTGTACACCTCGGTATTCGGCGTGGGGTACAGCTACATGGTGCGGCTGATCAAAAAAGGCCCGCAGCCTCATGAAACCTTCGCCACCGAAGCCGACGGACGTCCCGCTCGCCCGCTTTCCGCCGTCACCACACACCTTGAGGAGAAGCCGTAATGGGTATCGATCTTTCCATTATCTGGTTTGTGATTATTGTCTTCGCCACGCTGATGTATATCGTCATGGACGGTTTTGACCTTGGGATTGGCATTCTGTTTCCCGCGATTCAGGACGCTGGCGATCGCGACGTGATGGTCAACAGCGTCGCGCCGGTCTGGGACGGGAACGAAACCTGGCTGGTGCTGGGCGGCGCGGCGCTGTTCGGCGCATTCCCGCTGGCCTATGCGGTCATTATTGACGCCCTCACCGTTCCCCTGACCTTAATGCTGATCGGGCTTATCTTTCGCGGCGTGGCCTTTGAGTTTCGCTTTAAGGCAACGCCGGCGCACCGCCCTTTCTGGGACAAAGCCTTTATCGGCGGCTCGATTGTGGCCACCTTCGCCCAGGGCGTGACGGTCGGCGCGGTAATAAACGGCTTTTCCGTCACCGGGCGCGCCTACAGCGGCGGTCCGTTTAACTGGCTTACGCCGTTCACGCTGTTCTGCGGCGCGGGGCTGGTTGTTGCGTATGCGCTGTTAGGGTCGACCTGGCTGGTGATGAAAAGCGAGAACCGGCTGCAGCAGCGAATGCGCCAGCTATCGAAAGCGCTGCTGGTTGTTCTGCTGGGGATAATAGCGATAGTCAGCATCTGGACCCCACTGGCGCATCCGGCCATTGCCGACCGCTGGTTTACGCTGCCCGACCTCTATTTCCTGCTGCCCGTCCCGGCGCTGGTCGTCGTTCTGAGCCTGTGCCAGTGGCGAAGCCTGGATAACCCGAATCGCCATAATTTGCCGTTTATACTGACGCTCGGCCTGATTTTCCTCGGCTTCAGCGGCCTTGGGATCAGCATCTGGCCATACATTATTCCTCCGGCCATAACGCTCTGGCAGGCTGCCGCACCCGCGCAGAGCCAGGGCTTTATGCTGGTCGGCGCGCTGCTGATTATTCCCGTAATCCTGGTCTATACCTACTGGAGCTATTACGTTTTTCGCGGAAAAGTACGGCATGGGGAGGGTTATCACTGATGAAACAGCCTGTCTGGAAACGGCTTATGTGGCTGGCGATCATCTGGGGCGGCAGCGTGCTGGCGCTGGCTGGCGTAAGTCTTTTCTTCCGCATGCTGATGGCAGCGGCAGGCTTTAAGTCCCACTGAGCCTGGGCCCGGCGGCCAGGTGCCGCCCGGCCACTTCTCGCACATTCGGATAAACCCCATTAACAGCCGGGAGAGTATCGTTACACTGGTAAAAGATTCACGATATAAATAGTTTGAGAAGAAAAATGAAAAAGCTTGTTGCAGTAAGTTTATTCAGCCTGATCGTTGCGGGCTGCGTCAATCCGGGCAAAGCGTCCGTTCAGCCTGACCAGCTTCAGAACCACCGTTTTATTCTGGAAAACGTTAACGGGAAAGCCGTAAAGGCCGCGTCAGCGCAGCCTGAAATCAGCTTCAGTTCAGAGCACGATCTGAGCCTGATTAAGAACATCGCCGTCTCAGGCGTCATGTGTAACCGGTTCACCGGACAGGGCAAATTGTCCGAGGGCGAACTCAAGGTTAAAAACCTGGCAATGACCCGCAGGCTCTGCACGGAGCCGCAGCTAAACGAACTCGATCAAACGCTCAGCGACATGTTGAGCAAAGGAGCGCAGGTCGATCTGACTGAAGATCAGCTCACGCTGGCAACCGCCGATAAGTCGCTGGTCTTTAAGCGCGCGGAGTAATCAGTAATTACCGCAACTGCCCACGGCGAGCGACTGTTCACTGCAGCGCTTGCCGTTCGGCAAGGCGCACATGCCGGTCGCGCTGCCGTCGAGCTGACGAGCCACTGACAGCGTACCGCCAATCATGGCGCAGTTCGCCTGGCCCGAACTGGACATCGCCGCCTTCATGCCCGGCGACACGTGCGCCGCGGTGGCCTGCTGAACGGGCTCACTGCTGCATGCTGACAATAATAACGCGGCACACCCTACCCAAAACGCTGAACGCATGACTTCTCCCCCATAAAAAGTGCGAAACCTATGCATCATAGGCATCACCCGCCGCGCCGTCGAGAGCGCAGGTGCGTATTAATGCGCTTTAGAAACAATTTCTCGCAATTTTTCTGCCAAAAGTTTGATCTACTCATTGATGCCGAGAATACCCAGGACACAAAAGCGAAAATCGGAAAAACCGCGCTTTGCTAGAATAGAGGGATAATATTCAGGGTCTGCGGACGGATGCAGGCCCCTCTTTTTGCGCAATGTAAGGGTATTGTCCTATGCAAACTATCGACGGTAATGGTGCAGTCGCGTCAGTCGCGTTTCGCACGAGCGAAGTTATCGCCATCTACCCAATTACGCCAAGTTCAACCATGGCCGAACAGGCGGACGCCTGGGCCGGGAATGGGCTAAAAAACGTCTGGGGAGATGTCCCACGCGTGGTGGAAATGCAGTCCGAGGCGGGGGCTATCGCCACCGTTCACGGCGCGCTGCAGACCGGCGCGCTGTCGACGTCGTTTACCTCGTCGCAGGGGTTGCTGCTGATGATCCCGACCCTGTACAAGCTGGCCGGCCAGCTGACGCCGTTTGTTCTCCACGTCGCCGCCCGTACCGTAGCCACGCACGCGCTCTCCATTTTTGGCGATCATTCCGACGTGATGGCCGTACGCCAGACGGGCTGCGCGATGCTCTGCGCCAGCAGCGTGCAGGAAGCGCAAGACTTCGCGCTGATTTCGCATATAGCAACCCTCAAAAGCCGCGTGCCGTTTATTCACTTCTTTGATGGTTTCCGCACCTCTCACGAAATCAACAAAATCGTTCCCCTTGCCGACGACACGATCCTGAACCTGCTCCCGCAGGCGGAGATCGACGCGCACCGCGCGCGCGCGCTGAACCCCGAGCATCCTGTTATTCGCGGCACCTCCGCCAACCCGGACACCTATTTCCAGTCCCGCGAGGCCACCAACCCGTGGTACGACGCCGTTTACGCCCACGTTGAGCAGGCGATGGACGATTTTGCCGCCGCTACCGGGCGCGCATATAAGCCGTTTGAATATTATGGCCATCCGCAGGCGGAACGCGTCATCATCCTGATGGGCTCGGCGATCGGCACCTGCGAAGAGGTCGTGGACGAACTGCTAACCCGCGGTGAAAAGGTGGGCGTGCTGAAGGTCCGCCTCTATCGTCCGTTTTCAGCGAAGCACCTGCTCTCCGCGCTGCCGGAAACCGCGCGCACCGTAGCGGTACTGGACCGCACCAAAGAGCCGGGCGCGCTCGCCGAGCCGCTCTATCTCGACGTAATGACCGCGCTGGCGGAAGCCTTCAACAGCGGCGAGCGCGAAACGCTGCCGCGCGTCATCGGCGGGCGCTACGGTTTGTCCTCCAAGGAGTTTGGACCGGACTGCGTGCTCGCCGTGTTCAACGAGCTGAACGAAGCGAAGCCGAAGCCGCGCTTCACGGTCGGTATTTACGACGATGTGACCAACCTATCCCTCCCTCTGCCGGAAAATACCCTGCCCGCAACGGCAAAGCTGGAGGCGCTTTTCTACGGCCTGGGCAGCGACGGCAGCGTCTCGGCAACCAAGAACAATATCAAGATCATCGGCAATTCAACGCCGTGGTATGCCCAGGGCTACTTCGTCTATGACTCCAAAAAAGCCGGCGGCTTGACCGTTTCCCACCTGCGCGTGAGCGAGCAGCCTATCCGCTCGGCGTACCTGATCTCGCAGGCCGATTTTGTCGGCTGCCACCAGCTGCAGTTTATCGATAAATACCAGATGGCGGAGCGCCTCAAGCCGGGCGGCATTTTCCTGATCAACACGCCGTACGGTGCGGACGAGGTCTGGAGCCGCCTGCCTCAGGAAGTGCAGGCCGTTCTGAACCAGAAAAAGGCACGCCTGTTCGTGGTTAACGCGGCGAAGATTGCGCGCGAATGCAGCCTTGGCGCGCGCATTAACACCGTTATGCAGATGGCGTTCTTCCACCTGACCCACATTCTGCCCGGCGACAGCGCGCTGGTGGAGCTTCAGGGCGCAATCGCGAAAAGCTACAGCAGCAAAGGCCAGGAGCTGGTTGAACGTAACTGGCAGGCGCTGGCGCTGGCCCGCGAATCGCTGTTCGAAGTGCCGCTGCAGCAGGTTAATGCCGCGAGCCCGAACCGCCCACCGGTGGTCTCCGACGCGGCGCCAGACTTTGTGAAAACCGTGACCGCCGCGATGCTGGCCGGGCTGGGCGACGCCCTCCCCGTCTCCGCGCTGCCGCCGGACGGCACCTGGCCCGTGGGCACCACGCGCTGGGAAAAACGCAATATCGCCGAAGAGATCCCCATCTGGAAAGAGGAACTGTGCACCCAGTGCAACCACTGCGTGGCGGCCTGCCCGCACTCGGCCATTCGCGCCAAGGTGGTCTCTCCTGACGAGATGGAAACCGCGCCGGCCAGCCTGCACTCGCTGGACGTGAAGTCCCGCGACATGCGCGGCCAGAAATACGTTCTGCAGGTGGCGCCGGAAGATTGCACAGGCTGTAACCTGTGCGTCGAGGTGTGCCCGGCGAAAGATCGTCAAAATCCGGAAATCAAAGCCATCAATATGATGTCGCGCCTGGAGCACGTTGAAGAGGAGAAAGTGAATTACGACTTCTTCCTCGGCCTGCCGGAAATCGACCGCAGCAGGCTGGAGCGCATTGATATTCGCACCTCGCAGCTGATCACGCCGCTGTTCGAGTACTCCGGCGCCTGCTCCGGCTGCGGCGAAACGCCGTACATCAAGCTGCTGACCCAGCTTTACGGCGACCGCATGCTGATTGCTAACGCCACCGGCTGTTCATCGATTTACGGCGGTAACCTGCCCTCCACGCCGTACACCACCGACGAAAACGGTCGCGGCCCGGCATGGGCGAACTCGCTGTTCGAAGATAACGCGGAGTTTGGCCTGGGCTTCCGCCTGACGGTGGACCAGCACCGCGCGCGGGTCATGCGCCTGCTGGAACAGTTCGCGGATAACATCCCGGCAGAACTGAACGACGCGCTGCACGCGGACGCGACGCCAGAGGTTCGCCGTGAACAGGTTTCCGAGCTGCGCGCTGCCCTCCAGGGCGTGGACGGCGCGGAACAGCTGCTGACCGACGCCGACGCGCTGGTGGAGAAATCCATCTGGCTGATTGGCGGCGACGGCTGGGCGTACGATATCGGCTTCGGCGGGCTGGACCACGTGCTGAGCCTGACCGAAAACGTCAACATTCTGGTGCTGGACACGCAGTGCTACTCCAACACCGGCGGCCAGGCGTCGAAAGCAACCCCGCTGGGCGCGGTGACCAAATTTGGCGAACACGGTAAGCGCAAGGCACGTAAAGATCTCGGCGTGAGCATGATGATGTACGGGCATGTTTATGTTGCGCAGATCTCGCTGGGTGCGCAGCTAAACCAGACGGTGAAGGCGATTCAGGAAGCGGAAGCCTATCCGGGACCGTCGCTGATCATCGCCTACAGCCCGTGCGAGGAGCATGGCTACGATCTGGCGCTCAGCCACGATCAGATGCGCCAGCTCACCGCAACCGGCTTCTGGCCGCTGTATCGCTTCGATCCTCGCCGCGCGGATGAAGGCAAGCTGCCGCTGGCGCTGGATTCGCGGCCACCTTCCGACGCGCTGGCAGAAACGTTAATGCAGGAGCAGCGCTTCCGCCGCCTTAACGCGCAGCAGCCGGACGTGGCCGAGCAGCTCTGGAAGGATGCGGCAGCCGATCTGCAAAAACGGTATGACTTCCTGGCGCAAATGGCCGGTAAAGCGGAAAAATCCGCAAGCGAATAATCGTCTATGCCCGGCCAGTCCGGGCATTTTTTGGACAAAAAAAAGCCCGAAGTCTCAGCTTCGGGCTAATCCAAATTAATCATGAATACTGTTTAGTTATAAGAACAATATTCATTTTTGTTATGGATGAAGAAATCTTAAAGGCATATAACGGGAGGGATATTACTCCTTTACGTAATTGTTGAATAATTTTAATTTCGTATAATTAAGCTCAAACCATTCATTGAAATTATCACTATTTCTAAATACGCAATTCCTTGAGGTTTTACTCAATCGGTAACAATTATATTTTATTGTTCTTCCGCGTGAGTGATTTAGCATGGGACAACTTTCCAGCCAGGAAAGTTCACTACGCAATTAAATAATAAAACTGCAAGGAATAACAAAATGCAAAGAAAAGTACTGGCACTGATGATCCCGGCTATTTTAATGGCCGGCGCGGCACACGCTGCGGAAATTTATAACAAAGATGGCAATAAGCTGGATCTGTATGGAAAAGTAGACGGGCTGCACTACTTCTCTGACAACGCCTCTGCCGACGGCGATCAAACCTACATGCGTCTGGGCTTCAAAGGCGAAACCCAGATTAACGACATGATGACCGGCTACGCGCAGTGGGAATACAACATTCAGGCCAACAACACCGAGGGTTCTGACAACCAGTCCTGGACCCGTCTGGCCTTCGCAGGCGTGAAGGTTGGCGACTATGGTTCATTCGATTACGGTCGTAACTACGGCGTACTGTACGACGTGGAAGGCTGGACCGATATGCTGCCTGAGTTCGGCGGCGACTCCTACAGCAAAGCCGATAACTTCATGACCAACCGCGCGAACGGCGTGGCGACCTACCGCAACACCGACTTCTACGGTCTGGTGCAGGGCCTAAACTTTGCCGTTCAGTATCAGGGCACTAACGAAGGCGGCAGCAATAACGAAGAAGGGTCTGCGAGCCGCAGCGCAAACACCTACGACCAGTATGGCGTAAGCACGGGCAACGACTATCGCTATGACAATGGCGACGGCTGGGGCATTTCCTCCACTTACGACATCGGCATGGGCTTCAGCGCGGGTGCGGCTTACACCTCCTCTGACCGTACCAACGATCAGATCATCCACAGCACGGCGGGTGGCGATAAGGCCGATGCCTGGACTGCCGGTCTGAAATATGACGCCAATAATATCTATCTGGCGACCATGTATTCTGAGACCCGCAATATGACGCCATACGGCGACGGTGACGGCGTAGCGAATAAAACGCAAAACTTCGAAGTCACCGCGCAGTATCAGTTTGATTTCGGCCTCCGCCCTGCCATTTCCTACCTGCAGTCTAAAGGCAAAGATTTGGCAAACGGCCAGGGCGACCAGGATCTGGTTAAATACGCTGACGTTGGCGCAACCTACTATTTCAATAAAAACATGTCCACCTACGTGGATTACAAAATCAACCTGCTTGACGAAGATAAACAGTTCTACAAGGACAACGGTATCAGTACCGATGACGTTGTCGCGCTGGGTCTGGTTTATCAGTTCTGATGTCAATAGCCCGCATTATTGCGGGCTATCTCTTTATATACGTAAAACAGCATCATCCGATTGTTTCAGCTTGCCTGTTTCGACGATTCTGTAACATGATACGTGTTCTGCCCTTGTCGTAAGAGGCCATCGCTATGGTGCATCATCCCGTTAAATCTTCCCGTATCGCCTCGATTGGCTATGACGAACGCAGCGCCACTCTGGAAATCCGCTTTCGCGATCGTACTCTCGTGCAGTATCAGCACGTTCCCGCCCGTGTTTTTTCTGATTTTTTGCGCGTGGTCTCAAAAGGCCGCTTTTACGATGGGGTTGTTAAGGGAAAGTTTAAGGAAAACATATTACAGTAACAGCAGCCCCTCATACGATAAGGATGTACGTGTGTTCACCCGTTTATCACTGGCCCTGCTGGCACTGTTAAGCTGCGTCTGGATTGCCCTGATCTTTGATTTTGGGGGCGTAGTTCAGCATCTCGGCGAACTGCTTAACCTTCTTGATGCTGACTAGTTCGCTTCCTTTTTCCGAAATGTCAGATAGCCCAAAATACCGCTGCTGGCTCCATCCATTGGGTGATTAACGCCATCCGTCACTACGACTTCAGAAAAATCAAAGGGCGATACATTTTCAAAGCATGCGACGTTCACGCCGTATTGATCGGGGTTCGACCGCCGCTGATGGAACGTATAAATCCCGCATACCGAGCAAAAGAAATGGCGCGCCTGTTGGGTATTAAAGCGATACTCCGTGAGCTTATCCTCACCTTGCGTGACCGTGATTCCCGTCAACGGCGCTGAAACGGCAATTGCCCCGCGCATCCGACAGTAAGAACAGTTACATCGACGTGCGGTATTAAAACCGTCGGTCAACTCCACGGTGAACGTCACCGAACCGCAGTGGCACTGCGCATTGCGTTTTTCTGTCATTGCTATACCCCTTTTCTAACCAGTTCGGCGGCCTTCAGATATACCTCGTCCTCGACGCCATCGCCCTTTTGCCTGCCGAGCCTGACCAATTCCGCCACGATACTTTCGCAGCTGATGGGCCTTTGCGCCGCAACGAGTCCAATGACCGCGGCACCAATGGCCAGTCCGACTAATCCTGTTTGTTCATCTTTATTCTTCATGCGAAAGCTCCCTGATACCCAACAAAAGCGTAGCAGGCGTAACGTAAAATGCCCGCGTCATCTCCGCTTTTCCCTGCATTCATTCAGGAATGACAGGCTGAATTGATTTCAGCAGATGGCCGCATTTCTTTACTCATCCGCCTGCACGCTTTTATGAGCAATGCTTTCCCGTGAAAGACGCCAGAAATCATGACCGGCCGGATATTGATATAAACGGAGCGAGAATGTTTCAGCGATAGCGGTAATGTACTCAAAGATGGCCGACTGGGTATTTTCATAGTCCATCCAGAGCGTTGAAGAGGTAAAGCAGTAAATCTCCAGCGGAATACCGGACGCCGAAGGTTTTAATGTTCGTACGACAATATACATGTCCTTGATGATATCCGGCCTTTCGGCGAGATAAGCCATCATATAGTGGCGAAACAGCGTTAAGTTTGTCAGCCCGTTATCAATAAACCAGCTGTCCGGGATCCCCAGCGGATCGCGCCCGTCGACCAGCTTTGCCAGCGGTTCGCTCACGCCGCGTATTGCGAGCATAGGGGCCAGAATCTCCTGAGTGAGAAACGTGACGGAGTGCTGATCGATTGTTGTGCTGCGCATAATCCGGCGCGCGCCGGACGAAAACATGGCCTGCCAGTTGGTATAGGTTTCGGTCAGGAAATTCTTTGTTGGTATACGCGAAATCGTATTATCCCAGTTGCGTATTGTGATCGTGTGCAACGCAATATCGGTGACCTCCCCGCTCAGCCCCTTGTCCGGCATTTCAATCCAGTCACCCAGCTGAAGTACGTCGTTGGATGAAAGCTGCACGTTAGCGACCAGGGAAAGCAGGGTGTGCTGGAACACCAGCATCAGCACCGCGGCCACCGCGCCGAGGCTGGAAATAATGATCGCAGGTGATTTGTTCGACATCACGGCGATAATCATTATTGCCGCAATGATATGCACCAGAATTTTTCCGATCTGGATATACCCTTTGATAGAGTGGTTTTTTCTTTTTGTTTTCCGTAGATAGGAGCTATTAACAATGTCCAGCATCTCGTTGAAAAATACGGACAGAAAAACAAAGAACAATATCCCGCAGATGGTATTTATTGCCGTAACCAGCGACGCAGGCATATTCGGCATGAACTGCAGAACGTAATAGACGATAATAACGGGAACGAAGTTGGAAAGCTTTTCAGCAATTCGGCGATCCTTCTCCAGCGGTACGTCCTGCTTATGGCTTGCAAAGAATACCCTTCTTACGACCTTAATCAGCAGAAATTTGCACATAATATGCGCAAAGAATCCGGAGATAATCAGCAGGATAATGTTGAAACCAATCGCCAGCGCGGGGTTGCTTTCAATAAACGTTAATAAATAGTCCAGATATGCCATCGTCCCTCGCCTGCTTTGCCTGTCGTTCTGTATAATCTGTAACCCGAAATTTATTATACAAAAATTTAACTCATTCGCATCATGGTATAACACGAATAAGCAAGTCCACGCCCCGGCATCCGCCGTGGCCCGCGCTGCGTAACAAGGGTATGTGCCATTAAGCTAAAAACGTGCTGGTATTCGTCGCTGCAATCCGTACCATAATGCGAAGTTGGCGCCTTAGCGGTCCAAAGCGCCCTGCCGGTGCCCCATTTGAGATTTGAGTAAATTATAAATGTCGCAAAATCAAGAGATTAAAAAGAAAGATCAATACAACCTGAATAAGCTGCAAAAGCGACTGCGCCGTAACGTTGGCGAAGCCATTGCAGACTTCAACATGATTGAAGAAGGTGACCGCATCATGGTCTGCCTGTCAGGGGGTAAAGACAGCTACACGATGCTGGAGATCCTGCGCAATCTTCAGCAAAGCGCACCGGTGAAGTTTTCCCTGGTGGCAGTCAACCTTGACCAGAAACAGCCGGGCTTCCCGGAGCACATTCTGCCGGAGTATCTTGAGACGCTGGGCGTTGAGTATAAGATCGTTGAAGAAAATACTTACGGCATCGTTAAAGAGAAAATCCCTGAAGGGAAAACGACCTGCTCTCTCTGTTCTCGCCTGCGCCGCGGCATTTTGTACCGCACCGCGACGGAACTGGGCGCAACCAAAATTGCGCTTGGCCACCACCGCGACGATATTCTGCAGACGCTGTTCCTGAATATGTTCTACGGCGGAAAAATGAAGGGCATGCCGCCGAAGCTGATGAGCGACGACGGAAAGCACATCGTTATTCGCCCGCTCGCCTACTGCCGTGAGAAAGACATCGAGCGCTTCTCGCAGGCGAAAGGATTCCCGATCATCCCTTGTAACCTGTGCGGCTCTCAGCCAAACCTGCAGCGTCAGGTCATCGGCGATATGCTCCGCGACTGGGACAAACGCTATCCTGGCCGCATTGAAACCATGTTCAGCGCGATGCAGAACGTGGTCCCTTCACACCTTGCGGATACCGAGCTGTTTGACTTTAAAGGCATTAATCACGATTCAGACGTAGTAAACGGCGGGGATTTAGCGTTCGATCGCGAAGAGATCCCGATGCAGCCAGCCGGCTGGCAGCCGGAAGACGATGAGGCGCAGTTCGACGAACTGCGTCTGAACGTTGTTGAAGTGAAATAATGCGAAAGCGTCTCAGAATACGTCTCTGAGACGCCTTTTCAGGCTTATTTCAGCAGTCGAACGCGGCAGGTTTTGCCTTTAATTTTCCCACTCTGCAGCTGCTTCCAGGCCTTATGCGCAACAGGCTGGCGAATTGCCACGTACACGTGGGCCGGATGTACCGCAATCTTTCCGATGTCAGCCCCGTCCAGACCAATGTCTCCCGTTAGTGCACCCAGCACGTCGCCCGGACGCATCTTGGCCTTTTTGCCGCCGTCGATGCAAAGCGTGGCCATTTCCGCTTCCAGCGGAACAACGTTGACGCCGACAGGCGCATTGACCCAGTTAAGCTTGAGCTGCAGCATTTCAGACAGAATGTTGGCGCGCTGAGCCTCTTCCGGAGCGCAGAAGCTGATCGCCAGGCCGGTGTTACCGGCGCGCGCGGTACGTCCGATGCGATGAACGTGGACCTCCGGGTCCCAGGCCAGCTCGAAGTTTACCACCATCTCCAGGGATTTAATGTCCAGCCCCCGCGCCGCGACGTCCGTGGCAACCAGAATGCGCGCGCTGCCGTTGGCAAAGCGGACCAGGGTCTGATCGCGATCGCGTTGCTCCAGATCGCCGTGCAGCGATAACGCGCTCTGCCCGGCCGCATTCAGTGCGTCGCATACCGCCTGGCAGTCCTTTTTGGTGTTGCAAAAAACCACGCAGGAGGCGGGCTTGTGCTGGCTGAGCAGCTTTTGCAGCAGCGGAATTTTGCCGTGCTGTGACGTTTCAAAAAACTGCTGTTCAATCGCCGGCAGGGCATCAACGCTGTCGATCTCAATGGTCAGCGGGTTTTGCTGCACGCGCCCGCTGATGGCGGCAATGGCATCTGGCCAGGTGGCAGAGAACAGCAACGTCTGGCGATCTGCCGGAGCGAAGCGAATCACCTCATCAATGGCGTCGCTAAAGCCCATATCCAGCATGCGGTCCGCCTCGTCCATCACCAGCGTCTGCAGCGCATCGAGCGAGACGGTGCCCTTCTGCAGGTGATCGAGCAGACGGCCCGGCGTTGCCACGATAATGTGCGGCGCGTGCTGTAAAGAATCACGCTGCGCGCCAAACGGCTGGCCGCCGCACAGCGTCAGAATTTTAGTGTTGGGCAGAAAACGCGCCAGCCGACGCAGCTCGCCCGCCACCTGGTCGGCCAGTTCGCGGGTCGGACACAGGATCAGGGACTGCGTTTTGAACAAGCCAGCATCAATATGTTGCAGCACGCCCAGACCAAACGCGGCCGTTTTCCCGCTGCCCGTTTTGGCCTGCACGCGGACATCACGTCCTTCGAGAATGGCGGGCAGAGCGGCAGCCTGCACGGGGGTCATGGTGAGATAGCCCAGCTCGTTGAGGTTCTCAAGTTGGGCGGCAGGCAGAATATTAAGCGTAGAAAAAGCGGTCACAATAGTCTCTCGTGGTCATTAGCGCAGACAGATGGCGCGTATCCTCGCAGATCTCCGCTAACGATGCGACATTTTAATCGGCTCTTCATCCGGCGGCGGGTCCGGCATTGGCTGCGGACGCGGGATGGGATCGGGCATTGGCGTCGGATCGGTGGGTACCGGATCGGACTGACGGACGTTCAAGTGCAGCATTCTCATTTCCTCCAGCGTTGGGAAGTGCTCTTTTAGGGTAGACGCTGACGGGCTGGAGGCAAAAAAAAGCCGACTAATTATAGTCGGCGTCGTACGAATCAATTGTGCTATGCAGTAATTCAAAAAAAGGAAGTAAGACAATATGGAGCGCAACGCCCATCGCTTGACGTTGCATTCACCTGCGGGACCAATATTGCACCTTACGGGGCGGATGTTTATTGACTTCGCTCAATTAAAATGTCGTTTTGAGGCGCGTACAGCGGCGAAAAAGCACAATTTTACAACCATTTACTGCGATGCAACCACCATGTTACACCCCCAATCAAAACAACTAACATGATGCAAAAGGCGGAGAAACCGTACCGATAAGCCCCGCCGGGGATCCCTCCCAGATTGACGCCAAAAAGCCCGGTTAAAAAAGTGCTCGGTAAAAACACCATCGCCATCAGCGACATGGTATACGTCCGTCGCGCCAGCGATTCCTGCATCACCTGCGCGATCTCATCGGCCATCACCGCGGTTCTGGCGATACAGGAGTCAATTTCGTCCAGACCGCGTCCGAGACGGTCGGCAATATCCTGCATTCTGCGGCGGTGATCGTCATTCATCCAGCTCAGACGCTCGCTGGCAAGGCGCGCGTAAACATCGCGCTGCGGCGTCATGTAGCGGCGCATCACGATCAGCTGTTTACGCAGCAGCGCCAGAAAGCCGCGCGGCGGAATTTGCTGATCGAGCAGATTATCCTCGAGATCGATGATTTTATCGTGAAGCTCCTCGATGAATTCGCTGGCATGGTCGGTCAGCGCATCGCACACGTCCACCAGCCAGCTGCCGCCATCGGTAGGGCCAGTCCCCTCTTTCAGATCGTTGACCACATCATCAAGCGCCAGCACCTTGCGCTGGCGCGTAGAGACAATCAGCCTTTCATCCATATAGAGACGCATCGCTACGAGCTGGTCAGGGCGTTCGTCGGTGCTGCCATTAATGCAGCGTAGGGTGATCAGCGTTCCGTCGCCCATGCGGCTGACGCGCGGCCTCAGGCTTTCGCCCGCCAGCGCGTCGCGAACGTTATTCGGCAGCAGCGGCGTCGTTTCTAACCACTGCGCGCTTTCAGGGTGCGTATAGTTCAGGTGCAGCCAGCACGGATGTTCACCGTCAATGTCATCACCGTCTTCCAGCGGCCTCGCGCCGCCCCGCCCGTCAAACACCCACGCAAAAACCGCGTCAGGAACGTTAACTTCAGATCCTTTAATGCTTTCCACACCGCCTCCACCTTTCATCTCTTACGGTGTCAGTCTAGCTTTCGCTCAACGTTAAGCAATAATTATGTGGGCATCACGCTGAATAGGTTGAGAAATTGACCGCGGGGAAACGCAAAAGCCAGGCGTAGCCCGGCTTTCTCTTTATCAGAATGAGGATGGTGAAGGGGTGGAGAGCCGCGGTTGCGGCGCAACGCGGGGTGAAAAATCAACTTGCGGAACGTCGCTGCCGAGGTGGAAGTTTCGCGTCCGGCTCTGCAGCTCAATCACCTGGTTACGCAGGACGTCGGACGAACCGTTAAGCTCTTCCGCCATCGCAACATTGCTCTGCGTAACGCGCTCGAGTTCAGACAGCGCAAGGGTAATTTGCGAAATGCCCTTCTCCTGTTCAAACGTTGAGGCCGAGATGTCGTCCATCAGTTTGCTGACGTTACTCGACCCCGCCACAATCTCCTGCATATTTTTTTCAGCCTGCGACACCACGGTGACACCCTGCGTCACGTTATTGCTGGTGACGTCGATAAGCGTTTTGATATTTTTAGCCGCCTCTGCGCTGCGATGTGCCAGGCTTCTAACCTCGCCCGCGACAACCGAGAACCCTTTACCGTGATCGCCCGCCCTGGCAGCCTCAACGGCTGCGTTGAGAGCAAGGATGTTGGTCTGAAAAGCAATGCCGTCGATGAGGGAGATGATCTCCGTCATCTGCTGAGCGCACTCGGTAATGGACTGCATGTTATGCGCAACCTGCCCCATTAGCTCGCCGCCTTTTCGCGCCTGAAGCGTTGCCGCGCTTGCCTGCTCGCTGGCCATGCGGGTGTTATCCGCATTGTTTTTTGTGCTCGCCGCCATTTGTTCCATGCTGGCAGCCGTCTGTACGAGCGAAGCTGATTGCTGCTCGGTCTTAACCGAAAGCTGGGCGCTGCGCGAAGAAAGCTGCTCTGAGAGGGTCATGGCCGTTTGGGATGAGGCCCTGATCTCGCGCACCAGCGTCGCGATATTGCTGGATAAGCTATTAATTCCCGGGATTAAACGGCCAGCGCAGTTATTTCCAAACTCTGGAATCGAAACGGCAAGATTACCGGAGGTGACTTCTTCAATACTTTTTTTCACAGTATTGATCGGCGTCACAAGATATTTTGTCATGTATACCCAAAGCAGGAATAACATAGTGAAGTCTATCACATTGATTGAAATGGCAAGCACGGCGTTATTTGAAAATAAAGCTAACACGACCGCATTTATCAAAAAACCAAACAGCAAAAAATAGACGATAAAGGTTCTGACGCTCATATTTCTAAGCATGATCGTTACCACGACTTTATATTTTGATCGGCATTAGGTTTTATAGCACCACGCCAGAATTTTGTCCTCACGTTCGACGCCTGTTTTTCGTTTCGCTGCTTGATTGGCGCAATTTACCTTAGGGCGTGATAAAGCATCGTATTAGCAGAAATACCTTTCACCTTCCTCCGTTCCGCTGGCTCAGATAATGTAGACGAGATACTCTCCACTTTAGCCATACGATGCGACGTCGCGATTATTTAAGGCGTATTGCAACTTTCTCCGAAAAGTGTTTAGCGACGCTTAATGATGGGCACACAAAAATATATCGTATAGTGCGGACCCGCATAATATCTGTTTTTGTGCTGGTCATTTTAAACGATAAATCACTAATCTTATTGAGCGAGCATGTCATCTCCTGCCATCCGACATGCCCGATAAACCTACTCAGACTCTTTTGGCGCGGGATTGCATAATGCTTAACGTATCGTGGGACCCTATTTTAATAGCCATCTCTTTTCTGGTGGCGTTTATCGCCTCGTTCGTTGCGTTAGACAGCGCGGGCAAGATTCGCCTTTCCAGCCGCAGGGCCGCGCTGTTCTGGCGCGTTGCCGGCGGCGTCACGCTAGGCATCGGAATTTGGTCAATGCATTTTATCGGCATGCTGTCGATGAAAATGCCGATGATCGTGAGCTATCATCTTTGGCTTACCCTGGCCTCGCTGGGCGTAGCGGTGCTCGCCTCTACCCTGGCAATTAATATCGTCGTGCCGGGAAAATCCCTTTCACGCCTTCGCCTTCTCCTCTCCACGCTGATACTCAGCGCGGGCGTGGTATCCATGCATTACGTCGGCATGGCGGCGCTGATGCTTGATGAGGGAATAATGTGGAACGAACGGATGGTTCTGCTCTCTGTCGTGATTGCGATTGTTGCCTCAGGCGCTGCGCTGTGGATGGCGTTTCACCTGCGGGATAAACACAAAGGCGTATTTATCAACCGCATCGCGGCGGCGCTGGTCATGGCCGCCGCCATTTGTGCCATGCACTACACCGGCATGAGCGCCGCGCATTTCCACGATATGTCCCGCACGCTGCCGGGCGGAATTAGCGAGCTGGGCCTTTCAATCTGGGTGTCCGTCACTACCCTATGCCTTCTTGGGATCATGCTGATTATTTCGCTGATAGATTCCCACTGGCGCACCGGTCGGCTGACGGACAACCTGCGGCAGCTAAACCAGCAGCTCGCCCTACAGCCGAATTTTGATACCCTGACGGGGCTGGTGAATCGCCAGCAGATGGACAAGCAGCTCCAGGACTGCCTGCATAATGCGCTGCTGAATAAGAAGCAGTTTGGCCTGGCCTTTCTGGACATAGACCACTTCAGGCGCGTAAATGACACCTGGGGGCATCAGGTGGGTGACGAACTGCTGGTTAACGTTACGCAGCGCATCACCGCCGGGCTGAGCCGCGACATGACGCTGGCGCGTCTGGGCGGTGATGCGTTTATATTACTTCTGCCAGACGCCGACGGCGAAACGCTGAACTCGCTGCTTCCTTCCCTGCTTGAGGATGTGCGCAGGCCGTACACGCTTTGCGGACATGCGCTGACCTGCACGCTCAGCGCGGGCGTCAGTCTTTACCCGGACCATGGTGAAACGCTGCATGAGCTGAAGCTCAAGGCCGATGCTGCCATGCAGCATGTCAAGCGCGAAGGCCGTAACGGCTGGTCGGTTTATCGCCCTGAGATGTCCACCGCGGCCCCCACCGAACCGGCGTTTTTGCAGGAGCTGTCGCAGGCGCTTGCGCGAGACCAGTTTGAACTGTGGTACCAACCCATCTGGCATGCCGAACAAAACGCCATACACGGCTTCGAAACCCTGCTTCGCTGGCGCCATCCGGAGCAAGGCGTTTTGCTGCCGAACCTGTTTTTACCCTCGCTCGAGCAAACCGGTTTAATTATCCCCGTAGGGAACTGGGCCATTGAAGCGGCGTGCCGACAGCTGAACTTCTGGACGGAACAGGGCTTTAGCCAGTGGACGCTATCGCTAAACTTATCCTCTGCACAGTTCGAGCAGCAGGATATCTTCCAGATTGTCTCCGCGGCGCTGCAGAAATATAACCTTTCCCCCTCCAGGCTGATTCTGGAAGTCACCGAAAGTACCGCGCTTAAAAACCTCGACCGCAGCATTGAGTTGCTTAATGCGTTTAACCGGGACGGGATTACCGTCTCTATTGATGACTTCGGCACAGGCTATTCGAACTTATTGATGCTGAGCGTGCTGCCTGCAAAAGAGCTTAAAATCGATAAGTCCTTCATCAGCTCAATGCTTGATAATTCTAAAAACCGTAAACTGGTGGAAACCATTGTAACGATTGCAAGGACGATGGAAATGTACGTTGTCGCGGAAGGTATCGAAACGCAGCAGCAGCGGGACATCCTCACGGAGCTGGGATGTGATTATTTACAGGGCTATCTTTTCTCCCGCCCTTTGCCTGCTGAGCAAATTCCGTGGCTATTGCTGCAGAAAAATTCCGATAAACAAATTATACCTATTGGTAAAGTGCCTACCGAATCGCCTGCCGTTTCGCAGAAAAATCATGGCTGAAGAAAAGGAATGACCTATGCCGCAACATGACTTCGATGCGCTGAACTTGATTCATACGCCGGTATGGGTGATTTCACCCGTTTGCGAACGCATTCTTTTTGCGAATGCGGCGGCCACACGGGTCATGGGAAACCGCACGCTTGAAGAAATGCGCGGTGGACATTATTCCGCCAGCGCGCAAACGTCGCTTTCAATGTATGTGCCTGATTTAAAAAATGCCCGCGAAATCGTTGAAATCTGGACGGTGTGCCGCGACGCGCGGCTCGCTCCCCTCAGCTGTCGCTTAACGCTTTCCGAGCTTGCGCCTTACGGCGAGGTCATCGTTTTTGAAGGTATTGAACCGGGAGCACAGACCGGGCTGAAAGCCAGCCGTTCAGCAAGCTATCAGCGTAAAAAGCAGGGTTTCTACGCCCGATTTTTTTTCACCAACACTGCCCCAATGCTGTTAATCGACCCGGCCCGGGAAGGCCAAATTGTAGATGCAAATCTTGCGGCGCTGAATTTTTACGGTTATTCCCATGACGAAATGTGCAGCAAACATACCTGGGAAATTAACACGATGGGGCGCGATATATTGCCGATTATGACCGAGATATCGCGCCTGCCCGGCGGGCATAAACCGCTCAATTTCGTCCATCGTCTTGCTGATGGAGCAACCCGGCACGTTCAAACCTATGCAGGACCGATAGAGATCTACGGCGATAAGCTAATGCTGTGCATCGTCCACGATATCACCGAACAAAAGCGGCTTGAACTCGAGCTTGAGCATGCGGCGCAGCATGATGCGATGACCGGGCTGCTCAACCGCCGACAGTTTTACAACATCATCGAATCCCAGATACCCAGCCCGCAGCCGCTCAGCCTGCTGCTGGTCGATACCGATCGTTTCAAGAACATCAATGATGTCTTTGGCCATTTGAAGGGGGATGAAGTGCTAATCTCCCTCGCACGCACGCTGGAGGCCTGCTGTCGTGAAGAGGACTATGTGTTTCGCTGGGGCGGAGAGGAGTTCGTGATCCTGCTCCCGTGTACGCCTCTTGATGCGGCGATACATATCGCCGAAACGATCCGCGCCGCCGTCGCGCGCATCACGATCCCCGGCCTGCCGCGTTTTACCGTCAGCATTGGCGTCGCGCGGCATGAACAAAGCGAAAGCATTGACGAGCTTTTCAAACGCGTGGATGACGCACTGTATCGCGCGAAGAATGACGGCCGTAATAAGGTCCTTGCCGCATGACGCTGGAGTATTGATTGAAGCCCCGCTACAATGCCCCACTCAAAAAATACATTAAGGTGGGTAAAGCGTTAAATGGGCAAAACCGAATTAATACTCATCTTAATCATTACCTGCCTGATTATTTTCGGCCTATGGTTTATCTTCAGCGGTGAGATATGGATTTGGGTAAGTTATCTTGAAAATAGCCTGTATCCGACTATTGAGGCACCGTAATACCGGCACACGAATATTTTCTTAACGTGCTATAAGATTGTCCTCGCTTATAAAGTATTTTTCTACAAAAGACAGTTCATGAAAGATCCACGGGGTCCGGTGGTTACGGTCGCGGGAATGATTCACCATGTCTGGGGCCGTATCGCTGTTTCGCGTCAGATGAAAATAAGCGAGGAGTATAACAGGACTATTCCACCGTTTTTTGTTTCAGCAGGTCATAGCGAACTGACAGTAGAGCCAGGGGTGTTCTTCGGGCGCTTCCGCCTGGTACAACTGGCTCAAATCGGCGTACGTCAGGGTCAGCGTGCGCATCACCTGCTGAAGTCGTGTGCTGAGGGTGTTGTGAATTTCCATTCACGCATGGACCGGCTGCGTCCAGAGGTTTCCCCACTGCCGGGAGAGCAGCACTTCCAGAATGCAGCATAATCCGCTAACGTCCGCGGGTCGCCACCGGTTTGGAAGTGGTATTCAGATTGTATTGTCATCACAGTTTTCGCCAGGGTAAGCGCTACATTGCAGAACGGGCGTCAAGATACTGCTGTTGTTTCAGATGCCTGAGCATGACTTTCCCCTCTGGCATAAACTCGGTGTCATACCGCACCAGCCCGACACCACCCAGTTCCGCGTCAATGGCGTAGCGCAATTCACCCGGCACTTGCTGTTCGAGTAAAGTGACATTGAGTGACTGCAAACGGGGTTCATACTTGAGCAGGACACTGGCCAGTATATCGATCAGTTCGTGGGCGGTACCCGGCATGCCTTGCAGAATTTTGGTCATATCGGGTAAACCATAATCTGGTAGATGGGATACAGTACCGGCCCGGGCGTTTAAGATACGCTGGATGTTATCCAGTACAGATAAAATGACCTGGTCGTCTTCGTTTACAACTTCAAGGGGAAGATCCCCTGTAAAGTTGCCAGTAAGTATTTCGTATAGAGACGGTGATTTATATCTCATGCTTATGGGGTTTCCAAATACTTTACGCTAGTTATGCTTTGGACCGGTTTATTTTGCTTTTTCCTGAACATACTTCAATAAAATCACTAATACATATCCTGCCGAACAGGAGATAAGCATTAATATAATCCTGAGAGGATTGGTTTCATGCCATAAATAAATCATGAAGACAGTAACCAAGCCAAAAATTACTGAAGAGTGCTTTGGTTTTATAAATGCAGACAGGAATGTAGTAGGAATGATAACATATCTCATGTAGAACATTACAAATCCAAGCCCTACCCCCCTACTCCTTGGTGTAAAATATGTCCTATACCATTCGTAACCAAAATTGTGAACTACCAGGACGGTGATGCACCCAAGGAAGGCTATCATCAGTTTTGCTATAATGTTTTTATTTTCTTGCATTCAGGTAAAGTCCAGCCTGAAAAACCACTGTCCGAAGGATAAAGAAAGTCGATGCCTGACCATTCAGGCGCAACTAGGTCAGAGAACTGATATTGCCAAAAATACCAAGCTGAACTTTTAATTTTTTCTCCAGTTTTGTCATAGACGACGAAAAATGATTGATTTGAAAAAAGACGCAATACCCGACCCACCCCGCCAAAAGGCTTGTGGTTAGGAATGTAAGTAATGGCATAGCAAGAGCTGCCTTCACTCCATATCTTTTCGCTGGGTGTAGCTTTCTTATAAGCCAGTGTCTTTATTGACAGGAGAATAATGGATATTGATACAAATAAACAGAGTGTCAATTTCACTATAAACTTGATTGAGCTAAGCATGTTTTTAATCCATCAATGAATATTCTTCAATGCCAATATTGTCACATCTGGTGATTTGATTGTTTTAAACATGAATTGCTATAATATTAACCGCATTCAGGAATATTCCATCCGTCCCATCCATCACTTGTAGGATAAGTTGCGTTCTGTCCATGCCATTCTGGCGCCACTAAATCAGAAAATTGAGACTGCCAAAAGTACCATGCAGAGCTTTTTATTTTCTTTCCATTCTGGTCATACACAATAAAGAAGGATTGATTAGAAAACAACCTCAATACTCGTCCAATTCCACCATATGGGCGATAATCAGGAATATAAGTGACTAGCTCGCACTTTTTATCTCGACTCCATACTGAATCATTCTTTATTGCGCCCCTATAAGCCAAGATCTTAACAGCCATCAAAATCAAAGAAAGGATGATGGCTAAGATAAAGATCAGGAGGAATACTTTTTGCAAGTGCTTATTCACTTATATCCTACCCCTTCCAGAATGAATATTCATCCATATTTAACTTGTAAAGTTTATATAGAGAATTTCGGATATTCGAAGCAAATGATGTTGTATGTCTTTAAGTTAACCGTGGAACTTCAAAAATTCAACGATATCATCCGAAAAATTGCTTCGTCCGAGGTATTCATTTCTTTCTCTCTCATTCAAACTTTTCCAAAAAGGTTCCCAATATACATCCCACCAGAACGCTATATCTCCTTGCAGACTACCATAATTACCAAAGTCCTTATCAGGGAAAACACTTTCTGGTTCTGGAGGTTCTAAGCCTTTATCACAAAGACATTTAACAAAATCATTATCATTTGTGATGACTTTTACTATGATTTGCCCAAATTCTGTAAATCTATAACAGATGAGAGTTTTATTGTGATAAACAATTTTTTCTTTTTCCTCATTTATTCTTAGCGCTCCATGAAAAAATAATTCAATAAGATGCTCAATAACTGACAGATCTTCAGGCTTTATCATAAATTGAGCTGAGTGAGCATGTACATCACTTTTCTCCATAGGTAAAAATAACGGATAGCCTCCCTCCTCCTTTGGCAAAGCACTGAACTGACCAATGGGAAAATCACTCTGAATCTTTTTCTTTGTAAACAAACTTAATAAATTAATTTTCATCAATGTAATCCGCAACCCAGTCTGCCCCATAATATCCAGCCGCACCGAATATTATCCCACCAACAAGTCCAGTGATGACTGCACCTGGTCCTGTTTCCACCCCCACAGCGGCTCCAGCAAGAATGCCTATTTTTGCTCCAGCAACAAATCCACCCCAACCACCAGCTTGCCGAATAACTTCTGCACTAATAGATTTTACACTTCCAGTTTTTATGGATTTTTCAGTCGCCTGCTCAAGATCATATGCTGTTAATACTATACCTACAACCTGAACAACACGACCGGCTTTCGCCATACCTTTTGCAAATTAAGGAATGCTATCGTTAGTTTTGCTATATTTTTTCTAAAAAAATTCGCACATAACTTTCAGTGAGTTCATTCCATTTTTATACAAAAAATTATATTTACTACTCAGTAAAAAAATGAGTAGAAAACACTCCACCATTTTTTATTTTTTACTGGAATTGTGTAGCCTTCGGTGAAATCATTAACCCCGTTAAGGGATAGTGATTTTTCTGTACCATCCGCATCATCAGGGAAGAGTATATCATTTCCAAAGATAGTATATTGATCTGTAAATACAAATGGTGAGCTTTGTCCTAAATATTTATTTTCTGCATCATACAATACCAAAAAAACATCGCCTTCGATAGCCCATTGGAAAAACGATACTGGAGTGGTGGGCAAGACATAGTAAGCCACAGTTTTGTATTTCCCATCTTCACTAATTTGTTCGTGTGCTTTGTTGAAATCTCCAAAAAAGGCTGTAGGTGATAGAATCATCCACAATATTAAAATTGGGATGATTACTAGGACTAATTTCAACTTTTTCATTTTCATCATAGAATCACCAGTCGGTCTTTATCTAATGGAGGCATCCAGAGTACATCAGAAAAAACTATATAGTCACCGCCAGTGTTATGTTTATTTTGCCACTTTCTAAAATCCGAGTTAAAAACCGGTACAAAGCCGTAAAACATTCGCACTAATAAACCAAATGCACCTGATCCATACGATGACATATACGATAGCGTTTCCGCCTTATTTAGAATTCGGTCCTTCCCCCAAACACCTAATGATTCCGGTATGTCGATGCCGAATTTATCATCATCTAAAAAGTCATATGTATCTTTAATATAAAATCCTAAAAACTCGATGGTGAGAGTATGTACACCATTGAGCAAGTTGACTGTTCCACGGACACATACCTTTAAATTACAGTTTCCAATCGCGCCATACCAATTATTAACTGTATCGAACTTGCTGCCAATTATAAGAAAGTTGGCTTGCGTTGTTGCATCTAATTCCTTTACATCATCCGAAAACCCAAATTTAACAGTTTCGCCTTCCGAAAGCTTTATATTGGAAATATGCTTCTTTAATACCTTTCTGCTATTTATGGTGTTCCACGATGACCTAAGCTCATTGATGCCATTTTTCACTTGGGGAAACTGATTCGCCCATACCATTTTCACGATGTTATCATTCACCTTAGATAGGGGGATATTTCTTGCATCGCAGTTAAGAAATTCAGTTTTTGATTCTTTGTTAAACGAGTAAGCTGGGGAAATGCTGAACCAATGCTCCATTAATTTGGGTGCCATTTCCCAGCCCATTTTTCTCATTGCACTGGGGATCATATCAATGTGGAAGAAATCAACACTGACTTTCTTTTCCTTATGCTCCTGCTCTTTAGTTGTGGTCGTTGATGAAACTGCCATTACCTTGTCCCCGCTCTGATCTGGAAAACATAATCCAGGTTTACGTTTTCTTCTAAGTCTGAATTAACTGTATGCGTTAGGGCTGAATCAGTTCTTCCCTGCACCTTGCCTGTAGATGTCTGAACTTGATATGCAAACTCCATATCTTCAGTTCCTGTTAAGGAATCTATGACCCTGAAACATGCGGTATTCAGACCACATGATAAATTTGGTAATGGAGCGGGCATTTCAGCCGGTCCCTGATCCAAGGTATTGCTTCCTGCTGCCATCGTCCGCTTCACTTTGCGCATATACGATACTGTCGTACCGTACTCCACCTTTCCTGCTTCAAGACGCAGGTAGCTGCCCCCGCCGATCAGCGTGACACGCTTTTTCCCGGCAAAGGAGATGTCATTCGCCGAGCTCATCGTCAGCTTCTTCTCCGCAAACAGCCGCAGGCTGGCATTCTGCGCCTGCATCTCCACCGGGCCTTCGCTGGCCTTCAGGCTCAGCTGCCCGGTGCGCGCGAACAGCCCCAGTTTTTCTCCCGCCAGGGCCGTCATGTTGCCCATGACGCCGGCGCTGATATCGCCGCCTGCATTGATGGCAACGTTTTTGGTTGCAGCCAGTTGCAGATGCTCACCGCTGGTCAGCGCCATCCCTTCCGGGGCCGACATCATCAGTGCCTCGTTCAGCGGCTTCAGCCGCTGCGCAAACATCGCTATCTGGCTGTCAACGTCCGCCTTCAGGGCCTGCGCCTGTTCTGCCGCCATTTCCAGCTGCTGCAGCTGCTGGTTGAGCCTGTCGATTTCCTGCAGGGCGGCGCTCATGTCCAGCGCCTCGCCCTGCGCCTTTGGCTGTGCGTCCGCGCTGACAAACAGCCCCTTTCCGGCGCGGATAACGCCGTGTTCATCGGTGCGCAGCTCGGCACCCGTGCCGCGAGGCTGCCCCTGCGCGTCCACCAGGTGCCCGCTGCTGAGCTGGGTTTTGCCGTACTCCGTGGCGAGCTTAACGTGCTCCTCGCCGCGCCGGTCCTCCATCCGCAGCTTGTTGTTCGCCGGGGTTCTGAGGATGTTCCGGGTGTGGTTGTCGCGCGTGACGTGGTCAGGGTGTTCGGAGTCGTGCAAGGCATATGCGATGTACGGCAGGTCTATATCGCCGTTGCTGTACGCTATCGCCACCTCGGTGCCGTCGGTAAGCGGCGTGTGCCAGCCCAGCGTATCGCCTGCGGTCGGCTTCGCCATCCGCAGCCACAGGTACCCAAAGCCCTGCTCCGTGCCTTCGCGGTCGAAGTCCAGCCTGACCCGGTAGCGCCCGTGCTCGTCCAGGTGCGCGTAAATGTCGTTCTTCTCCCGGCTCTCAACGCGTGCCGGAAGCGTGCCGTGGATTTCAGGGCGCGGGATTTCCGCCGGACGGAAGCAGTAACGTTCGGTGTAGGGCATGCCCCGGACCGACACGTGCAGCCGGGAATCTCTTGCGCCCCGGAAGGTCACGAGCGTAAGAAGGACGCCCTCCTTCAGGGCCGCAATGACGTTCCCCTGCGGCTCCAGCACCTGCCCGGTCGCGAGGCCTGAGGCATTGCTGAACAGGTGCACGCGGGCTGATTTATTCAGCTCCCGCTCATGGTGGATTCGGGCATAGAACGCCCCGGATTCGGTTTCCGGCTCCGGGTCAGCGTCGTCACCCGCCTCGCGGTAAGGCGCGGCGTAGCGGTAGTGCTCCCCGGTAGTGACCGCATCATTACGCACGCTGACCCCCGCGTCCATCGGCGTGCCGGCGGTACGGTAGTTGTAGTCCCGGGTCGCGACGGAGCCGGGGACCACCCTGTGCCAGGTCCGCACGTCCCACACCGACTCTGCCGCACCGTCAAACAGCCCCGATGGCTCGCGGTAAGGCAGGCGCACGTCAAACCGGTAGTGAAGCTGGCTGTCGGCGAAGATGTACGTATCCAGACCGCGCTCGTCGTCCATCTCGGTGCGCCAGTAAATGCCCACCTCAGACAGAATGCGCTGGATGAACTCCAGGTCCGTTTCCCGCCACTGGGTAATCAGCTCCCGTGCCGGGTAAGTACGTTCCAGCCGGAACGCAAAGTCCGGCCCCTCCAGCCCGTGGCCGCGCAGCACCTGCTCCACCACCTCCGGCACGGACTGGTTCTGAAAAACACGGCACTGCCGCGTGTGCTCCAGCAGCGCCAGGCGGGAGCGGAGCGTGAGCCGGTAGCGGGACTGGTCTGCTGTGGTGGAAAGCCATTCCAGGCGGGTCACCATGCCGTGGACAGTTTTGCCGCTGCGCATACGGAATGACGCATATTTCATCAGCACGTCTTCCGGAACGAGGTTGCCCTGCGGCGTGGTGAACTCGATGTCCCATTTGAACGGCTCGCTCAGCGCCTCCCTGCCGCGAAAGCGCAGGACGTCCGGCTTAACCTGGCTGTCAAAAATATCCAGAAAATAGCGGGTCTGTCCGTCAAATAGCGCCAGCCAGTTATCCATCACGTCACTCCTTTACCGGCACGAGGCTGAGCCAGCCGTCGCCCAGCTCAATCGTGCGGGGTTTGTCCGGGTCGAGGTCGTCACGGGTCAGCACCAGGCGCCAGCGGTTGTCCTGCATATCCGGGCGGTTAAACAGACCCACCACCGCCACAAACTGCGCGTCTTCATCCATCGGCATATTGAGCGTCACGCTGCCGTTGGGCATCACCAGCAGCGCCTTTGACGCCAGCACGTCCTCCTTCAGCACCGTATCAGCCTTGCGCAGCAGCGTCTGGTAATCAGCGGTCTCCACCGCTTTACGATCTTTGAGTTGATAAATCCGCACCATGGTCGCCAGCGGCGTCTGTGCGCCATCGGCGTTAATGGCCGTGCGCGGGGTAAAATCCAGATGCAGCGTGTTAATTTTCTTGTAGAAGATGGATTTCGTGATGCTGACCGTGCCGTCCGTGACGGTCTGCGTCAGGCCGCAGCCTGCGAGCAGACCGCAGGCAATAAGCGTCAGAGCCTGCCAGCGGGTTACTGTTTCCATTCAAAGTTCCTTTATTGAGGGATGGTGTACGTGATCAATCGAAGCGGTAATGTCCGTCTTGAGCTGAAGACCGTACAGAACACTGCAGCCCTTCATAGCGCCCCAGGTTCACGGTCAGGCTCTCACGGCTAATGCTGATCTTGCCTTTTTTCAGCCCTAACAAGCCGGTTCTGCCCAGTTGAATACGCCTGCCTTTATCCAGGCGAGGCTCAGGCAACAGCCTCACGGGTACGGTGAGGCGCAGTCGGGCATCACTGCGGTAGCCAAGATAGACGCGCATCAGAACCAGCAAATCAGTATGAAGGACGCCACCGGGTAACCAGCCTTCCGCCTCGTCCGGATCCTCGGTCTCCAGCGTCACCAGTACCCGGCTACATGCTTCTTTCGCCGTTTTACCCAGCGTGGCGCGCTGAGAAAGACGGACGCGGCTTTCGCGACCCAGGCCGCTGCGGTTGTCGATATGGACCTTAACCGGATCGGGTTCAGTGATCATTGCCCGGGTATTCGGTGCCAGCAGGCTCACCAGGGCCCGGATACCTTCCGCATTACGGGTGGGTAAGCGCATCGTACCGAGTAAGGCCAGAAAGCGGGAAACCGGTGTTGCCACCCGTTCGGCCGTGCCCGGAATACCGAGTCCCACCAGCCCCAGCAGACACTGTGATGTGGCATCGCGCCCACCGGCCTCGAAGGTGGCCGGATACGCGTATTTTCGCCAGATCCGGTAATACTGCGTGGTGATGCGGTGGCTGAAGATGTCCAGAAACGAGGTGACCGCCTCGTGTCCTTCCCGCCGCTGCGCAATATCATCCAGGTAAGCGGTTGGCAGAGGAGAGTCCACGCCATACATGCCCAGGAAAGTGGTGCGAACGGTCGGCGGCAGTTCAGGATGGTCTTCGTCGGTCTCAACCGCTTTCAACGTGCCTACCGGAAACCCCATTCCGGGCCAGGGCCGAAAGCGCACCGGGTCGTTACCCGGATGGCTGGTCGAGCCAAGCTTTGGCGCGCCCGGATTTTCCTGCTCCAGCAGCTGGCAGAAACGATAGAAATTGGCCCGCCAGATATATTTATTAAGGGCCAGCGTCAGCCCGGTACGTGCTGGCTGTGATTCTCGCGCCATCTCAGTCGTTTTCCTGTCGGTTGCAGTACCAGCGTGAGCTGGTTAAAGAGGTGAATATCCGCATAGAGCGCGAAGAACCGGTGCAGCATTTCCCCGAAGAGATTCACATCGCCCTCGCCTGCAAAATTATCCATGTTCAGCGTGACCTCAATGTCCACGCCCCGGAGCATAAAGCCCTTCTCAAAACGGCGGATCGGCGTGTGCTTCACGGCGACGATTGCTTCAAGACGACGTCGGTTCATCTCGTCATCGGTCCAGTCGTACAGCGCCAGCGTGCCGCGCAGCACTTCAGGATTGTCCATCATGCTGAGGAAGTTTGAGCCCAGATGACTCATCACCCGCCAGTGAAAACGGTCGTTTGCCGGGGGATACAGCGGCATCGTCGGTGCGGTAACGTTCAATACCCTGACGGGCACTTTTCCTGCCTTGACCACCCTGTCCAGCAGCGTGCTTTCCAGCGCCTTACGCGGGAGCTGACCGTTGGTGCCGGTTATCCGCATCGAGAGTGACTCCGGTTTTTCGGACAGCTGTTCCAGTTCGAACGAGCGCCCGCCGAGAATGAGCCAGGTGTCATACAGTCCAGAGGGGCCGCGCTTCACCCGGGTGTGGAAGTAACGCTCAGGGGCATCGTGGCGCATCATACCGCCACGGTGTCGGAAGCTGGTGAACGGCACATACGGATGTTTGCCATTCTTCAGCGCGCCATGAATATTATCGACGCTGTAAATCTCGGTGTGGCCATCCTGAAGGCGCAGCGGCCTGAGCAGGTATTCATTTTCCAGCGGGTCAAGCGTCAGCGGGTCGGCTTCCAGCGTGAAGAGGTTAATGACCGGCGCGCAGTGCAGCCGGAAGTTTTCTGTATCAAACGGCAGATCGGATGACCATGCTTCGCTAAGCACAATGTCGATTTCAAACCAGGTGCTGGCCGCAGTGAGCCCGATGGTGTCCAGACCGCGCAGTTCAATAAACATAAACTTCTGGCGGAAGCTGAAATACTCCAGCAGCAGTTGGTAACCGCTGAAAGCGGTATCGGCTTTCTTCCACAGGCCGTCATTGTCATCAAAGCCCATCGGTTTGCACCAGCCGTCAAACGGATGACGTTCAGTGTGCGTCCCGGCATGACGGGCATACATGGTATGTACGCGTCGGGTCATTGCCAGATGCAATGCTGAACTGACCGGGCTCTCCGCGTTGAGGAAGATGGCAACCTTGTCGATCCCGGCTTTGCTCCAGTCCACTTTTTCGGGGCATTCGAAGCGCAGGCGAATCGCCGAACGTCCATTGGTTTCCGTGTGCAGACGGGCGTCCGCAAGGAGCAGGGGCTGCAGCGGAACATCACGGGTCGTCCGGTACTGGCAGGCTGTTTTGTGCGGCCCTACTGGGCGCGACAGAACGGAGAAACCTTCCTCCAGCATTTCGGCTTGGCGCAGGCTACGCCAGTCAGGTGAAAATTCGACGATAGCCAGCGACGGGATAGTCCGCATATAGTGCGGCCACAGCAGGCTCACCAATCCTTCGGTCAGTTCCGGCAGGTCATCATCCAGCTTTTCACGCAGACGGCCCATCAGGAAGGCAAAGCCTTCGAACAGGCGCTCCACATAAGGATCGCGCGCGGCGGTTTTATCCAGATTAAGCATCGCTGCCCGGTCCGGATGGGCCCGGGCAAATTCTTTACCTGCTTCACGCAGGTAGCGCATCTCTGCTTCGTAATAGCGCAGAGTTAAATCATCCATGCACGAATTTCCTGAAAGTATTTAAAAAAATTAGCCACAGAGCACCGTCACGACGCGAATGTCTTTGGCGCATTCGCAAAGACATGTCTGGGCCAGCTCGCACAGCAGCGCTGAATCAGTGCCCGAAAGCTTATTGATCTCTTCGCGCATTAACTGAAAATTATCGTCGTATGCCGGATCGTCCCCGGTTTCAGACCCGGGGATGAACGGGAGCAGCCAGTTATCCCAGTGTGACAGGGCGTCACTTGCCCGGGCGATAAG
Source organism: Enterobacter sp. ECC-175 (assembly GCF_043968675.1). Taxonomy (NCBI): domain Bacteria; kingdom Pseudomonadati; phylum Pseudomonadota; class Gammaproteobacteria; order Enterobacterales; family Enterobacteriaceae; genus Enterobacter; species Enterobacter sp. ECC-175. Next base: position 2,988,802 of record NZ_CP143776.1, read on the forward strand.
GCGCTTCTGTTCTTCTGTGTCGTTGGCGCAGGCGGTTAACAGCTCTTCCGGTGAACTCATTGTTTTTCCCGTTTGTTAGTCTCTTTCATAAATCTCACGACCGCTTTCGAAAAGCGTCGTTTTACCCATTGGCGGTGTGCGCTGACGTCGATTGCCCTTCGTCACTGGAATCCTTCTGCGTCAGCGACGTCAGCGGCGACGTCGAAGATCGTTTCAGGAAGAGTGAACCCCTGAAGCTTCAGTAACGCCAGAGGACCGTCGCCAAGCTCGCTGCGCATCACAAACTTCAGCGGATTCCCGTCAGGGGTGATCCACACCAGCTGCGTGCGGCTGGCATCAAGCGGAGTGATGAGTGCCTTGTCCAGCAGGCGAATGAAGCCCCAGTTCCCCTGGTTGCTGGCGTAAAGCTGCATACCGCTGTTAACGCTGCGCCAGTTGAGGCTAACACCCGGATAATACGTATTTCCCGGCCAGGTAAAGCTCTGCCAGCTTTCCATCTGGTTGAAGTAGTCGAGGTTTTGCTCATCAAGCGAAAGCTGTACGCGAGCAACGTCACGAGACGGACGTGCCATCAGCTCGAAATGAACATTCGCATCGCCCTGAGAGAAGACGATATCGGACAGTTCCGCCAGCTGGTTAATCGCCCGGAGGAACCCGGGATCGACCACCATTCCCTGGCTTGCAGACGGATCAACGACCCAGCGATTCCCTTCCTGGTGAAGGATCCCGCCCAGATTAGTTTTCAGGAAGGTGGTGATTCGACCCGAGTCGCTGCGCAGGAACTGCGCCAGCAGCGGCAGGGAGGCATCGCTGCCGGTAGCTTTAAACGGATAGCGTCCCGCAAAAGCCTTATTCCACTGATCGACAATGGTCGACTGCCAGCGGGCATTGAGGCTACCCGCAGCCGGGGCAAGCACCTGTCGCCAGGCCAGATCCAGCGGTTGCACAAACAGCGACTGGCCAAACCCGTTCCACTCCTGGCCCAGGCTCGCCGCAACCAGGCTGCCGTAATCACGGGTATCGGTCAGATCGATGGCTTTTCCCTGAAACACGGTCTGGGCCAGCATCTGCGACATAGCCTGCGGATCCGGTGCGCTGGTGACCTGCTGAAGCTTCAGCCGTACCTGAGTGACGCGGGCAAGCCACGACTGGAAGCTGAGGTTACCGTTGCTACCGGTGCCCTCTTTCCCTTCCATCAGCCCCATCAGCGGGCCAAACACCGCATCAAGCGGGCCTTTAGGGCCCTGCGCCTGTTCAATGAACTGTTTTGCGTTTTTGTTCTTACCGACCAGCTTTTTCGCTGAATCCACTATTGAATCCGCCAGCGCCTCACCTTTCTGTCCGGTTTTGCCCTGCCAGGCCAGCGTGTTCATCAGTGCAACCAGCGGCGACTGGCGGACATCGCCGATCAGGTTGAGCTGGGCAATCGCTTCAGAAAGTGATGTGGCTTCCTGCCACTGAATGCTGTTGACCATATTCAGCCACGCATTGCCAAAATCGGTAAAATAGCGTTCCGTCAGGCGGGCCTTCAGCGCTTCCGGGGAGATATCACTCCCGGCCTGGTGGGTTTTATCCGTCAGTACCCAGTCGATTTCGTCACGGCGGGTTTTGACCACCTCATCAATTGCATCCTGAACCTGCTCTTCCCAGGCCTGGCGCGTAAACATGCCCGGGACGGCGTCGTCGGTGCTGAATACCGTTGAGGCATCGGTATCACCGGTCATGTCCGCCAGCGTCAAATCAGGCCAGTTACTGGCCACGCGCTTAAGCATGTCCTGGTACAGCCCGGACTCAGCGTTCCGCTGGCCAATCTGTTTGAGCAGGATCTGACGTACTGTGCTGATTAATTCTGCATCGGGCTTAATTTTCCATTCCGGGTGCGTCGGGAGGTTCTGCGCATAAAAGCCCAGTAGTTTCGGCGCTATTTCCCGCCACATGCCGTCCGGCACATTCTGGCGTTTTGGCCAGGCCGTCATTACGTTGTTTGCCAGCCACCCCGCGTCCGCTTTGTCCGGACGGGCCATCATCAGGTAACTTTTGAGCACGTCGTAGGTATGCTGGGTGCCCTGCGTACGGGCATCACTGGCGGGAGGAAGCTCCACAAAGGCATTCAGCTGCTGTCTGATACGATCTGCGGTGGCATCTCTCATCAGCTGTGCGTTATTTTTCGCATACAGCGGCCAGAGTGCAGCCAGGGTGTCGCCGTCCTGATTAAGACCAAATCGGGTGTACCACGGCGCACCTGTCTCTTCACGGTGCTGCAGCCGGGCAATGGATTGCTGAAGAACAAGCTGATTACGCAGACGTTCAGCCAGCGGTAGCGAGGTATCCGCCGCCTGCCTCGCCGTTTCCTGCGCCTGATAAATCTGGGTACGGTTAACGATGAGGGACAGCAGCGTACCGGCCCCCCAGAGGACGATCAGGGAAAGCAGAATTAACCGCAGCATCTTCAGCCCGTCGAAGCCAAGCTTTCTGCCGCTGACGGCATCACAGTCATCAACGACGGCTTTCCAGGTCGGCGTGTCGAGGCGCGTGTTCGGCACCGTTCCGGCAGCGGCCAGTTCCGGGCTGAACATGGCACCGCGTAAACGCCAGGCCGCAGACCCCTGCATCAGACCGCTGAGCAAAACGGTCAGACTGGCTTTTAGCTCGTGCCGCAGACGAGAGGACAACTGAAGCAGGCCGTTATGTGCCGGATTATTCAGTATCTGTGCCATACCCGCTTTTTGCAGGTGTAGCGCCAGTGTTGAAAACGCTTCGCCCGCGCCTTTCACGGTACCTTCCGGCCCGAATATGACGCCTGTCGCAGCCGTTTCCGCGTCCTGCTGAGCATCGGTGGCTTTGTCGGTCAGCCACAGCCAGACGGGCGCCTGCCAGCCCAACAGGTAGTCGGCTTTCTGGCGACAGCGCAAGAAGGCATCCCGTTCGTTATCCGTCGGGAGGGCTGAGGTACTCATCACCTGGACGATGCCATCAACCGGTTGCCCGGAACGCAGGCGTTTCAGTTTTGAAAGGAAGATCTCATCCGGGAGTGACTGCGCATCACCGCCATAGATCAGCACGTTGCCGTCGCCTTCCTGCCAGAGGTCATGACACAGGCCCGGGGCCGCTTTCTGGACGTCGTCCGGATTACCCATCACCAGCAGAATTCGTACCTTACGCTGCCAGCGGCGACCATAGCGGAATAGCAGGTGCTCGGACACCGCGTCTTCGCTGAAGACTGGCTCTTCGTCGTCTTCTACGCTGGCGATAGTATTCGCTACGGGAGCGGTAATCTGTGACTTTTTCTGCCCCCAGTGGAGGTACAGCCCCGATTTACCGGCGAAGTCGAAAGCCTTTTCTGTCAGCCAGCCGAGTAAAAACAGCGCGGCAACCAGTATGGCACAGAACGTGAGTATGCGCTGGCCGTCATACGGACCGAATCCGGTGGCCGAGGCGACGTTTTCCGGAAAGGCATAAAACAGAAATGCCACAATAACCTTCAGGAAAAACGCGACAGTCACTACGGAGCCGATGAGTGTTTTAACTTTTACCTTAGACATTCTTAGGCGATTCCTTGCGAACTTCTTCTTTGGTGATGACGGCGATCCAGACGTCGTCTTTGTCGGCAGCGGGTTGCGCGGCGATAACCTGTACTCCGCGCTGCTCAAATGCCGCATCGGCAAGCGTGATGGCGACCCACGGAGCTGCATGGCCGGTGTAGCCCAACACAGGGTCGATACTGAGGTTGTCTTCAGAAAGACTAAATTCCACGCTGCCCGCCTCGCAGGCATTATTCCAGCCGCTTCCTGCGGTCAAACATGGGCCAGAAATCCAGCTTCCCCGGAGTTCGGCAGGACCAATATTGGCCCAGAGCAACGCACGTTTAAGCGTTTTGGTGAGCGTGGCTTCAGTTCCTCTTTCCGGGCGATGAAGACGTAATGCATTCGAATATGCGAGAGCCTTACGGTTGCTGAGTACTACCATCGAGACAGCATCAGCGTCTTCTTCCCGGGGCGAGGCCGGTAACGATAGCGTTATGGCAACCAGAATGCCCGCATTGTCCCATCGCTTGTCCAACCAGGCATCAAATGCGCCCAGTCCTTTTCCGAACATCTGGCGAAATATCCTGCCGGTTTTGAGTGAAAGCTCGGCCTTTAGCTGCTCTTCAACCAGGGGATAAAGGTCATTGTCACAGTCCAGCATCAGCCAGCATGGCAGCTCTGAAGGAAGTGGCTGAACAATTACTTCCACACGCGCGGCCAGCTTGATGACCGCTGCTTTCAACGCTTTCGGTAAATCCATCTGATATTCTGTTAATGCCGCGTACCTGACCGGTTTGTCGCATCCTCTGGGGTGCGAAAAGCCGATAGCGGGAGCGGCGACTTTCATCACCTCCAGCAAGTCGTCGGTTTTGTTTCCCGCCGGACTCTGGATATAAGTACCGAGGATCCAGGCGCAGCGCTGACCGCGCAGAATTTCACTGTCAATGAGTGCTTCTCGCTCGACATTCCTGGACTGGGCCCCCACCTGTTCGGCTTTATAGGCAAACCGGCGTAAACCAAAAATAAGACCCCAGGTGCAAAATGGAAGACCCAGTGCGGTGAACCAAAAGACAAATCCGGTTCGCTCCGACCGCCAGCACCATAGAGTGAGTGCTATGCCCCCCAGCATGATAAATACCAGGAACAGCAGCCAGCGGCGGGTTCCGGGACGTGCTATCTTAGGGGCCTTTTCAGGGATGGCATCCAGCCAAACGGGCATAATCAGGCAACCTTTGCTGCGGCAAATGAACTGATCAACGTACAACCACAGGCGCATTTGTGACCGTGGAATGCAACCGGAATACCATGGTCAAGATAAGCAGGATTGCCTTCTATGATGGTTGTCGGGCCATGTCCCGGAACCGGACAGGACACTTTGTCGCCTTTACGGGCAACACCGATGCCGCCGAATTTCATGGTTTCAGACGCGCTCATTACAGAACCACCGTGAGTAGTCTTATCGCCTTTTCGGATTATCTGAAGCATATTAAGTTTCCTTGCTGTTGAATTTATTAGCGAGATGTGTTTTAGGTACTAGCAGGATTATTTATGTTAGCTAATTTTTGTCAGCCGCCATTATCTATTTCACATTCGCCTTGAAAGATGTTTTGGAATGATTGATGGTCAAATACATATGCACTGTTAGAACATTTCTTATCGCCTAGAGATATTTTACCAACGTTCGATTCTGGGATGTTTTCACCGCCAATCCAAATTAGATTACTATTAGGGTAAAACTCGGCAGAAAATGGATCAGGGGATGGAGTACCATTATCAATAGTTGAGTAATATTTTGTGTTGCCGTTAAATATCGGCAATTCCGAAATTATAGCCCCGGATAATTTATCAATTACCCAACCACATACCCAACCATTAACACCGCAATCTTTGGGTAACTCACCTTTCTCACTTATGTAAAGTCGATAGTGCCCTGCAAAGTTGACTTCCTTGCTGAGTTGACTTTGCATTAACTTTTTCCAGTCATTAGATTTACTAGATTGCTCACCCGTTAATTTTATTTTTGATGCAAATGGCCCATGACTTAATATTACATTGTGTTCTTTAAATTTTGGAGTTTCTCCTACATTAGCTAATGTAGAGAAGCAAATAATAGTGGTAAGAAGGATGGTAAGTTTACATAGCTTCATTTTTTGAATCCTTGAGCACTTTGACCATATCGTCAGGTTTAAGATGAGCTTTATTTATCCCATCACCAGAGTAGTATGATACCCCCTCTACCTGAGCATATCTTTTCTTATGTATCTTGTTACCTTTTTTGTCCCTTACAAAAGAACCATCCGAATTTGTTTCAAATTCAGTTTTCGAAGGGCTAATCTCTTTACCTTTTCGAACTCCAGCAGATGCAAATTCTTTGGCCCAATCATATATAGCATCTTCAACGCTTCCATTCCCTTCGAGATAATTAATGATTGCAGGGCGCTTTAATTTTACAAGATACTCATTAAATATTTTATCCTGCATTTCTTCATCATAGAGAGCATTTACATCTAGGTTAAGTTTACTCACTGCATCTTTAAGAGTTTTGGGAACCACCTGGAATCGTCCAGTGGCAAACATGCCTATAGATGTATCATCTTCCTGAGATGTCATAACCTCTTTGATTGTCATGCTTGTTAATTTTGTTTTGTAATGAGGTTTGTAAGTAACGTGCACATTAAATGCACTGTAGTCATTTTTAGACTCCACTCTACCAAGGAAATCACCAAATTTGCTGTGGGCCCACCCTTTTCTTACTGATTGGCGGATGGAGCCTAAAAAAATAATTGGATGCATATGCCATAACGAAGGTCCTAGCTTTTCTGTTGTAAGATCCTGCATCCATGCCACCTTGTCGAGAAAATCCTCGCTGTACTTTTTCCACTCAGGTGCCTCTTTTTTCAGCGCATTCAGGAATGGTTGCCAGATAGCATCGTCTTTTTTGAAGTACCAGTCGCTGGGATGTTTTACTATCTTTTTCATAATGACGTCACGATAGTCAGGGTTATGGAGGGCTCTCCAGTACTCCATTGGCGAATAATTGTCGCTTCCGCTATCAATTTTATCCAGCAAACGTTGGTAATTATGCTTTACCAGGGCATGACTGGTTCGCTTATCCGCTGAAGCTGACTGATAGAGTGAATCTATGAGGTTACGGAAGAATCCAGTCGGCTGGCTTTTTCCATCCAGATAATCAAAACTGGTCGGCTCTGCGATCTCAGTTCTGAAACCCAGTTTGGCCAGATCATACTGTGACAAAAGCTGTGGTTCCGCCTGCCCTTTGAGTGCATAAGCATTTTCTGGTCGCAGTTGCCAGTATTCCTGTTTGGTCGTCTTATCGATTTCAGTTTGCACCTGACTCAGAGGAAGGATCCCTGTCACGGTGGTCGCTTTGGTATCTTTTGTGAATTTTCCAGTAGCGACATCTTTTTTATACAGAGCAATGCCAGGTTCGTACTTCAGCCAGAGCGGATTCTTCTCCCCCACCTGTTCGGGGTTGGTCAGGAATTTTTCCAGATTGTCGTCCATGCTCGTGCATTCGATATGCACCTGATAACGCGCCTCATACCCACCATCTTTTGGTGCCTGATAATACCCCATGTGACCAACAGGGTCACCGGCGCTAATGGCGTAAGGCGTCGGGCATACAACCTCATCGAACTTCATTGCCTCTTTCGCTGGTGGCATCAGTTTTTGCCACCAGGAAGGCTGGGAGACGCCGCTGGCACCCGGAAATATATTGTTCTTATCAACCAAAATCCAGTATTGCTGACCGGGCTTAAAGGATGTTTTATTGCCTTTTTTTACCGCATCTTCTGACAAACTGACAAAGGTCACCAGGCCGTACTCGCGGTTATTGAACGCGACGGTATGGAGACTTCCGTCAGACTTATTCCATTCTACAATTGCACCTTTCGGCATTGTGCCTTTTAAATAGCTGTCGCTGAGATCTTTGTTTTTTGTGCTGGCAGACATCACCCACTCTGGTTCGTAGGCTGAAAGTGAGTCCTGTAGAGTCCACTTTGTTTCTGCCGGATTGACGGTGTAAGCAGAATATGGGGCCAGATGCATGTATAGGGTGTAGAAATGTAACCCACTAGTTTCTTTCTCACCCGGCTGGATATAGTGCTTCACAAGTACGAAGGACCCTGAAAAACTCAGCGGGCCGGATTCCCACCCCAGCGTCAGGTAATCTTTGCAGACGCGATAGGCAACAACTTCACCATCTGCCATGCAGCGTATCGCCTGTTCACCTTTAAAAGGTACCGGGAAATCCATCACTTCCAGCGGAGCTTTACCACTCAGAGCACACCATGGCGTTGTGGCTTCGGTGATATGGATGCCACCATGCCACATGCCGCTGCGGCCAATTGTGTACAGTCCAGTAGACTCGCCAGCTAAATGGCTGAGGATATCTTCCAAATTATTAAACTCGTTTCCCCGGCTATTAGAGGGGATCGGCCAGACTATTTTGATTTTTCCTTTTTGGGAAACAGATGCATCCTGAACTTGGCTGTTGTTGTCAGAGTACCGGTAAAGTTTATAAGGAGTGTTTTGGTCTCGATATATCTGAGCAGGATAGAAACCTTTTTCCTGAACGAAATCAGATACCCAATGAGTACCATTAAACATCGCCATATGACCATGCACATGATGTGGTGCAGCCTGAATGACAACTACATCACCCGTTTGCTGACCAGAAATTGTGAATACACCGCCGCTACTAACTGTTGTGGCGTTATCTACAACTTTAAAGTTATTTTCTATCAGCCATGGACCATAGTTTTTAGCTGACTCAATCTCAGAATTTTTTACAGATACCCCGCCAGCAATCAATGCTTTTTTAACATAACGGGCACATTTCGACTCGCCGTATTTAAGCTTTTTATCAATTCCTTTCTTAAAATTCTCAGCATTAATTTTGGCTCTAGCGAGCGCCTGTGTGTTCAGAACGCCAACTGCGATATCCTTATTAAGCATTTAGTTATCTCCTTCAAACTGTTGGGGACAATAAATACTGCCTTTGAAAGTAGGCTTAACAGAATCGATCAACCATTTGCCTCCGACTTTTACTAAACTAACAGCATACAGAGACGTACCTTTCCCATAACCTAATCTAAGATTTACCACTGCCATATGATCATTGGCTAGGACTGTTTTGGTACCAATATTGGTTTTCCATTCTTCACATATATCCTGAGCATCGACAAAATAATCTGCACCTGAATCATCATTATCTCGTAAATTTCTAAGATGTTCAGTTGTATATTTAGCAATTGCTTTCAGAGAGAGATCATTAGCTGATTCCATGTCAGACATCTCTTCTGCGACCAGGTAATCATGGTAGAATGTACTTACAACTTCGTCAGGTGACAAAATCTTCTCACCCGAGGCCAAAGCAATATATGGCACAGAAAGTAAATAACAAGCAAGCAAAATTCCCTTCAACATAAACACCTCTTCAAAATATTTAATTCAATATTTCTGTTAATCTAACTGAATAGTTAAATATCACCTCACACAACCTTAATATCATTTCGTTACGCTGATAATTTTCCAGCTGCCATTTTCTTTTTTAAGTGACACTTTAAATCTTGCTTTAGGTTCAGAGCCATTACCCAAAACAACGTCAACCAATGAATCGCTTCCTTTTTGTGTAACATCAAAAGTGTTTATATTTGTCCTCCACGAGGAAAGCACATCTTGTGATTTTGTGAAATAGTTGACATAAGTCTCAACCCAAATCCCACTCCAGTCGCAGCTATAATTATCTTCTTCTTGTTTACACTCGTGCTTCTGTGAACATTTTTTGGCCAACTTTGATTCAGGAATTGAATCATCAGAATCATAATTACACATGGTGGAGTCATTGATGCTTTTTGCTAAATGTTCAGAGACATATGTTTTGATTAATGCTTCGTTACCACCTGATTTATCCTGAAGATATGCAGAATAAAAATCATGTACAACACTCTCGGGGCTTATTGATTCATAAGCTAGTGAAACATTTGAAAATGAAAGCGAAAATAGTAAAAGAAATGCAATGCGGAGTTTATGAGTTAATGATTTCATTTACGACTCTCAATCATTAAATGATTTGCTGCTGATTTTGCTTTCCTGAGTAATATCCGTCAGGCTGAAGTTCGGTGTTTCATTGGGAAGGTTTGCGCCGGTACCCGGCACCAGATAGTTTGAAGTCTTCATTATGAAATCACCGGAGGAACCGTGTTCAATCCCGTTCTTACTCAGCCTCAGGTAAGACCCACCACCGTTAATTGTCAGTGTTTCAGGCGTACTGATAATAATTTCGTCTTCACTACTGGTCACCGTCAGCTGCTTTTCAGAAAACAGGGCCATCGTGTTGTGTTGAGCCTGGATCTCAATATCACCCTGGTTGGCCACCACCTTCGCCCCTTCTTTATGTACGAACAGCCCCAGCGCCTTTTCCACGCTCACGGACAGATTCTTCATCGCACCGACGTCAAGATGCTGGCCTGCATTGATCATCGTATTACGGGTGCTGCTGAGCTGGAGATGTTCACCTGAGGTGAATGCCACCCCCTGCGGGGCGCTCCCCAGAAGTACGGCAGACTGAAGGTCTTTGATTCTGTCGGTCACGAGGCTAATCTGGGTGTTGATATCCGATACCAGCGCCCCGGCCGCTTCAGCTGCACTGTTCAGCGCCTGCATCTGGCTGTTAGCCTGGTTAATCTGACTTATCGCAGGCGCCATCTCCAGCACCGGGCCCTGGGCTTTGGCCTGCGCTTCCGCCGTCAGGAACAGCCCTTTTGCCGCACGTACTGCGCCATGCTCATCCGTTCGCAGCTCAAAACCGGCGCCGCGCTTTTCACGCCGGCCGTTGACCAGGTGGCCCAGGTTCAGCTGCGTTTTGCCATACTCTGTTGCGAGCTTGATATGCTCCTCGCCGCGCTTATCCTCCATCCGCACCTTATTATTCGCCGGCGTGCGCCACACGTTACGCGTGTGGTTGTCGCGGGTGACGTGGTCCGGATGTTCTGAGTCATGCAGGGCGTAAGCGATGTACGGACGGTCAGGGTCACCGCTGTCAAAAGCAACAGCCACTTCCGTGCCGTCGAGAAGCGGTGAGTGGAATCCGCAGGTATCTCCGGCATAGGGCTTAGCCAGCCGCAGCCACAGGTACGCATAGCCCTGTTCGGCACTGCTCCGGTCAAAGTCCAGCCTCACCCTGTAGCGCCCGTCCGGGTCGAGCCAGGAATAGGTGTCGCCTTTCTGCGTGCTTTCCACCCGGGCAGGCAGCGAGCCGGATATCACCGGGCGGTTAAGCAGGGCCGGACGCCAGCAGACGGTTTCGCTGTAGGGGATGCCCTCAAACGCCAGCGTAAAGCTGCTTTTGCGTGAACCACGGGTGCGCACCGTGGTGATGACGATGCCGTCCTTCACGGCATCGGGTAACGTGCCGTCCGTTTCCAGCACCTGGCCCGGCACCAGATGCGGGCTGGAGGAATGCCCGCTGACGCGGTGCTGCGCGTTCAGGATGCGCTCGTGGCGCAGTCGGGCGAAGAAGGCCCCGGTCTCCGGGCTTTCCGCATCGCCTGCCGTCAGGAAAGGCTCCGCGTAGTGGTACGTTTCCCCGGTGGTGATACCGTCCGGGCTGCTGATACTTTCCTTGCTGTCCTGAGGTTTCAGCGCTTCACGGTAGTTGTAGTCCCGGGTGGCCACACTTCCGCTCACCACGTTGTATGCAGTCTGGATATCCCAGATGCTCTCCTGCCCGCTGTCGCTCATCCCGGCCTGGTTGCGCAGCGGCAGGGTGACGCCCGTTTCATACTGCTGCTGGCTGTCCTGAAAAATGATTACATCCTGTTCAAGACGGCCGTCCATTTCAAAGCGCCAGTAAATGCCCACCTCTGCCAGCAGGCGCTGGATAAACTCAAGGTCAGTTTCCCGCCACTGGGTGATGAGCTCACGGGACGGGTATTCCCGGGAGAGCCGGAATGCAAAATCGGGTCCTTCCAGACCGTGTTTACGCAGAACCTTTTCTACCACTTCAGTAACCGACTGGTTGAGGTAAACCTCACTTCCTTTCGTCAGGCCAAGAAGCGCAATGCGGGGAACCAGCGTCAGGGCGTAACGGGTATCCTCGTTCGAGGTGGAGATGCGGCGAAACGACGCCACCACGCCATAAACCGTCCGCACCGGCAGCGCCGGCGTCCCGTCATACACCGGGGTCTGGAAGGCAAATGACGCCGGCTTCAGCAGCAGCGTATCGCAGGCAATATCCGCAGAGGAGCAGGTCACGACCACGTCATAGCGCCAGGGCTGGCTGAGGGATTCCACCGCCCTGAAGCGCAGCACGTCCAGATGTTCAGTACAGCCATGCACGTCAACGCGATAGCGTGACTGGCCCGGCAGTTGTTGTATCTGGCCATTCGCCTTGCTTATTAAAGCATCGATCATGATACTTCTCCTTCAGTCAACTCATCAAATGCCAGCATAGTGCTTATTTATCCGTCCATTATTATGGCTGGAACAGACAAATTTAAATTATTGCTGAGAGTTCATCTCAGATTAACTAACGAATGACACGAGTTTGTTTCCAGCCACTGGGATCCCATATGAATAATTCACTGTGAACTAAGACGTTCCCTGTTGAAGACTTTTTCAGGAGAATTTGCGGTGACGGGGTATCGCATTCAGTGTCTTTGTTATCATCACTGGACCAACTTAGTGCTAACTCTGCACCTTCATTGAACACAGTATATTTACCATCACAGGTAAACGGCGCATGCCATGATGACATGGTAAGGAATGCATTCTTATTGTCTTTTATCGCAATATTCCAAGTAATACTTGCTCTCTGCCCGTCAATAAGCTCTTCACCCTGTTGAGTGAATGAATATATCCCAACAGGGATGTCAATCGCTGACGAGGCGAAAGAAATAACACTCAGAGTAACGCCGATACAAATAGAATGCCAAAAATTTACTTTCATTTGTATACCTCTTGAGAACAATTAGCCTCAACATCATAACCTAAGGAGTAGTAAAGATGTATATTGTCAAGTTTTGATAAAACATGCACACCTTCGGAGCTTAGACAATATGAAATAACATCTTTCACTTTACCTTTTTTGATTGTAAATCTCTGTTTTCCATTGAAATCAACATCACTAGCTTTGATATCACCCCTGGGGAATATAAAAGCCAGACCAATTCCACTCTTTAAATATTGGTTTTTCGGACCATTGAAAGAATATGAATATATGCGTTTCCCTGTCTCAACATCTTCGACAGAGTCATTAGCTTGCACGCTTGAAAAATCACTTTCTTGATAGGTAGTGCAAGAATTTTTCTCCGTCAAACATATTATAATACCGTTCCCACGCAAACTGTCTTTAGTTGTCGAAATTTGCGACTCTGAATTTAATGAAGATACAATACCTATATTTAATGATGTAGGTATTTCATCTGCTTGACTTAGGTTAGAAAAAATCAACAAGAAAAATAACGTTATATAATTCTGCATTTTAAATTCTATCACCATGTTAACGGTCATCATCTGACAAAAGTAGAGGAGCCGAAACTTCTTTTTGGAACCTGGAGTAACGACTCTTTGCGTAAGGGTTGAATATTAAATAAAAGGCTAGTTAGAGCATAAAACTGACAGAGATAGAGATTCACCGTTATCGAACTTTTACGTTCATTCAAATAGGTGGGCAGTCTTCCCTCAAAATTATCGTCAGGGCGAGCCCGCATTTTTCATTCTTGATGTATCCATCCGAAACATTTGGAATAGCCTTTGCACAATATCCCCAGCGGATATGGAAAATTTAATTAATCGGGAAACGACTTAGTCACGACTCGACAACCCTGACTTTCTTTAGCAAAGGAGATCTCTGTTTCTCCTCCCTCAAACTGCTGAGTAATGGTAAGTCTATCAGGACCATCCCATTTATATATAACAGCGATGCATCCATTATTACATTTCATGGAGAAGTCTTTATTTAACTCCATATTTTCTTGGAGATATTTTTTGTTATCAGTAGTTAAGTCACTTCTATATTTTTGATAAGAATCGTAAATATTTTCACCTTTATAAAAACACTCCTCGACATCACCATTTTCAAGTATTTTTTCTGCTGACTGCTCTTTATGCACACATACAGCACCGGGAGCATAAAATTTGTTATTGCTATTGCTATTGCTATTGCTATTGCTATTGCTATTGCTATTGCTATGTGAGTAAATAATTGCACGATTATTAAAAACAAACAATAATGAATTATCAACCTCGATAAAATAAGTAAACGGATAGCCACATTTTATAGAGGGATTTATCGGAGTAATTAAGTTCACCTCCCCCCCTAAATTTATGTTATAAAAAGAAAAGAGTTTTTTATAGAAATCAGCCGTCTTTTTACTATGCCAGTATTCTAAAGGAGTTATAGTTTCCTTACTATATTCATACTTGCAAATATCTCCGACAGTTACATTTTTATCATCAATAATAATTTCTTTTCCTTTGAAAATATTATCAATTAAATCCTTAGTAAAACCTTCCTCGCCAGGAATAATAGGATCGGATATAACATACCCCTGCCAAGCCATTGAGTTACCTGATGGCAATACATCTGCCTTGACATTTTCCGCTCTAAGTTTCATGCAAGATAAAGACAAAAAAAATGACAACATTAGCAGAAATTTATTCACAATAAATATACTCCACATTTAATTATTAAAATTATAGACATTATTTGTAAATAATTCCTTTTCAGATGCGCGTCTTTTCAAAAGACCCAAGTCGCCACCATTTGTTATATCCAAGAATTCATTAGCAGCAGACTCATAGCTTCCTGAATTAATTAATTTAAGTAAATTTGGAGCCCCGCCAGATGAAAAGAAAAACTCCCCACAATTAAACAACAAACTTACAAGAGCATCAAATTCATATTGATGCAAATCGACTTTAATATTTCTTTTGACACCATCTTCAAACCTTACCAAATCCACGTTAAATATTTCACTTGCTTCAGCTTGAGTTATCCCCCCCTGAAACTCAGGTGGCAATGAGATATTCTCACACCTTTTCTTTTCAATTAAATGACCATAACCTATAGTGCAATATCCGTGCGAGTCATTATAAGCACCAAGAAATAATGACTCCCATCCTTTTATAAAAGCTTTCCCATTCTCAGATGTATGTAGACTTGTTATATTAATACGTTCTCCCTTGGAAATGATCTTATCAAATGTATTAGCATATCCTTCTGATAAAATGTCAATAGGATCAACCAAATCATTACGCCTTAAAAAAGGAAGTTTTGCTTTATCTGTAAGTGGAGGATTAATATTACAAGAAACCTTCCCAGTATATAATTCAAGATGGAGCATATAAACAATGGTCCCTCCGAATTTCAATGTTGGTTGACCTGTCTTCGAATTTATAAGTTTGCCTGTATCACCTATATGTTGCCCTTGTTTTACTTCATCGCCAATTTTTACTTTAATGCTTGTCGGATCAAGTTCCCCATATCTAACAATAAATTTACGACCATCTGCTGTTGTATGAAAAATAGCTATCTCATTCGTTCCATCATAGAAAGGATTCGTACCAAGAACTTTGCCATCACAGATTGCGACCACTTTTTCATAAGGTTTAGTATACAAATCACGTGCAGCATGCTTTCTGGCCCCTCCACTACGATTGGCTCCATATGCAGCCATGTTAGACTGATGCATATTTCTCCAGTCATAATGAGACCATATATGTCCGGGATCGTTTTCCGGCTTCACGGTTAGCGGGAAAATTACTTGCTTATCATGTTTCTGCCCAATCGCATCCAAAAACATCACCGGATGAAAATGCCACACAGCCTCATCCTTATCAAACGGCGGCACCTTGCTCATCCATTCCAGATCCGCCTGCCATTTCTCGCAGTACTTTATTTCCAGCGGATCCAGATCCTTATAAAACCCTTCCCAGCGTCCTGTTGAACGCCCCTTACACCATTCGCTGTGATGTTTTACTACCAGTCGGTTCACCACATTCTTCACCAGCGGATCCCGCACTGCCAGCACCTGCCTTATTTCTTCCGCCGTTACTTCCCCGTCTTTGTTACTGTCAATTTCTGCCATCAGATCACGGTAAAATTGCGGCACCAGACCGTACCGATAGCCCGCTCCCTGCTCAGCCGACTGGCTGATCGCTCCAAACGCCTGTGGTACCCAGCCTTCGTACGGGCTTTCCATCACATCACTGCCGCTGTTTTCCTCGAGCGCCTGGAAACCAAGTTTCAGCAGGTCGTACTGACCCGCCTCTTCCACATTACTTTGCGGCAACCAACCACTCCCGCTGACCTTGTACCACCATTGCTGCGATCCATCGGCAACAGGCGTGGTTGATTCCCGTGGTAGCAGGCATTGCGCGCTCAGTCTGGCAGAAATCGGGGTAAATATCGGCTGGCCTGCGTCATCCTGTCGAATAAACAGAGACTTTCCTTTTGGTACCAGGACTGACCTTTTTTCACCCTTAACGCATTCAGGATTGGTCAGGAATCCGGGCATATTCAGGTCCGCACTTATTACCTCCAGATGTACAAACCACTCTTTGTCTACAAGGTTACTTCCTTCTCCGGGTGATTCCGTACATCCCATAAACCCGACAGGCGTTCCGGCGCTGACCTTCCATTCTCCTGTTCCGCCCGTCAGCTCCACGGAGTTAAACGCACCTTTTTGTTTTGCCCTCTGCATCCACTCCGGCATCAGCCCCTGGATTTCACCGTCCGGCTCCATCAACTTCGGATCCAGCGTCACCCAGTACTGTTCTTTTTCCGGAACATTATCTTTCAATACACGGACCAGGCCAAAGGTCGTCAGGGTAGCGTTTCCATTCTTCGCAACATAAAAACGTCCCGTACGCGATGAGACAAAACGATCTCCTGCCTTCAGACTCTTTTGAGTTTTTGCCGGGGCAGGATAAGACCCAGATTCACCGTTATCTTGTTCCCCATCCGGCAGCCCGTTTTGCCCGTTTTTATACTGACGTAACAGTATGCCGCTGTGTCCGTCCCGGACTTTATAACAGGGAGACTTCGGATAATCCGCGACCGGAGCCAAATGCATATACAGGCTGTAAAATTCCAGCCAGCTTTTTTCCTTTTGTGGATCGGGTTTACATTGCGATTTCACCAGAACGAAGCTGCTGCTGTAGCGCAATTGCTGTCCACAGTACGGGGCAGTCAGGTATTCACTGTTTAACCGGTACGCAACAACAGTACCGTCTGCCATGAACTGCAGGGGCACGGGGTCTTCAGTATTCAGGGCATCCGGGTTAAGCGCTGAAAAAGGATTAGTGACATCGCTGATATGGATGCCTCCATGCCACAGGCCATTTGCTGCCAACAGCCATGTCCCATAAGCCTCATCGTCAATAAGCCGCATGACCTCATCCAGCGAGCGGAACTCCTGGCCGTTGGTGTTTCTGATGGGATAGCAAATTTTCATAGATACTCCTTATCGAGAAAATCTTCCACGCCGCAGCTTTGACTGTTGTGGATATTCACTTTGCTGTTGTACTGCAGAAGTAGCCGATCCGAGGCTGCTTTTATTAAATACCTGTGCAACATTCTTCAGTGACGCGCCTGAACCAGGAACAAGGTAATTAGCCACCTTCATCACCATCATCCCCTCAGAACCATGCTCAATGCCGTTCTTACTCAGTTTCATATATGATCCACCACCGTTCAGCGTCAGGGTTTCCGGCGTGCTGATAATAATTTCGCCGTCTTTACTGGTAATGGTGGCTTGCTGCTGAGCAAGTAATGACAAGGTGTTGTGCTGAGCCTGAATCTCAATATCTCCCTGATTCGCGACAACCTTCGCCCCGTCTTTATGCACGAACAGCCCCAGCGCCTTTTCCACGCTCACCGACAGATTTTTCATCGCACCGACATCAAGATGCTGACCTGCATTGATCATCGTATTACGGGTGCTGCTGAGCTGAAGGTGCTCCCCTGAGGTCAGTGCCACGCCCTGCGGCGCGCTACCCAGCAGCACGGCAGACTGAAGGTCTTTGATTCTGTCGGTGACGAGGCTCATCTGGGTGCTGATATCCGATACCAGCGCCCCGGCGGCTTCCGCAGCACTGTTCAGCGCCTGCATCTGGCTGTTGGCCTGATTAATCTGGTTAATCGCAGGCGCCATCTCCAGCACCTGGCCCTGTGCTTTGGCCTGGCCATCCGCCGTCAGGAACAGCCCTTTTGCCGCACGGACTGCACCATGCTCATCCGTGCGCAGTTCAAAACCGGCACCGCGTTTTTCACGCTGGCTATTGACCAGATGCCCCATGTTGAGCTGCGTTTTGCCGTATTCCGTCGCGAGCTTGATATGCTCCTCGCCGCGCTTATCCTCCATCCGCAGCTTGTTGTTCGCCGGTGTCCGCCACACGTTCCGCGTGTGGTTGTCGCGGGTGACGTGGTCCGGGTGTTCTGAGTCATGCAGGGCGTAAGCGATATACGGACGGTCCGGGTCGCCGCCGTCAAAAGCAACAGCTACTTCCGTGCCGTCGAGAAGCGGGGAATGAAAACCGTATGTGTCACCGGCATAGGGTTTCGCCAGCCGCAGCCACAGGTACGCATAGCCCTGCTCGGTACCGTTGCGGTCAAAGTCCAGCCTCACCCTGTAGCGCCCGTCCGGGTCCAGCCAGGAGTAGGTGTCGCCTTTCTGCGTGCTTTCCACCCGGGCAGGCAGCGAGCCGGATATCACCGGGCGGTTAAGCAGTACCGGACGCCAGCAGACGGTTTCGCTGTAGGGGATACCCTCAAACGTCAGCGTAAAGCTGCTTTTGCGTGAACCACGGGTGCGCACGGTGGTGATGACGATGCCGTCTTTCACGGCATCGGGGAGTGTTCCGTCCGTTTCCAGCACCTGACCCGGCGCCAGATGCGGGCTGGAGGAGTACCCGCTGACGCGATACTGTGCGTTCAGGATGCGTTCGTGACGCAGACGGGCGAAGTATGCCCCGGTCTCGGCGCTTTCCGCATCGCCTGCCGTCAGGAAAGGCTCCGCGTAGTGGTACGTTTCCCCTGTGGTGATACCGTCCGGGCTGCTGATACTCTCAGAGCTGTCCTGAGGCGTCAGCGCCTCGCGGTAGTTGTAGTCGCGGGTGGCCACACTTCCGCTCACCACGTTGTATGCAGTCTGGATATCCCAGACGCTCTCCTGCCCGCTGTCGCTCATTCCGGCCTGGTTACGCAGCGGCAGCGTGACGCCCGTTTCATACTGCTGCTGGCTGTCTTGGAATATCACCACGTCCTGTTCGAGACGGCTGTCCATCTCATAGCGCCAGTAAATGCCCACCTCTGCCAGCAGGCGCTGGATAAACTCAAGGTCAGTTTCCCGCCACCGGGTGATGAGCTCACGGGACGGGTATTCCCGGGAGAGCCGGAACGCAAAATCGGGGCCTTCCAGACCGTGTTTACGCAGGACCTGTTCAACCACCTCCGTGACCGACTGGCTGAGGTAAACCTCACTGCCTGTCGTCAGGCCAAGAAGCGCAATGCGGGGAACCAGCGTCAGGGCGTAACGGGTATCCTCATTCGAGGTTGAGATGCGGCGGAATGACGCCACCACGCCGTAAACCGTGCGGACCGGCAGCGCCGGTGTCCCGTTAAATACCGGCGTCTGGAAGGTGAATGACGCCGGTTTCAGCAGCAGCGTGTCGCAGGCAATATCCGCAGAGGCGCAGGTCACGACTACGTCATAACGCCAGGGCTGGCTGAGGGACTCCACCGCGCTGAAGCGCAGCACGTCCAGATGTTCAGCGCAGCCATGCACGTCAACGCGATAGCGTGACTGGCCCAGCAGCTGTTGTATCTGGCCGTCAGCCTTGCTTATTAAAGAATCGATCATGACGCCACCACTTCTGTGTGCTCATCGAAGGCCAGCACAATCCCCTCTTCCTCATCCCAGCCCAGGCTCAGTGATTCAGGTTTCTGCCCCGCAGCCATATGGCTTAACAGCTGCTGGCTCAGCACCGGCAGAATTTGCTGGTTCAGCAGGCTGTCGATGTTGCGCGCCCCGGTATCCGGCAGCAGGCAGGCATCGGTCAGCGCGTCCAGCAGGCTGTCAGCAATCGTGGTTTTCATACCGTAGTGACGCGCCAGACGCTTGCTCACCTGGTTCAGCTTCATCCCGACGATGGTGCGCATCGCCGCCTGCGCCAGCGGACGGTAAATCACCGTCTGGAAGCGGGCCAGCAGCGCGGGCTGGAAGTGGTCGCGAAGGATCGGGCGCAGCAGCTCGTGCAGGTCGCCGTCGGTGGCCTCCGGCTGTTCCTGCAGCAACTGCATCAGATGGTCGCTGCCGAGGTTGGAAGTCATCAGGATCACCGTGTTGCGGAAGTCGATTTCGCGCCCCTCGCCGTCTCGCATAAACCCGCGGTCAAAGACCTGGTAGAACAGGTTCATCACGTCCCGGTGCGCTTTCTCGACCTCATCGAGCAGCACCACGCTGTACGGGCGCTTGCGCACCGCCTCGGTGAGGATGCCGCCCTGGCCGTAGCCGACGTAGCCCGGAGGCGAGCCCTTCAGCTGGCTGACGGTGTGCGGCTCCTGGTACTCGGAGAGGTTAATGGTAATCAGCGATTTTTCGCCGCCGAAGAGTTCATCGGCCAGTGCCAGCGCGGTCTCGGTTTTGCCGGTACCACTGGTGCCGACCAGCAGGAACACGCCCTGCGGGCCATTCTCCGGCGCGAGGCCAGTTTTGGCGGCGCGCAGGCGCTGCGCAATGGCGTTCAGCGCGGCGTCCTGGCCCACCACGCGCGTGGCCAGGCTCTCTTCCAGGCTCAGCAGCTCCGTCTGCTCGTCCTTCATTAACGAGGAGAGCGGCACGCCGGTCCAGTCGGCAATCACCGTTGCCACGGTGCGGGCGTCCACGTCCAGCCCCAGCAGCGGGCTGCCCTGCTGCACGTCGCCGAGCTGGCGCTGCAGGTCCGCGATGTCCGCCTGGCGGGAGATGTCCTGGCGGCAGGCCAGCAGCTGCTCCGTGAGCTTCAGCTCGTCGCCGTACTGGGCTTCCCGCGCCTCAAGCGCCAGAAGGATGCGGCCCTCCTCCTGCTCAATCGCCGCCAGGCGCTCGCCGTGGGAGGTGCTCCCGACCGCGATATCCTCCAGCAGCGCCTGCTTCTCCATATCCAGCGCGGTGAGCTGCGCCTTCATGCGGGTCAGCGGCTCGGGCACGGTGTCGAGGCTCATGCGCACGCGCGCGGAGGCGGTGTCCAGCAGGTCAACCGCCTTGTCCGGCAGCTGTCGGCCCGTCAGGTAGCGTCTTGAGAGGGTGACGGCGGCGCGAACGGCCTCGTCGGTGATGTGCACGCCGTGGTGCTCCGCGTAGCGGGACTTCAGGCCGCGCAGCATCAGGCAGGCGGTGTCGTCGTCCGGCTCGTCCACCTTCACCATCTGGAAGCGGCGCTCCAGCGCGGCGTCGCGCTCGAAGTACTGCTTGTACTCGCTCCAGGTGGTGGCGGCGATGGTTCTGAGCTCGCCGCGCGCCAGGGCGGGCTTGAGCAGGTTGGCGGCGTCCGCGCCGCCCGCCTGGTTGCCCGCGCCGATGATGGTGTGCGCCTCGTCGATAAACAGCAGCACCGGCAGCGGCGACTGCTGCACCGCCTCAATGATGTTTTTCAGGCGCTGCTCGAACTCGCCCTTCACGCCCGCGCCCGCCTGCAGCAGGCCGAGGTCGAGGGTGCGCACGGAGACCGGCTTCAGGCTGTCCGGGACGTTGCCTTCGGCAATGCGCAGCGCCAGCCCTTCCACCAGCGCGGTTTTGCCCACGCCCGGCTCGCCCACCAGAATCGGGTTGTTCTTGCGCCGGCGCGAGAGAATGTCCACCATCTGGCGAATTTCATTGTCGCGGCCAAATACCGGGTCGATTTTGCCGTCCCGCGCGCGGGCGGTGACGTCGAGGGTGAACTTATCCAGCGCGCTCTGCAGCGCCGGGCTGAGCTCCCCTTCCCTGATATCCGCATTCACCGGACGGCCCACGAACGCCACCTCGTCACTTTGGGCTAATTCTTCTTCCTGCTGCACCTCTTCGCGCTCGTCGGACTGCGCGTCCAGCAGCCCGCGCAGGCGCTCAAGCTGGCTCAGCCCGGTGGTGGTCAGCGGCCACAGGCCGTCGCAGCGCGCCAGCGACGGCTTTTCGACAATCGCCATCAGCAGGTGCACGCTGCGGATCTGCGTTTCCCCCGCCAGCGAGGCGTGCAGCCACGCGTTCTGCATCAGGGTGCGGATGCCGTCAGAGAGCTCCGGGCGGCTGCGCACCGAGCGCGGCAGCCGGTCGAGAAACGCCAGCAGGTCCTGCCATATCGCGTCCATGTCCCACTCGTAGCGGCGGGCAATCACCGTGATGTCCCCTTCGCCCTGCTCCAGCAGCTTCAGCAGCCAGTGCTCGGGGAGGATTTCCGCGTGCGCGCGGGTCTGACACAGGGAGGCGGCCCCTTCCATCGCGCGGGCGCAGTAGGGATTAAGACGGCGTAACAGAACGGCAGGATTTTCCATGAGAGTCTCTCTTTATCAGTTCCGGGCATGCTACCGCCCCTCGCTGTTGACTTACCAAAGCGCATCAGGTCAGGCAGGCAGGTTGTGTGTTCTTTGCTGAGCGTCCGCGGGGCAGGCGCTCAGCAAAAACGGCGGACAGGGTTTCCTGTCCGCAAAGACGATTACCCTAAATCATTCGCGTCGCAGGAAGGCGGCAAGTTCGCGAATCCCCGGGAGCATAGATAACTATGTGACCGGGGTGAGCGAACGCAGCCAACGCACCTGCGGCGCGAAGGATGACGGGTAATTACGCAGTTGTGCGTTCGTTCCAGGAATCGGAATGAATAATGTTGCCGTCTTTATAGGTCCAGGTGATTTTCTCGTAGCGCAGCTCAATCTGCTCCAGATGGTTGTGCTTCTCGAAGGACGGATCCTTGACGTCGTGCATCAGCGGGTTCACCTTCACCACCTTCACGTTTTCCAGCCTGGTGTTGAAGTACTCCACTTCCTGGCCCGCGTCGTTGATTTTGTACCACTTGAATTCAGCCGATTTCAGGGTCTGGCCGGTGGTCACCGCCTTGTACAGGTACGGGCTGGAGGAGTCGATTTCCTTGGTGAACAGGAACGGCGTGTGGATACGCGTGCCGGTCAGCTTGCCGGTGTTGTTGTCGGTCGGGATGTACAGGTTGTGCTCCTGCGCCACCACCTCGATGCTGCCCTCGCGGTCCTTAACGTCCACAGACCCTTTGATGTCCGCGCCGCCGTCGTCCTTGAGCCACAGATAGACTGGAATTGCCATGTTATTTCTCCATTTCTTGAGTTGAAACGTCACGTATATCCTGTGACGCGGTTGTTGCGCCCGGCAGCTGGCAGGCGTTCGCCTGCGGCACCAGGCTGATTTCGACACGGCGGTTCAGCGCCCGGCCTTCGGTCGTGTCGTTGGTTGCGATCGGGCGGCTTTCGCCATAGCCCTGCACCGCGAAACAGCTTTCCGGCACGTCGCCGGTATCGCGCATCCAGTCGCGCACCGATTCCGCGCGCTTGAGCGAAAGCACCTGGTTGGATTTGTCGTCGCCGGTGCTGTCGGTGTGACCGGCTACCACGATGAGCCAGCCGGGCTTCGCCTTGATGCCCACCAGCGAGTTCACCAGCAGCTTCGTGGAACCCGGTTTCAGCGCCCATTTGCCAGTGTCGAACAGTGACATGCTGTCGAGGCGGACGATTTTAGGCACCTGTACAGGTTTAGGTGCCGGAGGTGGAACCCAGGTATCAATGGCCTGCTGCACTGCCAGCCACAGGCGTTGTCCCGGGTAATAGCCCAGTCCGTAACGGACCGGTTCCCCTTGCCGCTGCCAGCGCTCAAGCAGGAGCGCATCCTGTTTCAGTACCGCCAACGATTCGGCTTTAGGACCGTAGTGGTTCATCGGGATCGCGTTCCAGCGCTGTAGATCGGTGCCCACCTGACGGATCAGGTCCCGGTTGTTAAGGGCAGACATACCCAGCGCCACCAGGGCACATAACCACATCAGCAGAACGAGACGGCGGGTACGCTGCCCCCCCTGCACCAGAGAGGCAAAAGGGGTCAGCAGCGGCAGAACAGCATCAGGGAATTGGCTGGCCGGAGCAGGCGAATTGGCCTTCCGGGAAAACCGCAGGCAGGTGCGGGAACAGAGCCAGCCTGACCAGACGGACAGCGTTTCTGGATTAACGGAACCCAGACGTATTGCCACGGCAAAGGCATGAACAGGCGGCGTTAACCGATCGGATTTCTCCAGCTCATCAAGCAGGGTATTACGGATAAATGAAAAAGCCTGACCGAGCACCGGCAGCACCTCGACGTTCTCACCTTCCTGCTGCCAGTCGATGAGCGCCTGCGGTGAGGCATTCTCCGCATAGACTACCGGTTTGTCTCCGCGCACGAGCACCCACGGCGTTTCAGGTCCGGAAAATTCGGCACTCACCACAACCGGTAATGTAAAGCCCGTCAGCGAATGTATCTGTTTAATCTGCTGGCGGAGAGTTTTCAGCGTGGAGCGCAGAACGGCTTCATCCTGATGCAGATCGGGCTGGCAGACGTACATCACCGAGAGCTCGCCGATCTGCCGTGGGAACTGAACCTGAATGCTGCGGACAACGTCGGTTAAGCGAGAGACATCACCCGCTCTCAGCCACCAGCCCTGCGCAGTTTTACGCAGAGGTTGCTCCTGAAATAGCGCATCCAGACGGTCACCGCAGACCAGCACCACCGGCCCCTGATTGTCCAGCAATGGCAGATCAACGCTTTCGGCACTAGCGTCGGATTCAGGATCCCCACGTCGACAGTTTTTTAAAACCGTCCAGCATGCCAGACCCACAAGCAGCAGCGTGCCCAGACCTTTCATCACATTCCCTACCGGAATGAAAGACCAGAGCAACCACAGCAGCGTTGCAACACCCGCAAGCGTGTGCAGGACAACCGAAAAAATGACTGATTTACGCATTAGCCGTGCAGCTCCGGTAATTGCGCCGACAACAGCGCCTGGAGCCACAGATGGCCTCCCCACCAGACCACACCCGTCACGATGATGGCCAGTACAATCCAGAACCAGACGGACCGCATCAGGCTCCAGCGGTGTTTACCCGTCCGATGGACAACCAGGGAGAGACCGGCATCTGGCGGAGAAACGCGCTCAGAAAGGGCTTTGACCACCTCATCCCGCTGCGCCTGGCTGACGGCGTTCAGGCTGTACAACCCCTGAAATCCCAGCGCGATCACCCTGTGATAGCAGGTCAGAACCGCTGTATTAGGCGCTGGCTGGCGCAGTACTTCCGCAATGCGGTCCCAGAGTGCTTCACCCGCCCGAAGTGAGCCAAAAAAGCGGGCCTGGAGCGGTGCCCTGCGCCATGCCATCTGTCCTTCATCGACGGCAGTCTCTTCACCTTCTCCGGTGGTTTCAGATTTACGGCTCATCACCGTCTCGTCCAGCAATGCGCACTGTGCATAAGAGATATGGTCCACGCTGGCATCGTCGTATCCGGCACGCTCCAGCGCTTCACGCACGCTTTCAACCTGCTTTACACATTTATCGTAAAGCGCATTGCCATTGTGGGTGACGGCACCTTTCTTCAGCATGGTGACGGTGAGCCAGGTCTCCGTCATCAACTGGTCAATATCAATTTCCGTTCTCATGAGCGCAGCACCGCAAACAGTTCAAGCTCCAGCGCCCCCAGCAACTCGGGAACGTAGAACATACACACTCCCTGCTCCTGCATTTCATGCGCAGCTGCGCTTTCCATATCAAGTGCGAAGTACTGGTTTTCCATACGTACCGGGAGTGCGGCAGGAACCCTGTTTACCGGGATAAGCGGGATACCCTTAAGTGCAGCGCCATAAATGACATTGACGTCATCAGGGGAGCCTGCCTGACAAAGTGCCGGAAACTTATCGGCGATCTGCCAGGCCGGGACATCTGAACGTACGGAAAGATAAAGGTCGGCCTCTTCACGCAGACGGATATCGTGGAGGTTTGCCTTCCAGGTCTGTCCGTCCGGACGCGACATCTCCAGTGCGATAACGCGAGAGGGCAAGCTTGCTTCCAGCAGTTCAGTCACCAGCTCAAAGAGCGGAGGAAAAGCGCTGGCCGGCTCTGCATGGTCATAGCCCGGAATCGCGTCAAGATCGTGTTCCAGCGAGAAGGTCAGCATGCTACCTGCCAGACGGGCGAGCTCAGCCCATACCTGTTCAGGTGGTCGTGCCGGGAAGCGTTCATATTCCGTCAGGACTCTGGCGTGCGAGTTAAGCGCATTGAGAAGCCAGAACAGAGAGACATCGGCAACCGCAAAGTCGGCGAGCCTTTCATTACTTTCACGACGCATGGTCATCAGCCGCTGGCGTCGGGAGCGCAGCTGGCGATTAAGCAGCACGAGACGTTCACGCAGAACCGGACTGGCGGCAAATGACGCAACAGGAGGAATGAAAGATGGATCCTGACGCCAGGCGTTTTGCCCGTCACGAATGAGTCTTGCTACAGGGCAGACCTTCCAGGCGTCATTATTTTCATGGGCAAACCGGATCGTGCAATTGAAGCGGGCAACCGCTATGGACTCTTCTTCAGAACCAAAGGCATCCTGCACGGTTACCCACTCTTCGCGGTAGCGAAGCGGACGATCGGCCCTTGTCCCTTCTTGTTCCACGTTAATCACGCCGGGCTGCATATGCGGTAGCGCAATAACTACCGTTACAGTATCAAGACCCGCCAGTTGAGCAGGATCCAGCTCACGAGGAGCAGGCGGTAAATCGCTTTGTTGAGCATCAATCAGCGTACCGTCATCCAGCCACAGACGTAACTGTGAAATCTGGATCAGGCCCGATGAAAGAAGGCTGTCGTTAAACGCGATCTTTTCCACTCCCCATGGGAAAGGAGAAACCAGCGCCGAAACGCCGGCACTGCGAAAAGACTCCCACTCAGTCTGCTGCTGGAACTGCTGAGGGGACAGCAATGCCCCCTCGTTCCACAGTGGACGATAAATTTTCATCCCTGCTCCCGCCTTACGCTTTCGCTTTCGGCATCTGGCTGACCAGAGACAGATTCACGTCCATCCCTTCCACCTGGAAGTGCGGCACCGCGTACAGACGCACGCGGAAGAAGCCCGGGTTGTCCTCGATGTCTTCCACCACCACCTTCGCGTCGCGCAGCGGGTGTGACGCCTGCAGCTCGTCGCCCGGATCGGTCATTTCCGTCACCAGCCCTTTCACCCAGGTGTTCAGCTCCAGCTCCAGCAGGCGACGGTCTTTCGTCGTACCGATGTTTTCGCGCTGGATCAGCTTCAGGTAGTGCGCAATGCGCGACAGCAGGAAGATGTACGGCAGGCGCGCGTTGATGCGGCTGTTGGCGGTCGCGTCCGCGGTGTCGTACAGGGCCGGCTTCTGGGTGGAGTTCGCCGAGAAGAAGCACGCGTAGTCGCGGTTCTTGTAGTAGGAGAGCGGAATGAAGCCCAGGTTGGCGAACTCGAACTCGCGGGTTTCCGGGATCATCACCTCGGACGGGATTTTCACCTGGTTGCCGGTGCCGAGGTCATACAGGTGGATCGGCAGGTCTTTCACCGCGCCGCCCGCCTGCGGACCGCGAATCTGCACGCACCAGCCGTTGTTGATGAAGCTCTTCACCATGTTGGAGGCGAAGGCGAACGACGCGCTGGTCCACAGGTACTTCTCGTGATCCGGGCCCTTCACCTGCTCAACGTAGTTGAAGCTGCGCACCGGCACGGTGTCCGGACCGTACGGCAGGCGGCCCAGCACGCGCGGCATCACCAGCCCGATGTAGCGGGAGTCGTCGGTGTCGCGGAAGGATTTCCACTTGATGTATTCCGCGCGGTCGAAGTAGTTGCCGATATCCTTAATTGCGGCCACCTCTTCCATCGAATCCTTCAGGAAGAATTTCGGGCCCACGGAGCCGATAAACGGCATGTGCGCAGCGGCAGAGACTTTGGAGATGTTGCGCAGCAGCGCGATGTCCTGCGGGCTGGCGTCGAATTCGTAGGAGGAGATGACCGAACCAATCGGCTCGCCGCCCGGGGTGTCATACTCGGCGGTGTAGGTGTGCCAGTACAGGCCGCTTTGAATCAGTTCAGGCGCATCTTCGAAGTCCTGACGCAGGTCGTCTTTGGAGACGTCCAGGATTTCGGTTTTCACGTTCTGGCGGTAGTCGGTGTTGTCCACCAGCTGCTTCAGGCCGCGCCACAGGGATTCCACCTTCTGGAACTCGTTGTGGTGCATCACCGCGTCGAGCTGGCGGCTGATCTGGAAGTCCAGCTCGGCGATGTGGTGGTCAATCAGCGTTTTGTCGAGTTTTTCCACCTGCTGTCCGGACTTGCGGATGCAGTCCATGAAGACCTGCATCGCGGCGGTCAGGCGTTCGCCCGCCGGGGCTTCGGACAGCGCCGCATCGTCCAGAAACGCGTTGATATCGCCCAGGCTTGACGCCGGAGCAAGATTAATTTTTTCAAAAAGAGACGCGTAAACGCCCTCTTTCTCAAGAACCGTGGTTTGCCCCTGTGCCGGGCTTGTTTCAGTATTAACAGACATCAGCATTCTCTCGTGTAATCCATTAAAAAAACGTGCGCGCCTTATTTCGGGGCAAGCGCGCTCATCTCATCGCGTAATTCCTGGGACAGCGCCGGATCTTTAAGAATTTTCTCGAGCTCTTTTCTGAAAGTGGCGTTATCCAGCAGATTGGATTTGAGGTCGCGTAATAAATTACGCATGGCCAGCATGGCGCGCAGCTGAGGGATCTGGCGTGCAACCTGCTCTGGCTCGAAGTCTTTCATATCTGAGAAGCGTAATTTCACGCTCTCTTCCGAGCCGTCGCCCGCCAGCGTATTCTTGACGGTAAGATTTACTTCCGGGCTGAATTCTGAAAGTACGCTGTTAAAGTTATTTTTGTTGACGTTTATTTTTTCTCTTTCAGATAACGGACGGGACTCTTTGCCATTACTGAAATCACCAACGGTTAATAGCTTCAGAGGTAATTCAACTTTCTTTTGCGCACCTCCGGTATGCAGGCTTAACTTTAAATTAATACGTGCCTTAGGCACTTCGTTCTGGAACGTATTGGCCATAGCGATCCCTTTCCCTGAAGAATGAATGGTTGAGTGGATGGACGTTTCTTTACGAAAGCATGGTAGAACAAAATACCGCACAGCATCAATACTCCAGATACAGACGCTGGAATAAGATAATGCTCAATGACTTTCCTCTAAATTATAATAATGGGAAATGTCGACAAGACTCTATACAGCCGAACCATTCTTTCTTTTTTGAAAAGATAAAGAAATGCCTCCCCTCTAATTAATAATCATCTTAATTATAGTAACACCTAACTAATTCATTGATGCAAATCAAATTTAAGCGGCGCGGATATTATAAGTGAGATGAATATTAATATTAGCAATTGACTTATTTTGTTACACATTCAGATGATGTAAATACTGAATGCAGACCCATCAAAAACACATTAAACTACCGGAGTATGTTATATGATATATCAAAAGGAATCTGAACGGCAGTCGTGATTTAATTATTTAAGCTCCCGGTCAATTAAATAAGAGAGCTTTTCATATCTCCGTAACTGACAATTGCTTTAATTATTCATGTCAAAAATCAGGACAGAAGAGTGGTGCTTTCTGCTGTGGCGGGAGATGCTAAGAAGGAGAAACTGGCGCGGCAAAATGCGCCAGCTCTGGATTTAGCCGTGGTTACCTTGCGTTAACAGGAAACCAAACAAGTATGGCTTGCTGTGCTTACACTCTATGTTCTGGCCGTGCATTTTCACGCGCGATGGTCAGGAAAGCCTGTACAGCGCCGCTATTCTCTATCATTCGGCTGATCAGCATCAGATTAGCCGACAGTTCCGGAGCATCCAACGGACGGTACACCAACCCCGGAATAGAAATATTCAGCAGCGGCTCTGGAACCAGCGCCAGCCCTTGTCCTGCGGCCGCCAGGGTGAGGACGCTCAGGGTGCTGGAGGTACGATGCGCAGTCTGGGGGGCGCGGCCCAGTAGCGTGGTGAGCGCCGTGTAAAGCCGATCATCCGCGCTGTGACTATCGTAAAAAACAATCGGCTCATCCGCCAACATATCCACCGTCAGATAAGGACGTTCGGCCAGCGGATGATTGTCGGCGATTGCCACCAGACGTTTCCAGACACCGACCGTTTCAGACAACAGTCCCGGCGCGTGAAGGAGGCTGTGATCGGGTGTATAACCAATATCGAGCTGCCCGGAGAGGATAGCCTCCGCCTGCAACAGCGGTGCGACTTCACGCGCCACCAGTTCAGCATCAGGATAGGCTTTGCGAAACGCTCGCATATCTTTTGTTAATTTTCCGCTGAACACGGCATTACCAGCAAAACCAACGCGCACCCGACCGCTCTCGCCGCGTATCGAGCGCTGTACCGTCAGTCGGGCGTTTTCAGCCTGATCCAGGGTGCGCTGCGCCTCTACCTGCAACAACCGCCCTGCTTCTGTCAGCTCTACTTTCCGGCTGGTGCGCATAAATAGTGGACCGCCCAGTTCCTCTTCCAGCGCTTTGATTTGCATACTGAGCGCAGGCGGTACAATATTTAACCGCTCAGCGGCGCGCCCAAAATGGCCCTCCTCCGCGACGGCGAGAAAATAGCGCAGGTGACGCAGCTCCATATACTACCCTCATCATTCATTTAAACTGAATAATTGGTCAGTTTGATCTACTGGATTTTATCTATAATCGCGATCAAACTGAAGTCCCTCCTTCATCAAGAGCTGACACGCTATGCATACTTATCTGGACGATCGTCAACAAATTACCGACCTGCTTACAGGATGGATCCACCGCGATCTGGGCGAGTGGGAACAGCTTCGCGATCTGTTCCACCCGGATGGCACTATTGAAATCACCTGGTTTGAAGGTCTGGCCAGTGATTTTGTCGACGGCTCAATGCGCATGGGCGCATCAGACGCTCGGACAAAACATCTGATCGGTACGCCGGTCGTGACCTTCAATGCCGACGCCACCAGGGCGATTGTAGAAACTAACGCGATGATCGTCGCTGAAAATGTGAAGCTGAATATCGGCTGCACCACCCACAACCGCTTTTATGACATGGCAGAAAAACGCAACGGTGTCTGGAAACTGTTTCACCGCCAGAGTATTTACGATATGGGCAGCTTCACCTTCCCGCTCGGCATCGTCGATATTGATCAAGAAACGGTGGCGAAGTATCCGCGCGAATACGCCGCGCTGGCTTATCTGCTGGATAAAAGCGGCTTCCCGGTAAACCGCGTTTTCGCGACTCGCGGCAGCGACCTTGAAAAGCAAATGAAGGAAGCAGGTCAGCGCTGGCTGGCGGATAGAGAGAAGATCTCTCATGGCAACGCCGAATAACGCTTTAATCTTTCACCAACGCGAAGGACACGCATGAAAACTGGATATTCACATAAAACGCTGATGGCCCTTTTACTTACCATATCGCTACTGCCCGCTGCTGCATCAGCTACCGAAATTCTCGCTTACAGCGATCATGAGCCGCTGGGCGGTATGCGTACCCGTTTCATTAACGACGTATTTTTCCCGGCAATTGAAAAAGAGTCGCAGGGTCGCCTGAAGATCGACGCACACTGGGGCGGCGAGCTTAACACCAGCTATGAGGCGTTAGGCAAGGTCAGCATGGGCGATGTTGATATGGCAACCGTTGTGCCGGAGTACAACGCCGAACGGTTACCGCTGCATCAGATCTTCAAAAGCTTTCCTGTCGGCCCAGCGGGTGCACAACAGGTTGCATTCTTCCGCCACGTATACGCTGACATTCCCGCCTTGCCGGCAGAGCTGAAGAAAAATAATGTGGTGAGCGTTTTTATGGAAACCGGCTACCCGCTGGCCTTTTTCAGCAGAAAAGCGATGCCGGATCTGGGCGAGATTAAGGGCGGCACATGGCGCGCTGCCAGCTTCTGGCACCGGGATTTTCTGCAAAATGCTGGCGCGACGCCGGTAACCATGCCCTGGGGCGATCCAACCTATAACGCGCTGAAAACCGGCGCGATTGACGGCATGATGCTGAACGTTGACAGCGGTTACGATCTGAAAGCGTATCAGTACGCGCCAAACGTGCTGATCTCAAGAGATCTGTGGCTAGGACACCTCTACATTCTGGCAATGAACAAAAATACCTGGGACAGGTTATCCCCGGAAGACCAGGCGGCGATCCAGCGCGCAGCGCAAACTGCGTATCAGTCTTTAGGCCCAGTGATGGACCACAGCTTTGATACCCAGATAGATGATTTACGTAAAGCCGGGGCAACAGTGCGCATCTTGAAACCGCAAGAAGTTGCGCAATGGCAAACCACCACCCGCTACCGGGCCGCACAGGCTAAGTGGGTAAAAGAACAGGAAGCGAAAGGCGTGAATGAGGCAGTAACGGTGATGAAGCAGGTTAACGCCATTATGGATGAGGCCATGCAGCAAAACGCACACCACGACTGATAAGCCGTCTGTAGATGAGTTTTTGGAACTTGATGTCCAGTGTTAAGTAGGTCCTGCCTGGATACGGTTTTCCGCACATTTGGCATTAGCGATGGTTGCCTGACATCATCAGGCAACCGGTACTGATGATTAGTGCTTCTCAATATACATCGTTCGGCTGTACGCCACGTCTTCCGGGTTGTTGATCGGATAGCCTTTCACCCACGGTTTGATCAGCCGGCCATTAGTGTATTGATAGATAGGCGCAATCGGTGCTTTCTCCAACAGGATTTTCTCAGCCATGTTGTAGTCCGCGTTGCGCGCTTTCGCCGTGGTTTCAAGCGACGCCTGATTGATTACTTTGTCGTAGGCCGGGTCGTTGAAGCGTGAAATGTTGCCGCTGTGGGTAGAGGTGAGCAGCGACAGGAACGTCGACGGCTCGTTGTAGTCTCCTACCCAGGAGGCGCGGATCACGTCGAAGTTGCCGGTGTTGCGGCTGTCAATGTAGGTTTTCCACTCCTGGTTCTGCAGCTTAACGTCTACGCCAAGATTTTTCTTCCACATCGACGCCACGGCGATAGCAATCTTTTGGTGGTTTTCCGAGGTGTTATAAAGCAGGGTCAGCTTCAGCGGACGCTGCGGACCATAGCCTGCCGCCTGCAGCAGCGTTTTGGCCTGCGCGTTCAGCTCCTGCTGTGACATCTGCTCAAACGGTGAGGTTTCCGGCGTGAAGCCGGCCGTCACGTCAGGCGTGAAGTGCCATGCCGGTTTCTCCCCCGTGCCTAACACCTTGTCCGCCATAATCCGGCGATCGATAGTCATACTCAGCGCCAGACGCACGCGCGCGTCCGCCGTGGGCCCTTTCTGCGTATTGAAAGCATAGTAGTAAGTTCCAAGCTGCGGCGGAGTATAGACCTGCCCCGGAATGTCTTTCAGCAGCTTTTGATACATGTTTTTCGGGAATGATTCGGTGATATCAATGTCACCCGCCAGATAGCGTTTGGTGGCCGATGATTCCTGATTGATTGGGATAAACGTGACCTTTTTGAGCACCGTCTTCGCGTTATCCCAATAGTGCGCGTTCGGCACTACCACCAGCTTCTCATTAACCACGCGATCTTTGAGCACGTACGCGCCGTTCCCCACCAGCGCCCCCGGGCGGGTCCACTCTTTGCCGCTTTCGACATTGGCCTTTTGCACCGGATAGAAAGCGAAGTTGGCCGTCAGGTTGCTGAACCACGGCAGCGGTTTATCCAGCTCAACGCGCAGGGTTTTGGCGTCCACGGCCGTTACGCCGAGCGTATTCGGCGCGGCCTTGCCGTCGATAATCGCCTGCGCGTTGTTAATGCCCGCCAGGGCGGCAAACCAGGCAAACGGCGAGGTCGTTTTCGGGTCAACCAGACGCTGCCAGCTGTATACGAAATCCTGCGCCGTCACCGGCGTGCCATCGGACCATTTCGCGTTATCGCGCAGCGTAAACGTCCAGATGCGGTTATCGTTGCTTTGCCAGCGCGTCGCCACGCCCGGCGTGATTTCCCCTTTTTCGTTCTGATTGACCAGCCCTTCAAAGAGGTCGCGGATCACCTGAATTTCCGGCAGGCCAACGGCTTTCGCCGGATCCAGCGAGGCCGGTTCATCTTTGATATGGCGAACCAGCTCCTGCTTTTGCGCCAGCACCGTTCCCTTTGGCACATCGGCAGCATAAGAGAGTGAAGAGAGTCCGCACAGCCACAGCGCAGAACAGAGTAGCGAAACAGGATGCTTCATGAGATCCCCTTTTAAAAAGTCAGCAAACGAACGGATGCGTAATTATTTGTTTCGACACGGAGAAATGCAAATGACTTGCGCCGGAAAGTTGATATCTGACATCTTCTGCGGACGCTGAAACCATTTGATTAACCGCCAGTTTTGCACAACACTGCCAGAAGTGATTCTACATTGGGATTTGCTATGACACTCACCCGACCAAGAACGGAGCGCGGCGCGTTCCCGCCGGGCACTGAACATTATGGCCGCTCGTTTTTAGGCGCTCCGCTGATCTGGTTCCCTGCCCCGGATGCCGATCGCAGCAGCGGCTTAATCATTGCGGGCACGCACGGTGATGAAAATTCCTCCATCGTCACCCTTTCCTGTGCGCTTCGCACGCTGGCGCCAAACCTGCGACGCCATCACGTCATTCTGACCGTCAACCCGGACGGCTGCCAGCTTGGCCTGCGCGCGAACGCGCGCGGCGTTGACCTGAACCGCAATTTCCCCGCGGCCAACTGGCGCGCCGGGGAGACGGTTTACCGATGGAACAGCTCGGCTGAAGCGCGGGACGTTGTGCTGCTGACCGGCGATACGCCTGGCTCCGAGCCCGAAACGCAGGCGCTGTGCCAGCTCATCCATAAGATCCACCCGGCCTGGGTAGTCTCTTTCCACGATCCGCTGGCCTGCATTGAAGATCCTCGCCATACCGCCCTCGGCCAGTGGCTCGCCGATGCCTTCGCCCTGCCGCTCGTCACCAGCGTGGGGTACGAAACGCCGGGCTCTTTTGGCAGCTGGTGCGCTGACCTGGGCCTGCACTGCATTACCGCAGAGTTCCCGCCCATTTCGTCCGACGAGGCGAGCGAAAAATACCTTAAAGCGATGGTCGAGCTGCTGCGCTGGCAGCCTCAGGGGTGAAGTTCGCCGGTGGTGAAATTGAGGGCTGGCGAGACGTCCACCGCCAGCCACGTCGGGCCATCGAGATCGGCAAATCGCACCTTATTGACCAGCGGCAGCGCCGCGCCGATCGCCCGCGATGTACACAGCATACAGCCCAGCATCAGGCTAAAGCCCTGTGCCTGCGCCGTCGCGGCCAGAGCAAGCGCCTCCGTCAGGCCGCCGGTTTTATCAAGCTTAATGTTCACCATGTCATAGCGGCCTTTGAGCTTTGCGAGGCTGTCGCGGGTGTGGCAGCTTTCGTCGGCGCATATTGGCAGCGGATGAATAAAGTTCTCCAGCGCGGCGTCTTCCTCAGCGGGTAACGGCTGCTCCAGCATCGCGACGCCGAGATCGGCCAGCAGCTGGCAGCGCGCCGCCAGCCCTTCGGCATGCCAGGACTCATTGGCATCCACAATCAGCGTTGCCGTTGGCACCGCCGAACGAATCGCGACCATGCGCTCGCTGATTAGGCGGTCGTCAAGCTTGACCTTTAATAGCGTAGCGCCGGTCTCCACCAGCGCCCGCGCGCTTGCCGCCATCTGCTCAGGCTCGCCAATCACGACCGTTTGCGCGGTGACGATGGATTCCGGCAGCGTCGCGCCCAGCAGCGCTGACAGGGATTGCTGCTGTTTTGCCGCCTCGAGGCTCCACAGCGCGCAGTCGATGGCGTTTCGCGCGGCGCCCCCCGGCAGTTCAGACTGCAGCGCCTCTCGCGAGAGCCCCGTCTGCAGCGCGGGCACCAGCGTCATAATCTGGGCCATCACCGAGGCGAGGCTCTCACCGTAGCGGGGATAAGGCGTACATTCCCCCACGCCCTTCACGCCGTCTTCTTCTATCTCAACCACCACGACGCAGGCCTCGCTGCGGCTGCCGCGGGAGATCACAAACGGGGAATGTAACGGCCATGCTTCTTCATAGACCTTAACGCTTCTCATCACTGACTCCTTGCGGCCCGGTAAGGCGATAAAAATTGGTTTGCCGTGTTATCCGCTGTTGGCATACACTAGCCCCGACGTTAACTATATGTAAACAGGAAGATATCTATGTCACAACTCGTTCATTTCCAGGGCAACCCGGTTGCTGTTGCAGGTTCCATTCCGAAGGCTGGCAGCAAAGCGCAGGCTTTTACTCTGGTGGCTAAAGATCTGTCTGACGTCACGCTGTCTCAGTTTGCAGGCAAACGCAAAGTTCTGAACATTTTCCCAAGCATTGATACCGGCGTGTGCGCCGCATCCGTGCGTAAATTTAACCAGCTGGCGACCGAAATGGACAACACCGTGGTGCTGTGCATTTCCGCCGACCTGCCGTTCGCACAGTCTCGCTTCTGCGGCGCGGAAGGCCTGAGCAACGTCATTACCCTGTCTACCCTGCGCAGCCCGGATTTTCTCGATAACTACGGCGTTGGCATTTCTGACGGTGCCCTGAAAGGCCTGGCTGCCCGTGCGGTTCTGGTTCTTGATGAAAACGACACCGTTCTCTTCAGCGAGCTGGTGAATGAAATCACCACCGAGCCGGATTACGCTGCCGCTCTGGACGTGCTGAAAGCGTAATCTCACGCGTAAAAAAAGCCTCTTTCACAGAGGCTTTTTTTTATTCATCACTTTTTTTCTGATTCAGCCCATATTCGCGCAGCTTGTTCGCAATCGCGGTGTGCGACACGCCAAGACGCTTGGCCAGCTTGCGGGTGCTCGGGTAGCTACGGTAAAGCTGCGTCAGCACCGAACGTTCGAAGCGGCTGGTGATATCGTCCAGCGACCCTTCCATCGCCTCCTCGCCTACCGACACCGTTCCGGCATCGTAATCCGGCAGCAAAATATCCTGCGGCCGCAGCTCGTAGCCTTCGAGCTGAGTGAGCGCCCGATAAACGGCGTTTTTCAGCTGGCGAATGTTGCCCGGCCAGCCGTAGCGCGTGAGCACCGTGCCCAGGTCGGCGGAGAGCTTAGGCCGCGGCACGCCCTGTTCGTCCGCGAAGCGCGCCACGAACAGCTCCGTCAGCGGCATGATGTCCTGCGGGCAATCGCGCAAAGGCGGAATATTCAGCGTCAGAACGTTAAGGCGATAATAGAGATCCTCGCGAAACGCCCCTTTTTGCACCAGCTCGACCAGATTTTTTTGAGTAGCGCAAATCACCCGAACGTCGACGTGCACTTCATGATCTTCCCCCACGCGGCGGAAGGTGCCGTCGTTCAGGAAGCGCAGCAGCTTAGCCTGCATGCGCGGCGACATTTCCCCGATCTCGTCCAGCAGCACCGAGCCGCCGTTCGCCTGCTCGAAGAAGCCTTTTTTCCCCTCCGGCGCGTGGCCGAACAGCTCGCTTTCAACGGCATCTTCCGGAATTGACGCGCAGTTAAGCGCCAGGTAAGGTTTTGCCGCCCGCGGGCTGGCAAGATGCACCGCGTGTGCCAGCAGGTCTTTGCCGGTTCCGGTGTCCCCGGTGATCAGCAGCGGTGCCGTCAGGTTCGCCAGCTTCCTCGCCTGATCGACCACGTGGCGCATTTTAGGGCTTACCGCAATAATCTGGCTAAATGCCCCCACGTCCTGGCTGGAAAGATTTTGCAGCTGGCGGCCCATGCGCACCGTGGAGCGCAGCATAATCACGGCGCCTGTCAGCACGCGATCGTCATTTTCCCCTTTCAGGTAGACCGGCGTAATTTCCATCAGGAAGTTCTGCCCGTTAATCACCACGTGCTCGCTGTGCGTGTTCTGCGGGTTGCTGTCCAGCCAGCGCTGGAAGTTAAAGCCGGGGATAAGCTGGGTGGCGTGGTGATGGCTGAGCTTCTCCTGATTTTGCGCGAAAAGCTGGCAGCTGGCGAGGTTAACGCGCTCAACTTTGCTTTTCAGATCCAGCGACAGGAAAGGCTCCGGCATCGCTTCCAGCAGCGCGCTGAGCGCCAGATGCTCGCGCTCGGACGGCATCCAGGGAATGGTGCGCACATCCGTAACGCCAGCGATACGGCGGATTTCCGCCATCAGGCTGCTGAAGGTGTTAAATTCAATTTCGGCAAAATTGAGGTAAATTCGCCCGACGGGGTCGATCTCAATGCCACGTAAATCAATGCTACGTAAAACAAGCAGATCGAGTAACTCGCGGGTCAGACCGAGTCGGTCTTCACAAAAGACTTCCAGACGCATGGGAAATTCACCGTTTAAGCCATTAACGCTAAAATAATATGTCAGATCGCGGCGATCGGGAAGGTGGCTGTCAAGAATTATTGACAGCCAGCACGAATAGTAAACAAACGAGGTCAGGACGTCGGCTTTTTGTTGAGAGTTTCCTTAAGCTGGCCGATCAGTTCGCGGCGAAAATCACCCAGGCGCGGTTTGTCGCCATCGATCCACGGCAGCGGACGGCAGACTTCCATCGCTTTAATGCCGAGGCGCGCGGTCAACAGGCCGGCGCCAATCCCCTGCGCGGCGCGCGCCGACAGCCTGGCGGCTAAATCCTGCGACATCCAGTCCATGCCCACTTCCCGCACCAGCTCGCTGGCACCGGCAAACGCAATGTTCAGCAGCACCAGCTTGAACAGGCGCAGTCGGCTATAGTAGCCCAGCTCGATGCCGTAGAGGTTAGCGATGCGGTTAATCAGGCGCAGGTTGCGCCAGGCAATAAACGCCATGTCGACCAGCGCGAGCGGGCTGACGGCGATCATCAGCGTTGACTCTGCGGCAGAGCGGCTAATCTCGCGACGCGCCTGCGCGTCCAGCACCGGCTGGACCATATGCGCATATAGCGTGACCACTTCCCGATCGTTTTGCGTTTCGTGGATCGCCGCATACCAGCGCTGGAGCGCCGGATGGGACTGATCGATTCCGGCCTGCCTCGTCAGCGCTTCGCAGAACGCGCGCCCTTTACCGGTGCCGTGGCTGTGCAGCAAATCGCGCGCCTCATCGCGCTCGTGCGCGCGCTGGCGCAGCCGCCACAGCCGACGCCACTCGGTGGCAACCGACCCAACCCCGGCACCGACGATAAGCGCCCCTGCCGCGCAGCCTCCCAGCGCAACCCAGTCCTGGGTTTGCCAGGCGTTGACCGCCCACTGCACGCCCTGCCCAACCACGCTCGCGCCGAACAGTACCAGCCCGGCCGTCACCATTTTGCGCCACAGGCTGCGCTTAGGCCGCAGCGCGGCCTCAACCACCGCTTCGGCCTGCCCCTCTTCAACCAGCGGCTCTTCCGTCAGCGCGGGGGCAAAATTCTCCGCCTGGGTGCCGCTGAACGTCTGGGGCGTTTTAAATACCGTCTGCTGCTCCTGCTCGAGCGGCCCGGTGAAATCAATGCGCGGTTTTAACGGTTCCGTCATCGCAATTTATCTCCAATCAAAAACTCCAGCGCCGCGTCCAGCCGAATATGCGGTAGCGGCTGGTCAACGCTCATCGCCTGCGGGCGAAAGGCCTCAAACTGAAAGCCCTGGCTTTGCCAGAAGGCCTGACCCGGCAGGCGCGCGGGGACTTCCCCCGGATAAACCGTCAGCGGCTCGCCGTCGCTGAGGCGGTTGCCGCGCAGCGCCGGAATTTTCTCGCCGTTAAGATCGATTAGCCCGCTCTGGGTTGCCTGGACCGACGCCAACCCCAGGCAATCCATGCCGATCCCTTCGAACGCCGCGTTTTGCCACGCGTCCTGCACCAGCTGCTGGAGCAGAGAGACCATGTTGGCGTGCTGATCGACCGTGACGTGGTCCGCCTTGGTCGCGGCAAACAGCAGCTTGTCGATCACCGGGGAAAACAGGCGGCGGAACAGCGTGCGCTGTCCGTAGTGGAAGCTTTGCATCAGCTGGGTGAGCGCCAGACGCATATCGTTAAACGCCTGCGGCCCGCTGTTTAGCGGCTGCAGGCAGTCCACCAGCACGATCTGGCGGTCGAAGCGTAAAAAGTGGTTTTTGTAGAAGCCCTTCACCACCTTTTCACAATAATAATTGTACCGCTCGCGCAGCATGCCGGCGTTGGTGTGCTTCTCCGCCTGGGCCAGCGTTGACTCCCCGATGCCGTCTACGTCAGGCCACGGGAAAAACTGCAGCGCGGGCGCACCTGCCAGATCGCCGGGCAGCACGAAGCGGCCGGGCTGGATGAAGTGCAGCCCCTCCTGCTTACACTGATGGAGATACGCCGTCCAGGCCTCAGCGATGCGCGCCAGTCGGTTTTCATCGGCGGGCGCAAGCGGGTCTACGCCCTCGCAGAGCTGTCGCCACCGGGCGGACCATTCCGCGCGCTGCCCCTGAAGTAAGCCGGTCATTTGCCGCGACCAGCTCAGGTAGTCCTGCGCCAGCATGGGCAGGTCAAGCAGCCACTCGCCGGGGTAATCGACAATTTCCAGATAGAGCGTTGAAGTATCCTTGAAGTGGCGCATCAGCGACTCGTTAGACCGAAAGCGCAGCGCCAGGCGGATTTCACTCACGCCGCGCGTTGGGGTCGGCCAGGTGGGCGGATCGCCGTACAGCTGTGCCAGCCCTTCATCGTAGGTGAAGCGGGGAATGCCAAAATCACGCTGGGGCACGCGCTTCACGCCCAGCAGGCGCTCTTCGCGCACGGCGCTCAGCAGCGGCAGGCGCGCCCCCGCATGCAGGTTCAGCAGCTGGTTAACCATCGCGGTGATAAAGGCCGTCTTGCCGCTGCGGCTGAGCCCGGTCACCGCCAGACGCAAATGACGATCCACGCCGCGGTTGACCAGAGAGTTAAGTTCGTTTTTAAGTCGCTTCATCGCCGTCCTTCATCGCGGGGAGCCTGGAATGACACGTTTCAGAATACAATAAATTGGGGCAGACCGTTGATTATCAATTCATAATTATTGCTATTGTCATTTTTTCTCCAGTAAGATGGCCTATAAATAGCTGTCGGTCCGGAGCGAGTAAGGTGTATGTCACCCACCATTTATGATATTGCGCGTGTTGCTGGTGTTTCGAAATCAACCGTGTCCAGAGTGCTGAATAAACAAACGAATATATCCCCTGAAGCGCGCGAAAAAGTGCTAAAGGCCATTGATGAATTAAATTATCAGCCCAACAAACTTGCCCGCGCGCTGACGACCTCCGGCTTTGATGCCATTATGGTCATTTCTACCCGTTCAACAAAAACCACTGCCGGAAATCCCTTTTTCTCTGATGTGCTTCATGCCATTACCGCAAAAGCGGAGCAGGAAGGCTTTGACGTTATATTACAAACGTCGAAAAGCAGTGAAGACGATCTGCTCAAATGCGAAAGTAAAATAAAGCAAAAGATGATCAAAGGGATCATTATGCTGAGCTCGCCGGCAAATGAATCCTTTTTTTCCCGTCTGGATGCTTACGGCGTGCCGGTGGTAGTGATTGGTAAACTTGAAGGTGATTATAAAAATATTTATTCCGTCGATACCGATAATTTCAGCGACAGCTTCACGCTAACGGAAACGTTTATTCAGCGCGGACACCGGAAAATAGCCTGCCTCCACGCGCCGCTCGATTATCATGTTTCCATCGACCGTCTGGCCGGTTATAAAGCCGGACTGGAAAAGCATAATATCGATATTAACCCAGAGTGGGTTATAGACGGTGGCTATACGCATGAAAGTGCCCTTTCTGCCGCCTGCGATTTGCTCTCATCCGCTAATCCGCCAGATGCCGTCTTTGCCACTGACAGCATGAAGCTGTTAAGCCTCTATCGTGCGGCAGACGAATTAAACCTGATGATTCCGGAACAGCTTGCGGTTGCCGGATACGGCGATCCGATGCTGACGCTGATCCTCACGCCCGCGCCCGCCGGGTTTGAGATCCCCATACGCAGGCTCGGTGAAGAGAGCTGCGATATTCTTTTCAAGCGGATATCAGGGAGCCCGGTGCCGCAGAAAGTGCTGATTGATACCCACTTTTCATTTTCGCCATCGCTGCGCTAAACGCCGGGGGCTGCACGCCCCCGGCGTTTACTCGTTAAAAGGCATAATTAACGCCAACGCCCGCATAGTGGAAACGGTCGCTGTCGCCCTCATCGTGGTTTTCCCACTCGTAAGCATATTCGAGCGTCATGGATAAACCATTCGTAAAGTCATAGGCATACAGCAGGCCAAGACGGTTAAAGTCATGACCTTCGCGTTCTGGATCGTCCTGCCAGTCCCAGTTTGACCAGCGGTCCAGGCCAAGCCGCGTATACGGCGTGAGCGTGGTATTGCCCAACGCAATCGGCAAATAGGCACGAATTTCCTGGGTGGAGAACTCGCCGTTATTACGCGAACCATCCATATTGAAACCGCGCTCTAAATAGTAATTCACCTTCGCTGAGAATGTTTCGTTGATGGACCACGTAAACCCTGTTTCAGTTTCTACACGACTATCGGCATAGCCGGTTTTTTCCAGATCGTTAGCGAACTGATACATGGCTAACCAGCCGCTAAAGCGCCAGTCATCCGTGAGTTTAATATCCCAGTCAGGCTGAACTTTATAACGCTGCATATTAGCCGTTCCGGCTTTAGCGCCCTGCTCATCTTTGAAATGGTAGCCATAGTTGCGGAAACCGCCGGTCAGCCCGAGCGTAAAATCATCTGTACCAATAAAACGATAGCGTAATTCAACCTCTGGACGATCGAAATAGGAGCCACGGGTCATACTGCTGTAATCAACCGTCCCCTCCTGATACATGGCAAGAGAAATTGTCCACGCATCCCAGGTGGCGTTAAACCAGACGGAAGGCTCATATAAGCCATCTTTGTCTTCGCCCTGCCCTTCGACGTTTTCAATTTCATACATAGCGCCAATATTAAACTCCCACTGTTTTTCAGTTTCGGCAGCCTGCGCACAGCTAACCCCTGCGCATAAACAAAGCGCAGCACTTCTTAGTAGAGTACTCATGAGTTATTCCTTTAAAATTAAACAAACAAAAAAGCCGGAATAATATTCCGGCGTACAACACCTATCGAATAGCCGCTTCCGTTTCTGCATCGAAGAAATGGCATTTATTCATATCGAACTGAATATTGATATTATCGCCGGCCGCGTAATCATTTGCGGCACCTGCGCGAACGACCAGCTCGTGTCCGCCAACGGTGGCATAGAGCATAAACTCGGCCCCGGTTAGCTCTGCCACGCTCACCCTTGCCTCTGTACCGCCTTCTGAGTCAGCAGTCATAATGTCTTCAGGACGAATGCCAAACACAATGGCTTTACGCTGATACCCCTGCGCATTCAGCGCGGCAAGCAGGGCATCAGGGATTTCCAGACGCAGCGTTTCCGTCACAAAATACCGGTCGTCAATCGCACCGCGAATGAAATTCATCGCAGGCGAACCGATAAACCCTGCGACGAACATATTTGCCGGTTCGTTATAGACCTGCTTCGGCGCGCCCACCTGCTGGATGATGCCATCTTTCAGGATCACAATACGGGTCGCCATGGTCATGGCTTCCGTTTGATCGTGCGTAACGTAAATCATGGTGGTATTCAGCTTCTGGTGCAGCTTGCTGATCTCCGCTCGCATTTGAACGCGCAGCTTTGCATCCAGGTTGGACAGCGGTTCATCCATCAGGAAGACCCCTGCCTCGCGCACAATCGCACGGCCCAACGCTACGCGCTGACGCTGTCCACCGGACAGCGCGCCGGGTTTACGCTTGAGGTATTCTCGCAACCCGAGGATCTGAGCAGCCCAGCTCACGCGCTCTTCGATGATCGAAGGCGCAATTTTTTGCATCTTTAGGCCAAACGCCATGTTGTCGTAGACCGTCATATGCGGATACAGGGCATAGTTCTGGAATACCATGGCGATGTCGCGAGCCTTAGCAGGCACGTCGTTCATGCATACGCCGTCAATCACCAGTTCGCCCGCGCTGATCTCCTCCAGCCCGGCAATCATGCGCAGCGTCGTCGATTTACCGCAGCCTGACGGTCCCACAAAAACGATAAACTCTTTATCCTCGATTTCGAGGTTAAAGTCCTTAACCACGTGGACCTGGTTATCGTAGATTTTCTGGATATGTTTTAGAGAAAGTTGAGCCATTTATGAGTTCCTTATCGATACGGTCCGGGACGTCCAGAAATCCGTCAGGCGGTTCCACGTCAGTTCCCGCGTTGAGCAAAGCTGCAGCGCCGCGCGCTCAAGGCCAGGCCCAATCCCCACGGATAACATGCCCGCAGCATTGATTGCCTCCACTCCCGCAGCGGCATCTTCAATGCCTATCGCCTCTTCTGGACGCACG
This sequence comes from Enterobacter sp. ECC-175, assembly GCF_043968675.1. Taxonomy (NCBI): domain Bacteria; kingdom Pseudomonadati; phylum Pseudomonadota; class Gammaproteobacteria; order Enterobacterales; family Enterobacteriaceae; genus Enterobacter; species Enterobacter sp. ECC-175. The sequence goes on from NZ_CP143776.1 coordinate 3,032,649, forward strand.
TTTAGCCCTTCACAGGCCGCCAGGAAAATTTCCGGATCGGGCTTAGAGCAGATGATGCGTGAAGCGTCGGCACAAAAATCAAACGCTGACGCGATGCCTAGCGCATGCAGAATGCCGGGCGCATTAAGGGAAACGGATGCCAGGCCGGTTTTTACCTTCGCCGCGCGAATATCGGCCAGCAGTTCACGAATGCCCGGCAGCATTGACGCCTCGGTCAACGAGGCCAAAGACTGGACGTAGCGCGCATTTTTCTTACCCGCCAACGCGAGGCACTGTTTATCGCTGAACGCGTCCTCTTTTCCGCCGTGACGCAGAATGCGCTTGAGCGACTCCATGCGGCTAATGCCTTTCAGCTCGGCATTAAAGTCCTCGTCGATGGTGATTCCAATCTCTTCCGCTACGCTTCGCCACGCAAGAAAGTGAAGGTGTGCGGTATCGGTAATCACCCCGTCTAAATCGAATATCACCGCTTTAAGCATCATCGCCGCCCTCCCTGGTAGCGGTCCCATTAACGGACGTAAGAAAATCCGCAGCTGCGAACTTTTGCTGTCCCGAAACCTGAATGCGTTTACCCCAAAGCGTCAGCGTGACGGGCTCTGACGTATCCAGGTTTAACGTTTCGCCGTCAAAGGCAACGCGTAGCCGCGCGTTTCGCCAGCGCAGTGGAAACGCGAGCGTCTGCCAGTGCGCGGGAAGCTGAGGCGCAAGATGCAGCTCGCCCTCCATCACCTGCAGCCCGGCAAAACCCTGGACCACGCCTGACCAGATAGCGCCGGTCGCCGCGGCGTGGATGCCCTCATCGCTGCTGTGCGGATCGCTGCCTAAATCAATGGCAACGCCATCGCGCCAGAAGGCGTAAGCGCTGGCAATGTCGCCGCAGCGGGCGGCCACAATGCCGTGAATGGCTTTGCTAAGAGACGAATCATGAATTGTGCGAGGCTCGTAGAACGCCAGGTTGGCGGCGCACTGCTCGCGCGTGAACCGCTCCGGCAGCAGGTAGTTGAGCATCACAACGTCCGCCTGCTTGAGGATTTGCATCTCATTCACTTCCGCGCGGGAATAATCCAGCAGGATAGTTTGCTTACCCGCATGCGCCTTATAGCGGCTCAGGTCGATAACCGGTTTGGAGAGGAACGTATCATCCTGTGGGATCACCCCGTCCTCATCCGCGCGCGGCAGCCAGAGGCGCGTAAGAAAACGCGTGGCATTTTGCGAAAATGCCGGGTCTTCACGCCCAAATCGCGCCATAAACGCCACCGCGCTCGCCACGTTATGCCAGGCAAGGTAGTTGGTGTAGGCGTTGTTATTGACGTGCTCCGTGTATTCGTCCGGTCCAATCACGTCATGGATTTCCAGCCGACCGTTAGCCTCCGTCGCGCGTCCCATCCAGAATGTGGCCGTTTCGATAAGCAGCGTCAGCCCTTCATTGCGCATAAAGGCGTCATCCTGCGTCGCCTGCCAGTAGGCCACTACGGCCCACGCGATATCCGCAACAATGTGGTGTTCCGCCAGCGCGGAAGCGACCTTTTGCCGCATGCCGGTGCGGATATTGATGGCCGCAAACTCCGGCGTCTCTTCCTGACCGCTGGCGGCGCTTTCCCACGGGAACAGTGCGCCAGGCCAGCCGTTGCGCCGCGCCTTTTCGCGCGCGCCAGAAAGATTGAGCCAGCGATATCGCAGCAGGCCGCGCGCGACGTCTGGCCGGGAAAAAAGATGGAAAGGCAGAAGGAAAATCTCGGTGTCCCAGAAGACGTGCCCTTTATACCCTTCTCCGGTCAGCCCTTTTGCCGCAATACTGCAGCGTTCGTCATGCGCGGGCGTCATGGCCGTCAGATGCCAGACGGCATAATCCATCGCTATTTGATCCTGAGGCGCCGAGGACGTCACCGTCAGGCGGCAATCGCGCCAGACGCTGTCCCACGCTCTTGCCGAGCGTTCCAGCAGAGAGGTGTAGCCTGTGGTTGCGCAGGCGGTGAGATCGGCCAGCGCGTTACGGGCAAAAGTGGCCTGCGAAAGCGCCCTGTCGCGGCGATGCGTGACCCAAATCACCTTCTCAAGCGTTACGGTGTCACCTGTTGCGACATTAAGCGCATGATGGTTAAGGATCTGGCGGTTTTTCGCCGTAAAGCAGCTCTCGCTAAGCATCGACAGGCGGCAGCTTGCGGTTATGACCACCTCTGACGTGCGGTCCTGCGTTTCATACACGCCCTGCATGACGTGTTCGTCAAACACCCGCACGGAGGCTTCATCAAGGTGTTGCCTGCCGCTGTTGGTTTGGGTTGCATCAATGCCGGTTTTCAGTACGATGTGCCCTGCCTCATCCAGAGGCGTGATTGAGAGCTGAAGCGCGGCAAGCGGCAGCTGATCTAACGATGCAAAACGTCGGCTCTCCAGGCGGTAGCGTTTCCCTGCGGGGGTACGCCAGACCACACTTCGGGTCAGCTCGCCGTTGGCAAAAGCCAGCTCTCGCTGCCAGCTCAGGCATTCTCCAGACATCAGCGAAAACGGATTGCCGTCCAGTTCGATATCAATGCCCATCACGTCCGGCAGGTTGACCAGCTCGCTGGTCTCATTGCGCCCGGCGCGATGATAAAGCCCGGCGAGATACATACCCCGCGTTTGCTGGGTGTAATCCTCTTCGTGCGCGGCGCGGATACCCATGTAGCCATTACCGCAGGCCATTACGGAGGCGAACTTGTTCAGGCTGTGCGGGCAAAAAGCCGGATCGGTTAATACAGACAGGTTCAGCATAACGTTACGCTTTCTCCTTTTTCCGCCGCCTCATACAGCGCAGCCACCAACTGCTGGATAACCAGCCCCTGCTCCGCATCGGCGATCATTACGGGCTCGCCCATCACGTGACGTACGAACGCATCCATGCTGCGCAAATGCCGCTGGTCATCAGCTTCTTCGCGCGCTAAAAGCGTCTGCAACTCGCCGCCTTCGTCAGTGTAAATCTGCGCTGGAAACAGCGTTGCCCCCGCTTTTTCTCCGCAAAACGACACGTTCATGATCGACTGCTCGCGAATGTTGAGGGCAAAGGAGGTGTCCAGACGGAGAATGCCGCCGTTGCAGAACTCAATCGTGCCAAACAGCGCATCCTCAACGGTAAACTGAGCCGGGTCCCACTCGCCAAACTGGCCGCTGCTTTTACGATTTCCCAGCCGCTGGAAGCTATGCGCCGTCACCCGCTTAACGGCCGGAAAGCCGAGTACGTACATTGCTGCATCCAGCATGTGGATCCCGATATCAATCAGCGGCCCGCCGCCCTGGAGGGATTTATTGGTGAAAACGCCCCAGCCGGGAACGCCACAGCGGCGCAGCGCCTGCGCCGTTGTGAAGTAAATCTCACCGAAGGTCCCGTTCATGACGGCATCGCGCAGCAGCTGCGTATCCAGCGCAAAGCGGTGGTGGAAATCATACGCCAGCACCTTTCCCGCCTTGCGGGCGGCCATGCGCATGAGATCCGCTTCCTGCGGCGTCATGGCAGGCGGCTTCTCGCACATAACGTGACACCCTGCCTCAAGCGCCGCCAGCGCGTGTTCAAAGTGAAAACGGTTTGGCGAACATACGCTCACGATATCGGGTTTCACCGCATGCAACATTTCGCGAACGTCCTGCCATGCAGACGCAATAGCATGACGTTCAGCAAACGCCTGAGCCTGCTCAAGGCGGCTGTCCATGACGGCCACCATTTGAACATCACTGCGCGTGGCGTAATACGTGGCATGCACTTTGTCTGCTACCTGCCCGGCACCAATGATGGCGACGCGCAAAGGAGAAGAGGTTGAAGCACTCATCACGCTTGTCATCCTTAGCATTCACGCAGGTACGTCAGAGAGTCCTGATAGGCCTGCGCCGGATCCTCTGCGCGAACGCGGCACTCGTAGACCACATATCCCTGATAGTTATCCGCACGAAGCTGGTCAAACAGCGCTGAAAAGTCCAGGCATCCGCTTCCCGGCTGGTAGCGGTGATTATCGGCAATATGAACGTGACCGAGCAGGTCGCGGTTGTGATGCAGCGCGTCCGTCAGCGAGTCTTCTTCAATGTTCATATGGTAGAAATCGCCGATGATCTGCACGTGCTTTAGCGCATTCTCTTCAATATAACGACGCGCGTCCGCCAGGGTGTTAATCATGTGATCCTGATAGCGGTTCAGCGGCTCGAGGTACACGGTCGTTCCCGTACGCGCAGCCACTTCATCAAGCCAGCGCAAGGACGCGCTGACCGCTTTGCGATCCCCTTCCAGGCTGCGCGGCGACGTCATCGGCGGCAGGCGGAAGGTGAACATTCCCCATGCGGCAGGTACGATAATGCCCTTCCCACCGACTTCGGCGAGCGCTTCAAGGATGCGTTCAATTTGCTTCAGTCCGTTCAGGCGACGCTCTTCGATGAAGTCGCCAATCCATCCGTCATAGCCGCCGCATGCGGTTGTTACCGGTAAGCCCGTTGCTTTGATGGCCGCTTTTACCTCGTCGAGGTTTTCGACCAGCAGCTTGCCGTCAATTTCGTAGCCATCAAATCCCATTGATTTGATGTACTCAAATTTTTCCAGAATGGTGGTCGGAAAAAAGGCCTGGTTTTGCGTTGCGATTTTCATTATTTGCTCTCCTTAGCTTAAAACGTGACGCCCATTTTGATGCTCAGCTCAGGGTGCTGATCCACGTACTGCATATAGCTTTCCGCACTGGTCTGGAAAGTAACGACCGGATCGATCAGATCCTCACAGTTGAGGTAACCGTTCATCAGCAGCTCCCAGCAGGTTTCTTCGATGCGCTTGCGGCTCCAGCGCGGATAGTCCGGGTTCGGTTCACTGCACGCGCGGGAGAAAACAATCTTTGCGTTGTTGAAGTGGGCTTCACGCCCCAGGTTGAAGCCTTCGGCAAACGGCTTGGCGAAGGCAACGTAGGAGATGGTGCCGCCATACGCCAGGCCGCGCAGCGCAGACTGGAGCGCGTCTGCGAAGCCGCTGGTTTCGATAATCACGTCCGAGCCCTGTTTGCCGGTCAGCTTTTTGATTTCCAGACCGACGTCGGTGCCAATCGGGTTCAAACAGTGGTCTGCGCCATGGCGACGCGCAATGTCACAGCGGTGCGCGATAGGATCAACGCCGATAACGACAGAAGCACCGGCTTTTTTCGCCAGCTGAACCGCGATTTGGCCAATCGCCCCCAGGCCCACGACGACGACAAAATCCCCTACCCGCACGTTGGCATCGCGCACGCCGCTCATGGCGAACTGCGCCGGGTCATAGCACACCGCGTTTTTCCATGACGCGCCCTGCGGCATTTTGCGCAGCTTATAGTTATTGACGGCATTCACGATCACCGTTTCCTGCAGCGGTCCGTAGCTGCAGACGGTATCGCCTAGCTGATAGTCGGTGACGTCAGCACCGCATTCGATCACTTCACCGACGATCATATTTCCCAGCTGAAACTTGCCGAATTCGATACCGCGAGCCGCCCCCGCCTCTCGCGGCGTAAACATCTGCCAGTCGGCGTTAAACTCTTCATCGATAAACGGGCTGGCCGCGCGGAAATCCACAACCTCCGTGCCGTGCTTCGGCGCGCCGAACTGGACGCGGACTTTAACTTCACGTGCCGCAACGGGGCGGTCTTCATACTCTACCAGCGCCGCTACGCGAGGGGCTGTCGCAACTAACTTTTTCATCGTAACTCCTTGTTAAAATTGGCCGCCTTAGCCTTTTACGCCACCGGCGGTCAAACCACTTTTAATAAAACGTTCGGAAAGCGCGTACATGATGACAACCGGAAGCGCGGTCACCAGCGATGCCGCCATCATGCGGCCCCAGATATAATCCGGCGTGCTAAAGAGCGTGTTCAGCCCAACCGGCAGGGTAAAGTTGCTGGCACTGGACAGGAAAATAGAGGCGAAGAGGTAGTCATTCCACGCCACCATAAAGCAGTAGACAAAGACCGACACCAGGCCGGATATCGCCAGCGGCACCGTAATGCGGAAGATGATCTGCAGGCGGTTCAGGCCATCCATCATCGCCGCCTCTTCGATCTCATCCGGGATGGTGTCGAAGTAGCTTCGCAGCATGAACACCGAGGTTGGCAGCGTCTGGGTCACCATGGTGACGATCAGCGCCAGCTCCGTGTCGTACAGCCCCAGTGCCGTGATGATTTTGAACAGCGGCACGACCAGCAAAATCCCGGAAAACATATAGACGGTATAGAAACTGGCGTTGATGGTGGTGCGGCCCTTAAAGCGCAGCTTTGATAAGGCATATGCCCCCAGCGTGCCGAGGAACACCGCAATCACCGACGAGGTCAGCGAAACCACCATGCTGTTTCTGAAATAGTCCACAAACGGAAAGATCAGCGGATTAAAGATGTCGACGTAATGCTGCAGCGTCCACGCTTGCGGCAGAATCGTTGGGTGCAGCGAAATCGCCTCCTTCGCGCTCTTGAACGACGTCATCAACATCACGAAAAACGGGAACAGCGTGATAATCAGGAACACGGCCAGCCCGAGATAAAAACCAATACGGCTCAGAACGCGTTTATTTGTTGCCATTGAGGTTTACCCTTTTTCTGGTCAGCAGAATGACGGCGAAAATAATCACAAACAGAACGACGGATATAGCGGCCGCTTTCCCCAGGTCATTGAACGCAAAGGCGGTTTTATAGAGATAAACGCCCAAAATATCGACCTTGGTGGTCAGCAGGTAGACGTCTGCAAACATGTAGAACATCCAGATCGTCCTGAGCGTCACGACCGTTGCCAGCACCGGCATAATGGCGGGCAGCGTGACGATACGAAAACGCTGCCAGGCGTTCGCGCCATCCATTTCAGCGGCCTCATACAGCGATTTATCCACCGTTTGCAGAATCGCCAAAAAGGAGATAAAGGCGTAGGGGAAGTAGCGCCAGATGGCGAACAGCACCACCAGAACAAAACTGCTGCCCGGGTTGTCGAACCACAGCGGCGCCTGGTCATACAGGTGCAGGAGATCGACGCCCAGATAGTTCACAATCCCGTAGCCGTTGTTGAACATGTATTTCCATGCAAACACCAGCGAAATCGAGGGCGTAACGTAGGACAAAATCACCAGCGAACGCGCGGTTTTGCGCAGTCGAAACTCGCGGTTAAAGAAGATGGCGACAGCCAGCCCCAGCCCCGTGCTGCCCAATACCACCAGCGCGGTGTACCAGAACGTCATCCACAGGGAGTGCCAGAATGCCGCATCCCCCAGAATGCGTAGGTAGTTATCCAGCCCCACAAACACCGCATCAATGCGCGGGTTCAGCGGCAGGCGTAAAAAACTAATTTCAATGTTGGAAATCATCGGCCAGGCCACCAGGCCCCCCAGCAAAATCAGGCTGGGGGCCAACAGCAGCATGGCGAAAGGCATATCTGAACGACCAGAAAACAACGTCTTCATAATTCCCTTTCGCAGAGCGCTCCTAGTGTTGTGAAATGAGATCGCTCAGACGCTTCTGGCTACTGCTTAAGGTTGCGCTGAGATCTTGTTTACCGACCGTGACGTTATGCACCATGGAACTGATAATGCCGGAGCCCGTTACGTCACCCATGCGCGTGAAGTTTTTGTCACCTACGGCACCGAACACCTGCAGGTTCGGGAACTGTGCGATCAGCTCATAGGGAAGCTGGCCAAATGCCTGAATGACGTCATTTGATTTCCAAGTGTCGGTCCCGACGACCAGCTTATTGACCGGCAGCGCGGCACCGGGCGACATCATCACCCAGTCAGTGGCGTTTTGCGCTTTCTCCATCCAGACGACAAACTTCTTCGCCGCGAGGGTCTCCTCTTCCGTTTGACCCGAGGTAAGGGTAAGAGACGTCACCATGCCATAGACCGCGGAGGACCGTTCGGTCGGTACAACAAAGCCCAGGTTGGCGGGATTTCCTTCGCTAAAAACGGCCGGCAAAATGTAGGTGGAGTAAACCGCCATCGGCGCAGAACCGTTCATAAGGCGTCTTTAATTTCCATGACGTCGTTTGAGCCCGGCATCGTGGTAGCCGCCAGGTTTTTATAAAAGGCCAGCGCTTTTGCCATGGCTGGCGTGTCAATCTGCACGTTGCCGTTTTCATCAAAGACGTTCGCTCCACCCGACAGCGCGAACTGTGAAAACGCCTGTTCCGTCATCACGCTTTCCGCCGTGGGCAGCGCGATACCGTAATGTTTACTCGCGGGATCGTTGAGCGCCTGGCTGGCTTTAAGCAACTGCTCCCAGTTGTGCGGCTCCTCAATGCCGGCCGCGGCGAGCGCGTCTTTGTGGTACCAGACGCCTGAAAGCCAGGCGCTTATCGGCACGCCCGTCCACGCCGAGCCATCCTCGGTACGTACGACGCGTAAGATGCCGTCATAAAAGGTCTCTTCCCCGACGGCCTTAACGGCTTCGCCGATGGCGTCCCGGTCGAGCAAATGCTCTTTGTCCATGACCTTCGCGTAGTCATGGCTGATTTCGATAATCTCCGGCAGCGCGCCGGTACGGGCCAGCGTAATGACCTTGGTGTTATAGGCGTCTTCTTCTACCGGAACCTGTTTTACGGTAATGCCGGGGTTTTCTTGCTCGAATTTTTCAATAAGTTTCGTAATGACCGCCTGACGCTCCTGCTCCACCGACGAGTGCATAAATTCGATGGTCACCGCTGACGATTTATCGTCTTTGCAGCCCGATAACAGGGCGCAAGAAACCAGTGCTGATAACAGCACAATCTTAGGTATCTTCATTTTTAGGTCCTTTTTTAGTTTTCTTTAATCCACATAACCTGCCATGGATTCAGGGTAAGTGCCGTGCCTTTAATAATATGTTGCGTCAATAATTCCCGGCCATAGTGCGTATTTGAAAGCAGGGTTTGTTCGGTATTACTGAAATTGAACAACCCTGTAATGCGTTCGCCATCGCCTGCAGTGCGCGTAATTTTCAGAATACATTTATTCACCACATCAAACTCTGCCCTGCTCGCAGGATGAAATGCTTTCTCTTTACGACGAATGACAATAAGCTCACTTAAGCTCTTATAAATTTTATGGCGTAGCGTTTCACTATTTTCCAACTGAGCATCCACTTCGCCTGCTTTAAATTTCTTACGATTGATGGCGCGGTTATATCCCAACCGCTCAACGCCGTCATAATCATTACGCGAACCGAGAATGCTTTGAATATAAACTGCCGGCACGCCTGGGAAACTCAGTAGCACGGCATGCGCCAATATAAATCGGGCAATGCGCTGGTCATCTTCACCGTCGCGAGGGCTTAACGCGTCCAGATAGGTCACATTAATTTCATAAGGGCTTCGCGTACCGTCAGGGTTATTTTTCCAGTTAACCAGCGCCCCTTCCTGCTGGAGCTGTTCTACCAGCGCCAGAATGTCAGGCTCGGGCAAAATGCCGCGCAGCGGGTTCAGGCCAATGCCATCGTGCGAAGCGAGGAAGTTAAACCACGTAGTGTTCGCTGAAGGCAGCGACAGCGACGATGCCCAGCGCACCAGAGCCTGCACATCCTGACGGTGAACCGCATGCAGCACCAGCGGCGGCAGTGAAAACTGATACACCATTTGCGCTTCGTTTTCGCCGTCGCCAAAGTAGGAAACGTTGTCTTTATGCGGGACATTGGTCTCGGTGATAATGACCGTACCCGGGGCTACCGTGTCGGTGATGGCGCGGAAAAGCTGGATCAGGCGGTGCGTCTGTTCAAGATGGATGCAGTTCGTACCGGGGATTTTCCACATAAAGCCAACGGCATCGAGACGAATGTAACGCGCCCCTTCCAAAAGGTAGTGCAGCAGGACGTCTACCATCGCAATCAGCACGCCGGGAGAGGCGAAGTTCAGGTCAATCTGGTCTTCGCTGAAGGTCGTCCAAAGATGTTTGATGCTGCCATCATGCAGCGTAAAGGGTGTCAGAAGCGGTAAAGCGCGCGGACGCGTGACCGCTGATAAGTCAGTCCTGGGATCAACGGCAATAAAGAAATCTTCATAGCCAGGCTTTTGTTGGAGATAATGGCTAAACCATTCGCTTTTCGCTGACATGTGATTACAAACAAAATCAAACATCAGGCTTGCAGAGCATTTTAATTCGGCAACATCTTGCCAGCACCCGGTTTCTGGAGCGACCTGGTGATAATCAATAACCGAAAACCCGTCGTCAGATGACCAGGGATAAAAGGGCAATAGGTGAACATGTGAGAAAGAACCTGAAAGCCATTTATTATAAAAGCGCGTAAAAACAGGTAATGCCTTCTCCCCTTCCTGCGAAAATTGATCCGCATAGGTTATCAGGACAACGTCTTTTTCATCCCAGCCTGTTTTACGATTTTCACTAATTGCGTGACAGGTTTTATCTATTTTCTCAAAAAGCACGCTTCGATGCGTTTCAGAAAACGTTTCACCATAAACAAGATCTAACAAACCATTAATTTTATCGTTCACAATGTTTTCCATGGTAGCGGTCCCACGGAGTGGCAATCTACTCCCAGGATAAATATCTGTCAACGGACCAGGGGTAAGAAAACGGCTATTGCAAAGCAGTGCAAATCATTAATGTGAGCTGCCGCAAAGAAAGGGATCGTCGGGGCGAAAAAAAGCGGGGGCGACAGGCGCTTGCCGGGGGCAATAAGAACGCCTGTCGGATAAAGAGGGTTTAGGACATATAGCGGCGGGAAACGCGTTTTGCCAGCTTTTGCAGCATCGGCTCCAGCGCAACGGCCAGCAGCATTCTGAGCGGCTTACGGGCAACAGATTTTATCGCCCAGCCCGCTACGCCGGCAGGGCCATAGCGCAATGCCGTCAGCAGGACCAGTTTACCTGCGATTTTCAGGCCGGGCTTTACCTTCTGACCGGCCTGTTGCCAGTGTTTATTCATTTGCATTCTCTCTTAAAGCTGACGAAAACGGCTTCTCAGCGTAAAGGTGTCGGACGTGACGTAGCGTTCCATTTCACGCAGGCGGGTCTCCCCTGCGGCCAGCTCCGCGTCTACGGCATTCAGCAGATCGCTGCTGGTCGGCTTCCCTTCGGCATCCAGCTCGCCTTCCGGCATCGGATCGAGCACAAAGGATAAGACCACGTAAGCCACCAGCGTGATAAACGCCAGCCCGAAGAAAATGGACAATACCGTCACCACGCGCACCAGCTTTACCGGCACGTCCAGATAGTGAGCAAGCCCGGCGCATACGCCGCGAACCATGCCCTGCTGCGGTATCCGCCACAGCTTTTTATTCAGATTGAGACCAGCCATTAACGATCCCTCCAGTTCGGGTGTTCCGCATCCAGGATGGCTTCCAGCGCCTGAATGCGCTCGCGCATTTTTTTTGCTTCATCGGACAGCTGCACCAGACGCTGCTGTTCACTTTGCGAAAGATCGCCGCGTGCGGACCGGTTGCTATAGTGCAGCCATAACCAGATCGGCAAAACGAACAGCACGAAAATGGTCAGGGGAATAGCCAGAAAAAGCGCGCTCATGTGTACTCCTTGTCTTGCGTGGCGGCACCTGCGGTGCCGCTTAAATTATTATTGGTTGTCTTGCTTCATTTTGGCTTTCAGCGCGGCCAGCTGTTCGCTGATTTCATCATCCGCTTTCAGGTCAGCAAACTGCTGATCCAGCGTTTTTTGTTTGCCGATGCCGTGGCTTTCGGCTTCCGCTTCCATCTGATCGATGCGGCGCTCGAAGGATTCAAAGCGTGCCATCGCTTCGTCCAGCTTGCCGCTGTCGAGCTGGCGACGCACGTCGCGAGAAGAGCTAGCAGCCTGATGGCGCAGCGTAAGCGCCTGCTGTCGGGCGCGGGTTTCGCTAAGCTTGTTTTCCAGCTCGCCGATCTCTTTCTTCATGCGTGTCAGCGTATCATCGACCAGCGTGACCTCATGCTCCAGCGCGGCGACCATATCCACCAGCTTCTGTTTTTCAATCAGCGCAGCGCGCGCCAGATCTTCTTTATCCTTACGCAGCGCCAGTTCGGCCTTTTCCTGCCATTCCTCACGCTGGGCAGTGGCCTGCTCAATGCGGCGCGACAGCTGTTTTTTCTCAGCCAGCGCGCGGGCAGACGTTGAACGTACTTCAACCAGCGTGTCTTCCATTTCCTGAATCATCAGGCGCACCAGCTTCTGTGGGTCTTCCGCTTTCTCCAGCAGCGAGTTGATGTTGGCGTTCACGATGTCGGCAAAACGAGAAAAAATACCCATAATCTAATCCTCTTCATTTCTGTTATCGGGCGATGCCCTGCTGAACAGGTAATACAATCTCCGTGCCAACTTTTTATCTTGTTGATTTATAAGATAGTGATTGATTTATCACCGCCGACGCTCTACATTCACCTGGTGAATATCACTACGGAGTGGTTAATTTCATCATGGCAGAATACAAAGATAACCTCCTGGGCGAAGCCAACAGCTTTCTCGAAGTGCTGGAGCAGGTTTCCCGCCTTGCCCCGCTGAATAAGCCCGTGCTGATTATCGGCGAGCGCGGCACCGGTAAAGAGCTGATTGCCAACCGGCTTCACTTTTTATCCGGGCGCTGGGACGGCCCTTTTATCTCGCTCAACTGCGCCGCGCTGAACGAAAACCTGCTCGATACCGAACTCTTCGGCCATGAGGCCGGCGCCTTTACCGGCGCGCAAAAGCGCCATCCGGGCCGCTTTGAGCGCGCCGACGGCGGCACGCTGTTCCTCGACGAGCTGGCGACCGCCCCGATGCTGGTGCAGGAAAAGCTGCTGCGCGTCATTGAATACGGCGAGCTGGAGCGCGTGGGCGGCAGCCAGCCTTTGCAGGTCAACGTGCGCCTGGTCTGCGCCACCAACGCCAATTTGCCGGAGATGGTGGCGGAAAATACGTTCCGGGCCGATCTCCTCGATCGCCTCGCGTTTGACGTTGTGCAGCTTCCTCCCCTGCGCGAGCGCCGCAGCGACATCATGCTGCTTGCCGAACAGTTCGCCATACAGATGTGCCGCGAGCTCGGCCTGCCGCTTTTTCCCGGCTTCAGCGAGCGTGCAACCGAAACGCTTCTCGAATACCGCTGGCCGGGCAATATTCGCGAGCTGAAAAACGTGGTTGAACGCTCTGTCTATCGCCACGCCAGCAGCGAAACGGAGCTGGATGACATTATTATCGATCCCTTCAGGCGCGAGCCGCAGCCCGTGCAGAAAACCGCGGCAGCATCGAATGCCCCTTCGCTTCCGCTGGATTTGCGTGAGTTTCAGCACCAGCAGGAACAGCAGCTTCTGGAGCAGAGCCTTAAGGCGGCAAAATATAACCAGAAGCGGGCGGCTGAACTGCTGGGCCTGACCTACCATCAATTAAGGGCATTGCTCAAAAAACATCAAATGCGCTGACATAATCAGCACTTACCCCCAGACATTTTTACGAATCAGGCGTAAGTGCGATACACTTTGCAGATCGAACCTAAAAACCTTAATAAATATGCGCCTGGTTTTATCGTCCCTTTTTGCATTCGGTCTGTTCAGCAACCTGGCTTTTGCTGCGCCAGAGCCTGTTTCGCTGCCTGATATTCGCGACAGCGGCTTCGTCTACTGCGTCAGCGGGCAGGTTGATACTTTTAACCCGCAAAAAGCGGGCAGCGGCCTGATTGTCGACACCCTCGCCGCGCAGCTCTACGATCGCCTGCTGGATGTTGACCCTTACACCTATCGCCTGGTCCCGGAGCTTGCCGAAAGCTGGGAGGTGCTGGACAACGGCGCCACCTACCGTTTCCACCTGCGCAGCGACGTCGCCTTTCAGCACACGCCGTGGTTCACCCCCACCCGCAGGCTGAACGCAGACGACGTGGTGTTTACCTTCGAACGCATCTTTAACCGCAGCCACCCGTGGCACAACGTTAACGGCGGAAACTTCCCCTACTTCGACAGCCTGCAGTTTGCCGACACCGTGAAAAGCGTGCGCAAGCTGGACAATCACACGGTTGAATTCCGCCTGGCGCACCCGGACGCCTCGTTCCTGTGGCATCTTGCAACCCACTACGCCTCGGTGATGTCAGCTGAATATGCCGCGAAGCTCACGAAGATCGATCGTCAGGAGCTGCTCGATCGCCAGCCCGTCGGAACCGGGCCGTTTCAGGTCGCCGACTATCGCGCCGGTCAATACATTCGTCTGCAGCGCCACGAGCACTTCTGGCGAGGCAGCCCGCTGATGCCGCAGGTAGTCGTCGATTTAGGCTCTGGCGGCACGGGGCGTTTGTCCAAGCTGCTTACCGGGGAATGCGATGTGCTCGCATGGCCTGCTGCCAGCCAGCTCAGCATTCTGCGCGACGATCCGCGCCTGCGCCTGACGCTGCGCCCCGGCATGAACATTGCCTATCTGGCCTTCAATACCGATAAGCCGCCGTTGAACAACCCCGCGGTGCGCCACGCGCTGGCGCTGGCGATCAACAATCAGCGGCTGATGCAGTCGATCTATTACGGCACGGCAGAAACGGCCGCCTCTATTTTGCCGCGCGCGTCCTGGGCTTACGACGGTGAGGCTAAAATTACGGAGTACAACCCGGCAAAAGCGCGCGAGCAGCTTAAGGCGCTGGGGGCAGAAAACCTCACGCTGCAGCTGTGGGTGCCTACCAGCTCGCAGGCGTGGAACCCAAGCCCGCTAAAAACGGCTGAGCTGCTGCAGGCCGACATGGCGCAGGTAGGCGTTAGGGTGGTTATCGTTCCGGTTGAGGGTCGTTTCCAGGAGGCGCGCCTGATGGATATGAATCATGATTTAACCCTCACCGGCTGGGCGACCGACAGTAACGACCCGGACAGCTTCTTCCGTCCGCTGCTGAGCTGCGCGGCGATCAACTCCCAGACCAACTACGCCCACTGGTGCAACCGCGAGTTTGATTCGGTGCTGCAAAAAGCGCTTGCCACGCAGCAGCTTGCCGCGCGCATCGACGCCTACGACGAGGCGCAAAACATTTTGGCCCGCGAGCTTCCGGTGCTGCCGCTGGCCTCTTCCCTGCGTCTTCAGGCCTATCGCTATGATATTAAAGGCCTGGTGCTAAGCCCATTCGGCAACGCCTCCTTCGCGGGCGTCTCGCGGGAAAAAGAACAAGAGGTGAAAAAGCCATGATCATTTTTACCTTGCGCCGCCTCCTGCTGCTGCTGGTCACGCTCTTTTTGCTGACGTTCGTCGGCTTTAGCCTGAGCTATTTTACGCCGCACGCGCCGCTGCAGGGCTCATCGCTTTGGGACGCCTGGCTTTTCTGGTTTACGGGCCTGCTGCACTGGGACTTCGGCGTGTCCAGCATCAACGGACAGCTGATTTCCGAACAGCTAAAAGAGGTTTTCCCGGCGACCATGGAGCTGTGCATCCTGGCGTTTGGTTTTGCCCTGATGGTCGGTATTCCGGTGGGCATGCTGGCGGGCATTTACCGCAATAAATGGCAGGACAAGTTCATTAGCGCCCTGGCGCTGCTTGGCTTTTCGATCCCCGTATTCTGGCTGGCGCTGCTGCTGACGCTTTTCTTCTCGCTGACGCTGGGCTGGCTGCCGGTGTCTGGCCGTTTTGACCTGCTGTATACGGTCAAAACGGTGACCGGGTTCTCGGTGATTGACGCCTGGCTTTCCGATTCTGTCTGGCGTCACGAAATGATCGTGAGCGCCTTGCGCCACCTGGTGCTGCCGGTGCTGACCCTCGCCGTCGCGCCGACGACCGAAGTCGTTCGCCTGATGCGCATCAGCACGATCGAGGTGTTCGACCAGAACTACGTGAAGGCGGCCGCCACGCGCGGACTCTCGCGCCTGACGATTTTGCGACGCCACGTCCTGCACAACGCCCTGCCGCCGGTGATCCCGCGCCTGGGGCTACAATTTTCCACCATGCTGACGCTGGCCATGATCACCGAAATGGTCTTCAGCTGGCCGGGGCTTGGGCGCTGGATGATTAACGCGATCCGCCAGCAGGACTACGCCGCCATCTCCGCAGGCGTGATGGTGATTGGCTCGCTGGTGATAATTGTGAACGTGATTTCCGATATTTTGGGTGCCATGGCAAACCCGCTGAAGCATAAGGAATGGTATGCCCTACGATAGCGTATACAGTGAAAAGCGCACGCCCGGCGCGCTGCGCACCGTGTGGCGTAAATTCTATGGTGATACGACGGCGATGATCGGCCTGTACGGCTGCGCCGGTCTGGCTCTGCTGTGCGTCTTTGGCTCGTGGTTTGCGCCCTACGGCATTGACCAGCAGTTCCTCGGCTATCAGCTGTTGCCGCCGTCGTGGTCGCGCTACGGCGAGGTGTCGTTTTTCCTCGGTACGGACGATCTCGGGCGCGACGTGCTGAGCCGCCTGCTGAGCGGCGCGGCGCCAACGGTCGGCGGCGCGTTTATCGTTACGCTGGCGGCGACGGCGTGTGGCCTGGCGCTGGGCATTTTCGCGGGCTCAACCCACGGCCTGCGCTCGGCGGT
Source organism: Enterobacter sp. ECC-175 (assembly GCF_043968675.1). Classification (NCBI taxonomy): domain Bacteria; kingdom Pseudomonadati; phylum Pseudomonadota; class Gammaproteobacteria; order Enterobacterales; family Enterobacteriaceae; genus Enterobacter; species Enterobacter sp. ECC-175. Next base: position 3,049,031 of record NZ_CP143776.1, read on the forward strand.
GCTTAACCATATTTTGGACACTCTGCTCTCTATTCCATCCCTGCTGCTGGCGATCATCGTCGTGGCGTTTGCGGGGCCGCATTTGTCCCACGCGATGTTTGCGGTCTGGCTGGCTATCCTGCCCCGCCTGGTGCGCTCGGTATATAGCCTGGTGCATGACGAGCTGGAGAAAGAGTACGTTGTCGCCGCGCGCCTGGACGGCGCGACCACGTCCAACATTCTGTGGTTTGCGGTGCTGCCCAATATCGCTGCGGGGCTGGTCACGGAGATCACGCGCGCGCTGTCGATGGCGATCCTGGACATCGCCGCGCTCGGGTTCCTCGACCTGGGGGCGCAGCTGCCCTCACCTGAGTGGGGCGCAATGCTCGGCGACGCGCTGGAGCTGATTTACGTCGCGCCGTGGACGGTCATGCTGCCCGGCGCCGCGATTATGATCAGCGTCCTTCTCGTCAATCTGCTGGGCGACGGTATCCGCCGCGCAATCAATGCGGGGGTGGAATAATGCCGTTACTGGATATCCGCAATCTCACGATCGAGTTTAAAACCGGCGAAGGCTGGGTAAAAGCCGTAGACCGCATCAGCATTACTCTGGCTGAGGGCGAGATTCGCGGCCTCGTGGGGGAATCAGGCTCCGGCAAGAGCCTGATCGCCAAAGCCATTTGCGGCGTGGCGAAAGATAACTGGCGCGTCACGGCTGACCGCATGCGCTTCGATGATATCGACCTGCTGCGCCTCTCCCCCCGCGAGCGGCGCAAGCTGGTGGGCCACAACGTTTCGATGATTTTCCAGGAGCCGCAGTCCTGTCTTGACCCGTCGGAGCGCGTTGGCAAACAGCTGATGCAAAACATTCCCGGATGGACCTATAAAGGCCGCTGGTGGCAGCGCCTTGGATGGCGCAAGCGTCGCGCCATTGAGCTGCTGCACCGCGTCGGGATAAAAGATCATAAAGACGCGATGCGCAGTTTTCCCTATGAGCTGACCGACGGCGAATGTCAGAAGGTAATGATTGCCATCGCACTGGCGAATCAGCCGCGTCTGCTGATTGCGGATGAGCCGACCAACGCGATGGAGCCCACTACGCAGGCGCAGATTTTCCGCCTGCTGACGCGGCTTAACCAGAACAACAACACCACCATTTTGCTGATCAGCCATGACCTGCAGATGCTGAGCAAATGGGCGGATAAAATCGACGTTATGTACTGTGGTCAAACGGTAGAAACGGCGGGCAGTGAAGATCTGGTGACCATCCCCCATCACCCGTATACCCAGGCGCTGATCCGCGCGATACCCGATTTTGGCAGCGCGATGCCGCATAAAAGCCGCCTGAACACGCTGCCGGGGGCCATTCCTCTGCTGGAATCGCTGCCGATCGGCTGCCGTCTGGGGCCGCGCTGCCCGTATGCTCAGCGTAAATGCATAGAGACTCCGCGCCTGACGGGCGCGAAAAACCATCTTTACGCCTGTCATTTCCCGCTGAACATGGAGAGAGAGTGAAATGGTCGAAACGTTACTGGAAGTGCGCAACCTGAGTAAGACCTTTCGCTACCGCACCGGCCTGTTTCACCGCCAGACCGTGGAGGCCGTTAAGCCGCTGAGCTTTATGCTGCGCGAGAAACAGACGCTGGCGATCATCGGCGAGAACGGTTCGGGAAAATCTACGCTCGCGAAAATGCTCGCCGGCATGGTGGAGCCGACCGGCGGCGAAGTGCTGATCGACGATCGTCCGCTGACCTTCGGCGACTACTCGTTCCGCAGCCAGCGTATCCGCATGATCTTCCAGGACCCGTCAACGTCGCTCAACCCGCGCCAGCGCATCTCGCAGATCCTGGATTTCCCGCTGCGGCTGAATACAGACCTGGAACCGGAGGCGCGCCGCAAGCGCATCGTCGAGACGCTGCGCCTGGTGGGGCTGCTGCCGGATCACGTCAGCTATTATCCCCACATGCTGGCCCCGGGGCAGAAACAGCGCCTGGGCCTGGCGCGCGCGCTGATCCTGCGCCCGAAGGTGATTATTGCCGACGAGGCCCTTGCCTCCCTGGATATGTCGATGCGTTCGCAGTTAATTAACCTGATGCTGGAGCTGCAGGAAAAACAGGGTATCTCTTATATCTACGTGACCCAGCATCTCGGCATGATGAAGCACATCAGCGACCAGGTGCTCGTAATGCACCAGGGTGAAGTGGTGGAGCGCGGAAGCACCGCGGATGTCCTCGCCTCTCCGCTGCACGACCTGACCAAACGGCTTATTGCCGGACATTTTGGTGAAGCATTGACCGCCGATGCGTGGCGAAAAGATCGATAAGCGCGCGTCAGCAGAGTGGTCGGATTAACTAAGCGCGCGACACGTGATATTATCGCCGCGTTTTAACGACGATTGTCCCCATATGATGACGGTCGCCACAACAATGAATATAAGGATTAAAGCTATGGGTTTTCTTTCCGGTAAGCGCATTCTGGTGACCGGTGTTGCCAGCAAACTGTCCATCGCATACGGCATCGCACAGGCTATGCACCGCGAAGGCGCCGAGCTGGCATTCACCTACCAGAACGACAAGCTGAAAGGCCGTGTTGAAGAGTTTGCCGCACAGCTGGGTTCCAGCATCATTCTGGAATGTGACGTTGCACAAGACGAAAGCATTGATGCGATGTTCGCAGAGCTGGGCAAAACCTGGGAGAAATTCGACGGTTTCGTTCACTCCATCGGCTTCGCGCCTGGCGACCAGCTGGACGGCGACTACGTGAACGCGGTAACCCGTGATGGCTTCAAAATCGCGCACGACATCAGCTCCTACAGCTTCGTGGCGATGGCAAAAGCTTGCCGCTCCATGCTGAACCCGGGCTCAGCGCTGCTGACCCTGTCCTACCTGGGCGCAGAGCGTGCTATCCCTAACTATAACGTTATGGGCTTGGCAAAAGCGTCTCTGGAAGCCAACGTGCGCTATATGGCGAACGCAATGGGTCCAGAAGGCGTGCGTGTTAACGCCATCTCCGCGGGTCCAATCCGTACCCTGGCGGCGTCCGGTATCAAAGATTTCCGTAAAATGCTGGCGCATTGCGAAGCGGTTACGCCGATTCGTCGTACCGTTACCATCGAAGACGTCGGTAACTCTGCTGCATTCCTGTGCTCCGACCTTTCCGCGGGTATCTCCGGCGAAGTGGTTCACGTTGACGGCGGCTTCAACATCGCTGCAATGAACGAGCTGGAAATTAAATAAGCATGACGGCTCTCTTCCCGCCCGGGAAGAGAGTTTTCCCTCCCCCGTCTTTCTCCGTTATTCCGTTCTGCTATTTGTTATCACCTAACAATATTTTTCCCCTTAGCCCCCATGCGCCAGGATATTGATCGCCAATTTGAGATCAAGGAACGCCCATGGAACAGCGCCGCTTTTCCGGCAAAGGCCACTGGTATCATGAAACGCAGTCAAATCACGCGCAGGCGGACGTCCTGCCTCTGGTGCCCGAAGCCGCTAACGTCGAAGACCGTTTTTTGCTCGATTTAGCGTTACCCGAAAAGATTTTGGCGCAGTGTGGCGGATGGCTGACGCCTGCCAGAAGCCTGTGCCATCAGCTCTTTCCCCTGACGACACCCGTAACACGGCTGCACACCCTCAGCGCGTACGATCGGCTCAGCAGCGCGCTGACGGTTGCCCAAGCCTGCGGCGTTCAGCGGCTGTGTAATCACTACGCCGCCCTGCTTGCCCCGCTTCCCGGCCCTGACTCCTCCCGTGAAAGCAATCGACGCCTCGCGCAAATCACCCAGTATGCCCGCCAGCTTGCCTGTACGCCGGACGTTATCGATCAAAAAGCCCTGCAGCAGCTTGATGAGGTGGGCCTTACCCTCTACGACGCGGTGCTCATTAACCAAATCATCGGCTTTATCGGCTTCCAGGCGCGCACGGTAGCCGTGTTTCAGGCCCTGCTGGGCTATTCCGTACGCTGGTTACCCGGCCACCATATCCAGCCGCATACTCTTCCGAACGGCAACGTCAGCGGGCAACCGATTCTGCCGGCGGTTGAAATACGCTTTGCCAGCGCGCACCAGCTGGAGTCTTTGGCTCGCTGGCAGGCGGCACCTGCGCTGCAAAGGATAGCGCCAGTGCTTTGCCATCAGCCCGCGCTTCTGGACCTGACGGGCGCGCTTTTGAGCCAGCTTGAAGATGAAACGCCGCCAAACCTCCCGACGCTGGCCGCCGCCGTTGAGCTGCTGACCCGCTCTCCGGACAGGTTTAGCGCCGCGCAGTTTACGCCCTTAACGGAGGCCGGGCTGACGGCAGCCAGCGCGATCAATTTACTCGTCAAAAGCGCGTTTGACGGCTGGCTTGACCGCCTGAGCGTCGCAATCTGCAACGCAGAATAACCGTACTATTTACCCAAAGAGCGCTTGCTGTAGCAGTGAGATTCGCGTAAAACTGTCAGCCGCTCAATGGCTACGAAAATAGAACATTATGTTTCAGGACAACCCGCTGCTAGCGCAGCTTAAACAGCAACTGCATTCCCAGACGCCGCGTGCAGAAGGGGTCGTAAAAGCCACGGAAAAGGGCTTTGGCTTCCTGGAAGTTGACGGGCAGAAAAGTTACTTCATCCCGCCTCCGCAGATGAAGAAAGTGATGCACGGCGATCGCATCACGGCCGTGATTCACACCGAGAAGGAACGCGAGTCCGCCGAGCCGGAAGCGTTAATCGAGCCGTTCCTGACGCGCTTTGTCGGCAAGGTCACGCGCAAAGACGATCGTCTTTCTATCGTGCCGGATCATCCCCTGCTGAAAGACGCTATTCAGTGCCGCGCGGCGCGCGGCGTTGAGCATGATTTTAAGGATGGTGACTGGGCCGTTGCTGAAATGCGCCGTCATCCTCTGAAGGGCGATCGCGGTTTTTATGCCGAATTAACCCAGTTCATCACCTTCGGCGATGACCACTTCGTGCCGTGGTGGGTCACCCTCGCCCGTCACAACCTCGAGAAAGAAGCGCCAAACGGCGTAGCGACCGAGATGCAGGACGAAGGGCTGACGCGTGAAGATCTCACCGCGCTGGATTTTGTCACCATCGACAGCGCCAGCACCGAAGACATGGACGACGCGCTGTACGCGCAAGAGCTTGCCGACGGCAAGCTGCAGCTGACCGTCGCGATTGCCGATCCGACCGCGTGGATCGCCGAGGGCAGCAAGCTGGACGAAATGGCCAAAGTGCGTTCGTTCACCAACTACCTTCCCGGCTTTAATATTCCGATGCTGCCGCGCGAGCTGTCTGACGACCTTTGCTCCCTGCGCCCTAACGAAGTCCGCCCGGCGCTGGCGTGCCGCATGACCGTAGCCGCCGACGGCACGATTGAAGACGATATTCACTTCTTCGCCGCCACCATCGAATCGAAAGCCAAACTGGTTTACGACGAGGTTTCTGACTGGCTGGAAAACACCGGTAGCTGGCAGCCAGAATCTGACGCCATTGCCGCGCAAATTCGCCTGCTGCACCGCATCTGCCTGAACCGCAGCGAGTGGCGCAAAACCCACGCCCTGGTCTTTAAAGATCGCCCTGATTATCGCTTCGTGCTGGGCGAGAAAGGTGAAGTTCTGAATATCGTCGCTGAACCGCGCCGCATCGCGAACCGCATCGTTGAAGAAGCCATGATTTCTGCCAATATTTGCGCTGCACGCGTGCTGCGCGACAAATTAGGCTTCGGCATTTACAACGTGCATACCGGTTTTGACCCGGCGAACACCGAGGCGCTGGCCGCCCTGCTGAAAACCCACGACGTGCACGTCGATCCGGAAGAAGTGCTAACGCTAGAGGGCTTCTGCAAGCTGCGCCGAGAGCTGGATGCTCAGCCATCGGGCTTCCTCGACAGCCGCATTCGTCGTTTCCAGTCCTTTGCGGAAATCAGTACCGAGCCAGGCCCGCACTTTGGCCTCGGCCTCGAAGCGTACGCGACCTGGACCTCCCCTATCCGCAAGTATGGCGATATGGTTAACCACCGCCTGCTGAAGGCGATCGTCAAGGGCGAGACGGCTTCGCGTCCGCAGGATGACACGACCGTGCAAATGGCAGAGCGCCGCCGCCTGAACCGCATGGCTGAACGCGATGTGGGTGACTGGCTGTATGCGCGCTTCCTGAACGACAAAGCAGGGAGCGATGCCCGCTTCCCGGCTGAAATCATTGATATCAGCCGCGGCGGCATGCGCGTACGCCTGGTGGATAACGGTGCCGTTGCCTTTATTCCTGCCCCGTTCCTGCATGCCGTGCGCGACGAGATGGTCTGTAGCCAGGAAAACGGTACGGTACAAATCAAAGGCGAAACGGTTTACAAAGTTACCGACGTGATTGACGTAAACATCGCAGAAGTCCGCATGGAAACCCGCAGCATTATCGCACGCCCCGCCGCCTGACGGGTGTTTACGCCGCAGGTCATTTCTGCATGAAATGGCCTGCGCATCCTCCTTTTAATACCCTCAGCTTAAACATCCTTTTTCTTACTATTTTCCCGCTTTCCTCACCCAATTTCGCCAGAATTATCTACAGTAAAAGAGTCGTGCTGTATTCGCTTATGTGAATTTTTATACACAATATATTCTTTGCGATCAGATACGCTTTTATTCCATAACCTCGTCAAATCCAAGACGTTTACATCGGAACCGACGACGTTTTGCTGCGGAAAAGCCGATTATAAATGAATAATTTTTTGCGCTAATGAGTAGGTATGGGTGAAAAGATGATGGACGAGTTGGAACAAAATTTGCTGTTTCGATACATGGGAACGCACAGCCCATGGTGGCGGCTTACCGCTGACAGTAACGCTCTCCATTTGGCCGCCAGCGAGCGGGCCGATGCGATTCAGGTGGTTGCGCTGGATGACGAGCAGGCTGACCAGATCCGCCAGCTCACCGTCATTACCTCCAGCATTACCCTGACGCTGTCCCTGTACGGCGCCGACGTCCCGATTCATCTCGTCGGCCGCAAAATCAACAAAAAGGAATGGGCCGGTACGGCATCGGCCTGGAACGATACCCCTTCCGTTGCGCGCGACCTGGTGCAAGGCCTCTCCTTTGCCGAACAGGTGGTTTCTGAGGCCAACTCCGTCATTGTCATCCTCGATCAGCACGGGAATATCCAGCGCTTTAACCGCCTGAGCGAAGAGTATACGGGCCTGAAAGAGCAGGAAGTGATCGGCCAAAACGTCTTCAAACTGTTTATGAGCCGCAGCGAAGCCACGGCGTCAAAACGCAATATCGCCGGTTTTTTTCGCAACGGCAGCTCTTACGAAGTTGAACGCTGGGTGAAAACGCGCAAGGGACAGCGGCTTTTCCTTTTCAGAAATAAGTTCGTTCACAGCGGCAGCGGAAAGAATGAAATTTTTCTGATCTGTTCCGGGACGGATATTACCGAAGAACGCCGCGCCCAGGAGCGCCTGCGGGTGCTCGCCAACACCGACACCATTACCGGCTTACCCAACCGCAACGCCATCCACGAGCTAATTTCCGATGCCATCGCCGCCCGCGGTGATACGCAGCTTGGCGTGGTGTATCTCGATCTGGACAACTTCAAAAAGGTTAACGATGCCTACGGGCATATGTTCGGCGATCAGCTCCTGCAGGCGGTTGCGCTTGCCATTCTGAGCTGTCTTGATCAGGGGCAAACGCTGGCGCGCCTCGGCGGCGACGAATTTATCGTGATGGCCACGGATACGTCGCAAGGCTCGCTGGAAGCCATGGCCTCACGTATCCTGACCCGCCTGCGTCAGCCCTTCCGCATCGGTCTTATCGAAATTTATACGGGATGCTCGTTAGGGATTGCCCTTGCCCCTCAGCACGGTAACGATCGCGAAAGCGTCATTCGCAACGCCGACACGGCAATGTACACGGCCAAAGAGAACGGCAGAGGGAAATTTTGCGTCTTCTCCCCCGAGATGAACCAGCGCGTATTTGAATATCTCTGGCTGGATACCAACCTGCGCAAGGCGCTGGATAACGATCAGCTGCTGATTCACTACCAGCCCAAAATGACCTGGCGCGGCGAGGTCAGAAGCCTGGAAGCCCTGGTGCGGTGGCAGTCTCCCGAGCGCGGCCTGATCCCGCCGCTGGAGTTTATTTCGTATGCCGAGGAGTCTGGCCTGATCGTTCCCCTGGGGCGCTGGGTCATGCTCGACGTTGTCCGCCAGGTCGCGAAATGGCGCGATAAGGGTATCAATCTGCGCGTGGCGGTGAACGTTTCTGCCCGCCAGCTGGCCGACCAGACCATATTCAGCGATCTCAAGCAGGCGCTGAAGGATTTGCGCTTTGAATACTGCCCGATCGACGTTGAGCTCACCGAAAGCTGCCTTATTGAAAACGAAGAGCTGGCGCTTTCCGTGATCCAGCAGTTTAGCCAGCTGGGGGCGCAAATTCACCTCGATGATTTTGGCACGGGATATTCTTCCCTGTCACAGCTGGCGCGCTTCCCTATTGACGCCATTAAGCTCGATCAGTCGTTTGTGCGGGAGATTCATAAGCAGCCCATTTCGCAGTCGCTGGTACGCGCCATTGTTGCGGTCGCGCAGGCGTTAAACCTGCAGGTCATTGCAGAGGGCGTGGAGAGCGCAAAAGAAGACGCCTTTCTGACGAAGAATGGCGTCAACGAACGGCAGGGATTTCTGTTTGCTAAGCCGATGCCCGCTGCCGCATTCGAGCGATGGCTTAAGCGGTATCAGTCAAGAAAGATGCGCTAGCTGGCTTTGCGCAGTCCCGACGCGCGGTGGCGGTTTTGCAGCATCACCAGACGCTCCATATAGGCTATGTCTTTGGGTTCAAGATAAAAGGCCGCGTCAACCCAATCTTCCGTAATGTCCATCAGCTCGCTGCGGGGCAATTGTAAAACGCGCGTCCGGGCGCGCAGCATGGCTCTTACGCCGTTCATCTTTGGGATCAGCGTGTCGATGAACGTGCGCACGGCCACGGAGCTTTGACCGGGTTCAAACAGAACGTCGACTAACCCATGCTGTTCGTACCATTCCGCGGTATGTGATTCCCCTTTATAGATAAGCTCCTCCGCCAGCTTCATGCCGGAACGGCGCGCAACCAGCGAATATCCCCCCATGCCGGGAAATAGGTTAAAGGCAATTTCAGGAAACCCTAAGCGAGCATCGCGCTGCGCCAGTACGAAATGGTGCGCCAGCGCGGCCTCAAATCCGCCGCCCAGCGCGCTGCCTTCGACCATGGCCAGCGAAATAGCCCCGGTGTCGAAACCGCGCGACGCCGCGTGTACGCAATCCACGCAGGCGCGCGCGTAGGCCCGCAGCGCCTCGCGGCGTTTGTTTTGAATGCACTCTACGAAAAACTGTAAGTCCCCTCCCGTATTGTAGATATCCGGCACCAGCGATCCGGTAACCCAAAAGTCGACAATAAAACTTGACTGGCGCACCAGCCAGGAGAGATTCATGATCTCTTCAATAAGCGCGTGGTTGAAGCAGGGGCGCGGCTGCGCGCGAAGCATCATCCAGACGGTATGACGCTCCTCTTCATAATACCCCGCCAGCTGGGTAAAACGTTCAGTATCGGTAAACAGTGTACAGGTTGCTTGGTTGATTACGGTCATGGTCTAATTCCTCATATAAAAAAGCGCGTTGCGCGCTTTTTTAGACTAATCCACGGGTTAAGACCGCATCGCGGGAGTGGCTAGATTTATCACTTTCATTTATGTCATTTGGTTATTGCATTTTTTCCCTTCTCTTTTGAACCTATTTTCTGCATCATTGAAAATATTCACTTTTCGCTCCCGGGGGGACGATTATGCCTAACATTGACTCATCTGCTGTGGCACAACGTATTGATACCGTGCTGGATATTCTTGTCGCGGGTGATTACCAGTCTGCAATTCGCAATCTTGAAATTTTGAAATCTGAGTTACTTGCGCAGCATGACAGCAGCGCCCCTTCAGAAAATGCACAGCCAAAAGCCCCGTGGGAAGTGTAACCACCCTGTTTTCGACCTCTCGTTTTAAATGGATGCTATGAATTCCAGACAACAAATCATTTTGCAGATGGTCATCGATCAGGGACGCGTCAGCGTCGTTGACCTGGCCAAAACTACCGGCGTTTCAGAAGTCACAATCCGTCAGGATCTCAACCTGCTTGAAAAACAGAGCTATCTGCGCCGCGCCCACGGCTACGCCGTTCCGCTGGACAGCGAAGATGTTGAGACGCGCATGATGAATAACTACGCCCTCAAGCGGGAGCTGGCAGAGTTTGCCGCGTCCCTCGTGAATAACGGCGAGACGGTGTTTATTGAAAACGGCAGCAGCAATGCCCTTCTGGCGCGCACGCTGGCCGAGCAGAAAGATGTGACGATTGTTACGGTCAGCAGCTATATTGCCCATCTGCTGAAACAGACGCGCTGTGAAGTGATCCTGTTAGGCGGTATTTACCAGAAAAAAAGCGAGAGCATGGTTGGCCCGCTGACGCGCCAGTACGTGCAGCAGGTCCACTTCAGCAAGGCTTTTATCGGCATTGACGGCTGGCAGGCGGACACTGGCTTTACCGGCCGGGACATGATGCGTTCAGACGTGGTTAACGCGGTGCTTGAAAAAGAGTGTGAAGCAATCGTCCTTACCGACAGCTCGAAGTTCGGTGCAGTCCATCCCTACACGATGGGCCCTCTTTCACGCTTTCGCCGCGTGATCACTGACGACCGTCTGAGCGATGAATACCGCGAGCAGCTCATGAAAGAGGGTCTTATGGTCGATATTGTTAAAAAAACCGCATGATTCCCTACAGCGCCCATAGACGGGCGCTTTTCTGTCTTCTGAGAGAAATCCGACCCTTCGTTTAAGAGTTTTTACCTGTATAACTTCGCGCAAAGACGTAGAATTAATGTTAGCGATATAACAGGAAGTGACTATCACCTGCGTGATTACGTAACGCCTGCGCAACCAGCCTTCACGGAAAATAGAATTTAGGTATTTAAATTAGCTATACTTAAAGAGCACTTCTTTCCGTGAATCGATAATTCAGGAGAAAGTATTATGTCTTTAACCAGCAAAAAATTAGCCGCTGCTGTTCTGGCAATCACTGTAGCAATGTCTCTGAGCGCATGTTCAAACTGGTCTAAACGCGATCGCAACACCGCCATCGGCGCGGGTGCAGGTGCCTTGGGCGGTGCAGTGTTAACGGATGGTAGTACGCTGGGTACATTAGGTGGTGCTGCCGTTGGCGGTATTATCGGACACCAGGTGGGTAAATAATCTACAAAACGGCACTCACCTGTATAAAGATATATTCAGTACGCTTCAGGTCTTGGCCTACGCACGTAAATAAGAGCCACGGTATTCGCCGTGGCTCCTTTATTTTATCCGCCCACCAGTTTGACTTTCATTCCTTTCGCTTCGAGTAGGCTTTTAATGACATCACGCTTGTCGCCCTGAATTTCAATAATGCCGTCTTTTACCGCACCGCCGCAGCCACATTTCTTTTTCAGCTCAGCCGCGAGCGCTGCCAGCGCAGCGTCATCAAGGTCAATGCCGGTAATCAGGCAAACGCCTTTTCCTTTACGGCCGCTCGTCTGACGCTGAATGCGAACAATGCCGTCGCCTTTTGGGCGCTCTGCTTTTGCCTTCGGCTCGTCGATGCGTCCGGTATCGGTTGAATAGACCAGACGGCTGTTTGAATCACTCATTATGCCCCCTTTCTCAACGACGCGTTGATGGCTTTCAGCGTTTGGGCCGGGTTTGCCGACTGCGTAACGGGACGGCCAATCACCATATAGTCTACGCCAGCCTCCAGCGCTTGTTCAGGCGTCATGATGCGTCGCTGATCGCCAGCCTCGCTGCCTGCCGGGCGAATCCCTGGCGTTACTAGCCTGAAGTCCTGGCCCAGTTCAGCCTTGAAGCGCATGGCTTCCTGGGCGGAGCACACTACGCCATCCAGACCGCATGCCTTCGTGAGGCGCGCCAGGCGCTCTGCGTGCTGGGCAGGTGACAACGTCACGCCAAGGTCGCGCAGATCGTTTTCGTCCATACTGGTCAACACGGTGACGGCGATCAGCAGCGGCGCATCGCTACCGAATGGCAGTAACGCTTCACGCGCTGCGGTCATCATGCGCGCCCCGCCCGATGCGTGCACGTTCACCATCCACACGCCAAGCTCTGCGGCTGCGGCGACCGCATGCGCAGTGGTATTCGGGATATCGTGGAATTTCAGGTCGAGAAAAATATCAAAGCCGCGCTGTTGCAGATCGCGGACGATTTGTGGACCAAATAACGTGAACATTTCTTTGCCGACCTTCAGCCGGCAGTCGCGCGGATCGATGCCGTCGACGAAGGCCAGCGCAGCGTCACGGTTATTATAATCGAGAGCCACGACAACAGGAGAATCGGTAACAATGCGGGAAATAGAAGATGTAGCAGACGTCATGACCAGCCCTTTTCGTCTATGGGCGCGCAGCGGCGCGTAACAGATAAACGGCGAGCATTCTACCTGCCAGCGGCCAAAAAGGACAGAATCCATTTTTCCTGCCTGACCGAAGACCGCACCGTGCGGCGTGGTTTGTAAAGCTTAAACAGTATGTTGTAACTAAAATAGCGTGTTTTAAAAAAGACTACTGTCCATCCAGCCCTCGAATCGGCTTGATGGTGGACCAGGCGCGGCAGGAAGGACAGTGCCAGTAAAGCGTATAGGCGGTGAAACCGCACTTCTGGCAGCGGTAGCGCGGCTTGCTGCGCACCTGCTCGCCAACCATATCACGCAGCACCATCAGGCTCTCTTTCGCGCGCCCTTCTTCTGCGTCATTCAGGTGATAATCCATCAGCTTGTGGAACACGCGCATCGTCGGATGACGTTGAAGCTGTCGGGTAATATAGACCTGCGCCGTGTCGCTGCCTTCATGCTGTTCAACGACGTCTGAAAGCATCAGTTCCGCCGTCGCCCCGGTGTTCGCTTCTACACAGCGGCGCAGGAAGGCAACCCACTCATCCTGTTTATCAAGCTGTTGATAGCAGGTTTGCAGCATCTCCAGCGTTTCGCTGACGAGCTCTTTATCCTGATCGATAACGCGCAGCAGGCTTTCTACCGCTTTCGCGTACTCGCCGTTCGCCATGAAGACGCGGCCCATCATGATGGAAATGCGCGCGCTGTTGCGGTCTGCCGCGGCCCCTTTTTTCAGCAGGGACATGGCTTTATCCATGTCTTCATTGCCCATCTGCTGAAGCGCAAGTTCACAGTAGAAATGGGCAATCTCAACGCGCTGCTTGTCTTTCCCAAGCTTGACCAGGCGCTCTGCCGTGTCGATGGCTTTCTGCCAGTCGCTTGTCGCCTGATAGATCTGCAGCAGCTGCTGGAGCGCGCTGATGCGGAAGTCCGTTTCGTCAACCAGCTGCATGAACATATCTTCAGCGCGGTCGTACAGCCCGGCGGCCATGTAGTCGCGACCAAGCTGCTGAACGGCCAGCAGGCGCTGATCGTACGTCAGCGAGGCGCTTTCCATGAGGGTCTGGTGAATGCGGATTGCGCGGTCGACCTCGCCGCGCGAGCGGAAGAGGTTTCCGAGCGTAAGGTGGGCTTCAACGGTACCGGTGTCCTCTTTAAGCATGTCGAGGAACAGGTCTACCGCTTTATCCTGTTGATTGCTCAGGAGGAAGTTTACCCCCGCAACGTAGTCGCGGGAGAGCCGGTTGGCTTCATCCTGCTTTGTTTGTTGCGCACTTCTGCGGCCCATATACCAGCCATAGGCTGCGGCTACAGGCAAAAGCAGAAACAACAACTCCAGCATATTCGATTATTCCTTGGCTACCGGCACACCAGAGCTTTCCGGAACGTCGGACGCGGGCGCAATTTGATGTTCAAGTCGTTTGATTTTACGTTCAGCGCGAACAAGTGAAACACGGACCTTCAACCAGAACAGGCCACACACCAGCCAGCCGATAAAGAAGCCAGCCGCAAAGAGGACGGCCAACAGGCTCGATACACGGTACTCGCCCTGCGCCAGCAGATAGTTAAACGTTACCTGCTGATCGTTTTGTGCGCCTAATGTGACTGAAATGACAAAAATCGCCAACACCAGTAAGAAAATGAGTAAATATTTCACATGACTTCCCGTTATGTGGTTTAAGCGAATAAAGTGTGTTCAACTTACCGCAATCAGCCTTATAAACTACCATTTTAGTGACGGACGCGAAACGGAAAAAGTCGCGCGCCAGTCATGGATTTATGGGCAAAATGCGCAATATCAACCTTCAGGCGCCGCTTTGGTCCCTTTCGGCGATTTCTTCTTTCTCTTGCGGCGGCGGCGTCAGTGGCCCACAAGCCCGTTCAGCAAGCCAGGTTGCCAACGTCACCAGTAGCCATGAGATAAGCGTCGCAACCACCAGATCCCGCGGCCAATGCATGCCTAACAGCAGCCGGCTTCCCATGACGCCCGTTGCCCACACCAGCAGCACTGCAATAGTCACCGTACGGCGTCGCGGCCAAAGCAGGCCCACGCCCAGCAGCGCCCAGCTGGCGGCGAACATGGTGTGCCCGGAAGGAAAGGCAAAACCGGTCTCTTTTTGCCAGTGCTTGCGTAGAAACGCTGGAACATCCTGCTGTTCCGAAAGCTGTTCTTTTACCAGCGCACCGCGATCTTTACGCTTTAAAGTGTAGAACTCATCTACCGGAATATGGTGCGTTTTTTCCAGCCACACCACGAACGGACGCGGTTCCTGCACCCGGTCTTTGACAAAGGACTTCACCCCCTGCCCGACGAGAATGGCACCGCCAAGAATCGCAAAAAGCACCAGTGCAGCCTTAAGCCGAAATCTCAGACACCAGAGAAACCAGGCACAGAGCAGCACGTGGGTGATGATTCCCCACGGTTGCGTCACCGTTTCGGTTATCCAGTAGAGCGTTTTGAGCCATGCGGCGTTATGCCCAGGCTGCCACGTCCAGCCTGACATCCACACGGCAAGAGGCATTATCAGTAATACGGCCGCACCGGCTGCCGTTCGTCTGGCGATAGAAAGCATTTTTTCTCCTTTTTCGCTAAGCCCCCCAATCATAACTGAATTTCTGGATTGCGTTGGATATGTCGGATCGTGCGTTTAACGTTCGTATAGCTCGGCGGCCATTAGGCGAACGCGCTGAGCTTGTGGCAAAATGCGAAGATACAGCAAGCCAAACAGGCTTAAGGCACGAAACGTGTCAGCATACTCTGGAGAATCACATGCAGCTTAAACGTGTGGCAGAAGCCAAACTGCCAACCCCATGGGGCGATTTCCTGATGGTGGGATTTGAAGAACTGGCAACCGGGCAGGATCACGTTGCCTTAGTGTTTGGCGACATTTCAGGGCAGACGCCGGTCCTGGCGCGCGTGCATTCGGAATGCCTGACGGGCGATGCCCTGTTCAGCCTGCGCTGTGACTGTGGTTTTCAGCTGGAAGCTGCCCTTTCCCATATTGCTGAGGAAGGCCGCGGCATTCTGCTTTATCATCGCCAGGAAGGCCGTAATATCGGTCTGCTGAATAAAATCCGCGCCTATGCGTTGCAGGATCAGGGCTACGATACCGTAGAAGCTAACCACCAGCTCGGCTTTGCCGCAGACGAGCGCGACTTTACCCTCTGTGCGGATATGTTCAAGCTGCTGAACGTTGATGAAGTTCGCCTGCTCACCAATAATCCCAAAAAGGTGGAAATCCTCACCGAAGCGGGGATCAATATTGTTGAACGTGTGCCGCTGATCGTGGGCCGTAACTCGAAAAATGCCCACTATCTTGACACTAAGGCCGCAAAGATGGGCCATCTGCTGAAAGAGTAAAATTAAAAAGCCCGACGGCATTTCGCCCGCGCGGGCCTGTAATAAGTTGCACTCTCTTTTTGTAGCTCGTTGTATGCCGGGCATGCGCAGCGCCGCCCGGCAAAACAAGCCGCTACCCCAGCATCTTACGAATCACATAGTGTAAAATACCGTCGTTCTGGTAGTACGTCAGCTCCGTAGCCGTGTCGATACGACACCGACACTCCAGCACCTCCGTTTTTCCATCTTTGCGCGTCAGCTTAACCGGCACCGTTTTGCCCGGCTTAAGCGCCTGCAGTCCGCTAATATCAATCAGCTCTTCGCCTGTAAGCCCAAGCGTTTTGCGGGTCACGCCCTGCGGAAACTCCAGAGGCAGAATGCCCATGCCGATCAGGTTTGACCGGTGAATACGCTCGAAGGATTCCGCGATGACCACGCGCACGCCCAGAAGCCTTGGGCCTTTCGCTGCCCAGTCTCGGCTGGACCCGGAGCCATACTCTTTCCCCGCGATAACCGCCAGCGGCGTACCTTCCTGCTGATACTTAACGGCTGCGTCATAGATGGAGACAACGTCCGCACCCGGAAGATGACGCGTCATCCCCCCTTCCACGCCCGGGACCATTTCATTGCGAATGCGAATGTTGGCAAAGGTACCGCGCATCATCACTTCATGGTTACCGCGACGCGAGCCGTAGGAGTTGAAGTCACGGCGCTCAACGCCGCGTGCCTGGAGATAGCGGCCCGCCGGGCTGTCGGCTTTAATATTCCCCGCCGGGGAAATATGGTCCGTAGTAACCGAGTCTCCGAGCATCGCCAGAATGCGCGCGCCGTGAATATCCCTGAGCGGCTCAGGCTGCGCCTGCATCTCATCGAAGAACGGCGACAGGCGGATATAGGTAGAATCATCCTGCCAGCCGTAGGTATCTGAACCCGCCACCTCGATCGCTTTCCACTCCGGCGTCCCTTCAAAGACTTCCGCATACTCTTTGCGGAACATCTCCGTCGAAACCTGCTCAACGGCGCGGGCGATTTCCTGCGAGGATGGCCAGATATCCTTCAGATACACAGGCTCATTTCTACGGTCGTGCCCAATAGGGTCGCTCGCCAGGTTAATGTTCATATTTCCGGCGAGGGCGTAAGCCACGACCAGCGGCGGCGAGGCCAGCCAGTTAGTTTTCACCAGCGGATGAATGCGCCCCTCAAAGTTTCGGTTACCGGAGAGCACGGCCCCGACGGTGAGATCGCCCTGTTTAATGGCGGTCTCAATGGGGTCCGGCAGCGGCCCGGAGTTGCCGATGCAGGTTGTACAGCCATACCCCACGAGGTTAAAGCCAAGCTCATCCAGATAAGGCGTAAGCTTCGCATGGGCCAGATAGTCTGACACCACCTTAGAACCAGGTGCCAGAGAGGCTTTCACCCACGGCTGGGTTTTAAGGCCAAGCTCCACCGCTTTTTTAGCCAGCAGGCCAGCAGCCATCAGCACGCTCGGGTTTGAGGTGTTAGTGCATGAGGTGATGGCGGCGATAACCACCGCGCCGTCAGGGAGCTGATACTGATGTCCGTTCATGACATAGTCGATCGGGCGATGATCTTTTTGCGCGGCGTTAACTTCCAGCTCGTTGCTGGCCGCAAACGCCTGCGGCACGTTGTGCAGCGCAACGCGGTCCTGTGGCCGCTTCGGCCCTGCCAGGCTTGCCTCGACCGTGCCCATGTCCAGCTCAAGCGTGCTGGTAAAGACCGGCTCGTCGCCGGGGTTACGCCACATTCCCTGCGCTTTGGTGTACGCCTCGACCAGCGCGACCTGCTCCTCGCTGCGGCCGCTGAGGCGCATGTATTCCAGCGTTACGCCGTCAATCGGGAAAAAGCCGCAGGTTGCGCCGTATTCCGGCGCCATGTTGGCAATGGTGGCGCGATCGGCGAGAGGAAGTGAATCCAGGCCATCGCCGTAAAATTCGACAAATTTACCGACGACGCCGTGCTTGCGCAGCATTTGCGTAACGGTCAACACCAGGTCGGTGGCCGTAATGCCTTCCGACAGCTTTCCGGTTAGCTTAAAGCCCACCACGTCCGGGATCAGCATCGACACGGGCTGGCCGAGCATCGCCGCCTCGGCTTCGATACCGCCGACGCCCCAGCCCAGCACGCCGAGGCCGTTAATCATGGTGGTGTGGGAATCGGTCCCCACCAGCGTATCCGGATAAGCGACCCACTCCTTGTCCTGAAGCTCGCTCCAGACCGCTTTGCCCAGGTACTCAAGGTTAACCTGGTGGCAAATCCCCGTTCCCGGTGGAACCACGCTGAAGCGGCTAAACGCCTGTTTTCCCCATTTCAGAAAGACGTAGCGCTCATGGTTGCGTTCCATCTCAAGGCGGACGTTCTCGCCGAAGGCATCGTCATCACCGAAGTGGTCGACGGTGACGGAGTGGTCAATGACAAGATCGACCGGAGAGAGCGGGTTAACTTTTGCCGTATCGCCGCCAAGCCGCTTAACGGCTTCACGCATGGCGGCTAAGTCCACCACGGCAGGCACGCCGGTGAAATCTTGCATCAACACCCTGGCCGGACGATAGGCGATTTCCCTGTCGGCATGGGCGCTTTTAAGCCATCCCGCGAGCGCATGGATGTCTTCAGCAGTAACGGAGTCCTCGTCCTGCCAGCGCAAGAGGTTTTCCAGCAAAACTTTTAGCGACTTAGGTAACCGCGAAATGTCCCCAAGTGTTTTGGCTGCCAGCGGCAGGCTGTAGTAGTGCCAGGTTTTGTTTTCTGCCTGTAGCGTGTCCTTACTGGCTTCGCGTAGGGTTAACGACATAAGCTCCTCCTTAATCACAGAGATACCCTGATAATCATCAGGGCCGTAATTAAAGATAACACAAAGATGTCGTAACGTTTTGATAACAACCCAAATTGATAAATTTCCGACGAGTCCTGGCCCCTCTAAAACAAAAAACCCCGCCGCGGCGAGGTTTTGGGATTTAGACGAAGGCCAGCCAGATAAGCTGGCACCAGAACAGGGTCGACACGGAAAAAACGCCGAGCCATGACCAGTATTTAAGCGTTGTCATGTTATTCACCATCCGTACACCAGGCTTTATTAATTAAACATTCCGAGGCTGGCCTCAGGTCTATATTGCTGATGTGTATTTATCAAAGAGTACAAAGGAACAAAGAGAGTGTTAAGGAATCGGGCCGGATTTAATAGCGCGATAAAAGCAAATTATTGTTTTTTCGGTTCGTCTTCTGCGAACAGATCAATAAAGGCTTGCTGCTGTGGAGTCAGTTTCCATGACGCTGGCACACTGGTTGCCGGCGCCTTTGCAACCTTATGACCACCGTCACGAGGCTGACACATTTGCTTTAGCGTTTCTACACGTGCCGTAAGAGCCATAGTTAACCCCAAAATTTCCAGGCCAGGAGAGCAACCGCCACCCAAAACAGGGCGGAGACGAGAAAGACCGCCAGCCAGGCTTTACGCTTTAGTGCAGGATCCCTTTGCGGTTCTTCACTTCCTGTTGGCATTGCTAACCTCATATAATCGACTACGCTTATCATTTCGAGACCAACAATTGGTACAAGTAATCATCTGATGAGATAAATCCTAAAGAAACTTTAGCCGAAAAGCCAGTGAATTTACGCGTCCTGGGGCGGGAATTATTCATTCTTTTGACCAGAAATAAATAATTGAAAAGAATTATTTGCGAAGCTGTAAAATACTTTCTACTTTTGTCGCAATTCAACGACACATTAACCACACTGTTAAAATGGTTTACGCGATTATATTGGTTAAGCCGCAGATGATGATAATTCTAATTTAGCTTTGAGGGGGATATTTCGGTATCTTCCCTTAAAGGAAAGATACCGGAAGTGATTATTTAGCGGGAAGCTTAATATCTTTAAACATCTCCTCGATATCTTCGTTTGAACGCAATGCCACTGCGGTGTCTACCACGTCGCGGGTTAAATGTGGCGCAAATCGCTGAATAAAATCATACATATAGCTGCGCAGGAAGGTGCTACGGCGGAAGCCTATTTTTGTCGTGCTGTGGCTGAAAACGTCATGGGCGTCAAGACGCACCAGGTCCGGGTCGGAGACGGGATCAACCGCCATGCTGGCGATGACGCCAACCCCAAGCCCCAGACGCACGTACGTTTTGATGACGTCGGCATCCGTCGCGGTAAACACGATCCGCGGCGTTAATCCCGCGCGATTAAAGGCGGTGTCGAGCTCTGAACGGCCCGTAAATCCGAAGGTGTAGGTCACCAGCGGATACTGCGCCAGCTCTTCAATGGTCACGGAGCCCTTCCCGGCCAGCGGGTGATCCGGGGTAACAACGATCGAGCGGTTCCAATGATAGCAAGGCAGCATAACCAGATCGTCGTACAGGTGCAGCGCTTCGGTAGCGATGGCAAAGTCCGCGTTGCCCTTGGAAACCGCTTCCGCGATTTGCGTTGGCGACCCCTGGTGCATATGCAGCGACACGCGCGGGTAACGCTCGATAAAGCCCTTAATAACTCCAGGCAGCGCATAGCGCGCCTGCGTATGCGTCGTGGCGATATAAAGCGATCCTTTATCCGGCCAGGTATGTTCCCCCGCAACCGACTTTATCGCATCAACTTTAGAGAGCACCTCGCGGGCGATACGAATGATCTCCTGCCCTGCTGGCGTGACCTGCGTCAGGTGTTTACCGCTGCGGGCAAAGATTTGAATACCAAGCTCATCCTCCAGCATTCTGACCTGCTTGCTGATGCCGGGCTGGGAGGTATAAAGGCCCTCGGCCGTAGAAGAGACGTTAAGGTTGTGGTTTACCACTTCAACGATATAGCGAAGCTGCTGTAGTTTCATGCCGGACCATCCGATTAGCGCACGGGTCAATCGCTTAATACGATTTAATAATAAGAAAAGGGTTAACTATAACCACTATATCATTTATAGCCCGAGTGTATAGTCCGTAACAAAAAATAATAACAGGTAATAAAAAAGGGCCGGAAGCCCGGCCCTTTAACAGGTAATTTACGGATAATGCAGGTTATTTTTTACCTTCAACCCATTTACCGTCCACGAAGAACGCTGACCACCCCGTTGCTTTACCCTCTTTCTCCGCGGCGACGTACTGCTGCTTCGTTTTACGGCTAAAGCGTACCACGGTCTTGTTACCTTCAGGGTCCTGCTGAGGCGCATCGGCCAGATAGCGCAGTTTTTCCGGCAGGCGATCGCGGAAGCGGTACAGCTCTTCAACCAACGGCGCACGCGTTTCGCGCGATTTCGGGAAGGTGTTAGCGGCGAGGAAGACCCCGGCAGCACCGTCGCGCAGCACGAAGTACGCGTCGGATTTTTCACACGGCAGCTCTGGCAGCGGAACCGGATCTTCCTTCGGCGGCGCGACTTCACCGTTACGCAGGATTTTACGCGTGTTCTTGCACTCGTCGTTAGTACAGGCCATGTACTTACCGAAACGCCCCATTTTCAGGTGCATCTCAGAACCACATTTCTCACACTCAACGATTGGGCCATCGTAGCCCTTAATGCGGAACTCACCTTCTTCAATCTCGTAACCATCGCACGTCGGGTTATTACCACACACGTGCAGTTTACGTTTTGGATCGATCAGATAGCTATCCATCGCCGTGCCGCACTTCTGGCAGCGGCGCTTGGCGCGCAGCGCGTTGGTTTCCGCATCGTCACCTTCCAGCACGTTAAGCACTTCGTTCTCTGGTACCAGGTTAATGGTGGTTTTGCAGCGCTCTTTCGGCGAAAGCGCATAGCCAGAACAGCCCAGGAAGACGCCCGTTGTCGCCGTGCGGATGCCCATTTTGCGACCGCAGGTTGGGCAGTCGATGCTGGTGAGCACCATTTCGTTAGGCAGCATGCCGCCCTCTTCAGGGGCTTTCTCGGCTTTTTCCAGCTGGTTGGTAAAGTCGCTAAAGAAGCTGTCGAGGACTTTCTTCCACTCCGCCTGGTGGCTGGCAACCTGGTCAAGGCTGTCTTCCATCTGCGCGGTGAAATCGTAGTTCATCAGCTCGCGGAAGTTAGCTTCCAGACGATCGGTGACGATCTCGCCCATTTTTTCGGCGTAAAAGCGGCGGCTTTCCACGCGAACGTAACCGCGGTCCTGAATGGTCGAAATGATCGACGCATAGGTCGACGGACGGCCAATTCCGCGTTTTTCCAGTTCTTTAACCAGCGAGGCTTCGCTGAAGCGCGCCGGCGGCTTGGTAAAGTGCTGAGCAGGAACCAGGTCGACCAGGGACAGCTCATCGCCCTTGTTTACCGCAGGCAGCGTTCTGTCTTCATCGCCTTTACGCAGCGCAGGCATCACCTTCGTCCAGCCGTCAAAGCGCAAAATACGGCCGCGCGCTTTAAGGCGGAAGTCCCCTGCGCCAACGGTCAGCGTGGTGGAGTCATATTTCGCCGGCGTCATCTGACACGCCACGAACTGACGCCAGATCAGCTGGTATAGCTTCTGCGCGTCGGCCTCCATATCCTTGAGCGATTCGGCCAGCACGGAAACGTCAGAAGGACGAATCGCTTCGTGCGCTTCCTGGGAATTTTCCTTGCTGGCGTACTGGTTTGCCGCCTCCGGCAGGTATTTTTTGCCGAAGTTGTCGCTGATGTAGTCACGCACCATGCTCACGGCATCCTGGCTCAGGTTGGTAGAGTCAGTACGCATATAGGTGATATAGCCCGCTTCGTACAGGCGCTGCGCCATCATCATGGTTTTCTTCACGCCGTAGCCGAGACGCGTGCTTGCAGCCTGTTGCAGGGTGGACGTAATAAACGGCGCGCCCGGCTTGCTGCTGGTCGGCTTGTCTTCACGCTCCAGTACCTGGTAACGCGCTTTCTCGAGCAGCGCCACCGCGGCCATGGTCTGTTCGCGGTTCTCTGGACGGAACGGTTTATCGTGATGATGGCTTACCTGCAGCGGCAGCGCATCACCGCCCGGCGTGGTGACGTTTGCATCCACCTCCCAGAACTCTTCTGGAACGAATGCCTTGATCTCACGCTCGCGCTCTACGACCAGACGCACGGCAACGGACTGCACGCGACCGGCAGACAGGCCGCGGGCAATTTTTTTCCACAGCAGTGGAGAAACCATGTAGCCCACAACGCGGTCCATAAAGCGACGCGCCTGCTGGGCATTTACGCGGTCAATGTTCAGTTCGCCCGGCTTTTCAAACGCCTGACGAATCGCATTCTTTGTAATTTCGTTAAACACTACGCGACTGTAGCGTTTGTCATCACCCCCGATCACTTCCCGCAGGTGCCATGCAATGGCCTCCCCTTCGCGGTCAAGGTCGGTTGCGAGATAGATGTGGTCAGCTTTTTCTGCAAGCTGCTTCAGCTCGTTAACGACTTTTTCTTTACCTGGCAGCACTTCGTACTGTGCATCCCAGTTGTGCCATGGGTTAACCCCCATGCGGTTGACAAGCGCGCTACGTTCATCCTTTTTAGGCTTTTTAGCCCCTTTGGTGGAGGTAGAGTCTGCGCTCTTTTTGCTGGCTGAGCCACTGGTCGGCAAATCGCGGATATGACCGACGCTGGACTTAACCACGTAGTCATTACCCAGATACTTATTGATCGTTTTGGCTTTTGCCGGGGACTCAACGATAACGAGAGCTTTACCCATATTCACCTTTACCTAATTTAATTCTTCCAGGAATACGCCGCACGTTGATTTCCCTTCCGCTGACGACGAGCCATAGATATTGCGACTTCGCCAGGGGATATCAACCCCTCTGTCTTACCGAACGCCAGATACATGACATCCAGGTCATTGAGTTATCGGGAATTTTTTCACTACGGTGCTAATTCGTGACGAATTTCCGGTCGAATGTCAAGCAATTCTGTTGCCAGAATGACGAAAGCGCACACTGTACCTGATAAAATTCGTTACGCAACTTTATTAGCATGCAAAAGCAAATACCGCCACTTGCTGACACAGCCCTTACCCCCTCAACTTACAGGGAAAATTTGCCCCTACAAGGCCGTCGGCGTAGACTAACGTGTCTGTTTAAGGAGTAGATTATGCAGAAAACAACCCAACCCATCGATCGAGCAACTCTGCTTATCGAAGCGAACAAACTGATTCGCAACCACGAAGACACCCTGTCTGGCATTGAGGCGACCGGCGTGGAGCAACGCAACGGCGTGCTGGTCTTCAGCGGCGAGTATTTCCTTGACGAGCAGGGGCTGCCCACCCCGAAAAGTACTGCCGTATTTAACATGTTTAAATACCTGGCGCACACGCTGTCAGAGAAATATCACCTGGTCGATTAATGCAAAACGCGAGGCAGATGCCTCGCGTTTTTGTTTATAGCAGCGGCTTTTGGCTGCGCTGCAGCCAGCGCAGCAGCAGGCGGTCCGCGCTTTCCGCTGCGCTGTTGGTAAAGCGATCGAGCAGACGCTTGCGCTGGGCAAAGCGTACGCCAATCAGCTCACGGCCCTCCATCAAATTCAGGAGCAAATCGTCGCTGGTGCCAACCTCGTCAACCAGCCCTTTTTCCTGAGCCTGCACGCCGTACCAGTGTTCGCCCGTCGCGACCTGCTCAATGTCGAGCGTCGGACGCATGCGGTGTACAAAATCTTTAAAAAGATGATGCGTTTCGTTCAGATCCTCACGAAACTTCTGACGCCCCTCTTCGGTATTCTCGCCCAGCAGCGTCAGGGTGCGCTTGTACTGACCGGCCGTATGCAGTTCGATATCGATCTCTTTGTTTTTCAGGAAGCGGTTGAAGTTAGGGATTTGCGCCACTACGCCGATGGAGCCAATGATGGAAAACGGAGCCGCGACAATTTTATCCGCAACGCACGCCATCATATAGCCACCGCTTGCCGCCACTTTATCCACGGCAACGGTCAGCGGGATCTGTTTTTCGCGCAGGCGCTGCAGCTGTGAAGCGGCCAGACCGTAGCCGTGGACCACGCCACCGGGGCTTTCGAGACGGACAACCACCTGATCCTGCGGTTTCGCTACCGCCATCACCGCCGTCACCTCTTCGCGTAACGAAGTGACTTCGTGGGCATCCATGCTGCCTTTGAAATCGAGAACATACACGCGCGGCTTTGCTTCATCCTGCGGCGCATTCAGTTTCGCTTTGGCTTTGGCGGCCTTAGCCTCCTGCTTATGCTTTTTCTTCTGCGCTTTCAGCCACAGCTTCTGCTGATGGCTATCCAGCAGGGACAGCGACATCTCTTCCTGCATGTCGGCATACTGTTCGCTCAGGCGGGTTATGCGTAGCTCGCCGCGCTGACGCTTGCGCTGCGTCAGGTTCACAACCAGGACCGCAATCACCGCGATGGCCACCACCACCGTCACGATTTTGGCCAAAAACAACCCATATTGAGAAAGTAATTCCACGCGTTCCACCTTGATTTAACCACGATTCTTTCACGCCAGTGTACAACAGCCCTGTGCAGGCGTCTTGCCCAAGACATTACCCTTGCGAGCCCCCTTCAGGAATCACTACATTCTGGTTTAAATCTTTGCAAATTGTTAATTTCACAGCGATCCCTCCTGTAGACTGATTGAAATCTTAGCCTGTTTCGGGCATAAACCCGAAAAGTCATAAAGTCATATATAAAGAAGGCGCAGTTCACGGCCCGTGCGCCTGAGGAGCCACCGTGCATTATCAACCGCAAAAAAATCTGCTGCAGGACCGCATTATCTTAGTGACGGGAGCCAGCGATGGAATCGGGCGCGAAGCCGCCCTGACCTATGCCGAATACGGCGCGAGCGTCATCCTTTTAGGGCGCAACGAAGAGAAACTCAAAAAAGTGGCCCAGGAGGTTGAACGCGTCGGCGGCAACGTAACCCCGTGGTACACGCTCGATTTATTGACCTGCACGCCTGAAGCCTGTCAGGCGCTGGCACAGCGCATTAGCGCCCATTTTCCGCGTCTTGACGGCGTGCTGCACAATGCTGGCCTGCTGGGCGAAGTACGCCCCATGGACGAACAAAATCCCGAGATCTGGCAGCAGGTCATGCAGGTCAACATCAATGGCACGTTTTTCCTGACCCAGGCGCTGCTTCCTTTATTACTCAAGTCGGAATCCGGATCGCTGGTCTTCACCTCTTCCAGCGTTGGCCGTCAGGGACGCGCCAACTGGGGCGCCTACGCCGTCTCTAAATTTGCCACCGAAGGGATGATGCAGGTGCTGGCCGAGGAGTATCAGAGCCGCCATCTGCGCGTAAACTGCATTAACCCGGGCGGCACGCGCACCAAAATGCGCGCCAGCGCCTTCCCGACCGAAGATCCGCAGAAGCTCAAGACCCCAGCCGACATTATGCCGCTCTACCTCTGGCTGATGGGTGACGACAGCCGCCGTAAAACCGGCATGACCTTTGATGCCCAGCCGGGGCGCAAACCGGGGATTTCTCAATGAGTGAAGAACGCCACCAGCAGCGCCAGCAGCGTCTGAAGGAACAGGTTGATGCCCGCGTGGCCGCAGCCCAGGACGAGCGCGGGATTGTTATCGTCTTTACTGGAAACGGCAAAGGAAAAACCACCGCCGCGTTTGGCACCGCCGCGCGGGCCGTGGGTCACGGCCAGAAGGTCGGCGTGATTCAGTTTATTAAAGGGGAATGGCCCAACGGCGAGCGTAACCTGCTTGAACCGCACGGCGTCGAGTTTCAGGTGATGGCGACCGGATTTACGTGGGATACGCAGAATCGGGACACCGACACGGCCGCGTGCCTGGCCGTCTGGTCGCACGCCAGGCGCATGCTGGCCGATCCTTCGCTAAACATGGTGCTATTGGACGAAATCACCTACATGGTGGCCTATGACTATCTGCCGCTGCACGAGGTGCTGGACGCGCTGAAAAATCGCCCTGCTCACCAGACGGTGATTGTGACGGGACGAGGGTGTCATCGGGATATTCTGGACATGGCCGATACCGTCAGCGAGCTGCGTCCGGTCAAACATGCGTTTGATGCAGGCATCAAAGCGCAAATTGGCATTGATTATTAGAGAAAAAAGCCCGGTGTTTTCACCGGGCTTTTAGATTAACCGTTGTTGTTTCGGCTGCCGGAGCGACGGCCGCCGCTGACCTGGCTGTGGCGCTTAACCGCGCGTCGGATCTGGTTCGCCTTCATACGACGACGATCTTTTTCTACCGCCACTTTAGAGGTGGTTTCCGGCGTCAGGCCCACCAGCTCGCGCAGGTAGTTCGTTTGCGTCAGATCCAGCTCGGTGTAACCTCCGCGCGGAAGGCCTTTTGGCAGCAGGATATCGCCATAGCGAACGCGAATCAGGCGGCTAACCTGCACGCCTACCGCTTCCCACAGGCGACGCACTTCGCGATTGCGCCCTTCGGTCAGGGTGACGTTGTACCACTGGTTAATGCCTTCACCACCGGTAAATTTGATGGTTTTGAACGCCGCGGGGCCATCCTCAAGCTGAACGCCACGCGAGAGATCGCGCAGCTTGTTCTCGTCAACCTGGCCGAACACGCGCACGGCATATTCACGCTCAACTTCACGGCTTGGGTGCATCAGGCGGTTTGCCAGTTCACCGTCAGTGGTGAACAGCAGCAGGCCGCAAGTGTTCACGTCCAGACGGCCAACGGCAATCCAGCGCGCGCCGCGCAGCTTAGGCAGACGGTCAAATACCGTCGGGCGACCTTCCGGGTCGTTGCGGGTACACAGCTCGCCTTCGGGCTTGTAGTAGGCCAGCACGCGGCAAATCTGCTCCGCTGACTCTTTGACGGAGATCAGATGGCCGTCGATACGGATCTTTAGCCCCGGCACGATTTCTACGCGGTCGCCCAGCGTAGCGATTTTACCGTCCACGCTCACGCGGCCGGCTTCAATAATAGCTTCGATTTCACGGCGTGAACCGTGGCCGGCGCGCGCCAGCACTTTCTGTAACTTCTCGCTCATTGAGCTTCCTCAGGTGTCGCCTTCACAGGCGTCGAATCAGGTCAAAACGGGGCCTCGCCCCAATTTGATGGCCGCGTAGTATAGCTGCTTACACCCTTACAAGAAAGGCTTAACATCACCCACGCCTTCGCGGATCACTTCAGGCGCATCTTCGGTCAAATCCACCACCGTCGTCGGCTGCTGACCAAGATAGCCGCCGTGGATAATCAGCTCCACGTGCTTCTCAAGCCGATCTTTGATCTCTTCCGGATCGGACTCGGTAAACTCGCTGCCCGGCAGCATCAGGGAGGTGGAGAGCATCGGCTCGCCCAGCGTTTCCAGCAGCGCCTGCGCAATCGGGTTTGACGGCACGCGCATCCCAATGGTTTTGCGTTTTTCCTGCAGCAGGCGGCGCGGCACCTCTTTCGTCCCTTTCAGGATGAAGGTGTAGTTGCCGGGCGTGTTGTTTTTGATCAGGCGAAACGCCACGTTATCGACATACGCGTAGGTGGAAAGCTCGGAGAGATCGCGGCACATCAGGGTGAAATTATGCCCGTCCGGCAGCTGGCGAATGCGGCAGATGCGCTCCATCGCCCCTTTATCTTCGATTTTGCAGCCCAGCGCGTAGCCGGAATCGGTTGGGTAAACGATCACGCCGCCTTTACGCACGATCTCCACCGCCTGGTTGATCAAACGCGGCTGCGGGTTATCCGGATGGATATAGAAAAACTGACTCATACTTCCCTCTCTTCAATTTGCTGCGGCTGTTCCCAGAGCTGCCAGACGGGTTCCACGCCCGCGGGAAGCCAAAGCTTGCGCCCCAGCTCAATCCACGCGCAGGGCTGATGAAAATCAGAACCCTGTGACGCCAGTAAACCAAACTGGCGCGCATAGGCGGCAAGCTGCGTTCGCTCATGGGGAGCCTGCTGGCACTGGGAGACTTCCATCGCCTCGCCGCCGCATTCGGCAAAGTGTGCCAGCAGTCTTTTCAGCCATTTAGCAGAAAGATTATACCGCCCCGGGTGGGCCAGCACTGCCTTACCGCCAGAATGATGAATCACATCAATAGCTTGTTTTATTGTACACCACTGCGGCGGAACGTAACCGGTTTTCCCGCGCGCCAGATATTTTTTAAAGACGTCCGCCATGGTGTTCGCCTTGCCTTCTGCAACCAGAAAGCGGGCAAAATGGCCGCGCGTCACCGCTCCGCCGTTCGCCAGCTTTTGCGCTCCCGCCAGCGCGCCCGGGATGTGCGCTTTTTCGAGGCGCTCGCCGATCATCTCCGCGCGCTGGTTTCGGCGCGCTTTTTGTTCTTGCAAAAACGCACGCATTGCCGGATGTTCGATATCAATATTCAGCCCAACAATATGAATTTCATGGTTTTCCCAGAGGGTAGAAATTTCAACGCCGGAAATCAGATTTAGCGCGATGCCGCTGCGGGCTATTTCCGCGCGCGCCGCGGGGATGGCGTCTGTCGTATCGTGATCGGTTATCGCCAGCGTGCCGACGCGCATTTCCACAGCCCGGTGCACCAGCGCTTCGGGCGTAAGCAGGCCGTCAGAAGCCTGAGTATGGCTGTGTAAATCATAAATCACGGCATAAGTGTTATCGCTCAAAGCACGTCCTATAGCAGGTTGGAGATATCCAAAAACCCTATAGTAACGACTTAAGGCGAAATTCTGAAATCAAGGGTTGACAACACGCCATCGAACTAGTTAACTAGTACGCAAGTTCACACGAGAGAGGTATCTGCAAA
The DNA here is from genome assembly GCF_043968675.1 of Enterobacter sp. ECC-175. Taxonomy (NCBI): domain Bacteria; kingdom Pseudomonadati; phylum Pseudomonadota; class Gammaproteobacteria; order Enterobacterales; family Enterobacteriaceae; genus Enterobacter; species Enterobacter sp. ECC-175. Next base: position 3,078,367 of record NZ_CP143776.1, read on the forward strand.
TGACGGCATATCGCACCCTGCACGGTTGGTGGCGCACTTCCTGATTATCGGGCAGTGTCACGCGTCTGCGAACAGCAAACAGATACCCAGCCCGCTACCAAGCGGGCTTTTTTTTGAACAGAAAACGAGAACAACATAATGCAAACAGCCAAACCTCACCTCGAACTGCTGACCTGCGAGGCGGTCTATCGCCACAACCCAACCGCGCTGTTTCATCAGGTCTGCGGCGCGCGTCCGGCTACACTGCTGCTGGAATCGGCAGATATCGACAGCAAAGACGATCTTAAAAGCCTGCTGCTGGTCGATAGCGCGCTGCGCATCACCGCGTTAGGTGACACCGTCACCATTAAGGCCCTGTCCGAGAACGGTGCCGCCCTGCTGCCGCTGCTGGACGCTGCCCTCCCTGCGGGTATCGAAAATGAACGCCATCCGGAAATGCGGACCCTGCATTTCCCGCCGGTCAGCCAGCTTTTAGACGAAGACGCGCGCCTCTGCTCTCTGTCCGTGTTCGACGCCTTCCGCCTGCTGCAAAACCTGGTCAACGTGCCGGAAAACGAGCGTGAAGCGATGTTCTTCGGCGGGCTGTTTGCCTATGACCTGGTCGCGGGCTTCGAAGCACTACCGGAAACAGAGCAAGGCAACCGCTGCCCGGACTACTGTTTCTACCTCGCGGAAACCCTGCTGGTGATCGACCATCAGAAAAAATATACCCGCATCCAGGCCAGCCTGTTTACCCCAAGCGGTGCCGAAAAGCAGCGTCTTGAGCACCGCATTGCCCAGCTTCAGCAGCAGATGACCGAGGCGCCGCCCGCGCTGCCGGTTCAGCGCGTCGAGCACATGCAGTGCGACGTGAACCAGAGCGACGATCGCTTTGGTGCCGTCGTGCGCCAGATGCAAAAGGCCATTCGCGCCGGGGAAATTTTTCAGGTGGTGCCGTCCCGCCGCTTCTCTCTGCCCTGCCCGTCGCCGCTGGCGGCCTATGACGTACTGAAAAAGAGCAACCCGAGCCCGTACATGTTTTTCATGCAGGACAACGACTTCACGCTGTTCGGCGCGTCGCCGGAAAGCTCGCTGAAATACGATGCCGCCAGCCGTCAGATTGAGATCTACCCCATTGCCGGAACGCGCCCGCGCGGCCGCCGCGCCGACGGCACGCTCGATCGCGATCTCGACAGCCGCATCGAGCTGGAAATGCGCACCGACCACAAGGAGCTGTCCGAGCACCTGATGCTCGTCGATCTGGCCCGTAACGATCTGGCGCGCATTTGCACCCCCGGCAGCCGCTACGTGGCCGACTTAACCAAAGTCGACCGTTATTCCTTCGTGATGCACCTGGTCTCCCGCGTGGTCGGCGAGCTGCGCAGCGACCTCGACGTGCTGCACGCCTACCGCGCCTGTATGAATATGGGCACCCTGAGCGGCGCGCCGAAGGTTCGCGCAATGCAGCTGATTGCTGAAGCCGAAGGCCGCCGACGCGGCAGCTACGGCGGCGCCGTGGGATACTTTACCGCGCATGGCGATCTGGACACCTGCATTGTGATCCGCTCCGCCTACGTGGAGGACGGCATTGCCACCGTTCAGGCGGGGGCCGGCGTGGTTCTGGATTCTGTTCCGCAGTCTGAAGCTGACGAAACTCGCAGTAAGGCCCGCGCGGTTCTGCGCGCCATTGCTACCGCCCATCACGCACAGGAGATTTTCTGATGGCTGACATTCTGCTGCTCGATAATATCGACTCCTTTACCTATAACCTGGCAGATCAGCTGCGTGCGAATGGCCACAACGTCGTTATCTATCGTAACCATGTTCCGGCGCAAACGCTGATCGAACGTCTCGGCACCATGCAAAACCCGGTGCTGATGCTCTCTCCTGGCCCAGGCGCGCCGAGCGAAGCGGGCTGCATGCCGGAACTGCTGACCCGCATGCGCGGCAAGCTGCCGATTATCGGCATCTGCCTCGGCCACCAGGCGATCGTTGAAGCCTACGGCGGCTACGTCGGCCAGGCGGGCGAGATCCTGCACGGGAAAGCGTCAAGCATTGCACATGACGGCCAGGCGATGTTTGCCGGGCTGCCGAACCCGCTGCCGGTCGCGCGCTACCATTCGCTGGTTGGCAGCAATATCCCGGCGGGCTTAACCATCAACGCCTCGTTCGAAGGCATGGTGATGGCGGTGCGTCACGACGCGGATCGCGTCTGCGGCATGCAGTTCCATCCGGAGTCGATTTTGACCTCCAACGGCGCTCGCCTGCTGGAGCAGACGCTCGACTGGGCGCTGCAGAAGCTGGAGCAAACCAACACCCTGCAGCCGATTCTGGAAAAACTGTATCAGGCGCAGACCCTGAGCCAGCAGGAAAGCCACCAGCTCTTCTCCGCCGTGGTGCGCGGCGAGCTGAAGCCTGAGCAGCTCGCCGCAGCGCTGGTGAGCATGAAGGTGCGCGGCGAAAGCCCGCAGGAGATCGCCGGCGCCGCTACGGCCCTGCTGGAAAACGCCGCGCCGTTCCCGCGCCCGGACTATCAGTTTGCCGACATCGTCGGTACAGGCGGCGACGGCAGCAACAGCATCAATATCTCCACCGCCAGCGCGTTCGTCGCGGCGGCGTGCGGTATGAAAGTGGCCAAGCACGGCAACCGCAGCGTCTCCAGCCGTTCGGGCTCATCGGATCTGCTGGCCGCGTTTGGCATCAACCTCGACATGCAGGCTGAACGCTCGCGTGAAGCGCTGGACGATCTGGGCGTCTGCTTCCTGTTCGCGCCGAAGTATCACACCGGTTTTCGCCACGCGATGCCGGTTCGCCAGCAGCTTAAAACCCGCACGCTGTTTAACGTACTCGGCCCGCTGATTAACCCGGCGCATCCGCCGCTGGCGCTGATCGGCGTTTACAGCCCCGAGCTGGTGCTGCCGATCGCCGAAACCCTGCGCGTGCTGGGCTACCAGCGCGCGGCGGTGGTGCACAGCGGCGGCATGGACGAAGTGTCCCTGCACGCGCCTACCGTGGTGGCCGAACTGCGCGACGGTGAAATTCTTAACTATCAGCTTGAGGCAGCCGACTTCGGCCTGACGCCGTATCGTCAGGAGGCGCTGGCGGGCGGCACGCCGGAAGAAAACCGTGACATTCTGACGCGCTTATTACAAGGTAAAGGAGAGGCCGCCCACGAGGCCGCCGTGGCGGCCAACGTCGCCATGCTGATGCGTTTACACGGTGAGGAAGATCTGAAGATCAACGCTCGAAAAGTTCTGGACGTGCTGCGCTCGGGTGCAGCTTACGACCGCGTTACCGCACTTGCGGCAAGAGGGTAAAACATGCAGACCGTTTTAGCGAAAATCGTTGCCGATAAGGCCATCTGGGTGGAAGCCCGCAAGGCGCAGCAGCCGCTGGCTGGCTTTCAGAACGACGTCGTGCCGAGCAGCCGACGCTTCTATGATGCCCTGCAGGGCGCGCGTACCGCGTTTATTCTGGAGTGCAAAAAAGCCTCTCCGTCTAAAGGCGTCATCCGCGACGATTTCGACCCGGCGCGCATAGCCGGTATCTATAAGCATCATGCGTCGGCCATTTCCGTGCTGACGGATGAGAAATACTTTCAGGGCAGCTTCGACTTTCTGCCTATCGTCAGCGGCATCGCGCCGCAGCCGATCCTGTGCAAAGACTTTATTATCGACCCTTATCAGATTTGGCTGGCGCGCTTTTACCAGGCCGACGCCTGCCTGCTGATGCTTTCGGTGCTCGACGATGAACAGTATCGCCAGCTTGCTGCGGTCGCGCACAGCCTTAACATGGGCGTGCTGACCGAGGTGAGCAACGAAGAGGAGCTGGAGCGCGCGATTGCGCTGGAGGCCAAAGTGGTTGGCATCAACAACCGCGATCTGCGCGACCTGTCCATCGACCTCAATCGCACCCGCCAGCTGGCGCCGCGCCTGGGTCCCGGCGTGACGGTGATCAGCGAGTCGGGGATTAACAGCTACGCTCAGGTGCGCGAGCTGAGCCACTTTGCGAACGGCTTCCTGATCGGCTCCGCGATGATGGAGCATGACGATCTCAACGCCGCGGTGCGCCGCGTGCTGCTGGGTGAAAATAAAGTGTGCGGCTTAACCCGCGAGCAGGATGCGCTGGCCGCGTATGAAGCGGGCGCCATTTACGGCGGGCTGATTTTTGTTGAAAGCTCTCCGCGCGCCGTGACGGTAGAGCAGGCGCGTCAGGTCACTGCGGGCGCGCCGCTTCGCTACGTCGGCGTCTTCCGCAATGCGGATGTTGCAGACGTGGCCGCAAAAGCCGACTCGTTATCCCTGAGCGCGGTACAGCTTCACGGCAGCGAAGACCAGGCCTATATCGACGCCCTGCGCGCCGTTCTGGCGCCTCAGGTACAGATCTGGAAGGCGCAGAGCGTAGGCAGTGCCCTGCCCCCGCGTAACCTGAACCACGTCGACAAATACGTGCTCGATAACGGCCAGGGCGGCACCGGACAGCGTTTTGACTGGTCGCTGCTGAGCGGCGAAACGCTCGACAACGTTTTACTCGCGGGCGGCTTGAGCCCGGATAACTGCGTAGAAGCGGCAAAAGCCGGCTGCGCGGGCCTCGATTTCAATTCAGGCGTAGAGTCCCAGCCCGGCATAAAAGATGCCAGCAAGCTGGCCTCGGTCTTTAAAACTCTGCGTGCATATTAAGGAAGAGAAGATGACGACATTACTAAACCCGTATTTTGGCGAGTTCGGCGGGATGTACGTTCCGCAAATCCTGATGCCCGCGCTGCGCCAGCTGGAAGAAGCGTTTGTGAGCGCGCAGAAAGATCCGGCGTTTCAGGCTGAATTTACCGACCTGCTGAAAAACTACGCGGGCCGCCCGACGGCGCTGACCAAATGCCGCAACCTGACCGAAGGCACGAAAACCACGCTGTACCTCAAGCGTGAAGACCTGCTGCACGGCGGCGCGCACAAAACGAACCAGGTGCTGGGCCAGGCGCTTCTGGCGAAGCGCATGGGGAAAACCGAAATCATCGCCGAAACCGGTGCGGGCCAGCACGGCGTGGCGTCGGCGCTGGCGAGCGCCCTGCTCGGCCTGAAGTGCCGCATCTACATGGGCGCGAAGGACGTGGAGCGCCAGTCGCCGAACGTCTTCCGCATGCGCCTGATGGGTGCGGAAGTGATCCCGGTTCATAGCGGTTCCGCCACGCTGAAGGATGCCTGCAACGAGGCGCTCCGCGACTGGTCCGGCAGCTATGACACCGCGCACTATATGCTCGGCACCGCGGCGGGCCCGCACCCGTTCCCGACCATCGTGCGTGAGTTCCAGCGCATGATTGGCGAAGAGACAAAAGTGCAAATTCTCGAAAAAGAAGGTCGTCTTCCTGACGCGGTCATCGCCTGCGTCGGCGGCGGTTCTAACGCCATCGGCATGTTCGCTGACTTCATCGACGACGATCGCGTGGGGCTGATCGGCGTTGAGCCTGCCGGGCACGGTATTGACTCCGGCGAGCACGGCGCGCCGCTGAAGCACGGTCGCGTTGGGATTTACTTCGGCATGAAGTCGCCGATGATGCAGACGGACGAAGGCCAGATCGAGGAGTCCTACTCCATTTCCGCCGGATTGGACTTCCCGTCCGTGGGGCCGCAGCACGCGCACCTGAACAGCATTGGCCGCGCGGAGTATGTTTCGATAACCGATGACGAGGCGCTGGAAGCCTTTAAAGCGCTTTCACGGCATGAAGGGATCATCCCGGCGCTGGAGTCCTCGCACGCGCTGGCACACGCCCTGAAAATGATGAAAGAAAACCCGGAAAAAGAGCAGCTGCTGGTGGTGAACCTTTCCGGTCGCGGTGACAAAGATATCTTCACCGTTCACGATATTTTGAAAGCACGAGGGGAAATCTGATGGAACGCTACGATAACGTATTTGCAGAGCTGAAGGCCCGCCGGGAGGGCGCGTTCGTCCCCTTCGTTACGCTGGGCGATCCGGGCCCGGAGCAGTCGCTGAAAATTATCGACGCCCTGATTGAAGCCGGAGCCGATGCGCTGGAGCTGGGCATTCCGTTCTCCGATCCGCTGGCGGACGGCCCGACCATTCAGAATGCCACCCTGCGCGCGTTCGCCGCGGGCGTGACGCCGACCCAGTGTTTTGAAATGCTGGCGGCGATCCGCCAGAAGCACCCGACGATCCCCATCGGCCTGCTGATGTACGCCAACCTGGTGTTCAACCGCGGCATTGACGAATTTTACGCCGAGTGCGCGCGCGTGGGCGTTGACTCCGTGCTGGTGGCCGACGTGCCGGTCGAAGAGTCTGCCCCGTTCCGCCAGGCGGCAATGCGCCACGGCGTAGCGCCCATTTTCATCTGCCCGCCAAACGCCGATGACGAGCTGCTGCGCCAGATCGCCTCACACGGACGCGGATATACCTACCTGCTTTCTCGTGCCGGGGTCACCGGGGCAGAAAACAAGGCCGCGCTGCCGCTGCATCACCTGGTTGAAAAGCTGGCGGAATACCACGCGGCCCCGCCGCTGCAGGGCTTTGGTATCTCTTCACCTGAACAGGTCACCGCAGCGATTGACGCTAACGCGGCCGGTGCTATTTCCGGCTCCGCGATTGTGAAAATCATCGAAAAGAACCTCGATAAGCCGGAGCAAATGCTGGCTGAACTGAAAGCATTCGTCAGCGCAATGAAAGCCGCAACGCATACAGCGTAATCTGGTTACCGTCTGGCGCCGCAGCCAGACGGTTCCCCCTCTTCTTTCGCCTGCCCTAAAGGGTTAGCGCAAAATTGATCCCGTCGATATTTTCGGTGTGAATGACTTTTCAAACCTTTCTGTCAGCGTATGATCCGGTTTTCTTTCGGTAACCCCTTCTGAGTTCAGAGGTTTACACATGTCATGGCACCACTTTAAACAGACTTACCTCGTTAAGTTCTGGTCCCCGGTTCCGGCCGTTATCGCCGCCGGTATTCTCTCCACCTATTATTTCGGCATCACCGGCACCTTCTGGGCCGTCACCGGCGAATTTACCCGCTGGGGAGGCCAGCTGCTGCAGCTTGCAGGCGTTCCCGCCGAAGAGTGGGGATACTACAAGCTTATTCATCTGGACGGCACGCCGCTGACCCGCATCGACGGGATGATGATTATCGGCATGTTCGGCGGCTGTTTCGCCGCCGCGCTGTGGGCGAACAACGTCAAAATCCGCATGCCGAAAAGCCGCATTCGCATCATGCAGGCCATTATCGGCGGCATAATTGCCGGGTTCGGCGCGCGTCTGGCGATGGGCTGTAATCTCGCCGCCTTCTTTACCGGAATTCCTCAGTTTTCCCTGCACGCCTGGTTCTTTGCCGTGGCAACGGCCATTGGCTCGTACTTCGGCGCGAAATTTACGCTGCTGCCACTGTTTCGCATTCCGGTAAAAATGACCAAAGTGAGCGCCGCCTCTCCGCTCACGCAGAAGCCTGCTCAGGCGCGCCGTCGCTTCCGCCTCGGCATGCTGATCTTTTTCGCCATGGTGGCCTGGGCGCTATGCACCGCGCTAAACCAGCCGAAGCTCGGCCTGGCGATGCTCTTCGGCATAGGCTTTGGCCTGCTGATTGAGCGGGCGCAAATCTGCTTTACCTCCGCGTTTCGCGATATGTGGATCACCGGGCGCACGATGATGGCAAAAGCGATCATTGCCGGGATGGCGGTGAGCGCCATTGGCATATTCAGCTACGTACAGCTCGGCGTTGAGCCTAAAATCATGTGGGCGGGCCCCAACGCGGTCATCGGCGGCCTGCTGTTTGGCTTTGGCATTGTGCTGGCCGGTGGTTGCGAAACGGGCTGGATGTACCGCGCCGTAGAAGGCCAGGTGCACTACTGGTGGGTGGGCCTTGGCAACGTGATCGGCTCAACGCTGCTGGCCTACTACTGGGATGATGTGTCACCCGCGCTGGCGACAAGCTGGGACAAGGTCAATCTGCTGAACACCTTTGGCACGCTCGGCGGCCTGATTGTTACCTATGCCCTGCTGCTGGCGGCATTTTTACTCGTTGTTGCGCAGGAAAAACGCTTCTTCCGCCGCTCAACCCCTCGCGCTGAAGCGCAGGAGACTATCGTATGAAAGAGATCGTACCGGACTATCGGCTCGACATGGTCGGCGAGCCTTGTCCTTATCCGGCAGTAGCGACGCTTGAAGCGCTGCCGCAGCTGAAGGAAGGCGAAATTCTGGAGGTGGTAAGCGACTGCCCGCAGTCCATCAATAACATCCCTCTGGACGCCAAAAACCACGGCTACACGGTGCTGGATATTCAGCAGGACGGGCCAACCATTCGCTATCTTATCCAGAAATAAAAAAAACGGGTCGTAATGACCCGTTTATCTTTGCGCATAGGCGCTTAATAGACCTCTTCCGTCGAGTGGCTAACGCTTCGTTTATCATAAACTGAAGGTTTACCGTCAGGGCGCGTTTTAAACCGGCGGTGCAGCCACATATATTGCTCCGGCGCGAGGCGGATCGCCGCCTCAATCGCCTGATTCATACGGTGCGCCACCGTTTCTTTATTTTCGTCATACAGCTGCGGGCCGATATCCTCCATGATAATCAGCTCATATCCCTTTCCGTCCGCGCGACGGCGAGGTACAAACGGTATTACCGCCGGGCGTGCGCTTCTTACCAGCATATAGCTGCCTGCGGTTGTCGCCGTTTCGGGCATATTAAAGAAAGGAACGAAGACGCTATTTTTAGGGCCGTAATCATGGTCAGGTGCGTACCAGACAATTTCATCCTGCTTGAGGGCGCGGATCATTCCCTTCAGGTCGTAGCGGTCGAGCATTGTTTTATTCGAGCGCAGGCGTCCGCGGGTTTGCAGCCAGTCGAATAACGCGTTGTTGTTGGGCCGATAAACCCCGATGCCCGGATTGAGCATGCCGAAGATGCGCGCCCCGAGCTCCAGGGTCAGGAAATGCATGCCGATTAGCAGAACGCCTTTTTGCGCGGCTCGCGCCTTCGCCATGTGTTCATAGCCCGTCACCGTAAACCATTTTCTGACGCGTCGGTCAGGCCAGTACCAGGCGATGCCGGTTTCAATAACGCCCATTCCCACGGACTCAAAATTTTTCTCTAGCAGCGTCTCGCGCTGCTCTGCTGAAAGTTCGCGGAAGCAAAGTTCAATGTTGCGCCTGGCAATAGCAACGCGGCGCGGCAACAGCCTCATGGCTAATTTTCCGAGCGATGAACCCAGCCACACTAATACGGGATAAGGGAGCAAAACCACGCAACGCAGCAAAAATACGCCCAGCCACAGTGGCCAGTAGCGCGGGTGCAGAAATGAGAGTGAGAACGTTGGCAGCCTCGTCATTGAGTTAATTCCCTCCGGTATTATGGGTTGATGGCACGCTCGCTTAAAAAGGGTTATCGCGCAGACAACGATCAATATCGTAATTACTTTATAAGAAACTTCCGTATTGGGTTTGTCTTTTTTTGCCGGATTGGCGGAGGGGAGTTTACTGCAAAAAAAAGCTGGTTACCCGATAACCAGCTTTATATTGACGTGCGGTTTAACCTGTCAGAAACGGTAGCCCGCAGAGAACATAAATACCCACGGATCAAGACGCGTGCTAATACTTTGCTGTTCGCCGCCGGCCTTGAAGCGTACGTCGGTATCGATATCCATATACCAGACGGACATATTCAGCAGCCAGTCGCGGTTAATCAGATAATCCATACCAACCTGACCCGCCACGCCCCAGGAATCTTTAAGACTCAAATCTGAAAGCCCCGCCGCTTTGCCCGTGTCGTTAAATTTCTCGTCAAAGAAGGTGGTGTAGTTCACCCCTGCGCCCACGTAAGGACGCACTTTGCTGTTGGCGTCGCCAAAGTACCATTGCGCCATCAGCGTAGGCGGCAGATGGTGAACCGTGGCGATATCCCCGGTCGGGCCAGTACCGACACGGTGGCGGAACGGCGTTGCGGCCAGAAGCTCAACGCCGATGTTGTCCGTCGCCATATAGGTGAACGTTAATCCCAGCTGCGTGTTGTTGCTGACGTTAAAGCCCCCTAACCCCAGCACGTTATCGGAACCTTCCGTTGGACGCACCGTTGCTGAACCCGCACGGATGAAGAATTCACCCGCTTCGTGCGCGTACGCACCGCCAGAGAGACTGCTAAGAACAAGGGCTGCCACCGCTAATTTTTTCATATCCCGCTCCATCGTTGTGGTTTTATTCGCGGGGTGAATATACTCACAATTAAGTAATAAGTGATCCTACACAGATCACATTAAAACCAGTAACTTAACATTCATTGATCTGAGTTAATTTTTGGTGACTCATTCGAAGCGCAAAAGTTGTCTCTATATCAATTTTTGCAACTCAATCACCATCAAAATGGGCATAACGAGATGACGAAAACGGGGTGGCGATTGTTTTTCGAGCAGCCCATTACCGGCGCTTTACAAAGATATGCTTTTCCATACAAGCCTTGATGCTGCCACCGGCGCGATATCCGGTGTACAATTGCCGGCTAATTAACACCTGCAATACTCAAGGAGAGTGCATGTCTATCACGGCGCAGTCTGTCTACCGTGACACGGGAAACTTTTTCCGCAATCAGTTCGTTACGTTTTTACTGATCGCATTGTTATGCGCCTTTATCACGGTGGTGCTGGGTCACGCCTTCTCGCCGAGCGACGAACAGATTGCCAGCCTCAGCCAGGGCGATCACCTGACGGGTAGCGCCGGGCTGTTCGAGCTGGTGCAGAATATGACGCCGGAACAGCAGCAGATCCTGCTGCGGGCCTCGGCCGCATCCACCTTTTCAGGCTTGATTGGAAACGCTATTCTGGCCGGCGGCGTGCTGCTGATGATCCAGCTCGTTTCCGCCGGGCACCGCGTGAGCGCCCTGCGGGCGATTGGTGCCAGCGCGCCCGTTCTGCCTAAACTGTTTATCCTCATTTTCTTAACCACGCTGCTGGTACAGATGGGGATCATGCTGGTCGTTATTCCGGGCGTGCTGCTCGCCGTCGTCCTCTCGTTTGCGCCGGTGATGGTTGTCCAGGAAAAAATGGGCATTTTTACCGCCATGCGTACCAGCATTAAGCTGGCGTGGGCGAATATGCGTCTGGTGGCACCTGCCGTGATCGGCTGGCTGTTGGCTAAAACGCTCCTGCTGCTGTTTGCCCCAAATTTTGCCGTGCTGACGCCAAACGTTGGAGCTGTGGTCGCAAATACGCTGAGCAACCTGATTTCAGCTGTACTGCTGGTCTACTTGTTCCGCCTGTATATGTTACTTCGTCAGTAATCCTGATGGCCGGATGCGCTTCTGCCTCTGGCCCCACTCAGAAGATGGAATCGTAGAATGAAGCAGTTTCTTGATTTTTTGCCCCTCGTAGTCTTCTTTGCGTTTTACAAGCTGTACGACATTTATGCCGCGACAACGGCCCTGATCGTCGCCACGGCAATCGTGTTGATTTACAGCTGGGTGCGTTACCGTAAAGTCGAAAAGATGGCGCTGATTACCTTTATCATCGTCGCCGTCTTCGGCGGGCTGACGCTCTTTTTCCATAACGATGAGTTTATCAAATGGAAAGTGACCGTGATTTACGGCCTGTTCGCAATGGCTTTGCTGATCAGCCAGTGGGTAATGAAAAAGCCGCTGATCCAGCGCATGCTGGGTAAAGAGCTTACCCTGCCGCAGGAAGTGTGGTCCCGGCTGAATATCGCCTGGGCGGTATTCTTTATTCTCTGCGGCCTCGCCAATATCTATATTGCGTTCTGGCTGCCGCAGAATATCTGGGTTAACTTTAAGGTCTTCGGCCTGACGGCCCTGACGCTGATCTTTACGCTTCTGAGCGGCGTCTACATCTACCGACATATGCCGCAGGACGATAAGCACTGATAATATTCACCGCAGCGTGCTCCCAGTGCGCTGCGGTCTATTCTCTCCGGTTGAAAATCATAGTAGCATCCCGCCTGAAGTCTTTCTTTACGAGTTAAATCAATGACAATAAATAACGCCCCTCAGGGCGAACTGGTTTTACGCACGCTGGCAATGCCCGCTGATACTAATGCCAACGGCGATATTTTTGGCGGCTGGCTGATGTCGCAAATGGATATGGGCGGCGCGATCCTGGCAAAAGAGATTGCCCACGGGCGCGTGGTTACCGTGAGGGTGGACGGCATGACGTTTCTGCGCCCCGTTGCCGTCGGGGATGTCGTTTGCTGCTACGCGCGCTGCGTGAAGCGCGGCAATACGTCAATTTCTATCAATATTGAAGTGTGGGTGAAAAAAGTCTCTTCTGAGCCCATCGGTCAACGCTATAAGGCGACCGAAGCGCTGTTTATCTACGTTGCGGTAGATAGCGATGGCAAGCCCCGCGCGCTGCCCCAGGCCTGAATAAAAAAGCCTCCGCATGGAGGCTTTTCTGTTTATTCCATCTGTGCTCCGCCGTTCATGCGGAACACGATATTCACCACCAGCCCTCTTCCCGGCTTGCCTGGCTCGTATCGCCACTTGCGCATTGCCGCTTTCACGTCGCGTTCGAACATGTTCGACGGCTGCGCGGAAACAATCTCGACGTTGTCCACGCGCCCCTCTGACGTGACGTCAAACTTCACGCGAACGCGCCCTTCAATGCGCAGCGCCTGGGCGCGCGCAGGATACTGCGGCTGGTTACGGCTCAGCGCGCGCGGGCCAGCCGGCGCTGAGATGACGGGTTTCGACGTGGCTGGCGTATTGTTCATCAACGGTCGAGACGGCGCGGTGCTTTCGGTCGTCTGCGTGGCGCGAGGCTCAACCGGGCGCTCTTCGCGTTTCGGACGCTCCTCCACCTTTTTCACCGGTTTAGGCTTCGGCTTAGGTTTAGGTTTGGGTTCCGGCTTGTGGATCACCACCGGCGCTTCCTTTGGAGGCTCGGGAATCGGTTCGGGCTCAGGCTCCGGCTCGGCTACCGGCTGCGGTGGCGACGGAGCGACCTGCGGCGGCTCAAGGTCCGACGGCGCAACCATGGTCACCGAAATCGGCTGCGAGGGCGCTGGCATTTCAATAACCTGATGAACCGAAGTATAGAGCAGACCCGCCACCACGGCACCGTGAATAACGACGGAAAGCAGCGTCGGCCAGGGAAAGCGGCGAGGTAAATCAAGGGTCATCGAAGTCATCATCATCAACGTTAAAAAAACCGAACTCTGATTTTAAATGCAAATAGCAATCATATTCAATAAGACACTTTGTCCGGGCGCAATTTAAGCGTGAAAGCGGCCAAAAAAGCTGCATTCAGATCAGGGTTTTAACATTGATTTTATCTTTACATTGCAGACGAAGGTGCTTTCACATAACGTAATTGCCACTTTTACTGGTTAAGGAGTTTCTCCGTGCTTTATGTCATTTATGCTGAGGATACAGCCGATTCCCTGGAAAAACGTCTCTCCGTGCGCCCTGCGCACCTGGCGCGCCTGCAGCTGCTGCAGGATGAGGGCAGATTGCTCACCGCAGGCCCAATGCCAGCGGTCGACAGCAACGACCCCGGCGCAGCGGGTTTCTCGGGCTCAACGGTGATTGCGGAGTTTGAATCACTGGAAGCGGCAAACGCCTGGGCAGAAGCCGACCCGTACGTGGCCGCGGGGGTTTATCAGAAGGTCACGGTAAAACCCTATAAGAAAGTGTTTTGATGAAAAAGGCTCCCTCAGGAGCCTTTTCTCAGTGCAGCGACGCCAGGCGCGCCGCGAATCCTACGAATAGCAGACCTATCAGCCCGTTACCCAGCTTAGCCAGTTTCTTTTTGGTTTTAAGGTAGCGGGTCACGAAAGCGCCGGAGAAGATCAGGAAGCTCATGTACATAAAGCTGATCAGCTCAAGCGTGGTGGCGAGGATCAGGAACGAGGTTCCCGTGTTTGCTGCGTTCACGTCGATGAACTGCACGAAGAAAGAGACGTAGAACAGGATCGCTTTCGGGTTGGTCAGGCTGAGCACCAGCGAACGTTTCATGATCATGCTTGCCGGTTCTGCGCCGCTCTCATGCGCGGCATTCTGACGGGTCACTACCGACCAGAGCATTTTCCCGCCCAGCCACAGCAGATAAAACGCGCCGAGATAGCGCACGATGTTAAACAACACCGGCGTCGTCTGAATCAGCGCCGCCACGCCGGCCCACGCCAGAAACATCAGCACCGCATCGCCAATAAATACGCCCGTCGCGGCCAAATACCCTTTTTTGACGCCGTGGCCAATCCCTGTTTTCAGTACAAACAAGGTGTTTGGTCCTGGAACCAGCACGATGAAAAATGCGCCGACAACATACGTCCAGAAATTCAATACACCAAACTCCGCAAACACTGCCCTCTCCTTTTGAAAAAACAAAGGGAATATCGCAATAGCGGCAATATTCCCAAAACGGTATTGCTATTGTACGCCGTTATAGCCGTCAAGATAAGTCGCCGCCAGCGCGTTACCAAATAAAATCGCGTCTTTCTCTTCCATCCGCGTCGACCAGGTGTCGTTCGCGTTGCCCGTATAGGCATGGTCGGTATTCGCCTCTTTCTTTAGCTGGTCGCGGATGCTTTGCGCATATTCACCGGCTTCTGCCGCCGTTCGCCCGGCCGCGCGGTCTGATTTTCCGCGTGCATAGAGCTCTCGGAACTGGGGGACGTTTAAACGATAGTTTTGCCCAACGCTAGACGTATAATTTCCGCCAATAAAGCTGGATTTATGCGATACAAAATAATACGCATGTCTTTCCGGTGACGTTTTGCTACTGGTACATCCGCTTAATAAGGCGATCCCTAGCAGAGCGATTCTCCATTTTCCCTTCATTGCCATTTCCTCGAACGTTAGCCATTGTTTCTAAAAATAAGAGACAGTATATCGCGGGTATTAAGAGGGAGAGACTGCGAAATTTAATAGCCCTGAAAAACGATGGGCACCTTAGCGGTGCCCTCATGGTGCTCAGATATCCTGGGAGATGAACAGCAACGCGTTGCGGTGTCGGTTCAATCCACATTTTCTGATGGCGTGAATACGCATATTGCGGCGAGATTGTGCTTCCAGCCAGCGGGCCTTGCGACGACTGACCTGTCGCAACATGCGCCAGCGCCCTACTTCTGTTCTACTGCGCTTCATGTTTACAACTCATCCTCTAACGGAAACGCCATTATAAACCCAACCCTGCGGCAAACCAGCGCTTTTATCTGCCGTTTTTATTTGCCAGATGAATCCTTATGCGTACACTCTTAACAATACGCTTTCAAAAGGATTTTTTACCTATGACAACCTTCTACACCGTGGTGAGTTGGCTGGTCATTCTGGGATACTGGCTATTAATCGCGGGGGTGACGCTGCGCATCCTGATGAAGCGCCGAGCCGTCCCTTCCGCCATGGCCTGGCTATTGATCATCTATATTCTGCCGCTGGTCGGCATCATCGCCTACCTCTCATTCGGTGAACTGCACCTCGGCAAGCGCCGCGCCGAGCGGGCGCGCGCCATGTGGCCCTCGACGGCAAAGTGGCTTAACGATCTGAAGGCCTGTAAACACATCTTCGCGGAAGAGAATAGCAGCGTGGCGTCTTCGCTGTTCAAGCTCTGCGAGCGCCGACAGGGCATTGCGGGCGTGAAGGGAAACCAGCTGCAGCTGATGACCACTTCCGACGACGTTATGCAGGCGCTGATCCGCGATATCCAGCTGGCGCGGCACAACATCGAGATGGTTTTCTATATCTGGCAGCCGGGCGGTATGGCCGACCAGGTGGCCGAATCCCTGATGGCCGCCGCCCGCCGCGGCATCCACTGCCGCCTGATGCTGGACTCCGCCGGAAGCGTCGCGTTTTTCCGCAGCCCCTGGGCGGGGATGATGCGCAACGCGGGCATTGAGGTGGTTGAGGCGCTGAAGGTGAATTTGTTCCGCGTGTTCCTGCGCCGCATGGACCTTCGCCAGCACCGTAAAATGGTCCTGATCGATAACTACATTGCCTACACGGGCAGCATGAACATGGTCGATCCACGCTTCTTTAAGCAGGACTCCGGCGTTGGGCAATGGATTGACCTGATGGCCCGCATGGAGGGCCCGGTCGCGACCGCTATGGGCGTGGTTTACTCCTGCGACTGGGAGATTGAAACCGGCAAGCGTATCCTGCCTCCGCCGCCGGACGGCAATATCATGCCGTTTGAAGAGGCCAGCGGGCACACTATCCACACCATCGCCTCCGGCCCGGGCTTCCCGGAAGACCTGATTCACCAGGCGCTGCTGACCGCAACCTACGCGGCGCGTGAATATCTCATCATGACCACCCCGTATTTTGTGCCGAGCGATGACCTGCTTCATGCCATTTGTACCGCCGCACAGCGCGGCGTAGACGTGAGCATCATTATGCCGCGTAAAAATGATTCGCTGCTGGTGGGCTGGGCAAGCCGGGCCTTCTTCAGCGAGCTGCTGGCCGCGGGCGTGAAGATCTACCAGTTTGAAGGCGGGCTGCTGCACACCAAGAGCGTGCTGGTGGACGGAGAGCTGAGCCTGGTGGGGACGGTCAACCTGGATATGCGCAGCCTGTGGCTCAATTTTGAGATTACGCTGGTGATCGACGACGCCGGATTTGGCGGTGATTTAGCCGCCGTTCAGGACGACTATATCTCCCGATCTCGCCTGCTCGATGCCCGCCTGTGGGTGAAACGTCCGCTGTGGCAGCGAATTGCCGAACGACTGTTTTACTTCTTTAGCCCGTTGCTGTAAAACGTGCCCAACGATGTTAAACAGGGTGTCATCATGGAAATGGATCTGAACAATCGCCTGACCGAGGACGAAACGCTCGAGCAGGCTTACGACATTTTTCTCGAACTGGCGGTTGATAACCTCGATCCCGCGGACGTGATTCTCTTTAACCTGCAGTTTGAAGAACGCGGCGGCGCCGAGCTGTTCGATCCTGCCGAAGACTGGGCCGAGCACGTCGACTTCGACCTCAACCCGGACTTCTTCGCGGAGGTGGTTATCGGCCTGGCCGATGAGGACGGCGGCGAAATTAACGACATATTCGCCCGCGTGCTGCTGTGCCGCGAGAAAGACCACAAGCTGTGCCATATTCTCTGGCGCGAATAATAAAAAAGGCTGCTGACGCAGCCTTTTTTATTTATTCAGGCAGTTCGTTTCCGCAGCGGTTGCAAAACCGCGCGTCGTGCTCGTGATTGCCCTGCTCGCACTTAGGGCATTTTCGCTGCTGCTTGCGGCTCTGAAACGCGCTGCTCATGTGCGTGGTAATTAACCCGGTCGGGATGGCAATCACCGAATAGCCGATCAGAATTAGCACCGATGCCACAATCCGGCCAAGCGGCGTGTGCGGCGTAATATCCCCATAGCCCACCGTTGTAACGGTAACAATCGCCCAATAGACGGACGCGTTAAGGGTGGTAAAACCGTATTTAGGCCCCTCAATTAAATACATCAGCGAGCCGAATACAATCATCACGATGGCGATGAAAGCATAAAAGAGAATCAGCTGGTGACGCGCGCTCTTTATCGCCACCCAAAATACCCGCAGCGATGGCATAAAGCGCAGCAGCTTCAGGATGCGTAATACGCGAATAACGCGCATTGCCCGCCATGCAAAAACATAGCTCAGGCTAATCTCCGGCCACAGCCACATGACGTACAGCGGCAGAATAGTGGCGAGATCGATAAATCCCCAAAAGCTAAACACATACTTTTTTGGATCGGGCCAGCAAATCACCCGCAGAACGTATTCCGCCGTAAATACCAGAGTGACGATCAGCTCCAGCCAGACAAATATGTGCCACTCGTCAAAGGTCAGGTGATATTGCGTCCCGGCACCGGACTCCACAAAAATGATCGCTACGCTCAGCAGCGCAAACAGCCCACATAGCCCCTCGAAGCGGCGGCCCGAGACGGTTTCAGGATCAAATAATAAATGATAAAGCCGTCGGCGAACCGACGTGAATAATCGCGACACATTGACCTCGCAAATAATAAGGGCTGACGTCATGTCAGCCCTTGCGATTATAACGGGTCTACTTTAAGGCAGGAAACCGCATGTCGGAAACTGCCCTCCAGTACCGGTCGCGTTTGTGCGCATTCCGGCCCGGCCATCGGGCAGCGCGTGCGGAACACACATCCCGAAGGTGGGTTGATGGGTGACGGCAACTCCCCTTCCAGAAGCTGGATCGTTTTATTCTTCTCCAGGTCCGGGTCCGGAATGGGCACCGCAGACATCAGCGCCTTCGTGTAGGGGTGCAGCGGATTGTGGTACACCTCGTCGTAGGTGCCCAGCTCCACCGCATGTCCCAGATACATCACCAGAACGCGGTCCGAAATGTGCTTAACCACGGCCAGATCGTGAGCAATAAAGATTAACGACAGCCCCATTTCACGCTGGAGCTTTTGCAGCAGGTTGACCACCTGCGCCTGAATCGACACGTCAAGCGCGGAAACCGGCTCGTCGCAGATAATCAGCTTAGGCTCCAGAATCAGCGCGCGGGCAATGCCGATACGCTGGCACTGGCCGCCGGAGAACTCGTGCGGGTAGCGGTTGATCAGGTTAGGCAGCAGCCCGACCTTCATCATCATCGCCTTCACGCGGTCGCGCACTTCCTGACGGGACATTTTTGGATGATAGGTGCGAAGCGGCTCGGCGATAATTTCGCCGATGGTCATGCGCGGGTTAAGCGACGCCAGAGGATCCTGGAAAATCATCTGGATGTCGCTGCGCACGGCGCGCCACTCGTCCGGCTTCATGCCCAGCAGATCTTTACCCAGCCACGCCACGCGGCCGTCGGTCGCCTTCACCAGGCCGATTATCGCGCGCGCAAACGTTGATTTACCGCAGCCCGATTCGCCCACTACGCCCAGCGTTTCCCCTTCGTACAGGCGCAGCGTCACGCCATCGACCGCCTTCAGGGTTTTCGATGGCTGCCAGAACCACTGTTTGCCGTCTTTAATATCAAAATGCACTTTGAGATCGGCAATTTCGAGCAGTACGTTTCTTTTTTCATCAACCGCGTTCATACCAGCTCCTCCTGCGGCTTAAAGCAGGCGCGCAGGCGGCCTGGTGCAAATGGCTCCAGCGGCGGTGCGCTGTTGCAAATTTCCATCGCGTGCGGGCAGCGCGGCTGGAACGGACAGCCTTTCGGCAGACGCAGCAGGTTTGGCGGATTGCCCGGAATGGTCAGCAGCGAGTCCCCTTCGGCATCAAGGCGTGGGACGGCATTCAGCAGGCCAATTGAATACGGGTGCGCGGGCTGGTAGAACACATCGCGCGCGTTGCCGTACTCCATGGTGCGCCCTGCGTACATCACCAGCACTTTGTCACAGATCCCGGCGACAACGCCCAGGTCATGGGTGATCATGATAATGGCGGTGTTGAACTCGTGCTTAAGCTCGTTAAGCAGGGTCATGATCTGCGCCTGAACGGTCACGTCCAGCGCGGTAGTAGGTTCGTCCGCAATCAGCAGCTTTGGCCGGCACAGAAGCGCCATCGCAATCATTACGCGCTGGCGCATGCCCCCGGAAAACTCGTGCGGAAACATACGCATGCGCTTGCGCGCTTCGGGCATTTTCACCGCATCCAGCATTCTGACTGACTCTTCGAAGGCCTCGGCTTTGCCCATCCCTTTGTGGAGCATCAGCACTTCCATCAGCTGCTCGCCGACGCGCATGTAGGGGTTCAGGGACGTCATCGGGTCCTGGAAAATCATGGAGATCTGCTCGGCGCGAAGCTTGTTCAGCTCATGCTCCGGCAGGTTAAGGATCTCCCTGCCGTTAAAGGTGGCCGAACCGCCGATGCGCCCGTTTTGCGCCAGCAGCCCCATGAGCGCAAAGGCCGTTTGCGATTTTCCGGAGCCTGATTCCCCTACGATCCCCAGCGTTTCACCCGCGCGCAGGTTGAAGTTGAGATCGTTAACCGCCGTTACGTCGCCGTCTGGCGTGCCGAAGGTGACGCGGAGGTCTTTAACATCCAGCAAAACGTTGTTCTGCTGCTGCGCCCGTGGCGCTGGTGCCGTTTCTATAATCGTCATGACGGCGCTCCTTAGCGGTCTTTCGGGTCGAGGGCATCACGCAGGCCATCGCCGATAAAGTTGAAACAAAACAGGGTCACGACCAGGAAGCCCGCGGGATACAGCAGCAGCCACGGCGAGACTTCCATCGAGTTTGCGCCGTCGCTCAGCAATGCGCCCCAGCTGCTGAGCGGCTCCTGCGTGCCCAGCCCCAGGAAGCTCAGGAAGGATTCAAACAGGATCATGCTAGGCACCAGCAGCGAGGCATAAACCACCACCACGCCGAGCACGTTCGGGACGATGTGGCGCACCACGATATTCCCCGTAGAAACACCGCCAACCTGCGCGGCTTCGATAAATTCTTTGCGCTTAAGGCTCAGCGTCTGACCACGCACGATACGTGCCATATCAAGCCACGACACCATCCCGATAGCGACGAAGATCAGCAGAATGTTTTGCCCGAAGAAGGTCACAAGCAGGATGACGAAGAACATGAACGGGAAGGAGTTTAAGATCTCCAGTATGCGCATCATTACGGAATCCACCTTGCCGCCCAGGTAGCCGGAGAGCGAACCGTAGAGCGTGCCCAGCACTACCGCCACCAGCGCAGCGGCGATACCCACCATCAGCGAAATGCGCCCACCAATCGCCACGCGGACCAGCAGGTCGCGGCCGGATGAGTCGGTGCCAAAATAGTGTCCGGACTCCATATCCGGGGCGCTCGACATCATGCCCCAGTCGGTATCAAAATAGCTGAACTGCGACAGCATTGGCGCCAGCGTTACAAACAGCGCGATAATGACCAGCACGATCAGGCTGGCGACGGCCGCGCGGTTATGCATGAAGCGCCGACGCGCATCCTGCCAGAGGCTACGGCCTTCCACTTCCAGTTTTTCACTGAAGTTTTCCAGCGCCTCGCTGTTTTTCTTACTCAACATCATGGCGTGCCCCAGTTAGTAACGGATTTTCGGGTCGATAACGGCATACAGCACATCGACAACGGCGTTGAAGAGAATGGTCAGCGCTCCCACGAGGATCGTCAGGCTCAGCACCAGCGAATAGTCGCGGTTCAGCGCCCCGTTCACAAACAGCTGCCCAATGCCCGGCAGACCATAAATGGTTTCAATCACCATTGAGCCGGTGATGATACCGACGAAGGCAGGCCCCATATAGGACAACACCGGCAGCAGCGCGGGCTTAAGAGCGTGGCGGAAAATAATTCGGCGCATCGGCAGACCTTTAGCGCGCGCGGTGCGGATGAAGTTCGAGTGTAAAACCTCAATCATCGAGCCGCGGGTAATTCGCGCGATGCTCGCAATATACGCCAGGGACAGCGCCACCATAGGCAGGATCATAAATTTCAGCGCCCCGCCGTTCCAGCCGCCCCCGGGCAGCCACTTCAGCGTGATAGCAAATATCATGACCAGCAGCGGCGCAACAACAAAGCTGGGTATGACGACCCCGGTCATTGCCACCCCCATCACCGCGTAATCCCATTTGGTATTTTGATTCAGCGCAGCGATAACGCCCGCAGTGACCCCGAGAACCACCGCGAGAATAAATGCCGCCGCGCCTAATTTGGCCGATACCGGGAAGCTCGACGCCACCAGATCGTTCACGGAATAGTCTTTGTATTTAAATGATGGACCAAAATCACCGTGGGCCAGCTGCTTCAGATAGTTGAAGTACTGGGTGGTGATGGGATCGTTTAAATGGTATTTCGCTTCGATGTTTGCCATGACTTCTGGTGGCAGAGTGCGTTCACCGGTGAATGGACTTCCCGGCGCCAGGCGCATCATAAAGAAGGAAATAGTGATGAGAATAAAGAGTGTTGGAATCGCTTCAAGACAGCGACGAAAGATAAATTTTAACATTGCCCGTACCTTCTGGCGTGTGCCTATATTATGTGACGATGGTTAGACACCGTGGGGCGAGGTTACCCGCCCCACTCATTGCCATTAATGCTTGATAATATACAAGTTTTTAACAGAGATATTATCCATCGGGTCTTTACCGGTATATCCACCGACCCACGGCTTCACCAGACGGGCGTTGACGTAGTAGTAAACCGGAACGATCGCAGAATCCTTATCGAGCTGTGCTTCAGACTTCGCGTACAGATCGGCGCGCTGCGCATCGTCTGTCGTTTTCAGCGTATCGGCGATCAGCTTGTCAAACGCCGGGCTCTTATAGTGCGCCGTGTTGTTAGAACTGTCGCTCAGCATGGTGTTCAGGAAGGATGTCGGTTCGTTATAGTCCGCACACCAGCCCGCACGCGCAACGTCGAAGGTGCCCTGGTGACGCGTGTCGAGGAAGGTTTTCCACTCCTGATTCTCCAGCTTAACGTTGACGCCCAGGTTTTTCTTCCAGATTGACGCCACGGCAATCGCCAGTTTTTTATGCAGATCGGAGGTGTTGTACAGCAGGCTGAAGGTCAGCGGCTTGTCAGAAGTATAACCGGCTTCGGCCAGCAGTTTTTTCGCCTCTTCGTTGCGTTTTTCCTGCGTCCAGCCGAACCACTCTGGTTTATCCAGCTTCATGCCGTCGGTATAAGGCGGGGTGTAGCTGTATGCCGGCAGATCGCCCTGGTTTTTCACCTTATTAACGATAATATCGCGGTCCAGAGCCAGCTTCAGCGCGGTACGCACGCGCACGTCGGTGAACGGTGCCTTCTGGTTGTTGATTTCGTAGTAGTAGGTGCACAGGTATGGGTCTACGTGCACTTCTTTCGGGATCTCTTTTTTCAGCTTCTGGAACAGTTCAATCGGCATGTTGTTATAGGTCATGTCGATTTCACCGCTACGGTAGCGGTTAACGTCCGTCACTTCGGAAGAGATTGGCAGATAGGTTACCTGGTTAATGACGGTTTTCGCGTTATCCCAGTACTGCGGGTTACGCTCCAGCACCATGCGCTCGTTGACCACCCAGTCCTTCAGCTTGTACGCGCCGTTGGTCACGATATTGGCCGGCTGCGTCCACTTCTCACCGAATTTTTCAACGGCGGATTTTGGAACCGGAGAAACGGATGGGTGAACCAGCAGCTTATAGAAGTACGGAACAGGCTCGCTCAACGTCACTTCAAAAGTATTCGCATCAATTGCTTTAACGCCCAGATCGGTAACGGGTTTTTTACCGGTGATGATGTCATCGATATTGGCGATATGACCATACTGCAGGTAGCTCGCATACGGGGAGGCGGTATTTGGATTCGCCAGGCGCTGCCAGCTATAAACGAAATCTTCTGCGGTAACAGGCGTTCCGTCGGACCATTTCGCATCTTTACGCAGATGGAAAGTCCACACTTTAAAATCTTTATTTTCCCACTTTTCCGCAACGCCCGGCGCCGGGTGGCCGTCTACGTCAGTCACCAGCAGACCTTCGAACAGATCGCGGTTAACGTTAGATTCCGGCACGCCTTCAATTTTGTGCGGATCAAGAGATTGCACTTCTGCCCCGTTATTACGCACCAGCGTTTGCTTCTCTGCCAGCTGAACCCCTGCCGGGACGTCTGCAGCCATTGCAACGTTGCCCGCGATTAGCGCACTTAAAATACCCGCCGCTACCAGGCTTTTTTTTGTGATGATGGTCATTGTGTTGATACTCCACTCATTATAATTACCGGCCTTCGCCAGCTGTGTATTCCCCTGTCGGGGCCTGTGCAGCGCAGGAGATTTTTTTGCTGCCGCCAGGTTCTTTTTACTGCTTGCTATCACCGACTTTTTTATTACTGACCGCTCGTACGGGGTCTTGCGTCGATTCGTCACGCGCCCCCTGTCGAAGCGCGATGTTGAGAGATGAGAAACATTTCTATGATAACTATTCTCATCTACTTGTTTAATGCCGCAAAATATAAGGCCGGAAAGTACCAAATGGCGCAGGCTCCCGCCAATACATTTTGCAAATTTGTTAAGCAATTCTCTTTTACAGAGCGAGGTTTTGCGTGGGGGCAGCCATGCCGAACATTTAATACCTTAAAAAAACTTAGGTATTCAGTTAGATAGAGATAAAGTCCTCTCTGCGCGCGTCGCTGCGCTACCATCAACCGATTTTGTACAAAAGTTTAACAATTGATTATTATTTAGCACATTCCTCTAAGGGAATCTTGAATTTACTAATATCATTTCGGGTATCGCGCAGCAAGCCCCAGAGTATGGTGTGAGTAAAATAACAGTGTGATTGAATGGATTATGCTCAGAGCAGTGTGGGTAGAGTAGGTAACCGGCTGAAATGTAACGAAGGTTCATTATTAGCGGAATTTATTATAGCCTGTGTGATATTCAACTTTATTTATATGATTTACTGATAATCACGTAAAAAAAACGGAGCCACAGGCTCCGCTCTTTCAAATGAAATTGTTAATGCAGGAGGCCAGGGAAAATACTTTTGATCCCGGTCACAATAAATTCGATGCCCAGCGCCATCAGCAACAACCCCATGATACGGGTTATCACGTTAATACCCGTCTGCCCCAGCAGGCGAACGAGCCAGGGAGCCATACGGAATACCCCCCAACAGCAAAGCGCAAAAAGCGCAATCGCCACGGAGAAACCGATGAGGTGAACCCAGTTGTGATAACGCGTCCCCCACACGATGGTGGAGCTGATTGCGCCAGGGCCTGCCATCAGCGGCAGAGCCAGCGGCACCACGCCGATGCTTTCGCGGATCGCGGTTTCTGATTTTTCCTGTTTGTTTTGTTTGTCTTCGCCCAGCTTGCCGCTGATCATCGACATCGCGATGGTCACGACCAGAATTCCGCCCGCAATACGAAAGGAATCAATCGAGATCCCGAACACCTGGAGTATCGCATCACCAAGGTACAGAGAGGTAAGCAGAATAATGGCCACCGACAGGTTTGCCGTCAGGTTGGTTTTATTTCGCGCCGCGGCTGTTTGGTAGCTGGTCATACTGATAAAGACGGGAATGATCCCCACCGGGTTTACCAGCGCAAACAAACCGATAAAAAACTTAAAATATGTAGGAAAATCAAAGAGCGTTTGAATCACATTTTGCTCCGCAAATGCGCATGTTCAGGGTCCAGAAAGCCGTCATGGTAAAACCGTGCTGAAGATACGCTTTTTATTCGAACACTTCACCTGATATCTACACCAAAACGGTGTCAATTCATCATGTTAAACATTTGTATAATTAATGATAGCGTCACTTCCAATAGTTTCGTAATTATTTAACACTGGAAAAATCTCAAAGAAATAACCCTGCTGAAAGGTATCAGCTTAGGTATAAATTGACGCAGATCATGATTTCGGTACTCAGAAGTGAGTAATCTTGGCTACGCCGCCAGGGAGATCACCTATCAAAAAGGTATGATGCTAAGGTAAGGCTCTTTTAGTAAATTAGTGATCAGGAGCAGCAAGTAACCCTTTGTTTTAATGTGGGTTACGCAAGTAGCACCCGCTCTTACTATACTGTCTTTCGTATTGAGCGCTGGTTTACTAAAAGAGTTTAAACATTATCAGGAGAGCATTATGGCTGTTACTAATATCGCTGAACTGAACGCACTCGTTGAGCGCGTGAAAAAAGCCCAGCGTGAATATGCCAATTTCACCCAAGAACAGGTTGATAAAATCTTCCGCGCGGCCGCTCTGGCTGCTGCAGATGCTCGAATCCCTCTCGCTAAAATGGCCGTTGCCGAATCTGGCATGGGTATCGTTGAAGATAAAGTGATCAAAAACCACTTTGCTTCAGAGTATATCTACAACGCCTATAAAGATGAGAAGACCTGCGGCGTACTGTCTGAGGATGATACCTTCGGCACTATCACCATCGCAGAACCCATCGGCATCATTTGCGGTATCGTTCCAACCACCAACCCAACCTCTACTGCTATCTTCAAATCGCTTATTAGCCTGAAGACCCGCAACGCAATCATCTTCTCTCCGCATCCACGTGCAAAAGACGCAACCAACAAAGCGGCCGATATCGTTCTGCAGGCAGCCATTGCCGCCGGTGCGCCGAAAGACCTGATTGGCTGGATCGACCAACCTTCCGTTGAGTTGTCTAATGCGCTGATGCATCACCCAGACATTAACCTGATCCTCGCGACCGGTGGTCCAGGCATGGTTAAAGCTGCATACAGCTCCGGTAAGCCAGCCATCGGCGTGGGCGCGGGTAATACGCCTGTTGTTATCGACGAAACCGCCGATATCAAACGTGCTGTTGCATCCGTTCTGATGTCCAAAACCTTCGACAACGGCGTTATCTGTGCGTCTGAACAGTCTGTGGTTGTTGTTGATTCCGTTTACGATGCCGTTCGCGAACGCTTCGCGAGCCACGGCGGCTACCTGCTGCAGGGTAAAGAACTGAAAGCCGTTCAGGACATCATCCTGAAAAATGGCGCGCTGAATGCCGCTATCGTGGGTCAGCCAGCGTACAAAATCGCTGAACTTGCTGGCTTCACCGTACCGGCTACCACCAAGATTCTGATTGGTGAAGTGAAGGTTGTTGACGAAAGCGAGCCGTTCGCACACGAAAAACTGTCCCCTACTCTGGCAATGTACCGTGCAAAAGATTTCGAAGACGCGGTAGAAAAAGCAGAGAAACTGGTTGCGATGGGCGGTATCGGCCACACCTCATGTCTCTACACTGACCAGGACAACCAGCCAGAACGCGTTGCTCACTTCGGTCAGATGATGAAAACAGCACGTATCCTGATTAACACCCCTGCTTCTCAGGGTGGTATCGGCGACCTGTATAACTTCAAACTCGCACCTTCCCTGACTCTGGGTTGTGGTTCCTGGGGTGGTAACTCCATCTCTGAAAACGTTGGTCCAAAACACCTGATCAACAAGAAAACCGTTGCTAAGCGAGCTGAAAACATGTTGTGGCACAAACTTCCGAAATCTATCTACTTCCGCCGCGGCTCACTGCCAATCGCGCTGGATGAAGTGATTACTGATGGCCACAAGCGTGCGCTCATCGTGACTGACCGTTTCCTGTTTAACAACGGCTATGCAGATCAGATCACCTCTGTGTTGAAAGCTGCTGGCGTTGAAACTGAAGTATTCTTCGAAGTTGAAGCTGACCCAACCCTGAGCGTAGTGCGCAAAGGTGCGGAGCTGGCCAACTCCTTCAAACCAGATGTGATTATCGCTCTGGGCGGTGGTTCCCCAATGGACGCCGCGAAAATCATGTGGGTTATGTACGAACATCCAGAAACCCACTTTGAAGAACTGGCTCTGCGCTTTATGGACATCCGCAAGCGTATCTACAAGTTCCCGAAAATGGGCGTAAAAGCGAAAATGATCGCCGTTACTACCACTTCCGGTACGGGTTCAGAAGTGACGCCGTTTGCGGTTGTAACTGACGATGCAACAGGTCAGAAATACCCACTGGCTGACTACGCATTGACGCCAGATATGGCTATCGTCGATGCCAACCTGGTCATGGAAATGCCTAAGTCACTGTGTGCCTTCGGTGGTCTGGATGCCGTAACTCACGCACTGGAAGCTTACGTTTCCGTTCTGGCATCTGAGTTCTCTGACGGTCAGGCCCTTCAGGCACTGAAACTGCTGAAAGAAAACCTGCCAGCGTCTTACAACGAAGGGGCTAAAAATCCTGTAGCACGTGAGCGTGTACACAGTGCGGCAACCATCGCCGGTATCGCGTTTGCGAACGCCTTCCTGGGTGTTTGCCACTCAATGGCGCACAAGCTGGGCTCTCAGTTCCACATTCCTCACGGTCTGGCGAACGCCCTGCTGATCAGCAACGTTATCCGCTATAACGCTAACGACAACCCAACCAAGCAGACTGCCTTCAGCCAGTATGACCGCCCTCAAGCGCGTCGTCGTTATGCTGAAATCGCCGATCACCTGGGTCTGAGCGCACCGGGCGACCGCACTGCTGCTAAGATCGAGAAACTGCTGGCATGGCTGGAAAGCCTGAAAGCGGAGCTGGGTATTCCTAAGTCTATCCGTGAAGCTGGCGTTCAGGAAGCTGACTTCCTCGCTCACGTAGACAAACTGTCTGAAGATGCGTTCGATGACCAGTGTACCGGTGCCAACCCGCGCTACCCGCTGATCGCCGAGCTGAAACAGATTCTGCTGGATACCTACTACGGACGTGAGTTCAAAGAAAGCGATACTGTCGCAGCGAAAGTTGAAGCACCTGTTGTTAAAGCTGACAAGAAAGCCAAGAAAAACGCTTAATTGGTAGCCAAATAATAAAACCCGCCGATGGCGGGTTTTTTATTACCTGAAAATAACCATGTGGAATTATTTCTGGTTCTCATTCTGCAGCGCCGTCAGCGAGCCTACCGCTAGCGCTTCCTTATAATGTTTGCGACAGACCGAGACATAGCGCTCATTGCCCCCTATCACCACCTGTTCGCCATCAGCATAGGGTTTGCCTGCCTGATCCAGACGAAGCACCATACTCGCTTTACGACCGCAAAAGCATATTGTCTTAAGTTCAACCAGCTTATCTGACCAGGCCAGGAGATATTGGCTGCCTGGAAATAACTCGCCCCTGAAATCGGTGCGCAAACCATAGCAGAGAACGGGAATATCCAGCTCGTCTACTACTTCAGAAAGCGCGTGAACTTGCTCGCGCGTCAGGAACTGGCTTTCATCCACCAGCACGCAGTTAATGGCCTTAGAGGCGTTCTCAGTCCGGATATCCTGCAGAAGGTCGGTGGTGGGATTAAACAGCCTTGCAGGGGACGAGAGGCCGATTCTCGAGCTCACCTTGCCTGCACCATAGCGATCGTCAATTTCGGCGGTGTAGACAACGGTACGCATGCCTCTTTCCTGATAATTGTAGGAAGACTGCAGTAACGCCGTGGATTTCCCTGCATTCATTGCTGAATAGTAGAAATAAAGTTGTGCCATTGGCATAAAACCCTAATCAAAGTGTAATAATCCCGATGAGTCATTGTACCATGTTTTGTAGGTTTTTAAGTGACGTGCTGCGCGCGGCAGACTCTCTCCATACCAAATCTGCCATCAGAGCAGGTAGAAAATAATCCGTGAAAACAGGCATTAACGTTTTAATGGGGGTCTATAAGCAAAGCGTGAAATCAGGGATAACACTTCTTTTTATACTGGAATCATTGTTCATTAAAATTCACTATTTATTAACTCACCGGGACACCACCACGCTTTACCGGAGTAATACAAAAGGCTGATATTTGTCCGCTGCAACTATAATTCCTGCGTGAAACGTCACAAAACAAACAGATAGCGCCTTGCCTTAGTCGTTGTATGCATATCTCCGGGCCCCGATAAACGCCAAAATTTAAGTTAGCGTAATTAATAATGGGGAATTTTATTTTGTATTTTTTGAATTCCTTACATTCCCGCCTATTGCACAACTGAATTTATCGCTCTATTATTAGGACAACAAACCACCCCCATTATAAGTTTGAGATTACTACAATGAGCGAAGCACTTAAAATTCTGAACAACATCCGTACTCTTCGTGCGCAGGCAAGAGAATGTACCCTTGAAACGCTTGAAGAAATGCTGGAAAAATTAGAAGTTGTCGTTAATGAGCGCCGCGAAGAAGAAAGCGCTGCCGCTGCTGAAGTTGAGGAACGTACTCGTAAATTGCAGCAATATCGCGAAATGCTGATTGCTGATGGTATCGATCCAAACGAATTGCTGAACAGCATGGCTGCAGCAAAAACCGGCACCAAAGCAAAACGTGCTGCTCGCCCGGCTAAATATAGCTATGTTGACGAAAACGGCGAAACTAAAACCTGGACCGGCCAGGGCCGTACTCCTGCTGTTATCAAGAAAGCAATGGATGAGCAAGGAAAACAGCTGGATGATTTCCTGATCAAGGATTAATCCGAATAACGCTTTTTAAAATCCCGCTTTTAGCGGGATTTTTTGTATCCATAATTTGCCGCCGTCACGCCCGAATGGGTCGCCATATAGCCGTATCGACCACACCCGAGGACAAATTCATTAGGCTGCAGGCATAAAAAAGACCGACGGGCACGGCCACATCGGTCTGGTTAGCGCGAATAAGAATATTACTTAGC
Organism: Enterobacter sp. ECC-175; assembly: GCF_043968675.1. NCBI lineage: Bacteria > Pseudomonadati > Pseudomonadota > Gammaproteobacteria > Enterobacterales > Enterobacteriaceae > Enterobacter > Enterobacter sp. ECC-175. Next base: position 3,108,297 of record NZ_CP143776.1, read on the forward strand.
CATCACGCTGTCTTTAAGCCAGGTCTTAAATTCTTCACCCAGGCTATTATGACGAATGCCATATTCGACGAACGCCTGCATATACCCCAGCTTATTACCACAGTCGTGGCTTTTGCCTTTCATATGGTAGGCTTCAACGGTTTCTTTCTCGATCAGCATATCGATTGCATCAGTCAGCTGGATCTCGTCACCTGCGCCAGGAGGCGTTTTCGCCAGCAGCGCCCAGATTTCCGCGCTCAGGACATAACGCCCCACGACCGCCAGGTTAGATGGCGCAACGTCAGCTTTTGGTTTCTCAACGACACCGACCATCGGCACGCTTTCGCCAGGCTCAAGAGGAGCACCTTTGCAGTCAACGACGCCGTATGCGGTCACATCCTCAACAGGCTCAACCATGATCTGGCTGTTTCCGGTTTCGTCAAAACGCGCGATCATCTCTGCCAGGTTATCCTGGGAGAGATCGGACTCATATTCATCAAGAATAACGTCAGGAAGGATAACCGCGACAGGCTCATCACCAACAACTGGATGCGCGCAGAGCACGGCGTGGCCCAGGCCTTTAGCCAGGCCCTGGCGCACCTGCATAATAGTCACGTGCGGAGGGCAAATAGACTGTACTTCGGCTAACAGCTGGCGTTTGACACGCTTTTCCAGCATCGCTTCAAGTTCAAAACTGGTATCAAAATGGTTTTCGATCGAGTTTTTAGATGAATGGGTGACCAGCACAATTTCAGTAATGCCCGCCGCGATACATTCATTCACGACATACTGGATTAATGGCTTATCAACCAAAGGCAGCATCTCTTTAGGGATTGCCTTCGTCGCGGGTAACATCCTGGTCCCCAATCCCGCCACCGGGATAACGGCCTTTCTGACTTTCGAATTTAGGGCAGCCATTGAAATTCTCCTGAACTGTTCAAGTTTTGAACTTTTATGCAATTAATAACGCGTTGAGTATATCAGCCACACCCGCTAGTCAGGGTCTGAAAAGAACGCGTTGCCGATCAATTAGGATAAATACGTATGATTCTGGCAGTGATAGTAGCACTGCCATCAAAACACGGGTAAAGCATTCTGCTGAATAAAATCCAACTGCTTATTCCGTGGACAACATTAAGCGTAACCGCCCTCCCGCTCCCCAAACCTGACACTGCCAGGATGAGCAACGATGGCTAATTTGATTAAGATAGGCTGTTCCTAACGTTCCCAGCGGCACGCCGCTGCTCACCTGAATATGGTGCTCCCCCGTATTCAGGGTGGCGTTTAAACCCGCAGAAACCAGGATGAGATTATTTAATTCACTGTGATAATAGCCTACCAATAGCGGAAACTGGCCGGGCAAATTGGCCTGTCGGAAAAGCTGATTGACCTGTTTAAGTAAGCTGCCGAGTTCCGGCAGTCGTTGCCCCTGGTGAGATAACTGTTCCTGAAGCAATCCATTAAAAAGCGCGCGAAGTAATAACGCAGCTAAAACACCATTATCCCCTGCCCGCGTCACGTCCAGACAATAAAAAGCGAGATCGTTATCGGAAAGCGGCGCAATATCCAACACCAGCCCCGGCTGATCTGCTGCCACAAGCTGTCGATAATTTACTCTGCAGTGTGATATCGATTGTTGTACCGGCGGCTGCAGCTCCTGCAATAATTTCGCTGCGGCATGAGGGTTGCTTACCAGGGCATCCCAGTCCTGGAATAATCGCTCTTCTTCTTCGACGCGAGAATTAAACATATTGGGATACAAACACGCCAGCACCGTTTCACGCAGCCGGTTTAAATCCTTAACGGGCTTGAGCAGAATATCCTGCACGCCGAGGCGCAGCGCTTTTGCAATATCAGCCATCTCCTCCGTGGCAGAAATGACCAGAATGGGCATTTGATTACCATCGGCACGAAGGCGTTCAACCAGCATCAAACCGTTCATGCGCGGCATAGCGAGGTCGCAAATCATGAGGTCATGGGTAACGCTGGCCATTTTCTCCAGCGCATCAATACCGTCTGTTGCCAGCGATGTGTCTGCTCCCAGTGAGGTTAACCACGAATCCAGCAGCGATCGGAAAACGGGCTCGTCTTCAACTATCAAAATGTGTTTTCCGGCCAATGGCTGCGTCATGATTCCTCCCAGGCAGACAGTTAGTAAATAGTGGCACGCTATCGGTACTATCGCCTGTCCGATTTTGCTGAAAAAAACAAAAAAAATGCTCAGTGAGTTGACCGGATAAACGGCAGCAACTCATCCATTTTCTTCTCTACGGCTAACGAGCCCGCTGCGATGGCGGCCTCAGCGCGGTGGAAATCAAGCGTCGAAATTTGAGGGCAGTACGGCTGTATCAAAATATCCGGTGGGTCCCCTGCCATACGGTTTCGCTTCAGGCGATTCTCAAGAACCTGAATGGAGGTGGTCATGATTTCCATTGCGGTCGGCGCCGCAACGGCGCGACGTGCGGTAAAGCGGCCTATGCGCCCTCTCAGACGTTCGTGCCAGGCACGTTTTTCCGCTTCAACGTCTTCGCTATGCAGATTGACCGGCAAAAGGTCCTGCTGCATCAGATGAGCATCGTGCTGCAGGTCGACGGCAATGACGATATCCGCGCCCATCGCGCGCGTCAGAGAAATAGGTACGGGATTAACCACCCCGCCATCGACCAGCCAGTAGCCATTGTGAGGCACGGGCGCCATCAGTCCGGGTATGCTGCAGGAGGCGCGAACGGCCAAATGGATATCCCCTTCGGTCAGCCACAGCTCTCTGCCGGTGCTGAGGTTCGTCGCCACGGCACCGAACGGCATTTGGCAGTGGCTGAAATCATCGAGGGGCATAACCTGACGGAATTGATTAAAGACGCGTTCGCCGCGCAGCAAGCCGCCGCGCTGCCAGGAGAGGTCCATCAGGCGCAGCACGTCCCAGTAGCTAAACGAGCGAACCCACTTTTCCAGCTCCGGGAGTTTACCGCAGGCATATGCAGAACCGACCAGCGAACCAATCGAACATCCCGCTACGATATCAACGTCCACGCCCATCTTGTTCAGGGCATTAATCACGCCAATGTGTGACCAGCCCCGGGCCGCACCTGAGCCCAGCGCAAGACCAATTTTTACCTTTCTCATCAGACCTGTTTTACTTCCCCTGGATTCCTGACATAGCATCAACGCACGTGCTCAGTTAACATGTTGCTACCCTAAGCGTTAAACGCCCTTATTTTTTGTTCCAGGAAGAGAATTGTGTCTCAACTCTGCCCCTGTGGTAGCGCTCTGGAGTATAGCCTATGTTGCCATCGATATCTTTCCGGCGCGCAGGTTGCACCAGACCCATCACACCTTATGCGCTCGCGGTATACTGCTTTTGTGATCAAAGACGCAGACTACCTTATTAAAACCTGGCACCCATCCTGTCAGGCGGACGAATTTCGCCAGGATATTGTTGCCGGATTCGCCAAAACCGTGTGGCTTGGGCTGACCGTATTTGAAACCGCTAACGGCCGCGATGACAGCGAAGGCTACGTCAGTTTCGTCGCACGGTTTTCCGAGAATAACACGTCCGGCGCCATCATCGAACGTTCCCGGTTCTTAAAGGAAAGCGGGCGATGGTATTATATTGACGGAACGCGTCCACAGTTTGGCCGTAACGATCCCTGCCCCTGCGGTTCAGGTAAAAAATTTAAAAAGTGCTGCGGGCAGTAACGCCTGACAGCCCAGACTTCGCAAATACTCAAACAGGATTTCCCGGCAATGCAATCACTACAACGTAAAGTTCTGCGCACCATCTGCCCCGATCAAAAAGGGCTCATCGCACGAATTACCAACATCTGTTACAAGCATGAGCTGAACATCGTGCAGAACAACGAATTCGTTGACCACCGTACCGGACGCTTTTTCATGCGTACCGAGCTCGAAGGTATTTTCAACGACACCACCCTGCTTGCCGATCTTGACAGCGCCCTGCCGGAAGGTTCCGTACGCGAACTGACGCCAGCGGGACGTCGCCGCATTGTCATTCTGGTGACCAAAGAGGCGCACTGCCTGGGCGACCTGCTGATGAAAGCTAACTACGGCGGGCTGGATGTCGATATTGCCGCCGTCATTGGTAACCACGAGACGCTGCGTTCGCTGGTTGAGCGCTTCGATATTCCCTTCGAGCTGGTGAGCCATGAAGGCCACACGCGCGAAGAGCATGACCAGCTGATGGCTGACGCCATCGAGGCGCATAACCCGGACTATGTCGTTCTGGCGAAATATATGCGCGTGCTGACCCCGTCATTTGTGGCGCGCTTCCCTAACAAAATCATCAATATTCACCATTCGTTCCTGCCGGCCTTTATCGGCGCGCGTCCTTACCATCAGGCCTACGAACGCGGCGTGAAGATCATCGGCGCCACCGCGCACTACGTGAACGACAACCTGGACGAAGGCCCAATCATCATGCAGGACGTCATTCACGTGGATCACACCTACACGGCGGAAGACATGATGCGTGCCGGGCGCGACGTTGAGAAAAACGTGTTAAGCCGCGCGCTGTACCAGGTGCTGGCGCAGCGCGTCTTCGTGTACGGCAACAGAACGATTATTCTTTAATCCTTCGTAAAATGAATTGATTAGCTTTGCGCCTTTACGGATAAAAAGCAGCCAAACGACCGCTATTACGTAAAGGAAAGCTTTACAGGGGCGCCTCATTTGATATGATGCGCCCCGCTTCTCACCGAAGCAGGCCAGTAAAAAGCATTACCCCGTGGTGGGGTTCCCGAGCGGCCAAAGGGAGCAGACTGTAAATCTGCCGTCATCGACTTCGAAGGTTCGAATCCTTCCCCCACCACCATCTCTCAGCTTCATCTCAAAATATGAATTACCCCTGGTGGGGTTCCCGAGCGGCCAAAGGGAGCAGACTGTAAATCTGCCGTCATCGACTTCGAAGGTTCGAATCCTTCCCCCACCACCATCACTTTCAAATGACTACAAACCTTCTGTTTGCACCAGGCTTCATGCCCGCCCAAATACGCTTCACATATCGTTTCTTGCTAACCTTCAGTTTTCGTAGGCCGGGTAAGGCGCAGCCGCCACCCGGCAACAGACAACGTCACAAGTTGCGGGAAGGCACCTGCCATGGGGCAAAAAAAACCCCGCGAGCGCGGGGTTCAAAGTAAAACGCAGAGCTAGCGGCGGGCGCGCACAACCTGATATTTGCGCGTCAGGTACTCCACCGGCACGCTCCAGATGTGCACCAGGCGCGAGAACGGGAACAGCACGAACAGCGTCATCCCCAGCACCAGGTGCATGCGGAAGATAAACGCCACGCCGTCCAGGTGCTCAGACGCGCCGCCGTGGAAGGTCACCACGGACTGCGCCCAGCCCACCAGCTTCATCATCTCGCTGCCGTCCATATGCTGCGCCGAGAACGGAATGGTCATCAGGCCCAGCGCGCACTGGATCACCAGCACCGACATCACCAGAATGTCCGCCGCGGTTGTGGTAGCGCGAATGCGCGGGCTAAAGAGGCGGCGCTTGAGCAGCAGCAGCCCACCCACCAGGCACATCAGGCCCGCGGCGCCGCCGCCGAACATCGCCATCTTCTGCTTAACGTCCAGCGGCAGCCAGGATTCATACACCCAGTGCGGCGTCAGCATCCCGAAGGCATGTCCCGCGATAACGCCAAGAATGCCGATGTGGAACAGGTTGGACGCCAGGTTCATCCCTTTGCGATCCAGCATCTGGCTGGAGGCCGCACGCCAGGTGTACTGACCATAGTCATAGCGAAGCCAGCTTCCCACCAGGAACACGGTGCCCGCAATGTACGGGTAAATGTCAAAGAAGAACATATTCAGGAAGTGCATTATTGCCGTCCTCCGTTAGAGATATTCAAATATTGCGGGGCAACAGCACCGGCAAAACGACGCTGGTGAGCAGAGATTTCAGACTCGCCGCAGTTCTGGTCTGCAAAGAATTTCACCTGCTCCTCTTCCCAGACCGCGTCCAGCGCTTCCGGCGTGTCGTCACGCGCTTCATCCGCGATTTTCTCCGCGACTTTCTTACCGTCGACGGCGGCGTTAGCCAGCTTGACGAGCAGATCGAACAGCACCGCATAGCGGCTTTCACGCTGCTTGAGGCGCGCGCTCAGCAGGGCCAGAATCGGTGCGACGTCCTGCAACCCGCCTAGCGCCTCTTCTTTCGGCAGCTGTGCCAGGTACTCCAGATACAGCGGCAGATGATCCGGCAGCTCGCGGCTGTCGAGCTGCAGGCCGTGCTGTTCGTACTGGGCCATCAAATCCACCATCGCCTGTCCGCGGTCGCGGGATTCGCCATGAACGTGTTCGAAAAGAAGCAGCGAGGTTGCGCGACCCCGGTCGAAGAGCTGGCTGTAATCTGACTGCGCGTCGAGAAGATCGCGCGCGAGCAGGTCACGGAGGAAAACGCCCAGATTATGGGCATCCTCTTTATCCAGGTTTTCAGATGACGCGAGTGCATCAAAGAGTTCCTGCTGATGCTGCGCAAGCGCAGCATCCGGGTACTCGAGCAGACGCGAAACAATGACGAGTTCAATCATTGGTGCGGCTCCGTTTTGCTGGTCACATCCAGGGCATCGATGCGGCGGCTGTTGAACAGGTTGAATTTGGTGTCAGACCCGTGGCAACCGTCGCCAAAGCTGAAACCACACCCGCTTTTCTCCGGGAAGGCATCGCGTGCCTGCTCGCGGTGGCTGCTCGGCACCACGAAACGATCTTCGTAGTTCGCAATCGCCAGGTAGCGGTACATCTCCTGAGCCTGCGCTTCGGTGAGCCCCACCTCTTCCAGCGCGCGGGTATCGCTAACGCCGTCAACGGTTTCCGCACGCTTAAAGTGGCGCATCGCCAGCATGCGCTTCAGGGCCAGCAGAACCGGCTGGGTATCGCCTGCGGTCAGCAGGTTTGCCAGGTACTGAACCGGAATGCGCAGGCTTTCCACGTCCGGCAGAATGCCGTTGCTGCCCAGCTCGCCCGCGTCAGCGGCGGACTGAATCGGAGACAGCGGCGGCACGTACCACACCATCGGCAGCGTGCGGTATTCCGGGTGCAGCGGCAGGGCCAGCTTCCAGTCCATCGCCATTTTGTACACCGGAGACTGCTGCGCCGCGTCGATCACGCTCTGCGGGACGCCGTCCTTCAGCGCCTGCTCGATCACTTTCGGATCGTTCGGATCGAGGAAAACGTCCAGCTGGCGCTGGTACAGATCTTTCTCGTTCTCGGTGCTGGCTGCGGTTTCAATCGCGTCCGCATCGTACAGCAGCACGCCGAGGTAGCGAATGCGGCCTACGCAGCTTTCGGAGCACACGGTCGGCATGCCCGCTTCGATACGCGGGTAGCAGAAGATGCACTTCTCGGACTTGCCGCTCTTCCAGTTAAAATAGATTTTTTTGTACGGACAGCCGGTGATGCACATGCGCCAGCCGCGGCACTTGTCCTGGTCGATCAGCACGATGCCGTCTTCTTCACGCTTGTAGATGGCACCGCTCGGGCAGGTCGCCACGCACGCCGGGTTCAGGCAGTGTTCGCACAGGCGCGGCAGATACATCATGAAGGTGTTTTCGAACTGGCCGTACATCGCCTTCTGCATGTTTTCGAAGTTTTTGTCTTTCGACAGCTTCTCAAACTCGCCGCCGAGATCGTCTTCCCAGTTCGGGCCTTTTTCGATTTTCGCCATACGCTGGCCGGTGATCAGCGAGCGCGGGCGCGCAATCGGCTGATGCTTGCCTTCCGGCGCGTTGGCCAGGTTTTGGTAGTCGAAGTCAAACGGCTCGTAATAATCGTCGATGCCCGGCAGGTGCGGGTTAGCGAAGATTTTACCCAGCAGCATGGCGCGGTTACCCATGCGCGGCTGAATTTTGCCGTTGATTTTGCGGATCCAGCCGCCCTTGTATTTCTCCTGGTTTTCCCAGTCGGTCGGGAAGCCGGTGCCCGGCTTAGTCTCAACGTTGTTGAACCAGGCGTATTCGGTGCCTTCGCGGCTGGTCCAGACGTTTTTACAGGTGACCGAGCAGGTATGACAGCCGATGCATTTATCCAGATTCAGCACCATGCCGACTTGTGAACGAATTTTCATTTTACGCTCTCCTGTACCTGGTCATTACCTTCGCCGTCTAACCAGTTAATATTCTTCATCTTACGGACCACCACGAACTCATCGCGGTTAGACCCTACCGTACCGTAGTAGTTAAAGCCGTAGGCCAGCTGCGCATAGCCGCCGATCATGTGGGTTGGCTTCGGCGTAATGCGGGTCACGGAGTTATGAATACCGCCGCGCTGTTCCGTTATCTCTGAACCCGGCAGGTTCACGATACGTTCCTGAGCGTGGTACATCATGGTCATCCCGGCCGGCACGCGCTGGCTCACGACCGCACGCGCGGTCAATGCGCCATTGCTGTTGAACACTTCGATCCAGTCGTTATCGACAATGCCCAGCTCCTTCGCGTCCGCTTCACTCATCCACACGATCGGACCACCGCGACCCAGGGTCAGCATCAGCAGGTTGTCGCTGTAGGTAGAGTGAATGCCCCACTTCTGGTGCGGCGTCAGGAAGTTCAGCGCTTTCTCCGGATTGCCGTTGGATTTATCGCCCATCACCTCTTTTACGGAGCGGGTGTCAATCGGCGGACGATAAACCAGCAGGCTTTCACCGAAGTCGCGCATCCACTGGTGATCCTGATACAGAGACTGGCGGCCTGACAGGGTCCGCCACGGGATCAGCTCGTGAACGTTGGTGTAACCGGCGTTGTAAGAGACGTGCTCGTCTTCAAGCCCAGACCAGGTCGGGCTGGAGATGATTTTGCGCGGCTGGGCCTGAATATCGCGGAAGCGAATTTTCTCTTCCTCTTTATTCTTCGCCAGATGCGTATGGTCGCGTCCGGTAAATTCGCTCAGGGCCGCCCACGCCTTCACCGCTACGTGGCCGTTGGTTTCCGGCGCCAGGGTCAGGATCATCTCTGCCGCGTCAATTGCCGTGTTCAGCATCGGCTGGCCTTTGGCCGGGCCTTCCGCCTTGGTGTAATTGAGCTTGCGCAGCAGATCCATTTCGCTCTGCGTATTCCACGCGATGCCTTTACCGCCGTTGCCGATTTTCTCCATCAGCGGGCCGATAGAGGTAAAGCGCTCGTAGGTCGCCGGATAGTCACGCTCAACCGGAATGATGTGCGGGGCGGTCACGCCCGGGATCAGGTCGCATTCACCTTTTTTCCAGTCCTTCACGTCCAGCGGCTGCGCCAGCTCGGCGGCAGAGTCGTGCTGGATTGGCAGCGTCACTACGTCGGTCTCTTTGCCGAGGTGCCCTACGCAGACTTCAGAGAATTTCTTCGCGATGCCCTTGTAGATCTCCCAGTCGCTTTTGGATTCCCACGCCGGATCAACGGCGGCAGACAGCGGATGAATAAACGGATGCATGTCCGAGGTATTCATATCGTCTTTTTCATACCATGTCGCGGTTGGCAGCACGATGTCGGAGTACAGGCAGGTGCTCGACAGGCGGAAGTCCAGCGTCACCACCAGATCCAGCTTGCCGTCCAGGCCGTTGTCCTGCCATTCCACCTCTTCCGGCTTCACGCCGCCCTGCTTGCCGAGATCTTTGCCCTGGATACCGTGCTCGGTGCCCAGCAGATACTTCAGCATGTACTCGTGGCCTTTACCGGACGAGCCCAGCAGGTTTGAACGCCAGATAAACAGGTTGCGCGGGTGGTTTTTACCGTTTTCAGGCTGTTCCGCCGCGAAGCGAAGGGAGCCGTCCTTCAGGGACTTAACGGTGTAATCCACCGGCGTCATGCCCGCCTTCTTCGCCTCTTCCGCGATACGCAGCGGGTTGGTGCCCAGCTGCGGCGCGGACGGCAGCCAGCCCATGCGCTCGGCGCGCACGTTGAAGTCAATGAGGTGGCCGCTGTAGCGGGATTTATCCGCCATTGGCGACAGCAGTTCCTGCGCGGTCACCGTCTCGTAGCGCCACTGGCTGGAATGGTTATAGAAGTAGGAGGTGCTGTTCATGTGGCGCGCCGGACGCTGCCAGTCAAGGCCAAACGCCAGAGGCTGCCAGCCGGTCTGCGGACGCAGCTTTTCCTGGCCCACGTAGTGCGCCCAGCCGCCGCCGCTCTGGCCCACGCAGCCGCAGAAGATCAGCATGTTGATCAGGCCGCGGTAGTTCATGTCCAGGTGATACCAGTGGTTCAGACCGGCCCCGACGATGATCATTGAACGGCCGTGGGTCTTGTCGGCGTTTTCCGCAAACTCGCGCGCGATGCGGACGATCTGCGCGCGCGGCACGCCGGTGATCTTCTCTGCCCACGCGGGGGTGTACGCTTTAATATCGTCATAGCCGGTTGCGCAGTTTTCATCGTTCAGGCCGCGCTCAAGGCCGTAGTTCGCCATGGTCAGGTCGTAAACGGTGGTCACCAGCGCGGTAGAGCCGTCGGCCAGCTGCAGGCGCTTCACCGGCAGCTTGTGCATCAGCACGTTTTGCAGCTCAACCTTGTTGAAGTGCTCGGTGCCGTCGCCGCCGAAGTACGGGAAGCCGACTTCCGCGATGTCGTCCTGGCTGCCCAGCATGCTGAGGCGCAGCTCGGTTTCCGCGCCGCTCGTGCCGTCGCGCTGCTCGAGGTTCCATTTACCCTTTTCACCCCAGCGGAAGCCGATAGAACCGTTAGGCGCTACCATTTCGCCGTCGCTGTTAAAGGCAACGGTTTTCCATTCCGGGTTGTTTTCCTGGCCCAGTGAATCCACCAGGTCGGCGGCGCGCAGCATGCGGCCTGCGGCGTAATAGCCGTCGCGCTCTTCCAGCATGACCAGCATCGGCATGTCGGTATAGCGGCGCACGTAGTCGGTGAAGTACTGGCTTGGCTTATCGAGGTGGAACTCGCGCAGCATGACGTGGCCCATCGCCAGCGCCATCGCCGCATCTGTGCCCTGCTTCGGCGCCAGCCACAGGTCGCAGAGCTTGGCGATTTCCGCGTAGTCAGGGGTGACCGCGACGGTTTTGGTGCCTTTGTAACGCACTTCGGTAAAGAAGTGGGCGTCCGGGGTACGGGTCTGCGGGACGTTAGATCCCCAGGCAATGATGTAGCTGGAGTTATACCAGTCCGCGGATTCCGGCACGTCGGTCTGCTCGCCCCAGGTCTGCGGAGACGCAGGCGGCAGGTCGCAGTACCAGTCATAGAAGCTCAGGCAGGTCCCGCCAATCAGGGAGAGGTAGCGCGCGCCGGACGCGTAGGAGACCATCGACATCGCCGGGATCGGCGAGAAGCCCGCCACGCGGTCCGGGCCGTAGGTTTTGACGGTATAGACGTTGGAGGCCGCAATCAGCTCGTTGACTTCTTTCCAGGAGGAGCGCACAAAGCCGCCGCGACCGCGAGCCTGCTTGAAGCTTTTCGCTTTGTCGGCGTCTTCAATGATGGATGCCCATGCGTCGACCGGATCGCTGTGCTGCGCTTTTGCTTCGCGCCACATCTTCATCAGGCGCTTGCGCATCAGCGGGTATTTAAGACGGTTGGCGCTGTACAGATACCAGGAGTAGCTCGCGCCGCGAGGGCAGCCGCGCGGCTCGTGGTTTGGCATATCAGGGCGCGTGCGCGGATAGTCGGTCTGCTGCACTTCCCAGGTCACCAGGCCGTTCTTAACGAAAATCTTCCAGCTGCACGAGCCCGTGCAGTTTACGCCGTGGGTAGAGCGGACAACCTTGTCATGCTGCCAGCGCTGACGGTAGCCGTCCTCCCAGTCCCGGTTGGTTTCCAGAACCTGGCCGTGCCCATCGGCAAAGGTTTCGCCCTTCTGCTTGAAGTAGCGGAACCGATCCAAAAATTTGCTCATCGGGTATCTCCTGTGTGGAGCCTGTGGCTCTCTAAATCGACATTGCTGATTTGCAGCGAAGGTAACGCTCTGAAACCTGTGGAGAATTGATAACGATCAAGGCTGGGGGGCTCTCTGTAACGAGGTATTACATGCACTACCACCAAAGCGGTATAATTTTTAATTTTATATATTATTGATATATATAGAAAAAATAGTTTTATCGTACAAAAGGCACGGCGTTTTTTAACATCTTAGGTATTAAGGGGTAGGCATCCCTATAGAGTGATGGCGATCGCAGTGCCGCGCCGGGCGGTGGGAGAGCATCTTTAAGTATGTTGTAACTAATAGAAGGTTAAAAAAAGCGCGGCACTGCGGCCGCGCGAACGGATAATCAAACTTACTTGTTTTTCTTGGTATTACGTCCATATACCAGCCACGTTATGGCAACGCAGGCGATATAGAAGATGAGGAAGACTTTCATTGCGCCCGCCGGAGAACCGGTAAGATCCAGCGAAATGCCGAACGCTTTTGGAATAAAGAAGCCGCCAATTGCGCCAATCGCAGAGATAAAGCCCAGCGCTGCCGCGGTGTCCGTTGCCGCTTCACGCATCGCCTGCTCCTCAGAGCCGCCCTGCGCCTTCACGCGGTTCATCGTCAGCTTGCGGAAGATCACGGAGATCATCTGGAAGGTGGACGCACTGCCCAGCCCGGCCGTCAGGAACAGCACCATGAACACGCCGAAGAAGGCAATAAAGTTACCGCCCTGGCCGTTGACCGGCAGCGTCAGGAACAGCAGCGCGCAGAAGATAGCCATCACGATAAAGTTCACCAGCGTAACGCGCGTGCCGCCCAGGCGGTCGGAAATCATTCCGCCGGTAGAACGGGCCAGCGCGCCGATGAACGGGCCGAAGAACGCGTACTGCAGGATCTGCACGTCAGGGAACTGGGTTTTAGACAGCATCGCAAAGCCCGCAGAGAACCCGATAAAGGAGCCGAAGGTCGCCAGGTACAGCAGTGCCATGACCCAAAGGTGGCCGCGCTTCAGCACCGGCAGCTGCTCGCTTAGAGAAGCCTTAGAGGCGGACAGATCGTTCATGAAGAACCAGGACGCCAGCGTAAAGACCACCAGCAGCGGCACCCAGATCCAGGCCGCGTTTTGCAGATAGAGGGATGAACCGTCCGGCTGCTCAACGCCCGTACCGCCGAAGGCCGCGAAGATGGACACGGAGATCGCCAGCGGCGCAATCAGCTGCATCACGCTCACGCCCATATTGCCCAGACCGCCGTTAATGCCCAGCGCGCCGCCCTGCTTCTCTTTCGGGAAGAAGAAGCTGATGTTCGCCATGCTGGACGCAAAGTTTGCGCCGGCAAAGCCGCACAGCAGGGAGATGATCACGAAGACGCTAAACGGCGTGGAGGTATCCTGCACGGCGAAGCCCAGCCACACGCACGGAACGATCATGATCCCGGTACTGAATGCCGTCCAGCGGCGGCCGCCAAACAGCGGAACCATAAATGCGTAAGGCACGCGCAGCAGCGCGCCGGACAGCGCCGGAAGCGCGGTCAGCATAAACAGCTGATCGGTCGTAAAGAAGAAACCCACCTTCGGCAGGTTAACCGCCACGGCACTAAACAACATCCATACGCAAAACGCTAACAGCAAACATGGAACTGAAATCCACAGGTTGCGGCTTGCAACCTTGTGACCCCGCTGCTGCCAAAACGCCGGATCTTCCGGACGCCAGTCAGTAATAACGGCACCATTTTCCCTTTCGGGAGCGGATGAGTGACTCATAGACACCTCTGATTCTCGAATGATGCTGCAAACATTAGGGGTTTAGGCGGGCGGTAAGTTGATATAAATCAAAGGAAAAGGCAGTGGTTTTGCGGCGAAAAAAAAGTCATTACCCTTAGTGAGTAGAGATTTACGCTCAAAAAGACGTGGTTTTTCACCGCGCTGAGGCGCTGGGATACTCCCCCTCTTCAAAACCTAACCCCACCGGCAATTTAGAGGTAATCCTTTATTGGTATGGGTATACTCCAGGGTATGCACCAGAATATCGCCATTCCTGCAGTCAGGTCACGTCAGGAGCCCGGCAACTCTATGTTAAAAAGATGTTTATCTCCACTCACGCTGGTTAACCAGCTGGCGCTTATCGTTTTGCTGTCCACCGCGATCGGTGTGACCGGCATGGCGATCTCTGGCTGGCTGGTACAGGGCGTACAGGGTAATGCGCATGCCATCAACGAGGCAGGTTCGCTACGCATGCAGAGTTATCGCCTGCTCGCCGCGGTGCCTTTGACCCAGGACGACCTGCCGCTCATCGCCGACATGGAGCATACCGCCTTTAGCCCGGAACTGGAAAGAGCCGCGAAGCGCGACGGACAAGAGGCGCAGCTGAAAGCGCTGCAGGGCTACTGGCACACGCAGCTCAGGCCGGGCCTGCAGCAGGCCAAAAGCCAGGATACGGTTGCGGCGGACGTCGCGGCCTTTGTTTCGCGCATTGATGCCCTCGTCTCTTCGTTCGACCACACCACCGAAATGCGTATCGACAGCGTGGTTAGAACACACGTCATCATGGCGATGTTTATGGCCATGCTGCTGATTTTCACCATCATCTGGCTGCGCGCGCGGCTTCTGAAGCCGTGGCGAGCGCTGCTGGTCATGGCGCGCGCCGTCGCCGACCGGGATTTTAGCCAGCGCACGCACATTCACGGGCGCAATGAAATGGCGATGCTCGGCCAGGCGCTGAACACCATGTCGGAAGAGCTCTCCGAAAGCTATGCGGTGCTGGAAAAACGGGTTCAGGAGAAAACCGCCGGGCTGGAGCAGAAAAACGAAATTCTCTCTTTCCTGTGGCAGGCCAACCGCCGCCTGCACATGCAGGTGCCGCTGTGCGAGCGGCTCTCGCCGGTCCTTAACGGCCTGCAAAACCTTACCCTGCTGCATGACCTTGAGCTGCGCGTTTACGATATCGAAGATGAAGAAAACCATCAGGAGTTTACCTGTCAGTCGGACGTGTCCTGCGACGAAAAGGGTTGCCACCTGTGCCCGCGCAGCCTGCCCGCGCAGAATACCAGCGGAACAACCCTGAAATGGCGATTGACGGACAGCCACACCCAGTACGGCATCCTGCTGGCCACGCTGCCAGCCGGGCGTCATCTTAGCCACGATCAGCAGCAGCTCGTGGACACGCTGGTCGAACAGCTGACCGCCACGCTGGCGCTTGACCGTCATCAGGAAAAGCAGCAGCAGCTCATCGTGATGGAGGAGCGCGCGACCATTGCCCGCGAGCTTCATGACTCCATCGCCCAGTCGCTCTCCTGCATGAAGATGCAGATAAGCTGTCTGCAGATGCAGGGGGAAGGCATGCCGGAGAGCAGCAAGCAGTTGCTCAGCCAGGTGCGCAACGAGCTGAATACCTCCTGGATACAGCTTCGCGAGCTGTTAACCACCTTCCGCCTGCAGCTGACCGAGCCGGGTTTACGCCCGGCGCTTGAGGCCAGCTGCAGCGAGTTTAGCGCCCGCCTGGGCTTCCCGGTGAAGCTGGACTACCAGCTGCCGCCGCGGTTCGTCCCCTCCCATCAGGCGATTCATCTGCTGCAAATCGCCCGCGAAGCGATGAGCAACGTGCTCAAGCATTCCGAAGCGACGGCGGTGACCGTCACCGTGAGCCACCAGAACAATCAGGTGAAGCTTAGCGTCAGGGATAACGGCCGCGGCGTGCCGGAAAATGCCGAAAGAAGTAACCACTACGGCCTCATCATCATGCGAGACCGCGCGCAAAGCCTGCGCGGTGATTGCCAGGTTCGCCGGGCTGAAACGGGCGGCACCGAAGTTGTCGTCACCTTTGTTCCCGAAAAACCGCTCATAACTGCTCAAGGAGAAAACCATGACTAATCAGGAACCGGCCTCTATCCTGTTGATCGATGACCATCCGATGCTGCGCACCGGCGTGAAACAGCTTGTCAGCATGGCGCCCGATATCACCGTCGTCGGTGAAGCCAGCAACGGCGAACAGGGGATAGAGCTTGCCGAGTCGCTCGATCCGGATTTGATCCTGCTCGATCTCAACATGCCGGGCATGAACGGTCTGGAAACGCTCGACAAGCTGCGTGAGAAATCGCTTTCTGGCCGCGTGGTGGTCTTTAGCGTCTCGAATCATGAGGAAGACGTGGTCACGGCGCTCAAGCGCGGGGCCGACGGCTATCTGCTGAAAGATATGGAGCCAGAGGATCTGCTCAAGGCGCTGCAGCAAGCGGCCGCCGGAGAGATGGTGTTGAGCGAAGCGTTAACGCCGGTCCTGGCCGCCAGCCTGCGAGCTAACCGCGCCACCTCTGACCGTGACGTCAGCCAGCTCACCCCGCGCGAGCGCGACATTCTGAAGCTGATTGCCCAGGGCCTGCCGAACAAGATGATCGCCCGCCGCCTGGACATCACCGAAAGCACGGTTAAGGTCCACGTGAAGCACATGCTGAAGAAAATGAAGCTCAAATCCCGCGTTGAAGCGGCGGTGTGGGTCCATCAGGAGCGTATTTTCTAAGGCTACTCGTCCGGCAGCAACTTCCACCGCGGATCGTCGTTCGTTAATGCAACGAGCGGCTGCACCACGGTAAGCGCGATCTCATTGGAGGAGACGCGCTGCCCCCGTTCATCTTCCACCACCACCGACAGCCGCCAGCGGTTTTTCGCTCCCTCGCTATCGTCCCAGGCGGGCATTATCACGCTCCAGCCATCGCTGCTGCGCCCGTTAGCCGGCGACGTCAGGCTCAGCGCCTGCGTATCACCCTGCCAGTGAAGCTGACGAATACCGTGCGCGCTGCGGATCTGCAGCTTAAGCATAACCGTTTCCCCGGGCTTCAGGTCCCACGGCGGCGTCGCCAGATAGACCGACAGCGTTTTGCGCTGGCGGAACTCCATCACCGGCAGGCTGTCCCGCTCCGGGGCGTCGTAACGGCTGCCGCGCAGCGAGCGTGCCGCGGCGACCTCGCTGGCGGAGAGCTGTTTTGCCAGCGGCACGCCGAAGCGATAGTTAAGCTTCAGGCCGAGGTTATTCTGGCTGACCCCGCTCTCTCCCTGCTTGTGGGCCGCGGTTAGGGTCACCAGCGGAACGGGCGTGTAGTTCAGCCCAAGATTCACGGCCACCGGGTTGTGGTAGCCGGTGCCGCTGTTGAACAGATCGACGTTATCGCCAAAATACTGTTCAAAGCTGACGCTGGTATTGAGATGGTGAAACCACGGCAGCCATGCCTTCGCCGTGACGTCGTACCCGCGCGCCATGCGCTGTTCTTTTGTCTCGGTGCTTTCGCGCCATCCGGCGAGCGGCTGATAGTAGTTTGCGGAAAGGCGCAGGTTCTCGCCCCACGCTTCCGCGCCCAGCCCGGCTCGCTGGAGGTTTTCGTCAAGCAGGTTATCGTAGAAGGTGTTGTAGCCCAGCAGCCAGGAGCCGGCCACCCAGCGCTGACCGACGCCGGCATTGCTCACCAGGCCGTCCGTCTGCTGCGTCAGGCCAAGCTGGCTCCAGGTTAAGTAGCGGTTAGTGTCATTCCACGGCACAAACCAGCTCCCGCTGCTGCCGTTGAATTTGCCGTCGTTGTCCACCAGCACGTTAACGCTGGCATTACCCCACGGCGAGAGCCAGGACTCGATGTGCTGATTCACTTCACCGCTCAGGGCATCGCGCACCTGACCGAACGCAAACTGGCGCGCCTGCTCCCCGGTGGTGAGGCCGTTGTCGGTCATGCTGGCTTCACCGAAGGCTTTCGCCATCTCCGCGAGGTGCTTCTCCCCTTCCCCCGTAGGCGCGGCAAGGCCGAGATCCGGCAGGCTGTCGCCGTCATTATCAAACGGGTTCTGCGCCTGCTGGATAAAGGAATGCGGCGCACCGTGAACGGCTCCAGCAGCAAGTAGGGGGAGTAATACTAAAAAACGAATGCGGGACGATACGGCCATCAACGTCGTAAATGAAAACCTGAATTTATGAGTAAACTCTTATTATGTTAACGCCATTAGCCCTGAAAACCAGCCTTAACAGAAATTTCAGGAATAACCTGAACAGAACCGTCGGGTGTCGGCTTCGCCTTACCCGACGTCCTTACACTCTCCCAACAGCCCTTTCAGCTCCGGCACGCAGGAGCCACAGTTCGTGCCGCAGCGCAGCTTCACGCCCAGCGCTACGGCAGAATCACAGCCTCCGGCTATCGCCTTGCGTATCGTATTTTCACCTACGCTGAAGCAGCTACAGATGATTCGCCCGGGATCGGCATCTTTGCCCGGCCGTTGTCCGTGCAGCAGCGCATGGCGTTCAGCGAGTTGTACGGGCGCAGCAGCAAAGGCTTCTTCAATAAACGCATGCGCCAGCGCCGGCAGCGTATGGCCCTCCCAGTAGCCCAGCATCAGCTCGCCGTGCTGCCAGGCGAGAACGCTGCTGCGTTCTCCCGTCTGTGCCACCTGCAGCTGCCAGCCTCGACCGCTGGCGTACGCCAGCAGCGGCGCATCTCCGGCCAGCGTCAGGCGCGAGGCTTTTCGCCACCAGTAGACCTCAGGCGGCAGCTCCGGCAGCTCGCGGGCGTAAAGCTCGCCCTGCCAGCGCGGCCGCCACGGCATAATCCTGACCGCCGTCTGCTTGCTTTCCGGCTGCCCGGAAAGCGGATCGCAGCGGGTGTCTACCAGCGCGTTTACCTTGCCCTGCCGCGCGAAAACGCGGTTCCAGTGCATGGGAACGAACAGCTCTCCGGGCCGCTGCGCGTCGCCGATCGCCACTCTGGCGACCATCACCCCGCGCGGAGAGCTCACTCGGGCGAGCTGCCCGGCGCTAAGCGAAAAGCGCGCCGCATCAAGGACGTTCACCTCCACGCGCGGCTCGTCGATATGCTGCATCAGCCTGTCCACGTACCCCGTGCGGGTCATGGTGTGCCACTGATCGCGGATGCGTCCGCTGTTAAGAAGCAGAGGGTAAAGCGCGTCTACCTCTGCGCCGTGCTTTTGCGGTTCGACGGGCACTATTTTCCGCTGCGGAAAATCACCCGCGGGCCACCGCCACGGCTCCAGCGAATCCCACGCCTCGCGGCTGAGCCCCGCCAGCGCGCCGAGGTTAAACGCCCGCGCCCCGTCGTTTTCAAACGCCGAGAGCGCGGCGTGTTCGCTAAAAATCTCGTGCGGATGCGCCCAGGAAAACGCGTCGGCATAGCCCAGCCGGGTTCTGTCGCATTAAGAACTGGTCGGGTAACATACTGTTTTTTTTTGCAATGTTGTCCGACCATGTCTCTGATCCAAAAATCCTTTAAACGGCTGCATTATCCCGTTGATGTCATTGCTCAGTGCGTTCGCTGGTATCTGGCTTATTCCCTCAGCCTGCGCAACCTGGAGGAGATAATGGCTGAGCGCGGCGTTATCGTTGACCATTCCACGCTTCACCGCTGGGTTATCCGTCTGGTGCCCCTGTTAGATAAAGCGTTCCGGCGGCATAAACGTCCGGTGGGTCGCCGCTGGCGCATGGATGAAACCTACATAAAAGTCAGAGGCCAGTGGAAGTATCTGTACCGGGCGGTCGATACCGCGGGTCAGACAGTCGACTTTCTGCTGTCGGCGAAGCGTGATGCGGCAGCTGCCCTGCGTTTCTTTCGCAAATCCATTCGACACCACGATAAACCTGAGACGGTGACCATCGATAAAAGCGGCGCCAATACGGCGGCACTGGCCATGCTCAGAATCATCATCAGGCAGAGCAAATACCTGAACAACCTGGTTGAGCAGGATCACCGAAACATCAAACGGCGGATACGCCCGATGCTGGGATTCAAATCGTTCCGGCGTGCGCAGACGATACTGGCGGGTATAGAGTTAGTGCACATGATACGCAAAGGGCAATATCAGCATCCACAGGGTGCGGGGTTATCACTGGCGGAACAGTTTTACCTGTTAGCTGCCTGAAAAACCGGCAGCGCAACTTTTGCTACCCCGCTGTCGTTAATGCGACAGAACCGTATATCGTCCGGTATTGTAGATGCTCGGGAAGGTAAAACTGTTGACTGAGTTATCAACACACTACCTTCAAACTCTCCCTCAAGATCATTAAGTAAAGCTTGTGAGTTGAAAAATACACTTTGATCGATACTACTCATAATATTCGCTCTCTAATAATTACATGGTATATTTAATATGGGGCGCTTTCGACCCATGAGCTAAATTTAGCTATAAATAAATTACTAAATAGCTGCGCCTAATACCGCTACACTTTTGCCAGCCCATGTTTACCTCCGGGGAATGGACTCACCGTTTCCATAAAATGGCGAACTGAATAGCCACGGATAATCCAGACACTTCTGAGCCGTTGATAATATTGATTTTCATATTCCGTCGGTGGCATCTGATCACTCGAACCATGCCGACGCTTACTGTTATAAAACATTTCGATGTAATCAAAAATATCGCTGCGTGCTTCTTCCCGTTTTCCGTAGATCTTTTTCTTTATCCGTTCACGCTTCAGTAGCTGGAAAAAACTTTCTGCTACTGCGTTGTCGTGACAGTTGCCACGACGGCTCATACTGCCCTCCAGACCGTGTGATTTCAGGAACGACTGCCACTCATGGCTTGTGTACTGACTGCCCTGGTCTGAGTGAGCCAGCACCTGTTTTTGGGTATTACGTCGCCACACGGCCATCAAAAGCGCATTCAGAACAATATCTTTTGTCATCCGGGGTTGAACTGTCGCTGGAGCCTGTTGGGTGTCACGATACTGGCTTCACCTTTACACGCTCGCGGGCTTCGATACCCTACCTGGGCCTTTATCCCGGCACGCTTCATCAGCCGCCAGACCCGGTTAATCCCGCATTGTTGCCCGCTATCTCGCAGATCGAGATGGATCTTGCGATAGCCATAAACAATAGGCAATTACACAATTTTAATTACAGTCTCCCTTATATTTTATTACACAGTTTGAGTTCTCTTAAATCTTCGCTTGTTGCCATATTCAGAAGGTACTTCAGCATTTCCTTGGACAATCGTTACTCGCTGCTGATCTGGGTTCTTTCCAAGAAATAGTTCTCGCTTAACATAATCCCATAGACCAACGGCTTCACCCCTGGTTGTATTCATTACTTCGCCCTTGTAGCCAATGCAGCCACCAATTTTCCCGCCGCCTGACGTGAAGGCTTCAAAGAAATCATAGAGGAAAGATCCATTTCCCAAATCACATGCCTTAAAAGATATAAGGCCTACCTCGTTAACTTTATATTGATCTTTTAAGAATAAAGCCAACTGCGATGGGCTGTATTGCATTTTTACGCCGCCAATAGCAGGGGGAGATTGCCTTCCATGACCAATAATCATTAGTTTGTCACTCAACCCAATACCTTTAAGGAAATCGTAGTTTAAATGCGGGAAACCATTAATAGGTTGGGTGGTATTTATATTTTCCACTGGTATATTGTAACGCTCAATTAAATATATTGCATTTTCAAAGCACTGCTTATCATTCTCAAGGATTAGTAAATAATAGTTCGCCCATTTCATAATATCACCATTTATTCAAATAAAATAAGACCTATGTGTCTTCGCCATACTTTTGCATGCTTATCAAATTGTGCTGAAAGCAATCTACCAGCAACCGGACTCCAACCAGAACTGTTTGATTTGTCCTGTCAGTCTGAGATCCGCCTGAAGCCGTAGTGAATGCGGCTGCTGAAGCCAGGTGTAAAACCCACTCGGATGAACATTCAGCACCCGACTGAGTAGATGAACAGGCCAACAGCAGGAGTTGTCACGGATAAAGGCGTACCTCAGTCGGACAGCTTTGCGAAGTATATTCCAGACCGACTCGTGGTTCATTTGAGCGTCCATGCTCGCCCTGAACTTCGGGCACACTGTAAGTGATGTCTGTGACCAAGACCTGATTGGCCCGGACAACAGTAAACTGCCGCTAATTCCCGGGCATGCTGCTCGCTGTTATCGGGTTTAATAGCCCGTAACCACTTATAGAGACTGTGTGCTGAAACGCCCAGCCGGTCAGAAACTTCGGCAACGGAATAACCGCGTTCCGTGTGAACATAGTCGGCTTTGGACACATACCGCGTGCTTCCGTCCCCGAAGTCCAGCACATGAAGCGTTATGCTGCGGACCGGCGTGCTGCCACTCAGCGAAACCGTAAAATACTCATTTCTCCCCGGATCCGGTAACAGGATAAGCTGGTCTGCCACCCTCCCCGTTCCTGTGTGTTTCAGAAACAGTGGACGGGCTTTCCCCAGACGAACCGCCAGCGCTCCGGCTTTCAGCTGTGCTTTCTGCGCCCCGTCCAGCGACGCCGTCAGCGCCGGAGACCGCTCTCCTGCAAGGTCATCCAGCCGGGTATTCAGCAGCCATTCCAGCCTGAGCACCAGCGTTGCCGTCAGTTCCGGATCCTGCTGCCACTGGCCCGCAAACTGATCCCACTGTTGGCGGAACCTGTCCGGCGTGGATAAAACCCTGAACATCTGCCGCAGCGGGCGGCTGTTCTCCACTTCCGGCGGGTACTGTATATTGCAGGTGACCACCTCTGCCCCCACCGGCACGTCCGCCATTGTCCGTCGACGACACCAGGGGGGAAGCTCTTCTCCCCGTGCTTCCAGCAGCCTTTTCCAGTGCTGACCCACATCCGCCCCGTCACACCGCTCATTCCCACGGGGTAACGTACGGGCAGCAAACCACAGACTTTTCTGATAGCTGAAAGCATAGCGCTCCCGGCCGCCGTCCAGCCCCGGGCAAATCACTCTCATCATCGCCTGACCGCTGACGGTGATACTTTTTTGCAGAATATCCGCCGGCACACCGTAGGTATCCGCCAGCCAGCGCCCGGCAAATGTCGTCACATCCGCCACTTCGTTAATTCTTTTTTCATTCAGCATGGTCTGCAATGTCTGCACCGCGTTAAGCGCCCCGCCCGCCGTCGTCATATTTCCCACGTCAGAAAGACGGTCATGTGCGGCGATAAACGCCAGTCGCTCCGCCACCGGGGCCGTTTTCATCCAGCGGCGCTCATTTGCCGACAGCCCTGCCGGCAGCCACCCGTTGACGACCGCCAGAAGCTGTTTCACCTCCCCCAGAACGGTTTCAGTGTTCAGCTCCGCATGGAAAATATCCGGGGTATCCCCCTCCAGCGTCAGCCGCAGCGATTCATGAGAGTGCAGCTCCGTATATTTCGCCGTCTGCTGCGGGTCTGCGGCATCACGGATAAGCTCCTGCAGACGGATATCCGTCACGCTCTGTTCAAAATCACCGCTCAGGTCGTTCGCCGTATCGGTCCATTTTGAGATGTGCAGCTGCGGGAGCAGCATCTGAGCCGATTTTCCGGTACTCGCGTTCAGCGCAACCAGCGCACGCTGCAGCCCCGGAGCCTCCCGGCGGATGTAATCCATTTCAGCAAAAAGAATCCGCGCGGGTTTTGAATTCGTGGGCGGCATTAATCCAGACGCTGGCCGTTCATCAGCGTCAAGTGCTGGCTGGCAATGACCAACTGCCGTCCTGAATTTCCCCGGAGAGCAGTCGGTGGAGCCGACACCAACTGCGGCATCTACTCCGCACGGCTCAAACGGCAGCCGGGGAGGTATCCAGCTGTACCATGTCGCGCCGGCGGCCCGGCTCCAGGTCATAATCCGGGTCAGTAAATCGTCCGTCCGCGCCGCCGGCATACTGTCTTCCGCAATGATTTCTTCAGCAGCATTTGCCGCTTCTGCCGGGGCTTGCACCGGAAGCATGGCGGCCCCGGAAGCCCCCCGGCAAGAAACGCCATCGCCTCGCCCGGCGCCGTATCAGGAAAATTCATCACCGCAGCGACCTGCTGGTCGTCCAGCAATCTTTCGAATGCCGCTTTTTGTGTTTCCCCCATGCGGGCTACCCAGCGAAACGTCTGAATTCCGTTGCCGTTGCCGTTGCCCTGCGACAGCCAGCCAGCCAGTCAGCACGATATCCCATACGCCTCTGATTTCATCCGGACCGGGCTGGCGCATCAGGCCGTGCGTTCCCTGAAAGGCCTCCGACATCCTGTCTGCCTCCGGGCTGAGCTGGCGCATCAGACAGTGCACTCCCCGGAAGGCCTCCGGGGTTTTGTCTGCCCTGTTCAGTTCCCGGGATAAGAACAGACTGACCACCGGGCTGGTCTGCCTCCCCCCTTCTCCCCCTGACGGAAACGGCACCGCCGGGGATGACGGCAACCAGAGCCTGTCCTGTGCGGCCTGTACAGCCTCATAGTCCTCCTCCGGCCTCCTCACCTCCACGCTGTCAATTTGTGGGCCCGTCAGTGCCTACTGTTCCCGGGCAATCTGCAGAACCGGCGTGACGGGCACAGAAGGTAAATGCGCACTGCCCGGCAGACGGCCCGAAATATCTGCCGGGTCAGCGTACAGGGATGCCGCAGTGCCGGACTGACGGTAAGGAACAGCAGAAAACAGGCTGATGATTTTGTGCAGGGATGTCAGCAGTTCCGGCAGCCCGGTCAGAAACCGGCCGATTTCGGTGACCGGCCCGTCAGGCCGGGCGCCGGGCGTAAGCAGGCGCCAGGTCACCGCCAGCAGCGCCGTTACCGTCAG
Source organism: Enterobacter sp. ECC-175 (assembly GCF_043968675.1). Classification (NCBI taxonomy): domain Bacteria; kingdom Pseudomonadati; phylum Pseudomonadota; class Gammaproteobacteria; order Enterobacterales; family Enterobacteriaceae; genus Enterobacter; species Enterobacter sp. ECC-175. The sequence continues at coordinate 3,132,641 of NZ_CP143776.1, forward strand.
CAGGATGGGGGTGGCCGGGGTGGCCCCCCCCCCACTCTGCTTCAGCCCGGGCAGCATCGCTAAACACGGACGGCACCGCTCTTACCGGGCTGCCTTCCGGCATCAGCGAAAGCGTGTGGAGGATAAGCGCAGTCACCTGCCGGACACCCAGCCCCAGAATAAAACGGACCGCGCCGTTAAAGACATGATGCTCAGTCAGGGCTCCCATCAGGCTGAGAAGCGGACTGGAATGCATCACATGGCTGCACGCCTCTCTTATCACGCCATGCACAATCCCCTGACTGGTCAGCTTTATTTCCTGCCAGACCTCGGCCCAGCTGACGATGGAGCTTGGTATGAATGTCTCCCACGTCGCACGCCTGCACGGTATTCAGCCCAGTCTGCTGTTCAAGTGGAAGAAGCAATATCAGGAAGGCAGTCTCACCGCCGTAGCGGCCGGAGAGGAAGTCGTTCCTGCTTCAGAGCTCACTGCTGCGCTGAAGCAGGTCCGGGAGCTCCAGCGCCTTCTGGGCAAGAAGACGATGGAAGTTGAGATCCTGAAAGAAGCCGTGGAGTACGGTCAGTCGCGAAAATGGATAGCGCACGCGCCCTTGTTGCCAAAGGATGGGGAATAGCTCTGCCTGGCCGCGCCATGGGTGTGTCGCGTGCGCAACTATCACTGCGGGTAAAGCGTTCTGCCGACTGGCAGGACAGGCGTCGTAACCGGCGTAATAACGAAGCAGACGCTGAAATACTGTCAGATATCCTCGATATCATCAGCGATATGCCGAGTTATGGCTATCGCCGCGTGTGGGGTATCCTGCGTAAGCAACGCCGTACTGAGGGGCTGCCGCCGGTCAATGCCAAACGGCTTTACAGGATCATGAGCGAGCATAATCTGCTGTTACTGCATGACAAACCCGAGCGGCCGACGCGTGAGCATAAAGGTAAAATCGCAGTTGCGGAAAGCGATATGCGCTGGTGTTCAGATGGCTTTGAGTTCGGCTGCGATAATGGTGAAAAACTGCGTGTAACGTTCGCACTGGACTGCTGCGACCGCGAGGCCATAGACTGGGCAGCAAGCACGGGAGGCTACGACAGCTCGACCGTGCAGGATGTCATGCTGAGGTCGGTAGAAAAGCGCTTCGGCGATAAGTTGCCGGACACAGCGGTTCAGTGGCTGACGGATAATGGTTCCGCGTATACCGCGCATGAAACGCGGAGGTTCGCAAGAGAGCTGAATCTGGAACCCTGTACAACAGCGGTGAGCAGCCCGCAGAGTAATGGCATAGCGGAACGGTTCGTGAAGACGATGAAGGAAGACTATATCGCGTTCATGCCAAAACCGGATGTAAGAACAGCCCTGCAAAACCTTGCAGCAGCATTCACGCATTACAATGAAAATCACCCGCACAGTGCGCTGGGATACCTCTCACCACGAGAATACCGGCAACAGCGGGCATTGTTAACTTAAGATACAAAAGCTGTCCGGAGATGGCGGGTCAAGATCAAAAAACCTGAATTGTTTGCAGTTATATTCAATTTATTTCCACAATGCAAATTTTTTCTTCTTTCGTGGTGTACGCAACATAATCTGGGGTTCTGTCGCATTAAGAACTGGTCGGGTAACATACTGTTTTTTTTGCAATGTTGTCCGACCATGTCTCTGATCCAAAAATCCTTTAAACGGCTGCATTATCCCGTTGATGTCATTGCTCAGTGCGTTCGCTGGTATCTGGCTTATTCCCTCAGCCTGCGCAACCTGGAGGAGATAATGGCTGAGCGCGGCGTTATCGTTGACCATTCCACGCTTCACCGCTGGGTTATCCGTCTGGTGCCCCTGTTAGATAAAGCGTTCCGGCGGCATAAACGTCCGGTGGGTCGCCGCTGGCGCATGGATGAAACCTACATAAAAGTCAGAGGCCAGTGGAAGTATCTGTACCGGGCGGTCGATACCGCGGGTCAGACAGTCGACTTTCTGCTGTCGGCGAAGCGTGATGCGGCAGCTGCCCTGCGTTTCTTTCGCAAATCCATTCGACACCACGATAAACCTGAGACGGTGACCATCGATAAAAGCGGCGCCAATACGGCGGCACTGGCCATGCTCAGAATCATCATCAGGCAGAGCAAATACCTGAACAACCTGGTTGAGCAGGATCACCGAAACATCAAACGGCGGATACGCCCGATGCTGGGATTCAAATCGTTCCGGCGTGCGCAGACGATACTGGCGGGTATAGAGTTAGTGCACATGATACGCAAAGGGCAATATCAGCATCCACAAGGTGCGGGATTATCACTGGCGGAACAGTTTTACCTGTTAGCTGCCTGAAAAACCGGCAGCGCAACTTTTGCTACCCCGCTGTCGTTAATGCGACAGAACCGCCGGAAGCGCCACGCCACAGGTTTTTCACGGTCAGCAGCGCGCGCGCGATATCCACCATGCGCTGATTTTTATCCATCGCCATTTTGCGCAGGGCGGCCCACGCCTGCTCTTCGCTCATTTTCTGGTGCGTCATGAGCACGCTTTTGGCCTTATCGATGATTTTTCGCTCTTCAAGAGCGTCGCGCAGGGAGGCGAGCTGGCGGGAGAGCTGTTCAATTTCGCGCGCCTGCTGGCGCACCAGCGGCAGGAGGTGTTTATCAGGAAAACGCAGCACGGGATAGTCGGCGTCGGCCTGAGCACTTTCACTCCGGCCGTTAAGCCCGTCGTCAACGGCGATCATCAGATCGGCTATTGCGCTTTCCTCCAGCGTGCGCAGATGTTCAAGGCGCGTCGTCTGGATCGTAAACCATCTTCGCGCCGTCTCGCCCTTTTCCGGCGCGGGCTGGCGGGTGCAGGCAACCCGGCGCAGCTGTTCAATTTCCAGATCGGGCTGACAGTTCAGGATAAAGGCTTCACGCGCCGCGTCCGGGCAGTGCGATAAAAACACCTCAAAGCAGGCCTGCTGGCCGTCTATTCGGTCAACAAGCTTCTGGCGGGTGTCGTTATCAAACTCCCCCTGCGTGAAGCCGATGGCGCCCAGGGCGCGCTCCTGGCCCACCAGCTCTTTGCCCTGCATGAGGCTATAAAGTGATACAAAACGCTCCGCAATGTGCGGATCGTCAATGCTATCATTGAGTTGGGGAATGATGCTGAGCAAGTGGCTTAGCATGGCGCTGTACTGCTCCATTGCGCGGGGCGCGGGCAAATGCAGCCCGTTTACGGCGTCACGCAGCGCGTCAAGCCCCTCCAGGTGCGAAAGCGCGAAGGCAATGCGCTCGCAGACGGCGCTGCACGGCATCGCGGTCTGCGTATCAAGGATGCCGTTCAGCGCCTTTAGGCTATCGTCAGCCAGCGCCCGGCTTGCCCTGCACTCGAGGACGTAAAGTTCGCCCCGCGAGCAGAGCCAGACGTTTGACGCACCGCGCTCGCACTGGAGCATATGCATCAGGCGGCTGATACCCGTTACCAGCGTCCCCAGCTCTGCCAGCCTGCTGAGCTGTTGGCGCCGCAGCTGTCCGGCGCGCCGAAACCATTCGCTCGCGCCCGATGTATGGTCCGCTACTACTTTCATACGCTCTCTCCGGATCGGTTTCTTCCGAAGAGATAAGCAATATCCGTGCCTTAAAAGAACAGGAGTCACTATGCAAAAGATTACCATCGTCGCCAACGGCGCAGCCTATGGCAGCGAATCCCTTTTTAACAGCCTGCGTCTCGCCATTGCGCTACGCGAAAAGGAGAGCGATCTTGACCTGCGCCTCTTTTTGATGTCGGACGCGGTGACGGCAGGCCTGAAGGGGCAAAAGCCCGCGGAGGGGTACAACATTCAGCAGATGCTGGAGATCCTCACCGCGCAGAATGTGCCGGTTAAGCTGTGCAAAACCTGCACCGACGGGCGCGGGATTAGCGGGCTGCCGCTGATTGACGGAGTGGAAATCGGGACGCTCGTCGAGCTGGCGGAGTGGACGCTGGCCGCCGATAAGGTGTTAACGTTTTAAGAGCCTGACGCGTGGTTATTGTCTGATTGATGCGGTCCCCGTGCTTCACGGAGACCGCCCACGGCGCTGATTGTGCGGCGCTTACATGCCGTGAGCCCGACGCAGCGGCGTGTTCAGCGCGCTCCCTTCCACCAGCGCTTTTACCTCGTTCACCAGCTCGTTCAGGCAGTCGTCCCTCATGCCGAGGCGCGTGAGCTCCCGGTCGAGCGAGAAGAGATACTGGGCGTTGGTGCCGAGCGGCCCGCTGGCGGCGGCAATGAGCGGGGCAATAACCTGCGTGCGCGTGTCGGCCTCATACAGCGGATGGCGCGGATCCATAATAAACACCAGCGCATTCACGGTGCGACCGTCGTCGAGGTCGAGCTTGCACCAGCAGGGCATGTAGCAGCCGGTGATCATCTCGCGCTTCCACAGCAGGGTAAGCTCCTCTTCAAGCGTCGCGGTCGGAAGCTGGTATGCGACGCCCGTGGTGCGACCGCCCTCTTTCAGTGCAAGCATTCTCCCCGGCTGGCAGGCGCTGCCGCGCCCGGCCGTCAGCCGCAGGCAAAAGGCGCGATGCCAGCCAGGGAGCGTACCGGTTGCCGATTCAACAAAGTTGAGCGCCGGGTTCCACATCAGGGAGCCGTAGCCAAAAATCCATACCGGGCCATCGTCAGGGCGGCAGGCCAGCGTGCCCGCAAGCGATGCCGCACGTTGTTCAGCCGACCAGAGAAGCGATTCCTCAATATCACCAAATGCCGTCTTACAATCTGCCTTCATTAAGAAATCACGCGTTAACACCTTTCACCTCCGCCACTGCATGCTTCCTTGCGACATCTGTAATTCGCCTTCCCGGCATCGTCTACTGGTCATTTTACCAGCAGGGCGTTAACGATAAGCAATTCACAGGCCAGTTGCAATACGGCGGCGGATCAACCGCCTGAAAAGTCAAACTTCAGGCGGCCTGTTGTTTCAGCGTTATTTCTTTTTATGCCATTTATCGTCGTCGCCTTTTTCATAATCATGCTTTACCGCCGCCCACGCGACCTTGTGCGCCGTCTCTTCCCGGCTGGCGTCGTCCCGGCGGTCGTCCTTATCTTTGTACTGTTCCCACGCGCTGTTAAAGGCTTCTTTGTAAATATCCTGCGCATGCGACGGGAGAACATGCTGTACGCTCTCGGGTAAATCGCGTTTCGTTTTATAGGGCATCTCTCACCTCTCTTTTGCTAAAACATTAAGTGTGGTTCAGCCCGCCGACTCGCGCCAGAAAGTTTCGAATTATGTATTTCATAAGACATTAATCCTCTGTTATTCAATATATATTTATACAAAGCATGCCATTATGGATAACATAGCGAAATAAACCACGAAGCGGTAAAATTAAGTAAACTTTCATCAATATTAGCCACAAATCTGTTAGTTTATCGACCTCAAAAATACTCTCTATAATTACAACCACCTGCACTGATGGAGAAGCACATGACAGCAGCACATGAGGCGGTGAAGACCCGCCACAAGGAGACATCTCTCATTTTCCCTGTTCTGGCACTGGCGGTGCTGCTCTTCTGGGGAAGCAGCCAGTCACTGCCAGTGGTTGTGGGGATCAACGCTCTTGCCCTGGTGGGCATTTTAACCAGCGCCTTCAGCGTGGTCCGCCATGCGGACGTATTAGCCCACCGTCTGGGCGAGCCGTACGGTTCTTTAATCTTAAGCCTTTCCGTTGTTATTCTTGAAGTTAGCCTGATTTCCGCACTGATGGCCACGGGAGACGCTGCGCCAACCCTGATGCGCGACACGCTCTATTCCATCATCATGATTGTGACGGGCGGCCTGGTCGGGTTTTCACTCCTGCTGGGCGGGCGCAAATTTGCCACCCAGTATATGAATCTGTTCGGCATCAAACAGTATCTGATCGCCCTGTTCCCGCTGGCGATTATCGTTCTGGTCTTCCCGATGGCGCTGCCGGGCGCTAACTTCACCACCGGTCAGGCGCTGCTGGTCGCGTTGATTTCAGCCGCAATGTACGGCGTGTTCCTGCTGATTCAGACCAAAACGCACCAGAGCCTGTTTGTTTACGAGCACGAAGATGACGGCGACGATGACGACCCGCACCACGGCAAGCCGTCCGCCCACAGCAGCCTGTGGCACACCGTTTGGCTGATCGTCCATCTTATTGCGGTGATTGCCGTAACCAAGATGAACGCCAATCCGCTGGAGACCCTGCTGACCGAGCTGAACGCGCCCGTGGCGTTTACCGGCTTCCTCGTTGCGCTGCTGATCCTCTCCCCGGAAGGGCTGGGGGCGCTGAAGGCGGTGCTGAACAATCAGGTGCAGCGCGCGATGAACCTGTTCTTCGGTTCCGTGCTGGCAACCATTTCACTTACCGTACCGGTGGTGACGCTGATTGCGTTTATGACCGGCAACGAGCTGCGGTTTGCGCTGGGCGCGCCTGAGATGATTGTGATGGTGGCGTCGCTGCTGCTGTGCCAGATCTCGTTCTCCACGGGCCGCACGAACGTGTTGAACGGCGCGGCGCACATGGCGCTGTTTATTGCCTACCTGATGACGATCTTTGCGTAACGCACGGTGGGGAGCGGACCCTTCCCTCCCCACCGCTGAACGCGCCTAGCGTAATGCCTGGTCAAAATCCGCGATCAGGTCTTCAACATCTTCCAGCCCTACCGAGACGCGCACCAGGCCATCCGGGATATTCATTAGCTTGCGCATCTCCGCGCCGGACTCCCAAAACACGGTTGGCGCCACGGGGATGGCGAGCGTGCGCGTATCCCCCATTCCCGTGGCGCGCGATACGATGCGTAGCCGGTTCATCATCGGCAGCAGCGCCTCAATATCCGCGACCTCAAACGAAAGCAGCCAGGAGCCCGCGCGAAAATGACGCAGGGCATATTCATGTTGAGGATGGCTGGGTAAAAACGGATAAAGCACGTTTTTTACCTTCGGATGCGTTTCCAGAAACTGAGCCAGCGCGAGCGCGCTTGCGCTACTCCGTGCCACCCTCAGCTCCAGCGTTTCCATCCCAATGGCTATCTGATGCGCATGTTCCGACGAAAGCGATGCGCCCATATCCCGAAGCGCTTTCTTGCGCAGCTGGTTAAGCCCCCACTGTTTGCTGTCGCCTTTGCGGTAGCTTTCTGAAATCGCGGCGTAGTTGCGCCAGTTAAATAGCCCGGTATCCGTTACGGCCCCGCCTAATGCAGCACCATGTCCCCCCAGCGTTTTGCTGAGCGAGTTGATGGCCAGCCCGGCCCCTACCTTTTTAGGGCTAAAAAGCACCGGCGAGGTGATGGTGTTGTCGATGACAAACAGGATCCCGTGTTTTGCGCACAGCTCGCCGATCCCCTGCAGGTCGGGAACTTCCGTGCCCGGGTTCGCAATGGTTTCAAGGAAGACCATTTTGGTCTGCGGCGTGATGGCGTCTGCCACTTCCTGTAGCTGCGTCGAGTCGACCTTGCTCACGCCGACGCCCAGCCCGGACAGCGTATCCAGCAGGCTGTTGGTGCCGGCAAAAACATAGCGGCTCGTCACCAGGTGGTCGCCGGCGCGCAGCATCGTCAGGAATACCGCCGCAATGGCCCCCATGCCGGTGGCGAAACACACGCTCCCGATCCCCTCTTCCAGCATGGTCATTTTGGATTCAAGGGCGGCGGTCGTCGGGGTTCCGGTACGGGAATAATTAAACGCGCCTTTCAGCTTGCCCTGAAAAACATCCAGTAAATCTTCAATCCGCTCGAAATCATATTGAACGGCAGTGTGAATAGGCTTGCGGATCGCCCCGTGCTCGACGCCAAAGTGACGGTCTGCGTGGACGATACGGGAGGTTAATGATTGCTTAGACATACAAAATCCTGTTTATAAATAGGGTCAGAGAATTACTCTTCCACTGACGTCAAAGAAGGCGTCATATCCGGCGCGGGAATTACCCGATAACGTTCGAGAAAAGCGCTATAGCTTTCAAAACCCGTAACCGTTTCTTTTACGTTGTTATATCCGCGCTTGCGATTGCGCTGAATGTCCTGCAGCTCATTTAACCGATGACGGAATGTGTCGGTCATCGGAATGCCCATTTCGGCGTAGACTCGCCCAAGGGTGCCCGGAATATCTTCCAGCAGCTGCGCATAATCTACGTAGGTGATTGCCCCTTTCGCTTCTAATTCCTGGCAGAATTTCATCTGCTGCTGGCACTGGCGTATGCGGAAATTGAGGTTATCTTCGTGATAGCCCGTCAGAGAATGCGGGTTAATGCCGTGCTTTGCGCGGATGGAGGCTTCCGATGCCGAAATATACGAGTTCACGAAGCCGCCGGGCTCACGCCCGATGCAGAGGAAACGGGCGTGAGGGAAGGCAGCGTAGAGCTCACGATAGAAATCCGCGTTCTCATTCTCTTTCGTTAACCACATGCGGCCGTTGCCCCGATGATATGCGCCCCGGCGCACGACGCCGGCCAGTCCCCGGACCATTTTCTTTTTGGCATAAGAAGAGAGTGAGTCCACCGCCTCGATCCGGCGCAGTACCTTCGCAAACGGAAAGCGACGCCAGGTGAAATAGTGGTGGTACATATTTTCTTCGAGAAATACGCCGTGTCCTTCAATCGAGCCTAGCGTATGCGCGTGCATTTTTGAGGCCAGCCGGCCCTGCTCCGTATTGGGCCAGTAATCAATTTTTTCCAGCCGCTCGCGGATGCCCAAAAAATCAAATAAGCGCCACGCAAGGATGCTCGGAACGCGCCAGTCGAGGTGTTTTAAGGTGAAAAAGTTCGTTTCATCCTCTGCGAGCGTGCGCAGCAAAAAGGTGGTGCCGCTGCGCGGCTGGCTGATAATAAATAAAGGGCCAGCGACCTCCTGCTTGCGATATCCCCGAACGAAGACGTCGTCCAGTCGATACAGCAGGCCGGAAAGCGGCAGATAAAAGAAGCTTTTGATTAAGTAACCCAGCAGCGCTCTCTTTTCCTTCCCCGATATTTCAGTGCTTTTAATGCTTGAGAAAAAAATAATAAAGTACGAATGCCAAAGCGGAAACGGACTGCTGATATAGATCAGTGCAATAACGCCAATAATCGAAAGCGCGGGATACATTCCTCTCTCCTTTAAGACGTAGGTCGTAAAATGGCTCGTTATTTGAGTAACAGGTAATCTTCGCCGGAGCGACGAAGCGCCAGCTTCGTTTTTTCAGCGGCCGTCATGACGATCCATTCCGCCAGCAGGCTGACCTCGACGGCTGACGGACTGACCAGCTGAAAATGCCAGGGGTACCAGGTGCTGTTCATGTCGGGCACGTGCATGCCCCGCGTGTACTGATATGAAAACTGAGACAGCAGCGGGCGAAATTCGGCGTCCCAGTCCTGTTCGCTGAAGTCGTCGGCTAAACGCGCGGGATGTTTTGGCCCCAGGCTGCGGGTAGCTGCCGCACGCACGGGATTGATATCCCGACAGATCGCCGGCATCCGCCCCGTGAGGAAAATCTCCAGCAGCACGTCATAGGGGTCGATATCCGTGGCAAGGTTAAATACCGCCGGAATATTCCCCCCCATAATGCGCGGGTTAATTTCCACCAGTACCGGGCCGTCTGCGCCATAAATCAGTTCAATGTGAAAAACGCCCAGGTTCAGCTTACAGGCACGCACCACGCTGGCCGTGTACTCAAACATGGCATCGCGGATCGTCGTTGATACGGGGGCCGGGATAACGGTGCCAAGCTCAATGGCCGGATTTTCCGTGCAGCGTTTGCGCCACGAGAGCACCATGGGCTGAATTTCCCCCCCGGCAACCGCAATTTCAACCGAGAACAGCGGCCCCTCCACGTAGTGTTCCAGAAGCGTCTCGGCGGACATCGCGTCAATGTAGCCTTCCGGCCCTTCGACCGCGCCGCTCAGGCTGGCGAAATAGCTCACCAGCTCATCGTCATTCTCGACCTTCAGCGCGCGAAGACTCGCCGCGCCGACCTTCGGTTTGGCAATCATCGGGTAACCTATGCGCAGGGCTGCCTCCCGGGCCGCGTCAAGGCTATCCACCACCGCGTACGCCACCGACGTCAGGCCACAGGCTGCAATTTGCCTGCGGCAAATCGCCTTATCCTGTGAAAGATGCACGGCTTCAGGGTCAGTGCCCGGGAGCCCTAACGCCTTCGCGCATCTGGCCACCGAGGCCACATTGACTTCGATGACGGTAAACAGCGCGTCAATTTTCCGCCCGGCGTCGAGCGATTTTAGCGTTGCCAGCAGCGCTGCTTCGTCCTGCGCGGTATCGAGGGTGACAACCTGGTCGGTTAGCTCGGGATCGCGAAGATGGTCAAAGCTGACCACCAGCTCCTCTAGCCGCCGTGAACCGATAAACGTGACATAGTGCCCCGCTCGCTTAGCGGCGCGGAGCGCGCGCAGACCGATACGGTTAGAATCGACGATAACGACATGCATGACTTACTCTCCTTCACTCAGGGCGCTGGATTCACGTTTCTTGCCAAGAAACACGTTGATGAGAACGGGCACCATCAGCGCGAGCACGATAAAGCTCACCGTAACGGCACCAAAATTAAGATGCTCAACCAGGATGCTGCCCAGCAGCGCGACCACGATCATTAACCCCAGCCCCAGCGCGTTGGCATTGGCGACGATTTTTGAAAGCTGCTCAGGCGGGGCAGCGACAATCATGTAACGCTGGTGAACGGCCCAGGCGACCTCAAACATCAGTGCAAACAGGCCATACACCGCCAGGCCAGGGACTGCGGCGGTAATAAAGGGGAGCGGCAGCATCAGCAGCAGGGTGAGCACATGGGAAACCGGAGCGGCAACGGCATAGCGATTGCCGGAGAGATCCAGGCGGGCGGCAAAAATCGCGCCCACAATATAGGCAAAGCTGGCGATGGTTTGTATCAGCGCAATGCCAGAGGGATCCATGCCAAGCTGGTCCGTCGGGAAAACCGAACGCGCAACGTTCTGATACCCCTGGTAAAGCGCAACGGTCGAAACGTAGTAGATAATCGACATGCGCAGACGGGTGTCGCGCACGGTTGTGCTCTGCGATGCCGCGGCGGCTGGCGCCGCTTTTGCCATGCTGGCCGTCGCCGGCAGGCGCGTATAAAGATAACCCGCCACGAGATGACACAGCGTACAGAGCCCCAGAATGGCCTCAAGAGGGAGCACCGACAGCAGCAGCGCCCCCATCAGCGCGCCCACGCCGGCACCGGCCAGCATGGCCGTGTTGTAGTACGACGCCGCCTGATTCAGCGCCTGGCCTGAAAAATAGCTCTTCAACGCCACGGCCCGCGACATCTTGGACAAAGAATCCAGCCCGCCCTTCAGAAGAAGAAGAACGATCATCGCGTAATAAGAGCCGGAAACGAACGCAATGGCGGGAACAATCAACGCGCTCACGAATTCGGAAGTGAGCAGCAGGTTACGGGCAGAATAGCTGGCCCCCGCCCGGCGGATAAGCGGCAAAGCCAGAACGGCAGGCAGCCACTGGGTCAGCACAATCATGTTTGCCGCCAGCGGAGAAGCGCTATCGTTAAACACGCGCGCGGCCAGGACCATAAGCAGGAAAAACGTCGCCAGGGAGGCCAGGAAGATGGCCGCCCAGATTTTCAGAAAAATTGAGCGCGTTGAACGGTCAAGCCCCTTTTCTGCGAGCGCCACCGGACGATCCCACGTGCTGGCGCGAAGATGGAACCGGCGTTCAAACCGACCGTGGCCAAGGAGCTTACGCCATGCCCATGTCGGGATGAAAAGAAGAATATACAGAGCAGTAGTCATTGCTTTCAGCATGGTTGCTTGCCTCTTAACTTAATCAAGCGCGATTTCCGTACGCCAGTCGGTGTCATTCTCCAGGGCGGGCTGATCGTCCTTACGCAAGATACAGTTGCCCAACACCAGAAGGTCGATATTTGTTCGCATAAAGCACAGGTAGGCTTCGGCCGGCGTGCAGACAATTGGCTCACCTCTGACGTTGAAAGAGGTATTGACCAGCACGGGGTATCCCGTCATGTCATCAAATCGCTGTAAAAGCTGCGCCAGGAGCGGGTTGATTTCCGGATGGACGGTTTGCACGCGCGCGGAGTTATCGACATGCGTGATGGCAGGCATCGTCGAGCGGACGTCATTGATCGAGCCAAGATGACGGCTTGAAACAGGCTTAAGCCACCGTTCGCGCACGTCAGAAACCACGAGCATATAAGGGCTATCCTGACGAACATCGAAGAACTCCGCCGCACGCTCGGCCAGCACCATAGGGGCAAAGGGCCGGAAGGACTCGCGGAATTTGATCTTCAGATTCATGGTCTTTTGCATTTCGACATTGCGAGGGTCGCCCAAAATAGAGCGCGCACCTAACGCCCTTGGCCCAAACTCCATTCTTCCCTGGAACCAGCCAACCACCTTTCCGGACGCCAGGGCTTCGGCCGTCGTGTTCAGCATCTGCTCTTCTGATAACCGCTGATAGGGTGCCCCCTGCGCATCCAGATAGCGCACCACTTCGTCGTCGCTGAATGCCGGACCAAGATACGCTCCCTGCATCGCATCCCGATGCCCGGACGCGGGGATCATGCGTTTTTGCTGGTGTTTCGCATCCTGTTCGAGCGCAACGCCCAGGGCACATCCCGCATCGCCTGCCGCAGGCTGGATCCAAATCTCATCGAAGATCCCCGCCCGAGAGAGGCAGCCGTTCGCCACGCAGTTCAGGGCGACGCCGCCGGCAATACACAGCCGTGATTCCCCCGTCATTTTCTTCGCGGCGCGCGCCAGTCCCAGGACCACCTCCTCGGCAACCTTCTGAATGGAGGCGGCAAAATCGCAATCATCCTGGGTAATCTCGCTCTCCGGCTGGCGCTTTGGACGCCCAAACAACGCCTCAAATTTTTCGCCCACCATGTTCCGCCCCTGCAAAAAGGCAAAATATTTCATGTTGAGGGAGAAAGAGCCGTCTTCACGCAGCGTAATAAGCTCATCGAGTATTTTTTGCGCATAGCGGGGTTCACCATACGGCGCAAGCCCCATCAGCTTGTACTCGCCGGAATCCACCTTGAAGCCGCAAAAATCGGTAAACGCGGAATACAGCAGGCCGAGCGAATGCGGGTAGGAAATGGCGTTTTTCAACGTGAGGTCGTTGTTCTTTCCATGCCAGATGCTGGTGGTCTGCCACTCGCCCACCCCGTCAATGCAGAGAACGGCAGCGCTGTCATACGGGGAGGGATAAAATGCGGAGGCCGCATGGGAGCGGTGGTGCGTCCCGAAGATGATCTCTCCTTTTGGCTGCCCGCGGTTGATTTCCCGTAACGCAGACAGGAGCCGCTTTTGTGGCCTGGCCTTCCAGCGGATCCACTGCGGGAATACCTGCTGAAAAACGGCAAGACCGCCTGGCCCCGCGCTGGCAAAGGAAGAGATTAAACGCCTGAACTTGAGGTTGGGCGCATCGTAAAAGCTCAGCGACGTCAGGTCCTCAAGCGTAATGCCCGCCTCATCCAGACAGTAGCGGATGGCATCCGCAGGGAATCCGCTGTCGTGTCGTTTCCTGCTAAATCTCTCCTGCTGCGCGGCGGCAATAATTTTCCCTTCTGATATCAGGGCTGCCGCGCTGTCATGATAGTAGGCCGAAATGCCTAAATGGTACTGTCTCACTCTGCCACCTCGAAAGAATGCAATTGGCGATGTAATAAGGGGGAAAGATTGGCCGTAGCGTCCGGCCCTGGCGCTCGGGAAGAAAAGAAGTTCAGCCGTTCCGGGGCATCAACTTCCGGCGCGAGGGATTCATACCCTCGCCGTATGCGCGCCCAGGATTCTGTTACCGGCAGCAGATCCCGCGTATGGTGCATCCAGGCGTCGATGGCCTCAGCGGCCCAGGCTGCGTGTCCGGTAGAGACGTTATCTATCGTGTTGTGCAAATCGACAAAGGTGGTCGGCAGGCCATGGTGCTTGAGGAAACGGTGGGCATTTCGGTAAGTACCGCCGACGCCCGACAGCTCCATCGCCAGATTCATGCCTAAAATTTCCGGGCGGTACGTCAGCGGGAATTTACCGAGGCACAGCCAGTAAACCGGCAGCTGAAACGCCGCATCGTCGAAGCGTGGATCCTGCGCAAACGCCAGCGAGCCGGTTGCCGGCAGGGTTATCGACATGGCGGCCAGAACATCACGGTAAATCTTGGGATGATTCAGCCGCCATTGGCCGTTCCCCAGCTCGTCCCAGTACGTCTCAAATAGCCGACTTCCCGTGCGGGTGGAGGCAAGCGTGATATCGGTAAAGCCCTGAAGCCATGCGCCATCAATCAGGGTGAGCGGCGCCAGCTGTAGCGTCTGCGCAATCACCGCCTCCCGGGTGGGCATTTCAGCATCCTGCGAGGCGCTAAAGCGCTGGGCATGCGCATCGTGCGAGGCCAGCAGCCATTCCCGAAGCACGCCCGGAGACCACGCCGGCGGGAAAGCGCGGGCGCTTTTGTCGACGGAATCTTGTGATTTTTCCAGCCAAAAGGAGCAGTACCTTCTGGCAAACTCGCGCACCCCGGGAGTGAGCGCTCTGCCCTGCAGCAGATAAAACGCGCTACGGATGTCGCCGGGCCGGACGCCAAGCGAGCAATCGCCCGCCCGGACCTCTCGATAGGCAGACGCAACGCGCGCTTCGGCCGGTAACGGCGCTTCATCGGCAGCGGGGGCATCGGCGAGACTGAGGATCCAGCGGCGGATCGTCAAAATATCTTTCTTGCTGAAGATGCGGAACATCGGCCCATTGTCCGACACCAGTCCGTTGACCAGGGCGCTGCGCTCCGGCATACCGGGGCGAACCAGGCGGCTACGCCCAATCGCATCCACCAGGGGCAGTGGATTATCGCGGGCTTCTGCAAACCATCGGCTAAGGGGGCGCCCCTCAAGGCTGAATCCTTCATGATAAACCTGAGCTTCGCGGGCGCGCTCCTGAATGAGGATCGCCATCGCCAGGCGCGGGTTGCACTGCGAGCGCACGATCGTCAGCACGGCCTCGTCCAGCTCCTTCATTAGCGCCTCGAAAAGCGCAATGCCGAAGGCACACCGCTTTTGCGCAGCTGGCTGAGCGCCCAGGCCATCGATCAGGGCCTGGCTATACGGCAAAAGGTTTTCCCCGTCAGAAAAGGCGGCTCCCTGCCCTCGCCCCATGTTGAGGCTTGCCAGCGCAGGATCGGCCGCGTCGAGCGACTGCCAGACGGGCAGAAGACCGGCGGTTCGCCAGGCATAATCAAATCCAATCAGCTCATAATCGAAGGCATCGCTGCGCCTGCTCATTGCGTAGAGCGTGGCGGGAAACCGAAAGCAAATATCGCGGATATCGCGGTTATCGCGTAATTCCCGACCGGCGGTGGCAACGTCATAAGCCCCGTGGACGCGCGCCAGGGCGCAGAACCGGTCAAATCGCCCATTTTCGGCATGACCTACCCCAACGTCATCAGCAAGCAATGTCAGAAGATGAAGATGCGCCGCGTCCTCAAAAACGCCCGGTGCGCTCATCCCATGAAGCGCCGCGCCCATACAGGCAGCCAAAGGGGCCGTCTGTTGAAGAATGATATTCTGGACAGCCGTGCCAGGTTCGGCCTGCGCAAGAAATTGTTTCCAGCGTAAGCCGGATTGATGTATTGCCCCGGAAAGAGAGGACAACTGCGTTGAAATACTCTCGACCGGCTGACCGAGTTCAGGAAATAAACTGCAAATATTATCCGCATCCAGATAAATTTCTGGACGCTTAGAATAAGCAAATACATCGCGCCACATAACGTCTTATTTTCCTGTCAATTAACGGCAAAAACCCTTTGCAACGAGGAACATTCAGTTCCTAAAACATGGGGTAAATAGATGGATCGTCTTTTTTCTTTTTATTTTTCTTTCGGCGCTGGAACAACGATTTGATTGCGCGGATAAGTTTCTTCATGGTTCCCCCTCTCTTTTTGCAAGTTGTTCAAGCAGTATGCGGGCAACGAAATCATGCCCCTCATCGGTAAAATGAATACGATCGACAAACAGCCAAAAATCATCGGTAATGACGGACTGAATAGCGGGCGTCAGGTCAATAAAAGTAATACCCAGTTCATGACACGCCGCAGCGAGCCTGTCGCGATACGTTTTGTAGGCTGCCTGCGTCAGAATATCGCCATACTGTTGGGCAAAGCCGCCCTGCTTTTCACGCTCCTCGAAGAGCAATTGTTCTTCTTTAGAGCCGCGGCTGCGCACCCAATTAGCCAGAGGCTGGAGTACAAACGTTAAGGGAGCCTTCATATCCGCACACAGCGCCGCCCAGTTTGCTAAATTCCTTCGGGTCAGGCTGACGGCGTACGCTATTTGCGCCTCGAGCGTGGGCACATCATCCTGCGCTTTTTCGTCCTTACGGCTAAGCCAGCGGGAAAAGCGAGACGCGCCTGCGCTCTCCATGGCGTTCTGGTAGATGTTTCCCATGAAAAACGCGCCATGATCTTGCCTCAGCCGCGCGGGCAAGCGCGCCAGGCCCAGATCGTTAAAGCCGGACATCAGTACGACTTCGTCAACCTCTGGCAGCAGGTGGCGGTTAAGCGAAAACAGGATCATCTCCTGAGTGGAGTTAAAGCTTCGCCCGCCGAAATTCATCCACGGCGCGCCGGAAGCCTCATTTTCAGTCAGCCGCGATGCCAGCGTATTGCTATCGGCACTGGCGCCAATGCCAAATACCGTTGAGCTTCCCGCGATAACCCGACAGCGGCTAAGCTGGCTGCAATCCCCGACGGAATAACGTTCTCCGCGGGCGTAACTGTACCTGAACCCCCGGCTATCCGTATTAATGACGGGCGACCGATAATTATACGGATGAAAGTACATGATATATGGAAGCCAATTAATCTTGCCATCATCAGCAAATTCTTCTGAATATGCCCGCATGTATGGCGTTAATTGTTCCACCGAAGTCATCATTTCTCCCAGTTCATATCAGATGTCTGATTATCACAGACGCTAAAGTGAAATTACGTTTAACCGCAGTTATGTAACGTTAGACGTGACCAAAAATATTACTTTCTTAATTTTTATGCCCACCCATAAGGCTTTCTAAGAATATATTCTGTATCCTCTTAAAAATAACACGCCTTAATTAGGACGTTTTGAATGTATATCTATCGTCAAAAACAAGTCAATCACAAAAATTTAACATGCCGATTGAGCCATTTTCATGCAAATGATGATTCACCTCTTATGGCAGAATATTCACCTGTTATATTTGTCATGCCAGATACTATTCGCTTAACTTTGGTAAATTACCGCGCGCCTGAATGAGTTGAAAATTTTTCATCTTGTCTAATCGTGATAATTGACGGTGGATTATTAGCGATACTAATACGGTTTTTCGGCGCGATATTTGCCTGACAGGATTAAACCCTTATTGTCACGGTAAGTAACAATATTGAAACTGAACAATTATTTCGGATATAAAAAAACCCGCCGAGGCGGGTTTCGCTAAATGCGCTGATAGCGAGCGCGGATCAGTTGCTGGTATCCAGCTCTTCGAAGCTTTTCACCAGGTCGTCAATGGCTTTGATCTGCTTCAGGAACGGCTCCAGCTTGGCCAGCGGCAGCGCGGACGGGCCGTCGCACTTCGCGTTGTCCGGGTCCGGGTGAGCCTCAATGAACAGCCCCGCCAGGCCAGTTGCCATACCGGCGCGCGCCAGCTCGGTTACCTGCGCACGACGACCGCCGGACGCGGCGCCAAACGGGTCGCGGCACTGCAGGGCGTGGGTGACGTCGAAAATGACCGGAGACTGGTTAGAAACGTTTTTCATCACGCTGAAGCCCAGCATGTCGACAACCAGGTTGTCGTAACCGAAGTTTGCACCGCGATCGCACAGGATCACCTGGTCGTTACCGCCTTCAATGAACTTATCGACGATGTTACCCATCTGCCCTGGGCTTACAAACTGTGGTTTTTTCACGTTGATCACGGCGCCGGTTTTCGCCATCGCGGCAACGAGGTCGGTCTGGCGCGCCAGGAACGCGGGCAGCTGGATCACGTCAACCACGTCGGCGACGGGCTGCGCCTGGGACGCTTCGTGCACGTCGGTGATCACTTTCACGCCAAACGTCTGCTTCAGTTCCTGGAAAATTTTCATCCCCTCTTCGAGGCCCGGGCCGCGGTAGGAGTTGATGGAGGAACGGTTGGCTTTGTCAAAAGAGGCTTTAAACACGTACGGAATGCCCAGCTTCTGGGTCACGGTCACGTAGTGCTCGCAGATACGCATGGCGAGATCGCGGGACTCCAGCACGTTCATACCGCCAAACAGCACGAACGGCAGGTCGTTTGCTACCTTGATGTCACCAATGCTAACCACTTTTTGTTTCATAGGATCGCCTTATTCAGGTGTGAATCGGAATTTAGATTAATGCAGTGTAATTTGTTTGTGCGAGATAGCGTTGATCTGCGCGCGGATCATTTCGCTAATCGGATCTTCCGGGCACTGCTCAACGAAATAGCTCAAATCGTTCAGCGCGACGTGCTCGCAGTCAAGCTGAGCGTAGATAAGCCCGCGGTCGCGTATTTCATACGGATCTTCAGGATTAAACTGCAGCAGCACTTCGCTGGCGCGCAGCGCAAGCTCCATCTGCCGCTCCTCCATCAGCGCCGACTTCAGCGTATCCAGCAGCTTGCGGATCACTTCCGCGTTATCGGCCTCATCGAGATCTTCGTTGAACAGCTCGGCAACAGGACTGATATTGCCTTTCAGCCACACGTCCAGCGTATGCTCATCCAGCGTGTCGCCGTTAAACGGATTGATTAACCACATTTCGCCGTCCAGCCACTCGGCGCGCAGAATCATCTGCGTCGGGAAGATAACCGGCACCAGCGGAATATCCAGGCGATGTGCAACCCACAGCAGAATAGCGCCCAGCGCCACGGCGCTGCCCTGACGATTTTTTAAGACCTGGTCCAGCCATAACGCGTCAGACAGGCGATACACGCCACGCGTGTCGCAGAAACCCCATTCGCCGTAGAAAAGCTCAATCAACTTCTCTAACTGCCAGTCCTGCGGCCGAGCCTGATTAATCTCTTCGCGCGCAAGGCTGACCAGACTTTCCAGTTCCTCGTACACGTACTGCGACGTGAAATCGTCGCGGATCATCTCAGAAATCAGAATCATGCCATCGCAGAGCGGCACTTTATTAAATTCGAAATCGGCTAAGGACCTCATGACTTACCCCAGTAACGGTATTCTTGTGGTGGCGAGTTTAATGATGATGTACAGCACCACCAGACCCAGCAGAAAAGCGATAAAACCCGTCTGCTGGCTGCGCGGACGACGACGCCCAAGCGCGATAAAACCCAAAACGATGTAGATGATAACGCCAAACAGCTTTTCAGTCAGCCATGCGCCTTTATCAGTAAATGGCAGATAGCCCGTCTTCCACATTAATCCGGCGCCGGAAAGAAACAGCACCGTATCAATACAGTGCGGCGCAATGCGTACCCAGCGGGCGTCAATGCGCGGACTACCGCTGTAACGCCACCAGTAGCGCAAGACGAAAAAGCTTACGGTCAGCGCAACGGCCGCCAGGTGAACGCCGAGGAGCGCGTGAAACAGGCTCACGCCCATTGCCCCAGCGTCAGGCGCTCGTTGCCGCCGTAGTCGCGGCAGGTTTCCACCGAGCAATAGCCTGCACGCGAGAAGAGCGAACGCACGGCCTCCCCCTGCGTCCAGCCGTGCTCCACCAGCAGCCAGCCGCCGGGCAGCAGATGCTGTCGTGACATGGTCACAATGTGTTCAATATCCGCCAGCCCCTCGTTACCGGCCACCAGCGCGGTGAGCGGCTCGAAGCGCACGTCGCCCTGCGCCAGATGCGGATCGCGCTCATCGATGTACGGCGGATTGCTAACGATGGTTGCGAACGCGCGGTTTTCAAGCGCGCTAAACCAGCTGCTTTGCAGCACCGTGACGTTGTTCAGCCCCAAACGCTCCACGTTGCGCTGCGCCAGCGCCACGGCGTCGGGCATGACGTCCACCGCCGTGACGGCGCAGTCCGGACGCTCGCTGGCCAGCGCCAGCGCAATCGCCCCGGTACCGGTGCCAAGATCGAGAATGTCGCAAGCCACAGCGGGCAAACGCGCCAGCGCCTGCTCCACCAGACATTCGGTGTCCGGCCGCGGGATCAGGGTTGCCGCCGACACGTACAGCGGCAGCGACCAGAACTCCCGCTCGCCCACCAGATGCGCCACCGGCTCGCCGTTTTTGCGCCGGGCAAGCAACGCCTCAAGCTGGGCTTCCTGTTCAGGGCCAAGCGCCGTCTCGCCGAAGGCCAGCAGATACGTGCGGGCTTTACCCGTCACGTGTTCCAGCAAAATCTCGGCGTCACGCTTGGGGCTTTCGCTTTCGGTCAGTTCGCTGACGGCGTGGCGGAGCCAGTGCTGAAAATCCATTATTCCTGCTCGGACAGCGCCGCGAGCTGGTCGGCCTGGTATTCTTGTACGATAGGCTCAATCAGCATATCGAGCTTGCCTTCCATCGCTTCGTCCAGACGATAGAGCGTCAGGTTGATGCGGTGGTCGGTTACGCGCCCCTGCGGGAAGTTATAGGTGCGGTTACGATCGCTGCGATCGCCGCTGCCAAGCAGGTTGCGGCGCGTTGAGGCTTCCGCCTGCTGACGTTTCGCCATTTCGGCCGCGTGGATACGCGCCCCCAGCACGGAAAGCGCCTTGGCCTTGTTTTTGTGCTGGGAACGTTCGTCCTGGCACTCCACCACGATGCCGGTTGGCAGGTGGGTAATACGGATGGCGGAGTCGGTGGTGTTAACGTGCTGACCACCCGCCCCGGAGGAGCGGAAGGTGTCGATGCGCAGGTCCGCCGGGTTGATATCCGGCAGTTCCGCTTCCGGCAGCTCGGGCATCACCGCAACCGTACAGGCCGAGGTGTGGATACGCCCCTGGGATTCGGTGGCAGGCACGCGCTGCACGCGGTGGCCGCCGGATTCAAACTTGAGGCGGCCGTATACGCCGTCGCCGCTGATCTTGGCAATCACCTCTTTGTAGCCGCCGTGCTCGCCTTCGTTGGCGCTCATGATCTCCACGCGCCAGCGGCGGGATTCGGCGTAGCGGCTGTACATGCGGAACAGATCGCCCGCAAACAGCGCCGCTTCGTCACCGCCGGTCCCGGCGCGAACCTCCACAAACGCGTTGCGTTCATCGTCTGGATCTTTCGGCAGCAGGAGTACCTGGAGCTGCTGCTCCATCTCTTCGGAACGCGCCTTCGCGTCCTGGAGCTCTTCCTGCGCCATCTCGCGCATTTCCGGGTCGTCGAGCATCATCTGCGCGGTTTCAATATCTTCCTGAACCTGTCGCCAGTCGGTAAAGCATTTAGAAACATCACTTAACTGCGCGTACTCGCGCGAAAGCGCGCGAAAACGTTCCTGGTCTGCAATGGTCCCGGCATCGCCGAGCAGCGCCTGGACTTCCTCATGGCGCTCGTGCAGAGCTTCCAGTTTGGCGACGATAGAAGGCTTCATAGGCGTAAATGCACCTTGTAATAGAAAATGGGTAGGGGGCGCTATTCCAGCCCGAGGCTGTTGCGCAGAATAGTCAGGCGTTCATCATCCCCGTCTCGGGCTGCCTGCTGAAGAGATTTGGTTGGTGCATGGATCAGGCGGTTGGTCAGTTTCCACGCCAGATCCTGCATGATTGCCTGCGCGTCGCCGCCCTGTTCAAGAGCCGCTAGCGCTTTAGCGGTCAGGTCATCACGCACCTGCTCCGCCTGTCCGCGATATTCACGGATGGTCTCGCTGACGCTTTGCGCGCGCAGCCAGGCCATAAACTCGCTGGTTTCCTGCTCGACGATCGTTTCCGCCTGCACCGCCGCCGCTTTACGCTGCGCAAGGTTGTGCGAAATGATGCTTTGCAGGTCGTCCACGCTGTAGAGATAGGCGTTAGCCAGCTTGCCGACTTCCGGCTCGACGTCGCGCGGAACGGCGATATCCACCAGCAGCATCGGCTGGTTGCGGCGCGATTTCAGCGCGCGTTCCACCATGCCTTTTCCGATAATCGGCAGCGGGCTGGCGGTCGAGCTAATAATGATGTCCGCCTCTTTAAGCCGTTCATCGATATCGCTTAACGCCACAACCTCTGCGCCCACTTCGTCCGCCAAAACCTGCGCGCGCTCGCGGGTACGGTTGGCAATAATCATTTTTTTGACTTTATGCTCGCGCAGGTGGCGCGCCACCAGTTCGATGGTTTCACCCGCGCCAACCAGCAGAACGGTCACCGTCGAGAGGGATTCGAAGATCTGACGCGCAAGCGTACAGGCTGCGAAGGCAACGGAAACGGCACTGGCGCCAATGTCGGTTTCGGTTCGCACTCGCTTTGCCACAGAGAAGGACTTCTGGAACATACGCTCCAGCTCGCTGGCCTTCAGGTGCCCCTTTTGCGAATCCGCAAAGGCCTTTTTGACCTGGCCGAGAATTTGCGGCTCGCCCAGCACCAGCGAATCCAGACCGCTGGCCACGCGCATCAAATGGCTGACCGCATCGTTGTCCTGATGCCAGTACAGGCTGTTGCGCAGCTCTTCTTCGTTGAGGTTGTGGTAGTCGCAGAGCCAGCGGATCAGCGCTTCGTGGAGGTCATCCTGCTCTTCCACGCTGAGATAAAGCTCGGTACGGTTGCACGTCGAGAGCACCACCCCGCCCTGCACCATCGGCTGTGCAAGCAGGCTGTCCAGCGCCAGGTCGAGCGTATCCGGCGAAAACGTAACGCGTTCTCGCAGAGAAACCGGGGCTGTTTTGTGGTTAATGCCGAGTGCTAATAAGGTCATGTGTGCGGGAGTAGTACCAGCGTTAATAAGGTTAGCGAAGGCATCATACAGGATGCGCGAGATCAATAAAAGAGACTGCATCCTTTCGGAGTAATCGCTATCTCCGTCATGTAGCTCAAATTATTTACGGCCCGGACAACGCTTTGAGATAATTTGAACGTAGACGCTGCAACAACGGGGCGCTAGCATTAACAGTTATAACTGCAACGTATCTCAAGGATTTGTCATCATTATGACCCGAATGATTCGCCTGCTGCCTCTGGCGGCTCTCGTCCTGACCGCGTGTTCCATCACCCCGCCGAAAGGCCCGGGTAAAAGCCCTGACTCCCCTCAGTGGCGTCAGCACCAGCAGGACGTGCGCAATTTGAGCCAGTATCAGACGCGCGGCGCGTTTGCCTATCTGTCTGATGAACAAAAAGTGTATGCCCGATTCTTCTGGCAGCAGACGGGGCAGGACAACTATCGCCTGCTGCTGCTGAATCCGCTGGGCAGCACCGAGCTTGAGCTGATTGCCAAACCGGGCGAAGCGCAGATCACCGACAATAAAGGCCAGCACTACACCGCGACCGATGCCGAAGAGATGATCGGCAAGCTGACCGGGATGCCTATTCCGCTTAACAGCCTGCGCCAGTGGATCCTCGGCCTGCCGGGCGACGCGACGGATTATACGCTCGACGACCAGTACCGCCTGAGCCAGGTCAACTACGCGCAAAACGGCAAAACCTGGAAGGTGGTTTACGGCGCCTATGACAGCAAGAGCAAACCGGCCCTGCCGTCCAACATGGAACTGACCCAGGGCACCCAGCGCATCAAGCTGAAAATGGACAACTGGATCGTTAAATGATGACCCAGTGGCCTTCTCCAGCAAAGCTGAACCTGTTTTTATACATCACCGGGCGGCGAGCCGACGGCTATCACACCCTACAAACCCTGTTTCAGTTTATTGACTATGGCGACACGATCTCCATCGGGCTGCGCCAGGACGGGCAGATTCGTCTGCTCACGCCGGTCGACGGCGTTGAGCATGAGGACAACCTGATCGTGCGCGCCGCGCGTCTGCTGATGAAAGCGGCAGACGACGCCGGTCGCCTGCCTGCGGGAAGCGGTGCGGATATTGAAGTTGCAAAGCGCCTGCCGATGGGCGGCGGCCTGGGCGGCGGGTCTTCCAATGCGGCGACCGTGCTGGTTGCCCTGAACCATCTCTGGGGCTGCGGGCTGTCGACGGACGAACTGGCGGCGCTGGGCCTGACTCTCGGTGCGGACGTTCCGGTCTTCGTGCGGGGCCATGCGGCGTTTGCCGAAGGCGTGGGCGAAATTCTCTCGCCGGTGGAACCGCCCGAGAAATGGTATCTGGTCGCTCACCCCGGCGTTAGTATTCCTACTCCGGCTATCTTCAACGATCCCGACCTCCCGCGTAATACCCCCGTGCGGTCAATAGACACGTTATTAAATTGTGAATTCAGCAACGATTGCGAGGTTATCGCAAGAAAACGTTTTCGCGAGGTTGATGCGGTGCTTTCCTGGCTGTTAGAATACGCGCCGTCGCGCCTGACTGGCACAGGGGCTTGTGTCTTTGCTGAATTTGACACCGAGTCCGCCGCTCGTCAGGTGCTTGAGCAAGCGCCGGTTTGGCTGCATGGTTTTGTAGCACGCGGGATGAACACCTCCCCCCTACAGCAGGCCATTCTGGCGCAGACTGAGTTTCGGTGACAACGTCACCCTGTTCCAGACGTTGCATCGCGCTCTTTAATACACCGCCTGGATAGCTATTCGCCTGGCCCGCACAGTTTGCGGCGAACGCTATCCACCACTGGACGCATGCCTGAGGTTCTTCTCGTGCCTGATATGAAGCTTTTTGCTGGTAACGCCACCCCGGAACTAGCACAACGTATTGCCAACCGCCTGTACACTTCCCTCGGCGACGCCGCTGTAGGTCGCTTTAGCGACGGCGAAGTCAGCGTACAAATTAACGAAAATGTACGCGGTGGTGATATTTTCATCATCCAGTCCACCTGTGCTCCAACCAACGACAACCTGATGGAATTGGTTGTTATGGTCGATGCCCTGCGTCGTGCTTCCGCAGGCCGTATCACTGCTGTTATTCCTTACTTCGGCTATGCCCGCCAGGACCGTCGCGTCCGTTCCGCGCGTGTACCTATCACCGCAAAAGTAGTTGCTGACTTCCTCTCCAGCGTGGGCGTTGACCGCGTTCTGACCGTTGACCTGCACGCAGAGCAGATCCAGGGCTTCTTCGACGTTCCGGTTGATAACGTATTCGGCAGCCCAATCCTGCTGGAAGACATGCTGCAGCTGAACCTGGACAACCCAATTGTGGTTTCTCCGGACATCGGCGGCGTGGTGCGTGCGCGTGCGATTGCCAAGCTGCTGAACGATACCGACATGGCGATCATCGACAAACGTCGTCCGCGCGCTAACGTTTCTCAGGTGATGCACATCATCGGTGACGTTGCAGGCCGCGACTGCGTGCTGGTTGACGACATGATCGACACCGGCGGTACGCTGTGTAAAGCGGCTGAAGCGCTGAAAGAACGTGGTGCCAAGCGCGTGTTTGCTTACGCAACTCACCCAATCTTCTCCGGTAATGCGGTGAATAATCTCCGCAACTCTGTTATCGATGAAGTGGTCGTGTGCGATACCATCCCGCTGAGTGACGAAATCAAAGCGCTGCCAAACGTGCGCACTTTGACCCTGTCCGGGATGTTGGCCGAAGCGATTCGTCGTATCAGCAACGAAGAATCTATCTCTGCAATGTTCGAACACTGATCGAACACGGCCAAAAAACCCGCTGCGGCGGGTTTTTTTGTTTATAGTTTTTATTTGTATGACTAATGCCTCCTTCACCTGCCATTCACATGACAGATGATGCGCACATGGATGAAAGATTATTGTGAAAAACGCAACTTCCTCACAAGTTCTCCCCTTCCGCGCCCTCATCGACGCCTGCTGGAAAGAGAAATACACCTCGTCGCGCTTTATTCGCGACCTGATCGCCGGTATCACCGTTGGGATCATCGCGATCCCGCTCGCGATGGCCCTCGCCATCGGCAGCGGCGTGGCCCCACAGTACGGGCTGTACACCTCGGCCGTTGCCGGGATCGTGATTGCGCTAACGGGCGGTTCGCGCTTTAGCGTCTCCGGCCCGACCGCCGCCTTCGTGGTGATCCTCTATCCGGTATCGCAGCAGTTTGGTCTGGCGGGGCTGCTGGTTGCCACCCTGATGTCCGGCGTCTTTTTAATTCTCTTCGGGCTGGCCCGCTTTGGCCGGCTGATTGAGTATATACCCCTTTCCGTGACGCTGGGGTTCACCTCCGGGATCGGCATCACCATTGGGACGATGCAAATAAAAGATTTCCTCGGCCTGCATATGGCGCACGTCCCCGAGCATTATCTGCAAAAGGTCGGCGCGCTGTTTATGGCGCTGCCTACCGCCAACCTGGGCGATGCGGCGATCGGGGTTGTCACCCTGGGCACGCTGATCGTCTGGCCGCGCTTAGGCATTCGTCTACCGGGGCACTTACCTGCGCTGCTGCTGGGCTGTGGGGTGATGGCTATCGTCAACCTGCTCGGCGGGCACGTGGCAACCATCGGCTCGCAGTTTCACTACGTGCTGGCCGACGGCTCGCAGGGCAGCGGTATTCCGCAGCTGCTGCCGCAGCTGGTGCTGCCGTGGGATATGCCCGGCTCTACCTTCACCTTAAGCTGGGACTCGCTGCGCGCGCTGCTGCCGGCGGCGTTCTCGATGGCGATGCTGGGCGCGATTGAATCGCTGCTCTGCGCGGTAGTGCTGGACGGCATGACCGGCACCAAGCACAAGGCCAACAGCGAGCTGGTGGGCCAGGGGCTTGGCAACATCGTGGCGCCGTTCTTCGGGGGCATAACCGCGACGGCGGCCATCGCCCGCTCCGCGGCCAACGTGCGCGCGGGGGCAACCTCCCCGGTCTCGGCGGTGATCCACTCCGTGCTGGTGATCCTCGCCCTGCTGATCCTCGCGCCCCTGCTCTCCTGGCTGCCGCTGTCCGCCATGGCGGCGCTGCTGCTGATGGTGGCGTGGAACATGAGCGAAGCGCATAAGGTTGTCCACCTGCTGCGCCGCGCGCCGAAAGACGACATTATCGTCATGCTCATCTGCATGTCGCTGACCGTGCTGTTCGATATGGTTATCGCCATCAGCGTGGGCATTGTGCTGGCGTCCCTGCTGTTTATGCGCCGGATTGCACAGATGACGCGTCTCTCACCGGTAAACGTCGACGTGCCGGAAGACGTGCTGGTGCTGCGCGTGATTGGGCCGCTGTTCTTTGCGGCGGCAGAAGGCTTGTTTAGCGACCTGGAGTCCCGCATCGCGGGTAAACGCGTTGTGGTGCTGAAGTGGGATGCCGTTCCGGTGCTCGACGCAGGCGGGCTGGACGCCTTCCAGCGCTTCGTTGCACGCCTGCCGGAAGGCTGCGAGCTGCGGGTCAGTAACCTGGAGTTCCAGCCGCTGCGCACGATGGCGCGCGCGGGCGTGCAGCCCATTCCGGGCCGCCTGGCCTTTTATCCAAACCGCGAAGCGGCGCTCGCCGATCTGTAAACCATAAAAAAACGACTCCGAAAGGAGTCGTTCACATATTCTTTAATCCGTTCTGTTAGCTATGCTTATGCTGGTCGCGGCGACAGCGTTTATCGTAGTGACGCACCCACCAGTATCTGTCGCTGACCTGCTCGTGACCGCTTACGCGCGCCCCAGCAAGCCACAATACGGCACCGAGGAAGATGCTCAGCACCGCGCCATGGGCGAAGTATTGTGGGAGGTCAAGCTGCGGTAGCTGGTTTAAGATGGAGTAACCCACGCCGCCGACCATTACGAACAGTCCCAACCCCATCAGCACGTTACCGAGTATCGAAGCGTTTTTGCGTTTCATATGTCACCTCCGGAACTTCTGGGTTGTAAGGGGTAAAGCCCCTATTCCTTGTGTGTAAAGTATAGACAACGCTGCTTTTATGAGTTGCGTCAACGATCACAATTACGTAACGCGCCCAGACAAAAGTTTACAAATAACCGCCTGAACAACATGAAATTCTAATGGTTCAAATCAGTCATTATTCATCTCTTGTGGTTTATGGCGCGGAATTTTGTCAAGCGGCGCGACAGACAGTAAACTACGCGCCAAATCTGGAACCCCTTAGGAACTGAAACGTGACGATTAAACTGATTGTCGGCCTTGCCAACCCGGGCGCAGAATATGCCGCAACCCGCCATAATGCCGGAGCATGGTATGTTGATCTGCTCGCCGAACGGCTGCGCGCCCCTCTGCGTGAAGAACCCAAATTCTTCGGCTACACCTCCCGCGTCAATCTTGCGGGTGCGGACGTCCGCCTTCTGGTTCCCACCACCTTTATGAATCTGAGCGGCAAGGCCGTAGCCGCCATGGCGACGTTTTACCGCATTAATCCGGACGAAATTCTGGTGGCGCACGATGAGCTGGATCTCCCCCCCGGCGTGGCGAAATTCAAGCTTGGCGGCGGGCACGGCGGCCATAACGGATTGAAAGACATTATCAGCAAGCTGGGGAATAACCCGAATTTCCACCGTTTGCGCCTTGGAATTGGCCATCCGGGCGATAAAAACAAAGTTGTCGGTTTTGTCCTCGGTAAGCCGCCGGTTTCTGAGCAGAAATTAATTGACGAAGCGGTAGACGAAGCGGCACGTTGCACCGAAATTTGGCTCCAGGATGGCTTAACCAAAGCGACAAACCGCCTGCACGCCTTTAAAGCGCAATAATCCGCGCGCGAAGGCTTTTTTACCGCGCGCCGTGCGGGTTACGTGTATAATAGGCGTAGTTATTTACTTTTCATCAATCGGTTTGAATTAACGGATTGATTATCAAGACATTAAGGTGATTTAAAAATGGGATTCAAATGCGGTATCGTTGGTCTGCCTAACGTCGGCAAATCCACCCTGTTTAACGCGCTCACGAAGGCGGGTATCGAAGCGGCAAACTTCCCGTTCTGTACCATTGAGCCAAACACCGGCGTTGTCCCAATGCCCGATCCGCGCCTGGACCAGCTCGCCGAAATCGTCAAGCCGCAGCGCATTCTGCCGACCACCATGGAGTTCGTAGACATCGCGGGGCTGGTAAAAGGCGCATCCAAAGGCGAAGGCCTGGGCAACCAGTTCCTGACCAACATCCGTGAAACCGAAGCGATCGGCCACGTGGTGCGCTGCTTCGAAAACGACAACATCATCCACGTAAACAACAAAGTGGACCCGGCTGACGATATCGACGTCATCAACACCGAGCTGGCGCTGTCTGACCTGGACACCTGCGAGCGCGCGATCCATCGCGTGCAGAAACGCGCCAAAGGCGGTGACAAAGACGCGAAAGCCGAGCTGGCCGCGCTGGAAAAATGCCTGCCGCAGCTGGAAAACGCGGGCATGCTGCGCGCGCTGAAAACCCTGACTGACGAAGACAAAGCGGCGATCAAATACCTGAGCTTCCTGACCCTGAAGCCAACCATGTACATTGCCAACGTCAACGAAGACGGCTTTGAAAACAACCCATACCTGGATAAAGTCCGTGAAATCGCGGCGGCGGAAGGTTCCGTTGTGGTTGCCGTGTGCGCTGCCGTTGAAGCAGACATCGCCGAGCTGGACGACGCCGACCGTGAAGAATTTATGGCCGAAATGGGTCTGGAAGAGCCGGGGCTGAACCGCGTGATCCGCGCAGGCTACGAGCTGCTTAACCTTCAAACCTACTTCACCGCAGGCGTGAAGGAAGTGCGCGCGTGGACGATCCCTGTCGGCGCGACCGCTCCGCAGGCGGCGGGTAAAATCCACACTGACTTCGAGAAAGGCTTCATCCGCGCGCAAACTATCGCGTTTGAGGACTTCATCACCTACAAAGGTGAGCAAGGTGCGAAAGAAGCGGGCAAGATGCGCGCTGAAGGTAAGGACTACGTCGTGAAAGATGGCGACGTGATGAACTTCCTGTTCAACGTCTAAACAGCGTTTATGAGGATCTTCAGCGCCTCATAAAGCAGCCAAAATATTAAATCCACGCCGGTGCGTGGATTTTTTTATGCGTTAGATACTTGAGACGTTGCGTTCACAACACTGTAGCGGGAAAAGTCCCCTTCCCGCTGGGTTTTTGGGCAAAGGGCGGGCCAGTTATTCTTCCACACCCGCAGCAGCGAATTCAGCGTAAGTGCATTACGGATGCCGAGCTTACGAAGCGCTTTTACCTTATGCGAGCTATACGTTTTTCGGTTGAAACACAGCAGCTCGGCCATGTCATCGGCGTCAGATTCTCCGCACATCACCCTAATCGCCCACTCTTCTCTCTCGGTTAATCGCGATCTCCCCAGAGCATTGACCCGATGACCAGCCAGGTAATAGGCATATGTCTCCAGGGGCACATCGCGGTTAAAATAAAAACTGCGGCAGTGCAGCAACGCGCTGTAGGGATCGAATATTCTGTTTCTTCGCAATTCCCCAGAATCAAAAATATACGCCGAGCGCAGCCCGGTATCAAAAATGACCAGATGGCGGGTATTCACAGCCGACATCTCTTCCGCGATAGCCTTCAGCCCCCCGATAAAATAGTTATCATTTGAAATAATTCGCACCTGTCCGTCCGTTTTAAATTGCTGAATTATAGAAAGGCGCCCTCAGTGGCGCCTTGCGTTATTAATTAAAGACTATCTGGAACAATGCTCCATCAGAACAAACAAAGCGTCGTTGCATTTCGCTGGAGCGCGCATATAGGCTTCAGGCGAAAAAATCTGCAGCGGCAGTCCCGCATTCGTCAGTACGGTGAGATTATAAGGAGACGTTGTGTCCACCCCTTTTGTCTCGCAGATCTCTTTATATCGCTGAGGAACGGAAAGTAATGAACAGAAGATATCGTAACGCTGCGCATCTGTGCCCATTCGTTCGGAGATCAGGTCTTTTACGGCCTGCGAATTGTATTTAAGAGCGTTAATACTCTCAATTTCTGCCGCCGTGAGCTTATTTTCACCGATCGTTTCCCCCAGCCAGCGCTTGATGCAGGCCGAGGCGTTCGTGCCCGAAACGTCACCGCGCTGGATAGCCTCGGTCATCTTTTCCGGCTGCTTTAACGCGGCGTTGATCGTCCGAATTTTATCCTGCTCGAGGCTTTCCCTGAACATACCGGCCATATAATCCGGATTGTTGTCCATGCGTTGCGTCATGGCCAGGCGTAGCGCTTCCGCCGTAGCCGGTTGGATAGTATTCAGCTTCGGGTTACCCGCAGCCTTACTCTTATTCGGCAAAAGCGAGCCTAGCGCCGAGGCAACGTGCCGCAGACCGGACTGAACGTACCTGCCCATCGTTTCCAGCGAGTTTGCAACACATTCCAGACAGGAAAGAAAGCCTTGCTTAATCGTTCTCAGGCCATCGCCAACGGCGGTCGTCACGGAATGTAAAACGCTATGATCTATTTTTCTCGGCTCAGAGCCTGAGTTAATTGTCATGGACGCCATAAATATACCTTTAGTTTATGAAAAATGTCGCCATCCAGAGAAAATGGCGACGGTGAAAATAGAATCAGTGAAGTGACGCCACGTGAGTGACAATATCCCCCACCGTCAGCTCGCTCGTTATTTCAGACTCATGAATAGCGACGCCAATTTCCTCAAGACGCATCAGCAGGTCGATCAGCTCAATCGAATCCATAAGCAGGTCATTTACAAGGCTATGGTGTAATGAAATATCCTTCGGCAGCACGCCGTTCACCTGGTAAATAAGGTTAGCAACCAGCGATTCTGCATGGTTATCCACTACGACATCACTCATCGTCGCGCTCTCCAGCCGGGTTAGCGTTCGTCACGCTGCCGGAAGCCGGCGCCTCGGTATTTCTTGGAACGAAGGATTTGGGTTCAGGGACGGCAAAATTCCACTGGCTGCGCGTTCTTACCGTGGAGAACACCTGCCCCGGCGCGGTGCTGCTGGTCGGTCGGGACACTCTGGCAGATGCGGGCTGCGCCCCGGCCTTCTGCGCCTCTTCGAAATATTTAATTCGCTCAGCGATGCTAAATGGATTTGCGGCATTCGCCCGCGGCGACGCAATGCCCGACGCGGCAGTCTGCACGCGGCCATCCGCTTCGTCCACGGACGCGGAGGCTGACGGATCCTCCTGGCCTACGTCGCTCAGGGTGACACGTTCGGCAACGCTGGGCTCAGGCAGGTATGAAGACGTGACCCTTACCGCCTGGCGAACGGTCGCTCCGTCGCGCAGTACGTCACTGGTCGATATCATGGGCTCGTCCACGGGCGGCGGCGTCACAGGTTGTCCGGCCGTCGGCGATGCTGCCGGGCGTGGACCATTCACCGGCCTCAGGGTGGGGAACGCTTCCAACGGCTTATTCATCGGCGCGAAGTGATGCACCTTCGGTTCACGGCGGTTCCACGGGTCCAGCGTGCGCTCGGTGGTGTAAATCTGGGTCGTTTTATTTTCTCCAGCAGAACGGGTTGCTGGCGTTTGCGTTGCTACGCTGCGCGTGGCCGCTGGCGACGGCTGCTCATCCTGCGAGCGAGTACGGGGCTCTTCCACTCGCGGCGGTGCTTCCTGCCGACGGGTTGAAAGGTCCCTGGCCGGGTCTGGGATCCGCGCATCCGGATCCTGCTCGCGCGCGCGCGTCCTTTGGGAGTCAACGTCGTCAGGGCGCGTGTTTACGCTATCATCGACGGGCGGAGCCTCGCTCTGCTGAGCGAAAGGAGGAATGACCGGAGGCGGTTCGGTCACGCTATCCTGATTATCCACCCTGACGCTTTCGATATGATCAATTACGCGAGAACCATACTGCGAGCGGAGAATGAGCGAAGCCAGCTCAGCCTTTTCCTTTGAGCTAATGTCTAGCTCCCCAACGATTTCAAGCCTTCTGGTGTGCGGATCGACGGGCGCAGATTGGCCGCCCGGGTACACCGGGGCATTGGAAATGTCACCGTTGCGGTTCGAGTTAGAGTTATTGATGTGAAGCGTCACGCCGCCCTTGTCTGCTCCACCGTAAATATCGTATCTGCGGCCATCCGGCGTCGCTTTTACCGGTTCAGGCGCTGGCGCAGGCTTTTCGGGCTCAGCGTCAGCGGGCGGTGCGTCGAAGTCATGCCTGATCAGCGCCTTTGAGACGGCCGCGCATTCGTCTATCAGCATGCTCATATTCTGAGTCAGCAATTCCCAGGGCTTACCCGACTCGCTCATCACGTCCAGACGCCTGTTCAACACGGTGCTGCAGGCATGCAGCTGTTCGTTAAACGTCTCTTTATCCTTAACGTCAATGCCCTGGCTTTCGTGATACTTGAGCCATGCCGGATAACAGTACGTTTCCATAAAGTTATTAATGAACTTTTCACCCGCGCCACGGGCAAATTTGGACACCAGATCGTCAAGCTGACCGGCGATTTTCTTCTCATCCTTCTCGCGCCCGGCCAGATTCGCCAGCTTGTTGCTGATGCTCTCGAGCTTTGCTTTATCCGCCGGCGTGCCGTGCTCATTCACCTGTTCAGAGATGAATCCGATAAGATCCCTTGCCCGCGTCCCGTTATAGGTCAGGCTGGCATTGTGCAGTTTATCCGGCACGCCTAATTGAATTTCAGAGCGCAGGGCGTCGCGAGCAAGCGTTTCGTCATGAGGTTGAGTAATAAAACTCTCGCGCGCCGAATTATTAACGTGCTTGAGCTTCGCAAGCAGCTCGTGCTGCTGCATGGCGTTTTTTGCCACCCCGTTGCTTTGCGCGTTTGGGCGTATTAATTCTATTTGTGAGAAACTTCGGGTAATTCCGCGCATTCAGTTATTCTCCCAGTGAGTTATTTTTGAAACTTGACGCAGGGTAAAAGGCATTGGAGCAGCCCCTGCCAGAAACGCTGAAAAAATGATTTAGGTTTTGAGCTGCATTCCGGGGCTTTATAATGATGTACTTCCGGGGGCGCGATTGATTCGCGCCACGTTTGTTCCGGCTGGACATGCGCCGAAAATAACTGCGCGGGTAAACGCTGCTGCGGAAACATCACCACGTTATGGGATACGCGATCTGTTGGCGGCAATTTCGCACCGGTGCAATAGCTAAGTACGCGCACATCCTCTCTCTTTGTGTCTTCGTTATCAGACCATGCGAGCGTTTCGGTGCTGATTGCCGCGCTAAATTTAAGCCCGCCCATGCGGGCATAATATGCAGATGCGGTTTCACCAACCCCCTGCCCCGGCAAGCATGCAAGAGTCGCGTTAGAATAGTCAGTATTCACTGGCATGGCTGTTCACCTGTTAACTCACCCCAGTGCTTTAAGCACGTCTTTAGCGCTGTCGGCCATTGAGCTAATGGCGCCGCTCAGCACTTTATTCAGGTTATCGAAGGTGCTGTTGGCCTGCGTATATCGCTGGGCGAACGACTGCATATTACTTTGCAGCCCGGTACCAACGGCGTTAAAGGACGCCAGCCATGCCTGGTAGCTGGAGGTAGAAACTTTTCCGCCGCCATCGCTTGGATAATAAGGACGGCCGTTATATTGATCGAGATTGAAGCTTATTTTTCCGGTGCTCTGGTCAACCTTAAAGGCTGGCTCAAGCGTGGCCGTCATGCTGGCCTTTTGCGCATCGGTCATTTTATCCCAGTTGTCGACGCTGCCGAGATCCATGCCCTTAACGGCATTATCAAATTTATCGTATCCCCCCTTCATCGTGTTGTTATTAAAGTCGACGTTATTACCATCCTCACCGGCCTTTACCGCATCGGCGCTGGCTTTCTGCACATATTCGTTGTAGGCCTCATACATCTCCGTATATTTCTGCATCAGACCGGCATAGAAATCGACGTAGTTGGTTCTGATATTTTTAATGGCTTCGGCCATCACCGCCCAGAGCTTGCTGTAGCTGGTATGAACCGAAATCTCGTTATCGCCCGTCCTGGCTTTCGCGGCCTCTTCAGCTTCGGCAATTTCGTGGAGCGAGGTTTGTATCGTTGCGTTGAGCTGGTTCTCAGAACGCCTGGCCTTAATGCGGTTCTGCGCTAACTCATCTTTAACCGTCCCCAGGGCAGCGGCCGTTTTATCAACCTGCTCGTACTGGGCGGAGATCACCTTTGCCACGGTGGCCTTGTCATCCCTGGCTAACGTGCCGACCTTGTTATTTGCCGCCTCTATGTCTGCCAGCGCGGTGCCCACCTTGCTTTTGAGTAAATCCGCATCGCCGTCGTCCAGACCGTGCTGCTTCAGCACGTTTCTCACATCCTCAAGCTGATTATTACTGTCCGTCGAGGTTAAGGCGGACATGAGCTGTTTTAATAACACCGTATTCAGTTCCGAGGTTGAGCCCACGCTAACTTCCGCGACCTGCGAAGCTGAAATCATCGGCGTTTCAACAACTAAAGAACGAACGGGCGCTGTCGCGCTGCCGCTAACTGGAAGCATATCTCTATATCCTTTACGAAAAGGGCGGGATGACTCCCGCCGGGAAAGTGAGCCGATAATTAACGCATGCGCTCGGCGATGGTTGAGGCCGCGCTGTTGTTAGCGTTGAGCACATTTTCAGCAGCCTGGGCAAGCGCGGCGCGGGTATCCGCCGCTTTTTTCGCCACTTCTTTATGGGTATTGGCCAGTTCGCTGTTCTGGTTGCCGTCGGCGCGGGCTAAATCTGCCTCGCCCTGCATTTCGGCGGCGTTAACGTTATATGCCCCTTCGGTGATATTGCGGGTGGTATTCGCCAGCTGGTTGCCCAGCTCGGTGACCACGCGCACTTTCTGCGTGTTGTTCTGCACTTCATTGTGCTTGAGGTGCTTCTGCGACGCGGAAAGCTGCTCTTCGCCCTGGGTTTTGCTCATGGTTTCTTTGACCTTGCCGTCCATGCGCTGTCCTTTCATGACCATGCTGTCGCCGGCGCTGCCGATGGCATTTTTCTGCTGGGTAATACCGAATTCCTGGTTTTTCGCCACGGCGACGTTGTTTTTCAGCGATGCATTCTCCTTACGAAGCGCGTTGGTGGACGCCACCGCCATGCCGCCCTGGGCAACCGCAGCGGTTACGCCGCCCACGATGGCGCCATCACGGCGCTCCTCGGCGGCCTCAACCCCTTTCTGCGCGCTGCGCGCCGTGGATTCGATAAAGCGGTTCGAGGCTTTCGCCGCCGACATATTCTGCGTATTTTCACTTTCCAGCAGCGCAACGGTCAGCTTATTGCTCAGGACGATCTGGCTCATCGGGCCAACGACGTTGATAAAGGTCGGCTTGACCGAATCGGCACCGGTAATATCCGTGCCGCCAGCAACCGTTGGCTGAGAGCGGGTCTGCCCCACCGCGTTGGTGGTGGTATTGCCAGACGTGTCAACCGCGCTTTTGCTTTCTGCCGCTTTGTTATTGGGCTGGGTGATGTTGGTCTGCGCCGCCATCACGCTCGGCATTGCGGACGCCATACGCTCAGACTTATTCGCGTCCCCTTCTCCGGCGGCAGAAAGTGTGACGGTTGACATCGCGCTTTGGCTGTTAACATTATTGCCGGCGTTACGCTGCGCCACGGCGGCGGCCTGAGCCTCATCGCGTCGGGCGCTTTGCATATCCATGACGGATGACAGCATGCCCTTTTCGCTGGCCCACTCGGACACGGTCTGCAGGCTGCGCGTTTCCGGCTTGGCATTTTCCGTCTTTTGACTCTCGGTGAAGTCGATCTGAACGGGACGTACGGATACGTTAGAAATAGACGTGGTCATTGAATTAGTTACTCCTGTTATGAATCGCTCTGTAAAAATGCACGTTGCTTATCCGGCAACGGAACTCATCTGCTTAGTGATGTATCTGCCGGCCTGCAGCTGGGTGTCAGCCACGGCGGAAATGTTTTTCACAATTTGGTTAACCGTCTCCATGCGGTGCGTGAAGGTATCGATGGCACGATTCATCATCTCGTTGAGCAGCTCCTGCAGCGCGGCGTCTTTCATCATCTGAGCCTTGGTCTTAGAGGCCTCAACCATCATGTCGGCCACCACGATGCTGCCAGCGACCTGAATGGAGGTGTTCACCACCGCCGCGCCGGTCACCGCCATCTGCGTACGGTTGTAAATTGTGCCCATTTTGACTTCGTCCATGCCCGCTGCCCGGCCAAAGCCCTGGAACACGCGCTTGAAGGCCTGCGCAAAGGCGCTGTCCATCAGCCGCTGCATGGTGGTTTTCGTTGCCTGTTCGGTCACCTCTTTCGCCACCTCCTCAGACACCTCCTTCGCGGCGGTGCGCAGGGTGGTTTTCGCCAGATCCTGAGTCACCTCTTTCTGCACTTCGGCGGCCACGCTTTTGCCCATGGTCTTGCTGGCTTCTTCACCCACTTCGAGGCCGATCTTCTTCATGACGACGCCAAACACCTTGCTCAGCGCGCTGCCGGCGACGATCACCCCGGCGACCAGCACCGCGGCAGCGGCAATAGCGCCCAGGATCTTGCCGACCATTTCGGCCGTCTCTTTATCGACGCCCATCGCCTCAAGGATGCCGGCAAACATCTTGCCCATCAGCTCCATCAGCGGCTTGACGATCGCATCCATCAGCGGCTTCATCGCGTCGGCCATAAAGGAGTTGCCGGTGATCGCCTGGTTAATCTCGTCACCGATCGCCAGCGCCAGGCCGACGGCGGCCAGCGCCAGCGACGCCCCGCCGGTGAACGCGGCGGCAACAAAGCTCACGGCGGTGATAAGCCATCCGAGGACCTTCCCGATGCAGCCCATCGTTTTTTGCATTTCCTCAGCCTTACGTACCTCTTCTTCGTACTCTTTGGCCTTTTTCTCCGCGTCCTTGGCCGAGGCTTCCGCCAGCTTCTGCTTCAGCTCTGCGGTAGCCTGCAGATCGTCACTGGAGCTTTTGGCAATCAGCTGGGACATCAGCGCCATCAGGAAGTTGAGGCTTTTCGACTGGTCATCGTTTTGCTTGCGCTGAAACTCCACGGCGCTCTGCTGCTGCGGCGTGAGCGTGTTAATCAGCGCCTGGGATTTGGTTTGCGTCGCTTCCAGCGCCATGCGCGAATTTGATTCAGCGGCTTTTGCCGGGTTCAGGGTCTTTTCAACGAATCCGTTATACAGACCGGTAGCCGTCGTGAGCGCGAGCTGGGCGCTGTTCACCGCTGTCTGGGCCTTGTCGATTTGCTTTTGCAGATCGTCAGGCACCGGATCCTGCCCGGCGGCCTGATTCTTGAGCGCGTCCAGCTCCGACTGCGCGCTATCAAGCGCCTTTTGCGCGGCATCGACGTCGCTGGAAAGCCCGTCGGCCTGCTGCTGCGCCGCCTTGAGGGCGTCGGAATCGGCGGCCCACTGGGTTCCCTGCTGCTCCAGCATCGCGGCCATTTCAGACCATGCGCTGGTGGCGCCCAACATCATCGCGTTGAAGCTGTTGAGCTGAGAGAGCATTTTCTCAAGCGACGTATTCGCCGTGAGCTGGGTAATTTTCCCCAGCAGCTCGGTCAGCTCGGCCGCGCTGGAGCGCTGGCCGCCACCGCTGGCCGCGGCCTTTTCATCACCGCCCTGCGGCGACTGAAGCACGGGCATCTCCTGGGCGTTAATGGCCGCCTTGCCGCCATTGCCCCCCAGCGCCTGCTGGGTATTTTTCAGCACCGCCAGCAGCTGCTCCGGCTGTAACGATTGCACGGCGCTTTTAACGCTTCCCGCCTGCGCGTGGTTTTTGTAGCCGTCATTCCCAAGACGCCTGGCCTGTTCAGACTGCTTTTTAAGTTCGTCTTTTCCTATTTCCAGACTAACCTGGTGATAACTCCCGGCATCCTGGCTATCGACACGCATATTCATTACAATTCCTCATATTCATTTTTCTGCTCCATCTCATTAGGCTGTTCGCGCTTTAATTTATTCATCGCGGAAAGATAAGCTGCAGTTTTCTCGATTAATAACGGATCGCGACAGCGTTCCATTACAATTTCAAAACATTTTCGGGCCTGCGCAGCCTGACGCTGCATTAAATTACACTGCCCGGCGTAAAACATCGGTCGATAATCTTCCTTCGATAAGGAATAGGCGAGAGCGTAGAAATCAATGG
Source organism: Enterobacter sp. ECC-175 (assembly GCF_043968675.1). Lineage (NCBI taxonomy): Bacteria > Pseudomonadati > Pseudomonadota > Gammaproteobacteria > Enterobacterales > Enterobacteriaceae > Enterobacter > Enterobacter sp. ECC-175. The sequence continues at coordinate 3,171,380 of NZ_CP143776.1, forward strand.
CTTTCGCATAATTTTTTTTCAGCTGATACACAGCCGCCAGCCCCATTGCGTATTCGGGGTTGTAAAAGTCATAAATACAGAGGAAACGGAACAATGACTCAGCGTCATTCAGCTTTCCCTGGTGATAAAAATCATATGCGAGTTTATAAACATCCTGCATCGTGTCGCTGGATACGCCGTGGATATCCTTCATCGTTGCGCCATTCTGAAGGGCATCCAGCAAGCGGTCAGAATAAACATCCAACTCTTCATCCGTTTTATAAGTCTCATCATCGGTGAGAAATTCAAGCATATTTCTATCAACCATCTGTGTCTCTTCCCTTATTAATAAGCAACGTATAAGTCACGCAATTGACGTATGGACAGACAGCCAAGAAGATATAAACATCTTACTGTTGTCCATGGGTCGTTAATACAAAAAAACCGCACAGCCCCCGGGGCAGAACTATGGAAGGGGGCCGTTCTCAGAATCAGGCTGTGGTGGGGCGGTTTCTGCCTCGAGGGGAGCGATCCCTGCCGCTTCGACCTGGCGTAGCCAGATGAGCACGTCCATCACGTCCATCAGCACATCATCATCCAGCGAAATGAAGCTGTACTGGCTGTAGGTATGATAAAGCCGCCGCGTCAGCGGAATATTACGTACCACCGGCACGCCAACTTTCTCGGCGTAGGCAATCGCCGCCTTCGCTTTCAGATTGGTACAACGCAGGGCAATAAAGGGCAGCGACGCGACCTCAGGGTTAAAATAGACCCCCATGGCGATATGGGTCGGGTTCGCCAGCACGACTTCTGAATTGCGTACCGCCGCCATCTCCTCCCCGGTAAGGAGCTCCTGATGCGCACGGCGCCGCGCGCTTTTAATTTGCGGGTTGCCGTCGCTCTCCTTGTGCTCCTGCTTCACCTCGTGTTTATCCATTTTCATATCTTTAAAATGGAGGAAGTACTCAACCAGAAGATCGGCCAGCAGCACAAAGATGGACCAGGCAATAAATACCACTACCGCCTTCACCGCCAGCGCTACCCACACGGCGACCAGTCCCGGCATGTCGGCGCGATACAGCGTCAACGCCTGGCGGAGATCCTCCTGAATCAGGCTATGGCAGGTGGCGGCGAACACCACGAGATAGCAAAGCGACTTCACCAGCTCCTTAACGGTGCGCATGCTAAATATTTTCTTGATCCCCTCCACGGGGTTTAGCGCCTTAAAATTCAGCTTGATGGCTTCGGTCGCCAGCGTAAATCCCGTTTGCAGCAGGGTGGCAGCAAAACCGACAAGGGTACATACCGCAATAAAAGGCAAAGCCAGCGTGAAAAAAATCCTGGCGAGCTCCAGCAGGAATACGCCCATGCCGGGCCGGGTCGGATACTGCAAGAGATGCGTATAAAATGAGATAAACGGGCCGAAGCTCACGGCGTGCGCCAGAAAATAAATCCCCACCAGCAGAATAACGGTGGTAATGACGTCTTTACTTTTGAACGTCTGCCCTTTTTTTGCCGAATCTTTCCGTTTTTTACTGGTAGGTTGTTCTGTTTTTTCAGCCATTGCGTCCTCTCAGGAAATAAACTGACGGAAGTCGGCAATGGAAAACAGCTGCAGCGGTTTCTCGGTTAATGCCTGGAAACCGTAAAACAGAAAAACGATAAAGGCGATGGTGCTTTTCACCGTAAGCGACAACGAAAAGGGGTTGAGCTGTGGGCAGTAGCGAGCAAATACGCCGAGCAGCATCTCCGCCGTCATCATCACCAGCATGATCGGCGCTGCCAGCATGATGCTGTTTTGCATGAGCACCTGAAGCAGTACGCCCGCATGCTCCCAGCGTATGCCGTCCAGCGAACTGCCTCTCGGCAGCATTTCGTAACTCTGGACCATCACCTCCATCAGCTTCAGCATGCCCCCGCTGACGAAAAAAATCGCGCCGAAAGCAAAGCTGAGAAAGCCGGACAATATTGAACTTTGCACGCCGTTCACGGGGTCGATACTGTCGCTGATGGTGGCCCCGCGCTGGTTATCAAGGATTTCACCCAGGCCCGTGACGATCCAAAAGGGAATACACAGCGTGACCGCCAGAATTAATCCAACGACGAACTCTTTTATCAGAATAATAAACCAGCCCTGCTCCGGCGTGACCACCGTGGCAAAACTCGGCCACAGCCCGATAATCGTCAGCGCAATAATCGTATTCTTGATAACTAAATTGGATAAGACCCGTTCGCCTAGCGCTGGCAGCATATAAAAAACGATTGCCAGCCGTGCGTACACCATCACAAACGTCAGCACGCTGTGCTGAAAATTAAGATACAACGCAACAAACAGCATAGTGATTCCGTGTTAGCGAAAAGCCATATAAAAAGCCTGGTTAGCAAAGTTCATCATTTCTGCCGAGAACCATTCAATCAGCATAAAAATGCTGGCGAAGACCGCCAGCATTTTCAGGCCAAACGGCAGCGTTTGCTCCTGAATTTGCATAATGGTCTGGAATAAGCCAACAATAATGCCCACCACGGTGGCAAAGGCAATAGGTACCGCGGTCAGTTTCAGCACCACGATCAGCGCCGTATTTCCAATAAATAAAACGTTATTCATGATGTCATCAGATCCGCATATTGAGCGATCAATCCTTTGGTTAATAAGGCCCAGCCGTTCATCGACACAAACAGGATGAGTTTAATTGGAATGGAGATCGTCACCGGGCTCATCATCATCATCCCGAGCGCCAGCAATATGCTGGAGACCACCATATCAATCACGACAAACGGCACGTACAGGTAGAATGCGATTTTAAACGCGCTCTGAATTTCGCTTAATGCATACGCGGGCATCAGCGTCATGAGCGACAGCGTGCTCAACTCATGATCTTCCACTTCCGGCACCGGCTCGCCGCTGCGCTGCTGCTGGACCTTATTGAAGAAGCGGATCAGGTCGTGGTCGGAGTAGCGCACCAGATAGTCGCGGTAGCTCCCCAGCCCCTGCTCCATCAGCTGCGTGACCGACGCGCTGCTGTTAAAGTCGATATGGTTCGATTCGATGTACTCGGAGATGCGCTGGCACACCGGCATCATCACAAAGGCGCTTAAAATCAGCGCCACGCCGTTTAGCGTCAGGGTTGAGGGAACCTGCTGGATCCCCAACGCGTTACGCACCATGATCAGAACAATCGAAAATTTAATAAAGCAGGTGCCCCCTGCGATAATAAAAGGCAGCAGGGTAAAGAACGACAGTAGGGCAATGAGGGAAATATCGTTACTCAGCATCGGATGCGCCCATATTTCCGATAAGCCCAGCGTTGACGTGGTTCACCTCGACGGCCAGCGCGCCATTTTCCAGCGCCACCAGCTCGCCGCGCGCAAAGAGCTTCTTGTTCAGGTAAATCTTCATGTTTTTTTCCACATCCTGCGGCAGAGGCAGCGCGGCCCCCGGTCGAATATCCTCAAGTTCGACCAGCGTTACCCTGCTGCCGTCGAGAACAAACTCAATCTCGACCGGCAGGCTGGCCCATTCGTACAGCGCGTCATCCTCATCGCGGTACTCTTCTTCATGTTCAACATACAGATCTTCCACAATAACCTCCTGATTCAGGGTATAGCTCACTCGATAAATGCGGCGCGCGCCGACGGTCAGATACGCCTCGGGGCGCTTGATTAACAGCAGATCGCCTGGCGCAACGTCCATCAGCTGCGACAGGCTGAGCCGGCTGCTTCCCAGGCTAAACTGCAGCGGGTACGGAATAAGCCACGCCGGGATGCCCGGGGAGCGGTATCGCTCAAGGGGATCTTCTGGCCAGTCCAGGCACCACAGCGGACAGGGATCCGCGTGCAGCAACAGCGCAGCGGGAGGGAGCTCTGCCACCGCTGGCGTAATCTCCTCAACGGACCAGACCGTTTCGGCGAAATAAAAATTCAGCCCGAGCCTGGCCAGCCAGCTCGCCAGATAATCCACCGGCACCTCCTTCCACGGGATGCCGGGAAGATGGAGATTCATCTGCCTGAGCCAGGCGTCGACGTCAAACCAGGCTTGCGCCTGGTCGTCGTTTTCATTACGCAGCCTCAGCGGCAGATAGCGCGCATCCGGTGCCGGGTGCGAAACTTCACTGCCGGGAAGCCGGTTATGCAGCTGCAGCAGCTGCTGCTGGTCCTCACAACGCTTGCGCAAATGGCGGCGTAAACTCATTCTTGCTCCTCATCCTGCTGGGGCTGCTGCTCGCGCTTTTGCTGTTCGTCCCGCTCCTGCCTCGGCTGCAAAAGCTCCGGCGAATGCCCCGCCAGCGTGCCCAGATTGCGCGAGAGCGCATCCGCCGCGCGGGCGTCCGACGGCAGCAGCGTCATGTTGCCCTCCCGCAGGGCCTGGGCGGGGATGGTTACCTTCACCGAGTGGTCGCCAGACCAGCGCTGGAACGAATAATCCACCTCGAGCGTTTGCGCCTCTTTGGCCGACGGCGCTGCCGTCGCGGCGTTCACCTGGCCCTTGAGCTGCTGCAGGGTCGCCGGTACGGCCCTGGCCTGCACCTGCCGTTCGCTCTGCGCGTTTGTTCTGAAATCTACCGCCCTGCCCGGCGCAAAAATCGGCTTCTCCTCGTTCAGCTCATCCTTACGCCGCGGGCTGCTCTCAGGGTGACGGCTCGCGCCCTCACGCTGCGTCACCCGCGCGGTTAGCGGCTGAGAAATGACGGTCGTCTCTGCCCCTGCGGGCTCGACGGCCACCGGCTGGGCGATCGCCCTGGCGTCCGCCTGCCTGACCGGGGCGATCGCCGCGCGAGGCGTTGGTTCCCCCTCTTTCGCCGGGCTGCCTGCGGCTGTCGGCCTGTCGCCGGTGGCCAGCGGCTTGACCGGCGCGGCTTCATGCCGGGCGGAAGCCGCCAGCATCACCTTCTGGCGCAGGCCGTCATCGCTGTGGCTGTGGTTCAACGGCCGTGCAGCCTCGGGCACCGCCGCGGCGCTGGCCGCCTTATTCTCCTTTGACTGCCACCCGCCGCCGGTGAGCGCGCCGTAGAGCACCTGCACCAGCATCTGCGCGGTCACCGCCGCTGAAGCGGGCTGTTCATCGAGCCGGTTTTGCTTTTTCTTCTTATCCACCCATTCCAGTAAAACGCTGTCATCCGACGCGGAGCCGCTATTTAGCGCGGTATTAACGTTAACCTCAGAAACTTTTTCGACCATATCCCGCCATCTCCTGGATTTCATTTTCAGCAGCGTTGTCACAGCGGCGAAGATAATCTCGGCGCAGCGGCTGCAAATAATAATTCAGTTTGTAATGCTTCTTATCCAGCCGGGTCATTGAGGCGCGCAGCTGTTCTTTATTGTGCTCAAGCTTCTGCTGTTCACTCTCGAGCTGATTGATCTTATGGAAGACATATTGCTGGTGCGTGAGTAACGCGCCCTGCTGCCTTATACCTTTATAAATATCCGCCCGGCTCATTACCCCCGCGGGGGTCAGCATTTTTATTTGTTGATTAATATCTGAAAACTCCTTCTGATATTGCTGAATCTGCATATTCACCTGGGCCAGGCTATTTTCGGTTTTAACGATATCCTGCTGTAATACCTGCTGCTTGCGCTCGAGCATGCCGACAAATTCGCGCCCTTTACGCCACGCTTCCATATAACGCCTCCAGACAGGCCTGCATGCCCGTTTTTTCGCTCATCCGCTGTTGCAGAAAAGCCTCCATCTGGTTTTTACGATCGAAGGCGGCATCATTCTCCGTATTTTCACCCCGGCGATATTCCCCCAGGTCGAGATAGAGCTGCATATCCTTCTGGCGCACGAGGTATTCGCGAAAACGCGTTGCCAGAACCTGATGATCCTCGCTGGTCACCTGGGTAAAGACGCGGCTGATGCTTTGCATGACGTCGATGGCGGGATAATGCCCCTTTGCCGCCAGCTTTTTGCTGAGATAAATATGTCCATCGAGAATTGACCTCACCTCATCGCCGATGACGTCCGACTCTTCCTCGTTTTCAATCAGGACGGTATAAAACGCGGTAATCGAGCCGCTTAGAAAGCGCCCCGGGCGCTCCAGAAGCTTGGGCAGCGCCTCAAACACCGAGGCCGGATACCCTCTTCGCGCCGGCAGCTCGCCCATGCTTAACGCGACGTCGCGCAGGGCGCGCGCGTAGCGGGTAATGGAATCCACGAACAGCAGAACGTTTTTGCCCTGTTCACTGAAAAACTCCGCAATCGTGGTGGCGATCTGCGCCGCGTTGCAGCGCTCCACGCAGGAGCGGTCGGACGTGGCGTAGACCAGGATAACTTGTGAACGCCGGGAGGAGCGCTTAAGCTCCTCGACAAACTCCGTCACCTCGCGGCCACGCTCGCCGATCAGGCCAATAACGTAAATATCCGCTTCTGAATGTTCGATTATCATGCTCATCAGGGACGTTTTGCCGCAGCCCGCCGCGGCGAAAATCCCCATACGCTGGCCCTGGCCGCAGGTCAGCAGCCCGTCAATCGCGCGGACCCCGGTCGCCAGCGCGTCGGCGATCGGCTTACGCTGGGTAAAGTCTCGCGGCGAGCCGCTGGCATCAAGGCTTACGCCGCCCGTTAGCGGTGGCTGGACGGTTTCATCCAGCCGTCCACGGATGGTTCCGGTTGCGTCAATGATGGCCCCGGCAATGTTTTCATGCACCTCGATACGAAACGGCTTACCGGTAGGTAAAAGCACATTGCTGCGGGAAAAACCCTGATTGTCATTAAGCAGGCTTAACAACGTATGTTCTTTGTTAAACCCGATAACCTGGGCAAAGCCCATAACCTGCGGTTCGAGCAGGGATTTCTGAATCTCACAGACCTCACCAATACGCGTTCCCGGCAAATGTGCTTCTATGACATTTCCCTGAATACGCAGCGGGTGTGCAAGATGAACCAGACATTGCGCAACCATCGAATTCGCCTCCGGAGTTAAACGAGCACGGACCGGTAGTCCTGCAGGATGGTCAGGAAGTGGTCGAGCACCGGCAGAAACGCGTCGGGACTGGACATATGCTTCTCTTTGACCTGCGCGCGAAGCTCAAGGTGACCGTCAATCGGATACAGGCAGGGCTGACCAATATGGAAGAATTCCTCCTGATGATTCATCATCAGCGGCAGCAGGCTGGCGCTGCAGTAGGCCAGGCTGGTGGGCGCATTTTCCATGACTTTCGCCCATACCCAGACTTCTTCATTTTCCTCGCGGATATGAATAGTCGGAATGTCGTCTTTCATGGTCAGCGAAATTGTCGAATGGTTATTTAAATCACTGTCCAGAATATCGCTAATACCTGCATCGTTTAGCAATCTGGACAGTAATTCGACGATATCGTATTTCATTCTTACCTCTGTTATTTCTCTAATGTACCAATTACATCAACATCCACACCGGAAGCGACGTCACCATAAGAAAGCACTTCCATTTCTGGATAGCTGCCTTCAATTATTTTCTTCACAAAACGACGGATATCTAATGACACCATTAATATAATGTCGCGCGCGTTTACGCCGTTCCTGCGAATACAACTTTCAAGACTCTGGATAATATTTTCCGTTTCTGGCGGGGCCAGATTAATAAAGGTACCGCCGGACGTCTGACGAATGCCGCCGCGTACCAGGCTTTCCATGTCATGCGACATCACCAGCGTGCGAATCTGCCCATTCGCGGCAAAACGGTTGGAGATATAGCGCGATAAAACGCCGCGAACGTGCTCAACCAGCATAATGGGATCCTTTTCTTTAGGTGCCCATTGCACCAGCGCTTCAAGAATCAGACGCATATTGCGGATTGAAATACGCTCCTGCAGCAGCCGCTGGAAGACTTCGGTAATACGCTGAACGGTATTGTTGCGATAGCACTCCTTTAACAGCTCGGGGTATTTCTTTTCCAGATCGTCCAGCAGCGTTTTGGCTTCCTGTATGCCAAAAAACTCCGAAATATTGTGCACCAGCAGGGTGGATATGCAGGCATAACACTCATCCACCGCCGAGCGGGAGTAGAATCCAAGCTCCAGCGCCGTCTGGCTATGCGATTCAGGGATCCAATAGGCCACGCCCTGGGCGGTTTCCACGGCCTGCACGCTGTCGTCCATCACCTGTAGCTCTTCGCCGCGCAGCAGCACCTTGCACATTCCCGGCAGAATATCGTAGGCGGCAACCCGAATTTCGTTTATGGCCACGGTCAGCTTGCCGCGCTCGATGTGCTCGTCATAGTTCATGACCACTTCCGGCAGGCGGACGCCGTACTCAATAAAGAAATTACGCTTCAGCAACGAGCAGAGATTATGTTCATTAAAATACTCCTCGTAGCCTTTCCACGCGGAAATAATCAGCGGAATGGTTTCCGGAATATATTCACCGTCAATCATCACCGGCTTACTTTTTAATACCGGTTGTTCATCCTCTTCTTCTGCCGGTGCGGCCGGTTTTTTACCTCTTTTCTCGTCAATTTTATCTTTGATGTAAATGCCAAACAAAATCGCCGCGAGCAGCAGGAATACGGGCAGCGGGAACCCCGGCAGCAGGCCAAGCGCGATGGCGAGCACGGCGGTAACCAGCAGAATAAATTTATTGGAGAACATATCCTGGAGGATCCTTGCCCCCAGGTTGCTGTTCTCGCTGTTATTCACGCGGGTCACGATCAGCCCGCCGCTTATCGAGATGAGCAGCGCCGGGATCTGCGCCACCAGCGCATCGCCGATGGTCAACAGCGTAAAGACCGACATGGCGTGGGAGAGATCCATCCCGTGCTGCAGCACCCCGACGGAAATACCGCCGATAAGGTTCACGAAGATAATAATGATCCCGGCAATGGCGTCACCTTTAATGAACTTCATTGCCCCGTCGAGCGCGCCGTACAGCTGGCTTTCTGCCTCCAGGTCGCTACGGCGTCGCTTCACCTCTTTTTCATCGATCACCCCGGCCTTCAGATCGGCATCAATGCTCATCTGCTTGCCCGGCATTGCGTCAAGGGAGAATCTCGCCGCCACCTCGGCAATACGCTCCGACCCTTTGGTGATCACGATAAACTGCACGATGGTCACGATGAAGAAGATAACGAAGCCGACCACCAGGTTATCGGCAATCACGAACTCACCGAAGCTGGCAATAATTTCACCGGCATCGGCATCGGTCAGCACCAGACGGCTGGTACTGATCGATATGGCCAGGCGGAAGATGGTCGTAATCAGCAATATTGACGGGAAGGTTGAAAACTCCAGCACCCGCGTAATATAGAACGAGCCGATGAAAATCAATAATGCCATAGTCAGGTTTAGACCAATAAGAAAGTCCACCAGGTACGTTGGCAAGGGAATAATCAACATCACCACCACCATGATCATTATCGACAGGATAATGAGTTCTGGCCGGCTGCGAAGCTGCAGAATAAACTTTTCAATCATTTTATTTACGCATTAAGTTGGAGGCGATGGTTCACCATCGGCAATTATTTATAGTGTTCGTTCCAGATGCCCGTGGTTTTCTCTTTTTCAGCCATTTTGCGTAATATCATGGATAAATGATCCACAATAATTTCGCGATACATGATGTCCGCAAAGAGAAATTCAGGCGTCAGGTTAAAAATATTGCGTAATGCCTGCATCACCGTCGCACGCTGTTTAAGCAACAGCAGGGACATAAATTCTTTACTGAAACGCTTAAGGACGCTCTTAAATTCATCAGTATCCACGAGGCCCGTAATATACAGCGCGACAATTTCGGCCTCTCCCGCCAGAAGATGCTGATTTCGCATTTGCTCGCGAAACGGAAACTGCGCAAAATTTTCATTCAGCAGCTTGTCGAGCGTGTTTAATACCCGCGCGTCTGACAGCTTGGCGCTCAGCGGGCCGAACTCCGAAGAGTGCACCCCAGGCTCGTTCGCCTTCATATCCGCGACCAGTGCCGCCAGGGTAAAGGCGAGCAGCCGGGTGCGGTTTTCATAGCCGTACACATCAACCCAGTCTTTGTAGATAAACCCCGCCGGCATATCCAGCTCGAGAAAGTTAAGGTAGCTGTTGCGCAGATCTTTCGCCGACAGCGGCTTGCCTTCGCTTTCCTGACTAAAACGCCTGGCCAGACGGCCAACGTTTATCCCGGACTGCATCTTCTTGCTGTCGCCGAACTTCTCCAGATCGGCAATGGCCTCTTTGATTTTCTTTTTCTGCAGCTCTGACAGCTGGCGGCTCAGCAGCATTTCCCGCAGCGCCAGCATCAAATCGCTGTCGTTGGGGAAAAGCTGGCGGGCAAAATTAATCAGCGTATTAACGTCGCGCAGCTTTGCCACCTGGCGAATGAGCGTATCCAGCTTCTCATCGGCCTGGTCCTCAAGCATGGCGGAGACGAAATCATTGTCCGCGCTGTCGTTTTTTCGCCCCAGCTTGCTGAATCGACCAAAGGCGCTGAGGATGTCGGCCATCTCCTCCGCCGCATTGCTTAGCTCCTGCTGCAGGTTAAGAGGCTGTACTTCCTCTCCCCCGTCCGCCATCAGCGACCCGGAGTGGCTCTGCGGCGCCGGGGTATCGATGCGTTTAAAATCAACGCCGGGAACAGAACGAATATTAATCACGAGAGAAGCCCTTAATTACCTTTCATCGTTTCGCGCAGCATGGAGACCGCCGATTTCAGGGTCACCTCGTTGCCCGTCCAGGTACGTCCCAGAACCGGGTTGTTTTCCGTGCGCCCCTGCCAGGTTTCACCGCTGGTGAGAAGGCCCGGCTGGATCAGGAACAGGCGCACCATCTTTTTGTGGCTGGTGTAGCTGTAGTCAAACAGCTTGCCGACAAACGGGATGTCGCGCAGAAGCGGGATCCCGAGGCTATGGTGCTCATCCTGGTCGCGGCTATAGCCGCCGACCAGCAGGCTATAGCCCACCGGCACGCGCGCCTCGGTGCTGATCTGGGTATTGTTGACCATCGGCAGGCTGTCGATATTTTCCGTGGAGCCATCGGCGTTCAGCGGCAGGCCGCCGTCCTGAATATTGAGGATCATCTCGATTTCCTGCTGACGCTGGGCCAGACGCGGCAGCACGCTTATCATCGTGCCGTAGGTGATCTTCTCCAGCGACGAGGTGCGTTCGCCGATCAGCTTCGCGTAAAAGCTGCTGTTGTTGTCAAACAGCGCCGGAACGTTTTCCTGGGTGAGGATCTCCGGGCGAGACACCACCTGCGCGCTCCCTTTTTTCGCCAGCGCGGAGATGTCCGCCAGGAAATGAAGGCTGCCTTCCGGCGTCAGGGAGCTGGTGTTGAACGTCACCCCGGTATTGCCCATCTTCGCCGCGCCCTGCCAGCGAATGCCCAGCTCGTTGATATCGTCTTTAGAGATATCAATAATCCACAGGGAGAGCTGGATCTGCTGTTTAGGAATGTCGATAGCGTTTACCAAATCCTCAACGAAGCTCACCTGGCGCTCGGAGCCCTGAATAAGCAGGCTGTTGGTGTCGGAATACCCCACGATGTTGATGGTCTGCTGGCTGGGAATATCCCGGTCTACCGCCCCGCTCCTCGCCGCAGGCGCCGCGTTAAATGACGGCAGCGGAGGAAAGTTGCCTTTTTGCGTCGCCGACGCCGCCTCCAGCGCGCTGCGCGTATCGTTATCAACGGTAATGTTCGCGCCCGCCGGCGCTGAACGCCCGCCCTCGCGGCTGCTGGTGTTGTTTAACAGCTGATTCAGCACCGTCGCCACGCCGGGCACGGTGATAGGCACGTCGCGCTGGGTATAGTTACGGTCGTTGACGAAGGTATTTTTCAGCTTAATTACGCGGATCGTGGTCTCTCCGGTTCCCGGCCTGGCGTAGGTAGCATCAATATACTTTGCCGCGGCGGAGACAAGCTCGACGTAAACCGGCGGGCCCGAAACGTAAAACGATCCCGAACGTCCGTCGGAACGAAGTGGAAATCGCGGATCGTACAGGCCCGAAGACTGCAGATAAGCGACCAGCCGGTCATAGGGCGCAAAGGCCAGCCGCACGACGCTACTTTGTATTTCGCTGGTGTCGTAGATGTAGACCGAGCTGCCGTCGTCATACCAGATAAGGCCGGTTCGGGCGGCCACGGTATCGAGCACCGACTTCGGGTCGTTGAGGTCAAAATTACCGGATACCCGCTTCTTCGCCGCCTCGACGCTGACGATAAAAGGCTTATGGAGCGCGCCGCCAACCACAAAAAAGAGCTGCTGAACGCTGTTGTTGCTCGCGACATAGGTATTTTCCGCCGTCGACTGAACGGACGTCGCGGGCGCCGAGGAGGTATTCAGCATATTTGCGCCAGCCGGCACGCTGGACAATACCGTCAGCAGGAGACAAGGCACTCTGCAATTCAGCGTTTTGCGAACAAACTTATTCATGAAACAAACCTTCCAATTTTTTTAAACTCCCTGGGGGTGATGCCAAACAGCGACTTAATTTCGCTGGAGAAATGCGAGGACGAAGCGTAACCATTGTCACCCGCGATAGTGGCAATGGACTGGTCATTCTCAATCAGCTGCAATGCGCTATTCGCCGCGCGCCATAAGCGCAGCTGTTTTTTTGGGCTTCGTGTAAAGGCGTTGTGGCACAGCTTTCTGAAATAGGATTCTGAAACGCCATAGATTCGACTGGCATTATAAATTTTGTGCGTTTCGCTCTCTTTATCTTCATTCATGACCTGCGACAGCAAAAAATACGCAATCCAATAACTCTCGACGTTACGCACAAAGGTGAACAGACTTTCCAGACGACGGTCCTGCGGTTTTAATAGCGTTGAAATAAGCAGCGCTATCAGCGAATGACTTTCTTGCTCAACCTTTAATACCAGATGAGAGGCGTTAAGCAGCATCACATTATTCTGCCCCACGATATTCTCGCCGCTGGCTTCCGGGCATTTCGCCTGATAGTCGAGAAACGAAAAAAGCGTCGTCGCCTGGGGCATCGACATAACCTCAACAATCCATTCCCCAGAAAAACATAAGTGCATTTCGCTCAGGGTGGCAATTATTACAGCATGACGAATAGCATCGAACGCCACTGCGCTCTCTTCCTCCGTTTGGTCGACAGAGAGTGACATAACGGAATGCTGATTAACCGGCCGTGCAAATAGAATCGCTGAGTGACACTTGATATCTTTACCATCAATTTTATGCGTTTTCCCTCTGAGCATATCATCAGACAGGAGCGGCTGTGATTTTTGCTCCAGATGGCATTGTTTCTGATTATTTATCATCGTTGCACCCTAGGTGAGTAAGCATGTCTATCAATACTAACGAATCAGATAAAGACAAATAAACGAGCACGGATTTTAGGAATTTCCGTAAAATTATCAGAAAATTCCGTACGGTCAACGGCGTAAAATAAGATTAAATTTTTAATAATTTTTATTATAAAAACTTCAAAAAAAGATCAAAACGAATTGTTGCAGATTATTCCTGGTGTCCGTATATTCATTTTCCCGAAGACGACTGTTGTTACGCGGCGCAATCGGGATGCAATAGAAGATCAAATATCATTTATATTTTGATTGACCCAACAGTCTATTAACAGCAACTGGCCCGTATATTGAAACCGGTGGCAAACAATTTAACGGTAGCAGATTAAATATACAATCGTACGGATGCCGCATCCGTTTGATTGTTTTTTTATATTGAATGGTCCTTTTCGATGAACAGCGACATGAATGAAATAACTGAAGCGATGCCTGTTGTGCCAGAGACAAAGAAAAGCTACACACTGAAGGTGCTGTTTGGCCCTATGTTTGGCTGTGAATTAAACCTGCCAGCAGATGACTATTTTATCATTATTAATCAAGGCATTGCTATCGACGATGCCGGTAGCGCAGCGATATCAAGCGGTGAACATGCCGCGGCATATACCCATAATACGCTCTATATCCCTTGCGATCGGCCATCACCGAATCTCATTTTACGCCTTTCGGCGCCAGCAGAAGACGGCGAAGGCCCGGGCAGCTTTCGGATAGAGGTTCAGGATGAGAATAACAGTTTCCCGACCACCGTTAATGAAAACGAAATATTTACCCGCGAGCATATTCGTTTCGCCCTTAAGCGCAGTGAAGATGAGTGGCCGGAAAGCGTCCGTAATTTTGCGCTTCCCCCTAATGTTGATGCAGAATTTAACGCTCAGGAGACGATTGCCGAGTTTAATGCGAAAAAGCATCATACGCTGATCGTTGGCGCGGCCATTCTGCTGGTATTAATCATTACCGCTGCCGTTATCTGGTATAAAAAACTGGAAAGCGATCGTCAGGTATTAAACCTGAATGAGGCCCTCGCCGGCGCGCCTGCGGCTATCGATATTTATCGAGGCCGTGAGAACAGCACAATTTACGTTCTGGCAAGCAAATACCAGGCGCTGGAGTGGGTCAAAGAGGCCTTATTCAAGCTGGGTGAGAATAATAACGTCACTCCCTTATGGTTAGTTCAGCACCAGAAAGCCACGGTCGAAGCGCTGATCAAGTCAGGCTATCCGGTTGTGCAGATCGATTACGGCAAGCCCCAGCACCCTGTCATTATTCTCTGGCAGGATCTGTCTTCCATTCAGCGAGAGCAGCTGACGTCATTAGCCCTTAAGAAAATACCGTTTGCGCTTGATATCCAGGTATTTATTAAAAGCAAACAGCAGCTCCTGCAGGATGCCCGTCAGGGATTAGACCGCATGCACATTCATTATCGCCAAATAACGTCGCCCAGCGGCTACGCCTTAGTGATCCGCGACGCGCTCAGCGATAATGCCCTTTCGGCACTGCAGCGCTTTATCAATGATTTCAATCGTCAATGGGGAACCCACATCATTAATTTTTCGATTAACCTCAATGAGAATTGGCTAGAGAATAAATCTTACCTTGACTCATCGAACGGTTATTTGTTTTTAAACCCTCGTCACTGGTACTTTCCATTAAAGCAAGGAGATATAAATGGCTGATACAAATCCAAACCCAACCACCCCCACGAGCAACGGTTATTTTCTTGATGACGTCTCGGTCGCGTTCGAAGCCGGTGCGGCTGAAATGATGAAGCAGCTTCAGGATGCCCAAACGGCGCTTGAAGCCGACCCATCCGATCCCGCCGTGTTGGCAAACTATCAGGCGAAGCTGCAGGAATACACGCTGTTCCGTAACGCCCAAACCAGTACGGTTAAAGCCTATAAGGATATTGGCGCAGCCATTATTCAGAACTTCCGTTAATTATAAGTGGTACGAATTTTTCGTACCCTTTCCTTTTGTTGGAGATTTTATGAGTCAGCCAATTGAAGCATTGTCAGCATTAACTCGCCTGAGCCCACACGGTATTAATCCTGAGGACAATACCTCCGTCACGGTACATGACCAGTATTTCAATAATCTGGTTGCCAGCACGTTTAATAAAATCAGCGACACCGACATGCAGTTCAAGAACGTCATTAACACGCTCAGCCAGTCGCCCCAGTTCACCAGCGATCCGCAAAAGCTACTGATGCTGCAGAGCTATATCGGCGAGTACAGCAACTATGTCTCTTTGGTGAGCACGCTGGCGCGTAAGGGGGTGAGCACCATTGAAACCCTGGGAAAATCGCAATAATGAGCAATAAATATTTCCGCGCCCTGGCGGTAGTCCTTTTTGCGTTGATGCTGAGCGCCTGTAATGACGAAAAGCTGCTGTTTAACCTGACCCAGGAACAGGCCAATCAGGTGCTGGCCGTCCTGCAACAGCACAACATCTCTGCCAATAAGGAAGGCACGCTCAAGGCGGGCTATACCGTTGCGGTGAACAAGTCCGAAAGCACCGCCGCGCTGTCAATCATCAACCAGTACCAGCTGCCGTGGTCCGCAGACGTGCAGATAGCCCAGGCCTTTCCCGAGGGCGCGCTCGTCTCCTCCCCTAATGCTGAACAGGCGCGCGTTCTTTCTCTCCAGGAGCAAAGGCTTGAGCAATCTTTGCGCATGATAGCGCAGGTCGTTAACGCGCGCGTTCACGTCAGCTATCCGGCGTTCAACAACGACAGCGGCAGAACGCCAACCGGTCACGTCGGGGTGATCATCACCTACAAGGGTGAACTTGATGATAATCTCTTCATTTCACAGGTTAAGTCTCTGATTAAAAACAGCTTTGATGACGTGCGTTATGAAAATATCTCGGTTGTGCTCTTCCCGGCGCCGATGATCCAGTACGTTACGCCAACCAAAGTCCCTGACGCTCTGCCGGCCACCTGGATCCTCATTCTCGCTGCGCTCGCGCTCTGCGGAGCGGTCACATCAGGCTATATGCTTTATCGCGTGAGCCGCCGCCCGCCGGTTGAAAAAGAGCACGGCCAGGAGCCGCTCGCGCCGGAGACCGCGGAACCATGAGAGCCGACGATCAGCATATGATGTCCATTCTCTATGCGCCGGCCGGGTACGCCCACATGAGCCATCTCCCGCCAGCGCTAGCCGGTGGCGAGATCGACTGCCCGACGCTGCGTAACCTGTGGCTTCTCCGTCAGGGTAAGCTCAGCCATCTTCCGCCAGCGTGGCGATCCGATAATGAAACCCTGTCGCAGATGCTGTCCTGCTGGCATCTGATTCCGGAAACGGCGCACCTGATTGGCGGCTATCTCATGCGTAATCATCTGCTGAAGCGCGGCGCGCTGCTGATGTCCGATCCGCGGCTTCTGGCCTTTATTTCATTGCCAATGCCCCACGGGATTGTGCTCAATCCCGGCAGCCAGACCTCAATGGCAACCACCTCCTGTGGGCTGGCATTTATTCTAAGCCAGTTCCCCGGGTTACCTCAGGCGCTACGCCAGCGCCTGCTCCTGCACTTCCCCGTGGGGATATCGATTGAGCCGCTGCCGGTGGGAAAAACGCTTAACCATATCAATCTACTCCGAATGGCCCTGACCTATGCGAACCATTACTACTGATACCCTTCCTGAAGATATCGATAACCAGGTTGTGGTTAAGTCCGGTGAACGGACTCGCCATCAGCGAATGACCGTAGCGCTTGAGCGCACCCTCAGCCGCTGCAGTGAAATTCACGCGGAATATGAATTACAGACCATCAGGCTGCGAGAGAGCTGTGAAAAGCAGGGCTTTGAAGCCGGTTTTCGCCTGTTCTTCGACCAGCTGGTGACGCTGATTGATGAATATCAGCGCCTGCAGCGCCAGCACCAGACGCAGTTTCGTGAGCAGGTCGGCAGTGCGCTGAAAAGCGCGCTGCACGACACAACGATCGTGCATCGAATTATTCACCACCTGCAGGAAAAGTGCGGTCACCAGAAGGCGCTGCGGATCATCATCCCCGCTGCCGTGAAGCTGCCGGAAGGTGCCGACGCCTCAAACTATCAGTTCACCGATGACAACCATATCACCGTGCAAAATGATATGGATGCCATCCGCTTTCCCAGTGAATCACTCTGTCGCCAGTGGCTACATCATGCCGATGAACAGGTCGCGCCCACCGAGGCGGTAATGGCGCATCTGGCCCCTGACGTGCTGCGAGACATCGCCAGCCAGCTTATTGGCCTCAGCAATCAAATTCCCCTCACATCCACCTATTCAGAACATCAACAGGAAGAACACGATGAGTCAGATTAACCCAGCCTCCCCTGCTGCCCTTGCCGCTTACTCCAGCGCATCCGATGAAGAAAATGCGACGGGCAGCAGTTTTAACGATAAGGTGCTGGACTTTTTTAAGCAAAATCAGCCTGAAGGTACTTTAAACGACGTGATCGACCAGCTTAAACAGCTGGCCGAACCGGGTGAGAAGATCTCAATGCAGGAGCTGAACTCGGCGATCCTCATCGCTGACGGCATCCTGCGCAAAGACGAAGAATATAAGACATACACCGACAGCACCCTCGACAGGATGACGACCCAGATGCTCGGCGTGAATATGTTTTACAACAACATGCTCTACAAAAGCTTCACCAAAACCGACGACGACGCGTCCTTCTAATTCATTTAACCCAAACCCGGCGTAGTGCCGGGTATTTACATCATGAAGATCAAAACCGTTATTGCTCTCGTCAGCCCTTTATTTCTCTCTTTTAATGCTTTCGCTCAGGGCGGCGATTGTATTACTCAGGCAGCGCAGTGTTTCCAGGTTAACCCACTGCTTATCAAAGCGATAATCTGGCACGAATCGAAGAATCAGCCTCAGGCGCTGAATATCAATAAGAATAAAACCGTGGACGTTGGCATCATGCAAATTAACACGGTGCATTTTAACAGCCTGAAAAGCCGGGGGATTGATGAGCAGCGCCTGCGCAGGGACAGCTGCGCCAATGTGTTTTCGGGGACCTGGATCCTGAAGCAGAAAATTGAGCAGTATGGCTATACCTGGGACGGGATTGGCAGCTACCATTCGCGAACGGCCGTTCTGCGTGAAAAGTATGTGCGGAACATTGTCTCACTTATTGCCCACCAGACGGCCACCCTCGACAAAATTGCGGTTCCTCCCTCGCCCAGCGTCCCAACGCTCTTCTCATGCAGGTAAGGTAAAGCAATAACGCAGGCGCTGGCCTGCGTTATTGCTTTAATCAGCATGACGAGAATAGTCGGTTAAATAACGCCGTCACTTATCGTAAATTAAGGCTGATGTAACGGGTAAACAATGCAGAGCCTGAGGTTAATCTTCTTTAATTACTTCGGTAATCAGCGTGCATTTTCCTGAAAGCATCGACGCCTTAGGACTGCAAACGAGTCCGCGATCCGTTTTGCAGCAATATAAATAGCTATCCACTAGCCTTGTCTTACTGTATTGCGCAAGCAGTGCGCCAGAAAAAAATACCTTCTTTTCTTCAAACAGATCCTGGGCATATCCCCTGGCCCCCATGGCCACGCCCACAAGAATGATGCTTAGCGTCGCGACGGCGAAAAAAAACCACTTTCTTGACGTCAGCTTTCGTTCTACCGGCCTGCGCCGCGGCGCATAGGTTACCACCGTCATTGACGTGGTGGGAAGCGCGGGCTGGTAGTTGATAATGGGATTAGCTGAATAAGAGATGTTGTCCAGTTCGAGCTTGCCAGCCGCCGGAGCACGTTCGCTTAGCGTGTCCGGCAACAGCTCGGGCTGGGACAGCGACGCCTCCCAGGTGGGTTCGGCGGTAAGCTGATAGCCTAGCTTTGGAATAGTGACGATGATGTTCTTGGATTCATCTTTAAGGCTAATGCGCAATGAGCGAATCATTTGCGCAATACTCTGGGAGGTAACATAGCTGCCATCCCAAACTTCCGAAAGAAACTCGTCCTGAGAAACCGGGGAGGGATATTTCGCGCAAAGCAGGGCCAGAACGTCTGACTGTTTTTTTCTCAACTGCAGGATTGTATCACCGCGCTGTAAGGTTCTTAATGCTGGATTAAAAGTGTAATCAAGAAAGAAAATCTTTCCTTGCTTTGTTGAGCTATTTTTCAATTTCAGATCCCTCAGTCATTTCATTTCATGAGTGAACATACCATCAAGAAAATGCATGGCCGAAAGCCTCAACCCACGCCTCAAGACATTTAATCGACAACTGATTAGTTCATATCACATTTATTTCATTAAATAATACCTAAACGGAAATTATACTGTCAGCTCGCCAATATAATTACCCGCGGTATTAATAGGTATCAAAATGAATATTATAGATAATGCTTTACCCTGTAAAAATATTATCTTAGCACAGTGAATCCATAGTTTTATAATTGATTTAAACGATCGATGCCAATACGTTAATCGTCAAAACAAATCACTCTGTTTATTTAGAATCAATTAAAACCATCTTCATATACTCCTTCCGTAAGCTGAAAAATAGTATATGATTCACATCTTCAAATTAGGCTAAATCTGACGCTGATAGGCATTTTAACGCGTACCGTTAAAAAAATTGCGGAACATCCTTGTCCGCCAATAAAGCAATGTCCTCACGCTACATGAATAGTCACTTCATTTCGGAGTCGAACCTGTCGTAAACCGTGATTCCATTTCCCCCCGACTCAATCCATGGCCGAAATTTAACATATATCCAGGAAACCACTCTATCAAAAAACGCCACTTAGCCCGTCAGTACTGCGTCAGAATCATCGTTGCCGATGCAGAAAATGATCCGGTAGTAATATTCTCGTAGCTGACCGAAGCCGGTTTCACCGGCGTAAAGCTTAGCGGCACGCTTATACTGCCATTCGTAACGCTGATCTTCTGGCTATCGCCGTTGGCGACCGCATTTCCATTCCAGCGCATTTCCACGGCCAGATTATCATTATTGGTTTTAATCGCCTTATTATTCCACGAAGGAGACATCAGGCTCATCTTGACATCAAAATCCACAGCGTGCGCCGCGTCACAAACAATATTGAAATCTTTTCTCACCGTTTGCGATGACGTCCCGCCTGAGACAATATCCCCGCGCTCAATCTGCCCTAAATCGACGTTAAAGGTCGAACCAGACATCACGCTGCAGGTTGAGGTATTAATATCCGCATCGTTCGACGCGTAGAGGGTCCAGGTATAGTTATGGCGTTCGCCTTTATTATTGGTCTGCACGAATCGCAGGCTCCCCAGCTTATCGCCGGTTTTGATGTGAATCTCCTCCCCGAGCGACGTCAGCTCAAAATAGAGCACCACCGGTAATTGTCTGGATTCACCGTTGTTCAGATCGAAGATTTTCGTTTCGGCTACCGGCGCAGGATGATCGGTTCCCGAAATCGTGACGCCATATTTGAGGTTTTTAAAAATACCGCTTTCAAGCTTTACCCCGTCGGCCCCCATCCACATGGTGTCGATCCAGCCGTCCTGCCCCGCCGTATTCTTGCAGGTAATTTGGGGCGCCAGATCGACGATGCTGTTTTTACCGGTATTCACATCGGAGCTGACGTTAATATGGATATCGGCGTCGCCGCCGTGCCAGCCAATCGTGTCGCATTCATAGGCCGACGCCGCCACGCTTTTCAGCAGCAGAAGCGCCAGTAGCGGCATTGTTATCTTCATAAGATTTTCCCTAGGGATAATTAAGCTCAAACGTCGCCAGCGCGCTAAACTCGCCGCGGCGCAGGGTTTTGTTGGCGAGCGCGCCCGGCTCACCCATCACGTACCCCTCCAGCGTCAGCTCGCTGGTGCCGCTCTGGAGTGAAAAGGCAGGCACCGTCTGGTTAAACGGTAAAGGCGTGCCGTCCGGCAGCGACATGCCGATGGCCAGGCCGCTATCGGCGGGAGACGTCACGGCCAGCAGGCCGGGAAGCTCCCCGCTCTCCGCACCCTTAAAGGTCACCTCAACCTGGTTGCCCAGCGTCAGGTCGCACTCTTTAAGCCTGATAACGAACGGCTGCGCGTGGGTGCGGGTATGTAAATAGAGGTACGTGTCGATTACCGTACCAAAATCGAGGGTAATGGCCGCGGAGGCGGGATCGAGCTCGCAGGGATCGGCCACCAGCTGGCCGTCAAACCGCAGATTGTTACTCACCTCTTTTAGGCCGCCCTCCGCCGCGAAGACGGCGTGGGTGGCGATGAGCAACAGTAATCCCAGCGCCCCGCGCCGCGTGTAGAGTGTGTTCATGCTGTTTCCTTACAGGTATTCCGCCAGCAGCGTCGCGGTTGCGCTAAACGCGCCTTCGCTCAGCTCGCTGACGTTCGGATCTTTTACCGGCACCGCCTCCAGGGTTGGCGGATTTTGATAGGTAATATCCAGCGCCTTGTTGATCTCGAACGGCTGCCCGTTCTGCAGGATCTTGATCCCCAGCCCCGGGGCGTTGGTGCTGAGCGCGCTGGCGTCAAAGGAGGCGGCGCTGCCCTTCACAATCATGGTCAAACGCCAGGTCGGATCGATGTCATCGCAAACCAGCTGGTAGCCAATGGTCTGCCTGTAGCGCTGACCGTCCACCTTGTGGATACCGACATTGTCGAAATGAATGCTCAGGTCACGGTCGTTATTGATGTGGCAGGGGTGGATCTTCAGCGTGCCGTGAAACGCGATGTCGCTGCTGTCTCCGGTCGCGGCGGCGAAAGCAGGCCCGCAGGCGCCGAGCGCCAGGGTAAAAATTGCGCCGCGCAGACGCGTCCGGCTGCGGATAAAGGAGGTGTGAATCATCGTCTCGCCTCAGTTGTAGGCCACTTTCAGGGTTGCCGTGGCGTTAAACGCCTGGCCGTCCTGAAACCGGGCGCCGCTCGCTTTTTCCAGCACCGCATACAGCGAGGGCGGGCTGCTGCTGTCAAAATCGATCCAGCGATTAAGCGGCAGGGTCGCGCTGCCGTTTTGGATCGTTATCGTCAGCCCGCTGGCATCGGTTTGCAGCCTGCTGGTATCGCCGCCCGCGGCCGTGCCGGATACCTGCATCTGCACCGTTTTGCCGTCCGGGTCGCCCTTGCAGCTCACCTGATACGGGATCGCCTGGCGATACGCGGTCCCCACGATCTCATTGATGTACACATCGCCAAATTCGACCCTAATCGGCTCGCTGCTGGAGAAGGTACAGGACGCGGTCGCAATCACCTCGCCGGTAATGGCGATGTCCACGTTGCTGGCCCCCGGCCCGGCGGTCGCGCCGGCGGCGGCCAGCAGCATCAGCGCGCTCGCGACGCGGCTTAGACGTTTCATGAGGCGCTCCTTAGTCATAGTCCAGTTCAAATCCTACCGTCGCGCGCCACTCGCCGGACGACAGCGCCTGCGCCGTGCGTTCCGGCTGCACGCGGTACAGCAGCGCACCGTTTCCCGGCACGATGAAATGCGGCACGCCGCGCTGGCCGAGACGAACGTCGCGGCCCTCGCTGTCGGTGATGCGCAGGCCCATCCCGCTTACGCCGTTGACCTTGACCAGCTCGGGCGTATCCGGATCGGCGGGAGCAGTAAAGGTCACGCTGACCATTGGCTGTTCGCGATCCCAGTAGCGGTTGCCCGTGCGCATATCAAGCATGTTACCGCCGACGTGGACGCAGTCGCGCAGCCGCAGGATAAACGCCTGCGCTTCCCCGCGCGCACCCACCGTTTGCAGCAGCGACGTGGTGATGCGCCCCAGATCGATCTCCTGATTTTGCGAAACCATCTCGAGGCGGCAGGCGCCCTCTACAAACTCGCCGTAGACGTGCAGCTCGCCGTGCTGCCCTTCCACATCCCAGCCGTCCGCATCGGCGAAGGCCGGCATTGCCGGACAGAGGGCGCTGGCGAAAAGCAGCACCGCGGCGCGTGTTGTCGTTTCATTCATCGTGCTTATCCAGCCCTGCTGTCCACAACCCGGCAAACGTCGTGCGCGCAGCTGAACATCAGCTTTGGCCGACCGCCGTAGTCATTAATCCAGGTCATGATGGGCTTACTGCCGAGCGCGCCCGCCTTCACGGTGAGCGGCGATTCAGAGAACGGGGCAATCATCACCGGGTCAAACCCGGCAATGGGCGCGCCGCCCGGCTGATTGTACGCGGCGGCCAGCGTCACGTAGTACGGGCTGGGGTTGCTGACGCGGTAGCCTTCGCCGTGGCGGGTCAGAACCAGCTTTTTCTGCCAGAGATCCGGGGCCTTATCGCGGTCAAGCTGCAGCGCGGCCGGACGGTAGAAAAGCTTGATGCGCGTTTGCAGCGCAATCTGCAGGGTATTGGCCTTGCTGCTTTTGGGCGGAATTTCGCGCAGGTTAAAGTAGAAGATGGATTCCCTGTCCTGCGGCAGCGACCGGGCATCGTCGGTAAGCTGCAGCTTTACCTGCCCCTTCCCCACGGGCTCTACCCGCTGCAGCGGCGGCAGCGCCGCCAGCGGACCGCTGATTTTGTTCCCCTTTTCATCCTCAATCCACGCCTGCGCCAGGTAGGGCAGCGCCTTGTTCTGGTTGGTGATGTTCAGGCTCATCGATCGGTTTGCGCCGTTGAACACGGCCCGCGTGCGGTCGAGCGTAACGGCCGCCTGCACGCTCTGGCAAAGCAGCCCGGAGATCAGCACTGCACCAATCCCCGTGAGCGATAAATGATGATTCATATGGATATACTCGCTGTTGTTGAGCCATCGCAAAGTACGGTGGCCCGGTTGTTTTTCCCGCGGTCGCGGAGGGCTGAAATGCTATATCTGCTGCGGTTGGCAGGTTAACGGCAGAATGCGGACGTCGGTCGGCAGGGGCTTCGGCAGCGTCACGACGCACTGCGTTTGCCCATCCCACATCACCCGCATCGACTCTCCGCTGACCATCCCCGTGAGCCATACCATGCCGTCATCGTCGACGATCCCGGCCTGGCCCTCGCGATGGCTGAGCACCGTCGCGCCGAACGGTGGAACGCTGCCGTTCGCAAGACGCAGCCGCACCATCGCCTTTTCGCCGGCAATCATGCCAAAGCGGCGATAGCCGATGGCCCCTTCCGTCAGCGTCCCCTGCACTACCGACCGCGTTGCCTCGACGTTGTCGGCCAGGTTGTTCACGTCCACGCTGACGCTGCTGCGGTAGCCATTGCTGATATCCGCCACCACCGCCTTGCCAAAGCGGTTCGTCTGCGTTGCCGCGCCGTATCCGCGGACGGGGACCCCGGCAATGCCCGCCGTATCAACCATCATGCGCGTCCCGCCCATGCTGCTCACCCGGTGCATCGCCACGCCCTCCGGCGTCGCCGTCAGGCCGCCCTGAATCGCGCCGCCCCAGGAGCGGTAGCGCCCCTCCTCATAGGTGGTATTGGCGGTCATCTCGGCAACGTCGCCCTTGTGCGTAAAGTACCCGCTGCTGACCGCCCGGCCCTGCCGTGCAACCCCGGCCTTAATCCGGTAGGTATTGTTTGCGTCAATGGTGTCGAAATAGCCGACCGTCGCCCCGTTGCCTGAACTGCCCGCCTGACCGTCGACGTTGAGCGTGCCCCCGTTGCCCCACGGCACCGAGAGGCTAAGATAGGCGCCATCGTCGCGCGTGTGGTTATAAAGGGTGCGATAGGCCGACAGGGTCAGGCCAAGGTTTTTAAGCTCTCCGGCATCGAAAAAGCGCGATAGCGAGAGGTTGTAGGTATCGTTATCCGGGCGGTCCCAGTAGGTCTGGTGGCTGTAGTTCACGTAGGCGCTCAGCCCCAGCTGCCGAAACTGCTTGTTAAACGCAATGGTGTAGAGCTCTTTGTTGTTATTCCCGGCGATGCCGTGATAGCGCGCGTTTAAATACTCGGCCATGTTCATAAAGTTACGCTGCGAGAAGCGATAGCCCGCAAAGGTGACCTGGCTGTCGTATTCGTCAAAGCGCTTGGAGTAGCTGAGGCGCCAGGAGCCGCCGGACCGGCTGCCGGTCTGCGGCAACACCGCACGCGACTCGGTGAAGTCAAACGAGACCGCCCCCAGGGCCAGCAGGTCACGCCCGACGCCGGTCGCCAGCGCGTTATAGTCGCCCGCCAGCAGGCTGCCGCCGTAGAGCGACCAGCCGTTGTTGATCCCCCACGAAAACTCCCCCGTGGCAAATCCTGGCCCCACGCTGTTGTGGCGGTAGTCCGACGGCTTGCCCAGCGCCAGCTTGTAACGCACCATCCCCGGACGCGTCAGGTAGGGAATATTGGCGGTATCCATCTGGAAATGGCGAACGGTGCCGTCCTGCTCCTGTATCTCCACGTCCAGCGTACCGGAAACCGCCGTGTTCAGATCCTGAATGCGAAACGGACCTGCCGCCACGGTCGTTTCGTGCAGCACGCGTCCCTGCTGGCTAATCGTGACCTTCGCGTTAGTCTTCGCCACGCCGACCACCTCCGGCGCATAGCCGCGCAGGTTGGGCGGCAGCATATTGTCATCCGACTCCAGACTGCTTCCCGTGTAGCGGAAACTGTCAAACAGCCCAGAGTTGAGGTAGTTCTCCCCCATCATCAGCTTCGACTTCAGCGACGGCAGCGCCCGCCACGCGTAGTAGCGGCTCCACGTCCACTCGCGCTGGCTGTCCTGATACATCCCGTCGCTATGGCTATAGCGCGCCTGCCAGTCCGCGCGCACCCGCCAGCCGCCGACGTTAAATCCGGTCGTGCCGTTGCCCGTTAGCGATTTCATCTCGCGGCGGCTCCCCGTCGCATACCGCGAGGACTGGCCGTTGAGGTTATAGTCAAAAATGGCCCCGCCAATCCCCTCATCCCAGCTGCCGGGAGGATCCCAATTCTCGGCGGTGTATTCGAGGTAGGCCTGAGGAATGCTCAGGTAAAGGGTGTTTGATCCCAGGTCCGCGCGCTGGCTGGCCCCCGGCAGGCTCGCCAGCTGCAGGCAGGTGCCGTCATGCCACCAGGTGAGCGAACTTTGCAGCGTGGATTTAAGCCCAAGCTGCGCCACGAGGTCGCGCGTCAGGCACGCCTCGCTGCCCTTTGGGTCATCGTCCGGCGCCAGAAAACCGAGCGGCTGTTCGGGCAGCTCGGTTTTGTTCAGGCGAACCACCATCTGGTACTTTCCCGGCATAATAAAACCGGCGCGGGAAAACTGACTCAGGTCGATATGCGCCCGATCGCTGACGTCCAGCACGTCGGTATTAAACTGAATGCTTTGCGCCGCATACCCCTTAGTCATTCCTCCCTGCAGAGCCAGGCTGACCACCACCGCAATGCCCGAATAGTTAAAAACGTGCCTCATCAAAAATAATCCAGTTTGAAACGCACCGTCGTCTGGTACGCACCCGCGCGCAGCTTCTGGTGGTTACCCACCAGCCGCAGGCTGTAATCAAGGCGCATGGTGCCGGGCTGTAGCTGCCCCGACGAAGAGGCGATACCCGGCTGCATGCGGTTGCCTGCGGCGTCCAGAATTTCCAGACCGATCCCGCGGGCCTCGCCGCGAAGCGCGAAGAGCGAGCCATCGGTGATGGCCCCGTCGAAGGTGACGCGAAAATGTGACCAGTCAGGATGGTTTGGCAGCATCGGCTCCAGCGCGCAGTTCTCGAGGTGAATGCTGAACGGCTTTGATGGCCCGACCCCAGCATTGATGATCTGATCCAACGGCATCGTGATGAGGTCGATCGCCTGATCGCGGCTATCGACCTTGATCGCGCAGGGCGTATCGATAATCGCCCCCTGCATGCTGACCTTGCCATGCCCCTGGCCGGTGGCGTTCGCCGCCGCTGCGCCCGCGCAGACGAAGGGCAACGTCAGCCACAGCAGCCGCACAGGCGTGACAAATGAAGCGCTACGTTTCATAGATTTCCCGCAAAAAACCGAACCAGACGGCCGCTAGGCCAACGTCGTCTTACTGGTAAGCCAGGGTGAAGTTGGCAACCGAGGTAAACTCGCCCGGCACCACGGAGGACGTGGCGCCGTTCCCCTGCAGGTAAGCGGCATAGGTCAGGGTGTTATCACCCTGCTGGGTTTTGGTAGCCGAGCTCGGCGTGCCAAGCGGGATATTGGTGCCATTGTCATTGGTAATGCCGATGGCCGCGCCGCTGGCCGTGCCCACCAGCGCCAGGTAGCCCGGCTGGGCGCTGGATTCTGAACCGGTGAAGGTGATGGTGACCGTTTTATCCGTCAGGCCAGCGAGATCGCAGCTTTCCAGCTTGATATCAAACGGACGCGGACGCGATTTCCCGCCGTTCGCCAGCGCTTTGTTGGAAATTTCACCCAGGTCTACGGTCTGTTCAATGGTATCGGGGGTAATTGAACAAGGGGCGTCGATAATAGCGCCGGTAAATGTGACCTTGCCGTGACCCTGATCGGCCGCCTGCACCTGTCCGGCGAGTACGGTGGTCGTCATGCCGAGCGCCCAGGCCCATTTGGTTAATTGCATCGTTGTTCATTCCTGTAAAAGTTAATAGATAACACCAACACACACGTTATCCGCATAGAGTTAGTGGCTTTAATCTACTTAATTTTTACCGGCACAACTTTCAAAAAACGACACCGTAAAAATAGGCCCTTTTCAGTAAAAAGCGTTTTTTGCAAGAAGCTTGCAATAGCGCATGACACTATACATCCCGTTAGCTAAACCGCTCCTGTGAACGGTTTTATATTTTGATTTAATGCCAAGCGAGGAAATTATGTCGTTAACCGTACGTGAAACAAATCGATTTATTGCTGCCCTTGATAGCCTGGGAACTTCAGAACGGGTGCATAAAAGCGATCTTAAAACCATTAATAAAACGCTGGATAAAATGGGCGGCGTGGCGAACAGTAAAGAATTACTCGCCAGCCTGAGCGATCGAATGAGTAAAAACTTCGACATTAAAGATTCTAAAAACGTCGAGTCATTCATTGAAAATGTTAAGGTCAAGCTTGAGAAGCAGGAATCAAATATCCACGACAAGAAGCTCGCCCAGCTGAACAATATTGGCGACCGTATTTTCCAGGCTAGCCAAAACATTGAGGTTGAACACCTTAGCAAAGAGATTGCATACAAGACGAAAGCGGCAAACAGCCAGGTTGAAAGCGCCAAATCTGATAAAAACCTGGTGCATGAAATGATTGATAAACGAAATGAAGCAAAAGATTTCGTGGCTGTTGAGAAGCAGAAATTAGAGCAGATCACTCCACAGCAAATTAGCGAAGATCAGGAAAAACGCATTGATAAATTAACCCAAAAAATGAACAGCGACATTGACAGGCTGAAGGTAGACATTCGCAGAATTAATAAACGCGAGCCTGAGCTTGTTAATTTCCTGACTAAACATGGAAAAACCGATGTATTAAATGATTTGGCCAAAGCGCAAACCAATAAATTCCTTAAGGAAAAAATGGCTACGTCTGCGTATGCTGAAAAGATGTTTGGCACCAAGACCATTGTGGTAGAGGGTCGACGCACCTATTCCGCTACGACCACAAAAGAGGTGCTAAGCGATAGCGGCGCAGCGTTCCTTACCCGCATTAAGAAATATAATAATGCGCAACATGAGGTCGCGAACATTAAGCATGACATTCGCCGCCTGGAATCATCCCGAGACGCGCAGATCGCGGCCATTAAGGCTGAAGAGCGTTCGCCGCTACAGTCAAAATATGACGCACGAATTGCGCAATATCAGGAAGGTTTCCAGGAGATGGGTGAAACCGGTAACCGCGCGCTGAACACGTTAGCGAAGCGAATTAATTTTATCGATAGCACAATTAATAATGCAGCCGCGCTTAAGAAGGATATCGAAGAAAAAGCCGAGCGTATGGCCGACCCTGAAGTTAAACAGTCAGCTGCGCGTCATGATGACAGCATCAGCAGGCTGGTCGTCAAGAAAGAGAAGCTGGAAAACAGCTACCAGCGACTCCTTGAGGCGGCAAAAACCGGTAATAACTACGTCAGCGACGTTGAGTCCGACAGCGGTAGCGATTACGAAAGCCACGTCTAACCGCGCCTGACCCTCTCCACGAGAGTCACGTTTAAAATCCACGCCCCGGCGTGGATTTTTTTTGTTAATTCCCCTGCGCTCTTATTAAGCGCTAAAGCCTGGACACCCGCTGCTTTTCGGCCTCCCCGCGCCAGTCGAGCAGAAGCGAATACGGCTGGCGCGACATCGCCCTAAAGCCGCCAATCAGCATTGAGTCACACACATCTTTATACCGCGGCGCGCTGGCCAGCGTATGCAGCGCATCGCGCAGGATCGCCAGCGTTTCAGGCGACGTTTTCCCGGAAGTAATCAGCGGCAGCCCCGGCGCGAGCGGCGTTTGCCCCATCACCGCCAGTCCCTCAAGCAGCTGCGGCTCATGCCGCGCCAGCAGCGCCCAGGTGACGCAGTCTACGGCGGCGATATCCCCTCGCCCGCTAATTACATCGATCAGCGACTGACGGTGGCTGCCGCTGAAGTGAAGGCGTTCGAAAAACCGCCCCTTCACCGCAAGCGGCGCGATCGTCTTCAGCAGCGCGTTGTAGCCGGACTGGGAGTCCGCCGAGTTGCACACCGCCCGCCGCCCGCGAAAGTCGGCAAGCGCGAGGCGCTTATCCTCCTCGCGCACCGCCAGCAGGCTCCGGTAGTCAACGCCCTCGCAGCCGGGCGCGGTGTATTCAAAGCAGCCCACGACCTGAACGTCCGGCAGCGCGGTCACCAGCGGATAGCCGCAGGTCTGGCTCAGGATCAGATCCGGCTGACGCCAGTGGCTCAGCAGGTCGCCCTCCGGCCAGGCCGGGGAGCGCTCGGGAATGATTACGCCGCGCGCCTGCAGCAGGGCGAAAACCGCCTGCCGCAGCGCCAGCGTCTCACTGCGGTTCACCGCGTACATGGGAAAGGCGAGCACGCTACTCATGGTGGTCTTTTTTCACTCTGGGATGAACGGTGACGTCAATGGGTTTTCCCCAGAACTGGCGCAGCCATTCGCTGTAGCCGTTGACGACAAAACCGTGGTTTTGCCGCCGGTACGCTTCACGATTTTGCTCATAAACCGTCTTAAGCCCGTACCAGGGCACGCCGGGGAGATCGTGATGTACTGAATGGTAGTTGAGATTCAGAAAGAGAACGCGCCAGAACGCGCCCGCATCGTTGATCGCCGATCGTGCCAGCGGATCGTCCGCCGCGCGGTGTTCCATGAAGGATCGGATCTTGGTCAGCGCCAGCGCGGGGTAGCTTACCGCCAGCAGATACCAGACCGGCGAAAAGCCAAGGTGCACCATTCCGGCGAGCAACAGCGCCAGCAGCCCGAGGTGGATCAGCCACATCGCGATGCTCCGCCCGTCGCGCTGGCGAAACGCTGCCGCCGCGCTGCCCAGCGTCTGGATAATATCCAGCAGCAGGCGTCCGGGGAAGGTATTGCGCGCGCGAATGAGCCGCTTGCGCCAGGGGGAAAACCCCGCCCAGCTCCGCTCGGTGAAGTAGTAGGATTCGGGATCGTCCTCTGGGACGGTAAGCGTTTCATTGCGATGGTGCGCCAGGTGGGAATCGCGGTACAGCCCGTAGGGATACCACACCGCCAGCGGCAGCGTGCCGAACAGCTGGTTCAAACGAGGATATCGCGTCGGATGACCGTGGATCAGCTCGTGCTGGAGCGCCATATACCAGGCGGTAAGAACGATCAACAGCAGCGTGGCGGGCAGCAGCCCCAGCGTTTCCCAAACGGCGAGCGTGGCAAACCAGCCGCCGTAAACGGTGAGAATCACGCCCCAGGTCGGCAGCTCCGTGCGCCACAGGAAGCGGCGGGAAAGTCGGTGGATCTGGTTGCGCTGCTGCTCGTCTAAATAGTGGCTCATTCCTTCAGGTGCCCTTCCCGTCAGTGACAATAGCCTCTGACGATCCGGGAACGCGCCTGAATGCACAACGAACTTATATCGCGTTGCTTTGCCGAAAAGCGGTGAAGCCGCGCGTGTGAAGTACCTCAGCCCTTTGGCCCGGCCCCTTTAGCGACCGGGCCAGCCGTTTACGCCGCTTTGACCTTTACGCCCATAAAGACGATGATCATTGCGGTGACCAGCAGCAGGCCGCTTCCGGCAAACACGCCGCTGGCACCGTTGAGGTCGAACACCACACCGCCGCCCGCCGCGCCCGCGCTTATCGCCAGCTGGATAGACGCCACCAGCAGGCCGCCCGCGCTTTCAGCCTCGTCCGGCACGGTGGTCGCAAGCCACGTCGACCAGCCCACCGGCACCAGGCCAAAGGCAAAGCCCCACATCGCCACCAGCAGCCCGTCGAGCATCGCCAGATGACCGAACGCCACCATCATCAGCGCCAGCACGCCCATGGCGAACGGCACCAGCGCCAGCGTCAGGCGCAGGTTGCGCGCCAGCAGATGCCCGGCGATTGAGGTGCCGACAAAGTTTGCTACGCCAAAGCCCAGCAGGATCAGCGAGATGGTTTCGACGCTGGCCTGCCCCACCGTTTCGAGGAACGGGCGCAGATAGGTAAAGAAGGCGAAATGGCCGCTGAAGATCAAAATGGTCGCCAGCATCCCGCCGATCATTCCCGGACGGCGCAGCACGCGGAACAGCGTCGCCAGCCCGCCGCTGCTCTCCGGCTTCATCGACGGCAAAACCCACAGCTGCCACAGCAGTGCCACCATGCTCGGCACGATGCAGAGGATAAAGACGTTGCGCCAGCCGATCAGGCTCCCGAGATAGCTGCCGAGCGGCGCGGCGACCACCGTGGCAATGGAGACGCTGGAGAAAATCACCGCCAGCGCCTTCGGCACCTTATCGGCGGGCACCAGGCGCATCGCCGTTGCGGTAGACATGGCCCAGAAACCACCGATAGCGACGCCCAGCAGCAGACGTCCTAACAGCAGTACGTGCAGCGTCGGCGCAAAGGCCACCAGCAGGCTGGAGATGATTTGCAGCACCGAAAAGAACATCAGCACCCAGCGGCGGTCGATGCTTTTGGTCGCCGAGGTGATAAGCAGCCCCGTGACCAGCGCCACCAGCGCCGTGGCGGTTACCGCCTGCCCGGCCATGCCTTCCGATACGCCCAGGCTTGCGGCCATCGGCGTCAGCAGGCTGGCGGGCAGAAACTCGGCGGTGATCAGGCCAAACACGCCCAGCCCCAGTGAATAGACGGCCCGCCAGGCGGGCTTTGCAGGCGCAATCGCCTCGCTCGCCGCGACACATTGATTCATCTGTTGTACTCCCGTTATAAAAATGTGACTAATGTCGCAAAAGCATAGAGCGTTCCCCGTGGACGATCTATGACATATAATCTTCACTTATTGATAATTCGTCCGGAGTTACCTTCATGACCGCCCATTCCCCCGATTTAATTAGCGAACTTCTGCGCGGCATGCGCCTGTCCGGGGTGAAATACCGGCGGATCGAGGCCAGCGCACCGTTTGGCGTGGCGTTTCACCAGTCGCCCGGCAAGGCGCAGTTTCACTTCGTGAGCCGCGGCACGGCGCTGCTGCGCATGGAGAGCGGCGCGACCTTTGCGCTCGGCGGCGGCGACGCGCTGTTTATCCCCAACGCTAACGCTCACGTGCTGCTCTCGGACGAACAGGCCGAGGTGACGCCGGTCAACGCCTTCCCCAGCGAGGCCATCTGCAATACGGTCTGCGCCATCTCCTGCAAGCCGTGCCCGGAGCGCGAGAACACGGTGATTTTCAGCGGCTGCATGGACTTTGAGCTTGGCGGCATGCAGCCGTTAATCAAGGCGATGCCGGAGGTGATGATGGTCAGCCGGTTGATGTCGACCTGGCCGGAGATCCACCCGCTGCTGGCCGCGATGGAGCGCGAGTCCATGACGCGCCAGGTGGGCTATGCGGGCATCCTCGCGCGCCTCGCGGACGTGGTGGCGGCGCTTATCGTGCGCGGCTGGGTAGAGGCGGGATGCGGCAAAGCGACCGGCTGGGTGCAGGTGCTGCGCGATCCGCGCCTGAGCCGGGCGATTTACGCCATGCACCAGCAGCCCGGCGTCAACTGGAGCGTGGCGGACCTGGCCAGGGAGGCCGGAACATCGCGCTCGGTCTTTGCGGAGCGTTTCCTCTCCGCCACGGGCACCACTCCGGCGAAATACCTTAGCGAGCTGAGAATGCGCCTCGCGGTGCAGTACATTCGCCACGAGCATCAGCCCATCGAAACCGTGGCGCTGCGCCTGGGCTACGGATCGCTGGCCGCGTTTAGCCGGGCGTTTAAACGGATTGTCGGGCACGCGCCGGGCGCGCTGCGGGAATCGATCCCATCCGCGGAGGAAATCTGACCGGGAAATCGTCTGGTTATGTGCAAAATGGGAGATGGAACACGCGAAGCCGCGCAAATTCGTCTAAGGTTTTCAGGTGATTGACAACAGTGGCCACGCTGCTCATCGAATACAGGAGAATAACCGATGACAAGACCTCATACACTCCGCCCCGCGCTTTTGCATCTTGCACTGGGAGGCGCTCTACTGGGATTTTCCGCGTGGGGTTACGCAGACGATCTGCCCGCGGGGCAGAAAAATTCCCCCGACGTTCTGCTCGGTCCCCTCTTTAATGACGTGCAGAGCGCGAAGCTGTTCCCGGATCAAAAAACCTTCGCCGACGCCGTGCCGAACAGCGATCCGCTGATGATCCTCGCGGACTACCGCATGCAGCGCGTCCAGTCCGGTTTCGATCTTCGCCGCTTTGTTGACCTGAACTTCACCCTGCCAAAAGAGGGTGAGAAATACGTCCCGCCCGCGGGCCAAACCCTGCGCGAACATATTGACGACCTCTGGCCCGTGCTGACCCGCACAACCGACAAGGCCGAGAAGTGGGATTCTCTCCTGCCTCTGCCAAAACCGTACGTTGTGCCGGGCGGACGCTTCCGCGAGGTTTACTACTGGGACAGCTACTTCACCATGCTGGGGCTGGCCGAGAGCGGCCACTGGGATAAAATCAGCGATATGGTGGACAACTTCGCCTATGAAATCGACACCTACGGGCATATTCCCAACGGTAACCGCAGCTACTATTTAAGCCGCTCCCAGCCGCCGTTCTTCTCGCTGATGGTTGAGCTGCTGGCAACCCACGACGAGGGCGCGCTGAAAAAATACCGTCCGCAGATGGAAAAAGAGTACGCCTACTGGATGGACGGCGTCGATGCCCTGCAGCCCGGACAGGCTAACAAGCGCGTGGTCAAGCTGGACGACGGCACGATCCTCAACCGCTACTGGGACGACAGCGACACGCCGCGCCCGGAGTCGTGGCTTGACGACGTGACGACAGCAAAAAGCAACCCGAACCGCCCGGCCACGGAGATTTACCGCGACCTGCGCTCCGCCGCCGCGTCCGGCTGGGACTTTAGCTCCCGCTGGATGGACGATCCGCAAAAGCTCGGCACCATCCGCACCACCAGCATTGTTCCCGTGGACCTGAACGCGCTGATGTTCAAAATGGAGAAGCTGCTGGCGCGCGCCAGCCAGGATGAAGGCGATGCCGCCAGCGCCAGCAAATACGACGCGGCGGCAAGCGCGCGGCAAAAGGCGATTGAAAGCCACCTGTGGAACAGCAAGGAAGGCTGGTACGCCGATTACGATCTCAAGAGCAAAAAGGTGCGCAATCAGCTGACGGCCGCGGCGCTGTTCCCGCTTTACGTGAAGGCCGCGGCGCAGGATCGTGCGGATAAGGTTGCGGCGGTTGCCTCCTCGCGCCTGCTCAAGCCCGGCGGCATTTCGACCACCACGGTCAACAGCGGACAGCAGTGGGACGCGCCGAACGGCTGGGCGCCGCTGCAGTGGGTGGCGGTAGAGGGGCTGCAAAACTACGGGCAGGACAAGGTGGCGATGGACGTAACCTGGCGCTTCCTGAAAAACGTGCAGCACACCTATGACCGTGAGAAAAAGCTGGTGGAGAAATACGATGTCTCCTCCACCGGGACGGGCGGCGGCGGCGGTGAGTATCCGCTGCAGGACGGCTTTGGCTGGAGCAACGGCGTGACGCTCAAAATGCTGGACCTGGTCTGCCCGAAAGAGAAGCCGTGCGACAGCGTGCCGGAGAATCAGCCTGCGGCGAATGACGAGGCTGCACCGCAGAAAAGTGCGGCGCAGTAAGCGAGCACTGCCGGGTGGCGGCTACGCCCTACCCGGCCTGCGCTGAACGTTCAGGCCCGGTAGGCATTAGCGCCACCGGGCTTTTTTTTAGAAGCTGTAGCTCGCCCCGAGCTGATACGTCCGGTCGCGCCCGATCCAGCAGTTGGTCGCGTCGTAGCAGGTTAGCGTCTCCTTGTTGGTGACGTTCTGCGCGCTGGCCTTGAGCGTCAGCCCCTTGAGCGAAGGCGAGATTTCCCCCATCTGATACGACGCCGCAAGATCGTACTGCGTCGTTCCGCCCAGCCTGCCCGCGTCGTTGGTCGGCGATATTTCCATCGGCCCGGTGTAGCGCGCGCCCGCGCCCAGGGTCAGCCCCTTCAGCGGCGTGCTGTCGAAGGCGTAGTCTCCCCACAGGTTGAACGCATTTTCCGGCACCTGCGTTGGGCGTTTGCCCTGATACTTATCGTCCTGCGTGTTGATGGCGTGGGTATAGGCGTAGTTAGCAATCAGCGTCAGGCTGTCCGTCGGGCGGCTGATTGCCGACAGCTCAGCCCCTTTCGATTCCACTTCCCCGGTCTGACGGTAGTTCAGGAAGCCCGGATCGGACGTCACCACGTTCTTCTGGCGAATGTTAAACACCGAGGCGGTGAAGGTCGTCGCGTAGTCGGCCAGCAGGTATTTCACCCCGCCCTCCACCTGTTTGCTGGTGGTTGGCTTGACGTCTTTTGCCGTCAGGGTGCCCTGCGGCGAGACGGGCGCAAAGCCTTCCGAATAGCTGATGAACGGGGACAGGCCGTTGTCGAACGCGTAGAGCGCGCCCAGACGCTTGGTCACGCGGTCCTGAGAGACCCACGCCTTGTCGCCGTTTTTCAGGTAGTCGGTCGTGACGGAGCGATAGTCGTCGTAGCGCAGGCTGGCCAGCAGGTTTAATCCGCCAAACTCAATCTGATCCTGAACGTAGTAGCCGTTTTGCTGGTAGCTAAGGCGGTTTTTCTGCGCCGTGTACAGCCCCAGCGCCCCCTCGTCAATCTGTGAATAGTCCGGATTGCGCATATCGATGCCCGGCGTCGCGGCCGACGCGTAGCGGTAGTGGAAGTGCGAATCCATCTTCTGGTAGTCAAAACCGGCCAGCAGGTGGTGCTGCCACTCGCCCAGCGCCACGGTCTTCGTCACCTGGTTATCAATATTGAAGCTCTTAAGATCCTCATCCGTGGTGTAGGCAAAGCGGTTCAGCTCATAAACCTCGCTGCCGGTGCCCGTGGCGTACACGCTGCGCTGGTGGGTATCGACGTCAAAGTAGCGCGCCTTCTGGCTGAATCCCCAGCCGCTGTCGAACTCGTGCTCAAAGCTGTAGCCCAACATCCACTGGCGCTGCTTAAAGCCGCTCCACTCATCCCCGGCGAAAGCGCGGCGATCGGCGTACTGCGAGCGCAGGTATGACAGCGGCAGCGGGTTAGACGGCGACAGGCTCGGGGTGTTTTGCGCCAGCGCGTCGACGGTGAGCCGCGTTTTGCCGTCCGGCTGCCAGGTTACGGACGGAGCCACCAGATAGTTTTCGTAGCGCGTGGTGTGCGGCTGGTCGTCGTTCTCCGTCGCTTTGCCCAGCAGGCGGTAGCTCCAGTCGCTGTCGGCAATCTGGCCGGTGGAGTCGAGATAGCCCTCCTTCAGATTGCGGTTTCCGGTGGTAAAGCCCAGCTCGGTTTTCGCCGCCTTCTGCGGCTTTTTACTTTGAATATTGACCAGGCCGCCCGGCGAGCCGCCGCCGTACAGCACCGAGGAAGGCCCTTTGAGGATATCGACGCTCTCAATCAGCAGCGGATCAATGCGCGCCTTGGTGTTGCCCGTGACGTTATACGGCAGCTGCAGCCCGTTATAGAACTCTTGGTCGACCGTGAACCCGCGGATTTTGTATTCGCTCATGTAGGAGGTGTTGCCGCGCACTTCTGTCGATACGCCCGGCGCGTAGCGGAGGATCTCGTTCACGGAGCTGGCGTGGCGCTGCTCGATTTGCGGGGCAGAGACGGTATTGATCACCTGCGGCGTTTTACTTTCGGCCACCGCGGACTTGGTGGCGCTGTTGGTCCAGGCGGGCAGGTCGCTTCCCTGCTCTGCGCCGGTAACCAGAATGGTGGATTCTTCAGCGAACGCGGGAATCTGCAATGCCAGCGCTACGGCTCCTGCCAGCGCGCCTGACGCGAAACGAGTGGTATTCATAGTGTCGTCTTGTTATATATAATATTGTGAACGACAATTATTATCATTTCGATTAGCAAATCAAGACAAAACAAAAAAACGGCCCTCCGAAGAGAGCCGCCTGAGATTTTTTATGCGCGCCTGAGCAGCCGAAACACGATCAGGACCACGACGGCACCGACCACGGCCACCAGGAAGCTGTGCAGGTTGAAGCCGCTGATGCTCCCTCCTACGCCGAACATCGTCGCCAGCCAGCCGCCAACAACCGCACCCACGACACCCAGGACACAGGTCAAGATAAAGCCGCCGCCGTCGCGCCCCGGCATAAGCAGTTTGGCGATAGCGCCGGCAATAAGACCAAAAACAATCCAGGCGATAATACCCATAGCGATGCCCTCTTGCAGATGAATGCATGCACAGAAGCCCTTCTGCGCAGGTTACTTAAGTATAGGCCATCGGCAGAAAATCAGTTTCAACTCACCGACTTAAATTGGCCTGCGCATAAAAAAAATCATCGGTTTGTATTAAGTTTCACCCCGCGCTGCCGATAACCCACAGACAGTCCGTCACCTAACGAGGAGCCATCTGGCGTGAGTCATTACAGTGAGCAGTTCCTGAAACAAAATCCGCTGGCTGTGCTAGGCGTGCTGCGCGACCTGCAAAAAGGCGACGTGCCGCTGCGCATCAGCTGGGCCAGCAGCCAGTTCATCAGCAAAATTCTGGACGCCTCGCCGGACGCGCTGATTATCGACCTGGGCAGCCAGGAGCAGGAAAACCGCGCCGCCCTGCGCGCCGAGAACATTTCGGTTACGGCGGAAACCCAGGGCGCAAAAGTCGAGTTCGTCCTGCCGCGTCTTGAGCCGAGCGTCTTTCAGGGGCTGCCCGCCTTTACCTCTTCGTTACCCACTAACCTGTGGTTTATTCAGCGCCGGGAATATTTTCGCATCAGCGCGCCTCTGCATCCCGCCTACTTCTGCAAAGCCAAAATGCCGAACAAAAATGAGATCCGCTTTCGGCTTTTCGACCTGTCTTTAGGCGGCATGGGCGCGCTGTTGGACACGCCCAAGCCCGACGGGCTGGTCGAGGGCATGCGCTTCTCGCAGATTGAGCTGGATATGGGGGGATTTGGCCGCTTCTGGTTCGACGCCCAGCTGATTGCCATCAGCGAGCGCAAGGTGGTGGACGGTAAAAATGAGACCATTACCACCCCGCGATTGAGCTTCCGCTTTCTGAACGTGGGGCCTGCGGCCGAGCGTGAGCTTCAGCGCATCATCTTCTCGCTGGAGCGCGAGGCGCGCGAGCGCGCTAATAAGGTTCTGTAAGGCGCGTCGGGCAGGATGGCCGCCCGACGGCGGCATTACATAGCGTCCATCGCTTTCTGCACTTTCCAGATGTAGCGAGGCGCCTGCGGTGCCGGGTGGTTTTTCGCGACGTGCTCGACGAACTCGTCTTTGTCCATGTCGTTAATCTCCTCGATGGCTTCCTTACGATCGGACGAGAAGGTGCGCAGCAGCGCCCCTGCCCCGTTGACGTAGGAGACCACCAGCGCGTACTGCATCACCTCGGGATCTTCAATCCCCTTCAGCACGCCGTGTTCAAGTATGCTCAGATACGCCGTACCCATAGAGATGTTACGCTCCGGGTTTTTCAGCTCGCTGGTCGACGGCTGCCCGCTCCAGCCCATATAGCGGTAAACCTCTCTGCCCGCCGTTGACGCCTTAATCTGCATCAGGCCCACCGCGTTCGATTTGCTCACCAGCGTAGGGTTACCACCGGACTCCACGGCGATGATCGCCGTGATCAGGCGCGGGCTGACGCCCCAGGCTTTCCCGGCCTGCTCGCTGATCGGCATCCACTGCATGGCGCGTTTCACCGGCACCTCAGGATTCCAGGGGGGATTTTTGTAACCCTGCTTTGAACTACAGCCAGCCAGCAGCACAATCAAAAAAGCAAACCATCTCAATTTCACGTCATCTATCCTTATAGCCGGTGATCGCGGTACGCCCCCCTTGAAGCGGGCAGCGGATAAGCGGCATGATATAGACTATTCGCTTCTCATTCAGCAAGGAATTGCCATGTCTCAGATTCATCTTATCGCCCCCTCCGGCTACTGCATCAATCAGGAGGCAGCGCAGCGGGGCGTCCAGCGCCTGCGCGAATCCGGCCACCGGGTGGAAAATCAGGCAATCCTTCCCCGCCGCGCCCAGCGGTTTGCCGGGACGGAAGCGCAAAGGCTGAACGATATCAACGGCCTGGTGAATCTTGAGGGCGCGAACAACATCGTGCTGGCGGTGCGCGGCGGCTACGGCGCCAGCCGCCTGCTGGAGAGCATCGACTGGCAGGGGCTGGCCGCGCGCCAGCAGCGCGATCCGCTGCTGATCTGCGGGCACAGCGATTTCACCGCCATCCAGCTTGGGCTGCTGGCAACGCATAACGTCATCACCTTTAGCGGCCCGATGCTGGCCGGGAACTTCGGCGCGCCGGAGCTTAACGCGTTCACCGAGGAGCACTTCTGGCGAGCGCTGCAAAACCCAACCTTCAGCGTGGAGTGGCAGGGCAGCGGGCCGCAGTGGGCGTGCGAGGGCCAGCTGTGGGGCGGAAACCTGGCGATGCTGGTCTCGCTTCTCGGCACGCCGTGGCTGCCGCAGATTGAGGACGGGATCCTGGTGCTGGAAGACATCAACGAACACCCGTTCCGCGTCGAGCGCATGCTGCTGCAGCTCTATTACGCCGGGGTTCTGGCGAAACAGTCGGCGATTATTTTAGGCAGCTTCAGCGGCTCAGAACCTAATGATTATGACGACGGCTATACGCTGGAAACGATGGTTGATTTTATCCGCTCGCGCCTGGATATTCCGGTCATTACCGGGCTGAATTTCGGCCACGAGCAGCAAACCGTGACTCTGCCGCTCGGCGCGCAGGCCTCCTTTGTGCACGATAATTCCGGCTGCAGATTAACGTTAAGCGGACATCCGGTCATAAAGGCATAAAAAACCAATCATTCCGCCTTAATTAAACGCTGTTCGTGCCGTTAATATGTTAGGGTTTTAATAGAGACAGCTTGATTAAGGTGGGAGTAAAACAACATTGGATGCCGCAGCAATAATTAGCCTTTTCATTATCGGTTCGGTCCTCGTGACCTTTAGCATTTTATTAAGTTCTTTCTCATCGCGCCTCGGCATACCCATCCTTGTGATTTTTCTCGCTATCGGCATGCTCGCCGGTATTGACGGCATCGGCGGAATTCCGTTCGATAATTATCCCTTTGCCTATATGGTGAGTAACCTCGCGCTGGCGGTGATCCTGCTGGACGGCGGGATGCGCACCCAGGCCAGCTCGTTTCGCGTCGCGCTCGGTCCGGCACTGTCGCTGGCAACCGTGGGCGTGCTGATCACCTCCGGCCTGACGGGCATGATGGCGGCGTGGCTGTTTCATCTGGACATCATGGAAGGCCTGCTGATCGGCGCCATCGTCGGCTCGACGGATGCGGCAGCGGTGTTTTCGCTGCTCGGAGGCAAAGGGCTGAACGAGCGCGTCGGATCTACGCTCGAAATTGAGTCCGGCAGCAACGATCCGATGGCGGTCTTTCTGACCATCACCCTGATTGAGATGATTCAGCAGCACGAAACCGGGCTGAGCTGGCTCTTTGCCTGGCATATCCTGCAGCAGTTTGGGCTGGGGATTATCCTCGGCCTCGGCGGCGGCTACCTGCTGCAGCAGATGATCAACCGCATCTCCCTCCCGGCGGGCCTCTATCCCCTGCTGGCGCTGAGCGGC
This sequence comes from Enterobacter sp. ECC-175, assembly GCF_043968675.1. NCBI lineage: Bacteria > Pseudomonadati > Pseudomonadota > Gammaproteobacteria > Enterobacterales > Enterobacteriaceae > Enterobacter > Enterobacter sp. ECC-175. Next base: position 3,212,495 of record NZ_CP143776.1, read on the forward strand.
GGGATCTTGATTTTCGCGCTGACGACCGCGCTCGACGGCAGCGGCATTCTGGCGGTGTATCTCTGCGGCTTCCTGCTCGGCAATCGCCCTATTCGCAACCGCCACGCCATTCTGCAAAACTTCGACGGGCTGGCCTGGCTGGCGCAAATCGCCATGTTCCTGGTCCTCGGCCTGCTGGTGACGCCGTCCGACCTGCTGCCGATTGCCATCCCGGCGCTGATTCTTTCGGCGTGGATGATCTTCTTCGCCCGCCCGCTGTCGGTGTTTGCGGGCCTTCTGCCGTTTCGCGGGTTTAACCTGCGCGAGCGCGTCTTTATCAGCTGGGTCGGACTGCGCGGCGCGGTGCCGATCATCCTTGCCGTTTTCCCGATGATGGCCGGCCTTGAAAACGCCAGGCTATTCTTCAACGTGGCGTTCTTCGTGGTGCTGATCTCGCTGCTGTTCCAGGGTACCTCGCTCGGCTGGGCGGCGAAAAAGGCGAAGGTCGTCGTGCCGCCGGTTGGCCTGCCCGTTTCGCGCGTGGGGCTGGATATTCACCCGGAAAACCCGTGGGAGCAGTTTGTTTACCAGCTCAGCGCGGACAAATGGTGCGTGGGCGCGTCGCTGCGCGATCTGCATATGCCCGCCGAAACGCGCATTGCCGCCCTGTTCCGCGACAACGTCCTGCTGCATCCAACCGGCAGCACGCGCCTGCGCGAAGGGGATATACTGTGCGTTATCGGGCGCGAGGCGGATCTTCCCGCGCTGGGCAAGCTGTTCAGCCAGTCGCCGCCCGTCGCGCTGGACCAGCGCTTCTTCGGCGATTTCATTCTGGAAGCCAGCGCCAAGTTCGCCGACGTAGCGCTGATCTATGGCCTGGACGAGGGGCTAGAGTACCGCGATAAGCAGCAGACGCTGGGCGAGATCGTTCAGCAGCTGCTGGGCGCAGCCCCCGTCGTGGGCGACCAGGTTGAGTTCGCCGGAATGGTCTGGACGGTGGCGGAGAAAGAGGATAACGCGGTGCGGAAAGTCGGCGTGAAGCCGATGGACGAGGAGTCGGAGTAGCTCTTTATTGCCGGGTGGCGCTTACGCTTACCCGGCAGAACCGATGTTACACCGTCACAACCGGCACCCGTGGTGCCAGCGCGGTCAACAGCTCGTACCCGACCGTTCCCGCCGCGGAGGCCACATCGTCAATCTTGATTTCGTTGCCCCACAGCTCGACCGGCGAGCCGATCCCCGCCTGCGGGCACGGCGTTAAGTCAACGGCCAGCATGTCCATTGATACCGTACCGACCGTTCCGGTCCTCACGCCGTCAACCCATACCGGCGTGCCGGTAGGCGCGATGCGCGGATAGCCGTCCGCATAGCCGCCCGCCACGATCCCAATGCGCTGCTCGCCCGATGCGCGATAGCGGCTGCCGTAGCCAACCGTGTCTCCCGCCTTCAGCGTCTGCACGCCGATGATTTCGCTGCGCAGGGTCATGACCGGCCTGAGGCCGCTATTGGCAACGTCCTGCCACTGGCCGGACGGGGATGCGCCGTAGAGGATTATGCCGGGGCGTACCCAGTCGTAATGGGCTTCCGGGTGCCACAGCGTCGCGGCGGAGTTGGAGAGCGAGCGCGGGCAGTCCAGCCCTTCCGCGGCCTGCTCCACCCGCACCATTGCATCGACTATGCCATCCGGCTTTTCCGCATCGGCAAAGTGGGCCATCAGCGTCATCTCGCCCACGTTCTTTAGCCCGCGCAGCTGCTGCCAGACCGTGTGCACCCGCTCGGGCTGAAAGCCCAGGCGATTCATGCCGCTGTTGACCTTAAGGTAGATATCCAGCGGCGCATGCAGCTTCGCATCCTGGAGGGCTTTCACCTGCCAGTTGCTGTGCACGCTGGTGGTGAGCCGGTATTTATCCAGCAGCGGAAGGTCGCCCGCGTGGAAGAACCCTTCCAGCAGCAGAATCGGCCCCTTCCAGCCGCGCTCGCGCAGCAGAATGGCCTCCTCAAGATTCAGCAGGGCAAAACCGTCGGTGGCGCCGAGCGCGCTCCAGATGCGGTCGATACCGTGGCCGTAGGCATTCGCTTTCACCACCGACCAGACGCGGGAACCCGGCGCGGCGCGGCGGACAATTTGCAGGTTATCCTTCAGGGCCTGCAGGTCCAGCTGAGCCAGAACAGGACGGGACATGACGACTCCTTAGCTATGCGCGCCGTGAAGATGCCGGGCGCGCGAAGGGGTAAACCCCGATTGATAGCGCGCGACGCTGAGATCGTCAAACGGAATTGCCGGCGTGCGTCCGGAAATGAGGTCGCTCAGCAGCTGGCCGGAACCGCAGGCCATCGTCCAGCCGAGCGTGCCGTGGCCGGTGTTGGTCCACAGGTTTTTAAACGGCGTGCGGCCCACGATCGGCGTGCCGTCCGGCGTCATCGGACGTAGCCCGGTCCAGAAGGTCGCCTCCTCAACGGTGCCGCCGCGCGGGAAGAGATCGCCCACCACCATCTCCAGCGTTTCGCGTCGCGGCTGCAGCAGCTCGGTGTTAAAGCCCACGATCTCCGCCATGCCGCCCACGCGAATGCGGTTATCAAAGCGGGTGATCGCGATTTTGTAGGTTTCATCCAGAATGGTGGAGACCGGCGCGCCGCTGTCCTCTTTAACCGGCAGCGTCAGCGAGTAGCCCTTCAGCGGGTAGACGGGAATATCGAGAATGCCCTTCAGCATCGCGGTGGAGTAAGAGCCAAAGGCCATCACGTAGGCGTCGGCCTTAATCACCTCTTCCCCGCACTTCACGCCGTAGATGTTTTGCCCTTCTGACAGCAGCTTGTCCACGGCGGTGTTAAAGCGGAACGTTACGCCCGCCTGCTCGCACATCTGCGCCAGGCGCTGGGTAAAGAGCTGGCAGTCGCCGGTTTCATCGTTCGGCAGGCGCAGGCCGCCGGTCAGCTTGTGCGCCACTTCCGCGAGCGCGGGTTCAACCTGGCCTAGCTGGCTCGCCTCAAGAAGCTGGTACGGGACGCCCGCGTCTTCGAGAACGGCGATATCGCGGGTGGCGTTTTCATACTGCTGCGCGGTGCGGAAAAGCTGAAGCGTACCGCCCTGGCGCCCCTCGTAGGCGATGCCGGTAGAGGCCCGCAGCGCCTTCAGGCAGTCGCGGCTGTACTCCGCCAGGCGCACCATCCGCCCCTTGTTTTCCATGTAGTGGCGGGTGTCGCAGTTGCGCAGCATCTGCCACATCCACTTAAGCTGGAACTGGGTGCCGTCGAGGCTGATAGCCAGCGGCGCGTGGCGCTGAAACATCCATTTGATCGCCTTCAGCGGCACGCCCGGCGCCGCCCACGGCGCGGCGTAGCCGGGAGAGATTTGCCCGGCGTTCGCCGCGCTGGTTTCCAGCGCGGGGCCCGGTTCACGATCGATGACGGTAACCTCATGCCCCGCCTGACTTAAATACCAGGCGCTGGTTACGCCAACCACACCACTTCCCAGTATGACAACACGCATAGCCACTCCGTTAATGAGCAAAAGAACAATCTTCTAATTACAGATTGATAACCTAGATGAAAATATTATTCAACATACGGCTTTTTTATGGTGACATACCTCACATCTCTCCCTGCGGGCGGGGATAGCGGTTATTTGGAATCTCCTGCTGCGCGTTATTTTTAACCAGAATAATATTCTGTCGACACGGCGTTATTTGCGGTATCGAAAACGCGAAATCGCAAAGAAAAAATTTCTGCTTAAGCACGCTTTTCAACGCGTTGTTCTATGCTTGAAAAGAGGTTCTCCAGTCAGAGAGAGCCATCCACAATGAGGGCGCGCTAATGGCTACTATTGATTCCATATCCAAGGACAACACTCGTCTGAGCGATGGACCCGACTGGACCTTCGAGCTGCTGGACGTCTACCTCGCCGAGATCGACCGGGTCGCCAAACTCTACCGCCTCGATACCTATCCGCATCAAATCGAAGTCATCACCTCCGAGCAGATGATGGATGCCTATTCCAGCGTCGGGATGCCGATTAACTACCCGCACTGGTCGTTCGGTAAGAAATTCATTGAGACCGAGCGGCTCTACAAGCACGGCCAGCAGGGGCTGGCGTATGAGATCGTCATTAACTCTAATCCGTGCATTGCCTATTTAATGGAAGAGAACACCATTACCATGCAGGCGCTGGTGATGGCGCACGCCTGCTACGGACATAACTCCTTCTTTAAAAACAACTACCTGTTCCGCAGCTGGACGGACGCCAGCTCTATCGTCGATTACCTGATTTTCGCCCGTAAATACATCACCGACTGCGAGGAGCGCTACGGCGTGGACGAGGTGGAAAAGCTGCTCGACTCCTGCCACGCGCTGATGAACTACGGCGTTGACCGCTACAAGCGTCCGCAGAAGATCTCCCTCCAGGAGGAGAAGGCGCGGCAGAAGAGCCGAGAAGAGTATCTGCAAAGCCAGGTGAATATGCTCTGGCGCACCCTGCCGAAGCGTGAGGAAGAGAAAACCGTCGCCGAGGCGCGCCGCTATCCGTCGGAGCCGCAGGAAAACCTGCTCTATTTCATGGAGAAGAATGCCCCGCTGCTGGAGCCGTGGCAGCGTGAGATCCTGCGCATCGTGCGTAAGGTAAGCCAGTATTTCTACCCGCAGAAGCAGACGCAGGTGATGAACGAAGGCTGGGCGACCTTCTGGCACTACACCATTCTTAACCACCTCTATGACGAAGGCAAAGTCAGCGAGCGCTTTATGATGGAGTTCCTGCACAGCCATACCAACGTGGTGTTTCAGCCGGCCTATAACAGCCCGTGGTACAGCGGGATTAACCCGTACGCGCTCGGCTTTGCCATGTTCCAGGACATTAAGCGCATCTGCCAGTCGCCGACGGAAGAGGATAAGTACTGGTTCCCGGATATCGCCGGGTCGGACTGGCTGGAGACGCTGCATTTTGCGATGCGCGACTTTAAGGACGAGAGCTTTATCAGCCAGTTTATGTCGCCGAAGATCATGCGCGACTTCCGCTTCTTTACCGTGCTGGACGACGACAGAAATAACTATCTGGAAATTTCCGCCATTCATAACGAGGAGGGCTATCGCGAGATCCGCTCCCGCCTCTCTTCCCAGTACAACCTGAGCAACCTGGAGCCGAATATTCAGGTCTGGAACGTGGATCTGCGGGGGGATCGCTCCCTGACGCTGCGCTATATCCCGCACAACCGCGCGCCGCTGGACAAAGGGCGCAAGGAAGTGCTGAAGCACGTTCATCGCCTGTGGGGGTTTGACGTGCTGCTGGAGCAGCAAAACGAGGATGGCAGCGTCGAGCTGCTGGATCGCTGCCCGGCGCGGTTGAATACGCTGTAGTGGAGGCTCTTGAGCCGGGTGGCGGCTGCGCCTTGCCGGCCTATGGAGTTTGTAGGCAGCGTCACACGACGAAAAAAAACCTCTCATTCGAGAGGTTTTTCTTTTAGCGCGTCTGAATCGCTAAATCACCCGGCAGGGTTTTCTGCATCCGGTGCCAGATCTCGCCGGAGTCACGTCCGTAGCAACGAACGGTGTCATACACCCGATCGTGCTGGGCGGAGGAACAGAGTTCGCTCAGCTTGTGATAGAACCCCAGCGCCAGGCTGCGGGCTTCCGGGTTGGCAAAATAGTGGCGGCCAATGCGGGTGTAGAGCCCCTTCATGCCGTTAAGAATCAGGCCATAAATGGGGTTGCCGGAGGCGAACGCCAGGCCGCGGAAAATGTTGTAGTCAAGCGCCGCGAACGCATCGGCATGATCTTCCACCTCGTTGGCGCTGGCCAGCACCTTAAGCGCGTCTTCAGGATGCTGGCGAAACGCGGTGCGGATAAAGATGGTGGAGATGTTGGTACGCACAGAGAGCAGGTTATCAATCAGCTGGGGCACGCTCTCGTGGTCAAGGCGCGCGAGCGTTTCAAGAATATTCAGCCCGGAGGTTTCCCAGAAGTTGTTCACCTTGGTTGGCTTGCCGTGCTGAATGGTCAGCCATCCATCGCGCGCCAGGCGCTGCAGCACTTCGCGCAGCGTGGTGCGGGTGACGCCAATCAGTTCAGAGAGTTCGCGTTCAGCAGGTAGAATTGATCCCGCGGGGAAACGATTATTCCAGATGCTTTCAATGATGTACTCTTCCGCGAAACCCGCCGGGCTCTGCGCCTTAATAACCATAGTGAGATTTCCATTACACAGCTTTAGCAAATGGCACTCATCATACCAGAGGCGGGCAGAGGCAGATAGCGCAGCAAGGAGAGAAAAGAGGGATCGTCGTTTCATTTTTATGAAATTTACGCGACGGCGTATACTGATGTTTTGTCTTCGTTGACGGTGAAGGACATCTGTCGTGGAAATTTCTGTTGGACGCGCTCTGTGGCGCAACTTTTTAGGTCAGTCACCTGACTGGTACAAACTGACGCTGCTGGTCTTCCTGGCGGTCAATCCCCTTCTCTTTCTGGTTAACCCTTTCGCTGCCGGGTGGCTGCTGGTGGGTGAATTTATCTTCACGCTGGCGATGGCGCTGAAATGCTATCCGCTGCTTTCGGGCGGACTGCTGGCATTTGAAGCAGTCGCCATCGGCATGACCAGTGCCGAACACGTTAAAGAAGAACTGGCGAGCAATCTTGAGGTTCTGCTGCTGCTGATGTTTATGGTGGCGGGGATCTACTTTATGAAGCAGCTGCTGCTGTTTATCTTCACCCGCCTGCTGCTGAGCATTCCGTCTAAAACAATGCTGTCCGTGGCCTTCTGCCTGGCCGCCGCCTTCCTGTCCGCGTTTCTTGACGCGCTGACGGTGGTTGCGGTGGTGATTAGCGTCGCCGTCGGGTTTTACGGCATTTATCACCGCGTGGCCTCGTCTCGTCCGGGAGAAGATCTTCAGGACGACAGCCATGTGGACGTACACAACCGTGAGGTGCTCGAGCAGTTCCGCGCGTTCCTGCGCAGCCTGATGATGCACGCGGGCGTGGGTACTGCGCTGGGCGGCGTGATGACCATGGTGGGCGAGCCGCAAAACCTGATCATCGCCAAAGCGATGGGCTGGAACTTCGGCGAGTTCTTCCTGCGCGTGGCGCCGGTCAGCGTGCCGGTATTAGCCTGCGGGATCGCCACCTGCATCCTGGTGGAGCGCTTCAAGGCATTCGGCTACGGCGCGCAGCTGCCGGAGCCGGTGCGCCAGGAGCTGGAAAAGTTCGACCGGCAGAGCCGCAGCCAGCGCACCCGCCAGGAGACGCTGCGCCTTGTCGCCCAGGGCGTGATTGGCCTGTGGCTGATTGCGGCGCTGGCGTTTCACCTTGCCGAAGTCGGCCTGATTGGGCTTTCCGTTATCATTCTGGCTACCACCTTTACCGGCGTAACGGACGAGCACGCCATCGGCAAAGCGTTTACCGAAGCCCTGCCGTTTACCGCCCTGCTGGCCGTATTTTTCGCCGTTGTGGCGGTCATTATCGACCAGCAGCTGTTTTCGCCGATTATTGCCTACGTGCTGCAGGCGGAGACGGATGCGCAGCTGACGCTGTTTTATTTGTTCAACGGCCTGCTCTCGTCGATTTCGGATAACGTATTTGTCGGTACGGTCTACATCAACGAGGCAAAAGCGGCGATGGAGCACGGGACGATTAGCGCCGGTCAGTTTGAGCTGCTGGCGGTGGCGATCAACACCGGAACGAACCTGCCGTCGGTAGCAACGCCAAACGGACAGGCCGCATTCCTGTTCCTGCTGACCTCCGCGCTGGCGCCACTCATACGACTTTCTTATGGAAGAATGGTCTGGATGGCGCTGCCGTACACGCTGGTGTTAACCCTGGTCGGGCTGCTGTGCGTCAAAATTACCCTCATTCCCTATACGCAATGGTTAATACAAGCGGGTATACTTGCTGCGCCTTAAACCTTATGTTTCGGGCAGTTCGCTGCCCGTTTGACTTTTCGCACGATAAACATCCGATTACGCTTTATTTCTTCAGGTTCGGGTGGCGCGAAAAACGAATTGGTTTACACTGCGCTTTCTAAGCATGTTCCAGGGAAATGATTATGTTGAGATTTTTAAACCAGTGCTCCCGCGGTCGCGGAGCGTGGTTGTTGATGGCCCTGACCGCCTTTGCGCTGGAAATGGTCGCGCTGTGGTTCCAGCACGTGATGGGCCTCAAGCCCTGCGTGCTGTGCATCTACGAGCGCTGCGCGCTGTTCGGCATTATGGGCGCGGGTCTGGTGGGTGCCATTGCGCCGAAATCCCCGCTTCGCTATGCCGGTATCGCTATCTGGCTTTACAGCGCGTGGAAAGGCATTGAGCTTGCCTGGCAGCACACCATGATGCAGCTGCATCCGTCGCCGTTCATGACCTGCGATTTCGCGGCCCGCTTCCCGGGATGGCTGCCGCTGGACAAATGGCTGCCGCAGGTGTTCGTCGCGTCCGGTGATTGCTCCGTTCGCCAGTGGGAATTTTTAACGCTGGAGATGCCGCAGTGGCTGGTGGGCATTTTTGTCGCCTACTTCGCGGTTGCCCTGCTGGTGCTGGTTGCCCAGGCGTTTAAACCGAAGAAACGCGATCTGTTCGGAAGATAAAAGCGTAGCGTTTGCGCCCTCTCCCGTGCGAGAGGGTTAGGATGAGCGCATCAGGCCGCACGGCCACAATAAAAAACCCGCCTCGGCGGGTTTTTTCATCTCAACGGGTGGGGTGATTCATGATGTGATCTTCCCAGTCCTGCACCTCGGACTCTTTCACCGCAATGTGGCGCACGGAAATCCGCTCGCCGTGCATCGCCGCTTTAGACCCCGTCAGCAGCGGATGCCAGGCCGGCAACGCCTTCCCTTCCGCCAGCAGGCGGTATGCGCAGGTGTGCGGCAGCCATTCGAACGTCGGCAGGTTATCGCGGGTTAATTTGATGCAGTCTGGCTCAAACTCAAAGCGGCGCTCGTAGTTGCGGCACTGGCAGGTTTTGATGTTGAGCTGCTTGCAGGCGACGTTGGTGAAATAGATTTCGTCGGTGTCTTCATCCATCAGCTTGTGCAGGCAGCACTGCCCGCAGCCGTCACACAGCGATTCCCACTCCGCGTCCGTCATGTCGTCAAGCGTTTTGGTTTGCCAGAAAGGGAGTTCGTTCATCAGGATGTCCACACGTCAAAAGAAAGCGCACCTTATAACGAGTCTGGCACGATGATGCAAGTTTTGCCGCCCTTTCACGGCGGCAAGAGGCTTTTACAGCACGCGGGTTTTCAGCGACAGACCGTTAAAACTGAGCTCCAGTTCGTCACCGACGCTCAGCGGGCCCACGCCTTCCGGCGTGCCGGTCAGGACCACATCGCCCGGCTTCAGGGTAAAGAAGCGGCTCATGTAGGCTATCAGCGGCACGATCTTGTGGATCATGTCTGCCGTCGTGCCCTGCTGTCGCACCTGGCCGTTGATCTTCAGGCCGAGCGCGGTATTTTGCGGGTCGCCCTCAAAATCTGCCGCAGGAATAAAACCGGAAATCGGGCATGCGTTGTCAAACGCCTTGGCCTTTTCCCACGGCTGCCCCGCCTTTTTCATTTTTCCCTGCACGTCGCGCAGGGTGAGATCCAGCGCCACGCCGTAGCCGGCGATCGCTTTCTGCACATGCTCTTCGGAGGCCTGACGCAGCGTCGCGCCAATCAGCACCGCCAGCTCTACCTCATGATGAACGGACCCCAGCCCCTGCGGCAGTACCAGCGGCTGGCGGAGATCGCACAGCGCGGTTTCCGGCTTGATAAACAGCACCGGCTCTTCCGGCGTCGCACTGCCCATTTCCTGGATATGTTTTGCATAGTTACTGCCCACGCAAACCACTTTGCTTACGGGATAATCCAGCAATGCGCCCTGCCAGTTATGATGTTGATACATGGTCGCTCCCTAAACGGTTGTTGTGTTACGCCCGAACGTCCGCGGATCTATTTCTTTCCGTTCACCTCAAGGTGCTGTTTTAATAAATTCTCGGGCGGGGGTGGAAGCTGTAAATAATAGCCTTGATCGGTTAAGGCCATTTTTACTTTTTCCAAATCAGCATTGACCAATTTTTTACGACCGTCCAGCGGCAGCAGCATCGCCAGCTGCGGGCGCCCGAAACTCTTCATTAATTCTTCAGGCACGCGTGAAAAATCGTCTTTCTTTTCGACATAAAGGTAGGTCTGGTCACGGCTTGTACTTCTGTAGATCACACAAAACATGTTTTTACTCTGAATTAATGGGTGGCGGCTTGCCTCAATATACTCCTGACTATAACATGCCTGATACTCTTCGGAATATCGCAGCGCGTTGCTGCGGTTAATAGCAAATTGAGTAAGGCCAGGATGTCAAACACGCCCATCGAGCTTAAAGGCAGTAGCTTCACCTTATCAGTGGTACATTTGCACGATGCAAAACCCGAGGTTATTCGTCAGGCGTTAGAAGACAAAATCGCCCAGGCTCCCACTTTTCTTAAGCACGCCCCTGTTGTGGTCAACGTCAGCGATCTTCATTCGCCCGTCAACTGGAATCAGCTTCAGCAGGCCGTGTCATCGACAGGGCTGCGCATTGTCGGCATCAGCGGCTGCAAGGACGTTGAGCTGAAAGCGGAAATTGAACGCGCGGGTCTACCGCTTCTCACCGAAGGTAAGGAAAAAGCGCCCCGTTCTGCGCCCGCCGCCGCTCAAACACCGCCGCCTGCGGTACAAAACGTTACGCAACTCACAAAAACGCGATTGATTGATGTGCCGGTTCGTTCCGGTCAGCGAATTTATGCGCCAAACTCTGATTTGATTGTCACCAGCCACGTTAGCGCTGGCGCTGAACTGATTGCGGATGGCAACATACACGTCTACGGTATGATGCGTGGCAGAGCACTCGCGGGCGCGAGCGGCGATCGAGAGGCACAAATATTTTGTACTCACCTGACGGCGGAACTGGTTTCCATTGCAGGTGAATATTGGCTGAGCGATAAAATCCCAGCCGAATTTTATGGCAAAGCGGCGCGTCTGCAGCTGGCAGATAACGCTTTGACCGTTCAACCGTTGAATTGATCCCTTTTTAACAAGGAATTTCTATGGCACGCATTATTGTTGTGACTTCGGGTAAAGGAGGCGTTGGCAAGACCACCTCCAGCGCGGCCATCGCTACAGGTTTGGCCCAGAAGGGAAAGAAAACGGTCGTTATCGATTTTGATATCGGCTTACGTAACCTGGACCTGATCATGGGCTGTGAGCGCCGCGTCGTCTATGACTTCGTTAACGTCATTCAGGGTGATGCCACGCTCAACCAGGCGCTGATTAAAGACAAGCGCACCGAGAACCTCTATATCCTTCCCGCTTCTCAGACGCGTGATAAAGACGCGCTGACACGTGAAGGCGTGGAAAAGGTCCTTGAAGAGCTGAAAAAGATGGAGTTCGACTTTGTGGTCTGCGACTCCCCTGCCGGTATCGAAACCGGTGCCCTGATGGCGCTGTACTTCGCCGATGAAGCGATTATCACCACCAACCCTGAAGTCTCCTCTGTACGTGACTCAGACCGTATTCTGGGCATTCTGGCCTCGAAGTCCCGCCGTGCGGAAAATGGCCAGGAACCGATTAAAGAGCACCTGCTGCTGACCCGCTACAACCCGGGCCGCGTAAACAAAGGTGACATGCTGAGCATGGAAGACGTGCTGGAGATCCTGCGCATTAAGCTGGTCGGCGTGATCCCGGAAGATCAGTCCGTACTGCGCGCCTCTAACCAGGGCGAGCCCGTGATCCTGGATACCATGGCAGACGCGGGTAAAGCGTATGCGGATACCGTTGACCGTCTGCTGGGAGAAGAACGTCCTTTCCGCTTCATTGAAGAAGAGAAGAAAGGTTTCCTCAAACGCCTGTTCGGAGGATAAGTTATGGCATTACTGGACTTTTTTCTCTCGCGGAAAAAAAGCACCGCCAACATCGCAAAAGAACGTCTGCAAATCATCGTTGCGGAGCGTCGCCGCAGCGACGCCGAGCCGCACTACCTGCCGCAGCTGCGTAAGGACATTCTGGAAGTGATCTGTAAATACGTGCAGATTGACCCGGAAATGGTCACCGTACAGCTTGAGCAGAAAGACGGGGATATTTCGATTCTGGAGCTGAACGTGACGCTGCCGGAAGCGGAAGAGTCGCGTTAATCCGTCTGTGATTTCGTAGCCCCGGTAGGCGCAGCGCCACCGGGGGAATATGCCGGGCACAGCGCCCGGCACATTTTTTAGCGTGGATACCCTTCCAGCAGCGTATTCAGGCGATCGGCCATCAATTCACCCCGCCATCCCGCCACCATCTCCGGCAGCCCGCTCTGCGGCTTCAGCTTCCAGTGCCAGTTCAGCAGCTGGTTAATCTGACGACGCGAGGCCAGCAGCTCCGCGCTCAGCTTGCTTTCCGTTGCCACCGCCTGTACCAGCGCTTTAATGTCCTTAAACGCCTTGCGATAGCCCGGCATATCCATCAGGTTCAGCAGTGGCTCCGGCAGGTCTTCATCCGCCGTTTGCTGCGCCTGCGCCACCAGCGCCAGCAGCGTTTTCCCGTGGAAGCGAATTTCGCTCCCGGAAAGACCGATGCTGTCCAGCTCGCCCAGACTGGTTGGCATATAGCGAGCAACCGCCCACAGATGTTCTTCACGAACAACGAAGTTCACGGCCAGGTCGCGCTCGCGCGCTTTGCGCAGGCGCCAGTCTGCCAGCAGCTGAAGGCAGGCGAGCTGGCGGGTGCGCAGCTGCCACGCGTTGCTGATGTCGCGCCACGCTTGTTTTGGGTCAACCACTTCCTGTCGACGCTGCTGCGTCATGCGGCACTCGTCCAGCGCCGCATCCAGCCAGCCGGAGGCTTCCGCTTCTTTCATTAGCTGTCCGGCAATCGGCAGGAGGTAGAAAACGTCTGCCGCCGCGTATTCAAGCTGACGCTCGGTCAGCGGACGGGCCAGCCAGTCGGTACGGGATTCGCTTTTATCCAGCGCCACCCCCGTGTACTCCTCTACCATCGCCGCAAAGCCCCAGGAGAGCGGGCGATTGCTGAAGGCCGCGAGGATCTGCGTATCGATAAGCGGCTGCGGCATAATGCCAAAGGTATTCAGGAACACTTCCAGATCTTCACTGCCTGCGTGCAGGTATTTGGTCACGGCAGTATCGAGCAGCAGATCGCGCATCGGTGACCAGTCGGTAATGCCGAGCGGATCGATCAGCGACACATGCTTTCCGTCATACATCTGGATCAGGCCCAGCTGCGGGTAGTAGGTGCGCGTGCGAACAAACTCGGTATCTAGTGCGATGGCAGGAAAGTCGCGCGTCACTTCGCACAGCGAAGCCAGCTCGTCGTTAGTGGTGATAATCTGGTAATTCAAAACGGATTCTCTTTTGTTTGCGCCCATAAAAAACGCCGGCATAACCGGCGTCTGGGCGATTAGCGTGAAGCTCAGTCCTTATTGTCCACTTTGGCACGGGCTTCGTCACGTAATTCTCGTCGTAATATCTTCCCGACGTTCGATTTCGGCAGTTCATCCCGGAACTCAACCAGCTTAGGTACTTTATATCCCGTAAGCTGGCGGCGGCAAAACGTGACAAGCTCCTCTTCGGTGAGGGCGGCATCTTTCTTCACCACAAAAATCTTCACCGCCTCTCCGCTGCTGCTGGACGGCACGCCAACGGCGGCCACTTCCTGAACGCCGTGGTGCTGCATCACGACGTCTTCGATTTCGTTTGGATAAACGTTAAACCCGGAGACGAGGATCATATCCTTTTTACGATCGACGATGCGCAGGAAGCCTTCGTCATCCATCACCGCGATATCCCCGGTGTGGAGCCAGCCGTCCTTAATGATCTCATCCGTAGCGTCCGGCCGCTGCCAGTAGCCGAGCATGACCTGCGGCCCCTTCACGCACAGCTCCCCCGGCTCACCCGGCGCAACTTCATTATCGTCATCGTCCACCAGCTTCGCTTCGGTAGAGGGCACGGGCAGGCCGATGCTGCCGCTGTGGTAGTCGATATCGTGAGGATTAACGCTGACCAGCGGCGCGCACTCCGTCAGGCCGTAGCCTTCCAGCAGATACTGTCCGGTGAGCTTCACCCAGCGCTCGGCGACCGCCTGCTGAACCGGCATGCCGCCGCCTGCGGAGAGGTGCAGCGTCGAGAAATCGAGCTGCTGGAACTCTTTGTTGTTAAGCAGCGCATTGAACAGGGTATTCACCCCGGTCATGGCGGTGAACGGGTATTTCGCCAGCTCTTTCACCAGGCCTGGAATATCGCGCGGGTTGGTGATCAGCACGTTCTGGCCGCCCAGCTCGATAAACAGCAGGCAGTTCATGGTGAGCGCAAAAATGTGGTACAGCGGCAGCGCCGTGATCACCAGCTCTTTGCCCGGGTGCAGCAGCGGCCCGTAGGTCGCATTCACCTGCTCAAGGTTCGCCAGCATGTTGCGGTGCGTGAGCATCGCGCCTTTCGCAACCCCCGTCGTCCCACCGGTGTATTGCAGGAACGCGAGGTCTTCAGCCACGACGTCCGGTTTGACATACTGCATTCGATAGCCCGCGTGCAGCGCGCGGCGGAAGGAGATCGCATCCGGCAGATGATACTTTGGCACCAGGCGCTTCACGTATTTCACGACGAAGTTGACCAGCGTCCCCTTGGCCGTTGAAAGCTGGTCACCCATGCGCGTCAGGATAACGTGCTTAATCGGCGTGTTTTCGACGACTTTTTCCAGCGTGTGGGCAAAGTTCGACACAATCACAATGGCGGCGGCACCGCTGTCGTTGAGCTGATGCTCCAGCTCGCGCGGGGTGTAGAGCGGGTTGACGTTAACGACGATCATCCCGGCGCGCAGGATACCGAACAGCGCCACCGGGTACTGCAGCAGGTTCGGCATCATCAGCGCGACGCGATCCCCTTTTTGCAGCCCCAGACCTTCCTGTAAATAGGCGGCAAACGCCCGGCTGCGCTCTTCCAGCTTGCGGAAGGTCATGACCTCGCCCATGTTCACAAACGCGGGCTGGTCGGCGTAGCGCCGCACCGAGTGTTCAAATAACTCAACCAGGGATTGATAACGGTCAGGATTGATCTCCGCAGGGACATCCGCGGGATAACGGTTAAGCCAAACCTTTTTCAATGCATCACCTCTGAAATGAGTGTTCGTCGTCATCACAACCCCGATAATAAACAGTTCGTTAACATTATATTAACTCAGCGTACCAGTTTATTAATTGTTCGGATTTAAGGTTGCGAAGCGCGTCACTCTTTTTTTTCGTTTTATCCGTAAAAAAACAGAGACAGCGGCCGAGCCGCTGCCTCTTTCCTAGTAATAACAGTAAGTTACTCAGTTACAATTGTCTGGACCTGCGCCGGGCCTGGGTTATACCAGCCCCAGCCCGGGTAGCCATAGCGGTACGGGTGCGGGCCCCACATCCACGGATCGATTGGCTGCGGCGGCATCACGACCTGCTGAACAATCCGCCAGCGCTTGTACCCGTTCACCTGCATAGTCATAAATTTATACGGCGTATTGCCGATTTTCCCCTGCGCCGTTCCGGTAATGGGGCCGACAACCGTCACCAGCTGTCCGCGGAAATCGACCGGATCGAGGAACCCGCCGACGTCAGCGTAAATTCGTCCGCGCGAAGGCTCGCCTAACGCTGGCCGCGCGCCGCTGTCCAGCGGCACCGTGGCGATTTCAAGGCGGGTTTTGCCCTGCTGATTGATAACATTGACAACCTTGCCGCCGAAACGCGCCTCCTGCCCAACGTACAGCTCGGGGGCATTCATCACGCGAACCAGATCCTGCTGTGGCGTCGGGCTGCTGCCCTTAATCGCATCAGGAACGGTGACGCAACCGCTCAGCGTTATGGCAAACGCGCCTGCCATCAATAGACTTACAACGTTAGTTTGAACCGTCATGGTGCGACTCCTTTTTCTCAGTTCCTGTTACTGAGATTCACTCGCGGCCCGGAAGTTTCTTCCACGCAACGGTGTTTCGCAAATAAACTGGTTCAGCCTGTTCCACGGCGACGGTTTTTCCTGCCGCCAGCTGCTGGCAGGCAATCGGGAGCATGTCTTCCGCCGCGGGCAGAAGCATTTGGCCATCCACGAGCGTAAGCCCCGCGTCGTTTGCCATCTCCGGCCACGCCGCCCAGCCCGTTCCTACCGTTGCCCATTCGCCGGAGAGCTGCTTCAGGCGTTCGGTCACCGCTTCCGGCTTGAGCACCGCTTCAGTCTCTTCGCCGTGCCAGACGCCCTGCTCGTCGCGGACGTACTCGGCCCAGTAGACTTCGCCCATGCGCGCGTCGATGGCCGCCAGCACGCGGGACGCGCCTGTCATACGCCATGCGCCCTGCGCCATCGTAGCCAGCGTGGAGACGCCGATCATCGGCAGATTTGCGCCCAGCGCCAGGCCCTGCGCAATGCCAATGCCAATGCGCACGCCGGTAAAGCTTCCCGGGCCGCGGCCATAGGCCAGCGCGTCAAGCCCGGTCAGGCTGGCGTTTCCTTCGGTGAGGATCTGTTTTACCAATGGCAGGATCCGCTGGGTGTGTTCGCGCGGGCACTCTTCAAAGTGCGCGCAGATAGCGCCGTCGTTCCACAGGGCGACGGAACAGGCTTCCGTCGCGGTATCGATAGCCAGAATTCGCATCAGTTGTCGCGCTCTCGCAATAGTCAGTCACAAAATGGCGCGCATAGTAGCACAGTTACGCGCAAATTACTCCGCCGTTGGGTTCGCCAGGAAGCGGACCGCGCGTTTAATATCCCGCGTGCGGGGCGCGGGCGGCAGGCTCGCGAGGAAGGTTGCGCCGTAGGGGCGCATCACCAGACGGTTATCGCAAATCACCAGCACGCCGCGATCGGTGACGTCGCGGATAAGACGCCCTACACCCTGCTTGAGGGTAATGACCGCATCGGGAAGCTGGACCTCATCAAACGGATCGCCTCCGCGCAGGCGGCAGTCTTCCATGCGCGCCTTCAGCAGCGGATCGTCCGGGGACGTGAACGGCAGCTTATCGATGATCACCAGCGAAAGGGTATCGCCGCGCACGTCCACCCCTTCCCAGAAGCTGCTGGTCGCCACCAGAAGCGCGTTACCGGCGGAGACAAACTGCTCAAGCAGCTGGCCTTTGCTGGTTTCTCCCTGCAGAAGAACGGGAAGCGTCATGGTGGCGCGGAACTGCTCGGCCAGGTCGCGCATCATGGCGTGAGAGGTGCAGAGCATAAAGCAGCGGCCGTTGTTGGCCTCGATCATCGGCCTGAGCATCGCCGCCAGATGGCGCGCCGCCCCCGGCTGGTTAGGTAAAGGAAGATTACGCGGTACGCAGAGCAGCGCCTGCTTTTCATAATCAAACGGGCTTGGCAGCAGAAGCGACTCCGCCTGCTCAATGCCCAGACGTTCGGTAAAGTGATGAAGATCGTCGTTAACCGAGAGCGTCGCGGAGGTAAATATCCAGCTCCCCGGCTTTTGCGCCATCACCTCTTGGAATTTATCCGCCACGGTCAGCGGCGTCAGCGCCAGCGTGAAGTGGCGGGAGGTGCATTCATACCAGTAGCTGTATCCCGGCTGGCCGATCTCTTTCAGCCTTTTCAGCCGCGCGCGATAGAGCGTCGCGCGTTCAAAGGCCGCATCCAGCAGGGCCGAACGCCCGAGCGACAGCTTCGCCACGTCGTAACAGAGTTCAAGGGCATCGTCGAGGAGCAGCAGCGCGCGCTGGATGTTTTTGTCCGCCAGCAGCTCGCG
Source organism: Enterobacter sp. ECC-175 (assembly GCF_043968675.1). Classification (NCBI taxonomy): domain Bacteria; kingdom Pseudomonadati; phylum Pseudomonadota; class Gammaproteobacteria; order Enterobacterales; family Enterobacteriaceae; genus Enterobacter; species Enterobacter sp. ECC-175. The sequence goes on from NZ_CP143776.1 coordinate 3,230,154, forward strand.
CAGGTTGCCCCGGTAGCCCGGCTCGCCGAGCTGCAGGCGGAAGTCCTGTGCGCTTTGCGCCAGGCGGTCTGCACACTTTTGCAGCTGCTGGGTGTCTTTGAGTTCCGTGCGGTAGGCAATGGTGAAATCTTTCGCCAGGTCCTGAAGCTGACGGCTGGAGAGCGACTGGCCAAAATACTGGCTGGCGATATCGGGCAACTGGTGCGCTTCATCGAATATCATGACGTCCGCTTCCGGGATAAGCTCGCCAAAGCCGCTGTCTTTGACCACCATGTCGGCGAGGAAGAGATGGTGGTTAACCACCACCACGTCCGCGTCCATCGCGGTTTTACGGGCTTTCACCACAAAGCAATCTTTATACAGCGGGCAGTCGCTGCCGAGGCAGTTATCGTTAGTGCTCGTGACCAGCGGCCAGGCGGGTGAATCTTCCGGCACGCTGGCGCAGGTGCTGATATCACCCTCTTCGGTCTGGTTCGCCCATGCGCGCAGCACGATCACGTCGCTCAGGGTTTGTACGGGCAGGTCGCCGCCGGCCAGCGCCTGCTGTTCAAGGCGCTCGAGGCAAAGATAGTTAGAGCGCCCTTTCAGTAGCGCCAGACGGCCTTTGTACTTCAGCGCCTTCGCGACCGTAGGCAGGTCGCGGCTGTAGAGCTGGTCCTGCAGCGCTTTCGACCCGGTCGAGATGATGACTTTTTTCTTCGCCCGCAGCGCAGGCGCGAGATAGGCGTAGGTTTTCCCCGTGCCGGTACCGGCCTCAACCACCAGCGGTTGTGCCTTGTCGATGGCGTGCGCAACGGCATGCGCCATCTGCCGCTGAGGTTCACGCGGCTTAAAGCCGGGAATCGCCTGTGCTAACTGGCCTTCGGGGGAAAAATCGTCTGCCACGGTGCTCTCTCACTGTATTTTTGCACAGGGATTATGTCAGCCCATCCTCTCCTGTGCCAGCCCAAATAGTGACGACGCGACAACAATATGGCAGTCTTGCCGCCTGAATACGCAAAATAACGAGGAAACGTTTATGACAATTGTGCGCATTGATGCCGAGGCACGCTGGTCTGATGTGGTAATTCATAATCAGACGCTGTACTACACCGGCGTACCGGCCAATCTCGACGCCGACGCCTTCGAGCAGACGGCCAATACGCTGGCGCAAATTGACGCCGTGCTGGAAAAACAGGGCAGCGATAAATCCCGCATTCTGGATGCCACGATTTTCCTGGCGAATAAAGAGGATTTCGCGGCAATGAACAAAGCCTGGGATGCATGGGTCGTCGCGGGCCACGCGCCTGTACGCTGCACCGTACAGGCCACGCTGATGAAGCCGGAATATAAAGTTGAGATTAAGATTATCGCGGCGGTCTAGGCCCGATTACTCTTCATCCTCATCTTCAAAACGCGCCACGATCCGCTCGCCGGTATGGGTGGCGCGAAGCTCTTCCGCCACCTGGGAAATCGCCTGCCCGCTGCTCATCCCCTGGGACATCAGTTCCTGGATACGTTCAACCGCTTTCTGCTGTTGGTCATGACTGAGGGAAGGTAAACCTGCAAACATCGTCAACTCCTGCTAAATTATTCGCGCTAATTATTTCACGCTGCCCGGTAGTATGCCACACATGAACATGCGCTTCCCCACTGTTATTACCTTGCCCTGGCGCGCTGACGCCGCCGAGTTCTGGTTTGCCCGTCTGAGCCATCTGCCGTATGCAATGCTGCTGCACTCCGGCCATGCGGATCACCCCTACAGCCGCTTCGACATTCTTGTCGCCGACCCGGTTAGCACGCTGATCACTCAAGGAGACGTTACGCAGACCGCGCGCGGCCCGTCGACGGACGATCCGCTGACGCTCCTTCAGCAGGCCGTTGACGCGCTGAACCTGTCCGCCGCACCACATCCCGATCGGCCGTTCCAGGGCGGCGCGCTGGGGCTGTTTGGCTACGATCTGGGGCGGCGCTTTGAAACGCTGCCCCAGAACGCGGAAAGCGACATGTCGCTGCCGGACATGGCCGTCGGCCTGTACGACTGGGCGCTGATTGTTGACCATCAAAAGCAGGCCGTTACGCTCCTGAGCCATAAGGACGTCGAGGCCCGGCTAGCCTGGCTTGAGGCGCAACAACCCGCCGGGCGCGATGCCTTTACGCTCACCTCATCATGGCGCTCAAACATGAGCGAGCAGGAGTATGCAGATAAATTCAGCCGCGTGCAGAGCTACCTGCAAAGCGGCGATTGCTATCAGGTGAATCTCGCGCAGCGCTTCGAAGCCACCTACGCAGGCGACGAGTGGCAGGCATTTACGCAGCTTAATGACAGCAACCGCGCGCCGTTCAGCGCCTTTATTCGCCTGGAGCAAGGCGCGATTCTGAGCGTATCGCCGGAGCGTTTTATTCATCTGGCTGAGGGCACCATCCAGACGCGCCCGATCAAAGGCACGCTCCCGCGCCTGAGCGATCCCGCCGCTGACCGCATGCAGGCTGAAAGGCTGGCCGCCTCGCCGAAGGACCGCGCCGAAAACCTGATGATTGTCGATCTGATGCGAAACGACATTGGCCGCGTGGCCGAGCCGGGAAGCGTTGCCGTGCCCGAGCTGTTCGTCGTCGAGCCCTTCCCTGCCGTTCACCACCTGGTCAGCACCATTACCGCACGGCTGCCCGCGTCTCGCTCCGCCTGCGACCTGCTGCGCGCCGCGTTTCCGGGCGGCTCCATCACCGGCGCGCCCAAGGTGCGGGCGATGGAAATTATTGACGAGCTGGAGCCGCATCGGCGCAACGCCTGGTGCGGCAGCATTGGCTATGTGAGCCTTTGCGGCACGCTGGATACCAGCATCACGATTCGCACGGTCACCGCAAGCCAGGGCAAACTTTACTGTTCGGCGGGGGGCGGCATCGTCGCCGATAGCGAAGTTGGGGCTGAATATCAGGAAACCTTTGATAAAGTTAACCGTATCCTGAAGCAACTGGAGAATTGACGGGTGGAGAAAGAGAATCTGACGCTGGATGATTTTTTATCGCGCTTTCAGCTATTGCGTCCGCAGGTCAGCCGGGAAACGCTCAACCATCGTCAGGCCGCGGTGCTGATCCCCGTCGTGCGCCGCGATCGGCCCGGACTGCTGCTCACGCAGCGCGCGCCGCATATGCGTAAACACGCCGGGCAGGTCGCTTTTCCCGGCGGCGCGGTCGACAGCACGGACGCCTCGCTAATCGCCGCGGCGCTGCGCGAGGCGCAGGAAGAGGTCGCCATTCCTCCTGAAGCCGTGGAGGTGATTGGCGTACTTCCGCCGGTCGACAGCGTGACAGGTTTTCAGGTTACCCCCGTGGTCGGCGTTATTCCGCCCGATCTTCAATACCATGCCAGCGTCGACGAGGTGTCCGCGGTGTTCGAAATGCCGCTGGAAGAAGCCCTTCGACTTGGCCGTTATCACCCCCTTGATATTCAGCGCCGGGGGCACGATCACCGGGTGTGGCTGTCGTGGTATCAGCATTATTTTGTCTGGGGCATGACGGCAGGCATCATTCGTGAGCTGGCGCTGCAAATCGGCCTGAAACCTTGACTATACTTTACATTCACTAATTTGACGTAAGTTTGCGAGGCGCCTCTCAACATTAGTAAATTGGGGGTTACTCATTAGTTTAATTCATGTGAATAGTTAAGCCGACGCTGACGTTCCCTCATACACTATGCGCAGTTAAAACATCGTTACCGGGAAGTCTGGTAACCCTGTCAGGAGTGTGAAAGTGATTAGTATATTCGACATGTTCAAAGTGGGAATTGGTCCTTCTTCTTCCCATACCGTAGGGCCGATGAAGGCCGGTAAACAGTTCGTCGATGATCTGGTCGAAAAAGGATTACTGGAAAGCGTTACCCGTGTCGCCGTGGATGTCTACGGCTCGCTGTCATTAACGGGTAAAGGCCACCACACCGATATCGCCATTATTATGGGTCTGGCAGGCAATATGCCGGACACGGTTGACATTGATGCCATTCCGGCATTTATTCGCGACGTTGAAACGCGCGGTCGCCTTCTGCTGGCAAACGGCCAGCACGAAGTGGACTTCCCGCAGGACGACGGCATGCGTTTTCGCAGCGACAACCTGCCGCTGCATGAAAACGGGATGACGATCCACGCGTTTAGCGGCGAAAAAGAAATTTACAGCAAAACGTACTACTCCATCGGCGGCGGTTTTATCGTTGATGAAGAGCATTTCGGCAAAGACAGCGTTGGCGACGTGAACGTGCCGTATCCGTTCAAATCCGCGACGGAAATGCTGGGCTACTGCAAAGAAACCGGCCTGTCGCTCTCCGGCATGGTAATGCAGAACGAGCTGGCGCTGCACAGTAAACAAGAGATCGAAGACTATTTCACGAACGTCTGGCAAACCATGCGCGCGTGCATCGATCGCGGGATGAATACCGAAGGCGTCCTGCCGGGGCCGTTGCGCGTGCCGCGTCGCGCCTCCGCCCTGCGCCGCATGCTGGTCACGACGGACAAGTTCTCTAACGATCCGATGAACGTGGTGGACTGGGTAAACATGTTTGCCCTGGCGGTCAACGAAGAGAACGCCGCGGGCGGGCGTGTGGTTACCGCGCCAACCAACGGCGCATGCGGCATCGTTCCGGCGGTGCTGGCGTACTACGATCACTTCATCGAACCCGTCACCCAGGATATCTTCATTCGCTATTTCCTCGTAGCGGGTGCGATCGGCGCGCTGTACAAAATGAACGCCTCGATCTCCGGCGCTGAAGTGGGCTGTCAGGGTGAGGTTGGCGTCGCGTGCTCCATGGCGGCGGCAGGGTTGGCCGAGCTGCTGGGCGCAAGCCCGGAACAGGTCTGCGTGGCTGCGGAAATCGGCATGGAACACAACCTTGGCTTAACCTGCGATCCGGTTGCGGGCCAGGTGCAGGTGCCGTGCATCGAGCGTAACGCCATCGCATCGGTAAAAGCGATCAACGCCTCGCGTATGGCCATGCGCCGTACCAGCGAGCCACGCGTCTCGCTGGATAAGGTCATTGAAACCATGTACGAAACCGGCAAAGACATGAACGCGAAGTACCGCGAGACGTCCCGCGGTGGCCTGGCAATCAAGGTGCAGTGCGACTAATACTCCCCTCGCCCATCTGCAAAAGATGGGCGAAATTTCTTCTTACATCTCGTCTCCTTAGGTTTTCCCCACTACACTCACTCTGTTACTTCCGGCTTTTGGGGCTGGTGGCCTGACGGGCGAGCGGTTATGCAAACTGCACAAACGATCATCAAAAAATATCGCCGAAAACGCGTCATCGTCTGCGTCGCGGTTGCGTTTCTTACGCTCATTCTGACGCTGGGTATTCGGTTTATTTCTCAGCGAAATATCAATCAGGACCGCATCCTCAACTTCACCAGCCATACCGTCCGCGCGCTCGACAATGTTTTAATCTCGCTAGAAAGCCGTCGCGACATGCTCCTGTCAATGGTGGGAGCCCCCTGCGACCAGGCCCATCTGATCCTGCGTAAGCAGGCCGCCATTCTTCAGACCGTGCGATCGATTGCGCTGATCAAGGACGGCATGCTGTATTGCTCCAGCGTATTCGGCAGCCGCAACGTTCCCGTGAGTGCGTTTCTTCCGCCCCAGGCCGTCAGCAAGCCGGCGCTGGTGCTGTCGACCGATCGGTGGCTGCTGGAGGGAAGCCCCATTCTAATTCAGTGGTATCCCGTTTCGCCTGACGGCGAAGACGGCGTGGTCGAGGTGGTGAATATCGATCTGATCTCGCGGATGATCCTTGAACCACAGCCGCCGCTCATTACCGATGCGGTTCTGCGCGTCGGAAACCAGTCGCTTCGCTATGGGCAGCAGGTTTCGGATGCCCTGGACATTGACAGCGGCGATACGCATTTCCAGCAGGCCTCTCCCCGCTTCCCCTTTAGCATCACCGTTAGCGGCCCCGGTCCGGGCGAAATGGCACTAAAAAACCTGCCGACCCAGCTACCGCTGGCGATGATGCTTAGCCTGCTGCTGGGCTATATCGCCTGGCTGGCGACGGCGCGCCGGATGAGCTTCACCTGGGAGATAAGCATGGGGCTTGCCGCGCGAGAGCTTGAGCTGTTTTGCCAGCCGCTTGTGGATGCCCGCACCCAGCAATGTATCGGCGTGGAGATCCTGCTGCGCTGGAACAATCCGCGCCAGGGATGGATCTCTCCGGACGTGTTTATCCCGCTGGCGGAGGAGCACAACCTGATTGTTCCCCTGACCCGCTACGTGATCGCCGAAACGGTTCGCCAGATTGGCGTCTTTCCCGCCTCCTCAAGCTTTCACATTGGCATTAACGTTGCCGCAAGCCATTTTCGCCGCGCGGTGCTTTTGCAGGATCTTAACCGCCTGTGGTTCAGCGCCGGCCCGTGCCAGCAGCTGACTATCGAGCTAACCGAGCGCGATGCGCTGCTTGACGTGGACTACCGCATCGTCCGCGAGCTGCATCGCAAAGGGGTTAAGCTGGCCATTGACGACTTTGGTACCGGAAGCAGCGCTCTCTCCTGGCTCGAAAAACTTCACCCGGACGTGCTGAAAATTGATAAATCGTTTACCGCCGCAATTGGCACCGATGCCGTAAATTCGACGGTGACGGACATTATTATTGCGCTGGGGCAGAGGCTGAATATTGAGCTGGTGGCTGAAGGGGTTGAAACCGAAGAGCAGTCGCGCTATTTGCGCCGCCACGGCGTACATACTCTGCAAGGTTATTTATACGCGCGGCCTATGCCGCTGCGCGAGTTTCCCAAGTGGCTGGCGGAGAGTTCTTCTCCGCCAGCACAGCATAATGGGCGCATCGTGCCCTTAATGCCGTTGCGCTAGTGAAGCTTATTCTTCTTCGTCATGCGCCGATTGCTCTTTAACAATTCGCACCATATCAACACGGTAGTCGTTAGCGTCGACAATGGTGATATGCAGCGGCGGCATTTCGATGACGTCACCCGTGCGCGGTATCTGACCATTCACGGCGATAACAAGCCCCGCCACGGTGGCAATGTCTTCTTCATCATTCACCACGTTTTCAACGCCCAGCGTATGCGAGAGCGCGTGCAGGTCGGTGGTGCCTTTCACCAGCCAGCCGTCACCGTCTGCGACGATCTCAGGCGTTTCATCGGCGTCCGGAAACTCACCGGCAATCGCTTCCAGCACGTCAAGCGGCGTGACCAGCCCCTGCACCACGCCAAACTCGTTGGTGACGATAACGAAACTGCCGCGCGCGCGGCGCAGCACGCCAAGCAGGTTGATCGGATCCAGCGTTTCAGGCACAACAATCGCAGGTGAGGCGGCTGCGATGGCTTCGACGTTCACACCCTCTTCCAGCGCGACCAGCATCTCTTTCGCGCGCACGACGCCGATAATTTCGTCCAGCTCGCCGCGGCACACCGGGAACAGGCTGTGCGGCGAAGAGAGCAGCTGCTGTCGGATCTCATCCACGCTCAGGCTGGCATCTACCCAGCTGATTTCACCTCGCGGGGTCATGATCCCTCGCAGCGAACGGGAGGCTAATGAGAGCACGCCGTTAATCATATAGCGCTCTTCTTCCACAAAAGCGCCTTCCGGCACCGGCACCGGGTTGCGATTCTCGTTATCAGACTGCACGTTCACCTGGCGACGGCCGCCCATCAGGCGCAGGATCGCGTCTGCGGTACGGGCCCGCAGCGGCTGATTCGACTGCTGCTTGATGAAGTTACGACGCGCAATCTGGTTAAACAGTTCGATCAGGATCGAGAAGCCAATCGCCGCGTACAGGTAGCCTTTTGGAATATGGAAGCCAAAACCTTCCGCAACCAGGCTCAGACCAATCATCAGCAGGAAGCTCAGGCAGAGCACCACTACCGTTGGATGTTCGTTGACAAAACGCGTCAGCGGCTTAGAGGCCAGCAGCATTACCGCCATGGCAATGACAACGGCGGCCATCATCACCGGGAGATGGTTAACCATGCCGACTGCGGTGATCACGGCATCCAGCGAGAAGACGGCATCAAGCACCACGATCTGCAGTACCACCACCCAGAAGCTGGCGTAGCCTTTTCCGTGCCCATCATCGTGCTGACGGTTCTCAAGCCGCTCATGTAGCTCCGTTGTCGCTTTGAAAAGCAGGAATATCCCCCCGACAAGCATGATCAAATCACGCCCGGAGAAGGTGTAATCCATGACGGAGAAAAGCGGTTTTGTCAGCGTGACCATCCACGAAATAACAGACAACAGGGCCAGTCGCATAACCAGCGCCAGCGAAAGGCCAATCAGGCGCGCTTTATCACGCTGCTTTGGCGGCAGTTTGTCTGCAAGGATGGCGATAAACACCAGGTTATCAATACCGAGAACGATTTCCAGGACAACCAGCGTGAGTAATCCCACCCAGATTGACGGGTCCATTAGAAATTCCATGACAAGCTCCTGCTAAAGGAATGACAAAACGGTGCCCTGCAAAACGTGGGCAAATCGAAGGCAAACGGCGTTGAAGCGTGGCGAGAATCGCCGGTGTAAGAGGCGCGGGATGGCCTGAAGGATGACTGACGTCGGTGACGGTCCATATAGTGGGCTGTAGCCCTATACTCCTGATCGATTAAACGGAGGCTAAACATATCAGAGAGAATAATCTTTTGGCAAAGATTTACTTTCCTTTGCAATAGATGGAAATGACTAATTTTTCGCCGCGTAATTTCTATGTTACGAAACCTAAATTACGGATCTTCATCACATAAATTATTTTTTCACTGTCTAAAATAAATCGCGGAAGTCTTCGTTAATTTTACCCTAACCCTTATCTGAATCGATTCGGTCAGCGAATACGATTCTCAGTACGACTGCCCGGCAGGCGTATTAATGATAATAAAAGGAGGTAGCAAGTGACCATTGCTATTGTCATAGGCACACATGGTTGGGCTGCAGAGCAGTTACTCAAAACGGCAGAAATGCTGTTGGGCGAGCAGGAAAACGTCGGCTGGATCGATTTCGTTCCAGGCGAAAACGCCGAGACGTTAATCGAAAAGTACAACGCTCAGCTCGAGAAGCTAGATACCAGTAAAGGCGTGCTGTTTCTCGTTGATACGTGGGGCGGCAGCCCGTTTAATGCCGCCAGCCGCATCGTCGTCGATAAAGAGCACTATGAAGTCGTCGCCGGGGTAAACATCCCAATGCTGGTGGAAACCTTCATGGCGCGAGACGACAACCCGAGCTTCGATGAGCTGGTGACGTTGGCAGTTGAAACCGGCCGCGAAGGCGTGAAAGCGCTGAAAGCCCAGCCGGTTGAGAAGCCCGCCCCGGCTGCGGCTGCGCCGAAAGCCGCAGCGCCGGCAAAACCGATGGGCCCGAACGATTACATGGTTATCGGCCTTGCGCGTATCGATGACCGTCTGATCCACGGCCAGGTGGCGACGCGCTGGACCAAGGAGACAAACGTTAAGCGCATTATCGTGGTCAGCGACGAAGTTGCCGCCGACACCGTGCGTAAAACCCTTCTGACCCAGGTTGCTCCTCCGGGCGTGACCGCGCACGTGGTGGACGTCGACAAGATGATCCGCGTCTATAACAACCCGAAATACGCGGGCGAGCGCGTGATGCTCCTGTTCACGAACCCGACAGACGTCGAGCGCATTGTTGAAGGCGGCGTGAAAATCACCTCCGTTAACATCGGTGGTATGGCTTTCCGTCAGGGCAAAACGCAGGTCAACAACGCCATTTCAGTTGATGCGAAGGATATCGAGGCATTCAACAAGCTGAATGCGCGCGGTATCGAGCTGGAAGCCCGTAAGGTTTCCACCGATCAGAAGCTGAAAATGATGGACTTGATCGGCAAAGTGGGGAAATAAGCCCGCGCCGGTTTTTCACATAAAGATAATGTAATAGGAGAAGTACAATGGAGATTACCACTCTTCAGATTGTGCTGGTGTTCGTCGTCGCATGTATTGCGGGTATGGAATCCGTACTTGATGAATTTCAGTTCCACCGTCCGCTGGTGGCCTGTACGCTGATCGGTGCCGTTCTCGGTGATATGAAAACCGGTATCATCATCGGTGGTACCCTGGAAATGATCGCCCTCGGCTGGATGAACATCGGTGCGGCGGTTGCGCCCGATGCGGCTCTGGCATCCATTATTTCTACCGTTCTGGTTATCGCCGGGCATCAAAGTATCGGTGCAGGCATCGCGCTGGCCATCCCTCTGGCCGCTGCGGGCCAGGTGCTGACCATCATCGTTCGTACTATCACCGTGGCCTTCCAGCACGCGGCAGATAAAGCGGCGGATAATGGCAACCTGACGGCGCTCTCATGGCTTCACGTCTCGTCCCTGTTCCTGCAGGCGATGCGTATCGCGATCCCAGCGGTTATCGTTGCTATCTCCGTCGGTACGAGCGAAGTGCAGAGCATGCTGAACGCCATTCCAGAAGTGGTGACCGGCGGCCTGAACATCGCGGGCGGTATGATCGTCGTCGTAGGTTACGCGATGGTTATCAACATGATGCGCGCAGGCTACCTGATGCCGTTCTTCTACCTCGGCTTCGTTACCGCCGCTTTCACCAACTTCAACCTGGTTGCGCTGGGTGTGATTGGTGCGGTCATGGCGATTCTCTACATCCAGCTTAGCCCGAAATATAACCGCGTAGCGGGTGCTCCGGCGCAGGCTGCTGGTAATAACGATCTCGATAACGAACTGGACTAGCAGGTGAGCGACATGGTTGATATGACAAAAACTACCACTGAGAAAAAACTCACTCCGGGTGATATTCGTGGCGTGTTCATCCGTTCTAACCTGTTTCAGGGTTCATGGAACTTCGAACGTATGCAGGCGCTGGGCTTCTGTTTCTCCATGGTGCCGGCGATTAAACGCCTGTATCCGGAAAACAACGAAGCGCGTCGTCAGGCGATTAAGCGTCACCTGGAATTTTTCAACACCCATCCTTATGTCGCCGCGCCGGTACTGGGCGTTACCCTGGCGATGGAAGAGCAGCGCGCAAACGGCGCCGAGATTGACGACGGTGCGATCAACGGTATCAAAGTCGGTTTGATGGGCCCGCTGGCGGGCGTAGGTGACCCAATCTTCTGGGGTACGGTTCGTCCGGTATTTGCGGCACTAGGTGCGGGTATCGCGATGAGCGGAAGCCTGCTTGGCCCGCTGCTGTTCTTCATTCTGTTCAACGCCGTGCGCCTGCTGACCCGCTACTACGGCGTGGCTTACGGCTATCGCAAAGGCGTGGACATCGTTAAGGACATGGGCGGCGGCTTCCTGCAGAAACTGACCGAGGGGGCGTCAATCCTCGGCCTGTTTGTCATGGGGGCGCTGGTTAACAAGTGGACGCACGTGAACATTCCGCTGGTGGTATCAACGATCACCGGACAGGACGGTCAAACCCGTGTGACCACCGTGCAGACGATTCTGGACCAGCTGATGCCTGGCCTGGTTCCGCTGCTGTTGACCTTCGCCTGTATGTGGCTGCTGCGTAAGAAAGTTAACCCGCTGTGGATCATCGTTGGCTTCTTCGTCATCGGTATCGCGGGCTACGCTGTCGGCCTGCTCGGTCTGTAAGAACGTGTTATAAGCCGGGGGCTTGCCCCCGGCTTTTTTTCGGAGGATGAATGACTGTCACGGACATCGTACTGGTTTTGTTTATTGCCGCCCTTCTGGCTTTCGCCATCTATGATGAATTCATCATGCCGCGCCGCCGCGGCGAAACCCTGCTCTCCCTTCCCCTTCTCCGCCGCAGCCGCGTCGATGGTTTTATCTTCGCCGGCCTGGTCGTCATTTTAATTTACAATAACGTCACCGCGCACGGTGCAATATTAACCACATGGTTATTATGTGCGCTGGCATTAATGGCCGTTTATCTCTTTTGGATACGTACACCTAAAATCATTTTCAAAAGCAGCGGCTTTTTCTTCGCCAACGCGTGGATAGAATATGGCCGAATTAAAGAGATGAACTTATCTGAAGACGGCGTGCTGGTGATGCAATTAGAACAGCGCCGCCTGCTTGTGCGCGTTAAGAATATTGACGATCTCGAAAAAATATACAAATTACTTCTTAAAACTCAATAGTTTAAAAATCATAGCAATGGCTATATATTGCGGTGTTCGCACATAGAAAATATAGCCAAAGCTATAACGCTTGCCTTAATTCACTTATATTTATTAACGATACCTTCACTCATTTTTCTAAATGAAAATCGTTATCAATTAATCAGATAAAATAAACCACTCTGTTTATTGTTTTATATTCTCAAATTATGTTAAGGTTGCGCCCGTCGTTGGGGAGTAGCCGATTTCCTGTTCGCAGGAAATGTACGTGTCAACATACTCGTTGAAAAACGTGGCACGTACGGATCGCTTTCAGCACGCTTAGCGTGCGGTGCGATCAGGCGAGACCATAGATACATCAACTGCTGTTTACTGGGGGCAGTGGTGTGTCATATGGATATCTCCCGGTCTGGACGCTGTTATGAATATCTCCGCTACAATTCTTCTCGCTTTCGGCATGTCTATGGACGCGTTTGCTGTCTCCATCAGTAAGGGCGCCACGCTCCACAAACCAAAATTTTCAGAAGCGCTGCGCACCGGCCTGATTTTCGGCGCGATCGAAGCGATTACTCCGCTGATCGGCTGGGGGCTTGGCATGCTCGCCAGCCAGTTCGTGCTCGAGTGGAGCCACTGGATCGCGTTTATTCTGCTGGTCTTCCTTGGCGGTCGAATGATGATCGAGGGTTTTCGCGGGAACGGCGGTGAAGACGAGGAGCCGCAGCACCGACACGGCTTCTGGCTGCTGGTCACGACGGCGATTGCGACCAGCCTTGACGCCATGGCCGTCGGTGTTGGGCTGGCGTTCCTTCAGGTCAATATTATTGCAACCGCGCTGGCTATCGGCTGCGCTACGCTGATTATGTCGACGCTGGGTATGATGGTCGGCCGCTTTATTGGCCCGCTGCTGGGCAAGCGAGCCGAAATTCTGGGGGGTATCGTATTAATCGGTATTGGTGCCCAAATCCTCTGGGCGCACTTCGCCGGTTAACCCTCGCGCTGCCAGCAGTGGATGCTGAAGTCCGTCTGGCAGCGAAACGCCGTCTGCTTCGCTAACGTTTCCCATACCTCCGGCTTTGCCCGCCAGGCAAACGGCGTCATTTGCAGCAAAGCGACGGCTTCATCCCCCGTCAGGCACATTTCATAAGCAACCGTTTTTTCCTGCTTCAGCACAAAGCCTGCCAGCATCTCGGAATGCGGCGCGTGAAGGCGCACTTCATCGTATATAAGACCCTTTAGCTCCATCAGATGACGCGGGCCCGGCGTGACGGTGATGACCCTTCCTCCGGGTTTTACCACCCGCGCGAGCTCTTCTGCCTTACAGGGTGCATAGATGCGGACCACGGCCTCCATGCTGCCATCCTCAAACGGCAGGCGGTGGCTGGACGCTACGCAGAAGGTCGCCGATGAATAGCGCTTTGCCGCCGCGCGGATAGCCACCTTCGAGACATCCAGCCCGTAGGTCTGCGCGCCCTTCTCCCCTGCAACCGACGCAAAGGCATTGGTGTAGTAGCCCTCACCGCAGCCGATATCCAGCAGCGCGCCCGTGCCCGGCCTGAACATTTCTGCCAGCAGCTGCGAAACGCGCTCTCTCAGGGGCAAATAGTGCCCGGCATCCAGAAACGCACGGCGCGCCTGCATCATCTCAGCGCTGTCACCCGGGTCGCGCGAGCGCTTGTGCTGAACCGGAAGAAGATTCACGTACCCTTCCTTTGCCATATCAAACTGATGTCCTTCAGGACAGGTAAAGCTTTTCTCCGCGCGCGTTAGACGGGCATGGCAAAGAGGACAGCTGAAAGACATGAATACTCCGGGACGTGATGTAAAGGGCGAAAGTGTAACGCTATTCGCCCGGGTTATAAACGGCTGGATTAACGCATGACGATCAGGTGGTCAGAATCTGCCGGAAGGCCGTCCGGTTTGACGTTTTCCAGACGCAGCACGTTGCCCATAATCTCACTGAACACCGGCGCGGAAACGGCTCCGCCGTAATAAGCTCCGTTCTGCGGATCGTTAATCACCACCACCAGCGCAAAGCGCGGATTGCTTGCTGGCGCCACGCCTGCGGTATAGGCAACGTATTTGTCGACATATTTTCCATTCTCATCGATTTTCTTCGCCGTGCCGGTTTTCACCGCCACGCGGTAATCCCGCACCGCGGCTTTTACCCCGCCGCCTCCCGGCAGCGCGACGCTTTCCATCATGTGTTCCACCTCATGGGCTATCTCCTCCGACATCACCCGTTGCCCAATGACCGGCGGATCGATGCGGGTGATCGATAAGGGCCGAGAGAGCCCGTAGCTGCCGATAGTCGCGTAAACGTGCGCCAGCTGCAGCGGCGTCACCATCAGGCCATAGCCAAACGCAAACGTCGCGCGGTCGAGCTGGCCCCAGTATTTACGCTGCGGCAGCAGACCGGCGCTTTCTCCGGTCAAGCCCAGCCCGGTGCTGGTCCCAAAGCCAAAGTTTTTGTAGGTTTCAAGCAGGCGCTGAATGGGCATCGCCAGGGATAGCCGGGAAACGCCCGTGTCGCTGGATTTTTGCAGAATGCCGGTCATCGTAAGTTCGGGGTAATAGCCAACGTCGCGAATGCGGTGGCCATCAAGCGTGTAGGGTCGGGTATCGATTACGCTGTCCGGCTGCACCAGCCCCTGCTGAAGCGCGGTCATCAGCACCAGCGGTTTGACCGTTGATCCCGGCTCGAAGGTATCGCTGATCGCCCGGTTGCGAAAGTCATTCAGCGTCGACCCTTCCCGGTTATTGGGGTTAAAGTCCGGAAAGCTCGCCATCGCCAGAATCTCGCCGGTCTGAATGTTAATGAGCACCGACGCCCCGGACTCGGCCTTGTTCCACGCTACCGCGTTATCCAGCGCGTCTTCAGTGATGGTTTGCAGACGCTCGTCAATGCTCAGCTGGATGTTATGTGCGGGCACGGCAGGCACCTCCGTCAGATTTTCGACCACGTGGCCGTAGCGATCCTTCCTCACCTGCCTGACGCCCGGTTTGCCCGTGAGCTGCGCGTTAAAGCTTTTTTCTATTCCCTCAATTCCCTGCCCGTCGATGTTGGTGAAGCCAATCAGATTCGCCGCCACGTGGCCGGCGGGATAAAAACGGCGCGACTCGTCGCGCAGGCTGATGCCCGGCAAACGAAGCTTATCGATCCACTGCGCCTGTGACGGATCGACCTGGCGCGCAAGATAAATAAATCGCCCCTGAGGGTTACTGTTAATGCGCGAAGCCAGCGTGCCGAGGGAAAGATGCAGCGCATTTGCCAGCGCCTGCCAGCGGTCGTCATAGCCGACGCCCCCCTTTGCCAGCACGGTTTTGGGATCGGCCCAGACGGCCCTGACGGGGACGCTCACGGCAAGAGGTCGCCCTTCACGGTCAACGATCATTCCGCGCGGGGCATCAATCGGCACTTCGCGCAGCGAACGCATATCTTCCTGCTTCACCAGGTTATCGGGTTTGACGATCTGCAGCCAGGCAACGCGGCCCAGAAGAAAGGCCAGACTACAAAAAATGGCAAAACAAAGTAGCGCAAAGCGCACCGGCGTGAAGCTTCCGGTGTTTAACATCGTTTTCTTTTTCACCTGAACCTCAGGACTGTTTATCAACGCCCTGATTTAACGAGAAAAACCTTATGGAAGGAGGGAGGGTAATGCTAATACCTTCGCATATTTGCAACAAGGTGCGAATGAGGCAGGCTTTCGACATACTTTGAAAGATACAGCGCTAAAAAAGCCCCGCTTAAGCGAGGCTTTATGTCTGAGATTGAAGCGCTTACGCCCTTCAGTCAGCAGCGATTCGATCAGATAGCAGTTACGTTAACTGCAGCAGGGCCTTTCTGGCCGTCCTGAATTTCGAACTCTACGTTCTGGCCTTCAGCCAGAGTTTTGAAGCCGTTACCCTGGATTGCAGAGAAGTGTACGAACACGTCTTTGCTGCCGTCAGCAGGAGTAATGAAGCCAAAACCTTTAGATTCGTTGAACCACTTAACTTGACCTTTAATCTTTGCCATTTTGCAAAATTCCTTAGAGTGTTTTCTTAGCCCGCAGGCATTAACTGAGATAAAACTGAGACATTACTGCATGAGGCACTAATATAAGGTTCGGCAGAGAAGCGGTATTCAACGACAACGTGTTTACTCAGGACTTCTTTACTGAAAATGCCACACATAAACAGAACTGTACCTCGTTTGACCCAAAACGTGTTATCACATACAACGTTTAATATGGCAAGCCATTTTTAAACGTGTCTCGATCCGCCGCACAAATTCTGGCACTCTCCCGTGCTGCTTTGCGCATTTATGCGCTAAGAATTGGGCACGCTGCCAGCCCTGACCGCCTAACCGCTGCATTCGCAACCGCTGTAATCTAAGACTTTTTTACCATAGCTCAATCATTTCAAACCGTCCAGGCGAAATGGAAACTTTCTTTAATGCTCTGCCTGAGTTAGAACAAATTGTGAAAAGTTATGCAGGAAACGGTACAACGCCAAGAAAGTGCGTCTATGTAAGCCACGCGTTTTAAACACGCGTAAGCTGTATTAAAAAGCAACAGTTAATAACAGGTGTTATGCACTAAAATAATGAAACTTTTATGACTTTGCCTCAAAAAAAGGCAAGCAAAACGTTTCGATAAAAATAAACGTTATGTTGAAGTTTTCAAATACAGAATATATGCAAAGTGCATTTCTTTTTTACAAGGATAAATATTCACCAATTTTCAGTGATCTAAAAGAGGGATTAACCGGAGCTAAATCATTTAGCGCCTGCGCGAGCTCATGAACCGGCTCATCGAGCGATTCATCCCCCAGCTCAAACACGCCCCAGTGGATGGGAAATGCCAGCGGCTGGCCTAAAGCGGTCCAGAGATCGACGGCGCTCTGCGGGTCCATATGGTGGATGGACATGAACCATCGCGGTGCATATGCACCAATAGGCAGCGCGGCGGCGTCTATCTTTCCCAGCCGCTCGGGGATCGTCAGCAGCTCCGGGGAGTATCCCGTGTCGCCGCTAAACCAAAAGCGTCGCTGACGCCCCTCAAACACCCAGCCGCACCACAGGGAACGATTGCGATCCCACAGGGTTCGCATACTCCAGTGCTGTGCCGGGACGGCGGTAAAGGTCATTCCCCGCCACGTTATGCTCTGCCACCAGTCGAGCTCAACGATGTTTCGTGCGCCGCGCCGACGAAACCATTCCCCCAGGCCAAGCGGGATAAACACGGTAAGGGCTGGAAAACGCCTGAGGAGACAGCGCACCGTCGCGGTATCAAGATGATCGTAATGATTATGGGAAATGACCAGCGCATCCAGATGGGGCAGGCGTTCAGGAGTGATACAGGGTGGCGTTTTGCGCCGGGGCCCCATAAACGGCAAAGGAGACGCGCGTTGGGAGAGAACCGGATCGGTCAGGATAGTGTTGCCGTCCATTCGCAGCAGCACGCTGGCATGGCCAAGCCACCATGCTCCATCTTCAGCGAAGTTATTAAGCGCGGCGGGCTGCCACCAGCGCTTGAGAAATGCGTCGTATCCCAGCGAGGGGGGCTTTGGCAAACCGGTGGCTTTACGCGCTTTGCGCCACCGTTCAACGTCGCCTGGCTGATGCCCGACAGACGCCGTGTTGCGAAAACCCTCTTCAGTATGGTGCTTCAGAGAGGCGTCGTACCAGGGATTTTTCCAGACCACGGCCACCTCCTGCAAATCACCGGTTAGCGCTCCGCCACCAGGCGAATAAAATCGTCTTCATCTTCCCGACCGCCCGCTACGGCCGCGTTAGCATCAGCCTTCTCTTCCGGCTCGTTCGCTTCGCACAGACGGCGCAGCAGCGCAGTCTGACGCTTTTGCTGATCGAGCAGCGCTTCCAGCAGTTCAATGTGTTCATTCGTACGGGAGCTGGCGCGGTTAACGAAAAACCACAGGATTAGCCCAACGACCAGAACAACGAACGACACCACCAGGGAAGCCATACCCAGCAGCCCCGAATTGATTAACTCACCCATTTTACCACCTCATAAAAACGGCTAGTTTACCACTGGCGGGAAGGAAGGAAATCACCTGGCAGAAAAATGCTAACTACCAGGGAATAAACTGGTTAATTGCACAAACGCCGCTAAAAAATTGTACGTCCTGATCGCACATCACGTTGATTGTTTGCGTCCACAGCAGCACGCATGCAATCAATACAATAATCAGAACCACCCAGCGTATTTTTTTCACTCCACACTCCGTTTTATGACCCGATGCGACCAGGTTAACACGGCCACCTTAAACAGAAACTAACCGTAAGCCAACAGGCTCATTTCAGAATCATGCACTTGTTTCCCCCGCCAAACGCTTTACGCTTACTGTATGAAAACAACGATAAAAGAGGCAATGATGCGTTTAATCATTCGTACTGTTATAGCGGTCGCTATTTTATGGATTGGCCTGCTGTTAACGGGCTATGGCGTGCTTGTGGGGAGCACCGAAAATGCGGCAGGCTTAGGCATTCAGTGCAGGTATTTAACCGCTCAGGGCATGAGCACCGCACAGTACATCCATTCGGACAGCGGCATCATCGGGATGACCCACTGCCCGGTCCTGCGTAAATCATCCGTCGTGATTGATAACGGCTAATTCTGCCTGCCGGACGCATAAAAAACGCCGCAAAACATGCGGCGTTTTTATTTTTGTGTAAGGTTTAGAACGGATAGTCGTTATAGCCCATCTGCTCAGAAATTTTGCGCGCGGCAGTGTGCAGCATAGCAACGTACTCGTGCAAACGTTCTTCCGAGAAGCGCAGCGTCGGGAATGAGATGCTCAGGCCAGCAATCACCACGCCAAACCGGTCGAATACCGGTACGCCGATACAGCGCAGCCCTTCTTCCTGCTCTTCGTTATCTTCGCCATAGCCCTGCTCACGCACTTTATCGAGCACCGTTAATAGTTCGTCAGTGGTCGTGATGGTGCGCTCGGTGCTGCGCTTATAATCAACGCCCCCAAGGATCTGCTTCACTTCTTCACGATCGCGCCACGCCAGCAGCACTTTACCAATCGCGGTGCTGTACAGCGGGTTGCGGCGACCAATGCGTGAATACATGCGCAGGTTGTACATGGAGTCGATTTTGTGGATGTAGACAATGCTGTCTTCGTCCAGCGCCCCCAGGTGAATAGTCTCTTTGGTCAGGCGAGATAGCTCACGCATCTGGATATCTGCGCTGCGGACCAGATCCACGTTCTGCAACGCACGAGCGCCTAACTCAAAGAGCTTAAGCGTGAGGGAATACTTTTCTGACTCCCCTTCCTGAGCGACATAGCCTAACGACTTCATGGTTTGCAAAAAGCGATAAACGGTGCTTTTCGACATCATCACACGCTGTGATAACTCTGTAATACCAATTTCACGCTCTTCTCCAAGCGCCTGTAAGATGCCAAACACCTTCAGCACGGAAGAAACAGAATCTGGCTGCTTATCCAAATCTGCAATTGCCATTTATCACCTCATGGAGAGTGTTTTATAAAAATCAGAACGATTTTTTATTATAATTTCAAGCGGTCCCTGCCGCAATCAGTCTGGATGCACTTCGTTAGAAATCTGCGACATAACCTCGCGGCAGCGCTCCTGTCAGAGGGATACCATACAGGCGTAAAAAAGCCGGGCAATTGCCCGGCTCATTTAACGTTTGCTGTTACTTAAGATACTCACCGCTGCGCAGCGCTTCAATGCGCTTATCCAGCGGCGGGTGTGACATAAATAGCTCACTCAGCGATTTGGATTTACCGTTAATGCAGAAAGCCATCATGCTGTTTGCTTCCTGCGGCTCATAGCTGGTTTTCAGGCGCTGGAGCGCAGCAATCATCTTCTCACGGCCAACAAGCTTCGCAGAGCCCGCATCCGCGTGGAACTCGCGGTGGCGCGAGAACCACATGGTAATGATGCTCGCCAGAATACCGAACACCAGCTCCAGCACCATCGATACCGCGAAATAGATCAGCGGGTTGCCGTTGCTCTCTTCGCCTTCGTCGCGGTTGCCGCCCATGAAACCGGCCGCAATCTGCGCCAGAATACGCGAGATAAAGATAACGAAGGTGTTCACCACGCCCTGAATCAGGGTCATGGTGACCATGTCACCGTTGGCAATATGGCTGATTTCATGGGCGATAACGGCTTCGGCTTCGTCACGGCTCATGTTCTGCAACAGCCCGGTGCTCACCGCCACCAGAGACGCATCGCGACGGGCACCCGTTGCAAAGGCGTTAATATCCGGCGCATGGTAAATAGCCACCTGCGGCATAGCGATGCCTGCCTGGCGGGACTGCTGGGCAACCGTATCCACCAGCCAGCGTTCCATATCGTTGCGCGGCTGCTCAATCACCTCCCCGCCTACGGATTTCAGGGCCATCCACTTTGACATCAGCAGGGAAATGAAGGACCCGCCAAAACCGAACAGCAGCGCCATAATCAGCAGACCCTGAACGCTGCTCGATTGTATTCCCGTCAGGCTTAGCACGAGCCCAAAGACCACCATAACCGCCAGGTTGGTGAGCAGGAAGAGCGCGATTCGCATCATAATTTTCTTTTAACCTCTGTTTAACAAAACGCACTATGCGATTACCCACATCGTATGGGTATTGTGGCTATTTTCAAGGATTCAGGGGGCGTAAGTCACCAGAAAGACACAACTTTACACAATTGAAGCATGGACTGACGGGACGATGCAGAACTAAAAAAACAGGCACAATGTCTTGTGCCTGTTGGGGAGTTATTTTGCCGGTGCGGGCTGCACGGCAGGTTTGTCTTTTTCCAGACGGGCCAAATCGAGTGCGATATGTACCGTTTCATCCAGATAGGGATCCGGCTCCTGGTAATCTTTAGGAAGATCGTCCAGTTTCTTGAGCAGCGGTTTGCCTTCACGTTTGAAGCGGTCATTGACTCGCGCAAGGCGTGTTGCATCGTCCTCATTGTTCTCTTTTTCACGCTGGGCGTAGTTCAGAGAAACAATATTCCGCTTGTCTTTCAGGGCATTGAAGCGAGCAATGTCCTTCATGATGTACTGGAACTCAGGATCTTTAGCAATACGCTCGTTATGACTTTTCAGCAGCTCAGGACCAAACGGCGTCATGTCACCGGATTTCACGAACGTTGCGGCGTTAATGCTATCCCACGGCAGTGCGTTGTCTTCAAACTTCTCGCCCGTTTCGGTCTCTTCCGTGCCCGTTGGCATCAGGATATCCGGCGTGACGCCTTTACGCTGGGTACTGCCACCGTTCACGCGATAGAACTTCTGAATGGTGTACTGTACGGAACCCAGTGCAGGCCACTCAGGACGCAGCATCTGGTCGTAAATGCGGTTCAGCGAACGGTACTGCTGAACGGTACCTTTACCAAACGTCGGTTCACCGACAATTAGCGCGCGTCCGTAGTCCTGCATAGCGGCAGCAAAGATTTCAGATGCCGAGGCGCTGAAGCGATCGACTAAGACTACCAGCGGGCCTTTGTAGTAGACCACGCCATCGGTGTCCGCATCTTCACGCACTTTACCGTTGTTATCCCGGACCTGAACAACCGGTCCAGAAGGAATAAACAGGCCAGACAGGGAAACCGCTTCGGTTAATGCCCCGCCGCCGTTGGTGCGCAGATCGATGATAACGCTGCTGACATTTTGCTTTTCAAGCTTCTGCAACTGTACCTTTACATCGTCCGTCAGGCCAACGTAGAAGCCCGGAATATCCAGCACGCCAACCTTTTCTTTACCCACGGTTTTCACCGACATTTTCACCGCGCGATCTTCCAGACGGATACGCTCACGGGTCAGGGTAACGATGCGGGTTTTGGTGCCCTTGCCCGCAGGCAGGATTTCAAGACGCACCTTGCTGCCTTTCGGACCTTTAATCAGCGCAACCACGTCATCAAGACGCCAGCCGATCACGTCAACCATGCCCTTACCGGTTTGGCCTACGCCGACAATACGGTCACCCACGCTTATCGCTTTGCTTTTCGCAGCAGGGCCACCGGCGACCATTGAGTTAATAACGGTATAGTCATCGTCCATTTGCAATACCGCGCCGATACCTTCCAGAGACAGGCTCATCTCGGTATTGAACTGCTCGGTGTTGCGCGGAGAGAGGTAGTTGGTGTGCGGGTCGATTTCGTGCGCGAACGCGGTCATCGCCAGAGAGAACACATCTTCGCTGTTGGTTTGCGCCAGACGACGAATGGCAAACTTGTAGCGGCGATTGAGGGTTTCACGAATTTCTTTTTCGTCTTTCCCCGCCAGCTTCAGGCTGAGTTCGTCATATTTAACTTTCCCGTCCCACAGCGCATTCAGCTCGGCTTCGTCTTTTGGCCAGGGCGCTTTGCTGCGGTCCAGGTTGAAATTGTCGTTGCCGGTAAAGTCCATCGGACGTTCCAGCACTTTCAGCGCGTATTGATAACGTTCAAAGCGGCGCTTTTGCGACAGATTATAGAGATCGTAAAACAGATCCAGCTTGCCGGAGCGCAGCTCATCACCCACTTCGGTTTTGCGTTTGGCAAACTGTTCGACGTCGCTGGCCAGAAGCACGTTATGGCTGTAATCCAGCAGGTTCAGATAACGGTCGAAAATTTTGGCCGAAAAGGCCTGATCAAGATCGAACTGACGATAGTGCGAACGAGTGAAGCGCGACGTCACGCGCTCACTCACCGTCGCGTGCTGGGTCTCTTCCTTTAAAACCGGAAGCTGATCGGCACGCGTAATATCGTCCACAGCGAAAGCGTGGCCTGTTATAGCAAACAGGCCAGCCAGCGCGGTGAGCTTAAAAAAAGTGTTCATGCCAGGCTTGGCCTCCGTTTCAGAACAACAAGTGTTCTGCGCGTACAATCATTGACATACCAGAAGTCAGCTGTACACGAACGCCATCTTTGGTGATTTCCGTTACGGTGGCGTCCATCGCGTTGTTGCCCGCTTTGACCTTCAGCGCCTGGCCTACGTTCAGCGCGTTGATGTCAGAGACAGGGGTATGCTGCTGTTCTTCACGCGGTGCACGCGGGGCTTTTGCCGGTTTGTCAGCACGCGGTTTACGATCGTTATTGTCGTTACGACGCGGTGCAGGGCGCGGTTTACGCTCACGACGCGGCGCTTCTTCACCGTTCGCCGCGGCGGCTTCGCGTTTCTTCGCCTGCTGCTCGGCACGCTGTGCCTGAACGCGCGCTTTGGCTTCTTCAAGCTGCTTGCGGGCATGCTCTACGTGCTGCTCATCCAGCTCACCGCACGGGTTGCCATCAAGATCGACACGCGTTGCGCCCGGTTTAATACCGTAAAGGTAACGCCAGCTCGAAGTATAAAGACGTAAAGCAGAGCGGAGCTGAGTTTTGCTGAGATTCATCTCACCCTCAACGCGCGCTACCAGATCCTGAAAAATACCGACCTTCAGGGGACGCGCCTCACCCTCAGCGCTGAAGCACTGTGGGAAACGCTCTGCCAGAAATGCGATAACTTCTTTACTGCTATTCAACTTAGGTTGATTTTCCATGAAATTTCCTGATTACAACGGACGTTGCCAACTCGCGCAGGCATGAACAGGCGACATTATAATGACGTCATCCGTAAATGCTACGTTATCCGTTGATTATCCTGCGACGCTCGCAAAGAATTTATGATAATCGGTGGCTTCGAGCACCGTCTCCAGATTAGCCACCAGCTCGCGCAGCCCCTGCTCATCCTCGGCGGTAAAGCGGCCGAAGGCAGTGCTGTCGATATCCAGAACGCCAATAATCTGATTTTTTACCACCAGCGGCAGTACGATTTCAGCGTTGCTCGCCGCATCGCAGGCAATGTGCCCGTCGAATGCATGCACGTCTTCCACGCGCTGAACCTGGTTAGTCGACACGGCTGTACCGCAAACGCCGCGGCCCACCGGAATACGCACGCAGGCAATTTTGCCCTGAAATGGCCCGAGCACCAGCGTTTCACCTTCAAGAAGATAAAAGCCGGCCCAGTTAACCTCAGCAAGGCGTTCAAACAGCAGCGCGCTGGTATTTGCCAGAGTGGCTAAGAAACTGGTTTCACCTGCCATTAATGCCTTAAAATCGCGGTTGAGATCCGCGTAAAATTCTGTTTTGTTCATTCTTAAACCATTTAGTTATCTTACAAATTTTCCGCATAGCCTATTAAAATAAGCATTAAATGCGCTCATGCTCAAGATGAATCCGTACATGAGTTATTATAACTATCAACAATACATTTCTCTGTGCAACCGATGGCCTTAAAAATACCCAGAATTACGCCGGCAAAGAAGATTACCGTTCATACGGTCAGCGAAGCGTTGCCTCGTGCACATTATCAGCGTTGTCCGCAATGCGATACGCTTTTTATGCTGCCAAAAATGAAATCGCACCAAAGCGCTTTCTGCCCCCGCTGCGATGCCAAAATTCGCGACGGCCGCGACTGGTCCTTAACCCGGCTCGCGGCAATGGCGACGGCGATGCTGCTCTTGATGCCCTTCGCCTGGAGCGAACCGCTGCTGAAACTCTACCTGCTTGGTCAGCGCATTGATGCTAACGTCCTGCAGGGCATCTGGCAGATGACGCGCCAGGGCGACCCGCTGACCGGCGCAATGGTGCTTTTCTGTACCGTTGGCGCGCCACTCGTGCTGGTTGCCGCTATCGCTTACCTTTGGTTTGGCAATATTCTGGGCATGAACCTGCGCCCCGTACTGCTGATGCTGGATAAGCTCAAAGAGTGGGTGATGCTGGATATCTATCTGGTCGGCGTTGGCGTTGCCTCTATCAAGGTGCAGGACTATGCGTTTTTACAGCCGGGCATTGGCCTTTTCGCCTTTATCTCGCTCGTTTTGCTCAGCATTCTCACGCTCATTCACCTGAACGTTGAGCAGCTATGGGAACGATTTTACCCGCAGCGCCCCGCTACCCGGCCTGACGAAAATCTCCGCGTCTGCCTGGGCTGCCACTACACCGGCCTGCCCGACGCGCGCGGCCGCTGCCCGCGCTGCCATATCCCGCTTTTGCTCAGGCGTAACAGCAGCCTGCAAAAATGCTGGGCCGCGCTGATTGCCTCGCTGGTGTTTCTGATCCCGGCCAATCTGCTGCCGATTTCGATTATTTATGTCAACGGTGGACGCCAGGAAGACACTATACTCTCGGGAATTATCTCCCTCGCCCACAGCAACGTTGGCGTCGCGGCGATTGTGTTCATCGCCAGTATCCTGGTGCCGTTCACCAAAGTTATCGTCATGTTTACGTTGCTCATCAGCATTCACTTTAAATGTGAGCAAGGACTGAGAACGCGGATTCTGCTCCTGCGATTTGTCACCTGGATAGGTCGCTGGTCGATGTTGGATTTGTTTGTGATTTCGTTGATGATGTCGCTCATCAATCGCGATCAGCTACTTGCATTTACTATGGGACCCGCGGCTTTTTATTTCGGCTCAGCGGTGATATTGACTATTCTTGCAGTTGAATGGCTGGACAGCCGCTTACTTTGGGACGCACATGAGTCAGGAAACGCCCGCTTCGCCGACTGAAGCGAGAATTAAAACGAAACGCCGCATTTCACCTTTCTGGCTGCTGCCCGTCATCGCACTGATGATTGCTGGCTGGCTGATCTGGACGAGCTACGAGGATCGCGGAAACACCATTACCATTGATTTCCAGTCCGCCGACGGGATCGTCGCCGGACGCACGCCCGTTCGCTTCCAGGGCGTTGAGGTCGGTACCGTTCAGGATATTTCGCTCGGCAAGGGGCTGAATAAAATTCAGGTCCGCGCCAGCATAAAGTCCGATATGAAGGACGCGCTGCGCAGCGAAACGCAGTTCTGGCTGGTCACGCCAAAAGCCTCCCTGGCCGGGGTTTCCGGGCTGGATGCGCTGGTTGGCGGTAACTACATCGGGATGATGCCGGGCAAAGGCGAGCCGCAGGAGCATTTCGTTGCGCTGGATACGCAGCCGAAATATCGCCTGAACAACGGGGATTTGATGATCCACCTGCAGGCACCTGACCTTGGCTCGCTGAACAGCGGCTCGCTGGTCTATTTCCGTAAAATTCCCGTCGGGCGCGTCTATGACTACGCCATTAATCCGAACAAACAGGGCGTCACTATCGACGTGCTGATTGAGCGCCGGTTTACTAACCTGGTGAAGAAAGGCAGCCGCTTCTGGAACGTCTCAGGGGTGGATGCGGACCTGAGCCTGAGCGGCGCGAAAGTGAAGCTTGAGAGCCTGGCCGCGCTGGTTAACGGCGCGATTGCCTTCGACTCCCCGGAAAACTCCAGCCCAGCCACCGCCGACGACACCTTCGGGCTGTATGCCGACCTGGCGCACAGCCAGCGCGGGGTGATCGTCAAGCTGGCCCTGCCCGACGCCAAAGGGCTAAAAGCTGGATCCACGCCGCTTATGTATCAAGGGCTGCAGGTCGGTCAGCTGACCAAACTTACGCTCAACCCGGGGGGTTCCGTGACCGGGGAAATGACGGTCGACCCGAGCGTGGTCGATCTTCTGCGTGAAAAAACCCGCATTGAGATGCGCAGCCCTAAACTGTCGCTGAACGATGCCAGCCTCAGCACGCTGCTCACCGGGAACACGTTCGAACTGATCCCGGGCGAAGGCCAGCCGAGCAACAGCTTTACGATTGCTCCTGCGGATAAAGCCCTGCTGCAAAAACCGGGCGTGCTGACGCTGGCGCTTAACGCACCTGAAAGCTACGGCATCGAAGCCGGCCAGCCGCTGATTTTACACGGCGTTCAGGTGGGGCAGGTTCTTGAGCGCGAGCTCACGGAAAAAGGGGTCAGCTTCTCTGTTGCCATCGATCCGCAGTATCGGGATTTAATCCACGGCGACGCTAAGTTCGTGGTAAACAGCCGCGTTGACGTGAAGGTAGGCTTAGACGGCGTTGAGTTCCTTGGCGCCAGCGCCAGCGAGTGGGTTAACGGCGGCATCCGCGTGCTGCCGGGTGAAAAAGGCGCCATGCGTGAGAACTACCCGCTGTACGCCAACCTCGATAAAGCGATCGAAAACAGCATGAGCGACATGCCGACCACCACGCTGACGCTCAGCGCCGAAACGCTGCCGGACGTGCAGGCAGGCTCCGTCGTGCTCTATCGAAAGTTTGAGGTCGGCGAGGTGATCGTCGTCCGTCCGCGCGCCGATGCGTTCGACATTGAGCTGCACATTAAGCCCGAGTATCGCAAGCTGCTCACGCCCAACAGCGTGTTCTGGGCCGAAGGTGGTGCGAAGGTACAGCTAAACGGCAGCGGCTTAACCGTACAGGCATCACCGCTGTCCCGCGCCCTGCGCGGCGCGATCAGCTTTGATAACCTGAGCGGCGCGGGGGCAAATATCCGCAAGGGCGACAAGCGCATCCTCTACCCTTCCGAAACCGCTGCTCGCGCGGTGGGCGGGCAGATTACGCTTCACGCGTTTGACGCGGGCAAGCTGGCCGAAGGCATGCCAATCCGCTATCTCGGCATCGATATCGGTCAGATTCAGAAGCTGACGCTGCTAACCGCGCGGAACGAAGTGCAGGCAACCGCCGTGCTTTACCCCGAATACGTCCAGACGTTTGCCCGCAACGGCTCGCGCTTCTCGGTCGTCACGCCGCAAATCTCCGCGGCAGGCGTTGAGCATCTCGACACCATTTTGCAGCCCTACATCAACGTCGAGCCGGGACGGGGCAACGCCCGCCGCGACTTTGAGCTGCAGGAAGCCACCATTACCGACTCGCGCTATCTTGACGGCCTGAGCATCGTGGTGGAAGTCCCGGAAGCCGGTTCGCTGAACATCGGCACGCCCGTTCTGTTCCGCGGCATCGAAGTGGGTACGGTCACCGGCCTGACGCTCGGCACGCTGTCTGACCGCGTAATGGTTGGCCTGCGCATCAGCCAGCGCTACCAGCACCTGGTGCGCAATAACTCGGTGTTCTGGCTTGCCTCCGGATATTCTCTGGATTTCGGCCTGACGGGCGGCGTGGTGAAAACCGGTACGTTTAACCAGTTCATACGCGGCGGAATTGCCTTCGCCACCCCACCGGGAACGCCGCTGGCGCCGAAAGCGCAGCCGGGGAAACACTTCCTGCTGCTGGAGAGCGAGCCGAAAGAGTGGCGCGAGTGGGGAACCGCCCTGCCGCGCTAATCAGCAAGGCTCCGGTGTCAACGCGCCGGAGCCTTTATGCTACACTGCGCACCTGAATTTTTCCCTGTGGTGTGCCCGTGGCTCAAAACTCCGTATTTCTTCCTGAACAATTCCTGACGCAGATGCGCGAGGCGCTTCCCGCTCATCTCTCCTTCGACGATTTTGTCACGGCCTGCCGGCGCCCGCTTCGCCGCAGCATTCGCGTGAATACGCTGAAAATTAGCGTTGCCGATTTCCTGAACCTGGTGTCGCCGTACGGCTGGCAGCTCGCGCCCGTTCCGTGGTGCGAAGAGGGCTTTTGGATCGAGCGCGACGACGAGGATGCGCTGCCGCTGGGCAGCACCGCCGAGCATCTGAGCGGCCTGTTCTACATTCAGGAAGCCAGCTCGATGCTGCCGGTTACGGCGCTGTTTGCCGATGGCAATACGCCGGAGCGGGTCATGGACGTTGCCGCCGCGCCGGGCTCGAAAACGACGCAAATCGCCGCCAGAATGGGAAACCGCGGCGCGATCCTCGCCAACGAATTTTCCGCCAGCCGCGTTAAGGTTCTGCACGCCAATATCAGCCGCTGCGGCATTCACAACGTCGCCCTTACCCACTTCGACGGCCGCGTGTTTGGCGCGGCGCTGCCGGAGGCATTTGACGCCATCCTGCTGGATGCCCCCTGCTCGGGCGAAGGCGTGGTGCGTAAAGATCCCGACGCGCTTAAGAACTGGTCGGTTGAAAGCAACCTGGACATCGCGGCGACGCAGCGCGAGCTGATTGACAGCGCTTTCCACGCCCTGAAGCCGGGCGGCACGTTGGTCTACTCTACCTGTACGTTAAATCGCGATGAGAACGAGGCGGTGTGCCTGTGGCTTAAAGCGCAGTATCCGGACGCCGTTGAATTTCTGCCGCTGGACGAACTTTTTATCTCCGCAAAAGACGCCCTTACCCCGGAAGGGTTCCTTCACGTCTTCCCGCAAATTTACGACTGCGAAGGCTTCTTCGTCGCGCGCATGCGTAAAACCCGCGCGGTTCCCGCCCTGCCCGCGCCCGGCTTTAAGGTCGGTAAATTCCCGTTCGCGCCGCTAAAAGGCCGTGAAGCCGCGCAGGTTGAGGCCGCTGCAAGCAGGGTCGGGCTGGTCTGGAATGACGGTCTGCATCTCTGGGCGCGTGACAAGGAGATTTGGCTTTTCCCGGCAAACATCGAGCCGCTGATTGGCAAAGTGCGTTTTTCGCGGCTGGGCATTCGGCTGGCAGAGGTGCACAACAAAGGCTATCGCTGGCAGCATGAGGCCGTTATCGCCCTCGCAGGTAGCGATAACACCTTTGCCCTGACGCATCAGGAAGCAGAAGAGTGGTACCGCGGGCGGGACGTTTATCCGGACAGCGCGCCGGAGCAGGATGAGGCGATCGTGACGTATCAGGGATATCCGCTGGGCCTGGCCAAAAAAGTGGGCTCGAGGCTTAAGAATAGCTACCCGCGCGAGCTGGTACGCGACGGACGTCTGTTTACCGGTAACGCGCCTACCGCGTAAAAAAACGCACTTTTTTACTGGCGATATTGCTCTCCTTGGCTACGCTAAAAAATGGACGCCCATACTGGTCGTACCAGATTTTTCCCAAACCCGGAGAGCATTATGACGAAAACCAGCGTGCGGATTGGCGCTTTTGAGATCGACGACGCAGAACTGCGCGGCGAAGCTCAGGGCGAACGAACGTTAAGTATTCCCTGCAAATCCGACCCGGATTTGTGCATGCAGCTGGATGCCTGGGATGCCGAAACCAGCGTCCCGGCAATTCTTGATGGCGAACATTCCGTTCTTTACCGCGAGCACTACGACCGTAATACCGATGCCTGGGTCCTGCGTCTGGCCTGACCCAAAGAGAACCCGCCCGAAGGCGGGTTATTTATTACTGCAGCTGCACCAGCGTTAGCACGCCGCCAAATACCGCCCCGGTATCGATATAGTGCAGGTTGCCAAAATCATAGCGTTTATCAACGGGCGTATGCCCAAACCAAAAGTGGTCAGCGCCGCTGATTCCCTGCCCTTTGCCGATCATAAACCCCATCAGCCGCTCGCGATCCCACAGAGTATGCTGAGCGCTCACCGGCTTATTCCAGACGTATTCCGCAGACGGATAATCCGCATGGGCGATAACGTTGAGGCCATTCGCACAGCGGATTTCAATAATATGCGGCAGTGAACGGCACGCTTCCAGCAGCGCCAACGCCTTTTTTCGCTCGCCGACGCCAAGCTCAGAAAACCAAATACCGCCGTTCAGCGTCCAGAGCGAAAAATCATTATCGTTAATACTGTCCAACGCCATTTGCTCATGATTACCGCGTACGGCGCAAAACCATTTTTCCTGCATAAGCCGCAGGCATTTAACGCTGTCTGGCCCGCGATCGATAATATCGCCAACGGAGATAAGCAGGTCATGCCTGCGATTAAAATGGCGCCGGCTAAGTTCGTCCATAAGCCATTGATAGCAGCCATGTATATCGCTCACCACCCAGATATGGCGCCACTGTTCGCCGTCGAGTCTCTGATACATTATGCCTCCGCTATAAGTATAGCGCCCTAATTGATGAGCATCGGATGATTCCTGGCTTTCACAAATCCCAACGAACGGTAAACCAAGCGTGAATAAAGACGCCGGGCCTATTACACCTCTTTTACCGCGCATTTAGAATAGCGGCAAAATAACGAGAGGTATTAACGTGTCTAACACTCAATTACAAAGCGAAGCGTTATACCCGCATCGCACAAATATTATTTCAGAGCTGGTGAAAGGTAATCGCGTTCCCGGCCCAATATGGCAAAAGCGCGATTATCGGCTGAAGTTTCTTTTACGCACGCTTGTTTTCTGGTCATCCACCCACCGCATGCTGGACGCCTTATCCAGCCGGAGTGACTTTGACAGACTGCTGGCCTCCCAGATCACGCTGCCAAGCAAAACGCATCGCCAGTATCTGATGCGCGGCCTGAACGCCCGCGACCGCGCGGAGGCTATCGTAAGCCACTACTGCTGGATCGACAGCCTGAAAAACGCGGCTCTGGCACACGCCCTGACGAGCCCGGAAGAACAGCCGATTGTGCATTTTCACGCGAAAAATGCCGCCCGCTTTAGCGTCAACGCGTCGTCGGCCCGCAAGGCAGAGCGTGAAGGTGAAAGTACGCTGTGGCTGCACGATAGCGAAAATACGCTGCTTGCCAGCCTGACGTTTACCGTCACCCGCCGAAACGGCCAGTCTGCCCTGATCGTGGGTGGCCTGCAGGGCCCCCGTCGCGACGTCTCCCGGGATGCCATCAAGCAGGCAACGCGCGCGTGCCACGGGCTGTTCCCCAAGCGCATCCTGCTGGAGGTGGTCTACCAGCTGGCGGCGCAGTCCAACATTAGCGCCATTTTTGCCGTGGGCGATGAAGGGCACGTGTTTCGCGCGCTGCGCTACCGCCTGAGCAAGGGCCGCCACTTCCACGCCAGCTACGACGAGTTCTGGGGCTCCCTCGAAGGCAAAAAGCTGTCGCCCTTCTGCTGGCAGCTGCCGCAGCGGCTAGAGCGTAAATCCCTTGATGAGATCGCCAGTAAAAAACGCGCCGAATACCGCCGCCGCTTCGAACTGCTTGATGAGATTGAGGCGTCCGTGACGTCGCGTTTTTAAACGCCCCGCCGCTTTTGCCGGTCAGAGACTAAAATCTTACAAGACGGTTATTAGGGCGGGACTTTCACCTGGCGTAGCGTGAAGAGGTTTCTCAAATTTGCTGGGACATAGTTCACCCACATGTTTCAGCGCATTCTGCTACAGCCAAATTTCACCGCTTCGAGCTCACGGTTCCTGGCACCTTAATGTTTCAGCAAATCATATTGATACGCTAACTGTATTTGGTTGTATATATCACCATCACTTAAACTTTCAGCATGATTCAACTCAAAGAAAGGAAAATCTGAAGATGTCATAAATTTCGGACACTCACAGGATTTTTCTTAATGAAATACGTCATTACTTTTGCATTAGCCTTTTTTTACTCAGTTACATCCCATGCTTTATCCCTCGAAAACTCTGACATCAGGTTGCTTTGCCCACACCGTGGCAAGATTGAAGTCATCCTTCACCGTTACGATCATACGCAAGAGTCATGGGGTGTTAATCAGTTTGAAACAGGAGGAGGACACTTTCGTAAGGGGCCACTTCTTATGTTCCAGTTTGCCAATCTTGATCAGATGATTTATGACCAGACCACCGGGCAATTTTCGTTCTGGTTTGCAGACATGAAAAAGCTGGTCGGCTGCCGATTGATCGGTCTGACAAATACTTACCCTACCGATATACCCTATTTTCGCGAATAAGCGTCGAAGGGAGAACATATCAAAAGGCGTAGTTATCCCCTTCTGACCTTACGGCTCGCCGCAGCGATAAGAAATTGAACCGGGTTAAAATGAGCCCCCTCTCCACGAGATCGGAAGCCCGGCAGGTGGGCTCAATGAAAAGCAGCGTGGAGAAGAATATGCGCAACGTTTACTCGGCCACAAAAATTTAACAATCACCCAAAAATACCTGGACGCACGCGGTATAGTGTATGTTATGGTTTAGAGAGAATATGGAATGTTCGGTTAATTTTCGGGGGGATTTCATGTTATGGCTGAAAAAGCCCTCGATGAACAAAGAGATAAAAAGAGACCGAATACGATTCCTGTATTCGGTCCAGGGAAATGGCTCTTGGGAGAGAGCCGTGCGCTAAAAGTTGGCATTAATGCAGGCTCAATCGCCTTGCCCTTTAAGAATAGATGACGACGCCAGGTTTTCCAGTCCACGGTAAAAGTGTGCTGAAAAAAGGCGAATGAGCATCATCAAAAACAAAAAACCGCAGAGCGTTCGCACGCGACTGCGGTTTTTTATTGGAAGCAGAAAACTAGCAGAGCTTTTCGGCGCGCTCGACAAACGGAGCCAGGCTCATCTTTTGGCCTGGGTTTGCCGGATCGTCAATCTGAATCACGCTGATAGGCTGCCCGTTACTTTTACCGCTGGCCACCTGCTGCTCTGCAACGTCGTTTAACGGATACTGCACCAGTGTGCTGGGGTTGATCGCGTACAGCGCGTGACCCGGACGGCAGGTGAGCATCACCTCTTCGCGATTAAACGCCCATTTGTCTTTGCCCACTTCAAAACGGCTGACGGTAATCACCTGCGGCGCGGCCAGCGCGCTTCCCGCGCAGGTTAACAGTAAAAGGGAAAGCAGTGTCTTTTTCATAATTAAACCTTGTCAGAAGGGTTCCCAGGTCGCAAACAGGCTGACCGCTGCCAGTACGGCCGCGCCAAGCGCCACCTCGGCCTGTGTCATCCTGATAAAAATCTGCTGTGCACGTCCGGCGTCCGAACGAAAGCGAGGTACCAGAAAATACCGATTCACCAGCGCAATTGCCACCATCATCGCCACCAGCGCACATTTGAACAACAGCAGCTGAACGTAGCCGGTGCGCCAGGGTACGCTAAACCCCAGGATAAAGAGCGCGTTGAAAATGCCGGTTAGCAATACGCCCGCCACGGCGTAATGCCCCACGCGGGAAAAGCGCATCATGGTATAGATAGCCGCGTTCTGCCAGCGCCCCTTTGCCAGCCGCATGCAAAACAGCAGAGGAAGGAGTCCTCCCAGCCACGCGGCGGCACAAAGCAGATGCACGGCGTGGTTAAGGCGCTGTGCGGCCCCCGCCAGCCCCTCGTTCATGGTCGCGTGCCCTACCCCGGCCAGCAGCATAAATTGCCCCATGGCGAGCAGCAGCATCCGCGATCCTTTCATCGGCGCGAGCCACGCCGCGCAGGCGGTAACAAAAGCCAGGATGATTTGCCATAGCCAGACGCTGCCAAACTGGGTTTGAAGCACAATGCGCCAGACGTCAGGACGCGGCACGTCGCCCCAGCCGTTGCCCATTAACCCGCCCTGCAGGGCGAACATGGCCAGCGCGGTCGCCAGGCCCAGCAGCGCGGCGATCTTTTGCTGCGTCTGAAAGCGGTGCGTCATCAGGCGATGCAGCGAAGAAGGAGCAAACCAGGCGCTGTACAGCGCGTTGCCGAAGAGGAGCATCAGTGCGCCAAAGTGAACAAAGCGCAGCGCGACGTAGCAAAGCGCCAGCATGTTATTTGACGCTAAAGCTGTAGCTGCCTTTGGTTTTGTGGCCGTCCACGGAGACCACGTGCCAGTCAACCCGGTAGGTACCTGTCGTCAGCGCCTGGTCAAGCGGAACAATCAGCCGTGCCTTATCCTTTTCATCGCGTTTAACCGCGCCGGTCTTTACAACCTGCTGCTGCGCACCGGTGATAACAACGCCGCTGAAGCCAGGCTCTATGCCTTCAGAAAATGCCAGCGTAATGCGCTGCGGTGCCTCAACCACGCTGTCCACGGCGGGCGTAGGCTGCTTCAGATGCGCATGCGCCCAGACGGACGGTGCTATGGCGGTGGAAGCCAGAAAAACGAGCGCGCAAACCGCGCGAGATGCGGAAATGCCCATAGAAATCATTCCTTTTTGTTATGCCTGTATGGCCAAGAATAACTCTGTATAATAACCGAGTCGAGGATCATCCTGCGCCCGCTTGTCATCGTCATGCAATCGCGGTAACGTTGCCGCCGCATAAAAAGGAGAAGGAAATGAAGATCAATCTGGCCGCCCTTCCTCAGGACGAGATGGATAAAGTGAACGTCGATCTCGCCGCCGCAGGCGTCGCCTTTAAAGAGCGTTACAACATGCCTGTCGTGGCGGAAGTGGTTGAGCGTGAACAGCCTGCACACCTGCGCGACTGGTTCCGCGAGCGACTCATAGCACACCGCCTCGCCTCGGTTAACCTGTCGCGCCTCCCCTACGAGCCGAAAGTTAAATAAGCTTAACGTGACGTTACACTTCCTTACACGGATTATGGCAGGATTAGAAGACCCTTATTAATTTAGGTGTATTCTTAAATTCTGCGACTCTGTGCATAAGGAAATCACGATGTCACGATGGAATATTGCCGCTGCCCAATACGCAGCGCAGCATCATCACGTTGAAGAACACGTAGAACACCATCTGCGGTTTATTGTCGAAGCCGCCCGCCAGCAGTGCGATTTACTGGTCTTCCCCGAGCTTTCGCTGACGGGGCCCGCGACGGCCTCTCTCCCCGCGCCGCCGGACGACCGCCAGCTTGCCCCTCTGCTGGCCGCCGCCAGGGAGCATCGCATCACGCTCATTGCCGGTATCACGATCGACAGGCACGGCCAACGTCACAAAGGGCTCGCCCTGTTTTCACCCAAACGCGATACCCTTCTGCGCTATCCACAGGGAAGCGGCGCAAGCCTGATCCCGGGGGACATACAGCTCACCCTTATCGACCCTCAGTCCGACGAGCCGAACCTCGATCCGCAGGCAGCGCTGTTTACCAGCAGCCAGGCGGTCGGCGATCGTCGCTGGTGCCAGTCGATCGGCATGCTGCAGCGCTTTGCACATAAATACGCCATTGCCGTGCTGATGGCGAACGCACGCAGCGGCAGCGCACTGTGGGATGAAAAAGGCCAGCTTATCGTTCGCGCGGACAAAGGGGAGCTGCTGTTAACCGGTTCGTTGAGCCGACAGGGTTGGCAAGGCGATATCATTCCTTTAGGCTAAACGTTTTATGGTCAGGAGCGATCAATGCTGCGCGTCATCGACACCGAAACCTGCGATCTCCAGGGCGGAATAGTGGAAGTGGCTTCTGTCGACGTTATCGACGGAAAAATAGTCAACCCAATGAGTCATCTTGTCCGCCCGGATCGTCCGATTAGCCCGCAGGCGATGGCGATTCACCGCATTACCGAGTCAATGGTGGCGGATAAACCGTGGATTGAAGAGGTTATTCCCCACTATTACGGCAGCCCATGGTACGTGGCGCACAACGCCAGCTTTGACCGCCGCGTGCTGCCCGAAATGCCCGGCGAGTGGATTTGCACCATGAAGCTGGCCCGCCGCCTGTGGCCGGGCATCAAATACAGCAATATGGCGCTCTATAAGTCCCGCAAGCTGAGCGTGCGCACCCCGGAAGGGCTACATCATCACCGGGCGCTGTACGACTGCTACATCACCGCCGCGCTGCTGATTGATATCATGAACGCGTCCGGCTGGACGCCGGATGATATGGCGACGATCACCGGCCGTCCCGCGCTGATGACCACCTTCACCTTCGGCAAATATCGCGGAAAACCGGTGTCGGAAGTGGCGGATAAAGATCCGGGCTATCTGCGCTGGCTGTATAACAACCTCGACAAGATGAGCCCGGAACTGCGCCTGACCCTGAAGCACTATCTGGGCGAAGCCTGACCTTCACTGCGGCCTGGCAGCGTCCCCTGCGCCAGGCCAATCAGAAACGCATACTCCAGCGCCACGCCCTCATAGGATTTAAAGCGTCCCGATTTCCCGCCGTGCCCTGAATCCATATCCGTACAAAGCAGCAGCAAATTATCATCGGTTTTCAGCTCGCGGAGCTTTGCGACCCATTTTGCCGGTTCCCAGTACTGCACCTGCGAATCGTGAAGCCCCGTCGTCACCAGCAGGTGCGGATAGGCTTTTGCCTCCACGTTGTCGTAAGGGCTGTACGCTTTCATGTAGCGGTAGTAGATTTCGTCCTGCGGATTTCCCCACTCTTCAAATTCGCCGGTGGTCAGCGGAATCGACTCGTCCAGCATCGTGGTCACCACGTCCACAAACGGCACCTGGGCGATAACGCCTTTGAAGCGTTCGGGGCGCAGGTTGATTGCGGCCCCCATCAGCATGCCGCCCGCGCTGCCGCCCATGCCGAAACAGCGCGACGGATCGCCGTAGCCTTGTTCAATCAGCGCGTCGCAGACGTCGAGATAATCGTTAAAGGTGTTTTTCTTTTTCAGGAATTTGCCGTCTTCATACCAGTGCTGCCCAAGTTCGCCGCCGCCGCGGATATGGGCAATAGCGTAGACGAACCCGCGGTCAAGGAGGCTTAAGCGGCTGCTGCTGAAGTCGGCATCGATGCTGGAGCCGTAGGAACCGTATCCGTAGACGAGAATCGGGTTTTCCCCCTTCTGGAAGCAGTCCTTGCGGTACACGAGCGAGACAGGAACTTCCACGCCGTCGCGGGCAATCACCCACAGGTGCTCGCTGCGGTACAGGTCGGAATCGAAGCCGCCGATCTCGGCCTGCTTGATCACCTGCCGCTGGCCGGTGTCCATATCAAGCTCAAACAGCGTGTCCGGGGTGGTCATCGAAGAATAGCCGTAGCGCAGGCGGGATGATTCCGGCTCGGGGTTAAAGCCGATCCACGTCACGTACGCCGGATCGTCGAAGGCGATCCCCACCGCCTCGCGCGTTTTGCGATTGATCTGCCGGATGCTGGTGAGCCCGCGCTGGCGCTCTTCCACCACCAGCCAGTCGGTAAACAGCGTAAAGCCTTCGAGCATCACCTGCTCGCGCGCCGGAATGAGCACCTCCCACCTGCGCTCGTCGCGCACCTTGGTTTTGTACAGGCCAAAGTTTTTGCCCTCGCGGTTAGAGCGCAGGTAAAAGCTGTGCTGGAAGTGGTCGAGGCTATACTCATGGTCCTTACGACGCGGCAGGAAGCAGAGCGGCTGCGCGTCCGGCAGCTCGGCGTCCAGCAGCAGCACTTCAGAGGTCGTCGCGCTGGCGAGGTGAATGATGACGTAGTGGCGCGACGAGGTTTTATGCAGGCTGACGTAAAACGTCTCGTCCTTCTCCTCATACACCAGCTCGTCCTGGGCGGACGCGCTCCCCACCGTGTGCCGCCAGACCTGGTAAGGCAGCAGCGTGGAGGCATGCTTTTTGACGTAGTAGACCGTTTCCGAATCGTTTCCCCAGACAAAGTCCGGAGAGACGTTGTCGAGCATTTCCGGATACCAGTTACCCGTCTCCAGGTTGCGGAACCGCAGGCCGTACTGCCTGCGCGAGAGATAGTCTTCGGCCAGCGCCATGATGGCGTTATCCGGGGAGATCGACATCCCTCCCAGGGTATAAAACTCGCTGTGTGCAGCGCGCTGATTGGCGTCCAGCAGCAGATCCCACGCGTCCCACTCCGCGCTCAGCACCGACTGGCGCTGATAAATGGGATACTCGTTGCCCGGCTCGTAGATATGGCGGTAGCGGTAGCCGTTTTTGGTCCACGGGGCTGAAATATCGCGCTGGGGAATGCGCTGCACCATCTCGGCCAGAAGCGCGTCCTGCAGCGCCTGCTGGCTGGCCATGACCTTGCGGCCATAGTCGTTCTCGGCGTGGAGATAGTCGAGCACGTCCGGCTGGGAACGCGTGTCGTCCCGCAGCCAGTAGTAGTTGTCGATGCGCGTATCGCCGTGGGTGGTGATGGCGTAGGGAGTTCGTCGGGCTTTCGGTGGCATAGCGTTTTACTTGTCAGTTTCACACCCTATAAGGGTGGCAAAACCCACGCATGATGCAAGCGAAACGTGACCGCCACCGCTGTCGCTACCCCTGAATCGCCTGCTTTTGCGCCTGGATATCTTTTTCAATACCGTCGCGAACGTCCTGCGGGATCTTCAGCGCATCGCCCAGCGCGTTCAGGTAGCTACGCTCCATAAAGTGGTCGACATCGATGGCGGCGCAGCTCAGAAAATAGAGCTCGAGCGCCTCCTCTTCGTTTTTGACGCTCTGCGCCAGGCGCTGGGGATCGAGCGGCTGTTCGATAGCCTGGGCAACCAGCGCTCTGCCCTGCTCCTCAACGCCCGCCTCGCGCATCTGCTGTTCGATGGCGGCCCGTTCCCTGTCGTCAATATGCCCGTCGCTTTTGGCCGCGAAAACCAGGGCGAGGATCAGCCTTTCCGTTCGCAGATCTAAAGGAGAGGTATGCTCGCCATAGTGAGGCTCGTCCCGGTGCGCGGTACGCACCTTGTCTTTGTACTTGTTCCACAGCACCGAGCCGGCAATGGCGCCTCCCCCCGCCAGCAGCGCGCCGGTGCCGTACTTCGCCAGCAGCTTGCGCGATGATTTATTGGCTACCAGCAGCCCTGCCAGCCCGCCAAGCGCGCCGGGCACAAGCAGCTTGCTCAACCCCTGCTCGCCGGAAGATGACGTTTTCTGACCCAACATCGATTGCAATTGATTCAACCAGCCTGACATGACTTCCCTCACTTAACGGTGATTAACGATCACAGCCTATGCGAGTGGACGTCAGGAAATGTCTGGTTGCGCTAAAGAAGCGCAAATTTCCTCTCGCCATTGCCCATGTGCAGCCATGACATACGCAAACGTTTTCGTTTATACTGCGCGCAACTTTTTTTAGGGAGATGCTATGACTCGTTTAGGAACCGCGCTGCGCCCTGCCGCCACGCGCGTCATGCTGTTAGGATCGGGTGAACTGGGCAAAGAGGTTGCCATTGAGTGCCAGCGCCTGGGCGTAGAGGTCATTGCCGTAGACCGCTATGCCGACGCGCCCGCCATGCACGTTGCCCACCGCTCGCACGTTGTTAATATGCTCGACGGTGATGCCCTGCGCGCGCTGATCGCACAGGAGAAGCCTGATTTCGTCGTGCCGGAAATCGAAGCGATTGCCACCGACACGCTGGTGGCGCTTGAGCAGGAAGGCCAGCGCGTGGTACCCACCGCGAACGCCGCGAAGCTCACCATGAACCGCGAGGGCATTCGGCGGCTGGCTGCCGAAGAGCTGGCGCTGCCGACCTCCCGCTACCGTTTCGCCGGAAATAAAGAAGAGTTCGTGCAGGCGGTCAGTGAAATTGGCTACCCGTGCATCATTAAGCCCGTCATGAGTTCGTCCGGTAAGGGGCAGAGCTTTGTTCGCGATATGACGCAGCTTGATAAGGCCTGGGACTATGCGCAGCAGGGCGGGCGCGCCGGAGCCGGACGCGTAATTGTGGAAGGCGTCGTGAAGTTTGACTTCGAAATCACCCTGCTGACCGTCAGCGCCGTCGACGGCGTTCACTTCTGCGAGCCTATCGGCCACCGTCAGGAAGACGGCGACTACCGTGAATCCTGGCAGCCGCAGCGGATGAGCGATCTGGCGCTGGAGCGCGCGCAGGAGATTGCCCGCAAGACCGTGCTGGCGCTCGGCGGCTACGGCCTGTTCGGCGTTGAGCTGTTCGTCTGCGGCGACGAGGTCATTTTCAGCGAGGTTTCTCCTCGCCCGCACGATACCGGGATGGTGACGCTGATTTCGCAGGATCTTTCCGAGTTCGCCCTGCACGTGCGCGCCTTCCTCGGCCTGCCCGTTGGCGGCATCCGCCAGTATGGTCCGGCCGCATCGGCGGTGATCCTGCCGCAGCTGACCAGCCAGAACGTCACGTTTGATGGCGTTGACGGCGCGGTCGGCGCAGGATTGCAGCTGCGCCTGTTCGGTAAGCCGGAGATTGACGGCGCGCGCCGTCTGGGCGTGGCGCTCGCGACGGGAGAAAACGTTGACGATGCGGTTGCGAGAGCCAAAGCTGCCGCGGCAGCCGTTAAGGTTGCGGGATAAAAAAACGGGCCGCTTGGCCCGTTTTTTTTACGCATAAGGGTCGCTTACTGCTTCGCGCCTTCAACCGCTTCGCGAGCCAGCTTAGTAATGCGGTCCCAGTCGCCGGCTTCCAGCGCATCCGCCGGAACCAGCCACGAGCCGCCGATGCACAGCACGCTTTTCAGCGCCAGGTAGTCGCGGTAGTTGGCTGGAGAGATACCGCCGGTCGGGCAGAAACGCACCTGAGAGAATGGACCCGCGATCGCCTGCAGCGCCTTGGTGCCGCCGTTCGCTTCCGCCGGGAAGAATTTGAACTCCTTCAGGCCGTAGTCCATGCCCAGCATCAGTTCAGAAACGGTGCTGATGCCCGGGATCAGGGGAATGGTGCCTTCGGTGGCCGCTTTCAGCAGCGGCTCGGTCAGGCCCGGGCTAATCGCAAACTGCGCGCCGGCTTCGGTCACGTCCGCCAGCTGCTGGGCGTTCAGTACCGTACCCGCCCCGATAATGGCGTCCGGCACCTCTTTGGCGATAGCGCGGATGGCGTCCATCGCGCAGGCGGTGCGCAGCGTCACTTCCAGCACGCGCACGCCGCCGGCAACCAGGGCTTTCGCCATCGGAACGGCGTGCTCCAGTTTATTCACCACGATAACCGGCACGACAGGGCCAGTGGTCAGGATTGCTTCTGCACTTGTTTTCCAGTTTTTCATCAGAGTTTTCTCTCGCCAGATCGATTAAATCACGTCGTCTTAAAACGTCATACAGGTTGCGCCCTGCTCCGCGCCGGACAGCTTCTCACGCAGCGCACTGAACATTTCGCGTCCGGTGCCCACGCGTGACGCGCTCAGGTCAGGAATATGTGGCTGACGCGCAGCCAGCTCAGCGTCATCGACCAACAGGGTAAGTTCGCCCGTCTGGCCGTTCACGCGAATCATGTCGCCGTCGCGAACCTTCGCCAACAGGCCGCCGTCATACGCTTCCGGAGTCACGTGGATCGCAGAAGGCACTTTACCGGATGCACCAGAGAGGCGACCGTCGGTGACAAGCGCAATTTTGAAACGGCGGTCCAATAATACACCAAGCGGCGGCATAAGTTTATGTAATTCTGGCATGCCGTTCGCTTTCGGCCCCTGATGACGCACCACCACTACGCAATCCTTATCAAGCAGCCCGGCGTCAAACGCGGGCAGAACGTCGTGCTGGCTTTCAAACACCACGGCCGGGGCTTCGATGATTTGATTCTCTTCCGGCACCGCAGAGGTTTTCATCACCGCGCGGCCCAGGTTGCCGCTCAGCACCTTCGTGCCGCCGTGATGGGAGAACGGTTTGTCGAAGGTGGCGATGACCTGCGGGTCAAGAGACGCCTCAGCCCCTTCGCGCCAGTCCAGCTCGCCGTTGTTCAGCCACGGCTCAAGGGTGTAACGCTGCAGGCCAAATCCGGCCACCGTGTTCACGTCTTCATGCAGCAGGCCGCCTTTCAGCAGCTCGCGCATTAGCACCGGCACGCCGCCCGCGGCCTGGAAGTGGTTGATGTCCGCCGGGCCGTTCGGGTACAGGCGCGCCATCAGCGGCACCACGGCAGAGATGTCGGAGAAGTCATCCCAGTTGATTAAAATGCCCGCCGCGCGCGCCATCGCCACCAGGTGCATGGTGTGGTTGGTTGACCCGCCGGTTGCCAGCAGCGCCACGATGCCGTTGACGATAACTTTCTCGTCAACCATTTTGCCCAGCGGCATCCACTCGTTGCCGTTGCCGGTCAGGCGGGTAACCTGACGCGCGGCGGCCTCGGTCAGCGCTTTGCGCAGCGGCGCATCCGGCTGAATAAAGGATGAGCCCGGAAGCTGCATCCCCATAAATTCCACCACCATCTGGTTGGTGTTGGCAGTGCCGTAGAACGTGCAGGTTCCCGGCGCGTGGTAGGACGCGGCTTCGGCTTCCAGCAGCGCCTGACGATCCGCCTTGCCTTCAGCGTACAGCTGGCGAATGCGCACCTTCTCTTTGTTTGGCAGGCCGCTGGCCATCGGGCCGGACGGCACGAAGATCGCCGGCAGATGACCAAACGACAGCGCCGCCATCGCCAGCCCCGGGACAATTTTGTCGCACACGCCGAGATAGAGCGCGCCGTCGAACATGTTATGGGAGAGGCCAACGGCCGCGGACATCGCGATCACTTCGCGGCTGAGCAGCGAAAGCTCCATGCCGTCCTGCCCCTGGGTTACGCCGTCGCACATGGCCGGCACGCCGCCCGCCACCTGGCCTACCGCATTTACGCTGTGCAGAGCTTTACGGATGATGTCCGGGTAGACCTCGTAGGGCTGGTGCGCGGAAAGCATGTCGTTATAGGAGGTGATGATGGCGATATTGTTACGCAGCATGCTCTTCAGCGAGGCTTTATCGTCGGCCTGGCAGGCCGCGAAGCCGTGGGCCAGGTTACCGCAGGCGAGCTGCGAGCGGTGAACGGTGTCACTTTTTGCCTGCTCGATGCGGGCGAGGTAGGCTGAACGGGTCGTTCTCGAGCGTTCGATAATGCGTTGTGTTACGCGTAACAATGTCGGATTCATAAATGCTCCTCTAAATTATCTGGCCGGGCTCGGGAGTCTACAAAGTGTCTGACGGTTGTTAACAACGCTGAAACGCTTGATGTCCGGAGCTCAGGGGCAAAATCACTTCCGGC
The DNA here is from genome assembly GCF_043968675.1 of Enterobacter sp. ECC-175. NCBI lineage: Bacteria > Pseudomonadati > Pseudomonadota > Gammaproteobacteria > Enterobacterales > Enterobacteriaceae > Enterobacter > Enterobacter sp. ECC-175. Next base: position 3,273,369 of record NZ_CP143776.1, read on the forward strand.
AGTGTAATAAAAAAAGCTCCGCGGGTGAATCCACGCGGAGCTTAAAATTTAAATATTATTCCACTAGCTGTGTTAGATCATGTTACCGGTAAAATAATACCTGTGGAGTAAAGCGCAATTACTCAAACTCGTTCCAGGAACGACCGTCACGGGTGATCATTGCCACGGACGCCACAGGGCCCCAGGTTCCCGCCTGATACGGTTTTGGCGCATCCTGGTCGGCAGCCCAGGCTTCGGTGATGGAGTCAACCCACTTCCACGCCTCTTCCACTTCGTCACGGCGAACAAACAGCGCCTGAATGCCGCGCATGGTCTCCAGCAGCAGGCGCTCGTAGGCGTCGGCCAGGTGCGTCTGATTGAAGGTCTCGGAATAGCTCAGGTCCAGCTTGGTGGTCTGCAGGTTGTGCTTGTGATCCAGGCCCGGAACTTTGTTCAGGATCTGAATATCCACGCCCTCGTCCGGCTGCAGGCGGATGGTGAGCTTGTTCTGCGGCAGCTCCTGCCAGGACTCTTTGAAGAGGTTCAGCTCTGGGTTTTTGAAATAGACCACGACTTCGGAGCATTTGGTCGGCAGACGCTTGCCGGTGCGCAGGTAGAACGGTACGCCCGCCCAGCGCCAGTCGTCGATATCAACGCGGATCGCCACAAACGTCTCGGTATTGCTGGCCTTGTTGGCGCCCTCTTCTTCCAGGTAGCCCGGCACTTTTTTGCCCTGGGCAAATCCGGAGGTGTACTGACCGCGCACGGTTTTCTCGCGAACGTTTGAGCGGTCAATGCGGCGCAGTGATTTGAGCACTTTCACCTTGGCGTCGCGAATGCTGTCTGCCGTCAGGTCGGACGGCGGTGACATGGCGATCATGCACAGGATTTGCAGCAGGTGGTTCTGGATCATGTCGCGCATCTGGCCGGCCTGGTCAAAATAGCCCCAGCGCCCTTCGATACCCACCTCTTCCGCCACGGTAATTTCCACGTGGTCGATGGTGCGGTTATCCCAGTTGTTCACGAACAGGGAGTTGGCAAAACGCAGCGCCAGCAGGTTCAGCACCGTCTCCTTACCGAGATAGTGGTCGATACGGTAAACCTGGCACTCTTCGAAATATTCACCGACCTGATCGTTGATTTCGCGAGAGGTGGCAAGCGACGTGCCCAGCGGTTTTTCCATCACCACGCGCGCTGGCTTAGCGTTGAGCTTCGCTTCGCCTAGGCCTTTGCAAATCGCGCCGAAGGTGCTTGGCGGCATGGCAAAATAGTTAATGGTAACGCGGTTTTTCTGGTCGAGCATGTCGCCCAGGCGTTTAAACGCCTTCACGTCGTTAACGTCCAGGTTACAGAAATCGAGACGTCCGCTCAGCGTATCCCACAGCGCTTCGTCAATTTTCTCTTTCATGAAGGTTTCGAGCGCTTCGCGCACGATTTTTGTATACGCGTCCTTGTCCCAGTCGGCGCGCCCTACGCCCAGGATACGGGTATCCGGATGAAGTTGGCCCGCTTTCTCCAGTTGGTACAGGGAAGGCAGCAATTTCCGGCGTGCAAGGTCGCCTTTCGCGCCGAAAATGACCAGGTCACATGCCTGGGCTGTTTGCGTTACCGCCATGTCATTCTCCTCAGTTGGATAACCTGGTGCTTTTGCCAGGTATCGTTGTAATTTTATTACAATGCACTGTACTGCTTTTACGTCATTCCCGAAACCATTAGCGCTTAACGTCGCGTGCGATAACGCGATTTTTTGGCCGTCCGGCGCATGTGGGGCGGAAATGCCGCAACAATCCGTTTATTCTTTGCTCCGTCACGCTTCTGTAAAACCCGACAGCGATCAAGTTATGAAAAAAAACAACACCTTTTCGTGTCGCCTGATACCCTATAAAGAGACCACAGGGGTAATATCGGCTAAATCGAATCAACATTTCATCTATAGATGAAATCGTTTTGTCCCCACGAGCGCCGTGTTAATGATGAACATGCTGGAAAAAATTCAGTTTCAACTGGAACACCTTAGCAAATCCGAGCGAAAAGTGGCTGAAGTTATTCTCGCCTCTCCCGCGCAGGCCATTCATTCAAGCATCGCCGCTTTGGCGCAGGAGTCAGGCGTCAGCGAACCCACGGTTAACCGGTTCTGCCGGAGCATGGAAACCCGCGGCTTCCCGGATTTTAAACTGCATCTGGCACAAAGTCTGGCAAACGGCACCCCGTATGTTAATCGCAACGTGGATGAAGACGACAGCGTTGATGCCTATACCGCAAAAATTTTTGAATCCGCCATGGCAACGCTCGACCACGTTCGTCAGTCGCTGGATATGAGCGCGGTGAATCGCGCCGTCGATTTGCTGACGCAGGCTAAACGCATCGCGTTCTTTGGCCTGGGCTCCTCTGCCGCCGTGGCGCATGATGCCATGAACAAATTCTTCCGCTTTAACGTGCCGGTTATCTATTCTGATGACATTGTCCTGCAACGCATGAGCTGTATGAACTGTAGCGAGGATGACGTTGTAGTCCTGATTTCTCATACCGGACGAACCAAAAGCCAGGTTGAGCTGGCACAGCTGGCGCGTGAAAACGATGCGATGGTTATTGCCCTGACCACCGCGGGCACGCCGCTGGCCCGGGAAGCGACCCTGGCCATCACCCTGGACGTGCCGGAAGACACCGACATGTATATGCCGATGGTGTCCCGCCTGGCGCAGCTGACGGTCATCGACGTGCTGGCGACCGGTTTTACCTTACGACGCGGCGCAAAATTCAGAGATAACTTGAAGCGGGTCAAAGAAGCGCTTAAGGAATCGCGTTTTGATAAAGAATTGCTTATAAAGAGCGATATATCCTAATAGTTAATAACTAAGTTGTAACGATTCACGGCATCCGGTCAGTTCCCTGCTGCCTTGCAGCAGAAAGAAGATCGATTCAATGTTCACGCAACACCAAAGTTGTTTCAGTCAACGGAGTATTACATGTCCAGAAGGCTTCGCAGAACCAAGATCGTCACCACCTTAGGCCCGGCCACCGACCGCGATAATAACCTCGAAAAAATTATCGCCGCAGGCGCCAACGTGGTGCGAATGAACTTCTCTCACGGTACGCCAGAAGACCATAAGTTACGTGCCGATAAAGTCCGTGAGATTGCGGCAAAACTGGGCCGTCACGTCGCGATCCTCGGCGACCTTCAGGGTCCCAAAATTCGCGTTTCCACGTTTAAAGAAGGCAAAGTTTTTCTCAACATTGGCGATAAATTCCTGCTGGACGCCAACCTGAGCAAAGGCGAAGGTGATAAAGAGAAAGTCGGTATCGACTATAAAGGCCTGCCGGCTGACGTTGTGCCCGGCGACATCCTGCTGCTCGACGATGGGCGCGTACAGCTGAAAGTGCTTGAAGTTCAGGGGATGAAGGTCTTTACCGAAGTGACCGTCGGCGGCCCGCTTTCCAACAACAAAGGCATCAACAAGCTCGGCGGCGGCCTTTCAGCGGAAGCGCTGACCGAGAAAGACAAAGCGGACATCGTCACCGCGGCGCAAATCGGCGTGGATTACCTGGCCGTCTCCTTCCCTCGCTGCGGTGAAGATCTGAACTACGCCCGCCGCCTGGCGCGCGACGCAGGCTGCGATGCAAAAATTGTGGCCAAGGTTGAGCGCGCGGAAGCCGTCTGCGATCAGGACGCGATGGACGACGTAATCCTGGCGTCCGACGTGGTCATGGTTGCCCGCGGTGACCTCGGCGTTGAAATCGGTGACCCTGAGCTTGTCGGCATTCAGAAAGCCTTAATCCGCCGCGCGCGCCAGCTGAACCGCGCCGTGATCACCGCGACCCAGATGATGGAGTCGATGATCACCAACCCAATGCCAACGCGTGCGGAAGTGATGGACGTGGCGAACGCCGTGCTTGACGGTACCGATGCGGTGATGCTGTCTGCGGAAACGGCGGCGGGCCAGTACCCGGCGGAAACCGTCGCGGCAATGGCGCGCGTGTGCCTGGGCGCTGAAAAAATCCCAAGCATCAACGTCTCTAAACACCGCCTGGACATCCAGTTCGACAACGTGGAAGAAGCGATTGCGATGTCCGCAATGTATGCCGCTAACCACCTGAAAGGCGTGACCGCGATTATTACCATGACCGAGTCAGGCCGCACCGCGCTGATGACGTCGCGCATCAGTTCCGGCCTGCCAATCTTTGCGATGTCTCGCCACGAGCGCACGCTGAACCTGACGGCGCTATACCGCGGCGTGACGCCGGTTCACTTCGACAGCACCAATGACGGCGTAGCCGCCGCGCACGACGCCGTTAACCTGCTGCGCGACAAGGGCTATCTGGTGTCCGGTGATATCGTCATCGTGACCCAGGGCGACGTGATGAGCACCATCGGCTCAACCAACACCACCCGCGTATTGACCGTCGAATAACGTACGCCCCCCTCTCCCCCGCTGGGGAGAGGGGCAACGTGAGGGGAAATTTTATTTCTTCGGGAACAGTTCGTTGCGCTTGTACGGCTCCGTTTCGCCCGGCTTGCGCGTCTTGAGCAGCTTCAATATCCACGTGTACTGTTCGGTATGCGGCCCTACCAGAATCTCGACCTCTTCATTCATCCGACGCGCGATAGTGTTATCGTCTGCGGTCAGCAGGTCGTCCATCGGCGGACGCACCTCAATGCTCAGACGGTGCGTTTTACCGTCGTAAACCGGGAATAGCGGAATGACGCGGGCGCGGCACACTTTCATCAGTCGGCCAATGGCGGGCAGCGTCGCTTTATAGGTAGCGAAGAAATCGACAAACTCGCTGTGCTCGGGGCCGTGATCCTGGTCCGGCAGATAGTAGCCCCAGTATCCCTGTCGCACGGACTGGATAAACGGCTTAATGCCGTCGTTGCGCGCGTGCAGGCGCCCGCCGAAGCGGCGGCGAACCGTATTCCAGACGAAATCGAAGATTTTATTTCCCTGGTTGTGGAACATCGCCGCCATTTTCTGGCCCTGGGACGCCATCAGCATCGCAGGAATATCCACGCCCCAGCCGTGCGGCACGAGGAAAATCACCTTTTCATCGTTGCGGCGCATCTCTTCAATGATTTCCAGCCCTTTCCAGTCGACGCGGTTAACGATCTTTTCCGGCCCGCGCAGCGCCAGCTCGGCCATCATCGCCATCGCCTGCGGCGCGGTTGTATACATCTCATCAATGATTGCCTCGCGCTCGGCGTCGCTTTTTTCAGGGAAACAGTAGTACAAATTGATCTGTGCCCGGCGGCGCGCGCTTTTGCCTAAACGCCCGGCGATGCGGCCGATTTTACCCAGCACCGGATCGCGCACGGTGGCGGGCAGCAAAGCAATGCCCGCAAAGGCATACACGCCCAGCCACGAGCCCCAGTTGCGCGGATGGCGAAATGATTTTTCAAACTCAGGAATGTATTCACTATTATTTTTTTTGGGTTCCATGCTGGTTCCAGGGTCTGGTGACGCAAATATATGGCAATAGTGTAGCGAGGCAGTGGCTCGCACACAAAAGAAAAAGCCGGCGCAATGAGAGGCCGGCTTTATGATTAAATTCAGGGCTTAGTCGAAGCGCAGCTGCGGCAGAACCTCTTTTACCTGCGCCAGGTATTCGGAACGATCTTTACCCGTCAGGCCTTCGGTGCGCGGCAGTTTCGCCGTCAGCGGGTTCACCGCCTGCTGGTTGATCCACACCTCATAGTGCAGATGTGGCCCGGTCGAACGCCCGGTATTGCCCGAAAGCGCGATGCGATCGCCACGCTTCACCTTCTGGCCCGGCTTCACCAGCAGCTTGCGCAGGTGCATATAGCGGGTGGTATAGGTACGACCATGACGAACCGCCACGTAGTAACCTGCCGCACCGCTACGTTTCGCAACAACCACTTCACCATCGCCTACCGCCAGCACAGGCGTCCCCTGCGGCATGGCGAAGTCTACGCCTCGATGCGGCGCGACGCGCCCGGTGACCGGGTTGAGACGACGCGGGTTAAAGTTGGAAGAGATGCGGAACTGCTTCGCCGTCGGGAAGCGCAGGAAGCCCTTCGCGAGGCCGGTACCGTTACGGTCGTAGAATTTTCCGTCCTCTGCGCGAACGGCATAATAATCTTTACCGTCTGAACGCAGGCGCACGCCCAGCAGCTGGCTCTGCTCGCGCTTACCGTCGAGCATTTCTCGGGACATCAAAACGGAGAACTGATCGCCTTTTTTCAGCTTGCGGAAGTCCATCTGCCACTGCATCGCCCGGATCACCGAGCTGATTTCAGCGCTCGTCAGGCCAGCATCGCGCGCGCTGGCAACAAAGCTTCCGCCAACGGTGCCTTTCATCACGCTATTGACCCAGTCGCCCTGCTGCATCTCGCTGGTCATCTTGAAACCGTTTGCAGTGCGATCGTAGGTGCGCGTTTCGCGACGAGACATTTCCCAGGTCAGACGCTGTAAATCACCGTCTGCGGTCAAGGTCCAGGACAGCTGCTGACCAATTTTCAGGTTACGCAGCTCTTTATCCGAGGCGGCAAGCTGGCTGATATCACCCATATCGATGCCGTACTGGTTGAGCACGCTGCTTAAGGTATCGCCCGTTGAGACGACATACTCGTGGATGCCCGCTTCGTTGGCGGTTTTATCATCCAGCTCGTCCTGAGGAATCGCTTCGTCTTCCTGCGCGGCCTGATCGATTGGCTCACTGGCCTCAGGCAAAAGTGAACGAATCTCGCTCTTTTCAAGCTCGATCGTCTTGATGATAGGGGCAGAACTGGGGTGGTACACATACGGCCGCCAGACGGCGACCGCAAGTGTGAGAACGGTAAGCGACCCCAGCATAACGCGATGGGGACGCGGCAGATTGTTAAATGCCAGAGCGACAGAGCGGGCTATCTGTTGCACGTATTCACTTCCTCGTTAATCTCCTTTCAGGCAGCTCGCATACTGGTTCGCCAGTTGGCTGAGGAACTGCGAGTAGCTCGCTTTGCTCAACTGGATATTCGTTCCTAGCGGGTCAAGGGTTCCCATGCGCACGGAAGTTCCCCTGGCCACGGCTTCTACGACCGCTGGCCTGAACTGTGGCTCAGCAAAAACGCATGTCGCTTTTTGCTCAACCAACTGTGTTCTGATTTCATGTAAACGCTGCGCACCAGGCTGAATTTCAGGGTTGACGGTAAAGTGACCCAGCGGGGTCAGGCCGTAGTGTTTTTCGTAATAGCCGTAGGCGTCATGAAAAACGAAATACCCTTTTCCTTTCAGCGGCGCGAGCTCGTTACCCACCTGCTTATCGGTTGCGGCTAATTGTGCCTCAAAATCCTTCAGGTTGGCGTCTAGTTTGGCTCGACTTTGCGGCATAAGTTCCACTAATTTGTCATGGATTGCAACCGCCGAGAGCCGCGCTATCTCTGGGGAGAGCCAGAGATGCATGTTATATTCTCCGTGATGGTGATGTTCGTCACCTTTTCCTTCGTTTGCGCGATCGTGCCCATGCTCGTCTTCGTCGTCGTCGTCACCTTTCATAAGCAGCGGTTTAACGCCCGTCAGCTCGGCGATGGTCACCTTGTTTTGAGCGGGAACCTGCTTAGCTGACTTTTGCATAAACGCTTCCATTTCTGGACCAATCCAGACAACTAAGTCTGCGTTTTGTAAGCGTTTTACATCAGAAGGGCGCAGTGAATAATCATGCTCGGAAGCACCATCAGGCAGTAAAACCTGGGTCTCTGTCACCCCATCAGCGATGGCTGATGCAATGAACCCAAGCGGCTTGAGCGATGCAACAACGGCAGCGTTAACATCTTGTGCTGTTGTGCCCCAAAGGGCGGTGGATAATGCTGCGAAAAGAAGCGTATTTTTATGTAACATAATGCAACTTATCATCGTAATGAATGCGGGGAATGTGATATTATAACATTCGTTGACTTCTGCAAGCATAAATTGACATGACTACTCTGGTTTCTCTTGAAAATGTTTCGGTCTCTTACGGCCAGCGCCGCGTCCTCGCTGACGTCTCTTTGCAGCTTAAGCCTGGAAAAATACTGACGCTGCTGGGTCCTAACGGCGCGGGTAAATCGACGCTGGTGCGCGTAGTCCTTGGCCTCGTAGCACCCGACGCAGGCGTCATCAAGCGTGACGGCCAGCTGCGCATCGGCTACGTGCCGCAAAAACTGCATCTTGACGCGACCCTGCCGCTAACGGTCAGCCGCTTCCTGCGGCTGCGCCCCGGCACGCGCAAAGCGGATATCCTTCCGGCGCTCAAACGCGTGCAGGCGGGCCATCTTATTGACGCGCCCATGCAAAAGCTCTCCGGCGGCGAAACCCAACGCGTGCTTCTTGCCCGCGCCCTGTTGAGCAGCCCGCAGCTGCTGGTGCTGGACGAGCCGACTCAGGGCGTGGACGTCAACGGCCAGGTTGCGCTTTACGATCTTATCGATCGGCTGCGTCAGGAGCTTAACTGCGCGGTTTTGATGGTGTCGCACGACCTGCATCTGGTGATGGCAAAGACGGATGAAGTGCTGTGCCTGAACCACCATATTTGCTGTTCCGGCACGCCGGAAGTGGTCTCTATGCATCCCGAGTTTATCTCTATGTTTGGCTCTCGAGGCGCCGAACAGCTCGGCATTTATCGCCATAATCACAATCACCGCCATGATTTACAGGGACGAATCGTCCTGCGTCGGGGAAATGGACACTCATGATTGAACTGTTACTGCCCGGCTGGCTGGCCGGGATTATGCTTGCCTGCGCCGCGGGCCCGCTTGGCTCGTTCGTAGTATGGCGCAGGATGTCTTATTTCGGCGACACGCTGGCCCACGCCTCTCTGCTTGGGGTGGCCTTCGGGCTGCTGCTGGACGTGAATCCGTTTTATGCGGTGATTGTCGTCACGCTGCTGCTCGCGGCGGGCCTTGTCTGGCTGGAAAAGCGCCCTCACCTTGCCATTGATACCCTGTTAGGGATCATGGCGCACAGCGCGCTGTCGCTGGGCCTGGTGGTCGTCAGCCTGATGTCAAACATACGCGTTGACCTGATGGCCTACCTGTTCGGGGATTTACTCGCCGTCACGCCGGAGGATTTACTTTCCATCGCGATTGGGGTGGCGATCGTGCTCGGCATTCTGCTGTGGCAATGGCGTAACCTGCTGGCGATGACCGTCAGCCCCGATCTGGCGTTCGTTGACGGCGTTAAGCTGCAGCGCGTTAAGCTGCTGCTGATGCTGGTGACGGCGTTAACGATTGGCGTGGCAATGAAGTTTGTTGGCGCGCTGATTATTACGTCCCTGCTGATCATTCCGGCCGCTACGGCGCGCCGTTTCGCGCGCACGCCGGAGCAAATGGCGGGCGTAGCGGTAATTATCGGAATGATTGCCGTCACCGGCGGGCTCACCTTCTCGGCGTTTTATGATACCCCTGCGGGGCCGTCGGTGGTGTTGTGCGCGGCGGTGTTGTTTATCTTCAGTATGTTGAAGAAGCCGGCAAGTTAGCATTGAGGGCGCTGATGCCCTCATCCTCCCCCTCTCCCACCGGGAGAGGGAACAAAGCACTACGGCATTGCAGGCGGCGTAATCCCGAAATGATTCCATGCCCTGACCGTTGCCATCCGCCCGCGCGGGGTTCGCTGCAGGAACCCCTGCTGGATCAGATACGGCTCCAGCACGTCTTCAATGGTCTCACGCTCTTCACCAATCGCCGCCGCGAGGTTGTCCAGCCCCACCGGACCGCCAAAGAATTTATCCAGCACCGCCAGCAGCAGCTTGCGGTCCATATAGTCGAACCCTTCCGCATCCACGTTAAGCATGTCCAGCGCCTGTGCGGCAATCTCGGCGGAAATGGTGCCGTCGTGCTTCACTTCGGCGAAGTCGCGCACGCGGCGCAGCAGGCGGTTAGCGATACGCGGCGTGCCGCGGGAGCGTTTAGCCACCTCAAACGCGCCCTCTTCGCTCATCTCCAGCCCCATATAGCGCGCGCTGCGCCCGACGATATGCTGAAGGTCTGGAACCTGGTAGAACTCGAGGCGCTGCACGATGCCGAAACGGTCGCGCAGCGGTGAGGTCAGTGACCCGGCGCGCGTCGTGGCCCCGATCAGCGTGAAGGGCGGCAGGTCGATTTTGATCGAGCGCGCGGCCGGTCCTTCGCCAATCATGATATCCAGCTGATAGTCTTCCATCGCCGGATAAAGCACCTCTTCAACGACAGGAGACAGTCGGTGGATTTCATCGATGAACAGCACGTCATGCGGCTCAAGGTTAGTCAGCATCGCCGCCAGATCGCCCGCTTTCTCCAGCACCGGGCCGGAGGTGGTGCGCAGGTTAACGCCCATTTCGTTGGCGACGATATTCGCCAGCGTGGTTTTACCTAACCCCGGCGGACCAAAAATCAACAGGTGATCGAGCGCGTCGCCGCGCAGCTTGGCCGCCTGGATGAAGATTTCCATCTGGGAGCGAACCTGAGGCTGACCAATGTATTCATCCAGCAGTTTAGGGCGGATCGCGCGATCCACCACATCTTCCGGCATGCTGGTGGCGGCCGAGACCAGGCGGTCTGCTTCAATCATCCTTTACCTCACAATGCGGCGCGTAGCGCTTCACGAATCAGGGTTTCACTGCTGACATCCGGCGTGGCAATTTTGCTTACCATTCGGCTGGCTTCCTGAGGTTTATAGCCCAGCGCCACCAGCGCGGCAACCGCTTCCTGCTCGGCGTCGTCGGAGGTTGGCGCGCCCGGCGAGGTCAGCACCAGGTCGGCAGCAGGCGTAAAGAGATCGCCGTGCAGGCCCTTAAAGCGGTCCTTCATTTCAACTATCAGGCGTTCTGCGGTTTTCTTACCGATGCCCGGCAGCTTAATCAGGGCCGCGGGATCTTCGCGCTCAACGGCGTTCACAAACTGTTGAGCAGACATTCCGGACAGGATCGCTAGCGCCAGCTTTGGCCCAACGCCGTTGGTCTTAATCAGCTCACGGAACAGCATCCGCTCCTGCTTGTTGTTAAAGCCGTAGAGCAGCTGCGCGTCTTCACGCACAACGAACTGGGTAAAGACAATCGCCTCTTTGCCCGCATCCGGCAGCTCGTAGAAGCAGGTCATCGGCATATGGACTTCGTAGCCTACGCCGCCCACTTCCAGCAGCACTAGCGGGGGTTGTTTTTCAAGGATGATGCCTCTGAGTCTGCCTATCACGTGACGCTCCTGCGTTCTGGAAAAAATTTACTGACGACATATACCCTAAATAATTCGAGTTGTAGGAAGGCGGCAAGGGAGTGAATCCCCAGGAGCTTACATGAGTAAGTGACTGGGGTGAACGAGTGCAGCCAACGCACATACAACTTGAAGTATGACGGGTATAATAAAAAAAGGCTGGATAAACATCCAGCCTGATTTGTCATTATCGCAACCTGCCTCGCGCCAGATTGAGCCGCGACTCGCTCATTTGCATCGCGTTCTGGCTGACGTGACAGTGGGTAATCGCAATCGCCAGCGCATCGGCGGCATCCGCCTGAGGGTTGGCGGGAAGCTTTAGCAACGTGCGCACCATGTGCTGCACCTGGCTTTTCTCCGCGCTACCAATCCCCACCACCGTCTGCTTGACCTGTCGCGCGGCGTATTCAAACACCGGCAAATCCTGGTTCACCGCGGCAACAATCGCGACGCCGCGCGCCTGGCCGAGCTTTAGTGCTGAATCGGCATTTTTCGCCATAAAGACCTGCTCGATGGCAAAAAAGTCCGGCTGGAACTGGGTGATGATCTCCGACACGCCCGCATAAATGAGCTTCAGGCGCGACGGCAGATCGTCCACTTTAGTGCGAATACAGCCGCTGCCGAGGTAGGTTAGCTGGCGTCCCACCTGACGGATAACGCCATAGCCGGTGACGCGCGAGCCGGGGTCAATCCCGAGGATAATCGACATCACGCGTCTCCCGTAAACGGCTTATACGCTCTCATCAGAGAGTCGCTGCAACCTCATCAGAGATTTCACCGTTGTGATACACTTCCTGCACGTCGTCGCAGTCTTCGAGCATGTCGATCAGACGCAGCAGTTTCGGCGCAGTTTCCGCATCCATGTCCGCTTTGGTGGACGGGATCATGGAGACTTCAGCGTTGTCCGCCTTCAGGCCCGCGGCTTCCAGCGCATCGCGCACGACGCCCATCTCTTCCCATGCGGTGTAGACGTCGATAGCGCCGTCGTCGTAGGTCACTACGTCTTCTGCGCCCGCTTCCAGCGCGGCTTCCATGATCGCATCTTCATCGCCCTTCTCGAAGGAGATCACGCCTTTTTTGCTGAACAGGTAGGCTACGGAGCCGTCGGTGCCCAGGTTACCGCCGGTTTTGGTGAACGCGTGGCGCACTTCGGCAACGGTACGGTTACGGTTGTCGGACAGACACTCAACCATGACGGCAGTACCGCCAGGGCCGTAACCTTCATAAATGATGGTTTCCATGTTCGCGTCTTCATCACCGCCCACGCCGCGCGCGATGGCACGGTTCAGGGTGTCACGCGTCATGTTGTTGGACAGCGCTTTATCAACCGCCGCGCGCAGGCGTGGGTTAGAGGCCGGATCGCCGCCGCCCAGGCGTGCTGCTGTTACCAGCTCACGAATGATTTTGGTAAAGATTTTACCGCGCTTAGCATCCTGTGCCGCTTTGCGGTGTTTGGTGTTGGCCCACTTACTATGACCTGCCATAAAAAGTTCTCCAAAAATCGCGCCCTCTCAGGCAGCGTTAATTACAAATTCTTCAATCGCCTGCCGGTTACTCCACGACTTGGTGAGCGCGGCGGCATCCGCCGCATTCACCCAGCGGTAGGTCAGGTGCTCAGTGAACACAATCTCCCGCTCGTGGGGAAGCGCGAGACAGAACCACGATTCCGTATTGCGCTCTATGCCCGGCGCATAGCGATGACGTAAATGGCTAAAAATTTCAAACTCCACCGTGCGCTGACAGTCCTTCAGGGTCAGTTGCTCACGAGCAACGTCGATGGTGACCTCTTCCTTTACTTCACGCGCGGCGGCCTGCGGCGCGCTCTCCCCGTCTTCCAGACTGCCGGTAACCGACTGCCAGAAATCAGGGTCGTCTCGCCGCTGCAACATCAGCACCCGCTTCGTGTCCTGGGCGTAAATTACAACTAAGACAGAAACGGGACGCTTATATGCCATATCAGTTTTTCTCTTCCTTCTTCACCACTTCAATGCCCAGCTCCGCCAGAGAGGCAGGGTTAGCAAAGCTCGGCGCTTCGGTCATCAGACACGCCGCGGCGGTGGTTTTCGGGAAGGCGATAACATCGCGAATGTTGTCGGTGCCGGTCAGCAGCATGGTCAGACGGTCAAGACCGAACGCCAGGCCCGCGTGCGGCGGCGTACCGTATTTCAGCGCGTCCAGCAGGAAGCCGAACTTCTCGCGCTGTTCCTGCTCGTTAATGCCCAGAATGCCGAACACGGTCTGCTGCATTTCACCGCTGTGAATACGCACGGAACCGCCGCCCACTTCGTAGCCGTTAATGACCATGTCATAGGCGTTCGCCACCGCGTCTTCCGGTGCCGCTTTCAGCTCAGCCGCCGTCATGTCTTTTGGCGAGGTGAACGGGTGGTGCATCGCGGTCAGGCCGCCTTCACCGTCGTCTTCAAACATTGGGAAGTCGATAACCCACAGCGGCGCCCATTTGCTTTCATCGGTGATGTTCAGGTCTTTGCCGACCTTCAGACGCAGTGCGCCCATTGCATCCGCAACCACTTTCCTGTTGTCCGCGCCGAAGAAGATCATGTCGCCGTCCTGTGCGCCGGTGCGCTCAAGGATCGCTTCCACGATGTCCGCATTCAGGAATTTCGCCACCGGGCTGGTGATGCCTTCCAGGCCTTTCGCACGCTCGGTCACTTTAATATAGGCCAGGCCTTTCGCGCCGTAGATCTTAATAAAATCGCCGTAGCCGTCAATCTGCTTACGGCTCAGAGCCGCCCCGCCCGGCACGCGCAGGGCCGCCACGCGACCTTTCGCATCGTTAGCCGGACCGGCAAAGACCGCGAACTCGACGTCTTTCACCAGGTCCGCCACGTCCACCAGCTCCATTGGGTTACGCAGGTCCGGCTTGTCGGAGCCGTAGCGGCGCTCGGCTTCGGCGAAGGTCATGACGGGGAAATCGCCCAGCTCTACGCCTTTTACGTCGTTCCACAGGCCACGCACCAGCGCTTCCATCACTTCACGCACCTGTTCGGCGGTCATGAAGGAGGTTTCCACGTCGATCTGGGTAAATTCTGGCTGACGGTCAGCGCGAAGGTCTTCGTCGCGGAAGCATTTAACGATCTGATAGTAGCGGTCAAAACCGGACATCATCAGCAGCTGTTTGAACAGCTGCGGTGACTGCGGCAGCGCGTAGAATTTGCCTTTATGAACGCGGGACGGGACCAGGTAATCGCGCGCGCCTTCCGGCGTGGCTTTGGTCAGCATCGGGGTTTCGATATCAAGGAAACCGTGGTCATCCATAAAGCGGCGCACCAGGCTGGTGATTTTCGCACGGGTTTTCAGGCGCTGTGCCATCTCCGGGCGACGCAGATCCAGGTAGCGATATTTCAGACGCGCTTCTTCCGTGTTGACGTGGTTGGAGTCCAGCGGGAGCGCTTCGGCACGGTTGATGATCGTCAGATCGGACGCCAGCACTTCAATTGCGCCGGTCGCCATGTCGGCATTGACGTTTTTCTCGTCACGCGCACGCACGGTGCCGGTGACCTGAATGCAGAACTCATTACGCAGCTCGGAGGCCAGCTTCAGCGCGTCCGCGCGATCCGGATCGAAGAACACCTGTACGATACCCTCGCGGTCGCGCATATCGATGAAGATAAGGCTACCGAGATCGCGACGACGATTGACCCAACCACACAGGGTAACCTGCTGCCCGACGTGGGACTGACGCAGCTGCCCGCAATATTCTGTACGCATGAGATATCCCTTAATTAGCCGCAGGCTAAACGTTGCCTGATTTCAGGCTACTATGTCGCAGCTTTCTGTATGTCACAACTGGATGAAAAAAGGCGGCTATTATACTGGAAATTCCGCCGGACGATAAGTGCGAAGCGCGCTCTGACGCTCGTTTGCTGCGCTCTTATTGCGCATTCTCACAAAAATTAACAAAATTATCCGAACGATAACAGCGCATCACGTCGTAAGGTGTAGGCAAAGCGATTAATTTTACTGGAGTTACTATGTTTACGCTCGACGCCACCAAAACCGCACTCGTTGTAATTGATCTACAGGAAGGGATCCTGCCGTTTGCCGGCGGCCCGCACGGCGCTGACGATGTGGTCAGCCGCGCCGCACGCCTGGCGGAAAAATGCCGCGCCGCGGGCGCGCCTGTGGTCATGGTGCGCGTCGGCTGGTCCGCTGATTTTGCCGAAGCGCTGAAACAGCCCGTCGACGCGCAGGCCCCGGCGCATGCGCTGCCGGACAACTGGTGGACGTATCCGGTCTCGTTGGGTAAACGCGATACGGATATCGAGGTGACCAAACGCCAGTGGGGCGCCTTCTACGGCACCGATCTCGAGCTACAGCTTCGCCGTCGCGGCATCGACACCATCATCCTGTGCGGAATTTCGACCAACATCGGTGTGGAATCCACCGCGCGAAACGCCTGGGAGCTGGGCTTCAGCCTGGTCATTGCGGAAGATGCGTGCAGCGCCGCCTCTGCGGACCAGCACCAGGGCAGCATGACGAACATCTTCCCGCGCATCGGCCGCGTGCGCAGCACCGACGAGATATTACGCGCGCTATGATCTACGTGGGCCTGCCCCAGTGGTCGCACCCGAAATGGGTGCACCTGGGCATCACCGGACTCGAGGAGTATGCCCGACACTTTAACTGCGTCGAAGGCAATACCACCCTGTACGCCCTGCCGCGGGCGGAGATCGTCGAGCGCTGGCGCGAGCAAACCACCGACGCGTTTCGCTTCTGCTTTAAGTTTCCGGCCACCATTTCACACAACGCCGCGCTGCGAAACTGCGGTGATTTGACGGAAGAATTTTTTACGCGAATGTCGCCGCTGGCTAACCGCATCGGCCAGTACTGGCTCCAGCTTCCCGCCGCGTTTGGCCCGCGCGATATGCCCGCGCTGTGGACGTTTCTCGACGCGCTCCCCCGCGAATTTACCTATGGCGTTGAGGTCAGGCATCCCGAGTTTTTTGCCAAGGGAGAGACGGAAAAAGCGCTCAACCGCGGGCTGCACGAACGCGGCGTGAACCGCGTGATTCTGGACAGCCGCCCGGTGCACAGCGCCGTGCCGCACAGCGAAGCCATCATCGACGCGCAGCGCAAAAAGCCGAAAGTACCGGTTCACGCGGTCGTGACGGCGCAAAACCCGATGGTGAGGTTTATCGGCAGCGACAACATGGAGCAAAACAAAGAGCTGTTCGCCGTCTGGCTACAAACGTTGCCGAAATGGGAACACGCCACCACGCCGTATCTCTTTTTGCACACCCCGGATATCGCGCAAGCGCCTGAACTGGTCGATGCTCTCTGGCAGCCCTTGCAGGACGCGGTTCCATCGGTAGGAAGCGCCCCGTCCATTCCACAACAATCTTCTCTTTTCTGAGTAAGACACCTATCATAGTGACGTGCCATCTGCCAAAAACAGGGAGTAAGTATGGTCAGCGCGCTGTATGCCGTGTTAGGTGCATTACTGCTGATTAAGTTTTCTTTTGACGTCGTGCGCCTGCGGATGCTGTACCGCGTTTCCTACGGTGACGGAGGCTTTTCAGAGCTGCAAAGCGCTATTCGCGTTCACGGCAACGCCGTCGAGTACATTCCCGTTGCGCTGATCCTGCTGCTGTTTATGGAGATGAACGGCGCGGAAACGTGGATGGTGCACGTCTGTGGCCTGCTGCTGATTGCCGGCAGGCTGATGCATTACTACGGTTTTCACCACCGCTTATTCCGCTGGCGTCGTTCCGGCATGAGCGCAACCTGGTGCTCGCTTTTGCTGATGGTGCTGGCTAACCTTTGGTATATGCCGTGGGAGTTGGTTTTCTCCTTCCATTAGCGCACAATACGCCACTTTATTTTTCCCGGATTTTTACGTTATGTCAGATCGCGACACGCTTTTTTCCGCGCCTATCGCCAGCCTGGGCGACTGGACCTTTGATGAACGGGTAGCCGAAGTCTTCCCGGATATGATCCAGCGCTCTGTCCCAGGCTATTCCAACATCATTTCCATGATCGGCATGCTGGCTGAGCGCTTCGTTCAGCCAGGCACGCAGGTTTATGATCTGGGCTGTTCGCTCGGCGCGGCAACGCTGTCGGTACGTCGTAACGTTCGCCAGGACGGCTGTAAGATTATTGCGGTCGATAACTCTCCGGCGATGATTGAACGCTGCCGCCGCCATATCGACGCCTACAAGGCGCCGACGCCGGTTGAGGTTGTGGAAGGCGATATCCGCGATATCGAGATTAAAAACGCCTCAATGGTGGTGTTGAATTTTACCCTGCAGTTTTTGGTGCCTGAAGAGCGCCAGCTGCTGCTGGACAAAATTTATAAGGGCCTGAACCCCGGCGGCGCGCTGGTGCTGTCTGAGAAGTTCAGCTTTGAAGATGCGGACGTCGGCGAACTGCTGTTCAACATGCATCACGACTTCAAGCGCGCTAACGGCTACAGCGAACTAGAGATCAGCCAGAAGCGCAGCATGCTGGAAAACGTGATGCTGACGGACTCCGTTGAAACGCACAAGGCGCGCCTGCGCAAGGCCGGCTTCCAGCACAGCGAACTGTGGTTCCAGTGCTTTAACTTTGGCTCGCTGGTGGCGCTGAAGGGCGAGGACGCGGCATGATCGACTTTGGCAACTTTTATCAGCTTATCGCCAAAAACCACCTCTCCCACTGGCTGGAAACCCTGCCTGCGCAAATCGCCACCTGGCAGCGCGATCAGCAGCATGGCCTGCTGAAGCAGTGGTCAAACGCGGTGGAGTTTTTGCCCGAGCTGACGCCCCACCGTCTTGACCTGCTGCACAGCGTGACGGCGGAAAGCGAAGCGCCGCTCTCTGACGGGCAGCGAAACCGCATCGAAACGCTGATGCGTAACCTGATGCCGTGGCGCAAGGGCCCGTTCTCACTCTACGGTATTGATATCAATACCGAGTGGCGTTCGGACTGGAAGTGGGATCGCGTGCTTCCGCATCTCTCGGACCTGAGCGGGCGCACCATTCTCGACGTTGGCTGCGGCAGCGGCTATCACATGTGGCGCATGATTGGCGCGGGCGCGCACCTGGCGGTCGGTATCGACCCGATGCAGCTGTTTCTCTGCCAGTTTGAAGCGGTGCGTAAGCTGCTCGGCAACGACCAGCGCGCTCATCTTCTGCCGCTGGGCATTGAGCAGCTCCCTGCCCTAAAGGCCTTTGATACCGTATTTTCCATGGGCGTGCTCTACCATCGCCGCTCCCCGCTTGAGCACCTGTGGCAGCTGAAAGATCAGCTGGTCAGCGGCGGCGAGCTGGTGCTGGAAACGCTGGTCATTGAAGGCGATGAAAATGCGGTGCTGGTGCCGGGCGATCGCTACGCACAGATGCGCAACGTATACTTTATTCCTTCCGCGCTGGCGCTGAAGAACTGGCTGGAGAAGTGCGGGTTTGTGGACGTGCGCATTGCCGACGTCTGCGTGACTTCCATCGAGGAACAGCGCCGCACGGACTGGATGATCACCGAATCGCTGGAGCAGTTCCTCGATCCGGACGACCACGGCAAAACCATTGAAGGCTACCCGGCCCCGATGCGTGCAGTGTTGATTGCAACCAAGCCGTAGTTTTCCCCTCACCCCTGCCCTCTCCCCATAGGGGCGAGGGAGATAAAGACCGCACCGTGCAGTCCCCTCTCCCCAATGGGGAGAGGGTTAGGGTGAGGGGGATAAAAAAAGGCCCCTGTTGAAATTGCAGGGGCCTGGTACAAGCAAGCATCATATTGGGCGACATGATGCGCGGTAAAAATCGGTACGCTGCTACACGTGATAACGCTCAATTATCGATTTCATTACCGCAACCGACTCTCCCTCCACGCCGAAGCGCGAGTACTCATCCGCTTCGGCATCCGTCGACATAGACAACCCTGTATTGCGATAACGCATGGGCGAAGGCATCCACTTGCCCGCAGAGCTGTGAAGCTCCTCTACCCCTGCGTCTAAAAACAGTTTCAGATTTCCGGCGCGTACACCTGCGCCAGCCATAAGTATTGGAACACGAGAGTGTGATTTTAGTTCCGTAATTAATTTTAAACCTTTATCAGCGGACGACTGCTGCCCCGAAGTCAGAACGCGCGCCACGCCCAGTTCTGCAAGCGTTTCAAACGCTTGCAGAGGAGTTTTACACATATCAAATGCGCGATGAAAAGTGACCGCCATCCCCGTTGCCGCATCCATCACCTGACGCATACGGGGCAGATCGATATTGCCGTCTTCATCGAGCAGGCCGGTGACCAGCCCAGGGAACCCTAAATCACGCACGACGGCGATATCTTCAAGCATGGCAGCAAATTCATCCGCCGTGTAACAAAAATCACCGCCGCGGGGGCGGATGATGGGGTGTACCGGGATCGTAACTTCCCGGCGGGCAGATTTCAGCACGCCGTACGACGGCGTCAGCCCGCCCTCTTTCGGTGCTGCACACAGCTCAATGCGGTCGGCCCCGTGCTTTTGCGCCGTGACGGCACACGCCACGCTGTAACAGCAAATCTCCAGTAGCGCCATCTTTTCCTCCCTAAAATCGATTCAACACGCTATCGTGACACGCTCGCCGCAAGGGGTCTTCGCGTAGCGTCACAACTCTGATGCTTCGCTGGCCACGATCTGTTCGATCGTCCACGGATGAAACTTCACCGTGACCTGCCCATCCGTCACCGCCAGCGTCGGGTTAGGCAAGCGCTCGCGCTCGCCTTTTGGCGAGCTGGTTTTCACGAAAATCCCCGGCTTGCTTAAGCCTTCATCAGAAAGCAGCGCCAGCGCGCGCGCGTTCAGGGTTTCAGGCTCGCCCGGCAGCACAATCTCAATATGCTCCCAGCCCTCGTGCGGGTAGCGTTTCTCTCCCGGCCACGGCAGCTCAATTACCGTAAACCGCCAGTGCGCCACGCATACCGGCTCGTGCAGCTTAAACAGGCAGATAGGCCGACCGTTGATAATATTTTCAGAAAGCAACACGCCGCACTGCTCGAAACCGCGACGCCAGCGCTCGGCGGTAGCGTTCTGGTGGCAGCGCAGGGAAATGTGATCGGCCTCAAGCGGCGCAATATCCAGCCCCAGACGGGTGGCAAGTTCTGTGAACGCCTGAGTGAAGCGCGGTAAATCTGCGGAAATATCATGCAGTTCGTCAATGGATTGCCAGTTCGCCATACGTCAGCCTCTTATCGTGTCGCAAAGCCGCTAATTTACTCCGTTGCCGGGCTTCAACCAACCGCAGATTGGCAGATTTGAGGACTGCATGATTATGCACGCTTTCTCCGCTTATTTTCTGAGCGAACTCGGCGGCGCGCGGTGCTGACGGCAGAGGCCATTTGCAGTATACTCCCGCCCTAAATTCTTAAACTGGCGCGGGTTGTTTTTTCCCCGCATCAAAAACGTAAGGTATCCAGGTGAATATTCAGGCTCTTCTCTCAGAAAAAGTCAGTCAGGCACTGATTGCCGCAGGCGCGCCTGCGGATTGCGAACCGCAGGTTCGTCAGTCAGCAAAAGTACAGTTTGGCGACTATCAGGCTAACGGCGTGATGGCAGTGGCTAAAAAACTGGGCATGCCGCCGCGACAGCTCGCTGAGCAGGTACTGACGCATCTGGATCTCACCGGCATTGCCAGCAAAACCGAAATCGCCGGGCCGGGCTTTATCAACATCTTCCTGGAGCCTGCGTTCCTGGCAAGCCACGTTGACGCGGCGCTGAAGTCCGATCGTCTGGGCGTTTCCCAGCCGGAGCCGCAGACCGTGGTGATCGACTACTCTGCGCCAAACGTGGCGAAAGAGATGCACGTTGGCCACCTGCGCTCCACCATTATCGGCGATGCGGCAGTACGCACCCTGGAGTTCCTCGGCCACAAGGTGATCCGCGCGAACCACGTCGGCGACTGGGGCACCCAGTTCGGCATGCTGATCGCTTACCTGGAAAAACAGCAGCAGGAAAACGCGGGCGAGATGGCCCTGGCGGACCTGGAAGGCTTCTACCGCGAAGCGAAAAAGCATTATGACGAAGACGAAGCCTTCGCCGAGCGCGCGCGCAGCTACGTCGTGAAGCTGCAGGGCGGCGATCAATACTTCCTTGAAATGTGGCGCAAGCTGGTCGACATCACCATGTCCCAGAACCAGCTGACCTATAACCGCCTCAACGTTACCCTGACCCGCGACGACGTCATGGGCGAAAGCCTGTACAACCCGATGCTGCCGGGCATCGTAGCGGATCTGAAAGCGAAAAATCTGGCGGTTGAAAGCGAAGGCGCAACGGTCGTGTTCCTTGATGAGTACAAAAACAAGGAAGGCGAACCGATGGGCGTAATCATCCAGAAAAAGGACGGCGGCTACCTCTACACCACCACCGATATCGCCTGCGCGAAATACCGCTACGAAACCCTGCACGCCGACCGCGTGCTGTACTACATCGATTCCCGTCAGCACCAGCACCTGATGCAGGCGTGGACCATCGTGCGCAAAGCGGGCTACGTGCCGGATTCCGTGCCGCTGGAGCACCACATGTTCGGCATGATGCTGGGTAAAGACGGCAAGCCGTTTAAAACCCGCGCGGGCGGCACCGTTAAGCTTTCCGACCTGCTGGACGAAGCGCTGGAGCGCGCCCGCCGCCTGGTGGCCGAAAAGAACCCGGACATGCCTTCCGACGAGCTGGAAAAACTGGCGAACGCCGTGGGTATCGGCGCGGTGAAATACGCGGATCTCTCCAAGAACCGCACCACCGACTACATCTTCGACTGGGATAACATGCTGGCGTTTGAAGGCAACACCGCGCCGTATATGCAGTATGCCTACACCCGCGTGCTCTCCGTGTTCCGCAAGGCAAATATCGACGAAAGCGTGCTGGCAAACGCAACCGTGACCCTCACCGAGGATCGCGAAGCGCAGCTGGCGGCGCGCCTGCTGCAGTTCGAAGAGACGCTGACCGTCGTCGCCCGTGACGGTACGCCGCACGTCATGTGTGCCTACCTCTACGATCTGGCCGGCCTGTTCTCCGGCTTCTACGAGCACTGCCCTATTCTGTCCGCCGAGAGCGAAGCGGTGCGCAACAGCCGCCTGAAGCTGGCGCAGCTGACGGCTAAAACGCTGAAGCTGGGTCTGGATACCCTGGGTATCGAAACCGTAGAACGCATGTAATACAAAAAACCCGGCAAGCGCCGGGTTTTTTATTATCAAAAATATTTCCGCAAATATTCCGTCAGGCAAAGGATCGCCATCGCCTGGCCGTACGGCATCGACGTCAGCGGTATCTGGCGATAAAACTCAAGATCGCTCCCCATTCCCGTACCGAACGACGTCTGCAGCAGCTCCCCCTCCGGCGAGATATTGTTCACGATCCCGCGAATCGCCCTCTCGGCCACGTCGGCATACTCCGCCCCAACGTAGCGCTTGCGCACCGCTTTCAATATCCCGTAGGCAAAGCCTGCCGTTGCCGACGCCTCAAGATAGGAGTCCGGGTCGTCGAGCAGCGTATGCCAGAGGCCGCTGTCGTCCTGGCACGTCGCCAGCGCGGCGATTTGCGCATTGAGCACCTGTACCAGATAGCGGCGCACGGCGTTGTTTTCCGGCAGATCCACCAGCTCAAGGAAATCGGGGATGACGATGGTCAGCCAGCTGTTGCCGCGCGCCCAGCGGGCGTTGGCGAAGTTATGATTGCCGTCGTAGCTCCAGCCGTGGAACCACAGCCCGGTTTCCCGATCCATCAGGTTTTGCACGTGCAGCAGGAACTGGTACACCGCTTCCTCAACGTATTCGGGCCTGTTCAGCAGCTTGCCGATTTTCGCCAGCGGCAGCACGGTCATCATCAGCGTGTCGTCCCACATCTGCTGATGATTCTCTTCCGCCAGCGTAATGTGCTGCATGCCGCCGTGCTCGGTGCGCGGCATTTCGTTCATCGCCCATTCTGCCCAGCTCTCCAGCCACGGCAGCCACGCCGGGTTACGCGTCTCTTCGTAGCGATAGGCCAGGGTTAAAAAGGGCGACATGGTATTGACGTTTTTAGTGGTCGCGCCCTCCGCAAACCGGGCGGCGAACCAGCTGTCAATCACGTCGCGCATCCCCTCGTCCCCGGTCTGACAGTAATACTGCCAGATGCCGTAAAGCGCCACGCCGTGCGTCCATTCCCATCCCGCCCAGCCCTTGGTGTCTATCACGCGCCCGTCGTCCAGCCGAAGCAAAAACTCCCCCGTTTTGTCGTGAATATTGACCAGGCTGTGCGTCACCTTTTCGATCAGCGCCTTCAGCTCGTCGCGGGCGATAAAGCGCTCGGGCTGGCACAGGAGTGGGCTATGTTTGACAGGCCAAACTTTCATCTTCTTAACCTCTGTTGAATGTCGAATTGAGTACCGCGCTCTCGGTCAGCGGCGGCGCGGCCGGCTTATTGCGGTTGAGATAACCGATGTTGTTATTGCCCCACAGCGAGGCAAACGGCATGCCGGCAAGCATTTCCACCGTCGCACGGGCCTGCGGCGTCGCGGCTTCCGGCACGGCGCGGCCGGACTCGCGCATTTTCACCGTCTCTTCGCGCAGCATGCTGTGCGTTTGCAGGTTGAGCTTAAAGCGCAGCGAGACCATGAAGCCGCAGAACAGCACCAGAATCGTCCCCACGCTGAGGATCATCAGAATGGTGTGGCTCACCTCGGCGGGCTGAACCTTCTGGCCGCTGACGAAGCCGGACATCTGCATAACGATCCCCACCAGCATCACCGCCCCGGCCTGAGACGCCTTGCGGGTCAGGGTCATGATCCCGGCAAAAATGCCTTCCCGACGCTGGCCGGTGATCACCTCATCCACGTCCGCGATATAGGTATAGGTGTTCCACGGCACGTAGTTGATGCCGCCGCGTCCCAGACCGGCCACCGCGGAAAGCAGCAGCAGCAGCGCGTAAACGTCGCTCAGCCCGGCGTAGTACAAGACGGCGTAAGAGAGCGACGCCAGGCCAAAGAGCACCACCACCATGCGGTAAGACGGCGCGGGCCCGAAGCGGATGCAAAGCGGGATCATGGCGATCACGGCGATGAACTGGAAGATGGCCATCGTCCCCAGCAGGTTGGACGCCATCGACGCCTCCTGCATCAGCACGAACACCACGTAATAGGTAAACACCGCGTTAAAGACGTCCTGCGCGATGTAGCCGCCGAGGTACATGCCGAGGTGCTGGCGAAAGATTTTGATGCGCAGGGTGGAGCCTAACTCCACGAACAGGCGGTTGAGGCTTTGGCCAAGCGTGAGTTTTTTCTTCTCTTCTTCCGCGCGCAGCGCCGCTTCGGACCACTCTTCGCGCGGGCGCTCCCAGGTAAAGCACCAGACGAAGGTCAGCATCAGCGCGCACAGCACGGAGAAGACCAGGCTGGCATAGAAGAAGGAGATCGCGTTGTCTTTGCCAAACTGCGTCAGCAAAATGCCCGGCAGGAAGGAGGCCAGGATCGCGGACATTTGCGCCATCGAGATGCGCGCGCCGGAAAACTTGGTTTTCTGCTTAAAGTCATCGGTCATTTCCGGCACCAGCGTTTCGTACGGCACCAGAATCATGGTGTAGACGATGTCGAAGACCAGGTAGGTCAGCAGGTAATACCAGAAGCTCATGTCCCCGACCCACATCAGCGAGTAGCTGAACACGCAGGGGATCCCCAGCAGGATGAAGAACTTACGGCGGCCGAAGCGCTTGCCGAGCCACGTCGTGCCGAAGTTATCCGTCAGGAAGCCCATCAGCGGGCTGACCACGGCGTCTAAAACCCTGGCCGCGGCGAAAATGAAGGTCGCCTCAATCGGCGTAAGTCCACAGAAGGTGGTATAGAAGTACAATAGCCAGGCGGCCGTCAGAGCGGTCGTTCCCGCCCCGAGGAAATCCCCTGACCCGTATGCAAGATAGTTTGCGAGTCCAATTTTACGTGTTTTCATTGCCGTCAACCCTACGAAGTTTTGGGAGACTCCCTGTAAGCAAGCCTCATCCAGGAGTTTTTACACGGCTACAGTAAAAGTATCGCTTTGTTGATACCTTTTCGTTTCTGCCACCGCGGCGCGGCGGATGGCAAAAATGCAAAGAGCGTCGTTACGCGTGTCACTGATTTATAAAACAGCGTTTCTATTGCATCAAAAGGCGTTGTCAATTTTGCGAGCCAGCCATCAGAATCGACTGATGACTGGCGAAAAGGCAGGCAGTTAGCGGTAGTTAACGATGACGGAATTGCTCTGAACTTTCAGCGCCGGGATCAGCCGACCGCCGCCGGGCACCTCCCAGATAAAGCGCAGCGGCTCAACGGCCGGCACGCCGCTGAAGGCCTGGGTGCTGCCGTTTTCCCCGTCGAGTTCGGTACAGCGGGTCTGGGAGCAGAGGCGCACGCGCAGCCCGGCCGGCGTCGGGCCAATCAGCCTATAGTTCCAGACCACCAGGCTCATCAGGCCGTTTACCGGCTCGCCCGCCGAAAGCGGGTTCGAAGACATCGACTCGCCGCGATGATTCAGGGTGATACCCATGCTGCTGGCCTGCCACATCCCCTCGCCTGCGGCCTGCGCCGCCAGCGGGAAAAGTAAAATGACTAACCATTTGCGCATTATTTCCCTCCAATGGTTGCCGTCATGCGAATATGACGATTGTCCGACAGCTCCAGGTTCGACAGCACCACCAGCTGGCTCAGGCTGCGGCGCAGGAAGCGCGACAGCAGAGGACGCAGCGCGTGGTTAACCAGCAGCACCGGCGGCGCGCCCAGCATCTCCTGGCGCGCGAGCGCCTCCTGCGTTTGTTCCAGCAGGCGGTCGGCAAGGCCCGGCTCCAGCCCGCCGCCGCCCTGCAGGGCCTGCAGCAGCAGGCGCTCAAGCGGCGTGTCGAGGCCGATAACCTGCACTTCCCCCGTACCCGGGAACCACTGCTGGGTAATCGCGCGGCCCAGCGCCACGCGCACCACGGCCGTCAGCTCGTGCGGATCGCTTTGCAGCGGCGCGTGCTCGGCCAGCGTTTCCAGAATGGTGCGCATATCGCGAATCGGCACTTTTTCGTCGAGCAGGTTTTGTAGCACCTTGTGCAGCGTGGTTAATGTCACCACGCCCGGAACCAGATCTTCCGTCAGCTTCGGCATCTCCTGGGTGACGCGGTCAAGCAGCTGCTGCGCCTCCTGGCGGCCAAACAGCTCCGCCGAGAACTGCCCGATCAGGTGGTTGAGATGGGTCGCCACCACGGTGCTCGCCTCAACGACGGTGTAGCCCTGAATCTGCGCCTGCTCTTTGAGCGCGCTCTCAATCCAGATGGCGGCCAGGCCAAAGGCCGGGTCGATCGTCTGCTCGCCCGGCAGCGTCCCCGCCGCCGTGCCGGGGTTAATCGCCAGCCAGCGCCCCGGATAGGCGTCACCGCTGCCAATTTCCACCCCTTTCATCAGGATGCGGTAGCGCGCGGGCGGCAGGTCCATATTGTCGCGAATGTGAACTACCGGCGGCAGGAAGCCCATGTCCTGGGCGAATTTCTTACGGATGCTGCGAATGCGCCCCAGCAGCTCGCCGTCCTGCTGGAAGTCCACCATCGGGATCAGGCGATAGCCCACCTCCATCCCCAGCGTATCTTCCAGCTGAACGTCGTTCCAGGTCGCCTCGACGGCCTGGGTATTTTCCGGCATTTTGACGGGCGCAGGCTCTGCGGCCGGTCGGGTTTCGCGGCCGCGCATCCACCACGCCAGGCCCAGCAGCGCGGCGGTAAACAGCAGGAATACCAGGTTCGGCATGCCTGGCACCAGCCCCAGCAGCCCCAGCACCGCGGCGGCCAGCAGCATTACGCGCGGGTTGCTGAAGAGCTGCCCCACCATCTGCTCGCCCACGTCCTGGTCGGTGCTGACGCGGGTCACGATCACGCCCGCCGCGGTGGAGATCACCAGGGCCGGGATCTGCGCCACCAGGCCATCACCGATGGTGAGCAGCGTATAGCTTTCCGCCGCGTGGCCCATGTCCATGCCGTGCTGCAGCACGCCCACCAGCAGGCCGCCCACGACGTTAATCACCATGATCAGGATGCCCGCGATGGCGTCACCGCGCACGAACTTGCTCGCACCGTCCATGGAGCCGTAGAAGTCCGCCTCCTGGGTCACCTCGGCACGGCGCTTTTTCGCTTCATCCTCGGCGATGATCCCGGCGTTCAGGTCGGCGTCGATCGCCATCTGCTTGCCCGGCATCCCGTCCAGCACGAAGCGCGCGCCGACCTCGGCGATACGCCCGGCGCCCTTGGTGATGACCATAAAGTTGATGATAACGAGGATCACGAATACCACGATGCCGATGGCGAAGTTGCCGCCCACCAGGAAGTGGCCGAAGGCTTCAACCACCTTCCCCGCCGCCGCCGCGCCGGTATGGCCCTCCATCAGGATGATGCGCGTGGAGGCCACGTTCAGCGCCAGGCGCAGCAGCGTGGTAAACAGCAGGATGGTCGGGAACGCGGCGAATTCCAGCGTGCGCTGGGTGAACATCGCCACCAGCAGCACCATAATGGACAACGCAATGTTGAAAGTGAAAAGCAGGTCGAGGATGAACGCCGGCAGCGGCAGTACCATCATCGACAAAATTAGCAGGATGAGAATCGGCCCGGCAAGGATCTGCCATTGCGTCGATTTCAGGTTGCCGGGCAGGCGCAACATTGCCACCAGATTAGCCATCAGTGTCCTTCTCGTTCAAAAAATCCAGCGCATCAGGCACCGGAAGGTTCTCAGGTTTCGCAGGCCGTTGACCGCCCGCCAGGCGCCAGCGCTTCAACTGCCATACCCACGCCAGCACTTCCGCCACGGCGGCGTAAAGCTGGCCCGGGATCTGTTGTCCGATTTCCGCGTGGCGGTACAACGCACGCGCCAGCGGCGGCGCTTCAAGAATGGGAACGCGGTTCTCGGTTCCAATCTCGCGGATGCGCAGCGCAATCAGCCCCGCCCCTTTAGCCACCACCTTCGGCGCGCTCATTTTGTTTTCGTCATAGCGCAGCGCAACGGAATAGTGCGTCGGGTTGGTGACGATAACGTCCGCCTTCGGGACGTCTTCCATCATCCGACGGCGCGCGGCGGCGCGCTGCATCTGGCGAATGCGTCCCTTAATGTGCGGGTCGCCTTCCATTTGCTTATATTCATCGCGAATGTCCTGGCGGGACATGCGCAGCTTCTTGATGTGGGTATAAATCTGGAAGATGACGTCAAACCCCACCATCGGAATAATGCTCAGCGCGACCAGCAGCGCGCACAGGCCGACCAGGTTCATCGCGTTGCTCATCGCGCTCAGCGGCGATTCGCCGATCAGGCGCATCATCTCGGGCCAGTGATGCAGCAGGAAAAAGCCCGCGGCGCTGCCCATCAGCGCGGATTTGAGAATCGCCTTCACCAGCTCGGCGCCGGTCTGGGCCGAGAACATGCGCGCAATGCCGGGGAGCGGATTCAGCTTGGAAAACTTGGGCTGGAGGGATTTACCGCTAAAGACCAGGCCACCGAGCAGCACGGGCGACACCAGCGCCACCAGCACCAGGCCGACGATCAGCGGCAGCAGCGCCACCATCGCCCCTTTCACCAGCAGGATTATCTGGCTCAGGATCAGGTTCGGGTCGTTGACCATGCTGTGGTCGAAGCGCAGCCCGGCAGAGAGCATCCCCGCCAGCCTGCGGGCAAGCCACTCTCCTCCCCACCAGATAATGCACACGCCAACGACCAGCATCAGCAGGGACGTCAGCTCGCGGGATCGGGGGATTTGCCCTTCCTCACGCGCTTTTTCAAGCCGGTGGGGTGTGGGGGCTTCCGTTTTGTCGTCGTTCTCTTCTGCCACAGTGCCTGCTCGCAGCCCATTAATTCAGGGGTATCATGCCACTGCGTCACGCTTCCAATGGGCGAATAAAGGCACATAACCGGGTCTTTTTAGTCAGTTTAGGATTGAGGAGGTACCGCCTGGCGGCTTAAAGAAAAGTGAAAAACGCAAGCGCCGCTGAGCGGCGACATTTGTAGATTATTTTTAGTTCAAAATAAATTAAGAAAAACTTAATTCACCGCTGACTTTGATCACAATAGTGGATATATTCTTACATACCACGCACAAAGTGTTTTGTGAATTTACTGAGATGATAAAAACATGTAAACCACATAAACCATGGATATAAGATATTTATTTTTTATTAATTAGCAGAGTAATAAATCTCTTGAGGGATATTTAATATATCCTCCATCGCCTTACCTCGATATAAATAATCGTTATACTTCCCTGCGGCGATAATCCTTCAGCTTTTTTATCGCCAACTAAAATGTTTTTCAACTCAGGAAATTATTCAGATGGATTTTACAAAAAACATTATTGCGGGTGCCATATTCGCAACGCTGTCGATGAGCGGCTTCGCAGCGGAAATGAATGCGGGCACCATCCACTTCACCGGGGAAATTATCGAGCCAAGCTGCACCATTCAGGGTGACAGCGGCACGGACAGCACCGTTCCTTTAGGCACCTTTCCTACGACGTTCTTTACCGAAGTCGGTAAAGAGTCCACGCTCGTTCCTTTTTCCATTATTCTCGCCAACTGCCCGTTAAAAAGCGACGGACTGCCCGCCATACAGCTCACCTTCAACGGCCCAACGGCGCTGACCGGTTCAAACACGCTGCTTGACGTGAGTAAAATCACCACCGCGCGCGACGAAGCGGCAACGGGCATCGGCGTCGCCGTTAGCCCGGCAGGCAAAAACGACCGCTTTATTACCATGGACGGCGCGGAAGAACAGGTCTATATCGAGCTGGCAACTCGCACCTCGGACACCATCAAAGCCGATTTTAATGCCCGGTATAAATCCTTTGCTGCTGACGTGACAGCGGGTGCGGCCGATGCCGATATGACGGTTAATATTCTCTATCGTTAACGCCGTTCACGCGTAATTTATACTTCTCGATTATCGCAATATGCCGTTTGAGGAGAATTGACAAGATAATAGTTCGGTTCATTTCCGGACTATTATCTCCTTTCCCCTTTTTATTTAAGGTTTCCCCATGCGCACATCAGTAAAAATATTATTATGCTTTCCCGTCATGGCGAGCATGTTTTGTCACGCAGCGGGCGTGCAAATTGGCCGTACGCGCATAATCTACGATGCCGCGAAAAAAGAAGTGTCCCTGCCTTTGCAGAATAATGAAAAAGAGCTGCCGTGGCTTATTCAATCCTGGACAGATACCGGTGACGGAAAAACGCGCGGGCCGTTTATTGTGACGCCACCGCTTTTTCGTCTCGACGCGCAAAAAGAGCAAAGCCTGCGCATAACGTGGAACGGCACGCCGCTTCCCACGGATAAAGAGACGCTGTTCTACCTGAACGTGCGCACCGTTCCCGCAACCAGCGCGGATGATGAAGATAAAAACGTCCTGCGCCTGATCTACAAAACGCGTCTGAAGCTGTTCTGGCGCCCGACAGGGCTTGTCGGCTCGCCGTCAGAAACCTGCCAACGCCTGCGCTTCGTCCGCCGCGCGGGTCAGCTCACCGTCATTAACGACGGCGCGTTTTACAGCGTGTTTGACTCGCTGTCCCTTGGGACAACGAAAATAGAAAAAGCGGATATGGTCGGGCCCGCGTCCAGCGTCACGCTTTCCCTCCCGGACGTCGCGGTGGGTAAAAACGTCAGCTGGCGCTGCATCACGGATTACGGCAATGCATCCGACAAATTTACCTCTCCCCTTGTGCAGGATGACTAAACCACCATGTTTACAGGACGTAACGCACGGTCATACAGCAGGGCCTTCCCGCTCAACCCGCTACTGCGCTGCCTGGGAGGCGTTATTTTCGTGGCAAGCTGCTCCCTTGAGGCACGAGAGTATCGCTTTTCCCCCTCCTCTCTGGAAGGCGACATGCTGAGCGAGCAGGAAATTGACCTTTCCCTGTTTTCAAAATCGAACGCGCAGCTTCCGGGCACCTACGCGTCAAAAGTGACGATCAATACGCGCCGTCGCGCCGATGCCAAAATCACCTACGTCAGCTCGCCAGGCGGAGCGTTGGCGCCACAGCTCACGCCAGACATGCTTCGCGCGTGGGGGATTAACGTCGATCGCTATCCCTCGCTGCTGGCGATTGCGCCCGACGAGACGCTGCCTGAACCGCTGGGCCACTATATTCCTCTGGCGTTCGCTCAGCTGGATTTCTCGACGATGACGCTGGCGCTAAGCATTCCGCAGGCCGCAGTTGGCCAGGCCAGTCCTGACTATATCGATCCGTCGCGCTGGGACGACGGCGTGCCCGTGCTATTCAGCGACTATACGCTTTCCGGCGCGGAAAACCGGAGCGACGGCAGCGACCGCACGGCTAATCGCTACCTGAACGTCCGCACTGGGGCAAACCTGCTGGGCTGGCGGGTGCGTAACTACAGCACGTGGAGCCTGTCTGACTCCGAAAGTCAGTGGGCGAACCTCAGCACCTACGTGCAGCACGACGTCGATGCACTTAAGGCGCAGTTCACCGCAGGCGAAAGCAGCACGCGGGGCGAAGTGTTTGATAGCGTGCAATATCGCGGCGTCAACCTCGCGTCCGATGAGGAGATGCTGCCCTACAGCCAGCGGGGCTTCGCGCCCGTCATTCGCGGGATTGCCAGTTCAAATGCGGAAGTTTCCGTGCGCCAGAACGGCTATCTCATCTATCAGCAGAACGTTGCGCCGGGCGCGTTTGAGATTAACGATCTTTACTCGACCACCAACAGCGGCGATCTGGAGGTCACGGTCAAAGAGGCCGACGGTACCGAGCACCGTTTTACGCAGCCCTACTCCAGCATCGCCGTTATGCAGCGCCCCGGGCACGTTAAATTTGAGATGACGGCCGGTCGCTATCGCGCCGACAGCGCCAGCAGCCAAAAGGAGCCCGAGTTCCTGCAGGGCAGCGCCATTTACGGCTTCAATAATTTCATGACCTGGTTTGGCGGGCTGACGCTCTCCCAGGATTACAATGCGGCCAATACGGGCGCAGGCGTGTCGCTCGGCCCGTTAGGATCGCTTTCGGCGGACCTCACGCTTGCACGCACTCATCTCGACAACGACAGTGAGCACACGGGTCATTCCCTGCGCGTGCTCTACACCGGAAAAATAGACGCCACCGACACCAACCTCACGCTCGGCAGCTACCGCTACTCCAGCCGCGGCTACTACAGCTTTACTGACGCCAATCAGAAAATGGACGAGCATGAGGACGATCTGCTGTTTCGATACAACAAGCGCAGCCGCATCCAGGCGAGCCTAAGCCAGACCGTCTCTGGCGTTAGTCTCTATCTCAACGGCTATCAGCAGGACTACTGGGGAACGTCGAAAACAGAGCGCAGCCTGTCGGCAGGCTTTAACACCGTTATCAGCGGCGTCAGCTACCACATGGCCTACAGCTACAGTAAAGCCGATGGGGAAGCGACCGATCGGATGGTGTCGTTCGGCCTCAGCGTCCCACTGTCAAAATGGCTACCCCGCGCCTGGAGCAGCTATAACATCAGCAATAGCCAGCACGGCTCAACGCGTCAAAATATCGGTCTTAGCGGCACGCTGCTGGACGACGAACGCCTGAGCTACTCTTTGCAGCAGAGCTACGCCAACCACGGCGAAGACGATACCAGCAGCCTCTACGGGAGCTACCGTTCGCAGTACGCCAACCTCAACGCCGGGTATTACACCGCCACCAACGGCTCTCAGCAGCTTAGTTACGGCATCAGCGGTGGGGTTGTGGCCCATCCGCACGGCGTCACGCTTTCACAGCCGCTCGGCAGCCAGTTTGCCATCGTAACGGCCAACGACGCCGCCGGGGTTCGTTTTCAAAACCAGCGTGGCGTACAGACGGACTGGCTGGGCAACGCCGTGATCCCTTCGCTGACGCCTTATCAGGCGAACACCATTCGTATCGACACCGCTACCCTGCCGGACGACGTTGACAGCAGCGATACGGCGGCCACCGTCATTCCCTCACGTAACGCCGCGGTGGTTGCCCGCTTTGATGCGCACGTGGGCTATCGGATGCTGATCGCCCTGTCGCGCCCGGGCGGACAGCGCGTACCTTTTGGCGCCGTCGCCAGCTGCGAGGCCGCGGCGACAAGCGGGATTGTGGGCGATACCGGCACCGTCTATCTGGCGGGCGTCGGGGAGTCGTCACGGCTTGCGGTGCGGTGGGGCAACGCGCCCAGCCAGCAGTGTACGGCCCTCATTTCACCTCAGACAACACGGCAAAGCGTCAGCCCTAACGGTATTTATTCGGTCAGCGCGCTTTGCCAGCAGGAACCCATTCATGATGAAAAACGTTAAGAAACATGCGGCAACCTGCCTCCTCGGTGCCGCGCTAAGCCAGGCCCCGCTGGACGCCTGCCGGGCCGCAACCCTGCTAAAAAACTGCTTCAGCGTACCGCAAACCTATACCATCTCATACGATCACGCGATTTCGTCCACCGAAAACAAAGCGGGTCGCGATTACGATATTCCCGATCATCTGGTTGGAGCAGGCGGATCCGTTGAGGCAAACTGCTCCTGCCCCGGGAATCTTTTCTCCTCAAGCCGGGTCTACGAAGTCACCTACGCCGGGAGTCCGCTTAGCTCGGGAATAAACGGTTACGGCTATCTTACGGATAAAATAGACGCCGATATCACCGGCTACTCGGACGCCATTCACTCTCCGGACGGTAGCTATCTGGTCCCCATTCATATCAACCAGTACCCGACGTCGCGCGGAAATATGTCCAGCGTGCTGGAAACGGTCCTGTCGGTTCCCGTGAGTGAAGCCAGCGTCTGCAGCGCGGATACGCAGCCCGACGGGGCCAGCGAGATTAAGCGCAAGTTCCGCTGGAACGTCGTGGCGATGTTGCTCCACATCAAGAAGCCCATCCTGGGGGAAGAGGTCATTCCGCCAACGCTCATCGCCCAGAACTATGCGTGCCTTCAGTTTGGCAGCGGTTCAGCCTGCGATCCCACGCAGGCTGAACACGTTTCTGATATCTGGTTTGGCGGCACCCTTTCGGCTCCCCTCAGCTGCACCATCAACGAAGGCAGCACCATTGAGGTCGAGTTTGGCTCTATCGTCAGCAAGCAGTTCGTCAGTAAAGGGCAACCGCCTCAGGGCTTCGCACTAAAGAACGTCGATATCGCCTACCATTGCGACGATAACGCGGTGGGCAATTCCGATCGCATAAAGCTTACCCTCTCGGCCGATCAGGGGGTCGCGGACAGCAGCGCGCCCTATATCGCAAAGCTGCTTAACCGAAACGACCTCGGGGTGCGCATTTATGATGAAAACGGCAAAAACGTCGATCTGGACGGCAGCTTCGAGTTTCCGGTCACGATGGATGAACAGGGAAATGGCGTGGTGAAAATTCAGGCCGTGCCGGTGAGCACGACGGAGGCGACGCCCGAGCCGGGCAGTTTTGAAGGCAACGTGACGGTGAAGATGGATCTTCGCTAACGCGGCTACCCTCAGGTTGAACAACCAACCTGGGGGTAGCCGCTGTGCGTCAGAAGCCGAGGCTGTCCAGCAGGTCGTCGACCTGATCCTGGCTTGCCACCACGCCCGCTTTAGACGCGTCGAGCTGCGGCCCGTTGAGCAGGCTTTCGTTCTCGCGCTTCGGACGGGCAGCTGGCTCCGGCATGTTCTCCAGCAGCACCATCAGCAGCTGGCGCTCAATCTCCTGAATCACGTCCATCATGCGCTTGATCACCTGACCGGTCAGGTCCTGGAAATCCTGCGCCATCATGATGTCCAGCAGCTGGGCGTTGGTGAAGCTGGTGTGCCCCGGCACGTCGCCGAGATACTGCCGCGTATCGGTGACCAGCTCGCGGGCGTCGGCCAGCTCGATGGGGTTTTCGAACCACGCATCCCAGCGCTTGCTCAGCGCCTTCGCGCCCTTCTCCATCGCGTCCTGGTGCGGCTGCGAGGCCTCGACGCTGTTCAGCGCGCGCTCTGCCGCCTGCGCGGTCATCTGTACCACATAGTCCAGACGGTCGCGCGCGTCGGGTATTGCTTCCGCCGCTTCGGCGATAGCCTGGTCCAGCCCCAGCTCGCGCAGGCTGTCGCGCAGCATGCGCGTCAGGCTGCCGATTCGGACGATGATGTCGGTGGGCGAATGTTCTTCAACGGGTTTCATTGCAGGTTGCATCATGACCTTCACCTCACATGCCGAGTTTCTCGAAGATTTTGCCGAGCTTCTCTTCGAGGGTCGCCGCGGTGAACGGTTTCACCACGTAGCCGCTCGCGCCCGCCTGCGCGGCCGCGATGATATTCTCTTTCTTCGCTTCCGCGGTGACCATCAGCACCGGCATCGCGGCCATGCCCGCATCGGCACGAATGGTTTTCAGCAGCTCCAGGCCGTCCATGTTCGGCATGTTCCAGTCAGAGATAACAAAGCCAAACCCGCCCGCCTGCAGCTTGTTCAGCGCGTCAACGCCGTCTTCTGCCTCTTCAACGTTGTTGAAGCCCAGCTCTTTCAGCAGGTTGCGCACAATGCGGCGCATGGTGGAAAAGTCATCCACAACCAAAAACTTAAGCTCTTTATCCGCCATCTAATTCTACTCCTGAGTCAAATACGTATTGCCTGTCCGGCACTGATTTTCGCCAGCATCTGCTGGCTTACCTGGCTAAGATCGACCACTTCGCTCACGCCACCCATATTGATGGCCTCGCGCGGCATGCCGAACACCACACAACTTGCTTCATTCTGCGCAATCGTCCAGGCTCCGGCCTGGTGCATTGCAAGCATTCCGGCGGCGCCGTCGTTGCCCATCCCCGTCAGGATCACCCCAACGGCGTTGCGCCCCGCGTGTTTCGCCACCGAATGAAACAGCACATCCACCGACGGACGGTGCCGGTTAACCGGCGGCCCGTCATGAATTCTGATTTGATAGTTCGCCCCGCTGCGCGCCAGCTCCATATGCTTGTCGCCCGGCGCGATGTAGGCATGCCCCGGCAGCACGCGCTCGCCGTCTTCCGCCTCTTTCACGCCGATCTGGCACAGCTTGTTCAGGCGCTCCGCAAACGAGCGGGTAAAGCCCGGCGGCATGTGCTGGGTAATCAGAATACCCGGGCTTGAGAGCGGCAATGGCTGGAGTACGTGGCGAATTGCCTCTGTTCCTCCGGTTGACGCGCCAATCACCAACAGTTTCTCCGAGCTGAGCAGCGGCCCTGCCTTCAGGGCGGCCGGTGCCGCCATCGGCTTATGCGCCGCCAGCTTCGCCCGCGACGCGGTGCGGATCTTCTCGGCAATCATTTCGCTGTAGGCCAGCATCCCCTCGCGGATGCCGAGCTGCGGCTTGGTCACAAAGTCCACCGCCCCCAGCTCCAGCGCGCGCAGGGTAATTTCCGAGCCTTTCCCGGTCAGGGAGGAGACCATCACCACCGGCATCGGGCGCAGGCGCATCAGCTTTTCGAGGAAATCAATGCCGTCCATGCGCGGCATTTCGACATCCAGCGTCAGCACGTCGGGGTTGTATTTTTTGATTAAATCCCGCGCAACTAAGGGATCGGGCGCCGTTGCCACCATCTCCATATCGCTGTGGCTATTGATGATTTCGGTCATGATCTGGCGCATCAGCGCCGAATCATCGACCGACAATACCCTGATTTTACTCATGCTTTTTCCTTACTCAGCGCATACACCGTCTGCCCACGCAGGCTAAACTCGCGCGCGAGGTTGCTAAAGTTTTCCGAGTGCCCGGCAAACAGTAAACCGTCAGGTTTGAGCAGCGGCACAAAGCGACGCAAAATGTCCTGCTGCGTCGTTTTATCAAAATAGATCATCACGTTACGGCAAAAGATGGCGTCAAACGGGCCCGGCACGCTGTACTGCTTGTCGAGCAGGTTGAGCGAGGCAAATTCGACGCAGTTCGCCAGCTCCTGGCGCACGCGTACCAGCCCCTCATGCGGGCCGGTGCCGCGCATGAAGTAGCGCTGCAGCTGCTGGGGCGACAGCGTTTTGAGTTCGTCCTGGCGATACACGCCGCTGCGGGCTTTCTCCAGCACCTCGGTGTCGATGTCGCTGGCGTATACCTTCCAGCGTCCCGGCGCCATGCCCAGCGTATCCGCCAGGGTGATCGCCAGCGAGTAGGGCTCCTCCCCGGTGGAGGCCGCCGCGCTCCAGACGCGATACTCTCCGGTGCGACGACGCGCGTGCTCCGCCAGGACCGGAAAGTGATGGCCCTCGCGGAAAAACGCGGTCAGGTTGGTGGTCAACGCGTTGATAAATGCCTGCCATTCGGCGCTGTTCTGGTTCGCTTCGAGCATGCTCAGGTAGCGGCCAAAATCATCCAGTCCCAGCGTACGCAAACGCCGTACCAGACGGTTGTAAACCATGTCTCGCTTATGGTCGGCAAGCACGATCCCCGCACGCAGGTAGATTAACTGACATATCCGACGAAAATGCGCGTCGGACAGCGCGAGGCGCTGTGTCATCTGCTGCAATAATGACGTTTGCCCTGAGGGCATAGGTGATGTCATAGCGCCTTCTCAATCACATTCAGGATACAACTGGCACGGCCTGCGACCGACCAACTTCTGTTACTGCTTCGACCTGCTCTTTCACGTTAAACACGGCGACCAGTCCCGTAAGATGGTCCGCCTGATTCGCCAGCTCTCCGGTGGCGGCAGCCGCCTCCTCAACCAGCGAGGCGTTCTGCTGCGTCACCTGGTCCATCTGGCTCACCGCCTGGGCGACCTGCTCAATGCCCCGGCGCTGCTCGTCGGAGGCGGAGGCAATCTCGCCCATAATGTCGTTGACCCGGGTGACGGAGGTGACGATTTCCGTCATGGTTTGCGCAGCGATGTCCACCAGCGCCGACCCCTGCTGTACGCGGGTGACCGACTCTTCAATCAGCCCCTTAATCTCTTTCGCCGCGTTGGCGCTGCGGCTCGCCAGGCTGCGAACTTCCCCCGCGACCACGGCAAACCCGCGCCCCTGCTCGCCCGCCCGCGCGGCCTCAACCGCGGCGTTGAGCGCCAGAATGTTGGTCTGGAAGGCAATCCCGTCAATCACGCTGATAATGTCGCCAATTTTCTGCGAGCTGGCGGCAATCGCCTGCATGGTACTGGCCACGTGCGACGCCTGGTCGCCGCCCTTCTTCGCCGTCAGCGCCGCCTGCTTCGACAGGTCCGACGCCTGACGCGCGTTGTCGGCGTTCTGGCTCACCGTCGCGGTAAGCTGCTCCATGCTGGCCGCCGTCTGCGCCAGCGATGCCGCCTGCTGCTCGGTGCGCGAAGAAAGGTCGTTATTGCCCGCCGCAATCTCGGAAATGCCGGTGTGCATCGCGTAGCTGCCCTGACGCACGTTGCTGACCGTCTCGCGCAGCGCGCCCTGCATCGCCTTCAGGCTGGCAAAAATGGCGGAAATCTCGTTCTTGCCGTACACCGCCACCGGGCGCGCCAGGTTGCCCTTCGCAATGCTGTCAAAGTGGCTGCTGATAATCGCCAGCGGTTGCACAATCATCCGGCGCGACCAGAGCAGCGCGCCGCCGGTCAGCAGCGCGGCAAGGATCACCATCACGGCGAACACCACGCCCGACATGCGGTAGCTTTTGCGGCTGTCGTCACCCGCGCGCTGGACGAACTGGTTAATGTCCTGCTGCCAGGCGTCTAAACTGCCGTCAAACGCGGCCTGAGAGTCCTGCACCGGCGCGGTCAGAAAATCAGAAAGCTGGTTGTTCTCAAGCCAGGTGGCCTGATGCTCCAGATCCGTGTGCCACCGGGCATAGTTTTTCTCCATGGCGGCCTTTAGCGCCTTCCCTTTTTCACTCACCGCCTCCTGCGCGATAAACGCCTTAAACTGCGCGTCGGCCTGCTTCAGGCTGGTACGCGCCGTCGCCATCAGCCCCTTGATGTCGTCCGGCGGATAGCTCAGCGCGGTTAACGTCCCCGCCTTGTTCAGCGCGGTGCTTGCCTGCAGCAGCACGGCGCGCGTTTGCGCCAGCGCGGAGCGCTGCTGATTACTCGCCTCGACTTCCCGTAAGTTCTGATAACCATCGCGAAACGCCCAAAAAGACAACCCGTTACTGCCAACCTGCAATACCCCACACATAATCAGAATCAAAAACAGTGTGGTCGAGATACGAATACGATTTAACATCCACGCTCCCATCAAGCGGCAGCCGCCGCGGTTTAACAGTCAGTCAAAATGTTTCCCAGTTTTCTTCTTGTCCGGTCGCGGCATGGCGGGGGCCCGCTGCCGCTGGTGCGGAGGCCGGTTCGCGATACGCCGCCTGCGCGCTGGCCGCGTTAACGGTGGAGGTCAGGCGGAAGGCCGAGACGGCCTGCCTGAGCAGGCTCGCCTGTTCTTCCAGCGCGGCCGCCGCCGTCGCGGATTCCTGCACCAGCGCGGCGTTTTGCTGCGTCACGCGGTCCATTTCCGATACCGCCAGCGCGACCTGGTCGATACCCCGGCTCTGCTCGTCCGACGCAGAGGCGATTTCCCCCATGATGTCCGTCACCCGGGTCACGGCATTCACGATGTCATTCATGGTTTCGCCCGCGCTTTCCACCAGCACCGAGCCGGTATCCACGCGCGAGACGGAGTCTTCAATCAGCGCTTTAATTTCTTTCGCCGCGTTGGCGCTGCGGCTGGCGAGATTGCGCACTTCCCCCGCCACCACCGCAAAACCGCGCCCCTGCTCGCCCGCGCGCGCCGCTTCCACGGCAGCGTTGAGCGCGAGGATGTTGGTCTGGAAGGCGATGCCGTCAATGACGCTGATGATGTCGGCAATTTTCTTCGAGCTGTCGGCAATGTCGTGCATGGTTTTCACCACGCCGTCCACTACGCGTCCGCCGCGCTGCGCCGTGTCGGAAGCGCTTTCGGCAAGCTTAGAGGCCTGACGCGCGTTATCCGCATTCTGCTTCACGGTGGCGGTGAGCTGCTCCATGCTCGCCGCGGTCTCTTCGAGGGCGGAGGCCTGCTGCTCGGTGCGTGAAGAGAGGTCGTTGTTGCCCATCGCAATTTCGCTGGTGCCGGTGTAGATGGCGTCCGACCCGCTGCGCACGTTAGAGACGGTTTCCACCAGCGCGCGCTGCATATGATCGACGCTGCCGGCAAGCTCGGTAATTTCGTTGCGCCCGGACACCGCCAGCGTTTTGGTCAGGTCACCGCTGGCAATGTCGCGAATATGGGCAATGACGCGCCCCAGCGGGTTAAGCAGGATATGGCGAATGCCGTACCACACGCCCAGCAGCACGACGGCGAGGGCAATGGCCATCACCGCCATCTGCCATTTGGCGAAGCGATAGTCGTTCTGGCTTTGCGAAAAGGCGCTGTGGTAAAGCTGGCTGCTGGCGTTGGCGTACTCGCCCAGCGCCGCGCCGAGAGCGTTTTGCAT
Organism: Enterobacter sp. ECC-175; assembly: GCF_043968675.1. Lineage (NCBI taxonomy): Bacteria > Pseudomonadati > Pseudomonadota > Gammaproteobacteria > Enterobacterales > Enterobacteriaceae > Enterobacter > Enterobacter sp. ECC-175. The sequence goes on from NZ_CP143776.1 coordinate 3,313,753, forward strand.
TCCCTGCGTGGGCTGTGCGAAATAGCCGTCCATATTCCCACTCTCCAGGAACTGGATAAGCTCCGTCAGCCCGGCAAAGTAGGCGTTGTATTTTTCATCTATGCTGGCGCTTACCTGCGCCATGGCGGGCTGCGGAGCAATTTTTTTGAAGGCGTCGTAGTGTTTCGCGGCGTCGGCAAGCGTGGCGCGCGCGTTTTTCAGCAGATCGGTTTTGGCGCTGCTCTGCTGGTTCGCCGGGTCCATCATCATCCGCGCGGAGGAGCGGCTGAGGTTGATGCGCGTTTGCAGCATCAGGTCCCAGGTCGAGGTGAGTTCGCCCTGCTGCAGGCGCAGGTCGTTAGACGCGGCAAAGCTATCCTGATTCTGCTTAAGCGACGAGAAAAACAGCCCGCCGGAAATGAGCTGAAGAAGTGCGAAAATGACCAGCACCATCATCAGCAGGGTGACAACGCGTATACGGTTCAACATACAACACCTTCTTATAGGTTTATTAACGGTATTATCGGCACAGGCCACAGGAACTTTACATTTGCGAAAGGGAAAAGCGCGGGGTCAGAAGGCGACGTCAACGATCAGCGTGTCGCTGTAGGTTCCGGCAGGAGGGGTTGTCTGGCCGGTCAGCACTTTGGCGGTATAGTTGTAGGTGCGCAGCAGCCCGTCGGTGCTGACCTGCGACGAGGTGGCGCTGGTCCAGCGCTCCGCCCCGCTGCCGCCCCAGCGGTTGGTCGTGGCTTCTTTATAGATGTCGTAGCTCATCGCATTGCTGCCGCTCACCATGCGCCGCACGTTGTTCAGCGCGTTCGCGCCGTTGTTGATGCCGATGGTGTAGGTGCTGCCCTTGGTGCAGGTCACGGCAATCGCCTGCGAGACGGTAGGAAAGTTTTGCACCAGCGGCGCGCTGTTGAAGTTGATGTCCGGCGTGGTCATCGCGCTACAGTCGTTGGTTACGGTCAGATTGAGCAGGATGGTGGTGGTCGCCGTGCCGGTTTGCGGCGTCAGGCACAGCCCCGCCGCGCCCACCGCGCAGACGTTATAGTTGATGTTGAAGGTAAGTAGCACCTGATACGGCCCGGCGGTGACGTTTTGCCCGGCGACGGTCCTGAAGTAGAGCGGGATGTTGTACTGCTTTGAGCCGAGCAGCCCCAGCAGCGTGCTGCCGCCCCAGGTATAGGTCTTGCTGATTTGCACCTCGCTGCTGCTCGCGCAGCCGGAGAGGCCGCACAGCCGGGTGGGAATGACGTCAGGAACGGTGGCGTTATCGGTGCGCTTCATCGTGGCGCGGCCGTTGGCCGACACCGACGCCGCCGTGTAGGTGAGCGTGATGGAATCGTTGGTCAGCAGGTTGAGCACCGTATCGCAGGCCACCACCAGGGTGCCGGTGGTTTCCACCTCGCCGGTACCGCTCAGCGCAAAGGAGGTCACGCTGCCAAACGACGCGTTGACCGTGCTGACGGTGCAGGCGGCCCAGCTTCCGCCGGAGGCCAGCAGCAGCACCAGCAGCAGCAGGCGCCTCACGGGGCCTCCCGGCAGGTCAGCGGCCCGTAGGTTTGCAGCTTGTGCTCGGGGTTGGCCCCCACCGTCAGCGTCGCCTTGCACCGTTTTCCCTTCGGCGTGGCGATCTCCAGCGCGTTGACGTCGCTAAGGTTTTCCAGCCAGGCGATGCCGTCGTAGCCTACCACCGCGCTGGGGCGCGAGGCGCGACGCACCTGGCTGCCAACGGGGATCGCTTCGCCGTTCGCGTCATGCAGGATCACGCTGGCCACCCGCTCCTGCTCCATCGGGAAGTCCACCAGGTAACCGCTGTGGCGGCGGATAGCCACGCGCCGCTCGGTCTCTTTCAGCCGCGTGTCCGCGGGAAGATCCAGCGTATCAATGCTGTAGCTTGCCGGATAATAGGCCGATACGCCGCTGACCAGCAGGTAGCCGTTGCGGTTAGTTTTACCCACCGGCTGGTTTTCATAGCTCACCGGCACGTCCGGATGGCCGTCGGTGCTGATCACCACGAAGGCATCGTTGATTTTGTTGGCGGCAAACATTTCGCCGTCCATGAGAACCAGGGAGCCCATCGCCTCGCCCCACCAGGTCATCATGCCCTGCTCGCCGTAGCCGCCGCCCTGTAGCTCAACGTTGTTGTTGCGCCAGCCCAGCGTCCCCTGCTGGTAGTTGCTGGCGCGCGACTGGTTGGCCCACGCCATGTTCCAGCTAAAGCCGCCGTCGGACGGCATGGCGTGGTTATAGTTGATACGCTGGGTGTTGCCCGCGCTGGGGGTATTCTCAACGGTCACGGCGGCGCTGTCGCGCTCGCCAAACGGCACCTGAATAGAGAGCGCGACGGTCCAGTCGCCGCGCTGCTGGTCGCGGCTGCCGGCCACGTAAATATTGCTGGCCCCCCACAGGCTGCGGCTCCAGGAGAGGTTAAGCAGCTCGGTTTTCTGATTGTCGAAGCTTTCGACGCCGATCCAGGCCGCGCCGATGTTTCCGTACTGTCCGAGGTTAAAGGTCAGTGAATACTGATCGGTGTTGCGGCTCAGGCTGGCGATCGGGTCGTTGTTTTCATCATAGATCGTTGGCTGATCGTACAGCGCGAGGTTGCCAAACCCGCGGTCGCGCCGGCTGTGCTGGGTGGCGAGGCTAAAGGCGCTGGTGCTGTACTGATAGCCCCAGTTGACCTGGCCGCCGTCGTCTCCGCGCATCCGGCTGCGGGTGTAGGATGAATTGACGACGCCAAAGTGGCCAAGCTTAACGACGCCGCCCGCGCCGCCGAGCGCCAGCTCCTCCGCCGCTTCGCTGTGCCCTTCCAGCGTTAGCCAGTCCGTCAGCCCGTAGCGATACGACCCGCTCGCCGCCGCCGGGCCGTAGTCGAAATTGTCTATGCCGTAGTTTCGCCGCAGGCTCCCAAGGGTAACGGCCCCGTCGCTCAGCCCCGCCTTCAGCAGATCGCTGGTGACGTAAAACGGCAGCGTGGTGCTGACCTGACGGCCCAGCGCGTCGGTGGTGACCAGGACGGCGTCGCCCGCGCCGTTGATGTAAGGCAGGTTGGTCAGCGTAAACGGCCCCGGCTGAAGCTGCGTTGAGCCGGAGCGGTAGCCGTTGATAAACAGATCGACCGACGTCGGCACCGCCGCGTCACCGGAAAACTCCGGCAGCGGCCAGGTCACCAGATCCGGTCGCAGGGAGAAATCGCGCCCGTAGCTGATGCCGCCCATGCGCACGCTGGAGCTCCAGCTTAGCGCATCGCTGATCACGTCCCCCGCGCTCCAGGTCACGGCATCGTCTTCGTTGGTGATCAGCAGCGTGGTGTCGTAACGTACGTACCCCTCCTGCTGCCCCTGGCTGCCGGTAAAGTTTTGACGCACGTAGCCGGTTGAGGAGAGCGAGCCGCTTTCGTTGAAGTAGCGAAACTCATGCCACAGGGACGCCTGTCCGCCGACGTGCTCGGTATGGTTGGTATAGAAATCGTAATTTAGCAGCGCCCCGGTGCCGAAGTGGGGCTTGCTTTGGGCGGTTTGTCCGTTAAAGGAGGTCACGCGGGAGGCCACCCAGTCGCGGGGGACGGTCAACAGCAGGCGCTGCGCGGTGCTGTCATACTCCACCCGCACGGGCGATAGCGTGGAAAGATTGACCTCTCCGGCAGGAATATGCTCCGGCGGCAGCCCGGCGCGCAGCAGGTCGGCGCTGGAGATAAAGAATGCGCCGTCGCGCTGCGTAACGGGCACCACCAGCCCCGTATCGTAGTGGTTCAGCACGATGGCGAGCTGGAAAACGGCCTCGCCGTTCATCGCCTGCGCGCCCGGCGGCGGCGGTAAGCTGTCGTCGCCGCTTTCGGCCCAGGCACTCGTACTGACGCAGAGCAGGATCATCATCGCCGGCTTCAGTTGACGGGGGGCGACTGCCATAGCGTATCCCTGGCATTAATTTGCGCACTTAGCTGGCTGGGCTGGCGGATCCCGGCGGGTATCGGCCAGCGGCGGGTGCTGTCCGGCAGGACATAGCCGAGCAGCCCCTCGGCCACCGTGCGCGTCTGCCCGTTCTGCGTGAGCGACACCTGGCTCAGCTTAACGTGGACATCCCCCTGGTTGCGGACCTCCAGCACCGGATGACCGTCCTCCTGCGCCACCCGCCAGCTCAGATTTCGGGTGTCCACCAGCGCGTGGTGCGCCCCCTCTTTTAGGGTTTCGATCCCCTGCCCGTACGCGAACAGCGGAATGGAGTAGCGCATCTGGAGCTTGAGGCCGATAGCGGGCTCGGCCGTGGACGCGGGCTGGGGGATCTCATCCACGATAATGCGGTAGGCCTGTTCAACGCCGGGCGCAACGTTGCCCTGCTTGATCAGCCGGATAAGCTGCTTGGCCCCTTTATCGATGGTGACGATCGGCGGGCTGGCCACCACCTCCTGCTGGGCGGCGTAGCGCTCGAAGCCATTTTCCTGGCGCCAGCGCACGATGCGCACCTGCATCGTCGTGGCGGCGTTGCCCTGGTTCTGGATCCACAGCTCCGTGGCCCGGGTGTCCGGCGCGAGCCAGGGATCGATGGGCCACAGGAGGATCGTCGCGGCGGCGTGCGCATAGCTCGTTGCCCCTAGCGCGCCTATCAGGCAGACGGATGTGAAGGATGGCTTCATGAACGTTCTCCCTTAATCACCATGACAAGGTCACGGTGAGCTGATCTGAATACGTGCCTGCGGGGCTAAACCCCGTCAGGAGCGCGACGCCAAACAGAGGCAGCGCAATATTGTTGCTGTTGGTATAGGTCACGGCCACCGGCTGGTTAACCCCGATTTCGCTGTTCGCCGCCAGCGAGCTATTGCTGTAAAGCCGATACCCCACCACGCTGGTTCCGCCCGCTATCTGCATGCGCCGCACGGAGGAGTAATACTTCCCGCCGTCAATGCTCATGCTGAGTGCCACGCCCGGCGTGCAGGCAATCGACAGCGCGCCGTTGGGCACAAAGCTGGTGCTGACCGGCGCGCTTTCCACGCCCGTATGCGTGCCAAAGTTAAGCGTGCCTAAAATCCCCCCGGTTCCGGCCGTGACCGAGCAGCCCGGAACGATCGTCGCGCTGACCTTAAACGACTGCGACGTCACCGCTCCGGCCGGAGGCATCATCACGATTGCCGCCGCCAGGAGAAAAAAAGGGTGTACGCGTCCCTCCGCGCCGCGGCGCAGACCTGCAAAAAGTGCCTTCATGGCAGGCGCGGGACTAGTAGTTCACGCTAACGTTGATGGTGTCGGTGTAGGTCCCCGGTAATACGCTCACGCTGTTGCCGCCGCCCGTTATACGCCCGTAAAGGGTATAGCTATCGACGCCGTTGGCCGTAGAGGCGATCGGCAGCGCCGCGTTATTGGCAACAACGTTGTTAAAACCGCTGTCGCTATAGAGGCTATACGCCACGCCGCGGGTGGTGCTGGTCGTATTGATCAGATAGCGTGCCGGCGTCCCCGGCGTTCCCGCGACGGTGCCGGGCGCGGTGGTGTTGGTGTTGCCGGTAACCGCGACCGTGTAGCTGGCGGTGGTACACTGGATCGTAAAGGTGTTACCGCCGCTGGCGCCGGTGAGCTGGGTCGTCAGCGTGGAGAAGGTTGCGGGGTGAGTGCCAAAGTCCAGGGTCCCGAAGTTGATGCCGTTTTGCGACGGCGAGCCGTTAATCAGGCAGCCGTTCGTCAGCGTCAGCGTGACGCCGATAGAGCCGCTGCTGGTGACCGCCTGCGCCTGCATCGCCAGGCCGCCGGACAGCAGAGCGCCAGCGCAAATCAAAAGACGTTGTCGTTTCATTTACCACCCTCCAGAAGAAGTTTCCGTTCGCTTTCCACATTTTATTTATACTGCTCAATATGTTAGCCCCGCTTAACTCTCCTTCGAGGGGGTTATGGAGAATTTAGTTTATGGAGATGACTTCAACCACTTCCCACGCTTGCCCTACAACTTTCACCGTATTGACGCCAGAATTTGATTTAAATCAAATAATTAACCTCTTAAACCGGCATGTTTACCTTGCAGGCGCAGACGATATATCTCATGAAACGTGATAAGCATCACAATATATCCTCACCCGGTAAGCAACAAAACTAATAAAAATTAAAAACAAGTTGTAACCCACCCCGCTTTACTTCAATTTATATGATGAATAAATCACTGCGTTTAAATAATAAATGTGCATGTATTAGCGCAGATGAAATCTTACGCGCATCAGAGGATCTTTTTTTCGTGGCAAGTGCAAACAAACTCACTCTCTTCATCGTGATATTTATGCTGGCGGGCATTCTTTCCGGGGCGGCGATTCACGAATATGCCTCGCAGGAAGCGATTAAAGGCTGGTCGGAAAATATTACCCTCCTGACGGATATCTTCCTTCGGCTGATCAAGATGGTGATCGCCCCGCTGGTGTTTAGCACGCTGACGGTAGGGATTATGAAGCTTGGCGAAACCTCGACCATTGGCCGCGTCGGCGGCAAGGCGATGGTGTGGTTTATCAGCTCATCGGTACTGTCGATCCTGGTCGGGCTTTTTATCGTCACCCTTGAACAGCCGGGCAGCGGCCTGAACCTGACCATTCCAACGGAGTCCGTAGAGACCGGGCTTGCCGTGGGCGGCATGACTCTGAAGGGCTTTTTATCCCATACCATCCCCACCAGCATCGTGGGGGCAATGGCCGATAACGAGATCCTGCAAATCGTGGTGTTCTCGATGTTCTTCGGCATTGGCGGCGCATCGCTGGGCGAAAAGTTCAACGCGCCGCTCGTTGCTGCGCTCGACGTGGTGTCGCACATTATGCTGAAGGTGACCGGCTACGTGATGTACGTTGCGCCGCTGGCGATATTCGCCGCCATTTCGTCGGTTATCGCCACGCAGGGGCTGGGCATTCTGCTTAACTACGCCTCGTTTATTGGCGGATATTATGCGGCCATTATCCTCACCTGCCTGGTGCTGCTGGCGGTCGGCTACATGGTGCTGAAGCGCGAGATTTTCCGCCTGGTCAGCATGCTGAAAGATCCGGTGCTGGTCGCGTTTACCACCAGCAGTTCAGAAGCGGCCTACCCGAAAACGCTGGAGCAGCTCGTGCGCTTCGGCTGCTCGCGCAACATCGTGTCGTTCGTACTGCCGATCGGCTACTCCTTTAACCTGGTCGGTTCGATGGTGTACTGCTCGTTTGCCTCAATGTTCATCGCCCAGGCGTACAACATTCACCTGAGCTTTACCGAGGTGGCGGTACTGATGCTGACCCTGATGCTGGCGTCTAAGGGGATCGCGGGCGTGCCGCGTTCGGCGCTGGTGGTGCTGGCGGCCACCATTCCGAGCTTTAATATTCCGGTGGCGGGCATTTTGCTGCTGATGGGTATCGATCATTTCCTCGACATGGGCCGCTCGGCGATTAACGTGCTGGGAAATGGGATTGCGACGGCGATGCTGGCGCAGAATGAGGGGCTGCTGGAGGAAGGCGCGGAGCTGGTGGAGCAGGAGGCGTAGACGCTTTAAGCGGGGTGCGGCCTGATGCCCTCACCCCGGCCCTCTCCCACAGGGAGAGGGAGAATGGGGAGCCCTCAGCCCACAGGGAGCGGGCGCAAACATTAAAAACGGCAACCCGGTTGCCGTTTTGCATTTACTTACGCGACGTGGCTCGCCGCGATATCCAGCAGCGCCATCTCGTCGCTGTTCAGCAGCTTCTCAATGTTCACCAGAATCAGCATGCGTTCGCCCAGCGCGCCAAGCCCCGTCAGGTACTCGGTCGACAGAGTGACCGCGAACTCCGGCGCGGGACGGATTTGATCGGCGGTCAGGGACAGCACGTCCGAAACGCCGTCAACCACAATCCCCACCACGCGCTGGCCCAGGTTGAGCACAATCACCACGGTATTGTCGTTATAGTCGACGTCGCCCTGGCTGAACTTCACGCGCAGGTCAACGATAGGCACGATCACGCCGCGCAGGTTGGTGACGCCCTTGATAAAGGCCGGGGTGTTCGCAATGCGCGTTACCTGATCGTAACCGCGAATTTCCTGCACCTTCAGGATGTCGATTCCGTACTCTTCGTCACCCAAAGTAAAGACCAGGAACTCTTGTCCTGATGGCTCGCCCGCCAGCTTCGTTACGTTACTCATACCGGTCATGTTATTACCTTTTACTTAATCAGGCGGCGGTGCACGCCACACGTTGTTCACGATTTAATCCCTGCAGCGCCGAGACGTCCACGATCAGCGCGACGCTACCGTCACCGAGAATGGTCGCCGCAGAAATGCCCGGCACCTTGCGGTAGTTGCTTTCAAGGTTCTTGACCACCACCTGGTGCTGGCCAATCAGCTGGTCAACCAGCAGCGCGTAACGGCGGCCCGCGCTTTGCAGGATCACCACGATGCCCTGGGTCGCTTCGGTTTTTGCCCCGTCCACTTCAAAGACTTTCCACAGCTCGACCAGCGGCAGGTATTCGCCCCGCACTTCGAGCACGCGCTCGCCGCCCGCCAGCGGATGCAGGTCTTCCTCGCGCGGCTGCAGCGATTCCATCACCGCGTTCAGCGGCAGAATGAAGACCTCGTCAGCGACCTTAACGGACATGCCGTCGAGGATCGCCAGCGTCAGCGGGAGCAGAATGCGAATGGTGGTGCCGGCGCCCTGCTTTGATTTGATCTCAACGTGGCCGCCCATCTCCTGGATGTTACGTTTCACCACGTCCATGCCCACGCCGCGCCCGGACACGTCGGTCACCTGCTCGGCGGTGGAGAAGCCCGGCGCGAAGATCAGCATGCCGACCTCTTCGTCGGTCATGTTTTCGTTGACCGCCATGCCCTGCGACATCGCCTTCGCCAGGATGCGCTCGCGGTTGAGGCCCGCGCCGTCGTCGGTCACTTCAATGCAGATATTTCCGCCCTGATGTTCCGCAGACAAAATCAGGTTGCCGACCGGGGATTTCCCGGCCGCCACGCGGTTTTCCGGCAGTTCAATACCGTGGTCGAGGCTGTTGCGCACGAGGTGCGTTAGCGGATCGATAATGCGCTCGATCAGGCTCTTATCCAGCTCGGTGGAGCTGCCCATCAGCGTTAGCTCAATCTGCTTGTTAAGCTTTCCGGCCAGATCGCGCACCAGGCGCGGGAAGCGGCTAAAGACGTACTCCATCGGCATCATGCGGATCGACATCACCGATTCCTGCAGGTCGCGGGCGTTACGCTGTAACTGGCCCATGCTGGTAATGAGATCGCCGTGGGTCACCGGGTCCAGCTCGTTGGAGCGCTGGGCCAGCATCGACTGGGTGATCACCAGCTCGCCGACCAGGTTAATCAGCTGGTCAACCTTCTCAACCGCCACGCGGATGCTGGTGGACTCGCTGGCGCGCGCCGCGGGCTTTTCGGCCCGAACGGGCGCGGGCGTCTCTTTCGGCACGGCCTTGAGCACCGGCGCGGCCGGCGCAGCAGCAGGCTCTTCCACCGCGACCGGCACCGCTTCACATACCGTTTCGGTTTCAAACGCGATCTGATCTGCTTCGATCACGAAGCACAGCACGGCCACGATGTCGTCTTCGCTAATCCCGTCGTCCAGCGTGGCGGCCAGGCTGTCTTTGCCCTTGACCACGTTGCTCAGCGTCGCAAGGTTACCCAGCTCCTCTTCAAGCAGGCTGACCTCGCTCTCTTTCAGACGAGACAGCACCACGCGCAGCTTGCCCGCCTGCGCGGGGGCAGGCGCCGCGTCCTGAACGTCAACCTCGCCCACAACGCTCAGAGTGGCCGCCGGGACGGCCACTTCACCCTTGGCTTCCAGCGCAAGCTGGCGCAACGCGTTGCAGATGTATTCAAAGCTGGCGGCATCAGGCTCTGCCGAGCTTTTATAGGCGTCGAGCTGTTCCTGCATAATATCTTTGGTTTCCAAAAACAGGTTAATAATGTCGGTATTGAGCTGCATCTCACCGCGTCGTGCTTCATCAAGCAGGTTTTCCATCAGGTGCGTGGTTTCCTGCAGGACGGTAAATCCAAACGTCCCCGCGCCGCCCTTAATCGAATGCGCCGCGCGGAAAATGGCATTGAGCTGCTCGGAATCCGGCGCTTCGGGCACCAGGTCCAGCAGGTGTTGCTCCATATCGGCCAACAGTTCGTCGGCTTCATCAAAGAATGTCTGATAAAAATCGCTAATATCCATGCTCACGCTATCACCTCGGATTGGCTGGTGGCGATGTTGGAACGGCAGCCGAAGGCACGGCCCCAGGCTGTTTTAAATCGTCCAGTGACTCATTCTGACTTTCGGCGTTTTCGTGCAGGATGGCCTGCTCCGCCTGCTGGTTCAGCACTAATAGACTGATACGACGGTTGATGGCATCATCCGGCCCGCGGTCGGAGACACGCATAGTCGCCGCCATGCCGACCACGCGCAGAACCTTGCCATCATCAAGCCCACCCGCCACCAGCTCGCGACGCGAGGCGTTGGCGCGATCGGCAGAAAGCTCCCAGTTGCTGTAGCCTTTCTCTCCGTTGGCATACGGGAAATCATCCGTGTGGCCGGACAGGCTGATGCGGTTTGGAATGCCGTTCAGCACCGGCGCAATGCCGCGCAATATGTCGCGCATGTACGGCTCAACCTCCGCGCTGCCGGTTTTAAACATCGGGCGGTTCTGGCTATCGATAATCTGGATACGCAGCCCTTCCTGCACGAGGTCAATCTTCAGGTGCGGGCGCAGCGCGCGCAGCTTCGGATCGGCCTCAATCAGCTGGTCCAGATCGCCGCGCAGCTTCTTCAGGCGCGCCTGCTCCATCCGCTTTTTCAGCTCGTCGATGTTGGGCTCTTTTTTCACCTCACCCTTCTGCTGAGTGTAGTCATCGCCGCCGCCGGGGATCGGGCTGTCGCTGTTGGAGATGCGCTGCCCGCCGGTCACCGCCGTCGCCAGCGGCGTTCTGAAATATTCCGCGATCTGGATAAGCTCCTTCGGGCTGGAGATGGAAATCAGCCACATCACCAGGAAGAAGGCCATCATGGCGGTCATAAAGTCGGCGTAGGCAATTTTCCAGGAGCCGTGCGCGCCGTGGCCGTGCCCCTTATGCTTGCGCTTTTTTACGATGACGATCGGATGGGACTGGTTTTTCATGCGTCCTCAGTGGTCGTCTGTTGGTTTGGGTTTTTCACCGCGCGCACGTGTTCCTCCAGTTCGATAAACGAAGGACGCTCGCTGGAATAGAGGGTTTTACGACCAAACTCAACGGCAATCGGCGGTGCATAGCCGTTCAGGTTTGAGAGCAGCGTGATCTTCACGCACTGCATCATCTTGGTGGTTTCCGCGCTTTTCTGGCGCAGAACGCTGGCCAGCGGAGAGATAAAACCGTAGGCCAGCAAAATGCCGAGGAACGTCCCCACCATCGCGTGGGCAATCAGCGCGCCCAGCTCTGCCGCCGGGCGATCCGCCGAGGCCAGGGCGTGAACGACCCCCATCACCGCCGCCACGATGCCGAACGCCGGGAGCGAGTCACCCACCAGCGCAAGGCTGTTGGCCGGCACTTCGGATTCGCTTTCGTGAGTTTCAATCTCTTCATCCATCAGCGCTTCGATTTCGAAGGTGTTCATATTGCCGCTGATGATGAGGCGCAGGTAGTCAACGATAAAGTCGAGCATCATGGCATCCGCAAGAATGCGCGGATAGCTGGCGAAAATTTCGCTCTCTTTGGGGTTCTCAATGTCTCGCTCCAGCGAGAACATTCCCTGCTGACGCGACTTCGCCATCAGGCGATAGAGCAGCGCCAGCAGATCCATATACATGCTTTTGGTGTATTTCGAACGGCGGAACAGCAACGGAATTGCTTTCAGCGTGCCCTTGATCGATTTACCGTTATTGCCAACGATAAATGCCCCTACCCCTGCGCCGCCGATGATAATAAGTTCAGCCGGTTGATAGAGTGCTCCAAGGTGCCCGCCGGTCATCATGTAACCGCCGAAAACTGTACCGAGAACTACCAGGTAACCTAATAAGATAAGCACGACATCATCCTTCCGCTAGTGACTAAGGCAGGACGTTCAGGCCGACGCGTTTCCCGGTTTGCAGGGTAAAAAAAAGCAGCGGTAATCGCTTACCGCTGCTGGAATCTTGCCCACGCGTTCGGGTTAAACAGCTTGTTCGATCTGTTCATCCAGCAGTTGTGGAATAATATCGGCAGCATCCCGGGAAAGTTTACGTCTTTTTACTGCACGGGATGGAGGCTGGCATAAACTACAGGCGAAGCTGCCAGCAGGCTGATGAGCATGGGTAATAAAATTGCCGTCACAGCTGTTGCAGCGCGACAATTCAAGCATCCCACTTTCAACAAAACGCACCAGCGTCCATGCGCGGGTTAGCGCCAGCAGAGGGCCTTCTTCCTGCTGTGGGCATTGCTCAAGGTAAAGTTTGTAGGCTTTGATCACGGCATCAACGCCGCTGCACAATCCCGTTTTCAGCAGATACTGCCAGGCGTTACAGAACATCGATGCATGAATATTCTGCTCCCACGTCATGAACCAGTCGGTTGAAAACGGCAGCATGCCTTTTGGCGGAGGGCTGCCCCGCAGTTCTTTATACAGCTTGATGAGACGGCCACGGCTCAGCTGCGTCTCACTTTCCAGCATTTGCAAACGCGCACCCAGGGTGATGAGCTCCATCGCCAGCTGGATGTCTCTTGCTTCCTGAACAATGCTTTTTTCGCTCATGATTAAGCCCTTTTTTTCCGGGCTGCGTCATCTGGCTGGCTTATCTCACTAAGCAGGCGAGTCGAGAGCAGAATACCGGTATGGATCTGTTGAAGATCGTCAACGCGGGATTCCTGGGTCAAACGCGTGATGGTCTGGGCATTATCAAAGCGGAACTGGCAAACGAGTTGATTGGTTTCAGCCAGTTTTACCATTTGTGGGAGTGTTAATCCGCCAAGCATGGTTGCCATTTCTTCGTTAATGCCGAGACGAAACATCGCGGACGCCTTGTCCTGACTTATCAAACGCTGCGCGAGCAGTAAATATGACAAGTTGATGTCATAAATATGTTTTAGCAACTCGGATGTATGCATTTTTCCCATCCCGAATAACCAACTATTATTTTTATGCGGAAAGACCGCACCCCGTGATGTCGCCGGGAAATCACCCGGTATAAAAAAGAAAAGGCCAAATGCATAGTTGAATTAAGATTTGTATGCAGCAAAACGCGCAACGGTCGACACGCAGGTGTGACGCTTACACGCTTTATCATTTCTTACAAATAACTAAGATTTTTCCTAATTCGCCGCAAACTCTACTCGTCAGTTTTGACACATACAATGCAGCCCTCCCTGAATTTTAAAAAAAATGTGATCTCCGTCACATAATTATGGAGAATATATCCAATTAATCCATCAGCGCGACTTGTTGTTTGGTTATTTTGCATACAATCTGGCGCAGTATATATTCTGACAGGCCGAATACTCATGCATAGGCATGAAGAAAAGCGGCACGGGAATTGCCGGCTGGGTTCACAGATTGGCAGAGGGGCTTTAAAGACGAAACGGCTGAAAAGGCAGGTTTTAACCGTGTTAAAAAACAGAGAGTTATCATATTAACCCTGCAACATACTCCCGCATCGTGATCATTCCATTTGCGTTAATAACGCGTTAAAATCAATTAGTGATTGTGACCAAGATTCGTGAGATTTGCGTTAAGTTGTTAATGTTTGTGATTCAGACAAACTTTTGCATTATTCCTCTTATAAGAATAATTAATGAATAATTATGATAAGCTTCACACTAATGTCGCATTGCCCTCTTGCAGAAGCCGATAATTCGCGGTAAAGCTGAAAAAACGTTGTCACGACGACATCTCAGGAGCGCGCGATGAGCTACGCCCATGTTCTTGTTTCAGTTGCCCTTTCCCCCGAAAGCCACCAGCTCGTTGCCCGAGCGGTTTCTATCGCCGGTCCAACCAACGCCCGCATCAGCCTGATCACACTGGCCGCCGAACCGGAAATGTATAATCAGCTGGCTGCGCCGATGCTGGAAGATATTCGTGGCGTTTTGCAGGAGGAAACCCAGCAGTTTTTGCGCGAACTCGTCGAACGCGCAAATTATCCTATTCACCAGACGGTGATCGCGACCGGGGAATTAAGCGAGCATATTCTCGATATGTGTCACAAACAGAATATTGATCTGGTTATTTGCGGGAATCATAACCAGAGCTTCTTTTCGCGCGCGGCCTGTTCGGCAAAATCCATCGTTGCGTCAAGCAAAGTCGACGTACTGCTGGTTCCGCTCGGGGGCAAATAATGCCCCCGTGGCAAATCACGCCAGTTTAGGGAAGGTCGCGATCTTTTTTTGCAGCTGATGCTCGCTGCTTTGCGGAGAAATGTCCCGCAGATCGCGTATAAACCGCGCCTGCCAGTGGTTGATGTCGTTCTTACGCAGGGTGTCCATCATTTCCGCGTGGCGCGAGATGCGTTCCGTCAGCGGCATGGTTAGCGCACGGTTGAGCGCGTTAGCCACGTCATCGCTGTCGTAAGGGTTTACGATCAGCGCCGACGTCAGTTCATTTGCCGCACCGGCAAACTGTGACAGCACCAGCACGCCGGGGTCGGCAGGATCTTGTGCTGCAACATACTCTTTTGCCACCAGATTCATCCCATCGCGCAGGGGCGTTACCAGCCCCACGTCCGCATAGCGATATACCTTCATCAGGATCTTACGTTCGAAGTGCTGGTTCAGATAGAACAGCGGCGTCCAGCCGAGCTGGCCGTAGCGGCCGTTGATGCGCCCGGCTTCCGTTTCCAGCTGATGGCGGATGTCCTGATACGCCTGGACTTCCCCGCGGGAGGTTGGCGCGATTTGCGTATAGCGGATTTTACCGTGGTGCTGAGGGTATTTATCCAGCAGCGTTTCATAAGCCAGAAAACGCTCCGGCAGGCCTTTGGAATAGTCCAGCCGCTCGACCGAGAAGATATTCTGCACGTGCTTAAGCTCGTTCTTGAGCTGCGCCAGCTTCGGCGGAAGCGGGCCCGAGGCCTGCTCGGCGATCTCGTCCGGCTCGATGCCGATCGGGTAGACCTCGGTGTGGAACGATTTGCCCCATGCGGTATGCGTTTTACCGCCGTTCGTCACCAGGCGCGTCTTGCCCGAAATGCTGTCGAGGAACGCCAGGCGGTCGTTTTCCGTCTGGAAGCCCAGCAGATCGTAATCCGCCATCGCCTCAAGTAGCTCCTCGTGCGGCGGCAGCGCGGTGAAGATCTCCGGCGTTGGGAACGGAATATGCAGGAAGAACCCGATGCGGTTATTCACGCCGCGCTTTCTGAGCTCTTTGGCAAACGGCAGCAGGTGATAATCGTGGATCCATAAAATATCGTCTTCCTTGAGCAGCGGCAGCAGTTTATCCGCCAGCAGCGCATTCACGCGCATATACCCTTCAAACGATTCGCGCTGAAACTTAACCAGATCCAGACGGTAATGGAATGCAGGCCACAGGACGGCGTTCGAGAAGTCGCTGTAATAATCCTTGTGATCCTTCTCGTTCAGGGCAAAGGAAGCCCAGGTGATATTGTCCTGCGTTACCCGATCGAGGGGTTTATCATCTTCACTGATTTCACCGTTCCAGCCAAACCACAGGCCCCCTGCGGCTTTTAAGGCACCTAATACCCCAACCGCCAGGCCACCCGCGCTGGCTTTTTTATCGTCCGGCGGTGCGATGCGGTTAGAGACGACGACTAAGCGACCCATAATGATTTCTCCCGTTGTGTTGCGCTATTTGTTGTTGTTGCTGGTTAGCGACGTTATCTATCCACTGCCAGACGCCGGCAACGCTGCCCAGACGCCATTTGGCAGCCGTGTCTCCAGGCCCAATCTTGACGGCGATCCCTCCGGCCTGGTTGACGACCCTAAAGCCGGCCTCATCGGTGAGATCGTCACCAAAGAAGACCGGCGTTCTGCCCTTAAACGGCTCTTCAGCCATAAATGCGCCGATGGCGGCGCCTTTGTTGATCCCTTCCGGCTTGATCTCTACCACGCATTTACCCGGCTGGAGCGCCAGCTCCGGGTGCGCATCGGCCAGGCTTCTGGCGAGGGCAACGATCGCCGCCTCGTGGTGAGGCGCCTGGCGATAGTGCAACGCAAACGCCATGCCTTTGGCCTCCAGCTCGGTGCCGGGAAGCGCGTCGAGTGCCGATGAAAGATGCGCGTGCAGCGCCGAAATCAAGGCGTCGGGGAGTGAAACAATATGCAGTTGATCATGGATATCGCGGCGCTCCGCTCCGTGCACACCGGCCAGCGGAAAGTGGTATGGACTGGCGAGCACGTCCAGCTCGGCCATTGAGCGCCCTGAAATCAATGCCAGTGCTCCCGCGTTCATCAGCGAGAGCTGATGCAAATTCTCCAGAACAGCATCCGGTATCACGACGTCATCCGGATGGGGTTTAATCCCGGCGAGCGTGCCGTCGAGGTCAAAAAAATAGGCATAGTTTCCGGTTGGTACAGGCGGTGCGGTTAACAGGTCAGCCACCCTTTTCCTCCTTACTGGTTTAGGGACGGGTAAAAATCTTTACCCCCTTCATAGCCATGTAAGTATAGAAAGTGTGACGGCGCTCGCCATTTGGCAACCGCCCCGCCGGGGAAACTGGCGGGGCGGCAGGAGGCTCAGCCAGGATTAATAGTTGAGCATAAATCGAACGGGGAAATGCTCAGACGGTACGCTTCGCTTTTTGCTTGTAACGGTCGAATATCACCGCCGCCAGCAGGATCAGGCCACGCACGACGTACTGCGAGAACGGCGAAATATTCAGCAGGTTCATGGCGTTCTCCACGGTCCCCAGAATCAGGATACCGGCCACCACATATGAGATTTTTCCGATGCCGCCTTTCAGAGAAACCCCACCCAGCACGCAGGCTGAAATGACGATCAGCTCGTATCCGATGGAGGTCATCGGCTGGCCGCTGGTCATGCGCGAGGCCAGAATAATCCCCGCCGCGGCGGAGACCAGCCCGGAAAGCACAAAGATGATGATCTTGGTGCGCACGACGGGAACGCCCGCCAGGCGCGCCGCCTCCTCGTTGCCGCCGATGGCCAGGGTGTTGCGGCCGAACGTGGTGCGGTTAAGCAGGAAGCCAAACACGATCAGGCAGGCCACCGTCAGCCAAATCGGCGCGGGCAGGCCCAGCCAGTTGGCGTACCCGAGGGTGAAGAAGCGCTCGTCTTCAATCCCCACCGCTTTACCGTCAGAGATAATGTAGGCCAGCCCGCGCACGATTTGCATCGTCGCAAGCGTGGTGATCAGGGCGTTAATCTTCAGGCGGGCAATGACGAAGCCGTTTACCAGGCCGCTTAGCACGCCCAGCATCAGCCCCGCAAAGACGCCAATCCACAGGCTTTCGGTCATGTTGATGACCACCGCGGCGGTCACGCCCGCGCAGGCAATCACCGAGGCCACGGAGAGGTCGAAATCACCGGAGGCCAGGCAGAACAGCATGCCGCACGCCACCATCCCGGACATTGAGATAGCCAGCCCCAGGCCCTTCATGTTGATGAAGGTGGCAAAGTTCGGTACGAAAATCGCGCAGGCGAGGAACAGCACCGCAAACACCACCAGCATGCCGTAGTGATCCCAGATGCGCCCAAGGCTGAAGGCCGACTTCGGCGTACCGGTTGTAGTAACAGAGGACATCATTAGCTCCTTACTCAGGCGACAGCCTGGCTGACTTTAGGCATGGCGAGACTCAAGGCCCGCTGTTCATTCGCCTGCTCATGCAGTAACTCCCCGGCGATTTCGCCTTCGCGCATCACCACGATGCGGTCGGCCACGCCAAGCACCTCAGGCAGATCGCTGGAGGCGAACAACACCGCCACGCCGCGCTTTGCCAGTTCATATATCACGTTGTAGATTTCGTGCTTCGCCCCAACGTCAATCCCGCGCGTCGGCTCGTCGAGCAAAATCACCTTCATCTCTTCCGACAGCCAGCGGCCGAGGATCGCCTTCTGCTGGTTGCCGCCGGAAAGGTTCATGATCAGCTGCTCCGCGCCCGGCGTTTTGATATTGAGCGAGCGGATATGGCGGTCGGCATTGCTCTCCTCCCAGCCGTCGTTAATCAGGCAGCCCGCGCGGATGTTTTTGCGCCGCGCCGAAATGTTGATGTTGTCCCGCACCGAGTGGACCGGGATGATGCCGTCGGCTTTCCTGTCCTCCGGGCAGAGCATCATCCCCGCGCGGATGGCGTGGGCGGGCTTCTGGATATCCACCGCCTCGCCGTCGATAAACACCTGCCCGCCGGTGATGCGCGTGCCGCCGAACAGCCCTTTCATCAGCTCGCTGCGCCCGGCGCCCACCAGGCCGAAAAGGCCGACGATTTCGCCGCTGCGCACCGTCAGGCTCACCGGCATGCGCACCCCAGCCGCTTTGACCTGCTCCAGGCGCAGCCGCTCGCCGCCGTACTCGCGCGGCTGCCTGTGGTAAATGTCGCCCAGCTCGCGCCCCACCATTGCCTGCACCAGCACGTCGTGGTTGACCTGCGCCATGTCGTCGAATGTGCGCACGTAGCGCCCGTCCTTAAAGACCGTGATCGCGTCGCTGAGGGCAAAAATCTCCTCCATGCGGTGCGAAACATAGAGGATCACGCGGCCCTCTTTGCGCAGCTCGCGGATCACGCGGAACAGGTTTTCAATCTCCCGCGCCGACAGCGAGCTGGTCGGCTCGTCAAAGGCGATGACCTTGGCGTTGCGCGCCAGCGCCTTGGCGATCTCGACCATCTGCCACTGGCCGATGGAAAGGTACTTCAGCGGCGTTTGCGGATCGATGTCCAGGCCCAGATGCTGCAGCTGCAGCCCCGCTTCGTAGTTGAGCAGCGAGCGGTTGACCAGCCCGCCCCGGTGGGGAAGCTGGCCTAGGTAGATGTTCTCGGCGACGGTCATCTCCGGGATCAGATGCAGCTCCTGATAGATGATCGCCACCCCGGCGTTCAGCGCCTCGGTGGTATTGGCAAACGCCAGCTCTTCACCGCGGAGCGCGATCGCGCCGGTGGTCGGCGCATAGTTACCGCTGAGGATTTTGAGCAGCGTGGATTTTCCCGCACCGTTTTCCCCCATCAGGGCGTGAACCTGACCGGCATAGCAGTCAAAGCTGATATCGGTCAGCGCGTTAACGCCGGGGAACGTCTTGCCGATGCCGCGAAACGAAAGATACGGATCAGACTGTTGCATAACGTCTCCGTGAGTCGTGTTGTGTGAACGTCTGGCCCCTCACGGCGCGCGAGGGGCGCAATCACGGCGTATTACTTACCGCCCAGTCCTTTTTTCGCTAGCTCTTCCTTGAAGTTGTCGCGGGTGATCAGCACCACGTCGGTCACTTCGGTGAATTTCGGCGGCTCTGCCCCTTTGGTGACCCAGTTGTAGAGCATTTCGCTGGACTTATAGCCGTGCACGTCCGGGCTTGGCAGCAGCGAGCCAAAGAAGCCGGTGGCCTGCGCTTTGGAAAGCTCGCTCACCGCATCGACGCCGTTAATGCCGATACCGATCACGTCAGGCGCCTTAAAGCCCTGTCCTTCCGTTGCGCGCACGCCGCCCAGCACGGTGTTGTCGTTCATGCCGACCACCAGCCAGTGTTTGACTTCCGGATGCTGAACCAGCATGGAGTTAGCGGCATCGAATGCGCCCGGGATATCGTTAGATTTGGTAGGCACTTTGTAGATCTGTTTTTCCGGGAACCCGGCCGCCTTCAGGGCCTCCATCGAGCCGGAGGTGCGGCGGCGCGCGGTGTCGAGCTCATCGGCAGTAATCGCCATGACGCCGGTCTCTTTCACGTCCCACCCGCGCTTTTGCATCTCCTTATAGAGTTCTTGCCCCTGACGCTCGCCGATTTTGGTCGCCGCCATCATGACCAGCGGGACCGTATCCATCGGCTTGCCCTTAGCGTTTACGAACTGGTCGTCAACGGCGATAACCTTCATATCGTAGCCGCGCGCTTTCGCCATAATGGCGGAGCCCAGTTTCGGATCCGGCGTACAGATGACGAACCCTTTCGCGCCGCTGGCCGCCAGGCTGTCGATGGCGTTCAGCGTTTTTTCCCCGTCAGGCACGGCGATTTTGATGACGTCAAACCCCAGGTCTTTCCCGGCCTTATCGGCAAATTTCCATTCGGTCTGGAACCAGGGCTCTTCAGGCTGCTTGACCAAAAAGCCCAGCTTTAAATTTTCGGCGATAGCGGATTGTGACATAACGGCGGCGAGGCCAATGGCCGCCAGCGCTTTAGTGAATTTGTGCATGGTTAACTCCAGCTTTAGCGTTTTAATCTGTAGGGAATATCAGCGTGTTTCTTATTTAATCGGACGTAAAACAAGGCATTAGCGCTTAACGGGTGATAAGCGTGAGTGCTGGGATAGTTTTAGCGGGAAATTAATCATCCATAAGAGAGCGGCATCACACCGCAGAATTACAGTAATTGCGTACATAAATTCAGCGGAAAAAGACATAAAAAAGGCCGCTTTTGTCCTACAAATAGCAGTGGGTTAAGCAGAATTATCCATAAGATCAGTCAGGACGTCCCTGTCTGCCGGGCGCCGCTGCGCCCGGCGGGAAAATTACCAGCGGTAATAGATGTGATCCGCGTGGTCGCGTACGGGCGTTTCGTCCCCCAGCAGCCGCGCAGCGAGCGTCAGCGCAAAGTCGAAGGCGTGCCCCAGCCCTTTGCCGCTGATCAGATTTTTATCCTCAACAACCGGTGCATCAACGTACTGCCCGTCATCGACGGATTGCCATAGGTCGCCCGAGCAGACGTAGCGCCGCCCCTTCAGCAGGCCGTTACCGCCGAGCACGCGCGCTGCCGCGGAGCAGATCGGGCAAATGAGCTTTCCACTTTCATCGTGCGCGGCCACGAAGCGTATGACCTCCCGACTGGCTGCAAGATTATGGCTCCCCTGCGGCCCGCCGGGCAGTACAACGGCGTCATAGCGCGTTGCCATTCGCTCGGATAACGTGCTGTCGGCCACCATCGGGATGTTGTGGTAGCTCACCACCGCGCGCGAGTCGGCGCAGGCCAGCGTTTCGACGTCAATCTGCAAACGGCGCAGTATATCAATCGTGATAACGGCTTCCGCCTCTTCGAAACCAGGAGCGAGCAGTACGGCCACTTTCTTCATTTTTCAACCTCAATAATTCAGCAATTAAAACAATGTTTCATTTTATTATCATGCGTCTACACATTCTCCCGTGACGATCACACTTCACTGAATAAGAGGCAAAATGATCTGTATCAATTTTCACCCTGCATAATATATTTTCAACGATTAGTCTGAATTGCTTTTTTGATTCAGAATTTTCGCTATGCCGCAAACTGCCGCGTCAATCAAACCTGCCAACGAAAGACGATATATACAATAAAATCAATATTTTAATTAATTTATAATTTCTCAGATAATGTTGAAATTTTCAACTATATTAAACATTGTAATGTACGGTAAACACAGCCTACTTAAGAGTTTTCTTAGACCTATGATGAAGGTATGCTTATTTATAGTGCACACGGGAAGTGAATTAAGGTCATGTATTTTTCAGCAGCAAAACCCTTTATGTAATCAGGTCACGTGCGGCTCTGGACGTTAATCTCCCCCTCAGGGTTGACTAGCTTTTCACCGGCCTCACGCTCTATAAGGATATTTGTATGGCTACTCAAACGATGATTCAAAAATTGAACGCCCAGATGAACCTGGAGTTCTACGCTTCAAATTTGCACCTCTCGCTGAGCAAGTGGTGTTCCGAAAATAGCCTGTTGGGTACGGCAACTTTCTTTCGTACCCAGGCGCAAAATAACGTGACGCACATGATGCGCGTTTTCAACTTTATGAAAAACGCCGGGGGTAACCCCATTGTGAAAGCACTCGACGCGATGGACGATGATTACGATTCCCTGGAAGCATTGTTCCAGAAAACGCTGGAGGAGCACGAGCAGCGCCGCCTTACCCTCAGCAGCCTGGCGGCAGAGGCAAAGGCGCAGCACGACAGCACCACGCTGAATTTCCTGCGCGACATGGATAAAGAGCAACGCCTGGACGGCGCGCTGCTTAAGACGCTTGCTGAAGAAATTCGCAGCGCAAAACGCGCGGGAATTTGTCAGGAGCAGACCGATCGCCATCTTCTTGAGATTGCAACCGAGCAGCAGCACTGATCCACGCCGTCTGTCGCCCGCTCTCCCGATATGCGGGCGACAGCCTCCCGGTTAATCTGATTCTCCCTCCCCTATCTGCCAGCAACCCCCTGCTTTTATTCAGTTTTAACAAATCAGATCTCGCTCCCAATGAATAACCCTACATCGTGTAATGATTTACATAATTTCATTATCATCGACGAGGGAGCATCATGATCACCATTGAGTTTATTGTTATTATCCTCTGCCTGCTGGTGGGAACGCGGTATGGCGGCATGGGGCTTGGGCTGATAAGCGGCATCGGCCTGTTTATCCTGACGTTCGCGTTTGGCTTACAGCCGGGCAAACCGCCGGTCGACGTGATGCTGACCATTCTCGCCGTCATTGGCTGCGCGGCCACGCTGCAAACCGCCGGCGGCCTGAACGTGATGATGCAGTTTGCCGAGCGCCTGCTGCGCAAACATCCCCAGCACATCACCCTTCTCGCGCCGTTTACCACCTGGACGCTAACCTTTCTCTGCGGCACCGGGCACGTTGTGTACACCATGTTTCCCATCATCGCCGACATCGCGCTAAAAAAAGGCATCCGCCCCGAGCGCCCCATGGCCGTGGCCTCCGTTGCGTCGCAAATGGCCATCACCGCGTCTCCCGTTTCGGTCGCCGTGGTCTCACTGGTGTCCATTCTGGCCGCTCAGCACGGCATCGGCCAGGGCTGGGGAATTCTTGAAATTCTGGCGGTGTCCGTACCGGCCTCGCTGTTTGGCGTGGCGATCGCCGCGCTCTGGAGCCTGCGTCGCGGCAAAGACCTGGCGGACGACGCCGAGTTCCAGCAAAAGCTCACCGATCCGAAGCAGCGGGAGTTTATCTACGGCGGTACGGAAACCCTGATGAATCAGCGGTTCCCTAAGCAGGCCTACTGGTCAACCTGGATTTTCTTCGCCGGGATCGCGGTGGTTGTGCTGCTGGGCGCGCTGCCCGACCTGCGTCCGGCCTTCGAGGTGAAGGGCAAAATGACCGCCCTGTCGATGAACCTCGTCATCCAGATGATGATGCTGATTGCCGGTGCGGTCATGCTGATCGCCTGTAAGGTAAACGCGGCAGCGATCTCCAGCGGCGCGGTGTTTAAGGCCGGCATGGTGGCGATTTTCTCGGTGTTTGGCGTGGCGTGGATGAGCGATACGTTTTTCCAGGCGCACCTGGACGAGCTGAAAATGGCGCTGGAAGGCGTGGTAAAAAGCCATCCCTGGACCTACGCCATCGTGCTGTTTCTGGTGTCCAAGCTGGTGAACAGCCAGGCGGCGGCGCTGACGGCCGTCGCGCCGATGGGGCTGATGCTGGGGGTTGAGCCGAAGATGCTGATCGCCTTCTTCCCCGCGTCCTACGGGTACTTTGTGCTGCCAACCTATCCCAGCGACCTGGCCTGCATTGGCTTCGACCGTTCAGGAACGACCCGCATCGGCAAGTTTATCATCAACCATAGCTTTATCCTGCCGGGGCTGATTGGCGTGAGCTGCGCCTGCGCGGCGAGCTACCTGCTGGTGCAGACCTTCTTCTGATGCAGCCGAAGGGCGACATCGCGGTCGCCCTACGTCATGGCCTAGTGGGACTCGCCCTGCGGCGTGAAGCGCAGCTCAATCAGCGCAATGGCCTTCTGGATCGCACGGAGCGTAACCGGATCGGCCGCCGCGGGATGGCTGGCGAAATCGATGTTTTTCAGCTGCGTGGACATCTTTTCACGCACTTCGACCGGGGCGATAACGTCAAGGACGTCGAGGATTTGCTTAATGACCAGCTGGCATGCAACGACGTCAGACACCAGTTCCTGATCGGCGCTCAGGTTTTGCGACATGGGGGTTCTCCTTTTTCAAAGGCGGTCATAGTAGCAAAACGCGCGCCCCGACATCTCCCCCGAGCGAGGCGCAGAGACAAAAAAACCTGCCGAAGCAGGTTTTTTCATCAAAACATCGCGCCCGGCGGAACGTCTTTGAAGGTTTTGCAGTAGTTCGCCCACATGCTTTTCAGGATTTTGCGCAATTTCATGATGGTGCTCCGGTAACGTGGTGTGCAGGTATTATTGTCAATGCGCTTATAATATGACCATCATCACAAAAATCAATCTTTTTGTGATGCACATCACACTTATGGATAGGTTACGGCGGAGTGGAGTGACTACGAGGGGGTATATGCCGAACGGCGCAGCGCCGCCCGGCGGGGATCGGTTAGCCAACGATGCCGCGCACGAACGCGTCGATCGCTTTATCCTGGCAGTTTTCAAAGAAGCACTGCTGGAAGCGCTGGCCGGAGACCGCGGTCTTCACCAGTTCAGGATCGATGGCGCGCAGCGTGTCCAGATAGTTCTCTTTCACGACGGCCGCTTTGACCTGGTTAAGAATACCGGCGTTGCGCACCTGAGGTTCTTTACGCTCCGGCGGGTAGCCTTCGCCGTTGCGGCCGGTGAACGCTTTTTCAAAGATAAAGCGCACGTTCAGCTCCGCTCCCCAGCCAAAGCCTTTGGCAAACGGCAGCGAGAGCGCGTTGCCGTTGTTGATCTGGGCAAACAGGAACGCATCGGCCGGATCGATGCAGTAGCCGCACACGACGCCCGGATGAATGTTCAGGGACATCAGCGCCCCCTGCCCGGTGCCGCACCCGGTCACGACAAAGTCCACGGCCTTTGAGTTCAGCAGAATGCTCGCCATTATGCCCAGATGGATGTAGGTCAGATGATGATCGTTCTCGTCGCTCATGCCCACGTTATAAACCGGGAAGCCTTTTTCATCCGCGACGGTCCTGAGTTCGTTAAGAACGATCGCATTTTTGGCTGCCTGGCTGTTTTCCATCATCAGTGCAATTTTCATTCGTTTCTCCTGAATGCGTGGCGGGACATCCCGCTTTGGATACCTTTACGCTATTACCTTACTATCACCCAAACAACATTTCAAATTATATGAAAAGATGTTTTAAAAAATAAAGATAACCTCACAGTTTTACGAACCGTCGCCCGCCGCGCAAACGTTAATATAAAGTAAAAAATCGCTACTCCCGGCCTCGCCACTTAGCTAGACTTCATCTCAAGACAATAATGCCACATGGGGATACCTGTGAATCTGCGACGCGGGAAGCCACGCACCGTCTCACTCCTCTTTATCTTCTCCTTATTCTGGGCTTGCAGCCCGTTTCTTCATGCCGCTGAGCCAGATAAGCCGGTCCCCGTCTGGATTTATGATGCCAATGATTTCGAATCCTGGCGCACGCCGCAGGGCGAGCTGCGCGGCTTCTACCCCGATTTGATCGCCGCCATTAATAAGAAGCTCGGCACGCGCCTTGAGCTAAAGCCGCTTTCGGGCAGCGATATCGGGCAGCGCTTTGCCCACGACGACTACGGCATCTACGCGGGCGTATTGAGGACGGAGAAACGCGCCAGAACCAAGATCCTTTCCGCGCGCCTGTTTGATAATGAAGTGGTCGCGGCAAGCCCGTCGATGACGGTCACCAGCGTGGAGCAGCTCAACCACGCGCGCGTCCTGTTTCGCCGGGACGACGCCACGCTCGAAGGCGTGCAGCAGCGCTATCCCAATCTCACCTTCCGCGCGCTGAGGCTCGTCTCTTCGAGCGATGAGGCCTTTAGGCTGCTTGCCGATCGCGAGGCTGATTTTTATATCAATGATGCCTCAGAGATGGAGAACACCCAGCGCTATTACCTTATCTCCCGCCCCTTCCCCGAGCTGCGCATACCTGTCGTGCTGGGCTTTAGCCCCGAGCTGCTCCCCCTGCGCGAGAAAATTAATACCTTTATCGCCGAATGGCACCGCAGCGGAGAGCTGCAAAAGTCCCTCGACGAGAGCAGACGAAACTATCTGCTGAGCCGCATCGTCATTTCGCCGACGGAAAAGCGCTGGATCGCCACCCATCGGCTGAGCGTCACGCTGCCGAAAAATGAAAACTTTGCGCCGCTGATCTGGAAGGACCGCCAGGGCTATCACGGAACGGCCATTGACCTGATTAACGACATGCGCGACCTGCTGGGCCTGACGGTCGACGTCCACTACGTCGATAATTACACCCGCGCGCTCCGAGGCGAGGCCTGGCCGGTGCGCCTGGTGGACATCGCCGAAAGCACCAGCCCGGAGCATGCCGCCGGGCGCATCGGCCCGGACGTTGCCTGGCACAACGCCTATTACAACCGCATCGGTCAGCCTTTCCTGTGGGATGAAGAGAGCGTGCGCAACCAGCGCGTCGGCGTGCTGGAAGGATCGTTTTCCGCCGCCTACCTGCGCCAGCGGTTTGGCAACGACGCAACCGTCGTGACGCGCCGCAGCGTCGACGCGCTTATCGATACCATTGAAAACAATAAAATTGATTACATTCTCGGCGACCTCAGCTCCCTTGAGTCGTCGCTGCGGGGAAACGAGCTGTTCCGCGGCGTGCTGAAAGTGGCCGGGGTGACGCGAACGGAATTTGTCATTGGCCCATGGGTACAGCCGGATCACCCGCTGTTCAGCCTGCTGTCGCAAATCCATCGCCTCTCTGAATTCAGAACCCAAATTGAACGCCGGGAGGAGCAAAGCGCCTTCCCGGAACTCACCCGCAACACGCTGAAGGTCATCAGCGTGATGTTGCTGATAACGGTGCTGTTCAGCCTCGGCATGCTGTTAATGATGCGCCGCCATATCAGGCAGAACCGCATCGTGAACCGCAACATGGTTCAGGCGCTGGAAAAGATTAACCGCGCCCACGATGACGAAACCGGAAGCCACATTCAGCGGGTGGCGCAGTACTGCGGCCTGATGGCGCGCGAGCTGGGCCTTTCGCGCAGGATGATTCGGGATATCGAACATTTCGCCTCCCTTCACGACGTGGGTAAAATTGCCGTCCCGGACCGCATACTGCGCAAGCAAGGCCCGCTCACGGCAGAAGAGTTTGAGGAAATGAAGCTCCACACCCTCAAGGGCTGGCGCATCATCCAGGGGCTTGGGCTGGGCGCGATAGCCGAGAATATCATTCACTTCCACCATGAAAAATGGGACGGCAGCGGTTATCCGCAGGGGTTACGCGGTGAACAGATCCCGCTTGAGGCGCGGATACTGGCGCTGGCGGACGTCTATGACGCGCTCCGGCAAAAGCGGGTGTATAAACCGAGCTTTACGCACGAGCGCGCCTGCGAGCTGATACTCGAAGGTGCCGGACGGCATTTCGACCCGCAGCTGATCGCCCTGTTCCGCCAGCACCACCTGCGGTTCAAAGCCATTTTTGACAGCATGGCCGATTAACCCGCCCCGTTAAAAAGAGAGAGGGCAGATTGTCCGGCTATTCCTGCCATTGTGCCGGACGTCTGCAGGTACGATAGGGTATCTTCATTCACCAATGAGCGACATATGAACAAATTATTCGTTGCCGGTGCCCTCCTGCTGCTCGCGGGATGCAGCGTGACCCGCCAGGCTGAGGTAAGCAATAAGGATGCGCCAAACGGCATCGTTCGCCTCGACTACGGCCAGGCCATGCTGCAAAACGCCCGATACGATGAGTATGTGACGAACGGCACCGCGGCTAAAGCCTGTCAAAGCATGGGGTATGCCACCGCGTCCGCCTACGGACAGCCCATCACCACCTGCAGCCTGACGAGCGGCTCCGTGTGCCTGAACGACACCATCACCCTCCAGTACAAATGCATGGGCTATGCCGTTAACCCGAGCGCAGCGAATCCATGGTATTAATTAATGCTGCCAGCGCCGCTGGCAGTTTTGCTGATTAAGAACGTAAGTAATTCGCATTAATAAATAACATATTCCGCTAATGCGTTTTATTCCCATTCGTATTTTTAATAAATGAAAGTATTTATTTTACTTTTTGCAAATAATTAAATAACAAATTATAGTGTCGCCCATCGTCATTCAGACATAATAAAACGGAGCGGCACCATGTTGAAAAATGAAATGATCGACAAGCTTAATGCGCAAATGAACCTTGAGCTATTTTCCTCTCTGCTCTATCAGCAGATGAGCGCGTGGTGCAGCTTCCACAGCCTTGAAGGCGCCGCCGCGTTTTTGCGCCGCCACGCGCAGGAAGAGATGACGCACATGCAGCGCCTGTTTGATTATCTTACGGATACCGGCAGCCTGCCGCGCATCGAAACGGTCCAGTCTCCCTTCGCGGAGTATGCGTCTCTGGACGAGCTGTTCCGGGCGACCTACGAGCACGAGCAGCTAATTACCCAGAAAATTAACGAGCTGGTTCACGCCGCGATGACCAGCCAGGATTATCCTACCTTTAATTTCCTGCAGTGGTATGTTGCCGAGCAGCATGAAGAAGAGAAGCTGTTTAAATCCGTGCTGGATAAACTCTCTCTGGCGGGCAAATCCGGCGAAGGTCTTTACTTTATCGATAAAGAACTGGCGACGCTCGATACGCAGAATTAATAATAAAAACGGTGCTGTTCTTTCAGCACCGTTTTTATTTATGCGGCCACATTTTCTTTTTCGCGTTGAATCCTCTTCTCCCGCAGTAATTTCTCCTTCACCGCCCGCTCTTTAGGTCCAGCTCAACACTGTAATTTTATCGTTACACGCCTTGTAACGCTGATTTGACGAGTGTGCACTTTTCCCTTACTCTGCGCCGCAGAATTGGTCGCGATACGGCACCGTTGTAGAGGAAAGCGTGAAAAACAGAACTCTGGGAAGTATTTTTATCGTTGCGGGTACGACGATTGGCGCAGGAATGCTGGCGATGCCGCTGGCGGCAGCAGGCGTTGGGTTTAGCGTGACATTACTGCTGCTGGGCGGCCTGTGGGCGCTGATGTGCTACACCGCCCTGCTGCTGCTTGAGGTTTACCAGCACGTTCCGGCCGATACCGGGCTCGGCTCGCTTGCCGCGCGCTACCTCGGGCGCTATGGCCAGTGGATCGCGGGCTTTAGCATGATGTTCCTGATGTACGCGCTGACCGCGGCCTACATCAGCGGCGCCGGCGAGCTGATTGCCTCCAGCATTAACGACGGGTTCGGTACTTACCTCACGCCCACAGCGGGGGCCATTTTCTTTGCCCTCATCGGCGGCGGCGTGGTTTGCGTCGGCACGTCGCTGGTCGATCTGTTCAACCGCTTCCTGTTCAGCGCCAAGATCGTTTTCCTTGTCGTGATGCTGGCCCTTCTCGCGCCGCACGTGCACAAGGTCAACCTGCTGACGATGCCGCTTGAAAAAGGGCTGGCGCTTTCCGCCATCCCGGTAATTTTCACCTCGTTTGGCTTCCACGGCAGCGTGCCGAGCATCGTCAGCTATATGAATGGCGATACCCGCAAGCTGCGCCGCGTGTTCGTTATCGGCAGCGCGATCCCGCTGATTGCCTATATCTTCTGGCAGCTGGTGACGCTGGGCAGCATTGACTCCTCAACCTTTGTTGGGCTAATGGCGGAGCACTCCGGGCTGAACGGTTTCCTGGTGGCGCTGCGCAACGTGGTGACCTCGTCTCACGTTGAGCTGGCCGTGCATCTGTTTGCCGACCTGGCGCTGGCCACCTCCTTCCTCGGCGTGGCGCTCGGCCTGTTTGATTATCTGGCCGACCTTTTCCAGCGCCGCAACACCGTTGCCGGACGTTTACAGACCGGGGCGATCACCTTCCTACCGCCGCTGGCCTTTGCGCTGTTTTATCCGCGCGGGTTTGTGATGGCGCTGGGGTATGCGGGCGTGGCGCTCTCCGTGCTGGCCCTGCTGCTGCCGTCGCTACTGGCGTGGAAAAGCCGCCAGCAGCATCCTGAGCAAGGCTATCGCGTAGCGGGAGGCAAACCGCTGCTGTGCATCGTGTTCGCCTGCGGCGTGGCGATTATTCTGGTGCAGTTCCTGATCGCAGCGGGGCTGCTGCCGGAAGTGGGGTAAGAATACGGGGCGCATCATGCGCCCCGTATTTTTTCAGTGCAAACAACAGCTCTTAAACTTCTTCCCACTCCCGCAGGGACAGGGATCGTTACGTCCGACCTTCGTGCCGTTAACGATCGGCTTTTGCGCCTCGGGCTGCTGCGGATTCTCAACCCAGTAGTTGTACAGGCGAAGCGCCGCTGGCTGAATGCGTTCAATGCTGGCGGTGTACTCCTCTTCGGTCAGCTCGTCCAGCGTCTCGCTGTACTCTTCCGACCCGTGCAGCGCAATCGCGTCAAGATCCGCCTTCAGCGCGTCCGGCAGTGCGGACCAGTCGGTCAGCGCAACGCCGCGCATGTAGCCGTAGCACCACTCTTCCACCACCGTAAAGCTCTGTCCGTCCACGTCGTTAAAGCCAAACATCGGCTCAAACTGATCCGGGTACTCGCTCAGACGCTCGGCGATATCGTTCATATGCTTGAAGCAGAGATCGATAAAACGGTTCATCTCACGATCGTTTTTCCAGCGCGGGATGTGCTTTTCGCCGCCCCAAACGGCAACCAGCCAGGTATCCGGCTCAACCACGCGCGGACCTGATAGCACTGCGGTAAGCATGCCGTCGAGCTCGGACACGTCAATCACGGACGCATCGTCATGGCCGTAGGACATGAGCGTCTCTTCCAGCCATGCCATTTCGCTTTCATTTAATGGGCCTTCCGTCATTGCTGTCACTCCTGATAAAAAAGGAAACGATCCTGACACAGTTCATCCCGCATGCCTATCTGAAGTTTAGGCCTTTATTGCTGCATAAATGTGCAAATCGTGACGCTTGCACAACTTATGGGCATCGTTGTTAACGAGATGTGATCTCCGCTGTAATTTCACGCTCTCCCGCAGGGCGGCGCGAAACGGCGCTCTATACTCAACGTGTCGCAACCCGCTCTCTGCGGTTGGCCCTTCTGGCAACATTTTTGCTTATTGTTTTACGTGCCGACATGCACAAGGAAACCTCGCCGTAATAAGCAGGCTGATATTTGTGTCCCGCTCACTTGGTGCATTTTGTTCTTGCTTTTGTTTTTGGATTGACGACGCCGTCAGGCGCTCGGGTACAGACCGTGGTGCAAAAACCTCTTTGCTAAGGAACAACATAATGTCGCTGAAATTTATCAGAACTCCTCTCTCTCTCGTGCTGGCAGGCTGTCTGGTGACGGCGTTTTCCGCCCGGGCCGATATTGTTATAGGCGTTGCCGGACCGTTCACCGGGCCGAATGCCACCTATGGCGATCAGTACTGGCACGGGGCAACGCAGGCCGCGGAGGACATTAACGCGGCGGGCGGGATCAACGGCGAGAAAATTAAGCTGGTTCAGGGCGATGACGCCTGTGAACCTAAACAGGCCGTGGCCGTCGCTAACCGCCTTGTCGACCAGGACAAGGTGAAGGCCGTCGTGGGCCACTTCTGCTCCTCTTCCACCATGCCCGCCTCGGAGGTGTATAGCGATGCGGGGATCCTTGCCATCACTCCGGGCTCGACTAACCCGCTCATTACCGAACGCGGCATGAGCGATATGTTCCGCATGTGCGGGCGCGACGACCAGCAGGGCCAGGTCGCCAGCGATTTTATTATCGATAAGCTGAAGGCCAAACGCGTGGTCATCATCCACGATAAAGACACCTACGGACAGGGGCTGGCAGACGCCACCAAGGCCGCGCTGGCCAAGCGCGGCGTGCAGGACGTGATGTACGAAGGGCTATCGCGCGGCGAGAAAGATTTTAACGCCCTGGTCACCAAAATCGGCGCGCAAAAGCCGGACGTGGTCTTCTTCGGCGGCTGCCATCCGGAGGCCGGCCCGCTGGTGCGCCAGATGCGTGAACAAGGCCTGCAGGCGAAGTTCTTCTCCGGCGACTGCATCGTCAACGAAGAGATGGTAACCGCCGCCGGAGGTCCGCAGTACACCAACGGCATCTACATGACCTTTGGTAAAGATCCGCGCCTGATCCCGGACGGCAAAGCCGTTATCGAAAAATTCCGCGCGGGCAAGTTCGAGCCTGAAGGCTACACGCTTTACTCCTACGCCTCTATTCAGGCCATCGCCGCCGCGTTCAAGGCCACAAAGGGGACGGACTCCGCCAAGGCCAGCGAGTGGCTGAAGGCCAATCCCGTCGAGACCGTGATGGGCAAAAAGGCGTGGGACAGCAAGGGCGATCTGAAGGTCTCTGACTACGTGGTGTACCAGTGGGACGATAAAGGAAAGTATAAGGAAGTGCCGTAACGGGACGGAGTCACGCTCAGCGTCGACGGGCTCGCCCGCCGGCGCGTAATAAACAGCAGCCCGCGCGCAACGCGCGGCATATAACACGAGCGCGCGATGATGAGCACATTCTTCCTGCAACAGCTAGTGAATGGGTTAACGCTGGGGTCCGTCTACGGGCTGATCGCCATCGGTTACACCATGGTGTACGGCATTATTGGCATGATTAACTTCGCCCACGGCGAGGTGTATATGATCTCCGCCTATCTCTGCGCCATTGGCCTGGCGCTACTGTCGTTCTTCGGCCTGCAGTCATTTCCCCTGCTTATTCTCGGCACGCTGGTCTTCACCATCGTGGTGACGGGGGTGTACGGCTGGACCATCGAGCGCATCGCCTACAGGCCGCTGCGCAACTCGACGCGGCTGGCGCCGCTGATCTCCGCCATCGGGATGTCCCTGATCCTGCAAAACTATGCCCAGCTCAGCCAGGGGCCGCGCCAGCAGGGGGTGCCCACCCTGCTTGACGGCGTGTTCCGCGTCCATCTGGGAGAGGGCTTCGTTCAGATCACCTATACCAAAATCTTCATCCTTTTAGCGTCGCTTGCGGGCATGCTGCTGCTGACGTGGATCATCAGCCACACCAGGCTGGGCTGCATGTGCCGCGCGGTGCAGCAGGACCGTAAAATGGCGTCGATCCTTGGGATTAATACCGACCGGGTGATCTCGCTGGTGTTTGTGATCGGCGCGGCGATGGCGGGCCTTGCCGGCGTGCTGATCACCATGAACTACGGAACCTTTGATTTCTACGTCGGGTTCGTCATTGGCATTAAGGCCTTTACCGCCGCGGTGCTGGGCGGCATTGGCTCTCTGCCCGGCGCCATGCTCGGCGGGCTGATACTGGGGGTCGCCGAAGCGCAGTTTTCCGGCATGGTGAACTCCGACTACAAAGATGTGTTCTCGTTTGGATTGCTGGTCGTGATCCTGATCTTCCGCCCCCAGGGGCTTCTTGGCCGCCCCGTCGTCGCCAAAGTATAAGGAACAGAGAGATGACACCATCCGAGGGTTTCTCCCTGAAGCGCTGCGTGCTGGACGCGGTTTTCTCCGGCCTTATCGCGCTCATTATCTTTGGCCCTGTCGCCGGCGTTGTTCTGGACGGCTACAGCTTCAACGTTGAGGGAAAGCGGCTGGCGTGGATTATCGCCATCGTGATGCTGGGACGCTTTCTGCTGAGCGCATTTTTAGCCACCCCGCCCGGCGCGCGGTTTCAGGCGCGCTTTGAGGCCGACAGCGCGGGGGTTTACGTTCGCCCGCCGGAGTACAAAAGCCGCCTGCGCTGGATCGTTCCGCTGATTATCGCTCTTGCGATCTGCTTTCCCTTTGTCGCAACCAAATACGTGTTGACCGTCGCCATCCTCGGGCTGATCTACGTCCTGCTCGGCCTTGGCCTGAACATCGTGGTTGGCCTGGCCGGTCTTCTGGATCTGGGGTACGTCGCCTTTTACGCCATCGGGGCCTATGGCCTGGCGCTTGGGTACCAGTATCTTGGGCTGGGTTTCTGGAGCATGCTGCCGCTGGCCGCGCTGATGGCCGCCGCCGCGGGCGCGCTGCTCGGCTTCCCGGTGCTGCGCATGCACGGCGATTATCTGGCGATCGTGACGCTCGGCTTCGGCGAGATTATTCGCCTGATCCTTAACAACTGGCTGACCTTTACCGGCGGCCCGAACGGCGTCTCTGCCCCGCCTCCTACCCTCTTCGGCCTCGAGTTTGGCCGACGCGCAAAAGAGGGCGGCGTGCCGTTTCACGAGTTCTTCGGCCTGACCTATAACCCGAACATGAAGTTTATCTTCATCTACGCGGTGCTGTTTATCGTGGTGCTGCTGGTGCTTTACATCAAGCACCGGCTGACGCGAATGCCGATCGGCCGGGCGTGGGAGGCGCTGCGCGAAGACGAGATTGCCTGCCGCGCGATGGGCCTGAACCACGTGCTGGTGAAGCTATCGGCTTTTACGCTGGGCGCATCGACGGCGGGCATTGCCGGCGTGTTCTTCGCCACCTACCAGGGCTTCGTTAACCCCACCTCGTTCACCTTTTTTGAATCCGCGCTGATCCTCGCCATCGTGGTGCTCGGAGGGATGGGCTCGACCGTGGGCGTGGTGCTGGCGGCGTTTGTCCTGACGGTCACCCCGGAGCTGCTGCGCAGCTTTGCGGAATACCGCGTGCTGCTGTTCGGCATGCTGATGGTGGGCATGATGATTTGGCGGCCCCGCGGCCTGATCCGGATAAACCGCAGCGGTTTTACCGTGCGTAAGGGCGTGGCGCCATGAACGCAACCATACTGCGCGTAGAGCACCTGATGATGCATTTTGGCGGCATAAAGGCGCTGAATGACGTCAATCTGGAGGTGCGCCGCGGGTCGATCACCGCGCTTATCGGTCCGAACGGTGCGGGAAAAACCACGGTGTTTAACTGCCTGACAGGCTTTTACAAGGCCTCCGGCGGCGCTATCCAGCTGAACACCCGCCGAAAAACGACCGACGTTATCCAGGTGCTCGGGCAGGCGTTCCAGCCGGGCGACTGGGTTAACCCGGCGCAGCTGGGACAGCGGCTGTTCTATAAAATGTTTGGCGGGACGCACCTGGTGAACCGCGCCGGGCTTGCACGCACCTTTCAGAATATCCGCCTGTTCCGCGAGATGTCGGTGGTTGAGAACCTGCTGGTCGCGCAGCATATGCGCGTTAACCGCAGCCTCCTCGCTGGGGTGCTCAACACTCCCGCCTACCGCCGCGCGGAAAGCGACGCGCTGGATCGCGCATTTTACTGGCTGGAAGTGGTGGATCTGGTGGATTGCGCTAACCGCCTGGCGGGTGAAATGTCCTACGGCCAGCAGCGGCGGCTCGAAATCGCACGCGCGATGTGCACCGGGCCGGAGATGATCTGCCTCGACGAGCCCGCCGCCGGGCTGAACCCGGTTGAAACGCACAGGCTGAGCAGCATCATCCGCTTTCTCCGCGACCATCATGCGATGACGGTGTTGCTGATTGAGCATGATATGGGGATGGTCATGGACATTTCCGACCGCATTATCGTGCTCGACCATGGTGACGTGATCGCTGAAGGAACGCCGGAGGAGATCCAGCATAATGAAAAAGTCATCGCCGCCTATCTGGGGACCGACGAAAGCGAGGTAGCCCTGTGAACGAGCCGATGCTGGAGTTTCGTGAAGTCGACGTGTTTTACGGCGCGATCCAGGCGCTAAAGCAGGTCTCCCTGCAGGTGAATCAGGGAGAAACCGTGGCGCTGATCGGCGCGAACGGCGCGGGAAAATCGACGCTGCTGATGTCTATTTTTGGCCAGCCCCGCATACGCGGCGGGCAGATCCTGTTCCGCGGGGAGGATATTAGCCACCGCTCAACCCACTACGTCGCCTCCGGCGGCATTGCCCAGGCGCCCGAGGGGCGGCGCATCTTTCCGGATATGACCGTGGAAGAGAACCTGCTGATGGGAACCATTCCGATCGGAAACACGCACGCGGCGGAAGACATGCAGAAGATGTTCGACCTGTTTCCGCGCCTCAAGGAGCGGCGCAAGCAGCGCGCCATGACGATGTCAGGCGGCGAGCAGCAAATGCTCGCCATCGCCCGCGCGCTGATGGGCCGCCCTAAGCTGCTCCTGCTGGATGAACCCAGCCTGGGCCTCGCCCCGATTGTGGTGAAGCAGATTTTTCAGACGCTGCGCGAACTGGCCCAGGGCGGCATGACCATTTTTCTGGTCGAGCAAAACGCCCATCACGCGCTGAAGCTTGCCGATCGGGGCTACGTGATGGTCAACGGCCAAATCCGCCTCAGCGGTAGCGGCGACGAGCTGCTGGGAAATCAGGAGGTGCGGAGGGCGTATTTGGGCGGGGTGTGAGTGAAGAGGAGAATTTCAGGCACAAAAAAACCACCCGTAGGTGGTTTCACGACACTGCTTATTGCTTTGATTATTCTTTGTTTCCCATGGTAGCCGGAGTGGGACTTGAACCCACACAGCGCGAACGCCGAGGGATTTTAAATCCCTTGTGTCTACCGATTCCACCATCCGGCCAGGGAAGAAAGTGGAGGCGCGTTCCGGAGTCGAACCGGACTAGACGGATTTGCAATCCGCTACATAACCGCTTTGCTAACGCGCCGTAAAATCTTTCAAACTGACACCCGCTGTTGCGCATGTCTTTAATTTGGAGCGGGAAACGAGACTCGAACTCGCGACCCCGACCTTGGCAAGGTCGTGCTCTACCAACTGAGCTATTCCCGCATGTCATCAGGTGTTATCTAATCACTTGATTTCATTATCGTCTGGCGAACCGTGCCGCCGTTCGATGCGTTGCATTCTACTGATATGGCGTTTTGAGTCAACGTTATTTTTTGCATCCCCGGATCGTTTGCTGAAAATTACGGCGAAACGATCACTGTTCAAGCAAATCGCCGCGGGCGGCGTTTAAATATTGCAGCATTGACCACAGCGTAAGCACCGCCGCGACCCACAGCAGGCCGATCCCCGCCCACTCAACCCAGGCGTTTGGACGCCACAGCATCCACACCAGCGCGGCCATTTGCGCGGTGGTTTTGACCTTGCCGATCCAGGAGACCGCCACGCTGCTGCGCTTGCCCAGTTCCGCCATCCACTCGCGCAGCGCGGAGATGATGATCTCACGGCCAATCATCGTTGCCGCAGGCAGCGTCACCCACCAGGTGTGATAGTGTTCAGCCACCAGCACCATCGCAATCGCCACCATCACTTTGTCCGCCACCGGATCGAGGAACGCACCAAAGCGGGTGCTCTGGTTCCAGCGGCGCGCCAGATAGCCATCAAACCAGTCCGTGACGGCCGCAATCAGGAAAATGAGCGCACAGGCAAAGGGAGCCCAGACAACCGGCAGATAAAACGCCAGTACAAAGAACGGGATAAGTACGACGCGAAAGAGGGTAAGCAACGTAGGGATATTATATTGCATGATGACGGTAACTGTCTGTTGTCAGTAAAATTTAGCTCTATGTTGCTACAGAGCCCTCAATGTTTCAACGAGTAGTAGATCTTTTCTGCCAGCGCTTGCGAAATACCTGGCACTTTTGCAATTTCTTCAATGCTGGCATTGAGTAAGCCTTGCAATCCGCCCATATATTTTAGCAGCATCTGTCGACGCTTCGGCCCCACGCCTTCGATGGTTTCCAGCGTGCTGGTATTTTTGACTTTGGCCCGTTTCTTACGGTGGCCGCCGATCGCATGATCGTGCGACTCATCGCGAATATGCTGGATGACGTGCAGCGCGGGAGAATCCGGCGGCAGGCTGAAGCCCTCGCCTTCCGGCTCAAAGAACAGCGTCTCGAGCCCGGCTTTACGATCGGCCCCTTTTGCGACGCCTAACAGCAGCGGATGGTTTTTATCCCATTCCACGTCAAGCGAGGCAAAGACCGCTTTCGCCTGGCCGAGCTGCCCTTTCCCGCCGTCGATCAGAATCACGTCCGGGATCTTGCTCTCTTCAATCGCTTTGCCGTAGCGACGGCGAAGCACCTGATTCATTGCCGCATAATCATCGCCCGGGGTAATGCCGGTAATGTTGTAGCGGCGATACTCCGCGCGCAGCGGGCCATTCGCATCAAACACCACGCAGGAAGCCACCGTCTGCTCGCCCATCGTGTGGCTGATGTCGAAGCACTCCATGCGTTTAACTTCCGGCAGCTGGAGCACCGTCGCGAGCGCGCTTAGGCGTTGATGCACCGTCGACTGCTGGGAGAGTTTCGTCGTGAGCGCCGTCGCGGCGTTGGTGCGCGCAAGCTTGAGGTAGCGCGCGCGGTCGCCGCGCGGTTTGGTCTGGACGTTCACCCGCCGCCCGGCAAGTTCAGAAAGCGACTCCGCCAGCAGGGTTTTATCGTCCAGTTTGAAGTCGAGCAGGATCTCCGAGGGCAGCGTGCGCATCTGGCTTCCCTGGAGGTAGAATTGCCCAACGAACGTTTCGACCACTTCGCCAAGCTCCGTGCCGCCCGGCACTTTCGGGAAGTAGCTGCGGCTGCCCAGCACTTTTCCCTGGCGGATAAACAGCACGTGAACGCAGGCCAGCCCGGCGTCAAAGGCGACGCCGATCACGTCCAGATCGTCGCCCGTATTCGAGACAAACTGTTTCTCGGTGACCCGCCGCACGGCCTGGATCTGGTCGCGAATGCGCGCGGCCTCTTCAAATTCCAGCGCGCCGCTGGCCTTTTCCATGCGGGCAATCAG
Organism: Enterobacter sp. ECC-175; assembly: GCF_043968675.1. Lineage (NCBI taxonomy): Bacteria > Pseudomonadati > Pseudomonadota > Gammaproteobacteria > Enterobacterales > Enterobacteriaceae > Enterobacter > Enterobacter sp. ECC-175. The sequence goes on from NZ_CP143776.1 coordinate 3,352,167, forward strand.
CTGCGTTAGGACCTGGTCATCTTTACCGGCTAAAAACAGGCGCACATATTCCACCTGCTGCGCATACTCCTCTTCGCTGACCAGCCCCGCGACGCACGGCCCGAGGCAACGGCCAATTTGATACTGCAGGCACGGGCGCGACCGGTTGCGGTATACGCTGTTCTCGCACTGGCGAATCGGGAAAATCTTTTGCAGCAGCGCCAGCGTTTCGCGCACCGCGTAGCCGTTCGGAAACGGCCCAAAGTATTCCCCTTTCGCATGCCTGGCGCCGCGGTGCATCGCCAGACGCGGATGGGTGTCCCCGCTCAGAAAGATGAAGGGATAGGACTTATCGTCGCGCAGCAGGACGTTATAGCGCGGCTGGTAGAGCTTTATATAGTTGTGTTCAAGCAGCAGCGCTTCCGTCTCCGTGTGCGTTACGGTGACGTCTATATTCTGGATGAGGGCAACGAGGGCTTCGGTCTTCCGGGAGGCCAGATTGCTGCGGAAATAGCTGGAAAGGCGCTTTTTGAGATCTTTCGCCTTACCAACATAGATAACCGTACCACCAGCATCATACATGCGATAAACGCCAGGCTGGCTGGTAACGGTTTTGAGAAACGCTTTTGAATCGAAAACTTCACTCACTGACTGACTAACGACTCCGCATTGCACAGACCATGACGAATAGCCAGGTGCGTCAATTCGACGTCACCGTGAATGTTCAGTTTACTGAACATCCGATAGCGGTAGCTGTTAACCGTTTTCGGGCTGAGATTCAACTGCTCGGAAATCTCATTCACCTTCTGACCTTTAGTGATCATCAGCATAATCTGCAATTCGCGCTCAGACAAACTGGAAAACGGAGAATCCGTTTTATCGGGCTCGATCTGGCTCAGCGCCATTTGCTGTGCAATGTCCGAAGCGATGTAGCGCTGTCCGGCAAAGACAGAGCGAATGGCGTTAACCACTTCCTGGGGCGCGGCGCCTTTACTGAGATAGCCAGCCGCGCCCGCCTGCATGACTTTCGCCGGCAGCGGGTTCTCGGTATGTACGGTCAGCATGATGACTTTGGTATCAACAAACGTACGGGCAATTTTGCGCGTAGCTTCAAGCCCGCCAATGCCGGGCATGTTCATATCCATCAGCACCACGTCTGCCGAGTTGGCGCGACACCATTTCACGGCATCTTCGCCGCAGCAGGCCTCACCGGCGACTTTAATACCCTTTATATCTTCAAGAATGCGACGTATCCCTGCGCGCACCAGTTCGTGGTCATCAACAAGAAGGACGTTGATCAAAGGAAATGTCTCCAGAATAGGGATAACGCTACTGACTGCTAATTGCGTTTATATTAACGTTTTTCGGGGAAAGATTAAAACGTTAAAATCCGGCGAGTGGACGTTGCTCTCGTTTTTGGAAATGAGCCTGTACAGAGGCTGGAAACAGCTCCCGCAAAATAGAGGCTGTACCACTCTTTTTAAGCACCTGTATTCAAAAAGTTACAAAACGTTTTCACGAAAGACGAGCAAAATAGTCTCTTCTATTTTTTGTAACAACAATTAACGGAACGAACACGTCAGATAAACATTTAATAGACTTTATATGCTATATGCTGCTCAGATTACCCAACGACCGCGGCGTGGTAAATAAACGAAGCGATGAAAAGTACAAAAAACAACCGCTGCATTTTTTGCTAAAGCTTGTGGTATACTCCGCCGCCTTAACGTTCATCGTCGCGCTCGAGCGCTGTTTTATAATGAGGAAAATAAATGAGCACACCTGAATTCGCCACGGCAGAGAATAACCTGGAGCTGGCTCAGGAAGTCAACTGCCTGAAATCCCTTCTGACGCTCATGCTGCAAGCGATGGGCCAGGCCGATGCAGGCCGGGTGATCATTAAGATGGAAAAACAGATCGCGCAGATGGAAAACCAGGCGGAATCCGCCGTTTTTGCCAATACCGTTAAGCAAATTAAACAAGCCTACCGTCAGTAAAAAAATAACGGCTGGATGCGAAGCATTCAGCCGTTGTCTTGTCTGGCACGCAGAACGTATTATCCGATCAGATCAGCCCCGTGGCGGCCGCATAGCACGCTATCTGAGTTTTATTCGGCGCGTTGAATTTCTTCTGCATATTCTTCTGATGGAAATTAACCGTATTTTCCGAAATAGAAAGAATGATAGCGATTTCCGCCGACGTCTTCCCTTCTGCGGTCCACTTCAGAATTTCCCGTTCGCGCTTGCTGAATTTCATTTCCGGCGGCATCACCGTTTCGTGCTCAAAGCGAAGCAGCGAGGTAAGCGCCATTTGCACCAGCATCTGCAGCCGCAGCTCTATTTCTTCGTTGGACAACGGCGTGGCTCTGGCGCTTTCGCGCGAGACGGACAAAAAGCCCATCGCATGGTTTGGCAGCATCAGGCACTGCGTTATTCCTGAGCGCAGGCCGTGATCGCGCGCGCCGTCCCACAATACCTGCGCATCGGCGAATAATTCATCGGACCACGGCAAATGGCCCTGAATGAAATTCTCCGGTTTTAATACCGGATCGATTGCGAAATAATTCTCCGCCTGATAGTGCTTCATCCACGGCTGCGGATAGCTGGCGTAAACGGAAACTCTTGGGCGCGTAAACGGCACAGGGTGACGCACGCACAGCGAGTAATAATCAAATTCCAGCGCCTGCGTTTGCTGCTGCAGCTCCTGATAAACCTCGTCGGCACTGGTCAATGCCTGAAACCGTAGATAACATTCCCGTCGCCAGGTAAAAAAGTCTGTATCCCTCATACGTACTGAATAAAGCCTCTGCTAAAGATAATCATTATTATGGTGAATCTAACCTATCACATAAAAACTTTTTTAGGACCATAAAATATCGGCAATATTATGATTAACTTTAGATTAAATAGGGTTTATTTAAACTGAATGGAATAAAAAAACACGGTGGCGGTAAAAGCAGAGAGAATAATTTGCTCCAGATAAACAATCTGGAGCAAACCGGTGCAAAAATGCTACTGCATGAGGAATTTTTCAAGGAACTGGCGGGTGCGCGGCTGCTGCGGGTCGGCAAACAGGCTTTTCGCCGGCCCCTGCTCAACGATGCGTCCCTGGTCCATAAAGATGGCGCGGTCGGCAACGTCGCGGGCAAAGCTCATTTCGTGCGTCACGATCACCATCGTTCGCTTCTCCTGCGCCAGCTGGCGAATGGTGTTGAGCACCTCCCCCACCAGCTCAGGGTCAAGCGCGGACGTCGGCTCATCGAACAATATCACGTCCGGGCGCATGGCGAGCGCGCGCGCAATGGCCACGCGCTGCTGCTGCCCGCCGGAGAGACGGCGCGGATAGCTCGTCTCTTTGCCGGCCAGTCCGACCTTCGCCAGCAGTTCACGCGCGCGCGCCGAGGCCTCTTCTTTCGATTCGCCCTTAACGATAACCGGCCCTTCGATGATGTTCTCCAGCACCGTACGGTGCGGAAACAGGTTAAAGCTCTGAAATACGAAGCCCACGTGCTGGCGCAGGCTGCGGATCAAACCCTTTTGCTGGCTGATGGATTTGGCGGTGTCGATGGTGATATCCCCCACGCGAATCGTGCCGCCCTCAGGCTGTTCCAGCAGGTTGATGCTGCGCAGCAGCGTGGTTTTCCCCGAGCCGCTCGGCCCGATGATGGCGACGACTTCCCCCTGCTCCACCTCGAGATCAATGCCGTGGAGCACCGTTTGACCGTGGAATTTTTTTACCAGGTTTTTAACGTCGATAGCACTCATTTCGGATCACGCTCCTGGCGGTTCAGCTGGTTTTCAAAATAGTTTTGCAGCGCGGACAATATCGTCGCCATCACCCAGTAAATCAGGGACGCGGCCAGGTACATGGTGAACACCTCCAGCGTGCGCGAGGTGATGAGCTGCGCCTGGCGGAACAGCTCCGGTACCTGAATCGTGGCCGCCAGAGAGGTGTCCTTCACCAGGCTGATGAAGCTGTTGCTCAGCGGAGGCAGCGCGACGCGTGCCGCCTGCGGGAGGATCGCACGGCGCAGGGTTTGCCACGGCGTCATGCCGATACTGGCGGCCGCTTCCCACTGCCCTTTGTCGATAGACGAAATGGCCGCGCGCAGCGTTTCCGAGGTGTATGCCGCCGTGTTCAGGGACAGACCGATCATCGCCGCCGGGATTGGATCAAGCTCAATGCCGAACTGCGGCAGGCCGTAGTAGATCATAAAAAGCTGGGCGATGAGCGGCGTGCCGCGAAAAACGGAGATGTAAAACCGCGCCAGCCAGCGCACAGGCCACACTTGCGACATGCGCATCAGCGCCAGCACAAACCCGAGCACCAGCCCGAAGAACATCCCGCCGATGCTGAGCTGCAGCGTAAACACGGCGCCTTTCAGCAGATACGGCAGAGAATCAATAACCAGTTGAATACTTTCTTGCATTATTATTTTTCGACCTGATTTTAGACCTGAGGATGGTAGGCGAACAGCGCGGGCGCCCCGCCGGTATGGACAAATAAAATCGGCCCTTCATCCTTAAAGCGCTTTTGAGCGATCCCGTCGATCAGCCCCGCCATCGCCTTGCCGGTGTAGACCGGGTCCAGCAAAATGCCCTCGAGACGGGCCAGCACCTTCACAGCCTCCATCCCTTCATCGTTTGGCGTGCCGTAACCCGGCGCGAAATAGTCATCCCAGAGCAAAATATCGGCCTTTGCCTGAAGCTCAAGCTGCCCGGCCACCGCCTGCTGGATCGTAACGACCTTAGGCTTTTGATCCGCCACGCTGCGGGAGACCGTCACGCCGATCAGCTCCACGTCCGGCAGGAGCTGCTCCAGCCCCACCGCCAGCCCGGCGTGCGTGCCCGCGCTTCCGGAAGCCACCACCACGGAGGATAAACTGACCGCCCCTTCGCACTGCTGGGCAATTTCCAGCGCGCTTTCCACGTAGCCCAGCGCGCCGAGCGCGTTTGAGCCGCCCACCGGAATGACGTACGGGCGGAAGCCCTGCGCTTCCAGACGCGTCGCCAGCTCGTCGAGCTGCGCCGCCGGGTCGGTCAGGGCATCAACCATTTCGACCTGCACGTTGAACAGGTCCAGCAGCAGGCGGTTACCGTTGGTGAGGTAGTTTTCAGCCGTCGTGCCGATGGGGTTTTCCAATAGCGCCACGCAGTGCAGGCCCAGCTTCGCCGCGACCGCCGCGGTCTGACGCACGTGGTTGGACTGAATAGCGCCCGCGGTAATCAGCGTATCTGCGCCTTCGCGCAGCGCGTCGGCGGCGAGAAACTCCAGCTTGCGCAATTTGTTCCCGCCCATCGCCATGGGGGTTACGTCGTCACGCTTGATAAAAATATCGCGCCCCACGTAGTCGGAAAAGCGCGGCAGGTACTCGAGCGGCGTCGGCGCGCCGATAAACTCCAGCCGGGGAAAGCGCGTTAAATTCTGCAGTGACATGAAACCTCCGGTAACTCTGTATTTATATAATATTTTTATTATGCACGTTGTCGCACCAGAAATAAAAAAGGCGCTTTTAAAAGCGCCTTTTTTTAACGGTCAACGACTTATTTGGTCACGTCAGCGCCAAACCATTTTTCGGAGAGCGCCTTCAGGCTACCGTCCTTCTGCATGTCAGCAATCGCGGAATCGATCGCTTTCAGCAGGTCTTCATTGCCTTTGCGCACCGCCACGCCGGATTCCTGACGGGAGAACGCATCACCGGCTACCGCCAGGGTATTGTTGGTTTTCTTCACCAGATCCAGCGCCGCCAGACGGTCAACCAGGATTGCGTCGATACGGCCAACGCGCAGGTCCTGATATTTGGTCGGGTCATCGTCATAGGTGCGAATGTCCACGCCCTGCACGTTCTGGCGCAGCCACTCTTCGTAGTTAGTGCCCAAGCCGACGCCCACCTTTTTACCTTTCAGGTCGGCAGCGGATTTAATCGTGCCCTCATTCCCTTTTTTCACCAGCGCCTGAATACCGGACACGGTGTACGGCGTGGAGAAGTCGTATTTCTTCTTACGCTCGTCAGAGATCGTGACCTGGTTAATCACCACGTCAATACGTTTGGAGTCCAGCGACGCCAGCATGCCGTCCCATTTGGTCGGCTTCAGCGACGCCTTCACGCCCAGATGCTTGGCCAGCTCTTCGGCAAATTCCACTTCGAAACCGGTCAGCTTGCCGTCATCGCCCTGGAAGCTAAAGGGAGGATAGGTGCCTTCCAGCCCCACCAGCAGCGTGCCGCGCTCTTTCACTTTATTCAAAAGATTGTCCGCCGCGAACGTTTTCACGCTCATTCCCGCGACCAGCGCAACGGCCATCATCCCCATCATCGCCTGACGACCCAGAAGTGCTAATTTCATAAGTACCCCGATACAGTGGAATTTTTGAGTAGTGTAGAGAATTCGCCCGTAACGTCAAAGGCGACTTCTCTACATCTTATTCATTTTTAATATATATCAGAAGTTGTTTCGGCGTGGACTTTCTGCTTCATCGCGCCGGGCATTTGAACCTTATATTGCGCGTACTTGCGCAGCGCGATGCGGTAGTTATTGGTGCTGGTTGCGGGCAGCCACGGCTCCAGATTTTCATCCAGATACCCTGTATGCAGCAGATCGCGGGAGATGTTTTGCACGGACAGATGCTGGCCCAGGCGGCGCAGGCGAACCACGTATTCGCGCACGGTGCCGTGGCTCATTTCCGTCTGTTCGAACAGAAATTGCTTAAAGCCGATGATATCAAAGAAGTCGCTTTGCTCTTTGCAGTGGAGATCGCCACAGAAACGGCAAAGCGCTACCCACTCCCGCTGCTCTTCGAGCCAGGCGGCTTCGTCCAGCAGGGTGTCGAGACGAGAAATCGCGATTTTGTTGACGATTTCGCCGCGACGCACCAGCGTGATGCGGTCGAGTAGCTTGTTGCAGTGCGCGCAATGCGTCTGGCTGTGCTTAAAGTCTTTCAGGTAGCGGCTTAGTGGCCGTCTTTTAAGGTGCTGCACCGTCATGATAACTCCTGGTTGTCAATACGTTGTGCGGCATTCGTTAGATGAATCAATCACCTAGAGCTTACCCAGTTTGGTCCGTAAGCGTTTAATGGCCTGGCTGTGCAGCTGGCTAACCCGCGACTCCCCCACTTCCAGCACCGCGCCAATCTCTTTGAGGTTGAGCTCTTCCTGGTAATAGAGAGTCAACACCAGCTGTTCGCGCTCGGGCAAGGCCTCGATGGCTTCCATCACGCGCTGGCGTAAATTACCTTCCATTAAATGGTGTAACGGGTTTTCCTGCTGGTGCTCATCCGTCACCAGCTCGATGCTATCGCCATGCTCTTCGCGCCACTCGTCATAGGAGAAGAGTTGGCTATTATTGGTATCGAGCAACATCTGGCGATACTCTTCAACAGCAATACCCAGACGCTCCGCCACTTCGGTTTCCGTCGCGTTGCGCCCAAGCTCCTGTTCCAGCTGCCCCATCGCATGCGCCACTTCGCGCGCGTTGCGGCGAACGCTGCGCGGCACCCAGTCGCGGCTGCGCAGCTCGTCCAGCATCGCACCACGAATACGCTGAACTGCGTAAGTCGTAAATGCCGTTCCTTGCAGAGCGTCGTATCGGTCAACTGCATTCAATAACCCGATACCGCCCGCCTGTAGCAGATCGTCCAGTTCCACACTCGCCGGCAAACGCACCTGGAGGCGCAATGCTTCGTGACGCACCAGCGGGACATAACGCTGCCACAGCGAGTGTTTATCCATTACACCTTCAGCGGTATAGAGTGTATTCACGATAAACAGCCCTGCGTTAATTGAGTTATCGGCATGATTATCCGATTCTGCAGGGCGTTCAATTGGATGAAAAAGGGGGATAAAGTGAGGTTATTCTGGGGTTGCCCCATGCAGGGGCATTTTCAGGCGCTAAATTAACAGCTGCAGCAGGGAAAGATCGTCTCCCATCCTCACGTTTTCTATTTGCTGGTGAAAGAGCTTTTGCACATCGGCATTATGCTGGCTAAGAGAATGAAAACTATAAATAACGTCGATGACGTTGTCCTGACAAATTTCCCCCGCCACCTTCGCCTGGCCCGCCAGCAGCGTTTTAATGTAATAGTATTCCGCCACGATCAAATAGAGGTTATTCAGCATGCCGCGGCCGTTATTTTGCGGGAAGCCCTGCTGCCACAGCTTATATTTGAAAAAGTTCTTAAACAGGTGGTCATTCTGAATCAGTAAATCCGCGGAAGCGCTACGCCATGCCGCTTCGATATCCTGCATGATACGCTGCGCGTCGTCCGCCGCGTCAAACTGAGCGTACAGCTGCCTGAAATAGCGGTTCAGCACCGCCCCGCCCCGGCTCGCCATTTTTTGCGAGAAGTAGCTTTGCATCAGTGAGATAAGCGAGAATTTAAGACCGTAGTTTTGCGAGAAGCCCTGTAGTTCGGCCTTTATTTTGCCGCTCTGAAGCTCGTTCACCAGCGCGAAATAGACCGTTTCAAGCGTGGAAATACCGTCTTCAATACTCTCAAGCTTTTCGGCCACCATGAGGAATTTCACCATGGCGTAAATTTGCTCTTCAACGCTGACGTTCGCCACGTTCAGGATATTCTGGCAGAAGAGGTTAATCACCTTCGTGCGCATATTCAGCGGCGGCGCGTTATTGACGTCCTGCTGCACGTGCGTGGATTCCATCAGCGCCATCGACTCGCGGTCGCTCAGTAAAAGCCGCGTCACCTCGGGGCACGACAGGTTCAGTGATTTTTCAACGTCGTTTTTATAGATTCGGTTAGCGCGCGGAAAAGTTGAGCAGGTTGGGCTAAGCGCCTCGGCGCCGAGAGATGCGTGGATCGCGCAGAGTTTTTCCGCGTCCATAAACGGGCAGCTATTGCTTTCCGTATGGAATATCACTTCGCCCCAGTTCTCGTACTGCTTTTTAGTTACCTTTATGCCCGTTTTCGCAATATGGCGAATCGCGGCGTTTTTGCTGTTCTGATAGCGATTAACCGACGATTTATCAAACGAGATGGTCCAGCCCTGGCAGCAGTGCTCGCGGCACGCGCCCCCGATGCAGGAAAAATCTGCGACCAGCTTTGGTTGGGTAACACTGATTTGTTTCATCGGCGGATACTCAAATAGCAGAGACAAAAAAACCCCGCCGAAGCGGGGCTTTACGCGTAAATTAACGCAGCAGAGACAGAACGGTCTGTGGAACCTGGTTTGCCTGTGACAGAACGGAAGTACCAGCCTGCTGCAGGATCTGCGCGCGGGACATGTTAGACACTTCAGTTGCGTAGTCAGCGTCCTGGATACGGGACTGAGCAGCAGACAGGTTAGTAGAGGTATTGTTCAGGTTGTTGATAGCAGAGGTGAAGCGGTTCTGCACAGCACCCAGGCCTGAACGCGCTTTGTCTACGGTCGCGATAGCAGCATCAATAGTTGCCAGGTCAGTTGCTTTAACCGCTTTCAGGTCGAGGGTGTCAACTTTCAGAGTGGTTGTATCAGCTTTCGCACCGCTCAGGTCCAGATCGATGGTGTCGCCGTCGTTCACGCCAACCTGAATTTTAACCACGCCAGCTGCGCCTGCAGAACCGTCCAGCAGCTTGATGCCGTTGAAGTCGGTTTTGCCCGCTACGCGGTCAATTTCTTCCAGACGTGCGGTGACTTCATCCTGCAGGGAAGCCAGGTCAGACGCGCTGTTGGTACCGGTGCTTGCCTGAACCGCCAGCTCACGAACGCGCTGCAGGTTGTTGTTGATTTCGTTCAGGGAACCTTCAGCGGTCTGCGCCATGGAGATACCGTCGTTGGCGTTACGCGCAGCCTGGTTCATGCCTTTGATTTGAGCGGTCATGCGGTTTGCAATCGCCTGGCCAGCAGCATCGTCTTTCGCGCTGTTGATACGCAGACCTGAAGACAGACGCTCAATAGCCGTGCCCAGAGAAGACTGAGATTTGTTCAGGTTGTTCTGAGTAGTCAGTGACATCAGGTTAGTATTGATAACTGCCATAATTTTCTTTCCTTCAAAAATTGGGTTTTAGGTCCGGTGCCTAACACTCACAGCGTCTCTCACCGTCAACAAGGTTATCGACGGGTCCCCAAAAGACTTTAGAAATCAATTTTGAAAAAATTACATCACCTTGATTTTAAAGAATTTTAATTTCAAAAAAGGATTTAAAGCCATAAATTACGCCTAATTCTGCGGGCTATTTTGGTCTTTATTTGCCCGCGCTCAAGGCGTACTTTTCTTGCGGTTTTTATCCTTCAAATATATTCCCTTAAGGACAATCCTTTCATTTACTGCTTAATGCAGCGCCTATTCCTGGGATTATTTTTTTCTCTTATACGTAAACTTTTCGCTCAAGAGGCCGATAAGAGTCCTGAACTACTTTCGTATTTTAAGGAAAATATGCATGGCTACTATCAGTAACCTCGGGATAGGTTCTGCAGGACTCGGGGATTTATATAATCAGTTGGATGCGGCAGAAAGAACCAAGCTGACGACGATTACTTCCCAGCAATCGACGTATAACGCACAGTTAAGCGCTTACGGCAAGCTGCAGAGCGCCATGACTTCGCTGCAAACCGCGACCGCCGCGCTCGGTAAAACGGCCACCTGGAACTCCACGTCCGTGAGCAGCACCAACACGGCGTTCACCGCGACAACGGCGGCAAACGCCTCCGTGGGCACCTTTGTGGTAAACGTGAACCAGGTGGCGAAAGCGCAGGCGCTGACCACCGGCTCCTATGCCAGCAATACCGCACAGCTGGGCGACACTACGGGCACCACGCGCAAGATCACCATTACCCAGCCGGGCACCAAAACGCCGCTGGAAGTGAACGTCGCGGACGATGACACCTCGCTGGCCGGGATCGCCAGCGCGATCAACAAGGCCAACGGCAACGTGACGGCCAGCGTGATCAAAGCGAAGGACGGCGATTACCGCCTGATGCTGACCTCGAAAACCACCGGTACCGACGGTGAGATGACCATCAGCGTCACCGGCGACGACAAGCTGCAAAGCGCGATTGGCTACGACTCTACGGCGAAGACCGGCGGGCTGACGGTCAACACCCCGGCGCAGAACGCCATCGTGGTGGTGAACAACATTGAGATTGAGCGTCAATCCAACACCATTACCGACGCCCTGCCCGGCGTGACGTTTACGCTAAAAGCAGAAAGCAAAGCGGATGAAATGCTGGAAGTGTCGCGCGCGACCGACGCTAACCAGAAGGCGATTACCGACTGGGTAACGGCCTACAACTCGCTGCAGTCCACCATCAACAGCCTGACCAAATACGTGGCTGTCGATCCGGGCAAAGGCAGCCAGTCCTCCAGTAACGGCGCGCTGGTGGGCGACGCGAACGTGCGCGGCATTCAGTCCCAGCTGCGCGGCCTGCTGACCGAAGCGCAAAGCGGTTCGATCCAGATTATGGCGCAGCTCGGCATTACGCAGGACCCGACCAAGGCCGCGGACGGCACCGTCGGCAACCTGAAGGTCGACACGGATAAGCTGAAAAAAGCCCTGACGGATAACCCGGACGCCATCCAGCAGTACTTTATTGGCGACGGCAAAACCACCGGCATGGCCACTAAGATGAGCAAAACGCTGGATTCGATGCTGAGCACCAGCGTGGGCAACGCGGGCGTGATTCAGAACGCCAAAGACGGGATCAACAAAACGCTGAAAAGCCTTGGCGAGCGTTACGACGCGATGGAAGCGCAGATTGATGCCACCATGGCGCGTTACAAAGCGCAGTTCACCAGTCTGGACGTGTTAGTGACGAAAATGACCAACACCGCCAACTATTTGACCCAACAGTTCTCACAGAAATAATCGTTGTTTCAGGAGTGGATATGTATAGCACCTCTGGTGTTCAGTCCTATCAAAAGATAGGCGTTGAAAGTGCAGTGATGAATGCCAGTCCACACCAGCTGATCGTGATGTTGTTTGACGGGGCGCACAGCGCCCTTGTCCGCGCGCGCCTGTTTCTCGAGGCCGGACAAATTCGGGAAAAAGGCGAAGCCTTATCCAAAGCCATCAACATTATCGACAACGGGTTAAAAGCGGGGCTGAACATGGAGGTTGAAAGCGAGCTGTCCGGTAATCTTGCCTCCTTGTATGAATATATGGTTCGACGTTTGTTACACGCAAATGTGAGTAACGACGTAGACGCAATTGTTGAAGTCGAGGGTTTATTAAACAACATTGCGGATGCGTGGAAGCAAATAGGCCCCAATGCGTCCTCTATCTCAGGATAATTTTGATGAATATTCCCAGCGCAGCGCTTAGTCACTGGCATGCTTTGCATGCCCAGAGCATTGCTATGCTAAATCTTGCTCGTTCCGGCCAATGGGATGAGCTTATCGAGCAGGAAATGCATTACGTCCAACTGGTGGAGCGTATTTCGCAAAACCCCATCACGTCATGCCCCCCCGCTCAGGTTGAGCAAGCGCGTTTTCTGTTGGAGAAGATCCTCGAAAACGAGAACCAGCTTAAGGCCATGCTCAAGTCCCGCATGGACGAGCTGCGCAGCCTCATCGATCAAACCGGCAAACAGCAATCCGTTACGTCGACCTACGGAAAGCTGTCGGGGAATATTCTTTATCCAGAAAGTTTGACCCGCGACACACAATTATGATTTCTTCATCCATACTCCAGAAGTCAGCCAAACGGCTTCTGGAGCACGGACGATGAAAAACCCCACGCTATTACAATGCTTTCACTGGTACTACCCCACGGGCGGTGAACTGTGGCCTGAGGTCACGGCGCTTGCCCCCAACCTGAACGAAATCGGTATCAATATGGTCTGGCTACCCCCTGCGTATAAAGGCGCATCGGGCGGCTATTCCGTTGGATACGACTCCTACGATCTTTTCGATCTCGGCGAGTTCGACCAGAAGGGCAGCGTGGCCACCAAATACGGCGACAAAGCGCAGCTGCTGGAAGCCATCAGCGCCTTAAAGAGCAACGACATTGCGGTGCTGCTGGACGTGGTGGTGAACCACAAAATGGGCGCCGACGAAAAAGAACGGGTGCGCGTTCAGCGCGTGAACGAACAGGACCGCACGCAAATTGACGATGAAATCATCGAGTGCGAGGCCTGGACCCGCTACACCTTCCCGGTGCGCGCCGGGCAATACTCGCAGTTCGTCTGGGACTATAAATGCTTCAGCGGCATCGACCACATCGAAAACCCCAGCGAGGACGGCATCTTTAAAATCGTCAACGACTATACCGGCGAGGGCTGGAACGATCAGGTTGACGGTGAGATGGGCAACTTCGACTACCTGATGGGCGAGAACATCGATTTCCGCAACCACGCGGTCACCGAGGAGATCAAATACTGGGCGCGCTGGGTCATGGAGCAGACACAGTGCGACGGCTTCCGCCTGGATGCGGTCAAACACATTCCCGCCTGGTTCTACAAGGAGTGGATCGAGCACGTTCAGGAAGTGTCGGAAAAGCCGCTGTTCGTGGTGGCAGAATACTGGTCGCACGACGTCGGCGCGCTGAAGAACTATATCGACCAGGTTGAGGGCAAAACGATGCTGTTCGACGCCCCGCTGCAGATGAAGTTCCACGAGGCGTCGCGCATGGGCCGTGACTACGACATGAGCCAGATCTTTACCGGCACGCTGGTGGAAGCCGATCCGTTCCACGCCGTAACGCTGGTCGCCAACCACGACACCCAGCCGCTGCAGGCGCTGGAGGCTCCGGTCGAGGCCTGGTTCAAGCCGCTGGCCTACGCCCTGATCCTGCTGCGCGAAAACGGCGTGCCGAGCGTCTTTTATCCCGATCTGTTCGGCGCCAGCTATGACGACACCGGCGGCGACGGCGAGAGCTATCACATCGACATGCCGGTTATCGAGCAGCTGCACGAGCTGATCCTCGCCCGCCAGCGCTTCGCTCACGGCGTGCAGACGCTGTTCTTCGATCACCCCAACTGCATTGCCTTTAGCCGCAGCGGCACCGAGGACGACCCCGGCTGCGTGGTGGTGCTCTCCAACGGCGACGAGGGAGAAAAGGCGATTTGCCTGGGCGAGAACTATGGGAATAAAACGTGGCGAGATTTCCTCGGCAATCGCGAAGAGACCGTCACCACCGCGGCGGACGGCGAAGGCACCTTCACCTGCAACGGCGGCAGCGTCAGCGTGTGGGTGATTGAGGACGCGCTGTAATACTGGAAAAATGCGGGCTGATGCCCTCACCCCGGCCCTCTCCCTGAATGGAGAGGGAGTATTCTGTGCCAGGCTGTAATTTGTGGGGTTCCCTCACCCCACAGGGAGAGGACGCAAATACCAAAAACGGCAACAAGGTTGCCGTTTTGCGTTTACCTTCAGGGTAGTTGACTCTCCAGCGGGTTTTTGCTCAGGTAATCTGCGCACTCCACCGTTGGGCGGTCAACCCTGCGCAGCTCCATGCCGTCATACTCCAACAGCGAACCGTCTCGCTCGAGCGGATAAACGTCCAGCTTGCGGGTCACGTTGTAGTAGTCGTCTGAGCGCAGCATGATTTTACCCGGCACGGCGATCACGCGCTGCCACTGACGGCAGTCCAGCGTATCGCCCTCTTGCGTCACCACCAGCGTGGCGATCGCCTCCGGACTGACCAGGCTGCTCTGCGGCCCTGCCGACTGCCAGTAGCCCGCCAGGCTCGCCGGAGCCGGATGCTTAATCACGTCCTGGTAGTTATCCACCTGAGCACAGCCGGTCAACGCCAGCAGCGCGCCAACAATTGCTATCTTTTTCATCATCTTTCCTGCATGCGAAGAAAAAAATATTGTGGCATTAAAGCGATGGCGCCGCCAGCGTAAGTTCGACGGCTACACCTGCATGGACATCACTTCCTGGTACGCCGACACCAGCTTGTTGCGCACCTGGATGCCCATCTGCAGGGACACCGAGGATTTTTGCAAATCGGTCATCACATCGTTAAGCGCGACGCCCGGTTCGCCGAGGGTAAATTTCTCCGCCTGCGCGCGCGCCGCGGTCTGCGTGTCGCTGATGCGGTCCAGCGCAGCGTGCAGCTGGCCGGCAAAGCTGATGCTCTGCGGCTGTTCCGCCATGCTCTGGTTGCGGGCCGACATTGCCGTTGCCTGTAGCTGGCTGATAACCCCTTCGATGCCCTGTATAGCCATGACTCTCCCCTGAATGGTTTTTTACGCGGTCAAGACTAACAGCTTGTCAATAAGATAAAGGCGGTAAATAGCGTTAAAAAACCAGGTTATTTGACCCATAGAAAATCCGGAATCATCAAATAATGGCAGGGCCATCAGTATGGAACTTTTGTCGTGTTTGCCGACCCGGGAGTCAGTTTTGTTTCTCTACACGAATAACGTAAACCACCAGGATTTAAGAGGTGCGCAATGAGTGCAACAGCATCAACGGCGCCACAGAATAAATCAGCAGAGTGGATAAACCGCCTTCGCGCGAACCCTAAAATCCCGTTGATCGTGGCAGGCGCAGCCGCCATTGCGATCCTTGTAGCGATGGTCCTGTGGGCGAAAAGCCCTGATTACCGCACGCTTTACAGCAACCTCTCCGATCAGGATGGCGGCGCCATCGTCACCCAGCTGACCCAGATGAACGTCCCGTATCGCTTTGCCGATAACGGCGGTGCGCTGGAAGTGCCTGCCGATAAAGTGCATGAGCTTCGCCTGCGCCTGGCGCAGCAGGGCCTGCCGAAGGGCGGCGCGGTCGGCTTCGAGCTGCTGGATCAGGAAAAATTCGGCATCAGCCAGTTCAGCGAGCAGGTCAACTACCAGCGCGCCCTTGAAGGCGAGCTGGCGCGCACGATCGAAACCTTAGGCCCGGTGAAAGCCGCCCGCGTGCACCTGGCGATGCCAAAGCCGTCGCTGTTCGTGCGTGAGCAAAAATCACCGTCCGCTTCCGTGACCGTCAACCTCGAACCGGGGCGCGCCCTTGACGAGGGGCAAATCAGCGCGGTCACCCACCTGGTCTCCAGCGCGGTGGCGGGCCTGCCGCCGGGCAACGTCACGCTGGTCGATCAAAGCGGCCGCCTGCTAACCCAGAACAACAGCGCCGGGCGCGATCTTAACGACGCGCAGCTTAAATATGCCGCTGACGTTGAAGGCCGCCTCCAGCGCCGCATTGAAGCAATCCTCGGCCCGGTTGTCGGCAACAATAACGTCCACGCGCAGGTGACGGCGCAGATCGACTTTGCCAATAAAGAGCAGACCGAAGAGCAGTACAGCCCGAACGGCAACCCGTCTCAGGCGGTGATGCGCTCTCGCCAGGTGAATGAAAACGAGCAGGTTGGCGGCCCTTACCCGGGCGGCGTGCCGGGCGCGCTCTCCAACCAGCCTGCCCCGGCTAACTCGGCGCCGATCTCTACGCCTCCGGCCAACCCGCAGAACGGCCAGCAAAACAACCCGCAGACGACCTCGACGGCGAACGCCTCCGGCCCGCGCACCAGCAGCCGAAATGAAACCACCAACTACGAAGTCGACCGCACGATTCGCCATACCAAGCTAAACGTGGGCGACGTTCAGCGCCTCTCCGTGGCCGTGGTCGTGAACTACAAAACCCTGCCGGACGGCAAGCCGCTGCCGCTGACCGCCGAGCAGATGAAGCAGATCGAGGACCTGACCCGCGAGGCGATGGGCTATTCCGAGAAGCGCGGCGATACCCTCAACGTGGTCAATTCGCCGTTCACCACCACGGACGAGTCCGGCGGCGAGCTGCCGTTCTGGCAACAGCAGGCGTTTATCGACCAGCTGATCGCGGCGGGCCGCTGGCTGCTGGTGCTGATCGTGGCGTGGCTGCTGTGGCGTAAGGGCATTCGCCCGCAGCTGCAGCGCCGCGCTGAAGCCGAGAAGGCCGCGCTGGAGCAGATGAGCTCCCGCCAGGAAACGGAAGACGCGGTTGAAGTGCGCCTCAGCAAAGATGAACAAATGCAGCAGCGCCGCGCCAACCAGCGCATGGGCGCCGAGGTGATGAGCCAGCGCATTCGCGAAATGTCAGATAACGATCCGCGCGTCGTCGCGCTGGTCATCCGCCAGTGGATGGGTAACGAACATGAGTAATACGCTTACGGGCACCGATAAAAGCGTCATCCTGCTGATGACCATTGGCGAAGATCGCGCGGCGGAGGTGTTTAAGCACCTCTCCCAGCGCGAGGTGCAGATCCTCAGCGCGGCGATGGCAAACGTCCGCCAAATCTCCAACAAGCAGCTGACGGACGTGCTGTCCGAGTTTGAACAGGAAGCCGAGCAGTTTGCCGCGCTCAACATCAACGCCAACGACTACCTGCGCTCCGTGCTGGTCAAGGCGCTGGGTGAAGAGCGGGCCGCCAGCCTGCTGGAAGACATTCTGGAAACCCGCGATACCGCCAGCGGCATCGAGACGCTCAACTTTATGGAGCCGCAGAGCGCCGCCGACCTTATCCGCGACGAGCACCCGCAGATCATCGCCACCATCCTGGTTCACCTCAAGCGCGGCCAGGCGGCGGACATTCTGGCCCTGTTCGACGAGCGCCTGCGCCACGACGTGATGCTGCGTATCGCCACCTTCGGCGGCGTGCAGCCTGCCGCGCTGGCAGAGCTGACCGAGGTGCTGAACAACCTGCTCGACGGCCAGAACCTCAAGCGCAGCAAAATGGGCGGCGTGAGAACCGCGGCAGAGATCATCAACCTGATGAAAACCCAGCAGGAAGAGGCGGTCATTACGGCCGTTCGCGAGTTCGACGGCGAGCTGGCGCAGAAAATTATCGACGAGATGTTCCTGTTCGAAAATCTGGTCGAAGTGGACGACCGCAGCATCCAGCGCCTGCTTCAGGAAGTGGATTCCGAATCCCTGCTTATTGCCCTCAAGGGCGCCGAGCAGCCGCTGCGCGAGAAGTTCCTGCGCAACATGTCCCAGCGTGCGGCGGATATCCTGCGCGACGACCTGGCCAACCGCGGACCGGTGCGTCTGTCTCAGGTGGAAAACGAGCAGAAAGCGATCCTGCTTATCGTTCGTCGCCTGGCGGAAACCGGCGAGATGGTAATCGGCAGCGGAGACGACACCTATGTCTAACGAGCTGTCCTGGACCCGCTGGACGCCCGACGATCTGGCCCCTCCCCTGACGGAGTTCACTCCGGCGATCGTCAAGGCCGACGCGGGTGAAGATGAGGCCGACGCGCCCGAGCTGAGCGAAGAAGAACAGCGCGCGCAGATGCTGGCGCAGCTGCAGATGCAGGCCCATGAACAGGGCTATAACGCCGGCCTCAGCGAAGGCCGGCAGAAAGGCCACGAGCAGGGCTACCAGGAAGGGCTGGCGCAGGGGCTGGAGCACGGTGCCGAGCAGGCCCGCCAGCAGCAGGCGCCGATCCACGCCCGCATGCAGCAGCTGGTCAGCGAATTTCAGAACACCCTCGACGCGCTGGACAGCGTGATTGCCTCCCGCCTGATGCAGATGGCGCTGGAGGCCGCGCGTCAGGTGATCGGCCAGACGCCGTGCGTCGACAACTCGGCGCTGATCAAGCAGATCCAGGGCCTGCTCCAGCAGGAGCCGCTGTTCAGCGGCAAGCCGCAGCTGCGCGTGCATCCTGATGATTTACAGCGCGTTGAGGAGAGCCTCGGCGCAACCTTAAGCCTGCACGGCTGGCGGCTGCGCGGCGATCCGTCGCTGCACCACGGCGGCTGCAAGGTTTCGGCAGATGAAGGCGATCTTGACGCCAGCGTGGCGACCCGCTGGCAGGAACTGTGCCGCCTGGCCGCGCCGGGAGTCGTCTGATGACCGCTCGCCTGACCCGCTGGCTTAACACGCTCGACAACTTTGAAACGAAGATGGCGCAGCTGCCCGCCGTGCGCCGCTACGGCCGCCTGACGCGCGCCACCGGGCTGGTGCTGGAAGCCACCGGGCTTCAGCTGCCGCTGGGGGCAACCTGCGTGATTGAGCGTCAGGACGGGCTGGAGACGCGCGAAGTGGAAAGCGAGGTGGTCGGCTTTAACGGCCAGCGCCTGTTCCTGATGCCGCTCGAAGAGGTGGAAGGCATTCTGCCCGGCGCGCGAGTCTACGCCAAAAACATGAGCGGCGACGGCCTGCAGAGCGGCAAGCAGCTTCCGCTCGGCCCCGCCCTGCTCGGCCGCGTGCTGGACGGCAGCGGCAAGCCGCTCGACGGCCTGCCCGCACCGGACACTACCGAAACCGGCGCGCTGATTACGCAGCCGTTTAACCCGCTGCAGCGCACCGCCATTGAGCACGTGCTCGATACCGGCGTGCGCCCAATTAATGCCCTGCTCACGGTAGGCCGCGGGCAGCGCATGGGCCTGTTCGCGGGCTCCGGCGTCGGTAAGTCGGTCCTGCTCGGCATGATGGCGCGCTATACCCAGGCGGACGTGATCGTCGTGGGGCTGATCGGCGAGCGCGGGCGCGAAGTAAAAGACTTTATCGAGAACATTCTCGGCGCGGACGGCCGCGCCCGCTCGGTGGTGATCGCCGCCCCGGCGGACGTGTCGCCGCTGCTGCGCATGCAGGGCGCCGCCTACGCCACGCGCATTGCGGAAGATTTCCGCGACCGCGGCCAGCACGTCCTGCTGATCATGGATTCCCTGACCCGCTACGCGATGGCACAGCGTGAAATTGCCCTCGCCATCGGCGAGCCGCCGGCCACCAAAGGCTACCCGCCTTCGGTCTTCGCCAAGCTGCCCGCTCTGGTAGAGCGCGCGGGGAACGGCATCAGCGGCGGCGGCTCCATCACCGCGTTTTATACCGTGCTGACCGAAGGCGATGACCAGCAGGACCCGATCGCCGACTCCGCGCGCGCGATCCTCGACGGCCACATCGTGCTCTCGCGGCGCCTGGCCGAGGCCGGGCACTACCCGGCCATTGATATTGAAGCGTCGATCAGCCGCGCGATGACGGCGCTGATTACCGAGAAGCACTACGCCCGCGTGCGTAACTTCAAGCAGCTGCTTTCCAGCTTCCAGCGCAACCGCGATCTGGTCAGCGTCGGGGCGTACGCCAAAGGCAGCGATCCGATGCTCGACAAGGCGATTGCCCTCTGGCCGCAGCTGGAGGCGTTTTTGCAACAGGGTATTTTTGAACGTGCCGACTGGGAGGACTCTCTCCAGGCTCTGGAGCTGATTTTCCCGCAGATGTAACACAGGTGGAGGGCGAAGGTTATGGCGCAAAACAGCGCGTTATCAACGCTAAAAGATCTGGCTGAAAAAGAGGTGGAGGATGCCGCGCTGCAGCTTGGTGCAATGCGGCGCGGATGCCAGCAGGCCGAAGAGCAGCTGAAGATGCTGATCGACTATCAGCACGAGTATCGCACCAACCTTAATACCGACATGACGCAGGGCATTGGCAGCCAGCGCTGGATTAACTATCAGCAGTTTATCCAGACGCTTGAAAAGGCGATTGAGCAGCACCGCCAGCAGCTGCACCAGTGGACTGAAAAAGTGGACACCGCGCTCACCTTCTGGCGCGAGAAAAAACAGCGGCTGCAGGCGTGGCAAACCCTACAGGACCGGCAGGTGGCCGCCACGACCCTGGCGGAAAACCGTCTGGATCAGAAGAAAATGGATGAGTTTGCCCAGCGCGCATCAATGAGGAAACCGGAATGATCACACTACAACAGCTGCTGATGACCGACAGCGACCTGCCTGGCGGCGCGCCAGCGGGGAAAGGCGCCGAGGCCGCGCAGGATTTTCTCTCCCTGCTCGCGGGCGCGCTGACGGAGGCGACCGGCCAGGACAAGGATGCGCCGCTCACCCTGGCCGACCTGAAGGCCGCCGGGAGCAGGCTATCGAGCGCCACGGATAAAGACGGCGACGCCTCGCTGCAGGCGAAGCTTGCGGATCTCCTCTCGCGCCAGGAGAGCCTGCCTGAACATGGCGCATCGCCAACGGATGCGCTGCAAGGCCTGGTGTCCGGTTTAGCGCCCGCCGCACACGGCGACGCGCTGAAGTCTCTGACGCAGGCGGTAGCGAAAGATGACGGCAAAACCGACCTGACCGACGAAGAGCTGGCGGGGCTCAGCGCGCTGATGGCGATGCTGCCGCACCAGCAGGCGGCAATGGCGGTGCCTACCGCGCCGACCACCCGCGCCGAGGGCGTGAGCGCGCGGGCGCAGGTTTCGCCGGGACTGGCCCAGCAGACCGCGCTGAACGGTGCTTCTGCGGATCATGAAAAGGCGCAGGCTGGCTATCAGCCTCTGGCGCAGAGTGCGGACAACGCGCTGCCTGCGGCGGCCCCGGCGGTTGCCGCGGCGGACAAGCCGGACGTCGCCAGCGCGGCCACGTCCACAAGCCCGACCGCCACCCTGGCGCCGGTAATGGGCAGCCATTCCGTGCCGCAGGCCGCCGCCACCGTTGCCACCGCCCCCGTGCTGAGCCAGCCGCTCGGCACCGGCGAATGGCAGCAGGCGCTCGGCCAGCACATTACGCTGTTCACGAAGCAGGGCCAGCAGACCGCCGAGCTGCGCCTGCACCCGGAAGATCTGGGCCAGGTCCACATCTCCCTCAAGCTGGACGATAACCAGGCCCAGCTGCAGATGGTTTCCCCGCACAGCCACGTGCGCGCCGCGCTGGAAGCCGCGCTGCCGGTGCTGCGCACCCAGCTGGCTGAAAGCGGCATTCAGCTTTCGCAGAGCAGCGTCAGCAGCGAGAGCTTTGCCGGGCAGCAGCAGTCCTCTTCCCAGCACCAGCAGCAGGCGTCGCGCTCCGGCCAACAGGGCGGATTTGGCGATGACGCCGACGAGCTGCTGCCGACCCCGACCGCCCTGCAATCCGCCGCGCGCGGTAGCGGCGCCGTCGATATCTTCGCCTAAACGCCAGAGGTAGCGTGATTATCCCCGTCTTTTCCACGCTTTGACGCGGACAGGACACGGGATAATCACCGTATTAGCTGTACCGAAACAGGAAGCTCGTATCAGATGACAGACTCCGCTATCACCAAAAAAAGCAAGCGTTCCATCTGGATCCCGCTGCTGGTGTTGATCACGCTCGCGGCCTGCGCCACCGCTGGCTATAGTTACTGGCGTATGCAGCAGGAACCTTCAACCGCTGCGGCCAAAGCCGAAGCGCCTCCTCCGCCCGCGCCGGTCTTCTTTGCGCTTGATACCTTTACGGTTAACCTGGGCGATGCGGACCGCGTGCTGTACGTCGGCATTACGCTGCGCCTGAAAGACGAAGCGACCCGCGCGCGCCTGAACGACTATCTTCCGGAAGTGCGTAGCCGCCTGCTGCTGCTGTTCTCTCGTCAGGACGCCTCTACGCTTGCCACCGATGACGGCAAGCAAAAGCTGGTCGAGGCCATTAAGCAGACGCTGGCAACGCCGCTGGTTAACGGTCAACCTAAGCAGGAAGTCACTGACGTTCTGTACACAGCTTTCATTCTGCGGTAACGACATGGGCGACAGCATTCTTTCTCAGGCAGAAATCGACGCGCTGCTCAACGGCGACAGCGATAAAACCGACGATCCGCAACCGGGTCTGAGCGGCGACGACAATATTCGTCCCTACGATCCCAATACCCAGCGCCGCGTGGTGCGCGAGCGCCTGCAGGCGCTGGAGATCATCAACGAACGCTTTGCGCGTCAGTTCCGTATGGGGCTGTTTAACCTGCTGCGCCGTAGCCCGGACATTACCGTCGGCGCGATCCGCATCCAGCCCTACCACGAGTTTGCCCGCAACCTGCCGGTGCCGACCAACCTTAACCTGATTCACCTGAAGCCGCTGCGCGGCACCGGGCTGGTGGTGTTTTCCCCAAGCCTGGTGTTCATTGCGGTGGATAACCTGTTCGGCGGCGACGGTCGTTTCCCGACCAAGGTTGAAGGTCGCGAGTTTACCCACACCGAGCAGCGCGTCATTAACCGCATGCTGAAGCTGGCGCTGGAGTCCTACAGCGACGCGTGGAAGGCGATCAACCCGCTTGAAGTGGAGTACGTGCGTTCCGAGATGCAGGTGAAATTCACCAATATCACCACTTCCCCGAACGATATCGTGGTGAACACGCCGTTCCACGTGGAGATCGGCAACCTGACCGGCGAGTTCAACATCTGCCTGCCGTTCAGCATGATCGAACCGCTGCGCGAGCTGCTGGTGAACCCGCCGCTGGAGAACTCCCGCCACGAGGATCAGAACTGGCGCGAAAACCTGGTGCGCCAGGTGCAGCATTCCCAGCTGGAGCTGGTGGCGAACTTCGCCGATATCTCCATGCGGCTCTCGCAGATCCTGAAATTACAACCCGGCGACGTGCTGCCGATAGACAAACCCGACCGCATCATTGCCCATGTGGATGGAGTACCGGTACTGACCAGCCAGTACGGCACCATTAACGGTCAGTACGCGCTACGCGTTGAGCACTTGATCAACCCGATTTTAAATTCGCTGAATGAGGAACAGCCCAAATGAGTGACATGAACAATCCGTCCGATGAGAACAGCGGAGCACTGGACGATCTGTGGGCTGACGCGTTAAACGAGCAGAAAACGACCCCGAGCAAAAGCGCGGCGGACGCCGTGTTCCAGCAGTTAGGCGGCGGCGACGTGAGCGGCACGCTTCAGGATATCGATCTGATTATGGATATTCCGGTAAAGCTGACCGTTGAGCTGGGCCGCACCCGGATGACCATCAAAGAGCTGCTGCGCCTGACGCAGGGTTCCGTGGTGGCGCTTGACGGGCTGGCCGGCGAGCCGCTGGATATCCTGATTAACGGCTATCTGATTGCGCAGGGTGAAGTGGTGGTGGTGGCCGATAAATACGGCGTGCGCATCACCGACATCATCACCCCGTCTGAACGTATGCGTCGCCTGAGCCGCTAAGCATGAAAACCCAGGCAACCGTATCGCAGCCCTCCGCCGTTCCGGGCTCACCGCTGCTTCAGGTGAGCGGCGCGCTGTTCGGTATTATTGCCTTCATTCTTATCGCCGCGTGGCTGGCGAAGCGCTTTGGCCTGGCGGGCAAAACCGCCGCCGCGCGCGGCCTGAAGGTCAGCGCCAGCGCCTCGCTGGGGCCGCGCGAGCGCGTGGTTATCGTTGACGTTGAAGACGCGCGCCTGGTGCTGGGCGTCACCGCCTCGAACATTAACCTGCTGCATACCCTGCCGCCTGCCCCCGCCGCCGAAGATGCGCCGGCAGAAAACCCGGCAGATTTTCAGTCCGTCATGAAGAGTTTGCTTAAGCGTTCCGGGAGATCGTAATGCGCCGTTTGTTGTCCCTTTCGCTTGCGGGCGTTGGCCTGTTTGCTCCCGCCGTCTACGCACAGCTGCCCGGCCTGGTCTCCACCCCGCTCGCCGGAGGCGGCCAGAGCTGGTCGCTGCCCGTTCAGACGCTGGTTTTCATTACCTCGCTGACCTTTATTCCGGCCATTTTGCTGATGATGACCAGCTTTACCCGCATCATTATCGTGTTTGGCCTGCTGCGAAACGCGCTCGGCACGCCCTCGGCCCCGCCTAACCAGGTGCTGCTGGGCCTGGCCCTGTTTCTGACCTTTTTTATTATGTCCCCGGTCATCGACAAGATTTATACCGACGCCTACCAGCCCTTCAGCGAAGACAAGATCTCGATGCAGGAGGCGCTGGACAAGGGCGCACAGCCGCTGCGCGAGTTTATGCTGCGCCAGACGCGCGAAGCGGATTTGGCCCTGTTTGCGCGCCTGGCGAATACGGGCGAAATTCAGGGGCCGGAAGCCGTGCCGATGCGCATTCTGCTGCCCGCCTACGTGACCAGCGAGCTGAAAACCGCGTTTCAGATCGGCTTTACCATTTTCATTCCGTTCCTGATCATCGACCTGGTCATTGCCAGCGTCCTGATGGCGCTGGGGATGATGATGGTGCCCCCGGCCACCATCGCCCTGCCCTTTAAGATCATGCTGTTCGTGCTGGTTGACGGCTGGCAGCTGCTGGTGAGTTCGCTGGCGCAAAGTTTCTACAGCTGAGGAGCGCGAAATGACGCCAGAATCGGTCATGATGATGGGCACGGAAGCGATGAAAGTCGCGATTGCCGTCGCCGCCCCGCTGCTCCTCGTTGCGCTTGTCACCGGCCTTATCATCAGTATCCTGCAGGCCGCCACGCAGATTAACGAAATGACGCTGTCGTTTATTCCGAAAATTATCGCCGTCTTTGTGGCGATTGTCGTCGCCGGGCCGTGGATGCTCAACCTGCTGCTGGACTATATGCGCAACCTGTTTACTAACCTGCCGTACATCATCGGCTGATAATACGATGCTGCACTTCACCAGCGATCAATGGATGCAGTGGCTCGGCCTGTACTTCTGGCCGATGCTGCGCGTGCTGGCGCTTATTTCAACGGCCCCCATTCTGAGCGAGAAGGCCATTCCCAAGCGCGTCAAGCTGGGCTTGGGGATCATCATCACCGTCATCATTGCCCCGTCGCTGCCGCCGGTGAATATTCCTATTTTTTCCGCCAACGCGGTATGGGTTGCCCTGCAGCAGGTGATGATCGGCGTGGCCGTAGGATTCACAATGCAGCTAGCCTTTGCCGCCGTGCGTACCGCCGGGGAGCTGATTGGCCTGCAGATGGGGCTGTCTTTCGCGACCTTCGTTGATCCGGGAAGCCACCTCAACATGCCCGTCATCGCCCGCATCATTGATATGCTGGCGATGCTGCTGTTTCTGTCGTTCAACGGCCATTTGTGGCTGATCTCCCTGCTGGTCGATACGTTCCACACCCTGCCGATTGGCGAAAACCCGGTAAACAGCAACGCGTTTCTGGCGCTGGTGCGCGCGGCGGGCCTGATTTTCCTCAACGGGCTAATGCTGGCGCTGCCGATCATCACCCTGCTGTTGACCGTCAACCTCTCATTAGGGCTGCTGAACAGAATGGCGCCGCAGCTTTCGGTATTTGTCATCGGTTTTCCGATTACCCTGATGGTCGGACTTTTATTACTGTCATTCCTGATGCCACTTATCGCCCCCTTCTGCGAACATTTATTCAGCGAGATATTCAACCTCTTAGCGGATATAGTCAGCGAATTGCCACGCAAATAATAAACCGCACTTTCTGCAATGTCTTTCTGAGGATATTCCTAAAATAAATCCTGAAAAACATCTACCAGGATATAACTGGTGCGGTTTAAATGTTTCTAACCACTTCACAATACTTAATATTTACTTTACTTTAAGAAGATTCCTGGCAAATTATACGTAACTTTACGGGATAGTGAGTGCCGCCTGAAAGTCTTTGTCATGCTCACAGGTTTATTACGTTTTTCCATCCCGTATGGCTGTTTATGAGCTCTCAGGCAGATGGTGAATTATCGTTACGCATTGAGTGAGGGTATGCCATGTCAACGATCATTATGGATTTATGCAGCTACACCCGGTTAGGGCTAACCGGGTATTTGGCAAGCAGAGGGGTACGAAAGAGAGAAATCAACGATGCGCACACCGTTGACGAACTTGCAGCCGCTTGTGAGGAGTTCAAGCCAGGCGTGGTGTTTATTAATGAGGACTGTTTCATACACGACCCAGCCAACAGTCAGAAAATTAAGCTAATCATTAATCAGCATCCGAAGACAATGTTTATTGTTTTTATGGCGATAGCCAATATTCACTTTGACGAATATTTGCTGGTCAGGAAAAATTTATTGATCAGCTCAAAATCGATAAAACCGGAGTCACTGGACGACATTTTGGGCGATTATTTGAATAAAGAAGTAAAAAATGTTGGGGTAGTTAACTTGCCCACCCTGTCATTAAGTAGAACTGAATCAAGCATGTTGCGTATGTGGATGGCCGGACAAGGTACTATTCAGATTTCCGATCAGATGAATATCAAAGCCAAGACCGTTTCATCGCACAAAGGAAATATTAAAAGGAAAATTAAAACCCATAATAAGCAAGTCATATATCATGTAGTGCGCCTGACCGATAATGTGACGAATGGGATATTCGTTAATATGCGCTGATCGGCTTTTTACCTGCTGTCCCCTACCTTCTATCTCTGGCCTGGCCAGAGATTTTTGCTATTTATCGTTCGCTACCGGCGTCGGGCGTGTACCCGACATCGCGCTATTCGGCCATTTCGACAAAGATACCGTCCGGATGCCCCAGCTCGTTAAAGAACCAGATGCCCATCGGGTAGTCTTCCAGCGAGACCAGGTACATGGTGCCTTCACTAAACTCTTCAATCGCCAGCACGACGCCCGGGCGGCGCGGTCCGCCGTCCGTTTTAACAGTAACCCGATCGTTGACCTTCATAGATTCCTCCTGTGGTTTTGAGCCAGTGTAGAACAAAACGCATTAACTGACACCGTTCTCCCGGCGCGAATGGCGTTTTTCTGCGCGGTCTATACTGTGTAGGACATGCTTAACGGAGGTAACTGCAATGAAGACCGATAAAGAGTACAGCGACACCATCAAACGTGAGGTTGAAGTGGACGTCGATGCCCTGCTTGCCGCGATCAATGAGATCAGCGAGTCCGAGGTGCGTCGAACGGAGGATGGCTCTGACCGGGTCATTGTCAACGGGAGGGACTATCACACCTATCGCGAGCTGGCCGAGGCCTTTGAGCTCGATATTCATGATTTCAGCGTCTCTGAAACGAACCGCTGAGGCGAAAAAAATCCCGGCCATGGGTATGACCGGGATGAAACTTGCTTATGCAAGAAGCACTTGAAAATTCGTTACACCAGGAAATCCGATGCAGCAGCCACAGTATCCTCTACCAATATGGCTGACAAGCATATATTCTTTTCGTGAATGTATAACTTATCGCCAGTCATTTTCCTAAAAGAGAGAAGTGCGCGCAGAATGCGGGCCTCACGAGACGAGCTAAGAATTTTCGCCAACTTAACGGCAATTTTTTAGGAATAATCTTAATAAGCCTCACCTCATGCATCAGCGTTTCTTATGCTTTCCCCTCATCGCGCCAGACCACCCGGTTGCGCCCCCGCTGTTTGGCCTGATACAGCCTGTCGTCAGCAATCGATTGGAGCTGCTCGAAGCTATAGTTGCCCTTTTCATGCGCGCAGCTTACGCCAAACGATGCGCTGATGCGGATCGTGGTGCTCTTTTTCACGAGGATCTCTTTGGCGTCAATGCGCATGCGTATCCGCTCGGCAATCGTCGCCGCTTCCGCAAGCGCAATGCCCGGCAGGACCACGCAAAACTCTTCTCCCCCAACGCGTCCTGCTACGTCGTTGTCGCGCAGCCCGCTGGCGATGATGCCCGCGGCGTGGGACAGCACCTTATCCCCCGCCTGGTGGCCGAAGCGGTCGTTGATGCCCTTGAAGTGGTCGAGGTCGATCTGAATAACGGAGAACGGCCGCGACTGCTTCTGGCACTTTTCCCCCAGAATTTTCGCCTGCTCGAACAGCGCGCCGCGGTTATTGAGGCGCGTGAGCGGGTCGTGCCAGGCCTGCCACTGCAGCGAGTGCTGAAGCGTGTACATGTTGCTGACCATCCGGCGAATAACCAGCCACGAGATCAGCAGCATCGCGGTGAATAAGGCCCACAGCAGCGCCAGCACGATGCTGATGCTGCCGAAATCGCCGCGCACGCCTTCATCCAGCGTGTGGACGCGCAGCATGACCCCGTCAAAGTGATCCAGCCGCTCCCAGCTGACGAAGCGGCTGCCCAGGCGCACGCCGCCTTCGGTGTCACTTTCTATCGCATGGGCAATCTGGGCCAGCTCCGCCGCGTCAAACGGGTTGATGCTGTCGGCTGACGGCGCTGAGGAGGCGATCAGCGACAGCCGGGTGTCGTAAAGCTGATATTCCCCTTCCGTACGATCGTCTACCGCATCCACCAGCAGGCGCCGTATGGTGTCGTTGGAAAAATCCATCGCCACCACGCCGTACCAGTAGTTATCGAAATAGACCGGCACGCTGGCGGTGATCGTTCCGGCATGCTGAGTCGAGGAGGCGAAAAACCAGCGTACGGCGCGGGCGCGGTTTTCGCGCTCTGACTGGAGGGTAAACCACGGCTGAGTGACAAACTGATAATAGCGAGACACCGCGTCGGCATTCTTCGCGGGGGTGTCGGTGGCGAGCCAAAAGCCGGCGCGGGAGACGTACATGCCGCGCGCTTCTTTTTTGACTGCCGACGAGGCCAGGCGCAGCAGATAGCCCACTTCCAGCGCGGCGGAAATTTCACGATCGATCCGCGCGTCGTCGCGGTTGAGAAGCGTCGTTTTGCTTACAAAGGCGTCGGACACGCCGTTAATCGGCAGCGTGCGGTTCTTATCAACCGCTAGCTGCCACGAGGCGCGAGTCCGCACTAGGTTGAAGCGCGAAACGGCATCCTGCAGCACGGCAAAGGCCAGCGGCGTTTGCAGCGCTTCGCCCATGCTCTTTCGGAAGAAAAGCAGCTTATCAACGCTGAACTGCAGCTGCCTGTCCAGCGAACTGGCGACCGTCTCAAGGTGATTGCGCTGGCTTGAGACGTACGCCCCCTCCAGCACCACGACTTCACGCCAGGTCAGAAGGGTTGAAAAAATGAGCACTACCAGAAAACAGAGATTAACAATCAGGCCGGGATTGCTGCGCTTACGCAGCCATTGCAGAACCGTTCGCTTCACGTCATAGGTATCGCGCTGCACACACACTCCCTGATTGCCATTTAACACCCCTTCACACGTACCCCGGACATGCGAAACCCGGCGGTATGATAGCCAGCCGTAAAAACGCCCGGCAAGCCGGGCGTCGCGTGATTAAGTCTTATCGTGCCTTTGCCCCGCGTCTCCCGGCTGAAGCTCATCTTCACGAAAAGCTTCCCGCTTGATGCCATAGCCATCGTGCCAGCGGCATTCCACCATTCCGCTGGCATACCCGGTCACGATCATGCTCGGGCCGCCATTCTTAGGCTTAACTTCATCACTGACCAAAAAGACCATACCTGCCTCCCGTATCAGGGTGAAACGTTTTCAATTTAGACGAGGAACGGCCTTTTTGCCTCCTTAGTAAGGTAACAATTAATGCGATGAGCCGCGCGCTTTTTCCACCAGGTTCACGGCGCCGACCACGATGCCGCCGATGATAAAGCCCAGAACCAAATTCAGCAGCGTAGGCAGAATCGAGGCCACAACCGCACCCTGGGAGGAGGCGAAATGCTCAATCGCATGGTGGAGCGGCGCAATCCCATGGACCACAATGCCGCCGCCCACCAGGAACATGGCTAAAGTTCCGACGACCGACAGGCTTTTCATCAGCCAGGGCGCCATCACCAGCAGGCCTTTGCCGATGCCCCGCGCCACGGCGCTTTTTTTCTGCTCCAGCCAGTAGCCCATATCGTCCAGCTTGACGATAACCCCCACCAGGCCGTACACCCCTATCGTCACCAGAATCGCAATGCCCGCCAGGATCAGCACCTGGTTAAGCAGCGGCGACTCGGAGACAATGCCGAGCGTGATCGCCACAATTTCCGCCGAGAGAATAAAATCGGTACGAATAGCGCCTTTGACCTTATCGCGCTCAAAGGTTTTCGGGTCCTGCGCGGCAAGCGACTCGAGGCGCTGCTGGCGCACCTCCGGCGTGTCGCTCTCCTTACGGGAAGACAGCGTATGCACCACCTTCTCGACCCCTTCGTAGCATAAAAATGCGCCGCCAATCATCAGCAGCGGCGTGATGGCCCAGGGGATAAAGGCGCTGATCAGCAGCGCCAGCGGCACGAGGATCACCTTATTGAGCAATGAGCCCTTCGCCACGGCCCACACGACGGGCAGCTCGCGGTTCGCCCGCACGCCGCTCACCTGCTGGGCGTTCAGCGATAAATCATCGCCCAGCACGCCGGCCGTTTTCTTGGCGGCCAGTTTTCCCATGACGGAAATATCGTCCAGCAAGGTGGCAATATCGTCCAGTAATGTTAATAAGCTACTTCCTGCCAAAATCACTATCCTTCTTTTTTTAGTAATGACATGAATAGTATGGAGCAAAAGCGGCAACCCGGAAACAGGCACATTAAGTCAACATAAAATTCACATCTCGCGCCAGTTAAAGCACTCGCCAGCCCGATAGTTTTGGCGTTTACTATGAGCGACCTTTTTATTCCGTCGTGAGGGACTATGCGTTTTCGGCAATTATTACCGCTCATTGGGGCACTTTTTTCGCTGTATATCATTTGGGGTTCCACCTATTTCGTTATTCGCATCGGCGTAGAAAGCTGGCCGCCGCTGCTGATGGCCGGCGTGCGTTTTCTTTCCGCCGGGATCGTGCTGCTGGCCTTTCTGCTGCTTCGCGGCCACAGGCTCCCGCCGCTTCGCCCGATGCTGAACGCCGCCCTGATTGGCCTGCTGCTGCTGGCGGTCGGCAACGGGTTCGTCACCATTGCGGAGCACCGCAACGTGCCCTCCGGCATCGCGGCGGTGGTGGTGGCGACCGTACCGCTGTTTACGCTCTGCTTTAGCCGCCTGTTTGGCATTCGTACCCGCAAGCTGGAGTGGCTGGGCATTGCTATCGGGCTTGCCGGGATCGTGATGCTGAACAGCGGTGGCAACCTAAGCGGCAACCCGTGGGGCGCGGTGATTATTCTGATCGGCTCGATGAGCTGGGCGTTTGGGTCCGTGTACGGCTCGCGCATTGCGCTGCCGACCGGGATGATGGCGGGAGCGATTGAGATGCTGGCGGCAGGCATCGTGCTGCTTATCGCCTCGCTGCTGACCGGTGAAAAGCTGACGGCGATGCCGCCGCTTTCGGGCTTCCTCGCCGTGGGCTATCTGGCGCTGTTTGGCTCGGTGATCGCCATCAACGCCTATATGTTCCTGATCCGCAACGTCTCCCCCGCCGTCGCCACCAGCTACGCCTACGTTAACCCGGTTGTTGCCGTGCTGCTGGGAACCGGTTTTGCCGGTGAAACGCTCTCCACCATCGAATGGCTGGCGCTGGGAGTAATCGTGTTTGCGGTGGTGCTGGTGACGCTGGGCAAATACCTGCTGCCCGCGAAGCCGGTGGTGACGCCCTGTGAGGTTAAGAAATCGTAACCGGGTGAATGCCCTGCGTGTCGATCTGCGCGGCCTGACCGCCGCCGCAGATCCACTCTTCCAGGCGCTCCGCCAGCGCCGCATCCTTCAGCTTTAACTTCCCGCGCAGCGCGCACTCCCACACCACCAGTACCCGCCAGCCCTGCGCGATCAGCGCGGCGGTATCGCGGGCGTCGCGCGCCACGTTCTTGCCAATCTTCTCCAGCCAGAAGTCGGTGCGCGTCGCCGGCACCTTGAAGAGGTAGCAGTCGTGATGATGCCAGAAGCAGCCGTGGGTAAAGATGATGCACCGATAGTCATCGACAACGAAATCGGGACGTCCGGCGAGCGCCTTGTCCTGCACGCGATAGGTAAACCCGGCCTGGGTCAGCAGGCCCGCAAGGCGCTTTTCAATCGCGGTGTCGCGCGTGCCGATGGCACGCATGTTTTTACTGCGCGTGGCTTTATTATGCACGTCCGTCATTGACGGCCTCGCGCGCGCGCAGCGCCACGGCCTGCGCAATCCGCGAGGCCAGCAGCTTAGCCACCGCGGCGAACGCGGGCACAACCACGGAGTTACCAAACTGGCGGTAGGCCTGCGTGTCCGACACCGGAATGCGGAAGCTGTAGCCGTTCGGCGTTTCGAACCCCATCAGTCGCGCACACTCTCGCGGCGTAAGGCGGCGCGGGCGGTGAAGCTGGTTTTGCGGATCGTCAAAATCCTTCTCGCCGAGCGCCTTATCCCAACCCCGGTCGATGAGGATTTCGGCCCCGTCCTTGTAGTAGCGCGCCGACAGCGTGCGCGTGACGCTGTGCGGATCGGTGGGATCGACCATCCCGAAGCCAAAGCCGTTCCCCTTCGCCTGATGCTTTTTGGCATAGCGGTAGAGGTATTTCCACAGCACCGGAGTCAGAATAAATTTCGCGTCAACGGCAGGCTCCAGCAGATCGGCCACCGTCGGACGGCGCGCGGGATACAGCGCCGGAATATCGCGCAGGGTAAAATCGCCCTTCAGGTTCAGATCGCGACGGAACCCCACCAGCACGATGCGCTCCCGGTGCTGCGGCAGGAAATGCTTGCCGTCGATGATTTTCGGGTCGTCGGCGCCCATATGCTCGGCATCGGCCACGTCGTAGCCCAGCTCGTCCAGCGTTTGCATAATGATGCGGAAGGTTTTACCGCCGTCGTGGCTTTTCAGGTTCTTCACGTTCTCAAGCACGAAAATGGGCGGACGACGCGCGTCGATGATGCGCACGACGTCAAAAAAAAGCGTGCCCTGCGTGTCGCAGGCAAAGCCGTGCGCGCGGCCCAGCGCGTTTTTCTTCGATACGCCCGCCAGCGAAAACGGCTGACACGGAAAGCCCGCCAGCAGAACGTCGTGCGCCGGAATCGCCTTGCGAATATGCTCTGCGGCCTCCTCATCGCTGACGCCGCTTTTATGGCTCAGGGTCACGTCGCGGATATCGGCGTTGAAGCGGTGCTCCAGCGGGTCGCAGTACCAGTTGGCCTTGTAGGTGCGCACCGCGTGCTTGTTCCACTCGCTGGTAAAGACGCACTGGCCTCCGATGGCCTCAAACCCGTGACGGATACCGCCAATGCCCGCAAAGAGATCGATAAAACGGAAGGCGTAATGAGGGTGCGCGGCAGACGGGCGCGGAAGCAGGTGCTGCAGATAGCGGAACTCACCTTCGCTCAGGCGATGCCCCGCGCGGTCGCTGGTGAGCAGTCTTTTGAGAATGGCGGGGCTCCAGTGGCTCTCGCCGTGCGCCTCGAGCTGGTTTGCCAGAGTTTTGGCATCATAAATATCCAGCAGCTGGCGCAGCAAGGCCTGCACCGTCGCCGTTGATTTCACCACCCGCTCGGACGCGGGCTCCATCACTGTGTGTAATTCCTGCATTCTCTCAACCGCACAATATAGACTGAAAACAGAGTAACACAGTTCAGGATATCAAACTGTGGCGAAAGCGGCTCAGCACCCGGCCATCAACGCCCAGGCAGTCCCCCTGCAATTCTGCGCTGAGTTTGGCCATAAAGTGAATCAGAAAATCGGCATTGTGGCGCGCCAGCTCGCGCCCGGCAGGCGTCTGCATCGTTTCGGGCAGGCGCAGCAGCTTCGTCTGGAAATGATCGAGCGCGTACGCGGCATCATTCAATTCCCGCGCGTCGGCGAAGGGATCGACGGCGTCGAACAGCGGCACGCCCAGCGCGCCCGACACGGCAAAGACGCGCGCGAGGCCGATCGCCCCAAGCGCTTCCAGCCGATCGGCATCCTGCACGATTTTGGCTTCAGGCGTGACGGGCGCAATGCCCGCGCTAAAGCTATGCGCTTCGATGGCGTGCTCCACGGCGGCATAGGCCTCGACGGGGAAATCCGGGAAATCACGCCTGAGTATGTCGCGCGTTTTCCGCGCCGCCAGCTGCGAGGAGCGGCTGCGCTGCGGGTGATTTTTCGGCAGGCTCACGATGTCATGAAAATAGCAGGCGGTAAGGGTCACCAGCGGATCGGCCGCCTGGTCACCCATGATTTTCTGCGCCGTCATCCAGACGCGTCGAAAGTGAGAAATATCATGCGCGCTGTCGTCCGTCGCATGGTGTTGCTCAAGCCAGCCTTCAAAGCGGTGTTGCCACTGCGCAAGTTCCATCGTTATGCCTCGCGAGTAAAAGAAGTACGATAACAATATTCATCCGGGCTGACACTCAGAGAAATTCATCGCGACGACATTATTCTTGATGGCGTATTTTCCTCAGGTCTTGAAATTTTAATTAGGATATTCTCATTTAATTAAGGATTTTCTATCACACGCTGCAAGGCATGACGAAAATTATCTTACCCGCTGAGCAAAGCGCCTGTAAAAATATAATCACCGAAGAAATAACAACTCAAAGACGCATTCAAAAAGACAATAAATACATATAGATATGAAAAATGCGATCAACAAAAACATTCACATGAAAAATATTGAGATTTATAAACACATTTTGAAATACTTATTATGATTTAATTACATTTATTTCTGAACTAAAAAGAGATGTCCTGGAATAGTATCCATGCTGTAGTCACGGAGGGTGACTACATATATTCAAATCTATTATAGTTTAAGGGAATATATAATGAACAGAAAAGTATTGGCGATTTTAGTACCCGCTTTATTAATGGCTGGCGCGGCAAATGCGGCAGAGATCTACAGCAAGAACGGCAACAAGGTCGATCTGTACGGTAAAGTTGATGCGCGTCACACCTTCTCCGACAACCCGGGCGACGACGGCGATGAAACCTACGTTCAGGTTGGTTTCAAAGGCGAAAGCCAGATCACCAACGATCTGATCGGTTATGGCCAGTGGGAATACAAAACCTACGCAAACAATACTGAAAGCGCTGGCGACAAATCCTTCAACCGTCTGGCCTACGCTGGCCTGAAGCTTGCCGACTACGGATCATTTGACTACGGCCGTAACTACGGCGTGGTGTACGACGTTGAAGCGTGGACCGATATGCTGCCCGTGTTCGGCGGTGACTCTTACACCTGGACCGACAACTTCATGAACGGCCGCGCTAACGGCCTGGCAACCTACCGCAACACCGATTTCTTCGGCCTGGTTGACGGCCTGAACTTCGCGCTGCAGTACCAGGGCGCGAACGAAGGTGCTAACGCTAAAGAAAATCAGGAAGGCACCAAAAACGGTCACGACAACGTTCGCTTCCAGAACGGCGACGGCTACGGCATGTCCACCTCCTACGACTTCGCGGGCGATCTGTCCGGCCTGAGCCTGGGCGCGGCGTACTCTTCTTCTGACCGTACTAACGCACAGGTTGCTTACGGCAGAAGCTATGAAGGCTATGGCGTAGCCGCTGGCGATCGTGCAGAAGCCTGGACCGTTGGCGCGAAGTACGACGCGAACAACGTTTACCTGGCCATGATGTATGCGGAAACCCGCAACATGACGCCATTCGGCGACACCGGCATTGCTAACAAGACCCAGAACTTCGAAGCGGTTGCACAGTACCAGTTCGACTTCGGCCTGCGTCCTTCCCTGGCATGGGTTTACTCAAAAGGTAAAGACCTGAACGGTCAGGGCTACAGCCAGGATCTGGTTAACTACATCGACCTGGGCATGACCTACACCTTCAACAAGAACTTCTCCACCTACGTTGACTACAAAATCAACATGCTGGATTCTAATGACGAGCTGTATACCGACTTCGGCATCTCTACCGACGACATCGTTGGTATCGGTATGACCTACCAGTTCTAATTGGTAAAAATAGCAAAGGCCGCGATTGCGGCCTTTTTTTTGTGTCTTCACCACAGCGCTACGGCGCTTCCTGCAGCGCCACGCGAATAAACCCGTTATTCTGCGCCAGCAGCTCGTGCGCTTTCCACGCGTCCAGCCCGGTCAACACCATCAGCACCGCCGTTTTGCAGTTTTGGTTGCAGCTTTCCAGCGCCGCTTTCGCCACGGCGCGCGTACAGCCGCCCGCTTCCATCACGATGGCGATCTGGCGCTCCTGCCATTTGGTGCTGCTGGCGTCCAGGTCGACGCGCAGGTTGCTGTAGACCCGTCCGCTGCGCACTGCCAGCCCGGTCATGACCATATTCATGACCATTTTCTGCGCAACCCCCGCTTTCGGATGGCTATAGCCTGCGACGACTTCCGCCCCCAGCGCGGGCGCAATCACCATGCTTGCCAGCTGCGCGGCTTCGCTTTGCGCGTCCACGGTCACCACCGCGACGGATGCGCCTAACGACCACGCGTGGCGCATTGCTCCCCAGACCCACGGCGTTTTCCCGCTGACGGTCAGCGCCAGCATCATGTCATGCTCGCCGAACGCCATCGCCTGCAGGCAGGCCACGCCGCGCTCGTAGCTTCCGGCGTCGTCGCCCGCGCAAAGGGCGATAACGGGATGTTTGCCCGGCGCAAATTCGTCCGCCGCCTGCTGCGCTATGCGCCCGGAAGCGCCCGCCCCCACCAGCACCAGACGGCCGCCGTGGCTAAGCGTCGCCGCCGCGTTATCCACCACGCGGGCGAGGGTTGGTAAGAACGGAGTGAGAGATTCAGAGATAAGGGCATCGTCCTGGTGGATAACGTTCAGCATGTCCAGCGTGGACAATCTGTCGATATTTATCGTGCTGGCGTGCCGTCTTTCCTTGACCAAACCGGTAAGCATAGTGCTCATAAACAGCCTCCTTATTATGAGTTCCCACACACTATAAAGTGTTTTATATGGCTGACCTGCGAGGGGGCTCACGAAAAAGCGGCGCAACGGCCAGATTTACATGGCTTTAAGAAATGGCCGTCATCGGTAATAATTACCCCCTTTTCTTCTTCATCGCGGAGCGGTAATGAGCGATTTGCAGCCTTTCCCTGAGACGCGCAGGCGCCCCATGAAACTGTACACCCTGGTCACGCTGATGGTCTGCGCCATTATCGGCTCCGTGCTGCTGCTGGTCTTTGCGCTCTATTCCGTGCAAATCACCCACGCCACGCGGGATGACGTCAAGGACACCGCTCTCGGCATTGCCCGCACGCTGGCCGACAGCCCGGAGATCAAGCGCGGGCTGTTGCAGCCGCCGCAGGCGGATATCATTCAGCCCATCGCGCAGGCCGTTACAAAGCGCAACGGCCTCCTGTTTGCCGTCGTCACCGACATGCGCGGTATTCGCTATTCGCACCCCAACGAGGCGCTGCTGGGGCTGCATTTTATCGGCGACGACCTGCCCCCGGCGCTGGAAGGGAAAGAAAACGTGTCCGTTAACCGCGGCGTCCTCGACGAAGCGCTGCGCGTATTTACTCCCGTCTACGACGACCAGCACGACCAGATTGGCGTCGTGGTCGTGGGCATTTCGCTGAAAAAGGTCGAGGAGCAAATCACCCGCGGGCGGCTGAACGCCGTCTGGACCATCCTGTTCAGTATTCTGATGAGCTCGCTGGCGATCTGGGGCCTGGTGCGCATCCTGAAGCGTATCCTGTTCGGCCTGGAGCCATACGAAATCTCCGCGCTTTTTGAGCAGCGCCAGGCGATGCTGCAGTCGCTGCGTGAAGGCGTCGTGGCGGTGGATATTCAGGGTCGCGTGACGATGATCAACCACGCCGCGCGCGAAATACTGCTTCTGCCATCGGGTCAGCATGCGGACGGCAGCGGCAACCCGCCCCACGCGGCGCTGCTCGCCAGCCTGCGCGAGGTGTCACAAACCGGCATCGCGCGTAAAGATCAGGAGATCGGCTGCAACGGGCGTCTGCTACTCTGCAATATGGTGCCCGTTAAAAGTCAGAACCGGGTGATTGGCGCGATCAGCACCTTCCGCGATAAAACGGAAATCAGCCAGCTGATGCAGCGTCTGGACGGCATGGTGAACTATGTCGACGCCCTGCGCGCGCATACCCACGAGTTTATGAACAAGCTGCACGTAATCCTGGGCCTGCTGCACATTAAGCGCTACGACAAGCTGGAAGAGTATATTCTCCAGACGGCGCACATCTACCAGACGGACATCGGCACCGTTCAGCGCAAGATTAAATCGCCGGTGATTGCGGGCTTCCTGCTGGGGAAAATCAACCGGGCTAAAGAGGCGGGCATCACCCTGACGCTGGCGGACGAGTGCCACATCCCCGATACGGCCAGCGAAGAGCAGGTCGCCGTGCTGGTAACGGCGCTGGGGAACCTGATTGAAAACGCCCTCGACGCCATGGCCGATCAGGCCGAGGGCGAGATAACCCTGCTTTTGCACTATCAAAACGGCTGGCTTAGCTGTGAAGTCAGCGACGACGGTCCGGGCATCGATCCTGAGCATCTGGACGACGTCTTTATCCGGGGCTTCTCAACGAAAGGTGAAAACCGCGGCGTTGGGCTGTTCCTGGCGCGCCAGCAGATCCAGAACCTTGGCGGAGACATTATCGTCGAGTCTGAGCCTGGCGTATTTACCCAATTTTTTGTTCACATCCCCTGGGATAGCGAGAGGAATATCGCGTGATAAATGTATTAATTGTCGATGATGACGCCATGGTAGCCGACCTCAACCGTCTGTACGTTAACCGCGTTGAGGGTTTTAGCTGCTGCGGCGTCGCCTCCACGCTCGGCCAGGCGGAGGCCATCATTAATGATCCCGCTCAGCCCGTCGATCTGGTGCTGCTGGACGTCTATATGCAGCAGGATAACGGCCTCGATCTGCTGCCGGTGATTCGGGCGTCGGGCCGCCAGATCGACGTGATTATGATTTCAAGCGCCTCGGATGCCGCCACGATCCAGACCTCCATGCACTACGGCGTGGTGGATTATCTGATCAAGCCGTTCCAGTTCCCGCGCTTTGAAGAGGCGCTCAACGGCTGGAAGGCCAAGCGCAATCTGATGGGCTCGCACCAGTATTACGAGCAGGCCGACGTGGACAGGCTGCTGCACGGCGGCGCGCCGGAGCTGGCGGACAGCAAAAAGCTGCCAAAAGGATTGACCCCGCAAACCCTGCGCACCATCTGCCAGTGGATTGACGCGCACCCGGAGAGCGAGTTTTCTACCGACGATCTGGCAAACGCGGTCAACATTTCCCGCGTTTCCTGCCGCAAGTATCTGATCTGGCTGGCGCAGATTAATATCCTCTTCACCAGCATCCACTACGGCGCCACCGGGCGTCCCGTTTACCGCTACCGGCTCCAGCCGGAGCATACCGGCCTGCTCAAGCAGTACTGCCAGTAACCCTGTAGCCGTTGTCCAGCAGGGTAAAGCGGAAGTGGTGTTCTGAAGAGAGCACCACTTCTTTTGCTTTGGTGACAAAGATAGCCTCGATATCGGGCCGGGCGCGCAGCGCGGCGCAGCCCTTCTCCACGCCCATGCCGAACATCAGCGTGGTCCAGATATCGCCGTCGATAGAATCCGTCGAAATGAGGGTGACGCTGTCCAGCGCGTTGTCCAGCGGGTAGCCGGTGCGCGGGTCAAGAATGTGGTGATAGCGCCTGCCGTTCTGCTCGAAGTAGCGCTCGTAGGTGCCGGAGGTGACGACCGAGCGGTTTTCAACCGTCAGGGTGCCGATCAGCGCGTCACCGGCGAACGGCTTTTTCAGCCCGATGCTCCAGCCGCCGTCCGGCGATCCCAGCGTCTGAACGTTTCCGCCGAGGTTAATCAGGCCGAGATCTGCGCCTTCTTTTCGCAGGTAATCCCGCACCCTGTCGGCGATATAGCCTTTGGCAATCGCCCCCAGGTCAATCTCCATGCCGGGACGCGCTAAAAACACGCTGCTGCTGGCCTCGTCCAGCATCACCTCTTCAGGGCGCGTTATCGTGAGCAGCGCCGCAATCTCATCGGCGGGCGGCACGCTGTCGCCCTGAAAGCCGATCTTCCAGCGCTTCACCAGCGGGCCAATGGCCAGGTTAAACGCGCTGTCCTTTATCATGCTCGCCGCTTTGGCGCAGCGTATTAGCTCGAATACCGGACGGCTGACCGCCACGGCGTGCTTCCCGGCGGCGTGGTTAATATCCATCACCTGCGACTGGGCGCGGTTTACCGTAAGCAGGTCTTCGTAGCGTTTGATGAGGCGAAAAACGCGGGAGGCGAGCGCCTCGTCGTGGGAAAAGAGCTTAAGGAGAATGGGCGAGCCCATCAGGACGGTGGAGTAGCTGTAGACGCGGTTGTCATCAGACATGGCAGTTTCCTTAGCTGTAGCCCCGGCAGGCACCGCGCCGCCGGGGAAATTGCCGGATAACGCTGCGCTTATCCGGCCTACAAAACAGGTGCCTTAGCGTTTTTTCGAACGCATCGCCGCCTGATGTCCTGCAAGGGTACCAAATATAATGATATCTGCCACCGCGTTACCGCCAATGCGGTTGCCGCCGTGAATGCCGCCAACGACTTCACCGGCCGCGTAAGCGCCTGGCAGGACGTTGTGGTTGGCGTCCAGCACGCAGGTATCGGTGTTGATGGTCACGCCGCCCATGGTGTGGTGCACGCCCGGCGCAATCTGAATGGCGTAGAACGGCCCTTCGTTGATTGGCGCACGCAGCGCGGTGGTACGGCCAAAATCATCGTCGTGCTGTTTCTCAACGAAACCGTTGTAGCGCTCCAGCGTGGCGAGGAAGGCGTGGGGATCCATGCCGAGCGCTTCAGCGAGCGCCTTAGGCGAGCTGGCGCTGGTAACGAACCCTTTGGCGATATACTCATCCGCCGCTTTGTTTTTAGCGCGCACGTGCTCGTCGAACACGATGTAAGCGTATTTTTCCGGAAGGGCGATAATCTGCGCGGAGACTTTATCGCGGGTCGACATTTCGTTGTAGAAGCGCTCTCCTTTCTGATTGACCAGAATCGCCCCGCCGCCGCGGATGGATTCGGAAATCAGGTACGAGGTTTTCTGCTCCACGGTGGGGTGGATCTGAATTTCGCCCATATCCACGGTGCCCGCCCCGATGCGTTCCAGCAGCGCGATACCGCCGCCGGTCGCCCCTTTGTGGTTGGTGGTGACAAACCCCTCCAGGTCCGGACGGTATTTCACCACCATCTGGCTGTTGGCGCTGAAGCCGCCGGTCGCCACGATGACGCTTTTGGTCGCCACGGTCAGCGTTTCGTTCTCTTCGGTGGTCAGGCGCACGCCGGTGACTTCACCGTTTTCAAAGACAATCTCGCTGACGGAGGTATCCAGCATCACCTCGATATTGCGTTTGTTCACGTTCCGCACCAGGCCGCTGATCAGATAGCCGCCCACCGCGGAGCCGTCTTTTGGACGGTGGGTACGGTCGATGCTCATCCCGCCGGTGGTGGTGATGTCGTTAAGCATAATGCCGCGGGTTGCCAGCCACTCGATGGCCTGCGGCGCGTTTTCCACGAAGCGGCGCAGCAGTTCCGGGTTGTTCTTGTTTCCGCCGCCCTTCAGCGATTCCTGATAGAACAGCTCTTTGCTGTCCTGAATCCCCTTCACGCGCTGGAAGCGGGTTTCCGCCGCGTTCATCCCGGCGGAGGCTTTGATGGTGTTCCCGCCGATGGTCGGCATTTTTTCAACGATCAGCACGCTTGCGCCTTCGTCGTGCGCCTGAATCGCCGCCGCCAGACCGGCGCCGCCGCTGCCGACCACCACAACGTCAACGCGTTTGGTTTCGTTCGGATCGACACCCTCTTCCGCCGCCAGCGCCTTGCTGGACTTCAGCATCGCTTTCGACACCGCTTTTTTCACCGCTTCGCTCTGGCTGGTTGCGCCAGTGATAGCGTCCACGTGCGGCGTATTGGCGTCCAGAATGCGCGAGCGGATCTCTTCAAAGCTGGTGACGAACTCAACGTCATCGGACGGGCCGGAGGCCAGCTCGATATCGGCGATACGGTCGGTTTCGAGGCTGACGTTAACGATCAGCTCGTTGGCATCATCCTGGACTTTCTCAACGAACAGGCCCGGCTTGAATTTGGATTCGCCCATGCTCATGTCGCGGATCATCGCTTCAACCAGCGAGAAGCGCCACAGCGGCTCAGGAATGCTCAGCGCCTCGCGCTGAGTGCTGTCCATAAACAGCTCCAGCGTTTCGCCCGCGGCGATGCGGTCGGTCCAGTCAGGGTAGGCAATGGTCGCGCGGCCCACGGCCACCAGATCGTAACCGTGATCCAGCGCCTCATTGACGTCAGCGGCGTTCA
This sequence comes from Enterobacter sp. ECC-175, assembly GCF_043968675.1. Classification (NCBI taxonomy): domain Bacteria; kingdom Pseudomonadati; phylum Pseudomonadota; class Gammaproteobacteria; order Enterobacterales; family Enterobacteriaceae; genus Enterobacter; species Enterobacter sp. ECC-175. Next base: position 3,394,574 of record NZ_CP143776.1, read on the forward strand.
CCACGCCGCCCACGCCCATCACCGGCACCTGCGCCAGCGTGTCGGAGCGCATCGCGCAGTATTTTTCGATAAGCGGAGTGGGGTCCTGGGTATCGACAATGGAAGGACGCAGGGTTGCGCCTACCGAGAAGTGGAGATAGTCCACCCCGCGCGCCGCCAGTTTTTCCAGCAGGTACATGGTGTCGTCAAAGCGAATGCCGGGGACTTCCATCTCTTCCGGCGAGAAGCGGTAGCCGACAATGAAGGCATCGTCCGCGTACTGGCGCACCATTTTATGGGTGATATCCAGCACCGCCAGCGGGAATTTGGCGCGGTTGTCGCGGCTGCCGCCCCACTCGTCGTCGCGCTGGTTGGAATTGGGGGAATAGAACTGCTGAATCAGGTAGGTATTTGCCCCGTGGATTTCCACGCCGTCGAAACCTGCCTGGATCGCGCGGCGAACCGCCTCGCCAAACTTGCCGATCATACCTTCAACTTCTTCGCCGGTCAGGGCTACCGGGGTGGCGGCACCGTCGCGCGGCGCGGCAACGGCGCTTGGGCCAACCGGGGTACGGCCACCGATCAGTTTCGGGTCAACCATGCGGCCGCCGTGGTAGATCTGCAGCAGCGCTTTTGAACCTTTGGATTTGATCGCCTCGGCGATTTTCGCCAGCCCGGCGATTTTTTCGTCGCTATCGATGCCGATCGCGCCCGGGAAGGCCAGGCCAAGATCGTCAACGAAGCAGCACTCAACGATAATGGTGCCGATGGTACCCGCGCGTTCGCGATAGTATTCCACCAGCTCGCCGGTGACCGTACCGTCATAGTAGCCGGTGCAGGTGGTCATCGGTGCCATAAACAAACGATTTTTCAGCTCGGTGCCATTGGGTAAGGTAAATGGGCTTAACATGCGTTCGTTCGCGTTCATAATAAAACTCCAAACTTTAAAAATTAAGAATTCGTTATCAGGCTCGTTTTAGTTCGATATTTTTATGCTGATGTCATGTTATTAATATAACGCTTTCTTTAGTTACTAAAGAAATTACGTTAGTTAATAAACTAATTAATCCCTTCAGTAACATTAATAACACATTGGTGTTAGTCATCTAAATAAGTTAATTCACAACATTTTAAACAATGTTAACCAAACGCTAACGTCAAAATCGCTCTACAAAGCAATAAAAAACATGAAAAACAGAAGCATATACACAACACCACTTTCTCAATGTTACCAAAAAGATACACAAGGCTGACTTAATATGTCATTAACCACATAGCTCTGTAGGGTTATTTCATGGCGATGAAAAATACCTCTCCAATTCTCTTTTTTTGATCGCGATCAATTGTAATAGCATCCAAAGGCGCAATATATAAACATCATCTTTTTTTAATTTAACGCCGACAAAAAAGCGTTAATTCGTATTTATGGAAAATGTAGCGACGCGCTTTAATAACTAAAGAAAGAAAAGAAACTAAAAAAAGCGAGCGAGCATTTTTCAGAACAGCATTCTTAACAACTTAAGACGTGAAACTATGAATACAAAAACTGCTGTAACGCCTCCTGCGGCGAGTAAAGCATCTGACGGTAAAGCAAAACGTCTGGTGATGATGGCGCTGCCCATCGTCGTCGCCGTGCTGCTGCTGTTTGTACCGGTACCGGAAGGCCTGCCTCCTTATGCCTGGCACTACTTCGCGATCTTTGTCGGCGTGATCGTCGGCCTGATCTTCGAACCGCTGCCGGGTGCGGTGATTGGCCTGACCGGCGTGGTCGCCATCGCGCTGTTCAGCCAGTGGGTATTGTTCAGCCCCGAACAGCTGGCTGACCCAAAATTCAAGCTGGCGGGCGCCTCCTTTAAGTGGGCCGTAAGCGGCTTCGGCAACTCGACCGTATGGCTGATTTTCGGCGCGTTCATGTTCGCCGCGGGCTACGATAAAACCCGCTTCGGCCGTCGCCTGGCGCTGATTCTGGTGAAATACCTGGGCCGCCGCAGCCTGACGCTCGGCTATGCGATTACCTTCGCGGACCTGCTGCTCGCGCCGTTCACGCCGTCCAACACCGCGCGCAGCGGCGGGACAATCTACCCGATCATCGCTAACCTGCCGCCGCTGTACGGCTCAAAACCTAACGATCCGAGCGCGCGCCGCATGGGTTCTTATCTGATGTGGGTTGCCATTACCGCCGCCTGTATCACCAGCTCTATGTTCCTCTCCGCGCTTGCGCCGAACCTGCTGGCGCTGGCGCTGGTGAAAAGCATCGTCGGAATTAACATCTCCTGGGGCACCTGGTTCATCGCCTTCCTGCCGCTGGGCGTGCTGCTGATTCTGACCATGCCGCTGCTGGCCTACTGGTTCTACCCGCCTGAAGTGAAGGTGAACAACGAAGTCCCGCTGTGGGCAACCCGCGAGCTGGAAAAGCTGGGCAAGCTGTCCCGCAATGAGATCCTGCTGCTGGTGTTTGTCTGCTGTGCCCTGCTGATGTGGATCTTTGCTGCCGCGTGGATTGAACCGGCGATGGCCGCCCTGCTGATTGTCGGCCTGATGCTGTGGACCGGCGTGCTGGAGTGGAACGACATCACCGGCAACAAGGCCGCCTGGAACACCTTCGTGTGGTTCGCCACCCTGGTTGCGCTGGCGGATGGCCTCTCCTCTACCGGCTTTATCGGCTGGCTGGGTAAAGAAGGCGGCATGCTGATGAGCGGCATCTCTCCGGGCGTGGCGACCATCGTCCTGCTGCTGGCGTTCTACCTGCTGCACTATCTGTTTGCCAGCACCACCGCGCACACCACCGCGCTGCTGCCAGCGATGCTGACCATCGCCTCCACCATTCCGGGCATGAACATGGAAGTGTTCGTCCTGCTGATGGTGACGTCTCTGGGCATCATGGGGATTATCACCCCGTACGGCACCGGCCCAAGCCCGATTTACTACGGCAGCGGCTACCTGCCAACCAAAGACTACTGGCGCCTGGGCACTATCTTCGGTGCCATCTTCCTGGCGGCCCTGCTGCTGATTGGCTATCCGTGGATGTCCATGATGTTCTGATTCATAACCGTCGGTGGGCAACCTCCGGCGGTTTTATTTTTATGGAGTGAAGAGCTATGTCAAACAAACCCTTTGTCTACCAGAACCCCTTCCCGCTGTCTCACGACGACACCGAATACTACCTGCTGACCAAAGAGCACGTCTCCGTTGCCGAATTTGACGGTCAGGAGGTGCTGAAGGTTGAGCCAGAAGCGCTCACCCTGCTGGCCCAGCAGGCCTTCCACGACGCGGCGTTCATGCTGCGCCCTTCCCACCAGCGGCAGGTTGGCGCCATTCTTAACGACCCGGACGCCAGCGATAACGATAAATACGTTGCCCTGCAGTTCCTGCGCAACTCGGAGATCGCGGCAAAAGGCGTGCTGCCGACCTGTCAGGACACCGGCACGGCCATCATTATGGGCAAAAAGGGCCAGCGCGTCTGGACCGGCGGCGGTGACGAAGCGGCGCTGAGCCAGGGCGTGTATAACACCTATATTGAAGACAACCTGCGCTACTCCCAGAACGCCGCGCTGGATATGTATAAAGAGGTGAACACCGGCACCAACCTGCCGGCGCAGATCGATCTCTACAGCGTGGACGGCGACGAGTACAAATTCCTGTGCATGGCAAAAGGCGGCGGCTCCGCCAACAAAACCTACCTGTACCAGGAAACCAAGGCGCTGATCACCCCGGCGAAGCTGAAAAACTACCTGGTCGAGAAGATGCGCACGCTCGGCACCGCGGCCTGCCCGCCGTACCATATCGCGTTCGTCATTGGCGGTACGTCCGCAGAAGCCACGCTGAAAACCGTGAAGCTGGCCTCAACCCGCTATTACGACGCGCTGCCAACCGAGGGCAACGAGCACGGCCAGGCGTTCCGCGACATCCAGCTTGAGCAAGAGCTGCTGACCGAAGCGCAGAACCTCGGCCTCGGCGCGCAGTTCGGCGGCAAATACTTCGCCCACGACATTCGCGTGATCCGCCTGCCGCGCCACGGCGCGTCCTGCCCAATCGGCATGGGCGTCTCCTGCTCTGCTGACCGCAACATCAAGGCGAAAATCAACCGCGACGGCATCTGGATCGAGAAGCTGGAGCACAATCCGGGGCAGTATATTCCCGAGTCACTGCGCCAGCAGGGCGAAGGCGATGTAGTGAGCATTAACCTCGACAAGCCGATGCCCGACATCCTGGCACAGCTCTCTGCCCATCCGGTGTCAACCCGCCTGTCGCTGAGCGGCACCATCATCGTGGCGCGCGACATCGCCCACGCGAAGCTGAAAGAGCTGCTCGACAACGGTGAAGAACTGCCGCAGTACGTCAAAGATCATCCGATTTACTACGCGGGTCCGGCAAAAACGCCGGAAGGCTACGCGTCCGGCTCGCTTGGCCCAACCACCGCAGGCCGCATGGATTCGTACGTCGATCTGCTGCAGTCGCACGGTGCGAGCATGATCATGCTGGCGAAAGGCAACCGCAGCCAGCAGGTGACGGACGCCTGCCACAAGCACGGCGGTTTCTACCTCGGCAGCATCGGCGGCCCGGCAGCGGTGCTGGCGCAAAACAGCATTAAGAGCCTGGAGTGCGTGGCGTATCCTGAGCTGGGAATGGAAGCTATCTGGAAAATCGAAGTGGAGAACTTCCCGGCCTTTATCCTCGTGGATGACAAAGGCAACGACTTCTTCCAGCAGATCCAGAACACGCAGTGTAAAGGGTGTTCACAGCGCTGAGTAAACGATCGGGCAGACCGCGGTCTGCCCGGCTTTCGCTCTGCATTTACAACACAAAATCGTAGTGCGTGCCGTCCGGCAGCTCTACGTCAAGACGCAGTTTTCCCCCCGCCGCCTCCACGTAGCGCTTTAGCGTTGACAGTTTTACATCGCGCCCCGGTTTTTCCATGCTGGCAACGGTAGGCTGCCGGATACCCAGCGCCTGCGCCATTTCAACCTGCGTTTTCTGCACCTTCTCACGCAGCTCGGCAAGATGGATGTTGAGCAAAATATCGTTTGCCATTGCCCTGGCATCGGCCACAACGTCCGGTTTTTCATCCGCAAGAAGCTGTTCAAGCGTTCTGCCCATTGCGTTACTCCTTATTAGCCAGCCTGTCCAGGTAATCGGTAAATTCCCGGTCTGCAAGCGGAATCATCTGGTCATAGAAACGTTTTTCATGACCGACTTTGCTACCGGCGCAAAGCAAAATGCCGGTACGAAAGGGATCAAAGGCGAAAAAAGCCCGTATCGGGTCTCCCCGGCTCTGAACGCGTAATTCTTTCATATTGCCAAAGCGGGAACCTTTAACCGTATCCGCATAAGGCCGTCGCAGGCCCGGTCCCTTTTCGCGTAGCACCAGTAGCGATGCTAGTACACAGGCGCGATCGGCAGCACAAAGTGCGCTAAACCAGCTGTCAAAACAATCCGTCGTCTTAATTGCCCACACAGGGCCTCCTTATCAATATAGATCACAAGCTATATAGATGCAAATCGATAAAGGAGATACTGCTGTTTTCAAAGACCAAGTGCATGTGCGTTTGCCGGGAAAGGGAACGAGGCTTCAGGCCAATCGTTGAGGCCAGTGAAAACGTTGCACCGGGTTGCGGCGCAGTGCGCAAAAGCCTCCGTACAGTTAGTGCCCATCGCACTGCCAGAGCGTCGGCAATCGCGTCAGAAGATCGTGGATCACCGCCCGCTTGTCGCTGCCCGGCTTCCAGATGGTCACCATCGTCTGGCTGATCCCCTGATTGCCCACTTCGGCATTAAGCCTTTTAACCTTTTGCCAGCGCGCGGCGTTAAGGTGCGTTGGCAAAAACCCCCAGCCGCATCCCTGCTCCAGCAGCCCGCGCAGCATCTCCAGCTCGTTGGTAAATATCGTGTGCCCGGAGATTTGCAGCCGCCTGGCAACGGGCTCGTCGGAGGACGCATGCATGATGACCTGCGGAACCAGGGAGAGATCGAGCAGCGAAAGCGGCTCCGTCGCGGCTGAAAAAAGGGTTTCTGAGGCATAGAAATCCATATCAATGGCGCCCAGCGCCCGCCACTCCATTTCATTGCCCACGCTGCGGTTGCGCGCCTGGCAGATGCCTAAATCCGCACTGCCTTGCGCAAGCGCGCGCTCCGCCTCGTCGCGCGACGCACAGGTCAAACTCAGGCGGACGCTGCGCCTGGCCATGTCGGCAATCAGCGTCTGCAAAAACGCCCGTGGGGTAAAAGGATCGTAAACGAGGGAAATCTCCTGCGTCGCGCCGGAAGGCACCTCTCTGGCAAAGGCTTCAAACGCCCGCACCTGGCGCATCAGCAGATGAGCCTGACGCTGAAGCTGCTCCCCTTCAGGGGTGAGCCGCAGCGTGCGCCCTTCGCGCACGAACAGCGTATAGCCCAGCCCGTCCTCAAGAAAATCAATCAGATCGCGCAGCGTGGTGCGATCTTTCCCAAGCTTAACCGCCGCCTGGCTCAGGCTGCCCTGCTCGGCCACGGCGGTAAACGCCTCAAGCTGGGCAAAAGAATAAATTAGCGCCGCCACGTTACTCTCCGTTCGATATTTTGGGGGAATTTCCCCCATTACGCGTTTTTTATTATAGGCCGGAGGTTCTTAAACTGAAGCCATTCCTGAGCCAAACGAGATCAACATGAAAAACAAATCCTTAAATTACACCCTGCTGGCGGGCCTGGTTTTCGGCAGCCTGCTCTCCCCCGTCGCGATGGCGGCCTGCGAAGGCACGGAGCTTAGCGCCTGCCCCGCGCCGTTTGATAAAACGCTCCCGGACGCGCACAACATGCTGACCTGGAGCCAGGCCGACCGCGTGGTCGGCTTTCGCAACGACTACCGCAACTACGCGGGCGACGTGTTCCGCCACGGCAAATCCACCCCGCTCGTCGCCGCCGATAAGCCGCTCGCCGACGCGCATTATCAGGTAAACGGTAAAACCTATAGCCTGAAGGATTACCTGCAGCGCCAGAACGTCAGCGGCCTGCTGGTGCTGAAGGACGGCAAAATCGCGTACAAATACCTGGGCGAAGGCAATACCGACACCACGCTGTGGACCTCCCGCTCGGTGGGCAAATCCGTGGTTTCGACGCTGGTCGGCATTGCCCTCAAGGAAGGGAAAATCCACTCTCTGGACGATCTCGTCACCCGCTACGAGCCTGATCTAAAAGGCACCGCGTGGGACGGCGTGACCCTGAGGCAGCTGATCACCCACACCTCCGGCGTGGCGTGGAACGAAGACTACACCAACCCGACATCGGATTTCGCGCAGCTGACCGAGTGCGAGGCTAAGCCGGGCACCTACGACTGCGTGCGCAGGCTGGTTTCCGGCCTGCACCGCGCGCATCCGGCGGGAGAAAACTGGTCCTACTCTTCCGGCGGCGCGTGGCTGCTGGGCGACGTGCTGGAGCGCGCCACCGGCATGACGCTGGCAGCGTATCTGGAGAAAAGCATCTGGCAGCCGTACGGCATGGCGAGCGACGGCGTCTGGCACGCCTACGCGAAGGGCGAGCATGACGTGGGCGCGCACGGCTTTAACGCCACGCTGGAGGACTGGGGGCGCTTCGGCGAATTTATCCTGCACAACGGCACGCTGCCGAACGGCCAGCAGATCCTGCCGGACGGCTGGGTAGCCGACGCCTCGCGCTGGACGCAGGCCAGAGGCTCGGTTTCTGACGCCCACCCGAACGGCCTCTACGGCTACCAGTGGTGGAACAACGAAGTGCCCGTCAATGCCGAAAACGTCACGCCCGCGGCTAAAGACTCGCTGAAGAACTCCCTGTGGGCGTTAGGCATTTACGGTCAGATGATCATGGTCAACCAGGCGGAAAATCTGGTGATCGTGCAGTGGTCTACCTGGCCGCAGGCCGAGCCGTCGTTCAGCGCCCAGCCGCTTGAGGCCTCGCTGATGTTTAGCGCGATAGGCAACGCGCTGCGCTAGCGTGGGAAGCCGGGCGAGGCCCGGCTTTGCATCTGCGTGACGTCACAAAAACGCACAATCAATGACTTAGCAAAACATGACGCGTGTAAAAGCGCCCATTTGTTAAGTTATTGTTGCTTATGTAACTTTTCGTCAACGATACGTCATTAATGCGCAAAACGCATCGGCCGATGCGTTTATTGCGCTTATCTCTTTCCGCTTCCTGATCCAGTTTTCAAAGACAGACGCGCAAAAACGTCAATGATAAAACTGGAGATAACCATGTATCCCTCAACCTCACCTGCAACCGTCCGGAGCAAGGCGGGCGCGATCCTTCGCGTCACCTCCGGGAACTTTCTTGAGCAATTCGATTTCTTCCTGTTCGGCTTTTACGCCACCTATATTGCCCACACCTTCTTCCCCGCCAGCAGCGAATTTGCCTCGCTGATGATGACCTTCGCGGTCTTCGGCGCGGGCTTTTTGATGCGCCCGATTGGGGCCATCGTGCTCGGCGCGTATATCGACAAGGTAGGCCGTCGAAAGGGGCTTATCGTCACCCTGACGATCATGGCCGCGGGAACGTTCCTGATTGTGCTGATCCCCTCCTACCAGAGCATCGGGCTGTGGGCGCCGCTGCTGGTGCTGACGGGCCGCCTGCTGCAGGGGTTCTCGGCGGGCGCCGAGCTTGGCGGCGTCTCGGTCTATCTGGCGGAAATCGCCACGCCGGGGCGTAAAGGCTTTTACACCAGCTGGCAGTCCGGCAGCCAGCAGGTGGCAATTATGGTGGCCGCCGCGATGGGCTTCGCGCTCAACGCGCTGATGGAGGAGAGCGCCATTCGCGAGTGGGGCTGGCGCCTGCCGTTCCTGTTCGGCTGCATCATCGTGCCGTTTATTTTTTTCCTGCGCCGCAGGCTCGAAGAAACCGAAGAATTTAGCGCCCGCCGCCAGCATCTGGCGATGCGGCAGGTCTTTACCACGCTGCTCGGCAACTGGCAGGTCGTGCTCGCAGGCATGCTGATGGTGGCAATGACCACCACCGCCTTTTATCTGATCACCGTCTACGCGCCGACGTTCGGCAAAAAGGTGCTGATGCTCAGCGCCTCCGACAGCCTGCTGGTCACGCTGCTGGTCGCAGTTTCCAACTTCATCTGGCTGCCCATCGGCGGCGCGCTGTCGGACCGCTTCGGGCGCAGGCCGGTGCTGATTACCATGGCGCTGCTGGCGCTCGCCACCAGCTATCCGGCGCTGACGTTCTTAGCGCACGCGCCGAGCTTCTCCATGATGCTGGCCGTGCTGCTGTGGCTCTCGTTCCTGTACGGCCTGTACAACGGCGCGATGATCCCGGCGCTGACCGAGATCATGCCCGCCAACGTGCGCGTGGCGGGCTTCTCGCTGGCCTACAGCCTGGCGACCGCCGTCTTTGGCGGCTTTACCCCGGTTATCTCCACGGCGCTGATTGAGTATACCGGCGATAAGGCCGCGCCCGGCTACTGGATGAGCTTCGCGGCCGTCTGCGCCCTGCTCGCCACGCTCTACCTTTATCGCCGCCGCGCGCTGGCCCTGCAAACCGCCCGCTGAGGAGTCGTTCATGATGACATTTTATCGTTCCTGCATTGCCGCGCTGATCGCGTTATCCGCCAGCACCGCCGCCGTCGCCCAGGACGTGACGGTGATGATTTCCGGCGGCTTTAGGGCCGCGCTGGAGAAGCTGGCCCCGGCGTATGAGGCCCAAAGCGGCGATCGCATCGTGCTGGTTTCCGGCCCGTCGATGGGCAAAACGCCGCAGGCCATTCCGAACCGGCTGGCGCGCGGCGAGCACGCCGACGTCACGATCATGGTCGGCAGCGCGCTTGAGCAGCTCGAGCGCGACCGCCTCGTCGCGGCGGGTTCGCGCGTCGAGCTGGCGGATTCGCCAATTGGCGTGGTGGTGAAAAAAGGCGCGCCGGTGCCGTCAATCGGCACGGACGCCGAGCTGCGGCAAACGCTGCTGGCCGCGAGCACGATTGCCTATTCCGACAGCGCGAGCGGCAGGTACGTTGAAACGCAGCTGTTCAAAAAGCTGGGCATTGTGCAGCAGGCAGGCGCGAAGGCGCAGAAGGTCGAGCGTATTCCGGTCGCTGAAGAGGTGGCAAAAGGGAAATACGCGCTGGGCTTTCAGCAGGTCAGCGAGCTGCTGCCCGTGCCGGGCGTGACCTTCGTCGGCAGGCTGCCGGACAACCTTCAGTACATCACCCGCTTCGCGGGGGCGGTTACCCAGCGGGCGGACCATCCCGCGCGGGCGAAAGCCCTGCTGGCGTACCTTTCGTCCGCGCAGGCGCAGGCGGTGATTATCAGCACCGGCCTGCAGCCGGTCAGGGCTCAGCGTCCTTAGGCAGCTGATACCGCTCGGTGATGAGCTTTTCCAGCTCGACCGCAATATAGGACTGGATCCGCCCGCTCTGGCGGATCAGGCCAACGGTGCGCTTCACGACCGGCTCCGTCAGGGGAATGTGGGCCAGAAGCGAGTGTTCGGCGCGCGGCATCGACATCGCGGGCACCGCCGCAATGCCCACGCCCGCCTCCACCATGCCGAGCATGGTCGTCACGTGCCGGGTTTCGCACAGGCTGGGCCGCGCGGGATGGATATGCCCGAGCAGCTGGTCCAGCAGGTTGCGGTTGCCCGACGTTTTATCCAGCCCGATGTAGTCCTGCTGGTAGAACGCTTCCCAGGTCAGGCTTTTTCGTTTCGCCAGCGGGCTATCGCGCCGGCAGGCGGCAACGTAGACATCCTCCACCAGCGGCACAAACTCGACGCCGGGAGGGAGGTTGCCCGCAAAGCAGATGCCAAAATCCGCCTGCCCGCCGGTGACCGCCTCAATCACGTTTCCGGCGCTGCTGTCGATGAGCTTGATGCGCACGCGCGGGTAGCGCGCCTGAAAGCGGCGGATCACGTCCGGCATAAAGTAGTAGGCCGCCGAAGGCACGGCGGCAACGGTGACCAGCCCCGTGCGCTCCTCGCTAACCTTGTCGATATCCGCCAGCATGGATTCGACGTTATCGAGGAGCTGCGCCGACCTTTCGGCAAAATTCTGCCCGTAGAGGGTCAAGGTTACCCGGCGGGTGGTTCTGTCAAAAAGCTTTGCGCCGAGCGCGGCCTCCAGCTTTTCAATCCTGCGGCTCAGCGCCGACGGGGACAGGCAGATGGACTCAGCGGCAACCCGAAAGTTGCCGTATTCCACCAGGGCTCTGAAGGCGTAAAGATCGTTAAGGTCAAAATTTACGGGCATGGCGTCGCGGTTTTCCGTTATCGGGATGACCATCATGACGGGTTTGAGCCGATTTTAACAGACCCTTAACACTTCTCCGGCTCGCCGCACGCGTCGGCGACGGCATCCACCAGCGCCATCTCTTCCCGGCTCAGCAGCATCTCAATGTTGACCAGAATAATCATTCGGGTCTCGAGCACGCCAAGGCCCAGCAGGTAGCGCCCGGAGAGCACCGAGGCCACGTCCGGCGTCGGTTTAATTTGCTCCGCCGCGACCGACAGCACGTCGGCGACGCCGTCAACCACGATGCCAACCACCCGCTCGTTGAGGTTGAGGACAATCACCACCGTGCTGTCGTCCTGCGACGGGTTGGGCAAATTAAAGCGCACGCGCAAATCGACGATCGGCACAATCACGCCGCGCAGGTTGGTCACGCCGCTGATGAACGGCGGCGAGTTGGGAATACGGGTCAGGCGATCGCAGCCGCGGATCTCCTGCACTTTCAGAATATCGATGCCGTACTCTTCATTCCCCAGGCGAAAGACCAGATACTCCTGGGCGATCGCGTCGGCGCTGGCGGGCTTCGCGGCGGTTGCTACATTCATGCTTTTCTCCCCTCCCTGTGGGGCTGTGAAACGTTGAGCGTGGAAAGCTCAACCACGTCAAGGATTAGCGCCACGCTGCCGTCGCCAAGAATGGTGGCAGCAGAGACGCCCGGTACTTTGCGGTAGTTCTGTTCGAGGTTTTTAACCACCACCTGCTGCTGGCCAATCAGCTGATCGACCCACAGCGCGTAGCGGCAGCCCGCGCTCTGCACGATAACGACAATGCCCTCATCGGCCGACGCCTCGCCCGCCACGGAGAGCCGCTGGCGCAGCAGCACCAGCGGAAGATATTCCCCGCGCACCTGCAGCAGGCGCTCCTCGCCGACAAAGCGGCACAGCATCTCCTCGGCAGGACGCAGGGATTCCATCACCGCGCCGAGCGGCAGCACGTAAATTTCATTGCTGACCTTCACCAGCATGCCGTCGAGGATCGCCAGCGTCAGCGGCAGGATAATGCGGATGGTGGTGCCCGCGCCCGGCGTGGAGAGCACGTCGACGTGGCCGCCCATCGCCAGGATGTTGCGTCGCACCACGTCCATGCCCACGCCGCGCCCGGAGACGTCCGTCACGCTTTCAGCGGTTGAGAAACCGGCGGCGAAGATCAGCATCCACACGTCGTCGTCGCTCATGGAGTCGCTGAGCGTCATGCCCTGGGCGCGCGCCCTGGCGAGGATCTTCTCGCGGTTCAGCCCCGCGCCGTCGTCGCTGACCTCAATCACGATATTGCCGCCGTGATGCTCGGCAGAGAGCGTCAGATTGCCGACCGCGGACTTGCCCTTCGCCACGCGCACCTCTTTCTCTTCGATGCCGTGGTCAAGGCTGTTGCGCACCAGGTGGGTCAGCGGATCGATAATGCGTTCAATCAGGCTCTTATCCAGCTCCGCCGACCCGCCCTTCAGCGTCAGCTCCACCTGCTTGTTGAGGCGGCTGCCGAGGTCGTGCACCAGGCGCGGGAAGCGGCTGAAGACGTAGTCCATCGGCATCATGCGGATGGACATCACCGACTCCTGCAGCTCGCGGGTGTTTCGCTCCATCTGCGCCACGCAGCCGGAGAGCAGATCGTAGCTGGCCGGATCCAGCGTGCGCGACAGCTGCGACAGCATCGCCTGGGTGATGATCAGCTCGCCCACCTGGTTAATGATCTGATCAACCTTGCTGACCGCCACGCGAATGCTGCCCGATTCCTGGTTGACCGCGCGCGCGGGCGACGGCGCTTTCGGTGCGGCGGGCGCAGGCGCTGATGCAGGCTTTGCCGCTGCCAGCTTCACGGCGGCCGGCGCAGGCGCAGGCGCGTCCACAATGGGCTTGACCTCAATCTGGCTGGCGTCCAGCACGAAGCAGAGCACGGCGGTGATATCGTCCGCCGTCGCGCTGGTCAGCAGGGTGGCGTGCAGGCTGTTGGCGGTCGTCTCGATCGCCAGGAGCTCCCCCATGTTGACCAGCTCTTCGCGCAGCATCGCCTGCTCGCGCGCGTCGATGTTGCTCAGGCCGATGCTGAGCGTGATTTCATCATTCGATGCCTCATCAGCCGGCTCTGGCGTCGCTTCAGGGGCAGGCGCCGCCTGCGGCGCCTCGCCGTCAAGGGCGATCTGCCTCAGGGCTTCACAGATATAGCGGAAGCTAGCCTCATCCGGCTCCTGAGAAGTCTGATAGGCTTCCAGTTGCGCTTGCATAATGTCTTTACATTCCAGAAAAAGGTTAATGATTGTCCGGTTCAGCGTTCGCTCCCCTGCCCGCGCCTGGTCAAGCAGGTTCTCCAGCAGGTGCGTGGTCTCCTGTAACGCGGTGAAGCCAAACGTGCCCGCGCCGCCCTTCAGCGAGTGCGCGGCGCGAAAAATGGCGTTCAGCTGCTCTTGCTCTGGGGCATCGACGTCAAGCTGGAGCAGCAGCTGCTCCATTTCAGCCAGCAGCTCTTCGGCCTCGGTGAAAAAAATCTGCGAAAAATCATTAATGTCCATCGGTATAACCCTGCACGTTTTGCAGTTCCACGTCGCCGAGCACGCTCTCCGCGCGCTGCGCCTGCGTATCTTCCAGGCGGATCTCCTGCTCTTTCGAGCGGCTGAGCACCAGAATGCTGATGCGGCGGTTTACCGCGCTGTCGGGCGAGGTATTTTCCAGCGGCATTCGGCTGGCGGTGCCAATCACGCGCAGGAAACGCGCGTCGTCAAGCCCGGCCCGCACCAGCACCCGCCGCGCGGCGTTGGCGCGCCCGGCGGAAAGCTCCCAGTTGCTGTAGCCCGCCCCGCCGCCCGCATAGGGCAGCGAATCAGTGTGCCCCGTCAGGCTCAGCGCGTTCGGCAGCTCCTGAAGCAGCGGCACCAGCGCCTGGAGAATGCCGTTCATGTAGCTTTCCGGCAGCTCGCTGCCCACGCGGAACATCGGCCTGTCCTGGGAGTCGGTGATCTGGATCAGCAGCCCGTCGTTGGTCAGGTTCAAAAGGATGTTGGATTTGAAGTTGTTCAGCCGCGGGTCCGTTTCGATCATTTTTTGCAGCTTTTCCTTCGCCTGCTTCAGGCTTTCGATGCGCTTGTGCCTGTCGATGCCGTTGATCTGGCTTTTGAACACCTCGCCCTGCTGCTTGAGAATGTCATCTCCGCCGCCGGGAATGACGCTGTCGCTCAGGCTGGTTTTGTTGCCGTTCGCCATTGACGGCTTCAGCGGCATGCGGAAGTAGTCGGCAATGAGCTCTCTTTCCATCTCCGTGGACTGCGAGAGCAGCCACATCACGAGGAAGAACGCCATCATGGCGGTCATAAAGTCGGCATAGGCAATCTTCCACGTCCCGCCGTGGTGCGCGTGTTTTTTCCTTTTACGCTTGCGCGAAATGATGACAGGCGTGACGTTTTTCATGCTGCGCTATCCGCCGATTTGGTTTTCAGCGTGGCGCTGGATTTTACTTCGCGAACGTGTTCTTCCAGCTCTTCAAACGACGGGCGCTCGCTGCTGAATATGGTCTTACGGCCAAACTCAACGGCGATCTGCGGGGCGTAGCCGTTGAGGCTGGAGAGCAGCGTGACCTTAATGCACTGCAAAATCTTGACCTGGTCCGAGCTTTTCTGGCGCAGCAGCGTCGCCAGCGGCAGAACGAAGCCGTAGGCGATAAGTATGCCGAGGAAGGTGCCCACCAGCGCGTGACCAATCAGCATGCCGAGCTCCGCGGCCGGGCGGTCGGCGGAGCCGAGCGCGTTGACCACGCCCATCACCGCCGCCACGATGCCAAACGCCGGAAACGCGTCGCCGACGGTATTCAGGCTGTGCGCAGGCACTTCCAGCTCCTCTTCGCAGGTCTCGATCTCTTCATCCATCAGGGCTTCGATTTCGTGCGAGTTCATGCTGCCGCCGATCATCAGGCGGAAGTAGTCGAGGATGAAGTTGCTGAGCATCGGGTCGCTCATCAGGCGGGGATAGGCGCTAAAAATATCGCTGTTCTGCGGGTCTTCGATGTCCTTTTCCAGCGACATCAGCCCGTGAACGCGGCTTTGCGACAGCAGCAGGAACATCAGCGCCATCAGGTCCATATAAACCGCTTTGCTGTAGCGCTTGCCGACAAACAGCTTAACCAGCGCTCTGCCGGTCGCCTTGAGGGATTTCACGTTGTTGCCAACGATAAACGCCCCCACACCGGCCCCGCCGATAATCAGCAGCTCCAGCGGCTGGAACAGCGCCATAAGATTACCGCCGGACAGAATAAAACCACCAAAAACGGTCAGTATGACAACAAGATAGCCAACAATAACTAACACACTCTCTCCTTTTACTTTTTTGACCGATGCCGGCTTCCCGGCATCAGGTAAACGCCATCTTGCGCCCTGCCGCCGTGAGGGTTATGCCGTCATCATTTCCGGCGCGGCGAAGTTACCCAGCAGCCCGGCCGGGCTCACCTGGGACTTCTTCAGCGCGCGCGACGGCGGGCTGCACAAACTGCAGGTAAATGGGTTTTTAATAAATTCCGTGGTGACGATAAAACCGCCGCCGCACACGCTGCAGGCCTTACGCGAAATAATGCCGCAGTCGATAAAACGCAATAATGTCCAGGCGCGGGTTAAGCCCAGCACCGGCTTTTCATCGGAGCAGGTGCTACACTGCTCCAGATAAAGACGATAGGTCTTCATCAGCATTTCAATCGGACGCCCCTGCTCGGTCTTTTTCAGATACAGGTAAATGTTGTAGAACATCGAAGAGTGAATATTTTGTTCCCACGACATAAACCAGTCCTCGGAAAAAGGCAGCATGCCTTTTGGCGGCGGACATCCGCGTAATTCTTTATATAAGCGCAGGAGGCGACGACGGCTTAATGAGGTTTCAGATTCCAGTACCTGCATCCGCGCGCCGAGGGAAATTAACCCCATGGCGATGTTCACTTCATGAATTTCCTGCAGCAGGCTTTTTTCATCACACATATTATGCCTCCTGTGCCGCAACGGTATCTTCATCGCTTAATGCGTTCAGCAGATGCGTTGACAGAATAATACCGGTGTGGATCTGCTGGAGCGCCTCAATACGAGAATCCTTGGTCAGATTTTCAATTACCACTTCATCATCTACGCGCAGACGACAAATAAGCTGATTTGTCGTCGCCAGCTTCATGAGCTGCGGCAGCGAAAGTTCTTTGAGGTTGTCAATGGTTCCCTCGGATAAGCCGAGGCGAAAACCGGCCGCAAATTTATCCTGTCGAATCAGCTGCTGGGCCAGCAGTAAATAGGACAGATTAATGTCATGAATATTTTGCAGGTATTCGTCGAAGTTGGACACAGGCGAAAGCTCCCAATGTTGTTCAGGCCAAAAATTGGCATATCAGTTCAAAGGATTAAAACAACTTAACTGATGCAGAGGGTCTTTTGGTATTGATATTCACTGAAGTAAGTCATTCTTCTTCAATAAATGATTTAACGTCATTCAATGCCAAAGGAGGCTACATCTCAAAACTGCAAAAATCATAAACATTAAGAATTTTCTGAACAAGCGTCAGTAATCGCCACAAATCAAAGAATTGATGTTAACCACTTGATTTAAATGACATTAACATCGTTGTTAAACGTTATTAAACCTCACTATTAATCATTAATCCGCCTCTTTCCACCTTTTAACCGCGTGAAAGTTAACGCGCAATGCTTACTGAGAAGAGGACTCCATCCGGCTTCTTAACCTTTTTAGCGCGAGGCTGTGGAGCTGGCTGACCCGCGTTTCGGTAATATCGAACACCAGCCCAATTTCTTTCATGTTCATATCCTGAAGATAATAAAGCTGCAGCAGCACCTGCTCTCTTTCGGGAATAAACTGAATATGCTGTGTAATTTTTTCTATCAGGTTTTGCTTTACCGCATCATGCACCGGATTAAGCGATTCATTCTCATCGTCACAGGATTCCCAGCTGTCGGCGTAGTTTTCCTGCAGCTCGTCGACGGAATACATCTGGCTGCTGTTATTATCCGCCAGCATCTGCTGAAATTCTTTCAGCGTCACGCCCATGCGCTCTGCAATATCCGCTTCGGTGGCTTCACCGCCTTTTTCCTGCTCTATCTGCTGTATTATCGCGACAATTTCCCGCGAATGCGTTCTGACCCGGCGCGGCACCCAGTCGCTTTCTCTCAGCTCGTCTAATAATGCCCACTTCACGCGCTGCGTAATCCACGCGCTGAGGGCAACGCCTTTTTTCGGATCAAACGTCTCTACCGCATTTAAAAAACCTATCGATCCGGCCTGAATTAGATCATCCAGCTCGACGCTGGCAGGAAGCCGCTTATGCAAGCGCAGCGCTTCCTGCCGGACAAGATAGTGATACTTTGACCAGACTACCGATTTATCTTCCAGCCCTTCGGCCGTATAAATACCATCCACGATTGTATTCCACCCGCTATTCTCTTTGAGAATTATCCGGGGAAACGGCGCATTCAAATAGTGCGATAAGCCTTTATAAAAATGCGCATTCTGTTACTTTATTTCGCGCTAATCTTTACTGCTATATTAGGCGTGAAGGCTGGCGGTATTTATCAGAATTAAAACGTTTCCCACTGGGCTAGCGCATCATCCTGCTGGCGCAGCGGCTTGCGCTGCTCATTGGAAACCTTCTCCTGTGCCCGGGCGTTATCCAGCCTGAACTGCGCCACCAGGGTTTCCAGCGCGTCTGACTGGGATTCCAGCTCGCTTGCCGCCAGGGCCGCCTCTTCTACCATCGCCGCGTTCTGCTGCGTCACCAGATCCATTTCGTTAACTGCCTGGGAAATCTGGTTAATGCCCGCGCTCTGCTCGTCCGACGCGGAGGTGATTTCGCCCATGATCTGGGTCACCTGCGCCACGGAGGTGACAATATCCTGCATCACCGTGCTGGCCTGTCCGACCTGGCGCGAGCCACGATCGATGGTGCTCACGCTGGTGTTAATCAGCTGGTTAATCTCTTTCGCCGCGTCGGCGCTGCGCTTCGCCAGGTTACGCACCTCTTCCGCCACGACCGCAAATCCGCGGCCCTGCTCGCCGGCGCGCGCCGCTTCCACCGCCGCGTTGAGCGCCAGAATGTTGGTTTGATTCGCAATGCTGTCAATCACGCCGTTAATGTCGGCGATCTGACGGGAGCTGGTGGTGATCTGCGCCATAATCTGCTCCAGGCTTTGCATCACCTCCCCGCCGCTGTGGGCGTTCGCGCTCGCCCCTTCCGCCAGCTCGCGCGCCGCGTGGGCGTTGTCCGCATTCTGACGCACGGTGGTTTTGATCTGCTCCATGCTGGCCGCCGTCTCCTGCAGCGCCGCCGCCTGCTCTTCGGTACGGGAGGAGAGATCGTTATTGCCGTGGGCGATTTCCTGGGCGTTGCTGTGAATGCGCTGCACGCTTTCGCGGATCCCCAGGATGGTGCCGGTCAGGGAGGTGCGCATGGTTTCCAGCTCGGTCAGCATGCTGCCAATTTCGTTCTGGCTGCCGCTCTCAATGGCCTGGCTCAGATCGCCCGCCGCCACGCTGCGAAGCGATGCCACGGTGCTTTCCATCCGGCGCACCAGCGTTTCGCGCAGCCAGTAGCGCACGGCGAGCAGCATTACCGCAGCGGCGATCAGCACCGCAATCCCGACGCCCAGCATAATCTGGTAGCCGCGCTCGGACTCGCGAATATAGCTCTCGCTCAGGCGCGCGCTTTCATCAGTATACTGCTCAACCTTATTGCGCAGCGTGGTGCGCATGTCCATATCGTGCTCGATCGAGCCGGTATATCCCGCCGGGTTGTTCAGGTAGCCCAGCTTCGCTTGTGCGGCCTTATAGACCTCGTTGAACGCCGCGTTTACCTCTGCCGCCAGGCGGCTCTCTTCCGGCGTGTTGAACGGCGATGCCATAAATTCGTCCATGTTGCGGCGGGCGATTTTCACCACGTTATGGGTATGCTTAGTGACGTTCTCCGATACCGGATTGCCCAGCGCGGCCTGCAGCATCAGGCCGTTGGTATTCGCCATTACGGCGCTGATGTTGTAGGCCGCGTCGCGCATCTGGTCGTTATTTTCAGCGGCCAGCGCCATGCGCTTGAAGTTATTATTGTTATTTACGGCGTCGTAGACCGAATAGGCCGTAGTACCGAACAGCAAGGCGGCGAAAAGCCCGATAATCAGGCTTACCGCGGTATAAATTTTAAGTTTCTTTAACATAGCGTCTCACCTGCCGCGCGCGGCTAAGCCGTACGCGGCGGCACAAGTTGAGGTTGGGTTGCGAAATAAATTAGCTGCTGAACAGGTTCATCTTCTGCATGTTTTTGTAGACGTACATCGAGGCGTTCAGCGCCAGCTCGGACATCTGCGAGTCCGCCATCAGCGACACCAGCACGCCCGTATCGGCGCCGATGGCGGTATCCACCTTGACCTTCATGTCGATGATCATCACGTCACCGGACATATCCAGCGCGTCCAGCTGCTGCAGCTGGGTGCCCAGCTCGGCCTGAGCTTTGCCTAAACGGTCAATGCCGGAATCAACGGCCTGGCTCGCAGCTTCCAGCGCGGCCCTCATCGCGACGGGATCAATTTCCTCTTTAGAAAGCTCATCGATGGCGGTCTGAAGAATGCCAAAGATATCGTCAAAGATTTCGCTTCCCAGATGGCCTACCTGCATTTCCGTGCCGTCGGCAACGGTTTGCCTGCGCGCTTCGTCACCGCCGTCATAGGTGCCGTCTTCCAGAAACGCGGGCTTACCCGTCTGAAAACCGCCAAAAATATAGCGGCCGCTGCCGTCGCGGCTGTTGGCGAGATCCAGCATATTCTGGCGAATGCCCTCGATCTCTTTACCCAGGGCATTGCGGTCGGGGTCAGAATAGGCGTCCGACCCCGCCGCGACGAGCTTCTCCTTCAGCGAGGTGGTCAGCAGGTTCCCTACCCCGCTCAGGATGTTGTCCTCGTGCTCCAGCGCGCCGCGCGTTCTGGATCGGACGTCGCTGTACAGCTCAAGCTTTGCCAGCGCATCCTTATACTTCACCGCGTCGGTGGCCGCCGCCGGATCGTCCGAGGCTTTGAGCAGCGTTTTGCCTGCCGACATCCGCAGGTAGGTTTCATTGCTCTGGCTCATGCGCGCCGACATGCTTTGCGCGCTCTGCTGGTACATATAAAGGGTACTTAATCGCATTTTTTATTCCTTTATCGGATCGCCAGTAGCGAATCAAACATGTTGTTGGCGGTCTGCAGAAGCTGCGCGTTGGCGCGGTAGTACTGCATAAACATGTCGAGGTTGATCTTCTCTTCGTCCATGCTCACGCCGGAGAGCGCCTGCTGGGCATCAAACTTGGTCTGCATATCCGTTTTCGCGCTCTCGAGGTTGGATTTGACGCTGCGCGCGTTATCCCCAATGGTGCCGACCAGGCTGGCGTAGGCCTCTGCCAGCGTGCTGTTGCCAATGAGCTTTTCGTCCTGGATCTTCAGCATCGCCAGCAGGTTATTGTTGTTGCCTTTATCTTCGGGATTATCTGAGTCAGAGGCCGCAAAGCCCTGGGCGTCGGTAATCTTACGGCTCAGGCCCTCTGCCGCACCGGACATCGGGTTAAAGGTGAAGCTGTCGCCATCTCTTACCGTTGCCGGATCGGGAAGCTGCACCTTGAGACCGTCGAACTGGATCCCATCAGGCCCGGTCGCATACGGGATGTCCCGACCGTCCGCGCCCGTCACCCGCCAGCTGCCCGCGGCATCGTCGTAGCTGATGGTGTACTCTTCGGCGTTCACGCTGCGAAAGGAAGTCACCTCAATTTTTCCGAGCTTGCCCGTCCCCTGATTGTTGCCGTTCGCGCGCGCGGTGATATCCGGAAGGGAAAAGAGATCGCCACCCGCGGAGCCGTCCGGCAAGAAACCGGCCCGGTTCTGCTCGTTCATCCGGCTGGCCATGACGAACGCCATCTTGTCCAGCTCCTCGCGCGCCAGCGCCAGATCCTCGTTGCGGAATTTAAACAGCCCCGCCAGGCGGCCTTTGGTAATGCGGTCTTCGTCGAGCGGCGTCTCGGTGCCGTTGCCATCCACGTAGGAGACGATGGTTTTGTTCGGATCGTTGTCAGACATCGAGGTTTTCAGCGCAAAGGCTTTGTCGCCGGAGACCAGCGGACGCCCGTCAGACAGAGCGACGTCAACGCGCCCGCTCTGGGCGTTCTCCGACACCTCAATCCCGATATGGTTGCTGATCTCTTCCAGCAGCACGTCGCGGCGGTCCAGCAGGTCCGCTGGCGGCGTGCCGGCGCCCTGGGCGCGCTCGAGCTGCTTGTTGATCTCCGCCAGCTGTTTGGTGTAGCTGTTGAGATCCTTAACGCTCTGCTCAATCTGGGTATTGGTGCTTTTTTCCAGCCCGCTAAGGCGCTTGCCGCTGGCGTTGTAGCGGCTGGCAAGCGAGCCTAAGGAGTTATACACCGCCGAACGCGCCGCCGCGTCTTCCGGAGTGGTGCTCAGCGTCGACATCGCCTTGAACAGGTTACCGAGCGACACCGAAACGTTATCCGACTCGTCCGCCAGCATGTTGTCGATATCCGCCAGCTGCTCCATGCGCCCGTTGAGGAAGGAGTACTGAGAGATGGCGCCGCGAAGCTGGTTGTTGGCAAACTCATCGTAGGCGCGCTCAACGCCGTTCACCCGCGCGCCAAAGCCGTAAAAGCCCTGCTGCGTCGACATGCCGCCCAGCTCGCCGATGATCATGTTGCGGCGGCTGTAGCCGTGCGACATCCCGTTGGTCAGGTTATCACCGGTCACCCGGAGCGCCGCCTGCGCAACGCTCAAGCCGCCTCGGGCCAGGTTATATAAATTATTCATAGGGTCTGGATAGCCTCCGTTCGCAGACCCGCTGCCTATCTCCGGGCCTGAATGTTCATGGTTCTGCTTATTTCATCGGTGATAAAAAAAATCTCTAAAAAATTTTATCGAGATCGTTTTTATAGGCGTTCACGCCCTGCTGAAGATCGCCCTTCACCTTCTGAATAATGGTGATGAGCTTTTTGGCGTAGGCCGGGTCCGTCGCGTAGCCGCCCGTCTGTAGCGCTTTCGCCCCCTGCTCCGCGGAGCCAGACTGCATCACGCCGCGGTAGCGCGGATTTTTGGTCAGCAGCCTGGCGTAGTCGGTGAGCGCGTGCGCGTAGGAGTCATAGACGCGGAAGGCGGCCTTCACCTTCTGCTTCACGCCGTTGATGTATTCGGTGGTGGTAATTTCGGTGGTTTTGCCGCGCCAGTCGCCGGTGGCCTTAATGCCGAACAGGTTGTGGCTCGGCGAGCCGTCTGCAGCGGGGATTTCGCGCTTGCCCCAGCCGGACTCCAGCGCCGCCTGCGCCAGGATCAGGTGCGGATGCAGCCCGCTTTCCCTCGCGGCCTCCTGCGCCGGACGCAGCAGGCGGGCGATAAACGGATGCGCCCCTTCGGCGGGCTTTTCGAACGAGACCGGCGCGGGCAGGCGCAGCGGCCCGGTGGCGGGAACGGGCGACAGGCCGGGACGGGAGAAATCGCGCGCCGGCGCGGTCACCGCTGGCGTATCGCTTTCGCCGCCCAGCTGTCGGACGATAAGATCGGCAAAGCCGAGCTGACCGCTCCCGGCAATGTTCTGCGCGACCTGCTGGTCGTGCATGGCGGTGTACATTTCGGCGGACTGGCTGTTCATCAGCTCGTCCTTGAAGGTGGCGTCGCGCATGCTTTTCATCATCATCTGCACGAAAATGCCCTCCATCTGCTTCGCCGCCGCCTTAAGCGCGCCGGGCGACGCGCGCCCGGCCTCCCGCTTCAGCGCGTCGAGCGAGCGCACGTCAAAGGCGGGCTGGTCGAATTTATCAAAGGCGTTCATCAGTTCACCTCCAGCTTCGCGCGCAGGCAGCCGGCGTTTTTCATCGCCTGAAGCACGGACATCAGCTCGTTCGGCGTGGCGCCGAGGCCGTTCAGCGCGCGGATCACCGCGTTGAGATCGGTGCTGCTGCGCACGTGCTGCAGCGAGCCGCCGCTGTCGCGCACGGAGATGTCCGTCTGCGGAACCACCACCGTTTCGCCGCCGCCGAACGGCGTATCCGGCTGGCTGACCACGTTGTTCTGCATCACCTCAACGGTCAGCGAGCCGTGCGCTACCGCGCAGGAATCCAGCGAGACGTGGCGGTTCATCACCACCGATCCGGTGCGGGAGTTGACGATCACCTTCGCGTCCTGCACGTTCACCCGCAGCGGGATGTCCTGAATATTGGCGAGGAACCGCACGCGGGACGGCCCGTCCGGCGGCGCAAACAGGCGCACGGTGCGCGCATCCTCCGGGATGGCCGCCCCGCCGCTGTAGCGCTGGTTGATGGCGTCGCTGATCTGCTGCGCCAGCGAGAAATCGCTCTCGTTGAGCTGCAGGCGGACGATATTCTGCGTGGCGAAATCGTTCGGCACCTCGCGCTCGACGGTCGCGCCGCCGCTGATGCGCCCGCCGTTAAGCTGGTTGACCTGCACGCGGCTGCCGCCCGCCTGCGCGCCTGCGCCGGAAATCAGGATATTGCCCTGGGCAATCGCGTAGATCTGGTTGTCCGCGCCCTTGAGCGGCGTCATCAGCAGCGTCCCGCCGCGCAGGCTTTTGGCGTTACCGACGGAAGACACCACGATATCGAGCTTATCGCCGGGGCGGGCGAACGGCGGCAGCTCGGCGGTCACCATCACCGCCGCAATGTTTTTAAGCTGCATGTTGGTGCCCGCCGGCACGGTGATGCCAAGCTGGGAGAGCATGTTGTTCAGGCTTTGTCCGGTAAACGGCGCCTGCATGGTCTGGTCGCCCGTGCCGTCGAGGCCGACGATCAGGCCGTAGCCCATCAGGGCGTTCGAGCGCACGCCCTGCACCGTCGCCAGATCGCGAATGCGCTCCGCGTTGGCGAGCTTGGGCACGCTCAGCATCATGCCGTAGAGCAGGATGCTTAAGAAAAACAGGATAGATTCTTTTTTCATGGTCATATCAGAAAGGAGAAAGGTTCAGGAACAGGCGCTGCAGCCAGCCCATGTTCTGCGCTTCGTTGATGTAGCCGTTGCCGACGTACTCGATCCGCGCGTCCGCCACCTGGGTGGAGGGCACGGTGTTGCCGCCGCTGATAAAGCGCGGGTTCACTACGCCGGAAAAGCGGATAAACTCCGTGCCCTGGTTAATGGCGATCTGCTTTTCGCCCACCACGCGCAGGTTGCCGTTGGGCAGAAGCTCGTTGACGGTCACGGTGATGGTGCCGGTAAAGGTGTTGCGCGCCGCCGCGCCGCCCTTGCCGGAAAAATCATTTTTGCCTTCGGCTTCAAAATCCGCCTTGCCGTCGCCCAGCCAGCCGTTAAGTTTGGTCGGCACCGCGATCAGCCCCATCCCGGCCGATCCATTACGGTTGGCACTGGCGGAAGAGCTTTTGCTGGCGCTCACGTTCTCCTGCAGCAGGATCGTCAGCGTATCGCCGACGTTACGCGGGCGGCGGTCTTCGAACATCGGCTGATAGCCGTAGTTCATCCCCTGCCCCGCCTGGAACAGCGAGCCGCCGGTCGCTGCCGGTGCCATCGGTAATGGTGTTGCCGTCGTCGGGCCTTCAACGAGCTTGCTTTGCATAATGTGCGCGCAGCCGCTCAGCAGCAGCACGCTTGCCGCCAGCGCAAAACGCGCCACGGCAGGAGGATTCATTGAGAGTGTTTTCATGTCAGTGTCGATAAAATATCTGGCCGCTCGCGCGGCCAGAGAGAGGACATTACAGCTGGGAAAGACGCTGCAGCATCTGGTCCGATGCCGAAACCGCCTTGCTGTTGATTTCGTAGGCGCGCTGCACCTGAATCATCGTCACCAGCTCTTCCGCCACGTTGACGTTGGAGATTTCGACGTAGCTCTGCTTCAGCGTGCCCGCGCTCTCCATGCCGGGGTTCAGCTCGTTCGGGGCGCCGGAGGCCTGCGTCTCCCTGTAGAGGTTGCCGCCCACGCTTTCGAGGCCCGCGTTGTTGACGAAGGTGGTCAGGGTCAGCTGGCCGATCTGCTGCTCTTCCGCCTGGCCGGGGATCTTCACGCTCACCATGCCGTCGCTGCCGATAGTCAGACCTTTGGCGTCCTGCGGGATCACGATGCCGGGCTGAATCGGATAGCCTTCGGCGTTCACCAGCTGCCCGTCCGGGCTTTTGGAGAAGTGGCCGTCGCGGGTGTAGGCGGTGCTGCCGTCCGGCATCTGCACCTGGAAGAAGCCTTCCCCTTCAATGGCAACGTCAAACTCGTCGCCGGTCTGGTTCAGCCCGCCCTGGGTATGCACGCGCTGGGTCGAGACCGGGCGCACGCCGGTACCGAGCTGTAAGCCGGCTGGCAGGGTATTCTGCTCCGTCGCCTGCGCGCCGGGCTGGCGCATGTTCTGGTACAGCAGGTCCTGAAAAACCGCGCGCTGGCGCTTGAAGCCGTTGGTGTTGACGTTCGCCAGGTTGTTGGAGATGACGTCCATGTTGAGCTGCTGTGCTTCCAGCCCGGTTTTAGCGATCCATAAAGAGCGAATCATGTTGAGACTCCTTGCGCGAGCTTAGCTCACGCTCAATAGCTGGTTAGCCTTCTGGGCGTTTTCGTCGGCGGTGCGGATGACCTTCATGTTCATGTCAAACCCGCGGGAATTGGCGATCATCTGGGTCATGGCGTGGACCGGGCTGACGTTGCTGCCCTCGAGGGCTTCCGGCGTCAGGCGCAGGGTTTCATCCTGCGCCAGCAGGTTGCCCGCCGCCGGGCGAAACAGGCCGTCGTCGCCGTGCCGCAGGTCGCCCATCTCCGCGTTGACCAGCTTGATGCGCCCAACCGGGACCAGCGCCGTCGGGTCATCGCCCATGCCGAGCGCGGAAACGGTGCCGTCCGTACCGATGGTGACGTGGGACTGCGGCGGCACTTCCAGCGGGCCGCCGTCGCCGATCAGCGGACGCCCGTTGACGCTCAGCGCCCCTGCCTGATTGACCTCAATCGCCCCGTTGCGGGTATAGCCTTCGCTGCCGTCGCCCATCGCCACCGCCAGCCAGCCGTTTTGCGGCAGCGCCACGTCCAGGCTGCGCCCGGTGTGGGTGATTGGCCCCATGGTGTCGTCGTGAAACGGCGTGGATTCCGCCACCAGCGCGCGGGTGCGCAGGGTTTCGCCTTCAACAGGCACGGCACGAAAGGCGGCGAGCTGGGCGCGGAAGCCCGCCGTCGAGCTGTTCGCCAGATTGTTTGAGGTGACCGCCTGGCGGTTAAGCGCCGCGTTGGCGGCGCTCATGGCGGTATAGATAGCGCGATCCATAGCTCAAGCCCTAGCGCAGGTTAACCAGCGTCTGAAGCACTTCAGACTGGGTTTTGATGGTTTGCGAGTTGGACTGGTAGTTGCGCTGGTAGACGATCATGTTGACCATCTCGTCGCCCAGCTCGACGTTAGACTGCTCGACCATACCGCCTGAGATGGCGCCGAAGCTGCCGCTGCCGGAGGTGCCGATAAACGGCGTGCCGGACTGTACGCTCTCTGCCCACAGGTTGTTGCCCTGCTGCTCCAGGCCGCCCGCGTTGGCGAAGTCCGCCAGCACCACTTGCGCCACGACCTTACGCTGGCCGTTATTGTAGATCGCGGTAATTTCACCGCTGTCGCTGACCTCGTAGCCATTGAACTTGCCCAGCTTCTGGCCGTTTACCTCGGATTTTGCGACGTCGTCCGACGCATACTGGGTCATTTTGCTCAGATCCAGCTCCATCTCGATGGGCGCGCCGCCGTTCCATGAAACCCCTTTCACGGTGCCGATGCCGGAAGTCGTGAGTTTGCCGTCATCGCTGAACGTCAGGGGGATCTCGGTAAATTTCGGGTCTGCTCCGTCCATTTCAGGGGCGGTGCCGTCCTGCGCGAAAGCCGTCCACTGGTTGTCACCGGTCTTGACGAAATAGACCTTAATCGTGTGCTCATTGCCCAGGCTGTCGGTGGCCCTCATTTCGCTGAAGTAGCTGTAAGTATCGCCGTTTTCCGGATCGAATTTAGCAGGATCGAGGGGGTCATGACCTGACTTAAGGTTCCCGCTCATGGCGCCTTTCGTGGTGGCCTCAGGCGGGGCATCTTCTTTCGGTATGCGGATAGGCCCTACCGGCGCGCCGGGGTTGATGACCCCGTCCGTCGCCTGATAGCCAGTTAAAAACAGGCCGTTGGTTCGGTTGACGATGTAGCCGTTCTCGTCTTCCTTAAACTGGCCGTTACGCCCGTAGAACACGCTCCCGGCGGCGTCCACCATGCGGAAGAACCCTTTACCGTTAATTCCCATATCGAGCGGGGAGCTGCCTCCCGCCAGGATGCCGTTGCCGAAGTTCTGATCGACGCTGGCTACCTGCACCCCCATGCCGTTCGAACCGGCGAAGATGTCGGCGAAGGAGACGGAACCCGCCTTAAAGCCAACGGTCTGCGAGTTGGCGATGTTGTTGCCCACCACGTCCAGTGCTTTTGCCGCGGCGCTGAGGCCGCTAAGACCTTGTGAAAAACCCATGATTAATTTCCAGAAGTAAGATTATTTTTGGATGACGAACACTTTGTTCATGCCGATCGGATCGTGATTCAGCAGATGCAGAATCGGCCCGCCTGGATCCATGGTGACGCCCTGAACCTGCTCCTGAACCAGGCCAAACACCTCAGGCTTTTCGCCCTCAGGGTTGCTGGCTTCATAGGACACCGTGTACTCCCTGTCGCGCGGAGGCTGGCTCGGCTTGAAGTCCTTCAGATCGTCCAGGTTGAACGTGTTCATCCCCTGCTTCACCTTTTTCAGCTCGGCGGTATAGGCCTGGTCACCGTCGTGCAGCGTCACGGTCACCGTCTCGGCATCCGCGCCCAGCGCGAAGTGAAGATCGTCGGAGTTGCTCGGCAGCTCGACGCCTTCCTGCATAATGCCGATCGGCGCGTCGCCGAAGGAGACCTTCGCTTCCCCCTCAATCAGCACGCTGCGCCCCACCCAGGACGAGGCGCTCATGCTGCCGAGCTGAACCATCATCGCCTGCATGGTGGTCATCGAGGCGTTGAGCTTTTCTACGCCCGCCGCCATGTTGAACTGCGCCAGCTGCGAGGTGAGCTGGTTGTTGTCCATCGGGTTGGTCGGGTCCTGGTTTTGCATCTGCGCCACCAGCAGGGTCATAAACTGATTCGACAGATCCGCCGCGCTGCTGCCGGTGCCGCCGTTATCGGCACCGCTGTTGTTGTTAATCGAAGAGACCGCCATACGCGTCCTTACTGCCCAAGAGTGAGTGTTTTCAGCATCAGGCTTTTGGCGGAGTTCATCACTTCCACGTTGGCCTGGTAGCTGCGGGAGGCCGAAATGGTATTGACCATCTCGTTCATGACGTTGACGTTCGGCATGCGCACGTAGCCCTGCTCGTCGGCGAGCGGGTTGCCCGGCTCGTAGACCAGGCGGTCCGGCGCGGTGCTTTCCGTTACCTCATCCACCTTTACGCCACCAATCTCCTGGCCGGCGGCGCTGTCCACCTTGAACACCACCTGACGGGCGCGGTACGGCTGGCCGTCCGGCCCCGCCACGCTGTCGGCGTTGGCCATATTGCTGGCGCTAACGTTCAGGCGGCGTGACTGGGCGGCCATTGCCGAGCCCGAAATATCAAATACGCTAAAGAGCGACATCGTTAATTACCCCTGACTTAATACAGTCATCATTTTCTTAATATCCGCACCGAGGAACGTCAGCCCCGACTGATATTTCACGGCGTTATCCGCGAAATTAACGCGCTCGCGATCCATATCTACGGTATTCCCGTCGGCGCTCGGCTGATCCGGTACGCGATAAAGCAGCTGGCCGTCGTCAAACGGCTGCGCTTTGGCTTCAATATGTCGGTTCGACGTTAACGCCAGCGAGACGGGTGTTTTCGCCATTGACGCGTTTTCCATCGCCTGTTTTAGCTGGCCGGTAAAATCAATATCGCGCGCCTGGTAGCCCGGCGTATCTGCATTCGCAATATTCGACGCCAGAATATCCTGACGGCGCGAAAGCAAACCTAACGCCTGCTGCTGAAAGCGAAAGGCATCATCGAGTTTATTCATAACGATAGAGTTCCTGCTTCGCATTATTTAAACTGCGATAGTGTAGTCACCGCGGGTGAAATATCACACTGCAAAGACTCAACACAAATAAGCGCATTTAGCGAAATAGAAATTAATAGCGAAAAGTTAAAACGCCGATGAATTTAATTGCCGACAAAAGTGTCACCATTTAATTCAATAAAAGCGCCGTCAGAACGTATATAATTTATCCACTTATTATTTATTCATTCCGCACGATAAAGGCAATCAGATGACGCATCGATTATTCAGCACGGCGCTGGCCGTTTTACTTTGCACGGCATCGGCGAGCGCCAGCGTACCGTCGGACCAAACGGCAAAGCAGCGGCTGATGCTCAAGCTCGATGCCTTAATCCAGCAGCCTGAACGGGACGCCGAGGTGGTCCGCACGGTGTCGTTGCTCGCCACGCCCGCGCAGCTGGCCGCGGTATGCGATAGCCCGGCGCTGAGCCTGGTCGGGCGCGACAGCCGCCTGACCGGCAAGCGTACCGTGCTGGCGCAGTGCGGGGCGCGCCGGCACTTCCTGCCCGTGCGCATCAGCGCTCAGGGCACGTGGTGGGTTGCCAGCCAGAGCCTGCCGGGCGGTGCGATCGTACAGCGCAGCGACATCGAGCCGGTCACGGGCGCGCTTGACCACCAGCCGAACGGGCTGATTTTCAACCCAGACGCCATCGTCGGCCAGCGCCTGACGCGCGCCGTGGCGGCGGGCAAGCCGCTGCTGGAAAACCAGCTGCGCCAGCAGTGGCGGCTGCGCGCCGGGCAGACGGTGGACCTGGTGACGGCAGGAGACGGCTTTCGCATCCGCAGCCAGGGAAAGGCGCTGAACAACGCGGCGGTGGATGAAACGCTCAGGGTCAAAACCGCGGGCGGGCGCACCGTGAGCGGAAAGGTAGACCCGGCGGGCCAGGTCATCATTTTTTCACAACAATAAATTTTAGGTTTTTTTTGAATCACCGATGAATGAAGTATCAGTCACATAAATGATTATCTGTGAGGACAATTATGAGCATCACCAGCAGCCAGAACGCCGCGCCGATTGCGGGCATCTCCCCCGCTCAGGATCTGCGCGCCCGCATCCACCCTCAGGACAACGACGCCCCGGTTAGCGTGTCGCAGCCGCAGAAAAATGATAAAACCGACGTCACCCTCAGCGCGCTAACGAAAAAGATCCAGACCGACGACAGCCGCGATATCAACTATGCGCACGTTGAGGCGATCCGCACCGCGCTGGCGACAGGCACGCTGCGCATTGAGCCTGAGAAAATCGCCCAGGCCATGGTGCAGGATATTTTTCAGTTTTAACCGCAAGCAGGACCGTTATGGACAAGCTTTACCCAATACTCACGCAAATGAAAACGTCTCTGGATGAACTGGAGGCGATCATGATTGAAGAGGTTAATCAGCTCAACCGCTCGCAGATCAACCCGGTTTCTCTGCAGGTGTTGGCTGATAATAAAAATCAGCTGCTGTCGACCATTCAATACTACGACGACATGCGCCGCCAGCAGGAGCAGCAGAGCGCCACGCAGGCACCCTACTCCGGCAACGGCAGGCTGTTTTCAAGCTGGCAGCAGGTGACGGAGAAAGTGCGCAGCTCGAAGGCGCTTAATCAACAGGTGGAATCGCTGCTGCAAAACCATATGAAAAAGAACCAGCACATCCAGAAAGCGATTGACCACGTTGGCCGCGCCAGCGCCCTCTACGGCCCGGCGGGCGAATCCAGCCAGGTCTCGACCGGGCGTAAATACAACATCAGCATCTAACTCTTCTTGTCTGCGTTGTCCTCTTTTGCTCGCCTCTGGCGGGCTTTTTTTTGTCTAGTGGATGCATACCCCTCACCCCGGCCCTCTCCCTCCAGGGAGAGGGGGTATTCGGTGCCAGACTGTAATTAGTGGGGAGCCCTCAGCCATCGGGGAGAGGGAAAAAACCGCACGTGACTGTCCCCTCTCCCCTGTGGGGAGAGGGTTAGGGTGAGGGGGTTAAGTCTAAACCGCGGTATACGCTTTTGCCGACGCGCTAGATTTACGCATGGCGGAGAGTTCGGTGCCAATCTCGGTGAGGCGGCACTGCATGGCGCGGGTGAGCTGCACGTCATTTTCCAGCAGCTGCGCCAGCCGGGCCGCCACCAGCGGCCTGTTGTGCTGCGCCATCTGGGTCAGATCGATGTCGCACAGCGTGCGCATCCCCAGCGTGTACGCCGCCGTTTCGTCTAAAAATGCGTCCCACTCGCCGGCTTCGGCCTGACGTTGGAGCGTGGCGTTGCTCGCCATGAGCTGGCCAATAAGCTCAATGACGGTCTTATCCATGCTTCACCTGCTTGCCCTGCGGGCCGATGGCCTGCCAGGTTTCGGACATCCCGGTCATCAGCGAAATCAGGTGCGGCAGCTTTTCGCCGCTCTTGCTGAGGTTCGCCTCCAGCAGCGTGCGCGAAATGTACTCGTACAGGCTCTCCAGCTCGGCGGCTATCTGGCCGCCCTTCTCGTGGTCCAGCCCGGCGCGCAGGCCGTTGTCGATAATGTTAATCGCGCGGGAGATCATCTCCCCGCGGCGGGCAATATTGCCGGACTGGAAGTAGATCTCCGCCCGGCGCATGGCGTTAATCGCGCCGTCATACAGCAGAACGATCAGCTGATGGGGCGTGGCGCCCGCAATCTGGCCGTCGAGCGAGACGGCGGTATAGGCGTCAAAGCCTTTCTTCGTGTACATCGTCAGATCCTGCCGGGCAGCGCGCTGCCCGGATAGTGGTGAAGATTAAATCAGTCCGGCCAGCGAGCTCTGAAGCTGAGACTGCATGTTGTTCATGTCGCTAATCGCCTTATCCAGACGCTGATACTCTTTTTCGCGGCGCAGCATGGTCTCTTCGATACGCGCCTCAACGGCGGTGATCTGCTTGCCGATGCGCTTTTCCTGTTCGCGCAGGGTTTCGAGCGCGGTTTCGATCACCCCCTCTTTTTTGGTAATCGAAGATTTATCGCCGAGGTAGGTATTGAATATCCCCTCCATGCGGTCTTTTATCCCGTCATTGCCGTCTTTCCCCAAAAACAGCGCTTCCACCGCTTTCGGGTTGTCCTTCAGCGCTGCATCCAGCTTTTTGCTATCGATGGACAGCTCGCCCAGTATCCCGCCGCGCTCGTCGCCAATCTTCCCGTCAAACTTTACGGTAATCCCAATGCTGCCCAGAGACTGGATAAGCGCATCGGCGTCAGGATAGTTGCCGCCAACGGTCGATTTCAGCTGGGTGGTAAGGCGACGCAGCGAGCCGTCGCTAAAGAGCGCGCCGTTGGTAGAATCAGGCGTCGTTGACTGGCTTTCGCGATCCGGCGCGGTATATTTGGTCGCGCTGGCGACGGTGCTGAGGTAGCTGTTGTAGTTCTTGACGAACTCTTCAATCAGCGTTTTCACCTTTGAGGTGTCTTCGGTGATGGTGAGGGATTCGGTTTTGTAGCTGGCCGGTTTGGTTGGGTCGAGCCCAGACTCCTTCAATTCGGAGACTTCCCGCAGCTCCAGCGTCACCCCGCCGATAAGATCGCTAATGGTATTCGAGCTGCGCGTAACCAGTTTACCATTCAGAAAAATCTCGGCATTTTTCGGCTCGTCCGAGACGGCTCCGCTCAGTTTTTTCTCAACTTCCCCATCACCCGACACCTCCATCGTCATCTTGCCCGCATCACCGGTTTTTTTAGACGTCAGCACCAGCTTATGCTCGGTATCACTGACCGTGATGACTTCCGCCACCACGTCACTTTTCTGCGCGTTAATCTTTTTCGCGATCTGCTCGAGGGAGGTTTCATCCGGTTTCAGGGTGACTTCAAGCGGCTTATCGCTGCCTTCCAGCGAAATTTTTACCGTGGTATCTCTGGCGCTCGTTGCTATCTGCTTGTCTCGTGAACCATGGCTGACGCTCAGCTGATGCGCTGTCGCCAGCTGCTTCACCGCAATGGAGTAGCTGTTAGGGATCGCCCCGCTGCCCGCCGTGGCCTTAAAGGTTTTGTTATCGCTGACGCTGACGCCGTTGAATCCTTCGTCCTCAAGCTTGCCGAGATTGTCCTTCATGGTGCTCAGCGCGCTGGAGATAGAGCCCCACGCGGAAATCTGCCCTTTATAGGTGCTCTGCTTTTGCAGGTAAGGGTTCAGCTTTTGGGTAATGCCCTTGCGCTCGTCCGCCAGCCACTGGTCAAACGGCAGCCCGGAACCGACGCCTAAGAAATTGGTTGAAGCCATAATGAATAGTCCTGTTGAAATAAATTAGCCTGACGCTATTCCTATCGGGTAATAGAGAGGGAAGTTTAATTTTTCATTTATAGGCCAACAATCATTACCCTTCACGAAAACATAACTGCGGGCTTATTACGCTATTGCGCTGAATGATTTATGAAATAGACGTCAGATATGCGCGCATTTCCCTCGTTTATAAAAAACCTGAAAAAATAATTTAGTCATTTTTATTTCCCCCGATGAATTCAGTATGCGCATCAACGAACGCATATCACATACAGTCGTTATTACTTAGAAGGATATAACAATGGCACAGGTCATTAATACCAACGCACTGAGCCTGATGGCTCAGAACAACCTGAACAAATCCCAGTCTTCCCTGGGCACCGCGATCCAGCGCCTCTCTTCCGGTATGCGTATCAACAGCGCAAAAGACGACGCGGCGGGCCTGGCGATTTCTAACCGCTTCACCTCTTCTATCCGCGGCATGACCCAGGCGGCGCGTAACGCCAACGACGGTATCTCCCTGGCGCAGACCACCGAAGGCGCGCTGGAAGAAGTGACCGAGAACATGCAGCGTATCCGTGAGCTGACTGTACAGGCGAAAAACGGCACCAACTCCACCAGCGATCTGGACTCTATCAAGAAAGAGATCGGTACCCGACTGGAAGAGATCAGCCGCGTTGCGGAAGTGACTAACTTCAACGGCGTAAAAGTGTTTGACGGCTCTCAGGACAAAATTTCCATTCAGATCGGCGATAAAGACGGCGATACCATCGACATCAAACTGAACAAGCTGGACATGGAAACTCTGGGTCTGGATAAATTTATGGATGATTTCGCGGATATCGGGATTACCGTGAATGGCGCAGGTATTACTTCAAGCCAGTTCGATAAAGCCGCCACATTAAAGGCCAATGGTGATATTACGATTGCTGGTCAGGCAGATCCGTGGAAACTTGATGACACTGTCCGAGGAAACCTGAAAGGACTGGTGAGTGAAAATACTGACACAGATGTTGAAGTCTACACACTGGAAGACAACGGTACTACACGCATTTTTGCCTATGGTAAGACTTCCAAAGAAATGGTCGAAATTGATGACCCGAAGTGGGATACCGCAACAGCTGGCGAAATTAAACTGGGTGCTGGCTTTACCAATGCCAAAATCTCCGACCCGGCTGATATCGACATGCTACTGAAAGGTCCAAGCCAGCTGACCAACCCAACCAAACTGGGTCTGGGTGACACAATGAAAGCAGCGGATAATGCCGATGTTACGTTGGATCAAACTCAGCTTGATGCCATCGCCAACTCGGCTTTCGGTCAGAAAGCAAAGGACGCGGGTATGCAGCTCTTCTCAGTGACTGAAGGTGGTGCAACTAAGGTCTTCGCCTATGGTAAAGACGGTGGTGGCGATTCGATTGTTACCGAGGTAAGATTCGCCACTGGTGGTGCCACACCTACCGGTCTGACCACTCCTGCTGCGCGCGTTGCTGATGCTGAGTTTATTAAGAAGGAAGCAGGTGAGGCCCTCGCCGATGGCCTGCTGGCAGACCTGGATGCCGCACTCACCAAAGTCGCCGACTTCCGCGCCGACCTGGGTGCCGTTCAGAACCGCTTCAGCTCCATCATCGCGAACCTGAACACCAACATCATCAACACCACCGAAGCGCGCTCCCGTATTCAGGACGCCGACTTCTCCGTGGAAGTGTCCGCCATGAGCCGCGCGAACATCCTGCAGCAGGCAGGCGTGTCCGTACTGGCCCAGGCTAACCAGGTTCCGCAGAACGTGCTGTCCCTGCTGCGTTAATCTGCTTAACCGCCTCAAACAATTACGCGCATGCCCTCCGTGCGCGGTTGCCCTCCCTGGTGGAGGGCTTTTTTTATTCTATAAACGCCACGCCTTCCTGCGTGCGTATCCAGCGCGGGAATTTCAGCCTTTCGGCAAAGTAGCCCGTCAGGTCGTACAGTAAATCCGTCATTACTCGCGCGCTGCTTTCTGAAAGCCCTCCTCCCAGCAGCAGCTGAGTAAACACTTCGCAGTAGCGGCAAAGCTGATCGGTTTCTGGGTTAAATTCCGGGTACGTTACGGGTTCACTGTCCACGGTCAAATAGCCCACCAGGTGAGGTGGAACCGGATCGGTTAACGTCGGCTTAAGTAGGGTCAAACAGGCGTTCAGGCGGCCGCATAGCGCTGCTATTACGAGAGGATCGCTTTCTTCAACCAGCACTTCGCAAAAGCGCTCGCAGTGGTCGGCGAGCTCGGTGAAATCGGTATAGTGGTCGAACGGGGTGGTGAAGAGATGATGTAAGGACATAATGCAAACTCCAGTGAATTTCAAAAATCCGCCACTGAAGAGGTCAATCTTGCGGGTGGCGGAACCAGACAGGGTTGACCTTACCGGCTCACTGATACCGGCGCGCTTTACAGCGCCCCCGCCTGGCCCACCATTGAGGTGTGACAAAGCGTACGGCACTATAACACGTGCCGACAGTGAGTTCATTCAGGAGGTCAATCCCGACGCCAGCTGTGGCTGACGTGAGAGCACATTACGCCCGGCCATTAGGGATTAACAGAGGATCGTCAGGAAGAAATTTAAACTTGCGAGGCGGCTTCAGAAAAGCGGGGAAAGGCATGAAGTCTGAGGCTGTGTTTTCCCCCTCACCCCAGCCCTCTCCCTCAAGGGAGAGGGGGGAGTATGTGCCAGGCTGGAGTTCCTCAAGGGAGAGGGGGCAGTATGTGCCAGGCTGTCACTCTTCCAGGGAGAGGGAGAGGCCAACGCCTACCCTTTCACCCTCTGCGTCAGCGCGTTCGCCACCGTATAAACTTCTTCAATCAGCACGCTGTTGTTGTGCGCCACGGACGGTACGCCGCTCTGCGCCTGCATCATCGCGTCTTCAATCAGCGCCCGCAGCTCTTTCGAGGAGCGCGCGCAGCGGCTGGCGAGATTGCGCGACTCGACGGCAAACACGCTCTCTTCGTTATGCAGGGAGTAGCTGTAGGCGCGGCTGGCGAGCTGGACCAGCGTCCCGCTGCTGTCGGCAATCGCGCGGGCGGCCTCGTTCAGCGTGCCCATTGCCTGGACCACGCTGGTCGCGCTTTCGCTCAGGGTGGCTAATACGTTCGGGTTGGGCTCCGGCACGCGCAGCAGGCGTTCGTTCTCCTGAGCAATGGTGACGGCGGCGCGGGCCACGGCGTTCACCTGCTCGCCTATCTCCTGCATCAGCGGCGGCAGGTGCTCTCCGTGTTCGCTTTTCAGCTGGGAAGGAAGCTCTTCGTTCAGGCGGGAAAGGTGCAGGTTCAGGCTGCGCAGCAGCGTGAGGGTGGAGACCAGCAGCAGCGCCGCCAGCGGCCAGGGCTTGCGAAGGAGAATGCCCGCGCGTTCGCCCATCCGGCGGGTAGGTACGTCAATCGCCAGCAGCCACGGGGTTTCAGCCACCGGCATGACGACCAGCGTGTGCTCGCCGCTGGCGCTGCGAAAGCTGGTGTGCCGCAGGCCTTCGCCCGACTGCGCCAGCAGCGAGCGCAGCGGCACCGCCATCGGCAGATCGGTATCGTTGAGCGACTGGACGTTAGGTGCGCCTGCGGCATCGCCGATGATGCGCCCGGTGTCTTCGACA
Organism: Enterobacter sp. ECC-175; assembly: GCF_043968675.1. Taxonomy (NCBI): domain Bacteria; kingdom Pseudomonadati; phylum Pseudomonadota; class Gammaproteobacteria; order Enterobacterales; family Enterobacteriaceae; genus Enterobacter; species Enterobacter sp. ECC-175. The sequence continues at coordinate 3,431,637 of NZ_CP143776.1, forward strand.
ATCCACGCCCGCCCGCCCAGGCGTTCGCCCATCTCCTTCACCAGCGCCCCGTAGAACGGGCGGCTGCTGCCCGCCTCTTCGGCGAGGTCGGACTCGCCCGGCGTGCTTTTGTCGAGCGCGAAGCTTTTAAGCGTAACCACGCTCTCGGTCATCGAACGCTGCTGCGCCTCCACGCGGTCGAGCTGCTCCCGAAGCTGGGTTGCGAGCGTATCCACCTGCGAGCGCAGGCGATCCCCTTCGGTGCGGATAAACCAGGGGATCACCCCGGTCTGCACCAGAATAAGTAACGTAATAAAGATAATGACCAGTATGACTGTTAAAACCATGTGCTTAGCGCCTGTACGTTAAACGGCAGCAGAGCGCTGCCTTTTCTTCAGGGCTATTTTATTATGCGGGGGTCAGGAAATATGCTCTTCAAACCGTTGATAACAGCGCATTCCTGCTATCCCTCAACAAAAACAATTTTGCGGCCGTTCTGCCAGCGCTTCACCAGCCAGCCGTCGAGGCTGTAATAGGTTCCCCCCCAGGCGATAACGATCAGGCTCAGCACCATATAAAGCGTTTCCGGCAAATAAAACAGCCAGCTGAGCCAGGCAATCACATTAAGCCCCTGCGGAATGGTGTAAATACCAATCGTCACCAGCGCCACGCCGCTAATGGTAAACAGCGCCAGGGCGCTCAGGCGGCTGAGCAGCCCCAGCATCAGCAGGAAGCCCATCGCACACTCCAGAAATGAGACCACTACCGCCATCATCGCGGGAAAAGGGATGCCCGCGTCGTGCATGGTGTCCAGCATCAGGAGCTGGTTATCGGGAACAAATAATTTATTGAATCCGGTAGTAAAGAAAAATACGCCGAGCACCAGGCGGCAAATAAAGACGGGAAACATCGACGGGGCATCGGAAGTGTGTAAACAGCGTTTGAGTGTTAACATAAGCCATCCTTGTAATTAATTTCTGCGTAATAAATTCAATAACATGTGTTTCACACCAGTATAAATTTCCCCATCGCGTTCGCAACCGCTCGCATACCGTTATCCATACAATTAATAATTTCCTGGTTATTAAACTTTGTTAACGGTAAATGCGCGTTGCGTATCGTTCTCAACGCCAAAAAAGCCCTAAGATTTCAACAATAAAACTAAACGCTTGGTTTTAATGAATTTAAAGCAAAACCGCCAAAGGCGCATTTTTAATAAGGTTAATGAGCCCGCCGTTAATAACCTTAAAGTTACCAGGGGCGTTATGACTTAATGGTTGCAAAAATAAGACGTAAGACATAAAAAGCATGTCGCTTTCGGTCCGCTGGCTAGCAGGAAGATGTTTTCATTACTATTAATTACAACAGCCGGAAGCGTTACCCATGACATCAGAAGAATCAGATAACTATGCTCAATAACATTGCGATTGGAACGGGCGTAACGCTGGATATTCACACGCGCACCCTCTCCCGCACGGACGGTCAAGAGAGCGTTACGCTTCCGCAAAGCGCGTGCCTGTGTCTCGCCGCTATGGTAAATGCGCCGGGCGAAGTGCTGTCTCAGGAACAGCTTATGGATATCGGCTGGCGCAGCGCCGGCGTGGAAGTGACCGACAACAGCGTGCGGGTGATGATCACCAAGCTCCGCCGCGCGTTTATCCAGCTTGGCGTACATGAAACCATCACCCTCGTCGCCGTGACGCGCAGCGGTTACCGGCTGATTGTGCGGGAGAATAGCGGCGGGCAGCCCGAGCCCGCCGCGGACGCTCCCGCGCTGGCGCCTGCGCCGGACGCCCCTCCTCCGGCCGTTTCTCACGTTCTGCCCCGCGCCCGTAAAGGCCTTCTACGGGCCGCAGGCGTGGTTGTCGCCGGTCTGCTGGTCGGCGTAGGGTTGTCCATGCTGATGCGTAGCCTCTTTTTCTTTACCCCGGTGCCGGTCCACTTTGTGCCCTGGTCCGGGCCGGGAGTGCCGCCCGGGGCCGAAGTGCTGGTGCAGGCGAGCGAAGAGAACAAACAGGCGCTCATTGAAGCCACGCTGCAAACCTATATGCAGCACGTGCTGGATAAACGGGCCGGGGAGAAGCCCGCGCCGGTGCTGTACGTCACGACAGGCTCAGAAAAGATGAGCACGTTTCAGGGGCTCATCGCCTGCCAACAACGCTTAAAGGACTCGGGAAATGACTGCGAATCGTTCTTTTTTCGCCTCTACTAAATTCAGGCTCGGGCTGCTGTTCTTCTTCAGCCTGTTGGCCGGGTTCGGCGGGATGGTGTTCTACACCTTTTATCATCTGCCGTATAAGTCGGCGTGCGTCGCACCGACCTCCTATTACACCATTGAGGATAAGGACAACGCGACGCTGGCGCGCGGCATCTACCGCTCGTACCGCGACGACCTGTTCAGCGGCCATACGACCTACATCGGCAGCCTGAGCCGCTTTGTGGACGGCCGGCTGGCGGGACGCCCAACGCCGATACACCGCGAGGTACGTTTTGACACCGAGGTAGAAGGCAAGCGCATTCATCTGACGGTGACCAGCCAGCATCGCAAGCTGGGCGACCAGAGCACCGATCAGGAGGTGAAGGATTATATTTACCCGCAGATCGGCAAGGGGGAAGTGGGCACCAGCACCCTTTATCTGCTGGACAATAAGGTTCTGGCCTCCGGCACCGAATCGGTGGCCCGCATCGTCTGCACCAACTAGCGCCGCTACGCCAGCGCCTGGATAAGCTGCGCCAGATGGTCAAACCCCGTCGCCATCAGGCGTTCAAAGAACGGCGTCAGGGTTTGCGCCAGCAGGAAAAGCGCCAGCATGCCGAAGCTCAGCGTCAGCGGGAAGCCGATCACAAACACCGAGAGCTGCGGCGTCAGGCGGTTCAGCAGCCCGAGGACAAAGTTAATGCACAGCAGCAGGGAGATAATCGGCAGCCCGAGCATCAGCCCCTGGCTGAAGATCAGCCCGGCGTGCGTGACCAGGTACAGGAAGCCGCCCGCGTGCAGCGGCGCGGCGTCAATCGGCAGCGTGTGAAAGGTTTCCGCCAGCAGCGCCAGCAGCCAGAGATGGCCGTTAAGCGCCAGAAACAGCAGGGTCACCAGCAGGTTGAGAAACCGGGAGATCACCGGGCTGTTCCCGGCACCGGGATCGAAGAAGGTGGCAAACGACAGGCCCATCTGCATGCCGATGATTTCGCCCGCCATGCGCACGGCGGCGAACAGCAGCTGAAGCGTCAGCCCCATCGCCGCGCCGATGATGACCTGTTTGCCCATCACCCACGCCCCTTCCCACGAATAGAGCCCCACCCCGGCGTCCGGCAGCGTGCCGCCAATCAGAATAGCGATCAAAAGGGAGAGGCCCGCGCGCAGCCGCTTGCTCACCGCTTTCTCGCTGAAAATTGGCGCAACGTGCAGCAGCGCGCCAACGCGCACCAGGATGAAAACGTAGTGGCTAATCAGCCCGTAGAGCTGATCGAGAGGAAGTCCGAAGGCCATCAGCCGATCGCGTAGGGAATGCTGGCAAAAACCGCGCGGGTATATTCGATAAAGATTTTCATCATCCACGGGCCGAGCGCCACCGCAATCCCGACGATCGTCAGGATTTTGGGGATGAAGGTCATGGTCATTTCGTTGACCTGGGTCGCGGCCTGCAGGATGCTGATAATCAGGCCGGTGACCAGCGCGGCCACCAGCAGCGGGCCGGAGACCATCAGCCCGACCTTTATCGCCTGCATGCCCACTACCATGACGCTTTCAGGGGTCATCTTTGTCTCCTAACTGTAAAAGCTTTGGGCAAGCGAGCCCACCAGCAGCTGCCAGCCGTCCACCAGCACGAACAGCATCAGCTTGAACGGCAGGGCGATGGTCGTTGGCGGGACCATCATCATCCCGAGCGCCATCAGAATGCTGGCGACCACCAGATCGATAATCAGGAACGGAATGAAGATGGTGAAGCCAATCTGAAACGCGGTCTTCAGCTCGCTGATAATAAACGCGGGCACCAGGATGCTGAGCGGGACGTCTTCCGGCGAGGCGACGTCCGGCGTTTTGGCAATCTGGGCCAGCATCGCCAGATCGCTTTCGCGGGTCTGGTCGAGCATAAAGGCCCGCAGCGGCTTAACGCCTTCGGCCAGCGCCGCTTCCATGGTGATTTTATTTTCCTGCAGCGGCTGCCAGGCCTTCTCGTAAATCTGGCTGAACACCGGCGACATCACGAAGAAGGTCAAAAACAGCGACAGCCCGACCAGCACCTGGTTTGGCGGCGCGGTCGGCGTGCCGAGGGCGTTACGCATCAGGCCCAGCACGATGATGATGCGGGTAAAGCCGGTCATCATCAGCAGCACGGCGGGAATAAAGGTAAAGCCGCTCAGCAGCAGCAGGGTTTGCACCGGCAGCGTCCAGCCGCCCTCGCCCGTCGGCTGGCCGAGGGTGATGTCAGCGTTGGCCGCCGTTGCGCAGGCCGCTGGCAGCAGCAGGCCGATCGCCAGCAGCGCGTTCAGCGCGTAACGTTTCACCGCTCGCCTCCCGGACGGTACTTCTGGCGCAGCTTTTCCAGCATCTGCGGAAATGCCGCCACCGGCGCGGCGGCCTCGGGCACGCTTTCCGGGCGCGGCTGCGCGGTAAGGCAGGTAATCTGCGTGGCGGTCACGCCCAGCACCAGGCGCTGCTCGCCCACGTCCACCAGCACCAGGCGCTCGCGCGGGCCCAGCGACTGCGTCGCCACCAGGGTCATGGTGCCGCGGGCGTCGTTGAGGCGGCGCGTCAGCCCGCTGCGGCGGGCGGCCCAGGCCAGCGCCGCCATCAGCAGGACGATCAGCGCCAGCGCGCCGGTTACGGTCATCAGCACCGAGCCCGTAGCCGGGAGGGAGTTCGTTGCGTTCATTAGCGGCTCAGGCGGTGCATGCGCTCGGACGGGGTAATGATGTCGGTGATGCGGATGCCGAACTTGTCGGACACCACCACCACTTCCCCCTGCGCGATCAGATAGCCGTTGATCAGGATATCCAGCGGTTCGCCCGCCAGCCCGTCCAGAGACACCACCGAGCCCTGGCTTAAGCGCAGCAGCTCCTTGATGGTCATTTTGGTGCGCCCCAGCTCGACGGTCATTTTTACCGGAATATCGAGGATCAGGTTCATTTCGTCCGAAAATGCTGGCGCAGCCATCGTGTCGGTAATTCCCGCAGCGTGTTGTTCGGTCATGGCGTCACCCCACAGATTATCAATGGACTGACCGTCAGGGCCCGATGAGGTGTTCATGTCGCTCATGGGGAAATTACTCCTTGTTGAATGATAGTAACGAAGGCTGAATCATCTGCTCGACCTTCAGGGCATATTGGTTGTTAACGGCACCGTATCTGGCGGTAAAGACCGGCACGCCGCCCACGCTGGCTTCGATAAATTCCTGCTTGTCCAGAGCGATCACGTCGCCTTTTTTCAGCTGCATCACGTTGGACAGCCGGGTGCCGATGTCGGCAAAGCGCGCCGTCAGCTCCAGCTCGGTTTCGCGCATCTGGCTCGCCAGCATGCCGCGCCACTCGGTGTCCTCATGCCGGGAGTTGTCCATCGGCGGGTTGCTCAGCAGCTCGCGCAGCGGCTCAATGGTGCTGAACGGGATACAGATGTTGAACTCCCCGCGGTGCGAGCCGATCTCCACCGAAAACGGCGTGGTGACCACCACATCGTTCGGCGAGGAGGTGATGTTGGTAAACTTCACCTGAATTTCAGAACGGATATATTCCGTCTTGATTTTGTAAATCGAGCTCCAGGCAAACTCGTAGGCCTCGCGCGCCATCGACAGCATGCGGTGGATCACGCGCTGCTCGGTCGGGGTAAATTCGCGCCCGTCCGCTTTGGTCGGAAAACGCCCGTCGCCACCGAAGAGGTTGTCCACGGCCATAAACACCAGCCCCGGCGAGAACGCCATCAGCGAGGTCCCGCGCAGCGGGTTAAGGTGCAGCAGGTTGAGGTTTGTCGGCACCGGCAGGTTGCGCGCAAACTCGTGATACGGCTGGATCTGGATATTTCCCGCCGTGATGTCCGGGCTGCGGCGCAGCAGGTTAAACAACCCCATGCGGAACTGTCTGGCAAAACGCTCGTTGATAATTTCCAGCGAGTGCAGACGCTCGCGGATCACCCGGCGCTGCGTGTGCGGATCGTAGGGTTTTATCCCCGCGTCGGCCCTGCTGCTGTTCGGATCGCGGCTGCTGTCTGCATCCGCATTCAGCAACCGGTCGATCTCATCCTGAGATAAAAAGCTGTCAGCCATAATAATTACCGCAGAATAAATTCATTAATAAGGACGTCAGTGACGCGAATAGACTGGTTAAACGCCAGAGGTTTATCAAGCTCGGCCCTGATGTTATTAATCAGACGTCGCTTTCCTTCATCCGTGGATAAATCGTCATAGGTTTGCTGGGTCAGCAGCATAAATACGCGGCTGCGGTATTCCGGTAAATATTTTTGCAGCGCGGCCAGCGACGCTTGTTCCGCGACCCGAATCGACAGGCCCAGATAGAGAACGCGATCCGACTCACTGGTCGTCGGCTTCAGGCTAACGGTAAAGGTATTCATCGAGGCGTACAGCGGCTCGACTGGCACAGGGGCCGGTGCAGGCCGCGCCGCTGTTTCAGCCTCAGCCGCCGCCGCGGGCCTGGCGAACTTCAATTCCCAGAACAGGTAGCCCGAAAAACCGCACGCGGCAACGGCAGTCAAAAACATGAACGTCATCAGAAGCGAGCGAGATCCTCCGCCGCTGGCGACCTTTTTATTTTTATTACTCATTGAACGTACACCTGATAAATAAGTGAGGGTAGTCGATTACCCTCGGGTCAATATGGCGGATATTGTAGTCCAGATCGTCATCCTGATAATCAGGCGATAAAATTTCATTACTGAACGTAATTCAGCACTTCACGCAAAGGTATTAATTCCATATATATTTCCCGGCGTGGTGGTTAATAGCGTTGGCACCACGTCGCCCTCAGCGTCATTCTCTTCACCTTCCCTCTGCACCTGCGGCTCTCCACGGGCGTTGCCCTCCTGCCCATTCGCGGCGGCCTGCTGTCCCTCCGCGCTGACGTTGGCCTGGCCGAGCTGGATCCCCGACTCCGCCATCGCCGCGCGCAGCTGCGGCATGGCCTGCTCCATCATCTGACGAACGTGTCCGTGCTCGCTCACGATGTGGATTTGCGCCTGATCCTGCTGCATGCGTAGCGAAATATGCAGCGAGCCCAGCTCCTCCGGGTTCAGGCGGATCTCGGCGTTGTGCAGGCCGTTCCGGCTGAAGATGGCGATGTGCTGGCTGACCGACTGCTTCCATTCCGGCGTTTCCGGCGGATGGCTCACGGTCACCACCTGCTGCGGCGCGTGGGTAAGGCTGGTGCGCACGGCGGCGGGCATCGCGACGGCGCTCCCCGACGGCGTTGTCGTCGTCATGTCAACGGCGTCGGTCGCAGCGGCCTCGCTGGAAGGAACCACCGCAGAAGCCTGCACGGCTGCGGATGTTGACGCCGCAAGCGGGTTGACCGGCGCGGGCCTATCGGCCACGGCCAGCGGGACCGCCAGCCTGCCGCGCGGCTCACCCGCCCTGACGCCGCGATCGCCCGCGCTCTCGCTCATCGCGCCCTCCACGGGTTTCCCCACGGCGGGGCGCGCGGCGGCGTCGGCCCCGGTCACGCTGCGGGCAACCAGCTGCTGGAGCTGCCACTGCGGGCTCTCCCCGCCTTCACCGTCGTCGAGCGTCACGCCCGTCTGGGTTTCTGCCCGCTCCCGTTGTCCGGTCATCAGCTCGGCCTCAAGGTCTGGCATGTCGGCCACCTCCTGCGCCAGCAGCCCGGCGGGCAGCGCGGCCACCAGCATCTGCGGCTCTATGCCCGGGAAGAGCTGCGCCAGGGAAGCCAGCCTGTCGTCCAGCTCGAGGCTAAACCCCTTGTCAGAAAGCGCTCCCGCCTTTGGTTTTTCCTGCATTCCACCCAGTAGCAGGGTGGCCATATCGATGTTCATAGCCTTTCTCTCTTCTGTCCGGCACGCTGGGCAAATTCATCCATCAGCTTCTGTTCGTGGCGGCTTTGCGCCTGCGCCTGCGCCGAGGCGCGTCGCGCAATCAGCGTTTCAAACGCGTTCAGGCGCTGTTTGTTTTGCACCCAGCTCTGCTTAACCCGATCCACCTCTTTCTCACAGGCGTTAACGTGGCCTTCCTGCTGCTTAACCACCTGCCTTAGCGCCACAATAAACGACTGGTGATTCACCAGATCCGCCACCGACATGCCGCTGCCCATCATTCCCTGACGCAGGGACTGCTGGTACTCGTTCTCGTAGCGTTGCAGCTGCTGGTGCTGCGTGACCGCCTGCTGCAGCTGCTGCCGGGCGCCGCCCAGCGCGCGGGTGGTTTCGGACAACGTCTCTTCTGCCATGTCCCGCAGCAGGTTCATCGGGTTATTCACCTTCATTGCGTCACCGTTTTACCCCGTGATGTCCGGGAACAGCCCGGAGAGCGCGCGAACGGCGTCGTCATAGCCGCTGCGCTCGTGGATCGCCTGGTGGAGGAACGCCTCCAGAGCCGGATATTTGTCGATAGCCTGGTCCAGCAGCGCGTCGCTGCCCTTCACGTACGCCCCCACGCTCACCAGATCGCGGTTGCGCTGATACGCCGAAAGCAGCTGCTTAAAGCGCTGCACCTTGCGGTACTGGGCGTGCGGGATAAGTTCCGTCATGGCGCGGCTGATCGAGGCTTCCACGTCGATTGCCGGATAGTGGCCCGCCTCGGCGAGGCGGCGCGACAGCACGATGTGGCCGTCGAGGATCGCGCGCGCCGAGTCGGCAATCGGGTCCTGCTGGTCGTCCCCTTCCGTCAGCACGGTGTAGAACGCGGTAATCGACCCGCCGCCCTTCACGCCGTTGCCGGTGCGCTCCACCAGCGCGGGCAGGCGGGCGAAGACCGAAGGCGGATAGCCTTTGGTGGCCGGAGGTTCGCCAATCGCCAGCGCCACCTCGCGCTGCGCCATGGCGTATCGCGTCAGGGAATCCATGATCAGCAGGACGTTCAGGCCGCGCTCGCGAAAATCTTCGGCAATGCGGGTGGCGTACACCGCGCCCTGCATGCGCAGGATCGGCGAAACGTCCGCCGGTGCCGCCACCACCACCGCGCGCGACAGCCCTTCGTCGCCGAGGATGTTCTCGATAAAATCTTTGACCTCGCGCCCGCGCTCGCCGATAAGCCCCACCACGATGACGTCGGCGGTCGTGAAGCGCGCCATCATGCCGAGCAGGACGCTTTTCCCCACGCCCGACCCGGCGAAGAGGCCCATGCGCTGGCCGCGTCCCACCGTCAGCAGGCCGTTAATCGCCCGCACGCCGACGTCGAGCACGCTTTTTATCGGGTCGCGGTGCAGCGGGTTAAGCGTGGGAGTAAAGAGGCCGGCAGAGGGTTTACCCGGCGCGGGACGTCCATCCAGCGGGCGCCCCTGCGCGTCCAGCACGCGGCCCAGCAGGTGCGGGCCGACGGGCAGCTGCTTGCCGCGGTGGCTGTCGCCCTGCAGGGCGTAAATGCGCGCCCCCGGCAGAATGCCGTCCACGTGCTCAAGCGGCATCAGGTACAGGGTCTGGCCGCTGAAGCCCACCACTTCGCTTTCGACCGGCACAATGCCCGCGTCGGTCTGGCGCTCAACGATGCACAGCGCGCCGATGGGCAGCTTCAGCCCCACGGCCTCCATCACCAGCCCCGTGGCGCGCGTGAGCTTGCCGTACTGGCGAAAATCCGGCACCTGCGCCAGCTTTTCCTCCACCCGATCGATTGCCGAAAGCCACGCCTTTAGCTGCTGCTGGCTCATTGCGCGAGCTCCTCGCGCGCCAGCTGGCAGATGGCCTGCCAGCGCGTCTCCAGGCTGGCATCCACCTCAACGTCCGGCGAAACCACCCGGCAGCCGCCCGCGGCCAGCTGCGCGTCGCGGTGCAGCGCCCAGCCCATCGCGCGCAGCGTGTCGCCGAGCGCCTCCTCAACCGCGGCGAACTCCTCCGGGTTAACGTACAGCTGGAAGGTGCCGTGCAGCAGCGGGTCCTGCTTCATCAGCTTGCGGATCTGCGTAATCAGGGCGTGGTTATCCGCCACGGTGGACGAACCGTATAATTGCTGCACCGCTTCCAGCGAGAGCTGTACCAGGCGGGCAGGCACAAGGCTGTCGAGGTTTTCCAGCGCCAGCTTCACGTTGCTTACCCACAGTTCGGCCTGGCGCAGCAGCGCCTGCTGCTCAACGCGCGCCTGCTCCAGGCCCTGCGCAAACCCGGCCTCGCGGCCCTCTTTGACGCCCTGCTCGAAGCCCTGCTTGCGCCCCTCTTCCTCGCCCTGCTGCTGCCCCTGGGCAAAGCCCTGTTGCTCCGCCTGCTTGCGCAGGCGCGCCAGTTCGGCCTTCAGCTGGGCCTCCGACTGGGCGTTATCCAGCGTGGGCAGCGGCACGTCTACGGTTTCACCCAGCAGGTTCTCCGGCTGCCAGCTGCGCCATTCGCGCGGGGTTTTATCATCAAACATAGGCATCGTCGCTGCCTCCAATCAGGATCTCGCCGGATTCGGCCAGGCGACGCACCACGTTGAGGATTGTCTTCTGCTCGGCTTCGACCTGCGACAGACGCACCGGGCCGCGAGAGGCCAGATCGTCGGTCATCAGCTCCGCCTGACGGCGGGACATATTGCGGAAGAACTTCATGCGCAGCGGCTCGTCGGCCCCCTTCAGCGCGATGATCAGCGTTTCGCTCTCGATTTCCTGCAGCAGGCGCTGGATGCTGCGGTCTTCCACGTCCACCAGGTTTTCGAACAGGAACATCTCGTCGACAATTTTCTGCGCCAGCTCGCCGTCGAACTCGCGCACCGCCTCGATCGCCGCCTCCTCCTGGTGAGACTTCATCAGGTTGAGAATTTCGGCCGCCGGACGTACGCCGCCCATCTTGCTGCGCTTGAGGTTCTGGCCGTGAAGCAGGTTGTTCAGCACTTCCGTCAGCTCCTGCAGCGCGGCAGGCTGCACGCCGCCGAAGGTGGCGATACGCAGCATGATGTCGTTACGCTCGCGATCCTCAAATTTGCCCAGCACATCCGCCGCCTGGTTGCGCTTGAGGTGCACCAGGATGGTGGCGATGATCTGCGGATGCTCTTCGCGGATAAGGTCGAACACCGCCTGCGGGTCCATAAAGTTGAGCGTCTCGATGCCGTTGGTGCCCTGGTGGGTATCCAGCAGGTCCTCCAGCAGCGACGAGGCGCGCTCTTCGCCCAGCGCCTTGACCAGCACGCTGCGCAGGTAATCGTTGGTGTTGAGGCTGAGCGCGGCATATTCGCTGGAGTCTTTCCTGAACTCTTCCAGCACCATGGCCATCTGGTCGTGGGTGAAGCCCGCCATATTGACCATCGATGCGCTAATCTGCTTCACCTCGTGGGCGTTGAGGTGCTTAAACACCTCTGCGGCCAGGACATCCCCCAGCGTCAGCATGACGATGGCGCTTTTATCTGAAGCATTCATTATTTCGGCTCCTTACTCATCCACTGACGGATCACCAGGGCGATAACGCGAGGCTCCTGCTCCGCCAGCTCGCGCAGCTGCTGGCTGTGCATTTCGGTATCCACTTTCTGCTGCGCGCGGTCGCGCACGCCTTTTTCAGCCGCGCGTTTCTTCGCGGCAAGCTCTTCTTCTCGCGCCTCTTTTTCCATCTCAAGACGACGCAGCGTGGTCTCCTGATGGCGGGCCCACGCGGGCTGCACCAGCTTGCGCCACATCACCCAGGCGATAATCGCAATCACCAGGTAGCGGGCAATGGACATCAGCAGCGCGTAAAAGCGATCCTGCTTCCAGAACGGCGGCACAGGCTCATCCACGACGCCGTTAAACGCCGAGTTAAGAATATTGACGCTGTCCCCGCGCGCGGCGTTGTAGCCGATCGCCTCTTTCACCAGCGCGTTGATGCGGGCGAGTTCGGCCTCGCTAATCGGGCCCGGCTTGCCCTCTTCGCCCTGCGGCAGGTGGTTGATCACCACCGCCACGGAGAGGCGCTGGATGCGCCCGGCGTTAGATTTGGTATGGGTAAGCGTGCGGTCCACCTCAAAGTTGGTGGTTTCGTCGCTGCGGTTGTTGTAGGGCTGCGCGCCGTCGCTGGCGCTGCGGGTACCGGTGGTTTTTTCTTTTTTATCGTCGGCTGGCGTACCCAGCGGCTGGGTGATTTCCGAGGTTGCAGGCGGTGCGGGCGTATTGCTTAGCGCACCCGGCACGCCGCCGGCGCCGCGGCGGTTGCCCTGCTCCGCGAGGCTCGCCTGACGGCTGCGGATCGCCATTTTTTGCGGATCGGCGTTTGGCTGATACTGCTCCTGCGTCTGCTCCTGCTCGGTGAAGTCAATCTGCGCCGTCACCTGCGCGCGGATGTTTCCGTCGCCCACCAGCGGAGCCAGAATGCGCTGAATGCGCTGCTGGTAATCGCTTTCAATTTCATTGGTATATTTCAGATGCGCCGTTTGCAGGCCGCGCACGCCGCTTTGGGTCAGCAGGTTGCCGCGCTGATCGACAATCGTGACGCTGTCGGCAGACAGCCCGGTCACCGCGCTGGAGATAAGATGGGTAATTGCCACCACCTGCGCATCGTCCAGCACGCGCCCCTGAATGAGGTTCACGGTGACCGAGGCGGTCGGCTTTTTTTGCTCGCGCACGAACATCGACGGCTTTGGCGTGGCCAGATGCACGCGCGCGCTCTGGATAGGCCCCAGGTTTTCAATCGTGCGGGCCAGTTCGCCCTCCAGCGCGCGCTGGTAGTTCACCTGCTCGGTAAACTGGCTGATGCCAAACTTTTCCTGGTCCAGCAGCTCAAAGCCGACCGAACCGCCTTTCGGCAGCCCCTGCTGCGCCAGCTTCATGCGCACTTCGTGCACCTGCGATCCCGGCACCATAATCACGCCGCCCGGCGCGTCGATGCGGTAGGGAATGTTGAGCTGGGTGAGCTGCGCGACAATCGCGCCGCCCTCTTCATCGCTGATGTTGCTGAACAGCACCCGGTAGTCCGGCTCCTTTGCCCAGAACATGAGCGCAATCAGAACGGAAAGCGCCGCCGCGCCGCAAATCACCAGCAGGAGCTTCGGGCTGCCGCGCAGCGAAAGCAGCATCGACTTAATGCGATCGGCTGGATTATTCGTTACATCATTTAGTGTGGCACTCATGCCGTATTCCTGTATGAAATAGCGCGCATCACGGATGCACGTCAGCTCACGAAATTCGCGAGAGTGTTGTCGACGATTTCAAAAAGCAGAAGAATTTTTCAGGCGGGCATTATCGTCTGAAAGGTATTTTTTTTAAGGATAAATAAGCTCAAAGTTCTGTCGGCTTATTGGATTTTCTGGGGTTTTTATTCACGTGGTAAGCTGTCGACGTTTAAAAGATGCGCAATAAACATCGTTTTCAATCTTATTTATCAGGAACTGAAAAATGTCAGCAACACTAATGCGTGGCGTACTCGATCAAATTCAGACCCAGGCACAGCAGGTCAGCGGCCCGTCTCACCGCCTGCAGGCAGCGCGCGGCGACATGCCCTCGTTTTCTGATGCTTTATTTAACAGCATTAACGAAATAAATAAAACGCAGCTAGAAGCGAAAACAAAAACGCAGGAATGGATGTCCGGCAGCAGCGATATTGGGCTTAATGACGTGATGCTGGCGATGCAGAAATCGTCTATTTCATTCAGCTTTGGCATGCAGGCGCGTAATAAAATGATCGGCGCCTATCAGGAAATAATGAATACTCCGGTTTAAGGCCAATCCGCTTCTATGAGTGAAATTAACAGCATTCCTGCACGTTTATCCCTTAATACGCTTTCTTTGTCTGACGGCGAATTACAGCGCATCGGGAAATTAATCTATAAGCGCGCGGGAATTGTCGTCAACGCCCAGAAGCGGGAGATGATTTTTAATCGCCTCTCGCGCCGCGTGCGCGCCCTGGCGCATACCAGCTTCAGCGACTATATCGCCCTGCTTGAATCGCACTCAGAGCACCCGGAATGGCAAAACTTCATCAACGCGCTGACGACGAACCTGACCTCGTTTTTCCGCGAGTCGTACCACTTTCCGATCCTCGCCCAGCACGCCCGCCCGCGCGGCAGCGGCTATCGCGTCTGGTGTACCGCCGCGTCGACGGGTGAAGAGCCGTGCTCGATTGCCATGACGCTGGACGAGGCGCTGGGTCCGTCCCTTTCGGGGCCGCGCGTCTGGGCCTCGGATATCGACACCGAGGTGCTGACCAAAGCGGAAGCGGGCGTCTACCGCCTGAGCGATCTGGACGCGCTGACGCTGGCGCAAAAGCGGGCCTGGTTTCTGCGCGGCGCGGGGGATAACAGCGAGATGGTCAAGGCGAAGCGCGAGCTGCTCTCCGCCATTCACTATCAGCAGCTCAATCTGCTGGATGAGAAGTGGTCCGTTCCCGGCCCGTTCGACGCCATTTTCTGCCGCAACGTGATGATTTATTTCGATGCGCCCACGCAGCAGCGCCTGCTGCAGCGTTTTGCCCGCCTGCTTAAGCCCGGAGGCTTGCTGTTTGTCGGCCATTCGGAACATTTTAACCATTCACATATTCCGCTGCGCCTGCGCGGCCAGTCGGTTTATGAACTGACGGAGACAACACGGTGAGCCCGATTCGCGTGCTGGCGGTCGATGATTCAGCCCTGATGCGCAACATGCTGAGCGCGGTGGTGAATCAGCAGCCCGATATGGAAATGGTGGGAACCGCGCCGGACGCGTTTATCGCACGCGAGCTGATCAAACAGCTTAACCCGGACGTCCTGACGCTGGATATCGACATGCCGCGCATGGACGGGCTGGAGTTTCTTTCCCGGCTGATGCGCCTGCGCCCGATGCCGGTCGTGATGATCTCCTCCCTGACCACCCGCGGCTCCGCGGCGACCCTGCGGGCGCTGGAGCACGGCGCGGTGGACTTTGTGCCGAAGCCGGAGCACCGCGAGGAGGACAATATCGCGCGCTGGAGCCAGCTGGTGATTGAGAAAATCCGCATCGCCGCGCGCGCCAGGCTGACGCCGCCTGCGCCAACCGCCAGGCCGCTGCTCGCCGGGATTAGGGTGCGTCAGCAAAGCATTATCGCCATTGGTTCGTCCACGGGCGGAACGGAGGCGCTGCGCCAGGTCCTGATGCCGCTTCCGGTCAGCACGCCGGGGATCGTGATCGCCCAGCACATGCCCGCCGGGTTTACCTACTCCTTCGCCCAGCGGCTTGACTCGCTGTGCCAGATTGCCGTGCGCGAAGCGCAGGACGGCGAGCCGGTGCTGCCGGGGACTGCCCTGATCGCGCCCGGCGATCGCCATATGGAGATCATCGGCCAGGACAGCGGCTACCGGATCAGGCTCAGCGATGCGCCTGCGGTTAACCGCCACCGCCCCTCCGTCGATGTGCTGTTCGACTCGGTGGCCCGCCAGGCCAGCCGGCACGCCAGCGCGGCGATCCTGACCGGAATGGGCGGCGACGGCGCGCGCGGCCTGCTGCATTTGCGCCAGACCGGGGCGTTCACGCTCGCGCAGAGCGAGGCCACCTGCGTGGTCTTCGGCATGCCCCGCGAGGCGATTGCGCTCGGCGCGGCGAAAAAGGTCGTCGATCTTGGCGATATCAGCCAGTGCCTGCTGGACAGTTTTGCTTATAAAAGTTCCCCTAAAACCGACTCACGACGTTAAGGAGATTTACCCATGTCGGATAAAAATATGCGTTTTCTGGTGGTGGATGATTTCGCCACCATGCGGCGCATCGTACGAAACCTGCTGAACGATCTGGGCTACAAGAACGTTGACGAAGCGGAAGACGGCCAGGACGCGCTGAACAAGCTGCGCGGCAGCGATTTTGACTTCGTGGTCAGCGACTGGAATATGCCGAACGTCGACGGCCTGGAGCTGCTCAAAACCATCCGCACCGATGCGGCAATGGCAAAATTGCCGGTGCTGATGGTTACCGCCGAAGCGAAGAAAGAGAACATCATCGCCGCCGCGCAGGCGGGCGCTAACGGCTACATCGTCAAGCCTTTCACCGCCGCGACGCTGGAAGAAAAGCTCGGCAAAATCTTTGAAAAACTCGGGCAATAATCATGAGCACGCCGTTAAACCTGCAGGCGGATAACGCCAAAGAGATCTTCTCCCGCATCGGTCACCTTACCCGCCTGCTGCGCGACAGCATGGCCAACCTTGGGCTGGAGCAGGCGCTGAAGGAAGTGGCCGATGCGTTTCCCAACACCCGCGACCGCCTGAACTACGTGGTTGGCAAAACGTCGCAGGCCGCCGATCGCGCCTTGACCAGCGTAGAAGCGGCACGCCCGCTGCAGGAGAGTCTGAGCGAGAACGCCACGCAGTTGACCGAGCGCTGGGACGCCTGGTTCGAAAACCCGCAGCCTCTGGAGGATGCAAAAGCGCTGGTTAAGGACACCCGCAGCTTTCTGCACGAAGTGCCTGAAATGACCCAGCAAACCAACCGCCAGCTGACCGAAATCATGATGGCGCAGGATTTTCAGGATTTGACCGGCCAGGTGCTGCAAAGCCTGATGCAGGTGATCGCCACGGTGGAAGAAGAGCTGATCAGCGTGCTGGTGGAGAACATGGGCGAACGCGCCGTGGACGCGCAAAACGATGACGCGCAGCTCAAAAACGGGCCACAAATTGACGCCAGCGTGAAGGGGATCGTCGCCTCTCAGGAGCAGGTGGACGACCTGCTGGAGTCACTCGGCTTTTAATCATGCCGGGCTAATGCCATGTCAGAAGAAAACGACAGCGAAAAAACGGAAGACCCCACGCCCCACCGAAAGCAAAAGGCGCGAGAAGAGGGACAGGTTCCCCGTTCGCGCGAGCTGACCAGCCTTTCCATGCTGCTGGCAGGCTGGGGGCTGATCCTGATCGGCGGGAGCTATCTGGCAAACAAGCTGCAGCACCTGCTGCACAACGGTTTGACGTTTGACAGGCTGCTGGTCAGCGATCCGCAGCAGATGCTGCACCACGCGGGCTCGCTGCTGGGCATGGCCTTTCTGGCGATCCTGCCGTTCGTGGGCGGGCTGTTTCTGACCGCCGTGGTGACGCCGTCAATTATTGGCGGCCTGAACATGACCGCCAGGGCCATCAAGTTTGACCTTAAAAAGCTCAACCCCCTGAAGGGCATCAAGCGCCTGCTTTCCGCGCAAATGGTTTCCGAGATGGTGAAAAGCATTTTGAAGGTGTTGCTGGCGGTGACGGGCGGCGGGCTGTTTTTGTGGTTCAACAAGAGCCGTTTTATCAACCTGATGTTTGAGCCGCTGGGGATGGCGCTGGTCGACATTAGCGCCCTGCTCCTCGGCTGCATGCTGGTCATTATTTTATCGCTGATCCCGATGGTGGCCTTCGACGTGGTTTACCAGCTCTGGAGCAACGTCAAGAAGATGCGCATGAGCATGAAGGAAATCAAAGACGAATTTAAAAACCAGGAAGGCGACCCGCAGATCAAAGGACGTATCCGCCAGCTGCAGCGCCAGATGGCGCAGCAGAGAATGATGACCGACGTCCCCACCGCCGACGTGGTGGTGAATAACCCGACCCACTTTTCGGTGGCCCTGAAGTACCAGGAAGGCGCGATGGGCGCGCCGCTCGTGGTGGCACGCGGCAGCGGTCCGATCGCGCTGCGCATCCGCGAGCTGGCCGAAGAGCACCGGGTCCCTATGCTTGAGGCGCCGCCGCTGGCGCGCGCCCTGTATCGCCATTGTGAACCCGGCGCACCGGTTCCCGCCGAGCTGTATAGCGCGGTCGCGGAAGTGCTGGCCTGGGTTTATGGCCTGAAGCGCTGGCGCAAAGGCTACGGCTCGCGTCCGCTGACACCTAAAGATCTCCCCGTTCCGGCGGGGATGGATTTTGCACAAGAGAGTAGAGAGTGATGGCCAATATCGCCACCCGATTACGTTTACCCAACATGAAGGAAACCCAGTGGCAGGTGCTGGCCGGCCCGGTGCTGATCATGACCATCCTTGCGATGATGATCCTGCCGCTGCCTGCGTTTGTGCTGGATTTGCTGTTTACCTTCAATATCGTCCTGTCGATCATGATTTTGCTGGTCGCCATGTTCACCCAGAACACGCTGGAGTTTTCGGCGTTTCCGACGGTGCTGCTGTTCTCGACGCTGCTGCGCCTGGCGCTTAACGTTGCTTCCACGCGCGTGATCCTGTTGAACGGCCATACCGGCCCGGAAGCGGCGGGCCGGGTGGTTGAGGCCTTTGGCCACTTCCTGGTAGGCGGCAACTTTGCCATCGGCATCATCGTGTTCGTGATTCTGATCATCATTAACTTTATGGTGATCACCAAGGGCGCGGGGCGTATCGCAGAGGTGGGCGCGCGCTTCTCGCTCGACGGGATGCCGGGCAAGCAGATGGCGATCGACGCCGACCTGAACGCCGGCTTAATCGGTGAAGAAGAGGCGAAGCGTCGTCGTAAAGAGGTGACCCAGGAGGCCGATTTCTACGGCTCGATGGACGGTGCCAGCAAGTTCGTGCGCGGCGATGCCATTGCCGGGCTGCTGATCATGGCCATCAATATTATCGGCGGCCTGGTCATCGGCGTGATGCAGCACGACATGACCGCCAGCATGGCCGGTGAGACCTATACCCTGCTGACCATCGGCGATGGCCTGGTGGCGCAGATCCCGGGGCTGGTGATTTCGACCGCGGCGGGCGTGGTGGTCACCCGCGTGGCGAACGACCAGGACGTGGGCGAGCAGATGGTGGGCCAGCTGTTCACCTCCCCGCGCGTGGTGGTGCTGGCCGCGGGCGTGATCGGCCTGCTGGGCCTGATCCCCGGAATGCCAAACTTTGTGTTTCTGCTGTTCACCGCCGCGCTGCTGGGCACCGCCTGGTGGCTGCGCGGGCGCGAAGGGGAAACGAAGAAGCCGGGTGCGGTTCACGCCGATGCCGACGCCGCCGATGCCGAGGTGGCGCAGGTTCACGAAGCCACGTGGTCCGACGTGCAGATGGAGGATACGCTGGGCCTGGAAGTGGGCTACCGCCTGATCCCCATGGTGGACCATGAGCAGCAGGGCCAGCTCCTGACGCGCGTGCGCGGCATCCGCAAGAAATTTGCCCAGCAGATGGGCTTCCTGCCCCCTGCCGTGCACATTCGCGATAACCTCGACCTGGCGCCGACGCACTACCGCATCTTGCTCAAAGGGGTAACGGTGGGCCAGGGCGAGGTTCAGCCCGATCGCTGGATGGCGATCAACCCCGGCTGCGCGGAGGGTGAAGTGCCCGGCACGCCGTGTACGGAGCCGACCTTTGGCCTTCCGGCGCTGTGGATTGATGAAGTTCACCGCGAGCTGGCGCAGACGCTGGGCTATACGGTGGTTGATCCAAGCTCCGTGGTGGCAACCCACCTTAATCATCTGATTAGCACCCACACGGACGAGCTGTTCGGCCGTCAGGAAGCGCAGCAGTTGCTCGACCAGATTGCCAAACAGTCGCCGAAGCTGATTGAGGACCTGATCCCGGCGGTTATCAGCCTGACCACGCTGCACAAGGTGCTGCAAAACCTGCTTTCCGAGCGCGTGCCGATCCGCGATATGCGCACTATCATCGATACGCTGGCCGAATTTGCCACCGCCCAGAGCGACGCCGACGAGCTGACCGCACGCGTGCGCGCCCGCCTGTCCCGCGCCATTACCCAGCAGTGGTTCCCGGGCGAGGACGACATTCAGCTGATTGGCCTCGATCTGTCTCTTGAGCAGCTGCTGGTGCAAGCCACCCAGAGCGGCAGCGCCATTGAGCCGGGCATTGCGGAGAACCTGATGAAGGAGACGGAAAAAGCGCTGCTGCACCAGGAAGGGCTGGGCGCGCCGCCGGTGCTGCTGGTAAACCCTGCCCTGCGACTGATGCTGTCGCGCTATTTGCGCCGCATCTTCCCGCAGCTGGCGGTACTGTCCAGCCAGGAGCTCAATACCCAGCGCAACGTGCGCATGACCTATCTGATCGGAGGCAAAGCATGATGACGCGCGCGCTCGCGGGGCTGATGCTGGCCTCGCCCCTGGCGCTGGCCGCCGACGGCTCCTGGAGCAGCCAGAGCTTTGGCGGCACGATGACGCGGGGAGGTCAGGTGGTGAAAAGCAGACCGGTGCAAAGCCCCTCTCCGCTCGCCTCCGGCGCGATGGCCTCCCGCGCGTACTGGAAAATTACCACCAGCGGCCCCGCGCCGGTCGGGATGCGCATCCGGCTGTGCAGCGCCGCCCGCTGCCTGATGCTGCCCGGCATGGCGGGTGAGATCGCCCTCCCGACAGATATGTCCCCCGGCGGGCCGTTTCGGTTTGAATACGCCACCGCCAGGGGCGGGATATTCAGCTCGCCCGTCACCGTGCTAAGCAATGCGCTGACGGTCGCGTATACCTCCCCACGATGAAAAAAGGCGTTACCGTTTACGGGTAACGCCTTTATAAGGGATGAACGTTGTGCGGGGCGTTATTTAGCCCTTCTTTCTTTCGGCCTTAAATAGCGCGACTTTCCCTTCTACCTTAATGTCCACGCGGTCAAAGGCGGCTGAGAGAATAATTCGCAGATCCTCAACGCCGTCCTCCCGGTTTGAGAAGATGCCCTTTTTGTTATAAACCGCCATCAGCTTGCGCCCAAAGGCATTATGGTTGGCCTCATCGCCCAGTATGGTCGCGCCGAAAAGCACGCCATCGCGGGTTAACGCGTCGGCAGCACGGTGGATGACGGGGGCCTTCTCTTTCATCGTGCCGGGCAGACAGTGGAGCAGGTAGAACATTGAAATAGAGTCAAACTGATTGTGCAGGTGCGCGGGATAAGGGTTGAAAACGTCGTGCAGAACGGACGCCTTGATCCGGTCTTTGCCCACGCGCGCGGTCGCCGCATCCAGGCTTGACGCATTCAAATCAATCAGCGACACGCTGCAGATATCCGGCGCGTACGTCAGGTAAAAGCCGGTTCCTACGCCCACGTCCAGATGATTGCTTTTCATATTATTTCTGAAGTGAGGGACAAGGTGACGTTGGGTTTGGCACTGCCAGGCATAGCGATTCGAAATACGCAGCACCCACCAGTCATACAGCTTTAGCGCCAGGGGCGTGTACACTTTAATTCCATCATTTGTTTCTTTATTCATCAAGGCTCCCCCAATGTAAAATTGCAAAGCGAAAAGGGTGCCAGCATGACACAATAACGGTGATTTTCAATAAGCTAACGAGCCTGCGGGCATTGTGCCGCAGGCTTACGCTTAGAAAATAGTCGGCGAGCTTATTTTTTTAATGCACATTTAGCGACATCTGCTTTGAGCGCGTTTATCTGCTCCTGCTGCTCGCGTACGGCTTCAATAAGTGGCGCAACCAGCTTTTGATAATCAACCTGCTTAACGTCGTCTTTCGTTTTGACCAGCTCAGGATAAACTTTTTCGACATCCTGGGCGATCAGCCCCACGTCGGCCGTTTTATTCTCTTTCCAGGTGTAGGAGACCCCTTTCAGTTTTAGAATATTTTCCAGCGAGCGATCTAAGGGCTTAATGTTTTCTTTGAGACGCTCATCGCTGAAGGGGCAGCAAAGCGAACCGGCGTCTGCCCAGGTATAGGTAGAAAGCAATAAAGGAACAGCAGCGAAAGCGATTTTTCTGAATGGCATAACGTCTCCAATAACGATACGTAGCGCATTAGCGCCTTGAATAAACAGGTAGAAAAAACGGTTATCAACACAATCTTTGCCGACCCGTAAACAATAACAGTAAAATAGCCATCGCCCCATCCCTTCAATAAGGCAATAAGCGCGCAGATTTTTCGGCAATTAATAAAAAAGGGGCTGCGTATTTGCAAGCCCCTTTAGAAATCGTGAATCAGATGCGTTTATTTTGCCAGCTCGGCCTGCGCCTCGCGTAGTTCTTCACGCGCTTCATTCAGCTTTTTCTCTTTTTTGGCAATCTTGTCGCTGCGGCCTGAGGCTTTCGCTTCGCGCAGCTCCTGCTCTCTTTCAGCCACTTTTTGCTCTTTCTCGCTGACCTTCGCTTCTCGCGCTTTTACTAACGACGCGTCAGTGCAGTTTTCCGCTATTTCTGAATAGGCTTTTTCCAGCCCGGCAACGCGGTGCGTATTACCGTACTTTTTCGCCTGGTCTATTTGCTGCTGAACGCTCTGTTTTTTGGCGGCGCACCCGGTGAGTGAATCGCTGGCGATGGTAGCAAATGATGTAGCCATCAGGGAAAGCGCACAAAGCATTGTCAATTTTTTCATCTTAATAACACTCCTTAATAATAACTTATCCTCAACCTGAGTGTACGTTAACGAAATGAATTAGGACACGGTTTATTCGTCAAACCAGGATTTTTACAACAAATAAATATAAAGACGTAATAAAGAGAGGATATTGCGTACTTATTTAGGGTTAAATGGGCTAATCATTAATCCTTTAATACGGATTTTTCTTATCAGCAACGACGCGTTGTGCACGCACCGTGATGGCGCGAGCAACTCCGGCCCTGGGAGAACGCAATGGCCGTCGCGTTGATTTGCACGTAAGAAGCTGATTACGCGTAAATTAACGACTAAGCTCACAAAATGAAGGACCGACTTGCAAAGCACTATTCACCCTTCGACCTAAGTGATAACGTTGCAGCGGTGCTGGTCCTCCTCCGGCATCTAGCCGTTTTGATGGTTGCCATCAGGGCGGGTTGTTTGGCATGTTAACCAATCCCGATCTTTCATTTTTGTTCTGGTAGCGAGTTTGCGAGCAAAGCGATGATTAAGTGGCCCTGGAAATCGAATGAAACCCGCCCGGATATGGCGTTGCCATGGGATGAGGCGCTGGCTATTCCCGTACTGGCGAACCTTGAGCCGCATGAACGGCTTAAGCTGATTCAGCTGGCCGACCGCTTTTTGCAGCAAAAACGCCTGGTTCCGCTGCAGGGTTTTGAGCTAGACCCGCTGAAAAGCGCGCGCATCGCCCTCCTCTTCTGTTTGCCCATTCTGGAGCTTGGCATTGAGTGGCTGGACGGATTCCACGAGGTGCTGATTTATCCTGCGCCGTTCGTGGTTGACGACGAGTGGGAAGATGATATTGGCCTGGTCCACAGCCAGCGCGTGGTGCAATCGGGGCAGAGCTGGCAGCAGGGACCGATCGTCCTGAACTGGCTCGATATTCAGGATTCGTTCGATGCCTCCGGCTTTAACCTGATTATTCATGAAGTGGCGCACAAGCTGGACACCCGCAACGGCGATCGCGCCAGCGGCGTTCCCTTCATCCCGCTTCGCGACGTGGCGGGCTGGGAGCACGACCTGCACGCGGCGATGGACAATATTCAGGATGAGATCGACCTGGTTGGCGAAAGCGCCGCAAGCATTGACGCCTACGCCGCCACCGATCCGGCAGAATGTTTTGCCGTGCTGTCAGAATATTTCTTTAGCGCGCCCGAGCTGTTTGCGCCGCGCTTCCCGGCGCTGTGGCAGCGTTTCTGCCACTTTTACCAGCAGGACCCGCTTCATCGTTTACGTCAACATGGCGGCCCTGACGTTAATTCATCCGCTCAAGTACACTAAAACGGCAGTTTGCGGCAAAATTAATCATTTGAATCAGCAGCTTAATTTTAGTGTTGACACACATTAACGGGGCCATTAACATGCGCCTCGTTCACACGATTCCTCTGTAGTTCAGTCGGTAGAACGGCGGACTGTTAATCCGTATGTCACTGGTTCGAGTCCAGTCAGAGGAGCCAACTTCTTGTTTCTATGCGTTTCAGCTGTATTGATACAAAGAGCCAGCATAGAAATCCCTCGCAGCACGCGTTTGGTTTATTTCCCCGCATCGGGATATATTGACGACCTCATTAAGGTCATTCCAGTTAATACTGCCAGCAAAATCCGTGCGACTCAGCCTCAAACCACTCACTCTTAAATTGACCGACGTCCCTATTCAGTCTCCTTCTATCAATCCGGGCAGTTTACGCGTCTGGTGTGTCACCTATTGCCTTTCCCAGTAGCCGCCGCCTCACTGGTTCCCCTTTCTCCTGCTTGTCCCTCTTATGCATTCTACTGCTAAATATAATAATCGAAATCAATAACACAAAACTATCATTCATAAAAAATCGATCGATAAAAGCTATTAAATACCTTTCGTGTGACATTCGTCACAAAATTGGGTCGCTCAACGTTTATTATTCACTCCATAGCGAAGTATTTAATATTAATACGCAAAATTAATCTCATTGTGCAATTAAATATATCCACCTAAACGAGCTTCGGAGGTAATTGTTTTGCCATGGAAAGACCCATCATCAAATGCATTTTTTAGCTGGATTTACATACTATTATTCGGCGCGTGGGGAGGTGTCGTTAGATATCTTCTTGACGTTAAGTCTGGCAAGTCAGGAAGAAATATATTTTCGGCTGTAGCACAAATCATAGTATCAGGATTTACCGGTGTACTTGCTGGATTGATGTCGCAAAGCCTTGGAACTGTATTTCATACTTCACTTGCAATTAGCGGTATATCCGGCGCAATGGGTGTTGTTGCCCTTAATTATTATTGGAAAAAAATTTCTGGAGAAAGTAATGATAAATCATGAATTCAGTAAAACCACTGAAAAAAATCTTAAAGGCGTGCATAAGGATCTTGTTGATGTGATGAGAAAAGCATTGAAACTCTCACCTGTAGATTTTGGTATTTCGGAAGGGTTAAGAAACCAAAAGCGCCAGCTTGAGCTATTAGCATCAGGGAAATCTTTAACGTCAAAAAGCAGGCATTTTACGGGACACGCCGTCGATGTATTCGCCGTCATCAACGGCACGGCATCATGGGAGTTTAAGCATTACCAGACTATTGCAACGGCTGTGTTTCAGGCAGCTAAGGAGTTAGCTGTTGATGTTGAATGGGGAGGGAACTGGATCGAAATAAAGGATGGCGTTCATTTTCAACTTTCGCGAAAGATGTATCCATAATAGCATCTAAAATATTTAACAGATATATTACTGTAGATAATATGATATACCAGCAATTGCGGGATGATTAAACACATCCTCATTTATCCATCTATTTATTATAAAGGAGCATTATACTACAAATACATTTTTAACTACCACAGCACTAAATTATAGGTCAGGTATTTATTGCTCGCTATTTCCATTAGCGACGCTTTGCTGCCATGACAAAAAACGTATCCATATTTTATTGAAAAAACCTAAAGGAATTTAATCATGACTATTACTTATGTGAAAACTGAACTTGCACCATCCGACAACCAGCTCGCTGCATATCTTTATTTTACTTCCGATACGCCAGTAAGCTACTCTTACACTGTCTCAAAACGGACGACCAGCCCAACCAGCGTAGATTTTACCTATGCATCAGATCTGATTTATGGTGTTTCTCAAACCATCAAAATCCCTGTTATTGGCCTTTATGCGCAATATGCAAACAGCGTGCAGGTCGTGTTTAAGGATGAAACTGGAGCTGAAGTTTTCAATCAAGCATTTACCGTTAGCACCGAAGATCAGGTTTATGATAAATCTGTTATTTTCCACCTCGACATTGAACAAACAGACCCTGCACTCTTTACTTCCGTCTGGGGAAATAGCTGGTTAATGGAATCCACAGGCCGCGGTTACGACAAGAATGGTGACCTGCGCTTTAACTTCTTATCGGTTTATCATCTCCAGCCGTTGCGGATCCACAATGGCTACCTCTATACCGGTAGCGATGAAGATATGTCGTGGTATGGTCGTCGCTTTTTCAAAATTGACATCATGGGTAATGTCGTCTTTGAATTCGACATGCGTGACTCAGATGGCAACCACTACTCAAACACTCACGATTTAGTCTGGGATTCTGCAGGCGATCTGTATATGTTTGGTAACGACATCCCAAATCGGATAACCAATACGCGAGGACAAGATGCCCTGGTACTTAAATTCAACGATCGGACCGGGAAAATGATTTGGGCAAAAAATTATACCAGTGAGTATAGTGGCTCTCAAATCTTGAATAATAGTACGCCTAATGACATTCATTTAAACTCCCTTTCATGGATTGCAAGCAGTCCAAACAATGAAGAGGCCGTTATTGTTCACTCCCGTTCAACAAGTACGACTTTTGGTATCTCTATCGTTGATGGTAGTATTTTGTGGGCAATCAACACAGGTAATTTCAACCCGCAGTTCCCGGTAAATCCAGACACGATTCATATTGATATCTCAGGAATTACCAACTTTGAGAACGGTGCTCACACTGCATGCATCACTAACAACAGTGCGTTTGCAGAATATATCGATCCGACCGTGGGGAAATTTGTTTTATCCATCTTTGATAACAGATCCTGCCTTGATGCGAATGAAAACCCTGTTGTTCGTCCGATCAATGACAACGCGACGACCGATGCCTACTCGACGCCTCCGGCTCGCATTCTGTTCTATGCTGTAGACCTGGCCGCCAAAACGGCTGTGGAAATTCACGCACCTATTGAGTTACCAACAAAACCCATCGTCCAGTGGACTGATTTCATGGGTAATGTTTTTGACCATGACGATTACTTCTCTATTTTCACCAACCATGCCCGTTCATTCTTTATCTCCGATGTGAACGGCAATATGATTGCCAGCATCTATGATGTCATCGCACTTCCTGATGGAGCACCTCAATTCCCAGCCGAGGGCTATCGCGCAAGATTATTTAACGAAACGGAGCTGACTGACGTAATCACTGCGGCATCCATTCATGTAAATTAATAACGTTATGTAATTAAAGACAGAAGCAACCGGTCAGCAGGTTCTAATTACCCCCTGATCTCACTGCAAATGTTAAAAGGGTTCATGTATCTGCATGAACCCTTGACGTTATATCCCAGAGGCGTAGATCAAAATTGTTTACCGAAGAGATTTAGCGCCCCTTATTCTCCTGACGTTTGAGGGAGTTTATCGTTATATTCATGTGCCAGGGAAATAAAAATTTGCATTAGGCGCCCAGCAGATAGTTTGGCACTGTGCGAAAATTCATCTTGCCCATTAAGCCAGCGACGAAAATACCTGCTGGCCCTTAATGAGAGCATTTTAGCGTTACGCTTATCGCCCCCTGTTAACGGACATACCATCCTGCGGTTTTCCCCCTGCCCCCATAGCTGCCACTGAGTTTGCCACCAGCCGTGCTGTGTTTTGCTCAAAAAAGTCCAGGGTATATCACTTTCACTTTCATTCATTTCTTCTTCTATATACCAAAGCCCACCTTCCCGCTGGCGAAAAAGATCTGCCCAGGCGGTAATAACGGCTCCTCGAAGAAAACACTCGTGTGAAATAACGTGCGTCTTTACCTGAGGGAAAAGGATGTTCAGAACCCGAAAATGCCCGTGCGCCGCAATAACGGGACGCAAAATTGCACCTCTTGCGTTACGCTTAAGCATCGCACTCCCGTACTGAATTTCATCAAACTGGCTTCGGCGTAGAAATTGGATCTCGCGCATATCAACGCGATTTACGATATCACTGTGATGCAAATCAGGCTCAATAATCCCCCGCCAGCGATACCGTAGCGTTTCACCGACAAGATGCTGAGTAAAATTCGTCGAGATATGAAGAACACTACCGCTAACGGCATCGAAGCTGATTAAAACATACAGCTTCTGTTCTGAGCTGTTCCCCTGGAAAGGCACAATTAATGAAACGGTTTCAATGCGTTCAGGAGGGGCAAGTTTTCTTTGCTTTTGCCGTTTAGGTGTCCAGACTTTTCTACAGGCTCGGCACTGAACGCGCTGCGTCCCCCGTGGGGTATGACCATAACAAATTATTTCTTTGCGATAACATTCTGGACAAAAATGACCATATTCTGAAGCATAGTCACTTAAGTACGCAGACAGCCATTCATTAAATTGCTGTTCATCAAACAGCGGAGGATAACTCCCGCATGCTCGGCAGTGTAATGCCGGATATCCCAGCCTGTAGTCGGGCCAACTATAATCTGCACATGCCGATATGGGTAACCCCAAATTGCGGCA
This sequence comes from Enterobacter sp. ECC-175, assembly GCF_043968675.1. Lineage (NCBI taxonomy): Bacteria > Pseudomonadati > Pseudomonadota > Gammaproteobacteria > Enterobacterales > Enterobacteriaceae > Enterobacter > Enterobacter sp. ECC-175. The sequence continues at coordinate 3,459,581 of NZ_CP143776.1, forward strand.
ACCAAACGATTTGCAGGTATTAATCGTAAATAGAGTCAATATGTCACCAACGATTTCAAAAGGTCGCTGATTTTGCATCATAACTCTTGGTTAATTGTGTGAGCAGACTCGCATAAAAAACCCTTTCAGAACGTAAAGTAGCGAATCTTTATATGACTGAAAGGAACTGATTGTGAATATTAAAGCGGTCACCGTAGGTATTCTGTTGGCATTACCATTTTGGGCCAGCGCCAAGGATGTCACCCTTATTTACACCAACGATCTCCACGCTCATGTGGAACCTTATAAAGTACCGTGGATTGCTGATGGTAAACGAGATGTTGGTGGTTGGGCTAATATCACCACTCTGGTAAAAGAGGAAAAAAGTAAAAGTAAAGCAACATGGTTTTTTGATGCGGGTGACTATTTTACCGGGCCTTATATCAGTAGCTTGACGAAGGGAAAAGCAATTATTGATATTATGAATACCATGCCGTTTGATGCCGTCACGATAGGTAACCATGAATTTGATCACGGCTGGGATAATACGTTATTACAGCTAAGCCAGGCAAAATTCCCTGTTGTACAGGGCAATATATTCTATCAGAACAGCAGCAAATTATTCTGGGGCAAGCCCTATACCATTATCGAAAAAGATGGCGTGAAAATTGGCGTCATTGGTTTGCATGGCGTGTTTGCCTTCAATGATACCGTCTCCGCGGCAACGCGCGTAGGTATTGAAGCGCGTGATGAAATTAAGTGGCTACAGAGCTATCTTGATGAACTGAAAGGAAAAGTTGACCTTACCGTATTGCTGGTTCATGAAGGCACGCCTGCGCGCCAGTCCAGCATGGGAGGGACGGACGTGCGCCGTGCTCTGGATAAAGATATTCAAACTGCAAGCCAGGTGAAAGGCCTGGATATCCTGATTACGGGGCATGCGCATGTTGGTACACCGGAACCGATTAAAGTCGGTAATACGCTGATCCTCTCAACCGACAGCGGCGGGATTGATGTAGGGAAACTGGTGCTGGACTACACGCAGCCGCATCAGTTTACGATAAAGAATTTCGAGCTTAAAACCCTTTACGCGGATGAGTGGAAGCCCGACCCGCAAACGAAACGGGTTATTGATGGCTGGAATAAGAAACTGGACGAAGAGGTTCAACAAACGGTGGCGCAGTCGCCGGTTGAATTGACGCGTGCATATGGTGAATCAGCCTCGCTGGGGAATCTGGCTGCGGACGCTTTGCTGGCCGCTGCGGGTAAAGATACACAGCTAGCCTTAACCAACTCAGGCGGTATACGTGATGAGATCCCGTCTGGTGCGATTACGATGGGCAGCATCATTAGCGCATTCCCGTTCCCTAACGAACTGGCCACGATGGACCTCACGGGTAAACAATTACGCGCGTTGATGGAACATTCCGCAAGTTTAAGTAATGGCGTTCTGCAGGTATCAAAAGGCCTTGAGATGAAATATGACAGCAGCAAACCGATCGGTCAGCGGGTTGTCGTATTGACACTTAATGGCAAACCGATTGAGGATGCCACCGTCTACCACATTGCCACCCAGAGCTTCCTTGCTGACGGTGGAGACGGTTTTACCACGTTTACAGAAGGTAAAGCGCGCAATACAACAGGCGGTTACAACGTTTCTAACGCGGTGATCGATTACTTCAAAGCGGGCAACATCATTACAGATGAACAACTCAACGACAAGCGCGTTGCGGATGTGAAAAAATAAAGCCATAAAATAACATCCATTGAAAATCGATTATTACAGTCGTAATAGATTCAACGGCATGTGGCCCAAGGGTTTATGCATCTGCATGAACCCTTGGGCGGGATAAAACGTTTTTCGAATGAACTCATTATGAGGACATAAAGCGCTAAGCCTGGTTATGTTTTGCCTGGCCGCAACGCTAAAAGCATCAGCACGTGCGAAGGATGTGAAAATCCTTATATCAACGCGTTAGATACCGATGTTTTACCAGAGTAGTGATAAACCTGTCGGGAATAACCTTGTGGGTCGATTTAAATCTGGTAATCAATTTCCACCTCCTCCGGCTCCATTACCTGACGCTTAATGTCGTCCACCGACAGCCCGGCATTGCACAGCTCAATAAAGCGCCACACGTAGTTGCGCTGCAGCTGGCCGCGCTTAAGCCCAAGCCAGACGGTATTCGCATCGAACAGGTGACGGGTATCGAGCCGCACCAGATCGCCGTCCTCACGTTCGCCGCCGGACTGCTCCGCCACCAGGCCAATGCCCAGGCCGAGCTCAACGTAGGTTTTAATCACGTCGGAATCCTGCGCGCTTAGCACGATATCCGGCGTCAATCCCCGGCGGCTGAAGGCTTCGTCGATGCGAGAGCGCCCCGTAATGCCCTGCCGGTAGGTGATCAGCGGCCACTTGCTAATGTCGTCCAGCGTCAGCGGGGAAACCTGGTGCAGGGGGTGATCGGCGGGGAGCAGCAGGCTGTGGTGCCAGCGGAACCACGGGAAGGCCACCAGCAGCGGGTCGTTGCTCAGCCGCTCGCTGGCGATGCCAATATCCGCCCCGCCGTTTTGCAGCAGCGCGTCGATCTCCTGGGGCGTTCCCTGAATCAGCTCCAGGCGAACGTCCGGAAACAGCTCGCGGAAGGCTTTAATCACCGGCGGCAGGCTGTAGCGCGCCTGCGTATGGGTGGTGGCGATGGTTAACACGCCCGAGGCATCGTTGGTGAAGAGATCGGCCAGCCGGCGTACGTTGCTGGCCTCGTTGAGTATCCGCTCCGCAATGGTTAACAGCGCTTTGCCGGGCTCCGTCATGCCCAGAAGCCGCTTGCCGCGACGGATGAAGATCTCAATCCCCAGCTCTTCTTCAAGCTCGCGGATGTGGCGGCTGACGCCCGACTGGGAGGTATAAAGCATGTTGGCGACTTCGGTCAGGTTAAAGTCCCGCCTGGCCGCCTCACGGATAATTTTAAGCTGCTGGAAATTCACGATTCACTCCGGCGCATCTGACATAGCGCTATTGTTAGAGTCACCGGACCTGCAGAACAAATAATAAAAACCAGCATCTTATGCTTTTATGGAATATCAGCTGACGAGCTGCAGCTCGCGGTTCTCCAGCGACGGCTTGCTGACCAGCGACATTAAAATCTCTTTCACCGCCATCGCCTGCGGCGACAGCGAACCCCGGGCAGAGATATTCAGGGAGAGCGGCAGGCTCATGGACGGGGTGGTGATGCGCGCCATCCAGCCGTTTGCGGCTCCCGACAGCGAGCGAGCCGCCGAATCCGGCAGAACCGTCACGCCCATTCCGCTGGCAATGGCCGCGGTGAGCGTTGAGATGGAATCAATTTCACCGATGATTTTGGCCGTCAGGCGGCGCAGGGAGAACGCTTCGTCCACCCGGGCGCGCACCGCGCTGTAATCTCTCGGCAGGTATAAGTTCATCTCGGCGACGGCGGTTAAATCAACGCTTTGCCCCGGACAGTCGCGGGTGCCCACCAGGTAGAGATCCTCTTTGAGCAGCGGCTGGCTGGCGATCCCGGCGATCGGCGAGCGGTCGTAAAGCACCGCCATATCAAGCTGGCCGTTCAGCAGCTTGTCGTTAAGCACGGTGCCGCTGTTTTCGTGAAGATAAACCAGCACGTCCGGAAGCTCGGCGCGGACCGCCTGCAGCAGCGGCATGGTCACGGAGGATGCCGCCGTGCCCGGCGCCAGCCCGATAGACACCTGGCCGCTTAAGGTCTGGCCGACGTTGTTCACCGCCAGCTGCGCCTGCTCGCACTGGCGAAGGATAGTGCGCGCATGGGTGTAGAGGATTTTTCCTGCTTCCGTTGGGGTGACGCCGCGCTTGGTGCGGATCAGCAGCTGCTGGTCCATTTCACCTTCCAGCGTCGCCACCTGCTGGCTCAGCGCAGGCTGGGCGATGTGCAGCACTTCTGCTGCCTGAGTAAGGCTGCCGATGTCGACGATTTTCACAAAGTATTTCAGTCGTCTTAAGTTCATATTGCCCCCTGTTCGAAACGGTGTGCCATAACAAATTTTGTTGATAAACAGGTTTTGCAATATGAATGCCAGCTTTTTGAGGGGGATGGATTTTGACGCTAACCGCCTGAAAATAAGCAAATCTATTTGCCATCGCCCGTTTTATCACCGGGACAGCAGATAACGATCTGCCCCATAAGAGGTACAGGCGCACTGCAACGGTGCAGCGGCGGCGCGAAAAGCAGCACTTTGCCCAATTTGTCAGCAAACGAACGTAATGCCGCATTTCGCCCTTTGACAACGGCGACCCGGGTCGATAATATGCGCCCCGTTCACACGATTCCTCTGTAGTTCAGTCGGTAGAACGGCGGACTGTTAATCCGTATGTCACTGGTTCGAGTCCAGTCAGAGGAGCCAAATTTGAAAAGCCTGCTTTTACAGCAGGCTTTTTGCTTTTCTGAAGCCGGTAAAAATGCCCTCAGTTGCCAAGCTTCACCGGCATCCCCGACCGCCGTTCCAGCTCCGCGCCCGCCCCCTCGTTTATCAACTGCATGCGCTGCGCGGCGGATATCGGCAGCGGCACCTTATTCGTCGATTCAAATTCCGCGCGGTTGCGTGACAACGGCTCATGCACCTCTACCCAGCGGCTACCGTCCGGTTCCGTGGTCATTTTTATCGGTCGATCGATAAGCTCAACGCGCGTCCCTTCCGGCACGCGGTCAAACAGGTATTTAATATCGTCGTTGCGCAAACGGATACAGCCCTGGCTCACGCGCAACCCAATGCCGAAATTGGAATTAGTGCCGTGAATGGCATAAAGCCTGCCGATGTAAATGGCATAGAGCCCCATCGGGTTGTCCGGCCCAGCAGGCACGAACGCCGGAAGCGTTTTCCCCTCTGCCGCATAGGCGCGGCGCGTATTTGGCGTGGGTGACCAGGTTGGCCCCATCTGCTTGCGCTGCACGGTCGTTACCCAGTTACGCGGCGTTTCACGCCCGGCCTGGCCAATACCGATGGGCAGCACTTCAACCGAATTGCTGCCGGGAGGATAATAGTAGAGGCGCATCTCCGCCACGTTCACCACAATCCCCTCTCGCACCGTTGGCGGTAAAATGATCTGCTGCGGCACCACCAGCTGCGTGCCCGCTTTGGGTAAGAACGGATCGACGCCCGGGTTGGCCTCAAGCATATTGCTTAGCCCCTGCCCGTACCGCGCGGCAAACGCTTCCAGCGGCAGGGTGTTACCCTGGGGAACGGTGATGGTCTGCACGCTGCCGATGAGACGGCTGCCGTCGGGCGGCAGCGGGTAGCTCACCGCCCCGGCGCTGTGGCTCATTAATAACGCGGCTACATAGCCGAACACATAAACAGAACGCATCATCCCTTCCTCAGTGGCTCCCGTTGCAAATAAGCATAGCGGTTTTAGTGCCGTTAACACTAACGCTCAAAGGCTTTCCATCAGGAAATAAAATCAGTTTCCTCCCGCTCGCTCTCGCGGTAGTCTCATACGTTCCGTTTATAGAACGGCCGCAATGTGAGTGACCTTTTCTTATACCAATAATTAAAAATCAGTACGGACAGGACAACTATGGACTCCACCCTCACCTCAGATCGTTCCCACGAGGAGACGCCTTCTCTCAGCCGCGCCCGGCGGGCAGCGCTCGGCAGCTTCGCCGGGGCCGTCGTCGACTGGTATGACTTTCTGCTCTACGGCATTACCGCCGCGCTGGTGTTTAACCGGGAGTTTTTCCCGCAGATTAGCCCCGCAATGGGCACGCTCGCCGCCTTTGCGACCTTTGGCGTGGGCTTCCTGTTCCGCCCTCTCGGCGGCGTGATCTTTGGCCACTTCGGCGACCGGCTGGGGCGCAAGCGCATGCTGATGCTCACCGTCTGGATGATGGGCATCGCCACCGCGCTGATCGGCATCTTGCCATCGTTCGAGGCCATCGGCTGGTGGGCCCCGGCGCTGCTGGTTACCCTGCGCGCTATTCAGGGCTTCGCCGTCGGCGGCGAATGGGGCGGCGCGGCGCTGCTCTCCGTCGAAAGCGCGCCGAAAAACAAGAAGGCGTTTTACAGCAGCGGCGTGCAGGTGGGCTACGGCGTTGGCCTGCTGCTCTCTACCGGGCTGGTGTCGCTGATAAGCCAGTTCACCACCGACGAACAGTTCCTGAGCTGGGGCTGGCGCATCCCGTTCATTTTCAGCATCGTGCTGGTCATTGCCGCCCTGTGGGTGCGCAACGGGATGGAAGAGTCCGCCGAGTTTGAGCAACAGCAGCAATGCGAAACGCCAGCGGGGAAAAAGCGGCTGCCGGTGATGGAAGCCCTGATCCAGCACCCTGGCGCTTTTCTGAAAATCATCGCCCTGCGCCTGTGCGAGCTGCTGACGATGTATATCGTCACGGCGTTTGCGCTGAACTATTCGACGCAAAATCTTGGCCTGCCGCGCGAACTGTTCCTGAACATCGGGCTGGTGGTGGGCGGGATCAGCTGCCTGACCATTCCCTGCTTCGCCTGGCTGGCGGATCGGTTTGGCCGCCGCCGCGTCTATATCACCGGGGCGCTCATCGGCACCCTGAGCGCCTGGCCGTTCTTTATGGCGCTGGAGGCGCAGTCGGTCTTCTGGATCGTCTTCTTTGCCATCATGCTCGCAAACGTTGCGCATGACATGGTGGTGTGCGTACAGCAGCCAATGTTCACCGAGCTGTTTGGCGCCAGCTATCGCTACAGCGGCGCGGGCGTAGGCTATCAGGTGGCAAGCGTGGTGGGAGGCGGCTTTACGCCGTTCATCGCCGCCGCGCTGGTGACCTTCTCCGGCGGCAACTGGCACAGCGTGGCCATTTACCTGCTGGCGGGCTGCCTGCTCTCTGCCGCCACGGCGCTATTTATGAAAGAGTCGCCCCGCGGCTAATCTCCTCCCTTTTGTTTCACAGGCGTGTGACATACTATCGGGTATCGCCACACAACGGTGAAACACCTGTGGAACAAGGAGACAGAGATGAATAATAAGGGCTCCAGCCTGACCCCGGCTCAGGCGCTGGAAAAACTCGACGCGCTGTACGAGCAGTCCGTCAACGCGCTGCGCAGCGCGATCGCAGACTACATTGAAAACGGGACGCTTCCCGACGAAAAGGCCAGAAGTCGTGGCCTTTTTGTTTATCCTTCGCTGTCCGTCACCTGGGATGGCCGCGCGACCAATACGCCTAAAACCCGCGCCTACGCGCGCTTTACCCATTCGGGCTGCTACAGCACCACGGTGACCCGCCCGGCGCTGTTTCGGCCCTATCTTGAAGAGCAGCTCACCCTGCTGTATCAGGATTACGACGCCCGCATTTCCGTTGAGCCTTCACAGCACGAAATCCCCTATCCTTACGTGATCGACGGTTCGGCGCTGACGCTTGACCGCTCGATGAGCGCGGGGCTGACGCGCCACTTCCCAACCACCGAACTGTCGCAGATTGGCGATGAAACCGCAGACGGCATTTTCCACCCGGCAGAGTTTTCACCGCTGTCGCACTTTGACGCCCGCCGCGTCGATTTCTCCCTCGCCCGCCTGCGCCACTACACCGGCACGCCCGCCGAGCATTTTCAGCCGTTCGTGCTGTTTACCAACTACACCCGCTACGTAGACGAGTTTGTTCGCTGGGGCTGCAGCCAAATTCTGGACCCGGAAAGCCCGTATATTGCCCTCTCCTGCGCGGGCGGGATCTGGATCACCGCCGAAACCGAGGCGCCCGAGCAGGCGATTTCCGACCTGGCGTGGAAAAAACACCAGATGCCCGCCTGGCACCTGATCACCGCGGACGGCCAGGGGATCACCTTAATTAACATTGGCGTTGGGCCGTCGAACGCTAAAACCATCTGCGACCATCTGGCGGTTCTGCGCCCGGACGTCTGGCTGATGATCGGCCACTGCGGCGGCCTGCGCGAAAGCCAGCTGATTGGCGACTACGTGCTGGCCCACGCCTACCTGCGCGACGACCACGTGCTGGATGCGGTACTTCCGCCGGATATCCCTATCCCGAGCATCGCCGAGGTCCAGCGCGCGCTGTATGACGCCACTAAAGAGGTGAGCGGCATGCCCGGCGAAGAGGTTAAGCAGCGCCTGCGCACCGGCACGGTAGTGACAACCGACGACCGCAACTGGGAGCTGCGCTACTCGGCTTCGGCGCTGCGCTTCAACCTCAGCCGCGCGGTCGCTATTGATATGGAGAGCGCCACCATCGCCGCGCAGGGCTATCGCTTCCGCGTGCCGTACGGCACCTTGCTTTGCGTGTCCGATAAGCCGCTGCACGGTGAAATCAAGCTCCCGGGCCAGGCCAACCGCTTCTACGAAGGGGCGATTTCGGAGCATCTGCAGATCGGCATCCGGGCGATCGATTTACTGCGCGCCGAGGGCGATAAGCTGCACTCCCGCAAGCTGCGCACCTTTAACGAGCCGCCTTTCCGCTAATCAAAAGGAAACACCATGCACACCACATCACCGCTTGCCGCCCTGCGAAACAGGCTGCGTGAAAACGGCCTGGACGGCATGATCGTCCCGCGGGCCGACGCCTGGCAAAGCGAGTACTGCGCGCCGTACGATGAAAAGCTCGCCTGGCTGACGGGCTTTGACGGCTCGGCCGGGCTGGCGCTAATACTGCAGGATCGGGCCCTGCTGTTCGTTGACGGCCGCTATCAGGTGCAGGCGCGCATGCAGGTGAACATGGACGAATTTTCGATCCATCACCTGCACAACGAGCCGCTGGCGCAATGGCTGGCGACAAACGTGTCGCCCGGCGCGCGCATTGGCTTCGAGGCGATGCTGATGACCAACGTGGACTACGCGCAGCTCTCTTCAACGCCGTGCGAGCCGGTGGCGCTGGACGATTCGCCGTTTGATACGCTCTGGGCCGGGCGGCCCGCCGCGCCTGCGGGGGTTATTCGCGCCATGCCGGATGAGATTGCCGGCGAAAGCAGCGCCAGCAAGCGGCAGCGCGTGGCGACGCTTCTCAACGACAGCCAGGCCGATTACCTGGCGCTTACGCTACCGGATAACATTGCGTGGCTGCTGAACGTGCGGGGCTCGGATATTCCAACCAGCCCGGTTCCCCTCTCCTTTGCCCTGCTGGGACGCGACGGCGCCGTTGAGTGGTTCGTGAATGACGACAAGCTGGCGGACCTTCCGCCGTCCGTCGCCGGGCAGTTTACCCTCTCACCGCAGGATGCGTTCATCCCTCGCTGCAAGCAGCTTGCGAAGGGCAAGCGGATCGTGGTCGACCCGGATTCCGCGCCCGTCGCGCTGCGCTTCGCAATTGAGCCGCAGGGCGACATTCTCTGGCTGACTGACCCTATTACGCTGCTCAAGGCCGGTAAAAACCCGGTGGAGCTGGCGGGCTATCGCGAATGCCATCACCAGGACGGCGCGGCGTGGGTCAATTTTCTTGCCTGGCTGAGCCGGGAAGTGCCTAAGCGCGTCGCCTCCGGCCAGCCGCTGACCGAGCTTGAGGTTCAGGCGCAGCAGCTCGCCTTCCGCCAGCAGCAACCGGGATTTATCGAGCAGAGCTTTGCCACTATTTCGGCCTCGTCCAGCAACGCGGCGATGTGCCACTATCATTCGAGCGAGGCCAGCAATAAACCGATCGGCCACAACCATTTTTACCTCAATGATTCTGGCGGCCAGTATCGTAACGGCACGACCGACGCCACGCGCACGCTGGCCTGGGGCAAGGTTGACCCGCAGCAGCGCCTGCACTACACCGCCGTGCTGAGAGGCTTTTTATCGCTGATTACGCTGCAATTCCCGTCCGGCAGCTACGGTCACCAGCTGGATGCGTTTGCGCGCCGTCCGCTGTGGGAAATGGGGCTGGATTACGATCACGGCACCGGGCACGGCGTCGGGCACCAGCTGTTGATCCACGAAAACCCGCACCGCATCGCGAAAAAGGTTAATTCGTGGCCGCTGGCGGCGGGCAATATCATGACCATCGAGCCGGGGTACTACCTGGGCGGCAGCCACGGCATTCGTATCGAAAACCAGGTGGAGATTGTCGAGAGCCGTCCGGGATTTTGCCGGTTCGCCTCGCTGACGCTGGTCCCAATTGACCTTAGCCAGGTTGAACTGCAGCTGTTAACCGAGCAGGAGAAACAGTGGCTGGATGATTATCATCAGCAGGTGCGGGACGCCCTGTCGCCGCGGGTAAACAGCGACGCGCGGCCCTGGCTGGTTGAGGCAACCGCGCCGATTCGCGTGAGCCGCTAGCGCGATCCGTTGCCTTCCCGGCCTGCTGTCCCGCAGGCCGGGTAAGGCGAAGCCGCCAGCCGGCAATTTTCCGGAACGCAGAAAAGCAAAAAGCCTGCTGTAAAAGCAGGCTTTTCAAATTTGGCTCCTCTGACTGGACTCGAACCAGTGACATACGGATTAACAGTCCGCCGTTCTACCGACTGAACTACAGAGGAATCGTGTGAACGGGGCGCATATTATCGATGCTCCCCCGTGATGTCAAAGGCATAATGCAGATTTCCGTTCGTTTGCTGATTTATTCTCCACTTCGCGCATTTGGCAGGCACTCTTCAGCTTCCGGGACGATCGGCTGAGGCTTTACGCGGGGATATTTCCATAACCAGCGGCCGCTCGCCATTCGCCAGTAGAACAGCGCGCCACGCACGGCCCAGTCGAGGAACATCCCCAGCCAGACGCCGACGACGCCCATCCCCAGAACAATACCGAGCGTATACCCCGCAACCACGCGGCAGCCCCACATGCCGAGCATCGTTACCCACATCGCAAAACGGGCATCGCGCGCGCCCTTAAGCCCTGCGGGCAGCACCCAGGAGGCGGCCCAGATCGGCATAAACGCGGCGTTGAGCCAAATCAGGATCTTAACCACCTCTTTCACATCCTGCTCGTGGGTATAGAAGGACGCCATGAGCCCGGCAAAGGGCGCGGTTCCCCAGGCGATAGCCGTCAGGCCGATGGTCGACAGCCAGAAAACGTGGCGCAGCTGGCGCTCCGCCTGCCCTATTTGCCCCTTGCCAAGGCGTTTTCCGGTAATAATGGTCGACGCGGAGCCGAGGGCGTTGCCCGGCAGGTTGATAAGCGAGGCGATGGAGAACGCAATAAAGTTACCGGCAATCACATCCGTCCCCATCCCGGCGACAAACATCTGCGTCAGCAGCTTGCCGCCGTTAAACAGCACCGATTCAACGCTGGCCGGAATACCAATCCCCATCACTTCCCAGATAATGGCGAAATTGAATGGACGAAAATAGCTTTTCAAGGAGATACGCAGCGAAGGCGTGACGCCTGCCACCAGCACCCCGACGATAGCGGCCGCCCCGATATAGCGCGAAATCGTCAGCCCAAGCCCGGCCCCGACAAACCCTAAGCCCTCCCAGGAAAAGACGCCGTAGATCAATATGCTGCTGATGATGATATTCAGGATATTCATGCCGCCGTTTATCAACAGCGGAATCTTGGTGTTGCCCGCGCCCCGCAGCGCGCCGCTGCCGATGAGCGCAATCGCAGCAGCCGGATAGCTGAGCACGGTCATTTCAAGATAGGTTAGCGCCAGGTCCTTCACCTCAGCGGTGGCTTCGCCTGCGACAATATTGATGATTTCCTTGCCGTAGTAGTGGATCACCGCCGCCAGGATGATGGAAAAAACGGTCATGATCATCAGAGACTGTCTGGCCGCCTCGCGTGCGCGTTTGGGATCGAGTTTCCCAAGGCTAAACGCCACCACCACCGTGGTGCCCAGATCGATAGCGGCGAAAAACGACATCACCACCATATTGAAGCTGTCCGCCAGCCCGACGCCGGCCATCGCCTCTTTACCGAGCCAGCTGACCAGGAAGGTGCTTAGCACCCCCATCAGCAGGACGCAGGTGTTTTCCAGAAAGATGGGTACTGCAAGCGGGGTAATTTCTCGCCAGAACAGAACTCGATAGCTTTTACGTTTTGCATACCATGGCGTGCGCGCGATCGCCTGGCGCAGAGGGGCGGTGACGTTCAAAATGGACCTTAGCGAGAAAGTTGAAACTCCATTTCAAATGATGATGTAGAAATGGCTATCCTGCAAAGTATTTCCAGAAAAAGATGTGTGCAATTACAACAAACTGTCGACAGAATCGGCAATCAATCGCATTCGTCTATAATCGTGTTTGACAAAAGTTTTTTCGCCGCTAAGATAGGCCTCCACAACGATTCCTCTGTAGTTCAGTCGGTAGAACGGCGGACTGTTAATCCGTATGTCACTGGTTCGAGTCCAGTCAGAGGAGCCACATTTAAGAAGCCTGCTTTTACAGCAGGCTTTTTGCTTTTCTAAGCCCGGTAAAAATAGCCGACGGCGCTGCGCTTACCGGGCCTACCAAAAGCGTTCATCGCAGGCCGGGCGGGGGCGACGACCTGCAAAAACGGCGAAAAAAAAAGCTCCCAGTTGCCGGGAGCTTTTTTCATATCTGAGGTGATTATTCGCTTTTCGCTTCGGCGTTTTTAATTTCGCCCATCACTTTCAGCTTCTTAGAGATGTCGCGACGCTCTTTGGACAGCTCGGCATTTTTGATGATGTAGTCATCTACGCGATCTTCATAATCGCTTTTCATGCTGGCGATGATGCCCTGAATCGCTTCTACGCTCATACCCGGCTTGATGTAGTCGCTCAGGTTATCCAGCAGCAGAACGCGCTTTTGGTTGTCACGGATCTTCTTCTCAACGTCCTGGATTTCACGCTGCAGCTTGTTTTTGCGGCGGAACAGGCGGACAAATTCCAGAACATCCTGGAACGAAGGCTTGATAGTTTCCATTTTTACACCCCTGATAATGTGAGATTCGGATTCGTTAAGGCAGCCGTTGTAACAGTAACCTTACTGACAGCGGCGGCTAATGACAATCAGTATAACGTTTAAAGCTATCATAACCCCAATTGCTGCTGAATCGAAGCAGCAGCCGTCACATAAGGCTTTTATTTGCGCAGCGCCCGGCAGATAAGTTGCGATAACAGCTCAAGCTGGCGAGCCAGTTCCATGCTCAACCAGACGTAGCCGTGAATCGGCGTTTCCGCCACGTTGTCGCTTTGACGCTCGTTCATCAGCTGCTTCAGTTCGGCCACGATCTCATTGAGCCGTTCGCTGTTTGCCAGTATCGGCTGAGGATTGCCTTCATAGAGCGCATGGGCGATGGTGAGCAGCGTCTGCTGCGTCATTTGCTGCGTCTCTTTAAGAGTGTGCGCGTTAAGCATCAGCAAATGGCTCGGGCGCGAGGCCCAGTGGGCGTTAATTTGCAGCTCCAGCATACAGACCAGGTTGCGGCTCACCGTTTGAATTGCCTCGAAAATGCCTTTATGGATATGCGTCTCTTTGCTGGCAGGCGTAATCAGCCCGCGCATTTTGACCACGTCAGTGAGGATCTTCTGCAAATGCTTTTCCAGCCGCGGCCGTTCGACCAGGTTTGGCGAAAAGCCGGCCTGGTAAACCCGGTTAAATGCGGTCACGTAATTTGCCATCTGTATCCGCCAGTGCAGGAACGCACGCTGCGGCCAGACGCCCGTAAACAGCATCGCGAGCAGCGAGCCGAGGATCACATCCCCGCTTCGCCACAATGCAGTCGTCATGTCCCCCGCCGGCGCACCGACCACCACCGCGAGCGTGATGCCAATCAGCAGAGCCTGATACGGTTTTTTCCCCAGCGCCAGCCACCCGCAGAGAAACATCGCTGCAGCGCACCACAGCAGCATAACGGGAAATGAGATTAGCTCGAGCTTCAGGGCGATCAGCCCCAGCGCGGAACCGAGCACGGTGCCGCCAATACGCTCCAGGGCGCGCGGAACGACGTTTCCCCAAAAAGAGATCGGCCCCATGACAACCACCAGCGTAATCAGCGGCCAGGTTCCTTCAGGAATATCGAGCAAGCGCACGAGCACGAAGGTCAGCACAAACGCGAGCGCGATACGGCACCCATGCACCACGCGGTAATGTTTATACAGACGAATTTCAAAAGGGGTTAATGATTTGTCGGGACGCACACCCGCTCTCCAGCTACACGGCAGACCGTAATTGTACTGCGTTTTCAGCCGGGCGAAATGCACCCGACTGAAAAACCCTGCCTTTAATGTGACTAAGACACTTTATGTTCAACCGGAATATACATTTCAATATCCCAGTAGCCATCGGCATTGCCATCGTTCAGATAGCGTTCAAAGCAGGGTTTGGGGGCGATCCGGTAGTTGACGTCCTCCAGCAGGGAGTTGAAGAACTGATTCCACGGCGTAGCGAAATCGTGATTTTCCACCCGCGCGGTGGCGAGCGCGTAATCCCCCGCTCCGATTTCAGTCAGCATGACGCCTTCGCTGTTTTCAGGAATCACTAAATCGTCCGGTACCGTCACCGCCGTGTCGCAGCGCAGTTTTTCTGCCGGAACTTCATCCGGGTTATCATAGTAAACGGCAACCCACTCCAGCGGCTGAATGTGACGCCCTGTGACCCACATTGCCAGCTGTTCAAAGCCCTGCTTTACCGTGTTTTCCCACGGCCCTACCATGTGAAAACCCGCTATCTTACGTTTCTGCTGCTGTGTGATGCTGTAGTCCATGGTGCCTCCGCTCATTACTGTATGTATATACACTATAATTCAGGATTGAGATTACCGGCAAACGGGATGTGTTGATTATGCGAGCAGACTCGCAACCCTGCCAGTCTGCTCGAAAGAGGTGAAACAGCGCTAGATTTTATGGTGTAGATAATCACCCAGCCGCGAGAAAAGACCGCCCTTACCGACGCTTTCGAGCGTGACCAGCGGCCAGTGTGCAACCACCCTGTCGCGATCGTACAGCTCTATTTCACCCACGCGCTGATGGGCCGCAATGGGCGCTTCCAGCTCTTTTTTATCCAGCACGTATTTCGCTTTGATGTTCGGCAATTCCGCTTTCGGCAGCGCCAGCCAGAAGTCCTGGTCAGTACCCAGCGTGATCTGCTCTTTATCACCGTACCAGATGCGCTCCGTGCCCACTTTTTTGCCGCTATACAGAATCTGCACCGTGTCGAAATTCTGTTGTCCCCAGTGCAGCAGCCTGCGGGCCTGCTCCTCGCGCCCTTTCGGGCTATCAGCCCCCATTACTACCGCAATTAAACGACGCTGGCCATCTACCGCCGAGGCAATCAGGTTAAAACCGGCACCTGAGGTATGGCCGGTTTTGAGGCCGTCGACGTTCATGGTTTTATCCCACAGCAGGCCGTTGCGGTTTTGCTGAGTGATCCCGTTCCAGGTGAGGCTCTTTTCGCTGTACATATGGTAGAACTCAGGTTCGCCGTGAATAATCGCGCGGGAGAGCACGGCCAGATCGTAGGCCGAGCTGTGCTGGCCCGGCGCATCAAGACCGTGTACCGTTTCAAAGTGGGTATCGCGCAGATTCAGCTTTTCAACGTAGTCATTCATCATCTTGACGAACTGCGGCTGGCCGCCCGCAACGTGGTCCGCCAGCGCCACGCAGGCGTCGTTGCCTGAATCGACGATCAGCCCGCGGCTGAGGTCGCGCACCGAAACGCGGTCGCCCTCTTTCAGGAACATGAGCGACGAGCCGTCAAAAACGGGGTTCCCTTTTGCCCACGCGTCGCGGCCAACGGTGACGATGTCGTCAGGGCTAATGCGGTGGCTATCAATAGCGCGATCGACGACGTAGCCCGTCATTAGCTTGGTCAGGCTTGCAGGATTACGCTGTTGATGTTCATTGCCCGCCGTTAAAATTTGCCCGGTCGTATAATCCATCAACACCCAGGACCCCGCCTGAATAGCCGGAGGCTGAGGTGCAAAATCCAGCGGTTGAACGGCCCACGCGGAAGAAATGCTCGAAGCGAGTAAAGAAACAGCAATAAACAAACGGCGTTTCAACGGTATATCCTCAGGTCAGTAAAAATCGTTGACCTTTTTACGGGAGTTCGCGTGTCCTTACCTTGTTTAATTGCAAAAAAATGTGACAAATATCTTATTTTCGCCTGAAGGCGGCTCGCAAAAATCGCCTCTGACGTCGCTTTTTATTCGGCCTGCCCACCGCGATCGTTTACCATAGAGGCGTCATTTTTTAACAGGATGGTATTACTGGTGTCTGATTCTGCCGCGCTCACGTTTTTATTCCACGACTACGAAACCTTTGGCACCCATCCAGCGCTGGACCGTCCGGCGCAGTTTGCCGCCATCCGTACCGACGACAATTTCAATATTATCGGCGAGCCGGAAGTCTTTTATTGCCGTCCGGCGGATGATTATCTGCCCCAGCCCGGCGCCGTGATGGTAACGGGCATCACGCCGCAGGAAGCACGAGAAAAAGGCGTCAATGAAGCGGAGTTTGCACGCCGTATTCACGATATCTTCACCGTGCCCAATACCTGCGTGGTGGGTTATAACAACATTCGCTTCGATGACGAAGTGACGCGCAATATCTTTTACCGTAACTTTTACGATCCCTACGCCTGGAGCTGGCAAAACCGCAATTCACGCTGGGACCTGCTGGACATCATGCGCGCCTGCTATGCCCTGCGCCCGGAAGGCATTAACTGGCCGGAAAACGAAGATGGCCTGCCGAGCTTCCGCCTGGAACACCTGACGCGCGCCAACGGCATTGAGCACAGTAACGCGCACGACGCGATGGCCGACGTGTATGCCACCATTGCTATGGCGAAGCTGGTGAAGGCCGCACAGCCGCGTCTTTTTGAATACCTGCTCAGCCACCGCAGCAAGCAGAAGCTCACAACGCTTATCGACGTCCCGCAGATGAAGCCGCTGGTGCATATTTCCGGCATGTTTGGCGCGTGGCGCGGGAATACCAGCTGGGTTGCGCCGCTGGCCTGGCATCCGGACAACCGCAACGCCGTGATTATGGTGGATTTAGCCGGTGACATTTCCCCGCTGCTTGAGCTCGACAGCGACGCGCTGCGCGAGCGGCTGTACACCCCAAAAGCCGAGCTGGGCGATCTGCCCGCCGTGCCGGTCAAGCTGGTGCATATCAATAAATGCCCGGTTCTGGCGCAGGCCAATACGCTGCGCCCTGAAGACGCGGACAGGCTGGGGATTAACCGTCAGCGCTGCCTGGATAACCTGAAAGTGCTGCGCGAAAACCCGCAGGTGCGCGAGAAGGTGGTAGCAATCTTTGCCGAAGCCGAGCCGTTTGTCCCCTTCGAGAACGTCGATGCGCAGCTCTACAACGGCTTCTTTAGCGACGCCGATCGCGCGGCCATGAATATCGTGCTGCAGACCGAGCCGCGCAATCTCCCCGCGCTGGATATCACCTTCGCCGATAAACGCATTGAAAAGCTGATATTTAACTACCGGGCGCGTAACTTCCCCGGCACGCTGGATGAAGCAGAGCAGGAGCGCTGGCTACAGCATCGACGCAACGTCTTTACGCCGGAGTTTCTTAATAGCTATGCCCAGGAGCTGGAAATGCTGTATGGACAGTACGAAGGAAACGCAGAGAAACAGGCGCTGTTAAAATCCCTGTTCCAGTACGCGCAAGAGATAGTCTGAGTGATGGATACAAAAAAGCCGGAGACGATGTCTCCGGCTTTTTTTTGCCCTCTGACGAGGGGGCTACGAACGAGCGTGTCGGGTACGCTTAACCGCCACCCGACACCGTCTTACGCGACGTCTTCGTACTGAGGTACCGGGTTACGGAAGCTTTTGGTTACGCAGGCCAGGTAAATCAGGCCGATACCGGCCCAAATCAGGCCCAGCACCATGGAGCTCTCTTCCAGGTTCACCCACAGGGCACCGACGGTCAGCGCGCCGCACATCGGCAGGAACAGATACTGGAAGTGATCTTTCAGCGTTTTGTTGCGCTTCTCGCGGATCCAGAACTGAGAGATAACCGACAGGTTCACAAAGGTGAACGCCACCAGCGCACCGAAGTTAATCAGCGCCGTTGCCATGACCAGGTCAAAGTTAATCGCCAGCAGCGCAATTGCGCCTACCAGGATAATGTTCATCGCCGGGGTACGCCATTTCGGATGGACGTAGCCGAAGAAGCTTTTCGGGAAGACGCCATCGCGACCCATCACGTACATCAAACGCGCAACGCCTGCGTGTGCCGCCATGCCGGACGCCAGAACGGTGATGGTAGAGAAAATCAGCGCGCCAACCTGGAACGCTTTGCCCGCCACGTAGAGCATGATTTCTGGCTGCGACGCATCCGGATCCTTAAAGCGAGAGATATCCGGGAAGTACAGCTGCAGGAAGTAGGTGGCAAAGATAAAGATCAGGCCACCGATCAGCGCCGTCAGGAAGATCGCACGCGGAATCACGCGCTCCGCGTCTTTGGTCTCTTCAGACAGATTGCTGATCCCGTCAAAGCCGGTAAAGGAGAAGCACAGAATCGTCGCTCCGGTAATCATCGGGATGACGTGCGCATCGCCGGACCAGAACGGTTTGCTGCTCGCCAGCGTTCCCGCCCCTTCACCGTGGAACACGCCGTAAATGACCATGCCAAGGATAACGGCAATCAGCACAACCTGAAGCACCACGATAACGGAGTTAAAGTTGGCGACAGATTTGATGCTGCGCAGGTTAAAGGCGGTCATAAACGCCACGAGCGCTATCACAAATACCCAGGACGGTATCGACGGCACCAACGCTTCGAAATAGATTTTTGCCAGCAGAATGTTGATCATCGGCGCGAACAGATAGTCGAGCAGCGATGACCAGCCAACCATAAAGCCAACGGTCGGGCTGATAGATTTCTGGGCATAGGTATAGGCAGAACCGGCAGACGGATAGCGACGCACGAGCTTACCGTAGCTAAGCGCGGTAAACAGGATCGCAATCAGCGCGAAGGCGTACGCCGTCGGCACGTGACCGTCCGTGAGGCCTGATACGATACCGAACGTATCGAACAGCGTCATTGGTTGCATATAGGCAAGGCCCATCATAACAACCGGAACTAACGTAAGCGTTTTACGTAATTCCACGCGAGAGGTGTTTGGAGTTGCATTAAGCGACATGATTATTCTCCTTTACGGTGAATACCGCCGCGTAAGCGAAAAATTGCCCCATTTCTGTATTCCTCAGCGACAACAACTGTCGGATTTTAGTAAGTATCTATCCGGTACGAAGCCCGGCCTCTTGGTTTTAGTTTCGTTTCGTACATGCAAAAAAAAATAACCGACGCCTTTTATATCGTCGATTATTCATTTGTTTGCAGCGGCGGCATTTTGCCCTATTCCAGACACAAAACGCAATAGATTGAGAAACGCATCAATAAATTAATTTTACTAACCGTCTGATTTACCGGCATCCGCCTGCGCGTAAACCGCGGCAATAGCACTATTTGCTAAAATTTGCTCCCGCCACCAGGCGCTGGCAAGCCCTGCGGTTTGTTCATTCCAGCCAATCCATACCGGTTCGTTGCTGCTTTGGGCTAAAACCTGTTTTTCCACCAGCGCGCCGCTTTCTATAAACCGCTGCGCAAGATAACGCGGCAAGTAGCCGCAGCCTAATCCGCTTATCTGCAGCTCCAGCTTGGTTTTGAAATCAAATACGGTAATGGCTTCCTGTTCGTCTAGCAGCTGGGAAGAGACGGCGCAGCCCGGCCGGGAGCTGTCCCCCACCACAATCGCGCGGAAGTTTTTAATCATGCGCCGATTGAGCGGCTCAGGTTCGCTGGCCAGCGGGTGATGTGGCGCGACGGCAAAGACCTGCTCAAGCGTGCCGAGCCGGGCAAAAGCGAAATCGCTGAGCTGGGGAGGCTCGTGGAGCGCACCGACGATAATGTCCGCCCGTCCCTGCGTCAGGGCGTCCCAGGAGCCGCCCAGCACGCCGTTGATGAAGATCAGCCGGGTGACGCTGTGGTGTTGATAGAACGCTTCGATAAGCGGCGCCAGCAGGGAAAAGGGAAACGTATCGTCAACGCCGATGACCAGCTCGTTTTCCCATCCCTGATGGAGCTTCACGGCCTGTTTTTCTAACACCCGAACCGCGTGAAGGACGTCGCGCCCCTTTTCCAGCAGCATTTGGCCGGTACGGGTAAAACGCGCGCGATGGCCGGTGCGGTCGAGGATCTGAATATTGAGATCGCTCTCCAGCTTGTGCACCGTATAGCTGAGTGCTGAAGGCGTTTTATAGAGTTTCGCCGACGCCGCCGCGAAGCTCCCCTCTTTCTCCAGCGCATCCAGAATAATCAGAACATCCAGCAGCGGCTTCATGTTCGCCCCCTTACGGTGTGCGAGAATTTCCGCTGACGGAATTATTCCATTGGCATGACCCGCGGATCGGGATACTGATATTCAAATCCCAGCTCACGACAAATACGATTACCATCAACGACTTTGCCTTTACCTTCCCCCCGCGCCTCGCTAAAGACAGGCGGCGTCAGGCCAAGCTGGCGCGCCATCAGCGGATAAAACTCGCTGCGTGCCGGATGGGAAGGTGCACATATATTATAGATGTGACCGCCTTTTGGAGCCTGCAACAACAGCTCGATGGCGGCGATAACATCCTCAAGATGCACCAGATTAACGCCGTGCTGCCCGTCCGGCGCCGATTTCCCGGCGAAGAAACGCCCGGGATGACGCCCCGGCCCCACCAGCCCGGCAAGGCGCAGAATATCCACCTGGGTGCCCGGCAGGTTATGCAGCCAGTCCTCCAGCTCTTTCAGCACCCGTCCGCTGGCGGTCACCGGCTGGCGTTCGGTATTTTCCTTCACCGTCCCGTCAGCGTCGCCGTAAACCGACGTCGAGCTGGTGAAGAGAATGCGCGGGATATGGTGGGCCAGCGCGCTGTCGACAATCTCCTGCACGGCCTGCAGGTAGAACATTTCTCCCGGCCCGCTGCGACGTGCGGGTAAGGTGATGACCAGCGCATCGACATCCATCAGCGCATCGAGGTCATCAGCATCACAGACCAGCTCCGGTTCGAGGCGCAGCTCAACCCCTTCGATGCCACACATGCGTGCGGCTTCCACCCCGTCTGCCGTGGTTTTACTGCCGGTTACCTGCCAGCCTTTCGCGGCGAGCGACATCGCCAGCGGCATCCCTAACCATCCTAAACCGACAATCGCGACCTTTTTCATACAAATTCTCCTGGCTCTCACCTGTCTTTCATAAGGCTACGCCAGCGCTGACAAACACACAATTCATTGCATCAATATGAAATGAATTAATGATTAAAAAAAGCCCTTGCTTTCTGTCGCCTAAGTGGTTTAGGTTAAAAGACATCTGATGCATAAGCATTCAACGAGAATTTATATGACACGCGTTCAATTTAAACTCCACCATCATCACCATCATCCTGACTAGTCTTTCAGGCGATGTGTGCTGGAAGACGTTTGGATCTTCCAGTGGTGCATGAACGCATGAGAAAGCCCCCGGAAGATCTTCTTCCGGGGGCTTTTTTTTGGACCGTATTCAGACAGGTTAAAACAGGTTAACGAGGAATAAAGAATGTTAGATAACTCACGTTTGCGCATAGCTATTCAAAAATCAGGCCGTCTGAGTGACGATTCACGCGAGCTGCTGGCCCGCTGCGGGATTAAAATCAACCTGCACACCCAGCGCCTGATTGCGCTGGCGGAAAACATGCCTATCGATATTCTGCGCGTTCGTGATGACGATATCCCAGGCCTGGTGATGGACGGCGTGGTTGACCTTGGCATCATCGGCGAAAACGTGCTGGAAGAAGAGCTGCTGACCCGCCGGGCCCAGGGCGAAGACCCGCGCTATTTTACCCTGCGCCGTCTCGATTTCGGCGGCTGCCGCCTGTCGCTTGCCACCCCGGCAGACGAAGCCTGGGACGGCCCGGCAGCGCTGAACGGCAAGCGAATCGCCACCTCCTACCCCCACCTGCTGAAGCGTTACCTCGATCAGAAAGGCGTGCAGTTCAAATCCTGCCTGCTTAACGGCTCCGTTGAAGTGGCACCGCGCGCAGGGCTGGCTGACGCCATCTGCGATCTGGTGTCAACCGGCGCAACGCTGGAAGCCAACGGCCTGCGCGAAGTAGAAGTTATTTATCGCTCAAAAGCGTGCCTGATTCAGCGCGACGGTGAGATGGACGATGCCAAACAGCAGCTCATTGACCGTCTGTTGACCCGCATTCAGGGCGTGATTCAGGCGCGCGAATCCAAATACATCATGATGCACGCGCCAACCGAACGCCTGGACGAAGTGATTGCCCTGCTGCCGGGCGCCGAGCGCCCGACCATTCTGCCGCTGGCGGGCGATCAGCAGCGCGTGGCGATGCACATGGTCAGCAGCGAAACCCTGTTCTGGGAAACCATGGAAAAGCTCAAGGATCTGGGCGCCAGCTCCATTCTGGTGCTGCCCATTGAGAAGATGATGGAGTAATCGCCATGACCTTTAACACCCTCATCGACTGGAATAGCTGCACCGAAGAGCAGCAGCGTGAATTACTGATGCGCCCGGCAATTTCAGCCTCGGAAAGCATCACCCGCACCGTCGCCGAAATTATGGAGAACGTTAAGCGCCGAGGCGATGACGCGCTGCGCGAATACAGCGCAAAGTTCGATAAAACCGAGGTCGACGCGTTAAGGGTCACCGAGCGGGATATTGCCGAAGCGGAAGGCCGCCTCGGCGATGAGATCAAGCGGGCAATGGCCGTGGCGGTTAAAAATATTGAAACCTTCCACACCGCGCAGCAACTGCCCGCGGTAGACGTGGAGACGATGCCCGGCGTGCGCTGCCAGCAGGTAACGCGTCCGGTGGCTTCCGTCGGTCTTTACATTCCGGGCGGGTCGGCCCCGCTTTTCTCTACCGTATTAATGCTGGCGACTCCGGCGCGCATTGCCGGCTGTCAGAAAGTGGTGCTCTGCTCACCGCCGCCGATTGCCGATGAGATCCTCTATGCCGCGAAGCTCTGCGGCGTGCAGGAGATATTCAAGGTTGGCGGCGCGCAGGCCATCTCGGCGCTGGCCTTCGGCACCGAGTCCGTGCCGAAGGTAGATAAAATCTTTGGGCCGGGCAATGCCTTTGTTACCGAAGCAAAGCGTCAGGTCAGCCAGCGGCTGGACGGCGCGGCGATCGATATGCCCGCCGGGCCGTCCGAAGTGCTGGTGATTGCCGACAGCGGCGCAACCCCCGACTTCGTGGCCTCCGACCTGCTTTCACAGGCGGAGCACGGCCCGGACTCGCAGGTGATTTTGCTGACGCCGGACGCCGCAATGGCAAAGCGCGTGGGCGAAGCGGTCGAGCGGCAGCTTGCCGATTTGCCCCGTGCAGAGACGGCGCGCCAGGCGCTCTCTGCCAGCCGCCTGATCGTGACCCGCGACCTTGAGCAGTGTATTGCCATCTCTAATCAGTACGGTCCTGAACACCTGATTATTCAGACCCGCCGCGCGCGGGATCTGGTGGATAGCATCACCAGCGCGGGCTCGGTGTTCCTCGGCGACTGGTCGCCGGAGTCTGCGGGAGATTACGCCTCCGGCACAAACCACGTTCTGCCGACCTACGGCTACACCGCGACCTGTTCGAGCCTGGGGCTGGCCGATTTCCAGAAACGCATGACCGTGCAGGAGCTTTCCCGTGAAGGCTTTGCCTCGCTCGCGGCCACCATTGAAACGCTGGCCGCCGCCGAGCGCCTGACCGCCCACAAAAACGCCGTGACGCTGCGCGTCGCCGCCCTGAAGGAGCAAGCATGAACATTGAAGAATTAGCCCGCGAAAACGTTCGTCGACTGACTCCGTATCAGTCAGCTCGCCGTCTCGGCGGCAGCGGCGACGTCTGGCTAAACGCCAACGAATACCCCACCGCGGTGCAGTTTGAACTTTCGCAGCAGACGCTGAACCGCTATCCGGAGTGTCAGCCGAAAGCGGTGATCGAAAACTATGCGCAGTATGCGGGCGTGAAGCCGAAGCAGGTGCTGGTCAGCCGCGGCGCGGATGAAGGGATCGAGTTGCTGATCCGCGCGTTCTGCGAGCCGGGCAAAGATGCGGTGATGTACTGCCAGCCAACCTACGGCATGTACAGCGTCAGCGCGGAAACCTTCGGCGTTGCCTGCCGCAACGTGCAGGCGCTGGACGACTGGCAGCTGGATTTACAGGGCATTGCCGACAGCCTTGACGGCGTGAAGGTTGTCTTCGTCTGCAGCCCCAACAACCCGACCGGGCAAATTATCAATCCGCAGGATATTCGCACGCTGCTGGAGATGACGCGCGGCAAGGCGCTGGTGGTGGCCGACGAAGCCTATATCGAATTTTGCCCTCAGGCCACGCTGGCGGGCTGGCTTGAGGAATACCCGCACCTGGTGATTTTACGCACGCTGTCCAAAGCCTTTGCGCTCGCCGGCCTGCGCTGCGGCTTTACGCTGGCGAATAAAGAGGTCATCGACCTGCTGCTGAAGGTGATCGCCCCCTACCCGCTCTCAACGCCGGTTGCGGACATTGCGGCACAGGCGCTGGCACCTCAGGGGATCAACGCGATGCGCGAGCGCGTGGCAAACATTCTGCAGGAACGCCAGTACCTGGTCAGCGCGCTGAAGGCGATTCCCTGCGTGGAGCAGGTGTTTGATTCCGAAACCAACTACATCCTGGCGCGCTTTACGGCCTCCAGCGCCGTATTTAAATCTTTGTGGGATCAGGGCATTATCTTACGAGACCAGAATAAACAACCATCCTTAAGCGGCTGCCTGCGCATTACCGTAGGCACGCGCGAAGAGAGCCAGCGCGTGATTGACGCCCTGAAAGCGGAGAATGTATGAGCCAGAAGTACCTCTTTATCGATCGTGACGGCACGATTATTTCGGAGCCACCCAGCGATTTTCAGGTCGATCGCTTCGACAAGCTGGCGTTTGAAGCGGACGCGATCCCGGTATTGCTGAAGCTGCAGAAAGCGGGCTTTAAGCTGGTGATGATCACCAACCAGGACGGCCTCGGCACGGCGAGCTTCCCGCAGGCGGACTTTGACGGTCCGCACAACCTGATGATGCAGATCCTCACCTCTCAGGGCGTGAAGTTTGACGAGGTACTGATTTGCCCGCATATGCCTGCCGACGAGTGCGACTGCCGCAAGCCGAAGGTGAAGCTCGTTGAGCGCTATCTTGCCAACGAGGCATTGGATAAAGCCAACAGCTACGTCATCGGCGACCGCGCCACCGACATGACGCTCGCCGAAAATATGGGCATTGCGGGCCTGCGCTACGACGCACGCGATCTGAACTGGGCGAAAATCGGCGAGCAGCTCACCAGGCGCGACCGCTACTCCCACGTGGAGCGTAATACCAAAGAGACGCAGATTGACGTGAAGGTCTGGCTGGACCGCGAAGGCGGCAGCAAGATCCACACCGGCGTGGGCTTCTTCGACCACATGCTGGACCAAATCGCCACCCACGGCGGCTTCCGCATGGAGATAACGGTGAAAGGCGATCTCTACATTGACGACCACCACACCGTGGAAGATACCGGCCTGGCGCTGGGCGAGGCGCTCAAGCTGGCGCTGGGCGACAAGCGCGGCATTAACCGCTTTGGCTTCGTTCTGCCGATGGACGAATGCCTGGCGCGCTGCGCGATGGATATCTCCGGGCGTCCGCACCTGGAATACAAAGCCGATTTTACCTACCAGCGCGTAGGCGATCTGAGTACCGAAATGGTGGAGCACTTCTTCCGCTCGTTGACCTATACCATGGGCCTGACGCTGCACCTGAAAACCAAAGGCAAAAACGATCACCACCGCGTGGAGAGCCTGTTTAAAGCCTTCGGCCGCACCCTGCGCCAGGCGATTCGCGTGGAAGGTGACGCCCTGCCCTCGTCAAAAGGAGTGCTGTGATGAACGTGGTGATTCTGGATACCGGATGCGCCAACCTCAACTCGGTGAAATCGGCCATTGCCCGCCACGGCTACGAGCCCGCGGTGAGCCGCGACCCGGACGTGGTGCTGCGCGCGGATAAGCTCTTTCTGCCGGGCGTAGGAACGGCGCAGGCGGCGATGGACCAAATTCGCGAGCGCGAGCTGGTCGATTTAATCAAGGCCTGCACCCAGCCGGTGCTGGGAATTTGCCTCGGCATGCAGCTTCTTGGCCGCCGCAGCGAAGAATCTAACGGCGTCGACCTGCTTGGCATTATTGAAGAAGACGTGCCGAAAATGACGGACCACGGCCTGCCGCTGCCGCACATGGGCTGGAACCGCGTATACCCGAAGGCGGGCGACCGCCTGTTTCGCGGCATTGAGGACGGCAGCTATTTTTACTTTGTACACAGCTATGCCATGCCGGTTAACGCGTACACCATCGCCCAGTGCAACTACGGTGAAGCGTTTACCGCGGCGGTACAGAAAGATAACTTCTTTGGCGTGCAGTTTCACCCGGAACGCTCCGGCGCCGCAGGCGCGCAGCTGCTGAAAAACTTCCTGGAGATGTGATGATTATTCCCGCACTGGATTTAATTGACGGCACGGTTGTTCGTCTCCATCAGGGCGATTACGGCCAGCAGCGCGACTACGGCAATGATCCGCTGCCGCGCCTGCAGGATTACGCGGCCCAGGGTGCGGACGTTCTGCACCTGGTCGACCTCACGGGGGCAAAAGATCCGGCGAAGCGCCAGATCCCGCTGCTCAAAAAACTGGTCGCCGGCGTGAATGTTCCCGTCCAGGTTGGGGGCGGCGTACGGACGGAAGAGGACGTTGCGGCCCTGCTGGACGCGGGCGTGGCGCGCGTGGTGGTAGGTTCTACCGCCGTAAAAGATCCTGAAACGGTAAAAGGCTGGTTCCGCCGCTTTGGCGCAGACGCGCTGGTGCTGGCGCTGGACGTACGCATCGACGAACTGGGCAACAAGCAGGTTGCCGTCAGCGGCTGGCAGGAAAACTCCGGCGTAACCCTTGAGGCGCTGGTCGATATTTACCTGCCGGTTGGCCTGAAGCACGTGCTGTGCACCGATATTTCGCGCGACGGGACGCTGGCCGGTTCGAACGTTTCGTTATATGAAGAAGTCTGCGCGCGCTATCCGCAGGTGTCGTTTCAGTCGTCCGGGGGCATCGGCGGACTGGCAGATATTGCCGCCCTGCGCGGAACCGGCGTGCGCGGCGTGATCGTTGGGCGCGCTTTACTTGAAGAAAAATTTACGGTGACGGAGGCGATTCAATGCTGGCAAAACGGATAATCCCGTGTCTGGACGTGCGTGACGGCCAGGTGGTGAAAGGCGTGCAGTTCCGCAACCATGAAATCATCGGCGACATCGTTCCGCTGGCAAAGCGATATGCCGATGAGGGCGCAGACGAGCTGGTATTTTATGATATCACCGCCTCCAGCGACGGGCGCGTGGTGGACAAAAGCTGGGTGGCGCGCGTCGCTGAGGTGATTGATATTCCCTTCTGCGTGGCGGGCGGGATCAAATCCGCCGAAGACGCGGCCAAAATACTCTCATTTGGCGCTGACAAAATTTCCATCAACTCGCCCGCCCTCGCCGACCCGGAGCTGATTACCCGTCTGGCGGATCGCTTCGGCGTACAGTGCATCGTGGTCGGTATCGACACCTGGTTTGACGACGCAACCGGCAAATACCACGTCAATCAGTACACCGGCGATGAGAGCCGTACCCGCGTCACCCAGTGGGAAACGCTGGACTGGGTAAAAGAAGTGCAAAAGCGCGGCGCGGGGGAGATCGTATTGAACATGATGAACCAGGACGGCGTGCGTAATGGCTACGATCTCGAACAGTTGAAGAAGGTGCGCGCGGCGTGCAGCGTGCCGCTGATTGCCTCCGGCGGCGCGGGCACGATGGAACACTTCCTTGAAGCCTTCCGGGACGCGAACGTTGACGGCGCGCTGGCGGCGTCCGTGTTCCACAAGCAGATTATCAATATTGGTGTGTTAAAAACGTTCCTGGCCGACCAGGGCGTGGAGATCAGGGTATGTTAACAGAGCAACAACGGGCGCAGCTGGACTGGGAAAAAACGGACGGATTGCTGCCGGTGGTCGTACAGCACGCCGTTTCCGGCGAGGTGCTGATGCTGGGATATATGAATCAGGATGCGCTGGCGAAAACGCAGGAAAGCGGAAAAGTGACCTTCTTCTCACGCACGAAGCAGCGCCTGTGGACCAAGGGCGAAACCTCGGGCCATTTCCTCAACGCGGTCAGTATTACGCCAGACTGCGATAACGACACCCTGCTCGTGCTGGCAAATCCTGTTGGCCCAACGTGCCATAAGGGCACCAGCAGCTGCTTTGGCGAAGCGGGCCACCAGTGGCTGTTCCTGTATCAGCTGGAACAGCTGCTGGCCGAGCGTAAAACCGCAGATCCCGCCAGCTCTTATACGGCGAAGCTTTACGCCAGCGGCACCAAGCGTATTGCGCAGAAAGTGGGTGAGGAAGGCGTTGAAACCGCCCTGGCCGCCACCGTGCACGATCGGGAAGAGCTGACGAATGAGGCATCCGATTTAATGTACCACCTGCTGGTGCTGCTGCAGGATCAGGAGCTGGACCTGACGGCGGTAATTGAGAATTTGCGAAAACGTCACCAATAAAAAAGGCCGGGGAGACCCGGCCTTTTTTTATCTAAGCATTACGCTTTTGGCGTGTAGTTGCGCAAAGCGTTACGCCCCAGAATGACGCCAGAACCGATAATCCCGCCAAGCAGCGCGGCCAGGATCAGCGTAATGGCCTTTTTCGGGCTGTCGCGACGAATAGGTAAATCCGGCTTCATCACGTAGCGATAAACGTGAAGCGTATCGGGCTCAACGTTTAAATTCTGAATATCCAGCAAAGACTGCTTGGTCTGGTAATAGGCCGGGGAGAAAACCAGCGGGCGAGACGCTTCGTTGTCAATCATCGATTTCAACGCTTCGCTTCCGAGCAGGAACAGGGTTTCCTGAGTGACGTCCTGCGTCTGCTGAAGCCGCGGAGAGGTAATTTTCGCAGCCTCGGCATTTTTCAGCGCTTCGGTGATTTGCTTGATGCGCAGATCTTTCTGCTCCTGCGCGACTTTCTCCTGGTTTTCCAGCGAGTCATCGAGAGTCTTTATCTGCTGCTTGATGTTGTCCTTCAGGTCAACGATCAGCTCTTTTGCCGTTTGTTCATCAACCTGCTGAATGTATTGCGCGAGCTGTTTCTGCGCCGCTTCCGCGGACTCACTGGTATAGGAGACGTTAAGCGGCAGCGGCTGCCCCTTAACGGCAGGTTCAATCACCAGCTTTTCCGGAACGTCCTGATTTTCTAGCGCCTGCGATAACGCCGAGAACGACGCATTAAAACGACCGATCACGCGGTTTTGAATATCCAGCATGCCCGGCGCAGCACTGCCGTACAAAATATTCAGCGCGTTGCTGTACGTTGCAACCTGCGCGGCATCCGGCTGGGCGATGATGGCCGTTGACGTCCACTTCTCTTTGGCAACCGCCAGGTATGCAACCGCAAGAACAATAAACACGGCGACAAATGCACCGATTACCCACTTCCCACGCCACAGCTGCAGCACTAAATCAAGTAAATCAATCTGCTCCGGGTCATTGCTTCGCGTGACCGGGCTATTGTCGTTCTGCGTCATACAATCCTTAACAGCAAAAAAAGCGCAAAAAAAATTTATCTGCACAGTTTATCGTTTACTGGGGATTTTTCTATAAGAATCCGATTAGTTGTATCGGAAAGATGGGTTAGGCAACCGTTGCGCGTCGCGCTATCATGGACGCAGTCTGGTGCTCAGAGGCACCCGCAAGAATTTGATAAGGATTAATATGAAATTTTTGGTTACAGGTGCAGCGGGCTTTATCGGCTCTCAGGTTAGTAAACGGCTTCTCGAGGCCGGACACAGGGTTGTTGGGATTGATAATCTGAATGACTACTACGACGTCAATCTTAAGCTGGCACGTCTGGATCTGCTTAAATCCGACAATTTCACCTTCCACAAGCTGGATCTCGCCGACCGCGAGGGGATGGCCGCGCTGTTTGCTGAAGAGAAGTTTGACCGCGTGATCCACCTTGCCGCACAGGCGGGGGTTCGCTACTCGCTGGAAAACCCCCATGCCTATGCCGACGCCAACCTGGTGGGTCACCTCAACGTGCTGGAAGGCTGCCGCCACAATAAGGTTCAGCACCTGCTGTACGCCTCTTCCAGCTCCGTATACGGCCTGAACCGCAAGATGCCGTTCTCGACGGATGACGCCGTAGACCACCCGGTTTCACTTTACGCTGCGACCAAAAAAGCCAACGAGCTGATGTCGCACACTTACTCGCACCTTTACAACCTGCCGACCACCGGCCTGCGATTCTTCACCGTGTATGGTCCGTGGGGCCGCCCGGATATGGCGCTTTTTAAATTCACCAAAGCGATGATTGAAGGCAAGCGCATCGACGTCTATAACTACGGCAAGATGAAGCGCGACTTCACCTACATCGACGATATCGCAGAGGCAATTATTCGCCTGCAGGATGTTATTCCCCAGACGGATGCCAGCTGGACCGTGGAAACGGGGTCACCCGCTGCCAGCTCTGCGCCGTACCGCGTGTACAACATCGGCAACAGCTCGCCTGTCGAACTGATGGATTACATCACCGCCCTGGAAGAGGCGCTTGGCAAAAAGGCCGAGAAAAATATGATGCCTGTTCAGCCGGGCGACGTGCTGGAAACCAGTGCTGATACGTCAGCGCTTTACGAGGTGATCGGGTTTAAACCGCAAACTACCGTGAAGGACGGAGTGAAGAACTTCGTGGACTGGTACCGCGATTTCTACAAGGTATAAAACAAAAAACCCGGCAAATGAGCCGGGTTTTTTATGAACTTAAAACCGAGTATCAATCGCTGCCAAACAGATCGCGGGTATACACTTTGTCCGCCACGTCCGCCAGCTCTTCCGCCATGCGGTTAGAAATGATGACGTCCGCCTCTTTCTTGAACGCATCCAGGTCGCGAATCACGCGGGAATGG
The DNA here is from genome assembly GCF_043968675.1 of Enterobacter sp. ECC-175. Taxonomy (NCBI): domain Bacteria; kingdom Pseudomonadati; phylum Pseudomonadota; class Gammaproteobacteria; order Enterobacterales; family Enterobacteriaceae; genus Enterobacter; species Enterobacter sp. ECC-175. The sequence goes on from NZ_CP143776.1 coordinate 3,490,356, forward strand.
AAGAACTCATCTTCCTGCATCGCCGGTTCAAAAATGATGACCTGCACGCCCTTCGCCTTAATACGCTTCATGATCCCCTGAATGGAGGAGGCGCGGAAGTTATCTGAACCGCTCTTCATGATCAGACGGTACACGCCCACGACCTTCGGCTGGCGCGCGAGAATCGAGTCGGAGATAAAATCTTTACGCGTGCGGTTAGCATCCACAATCGCGGAGATCAGGTTGTTTGGCACCGCCTGATAGTTGGCCAGCAGCTGCTTGGTGTCTTTTGGCAGGCAGTAGCCGCCGTAGCCGAAGGACGGGTTGTTGTAGTGATTGCCGATGCGCGGATCGAGGCATACGCCTTCAATGATCTGGCGCGTGTTCAGGCCCAGGCTTTCCGCATAGCTGTCCAGCTCGTTAAAGTATGCGACGCGCATGGCCAGATAGGTGTTGGCGAAAAGCTTAATCGCCTCGGCCTCGGTGGAATCCGTAAACAGCACGGGAATGTCCTGCTTGATGGCGCCTTCCTGGAGCAGCGCGGCAAAACGCTCGGCGCGCGCCGAGCGTTCGCCAATTACGATGCGGGAAGGGTGCAGGTTATCGTATAACGCCCTGCCCTCGCGCAGAAACTCCGGCGAGAAGAAGACATTGTCAATACCCAGCTCTTCTTTGATCGATTTGGTGAAACCGACGGGAATCGTAGACTTGATCACCATTACCGCGTTTGGATTGATCGCCACGACGTCTTTGATAACCGCTTCAACGGTCGAGGTATTGAAGTAGTTGGTTTTCGGGTCGTAATCGGTCGGCGTGGCGATGATGACGTAGTCCGCATCGCGATAGGCATCTTCTTTATCGGTAGTTGCGCGGAAATTCAGCGGCTTGTTCGAAAGATATTCCTGAATCTCTTTGTCAATAATCGGGGATTGCTTCTGGTTGAGCATGTCCACTTTGGCCTGCACGATATCGAGCGCAACGACTTCATGGTTCTGCGCAATCAGAATGCCGTTTGATAGGCCAACGTAGCCCGTTCCGGAGATGGTTATTTTCATTCGTTCAACTTCTTCGAGTTTGAGAGTCTGGCGATCCCGACAAGATCACCATAAGAATTAACTGCAGGTTTTTTATCGCTTATAAGGATTGGGTGTCAAGATGAATACCGTAAGCGAAGTTGTGGTTTAACTTAATAAGATAAACCTGCCGGACTCGATAGCGATTGCGCGAACCAAGCTACCATGCGGTCTTACGGGGCTTCTGCAAATAAGCGTAGCCCCGAAAAGAAATAGCACTGCTGTAGTTCAAATCAGACTAATCCCTTGGTCAGATTTAACAGGTATTGTCCATATCCCGTCTTGTTAAGAGGCTCCGCAAGCTTACGAAGCTGATCCGCATCAATAAAGCCTCGGCGGTAAGCAATCTCTTCGGGACAAGAGACCTTTAAGCCCTGACGTTCTTCAATGGTAGCAATAAAATTGCTCGCCTCAATCATGCTCTGGTGCGTCCCGGTATCAAGCCACGCGTAGCCGCGCCTCATCATTGCAACGGACAATCGGCCCTGTTGCATATAGAGGCGGTTTATATCGGTAATTTCCAGCTCTCCGCGTTCTGATGGGCGCAGGCTTTTCGCCATCTCGATCACGTCGTTATCATAAAAATAGAGGCCGGTAATGGCATAGTTGCTTTTGGGCTGCTTTGGTTTTTCTTCAAGCCCAATCGCCGTGCCTTCTTTGTCGAACTCAACGACGCCGTAGCGTTCAGGATCGCTCACGTGGTAAGCGAAAACCGTCGCGCCCTCTTCCTGACAGGCAGCGCTCTCAAGCAGCCTCGGCAAGTCGTGTCCATAGAAAATGTTATCGCCAAGCACCAGGGCACAGTTGTCCTCACCGATGAACTCTTCCCCGAGAATAAAGGCCTGTGCCAGCCCGTCAGGACTTGGCTGCACTTTATACTGCAGGCGCAGCCCCCACTGGGAGCCATCACCAAGCAGCTGCTCAAAGCGAGGGGTGTCCTGCGGCGTGCTGATGATCAGGATATCCCGAATCCCAGCAAGCATTAGGGTTGAGAGCGGATAATAGATCATGGGCTTATCATAGATTGGCAGCAGCTGCTTGCTGACCGCCATCGTGACGGGGTAGAGCCGCGTTCCTGAGCCCCCGGCCAGTATAATCCCCTTACGCTTGGTCATTTATCACGCTCCCCATAATTCTGCTCAATCCAACTTTTATAGGCGCCACTTTTGACATTAGAAACCCATTCCGAATGGTTCAAATACCACTCCACGGTTTTACGTATTCCACTCTCGAAGGTTTCCTGCGGCGTCCACCCCAACTCGCTACCGATCTTATGGGAATCTATTGCATAGCGGCGATCGTGACCGGGCCTGTCGGCCACAAAGGTAATTTGTTCTCGATAGGAACCGGCTTTAGGCACAATCTCATCAAGCAAATCGCAGATGGTGTGAACAACTTCAATGTTCTTTTTCTCATTATACCCGCCGATATTATAGGTTTCGCCAACCTGGCCCGTTGTTAACACGGTATATAGCGCACGAGCATGATCTTCCACATAGAGCCAGTCGCGGATCTGGTCCCCTTTGCCGTATATTGGCAGCGGCTTGTCATCAAGCGCGTTTAAGATGACAAGCGGAATAAGCTTTTCAGGGAAGTGATAAGGCCCGTAGTTATTTGAACAGTTGGTCACCATGCCCGGTAGCCCATATGTTCGAATCCAGGCTCGCACTAAATGGTCGCTAGACGCTTTTGACGCTGAATATGGGCTGCTTGGCGCATAAGCCGTGTCCTCCGTAAAGAGGGAGAGCGCTTCCGTCCCGTCGGAGTCATCTGGATGAGGTAAATCACCATAGACTTCATCGGTTGAAATATGATGGAAACGGAACGCGCCTTTAGCAACATCGTCCAGCGCAGACCAGTACGCACGGCTAGTCTCCAGAAGAACATAGGTGCCAACAATATTGGTTTCGATAAACGCTGCGGGGCCAGTGATAGATCGATCAACGTGACTTTCTGCGGCCAGATGCATCACCGCATCTGGCTGATGCGTCGCGAAAATGCGTTCCATCGCGGCTTTATCGCAGATATCAGCGTGTTCAAAAAAATAGCGTTCGCTGGCGCTCACCTCACTCAATGATTCCAAATTACCGGCATAGGTCAATTTATCAACGTTAACAACGCTATCCTGAGTATTGCTAATAATATGTCGTATAACCGCGGAGCCAATAAAACCGGCACCGCCAGTAACTAGAATTTTCACGCAGTCTATTCCGTTAAAGTGAGTTGAGTGGATTTTACAAGATAAAAAAGCCCGGTATCGCTACCGGGCTTTATGGAATGGCAGAATCAGATTAATCCAGCCATTCGGTGTGGAACACGCCTTCTTTATCAGTGCGCTTGTAGGTATGCGCACCGAAGTAGTCGCGCTGCGCCTGAATCAGGTTGGCAGGCAGAACGGCAGCACGGTAGCTGTCGTAGTACGCCACGGCTGCGGAGAAGGTCGGAACCGGAATACCATTTTGTACAGCGTAAGCTACCACATCACGCAGCGCCTGCTGGTATTCGTCGGCAATTTTCTTGAAGTACGGTGCCAGCAGAAGGTTTGCAATGCCTGCGTTTTCAGCGTAAGCATCGGTAATTTTCTGCAGGAACTGAGCGCGAATGATACAGCCCGCACGGAAGATTTTCGCGATTTCGCCGTAGTTCAGGTCCCAGTTGTTCTCGTCTGATGCGGCACGCAGCTGAGAGAAGCCCTGCGCATAAGAGACGATTTTACCCAGGTACAGTGCGCGACGGACTTTCTCAACGAACTCCGCTTTTTCACCAGCAGGTTTAGCCTGCGGGCCGGAGAGCACTTTGGAGGCCGCAACGCGCTGCTCTTTCAGGGAAGAGATGTAGCGAGCGAATACGGATTCGGTGATCAGAGACAGTGGCTCCCCCAGATCCAGAGAGCTCTGGCTGGTCCACTTACCGGTGCCTTTGTTCGCCGCTTCGTCCAGAATCACATCTACCAGGTATTTACCGTCTTCATCTTTCTTGGTGAAGATGTCTTTGGTGATGTCGATCAGGTAGCTATTCAGCTCGCCCTTGTTCCACTCGGTGAAGGTTTCAGCCAGCTCTTCGTTGGAGAGGTTCAGTCCGCCTTTCAGCAGTGAGTACGCTTCAGCGATCAGCTGCATGTCGCCGTATTCGATACCGTTATGAACCATTTTCACGTAGTGGCCCGCACCGTCAGCACCGATATAGGTCACACAAGGTTCACCGTCTTCCGCAACGGCTGCGATTTTGGTCAAAATTGGTGCGACCAGCTCATACGCTTCTTTCTGACCACCAGGCATAATGGATGGGCCTTTCAGCGCTCCCTCTTCACCACCGGAGACGCCGGTGCCGATGAAGTTGAAGCCTTCAGCAGAAAGTTCGCGGTTACGACGAATGGTGTCCTGGAAGAAGGTGTTACCACCATCGATGATGATGTCGCCTTTATCGAGGTAAGGCTTCAGGGAGTCGATAGCTGCATCGGTGCCTGCGCCCGCTTTCACCATTAACAGGATACGGCGTGGCGTTTCCAGAGACTCAACGAACTCTTTCACCGTGTAGAATGGAACCAGCTTCTTGCCCGGATTCTCAGCAATCACTTCTTCGGTTTTTTCACGGGAGCGGTTGAAAACGGAGACGGTATAACCGCGGCTTTCGATGTTGAGCGCCAGGTTGCGCCCCATCACTGCCATACCGACAACGCCGATCTGTTGCTTGGACATTACATACTCCTGTCAGGTGTGGTCGCCGCGACTGTGCGCGGCTTGAAATGTTGCTGTAATGGTAACCTAGTCTGAAGCTTAATGGATAGTGGAAGATGCGTTATAAAAGCATCTATTGAAAATAGTACTGTAAGTATATTAGTTATTTTTTGAGCTGCCAATTCCAGGCATCAGTCATCATATCCTCAAGAGTTCTTTTTGCTTTCCATTTTAGCTCTTGCTCGGCTAAAGAAACATCAGCCCAACATTCACCTATATCACCTGCTCTCCGGTCACAGATTATATAATTGACACTTTTCTTGGTAACTTTTTCAAAGGTTCTTATTAGTTCTAATACTGAATAGCCATTGCCAGTACCCAAATTATACACGCGCATATTCGTTTTTGTTGTAGAGTTTTTTAAAGCGGCAAGATGTCCATCAGCCAAATCCATTACGTGAATAAAATCACGGACACCTGTGCCATCTTTTGTTGCGTAGTCATTACCAAAGATGGATAACACCTTCAACTCTCCACATGCAACACGAGTCAAATATGGAACTAAATTATTGGGTATTCCCTGAGGCGCCTCTCCTATCAATCCGGATGGATGAGCACCAACAGGATTAAAATATCTTAACAGCGTTACATTGAAGTCCTTATTAGAAAATGCAATATCCTGTAATATACGCTCAGCAAAAAATTTAGATGTTCCATAAGGGTTAGTTGTCCCTCCAACAGTACATTTTTCTGTTAAAGGTATGCTTTCAGGCTCTCCATAAACTGTAGCTGAAGAACTAAATATAATATTATTGACACCAGCACAAAGCATAGCTTCGACTAGAGTCAAAGTTCCTATGACATTGTTAGTGTAATAGTCAATTGGCTTTTCGATGGATTCACTAACGGACTTTAACCCCGCGAAATGAATCACATCTGAGATTAAGTGTTTTGAAAAGATTTTTCTAAGCAAATCTTTATTATTCACATCACCTTCATAAAAATGAAAATCTTGCCCTGATAAGTATTTTATTTTATCAATTACGTCAGATGATGAATTTGCAAAGTTATCTATAATAACAACTTCATAGCCAGAGGATAAAAGTTCAACTGCAGTATGCGAGCCGATATAACCGGCCCCTCCAGTGATCAAAATCATATTTTCTCCAATAAAACCACATTCAAACCCACTGAAAATTAATATCTTTTATTAATAGTAAGAAAAACATAACTCATCATCAAATAAGACAATTTAACAGGCTTAAAGCCAATTATTTTCTTAAGGATTTCATAATGCCAGCGTAAAGACTTAAATTTATTTGATGATAAAGAAGACTTTCTCACCCTATATTCTGCAAGAGGTAACTGAATCCCAACCGAGTCTGTATTTGACATAATATTTAGCCACATCAAATAATCCTCATGGCCAATTGTTTCTTGATATATTTTCCCTAAAGCATAAACATCATACAGCCCAGTTAAATTTCCAATTTCGTTATGTTTTAGCATGTCTTTTAACGAAACTAGTTTTTTACAATTGACTGTTGAGATTATGTTACCATCTTCGGTTATCCTGTTATAAGCAGTGTGACAGCAATGACAATTCGACCTCAATAGTGTATCAATTTGCGTCTGCAGCTTCGTTGGCTTCCACATATCGTCGCTATCTAAAAAAGCAATAAACTGGCCAGATGCACGTCTTATTCCTTCGTTCCGAGCCTCCGCAACTCCTGAGTTGTGAGTCATATTAATAGCGATAATTCGATGATCATCGTAAGTTCTGATAATATTTAAAGTATTATCAGTGGAACAATCATTGATAACGATCAACTCGAAGTTTTCATAGGTCTGTGCTAATACTGAATCAATTGATTTAGCAATGTAATCGCCTGAATTATATGCAGGCATTATAACCGAAACACATCCATCCATAATAAATCCAATTATATTTTTTCGGCGAGATTAATCGCATCAATCATAGAATCTTCGATAGAACAATATTTCCAGTCGCCATAACGACCAATTGTAAATATATCACTTTTTGCAAGTTCTTCTTTAATCACCTGCTTCGTTTCATTTAAATCGCTATCAATGTGAACGTATGCAGGATTCATCATTATAGGAATATAAGATATTAACTTATGGTCACTGATTATGCCAGATGCTCTTAAACCTGCTAGGGTTTTTTCAAGTTGTTCTTCAACATCGAATTTATCTTGATCTGCATAACCAATCTCAACGTATAAACTAAGGCGTTCATCGTTAAGAATGTTGTTATAGAAACCAACTCGGTAAAAGTTATAATCTTTTTCAGGGAAGTATGCCCAATGAATATCTGTGAAATCAGTATTCTTGTCGAATCCAAGATTAAGCACCAGTACTTTATTCCATGAAAGCCGTGCAACAACCCCACTATAATCAACATCAGTAATCATACTGAGAAACTTATTAAAAGGGATTGAATTAATTAGATACTTAAAATTCACTCTCCGTTTATTAGTTATTATATATTTTTCATTGACACATATTGAAAGAACTTTTTCCTCAAGGTGGATTATATCTTCTGGTAATTCTTGGGTTAGTGCATCAATAAATACTTTAGCACCTTTTTTAGGATACAAGAAATGAGAATTGTAACTCCCCTGATAATTCTCTTTAAAACCTTTAACAATTTGTTCAAAGTTTGCATAGGGAAAGAAACGCCCCATTGCATTTTGGTCTAATTTATTCAAATTGCATGCATATAACTTCTCGTTGTAAGGTTTGAGGAACATATCTGTAATCGACTTCCCAAACTTACCATAAAGCATATCTAAAAAAGAATTGTATTCATCTTTATCTTCTCTAAAATAGAGATCATAAAGACAATTAATAAAATCCTGCTTTTCTAATTGATGTATGTTTGCTTGGAACGGAAAATCCAGTACATTTTTTTTATAGAAAATTTTCGTGCATTTCTCTTTTATTACTAATTGTTCTGCCGAGATTTTTTCTTCAAAGAATTTTTTAATTTCTGAATTTGCAAAGTGAAAAAAGTGCCCAGCATAATCCCAAATATATCCATCCTGATAAATCGTTCTACAATATCCTCCTAATTCATTCTCTTTTTCAATGATTAACGTATCATCATTCTTATGTTTATTAGCAAACATTAAACCTGAAACACCCCCGCCTAAAACGAGATAATCACAGCTTGTAACTTTCATTTCATATCCTCTCGAATAAACTTTATAGAGCCAGTAAACATCTTTGATGTGAATTTTGGAATGCTGTATTTAGAAATATATTCTTTTCTTTTTTTCATGGCAAATACAAGGTTTAAAAACATACCTTTGACCCCAAACAATCTAACAAAAGCAGCACCTTTGGAACTGATTAAGCTATCATTAAAATCAGAACCGGAACTTTCCTTCGGATGTATAACAATTGGTATTGGAATATAAAGTATTTTCAATCCTTTATCTAAAGCATCTTTTAAAAAAATAATTTCATCATGCACTCTATACTTACTACCGAGCCCAAAATTGGTATCTAACCGCAAGTTATTTTTGAGAATCGAATCACGTTTGAAAACAATTTCTATCGAAGCACACCGAAGAATTGAGCGCCAGTTATGCCATTGTTTATTTTTAAGGTATCCATCATTAAACAATGCTCCGTCTGGTGTTTTTATTTGGAATGTAATTATATCGGCCTCAGGGTTTTCATGGAATGCATTTCTGATGATCTCTTCAGCATTATCAACGTAGCCAACGTCATCATCCGCGATAACACAAATATCGCCCGTCGCATTTTCAATAGCCATATTTCGACTATTAGAAGAGCCTCTTTCATTACACGAAAGCATCGTGACGTTGTTGTAAATTTCCTTCCCAATAAAATCACTTTGATTAATTAAAAGAACAGGTAGATTTGTGTTTTTATAATCCCAATCAATTTCACTCACAGATTTTCTGTGCATGGTTGCCATTAAAATTTGTATGCTGTCCATTAACATTCCTAAATATTGAAAATTTTAGATTTCTCTTGCCCTTTGGCATTGAAAAAAAACACAGGTAAAGATAAAAAGATTAAAGAGTACAAATATGCATCCCATGACTGGAAAAAGAATAAAATATCAGTACCACCTCTGGCGATAAAGCATAGTAGAAAACTGAAAAGTAGATATTCTCGCATGCAAAATAGTCTTATTAGCGCCCAAAGAAGAAAATAAAAAATTATTAATGAAAAAAGCCCCAAATTTGAATAAAGACGAATGAAACTATTATGTGGATTATCCGTACCATTAGCTAAAAAACTACAAGTATTACTTGCGAAATAATCTAGACCTAATAATAGAGAAAAAGAATCGAATTTGTCATAATAGCATTTGATGACATCAAAACGACCAGTGTCCGATAACTCACCTGCCGATAAACGACGAACAACCCCGAGTGAATTATACAGATAGTCATATATTTCTGTAGTATAATTTAATATTACAATAGGTAATATAATTAAAACTCCAGATACCAGTACGAAAGATGTTTTTCTATACTTGTTTGCATTACAACATATATAGAACATTAAAACCAAAGAAAATGAAATAAATGCTGAACGACTATTGCTAAAGAGTATAATCAATGAAACTAGGACCAGAAACATTACTTTTAATTTGTTACTGGCGGTAGATATAACTACGCAATAAAAAGAGAAAATACCAAGAACAGAAATATAGTTTCGGCTGGATGATAAAAAAAGTGCTGTATTTAAATCCCATCCCATGATTATAGCATAACCACAGTAGCAAACAGAAAATGTACAAAATGCTAGTGCCGGCCATTTTAATTCATGCCTATGTAAACTAATAAGTCCAGCAAAGAGTGGCATTGTCACAGCAAAAGCGATATCACCGAATTTAAACTTTAAACTTAGTAGAGTCGTTAGTGTAGAAAACACAGCTAATAATATAATAAAAAACCAACCGTTACGACTTAAATATGGATAAATATAGAAAATTGAAAATGCTCCCAAAAGCATATTTAAGAATTGAAACGCAATCAATCCTGAATAAACATAGGAAAACTGGCATGCAAAAAATAAATAAAATAAAATTATCACACCATATTTCGACTTTGATGAATGTATGGTACTTTCGTTATGCATCGCGAGTTAGCCTACTAAAAGTCAAAATTGAAAGAATCACTGATACTATAGACGAAATCATAAGTGCATAAGGGACGTTGAATAGTGCCGAATTTGTATTTAGAATGCACCACAAAAAAGTCAAATGTGTAAGCGATGATATACTTGTCATTAAGAGAATTAATTTTGTTCTTCCTCTAATAAAAGCTATGTTCATCAATAAAATACTCAAAAACACTAGCGGATAGCTAAAGAAGTAAATTCTGGACATATATTGAGCTGAAATATATCTTGAATCAAAAAAGACATTCAAAATATATGGTGTCGCAATTGAAAGAATCACAATAACAAATGTGAAAAATAAAACCACTGACAAAGTAAATTTAAGGAATTGCCTTATTTTATTTTCATTTAGTAAGCGCATCGTAAAAGGCATAATAGCTTGATTTAGCGAAAGCATAAATATGTTTGCAATCATTGCGAATTGATAGCTTACACCGAATAATGCAAGACTTGAAACTCCAAAGAAGTGAGCAACATAAAATCTGTCAGCACCGAATCGTACAAAATTCATCAATCCATTAGGGAGTAATGGAATGGTAAACCGAATGAATGTAGAAAATTCATGCTTCGAAATAGTAGCATCCGATTTAAACTCTTTTAATAAAGAACGAAGGGACCATAAACAAAGCATTAATGCAGGTAAAAGTAAGGCAATTAATCGATTAGTTAAATTTTTTTCATTAAACGTAAAAGCTCCAATGGTGAGTAACACGCTTAATGAAATATTCAAAAATAATATTATTGATGCGGTCACCGTTTTTAGTTGCAATCTAAATGTTAGTGTTCTTATTTGAATAATACACATTGAGAATGCATATATTGGTGCAATTGCAAGCCAGAGAGATTGATTCAAAAGAATTAAAATAAAGAATGCAATCAAACTAATTATAGCTGATATTTTAATACCTAATATTAGTTTTCTTGAAAACTCATTCCTCTCCAGACCATTGTACATAGAAGCACACCAACCATCTAAACCAAACAAAATGAGGAGGGTAAGCAATCCAACATAAGTATTAAAAAGTTCTAAGTTACCAAGATCTACTACGGACAACATATGTGTAAGATAGGGCAAAAACAGAAATGGTATAGCCTTATTAATAATATCGAAAAAAAGATATGTCCCTGTATGCTTTAAAATAGCCTTATTAATCTTCAATTTGAAATGCCTCAACAAAATCTTCCCAACCATCGAAGTAGCTTTTGTTAAAATATTCCAATGGGATTAATTGTTTTTGCCTTAATGCTAAAGAATGCTCTTCAGAATTTATTGAACTCGAACAAAGGGCAACACAATAAATAAACTGCCCATCCAAAACATACTTGAGTAATTCAACAGGAAAATCTTTCGAAATAACGCGCGCATTAGGAATTTTATATTCTTTCTCTTTAGGGTGAAATTTGATATAAACCTCATAACCTTTATTCAGAAACTTCAGCGCAAGCTTACTATAAAGCTCAACTTTATCTTTCGTACAACATATTCCAACATCATCAATAGGCTGAGTTAAAATCAAACATGACCTGCTATTGTCAAATGATGAAAGCCCCTGAAGTTCGAAGCTATCTATCAACCGCGCTCTATTAGTGACATCCAACGATATAAGTAACGAAGATATAGTTAATTTATCTGCTTTCTTCCTAACCCTTTTCGGTAATAACTCCGGTGATTCTACTTCAAGGGATGCAACCCATTTTTCTTCCCCCCAAACCTGGCCAAAGGGAGATAACCCCCAAAATAACCGGACAGCGGCTTTTAAGGGATGTAAGGGTTGTATAACATAATTAGATAATCCATCCTCTCTAAGTATAATCTTTTGACTGACACTTCTTACTACTTTAGATGTGAAGGGTCCAGAATGATAGATGTATGTGGTATTGTATTTTCGTTTAGCTAAAAAATGAGGGACCCATTTACCACAACCGAAATAAAATCGGCCATCTTTAATGGAAAAATTTCGCCTGATAATTCCAGGTATATTTTTCTGAATAGGGCAAAAGTCGTTAATTAACTCGTATTCTTTGATAAAGAAAAATTCAATCGTTTCAAAATTAGTTATCAATCGTTCTTGCCTTTCAAAAGAAAGGTCTTGATAATCAAGAAGGAATATGATCGTGGTTTTTCTTTTTGTTATTACTGCATCACAAATTGATATTAATAACTGTCTGAGTGTAATACAAACATGCAGTGCATTATCTTTCATGCCTGAACCTTAATAGCTTTTTATTCAAATTCCAAATAAAAATCAACTTTCTCAAGCCTTGATATTAAGATCATAAAAATCTTTATAGCCAGTTGAGTTTTTCTCCAAAAAGCTCTTAATTATGCCAACGATATTATCAAGTACCTTTCTTTTGAAATAAGGATTTAATGTTTGTTGATTTTTTTTGTCGAAAAAATTAGTTTGGCTTTTCTCAATTGCTAAGAATATGCTCTCAGTTTCACAAATACAATCGATAACAGAGGGTCCTCGCACTCTCCCTTTCTGCCGATCACCGATATTTATAGTTGGAATAGCCAGAGAAGGTATTTCTATTAAACCAGATGACGAGTTACCAATCAGGCCCTGTGAATATTTATTAAGTGCAAGATATTCCTCAGGAAGGAGTGACGTGAAAAATTTAGAACCATACTCCTTACAGAACTGTTTTATTTTTATAGTAATTTCATCTGAGCCAGTATCAGAATTGGAACCAATGAAGACAAAATCATACTTTTGGATAAACTGACGTAAGGCTAATAAGAGAGACGCTGTTTGTTGAATTGGATCATTATGACTCATCGTTTCAGGATGAAATACTACTACAAAATATGGACGCTCCAATGCTCCGTACTTTTTCTCAATTTCTTGTTTAGTGGGAATATCCATTAGCATCGCATTTTCTGCACCCAATGCACCAACATCAAAAACAGTTTCTGGATTCTCTCCCATTTGAATGATGCGTTTCTGATATTCTGCAGTTGATGCTAAATGTAAGCGGCTCATTTTAGTAATTGCATGACGAATGAATTCATCATAGTTACCTAATGTTTTTTCACCGCCATGCAAATGAATAATAGGCAAATTATGCATAGCTGCTGCAATAGCAACTGAAAAAATTTCATATCGATCGCCAAGAATCATTACTGCATCAAACTTATGATCTTCAAAATATTCGCCAAATTCAGTTTGACATCTAGCCATTGTTGCGAGAATACCCGCATTGGTATCATTATTGATTTCAATGTCAATTAATTTGTCAATAACAAGGCCATCATTCTCAATATTTTTGTATGTAAATCCATATCTCTCATCACAATGCATACCAGTTGCGATAATGGTTAGTTCAATCTCTTTTTCTTCAGCAAGTCGCAATAACAATCGCTTCATTATACCGTATTCAGCACGAGACCCAGTAACGAAAACAATTTTTTTCATAAGATCAATTCCCTCAAATCACATTCAAGTTGCTCATACGCTTCTTGAGTGAAATGTAAACCATCATAAGTGTATGCAGCTTTTAGATTCCCGAATTGGTCATAAAAAGACTCATTAATTGGAACCCAGTTTACATTATGAATCTTTTTTATCTCTTTTTCTAATACCTTATTCAAATACTCAATAACTGAATTATCACGTTCTAGCCTACCCAACACTGGTGGTACGGAAAGAAAATAAATTACTACATTCGAATTTATTGATTTTATTTTTTCAATTATTTTCTTCGACCAAAAGACTGTATATTCAGCAGTCCAATTTTCAAGAACAATATCATTTGTACCTGATATCAACAGTACTGCATCACCAATTTTATCAATTAAATTTTTCGATAAGATAAGTTCATAGTATTCTTCACTTGTGATACCGGAGATACCAAAATTATTTACATCTTTATCATTTAGTCTTTCCAAATCCCAGTCATCAAATATCGAATGACCTATTAATGTAATCGGTTTCTTATCAATTTCATTTGCAAACTTTTCTTTAATCCTTTTTTTAATACTAAACCTCATGGTTTCTTTTCTTTTTCTTTTCAAAAGTTGAGATATAGCAAATTCAAAATCTAATCTATCATCTATATCAATAGAATCTGCTTTACTCATAATATATGCTACGCTATCAGCCCCAAAAAAATGTTTTTTATGAAGATACTCATCTTTTTTACCGATAAATATAGCACCATTTGGGCTATATTCTTTTGCGTCCTGCCTTCTATAATTACTAAAATCAAAACTGAAATTTGTTAACTTCAATGATGCATCTAATGGCTTAACTAATTCAGAACTTTTACTACTTTCTGTAACAGACACTAAGAAATTAGTGTTGTCAGAAGCTTCAAATAAATCAATTGATTCCTGAATATGTCTTGCATCACGGAACGGGGATGTGGGTTGTAATAAAACAAAATAGTCACACCGTTTGAACTGCTTCAATACATCCTCAACAACCATGAAAGAACTTGCTGTATCAGATGCAAGTTCCTTGCTTCGCATTACAACTTGAGCTCCATATTGTTCGGCGATATTTTTATATTCAAGAGAGTCTGTTGAGACTATGACCTTCGAAAAGCATTGAGATACCAATGCGGCTTCTATGGTATAGGCTATCAAAGGTTTGTTTCCGAGCATTAAAATATTTTTGTTCTTCAACCCCTTGGAACCTGACCTCGCCGGAATTATCGCGATCCGATTAACCATTTAAACCTCTTGTCCAACAAACCCAGAATGAATGATTAACTGATCTTCTTCAAAGTCCATTTCTGCTTCTTTACCCAAAATATCATACCATGACATTGGACTAATTCCATTCCCAGGCCGCTTAGTTGTGATGTTATCTATTGTAAACTTATCACCTTTATTAATGTTGCACTTTGCTACAATTGATTTTCTTGCCACAATTTTATTTTTTCGTTCTGATGGCGTAACTTTTTTATCAAAACTACCTAAAGATTTTTCTACTGCCCGAATACCTTCACATAGTAATGCTAGCTCATCTGGAGTAACCGAAGCCTTATGATCAGGCCCCTCAAAGTCTTTATTTAAGGTGAAATGCTTTTCGATGAAAGTAATTCCGAATGGTATTGATGCTATACCGCAAAAATAACCAGGAGAATGATCGGAAAATCCTATATTATATTCACTGAAGATCTTTTTAAAACCTGATATAGTGTTTAAATTAACATCTTCGAAAGGAGTGGGATATTCTGTATTGCAATGAAGAATTGTAATTGCAGAAGAGTTAATGCCATTATCACTAAGGACATTCAATGCCAGTTGAATTTCTTCAATTGTCGCCATCCCAGTTGAAATAACAATTTTTTTATCATTAATTGGTAATTGAGCTATTTTTTCTAAATATGGTAGATTGAGCAACTCACCAGATGGTATTTTCCATACCTTTTGATTTCTGGATGCTAAAAAATCAATTGAATCGAAATCAAAAGGCGTTGAAAAAACATCCAATCCCAGTGTTTTTGCATAATCTTCCAATTTTATGAACTCATCATATGGAAGTTCAAGTTTACGTGTCATTTCTAGCTGTGATTCGGTATTACCTGTAACTTTGATTTGATATTCAGCTTTCGGTGCATACCGAGAAATCAATTGGTCCGCTTTAAACGTTTGAAACTTTACAGCATCAACGCCTGCTTTTTTTGCCTCATCAACCATTTGTTTAGCTAATTTGAAATCACCATTGTGATTACAACCAATTTCTGCAACAATATACACGTTAGGCATTTTCTTTTCTCTTTCTCAATAATCTAGTAGGTGAACCAGCCACTACAACACAATCAGGTATATCACGGATAACAACTGAACCTGAACCCACGATGCTTGAATTACCAATAGTCAATTGCCCATTTACAACGGTACAACTCCCAACGAAAGTCTTTTCACCAACAACCACATCTCCATTCAACACAACATTCGTTGAAATATTAGAACAATATGAAATCCGATTCCCGTGTTCAATTAATGCTCTTGTATTAATCACAACACCATCTGCTAGAGAGGAATCGCAGTTTATTATTGCCATCTTGCCGACATATATACAGGAGCCCAGAGTAGCACGCGATGAAACAATAGCCGTTTTATCAATAACATTAATAGTATTTAAATTGGCATTTTTTATTTTTTCGAACCACGAAGCTCTATCATCTGGATCTCCAATTGCTATAAAGTATTTAAAACTATTCGGCACTGTAAGATCATCTAATGAACCACCAAGGATTGGATAACCTTGATGATGTCCAGATTTTATACTATCAAGGAACCCGATAATCTCATATTGATTGTGATCTAGGCTATCAATGACTGCCTTTGCGAATCCACCAGCGCCTATAATGACCAGCTTAGTTTTCATTTAGCACCATTCAAGATAACTTATCTGAGATAAATCAAAATACTTTTTAAAAACCCATGCTACCGCCCCTGGCTTAACAGCTACCAGTGCACTGGGTAAAGTTAAAATGCGTTAATCTTTGAGCAAACGTTCGCCAGAAGCAGCTACCAATTGTCGTCCTAAACGCCTTCAGAAACAAGCATAAATCTTCAAACGCGACTACCAAAAAACGGTACATAACCCATTGTTATGATTGCCATTTTAAAACGCAAAAGCGGCAAAGGCCAATCAGGCATCACTTGCATGCTCTGACCGATCGTTTGCCGCTTTCGGTGGTAAGTGCGTATCAGCCGTTAGCCAACAGCTTCTCAATCCTGCTTCTGAACTTCGCCCCTTCCTTATGGTTACGCAGGCCATAGTTCACAAACGCCTGCATATATCCCATCTTCTTACCGCAATCGTAGCTGTCCCCCGTCATCAGCATCGCATCAACGGACTGCTTCTTCGCCAGCTCGGCAATAGCATCCGTCAGCTGAATACGATCCCAGGCGCCAGGCTCGGTTTTTTCCAGCTCGGCCCAGATGTCGGCGTTCAGCACATAGCGGCCTACTGCCATCAGGTCAGAATCCAGCGTCTGCGGCTGATCTGGTTTTTCAATGAACTCGACGATGCGGCTCACCTGCCCTTCCGTCTCC
The DNA here is from genome assembly GCF_043968675.1 of Enterobacter sp. ECC-175. Taxonomy (NCBI): domain Bacteria; kingdom Pseudomonadati; phylum Pseudomonadota; class Gammaproteobacteria; order Enterobacterales; family Enterobacteriaceae; genus Enterobacter; species Enterobacter sp. ECC-175. Next base: position 3,507,290 of record NZ_CP143776.1, read on the forward strand.
AGCGCTTCTTTCGTCTGGATTACAGAGTACTCGGAAAGGTCGCCCTTCATACGTTTCGCCAACACCTGGCTGCGGCCCGTTTCGTTGAAACGCGCCACCATTGCCGCCAGGTTATAACGCAGTGGATCGGCAGAGGCGGTATCAATAATGATATCGGGCAGAACAACAATGAACGGATTATCGCCCACTACCGGGCGCGCGCACAAAATCGAGTGGCCCAGACCCAGCGGCTGCGCCTGACGCACGTTCATGATGGTCACGCCTGGCGGGCAGATAGACTGAACTTCTGCCAGCAGCTGACGTTTGACGCGCTGCTCAAGTAGCGCTTCAAGTTCGTAAGAGGTGTCGAAGTGGTTCTCTACCGCATTTTTGGAAGAGTGTGTAACCAGGACGATTTCTTTGATCCCTGCAGCAACAATCTCGTCGACAATGTACTGAATCATCGGCTTGTCGACGATCGGCAGCATCTCTTTTGGGATTGCCTTCGTGGCTGGCAGCATATGCATACCTAAACCCGCTACCGGAATGACTGCTTTCAAATTAATCATTATATCTTCCACCTTAAAATGGTTGACGAAGTATAGCCTCGATCCCGCGAATTAACAGGTGAATGAACTCTACTGCGCCATATGCAAATCACGTTTTTAGCTGTAACTGATACAACTTAACCGCAAAACGTGGTTTGCGTGACCCAGAATTGTCGGAAACCCCACTTAAAAACTGATTTAGGCTCTGTTTCCGACAAATCGCAGCCGGCCAGCGGTCATTCCGATACAAACGTAATGTCGTCCTGTTTTTCATGCACAAATTCATACTTAAGCGTACGGTCCAGCCCCTGTGAGAGGGTATAAGGAGCCGTAAAGCCGGAACTATGCACTTTGGTGGCGTCAAACTGGGTTGTGGCACAGAATTTTTTCACGCGGACCGAGCTGATTGCATATTTTTTGCCCGTGACCTTGCTGAGAATATCAAAGCAGTAACCGCCTAACATGCCGAGAGGATAGGGAAGATGAACGGACGGGATCTTCTTATTGAGGCTTTTCTCAACTTCCGACACCAGCTGATTCATGTTCAAATCCGGTTTATCAACGTAGTTGTACACATCATAACCGGGCTTGACGTTACTGAGTTTGAACTTGATAAACTCAACGATGTTGCCAACGTACGCCATGGACTTGTAGTTAGTACCTGCCCCTACCATCGCAAACTTACCCCCCGCTATCTGTTTAAGCAGGTTGTATACATTTCCGCGGTTGCGCTCACCGAAAATGACAGTGGGTCGAACGATCGTCAAAGAGCGCGCTTCTGGGGCTTTGTTGTACCACTCTCGCAAAACCTCTTCAGCCTGCCACTTGCTTTTCCCGTAATGGTTGAATGGGTCATGCGGATGAGTTTCATCAGGATTGACTTTATTGAGGCCATATACGGCAACCGAACTGGTAAAAATAATGTTTTGCACATTATTTTTTTCCATTGCAGCCAAAACGTTACGCGTTCCCTGCACGTTTACATCGTAGTACAAAGACGTTGGGCTTACGTCATCTCGGTGTTCAGCCGCAAGCAACACAACGGTATCGAAACCAGCCAGAGCCCGATCGAGTTGGTCCTGATTACGCACGTCACCTGAAACGGTGATGTCTGGGTAAAAGTGACTTTGCTGTTTGTCGAAGTTAGTGACATCAAACTCAGCCTGAGAAATCTCGATCAAACGGGTCCCAACAAAACCAGACGCGCCAATAAACAAAACTTTATCGTTCATACACCACTCAATGCGTTATATGTGTTTGTCACACCTCTGGTATTCACGATCTTCCCTGAGGTAGAGCTATTGATTAAACAAATCCGGCAGAATATTGCTACGGATTATAAACCCTAACATCACTGAGTTCAGTAACAAAATTTAGGGATAGCAGAAAGTTCCGCGATCCCATAAGTCTAAAGCATCATTTTCTGCTGGACGGAAGCGCAAAATTCAGCCGCTCCGTATTCACCACCTGCTGGTCCACCCGGTCGATATCCACCGAGCTTTGCCCCTTCTCATTCACCGCATGGATGTTCGCAAGCGACAGCAGCGTCTCGTCTTTGGCCATAAACTTACCGCGCACGTCCTTACGCAGATCGAAATTGATCTTCAGCGCAGGGCCTACCGCAGCCTCCTGCATCACATTGATATTGCGTAAGAAAAGGTGCTGCGGCTTGTTGTGCAGCTCAAGCGTTGCGCGCTGCATATCCACGTTGGTGATGGCGACAAACGAGGTCGCGTTCCCGGAGGAAATCTGTATCCCGCGCAGCTTATAGGCAAGCCTGCGGTTGTCCAGACGAATACCGTTGAGCCTAAAGTTCTGGGGTATCGACAGGTAATCGCCTTTGATGACGCCATAACCAATGAGCATTCCGGCGCTGTTTACCATATCCACATTATCAATAACGAAATTATCACAGCCATATATCGCGACGGTTGCGTTATCTATTCCCGCTTTTTTACTGAAGTCAGGTGTGATATTGACGGCCTTTATATTACGGATAATAAAATGTTTCCCGTTCTCAACGTGAACAAGCTGTCGACAGTTACTTCCCGTGATATTTGCCACCACAAAGTTTTTTACGGTTTGCTTTTCAGGGTAGTCGTTATCGTAGGTGCTGCCCGCGAGGCCGATGCCAATCCCCCAGTTTATCTTGCCGTTAGTGCAGTTAATGTTGTCGATTACGTGGTCGGAAATCAGAATGTTGCGATCGTTAATGGCGACGTTCCACTCGATGGCATCGCCCTGCAGGTGGCTAAACGTACTGTTGGTGATCCGTGCGCCGTCCACCTGATTGTGAAACCCCTGGCGCAGGATGGCGTAGTTGGCCTGGCTTACGTGGATGTCATCAATGAGCAGGTTGCGCATGACTTTCGGCTTTTTACCGCCGATATAAATCTGCGTAACCGGGCCAAAACCGCTCATCGCCAGCCCCTTTATTACGCAGTCAGAGCCGCGCACGTCGAGCGTAATGTTCTCGGTACGCCCCTTCCCTTCACCGATAACCTTACTCCCTTCCTGCAGCACGAACCGTCCGCGGCCGTTGCCGGTCAGCGCGCCGCGGATCAGCAGCGTTTTGCCGTCAGGAATAAAAATGCCGGTGTTGATGTTTTCACAGGTCACCCCGGCGGGGACAACAACGGTATCGCCTTCGCTAAACGCCTGCTTAAAGGCGGCGATCCAGTCGTTGTTATTGTACTGATTAACGGAGACGGTCTTTCCGCCTGCCGCCCGCGCGGTGCGAAGCGGCAGGAGCGGCATGGCTGCAAGAACGGACAGCGTTGATACAAAATGGCGTCGGGTAATCTTTTTCAGCATACAACCTCGGCGTTACAGCGTTTGCAGCAGGCTCGCGAGCCGGCGATTGATCGCCTGCTGGTTAAAATCAGCCTCGACCTTTTGTCGGGCATTGCGCAGCACGGGTACCAGCGTCTGCTGGTCGATATCGCTGAATGCGGCCAGGCGGTCGGCGAGCGCCAGCGCGTTGTTTTCAGGCACCAGCCAGCCGGAATGCTCGGACGTGATCAGCTCGGGAATGCCGCTGTGCAGCGTCGACACCACCGGAATGCCTACCGCCATCGCCTCCATCAGCGCCACCGGTATCCCTTCCATATCGCCATCGGTTCCCGTGACGGAGGGCAGCAGGAACACGTCCGCCTCGTCAAGCATTGCCTTCACCTCGTGGCTCGGCTTAAAGCCGGGCATCTCGACCAGGTCGTCCAGCTGATACTGCTCGATCAGCGTGCGCAGCCGGCGTTCCCACGGGCCAATGCCGAGGATGCGGTAGCGAAAATCAACGCCGCGCGCCTTAAGCTGGCGGCAGGCCTCAATCGCCACGTGCAGCCCCTTTTTCTCGGTGAGGCGCGCCACGGAGATAATCTGCAGCGGCTTGCCCGGCACCTTCACCGGACGCTGGGTAAAGCGTTCCATATCCACGCCCATTCTCGAGACGGCGATCTTCTCGCTCGGGCAGCCCATGGTCTTCAGGCGTCCGGCCCACAGGTCGCTGATCGGCAGCATCATGTCGCCGCGGCGAAACAGCTGCTGGTACTCCGGCGTGTAGTGGTTCAGCACCTCGCGGCTGGAGATGTCGATGCCGTGGAAAATGGTCGCGATTTTGCCTTCGATCACGCCCAGCTCGCGCAGCTTGGCCGCCGTAACCCCCGCCGGGCCAAAGTGGGCGATAAACACGTCCGCGCGGTACGGCGTCTGGGTTTGCCCGCAAATGGCAGAAAGAATAAGGTTGCGGGATTCCGCCCCGTAGCGAGAGACGTTAAGCGCCCGCCAGGTCGAAGGGCGATGGATGCCGCGCAGCGTCTGGCCGGCGCGATAGCGCAGCTTGTTTATCCGCCCGCTCGGCTCGTCCTGCAGCCAGCGGGTTTTCGCCTCCAGCCCATACTGGGTATACGCCGCATGGGTGTTTTGCGTGTCGCCCTTCTGCAGGGCGACAATCTCCACGTCGTATCCCATATCGATAAACGCGGTGATCTGGTTCAGCACGAAGGTCTCGGACGACAGGGGGAATTTCAGCAGGAAAAAGCCAACCTTCATTTCCCCTCCCCGACGCGATCCAGCACGGATTTCACCATCGCGATGCCCTTTTCGCGCTCGGCTTTCACCGCCGCGGCCAGGCGCTCGTTGATGGCAGGCAGCTGGCCGAGCGTATCGCCGACCATCGCCCCGAGGGAGCCGTCCAGCAGGTGGCGAATATCCACCGCCATTTCCGGCATGCCGAGCTGCTGCATGATGCCCGCAGACTTGTGTTCGTAGTTGATAGCAATGGCGGGGGTGCCAAAGTTCATGGAGATAATCGCCGAGTGCAGGCGCGTGCCCACGGTCAGGTCGCAGGCTGCAAGCAGCTTGCCCATCTCCAGATCGTTCAGCTCGTCCATCACCACGTGATAGCGCGACGGGTCGTTGACCAGGCCGCGAAGGTTGAGCGCCACCATGCGGTCATCCTTGTTGTAGCTGTCGATGCCGGTGCAGGTAGAGAGCGCCAGCACCTGGTAGCCGCTGTCCAGCACGCGGTTTACCACCTCGGCGAACGCTTTCTCGTAGGCAGCCTGAGTGGTACCGAGACGCTTGTCGAACGGAGCCAGCTCGCGCAGGGTAATCGCCACGGTTTTCTGCTTCGCCGCCACGTCCAGCCAGTGCTGCACCGCGTAGCTCGCCTGGAAGCTATCCTCCTGATGATCCACCAGCCACGCCGTGTCGACGCCGTGCTCCACTTTGGAGGTGTCGATGTCGCTGCGCTTCATCAGGTCGAGGCTCACGGACTCGCGCAGGATCAGCGCGTCGCAGTGGCCAAACACGTAGTTCGCCAGCTGGTTAAACTGCGGGTCCTGGAACGGCCCGACGCTGTGGCCAATCATAAACAGCGGCTTTTTCGCCATAAAGGTGCAGAGCGCGTGTTCGAACTGCGGCACGCCGTAGAGGTCGACGAAGAACGATCCGCCTACCTGAATAATGGCGTCGTAGCCGGACAGCAGGCGAACGAAGTCGGTAAAGCCCTGGGCAATCGCGATGTTGCGCAGCCTGCCGGTGTCGGTCACGCGGGAGAGCAGCACCTGGTGCTGGTAGCGGCGGCGCAGCACTTTTTTGACGCGCCCCATCACGCCCGCGGCGTTGTTGTGCTGCTTCATCTGGCCGTACAGCGGATCGCCCATCACCGGGCGGTTCAGCAGCCAGGACGAGCTGACCGGATAACGGCTCATCACGTCCACTTCGGTGTCAGGATTGAGTGTGTTAATCGCATCCAGTAAACCGCGCAGAATGGCGCTGTCGCCACGGTTGCCGCAGGTATGGTTGCCAAGAATCAGTAATTTCATAATGGCCTCTTAAAGAACTAGCCTGCGCGAAGCAGCGTTTTCATTTTTTCGTTACGGCAAAACTGGCGCTTCATCTCTACCACCAGCGCGTTGCGCGAGAGCACAATCATCACGCCGAAGGCCAGCGCGCCCGCGGCGACCTGCACCGCCAGCAGCGCGGCCAGCGGCAGATGGCCGTTGAGCACGATGCCCAGGCCATAGCTCACCGCAAGCGTGGGCAGCGAAAGATAAAACGGCAGCCACAGGCTCAGGATGTACTGCCGGTAGCTGGAGCCCAGCACCGGTTTGATCATCACGAAGTAGCTCAGCACGGTATTGATGATTTGCACCAGCAGGAAGCCGATCGTTACCCCGATGGCGCCCGCCGTATGCCCGCCGACGATAATCGCCGGAATGAACAGGAAGGTTTTGAAGACGTTAAACTTGAAGCTGATATCCACGCGGGCCTTCGCCATCAGCAGCGAGCCGATCGGGTTACCCACGGAGCGCAGCAGCCCCACCACGCACAGCAGCTGCAGGATCGGAATGATGCTGTTCCACTTCTCGCCAAACACCAGCGGCACGAAATTACTGGAAACGACCATCAGCCCCAGCAGCACCGGGAAGTTGATAATCCCCACCACCGAGAGCAGCTTGTAGAAGTTCACGCGCAGCTTCTCGGTGTCGTCCTGGATCTTGGCGAACGCCGGGAACAGCACGCGGGTGATAATCGGGTTCAGCTTCATCGGCGGCACAACGGCGACGTTATAGGCCAGGTTGTAGCCCCCCGCGACGCTCGCCCCGAGAATGCGCGCCAGCACCAGGGTGGAAAGGTTGGTATTGACGTAGTTGATGATGCTGTCCGCCGTCAGCCACGCGCCGAAGCGCAGGTTGGACGACACGGACGCCAGCGAGAAGTGCAGCCCCGGGCGGTAGATCTTGCGGCCAAAGTAGCCGAACAGCAGCGTGCGCACGGCGGAGTTCACCAGGTAGCCGAGAATGGCGGTCATCGCCAGCGGCCAGAAATGAGCGCTGACCACGGTAAAGGTAAAGCCCGCCAGCACGGCGCTGGTCTCAATCATGCCGATCTTGTTGAACTCCAGCTCTTTTTGCATTAGCGCGCGGAACTGCTGCCCGTGCGGGATCAGCACAAACGCGAACGACAGCGCGCGCATGAGCGGGGCCAGATCCGGGTTGTGGAGCACCTGCGCAATCACGTCGCTCAGCAGGAAGACCAGCACAAACACAACAATCCCCAGCCCAACGTTGAGCCAGTAGAGCGTGGTCAGCTCCAGATGGCTAATCTCCTTGCGCTGGATAATCGAGTTGGCAATACCAAAGTCGGACAGCGTATCGGCGAGGGCGATAATCACCAGCGAGACGGTCAGCAGGCCGAACTGGTGATTATCAATGATGCGCGCCAGCACCGTCATTTGCACCAGGCCAAGGCCGATGATGACGATGGTCGCCATCGCTGACCACTTCGCGCCGCTGATGGTTTTTTCTCGTAAGCTCATCTCAGTACGCCGCTTTGTTAACAAAACCTTTGAACACGGTCAGAAAGACGATCTTGATATCAAACCAGAGGCTCCACTCGCGGATGTACTCCAGGTCGAACTCGACGCGTTTTTCCATTTTTTCCAGGGTATCGGTCTCGCCGCGCCAGCCGTTGATCTGCGCCCAGCCGGTAATGCCCGGCTTCACCTTGTGGCGCAGCATGTAGCCCTCAATCAGCGAACGGTACTGCTCGTTGTGGGCGACCGCGTGCGGACGCGGCCCGACGATGGACATCCCGCCGGTAAAGACGTTGATAAACTGCGGCAGCTCGTCCAGCGAGGTGCGGCGCAGGAAGTTGCCCACGCGGGTTACGCGCGGATCGTTTTGCGTCGCCTGGGTGACCACCTTGTCGTTTTCCATCACCTTCATGGAGCGGAATTTCCACACCATGATCGGCTTGCCGTCCATGCCGTAGCGGGTCTGGCGGAAGATCACCGGGCCAGGCGAGGTCAATTTCACCGCCAGCGCAATGCAGCACAGCACCGGGGAGATCAGCAGCAGGATCAGCGACGAAAGCACAATATCTTCCGCGCGCTTCAGCACGCGGTTGATGCCTGACAGCGGCGTGTCGTACAGCGGAACGACGGGAACGCCGTTCACCTCTTCAATGCGGGAGTGAAGGATGTTGAAGGTAAAGACGTCCGGAATGAGGATCACCGAGCAGGTGGTATCCGCCAGCTCGCGCATCAGCGCTTTGATGCGCGTCTCGTCCTTCATCTGCATCGCGATATAGACGTTGTGAATTTTACCGGCCTTCGCGTCGTCGATAAGCTGATCGTAGCTGCCCGCCCATTCCGCGGGCACGCCGCCAGGCTTCGCATCGTGATAAACCCCGACGACCTCAAAGCCCAGCCACGGCTCTTTGCGGAAGCTGTCGAGCAGCACCTGCCCTACCGGCAAATCACCGGCCACGGCCACGTAGCGGGTGTTATAGCCGCGGTTGCGCAGCCAGCCTGCGCCAAAGCGAATCAGCGAGCGGCAGACCACCATCCCAACGCTGGTGAGCAGATACCAGCTCAGATAGGTGACGAGGCGGTTATCGAAAGCATGGCTGAAGGCCACCAGCCCGGCGCTGAAAATCAGGCTCAGGGTCCAGTTTTGCAGCAGCAGCATCAGCTCGGTCGTTATCTTCACGCCGCGCCACGAGCGGTAAAAATCGGTCATTCCGCCGATCATCTGGAACACCACCAGCGCGATCAGCGCCATCAGCAGGTGCATATATAAGAACGGCTGTCCGCTAACCTGACACACCAGCCACAATCCGCCGACCATGATGGTGATATCAGAAAATCGCTGCACCATAGAGATTAACGATGCATTCGTTCTCGCTCGGTCGCGCTTTTTTAGATTCGTCATCGTTGTTCCTTTAGTTCAAAACCCGAACCCCGCCCCTCACCCTAACCCTCTCCCCAGAGGGGAGAGGGTGTTTACGTTCCCTCTCCTCTCTGGGGAGAGGGTTAGGGTGAGGGGCAGGTTTTAGGTTTTGGTATTACTGATTCAACAGCGCCAAAATGTCCTTCGTTCGCGCTTCCATCAGCGCCGCATCCGCGCGCGACTCCACGTTCAGGCGCACCACCGGCTCGGTATTTGACGAGCGCAGGTTGAAGCGCCACTGCGGGAACGACATGCTGATCCCGTCGGTGCGGTCGATTTCCAGGGCGTGGATCGCAAAGTGGTGCTCCACGCGGGCAATCGCCTCGGCGGGCGCGGCCAGCTTGCTGTTAATTTCACCGCTCGCCGGGAACGCCGCCATGCGGTCGCGCACCAGCTCGCCCAGCGTCTGGCCCTTCAGGCACAGCAGTTCGGTCACCAGCAGCCACGGGATCATCCCGCTGTCGCAGTAGGCAAAGTCACGGAAGTAGTGGTGGGCGCTCATCTCGCCGCCGTAGATGGCGTCTTCTTCGCGCATGCGCTCTTTGATGAAGGCGTGACCGGTTTTCGACATCACCGGCTCGCCGCCCGCGGCGCTCACCACGTCGACGGTGTTCCAGGAGAGACGCGGATCGTGAATGATTTTTGCGCCCGGGTTCTTCTCGAGGAACGCCTCCGCCAGCAGGCCGACGATGTAGTAGCCCTCGATGAACTGCCCTTTCTCGTCGAACAGGAAGCAGCGGTCGAAATCGCCGTCAAAGGCGATGCCCATGTCCGCGCCGTGCTCAATCACCGCGTTGCGGGTGTCGTCGCGGCACTCCGGCAGCAGCGGGTTAGGAATACCGTTCGGAAAGTTGCCGTCCGGGGTGTTGTGTACTTTGATGAAAGTGACCGGCACGTTCAGCGCCTTAAAGCGCGCCTCCAGGGCGTCCACTACCGGGCCCGCCGCGCCGTTGCCGGAGTTAATCACCAGCTTCAGCGGCTTCAGGTTCGCCACGTTGATGTAGCCGAGCAGGTGGTCGATATACTCTTTTTGCAGATTGATCTGCCTGTAGCTGCCGCGTTTCGCTTCATCCACCGGCGGGAAGTCGTTGGCTTCCGCCAGGCGCTGCACGTCGCGCAGGCCGGTATCGCCGCTGATCGGGCGCGCGCCCTTGCGCACCAGCTTCATGCCGTTGTAGTCCATCGGGTTATGGCTGGCGGTCACTTCGATACCGCCGTCCACGCCCAGGTGGAAGGTGGCAAAGTAAATCTCTTCGGTGCCGGACAGGCCGATATCCAGCACGTCCACGCCCGCGTCCTGCAGCCCTTTGGCCAGCGCCAGCTTCAGGGATTCGCTGGTCAGGCGCACGTCGCCGCCCAGCACGATGGTTTCTGGCTTCAGGTATTCGCCGTACGTGCGGCCGATTCGCCACGCAATGTCTTCGTTCAGCTCTTCGCCCAGCTTGCCGCGGATATCGTAGGCTTTAAAACAGGTTAACTTTTCCATGATGACCCCTTTTTCAGGCAACAGTTGGCCCGCCCGATTAACAGGCAAAATTGTTTTTATTCATTCGTAGGCCGGATAAGCGAAGCGTCATCCGGCGTTAAAACGGTGCTACACCCGGCCGTAGCGGTCCTGGAAGCGAACGATGTCGTCTTCTTCCAGATACGATCCGGAGCGCACCTCAATCAGGTCGAGCGGAATTTTCCCCGGGTTTTCGAGGCAGTGCGTCGCGCCCAGCGGAATGTAGATAGATTCGTTCTCACCGAGCAGCTTTACGTCACCGTCGATGGTCACTTTGGCGGTACCCGCCACCACCACCCAGTGCTCGGCGCGGTGATGGTGCATCTGCACCGACAGCCCCTCGCCCGGCTTCACGGTGATGCGTTTCACCTGATAGCGCTCGCCCGCGTCGATGGAGTCGTATTTGCCCCACGGACGATAAACCTCACGGTGAATGTGGTGCTCGTGGCGGCCGTCGGCCTTGATCTGCTCCACGACCTTCTTCACGTCCTGCACCGCGTTACGGTCGGCAATCAGCACGGCGTCTTTGGTTTGCACCACCACCAGATCCTTCACGCCCACCGTGGTCACCAGCCCGGACTCGGCATACACGTAGCTGTTTTCCGTTTTATGGCTGATCACATCACCATGGTGGACGTTACCCTCCGGGGTATGCGCGCTGATCTCCCACAGGGATGACCATGAGCCAACGTCGCTCCAGCCCGCGTCCATCGGCACCACCACCGCGTCGGCGGTGCGCTCCATCACGGCGTAGTCAATGGACTCCTCCGGGCAGGCGAGGAAGGATTTTTCGTCGACGCGGATAAAGTCGAGATCCGGGTCGGTCACGTTCATCGCGCGTTCGCAGGCGTTCAGGATATCCGGACGGTATTTCTCCAGCTCCTCGAGATAACGCCCGGCGCGGAACAGGAACATGCCGCTGTTCCAGTAATATTCCCCGCTGGCAACGTAGGCCTGCGCGGTTTCCAGATTCGGTTTTTCAACGAACTGCGCGACGTCAAACGCCACGCTGTCGCCCTCGCCCGGCGTCACGTCGCCGCGGCGGATGTAGCCATAGCCGGTTTCCGGGAGATCCGGCACGATGCCGAAGGTCACCAGCTTGCCGTGTTCGGCATACGGAATGGCCGCGCGCACCGCGTCACGGAAGGCGTCTTCCTGCTGAATCACGTGGTCAGCGGCGAGCACCAGCATCAGCGGATCGCAGTCCGGGCTGCTGCGCTTTGCCGCCAGCGCCGCCAGGGCGATGGCCGGTGCGGTGTTTCGTCCGGCAGGCTCCAGAATGATATTTTCGGTGAGTTTGTTCAGCTGGCGCAGCTGCTCGGCAACGATAAAGCGGTGCTGTTCGTTACAAATCACCACCGGGCTTTCACACTCCACGCCGTGCAGACGGTTAACCGTCGTTTGCAGCATGGTGAGATCCCCTTTCAGGCAGAGGAACTGTTTTGGATAGAGCACGCGGGACAGCGGCCACAACCGGCTACCAGAGCCTCCAGCCATCACGACCGGATACAGTTTGCTTTGACTCATGATTTATCCCCGTATATCTGCAATAAATTGGCTCAGCACGCTCTCTTTCTCGAGGGTGCGTTCGGCATATTCACGTGCCACCGTGTTCTCTTTTGGCATGGCAAGCGCCCGTTCGATTCCGGCCACCAGCGCGGAAACCGACTCCGGCTCCACGCAGACGGCGATACCCGGATAGCCGTCGCACAGCTGGCCCAGCTCCGTCTCGGCTTCAGCCGTGATCACCGCGTTTCCGCCCACCGCCAGAATGTTGGTCAGCTTGGAGGGCAGTACCGCATCCGCCGCACCGCGTTTTTGCACCACCAGATGGCAGTCGCCCATCTTCAGCAGCGCGGGCAGCGCGTCATAGGACTGCAGCGGGAAGAATTTCACGTTGGTCAGGCCGCGCTCGCGCGCCATTTTTTCCAGCCGCGCCTTTCCGCCGCCCTGCCCGACGATCGCAAACGTCAGCGGGCGTGCGCTCAGCTGCAGCGCCGCCTCGATGACGGTCTCCAGCCCCTGCTTTTCACCAATGTTGCCCGAGTAAAGAATGATTTTATGGTCATCAGGCAGGCCGAGCCGGGCGCGCAGCGACTGAGCGTCTTGCTCCGTCACGTCGCGAAAGCGCGCCACTTCGGACCAGTTCGGGAAGAAGATCACCTTTTCCGCCGCCACGCCCTTCTCCTGCGCCTTGTTCATCATCGAGCGCGAGATGGTCGAAACGTAGTCGACGTTGTGCAGCCCGCTGCGCTCGAAGGCGCTGGCGAGCTTCGCCACCCTGCCGCCCTTGCCTTTGCCCGCCATGCCCAGGCCGAGCATCGCGTCCACTTCATAATCCTGGATGTGCAGCAGGGTGCGCGCGCCGGAGAGCTTGCCCAGCAGGCGCATGCCCGGCGTGCAAAACAGCGTCGGCACCACGCCGATAATGCGGTCCGGCTTCCAGCGACGCTGCGCCATCAGCGGGAAGAAGCTGCTCAGGGCAAAGCTGCCCAGATGCAGCAGCCGCTTGAGCGTTGAAGGCTGCTTCGGCACGTACAGCGGGCAGCGCCAGACGGTGGCGGCCCCCTCTTCGCGGCGGTAGCGCCAGCTCGAGTAGCGCTCGCCCACCTTCCACTCCGGGTAGTACGGCGGCGCGGTAATGACCCGCACGTCGTGCCCCTGGCTCGCCATCCACTCGACCATCTCGCCGGTGTATTTGCCGATGCCGGTCAGCTCCGGCGAGTAGTTGATTCCATAAACGAGGATCTTCATAAGCCCGGCACCTCGGCCTGACGCTCCGCGAGGAAATAGGCCCGACTGTTGTCGTGAACGTTATCGCTCGCCAGCAGCGCGTCCGGTGCCAGCCAGCGGTAGTCGTCATGCTGGGCATCAGGCAGACGCAGGTCTGCCTGAGTCACCTTCAGGCGGAACCCCAGCACGATGTAGTGCGTGGTGAACCCGGTGCCTGAAAAGTTATCGTCATAGAAGTGCTGCCAGACCCCGTAAAACTGGCCCGCCGCCATCGGCAGCTGAAGGCCCAGCTCAGCCAGGGTGAGACGCTCAAAGGCGTTTGCCAGCGTCTCATCCTTCTGCACGCGCCCGCCGGGCACGAACCAAAAGCCCTGTGCGGGACGGTTGGTTCGTTTTCCCAGCAGGAACTCGCCGCGTTCGTTCTCCACGATCAAATCAATCGAGATGAGCGGAGTGGAACGCACCACCGTGGCAAAATCTTCCTGACTTAAAAACATCGTTACCCCCGGAAGCGGTGCTGGTTTTCCAGGAACCACTGGTAGGTGCTGGCCAGCCCCTGCTCCAGCGACACCTCGTGGTACCAGCCCAGCTGATGCAGACGGGTCACGTCCAGCAGCTTGCGCGGCGTGCCGTCCGGTTTCGTCGCGTCAAACACCACGCGGCCCTTGTAGCCCACCACCTGCGCGATGGTCTGCGCCAGCTCGCGGATGGTGCAGTCCACGCCGGTGCCCACGTTGATGTGCGACAGCATCGGCTCGGTGTTCTCCTGCCACACCTCGCGATCCAGCTCCATCACGTGAATGCTGGCCGCAGCCATGTCGTCCACGTGAAGGAACTCGCGCATCGGCGTGCCGCTGCCCCACACCACCACGTCCGGCGCGCTCTCGGCGGTCGCCTCGTGGAAGCGGCGCAGCAGCGCCGGGATTACGTGCGAGTTGCTCGGGTGGAAATTATCGTGCGGCCCGTACAGGTTGGTCGGCATCACCGAGCGATAGTCGCGGTTGTACTGACGGTTGTAGGACTCGCACAGCTTGATCCCGGCAATCTTGGCAATCGCGTAGGGCTCGTTGGTCGCTTCCAGCGTGCCCTGCAGCAGCTCGCTTTCGGCGATCGGCTGCTTCGCCATTTTCGGGTAAATACAGGATGAGCCGAGGAACAGCAGCTTGTTCACGTTGTGCAGGTGCGCCGCGTGAATGATGTTGCTCTCGATCATCATGTTCTCGTAGATGAAATCCGCCGGGTAGGTGTTGTTGGCGACAATGCCGCCCACCTTCGCCGCCGCCAGATACACCTGGTCGATACGTTCGTTGGCAAAAAAGTCCTGCACCGCTTTGCCGTCGAGCAAGTTTAGCTCGTCGCGCGTGCGGACAATCACCTCGACGTCGCCGCGCTGCTCAAGCTGGCGCACAATCGCCGAGCCCACCATGCCGCGGTGGCCGGCAACAAAAATACGTTGTTTGGTCATTCTCAGGACTCCAGCGCGATGGCAACCTCGTAGCCATGGGACTTCAGCAGGGAGTGTTTTTTCGCCGCTTCGAGATCTTTAGCCACCATCTCGGAAACCATCTCCTGCAGCGTGGTTTCCGGTTTCCAGCCCAGAACCTCGTGCGCTTTGGTTGGGTCGCCCAGCAGGGTTTCCACCTCGGCAGGACGGAAGTAGCGCGGGTCAACCTGAACGATTACGTCGCCCGGCTTCACGCCCGGCGCGTCGTGCCCGGTCACGGATACCACGATACCTTTCTCATCCACGCCGGTGCCTTCAAAGCGCAGCTTGATGCCCAGCTGTGCCGCGGCCATTTCCACGAACTGGCGAACGGAGTACTGCACGCCGGTGGCGATCACGAAGTCTTCCGGTTTTTCCTGCTGCAGCATCATCCACTGCATTTTCACGTAGTCTTTCGCATGGCCCCAGTCGCGCAGGGAATCCATGTTGCCGAGGTGCAGGCAGGACTCCAGGCCCTGAGCGATGTTGGCGATCGCGCGGGTGATTTTGCGGGTGACGAAGGTTTCGCCGCGGCGCGGGGATTCGTGGTTGAACAGGATGCCGTTACAGGCGTACATGCCGTAGGATTCACGGTAGTTAACGGTGATCCAGTAGGCGTACAGTTTGGCGACCGCGTACGGAGAGCGCGGGTAGAACGGCGTGGTCTCTTTCTGCGGGATTTCCTGCACCAGGCCGTACAGCTCGGAGGTGGACGCCTGGTAGAAGCGGGTTTTCTTCTCAAGGCCGAGGAAGCGAATGGCTTCCAGCAGGCGCAGCGTGCCCATGGCATCAACGTCTGCGGTGTATTCCGGGGATTCGAAAGAAACCGCAACGTGGCTCATCGCGCCCAGGTTGTACACTTCATCCGGCTGCACTTCCTGCAGGATGCGGGTCAGGTTGGAGGTATCGGTCAGGTCGCCGTAGTGCAGGTGGAATTTCGGGTTTGCCGCGTGCGGATCCTGATAGATGTGATCCACGCGCTCGGTGTTGAATGAAGACGCACGACGCTTAATGCCGTGAACTTCATACCCTTTTTCCAGCAGCAGTTCTGCCAGGTAAGAACCATCCTGCCCGGTAACGCCGGTGATGAGAGCGACTTTAGACATGTTTATATTCCTCTGTACTTATCAAAGTTTTTCAGTTTCAACGCGTTCGCGTATCACCACTGCGGGGTTGCCACGGCAAATTTTATTTGCCGGTAGCGATTTAAAAACGCTGCTGCGGGCACCAATAACCGTGCCGTCGCCAACAGAAACGCCGGGTGCAACAAAGACGTCCGTTGCCAGCCAGCATTTTTCGCCAATCACAATAGGCGTGGCGGTAATATCAAAATGCGGGCTCATAAAATCGTGGCTGCCGGTACACAAATAACACTTCTGTGAGACTACCGAATTTGCGCCAATGGTAATGTCGCCAAGGGTATATAACACCGCGTCATCGCCTACCCAGGCATAATCCCCGAGGGTTAATTTCCACGGATAGGTAATTTTTACCGATGGGCGAATAACTACGTTTTTTCCTATTTTTGCGCCAAACAGGCGCAGTAAAAATGCGCGCCAGCGGTACAGTACCTGCGGCGACCAGGCAAATAACGTTGCCTGCACCGCCCACCACAGCTGCACCTTAATTCCGCCCGCGCCGCGAAAACCTTTCGGCACGGAGAATCCGTTTAATTCCTGCATTACGTTTCCTTATATCTCAGGCTTTGTTATATAAGGTTTTGGCTTTACCCGTCGTTTTCAGGCGCAGGTAATAAGAGAGCTCTGCCCAGAATCCCGGCACGCGCAGTATTTTGCGCTGCACGTTTTTTGCGTCCTGACATAATTCCAGATTATTCGAGGTTGACACCCCGCCCATTGAAAATTCGGACACCAGCCCTTTAATTCGACGGAACGGATAGCCTGCCTTGTACAGGCTGGCGGTCAGCGCATAATCGGAAGACACTTTATACTGCAAATCGTAAGGCTGTTTTTTCAGACCTTTTACCGGAAAGAAAATAGCCTGATGGCTCGCCGGCAGGCTGTGGTAGATATACCAGCCCGGCTTTGCGCTACGCAGCACTTTATTCCCTTCGCCAAAATCGAGCAGCGCATCGCCAATATACAGCGCCTCTTTTTTCTGACGGGCCAGCTGGCGGACAAACAGCGCGACATCGTTATGGAACACATCGCCCGAGTTCAGGAAGATGGCGTAACGGCCCTGCGCCATGGCGATGCCTTTATTCATGGCATCGTAGATGCCTTTATCTTTCTCGCTGACGTAGCGTAAGTTAAACTCACCGTTGAGTTTTTCCAGAAATTCTGCGGTGCCGTCGTTTGAGCCGCCGTCGACCACGATCCACTCAAAGGTGATACTCGGATCGCGCGCCAGGTTGCGCAGCGAGCGCCAGGTTTTTACCACCCCTTCGTAATTACGAAAAGCGACAGTAATGACGCTAAGAAACATAAATCACCTCATTTCGTCATACGTTCGTAATATTAAGCGCCTTGCGCAGAATAAACGGACAGACAATCAAGAAAGCATATTCCGGGCTAAATATTGACCCGGTAAAAAACAGCGACACCGGCGTAAAAAGATAAAGCTGCACGCGGAAGTTTTGGTTATCACCAAACGCGTTAATCATCATTTTGAAAACTTTAAACAGATACCACAGGGTCAACAGTACGGCGAACCACGAAAAATAAATAATCAGCAGATACAGACCATTGTCTATGGTTTTTCCGACGTCCGCACCGTTAAAGATTCCGAATGATGCAACATATTCATAAAGTGAGCCGAATCTTACTACGCCATCAATATGGGTTAAGGAATAACCCACCATCACCAGTGGACCGATGATGCGATAATAAGATGATGACCCTTCCGTTCCCAAATCTCCCAGACGTTCAGAGATGTACGGGAAGGCAAATATCACGCCAACTAAAAATACCGTCAGGGAGATAATCGCCAGCGGCAGCTTTTTCTTAATCGCGTCTTTGTTCAGGTACTGAAAGGCCCACTCCAGCAGGTAAAACAGGATAAATGTCATTACCCCTGAGAACGATCCTGACAGAACAATTCCTGCAAGAATCATAGCATCGGTCTTAGGGGTTTTGATACCAAACTGTTTGATGCTGAGCCAAATTGAGATTAACGCCAGAGCGAAAAATGCCGGTTCAAAATAAAGCGCCGTAGTACGCTTCCCGCCAAACTTAATGAAGTTCAGTACATAGCTGTTACTGTATATAAGATATTTCGAAATTATTTCCATCAGGCTGCTGCCGCCCGTCAAAATAATTTGCGCCATCTCCATAGCGGCAAGCATAACAATCAGCCCGACGACAATATAAAAGAACCTGAGGATTTTCCGATAATTGTGCGGAGAAATTGTTTTAAAGCGAATACTCCACACCATGCCGATAATAATCACGATATAGACGAACAGCATGGTGGAGGTGACGTATTTGCTGGCATCCAGCGATTGGCCAAAGATGTAGTTAAAGGCCGTCAGGCCAAACCCAAGCCCCAGCGCGATCATCAGCTTCTTAAGGCTGATTTTCTCAACGTAGAGTAAAAGCAGCACCGGCAGGAAGGTCACGATGGTAATCGGGAAGCTTTCGCCCAGCTGGGCAATCTTGACGTTGACCAGCAGGTAGATCAGCGGCAGCAGCAGATAGCTACAGATTCTGATAGAACGAGACATACTCCTCCAGCATCTGTTGTCCACTGTAGGCCTTGCGGCTGCGCTTGCGGAACGATTCCAGGTCAGTGCCAAAAACGGCCTGCGCAATCTCCGCCTTCGGCATCTGCACCAGCGGCAGCACCTCGTTTTCCGCAAAGGTTTTACCGCCCGATTTTTCCAGCACCTCACGCGCCGCGTCGCTGTGGGTCGCAATCACCGGCACGCCGATGGAAAGCGCTTCGCAGAGGATCAGCGGGTAGTTGTCGACGCGCGAGCTGAACACCAGCGCGTCCATTTCATTCAGCGCGCTCATCAGCTTACGCTTGTCGGTTTCAAACCCGTGGTTCACCACGTTGGCCCCGTCAAACGGTGAAAATTTGCCGAAGGTATGCAGCTCAATCTTGTCGCCGAGCGCCATCATGTCGCGCACCAGCTGCTGGTTAGTTTTGCCGTCGTAGCGCAGGTCGTGCGCCACCACGGCAATTTTCGGCCTGCCTGCGGTCTGCGCAACCGGCGTGAGCTCTGCCAGAATCTCTTCCGTCGCCACGTCGATGCCGTTATTGATAATTTTGCAGCGCCCTGCCCCGTACAGGCTGTTAAAGGCGTCCGCCACGTGCTGGCTAGGTGAAATAAAGGTGCATCCGAGCGAAAGCATCTCGCGGAACAGCTGGCGCTTGTCGGCTACCAGCTGGTGGGCGCGATCCACCTTCACCGGCGGATAGTTGCTGAGCGTCGGGCATTTCTGGCAGTTATCTTTCCAGCCTTCGCAGCCGTCGGTAAAGGCGCAGCGCCCGGTCACGCTCCAGTGGTCGTGCAGCGTCCAGACGAAGCGAGTGTCCGGCTTGTGGGCCTGCACGTTTTCACAGAACGACACCACCTCTTCCAGATTCAGCCAGTAGCTGTGCAGCACGTGAAAATGCAGCACAACCGGGCCGCTGGTGCGGGTGACCGTGCGGTAAAGGTTGTTGAGGTTGCCAAACAGATCGCGGTTGAACAGGCGAAACAGGGCGATGTTGGCCATTGAGGTCAGGCGCGGCGTCTGCTTTACGACGTGCGGATAGCTGTCGTGGCTGACGCTTTTTTTGCCGCCCTTGCCGTAGCCGTAGACAAAGCGCGACTGAAGTCCCTGTTGCAGCGCGCGCTGGTGCAGATCCAGCGCCACGCCTGCCGCCCCGCCCTCTGCGAGGCGTACGTTAAATTGCAGAATGTTCATTTAATCACCTTCACGCGGGCCTTCTCGCCCACCACCAGCGCGTTGTCGGGAACGCTGTCCAGCACCACGCTGCCTGCGCCAATCGTCACGTTATTGCCCACGGTAATCTCCCCGATCATCACCACGTTGGCGCCGAGTTCGACGTTATTGCCAATGACCGGGCAGGCCAGGCTGTCCGGCCCGCGGTTGCCGATGGTCACGGCGTGGCGAATGGTGAAGTCATCCCCCGCGACGACAAACTTGTTGATGACGACGGCATAGCCGTGGTGAATGGTGAAGCGTCGGCCGATGGTGGCAGCAGCCTGAATCTCATAGCCAAAAATGCACTCGGTGACGATGCGGTACAGCACCAGCACCGGCGCGGCCCAAATGTTGTTCAGCACGTTTTTCTTGCGCCATACGGAGCAAAAGTGCGCGATGCGATAGGCCAGAACCATGCAGCACGGGCGCAGGCTCCAGCTATTTGCGCGGCAATCTTCCAGAAACATTATTTCCCCCGAAGCCCGTCGGCCAGACGCTTGCCGTTGCGTACCGACAGCAGCGTCATCAGCGTGCGCCAGTTCATGCGCTTGTTGCGGATCTGGTAAAGGGTGAAGAGCTGATATTTACGGCTGGCGCGGTCGAACTTGTCCTTGTGCTTGCGGTAAAAGTGGAAGTAGCCGGAGAATTTTTTCGGCGACGAGGTAATCTGCATTTCGCCGTGGTTGATGTGCAGGATCTGCGTGGCTTCCTCTACCTTCCACGGCTCGCCGTACTCCACCACCATGCGCAGGAAGATGTCGTAATCCTGCGCCGCCTTCAGCTCGGTATCGAACAGACACTCCTTAAAACGCCACGCCCAGGTAAAGACCTGATTGCCAATAATGTTGCGCTTGTAGAACAGGCGGCGAGAGTACGGCGATTTCGGGTACAGCGGCAGGCTCGCGGGCTGCGAGTACACCTCGCCCTGGCAGACGTAGTCGTTGGCATATAAAAACGCGTGCGTCACCAGCTGCGCCTTGTGCGACAGGAAAATCGACAGGCGGTTTGGCGTCCACTCGTCGTCATCGTCAATACCGGTCAGGTACTGGCCCTTCGCCTGCATAATCGCCTGGTTGCGCACCGCGCACGCCCCGGAGTTGATGGCGTTGTGCGTATACATCACGCGCGGGTCGTTGAGGTCGGCGACGAACTTTTGCAGCTGCTCGAAGGAGGATGAACAGTCGTCGACGATAATCAGCTCCCAGTTATCGTAATCCTGACGTAACACCGACTTAATGGCGCGGATCGCCAGCTGCTGACGGTTCCATGTCGGCATGTAGATTGAAATTAAAGGGCGTTGTGTGTTCATGGTCTTCCCCTCACCCCAGCCCTCTCCCCAAAGGGGAGAGGGTGAAAGGCAGTCAGTAGTCGTCATTATGTTCATACCCAAACTCCCGCACCGGACAGTCCCCTCTCCCCTGTGGGGAGAGGGTTAGGGTGAGGGGTGTGGGTATTTTGTTATTTACTGTCAGACTTATATTCGTACTCGTAATACCCGTAATCCTGATAACCGGTCGCGCGGCGGAAGATGGAGTTCAGGATCACCCCTTTCACCTCGATGCCGTTTTGCTCGAATCGGCTGAGGCTGGTTTCCACTTCCTTCAGCGTGTTCACCGCATAGCGCGCCACCATCAGCGTGGTGCCCGCATGGCGGCCCACGACGGCGGCATCGGTCACGGCCAGAATTGGCGGGGTATCGATCAGCACCAGGTCATAGTGTTTGCTCGCCCATTCAATCAGCTGCGTAAAGCGCTCGCTCATCAGCAGCTCGGACGGGTTCGGCGGCACCTGGCCGCGCGGGATCAGGTCGAACTTAGGAATCGAGGTCGGCTTGGCGCTTTCGCTGATTTCCCCTTTGCCGAGCAGAATTTCAGACAGGCCGTTAACGTTGTTGGTGCCCAGCAGCTCGTGGGTATAGCCCTTACGCATATCGCAGTCGATCAGCAGCACGCGCTTGTTGGTCTGGCTCACCACCGCCGCCAGGTTGGCGCAGACGAAGGTTTTACCAATCGACGGGCTGACGCCGGTCATCATCAGCACGTTATTCTTGGCCTGCATCATGGCGAAGTGCAGGCTGGTACGCAGGCTGCGCACCGCTTCAATCGCCAGGTCGGTCGGGTTACCCACGGCAAGGAGCTGGCTCTGCTTGTAGCGCTTAACGCCCTTCACGGTTTTCACGCTGTCACGCGACTTCTGCCACTCGGACAGCGGGATGCTGGCGTAGACGCTGATACCGTTCTCCTCCAGCACCTGCGGGCTTTCGATACCGCGGTTGAACAGGGAGCGCAGCAGCACGCCGACGATGGAGAGCATCAGGCCGAGAATAATGCTGCCGAAAATAATCAGCGCCTTCTTCGGCTTCAGCACGCCGGGCTGGGTGATGGCCGGGTCAACGATGCGCACGTCGCCAACGGTGCTGGCCTCGGTGATCTTCAGCTCCTGCTGCTTGTTCAGCAGCTGCATGTAAACCTGCTGGCCGGACTCCACGTCGCGCGTCAGGCGAACGATCTCCTGCTGCGTTTTCGGCATGGCGGTCACGCGGTTGTTAAGCTTCGCCTTCTCTTCTTCCAGCGTCTGGCGTTTTTCCAGCAGCGTGCGGTAGGCCGGATGGCGCTTGGTATAGAGCTTGGAGATCTCCGCTTCCTTAAAGGTCAGCTCGTTCAGCTGGGCGTCGATGTTGACCATCGAGTCGAGAACGGACTTCGCTTCCAGCGGCAGGTCAACGGAGTCTTTATCCTGGCGGAACGCGTTCAGCTTGTTTTCGGCGTCGTCCAGACGAGCACGCACCTCCGGGAGCTGTTTACCGAGGAAGGCCAGGCTTTTCGCAGCCTCGGCCGACTTGCGCTCAACGTTCTGCTCAAGGTAGTTGCGGGTGATGCTGTTGAGGATGTCGCGGATCTGATCCTTATCTTCCCCGGTAAAGGTCATGCTCAGCACGCCGGTGTCTTTGCCGTTTTCCGTCACGGTAAGGTTGTTTTGCAGGTTGTTGATCATCCCGAGCGTGGAGAATTTGGTGACGGTAAACTCGCCGCCCTCCTGCGCGTGGATCGCGCTGACCCGCATGCTCACGCCGTCTTTGGTCAGCATCTGCCCAACTTCACCGCGCGCGCTGAAGCCCGCGTCGCTGGTTAGCTGATACCGGGTTGGCCCTAGCACGGTAAGGGTGAAGGTCTGGTCGCCTGCCCCTTTCGGCAGCACGAAATCGCTCACTTTTACCGTGTCATTGCTGCGGCCCATGAGCCTGTCCCAGCCCGCGCCGAAGATCGGGAAGGTATTTTTGGTCACGGAGATGTCGAGTCCGAGGTCGTGAACCGTTTTACCCAGCACCAGGCGCGACTGGATCAGCTGAATTTCAGCGTCGGATGCTGGCGGCTTGTTCGCCAGCGCGGAGCCGATATCCTGCACCAGCGAGTTGCCGGTGTTTTGTTCGATTTGCACCAGCGCGTCGGCGCTGTAGATCGGGGTGGCGAAAAGCGTATAGATCACCGCGGCGGCGGCAAATACGGCAGTGATCCCAAGCACCCACCACTTCGCTTCGACAACGGTGCCAACCAGGCGGCCAATATCAATTTCATCACTGCCCGACGTCGGGGCGGCAGAAGGTTTTGTTTTTTCTGTCATGTTATCCCTGCTGAGCTTTCAGTGCCTGCGCCCACTGTTGGGCAGACTGGTCAAGTAAGGTGTATACCGCCTCAAATGCCTCACGGCTCTTGCGATACGGGTCGGGAATTTCGCGCTCGCCGTCCCAGTGGCCAAAGAGCATCACCTTGCCGCGCATTTCGGGTGCGATATCGCAAAGCGCGTGAATGTGGCGCTTTTCCATCGCGAGGATCAGGTCATATTCCCGACACATCCGGCCGGTGACCTGGCGGGCAACGTGCCCGTCGAGGGAGAGGTGATGATCCAGAGCGACGTTTGAGGCGCGTTCGTCGGCGCCTTTGCCGACCAGCGCGCCCAGACCCGCAGAATCAACCGTTAACGCAGGCTGGTACTGCTTCAGCAGACGTTCAGCCGTTGGGGAACGGCAAATGTTCCCCACGCATACCACCAAAATTTTGTTAAACATCGCGGCTTACCAGGTGTGAATGTCGCGCGCCGTATCCGTCATGTAGCGAACGCCACTGATGGTTGGCAGCAACTGGTTGATCAGGCGGTTCCAGCGGGCAACCGGCGCGGTAGTGACATACACCACGTCATAAGGCTGGAGGCGGAACGACGTTGCCATCACCAGCGAGGTGGCGTCGGACATATCGAGCTGGTAAATGTTGGCAATCTTGCCTTTGCTGCTGGCGTCGTCCTTCAGAGGGCGGATCACGAAGATGCCGCTGGCGTTGGAGGAGGTCAGGTCGATGCCTTCCGCATTGCCCAGCGCTTCGGTCAGGGTCATGCCGCTGAAGTCCATTTTGAGCGTGCTCTGCTTCTTCACTTCGCCCATCACGAACACTTTCAGATCGTCGTTGCGCGGCACGTAGAGAATGTCGCCCGGATAAAGCAGGCGGTTTTGCGTCAGATCGCCGTTTTGCATCAGCGCCTGGAGCGAGATGCGCTGCTCTTTTCCGCCGTGCGTCAGCACCACGTTGCGCCAGTCGGCGCCGTCGGTCAGGCCGCCGGCGGCGTTGATAGCGTCCAGCACGGTCAGCGGAACGTTGGTGATGGCCTGCTGGCCGGACTTGTTCACCTGGCCGGAAATGTAGGCTTTCTGCGAGCGGAACGCGGCGATATTAACGTCTACCTGCGGGTCGGCGATGTACTGCGCTAAGCGGCCGGTAATATCACTACGGATCTCGGCAAGCGTTTTGCCTGCCACATGCACTTTGCCAATGTACGGATAGAACATCGTCCCGTCAGACTGCACCCAGTTGCCGGTGTCGCTTGAGCTGCGGTACTGACCCGCTGGCGTGGTGAGTTCGGGGTGGTCCCAGACGGTCACGTTAATGACGTCACCCGGCCCGACGCGATACTGGTAGTTGGCGATTTCCTGATCCAGGGACATATTCGGCTGCGCAACATTTGGACGCGGGCGTAATTGTTCAACCAGACGCGGGGTTAACGGATACACATTCACCATTTTGTCGAGGTCAAAATCAGCATCCTGCTGTTTAATCACATCCTTTCCCATTGTTGACATATTGCTGCCGGGAAACACCGTGCAACCACTCATCAAGGTCACAGACACCAATAATGGCATCAATTTCATTTTGGATTTCATCATTGATTATTTATCACTTTGGCAGAGTAATTATCCTGTGCAAATTAAATAAGCGCGGATCGTTATGTCATTCAGAATGCAGTTAACACGAAAGAAATATAACTGGCATCAGTCCTAAAAAAAGCTTATTCATCCATTGGCTATTGACAGAATAATTGAGGCTGACTCACACGCTTTCGGGCACGCTACCGCCCTTGGCTTTCAGTTACCAATCCACTGACTAAACAATGTGTTATGGATAAACTCCCTCTTGGATGAGGTCTTTTGGAAAATAGTTCAGCAACGTTTGACGTCGGCTGAAAATGAATAACCTTCTCGTCAGACCGAAACAATAATAGCAACAAGGAAATTTAACATTTGATGCTGGGAGAATTGTTGCAGCTAACCTAATAGCAGGCAAGGAGACAACCGTCCTAATATTGGTTTTTAAGAATAATATTAAGCGCAAGTTTTCGTGGTTTTAGGATTTTCTTTATATTGACAAAATATTATTAAAAGCCCTGGCCTGCGATATTTCCTAAATACGTGACTATGTAATATATTCTGCGCAACTGGCTTATTTACAGACACATTATTTGGCGATCTTATATCTCGGCAGTATTAAGAGAAATCTCAGCATGGCATTGCATTTTTCCTGCATATTATCCATGATCGAAGTGTGACATTGGTCATACAACAGAAGGTATTGCTATTACTATGGAATGGATTGCCGATCCATCAATCTGGGCCGGGCTGGTTACGCTGGTTGTTCTTGAATTAGTCCTCGGTATTGATAACCTGGTTTTTATCGCTATCCTCGCGGAAAAACTGCCCCCTGCGCAGCGTGACCGCGCGCGCGTCACCGGCCTGCTGCTGGCGATGGTGATGCGCCTGCTGCTGCTGGCGTCAATTTCCTGGCTGGTGACGCTGACCACTCCCCTCTTCACCGTTCACGGCCTGAGCTTTAGCGCCCGGGACCTGATCATGCTGTTCGGCGGGTTGTTCCTGCTGTTCAAAGCCACGGTGGAGCTCAACGAGCGGCTTGAGGGCAAGGACAGCGAAAACCCGACCCAGCGCCGGGGCGCCAAATTCTGGCCGGTGGTGGCGCAAATCGTGGTGCTGGACGCCGTCTTCTCGCTGGACTCGGTGATCACCGCCGTCGGGATGGTGGACCACCTCGCGGTAATGATGGCCGCCGTGATCATCGCCATTACGCTGATGGTGATGGCCAGCAAGGCGCTGACGCGGTTTGTGAACAGCCACCCGACCATTGTGATCCTCTGCCTGAGCTTCCTGCTGATGATCGGCTTTAGCCTGGTGGCCGACGGGTTCGGCTTCTACATTCCTAAAGGCTATCTGTACGCGGCGATTGGCTTCTCGGTGATTATCGAAGCGCTTAACCAGCTGGCGTCGTTTAACCGCCGCCGCTTCCTCTCCGCCAACCAGACGCTGCGCCAGCGCACGGCCGACACGGTGATGCGCCTGCTCAGCGGGAAAAAAGAGGACGCGGAGCTGGATGCGGAATCCTCCGCGATGCTGGCCGACCATCGCGACGAGCCGATCTTTAACCCGCAGGAGCGGAGGATGATCGAGCGGGTGCTGAACCTGAACCAGCGTACGGTCAGCAGCATTATGACCTCGCGCCACGATATCGAGCATATCGACCTGACGGCGCCCGAAGAGCACGTGCGCGCCCTGCTGGACAAAAATCAGCACACCCGCGTGGTGGTCACCGGCGGTGAAGAGGAAGAGGAGCTGCTGGGCGTGGTGCACGTGATCGACCTGCTGCAGCAGCAGCTTCACGGCGAGCCGCTCAACCTGCGCGCGCTGGTGCGCCAGCCGCTGGTGTTCCCGGAGGGGCTACCGCTGCTCTCCGCGCTGGAGCAGTTCCGCAACGCGCGCACCCACTTTGCGTTCGTGGTGGATGAATTTGGTTCCGTGGAGGGTCTGGTGACGCTCAGCGACGTGATGGAGACCATCGCCGGGAATTTACCGAACGAGGTGGACGAGATCGACGCCCGTCACGATATCCAGAAGAACGCCGACGGCACCTGGACGGCAAACGGCCATATGCCGCTTGAAGATCTGGTGCAGTTTGTTCCTCTGCCGCTTGATGAGAAGCGCGAGTACCACACCATCGCGGGGCTGCTCATGGAGTACCTGCAGCGTATCCCCACGCCGGGCGAAGAGGTTCAGGTGGGGGATTACATGATTAAGACGCTGCAGGTTGAAAGCCACCGCGTGCAGAAGGTGCAGCTTATTCCGCTGCGCGGTGAGGATGACCTGGATTATGAAGTGTAGATAAAAGCAAAACGGCAACGCCGTTGCCGTTTTTACTGTTTGCCCCCTCTCCCCGTGGGCTGAGGGTTCCCCACAAATTACAGTCTGGCACCGAATACTCCCTCTCCCCGTGGGAGAGGGCTTGGGTGAGGGCATCAGGCCGCACATCCCACCCGGCACTCGCGCTATCAAAGCTTATCCAGCAGCTTCTTCACGTCCTTCCCGTTCTGCGAATCCTTGTTGCGATCCGCCCACTCGTTCAGGCGGCGTTTTGCCTCATCCTGCAGATGCTTACGCAGGATCTGGTCGACCTGCAGGCTGTAGTTCAGCGCCTGCCATTTACCGTAAACGGTGAGCGGTATCGGCGTAACCTTCAGGAAATCAATCAGCTCGCTTTGCCCTTCCCAGCCTGACAGCACGCGAACGTTGAAGCGGGTGTCCGCCGTCTCTTTTACCAGGTCCATCGTGCCGGACCCGGTCAGCGCCAGCATAGAGGACGTGCCCTGCATCCCGTTCAGGGACAGGTTTCCATTGTTCAGCGTCAGGTCGGTGCTAAAGCTGTCGAGACGCGTGGCGCTGTCATAATTCTCCTGCGCCTTCACGCTGCTGCTGCGCTCGACCGCCTGCTGCACCAGCTGCTGGAAGTTAAGCCCTTCCATGCGGGTATCCTTGAGCGCAACGTGCGCCTGGCCCTGCCAGCTGCGGCGGAACGCCTCGGCGTCAATTTTGGTGCCGGAGAAGTCCCCTGCCAGCGACATTTTCCCCGTCAGCGCAATCGGATAGTTAAAGGCGTTGAGGATCGTACCAATCTCTACGTTTTCAAGGCGCGGCTTGAACTCCGCGCTGGCGGTATCCGTGCGCACGTCCAGCGTGCCCGGCAGTGAGATATTCCCTGCCCCCATCTTGCCCGCCAGCTCGGAAATCACCAGCAGGCCGCCGTGGTTAAACATCTGGCCGCTGACGTCGGTGAAGTCAATGCCGCGCCAGCGCACGCTGTTGGCTTTCAGCAGAATATCGGCGGTAAAGCCGCGCAGCCCGTTGTAGTCAGGCTGTTCGAGATTCGAGGAGATCACCGGGCGCGACTGCGACATCGGGTTTTTTCCGATCTGTCCATTATCGAGTGCTGCGGCGCTATCCGGTTCCGGCGGAAGCAGATTCTCCAGGTTCAGCTTGTCGAACTGGAGATCCAGGACCCATTTAGGGTTTTCGGCGAGCAGGACGCTGGCCTGACCTTTCAGGCTGCTGTCGTTGGCCTGCAGGTCGAGCTTGTCCAGCTCCAGCTGCTTTTGTTCTTCATGCCACACGGCCTGAAGGGTGCCCTGGCCGGTAATGCCCTTGGCTGGGAGGTCAGCCCCGGTCAGCTGCCAGTTCATCTGCTGGATATCGGCCATCAGGCGATGGGGGTAATCGGATGCATCGATGTTGGCGTTCAGGGAGAGGGTCAGGTCACGCTGATCGCGATTGACCCGGCCAGAAAAATCGAGCGTGCCGACGTGGTTCGCATCCTGCTCCATTTTTAGGTTGATGCCGCGAACGGTGACCTGCTCGTCGCTTTCGTGCTGGAAGACCAGCACGCTGTCGGCCACCTTCAGGGTCGCGATGTCAAACGACCAGCCGGTGTCGGACGGCACGTCAGGAAGCGTATTTTCTCGCGGTGCCACCGGCGCGTCCGGCTGGCGTACGGCTTCCGTTTGCGGCGTCAGCTGAATCACCGCGCCTTTCAGCATCACCTGATTGACCTGAAGCTGATGGGAAAAGAGCGGAATGAGCGCCACGTCAAGGCGCATATTGTCTGCCGCCACGATCGGCTGTGCCGCCCCCGGCGCGGTCAACGACATGCGGCCAGAAAGAATGCTGAGCTGGGGCCAAACGTGCCAGCGCAGCGGCCCGTCGAGCTTAAGTTGGTAACCGCTGCGCGCCTCAACCTGCCGCACCATATAGGTGCGGAAGTCATTCGGGTTTACCAGCAGAACCAACGCTGAAAGGCCAGCCACCAGCACCACCAGCAAAATCATCAGCGTTGTCAGAACTCTTCTCATGGCATCCTCAGTGGACTAGCAATCAGTCTTTATCAATACGACTGGCGACCGCACCCTGCTGATCGCGGTATTTTGCGTCCTGGCGGCGGTTGTAGGGACGATCCGCCGGGCCCGTTAACGGTTCAAAGCTGAGCGCACCTATCATCATGCCCGGGCGCAGCGCCAGCGGCAGTTTACCGGCGTTGAAAAACTCCAGCACAATGCGCCCTGACCAGCCCGGATCGATTCGGTGCGCGGTCACGTGGACCATCAGCCCCAGGCGCGCCAGCGAGGAGCGTCCGTCAAGCCAGCCCACCAGATCGGCCGGCAGCGTGACCGACTCAAAGGTCACGGCCAGCGCCAGTTCGCCAGGATGAAGATAAAACGCCTCGCCGTCTTCAAGAACAATTTCGTCGCTCATCACCCGGTCAAGCGCCGCACTGACTTCATCTTTCGGCCCGCTCAGGTCGATAAACGGTGCAGTATGGCCGCTGAAGGTGCGGAATTTATTCCCCAAACGCACGTCGACGGTGACGCCGTTAATACGCTCCACCGGCGGACGCGGGGTAATAGACAGGCGGCCTTCATCCAGCCAGGCTTCTATATCACGGTCACAAAGACGCATGGCACTCTCTCCTTTCGTGCATCGCGCCCTGACGCCGTACAGGCTCAGGGCAAAACCAGGTTATCTCTGAACGGTACACAATTCGCACGGCTTATTCAAAAAACTGGCTGATTTTCGCTTTTAAGATATCAATGGCGATACGGTTTTTGCCGCCACGAGGGACGATAATATCGGCATATTGCTTGGAAGGATCAATAAATTGCAGGAACATCGGGCGCACGGTTTTTTGATACTGCGCCATCACGGAGTCCATTGAGCGGCCGCGCTCGTTGACATCGCGCTTAATACGGCGCATCAGGCAGATATCCAGCGGGGTATCGACGAAGATAGAGAAGTTCATCGATTCGCGCAGGCGCGCGTCCGTCAGCAGGAGAATGCCCTCCAGAATGATGACCTTCTTCGGCTCAATGCGAACGGTCTCCTTGAGGCGAGTATGCTCGACGTAGCTGTAAACCGGCAGCTCAATGGCCTGGCCGCTTTTCAGCGCCTCTAAATGCTGGAACAGCAGGCTGTGATCCATCGCGTTCGGATGGTCATAGTTGGTCTTAACGCGCTCTTCCATCGAAAGATGAGATTGGTCTTTGTAATAGCAGTCTTCGGGTATGACGCCGATATGCTCATCACCAACTTGTTCGCGCAGTTCGCGATAAAGCGTACTGGCAATAAGACTTTTACCTGAAGCTGATGCGCCGGCGATGCCGATAATGACGCACTGATGAGACTTATCAGTCATAAATTTAGCGACCTGATTGACCTGGATGTTAAGGAAGGACGACGCCGTAGCGTCAAACGCGGCAATTATAGGGATTTCGCCTGCGCGATACCAGTCGAATGCGCAGGTATTGCGAGAGGGGCAGCAAAGTCGTTTATCACTCCCTGAGCTAAATTTTAACGCCTGTTTTTTCAGCGTCTGGGATGAATTTTTAGCAGAGTAACTCTTTAATAAGTCTATGATGTCAAATTATGAGCAGTCGGCATAGGAATTGTAAATTGTTTGTACTAGCATAAACCCCACTCTCACTTTCACGCGTCCGGATTTCGCTCCTGACGGCATGGCGTCCCTGGATAACGCGGTAATGAATAAACAACACCATCGGGTTTTGGTTACCTCCTCACATCCTTTACTGCGACTTGTCTGTCTGGGCCTGGTCACCTTTATTTTTACGCTTTTCTCGCTTGAGCTCGCCCGCTTCGGCACGCTTCTGGCGCCGGTGTGGTTCCCGACGTCAATTATGATGGTGGCGTTTTACCGTCATGCCGGGAAAATGTGGCCCGGCATTGCGCTGGCCTGCTCCTTTGGCAACGTGTTTGCCTCGTGGCTACTTTTTTCGTGGGAGTCGATAAGCGTTATATATACGTCGATTAACGTCATCGAGGCCTGCATCGGCGCGCTGCTGCTGCGCAAGCTCCTTCCCTGGTATAACCCGCTGCAAAATCTGAACGACTGGGTTCGGCTGGCCATCGGCAGCGCCATCGTGCCGCCAATCGTAGGCGGCGTGCTGGTGCACCTTCTGGTGCCAGACGATGAACCCCTACGCCACTTCCTGGTTTGGGTATTATCAGAATCCATTGGCGCGCTGGCGCTGGTGCCGCTGGGGTTACTGTTCAAACCGCACTACCTGCTGCGCCACCGCAATCCCCATCTGCTGTTTGAGACGCTGGTAACCATGGCGATTACCCTGGCGTTCAGCTGGATTTCTATCCTTTGGATGCCGTGGCCATTTACCTGCATTATCGTTCTGCTGATGTGGAGCGCGGTACGCTTGCCCCGCATGGAAGCGTTCATGGTCTTCCTGGCGACGGTAATGATGGTCTCCCTGATGATGGCTCACGCGCCCTCTCTTCTGGTCTCGCAGCACTCCAACGCGATGCTTAACGCGCCGTGGCTGCCGTTTTTGATGATGCTGCTCCCCGCGAACATCATGACGATGGTGATGTACGCCTTCCGCGCCGAGCGTAAACACATCACCGAGAGCGAAGAGCGCTTTCGCAACGCGATGGAATATTCCGCCATCGGGATGGCGCTGGTAGGAATTGAAGGCCAATGGCTGCAGGCGAACAAAGCGCTGTGTCAGTTCCTGGGCTACAGCCAGGCGGAGCTGCAATCGCTCACGTTCCAGCAGTTAACGTGGCCTGACGATCTGAACATCGACCTTGAGCAGCTCCAACAGCTGCTGAACGGCGATATCAACACCTACTCCATGGAGAAACGCTATTACACGCGTAGCGGAGAAGTGGTGTGGGCGCTACTGGCGGTTTCACTGGTTCGCCACGCCGACGGATCGCCGCTCTACTTTATTGCTCAGATTGAGGACATCAACGACCTCAAGCAGACGGAGTGGGTCAATAAGCGGCTGATGGAGCGCATCACCCTCGCCAACGAAGCGGGCGGCATCGGCATCTGGGAGTGGGATTTAGCGCCGGACGTTATCAGCTGGGATAAGCGGATGTTTGAGCTTTACGAAATCCCGCCCCACATCAAGCCCACCTGGCAGCTTTGGTATGATTCGGTTGTGCCGGAAGACCGCGAGCACGCCGAGCAGGTCATTCGCGACTCGCTGACGGCGAGACAGCCGTTCAAGCTTGAGTTTCGTATTCGGGTCAAAGAGGGCGTGCGCCACATTCGCTCGCTGGCGAACCGGGTGCTGAGCAAGGACGGCGACGTGGAGCGCCTGCTCGGCATTAACATGGACATGACCGAGGTGAAACAGCTTAACGAAGCGCTGTTTCAGGAAAAAGAGCGTCTGCATATTACCCTCGACTCCATCGGCGAAGCGGTGCTGTGTACGGACGTCGACATGAACGTGACCTTCATGAACCCGGTGGCGGAGAAAATGAGCGGCTGGCCGCAGGGTGAAGCGATCGGTCAACCGCTCCTCAAGGTGTTGCATATTACCTTCGGGGTAAAAGGCCCGATCATGGAGAACATCCACAGCGGCGATATATCCCGCTCGAAGATGGATCAGGAGCTGGTGCTCAACTGCCGCCACGGGGGCAGCTTCGACATTCACTACAGCATCACCCCGCTCAGCACGCTGGACGGGCAAAACATCGGTTCGGTGCTGGTCATTCAGGACGTCACCGAGTCGCGCAAAATGCTGCGCCAGCTTAGCTACAGCGCATCCCATGACGCCCTCACCCGCCTGGCGAACCGCGTCAGTTTCGAAGCGCACCTCAAGCGTCTGCTGCAAACCGTGCAGGAGACGCACCAGCGCCACGCGCTGGTCTTTATCGATCTCGATCGCTTTAAGGCCGTCAACGACACCGCGGGGCACGCCGCGGGCGACGCCCTGCTTCGCGAGCTCTCCTCTTTGATGCTGACCATGCTGCGCTCAAGCGACGTGCTGGCGCGCCTGGGCGGCGATGAGTTTGGCCTGCTGCTGCCGGACTGCAACGTTGAGAGCGCACGCTATATTACGGGTCGCCTGATTCATTCGATCAACAACTATCACTTTATGTGGGAAGGCCGCCTGCACCGTATCGGCGCCAGCGCCGGGATTACGATCCTCGACGACGCGAACTATCAGGCCGCGGAGGTGATGTCGCAGGCGGATATTGCCTGCTACGCCTCGAAAAATAACGGACGCGGCGTAGTGACGGTTTACACCCCGCAGCAGGAACGCGCGCACAGCATGCGCAGCATGATGTCTCTGGATGAACAGTGGCACATGATTAAAGACAACCCGCTGGTGATGATGGCCCGCAGCGTTGCGTCTCCGCGCATTCCGGAAACGTGCAGCTTCTGGCTGATTTCGCTACGCCTGTGGACCAGCCAGGGAGAGATGCAGGAGGAGCAGGCCTTCCGCGCAGGGCTGACCGAGCGGGAGCTGCTGCACGCGCTCGACAGGCGTCTCTTCGGGGAGTTTTTCCGCACCTTCGCCGCGCTGGTGGCCACGAAGGGGCTCGGCGTCGCCCTGCCGCTGTCGGAGGCGGGGTTGTCCAGCGCCACGCTGGTCGATGAGCTGCTCGATCATCTGCAGAACGGGCCGCTGCCGGGACGGCTGCTGCACCTGGTTATCCCCGTTAACGTCGTTCGCTCTGAAGACGTCAAGCTCCAGCAGGGGCTGCACAAACTCCGCGGCGCGGGCTGCCGCGTTGTGCTGAGCCAGGTCGGGGGGGATATGGACATATTCAACCACCTGAGCGCCAACGTGGCCGATTACCTGATGCTCGATCCGGACATCGTCACGCACGTCCACGGGAACCTGATGGACGAAATGATGGTGACCATTATTCAGGGCCACGCCCAGCGGCTGG
The DNA here is from genome assembly GCF_043968675.1 of Enterobacter sp. ECC-175. NCBI lineage: Bacteria > Pseudomonadati > Pseudomonadota > Gammaproteobacteria > Enterobacterales > Enterobacteriaceae > Enterobacter > Enterobacter sp. ECC-175. Next base: position 3,541,034 of record NZ_CP143776.1, read on the forward strand.
GGATGAAAACGCTGGCCGGGCCGTGCAATCAGCCGATCATGATGGACACGCTTTCCGGTATTGGCATCGACTACATCTACGGGGATACCCTCTCGGAACCGAAACCGCTGGAGCTTCTGCTGAACACCAGCTACTTCGCGATTAACTAGGGCTTCCAGCCCTCCGTATACCAGATGTGCAGCAGCGCGTACGAGCGCCAGGGCCGCCAGCGCTCGGCGTAGCGGCGTATCTGCGCGGCCGTCATGCCGGCAAAGCGCTGCTTGATCAGATAATCGTCCGGAAGAAAAACATCTTTCGCCTGCCAGCCGCGCAGGGCGAGATAGTTTGCGGTCCATCGGCCAATGCCAGGCCGCTGCTGCAGGCCCTTCATTCCGGCCTCGACGTCCTCGGGCGGCGATAGCGGAAACTCGCCGTCGACCACCGATTGAGCCAGATGAATCAGCGACTCCGCGCGCTTTAGCGGCATGCCGAGGGCTTTCAACGCCAGCGGATCGGCCGCGGCCAGCGCGTATGGCGTTGGGAAGCAGCGGTATCCCGGGGCGTCTTTCACCGGTTCGCCGCACAGCTCGACCACGCGCGTCGCCAGCCTGGCCGCCATCGCCACGCTCACCAGCTGCCCAAGGATCGCCCGCACGCCCTGTTCATACGCATCCATCGCGCCGGGCAGGCGCAGGCCGGGCCGTTCGGCCCCCAGCTCCCCCAGCGCCGAGCGGATCGCAGCAGGATCGCAGTCGAGATCGAAAAGCCGCCCGATTCGCGCAAGGCAGGCCTGCGCAACCGGAATTAACCCGGGGCTGAGCGTCACCTGAAGCGTTTGGGCCTGCTCGTCCGGCGTCACGCGAAATATCCCCTGGTACCCCTCGCAGGCAAAGCTGCGCTCGTAGTAGGCCTCCGTGACGGTTTCGACGCCGGTCACCGCACGCGCGCCAAGAAAGCTAAACATCCAGTGCCAGTCGTAGGGGGGTTGCCAGGTCAGGGTATACATCGTCGCTCCTTTCAGGTTTTCCTGAGTCTAAACGGAAAGCATCGGTTTCGCCTTGCTTTCATATTCCTGTTGTCGCCAGGCGGACATTTCGCTAAAGTCTCGCCCCTTCTCACCGGCATGGGGACTTAACGTGTTTATTGGATTCGACTACGGCACCGCGAACTGCTCGGTGGCGATTATGCAAAACGGCCAGCCTCAGCTCCTGAAAATGGAGAAGGAGAGCACCCTGCTGCCGTCAATGCTCTGCGCCCCGACGCGTGAAGCGGTCAGCGAATGGCTGTATCGCCATCACCAGGTTCCTGCCACCGCGGCGGAAAGCCAGGCCCTGCTGCGCCGGGCGGTCAGCTTTAACCGCGATGAAGACATTGAGGTCACGCCGTCCAGCGTGCAGTTCGGCCTCTCCTCGCTCGGGCACTACATTGAAGACCCGGAAGAGGTGTACTTCGTTAAGTCACCGAAATCCTTCCTCGGCGCCAGCGGCCTGAAGCCGCAGCAGGTGGCGATGTTTGAAGATCTGGTCTGCGCCATGATGCTGCACATCCGCAACCAGGCGCAAACGCAGGTGACGGAGGCGATTGACCAGGCGGTGATTGGTCGTCCGATTAACTTCCAGGGGCTGGGCGGCGATGAGGCGAACCGGCAGGCTCAGGGCATCCTTGAGCGCGCCGCGCACCGCGCGGGCTTTCGCGACGTGGTGTTCCAGTACGAGCCGGTCGCGGCCGGTCTGGACTTCGAGGCCACGCTAACGGAAGAGAAGCGCGTGCTGGTTGTCGACATCGGGGGCGGGACTACGGACTGCTCGCTGCTGCTGATGGGGCCGCAGTGGCACGCCCGTCGCGATCGCGAAAACAGCCTTCTCGGCCACAGCGGCTGCCGCGTCGGCGGTAACGATCTGGATATCGCCCTGGCGTTCAAAAGCCTGATGCCGCTGCTCGGCATGGGCGGGCAAACTGAAAAAGGCATCGCCCTGCCGATCCTGCCGTGGTGGAACGCCATCGCCATCAACGACGTGCCGGCGCAGAGCGATTTTTACAGCACCGCCAACGGCCGCTTCCTCAACGACCTGGTGCGCGACGCGCAGGACGCGGATAAAGTCGCCCTGCTGCATAAGGTGTGGCGCCAGCGCCTGAGCTATCGCGTGGTGCGAACCGCTGAAGAGAGCAAAATCGCGCTTTCCGATCGCCCGGAACACGCGGTGTCTCTGCCGTTCATCAGCGACGACCTGGCCACGGCGATTTCACAGGAAGGGCTTGAGGCGGCGCTTTCCCAGCCGCTGCAGCGGATTCTGGAGCAGGTGCAGCTGGCGCTCGAAAACGGCAACGAGAAGCCGGACGTGATTTACCTGACCGGCGGCAGCGCCCGCTCACCGCTGGTCAAAAAAGCGCTGGCGGAACAGCTGCCGGGCATTCCGATTGCGGGAGGCGATGACTTTGGTTCCGTAACCGCGGGGCTGGCCCGCTGGGCGCAGGTGGTGTTTAGCGGCTAAGCCCGGCATCCACGAAAGAGGCTCTCCCCTAAGGTGCGGTGAGCCTCACGCTATCATCACCATAGCGCCAGCCCTTCTCTGCTCCGAGGCCGGAGGCATGTTCAAGCCGGGCATAGTAAGCGAAGTCGCAAAAGCTGACCGGCGGTAAATAATAATATCCCTGCAGCAGGTCGACCTGACGATCGGTAAGCCACTGATGCTGCGGTTCACGCTCCACGCCTTCCGCCACGATGCCCAGCCCCAGCAATTTCGCCAGATTGATGATCGACTCCAGCATCGGCAACGTCTGCTCCTCGTTCTTAATAGTATTGATAAACACTTTATCAATCTTAATAACGTCCAAATCGAGTTCATTTAAATAACATAAATTGGCATAGCCCGTACCAAAGTCATCGAGCGCAAACAGGACGCCTCTATTTCGTAAAGAGCGCATGAGCTCCTTCAGGGCAAGGTTAACCTGAAGCGTTTGGTTTTCCGTAATTTCAATCATCAGCGTAACCGGTAGCGAAGCCGTAAGCTCGAGGAAATGCAGGCATTCCCAATAAAATACCGGATTGCTTAAATGCGCCGGGCTGACGTTGAACGCGACATAAAGCGATTTATCCCCCCATCCGCGGCAAAGGTTAAGATCCTCAGCCACTTTGTTCATCAGATAGCTTGTGAGCTCGCTCATTAGCCCGCTTTGCTCCGCGAGAGGAATAAATTCGCGCTGCGAGATTGCGTAGTTATGGCCCATTGGCCAGCGCGCAAGTATTTCCACGCCGCGCACTTCTCCCTGACCATCGACGATGGGCTGAAACCAGGGAACAATTTCGTCATTTTTTAATGCCAGGCTCAACCGCTGGGCCTCAGGGCTTTCCGATCCGTTTTTATCAGCCGGCGCGTGGGCGTGCTCTTTTCCGTGCGCAGAGAAGCCAAGCAAATTATTACGGCAAACGAAAATGATGCTTTCATTAAAATGGCTCAGGCCCAGGCGATGGGTGATTTTTTCCCTGTAGCGATACAGCGCTTTTTTGGTCAGCGAGTTGGCGATGCAGAAATCGTCCAGAGCCTCCTTATCAAAGGAAACTCTGAATAATTCCTCTTCAAAATCGGTAAGCTGAAATGTCATCACCTCCTCACCCTGCGCCATGCCATTGACCATTGGATTCAGCGCTCTGCTTTGCAAAAAGTGGATAATACTCTTAATGGTTAAACTGCCGCTTACCGACTCGAGAGATTCATATCCCCGATTAATGCACTGACTTTCACTCATCGTTAACGCGACGCATTTGAAATTGCTGAACTAGCTGCTGTTTCGCTGCAGCCATTTATTCACCCAAAGAAAAGGCACGCGCGTATCCACAATAAGCAGGCACGAGCTGAACCGAGGCGTTAATAAGCTCGCGTCCAGGACAAACGTGTTTGCATCTACCAGTACTAGATTAGGTATGAATGATTTAATCCCTGAGAAAAGATAAATATCATAGCTTAGAAGAAATATCTTTTTCGCATTCATAATAATTACCACACCGTTATTTATACAACGTAATCCTCTCGCCCGTTTAAAAGCGCCTATGAATTTGTATTTCGCATGGAACGGCTTATAGACGCTACGCGCCAGGCGCAGCGTGACGTTTTAAGTCGGAATTTCGGTTAATCCCCTCCCTTAAAAAGTGCTTTATCGCATTATGGGCATAGTAAAATCCTTTTAAGAATCCGGACAGGAGAAAACGCAGTCAGGGTCCAGTACACATAAACGTCCTGAAATTCACATCAAGACAGCATAAAATAATACAGTACTGCGTTATTCAGGATTTATATTCACCACGACGACATGGCGGGTGAAAAAATCCTGGTGAACCGGTGCATGCCTTCCGGCCGGTCGGCTCTGCAAACAGCAATCGTACGACGTAAATCTCTTATTCCATAAATATTCCCGGATATGGGCATGACTTTATAAAAAAATAGCTTTTGCTTAGACATCAGGATATCCGTGATGGCGTCAGGGAGATCATCATTCTCATTCTTAACGATCCCCTTGCGCAGGGTGCGCAGATATCCATCGCTGTCCTTACCGACAAACTTTATGATTGTCGTTCGGTTTACCGAATAGGCTTTCTCATTTACTTTAATGACGCCCACCTGTGAAACAACCCCTTCTGACTTCGAAGCGATGCGAAAAACCTGTAAAACCTCACCGCTGATAGCGATCCCATCCTGCTGCGTACTTAACGCGAGATGATATCGGGCAGTACACACCAGCGCGCTGGGGTTAGCGTGAATCAGAAAGGCCAGCAAGAAAATAACCATAAGAAGCACGCTCAGGCTAATAAACGTAATTTTCACACGCATACGCCATACCTTTTTTATCCGCCGGACACACGCTTAGAAAATGTTCTTTTAGCCTGTTATCGCCTGAAAGACTGTTGTCATCATAGAACACGATCACCCGCTGTCCTTCTGAACAGACGGAGCGGATCTTCTGCCATTTTTCCGTCAGCAGGAAATGGGCAATTTTCCCAGGAGGGTTATCACGCGTTGTGAATATTTTACAGCCTCCTATTTTCCGCACGAAGGTAACATCGTCATTTTTGAAGAAACCACAATACAAAAGTCCTGAGGCAAGCAACACTAATACGCCAACCGTTAGCCATAGAAAATAAAATATCCTATTGCTGTTGCGCCCCTCTTCATTTCTGTCCATTGCCGTTGACGGTGTGATGTCCAGAGAATAAGGATCCAGACTCCTGATACTGGCCCGAAAAACGAAGCCTTCGCGAGGGATGGTTTCAATTAAATTTAATTCGCCAAGTTCAGAAAATGCTTTGCGTAAAAGGCTAATATTTTTATTGAGACTGTGTCCAGAGGGTGCCATGCCATGCTTTCCCCACACCTCCTCAATAATAGGCTCACGATTAACCTGCTGACCATTATGCATAATAAACAATGCGAGTAATCTTGCCGTTGCTGCGGGTAAAGTTACCTTTCTGGAATATAAACTCAACTCTCTATTGTTGAAATCATATACGATCCGTTCATTAATCACACATTTCATCTGAATAGGCTCTTATATTCTCATGGAGATATCATCACCCGATCCAGAATAATTTTATTGAAAAGAGTTAGCAATATAATATTCTTTTCATTTGATGCTGTTTTGCGCATCAAAACAGGCATTACCCAAGGGTATATATTTTTTCATCGCGACAATGAATTTTTTATTTTGCCCCTTCAACCTTGCGCTATCAAACGTTTCGCCGGGCAGCAGGTAAATCATCTCGGCCTCATCGTCCGCCGAGTGACAGCCTTTGTGCAGAATGAGCTTAAAAAATGTATTTCCGGTATTTTTTATTACGCCTCGACTCTCGTCCAGCGAATAGCTAAAACTGATTTTTCTGGGGCGAACCACCAGAATGGTTTCCATGGCAACGACGGGTACCGCCTCGCTTTTTTTTCCTCCACGTTTCTCGGGAAACAACAGCATAGGCATCTCCCTAAACAGGATCCTGTAGTAGCGCTCCCGATCGTCTTCCGGTCCGCGATAGAAAATCTTGAAAAACTCACCGCTTACCGGAGACAGCGAGAAGCTCAGCGGAGCAAAGAGAAGCTCTCCGTTTGCAATACGTTCACGACGTTCGCCTCCCGCTCCCGGCCGGTCTATTTTTACGGCTGCGATACCGTATAAATTCTGTTTGCTGCCGTCGTTCACGATTCGCTTGCTGATAAACGACTCGTCGGACGCCATTTCATAGATCGTTGAGTCCAGATAAATGGCGTTCGCGCGTGGTAAAAACAACGCCGCCAGCAGGAGTGCTGAATAAAAAATCGCTACGCGCCCACGGCTCATGGCGTGACTCCCACCCAGTTTGCCGTCACCCGCAGCTCGCCGCTTGCGCTCACCACGCCTTCCCAGTCGCTGCCGGAGACCGTGAGCAAAGAGCGGGAGTCATTCATAGGAAACAGCAGCGTCAGGTTTGTCGTGAAAAAGCTGCCGTCGTCGGTGTTGTTTGCATCCCATGGAGCCTGCTGCCATAGCGCATTGCTGAGGCTTATGGCCTCTTCGCCGCAGCTGTTGCGCGCCTGCACGGTGCCGCCGGAACGGTCGCTGTAGCGCAGATACGCCGGAATGGGCACATTTATGCCGTCCTGCCCGGACGTAAACAGGCAGTAAGGAACAGAATTGATCGTCGTGCTGTCTCCGGTAACCTGCGCCGTAATGCTATCTGCCTGGCGCGGGCCGGATACGGTAATGACATAATCCATCTCAATTGGCGTTTCTTCTCCTATGACGCCGCTGCCGCTGGCTGAGGTGGTATTGTCCGACGTCAATATGCTTATCCCATACTCTTTCGGCACAATATTCAGCTGTAGCGACGGTGAAAACTGATAATAACCCGACTCCGGCGTCACGCTATTCGTAAATGCAAACGTAAAGGGCTGCGTGTTCGAAATACTCACGCCAGCGTCGACCATATTCTTTAAAAACGTCTTTGAGAGAAAGACATAGACATACTCTCCGCCGCTGCTGAAGAGGTTGCTGTAAATCACCGCGCTGCTGAAGTTTGTCCAGCTTTGCCCATCGCCGGAATATTTAATCGTTGCCGCAGCCGGTGAAAAGCCCAGCAGCGCGCTGTCGGCGTACATTCGAATACGCAGCGAATTTGTCAGGCTGCTGGACTGGCTAAAATGATACGAGATCATTTTGCAGATCACGCCGTCGACGTTGCCCACCACGCCCAGCTCGCAGAAGCCGCTGTCTTTGGCGATGCTGGGCGTACCGTCGCTGGCGATCCACAATTCCTGGAACGCGTTGGTCGATTCAAGCGACAGGTGCCCTACCTTGGTCAGTGAATAGGGCCGAATGTACCAGTTGCCGCTGCTTTGATCCTTACAGCGCTCGCCGGCTGCATAATCATAGTCGACCGTCGTGCGGCAAAAGTTGAGGTTATAGGTTTCTGTGGCCCCCACGGACATATTGCGGAAATAGTCATAGGCAGCGTCGCCCAAAGACGCGAAGCCGTAATACCCTCCGCCAATGCCTCCCCCCGTCGCTTTCGTGTGATAGAAACCGAATCGGTCGGTTAAATCCGCGGATATGTAGCCTGACGACGGGCAGTTAGCGCCCGTCGTACAGCGGATCCCGCGGAACGGTTCGCTTATTGGCGAGTTTTCAATCCACATGTCTTTATAATAATTCGTATTGGCAACCCAGCCGACGATGCCCATATAGCCCAGGCTGTCCTGATCGGAACCATATTTCACCCACGTGTTCGCGCCGCTGATGCGCGGATCGAGCGACGAAGGCGTGATGAAAAATTCATTATCGACGTTATTCTCGATAAACAAAAACGTGTTGCTCACCGCCGCCTGCGTTGACGCCGTGAGGGCCAGCGCCGGGCCCGAGATCGGCAGTATGGCGCAGGCAAAAAGCAATCTATGAAGTAATTTCATTTTTTTATCCTTACCTTTGGGCCAGCGATTCCTGAGCGTTACACTGAATATCGCCCACCCACGCGGCACCGCGCGCCTTGTTAAGATCCAAATCGGCTTCGCAAATATTTCCGCTGCGTGAAACGAGGGTAATCACGGGGAATTTTTTATCGATATCAATGGCAAACTCGCCCTTATCGTCGGTACGCGTTTTTCCAATGTGATTGTGAATATCGACGTTCGCCGCGAGGTTACCGTCGGGATAGCGGATGCGGCCAAATACCGTCACCATGCTTTTTATATCGGGCGACACGATGCCGACGTTGCCGGGATAAAGGTTAAGCGTATCTTTACGCCCGGAAACAATATCAAAGCTGTCTTCCGAATTTTTATCGTTCATTATTTCCAGCTTGTATTGGGCATACGGCGGCAGGGCGATAAAGCTCGAGCTGCCGCTCAGCACATAGTGTTGATTATTAATTTTCGCCGCCAGCCTTCCGTCGCCCACGCTATCGGTTTTAATGATTATCCCCGAACGCTCCCTTTCCTTACTCAGGCCAAACTCTCCGCCCGCCCACGCGACCGAGCCCTGCGAGGAATAGTTCATGTTGGTAGAGGCATCCCCGGCGCGGGTCACCGAAACGGTGCCGGCATTGTATTTCGTGTCATACCCCAGGTTGCCGTTGACGGAGTAGCGGTTATCGCCGGCCTGCTCACCGCTCAGGCGCGTTGATGCAGAAAGCCCCACCGACCTGATCGCCCCTTCTGCGAACTGCTTGCGGGCGCTGATATTCCCCTGCGTGCTGCCGTAACGATCCCTCGAAACGCCCAGGCTCATCCACGAGGCCAGCGGGAGGGAGAAATCCAGGCTGACATAGCGCTCCTGGCGTCCGTCATCGTTGACGTTGTTGTAGTAATAGCGCTGGAGCCCCGCGCGCAACCCCACCGTGGCATAACGACCGGAATAGAGCGTCGTGCTGTAGTCGAGATTGCGGTACTTGTTGCCGGAATAGCGGTTCACGGTTTGGCTCACGGTAAGTGAACCGCCGTGAGGCACAAATTTGCTCAGATTGAGCGTCGCGCCTACCGAGTCGTTATCGCGCTCCTGCACCGGCAAACGCGATCCGATATGGCTATCCTCGCGGGACGCCCACAGCGATCCGAATCCCCCCGGCGACGACAGCGTAATATTGCTCACGTTTCGCCACGTGCCGTCGTTTGCCACCAGCGTCTGGGCGCCCACGCTCACGTGCTCATTGACGCTGAGCGTCACGTCCGTTTCGTTGACGGCGTTCGCGTCGAAACCGTAAAGCGTCGATTTCACGTTGAGCCCGGACAGCACCGCCAGGGTGGCGGACGCGGCGCCTCCTGCAATCCACGTCTGCTCGCTGCCCTCGTCGCGGTAATGATGACGCCTGTAGCTTACGCGGTCGTAGTCCAGGGAGCCGCCAAAAACCTGCCACGAGAATGAACCGGCCCCCGCCTGCTGTCGCCTCGAGAAGATTTTATTGACCCGGCTTACGAGAGTGTTGACCGTGCGGCCATTCACCACAATATCGACCCTGACGTCGTACACGCCGTAGGGGAATTTGCTGGTATCAATTTCATAGCTGCCCATATTGAAGTTTTGGACGCTGAGCAGCCGCCCCTCACGGAAAACGTGCACTTCACCTGCCGCGGGCAGAAATACCTTTATCGGGGTTAGCGCCAGCGTCGTATTCTCGATAACCGTGCTGCCCTTATTGCCGTAGCTTACGCCGTAGATTTTTCCGCCGTTTAGCGCGTTAAGGCTGGCAATAGACTGAACGTTCCAGGTATCGAGCATCCCCAGCGCCACCCGGTAGCCTCCAACGTCGCGCTCGTACATCGCCCGATAAAGTTTGCCGGTGCTATTGCTGTTGCCAATGCCATAAAGCGAGCCGTTGATATTAAAATGGTGCTCCCGGAGCGCCGTCATATTATCGACGGTTAAATAGCTCCGTGAGCTGCTGCCGTTTTTATAATCGTTGTAATACGAGCCAAAATTATAATTCAGCACGTTGGAGACGCCGTTAACGCTGGAAGGCCCGAGCAGGCTGCTTCGCGCCACGATTGCTTCCGTGAGCGCATCCTTGCTGACGATCATTTCCAGATGAAACGAAGAGACGTTAAGCGTCAGGCTGGCGTCGGGCGTCAGGACGATTGAGGTGTTATCGCGAAACTTTACGTCGCGCATTTTATCAACCATCGCGCGGGTTTTATCCGACAGCACGGCGTTATCCGGCAAATCAACCAGCGTAATAGACCTGACGATAATATTTCCGTTATCCAATGAAATAACTGCATCAGCTATCTTTTGCTGGCTTTTTTCATCAGTTTTCTCATATCGAATATAAACGGGGACGCTCATCCCCTGCTCCAGGGATTGTGCAAAGGCACCGGGAATAACGTAATGACCAATTTTAACAGGCGCGGCATTCAGGTACCCAGGAATTAACGTCAAAGAGAGAATAACGCCTCTACCTGCCAGAGAGTTAAATGACATATGCATCCTTACGCTTCGCTATTTTAATCCCGACCGGAAAACGTCATTGCTTATTACTTAGCGGAAATAAACTGTTTGCCATGCCAGATACCGACATGTGAATTTTTATTATTTACGTCCGTACGCTGAAGCTTAATTGTCGTACCCGGCATCACGTAATACCGCTCGCGACAGCCTTTCCCGCGGTCGTGAGAGGGGTCTTTACATGCGCCGTAGGCGATGACGCGAAACGATACATTTCCCTTATTTTCAATGACGTCATCACGTCGAGCGTAATCGAACCGCTCTTTTCGCGGCGCGACGACGAGCAGCGTACCGATTTCAGCGGATGCCGTCGCAACGGCGGCCTTGCTGGCATGCGTTACGCCGGTTTCACTCACCGGCTCATCGATCCACTGCAGCCGGTAATAGCGCTCCCTGTCATCGGCGGGGCCTTTATAGAAAAAACGAAATACGTCTTTCGCCTGGCCGGGCAGAATAAGGTTGGCCGGGGTCAGCAAAATCTCGCCCGCATTATTGGGTTTAATTTCCACACCATCGGGCAGCGGTGAAGAAAGCGGCTTTATGGAGACGCTGACGTAGCGGGCAGCATCGGTAGTATTGGTAATTTCTTTCGATAATGAACTCTGGTCTGCGGTCATTATCGACGTAATATCGCCCACGTTTATTGCCAGGCACGAAAAGGACAGCACCATCCCTGCCAAAAAGGTTATTGGCAAATATCTCTTCATGACATTTCCTCTAAAAACTCGGGGGAGATCTCCCCCGAATTCTGATGCATTACGCCGTTGGGGTGGTCCAGGTTGCGTTGAACTGTACCTTCACGTCGCCCGTCCAGTAGCCGTCCGGTAGCGAGGAGTAATCCGTTACGGCCGTCGTTCCGTCAGACGTGGCGGAGGCAATGGTGAACTTGAAGCTGGACCGATCGCTAACGCGCTTCGTACCGTTGTACGCGCCGTCGGCCATCAGGCTTTCAAGACCGGACGTTGAGGATCCGTTCACAAGGATGGTTTCAGAGGCGTTTGACAGGGCTTTGCCATTCCACGCCACGCCAACGTTCAGCGTCGAGGCATCACCGCTGGCATTCGTCAGCGTGCTGCTAATAACCTGCGCGGTCAATTTGAAATCCGTTGCGCTGTCCTGGCCCTGAATCGTGACGTCAAACGCCCCGTCCTGAGCGTTAAAGCCCTTCAGGCCTTCGGCGTACTGGAACGTCAAAGAGTTCAGAGGGGTCACCACCAGCATGCTGGTCGTGTCTTTCGTCGCGGTCGCATCCCATGATGCGGTGGCCGAAGCGGTGACGTCCGCCAGCGCATTTGCTGTAGCAAATACAGAAGCCAAAGAGGCAACCAGTAATAATTTTTTCATTTTATCTTCTCCTGAGAACATACTTGCTACCTGACAATATTAGGGATATGTCAGAAGCTCCATTAGATGCGAGCAATAACCGCTGCGCGAAAAAAATTATTATTTGAATTAAGTTACATAACAACAAACAAAAATACGAATATTCTCAACCTACTTGAGAAAACCCCTAACCTAAAATCAGCAAAAGTCGACAAAACTAGCATTAAAACCCCGCAATGCTCTTTTAATAAGAATTAAAAACCAACAATATATTCAAATTCATATTTTTTCACTAATTTTAATTTTTGATCCACATCAAATTGCACGCATCGTCCTGAAGGTAAAATTTGGCAATTAAATCAATACTCTATATCACGACACCCTAAAACCATTTGATTGTTAATGAAATGATATAAAAACGCTATAAAATATTTAATTAGAGAAAATTCCTAAGCCTTTTTAAATATGTTGGAAATTATCTTAGAAAATCATTCATCCATTTTTATTTTTTCTTCTTTTAATTTTTATTGTCTATTTCTGGGCATTGCGTTTTTACGCCTATTACTTAAAAGCGCTGCCTGCGCCGCGTAAATCTAAACGCCGGAAGCAAATCACGTTGCCTCTCGCCGTACGTCCCTATCAGACAATTCCCTACGGTGTTCCACATTTCCTCCATTTTTCTGCCGGGATGCCTGACTAAACTAGTATCATTCCCCGAAGTGTTTCAGGATGAGAACGTATAACGATGAAAGGCCGTAACAAATCCCGCTGGGCCATTGCCGCCGGCATCATTGTGGTGGCACTTGCCGCCGCCTGGTACTGGCATAACCACTCTGCAAAAACGTCTGCACCTGCGGGTGCCAGCAGCCACCCGCAGCAGGCCTCGGGCGGACGTCGCGGCATGCGCGGCGGCGCGCTGGCTCCGGTTCAGGCGGCCACCGCGGTGAATAAAGCCGTGCCGCGTTATCTTACGGGTTTAGGGACCATTACCGCCGCCAACACCGTTACGGTGCGCAGCCGCGTTGACGGCCAGCTGATGGCCCTGCATTTTCAGGAAGGGCAGCAGGTAAAGGCCGGGGATCTCCTCGCCGAAATCGATCCGAGCCAGTTTAAGGTCAACCTTGCGCAGGCGCAGGGGCAGCTCGCCAAAGATAAAGCCACGCTCGCCAACGCCCAGCGCGATCTGGCGCGCTACCAGCAGCTGGTGAAAACCAACCTGGTCTCCAGACAGGAGCTGGACACCCAGCGCTCGCTGGTTAGCGAAACGCAGGGCACCGTCAAGGCCGATGAAGCCGCCGTTGCCAGCGCGCAGCTCCAGCTCGACTGGAGCCGCATCACCGCCCCGATTGACGGCCGCGTAGGCCTCAAGCAGGTGGACATCGGCAACCAGATTTCCAGCGGCGATACCACGGGCATCGTGGTCATCACCCAGACCCACCCAATCGATCTGGTCTTTACCCTGCCGGAGAGCGACATCGCCACCGTGGTGCAGGCGCAGAAGGCCGGAAAAGGGCTGGTGGTCGAGGCCTGGGACCGCACCAACAAACAGAAGCTCAGCGAAGGTTCCCTGCTCAGCCTGGATAACCAGATCGATACCACGACCGGCACCATCAAGCTGAAGGCGCGCTTTAACAATGAGGATGACGCCCTCTTCCCGAACCAGTTCGTCAATGCGCGCATGCTGGTTGCGACGGAAGAGAACGCCGTGGTGATCCCCACCGCCGCGCTGCAGATGGGTAATGAAGGAAACTTCGTCTGGGTGCTGAACGGCGACAATAAGGTGAGCAAACATCTGGTGAAAACCGGGATTCAGGACAGCCAGACGGTGGTGATTGCCGCCGGGCTTTCAGCGGGCGACCGCGTCGTCACCGACGGCATTGACCGCCTGACCGAAGGAGCCAAAGTCGAAGTCGTCGAGGCGCACGCAGGCACAGCAGCAGCCGAACAGCCTGCGAAACGGGGAGCGAAAGACTGATGCAGGTGATGCCGCCAAGCGCTACAGGTGGGCCATCACGCCTGTTTATTCTGCGCCCCGTTGCCACGACCCTGCTGATGGTGGCGATCCTGCTGGCCGGGATTATTGGCTACCGCTTCCTGCCGGTTTCGGCGCTGCCGGAAGTGGACTACCCGACGATTCAGGTGGTGACCCTTTATCCGGGCGCCAGTCCGGACGTGGTCACCTCCGCCATTACCGCCCCGCTGGAGCGCCAGTTCGGCCAGATGTCCGGCCTCAAGCAGATGTCCTCGCAAAGCTCCGGCGGCGCGTCGGTGGTCACGCTGCAGTTCCAGCTTACGCTGTCGCTGGACGTCGCCGAGCAGGAGGTGCAGGCCGCGATTAACGCCGCCACCAACCTGCTGCCGTCCGACCTGCCCAACCCGCCGGTCTACAGCAAGGTCAACCCGGCGGACCCGCCGATCATGACGCTGGCGGTCACCTCCTCCGCCCTGCCGATGACGCAGGTGGAAGACATGGTCGAAACCCGCGTGGCGCAGAAAATTTCTCAGGTTTCCGGCGTCGGCCTGGTGACGCTGGCGGGCGGGCAGCGCCCGGCCGTGCGCGTGAAGCTGAACGCGCAGGCGATTGCCGCGCTGGGCTTAACCAGCGAGACCATCCGCACCGCCATCAGCAACGCTAACGTCAACTCGGCGAAAGGCTCGCTCGATGGCCCAACGCGCGCGGTCACGCTTTCCGCAAACGATCAGATGCAGTCCGCCGACGAGTATCGTCAGCTGATCGTTGCCTACCAGAACGGCGCGCCGATTCGCCTGGGCGACGTGGCGACCGTTGAACAAGGCGCGGAAAACAGCTGGCTGGGCGCGTGGGCGAACAAACAGCAGGCGATCGTCATGAACGTTCAGCGCCAGCCCGGCGCCAACATCATTGATACCGCCGACAGCATCCGCGCGATGCTGCCGCAGCTGATTGAGAGCCTGCCGAAGTCGGTCAGCGTGAAGGTGCTTTCCGACCGCACCACCAACATTCGCGCCTCCGTCACCGACACCCAGTTCGAGCTGATGCTCGCCATCGCGCTGGTGGTGATGATCATCTATCTGTTCCTGCGCAACGTTCCGGCGACGATTATTCCCGCCGTCGCCGTACCGCTGTCGCTGGTCGGGACCTTCGCCGTCATGGTGTTCCTTGATTTTTCGATTAACAACCTGACGCTGATGGCGCTCACCATCGCCACCGGCTTCGTGGTGGACGACGCCATCGTGGTGATCGAGAACATCTCGCGCTACATCGAAAAGGGCGAAAAGCCGCTCGCCGCCGCGCTTAAGGGTGCGGGGGAGATTGGCTTTACGATCATCTCGCTGACCTTCTCGCTGATTGCGGTGCTGATCCCGCTGCTGTTTATGGGCGATATCGTGGGCCGCCTGTTCCGCGAGTTTGCGGTCACGCTGGCGGTGGCGATCCTGATCTCCGCCGTGGTGTCGCTAACCCTAACGCCAATGATGTGCGCGCGCATGCTGAGCGCGGAATCCCTGCGCAAGCAAAACCGCTTCTCGCGCGCCTCCGAGCGCATGTTCGAGCGCATCATTGCCGCCTACGGCCGCCTGTTGGCGAAGGTGCTGAACCACCCGTGGGCGACGCTCGGCGTGGCGCTGGGTACGTTGGCCCTGAGCGTGATGCTGTGGATTTTCATCCCGAAAGGCTTCTTCCCGATTCAGGACAACGGCATCATCCAGGGCACCCTCCAGGCCCCGCAGTCGGTTTCGTTCGCCAGCATGGCCCAGCGCCAGCAGCAGGTATCCGAGATCGTGATGAAGGACCCGGCGGTGGAAAGCCTGACCGCCTACGTCGGCGTGGACGGCACCAACCCGTCGCTGAACAGCGCGCGGCTGCAAATTAACCTCAAGCCGCTCGACGAGCGTGAGGACCGCGTGAACGCGGTGATTGAGCGCCTGCAGCAGGCGGTGGCGAAGGTGCCGGGCATTTCGCTTTACCTGCAGCCGATTCAGGATTTGACCATTGACACCCAGGTGAGCCGCACGCAGTACCAGTTTACGCTTCAGGCCACCAGCCTCGACGCGCTCAGCACCTGGGTACCGCAGCTGGTCAACACGCTCCAGGCGCTGCCGCAGCTTTCTGACGTCAGCAGCGACTGGCAGGACAAGGGGCTGGCGGCCTACGTCAACGTGAACCGCGACGCCGCCAGCCGCCTGGGCATCACCATGGCGGACGTGGATAACGCCCTGTACAACGCCTTCGGCCAGCGCCTGATTTCGACCATCTACACCCAGGCAAACCAGTATCGCGTGGTGCTGGAGCACAACACCGACAGCACGCCGGGGCTCGCCGCGCTGGACACGGTGCGCCTGACCAGCAAGGACGGCGGCATCGTGCCGCTCAGCGCCATTGCCAGCGTCGAAGAGCGCTACGCCCCGCTCTCCATCAACCATCTGGATCAGTTCCCGTCCACCACCGTTTCGTTTAACGTCGCGGACGGGTATTCGCTGGGCGACGCGGTCGAGGCGATCCAGAATGCGGAAAAAAACATCAGCTTCCCGTCGGATATTCAGACCCAGTTCCAGGGCAGTACGCTGGCGTTTCAGGCCGCGCTGGGCAGCACCGTCTGGCTGATCGTCGCCGCGGTGGTAGCGATGTACATCGTGCTCGGCGTACTGTACGAGAGCTTTATTCACCCGATCACCATTCTCTCTACCCTGCCGACCGCCGGCGTGGGTGCCCTGCTGGCGCTAATGCTGGCGGGCAGCGAGCTGGACGTGATTGCGATTATCGGGATCATCCTGCTGATCGGGATCGTGAAGAAAAACGCCATCATGATGATCGACTTCGCGCTGGCGGCCGAGCGCGAGCAGGGCATGTCCCCGCGCGACGCCATTTTCCAGGCCTGCCTGCTGCGCTTTCGCCCGATCCTGATGACGACCCTCGCGGCGCTGTTAGGCGCGCTGCCGCTGATGCTCAGCACCGGCGTCGGGGCCGAGCTGCGCCGCCCGCTGGGGATCGGCATGGTCGGCGGGCTGCTGGTCAGCCAGGTGCTGACGCTGTTTACTACGCCGGTGATCTACCTGCTGTTTGACCGCCTGG
Source organism: Enterobacter sp. ECC-175 (assembly GCF_043968675.1). NCBI lineage: Bacteria > Pseudomonadati > Pseudomonadota > Gammaproteobacteria > Enterobacterales > Enterobacteriaceae > Enterobacter > Enterobacter sp. ECC-175. Next base: position 3,557,838 of record NZ_CP143776.1, read on the forward strand.
CCCTGTGGACCAAAAGCCGCTTCCCTCAGCGTGAAGAGGAGGCGTAAATGTCGTTTTTCGCCCTCTTCATCTACCGCCCGGTGGCGACGATTTTAATCTCGGTCGCTATCACCCTGTGCGGCGTGCTCGGCTTCCGGCTGCTGCCGGTGGCCCCGCTGCCGCAGGTGGATTTTCCGGTGATTATGGTCAGCGCCTCGCTGCCGGGCGCGTCGCCGGAGACCATGGCCTCGTCCGTCGCCACGCCGCTTGAGCGCTCGCTCGGGCGCATCGCGGGGGTCAACGAGATGACCTCCAGCAGCTCGCTCGGCAGCACGCGCATCATCCTGGAGTTCAGCTTCGATCGCGACATCAACGGCGCGGCGCGCGACGTGCAGGCGGCCATCAACGCCGCGCAGAGCCTGCTGCCGAGCGGCATGCCGAGCAGGCCGACCTACCGCAAGGCCAACCCCTCCGACGCGCCGATCATGATCTTAACGCTCACCTCGGACACCTATTCCCAGGGCGAGCTGTACGATTTCGCCTCCACCCAGCTGGCGCAAACCATCGCCCAGATCGACGGCGTCGGCGACGTGGACGTGGGCGGAAGTTCGCTGCCCGCCGTGCGCGTGGGCCTTAACCCGCAGGCGCTGTTTAACCAGGGCGTATCGCTGGACGATGTGCGTAGCGCCATCAGCAATGCCAACGTGCGTAAGCCGCAGGGCGCGATCGAGGACGACAGCCACCGCTGGCAGATCCAGACCAACGACGAGCTAAAAACGGCCGCCGAGTATGAGCCGCTGATTATTCACTACAACAACGGCGCGGCGGTGCGGCTAAGCGACGTTGCCAGCGTGACCAACTCCGTGCAGGACGTGCGCAACGCCGGGATGACCAACGCGAAGCCGGCGATTTTGCTGATGATCCGCAAGCTGCCGGAAGCCAACATTATCCAGACGGTCAACGGCATCCGCGAGCGGCTGCCGGAGCTGCGGGAGACCATTCCGGCAGCGATTGACCTGCAAATTGCCCAGGATCGCTCCCCGACGATCCGCGCCTCGCTTGAGGAGGTGGAGCAAACGCTGATCATCTCCATCGCGCTGGTGATCCTGGTGGTGTTCGTGTTCCTGCGTTCGGGGCGCGCAACGCTGATCCCCGCGGTGGCCGTTCCGGTGTCGCTGATTGGGACGTTTGCCGCCATGTACCTGTGCGGGTTTAGCCTTAACAACCTGTCGCTGATGGCGCTGACCATCGCCACCGGCTTTGTGGTCGACGACGCCATCGTGGTGCTAGAGAACATCTCCCGCCACCTTGAGGCGGGCATGAAGCCGCTGCAGGCGGCGCTTCAGGGGACGCGCGAGGTCGGCTTTACGGTGCTCTCCATGAGCCTGTCGCTGGTGGCGGTCTTCCTGCCGCTGCTGCTGATGGGCGGGCTGCCCGGGCGGCTGCTGCGCGAGTTTGCGGTAACGCTCTCGGTGGCGATAGGCATTTCGCTGGTGATTTCGCTGACGCTAACGCCAATGATGTGCGGCTGGATGCTCAAGCGCAGCAGGCCGCAGTCGCAGCCGCGCCGCAAAGGCTTTGGCCGCGTCCTTGTGGCGATGCAGGAAGGCTACGGGAAATCACTGCGCTGGGTGCTCAGGCACACCCGCATCGTTGGCCTGGTGCTGATTGGCACCATCGCGCTGAACGTCTGGATGTACATTACCATCCCGAAAACCTTCTTCCCGGAGCAGGACACCGGCGTGCTGATGGGCGGCATTCAGGCCGACCAGAGCATCTCGTTCCAGGCGATGCGCGGTAAATTGCAGGACTTCATGAAGATCATCCGCGAAGATCCGGCGGTGGATAACGTGACCGGCTTTACCGGCGGCTCCCGCGTGAACAGCGGCATGATGTTTATCACCCTCAAATCGCGCGACGAACGCAGCGAAACCGCGCAGCAGGTGATCGACCGCCTGCGCGTGAAGCTCGCCAAAGAGCCGGGGGCAAACCTGTTTTTGATGGCCGTTCAGGATATCCGCGTCGGCGGCCGCCAGGCCAACGCCAGCTACCAGTACACCCTGCTCTCTGACGACCTTGCCGCCCTGCGCGAGTGGGAGCCGAAGATCCGCAAGGCGCTGGCCGCCCTGCCGGAGCTGGCGGACGTTAACTCCGATCAGCAGGATAACGGTGCGGAGATGGCGCTCATTTACGATCGCGAAACCATGTCGCGGCTGGGCATTAACGTCGAGGCGGCGAATAGCCTGCTTAACAACGCCTTTGGCCAGCGCCAGATCTCCACCATCTACCAGCCGATGAACCAGTACAAGGTGGTGATGGAGGTTGACCCGCGCTACACCCAGGACATCAGCGCGCTGGACAAAATGTTTGTGATCAACAGCGACGGCAAGGCGATTCCGCTTTCGTACTTCGCCAGCTGGCAGCCGTCGAACGCGCCGCTTTCGGTGAACCATCAGGGGCTGTCCGCGGCGTCAACCATCTCGTTTAACCTGCCAACCGGCTCCTCGCTTTCGGAGGCCAGCGACGCCATTACCCGCGCCATGACCCAGCTCGGCGTGCCGTCCACGGTGCGCGGCAGCTTTGCCGGCACGGCGCAGGTATTCCAGGAGACGATGAACTCGCAGGTCATTTTGATTCTGGCGGCGATTGCGACGGTCTACATCGTGCTCGGCGTGCTGTACGAAAGCTACGTGCATCCGCTGACCATTCTCTCCACGCTGCCGTCGGCGGGCGTCGGGGCGCTATTAGCGCTGGAGCTGTTCGGCGCGCCGTTTAGCCTCATCGCGCTGATTGGGATCATGCTGCTCATCGGCATCGTGAAGAAAAACGCGATCATGATGGTCGACTTCGCGCTGGACGCCCAGCGCAGCGGCGGCATGACGCCGGAAGAGGCCATCTTCCAGGCCTGTCTTCTGCGCTTCCGCCCGATTATGATGACCACGCTGGCGGCGCTGTTTGGCGCGCTGCCGCTGGTGATTTCCGGCGGAGACGGCTCCGAGCTGCGCCAGCCGCTGGGGATCACCATCGTCGGCGGGCTGGTGATGAGCCAGCTGCTCACGCTCTATACCACGCCGGTGGTCTATCTTTTCTTTGACCGCCTGCGGCTGCGCTTTTCGCGTAAAAACAGAACAACGGTGACCGAGTAAATGACCGATCTCCCCAGCAGCGTTCGCTGGCAGCTTTGGATTGTCGCCTTCGGCTTCTTTATGCAGTCGCTGGACACGACCATCGTCAATACCGCCCTTCCCTCGATGGCGAGAAGCCTGGGGGAGAGCCCGCTGCATATGCATATGGTGATTGTCTCCTACGTGCTGACGGTGGCGATCATGCTGCCCGCCAGCGGCTGGCTGGCGGACAAGGTGGGCGTGCGGAATATCTTTTTCACCGCGATAGTGCTGTTCACCGCCGGGTCGCTGTTTTGCGCCCAGGCCAACACGCTCGACCAGCTGGTGATGGCGCGCGTGCTGCAGGGCGTGGGCGGCGCGATGATGGTGCCCGTCGGGCGGCTGACGGTGATGAAAATCGTGCCGCGCGAGCAGTATATGGCGGCGATGACCTTCGTCACCCTGCCCGGCCAGGTGGGGCCGCTGCTCGGTCCTGCCCTCGGCGGTATTCTGGTGGAGTACGCCTCGTGGCACTGGATTTTCCTGATCAACCTGCCGGTCGGCATCATCGGGGCGATTGCCACCCTGACGCTGATGCCGAACTACAAAATGCAGACCCGGCGCTTTGATTTCACCGGCTTTATTCTGCTGGCGGCGGGGATGGCCACGCTGACGCTGGCGCTCGACGGCCAAAAGGGGCTGGGAATTTCATCGCTCTCGCTCGCGGCGCTGGTGGCGATCGGTATCGCTGCCATCCTGTGGTATTTGTGGCACGCCAGAGGCAACGAGCGCGCGCTGTTCAGCCTGGCGCTGTTCAAAAACGCCACCTACCGTCTGGGGCTGTTCGGCAGCTTTGCCGGGCGCATCGGCAGCGGCATGCTGCCGTTTATGACGCCGGTATTTCTACAGATCGGCATGGGCTTTTCGCCGTTCCACGCGGGCCTGATGATGATCCCGATGGTGCTCGGCAGCATGGGCATGAAGCGCATCGTGGTGCAGGTGGTTAACCGCTTTGGCTATCGCCGCGTGCTGGTCGCCGCCACGCTCGGGCTGGCGCTGGTCAGCCTGCTGTTCATGGGCGTAGCGCTGATGGGCTGGTACTACGCGCTGCCGCTGGTGCTCTTCTGCCAGGGGATCATCAACTCCATGCGCTTCTCGTCGATGAATACCCTGACGCTGAAGGATTTGCCCGACGGGCTGGCCAGCAGCGGCAATAGCCTGCTGTCGATGATCATGCAGCTCTCCATGAGCGTGGGCGTTACCGTTGCGGGGCTGCTGCTCGGGATGTACGGGCAGCACCATCTCAGCGTAGACACCCCGGTTGCCCACCAGGTCTTTTTATACACCTACCTCAGCATGGCGGTGATTATCGCCCTGCCCGCTTTCATCTTCGCCAGAGTACCGGCGGATACCAGCAAGAACGTCGTTATCCGGCGCGGCAAAAGGAGTGCACCATGAAACTGTGGCGACCGGGCATTACCGGCAAGCTTTTTGTGGCGATTTTAGCCACCTGTATGGTTCTGCTGATCACCATGCACTGGGCGGTGCGGGTGAGCTTTGAGCGCGGGTTTATCGACTACATCAAGCACGGCAACGAGCAGCGCCTGCAGGGGCTGAGCGACGCGCTGGGCGAGCAGTACGCCCTGCACGGCAACTGGCGGTTCCTGCGCAATAACGACCGTTTTATTTTCCAGATCCTGCGCTCGCTGGAGCACGATAACGACGACGATCGCCCTGGCCCCGGCATGCCGCCGCACGGCTGGCGCACCCAGTTCTGGGTGATCGACCAGGAGAGGCGCGTGCTGGTGGGGCCGCGCGCGCCGGTACCGCCGGACGGCTCAAAGCGCGCCGTTAAGGTAGACAATGCCATCGTCGGCTGGGTGATCGCCTCCCCGGTAGAGCGCCTGACGCGCAATACCGATATCAACTTTGACCGCCAGCAGCGCCAGACCAGCTGGCTTATCGTCGCGCTCTCCACGCTGCTGGCGGCACTCGCCACCTTCCCGCTGGCGCGCGGCCTGCTTGCGCCGGTCAAGCGGCTGGTAGAGGGTACCCACAGGCTGGCCGCCGGGGATTTTTCCACCCGCGTAGACACCCGCAGCCAGGACGAACTGGGCAAGCTGGCGCAGGACTTTAACCAGCTTGCGAGCACGCTGGAAAAAAACCAGCAGATGCGCCGGGACTTTATGGCCGACATTTCGCACGAGCTGCGCACCCCGCTGGCGGTGCTGCGCGGCGAGCTGGAGGCAATCCAGGACGGCGTGCGCCAGTTCACCCCTGAATCCGTCGCTTCCCTGCAGGCGGAGGTGGGCACGCTGACCAAGCTGGTGGACGATCTGCACCAGCTCTCTATGTCCGACGAGGGCGCGCTGGCCTACCAGAAAGCGCCGGTGGACGTGATTAACATTCTAGAAGTGGCGAGCGGCGCCTTCCGCGAGCGCTTCGCCAGCCGTAACCTGAAAATTGACCTTTCGCTGCCGGACAGCGCCGTGGTGTTTGGCGACAAAGACCGCCTGATGCAGCTCTTCAACAACCTGCTGGAAAACAGCCTGCGCTACACCGACAGCGGCGGCGGGCTGCACATTTCCGGCACGCGGGAAAACGGCCGCTTTTCCCTCACCTTTGCGGATTCTGCCCCCGGCGTGCAGGAGGCGCAGCTGGAAAAGCTGTTCGAGCGTTTTTACCGCACGGAAGGCTCGCGCAACCGCGCGAGCGGCGGCTCCGGACTGGGGCTGGCAATCTGCGTGAACATCGTCGAAGCGCACAACGGCACGATCCGCGCCGCCCATTCGCCTTTTGGCGGGGTTAGCATTACAGTAGAATTACCGCTGGAACGGGAGTTATCGAGAGAAGCATGACCGAGTTACCCATTGATGAAAACACGCCGCGCATCCTGATCGTGGAAGACGAGCCCAAGCTTGGGCAGCTCCTGATCGACTACCTGCGCGCGGCAAGCTACGCCCCTTCGCTGATTAGCCACGGCGACCAGGTGCTGCCCTACGTGCGCCAGACGCCGCCGGACCTGATCCTGCTGGACCTGATGCTGCCGGGCACCGACGGCCTGACCCTGTGCCGGGAAATTCGCCGCTTCTCGGACGTGCCTATCGTAATGGTCACCGCCAAAATCGAAGAGATCGACCGCCTGCTGGGCCTCGAAATTGGCGCGGATGATTACATCTGCAAGCCCTACAGCCCGCGCGAGGTGGTGGCCCGCGTGAAGACCATCCTGCGCCGCTGCAGGCCGCAGCGCGAGCTGCAGGCGCTGGATGCCGAAAGCCCGCTGATCGTGGACGAAAGCCGCTTCCAGGCAAGCTGGCGCGGCAAGCTGCTGGACCTGACGCCCGCCGAGTTTCGCCTGCTGAAAACGCTCTCCCACGAGCCGGGCAAGGTGTTCTCGCGCGAGCAGCTGCTCAACAACCTGTATGACGATTACCGCGTGGTAACCGACCGCACCATCGACAGCCACATCAAAAACCTGCGCCGCAAGCTGGAGGCGCTGGACGCCGAGCAGTCGTTTATTCGCGCGGTGTACGGCGTGGGATACCGCTGGGAAGCGGACGCGTGCAGGATTGTCTAATAATGCGTTAGCCTGCCGGACGGCAGGCTTTCTTTAATATCTTTACACATTTCTTTGATATAACCTTAGCGGTTTCAGGGTATAAATCTCTTCCCCCGATCATAATTTATGAGGAGATTATTATGGCCCAACGCAAATATTTAACCCGAAAAGAGATTGACGCATTAATTGCTGCAACCAAAACCAGCGCTTATCCTGAAAGGGATCGCTGCATGATTGAGATTTGTTTCAGGCACGGCCTGCGGGTCAGTGAATTAGTTAATCTACAAATCACCGACATTAGCCTTTCCGATAAAACAATCTATATCCAGCGTCTGAAAAACGGCTTCTCCACCATTCAACCTCTGATTCATACCGAAATTGTTGCCCTGGAGCGCTGGCTGGCGTGTCGACGCCACTGGCGGGACGCGTCAAGCGCGCGGCTTTTTCTTTCCCGAAATGGCGGAAGCCTTACCCGGCAGTATGTTTACAAGTTACTCAAAAACTGGGGCATGGAAGCCGGTATTACGGTGGCGGTACATCCGCATATGCTTCGTCATTCCTGCGGCTATGCGCTGGCGGATCTGGGCGCCGATACGCGGCTTATCCAGGACTATCTGGGACACAGAAATATCAGGCACACCGTGATTTATACGGCCAGCAACGCGGAAAGATTTAAGGGCGTGTGGCGGGAAAGGTAGGCGGAAAATATTCCACTTTGACCCAAACTGGAACTGATTTTAAATAAACCCTGACGGATGTCAATCTTCTCAAAATAACGTCAAAAGAAAATCTTACAGGCCTATGAAATTTAACTGCTTTATTTTTTAACCTCATTTCCCCTTTCTGCAGACGACATATCCACATATTTATTCCGACTTTTTACTCATTACTCACGAAGTGAATTAACGTGATAAAAACCTGTGCATTAACCACCAGGCAGTGATTACCACCACCACCCGATGATTTTCCGGTCATAAATAAAGTTTACTTTTTGGGTCAAATTGTCATGTTTTTTCGACACAACATGATGCGCCCTTTCTGAAGTAACTCTCTAATTTATAAAGGAAAACATATGAAGCGCTTTACACTTCCACTCATCGCATCTGCTCTGGGAGCGACTATCGCCACCAGCCACGCGGCAGACGGCACCATCCGCTTCACCGGCGCGGTTACGGATACCACCTGCACCATCGCAACAGGATCTCAGAACCTCAACGTTGACCTCGGCAAAGTAGCGAAAACGTCCCTGAACGGCGCGGCCGGAATGCAGGCTTCCCCAACCCGTTTCATCATCGCGCTGACGGGCTGCCCGGAAACCGTTAAAAACGCCAACGTCAAATTTGACGGCACGGCGCACAGCGCTAACCCGCGCCTGCTGGCGCTGGACAGCGGCACCGGTATTGCCACCGGCGTAGGTATTCAGATTGCCGATTCAGACGGCAGCGAGATCCCACTCCACACCGCCACCCGGGACTACGCCCTGGCCACCGGTGCAAACCAGCTCAGCTTCACCGCTCGCTATGTCTCCACGGCAGCCGCCGTCACCACCGGAACGGCCAACGGCACGTCGCAATTCACCATTAACTACAAGTAAAACGTTACGCGTTTACAGGTGCAGGGACGCACCGTTTATCAGAGGAAGAGGAATGGAAAAGGTGCTTATGCTGTTGATCGTCGTAACTGCGTTATTCGTGGACTCTGCGAAAGCCGGTATTGTGATAGGCGGTACCCGGATTATCTTTGACGGTAAAAATAAAGAGGCGTCTGCCTCCATTAAAAATACCGGTAAAGCGGATGTGTTTCTCATTCAGAGCTGGCTGGAAAGCGATGCTGCCGGGTCAAAACCCCCCTTTATCGTCACTCCTCCGCTGTTTCGCATTAATGCCGGCGAAGAAAACCTGCTGCGTATTGTGCTTACGAATAATCCGCTGCCGAAAGACCGGGAATCTGTCTTCTGGTTAAACGTCAAATCCATTCCGGCACAGGACAACAGCAAATCTGCCAGTAACGTATTGCAGGTGGTCATTAAGTCTCGCCTCAAGTTTTTCTACCGTCCTGAAGGGCTGGAGGGGACGCCTGAAGACGCGTGGCAACAGTTAACTCCCGCCCGCAGCGGCAGCCAGCTCGTGCTGACCAATCCGACGCCCTATTACGTCTCGCTGTATTCACTGAAGGTCGACGGGGCGGAGATTAAAGAAGCCGACCTGGTTCCACCTAAAGGTAAAGTTCGCTTCGCGCTGCCGTCTGCGGCAGCTTCCAGAGTCTCGTGGCAGGCAATTAGCGACTACGGCAGCATCAGTAGTGAAGAACAACGTTCATTGTGAGGCCGTGGAACATGCAAAATCCTGATCCACGCCCGTTTATCGTTGTGCTGGCACTGCTCCTGATACTGATATTGCTCATGGGCTACGTGCAGACGGCGTACTCAACGGAAAAATTCAATATTCACGCGCTGGAAATTGATAACCCCGACCAGCCCATCGCCGATCTCGACTGGTTTACCCAGGATAACGGCCAAATTCCCGGCGTTTACCCGGTCACGGTCTATGTCAACGGCGAGCGTCAGCGCGACATTCAGAATATCGCCTTTACGACGGGCCCGGACGGAAAGCTCGTTGCCCGGCTTACGCCCGCCATGCTCAAGCAGTGGGGAGTAAAAACCGCCGCGTTTCCGCCTTTACTGGCGCAGCCGGAGGATCGGCCGCTTGACAATATCGGCGCGATCATCCCGATGGCAAAAACGGCGTTACGCTTTAACACGCTGCAGCTGGATGTTTCGATCCCGCAGGCGGCGATGAACACCACCGCGCGCGGCTGGGTTGATCCTGCCGAATGGGATAACGGTATTCCCGCGCTGCTGCTGAACTACAGCGTCACGGGGAATAGCAGCCGTTACCGGGCCAGCGGCACCCAACAAAGTCAGTATGCCAACCTGAACAGCGGGCTGAACGTTGGTCCCTGGCGCCTGCGTAACTATTCAACGTGGAACTCAGATGACGGCCAAAGCCACTGGGAATCCATCAATACCTATGCAGAGCGCAATGTCCCCGCGTTGAAAAGCCAGCTGACGCTGGGGGACAGCTTTACCTCGTCGGATATTTTCGACAGCGTGCAGTTTCGCGGAGCCCAGCTGGCCTCCGACGACGCGATGCTGCCGGACAGCCTGCGCGGGTTTGCCCCCGTCATACGGGGAATTGCGCAGTCTACGGCGCAGGTGACCATCCGTCAGAACGGCTACGTCATTTATCAGTCATCGGTGGCGCCCGGGGCGTTTACCATCGATGACCTGTACCCCACGTCCGGCAGCGGCGATCTCGAGGTCACGATAAAAGAAGCGGACGGCAGCGAGCGAAAATTTACCCAGCCCTTCTCCGCCGTCCCCATTATGCAGCGCGAGGGACGGCTGAAGTACGCGCTGACCGGCGGGAAATATCGCAGCAGCAGCGACAGCGATAAGCCCGAGTTTATCCAGTCAACGTTCATCTACGGCCTGCCTCGCGCCGTGACGGCCTACAGCGGCGTTCTCTATTCGGGAAATTACCGCGCCGCCGCGTTCGGTCTGGGGTTCGGGTTCGGTACGCTGGGTTCACTATCCGCTGACGCAACCACCGCGCACACCTCGCTTGAGGGCGATGGCAACCGTCAGGGCCAGTCGTACCGGGTGCAGTACTCGAAGGATATTCAGACCAGCGGCACCAGCTTTACGCTGGCGGCGTATCGCTATTCGACGAAGGGATTTTATACCTTTCAGGAAGCGAATGATTTCCGCTCCGACAGCGCAAACGGCGGCCTGACGACGTTCGCCAAGCGTCAGAAAATGCAGCTGGATATCAGCCAGAACGCGCAGGCATTCGGCTCGCTCTTTCTTTCAGGCTATCAGCAGAGCTACTGGGGGCAGAACGGGTATGAGCGCACGCTCAGCGCCGGCTGGAACAACACCTTTAGGGGCGTGAACCTGAGCGTGGTGTATAGCTATAGCCGCTACCCTGGCAGCGCGCAGCCCGCCGACCAGCAGGTCGCGCTTAACGTACAGGTCCCGCTTTCTCGTTTCCTGCCCAATGCGTGGGCAAGCTACAGCGCGACGGCCTCACGGGGCGGCGACACGCGCCATCAGCTTGGGATAAACGGCACCGCGCTGGCCGACAACAACCTCAGCTACAGCCTGCAGCAGGGCTACGCCAGCCGGGGGAGCGTCAACAGCGGAGCGCTAAGCGCGACCTATCGGGGGACCTACGGCGAGCTTAGCGGAGGATACAGCTACGACGACAGCATGCAGCAAATCAACTACGGGCTGCGCGGCGGTGTTGTTGCGCATCCGCACGGCGTGACCCTGTCCCAGTCGCTCGGCCAGTCGCTGGCGCTGGTTCGCGCGCCAGGCGCCAGCGGCGTGAAGGTGCAGAACAACACGGGCGTTTATACCGACTGGCGAGGCTATGCGGTCGTACCGTACGTGAATCCTTATAAGAAAAACCGCGTTGCCCTGGCGACGGAAACGCTGGGTGACGATGTGGATCTTGAATCCTCGGTGCAGACCGTCGTCCCGACGCAGGGTGCCGTTGTGCTGGCTAATTTCAACACCCGCACCGGTAAACGCGCGCTGATGACGCTGCTTTATAAGGGGCTGCCGGTGCCGTTCGGCGCGCAGGCGACGCTCAAAAATGGCGGCAGCGGTATCGTGGGCGACGACGGACAGGTCTATCTGACGGGCGTTCCCGACAGCGGTGAAATTGCCGTGAGCTGGAGTGGCGCAAAGCGGTGCATGGTGCGCTATCAACTTCCGGAGGGTGCCTCACAGCCGGTCATCTCAACGGAACAGGAGTGTCTGTAATGAACAGGTTTTTACTCGCGGGCGGGCTGTTGCTGGCCCCCGCTTCTTTGGCGTTTGCCGCTAGCTGCGAAACAATTTCGAGCGGAATGACTCTTAACCCGGGTAACATCACCGTACAGAGAGATGTTGCCACGGGACAACCAATCAGCGAATGGATTGAAACACCAATCTTTGCTTCCTATCGGAATTGTGAATTCGATGATGAAGTAACCCATTGGCGAGTAAATGGTATAGAAACCTTTAATGCCGCTTCATCTGGATTGAGTTATACAGGGCTTCGCGTTTTTGATACCAACCTTTCAGGCGTTGGAATGATCATTGCCATTGATGGTAACAATATTGATGACCTTTCCCTGACTCCTAGCTATGGCGGTTTTATTCCTACTGGTAGGCAGAGTGGCGTTTCCTGGAGTGGGCAAATAATAAAAGGTCAAAAATATCATGCCACTAACCGGGTACGCATTCGTTTGATTAAAACCGGTACAATTAGTAGCGGGGCGTTAGCTGGAAGTATCGCTCAAGTTTATTACCGTACAGAGCAGCCAATACCCACTGTCCCAATTACCTTCGCAGGGGGTACGATAAGTGCCCTATCCTGTTCGGTCACCACACCGAATATCAATGTGCCCCTGGGCAAACAGGCAAAATCCAACTTTAGCGGCGTCGGTTCCGGTACGGAATGGCAAAGTTTTGATATCCAGCTGAACTGCCTTAAAGGTGCGCGGATCAACGTGCGCCTCGATGCCACCGCCGCACCGGCAACCACGCGAAAAGATGTCATGAGGCTCGATCCAGAAAGCGGTGATATTGCGGCCAAAGGCGTCGGGATCCAGCTCGGCTACCGTATGGGTTACGAATTAGAATTGGGTAAGACGCTGCTATACGAAACTTCTAAATTTGATACGGAATTTATTATGCTCCGCGCCCGCTATTATCAGACAGAGGAAAATGTTATTGCCGGTAAAGCCAATGGTACCGCCACCTTTACCCTGACGTATAAATAATAAAACCGTTGTTTATTACCCGTTTGCCCGGTTCGTGAGCCGGGCTTTTTTGCTGAAACCTTTCCCTCCTGCTACCTGACACTAGTCTACAAATCCATTACCGTAATTTACTTAGAAATGAATTAGTACAGCATTGAAACTAATCAAATTCAATGATATACCCCGTTTTAGGTATTCTTTAAAACGGGAAAATTATGAGCAAGCGAAAATATTTAACGGCTAACGAAATCGATAAAATTCTGCTTGCGACTCGCCAGGGTAAATATCACCTGCGTGACTATTGCCTGTTTAAAATGTGCTTTGTACACGGTCTGCGCGTCAGCGAAGCACGCCAACTCTTTCTCTCCGATATTGATATTCCAGGGCGCACTATTTTTATTCGCCGCCTGAAGAACAGCCTCTCAACGCAGCATCCTCTCTTTGACGACGAGATAGAAGCGCTGATTAACTGGAAAGAGCAACGTAATCACTGGCGCGGCGCAGAAAGCGACTGGCTATTCCTGTCGCAAAAGGGTGGCCCGCTTTCCAGGCAGCATATTCGTAATTTATTAAAAACGTATGGCGCAGCGTCCGGCATTCGATCTCATCCGCATATGCTGCGCCATGCGTGCGGCTACGCCCTGGCCGATCGGGGTAACGACACGCGCCTTATTCAGGATTATCTTGGGCATAAAAATATCCGTCATACCGTGCTTTACACCGCGACCAATGCCCGGCGCTTTACCACAATCTGGGATTGTCACCAAAAAAAGCGCGACCTATTTTTCGCAGACGAGGGAAAGAATACGGAAGGATAAACGGGCGTAATGGTTTACCTCCCTGCCCCTCGGCGCTACAATGCCCGCCCTTAAAGTAGGGGATCATCCCCTCACCGCGGCACCGGGTGCGCGCGGATCTGACCTGTCATCAGAACGAGAACAAACATGTTTAAACCGGAACTCCTCTCCCCGGCGGGAACGCTGCAAAATATGCGTTACGCTTTCGCCTATGGTGCCGACGCCGTATACGCGGGCCAGCCTCGCTACTCGCTGCGCGTGCGTAACAACGAATTCAACCACGAGAACCTGCAGCTCGGCATCAACGAAGCGCATGCCCTTGGCAAAAAATTCTACGTGGTGGTTAACATCGCGCCGCACAACGCCAAGCTGAAGACGTTCATTCGCGACCTGAAGCCGGTGGTGGATATGGGGCCGGACGCGCTGATCATGTCGGATCCGGGTTTAATCATGCTGGTTCGCGAAAACTTCCCGGAGATGGACATTCACCTGTCCGTGCAGGCCAACGCCGTCAACTGGGCGACGGTGAAGTTCTGGAAGCAGATGGGGCTGACCCGCGTCATTTTGTCTCGCGAACTGTCTCTCGAAGAGATCGAAGAGATCCGCACCCAGGTGCCGGATATGGAAATCGAAATTTTCGTTCACGGCGCGCTGTGCATGGCCTACTCCGGCCGCTGCCTGCTCTCCGGCTATATCAACAAGCGCGATCCGAACCAGGGCACCTGCACCAACGCCTGCCGCTGGGAATATAACGTTCAGGAAGGCAAAGAAGACGACATCGGCAATATCGTCCACAAGCACGAGCCGATTCCGGTTACCAACGTGGAGCCGACGCTCGGCATCGGCGCGCCGACCGACAGCGTATTTATGATTGAAGAGGCCAAGCGTCCGGGCGAGTACATGACCGCCTTTGAAGACGAGCACGGCACCTACATCATGAACTCGAAAGATCTGCGCGCCATTGCGCACGTTGAGCGTTTAACGCAGATGGGCGTGCACTCCCTGAAAATCGAAGGCCGCACCAAGTCTTACTACTACTGCGCGCGCACCGCCCAGGTATACCGTAAGGCCATCGACGATGCCGCAGCCGGCAAACCGTTTGATACCAGCCTGCTGGAAACCCTAGAAGGCCTGGCGCACCGCGGCTATACCGAGGGCTTCCTGCGTCGTCACACCCACGACGACTACCAGAACTACGAGCACGGCTACTCCGTTTCCGAGCGCCAGCAGTTCGTCGGCGATTTCACCGGCGAGCGCAAGGGCGCGCTGGCGGCCGTGGCGGTGAAAAACAAGTTCACCAAGGGCGACAGCCTGGAGCTGATGACCCCGCAGGGCAACATGAACTTCAAGCTGGAGCATCTGGAAAACGGCAAAGGGGAAGCGATTGAGGTCGCACCGGGCGACGGGCACACCGTCTGGCTGCCGGTGCCGGAAGAGATCGAGCTGAAATTTGCGCTGCTGATGCGCAACTTCAACGGCGAAAGCACGCGTAATCCCCACGGCAAATAGTTAATCAGGGTAATTTTTTCACGCGGGGATGATTCTTAGAATCGGATCACATACCGCTTCGCTCAATGCGGGTATTATCCCTCCCGCTGAAAAACATAACCCATAAATGCTAGCTGTACCAGGAACCACCTCCTTAGCCCGCGTAATCTCCCTTACGTGGGCTTATTTTTTGCCTTTCGTCCAGTTCTTACCCGCTTTTTTCCCCGCTGCGATACACTCTTGATAGAGCTAAAAAGGGAATAATGTAAATGGCAACCTATCCAGACAGTTTATTGATTCTGAATGGCAAAAGTGCAGGCAACGATATTCTGCGCCAGGCAATTACCGCGCTACGCGAAGACGGAGCCCGCATCCACGTGCGCGTCACGTGGGAGAAAGGCGACGCGGCGCGCTATATCGACGAAGGCCGTCGGCTGGGCGTCGAGACCATCATTTCCGGCGGCGGCGACGGCACGATCAACGAAATTGCGAGCGCGCTTGTCGATCTGGACGCGGCTGAACGTCCGGCGATGGGCATTTTACCGCTCGGCACGGCCAATGATTTCGCCACCAGCGCGGGGATTCCGGAGGAGTTAGGCAAAGCACTCCAGCTGGCGATCCTCGGTAAGGCGACCGCGGTGGATATTGCCCAGGTGAATGATAAAACCTGTTTTATCAATATGGCCACGGGCGGCTTTGGCACCCGCATCACCAGCGAAACGCCGGAGAAGCTAAAGGCCGCGCTGGGCGGCGTGTCGTATTTGATTCATGGCCTGATGCGCATGGATACGCTGAAGCCCGACCGCTGTGAGATTCACGGCGAGAATTTCCACTGGCAGGGCGACGCGCTGGTCATTGGGATCGGCAACGGCCGCCAGGCGGGCGGCGGACAGCAGCTGTGCCCGGAGGCGCTGATCAACGACGGTCAGCTCCAGCTGCGTATTTTTACCGGAGACGGGCTGCTGCCCGCGCTGTTTACCACGCTGACGCAGCCGGAAGAGAGCCCGAATATCATTGCCGGGAAATCGGCATGGTTTGAGATTAACGCCCCGCACGGGATGACGTTTAACCTTGACGGCGAGCCGTTGAGCGGGACGCAGTTCCGCATTGAGGTCATTCCGGGCGCGCTGCAGTGCCGCTTGCCGCCGGACTGCGTGCTGCTGCGCTGATGTTTTACACGGTGCGCGATGATGCCCTCACCCACCCCTCTCCCACGGGAGAGGGAGAAAACCATACCGCGCTCGGCCTGTCCCCTCTCCCACTGGGAGAGGGGGATGGAGGCGTCAGGCAATCGTGACTTTGCTGTCCAGATAGACATCCTGAACCGCATTGATCAGCTTCACGCCGTCGGCCATTGATTTTTTAAACGCCTTACGGCCCAGAATCAGCCCCATGCCGCCCGCGCGTTTGTTAATCACCGCCGTGCGTACCGCGTCAGAAAGGTCGGTTTCACCGCCCGCCGCGCCGCCGGAGTTAATCAGCCCCGCGCGGCCCATGTAGCAGTTCGCCAGCTGGTAGCGCACCAGGTCGATTGGGTTATCGCTGGTCAGCTTGCTGTAGACACGGTCATCGGTGTAGCCAAAGTTCACCGCCTTGTAGCCACCGTTATTCTCCGCCATTTTCTGCTTGACGATATCCGCACCAATCGTGGCCGCCAGGTGGTTCGCCTGCCCGGTGAGATCGGCAGAAACGTGATAGTCCACGCCGTCCTTCTTGAACGCGGAGTTGCGCAGATAGGCCCACAGCACCGTCACCATGCCCAGCTCGTGCGCGCGCTCGAAGGCCGCGGAGATCTCTTCAATCTGACGACGAGACTGCTCGGAGCCGAAATAGATCGTCGCCCCGACTGCCACCGCGCCCATATTGAACGCCTGCTCAACGCTGGCGTAGAGCGTCTGATCGTATTCGGTCGGGTAGCTCAGGGTTTCGTTGTGGTTCAGCTTGACGAGGAACGGAATGCGGTGCGCGTAGCGGCGAGATACGGAGGCCAGCACGCCGTAGGTTGACGCCACGCAGTTACAGCCGGCTTCAATCGCCAGCTCCACGATGTTTTTCGGATCGAAATAGAGCGGATTGGCCGCGAACGACGCGCCCGCAGAGTGTTCAACGCCCTGGTCAACCGGCAGAATGGACAGATAGCCCGTACCGGCCAGTCGGCCCGTGTTGTAGAGCGTCTGCATGTTTCGCAGCACCGCCGGCGGACGGTTGTTATCCACCATCACGCGGTCTACGTAGTCGTGGCCAGGCAGGTAAAGCTGGTCGGATGGAATGGTCATACAGCGATGCTGCAAAAGGCCGTCGGCGTCTTTGCCAAGCAACTGCGCAATATCGGTCATAGCTATTCTCCCGTAGCGTGTTATCCAGGCCCACAGCGTTGTGGGCAGACTAAGCCTGGTACCGACTTAACAGATTTTCCACCATTTGCAACGTTATTCAGCACATTCTGCTGGCTCGATTCGTGTACATCGCGCCGCGTTACCACCACGCGTGAAAATGATGAACCGGCCCAATACCGTGGCCGACCTCCAGCGTGTCGGCCTGCGCCAGCGCGGCGGAAAGCCAGGTCTTGGCGTGGAGCACCGTATCATTCCAGCGTTGATGTCGCGGGCGCAGGGCGGCCAGCGCCGCGGAGAGCGTACAGCCCGTCCCGTGGGTGTTTTTCGTTTGCACGCGCGGCGCGGTAAAACGCTGCTCCCCGTCGCGGGTGAACAGCCAGTCGGGGCTTTCGGCATCGTCAAGATGTCCCCCCTTCATCAGCACCGCACCGCAGCCCAGCGCCAGCAGCGCGTGGCCCTGCGCCTTCATTTCGCGTTCATTCCGTGCGTGCGGCGCATCCAGCAGCGCGGCGGCTTCGGGCAGGTTTGGCGTAATGAGCGCCACCTGCGGCAGCAGCTTTTTGCGCAGCGTGTCAACCGCGGCCGGAGAGAGCAGCGGATCGCCGCTTTTCGCCAGCATCACGGTATCGAGCACCACGTTTTGCACCTGATAGCGCTGCAGCCGCTCGGCCACGGCCTCCACGATATCCGTCTCCGCCAGCATGCCAATCTTGGTGGTATCGATACGCACGTCGCTGAACACGGAGTCCAGCTGGGCCGCGACAAAATCCGGCTCAATGCGGTAGACCGACTGCACGCCGCGCGTATTCTGCGCCACCAGCGCGGTAATGACCGAACACCCGTACGCGCCAAGCGCGGAGAAGGTTTTTAAATCGGCCTGGATCCCCGCCCCGCCGCTCGGATCGGTGCCTGCGATAGTGAGTGCGTTAATCCGCTTCATGCCTGCACCTCCAGCGCGTACAGCGCGTCAAGAAAAGCGGAGGCGAAGCTGCCCGGCCCGCGAGCGTCCGCAGCCGCGCGCGACCCGGCGCGCTTCATCCACTTACAGGCCGCCGCCGCGTTGTCCAGCCGATCCCCCGGCAGCGAACAGCTGGCCGCCACAACCGCAGAAAGCGCGCACCCCGTCCCTACCACGCGGGTCATCAGCGGGTCTCCGCCGGCGACCGTGCGGGTTCGCTGTCCGTCGGTGATGTAATCCACCTCCCCCGTGACCACGACGATGGCGCGGGTCCGTTCGGCCAGCGCCTGCGCCGCGGGCAACGCGCCGGACGCGCTGTCGGTGGAATCTACGCCACGACCGCCTTCGCTCATTCCGGCCAGGGCCAGAATTTCGGAGGCATTGCCGCGAATGGCGGCGGGCTTAAGGGAAAGAATTTGCTGGCAAAAGCGGGTGCGAAACGCCAGCGCGCCGACGGCAACCGGGTCGAGCGTCCAGGGTTTTCCCGCCGCGACGGCGCTTTCAATCGCCCGGCGCATCGACTGGGCGCGCGGCGCGGTCAGCGTACCGACGTTAATCAGCAGAGCGTCTGCCGCCGCAGCAAAGTGTTCCGCTTCTTCGGCCTCAATCACCATCGCCGGGGAGGCGCCGAGAGCCAGTAAAACGTTGGCGGTGAAGGCCTGCACGACGTCGTTGGTCATACAGTGCGTGAGGGGCGAATGGGTGTGGAACTGATGTAAAACGTGTAGATCGAGCAGGTCAGGCTGCATGGTTTCGCTCCTGCCTTACGTGAAGAAGCGATGACCGGGAAGGCATCTGACTTCCCTACGCTGGCATTATCCAGATCAGGTAATACGGGTATTTCTCAGCCTTCATTTAAGAAGGGCACCCCGAGTCAATTGTTGACCATTTGTAGAGTAATACCCTGCTCTTTGCAAGCCCTTATTTCATTCGTTATATTTCCGCTTTTATTTTATGGATATTCTCACCCCTCTCCATTCCGAATGAAAACGGGTCATATATCTTTCGAAAACCAGTCATTCAATATATTGATTTATATGAATTTTTATATTTATATAAGATCATTCCCAAGCCATACAAATCGCAAATTTTAGTGATCTGCATCAAGATCTTATTAATGAATCAGAGGGATAGTAATGCCACTTAATTACTCCAGAATCTATAAATACGCAGCCGCAATGGTTGCCTTTGTCTATGAGTAGCAAATGCCATTTATTTAAAATGGCTGGCGTAATTAAGCCCATATAAATTATAGAGATGATAGCAATGTTACAAACCAATAAGGCCATAATTATTATGGCTTCTTTTAGTGCGTTCAGTGTAAACGCTTCCACTCCGGCTTCGGACGTTTCGCTCAATTCGGGCGGCAATGTCGAAATAGCCATTGATCAGCTCGCAGGTCAACTTTCCGGCCTGTCCAGCGACGTCTATAGCGCTGGGCAAACCGATAAACGCCACGATCTGCAGATCTCAATTGCGCAGGATACGGCTAACGACGCCAGCACCAAAGCGAACGTCGCGCAGCTTAACGCCAGCCTGGCCGGTGCGGCGGCTGCTGGGGCGGACAAAACGGCCCACACGGCGCTGGCCGCGGCGGGAAATGCGCAAATCACCGCCGACCTGAACGGTAAAAATATACATGCCAATACCACCAGCATTCTGACGAACGTTGCGGGCATCGCTGAAAATAAAAAATCAATCAGCGCCAACACCAGCGCGATAGACGGAAAGGTCGAGAAGAGTACGTTTCAGGCGGACCGCGATCGTCAGGATAAGGCGACTCAGAGCGCGGCTGATAAGGCGAACCAGGCGTATAGCAAAGGCGCTTACGCGCAGCAGCTGGCGGTGGATGCACAAACCGTAGCCACCGCTAACCGGGCAGCCGTGGCGCGCGTGCAGTCCCGCAGCCGGGCCAACAGCGATGAGCTGCAGGCGCAGGCGGGCCAGCTGCAGAATCATGAAGAACGTATTACCTCTCTGGAGGGGGCGACCAACGCGCAGTTTGGCGCCCTGAAAAATGAGGTTGAGGAGAACCAAAAAGAGGCCCGAAGCGGCTCGGCGGCGGCCGTCGCGATTGCCTCTATGCCGCAGGTCGAGCAGGCGCAAACGGTGATGTTTTCCGCCGGGGCGGGCACCTTTAAAAGCGAATCTGCGGTGAGCGTCGGCGCCTCTTTCCATGCCGGAAACGCCATCGTCAAAACAGGATTCAGTACCACGACCAACGATGACTTTGCCGTGGGTGCGGGCGTCGGGGTTGGGTTCTGATCGTTAATACAATAAGCACCGATTAATTACCGATTTAAACGGCGGTATTAATCTTTGCGCTTTTAAATAGCAGGAAATATATGAACAAGTGGTTAACCGCATTATTTTTTATCCTGACGCTCTCGGGCTGCTCACACCGCGCCCTTAGCGAAGGCGAACGTGCCGCAATGCTGCAGGCCTCTGAAAAACAGGCGCTGGAAAATGCCCGGGCGCAATATCCGGTACAAAAAGCGCAGGCGACTAAAAAAGCGTTCATAAAGCATTACGATAATATGGAAATTAAGCGCGGCAGCGACGGTATCTTAACCGTAGACGGCAAGCCAGCCGCGGTAATTGAAACGACGGAAAGCGCCACCGTTTACAGCCAGGGGATCGTCGACATCATTGTTTACAAAAGCGGCAAAGTGGCCGTAAACAAGAACGGCGTTTTCGATGGCTTTGCCCGGTAGTTGATCTTATAAACAGCGCGTTAAGGGACTAACGCGCTGCTGCCCCTTTTTTACCCGCGATTTCCCCCGCTTCGCTGGGCCTTTTATTGATTATTTTTGTAACAAACTACGCCCCGACTTCACCGCGCAATTGACTGTTTTTATTCAATGATATTTCTCCAGATTTCACGCGCTTCATGGTGGGGTGCGGTTCCTTTACGTTTGTCATAAAACCGCAAACAAATTAACCATTGAGCCCAACCTCAAAAGGCTCTATATTGGCGGCGTTTTTTCAGGCCCCATCTATTTTTTATACTATTTATTCAATCGTGGCGCATAGCGAAGCCGCGGTTGTAGGAGAGATATGATGACGGATAAAGTCCGTATTGACACTGTAGATGCCCACAAAAGCAACGAAACCTATCTGGCCCGTCAGGCCGAGTTTGAATCTAACGTCAGGAGTTATCCGCGCAAGCTGCCTTTAGCGATTACCAAAGCAGAAGGCGTGTGGATCACCGATGCAGATAATAAAGAATACCTTGACTGTTTAGCCGGCGCAGGCACCCTCGCGCTGGGCCACAATCATCCTGATGTGCTGAAAAGCATCCAAAATGTCATTACCAGCGGCTTGCCGTTACATACCCTCGATTTGACTACGCCCTTGAAAGACGCGTTTTCCGAATATCTGCTCTCTCTGCTGCCAGGCCAGGGCAAAGAGTATTGCCTGCAGTTCACCGGCCCATCCGGCGCTGACGCCGTTGAAGCCGCGCTGAAGCTGGCGAAAAAAGTCACCGGCCGCAGCGGGATTATCAGCTTCTCCGGCGGCTACCACGGCATGACCCACGGCGCGCTGTCCGTGACCGGCAACCTGTCTCCGAAAGAAGCGGTTGATGGCATGATGCCAGAAGTCCAGTTCATGCCATACCCGCACGAGTACCGCTGCCCGCTGGGCATCGGCGGCGAAGCGGGCGTGAAGGCGCTGACCTACTACTTCGATAACCTGATCAACGACGTTGAAAGCGGCGTGCGTAAACCTGCCGCGGTGATCCTGGAAGCGGTTCAGGGCGAAGGCGGCGTGAACCCGGCTCCGGCCGAATGGCTGCAGCGCATCCGTAAAGTGACGCAGGAACACGGCATTTTGCTGATCCTTGACGAAGTGCAGGCGGGCTTCGCGCGCACCGGTAAATTCTTCGCCTTCGAACACGCGGGCATTGAGCCAGACATCATCGTGATGTCTAAAGCCGTCGGTGGCGGTCTGCCGCTGGCCGTACTGGGCATCAAAAAGCAGTTCGACGCATGGGCGCCAGGCCACCACACCGGCACCTTCCGCGGCAACCAGCTGGCGATGGCAACCGGCCTGACCACGCTGAAAATCCTGAAAGACCAGAACATCGCGGGCAAAGTGGCCGCACAGGGCGAATGGCTGAAAGGCCAGCTGAAAGAGATGGCGAAACGCTATCCGGTTATCGGCCACGTTCGCGGTCTGGGCATGATGATCGGCATTGAAATCGTGAAGCCAAACGAAGCGGCTGACCACATGGGCTGCTTCCCTGGCGACGGCGAGCTGTCTGCCCTGATCCAGAAGAAGTGCTTCGAAAACGGTCTGATTCTGGAGCGCGGCGGCCGTAACGGTATCGTTCTGCGCCTGCTGCCGTCTCTGCTGATTAGCGATGACGAGCTGAAGATCTTCCTGGATAAATTCGAGCAGGCGCTGCTTGCTGCGGGCGTTCGCCCGGCGTAACCGGAGTTGTTGATTACGATGTCTGATTCAAACCCAATTTTGTTCTCCTCTGCGCAGAGCATCGACGCTTACCAGCAGGCGATTGAACAAAGCACTCAGGCTGTGATGCAGTGGCTGAAGCAGCCTGAGATGTATCAGGGCAAAACGGTCGCTGAGCTGCGCGACCGCATTAAGCTGGATTTCAACCCGAAAGGGCTGGGCAACGAAGCGGCGATTGAACGCGCCGTGGAGTTCTTCCTGAAAGACAGCCTGTCCGTTCATCACCCGCAGTGCGTGGCGCACCTGCACTGCCCAAGCCTGGTCGTGAGCCAGGCGGCGGAAGTGCTGATCAACGCCACCAACCAGAGCATGGACTCCTGGGATCAAAGCCCGTCCGCAACCATCATTGAGATCAAGCTGATCGAATGGCTGCGTACCCGCGTGGGTTATCAGGCTGGCGACGCGGGTGTCTTCACCAGCGGCGGTACCCAGAGCAACCTGATGGGCCTGATGCTGGCGCGCGATGCGTTCTTCGCGCGCCAGGGCCACTCCGTTCAGCAGGACGGTCTGGTCGGCGATCTGCGCAAGATTCGCGTGCTGTGCTCCGAAAACGCCCACTTCTCCGTGCAGAAGAACATGGCGCTGATGGGGCTGGGCTACCAGTCCGTGGTGCAGGTGAAAACGGACGAGTTCTCGCGCATGGATCTCAGCGATCTGGCGGCGAAAATCGAGCAGTGCAACGCCAACGGCGAGCAGATTCTGGCGATTGTTGCGACCGCAGGTACCACCGATGCCGGTGCTATCGATCCGCTGCGCGCGATTGCCGAGCTGGCGGCGAAGCAGAACATCTGGGTGCACGTTGATGCGGCCTGGGGCGGCGCGCTGCTGATGTCCGAGCAGTATCGCCACTACCTGGACGGCATTGAGCTGGTGGATTCCGTTACCCTGGACTTCCACAAGCAGTTCTTCCAGACCATCAGCTGCGGCGCGTTCCTGCTGAAAGAAGCGCGTCACTATGAGCTAATGCGCTATCAGGCGGCCTACCTGAACTCGGAGTTCGATGAAGAAGCGGGCGTGCCGAACCTGGTCTCCAAATCGCTGCAGACGACGCGCCGCTTCGACGCGCTGAAGCTGTGGATGAGCCTGGAAGCGCTGGGCCAGGAGCAGTACGCGGCGATTATCGATCACGGCGTGACGCTGGCGCAGCAGGTTGCGGCCTACGTGAAGGAGCAGCCTGCTCTGGAGCTGGTCATGCAGCCGCAGCTGGCAAGCGTGCTCTTCCGCTTCCGCCCGCAGGCGCAGCTGGACGATGCGGGCGTTGCCCTGCTGAACCAGAAAATCGGCGATGCGCTGCTGGAATCCGGTCGTGCCAACGTTGGCGTGACCGAGCACAACGGCATCACCTGCCTGAAGCTTACCCTGCTGAACCCAACCGTGACGCTGGAGGACGTTAAGGTCCTGCTGTCTCTGGTTGAGCGTACCGCTAAGGAAGTCATGGCCAAGTAATGTCAGCCCCTCTCCTTACGGAGAGGGGTTATTTTATCGCCCCGCCCACCACATCCGTACTTTCATTCCCCAGTAGCTCGTCCAGCCGGTTGTCGTGCTGACCACCTGCCCTTTTGACACAATCACCAGCGTTGGCGTGACGCTCACCTGCCACTGCTGCGACAGCGCCCCGCGCGCATCGTTAATCACCGGCATCGTAAGCCGTTTCTTTTCCACCCAGCGCGCAAGCTTCGCGTCATCGCCGGAGCGCAGCGCGATGCTCACCACGTTCCCGCCCTCTTTCGCCATCTTATCGACCGCTGGCGTCGTAAAGCGGCAAATGCTGCACCAGGTCGCCCAGACGTAAATCAGCAGCGGCCGCTCCTGGCTGAGCGCCGCAATGTCGAACGTTTTTCCGTCGATGCTCTGCATCGGCGTCGCGCTGAAGCTGGCGGGCAAATCGGGTTTGCGGTATTGGTCCACGCCCCACATGACGGCCAGCGCTAGCAGAACGATAATGATCCCTTCTCGCGCCCAGCGGCGGAGCTTAGCGAATGTGCGGTTTTCCATGTTGACCTCGTGAGTAGACGAGGGTCATCTTAGCGAGCATTGCGCCGCCCCGCTGTAAAGAAGTGTCGCGTCAGGTTGCGCGCAGGGTTTCCAGCATCAGCGCAAAGCAGGATTCAATCAGCGGAGGCAGCGCCTGCGGGGCGCGCATCAAGGCCACCGTGCGGGCCAGCGCCGGCTGCTGAAGATGAACGACCTTAAGCTGCGGGTCCTGAAGATGGGTCGTATAAAGCTGGGGCAAAATAGCCACCGCGAGCCGGGAGCGCACCAGCCCGTACAGCGTTTCGATGTAATCCACCTGATAGCGCGTGCGTAAAGAGAGGCGGTGGCTCTCCGCCAGCGCGTTGACCAGGCGCTGAATATTGCCTTTCGTGAAGACCGCGATATCACGGCCGGCCAGCTGCTTCCAGGGCAGGTGGGCCGAGGCGGCCAGCGGATCGTCCCGATGGACCACGGCAACAAACGGATCTTCCTGAATCGGAAACACGTCCAGCGCGTCGGACACGCTGTTATCGAGCGCGCCTATGCCGAAATCAATCTGCCCTTTCAGCAGCTGCGCCACCAGCGCATCGTTAGTTTGATCGTGAAACTCGACCTTCAGGCGAGGAAACGCCTGCGCCAGCGCCTGCGGAAGCTGTGGGAATAAGAGCGAACCGACGGAGGGGATCAGGCCAATCCGCACCGTGCCGTCGCCGCCGGCCTGCACGATCCGCTGCATATCCTCGAACGCAAGCTGCGCGACGCTGACCACCCGCTGCGCGTGCGGCAGAATGGCATTGCCCAGCTCGGTTAGCGTCACGGCAGAGGCGGTACGGTTAACCAGCTTGCCGCCCAGCACCGTTTCAATTTGCCGCAGGGCGCTGCTGAGCGCGGGCTGGCTAATCGCCAGCCTGCTGGCCGTATCCGTAAAATGCCGCAGCTCGGCAAGGGTGACAAAGTACTGAAGCTGCCGAAGAGAGAGCGCGGGCAAGCGCTGCCAGGGTTCCGTCATCATTTTCTCTTTCACGCGTCGCAGAATAACCCGTAGTTATCGGGTGATAAATTTTATCAGCTAGGCAAACGTTTGCCGGGTGCATAGAGTAGCGTCATTATTTTGAAGCTGGAACCGTTTATTGCATGACTGCCGAAACCCGACGCCGCGCCGTACAGGCCGCGCGAGGCGAACTGCCTTTTGACCTGCTGCTCACCCAGGCCCAGATTATCGATATGGCGACCGGCGAGATCCGCGACGCCGACGTCGGTATCGTCGGCGAGCTGATTGCCAGCGTACACCCGCGCGGCAGCCGCAGCGATGCGCTTGAGACGCACGATCTCAGCGGGCTTTACCTTTCTCCGGGCCTGATGGACACGCACGTCCATCTTGAAAGCTCGCACCTGCTGCCCGCCCGCTACGCGGAAATCGTGCTGGCGCAGGGCACGACGGCGGTTTTTTGGGACCCGCACGAGCTGGCGAACGTGCTCGGCATTGACGGCGTTCGCTTTGCGATTGAATCCACCCGCAACCTGCCGCTGCAGGTCATGGTCGCGGCACCATCAAGCGTGCCCTCTACGCCCGGGCTGGAGATGTCCGGCGCGGACTTTAACGGCGATGAGATGACGACCCTGCTCGGCTGGCCCGACGTGCGCGGCGTGGCGGAAGTGATGGATATGCACGGCGTGCTGAACGGCAGCCCGCGCATGATCGGCATTCTGCAGGCGGGCCTGGAAAGCGGAAAGCTTATCGAAGGGCACGCCAGGGGGCTGAGCGGGGCGGATTTACAGGCCTATCTCGCGGCGGGCGTGACGTCCGATCACGAGCTGACCTCCGCGGACGATGCGCTGGAAAAACTGCGCGCCGGCCTGACGCTGGAAATCCGCGGTTCCCATCCCTACCTGCTGCCCGAAATTGTTAACGCCCTGAAAACCCTGCCGCATCTCTCCTCGCAGATCACGGTTTGTACCGACGATGTGCCCCCCGATATGCTGCTGGAGAAAGGCGGCATTATCGCCCTCCTCAACCTGCTGATTGAGCACGGGCTGGCGGCAACCGACGCGCTGCGCTTCGCCACGCTGAACGCCGCCATTCGCCTGCAGCGCAACGATCTTGGGCTGATCGCTGCCGGACGACGCGCGGATCTGGTCGCGTTTAATTCCCTGGATAAGCTGGCCGCTCGCCGGGTTTACGCCGCGGGCAAGCTGATTGCCCGCAACGGGGCGATGACTGAGCCAGTGATATCCCCCGCGGCCTCATTGCCGCGCGATACCCTGAGGCTGTCTGCGCTCGCGGCTGATGATTTTCAGCTTCGCATCGAAGGTGCCAGCCACGGTATAGCCCGCCTGCGCCACATCAGCGGCGCGCGGTTTACCCGCTGGGGCGAAGTTGAGGTTAACGTCCACAGCGGACGCGTTGAAGTACCGGAAGGATTTAGCCTGATTTGGGTACAGCATCGCCACGGTCGCCATGAGGCCAAACCGCAGATTGCCCTGCTGGAAGGCTGGGGAGAGCTGCGCGGCGCGATAGCCACCAGCTACTCGCACGATGCCCACAACCTGGTCGTGCTGGGACGCTCGCCGGAGGATATGGCGCTGGCGGCAAACGCGCTGATTCAAAGCGGGGGCGGCATGGCGCTGGCGCAGCGCGGGAAGATTATCTCGCACGTCGCGATGCCGATAGCCGGAATGCTGTCCGAACTGCCGCCGTCCGAGCTGGCGCAGCAGTTCCGCACGCTTCGCGATCGCAGCAGCGAGATTGCCGACTGGGAGCCGCCGTATCGCGTCTTTAAGGCGATAGAGGGCACGTGTCTTGCCTGCAACGCCGGGCCGCATTTGACCGACCTTGGATTGACCGACGGCACCACGCGCCAGATTGTCGATCCGCTCATTTCGTACCGGGAAACGCCGGACGCCACGCAATAATACTGAAGGAGAGCCGGATAATGGCCGACAATACCGTTAATACGCCAGCACCAGAGAGCTGGCTTGAGCGCCGTTTCGCACTGCAAGCGCGCGGGAGCACCGTACGAACAGAGTGTCTGGCCGGCATTACCGGCTTTCTGGCGGCCGCGTACCTACTGGTGGTGATCCCCGGGCTGCTGGCCGTGGGCGGAATGGACAAAGGCGCCGCAACGACCGGCACCATTCTGGTATTTGTCGCCGGCACGCTGCTGATGGCGTTTTACGCGAACCTGCCGTTTATCGTCGGGCCGGGCATCGGCGGCTCGGTGCTGGTCGGCGTGACGCTGGCGGGAAGTGAGGGTATTGGCTGGCAAATCGGCCTGGGCATTGCCTGCTGGTCGGGCATTTTGTTCTTTTTGCTGACCCGCTTCGGGCTTCGCGAAGTGGTCACGCGCTCGGTACCCCAGTCCATTAAGCTGGGCCTGACCGCGTCCATCGGACTGTTTGTCGCCGTGCTTGGCTTTAGAAACGCCGGGCTGGTGCTGGCAAACGCGAAAACGAACGCGCTGATGCTCGGTGATTTTCTCTCACCCGCCGCGCTGGTGGCGTTGTCCGGGCTGTTTTTGGCCATCGCCCTGCAGGCCCGCCGCATTCCGGGCGCTATCCTGTGGGCCATTCTGTTCGCCACGCTCGTCGGCATCCCAATGGGCGTGACTAAATTACCCGCCAGCCTTATCGATGCCCCCCACTCGCTCACGCCGGTGCTGGGCCAGATCGACATGATCGGCGCGCTTAACATCGCCTTCCTGCCGTTCCTGTTCGTCTTTTTCGCGTCCGAGTTTTTCTCCACCATGGGGACGACGCTGGCCGTGGGCGGCGAAGCGGGTTTGCTGGACGACGAAGGCAATATGCCGCATATCAATCGCCCCTTTATGGTGGACTCTATTGCGGCCGCGGTTGGCCCTTGGGTGGGTATTCCGGCCGCAACGGCGCTGATTGAGTCTTCCGCCGCCGCAGAAGCCGGGGGCAAAACCGGCATGACCGCGCTGGCCGCCGCCGTGATGTTTCTGCTGATGCTGCTGTTTACCCCGGTGGCGCTCATGATCCCTAAAGAAGCGACCGCGCCAGCCCTTATTCTGATTGGGCTAAATATGTTCAGCGGCCTGCGGAAGGTGGACCTGGCGAACTTCACCGACGGCCTGCCGGTGCTGATGATGGTCATGATTACGCTGATTGCCAACAGCTTCGGGACGGGCATCGCGGGGGGACTGCTGTTTTACATTGTGATCAAGGCGATTGCCGGGAAATGGCGCGAAATCCCCGTTGGTCTTTGGGTTCTCGCCATTCCCCTTGTGTACTACTTTGCCACGCTGGTGAGGCACTAGCGCTCGCGTGATTTACGTTCCGGATTATAGCTGTAGTCGTAGTGGCTATTTCCGGAGCTGTAATAAAGCGCGGCAGATTTCACGATATCGTTGAGAAGCATACCGCTGACCCTGGCACCCACCTGCTGCAGGCGTTTTATACTGTTCTCGACCTCTTTCGAACTGGTTTTATCGAAACGGGTGACGAGAATGAGCGTCGCCGCCGCTCTGGCAATCAGGGCGGCATCGGTGACGGCAAGCACCGGTGGCGTATCAACAATGACCATATCGTAATGCTCATCCGCCCATGCCATCACGGCATGTAGCCGCTCGCTCAGCAGCAGTTCAGAAGGAAGATGCGGGTCCGGGCCGCGCGTCATCACGTCAAAACCCCCCTTCTGGTAGCGCTGAATTGCGTCCCGATGCTCGCAGGCTCCTTCAAGCACGGAGGACAACCCGCGCTGGTTGCTGAGGTTAAAAATATTATCCACATAGCCAGCGCGCATGTCGGCGTCGATAAATAGCGTTTTTTTCCCCGCCTGCGCGGCAATCGCCGCCAGCGACGTGCTGACCAGGGTTTTACCACAGTCCTGAGTCGGCCCGGTAAACATCACCACGCTGTTCATGGTGTCCATCATGGTGAAGTGTAGGCTGGTTCGCAGCCCCCGGATTGCCTCAACAAACATATCCGCAGGCCGGTCCACGGGCAGGAAAGGGATATCCGAGGTTTTATGCTGCCAGTGCGAGCTAAAGGGGACCTTGCTGCGCAGGTGCGTTTTTTTCCATAGCCATGCGGATCGCGGCAGCGTCGCCAGAACGGGGATCCCGTGCACCTCAAGCTGTTCAGAGGTGGTGATACCGCGTTTAAGCGCCACGCGCACCAGCACGCCGCCTGCGGAAACCATCGCCCCAAGCAGCACGCCCATCACCACGATCAGCATCTTTCTGGGTTTTATCGGATCGGATTTGGTGACCGCAGGGTCGATGATGCGCACATTCCCAATCGCGCTGGAACGAGAAATATTGAGCTCCTGCTGGCGCGTTAAAAGCTGCTGGTAGATTTCACGCCCGGACTCTACGTCGCGGCTGAGACGTATAATTTCCTGCTGCGTGGAAGGCATGCTTGAGACGCGACTATTTAATCGCGCCCGTTCCTGCTCAAGCGTCTTGCGTTTGTCCTGCAGTGCGCGATAGGTTGGGTGATCCTTTTTAAACAGCTGCGAGATCTCCGCTTCGCGGAAGGTGAGCTCGTTAAGCTGGTTTTCGACGTTGACGACCCGATCCAGCACCGATTTCGCCTCAAGGGTTAAGTCAACGGAATCGCGCTTTTTCCGGTAATCATTCAGGCGAACCTCTGCCTCATTCAGTTCACCGCTGATTTTGGGCAACTGATGCTGCAGGAAAGCCAGGCTGCGGGCGTCATGTGCCTGCTGGCGGGCAACGTTTTGACGCAGGTAGCTTTCCGCGATCGTATTCAGCTCCAGCGCGATGCTATCCGGATCGTGGCCGGTTAACGTCAGGGTGAGCATACCGCTCTGCTTCGCCGATTCAGTGACCGTCAGGCGCTTTTGAAGCGAATGGATAACGTCAAGCCGGGGCAACGATTTCAGGGTGAACTGCGTTCCTGGCTCGGCATCAAGCGCTGTCACCAGCAGCGAGACGCCCTCTTTCGCCAGCGGTTTACCTACCGTTCCCTGGGCACGGAGATCTTTACCTTCAAGTAAATACTCCCCCGCACCAAGTGCGGTCAGGATAAGCTCCTGACGCTGCCCTCCCGCCAGAGGAATATGCAGCCCTTCGACCGCAATAGCGCCTTCTTTATGCCCCTGCATCCACTCCCACAGCGGGCCCACAATCGGCAGCATACGCTGGCGTACCTGCCGAGTCAGCCCAAGCTTGTCGACGGTTTCCCCAAGGATCATGCGCGATTTAAGCAGCAATATCTCCGGCGCTACGTCGGGTGAAAGGCCAGAATCAAGCTGGCTTAAACTTTTAAGCAGGCCGTTTTCCTGTTTCGCCTCGATTTGGATCAGGGCATCCGCCTGGTACACGGGCGTTGAAAAACAGGCGTACATTGCGGAAAAAGCGGCAAACAGAAGCGTAATGCTTAAAATGATAACGCGGTGGTCGATCATCTCGCCGAGCAAGCGAATCAGATCGATCTCACCTTTTTGGGATGAGACAGCCCCATAGCTGTCAGTGGTGTAAGACGACATTAATGCTTCATTCCTTGTTGACCCAAACGGCGAGCCCATTCCTGACTGGCTTTGCCCAACTGCTCGAAGACGTATTCGAACGTTTCACGACTTTTACAGTACGGATCGGGGATGTTTTGCTGCTCCAGCCAGTGGCCAAAAAGCAGTGATTTACCCCGGGTTTCCGGTGCGATATCGGCGATATAGCGAAGATGTTCTGACTCCATCACCAGAATAAGATCGGACGTCTGCATCAGGCTGCGCGTTAGCCTGCGCGCCACGTGCCCGTCGAGCGAGATGCCGTGGCGCATGGCAACGTCCCTCGCACCGCTGTCCGCCGGGCGCCCCTCAAGGCCCATCACCCCCGCGGAGGTGACCTGCTTGCCCGGCAGAAGCTGTCGCAACAGCCGCTCCGCGATGGGAGAGCGGCAGATGTTTCCGGTGCACACCACCAGTATCGAATTGAACATTACTGCGGCCACGAGCGAATATTGCGGACGGTTTCGGTCAGGTCGTGCACGCCGCTGATGGTTGGAACAAGCTGTGAGATCACGCGATTCCAGCGCGAAAGCGGCGCCGTGGTGACATAGACAATGTCATAGGGTTCCAGCTCAAACTCCGTGCCCATCACCATTGCCGACGCATCTTTGGCGTTAAGCTGGTAGATATTGGCAATTTTGTCCGAACGTTCTTTTTTCGGGATTGAGCGAATGACGAAGATCCCGGTGGCATCGGCCATATCCTGATTCACACCGCCCGCATTGCCCAGCGCCTCCGCCAGCGTCATACCGCTGCGATCCATTTTAAGCGTGCTCTGCTTAACCACTTCCCCCATCACGAAGACCTTCAGCGCATCGTTACGTGGGATAAAGAGGATATCGCCAGGATACAGCAGTTTGTTTTGCGAAAGATCGCCGTGCTGCATTAGCGCATACAGTGAAAGCCGTGCGTCCTTGCCGTTGTGCGTGAGCACGACGTTTCGCCAGTCGGCATCGGCGGAGAGCCCCCCCGCAGCGTTAACCGCATCCATGACCGTCAGCGGGATATTGGTAATGGCCTGCTGGCCCGATTTTGCCACTTCACCGGTGACATATGCTTTTTGAGAACGGAAAGACGCAATGCTGACGTCGACCTGGGGGCTTTCGATAACCCGCTCCAGGCGCGCGGCAATCTCATCGCGGATCTCAGCCACGGTTTTCCCGGCAACGTGCACCTTGCCGACGTAAGGATAAAAGAGCGTACCATCTGCATTAACCCAGTTACCGGCATCGCTTGCGCTACGATATTGTCCTGCAGGCGTGGTGAGCTCCGGGTGGTCCCATACCGTTACCGTCAGGATATCACCCGCGCCGACGCGGTACTCCCACGCTCTGACCTGGTCATCAAGGTTAGGATTTTGCTGAGATTTCAGCATCGGTTTGCGCATTTTTTCAATCAGGCCGGGCGTAATCGGGTAGACGTCGACATGATTATCAATTTGATAATCAGCGGCGCCCGACGAGGCAATATTCTTCCCTGTTACGCTTAAATTTTGCCCGGGAGAAAAAACACAGCCGGTTAACTGACTAATAACGAGAAATATAATCGAAAGTGGCGTTGTGTTTTTCATTTATATAATTAGTTCTATTGTCATTGCGGTCAGTCCTTAACCGACAAGCCAGGAGCAACAGCAATTAAAACCCATGATTATCATTTTAATCAATGATTTACGAGTGAAGAAATAGATATATTCAGCTCCACGGTTCGCAGGTGATGTTACGAGAAATGCTAATGCGGGGGCTGAATGAAATAACGTCAAACATGTATGACGCGCAATTTTAAGTCTTCTGAACAGGGAATGCATTCGCAATATGATATAATTTCGAACGAGCCGTAATTTTTCAGAATTGATTTATATAACGATAATTCTCATCACAAAAATAGAAGTCATCCATTCAGCAAAATAATACCCAACCCCATAATCGCTACACAAAACCGTCCATTTTTGTTACATTTTTTTCAAACACACTACTGCGTGATACTTAAAATAGGCTCACAGCTGTTCCATCTGTCCGTAACGATTTCACTGGAGAAAAAATGGCTAAGCGCAAACTGCTGCTTCTGGGTGTTCTACTGTCTTTAGCGGGTGCTGCCTGCGCTGCTCCGCAAACGGCGTCCGCCCCTTCCGGCATCAAGGCCTATGAAGAACAAGAGTTCATTGCCGACTTCACCAAATTTAAGATCGGCGATACGGCACCTGCTCAGTACCAGACCCCGGAGTACACCATTAAACAGTACCAGCTGCGCAACCTCCCGGCACCGGATGCGGGTACGCACTGGACCTATATGGGTGAAAACTACGTGTTGATTAGCGATACCGATGGCAAAATTATCAAAGCGTACAACGGAGACATCTTCTATCACCGCTGATAACGTTCGGATCCGCCCGTGGCAAGAGAGCGATCGTCCTTTCCTGCGCACGCTCTACCTGCATGCCCGACGCGACGCCTGGCCGTGGCTGGACGGAGATGAATGGCAGCTTGAGGATTTCGATGCGGCGACCCGCGATGAAGAAATTTGGGTTGCCGTTCAGAACGGGCACCGTCTGGGGTTCGCCTCCGTCTGGATGAACGATAACTTTCTTCACAATCTGTTTATCGATCCGCCGTACCAGCGTCTGGGCGTCGGGCGCTTACTGCTTGAACAGGTGCAGAAGACGTTTACCAGCACGGGGTCACTCAAATGTCTGGTGAAGAACAGGCGGGCTGTGGAATTTTACCAGCGGCACGGCTGGCACATTGAGGCGAAGGGTGATTCTCCGGACGGAGAGTATTATCTGATGCATTACCGCTTGCGTTAACGTCGGGTGGCGCTGCGCTCTGCGATAACCCGACCTACAAAACCGTATTTTGCAGGCCGGGTAAGGCCAAGAGAAATTACACCGCGCGGAAGGCAATTTCACCCGGAATCACTTCGCCCTGCCAGTAAAGCTGCGCCGCAACGCGCCCCGCCAGCTGACGATAGATTTCCGCAAACTCGCTGTCCGGACGGCTCACCACCGTCGGCTTCCCGCTGTCGAGATCTTCACGCAGCGTGATGTGCAGCGGCATCTGGCCCAGCAGCTGAGTGTGGTACTGCGCGGCCAGTTTTTCTGCGCCGCCGGTGCCAAAGATAGGCTCATGGTGTCCGCAGTTGCTGCAAATATGCATGCTCATGTTTTCGACGATGCCGAGGACAGGGACTTCCACCTTCTCAAACATCACGATGCCTTTTTTGGCGTCAATCAGCGCAATGTCCTGCGGCGTTGTCACCACAACCGCGCCCGTCACCGGAATGTTCTGCGCCAGCGTCAGCTGAATGTCACCCGTGCCCGGCGGCATGTCCAGCACCAGATAATCCAGATCCGGCCACAGGGTCTCCTGCAGCATCTGCATCAGCGCTTTGCTGGCCATCGGGCCGCGCCAAACCATGGCGTTATCGTCGGTGACCAGATAGCCAATCGAGTTAGTCGCCAGCCCGTGCGCCATAATCGGCGCCATGTGGGTACCGTCCGGCGACGTTGGGCGCTGGTTTTCCGCGCCCAGCATGTTCGGTACCGACGGGCCGTAAATATCCGCGTCCAGAATACCCACCTTCGCCCCTTCGGCCGCCAGCGCCAGCGCCAGGTTTACCGCGGTGGAGGATTTCCCCACCCCGCCCTTTCCGGAACTGACGGCGATGATGTTCTTCACGCCGTTCACGCCAGGCTGGTTTTTTACGCGCTTGAGCGTGGCAATGCTGTGGCTCAGCTTCCAGTCAATCGCCTTTGCGCCCGTGATGCGCAGCAGCTCAGAGCTGGTTTGCTCTTTCAGGGTATCGAACGCGCTGGCCCAGACGAACGGCATTTGCAGTTCGATGTGCAGCGTATCGTCCATCCACGCCACGTGATGCAGCGCTTTCAGCGCGGTGAGATTGTGCTTCAGGGTTGGGTGCTGAAAATTAGCCAGCGTCCCGGCAACCATTGCTCGTAAAGCTTCCGGTGATTTGGCCTGGGATTGAGAACTCATCCCGACTCCTTTGTTCTTGTGAATAAGACCGTAGATGAACAAGTTTACCTGAAAGGCCGTGGTTTGTGCTTACTTAATAATGCCCCATTTGGTAATATCAAAAACCCTTTTCACTGTTAAAAGAAGTAATGCCTACTATGACTCAAGTCGCGAAAAAAATTCTGGTAACGTGCGCCCTGCCGTACGCCAACGGCTCAATCCACCTCGGCCACATGCTGGAGCATATCCAGGCTGATGTCTGGGTCCGTTACCAGCGAATGCGCGGCCACGAGGTCAACTTCATCTGCGCGGACGATGCCCACGGCACGCCGATCATGCTGAAAGCCCAGCAGCTGGGGATCTCCCCCGAGCAGATGATTGCTGAAATGAGTCAGGAGCATCAGACCGATTTTGCCGGCTTTGACATCAGCTATGACAACTATCACTCCACGCACAGCGATGAGAACCGCGAGCTGTCGGAGCTGATCTACACCCGTCTTAAAGAGAACGGTTTTATTAAAAACCGCACCATCTCTCAGCTGTACGATCCAGAAAAAGGCATGTTCCTGCCGGACCGTTTCGTCAAAGGCACCTGCCCGAAATGTAAATCTCCGGATCAGTACGGCGATAACTGCGAAGTGTGCGGCGCGACCTACAGCCCGACCGAGCTTATTGAGCCGAAGTCCGTGGTGTCCGGCGCGACGCCGGTGATGCGTGACTCCGAGCACTTCTTCTTCGACCTGCCCTCGTTTAGCGAAATGCTGCAGGCGTGGACCCGCAGCGGCGCGCTGCAGGAGCAGGTGGCAAACAAAATGCAGGAGTGGTTCGAATCCGGCCTGCAGCAGTGGGATATCTCCCGCGACGCGCCTTACTTCGGCTTCGAAATCCCGAACGCACCGGGCAAATATTTCTACGTCTGGCTGGACGCGCCAATCGGCTACATGGGTTCCTTCAAGAACCTGTGCGACAAGCGCGGCGACACCGTAAGCTTTGACGAATACTGGAAGAAAGATTCCGACGCCGAGCTGTACCACTTCATCGGCAAAGACATCGTTTACTTCCACAGCCTGTTCTGGCCAGCGATGCTGGAAGGCAGCAACTTCCGTAAGCCAACCAACCTGTTCGTACACGGCTACGTGACGGTGAACGGCGCGAAGATGTCCAAGTCCCGCGGCACGTTCATTAAGGCCAGCACCTGGCTGAACCACTTCGACGCGGACAGCCTGCGCTACTACTACACCGCGAAGCTCTCTTCGCGCATCGACGATATCGACCTCAACCTGGAAGATTTCGTGCAGCGCGTGAACGCGGACATCGTCAACAAGGTGGTTAACCTGGCCTCCCGTAACGCGGGCTTTATCGCCAAGCGTTTCGACGGCGTGCTGTCTGCCGAACTGGCCGATCCTGAGCTGTTCAAAACCTTCACCGACGCCGCCGCTGCGGTTGGCGAAGCCTGGGAAAGCCGCGAGTTCGGCAAGGCGATTCGTGAAATCATGGCGCTGGCTGACGTCGCAAACCGCTACGTTGACGAGCAGGCGCCGTGGATTGTCGCGAAGCAGGAGGGCCGCGACGCTGACCTGCAGGCGATCTGCACCATGGGTCTGAACATGTTCCGCGTGCTGATGACCTGGCTCAAGCCGGTGCTGCCTCAGCTTTCTGAACGTGCTGAAGCGTTCCTGAACACCGAACTGACCTGGGACGCGATCCAGCAGCCGCTGCTCGGCCACAAGGTGAACACCTTCAAGGCGCTGTATAACCGCATCGAGATGAAGCAGGTAGAAGCCCTGGTGGAAGCGTCAAAAGAAGAGGTCAAAGCTGCCGCTGCGCCGGTGACCGGCCCGCTGGCTGACGATCCGATTCAGGAAACCATCACCTTTGATGATTTCGCGAAGGTCGATCTGCGCGTGGCGCTGATTGAGAACGCGGAGTTCGTTGAAGGTTCTGACAAGCTGCTGCGCCTGACGCTGGATCTGGGCGGCGAGAAGCGCAACGTCTTCTCCGGCATCCGCTCAGCCTACCCCGATCCGCAGGTGCTGATTGGTCGTCAGACGGTGATGGTAGCCAACCTGGCGCCGCGTAAAATGCGCTTCGGCATCTCTGAGGGGATGGTGATGGCCGCGGGCCCTGGCGGGAAAGATATCTTCCTGTTAAGCCCTGACGAAGGCGCGAAGCCGGGTCAGCAGGTGAAATAATAAAAAAGCCGGATGCATAATCCGGCTTTTTTAATGGCATTTTGTTTTCTGCCTCTCCCCGTGGGAGAGGGTCGGGTGAGGGCAACAGGCCGCACCCATTCCTTCATTACGCCTTCGCGTTATGAACCCGCTGCGTCAGCCCGCGCAGGAAATAGCGCAGAAACTGATCGCCGCACTCGCGGTAGTTTTTATGGTCCGGCGCGCGCATCATGGCGGTGATTTCCGGCATCGAGACGCGGAATTTTTGTTGGGTCATCATCGCCAGGATATCGTCAGTTTTCAGTGAAAACGCAATGCGCAGCTTTTTCAGCACCGTGTTGTTATTCACGCGGCGCTCGAGCGCAAGCTCCGGCGCGGAGTCATCTTTGCCGCGCTTGTCGTAGATAAGCCCGTTCAGAAAGCCGGACAGGATAATATCCGGGCAACGAACAAAGCCCTCTTCATCTTCTTTGGTCGTCCAGGTATCAAAACTCGCGGACGTGGACTCCATGTCGGAAAGCGCAAGAATACGCACCATGTCGTTGTTGTTGGCTTTCAGGGTGTAGCGCAGGCTACGAAGTATGTCGTTACTCAGCATGTGTGCCTTTATCTGTCGATGATGCAATGGCGCGCAGTGTACCAGTTTTACAGGCCGATCGCCTCTTTCAAACTTTTCAGATAGCGGCGGCTAACCGGCACCGTCTGTCCCGCGCGCAGCACCAGCTCGGCCTGCCCGTTTTCTTCCAGCCGAATTTCCTTCAGGTGCGCCATGTTCACCAGATACTGACGATGGCAGCGGATAAGCGGCGTGCGGCTTTCGAGCGTGCGCAGCGTCAGCTCGGTGAAACCTTCATTCCCTTCGGCGCTGGTCACGTAGACGCCGCTCAGGCGGCTGCTGACGAACGCCACGTCGTCCATCTGCAACAGGTAAATACGGCTGTGCCCGGTGCACGGAATGAACTTGAGCGGCTGCTGGTTTTCCGGCAGCAGCGTAACGTCCTGCACGGAGCGCTCCTGGCGCAGGCGGTTGAGCGTTTTGTCCAGCCGCTGCTCTTCAATCGGCTTGAGCAAATAGTCGAACGCATGCTCCTCGAACGCCTTCACGGCGTATTCGTCGAACGCCGTCAGAAAAACGATATACGGCCGGTGCTCCGGGTCAAGCATGCCGACCATCTCCAGCCCGCTGATGCGCGGCATCTGGATGTCGAGAAACAGCACGTCCGGGCGCAGCTTGTGTACCGCCCCGATGGCCTCGATGGCGTTTGCGCACTCACCCACCACCTCGATATCACGCTGCTCCTGCAACAGCACGCGCAGGTTTTCTCGTGCCAACGGCTCGTCATCCACAATCAGCACTCTCAGCATGCGTTTTCCTCCAGCGGCAGTCGTAAGGTAATGCGGGTAAAGCGGTCCGGCTCGCAGGCAACGGCAATGCCACAACCGTCGCCAAAGTGGGCGCGCAGGCGCTTGTCCACCAGGCTCATGCCTAAGCCTCCGGAACCGGTGGGCTCATAAAGCCCGGCGTTATCCTCAATATCCAGCACAAGATGGTGGTTAAACCGGCTGGCGGAAATGGATATCTCCCCTGTCCCCAGCAGCTGCGAGGTGCCGTGCTTGATGGCGTTTTCCACAATCGGCTGCAGGGTAAAGGCCGGAAGATGCTGGTACGCCAGCTCGTCCGGTACGGATAAGGACACCTGCAGGCGCGACTGAAAGCGCGCCTTCTCAATCTGCAGGTAGGCATTGACGTGTTCAATCTCATCGGCCAGGGTCACGATCTCCGACGGGCGCTTGAGGTTTTTTCGGAAAAACGTCGACAGGAACTGCACCAGCTGGGCCGCCTGATCGCTGTCGCGACGAATCACCGCCTTAAGCGTATTCAGCGCGTTGAACAGAAAATGCGGGTTAACCTGCGCGTGCAG
The DNA here is from genome assembly GCF_043968675.1 of Enterobacter sp. ECC-175. Lineage (NCBI taxonomy): Bacteria > Pseudomonadati > Pseudomonadota > Gammaproteobacteria > Enterobacterales > Enterobacteriaceae > Enterobacter > Enterobacter sp. ECC-175. Next base: position 3,596,865 of record NZ_CP143776.1, read on the forward strand.
CAGCTTAATCTCTGACTGGGTCAGCAGCGCCTTCTGCCGCTCGTACTGGCCGGCCAGAATTTGCGCCGATAGCAGCTGCGCGATCCCCTCTCCCAGCGTGCGGTTGATGGAGCTGAACAGCCGGTTTTTCGGCTCATACAGCTTGATGGTGCCCATCACCCGCTGGTTTTCACCGCGCAGGGGAATGACCAGCGTCGAGCCCAGCTTGCACTGCGGATGCAGCGAGCAGCGGTACGGCACTTCATTGCCGTCGGCGTAAACCACCTCGCCCGTTTCAATGGCGCGCAGCGTGTAGGCGGACGAAATGGGCTTGCCGGGTAAATGGTGATCGTCGCCGGTGCCGGTAAAGGCCAGCAGCTTTTCGCGATCGGTTATTGCTACCGCACCGATATCCAGCTCCTTATACAGCACCTGCGCCACCTTCATGCTGTTCTCTTCATTGAAGCCCTGGCGCAGGATCCCCTCCGTCGAGGCCGCCACCTTCAGCGCCGTGGCGGAAAATGCCGAGGTGTATTTCTCAAACATCGCGCGCTTGTCGAGCAGAATACGCATAAACAGCGCGGCGCCGACGGTATTGGTCACCATCATCGGCGCAGCAATGTTGCTGACCAGGTGCAGGGCATCTTCAAACGGACGGGCAATCAGCAGGATGATCGCCATCTGCGCCATCTCGGCGACAAAGGTAATCGCACCCGCGGTAATCGGGCTGAACACTTTGTCCGGGCGGCCGCGCTTGATCATGTAGCTGTGAACCAGCCCGCCGAGCAGCCCTTCGACGATCGTCGAAATCATGCAGCTGAGCGCCGTCATGCCGCCCATTGAGTAACGGTGCAGGCCACCCGTCAGGCCGACAAGCCCGCCCACGACGGGGCCACCGAGCAGCCCGCCCATGACCGCGCCTATCGCGCGCGTGTTGGCAATGGAATCTTCGATATGGAGACCAAAGTACGTCCCCATAATGCAGAAAATAGAGAAGGTTACGTAGCAAAGCAGCTTGTGCGGTAAACGAACGGTAACCTGCATCAGCGGAATAAACAGGCGCGTTTTGCTCATCAGCCAGGCAATGACCAGAAACACGCACATCTGCTGAAGCAACAGCAGCACCAGATTGAACTCGTACATACTCGGGAACCGCACCTTCTAAAAACGCGTAACATACACTGAAGGGGGAAAACTTTCTTTGAAGCAGTCCAAAAAAGCTGAAATTCGTGCCCGCTATCACATCTTTTGCCGAACATCGCGCATGCTTCGCATAATTTGTACAAAAAAGAATCAGTTCTTCCTGGTTCGGCAAAGTGGGTCTACAGTTAAGCTGGGGACGCGCAGGCCAGGGGGCGAATATGGCGCTTTACACGATAGGTGAAGTGGCACTCCTTTGTGATATCAATCCCGTCACGCTCAGGGCGTGGCAGCGGCGGTATGGATTACTCAAGCCGCAGCGAACGGACGGCGGACATCGCCTTTTCAATGATGCCGATATCGACAGGATCCGGGAAATCAAAAGCTGGATTGATAACGGCGTGCAGGTAGGCAAAGTGAAATCCCTGCTCTGCCAGGACGATCCCGACACGCAGCGCGTCTGGCGCGAACAGCAAGAAGCCCTGCTGCGCCTTCTGCAGGCCGGCAACCTGCAGCGCCTGCGCGCCTGGATTAAGGAGCAAGGGCGCGATCACCCGGCGCAAACGCTGATCGTACAGCTTTTTATTCCCTTACGCCGCCGCCTCCAGTGCCAGCAGTCCACGCTGCAGGCGCTCCTGAGCATGCTCGACGGCGTGCTTATCAACTATATTTCGGTCTGCCTGGCCTCCGCGCGAAACAAGAGCGGAAAAGATGCGCTGGTGGTCGGCTGGAACATTCACGACACCACCCGCCTGTGGCTTGAAGCGTGGATCGCCACCCAAAAAGGCTGGCGCGTCGACGTGCTGGCCCATTCGCTCGCCCAGCTGCGGCCCGAGTTTTTTGACGGCCAGACGCTGCTGGTCTGGTGTGGCGAGGTTCCCACCGCCTCCCAGCAACAGCTGCTGGCCGAGTGGCGGGAGAATGGCTATCCGGTTTACGCCCTGGGGCCGGATGAGTCGTAACGGCATTTAATGGTTCATTAACAGCTGCGCTTCACCGTATAATTGTTCCGTTAACAACAGGAGCACATGATGAAGGCAACCAAACTGGCCGTAATTACCCTTTTCGTTCTGATGGCCGTGAGCGGCATTGGCGGCGTCATGCTGGCAGGCTATTCATTTATTGTTCGCGGCGGTGTCGGCTGAGATACCCAGCCAACCGTTCGAACAGGCGGTCGACGACGATCGCCGCCAGCGCCACCAAAATCGCCCCCTGCAGAATATAGGCCGTATTAAACCCGCTCAGGCCGATAATAATCGGCGTGCCCAGGGTGTTTGCCCCCACCGTTGACGCGATAGTCGCCGTGCCAATGTTGATAATGACCGACGTGCGGATCCCCGCGAGAATGACCGGCGCGGCGAGCGGCAGCTCAACTTTCCACAGCCGCTGGCGGGCGCTCATCCCGACCCCTTCGGCCACGCTCAGCACGGACGGCGGTACCGCCGCTATCCCGGCCAGCGTCCCCTGTAAAATGGGCAGTACGCCGTAGAGAATCAGCGCGACAAGCGCCGGCTCCTGACCAAAGCCCATGACCGGTACCGCAATCGCCAGCACCGCCACGGGGGGAAACGTCTGCCCCATCGCGGCGATGGTCTCGACCAGCGGACGAAATTCCCTGCCCTGCGGCCGCGTGACCGCAATTCCGGCGCCCACGCCGAGCAAAATGGCCATCATGCTGGAGAGTGATACCAGCCAGAAATGGGCCAGCGTCAGGTTAACGAAGCTCTCCTGCTGATAAACCGGGCGCGGCAGCCCGGGAAAGAGCGCGCTAAACAGCCCCGCGCTGTGCGGCATCAGAAACAGCAGGGCAACAAAAAGGCCAATCAGCCAAAGCAACGGATCACGCGCCCACTTCACCCGCCACCTCCCCTGTCAGCAGATCGCGAAAGTGCAGCGCCCCGCAGGTCACGCCCTGCTCGTTTGCCACGGGCAGCACCTCGCACCGTCGGGCGACAAACGCTGATAGGGCATCGCGCAGGCTCATCTGCGCCCGTAGCGGCTCTCCCGCCACCGCCTCGCTTTGCGAGCGCATATACTCCCCGACGGTTCTCAGGGAGAGCAGCCGGACGCCCAGCTCGCTGCGGCCAAAAAATTCACGCACAAAATCGTTTGCCGGGTGCGTTAGCAGCTCAAGCGGCGAGCCCTGCTGCACCACCTCCCCCTGGTCCATCAGGATCAGGCGATCGCCCAGGCGCAGCGCCTCGTCAATGTCGTGCGTGACCAGCACAATCGTGCGCCCAAGGATGCGGTGAATGCGCGTCATCTCTGCCTGGAGCGCGCCGCGCGTGACCGGATCGAGCGCGCCAAACGGCTCATCCATCAGCAGCACCTGCGGGTTCGCGGCCAGCGCGCGCGCCACCCCCACGCGCTGCTGCTGCCCGCCCGAAAGCTGGTGCGGGTAGCGGTCGCGCAGCGCAGGCTCCAGCCCCAGCAGCGCCATCAATTCGTCCACGCGCTCCTGAATCCTGGCCTTCGTCCATTTTTCCAGCTGCAGCACGGTGGCGATATTCTGCGCGACCGTCCAGTGGGGGAAGAGGCCGATGGACTGAATGGCGTACCCCATGCGGCGGCGCAGCTCCAGCACCGGCAGGCTGCGGATCTCTTCGCCGGCAAAGCGGATCTGGCCGCTGTCGTGTTCCACCAGCCGGTTGATCATCTTCAGCGTGGTCGATTTGCCCGAACCGGAGGTACCAATGAGCACGGAGAAAGCCCCTTCCGCAAAGTGAAGGTTCAGGTGGCTTGCCGCCGGGCGGCCCGCGAAGGTTTTACTGACATCATGAAATTCAATCATTGGCGCTTCTCCTGAGCAGGGCGAGCCACAAGGCAAACAGCGCATCCAGCACGACCGCCAGCGCGATGGTGGGCACAACGCCCAGTAATACCAGGTCCAGCGCGCTGCTGAGCAAGCCCTGGAAGACGAGCGCGCCAAATCCTCCCGCGCCTATCAGCGCGGCGATAACCGCCATGCCGACGGTTTGCACGGTGACCACGCGCAGGCTGCGGACCAGCAGCGGCAGCGCGAGCGGAAGCTGGATTTTCCAGAAGCACTGGCGCGCGCTCATGCCCATCGCGTGGGCGCTTTCCAGCACGTCCGGGGCCACCTGGCCTAGCCCTGCCACCACGCCGCGCACCAGCGGCAGCAGCGCGTAAAGCACCAGGGCGATAAGTGCAGGCGTGAGTCCGGTTCCGGCTACGCCTAGCGATCCCAGCACGGGAAAGGACTTTACCAGCCCCGCGAGCGGCGCAATCAGCAGGCCAAACAGCGCAACGGAGGGAATGGTCTGGATGATGTTCAGCACGGTAAATACGCTGCCCTGCCGCGAGGGATGACGGTAACACCACATCCCCAGCGGCACGCCGATCAGCAGCGCGGGGAAAAGCGTACCGAGCAGAATGGTTACATGCTGCGCCAGCGCGTCGTCGAACACCTCCTGGCGGTTGGCGTACTCCTTGAGCAGGGAAAGCGCGTTCAGCTCGCCGCTGAACAGCAGCGCAAGCGGCAGGATCCAGATCTGGGCGTTTAGCACCCAGCGCCAGGCGGGCATCGTTACCAGGCGGCGAATCGCGTCGCTGCACGCCAGAAGGCACAGGGCGAGCCAGAGCCACAGGCCGCTGCCAATCGAGGTTCGCGCAAGCGGGCTTTCCGCCGAGGCCATGTGCGTAGCCGCCAGCCCGGCGCTCCAGAACAGGGTAACAAAGAGGAGCTCACAGAGGATAAGCGTCAGCCACAGGGCGGCGCGGCCCGGCAGGAGCGACAGCGCGGTTGCCGCCGCCAGCGCCATCACGATGGCGACCGGCATGAACGGCCAAATCTCCCACAGCAGGCGCGGTTCGCCCGAGACCAGACGGTTGGGCGCAACGTTTACAAACGGAAGCGCGACGGCTGCCGCGGCCACGCAGGCCAGCAGCAGCAGTACGCGATTATGACATTTTATTGGCACAGCCTTTCCCTGTTACTTCACGAGCCCTTGCTGCTTCAGGAAGTCGGCGGCCACTTTTTTGGCGTCCAGCCCCTCAACGGCAATGCTGGCATTCAGCTGCTGCAGCGTTTTCTCATCCAGCTTTTCGAAAACCGGCTTGAGCCATTTATCCATGTCGGGATAGGCTTTCAGCACCGCTTCGCGCACCACCGGTGCCGGAGCATAGATCGGCTGAACGCCTTTCGGATCGCTCAGCGTTTGCAGCCCCAGCGCCGCTACGGGGCCGTCGGTGCCGTAGGCCATCGCGGCGTTCACGCCGGAGGTTTTCTGCGCCGCGGCTTTGATGGTGACCGCCGTGTCGCCCCCGGCCAGCGAAAGCAGCTGCGACTGGTCAAGCTTGAAATCGTAGGCTTTTTCAAAGGCAGGCAGCGCGTCGGGGCGCTCGATAAACTCGGCAGAGGCGGCAAGCTTAAAGTCGCCCTTCTCTTTCAGATAGCGGCTCAGATCCTCCAGCGAAACCAGCTTGCCCTTCTCGGCGAGGTCTTTACGCACCGCAATGGTCCAGGTGTTGTTGGCCGGCGCAGGCGTGAGCCAGACCAGCTTGTTCTGCTCGGCGTCGAGCTTTTTGACCTTCTCATAGCCGGCTTTGGCATTTTTCCATGCTGCATCGTTTTCATCCTTGAAGAAGAATGCGCCGTTGCCGGTATATTCCGGGTAGATGTCCAGCTCGCCGGAGGTGATTGCGCCGCGCACCACGGGCGTTGTCCCCAGCTGTACCTTATTGACCGTTTTCACCCCGTGGCTTTCAAGCACCTGCAGGATGATATTGCCCAGCAGCGCCCCTTCGGTATCAATCTTTGAGCCCACCTTCACCGGCTCCGCTGCCTGTAAAGGCAGGCTTAGCGCCGCCAGCAGTACCGCTGAGCCTACTATCCCCTTTGAAATCGTCATCTACTTTCCTCAGTTTTGCCGCCTTTTTCAGAGGCTTGAAAGAAAAGCGTAGCTTAAAACGGCAGGTTTAACCGTCAAAATGCCTTTTTAGCATAAGGTAAGAGACATCCCCCGGGGCCGGGGGATGCGGGGGAGGAGATTACAGCAGCTCGAACTCGCCTTTGTTGACGCGCGCGGAGTCCACGCCGATAAAGACGTTGAATTTGCCCGGCTCGGCGTCGTACTTCATCTGCTGGTTCCAGAACTTCAGCGCGTTCACGTCAATCGGGAAAGTGACGGTTTTGGTTTCGCCCGGCTTGAGCGTGACCTTATCAAAGCCGCGCAGCTGCTTGACCGGACGGCTCATCGACGCCGTCACGTCCTGAACGTACATCTGAATGACCGTGGCCCCCTCGCGTTTGCCGGTGTTGGTCACCTCCACGCTGGCGGTCACGTTACCGTCACGCTTCATGGTCGGCGCAGACATTTTCACCTCAGAGACCTTGAAGGTGGTGTAGCTCAGGCCGTAACCAAACGGATACAGCGGACCGTTCGCTTCATCAAAGTAGCGCGAAGTGTACTTGTTCGGCTTGTCGGCGTTGTACGGACGGCCGGTGTTCAGGTGGCTGTAGTACACCGGGATCTGCCCGACGGAGCGCGGGAAGGACATCGGCAGCTTGCCGGACGGGTTGTAATCGCCGAACAGCACGTCGGCAATGGCGTTGCCGCCTTCGGTGCCCGCAAACCAGGTTTCAAGAATCGCGTCGGCCTGCTGGTCTTCTTTCACCAGCGCCAGCGGACGGCCGTTCATCAGCACCAGCACCAGCGGCTTGCCGGTGGCCTTCAGGGCCGCAATCAGGTCGCGCTGGCTCTGCGGAATGGTGATATCGGTACGGCTGGACGCTTCGTGCGCCATGCCCTGCGCTTCGCCCACCACGGCAACCACCACGTCAGACTGCTTCGCGGCGCTGACAGCCTCGTCGATCATCTCTTTCGGCGAGCGTGGGTCAACCTTCACCGCCTCTTCGTACTGGTTGAGGAAGGTGACGATATCGTTATCGTCTGTGACGTTCGCGCCCTTGGCGTAAACCACTTTCGCGTTTTCACCCACGGCGTCTTTGATGCCGGTCAGCACGGTGACGGACTGATCGGCCACGCCCGCGGCGGACCAGCTGCCCATCACGTCGCGCTTGCTGTCGGCCAGCGGGCCTACGACGGCAATGGTGCCGGATTTTTTCAGCGGCAGCGTGTCAAGACGGTTTTTCAGCAGCACCAGGCTTTCACGCGCCACCTCGCGCGCCTCTTTGCGGTGCAGGCGGCTTTCGGCGTTGGTGTCCGCCGGGTCAGATTCTTTTGGCCCCAGGTGGCTGTACGGATCGTTAAACAGTCCCATGTCGTATTTCACGTTCAGCACGTGGCGGGTCGCGTCGTCCAGCTCCGCCATCGTCACCTTGCCGCTCTTCACCAGGCCCGGCAGGTATTTGCTGTAGTATTCGTCGCTCATGCTCATGTTGATGCCGGACTTGAGCGCCACGCGCACCGCGTCTTCCGGGTCGGAGGCGGTGCCGTGCTTGATCAGCTCTTTGATCGCACCGTGATCCGAGACGGTAATGCCCTTAAAGCCCCACTGGTCGCGCAACACGTCTTTCAGCAGCCACGAATCGGAGGTCGCCGGCGTGCCGTTCAGCGAGTTCAGCGCCACCATCACCGCGCCGCTCCCCGCGTCCAGCCCCGCCTTGTACGGCGGCATGTAGTCGTTGAACAGGCGCTGCGGGCTCATGTCGACGGTGTTGTACTCTTTACCGCCCTCCACCGCGCCGTAGGCCGCAAAGTGCTTAACGCTGGTCATCACCGAGTAGCGGTCCGCCGGGCTTTTGCCCTGCATCGCTTCCACCATGGTTTTGCCCATCGTGGCCGTTAAATACGTGTCTTCGCCAAAGCCCTCCGAGGCGCGGCCCCAGCGCGGATCGCGGGAGACATCCACCATCGGCGCCCAGGTCATGTTCAGGCCGTCGTCCGCCGCTTCATAGGCGGAAACGCGCCCGACGGTTTTGACCGCATCGAGGTTAAAGGAAGAGGCTAAACCGAGGCTAATCGGGAAAACGGTACGCTGCCCGTGCAGCACGTCGTAGGCGAAGAAGAGAGGAATTTTCAGGCGGCTGAGCGCCATCGCCTGATCCTGCATTTTGCGGATATCCTGGCGGGTAACGGTGTTAAAGATCGCGCCCACCTGACTTTCTTTGATCATCTCCCGGATGGCCTCTTTCGGGTTGTCCGGGCCGACGCTGATAAGACGCAGCTGGCCGATTTTCTCATCGACCGTCATTTTCTTGAGCAATTCCGTGACGAACGCGTCCCGGGCTTCAGGCGTAAGCGGGTGATTGCCAAACATATCATCTGCCAGCGCGGGCTGCAGCGCCAGGCTGACGGCGACACCTACAGAACATATCCATTTCATGTCGTTTTACTCTCTCATCATTAACCGCCGGAAGAACGCCACCGGACCGTGCGAAAAGCGCAGTGTGCCATAAACCCTCTTTCGCTTGCAGGGTTATTCTCTGATTTTTCTGATGAATAGTAGACCGCTCAACAGTTAATCGCGCTATGCTTTACAGCGAGAAATTTGCCCCACCACAAGGAGTGGAAGATGTCTTCTGTTCGAACTGACGATAACAACGCTTTTATTAACGAACTGTCGCGCCTGGTTGGCTCCTCTCACCTGCTTACCGACCCGGCAAAAACGGCCCGCTACCGTAAGGGCTTCCGCTCCGGCCAGGGCGATGCGCTGGCGGTTGTTTTCCCCGGCACGCTGCTGGAGCTGTGGCGCGTGCTCAGCGCCTGCGTCGCCGCCGACAAGATCATTTTAATGCAGGCCGCCAATACCGGCCTGACGGAAGGCTCAACGCCGAACGGCAACGACTACGATCGAGACATTGTGATTATCAGCACGCTGCGCCTCGATAAGCTTCACCTGCTGGACAAAGGCGAGCAGGTGCTCGCCTTCCCCGGCACGACCCTCTATTCGCTGGAGAAAGCGCTTAAGCCGCTGGGGCGCGAGCCGCACTCCGTGATTGGCTCCTCGTGCATCGGCGCGTCGGTGATCGGCGGGATCTGCAATAACTCCGGCGGTTCGCTGGTGCAGCGCGGCCCGGCGTATACCGAGATGTCGCTCTTTGCGCGGATCGACGAGAACGGCAAGCTGACGCTGGTCAACCACCTGGGTATCGACCTGGGCGTGACGCCGGAGCAGATCCTGAGCAAGCTGGATGACGATCGCGTGAAGGATGAAGACGTGCAGCACGACGGCCGCCACGCGCACGATCATGATTACATCACCCGCGTGCGCGACATTGAGGCCGACACCCCGGCGCGCTACAACGCCGATCCGGATCGGCTGTTTGAATCCTCCGGCTGCGCGGGCAAGCTGGCGGTGTTTGCGGTGCGTCTCGATACCTTCCCGGCAGAAAAAAAGCAGCAGGTCTTCTACATCGGGACTAACCAGCCGGAAGTGCTCACCGAAATTCGACGCCATATCCTGGCCGAATTCACCCACCTGCCGGTGGCGGGCGAGTATATGCACCGGGATATTTACGATATTGCCGAGCGCTATGGCAAAGATACCTTCCTGATGATCGACAGGCTCGGCACCGACAAAATGCCGTTCTTCTTTACCATGAAGGGGCGTACCGACGCGATGCTTGAGAAAGTGCCGCTGTTTAAGCCCCACTTCACCGACCGCTTTATGCAGAAGCTGGGCAACGTCTTCCCGGCGCACCTGCCGGAGCGGATGAAAACCTGGCGCGATAAGTACGAACATCACCTGCTGCTAAAAATGGCCGGGGACGGCATCGAGGAAGCGCAGGCCTGGCTGACCGAGTTTTTCAAAACCGCCGAGGGAGATTTCTTCGCCTGTACCCCTGAAGAGGGCAGCAAAGCCTTCCTTCATCGTTTTGCGGCAGCGGGCGCGGCAATTCGCTATCAGGCGGTACATTCCGAAGAGGTGGAAGATATCCTGGCGCTGGATATCGCCCTGCGCCGCAACGATACCGAGTGGTTTGAACACCTGCCGCCGGAAATTAACGATAAGCTGGTGCATAAGCTCTATTACGGCCACTTTATGTGCTACGTCTTCCATCAGGATTACATCGTCAAAAAAGGCGTTGATGCGCACGCGCTGAAAGAGGAGATGCTCGCCCTGCTTCACGCGCGCGGCGCGCAGTACCCCGCGGAGCATAACGTTGGCCACCTGTATAAAGCCCCGGAAACGCTTACGCGTTTTTATCGCGAGAATGACCCTACAAACAGTATGAATCCCGGGATTGGTAAAACAACGCGGAAGAAATACTGGAAAGAGGATGTTGAAACCGAGCAGCGCGACGCGTAAGCCCCTGAATCCGGACTACCGCTATATTTGAGAGATTGTTAAGCGCTCCTTAAACGTACTAGAGTAGCAGCCTGTCGCCGGAGAAACGCTTCTCCGGCATTGCATCACGAGGAGCAGGCACATCATGTCGGCTGTTGATACTTTGTCCGAAAGCGGAGTGGTTGTGCGCGATGCCCTTCCCGATGACGTGCATGCCATCTCCGCCATTTACGCGTGGCACGTTCTTCACGGCCGCGCATCGTTCGAGGAAGTTCCTCCTACCGTCGACGACATGCGCCAGCGCATAAAAAACGTCAGCGATAGCGGCCTGCCCTGGCTGGTTGCCCTCTATCGCGGCGTCGTGGTCGGCTATTGCTACGCCACGCCCTATCGTCCACGCCATGCCTATCGCTACACCCTCGAAGAATCCATTTACGTGGATGCCAGCGCCACCGGACGAGGGCTAGGCTCAACGCTGTTAAGCGCGCTGATCGAGCGCTGCGAACAGGGCCCGTGGCGGCAAATGATCGCCGTGGTGGGAGACGGAAACAATAACGCGGGGTCGCTGCGGCTGCATAAAAAACACGGCTTCGTGGTGGTGGGCCAGCTGCGCAGCGTAGGCTACAAAAAAGGCGACTGGCGGGATACGCTGATCATGCAGCGATCGCTCAATGAGGGCGACTGGACGCTGCCGGAATAAACGCTGTGCGGTCTGGTGCCCTCACCCCGGCCCTCTCCCACAGGGAGAGGGAGAAAACATAAAAAACGGTAACCTGGGTTACCGTTTTGCGTTTACCTAATCGTTCTGCGCGGTCGCCATCTGTTCCGCTTTCTGCTTTTTGTACGTCAGCGCCGCGGCCGGCACCGGCTGTACCTTCCCTGTCTCAATCCAGGTGCGCAGGCGGCTGGCATCCGCGAAGTGGGTGTATTTGCCAAAAGCGTCCATCACCACCAGCGCCACCGGCTTGCCGTTGAACACGGTACGCATCACCAGACAGTGGCCCGCCGCGTTGGTAAAGCCGGTTTTGGTTAGCTGTATGTTCCAGTTTTCGCGGTAAACCAGATGGTTAGTGTTGCGGAACGGCAGCGTGTAGGAGGGATTGGCGAACGTCGCCATATCCTCACGGGTGGTGCTGAGCTGGCCGATCAGCGGGTACTGCTTGCTGGCAATCAGCATCTTCGTTAGGTCACGCGCCGTCGACACGTTGTGGATCGACAGGCCGGTAGGCTCAACAAAGCGGGTGTTGGTCATGCCCAGGGATTTGGCTTTGGCATTCATCGCGCGAATAAACGCGTCATATCCGCCCGGATAGTGGTGCGCCAGGCTCGCCGCCGCGCGGTTTTCTGACGACATCAGCGCCAGCAGCAGCATGTTTTTACGGCTAATTTCGCTGTTCAGGCGCACGCGAGAGTAAATTCCCTTCATCTCCGGCGTATGGCTGATATCCACCTTCAGCGTTTCGTCCAGCGGCAGCCGTGCGTCAAGCACCACCATCGCCGTCATTAATTTTGTGATTGAGGCAATCGGTCGCACCAGATCGGGATGGCTGGCGTAGATCACCTTATTGGTGTTGAGATCGACAATCATCGCGCTGCCGGACGCAATTTGCGGTTGAGCAGCCGGCGCGGCGGCTGTCGCGGCTGCCATCGCGGGCACGGCCGCAGACGCACCGAGGATTAGCGCAAGGCTAAGTATAGAGACACGGAATTTCAGCATGGTGAGACTTCTGATAGTGAATCAGGCACGTATTGACGTACGCCGCCTGCGCGTATGAAAAACGCAGGCTGGCCAGGGCATCATAGCGGGCACCGTGAAATGTCGCCAGCGGATAATCATGAACGGATGCTGCGCTGCTGGCAATTGCGCCAGCAGCGCAGTGAGCTTAGAAAAGACGGTATCCGTAGCCCCACAGAATCACCGTCAGCGCCAGCAGCGCCTCCAGAACCAGCACGCCGATAGCCAGCGTTGAGCTGGAGAAGCTCAGGCCCTCTTCTTTATTGATATTCAGAAAGGTGGGCACGCCCAGATACAGCAGATACCCCGTGTAAAAGAGCGCAAGCGTACCGATCAGCGCGCACAGCCAGGCCAGCGGATAGAGCGCAACAATGCCGCTTAAAAACAGCGGAGTCGCGATATATCCGGCGAAAATCATGCAGTTTGCCAGAGATGGACGTTGAGGAAAGTTACGCGCCATCCAGTGGATCACGCGCCCCATTACGGCCACGCCCGCCAGCATGACGCCGTAGAATAAAATGGCCAGGTAGAGCCCGGTAAACCAGGAGAGCTTAACCACGGTGCCATCACCGAAGTTCCAGCCGATTTGCGTGGTGCCAATGAACGCGCAAATCACCGGCACCGCCGCCATCAGCAGCACGTGGTGGGTATAGTGATGCGCAACCGTTTCGTTCTCATTTCTGATCACGTGCATTTCACGATCGGGATGGGAGAAGAGTCCCCAGACATGGTTCATAACGCCCCCTTGTTGTCGGCCCGTCATCGATACCTCAAGTATAATGCAGGCTTTAGATTATTTTATGTACAACGCTAAATTTGCCTCTGATGCCGCGCTATTTATAGATGGGGTGTATCATTAACGGAGGAAAAACAAGGAGACGACGCGTACTTAATGGATATCAACGGTCTGATTGAACAATACGGATACGCTGCGCTGGTGATTGGCAGCGTGGCGGAGGGCGAAACCATCACGCTGTTAGGCGGGGTTGCAGCGCATCAGGGATTGCTCAAGTTTCCGCTGGTGGTTGCCGCCGTAGCGCTGGGCGGCATGATTGGCGACCAGCTGCTCTACTTTCTGGGATTACGCTTTGGGCCCACTCTCCTTAAGCGCTTTTCGAAGCATCGCAAGAAGATTAACCGGGCGCAAAAGCTGATCCAGCGTCACCCTTATCTCTTTGTGATTGGCACCCGCTTTATGTACGGCTTTCGTATCATCGGGCCAATACTGATCGGCGCAAGCCGCCTGCCGCCGAAAATCTTCCTGCCGCTGAATATCCTCGGGGCCATCGCCTGGGCGCTGATTTTCACTACGCTCGGCTACGTTGGAGGCGAAGTGATAGGCCCGTGGCTGCATAAGTTTGACCAGCACGTGAAGCACTGGGCATGGCTGATCCTGGTGGTTGTGGGGGTGATTGCGGTGCGGCTGTGGCTAAAGCACCGGGAGAATAAGCGGGATGGGGATTGAGTAAATCACCACATCCTCCCCTTTTCACCCCTGACGATAACCGCCGCCCAGCGCGGAGGTGAGCTGCAGGGTGGCGTCCAGGTACTGCTCCTTTAAGGTCAAGCCGGCGATCTTTTCCTGAAGCGCCGGGATTTTCGCCTCGCTGACGCGCGATCCCGCAATCAGCCCTGCGCTAAAGCGCGCCTGCGCAAGCGCAACCACCCGCGCGGCGTCGCGCTCTACGCGCTGATGCTGCTGACTTTTGCGGGTTAAGGTCTCAACTTCACTGGCGGTGCGCGCCACCTGGTTTACCGCATCCACCACCGCCTTGTTGTAATCGGCAACGCTGAGATTATTCTGCGCCTGAGCGATATCTAGCTGCGCGTTGAGGCGACCGCTGTCGAAAATCGGCAGCGTGAAGCCTCCCGTCACGCCCATCTGCTGCGCGGAATGGCGAAACAGATCGCTCAGGTGCAGCGCATCCTGCTGCAAAAATGCCATCAGGTTAACATCGGGGTAGAACGCCGCCCTGGCCGCATCAACGTCATTCATCGACGCTTCGATATACCAGCGGGCTTCCTGAAGATCGGGGCGACGCGCCAGCAGCTCGTAGCCAAGCGTCGTAGGCAAAGACGCCTCAACGGCCGGCAGCTCGCGGCGCGTGAGCGTCACCGATGCCGTATTGGTCAGCGCCTGGAGCCGCGCTTCAATGGCCTTCATCTTGCCCGCGGCGTCGGCCATGCGCTCTTCGGTTTTGCCTGCGTCAATGTCGGTTTCGACACCTTGAACGGACGAGGCGATCCCGTGCTGATACAGCTGTTTATCCGCCGAGATAATATTATTCTGCTCCTGGCGAATATCGCTCAGCACGCCGTAGATTGCCGCCTGCGTTTGCCACTCCCAGTAGAGCCGCGCCACGCTGGTCGCGAGCAGCTGGCGGGTCTGCTCCAGCTCCGCCTTTTGCGCGTTTACTTTACCTATTCGCGCCGCAACCCGGTCGCGGTTTTTCCCCCAGAGATCCAAATCCCAGCCCGCCGTCAGGCCGAACGTGCCGTTGGTGTACCACGGGCCGGTGGTCCCCGCCGCTGGATCGGTCAGCGCAAACGGCCCCATCAAGCCTTCTGCAGACATTTTCTGGCGCTCAACGTCAGCAGAAAAATCAATCTCGGGGCCGTCGGCGGCCATCGCGGCTTTCGCCTGCGCTTCGGCAAGCGTAATGCGCTGCCGGGCAATCGCCATATCCGGCGCATCGCCTAGGGCTTTCGCAATCAGTGAATTTAGAAGAGGATCGTTATAGTCCTTCCACCACGCGCTTTTCGGCCAGTCGGCGTGGTTCAGATGTGCGTTAACGCCAGCGGCAACCGGCTGCGTTTTGATCGCGTTAATCGTGGGATGCTGCGGCGCGCACGCCGCCAGCGTGAAGACCAGAGGCGTCGTCAGGGCTAAAAGAAAAGAACGTTTCATCACGTCAGGCACTCAAAAATGAAAGGCGCAAATTACGCCGGGTGCCATTCTTTTTTTTAGTAACCCGTGGCAATCCACACGTTGTCATACAATCACATAACCGGAAAATTATTTATCAAATCAATCAATAGATTAAACACATTCGCCGCAATTATGATTTAGCGCGCCGAGGGGCTGCTACACTTTATGTGACAAACATGCACAGGAGAGGCAAATGAAGATATTACTTTGGATTATTTTGATTATTTTTCTGATTGGGCTGTTGGTGGTAACCGGCGTATTCAAGATGATATTTTGAGTGAACGGCCCGGCATTGCGCCGGGCCGTTTCGTTATTTGGACTGAATCACTCTGGCAATATCGGCCGAGGTTTGCAGCGTGCGGATCTCCTGAAAAAGGCCCAGCGCTTCGCTGTACTCCTTACGCAGATAGCTCAGCCACTGCTTAATGCGCGCAACGTGATACAACCCGGTATCACCCTGCTTTTCGAGACGGCTGTATTTCTGCAGCAGCGTGACGACGTCCGCCCACGGCATGCGCGGCTCGTTATATTTCACTACCCTGCTCAGGTTCGGCACGTTCAGCGCGCCGCGGCCTATCATCACCGCATCGCAGCCCGTCGCCTTCAGGCAGGCCTGCGCGCTGTCATAATCCCAGATTTCGCCGTTGGCAATCACGGGAATGGAAAGCCGCTTGCGGATTTCGCCAATCGCCTGCCAGTTAATGCGTTCGGCCTTATAGCCATCTTCTTTGGTACGGCCATGCACCACCAGCTCGGTGGCGCCCGCCTGCTGTACCGCATCGGCAATCTCAAACTGCCGCGCGTCACTGTCCCAGCCCAGCCGCACCTTAACCGTGACCGGCAGATGAGACGGCACCGCCTCACGCATCGCTTTTGCGCCGCGATAGATAAGCTCCGGATCTTTCAGCAGGGTCGCGCCGCCGCCGCTGCCGTTCACCAGCTTCGAGGGGCAGCCGCAGTTGAGATCGACGCCGTAAGAGCCCAGCTCAACCGCGCGGGCGGCGTTTTCCGCCAGCCATTCCGGATACTGCCCCAGCAGCTGGATGCGCACCAGCGTGCCGGAGGTAGTACGGCTCTGGCGATGCAGCTCCGGGCAGAGCCGATAGAACGATTTTGCCGGCAGTAGCATATCCACCACGCGTAAAAACTCCGTCACGCAGAGATCGTAATCATTTACCTCGGTCAGCAGCTCGCGCACGAGCGAGTCGAGCACGCCTTCCATAGGGGCCAGCAAAACACGCATATCAGTACCTGTAAAAAAAAGACGCGCTATAGTTGCATGTAAACTGAACCCTGTCCATTTGTGGAAATGCCCGACGTTCCGTTTTGGAATGTCTGGTATGCTCAAAATTCATGTTGTGATCCGTGGCACATTTCAGGGTTTAATTGTATGATGAATGCGTTTCAGCAAGGACTTTCACCATGAGCAAATCATTGAATATCATCTGGCAATATCTGCGCGCATTCGTTCTGATTTATGCCTGTCTGTACGCCGGGATCTTCCTCGCCTCCCTGCTGCCTATCACCATTCCCGGCAGCATTATCGGGATGCTGATCCTCTTCGTGCTGCTGGCGCTGCAGGTTATTCCGGCGAAATGGGTTAACCCAGGCTGCTTCATGCTTATCCGCTACATGGCGCTGCTGTTCGTGCCCATCGGCGTGGGGGTCATGCAATATTACGATTTGCTGATGGCACAGTTCGGGCCTATCGTCGTCTCCTGCGCGGTCAGCACGCTGGTGGTCTTCGTGGTGGTGAGCTGGAGTTCGCACATCGTTCACGGTGAACGCAAAGTGGTCGGGCAGAAAGGAACCAAACAATGATGGCTAATATCTGGTGGTCGCTGCCGTTAACCCTGGCGGTATTCTTCGCCGCACGCAGGCTGGCGGCGCGGTTGAAAATGCCGCTGCTTAATCCGCTGCTGGTCGCAATGGTGGTGATAATCCCTTTCCTGCTGCTGACGGGCATCCCCTACGAACGCTATTTTGCCGGAAGCAAAATTCTCAACGATCTGCTGCAGCCGGCCGTCGTGGCCCTGGCGTTTCCTTTATATGAACAGCTGCATCAAATTCGCGCCCGCTGGAAGTCCATCATCACCATCTGCTTCGTGGGCAGCCTCGTGGCGATGGTCACGGGGACATCGGTGGCGCTGCTGATGGGAGCATCGCCGCAGATCGCCGCTTCAATCCTGCCGAAATCGGTCACCACGCCCATCGCCATGGCGGTAGGCGGCAGCATCGGGGGGATCCCCGCCATCAGCGCCATGTGCGTGATTTTCGTCGGCATCCTCGGCGCGGTGTTTGGCCATACCTTGCTTAACGTGATGAAAATCCACACGAAAGCGGCGCGTGGCCTGGCAATGGGTACCGCCTCGCACGCGCTGGGTACCGCGCGCTGCGCCGAAGTAGACTACCAGGAGGGGGCATTTAGCTCGCTGGCGCTGGTCATCTGCGGGATTATCACCTCGCTGATTGCGCCGTTTGTCTTCCCGCTTATCCTGGCGGTAGTGGGCTAAAATTTGCGATGCGTCGCGCAAATTTCATTTTGATTTCATAAGTTGCATAAATTATGTGATTAATATCACATATAAGACCTTAGCGGCTCCGTACACTACCGATCCATTAACCGTTATGAGGCAATGCCATGCACCCACGTTTTCAATCTGCTTTCGCCCAGCTCGCAGTGAATTTGCAATCAGCCCTGGCCCCGGTTCTGGCGGATGAGCATTTCCCCGCCCTGCTGACCGCTGAGCAGGTCGCGACGCTTAAAGAAGCAACGGGGCTGGACGAAGACGCGCTGGCTTTTGCGCTGCTGCCGCTGGCTGCCGCCTGCGCGCGCGCCGATCTTTCACACTTTAACGTGGGTGCCATTGCACGCGGCGTGAGCGGAACCTGGTACTTCGGCGGGAACATGGAGTTCCTCGGTGCGACCATGCAGCAAACCGTTCACGCAGAGCAGAGCGCCATCAGCCACGCCTGGCTGCGCGGTGAAAAATCCCTGCGCGCCATTACCGTTAACTACACCCCGTGCGGCCACTGTCGGCAGTTTATGAACGAGCTAAACAGCGGGCTGCAGCTGCGCGTTAATCTGCCGGGCCGCGAGCCGCGCACGCTGGGGGATTACCTGCCCGACGCCTTCGGACCGAAAGATCTTGAGATCAAAACCCTGCTGATGGACGAGCAACACCACGGTTTCGCCCTGTCCGGCGATGACCTGAGCGAAGCCGCTATCGCTGCCGCGAATAAGAGCCACACGCCGTACAGCAACTCGCCGAGCGGCGTGGCCCTGCAGTGTCGCGATGGCCGCATCTTCACCGGTAGCTATGCCGAAAACGCCGCGTTTAACCCGACGCTTCCTCCACTGCAGGGCGCCCTTAACCTGCTGAGCCTCAACGGCTATGACTACCCGGATATTCAGCGCGCCGTTCTGGCTGAAAAAGCCGACGCGCCGCTGATCCAGTGGGATGCCACCGCCGCAACGCTCAACGCGCTCGGCTGTTCAACACTCGAGCGCGTCCTGCTTGCGTAATCCTGTCGGCGGGCAGAAATGCCCGCCCCTGTGATGAAAAACCCTTCAGTTGATTCTCTGTTTCTTGCGCTTACCGGGCGGGTAAAGTAGCCTGAGTGAACTTTCATCCACGAACGAGCCATCTCCATGTTAAAGCGCGTGTTTTACAGCCTGTCTGTCCTGGTCGGCATACTGCTGTTGATCGTGCTTGGCCTCGACCGCTGGATGAGCTGGAAAACCGCACCGTACATTTTCGACGAGCTGCAGGATCTTCCCTACCGCCAGGTCGGCGTGGTGCTCGGCACCGCCAAATACTATCGCACCGGCGTGATTAACCAGTATTACCGCTACCGTATTCAGGGCGCGCTGAACGCCTATAACAGCGGGAAGGTTAACTACCTGCTGCTGAGCGGCGATAACGCCCAGCAAAGCTATAACGAGCCGGTAACGATGCGTAAGGACCTGATTGCCGGCGGCGTCGATCCGGCAGACATCGTGCTTGACTACGCCGGCTTCCGCACCCTGGACTCCATCGTGCGCACCCGCAAGGTCTTCGACACCAACGATTTCATCATCATTACCCAGCGCTTCCACTGCGAGCGCGCGCTGTTTATTGCCCTGCACATGGGCATTCAGGCGCAGTGCTACGCCGTGCCGTCGCCGAAGGATATGCTCAGCGTGCGCGTGCGCGAGTTTGGCGCCCGCTTTGGCGCGCTGGCCGATCTGTATCTCTTCAAGCGCGAGCCGCGCTTTTTAGGCCCGCTGGTGCCGATCCCGGCAATGCACGAGGTGCCTGAAGACGCGCAGGGTTATCCGGCGGTCACGCCCGAGCAGCTGCTGGAGTTGCAGAGGAAACGCTAACCCTACACTCGCGATGCTGTAGGCCCGCTAAGCGCAGCGCCATCGGACAAAAAAGGCCCGCTACGTGAGCGGGCCTTTTCATTTTTAAGCACTTATTTCTTACGCGCGTACTTCAGTGAATCCAGGGCAACCGCGAAGATGATAATCGCGCCCTTGATGATGTACTGCCAGTACGGGTTCACGCCGATGTAGGTCAGCCCGTAGTTGATGACGGTAAAGATAATCACACCGGTCACCACGCCAATTACCGTACCGACACCGCCGCTGAAGGAGACGCCACCCACCACGCAGGCTGCAATCGCATCCAGCTCGTACATGAAGCCAAGGTTGTTGGTCGCCGAACCGATGCGCCCTGCTTCCAGCATCCCGCCGAAGGCGTAGAACACGCCGGACAGGGCATAAATCATCAGCAGGTTCAGCGCAACGTTTACGCCGGACACTTTCGCCGCTTCCGGGTTACCTCCGATGGCGAAGATATTTTTGCCGAAGCGGGTTTTGTTCCACAGCACCCAGACGAAGGCCACCGCAATCAGCGCATAGAACGTAATGTACGACAGGCGGAAGCTGCCGAGCGCCACGAAGCCCTGGGTGAAGGTCGAGAAGCCGCTGTCGAAGCCGGAAATCGGCGACGCGCCCACGAAGTCGTAATACAGGGAGTTGATGCCGTAAACGATAATCATCGTGCCGAGGGTGGTGATGAACGGCGTCACGTTGAGGTAGGCGATGATAATACCGTTGATCAGGCCAATCACCGCGCCGATGGCGCATACGATCAGGATCACCACGAAAATCGGCATGGTCGCCATTTCCGGGAACACCTTGTTGGCATTTTCCATCGACTGCAGCAGCGTGGCGGCGATAACCGCCGCGAGGCCAACCTGACGCCCGGCCGAAAGGTCCGTCCCCTGGGTAACGATAAGCCCCGCCACGCCCAGCGCGATGATAATACGCACGGAGGACTGGGTCAGAATGTTACTCAGGTTCAGCAGGCTTAAGAACGTAGGGTCCTGGAAAATAATAATGGCCAGCAAAACTAAAAGAACGACGTAAATACCGCCTTCTTTCAGATAAGTGAGAAAACTTTTTTTATTTAACGCACTCATGAGGAGCCCCTGATCTTAAAGGTGCAAAGACGCAAGACGCAAAATTTCGTTTTGCGTTGTCGTTTTGGTGTCAACAATACCGGCAACGAGACCATTGCTCATTACCAGAATACGATCCGTGATCCCTAACAGTTCCGGCATTTCGGAAGAGATAATAATGATCCCTTTATTCTTTTTCGCCAGCTCGGCAATCAGCTGGTAAATTTCGAATTTTGCCCCTACGTCGATGCCGCGCGTTGGCTCGTCCAGCATCAGAATTTCCGGCTGGGTTAATAGCCAGCGGCCAATAATGACTTTCTGCTGATTACCGCCGGAAAGAGAGCCAATCTGCGTGCGGTGGCCCGGCGTTTTTACGCGCATTGAGTCAATCACCCACTGGGTATCGCTCTTCATGCGGGAATTATCCAGCAGTCCAATTTTGCTCTTGTAGTTACGAATATTCGAAATTAACGAGTTAAAGTTAATATCCAGATACGCATAAATACCGGTTGAGCGGCGCTCTTCCGTCACCAGCGCAAAACCGTTATTAATGGCTTCGTTGGCGTTGTGGTTATTAATTTTCTTGCCGTGCAGCGTAATCGTGCCGCCGGACTTCTCGCGAATGCCAAACAGGGTTTCGACGATATCGGTACGCTTGGCGCCCACCAGCCCGGCAATACCCAAAATTTCGCCCTTGTGCAGGTCGAAGGAGACGTCGCGAATGGACGGCTGGCGCAGCGAGGTCAGGTTGCGCACCTCGAGGATCACCTCTCCCGGCGTGTTCTCTTTGTCCGGGAAGCGCTGGTTCAGGGAGCGGCCGACCATCATGGCGATGATCTTGTCCATATCCAGCCCTTCCAGCGGCTGGGTAGCAATCCACTGGCCGTCGCGCAGAATGGTGATTTCGTCGCACAGCTGGAAAATCTCTTCCATCTTGTGGGAGATATAAACAATCCCGCAGCCGCGATCCTTCAGCTTGCGAATAATGGTGAAAAGGTGGTTAACCTCTTTTTCCGTTAATGACGAGGTCGGCTCATCCATAATGACGATTTTGGCATCATAGGAGAACGCTTTCGCAATTTCGATCATCTGCATCTGGGAAACGGATAATGTTCCGACGCGGGCGCGCGGATCGATATCAATATCCAGCTCGTCAAAGATGGCTTGGGTGTCGCGGTACATTTTGTCCTGATCGACAAAGACACCTTTGGTTGGATAACGGCCCAGCCACATATTGTCCATAACCGAGCGTTGCAATACCAGGTTTAGCTCCTGGTGAACCATCGAGATACCGTTTTCCAGCGCTTCTTTCGCCGAATGGAAATCGATCTCTTTTCCCTGAAAAAGAATACTGCCAGAATCTTTTTGATAGATCCCAAAAAGACATTTTAATAACGTTGATTTACCGGCGCCGTTCTCCCCCATAAGTGCATGAATAGAGTGGGGACGTACCTTTAAATTAACATTATCAAGCGCCTTAACGCCGGGAAAAGACTTGTTGATACCGCTCATTTCTAACAAGTATTCGCCTGACGACTGAGTAGGTGTGCTGACCATAATTATACCTTGTTGGCCTCGCATATCGCGTTATAAAAGGGCGCAACGAATTGCGCCCAGTGAAGACATTTCAAATAACTTATTTACCGATAAACTCGGCCAGGTTGGACTGGTCTACGCCCACGTAAGGTACGCGAACGATTTTATTTTCAATTTTCCAGCTGGTGCCGTCTGCCGCGCCTTTGCCGTCGGCCAGGTTTTTCGCCAGGTCGAAGGTGGCTTTCGCCTGGTTGTTAGCATCGTTCAGCACGGTACCGGCCATCGCGCCGGATTTCACCAGCGCCAGCGCTTCCGGCAGCGCATCCACGCCGAACACAGGAATAGAAGATTTATTGTGTGCTTTCAGCGCTTCAACCGCGCCCATTGCCATCGCATCGTTGTTGGCGATAACCACTTCGATTTTGTTGGCGTTCGGGCCGGACAGCCATGCGTCCATCTTATCTTTCGCCTGAGCGGTGTCCCACATGGCGGTATCGAGCGCCAGCTGCTGGGTTTTCAGGCCTTTGTCGTTCAGCTCTTTGATCACGTAGGTGGTACGCGCTTCAGCGTCCGGGTGGCCCGGCTCGCCCTTCAGCAGCACAAACTGAATCTGCCCGTCTTTGTTCAGATCCCAGTTCGGGTTCGCCGCCCAGTGTTTCGCAATCAGGTCGCCCTGAATAATGCCGGACTCTTTAGAGTCGGTGCCGACGTAGTACGCTTTATCGTAGCTATCCAGCGCCTTGCGGGAAGGTTCTTTGTTAAAGAAGACGATCGGCACGTTTTGGCCGCGCGCTTTTTCAATTACCGTGCCTGCTGCAGCCGGGTCAACCAGGTTGATTGCCAGCGCTTTCACGCCTTTTGCCAGCAGCACGTCAATCTGATCGTTTTGTTTGGACTGATCGTTCTGGGAGTCATTCATCAGCAGCTGTACGTCTGGCGCCGCTTTCGCATCTTTCTCGATGGCTTTACGCACAACGGACATAAAGTTGTCGTCGTACTTATAGATGGTCACACCAATACGGGTATCCGCGGCGTGCGCAGCGGCACCAAAAAGCATGCTTGCCATAACAGCAGACAGAGTTAACACCTTCTTATTCATGGTATCTCCGGTTTTTTTTATGCAGGGTAGTTCTGATGAATAACGATCGGCGGGCAGATGTTAAAGAAACGTTACCGATCGCCGAAGTTCACTTATAAAATGCTTATCTTCCGTGGTCTGTAACGCTCCAGAAATGCGTTTTTTTGGATGTTTCCGGCACGTTTGCTATGGTCAAAGTGAATAATCACCGTTACATAGCGTTTCAGCCCCTAAAACGCTGACATCATAGTCAGCAGCTTGTTAAGATACTGTGAATTTACTCACAGATTGAAAACGGTTACATCACACCGTGTAATCAGTTAGTGATCGAAACCACAGTTTGCCGAATGGATACCGAATGACGCCGCACTAAAGTCGGCATAAAACAGTGCGTTGCGCCCCGATCCTGCAGCCCTGCCGCCCCCTGTAACGCCAGCTCTGTAGCCAGTTTCGCCATCGAAGCAATCGGGTAGCGCACCGTCGTCAGCTGCGGGTCGGTGTAACGGGCAATGGGGATGTCGTCAAAACCGATCAGCGACAAATGCTGCGGCACCGCAATGCCGTTATCCTTCAGCGCGGTGAGCGCCCCTGCCGCCATGCTGTCGTTGTAGGCAAAAACGGCCGTCAGCTGCAGGTTGCGGCCCAGCAGCTCTACCATCGCCGCCTCGCCCCCCTGCATGTCCGGCGTACCGGTTCCCGTCCAGCTCTCAAGCGGCGTGATGCCGTGCTCTTTCAGGGCGGTTTGCCACCCCTCGCGGCGCATGTCATCGTCTTCGATACGGTGGCTGGAGGCCAGATAGCCGACGCGCTGATGTCCGTTGTTGATCAGCATCCGCGTCGCCATCATCGCGCCGCTGACGTTGTCCAGCCCCACGCAGCGGTGCGCGTAGCCGGGCACGATGCGGTTGATCAGCACCATGCCGGGGATCTGCTCCATAAAGCCGGAGAGCTCTTCGTCGCTAAGGGCTTTTGAGTGGACGATCAGGGCGTTACAGCGCTGGCGAATCAGCACCTCAATGGCATGTCGCTCTTTTTCAGCCTCGTGGTAGCTGTTGCCGATCAGCACGTACTTTCCGTGCTGCTGGGCAACAACGTCCACCGCCTTAACCAGCGCGCCGAAAAAGGCGTCGGAAACGTCCATCACCACCACGCCAATGGTATCGCTCACCTGCGTGGCCAGCGCCTGCGCGTTGGCATTAGGCCGATAGCCCAGCTGCGAAACGGCTTTCATCACGGTTTCGCGGGTTTCAGGGCTGACGAGCGCGCTGTTGTTCAGCACGCGAGAAACGGTAGCAACGGAAACGCCCGCCAGACGGGCGACGTCACGAATGGTGATCATATTCACCATCCTTAAAAGAATTGCAGCAACGCACAGACACCCCCTGTGTTTAGCAAGGAGGCTATTCTGGCAGCACGAGAAAAGGGACTGCGTGAAGAAGCTCACACGGATGAAAACGCTTACATCCGTTTTGTTAATGATTGTGATCCAGATCGTTATCTGGATGTATTACGCAATGATACACCCGCAGCACGCGCGGTTAATTGCCGCCACGCCCACTCCAGCGGCCCCTGGCGGAAATAGCGCAGCCAGAAAACGGAAAACAGCACGTTAACAATCCAGACAGGAATAACGAACGCCAGCAGCGCAAGCCGGTCGAATTTCATAAAGAGGCCGAATTGATAAAACAGGGTGGTGCAAATCAGCGTTTGCAGAATGTAATTGCTTAACGCCATGCGGCCCACGCAGGCCACGGCAGCCACCGCGCGCAGGCGGGACAGCTGCGGCCAGAAGCCGTACATCAGCGTCGCATAGCCTATCGTCTGGAACGGGGCGCTTAGCTCGCGCGGAGCCTGAAGCAAAAACGCGCACCAGCGATAGTCCCAGTGAAGATGCCATTGCGCTATCACCGCCGGAAGATTGATCAGCACGCCGAGGAGCACCAGCCCCGCGCCGACGCGACGGTAGTGCCGCAGGCTAAATTCCCCCTTCAGCCAGCCGGTGCGCATCAGGGATGCGCCCATCAGCATCATCCCCGCAAGCTGCCAGCCGTACTGCGCGCCGAGCGCCAGAAGATTATTCCCCAGCATATCCGCGCGGTTGCTTATCGCTTCCGTTCCACCCTTCAGCTTCCAGAACTGTTCATACTGGAGGTTGGCGGCGTCCGGGACCCACGAGCGGTTCGTTGCATCACCTGAAATCAGCCCAAGCAGCAGCAATACGCCAAGCCCCATGACGTAAAGCATTACGCCGGTGTTAAACAGGCTTTTGACGCTGTGCGCATCGCGTATCAGGCGCCAGCAAATCAGCCCTACCAGGCCGTAGGCCAGCAGAATATCCCCGTCCCAGAAGAACAGGCCATGAATAAACCCGAGGATGACCAGCAGCGTCAGGCGCGACTGGATCCAGCGCGTGCCCCGCTTGAGCAAAAGCTGCAGGCCCGCGCCAAACAGCAGCGCGAAGAGCGTCAGGAATTTGACCTGCGCAAAGAGATCGAGCACCGCCCACGTCCAGGCATCGCTGGGGGTGATGTCGCCATACCAGGCGGGATTAAGATAGGCGGCCTTTGGCAAACCAAAGGCGCTGATATTCAGCAGCAGGATACCGAGAATGGCGACGCCGCGAACAAAATCGAGCGTGACGTTTCGCTCCATGGTCCCTGCCCTGTCTGATTAGTTGTGGTGTCGCACCGCGCGCAGAAATTCCTGGCGGGTATTCTGGCTCGACTTAAACAGCCCACCCAGCGAGGTGGTAGTAGTGGCGCTGGTCGCATCGCGCACGCCGCGCGCCTTCACGCAGTAGTGCACCGCGTCGATAGAGACCGCCACGTTGTTGGTTCCCAGCAGCGTTTGCAGCGCCGTCAGGATCTGCTGCGTCAGGCGCTCCTGCACCTGCGGACGCTGGGCGAAGAACTGCACGATGCGGTTAATTTTGGACAGGCCAATCACCGTATCTTTTGGAATGTAGGCCACGGTCGCTTTGCCGTCGATGGTGACGAAGTGGTGTTCACAGGTGCTGGTGAGCGTGATGTCGCGCACCGTGACCATCTCATCGACCTTCATCTTGTTTTCGATGACGGTGATTTTCGGGAAATTAGCGTAATCCAGGCCGGAGAAGATCTCATCGACGTACATTTTCGCGATGCGATGCGGCGTCTCCATCAGGCTGTCGTCGCTCAGATCGAGATTCAGCAGCTGCATGATCTCGGTCATATGCCCGGCGATAAGGCGCTTGCGGGTTTCATTATCCAAATCCTGAACCGGCGGACGCAGCGGCGTTTCAAGACCGCGCGCAACCAGCGCTTCATGGACCAGGGCAGCTTCTTTACTGAGTGATGACATTCTTTTCTCCTGCAGGTGTGGCGTCTTTTGCCCTCGTTGTGGCAAAAGTGTGCGCTCATTGTGCGTGAGGCGGCGCACATAATCCAGTATTCACGGCGATAATTATTGCAATCGCTGCTGCCTTTCGGGCTGACGGTTCCAGACCAACGCCCCGCCGATAAACAGCGCGAGGCCAGCCAGACCCAGCGCCGGCTCCAGCCGGTGCGTGAGCCAGGTGGAGAGCGCGGAGGTCATTGGGCCAACCAGCTGCCCGATGGCGTAACCGGTGGTCAACAGCCCCGCCATATAGCGGGTATGCTCGGGCGCCAGCTCGCGGCCATACAGCAATGAAAGCTGCACGGCGCAGAGGAAACCGCCGCCGACCAGCAGCCCGCCGGTCAGCAAACCGCCAATTCCAGGCAGCAGCCAGGCGGCCAACACGCCGATGCCCTGAAGCCAGAGCACGATCGCCAGCCTGCGGTTGGACGTTGAGGTATGCCGCAGCGCGATGCTCAGCGCAATCCCCAGCACGGCGGCGGCGCCGAAGAGCGGCCAGACGAACTGGGCAAAGAGGCTGCCGGGAAAACGGGCGACCGCCATCTGCGATAAAAACGTGGCCGGAAGGATATAGCCAAACCCGGCCAGGCTGTAGCTCCACACCAGCCTTTTTAGGTCAGGCGTGAGGTGCAGCGGCTCGGGGGCCGTTCCCGGGCGATGTAGCTGGCCCGCCCGCGGCAGATAGCGCGCCACGACGGCGATCAGCACCAGCGCCAGCACGCCGTAGATTTGCCACGCGGCGCCGGCGGAGAGCGATCTGGCCTGAATATAGACCGCGAGCAGCCCGCTCAGGGCGATGCCTGCCCCCGGCCCGGCGAAGACCGCCGCGCTCAGCCCCGGCTTGCCCAGCTGCCCAAGGCGCTCGTTGGTCCAGGCGGCGATCAGCACCATCGACCAGCCGCTCATGCAGCCAATCACAAAGCGCAGAAGCCCGTGCACAACGGCGTTATCCGCCGCCGCGGACAGCAGCGTCAGCGCGACGGCCCCGATAATGCCGAGCCACAGCCGCGCTTCGACAAAGCGATGGGCGCGCATGGCGTCCCAGGCGCCCGCCAGATAGCCAAGGTAGTTCATCGCGGCCACCAGGCCCGCGCTGGTCAGGGTGAGCTGCCCGGCGGCAATCATCAGTGGAACCTGAGGCGTAAAGGCAAATCGCCCTATCCCCATCGCCACCACCAGAACCACGAAGCCGCTCAGGGCAATACGCAACGCCATGACCTTTCCAATTGTTAAAAATAAGTTAACTGATGATGCAACATCCTTGCGCCCGACGAAAGTGAAAGTTACTCACAGGCCAATGAAAACTCTGTATTATTGATTTAACAAATAGTCATCCGTAAAAGGAGCCCTGCATGGAACTGCTCGAAGAGCACCGTTGTTTTGAAGGACGACAGCAGCGCTGGCGCCACGACTCCAGCACGCTTAACTGTGCCATGACGTTCAGCATTTTCCTGCCGCCTGAAGCCGGAGCGAAGCCGCCCGTCCTGTACTGGCTGTCAGGCCTGACCTGCAACGACGAAAATTTCACCACCAAGGCGGGCGCGCAGCGCATCGCGGCCGAGCTGGGCATCGCGCTGGTGATGCCGGATACCAGCCCGCGCGGTGACGACGTTGCCGACGACGCCGGTTACGACCTTGGAAAAGGCGCCGGTTTTTACCTCAACGCCAGCCAGCAGCCGTGGGCGACGCATTACCGCATGTATGACTACGTCCGTGACGAACTGCCTGCGCTGGTTCAGGCCGAGTTTAACGTGGGCGATCGCTGCGCCATCAGCGGGCACTCGATGGGCGGACACGGGGCGCTGATCCTGGCCTTGAAAAATCCGGGGAAATTTACCAGCGTATCGGCTTTTGCGCCGATCGTGAACCCGACGCAGGTGCCGTGGGGGCAAAAGGCATTCACAAACTATCTGGGTGAAGACACAGAAAAATGGCGGGAATGGGACAGCTGCGCGCTGATGCTGGCCAGCCGTGAAGACGATGCAATCCCAACGCTTATCGACCAGGGCGATGCGGATCAGTTCCTCGCCGCGCAGCTTCAGCCCGCGGTGCTTGCCGAAGCCGCGCGCCAGAAAAACTGGCCGCTGACGCTGCGCATCCAGCCGGGATACGATCACAGCTACTTTTTCATCGCCTCGTTTATTGAGGATCATCTCCGCTTCCACGCGGCGCATTTGCTGCGGTAAGTGCGGCGGGTCTCGCCCGGTGGCGCTTCGCTTACCGGGCCTACAAATTTGTGCTATTGAGTAGGCCGGGTAAGGCGAAGCCGCCGCCCGGCACATTACGCAATCAGAACTTATAATCCACGCCCACGAAGTAGCGGCGGCCGTCTTCGGTATAGCTGTAGTCATCGCGGCTGAGATCTTTATCCAGCAGGTTCTGCACGCCGGCGCGCAGCTTCACGCTTTTTGTTGCCTGCCACGCCGCGCCCGTATTCCAGACTACGTAGCCGCCCGGCGTCGCCGCACCGGAGGTCACCGCGCGTTTCTCACCGGTGTAGTTTCCCTGAACGTAGAACGACCAGTCCTGCGTCGCCTGCCAGTCTACGGTGCCGTTCGCCGTGTGGAACGGCAGCTCGGACAGCGGCTTGTTCCCGCCGTTGCTGATGTCGCGACCGTCGTTGTAGGTGTAGTTCAGCGTCACCTTCCAGTCTTCGGCAACCGGGAACTTCAGCTCGGTTTCCACCCCGCGGATGCGCGCCTTATTGACGTTGTAATAGCGGAAGATAGGTTCCCCGTCGGCGTTCAGGCCCACGTAGTTCGGGTAGCCTTTTGCCTGATCGACGCTCGCCGTGCGGTTGACGCTGATACGATCATCCACGTTGTTCTGGAAGGTAGTGATGCTGGCCTGTACGCCCTCTAACCAGCCCTCTTCGCCGCTGTAGTAGAGGCCAAACTCGAAGCTTTCGCTGGTTTCCGGCTTCAGGTCCGGGTTACCGACAATTTGACAGGCGCCGCGGCAGGAGTTGGACACCCAGTCCGGGCTAAGCTGCAGCAGCGACGGCGCTTTAAACGCGGTTGCCCAGCCTCCTTTCACCGTCACGGTATCCGTCGCGTTATACACCAGGTAAGCACGCGGGCTCCAGTGGTCGCCGTAGGTTTCATGGTCATCCATGCGGATGCCGGTGGTCAGCGCCAGCGGTTCAAAGATACGCCACTCATCTTCCAGGAACAGCGCGTACTGGCTTGCTGACGTATTGCTGCTGGAGCCACCCGTCATGTTTATAGGGTCTTTCAGCTTGTCGTGACGCCATTCGCCGCCGAACGTCAGCATCTGGTTGATTTCGCCCAGCGGCAGCACGTATTTGCCATCAACGGCGTTGCTCTCGGAGGTGATAGCGCTGCTGTTGCCGGGGTTTTTGTTATCCACTTTTTCGCCGTAGAACTTCAGCTCGCTGTTGCCTACGCCCCAGCGGCCATTGTGGCTCAGGGAATAGTTCTGACGCTCAAGGCGGTTTTTATCAAGAGAATCCGAATCGCGATCCTGACGGTCAAAGCCGTAGCCCGCGGTGAAGTCGTGGTCTTCCGTCGGCGTCCACGCAAACTCTACGTTCGCATCGCGGCTGGTAAAACCTTCGATGCGCGGCGTTTGGCCGCTGGCGTCGCTGGATGATTTTTGCTGGTCGTCTTTTTCACGCTTTGAGACGCTGCCGTAGGCCTTCAGCCCCAGCACGCCGTCCACCAGCGGTCCGCTGGTAAAGAACTGGCCGCTATGGGTGTCGCCGCGATCGCGATGCTCCTGAATCGTGCTGTCGGCGCTCAGGGCTCCCGTCCACTTCTGGCCGATTTTTTTGGTGATGATGTTCACCACGCCGCCCAGGGCGTCGGAACCGTAGAGGGAGGACATGGGTCCGCGAACCACTTCGATGCGCTCGATCGCATCCACCGGCACCCAGTTCAGGTCAAAATCGTTATGGCGAAACACGGCGTTACGCGAGCTTACGCGTTTGCCATCGACCAGAATCAGCGTATAGCTGCTGTCCAGACCGCGAATACTTACCCCTTTTCGGTTGTCCCCTTCGTTCGTCAGCTGTACGCCGGGCACGTCCCGCAACACATCTTTGAGGTTCTGAACGGGCTTACGATGCAAATCTTCCTGAGTAATGACGCTAATACTCGCCGGTGCATCCTTCAGGTTTTGCTCGGTAGCCGCTGCCGTTACAACCATTGTGTCGCCGGATTCTGCTGCGATGACAGGCAGAGCGAGGGACATTGCAGACGCGCAGAGTCCTCCCCTGACGATGGGATTCAACCTAAACATTCCATTTCTCCATGAGGTAAATACAGCTAAATCAAATCATTACTGCTCACAGTGCTTTGCACCCCGCCCGCTTCTTCGGCAGGTCGGTCATCTTCTACAAATTTTCGTAACGATAAAGCAAACGATAACTATTATCAATTGAATTGTTAAAAAATATATCTGCACTGCACAGTGTGGAGACAAAAAAAAGCCCGCTCAAATGAGCGGGCCAGAAAGAGAGGAAGTGCGGTTATTGTTTAAATCGTTTCGGAAATTCCATTTCGCTGTAACGAACGAAGTGCGTGCCTTTCACCAGCTTGTAGCCAAACCAGATGACGAGGAACAGCGGAATACCGATGTAGGTCGCCATCACGCCGCCCCAGTCGATGGTGTCAGACAGGAAGGCCTCGTAGTTCTGCCCCAAAGTAATAATCAGACACAGAACGAAGGCAAAAATCGGCCCCAGCGGGAAGAACCCGGAGCGGTACGGCAGGTTGTTAATATCATGGCCCTGCTTCACGTAGCCGCGGCGGAAGCGATAATGGCTGATGGCAATCCCAAGCCAGGCGATAAAGCCCGTCATGCCCGAGGTGTTCAGCAGCCACAGGTATACCGTCTGGTTGCCGAACATGGAGGTCAGGAAACACAGGCCCGCGATGACGGTCGTGGCGTACAGCGCGTTGCGCGGCACCCCGCCGCGAGACAGCCTGGCGAAAATACGCGGCGCTTTACCGTCGCAGGCCAGGGTGTACAGCATGCGGGTTGAGGCGTACATGCCTGAGTTACCCGCAGACAGCACCGCCGTCAGGATAACCGCATTCATGACCGCCGCCGCAGACAGCAGGCCGGCGTGCTGGAACACCAGCGTGAATGGGCTAACGCTGATGTCCTTCACATCGTTGCGCAGCAGGCTTGGGTCGGTATAAGGGATGATCAGGCTGATGATCAGAATAGCGAACACGTAGAACAGCAGGATACGCCAGAACACCTGACGCACCGCGCGCGGGATATTCTTCTCTGGATTTTCAGATTCACCGGCCGCGATGCCGATAAGCTCGGTGCCCTGGAAGGAGAAGCCGACGATCATCGCCACGCCAATCATCGCCGAGAAGCCCCCGGCAAACGGCGCATCGTCAATCGTCCAGTTGCTCCATCCCGCAGGTTCAGCGCCTTTGAAAATACCAACGATCATCGCCACACCGACCACGATAAAGATGATGACGGTTGCCACTTTTATCAAAGAGAACCAGTATTCCGCCTCGCCAAAACCGCGCACGGAGATGTAGTTGAGCAGGAAGATCACGGCGAGGAACAGCGCGCTCCAGATCCAGCCTGGCGTATCCGGGAACCACCAGGTCATTACCAGCTGCGCGGCGACCAGGTCAACGGCAATCGTTACCGCCCAGTTATACCAGTAGTTCCAGCCCAGCGCGAAGCCGAAGCCTTCCTCAACGTATTTTTGACCGTAGGTCGAGAACGAACCGGATACCGGCATATACGCCGCCAGCTCACCCAGGCTGGTCATCAGGAAGTACACCATCAGGCCAATCAGGATATAGGAAAAGAGTGCCCCGCCCGGGCCTGCTGCCGAAATTGTTGCGCCAGAGGCAACAAAAAGACCTGTACCGATCGATCCGCCAATGGCGATCATCGTCAGGTGACGCGCCTTCAGTGCGCGACGTAGCGCGGGCGCTTCTGTGGTTTTAGTTTCTGAAACCATGTGAAAATGCTGTCCATTCAATAAATGAGGCGCGATTGTAGCAGACGATCTGCGTTCCTTCCGGCAGAAATGCACTGTTATAAGAGAGCTTCATGACTCGGCCAGGATTATAAGTAAACCCCTCACCCTGACCCTCTCCCCTGTGGGAAGAGGGGCGCTTTTACATCTCGCAGTAGCGCAGAAAACGCTGCAGCGAGCTGGAAAGGTGTTTCTGACGATGGTGGATGCACCACAGCGTGCGCACCAGCTTCGGCAGCGGCACCGGAATTTCAACCAGCGTTCCGCTTTCCAGCTGTTCAGCAATCACGCGGCGCGAAAGGCAGCTGATGCCCAGACCGTGGCGAACGGCGTGCTTGATCGCCTCCGAGTTGCCAAGCTCCATGCCCAGCTGGAACTGCGGAAGATGGGACAGCAGCAGGTAATCGACGATTTCCCGCGTGCCGGAGCCCTGTTCGCGCAGGATCCACTGGGCCTGCGCCAGCCGCTCCAGCGTCACCTCGCCCTGTAATAAGGAGGAGGCCGGAGAGGCAAACACCACCAGCTCGTCCTCCAGCCACGGCTCCGCGATGATATCGACGTTATGGCACGGCCCTTCAATGAGGCCAATATCCACGCGGAAATCGATCACCGCGTTGATCACGTCCTGGCTGTTGCCGACGCTCATCTCCAGCGGCAGGGTCGGAAAATCCCGGCGGTAGCGGGCAATCACTTCCGGCAGGATGTAGTTGCCGATAGTGCTGCTGGCGAAAACGCGGATCGCGCCGTTGTCTTCCCGGAACAGCTGCTCAATTTCAATCGCCTGTTCAAGGAGCGCCAGCGCGCGCGGATAAAGCAGGCGGCCATGTTCGTTAACCACGAGCCGCTTCCCTACCCTGTCGAAAAGCTGAACCCCCAGCTGGCCTTCCAGATCGGTCAGCGCGGCGCTCACCGCAGACTGCGAAAGAGCCAGCATCTGGGATGCCTGGGTGGTCGACCCGCTCTTCAGCACTTCGGCGAACACTTCCAGCTGACGCAATGTAATGTGCATGGTTGCTTACCACTTATAAAGATTGATTATAAATATATAATCAATTTTATTTTTAAACCAGCGCGACGTAACCTTTAGCCAGACAAAGGAGAAGGTTATGTCAGAAATCACCTTACAGCATCATCGAACAGTATGGCACTTCGTGCCGGGGCTTGCGCTCAGCGCCGTCGTAACGGGCGTCGCGCTCTGGGCCGGCAGCATTCCGGCCATCGCCGGAGCCGGGTTTAGCGCCCTCACCCTGGCCATTTTATTGGGTATGGTCGTCGGCAATACCGTCTACCCTAAGCTCTGGAAAGCCTGCGACGGCGGCGTGATCTTCGCCAAGCAGCACCTGCTGCGCCTCGGGATTATTCTTTACGGCTTTCGCCTGACGTTTTCGCAAATTGCGGACGTCGGCGTCAGCGGTATCGCGATCGACGTCCTCACGCTGACCAGCACCTTTTTACTGGCGTGCTTTATCGGCCAGAAGGTGTTCGGGCTGGATAAACAGACAAGCTGGCTGATCGGCGCGGGCAGCAGCATCTGCGGCGCGGCCGCGGTGCTGGCCACCGAGCCGGTCGTAAAGGCCGAATCCAGCAAGGTGACCGTGGCGGTTGCGACGGTGGTGATCTTCGGTACGCTGGCAATCTTCCTGTACCCTGCGATGTATCCGCTGGTCGCGCACTGGTTCAGCCCGGAAACCTACGGGATCTACATCGGCTCAACCATGCACGAAGTGGCGCAGGTGGTCGCGGCGGGACACGCCATTAACCCGGAAGCGGAAAACGCGGCGGTGATTGCGAAAATGCTGCGCGTCATGATGCTTGCACCGTTCCTGATTATCCTGGCCGCGCGGGTAAAACAGCTGGCCCCGGCGGGAAGCGGCCAGAAGAGCAAAATCACCATTCCCTGGTTTGCGATTCTGTTTATCGTGGTCGCGGTGTTTAACTCCTTCCACCTGCTGCCAAAAGCGGTTGTGGATATGCTGGTGACGCTGGATACCGTGCTGCTGGCAATGGCCATGGCGGCGCTCGGGGTAACCACCCACGTCAGCGCGCTGAAAAAAGCCGGGGCGAAACCGCTGCTGATGGCGCTGGTGCTCTTCGTGTGGCTTATCGTCGGCGGTGGCGCAATCAACCTCGCGGTTCACAGCCTGATGGCATAAACCACTACGTCCTCCTCCTGTTAACCCGCTATCATAAGCATTTCGGGTTAACAGGAGTCCCTTTATGAAATATGTTGGAGCGCACGTTAGCGCTGCCGGTGGCCTCGCGAATGCCGCCATTCGCGCCGCCGAAATCGAGGCGACCGCATTCGCCCTGTTCACCAAAAACCAGCGCCAGTGGCGCGCCGCCCCCCTCACGGCTGAAATCATCGACGATTTCAAGGCCGCCTGCGAAAAGTACGGCTACGGGCCAGGCCAAATTCTCCCCCACGACAGCTACCTGATTAACCTCGGACATCCGGTTGAAGAGGCGCTGGAGAAATCCCGCGAGGCGTTTCTCGATGAGGTGCAGCGCTGCGAACAGCTTGGGCTGACGCTGCTGAACTTCCACCCTGGCAGCCACCTGATGCAGATTGACGAAGACGCCTGCCTGGCGCGCATTGCCGAGTCCATTAACATCACGCTGGATAAAACCCAGGGCGTAACGGCGGTGATTGAAAATACCGCCGGCCAGGGCAGCAACCTCGGCTTTAGGTTCGAGCACCTGGCGGCCATCATCGACGGCGTTGAGGATAAATCCCGCGTGGGCGTATGCATTGATACCTGCCACGCGTTTGCGGCGGGGTATGACCTGCGCACCGCCGAAGCCACGAAAAACACCTTCGACGAGTTTGAACGTATCGTCGGCTTCCAGTACCTGCGCGGCATGCACCTGAACGATGCGAAGAGCGCGTTCGGCAGCCGCGTCGACCGCCATCACAGCCTGGGCGAAGGGAACATTGGCCACGACGCGTTCCGCGTTATCATGCAGGACGCTCGCTTCGACGGCATTCCGATGGTGCTGGAAACCATCAATCCGGATATCTGGGCAGAAGAGATTGCCTGGCTGAAGGCGCAGCAAACCGCCGAACAGGCGGCATAAAAAAAGCCGGGTGCTAAGCAACCCGGCTTTTTTATTGCGTTTCGCTTACGCCGCTTTTGCGACCGCTTCCGCTTCCGGGCGCTTCAGCACCGCGTAAGACAGACCCGCCACCAGCGTACCGGCGATAATCGCCAGCAGGTAACCCAGCACCGGAGTGATAGCGCCAGGGATCAGCAGCACGAACAGGCCACCGTGCGGCGCCATCAGCTTCGCGCCAACCGCCATGGAGATGGCGCCGGTAATCGCGCCGCCTACGATGCAGCAAGGCAGTACGCGCATCGGGTCACGCGCCGCGAACGGAATCGCCCCTTCGGTAATGAAGCACAGGCCCAGAACCAGCGCCGCCTTGCCCCCTTCCTGCTGCGCCTTGTCGAACTTACGGCGCGCAATCAGCGTTGCCAGGCCAAGCGCCAGCGGTGGCACCATGCCCGCAGCCATAATGGCCGCCATCGGCGCGTAGGTTTGGGTGCTCAGCAGGCCCACGCCAAAGGCGTATGCCGCTTTGTTCACCGGGCCGCCCATGTCGGTACACATCATGCCGCCCAGGATCGCGCCCAGCAGAACCGCGTTCGCCGTGCCCATGGTTTGCAGCCAGTGCGTCAGCCCTTCCAGGATGCCCGCGACCGGTTTGCCGATCAGGTAAATCATCGCCAGGCCAACCACCAGGCTGGAAATCAGCGGGATGATCAGAATAGGCTTCAGCGCCTCCATGCTCTGCGGCAGCTTCAGCTTCGAGCTGATGAGCTTCGCCACGTAACCGGCCAGGAAACCGGCAATAATCCCGCCGATGAATCCGGAACCGGTGCTCACGGCCAGCATACCGCCGATAAGACCCGGCGTCAGGCCAGGACGGTCCGCAATCGAGAAGGCGATAAAGCCCGCCAGGACCGGCACCATCAGCGCGAAGGCGGATCCACCGCCAATCTGCATCAATGCAGCAGCCAGCGTGCCCTGCTCTTTGAACGCTTCAATACCAAAGGCGAAGGAGAGCGCAATGCACAGGCCGCCCGCCACCACCATCGGCAGCATGTACGACACGCCGGTCAGCAGGTGACGATAGGCGCCAGCAGACTCTTTTTTCCCCTCGGTCGGCGCTTTCGCCGCGCCGCTTGCCTGATACGGCTTGGCTTCCGCCAGCGCCTTATCAAACTCCTGCGCCGTCTTTTTCAGCGCCAGGCCGGTTGAGGTGCGGTACATCGGCTTGCCGGCAAACTTCGCCAGATCCACTTCAATATCCGCGGCGACGATCACCAGATCGGCCTCTGCGACCTCTTCTGGCGTGATGGCATTGCCCGCCCCCACGGAGCCGCGGGTTTCAACCTTCACCCACCAGCCGCGTTTTTTGGCTTCGGTTTCAATTGCTTCAGCCGCCATAAAGGTATGCGCAACGCCCGTTGGGCAAGCCGTAACCGCCACAATGCGTTTTGGCCCCGTGCCCGCAACCGGCGCGGATGCCGCTGGCGCGGTGTACAGCGCAGCGTGGCCTTTCGCCTCGCTCAGGAACAGCTCAGGATGCGCAACGGCGCGATTGATATCGCCCAGCCACACCTTTTTGCCGTTGAGGGCGCTGTCTGCCGGGATGCTATCGCCCAGAACGATGGCCATCTCGGCGTCGCCCGGGTTATCAATAATGTCCAGATGTGCTTTTTGTGCCGCCGCGCCCAGCAGGGTCTTCGCCATGTAGGCGCGAGCCTGTCCAAGACCGGAGTCAATAATCAGCAGCGTTTTCATTGTGCCTCTCCTGCTGTTAGTTAAAAGGTTTCAAGTCAACGCGCGCCATCATCGCGGCCAACTGGGTACGATCGGTAATACCAACGTTGCTCTGGCTCACGGCCAGGGCTGCAACGGCGGTAGCAAGACGTAAAGTATGTTCGCTGGATTCACGCATCAGCAGGCCGTAAATCAGGCCGCCAACCATGGAATCCCCTGCGCCAACGGTGCTAACCACCTCCATTGACGGCGGTTTGGCGATCCACTCGCCGGAGGCGTTAACCCACAGCGCGCCTTCTGCACCGAGAGAAATCACCACGTGAGCGATCCCCTGTTCGCGCAGCGCGTGCGCCGCTTCAATCACATCGCTTAATTCTGGCAGCTTGCGGCCGGCCCAGATCTCCAGCTCGCGGCGATTAGGCTTCACCAGCCACGGCGCGGCCTTCAGACCGGCGACCAGCGCGTCGCGGCTGCTGTCGAAGATAATGCACGGACACTGGCTGCGCAGGCGGGTCATCCAGTCGGTGAATGCTTCCGGGCTGACGCCGGACGGCAGGCTACCGCTCACGCATACCATGTCGAATTGGCCCAGCCAGCTCAGGGAATCCGTGACAAAACGCTCCCAGTCGGCAGGCGTGACTTCAAAGCCGGAGAAGTTCAGGTCGGTCACTTCACCGTCTTTTTCCGTCAGCTTGACGTTAATACGGGTACGGCCCTGCACCACCTGGAAACGGTTGGCAATGCCCAGCTCGCTGAACAGCTGCTGAAATCCGTCCTGGTTATCTTTACCGAGGAAACCGCCCACGGTGACGTCGATACCCAGATCCTTCAGCACTTTGGCTACGTTAATCCCTTTACCCGCGGCGTGCAGGCCGGTAGTACGCACGAGGTTAACCTCACCACGCTCAATTTCCGGGCAAAAACCGACCAGGTCATAGGCCGGGTTCAGCGTAATGGTCGCGACGCGTCTGCTCATTATGCGCCCTCCCCTAAGCCTGCCGTAATGGCATCGCCAATGGCTTTCAGCGCCTGTTCAGCATCTGCACCCTGTGCGGTGAAGCGCAGGCGGTGGCCTTTCTTCACGCCCAGCGCGACAACTTTCATCAGGCTGCGGCCGTTGGCCGGCTTGCCCGAACCATCCAGGTTGGTCACGGTAATCTCGCTATCAAATTGTTTAATGGTATTCACCAGCATGGTGCCCGGACGGGCGTGCAGCCCGTGCTCGTTACGCACCACGTATTCGGCGCTGAGCACGTCCTCAGTCAGCGCATCGTCGCTGGTCAGCAGAGCCAGGACGGTCGCCGCGTCGGCGTTCAGCAGTTTTTCAGCTTTGTTGTTGAGCAGCAGCTCGCTCAGGCGCTTCAGCACCGCGACGGGCTGGTCATCGGCCATGGCGACGGTCACCAGCAGCGCGGCGCGTTCACCGTCAACGTCAAACGCGGTAGCCGCACGGCTGACGGCGATGGCGCTGCGCAGGTTGCCTTCCGCGCTGTCGTTCAGCCAGATGCCCTGGCCTAAGTTCAGCGGCTTGTCGTTGATCGCACGCGCAACGAATGCGGCCTCAACGGCGCCCGCCTCTTTGAGACGCGCGGCGTTCAGCGCCTGCAGCGTCACCAGATCGACCGCGGCGACGTCCAGCGTCAGCGTGTCGTTATCCAGCTTCAGCGCATCGCTCTGCTTCTCACCCATCAGCAGGGCGCGCAGCTCTTCCGCCGTCGTGGCGGACTTCAGCTGTTCAGCCACCGCATCATCGCTTAACACGTGCGTCAGCTGACGCAGCAGGCCTAAGTGTTCATCGCTGCTGGCGGCAATACCAATCGCCACGTAAGCCACCTGGCCTTCGCCCCACGTCACGCCCTGTGGGAACTGATAAACCTTGACGCCGGTTTTCAGCACCTGGTCACGCGTGTCGGTGGTGCCGTGCGGAATGGCGATGCCGTTGCCGAGGAATGTGGAGGTTTGCAGCTCGCGCGCGAGCATGCCGTCTACGTAGCCTTCCGCCACGTTACCTGCCTCAACGAGCGCGGCGGCAACCTGGCGAATGGCCTCTTCTTTGTTTCCGGCCTGTGCGCCCGGGTGAATATCCTGAACAGATAACTGGAACATGGTTCTCCTCTCCTGCCGAAATTGAATCGTTTCAGCTTTAATGAGAAAAAATGCGCTGACCTGTCCGTCAGTTAAAACAAGTGAGCGCTGAAACGTTTCAATAATTCTTGCCCTTTTCCGCAAATTGTTGCAAGAAAAGTTACATATCGCATATCAGAAGTTAGATATACAGCACATTTCTCCGTCGTTCAGCTGCGTGGTGCTGACGTTCAGCATTCTGTTTCAGCAAATTCTGGTCACATCGTTAAAATGAAATAGCATTTTGATTTT
Source organism: Enterobacter sp. ECC-175 (assembly GCF_043968675.1). Classification (NCBI taxonomy): domain Bacteria; kingdom Pseudomonadati; phylum Pseudomonadota; class Gammaproteobacteria; order Enterobacterales; family Enterobacteriaceae; genus Enterobacter; species Enterobacter sp. ECC-175. Next base: position 3,636,436 of record NZ_CP143776.1, read on the forward strand.
TTGTAGCAAAACCCCCTGCCCTGACTGTTCATTTTCTGACAGGGGGCGTAAACTCCGCGTCTCTTTCAGACACTGCTGATAATGGATCATGCATAACACCCCCGCAGCCGCCTCGCCAAAGCCCTTCGACCTGACGTCATCGGCGTTTTTAATTGTTGCCTTTCTCACCGGCATTGCGGGTGCGCTGCAAACGCCCACGCTGAGCCTGTTTCTGACGAACGAGGTACACGTGCGCCCGGCGATGGTTGGCTTCTTCTTTACCGGCAGCGCGATCATCGGCATCTTCGTGAGCCAGTTTCTGGCCGGACGCTCAGACCGAAAAGGCGACCGCAAAAGCCTGATCGTTTTCTGCTGCCTGCTGGGCGTGTTCGCCTGCCTGCTGTTTGCGTGGAACCGCAACTACTTCATCCTGCTGTTCATCGGCGTTTTTCTGAGCAGCTTTGGCTCCACCGCAAACCCGCAGATGTTCGCCCTCGCGCGCGAGCACGCCGACCGGACCGGACGTGAAGCAGTCATGTTCAGCTCCATTCTTCGCGCGCAGGTGTCGCTGGCATGGGTGATCGGCCCGCCGCTCGCCTACGCGCTGGCGATGGGGTTTGGCTTTACGGTGATGTACCTCAGCGCGGCCGTTGCGTTTGTGATCTGCGGCGCGATGGTGTGGTTCTTTCTGCCGTCGATGCGCAAAGAGCCAAAGATGGCGACGGGCGTGCTTGAGGCGCCGCGCCGCAACCGCCGCGATGCGCTGCTGCTTTTCATCGTCTGTACGCTGATGTGGGGCACCAACAGCCTTTACATCATTAATATGCCGCTGTTTATTATCGACGAGCTGCATCTGCCGGAAAAGCTGGCGGGGATTATGATGGGAACCGCTGCCGGGCTAGAGATCCCGACCATGCTGATTGCGGGGTATTATGCGAAGCGCTTCGGAAAGCGTTTTTTGATGCGCGTGGCCGCCGCCGCGGGGCTGCTGTTTTATATCGGTATGCTGACGGCGCACAGCCCGGCGGTGCTGCTGGCCTTACAGCTGCTGAACGCTATCTACATCGGCATTCTGGCCGGGATCGGCATGCTCTACTTTCAGGACCTGATGCCGGGCCAGGCAGGTTCAGCGACCACCCTTTATACTAATACCACGCGCGTGGGCTGGATTATTGCGGGCTCAATGGCAGGCGTCGTGGCCGAGCTGTGGAACTACCACACGGTATTCTGGATAGCGCTGGCGATGTGCGTCATAACGATTGGCTGCCTGACGCGAATCAAAGACGTCTAGGGCGCGGTGAGCGCCTCCAGCTCAAGAAGATACGTTATCGCCTGCGCGCGCGAGCTGCCGCACATTTCGGCCGCTGGCTGAAGCCCGGAGCAAACCTTCGGGCGAAGGGGCGAGCCGAAAATAAGGCACAGATTGTTTTCCGAAAGCTGGACGCAGCGGGTATTCGCCGGCTTGCCCTGGGGCATTCCTGGAATAGGACTTGAAATAGACGGTGCGGTACAGCACGCGCCGCAGTCTGGACGACAATCCATAAATGCTCTCTTTCGCTGATGAATACCCGCGCAATCGGGCATCGCGCGCACAGTAACACCTTTTATGTATTGATAGCAAAAGCCGCGAATTCCGCTTGCCTGAAAGGCCGCGCGCGAGTAATTTGGCGCGATATTTTTTACCTCCCGTAGACAGGATTAACGCAATGCCAAGAGCGAACGAAATTAAGAAAGGTATGGTACTGAATTACAACGGCAAACTGCTGATTGTGAAAGATATCGACATTCAGGCCCCGAGCGCCCGTGGTGCCGCAACGCTGTACAAAATGCGTTTCGCCGATGTTCGTACCGGCCTGAAGGTGGAAGAGCGCTTCAAAGGCGACGATATCGTGGATACCGTGACCCTGACCCGCCGCTATGTTGATTTTTCCTACATTGACGGCAATGAATACGTGTTCATGGATAAGGAAGATTACACCCCGTACATCTTCACCAAGGACCAGATCGAAGAAGAGCTGCTGTTCATTCCTGAAGGCGGTATGCCTGACATGCAGGTGCTGACCTGGGACGGCGTGCTGCTGGCGCTGGAGCTGCCGCAGACCGTCGATCTGGAAATCGTCGATACGGCGCCAGGCATCAAAGGCGCATCTGCCAGCGCCCGCAACAAGCCCGCTACCCTGACCACCGGCCTGGTTGTCCAGGTGCCGGAATACCTGTCTGCCGGTGAGAAAATCCGCATCCATATTGAAGAAAAACGCTATATGGGTCGCGCTGACTGAATGCGGCATTTATCGGGTGGCGGCCTTGCCCTACCCGACCGACAAAAACAAAAAACCGGCTCTCAGGCCGGTTTTTTGTGGGACCGCTAAGCGTAGCGCGACCGGGCAACAGAGCTTACAAAAGCTCAGGATATTTGGTCATCTTCAGCGCCAGCTCAACGCCGCGCACTTCCGCCATCCCCTTCAGGCGGCCAATCGCCGAATAGCCCGGGTTGGTTTTCTTGCGCAGATCGTCCAGCATCTGGTGCCCGTGATCCGGGCGGAACGGAATAGGACGCAAATCCCCGGCGCGCTTGCGGCGCGCTTCTTCCGCCAGGATCGCATCCACCACCGCAACCATATTCACATCGCCGCCCAGGTGGGCCGCCTCGTGGAAGGTTTTTGGGTTATCTTCACGGCAGGTGGCGCGCAGGTGCGTGAAGTGAATCCGGTCGCCGAAGGTCTCAATCATCTGCACCAGGTCGTTATCCGCGCGCACGCCGTAGGAGCCGGTGCACATCGTAAAGCCGTTGTAGATGCTGTTGACCGTCTCCTTAAGCCACTGCATATCCTCGATGGTCGAGACGATGCGCGGCAGGCCGAGGATAGGACGCGGCGGATCGTCCGGGTGAACCGCCAGGCGCACGCCCGCCTCTTCGGCAACCGGCACGATAGCGCGCAGGAAGTGGGCCATGTTTTCACGCAGCTGGTTTTTATCGATATCACCGTATTCCGCCAGGCGCGCGCGGAACTGATCCAGCGTGTAGCCCTCTTCGGCGCCCGGCAGGCCCGCAATGATGTTGCGGGTCAGCTTTTCGATATCCGCTTCGCTTGCCGCGTTGAACCACTGCAGCGCCTGCTGCTGCTCTTCAGGCGTGTAATCTGCCTCCGCGCCTGGGCGCTTCAAAATATGCATTTCGAACGCCGCAAAAGCGATCTGATCGAAGCGCAGCGCCTTAGAGCCGTCGGCCATCCGGTATTCCAGATCGGTACGCGTCCAGTCCAGAATCGGCATAAAGTTATAGCAGACCGTGTCAATGCCGCAGGCCGCCAGGTTGCGAATGCTCTGCTGATAGTTCGCAATCCAGGTTTCGCACTGGCCGGAGCGGGTCTTAATCTCTTCATGCACCGGAATGCTTTCCACCACGGACCAGGTTAAGCCTTTTTCCGCCAGCAGCGCCTGGCGCTGCTGGATTTCCTCAACCGGCCACACCTGGCCGTTCGGAATATGGTGCAGCGCCGTCACGACGCCCGTCGCGCCAGCCTGACGTACGTCATCAAGAGATACCGGATCGTTCGGCCCGTACCAACGCCAGGTTTGTTCCATTGTCCTGCCCTCGCAAGTTGTTATACCAATATTCGTTAAAGCAATGACGACTACCATACATGTTTGACGGGAAGGATCAATACGGTGCGCCGCTATTGATTGATCAAACTCACAGAACGGGGATATTTACGGCTCACCAATTTAATTTGTTGTCATATAACTTTACACTGCCATTGTTAATTAATGGTTAATCAGGTGTGTACTTCATGAAGACTATAGCCTCCGCCGCGCTCCCTCCGCGCGTTCAGCAGCCGCATTACGATCGTTCGCGCTTACGTTCGCGCATCGTTCACTTTGGCTTCGGCGCGTTTCACCGCGCGCATCAGGCGCTATTGACCGACCGCGTGCTCAACGCCAAAGGCGGCGACTGGGGAATTTGTGAAATCAGCCTGTTTAGCGGCGACGTGCTGATGAGCCAGCTCCGCGCGCAGGATCACCTCTTCACCGTGCTGGAGAAAGGCGCAGAGGGCAACCGACCGATTATCGTTGGCGCCGTCCATGAGTGCCTGAACGCAAAGCTGGACTCGCTTGCGGCCATTATCGAGAAATTCTGCGAGCCGCAGGTGGCGATCGTTTCGCTGACCATCACTGAAAAAGGCTACTGCATCGACCCGGCGACCGGCAGGCTGGACAGGCAAAACGACCGCATTATTCACGATCTGGCCAATCCGGAGGAACCGCATTCCGCGCCGGGCATTCTGGTAGAGGCCCTGCACCGCCGCCGCGCGCGCGGCCTGCCCGCCTTCACCGTTCTCTCCTGCGACAATATCCCGGACAACGGCCACGTTGTGAAAAACGCCGTACTCGGCATGGCGCACAGGCGATCCGCAGAACTTGCGGGCTGGATTGAAGCGAACGTCAGCTTCCCCGGCACGATGGTCGATCGCATCGTTCCCGCTGCCACCGAGGCCTCGCTGGCTGAAATTACGCAGGCGCTTGGCGTTGAAGACCCGTGCGCCATCAGCTGTGAACCGTTCATTCAGTGGGTGGTGGAAGATAACTTTGTTGCCGGACGCCCCGAGTGGGAGGCCGCAGGCGTGCAGATGGTGCGGGATGTGCTGCCGTGGGAGCAGATGAAGCTGCGCATGCTCAACGGCAGCCATTCGTTCCTGGCCTATCTGGGGTATCTCGCCGGATATGCGCATATTAATGAATGCATGGAAGACGCCGACTTCCGCCGCGCCGCGCGCCGGCTAATGCTTGACGAGCAGGCGCCGACGCTGCGCATCACCGACGTTGACCTCACGGCCTACGCCGACAGCCTGATCGACCGTTTCGCCAACCCGGCGCTACGGCACCGGACCTGGCAAATTGCGATGGACGGCAGCCAGAAATTGCCGCAGCGCATGCTGGACGGTATCCGCGTTCATCTCGAGCGTAAAAGCGCATGGCCGCTGCTGGCGCTGGGCGTCGCGGGCTGGATGCGCTATGCAAGCGGCGTGGACGACGCCGGGAACCCGATCGACGTGCGCGACCCGCTCAGCGACAAAATTCGGGCGATTGTTGCGTCCACCACCGACGCGGAGCGCGTTAACGCTCTGCTGGGTCTGAGTGAAATTTTTGGTCACGAGCTGACGCAAAATACCGTTTTTGTCGATGCCGTAAACCAGGCCTACCAGCGCATTGTACGTCTTGGCGCACGCCGGGCTGTTATCGAGACGTTAAATCTTTAACGATTATTGCCCTTAAGGCGAACGGTATCCGCCTCCGTTCGCCGTGCCTCTTCTCATTACCGCTTTTTTTCGCCAGGATAAGTGATAATTGTTACATCATCACACCTTTCCTGGAGCGCATGTGACCAAAACCAACCTCATCACCGGTTTTCTCGGCAGCGGTAAAACCACCTCGATTTTGCACCTGCTGGCTCACAAAGATCCGGCAGAAAAATGGGCCGTGCTGGTCAATGAATTTGGCGAGGTCGGCATTGACGGCGCGCTGCTGGCGGACAGCGGCGCGCTGGTTAAGGAGATCCCCGGCGGATGCATGTGCTGCGTAAATGGCCTGCCGATGCAGGTTGGGCTCAACACCCTGCTGCGCCAGGGGAAGCCGGACCGGCTGCTGATCGAACCCACCGGCCTGGGGCACCCTAAGCAAATCCTCGATTTACTCACCGCGCCGGTTTACGAGCCGTGGATCGACCTGCGCGCCACGCTGTGCGTTCTCGATCCGCGCCAGCTGCTGGATGAGAAAGCGGTCAGCAACGAGAACTTCCGCGATCAGCTCGCCTCGGCGGATATCATCGTGGCAAATAAAGAGGATCGCGCCACGCCGGAAAGCCAGGCCGCCTTCGACGGCTGGTGGCAGCGCTACGGCGGTGAACGCCAGCGCCTTCAGACGACGCAGGGGAAAATAGACGGCGCGCTGCTGGATTCTCCCCGCCGGAACCTGACGGAGCTGCCCGCCAGCGCCGCGCATGTCCACCCGCACAGCGCAAAGCAGGGCCTGGCGGCGTTAAGCCTGCCGGAGCATCAGCGCTGGCGGCGCAGCCTTAACAACGGCCAGGGCCACCAGGCCTGCGGATGGATTTTTGATGCCGACACCGTTTTTGACACCATAGGCATTCTGGAATGGGCAAGGCTTGCGCCGGTCGATCGGGTTAAGGGGATTATGCGCACCCCTGACGGGCTGGTGCGCATTAACCGCCAGGGCGAAGACTTCTTTATCGAAACGCAGAACGTTGCGCCGCCCGACAGCCGTATTGAGCTGATTAGTGCGGTTAACGCCGACTGGAACACGCTTCAGTCGAGCCTGTTGAAGCTTCGTTTAACTTCCTGAGGCTAACGTTGCCCCTGTTTTAACTCTATGCGGAACGATGATGACAACCCGACTTCCCCTGATTTTGCTGTTGAACGCTCTCGGTCTGGCGCTCTTTTTCTCCTGGTATCTGCCGGTAAACCACGGTTTTTGGTTTTCGCTGGATTCCGGGCTGTTCCACTTTTTTAACCAGGAGCTGGTAAAAAGCCGGGCATTTCTGTGGCTAGTCGCCATCACGAATAACCGCGCGTTTGACGCCATTTCGCTGCTGGCCATGGGCTGCCTGATGCTCTCCTTCTGGCTGAAAGCGGACAAATCCGGCCGCCGCCACATTATTATCATGGGCCTGGTGATGCTGCTGACCGCCGTCGTCGTTAACCAGCTGGCGCAGCATCTGATGCCGGTTAAGCGCGCAAGCCCGACGCTCTATTTCACGGATATTTATCGCGTCAGCGAACTGCTGCATATTCCAACAAAGGATGCCTCTAAAGACAGTTTCCCTGGCGATCACGGTATGATGCTGCTTATTTTTTCAGCGTTCATGCTGCGCTATTTCGGCAAAAAAGCCTTCGTGATTGCCCTGATTATTGTTGTGGTGTTTATCCTGCCGCGCGTGATGATTGGCGCTCACTGGCTAACCGATATTGTGGTGGGATCGCTGACTGCGGTGTTGATTGGTTTGCCCTGGTGCCTGATGACGCCGCTAAGCGATCGCCTGATAGCGATTTTCGATCGTTATCTCCCCGGCAACAGCAACAAAATAAAAACAAACTCCTAACGTAAATTAACCACATCTATCAGGGATCGTTTTCGATCCCTGATGCTGCCCTTCACCCTGTCGATATCCTCTGTCATATTCTCGTCATAACATTCATGATAAAAATGAATCGATTACATGATATAGCGAGAATGTTGACGCTATTTTAGCCGATTGCGATTATTTACTTTCAGTATCACATTTTCTTATAAAAAAAAGGGTATTTTTACTCGCAAAGCCCCTTGCAATCGGTTAATCTCAGACTCGTTTTGCCTCACAGAGATAATTATTATCACGGTGAATAAATTTGTGCGCTACGCCACAGATTTGGTGATAAGGAATTGTCTCATTGTGCGCAGGTTATTAGTCTCGTCACGTTTGGCATTTTTTATAACGATTTTATCGTTAAGGACTTCAAGGGAAAATAAACAAAATGGTCAAATCTCAACCGATTTTGAGATATATCTTGCGGGGCATCCCGGCGATTGCAGTTGCGGTTCTGCTTTCGGCATGTAGTACAACGAACACCGCCAAGAATATGCATCCTGAGACGCGTGTTGTGGGAATGGAAGATTCCTCTTCACTGCAAGCCTCTCAGGATGAATTTGAAAATATGGTACGTAATCTGGACGTTAAGTCCCGCATTATGGACCAGTATGCTGACTGGAAAGGCGTGCGTTATCGCCTGGGCGGCAGCACCAAGAAAGGTATCGACTGCTCCAGCTTTGTACAGCGTACCTTCCGCGAGCAGTTTGGGTTAGACCTTCCGCGTTCAACCTATGAGCAGCAGGAAGTGGGCAAATCGATTTCTCGCACCAAGCTGCGTACAGGTGATTTAGTCCTGTTCCGCGCGGGCTCTACCGGTCGACACGTGGGTATTTATATCGGTAACGACCAGTTTGTTCACGCGTCCACCAGCAGTGGAGTCACGATCTCCAGCATGAACGAGCCATACTGGAAGAAGCGCTACAACGAAGCGCGCCGCGTTTTAACCCGCAGTTGATATGACTGTCGTATCGCTGGTTATCCCTTGGCTAGCGATATGAAGAAAAAAGCACTGCTTCGGCAGTGTTTTTTTTTGCCTGCTATCCGGCATACGCCCTGCTCGATTCCAGGCTATAGTCTTGTAATTACGTAAGTTTGGCCGACCCGTAGACACTCACGGCTTTCCAGGAACAACGACGTCTATGTTCACCCGCTACTTCTCCAGCAACCGGAAAATACTGTTTCTTAGCATTATCACCGGCGTTTTCATTGCCCTGCTGCTGGGCTCCCTGCAATTTCTCTGGAGCTACCACAAGCGGGAAGTCAAATTCGACACGCTAATTACGGATTTGAGCGTCTATATGGAAAACTATTTTGACGAGCTAAAAACCGCCATCGATGTTCTTCAGCCGCTCACCCTGGGAAGCTGTCGCGACGTCAGCGCAGAGCTAACGTCGCGCGCGGCGTTCAGCATTAACGTGCGCGCGTTTTTGCTGGTAAGAGATAAAAATGCCTTTTGCTCATCCGCCACGGGGCCGCTGAATGCGCCGATGGAGGAGCTTATTCCCCAGCTGCACATCAATAAACCCGTGGATATGGTTCTGCTCGAAGGCACGCCCATGCTGCCCGACACGCCGGCGATTGCCATCTGGTACCGCAATCCGCTGGTAAAAGACGGGGGCGTTTTTACGTCGGTCAACATCAACCTGACGCCTTACATGTTCTACACGTCGCGCCAGGAAGAGTTTGCGGGCATCGCGGTGGTCATCGGCAAACGGGCGTTAACCACGATGTCCAGTACCCTGGTTAACGCTGAGGATCTGCATGAAACACCCGCGCGCAGCGCGACGCTCAGGCACATCCCGCTGACCATCAACCTGTACGCCGACACCTGGACCAAAGATGAGCTGCTGCTCGCGCTGCTGTTTGGTCTGGTGTGCGGCATTGCTGCCGGATCGCTCAATTTCTATATCCTGACCATCCGCTTAAACCCTGGAAAAGAGATCTTAACCGCCATCAAGCTCGGCCAGTTTTACGTGGTGTATCAGCCGGTTGTGGATGCGAAAGAGCTCAAAATGCGCGGCGTTGAAGTGCTGATGCGCTGGAAGCACCCGACGATGGGGGAGATCCCGCCCGATGCCTTCATCAATTTTGCCGAGGCGCAGAAGCTGATCGTTCCGCTCACGCTGCACCTTTTTGATCTCATTATTCGCGACGCGCCGAGGCTGCAGGCCGTGCTGCCGCCGGGCGCCAAGCTCGGCATCAACATCGCGCCGGGACACCTGCACGCGGAAAGCTTCAAAGCCGACATGCGCGCGTTTAACGCCTCGCTGCCGCCGAATCATTTCCAGACCGTGCTGGAGATCACCGAGCGCGATATGATCAACCAGCATGAAGCCAGCCCGCTGTTTGACTGGCTGCACGATGAAGGGTTTGAAATCGCAATAGACGACTTCGGGACCGGGCACAGCGCCCTCATCTATTTAGAGCGCTTCACCATGGACTACATCAAAATCGATCGCGGCTTCGTAAACGCAATAGGTACCGAAACCGTGACGTCACCCGTACTTGATGCGGTGCTGACGCTGGCAAGACGCCTGAATATGTCTACCGTTGCCGAAGGTGTCGAAACGCCAGAACAGGCAGCCTGGCTGCGCGAGCATGGCGTTAATTTCCTGCAGGGCTACTGGATTAGCCGCCCGATGCCGCTGGAGCAGTTCTGCCAGTGGCGGCCGGACATGCCGCAAGCCGGTGAATAATTTCACAATTGTGGCTGTCTCACTTATTATTCGCACAGCCGAATAAAAGCAGGAACCGCCGGGAGATGTTTATGCGCATCGTGTTAATGCTGTTGACGTTACTGTGCCTGCCCGCATTGGCTCAGGAAATCAAGGAAAACACCGCATTCGCCGTCATCGGCGAGCCGAAGTATGCCATTAACTTTACCCACTTCGATTACGTCAATCCTGCGGCCCCGAAGGGCGGAAACGTCACGCTCGCGGCCATCGGCACGTTTGACAATTTTAACCGCTACGCCCTGCGCGGCGTGGCGGCCGCGCGCACCGAATCGCTTTACGACACCCTTTTTGTCACGTCCGACGATGAGCCCGGCAGCTACTACCCCCTGATCGCCGAGAACGTGCGCTATGCGGACAATTTCGCCTGGGCGGAAATCGCGATTAATCCGCGCGCGCGTTTTCACGACGGGACGCCCGTCCAGGCCAGCGACGTCGCCTTCACCTTCCACAAGTTTATGACCGAAGGCGTGCCGCAGTTCCGGCTGCTGTACAAAGGCACCACGGTGAAAGCCATCGCGCCGCTGACCGTGCGCATTACGCTTGGCCAGCCGAACAAGGAAAACATGCTGAGCCTGTTCTCGCTGCCCGTAATGCCGGAATCGTTCTGGAAGAATCACAAGCTCAGCGATCCTCTCTCTACCCCGCCGCTGGCGGGCGGGCCGTACCGCATAACGTCCTGGCGCATGGGCCAGTACGTGACCTATTCCCGGGTCAAGGACTATTGGGCGGCGGACCTGCCGGTCAACCGGGGCCGCTGGAACTTTGACACCCTGCGCTACGACTATTACCTCGACGACAACGTGGCGTTCGAAGCCTTTAAGGCTGGCGCGTTCGACCTGCGCGTTGAAAGCGACGCAAAAAACTGGGCCACCCGCTATATCGGCAAAAACTTCGCAAACCATTTCATCATCAAGGAAGAGCATAAAAACGAATCGGCGCAGAACACGCGCTGGCTGGCGTTTAATATTCAACGTCCGGTATTTGCCGACCGCCGCGTGCGGGAAGCCATCACCCTGGCGTTTGATTTTGAATGGATGAACAAAGCCCTGTTTTACGGCGCCTACAGCCGCACGAACAGCTATTTCCAGAACACGGAATACGCGGCGCGCGATTATCCCAACGCTGACGAACTGGTGCTGCTCGCGCCGATGAAGGCCGAACTTCCGCCGGAAGTCTTTACCCGCATCTTCGAACCGCCCGTCTCCGACGGCAAAGGATTTGATCGCAGCAACCTGCTTAAAGCCAGCACGCTGCTGGACGACGCGGGCTGGGTGCTGAAAAATCAAAAGCGGGTCAACGCCAAAACGGGCGCGCCGCTGAGCTTCGAGCTGCTGCTCTCTTCCGGGGCCAATAACCAGTGGGTACTGCCGTTCCAGCAGAATCTTAGCCGCCTCGGCGTTACCCTGAATATTCGCCAGGTCGATAACGCGCAAATCACCAACCGGATGCGCAGCCGCGATTACGACATGATGCAGAACCTGTGGTACGCGCAGCCGTGGCCGAGCTCGGACCTGCAAATTTCCTGGGCCTCCAGCTACATTAACTCCAGCTATAACGCCCCCGGGGTGAAAAGCCCGGTGATTGACGCCCTGATTGCCAAAATCATCGCGGCGCAGGGCGATAAGGCGAAGCTTCTCCCGCTTGGGCGGGCCCTCGATCGGGTGCTGACGTGGAACTACTACATGCTCCCCATGTGGTACATGGGCGAAGATCGCATTGCGCGATGGGATAAATTCTCGCAGCCCGCCGTGCGCCCCATCTATTCGCTGGGTTTTGAAACCTGGTGGTATGACGTCAACAAAGCCGCCAGGCTGCCCCCCGAGCGGCGCTAAGGAAAACCCATGGGTGCTTATCTGATACGCCGCCTGCTGCTGATTATCCCGACGCTGTGGGCCATCATCACCATTAACTTTTTTATCGTGCAAATCGCCCCGGGCGGCCCGGTCGATCAGGCCATTGCGGCGATTGAGTTCGGCCACGCCAGCGGCATGCCGGGCGGCGGCGGCGAAGGCATGGGCGCAAGCCACGCCAGAACCGGCGTGGGCAACATCAGCGACAGCCACTACCGCGGCGGGCGCGGGCTCGACCCCGAGGTGATCGCCGAGATCACCCACCGCTACGGCTTCGATAAGCCGCTCCACGAGCGCTATTTCAAGATGCTGTGGGATTACGTGCGCTTTGATTTTGGCGACAGCCTGTTCCGCAGCGCCTCGGTGCTGACCCTCATCAAGCAGAGCCTGCCGGTTTCCGTCACGCTGGGGCTGTGGGGCACGCTGATTATCTACCTGGTGTCGATTCCGCTGGGCATCCGCAAGGCGGTGTATAACGGCAGCCGTTTTGATATCTGGAGCAGCACGTTCATTATCATCGGCTACGCCATTCCGGCGTTCCTGTTTGCGGTGCTGCTGATCGTCTTTTTCGCCGGCGGCAGCTATTTCGATATTTTCCCGCTGCGGGGATTAGTGTCAGCCGATTTCAGCACCCTGCCGTGGTATAAAAAAATCACCGACTACTTCTGGCACATCACCCTGCCGGTGCTGGCAACGGTGATCGGCGGCTTTGCGGCCCTGACCATGCTCACCAAAAACGCCTTTCTCGATGAGATCCGCAAGCAGTACGTGGTAACCGCCCGGGCAAAAGGCGTAAGCGAAAAGCAGATCATGTGGAAGCACGTGTTTCGCAACGCCATGCTGCTGGTCATTGCGGGGTTTCCCGCCACGTTCATCAGCATGTTTTTTACCGGTTCGCTGCTGATCGAAGTGATGTTCTCCCTCAACGGGCTCGGGCTGCTGGGCTATGAGGCCACCGTATCGCGCGATTATCCGGTAATGTTTGGCACACTCTATATTTTCACCCTGATTGGCCTGCTGCTGAATATCATTAGCGATATCAGCTATACGCTGGTCGATCCCCGAATCGATTTTGAGGGACGCTGATGCCGCGTTTAAGCTCCGTCAATCAGGCCCGCTGGGCGCGCTTTCGCCACAACCGGCGGGGATATTGGTCCCTGTGGATCTTTGCCGTTCTGTTTGTTCTAAGCATGTGTGCAGAGCTGATTGCCAACGACAAGCCCCTGCTGGTGCACTTTAACGACCGCTGGTACGTGCCCGTGCTGGCGAACTACAGCGAAAGCGACTTCGGCGGCCCGTTCGCCACCCCGGCGGTTTATCAGGATCCGTGGCTTCGTGACCAGATTGACCAGCACGGCTGGGCGCTCTGGGCGCCGATTCGCTTTGGCGCGAACAGCATCAACTACGCGACCACCGCCCCCTTCCCTTCTCCGCCCTCGGCACAAAACTGGCTGGGCACCGACGCCAACGGCGGCGACGTGCTGGCGCGCATTCTTTACGGCACGCGGATCTCGCTGCTCTTCGGCATCATGCTGACGTTCTTTTCCAGCGTGATGGGCGTGGTGGCAGGCGCGGTACAGGGCTACTACGGCGGGAAAATCGATCTGTGGGGCCAGCGCTTCATTGAGGTCTGGTCCGGCATGCCGACCCTGTTCTTAATCATTCTGCTGTCGAGCGTGGTGCAGCCCGGCTTCTGGTGGCTGCTGGGGATCACCGTGATCTTCGGCTGGATGGCGCTGGTGGGCGTAGTGCGCGCGGAGTTTCTGCGCACCCGCAACTTTGACTACATCCGCGCCGCCCAGGCGCTGGGCGTGGGTGACCGCGGGATCATCTTCCGCCACATGCTGCCAAACGCGGTGGTCGCGACGCTCACCTTCCTGCCCTTCATTTTGTGCAGCTCCATCACCACGCTCACCTCGCTGGACTTCCTCGGCTTCGGGCTGCCGCTGGGCTCGCCCTCGCTCGGCGAGCTGCTGCTGCAGGGCAAAAACAACCTGCAGGCGCCCTGGCTTGGCATCACCGCCTTCCTCTCGGTGGCGGTGCTGCTTTCACTGTTGATTTTTATTGGCGAAGCCGTCCGCGATGCCTTCGATCCCAACAAGGCGGTATAAGATGACGCAGCCTCTTCTGAGCATTGAAAATCTGTCGATTGCGTTTTCGAAGCAGGGCGAAACGCGCACGGTGGTGAGTGATTTATCGCTGCACATCCAGCGCGGCGAAACGCTGGCGCTGGTGGGCGAATCCGGTTCCGGCAAGAGCGTCTCGGCGCTCTCCATATTGCGCCTGCTCCCCTCCCCGCCGGTGAGCTATCCGCAGGGCGATATTCTGTTCCACGGCCGTTCGCTGCTGCACGCCGGTGAACAGACCCTGCGCGGAATACGCGGCAACAGGATTGCGATGATCTTCCAGGAGCCGATGGTCTCGCTCAACCCGCTGCACACGCTGGAAAAACAGCTCTACGAAGTGCTGTCGCTCCACCGGGGGATGCGCAAAGAGGCGGCCAGAGGCGAGATCCTGGACTGCCTGGAGCGCACCGGCATTCGTCATGCGGCAAAGCGCCTGTCGGATTTCCCGCATCAGCTTTCCGGCGGCGAGCGCCAGCGCGTGATGATCGCCATGGCCCTGCTCACCCGCCCCGAGCTGCTGATCGCCGATGAGCCAACAACCGCGCTGGACGTTACGGTGCAGGCGCAAATCCTGCAGCTTCTTCGCGAGCTGCGCGACGAGCTGGACATGAGCCTGCTGTTTATTACCCACAACCTCGGCATCGTCAGAAAGCTGGCCGACAGCGTGGCGGTGATGCAGAACGGGCGCTGCGTTGAGCAGAATGGGGCACCCGCGCTGCTGGCGGCCCCTCAGCATCCCTATACCCAAAAGCTGCTCGACAGCGAACCCGCTGGCGATCCGGTCCCTCTTGCCGCTGGCGGCGCGCCGCTGCTGAAGGTTGACGGGCTGTCCGTTTCGTTTCCCGTCCGCAAAGGGATCCTGCGCCGCGTGGTCGATCGCAATACCGTACTCAACAATATCAGCTTTACGCTGCGCCCCGGGGAGTCGCTCGGGCTGGTAGGAGAATCCGGTTCGGGCAAAAGCACCACGGGGCTTGCGCTGCTGCGCCTGATCGCCTCGCGGGGGGAGATTATTTTTGACGGCATGACGCTGCACGACCGGAATCGCCGACAGATGCAGCCCGTTCGCCCCCGCATGCAGGTGGTGTTCCAGGACCCTAACTCCTCGCTCAACCCGCGGCTCAGCGTGTTACAAATCGTCGAAGAGGGGCTGCGCGTCCACCGGCCCGGACTTACGGCGCGCCAGCGCGAAGAGGAGGTGATTCAGGCGTTGGCAGAGGTGGGGCTTGAGCCTGAAATGCGCCATCGCTATCCGGCCGAGTTTTCAGGCGGTCAGCGTCAGCGTATCGCCATCGCCCGCGCGCTGATCCTCAAGCCGGAGCTGATCGTGCTTGATGAGCCTACGTCGTCGCTGGACAGAACCGTTCAGGCGCAAATTCTGGCGCTGCTCAAGGGGTTGCAGGAAAAATACCGGCTGGCCTATATCTTCATCAGCCACGATTTGCAGGTCGTGCGCGCGCTGTGCCATCAGGTGATTGTGTTGCGGCAGGGAAAAGTGGTCGAACAGGGAGAGTGCCAGCGCGTCTTTGCTGCGCCAACGCAGAGCTACACGCGCCAGCTGCTATCGGCTGACTAGCACTCAGAAAGGGTATTGGCCGGAGAAAGGCTCCGCTATCGCCACGCCGAAGTTTTTCAACCGGCACGTAGCGGCAAATTCGTCCTGGCTTTTCACAAACAGGCACGGCTCGCCCTCGCACTCCAGCACGGAGCTATCCACTTCGATATCCGACAGCGCCTGGCTGAGGCGCTCCATGACCGGCCACGCCTCGTCATCATTCGGGCTCAGCAGCTTTAGCGCAACCAGGCAATTCTCGCCGCCTGCTCCGCTTTGCGGAATCGGTTCAACCTTCGAGCCTGCAAAACCCGCCGACCAGCGATAGCTCTGGGGCAAGCGATGGACTATAGAGAGTTGTAATGTATTCACGTTCGTTCCCCGGAAGCAAAATTACTTCACAATTTATTTACATTTATAGTAACACATCACGGCTAACCTGCCCCGTTTTTGCGCGGAAAACGCGGTAAGCCGCGCTCTGCGGGCAATTGCGTCTTATTTATCAGGGCTTTTTTTGATGAGTGACAGGCTCGCTTCGGCGCTATATGTACCCGTTTCTGCGATCTAACTCAACCTTTTTAACTACAGTGATGTGACTTTTTACATAAATATATTTTACATAAAAGAAACAAACAAGGGGTAAACGAACGCCATTTTGGTTGATATGGGTCAACAAAAAGGCCCTTTCGGGCCTTTGAGCGCTCAGCGTGCCGTTTTGCTGGGCCGGCTGGCGTAGAGGTAAAACAGAATGGAGCTGGTTGCGCACAGCGCAATGGCCCACAGCATTGGCCAGGCCGTGCTGAACGTGGCAAGCGACAGCAGCGCCCCCACCACGGCACCGATGCCGAAGCGGAACGTCCCCGCCAGGGACGAGGCGGTGCCCGCCATGTGCGGAAACTCGTCGAGGATCACCGCCATGCCGTTAGACGAGACCATCGACACGCAGCCCACAAACGCGGCAACGCCAACCACCAGCGCCCAAAAGCCGACGCCGAGAAACGCCGTCACCACCAGCCAAATCGCCATCACAAACTGGATCCACAGCCCGGCACGGAACATATTGAGCGCCCCGACCCGCCGCACGAACCGGCTGTTAATGATGGTCATGACGAACAGAAACACGATGTTCAGGGCAAAGTAGTAGCCAAAGTGCTGCGGCGAAACGTGATTCAGCTCAATGTAGACAAACGGCCCGGCGCTAAGGAACGAGAACATCCCGGCAAAGCTGAAGCCGCTGGCCAGCATGTAGCTCAGCACGCGCTTGTGGCGAAACAGCGAGGCAAAGTTGCCAAGCGTGGTGCGAATGTGGAATTTCTGCCGACGCTCAGCGGGCAGCGTTTCGTCAATAAAGAAGAAGATCATCGCCGACGCGAGCAGCGCCGCCACGGCCAGGATCCAGAAGATAACGTGCCAGCTAAACCACACCAGCACCGCGCCCCCTACCATCGGCGCAACCAGCGGCGCAATGGTGGTCACCAGCATGACAAACGACATCATGCGGGAGAACTCTTCCTTCGGGTAGACGTCGCGCATCAGGGCGTTAATCACCACGCTCGCCGCCGCGGCCGCCAGGCCGTGCAAGAAGCGCATAACGATGAGCTGGTCTATGGTTTGCGCCAGCGCACAGGCCACCGCCGCCGCGGCAAAAATCAGCGTCCCGCCGAGGATCACCGGCTTGCGCCCAAGGCTGTCCGCCATCGGGCCATACAGAAGCTGGCCAATGGCGAAACCGAGAATATAGGTGCTGAGCGTCATCTGCGCGCTGCCCGCCGGCACGCCAAACTGCGCGGAAATCACCGGCAGCGCGGGCAGATACATATCGATGGACAGCGGCATCAGCATGGCCAGCAGGCCAAGAATAAAGACGATTTTAAACGACGAGTGTGGCCTGGTGGTCACAAGGTTCTCCTGAAATTAGCGCGAGGGCAGGCCGACGCTGGCGATTTCTTCTGCCGTTAACGGGCGGTATTCGCCGGGAGCCAGTTCCGGGTCAAGCTCAATCGCGCCGATACGCTCGCGGTGCAGGCCCACAACGCGGTTTCCTACCGCGGCGAACATGCGTTTGACCTGGTGGTAACGCCCTTCGCTGATGGTAAGACGGACCTCGGTTGGGGTAATCACTTCCAGCACCGCCGGTTTGGTCAGATCTTTTTCATTATGCAGCTGAACGCCTTGGGTGAAGCGTTCTGCCGTGTCATCGGCAACCGGCGATTCCAGCGTCACCAGATAGGTTTTCTCGCAGTGGTGGCGCGGAGAGGTAATGCGGTGTGACCATTGACCGTCGTCGGTCATCAGCACCAGGCCGGTGGTGTCAATATCCAGACGCCCCGCGGCGTGCAGCTTGTGCGCCACCGGCTCGTCGAGAAAATAGAGTACGGTCGGGTGATCCGGGTCGTCCGTTGAGCAGACGTAGCCTTCCGGCTTGTTGAGCATGAAATAGCGCGGGCCGTTCTGCTGGGTGAGCGGATTATCATTGTACTCAACCTGATGTTCAGGCTGGAGTTTGAACGCGCTATCTTTCACAATGTCGCCATCTACGGTAACGCGGCTGGCGCGGATCTCACGCCCGGCAATAGCGCGGCTTACGCCGAGTTGCTGAGCGATAAATTTATCAAGTCGCATGAAATCTTTTTAGCCTTTAGGGTGCTGGAAGTCGGACAACGCGTCCGAAAATGAAGCAGTCAAGAACGGTTCAGTATAATGGTCTGGTTGCGCCACTCAAGGGAAAAAGTTTCGTGGCATACTATGTGTGAGTTAATCAATCTGAGAGCCCATGACTTTTACACTCCGTCCCTATCAGCAGGAAGCCGTTGACGCTACCCTCGCCTGGTTTCGCAAACACCATAAGCCTGCCGCTATCGTGCTTCCGACCGGGGCGGGTAAAAGCCTGGTGATCGCCGAGCTGGCCCGCCTGGCGCGCGGGCGCGTGCTGGTGCTTGCCCACGTTAAAGAGCTGGTGGCGCAAAACCACGCCAAGTATTGTGCGCTCGGGCTAGAGGCCGATATTTTCGCCGCCGGATTAAAACGCAAAGAGAGCCACGGAAAAGTGGTGTTTGGCAGCGTGCAGTCTGTCGCCCGCAACCTGGATCAGTTTCGCAGCGAGTTTTCACTGCTGATCGTCGACGAATGTCACCGCATCAGCGATGACGACGACAGCCAGTATCAGCAGATACTCAATCATCTCAAAGAGGTGAATCCTCACTTACGCCTGCTCGGCCTGACGGCGACGCCGTTCCGCCTGGGCAAAGGCTGGATCTATCGTTTCCACTATCACGGCATGGTCCGCGGTAACGAAAAGGCCCTGTTCAGCGACTGCATCTACGAGCTGCCGCTGCGCTACATGATTAAGCACGGCTACCTGACGCCGCCAGAACGCCTGGATATGCCGGTGGTGCAGTATGACTTCAGCCGCCTGCAGGCGCAGAGTAACGGCCTGTTCAGCGAGGCTGATCTGAACCTCGAGCTGAAAAAGCAGAAACGCATTACGCCGCACATCGTTAGCCAGATTGAAGAGTTTGCGCAGACGCGCAAAGGGGTGATGATCTTTGCCGCCACGGTTGAGCACGCCCGGGAAATCACCGGGCTGCTGCCAGCCGACGACGCGGCGCTGATCACCGGGGAAACGCCCGGCCCCGAGCGCGACAGGCTGATTGAGGCGTTTAAAGCGCAGCAGTTCCGCTATCTGGTCAACGTTTCGGTATTAACCACCGGCTTTGATGCCCCGCACGTCGATCTGATCGCCATTTTGCGCCCCACCGAATCCGTCAGCCTTTATCAGCAAATTGTCGGACGCGGCCTGCGCCTTGCGCCCGGAAAGACCGACTGCCTGATTCTGGACTATGCGGGAAACCCGCACGATCTCTACTCTCCCGAGGTCGGGACGCCGAAAGGCAAAAGCGACAACGTGCCGGTGCAGGTATTTTGCCCTGCCTGCGGCTTTGCCAACACCTTCTGGGGCAAAACCACCGCCGACGGCACGCTGATCGAGCATTTTGGCCGCCGCTGCCAGGGCTGGTTTGAGGACGACGACGGGCACCGCGAGCAGTGCGATTTTCGCTTCCGCTTCAAAAACTGCCCCCAGTGCAACGCCGAAAATGATATTGCCGCCCGCCGCTGCCGGGAGTGCGACGCGGTGCTGGTCGATCCCGACGATATGCTCAAGGCGGCGCTGAAGCTGAAGGACGCGCTGGTGCTGCGCTGCTCGGGCATGGCGCTCCAGCCCGGCGCGGATGAAAAAGGCGAGTGGCTCAAGATCACCTACTACGACGAGGACGGCGCGGACGTTAGCGAGCGCTTCAGGGTCCATACTCCGGCCCAGCGCACGGCGTTTGAGCAGCTATTTATGCGTCCGCACACCCGCACGCCCGGCGTGCCCCTGCGCTGGATAACGGTGGCGGATATCGTTCACCAGCAGGCGCTGCTGCGCCATCCGGACTTCGTTGTTGCCCGCAGGAAAGGTCAGTTCTGGCAGGTACGCGAGAAGGTCTTTGACTATGAAGGCCGCTTTCGTCGGGCAAATGAATTACGCGGCTAGCGGGACTTTTCATTGATGTGAGGGGCAATTGAGTATAAAATGCCGCCCGCTTCACATCCGTGAGGCAGAACACTCACCTGCTGCTGGGTCGCCTGTAGTAGGGTTTTAAATACAGAGAGAAATCAATGTTCACTATCGAAGCAGAAGTACGTAACGTGCAGGGTAAGGGTGCGAGCCGCCGCCTGCGTAACGCTAACAAGTTCCCGGCTATCGTTTACGGTGGCGAAGCTGCTCCAGTTGCAATCGAACTGGATCACGACAAAGTGTGGAACATGCAGACTAAGCCTGAGTTCTACGGCGAAGTTCTGACCATCGTTGTTGGCGGTAAAGAAGAAAAAGTGAAGGTTCAGGCCGTTCAGCGTCACGCGTTCAAGCCAAAACTGACTCACATCGACTTCGTTCGCGCGTAATCGCAAACCGGTCGTAAAAAACCCCGCTTCGGCGGGGTTTTTTTATGCCTGCTATTTACCGCCGGACGTGCGGCGCTGCAGCTGATCGCGCAGGTTCGGCGGCGTGCCTTTGATCGTCAGCGTATCGGTGGCCGGGTCCCAAAAGATGCGCTCGCCCAGCAGCATGGCGTCGAAGTTGACCGTCAGGCCCCCGCCGCTGCCGGCAAATTTCGTGAGCTGACGCAGCGTGCTGCGGTCCGCCGGGAAGCTCTCTTCCAGCTCGTAGCCTTTCTCCGCGGTAAACGCCTGGAAGCTGACCTCGCTGACGCCCGCCAGCTCTTTTGACAGCGACTCCAGCTCAATCTCTTCGCCCGCCTGAAGCTGCTCGTTGCAGTAGCTGTAAACCTGCTGACGCACGGTCTGGCGCTCGGATTTATCCAGCTGCGCTTCGGCGGTGAAATCATCTACCGCCTGCAGCAAACCTTTGTTCTGTGCCTTGGCGTTAAGGCCTTCACTGGCCCCGAGGAAATCCATAAAGAAATCGGCCACTTTGCGGCCCACGCGCCCTTTCAGGAAGGTCAGGTAGCGGGTCGATTCCGGGTTGGTTTCCCACTCGGTCAAATCAATTCGCGCCACAATATCCGCATGGTTAATATCCAGATAATGCGTTGAGCTGATATCCAGCTGCTCGTTCACGCGCATGCTGCTTAAGTTATTCAGCACGGTAACCAGCAGATACTCTACCGCCAGGTAGCGATAGTGGCAGAACAGAACGATACCGCCGTCAGCAAACGGATATTTTGCCAGCTCGTCGCGCAGGCGGCCAGTGGCGGCGCGGCTAAAGGCCAGGAAATCCTCTTCACCCTGACGCTGCAGGCGCAGGCTATCCGCCAGCTCGCTCTCGTCGTTGAACAGGCCATAAGCTTTATTTTTTGCGCTGTAGACGCGGTGTAGCTCCGCCATCATTTCCACAACGGTAGGCGTTGGTTCCAGTAATGAATCGCGCAGCACCACTTCAAGGGTTTGCTCATCACGCTTGATAAGCTGGTGCAAGGCAATCTGGTTGATTTCCAGACTCATGATAAACTCTCCTTTTAGACCGGGCGGTATTCAACCACCACCGGGACGTGTGTGCAACAACAGATAAAAAAGGGGAAAAAAAGCTGTTGCTACGGTAATATGTTGCCCTTTCATCAACGAACTGATTTTGATTTATGCCACAACATTCCCGCTATAGTGATGAACACGTTGAACAACTGCTCAGTGAGCTGGTCAACGTACTGGAAAAACACAAAACGCCGACCGATCTTTCCCTGATGGTGTTGGGAAACATGGTCACCAACCTGATCAATACCAGCGTTGCTCCGGCTCAGCGTCAGGCGATCGCCAAATCTTTCGCCCAGGCTTTGCAGTCATCCGTGAGCGACGACAAGGCCCACTAAGGGAAACGAACAACAGTTTATGGTGACGAACCGTCAGCGCTACCGCGAAAAAGTCTCCCAGATGGTCAGCTGGGGGCACTGGTTTGCCCTGTTCAACATGCTGCTGGCCATGGTACTCGGCAGCCGCTATTTGTTTGTGGCAGACTGGCCTACGACGCTCACCGGGCGTATCTACTCCTGGATCAGCGTTGTTGGACATTTTAGCTTTCTGGTTTTCGCCACCTACCTGCTGATCCTGTTCCCGCTGACGTTTATCGTCATGTCACAGCGTCTGATGCGGTTTTTATCCGCGGTCCTCGCCACTGCGGGGATGACGCTGCTGCTTATCGACAGCGAAGTGTTTACCCGTTTCCACCTGCATCTTAACCCCATCGTCTGGGAACTGGTGATTAACCCCGACCAGAACGAAACCGCACGTGACTGGCAGCTGATGTTTATCAGCGTGCCGGTGATCCTGCTGATTGAGATGCTGTTTGCGACGTGGAGCTGGCAAAAGCTCCGCAGCCTGACCCGACGCCGCCACTACGCGAAGCCCGTCGCGGCGCTCTTTTTTGTCTCCTTTATCAGTTCGCACATAATGTACATCTGGGCCGATGCGAACTTCTATCGCCCGGTGACCATGCAGCGCGCAAACCTGCCGCTGTCGTACCCGATGACCGCCCGTCGATTCCTCGAAAAACACGGCCTGCTGGATGCGCAGGAGTATCAGCGCCGCCTGGTCGAGCAAGGTAACCCAGAGGCGGTCAGCGTGCAGTATCCGCTGAGCGACCTGCGCTACCGCGATATGGGACGCGGGCAGAACGTTCTGCTGATCACCGTTGATGGCCTGAACTACTCGCGCTTCGAGAAGCAGATGCCGGCGCTGGCGGAATTTGCGGATAAAAATATCGCCTTCACGCAGCACATGAGCTCTGGCAACTCCACGGACGCGGGCATCTTTGGCCTGTTCTACGGGATCTCGCCGGGCTATATGGACGGGGTACTCTCCGCCCGTATTCCTGCCGCATTGATTACCGGGCTTAACCAGCAGGGCTATCAGCTGGGGCTGTTCTCATCAGACGGCTTCAACAGTTCACTTTACCGTCAGGCGCTGCTGTCTGACTTCTCCCTGCCTGCGGCACAAAGCCAGTCGGACGATCAAACGGCAAATCAGTGGATAAACTGGCTGCAAAACTACGCGCAGGAAGATAACCGCTGGTTCTCATGGGTCGCCTTTAACGGCACAACCCTGGACGACAGCAATCAGAAGGGCTTTGCGCGCCGCTATGCGCGCGCAGCGGGCGATGTCGATGCGCAGATTAGCCGCGTGCTAAACGCCCTGCGCGACGCCGGCAAGCTGGATAATACCGTCGTCATTATTACCGCAGGCCACGGCGTACCGCTGGGTGATGAGAAGAACGACATGGAGTGGTCACGGCCAAATCTTCACGTTCCGCTCGTCGTTCACTGGCCGGGCACGCCGGCGCAGCGCATCAACATGCTCACCGAGCACAAAGACGTGATGACCACGCTGATGCAGCGCCTGCTGCACGTCAGCACCCCGGCAAATGAATACTCTCAGGGGCAAGACCTGTTTAGCGCAACGCGTCGCCACAACTGGGTGACGGCAGCGGGCAATAACACGCTGGTCGTGAATACGCCGAAGCTGACGCTCGTGCTGAACGGCAACGGAAAATACCAGACCTATACTCTGCAGGGTGAAAAGCTGAAGGATCAGAAACCACAGCTCAGCCTGCTGCTGCAGGTGCTGACGGATGAGAAGCGCTTTATCGCTAACTGATTAATTATAAACCAGTTAGCGTTCGCTTCCCCTTGCATTCAGCGGGGAATCGAGTACTATCTTTTTATGCGTCGGCACGTAGCGCAGCCTGGTAGCGCACCGTCATGGGGTGTCGGGGGTCGGAGGTTCAAATCCTCTCGTGCCGACCAAAAACACATTTAAAACCAGCCTCTTATGGCTGGTTTTTTTATGGCTTAATTTTGTGCGGGGAAGAACAGGGGAATAATGGGGGAATAAACACCCGTCATTATCTGCAAATGAAGAGCAAAAAAACCAGCCTTAAAGCCGCCCACACGCCTTGACACTGTATATTTTTACAGTAAAAATACTACCTCCCCCAGAGCAATTATGGAGGCTTTTATGTTTGTTGAGTTGGTTTATGATAAGCGAAATGTCCAGGGCCTGGATGGAGCCAGAGAAATAATTCTGGCCGAGCTGACCAAGCGAGTGCACAACATCTTCCCTAACGCAGAAGTGAAAGTTAAGCCTATGCAGGCTAACGGCCTGAATAGTGATGCAAGTAAAAGCGATCGCGAAAAGCTGAATCGTATGCTTGAAGAAATGTTCGAAGATTCAGATAACTGGCTTTCAGCAGATTAGGTACGTAAAAACACTGAAAGAAACACCAGGTTATCAGATTACGTTTTTTAGACTAATATCCAACGACTAATTACAGATGTTGAAAAGGATATTCGTCGAAGCCATGCCCATCGAACCCTTGCGCGTTATCGAAATAATTCGACGTATACCGGATTGTGCAACGGAACCTTTTCTATGCAAATGTGATGATGGAGAGTTATATGTCGTAAAAGGTATGCCTAGCGTACCCCGCGTACAACTCATTGCTGAATGGATATCAGCGCATCTAGGTAAAGAATTGGGCCTTTCTTTACCAGACTTCGGTATGGCTTATGTTGACAGCGCTCTTACTCAATACGTGCCTGAATGGCGGAATGCGCTTAATGAGGGCCTCGCATTTGCGACAAAATTTATACCAGGTGTTGCCCCTATTACCTTTTCACAAGCACACCATAACGTAGATGTTCAAGCACAAAAGATAATCTATCTATTTGATAGATGGATAAATAATTCAGATAGGTCGCTTTCTCCTAACGGCGGCAACGTAAATATCATCTTTGATTACCGCAATAATAGATACTATCTGATTGATCACAATCTGGCGTTCGACCAGAATGATGATGAGGCATCGTTTGACTACCATGTCTACGCTCCGCGGCATAGGAAGTGGGTGTTTGACATCGTTGACCGCCCTCATTGCGAAGATGAAATTATTCGAACAAAAGGAACTTTGCCTGTTTGTTTAGGACAAATTCCTGAGGATTGGTTGCCTGAGTCTGAAGAGGCTCGTGAGCAGTGTTTTAGTCAAATCGCACAACTACTGAATCGTAACGAAACTGAAGTTTTTTGGAGTAATATCAAATGACTACGCCATGTCTATACAGCATTGTAAGATATGCGCCGTTTGCTGAAACTGAAGAGTTTGCAAACATAGGCGTCGTCCTTTGTGCGCCTCTAAAACATGTATTTTTGTTTCGTTTGACCCAAAGCAATGACGCACGAGTCACCTCTTTCTTCAAAGATGATACGATTTTCCCAATAGCAAAAGACGCGGTTGCCAGAGAACTTAAGCTGGCTCAAGAGCAAACTAAGAACATTAGCTCTGCCGACGATATTGCAAACTTTTTCAGTTACTTAACAGCTAAACGCGAGTCAATATTTCATTTTAGCTCTACACGTGTGGTGCTTGCAGAAAGCCCTGAACACGAACTGCATCGCGTTTATGATAAATTTGTTAATCATTCTGATTACAACAAAGAACGCAGAGAAGAAATTCTAACGCGCGAGCTAAAAAACCGTTTGAATTCATACACAGAGCTTCAAAACGTTTTCCGTAAGGAAACATTTGGAGGAACTCTTACGCGCTTCACAATGCCTTTTGTTGCTAAAAATGAGGATGAGATCCTTTGCGCGATTAAACCTCTTGCTTTTGTTCAGCAAGAGCCGGGCAAAATGATGGAACATTGTGATTCGTGGGTATCACGGGTAAAACGTGCTGCTGATGAACGTTTGCTAAATCTTGCAAATGTACTTTTTACAATCGATGGGCATAAGCATCCGAGCAGTTCAGAAGCAAAAGCTATGGATGAGATTCGACGTACGTTTGACCGTAACAATTTAGCTCACTTCAACCATAACGATGAAACGTCCATTATTCAGTTTGCTAAAGCTGCGATTTAACTAAACCCGGTTTTCTACCGGGTTCTCCCCCTTCTGAATGTTTACCTATACTCCATTGATGACTTTAATGGCGGTTCTATGTGTGGCCGATTTGCACAAGCACAAACCCGTGAAGAGTATCTGGCTTATCTCGCCTACGAAGGTGATCGCGACATCGCATATGACCCAGAGCCGATTGGTCGGTACAACGTCGCGCCCGGCACTAAGGTTCTGCTGCTTAGCGAACGCGACTAGCAACTGCATCTTGGTCCGGTCCTGTGGTCTTACGCGCCCGGGTGGTGGGATAAAGCACCATTGATAAACGCGCGCGTCGAGACGGCTGCCACCAGCAGGATGTTCAAGCCTCTCTGGCAGCATGGCCGGGCAATCTGCTTTGCTGATGGATGGTTCGAGTGGAAGAAAGAAGGCGACAAGAAGCAGCCATATTTCATTCACCGGGCAGACGGTCAGCCGATATTTATGGCCGCGATAGGCAGTACGCCATTCGAACGCGGCGATGAAGCAGAGGGTTTTCTCATCGTGACGTCTGCAGCTAACAAAGGACTGATCGACATTCACGACCGCCGGCCACTGGTTCTGTCGCCTGAAGCGGCGCGGGAATGGATACACCAGGACATAGGCGGGAAAGAAGCTGAAGAGATAGCAGCAGACGGTGCCGTGCCCGCCGACAAGTTTATCTGGCATGCCGTGACGCGCGCTGTAGGGAATGTACGTAATCAAAGCCATGAGCTTATAATGCCGATAAATTAAAACTATTAGGGCTATAAAATGACGAACAAGGAACTTTTGGATTGGATCCATAACACTTCTCCAACCATCGAACAGCAGCTGAAGCGCTGGTTGGATGAAATTCTGCAGAATGGACATAACTCACCTGAGTACCGCCATGGCGTAGAGTTGTACGACAAAAATCAATTGGCGTTATTAAGGCCCTACACCAATAAATATAACGGGTTTTGTCTTTCGATTTGCACCGTGCGGTTGCCTGCTGAGATTCAGGGGAAGGGATGGTTTAAAAGTTTTCTTAACTATGTTGCGAGATGAACCCTTGGCGCGATGTAATTTTAGAAGATGTTGAGAATGAACATTTAAAATCATTCTGCGAGCGCAACAATTTTCATGTATTGGACCCGTTTTATAAAACAACATATGTGGTTAATAAACAGGCTGTAATGAATTTAGTAACCAGCCCCCTTGGTCGTTACACTGACTACCTAACTCTCAACAAATCAGAGTAACGCGTCGTATACCGGATCGTCAGGTTAAACGCAGTAAAGAGGTTTCACACCCAACTCAAGTTGCGCCTGACTATCTTAGTCGCTCGTTCTCCTCTTTACGCGATGAGCTAGGACTGTGTGAACATCTTGCGATGGACGAACGTCCTACATTTCACGAGATAAGAGCACTTGCGGCGCATTTGTTTAATAGCCAAGGAATCGCCCCTCAAGGCAGGATGGCCCATAGCGATGCAAAATCAACGAAGATTTATACTCGTAATCATATCGATTGGGTTATCGTTCCTCATGGGGAAATAAAAACCGGATAACTATAAAACTTTCTACTTTATTTGATTTTAACTTAAATAAGTGATTCATAAGGTATAGGGCTGAGTTTATTTTGATTAAAGCCCTATACCAAAAAATATAAATGTGAACTACTTTTGCCCATGATATTTATCAGTGATATCGTTCATGGCGGAAATGTATTTTTGCAAGCCTCCATAGCTATCTATCATTCTAAAAGAGTTTCGAAACGTAGCCATTTTTTCATCTTGCTGAGTAATCCCACACCAACCACAAACCTTACTATCGAAATCTAGTGGCTCATAACATTTTTTACATTGACGAGAAACAGCTTCTATCTTCCCATCAACAAACTGGTGTGATTTAAGATTCTTAGATAAAAGAAAAGGTGCAGTAGTTGTTTTACCTATTACCATCTCAAAATATCTGCATTTAGCCTTTTTAGCTAAAACCTGAATTTTTTGCTTCAAAGAATCATTTGATTTGTGTCCAACAATAACGCCCGTTATACAAGTAACTGGTACAGGAAGTAGCATTAGCCAGTCGTTTGGTTTAGTAAGCGCTTTCTCATCAATTATCACTCGTCTTTCTTGCTCATAACTCCAGCATGTTTGCTTAGTCAAATATGCTGCTCTTTTAATATATGAAATAAGCCAATAAATATAACGAGGTTTACAGATATGAAATGCTCTTGCTAGAACATCTTCAATACCTTCATCTGGAGAGTCCATATACTCAACATCTGCTATTGCGCAATGTTCTTGGAAGCCGATTTCATTCAGGAAGTTTTTAAACTTCTCTTCGTTAATTTCTATTACAAATCCTGATGAATTGCCTGCATAATGCGCCCACATTGGGGATATTACAGGACTTTTTGTAAAGCAAGTGGCAGGTTGCTTTGTAAGCATGCTGATCATTTCATTGTAAAAAGCCAGTTCATCAGGACCTCGGTTAAAATCAATTGTGAGGAAAAACTCATATGGGTCATTGTATTCATGCAAGTGAGAAAACTTTATACCAATATGTTTTTCATCTATCATTAATTTATCGGCTATATCAGCACCCATGAATTTATACAAATTGGTCATATACTTTTCCTTAGTAACAAGACAAATTCTGTAAATCCTATACTCGCGTCAACCTAAATGCTAGTAAGATTGTTTGACCAAACGAGATGGGGAAATACCTCTCCTAACTCATTGATGTTTAAAGGGCGGATTTTGCATAAAAAGCACTGATTGTTTATACATACGTATCCGAGACAACATCAGTAATGACGCGGCCTTCAGCGATTTAACAACGGTGTCATGGGGTGTCGGGGGTCGGAGGTTCAAATCCTCTCGTGCCGACCAAATTTTCACAGAAAGGACAACAACTTACGTTGTCCTTTTTCGTATCTGCGATACGCAGACTCCTCGCAAAATGTGTCACGTGACACGCGGCGTGACGCGCGCTGTATGCGATTCTGTCAGCCTACAATTGCAGGCAAGGCGAACCTAACCTTCTCGCCAGACGCTGGCTATGAGCCAGGCATCTCCGAATTTGGACACCATGACCGTTGCTCGCAGGCTCGCGATGGTGCGCTATCAGGCTGCGCTACGTGCCACAAATTACTCTTTAAATCTCACCGTTTACTACATGGCACGTCGTGGATGGGAACATCACGTTTTCAGACTCATGGAAAAAAAGAAACGCTGAAACGAAGATGTGATTACACGGGCAATTAGCCCCTTCATTTATGCTGAGAGAAAATCATTTTGTTTTCAGCCCCATGCCGCTACAGCCGCTCTGTCCATTTGCTTATCCGCGACTGCGGTTTGCCGCTGGCGTCGATGGCGCGCCCGTCCGGCAGCCAGCGCTCCGCGTCCCCTTTCATCATCCCCTTGTCATAAACCTGACGCGCTGCCCGCGCGCCGTCCGGGTAGAACTGCTCGCTTACCGCGTGCCGTAACCCGTGCTGCCACTGCTCGCGCATCTGTAACTGCCCGGAAAGGTAAAAGCTGCGGCATTCGCCGTGCAGCTGGCCGTCGAGCCAGTTTTCTTCGCGGAGCAACGCGCCTTCGCTGGAGAAGTAGCGGGCCACACCGTTTCGCCTGCCGTCGCGATACGCCTGCTGCACGGCAAGCTGACCGTTAGGGTGCCAGCACTCCATCGCCCCGTTTAGTAAGCCCTGCTGATAGCGCAGCACCGACAGCAGGCGACCGTGTTCTTCGATGCGCATTTCGCCGTTAAGCAAACCGTCCGAGAGTTCAGCCTGAAGCCGGGTGCTCTCCTGCTGATGTTCCAGCACCTCGCGCATCAGTTAATCTTCACCATCCCGCCCTTGATGGTCAGCATCCCGCCGCCGTCCACGGTCTGGGTGGCGCTGGCCTTGCTGGTGAGGGTGGCTTTCGCTTCATGCGTTATTGTCGCGGCTTTTTGCGTCAGCGAGGCTTTCGCTTCGCTGGCGATGTTCGTGCCGTTAAGCTTAAGGTCGCTGGTCGCGCTGGCGTTCAGCGCCGCCCCGCTCTTCACGTTCAGCGTTTTTCCGCTCTCCAGGGTGAGCGTGCCGCTGACCTTGATGGTCAGATTGCCGTCGACGTTGAGCGTATAATCCCCCTTCACCTTGTGCGTCTCGTCGCCGCCTACTGAGTATTCCTGATCGCCCTTCACCGACACGCTGCGTTTGTCTTTCACCTCCAGCGTGTCGCTGCCCTTCTCGATTTTCACCGTGCGGTTGCCCTTTTTCAGCGTCACCGTTTCGTTGCCCTCTTCAACGGTACGAGTGCGGTCGTTTTTGACGTTCTGAATGTCGTCATGGCTAATCGTCGTTTTGCTGTCGTTAAGTACGGTAAGCTGGAAATCTTTCTGCGCCTGCATCGCCAGCAGCTCAGCGTCTTTTTTGTCGTCGAAGCGCAGCTCGTTAAAGCCTTTTTCGCTTTTGGTTTTAATGCCGGACTGGGTCTGATTCGCTGGCAGCGCATACGGCAGGGCATTCGCGCCGTTGTACACGCAGCCGGTAATCAGCGGTTTATCCGGGTCGCCGTCGATAAAGCTCACCACCACCTCCTGGCCGATGCGCGGGATAAACTGCGCGCCGAAGCCGTTGCCGCTCCAGGCGGTGGCGACCCGCAGCCAGCAGGAGCTGGTTTCGTCGTTTTTCCCCTCTCTGTCCCACGGGAACTGCACTTTTACCCGCCCGAGCTTATCGGTCCAGACCTCTTCGCCGCTTTTGCCGACCACCTGCGCCGTTTGGGTGTGCATAAACGGTTTCGGCGTGCTGCTCTGCGGGCGATACGGCGTGGCTTTCGGGATGGCGGTAAAACGGTTGCGATAGTGCTCGCCGTCGTATTCATGGCTGACGCCGATGACCAGCCAGTCGATGTTGAGCGCTTTGTCATCGTGATCGGTGAGCGTAAACCAGTGCCCGGCGGCCAGCGCCGCGCAGTCGCTTTCGCCGACCAGCTGTTTCGCCTGCGCCTTCAGAGCGTTCACTTTCCACGCCGCCAGCGCGTCGCCCTGCGCTTTTTCACTGAATCCGCCGGGATGCGGAGAGTGCATCCCGCCTTTCTTCTCACCCGCCTGGGCAAACAGCGCCGCTTTTGGCTGCTCGTAGTTATAGTCGCTGCACTGGAAGCCCTGGGCGGTGGCCTGCAAACGCAGCTCCGCCGAACGAACCGCCCCGGTTTCCCGCTCGCCGCTCTGCGCCGCCTGATACTTGACCTTTGTCTCGCCCGTTATCGGCGGGAAAGCGCTGTTATCATCCGCCAGCACCAGCGTGTGCTTGCCTTCCTTGTGGGTGAAGAACCAGAAGATACCTTCCTGCTCCAGCAGCCGTGAGACAAAATTGAAATCGCTTTCGTTATATTGCAGGCAGTATTCGCGCTTCCCCGGTTTGGATTTTACTTTGAACTGATAGTCGATAAATCCGGCGTCCTTAAACACCTTCTCGACGATCTCCTGCGCGCTGAGGTTCTGAAACACACGGTTGTTGCTGGAAAGTGTTAGCCACCACAGCCATGGACGCAGCACAAACTGATAGCGATCGGCATTGCTGGTTGCAGGAAGCTGGTGCGCTTCGGCAATCAGTCCGTCGTAGTCGGCGTTGTTGATGGTGGCGGTCAGATGGGTTGCCAGCGCGCTATCAAGGGTCAACGGTGCGGAGGTGGTTCCCGCGACGGTGGCGGTGGTTAAACCGTTGAGCGTTGATTCAGTGTGTGCGGTGGCGACGGTAAGACCGGTTAGGGTTGGAGCGGCGAGTTTTATGATGGTGTCAGGCATGAGGAATTCCTTATAATTCAACAAAAATGACGGTTTCCTAAACCATACTTAATCTGTCTGATTCATATATAAAAACACTATCATTTTTTGTTACATACTGATGGTCATACTGGCCACGAAGACTCGTGCCAGAGAGATGTTCAGATTTAATCTTATTATATATTTCAATTTCAATTCTCTCTTTCTTTTTAGCTATTCCTCCCTGCATTTTTAAATATTTATCCCTGCGTAAAATTCCAGATTGTAGAACAATAGGAGGCGAAATCACTTCACGTCCCATCCGTAAACTTCGTAAGGCTTTTGCATTAGCATCTACATCTGAATAAATACAATGCCCTAAACACCTTTTACGCGAATAATAGTTAACAACGCTTTCTATGGGGCCTCGATCATATAAAAAATGATCATGCCAAAGAACAGATTGCGCTTTTATTGGCCATGGATCAATAACAATTATTCCTCTACTAATATAATCCAATTTATCTCTTGAATGATGAATCATTTCTGGGTTATCTCCTCTCCAAAGAAGAACAAAAGCATGATCTATTCTTTTTGAGGAAACGTTACATACAGTCCATTCTGAAGAAAAATATTCCCGACATAAGACATAGGCCAAATCAGCGTGCTCCCCACAATTACCGGCACCAACCATTTTTGCAGCCAATGCCGAACGCCTTGTTCCACTTTTCCCTTTCCTCATTCCTGAAGATAGTTCCTTTGCTATACTCCTTGTTTCATCAACAAGATAACGAGCTGGAAAGTTTGTTGTTATTTGCTCTTTACTACTGTATGAAAACTTTGTGGGAATATTAAAATGAACCTGATTTCCAGCCCCATACCTTAAAACGTTCTTTACTGTATGGATAATTATATCGGCTAAATCAATAGCGTACTTATAATCAGTAGGTATATATGCTTTTTTATTCATAACACACCACCGTAACTAAATCCCATCATTTCCCCAACCACCAGATTCTCAACATCCCTGGCACCCACACCCTTACATTTCTCCATCACTCTCTCTACCAGCCCATCCTCCATATTCAACCTCTCCCCCGTTGCCACTAAATACCGCTGTGCTAATTTCTCCAGCTTCGCCAGCACAATCCCTTTTAATATTTCCTCATCCAGCGCCCGATACGCCACCGTCGTCATCCTTGCTAAAAACGCCGGGCGGAAATGGGTTAATAATTCCTCGCGCAGCGCCTCGTTGAACCGCTCGCTGTTTAATTCAGCCGCAGGCGTGTCGAGAATTAACTCCGCGCCGACGTTGCTGGTGGCCAGCATCACCGTATTTTTGAAATCAACAATCAGCCCGGTGCCGTCCTCCATTACGCCTTTGTCAAACACGTTATAGAACGCCTCCAGCACGTCCGGGTGCGCCTTTTCGATTTCGTCGAGCAGCACTACCGAATAGGGGCGACGGCGCACGGCTTCGGTTAACGCCCCGCCGCTGCCGTAGCCGACGTAGCCCGGCGGCGCGCCTTTCAGCTGGCTGACGGTGTGCGCTTCCTGATATTCAGACAGGTTAATGGTGATCAGATTGCGTTCGCCGCCGTAGAGGGCATCGGCCAGCGCGTAGGCGGTTTCGGTTTTACCGACGCCGGTTGGCCCTACCAGCAGGAATACGCCGACCGGTTTTTGCGGATCGGTCAGGCCGCTGCGATAGGCGCGCAGACGCTGGGCGATGGTCTCCAGCGCGGCCTGTTGTCCCATTACCCGCTCGCTCATCCGTTCAACCAGCGTGCGCAGGGCGTGGGCTTCGTCGGTCAGCATCTGCCCGAGCGGAATACCCGTCCAGCCGCCGATCACCGCCGCCACGGTCGCGGGGTCCACGCAGTCCGGCACCAGCGGCACCTCCTCACGCAGTTGCGCAGCGGCGGTTTCCAGCTTGCCGATCAGCGCCGCGCACTCCACCAGCTCCTGCTCAAGTTCTTCGTCATCGTCCAGCCGCTCGCTGAGATCCAGCATCCGCTGGCGCGCCGCCAGCAATTCGCCGACGCGCTGACGCTCATCCTGCCAGCGGCCTTCCACTTCCCGCGCCTGAACCTGGAGTTTCTCCGCCTGCGCCTCCAGCTCGCACAGCCTGTCGTGATGATCGACACCCACCAGCAGTTCACGATTCAGACGCTCGCTCTCTTCTTCTATGGCTGCGACCTGCTGACGGATTTCCTCCAGCGCAGGCGGCACGTCATGCTGCGCCAGCGCCACCCGCGCGCAGGCGGTGTCGAGCACGCTGATGGCTTTGTCCGGCAGTTGACGCCCGGAGATGTAGCGCTGGGAGAGGCGCACCGCCTCGCGGATCGCGGTATCCAGAATTTGCACGCCGTGATGCGCCTCCAGCTTGTCGGCCACCGCCCTCAGCATGATCACGGCGCTCGCTTCGTCCGGCTCTTCAATCTGGATGCGCTGAAAACGCCGGTCCAGCGCCGGATCCTTCTCAAAATACTTCTTATATTCCTGCCAGGTGGTGGCGGCGACGGTGCGCAGTTCCCCGCGCGCCAGCGCCGGTTTCAGCAGGTTGGCGGCGTCGCTGCCCCCCTCGGCGCCGCCCGCGCCAATCAGCGTGTGGGCTTCGTCGATAAACAGAATGATTGGCTGTGAGGATTTTTTTACCGCATCGATGACGCCCTTCAGCCGCTGCTCAAATTCGCCTTTGACGCCCGCGCCCGCCTGCAGCAGGCCGAGATCGAGCGACAGCAGCGCCACGTCGCGCAGCGGCGGCGGCACGCTGCCTTCGGCGATGCGTCGCGCCAGCCCTTCGGCCACGGCGGTTTTGCCGACGCCGGGCGCGCCCACCAGAATTGGGTTGTTCTGCCTGCGGCGCAGCAGGATGTCGATGCACTGGCGAATTTCCCCGTCGCGCCCGATGATCGGGTCGATACGCCCTTCTCGCGCGTCGCGGGTCAAATCGTGGGTGTATTGCTCCAGCACCCCGCCGCTATGCGTCGGCGCATCGCCGGACGCGGCATCGCGCTGTTCTTCAACGGAACTGAGGCACCAGTTCCGCCACTGGCTTTCCAGCGTTTCCGCGGAGAGCCTCAGCAGCGACGGCATTCCCTGCGCCAGCTGCGCGCGCAGCCGCTCGCGGGTGAGCAGCGTCAGCAGCAGCAGCGCCGAACGCACCTGCGCGCTGCTCTGGAAGACGGCCAGCAGGATCGCCCCTTCCAGCAGTTCGACCAGCTGGACGGAAAAGACCGGCATCCGCGTGCAGCCGGTTTTGAACTGCGCCTGCGCCCGGCGGATCTCTTCGCGCAACGCGTCAGCAGCGATCGCCGCGCCGTTCAGGCAGCAGGCAACGTCGCCGCGTTCCTCATCCAGCAGCGCCAGCAGCAAATGCTCGGGCTCCACAAACCAGTGCCCCTGCGCCCGGCTGCGCTCAGCGGCCTGCTCCAGCGCCCGCAGGCAGATCGGGTTAAGGCGTTGTACCAGCGCTTTTAAATCCATGTGTTGTTCTCCTGAAGCGACTGTTGGCAGCGAAACGACGCGGGCCTGCGCCCCGCCAGCTGTGCGGTAAAGCCCAGGCGCGGCGGCGCGGCGCGTATTAAACGATTGTCCAGCGTCAGCGTGCCGCGCATCATCAGCTCAAGCGTTATCCCCGCGCCAAACCAGAGATAACCAAGCCGGGTAAGCTGAACAAACCCAGGCTCGCCGGGCAAAAAGGTGCGCCACCGCGCGGCGTCTCCGGCATGCAGATGCACCCGCAGCGCCGCGTGCTGGTTCCAGACCCGCCGTCCGGCCACGCTATTGCGCCCGAGTCGGCATCCGGTGCGGCTCTGAGACGCCAGCGGCAAAGGCTGCCAGCGCCCGACAAACTCTTCAGGCTCCACGGCAATGCCGAGCACCTCCGCCACCAGCGCGACAAATCCCGCCGTTGAGCGCCTGCGGTTGATAAGCCCCGCGCAATGCATCAGCGCAGCCTCATGCTTTTTCATCGCCTCCACGTCGAAACCGCACAGCGCCCGCATCACCGCCAGCCCCGGCGCGTCCTCGCGGCGGGCGTAGGGCGTCGCCAGTCGATATAAACTCAGGCTGCGGCAGTGATGCTGAATAAAACGCTGCTCAAACAGATGGATAAAATCCTGCGGCGCGCGGTTTTTATCCTGCGTCGCCTGCTGCAGCCACTCCAGCCAGCCGTAGGGCAGCACGCCGTCCGCGTCGCCCGGCCCCAGGCTGCGCACCTGAAGAGCGCCCTCCTCCAGCGAGCTTACCTCCGCCGGGCTGAACGCCAGCCCCAAATCGCCCCGCAGCTCGGGCGCTTCGCCCGCCGCTTCGAAGATGCGGACGCACTGCTCCAGCGAGAAGCGCCACGGCTCGCGCCTCAGCTGCGCCATTACGCTATCAGCGCGGTTCGGTCGGCTTCTGTCCATAGCGACAGCTCCTCTCCTTCGTCCTGCAATACCGTATGCACAAAACCGTTCGCGGTGGCGTTGCGCGCCAGAAAGCGGGCGATAATGCCGGCAAACAGCAGGCGGCTGCTGCCGGTAAACGCCTGCGGATCGAGCTCCAGCGTCACCCGGATACCGTTTCGCCAGCCGCGCCAGGCGTCCCGCCCGCGATGTTCACTCACCCGCTGACAGCGCATCCCGCAGATGCCGTTGATGTGCTGCCAGATAGCGGGTGAAGCGGCAGAAGGGGCATACAGCGCCAGCTGCTCCTTCAGCGTCTCCAGCGCCGCTTCCCCTTCCGTCAGCGACAGATGGTTGAGCGCCAGCGTTGAGAGCAGCTTCCAGCGCGCTTCCCGCCGGGAGGCCGGTGCAGAAGGCGCCGTCGGCGTGCCGAGCAGGCAAACCTGCGCCACCGGGCCGGGCTGTTCAAAGGTCAGCGCGGCTCCCGCACAGAGCTGCGCCGCGCTGTCGCCGTTGGTACACCACAGCTTTGCCGTCAGGCTGGTTTCCTCCGCGCGTTCAAACGGATCGAACCGGCTGTCCACCAGCGTAAGCCACAGTTCGTTCCCCTGAAGGCGATTGCGCCTTGCGTGCCAGAACCAGCGGGCATCGCTGTGCCCGCGCGCCGAATAGTACGGCGGGACGCGCCAGGCCTCCTCGCGGCGGCTCATCCACAGCTCCTGCAGACGATAGATCTGCACGCTGCTGTCGTGATGGTCCGCCACCAGCCGATGCTCGCTGCGGGTGTGTTCGGCCAGCAGCGGTTCAGCGGTGCGGGTGAAAAGGTTCACGACCGGCGTGCAGCCCAGGCGGATATCGCCGGGCTGAACGTGCTGCGCGGCCTGCGGCGCCCTGTCGAACGGGATGCAGAGCGTCAGCGTGTCGCCGTCGCCCGTCTCGGGGAGCGGCAGGTCGAAGTACATCAGCGCCTGCGGGCAGTTCATCCACGCGCTCAGCGCCAGCGCGCTGGACTCCATGCCCGGTTCGCTGGGCAAAATCTCTCCGGCATTCATTAGCCCCACCGGCAGCGGACGACGCGGGCCCGTTGCGTGGGCGTACAGCAGGTCAAACAGCGCGGCGTTGATTTGCGGCGATCCGCAGAGATGGATCCGCAGGCGGTCTATCGCCAGCGTCGAAAACCGATGCGGCGGCAGGCAGCGCAGCGTGATGCGAAGCGCACCGCGCGCCTGCGGCAGCCCGCTCAGCTGTCGGGCCTGCGCGGCGTCGCACCAGGCAACATCGTCGATAGCCAGCGGCCACAGGGTGTGGGCAAGCGCCGTGCGCCACCAGAGGGTTTCCCCGCCTTCTTTTAGCGCGTACAGCGGCGTCCCGGCGGGGATCGGATAGCCCTGGCTGAGATCGCCCGCCAGCGGATCGGGGGTAAAACAGGCGGTCGCGCAGGCGGGGAAAGGACGCATGACGTGAGGAGAGAGCTGTTCCAGCAGCGATTCGCACAGCTCGCCAAAGCCGTCGTCAAGGCGCTGATGCAGCCGGGCGCTTTGCAGCGCAAAGCCTTCCAGCAGCCGCTCGACGTGGGGATCGGGGCAATCGAACTCGCTCAGCCGCAGGCGGGCCGCGACGTGCGGATGCCGACGGGCAAACTCGCCGCTGGCGGCGCGCAGCCATTTGAGCTCCTGCAAATAGTCTTCAAGCAAGCGATCGTCCATTGATCTTCTCCCGCGGAGGTTACCGCCAGCTGCCGTGCAGATAGGTCAAGTTCAGCGTCAGCGGCCTGTCGTCGCTGTGCAGCATGACGTCGAGATGCAGCGTCAGCGTCTGATGATGCGCCTCTTCGGCACGCACCGTGAGCGCCTGGATGCGCGGCTCATGGCGTAAAATGGCGGCGCGAAGCTGGCGGCAAAACCAGTCAAGCACCCGCTCATCGCCCCCGTTCAGGCCGTGCCATTCCGGCACGCCCCAGGCGAGCAGCGGCGGCAGGGCATCGGCATCCGCCGGGGCGCGGGAGTTGAACAGTCGGCTCAGCTCCCGGCGCACCGATTCTCGCGGGGCGATCTCCTCATCCTGTAGCCTGTCAAATAGTGCGACTGGCAATAACATGCTATAGCCTCAGCTTACGATTATTTATTCATCGCCATATCCCAGACGGAAGAAACATTGCCCTCTTTCTGACCCCCCAGTTTCTGAGCGGTGATTTCCCATTTTATTTTGGTGAAGTTCAGCGACATGGTTTCGACCGGTTTACCGCCGGAACCACCGCTAACGCTCAGATGCGAGATAATCACGTTATCCAGGGTGTAAACGATAAATGGCAGCATTTTGGCGTCATCATTACGACATAGCGTCAGCACAGCTGTTTTGACCATCTTTCCGCTGCAGCAGTATTCATTCAGTTTCGGCGTGGCAAGATCGACAAACTTAGTCAGTGACATTTCTCCGACATGCGCCCGTCCGGAGGTGCGTTCAGTGTTGCTGACGTCGTTGGTAACCTGCATCGCCACGTTATGGCTGAAGGACATAATTTCGATTTGGTCTTTAAATCCTTCGACCTGACTTTCGCCTTTAACATCATCGAGCTTTAAAAAAATCGCATCCATGGTTTATTTTCCTTTTTTATCATGCTGTTGCTGGCGGCGGCAGTTCAGCAACCAGGCGGATAGAGGTCGTCAACTCTTCCAGTTGGAAGTGCGGGCGCAGGAACACGACTGCGCGATAAACGCCCGGTTTGCCAGGCACTTCACTCACGTCCACCCGCGCTTCGCGCAGCGGATAACGCGCTTTGATCTCCTGCGGGGCGCTGTCAGTCAGTAATACGTAATCTGCAATCCAGTTGTTGAGATAGCGATCCACGTCATCGCGGCTCATAAAGCTGCCGACCTTGTCGCGCATAATCACCTTCAGGTAGTGCGCAAAGCGGGACGCGGCAAGGATGTACGGCAGCATTGCCGAGATCCGCGCGTTGGCGTTAGCCTCCGGCGTGTTGTAAATCCTGGCCTGATTGGTCGTCTGCCCGCCAAAGAACGCGGCGGTGTTGGTATTCTTCTTGTGGCACAGCGCGATAAACCCGAGATCGTTAAGCTCTTTCTCACGGCGGTCGGTGATGGCGATCTCCGTCGGGCAGCGCAGGCTGATGTCGCCAGACGGCGTGGCGAAGGTGTGCGCCGGAAGGCTTTCCACCAGCCCGCCCCCCTCCGCACCGCGGATCGCCGCACACCAGCCGTACAGGGCAAAGGCTTCGGTAATGCGGTTGGCCAGCACCCAGGCGGCGTTGCCCCACAGGTATTTGCTGGCGTCGAGGCCGTTCACGTCCTCAACAAAGTTGACGCCCTCCACCGGCACCGTGTCCGGGCCGTACGGCAGGCGCTGCAGGACGTGCGGCAGCACCAGCGATACATAGCGGGAATCGTCGCTCTCGCGGAACGCCCGCCATTTGATTAGCTCGGTGCTCTCGAAGATCTTCGCCAGATCGCGCGGCACGTTCAGCTCGGCAAACGAACCCATATCAAACAGGCGCGGGCTGGCGGAGGCGATAAACGGCGCATGGGCCGCCGCCGCAACCTGGGAGATTTTCTCCAGCAGCGCCACGTCCTGCGGATGGCGGCCAAACTCAAAATCCCCCACCAGCACGCTGTACGGATTGCCGCCAAAGGTGCCGTACTCGTCCTCATACAGCTTTTTAAACAGCGTGCTCTGGTCGAACTCCACCGCTTTTTCCAGATCGTCCTGAAGCTCTTTGCGCGAAACGTTCAGCAGGCGCAGCTTCAGCCGCGTGCTGGTTTCGGTGTTCATGACAAACTGATGCAGGCCGCGCCACGAGGCCTCCAGCTTCTGCATATCGGGATGGTGCAGCACTTCATTAAGCTGATCGCTGATAAGCGCATCGATCTGCGCGATACGGTGGTTAATCATCGCCACGGTGTCGCTCTCTATCGCCATCCCCTCGTCGAGGATCTGCGTCGCCAGCTCTTCCAGCATGTCGCG
Source organism: Enterobacter sp. ECC-175 (assembly GCF_043968675.1). Lineage (NCBI taxonomy): Bacteria > Pseudomonadati > Pseudomonadota > Gammaproteobacteria > Enterobacterales > Enterobacteriaceae > Enterobacter > Enterobacter sp. ECC-175. The sequence goes on from NZ_CP143776.1 coordinate 3,676,336, forward strand.
CGCGTAGGTCTGCTGCAGCTCATCGCGCGCCATTCTTCCTTCCTGGATAATGCGATCCAGCACGCTCAGCGTGACCGTCTGCCCGCCGGTTTCAGCTTGTTCCTGAACATTGTCCATTGCGCTTCTCCTTTCCGTTACGCGTTTTCGGCCGGTTGTTCTTCGGCTGCCGGTCTTAACGTCTGTAGCTCAGCGTTATCGTTGACCACCTGCTGCAACAGCGCGTCCAAATCGTCATTGCCGTCCAGCTTGGTCAGCAGATCGCGCAGGCGCTGCCTGGCCTGCAGCAGGCGCTGAAGCGGCTTCACCTGGTTGATAATATTGAGGGGGGAGAAGTCATCAAATTCGCCAAAGTGCAGCTCAACGTTGAGCTTGCTGCCATCGTTAGCGAGCCGATTTTCAACCTGCATGGCCAGGCGTGGAGAGAGGGACGAGAGCACATCATCAAAATTATCACGATCGATTTCGACAAAACGGCGCTCGCGTAATTTTTCAGGCGGCGATGCGGGCTGCCCGGATAAATCCGCTAAAATTCCCACGACAAGCGGAAGTTCTTTTTTCTCAATCGCACCGCCCGTTTCGACGTCATAGGTTATTTGCACGCGCGGCGGCCTAATACGGTTGAGTTTATGCTGAATGCTCTCTGCCATATTTAATCCTTTTTTAAAGCAATAGTATCCCTGGTGCTAAACCGGCAGCACCATTATTCGAAAACACGATTTTTCTGAATAACTACGGCTAATATAAAAAACACAGCCAAAAATAAATATCAATCTAATTTTTTACTTTTTTCACAAGAAATTATTTATTTGATAAATATCAATCACAAGAATTTAACCATTGAAATTCAAGGAGATAAAACAAAGATCATCAAAAAATAAAATACAAACACGCAAAACATTCATCATACGAATGCATTTCGATGGATACTTTTGTTCGGGAATATGGCTTGAATAATGATTCAAATCAAAAAGCAAACCAGGATCATTAATTACCTTCTTTAGAAAGAGACATTCCCCAAATGGCGCATATACAGTGATTACGCCTGGCTAATATATGTCATATTTCGTATGGCAGGCATAAAAGGATGTTTATGACAATCGGTCAATATCGGGCAGCCAAAATACTATTTCTGGGTTTCTTAATTTTTCTAAATAGCGGCTGTTCGTTCTGGCAAAACCGGGTTGAATTAAAGGCTGTCGTGATTGAAACCGTTCCAGATGCAAATGATAACGCTCCTGTTGCTGTGGATATTGTCGCCGTTTCCGATAGCGCGCTGATCCCCACCGTGCAGGCGCTCACCGCTGCGCAGTGGTTCAACGCCAAATCGCAGCTGCTGCGCGACGTGCCCGACGGGCTCCGCGTCTGGTCGCTGGAGCTGGTGCCGGGCTCCCGCTTCGTTGCCAATGAAAACCCGCTGCTGGGTGCCCAGGCAGAAGCGATCCTGCTGTTTGCCCGCTACCACAGCGAAGGCGAGCACCGGTTACGCCTGGATAACGCCGATGCTGTGCACCTGTTACTGATGACCGATGAGGCCGTCCTCGCGCCCTGAACAAGGAAGAAACGATGAGCACAATTCCGGCAATGGTCTGCTGGTATGAAGGAATGGCAATGCTGCCCCAGCATTTCCAGCTGCAGGCATTGCGTAATGAAATTCTTTCCGCCGCGCTTGCGCGGAGCGCTAACCCCTTTTTCTGGGGCGTAAAAGAGCTGCAGATCGATGAGGCGGCGCTGTGCGCTGGCGTGCTGCGCATTCTGCACCTGGAGGCCATCATGCCCGATGGTACGCCGGTTGATTACCGCGCGTACGGCGATTCACCGCTCGAATTTGACTGCGCGCGCCTGCTCCCGGCAGCGCCGGACAGCGAGCAGCGGCTCTGGCTGGCGCTGGCGCCGCACAGCCGCGCCGGAGAGTGGCAGCAGATGAGCACCCGCAACCGCTCCATTAACAGCGCGCCGCTGCCGGACCTGTGCAGCGGGGAATTTCCCGAAAGCATCCCCCTCTGGCAGCCCGCACCGCGCCTGCTGATGTCGCACGAGCGCGCCGATTTCGTCTGCCTGCCGCTGCTGCAGGTGGTCTACACCGAAGGCGGTTTTCGTCAAAGCGAGTGGTTCCCCCCCTCGCCCCGCGTCAGCGAAGCGAGCTATCTCAGCCGCCATGCGCGCCAGATCTGCCTGCAGGCAAGAGAGAAAATCCTGTTCCTGAGCCGGGAGATGCAGCTGGCGCAGCAGAATCAGCGCGGCGACGACTGGCTGTGGCTGACGCTGTCGCTACAGAGCATTCAGGGAACGCTGCCGCTGCTGGAAACGCTGGTCAACGGCGGAGAGACGCATCCGCAGGATCTCTGGCGCGCGCTGTGCCTGTTCGTTGGGCAGACGGCGATGCTGACCCAGGACAAAACGCTGCCCCTGCTGCCCGCCTTCGATTACCAGAACATGCATCACGGCTTTGCCACGCTGTTTTCACTGCTGAATGCGCAGCTGGCGCACGTTCATCGCCGCTACCTCCGGCTCAGCTTCAGCAGAGAAGGCGGCCATTTCTCCCTGCGGCTTCCGGCGGATGTGCACGCCGGGGAAGAGGTCGTTATCGGCATTCTGATGCCCAACGGCGACGCCGCCCGGGCCGACGCGTGGCTCCAGCGCAGCCTGATTGCCAGCCAGCCCTTTCTGCCCATCCTGCGCCGCCAGCGAATGCACGGCATGGCTTTCGTCCCGCTGGCGTCACAAAAGCGCGGCGACTGGGAGATCGACGGCAGCATCGCGCTGTTCACCCTGACGCTGCCCCCCCAGTGGTTTGAAAAGGAGGCGCCGCTGGTGGTCGCGCCGCTCCATGAAACGGACGCGATGCCGCAGCAAATGATGCTTTACCGACAGGAGGATCGCCATGACGCCCGCGGCTCCTGACATGCCCGCCAGCCGGCTGTTTGATGACGCCTTCTCCCGCTGGCTGGTGCAGTTCGACGGCTGGAAAAGCAGCACGCTGCCGCCCGATGCGCTGCATCTTCAGGCGTTTGAATACGCGAATCACCTCGTGGCGGAATACGGCCGACGCCTGACGCGCGAGCTGGGCTCGCCCTTTCAGCAGCAGATTGATGACGCCATTTACGCGCTGGTGGCGCTGATCGATGAAACGGTTCTTTACAGCGACTGGCCCGCGCTCGGCCTGTGGCAAAGCTGTCCGCTGGAATATCATCTGTGGCAAACCCACAGCGCGGGGGATCGGATCCCGCGCAAGATTGACAGCGTGCTCAGCGAGCGTCACCCGGGGCAGCGAGATATAGCCGCGGTCTGGCTACGCTGCCTGACGCTCGGGTTCGGCTCCCGCCGCGAGGATTTTAACCCCCAGTTCCGACAGGAAACCTGCCGCCTGCTCTGGCTTTTCGCCTTCCAGTGCGACGCGCAGGCCGATGATATCGCCGAGCGTATGGCCTCCGCGTCGCTGGGCTCGCCCCTGCTGCTCCCGGCGCGCCGCCGCCTGCCGGATAATTCCCAGCTGCACCTCATCGCCATTATCGTGCTGCTGGCGCTGCTGCTGCTAAGCCAGCGCCTGTGGTTCAGCATTGAAGAGGCGATTGGCGTCAACACGCTGCCGGACTTTCCGGTCACCCAGTCCTGCCCGGGAGATGAAAAGTGACGCAACCCTGGCTGACGCTGTTGATTATCGTGCTGGTAGTGCTGGCCCTTACGCTCTGGTGCGTCTGGTGGCAGTGGGAGTATCGCAACAATACCTTCATCCGCGCGCAAAAGGAGATCCAGCGCGCCTGCGGCGATCGGGATCCCTATGACAACATGCGCGTCCTGATGCTCGGCAACGAAGAGGACAACCGCCTGCTCTGCCGAAGCTGGTCGCTGACCGACGGCGCGGAAAACTGGTTCGGGCAGTGGTGGTTTAACCCGCAGTGCAGCCTGCTTTGCGTGCCGCAGGCGTTACAAGCCGCCGGAAAGAAACGGCTTATCCGCCAGAATGACTGGCAAAAACTGCTGGCCGCGCTGGTGAAAAGCCGCCCTCAGCGTCCGCTCGATGCCCTGGCTATCACCCTGCCGCTGGAGGCGCTGAGCGGCGATGGTGCCGCTCGCGCCGGCCTGCTGAACCACTGTCAGCAGATACAGCAGGTTTGCGGGCTAAGCCTGCCCATCTACCTGCTCATCAGCGGCATGGAATCGCTGGACGGTACCGCCGCGCTGCTTGCGCAGCTCCCTCCGGAGGCGCGCCGCAGCCCTGTCGGCAGCGCGATCCCCATGGCCAGGGAAGCGGTCTGGAAGCCGCAGCGGATCGACGATGCGCTGGACAGTACCCGGGCAGCGCTGCGCCAGACCATTACCGAACTCGGCGCGCTGCAGGGAAATACGCCGCCCGCGCTGTTCCGGCTGCCGGAGTCTATTCCGCCGCTCGCCGCGCCGCTCCACGACTATTTTGATACGCTGCTCAACAGCAACGCCCGCGACGAGCCGCCGCTGCTGAGGGGGATCTGGTTTGTCGCCAGAACCCTGACGGAGGACAAACCGCAGATGCAGTTTTGCCAGGCGCTGCTCGGCGGAAAAATCGCCGCGGAGCGCGGGCTCGCCCTGCCCGTACGCCGCCTGCTGCGCCTGAACCTGCGCCGCCATTTTATCACCCTCGCCTGCTACAGCTGTCTTTGCGTCGCGTTGCTTATCGCCATGATCTGGTGCTGGCGGTACCAATATCCTAACGCCCAGCAGCTGCACGACCGCCTGCAGATACTGGCGGCGCAAACCGCCGATGCCCCCGGCGATCGCTCGGCCGCCCTGTACTGGCGCGTGCTAAACGCGATCCCGCAATGGCAGTTTCGCTCCGTCGTCTGGCCCGGCTCGCTGTTCAGCCGTACCGATACCAGGCTGCGGGAAACCTTCAACAGCGCCACCCTGAGCAGCCTGCTGGTGCCCGCGACCAACGGCATCTGCCTGCAAAGCCGGGAAAACGACGGCCGGGACGGGGACGATCTGCTGCCGGAAGAACGCTACCGGCAGATCCAGCACCTTCTGGCCCAGGCAAAGCAGATGGAGTCGCGCTATCTGCCCTTGCTCCAGCTGATGCAGGTAAAAAAACCTACCGTGCAGACGCTGGCGACCGTCAGCGACAGCGTCTGGGGCGTGAAGGTCGACGCCGACTCGCTGCCATCGCAGGAGGCGCTGAACGCGATGTTCGCGACGCTTAACCTTTCTCGCCTGCGGTTGCCCGACGCCAGCGAACTGACCCAGCGCAACAGCGCGCTGTTTTCCCGTGAAACCCTGCGCTGGCTGGAGCAGAACTATGGCAACACCAGCCTTGATACCCATGAAGAGCAGCTCGAGCAGCTGCTTACGCTGTTCAGCAACGGCACGCGCGTCACCCCGCTGTTCGTGCGTTCGCTGGTCCGCCAGGTGAGCCGCCTGCAGGGTACGCTGACGACAATCAACAACCTCAGCCGCGACGCCACGCACACGCCGATCCGCCTGCCGCTGGACGAGCTGCTGGCCCAGGCCCGCGCGCTGCGGCTGATCGACAACGGCGTGATTGGGGCGCTGCTGCGTCACGAAGCCCTGCTGCGCCAGCGCTTCCTGGCGCAGGTCGACGGCTCCCGGCTGCACTTCTCTTCCCTGACCGAACAGGCGCCGGAAGGCGATTTCAACGTATCGCCGGATATTCTGGCGCTGCAGAAAAGCCTGCGCGACCTGCTGAATCAGCCCTTCTGGCAGCAGGGCGTTAGCGCGGATACGGAACCTGACGCGGGATACCCGGGCAACCTGCAGCTTCAGCAGGCGCAGGCGCTGTACGCCGGGTATGAGCGCTTTATGCAGCAGCTCCCGGACAGCGTCTGGCGTCCGAGGCTGGCCCAGCTGGCGCAGCAGGCGGCGGAAAACGCCATGCGCCAGGCGCTCTACGCGGGCGCGGCCAGCGTGGCGCAAAGCAACGCTATTAGCACCGCCAGCGCGGACCGGGTTATTGACGCGTTCGGCCAGCTTAATCGCCCTCAGGCCGCCGACGCGCTGCGCCGGCAAATTGCCGCTCAGGTGATTGCCCGGGTGCGTCAGGACGGCAGCGCGCTGCTCCCGGCGGTGGATCCCCCGCCCGTCAGCTACGCCACCGCCGAACAGGCGCAGGCCAGCGGCCAGAAGGCGGCAGGCTGGGCCGCCGCGCAGGCGGAGCAAATCTCCGCGGCGCTGGCCCGCTATCAGCAGGACATTGACTGGCTCGACAGGCAGCGCGGCTGGCTCGCGCCGGAGGATAATCAGCCGATCGCCCGCTGGAGCAGCTCGCTTCGGGCCATGCAGCGAATGCAGGAGCAAGATCCGGGGAGCCCGCCGGTCCAGATGAATGCCCTTGCCGCGGCGCTCCCGACGATGAGCGCGCAAAACTGCCGGGACGAACTGGCGCAGTACGGGGCGTCCGGCGGCATTGATTTTTACAGCCAGTCGCTGAACGCGCTGGTCAACGCCTCGCAGCAAAAGTGCCGTCAGCTGCGCCAGCAGGCGAGCGTCGGCGCGACGCAGAAAATTTTCACGCTCTACAACGCCTGGCTGTCGGGGCGGTTTCCCTTCACCGCCGTGCCGCACGCGCCGGATGCCGACGTCGACCGGGTGCGGGAGCTGAACGAGCTGCTCGCACAGCTTCCGGCGGAGGCGCTAGCCGAACAGCCGCCGCTGATTCAGCAGCTGGCGGCGGCACGGCCGCTGCTGGCCGCGCTGGTTGCGCCCGAAGGGGTGACCGTGCGGGTTATCTGGCGAACCTCGCGCCAGCGCGAAAGCGGCGCGGACCAGATAGCCGACTGGCGGCTAATCGGCAATCAGCAAAGCATCAGCTATCCGGGGGGAGCAACCGATCTCCAGTGGCGCAGCGGCGATAGCCTGAGCTTCAGCCTGCGCTGGGCCGCGAACTCCGCCTGGCGGCCCCTGCCGGGCAGCGCGCAAGCCAGCGTGACGGTAAGCGGAGATACGGGCCGCTGGCGCTGGCAGGGGGCGTGGTCGCTGCTGAGAATGATTGGGGAACAGCGCGTGGGCGGCGCGCTGGCGCAGCCTCTGCCGCTGCGCTTTATGCTTCCGGTGGGCGAGGGTCATCAGCAGATGCAGGCGACCGTCTTTTTGCAGATCGCCCTGCTGGATAGCAAAGAAAAGACGCAGCTACCGTGGATCCCCCTAACCGAGCAGGGATTATCAGGAGGACAATGATGGAACATATCGAGGCGCTGCTGGCGCCCATTGCGGCGGATAACCGCTGCGGAGATCCAATCCGCTACTCGCCGGCGTTCGACAGGCTGGTCGCCGCCCGGCAGCAGGATGACGAAACGCTGCCCACCGGCGTCTGGCAGAGCACGCCGCGGCGCGCCGACTGGGAGGACGTCGCCAGCATCGCCGTTGAGCTGACCGAAACGCTGAGTAAGGACCTGGTGATTATGGGCTGGCTGGGCGAAGCGTGGATCAGAACGCGCGGCCTGGCCGCCCTGCCCGACGCGCTGGCGCTGGCGACGCTGGCGCTGGAACGCTACCCGGAGGAGCTGCATCCGCAGATCAAAGAGGGGGATTACGACTATCGCGCCGCGCCACTGCGCTGGATGGCGCAGCATTACGCCGCGCTGATTGCCGAGGCCCCGCTCTTTTGCGTCAACGGGGAAAACGTCTCGTTAGCGCAATGGCAGCAGGGGAAGCTTGCGGCAATCCCACTGCCCGGCGCAGACGCCGCGCAGGTTCAGGCGTTGACGGAAAGCCTGGAGTGGCTTACGCGCCTGAATGCCGTATGCCAGAGCTGGCCCGCCGCCTCGGCCCCCTCCTTCAGCGCGCTGGAGCAAAAGATCAAAACGGGCCTGCAGGCGCTGGGGAACGTTGCGCCGCAAGCGCCGCCGCCGCTGGTAATGGAGACGCCGCCCGTGGCCAGCGAGGCTATCGCGTTGGCGGATCGGGAACAGGCCTATCGGGTGATGAAGCAGGTGGCGGATTACCTGGCGCGCACCGAACCGCACAGCCCGGTGCCCTATTTGCTGTACCGCGCCTTTGCCTGGGGGCATATGCCGCTGCCGGAGCTGCTCTCGGAACTGATTAACAGCGATGAATCCGCCCGCCGACTGTGGCGGCAAATGGGGGTGTTACCATGAGTTGTCCAGGAGTTTGTACCGGCGCAGTCATGCAGTGTTCATTCGGCGTCGCGCCCGCCACGCTGAACGTCATGCCCGTCAGCCGAACAATCGTCAACAACATGCCGATGGCAAATATTCTGGATAACAAGCCGTTTATTAATATCTTGCCCTTCGGGATGTGCAACAGCATCGCCAACCCGACCGTAGCCGCGGCCACCGCGGCGGCGCTTGGGGTTCTGACGCCGATGCCGTGCATTCCATCGACCATTGCCCCCTGGGTGCCGGGCTCGCCAACGATAATGGTGGGCAATGCGCCCGCCCTCACCGCACAGTCACAGCTCATGTGCATGTGGGGCGGCGTGATTCAGATAAGCTTCCCGGGGCAGGTCACGACGGTGGTGGCATAGACGAGGCGCCGGCGCGCTTCAGGGATGAAACGCGTCGGCGTCGTTCGATATGCTCAGTGCTTGTCGCGCCCGCCGAGGAAGAAGATGCCCAGCGGGATGGCAAGAAGAACGGTGAAGACCAGGCTGTAAACAAAGATCATGGCGGATTGCAGGACAAACATGCTGGTCGTCCACTGGGAGAGCGGAATGTTGTACTGTTCAATCACGCCAACGATGGTTGCCCGGCCAACGCACGCTGCGGCAATCATAAAGACCACCAGCAGAGCGAGGAGAAATTTGCGCCCTTCGGGCGTTTTCAGTTTTTCGCGAACCATGTCTCAATTCCCTTTACAGATGAATAACAATATCTGGCGCTTAAAATAACACGATCCTTCCCCTGACTCCACATCAGCACAAACCACCAGTCAATGCCATCAAAGGCAGTTCATCACGCTGTTCATTTCGAAAATATAAGTAAATCACTCCAATCATTCATATGGATTATGCTAGTCTGAATCCGTTCGTTTTAACAAAAAGGAATAACTGTGAAAAACGCCCCTAAATTTGCCATTGCCCTGATTGCCGCTGCCGTAAGCGTCAGCGCGTTTGCTAATGACGCTCAGAAAGAGCAGCCGCTGGAAAAAGTCGCGCCGTATCCGCAGGCGGAGAAAGGCATGAAGCGCCAGGTGATTCAGCTCCCCGTTCAGCAAGACGAAGGGAACTTTAAAGTTGAGCTGCTAATTGGCCAGACGCTTGAGGTGGACTGCAACCAGCATCGCCTGGGCGGCCAGCTGGAAAGCAAAACCCTGGAAGGCTGGGGCTATGACTACTACGTCTTCGACAAAGTGACGTCTCCGGTCTCCACCATGATGGCCTGCCCGGACGGCAAAAAAGAGAAGAAATTTGTGACCGCGTATCTGGGCGACAATAGCCTGCTTCGCTACAACAGCAAGCTGCCGATCGTGGTGTATACGCCGGAAAACGTGGACGTGAAGTATCGCGTGTGGAAGGCGGATGAGACAGTCGGACAAGCGGTAGTACGCTAAGAATAAGTCGGGTGACGGCTTCACCGGGCCCTCACCCCAACCCTCTCCCACAGGGAGAGGGAGAAGACATAAAAACGGTAACGGATGTTACCGTTTTTCTTTTACATTACAGCGCGATATCCGCCACCGGCTTGTTTTCCGGCTGAGGCTTCAGCTCGGCTTTAGGCGCAGCGTCTGCCGCCTGCGGCTTCACGTACTGCAGCTGCAGCACGCGGCTGGTGTACTCCAGCTCTTGTTCCGTTGCGTCGACGTTGCCGTTCAGCTTCGTGCCGTAAGACGGAATAATGGTTTTCAGCTTCGCCTGCCACTCCGGGCTGGCAACTTTATCTTTAAACACTTTTTCCATCAGGTGCAGCATGATTGGCGCAGCGGTTGACGCGCCCGGTGACGCGCCCAGCAGCGCGGCAATGGTGCCATCCTTATCGCTCACCACTTCCGTCCCCAGACGCAGCACGCCGCCCTCTTTCGGATCGCGCTTGATAATCTGCACGCGCTGGCCCGCCTGCCACAAACGCCAGTCCTCTTTCTTCGCCTGCGGATAGTACTCTTTCAGCGCCGCGAAGCGGTCGTCGTCGGAGAGCATCACCTGGCTAATCAGGTATTTCACCAGATCGAAGTTATCCAGGCCTACGTCCACCATCGGCTTGAAGTTGGAGGTGGTGGTCGCGCTCAGCAGGTCGAACAGCGAGCCGTTTTTCAGGAACTTCGTTGAGAAGGTGGCGAACGGCCCGAACAGCACCACGCGCTTGCCGTCCAGCATGCGGGTATCGATGTGCGGTACGGACATCGGCGGCGCGCCGACGGAGGCCTGGCCGTAGACTTTCGCCAGATGGCGGTTAACCACTTCAGGGTTCTCGGATACGAGGAACTGGCCGCCCACCGGGAAGCCCGCGTAGTCGTCCGCTTCAGGAATCCCGGTCTCCTGCAGCAGCTTCAGCGCCGCGCCGCCGGCACCGATAAAGACAAACTTCGCCTTGATGACGCGCTCGGCGTCGTTGTTTTTCAGATCGGCAACGGTCACGCTCCAGCTGTTGTCCGCGTTGCGCTTAAAGCCGCGCACCTCGGTGCTGAGCTGCAGGTTGAAGTTCTCTTTCTTCTTCAGAGCGCCCACCAGCTGGCGGGTGATTTCCCCGTAGTTCACGTCGGTGCCGATTTCGGTACGCGTGGCGGCCACCTTCTGGTTCGGATCGCGCCCTTCCATGACCAGCGGCGCCCACTCTTTGATCTGCGCGTGATCTTCAGAATATTTCATGCCGCGGAACAGGGTGCTCTGCTGCAGCGCCGCATAGCGCGCGCGCAGGAAGTTCACGTTCTGGTCGCCCCAGACGAAGCTCATGTGCGGTACGGTATTAATGAAGGAGTGCGGATCGTGCATCACGCCGCTGTTGACCTGGTGAGACCAGAACTGGCGTGAGATCTGGAAGGCTTCGTTAATCTCCACCGCCTTCTCGATACTAATGGAACCGTCCTTTTTCTGCGGCGTATAGTTCAGTTCCATGAGTGCCGAATGGCCGGTGCCGGCGTTGTTCCAGCCGTTAGAGCTTTCCTGCGCCACGCCGTCGAGGCGCTCGACCATGGTCATCGACCAGTCCGGCTGAAGCTCTTGCAGATAGGTTCCCAGAGTAGCGCTCATGATGCCGCCACCAATTAAAAGGACGTCCGTCTCCTGCTCTTTTGGTGCGTCTGCTTTCGCCGCCATTGAGACGGCGTTCAGCCCCACGGCCAGAGAAAAGAGCATGGCAGTCATTTTTTTCATAATTTTGCCTTCGTTGAATGTACTTGTGCGTGGAAATTGCAGGTGAAAAAACTGCGGAGGCAACGGTAGCAACTTTTAAATATTGTTTAAAGGTTACGAAATTATTGTAATTGTGAAATTTAATGGTGGAATGTTTGTGTGGCATTCCGCGTGCGGGTAGCAAAGCGCGACGATTGTGGCTACTATGCTGCACTTTGTGATCGCGCGCACGGAAGCCTGCCCTAACCTGCGAACTGCTATGCCTTTAACTCAATCTCAAGATCGCGTTATCAACGTGATTCGTTCCCCCTCTCGCCTGATGCGCGAAACGCTGGCGGGCGTGATTACCGCCCTCGCCCTGATCCCGGAAGTGATTTCGTTTTCCGTTGTCGCGGGCGTTGATCCGAAGGTCAGCCTGGTCGCCTCCGTGGTGCTCTGCTTTGCCCTCTCCGTGCTGGGCGGCCGCCCGGCGATGGTGACCGCCGCCGCGGGCTCCGTCGCGCTGGTCATTGGACCAATGGTCCACCAGCACGGCGTTCAGTACATTCTCCCCGCCGTCATCATGGCGGGCGTCATCCAGATCCTCTTCGGCGCGCTGGGGATGGCGCGGCTGATGCGTTTTGTGCCTCAGCCGGTGATGACCGGTTTTGTTAACGCGCTGGGAATACTGATTTTCTTCGCCCAGGTTCCGCATTTCTGGAGCCGCAGCCCGCTGATCCTCGGGCTGTTCGTCCTGACGCTGCTGATCGTGCTGTGGGTGCCGCGCTACGTTAAAAGCGTGCCGTCGCCGCTGATTGCCATCGTGGTGTTAACCCTGTTCACCGTCACCACCGGGCAGATCCTGCCGACCGTGGGCGACGAAGGCTCCATGAGCGGCGGCCTGCCGGGGCTAACGGAACTGCTGGTGCCGCTCAATCTTGAGACGCTGAGCATCATCTGGCCCTGCGCGCTGAGCATCGCGTTTGTCGGCCTGCTTGAATCGCTGCTGACCGCGAAGCTGGTAGACGAGCTGACCGCAACGCCGTCAAGCAAGCGTCGCGAAAGCATTGGGCTGGGCGTCGGGAATATTCTGGCCGGATTTTACGGCGGCATTGCGGGCTGCGCGATGATTGGGCAAACCATCGTCAACGTGGAGATGGGCAAAGGCCGCAGCCGCGTCTCCACCATTGCCGCCGCCGCCGTGCTGCTGGTGCTGGTCACGGCGCTGAGCGAGGTGATGGCAAAAATACCGATGGCCGTGCTGGCCGGGATCATGGCCATCGTGGCGGTGAAAACGTTCAGCTGGCACAGCGTTCAGCCCGCGACCGTCAAGCGCGCGCCGGTAGCCGAAACGCTGGTGATGCTGGTGACGGTGGCCGCCACCGTCTCGACCGGTAACCTGGCGATTGGGGTATTGGGCGGGATCGTAGTGATGGTTATTCTCCCTGCCCGCCTCAGGCGCGCGCGCCTGGCTAAAGAAGAAACACCGTCGCCAGCCCAAGGAAAATAAAGAAGCCGCCGGTATCGGTAATGGCGGTGATCATCACGCTCGACCCCACCGCGGGGTCGCGCCCCAGTTTGGTCATCGTTAACGGGATAATAACGCCCATCATCGACGCCACCAGCAGGTTCAGGACCATCGCCAGCATCATTACGCCGCCCAGCGCCATATCGTCGTACAGCCACCAGGTAATGCCGCCCATGATCCCGCCCCACACCAGGCCGTTGATCAACGCCACGCCCATCTCCCTGAAGATCAGGAAGGCAAAGTTGCCGGGCTGAATGTTCTCCAGCGCCAGGGCGCGAACGATCATGGTGATGGTCTGGTTGCCGGTGTTACCGCCAATGCCCGCCACGATCGGCATCAGCGAGGCCAGCGCCACCAGTTGGGAAATGGTGTGCTCAAACCCGTCGATGACGCGGGAAGCGATAAACGCGGTGCAGAGGTTGATCGCCAGCCACGCCCAGCGGGTTTTCACCGCCTTGCCCACCGAGGCATGCACGTCATCTTCCGCGCTGATCCCGCCGAGGGCGCGCAGGTCGTTGTCGGTTTCTTCGTAGACGACGTCCACGATCTCGTCGATGGTCAGACGCCCCATCAGCTTGCCGACGGAGTCCACCACTGCGGCGCTGACAAGGTCATCACGTTCAAAGGTACGGGCCGCTTTCTCAGCGTCATCCTCCGGGGAGAAGACCATCGGCTCGGTTTCCATCACCTCGCTCACCCGCCGCTGCGCGCTGTTGAGCAGGATGGTTTTGAGCTCCAGCTCGCCGAGCAGGGTTTTGTCCCGCGAGGTGACGAACAGCTTATCGGTGTTGTCCGGCATCTTGCCGAGGCGGCGCAGGTAGCGCTGCACGGTGCCGAGCGTGACGTCCGGGCGCACCATGATGACGCCGAACTCCATGATGGCGCCGACGCTGTTTTTCTCGTAGTGCATCACCTGACGCACGCGGGCGCGCTCGTCCGCCGGCAGCGAGGCCAGCAGGCGTCCCGTCAGGTTTCGCGGCAGGTGCTGCACGAGGTAAATCTGCTCGTCGATGTCGAGCGTCTGAACCGCATCGAGAATGTCCCGGTCGCTCATCTCATCGATCAGGTCGTCCCAGACGTTTTCAGAGGCTTCAAGCAGAACCTGCCCGCGCTCGTGATCCTGCACCAGGCGCCACAGGGCGTGACGCTCCTCGGACGGGAGGGCTTCAAGCGTATCCGCCAGGTCAGGCGGCGGTAAATGGGCAACCAGCGCACCTACCTCAGCAATATCGTCGGCTAACGTACCGACATCATATTGCTCAGCCAGGGTCAATTTTCCCAATAGCGTAGAGGTGACCGCTTTATCGGTCGTAAGGAGCCAGATGAGGCGCGCACGCTCCTGATCGCGCAACCTTGCGCTGTTTTTGTTCAATACCGACATTAATCATAAATCCATGAAATGAGATGGCATTAAGCATAGCGCGGAGATATGTAAATAAGAATAAACAACGGCGGGAGATGGAGAAAAAAACGGCATACGGGCCGCGATTTGTCCCCTCTCCCTGTGGGAGAGGGTTAAGGTGAGGCTCAGGCCGTGCGCGCCACCGCATCACGCGACGCGGCGTCGCGCTCGTCGCCCGTCAGCTCGCTTAACCTGCCGTCGCGCATCTCCAGCAGACGATCGGCATGGATGAAGTAGTGGTCATCATGGCTGATCGCAAAGATGGTCTTGCCCATCTCCTTCATCAGCGGCAGCAGCACCTGGTAAAATTCGCGGCGGAAGTGCGGGTCCTGATCCGCCGCCCATTCGTCCAGCAGGATAATATCGCGCTCCTCCGCCAGGGCCAGCAGCAGCGCCACGCGCTTTTTCTGCCCTTTTGAGAGCTTAAGATTGAGGATCTTGCCGTCCTGGAGCTCCAGCTTGTGCGACATCTGCAGATGCGCCAGCCACTTCTCCACCAGCGCCGGATTAGCTTCCTGCCCTTCCGGCCCGAGCAGCCTGTCGAAGAGCCAGACGTCCGTAAACACTGCCGAAAACAGCTTGCGGTAGTCCTCCGGTTTCTCCGCGCTCAGCGCCTTGCCGTCGAGCAGAATTTCCCCCGACAGCGGCTGATACAGCCCGGTCAGCAGCATCGCCAGCGTCGATTTTCCGCTGCCGTTGCCGCCAATCAGAAACAGCAGCTCGCCGCGGTGCAGGGTCAAATTAATCGGCCCGACCGAGAAGGCATTCTCCTGGTAGCGGAACGTTACGTCGCGCAGCTCAAGCGTTTGCCAGTTCGGGAACGCCTGCGGGCGCGGAAACTCGGCCCTGAACGGCGCGAGCTCAAACTTCCTGAGCTTATTGAAGGCCACCTGGGCACTGAGCAGCGTGGGCAGCGCGCCGACGGCGGAGAGCAGCGGCGTGCGCAAAAACAGCAGCGTTAGCGAGTAGGTTGCCGCAACGTTAGTATCGGCCCAGCCGAGGCTGTTTGCCATCCAGAACACCAGCCCGATGGCGCCGAGCATCATAATGTTCGACCAGTTCACCGCGCTCAGGTGGAACGTATCGGCGCGAATAATATGGTGACGATACTCGCGCGCGTCCGGCATATAGAGGTGGTTAAAAATATGCTCGGCGCGCTCGCGGTTCAGCGTCAGCTCTTTACGCCCTTCCAGCACCGTCTGATAGTCGTTGTAGAGCTTATCTTCCGTTTCCCGCAGCACCGCCATGTGCTTATACACGCGCGATACCAGCACAAACCCGCCCCAGATGGTGATGACAATCCACAGCGCGGTCACGGCCAGCATTTTCGTCGACAGCCACGCCAGATACGCCGCGGAGCCGAAGGTCAGAATGATCCCCTGCACCAGCTCCGGCAGACGCACGAACGCAATGGTGATGGCGCGCACGTCGCTGGTCAGCCCCGCCAAAAGAGAGGCGCTGCCGAGCTGCTCAATACGCTCTACCGGAGTATCGAGAATTCGTTTGATAAACTCGCCGCGCAGGCGGAAAACGAAGTGGTGGCCCAGCGCGGTCAGGGCGAGCTGGGAGCCGAGCGTCACAGCCATCAGCAGCAGGAGGAGGCCAAGAAACTCCGGCAGAACGGAGAGCGAGGTGTCGACCATTTCGATGAGCCGCACGTTGATAAACGCAATCAGCCCAATCCCCAACGCCGCGCTGGCGAGGCTGAGCGCCATCACCGCGATAAATGGCCAGCGGTACTGACGCCAGACAA
This sequence comes from Enterobacter sp. ECC-175, assembly GCF_043968675.1. Classification (NCBI taxonomy): domain Bacteria; kingdom Pseudomonadati; phylum Pseudomonadota; class Gammaproteobacteria; order Enterobacterales; family Enterobacteriaceae; genus Enterobacter; species Enterobacter sp. ECC-175. The sequence goes on from NZ_CP143776.1 coordinate 3,692,231, forward strand.
GAAGAAGTAGTTGCATGCAGAGCAATCCGAACAAGAAAAATCAGCCAGCAGTGTAAACTGCCCGGCGCTCACATCAAGAATAATTCTTATTTTTATTCGCCATCCCCGCCTGCCGGAAGGTCAGGTTATAGCGGAACTCGCCCGTCAGGGGATGAACGCCGGGTTTGAGCGGCTGAATGCCGTGATAGAAGAGCCGCGACTCCCTGCCCCAGACCACAACGTCACCGTGCTCCAGCATCAGGCGCTGCAGCGGATCGTTACGCCGAAGGCCGCCGAACTGGAAAATAGCCGGCAGCCCTAGCGAGACGGAGACAATCGGCGCGCGCAGGTCTGGCTCGTCTTTGTCCTGGTGCAGCGAGAGCTTTGCGCCCACGGCATAGCGGTTAATAAGGCAGGCGTCCGGCTGAAAATCAGGGTAGCCCGCCTCTACCGCCGCGTCATGGCACAGCGCCGCAAACAGAGGCGGGATCGGTGGCCAGGGCTTATCGGTCACGGGGTCGGTTTCGGCGTAGACATAGCCGCGCGCGTCCGTCGCCCAGCCCAGCGTGCCGCAGTTGGTCATCGCAACCGACATGGTGTAGCCTCCCGGCGTCACCATATGGCGAAACGGCGAGATCGCTGCGACCGAAGCCATTGCGTCAAACAGCGCCGCCGCGCGCGACAGCGCAAAGCGGCGCAGGATCGTCGCCCCCGGCGCCAGCGGTTCCTGCCAGGGTTCAGCGTCAGCAAAGAGATCGAGCATTAGCCCTCCTGCGTTTTAGTTTCGCGGCGTAAAAGATGCGCTTTACGCGCCGTTCCCCAGCGGTAGCCGGACAGCGCGCCGTCGTTTCGCACTACGCGGTGACACGGAATAACAATCGCCAGCGTATTTGCCGCGCACGCGCCCGCCACGGCGCGCACGGCGTTCGGCTTGCCAATGCTTCGCGCCACCTGCTGGTAGCTTGCCGTCTCGCCGCAGGGAATTGCCCTCAGCGCCTGCCAGACCTGCTGCTGAAAGGCCGTACCGCGGATATCCAGCGGCAGCGTTAGCGGCAAGGCCTGGCTGTCGATGCTGGCAATGACCTGCATGACGCGGCGGGCAAAGTCGCCCCGCATCGGCTCGGGCCGGGCGTGCGGAAACAGCGACACCAGCTCATTCGTGACCTCAGCGTCGTCGTCACCCAGCAGTATCGCGCAAATTCCCCGCTCGCTTTCGCCCACCAGGCAGCGGCCTAGCGAGCAGTCAGCGATAGCGTAACGCACGGCGGCGTCGCCTTTGCGATACTGCTTTGCGGTCATCCCCAGCGCGGCATCCGCTTTGCGATAGAAGCTGCTGCTGTCCGGGAATCCTGCCGCCAGCACGGCATCGGTAATTTTATCCCCCTGCGCCAGCGCGCGGCGCAGGCGCTTTTCCCGCGCCGCCTGCTGCCAGGCTTTAGGCGTCATGCCGGTGATCGATTTAAACAGCCGGTGGAAGTGGAAAGGACTCATGGCCACCTGCCGGGCCAGCCCTTCCAGCGTCAGGGCGGGATCGTGCTCCAGCAGTCGGCAGGCCTGCTCTACCTTAGCCAGCTTCTGTTCCTGCGGATTGATTTTGTCCGGCATGCAGCGTTTGCACGGCCTGAAACCGTCCTCGGCTGCGTGCTGCGCATCAGGATAAAAGCGGACGTTTTCACGCAGCGCGCGGCGGGCGCGACAGGACGGGCGGCAGAAAATGCCGGTCGTTTGCACGGCAAAGACAAACTGATTATCCGCATCCGGATCGCGGGCCAGCACCGCCAGCCAGCGCTCCTCATCGGTCGTAAAGGCTACATGTTTCATCATCGACTCCTCCTACAAGCATATGCCTACCTTGCCCGAGCGCCAGCGAAGAAAAACCTGCAACCTTGCTTTTTAATTTTTATCGCTCACCAGGAAGCTTTTGAACTGCGGCGAGCGCCAGGTTTTAAACCCGTCCGCGTCTTTCGTGATCATATAGACCGCCAGCCCCTGCTGGCGCACGACTTCTTTGGCTTTTTCCGGCCCCAGCACCATCAGGCCGGTATCCCAGGCATCCGCTTCCAGCGCCGTCGGCGCGATGACCGTCACGGAAACCAGATTGTGCTCAATAGGACGGCCCGTCTGGGGATCGATCACGTGGGAAATGCGTTTCCCGTCGAGCTCGTAGTAGTTGCGGTAGCTGCCTGAGGTGCTAATACCGTGACCGTTTATGTCCACCACCGCCTGCACCGCGTTTTGCCGATCGGTAGGCTGCTGGATCGCGACCCGCCACGGCCTGCCGCTGGCGTTCATGCCGCGGCTAACTAACGCACCGCCAACGGACACCAGATAGCGCGAGATCCCCTCTTCCGCCATCAGCGCGGCTAAGTGGTCTGCGGCATATCCTTCCCCTATCGTCGAGAGATCGACAAACAGATCGGGAATGTCTTTTTGCAGATACTGCTGGCCGTACTGGTTGATCACCGTCAGATGCTGCAGGCCCGTGCGGGCGCGGGCGTCGTCAATGGCGGCCTGGTCGGGGGTTTTCACCGGCTGCTGGTTGGGGCCAAACCCCCAGATGTTCACCAGCGGGCCGACGGTAACGTCCATCGCGCCGTGCGTTTTATACCCCACGCGCAGGGATTCGGTCACGATGTCCGCCATCGCCTCGCTCACCGGCCATAGCGAGGTGCTTTTAGAGAGATTAAAGCGCATCAGCGCGGAGTCGTTTTTATAGGTCGAGAGCAGCTGATCGTCTGCATCCAGCTGCGCCTGAATTTTGCCGCGCAGCTCGTTAGCCCGGGTGCTGTCGAGGTTCATCACGCTGACGCGCCAGAAGGTTCCCATGGTTTTCCCTTCCAGCACCGTCGCCGCAGGCGCGTCGGTTTTAGCGGGCTGCGTGGAAGAGTCGCACGCGGTCAGGAAAAAGAGCGTTGCCAGAACGCTTGCGCGTAAAAAAGTCATGTCCATTCGTTATTATCCTCATGCCAGGGCGGCAAGAGTACACCAAAAAAGTGGGTTTGTAAGACGTAAATAAGGCATGAAAAAAGGGGCCGGATGGCCCCCTTGCAATACTGAGTAACGAATTAGAACTGGTAAACCAGACCCAGCGCTACGATGTCATCAGTACCGATGCCCGCCTGACGGGTGAACTCGTTTTCATCAACCAGGTTGATTTTGTAATCAACGTAGGTAGACATGTTTTTGTTGAAGTAGTAAGTCGCGCCAACATCAACATATTTCAGCAGGTCCTGGTCGCCGTAGCCGTTTTCCAGGTCCTTACCTTTAGACTGCAGGTACGCCACGGATGGACGCAGGCCGAAGTCGAACTGGTACTGTGCAACCACTTCGAAGTTCTGCGCTTTGTTCGCCCAGCCCAGGTTACCGGCGCGAGTCGCGTTGTAGGTCTGGGTGTAGTTCGCTGCCAGGTAGATGTTGTTCGCGTCGTATTTCAGACCGCCGGTGTAGGTTTCAGCGCGATCGCCTTGGCCGTAGGCCAGGTTGTTCTGCGCGTCAGTACGCTTGGAGCTGGTGATAGCCGTACCGATACCGAAGCCTTCGCCCAGATCGTAAGTGATAGAACCGCCGAAGCCGTCGCCGTTCTGACGCAGTTCGTCACGGCCGTTGTTGGTCTGGCCTTCACCGCTGGCGCTGCCGTTTTTACCCTGATACTGCAGGGCAAAGTTCAGGCCGTCTACCAGACCGAAGAAGTCGGTGTTGCGGTAGGTCGCGAAGCCGTTACCGCGCTGCTGCATGAAGTTGTCAGCACCGTAGGTGTCGCCGCCGAATTCTGGCAGGACGTCAGTCCATGAGGTGACATCGTAAACTACGCCGTAGTTACGACCGTAGTCGAAAGAACCGGCATCGCCGAATTTCAGACCGGCAAACGCCACACGGGTCCAGGAGTTGTTTTCGTTTTCTGCAGAGTTACCCTGAATCTGGTATTCCCACTGGCCGTAACCGGTCAGCTGATCGTTAACCTGGGTTTCGCCTTTGAAGCCCAGACGCATGTAAGTCTGGTCACCGTCTGCGCTCTTGTCATCAGAGAAATAGTGCAGACCATCAACTTTACCGTACAGATCTAATTTGTTGCCGTCTTTGTTGTAAATTTCAGCCGCATTTGCTGCGCCTGCCACCAGCAGAGCTGGTACCAGGAGGGACAGTACTTTAACTTTCATTTTTTAACCCTCTGTTATATGCCTTATTATTTACCACTGCTTACTGGTCAACCCTCTTAACCAGTCGGCGTTTTCATTGTCCTTAAAAATACAGAATAATCCAACAGGAATATGATACGAAAACTTTGAAGATGTTTCATCTATCTATAAACATGTTTCAATTTGTAAATTTGAGGGAACTTTCACAAAGCACGCAAGGATTAAAAATACCGCACGGATAATCAATAAAAATTAAAATCCATTTAATATCAATATATTGCAAGGCGTTATTTTAGAGCACTGAATGACAAAACAAAATCGCTTGATCTCTCTAAAATAACTCTCGCTATCATCATTAACTTTATTTATTACCGTCATTCAGTTTTGAATGTCTGTTTATCCCTAATTGAACCGAATGCAATGCATTCGGTTTTTTTTTACTTTTCTTTACGCAAAATGACTTTTTTTATGCTACCGAACCGAAATTATAATGGCTATTAACTAAATCTCTCCACGGCACTCATTACGTATGAAATTTTACCGAAAAACTTAATTTCTTGTTTATTCGTGCTATTCCCTTCTCTTAATTGCCGCTTATTTGTACCGTTAACCCAGCGTTGTACACATTTAAAGCGCAGCGGCAGGCCCGTCATACGCGTGGAAAAAGTCCTTCCCTCATCCATAACGACGCTGGAATTTCAGGTATTACCCTTTATACTGCCGTATCCCCCTTAACGCGCGGCCACAATGGGTTAAACATATCAATGAGTCAGACTGAAACTTCCGCTCCGGGCAAATTCTCTCTTTTACCGGGGAGCATTACCCGTTTCTTTCTTCTATTGATCGTTGTCCTGCTCGTCACAATGGGGGTGATGATCCAGAGCGCAGTTAACGCCTGGCTTAAGGATAAGAGTTATCAAATCGTCGATATCACCCATGCGGTACACAAGCGCATCGACACGTGGCGTTATGCCACCTGGCAAATTTACGACAATATTGCCGCCGCGCCCGCCACGTCCTCAGGGGATGGCCTGCAGGAGACGCGCCTGAAGCAGGACGTCTATTACCTCGAAAAGCCTCAGCGCAAAACGGAAGCCCTGATTTTTGGCTCGCACGACAGCGCAACGCTTGAGATGACGCAGCGTATGTCCTCATATCTCGACACCCTCTGGGGCGCAGAGACGGTGCCGTGGTCGATGTACTATCTGAACGGCCAGGACAACAGCATGATCCTGATCTCCACCCTGCCGCTCAAAGACCTCTCGTCAGGCTTTAAGGAAACCACCGTCGGCAGCATCGTGGATTCCCGCCGGGCAGAAATGCTGCAGCAGGCGAACGCGCTGGACGAGCGCGAGAGTTTTTCTTCCCTGCGCCGTCTCGCCTGGCAAAACGGCCACTACTTCACGCTGCGCACGACCTTCAATCAGCCGGGGCATCTGGCGACGGTGGTGGCGTTCGATCTGCCGATTAACGACCTGATCCCGCCAGATATGCCGCTGGAAAGCTTCCGCCTGGACCCAGACAACAGCACGCAGAATATGCGCACGCCGCCTGATAAAGAGGGGGCGGAAAGCGTTTCGATTTCCTTTAATGGCTCGAAGATTGAAATTTCGTCCTCCCTTAACTCAACCGGCATGCGCCTGGTGTGGCAGGTCCCTTTTGGCACCCTGCTGCTTGATACGCTGCAAAACATTCTGCTGCCGCTGCTGCTGAATATCGGCCTGCTGGCGCTGGCGCTTTTTGGCTACAGCACGTTTCGTTTCCAGACGGGTCGTCAAAACGAATCCTCAGCGGTCTCAACCGGCACCAGCAACGAGCTGCGCGTGCTGCGCGCGCTCAATGAAGAGATTATCTCCGCGCTGCCCCTGGGCGTTCTGGTCCACGATCAGGAAGCCAACCGCACGGTGATGAGTAATAAAATCGCCGATCACCTTCTACCTCACCTGAATCTGCAAAATATCACCACCATGGCGGATCAGCATCAGGGGGTAATTCAGGCGACGATCAATAATGAGCTGTACGAAATCCGTCAGTTCCGCAGCCAGGTCGCATCGCGCACGCAAATTTTCGTTATCCGCGATCAGGACCGCGAAGTGCTGGTGAATAAAAAGCTCAAGCAGGCGCAGCGGCTTTACGAGAAGAACCAGCAGGGCCGCGCCGCGTTTATGCAAAATATCGGCGATGCCTTCAAGCAGCCGCTTAAAACGCTCGCCGAACGCGCCGCAGCCCTCAGCACGCCGGAAGGTCGCCAGCTGGCGAATCAGGCTGATTCTCTGGTCCGTCTGGTGGACGAAATTCAGCTTGCTAACCAGCTTGAGAACGACGGCTGGAAGGGCACGCCTACCCTCTTCTCTATTCAGGACCTGATCGATGAAGTGGTGCCGGACGTGCTGCCGGTCATCCGGCGCAAAGGGCTTCAGCTGCTGATCAACAACCATTTATCCGCCGCAGATGAACGCCACGGCGATCGCGAAGCGCTGCGGAAGATCTTACTGATGCTGATCCAGTACGCGGTGATCACTACCCAGATTGGCAAGATCACCCTGGAAGTCAGTACCGATGAGTCTGCTGACGATCGCCTGACGTTCCGTATTCTGGATACCGGTGAGGGCGTGACCGTCAGCGAAATTGATAATCTGCACTTCCCGTTCCTGAACGACACCCAGAGCGACCGCTACGGAAAAGCTAACGCCCTCACCTTCTGGCTGTGCGATCAGCTGGCCCGCAAGCTTGGCGGCCATCTTAATATTAAGACCCGCGAGTCGCTCGGCACGCGCTACTCGCTGCACGTTAAAATGGCCGCTAACCCGCAGGAAGAGGACGAAGAGCGCCTGCTGGACGACGTGGTCGTGATGGTTGACGTTACTTCGAATGAGATCCGCCATATCGTGGTGCGTCAGTTAGAAAACTGGGGCGCGGCCTGCATCACCCCGGACGAAAGGCTCTCAAGTCAACAATTTGATCTATTTTTAACTGATAATCCGTCTAATCTTACTGCCTCGGGCTTGCTTTTAAGCGATGATGAGCCAGGCGTGCGGAAAATCGGCCCTGGCCAGATGCGCGTCAACTTTAATATGAGCAATGCGATGCAGGACGCTGTACTCCAACTGATAGAGGAGCAGCTGGCGCAGGAAGAGATTCTGGAGTCCCCGTTAGGCGGCGATGAAAATGCCGAGCTCCATGCCAGCGGATACTATTCACTCTTTGTTGATACAGTACCAGATGATGTTAAGCGGTTGTATACTGAGTCCGCCGCGAATGATTTTGCGGCGCTGGCACAGACAGCACACCGGCTGAAAGGAGTGTTTGCCATGCTTAATCTGGTTCCCGGCAAGCAGTTATGTGAAACGCTGGAACATCTAATTCGTGAGAAAGATGCCTCTGGCATTGAAAAATACATCAGCGACATTGACGCCTACGTCAAAAGCTTGCTGTAGCAAGGTAGCCTTATACATGAACAATATGAACGTAATTATTGCCGATGACCATCCGATTGTACTGTTCGGTATTCGCAAATCACTTGAACAGATCGAGTGGGTGAATGTAGTCGGTGAATTTGAAGACTCAACAGCACTTATCAATAACCTCCCAAAATTAGACGCACACGTGCTCATTACCGACCTCTCCATGCCTGGAGACAAGTACGGTGATGGGATTACGCTTATCAAATACATTAAGCGCCACTTCCCGGACATCTCGATTATTGTTCTGACCATGAACAATAACCCGGCGATTTTGAGCGCCGTACTGGATCTGGACATCGAAGGGATTGTCCTTAAACAGGGTGCGCCAACCGACCTGCCAAAAGCGCTGGCCGCGCTGCAGAAAGGTAAGAAGTTCACGCCGGAAAGCGTTTCCCGCCTGCTGGAGAAAATCAGCGCTGGCGGTTACGGTGATAAGCGCCTTTCGCCAAAAGAGAGTGAAGTTCTGCGTCTGTTCGCTGAAGGTTTCCTGGTAACGGAAATTGCCAAGAAGCTGAACCGCAGTATTAAGACCATCAGTAGCCAGAAGAAGTCAGCCATGATGAAGCTGGGCGTGGACAACGATATTGCGCTGCTGAACTATCTCTCCTCCGTGACGCTGAGCGCGACGGACAAGGACTGATCTCTCTCTGATGCATCCCCCCGCCTCTCCCAATGGGAGAGGATGAAAACATAAAAGGCCCTTTCGGGCCTTTTTTATATTCTCGTTTTCCTCACGCGGTCCGCGTAAACAGACAACGTCTGCTTCAGCACGTCCAGCGTTACCGGCTTCGACAGGCAGCTGTCCATGCCCGATTCAATACACCGCTGCTTTTCTTCCGCCAGCGCGTTGGCCGTTACCCCAACAACCGGAAGCGTCAGGCCCAGCTGCCGGATGCGCTGCGTCAGACGGTAGCCATCCATGTTTGGCATGTTGACGTCGCTCAGGACGATATCAATGTGGTTTTTGCTTAGGACGTTAAGCGCGTCCACGCCGTCATTCGCCGTCTTGCACTGGTAGCCCAACGAGCCAAGCTGATCCGCCAGCAGCCGGCGGTTAATCGGATGGTCATCCACCACCAGGATCATCATGTCATCGTTAACCGAAGCCAGAGATTCCGGAGAAGCTAGCGCCGCAGCGCCCTCACCTTCGTCGAGCGCCACGCTGTAAATGCGCGCCAGCAGCCCCAGCAGCTCGTGTGGGTTGGCCACGCTGTGCACCCATTCCCCCGATGAGCGCTCAACGGGAATACCAATATGGCGGCGGCAGAACTGCACCACGCCTCTTCCGGCCCACTTTTGCTCCGGCACCGCGTCGGTGATGAGCATATCGTCCGCATCCGGCGTCTGTCCTTCATAGCGCGCAACGCGAACGCCGCTGTGGGTGAGCAGCGACGTCAGGAAATCATAGAGGGAGGCATTGTTCACCGCCAGCCAGCAGCGTTTATCGCTCAGTCCTTCAACCGTTGCTTTCGCCGGATATTGCGCCGAGTACAGCGGAATGCGGATGGTGAACTGGCTGCCCATGCCCGGCTCGGTGTCCACGCAGATATCGCCGTCCATCATGCTGATGAGCTTTTCACAAATCGCCAGGCCCAGGCCGGTGCCCTGGAAGTTGCGCTGCACGCCGGTGCCGACCTGGAAGAACGGATCGAACAGGCGGACAACCTCCTTGGCCGGTATCCCCACGCCCGTATCCCGCACGCGAATGCTCAGGTAATCTCCCGCGCGGCAAACGTGCAGAACAATACACCCGGTGTCGGTAAATTTAATCGCGTTGCTGAGCAGGTTTGAAATGACCTGCTGCAGACGCATCGGGTCACCGTGCAGCGTGAGCGGCACGTCCGGCTCGATGAAGCAGTAAAGCCCAAGCTGCTTGCGCACCACCAGCGGCAGGTAGTTGGCGCTGATGTGGTTCATCACTTCGCGCGGCGCAAATTCGCGCGGCTCGATTTTCAGCTGTTCCGACTCAATCTTCGAGAAATCAAGAATATCGCTGATGATTTTCAGCAGCAGGCTGGACGAGTTATTCATCGCCGTAACCAGACGATCGACCCCTTTCGGCAGCTCTTTGGTTTGCAGCAGATCGAGGTTACCGATGATCCCGTACAGCGGGGTGCGCAGCTCGTGGCTGACGGTGGCCAGGAACATGGATTTCGACTGGCTGGCCTGCTCCGCCGCCTGGGCCATTTCCTGCAGCGACTCTTCCATCTTCACGCGCGCCGACACGTCCACCAGCACGCAAATCGCCACGTTCTCGTTGCGATAACGTGAATGGACGAAGCTAATTTGCAGGTTAGTGTGGGTGCTGGTCAGCACGTCAACGAAGTTAACCTGCTGCCCGCAGATAATCTGCGTCAGCCGCTGCCTGTCCTCATGCGTCAGCATATTCAGGTAGTTATGCGCCAGCTCGTTGCTGAGGATATTGGTACCGTCCTGAGTGCGCAGGATGCAGATCCCGACCGGCGCGGAGGCGACGATTTTACGGTTAAACTGCTCGTGCTCCTCCAGCCGCTGGGCGTCGCTTTCGGCCGGAATAAAGATCCGGCGCTCGTACATGCGCGCCAGCATAAATAGCGCAATCCCCACCAGCACGTTGAGCACGATGGCGTTGAGGATGAGAATGCGGATACGTTCAAGCACCATGTCCACCGGCACGGAATAGACAATGCTGAGCGAAGACGGCGGTAAGCTTTTTTTCAGCGCCAGCTCGCGGAAGCCGGAGGTGTAGCCAAACCACGAGCGCTCCTGCATCCAGTGCGGATCGACCTTCAGACGGTTTTCCGGTCCGGCCAGTGAAATCAACGGATGGCCGTTTTCATCCAGCACGGTTACGCCCATCGGCAGGCTTCCCGGCGTGAAGAAATTCTCCATGCGGATAGTCTGCTCAACCCCCAGCAGCGCCTGCAGGCGGTTGCCCAGATAGACCGGCGTCAGCGCGTAGAAATAGCCCACGCCCATGCGTGGCCCCTGGCTTATCCAGAAAAGATTATTGCCGCGCTCGTCCTGCGGAGCATTGCGGTATTTCAGAATGCGCTCGTGCAGGCTTTTCAGCGCGTCGTCGCGCTCGACGGGCATATCGCGCAGGCCGAAATCGGCCATGCAGAGATTTTCGCTGCCGATCAGAAATACGCGGTTGAGATCGTAAGCCGCAGAAAAGTTGTCTCGCCAGTAGCGCATAAACCAGGCGAGCGACTCCAGCGAACCGCGCCAGGCGCTGCCCATGGCCGAGCAATCGGAGTCCGGGAACAGCGGCTCGAAGTCCGGCACGTCGGTTTTGTCGCTGCGCCCGCGCAGGGCAAGCACGCCGTTTTCCGCGCTCAGGCGGTTTTCGGCAATATACTTCAGCTCTTTCATAACGTCAGACGTGCGCTGAATGTAGCGCTGGGCCTGATCGGAGCTGAGATTAAACTCCTGGCGGATCTCCGATTCTTTCTGGTGCAGCGCGTTCACGATGTAAAACACCGAGAAAAGCGCAACCAGCAGCCAAAGCAGTAGCGCCAGCGCCCGAAACAGATAGCGAGAAACTTTTAGCGTGGTACGAAAGGAGACGAGGTATTTCAAAGGGGCGAGGCTCCGCCGTCGGGGTCAAAAGAATGTGGTTAAGGTAGCGGTAAACGCGGCTTGCCGCAACGTTCACTTGTCTGCTTCTGAAAATGAAAAGGGCCGGAAACCGGCCCTTTTGACGTCAGGAGACGTTACTCGTCAGCGTCATCCGCAACGTCGTCGTCGGTGTCCGCTTCCGGCGCGATTTCATCATCGCCCTCCGCGACGCTGCCGTCGATAGAGTCGAGCTCTTCGTCATCGACCGGCTCGGCTACGCGCTGCAGGCCCACAACGTTCTCATCTTCCGCAGTACGGATGAGGATCACGCCCTGGGTGTTACGGCCTACCACGCTGATCTCGGACACGCGGGTACGCACCAGCGTACCGGCATCGGTGATCATCATGATCTGGTCGGCATCGTCTACCTGCACCGCGCCAACAACGGAACCGTTGCGCTCGGTCACTTTGATAGAGATTACGCCCTGCGTGCCGCGCGACTTGGTCGGATATTCGCTTTCCGCCGTACGTTTACCGTAGCCGTTCTGCGTCACGGTCAGGATTGCGCCTTCGCCGCGCGGAACGATCAGGGAAACCACGGAATCTTCACCCGCCAGCTTGATGCCGCGAACGCCGGTCGCCGTACGACCCATTGCGCGCACCGCGTTCTCTTTAAAGCGCACCACTTTACCGGCCGCAGAGAACAGCATCACTTCGTCGGAACCGGAGGTCAGATCCACGCCGATCAGCTCATCGCCTTCGTTCAGGTTGACGGCAATGATACCGGCAGAACGTGGACGGCTAAACTCGGTCAGCGCGGTTTTCTTCACGGTGCCGCTGGCGGTCGCCATAAAGACGTTTACGCCCTCTTCGTACTCGCGCACCGGCAGGATGGCAGTGATACGTTCGTTCGCTTCCAGCGGCAGCAGGTTAACGATCGGACGACCACGCGCGCCGCGGCTTGCTTCCGGCAGCTGATAGACCTTCATCCAGTACAGACGCCCGCGGCTTGAGAAGCAGAGGATCGTGTCGTGGGTGTTGGCCACCAGCAGGCGGTCAATAAAGTCTTCTTCTTTAATACGTGCGGCAGATTTGCCTTTACCGCCACGACGCTGTGCTTCGTAGTCGGTGAGCGGCTGATACTTCACATAGCCCTGGTGAGACAGGGTAACCACCACGTCTTCGCGGTTGATCAGATCTTCAATGTTGATATCAGAGCTGTTCGCGGTGATTTCGGTGCGACGCTCATCGCCGAACTGATCGCGGACCAGCTCCAGCTCTTCGCGGATCACTTCCATCAGGCGATCGGCGCTGCCCAGAATGTGCAGCAGTTCAGCAATCTGTTCCAGCAGCTCTTTGTACTCGTCGAGCAGTTTTTCGTGCTCGAGGCCGGTCAGCTTCTGCAGACGCAGATCCAGAATCGCCTGGGCCTGCTGTTCAGTCAGGTAGTACTGGCCGTCGCGCACGCCAAATTCAGGGTCCAGCCACTCAGGGCGCGCGGCGTCATCACCCGCACGTTCGAGCATTGCAGCAACGTTACCCAGCTCCCAAGGTCGGGCAACCAGACCGGCTTTTGCTTCTGCTGGCGTTGGCGCGCGGCGGATCAGCTCGATAATCGGGTCGATGTTCGCCAGCGCAACGGCCAGTGCTTCAAGGATGTGCGCGCGATCGCGCGCTTTGCGCAGTTCGAAGATGGTACGACGGGTCACCACTTCACGACGGTGACGCACGAACGCGCTCAGGATCTCTTTCAGGTTCATGATCTTCGGCTGGCCATGGTGCAGCGCAACCATGTTGATGCCGAAGGAGACCTGAAGCTGAGTCTGGGAGTACAGGTTGTTCAACACAACCTCGCCCACCGCGTCGCGTTTGATTTCAATCACGATGCGCATGCCGTCTTTATCAGACTCGTCGCGCAGCGCGCTGATGCCTTCAACGCGTTTTTCTTTTACCAGCTCGGCGATTTTTTCAATCAGACGCGCCTTGTTCACCTGATACGGGATCTCGTGAACAATGATGGTTTCGCGGCCGGTTTTGGCGTCCGCTTCCACTTCCGCGCGGGCGCGAATGTAAATCTTGCCGCGGCCGGTGCGATACGCTTCTTCAATACCGCGACGACCGTTAATGATCGCCGCCGTTGGGAAGTCCGGGCCCGGGATGTGTTCCATCAGCCCTTCAATGCTGATCTCTTCATCGTCGATATAGGCCAGGCAGCCGTTAATCACTTCGGTGATGTTGTGTGGCGGAATATTGGTTGCCATCCCGACCGCGATACCGGACGAACCGTTAACCAGCAGGTTCGGGATCTTGGTTGGCATAACGTCAGGGATGCGTTCGGTGCCGTCGTAGTTATCGACGAAATCAACGGTCTCTTTTTCCAGGTCGGCCATCAGCTCGTGGGCGATTTTCGACATACGGATTTCCGTATAACGCATCGCCGCCGCGGAGTCACCGTCAACAGAACCAAAGTTACCCTGACCATCTACCAGCATGTAACGCAAGGAGAATGGCTGCGCCATACGAACGATGGTGTCGTACACGGCGGTATCACCATGCGGGTGATATTTACCGATAACGTCACCCACGACGCGGGCAGATTTTTTATAGGCTTTATTCCAGTCATTGCCCAATACGTTCATGGCGTATAGTACGCGACGGTGTACCGGCTTAAGGCCATCGCGGACGTCCGGCAGCGCACGGCCAACAATGACCGACATCGCATAGTCCAGATAGGAGCTCTTCAGCTCTTCCTCGATGTTAACCGGTGTAATTTCTCTCGCAAGGTCGCTCATCTAACCGCTATCCCTCTACTGTATCCCGGATTCAAAGGTCGCAAATTATAACACAGCCGCGATGAGAGAGGTAAACCAATACCGTTTATTCATACCAGTCTGCTGATATACTCCGAAGTCTTGCTAAATAAGGAGTAAAAGCGCCCATGAATGCCGAGAAATCCCCGGTGGCTCATAACGTTGACCACGAAGAGATTGCCAAATTTGAAGCGGTCGCCTCACGCTGGTGGGATCTTGAAGGTGAGTTTAAGCCTCTGCACCGTATTAACCCGCTGCGTCTGGGCTACATCGCCGAGCGTTCCGGCGGCCTGTTCGGCAAAAAGGTGCTCGACGTCGGCTGCGGCGGCGGCATCCTCGCTGAGAGCATGGCGCGTGAAGGGGCAACCGTCACGGGCCTGGACATGGGCTTTGAGCCGCTGCAGGTTGCGCGCCTGCACGCGCTGGAGTCCGGTATCCAGGTCGAATACGTGCAGGAAACCGTTGAAGAGCACGCCGCGAAGCACGCGCATCAGTACGACGTGGTGACCTGCATGGAGATGCTTGAGCACGTGCCCGACCCGCAGTCGGTGGTGAACGCCTGTGCAAAACTCGTCAAACCGGGCGGCCAGGTCTTCTTCTCGACCATCAACCGCAACGGCAAAGCCTGGCTCATGGCGGTAGTCGGGGCGGAATACGTGCTGCGCATGGTGCCGAAAGGCACGCACGACGTGAAGAAATTCATTAAGCCGGCCGAGCTGCTGGGCTGGGTTGACCAGACGTGGCTCAAGGAGCAACACATCACCGGCCTGCATTACAATCCGTTAACAGACAAATTCAAGCTCGCACCGGGCGTAGATGTTAACTACATGTTGCATACAACCGCCAAAAAAGACTAACGTCATCCGTTATTCTTATAAAGATTGCGCGACATCACGTTGCGCAATTTTCCCCACCCGTTGAAGAAATCAGCACTCGATCAAATTTTGAATTTTTTTTCTAGATTATTGACATCTCTTCCAGGCCTTACAGCATGAGGACTTAGGCTTTTTTACCCATTCACAACCTCAATTTAACGTCAAAATCAACCCTTGTGCTGAAATGATTCGATACTAGAATACTCACTATATAGCGTTCTTCTTATCGCAAACCCCCTATATGTAGTATTTATCCACAGAGTTAGTCACAAGACCGATCTGTGGATAAACGGGGGATATTTTTTTATTTCACGGACAGGTAAAACCCACATGAATCAGAGTCTGCTGGTGACAAAGCGCGACGGTACTACCGAGCGTATCAATCTGGACAAAATCCATCGAGTTCTCGACTGGGCAGCAGAAGGCCTGAACAACGTTTCGATTTCCCAGGTTGAGCTGCGCTCCCACATCCAGTTCTACGACGGCATTAAAACGTCTGATATTCATGAGACCATCATCAAGGCTGCGGCAGACCTGATCTCCCGCGACGCGCCGGACTATCAGTACCTCGCCGCGCGCCTGGCCATTTTCCACCTGCGTAAAAAAGCCTACGGCCAGTTTGAACCGCCGAAGCTGTACGATCACGTGGTGAAAATGGTTGAGCTGGGCAAATATGACACGCATCTGCTGGAAGACTATACGGAAGAAGAGTTCGAGCAGATGAACGAGTTTATAGATCACTGGCGCGACATGAACTTCTCCTACGCGGCGGTGAAGCAGCTCGAAGGCAAATACCTTGTTCAGAACCGCGTAACCGGTGAGATCTACGAAAGCGCCCAGTTCCTCTATATTCTGGTAGCGGCCTGCCTGTTCTCCAACTACCCGCGCGATACCCGTCTGGACTACGTGAAGCGTTTCTACGATGCGGTGTCGACGTTCAAAATTTCTCTGCCTACGCCAATCATGTCCGGCGTGCGCACCCCGACCCGCCAGTTCAGCTCCTGCGTGCTGATCGAGTGCGGCGATAGCCTGGATTCCATCAACGCCACCTCCAGCGCGATTGTGAAATACGTCTCCCAGCGTGCCGGTATCGGCATCAACGCGGGCCGCATCCGCGCCCTGGGCAGCCCAATTCGCGGCGGTGAAGCGTTCCACACCGGCTGTATTCCGTTCTACAAACACTTCCAGACGGCGGTGAAATCCTGCTCTCAAGGCGGCGTGCGCGGCGGTGCTGCGACCCTGTTCTACCCAATGTGGCACCTGGAAGTGGAAAGCCTGCTGGTGCTGAAAAACAACCGCGGCGTGGAAGGCAACCGCGTGCGTCACATGGACTACGGCGTACAGATCAACAAGCTGATGTATACCCGCCTGCTGAAAGGTGAAGACATCACCCTGTTCAGCCCGTCCGACGTTCCAGGCCTGTACGACGCGTTCTTCGCCGATCAGGACGAGTTCGAGCGTCTGTACACCAAATACGAAAAAGACGACAGCATCCGCAAGCAGCGCGTGAAGGCGGTCGATCTGTTCTCCCTGATGATGCAGGAACGTGCCTCTACCGGCCGTATCTACATCCAGAACGTTGACCACTGCAACACCCACAGCCCGTTTGATCCGGTGGTTGCGCCGGTGCGCCAGTCCAACCTGTGCCTGGAAATCGCCCTGCCGACCAAACCGCTGGAAGACGTGAACGACGAAAACGGCGAAATCGCCCTGTGTACGCTCTCCGCGTTCAACCTGGGTGCGATCAAGAGCCTGGACGAGCTGGAAGAGCTGGCCGTGCTGGCGGTTCGCGCGCTCGATGCCCTGCTGGACTACCAGGATTACCCAATCCCGGCGGCAAAACGCGGCGCGATGGGTCGTCGTACCCTGGGTATTGGCGTAATCAACTTCGCCTACTGGCTGGCGAAGAACGGCAAACGCTACTCCGACGGCAGCGCCAACAACCTGACGCACCAGACGTTTGAAGCCATTCAGTACTACCTGATGAAGGCCTCCAACGAGCTGGCGAAAGAGCAAGGCGCGTGCCCGTGGTTCAATGAAACCACCTACGCGAAAGGCATTCTGCCGATCGACACCTACAAGAAAGACCTGGACGGGATCGTCAGCGAGCCGCTGCACCTCGACTGGGAAGGCCTGCGCGAATCGATTAAAACCCACGGCCTGCGTAACTCCACGCTGTCTGCCCTGATGCCGTCTGAGACCTCTTCGCAGATCTCTAACGCCACCAACGGCATCGAGCCGCCGCGCGGCCACGTGAGCATCAAGGCCTCGAAAGACGGCGTTCTGCGTCAGGTGGTGCCGGACTACGAAACGCTGGGGAACAACTACGAGCTGCTGTGGGAAATGCCAAACAACGACGGCTATCTCCAGCTGGTGGGTATCATGCAGAAGTTTATCGACCAGTCGATCTCTGCCAATACCAACTACGACCCAACGCGCTTCCCGTCCGGCAAGGTACCGATGCAGCAGCTGTTGAAAGACCTGCTCACCGCCTATAAATTTGGCGTGAAAACCCTGTACTATCACAACACCCGTGACGGTGCAGAAGACGCGCAGGACGACATGGTGCCGTCAATTCAGGACGACGGCTGCGAAAGCGGCGCATGTAAGATCTAATAATACGCCCCTCACCCCGGCCCTCTCCCCACAGGGGCGAGGGTGAAAAAATGGCTCCGAACGGTTCCCTCTCCCCTCAGGGGGAGAGGGTTAGGGTGACAGGACGACGGCTGCGAAAGCGGCGCATGTAAGATCTAATAAATCCCCTCACCCCGGCCCTCTCTCCACAGGGGCGAGGGTGAAAAAATGGCTCCGAACGGTTCCCTCTCCCCTTAGGGGAGAGGGTTAGGGTGAGGGGGAAAATAACACCACAGGACATACTCATGGCATATACCACCTTTTCACAGACGAAAAACGACCAGCTCAAAGAGCCGATGTTCTTCGGCCAGCCGGTCAACGTGGCACGCTACGATCAGCAAAAATATGACATCTTCGAAAAGCTGATTGAAAAGCAACTCTCCTTCTTCTGGCGCCCGGAAGAAGTGGACGTCTCCCGCGACCGCATTGACTACCAGTCGCTGCCGGATCACGAGAAGCACATCTTCATCAGCAACCTCAAGTACCAGACGCTGCTGGACTCCATTCAGGGCCGCAGCCCAAACGTGGCGCTGCTGCCGCTGATCTCCATTCCAGAGCTGGAAACCTGGGTCGAAACCTGGGCATTCTCCGAGACGATCCACTCCCGCTCTTACACCCACATCATCCGCAACATCGTGAACGATCCGGCGGTGGTGTTTGACGATATCGTCACCAACGAACAGATCCAGAAGCGCGCGGAAGGCATCGCGCACTACTACGATGAGCTGATCGAGATGACCAGCTACTGGCACCTGCTGGGCGAAGGTACCCATAACGTGAACGGCAAAACCGTTACCGTGAACCTGCGCGCGCTGAAAAAGCAGCTGTACCTCTGCCTGATGAGCGTCAACGCGCTGGAAGCGATCCGCTTTTACGTCAGCTTCGCCTGCTCCTTCGCCTTTGCCGAGCGCAAGCTGATGGAAGGCAACGCCAAAATCATCCGCCTGATTGCCCGTGACGAAGCCCTGCACCTGACCGGCACTCAGCACATGCTGAACCTGCTGCGCAGCGGCGTGGATGACCCGGAAATGGCGGAGATCGCCAAAGAGTGCGAGAAAGAGTGCTACGACCTGTTCGTGCTGGCCGCCCAGCAGGAGAAAGAGTGGGCAGACTACCTGTTCCGCGACGGCTCCATGATCGGCCTGAACAAAGACATCCTGTGCCAGTACGTTGAGTACATCACCAACATCCGCATGCAGGCCGTGGGCCTGGATCTGCCGTTCCAGACGCGCTCTAACCCAATCCCGTGGATCAACACCTGGCTGGTGTCTGATAACGTGCAGGTTGCCCCGCAGGAAGTTGAAGTCAGCTCTTACCTGGTCGGCCAGATTGATTCTGAAGTCAACACCGACGACCTGAGCGACTTCCAGCTCTGATGAGCCGCGTCACGCTGAGCCTTTCCGGCACGCAGGTGCTGTGTCGGGAAGAGCACCCCTCCCTTCTGGTGGCGCTTGAGGCGCACCAGGTAGAAGTTGAATACCAGTGTCGTTCGGGCTATTGCGGCTCCTGCCGCTGCCGTCTGGTCGCGGGCCAGGTAGACTGGCTGACCGAACCGCTGGCCTTTATCAACGAAGGGGAAATTTTGCCCTGCTGCTGCCGGGCAAAAGGGGATATTGAGATCGAGATGTGATTGCCCTGGTTCCCTCTCCCTGTGGGAGAGGGTTAGGGTGAGGGCATCAGGCCGCAGAGCCTGATTGTCGGGTGGCGGCTTCGCCTTACCCGACCTACCAAACCTACTTCCGGTGAATGAATTCGACCGCCTTATCCGGGAAATCCGTAAACAGCCCGTCCACGTCCGCCTGGTGATACAGCACGTCGTAAAGCTGATTGACGTCCGTCGCGTAGTCCGGCAGCTGGTCGGCGCGCACCGTATACGGGTGCACCTGCATCTTGCTGGCATGCGCCTCTTTCACCATCGCCGTCAGCTTCACGTGGCCCGGCGCTGAGCCTTCCGCCACCAGCATGTGGTAATCCGGCCCGATGCCGTCCGCGTACTGCGCAATCTGCTTCATCGCGCCCGGCTTGAACATCCAGTCGTAGCTGTAGTTCACCCACGTGCCGTCGGGCTGCTTCTCCTGGGTTTCGTTCCAGTCGGTGTAGGCAATCAGCTGCACCAGGTTGAGGTTCATCCCCCGCTTCGGCTCCAGCTCGGTTTTAATGCGCTTCAGCTCGGCGGCGTCAAAACACTGCAGGTAAACCTTGTCCTTCTTGCTGGTGTAGCCGTACTGCTTCAGCACGTCCAGCGTCTTCGCCGCAATGTCCTTCCCTTCCTGATGGTGGAACCACGGCGCTTTGATTTCCGGGTAGATACCGATATTTTTACCGGTCGAGTGGTTCAGCCCCTGAACAAACTCAATCTCTTCCTGGAAGGTGTGAATGCGGAAGTCGGACTTGCCCATCGGGAAGCGCCCCGGATAGACCTGCACCTTCCTGCCGTTCTCAATCTCGAAGCCTTCGGTAAACTTCAGCGAGCGGATTTCGTCGAGCGTAAAGTCGATGGCGTAATAGCGGCCGTCCTTACGAGCGCGGTCCGGGAAGCGCTCGGCCACGTCCGTTACGCGGTCAAGATAGTGGTCGTGCAGGACAACCAAATGGTCGTCCTTGGTCATCACCAGATCCTGCTCCAGATAATCCGCGCCCTGCGCATAGGCCATCGCTTTTGCGGGAAGCGTGTGCTCCGGCAGATAGCCGCTCGCGCCGCGGTGGGCAATCACGATTTTCTCCGCCGCCAGCGCGGAGCCGGTCATCAGCCCCGCCAGCAGCAGGCCGGTCGCCATGTGGGTTAATTTCATTTTCATGCTCCTTATTGACGACGCGCCAGCACTTCAGCGTGATGGCGTTTTTCACCAATCATGACAACGATCAGCAGCAGTACCGCCAGCACGCTGCCGCCGATCATCACCATAAAGCCGCCGTCCCAGCCGAAGAAGTCAACGGTATAGCCGACAATGGCGCTCGCTGCGACCGAACCGCCCAGGTAGCCGAACAGGCCGGTAAAGCCCGCCGCCGTCCCTGCCGCTTTTTTCGGCGCCAGCTCCAGCGCGTGCAGGCCGATCAGCATCACCGGGCCATAAATCAGGAAGCCGATCACGATCATACAGGCCATATCCACACCCGGATTACCCGGCGGGTTAAGCCAGTAAACAACGGTCGCGATGGTGACCAGGGTCATAAAGAACACGCCCGTCGCGCCGCGGTTGCCTTTGAACACCTTGTCCGACATCCAGCCGCACAGCAGCGTGCCCGGGATCCCGGCATATTCATAGAGGAAATAGGCCCAGGAGGATTTATCCAGCGCGAAGTGCTTCACCTCTTTCAGGTAGGTCGGGGACCAGTCGAGGATGCCGTAGCGCAGCAGGTAAACGAAGACGTTCGCCACCGCGATGTACCACAGCAGCCTGTTCGGCAGAACGTACTTCATGAAGATCTGTTTTGCCGTCAGCTCTTCTTCGTGCTCCTTGCTGTAATCATCCGGATAGTCGTTTTTATACTCTTCAATCGGCGGCAGGCCGCAGGACTGCGGCGTATCGCGCATCAGCGCGAAGGCAATAATCGCCACCAGGATCGCGCCAAACGCAGGCATATACAGCGCGGCTTTCCAGTCGTTGAACCAGGCCATCCCAAGCAGGAACAGCAGAGGTGGAATACCGCCGCCCACGTTATGCGCGCAGTTCCATACCGACACAATGCCGCCGCGCTCCTTCTGCGACCACCAGTGCACCATGGTGCGCCCGCACGGCGGCCACCCCATCCCCTGGAACCAGCCGCAGAGGAACAGCAGCACGAACATCACCGCGATGCTGGAGGTGGCCCACGGTACGAAGCCCATAAACAGCATCACCGCCGCAGCCAGAATCAGGCCGGCGGGCAGGAACACGCGCGGATTCGAGCGATCCGACACCGAGCCCATGATGAATTTAGAAAAACCATAGGCGATCGAGATCCCCGACAGCGCAAAGCCTAAATCGCCGCGCGAGAAGCCCTGCTCCACCAGATACGGCATGGCAAGCGCAAAGTTTTTGCGCACCAGATAGTACGCCGCGTAGCCGAAGAAAATCCCCAGGAAGATTTGCCAGCGCAGGCGGCGGTATAGCGGATCGATGTCTGCCTCTGGCAGACGCGCCCGATGCGGCGCAGGTTTAAAAATACTCAGCATGACAGCCTCCGTGGCCAGGTGTTGAATTTTTCAGGGGTTCTTGTGCCCCAAACTCCAGAGAGGCGGCGATGTTAAGAAATCATGCGAATTGTTACTGTGAATCAACGCACAGATTGTTACAGAAATATGACAATATGCGCAAAATAGCGCATGAAATCACGTTTCATTTTCGAATTACGCTCGATTATGTTCGAAATCAAACAAACCACACTATCAATGTGTCTAAATGGTAAAAAAACGAACATGAGGGAAGACAATGACAATTCACGATCCTCGCTACAGCGATGTGATTATCATTGGCGGTGGAGCAACCGGTGCCGGGATCGCGCGCGACTGCGCGCTCAGGGGCCTTAGCGTGACCCTGCTGGAGCGCCACGACATAGCGACGGGCGCCACCGGCCGCAACCACGGCCTGCTGCACAGCGGCGCGCGCTACGCGGTCACGGACGGCGAATCCGCGCGCGAGTGCATAGCTGAAAATCAGATCCTGAAGCGTATTGCCCGCCACTGCATTGAGCCAACCGGCGGCCTGTTCATCACCCTTCCCGACGACGATCTGGCGTTTCAGCAGACCTTTATCAGCGCCTGCCGCACGGCAGGCATCAACGCAGAGGCCATTGACCCGGCCCTCGCCCGCCAAATCGAGCCTTCCGTTAACCCGGCGCTGATCGGCGCGGTGAAAGTCCCCGACGGCACCATCGATCCGTTTCGCCTCACCGCCGCCAACATGCTGGACGCCCGCGAGCACGGCGCGCGCATCCTGACCGGGCACGAGGTCACCGGGCTTATCCGCGAGGGCAGCACCGTTCGCGGCGTCCGGGTATTCGACGCGCGCTATCAGGAACACGGCGAACTGTATGCCAGCGTCGTCGTCAACGCCGCGGGGATCTGGGGGCAGCGCATCGCGGAGTATGCCGAACTGTCGGTCCGCATGTTCCCGGCGAAAGGGTCGCTGCTTATTCTCGATCACCGCATCAACAATCACGTCATCAACCGCTGCCGCAGGCCGTCGGATGCGGACATTCTGGTTCCCGGCGATACCATTTCGCTTATTGGCACCACGTCCACGCACGTTGACTACAGCGAGATCGACTACAACCGCGTCACCGCCGAAGAGGTCGATATTCTGCTGCGCGAGGGCGAAAAGCTCGCGCCCGCGATGGCGCAAACGCGCATTCTGCGCGCCTACGCGGGCGTGCGTCCGCTGGTGGCGAGCGATGACGATCCGAGCGGGCGCAGCGTCAGCCGCGGCATCGTGCTGCTCGACCACGCGGAGCGCGACGGCATGGACGGCTTTATCACCATTACCGGCGGCAAGCTGATGACCTACCGCCTGATGGCGCAGTGGGCAACCGATGCCGTCTGCCGCAAGCTCGGCAACAGCGAACCCTGCGTCACGGCCAAACAGCCGCTGCCCGGCTCTCGCCAGTCCACCGAAAAAACGCTGCAAAAAATTATCTCGCTCCCCGCCCCGCTGCGCGGCTCCGCGGTTTATCGCCACGGGGACAGAACGCCGACGTGGCTGGGCGACGGGCGGCTGAGCCGCAGCCTGGTGTGCGAATGCGAGGCCGTCACCGCGGGGGAAGTGCAGTACACCGTTGAAAACCTGACGGTCAATACCCTGCTCGACCTGCGCCGCCGCACGCGCGTGGGAATGGGCACCTGTCAGGGCGAGCTGTGCGCCTGCCGCGCCGCCGGGCTGCTGCAGCGCTTTAACGTCACCACCTCAACCCAGTCCCTCGAGCAGCTCAGCGATTTTTTAAACGAACGCTGGAAAGGAATTCAGCCGATCGCCTGGGGCGACGCGCTGCGCGAAAGCGAGTTCACCCGCTGGGTCTACCAGGGGCTGTGCGGCCTGGAGAAGGAGACACACCGTGAAATTTGATTCCGTGATTATCGGCGGCGGCCTGGCCGGGCTGCTGTGCGGGCTTAAGCTCACCGAGCGGGGGCTCCGCTGCGCCATCGTCAGCCGGGGCCAGAGCGCCCTGCACTTCTCGTCCGGCTCGCTGGATCTGCTGGACGGGCGGGACGTCAACGCGCTGCCGCCAGAACATCCCTACCGCCTCATCGGCAGCGAAAATATGGCCAGGCTGGCCCACGAAACCGAAACCCTGCTGGCGCGCTGCGGCGCGCGGATGCAGGGCAGCGCGGAGCACAATCACCGCCGCGTGACGCCGCTTGGCACCCTGCGATCCGCGTGGCTCAGCCCGGAAGAGGTCCCCGTCGCGCCGCTCAACGCCGAGCGCGTGCTGGTCGTGGGCATCAGCGGCTTTCTGGATTTTCAGGCGCATCTGGCCGCGGCATCCCTGAGCCAGCGTGGAATTTGTGCCGAAACGGCAGAGATCGATCTGCCAGAGCTCGACGTGCTGCGCGATAACCCGAGCGAATTTCGGGCGGTGAATATCGCCCGGCTGCTGGATAAGCAGGAGAACTGGCCGCGGCTGCTGGAAGCGCTAAGCCCGCTCGCCGAGCGCTGCGACGCGCTCTTCATGCCCGCCTGCTTCGGCCTGACGGACAATCAGCTCTGGCGCTGGCTGTCGGATCGTCTGCCCTGCTCGCTGGGCCTGCTGCCCACGCTGCCGCCATCCGTACCGGGCATTCGCCTGCATACCCAGCTTCAGCGGCAGTTTATTGCCCAGGGCGGCGTGTGGATGGCGGGAGACGAGGTGAAAAAAATGACGATGACCGACAATAACGTGAGCGAAATCTGGACGCGCAACCATGAGGATATCCCGCTTCGCGCGCGCTATGCGGTGCTGGCAAGCGGCAGCTTCTTCAGCAACGGGCTGATAAGCAGCCGCGAGGGCGTTCGCGAGGCCATTCTTGGTCTGGACGTTCGCCAGAGCGCGTCCCGCGCCGACTGGTATCAAAGTGACTTTTTCGCGCCTCAGCCCTGGCAGCAGTTCGGGGTCATTGTCGATGAACAGCTGCGCCCGCAGCGTGGTGGAACTCCGCTTAATAACCTCTACGCGATCGGCTCCCTGCTGGGCGGATACGATCCTATCGCGCAGGGCTGCGGCGGCGGCGTCTGCGCGCTCACCGCGCTCTACGTCGCGGAACAAATTAGCCAGCGCGCGGAGGCGGAACAATGAACGAGACCCGTTTTGAAAACTGCATCAAGTGCACGGTTTGCACCACGGTGTGCCCTGTCAGCGGCGTGAATCCGCGCTATCCCGGCCCTAAACAGGCCGGGCCGGACGGCGAGCGGCTGCGCCTGAAGGACGGCGCGCTGTACGACGAGGCGCTGAAATACTGCATCAACTGCAAGCGCTGCGAGGTGGCCTGCCCGTCCGACGTCAACATCGGCGATATCATTCAGCGCGCCCGCGCGCGCTACGGCAAACAGAAGCCGACGTTGCGCGACGCCATTCTCAGCCATACCGACCTGATGGGCAGCGTCTCGACGCCCTTCGCGCCGCTCGTGAATGCCGCCACCTCGCTGAAGCCGGTGCGCAGGCTGCTGGACGCGACGCTCAAAATCGACCACCACCGGAGCCTGCCGAAGTACTCTCACGGCACGTTTCGCCGCTGGTACAAAACCGTGGCGGCAGAGCAGGCGCGCTTCGCCGACCAGGTCGCCTTCTTCCACGGCTGCTACGTGAACTACAACCATCCGCAGCTGGGGAAAGATCTGCTGAAGGTCCTGAACGCCATGGGCACCGGCGTGCAGCTGCTTAGCAAAGAGAAGTGCTGCGGCGTGCCGCTGATTGCCAACGGCTTTACGGAAAAGGCGCGCAGGCAGGCGAAAAGCAACGTTACCTCCCTGCGCGAGGCGATTGTCGACAGGGGCATTCCGGTGCTGGCAACGTCGTCCACCTGCACCTTTACCCTGCGCGATGAGTATCCGCACCTGCTGGACGTGGATAACACCGGGCTGCGGGAACATATCGAGCTGGCGACGCGCTTTTTGTGGCGCAGGCTAGACGCCGGACAGACGCTGCCGCTGAAGGCCTTGCCGCTAAAAGTGGTGTATCACACGCCGTGCCATATGGAGAAAATGGGCTGGTCGCTGTACACGCTGGAGCTGCTGCGGCTGATTCCGGGGCTGGAGCTGACGGTGCTGGATTCACGCTGCTGCGGGATTGCGGGCACGTACGGCTTTAAGCGAGAAAACTACGAAACGTCGCAGGCCATCGGCGCTCCGCTGTTTCAGCAGATTGAAGAGAGCGGCGCGGATCTGGTGGTGACGGACTGCGAAACCTGCAAGTGGCAGATTGAGATGTCCACCAGCAGGCGCTGCGAACACCCCATCACCCTGCTGGCGAAAGCGCTGGCGTAAGCATTGCCGGGGTAAAGCGCCCCGGCAAACGCCTCATTCAACGAACAGCGACTCCACGACGTTAATCCAGCCGTGCTCGCTGGCCACCTCTTTTCCGCCGAGCCAGCGGCGCAGCATGTTGAGCGCCATCATCGCGCAGACCTCCTGGCGCACCGCCAGGCCGTGGCGCGTAATGCTCATTTTGACCCGCAGCGCGTGGGTGCCCTCCGGCGTTGCCAGCGCAAGGTTAAGATGCTCGTCGTCCAGCCCGCCCACGAACAGCGCCAGCCCGGCAAAATGCTTCACCCTGCGCTCGGACGCCCAGCGCGCGGTCTGCGCCAGCGTCTCCTGCTGGAACGGCACCACTTCGCTGGCCAGCAGCGGCGCAGCGGCGCGGGAAAGCTGGAGCGCCAGCAGCCCGCCGGTGAACTGTTCGCTGAGCGTCACGCTGAGCTGGCGAGCCTGAAGCGCCTGGGAAATCTGCGCGGGCAGCCCCTCCGTGCCTTCGAAGATCAGGCTCTCTCCGGCAACGCGCTGCACTTCCGGCCACAGCGCCAGCATCGCGGCCTTCTCGGTCGCAGGCCCCGTCAGCTTGAGTTCGATAATCGGCATCGAGGAGCGATAGCCCATTGAAACGCCGGGCGGCAGCTTCAGGTGGTCGAGGCTCTGGGCCAGATCGCTTTCCGAGCGGCCAAAGGTGGTCAGGCGCAGGCACAGCGGCGGTTCCGGCAGGGTAAACCGCGCGCGCAGGCGCGGGAGAATTTGCTGCTCGACCATCACCTTAAATTCAGACGGCACGCCCGGCGTGAAGAACATCAGGCAGCGGTTAAGCTGAACGGCAAACCCGCAGGCGGTGCCGACGGGGTTATCCACCAGCTCGGCGCTGGCGGGAATTTCCGCCTGCTTGCGGTTGCTGGGGGCCATCACGCGGCCGCGCTCTGTGAAGAAGCGCTTCATCTGCGCCAGCCACTCCTCATGGAGTACCAGCCCTTCGCCTTTCGCAGTTGCGGCGGCCAGCGCGCTGAGGTCGTCGCTGGTCGGGCCCAGCCCGCCGTTCACAATCAGCACGTCAGCGTGTTCGCTGCGCTCGCGCAGAATGTTCACCAGCGATTCAAGATTGTCGCCGACCGTGTTGCGGCGCGTTAGCGGTAATCCCTGCTCAAAGAATACGTCGGCAAGCCAGGCGGCATTGGTATCAATAATTTGACCGTGCAGCACTTCGTCGCCCGTGGATAGCATTTCCACATTTATCATTGTGTTCTCCCACTTCTATGGTCAAAACACTATAGCGCAATCGGGGAAAGGGAGAAGCGATAAACTGGCGCGGCAGGCCGCCGCGCCGAAGCGATTAGAAACCGGCGCTCACGCCTACGTACGGGCCGTCGGCCAGCGCGTTGTCGCGGTTGCCGTCTTTACCCGCCAGGTTCAGATAGCGATAGCCCGCTTCGATAGTGATCGGGCGCATGATGGTCCAGCGCGCGCCGGCGTTGGCTTCTTCATAGCTGTCGATACCGCTTGAGAGCGAATCCGGTGAGTAGTAGTACTCGCCGAACAGGCCGAAGCTGTCGCCGATTTTCCACTGCAGGCCGCCGCCCACTGCCGCCGCGTAGCCTTCGTCACCGTTGTTCGGGTTGGTGTAGATGCCTTTCCCGCCCACGGTCGCCAGGAATGGCCCCAGCGGAACGTTCAGGCCCAGGCCGAGGCTTGCCGCGTCGCCGTCGTCATCGTTATGCGTCCAGCCACCGGTCATCGCCAGGCCGGAGGTTTCCGTCCCCAGGCCAAAGCCCAGGTGGGTATATTCTTTCCCCGCCGAGCCGTTAAAGGAAATTGCGTTTGCCGCCGTCGACGCAAACATCAGGCCTAAGCCCGCTAATGCCACTTTTTTCATTGTCGTGATCCCGCACAATTTAAAGAGAAATGTCCCAAAACCGCGAGATTTTAACCTGAGCCGCTAAGGGATCAAGCTCTCCGTGTGCGCCTGACGATTTGATTGTAACGATTTGATTCTGTCGGCCTTATTCCATCCTCAGAAAGCGCAGCTTCACGCACAGGCCACCCAGCGTGTCGCTACGCGAAAGGTGAAGATGGCTACGGTGAAGCCGGGCGATGTCGCTCGCCAGCGCCAGGCCAATGCCCGAGCCGGGCGCGTCGCCCACGTTATCCAGCCGGTGGAACGGCAGCATGGCCTGGTGCATCAGCGCCTCATCAATGCCGGGGCCGCTGTCCTCCACGCGAAGCTCGACGGCATCGCCTTCACGGCGCAGGAAAACCGTTACCACGCCGTTCTCTGGCGTATATTTAATGGCGTTCTCCAGCAGGGTAGCGCAAAGCTCGCCCAGCAGTACGTCATCGCCCTCTATCATCACCGGCTGCTGAACTCCGTCATAGCCCAGGTCAATGCCCTTGCTGCGCGCCTGCGCCACACGGGAAAAGCAGCCGTTCTGCACCACCTGAACCAGGTCAACGGCCGCAAACAGTTTCTCGCCCTGCTCCTTGCGCTTCACCGCGGCAAGCTGCAGCAGGCGCTCGGTTAACAGAATGGTATTATCCAGCGTGACGTTCATCGCCCGCAGGCTCTCCTGCCAAAGCGCGGGGTCGTCGCGCGTCAGGGCGACGGAGACCTGCGTTTTCAGCACCGCCAGAGGGGTTTTCAGCTGGTGAGACGCATCCGCGCTAAAGCGCTCCTGGCGGGATAACACCCCGCGAAGCCTGTCGATGTAGCGGTTAAAGGCCACGATCAGCAGCCGCGTTTCAGACCACGGCAGCAGCTCCGGCAGCGGCGCCAGCAGCCCCGGCTCGCGGCGGACCATCAATGACGAGAGCTGGCGCATCGGGCGCAGCACGCGCCGCAGCAGCCAGGCGGTGAGGATGAGCGTCAGCAGCACCAGCATCCCCTGAGAGACCCACGAAGAGAAGAGCAGCTGGCTGGCGAGGTAGCGCCGTGATTGCAGGGTTTCCGCGACGTAGATTTCCGCCATCCCGACAATATTTCCCTCGTTGACCGGCTGGAGCAGCCGGGCCACCCGAATGGCCTGCCCCCGATACTCGGTATGGTAAAACCACGCCAGCGCCGGATAGAGCGTGGTGCGCGAGGTAGAGGGCGGCATTTTCGGCAGATCGTCAAAGCCTGAAATCACCCGCCCTTCCGGGTCCACCACCTTGTAGTACAGCCGATCGTTCATGTTTAGCTCAAAGCTGTCGAGCACCACCCAGGGCACGTTCACCTCAAGCCTGCCGTTGTGAACCACCAGCCGCTCCGACACCGTTCGCGCCGACGAGAGCAGCGTACGATCGTAGGCCTGCGTTGCCGCCTGCAGCGCGCTGACGTAGCTGTTAAACGTCGATAATCCCCAGAGCAGGAGCAGCGGCAGCCCCAGAAAGAGGAGCAGCTGCATATAGAGCGACTGCGGCTTAGCCCACCTCATCGCCGCACTCCAGCACGTAGCCCAGGCCGCGCAGCGTGGTAATGCGCACCCCGCTGGCGCTCAGCTTTTTGCGCAGGCGGTGAATATAGAGATCGATGCTCTCCGGGCTGACGTCATCGTTGAGGCTAAACACCTGGTCGAACAATTGCTGTCGGGAGACGGGGCGGGTCCGGCGGTGCATCAGCACCTTAAGCAGCGACAGCTCGCGCGGCGTCAGGGAGAGCGGCTCGTCGCGCAGCAGGAAAAAGCCTTCATCATCGTATTCCAGCTCCCCCAGACGCTGACGCTCCTGGGTCCGCCCTTCGCTTCGACGCAGCAGCGCGCGCAGGCGGGCGTCCAGCTCCTCCAGCTCAAACGGCTTGGGCAGATAGTCATCCGCTCCGGCATTGAGCCCTTTGACCCTGTCCGCCACGTTGCTGCGGGCAGTGAGAAACAGCACGGGCAGCGTTTGCCCCCGCTTTCGCAGGCGCTGCACCACTTCCAGCCCGTCAAAGCCGGGCATGCCGATATCCAGAATCGCGACCGCGTAGTCCTCACCCTGCAGCAGGTGATCGGCCGCCCGCCCGTCGCCCACGCAGTCCACGGCAAAGCCGCCCTGCACCAGCGCTTTCTCCAGCCAGTGCGCCAGCTCACGATTATCTTCCGCCAGTAAGAGACGCATATCACATCCTGTAAAGTTGGTGTCGTATTGAAAGGGAAATGAAAGGTTATTGTTTTAACAATCACGCAACGGAACCGCTACACGGTGGTTCACATAATCAGAAAAAAGACACCCGTACCCGTACTCCCGGTTCTCCGGCGTGAGGATAAACGATGAAAAAACAATTACTTTCTACCCTTGCTGCAAGCGTATTGATGTTGAGTGCCTCTGCTGTCCAGGCGCAGGACGCGCCCTCCCGCACCGAATGTATCGCCCCCGCCAAGCCCGGCGGTGGTTTCGATCTCACCTGCAAATTGATTCAGGTTAGCCTGCTTGAAACCGGCGCTATCGAAAAACCGATGCGCGTGACCTACATGCCCGGCGGCGTGGGGGCGGTTGCCTATAACGCCATCGTGGCGCAGCGTCCTGCGGAAGCGGGCACGGTGGTCGCCTTTTCCGGCGGCTCGCTGCTAAACCTCTCGCAGGGCAAGTTTGGCCGCTACGGCGTGGACGACGTGCGCTGGCTGGCCACCGTCGGCACAGACTACGGCATGATCGCCGTGCGCGCGGACTCCCCGTGGAAATCCCTGAAGGACCTGCTCAGCGCGATGGAAAAAGATCCGAACAGCGTGGTGATTGGCGCGGGCGCCTCCATTGGCAGCCAGGACTGGATGAAGGCGGCGCTGCTGGCGCAGCAGGCGAAGGTTGATCCGCACAAGATGCGCTACGTGGCGTTTGAGGGCGGCGGCGAGCCGGTGACGGCCCTAATGGGCAACCACGTTCAGGCTGTCTCCGGCGATCTCAGCGAGATGGTGCCGTATCTAAGCGGGGATAAAATTCGCGTGCTGGCCGTCTTTGCCGAAGAGCGCCTGCCGGGCGCGCTGGCGAACGTTCCCACCGCCAAAGAGCAGGGCTATAACCTGGTCTGGCCGATTATTCGCGGCTTCTTCGTCGGGCCGAAGGTGACCGACGCGGAATACCAGTGGTGGGTGGACGAATTTACCAAACTTCAGCAGACCGAGAGCTTCAAAAAGCAGCGCGATCTGCGCGGGCTATTTGAGTTCAACCTGAACGGCAAGCCGCTGGACGAGTACGTCAAAAAACAGGTGAATGACTACCGCGAACAGGCGAAAGCCTTTGGTCTGGCGAAATAGGCGGAGGCGCTATGAGCGATCGCATTTTTGCCGGGATCTGGCTTTTGCTGTGCGTGGGCGGGCTGTTCATCGCCTGGCAAATCCACAGCGAATACAGCTATGAACCCGTGGGGCCACGCCCCTTCCCGATGGGCATTGTCGGCCTGATGCTGCTCTGTTCGGTGGCGCTGCTGTTGCGCCATCCGGATACCTTGGAGTGGCCGCCACGCCGCACGCTGCAACGTCTGCTGGTGATGGTAATTATCCTGCTGATGTACGCCTGGGGCTTTGAGTGGCTCGGCTTCCCGATTGCCACCGCCATCCTGACGATGGTGATTGGTTTGCTTTTTAACGCCTCGCTGCCTGCGGCGGGGATCTCCGGGGTCGTACTGGGCATTTTGCTCTGGTACGCCTTCGACCGCCTGCTGGACGTGACCCTGCCGCTCGGCGCATGGTTTAACTAACGGAGCACGCTATGGA
This sequence comes from Enterobacter sp. ECC-175, assembly GCF_043968675.1. Classification (NCBI taxonomy): domain Bacteria; kingdom Pseudomonadati; phylum Pseudomonadota; class Gammaproteobacteria; order Enterobacterales; family Enterobacteriaceae; genus Enterobacter; species Enterobacter sp. ECC-175. The sequence continues at coordinate 3,723,761 of NZ_CP143776.1, forward strand.
TACCTGGATCTATCTCTCTCAGGGGTTCGCGGTAGCGATGACCCCGGAAAACCTGGTCATCGCCCTGATCGGCTGCTTCGTCGGCACGATCGTCGGCCTGCTGCCCGGCCTCGGGCCCATCAACGGCGTGGCGATTTTGCTCCCGCTGGCGTTCGCCCTGCACCTGCCCGCAGAGTCCGCGCTGATCCTGCTGGCAACGGTCTATATCGGCTGCGAGTACGGCGGGCGCATCTCGTCGATTCTGCTCAACGTGCCCGGCGATGCCGCCGCCATCATGACCGCGCTGGACGGCTACCCGATGGCGCAGCAGGGGCGCGGCGGCGTGGCGCTCTCGATTTCCGCCGTCAGCTCGTTCTTCGGTTCGATGATTGCGATCGGCGGCATCATTCTGTTTGCTCCCGCGCTGGCCGAGTGGTCGCTGGCGTTTGGTCCGGCGGAATATTTTGCACTGATGGTATTCGCCATTGCCTGCCTCGGCAGCATGATGGCGCAGAATCCGCTGAAGTCGTTTTTATCCGCGCTGATTGGCTTAGGTTTAGCCACCGTCGGCGTGGATGCCAACACCGGGGTTTATCGTTTTACCTTCGACAGCGTTCACCTCTCCGACGGCGTGCAGTTTATCGTCGTGGTGATTGGCCTGTTCTCTGTTTCGGAAATCTTACTGATGCTGGAACATACCAGCAGCGGGCAGACGCTGGTCCGTAAGACCGGACGAATGCTCTTTAATGCCAAAGAGGGGGCGCAGTGCGTGGGCGCCACCTTACGCTCGTCGGTCATCGGTTTCTTCGTCGGCGTGCTGCCCGGCGCGGGGGCGACCATCGCCAGCGCCATCACCTACATGACAGAGAAAAAGCTGAGCGGCAACAGCGATAGCTTCGGAAAAGGCGATATTCGCGGCGTCGCTGCGCCAGAGGCGGCCAATAACGCCTCGGCCTGCGGCTCGTTTATTCCGATGCTGACGCTGGGCGTGCCGGGCTCCGGCACCACGGCGGTGATGATGGGCGCGCTCACGCTCTACAACATCACGCCGGGGCCAGCGATGTTCACCGAACAGCCGGACATCGTCTGGGGCCTGATCGCCGCGCTGCTGATTGCCAACGTGATGCTGCTGGTGATGAACATCCCGCTGATTGGGCTGTTTACCCGCATGCTGACCATTCCGCTGTGGTTCCTGGTACCCGCGATTGCGGCGGTCTCGGCGGTGGGGGTGTATGCGGTTCACAGCACCACCTTCGACCTGGTGCTGATGGTGCTGCTTGGCGTGCTGGGCTATATCCTGCGCAAGATGCACTTCCCGATGTCGCCGCTGATTTTAGGGTTCGTGCTGGGGGAAATGCTTGAACAGAACCTGCGCCGCGCGCTCTCAATCAGCAACGGCAATATGTCGATTCTGTGGGAGAGCAGCGTGACCAAGGTGCTGCTGGGGATGGCCATCGTGGTGATCGTGGTGCCGCCGGTGCTGCGCCTGCTGCGTCGCCGCCAGCGCAGGGCGCAGCCCGATATCGGCTAACTAGCCTTTTAGCTGCGCATTAACCCACTGCCTTAACGCCTGGCGGGAGATTTTAATCCCGCCCGTTTTCAATTCCGGGGGCAGCACCAGCCAGCGCACCGGCTGCTGAAAGCGCGCCAGCTTATCGCTAACCCACTCCGGCAGGCGCGCAACGTCCGCTCCCGGCTCGCACTCCACCACCGCCACCGGGCGTTGACCAAATTCGGCATCGTCCAGCGGAACGATAAAGACCTGGCTTATCTGCGGGTGCGTGGCAATCACGCGCTCCAGCGCTTCGGGCTGAATGCCCTCTCCACCGCTGAAAAAGAGGTTATCCATTCGCCCAAGAACGGTCAGGCGGCCGCCGTGAAGCTCGCCGCGGTCGCGGGTGGCAAACCAGCCTTCGTCATTCACCAGCGGCAGCAGCGCGCCGTCTCGCCAGTAGCCCGCCGCCATGCTTTTCGCCTTCAGCCAGATTTCCCCCCCTACAATCTGCACCTCTCTGCCCGGCAGCGCGGGGCCGACGTCGGCTTCACCGTCCGCCTCCTTGGCGCAAACCGTTGAGGCAAATTCGGTCAGGCCGTAGCCGCAGAACGTGCGAACGCCCTGCTCCCGCGCCCTGAGGGTCAGCTCAACGGGAATGGCCGCGCCGCCGAGCAGCACCGCCCGGAGCGCGAGCGGGCACTGTGCGTTCAGCAGACGCCACAGCTGCGTCGGCACCAGCGACGCGTGCGTGCAGCCACGCAGCGCCTGCTCCAGCGGCTGCTTCTCGCGCACGGTTAAGCGCGCGCCCGCCTCTAGCCAGCGCCACAAAATGCCCTGGCCGGAGACGTGAAACAGCGGCAGCGACAGCAGCCAGTCGTCATCTGGGCCGTACGGCATCAGCGCCAGCACGCCCCGTGCGCTGGCGAGATGGGCAGCACAGGTGTGCACCGCCGCCTTGGGCAGGCCGGTAGAGCCGGAGGTCAGGGTCATGGAGGCAAGGCGATCCGGGCTCCACTCCGCGGCGTGCGCGCCAGCGGTCGCGCTCAGCTTCAGCGCCGGAAGCGCGTCATAGCCGCCGTCCAGCACCAGCGCATGCCGCAGCGTCATCTGCGGGAGCAGCACGTCCAGCAGCGGGCGCGGAAGCTGGGGATTCACCGGAAGAATGCGCGCCCCGCACTGGAGCAACGCCAGCCACGCCAGCAGCGCGCGCGGATGGTTGTGGGCGAGCAGCATCACGCCGTCGCCCTCCCCCACGCCCTGCTGGTGAAAGCCGCAGGCAAGTCCGTCAATCTTCTCGCAAAGCTGCCGCCAGGTGAGCGTATCATCGCCTAGCCGCAGCGCGGGTTTCTCCGCGTCACGCGCGCGCCAGTGCCGCCAGGGCCAGTCGGTAAAGCTCATAGCAGCGGCTCCAGCGCCTCAACGTTCAGGCAGGGGAGCGTGCTTTCCGGCCACCGGCGAACCAGCTGCGCCTGCATCAGGCTGAGCGTGTCGAGGCCCGGCACGGTATCCGGCGTGAGCCACGCGGCGACGCGCGCCAGCTGCGTGAGCCCGAGGCTGGATTCGATGGACGAGCTGATCACCGCCGTCAGCCCCAGCGCGTGCGCGGCGGCAACCTGCTCGCGCACCGTTTCCAGGCTGCCGGTGAGGGTCGGCTTGATGACCACCGCGCTCACGCCCGGCTCGGCGACAAACTCAAAGTCGGCCTCGCGCAGGCTCTCATCCCAGGCAATCGCGATCCCCGTTTCGCGGGCAAAGGCGCGGGAGTCATCGCGCGTTTTGCAAGGCTCTTCGAGAAACGCGATGCGGCTGCGGTACGCGGGATTGACGTATTTCGCGAACTGCTGCGCCTTGAGCGGCGTCCAGGCGCGGTTCGCGTCCAGGCGCAGGCGCAGATCCGGGATGGCTTCGAGCAGCAGGTTGGCCACCATGCCGTCGCGAACGGCTTCGTAGAGGCCGACCTTGATTTTCGCCACCTTTTCGCCGGGCATGGCGGAAAGCTGCGCAAACAGCTCGTCCGGATCGCCCGTGCAGAGCGGCGCGGCGCGATAGTTTGCCGCGTCCGGCAGCGTACCGTTCAGCTCCGCCAGCGCGCAGCTGATGCCAAACGCGACGGAAGGCATCTCAGGCAACGACGGGCTTTCGCCGCTGCGCCATGCCTGAACCCAGGCCGTCAACGCGGCCTGCGCATCTTCCAGCGACTCCAGGCTGAAGCCCGGAAGGGGCGAAACCTCGCCCCAGCCTTCCCGCTCGCCCACCTGAAGATGAACGAAGCATCCGTCACGGGTTTTTAACCGCCGATCGCGCAGCACCACGCCCGCGTCCATCGGTATCTGCCAGCGGTAAACCTGCGCGCGACGCATTACGGGTTACGCTTGTATTTGCTGAAGTCCGGCTGGCGCTTTTCGTTAAACGCGTTGCGTCCTTCCTGACCCTCTTCGGTCATGTAAAACAGCATGGTGGCGTTGCCCGCCAGCTCCTGCAGGCCCGCCTGGCCATCGCAGTCGGCGTTCAGGGCCGCCTTCAGGCAGCGCAGCGCCATTGGGCTGTTTTGCAGCATTTCGCGGCACCAGCGCACGGTCTCTTTTTCGAGATCGGCAATCGGCACCACGGTATTCACCAGGCCCATATCCAGCGCTTCCTGGGCGTTGTACTGGCGGCACAGGAACCAGATTTCGCGGGCTTTTTTCTGCCCCACGATGCGCGCCATGTACGAAGCGCCCCAGCCGCCGTCGAAGGAGCCGACTTTCGGACCGGTCTGGCCGAAGATGGCGTTTTCCGCCGCGATGGTCAGGTCGCACATCATGTGCAGCACGTGGCCACCGCCGATGGAGTAGCCTGCCACCATCGCCACAACCGGTTTTGGACAGGTGCGGATCTGGCGCTGGAAGTCGAGCACGTTCAGGTGATGCGTACCGGCATCGTCCTGGTATCCGCCGTAGTCGCCGCGCACCTTCTGGTCACCGCCGGAGCAGAACGCTTTATCCCCTTCACCGGTCAGCACGATGACGCCGATATTGTCGTCATAGCGCGCGTCGGCCAGCGCCTGAATCATCTCTTTCACGGTCAGCGGACGGAACGCGTTGCGCACCTGCGGGCGGTTAATGGTGATTTTGGCAATGCCGTCGGCAGATTTGTGATAGCGAATATCGGTGTAGCCTTCGGAGCAGTCTTGCCATTCAACCGGGGCGTACAGCATGTGTTCATCAGGATAGATCATAGAGTGTCCTTTATTCGAAGACGCAGTATCTGAGCCAGACAGGACGCGACCGCATCGGGGTTTTCCCGATGGGCGTTGTGTCCGGCATGAGGAATAACATGGCGAGTGGCGTTCAGTTCGGCGGCGATTGCCGCAAACTTTTCGTCACGCTCGCCATACATATAATCGAAATTTCGCCCCCGAAGCGCGGGGCGTAAATCAGGCTGAGCGCCGAGCGACGTCGCCTCCAGCATGTCGGCCAGATTCGCGCCGCTATTTACGCTGCGCAGGGCAATCAGCTCCCGGCGCTGGGCCTCGTTGAGCGAGGCGAAAACCGGCTGCCGGTACCAGTCGGCAAAAACGTCAGCCAGCGGTTCGGTGCGAAAGCGCGACGCCCAGCGGCGATCGGAGGCCAGGCGCGCCTGACGCGAAGCGTCATCCAGAAGTCCGGGATGACCGCCTTCAACCACGATGCCGCACAGCCCTTTTGGGCTCTGGCAGGCGTGTAACATCGCCATGCGGCCGCCGAGGGAGTACCCCACCAGCCAGTAGTTAAGTATGTTGTAACTAAGCAGCGTTCTGGCAAGCAGATCGCTGACCTCCTGGAACCCGCTTACGCGAATTTCAGCGGACGCGCCGTGTCCGGGCAGATCGAGATACAGCCGGGGATAATCGCTCAGCGAGGCGCCGACCGTCTGCCATTCGCGGCAGTCGCCGGAAAAGCCGTGCAGAAAAACCAGCCAGGGATAATCCGGCTTTCCGGCCTGCTGCACGCCCGCGAGGATCACAGGTGGCTCACCTGCGCCAGCAGGTTTTGCAGGGTCTGCGCGCCGTCGGCCTCGTTCACCACCAGCTCAATCAGGGTGGCGCCAGGCTGACGCCACGCGCTGGCCATGGCGGCGTCCAGTTCGTCCCAGCTTTCCGGGCGGTGATACTTCAGGCTAAACATGGCCGCCGCGTGCTCGAACTGCACGTTTTGCGGCATCAGGTAGAAACGCTCGCGCTCGCTTTGCGGCGTCGGCAGCAGGGAGAAAATCTGCCCGCCGTTGTTATTCACCACGATCAGCACAAACGGCGCCGAGACCTGACGCAGCAGCGCCAGCGCGTTAAGGTCATACAGCGCGGAGAGGTCGCCCACGATTGCCAGCGTCGATTTCGCGCTGGCGCGCTGAACGCCCGCAGCGGTAGAAATGAGCCCGTCAATGCCGCTCGCGCCGCGGTTGCTGTACACCGGATATCCGGCAGGCAGCTTCGAGAAGGCGTCAATCAGGCGAACCACCAGGCTGTTGCCAACGAACAGCTGTCCCTGCTCCGGCAGATAGCGACGAATGCGGTGCGCCAGCTCGGCCTCGCCAAACCCGTCGCAGTGCGCTTTGGTCAGTTCCCACGCCTGGCGCGAAAGTTCAGGCACGTCAACCGCCCACGGGCTGCGTTTTTCAGCCGGATGCAGCTCAAGCCAGCTCTCGATGTCACTGACCAGGCGGCGACCGCGATGGTGCGCCGGGTCGAGCCGCCCTTCCAGCGGATCGACCAGCCAGTACTCTTCCGGCGCGCAGGTCGCCTGCCACTGAAGCAGACGCTTGCCGGTGAGGCTTGAGCCAAGCTGGACCACAATCTGCGCCTGCGCAAGTTCCGTTACCGCCTTCGCGTTACCCAGCCAGAGGTCGGCGCAGGGCAGCGGTTGTCCGGTCTGCGACAGCACGTCGCCAATCAGCGGCCAGCCCAGCGTTTTCGCCCACTCCGCGGCCAGCCTGCCTTCCGCCGCGCTCATCCGCCCGGCAACCACCACGCCGCGCTTTTGACGCCAGAAGAACCAGTCGCGCTGCTTCGCGCTTTCAAGATGCGTGTGTTCGCGCAGCCACGGCTTTTCGCTTTGCCACCATTCGCCGAGGGCGTTCTGCCACTCCAGCCCGGTGTCGTCCATCTCGCCATACAGCGGCTCGGCAAACGGGCAGTTAACGTGTAGCGCGCCGCTGCGCAGCGAGCCCATGGCGTGATCGAGCGTCGAGACAAGCCAGCTTGCGGGAATATCCTGCGTCGGGCGCGGGAGTGAAACGGTCCGTGAAGGATGCGTCGCAAAGATACCCGGCTGGCGAATCGCCTGGTTGGCGCCGCAGTCAATCAGTTCGGGCGGGCGATCGGCCGTCAGCAGGATCAGCTTTTCACCGGTTAATCCGGCTTCAATGATCGCGGGATACAGGTTCGCTACCGCCGTGCCGGAGGTGACAATCACCGCCACCGGCGCGTTGCTGACTTTTGCCAGCCCAAGGGCCAGATGCCCAAGCCCGCGCTCGTCAAAATGGGTGTGGTGAATAAATGCCTTGTTCTCCGCCGCCGCCAGGGTGAGTGGCGTGGAGCGAGAGCCCGGCGCAATGCACACGTGCCTGACGCCATGGCGGGTCAGGGCTTCAAGGATCACCGTCGCCCAGCGTCGGTTAAATGAACTTACTGACATGAGATTGTCCAGTATCAAGAATACGACACAGTATAAATAATAGAAAAAATGGGTATTTTGATATGAATCGGGAATGCGCGATTCAGTATTAATCCCTAAGGAGCAAAGAGCGCAAGCCGGCGGCTTTGTTTTCAATCTCCTGCCACTCCTGCTCGGGGTCAGAACCTCTCACGATCCCCGCTCCCGCATACAGGCGCAGCGCCGCGTCGCGCACGCGCGCCGAGCGCAGGGCCACGCAGAACTCGCTTTGTTCGCGCGACAGGTACCCGGCAGATCCGGCGTACCACTCCCGATCGAACGGTTCGTTACGCTGGATAAATTCGCGCGCGGGCTGACGCGGCAGGCCCGCTACCGCTGCGGTCGGCTGCAGCAAATTCAGGCACAGCTCGTCGTCGGGCTGCTTAAGCTCGGTCCAGATGCAGCGGCGTAAATGCTGCACCTTGCGCAGGCGCACGACCTGCGCGGGGAGCACCTCCAGCGTCCGGGCGTGATGCTGCAGGCGCTGGCAGATATCCTCGACCACCAGCATGTTTTCCCGCTGGTTTTTATCATCGTTCATCAGCCACTCGCCGAGGCGCTGGGCCTGGCTATCGTCGCTGTGGCTGGCAACCGTGCCCGCCAGGGCTTCGGTGCGCAGCAGCATGCCGCGCCTGCGCCACAGGCGTTCCGGGGTTGAGCCCAGGAACGCATTTTCGGCGTCAAACATCATGCAGAAATGATAGCAGTTGAGGTTCAGCGCGCGGCTGGCCGCCATCAGCGAGGCGGCATTCACCGGCTGATTAAAGTACAGGTCGGTAGCGCGGGCCAGCACGACCTTTTCAAAATTGCCCTGGGCAATCGCGTCCGTGGCGCGGCGTATCAGGTCCAGCCATTCGGCGCGCTGCGGAAGATGCGTTTCGCGCTGCACCTGAACCAACAGGGGACGAACGGGTTTTGCCTCGCCAAGCTGCGCAAGAAATGCCAGCGCGCTTTGCGCGTCTTCCTGGAGAGAGGTTTCGCTCCACAGCTGCAGACGAAGGGTAGCGACGCCAGCCGTGCGCTGCCACAGCAGGCGCGGCAGAAAGAGGTTGCCCTGCTCAGGGCTGAACGCGTTAAGCCCGCAGATGCGGGTGCTGTCGGGCGCGTCGTGGGAGTGCAAAAAGCGGGAGGCGTCGGCCAGCGAGCTGAAGTGCGCGACGGCACCGAGCCCGGCAAGTTCTTCATCACCGTTGCGCTGCTGCCAGTAAAACTGCGGGTAGCAGACCTGTGAGCCGAGCCAGGCCAGCGGGTCGAAGGCGTCGTTTAACGGGAAAGAGACATCGACATGATGCAAACCGGGTAAAGCGGGCAACGCTTGCGCAAGCTGGGTGCGCAACCGTTCCAGCGCGATGGACATCGAAAGCACGCGAACCTCTCCCTGTTAAAACGTCACATTATACGGGGTACTGACAATAAAAAGCAGTACCCACGTATAGGGAGTGGTTACCGTTACGCCATCGCCTAGCGGCGGGCCAGCAGTAACCCAAGCACCAGGCCCACGGCCGCACCGGCGCCAATGCCCTGCCACGGTTTTTCATGCACGTAGTCATCGGCGCGATAAACCGCTTTTTTGGCGCGATAGTAGTAATTATCAGACGCGTGGCTGACGCGGTTTTTCACCTCGTGCAGCGCATTTCCGGCACGCGCTTTCAGCTCAATGTATTTTTGGTCGGCAGGATCGCCGGAGGAACGCAGTACCTCTTCCAGCGTTTCGCTTAGCAGCGCCAGGTCGTCATCGATGCGGGTATCCCATGATTGAAATGACATATTTTTCTCCATGATTGTTTACCAGTTCGCTAACTATAGACAACGACAGCGGATTACGCCTGCTTCGCTTCCCGCGCCATCCCCACGTGTGGAATACCGTCTTCGTCGTAAACGTCCGTCACCGGGCTAAACCCAAAGTGGGCATAGAACGCCTGCAGATGGGCCTGCGCGCCGAGGTATAACGCCTTGTCCGGCCACTGTTTTTCACAGGCTGCCAGCGTTTTCTCCATCAGCTGATAGCCCAGCTTTTCGCCGCGCGCTTTACCGCTGATAATCACGCGGCCGATGACCACGGGCTCGACGTCGCTGTCGCTTTTCAGAATCCTCGCATACGCCACCAGCTCGCCCTCTTTCCAGCCGAGGATATGGCGGTTCTCACCGACCAAATCGTCACCGTCGATGTCCTGATACGGGCAGGTTTGTTCAACAACAAACACTTCGCAGCGCAGCTTGAGGAGCGCGTAAAGGGACGGTACGGTCAGCTCGCTATGGTGTAAATTTTGCCACTCGATCATGTCGGTCTCCTTCCTGGGGTTCACCACGTTATACTAAACACCTTCCCATTCGGCAAAGGGCTGATTGCATTATGGAACTGATTTTTCTGGGGACGTCCGCCGGCGTGCCAACCCGCTCGCGCAACGTGACCGCCATCCTGCTGGATTTACAGCATCCGACGCGGGCGGGGCTGTGGCTATTCGACTGCGGCGAGGGCACGCAGCACCAGCTGCTGCGTACCGCCTGGCATCCCGGCAAGCTGGATAACATTTTTATTACCCATCTGCACGGCGATCACCTGTTCGGCCTGCCGGGCCTGCTGTGCAGCCGCTCGATGGCGGGGATTGCGCATCCGCTAACGATCTACGGCCCCACGGGCATCGCTGAATTTGTCGAAACCACGCTACGCCTTAGCGGCTCGTGGACCGACTACCCGCTCGAGGTGGTGGAGATTGGCGAAGGCCTGGTTTTTGAGGACGAGTGCTACCGGGTGACCGCCCGACGGCTCAATCATCCCGTTGAGTGCTACGGCTACCGTATCGAAGAGCATGACCGACCCGGCGCGCTCGACGCCGCTGCGCTTATCGCCGACGGCGTCAGGCCGGGGCCGCTGTTCCAGCGCCTCAAGCAGGGCGAGACCGTGACGCTGGAGGACGGGCGCGTCGTCAACGGGCGGGACTACCTTTCCCCACCGCAGGCGGGTAAAAAGCTGGCTATTTTTGGCGATACCGCCCCCTGCCCTTCGGCCCTTCTGCTTGCGCAGGGCGTGGACGTAGCGGTGCATGAAGCCACGCTCGAAGCGGCAATGGAGGAGAAGGCCAACGGCCGCGGACACAGCTCAACCCGTCAGGCCGCCCAGCTGGCGCGCGACGCGGGCGTGGGAAAATTAATCGTGACTCACGTGAGCTCGCGCTACGACGCGCGGGGCGGTGAAAGCCTGCTGGCGGAGTGCCGGGCGGTGTTCGACAACTGCATGCTGGCTGACGATTTTACCCAGGTCAGCGTTTAGCCCTTCATTTTTCCCCCGGAATGCCGATAACGATTAAAAGGGCAGCATTTCACTTGAGGGTAGAATGGATAATTTCCAGAAAGATATTGATGACAGGGCGAATCTAACCCTGTCCAACCGTTTTGAGCTGTTGCTGTTCCGTCTCGGCACCTCGTTGAACGAAAACAAATCCGAGCTGTTCGGCATTAACGTGTTTAAGCTGCGCGAGATCGTGCCGATGCCGGAGTTCACGAAGCCTGCGGGCATGAAGTCTCCGCTGATGGGCATGGTGAACATACGCGATCAGGTGATCCCGGTGATTGACCTGGCGGCGGTCGCGGGCTGCAAGCCGACAACCGGCCTGAACATTCTGCTGATCACCGAATATGCGCGCAGCGTGCAGGCGTTCGCCGTGGAGTCCGTTGAGAACATTATGCGTCTCGACTGGAAGCAGGTTCACGCGGCTGAAACGGCGGTCAGCGGACGTTACATCACCAGCATCGCCTGTCTGGACGAAAAGACCGATACCAACGATCTGGCGATGGTGCTGGACGTTGAGCAGATCCTGTATGACATCACCCCGGCGAACCACGATCTGCACGCCACGAATCTGCAAACGACTAAATTCAGCATCAAGCCGGGCGCTGTCGCCATCGTGGCGGAGGATTCCAAAGTCGCGCGCTCAATGCTGGAGAAAGGCCTGGAGGCGATGTCCATTCCGGCGCAGCTGCACATTACCGGCAAAGACGCGTGGGAAAAGATTGGCGTTCTGGCCGCACAGGCGCAGGCGGAAGGCGTGCCGATTACCGACAAAATCGCGCTGGTGCTGACCGATCTCGAAATGCCGGAGATGGACGGTTTTACGCTGACGCGCAAGATTAAGTCTGACCCGGTGCTGAAGGATATTCCGGTGGTGATCCACTCTTCGCTTTCGGGCAACGCCAACGAAGACCATATTCGCAAGGTGAAGGCCGACGGCTACGTGGCGAAGTTTGAGCTGAACGAGCTGTCGTCGGTGATTGGAGAGGTGCTGGATCGCTCGATGAAGAAGATTGACGGGCCGCTGATCAGTCGTAAGCAGCTGGCTTAGGATTGTGCGGGCTGATGCCCTCACCCCGGCCCTCTCCCACGGGGAGAGGGAGAAAACCATAAAAAAAACCCGCCTCGGCGGGTTTTTCGTTCAGTGCGGGCTGATGCCCTCACCCCGGCCCTCTCCCACGGGGAGAGGGAGAAAACCATAAAAAAACCCGCCGAGGCGGGTTTTTGTTTTTACATTAATGGCATCGCGCGCTGAACGATATCAATCAGCGGCTGCGGATAGATACCGAAGATCAGCACCAGCAGCGCGGAGATCAGCACCACGATACCGCCCGCACTGTACTGCCAGTTGGACGGCGCATCGCGGTTGAGCTGCTGAGGCGCGCTCAGGTAGAGGCTAACGGCAACGCGCAGGTAGTAGTACAGACCAATCGCGGAACCGATAACCACACCGGCGGTCAGCCACCACAGGCCAGCCTGCACACCGACGGCCAGCACGTAGAACTTACCGATGAAGCCCAGCGTCATTGGGATACCCGCCAGAGAGAGCATCATCACCGTCATCACCGCAGACAGGATCGGACGGTGCCAGAACAGGCCGCGGTAGGAGAATAGCGAGTCAGCGTCCGGGCCACGGTACGGGCTGGACATCAGGCTCACCACGCCGAACGCGCCGAGGCTGCTGAACAGATAACCGGCCAGATAGACGCCTACGGCTTCCATCGACATCTCACCGCTCTGCAGCGCAATCAGCGCCACCAGCAGGTAGCCGAGATGGGAGATCGACGAGTAGCCCAGCAGACGCTTGATGTTGGTCTGGCTCAGCGCCATCAGGTTACCGAAGATGATGGAGACGAATGCGATGATGCCCAGCACCACGCGAACCGCTTCGCTATCGCCCACCGGCGCGTACAGGAACAGACGCATCACCACGCCGAAGATGGCAATTTTACTCGCCGTCGCCAGGAAGGTAGAAACCGGCGCAGGTGCGCCCTGGTATACGTCTGGCGTCCACAGGTGGAACGGCACCAGAGAGAGCTTGAAGCCGAGGCCAACAATCATCATGCCCAAACCGGCCAGCAGCAGCGGCTCGTGCAGCATGCCGTCGCCCAGGCTCTTGCCAATGGCCATGAATGAAAGGTTACCCGTCTGCGCGTACAGCAGCGCGATACCAAACAGCAGGAACGACGACGCGGCGGCGGACAGAATGGTGTACTTGATGGCCGCTTCCAGAGAGCGCTTCTGGCGGAAAGCGTAGCCAATCAGGCCGAACAGCGGCAGAGAGATAAGCTCAATGCCGAGGAACAGCGCGGCCAGATGGTTCGCATTCGCCAGCAGAATGCCGCCCAGCGCGGCAATCAGAACCAGCAGGTAAAACTCTTCTTTGTTGTCGTTGTAGCCTTCGAGCCACGGATAGGCAAAGGTGCAGGTTGCCAGGCTCGCCAGCAGAACCAGACCGGTATACAGCATGGCATAGCCGTCAACGCGCATCAGCGGGGTGACGTCCATCGCGCCCGCCTGGCCAACAAACCAGAGGGACACCAGCGCAGCGTTCAGACCCAAAACGGACAGGGTCGCATTCAGGAAGTGATTGCGTCGCCACGCAATGGAGAGCATCACAACCACCACCGTCAATCCGACGATCAGCAGCGGTAGCAGCGCGATCAGTTGTTGTGGAGTTATTGTCATGGCGAATTACGGCCTTGTAGTAGAAGCAGAATTAACAAACCACTGCTGGATATTACCCATCGCGGAATGCGAGGTATCCAGAATCGGCTGCGGATAGAAGCCCAGCAGCACCAGCAGTACGACCAGCAGCAGGATGATGAACAGCTCGCGCAGCGACATCCCCGGCAGTTCTTGTGCAGCAATTTCGCTCTTCGCTTTACCGAAGTAGGCGCGATGCAGCATCGCCAGCGAGTACACAGAGGCGAATACCAGACCAAAGGTGGAGATGACGGTAATCATCGGAACCACCTTGAAGCTGCCGAACAGGATCATAAATTCGCCGACGAAGTTACCGGTGCCCGGCATACCCAGGGTCGCCACCGCGAAGAACATGGAGAGCGCTGGCAGCCATTTCATCTTGCCCCACAGACCGCCCATCATGCGCATGTCGCGGGTGTGCAGACGCTCGTACAGCTGACCACACAGGATGAAGAGGCCGGCTGCGGACAGGCCGTGCGCAATCATCTGAATCACCGCGCCCTGGTACGCCAGCTGGCTGCCGGTGTAGATGGCAATCAGCACGAAGCCCATGTGGGAAACGGAGGTGTAGGCAATCAGACGCTTGATGTCGTACTGCGTGAAGGCCATCCACGCGCCGTAGAAGATACCGATCACGCCCAGCCACATAGCAATCGGCGCAAACTCAGCGGAGGCATTCGGGAACAGCGGCAGCGCGAAGCGCAGCAGACCGTAGGCCGCGGTTTTCAGCAGGATGCCCGCCAGGTCAACGGAACCCGCCGTTGGCGCCTGGGAGTGCGCATCCGGCAGCCAGCCGTGCAGAGGAACCACCGGCATTTTCACCGCAAACGCGATGAAGAAGCCCAGCATCAGCAGATATTCTACGCCGTGCGACATCGGGGTGTTCAGCAGCTCTTCGTAGTTGAAGGTCCAGACGCCCGTGGCGTTGTGGTGTACGAACACCAGCGCCAGAATCGCAATCAGCATTACCAGACCGCTCGCCTGGGTGTAGATGAAGAACTTGGTTGCCGCCGTGATGCGCGTTTTACCGTCGGACGCCTTGTGGCCCCACAGCGCGATCAGGAAGTACATCGGCACCAGCATCATCTCCCAGAAGAAGAAGAACAGGAACATGTCGATGGCCAGGAACACGCCGATCACGCCGCCCAGGATCCACATCAGGTTCAGGTGGAAGAAGCCCTGGTATTTTTCGATTTCACGCCATGAGCACAGTACCGCCAGAACGCCGAGCAGGCCGGTCAGCACGACCATCAGCAGCGACAGACCGTCGATAGCCAGGTGGATCGTAATGCCGAAGCGCGGGATCCACGGCAGGATGAACTCAGACTGCCACTGCGGAATGCCCGCAGACTGCGTCAGAGAATAGCCACCCTGCAACCACAGTTGCAGGCCAAGCGCGAGCGTCAATCCCATGGTGATCAGCGCGATCCAGCGCGGCATCTTCACGCCAAAGCGTTCAGTCTGCCAGCACAGGAAGCCGCCGATGAAGGGAATTAATATTAGCCAGGGTAGTAACATGGCGATTTACATTCCTTTTTAAGGCCCCCAGCAGGGGCCTGATTTTCAACGAATTCGAATAAAATTCACTTAACGATCAACGCAACACCATCAGCAGCGCCAGCACGACAACCGCACCGATGCTCATGGACGCCACATACCAGCGCAGGTAGCCGTTCTCGCTGTACAGCAGGCCTTTACCTGCAAAGCGGGAGAGGATCGCCGGGATGTTCATCAGGCTGTTCAGCGGGTCGCGCTTCAGCAGCCACGCAATGCCCAGGAACGGCTTAACGAAGATCATGTCGTACAGCCAGTCGAAGCCCCACGCGTTGTACCACCAGGTGCCCAGCAGGCGGCCCGGCGCGCTGTTGGCAACGGCGGTCACCAGCGTGCGTTTGCCCAGCCACAGCCACGCTGCAATCAGGATGCCCGCGATAGCGACCACGCCAGAGGCGATTTCAAGCGTCAGTACGCGACCGTGCTCAAGCTCGGTGGTGGCCGGCAGTACGCCCTGCAGCGGTGGCACGATCATCGCGCCAACGAAGGTGGAGAGTACCAGCAGCACAATCAGCGGCAGGTGGTGGGTAATCCCCTTCCCTGCGTGAGCGTGAATTTGTTCTTTACCGTGGAAGACGATGAAAATCATACGGAAGGTATACAGAGAGGTCATGAACGCACCGACCAGACCCGCAACCATCAGATTGATATGACCATTTGCCATGGCGCCCGCAAGGATTTCGTCCTTACTGAAGAAGCCCGCGGTGATCAGCGGCAGTGCCGCCAGCGCCGCGCCGCCCACCAGGAAGCAGACGTAAACCAGCGGGATGGACTTGCGCAGTCCGCCCATCTTGAAGATGTTCTGCTCGTGGTGGCAGGCCAGGATCACCGAACCGGATGACAGGAACAGCAGCGCTTTAAAGAACGCGTGCGTCATCAGGTGGAAAATGGCCGCATCCCACGCCTGTACGCCCAGCGCCAGGAACATATAGCCAATCTGGCTCATGGTGGAGTAAGCGAGAACGCGCTTGATGTCGGTTTGCACCAGCGCGGCAAAGCCTGCCAGAACCAGCGTGACCGCACCGACGATACCCACCAGATGCAGAATTTCCGGCGTCATCAGGAACAGGCCGTGGGTACGCGCAATCAGGTATACACCGGCGGTAACCATGGTCGCGGCGTGGATCAGCGCGGAGACAGGGGTTGGACCCGCCATCGCGTCAGCCAGCCACGTTTGCAGAGGAAGCTGCGCGGATTTACCCACGGCGCCGCCCAGCAGCATCAGCGTTGCCCACCACAGCATGTCGTTGCCTGCAGCGAAGTGCGCCGGTGCCAGTTCCACCATTTCGCGGAAGTTCAGCGTGCCCAGTTCGTTATAAAGAATGAACAGCGCGAAGGCGAGGAAGACGTCACCCACGCGGGTCACGACGAACGCTTTCATGGCCGCTGCGCCATTCTTCGGATCGGTATAGTAGAAGCCGATCAGCAGGTAAGAGCACAGGCCCACGCCTTCCCAGCCGAGATACATCAGCAGCAGGTTATCGGCCAGCACCAGAACCACCATGCTGGCGATAAACAGGTTGGTGTAGGCGAAGAAGCGGGAGTAACCCTCTTCACCGCGCATGTACCAGGAGGCAAACATGTGGATCAGGAAGCCAACGCCGGTCACCACGGAGAGCATGGTCAGGGAAAGACCATCCAGCACCAGGTTAAAACCGATGTTGAAATCACCGACCGACATCCAGGTCCACAGCGGCACGCTGAAGGCCTGACGTCCATTGTTAAGGAAGTCGATACCCGCATACGCCGTGACCAGCGCAGACAGGCCGATAGAGCCGATGCCGACGGTTGCAGACAGATTCTCGGACCAGCGGCCGCGAGAAAACGCCAGCAGCACGAAGCCAATCAGCGGAAAAATAATGGTTAAGGCAAGCATGTTCATCCACGCAACTCACTTACTGAATCGATGTTCAGGTTCTGGCGGCGACGATGGAGCTGCAGCAACAGCGCCAGGCCAATACTCGCTTCCGCAGCCGCGAGGCTGATGGCGAGAATGTACATCACCTGACCGTCGGCCTGGCCCCAGTAGCTCCCGGCGACCACGAAGGCCAGCGCGGAGGCGTTAATCATGATTTCCAGACCGATCAGCATAAACAGCAGATTGCGGCGGATAACCAGACCGGTTAAGCCCAGGACGAACAAAATCGCAGCGAGGATCAGTCCATGTGTTAAGGGGATCATGCGCGCTCCTCCGTTTTTCTTTTCGCGCGGTCGTCAGTGCGGTTGCTCAGCACCTCGCCAGCACGCTCTTCGCGGCCAACGTGGAAGGCCACAACCAGGCCCGCCAGCAGCAGCATTGACGCCAGTTCAACCGCCAGAACGTACGGGCCGAACAGGGCAATACCTACCGTCTTGGCGCCGATCGGCGTGCCGTCGATGCCCTGATCGTTTACGCCCAGAATGGCGTACACAATCACCACCAGCATGATGGCCGACAGAATCGCCGGGCCAATCCACACCTGCGGTTTTAACCACTGGCGTTCCTGCTCAATTTCAGAGCCGCCCAGGTTCAGCATCATGACCACGAAGACGAACAGCACCATGATGGCACCGGCGTAGACGATGATTTCCAGCGCACCGGCGAAGTGCGCGCCGAGCGCGAAGAACACGCCCGAAATGGCCAGCAGCGAAATGATTAAATAGAGCAGCGCATGCACCGGGTTGGTGTGCGTAATCACTCGCAGCGTAGCCAGGATGGCGATAAGGCCACAGATGTAAAAAGCGAATTCCATTGCCCTCTCCTTACGGTAACAGGCTCTTGACGTCGATAGGCTTAGCTTCGTTCTCTGCTTCGCCCTTATCTTTGCCGTCGATTGCCATACCCGCCATCCGGTAGAAGTTATATTCCGGGTATTTGCCCGGACCGGAAATCAGCAGATCCTCTTTCTCGTACACCAGGTCCTGACGCTTGTACTCACCCAGCTCGAAGTCTGGAGTCAGCTGAATCGCCGTGGTTGGGCACGCTTCTTCGCACAGGCCGCAGAAGATGCAGCGTGAGAAGTTGATGCGGAAGAACTCAGGGTACCAGCGGCCGTCTACCGTCTCTGCTTTCTGCAGGGAGATACAGCCCACCGGGCACGCTACCGCACACAGGTTACAGGCAACGCAGCGCTCCGAACCGTCCGGATCGCGCGTCAGCACGATACGGCCACGGTAGCGCGGCGGCAGATACACCGGCTCTTCCGGATACATCTGGGTTTCGCGTTTGGCAAACGCGTGCAGGCCGATCATCCAGATACTGCGTACCTGGGTGCCGAAGCCTACCAGTAATTCTTTTAAGGTCATGGTCTATAGCCCCTTATGGCTGCTGCCAGAGAATGACAGCCGCCGTTACCAGCAAGTTGACGAGCGTCAGCGGCAGGCAAATTTTCCAGCCGAAGGACATTACCTGGTCATAACGAGGACGCGGTAACGACGCACGAATCAAAATGAACATCATCATGAAGAACGCGGTTTTCAGCGCGAACCAGATGAACGGCGGTAAGAACGGGCCATGCCAGCCACCAAAGAACAGCGTTACCATCAACGCGGAAATGGTGACGATACCGATGTATTCGCCCACGAAGAACAGACCGAACTTCATGCCGGAATATTCAATGTGATAACCGTCGGCCAGTTCCTGCTCGGCTTCTGGCTGGTCAAACGGGTGACGGTGACACACCGCCACGCCCGCGATAGCAAAGGTAATAAAGCCAAAGAACTGTGGAATCACGTTCCAGATGTCGGCCTGGTTATTGACGATGTCGGTCATGTTGAATGAACCGGCCTGCGCCACCACGCCCATCAGGGAGAGCCCCAGGAACACTTCGTAGCTCAGCGTCTGCGCGGAAGCACGCATCGCACCCAGCAGCGAGTATTTGTTGTTACTGGACCAGCCTGCGAACAGCACCGCGTAAACCGCGAGGCCTGCCATCATCAGGAAGAACAGAATGCCGATGTTCAGGTCAGCCACAACCCAGGTCGGGCTGACGGGAACGATGGCAAACGCCAGCAGCAGCGAGGTGAAGGCGATCATCGGTGCCAGAGTAAAGATCACGCGGTCCGAGAAGCGCGGGATCCAGTCCTCTTTAAAGAACATCTTGATCATGTCCGCCACCAGCTGGAGTGAACCACCCCAGCCCACGCGGTTCGGCCCGTAACGGTTCTGGAACAGGCCGAGCAGACGACGTTCACCAAAGCTCATGAACGCGCCGCAGGTGACCACCACCAGCAAGATAACGACTGCTTTCAGAATGCTCAGCAGGATGTCGATAAGATCCGGCGTTAACCAACTCATGCTTTTGCCTCCTGCAGGTTATCAAGACGCGCACCCGCCAGTACCGGCGCGATGCCAGGCATGCCCATCGGCAGACCCACCTGCCCTGCCGTCAGGCTTTCAGAGATGATCAGCGGCAGGCTGATCGTCTGGCCGTCGTAGCTAAAGGCAATGTTCGCGCCCGCGTTGACGCCAAGCTTTGCGGCATCCGCCGGGTTAAGCTTGATGTACGGCTGCGGCATACGGGTCTGGAAGACCGGTGAGCGCTGGGACAGCTCGTCGCTACCGAACAGATGATAGTACGGCGCAATGCGCCAGCTGCCTTCCTGAGCCTCAAAGCCCGCCGGTACGCTGGTGAAGAAGTCCAGACCGGTTTCGGTGGCTTCAATCAGGCGCACGCCCGGGTCGCCGTGGCGCAGAGAACCGCCCACTTCAGCCTGGAACTTGTTCCATGCCTGCGGGGAGTTCCAGCCCGGTGCCCATGCGAACGGAACCTGAGAGCGCGGCGCAGACGGCTGGTTGTTCCCTTCCATGGAGAAGGCAAACATGGTGTCTTTGTCCTGCGGCTGACGAGGCTCATGCACGCTGATGTTGGCGCGCATCGCGGTGCGACCGCTGTAGCGGTGCGGCTCACGCGCCAGCTTCTGACCGCGAATGCGGAAGCTTGCGTCAGGTGCCGCGTCTTTGATGCCAGCAAGCTGAGGCAGTTTTTGCACCACCGCGTCGATAACGTGGTCCAGCTGCGTCCAGTCCACCTCACGGCTCTGCACGGTGCTGTGCAGTGAGTGGAGCCAGCGCCAGCTTTCCAGCATCACGGTGTTGCTGTCGTAGTAAGATGGATCATAAACCTGGAAGAAGCGCTGCGCGCGGCCTTCGTTGTTGATCACCGTACCGTCGCTCTCGGCGAAGCTTGCCGCAGAGAGCACCAGGTGCGCTTTGTCCATAATCGCGGTGCGCTGATGGTCGATAACCATCACCAGCGGCGCTTTGGAGAGCGCGGCATCAACGCGCGCGGCAGAGGCGTGGCGATGCAGATCGTTTTCCAGCACCACAACGGCGTCAGCAGAACCGGATTCCAGTTCGCTTAACGCTTCTTCCAGCGAGCCGCCGCCAATCATGCCCAGACCGATGCTGTTCACCGCGCGAGCGATCATGGTGATCCCCACGTCCGCGCCGCGGCCTTTGAGGGCTTTAGCAACGTTTGCAGCGGCCTGAACGATCTCCGCGCTGCCGGCGTTGGTGCCGGAAATAATCAGCGGTTTTTTCGCGCTAGCCAGGGCCTGAACAATCACATCGACCTTGTTTTGCAGGTCGCGATCCAGCTCAACGGCTGGCGCACTGTTGTCCAGCGCGTGTGCAATCGCGAAGCCAAGACGCGCCTGGTCTTCAACCGGCGCGCAATAGGTCCACGCGGCGATGTCGTCCAGACGGGTGTTGTCGACGTTGGTCACAAACAGAGGATGCTTGGCGCGCTGGCCGATGTTCAGGATTGCCGCAATCTGCCAGTCGGCCACTTTCTGTGCCGCTGCCATTTCACGCGCCTTGCCTTTCACCGCCTGACGAACCGCCAGAGCGGCGCGAGCGCCGGTCTGGGTCAGGTCTTCACCCAGCACCAGGACCGCATCGTAAGATTCAATTTCGCGCAGCGCAGGGGTATGAATACCGCCTTCACGCAACACTTTCAGCACCAGCTGCAGACGTTCCTGCTCGCCCTGGGCGATACCGGTGTAGAAGTTTTCCGCTCCAACCAGCTCGCGCAGCGCGAAGTTGCTTTCGATGCTGGCGCGCGGGGAGCCGATGCCGATGACTTTCTTCGACTGGCGCAGAATATCCGCCGCGCCCTGCATCGCCTGCTCGGCGTTCAGCGTGATCACGTCATCGCCACGGCGCTGAACCGGCTGACGCGGACGGTCTTTCAGGTTCACATAGCCATAGCCGAAACGACCGCGGTCGCAGAGGAAGTAGTGGTTAACGGTTCCGTTGTAGCGGTTTTCAATACGGCGCAGTTCGCCGTAACGCTCGCCCGGGCTGGTGTTACAGCCGAGGGAACACTGCTGGCAGATGCTTGGCGCAAACTGCATGTCCCATTTACGGTTGTAGCGCTCGGAGTGCGTTTTATCCGTGAATACGCCGGTCGGGCAGATTTCTACCAGGTTACCGGAGAATTCGCTTTCTAGCACGCCGTCTTCAGGACGACCGAAGTAGACGTTGTCGTGTGCGCCATACACGCCCAGATCCTGACCGTCTGCATAATCTTTGTAATAACGCACGCAGCGGTAGCAGGCGATGCAGCGGTTCATTTCGTGAGAGATGAACGGCCCCAGGTCCTGGTTACGGTGGGTACGCTTGGTAAAGCGATAGCGACGGAAGCTGTGACCGGTCATGACGGTCATATCCTGAAGGTGGCAGTTGCCGCCCTCCTCACAAACCGGACAGTCGTGCGGATGGTTGGTCATCAACCACTCCACCACGCTTTCACGGAACTGTTTGGCTTCTTCGTCATCAATCGAAATAAAAGTGCCTTCGGTGGCTGGCGTCATACAGGACATCACCAGGCGACCACGCGTGTCTTCCGCGTTTTGATATTGCTTCACCGCACACTGGCGGCAAGCACCGACGCTGCCCAGCGCCGGATGCCAGCAAAAATACGGAATATCAAGGCCGAGCGACAGACAAGCTTCTAGCAGGTTGTCCGCCCCGTTGACCTCGTATTCTTTGCCGTCTACATGAATCGTAGCCATTAGCATGCTTCCAGTTGGCTCGAATTAAATTCGAGCGTTAATCAAAATTCTGTTTTACCAGCGCGCTTTCAGCAGGTTCGGCTGAATCCCATTGATGGCTTGGGTATTGCTGAACGGCTGCTTGATGCCTGCTTCAAATTCTTCGCGGAAATATTTAATCGCGCTCTGCAGCGGCTCAACGGCGCCCGGTGCGTGGGCACAGAAGGTTTTGCCCGGCCCCAGGAATCGACACAGCTGCTCAAGCGTTTCGATATCCCCAGGCTGGCCTTCGCCACGTTCAAGCGCGCGCAGGATCTTCACGCTCCACGGCAGACCGTCGCGGCACGGCGTACACCAGCCGCAGGACTCGCGGGCAAAGAACTCTTCCAGGTTACGCACCAGCGGGACCATGCCGATCTCGTGGTCGACGGCCATCGCCAGCGCGGTACCCAGACGGCTGCCCGCTTTGCCGATGCTTTCAAATTCCATCGGCAGGTCAAGGTGGGCTTCGGTCAGGAAGTCTGTCCCTGCCCCGCCCGGCTGCCAGGCTTTGAACTTCAGGCCATCGCGCATGCCGCCCGCATAGTCTTCCAGAATTTCGCGCGCGGTCGTACCGAACGGCAGTTCCCAGACGCCAGGATTCTTCACGCGGCCGGAGAAGCCCATCAGCTTGGTACCGGCATCTTTGCTTGAGGAGATGCCCTGATACCACTCCACGCCGTTAGCGAGGATCGCCGGAACGTTGCACAGGGTTTCGACGTTGTTTACGCAGGTCGGTTTACCCCATACGCCGGAGCTTGCCGGGAACGGCGGCTTGGAGCGCGGGTTCGCGCGGCGGCCTTCCAGGGAGTTAATCAGCGCGGTTTCTTCACCACAGATGTAACGCCCGGCGCCGGTGTGCACGAACAGTTCGAAATCAAAACCGGTGCCCAGAATGTTTTTGCCCAGCAGGCCCGCTTCGGTGGCTTCCGCAATCGCGCGACGCAGGTTTTCCGCCGCTTCGATGTACTCGCCGCGCAGGAAGATGTAGCCACGGTAGGCTTTTAGCGCGAACGCGGAGATCAGCATGCCTTCCACCAGCAGGTGCGGCAGCTGTTCCATCAGCAGGCGGTCTTTATAGGTGCCCGGCTCCATTTCATCAGCGTTACACAGCAGGTAACGGATGTTCATGGATTCGTCTTTTGGCATCAGGCTCCACTTCAGGCCGGTGGAGAAGCCCGCGCCGCCGCGCCCTTTCAGGCCAGCGTCTTTAACGGCGTTGACGATCTCGTCCGGTGCCATGCCGCCCAGCGCTTTACGCGCGCCGGCATAGCCATTTTTAGCCTGATACTCTTCAAGCCACACCGGCTGCTTGTCGTCGCGAAGACGCCAGGTCAGCGGATGGGTTTCAGGAGTCAGAATAATATTTTTCATTATTTATACTGCTCCAGCAGGTCAGGAATCGCTTCCGGCGTCAGATGGCTGTGAGTGTCCTCATCAATCATCATGGTCGGCCCCTTGTCGCAGTTACCCAGGCAGCAGGTTGGCAGCAGGGTAAAGCGCCCGTCGAACGTCGTCTGGCCCGGCTTGATATTGAGCTTCTTCTCAATCGCAGCCTGAATGCCCTGGTAGCCGGTGATGTGGCAAACCACGCTGTCGCAGTAGCGAATCACGTGACGGCCGACCGGCTGGCGGAAGATCTGGCTGTAGAACGTTGCCACGCCTTCCACGTCGCTTGCCGGAATACCCAGCACTTTCGCGATCTCGTAGATCGCACCATCCGGCACCCAACCACGCTGTTTCTGAACGATTTTCAGCGCTTCAATGGACGCCGCACGCGGGTCTTCGTAGTGGTGCATCTCGTGCTCAATGGCGGCACGCTCTGCTTCACTCAGCTCAAAAGCCTCGGTTTGTGGTTGTTGATTCTCGTGCATAATTAGCGGTCCACGTCTGACATAACAAAATCGATACTGCCCAGATACACAATCAGGTCAGAAACCAGGCTGCCGCGAATAGCCGCCGGGATCTGCTGCAGGTGCGCATAGCTCGGCGTACGAATACGCGTACGATAGCTCATGGTGCTGCCGTCACTGGTCAGGTAGTAGCTGTTGATACCCTTGGTCGCTTCAACCATCTGGAAGGATTCTTGTGCCGGCATGACCGGGCCCCAGGAAACCTGCAGGAAGTGGGTGATCAGGGTTTCGATATGTTGCAGCGTGCGCTCTTTCGGCGGCGGCGTGGTCAGCGGGTGATCCGCCTTGAACGGGCCTTCCGGCATGTTATCGAGGCACTGCTGGAGAATGCGCAGGCTCTGGCGCAGCTCTTCCACTTTCAGCATCACGCGGGTGTAGCAGTCAGAAACGCCGCCGCCAACCGGGACTTCAAAGTCGAAGTTCTCATAGCCAGAATAAGGACGGGCCTTACGCACGTCGAAATCAATACCCGTCGCGCGTAACCCTGCCCCCGTGGTGCCCCACTCCAGCGCTTCTTTCGCGTTATACGCCGCGACGCCCTGAGAACGGCCTTTGAGGATGGTGTTACGCAGCGCGGCTTTCTCGTAAGAATCCAGACGCTTCGGCATCCACTCCAGGAACTCGCGCAGAAGACGGTCCCAGCCGCGCGGCAGATCGTGCGCGACGCCGCCGATGCGGAACCAGGCCGGGTGCATACGGAAACCGGTGATCGCTTCGACCAGATCGTAGATTTTCTGACGATCGGTGAAGGCAAAGAAGACCGGCGTCATCGCGCCGACGTCCTGAATGAACGTGGAGATATACAGCAGGTGGCTGTTGATACGGAACAGCTCAGACAGCATGACGCGGATCACGTTAACGCGGTCCGGCGTGGTGATGCCTGCCAGTTTCTCAACGGCCAGCACGTAAGGCATTTCGTTGACGCAACCGCCGAGGTACTCAATACGGTCGGTATACGGAATGTAGCTGTGCCAGGACTGGCGCTCACCCATCTTCTCAGCACCACGGTGGTGGTAGCCGATGTCAGGAACGCAATCGACAATCTCTTCGCCATCAAGCTGGAGAATAATACGGAACGCACCGTGCGCAGACGGGTGGTTTGGACCGAGGTTGAGGAACATGAAATCCTCGTTTTCGGTGCCGCGCTTCATGCCCCAGTCTTCCGGCTTGAAGGTCAGCGCTTCCATCTCCAGATCCTGCTTGGCTTTGGTCAGCTCAAACGGGTCAAATTCGGTGGCGCGTGCCGGGTAGTCTTTACGCAGCGGGTGGCCGGTCCAGGTCTGCGGCATCATGATGCGCGTCAGGTGCGGGTGGCCGTCGAAGGTCATGCCAAACATTTCCCAGGTTTCACGCTCGTACCAGTTGGCGTTCGGGAAAAGTTTGGTGATCGTCGGCAGATGCATGTCGTTTTCAGACAATGCCACCTTGAGCATAATATCCGTGTTGCGGTCTATTGAGATCAGGTGGTAGAAAACGGAAAAATCCGCAGCAGGGAGACCCTGGCGGTGCGTGCGAAGACGTTCATCCATGCCGTGTAAGTCAAACAGCATGACGTAAGGTTTTGGCAATTTCTTGAGGAAATCGACCACTTCCAGTAATTGTTCACGCTTGACCCAAACAACGGGTACCCCGGTGCGGGTAGCCTGAACAGTAAAGGCATCCGGCCCAAAACGGTTGCGCAGTTCGCCAATAACTGGGTCATCGAGATGATCCCGTGTTTGCCAGGCGGCTTCTTGCGCGGTTAAGTCGGTCATATTGTTCACCATTGCAAATGGTCCGTGGTGACTGTTAAGCCTGGCTTCGCGCTATTTGAGTAGTGATATGCGAAGGTATTCTCCAGGCCCACAGGCGCAAATTAAATTTCGTCAGGCGTACGCAGGTTGGTGACTGCAATACGTTCTCCGCGTTTACGCTCGCGCTCAGACGGCATATTGGCGCGGTATACACCCTGATCGCCTACCACCCAGGAGAGCGGACGACGTTCTTTGCCAATAGACTCTTGCAGCAGCATCAGGGCCTGCATGTACGCTTCAGGACGCGGCGGGCAGCCAGGAATGTAAACATCCACCGGGATGAATTTATCAACGCCCTGAACGACAGAGTAAATGTCGTACATACCGCCAGAGTTTGCACACGCGCCCATGGAAATCACCCATTTCGGCTCAAGCATCTGGTCATAGAGACGCTGAATAACGGGCGCCATTTTGGTAAAGCACGTACCGGCCACCACCATCAGGTCAGCCTGACGCGGAGACGCACGCAGTACCTCGGCCCCAAAACGCGCAACGTCATGCACCGCAGTGAATGACGTCACCATTTCAACGTAGCAGCAAGAAAGGCCAAAGTTGTAAGGCCAGATGGAGTTCTTACGACCCCAGTTGACCATATCGTGCATGGCATGTTCGAGCTTGCCCATGTACACGCTTTTGTTGACTTCTTGCTCCAGGGGGTCGGTTACGATCTCCTGTTTTTGCAGGGGGTAACGGTCATTCTCACCGTTAGGATCTATGCGGGTGAGCGTATAATCCATCTTATTGCCTCGCTGTTACTGCTGACGATTAGAGTTACTGTTTTCCGGGTTGATAAGTTCACGACGTGAACGCGCAGGCGTCCAGTCAAGTGCGCCAATACGCACCAGGTAAACCAGACCGGCCAGTAGCACTAAAATGAAAATTGCGGCCTCGACAAACCCCACCCAACCACTTTCGCGAATGGACGTGGACCATGCGAAAAGGTAAAGCGCTTCCACGTCGAAGATGACGAAGAACATGGCTACCAAATAAAACTTGGCAGACAGGCGTAAGCGAGCGGTACCTACGGAATCAATACCTGATTCGAAAGGTGTGTTTTTGTGCCTTGCGCGGGCGCGACCGCCCAGGAACCAGCCGCCGACTAACATCAGGCAGCACAGGCCAATGGCTACAATAAGAAAGATTGCGAATGCCCAGTGATGAGCGATGACTTCTGTGGATGTTGACATACTCATTGCTTACTCATCAAAAGTGATACCGACGACACTGCTCTTGCTGGCAGATAGGCATCACATCGATTCATGGGGAGGAACAAAAAAACCTTACACTAACTGTCAGAAATGAGACATAGACAGCAAAATGATGGGGTTTTTTACTCCTTTCTATAACCTTTTGTCAACTTTAACAAAGGTTTCTTCACATTAAATTACATCGTTCGATTCTCGTTAACAATTCATGCCCTTTAACCCTGGTGGGTACATGACTTTACGTCAAATGCATGGTGTTGAATCGTGTCCGTTTTGGAAGTAAAAAAAATAACCCTCCTATTTTGACAGGATTTGCCAACGATTCCTCCCCCTAAATAGGAGTATTTTCTTGATCTGAGACACGCTTTTGTTAATTCACTCAAAAAAACGGCAACATATATCCCGCTTTTTTAACATAAGGGGGTTGTGAAGGAAGTTAGAACCAAATGCGTACAACAAACAGCCAAAATCATTTACTACGTTGATAATACGAGGTTATTTTATAATCCCTTTTTCGTAAAGGGGTTATTTATGGCAAAAAAAAACCACTTCACGAGAATTACACGTGAGTGGCTCTTTTTTGCACTTACATTTTGTTACGAGAATTTTGAGCAATCAATCACTCAAAATCCCCCTCAACGATCAGGGAGTCATCCCCTCCTTCGGAGGTAATCTGCTCGTACTGCCATGGATTATGATAGTTTTCCATGGCCTCGAACACGACTTTTGCCAGATCGTTATTGCTGGCAGCATTGTGGCAAAGCAGATACTCCGTGTCCGGCAGCCCGGGGAGACCATCGCTTTTACCCAATACGCGCAGATCCGGGCTCATCATCTCCACAGGACGCGCCGTCACCCCCAGCCCCGCCTTAACGGCAGCACGCACGGCGGGTAAGGTCGACGCCACATAGGCGAGACGCCAGGGAATATTGGCCTTATTGAGCGCCGTAAGCACCATATCGCGGAACGGGCTGGGATCGTCCAGCAGCACCAGCGGAATCGGCTCGCCTTTTTGCAACACATACTCCGCGGCGCAATACCAGTGCGTCGGGGATGTGCGCAGGGTCAGGCAATCAAATTGCCCAGGACGATGCGTGGTCACGACCAGATCCACTTCATTCTCTTTCAGCATCTCAATCATAAAGGCGTTTCGCTTAACGCTAACGTCCAGCGCGAGTTTCGGATAAACCGAACTCACGCGATTGAGAAGAAAAGGCAATATGGTGTCTGCTGACTCATCAGATGCCCCTAACGTTAGCACTCCCTGAAGATTGCTAAACATTAATGACATACATGCTTCATCATTAAAACGCAGTATTTTTCTGGCATAACCCAGAAGCTGAATACCGTGCTCGGTCAGGAGCTTATTGCGGCCATGGCGCGCAAACAGTTCTTTACCGACCAGCTGCTCCAACCGCTGCATCTGTTGACTCACGGCGGATTGGGTACGGCAAACGGCAGCGGCTGCTGCTGCAAAAGTATTGAGATCGGCGACCGCAACAAACGTTCTCAGCAGATCGAGGTCGAGATTCATTATCGGACGATTTGCATTTATCATATTTTTTCACTTTCAGGTTGCTCGTTCGGAGCTGCCCGGGTTGAAGCTGTGTGTAGCAGGTAAACAATTCCTTCTGAAGATTTTATCGCATCCCGGCCCGGCAGACTGCCTGACAGATAGTTATTGTGCTGCTTTATATCATCCGTCAGAAAACACGTTTCATGACGTAATTTTTATTCTCGTAGACGTTAAGAATTATTCGATGTGTGCAGGTTTATGTAAATCTCATTAAAGCCAAGACTCGTTTTCTGCCATCTTTGTCGCAGCGCTGTCAACGTAGCAGGATGCGGTTCACACAATCCAGCCAAAGATAATCATAACAATAACAATCATTTAATTAAGAAAAGCGGGTAAGAAATACAAAACCGTTCACTCTTACGTCGACTTTGCCTTATGGCATCTTAACTCAAATCCACTTTATTTATAAGTCTTAATGCATTATCGGGATTTAACGACGCTAAGCTACTGCCAAATTCATTTTAATAAAAATATCGAAAGTTGCATCTCCCACGTTAATAATAAATAAACTTTAATTTAGATTAGGACTATTCATTAATAACACTTAACATTAATTTCACATGAGTAACGTTTATATCTGTAGCACAATTAATGTCCTGGGCGGGCGAACATTCATGTTTTACGAATCATCACCGGACGTAACAACCGGCCCCGCCGGGATAGCATTTTATTTTATACAGCAGAATATCCAATAAAAAATAAATTTCTAAACATAAAAAACCAAAAAACACCTTAAACATACAACTTTAAAACACAAAAAACGAACTAACGCAGAGAAATACATTGCACAACATTTCGCTTATTGCGCAAAATCTTCCTCTGCCTACCCTTCAAAACGCAGCGGTGTGGGAGTACATTGTTCCATGCTAGCTTCCACGGCAGGGAGTGGCAATAATAGCGAAAAGGTTAAAAGTTCATGTCCCCTATCGAAAAATCCAGCAAGCTTGATAACGTCTGTTATGACATCCGCGGTCCCGTTCTCAAAGAGGCGAAACGCCTTGAAGAGGAAGGTAATAAAGTTCTGAAACTCAACATTGGTAACCCCGCGCCGTTTGGTTTTGAAGCGCCGGATGAGATCCTGGTTGACGTGATCCGTAACCTGCCCACCGCGCAAGGCTATTGTGACTCCAAAGGACTTTACTCCGCGCGTAAAGCCATCATGCAGCATTATCAGGCGCGCGGCATGCGCGACGTGACCGTTGAAGATATCTATATTGGTAACGGCGTCTCTGAGCTTATCGTGCAGGCCATGCAGGCGCTGCTGAACAGCGGTGACGAAATGCTGGTCCCGGCGCCTGACTATCCGCTCTGGACGGCGGCCGTCTCGCTTTCCAGCGGAAAAGCGGTCCACTACCTTTGCGATGAATCCTCCGACTGGTTCCCCGACCTTGACGACATTCGCGCCAAAATCACGCCGCGCACCCGCGGCATCGTGATCATCAACCCGAATAACCCAACCGGCGCGGTCTATTCCAAAGAGCTGCTGCTGGAGATCGTTGAGCTGGCCCGCCAGCACAACCTGATCATCTTCGCCGATGAAATTTACGACAAGATTCTGTATGACGCGGCGCAGCACCACTCGATCGCGGCGCTCGCTCCGGACCTGCTGACGATGACCTTCAACGGCCTGTCCAAAACCTATCGCGTGGCCGGTTTCCGCCAGGGCTGGATGGTGCTGAACGGACCAAAAAAACACGCTAAAGGCTACATTGAAGGGCTGGAGATGCTGGCCTCGATGCGCCTGTGCGCCAACGTCCCGGCGCAACATGCAATCCAGACCGCGCTCGGCGGTTACCAGAGCATCAGTGAATTCATTGTTCCAGGCGGTCGCCTGTACGAACAGCGCAACCGCGCGTGGGAGCTGATCAACGATATTCCTGGCGTCTCCTGCGTGAAGCCGAACGGCGCGCTGTATATGTTCCCGAAAATCGACGCGAAGCGCTTTAATATTCACGACGACCAGAAAATGGTGCTCGACTTCCTGCTGCAGGAAAAAGTGCTGCTGGTGCAGGGCACCGCGTTTAACTGGCCGTGGCCGGATCACGTGCGCATCGTGACCCTACCGCGCGAGGACGATCTTGAAATGGCAATCAGCCGCTTCGGCCGGTTCCTCTCCGGATATCATCAGTAACGGTCATCTCGCCGGGTAACGCTGCGCTTACCCGGCCTGCACATTCCGTCGATTTGCATCTTCCCTCCCCTCCCCGCACAATGAAGCCTGTCGCCGTAAAGACAAAAGGTAACCTATGAGTCAGAGTCATTTCTTCGCCCACCTGTCCCGCCTTAAGCTAATCAACCGCTGGCCGCTCATGCGCAACGTGCGCACGGAGAACGTGTCTGAGCATAGCCTTCAGGTGGCAATGGTCGCCCACGCGCTGGCGGCGATTAAAAACCGCAAGTTTAACGGCCAGGTCAACGCCGAACGCATTGCGCTTCTGGCGATGTATCACGATGCGTCAGAAGTGCTGACCGGTGATTTACCCACGCCGGTTAAATACTTCAACTCGCAGATTGCCCAGGAATATAAGGCGATTGAAAAAATCGCCCAGCAGAAGCTAATTGACATGGTGCCGGAAGAGCTGCGCGATATTTTTGAGCCGCTCATTGACGAACATCAGTACACGGAAGAGGAGAAGTTGCTGGTGAAGCAGGCGGACGCGCTGTGCGCTTACCTGAAGTGTCTGGAAGAGCTGTCCGCGGGAAACAACGAGTTTTTACTGGCCAAAACGCGGCTGGAGAAAACGCTGGAATCCCGCCGCAGCGATGAGATGGATTACTTTATGCAGGTGTTTGTGCCGAGCTTCCATTTATCGCTGGATGAGATCAGCCAGGATTCGCCCCTCTGACCGTATGCCGGGTAAGGCGCAGCCGCCGCCCGGCAATATAATCAGAACGGGAATAGCATCGGAATCAACACCACGCACACCACCATGACCAGCACGGTGAATGGCACCCCAATCTTTACAAAATCGCTAAACGTGTAGTTTCCCGGCCCCAGCACCAGCGTGTTTACCGGTGAAGAGACCGGCGTCATAAATGCCGCGGAGGCCGCCATGGCCACCATCATCGCAAACGGATACGGTGAAACGCTCATCGATTTAGCCATCGCCAGCGCAATAGGCGCCATAAGCACTGCCGTCGCTGTATTGGAGATAAACAGCCCGATGGAGGCGCACATAACAAACAGGCAAACCAGCATCATATAGGGACCGTAACCGCCGCCGATGTCCATTAGCCCCTTCACGATCAAATCTACGCCGCCCGTTTTCTGCAGCGCCAGCGCGAAAGGCATCATTCCGACAATGAGAATGATGCTCGGCCAGTGGATCGCCTTGTAAGCACTTTCCGCATCAATACAGCGAAATTTCCCCATCAGCAGGCAGGCGATTATCGCCGCCACGGGATTAGGGATTTCGTCGGTTAGCATCAGGGCAACCATCAGCACCAGACAAAATATCGCATGCGGCGCCTGGCTGTGGGCCGGAGACGCGTCGCTCTCCTCCACCGGCATGTTGAGCACCACAAAGTCACGCCCCTTCTGCCCCAGCAGGCTGATGAGCTTCCAGTTGCCGACCACCAGGAAGATATCGCCCAGCAGGATGGGCTCGTCCACCACCGCGCCTTCCATCGCCACGCCATCGCGCTTCAGGCCGACCACGTTCAGGCCATAGCGGGTACGAAAACCGATTTCGCGCACCGTTTTTCCCAGCAGCTCCGACTCTGGGATCAGCGACACTTCTGCCATGCCCACGTCCAGCGCCTGGTCTGAAAAATACTCGCCGCGCAGCACCATCGGCTCGAGCAGCTGTTCGCTGCAAAACTCGCGCAGGTCTACGTCCGCCGTGGACATATCGATCAGCAGAACGTCACGCGCGCGAAATTCCGATACCCCGTTAACGTTGACGATGACCCGACGAAAACGCCGCCAGCGCTCCACGCCAATGACGTTCGCCCCGTAGCGCTCGCGCAGCTTGAGATCGTCCAGCCGCTGGCCAATCAGCGGTGAACCCGGGCGAATAGCGAGCCGCCGCGCGCGGCCCGTGAGGCGGTACTCTTTGATCAGATCGCGGAACGTGCGCCGCTTCCAGCCGTCTTTGTTTTTATCCTGCTTTTCCCCCTTCAGGGCAAAACGGGTCAGCAGCATGTAGAAAATGCCCAACACCAGAATGACCAGCCCGAGCGGCGTGACGCTGAAAAAGCTGAAGCCGTCCAGACCTTCGCGGATCAGCTCGCTGTTGACGACGAGATTCGGCGGCGTGGCGACCAGCGTCATCATGCCGCTGATAAGCCCGGCGAAGCTCAGCGGCATCATCAGTCGCGACGGCGAGGTCTGCATGCGCATAGAGACGCTGAGCACCACTGGAATGAAGATGGCGACGACGCCGGTCGAGCTCATAAACGCCCCCAGCCCTGCCACGGTCAGCATCAGGTAGACCAGCATTTTGGTTTCGCTGCTGCCCGCCACCTTCACCAGCCAGGTACCCATCACGGTCGCCACGCCGGTACGGACCAGGCCGTCGCCGATAATAAACAGGGCGGCAATCAGGATGACGTTCGGATCGCTAAACCCGGAGAAGGCTTCTGAAAGGGTAAGCGTACCGCTCAGCACAAAGGCAACGATCACGAACAGGGCGACGGCATCCATGCGCACCTTGCCCGTGGCAAAAAGAATGATTGCGATAAAAAGCAGGCAGAGGACCCAAATCAGTTCACCGTTCACAACGTATCCTTGTCAGGGAGAAGAGATTAAATTTTGCCATAAAAAAGCCCCAGCAACGTGGGGCTAAATCATGGGATTACATTTTTAGCGAGACGGTTACAACGCCATCAGGCGCCTTAGACACCGCCAGTGCCGTCAGAGAATCCAGCACAAAGTCCGCCTCACTCAGCCGGGGAGACCCCGCCGGAACGTTAACGGCAATGACGTGACTCCCGGCGTTCAGCCCGGCCAGCACCCCAGCCGCAGCGTCTTCCACTACCACGCACTCAGCGGGAGTAAGGCCCAGCAGTTCAGCGCCAAGGAGAAACGCATCCGGCTCCGGCTTGCCGCGCTTCACGCGCTCGGCGGTGATGAACACTTCCGGCTGCGGTAAGCCCGCCGCCCTGTGGCGCGCGTGGGCAACGGGAATAGAGCCGGAAGTGACGATGGCCCACGGGATCTGCGCTTCGTTCAGATGCTCCAGCAGCTCGCGCGCCCCCGGCAGCGCGGTGATGCCGTTCGTATCCGTAGCCTCAATCTGCTCAAGATAGGTAAACTCCGACTGAATCTCTTCCTCAGAACGCCCGGCCAGAAAGTGTCTCAGTGAGGTAATGGCCTGTTTGCCATGGATAAAATCCAGTACCTCTTGATGGTCGATGCCGTGCCTGTCGGCCCAATGGCACCATGAGCGCTCCACTACCGGCAGCGAGTCCACCAGCGTACCGTCCAGATCAAACAGAAAACCTTTACACTGCACACGCACCTCCGTCAGGCATTAATGATTTGTTGAATTTCGTTGCTGCTTAAATGGTACTGGCGCGGGCAGGAGTGCCAAACGCTCAGCATGCGCTGGTATTTGTCCCACATCGGCGTTTGGGCGTTGAAACCGTGCGTACCGGCGTCGAAGTGGGTATAGCGCCCTTCGGTGTTCACCATAAAGCGGACATAGCTCAGGTAGCGCGCTTCCGTTGCGGCATCAAAGCCCAGGAAGGTCACGCGGCGCTCGTCGATGGACTGCGGGTCCTTCAGATTGGTCCACGACACGTGCAGCGCGTGGTACATCTCCATGATGTCGATAACGATGCGGCAGGTTTCTTCCTTCAGCTCGCCGAACTCGCGATCCAGCTCGCGCATCTGCAGGCCAAACCCGCGTTCGACGATGGTCTGCAAGCGGCTGTAGCGCTCAGCGTTATCGGGATCAAGCATAGTCATCATTTTGTACTGATTAGACAAAATCAGACGTTGAGCATGGGTCATTTCCATCTTTCGACTCCTGTAGCGCATTGCACTTGAAAAAAAAGACACGGTAACAGGGGGTTACTGTGCCTTCTTTTATTCATTGTTTCGATGATCAATCACAAATCATCGAGGAATGTTTTATCAAGCTGCTTAAAAGCCCGCTTGAGGGTGTCGGCTAGCGCCTGGTAATCCGGCTTGCCTTCAACAGGCGCCAGCGCCTGTCCTGCTTCCTCAAGTTTACCGCGCACTTCGTAAAACCAGTGTAAAATAGAAGGCGGGAGCGGCGTAACCGAGCGTTTGCCTAACCACCAGAGGCCCTGCATCGGCAGGCTGAGCGCAAAAAGCGCGGTCGCCACGGCCGGGCCAAGCTGACCGCCCAGCGCGATTTGCCAGCACAGCGTGAAGATCGCCACAGGCGGCATAAAGCGGATCGCATAGCGCGTGGCGCGGATCGCGCGATTATCAATGAACATAGGCGCGAGGCGCTTTTCCATCGGCCACGTCTTTGAATAATGCTGCCCCCGTCGAAACAGGCTGAAGAAGTTCACGGGCGGGATTTCGGGTGTCGACATGGCTGTACCTCAACTTCACGTATAAAAATTAAAATTTTTCTGCAAAACCACAACCGGCTATGACAACGTTCAAAATATTTTGTCATCGATACCGCGTATCAGGTATCCTGTGCCAGCCGATGCGGCCTTAGACGAGAATCTTTAACTCGTCAAATTATCGCATATTATGCCATTGCCTGAAAAATGTTCAAAATGGCATAAAATCATATGTATTTCTTCCATCATGCCAGAAAGTTCGCCTGACATGATGTTAATCATAAATGTCTGGGTCATCATGCGTTACGCTTTTAGACTCACTGACGTTTTTTTAGCCACGTATCAATAATAGGTACTTCCATGTCGAGTAAGTTAGTACTGGTTCTGAACTGCGGTAGTTCTTCCCTCAAATTTGCCATCATCGATGCGCTGAACGGCGAAGAATACCTCTCTGGTTTGGCCGAATGTTTCCATCTGCCTGAAGCACGTATCAAGTGGAAGATGGACGGCAGCAAACAAGAAGCGGCTTTAGGTGCAGGCGCCGCTCACAGTGAAGCGCTGAACTTTATCGTTAACACTATTCTGGCACAAAAACCAGAACTGTCTGCTCAGCTGACTGCGATTGGTCACCGTATCGTCCACGGCGGCGAAAAATACACCAAATCTGTGATTATCGACGAGACCGTGATTCAGGGCATCAAAGATGCGGCGCCGTTTGCGCCACTGCACAACCCGGCTCACCTGATCGGTATCACTGAAGCGCTGAAATCCTTCCCACATCTGAAAGACAAAAACGTGGCCGTGTTCGACACCGCGTTCCATCAGACCATGCCGGAAGAGTCTTACCTCTACGCCCTGCCGTACAACCTGTATAAAGAGCACGGCGTTCGTCGTTACGGCTTCCACGGTACCAGCCACTACTATGTGACTCAGGAAGCCGCTAAAACCCTGAACAAGCCGGTTGAAGAGCTGAACATCATCACCTGCCACCTGGGCAACGGGGGTTCCGTTTCTGCAATCCGCAACGGTGAATGTGTTGATACCTCCATGGGTCTGACCCCGCTGGAAGGCCTGGTGATGGGCACCCGCACCGGTGACATCGACCCGGCGATCATCTTCTTCCTGCACGACAACCTGGGCATGAGCGTTGATGACATCAACAAAATGCTGACCAAAGAGTCTGGCCTGCTGGGTCTGACCGAAGTGACCAGCGACTGCCGTTACGTTGAAGACAACTACGACAGCAAAGCAGACGCTAAGCGCGCAATGGACGTTTACTGCCACCGCCTGGCGAAATACATCGGCTCTTACACCGCGCTGATGGACGGTCGTCTGGACGCGGTAGTCTTCACCGGCGGTATCGGTGAAAACGCGGCGATGGTTCGTGAACTGTCCCTGGGCAAACTGGGCGTTCTGGGCTTTGAAGTCGATCACGAGCGTAACCTGGCTGCCCGCTTCGGCAAGTCTGGCTTCATCAACAAAGAAGGCACCCGTCCTGCGCTGGTTATCCCAACCAACGAAGAGCTGGTCATCGCGCAAGACGCGAACCGCCTGACTGCCTGATTCCACACCGCCAGCAATGCTGGCGGTGCTGTTTTGTAGCCCGCCCCGTTTGGCGGTAACGAAAGAGGATAAACCGTGTCCCGTACAATTATGCTGATCCCTACCGGAACCAGCGTCGGCCTGACCAGCGTCAGCCTTGGCGTGATCCGTGCTATGGAACGTAAAGGCGTTCGTCTGAGCGTCTTTAAGCCTATCGCCCAGCCTCGCGCCGGTGGCGATGCGCCAGACCAGACGACCTCCATCGTTCGCAAGAACTCCAGTCTGCCAGCGGCTGAACCGCTGAAGATGAGCCACGTTGAATCTCTGCTGTCCAGCAACCAGAAAGACGTGCTGATGGAAGAGATCATCGCCAACTACCACGCGAATACCCAAGATGCGGAAGTGGTGCTGGTTGAAGGCCTGGTGCCGACCCGCAAACACCAGTTTGCGCAGTCTCTGAACTTCGAAATCGCGAAAACGCTGAACGCAGAAATCGTCTTCGTGATGTCCCAGGGTACCGATACCCAGGAACAGCTGAAAGAGCGCATCGAGCTGACCCGCAGCAGCTTCGGCGGCGCGAAAAACAGCAACATCACCGGCGTTATCGTTAACAAACTGAACGCTCCGGTTGATGAGCAAGGCCGCACTCGTCCTGACCTGTCCGAGATCTTCGACGACTCGTCTAAAGCGAAAGTGGTTAAAGTTGACCCGGCAACCCTGCAGGAATCCAGCCCACTGCCGGTGCTGGGCGCGGTGCCGTGGAGCTTCGACCTGATTGCGACCCGTGCAATCGACATGGCGCGCCACCTGAACGCTACGGTAATCAACGAAGGCGACATTAACACTCGCCGCGTTAAGTCCGTGACCTTCTGCGCGCGCAGCATTCCGCACATGCTGGAACACTTCCGTGCAGGTTCCCTGCTGGTGACCTCCGCTGACCGTCCTGACGTGCTGGTTGCAGCGTGCCTGGCCGCGATGAACGGCGTTGAAATCGGCGCCATCCTGCTGACCGGCGCGTACGAGATGGATCCGCGCGTGAGCAAGCTGTGCGAACGCGCGTTTGCGACCGGCCTGCCGGTCTTCATGGTGAACACCAACACCTGGCAGACCTCCCTGAGCCTGCAGAGCTTCAACCTGGAAGTGCCGGTTGACGACCACGAACGCATTGAGAAAGTACAGGAATACGTTGCGGGCTACATCAACGCAGACTGGATCGAATCCCTGACCGCGACCTCCGAACGTAGCCGTCGTCTGTCTCCGCCAGCCTTCCGTTACCAGCTGACCGAGCTGGCGCGCAAAGCGGGCAAACGCGTTGTTCTGCCAGAAGGCGACGAACCGCGTACCGTTAAAGCAGCGGCTATCTGCGCAGAGCGCGGCATCGCGACCTGTGTGCTGCTGGGTAACCCTGACGAGATCAACCGCGTGGCGGCCTCTCAGGGCGTTGAACTGGGCGCTGGCATCGAAATCGTTGACCCGGAAGTGGTTCGCGAAAGCTACGTTGCGCGTCTGGTTGAGCTGCGTAAGAGCAAGGGCATGACCGAAGCCGTTGCGCGCGAGCAGCTGGAAGACAACGTTGTGCTGGGCACGCTGATGCTTGAGCAGGACGAAGTTGACGGCCTGGTTTCCGGTGCGGTTCACACCACCGCAAACACCATCCGTCCACCGCTGCAGCTGATCAAAACCGCACCGGGCAGCTCTCTGGTCTCCTCCGTGTTCTTCATGCTGCTGCCTGAACAGGTTTACGTTTACGGCGACTGCGCGATCAACCCGGATCCAACCGCAGAGCAGCTGGCTGAGATCGCTATCCAGTCCGCAGATTCCGCGACTGCCTTCGGCATCGAGCCGCGCGTGGCGATGCTCTCCTACTCCACCGGCACCTCCGGCGCGGGCAGCGACGTAGAGAAAGTGCGTGAAGCAACCCGTATTGCGCAGGAAAAACGTCCTGACCTGATGATCGACGGCCCGCTGCAGTACGACGCCGCCGTGATGGCTGACGTGGCAAAATCCAAAGCGCCGAACTCGCCGGTTGCCGGTCGCGCTACCGTGTTCATCTTCCCGGATCTGAACACCGGTAACACCACCTACAAAGCGGTACAGCGTTCTGCCGACCTGATCTCCATCGGGCCAATGCTGCAGGGTATGCGCAAGCCGGTGAACGACCTGTCCCGCGGTGCGCTGGTAGACGATATCGTCTATACCATTGCACTGACCGCGATTCAGTCTTCACAGCAGCAGTAAGCTAAAAGCCCGGTGGCGCTCGCGCTTACCGGGCCTACGGTTTTATAGGCCGAATCGGGCACAAAAAAGGCGACCACGTAATCTGGTCGCCTTTTTTATTTCCAGCCAGCGTTCAGACCTACTCGGCCTCTTCCTCTTTCTCAGGCTTCGTCGATTCATTTTTCGCGTTACGGGTCATCCACAGCGCTAGCGCTTTTAGCGAATCCGGCGTGAACTCATCGCAGCGCGCGGTGATCTCTTCCGGCGTCATCCAGCTCACCTCGCTGACCTCTTCTTCCTGGAGCGCGAAAGGCCCGTGGGAGACGCAGCTAAACAGTCCGCCCCAGACGCGACAGTGTTCATCTTCGAAATAGAACTGCCCGTGCTCGGCGAACGGCACGCCGGCAATGCCTAACTCTTCTTCGGCTTCGCGGCGCGCGGAGTCCAGCAGCACTTCATCCGCCTGCACCACGCCGCCCGCGGTGGCGTCCAGCATGCCGGGAAGGAAATCTTTGGTATCCGTGCGGCGCTGGACCAGGATTTTACCCATGCCGTCATGCACCACAATATACGTTGCGCGGTGGCGCAGGCGCTCTGCGCGCATTTGTGCGCGGCTAGCCTGCGCGATCACTTCATTCTCTTCGCTGACAATGTCAACCCACTCTGTACTCGCCAAATGACTCTGCTCCACCATCGGGAAACCTTCTCTATCTAAGCGCTCTTTCGGCGCGTTTGCAGTTGAGGTGTAACTTACGGATTAATCGCTACCTGCGCAATAACTTGCTGATCATTAAGTGCGATAACGCGTAATGAATTATCAACCAGCATGCCATAGCTCGCCGGATAGCCCCCTTTTGGAATGCTGACCGAGCCGGGGTTAAAGTGATATATCTCGCCGCGTTTTTCCGCCACCGGAGTATGAGTATGGCCATAAACCAGGACATCGCCAGCCGCGAGAGGCGGCGGGTTGGCGGGGCCAAAAAGGTGACCGTGAGTCAAAAAGAGGCGGCACGTTTCCAGCAGCGCCTGCTGCCACGGTGCGGTAATGGGGAATTGCAGCAGCATCTGGTCCACTTCGCTGTCGCAGTTGCCGCGCACGGCAATAATGCGGGACGCGTACGGATTAAGCTTTTCCGCCACCCTTGCGGGAGCATAGCCCTCCGGCAACGCATTGCGCGGACCGTGGTTTAGAACGTCGCCAAGTATCACCAGCCACCGGGCGTCGCTTTGGTCAAACAGCGAGAGGACGCGCTCGGTCGCGGGCAGCGATCCGTGGATATCCGATGCAAACATCAGTTTCATCAGTTACTCCTTGAGAAAACAGACTGCCCTTATTATACCTTAAGCGTCCGGCTGAATCAGCCCGCGCGCTTCGCCGAGAGAGCGACAAAACGCTGCACCGACGCGCGCTGCCACTGGAATGCGGCATAGTCCACCAGCAGCTGCGGCACGGCGTCGCCGTTGAGGATCAGCCGGTTGAGCATTAGCGCCAGATCGGTGTCCGCAATACACCACTCGCCGAAGAGATTCGGGTTGCCGTGATCCAACAGCGAGGTGGCGGTATCAATCAGCTTTTGGGCGCTTGCCAGCCCCTCCGCGCTTAACGCCGGTTTTTTGACGCCGGCAAAAACCACGTCGGTAGAGCGCTCCACGCGA
This sequence comes from Enterobacter sp. ECC-175, assembly GCF_043968675.1. NCBI lineage: Bacteria > Pseudomonadati > Pseudomonadota > Gammaproteobacteria > Enterobacterales > Enterobacteriaceae > Enterobacter > Enterobacter sp. ECC-175. Next base: position 3,763,855 of record NZ_CP143776.1, read on the forward strand.
ATCGGCACCAGATCGCTGCGCAGCCACGCCTGGATCTGACGCGCTCGCGCGCGCTTTTGCAGATCGTGAGGATAGATTCGCTCCCACTCAGGCGGCGCAAAGCGATCTTCCAGATACTCGTCGATCGCCGAAGATTCACTCAGCTCAAAACCCTCAATGTCCAGCACCGGCACGCGCCGGGTCAGGGCATAGCCTTGCCACTGCGGCTGCAAATGCTCACCGCGGTCCAGATCGATGCTCTTCAGGGTAAACGCCAATCCTTTCTCGGCCAGCGCCACGTACGCGCTTAAAACATAAGGTGAAAAGAAGTTGGCATCGGACCACAGGGTTATTGCAGGCTGGTTCATAACATCCTCATCGGCTGATCGGTTTTTACTCAACATATAATCTCTTTGCCCCGCTGTCACTTGATGAAAACTCACGACCTGCGACAAGCACCTATACTCGTGTTATGGCATCACTTTTCGCACTGACAGGAGTTGAGAATGATAGATCTCTATTATGCCCCTACCCCTAACGGCCATAAAATTACGCTCTTTCTGGAGGAAGCCGAGCTGGATTACCGCATTATCCCTGTCGATATTGGCAAGGGAGAACAGTTCGGCCCCCTGTTTTTAGCCATCTCCCCAAACAATAAAATTCCGGCCATCATCGATCACCTTCCCGCTGACGGCGGCAGGCCGCTGAGCCTGTTTGAATCCGGGGAGATCCTGCTCTATCTCGCCGAGAAAACGGGTACGCTGCTGAGCGGTGAGCTGCGCGAGCGCCACCACACGCTGCAATGGCTTTTCTGGCAGTCGAGCGGGCTGGGGCCGATGCTCGGGCAAAACCATCACTTCACCGCCTACGCCCCGCAGCCTATCCCGTATGCCATTGAGCGCTTTCAGGTTGAAACCCAGCGGCTTTATGGCGTACTTAACCGTCAGCTGGAGAAAACGCCCTGGCTGGGCGGGGAGCACTACAGCATTGCCGATATCGCCTGCTGGCCGTGGATCAATACGCACGAGCGCCACCGCATCGACCTGGCCGCCTTTCCGGCGATCAACAACTGGTTCGAGCGCATCCGCACGCGCCCGGCCACAGCGCGGGCGATGCAGAAAATACAGCAGATTTAGCGAGATGGGCGCAAATTATTTCCTCATGTATCATGGAGGAAATAATGACATGGAGAAGACCTGCAATGTCGCAGCCTGATGCAATTATTCGCATAAAAAACTTACGCTTACGGACGTTCATTGGCATTAAAGACGAAGAGATCGCCAACCGTCAGGATATCGTGATCAACGTGGCGATCCACTACCCGGCGGACAAGGCGCGCGCCAGCGAAGACATCAACGACGCGCTGAACTACCGCACCATTACCAAAAGCATCATCCGGTACGTTGAGAACAACCGTTTCTACCTGCTGGAAAAATTAACTCAGGATGTGCTCGACATCGCACGTGAACATCACTGGGTCACTTATGCTGAAGTTGAGATCGATAAACTGCACGCCCTGCGCTACGCCGACTCCGTCTCGATGACGTTAAGCTGGCAGCGCGAGGCGTAAACTGGAGGTCGTATGAAGATTTTGCTGACCGGCGGCACGGGCCTGATTGGGCGCCACCTTATTCCTCGCCTGCACGCGCTGCACCACGACATCACCGTGGTGACGCGCAGCCCGGAAAAAGCGCGTCAGGCGCTGGGGGCGGGGATCGACATCTGGAAGGGGCTGGCCGAACAGCAGAATCTTAACGGCTTCGACGCCGTCATCAACCTTGCGGGCGAGCCGATTGCCGACAAGCGCTGGACCGAGGAGCAAAAGCAACGCCTGTGCCACAGCCGGTGGAATATTACCGAAAGGCTGGTAGAGCTTATCCGCAACAGCGACGCGCCGCCGTCGGTGCTTATTTCCGGCTCAGCGGCGGGCTACTACGGCGACCTCGGCGAAGTGGTGGTGACGGAAGAAGAACCGCCGCATAACGAATTTACCCACAAGCTCTGCGCCCGCTGGGAGCAAATCGCCAGCGCCGCGCAGAGCGATAAAACGCGCGTCTGCCTGCTGCGCACCGGCGTCGTCCTCGCCCCCAAGGGAGGCATACTGGGCAAAATGCTCCCCGCGTTTAAGATGGGCCTTGGCGGCCCCATCGGTAATGGGCGTCAGTATCTTGCCTGGATACATATCGACGATATGGTGAACGGCATTATCTGGCTGCTGGATAACGACCTGCGGGGGCCGTTCAATATGGTTTCCCCCTACCCGGTGCGCAACGAACAGTTTGCCCACGCGCTCGGTCACGCCCTGCATCGTCCTGCGATTTTGCGCGTGCCGGCCACGGCGATCCGCCTGCTGATGGGCGAATCATCGGTGCTGGTGCTGGGCGGACAGCGCGCGCTGCCAAAAAGGCTGGAGGCCGCAGGATTTGCCTTTCGCTGGTATGACCTGGAAGAGGCGCTGGGGGATGTAGTGCGGTGAATATGTTACAGTGATACGCCATGTTCAGATGAAATGGCGTAACAATGGCAATCATCACCACCCCTCGACTTATCCTCGCTCCTTTCGAACCCTCTGACTGGGCGTTCTTCCGCACGCTGCGCGAAGATCGCAGCATCATGCGCTATATGGCCGCCATCGCGCCGGAAAAAGAGACCCGACGCGTGTTTGCAGCGCGCCTTACCGCCGCCCACGTCTTTGTGATCCGCCAGCGCGACGACGCCACGCCGCTCGGTGATATAGGCCTGCAGATCAGCACGGAAAATCGCGAGGAAGCGGATGTTGGCTATACGGTAGTGCCCGCCGCGCAGGGAAAAGGAATCGCCAGCGAGGCGCTGAGCGCGGTATGCGGCTACGCGTTTAGCCAGATCGGCGTGAAGGCGATTAACGCTTACGTGCTGGCGGACAACGGCGGATCGGTGCGGGTGCTGGAGAAAGCGGGCTTTGTGCGCACGCAGGTGCTGGAAAAGGCGTATGAGATAGACGGCGTGCGCTACGACGACTGGGTGTACCGGCTGGAGTGCGGTGCGTTATGATGCCCCCACCCAGCCCTCTCCCACGGGGAGAGGGAGAACACCCATCCCGCAGGCCCGGCAAGCGCAGCGCCAGCGGGCAAGAATGCTACTTCAGCGATCCTTTCAGGAACTGCTGCAGGCGCGGACTCTGCGGATTCGCTAACACCTCGTCCGGATGGCCCTGCTCCTCGATTTTTCCCTGATGCAGGAAAATGACGTGGTTTGAGACGTTGCGGGCGAAGCCCATTTCGTGCGTGACCACCACCATGGTTTTGCCCTCTTCGGCCAGCTTCTGCATGATGCGCAGCACTTCGCCGACGAGTTCCGGATCCAGCGCCGAGGTTGGCTCGTCAAACAGCAGCACTTCCGGCTCCATCGCCAGCGCGCGAGCAATAGAGACGCGCTGCTGCTGTCCGCCGGAGAGATGCACCGGGTACTTAATCTGCTGGCGCTCGTCGATGCCTACCTTCGCCAGGTATTTCACCGCGCGCTCGCGGGCTTCCTGCTTGCTTAAGCCCAGCACCTGAATCGGCGCTTCCATCACATTCTCCAGCACCGTCATATGGCTCCAGAGGTTAAAGTGCTGGAAGACCATCGTCAGACGGGTGCGCAGCAGGCGCAGCTGGTTTTTGTCCGCCACCTTCAGCTGCCCGTCTTTATCCCGCACCAGGTTAATATTCTGCCCGCTCACCACAATCGTGCCTTCGCTCGGCTTTTCGAGGAAGTTAATGCAGCGCAGGAAGGTACTTTTACCCGAACCGGACGAGCCGATAATGCTGATTACGTCCCCCGCGTTCGCCTGCAGCGAGACCCCTTTCAGCACTTCGTGTTCGCCGTAGCGTTTGTGCAAATCAATAACGTTTAATTTGTTCTCAGCCATCATAGTTCTCAGTGCGTCGAAGAAGGTTTTATGTGCTGCAACCAGCGTTTTTCCGCCTTGCGGAACAGGCTGATCAGGACGTAAGAAATGATCAGATAAAGCACCGCCGCAATGCCGAAGGCGGTAAACGGCTGATAGGTCGCGGAGTTGATATCGCGGGCGATCTTAAGCAGGTCCGGTACCGTCGCGGTAAAGGCCAGCGCGGTAGAGTGCAGCATTAAAATCACTTCATTGCTGTAGGCGGGCAGCGCGATGCGCAGCGCCGACGGCAGGATAATGCAGCGATACAGCTTCACCGACGAGAAGCCGTACGCGCGCGCCGCTTCGATCTCGCCGTACGGTACGGAGCGAATGGCACCGGCGAAAATCTCGGTGGTATAGGCGCAGGTATTTAGCGTGAGCGCCAGCACCGTACAGTTCAGGCCGCTGCGGAAGAAGGCGTTGAGCATTTCCGTGCCTTTCACAATCTCCAGCGTGTACATGCCCGAATAGAAGACCAGCAGCTGCACGTAGAGCGGCGTACCGCGAAATACGTAGGTAAACAGCCAGATGGGGAACTGGATAAATTTATTGTTCGACACGCGGCCAATCGCCAAAAACACCGCCAGAATGCCGCCCATCACCACGGAGGAGATCAGCAGCCACAGGGTGATCGCCACGCCCGTAAAGCGATAGCCGTCCGTCCACAGCAGGGATTTCCAGTATTCCTGAATAATCTCAATCACAGGTCAGCCCTCTTCACACCCACGGAGTAGCGACGTTCGAGCAGAAGCAGCACACCATTGGAGACGGTCGTAAAGACCAGATAAATTACGCCGCACACTACCGCAAAGTAGAAAGGCTCCCAGGTGCTTTTTCCGGCGAGCTGGGTGGCTTTCACCACGTCTTCCAGGCCGAGCAGAGAGACTAGCGCGGTAGCCTTGAGGATAACCTGCCAGTTGTTACCGATGCCAGGCAGCGCGTAGCGCATCATGGCCGGGAACATAATCCGGCGAAACGTCTGCGACGCGGTAAAGCCAAAGGCGGTCGCCGCTTCGATATGGCCTTTCGGCACCGCCATATAGGCACCGCGGAAGGTTTCGGTGAAGTACGCGCCGTAGATGAAGCCGAGGGTGATGATACCGGCCACCATCGGGTCGATATCGATCTGGTCCATGCCGACCGCATCCGTGACGCCGTTCAGGGCAATCTGCAGGCCGTAAAAAATCAGCAGCATCAGCACCAGATCGGGAACGCCGCGGATCAGCGTGGTATAGCCTTCAAAAATCAGCGCCAACGGTTTATTAGCCGATAGCTTCGCCCCCGCGCCTGCCAGCCCTATCAGCACCGCCAGTACCACGGAGCTGATAGCCAGCTCAAGGGTGACAAGCGCGCCTTGTAGAATAACGCCAGAAAATCCGTACAGCATACCGCGTGCCCTGTCGTGTCGTGAGTGGTAATCCGTGTCTTTTCCCCTCCCTTTAGGGGAGGGGCCGCACGTTATTTGACGGGGCGGTTAGCCGCCGTAAACGTTGAAATCAAAATACTTTTTCGCCAGCTTGTCGTATGTGCCGTCCGCGCGCATCTCTGCAAACGCCTTGTTCAGCGCTTCGCGCAGCTCGTTGTCTTCTTTACGCAGGCCCATACCGGTACCCACGCCGAAGAGCTTCTCGTCCTTAATGGACGGACCGCCAAACTTGTAGTCTTTACCGACCGGCTGTTTCAGGAAGCCTTCGCTCGCGGCGACTTCGTCCTGGAACGCGGCATCAATGCGGCCCGCCGTCAGGTCAGCGTAAATGTTTTCCTGGCCCTGATAAGAGACGATTTCAATCCCTTTCGGCGCCCAGTGCTCGTTGCCGTAGGTTTCCTGGGTGGTGCCCTGCAGGACGCCCACGCGCTTGCCTTTAAGCGATTCAAGGGTTGGCTGGATGTCAGAGGACTTCGCCACGACCAGGCGTGAATCGGCCGCATAGAGTTTGTCGGTAAAGGCAATCTCCTGCTGGCGTTTTTCGGTGATGGAAAGGGAGGACATAATGACGTCGATTTTTTTGGCTTTCAGCGACGGGATGAGCGCGTCCAGCGGGTTCTCGACGTACGTACATTGCGCTTTGATGCGTTTGCACAGCTCGTTGGCCAGATCGATATCAAAACCGACCAGCTCGCCTTTCGCATTCTTCGATTCGAACGGGGCATAAGTTGGATCGGTACCAATACGAATTTTTTGCGGAATTGCTGCAAAAGCCGCGGTGGCGCTGGAAAAAGCCAGAACCAGAGAAAGAGACAACACCAGTTTTTTCATATCTATCCTCAACAAACTGTCTTTATACGGATTTTTTACGACGACGGGGTGCTGTTAATGTGCCATTAATTCCCTCCGACAGGCAAAGGATAATGCCTTTCATCCGGAATTTTTTGCATTATTAGTGCTTAACTATGCACGCTGCGATCCAATACGGTGCACGCTTCGCACCATATTGGATCGCGTAAGCCCTCAATGCACCATAAAGGGGCATTGCGTCGAAACGTTAATCACCGTAGACGTTGAAGTCGAAATATTTTTTCGCCAGTTTGTCGTAAGTCCCGTCTTTGCGCAGTTCGGTAAAGGCTTTGTCGAAGGCCGCTTTCAGCTCCGCATCGTCTTTACGCAGGCCAATACCGGTGCCGTCACCAAAGTACTTTTTATCCTTAACTGACGAACCTGCAAAGGCGTACTCTTTGCCCGCCGGCTGCTTCAGGAAGCCTTCGCTTGCGGCCACTTCATCCTGGAACGCCGCGTCAAGGCGTCCGGCAGTGAGGTCAGAATAAATCAGATCCTGGTTCTGATAAGGCACAACGTCTACGCCCTTCTCACGCCAGTTCGCGTTGGCATAGCCTTCCTGGGTTGAGCCCTGAAGCACGCCCACGTGCTTGCCCTTCAGCGAGTCGATGGTTGGCTTAATTGGTGAACCTTTAGCCGCGATCAGGCGCGAGTCCGCCGCGTAGAGTTTGTCAGAGAAGGCGATCTCCTGCTGACGTTTTTCGGTGATGGAGAGAGAGGAGATGATGGCATCAATCTTCTTGGCCTTCAGCGACGGGATCAATGCGTCAAAGTCGCTGCCCACCCACGTGCATTTCACCTGCATACGTTTGCACATCTCATTTCCGAGATCGATATCAAACCCAACGAACTCCCCTTTTTCATCTTTAGACGAGAAAGGCGCGTAGGTCGCGTCCGTACCGATACGTACCGTCTGTGGAAGCGCTGCATAACTGCCTGCTGCCGCACTTAACCCCACGAGCAAAGACAGAGCCAGAACCGTCTTCTTCATACATTGACCCTCAAGAACCGTAATTTTATTATGGTTTGTGTTGTGTGTTGTGTTGCAGGGCTGTCTTGCAGGTCTTATGCCATATCTTCGTCGGATATAAAAACAGACGTTAAATATGTTAATAAAACGTTGCGATATTGCCTTAATGGTGAAAGATAGCAGGTCTGCCGAACGAACCGGAGAGGGATAAGGGGAAAAAACGAATTAAATGTCGAGGATATGATCGCGGTTGCAGTTTTGCCCCAAAGCGGGGCAATTTGTCTTTTCATGCACTCTGCTTGTGCAACGGATTATGCTCCCTGCCAGCGCGTGAAGAGCTCTTCCGGCAGGTCGATATCAAACTGATCCAGCACGCGGTTAACGGTCTGGTTTATCACGTCATCCAGCGTCTGAGGACGATGGTAGAACGCCGGTACCGGCGGCATAATCACCGCGCCGAGCTCGGCGGCCTGGGTCATCAAGCGCAGGTGTCCAAGATGCAGCGGCGTCTCGCGCACACACAGCACAAGCGGGCGACGCTCTTTAAGCACAACGTCCGCTGCGCGCGTCACCAGCGAGTCGGTATAGCTGTTTACGATGCCCGAGAGCGTTTTGATTGAACAAGGCAGGATCGCCATTCCGGCCGTTTTAAACGAGCCCGAGGAGATGCTGGCGGCGATATCGCGGGCATCGTGCACCACGTCGGCCAGCGCCTGAACGTCGCGCAGGGAGTAGTCGGTTTCAAGGGAGAGGGTTTGGCGCGCCGCCTGGCTCATCACCAGATGGGTTTCCACGTCTTTAACATCACGCAGCACCTGAAGCAGCCGGACGCCGTAAATCGCGCCGCTGGCACCGCTGATCCCTACAATAAGTCTTTTCATGATTTCGCCCTTGCTGATTACAGGGCTGACTGTGCAGGATTTTGTGCAGAGTTGCAAGTGAGGGCACCCGCCCTCACCTGCGCAGGCCTTAGCCTTCGTTGTGCATCTCTAAGCTTTCCAGATCGTTCTGCAGCTGGACGGCTTTCGCGTCGTCGTTGCGCAGCGAATCCAGATAGTCGAGATACTGCTGGTCAACGTCTTTGGTCACGTAAACGCCGTTAAACACCGAGCATTCAAACTGCTGAATATCCGGGTTTTCGGCGCGCACCGCGTCAATCAGATCGTTCAGATCCTGGAAAATCAGGCCGTCAGCGCCGATGATCTGGCGGATTTCGTCCACTTCGCGGCCGTGCGCAATCAGCTCGTTCGCGGTCGGCATATCGATACCGTAGACGTTCGGGAAGCGAATTTCCGGTGCCGCTGACGCGAGGTACACTTTCTTCGCCCCGGCTTCGCGCGCCATCTCGATAATCTGCTCGGAGGTGGTGCCGCGCACGATGGAGTCATCCACCAGCAGGACGTTCTTATCGCGGAATTCGGCGCGGTTGGCGTTCAGCTTGCGGCGCACGGACTTACGGCGAAGCTGCTGACCCGGCATGATGAAGGTGCGGCCAACGTAGCGGTTTTTCACGAAGCCCTGACGGTACGGTTTATCCAGAATGCGGGCAATCTCCAGCGCGATATCGCAGGAGGTTTCCGGGATAGGAATCACGACGTCGATATCCAGGTCGTCCCACTCGCGGGCAATCTTCTCGCCGAGCTTCGTGCCCATGTTCACGCGGGCGCTGTAGACGGAGATTTTGTCGATAAACGAGTCAGGGCGCGCAAAGTAGACGTATTCGAACAGGCACGGGTTGCTGACCGGGTTGTCGGCACATTGGCGGGTAAACAGCTGGCCCTTTTCAGTAATGTAGACCGCTTCGCCCGGCGCGACGTCGCGCAAAAATTCAAAGCCGAGGGTATCCAGCGCCACGCTTTCAGAGGCAACCATGTACTCCGTGCGCCCGTCGCCAAGATCGCGCTTGCCGAGCACCAAAGGACGAATACCGTTCGGATCGCGGAAAGCGACCATGCCGTGGCCGATAATCATCGCCACGCAGGCGTAGGCGCCGCGGATTTGACGATTGGTTGCGGCAACCGCAGCAAAAATGTTGTCGGCTTCCAGCGGATAGTGGCGGAAGTTATCCAGCTCGCTGGCGAAGATATTGAGCAGGATTTCAGAATCAGAGGTGGTGTTAATGTGGCGACGTTTCTCTTCGAACAGCTTTCTGCGCAGCTCGTGGGCGTTGGTCAGGTTGCCATTGTGGGCAAGCGTGATGCCATACGGAGAGTTGACGTAGAAAGGCTGAGCCTCAGAGGCGCTGGAGCTGCCAGCAGTAGGATAACGAACGTGACCGATCCCCATATTACCTTGCAGACGCTGCATATGGCGGGCTTCAAACACATCGTTTACCAGGCCGTTCGCCTTACGTAAACGGAAGCAGTTGTTTGCATCAATGGTGATGATACCCGCAGCATCCTGCCCTCGGTGCTGAAGCACCGATAACGCGTCATAAATCGACTGGTTAACCGGCATGAAACCGGCGATACCGACAATACCGCACATTCGTCTTTTCCTCGTTAAGCCACATCTCAGAGCGCATTACGCTCTGGGCAAGAAACTCGACGAGCTTTGCAGATAGTCAAAGAACCACCTGATGATGAAGCTGAACTCTGGAATGAGCTGCGATTTTTGCCAGTCTTCACTTTTTGAGAAACCGGTAAAGGTATCAAGGAAGAACAGTATCGCGGCTACAATCAGCACGCCTCGCAGCGCTCCAAAACAGATCCCGAGTACCCTGTCCGTTCCTGACAGACCGGTTTTCTCGACCAGCTGACCTATCACGAAATTCACGATAGCGCCGACTATCAGCGTTGCGATAAACAGCACCGCGATAGCAATTCCATTTCGGACCAGTTCATCTTCAAAGCCCGTGAACCAGACAGACAGGTAAGTGTAGTAATGACTGGCAACAAAGAAAGCACAACCCCATGTCACCAGCGATAACGCTTCACGTACAAAGCCACGGATCAGGCTTACCAGACAGGAAAAACCAATCACCGCAATGATGGCGTAATCAATCCAGACCATATATGTCCCACGATTTTACGCCCTGTCATCCAGTTCGGGGCGCATTCTAACAGAAAAAGAAAACGTTTGCGTAGGGATTTCCTTCCCACGCGTAAATAAAAAAGGCGCTGAAAAAATGCTCAACGCCCCTCACCCTAACCCTCTCCCCAGAGGGGAGAGGGAACTGTACGATGCAGTATGTTACACACGCGCTCGGTGCGATTTTCACCCTCTCCCCTTTGGGGAGAGGGCCGGGGTGAGGGGAAGAGATCTTATTAGTTCGCGCTGTAGTTCATCACCACGCCGCTCAGGCCGGAGATCTGCTTCAGCTCGCCCAGCGAGCCTTTCAGCTTATCTTTCGATGCCTCAGGCCCCACCAGAATGCGGGTGATTTTACCCTGCACAGGCGTCGAAGGTGAAGTGTAAACGCGGTATCCCGCGCTGCGAAGCTTGCCGACCAGCTCGTTGACCTTGTCGGCGTTCTTCAGCGCGCCAAGCTGCACGACGTAGGCTTTGCCCGTCGGCGCGGCGTCCTGCTGAGCCGGTTTTGCAGGCGGCGTCTCGGACGCCGCTGCAAGCCGCTCGGCCGTATTATCACGCTGCGGTTTCGGCTGAGGCTTCTCTACCGGCTTCGGTTTTTCAACCGGCTTATACTGTTCAACCGGAACCGGATCGATATCGTTACTGCTGCTCGCTGCCAGGCGCGACGGATCGAGCGACGGCGCGGCGGCATCGCCCGCGCGTACCTCTTCCGCAGCCCCTTCCGGCGGCTGTGCAGGAAGCGCCTGCGTTGCGGCCGGAAGCATATCGGGCTCGTCGCGATCCCCCGGCTTTGGCACCAGCGGAATGGCCGCAAACTCGTCCTGATAATGCTTTTTCTGCCCGTCGAGCAGCCCCGGGAGGATAATCACCCCCAGCGCCACCAGGACAATCGTGCCTGTTAAACGGTTCTGAAACTTACTTGCCACCGGTTCTCCCCGCCTCCATCACTTCCATGACATGTGCCACGGTGTGGAACGACCCACACACCAGCACGGTATCTTCTGGTTTCGCATCCGCCATCGCGGCACGCCACGCCTGGGCCACGCTCTCAAAGATAGCGCCTTTACCGAGATGTTCCATCAGCTGTTCTGCCGTGGCGCCGCGCGGCCCCTCCAGAGGAGCACAATACCAGCTATCGACCACACTCTCTATGCAGGCCAGCGTGCCGCCAATGTCTTTATCATGAAGCATACCGATAACCGCCAGCACGCGCCCGGTTTTTGGCAGTGATTTGAGACGTCCCGCGAGATAGGCCGCCGCGTGCGGGTTGTGCGCGACGTCGAGAATGAGCCGCGGTGATTCGCTCACCGTCTGGAAACGGCCCGGCAGGAGCGCATTTTGAATGCCTTCATGAATGGCCTGCTCGCTGACCTTTAATCCGCTTGCGCGCAGCGCCGCCAGCGCGGTGGCTGCGTTAGGCTGAGGAACCTGCGGCAGCGGCAGGTTTTCCAGCACGCCCTGCGCATCGCTGAAACGCCACCCGCTGTCCTGAACCTCAAACTGCCAGTCAACGTCGCGGCGCAGCAGCCGCGCGCCCTTTTTGAGGGCCACGTCGGCAATGGTATACGGCATATCCGGCTCGCCGACCACGGCAGGCTTACCGACGCGGAAGATCCCCGCCTTCTCGCGGCCAATGCTTTCACGGTCCGGCCCAAGCCAGTCGGTGTGGTCAAGCGCAATGCTGGTCACCACGGCCACGTCCGCATCCACCATATTGGTGGCATCCAGACGCCCGCCCAGGCCCACTTCCAGAATCACCACGTCCAGCTGCGCCTGCTTAAACAGCCACAGCGCGGAAAGGGTACCGTACTCAAAGTAGGTTAACGAGATGTCACCGCGCGCGGCTTCGATTTCAGCAAACGACGCCGTATGCGCCGACTCCGCCAGCTCGGCGTTCTGCACGCGCACGCGCTCGGTATAGCGTACCAGGTGCGGAGAACTGTAAACCCCGACCCTGTAGCCTGCCGCCATGAGCATGGATTCCAGCGTGCGGCAGGTGGTGCCTTTGCCGTTAGTGCCCGCGACGGTGAAGACGAATGGCGCAGGCTTCAGCACGTCCAGACGCGCGGCGACCTGGCTGACGCGCTCAAGCCCCATGTCGATGGTTTTACTGTGCAGGTTTTCCAGATAAGAAAGCCACGCGGCCAGGGGCGACGTGGCTTGTGGAATGCTTTTATTTTCCATAATGCCCGGCTGTCATTAACGGTTAGAAAGCAAAAGGGCAGCGCCAACCGGCCCTGCCCTTTTCAGTTATCAGGCCTCGGGTTCCTGATGCGGTACAACCACGCCTTCACGCGGCTCATCAGGCTGAGGCGACGGCAGATTCATCAGCTTCGCCAGGATGCTTGCCAGCTTCAGGCGCATTTCCGGGCGGCGAACGATCATGTCGATAGCGCCTTTTTCAATGAGGAACTCACTGCGCTGGAAGCCCGGCGGCAGTTTTTCACGTACGGTCTGTTCGATAACGCGAGGACCGGCAAAGCCAATCAGCGCTTTCGGCTCAGCGACGTTCAGATCGCCCAGCATCGCGAAGCTTGCAGAAACGCCGCCCATGGTTGGGTCGGTCAGTACGGAAATGTACGGCAGACCGCGCTCCTGCATTTTCGCCAGCGCAGCAGAGGTTTTCGCCATCTGCATCAGGGACATCAGCGCTTCCTGCATACGCGCGCCGCCGGAGGCGGAGAAGCAGATCAGCGGGCAGTTGTCTTCCAGCGCCTGCTCAACGGCACGCACGAAACGCGCACCGACTACGGAGCCCATCGAGCCGCCCATAAAGGAGAACTCGAATGCCGCGGCGACCACCGGCATCTCGTGCAGGGTGCCTTTCATGACGACCAGAGCGTCTTTCTCGCCGGTCTCTTTCTGAGCAGAGGCCAGACGATCTTTGTATTTTTTGGAGTCGCGGAACTTCAGCACGTCTTTTGGCTCAAGCTCGCTGCCCAGTTCTACCAGAGAACCTTCGTCCAGCAGGCTATGCAGGCGGTTGCGCGCCGACATACGCATATGGTGGTCACACTTCGGACACACCTCAAGATTGCGCTCCAGCTCTGCGCGATACAGAACCTGGCCGCAGCTATCACACTTCGTCCATACCCCTTCAGGAATGCTCGCTTTACGCGTTGGGGTAATGTTGCTTTTAATTCGTTCAATCCAGCTCATTGATAACCTTTCTGCCTGAACCTGGTCGTATGCCAGTTTTGCTGTAAGAGGCGAATAATGCCATTTTTGCCTCCAACAGACCATGAATGTTGCACATTAAAACATAACAGCCCGAAACTTTGGATAAAAAAGTGGTCGAACCGCCAGCGCGCATTTACTTCGCTTGTTTTGCTGCCGCGCGCCTGTGACGAATAATTTCGATAACGCCAGGCAGTACGGAAAGCACAATAATCGCTACAATCAGTAACTTAAGGTTTTCCTGAACCACCGGCAAGTCGCCAAACAGGTAGCCTGCATAGGTAAACAACAGCACCCACAGCAGCGCGCCCACGACGTTATACATCGCAAAATGACGATAGGACATGTGCCCCATTCCCGCCACAAACGGTGCAAATGTACGCACAATAGGCACAAAGCGCGCAAGGATAATGGTTTTTCCGCCATGACGTTCATAAAACGCATGGGTTTTATCTAAATAGCTGCGACGGAAAATTTTCGAATCCGGATTACTGAACAAACGCTCACCGAACACCCGGCCAATGGTATAGTTGACGGCATCGCCGATAATCGCGGCAATCACCATCAACACCACCATCAGATGCACGTTCAAATCATTGGTCGGTAGTGCCGATAACGCACCCGCCACAAACAGCAAGGAGTCCCCCGGCAGGAATGGGGTAACGACCAGACCGGTTTCACAGAACAGAATGAGGAACAGAATAGCGTAAACCCAGACGCCGTACTGCGCGACCAGTTCCGCCAGGTGAACATCAATATGCAGAATGAAATCAATCAGAAAACGTATTACGTCCATATTGTTTAAGCCTTAATTGCACCGTTGTTTAGTCCGCTAAAAACAGCGGGCCCATTGGCGGTTTTGGCAGGTCAAACCGTTCCGGATAGTCAACCGCAACCAGATACAGTCCTTCTGCTTTCGCCGTGGCTGCCGCAAGCGTTCTGTCCTTCGCCGCCAGCAGGTCTGCAATCCAGCTCTCCGGCTGGTGTCCGGCACCCACTTCCATCAGGCTGCCTACAATATTCCGCACCATATGATGTACAAAGGCATTGGCTTTGATATCCACCACCACATACGCGCCAAAACGACTGACGTTTATGTGCATAACGTTACGCCACGGCGTGCGGGACTGGCACTGCACCGCACGAAACGACGTAAAGTCATTCTCTCCAATCAGACACTGCGCCGCGCGCTGCATGCGTTCTGCATCCAGCGGCTCGTAGAAGTGCGTCACGCCCTGCCCGAGGATCGCCGGGCGAAGGCGCTGGTTATAGATGATATAGCGGTAACGGCGCGCGGTGGCGCTAAAGCGCGCGTGAAAATCATCGGGCACATCTTTCACCCAACGCACCGCGATGTCACCAGGCAAATTCGCATTTACGCCCAGCGTCCACGCGGCGTCCTTGCGAACGGCTGTGGTTTCAAAATGCACCACCTGCCCCGTCCCGTGAACGCCAGCGTCCGTGCGCCCGGCGCAGAAGACGCTTATGGGTTCGTTCGCCACCTGAGTGAGCGCTTTTTCCAGCTTTTCCTGGACGCTGCGCACCTCGTTCTGACGCTGCCAGCCATAATACTTACTGCCATCGTACTCAATGCCGAGGGCAATTTTATGGACCGGCTTTAATTGCACCTCGGACATCAGTACAAATACTCCTGCACCAGCCTCTCGGCAATTTTGACGGCCATCAGCGCGCCGCCAAAGCGAACGTTATCGGCAACCGACCAGAACTGAACCTGCTCCGGCATGCCGTAGTCGTTACGCACGCAGCCAACGGAGAGGTGCGCGCTGCCGGTTGCATCGCCAACCTGCGTCGGGAACTCGCTCTCTTCAGAGAGCACGATGTCTTCGCCGCGGCCAAACGCATCGCGCGCCTCTTCTGCGGCCAGCGGTCGCAGGGCCTCAAAGCCCACCATCTGCGCGTGACCATAAAACACCGGAGACTGTACGCAGTTAGCGGAAATCATCAGGCCGTCATCCTGCATGATCTTGCGCGCTTCATCGACAATCCGACGCTCTTCACGCACGGAGCCTTCGCGGTCGGGCAGCAGCGGCAGCATGTTGAACGCCAGCTGGCGGCCAAAGAAATCGTCTTCGTCAATCGGAATGCCGTTGAGCAGCTTCGCGCTCTGCCCTGCCAGCGCGTCAACGGCCTTTTTGCCGTTCGCGGACGCGGACAGCAGGCTGGTAACGGTGATGCGCGACAGGCCTCCGTCGTCGATCAGCGGCTTCAGGGCGGTCAGAAGCTGGCTGGTGAGGCTGTTCGGTACGGCAATGATATTGCGGTTGCGGTAGTCGGCCAGCACGAACGGGTTGACGTCAGGCACCACCAGCGGAACGTCCGGCTCCAGGGAGAACAGGCCACTCAGGTCGATGACCAGACAGCCCGCGTTGGTGGCCTCTTCAACATAGGACGCGGTGGCTTCAGCGCCCGCCGCAAAGAACGCCAGCTGCGCCTGCGTCCAGTCGAACTCGGCCGCATCCTGAACCATGACGGATTTGCCCGCAAAACGCAGGTGTTCACCCGCGCTGTCGGTGCGCGCCAGCGCGTAAATCTCGCCCACCGGGAACTGACGCTCGGCAAGGGTTTCGAGCAGGGCTTCACCCACGGCGCCCGTGGCACCTAAAATGGCAATGTTCCAGCCTTCAGACATGGTGGTTTACTCCAGAAATAAAAAGGCGTCCCTGTCGGAGTATCCAACAGGGAGCGTTAAGAAGACATTAACGTGCCGGATGATGAACGGCGTTAAACCCCAGCTTGTGCAGCAGCGTCGCTGTCGTTGCGTCATCGCACATCACATACAGGGAAGACCATTCGCGGCGTTCAAGATAGTGCTTACGCAGCTTATCAAACTCACCCGGAATACCCGCCGCTTTACGCAGCAGCGCGTCATCGCGGCGCACATCATACACCAAATGTACCAGCCTTTTCAGCGTTGCCTGATCGAGCGGCCCGTGCAGGGTTATGCGGCCAAACTCGGGGGCCGGCAGCAGGGTGTCGAGCGCAACCTGCTGCGGGTGGCCGATAAACGCGCTATAGGCTTCAAAGACCTGGGTGGTGCCGCGCGCTTTGCCTTCCAGGGTATAACCAGCGATATGCGCCGTACCAACATCAACCCTCTCAAGCAGCACGACGTTCAGATCCGGCTCCGGCTCCCACACGTCCAGCACCACGCTCAGATCTTGCCCCGCTTCCAGACATTTCAGCAGCGCGGCGTTATCCACCACCGGGCCGCGGCAGGCGTTGATTAAAATCGTGCCGGGCTTCAGGCGGCGGATCAGCGCTTCATCGGCAAGATGAAGTGACTTATAGGGGCCATCCTTAAACAGCGGCGTGTGGAAGGTCAGGACATCGCACTGCGCGACCAGCTCGTCCAGCGTGCGGAAATCACCCGCGTCGCCATTATCCTTGCGCGGCGGATCGCACAGCAGCGTGCGGATCCCCAGGGCTTCAAGACGTTTTTGCAGACGTCCGCCCACGTTGCCGACGCCGACGATACCGACCGTGCGGTCTTTAAGCGCAAACCCGTCGCGCTCGGCCAGCATCAGCAGAGAGGAAAAGACATATTCCACAACGGCAATCGCGTTACAGCCCGGGGCGGCCGAGAAGCCAATACCCGCCTGCTCGAGCCATTTATCATCCACATGATCGGTCCCGGCCGTGGCGGTGCCGACAAACTTGATCGCTTTACCGGCGAGCAGCGCCTCATTTACCCTGGTCACCGAGCGCACCATCAGCGCGTCTGCATCGTCAAGTTCACTAACCGGAATCGGGCGACCGGGGACAGCCTTCACCTCACCCAGGCGGCTAAACAGCTCGCGGGCGTAAGGCATATTTTCATCAACGAGGATTTTCACGTCTGAGTACCTGTTTGAGAGGAAGTAAACCTGCCAAGTGTGCCATAATCTCGCAGCCAGGCATATCACTAAGCCGGGTTTACGCCGAGTATGACTTTAAGGATTTTTGACGATGCAGCCCATTTCAGGTACGCCGCCTCGCCCTCCGGGTGAAGGCTCCGTAACGCCCAACGTCGCAGGTGACCAGCCGCTCTCCACGCAGCAGCGCACCGTGCTCGAGCGACTGATCACCCGCCTGATCGCCCTGACCTCACAGCAAAATGCGGAAGTCTGGGCCGGAATGAAGCATGACCTGGGGCTCCGGAACGATGCGCCCCTGCAGTCGCGCCACTTCCCTGCAGCCGAGCAAAACCTGAATCAGCGTCTGAGTACGGCGCAGCTTAACCATAACACGCGCCAGATTATGTCCCAGCTGACCGAGCTGCTAGGCCAGGGGAATAACCGCCAGGCCGTGAGCGATTTTATTCGCCAGCAGTTTGGCCAAACCGCGCTAAGCCAGCTGACCCCTGAACAGCTGAAAACCGTACTGACCCTGCTACAAAGCAACCAGCTTTCGATTCCTCAGCCGCAGCAGCGCCCGGCCACGGAGCGCCCGCTGCAGCCGGCGGAACATAACACGCTAAACCAGATGGTGAGCAAGCTTGCCGCCGCCACAGGCGAGTCAACAAAGCTTATCTGGCAATCCATGCTGGAGCTGTCCGGCGTGAAGGCGGGAGAATTAATTCCGGCGAAACAGTTTACTCATCTGGTCACCTGGCTACAGGCGCGCCAGACGCTTAGCGCGCAGAGCGCCCCAACGCTGAACACGCTCCAGGCCGCGCTCAAGCAGCCGCTGGAGCCGCGCGAGTTCGACGCCATTCGCGATTATGCCCAGCAGACATGGCAGGTTACCCCTCAGTCGGTGCTGACCACCTCGCAGGTGCAGGATCTGCTCAACCAGATTTTTGTTCGCCGCGCCGAGCGCGAAGCGGGCGTGCCGGAGCCACGCAACATTCAGCCGATATACAGCCCGCTGTTCGCGCCGATCGTGGAAACGGTCAAAAATATGTCGGCCCGCCCGGGGCTGATGTTTATTGCGCTGATGATTGCGCTCGCGATTTTCTGGCTGGTGGCTTAACAACCGCCGGGCGGCTGCGCCTTACCCGGCCTGCGATGGCACGGTAAGCGCAGCGCCACCGGTCAACAAGGGCTACGCCCGGCGAAACGCCACCAGCGTTACCACGATCCCGACTACCGCAGAAACCGCCCCCGCCAGGAATACCGACGGATAGCCAAACGACGTGGCTAATAGCCCCGCCAGCGGCCCGGTCACGCCGTAGGAGATATCCTGAAACGCCGCGTAACCGCCGAGCGCCGTGCCGCGCACCTGCGGGGCAACGCGCTTCACCACCTCAACGCCCAGCGCCGGGAAGATCAGGGAACAGCCGCAGCCGGTTAGCGCCGCGCCCAGCAGCGCAACGGACGCTACGGGTGCCTGCCAGAGCAGCACCAGCCCGATAGTTTCGATGACCAGCGATGCCACCGCCACCTTCACGCCGCCAAAGCGATCTGGCATCCAGCCGAACAGGACGCGCATCAGCACAAACGCGCCGCCAAAGGCCGTGAGCGTAAAGCCGGCCATGGCCCATCCCCGGCTCATGAAGTACAGCGAGACAAACGTGCCGATGACCGCAAACCCGACGCCCTGCAGCGCCAGGCCAAGCCCCGGCTGCCAGATCTGTCCGACGACGCTCCAGAGGGAGGGACGTTCACCCTTGTGCGCAGGCACTTTACGCACCGTGCCGTTAAACGCCCAGGCCACCAGCGGCAGCACCATGGTCGTTCCCGCGAGCGCGGCGAAGCCAAACTGGCTGTGGATCAGCAGCCCAAGCGGCGCACCGGCCGCCAGCGCGCCGTAAATCGCCATCCCGTTCCACGACATCACTTTGCCCGAACGGGACGGGCCCACCAGCCCCATGCCCCACGTCAGCGTGCCGGTCAGCAGCTGGCTTTCGCCAAAGCCGAGGATCAGGCGCCCAACCACCAGCAGCGCAAATTTGTACATTGGCTCGACGGGAAGCAGTGCCGCGAGCAGCCACGCACCGCCCGCCAGCCCGCAGGCAAACATCCCCTGCAGCGCCGAGCGCTTCGCGCCGTGCTGATCCGCCAGGCGTCCGGCGTAGCCGCGGGTCAAGACGGTGGCTAAAAATTGAATGCCCACGGCAATGCCGACCATCGTGTTGCCATAGCCAAGCTCCTGGTGCACGAAAAGCGGAATAACCGGCAGCGGCAGGCCCACGGTCATGTAGGTCAGGAACACCGCGAAAGCGATGCGAAACAGCGAAACATTCGCAGAGGATGCCTTCTCTGCAGGGGTAACAACCGTCATGCGTAGCTCCGAATAAGCATAAAAAAGGGAGCCCTCAGGCTCCCTTCTACTATACATTCAAAAACTTATGCTTTCAGCTTGCGCATCACCAGCGTGGCGTTAGTGCCGCCGAAGCCGAAGCTGTTGGACATCACGGTGGTCAGCGTCGCTTCCGTTGGTTTAGTCACGATGTTCAGGCCAGCCGCCTGCTCGTCCATCTCGTCGATGTTGATGCTTGGGGCGATAAAGCCGTTTTCCAGCATCAGCAGGGAGTAGATCGCTTCCTGAACGCCAGCCGCGCCCAGAGAGTGGCCGGTCATCGCTTTGGTCGCGGAGATAGCCGGGCTGTTGTCGCCGAACACTTCGCGGATCGCACCCAGCTCTTTCACGTCGCCTACCGGAGTAGAAGTGCCGTGGGAGTTCAGGTAGTCGATTGGCGTGTCAACGCCGTGCATCGCCATCTTCATGCAGCGCACCGCGCCTTCGCCGGATGGTGCAACCATGTCTGCGCCGTCGGAAGTCGCGCCGTAGCCGACGATTTCAGCGTAGATGTGCGCACCGCGCGCCAGAGCATGCTCCAGCTCTTCAACCACAACCATACCGCCGCCGCCTGCGATGATGAAACCATCGCGGTGCGCGTCATAGGTACGGGAGGCTTTTTCAGGCGTTTCGTTGTACTTGGTGGACAACGCGCCCATTGCGTCGAACTCACAGGCCATTTCCCAGCCCAGCTCTTCGCCGCCGCCAGCAAATACGATGTCCTGTTTGCCCAGCTGGATCTGCTCTACCGCATTACCAATGCAGTGTGCGGACGTCGCGCAGGCAGAGCTGATGGAGTAGTTTACGCCGTGAATTTTGAACGGGGTTGCCAGGCAGGCAGACACCGCAGAACCCATCGCTTTGGTCACAACGTAAGGACCAACGGCTTTCAGGCCGCGCGGGCTGCGCATCGCGTCAGCACCGAATACCTGTGCTTTAGACGAACCGCCGGAACCGGCAATCAGGCCAACGCGCGGGTTGTTCTGATACGTCTCTTCGCTCAGGCCGGAATCTTTGATCGCTTCCTGCATTGAAAGATAGGCGTAGATAGAGGCATCGTTCATGAAACGAACCACTTTACGGTCAATCAAACCGGTGGTGTCCAGTTTGACGTTACCCCATACGTGGCTACGCATTCCAGAATCTTTAAACTCTTCAGAGAAAGTGATCCCGGAGCGTCCTTCACGCAGAGATGCCAGGACTTCCTGCTGGTTATTACCGATGCTGGAAACGATGCCCAGGCCAGTAATCACTGCACGTTTCATTCAATACCTCTGTCAGTCGCACTATAGTAAGTTTCGAGTCGCACAATAGCGTACACTTGTACGCCGAACAAGTCCGATCAGCCATTTTCTGCGGAAATTTGCACCAATGCGCCCACATCGTTAAGATCGTGCCACTGCCTGTCGGACGAGTAACTTACGTGAAACAAAACGCTATACAACCCGCCAACCTCGAATTTAACGCTGAGGGTACACCTGTTTCCCGAGATTTTGATGACGTCTATTTTTCTAATGATAACGGACTGGAAGAAACCCGTTATGTTTTCCTTGACGGAAATTATCTCAACGCGCGCTTTCCTGAACATCCCCGCAGCCTGTTTGTAGTAGCGGAAAGCGGGTTTGGTACCGGCCTCAATTTCCTGACCCTCTGGCAGGCGTTTGACCAGTTTCGAGCCCAACACCCTGAAGCTACGCTGCAAAGATTACATTTCGTCAGTTTCGAAAAATTTCCGCTTACGGCGCACGATCTGCGGCTTGCGCATCAGCGCTGGCCCGAGCTGGCACAGTGGGCGGAGCAGCTGCAGGCCCAGTGGCCGCAGGCCATCGGGGGCTGCCATCGCCTTATTCTGGACGGCGGGCGCGTCACGCTGGACCTGTGGCTCGGCGACATTAATGCGCTCACGGACGAGCTTGACGATTCGATGAACCAGAAAGTGGACGCCTGGTTCCTGGACGGCTTTGCGCCCGCCAAAAACCCGGACATGTGGAGCGATCATCTTTTTGCCGCCATGGCGCGCCTGGCTCGCCCCGGCGCCACGCTCGCCACCTTTACCTCGGCGGGATTCGTGCGGCGCGGGCTGCAGGCCGCGGGCTTCACGATGAAGAAGACCAAGGGCTTTGGCCGCAAGCGCGACATGCTGGTTGGCGTCATGGAGCAAACCCTGGCGATCCCCGCGCAGGCGCCGTGGTTTGCCCGTCGCGCCAGCGCGTCCCGCGAGGTGGCGATCGTTGGCGGCGGGATTGCCAGCTCCCTGCTCTCGCTCGCCCTTCTGCACCGCGGCTGGCAGGTTACGCTGTACTGCGCGGACGAGGCTCCGGCAAGCGGCGCGTCGGGCAACCGCCAGGGCGCGCTTTACCCGCTCCTGAGCGCGCACGATCCCGCACTGTTTCAGTTCTTCCCGGCGGCGTTTACCTTCGCCCGTCGCCTGTATGACGCCCTGCCGCTCACGTTTGCTCACGACTGGTGCGGCGTCACGCAGCTCGGCTGGGATGAGAAGAGCCAGCAAAAAATTAACCAGATGCTGTCGCTGGGACTGCCGGATGCCATCGCCCATGCGGTGAGCGCTGAGCAGGTTGCTGAAACCGCCGGGGTTAAGACCGGCTGCGGGGGGATTCAGTATCCGCTCGGCGGCTGGCTATGCCCGGCCGAACTGACCGCCGCTGCGATTGCCCTTGCGCAGTCCCGCGGGCTGACGGTGCACTATTGCCACAGGGTGGAAGCGCTTAACCACTCGGAGCGCTGGGTCCTCGATTTTGCCAATGGGAAACGGGCGCAGCACGCCGCCGTGGTGCTGGCAAACGGGCATCACATCAGCCGGTTCACGCAGACGGAAGCGCTGCCGGTTTATCCGGTCGGCGGCCAGGTCAGCCACATTCCGACCACGCCGGAACTGCGAAAACTGCGCCAGGTGCTGTGCTACGACGGCTACCTGACGCCGCAAAACCCGTCTAACGGCCACCACTGCATCGGTGCCAGCTATCATCGCGGCCAGGCTGACGTGGCCTACAGCGAGGACGATCAGCAGCAAAACCGCCAGCGCCTGATCGACTGCTTCCCGGACGCGGCATGGGCGAAAGAGGTTGACGTGAGTGAGGGAGAAGCGCGCTGCGGCGTGCGCTGCGCCACGCGTGACCATCTGCCGATGGCGGGCAGCGTGCCGGACTATGACGCCACGCTCGAGGTCTACCAGAACCTCGCAGAAACCAGGGATAGCGCGGTCAGCGCGCCGGCTTATCCGGAACTGTATATGCTGGGCGGGCTGGGCTCGCGCGGGCTATGCACCGCACCGCTGCTGGCGGAAGTGCTGGCCGCACAGATGAGCGACGAGCCGATACCGCTGGACAGAACGACGCTTGCGGGACTTAATCCGAACAGGCTGTGGGTGAGGAAGTTGCTGAAGGGGAAGAAGGTTAAGCAGGGTGCGGCCTGATGCCCTCACCCTACCCCTCTCCTGCTGGGAGAGGGAAAAATTATGATGTCAGGCTGGCTTTCTGGAACAAGGTTTCCCACATGCCGAGCACCAGGGACTGATCGCGCGGCGACAGTTCACCGGCCTGAATCGCCTTTTCCAGGCTGCGGGTCACTTCACCATGCACCGCTTCGGCAGAGTGATCGTCTCCTGCTTCCAGCTCGGCGACGGCCAGCGTAAGGTGGCCGCGCAGATAGCCGCTGGCGAACAGCTCGTCATCGCTGGCGTGTTCCACCATGTCATCAATTAGTGCCAGAATGCGTGATTCAAATTCTGCGATCATCTTCTTTCCTCAGTTAAATATCTTCCGGCCAGGGGAAGCATTCCGCCGTGATCTCCGGCGTGTGATAATAGTCTTGTAACGCCTTGATAAAGCGCGACGGACGTTCCGGAATGCCTTTCTCAAGATACTCCATCACCTGCGCGTGCACGCGGCGCTGGAAGACAATACGGTCTGGCTCAAAGTCGCCTTCGAGGTTGTCGCAGCTGACGTTGAACGGGTAACCCGCCGCCACGCAGAAAAGCCAGTCGAACGCCTGGGGCTTCACTTCCACATCTTCGAACTGGCCTTGCGTAGCCGCATCGCGGCCGTCCGGGCAGTACCAGTAGCCGAAGTCCACCAGCTCGCGGCGCGCTTTCCCCGCGATGCACCAGTGCGAAATCTCATGCAATCCGCTGGCGTAAAAGCCGTGCGCGAACACAATCCGGTTATACGGAACCTCTGCATCAGCAGGAAGATAGATCGGTTCATCGTCGCCTTTAATCAGACGGGTATTAAAATCGTCGGCAAAGCAGCCGTTAAAAATCTCAATAAGCTGTTCGTAGTTATGCGTACCGTTCATTAGTTCATCCCCAACCAGTGGAGGATCTCCTGTCCGTGGCTATCATAAAGAAGCTTGGCGCTCATCACCGCCGAGACCACGACGATCATCGGGCGGATCAGCTTCTGTCCCTTGCTTAACACCAGGCGCGAGCCCGCGCGCGCGCCTAAAAATTGTCCTGCCATCATTACGAATCCGGTTGCCCAGATAACCTTGCCGCCGATGATAAACAGCAGCAGGCCGCCAACGTTAGAGGTGGCGTTTAAAACCTTCGCGTGCGCCGTGGATTTCGCGAGGTTAAAACCGGCGAGCGTGACGAAGGCCAGCGCGTAAAACGAGCCCGCCCCCGGCCCGAAAAAGCCATCGTAAAAGCCGACGCAGCCCCCGGCAATCAGCGCAAACGGCAGGCCGTGCAGACGACGCTGTCGATCCTCTTCGCCAAGCTTTGGCATCAGCAGGAAGTACAGGCCAATGCAGATCACCAGAATCGGCAGGATCTGGCGCAGAATGTCTGACTGAACGTGCTGAACCAGCAGCGCACCGGAGGTGGAGCCGATAAAGGTCATCAGAATATTGAGCTTTTGGTCGGCGAGGTTAACCACCTTGCGGCGGATAAAGTAGAGCGACGCCGAGAGCGAACCGCCGCAGGCCTGCAGCTTATTGGTCGCCAGCGCCTGCGCCGGACTCATGCCTACCGCCAGCAGCGCCGGAACGGTCAGCAAACCGCCGCCGCCCGCCAGGGCATCGATAAAACCGGCTAACATCGCAACAAAAAACAGTGCCGCCAGCATCCACGGTGACACCATAAACAGGTCGACGAAATTATCCATTACAGTACGTGCTCATCCAGTAGCGCCTGGCAGGAAGGCGGCAGCGGAGGCGGTGTCTTCTTCTCAGGCTTAGTGGTCCCAGGCTTGGCCGGCTCAAACCAGCTTTGCAGCTCATAACCGCAGCCATCGCCAGGCGGTGGAAGCGGCTGATCTTCACATTCGAGGCTGTTCGCCGGGCAGCGCAGACGCACGTGCATATGCGCGCGATGCTGGAACCACGGGCGCACCTTGCGCAGCCAGTCACGGTCGTTTCCCGCATCCAGGCAAAGCTGCTGCTTGATGGCCGGGTTAACGAAAATCCGCGTCACGTCGTTATCTTTAGCCGCCAGCTTGATCATCGCCGACACATCCTGTGACCAGAGCGAAGGTACAACGCTTTTACCATCGCGCGTGACCAGGTCCAGCGCCTGCGGCTTCAGCAGCTGCGCCGAGCTCCAGCGCGCTTTGGGCAACTGAAGGAAGATATCGACATCGAGACCGGTCTGGTGACTGGCGTGCCCCCCGTTGAAGCGGCCGCCGGCAGGCATCCCCATATCGCCAATCAGCATTGTGCCCAGCCCGAGGTTATGCACCTGATTGCCCAGGCGCTGGATAAACAGCACCAGATCGGGGTGGCCGAAATAGCGGCGCTGATCGGTGCGCATCACTTGATAGGTATCGGACTGCAGCGGAAGTTCCTGCGCTCCAACGATACAACCGTTCGAGAACGCACCAATTGACTGCGCGCTGCCCGCCACCGGATGGGTGATTTTTTGCCACGGCGTGGCGGCCAGGCTGGCTCCGCTGGCCAGCAGCGCCAGCAGGGCAATTGCGGTTTTTTTCATATTTACCAGCGTGGAATGGTGGTCGTCACGTCCGCATTCTGCGCGCGCTGGCGCAGGAAGTGATCCATCAGCACGATCGCCAACATCGCTTCGGCGATCGGCACGGCGCGGATCCCCACGCAGGGATCGTGACGTCCTTTGGTGATCATCTCAACTTCTTCGCCATCGCGGTTAATGGTGTGGCCCGGTACGGTAATGCTGGACGTTGGCTTCAGCGCGATGTTCGCCATAATCTGCTGTCCGCTGCTGATGCCGCCCAGGATGCCGCCCGCGTGGTTGCTCTGGAAGCCCGCTTTCGTGATTTCGTCACGGTTCTGGCTGCCGCGAAGCTTAACCACGTCAAAACCGTCGCCGATTTCCACGCCCTTCACCGCGTTGATGCTCATCAGCGCGTGGGCAATATCCGCGTCGAGGCGGTCGAACACCGGCTCGCCCCAGCCAGCGGGCACACCGTCAGCGACCACGGTCACTTTCGCGCCGATGGAGTCGCCCTCTTTTTTCAGGCCGCGCATCAGTTCGTCCAGCGCGTCAATTTTGTCAGCATCCGCGCAGAAGAACGGATTTTGCTCAACCAGATCCCAGTCCCCGATCGCCAGCGGAATGTCGCCCATCTGGGTCAGACAGCCGCGAATGACGATGCCGAATTTTTGCTGCAGATATTTTTTGGCAATGGCCCCGGCCGCCACGCGCATCGCAGTTTCACGTGCCGAAGAGCGTCCGCCGCCGCGATAGTCGCGAAAACCGTACTTTTGCTCGTAGGTGTAGTCGGCGTGGCCCGGACGGAAGACGTCCTTGATGGCGCCGTAATCCTGGGAGCGCTGGTCGGTGTTTTCGATCAGCAGGCCGATGCTGGTGCCGGTGGTGCGGCCTTCGAACACACCGGAGAGAATTTTAACCTGGTCCGGCTCGCGACGCTGCGTGGTGTAGCGAGAGGTGCCCGGGCGACGACGGTCAAGGTCGTGCTGTAAATCGGCTTCGGTTAGCTCGATGCCCGGCGGCACGCCGTCCACGATGCAACCCAGTGCCAGACCGTGCGACTCACCAAAGGTGGTCACGCGGAATAGTTGTCCAATACTGTTTCCTGCCATCACGGCTCCGATGTCGTTATTTGTGTGTGAGCGTTGTGAAACGGGCCGAAGCCCGCTGGATTAGTCTTTATAAATGCTGAAGTGCTCGCGCGCGTCGAGAAGCTGTGCTTTGGTCAGCATAAAGACGCCGTCACCGCCGTTGTCAAACTCGAGCCAGGTGAACGGCACATCCGGATACTGCTCTATCAGATGTACCATGCTGTTACCCACTTCACAAATCAGAACGCCGTCGTCGGTCAGATAATCCGGCGCGCAGGCCAGAATGCGGCGGGTCAGCTTCAGGCCGTCAGATCCTGACGCCAGGCCCAGCTCCGGCTCGTGGCGATATTCGTTCGGCAGATCGGACATGTCTTCTGCATCGACGTACGGCGGGTTGGTCACGATCAGATCGTACTGCAGGGTCGGCAGGTCGCGGAAAAGATCGGAACGAATCGGCGTAACGTGATGGATCAGGCCGTGCTCTTCAATGTTGTGCTCGGTCACGGCCAGCGCGTCGGTGGAGATATCAACGGCGTCGACTTCGGCATCCGGGAAGGCGTAAGCGCAGGCAATCGCAATACAGCCGCTGCCGGTACACATATCCAGAATGTGCTGCGGCTGATGGTTAATCAGCCCGTCAAAATGGTTGTTAATCAGCTCGCCAATAGGTGAACGCGGAACCAGCACGCGCTCATCAACGTAAAACTCATGGCCGCAGAACCAGGCTTTGTTGGTCAGATAGGCGACCGGGATACGCTCGTTCACGCGGCGGATCACGCGCTCAACGATGCGGTGCTTTTCGCTAGAGGTCAGGCGCGCGGTGCGCATGTCTTCCGGAATATCCAGCGGCAGGTAAAGAGACGGCAGCACCAGCTGAACGGCCTCGTCCCACGGGTTATCGGTACCGTGACCGTACCAGATATTGGCGGCGCTGAAGCGGCTAACCGACCAGCGCAACATGTCCTGTATGGTATGCAGCTCGTTTACTGCTTCATCGACAAATATTTTATCCACTTTTCCCTCCAGGGCATGCTCGCATAATTTTCGGCGGCTAGTTTGCCATGAAGACGGCGATAAATCAGCACTGACGCGTCCCGCTTGAGGTTAAAAAATGCATTTAGTCAGGTACACTATCGGAAATAAGAGATGAGACAGGCCAATGAAAAAGAAAACATCGCTTAACGAGGAGGATCAGGCTCTCTTCCGACAGCTGATGACGGGAACGCGTCAGCTTAAGCAGGACACCATTGTCCATCGCCCGATACGCAAAAAAGTCACCGAAGTGCCGGTCAAACGTCTGCTTCAGGAACAGGCTGATAACAGCCACTATTTTTCGGATGAATTTCAGCCGCTGCTCAACACCCAGGGCGCCGTTAAGTACGTGCGCGAAGACGTCAGCCACTTTGAGCTGAAGAAACTGCGTCGTGGAGATTATTCGCCGGAGCTGTTTCTCGACCTGCACGGATTAACGCAGATGCAGGCGAAGCAGGAGCTGGGGGCGCTCATTGCCGCCTGCCGTCGCGAACACGTTTTCTGCGCGTGCGTCATGCACGGGCACGGAAAACATATTCTTAAGCAGCAGACGCCGCTGTGGCTGGCCCAGCACCCACACGTGATGGCTTTCCATCAGGCACCGAAAGAGTACGGCGGAGATGCCGCATTGCTGGTGTTGATTGAGGTTGAGGAGTGGCAGCCGCCGGAGCTGCCCTGACAGAATGGCGGGAAGCAGCTTTGCACCCCGCCCTGTCACGCGTCACATCAGATAGCCTTCGCCATCTTCAGATTGCACGGGCTCATCTGCCAGTTGAAGACCCCTTTGCCAGATTCGTCGAGCGTGACGTTGGCAATGGCAGACGTCGTGAACATCGGCGGCGTTTCACCCGGGCACAGCTCGGAGACCAGGTAGCCAACCAGCGGCAGGTGGGAGATCACCAGTGCGGAGGCGACTCCTTCATTGCACAGCGCCTGAAGATAGGCGCTGACAAGGCCGACATCACCGCATGGCGTCAGTTCTGGGAGCACATCTACGCTGCCGGGCAGGTTCATACATTCCCCTACCACATCCAGCGTCTGTTCTGCACGCAGGAACGGACTCACCAGAACGCGTTCGATATCCACTTTTTGGCCTTTGAGCCAGGTCGCCATCTGACGGGATTCGTCGCAGCCACAGACTGTCAAAGGACGTACTGAGTCACTGGCGGCATCGAGTGCCGCGTCGCCGTGACGCATGATAAAAACTTGCATATTGCACCGCTTTTGTTAACCAGAATCACCGGCGTTGACTACCCGCGATAACTGCTTCGAGGTAGAAAACCCGATGGCCGGGCATTGTGCCTGATCCATTCGGTGAATGAAACGCTGTTTTTTACCTCAATGGCGTAAGTATAGTCAATCTCTGTTTACAATTTCGCCAGAACAGGTTCATTCACCGAGGATTTACCCTTCTTTGACTTCAGTTTACGACGTCAGTTTCCTTTGCAGGCCAAAATGTCTGGCCCTGCTCCGCTCTCTGCAACAATTCGTCACACGGCGTAAATCGCGGACCATACTGCGCGGCCAGACGTTGCAGAATAGCAACCACTTCACTCGCCCCCAGCGTATCCATATACCGGAACGGGCCGCCAAGAAACGGCGGAAAACCAATACCAAATACGGCACCGATGTCGCCATCGCGCGCGCTTCTGACAACCTGCTCACCAAAGCAGCGCGCCGCCTCGTTCAGCATCATCATCACGCAGCGTTCGGCGCACTGGACCGCGGAAAGTTTCCCCTGCCCGGCAACCGAAATAAGCCCATAAACCGAAGGGTCGACCTGTTTCTTGCTTTTACGCCCTTTTGCCGCGTAAAGATAGAAACCGCGGCCATTTTTTCTGCCTTTGCGATCGTCCTTCAAGATCGCAGAAACAATGTTTGCAGGCGGGCTAAAACGTTCGCCATAGGCTGACTCCAGCACAGGTATAATTTTAGTGCCGGTATCGATTCCCACCTCATCCAAAAGTTGGATGGGTCCTACCGGAAAGCCAAACTTCACCAGCGCGTCATCAACATGCTCGATCTTTTCCCCCTCCGTCAGCAGGCGCATCGCCTCATTGATATACGGCGCAAGAATACGGTTGACGTAAAACCCCGCCTTATCGGCGACGACAATCGGCGTTTTTCCCTGCTTTTTGGCGAGCTTCACGACCGTTGAGACGGTTTGCGAGCTGGTCTCGGCGTGCGGAATGACCTCCACCAGCGGCATTTTCTCGACCGGGCTGAAGAAGTGCAGCCCAATGACATTCTGCGGACGCGCGGCGTTGGCGGCGATATCGCCAATCGGCAACGACGAGGTATTAGAGGCAAAAATAGTGTGCGGCGCGCAGCGTGCCTCCACGTCCGCCACCATCTGCTGCTTGAGCGGCAGATCTTCAAAGACCGCCTCAATCACCAGATCGCGATGCGCAAAGCCGCTGTAGTCCGTCGTACCGGTAATCATCCCCAGCGTTTTATCACGCTCGCTGGCCTTGATATGGCGGCGCTTAACCTTTTGATCAAGGTTCTGCCAGCTGTACTGTAGCGCGTGGTTAATCCCTTTCGGATTGATGTCTTTTATACGTACCGGCAGCTTGCCTTTGCTGGCGGTGACAAATGCAATGCCGCCGCCCATCAGCCCGCCTCCCAGCACGCCGACGGACCGCAGCGGCGCTGGCTCGGCGTCGCTACCCGGATCTTTTTTCACCTCCGTGCTGGCAAAGAAAATATTGCGCAGCGCCTGCGACGCTGGCGTCATCGCCAGTTCGCCAAAGGCTTTTGCTTCCGCCGCATAGCCGCTGCTGCTGCCCTGCGCCAGGCCGGTTTCGATCGTGTCCAAAATTCGCTTCGCTGCGGGATAGTTGCCCTTGGTTTGGCGTTCGGTTTTCTTTCTCACCGCGCTGAAGAGCAGCGCGCGGCCAAGCGGACCGGCAAGAATGCGTTCCCGCACCGGAAGATGACGCTTCGCCTGACGCCCCTGCGATGCCCGTTCGACCGCCGCTTCAAGCAGAATAGAATGCGGCACGACCTCATCAACCAGCCCAACCTTCAGCGCCTGGCGCGCGCGCAGCTGCTTGCCGGTTAACATCATCTCCAGCGCCGTGCTCACGCCCACCAGGCGCGGCAGGCGCTGCGTCCCGCCGGAGCCAGGCAGCAGGCCGAGCTGCACTTCCGGCAGGCCCAGTACGGTTTTCGCATCATCCGTGCAGATTCGACCGTGGCACGCCAGCGCCAGCTCAAGCCCTCCGCCAAGGCACGCGCCGTGGATCGCCGCAATGACCGGAATCGACAGGGCGTTAATTTCAGCCATTACCTGCTGACCCTGCCGGGCAAGATCTTCCGCCTCCTGAGCGCTTTGCGCACGGGCGATCATGTTGATATCCGCCCCGGCAATAAAGTTATCCGGCTTGGCGGAGATAAACACCAGCCCGCGAATCGCTTTATTCTCGCGGATCTGCTTTAGCATCGCGCGAACCTGAACGCCAAATTCGGCCTTCAGGGTATTCATTTTTTCATCCGGAACATCAATGGTAATAACCGCCACGTTATCGAGGCGAACCGTCAAATTAAATGCGGATTGCCGTTCCATTATTCAGCCTCCAGAACCATTGCTGCACCAAGCCCGCCCGCCGCACAGGCGGTGACAAGTCCAAATCCCCCGCCGCGGCGGCGTAATTCATGCAAAGTTTGCGTGATCATCCGCGCGCCCGTCGCGGCAAAAGGATGACCGTAGGCAATAGAGCCGCCGAGCACGTTGAATTTGCTCTGATCGACTTCGCCCGTGGCATGGGCGCGCCCCAGCACGTCTCTGGCAAAACGCTCGCTCGCCAGCAGCTGAAGGTTTGCCAGCGTTTGCGCGGCGAAGGCTTCGTGCATATCGATCAGGGTCAGATCGGCGAGCGTTAGCCCCGCGCGCTCCAGCGCCAGCGGGGTGGACCAGGCGGGACCGAGCAGCATGTCCTGCCAGACGTCGATCGCCGTGAAGGCATAGCTGCGCAGATAGCCCAGCGGCGTGATGCCCAGCTCTTTTGCACGCGATTCCGTCATCAGAATGACCGCCGCCGCGCCGTCCGTCAGCGGTGTGCTGTTGGCCGCCGTGACCGTCCCGTGCTTGCGGTCAAATGCCGGGCGCAGCTTCGCGTAATCTGCCAGCGTCGACGCGCCGCGAATGTTATTGTCTTCGACAAGCGGCTCGCGGTAGGGAGGTATGTAGGCAGTCATCACCTCGTCGGCAAGCCGACCTTCGGACCAGGCCTTTGCGGCAAGCTGGTGTGAACGATGCGCCAGCGCATCCTGCTGCTCGCGGGTAATGCCGTAGGTTTTTGCCATCTGCTCTGCGGTGTCACCCATGCGCAGGCCGGTGGAATACTCGGCCACGGCGGGCGGAACGGGCATCAGGTCGCGCAGGCGTAAGCGGGAGAAAAGCTTAAGCTTTTGACCCGCGGTGCGCGCTTTGTTGGCGTCGACCAGGATCCGCGCCAGCTTTTTGCTTACGCCAATCGGCAGTACGGAAGAGGAGTCCGCCCCGCCCGCGATCCCGGCGCGAATCGTGCCCGCCATCAGGCTTTCCGCGACGTTGGCGACCGCCTGAAAGCTGGTGGCGCAGGCTCGGCTGACGCTGTAGGCGTCGGTGTGGACGTTCATCCCGGTACCCAGCACGATTTCACGCGCGATATTTGGCGCTTCGGGCATCTGAACGACCTGGCCGAAAACCAGCTGTTCAATCGCCTCCGGCGGTATTTCGCTGCGAGCCAGCATCTCCCCCACGACCATTTTGCCCAGATCGACGGCGGGTATGCCGTGATAGGCCGTCGCCTGACGGGCGAACGGCGTACGCAATCCGCTGACAATGGCAATGCGGTCACCCTGCCGGGTGGTAAGCGGTAATGCCTGACTCATAACACTCCCCTGTAAAAAAAATTCGCGTTAGCGCCAAAGTGGTCTGACCTGATAAATAGTCTTAACCATTTTTTTACATTGAGCCAATCGGGGAGACGAAAAAGTGGGAGCTAAGGCACAGAGAAGAAAAAGAAAATGCCCCCAGGTAAAAGCAAAACGGTAACCCGTAGGTTACCGTTTTTAGAGTTTGCACCCTCTCCCTGTGGGAGAGGCCGGGGTGAGGGCACCAGTCAGCAGAAATTAACGCAGGCCCAGCTGGAAAATCAGGGTTTCGGCTTCGCAGGCAAACACGAAGTCGATATCCAGCTTCACGCCGCCTTCCACTTCCGTGAAGGTGGACTTGATTTCGCACGGATCGGATTCCACGTCGCGCGCGCGCTGGGTCAGCGCGGCCAGCGTTTCGTCTGCCTCTGCACGGTTTGGGAAGACACGGCTGTAAGACGCGGTGCAATCGGTGTTGTCCATAATGGTACCAACATCCATACAGCAGCAAACCGGGGTTTCATCAGCACTGCATTTACTCATAGCTCAATTTCCTCTGTATTCGCGCCCTGCGCGAGATAAACACGATGCTGATATTTTACGCCCCGACGATAGCTCTCTCCAGCCGTTAATGGCGCAAAATCGGATAAGTGACCAATATCACACTAAAAAATGATCTAAAACAAAATTCGCCCTTTTGGATGAAGCGGTCTGGTCACAATTTTGCCAACCAGATCTCGTTTCAAGAAACATGTTTGAAAATATTAATAAACAAACTTGCAACATTCACGCTGGTCGGACCTATACTCACGCCACTGGTCTGATTTGTATGTAATACCGCAGACCCTACACTTCGCGCTCCTGTTACGGTATGTAACAATTATTGAATAAAAATAACTCAATGAGGTTATGGTCATGAGCCAGAAAACCCTGTTCAAAAAGACTGCGCTGGCAGTCGCAGTGGCAATCGTCTCAACGTCCGCCTGGTCCGCGGGCTTCCAGTTAAACGAATTTTCTTCCTCTGGCCTTGGCCGTGCGTATTCCGGGGAAGGTGCTATCGCTGATGACGCAGGTAACGCCAGTCGTAACCCTGCGCTGATCATGATGTTCGATCGCCCAACTTTCTCTGCGGGTGCCGTTTATATCGATCCTGATGTCAACATTTCAGGTAACTCGCCGTTCACGGGCGCGAGCCTGAAAGCAGACAACATTGCGCCAACCGCGTGGGTGCCAAACCTGCACTTCGTTGCGCCTATTAATGAACAGTTCGGTTGGGGCGCATCCGTCACCTCTAACTACGGTCTGGCAACCGAGTTTTCGGACAGCTACCCGGCTGGCGAATACGGCGGTAAAACCGATCTGACCACGCTGAACCTGAACCTGAGCGGCGCCTATCGTCTGAACGACAGCTGGAGCTTTGGTCTGGGCTTTGATGCGGTCTATGCCGATGCAAAAATCGAGCGTTATTCCGGCGAGCAAACTGCGGCCCTGCCGAAAAACAGTAACAAAATTGCCAGCCTCAAGGGCGACGAGTGGGGCTACGGCTGGAACGCCGGTATCCTCTATGAGCTGGATAAAAACAACCGCTGGGGTCTGACCTACCGTTCAGAAGTTAAAATCGACTTCGACGGCGATTACAAAAGCGGCATCCTGAGCCCGGTTAACGGCCTGGTTCCGGGTGCGGGCACCACTATCCCTTGGGGTACGTCTAACCAAACCGTTCCTGGCTCACTGTCGCTGCATCTGCCAGAAATGTGGGAAATCTCCGGTTATAACCGCGTTGCGCCACAGTGGGCGATCCACTATAGCCTGGCATACACCAGCTGGAGCCAGTTCCAGGAGTTGAAAGCTACCGGCAGCAACGGCCAGACGCTGTTCTATAAGGACGAGAGTTTCCACGATGCTTACCGCATCGCGCTGGGTACCACCTACTACATGGATAAAAACTGGACGTTCCGTACCGGTATCGCGTTTGACGACAGCCCGGTTCCGGCTGACAAACGCTCCATTTCTATCCCGGATCAGGATCGCTTCTGGTTAAGTGCGGGTACAACCTATGCCTTCAATGACGACGCGTCCATCGACGTAGGCGTGTCTTACATGCACGGTCAGAAAGTAACGTTCCAGGAAGGCCCATACGAGTTCACATCTGAAGGTAAAGCCTGGCTGTTCGGCACCAACTTCAACTACGCGTTCTAATCGCGGCGGGATCAAAAAAGGTGAGCATTGCTCACCTTTTTTATTTATTCCGAGTCGATATCCTTTAATTCGTTCTCGATGGCTTTGGCGTTCGGGTTCTCTTCCGGCTTCAGCTTGCCGCCGTTGGCAATGAAATCGTGGTTCTGGAAGTAGGCTTCACGCACCATGATATAAGGGTCGGACGACTGACGCAGCAGGCCGTCAGAATCAAGCAGCTGCGCGCGGGTTTCAATCCCTTCGACGGTCCATTTACCAATCGACAGCGGCCAGGTCAGCCAGGACAGCACCGGATAGAGCGTATCCACCATATCACCGCCGTCTTCACGCACCGTGAAGCTGCCATAGAACGGCAGCTGAACGTAAGGGCCGTAACCTACGCCATAATGCCCGAGCGTGCTGCCGAAGCGGTGCGGCTGCTCGCGCTGCAGTTTCGGGTTCGCCATGCCGGCCACGTCTATAAAGCCGCCCATCCCTAACAGGGAGTTCAGGAAGAAGCGCGTGAAATGCACCATCCCCTGGTACGGATCGCCCTGAAGGAAATAGTTCACCATCACCGCAGGCTCTTCCAGGTTGCTGGTGAAATTGCTTAACCCGTTACGCGCGGGCTGTGGAACGTAATCACGCCATGCAACCGCAACCGGGCGGACCACATACGGGTCCAGTACATTATAGTTGAAGTTGTACATTGAGCGGTTGAACCCTTCCAGAGGATCGGAACGTCCGGTTTGCTCACCAGAGCTTGCGCAGCCCACAAGCATCGTTGTGCCAAGCGCAAGCGCCGACAGCCGAAGTTTCATAAAAATCTCCCTGTTCAGTATGGCCATCGTCGATTGCCACCCGTAACGGAGCGTTTGCCGCTCCGTCTGAAATATGCAAGTGATTGTAACAGCACGCTTCAGGATGTCTATGAGCACAATGACGCCCAGCAACTAACGCCACCTAATCTCAGCATAGCCTGTCTTTTGAAATTCGTTTCGCGCGTGATTTTACAATGGCTCTCCGCGCGATGTGTCGCCTTTCTTGTCATTGCCGCCAATTTAAGAGCAACCCCACGGGATTTTCGCCGAAAGCCGCTACGCTTAAAAGAAAGTCCCCTTAGTCCGGAGCGGTTATGAAGGAAATCAGTGAAGATAAAATTAACGAACAAAATGAAGATGTACAGGTTGATAGCGAGGAGAACAGCCGCGGCGAAAAAATAGAGATGGATGAAGACCGACTCCCCTCCCGCGCGATGGCGATTCATGAACACATCCGACAGGACGGCGAGAAGGAGATGGAGCGCGACGCAATGGCGCTGCTGTGGTCAGCCATCGCAGCCGGGCTGTCCATGGGCGCATCGCTGCTGGCAAAAGGGATATTTCACGTTCAGCTTGAGGGAATACCCGGCGGCTTTCTGCTGGAAAATCTCGGTTACACCTTCGGCTTTATTATTGTGATTATGGCGCGCCAGCAGCTCTTTACCGAAAACACGGTCACCGCGGTACTGCCCGTGATGCAAAACCCGACCCTCGGAAACTTTGGTTTGCTGATGCGCCTGTGGAGCGTGGTATTGCTGGGTAACCTTATCGGCACGGGGATCACGGCGTGGGCGTTTGAGTATATGCCGATATTTGACGAGCCCACCCGGGATGCGTTTGTGAAAATCGGCATGGACGTCATGAAAAATACGCCGTTAGAGATGTTCTCCAACGCCATTATCTCCGGCTGGATCATCGCAACGATGGTGTGGATGTTTCCGTCAGCCGGCAGCGCAAAAATCGTGGTGATTATTTTGATGACCTGGCTGATAGCCCTGGCAGACACCACGCATATCGTGGTCGGGACCGTGGAAATCCTTTATCTGGTCTTTAACGGTACGCTGCACTGGAGCGACTTCTTCTGGCCCTTTGCCCTGCCCACCCTAGCGGGCAACATCTGCGGCGGCACCTTTATCTTTGCCCTGCTGAGCCACGCGCAGATCCGCAACGACATGTCGAATAAACGCAAGGCTGAACTCAAGGCACAGGCTGAAAAGGAGAAATCCGCTGCTAAATCAGCGTAAATGGTGACTCTTTGAGCAGTCAGGCGGCGATACGCTTAACGCAAAGTGCAAATAGCGCTATACTCGTGCCGCCTCGTCCCCTTAGTTAAATGGATATAACGAGCCCCTCCTAAGGGCTAGTTGCAGGTTCGATTCCTGCAGGGGACGCCATATACAACTCTCCTGACGTCTTCCACAATTCAGCTTCACCAGTATCATCCGAATTACCGTGCATCAGATAGCGATACGCAAGCCGCTCTCTGGGGCCAAATCTGTCCCCATCGGCAGCCATTTTATTGAGCAGGTCAATGCGTTTTGCCGGAAAATCCAGGCGAGGATGAAGCTCAAGCAAATGGACCACGCCTGC
This sequence comes from Enterobacter sp. ECC-175, assembly GCF_043968675.1. Lineage (NCBI taxonomy): Bacteria > Pseudomonadati > Pseudomonadota > Gammaproteobacteria > Enterobacterales > Enterobacteriaceae > Enterobacter > Enterobacter sp. ECC-175. The sequence goes on from NZ_CP143776.1 coordinate 3,800,931, forward strand.
GCTGTCACACTCCTGTGCTTCAGAATATTCAGAACCACCAAAAAGGGTCTGGTTAGTTTTATTAGCGATCAGTACGATTTCTTTTTCAAACAGTGCCTGCTGCAACAATGCACTTAAACCCATACCAAAGTTGGCGCTCCCGCCAAGTTTGAAGATCCTTCGCTTTTGTTTTAGTTCAAGCAAGTGACGGCGCGTCTCCAGGTAAGGTTTCCCTGTTGGCTGTGAAACCTTAAAGATCTTCAACGTATCAAACCGGCGGTACAATTCCTGTTGATCGGGAACTGAGAGTTTGTCGATAAAATTCTGCACCAGTTTTTCAAAGTCATCGCTGGCAGAAGCCTGCGCCTGCATCGCCTGTAGCAGGCTGCCAACCGTCTCCCAGTTCAAAGAAGCACTGGCGGGCTCTTTACTGTTATCGAGAAAAGCGGGCACCAGCAGCGTATCCATAGCAGTACGTCCAAGCGCTTCCCACAGGGCTTGCTCCTGACGATCAATGGCAATCCTGTAACGCCAGGTCGGGCGAATAAGCGCCATCAACTCACCGATCGCAGTCTGGTTACGTGAGAGCTCCACCAGCGGCACGTTAAAAAACGTTTTCCTGAGCAATGCAATTAGGTCAGGCACAAAGCTGTCTGATTGAATCGGCAACGTTTTCAGCAGTTGGTTGAGATAGTTCGTGAGCTTTGGTGCCGTAAACACCATTGACGGTATGGCCTGTAGCAACGCCTGAATCTCAGACAACTGCCACTTACTTTTAAATTCGTTGTAGATATTCTGCTGCGTTTCATCGATAAATTTGTGCGTTACACCCAGGCTTTCCAGAGCGGGCAGCACTTCCCAGGGGCGATGCGCTTCACCTGAAGGTGTGGCAGGCAATAGACGAACGGGAGTGTTCGCATCAACTAAACACCACTGACTTCCATCCCGCGTTAGTTCGCATACCCACAGATGGTACAACGTTACCCAATGGAGCCAGGCATTATTGTTGCGCAAAGCTCTACGCACACCATCCGAAATTGCCGCTTTTTCCGCATCTCCGGCGTGAATAAGCGACATAAGAGAGGCAAGCGCTTTCGGTAATAACGGCAACGTTCCCTGAGTAGCAAGACAGCGGTTCCATTCCTGAACCAGTTGTTCCTGAGCAGGAGAATCAGGGGCATTGAATAACGGCGTGGCGCTGGTGAGTGTAGCCAACCCCTGGATACCCACTCGCCCGGCATCAATGAAAAAGTAGCCGTGCAGAATAATTTGATACGAGTATTGACCAGAAAGAGAGAATTTTTGTTTCTGCGCATGCTGCGCGGTGTCCTGCTCACCTAAAGGTAAAAACACCGCCCATTCCACCGTCAGCGTTGCCTCTCCTTCAGGTACTTTCTCCGCCAGCATCACCACAGCGGCATGAGGCAGCGCTTTATCCGCGGTCTTCTTACCTTCTCGTGAATAACTGAATGGCCAGGTGCGTTGTGATTTCAGGGCAGAAAACTCAGGCGTATTCAGCAAAACCTCATGCCCTACGTAGTATTTTTGCTGAGGGTCCGGCAATCCAGCATGCTGAACGCTAATGTTGCCTTGCCATTCCCCAGCACCATTAAGATTGGTAAATTGTGGGCGAGTCGCCTTTTCAGGCAGCGAGATATGTATTTGACGCTGATACCCCTGCCCTGTTTTCACGACCAGCTCAATGTCCTGCAAGGTTTTCATCAGCGGTAAAAGGCTGGCGAGCTTATCCCCTAATCGCCGGTCAGTGATAAAATCAGGCACCTCATAACGATAGTCTTCGCCAACAATAATAAAGTTTTCATCATCTTGCCGGGCCTGATAGATACTCTCTGAACGCAGCGGAACCCAGACAACGAAATAACCATCACACTCATTTTGGGTAATTGCGCGGACTTCATCCTCAAGACGAACTTTATCTTGCACGCTCACCTCGGCCCAGGCAGATCTGTAACTGTCCCAGGGGTTAAAAACGTCTGATTTGGCCGAGGCGGTATACCAGTCAAATGACTGGTAAAAGAATACTTCACCGAGATGGAACAGGCTTTTCATACCGAGCCCAAATTTTCCCACCGCATTTTCGTCACCCGGTTTGGTGCCAATGCCAATGGAGAGGATCCCCTCTACATCTTCGAGTGTCAGCGGCGCATTATTGATAAAGAAAAGCGCAGGATCACCCAGTAATGGATGATCGGATCCAGCAATGCCGGGGCTCCAGCCAAAGATTAAGGATGATGCCTGCGCATCATCCGCGTTTTGCACAATTTCTTTCAAAACAGGGAAGCCGTTTTTATAACGGTCTTTTAAATTCGCAGCGATAATCGCAATATCGTTGAGCGGCGTGGAGTGCGCTTTAGCCATCATTAACCTCTGTGTGCAATTTACGCCCCTTGGTAGGGCGTTAAACACGGTCAGCTCACTCCCTGCGAGCTGGCTGTCACTAGCAGAGCGCTAGCGTAAAAACAGGCGGGCGCGACTCTCCCTTGCGCGTCTCGATAAGAGTCTATCCGGTGAAGAAATGACAAAAGGCCTTTTCAGGCCTCTCGTTAGTCTGGGATTTTACACTTGAATATCCCAGCTTTTAAAATAGAGTTTTAATTTTTCGACGGTGTGACGCCATTTCGGCGTGGTGGGCTTACACACTGTGTTTTGATTGCCGAAGAATCCGACCTCATTCACCGCGTCTTGTTCACTGCGGGTTTCCAGCCACTTCACGGGGACAAAATACTCGGACTTGTCGGGGTCATCTGAATTCCGGTGATAGAGATCACTGTACTTAAGCACATCCATCGCCCGCTTTTCACCGTCGTCAGTGTTGATGGTGAAGCAACTGGCAGGCTCAACGGCACTCTGCACAATCCCGACGCCGACGTAACCCGTTGCCGGAATTTTCACCCAGACGCGGTTGCCAGGCTGAAGCTGTTTTAACGTCTGACTATACCAGCTCCCGCCACCTGCGCTGATAAACCCGTAGCGGCGCGCCTCTCCCCAGACGCGACTGTTTGAATCGCCAAACGAGACATAAAACTCACCGTTCCATGGTTCCTTCGCATTGGCACTTGTAGCAGTGGCCTGTGCGGCATTGGTTTGCGTTTCGCTCGGGTCGATAAGCCAGGCGCGGCTTAAAAACTGTTCGTCTCCGTGCTGGAATACTTTAAAGAACAGAACGTTAATCGAGATGCCATTCTTACTCAGATAATCGACGATACGTTCAGTGGAGGGATCCAGCTCTGCCGCCACGATAATGATTTGATGCGACTGATTGAGCGACTCTTCTTCTAGTTCGGCATTAAAGCGTTGCTTAAATGCCTCCCCCAGATTTCCGCCGCCAGAGAATTTTTCATAAATCTGCGACAGACGCTCGGCACTTAAATCATCCACCCAGGAGGCGTAATCCAGCGCCTGAGCAACCACTTCACGCGGCGTACGGTCGCGTTTAAGCTCAATCAGGATCAGAGAGGCATCCGGCGCAATAGCCAGCAGATCGATACGCCCGCTGTCGAGCGTATTGACCTCCTCACCGATAATCATCCACTGGTCGGACAGTATGGACGAATCTTGAATAATCATCTTCTGCAGCAGTTTTTCAGTGGCGAGTTTGCTGATTGTCAGTGGCTGTGGATTCTCCCCCACCCACCAGATAGCATGATGAACCGGCATCGTCTGTTCCTTAGTTTAATGCTGCATCGGTGATCGCATCCGCCAAGTGGAGCTGGGTTTGCTGGGCGGAATGCAGGCGGGATTTTATTTGGTCACAAATTGATAAACACTCTTTAATTTTCTCAGCGATCCTATACTGTTCCTTCAAAGGAGGTAAAGGTAAATACATCTCCTCTACATCACTTAAGCGAAAGCTATTTTTTATACCTCTTTGCGGCGCATCAAATTGCACTTTTGCCACAGGGGAGCGCATGAACTCAGCAAAGTAATAATTCTGACAAGTTGGAATAAAACGGAGCAAACATGTATGTTGGTTAATATATGCTTCTCCAAACCCATCAGGAATTAACCCTAAATTCCCAACATCACCCGTAATTGAAATAATTAAGTCGAAAGCCTCTAATCTAGTTCGTAATCCCTCACCTTCTGTGGGAGGGGAAACATAGCGAATATTATCCATTCTTAAATCATAAGAACCTCTGGATAAATTTCCCATTGTTACAAACAAGGCTCCTTTTTCCGAATAATATTTTGCCCAATCGCGAGAACCTGAAGTAGTAAACATGGCAACATTCGATACACGGCACCACTCCCATCCCTCCGGCAATTCAAATGGTTTTTCCTCATCACTCACAGGCGGCAACAGTTTTTGTTTTTTAATTTTTCCTTCTTTTACCAGTTGCGCTTTTTCCTGCTCAATACGTTTAAGCAGTTCAGACGCAGGTTCGTCGTTAGGATCTTGCGGCACCAGTTTACCCATCACCGCCAGTTGCAGAATGGTTTGCTTAAGCGCCTCGATACTCGCTTCGGTGTTAAACAGCGTGTCGAAATGCTGGCTGATTCGCGCCCAGTTTTCGGCGAGTTCTTCGGCATTTTGGCTATCGGTCAGCGTTGACAGCAGGGTTTCAGCCAATTGCTGATTCGCGTCCAGACTGGTCAGAGATTGCTGTTCCAGTTGGTCACAGAGAGACATCAGTTTTTTAACATTGGTCACTATCCGAGCCTGTTCTGAAAGCGGTGCTATAGGAACTAACAACGACTCCCATTTCCCTTTATTCAGAATAGCTATAGTTGTACTTGATGAATAATCCCACGCTAGTGATTGAAAATAAGAGGATGAAACATCAAGATAGATAAAATCAGATATATCAGAGAAAGGAGTAATGGAATTTATTTGCTGGTTAAATGAACATGTTCGATTTATAATCTGACATTTCCCAATGGTACCAATACAAACCATTAAAATAGAGCCACTTGGAGCGACACGGCCTAAGGTTTCTGCCCCTTTAATTGAGAGCCCTTCATTATCGTATATGACTCCTTGTGCAGTAATATCCGCGGGTTTTATAAAGGGGATATCATTCCCATAATATTCAGCATTAGATTTTGAAGGTGTGCCTCCGGTTTGGGTATATCCTAAGGTTCCCAATCTGACCCACTCCCAACCCACCGGCAATTCAAACGGCTTCTCATCCTCACTAATCTCAGGAAGCGGCTTCTGTTTTTTAATTTTCCCCTGCTTCACCAGCTCCGCTTTCTCGGCAGCAATACGCTTCAGTAACTCAGATGCCGGTTCATCATTCGGATCCTGAGCTACCAGTTTGCCGCGCACCGCCAGTTCCAGAATCAGCTCGCGCAGTTTCTTAATGCCGTACAGGTCGATTTTGCCATTGCTACCGCGCCCGGCAGTGGAGCGGGTTTGCAGCGCAGAGGACCAGATATCAATATGGTCGGTGATCAGCTTTTCAACGGTCATCAGTTCGCCCCCTTGTTGCCCACCAATGCGGCACCGAGGATATCGCGCAACTGGTTGCGTAGCTCGCTGATTTCCGCCTGCTGCGTCTGGTACTGCGCTAACAACTCATCCGGATCGTGGCTGATGGTTTCCCCCTGATACGGGTTCTTGATATCAAGGTTGAAGTTGCGAGCGATGATGTCGTCGATGCTGACTTTCCACGCCTGATTATTCTCTTCGCGGCTGGCAAAACCATCAGCTTCAAAGCCCCACCAGTCGATTTCCGCCTGGAATTCTTCAAACTTCATCGGCTTGGTTTTGCTGTAGTTCTTCACGCCATCCGGGTACGGGTGCTCGTAGAACCACACTTCTTTGGTTGGCTTGCCTTTCGTGAAGAACAGAATATTAGTCTTGATACCGGTGTACGGGTTAAACACGCCGTTCGGCAACCGCACGATGGTGTGCAGGTTGCACTCTTCGGTGAGCAACTTTTTGATTTTGGTTTTGACACCCTCACCAAACAGCGTGCCGTCTGGTAACACCACCGCCGCGCGGCCTTTGTCTGCCAGCACTTCGACAATCAGTTGCAGGAACAGATCGGCGGTTTCGCGGGTCTGCATCTCTGCCGGGAAGTTTTTCTCAATGCCGTCTTCTTCGGTGCCGCCAAACGGTGGGTTGGTGATAATCACGTCCAACTGCTCGTCCCATGAGGAGAGCGGTTTGTTGAGCGTGTTGTCATGGCGAATTTGCACCGGCACTTCAATGCCGTGCAGCAGCATGTTGGTGGTACACAGCAGGTGCGGCAGCTGTTTTTTCTCTACGCCGTGGATCTGCTGTTGCAGAGTTTTGTGGTCTTCAGTCGTTTTGACGTAATGCTCTTTCACATGGTCAAACGCGCAGGCAAGGAAGCCGCCAGTACCGCACGCCGGATCCATAATCGACTCACACAGTTTCGGATCAATACGGTTGACCATAAAGCGCGTCACGGCACGCGGGGTATAGAATTCGCCCGCATTACCGGCGCTTTGCAGGTCGCGCAGGATCTGTTCGTAAATATCACCAAACAGATGGCGCTCCTGACTGCTGCTGAAGTCGATTTCATTGAGCTTGTTGATCACCTGGCGCAGCAGCGTACCGTTTTTCATGTAGTTGTAGGCATCGCTGAACGCCTGTTTGACCACAAAGCCACGAGGGTTCTTATCGATCGGTGCCGTGAGGTTTTTCAACGTCGGGAACAGATCGTCATTCACAAATTCCAGCAACGCATCACCGGTGATGCCTTCGCTGTTCGCCGCCCAGCTACGCCATAAATAGCGCTGGGGGATCGGGAACTGGTAGTCATCCTGCTCCAGTTCCAGCTCTTCTTCCTGGGTATCAAAAATCTTCAAAAACAGCAGCCATGAAAGCTGCCCCAGACGCTGGGCATCGCCGTCCACACCGGCGTCTTTACGCATAATGTCCTGAAGGGATTTAATGACTGAGCTAATCGACATGTTTTCTTTCCATACTTAAAAAAGGATGCCACCGGTCGCAGACGCGGCCGGTGGCAATATATTTATAGGTTGTCAGGCTGAGCGTGGCGGTAACTGGTAGATTTCGTTTTCCAGTTCATTGACGGCTTGCTCATACGCCTTTTTGTCACCAAAGCGTGTTTTGATGATTTCGATCGGACGTCCCAGCGTATCGAACGGCTTCAGTTTAAGTACCTGAACATCCTCAATTTCCTGCACGCCTTCATCGGCGTATTTATCCAACAACGTGTTAAGCACCTGCTGTGCTGGCTCGGCGTATTTAGTGAAGTAATTGCGCTTACGCACATTGGCCACGCGTTCCTGACGGGTTAACGGCGGCTGACCGTACACCACATGACAGAGCAAATCAAACGGGTCGAGATCTTTACCCACCTCTTCGGCCAGCACGTCCCACAGAATCCCCAGTTGCTCCAGTTCTTCGATGATCACCTGTTTGCGTGGTGCATCCTGCCATTTGCGCACAAAGCTATCCAGTGAGGCGTATTCGCTATCTTTGAGCATCGTTTTACGGGTGTAATCCTGGAAGGATTCGGTCACCAGTTTGCCATCAGAATCGTAATACTGAACGCGCTTAGCCAGCACTTTTACATCCACGCCATTCACATAGAATTTGCGGACTTTGTTTTCATCATCGTCATGGAACTCACCGTTTCCCGAATGCTTGTCACGATTGACCTGATAGTCAGCGGCGTCTTCTCGCGCTTCACTGGCGTCATTATCACCGCCATCAGCGTTATTTTCCGCATCCAGTTGTTCATTGAAGTCTGAATCTTTGTCAGAAATATCACCGGGTTTTACCACCAGCACTTTTTCTGGCAGGCCATCAAAGCGTGGGTCGGCAAACAGCTCGGTCGCTTTTTTGAAATCGAGAATAGTGAACCACAGCTTGCCGTGTTTTTCGTTGATGCGTGTGCCGCGCCCAATAATCTGTTTAAACTTGGTCATCGACTGAATGTTTTGATCCAGTACCACCAGCTTACAGGTCTGCGCATCAACGCCGGTGGTCATCAACTCTGACGTTGTCGCAATAACAGGGTAAGCTTTTTTAGGATTGATAAAGTTATCCAGTTGCGCCTTGCCGATATCATCGTCGCCGGTGATCTTCATCACGTACTTTTCGTTCTTCAACACCTGCTCGGGGTTGAGCACCACCAGCGCATGGCGCATTCGATCGGCGTGATCGATGTCGTTGCAGAAAACGATGGTTTTATCCATCGGGTTGGTACGTTTTAGGTAATCGGTGATGGTCTGCGCCACCAGCATGGTGCGCTCATCAATCACCAGCGTGCGATCAAAATCCTTCAGATTGTAGATACGGTCTTCAATTTCTTTGCCGTATTTATCCAGTTGACCTTTGACAGGTCGCCAGCCCTGGACATCAACGTCTATATCAACGCGCACGACTTTGTAAGGGGCGAGGAAACCGTCTTCAATACCCTCTTTCAGCGAATAGGTGTAAACCGGCTCACCGAAGTAATCGATATTGGAGACGTCTTCCGTTTCTTTTGGCGTTGCCGTCAGACCGACCTGAGTGGCGCTGCCGAAATACTCCAGTATTTCTCGCCAGGCGGAATCTTCGGAGGCGCTGCCACGGTGGCATTCGTCAATGACAATCAGGTCGAAGAAATCAGGCGCCACCTGTTTATAGGCTTTCTGGTGTTCTTCCGGTCCGGTAATGGCCTGGTACAGCGCAAGATGCACCTCATAGGCGGGATCGATAGTGCGTCCGGAGACTTTGGTCATTGCCGCGCCGAAAGGCTGGAAATCATTGTTTTTAGTTTGATCGACAAGAATATTGCGGTCCGCGAGGAAGAGGATGCGTTTTTTGTTTTTGGCCTTCCACAGCCGCCAGATAATCTGGAATGCGGTATACGTTTTACCCGTACCGGTTGCCATGACCAGCAGAATGCGATTCTTTCCAGCTGATACGGCATCTACCGTTCGGTTGATCGCCTGCATCTGATAATAACGGGGTGATTTTCCGCTGCCGTCGTCGAAATAGTCTTGGCTGATAACCGGCAACTGCTCCTGAGTGAACCCTTTCCAGACACAGTATTTTTGCCAGAGCTGCTCAGGCGTTGGGAAGTCAGTGAGGGCAATTTCGGATTCGAGCTGCTGCGGATTGGTTTTATCGTGGAAGATGAACCCGTCACCGTTGGAGGCAAATACAAAGGGCACATCAAGCAGACTGGCGTAGTCCAGCCCCTGCTGCATCCCTTTGCTGATGGCGTGCTTATTGGCTTTGGCTTCGATAACTGCCAATGGTAAGTTAGGCTTGTGATACAGCACGATATCGGCAGACTTAACTTTGATACGTGAGGCCAATTTGCCACGGACGACAATCTTGCCATCTCGCAGTTTCACTTCCTGACGAATCTGCGCCAAATCGTCCCAGCCGGCCTCCTTAACCGCAGGAAGGATAAATTTGCTTATGATATCCGTTTCAGTCAGGTGCGTTTTGTTCACGCCAGCCATAGCAAAGCACTCCACGATATTGGGTTAACTCTGATTTTACACAGATCTGTGCGTTACGTAATGACCTGAAATGAGGTTTTGGGTAGCTACCGGTAAGATAAGTTGTTGGCAGAACAATTTCTGTTGCTTCCCTACCATGGATTTTTTCATCTTTTGTAATTCCTGAAATTCGCTTCAGAAACGAAATAAATGTTTCCCCGAGCCCGGGAGCAAGCTACATAAAGTTTATTGCGCGACGAAGGTGGAAGTGTTTGTAGATTCGAGCTATTTAGAAGACGCCAGTGCGTAGCACCCATCACAATGCATACGTCCTGAAAATGATCCAGTCCTTTACTGGCTCCCCAATTTAGAGAGTAACAACCATAACGATGGTGTTCACTATAGAAAAGCTTAATGACAGAATCGTCTGCATGTAAGGCGGCTACTTGTTCAGTCTCGGTTACTATATCAATTGATGTTTCACGTAAGCCATGTGCATCAATGCGTATATTAAGCCTCTCAGTAATGAATTCACATACTGTGCTTGAGCAACGCCACGTTCTACTGAGCGTCTCACGATCCACCACCAATCCAGCAGCAGTGAAGCGAGCTTCATATCGGTTAATATCGTCATGAAGAGTGGAATTAACATTGCCATCCCTGCTCGTATCATAGGTATGCTGATAGAAATCACCGGCAAAAAGGACCGACATTTCTGCCTCGCAAAGCGCTAATAAAAAATTAAAATCATTTCCAGCAAAATCCTGTACTTCATCGACTAATAGTTCGTCGTAGTATCGCTCAAGACGATTGCATATATCCGGCAGCATACCTCTAGCCATTAATAATTGAGCTAGCCGCCGATGATATATGCGGCCGCTATTATCCTGATAATGCAGTCGATTAGTGCGTGGGATCCTCTGTGGCGGCTGGGAAAAACTCAGGCCTCGAGAAGCCAAATGTTCCTGGAGAAAGGGGCGAAAACAGAAACCGTGAAGAAATTCAAACCAAGTCATTACACGGATTCCTTCAGGCATAAACCCAAACAAACTTATGATCTTGGATCGCAGATGTATCTCGTTATTGATGGTATGCGTCAGAATTAGTGTACGACTGTTTACCATGAGTCTGTCTATCAGTAGTGTGGTTTTACCTGAGCCAGCAACGGCAAAAATCACCCTCTTAGCCATGCCAGAGCCTCCTGAATGTAGTCAGGAACGCAGAGCTCTTCTCCATCATGTTGTAACAGCTTAAATGCAGCTTCTGCCTTATTGGCCAGCATATAGTCTTGCACTGTCAATGTTCGTCGGCCTCCCCCAAACAGCAGCTCACATAACGCCATATTGTCCTGATACAGACAGATTTCAAACGTTGATCGCTCATCGTTGTGATCGGCGAAAACATTGATGTGATCGCAGATAATATCAGCATAACGTTCGGAGCAATTCTGTTGGTAGTTGCCATCGTTGTCTCGTAAAGCAGCTACTCGATTCCTCAGTAAAAGTGCCAGTTCAAGATAACGGCGGAAACTAGTACCGCCAATAGCGATAATATGAACACCATCATCTTCAGGGGCGGCATTGAAGAGCTGACGGTAAAAAGACTCGATTAGGATATATTCGGCATCACCTTCTACCAGTAATACTCGTCTTGCCAGAGCAAATTCAAGAACATTATTATCTGGTGCCTTCATAAAGAAAGCTGCCGTTTCATCTGAAAGCTCATTTAATAAAACGGGTCGGGATTCCCCAAAGAGGATTGCTTTACGCAGATCAAGACGGGATGAAATATGGCTGCTATGTGTTGCGATGAAAAGTTGTTTCTGTTGCTCAGCGGCAAGCTGATTAACCAGCTTTTTCATACTCACGTGACTAAGATGGTTTTCCGGCTCCTCAAGCAATAATGAATGAAGCTCACCCTGTTGCTGATGCCTTCGTAGGGCAAACTCCGTTTTGATAAAGCATTGCCGACCTTTACCCCTATTACGGATAGAGATCCCACCTTCAGTAATATCCAGGTTAGCTTCGAGTCCCGATTTAGCTCCTGAACGGATACCAAACTGATAATCTTCCAACGTGCTGTTAACAGCGGACAATTGCTGGTTACAGAAGAGGTTCTTCTGTTGACGATAACTGTTTTCAAGGCGGTATCGTTCCGCGACAGATACATTCACACCATAAACTGTGCGAGTATAGTCCAGTGCAGCATGATCACTATCGATACGTGCGTTTTCAAGAAGCAGATGCCGCAGGTAGCGCCTGAAGCTCGCAAAATGGCTTCCAGAAAAAGTTGTGAATTTAACCGCGTAGTATTCGAAGGGGAAATTTGTCGGATCCTGCTGCAAAACTTGTCGAATGTCCTCGCCATATTCGTCAAGCATCGGTGCAATTCGCATTCTGAGGCCATCGGCATCTATGCCAGCCAGATTCTGTCGGCCATTGAGATCAGGATTGTTACCTTGATGAAGAAAGACGTCAGCGATAAGTACTGGTAGCAGATCGGCCCGACGTTCACCCGCCAGAAAATTCTCCACCGCAGATTGTGAAATAAGGGATTCAACGCCCAGAGTTTCAACACGATGTCTACTGTCGCTCAAAACCAAATCAAGAGCCAGTAAGATGCTACTTTTACCCGATTCATTATCACCGATGAATATGTTTCGATCAGCATTGAAAAACAGGTCCAGGCGCGGAAACTTTTTAAAATTTTGCAGTATCAACCGAGTAATTACAGGCATGCTAAAGTCCCTATTTATGAGCGATCTAACATTATCTCCAACGAAGTGAAATTTTGTAAACTTCAATTATCAAGATAAAAACCTCACCGAAACATGATCTTACCAGTGATTTTCTTGTTTTTTTGAGAGCTGTATCCAAAATACATGGTCAGTTCAGGTTTAGAGGATGTTCTAGTGCTCCAGGCTTCGATGGTTAGTTGTTACTACGAACAGAAATTGACCATAGACTAAAACCCTGTAAGCAGGGTAAGCCGTCCTTTAAGACCAAGCAGACGGCATAGAGTGAATGGATTACTGGGTATACATCATTGTGATTGCCGCACAATGTGATGCGGCCTGAACAACGATCAGATTAAGGTACTGTTACTCCGGGGGCGTCCTGTCAATGGACGCTCGGGTACTTCGTTGCATCCGTACATTAGTAGCGCGTTTTTCTGTTCAATCTTGGTCATGTATTCCAGTACGTCGCGCATGTTAGAAATGCTTCCCGAATCGCTGTAACGGACCGGTATATTGATATGGCAGCCGCCACATTCTGTGTCACCGGTCAGCTCACTGGTGTTCTACCGTCTCGTCAGTGCCATTACCGCCTGCCAGCGGGTACTGCTGCTGGCCGAGGGAGAGCGCTGTGACGGGCTGGCCCCATACCGCCTGATATCACTCGACGGCTGCTGGTACCTCACTGGTGAACTTAACGGGTATATCACCGTGCATCCTCTGGCGACCATCCATGCGGTGACAGTTCTGAACACCACTTTTACCCCGCGAAAACGTCTCAGCCAGTTAACCACACAGGCGGGCTTTATCCAGGCCCTTCCGCACTTCAGCTGTATCCATGACGACACAAACTCAATGCGAATTGATGTCCGCTAATGAACCTCAATTTGACCTCACTGCAACACCAGTACCTGACGAACAGCGCCTCGATTTCTGGCCGCTGTATTTTGGCGCTATCCCGCAATGGATAACGCTGGAACCCCGTATTTTCGCCTGGATGGAGCGCTTTTGTGATGAGTACAACGGTGGTATCTGGTCCTTTTATACGCTCAGCAATGGCGGCGCGTTTATAGCCCCTGATGCGGACTGTGGTGATAAATGGCATCTGTTCAACAGCATGAACGGTAATGGTGTGGAAATGAGTGTGGAAGCGGCAGGTATCGCGGTCTGCCTGATTGAATACAGCCATCACGCCTGTCGTACAGAATGTGACGCAATGACCGCACACTATTATCGCTTGCGGGGCTATGCCCTGCAGCATCCTGAAGCTCACGCCATTCTGCGTATCATCGACTGAACTGAGGAACAACGGATGAAACAGCTCTCCTTTTTACCCGGCGAGATGACGCCACAGGACCGGCGTCTCATTCAGCGGGCGCTCAGGGCTCTGGAGCGGCACCTGCATGAGCCAGGGGTAGCCTTCACCTCCACTCACGCCGTTCGGGAGTGGTTACGACTGCATATGGCCGCACTTGAGCGGGAAGAGTTCCGGGTGCTGTATCTGGATAATCAGAACCAGCTTATCGCCCATGAGACGCTCTTTAGTGGCACGATTAACCGCACCGAGGTCCATCCCAGGGAAGTGGTCAAACGTGCACTGCACTTCAATGCGGCAGCGGTGATACTGGCGCATAACCATCCTTCCGGCGAGACGACGCCCAGCCAGGCTGACAAAGCCCTCACGCAGCGACTGACTCAAGTACTTCAACTGGTGGATATCCGTGTCCCTGACCATCTGATTGTTGGTGGCAGGCAAATCTATTCGTTCGCAGAACACGGTCTGCTGTGAGGTATTACATGAAAATTATCAGTAAACGCCGGGCAATGACGATATACCACCAGCATCCTGAGTCCCGAATCTTTCGCTACTGCGCCGGAAAATATCAGTGGCACGGTAGCGTCTGTCATTACACCGGCAGGGATGTTCCGGATATCACAGGAGTCCTGGCTGTGTACGCCGAACGCCGCCAGGACAGTAACGGACCTTATACCTGCCTGATGAGTATCACGCTGAACTGACAATAGTGAAGAACTGTAATGAGCAACATCACTTGGGGCCTGCAGCGCGATATCACGCCGCGCCTGGGAGCACGTCTGGTGCAGGAGGGCAACCAACTGCATTATCTGGCTGACCGAGCCAGTATCACCGGTAAATTCAGTGACACCGAATGCCGGAAACTGGATGAAACATTCCCGCACTTTGTCCGCCAGATGGAATCGATGCTGACCACCGGTGAGCTCAGTCCCCAACACGCCCACTGCGTCACCCTGTACCACAACGGTTTCACCTGTGAAGCCGACACCCTTGGCAGTTGCGGCTACGTATACATCGCCATTTACCCCACTCAGCGTTAATTACCTTCACGAGAGCAAACATGAAAACTTTACCTGCAACAACTCAGCGGGCGGCGAAGCCCTGCCTGTCACCCGTGGCTGTCTGGCAAATGTTACTGACACGTCTGCTGGAACAGCACTATGGTCTCCCCCTCAACGACACACCATTCAGTGAGGAACGTGTTATACAGGAACATATCGATGCCGGTATCACGCTGGCTGATGCCGTGAATTTTCTGGTGGAAAAATACGAACTGGTGCGTATCGACAGGAAGGGATTTAGCTGGCAAGAACAATCCCCTTATATTCGGGCTGTTGATATTTTGCGAACTCGGCAGACACTAGGTCTTTTACGAGGATCTCATTGAGATACGATAAAATGAAGTTTTCGAGTACGATATATCTGCAACGAAATCGAACCAAAGACGATTAGTTGTTAGTCAATGAATTCTGTCAAAATAGCTTTTGGGGGCCTTATTGGGGGCCCCTTGATTTCCCTAACAACGAATAAACCTTAATTATCAATATATAATACATGCACATTCGAAGTCTGCAGGGGACCATTTATCCGCATGATATTAACTGTCTGTTTTTACGCCAAATCTTCCAAAATTCCGATTTTCTATCCCTTCACGGCTAACATCTTCAGGTAAATCAAGCCCCTCCACACCTGCCGCTTTTTTAATCAAAAACATCTGTTAGGACATAGCGTATAAGGGTGCTACATTACGCCGCCCACCCAACGTCAGAAGTGGCCAGGCAACGCCGTAAAGTTCGGTAAAGCCTGC
Organism: Enterobacter sp. ECC-175; assembly: GCF_043968675.1. Lineage (NCBI taxonomy): Bacteria > Pseudomonadati > Pseudomonadota > Gammaproteobacteria > Enterobacterales > Enterobacteriaceae > Enterobacter > Enterobacter sp. ECC-175. Next base: position 3,816,165 of record NZ_CP143776.1, read on the forward strand.
AACCATGACCTTGTCTTACGGTCTAAATGGCACGTTGTATCGCGAAAGTTGCGCTACTTTTACCGGCTTCATAAAGGTTTCCTTAATTTGTCTCAATCCACATTTAAGCGCGCTTTTCTGCATCCGCGCTACTGGTTTACATGGTTCGGCCTTGGCGTCCTTTGGCTGTTAGTGCAACTACCTTATCCGGTGCTTCGTTTTCTGGGGTCTAAGCTGGGCAGTACATCCCGCCACTTCCTTAAACGCCGCGAATCGATTGCCCGCAAGAATATTGAGCTTTGCTTCCCACACTATAATGAAGCACAGCGTGAAAAACTGATTTCTGAAAACTTCAAATCCATCGGTATGGCGCTGCTTGAGACCGGTATGGCCTGGTTTTGGCCTGACGAGCGCGTTCGCAAATGGTTTGACGTGGAAGGGCTAGACAACCTTAAGCGCGCGCAAATGCAAAATCGCGGCGTAATGGTAGTGGGCGTTCACTTTATGTCGCTCGAACTGGGCGGTCGCGTAATGGGCCTGTGTCAGCCGATGATGGCAACCTACCGGCCCCACAACAGCCCGGTGATGGAGTGGGTACAAACGCGTGGCCGCATGCGCTCCAACAAAGCCATGATCAGCCGCAACAACCTGCGCGGCATGGTGGGAGCCCTTAAGAAAGGTGAAGCCGTCTGGTTTGCGCCCGATCAGGACTACGGACGGAAAGGCAGCAGCTTCGCGCCGTTCTTCGCGGTTAAGGACGTAGCGACGACAAACGGCACCTTTGTCATCTCACGCCTGTCCAGCGCGACGATGTTAACCGTAACCATGGTCAGAAAGGCGGACAAGTCCGGCTACCGTCTGCATATTTCTCCGGAGATGGCAAACTACCCCGAAAATGAGTGCGAAGCCGCCGCCTTTATCAACCGGGTTATCGAGCAAGAGATCATGCGCGCGCCGGAGCAGTATCTGTGGATGCACCGCCGCTTCAAAACGCGCCCCGCGGGCGAAGCCTCTCTCTATATTTGATTTCGTTTTGAAGGTTAGTTTCTTCAGGAAACTAACCTTTTCAATCACCTGTATTCACGCAGAGTAATGATTTTCTCTAACGTCGCTCAGTCGAAATTTATTGCACATTGAAATCAAACTGTCGCCGTTCCACGACACTCGTAAGTTACGGAAATTATTAAATAAAAACACTCTTGCCTACCCGTTTTTTTAAGCGTACATTAGCGCCGTCTGGCAACAGGAAAGTACAGAATTCTGGGCTGAGGTTAGCAATATGGCGGGCGTGCTTTATTCCCGACCTGGCGTAATTTCAACCCTCTCTACTCAGGTGGACTTAGTCAGTTAATGCGTACCGTAAGCTACGCGGAGTGATGAAACGTGAAATATTTCTTTATGGGCATTTCGGTCATCGTATTGGTTTGGGCCGGCACCTTTGCCCTGATGATCTAGCCGAGCAAATCGATAAAACAACAGGAGCCAATGGCTCCTGTTTGTTTGTCGGCTATGCCTCAGGCTGTTGCTCGGCAGCGCTTCGGGAGGCAAGCAGCCCGTCCGCTCTGAACATGCTCTTAATCCCCCTTACCGCCTGGCGAATGCGATCGCTGTTTTCAATCAGCGCAAAGCGCACGTGCGTGTCGCCGTAATCGCCAAAGCCAATACCCGGAGAGACGCAAACCTTCGCGTCCTGCAGCAGCTTTTTGGCAAACTCCAGCGACCCCATTGCGGCATACGGTTCAGGGATCTTGGCCCAAACGTACATTGAGGCTTTCGGCATCTCTACCATCCAGCCCGCCTCATGAAGCCCTTTCACCAGCACGTCGCGACGGCGCTTATACTGTGCGGCAATGTCATGAACGCACTGCTGATCGCCTTCCAGCGCGGCGATAGCGGCCACCTGGAGCGGCGTAAAAGTGCCGTAATCGTGGTAGCTTTTGATACGCGCCAGCGCATTGACCAGGGTTTTATTTCCCACCATAAAACCAATGCGCCATCCGGCCATGTTGTAGCTTTTCGACAGCGTGAAAAACTCAACCGCGACGTCGCGCGCGCCGGGCACCTGCATGATGGACGGGGCTTTCCAGCCGTCATACACAATGTCCGCGTACGCCAAATCATGCACCACCAGCACATCGTAGCGCTTAGCCAGGGCTACCACTTTCTCGAAGAAATCGAGCTCAACGCACTGGGCCGTCGGGTTTGACGGGAAGCCGAGGATCATCATTTTCGGTTTCGGGTAGCTTTCGCGGATGGCACGCTCCAGCTCGTTGAAGAAGTCCACCCCTTCCACCAGCGGCACGGAGCGCACCTGCGCGCCCGCAATCACCGCGCCGTAGATATGAATGGGGTAGCTTGGGTTGGGCACCAGAACCGTGTCGCCGTGATCGAGGGTCGCCAGCATCAGGTGCGCCAGCCCCTCTTTCGAGCCTATGGTCACGATGGCTTCGCTTTCTGGATCGATATCGACCTGGTAACGGTCCTGATACCAGCGGGAGATAGCACGGCGCAAACGGGGAATGCCGCGAGACGTTGAGTAGCCATGCGTATCCGGACGCTGGGCAATCGTACAGAGTTTTTCAACGATGTGCGGCGGCGTGGGGCCGTCAGGGTTACCCATGCTGAAATCAATAATGTCTTCGCCGCGCCGGCGCGCAGCCATTTTCAGCTCAGCAGTGATATTAAAAACATAAGGGGGAAGACGATCGATACGCGTAAAACGGCGTTCAGGACTGAACTCAGCCATAGATTCCTCAGATTAACGTTAGCGCCCGGACCGTCCGAGCGACGCTGCCACCTATGCGGCATGTTTAGAAAGTAACCTGAATAAAAACCTGCTGTCGAGTGGTCCCGTTAAAAAAATTTATCGCATCAAAAAGAGGAAGTCACCTGACGTTAAAAAGGGTACGCTGTTCACGCATGCGCACTATGATATCACATTTATTAACACACTGATATCTTTATACTTACCTACAATCACTCAACAGATAAAACCTGGGGAAAAATCAGCATCACGCCTTCAATCCCCTTTGTAAATTATGGTTTTTCCTCATTTGATAAACCTGCTCGATAGCTGGTCATCCTGCGCCAGGTTTTTTATTATAGATTTTTCCCGCTTTGCCAGGTTCACTCGTGCACGAAATTTTCAATATGCTTCTCGCCGTGTTTGACCGCGCGGCGCTCATGCTGATCTGCCTTTTCTTCCTTATCCGCATCCGCCTGTTTCGCGAGCTTCTGCATAAATCGGCCCATTCACCGAAGGAGCTGCTGGCCGTTACGGCGATCTTCTCGATGTTTGCCCTGTTCAGCACCTGGTCCGGCGTGCCGGTTGAGGGTTCGCTGGTGAATGTGCGAATTATTGCCGTGATGTCCGGCGGGATTTTATTTGGTCCGTGGGTTGGCATTATCACGGGGGTTATTGCCGGTACGCACCGCTATCTGATTGATATCGGCGGCGTGACCGCGGTTCCGTGCTTTATCACCAGCATTATTGCCGGGGTATTGTCCGGCTGGATTAGCCGCAAAATACCGAAAAAGCAGCACTGGCGGGCGGGGATTGCGGCGGGCATGCTTTGCGAAACGTTGACCATGATCCTGGTGGTGATCTGGGCCCCGACCACCGCGCTGGGCCTCGATATTGTGTCTAAAATCGGCATACCGATGATCCTGGGCAGCGTCTGCATCGGCTTTATCGTGCTGCTGGTGCAAAGCGTTGAGGGTGAAAAAGAGGCCAGCGCGGCGCGGCAGGCAAAGCTGGCGCTCGACATTGCCAATAAAACGCTGCCGCTGTTCCGCCACGTGAATGCCGAATCGCTGCGCCAGGTGTGCGATATCATTCGCCGCGACATTCACGCCGATGCCGTTGCCATTACCAACATTGACCACGTGCTGGCCTACGTTGGCGTTGGGGAACATAACTATCGCGACAACGATGACACCATCAGCCCGACGACTCGCCAGGCGATTAACTACGGAAAAATCATCATTAAAAACAATGATGAAGCGCACAGAACGCCAGAGATCCACTCCATGCTGGTGATCCCGCTATGGGAGAAAGGCGTGGTGACGGGCACGCTGAAGATTTACTACTGCCACGCCCACCAGATCACCTCCTCGCTGCAGGAGATGGCTATCGGGCTTTCGCAGATTATCTCCACCCAGCTTGAGGTGTCGCGCGCGGAGCAGCTGCGCGAGATGGCAAATAAGGCAGAGATGCGCGCGCTGCAAAGCAAAATAAATCCCCATTTCCTGTTCAACGCGCTGAACGCCATTTCCTCGTCCATTCGCCTGAATCCGGACACCGCCCGCCAGCTGATTTTCAATCTCTCACGCTACCTGCGCTACAACATTGAGCTGAAGGACGACGAGCAGATCGACATCAAAAAAGAGCTCTACCAGATTAAGGATTACATCGCGATTGAGCAGGCCCGCTTTGGCGACAAGCTCACCGTTATTTACGATATCGATGAAGAGGTTAACTGCGTGATCCCGAGCCTTCTCATCCAGCCGCTGGTCGAAAACGCGATTGTCCACGGCATTCAGCCGTGCAAAGGCAAAGGCGTGGTCACCATTAGCGTCACCGAAAGCGGCAACCGCGTGCGCATCTCCGTGCGCGACACGGGGCACGGTATCGATCCAAAAGTGGTTGAACGGGTAGAATCAAACGAAATGCCGGGCAACAAAATTGGCCTGCTCAACGTGCATCACCGCGTTAAGCTGTTGTACGGCGACGGGCTGCATATTCGCCGCCTTGAGCCCGGCACCGAGATCGCCTTTTACGTTCCGAACGAACGCGCATCCGCGCTTGCGCCAACATCCCTGCTGCCTTAGGCCGGAGTAATCTATGAAAGTCATCATCGTGGAAGATGAAATTCTGGCTCAACAAGAGCTGAGCTGGCTTATCAAAACGCACAGCCAGATGGAGATTGTGGGCACGTTTGACGACGGGCTGGACGTGCTGAAGTTTCTCCAGCACAACCGGGTCGACGCCATTTTTCTGGATATTAACATCCCGTCCCTGGACGGCGTCCTGCTGGCGCAAAACATTAATCAGTTCGCCCATAAGCCGTTCATCGTTTTCGTCACCGCCTGGAAAGAGCATGCGGTTAAAGCGTTCGAGCTGGAGGCCTTTGACTACATTCTGAAGCCCTACCAGGAGTCGCGCATCATCAGCATGCTGAAAAAGCTGGAGGCGGCCTGGCAGCAGCAGACGACGCCGGTGAGCGCCAGCCCGACGGCGCGGGAGAACGACACCATTAATCTGGTCAAAGACGAGCGGATCATCGTCACGCCCATTGACGACATTTACTACGCCGAAGCACACGAGAAAATGACGTTTGTCTATACGCGACGCGAATCGTACGTGATGGCGATGAACATTACCGAATTTTGCAGCAAGCTTCCCGCCGCGCACTTCTTCCGCTGCCACCGTTCGTTTTGCGTGAATTTGAACAAAATCCGCGAAATCGAACCCTGGTTTAACAACACCTACATTTTGCGCCTGAAGGATCTGGATTTTCAGGTGCCGGTAAGCCGCAGCAGGGTGAAAGAGTTCCGCCAGCTCATGCACCTGTAAGCAGCGCCCCTCCCCGACCGGAGAGGGGATATAACCTTAGAGTATTTGCCCCAGCACCTGGCGCAGATGCGCGCCAGCGCCGAGCAGCCCCGGGTTATCGTGCACGATCAGGTAAACGGGAATGTCCTGCACGTAGCTTCTGAAGCGCCCTTTATCTTCAAACCCGCCGCGGAACCCGGACGCTTTAAAGAACTCGAGGAAGCGCGGCACGATTCCGCCCGCAATATACACGCCGCCGAAGGTGCCCAGGTTCAGCGCCAGGTTGCCACCGAAGCGCCCCATGATGACGCAGAATAGCGACAGCGCGCGACGGCAGTCGGTGCAGCTGTCCGCCAGCGCGCGCTCGGTCACGTCTTTTGGCTTGAGGTTTTCCGGCAGACGACCGTCTGATTTCACAATCGCGCGGTAGAGGTTCACCAGCCCTGGACCAGACAGCACGCGCTCGGCGGAAACGTGGCCAATTTCGGCGCGCAGCTCCTCAAGGATAATGCCTTCTTCCTCGCTGTTTGGCGCGAAATCAACGTGACCGCCCTCGCCCGGCAGGCTGACCCAGCGCTTATCGACATGCACCAGATGCGCAACGCCAAGGCCCGTTCCCGCGCCGTAAACGGCAATCGGCTTGCCTTCAACCGGCGCGGTGCCGCCAAACTGCGTCAGATGCTCAGATTTGAGCATCGGGATCGCCATCGATACCGCGGTGAAGTCGTTGATAATTTCCAGATGGGAAAAGCCGAGGTTTTTCTTCATTTCAGCAATGGAGAATGCCCAGGTATGGTTGGTCATTGCCACCCAGTCGCCGGTAATCGGGCAAGCAATGGCGATACACCCGTCTTCAACGTCCAGCTTGTGCTCATCAAGATAGACGCGTACGACGGCCTCAAGGCTTGGGTAATCCAGCCCGGAATAGGTTTTCGCCTGGGAAATTTCGCCGGTCTCCACATCGCACAGGGCAAGACGCGCGTTTGTGCCGCCGACATCACCTACTAAAGCATACTTTGTCATTCTTCTACTGCTCCGCTAAAGTCAGAATAATTCTTTGGGACACTGTAAGTTCAAGGCGTGATAACAACAACGACCGGAAGGTGAATGCCCCAGGATTATCGATCTTCGTCACAGAATAACTTTACCGTTTCAGCACCTTTTGCACCATTTCCCTTAGGCTGAATATGCAAAGTACCGTCACGCGATTTTGTACAAGGAAATCATCATGCTCCATCCGCGAGCCAGAAACATGCTGCTGCTGGCCCCGCCCGCGCTGATTATCGGCGTGGCCTCCAGCCTGATTTTAATTATCGTGATGAAAGTGGCCGCCGTTCTGCAGTCGGTGCTGTGGAATACCCTTCCCATGCAGCTGGGCGTCTCGTTAGATTCTCCGGCGTGGACCATTCTGATGCTGACGCTGACCGGTCTCGCGGTTGGGCTCGTCATTCGATTCAGCCCAGGACACGCCGGTCCAGACCCGGCCCAGGAGCCGCTTATCGGCGAGGCCGTTGCGCCGTCCGCGCTGCCGGGCCTGCTGATTGCATTAATCGTTGGCCTGGCCGGCGGCGTCAGCCTGGGGCCGGAACACCCGATCATGGCCGTTAATATCGCGCTGGCGGTCTATCTGGGCGGGCGGGCGTTTCCGCGCGTGGGGGCGCTGGACTGGACGATTCTGGCCTCTGCGGGCACCATTGGCGCGCTGTTCGGCACGCCGGTTGCAGCAGCGCTGATCTTCTCGCAAACCCTCGGCAGCAATAACGATATTCCACTGTGGGATCGCCTGTTTGCCCCGCTGATGGCCGCGGCCGCGGGGGCATTAACCACCAGCCTTTTCTTTCATCCTCACTTTTCGCTGCCCATCTCGCATTACGGACAAATGCAGATTGCGGATATTTTTAGCGGGGCAATCGTGGCGGCAATCGCTATCGCGCTGGGCATGGTTGCCGTGTGGTGCCTGCCGCGCCTGCATCGCCTGATGCATAAGCTCAAGCATCCGGTGCTCATGCTGGGCGTGGGCGGGTTCATGTTAGGCATTCTTGGCGCCATCGGCGGGCATATCACCCTGTTTAAGGGGCTCGATGAAATGCAGCAGATGGCCTTCAGCCAGGTCTTCACGGTTTCCGACTATATGCTGTTTGCGCTGATTAAGCTGGCCGCCGTGGTGGTCGCCGCGGCCTGCGGCTTTCGGGGCGGACGTATCTTCCCGGCAGTGTTTATCGGCGTGGCGCTGGGGCTGATGCTGCACGAGCACGTGGAGGCCGTCCCTGCGGCAATTACCGTTTCCTGCTCTATTCTGGGGCTGGTTCTGGTGGTGACGCGCGACGCGTGGCTGAGCCTGTTTATGGCTGCGGCAGTGGTGCCTGATACCACGCTGATCCCGCTGCTTTGCATCGTGATGTTGCCCGCCTGGCTCCTGCTGGCGGGCAAACCGATGATGATGGTTTCAGGGAAGGATAAGTAATCAGGCGTTATTGCGCGCTTCCAGCGCTTTGGTTATCGCCCCGAGCAGCGGCGGAATATCGGCTTTTGGCAGCATCACCTCGATCAGCGACAGCCGCTCGTGGTGCGCCACCTTTTCCAGCACCTCCGCCAGCTGCTCTGCCTCACTGACGCGCCAGCACTCGGCCTGCGGATCCAGGCTGAGCGCCTGCGGGATCTGCGTCCAGTTCCACAGCGCTATATCGTTATAACGCTGCTCCGCTCCGTGTATCGCGCGCTCAACCGTATACCCTTCGTTATTCAGCACCAGAATGATCGGGCGCTGTTTATCGCGCAGCATCGAGCCGAGCTCCTGAATAGTGAGCTGCGCCGCGCCGTCGCCCGTAAGCACGATCGTGCGGCGCTCCGGGCACGCCGTTTGCGCACCATAGGCCGCCGCCAGCGTGTAGCCAATCGATCCCCATAGCGGCTGCACGATAAAGTTCACGTCCGCTGGCAGGCGAAGATCGATAGCCCCAAAAGCCGAGGTACCCTGATCCGCAAGGATGATGTCGCCGGGACGAATAAACGTCTGCAGCGTGCTCCAGAAGCTTTCCTGGGTCAGCGCACCGTCCTGCGGCGTCCAGGAAATGCCGTCGCGCGATGAGGGCATAAAGGCGTCGTGAACATGTTGCTTGCACAGCTCCGCCAGCGTCTCAATGGCCTGGTACATCGGAATACCGGTAAACCAGACCTCCCCTACCCGTGCGGCATGGGGCTGCACTTCGATAGTTTGAGAAAGGCTCAGCTGATGGGTAAACCCGGCGGTTAGGGTATCGGTAAAGCGCGTTCCGATGCAGAGCACCGTATCAGCGCCTTCGATGGCCTCCCTGGCGGCGTCAACGCTGGCTGAACCGCTGTAGGTGCCGTAAAAACCCGGCTGGCGTTCGTTAAAAATGCCCTTGCCCATCAGCATGGTGGCGTGCGCCATCGGCGTCTCTTTCACCCACTTTTGCAGCGCGTGCTTAAGGCCGTGGCGAAGCACGAGGAAATCGGCCAGCAGCGCCGTGCGCGTGCCCGCAGCAAGCCGGGCCTGCGCGGCGTCGCGAAATGCCTGCAGGCACGCATTGTCAGCATGAGGGGGTTTGGCGGAGAGCGACGCGACGGGCGGCGTCGCGGGCTTTTTGGCAACGTCCGCGGGCAGCATCAGATAGCCGGGGCGTCGCTCACGCAGCATCGTCGTGAGCACCCGATCGATTTCAAAGCAGGCGTTTTGCTCGGTCAGCACCGCCTGCGCCGCGGTAATGGGTTCACTCATATGGTAGAAATGGCGAAACTCCCCGTCGCCCAAGGTGTGGTGCAGTAACTCACCCCGCTGCTGCGCCGCCATGCCCGGCGCGCCAACGATGTGTAACACCGGCACATGCTCGGCGTAGCTTCCGGCAATACCGTTCATGGCGCTGAGCTCCCCCACGCCGAAGGTGGTGAGCAGGGCTGCAAAGCCTTTGCATCGGGCATAGCCATCGGCGGCGTAGGAGGCGTTAAGCTCGTTTGCACAGCCAACCCAGCAGATATCTGGGCTGTCGATAACGTGGTCGAGAAACTGCAGGTTGTAGTCGCCCGGCACGCCAAACAGATGATCGGCACCACAATCTCTGAGACGGTCCAGCAGGTAATCGGCGACGCAATAGGGGGTACGCATAACAGGTGTCCTTCTGACGTTGACCTCACCTTGAGTATTAGAGAAGCCCGAAAGGTGTCCAGAAAGAGTCAGCAGATGAGCATGGAAAGAATCATTTACAAAAAATTCACCATTTCATTACATGAGTGTAAGCGTATACACTTACTTTTCTTATCAGCGCCTGGGGGTATGAGAATGGGCTATCAGCCGGAAAAAAATCGTTATCAGACAATGCAGTATCGCCGCTGCGGGCAGAGCGGACTGAAGTTACCCGCCCTCTCTCTCGGTCTTTGGCACAATTTCGGCGATACCACGCTGGTCGAAAACAGCCGCCAGCTTTTACACCGCGCCTTCGATCTGGGCATCACACACTTTGATCTGGCTAACAATTATGGGCCTCCTCCGGGCTCGGCAGAACGTCATTTTGGCCGGATTTTGCAGGAAGATTTTTTGCCCTGGCGCGACGAGCTGATTATTTCGACCAAAGCGGGCTACACCATGTGGGAGGGTCCTTACGGAGACTGGGGCTCGCGCAAGTATCTGATCGCAAGCCTCGACCAGAGCCTGAAGCGCATGGGCCTGGAATATGTTGATATCTTCTACCATCACCGTCCGGACCCGGAAACGCCGCTGCAGGAAACGATGAAGGCGCTGGACCACGTCGTGCGCCAGGGCAAAGCGCTTTATGTCGGCTTGTCCAACTATCCCGCTGAACGGGCCAGGCAGGCTATCGATATTCTTAACGACCTCGGCACGCCATGCGTTATCCACCAGCCCAAATACTCTATGTTCGAACGCGCTCCGGAAAATGGGCTGCTGGATCTCCTGCACGAAAAAGGAGTGGGCTGTATACCCTTCTCGCCGCTGGCGGGCGGCCAGTTGACCAACCGCTACCTTAACGGTATTCCCGCCGACTCGCGCGCGGCGAGCGGCAGCAAGTTCCTGAATCCCGACCAGCTGACCGACGAAAAGCTTGAGAAAGTTCGCCGTCTAAACGCCTTGGCCGAACGCCGCGGGCAGAAGCTCTCGCAGATGGCGCTGGCGTGGATCTTACGCCATGATTCGGTGACGTCCGTGCTGATCGGTGCCAGTAAGGTTTCGCAAATCGACGATGCGGTAGGCATGCTTGAAAATCGCCACTTCACGCCCGACGAGCTGGCCTCCATCGACCACATTCTGCATAGCACAAATTAGCGCCATCTTTAGCAAAAAGTGCTCTCCACCATGAATTCGGAGTTAAGGCGATGAAACGTGGCTTTACCACCTCGTAATATTGCGTTAACAGGCCGGACAACGGCCCCGATCGTGAAGGAGAAGAGTATGTTCAGGTCACTGATTCTTGCAGCGGTATTACTGGCTGCGGCCCCGCTGGTCGCCAATGCGGGCGAAATCACCCTGTTGCCCTCGGTTAAACTTAGCATCGGCGATCGCGACGACTATGGCAGATACTGGGACGGCGGCTACTGGCGCGACCGCGACTACTGGCATCGCCATTATCAGTGGCGCGGCGATCGCTGGTGGAAACATGATAATGGCCGTCACCGCGGGTGGGATAACCGCAAAGCGTACGAGCGCGGCTATCGCGAAGGCTGGAACGACCGCGACGACCGCCGCGGCGGCTGGGGACGCGGAAAAGGTCATGGCCACGGCCATCACCACTAATAGCGAAAAGGAGCCTTCCGGCTCCTTTTTTCAATTACAGCCCCAGCGCGGTACCGACCAGGAGCCACAGATTCAGCGCCACCACGATAAGGACGATGACCCATCCGGTACGCTTCACCAGCGTGGAATTGACCAGCTCGCCCATCAGCGATTTGTCGCTGGTGAAAATCAGCAGCGGCACCAGCGCAAGCGCAATACCAAAACTCAGCAGCACCTGGCTCATCACCAGAATGCGCGTGGGATCGAGCCCCATCAAAATCACGATGAAGGACGGCAGCATCGTCACGGCCCGGCGCACCCACAGCGGAATGTGGAAGCGCACAAACCCCTGCATCACCACCTGCCCTGCCAGCGTCCCGACAACCGTCGCAGAGAGGCCAGCAGCCACCAGGCTCAGGCCAAAAATCGTCGCGGCGGCATGGCTCAGCAACGGTTCCAGAGTCAGATAGGCCTGATCGAGATCGGCAACCCCGGTATGCCCATTAAAGTGGAAAGCGGCCGCCGCGGTGGCCATCATCGCCAGGTTAACAAAGCCGGCGATGGTCATGGCGATCGCCACATCCCATTTCGTTGCTGAATAGCGCTCTTTTCGCGTCCCGCCGTGAAGATCCTGCGTTAAGGAAGAGTGCAGGTAGATAACGTGCGGCATGATGGTTGCTCCCAGCACGCCCGCGGCGAGAAACACCGCTTCGGACGTTGGCAGGCTCGGAATGACCATCCCTTTACCCAGTTGAACCATATTCGGCTGGGAGAAAACCAGCTCAACAATATAGGCAGCAGCGACAAACAGCAGCAGCCCGCCGATGACTTTTTCCAGCGGTTTTTGCCCGCGGCGCTGAAGCATCAGGATCAGGAACGTGGCAATCCCGGTAAGGACCGCCCCCTGCAGCAAGGAGACGCCGAGGATCAGCTTGAAGCCGATTGCCGCACCGATAAATTCCGCCAGGTCGGTCGCCATGGCAATAATTTCGGCCTGCACCCAGTACAGCCACACCGCCGGACGCGGATAATGATCGCGGATCTGCTCCGCCAGGTTTTTACCGGTCGCGATACCGAGCTTGGCAGACAGCATTTGGATCAGCATTGCCATCAGGTTAGCCCAGACCACCACCCACAGCAGCTGATAGCCGAAGCTGGCCCCGGCCTGAATGTTGGTCGCAAAATTACCCGGATCGATATAGCCAATCGCGGCAATGAAAGCGGGACCCATTAATGCGAACCGCAGCTTCCGGGCGGCTCTGCCGCTGCTACCCTCTACGCGACTGTTTGTCATGTCTGCCTCTGGAAATATAGCCTTTGCTATGTTTCATGCTATCAAAATGAGAATGATTATCAAGTTCATTTAAGCGGTTAAAAATGATTTCTCTGATAGCCAGGAACAATAGAAGGGCAGGTGGAGCAACATCACAGAATGTGAAAATGCGCAGTTATTTGTGAAGGGTAGCACACAAACTTAACTTTTCACTCATTTACCTAACATAACAAAAATGTATTGTTGATCACTATTTTTGAGACTCGTCACAGGACGTAACTATAGTGTGGTCTTGATCTCGTTTTCTTTGCGCTTGTTACATAGAATGTGCACGGAAATTAAACCTGCCTCATATTTGGAGCAAATATGGACCGCGTCCTTCACTTTGTCCTGGCACTTGTTGTCGTTACTGCGCTTGCGCTGCTGGTCAGTCATGACCGGAAAAAAATCCGCATTCGCTATGTTATTCAGCTTCTGGTTATCGAAGTTTTACTCGCGTGGTTCTTCCTGAACTCCAACGTGGGCCTCGGCTTCGTTAAAGGCTTCTCCGAAATGTTCGAAAAACTGCTCGGATTTGCCAACGAAGGAACCAATTTCGTCTTCGGTAATATGAACGATCAGGGTCTGGCGTTCTTCTTCCTGAAGGTTCTGTGCCCTATCGTCTTTATCTCTGCGCTGATCGGTATTCTCCAGCACATCCGTATTTTGCCGATTGTTATTCGCGCCATTGGTACCGTACTTTCCAAAGTAAACGGCATGGGCAAGCTGGAATCTTTTAACGCCGTCAGCTCCCTGATTCTGGGCCAGTCTGAAAACTTCATCGCGTATAAAGATATCCTCGGCAAAATGTCCCGCAACCGCATGTACACCATGGCGGCCACGGCAATGTCTACCGTATCGATGTCTATCGTGGGCGCGTACATGACCATGCTGGACCCAAAATACGTGGTTGCCGCGCTGGTACTGAACATGTTCAGCACCTTTATCGTTCTGTCTATTATCAACCCGTACCGCGTAGATGAAGGCGAAGAGAACCTGCAGATGGCGAATCTGCATGAAGGTCAAAGCTTCTTCGAAATGCTGGGTGAATATATTCTGGCAGGCTTTAAGGTGGCGATTATCGTTGCCGCCATGCTGATCGGGTTTATCGCACTGATTTCCGCTCTGAACGCCCTGTTCGCCGCGGTGCTGGGTATCTCCTTCCAGGGTATCCTGGGCTACATCTTCTACCCAGTTGCATGGGTGATGGGTGTCCCGGCCAGCGAAGCGCTGCAGGTGGGCAGTATCATGGCGACCAAACTGGTCTCTAACGAATTTGTTGCGATGATGGATCTGCAGAAGATTGCCAGCACGCTCTCCCCGCGCGCGGAAGGCATCCTGTCCGTGTTCCTGGTCTCCTTCGCGAACTTCTCCTCCATCGGCATTATTGCCGGTGCGATCAAAGGGCTGAACGAAGAACAGGGTAACGTTGTTTCTCGCTTCGGCCTGAAGCTGGTTTACGGTTCAACGCTGGTTAGCGTGCTGTCTGCTTCTATCGCAGCGCTGGTTCTGTAATTCGGATCGCATAATTGAAAACCGGGAGCAGTGGCTCCCGGTTTTTTTATGCATGCAGTTCAGCAAGCGGTGAGGGTTTACCTATCAGATAGCCCTGAAGATAGTCCACGCCAAAACGCAGCAGCATCTCGCGCTGCTCCTCCGTTTCCACGTACTCCGCAACCACGCACAGCGACTTTGTTTTTGCCAGATTACAAATGGACTGCACAATCATTGCATCCATGCTGTCGGTGCAAATATCCTTCACGAAACAGCCGTCAATCTTGATGATGTCAGCATGCAGGCGCTTAAGCCGCTCATAGTTGGCATAACCGGTGCCAAAATCATCAATGGCGATGCGGAATCCGTAGTCCCGGAGCTGCTGAATGTTGTTGATGCTCGTTCCAGAGTTAGAAAATGCCTGCTCTTCGGTGATCTCAATGACCACTGTGCCCGGTGCTACGCCATATCGCTCAAAGAGCTGAATAATTTCGGTTGCCGTGTCTTTCAGCATCAGCGTAAACGGCATCAGGTTGACGGAAAAACGGGTGTCAGCATGGGGCTGCGGATGATCGCGAAGCCATTCCAGCAGCTTTTCGACCACGCTTAAATCGAACCGATGGCTGAGGTTAAACTGGGCGATCAGAGGAATAAAGCGGTCGGGCGTGATAATTTCTCCATCGCTTTCAAGGCGGGCCAAAATTTCATAATAGCCCTTCCCTTCCGCGTTACGGATAGGCTGCGCGTAAAGCCGTAATCCCCCCTCATCCAGCGACCGCTTTACGCGGCTCAGCATCAGAACCCGATCGGTGGTTTGGCCTGACACCGTCTCGAGACTGTTTGTTAACCCCAGCGCGTTATGGGTAGTACAGGCTTGTTCAGACAGCCAGCTCAGCTGTCCCAGCGTGTGGTGAAGGTTTTCACCGTTTTCAACCTCTCCCCACGCTGCGCCAAACTCAATATCCAGCGGCGCTTTGTTCCATACGATCTTACGACTGTTTAAATAGTCAACCATATGCTGTAACCGCTCTGCGGTCTCAGGGCCCAACAGCACCACGACGAGCTCGCTACCGGGAAGCTGAAAAAGCTTTTCATCTTTTTGCAGGAAAGGCTGCAGCGAGGTGGTGATCATTCGCTTGCAGTGAACGCGCATGAGAATGCCGTAATGGCGGCTCAGAAACTCCAGGTTATCCATGCGCAAACAGCACACTTTGGCCGTGGGATGCTCCAGCAGGAAATCCTCCAGCGCGCGAATGTTGGGAAGCCCCGTCAGCGGGTCGGTAAGCGCCCTTTCCTGCCATCCTTGCTTCATCCACTCACTGCGGCGATAGATCTTCGACATATAAAGCAGACAGATAGCGAAGGAGATAAGCACTGACAGGATGAATGCGAGGGTATAACCCGACTCCACGCCGCTGAGGAAATTGTTGTTATAGGTTAACAGTAAAAACGCCGATGCTGCCCACAGAAGGGAGATGAGCGCATAGCTCATACGACTGATCCCAAGCGTGAACAGGATGAAGATGAGCGGCATTAAATAACCGGCAATAATCGTTGACCTGAAGGGAACGCATAAAATCGCCACCAGGATGACCAGAAGCATGAGCCATCCTAATATAAAAAAGGGTTTCTTGTTGAAAATGAAAGGCTTCAGGCTCCGCAGCCAAAAGGTTCTGGCATAGCGGGGATTCACAATCATTCTTAGTGGGTAATAGAATATCATCGTGAAAATCAGTGCAGCACAGATTAGACTTTGAATATCTACTACATTATATATAGCCGTACCTTCACCAAAGAATGTCGAAAGCGAAACAGGGAAATCGAATAAATAGCCGGCAAGATACATTGAAAGCTTGATGCCGAACGGCACCATGAAACCCAGCCAGAAAATACGGATGCCAATGTAATTATTAGGCACGCTGTGCCGCCAGCGCCTGCCAATCAGCACGCGGGCAACGCCACACATCGCGAAGACCGCGAAAGTCTGGCACATGAGCATGACGACATGCTGTAAAAGAGTTAACTGGAAATAATAAACATTAGTAATAATGAAACTTAGCAAAACAGGAATAATTGCCCGGCGGCCAAACAATAACATCATGGCCAGCATCACGCTCAAGGGCAACCATGCAAGATAGACCTCATTACCATTTACGATTGCGCGCGGTGAAATATAACGTGAAAAAGGAACCGCAAACATGCATAACAGCAGGGCAATTATAAATACTTTTACATTATTACCATATTTTCTTTTCATTAAGATTAATAATCTATTAACTCATTTAAATCATTGAAGTCACGGATAATAAGTTCATTATTTGCGCGAAGCAAGTTGAAGTCCAGAAAGAGATCGTTTTATTGATTTGAGTTTATGAAGAGTATAGAAAAAAAACGGTTCAATAACAAAAAGTGTTGAAGGATGTAACAGCGACATAAAAAAACCCCCGTCTTTCGACGAGGGTTTAAATTTTGGTGGAGCTAAGCGGGATCGAACCGCT
The DNA here is from genome assembly GCF_043968675.1 of Enterobacter sp. ECC-175. Classification (NCBI taxonomy): domain Bacteria; kingdom Pseudomonadati; phylum Pseudomonadota; class Gammaproteobacteria; order Enterobacterales; family Enterobacteriaceae; genus Enterobacter; species Enterobacter sp. ECC-175. Next base: position 3,832,745 of record NZ_CP143776.1, read on the forward strand.
GACCTCCTGCATGCCATGCAGGCGCTCTCCCAGCTGAGCTATAGCCCCACATGTTACTTTACACACCGCACTCTGTTGGGTTCAGAGTTTGGTGGAGCTAAGCGGGATCGAACCGCTGACCTCCTGCATGCCATGCAGGCGCTCTCCCAGCTGAGCTATAGCCCCGTCGTAAAGCTGTCATGTTGACGGGCGGCATAATATGAATTCCGCCGCTGAGTGTCAACGGCAAAATCAACGCCAGCCGCTCAACCGCCGAAAATTCATGCAAATGAATCACTTTGCGAGGGTGCTCGCAGTCAGGAGTTAAGCCTGTCACGTTTTCATGTAAAACGGTGCTATAAAATGAACCACTAATTAACCACACGAAGACTCAGGAAATGGCATGATCAAGGAACGAATGACACCAGAAGAGTTAGCCCTGCTCACTGGCTATAGCCGCCAAACCATCAATAAATGGGTCCGAAAAGAGGGTTGGATCACGTCGCCCAAGCCAGGCGTTCAGGGGGGTAAAGCGCGCCTGGTGCATGTGAATGCAAAGGTAAGAGAATTTATCTGCAGCGCACGCAGGGCGACAGAATCTCCAGATATGCCTGAAGGTGCTTATCAAGACGGCACGCTTCATACTTTGCTTCTGACGCTGGCCAATGAAATGACGCCGGATGAGCAAAAGCAAATGACATCTCTGCTGCTGCGGGAAGGGATAACCGGATTGTTACAACGCTTAGACATACGCGACCAGAACTGATATGAACAGATTACGCAGCAAAATGACCACAGAAGAGCTGGCGGAAAGTTTAGGTGTAACTAAGCAAACCGTTAACCGCTGGATACGCCAGCAGAAATGGAAAACCGAAAAGATTAATGGCGTAAAAGGCGGGCGCGCACGTTGGATTCATCTTGATGCGCGGGTAAAGAAACACATCATGAGCCTTCCCGCCGTACGTAATCGCCAGGCGGTTTACCAGCTGGCAGAAACGCCGTCTTTATACGGAGAGCAGGCGTCCCCTTCCCTGCTTACGCAAATTATTGATGCGCTGGAAATCATGACGCCTGCAGAACAGGAGCGCCTCCATGTCCTGCTGGCCCGCGAGGGCATTCGGGGCTTTCTTTCGCGTCTCGGCATCGCTGAATTAGACGCATAAAAAAACGGCAGGTTTTTCCCCTGCCGTTTTGCCATCTCAAGCTTGATTACTGCTGGCTTTCACGCTGGGCAATAAAATCCAGTGCCTTATTGATACGCGCCACGCTGCGGGATTTACCGATTGCATGAACGGTAACATCCAGCGCTGGAGACTGACCTGCACCGGTAACGGCAACGCGCAGCGGCATGCCCACTTTACCCATGCCAACCTCCAGATCATCTGCGGTAGCCTGAATAGCGTGATGCACATTTTCTGCGGTCCACTCCGTCAGAGCAGCCAGCTTGTCGCGAACCACTTCCAGCGGCTGACGCGCTACCGGACGCAGATGTTTTTTCGCCGCATCGGCATCGAACTCTTCAAACTCCTCATAGAAGTAGCGGCAGCTATCGGCAATCTCTTTCAACGTTTTGCAACGCTCGCCGAGCAGTTTCACCAGATCCGCCAGTTCAGGACCGGTGCGCGTATCAATGTTTGCCTGCTCAATGTGCCACTGCAGATAGGTTGCCACGTATTCTGGCGGCATGGTGTTGATGTAATGGTGGTTCAGCCACTGCAGTTTTTCGGTGTTAAACGCACTGGCTGATTTGCTTACAGAGCTCAGAGAGAACAGCGCGATCATCTCTTCCCGGCTGAAGATTTCCTGATCTCCATGAGCCCAGCCCAGACGTACCAGGTAGTTCAGCAGCGCTTCAGGCAGATAGCCATCGTCGCGGTACTGCATCACGCTCACCGCGCCGTGGCGCTTAGACAGCTTTTTGCCGTCATCGCCGTTGATCATGGAAACGTGCGCGTAAACAGGCACTGGCGCATTCAGCGCTTTCAGGATGTTAATTTGACGCGGCGTGTTATTGATATGGTCTTCGCCACGCACAACGTGGGTGATTTCCATATCCCAGTCATCCACGACAACGCAGAAGTTATAGGTCGGGGAACCGTCGGTACGGCGGATGATCAGGTCATCCAGCTCCTGGTTGCTGAATTCGATCGGGCCGCGGATCTGGTCATCAAAGATAACGGAGCCGTCCTGCGGGTTAGCAAAACGCACAACGCAAGGCTCGTCCGCCGCGTGTTCGCTGTGATCGTGTCGGCAGCGGCCGTCATAGCGCGGCTTTTCACCGTTTGCCATCTGCTCTTCACGCAGCGCATCCAGACGCTCTTTCGAGCAGTAGCATTTATAGGCCGTACCCGCTACCAGCATATCGTCGATGACGGCGTTGTAGCGGTCAAAACGTTTGGTCTGGAAGTACGGGCCTTCATCCCACTCCAGATTCAGCCAGTTCATACCATCCATGATGGCTTCGATTGCTTCCGGCGTGGAGCGCTCAAGATCGGTATCTTCGATGCGCAGCACGAACTCACCTTTGTTATGACGAGCAAAAAGCCAGGAATAGAGAGCAGTACGTGCTCCACCAACGTGCAGATAGCCTGTCGGGCTGGGCGCGAAGCGAGTTTTGATTTTCATGAAATGGCCTTACGTTATACAGATGCCGCTCACCGGCAAATCCGGGGGAAAAAACAATGGGCAATATTCTATCACCGTGCGGCGATTCCTCAATGTTGTTCCCTTTATCAGGAAAGAGTTTACTAAATTTGTTTAGAAATCATGCGCGACAGCCCATTCCGCGATCGTTTTGTTTAATTTTACGACGAACGAATAAAAACTTTAGAAAATGCGTTGACTCATTTTCAACTCTCCCTATAATGCGACTCCACACAGCGGGGGTGATTAGCTCAGTTGGTAGAGCATCTCCTTTACACGGAGGGGGTCGGCGGTTCGAGCCCGTCATCACCCACCATCTACTTCGGTAGGCTCGCAGTGTAGATAAGAATTGAGATTGGGCGATTAGCTCAGTTGGTAGAGCATCTCCTTTACACGGAGGGGGTCGGCGGTTCGAGCCCGTCATCGCCCACCATTCTCACCTTATCAAAAGCAGTTCCGAAATGGGCGATTAGCTCAGTTGGTAGAGCATCTCCTTTACACGGAGGGGGTCGGCAGTTCGAGCCCGTCATCGCCCACCATTTCGGGTCGTTAGCTCAGTTGGTAGAGCAGTTGACTTTTAATCAATTGGTCGCAGGTTCGAATCCTGCACGACCCACCAATGTAAAAAAGCGCCCTAAAGGCGCTTTTTTGCTATCTGCAATAATATTAGTGATTCGAACTTCTCCCCCACACTCCTTTTCATTACTCAAGCTAATTCCCGATCTGCCGATACCTCTGTTTTACGGCAAAAGGAAATCGCATGACTACCATTCAGGCTTCAACCACCCAAATTCAAACCGGCGGCAGTGGCGCCAGCAGCGGCAACGATATCCCGTCGCAGATTAGCCGCATCATGGCGAAAATCACAAAGCTCACGCAGCAGCTAAAAGAGCTGGTGAATAGCCCCATCAGCGTTGATGAAAAGAAAAAACAGCAGGAGTTAATCCAGACGCAGCTCAAAGTGCTGCAGGCACAGCTGGCGCAGCTTCAGCGCCAGCAGGCCGAGGAAGCGCAGAAAAAGCAGGATCAGAAGCAGGGTAAAATTGAGGGCGTGAATATGCCCTCTGACGATCGTCAGGTTGACGTCTATATCTAACGATCAAACGCATTAAACAACGGGTCGCGTATGCGGGCTTCGGTAAGCCTCTGAGCCTGGATACGCACCACGTCCCAGATTGCCTGCGCCGCGCCCGATAGCGAACGGTTTTTACGTCGCACCAGCATCAGCTTTCTCTCAATAGCGGGAGTAAAACGCTTCACCGTCAGGTGACTTCCCTGCGGCAGCGGTAACGCCAGCGCCGGCAATACGCTGATACCAATACCCGCCTCCACCATCGGAAAGAGGGTCGCCGGATGGCCAATCTCCTGCACAATCTGGGCGCTGATATTCTGCGCGGCAAGCGCGGCGTCAATCAGCGGACGGCTGCCCGACGCATAGTCCTGCAGCACAAGATTCATTCCCTGCAGCGCCTGCCACGGTACCTCCGCAAGCGCCGCCAGCGGGTCGTCCTCACGACATAGCAGCAAAAACGGCTCTGAAAGCACGATCTCGCTCGCCAGATCGCTGACCGGTCCCGGATCGATAACAATACCGAAATCCACATCGCCCTGGCGAATACTCTCCAGCACCCACTGCTGTGGGCGATCGTGCAGAACGAAATCGATTTCCGGGTAGCAGCGATTGCTTTCAGCGATGCACTGCGGAATGAGATGCGCAGAAATCGTCTGGCTGGCCGCCACGCGCACGGTGCCAGCAAGCTGTTGCCCCAGGCGCCCCACGTCCCGCAGGGTGATATGTAGTTCATCAAGCAGTCTTTCAAGCCGCGCAGCCAGCTGCTGGCCCGCCTCGGTGAGCACCACTTCGCGCGTGGTGCGGTCAAGGAGCCTCACGCCCGTCTGGTTTTCCAGCTCTTTAACGCTGTGGCTGACGGCCGACTGGCTCAGACCGATCATCTCCCCTGCCCGGCTAAAGCTGCGGGCATGGGCGACGGTGACAAAAATTCGAAGCTGGCGTAGCGAGTAATTCATCTGTTTAATTCATGAATGAATGCAATAAATCAATTTTATTTCTCAAACGTAAGAAAGCACAATAGCGATATCTGATTTCAGGAGTCATTATGAAACTCTTTCGCATCCTTGATCCTTTTACGCTCACGCTCATCGTCACCGTTCTGCTGGCCTCTTTTTTCCCTGCCCAGGGCGGTTTTGTACCGTTTTTCGAGGGGCTAACCACGGCGGCTATCGCGCTGCTGTTCTTTATGCATGGCGCAAAGCTCTCTAGAGAGGCCATCATTGCGGGCGGTAGCCACTGGAGATTGCACCTGTGGGTGATGTGCAGCACGTTCATTCTGTTCCCGATCCTCGGCGTGCTGTTTGCCTGGTGGGCCCCGGTCAACGTCGATCCCACGCTGTATGATGGCTTCCTGTATCTGTGCATCTTGCCCGCGACCGTGCAGTCTGCGATTGCATTCACGTCGCTTGCGGGAGGAAACGTTGCGGCGGCCGTCTGCTCTGCCTCGGCCTCCAGCCTGCTCGGGATATTCGTCTCACCGCTGCTGGTCGGGATGCTGATGAATATGCACGGCGCGGAAGGCAGCCTGGAACAGGTGGGGAAAATCTGTCTGCAGCTGCTGCTGCCGTTTGTGCTGGGGCATCTCTCGCGTCCGTGGATCGGCGCGTTTGTGGCTAAGCACAAGAAATGGATTTCGAAAACCGACCAGACGTCGATTCTGCTGGTCGTTTATTCCGCATTCAGCGAGGCGGTGGTCAACGGCATATGGCATAAAGTAGGCGCAGGCTCGCTGCTGTTCATCGTGGTGGTCAGCATTGTCCTGCTGGCGATCGTGATTGCCGTTAACGTGTTTGTGGCGCGCAAATGCGGCTTTAACAAAGCCGACGAAATTACGATTGTGTTCTGCGGGTCGAAGAAAAGCCTGGCGAACGGCATCCCGATGGCCAACATTCTGTTCCCGACGTCGGTGATAGGCATGATGGTGCTGCCGCTGATGATTTTCCATCAGATCCAGCTAATGGTGTGCGCCGTGCTGGCGCGTCGCTACAAAGCGCAGACGGAAAAGCGGGCGCAGGAAGAGACCCGCGCCGCAAAAGTCTAAGGGCGTTTCAGGGGCTGAACCAGCTGGGTCAGCCCTTCTGTTTTGATCGATAGCGTAATTGCCATCAGCTCGCCAAGCCGCCCGGCGGGAAATTCATCCTTTCGGGCGAACCACAGCAGATACTCCTCCGGCAGATCGATCAGCCTGCGGCCTTTGTACTTACCGAAGGGCATTTCCGTGTTGGCAATTGCAACAAGCTGTTCTTTTTCCACGTTAATCCCCTAGCAGGCGCAGCATTTCCGCTTCGTCAATAACCTCAATGCCCAGCTCCTGCGCTTTAGCCAGCTTGGAGCCTGCCGCTTCACCGGCAATCACCAGGTCAGTTTTCTTCGACACGCTTCCCGCCACCTTAGCGCCTAGCGCCACCAGACGCGCCTTCGCATCATCTCGTGAAAGCTGGCTCAGGCTGCCAGTCAGCACCACCGTTTTACCCGCAAACGGGCTGTCGATCTCTTCGGCGTTCACCACAACCGGCGCAGGCCATTTTACACCTTCAGCCAGGAGCTGGCCGATGACCTCGCGGTTGCTCTCTTCCGCAAAGAAGTTAAAAACGTGCGTAGCGACCACAATGCCCACGTCCGGGACTTTCTGCAGCTCGTCGATGCTCGCTTTCTCAAGCGCCTCCAGCGAGCCAAAGTAAGCAGCTAAACCTGCCGCCGTCGCTTCCCCGACTTCACGAATGCCCAGCGCATAGAGGAAACGGGCAAAGGTGGTTTCTTTGGCCACCTCCAGCGCGTTCACCACGTTTTGCGCCGACTTCGGCCCCATGCGGTCAAGGCCCGTGAGCTTACCTGCCGTCAGCCTGAACAAATCCGCTGGCGTGTGTACGTACTCTTTCTCAACCAGCTGATCGATAATTTTGTCCCCCATGCCGTCAACGTCCATGGCGCGGCGGGAAACGAAGTGCTTAAGCGACTCTTTACGCTGCGCACCGCAGATTAAGCCGCCCGTACAGCGGGTCACCGCTTCACCTTCAACACGCTCAACGTCAGAGCCGCACACCGGACAGTGGGCCGGGAAGACGATTTCGCGCGTCTCTTCAGGGCGTTCGGATTCCACCACGTTCACCACCTGCGGGATCACGTCACCCGCGCGGCGAATCACGACCTTATCGCCGATGCGCAGGCCCAGACGCGCGATTTCATCAGCGTTGTGCAGCGTGGCATTACTCACCAGCACGCCAGCGACCTGCACAGGCTCAAGGCGCGCAACGGGCGTTATGGCCCCCGTGCGGCCTACCTGAAACTCCACGTCGCGTACGAAGGTCATCTGCTCCTGCGCCGGGAACTTAAACGCCACCGCCCAGCGCGGCGCGCGCGCGACGAAGCCAAGCTGCTCCTGCAGCGCAAGGGAATTGACCTTTATCACCACGCCGTCGATATCAAAACCGAGCGTCGGGCGGTCCTCCTCGACCTTACGATAGAACGCCAGCACGGCCTCCGGTGAGTCGCAAAGCTGGACGCGGTTACTTACCGGTAATCCCCACGCCTTAAACTGCAGCAGGCGGCCCAGGTGCGTATCCGGCAGCTCGCCGCCCTCCAGAATACCCACGCCGTAGCAGAAGAAAGTAAGCGGTCGCTTCGCGGTAATGCGCGGATCGAGCTGGCGCAGGGAGCCCGCCGCCGCGTTTCGCGGGTTAGCGAATACTTTTCCGCCGGTGCGGCGCGCTTCCTCGTTGATTTTCTCAAAGCCCGCCTGCGGCAGGAACACCTCACCGCGCACTTCCAGACGCGCTGGAATATTGTCTCCGCTCAGCTTCAGCGGGATAGCGCGAATGGTACGCACGTTGGTGGTTATATCCTCTCCCGTGGTGCCATCGCCGCGCGTTGCGGCGCGCACCAGCACGCCGTTTTCGTAAAGAATACTGACCGCAAGACCGTCCAGCTTCAGCTCGCAGCACCAGCTCAGCGACTCGCTGCTTTTCAGGCGATCCTGCACGCGCTTGTTGAACGCCAGGAAGCTCTCTTCGTCAAAAACGTTGTCCAGCGAGAGCATCGGCACTTCATGGCGCACCTGGCTGAACGCGCCCAGCGGCTCAGCGCCAACGCGCTGGGTCGGTGAATCAGGGGTAATGAGCTCAGGATGCTGCGCCTCCAGCTCGCGCAGCTCGCGCATCAGACGGTCGTACTCCGCATCCGGCACTTCCGGCGCGTCCATAACATGATACAGATATTCATGATGGCGAAGCGTGGTTCGCAGTTCAGTGAGTTGTTGTTCGATTGAGTCCATATCACACCATCAATGAGAAAAAACCCCCGACAGGCGGGGGTTGAGGAGGAGTTGAAAGTCACGCGACGATTACGCGTTAGCTTCCTTAACTTCGCGGATGCGGTCCTGATACTCACGCAGCTTTTGCGGCGTCATCATTCGACGCTGATCGTCGAGCACCACGCCGCCCACTTCGTCAGCAATGTGCTGAGCAGACTGCAGCATCAGCTTGAAGTTCTGCAGCTCATCACCGTAGGACGGCACCTGCATAAAGATTGTCACGCCCGGCGTCACGAAATCACCGGTCATTTCAGGGTCGAACGTGCCAGGGTTAACCATGTTCGCCAGGCTGAACAGCGCCGGACCACTTCCGTCCGGGCTAAGATGGCGATGGAAAATGTTCATATCGCCAAACTTAAAGCCGGCCTGCTGGATACTGTTAAGCAGCACGTCGCCGTTCAGATGCGTGCCATGATGCGCGGCCACGTTCATGATAATCACCGCTTCTTTGCGCTGCGGTTTTTCGACTACCGGCTCTGGCTCAGCAACGGGCTCTGGCTCAACGCACGGGGCTGGAGCAGGCTCAGGCGCAGGCTGTGCCTGAACGGGCTGTGGCTGCGGCTGATTTACTGTCTGTTCTGGCTGCTGCACAGGCTGGTGTGCCGGCTGCTGAACAGGCTGTTGAACGGGCTGTGGCGCAGCAGGCTGCTGATGCACAGGCTGCTGAGGCGGCTGGCGCACCGGTTCTTCCACTGGCTGAGGCGCTGGCTGGCGCGGCTGGGCGGAAGCATACGGCGGCTGATACTGGTGCTGCGGAGGACGGGGGGCTTCATGCTCCCCATGGCCTGCGACGGGCGCAGTATTGACCCGATGAACACGAACTTCACCCACGCCTTCGTCGTCGTACCCTTCGATGTCATCTTCGCCGTCATCGTCGTCTCGACTGGACTTCATGCGCTTCAGTGGGCGATCGCGAAACATAGAAGAGCGCTCTTTACGGCTGGTCCAGAAACCATGTACCAGTAAAGCGATTATGGCGATCGCGCCAACAATGATTAATATCAGACGCAAATCCTGCATCATTATATTCTCTGTTGTTCTAACACCTTGCCACCACGGCAAACATTTACTCACTAAGAGTATTTGCCGTTGACGTCAAGTGCAAGTGCGTGCAGAGCATTCACAGCATAAAGATGAACGAAATCGTGCTTTTTGCTGTTTTTTCGAACATTTCCTAACTGGTCATTCGCCCGCAACTGGATAATATAGGCGAGCAAATCCACTGGTTGTGTAAAAAGGAGTACAGCCTGGTTATGGTTTCATCCTCTTCATCGGCCCCGCGCAGCGGCGTCTGGTATTTTTCTCAGGGCTGGAAGCTTGTTTCCCTGCCGGGCATCCGTCGCTTTGTCATTCTGCCTCTGCTCATCAATATTCTCCTGATGGGCGGCGCCTTCTGGTGGCTCTTCACCAGGCTGGAAAGCTGGGTTCCTTCCTTAATGAGCCACGTGCCTGACTGGCTGCAGTGGCTAAGCTACCTGCTGTGGCCGATTGCGGTCATTTCTTTGCTGCTGGTCTTTGGCTATTTCTTCTCGACGATCGCCAACTGGATCGCCGCACCGTTTAACGGGCTACTGGCGGAGCAGCTGGAGGCGCGCCTTACCGGGGCGACGCCTCCCGATACCGGTGTGCTGGGCATAATGAAAGATCTCCCTCGCATTATGAAGCGCGAATGGCAGAAGTTTGCCTGGTATTTGCCGCGCGCGATTGTGCTGCTGGTGCTCTACTTTATCCCCGGTATTGGACAAACGGTAGCGCCGGTGCTGTGGTTCCTGTTCAGCGCCTGGATGCTGGCGATTCAGTATTGCGACTACCCTTTCGACAACCATAAGGTGCCGTTTAAAGAGATGCGCACGGCGCTTCGTACGCAGAAGATGGCCAATATGCAGTTCGGTGCGCTGACCAGCCTGTTCACGATGATCCCTTTCCTTAATTTATTCATCATGCCGGTGGCCGTCTGCGGCGCGACGGCAATGTGGGTCGACTGCTACCGTGCTAAGCACGCGTTATGGAAATAATGCAAAAATGTGTAAAGAGGGAGTAGCTTATGCTCTCCCTTATTCCATACTGATCCCCATTATTTCCTTGCAGTATATAGATATGCGAATTCCTTACTTCCCCCTCCCTGCTTAGCAGGTATGCTGGGGCGGTATCCCAATTTCATACAGTTAAGGACAGGCCATGAGTAAGATTTATGAAGACAACTCGCTGACTATCGGTCATACGCCCCTGGTTCGACTGAACCGTATCGGTAATGGACGCATTCTGGCGAAGGTCGAATCCCGTAACCCTAGCTTCAGCGTGAAATGCCGCATCGGTGCAAATATGATTTGGGATGCTGAAAAACGCGGCGTTCTGAAGCCGGGCGTTGAGCTGGTTGAACCTACCAGCGGTAACACCGGTATCGCACTGGCCTATGTGGCCGCCGCACGTGGCTATAAATTGACGCTGACCATGCCTGAAACCATGAGCATCGAACGCCGTAAGCTGCTCAAGGCGCTGGGTGCGAACCTGGTGCTGACCGAAGGTGCGAAGGGCATGAAGGGTGCGATCCAGAAAGCAGAGGAAATTGTCGCCAGCGATCCGGCGAAATACCTGCTCCTTCAGCAATTTAGCAACCCGGCCAACCCGGAAATTCACGAAAAAACCACTGGTCCTGAGATCTGGGAAGATACCGACGGACAGGTTGACGTGTTCATCTCCGGCGTGGGTACCGGCGGTACGCTGACCGGCGTGAGCCGCTACATTAAAGGCACAAAAGGTAAAAAAGACCTGATCACCGTTGCCGTTGAGCCGACCGATTCCCCTGTCATTGCTCAGGCGCTGGCAGGCGAAGAACTTAAGCCTGGCCCGCACAAAATTCAGGGCATCGGCGCAGGCTTCATCCCGGGTAACCTGGATCTGAAGCTGATCGACAAGGTCGTGGCCATTACCAACGAAGAAGCAATTTCCACCGCGCGTCGCCTGATGGACGAAGAGGGTATTTTGGCGGGCATTTCCTCCGGTGCCGCCGTTGCTGCGGCGCTTAAACTGCAGGAAGAAGAGACCTTTACCAATAAGAATATTGTGGTTATCCTACCGTCCTCAGGTGAGCGTTACTTAAGCACTGCGCTGTTTGCCGATCTCTTCACTGAGAAAGAACTGCAACAGTGATGCCAGCATGTTAAAAACGCGTAAAAAAGCACCTTTTCAGGTGCTTTTTTGTGGCCTGCTTCAAAGTTTTACTCCACCTGGCATTGATTCACCCCGTTGGGTCTGGTATTTAAACCAGCAATTATTTTGAAGCGCGAAATTAATCAGATCACGAAATAGCCATGCTGAATCGATTTTATGATTTGGTTCAAGTCTTGCTTTCGCTGCATAATGTTTAATGACGATCGAAACGTCAGCGCTAACAATACAGGCTAAAGTTCAGTCGCCAGGCTAGACTTTAGTTCCACAACACTAAACCTATAAGTTGGGGAAATACAATGTTCCAGCAAGAAGTTACCATTACCGCTCCGAACGGTCTGCACACCCGCCCTGCTGCTCAGTTTGTTAAAGAAGCGAAAGGCTTCACTTCTGAAATCACTGTGACTTCCAACGGCAAAAGCGCGAGCGCGAAAAGCCTGTTCAAACTGCAAACTCTGGGTCTGACTCAGGGTACCGTTGTTACCATCTCTGCAGAAGGTGAAGACGAGCAGAAAGCAGTTGAGCATCTGGTAAAACTGATGGCTGAGCTCGAGTAAGTATCCGGGTTCTTTTCAATATCAGTCACAAGTAAGGTAGGGTTATGATTTCAGGCATTTTAGCATCCCCGGGTATCGCTTTCGGCAAAGCACTTCTGCTGAAGGAAGACGAAATCGTCATTGACCGGAAAAAAATTTCTGCCGACAAGGTTGATCAGGAAGTTGAACGTTTTCTGAGCGGTCGTGCCAAGGCATCTGCGCAACTGGAAGCGATCAAAACTAAAGCTGGCGAAACTTTCGGTGAAGAAAAAGAAGCCATCTTCGAAGGGCACATCATGTTGCTCGAAGATGAGGAGCTGGAGCAGGAAATCATAGCCCTGATTAAAGATAAAGGCATGACGGCCGACGCGGCTGCGCATGAAGTTATCGAAGGTCAGGCAACTGCCCTGGAAGAACTGGATGATGAATACCTGAAGGAACGTGCGGCGGACGTACGCGACATCGGTAAGCGCCTGCTGCGCAACATCCTGGGTCTGGCCATTATTGACCTGAGCGCCATTCAGGACGAAGTTATCCTGGTTGCTGCTGACCTGACCCCATCCGAAACCGCACAGCTGAACCTCAACAAGGTGCTGGGTTTCATCACTGACGCGGGTGGCCGTACCTCCCACACCTCAATCATGGCGCGTTCTCTGGAGCTGCCAGCCATCGTGGGTACCGGTAGCGTTACCTCTCAGGTGAAAAACGACGATTATCTGATTCTGGATGCCGTAAACAACTTGGTTTACGTCAACCCAACTAACGAAGATATCGATCAGCTGCGCGCCGTTCAGGAGCAGGTTGCTTCTGAAAAAGCGGAACTCGCTAAGCTGAAAGACCTGCCGGCCATCACGCTGGACGGTCACCAGGTTGAAGTGTGCGCAAACATCGGTACCGTTCGTGACGTTGAAGGCGCTGAGCGCAACGGCGCGGAAGGTGTAGGTCTGTATCGTACTGAATTCCTGTTCATGGACCGCGACGCGCTGCCAACTGAAGAAGAACAGTTTGCTGCGTACAAAGCCGTTGCTGAGGCCTGCGGCTCTCAGGCGGTTATCGTCCGTACCATGGACATCGGTGGCGACAAAGAGCTGCCTTACATGAACTTCCCGAAAGAAGAGAACCCGTTCCTGGGCTGGCGTGCGGTGCGTATCGCGATGGATCGTAAAGAGATCCTGCGCGACCAGGTACGCGCTATCCTGCGCGCGTCTGCTTTCGGTAAACTGCGCATCATGTTCCCGATGATCATCTCTGTTGAAGAAGTGCGTGCACTGAAGAAAGAGATCGAAATCTACAAACAGGAACTGCGCGACGAAGGGAAAGCGTTTGACGAGTCAATCGAGATCGGCGTGATGGTGGAAACCCCTGCGGCGGCGACAATTGCGCGTCATTTAGCCAAAGAAGTTGATTTCTTTAGTATCGGCACCAATGATTTAACGCAGTACACCCTGGCAGTTGACCGTGGTAATGATATGATTTCACATCTCTACCAGCCAATGTCACCGTCCGTACTGAACTTGATCAAGCAAGTTATTGATGCTTCTCATGCAGAAGGTAAATGGACTGGCATGTGTGGTGAGCTTGCAGGCGACGAACGTGCTACACTTCTGTTGCTGGGTATGGGTCTGGACGAATTCTCTATGAGCGCCATTTCCATCCCTCGCATTAAGAAGATTATCCGTAACACGAACTTCGAAGATGCGAAGGTATTAGCAGAGCAGGCTCTTGCTCAACCGACAACGGACGAGTTAATGACGCTGGTTAACAAGTTCATTGAAGAAAAAACAATCTGCTAATCCACGAGATGCGGCCCAATTTACTGCTTAGGAGAAGATCATGGGTTTGTTCGATAAACTGAAATCTCTGGTTTCTGATGACAAGAAAGACTCCGGAACTATTGAGATTGTTGCTCCGCTCTCCGGCGAGATCGTCAACATCGAAGACGTGCCGGATGTAGTGTTTGCTGAGAAAATCGTTGGTGATGGCATTGCTATCAAACCAACTGGCAACAAAATGGTTGCTCCAGTTGACGGCACCATCGGTAAAATTTTTGAAACCAACCATGCGTTCTCTATCGAATCTGATAGCGGTATCGAGCTGTTCGTTCACTTCGGTATCGATACCGTTGAGCTGAAAGGCGAAGGCTTCAAGCGTATCGCCGAAGAAGGCCAGCGTGTAAAAGTTGGCGACCCGGTGATTGAATTCGATCTGCCACTGCTGGAAGAAAAAGCGAAGTCTACCCTGACTCCGGTTGTTATCTCCAACATGGACGAAATCAAAGAGCTGATCAAACTGTCCGGCAGCGTGACCGTGGGTGAAACTCCGGTTATCCGCATCAAGAAGTAATTCTTGCCGCACGGAAAAATGGCGCCTTCGGGCGCCATTTTTGTTTATGCCGGCAGGATAAGCTCGTCGTAGCCTTTAGACTGGGTATAAAGCATCACGTCAGTCACCCGGTCGCCAGCCATGCGGATCGCATCGGCAACGGTTTTCCCCTCTACAATGCCGCTCACCAGCTCTGAACAGAACAGGTCGCCCGTCCCTTTCAGGTCGGTTTCTACGCGCGGATGCGCGCTGACGGTCACGCCCTCATGCGTCACGAGCACCACGTGGATGTTTTGCGGGTCGTCAGCCACCGGGGCGCTGGTGATCGCCACCCATTTCAGGCTGTCAGAAAGCAATCCCTGTGCCGCCGCGATGGCGCTTTCCGGCGTGCGGCACGGCTTGCCGCTTAACACCTCCAGCTCATAGACGTTCGGCGTAATCCCCTGCGCCAGCGGCAGCAGGTGCTCCCGATACGCTTCGGGGATCTCGGGCTTCACGTACGTTCCGCTGTCGATATCGCCGATAACCGGGTCGACCAGCACCAGCAGATCGGGATGCTGCGCTTTAACCGCCTTCAGCCACTGCGCCAGCAAAGCAATCTGGCTGGCGCTGCCCATATAGCCGGTAGTCACCGCCTTCAGCTCGCGTAAGATCTCGCGCTCTTCCAGCGCCTTCAGGTAGCCGCTAAACCACTCGTCGGGTATAACGCCGCCGTAAAAGGTGTCGTAGTGCGGCGTGTTGCTAAACAGCACCGTCGGCACCGCCGTCACGTTCAGACGGTGCGTTCTGATGTTGGGCACCGCAATGCTGTTTCCCACGCTGCCGTACACCACCTGCGACTGCACCGCGACAATATCGGTTTGCTGCGCTCGGGTTTTATCCCGAAATAAAATCATCTCCATGACGCTTAAATCCCCGCCCCCTGCGAATAGCTCTCTTCACCAAACACGCCGGTAGACAGATAACGATCGCCGCGATCGCAAATTATAGCGACCACTACCGCGCCCGGCGTGGACTGCGCCACCCGAATCGCACCCGCTACGGCACCGCCCGAGCTGACGCCGCAGAAGATGCCTTCGCGTACGGCCAGCTCGCGCATAGTATTCTCCGCCTCGCGCTGATGAATATCCAGCACCTGGTCCACAAGCTGCGCATTAAAGATGCCCGGCATGTATTCAGCAGGCCAGCGGCGAATGCCGGGAATGCTGCTGCCCTCTTCCGGCTGCAGGCCGACAATGGTTACTTTCTTATCCTGCTCGCGCAGAAAACGCGACACGCCGGTAATGGTGCCGGTCGTGCCCATGCTGGAGACAAAATGAGTGATGCGCCCGTTGGTCTGCTGCCAGATTTCCGGGCCGGTGGTGGTGTAGTGTGCGTACGGATTATCCGGATTGTTGAACTGGTCGAGCAGCTTGCCTTCACCGCGTTCGGCCATCTCAAGCGCCAGGTCGCGTGCGCCTTCCATTCCCTGTTCTTTGGTCACCAGAATCAGCTCTGCGCCGTAGGCGCGCATGGCCGCGCGGCGCTCCTGACTCATGTTGTCCGGCATCAGCAGCTTCATGCGGTAGCCCTTCAGGGCGGCAATCATCGCCAGCGCAATGCCCGTGTTGCCGCTGGTCGCTTCAATCAGCACGTCACCGGGCTTAATCTCACCGCGCTTTTCGGCCTCAACAATCATCGACAGCGCCGCCCGATCCTTTACCGAGCCTGCCGGGTTATTGCCCTCAAGCTTGACCCAGATTTCGCTGCCGTTGTCCGGCCCCATGCGCTGCAGTTTGACCAGAGGGGTATTGCCGATGGTGTGTTCGAGTGTATTCACGATTTTTACTCAATAAAAAGCCGGGGGCGCGCAGCGATCCCGGCCTACAAGACGCAGTGATAACTGTAGTCCCGGCAAGCGCTGAGCCGCCGGGCGATAGACATTCTAATAACCTATCAGGCCGACTCCGCCAGAGCAATATCCTCGCGCGTCTCGATGCGCTCGTTGCCATGATAAATACGGGCATGCTGCAGGCCCACAAACAGGCGTTCACCCCGGTGCGGCGGCACGTCATCGCGCATCACCACCGTCAGCGGCTCGGTGTACCAGCCCAGCGGCTGTACCACCATTTGGGTGTAGTGACCTTTAGGGCTAGCCTCAAGAACCTGCACCGGCAGCGGTGAATCCAGGCTGGTACGACGGCTGACGTCCACTTCCCACGGGCGCAGGAACAGATCGACAGGCCCCTGGTGCGCGGAGGTATAGCCCAGCGGCCAGCGGTGCGCGCCGACGTGGAACTGCCCACCGCGAATAGTGCCCTGCAGACGGTTCACCTCGCCCATAAACTCCAGCACGAAGCGGGTCGCCGGTTCGCGCCAAAGCTGCTCCGGCTCGTCAACCTGCTCGATATTCCCCTGGCTCATCACCACCACGCGGTCGGCCACTTCCATTGCCTCTTCCTGGTCGTGAGTCACGAAGACGCTGGTAAACTTCAGCTCTTCGTGCAGCTGGCGCAGCCAGCGGCGAAGCTCTTTACGCACCTGTGCGTCCAGCGCGCCGAACGGTTCGTCCAGCAGCAGAATTTGCGGCTCTACGGCCAGGGCGCGCGCCAGCGCCACGCGCTGCTTCTGACCGCCGGAGAGCTGCGCCGGGAAACGATCCGCCAGATGCGCCAGCTGCACCATCTCCAGCAGTTTCGTCACTTTCGCTTTGATCGCGGCCGCGTTCGGGCGCTCGCGACGCGGCAGCACGGTCAGGCCAAAGGCGATGTTGTCGAATACGGTCATGTGGCGGAACAGCGCGTAGTGCTGGAACACAAAGCCCACCTTGCGGTCGCGGGCGTGCAGGCGGCTGACGTCGGTGCCGTGAAAGCGGATGTGCCCGCTGGTCTGATGCTCAAGCCCGGCGATAATGCGCAGCAGCGTCGTTTTACCGGAGCCAGACGGCCCCAGCAGCGCGACCATCTGCCCGGAAGGGATATCCAGCGAGATATCGTTCAGCACCTGGGTGCGACCAAAAGACTTCTTAATATTGGCAATCTCAATGCTCATGATTTCCCTCCTGATGCTGACGTTTTTCCTGATTCTCTAAACGCCACTGCACCACACTCTTCAAAAACAGGGTCAGAATCGCCATCAGCGTCAGCAGCGCTGCGGCAGTAAAGGAACCGACGGTGTTGTAATCCTGTTCCAGTAATTCAATCTGTAGCGGCAGCGACAGGGTTTCGCCGCGGATCGAGCCGGATACCACCGACACCGCACCGAACTCGCCGATCGCGCGGGCGTTGGTCAGCACCACGCCGTAGAGCAGCGCCCAGCGGATGTTCGGCAGCGTGACGCGGCGGAACATCTGCCAGCCGGAGGCGCCCAGCAGCACCGCCGCTTCGTCCTCGTGGCTGCCCTGGCTTAGCATCACCGGCACCAGTTCACGCACCACGAACGGACACGTTACGAAGACGGTCACCAGCACCATGCCCGGCCAGGCGAACATGATCTGCAGGTTATGCTCGTCCAGCCAGCCGCCGAGCGGGCCGTTGGAGCCGTAAAACAGCAGGTAAACCAGGCCCGCCACCACCGGCGAAACCGCAAAGGGGATATCCAGCAGGGTCAGCAGCAGCTGGCGCCCCGGGAAGTTAAAGCGCGTCACCAGCCAGGCCAGCAGCGTGCCGAACACCAGGTTTACCGGAACGGTAATCAGCGCGATCAGCACGGTCAGCCAGATGGCGTGCAGCATATCCGGGTTCGCCAGGTTTTCCAGCGCCGGCATCAGCCCCTTGCTGAACGCCTGGACGAAAATATAAATCATCGGCACAACGAGAATGAACGCCGAGACCAGCACGCCCGTTCCGATCAGAAACCATTTTCCCCAGTTAATGCGGGGAGCGTCATAGCGTTTCAATTGCGTAATTTCCGCCATCAGTGACCTACCACGCGTCGACCAAAGCGACTTTGCAGGGTGTTAATTGAGAACAGCAGCAGCAGGGACGCCGCCAGGATCACCGACGCAATCGCGCTCGCGGCCGGATAGTCGAACTCCTGCAGACGTACAAAAATCATCAGCGAGGTCACTTCCGTTTTCCACGCAATGTTCCCGGCGATGAAGATCACCGCGCCGAACTCGCCGAGGCTGCGGGTAAACGACAGCGCTACGCCCGCCAGCAGCGCGGGAGACAGCTCCGGCAGCACCACCTTGCGGAAGCTCTGCCAGCGCGTGGCCCCAAGCGTTTCCGCCGCCTCTTCATATTCAGGACCTAGCTCTTCCAGCACCGGCTGCACGGTACGCACCACGAACGGGATGCTGGTAAAGGCCATTGCCACCGCGATCCCGAGCCAGGTATAGGTCACTTTGATATCAAACTTCGCCAGCCATTCGCCGTAAAACCCGTTGACCGAGAAAAGCGACGCCAGCGTCAGGCCGGCAACGGCGGTCGGCAGCGCAAACGGCAGGTCCATCAGCGCGTCGAGCAGCGTGCGGCCTGGGAAACGGTAGCGGGTTAAAATCCACGCCATCAGCAGGCCGAATACGCCGTTAAAAATGGAGGCCACGAACGCCGACAGCAGCGTAACCTTATAGGCCGCCACCACCTGCGGGTTGGTAATCACTTCCCAGTACTGGGACCAGCTCATCTCGGAAAGCTGCATCACCAGCGCGCTGAGCGGCAGCAGTAAAATCAGGCAGACAAACAGCAGGCTGGTGCCGAGGCTCAGGGTAAAGCCCGGCAGCACGCGTCTGGAAGAAACAGCAAACATTACTTACGCCCCGCCGCCAGCAGTTTGTCTAGCTCACCGCCGCTGGCAAAATGGGTTTTCATCACCTCATGCCACGCGCCGAAATGGTCTTCCACGCGGAACAGGTCGGTCTGTGGGAATTTGTCCTTCAGCGCGTTCATCACGTCCGGATTATTCACGCGGTAGTAGTAATCCGTGATGATGGTTTGCGCCTGCGGGCTGTACAGATAGTTGAGGTAGGCTTTCGCCGCCTTCTCGGTACCGTTGGCCTGCACGTTTTTATCGACCCACGCCACCGGGAACTCCGCCAGAATATTGGTTTTCGGGATGACCACCTCAAAGCCCTGCGCGTCGTACTGCTTGCGGATGTTGTTCACTTCCGATTCAAAGCTGATCAGCACATCGCCCAGCCCGCGCTCGGCGAAGGTGGTGGTCGCGCCGCGCCCGCCGGTATCAAACACTTCGACGTTTTTCAGGAACTGGGTCATGAACTGCTCGGTTTTCGCTTTGTCGTTACCGTCAGCTTTATCCGCCGCGCCCCACGCCGCCAGATAGGTATAGCGGGCGTTGCCGGAGGTTTTTGGATTCGGGAAAATCAGCTTTACGTCAGAACGCACGAGGTCGTTCCAGTCGTGGATATTCTTCGGGTTGCCCTTGCGCACCAGGAAGCCCATGGTGGAGTAGAACGGCGAGCTGTTGTTCGGCAGGCGGCTTTGCCAGTCCGCCGGGATCAGCTTGCCCTTGTCGTGCAGTATCTGCACGTCAGTCACCTGGTTGTAGGTCACCACATCCGCCTTCAGCCCCTGCAGGATCGCCAGCGCCTGCTTCGAGGAGCCCGCGTGAGATTGCTTAATGGTCAGCTTGTCGCCGTTATTGTCTTTCGCCCACTGCTGTTCAAACGCCGGGTTAAGCGCGGAAAAAAGCTCGCGGGAAACGTCATAGGAGCTGTTCAGCAGCTCGGTTGCCTGCGCCTGCGCCACCAGCAGTAAGCCTGCCAGCGCCAGCGATCCTTTTTTCAGTACAGTAACGGCCATTGCGCACCCTTATAAATATGATGACTATCTTATGGTCATAATATTTATAACGAGCGTGAAAGGAGTAACGGTTTTATATACCGTTTGGTGATTTAGAAGCAGAAAAGAGAATAAGGCATTAATCCCCTCTCCCCGGTGGGGAGAGGGCCAGGGTGAGGGGGTTACAGCGCCAGCAGGCGCTCCACTGACGGCGCGAAGTAGTAACCGCCGGTCACCGGTTTGGTGAAGCGCAGCATAGCGTCGCGCTTGCCGTCGGTATCGCCAAACATGCTCAGCAGCTGCTGTTCGATGTTGTACAGGCGCGCGCAGTAGGCGCAGAAGTAGAGGCCATGCGTGCCGCTCGCGGTGCCGTACGGCAGGCTCTGACGAACGATTTTCAGCCCCTTGCCGTCCTCTTTAAGGTCAACGCGGCTCAGGTGAGACGTGACCGGACGATCGTCGCCGTCGATCTCTTCGTTAGCCTCTTTGGTACGGCCAATCATCATCTCCTGGTCATGCACGCTCATGCGGTTAAGCTGCTTGAGGTTATGCTCCCAGCGCTGCACGAACACGTAGCTGCCGCCCGCGTCCACGCCGTCTTTGATCACCGCCACGTCGCGACGGATTGCTTCGCCCGCCGGGTTTTCAGTCCCGTCAACAAAGCCGCTCAGATCGCGCTCTTCCACCCAGCGGAAGCCGTGAACCTCTTCCTGCACGTCGATGCTGTCGCCAAACGCCTCAACCGCCGCCTGGGCCACGGAAAAGTTCACGTCATGGCGCAGGGAGAGAATGTGGATCAGCACGTCGTACTGCGTTGCAGGCGCCAGGCCTTTGCCGTAAGGGATAAAGTCCTTCAGCTCTTCAGCGCCTTCGCCGCCGCTCAGCTGGCGCCAGACGGTGTTGCCGAAAGCGACAACCGCGCCGAGGTGCGCGTCCGGGAATTTGTGCTCGAAGGTGGCAAGCTTATCGATAAAAACCTTACTGGCCGCACGCAGGGCATCCACATCCCCTTTAAGATTGGCTTCAATCCAAATCGCCGCGCGGCAATGTTCTGGCAAAATGCCGCTCTGAACCTGAGACATCGCTCCTCCTGAAATAAAGATGCCACGTCAGCGTGGCATTGATGGCGGCTATTATACCCGGATTTCAGCAGGGCAGTTTGTTCAGGCGCAAATTACTGCTGCCAGATAATCTTGCTCACTTTCCAGCTCTTTAACGTGTCGTCAGACGGCATTAGACCTTCCGGCCCGCTCCACTCGCCGGTGAAGAGATAGCGAATATGCTGGCTCCCTTGCGCCTTACACTCCACCGCCACGCTCTCGGCGGAAGGGACGCTGGTGCAGTTCCCGAAGGCCTTTTGATAAAGCTCGCTAAACGGCGTACCGACCTTCACGCCGCTCGCCGTCGGGATCTCTTCATCCATCACCGCCACGCGGTTTACCGTGCCCTTATCGCCGTTAATCACCAGCGCCAGCTTGTCGCCTTTCAGCGCTTCAAAATAGCGCACAATGTTGCCGTTCTCGGTTTTCATGCCGCTGCGCAGGCGGTAGTCGCTGCCCAGAGCTTCCTGAATAGCGTCCTGATCCAGCGCGGTGGCGGCGGTGATGTTGCCCACGCCCTGCTCGGTGACTTCCGTTGAGGAACCAAACCAGTTCCACGGATACGCGGCAGACCAGTTGATAGAGGAAAGAGTGGAACAGCCGGTTAGCGCCAGCGGAAGCGCGCATAAAACTAAACGCAGCGATTTCATTGAAACGTCCTTTCTTGTTAATTCAACGCTTGTTGGAGTGCGGCATCGGCAAAAAGTGCCGGATTAATCATCCTGATGCCTAAAACAGGCGCGGAGACGATGATTCGTCAGCAGCCACAGCAGCGCAACGATATCCGCCACCACCAGCGCGATACCGATGCCCGTAAGCGGTTCACCGTACCACCAAAGCACCGGCTGCCAGATGAGTAGCGCAATCTGGGCAAGGATCAGCAGCCAGCGCAGCGCGGCCCACAGCCGTGGAATGACCTGCCGCCGACCGCTGCAAAGAAATGCCAGCACCGCCGGGACGCCCGGCAGCAGGCCCAGCCAAAACGCGTCATGATCGGGGTAAAACAGATTGAGCAGGGTATCGCCCTGCCCGCGCGACGCGCCGGCCATCACGAACAGCACCCAGGTTCGCGCCTGCAGCAGGAGGACGCACCAGAATAAAAGCGGCAGGCGAAGACGGCCGTGGCCGTCATAATCGCCGGGGTGAAACTCAGTACTCTTCATCTTCGATCAGGCGCTTTCCTAAACTCAGCACGTCAGAATGCTCGTAGCCCAGGCGTTCATACATGCCCAGCACTACGTCGTTATCTTCGCGCACCATGATCTGAATTTTCGGGCAGCCGCGGGCAATCAGCTTCTTCTCCAGACGGTTAAGCAGCGCGTTGGCAATGCCACGCCCGCGAAATTCCGGATGCACGCCCAGATAATAGGCCGATCCGCGATGGCCGTCGTAGCCCCCCATCACCGTCCCCACCACTTCGCCGTTGACCTCGGCGACCAGGAACAGGCTGACGTCGTGGTTCAGCTTGCGCTCAATATCCATCTCCGGATCGTTCCACGGACGCAGCAGATCGCAGCGCTCCCAAAGGGTGATTACCTCTTCGAAATCTTCCTGGCGAAAAACGCGTATCTCCATGGTCTTAACCGCCTTTTCGGGTTTAAAAACAGTGATTATGGCGTGAACGGCGCGTTTCGCCAATATCCGGGGAAAAACTCGCCAAAATTTGGCATAATGTCACTTTGTCACGTATTGAAATGAAAAGTAAAACAATTCTCAATAAGGACTGTCGTAACGCCAAACGCGATACGATATAACACCAGGACCCCAATTTTTACAATTCAGGCCGCATGAGCACATTCAAACCATTAAAAGCACTCACATCGCGTCGTCAGGTTCTCAAAGCGGGGCTGGCGGCCTTAACGTTAACGGGCATCGCACAGCAGGCGCAGGCTAAGGAAGAGGCGACGCTAAAAACCAGCAACGGACACAGCAAGCCCAAAGCCAAAAAAGCGGGCGCAAAGCGGATTGTGATGCTCGATCCGGGCCACGGCGGGATCGATACGGGTGCTATCGGGCGCAACGGCTCAAAAGAAAAACACGTCGTGCTGGCGATTGCAAAAAATGTCCGGTCGATTTTACGCAGCAACGGCATTGACGCGCGCCTGACGCGCTCCGGCGATACGTTCATTCCCCTGTACGACCGCGTAGAAATCGCCCACCAGCACGGCGCGGATATGTTTATGTCGATCCATGCCGACGGCTTTACCAACCCTTCCGCAGCGGGCGCATCGGTGTTTGCGCTCTCCAACCGCGGGGCCAGTAGCGCCATGGCGAAATATCTCTCCGACCGTGAAAACCGCGCGGATGAGGTGGCCGGGAAAAAGACCACCGACAAAGATCATCTGCTGCAGCAGGTGCTGTTCGACCTCGTTCAGACCGACACCATCAAGAATAGCCTCACGCTCGGCTCGCATATCCTGAAGCGCATCAAGCCCGTTCACCGTCTGCACAGTAAAAGCACCGAGCAGGCCGCGTTTGTGGTGCTGAAATCGCCGTCGATTCCGTCGGTACTGGTGGAAACGTCGTTTATCACCAATCCTGAAGAAGAGCGTCTGCTCGGCACGACCGCCTTCCGCCAGAAGATTGCCAACGCGATTGCCTCCGGGGTAATCAGCTATTTCAACTGGTTCGATAACCAAAAAGCGCACTCCAGGAAACGTTAATGAAACCGAATGCACAGCGGGTAAAAGCGTTCTTGCTTCAGCTGCAGGATGAGATTTGCCAAAAGCTGACCGCGCTGGACGGCGGTGAGTTTCAGGAGGACAGCTGGCAGCGCGAAGCGGGCGGCGGCGGGCGCAGCCGCGTGCTGCGCAACGGCGGCGTCTTTGAGCAGGCCGGCGTTAACTTCTCTCACGTTCACGGCGACGCCATGCCCGCGTCGGCGACCGCCCATCGGCCCGAACTTGCGGGCCGCAGCTTCGAGGCGATGGGCGTTTCGCTGGTGGTGCATCCGCACAACCCGTTCGTGCCCACCAGCCACGCCAACGTGCGCTTCTTTATTGCCGAAAAACCAGGGGCCGATCCGGTCTGGTGGTTTGGCGGCGGTTTCGACCTCACGCCCTACTACGGCTTTGAAGAGGACGCGGTGCACTGGCACACCACCGCGCGCGACCTCTGCCTGCCGTTCGGTGAAGACGTTTACCCGAAATACAAAAAGTGGTGCGACGACTATTTCTACCTTAAGCACCGCGACGAGCAGCGCGGCATCGGCGGGCTGTTCTTCGACGATCTGAATACCCCGGATTTTGATACCGCGTTCCGCTTTATGCGGGCGGTAGGTGAAGGTTTTACCGACGCCTACCTGCCAATTGTCGAGCGTCGTAAAAATACCGACTACGGCGTGCGCGAGCGCGAGTTTCAGCTCTATCGCCGCGGGCGCTACGTGGAATTCAACCTGGTGTGGGATCGCGGCACGCTGTTCGGCCTGCAGACAGGCGGGCGCACGGAGTCGATTTTAATGTCGATGCCGCCGCTGGTGCGCTGGGAGTACTGCTACGAGCCAAAAGAAGGCAGCCCGGAGGCTGCCCTGAGTGAGTTTATTAAGGTTCGGGACTGGGTGTAACCCCACCCCTCACCCTAACCCTCTCCCCTGAGGGGAGAGGGGACAGCTCCGAGCCGTCTTTTCACCCTCGCCCCTTTGGGGAGAGGGCCGGGGTGAGGGGTGGGTTTAATTACAGCGGCTGCGTCTGCGCCTCCACCACCGCCAGCGCCACCATGTTCACAATGCGGCGCACGGAGGCAATCGGCGTTAACACATGCACCGGTTTCGCCACGCCCATCAGCACCGGCCCCACGGTCACCCCTTCAGAGCTGGAGACGCGCAGCAGGTTGTAGCTGATACGCGCCGCTTCCACGTTTGGCATAATCAGTATGTTGGCCGACCCCTTCAGCGGGCTGTCCGGCATACGCTCGCTGCGGATGCTCTCCACCAGCGCGGCATCTCCGTGCATCTCGCCGTCAATCATCAGTTCCGGCGCGCGCTCGCGCACCAGCTCCAGCGTCTGGCGCATTTTGCAGGCCGCAGGTGATTTAGACGATCCGAAGTTAGAATGCGACAGCAGCGCCACCTTCGGCTCGATGCCAAAGCGGCGCACGGTTTCCGCCGCCATTACGGTAATCTCCGCCAGCTGTTCCGGCGTCGGGTCGTCGTTAACGTAGGTATCGGCGATAAAGGTGTTGCCGCTCGGTAGCAGCAGGGCATTCATCGCCCCGGCGGTATGCACGCCGTCGCGATAGCCGAAAATCTCCTGCACCACGCTGAAGTGCTCGTGATAGTCACCGATGGTGCCGCAGATCAGCGCATCCGCCTCGCCGCGATGAACCATGATCGCGCCGATCACCGTGGTGTTGCTGATAACCGCCTTCTGCGCCTGCTCCTGGGTGATCCCGCGACGCTTCATGATCGCGTAGTATTCGTTCCAGTACTCTTTGAAGCGCGGATCGGATTCGTTATTCACGATCTCAAAATCAACGCCCGGCTTAATCTGCAGGCCCAGCTTCTGAATACGCATCTCGATCACGCTCGGACGACCGATCAGGATCGGCTTCGCCAGCCCCAGGCTCACCAGCTCCTGGGTCGCATGCAGCACGCGCGCCTCTTCCCCTTCCGCCAGCACCACGCGCTTCGCGTCGGCACGCGCCTGGGAGAAGATCGGCTTCATAAACAGGTTGGTTTTGTAGACGAACTCGGTGAGCTTATCGACGTAGGCGTCGAAATCCTCAATCGGCCTCGTCGCCACGCCGGAGTCCATCGCCGCTTTCGCCACCGCTGGCGCGATCTTCACAATCAGGCGCGGGTCGAACGGTTTTGGAATGATGTAGTCCGGGCCGAAGCTCAGATCCTGATCGCCATACGCGGACGCCACCACTTCGCTCTGCTCGGCGTGGGCCAGTTCCGCAATCGCGTGCACCGCCGCCAGCTTCATCTCTTCGTTGATTGCCGTTGCGCCCACGTCCAGCGCGCCGCGGAAGATGAACGGGAAGCAGAGCACGTTGTTCACCTGGTTCGGGTAGTCCGAACGCCCGGTACAGATGATCGCGTCTTCACGCACCGCTTTCGCCAGCGGCGGCAGAATCTCCGGCTCGGGGTTGGCCAGCGCCAGGATCATCGGCGCGCGCGCCATCTTTTTCACCATCTCCTGGGTCAGCACTTTCGGGCCAGAGCAGCCGAGGAAAATATCCGCACCGTCGATGACGTCCTCAAGCGTGCGTTTGCCATCGTCCTCCACCGCATAGGCCGCTTTGGTTTCCGCCATATTTGGCTCGCGGTCTTTGTAAATAACGCCCTTGGAGTCGCAGACCACAATGTTGTGTTTCTGCATACCGAGCGCCACCAGCAGGTTCATACAGGCGATGGCCGCCGCGCCCGCGCCGGAGACCACCATCCGCACGTCGGAGAGGTTTTTCTCTACCACGCGCAGGCCGTTCAGAATGGCCGCCGTGCTGATGATCGCCGTACCGTGCTGGTCGTCATGGAACACGGGAATGTTCATACGCTCGCGCAGCTTCTGCTCGATGTAGAAACATTCCGGCGCTTTGATGTCTTCCAGGTTGATGCCGCCGAACGTCGGCTCCAGCGCGGCCACCACGTTAATGAATTTATCGGGATCAAGCTCGTCGACTTCGATATCGAACACGTCGATACCGGCGAATTTCTTGAACAGAACGCCCTTTCCTTCCATCACCGGCTTGCCGGCAAGCGCGCCGATGTTGCCCAGGCCCAGCACCGCCGTGCCGTTGGAAATCACGGCCACCAGGTTGCCGCGCGCGGTGTATTTATAGGCCGCCAGCGGATCTTTTTCGATCTCAAGACACGGAGCCGCGACGCCCGGCGAATAGGCCAGCGCCAGGTCGCGCTGGGTTGCCAGCGGTTTGGTCGGGGATACCTGAATTTTGCCCGGGACAGGAAACTCGTGAAAATCGAGGGCACTTTGCTTCAACTGCTCATCCATCTTGTTATTCCTTTCTCGTATCGGTCAAAAAGGGTGAGGTTTGCGATCCTGATGCACACCCTGGAGTGCCGCCTAGTATCGCCGCAGGCGGCCTCCTAAACTTTGAAGGCTGCCAAACTCTCACCATTGCGAAACAAAAATTGTTATCAATTTATAACAAGCATGTTACCCGTCTCAGAAAGCAATGCCTCCCCCGTCTGCTATGCTTTTTTGTTAAGTCCATCATGATTTTTCCAGAAGTGTGAACTAACGCACTCGGCTAACTCTTTTATTTCCAAGGAGTAATGACGTATGAACCAACTTGACGGCATCAAACAATTCACCACCGTGGTCGCAGACAGCGGCGATATCGAGTCGATTCGCCACTATCAGCCTGAAGACGCGACCACCAACCCTTCGCTGCTGCTGAAGGCGGCAGGGCTTTCCCATTTCAGCCACCTGATTGACGACGCCATCGCGTACGGCAAGCAGCGCGGGAAGACGCAGGAGCAGCAGGTCGCCGAGGCGAGCGACAAGCTGGCGGTCAACTTCGGTGCGGAAATTCTGAAAAGCATACCGGGACGCGTCTCAACCGAGGTTGATGCTCGCCTCTCGTTCGACAAGGAAAAAAGCATCGCCAAGGCGCGCCGCCTGGTTGAGCTTTACCAGGAGCAGGGAATCGACAAAGCGCGCATCCTGATCAAGCTCGCCTCCACCTGGGAAGGGATACGCGCCGCCGAGGTGCTGGAGAAAGAGGGCATCAAGTGCAATCTGACCCTGCTGTTCTCCTTTGCTCAGGCGCGCGCCTGCGCCGAAGCGGGCGTGTTCCTCATCTCACCGTTCGTCGGGCGCATCTACGACTGGTATCAGGCGAAGCAGCCGATGGACCCGTACGTGGTGGAGGAAGATCCGGGCGTGAAGTCGGTGCGCAACATCTACGATTATTTCAAACAGCACCGCTACGAAACCATCGTGATGGGCGCCAGCTTCCGCCGCACCGAGCAGATCCTCGCCCTGGCGGGCTGCGACCGACTGACCATCTCACCTGACCTGCTGAAAAAACTGCAGGAGAGCGAAGAAACGGTGATCCGCAAGCTGGTCCCGACCTCAACCGTGTTACCGAAACCCAAAGCCATGACGGAAGCGGAGTTCCGCTGGGAGCACAACCAGGACGCAATGGCCGTCGAGAAGCTGGCGGACGGCATCCGCCAGTTCGCCGTTGACCAGCGCAAACTCGAAGATCTCCTTGCCGCCAAACTTTAACCTTGCCACGGAGTGAACTATGTCCCGTAAAGAGCTCGCCAACGCCATCCGCGCCCTGAGCATGGATGCTGTACAAAAAGCCAATTCCGGCCATCCCGGCGCACCGATGGGCATGGCCGATATTGCCGAAGTGCTGTGGAACGACTTTCTGAAGCACAACCCAAACGACCCGACGTGGTACGACCGCGACCGCTTTATTCTCTCGAACGGCCACGCCTCAATGCTGCTCTACA
Organism: Enterobacter sp. ECC-175; assembly: GCF_043968675.1. NCBI lineage: Bacteria > Pseudomonadati > Pseudomonadota > Gammaproteobacteria > Enterobacterales > Enterobacteriaceae > Enterobacter > Enterobacter sp. ECC-175. The sequence continues at coordinate 3,861,020 of NZ_CP143776.1, forward strand.
GCCTGCTGCACCTCTCCGGCTACGACCTGCCGCTTGAGGAGATCAAAAACTTCCGCCAGCTGCACTCAAAAACGCCAGGCCACCCGGAGATTGGCTACACGCCGGGCGTGGAAACCACCACCGGGCCGCTGGGCCAGGGGCTGGCCAACGCCGTCGGCCTGGCGATTGCCGAGCGCACGCTGGGCGCGCAGTTCAACCAGCCGGACCACGATATCGTCGATCACTACACGTACGTGTTTATGGGCGACGGCTGCCTGATGGAGGGGATCTCCCACGAGGTCTGCTCGCTGGCGGGCACGCTGGGGCTCGGCAAGCTGATTGGTTTTTACGATCACAACGGCATTTCCATCGACGGGGAGACCAAGGGCTGGTTTACCGACGACACGGCGAAGCGCTTCGAGGCCTACCGCTGGCACGTGGTTCACGAAATTGACGGCCACGATCCGGAGGCGGTGAAAAAAGCGATTCAGGAAGCGCAGAGCGTGAAGGATAAGCCGTCGCTGATCATCTGCCGCACCACCATCGGCTTTGGCTCGCCGAACAAGGCGGGCAAAGAAGAGGCGCACGGCGCGGCGCTGGGCGAAGAAGAGGTGGCGCTGACCCGCCAGAAGCTGGGCTGGAAATACCCGGCGTTCGAGATCCCGAAAGAGATTTACCGGGCGTGGGACGCGCGCGAAGCGGGTGAAGAAGCCCAGCACGCCTGGAACGAGAAGTTTGCCGCGTATAAAAAAGCGTATCCCGAACTCGCCGCCGAGTTTACCCGCCGCATGAGCGGCGGCCTGCCGGAGGACTGGGAGACGAAAACCCAGGCGCTGATTGAAGAGCTGCAGTCTAACCCGGCGAAGATCGCCACCCGTAAGGCGTCGCAAAATACCCTGAACGCCATCGGGCCGCTCCTGCCCGAGCTGCTGGGCGGCTCGGCGGACCTGGCGCCAAGCAACCTGACCATCTGGTCCGGCTCTAAGTCCCTGAAGGAGGACGTGGCCGGAAACTACATTCACTACGGCGTGCGCGAGTTCGGGATGACCGCCATTGCTAACGGCATCGCCCACCACGGCGGCTTTGTGCCCTATACCGCCACCTTCCTGATGTTTGTGGAATACGCCCGCAACGCGGCGCGCATGGCGGCGCTGATGAAGGCGCGGCAGATTATGGTCTACACCCATGATTCGATTGGCCTTGGCGAAGATGGGCCCACGCACCAGGCGGTCGAGCAGCTGGCGAGCCTGCGCCTGACGCCAAACTTTAGCACCTGGCGTCCGTGCGATCAGGTAGAGGCCGCCGTCGGCTGGAAGCTGGCGGTTGAACGGCATAACGGGCCAACGGCGCTGATCCTGTCGCGTCAGAACCTGGCGCAGATTGAGCGCACGCCGGAGCAGGTGAAAAACATCGCCCGCGGCGGGTACGTTCTGAAGGACAGCGGCGGCAAGCCGGACGTGATCCTGATTGCCACCGGTTCAGAAATCGAGATTACGGTGAAGGCCGCCGAGAAGCTGACCGCCGAAGGCCACGCCGTGCGCGTGGTCTCCCTGCCCTCTACGGATATCTTTGACGCGCAGGACGAGGCCTACCGCGAGTCGGTTCTGCCATCCAACGTCGCGGCGCGCGTGGCGGTTGAGGCGGGCATTGCCGACTACTGGTACAAATACGTTGGCCTGAAAGGGGCGATTGTCGGGATGCGCGGTTACGGTGAGTCGGCCCCTGCCGATAAGCTGTTCCCCTATTTCGGCTTTACGGTTGAGAACGTGGTAGAGAAGGCGTTGAGCGTGCTTTAGTGCGGTCTTCGTTGCCGGGTGGGGCTGCCGCTTCCCCGGCAAAAAAACTACCGCGTGATCCACAGCGTGGGCCACGCGTCTGGCCCGTTCCAGCTATCGCAGCTTGGCTCTTCCGCATAGCGCACCAGGCGAAAGCGCTGGCCGTCAAAACGCCAGCGCGTCTGGATGCCGCAGTCACCAATGCCGCGCCCGAGCGCAAGCGTGGTTAACTCACGCGTTTTCTCATCAAAGCTGGCGTTCATCAGCTCCATCTCACTCTCCCCGCTGGCGGGCGTAAAGGGTAGGCGCAGCCTGACGCTGCGTGCCGAGAAGGGCTTTTTACGCGACACCACCCAGCCCAGATCGACGGTGTTATAGGCTCCCGCCTCGCAGCTGACGATCAGCAGCGCCTTGTCGTCCGTTAGCGCGGTCACGCGCACTTCCCGACGGTTCGGATCGAGCGAGCACTGGCTGCTGTTCATCCGCCCGGTGCCGTAATCCAGCAGCGCGTTAAGCTCCTCGTGGGTGAGCGGCGTGGGCGTCGGGTTAACAACCGCGACCTTTTTCAGCGCCGGGGCCGGCGGCACGCTCAGGGGCGGCTCATCGCCTTTTTTAATCCACGCCGTTTCGCTGCCGACGCGCTTTTGCTGCGCGTCGATAAACAGCAGCGCGGCCTTCAGGCCGTTCAGCGAAACGATTTGCCTGCCGCCGCGCAGGGTCAGCGCCTGCCCTTCCTGAATCGTTTTCAGAAACGCGCCGATGGTCACCGCGTCATCCGTTTTTACATGCCACGGGGTGATTTGCCAGCGCTTCGGATCGAGCTTTAAGGGAGTGTTATCCAGCAGAAGGCGCGGCGCGATAGCGGGCTCTTTGACAAGCGGCGCGGAAAGCCCGTCCAGGTCGATACGCAGCGTGGCGTCCGTTTTCGCCCCGGCGCTTCGGCTGAGCGACATCACCAGACCGTGATGCTCGCCGGTGTTGCGGGCAACGCAAAAATTCTGGTTATTGCAGGTGACCTGCCAGTCGGTGAACGCCTGCTGGGCAGGCGCGGCCTGCGCCCACGGGGCGGGGAACAGGCAGGAAAGCAGGAGAAAAAAGAGGCTGTAGCGCATGGATGGCACGATCCCGGAAACGAAAATGCAAATCTGGGCGGTATCTTCATGGACCATCCCGGCCCGCTCAATCGGATTTATCGGATAGATTTATCTGAAATATATTCTCTTATCGTTCGAAAGCGCCGTTCATCAGCCCGATGGTCTGGAGATACTGCAGTAAGATCACCGCCTTACCGTCCCTGATTTCACCGTTTTTCACCATCTCCAGCGCGCGGGCGAAGGGAAGCTCCAGCACCTCGATATCTTCATCCTCTACGCCACCGCCGCGATGAATACGCTGGGCGTCGTGATACTCGGCAATAAAGAAGTGCACAATCTCCGTCACGCCGCCGGGGGACATAAACAGCTCGAAGACTTTTTTAACCTCGCCCACTTCAAAGCCGGTCTCTTCGACGGCCTCTTTGCGGATACACACTTCCGGCTCATCGTCGTCGAGCAGGCCCGCGCAGGTTTCAATCAGCCGGCCGTCGGGATTGCCGTTCACCCACGTCGCAATGCGAAACTGACGAATCAGCACCACGCTCTGCTTTTCGCGATTGTAGAGCAGGATGGTGGCCCCGTTTCCGCGGTCGTAAACCTCACGCCTGTGGCGAATGACCTCGCCGTTCTGACGCGTTAAATCATAGGTAATGTTGCGCAGGACAAAGTAGTTTTCGGAGAGGATTTTGTCTTTGATTACGTCAATTTTCAGGGTCATACGGGCTCCACGGCAAAATGAGTGCCTGTAGTCTACGCCGTGAAGCCCGCCTTGTCGCCCGTCGAGGCGCTAGTGCCCTTTCGGCTGCCCTACTCCGAGCCAGTCCATCATGCCCCGCGCGGCGTGGCGACCTTCCGCCATCGCGGTCACCACCAGATCCGCGCCTCGCACCGCGTCGCCGCCCGCGAAAATTTGCGGGTTGGTCGTCTGGTAGCGATAGCGGCTTTCCACGGAGGCAATAATCCGCCCCCACGCGTCGGTATCCACGCCCTCGGCCTGAAGCCAGGGCATCGCGTGCGGGTTAAAGCCAAACGCCATAATCACCGCATCCGCAGGCATCACAAACTCGCTGCCCGCCACCGGAACGGGACGCCGCCGCCCCTGCGCATCCGGTTCGCCCAGCTCGGTGCGCAGCATCCGAATGCCGCTCACCCGCCCGTCCGGGGCAAGGACGATCTCAACCGGCTGAACGTTAAACTCAAAGCTCGCACCCTCCTCTTTCGCATTTTTCACCTCTTTCTTCGAGCCGGGCATGTTGGCCTCGTCCCGGCGGTAGGCGCAGGTCACGTTCGCCGCGCCGTGGCGCAGCGCGGTGCGTACGCAGTCCATGGCGGTATCCCCTCCGCCCAGCACCACCACGTTCAGCCCTTCGGTATTGATAAACGGCTCTCCGTCAGCGGGCGCAAGCCCCATAACGTTGCGGGTGTTCGCCGCCAGGAACGGCAGCGCGTCGTACACGCCCGGCGCGTCCTCGTTTGGAATGCCGGCCTTCATGGAGCGGTAGGTGCCCACGCCGATAAACAGGGCGTCGTAGTCGCGCCGCAGCTGAGAGAGCGACACGTCTTTGCCGACCTCGCAGCTCAGCGCAAAGTTGATGCCCATGGCGGTAAAGATTTCCCTGCGCCGCGCCAGCAGGGATTTGTCCAGCTTGAAGGCCGGAATGCCGAACGTCAGCAGGCCGCCAATCTCCGGATGGCGATCGTAAACCGTCACGCTCACGCCGTGGCGCACCAGCAGGTCGGCGCACGCCAGCCCGGCGGGGCCCGCCCCGACGATGGCCACCTTTTTATCCACCGGCCGGACGCCGCTCATGTCCGGCATCCAGCCGCTCGCCAGCGCTCTATCCGAGATATAGCGCTCAATATTGCCGATGGTCACCGAGCCGGAGGCATCGCGAAGCGTGCAGGCCCCTTCGCATAATCGGTCCTGCGGGCAGACGCGCCCGGTAATTTCAGGCAAACAGTTGGTCTGGTGAGACAGCTCGACCGCGCCCGCGATGTCGCCCGCCTTCACGCGCGCGATCCACTGCGGAATGTGGTTATGCAGCGGACAGGTCCACTCGCAGATGCTGTGCTCGCCGCACGTCAGGCAGCGCGACGCTTCGCGCTGGGCCCGATCGGCGCGAAACGGCAGGTAAATTTCGTTGAAATGGCAGGCGCGCTCTGCGGCCGTCAGCTTGTCCGGCTCGCCGCGCGGCGGAGTTAAGCGCATCTGCTGCCGCCTGGTTTGCGGTTCGTCATGCTTCACCACCGAAGCGTGCCAGGGCTGCGCTTCTGAACAGGCCGTGCGCTGGCGGCGGGATTTTGCCAGCGCGTCCAGCGCCGCGGGAGTGGCCAGCGTAAGGACGTCCGCCGGGCAATTTTCGATGCAGGCGGGCCCCTGCGGGCGCGTCAGGCACAGATCGCACTTGTGCGCCGTGGCCTTCACGCTGCCGTTTTCCACCGGCGTGACGATAATCTCCAGAGTGCCGAACGGGCACGCCACCGCGCAGGCCTTGCAGCCAATGCACTTCTGCTGGTTTACCTGTACGCTGTCATCGCGCCTGGCGATGGCGCCGTTAGGGCAGCTTTGTACGCAGGGGGCATTTTCGCAGTGGTGGCAGGTGACGGGATGATTTTTCGCGCCCGAACGCAGGACCGTAATCCGCGGATGGAAATGGTCCTCGCTCAGAACGTGCGCTTCGCCGTTGTGCGCCATTACGCAGGCGACTTCGCAGGCGCGGCATCCGATGCATTGCTCACTATCAGCCATAATAAAACGATTCATAATGACACCTGTTTTTGGTTCAATAACCTTATTCTTTGTATGAATACCGTATTAAACCGGGGTGACCTCCTCTGGCAATGTTCACATGCCCAGAATGGCCCACTTTTCGCAGTGAACCTGTGGCAGATCAATTTTATTCAGGAAGCCGTTTGTGACCGTTAAACGACCCGTATCGGGAAGCCTGGCTCGGGCTTTCTTTTCGATTATTGTGTTGTCGATTCTGACCAGCGCCGTTGCGCTGCTCACGCTTGCCAGCAGCCAGCGCGATGCGGAAGCGATTAACATTGCGGGCTCGCTGCGCATGCAAAGCTACCGCCTGGGATATGAAATGCAGCGCGCCAGCCCGGCCATTGCATCGCACCGGGAAAGCTGGCAGCAGGCCCTGAGCGCCCCGGCGCTGCGGGGGCTGAACCGCTGGTACGTGCCGGAGGACGTCAAGCAGCGCTACCAGCAGCTGCATCTGGCCTGGCAGGAGATGGACGCGCATATCGCCCGCGGGGATATCGGCTGGTATCAGAACCACATTGAGGATTTTGTGGGCCGCATTGACGCCTTCGTTCTGGCGCTGCAGCACTACTCCGAGCATAAAATGCAGCGCGTGCTCCTGATCTCCCTGGCGGGAGGCGCGGGCATTTTACTGCTTACGCTTCTCACGCTGCGGGCGATACGCCGCACGGTGGTGGCGCCGCTCAATCACCTGGTCGCGGCCAGCGAGCGTATTGAGCAGGGGCAGTTCGACACGCCCGCGCCGGACACCGCGCTCCCCAACGAGCTGGGCCAGCTTTCCCGCGCGTTCAACCATATGTCCTCCGAGCTCCACACGCTCTACCGCTCGCTAGAGCAGTCGGTTGCTGAAAAAACGCAGCACCTGCATGAGGCGCACCAGCAGCTGGAAATGCTTTTTACCTGTTCGCAGGCGCTCAATACCGGCCAGATAGACGGCCACTGCTTCCGGCATATCCTGCAGATTGTCCATGAATACACCCGGATGAACTATCTGGAGCTGCGCACCCGCGACGACTGGCGGATTGCGGAAGGCACCGCGCAGCCCGGCGCGCCGATGCACAGCCTGCCGGTGCTGATGCAGGATACTCTGTACGGCGAGCTGCGCTGGCAGAGCGAAACGGGCGAAGCCCTGCAGCCGCTGATGAAAAGCGTGGCGACCATGCTCGGGCGCGGGCTCTATTTCAACGAAGGACAGAAGCACTTCCAGCAGCTGCTGCTGATGGAGGAGCGCGCCACGATTGCCCGCGAGCTGCACGATTCCCTGGCGCAGGTGCTGTCGTATCTGCGCATTCAGCTTACGCTGCTCAAGCGCGCCGTGCCGGAGGATAACGCCCCGGCGCAGGCCATCATCACCGACTTTTCCCGCGAGCTGAACAACGCCTGGCGTCAGCTTCGCGAGCTGCTGACCACCTTCCGCCTGACGCTCAACCACGCCAACCTTCCGGCCGCGCTGCAGGAGTCGCTCGATAATCTGCAAAGCCAGACGCAGGCGATCCTTCGCCTCGACTGCCGCCTGTCGTCGCTGGCGCTGGATGCGCAAAAGCAGGTGCATCTGTTACAGATTGTGCGGGAGGCGGTGCTTAATGCCATCAAGCACGCCGGTGCGAGCGAAATCACCGTCAGCGGGATCACCTCTGCCGACGGCACGCATACGGTGTCCATCCGCGATGACGGCATTGGCATCGGCGAGGCCAGCGAGCCGCCGGGGCACTACGGGCTGAACATCATGCGCGAGCGCGCGGAACGGCTTGGCGGCACCCTGCGCTTTTCGCAGCCGAAAGCGGGCGGAACGGAAGTCAGCGTAACGTTCCGCACGCCAGTGCCGGAGGGGGGAATAGTGTGATAATTTACATTATCTCCTTTATTTCTCCACGTTTGGCCTTGGTCTTGCCGCTAAAGTTAGGCGAGCAATAGACAACAACGATATGCAGCAAAACGAGGTCACTTTTACATGGCGAATTTCTTCATCGATCGCCCCATTTTTGCCTGGGTGCTGGCCATCCTGTTGTGCCTGACGGGCGTCCTGGCAATTACGTCTCTTCCCGTTGAGCAATATCCCGATCTGGCACCGCCAAACGTGCGGATCACGGCAAACTACCCCGGCGCCTCGGCGCAGACGCTGGAAAACACCGTTACGCAGGTCATCGAGCAGAACATGACCGGGCTCGATAACCTGATGTATATGTCCTCGCAGAGCAGCGCGACCGGCCAGGCGACGGTCACGCTGAGCTTCTCTGCGGGTACGGATCCTGACGAGGCCGTCCAGCAGGTGCAAAACCAGCTTCAGTCCGCGCTGCGCAAGCTGCCGCAGGCGGTGCAAAACCAGGGCGTGACGGTGCGCAAAACCGGTGATACCAACATTCTCACCATCGCGTTTGTCTCCACCGACGGTTCAATGGATAAGCAGGACATTTCGGACTACGTCGCCAGTAACATTCAGGACCCGCTCAGCCGCATTAACGGCGTAGGGGATATCGACGCCTACGGCTCGCAGTACTCCATGCGCATCTGGCTTGATCCCAACAAGCTGAACAGCGTGCAGATGACGGCCAAAGACGTCACCGATGCCATAGAATCCCAGAACGCGCAGATCGCCGTGGGCCAGCTGGGCGGCACGCCGTCAGTGGATAACCAGGCGCTGAACGCCACCATTAACTCGCAGTCACTGCTCCAGACGCCGGAACAATTCCGCAATATCACCCTGCGCGTGAATCAGGACGGTTCGGAAGTGCGTCTGGGCGATGTCGCCACCGTGGAAATGGGGGCGGAAAAATATGACTACCTGAGCCGCTTTAACGGCAATGCCGCGTCCGGGCTGGGGGTCAAACTGGCCTCCGGCGCCAACGAAATGGCCACCGCCGAGCGCGTGCTGAGCCGGCTGGACGAGCTGTCGCACTTCTTCCCGCACGGGCTGGAGTACAAAGTCGCCTACGAAACCACCTCCTTCGTCAAAGCCTCCATTGAGGACGTGGTGAAAACCCTGCTTGAAGCGATTGCGCTGGTGTTCCTGGTGATGTACCTGTTCCTGCAAAACTTCCGCGCAACGCTTATCCCCACCATCGCCGTTCCGGTTGTGCTGCTCGGCACCTTCGCCGTGCTGTATGCCTTTGGCTACAGCATTAACACCCTGACCATGTTCGCCATGGTGCTGGCCATCGGCCTGCTGGTGGATGATGCGATCGTAGTGGTGGAAAACGTCGAGCGCATCATGAGCGAAGAAGGGCTTTCGCCGCGCGAGGCGACGCGAAAATCGATGGGGCAGATACAGGGCGCGCTGGTCGGCATCGCGATGGTGCTCTCCGCCGTGTTTATCCCGATGGCGTTCTTTGGCGGCACCACCGGCGCGATTTACCGCCAGTTTTCTATCACCATCGTCTCCGCAATGGTGCTCTCCGTGCTGGTGGCGATGATCCTCACCCCCGCCCTGTGCTCAACCCTTCTTAAACCGCTGCACAAGGGCGAGCACCACGGCCAGAAGGGGTTCTTCGGCTGGTTCAACCGCATGTTTAACCGCAACGCCGCGCGCTACGAAGCGGGCGTGGGCAAAGTGCTCCACCGCAGCGTGCGCTGGATGGTGGTTTACGTGCTGCTGCTGGGCGGCATGGTCTTCCTGTTCCTGCGCCTGCCCACGTCGTTCCTGCCGCTGGAGGACCGCGGCATGTTTATCACCTCCGTCCAGCTGCCGAGCGGCTCAACCCAGCAGCAGACGCTGAAGGTGGTGCAGAAGGTCGAAAACTACTTCCATACCCAGGAAAAGGATAACGTGGTCTCCGTGTTCTCAACCGTCGGCTCCGGCCCCGGGGGCAACGGACAAAACGTGGCGCGCATGTTCGTGCGCCTGAAGGATTGGGATCAGCGCGACAGCGATACGGGCTCTTCATTTGCCATTATCGAGCGCGCCACCAAAGCCTTCAGCCAGATTAAGGAAGCGCGCGTCTTTGCCAGCAGCCCTCCGGCGATCAGCGGCATGGGCAGCTCGGCCGGGTTCGACATGGAGCTACAGGATCACGCGGGAGCCGGGCATGATGCGCTCATGGCCGCGCGCGACAAGCTGCTCGACCTGGCGGGGAAAGAACCGCAGTTGACCCGCGTGCGCCACAACGGCCTGGACGATAGCCCGCAGCTGCAGGTAGATATCGACCAGCGAAAGGCCCAGGCGCTGGGCGTGTCCATCGACGATATTAACGACACGCTGCAAACGGCCTGGGGCTCAAGCTACGTGAATGACTTTATGGATCGCGGCCGCGTGAAGAAGGTGTACGTGCAGTCCGCGGCGAAGTACCGCATGCTGCCGGACGATATCAACCGCTGGTACGTGCGAAATAACGCCGGCGGCATGGTGCCGTTCTCCGCGTTTGCCACGTCCCGCTGGGAAACCGGCTCGCCGCGCCTGGAGCGCTACAACGGCTACTCGGCGCTAGAAATCGTGGGTGAGGCCGCGCCCGGCGTGAGTACCGGTACGGCGATGGACATTATGGAAAAGCTGGTCCAGCAGCTGCCGACAGGGTTCGGCCTGGAGTGGACGGCAATGTCCTATCAGGAGCGGCTCTCCGGCGCTCAGGCACCGGCGCTGTACGCGCTATCGCTGCTGGTGGTGTTCCTCTGCCTGGCCGCGCTGTATGAGAGCTGGTCCGTGCCGTTCTCGGTCATGTTGGTAGTGCCGCTTGGCGTCATCGGGGCGCTGCTTGCCACCTGGATGCGCGGCCTGGAAAACGACGTTTACTTCCAGGTGGGGCTGCTTACCGTTATTGGCCTGTCGGCGAAGAACGCGATTTTGATCGTCGAATTTGCCAACGAGATGAACGCCAAAGGACACGATCTGATGGCCGCCACGCTGCACGCCTGCCGTCAGCGCCTGCGCCCGATTCTGATGACCTCGCTGGCGTTTGTCTTCGGCGTATTGCCGATGGCGACCAGCACCGGGGCGGGCTCCAGCAGCCAGCATGCCGTCGGGACGGGCGTAATGGGGGGCATGATCTCCGCAACGATCCTCGCCATCTATTTCGTTCCGCTGTTCTTTGTGCTGGTGCGCCGCCGCTTCCCGCTGAAGCCAAAACCGGAATAATCGCGTGAAATAAAAAAGGCGGCTTTGATGGCCGCCTTTTTACTGTGTGATGGTTTCACACTATGGTTATTTTACTTATTTAAGTGCTTTTGCAATTCTTGCTGAATGTCATTTACGAAGCATGTCTTCGATAAAATCTTTCCAGTTCCCCAGTTCACGTTCAATCATAACAACCTCTCTTATTATTATGCGCATTCTACAAAACCCCATCATCATTGTGAAGACAATTTGACCAATCGCTGTGATTCCTCCCGGCTGCAACGCGCCTGTTTCGCTAAATATGCGCGTAAGCCTTTAAACTTTATGTGACGCATAGCAATATTTTGAAATAGCCACGCGGGGAGGCGAGTTTTTATTTTTCCGCAAACTTTACGCACCCTTTAAACATTTTGGACATCTATGCTTAAATAGTGACAGCTTATTCGGCGTACATATGTATGCTGAATTAATGTACGGAATAAATTAAGCACAATCCTGAGTGTGTTATATTTCACTTAAGGATATATCCTCGAAATTATTGAACATTCGGGCCCCACAGGAACAAAAGGATTCATCATGGTTGTGATGTACGGCATAAAAAATTGCGACACCATCAAAAAAGCCCGCCGCTGGCTTGAAGCCCACAACGTTGAGTATCGTTTTCATGATTATCGCGCCGACGGTCTGGATGCAGAATTTCTGCATAACGCGATCGGCGAGCTGGGCTGGGAAGCGCTGCTGAACACCCGCGGCACCACCTGGCGCAAGCTGGACGAATCCCTGCGTTCTGGCATTAATGATGCGGACAGCGCGGCAAACCTCATGCTTGAAATGCCGGCAATCATCAAACGCCCATTGCTCTGCGCGCCGGGGCGTCCTATGCTGCTGGGTTTTAGTGAAACCCTTTATTCAGACTATTTTGTTGAGGTGTAGTGTATGTCATGCCCGGTCATTGAGCTGACTCAGCAGCTTATTCGCCGCCCTTCCCTTAGCCCGGACGACGCGGGTTGTCAGGCACTCATGATTGAGCGCCTGCGCGCCATCGGCTTTACCGTAGAGCGCATGGATTTTGGCGACACGCAGAACTTCTGGGCATGGCGCGGCCAGGGCGAAACGCTCGCGTTTGCCGGGCACACCGACGTGGTTCCGGCTGGCGACGCGGACCGCTGGATTAACCCGCCTTTCGAACCTACCATCCGCGACGGCATGCTGTTTGGCCGCGGCGCGGCCGACATGAAAGGCTCGCTGGCGGCGATGGTCGTGGCGGCCGAGCGTTTTGTGGCCCAGCATCCCAACCATAAGAACCGCCTCGCGTTTCTGATCACCTCCGATGAAGAGGCCAGCGCGCAAAACGGCACGGTGAAGGTTGTGGAAGCCCTGATGGCGCGTAACGAACGCCTGGACTACTGCCTGGTAGGCGAGCCGTCCAGCACCGAAGTGGTGGGTGACGTGGTGAAAAACGGTCGTCGCGGCTCGCTGACCTGTAATCTCACCGTTCACGGCGTGCAGGGGCACGTTGCTTATCCCCATCTGGCGGATAACCCGGTTCACCGCGCGGCGCCGATGCTCAGCGAGCTGGTGGGCATCGAGTGGGACAAAGGCAATGAATTCTTCCCGCCAACCAGCATGCAAATCGCCAACGTGAAGGCCGGGACCGGCAGCAACAACGTGATCCCAGGCGATTTGTTCGTTCAGTTCAACTTCCGCTTCAGCACCGAGCTGACCGACGAAACGATCAAAGCGCGCGTCGTTGCGCTGCTGGAAAAATACCAGCTGCGCTACACCGTGGACTGGTGGCTTTCCGGCCAGCCGTTTCTGACGCAGCGCGGCAAGCTGGTTGATGCGGTGGTGAACGCTATCGCGCACTATAATGAAATTAAGCCACAGCTGCTGACAACCGGCGGCACCTCAGACGGACGCTTTATCGCCCGCATGGGCGCACAGGTTGTCGAACTGGGTCCGGTAAACGCCACCATTCATAAAATCAATGAGTGCGTCAACGCGGCGGATTTACAACTCCTGGCCCGCATGTATCAACGTATAATGGAGCAGCTCGTCGCCTGACGACTGCTCTGAGAAGGAATAGCGAATGGATTGGCTGACAAAATACTGGTGGATTCTGGTGTTGGTATTTCTGGTAGGCGTACTGCTTAACGTGATTAAAGACCTTAAGCGCGTTGACCACAAAAAGTTTCTCGCCAACAAGCCGGATCTGCCTCCGCACCGTGATTTTAACGACAAGTGGGACGATGACGACGACTGGCCGAATAAGGACCAGAAGAAGTAATTTCCATCCCCTCACCCCCAGCCCCTCTCCCCAAAGGGGCGAGGGGAGCTTTGTTCCCTCTCCCCTTTGGGGAGAGGGTCAGGGTGAGGGGCATATTTTCCTCACATAAACTCAACGATATCATCATCATTCGGCTTTCCGCCGCTGAGCGCCTCGTCAAAGTAATGCTTCGGCACGGTATAGCGCAGATGGTCGAGCGCAAACTGCATGCTGCGATCGTCAATCGCGTGGCCCAGATCCTCAACGATATCCAGCGTCACGTCTCCTCCGGCGCGTAACAGCGCCTCCTGAGCGGCAACCGCATGCGACAGCTCAATCACCCGGTCCTCGCCCCCGTGGATCAGGTGGATCGTGGTCTGAGTGGTGGCGCTCGTCGGTAGCGTCCCAAAGCGGCCGTTAAAGGCAATCACGCGGGAGACCAGGCCTGGCTGCGCTTTCACGCTCTCAAGAGACATGATTGATCCCTGCGAAAAGCCAATCAGCGCGGTGGCATCAGCGCCTACGCCGCTCTGCTGCTGCCAGTAGCGAACCGTGTCGATAAACGCGGGCATAACGGCATCGATGCGCGCCTGACGGGTCTCTTCCGTCACGCCCTGCACGGAAAACCACTGCCGCCCGTTTGGGCCGCATGGCTCTACGCCGCCGATGCTGACGATCAGCGCGTCCGGAAAGATGGGCGCAAACCAGCTGCCAATCTGGCCCATGTTCACGGCATTATCGCCAACGCCATGAAACAGCAGCAGAAGCTGTTTTGCCGGTTTGTCGGGGCTTTGAACAACAAAATGGTCGTGTTTCATGGCGGTCTCCTTAATTGATGACCTGGATTCTACGCCTCTGGAGGGTAATGACCATGCCACTTTACTGAAGAAGTCATTGAAAAAATTGCCATTGCAAAATGTCGGCGCTGAGCCGACGGCTGCGCTTCGCGTCCAGCGTTTCCAGCGCGTCACCCGCCTCCCGGCGAAGCGCGGCAAGCAGGGCCTTTCGCCCCGAGAGCCCAAGCTCCGCGCAGAGCTGAACATCGTCCTTTCGCGCTTCGGCTTTACCCCGCAGCGCGGGCAGCGGCAGGCTAACCGCAAGCAGCAGGCGCGTCAGCGCCGCGACGGACGTTGAAAACGGCCGATGCGCCCAGGCGAACCCGGCAAGCTCCAGCCAGTCATCATCATTAAGGGTAGCTTCCCAGGCGTCGTCAACGGGGATCTTTTCGTCGTTCCACGCAGACAGTACGCGCGCATCCCGGCACAGGCGGCGATGCGCCTGCTCGCACAGCGCCTGCCCCGCCTCGCTGAGCGGCAGCAGCGCCATCGCCGTGAAGCAGCCGCTGCTGGCCTCGCGGTGGCTGCCCATGCGCACCATCACAAAACCGCACCGCCGCCAGAAATGCCACAGCGCGTCGGTGTAGCCAAAGCTGACCGAGAGGTAATCCTCGCCGCGGGCGTTGCCTATCAGCGCCTGACCGATCCCCTCCCGCTGGCGGTGAGGATGAACGGCAATACGCGTCACCCTGCGCCCCCGGAGCGTCGCCGCCAGGGGAGACCCGCCGTGCGCCGCCAGGGACTGTGCCACCAGGTTGCCGCGCGGGCGCCGGAAACCTGCCCACACCGCGCGGCTAAGCCCTGCGCTTAAGCCGCCCTCATCCACCAGCCACAGCGCGCCCGCAAGCGACGTTTGCGCCTGTGCGATGGAAAAGTGCTGGCCCGGCGCGTCCATCATCCGGCGTAAATCCAGCGGCGACGTTCGGTAATGCGCCGCGCAAAGCAGTTCATACACGCTGGCGATACGCACGGGGTCGCTTTGCCACGCCTGCTGCTCCAGCGCGGTGAACTGCACCTCGCCCTCAGGCCGATGGTCAATCAGCGTATCGTCGAAGAGCAGCGCATTGCTCACTACCCGCTCAAGCGGACAGCCTGCCGCCCAGCGCACGGGCGCGGACAAGCTATAGCGCCGCAGGCCCTCGAAGCGGGCGCAGAACTTCAGCAGGAATCCCCTGCCCGTCCCTTCATAGCCCTGAACGGTCGTGGTGAGCAGCACGCGCGGAAAGCGCTGGACCAGCTGCTCAAGCAGCGGTCCGGGGATCGCTGCCGCTTCATCGACAATCAGCCAGTCGGCCGTCTGCGAAGAAGCCAGCAGCGCGTCCGGGGCCATAAAGCGGTATTTATCGCCGGCAAAATGGGCAATCACGTCCGTCGCCCCCTTTGCCGGACCGGTGACGATAGCGCTGTGCCGCGTGCGGTTCAGCAACATGCCGGCAAGCGCCGACTTCCCGCGCCCGCGCGGTGCCGTCACGGCAGCAATACCGGGCGGCATGCTCAACAGCGCATCCAGAATGGCAGCCTGTTCGCGCAGGGGCTCGCCCGTCGCCGGATGCCAGTCGGGCGCGTCAGAGGAGGAAAAAGAAGGCCGATCCTGATGCTGTTGCCACACGATCGCATCCGGATCGGCAGCGATCGTCCGACAAAAGTGGTGAACAAAATGGGGTGTGGCGATCGGTTCCGCGCTGTCGCTCCAGCGCACGGAGTCCGCGTCTGACCGCTGCGCCCATTCTGAGAGCGGCGGGACCAGCAGCACCAGCAGGCTTCCGGCGCGCAGCGTGCCGCTCAGCGCGGCGAAGGCAGCGACGTCAAACCCGATGCGCGCGTCGAAAACGGCGTGGGTAAATTCGCGCCCCAGCAGACCGCTGAGGTTTTTTGGCGCGTTGCCATCCAGCCAGTGCCAGTCCCCCGGCACGCTATCGCGCAGCGCCTGCGCCTGTGAATCCCCCCACGCGCCATCGCCGCAGAGAACAATCAGCCTGCGATGGCCTTTGCGCAGCAGACAATCCGCCAGGCGTTCAAACGACGCCATCACATGGCTTTGCCGAAGGTATTACACTGCGCCGGGTCTCCGCTGTCGAAGCCGCGCTTGAACCACGTGTAGCGCTGTTCGGACGTCCCGTGCGTGAAGCTGTCCGGCACCACGCGCCCCTGGCTCTGCTGCTGAAGCCGATCGTCACCAATTGCTTCTGCGGCGTTTAGCGCCTCTTCCAGATCGCCGGCCTCCAGCACGCCCTGCTTCTGCATGCTGTTACCCCAGACGCCCGCGAAGCAGTCTGCCTGGAGCTCCATGCGCACGGAGAGGCGGTTGACCTCCGCCTGAGAGGCGTTCTGCTGCATCTGGCGCACTTTTGGCTCGATGCCCAGCAGCTTTTGCACGTGGTGGCCCACTTCATGAGCGATGACGTAGCCCTGGGCAAAATCGCCGTCGGCGCCCAGCTTGTGCTTCATGTCATCATAGAAAGAGAGATCGATATAAACGGTGCCGTCAGCCGGGCAGTAAAATGGCCCCATTACCGACTGCCCGGTGCCGCACCCCGTGCGCGTCGCGCCGCGGTACATTACAAGCTTAGGCTGCTGATAGGTACGCCCCATTTTCTCGAACTGCTGGCCCCAGGTATCTTCTGTGGTCGCGAGAATGACGGAGGTGAATTTGGCCGCTTCGTCTTCATTCGGGCTGATGGAGCGCGGGGATTGCTGCTGCTGTTGCAGCGGTTGACCTGTCATCAGGCCGGTTAAATCGACGCCGTAGTAGCCCGCCACCAGCACCACGATCAGCAGAATGATACCGCCCTTTCCGCTCGGTAACCGAAAGCCCGGGCCGCCCATTGACGGGCCGCCGCCGCTACTGCTGCGTCTGTCTTCTACATTGTCACTTTCACGACGCCCTTGCCAGCGCATAACCACCTCGAAACGATTACATTATTAATAGCTATGATCGTAGGCGGTTAACGACAAGATTACCATAGTAAACAACGGTAAAACGCCCGAGGATTCGATTGTCCTCAGGCGCCGGAGTGCGTTAGTCGAGCTTAACGCCTAAACGGTGAGCAACGGCTTCATAGGCTTCAATCAGCCCGCCCAGGCTCTGGCGGAAACGGTCTTTGTCCATTTTATCCAGCGTTTCTTTATCCCACAGGCGGCTGCCGTCCGGAGAGAATTCGTCGCCCAGCACCACTTCGCCTTTGTACAGGCCGAACTCCAGCTTGAAGTCCACCAGGATCAGGCCCGCATCATCAAACAGCTTTTTCAGCACGTCGTTTGCCCTGTAGGTCAGCTCCTGCATGCGCGCCAGGTTCTCTTTGCTCACCCAGCCGAAGGTTTCGCAGTAGGATTCGTTGACCATCGGGTCATGCATGGCGTCGTTTTTCAGGAACAGATCGAACAGCGGCGGGTTGAGCTCGATCCCTTCTTCGATACCCAGACGCTTCACCAGGGAGCCCGCGGCGCGGTTACGAATGACGCATTCCACCGGCACCATATCCAGCTTTTTCACCAGACATTCCGTATCGGACAGCAATGCTTCCATCTGGGTTGGGATACCCGCTTCGGCCAGCTTCGTCATAATGAAGTGGTTGAACTTATTGTTCACCATCCCTTTACGATCGAACTGTTCAATGCGCGCGCCGTCCCCTGCTGACGTATCATTGCGGAACTCGAGCACCAACAGATCCGGGTTCTCCGTGCTGTAAACGGTTTTCGCTTTGCCACGATACAACTCAGCTTGCTTCTGCATCTTCATTACTCCTGGTGTGATGATTTGTGTTCAAAACTGGACATATTATGCCACGCACACGTTTGCGTGGCACGAAAATAAAAAGGGCTGGATTAACCAGCCCTCACATTTATTTGTTGAACGCAGCCTGGAAGACCGCCACCAGCGCATCGTTCTGCGACTGGGTCAACGTGTGACCTTTCGGATCGATGAACTGCAGGCTACTGCGGTTATCAAGGTCGCCGACCTGAATTTTGTAGTCGCCAGCGGCCAGTTTTGGATCGCTTGCGCCCAGCTCCTGCCACGCGCTGTCGGACAGCGGCTTGTAGGTGGCCGTCATACTCCCCGTAGAACGGGTGCTGTCGGATACCTTCATGCCCACTTTTTCCAGCGTCGCAGGCAGCTTCTGCCAGGTCTGGTTAAACGGTGCGCGCACTACCAGCATTGGCAGACCGGTATCGTCGGCCGCGCTCTGGACATCAAACGTTGTCCCGCTGCGGTTCTGGGCCGCGTTCGCGGCGTCGGTTGCGTTTTTATCGAGACCGGCGGCAATGACGTTCAGCATTTCAGTGCTGTAACGCTGCATAGCGGACGCGTCGGCAACCGGTTTACCCGCCTGCTCAAGGTTCAACAGCTTGACGGTTACCGCCTGCTGGTAGCCCTGTGGCTTAACGGAGACCTGATAGCGACCGCGGTACTGCTGGTCTTCATCCAGACGGTTCCAGTCGATCCAGTCCGTGGTTAACGTCTGGCTGGCGTCGTCACGTTTATCAATCGCGTAATTTTTCGATTGAATCACGCTGACAACCTGCGGCCACAGCGAGGTGCCGCGCGCGCTTTCGACCATCAGAGACGCCGTGTCACCGGTGAACTGGGTACGTGCGCCGCTCACCAGCGCCAGAGGCTGTGCCGGTGGACGAATATCAAGCGCTTTTCCGACCGGACCGCTGCCGTTGGTCACGGGGATGTTGTAGTCGCCGTTCTGAATCGGCAGGATCATGCCAGCAGGGGCGTGAAGTTCAGCAAGCGGCGTCGCATCCAGATAGGATTCGTCACCGCTCACCTGGCGCTTGTAGCGCGAGTCTGAACTACAGGCAGCGAGCAGCATAATAAGCGAAACACCCGCAACCTTCGCCAGGCGCGACTTCTGTACTGAATAAGCCATCAAATCTCCCTAAACTTTACAGCAAACCGGCATGTTTCAGCGCGCCAGTGACGATGTCGCGACCGTGGTCGGTAATCGGCGTCATTGGCAGGCGCAGCGTATCGGTTGCTACAAGTCCCAACTCCTTACATGCCCATTTCACTGGGATCGGATTGGGTTCGACAAATAATTTATTGTGCAGCGGCATCAGACGCTGATTAATCACGCGAGCGTCATCAAAGTGACCGGCCGCCGCGAGCTTGCACATCTCGGCCATATCACGCGCTGCAACGTTGGCAGTGACGGAGATTACGCCGTGACCGCCTAACTGCATGAAGTCCAGCGCAGTCGCATCGTCGCCGCTCAGCAGGATAAAGTCGTCTGAAACCAGCTCTTTGATCTGATGAACGCGGCTTAAGTTCCCTGTCGCCTCTTTAATCCCGATAATATTTTTTACTTTCGAGAGACGGCCAACGGTTTCCGGCAGCATATCGCAGCCGGTGCGGGACGGCACATTATACAGGATTTGTGGCAAGTCAGTATGTTCAGCGATGGCTTTGAAATGCTGGAACAGACCTTCCTGAGTAGGACGGTTGTAATAAGGGGTTACCGTCAGGCAGCCAACAATGCCGCTGTCGTTAAAACGTTGAGTCAGGCTAATGGCTTCTGCGGTGGCGTTAGCGCCCGTTCCTGCGATGACAGGAATACGTCCGTCAGCCAGTTCCAGGGTCAGCATCACCACGTCACCGTGTTCTTCGTGGCTCAGCGTTGCAGATTCACCGGTAGTCCCTACCGAAACGATCGCCGAGGTTCCGTTGGCGACATGGTAATCAATGAGCTTCTTCATGCTTGACCGGCAGACATTACCTTTTTCATCCATCGGTGTAACAAGCGCGACAATACTTCCCGTGAACATGGGCCATCCTCTGTGCGAACAAGAGCCTCAATGTTACGTTTGTCACTGTAATAAAAGCAAGCGACCTGAGGCCCTCAGGCGGTTGTATGCATGTTTTTTTTATGCTTTCCTTAGGAAGACTTAACCAAGCAAAGGAAGAACGGGTTTGACAACCTCATCACAACATTACCTGGTTATCACCGCGCTGGGTGCCGACAGGCCGGGTATCGTGAACACCATTACCCGCCACGTAAGCAGCTGCGGCTGCAACATTGAAGACAGCCGTCTGGCTATGCTTGGCGAAGAGTTCACCTTTATCATGCTGCTTTCCGGAACCTGGAACGCCATCACGCTGATTGAATCGACCCTGCCCCTGAAAGGCGCAGAGCTGGATTTGCTGATCGTAATGAAGCGCACCACCGCGCGACCGCGTCCGGCGATGCCTTCTACCGTCTGGGTGCAGGTTGAAGTGCCTGACTCCCCGCATCTCATTGAACGCTTTACCGCACTGTTTGATGGCCACGAGATGAATATCGCCGAGCTGGTTTCCCGAACGCAGCCGGGTGATGAAAACGCGATTCCCACGCTGTTTATTCAAATTACCGCTCACAGTCCTGCCTCACAGGATGCATCAAATATCGAACAAGCGTTCAAAGCCCTCTGTACAGAATTAAACGCGCAGGGCAGTATAAACGTCGTAAATTATTCGCAGCATGAACAGGATGGAGTTGAGTAATGAACCCACTGAAAGCCGGTGACATCGCACCGAAATTTAGCCTGCCGGACCAAGACGGCGAGCAAGTAAATTTGACCGACTTCCAGGGACAGCGTGTTCTGGTCTATTTCTACCCGAAAGCCATGACCCCAGGCTGCACCGTGCAGGCCTGCGGCTTACGCGACAACATGGATGAGTTGAAAAAAGTGGGTGTGGAAGTGCTGGGCATCAGCACCGACAAACCTGAAAAGCTGTCCCGCTTTGCTGAAAAGGAGCTGCTTAACTTCACGCTTCTCTCTGACGAAGATCATCAGGTCTGCGAGCAGTTTGGCGTCTGGGGCGAAAAGACCTTCATGGGCAAAACCTACGACGGCATTCACCGCATCAGCTTCCTGATTGACGCTGACGGCAAGGTTGAACACGTGTTTGACGACTTCAAAACCAGCAACCACCACGACGTGGTGTTGAACTGGCTGAAACAAAGCGCCTGATAAACAGCAAAACGGCAACCCAGGTTGCCGTTTTTCATGTTTTCGCCCTCAGCCCTGTGGGAGAGGGCCGGGGTGAGGGCATCAGGCCACACACGCTCTACTTCTCTTCCACCGCAGGAACATCCGGCCACGCGTGCACCACGGCTTTGATAAGCGTTGCCAGCGGAATGGCGAAGAACACGCCCCAGAATCCCCACAGCCCGCCAAAAATCACCACGGATAAAATAATCACCAGCGGATGCAGGTTCACCGCCTCGGAAAACAGCACCGGCACCAGCAGGTTGCCGTCCAGCCCCTGAATAATCAGGTACACCGCAAAGCAGCTCCAGAACTCGGTGCCAAGACCGAACTGGAACAGCGCGACGCCCACCACCGGAATGGTCACCACAAAGGCGCCGATGTACGGAATCAGGACCGACAGCCCCACCAGCACCGCCAGCAGCAGCGAATAGTTAAGCCCGAAGATCAGGAAGCCAATCCACGTCGCCACGCCGACCACAATCATCTCCAGCACCTTACCGCGAATGTAGTTGGTGATCTGCTGGTTCATCTCTTCCCACACCTGCCCCGCCAGGCCTCGGTTGCGCGGCAAAACGCGGCGCACGGCGTTAAGCATCTGCTCTTTATCCTTGACGAGGAAAAAGACCATCAGCGGCACCAGCACCAGATAAACCGCCAGCGTCAGCAGCCCCACCAGCGAGGCCAGAGAGTATTTCACGACCGAGTCGCCCATCGTCATAATGCGGGCGCGCATGTTTTCCGCCATCGCGTCGATAATCCCGGCGTCCATCAGCGCGGGATAGCGGCGCGGCAGCGTGGCGGCAAAGTCAGAGAGCTTGTTCAGCATGCCTGGCATGTCGCGGATCAGGTAAATCCCCTGCTGCCAGGCAACGGGCATCACGACGAATGACATCAGCAGTAAAATCCCGACGAACAGCACCAGCACGATGCTGGTCGCCCAGCGGCGGGAGCAGCCGACACGCTCAAGCCTCGCCGTTGGCCACTCCAGCAGATACGCCAGCACAATCGCCACCAGCAGCGGAGCCAGCAGGCCGCTAAAGAAGAAGAGAATGCCGAAACCGGCAACCAGAATAACCAGCAGAGCAATGGCTTCCGGGTCGCTAAACCGGCGGCGATACCACTGCATTAACATTTCGAGCATGCAACCCTTCCCTGAACTGACGGCGGAATGGAAAGAAGGAATTGTATCTAACTGTCACAGAAATGCCTTTCCTTTTTAACGATGCGTCACGAATTGCAAAACCCCGATCATCGGGATTTTCTTCACGCCCCAACACGGCTACACTCGCAGGGCAGTGGAGATGAACGTTCGACGGGTTCGTCGGTCAAATTAGCACATCCAAAATACAGGACAGTGGTTATGTTCAGGCAGTTGAAAAAAACGCTGGTTGCAACACTTATCGCCGCACTGACGGTGGGTCAGGCGATGCCCGCCTTTGCGGACTCGGCCGATTCATTGCCGGATATGGGCACCACGGCAGGAAGCACGCTCTCCATTGGCCAGGAGATGCAGATGGGTGATTACTACGTTCGCCAGCTGCGCGGCAGCGCGCCGCTGATCAACGATCCGCTGCTGGTACAGTACATTAACGGCCTCGGCATGCGCCTTGTCGCCCACGCCGACTCGGTGAAAACCCCCTTCCACTTCTACTTAATCAATAACGACGAAATCAACGCCTTTGCCTTCTTTGGCGGCAACGTGGTGCTGCATTCGGCGCTATTCCGCTATTCCGATAACGAAAGCCAGCTGGCGTCGGTAATGGCGCACGAAATTTCGCACGTGACGCAGCGCCACCTGGCGCGCGCCATGGAAGACCAGAAGCGCAACGCTCCCCTGACCTGGGTCGGCGCGCTGGGATCGATTTTGCTGGCGATGGCCAGCCCGCAGGCGGGAATGGCGGCGCTGACCGGCACCCTGGCAGGTACGCGCCAGGGCATGATCAGCTTTACCCAGCAAAACGAACAGGAAGCGGACCGCATCGGCATTCAGGTCTTACAGCGTTCGGGCTTCGACCCGCAGGCGATGCCGAGCTTCCTTGAAAAGCTGCTCGACCAGGCGCGGTACTCCACGCGTCCCCCGGAGATTTTGCTGACGCACCCGCTGCCGGAAAGCCGCCTGTCGGACGCGCGCAACCGCGCCAACCAGATGCGCCCGGTTGTCGTGCAATCCTCGCAGGATTTCTTCCTCGCCAAGGTCCGCACCCTCGGCATGTATAACTCCGGGCGTAACCAGCTCACCAGCGACCTGCTGGACGCGCTGGCCAAGGGTAACGTGCGCGAGAAGAACGCCGCGCAGTACGGCCAGGCGCTTCAGGCAATGGAGGCCAGCAGGTACGACGAAGCGCGCAAAGCGCTACAGCCGCTGCTCTCCGCCGAGCCAAACAACCCGTGGTATCTCGATCTTTCCACCGATATCGATCTGGGGCAGAAAAAAGCCGCCGACGCGATTAATCGTCTGAAAGGGGCGAAAGATCTTCGCAATAATCCGGTGCTTCAGCTCAACCTGGCGAATGCTTACCTACAGGGCGGGCAGCCCAACGAGGCGGTCACCATCCTGAACCGCTACACCTTTAACAATAAAGACGATCAGAACGGTTGGGATCTGCTGGCGCAGGCCGAGGGGCAGCTGGGCAATCGCGATCAGGAGCTGGCCGCGCGCGCAGAAGGGTTAGCCCTGGCCGGACGGCTGGATCAGGCCATTTCCCTGCTGAGCAGCGCCAGCTCGCAGGTCAAGCTCGGCAGCCTGCAGCAGGCGCGCTACGACGCGCGAATCGATCAGCTGCGCGGCTTGCAGCAGCGCTTCAAGCCGTACGAAAAGATGTAATAAAGGAGACGTTTAGTCATGACAGACGCGGTAAAAATCTACCACAATCCACGCTGCTCAAAGAGCCGCGACACGCTCAGCCTGCTGAAGTCTAACGGCGTTGATCCTGACGTGGTGCTGTACCTTGAGACACCGCCGGACGCGCAGACAATTCAGCAGCTCCTGCACATGCTGGGCATGGGCAGCGCGCGCGAGCTGATGCGCCAGAAAGAGGACCTGTACAAGGAGCTTAACCTGAGCGATGCCCATCTGACCGAAGCGCAGCTGGTTCAGGCGATGATTGATAATCCAAAGCTGATCGAGCGCCCTATCGTGGTGGCAAACGGCCAGGCGCGCATTGGTCGCCCGCCGGAAAGCGTGCTTGAGATCCTCTGATTAATCCCCGCGCCGCAGCGCCTCCAGAAAGGCCTGCGGCGTTCTCTCTCCCAGCTTTTTCTGCGCTTTTCCCCGGTTGTAGCATTCGCACAGGTTTATCAGCAGCGATCCGAGCGCCTGCGCATTCACGCGCGGAACAATCTCGGCTAACGGCAGCGCCACCTGAACGGTTCTCCGCTTTTCCGGATGCGCGTTCACGGCGACGCTTCGCTCCGCCAGAGTGACTTCAAAACCGAAAGTCTCAAGAGATTGTATATCAGCCGGACAGGCCTCCAGCAGCGCCTTCGTCCAGCTAGCCAGCAGCGGCTGCGATACGCCCGCATACAATCGGGCATAGCACCAGCCGCTGATCGGCTCGCGCGCCCACAGCAGATGCTGCTCACCACCGTCATCCATGTGCAGCGACAGCGGCACGTGGTGCAACGCCAGCGCATGCGGCCTGACGCCGGCCTTTAACGCCTTCACGCCCTGCAGCGGCGCCCCCTTCTGTTTCACCGCTGCGGGCTTCAGGTAGCGGTTAAGCGTCGCCCGCGAAACGGCTATCCCTAGCCCGTCGTTGACCAGATGCAGCAGCTCGTCCAGCGGCGCGCCGGTCGCGTCGCGCAGGGCATTGATCAGCACCACCTGTTCTTGTCTCAGCGCTTTGTGTATCACCCTCGGCGTAGTCTGATTATCAGAAACCTGCCTGCGGTTGCGCCAGCGCCGCACCGTCGTTACGGAGATCCCCAGCTCGGCGGCAAGCTCTCTGTCGCTTTTATCCGACTGCTGAAGGTAGCGCCGGACCCGAGGCGTGGTGGTGGCATTGGCGTGCAGTTTAATTTCCATCGGTAAATTCCGTTAACTAATCTTGTGAGATTTACAGTGTTAAGGCGAATGCTTTGTGACCGATTTCACCTTTCGCCCGCCGCGCTTCACTGATAATCCACAGACATAACACAAACAACGCCACTCAATCTTGTACGGAGTTCACAATGAACAATGTTCTGGGATTTCTAGAAGCAAAACTGATGCCCCTGGCGGCCAAAACGGCCCAGCAGCGTCATCTGGGGGCCATTCGCGGCGCCTACGTTTCATTCATGCCGTTTATCATCGTCGGCTCGATACTGCTGGTGATCTCCTCGTTTCCAAATCAGGCCTACCAGCAGTTTATGTCTCAGGCCTTTGGCGCGAGCTGGAGCGCCATCATCGAAATTCCGTTTAACGCGGTATTCTCCACCATGTCGCTGTTCATCAGCTTCCTGGTGGCGTTTCGCCTGGCGGAACACTACGGCGAGGACCGCATCTCCTGCGGCATTCTGTCGCTGGTCGCTTTCCTGATCCTGACGCCGTTCATCAAGGTGGCGGAGAACGGCGGCATCACCGTGATCCCCGTTGAATGGATTGGCAGCAAAGGGCTATTCGTCGCGATGATCGGGTCGCTGCTGTGGACGGAGCTGTTCTGCTGGCTGAAGCGCAAAAAGCTGGTGATCAGCATGCCGGACGGCGTGCCGCCTGCGGTGCAGGAGTCTTTCGCCGCGCTGATCCCGGCGCTGCTGGTGATGATTCTGGTGCTGTTAATCCGCATCGTCTTTGAAAATACCCATTACCACACCATCCATCAGTTTATTTATGAAGTGGTCGCTACGCCGGTCCGCCACTATGGCACCTCCTATTTCGGCGCGCTGATGACGGTGTTCAGCATCACGATCCTGTGGTCAGTGGGCATTAACTCCGGGTCGATGATCAACGGCATTATCCGTCCGCTGTGGATGGAAAATCAGACCGACAACATCGCCGCTATTCAGGCGGGCGTCACGCCGCCGCACATTATCACCGAGCAGTTTTTTGACATGATCTGGATGGGCGGCGCGGGCGCAACGCTGTCGCTGGTGATTGCGATGCTGATTTTCGCCCGCAGTAAGAACATGCGCGAAGTGGCTCGCCTCGGCGCGGGCGCGTCGGTGTTCAACATCAACGAGCCAATTCTCTTCGGCCTGCCGGTGATCATGAACCCGATCATGCTCATCCCGTTCAACCTGGTGCCGCTGGTGCTGGTCAGCGTGCAGTACGCCGCGATGAAAATTGGCGCGGTCGCCGTCACCACCGGGGTCTTTATCCCGTGGACGCTGCCGCCCGTCATCAGCGGCTTTATCGTTACCGGCCATCTGAGCGGCAGCGTTATGCAGCTCATCAACCTGCTGATTGGCGCCATGCTGTACCTGCCTTTCATGCGCATTCTGGATAAACAGTACCGCGCCGCGGAGATTGCCACCGTGACGCAGCCCGATACCACCCTTGCAAAACAGGAGTAAAGCATGTGGGGAATTATCGCCACCTGGCGAATGGCGCTGGAAGGCGTCACGGAATCCGCGTCAGCCCTTTCAGCAGGGAAGCCGGTCGCCGACGCGGTGGTTGACGCCGTCGCGGCGGTAGAAGACTTTCCGTTTTATAAATCCGTCGGCTACGGCGGCCTGCCCACCGAGAACGGCGAGGTGGAGCTGGACGCGGCCTATATGGACGGCGACACCCTAGCATTTGGCGCCGTGGGGGATCTAGTGGATATCGCCAACCCGGTGCGCGTGGCGCACGCGCTGAGCCGCCAGCGCTACAACAGCCTGCTGGTCGGCCAGGGTGC
Organism: Enterobacter sp. ECC-175; assembly: GCF_043968675.1. NCBI lineage: Bacteria > Pseudomonadati > Pseudomonadota > Gammaproteobacteria > Enterobacterales > Enterobacteriaceae > Enterobacter > Enterobacter sp. ECC-175. Next base: position 3,887,575 of record NZ_CP143776.1, read on the forward strand.
GCGCGAATGGGCGCTGAGCCAGGGCTTTGCCGATAAAACCATGCTTACCGACCGCGCCATGCAGCACTACCGCAAGCGCTGCAGGGAAACGCTCGATAAGGGCTTGAGCCCGTACGACGGCCACGACACGGTCGGGATTATCGGCCTTGATAAGCGGGGGTCGATGAGCGTCGCCACCTCCACCAGCGGCCTGTTTATGAAAAAGCGTGGCCGCATTGGCGATTCGCCGATTATCGGATCGGGCTTTTACTGCGACAGCGAAACCGGGGCCGCCACCGCCACGGGCGTCGGCGAAGACCTGATGAAAGGCTGCACCAGCTATGAGATCGTCCGCCGAATGGCGGGAGGCATGTCCCCTCAGCAGGCGGCAGACTCGGTGGTGTTTGAGCTGGAAGATAAGCTGATGTCGCGCTTCGGCCGCGCGGGGGATCTCTCCGTCGTCTGCATGAACAGGCAGGGCGAGTTCGGCGCGGCGACTAACATCAAAACCTTTTCGTTCGTCGTCGCCAGCGCGCGCCAGCCGCTGACCGTGTTTCGCGCCGAACGCCAGCGAGAAAAAACGCACTATCAGCCCGTGGATGATGTGTGGATGCAGGCCTACGCCGAGCGCATCCGCACGCCCATCGAGGAGCAATAATGATGAACTGGCAACTTATTACCGAACTTTCAGACGCCGAAGCACACAGCCATCTGATTGCCCGTGCGGACTCGGCGCTGCTGCCGGAGACACCGCTCGTCGCCGAAATGCGCCAGCAGGGAAGCGTCGCCGACGCCCGGTTTGGCTGCGCGCCTTTTGCCCGCATCACGCTGCTGCCGGACGCGCTCTGGCACGATAGCCTGACCGAGGGATTACTCACCGCGCTGCGCCCGCTGCTGGCCTCCCCCGCCAGCGAGAGCGTGGTGATTGACGTGACGAACGTTGACGACACCGTGCTGGCGCAGCTGCTGCGCTTTCTCTTCAATCAGGCGCATCGCCTTGCGGACCTTCAGCTGAAAAAAGCAGATGCCTCCACCGTGCGCCTTCGCCATATCTCGGCGCTTTGCCTGCCCGAGCAGCGGGAGAGGCTGACGGACGTTTTCAGGCATCAGCACGCCATCGCCGAAGGCATGATTGCCGCCAGGCAGCTGGCGGATCTGCCGTCCGACCGCTGCACGCCCCAGTTTGTTGTCGAAGAAGCACAGCGGCTGTGCGCGGCATTCCCTACCCTGCGCTGCGAGGTGCTGGATGAAAAGCAGATCGTCGATGGAAGCCTTGGGCTGCTGCACGCCGTGGGTAAAGGGGCGACCTGCCCGCCCCGGCTGCTCGCTATTCATTATGACGGAGCGACTGAGGGTCAGGTGCGCTGCTACGTGGGCAAAGGCATTACCTTCGACACCGGCGGACTGTGGCTGAAGGAAGGCGCGGGCATGTACACCATGAAGTACGACATGTGCGGCGCGGCGAACGTTCTGGGATTGATGCTCACCGTCGCCGGGCTGGGCCTGCCGGTGCGCATCATGGGCGTGCTGGCGCTGGCGGAAAATGCCATCGGCCCGGACGCCATGCAGCCGGGCACGGTTGCGCGCGCCTGCAACGGCCTGACCGTTGAAATCAATAACACCGATGCCGAAGGGCGGCTGGTGCTGGCCGACGCCATCGCCTGGGCCAGCCAGCGCCATCCGCAGGCGCGCTATATTATTGATATGGCAACCTTAACGGGCGCGGTGGTGAAAGCGCTGGGGTATGAGCTGAGCGGCCTGATGACCCAGGACGAGCCGCTGCGACAGGCGCTCGTCGAGGCTGGGAAGCGCTGCGGCGACGAGGTGTGGTCCCTGCCGCTGGACGCGAGGCTAAAAAAGCAGACCGAGAGCGCAATTGCCGATCTGTGCAATACGCCGACCAATAACGCGGCGATCAGCGCCTCGGCGGCCTGGCTGCTGCACCATTTCTGCCCGCCGACGATCCCGTGGGCGCATCTGGACATCAGCGGCACGGCGCTGTGGCGGGAAGGCGGCAGAAGCGTGGCGTCGGGACGGCCGATTCCGCTGCTGGTAGAGCACCTGATGGGGGATCTTTAAGCCCGGTGGCGCTGCGCTTAGCGGGGCTACGGGTGCTCTGTGCAGGCCGGGTAAGGCGCAGCCGCTACCCGGCAAAAAACTTAAAGCTTAAGGATATCTTTCACAAACGGAATGGTCAGCTTGCGCTGTGCGGTTATCGAGGCGCGATCGAGCTGATCGAGCGTATCAAACAGCGTGCGCATCTCGCGATCCAGGCGCTTCAGCAGGAAGCGCCCCACGTCCTCGGGCAGCTCAAATCCGCGCTGCTTTGCGCGCAGCTGCAGCGCCTGGAGCTTATCTTCGTCGGAGAGCGGCTGTAGCTTGTAGATTTGCCCCCAGTCCAGGCGAGAGGCCAGATCCGGTAGCCCAAGATTAAGCTGGCGCGGCGGACGATCGCCGGTGATCAGCAGCCGGGTTTTGCCCGACTCCAGGATGCGGTTGTACAGGTTGAAGATCGCCATTTCCCACGGCTCATCCCCCGCCACGCACTCGATATTATCGATGCAGACCAGTGAGAGATGTTCCATTCCCTCAAGCACCTCCGGCACGAACCAGGTGCGCTTGTCCAGCGGCACATAGCCCACCGCGTCACCGCGAGCGGAAAGCTCCGCGCAGGCGGCATGCAGCAGGTGGCTGCGCCCCGCGCCTTCGCGTGACCAGATGTAGATGTATCCGCTGTGATCCTGGCGCAGCACGTTTTGCAGTGCAGCCAGTAAAGAGGGGTTATCGCCCGGCCAGAAACTTGAGAAAGTTTCATCGTCAGGGAGATAAAGTGGCAGAGAGAGCTGTGCCGGTCCGTTCAGAAATACCTCAACCAGATCTGACTAAAAATCGGCAACGAGTTTAACACGGAACCCGCAAGGAGAGAACCGGGCGGATCGTCCACCCGGTTTACACGTCATCCTTCAAGCTGTCTCTGCGTTGGCTGCGTCCGCTCACCCCAGTCACTTACTTGAGTAAGCTCCCGGGGATTTCTCAGACTTGCCGCCTTGATGCAGCTTGAATGATTTAGTGTATATCCGATCAATGTGGCGCTTTTTCGCTTTCGTCAGCGTCCAGTACCACCTCTTCCGGGCGGATCACCGAGATCAGCTTGAAAATCAGGCTCAGGCCCACGCCGACGATGGTCGCCAGCGCCATGCCTTTCAGCTCCGCCGCACCGATGTGCACCTTCGCGCCGCTCACGCCGATAATCAGAATGACCGAGGTGAGGATCAGGTTTTGCGCTTTGCTGTAATCCACTTTCGATTCGATCAGCACGCGGATACCTGAGGCACCGATCACCCCGTACAGCAGCAGGGAGACGCCGCCCATTACCGGGACCGGGATGATCTGAATCGCTGCCGCCAGCTTGCCCACGCAGGAGAGCAGAATGGCAATGATCGCCGCACCGCCAATAACCCAGGTGCTGTAGACGCGGGTAATTGCCATCACGCCGATATTCTCGCCGTAGGTGGTATTGGGGGTTGAGCCAAAGAAGCCGGAGATAATGGTAGAGAGGCCGTTGGCAAACATAGAGCGGTGCAGGCCCGGATCGCGGATCAGATCACGCTTCACGATGTTCGCCGTCACCACCAGGTGGCCGACGTGCTCGGCAATCACCACCAGCGCGGCGGGCAGGATGGTGAAAATAGCGAACCATTCGAAGCGCGGGGTATAGAAGGTTGGCAGCGCAAACCAGTGCGCTTCTGCAATCGGTGTGGTATCAACAACGCCCATGGCGAAGGAGAGCGCATAGCCCGCCAGCACGCCGATCAGGATCGGGATAATCGCCATAAAGCCGCGGAACAGGACCGAGCCGAATACCGTCACGCCCAGCGTCACCAGCGAGATGATGATGGTTTTGGAATCCGGTGATTGTCCGTCTGCGGGCAGCAGTCCGGCCATATTTGCGGCTACGCCTGCAAGCTCGAGGCCGATAACGGCAACGATTGCGCCCATCGCCGCAGGGGGAAACATCACGTCCAGCCAGCCCGTACCGGCTTTCTTCACGATGAAGGAGACCAGGCAGAACAACACGCCACACATAATAAAGCCGCCCAGCGCCACTTCATAACCCAGCGGCAGCAGCAGCAGCACCGGCGAGATAAAGGCGAAGCTTGAGCCGAGATAGGCCGGAATTTTGCCCTTGCAGATAAAGAGGTAAAGCAGCGTGCCGACGCCGTTGAACAGCAGAACGGTGGCCGGGTTGATGTGAAACAGGATTGGCACCAGCACGGTTGCGCCAAACATGGCGAACAGGTGCTGCAAACTAAGCGGGATCGTCTGTAAAAGCGGCGGTCTTTCACTCACCCCGATAGCACGGCGCGTCATAGTGTTTTCCTCTGAGATGGTTAGTTATGTGTGTTTTATTCAAAAAAAAGCCGACTCTCAAAGTCGGCTTATTTATCGTTATTCGATTATTTAGTACCAAAGATCTTATCGCCGGCATCGCCAAGCCCCGGGATAATGTACCCGTGCTCGTTTAGCCCCTGGTCGACGGAGGCGGTATACAGCTCTACGTCCGGGTGCGCTTTTTCCAGCGCCGCGATACCTTCAGGCGCCGCAACCAGCACCAGCACCTTGATGCTGCTGCAGCCCGCTTTTTTCAGCAGGTCGATGGTGGCGATCATTGAGCCACCGGTTGCCAGCATTGGGTCAACCACCAGCGCCATACGCTCGTCGATGTTAGAGACCAGCTTTTGGAAGTACGGGACCGGCTCGAGGGTTTCTTCGTCACGGTAGATCCCGACCACGCTGATGCGCGCGCTCGGCACGTGCTCCAGCACGCCTTCCATCATGCCCAGACCCGCGCGCAGGATTGGCACAACGGTAATTTTCTTACCCTTAATCTGCTCAACCTGTACCGGACCGTTCCAGCCTTCGATGGTCACTTTTTCGGTTTCCAGATCGGAGGTTGCTTCGTAGGTCAGCAGGCTGCCCACTTCAGAAGCCAGTTCGCGAAAACGCTTCGTGCTGATGTCATGCTCACGCATCAGGCCCAACTTGTGTTTAACGAGTGGGTGTTTCACTTCCACAATCTTCATTCTCTTTCTCCTCTGAGGTGGCATCCGCAAAAAAATCGCGGGATTATACCGCTTTTTTCTGATTAGGCCATACCCATGTTGCTTGACGGCGATCAATCAAAATGGTTTAGACGTAAAAAAACCGGAGGGCAAGCTCCGGCCTCGTGTACGTTTTTGTCAGGTGGCGCTGGCGCTTACCCGACCTACAATCTCGACAGGCCCGGTAAGCGCAGCGCCAGCGGGCAATTATAGCTGCTCGCCGTTGCTGGCTATCACCTGCTTATACCAGTCGAACGACTTCTTCTTGCTGCGGTTCAGCGTGCCGTTGCCCTCGTTATCTTTATCGACAAAGATAAAGCCGTAGCGCTTTTTCATTTCGCCCGTGCCGGCAGAAACGAGGTCGATACAGCCCCACGGGGTGTAGCCCATCAGATCAACGCCGTCTTCCACCACCGCTTTTTTCATCTCGCGGATGTGCGCCGCAAGATAATCAATGCGGTACTGGTCGTTCACCGTGCCGTCGCTCTCCTGCACGTCGATGGCGCCAAAGCCGTTTTCAACGATGAACAGCGGCAGCTGGTAGTGATCCCAGAACCAGTTCAGCGAGTAGCGCAGGCCAACCGGGTCAATCTGCCATCCCCAGTCGGATTTCTGCACGTACGGGTTGGAGACCAGGCTTTTGCTCTCGTCGTAGTCGAGCTGCGGGTTGTCCGCCGTCGCTTTTGTGGTGAAGGACATGTAATAGCTAAAGCCGATGTAGTCCACGCAGCCCTGCTTCAGCGCGGCTTTATCCTCTTCGGTGATATCCAGCGCAAAGCCGCGGCGGTCGAAATAGTTGAGCAGGTGCTGCGGATACGCGCCGCGCACGTGAACGTCGGTGAACCAGTAGCGGCGGTGCATGGCGTTCATCGCCATCATCATATCGTCCGGCGCGCAGGTCAGCGGGTAGATGGGGCACATGGCGATCATGCAGCCGATTTGCAGCGAGGGGTTAATCTCGCGCCCTGCCTTCACGGCCAGCGCGCTGGCGACCAGCTCGTAGTGCGCCGCCTGGAACATGACCGGCTCGCGGTCTTCACCCGGCGCGTACTTCAGTCCGGAGTTGGTAAACGGCGCAAAATCTTCGTGGAAGTTGGCCTGGTTATTGATTTCGTTGAAGGTCATCCAGTACTTCACCTTGTGCTGATAGCGCTGGAAAACCACTTTTGCGAAGCGAACGAAGAAGTCGATCAGCTTGCGGTTGCGCCAGCCGCCGTATTCGGTGACCAGATGGAAAGGCATTTCGAAGTGAGACAGGGTAATAACCGGCTCAATGCCGTGCTTCAGGCACTCGTCGAACAGATCGTCGTAGAATTGCAGGCCCGCTTCGTTTGGCTCCTGCTCATCCCCTTTCGGGAAGATGCGCGTCCATGCGATAGAGGTGCGGAAGCATTTGAATCCCATCTCGGCAAAAAGCTGGATATCTTCCTTATAGCGATGGTAGAAGTCGATGGCTTCGTGATTCGGGTAATTTTTCCCTTCCAGCACGCCCGCGGTGATTTCGCGCGGCACGCCGTGTGCGCCCGCCGTCATCACGTCGGCAACGCTGACGCCCTTGCCGCCCTCTTTCCAGCCGCCTTCAAGCTGATGCGCGGCAACGGCGCCGCCCCACAGAAAACCTGCTTTGAATCCTGACATTCTCATTCCCTCATTCTGCGTTATTTTCTGCAAAAACAGTTACAGAAACCGGTTTCAGGATGATGATGTTCAAAGGGATAACAGGTTGCAAGCAGAATACCGAAACCGGTTTCATTTCCGTGAACGGAGTCAACTTTGGCAGCCGTAACAACGCGCTCAGAAAAAAAATAACGCCTTCCCATAATAGGCTCGCAAACGTTTGCCTGGACTGTTAGAATTGCGCCGATTTTTCTTACAAGCTATGCAATCGCGTGGGGACTTTAGCCGTGACCAACAAAACTTCTCTCAGCTACAAAGATGCCGGTGTTGATATTGACGCAGGTAATGCGCTGGTTGACCGAATCAAAGGTGTGGTGAAAAAAACCCGTCGCCCTGAAGTAATGGGTGGCCTGGGTGGATTCGGCGCACTGTGCGCGCTGCCGCAAAAATATCGTGAACCTGTGCTGGTCTCGGGTACTGACGGCGTAGGGACAAAACTGCGCCTGGCGATGGATCTTAAGCGTCACGACACCATCGGCATCGACCTGGTGGCGATGTGCGTAAACGACCTGGTGGTACAGGGCGCGGAGCCGCTGTTCTTCCTCGACTACTACGCGACCGGCAAGCTGGACGTGGATACCGCTGCCAGCGTGATCAACGGCATCGCCGAGGGCTGCCTGCAGTCGGGCTGTGCGCTGGTGGGTGGCGAGACCGCAGAAATGCCGGGCATGTATCACGGTGAAGATTATGACGTCGCGGGCTTTTGCGTCGGCGTAGTAGAAAAATCAGAAATCATCGACGGCAGCAAAGTGGCTGACGGCGACGTGCTGGTTGCCCTGGCGTCCAGCGGACCGCACTCTAACGGCTACTCTCTGGTGCGCAAAATCCTCGACGTCAGCGGCTGCGACCCGCAAACCACCGAGCTCGACGGCAAACCGCTGGCCGACCACCTGCTGGCGCCAACCCGCATCTACGTGAAAAACATCCTTGAGCTTATCGAGAATGTGGACGTGCACGCCATTGCCCACCTGACCGGCGGCGGCTTCTGGGAAAACATTCCGCGCGTGCTGCCGGATAACACTCAGGCCGTTATCGACGAATCCTCCTGGCAGTGGCCGTCCGTCTTTAACTGGCTGCAAACGGCCGGTAACGTGAGCGACCACGAAATGTACCGCACGTTCAACTGCGGCGTGGGCATGGTTATCGCATTGCCAGCGAGCGAAGCGGATAGCGCGGTTAAGCTGCTGAACGAGAAAGGTGAAAACGCGTGGAAAATCGGTACGATTAAAGCTTCCGATTCCGAACAGCGTGTGGTCATTGAATGAAAAACATCGTGGTGCTCATTTCCGGTAACGGAAGCAATTTGCAGGCCATCATAGACGCCTGCAGGCAGAAGAAAATCAATGGCACCATTCGGGCAGTGTTCAGCAATAAGGCCGACGCGTTCGGCCTTGAGCGGGCGCGGGAAGCGAACATTCCCGCCCATGCGCTGGAGGCCAGCCAGTTCGCTGGCCGCGAAGCGTTCGACCGCGAGCTGGTGCAGGAGATTGATGCCTATGCGCCCGACGTCGTGGTACTGGCCGGCTATATGCGCATCCTCAGCCCGGCTTTTGTTGCGCACTACGCGGGTCGTCTGCTGAACATTCACCCTTCTCTCCTGCCGAAATACCCCGGCCTGCACACGCACCGTCAGGTGCTGGAAAATGGCGATGAGGAGCACGGCACCTCCGTGCATTTCGTTACCGACGAGCTGGACGGCGGGCCGGTGATCCTGCAGGCGAAAGTCCCGGTCTTTGACGGCGACAGCGAAGATGACGTGACGGAACGCGTACAGACGCAGGAACACGCTATCTACCCGCTGGTGGTAAGCTGGTTTGTCGACGGGCGTCTGGAGATGCGCGACGGCGCCGCCTGGCTGGACGGCGTGAAGCTGCCCCCGCAGGGTTATGCGGCAGAAGAGTAGTTTGTTATGTCGGGTGGCGCTGCGCTTGCCCGACCTACAGCGTGCATTACCCGATAGTCCCTTCCCCAACCCCCTAAAATCCCCAACAAAAAAAATAACTGTCATACTTTTCTGGCACTGTTGGACATATCGTGGAAATGCTCGCCATAATAAGGACGAGACGGATTTACCACGTCCTGTGATTGAACTGGAGTGTGAGCTGTAATGGGTCAGGAAAAGTTATACATTGAGAAAGAGCTTAGCTGGTTAGCCTTTAACGAGCGCGTACTCCAGGAAGCGGCGGACAAAACCAACCCGCTGATTGAGCGTATGCGCTTCCTGGGCATCTACTCGAATAACCTGGATGAATTTTATAAGGTTCGCTTTGCCGAACTGAAGCGGCGAATCATCATCAGCGAAGAGCAGGGTTTGAACTCGCACTCGCGCCATCTGCTCGGCAAAATTCAGTCCCGCGTCATGAAGGCCGATCAGGAATTTGATGGCCTTTATAACGAGCTATTGCTGGAAATGGCGCGCAACCAAATCTTCCTGATCAACGAGCGACAGCTCTCCGTCAACCAGCAAACCTGGCTGCGTCATTACTTCAAACACTATCTGCGCCAGCACATTACGCCGATTTTAATCAACCGCGAAACCGACCTGGTGCAGTTCCTGAAGGATGATTACACCTATCTGGCGGTGGAGATCATTCGCGGCGAGAGCATCAGCTACGCGCTGCTGGAAATTCCGTCCGATAAGGTTCCGCGCTTTGTGAACCTGCCGCCGGAAACGCCGCGCCGACGCAAGCCGATGATCCTGCTGGACAACATTCTTCGCTACTGCCTGGACGATATCTTCAAGGGCTTCTTCGATTACGACGCGCTTAACGCCTACTCGATGAAGATGACCCGCGACGCCGAATATGACCTCGTGCACGAGATGGAAGCCAGCCTGATGGAGCTGATGTCCTCCAGCCTCAAGCAGCGCCTGACCGCCGAACCGGTGCGTTTCGTCTATCAGCGCGACATGCCCGATGCGATGGTGGAAATGCTGCGCGATAAGCTGACCATCTCCCGCTACGACTCTATTATCCCCGGCGGGCGCTATCACAACTTTAAAGACTTCATTGGCTTCCCGAACGTGGGCAAAGCCAACCTGGTGAACAAGCCGCTGCCGCGCCTGCGCCATATCTGGTTCGATAAGTTCCGTAACGGGTTTGACGCCATCCGCGAGCGCGACGTCCTGCTCTACTATCCATACCACACGTTCGAGCACGTGCTTGAACTGCTCCGCCAGGCGTCGTTCGACCCGAACGTGCTGGCGATCAAAATCAACATCTACCGCGTGGCGAAAGATTCACGCATCATCGACGCGATGATCCACGCGGCGCACAACGGTAAAAAAGTGACCGTGGTGGTGGAGCTGCAGGCGCGCTTCGACGAAGAAGCCAACATCCACTGGGCGCGACGCCTGACGGAAGCGGGCGTACACGTGATCTTCTCCGCGCCGGGGCTGAAAATTCACGCCAAGCTGTTCCTGATCTCCCGTAAAGAGGGCGACGACGTGGTGCGCTACGCCCACATCGGCACCGGCAACTTTAACGAGAAAACCGCGCGTATTTATACCGACTACTCGCTGCTGACCGCCGATGCGCGGATCACCAACGAGGTGCGCCGGGTGTTCAACTTTATTGAGAACCCGTATCGTCCGGTGAGCTTCGACTATCTGCTGGTCTCCCCGCAGAACTCGCGGCGCCTGCTGTACCAGATGATCGACAAGGAGATTGCAAACGCGCAGCAGGGTTTATCGTCCGGGATCACGCTGAAGCTCAACAACCTGGTCGACAAAGGGCTTGTCGATCGCCTGTATGCGGCGTCCAGCTCCGGCGTGCCGGTCAACCTGCTCATTCGCGGCATGTGCTCCCTGATCCCAGAGCTGGAAGGCATTAGCGACAACATTCGCGTCATCAGCATCGTGGACCGTTACCTGGAGCACGACCGGGTCTATATCTTCGACAACGCCGGTGATAAGCAGGTGTACCTCTCATCCGCAGACTGGATGACGCGCAACATCGACTACCGAATTGAAGTCGCGGCTCCGCTTCTCGATCCGCGCCTGAAACAGCAAATTCTCGACATTATCGAGATTTTGTTTAGCGATACGGTGAAAGCACGCTATATCGACAAAGAACTCAGTAATCGCTACGTGCCGCGCGGCAATCGCCGTAAAGTGCGGTCGCAGCTGGCGATTTACGACTATATCAAATCACTCGAGCAACCCGATTAACCTATGCCGATAAATGATAACGCACCCCGCCCGCAGGAGTTTGCTGCGGTCGATCTAGGTTCTAACAGCTTCCACATGGTCATCGCCCGTGAGGTGGATGGCGCCATGCAGATCATCGGCCGCCTGAAGCAGCGCGTCCACCTGGCCGATGGCCTGGACGCGCGCGGCATGCTCAGCGAAGAGGCGATGGAGCGCGGCTTAAACTGCCTCTCGCTGTTTGCCGAGCGCCTGCAGGGGTTCTCACCGTCCAGCGTTTGCATCGTCGGCACGCACAGCCTGCGCCAGGCGCTGAACGCTGCCGAGTTTCTCAAGCGCGCGGAAAAGGTTATCCCCTACCCGATTGAGATCATCTCCGGCAACGAGGAAGCGCGCCTGATCTTTATGGGCGTTGAACATACTCAGCCTGAAAAAGGCCGCAAGCTGGTGATCGACATTGGAGGCGGATCGACGGAGCTGGTGATTGGCGAAGACTTCGAGCCGCGGCTGGTGGAAAGCCGCCGCATGGGCTGCGTCAGCTTCGCGCAAATGTACTTCCCGGGCGGCGCAATCACCCGCGAAAACTTCCAGCGCGCGCGCATGGCCGCGATCCAGAAACTGGAAAATCTGGCCTGGCAGTACCGCATTCAGGGTTGGAACGTCGCGCTGGGCGCATCGGGCTCCATTAAGGCTGCGCATGAAGTGCTGCTGGCGATGGGCGAAAAGGACGGGATCATTACCCCTGAACGCCTGGTGCTGCTTACCGAAGAAGTGCTCAAGCATAAAAGCTTCGATTCGCTGAGCCTGCCGGGGCTTTCCGAAGAGCGTAAATCCGTATTCGTACCGGGGCTGGCGATCCTCTGCGGCGTGTTTGACGCGCTGGCCATCAAGGAGCTGCGCCTCTCCGACGGCGCGCTGCGTGAGGGCGTGCTGTATGAGATGGAAGGCCGCTTCCGCCATCAGGACATTCGCAGCCGCACGGCGCAAAGCCTGGCGAACCAGTACAACATCGACCGCGAGCAGGCGAAGCGCGTGCTGGAAACCACGGTGCAAATGTACGAGCAGTGGCAGGCGCAGAACCCCAAGCTTGACCATCCGCAGCTTGCCGCCCTGCTCAAATGGGCAGCCATGCTGCATGAGGTTGGCCTGAACATCAACCACAGCGGGATGCACCGCCATTCGGCGTATATCCTGCAAAACAGCGACCTGCCGGGCTTTAATCAGGAACAGCAGACCATGATGGCCACCCTGGTGCGCTACCACCGCAAGGCCATCAAGCTCGATGACCTGCCGCGCTTCACGCTGTTCAAGAAAAAACAGTTCCTGCCGCTCATTCAGCTGCTGCGCCTCGGCGTGCTGCTTAACAACCAGCGTCAGGCCACGACCACGCCGCCGACGCTCAGGCTGAAAACGGACGACCACCACTGGACGCTGAGCTTCCCGCACGACTGGTTCAGCCAGAACGCGCTGGTTCTGCTGGATCTGGAAAAAGAGCAGCAGTACTGGGAAGCGGTGACCGGCTGGATGCTAAAAATCGAAGAAGAAAGCTCGCCGGAGGTGGCGGCTTAACGGCTCAGGCGTCCACCCGCGGCGCCTGTTCTTCGAGAAGCGACTCCAGCTCAACCGGCTCGCCGATCAGATATCCCTGCACATAGTCGATACCCAGCGCATTCACCGCGCTGCGTATCTCCTCGCTTTCAACGTGCTCTGCCACCACCAGCATTTTCTTCATTCGCGCCAGATGGCAAATAGACGCCACGATCTGGTAATCCAGGCTGTTGCTCACGATATTGCGGATAAAGCAGCCGTCAATCTTGAGAATATCGGCATCCACGCTTTTCAACCGCGCGTAGCTGGCATAGCCGGTGCCAAAATCATCAATCGCGATAAGCACGCCCATTTTTTGCAACTGTTTTAGCGTCTGCGTCACCTGCTCAGTGCCGCCAAAAGAGCCGCACTCCGTGATTTCAAAAATGATCTGCCAGGCTTCAATGCCGTACTTCGTCAAAAGCCGCGCCACCTCCTGCGGGAACTGCGACCGACAAACCGTTGACGGAGCCAGATTGATCGCGAAACGCTGCGCGGGCAGACGTTCGCGGTGCGTTGCCAGGAACTGCAGCGCGCGCGCTATCACCCACAGATCCACGCGAGACGATAGGCCAAACTCCTGGGCTACGGGCAGAAAGCGATCGGGCGAGAGAAGTTCACCCTGCTCGTCCGGCATCCGCAGCAGCACTTCATAATAACGATCGCCACGTAAACCGCTGACGGGCTGAACCTTGAGGGTGAATGCATCCTGGTCCAGCGCCCACTGCAGGCGATTCATCATCTCGATTTTGCTCTTAAGCGAGCGCTGCAGGTGCATGGCGCCGCGCTGCTGCAAGTTTTCCGGATGATGGGTAAAAAGCGACAGGTCGGCAATCACGCTCAGCTCGCCCAGCAGCAGGTGAAGGTGCTTCACCGGCGAACGTACATAGCAATAGCTCACGCCGACCTGCGGCTGAAGCGGCATGCCGTCCCAGATAAAACGAAACTGTTTAATGTGCGCGTCCAGCACCTCAATCCGCTCCTGGTGCGCTTCGGACGTCATGCGAATTGCCAGGTCGTACCCGGTCAGGTTGTAAACCCCCTCGTCCGGCCGCAGCGTTTTGTTTATCCACTCCGCCAGCTTTTGCTTGTAATGGATGCGCAGCAGGACGCCATAGTTATGCCCCAGCACTTCCAGCTCGGGAATGCGCAGCACGCACAGGGCTGACCAGGGCGATTTGCTCAGCGAACGTGTTAGCGCCCGCAGGTTAGGCATATGCAATACCGGGTCAAGCAGCGCCAGGTTACGGAAGCGAATATTTACCGCGCGCTGGCGCGTCGCCAGCATGGACATAAAAATGATCACGAACGAAAAGACCAGGTAGCTGGACGAGGTTATCGCGAGCTGAATGTCGTATCCCTGATTGACCGGAATATAGCGATAAAAATAGTGGATCGTCACCAGCAGCACCGGCGTCCAGATAAGCGACATCAGCCTATAGCCAAAGCGCATCGCGCCCCAGAGCATAACGGGCATGAGAAGCGACAGCGTGTAGTTGGTGCTGAAAATCGAGCTATTTTCATTCATCGGGAGCAGCAGCAGCGACAGCAATCCGCCCAAAATCGCGGTCCAAATCAGAAATTCCGCTACCGTGACTTTTTTGTCTATCTGCGCCCGAATCTGCGAGACAACCGCTTTAAGATAACGCGGATGGCGAATCAGGCGGATGAGTAAATAGCTCAGCGGGACCGCCGTCAATCCGCTCACCAACAGCGCCTGATAGTTGATCAGGGTATAAATGTTCATGGGGTTCAGTCCCTGCAGGCTCCGGCGGCTGTCATAGATGCCCAGATAGGCCGCGAACTGGAAAAAGAGCAAGAACATCGTTGCAGGGCAGAGCACCTGCCAGAAAATACGCTGCCCCATAAGGCGCGCGTCACCGTAAGACACCCGGCTGCGTTTTGGGGCAAAGACGCGATACCCTCCCCAGCTGAGCACCACGGGGACAACGAAGTGAAGCACGCTTGCCAGCGTTTCAAACAGGCTGACGGCCGGGTAATAACGACAGAGCAGCGAAATGACAATCCCCGGCAGCGCCGCGAAGTCAAAAATCAGCATCATCGTCAGCAGAAACGAGAGCGGAAAATAATAGAGGATGACGGTACCTTCGCCCAGGCGGGTGTAGGTATTCGCCTCGCTAAGTATTGGTAGTAGCATGACGGGCAAAACAAGAGGAAGCGCCCACCAGCAATTTTTGTTGCGTTGCAGAAAAGAGATAATAGTCATAGATGCCCGGATTAGCCTTTTCTCTCCAGAGAGTAATTAAAGACAGGCATCCATCCTGACGCGCATGCGGTGCAGAGGAATGTGCCCAACCATGCAGGAGGAAGGATTTTAGTTATTGGTGGCGGGAATCCGTTGACCTAAATCAAATTAGGCTAATCGCTTAACGCTTTATTTCGCTTTTTTTATGCTCTTTTTCATATCCATCAGAGCGGTCAATATATATAAATCACTAATAAAATAATCAAATAGTTTGGATTGACGGTTTTTTACACATTCTGGAATTGACCCTTCCCCCCTGCTGTGCCTTAATAGCCGCATCGCCCGGAAGGTATACCCAGGAAAACAGAGTGAGCCAGACCACGCCTATGCGCAAACGACATCGATTTAACACTCGGATGACACGCATCATACTGCTCATCAGCTTTCTGTTTTTCTTTGGCCGCTTCGTTTATTCCTCCATTGGTGCCTGGTATCACCATCAGGACAAAATTCAGTCTCAGCAAACCAGCCTGACCGTCGAAACCCCTGAGCGCTAGCCCGCGTCGCGGTGCAGCAGCAGCCGTACAATACCCGCAATCCCTCTGCTGAAGATTTTATCCTGTCGCATCACGACGGCTAACTGCCGCGCAAGTACCGGTGTGAGTGAACGCACGCTTAGCCCCTCGCGGTCGGAGGGATGCGCCACCGACATGCCTGGCACAATGCTGTAGCCCAGGCCTGCACGCACCATTCGCTTGATCGCTTCAATACTGCCACGCTCCATTACCGGCACGATGGAAAGCCCGCTCGGGCGTCAGACCAGCAAAATCAGCCTGCTGCGAGGCGATAAAGACAAACTCTTCCTGAATCACCGGCATGACGTTAAGCGCCCGTCCGGCCACGGGCAGCGTCACCAGCCCCATATCAAGACGGTTTTCCTCCACGGCGCGGACAATGTCGCGCGTGTTGCCGGTCGTTACGCCGACGCTCAGCAGCGGATAATCGCTGCGCAGCTGCTGCAGTAAAGGCGGCAGAAGATGAATGCACGCCGTTGCGCCCGTGCCCAGGGTAACCGTACCGCTCACCTCATGGCTGAGCGCGCTCACGGAGCGTATGGCTTCCTCCACGGTCTGCTCAATGCGTTCAGCCTGCACCAGCAAGGTGAGTCCCGCTGGCGTCGCCTTGATGCCGCGCCCGGCTGATGGAGGTGCTGGCAGGCGGGCGCTTAACGCCGATTAGGCTGACCCTTTTCACCGCCCTCGCCATGCCGGTCTGTTTTCTTATCGGCCTGAGCAGCTCCGCGTTTGCCTGGAGCGCAGCCGGGTTTGTGCTCGGCTATGGGGCGATTAACGGGTTGATGACCATCGTCAAAGCGACCCTGCCGCTGGAGCTGTTCAGCGCCGAGCGCTATGCCAGCCTCACGGGCTGGTTGTTCATCCCCGGACAGCTGATGGCGGCAATGTCGCCGTTTGCCTATGCGTGGCTCAATAAAACGCTGGGTATTGCCGAAGCCATGTGGGTTTCATGGGGTCTGACGCTGTTGATTGCGGGGTTAGCCATCGCCCTCGCGCGCGGTACCGTCAGGCAAAATGTATCGCAACGTATCCCAAACGCGATGCTGACACGTCGGTACAAAAATACGCCTGCGGCAAACAGCCCGGACACATAGAAATGGTCTTATGTGGCTGTCGCAGGATTAATCACAGAGGAGATACGCAGATGAGACGTGGATATTTACTGCTGCCTTTACTGGCGCTGGCATCGGTAGCCAGCGCTACAGCTTCATCGTTAAATGGGCTCAGCGCCGCGGATATTAACGGCCCGGCAGCCGTCGCCCCGCTGGAACACCCGCAGCCGCCCGCGAAGCTGATTGTCGACCCGCCGCTGGCGGGCCCGCTGAGCAAAGGGGCCGTCTTTATTCAGTACCGCACGGAAAACCTACGTATTGAGCCGGTGTTTGGCCCCGAGGCGTTAAAGGTATCCCCGAGAATTGGCCATATTCACGTCGTCGTTGACGATAATCCGTGGCACTGGGCCGATACCAGCGGCGAACCGGTGATTCTGGTGGGTCTGCCCGCAGGTAAGCACAAGGTGACGATTATCATGGCCGACCCGACGCACAAACCCCTCGATCACAAAACCGTTGAATTTACCGTGCCGCCCCATGCGGCGATCCATCATTTCTAAGGAGAATGAAAATGAAAGCACTGTCTGTACTGACAGCAGGCCTGCTGGCGCTTTCGGCCAGCGCCTTTGCGGAGAATAAAACCAGCGTCGTGCTGGTACACGGCGCGTTCGCCGACGGCAGCAGCTGGAATGAAGTGATTGCCCAATTACAAAAACAGCATACGGAGGTAGTTGCCGTACAGCTTCCCCTCACCTCACTAGAAGATGACGTAGCCGCCACCCGGCGCGCCATCGCCCGCACGCACGGCGACGTGGTGCTGGTGGGCCACTCCTGGGGCGGCACGGTGATTAGCGAGGCGGGCAACGCTGCGCGGGTGAAATCACTGGTGTACGTTGCCGCTTTTGCGCCGGATTCGGGCCAATCGACGGCGGATCTGGCCGGAAGCTATCCCGCAGCGCCGGGCAGCGCGGGCATTGCTAAAACCGCGGACGGATATCTGTACCTGCCGTCAAAAGCGGTCCGCGAGGATTTTGCGCCCGATGCGAATACGGATGAGCAGCGCGCGATCGCAGCGACGCAGGGGCCGATTAAAGCCGATGCGTTCGCAGAGAAAATTACCCATGCGGCCTGGCATGATAAGCCGAGCTGGTTTGTAGTCAGCAAGAACGATCGGATGATCAATCCGGAGCTTGAGCGCGCGATGGCGCAGAAGATCAATGCAAAAACGTCGGAGGTTGCGGCAAGCCATGTCTCAATGGTGAGCCAGGCGGACGCGATTGCGCGGGTGATTGAACAAGCCATAAAAAACAAAATTTAAAAATTCAAAATAAGGCACCTAATTATTTGGTGCCTTGTTTTAAGGAGAAATGCAATTTCACAAAGTATAGCTAACATCCCCCCCTAAATCAGTTCGTTCACAGCACCCATTATGTAGCGTGTTTAGCTTCGCTAAGTTTTGTTGAGGATGATTGTAAGAGTTGTGACCCACTGAAATAGCACACGAAATTAAAGAGAACTCTTTTTGCCAGTCTTGAACCGAAAGTTTTCCGGCCTCGCCTCCATGATGCGGCGCAACAAGGATCAATTTTTTACTAACATATTTACCATTGATAGCATTTAATATCTTTGTATAGTGATGATCGCCTGTTAACAAAGCTATATTTTGAGATCCCTTTATACATAACACTATCCCTGATTGATTTCTCGAACTACCCTTCACCGCTCTGTAAACGTCCATTTCATTTGTAGACGATAACATATTAAGATCAATGCTTCTCCCTCTCCTCTTATTTGTTGGCGCAATAAAAAGACACTTAACCCCATTGTTCTCCAGGTTATTTATTGCATCTGTGTAAACGTTGGTTTGAGGCCTGTTACTTGGTCCATATACTGCGTTAATTTTTTTCATTTGTGCAGAATTTAAATATTTAATAGCCTGAAAATGATCTTTATCCCAATGGCTAATAATTATATCAATTTTAGAATTGTATAATGAAAACCTTTTATCCACTAATGCTTTAATTTGATGCTGATTGAAATATGATGATGCACCAATATCATATAGTAGCGTTTCTTTCGGAGTGTATATTTCATTCCAGTTAGCCTGTCCACAATTCACTACTACCAGCTTTTTAACTTTGCGACTAAACGACAATTTAATACTATGAGTCACACTTTCATCGCTTTTAGGGGGATCCATTAGAAATTTTTTAAAATCATCTTCGTTATCGCATACAGATATAGCCCCGGAAAATACAGCACTACCTTCATCAAATTCACTATATTGCATATAACTTGCTCCCTCAAAAAAAGAGAAAGGTAATTTATACCAAGAGCCAACATGCATTCTTTTTTGCCCGAGATAAGGTGTTACTAATTTGTAAAATTTATAAGGAGAATATTCAACTTCAGCAAAGGAATGTGAAAAGAAAATCTCAGCATCGTTAATTGAAGAAAAATCTATTGTATATTCAACTATCCCTTTATCTTTCATTGGAAGATAACTTTCTATGTATATTGCTATTTTTTCGCGCATTTGAACCTCGCAATTACATTCTTAATAGCAATAATATCGGCAAAAAAATCATAAACTTTAACTACTTTAAAATTCAGTCCAATAGAATAATGATGACAGAGGTTTCAATTTTAGGGTAAATAATCCACGCTACATGAAATATATTATACTTGACGTAAAAAAACCCGCTTGTAGCGGGTTTGTCTTTATTTCTTTAAAAGATCATTCCCACTCAATGGTAGCCGGTGGCTTACCGCTGATGTCATACACCACGCGGGAAATGCCGTTTACTTCGTTGATGATGCGGTTGGACACGCGTCCCAGGAAGTCATACGGCAGGTGCGCCCAGTGGGCGGTCATGAAGTCGATGGTTTCGACCGCGCGCAGGGAGACAACCCAGTCGTACTTACGGCCATCGCCCATCACGCCGACGGAGCGAACCGGCAGGAACACGGTGAACGCCTGGCTCACCTTATTGTACAGGTCGGCCTTGTGCAGCTCTTCGATGAAGATCGCGTCCGCGCGGCGCAGCAGGTCGCAGTACTCTTTCTTCACTTCGCCGAGCACGCGCACGCCCAGACCCGGGCCCGGGAACGGATGGCGGTAGAGCATGTCGTACGGCAGACCCAGCTCCAGGCCGATCTTACGCACTTCGTCTTTGAACAGCTCGCGCAGCGGTTCAACCAGGCCCATCTTCATCTCTTTCGGCAGGCCGCCCACGTTGTGGTGAGATTTAATGACGTGTGCTTTACCGGTGGCAGAAGCCGCGGATTCGATCACGTCCGGGTAGATGGTGCCCTGTGCCAGCCATTTCACGTCTTCCAGCTTCAGCGCTTCTTCGTCGAACACTTCCACGAACACGCGGCCGATGATTTTACGTTTGGCTTCAGGATCGTTCTCGCCCGCCAGCGCGTCCAGGAAGCGCTTTTCGCCTTCCACGTGAACGATGTTCAGACCGAAGTGGTCGCCGAACATGTCCATCACCTGCTGAGCTTCATTGAGGCGCAGCAGGCCGTTGTCCACGAAGACGCAGGTCAGGTTTTTGCCGATGGCGCGGTGCAGCAGCATCGCGGTGACGGAAGAGTCCACGCCGCCGGAGAGGCCGAGGATCACTTTGTCATTGCCAACCTGCTGGCGGATGCGCTCAACGGCGTCGTCGATGATTTTTGCCGGAGTCCACAGGGCTTCACACTGGCAGATGTCGCGCACGAAGCGCTCCAGCATGCGCATGCCCTGGCGGGTGTGGGTCACTTCCGGGTGGAACTGCACGCCGTAGAAGCGTTTTTCTTCGTTCGCCATGATGGCAAACGGGCAGCTCTCGGTGCTGGCAACGGTTACGAAGTCAGACGGGATGGCGGTGACTTTGTCGCCGTGGCTCATCCACACGTCCAGCAGCGGTTTGCCGTCTGCGGTCAGGGAGTCTTCGATGCCGCGGACCAGGGCGCTGTCGGTGACAACTTCAACCTGCGCGTAGCCGAACTCGCGTTCGCTAGAGCCTTCTACGTGGCCGCCGAGCTGCATCGCCATGGTCTGCATGCCGTAGCACACGCCGAAGACCGGCACGCCCGCTTCGAACACGTACTGCGGCGCGCGCGGGCTGTTCTCTTCGGTGGTGCTTTCCGGGCCGCCGGACAGGATAATACCGCTTGGATTAAATTCGCGGATCTGAGCTTCCGTGACATCCCACGCCCACAGCTCGCAGTAAACGCCCAGCTCACGCACGCGGCGCGCCACCAGCTGAGTGTATTGAGAACCGAAATCAAGGATGAGGATGCGATGTTTATGAATGTTTTCCGTCATTGACGCTAATTCCGAGGCAAGTGAAACAGATTAAATAAATCGCCCGACGCGAGGTCGGGCGAAGAAAATCAGGAGCCCAAACGATAGTTCGGGGACTCTTTGGTGATCGTCACGTCGTGAACGTGGCTTTCCTGGATACCCGCACCGCTGATGCGCACGAACTCCGCTTTAGTACGCAGCAGGTCAATGGTACCACAGCCGGTCAGGCCCATGCAGGAGCGCAGGCCGCCCATCTGCTGGTGGATGATCTCCTTCAGGCGGCCTTTATAGGCCACGCGGCCTTCGATGCCTTCCGGCACCAGCTTGTCGGCAGCGTTATCGGTCTGGAAGTAACGGTCGGAGGAGCCTTTGGACATCGCGCCCAGGGAGCCCATGCCGCGGTAAGATTTATAAGAACGCCCCTGATAGAGTTCGATTTCGCCCGGGGATTCTTCGGTACCGGCCAGCATGGAGCCTACCATCACGGCCGCTGCGCCTGCGGCGATAGCCTTAGCGATATCACCTGAGAAGCGAATCCCGCCGTCAGCGATAACCGGAATGCCGGTGCCTTCCAGCGCTTCTACCGCGTCAGACACGGCGGTGATCTGCGGAACGCCTACGCCGGTGACGATACGGGTGGTACAGATAGAGCCAGGGCCGATACCCACCTTCACCGCGCTGCAGCCGGCTTCGGCCAGCGCGCGCGCGCCTGCGCCCGTCGCCACGTTGCCGCCGATAATTTGCAGGTCAGGATATTTTGCGCGGGTTTCACGAATGCGCTGCAGTACGCCTTCGGAGTGGCCGTGAGAGGAGTCAATCAGCAGCACGTCAACGCCCGCCGCAACCAGCGCGTCTACACGCTCTTCGTTACCTGCGCCCGCACCAACCGCCGCGCCCACGCGCAGACGTCCATGCTCGTCTTTACAGGCGTTCGGCTTACGTTCTGCTTTCTGGAAATCTTTAACGGTGATCATGCCGCGCAGGTGGAAGCTGCTGTCGACAACCAGCGCCTTCTCAACGCGTTTTTCGTGCATTTTAGCCAGCACCACGTCGCGGGTTTCGCCTTCGCGAACGGTCACCAGACGCTCTTTCGGGGTCATGTAGACGCTGACCGGCTGGTTCAGGTCGGTCACGAAACGCACGTCGCGGCCGGTGATGATGCCCACCAGCTCGTTCTCTTCGGTCACAACCGGGTAGCCGGCAAAGCCGTTACGCTCGGTCAGGGCCTTCACTTCGTGCAGGGTAGTGGTTGGCAGAACGGTCTGCGGGTCGGACACGATGCCGGATTCATGTTTTTTCACGCGGCGGACTTCTTCCGCCTGGCGCTCGATAGACATGTTTTTGTGAATAAAGCCAATGCCGCCTTCCTGTGCCAGGGCAATCGCCAGGCGCGCTTCGGTCACGGTGTCCATTGCCGCAGAGAGCATAGGAATGTTCAGGCGAATGGTTTTCGTCAACTGCGTGCTGAGATCGGCAGTATTCGGCAGAACGGTGGAGTGAGCGGGAACGAGGAGGACGTCGTCAAACGTCAGTGCTTCTTTAGCGATACGTAGCATGGGCAATATCTCTGACCTGGGTGGTTAAATATTGCCGTGGCATTATACAGAGCGTAACCGATTGCATCTACACTTTTTTGCAAAAAATGCTTGCGCTCCCCTCAGGGGAGGTTACTATCGACTGAATAACCTGCTGATTTAGAATTTGATCTCGCTCACATGTTACCCTCTCAATCCCCCTCAATTTATACCGTTAGCCGCCTTAACCAGACGGTGCGTTTGCTGCTTGAGCAGGAAATGGGGCAGGTCTGGATCAGCGGTGAGATTTCAAACTTCACGCAGCCCTCGTCCGGGCACTGGTACTTTACCTTAAAAGACGACACCGCCCAGGTACGCTGCGCCATGTTCCGCAACAGCAACCGCCGCGTGACGTTTCGCCCCCAGCACGGCCAGCAGGTTCTGGTTCGCGCCAATATCACCCTGTATGAACCGCGCGGCGATTATCAAATCATCGTCGAGAGCATGCAGCCTGCGGGCGAAGGCCTGCTGCAGCAGAAGTATGAACAGCTGAAAGCGAAGCTCTCCCAAGAGGGCTTGTTCGACCAGCAGTATAAAAAGCCCCTGCCCTCTCCTGCCCACTGCGTTGGGGTTATCACCTCAAAAACCGGTGCGGCACTGCATGATATTTTGCACGTCCTCAAGCGTCGCGATCCTTCCCTGCCCGTCATCATCTACCCGACTGCCGTCCAGGGCGACGATGCGCCGGGCCAGATCGTGCGCGCCATCGAGCTGGCTAACGCCCGCCAGGAGTGCGACGTGTTAATCGTCGGGCGCGGCGGCGGTTCGCTGGAAGACCTGTGGAGCTTCAACGACGAGCGCGTGGCGCGGGCGATCTTTGCAAGTCAGATCCCCGTGGTGAGCGCCGTCGGGCATGAAACGGACGTGACGATCGCGGACTTTGTCGCGGACCAGCGCGCGCCAACGCCGTCCGCGGCGGCTGAAGTGGTCAGCCGCAACCAGCTGGAGCTGCTGCGCCAGATGCACAACGGCCAGCAGCGTCTTGAAATGGCGATGGACTATTTCCTCGCCAACCGCACCCGCCGCTTTACCCAGCTTCATCATCGCCTTCAGCAGCAGCACCCGCAGCTGCGCCTGGCCCGCCAGCAAACCGTGCTGGAGCGCCTGCGTCAGCGGATGAACTTCGCGCTGGACAGCCAGCTTAAGCGCGCGGCCTCGCGCCAGCAGCGCGTGACGCAGCGCCTAAACCAGCAGAACCCTCAGCCGAAAATTTATCGCGCCCAGACGCGCATTCAGCAGCTCGAGTACCGCCTGGCGGAAAATATCCGCGCCCGGTTGAGCACCACCCGCGAACGCTTTGGCAATGCGGTAACCCATCTGGAGGCCGTCAGCCCCCTCTCCACCCTGGCGCGCGGCTATAGCGTGACCACGGCGACGGACGGCAACGTGCTGAAGCAAACGAAGCAGGTTAAAGCGGGTGACCTGCTCACCACGCGCCTGTCGGACGGCTGGGTGGAAAGCGAAGTAAAATCAATTAAACCGGTAAAAAAGACGCGTCAGCGTAAAACCGGATAATACTTCGCCGGTTAATTACTATACTGCTGCTATTCCCTTTTTTAATAAGGAGAGCAGCATGCCCCATCTTCACAGCGTTATCCCCCCCTATATTCTTCGCCGAATTATTGAAGCAGGCTCAGAACCGCAGCAGCGCTGCGCTCGCCAGACCTTAACCCACGTCCAGACCCTGATGGCCCATATGCCGGGCAAACCTGCCGCGCCGCACGTCAACAAAGCCGGCCAGCTGGAGCGCGACATCTACGATGCGAAGCAAACCCAGGAGCTGCCCGGCACGCAGGTGCGCTACGAAGGCCAGCCGTCCAGCGGCGACGTGGCGGTGGATGAAGCCTACGACTATCTGGGCATTACGCACGATTTTTTCTGGAAAGAATACCAGCGCGATTCACTCGACAATAAGGGGCTGATTCTGACCGGCACCGTCCACTACGGGCGCGAGTACCAGAACGCCTTCTGGAACGGCCAGCAGATGGTGTTCGGCGACGGAGACGGTGAGATTTTTAACCGCTTTACGATCGCTATCGACGTTGTCGCGCATGAACTGAGCCACGGCGTGACCGAAACCGAAGCCGGGCTTATCTACTTTGAACAGTCCGGCGCGCTGAACGAATCGCTGTCGGACGTGTTTGGCTCACTGGTCAAGCAGTACCATCTCAAGCAAACCGCCGATAAGGCCGACTGGCTGATTGGTGAAAGGCTGCTGGCCGCGGGAATTAACGGCAAAGGGCTGCGCTCGATGTCTGAGCCCGGCACCGCCTACGACGATCCGCTGCTTGGCAAAGACCCGCAGCCGGGGCATATGAAGGACTTTATTAAAACGCGCGAGGACAACGGCGGCGTGCATCTGAACTCCGGCATCCCCAACCGGGCATTTTATCTCGCCGCGACGGCGATCGGCGGCTACGCCTGGGAAAAAGCCGGTTATGCCTGGTACGACACGGTTTGCGATCGCAATCTGGCGCAGGATGCGGATTTTGATGCCTTCGCAAAACTGACGATAGCGCACGGAGAGAAACGCTCCGGTAGCGACGTTGGGGCGGCCATAAAACACGCCTGGGAACAGGTGGGAGTGCTTTAAATGCAAGTTCCAGAACTGACGGATGACGCCGTGGTTGAGCTGGCCCGGGAAGGCGGCGTCGCGTTTATCCCTAAGCTGAGCGGCCAGCGCACCATCGCGCTCTCCTCGCTTAACGAAGCCCAGCGCCAGCGCCTGGTCAGCATTCTGGAGCAGGCTTTCCCGCGCGGCCAGCCGCCCGGGCAAGCCACTTCACCCGGCAGCGGCGACCAGCGCTATTTCCGCATCCAGATCATCTGGACTGGACAACATCAGGCGCACTATGCCGACATCATCGTGCTGGTGCCCGAACAGGAAGCGCCCGAGTCGCTGGTCGAGCTGTGGCAAAAAGGCGAAGGCTGCGTCTGCGATTAGGCGTCGGGCAGCGCAAACTCTACGCGTTTCTTAGAGATCAGCCCGTGGCCGTTCTGGCAGAAATAGTCCACCGCGCCGCAGGCTTTTAGCACCTGAAGCGGCTGGTGGCACTCCGGACAGCGCGCTTCAAGCGCATAATCGTTGTTGCACCGCTCGCAGTGCGCCGCGCCGTTTTGAGGCTCAAGCGCTGCGCGGCATTCCGGGCAGGTGATGGTCATGGAAGCTCCTTTGCTTAGCTGTAATGCGCCGATCTTAACACGCTGTGCTCAGTGCGGACCACGAAGCTGTTGCTGCAGGGTGAGCAGCAGCTCGACCTCCTGAATCCTGCGCTGCGTCGCCCTGCTCACCTCATGAGGACCACGCTCGAAAAGGCTATGGTTCCCAAAAACAGCCTCGGTCAGGCAGCGCGCATAAATCGTTCCTGGAATAGACCTGCGTTGGAGTTTACCGTCCGCGCTATGCTCGAGCAGGTCCTCTGCACCACGCCGATCGTAATTAATGATGTCCCCGCTGCGCAGGTATATTCGCAGCCCCTTTTGCCCGCCGGCCGGCCCCGCATATTTATTAAGCCAGATGTTCACGGGCACGCCGCTAATCTGACCCTGAAGATGCGCCTCGCCCTCTGCGGTGACGACATCCCCTTTTGCAATCTCACGTCCCAACCTGTCCTTGGCAGCCACAGCACGCAGCGCCATGTCGTCACTGCCGCCGATGAGATGCAGCGTTTCCCGCAGCATTGCCAGCACGTGGGTGCCAACATCCAGAATGACGCCATCTGGGTGACGAAGCGTGCGCGTGTCCGGCTCGCCGGTGGCAAAGTTGAGCGCAACGGGTTCTCCCGCAGCGTTAAGCCCGCTCGGCTCCTGCAGAAATCCGTCGATTTTGACGATATCTGACGCCCCATCGATATAGGTCGCCGCCTGTGTTCGGGCCATCCAGTGGTCGAGCGCCAGCACGCGAGATGCCGCGCCCGGCGCAGCCAGCAGCAGTTTAAGCCGCTGGATCTGGGAAAGCGTGGCGACGACGGGTTTCTCCACCACGATGCGCGTAACAGCGGATTGTAGCACCTGCTCCAGGACGTCAAGATGCTGAAGGGATGCGGTGGTGATAAAGAGGATATCAAGCGGTTGAGCGAGCAGCTCGGGGAGTGAAGCGCAGCGCACGATGCCTGCAGGCTGCCGCGCGGGCTGAACGTCGAAGCCCGTACAGCGTAGCGCGTCGCCAAAAATCGTTCTCAGGGCGGGCAGGTATGCGGTTTCGACCACCGCGCCAAGCCCAATAAATCCTGTCAGCATATTCCACCTCGGAGATTGCATTGCCGGAGAATCATGCCCGCCCCGGCAATGCCGAGGTTTATCAGGCGTTAGCTACCGGCTTCGTCTGCGCATTTTCCAGCATGCGGCGAACCGGAACAATGAGGACGATCAGGACGGCCGCACAGATCAGCAGCGCGATGGAGCAGCGCGCGAAAAGATCCGGCAGCATATCCAGCTGGTCGGCCTTCACGTGGCCGCCAATCAGGCCAGCGGCCAGGTTGCCCAGCGCGCTTGCGCAGAACCATAGCCCCATCATCTGGCCGCGCATTCTTTCCGGCGCCAGCAGGGTCATGGTCGCCAGACCAATCGGGCTCAGGCACAGCTCGCCGAGCGTCAGCATCAGGATACTGCCCACCAGCCAGAACGGCGAAACGCCCGCGCCGCCGTTAGCCAGCACGTTCTGGGCAGCCATCATCATGATGCCAAAGCCCGCGGCCGCGCACAGAATGCCGATGACGAACTTGGTAATGCTGCTTGGGCGAATGTTCATGGTCGCCAGCTTCGGCCAGGCCCAGCTGAATACCGGCGCCAGCAGGATGATGAACAGCGCGTTGATCGACTGGAACCATACGGCAGGGATTTCAAAATCGCCAATCATGCGGTTAGTGTAGTCGTTGGCGAACAGGTTGAACGAGGTCGGCTTCTGCTCGAACGCGGACCAGAAGAACGCGGCGGAAATCAGCAGGATAAAGCAGACCAGCAGCCTGGCGCGCTCTTTGCGGTTCAGGCCAGCAAAAATAAACAGATAGACAAAATAGAGGGCAACGGAGCCCGCAATCACATAAACCAGCACGCTGGCAACCGCAACCGGGTTAATCACAATCACGCCCTGTGCGATCAGCGTAACGATAATGGCCACGCCCGCGGCCAGCGCCAGCAGCCAGGCACCCACGCCGCGGCGCTTCACAACCGGGCTGTTCCAGGTGGAGTCCAGGCCCACTTCGCTGTCGTAGCGCTTCATCGACGGAACGGCAAACACGCGGAAGATGATCAGCGCCACCAGCATCCCGATGCCGCCGATACCAAAGCCCCAGTGCCAGCCGTGGGTTTTAATCAGCCAGCCGGAGATCAGCGGCGCAATGAAAGACCCCATGTTGATGCCCATGTAAAACAGCGAGAAACCGCCGTCGCGACGCGCATCGCCTTTTTTGTACAGCGTGCCCACCATGACCGAGATACAGGTTTTGAACAGGCCGGAACCGAGCACGATAAACATCAGCCCGATGAAGAACAGGTTGTCGCCCATGAAGGCCGAGAGCGCAATCGACAGGTGGCCGAGCGCGATCAGAATCGAGCCGTACCAGACCGCCTTCTGCTGTCCAAGCCAGTTGTCCGCCAGCCAGCCGCCCGGCAGCGCCGCGAGGTACATCGTACCCGCGAAGATACCGACAATCGCCGAAGCGTTTTCACGCGCCAGCCCCATCCCGCCGTCATACACGGTGGCCGCCATAAACAGGATCAGCAGCGGGCGAATGCCGTAAAACGAGAAACGCTCCCACATTTCGGTAAAGAACAGCGAACCGAGGGGATACGGATGGCCGAAGAACGTTCGGCTTTCTTTTTGATTAACAGAGGATTGCATAATTCTCCCGAAGGTATGTGTCGTGCTTGTAAACACCGGCATGTACGCCGATCAGTTACGTATCTGATCGATTTTTTTACATGCGGCGAAAATTGGTTAACCATTTGATAACCGGACGCTAGTTTTGTCTAGTACCGGACCCTGGACTTTAAGACGAAAATTCGACGATTGTCTACTTTCTTAGATTTAAACATGGTTAAAAATGAATAGTGATTGACATCACACAGAGAAAATCGGCGGCGTGAGAGACAAAAAAAACCCGCGACATGCGCGGGTTTTAGGGAAGTCAGCAATGATTATTTGCTTTTCTTAATGTGCTTAATCAAACGCTTACGCTTACGCATCTGGTTTGGCGTCAGGGTATTGCGCTTGTTGGCAAACGGGTTTTCCCCTTCCTTGAACTGGATGCGGATAGGCGTACCCATCACGTCCAGCGACTTGCGGAAGTAGTTCATCAGGTAACGCTTATAGGAATCCGGCAGATCCTTAACCTGGTTACCGTGGATCACGACGATTGGCGGGTTATAACCTCCGGCGTGAGCGTATTTCAGCTTCACGCGGCGACCGCGCACCAGAGGCGGCTGGTGGTCTTCTGCGGCCATGTTCATGATGCGCGTTAACATCGCGGTGCTCTGACGACGGGTGGAGCTGTCATAGGCTTCACGGACGGATTCAAACAGGTTGCCGACGCCGCTGCCGTGCAGCGCAGAGATGAAGTGCACGCGGGCAAAGTCGATAAAGCCCAGACGGAAGTCCAGCGTCTCTTTTACCTGCTCTCTCACTTCGTTGCTCAGGCCGTCCCACTTGTTGACGACGATAACCAGTGAGCGCCCACTATTAAGGATAAAGCCGAGCAGAGAGAGATCCTGATCGGAGATACCTTCACGCGCGTCGATAACCAGCATCACTACGTTGGCATCTTCAATCGCCTGCAGGGTTTTAATAACGGAGAATTTTTCCACCACGTCGGTGATTTTCCCGCGCTTACGCACGCCCGCGGTGTCGATAAGCACGTATTCACGCTCATCGCGCTGCATTGGAATGTAGATGCTGTCACGCGTGGTGCCCGGCATGTCGTACACCACGACGCGGTCTTCGCCGAGAATACGGTTAGTAAGCGTAGACTTACCTACGTTTGGACGACCAACAATCGCCAGCTTGATCGGCAGATCCTGCGGGTTAAAGGTGTCTTCAGGCTCTTCCTCGCCCTCTTCACCGGCCTCGAACTGCGCCCAGTACTCTGCGTCTTCGTCCACTTCTTCCGGCGGGTTCACTTCGTCAACCCACGGCAGCAGTACGGTTTCAAGCAGGCTGGTCACGCCGCGGCCGTGAGACGCCGCGATAGGGTAGATGTCACCCAAGCCTAAAGACCAGAAGTCAGCCACGGCCTGATCGGCATCAATGCCGTCAGTTTTGTTCGCCACCAGGAAAGTTGGCTTTTCACGCGAGCGCAGATGTTTAGCGATCGCCGAGTCAGCTGGCATCAGGCCAGCGCGGGCATCCACCATAAACAGAACCACGTCTGCTTCTTCGATAGCCAGCAGTGATTGTTCCGCCATGCGGGTTTCAACGCCGTCTTCTGTTCCATCAATACCGCCGGTATCGATACAGATAAACTCGCGACCTTCCACCTCTGCACGACCGTACTTACGGTCACGCGTCAGCCCCGGGAAATCCGCAACCAGCGCATCACGGGTGCGTGTTAAACGGTTAAAAAGAGTGGATTTTCCAACGTTAGGGCGCCCGACAAGCGCGACCACAGGTACCATGTTTGAAGCCTCATAAAATTCAATATCACGTCGCTATCGCGGCGTTTTTCAAAAAGTCAAAACGGCCCCTGAGCGAACAGGAGCCGTTGAGTATACTACAACCGCCGTGTAATTAACGCGTGATCGCGTACAGCGTGCCGTCTTTTGCCTGAATCAGCAGTTTACCGTCGGCAACCACCGGGTCCGTCAGGAAGCCGGAGCTATCAACTTTCTGCTGGGCGGTGAAGCGTCCGTTTTGCGGATCGATCCAGTGCATATAGCCTTCGCTATCGCCTACCACCAGGCTGCCGTTGTAAAGTGCCGGTGCGGTCAGCAGACGGTGCAGCAGATCGCTTTGGGTCCACAGCGTGACGCCGCCTTCGGTGCTCAGCGCCAGCAGACGGTCATTCTGATCGACCATATAGATGCGGTTGCCGTCTACGATGAAGTCGTTCACGGAGCCCAGTTCACGCTTCCACATAATCTGGCCGCTGCGCAGGTCCAGCGCGGTCAGGTTGCCGTTGTACGCCAGCGTGTAAACCACGCCATCAACGATAACCGGGGTGGTGTCAACGTCGCTCAGACGGTCAATTTCGGTTGAACCGGTTGCCTGAGAGATGCGCTGCTGCCAAATCATCTGGCCCTGCTGCATCAGAACCGCGCTCACGCGACCGTTGTCGCCGCCGACAATGGCAGCGCCAAACGCGGTGGCAGGCGCAGATTCACCGCGCAGAGACAGCGCTGGCATATCCAGGTTAACGGTCCATTTCACCAGGCCGTCGGCCTCGTTCAGCGCCTGCAGCTGGCCATTGCTGGTATGGATCAGCACCAGGCCGTCGCTCACAACAGGACGAGAAAGGGCTTCACCGGCAACGGCGGTTTGCCAGGCGATGGAACCATCGCTGGCGTTCAGGGCATACACCTGAGCCTTTTCACTTCCCACGTAAACATGGCCGCCAGCAACGGTCAGGCCGCCTGAAAGCAGTGCAGGTTTGCGGGAGAACCAGCCGTCTTTTTCAGCCAGATTCACGGACCAGACTTCTTTACCGTCATCGGCGTTAACGGCTTTCACCGTGCCTTTGCGGTCAGCCGCATAGACGACGCTGTCAGCGTACGCTGGATGCAGGTTGGAATAGAAATCGCCGATCCCATCACCTACGGATGAGCTCCATGCGGTTGACGGAGTGAATTGGTTTTCAACCGTCGGCAGCGGGGACATTTTGACAACATCTTCTTCGCCACTGAACAGTGAACAGCCACTCAATAACGTAACGGAAAGCAGTCCTGGCAGAAGTAATTTACGCAATTGCATCGGGTCCCTCTCAGACGGACAAATTATTTATTTTCATCTGCATCATTTCGCTCAGCGCAGGGGAAGCTTTGCTTTCTACGCCAGCTTGCCACGCTTTACGCGCGCCCTCTTTATCGTCCTTGCTCAACAGTGCTTCACCGCGCAGATCGGCAACGATGGCAGCAAAGCCCTCACCTTTAACGGTGTCGAGCGTTTTCAGCGCGTCATCAGCTTTCTTCTGCTGAACCTGGATACGCGCCAGGCGCAGGTTAATTACCGCTTTCAGATTTTCATCTTTAGCAGCAGCAAGCCCCTGAGACAGCTGGGCAGCCGCTTTATCCAGCTCGTTTTTATCTACGTACTGCTGGGCAACTTCCAGCGCAGCCAGCGCACCGTAGGTATTTTTGTTGTCAGCCGCAAATTTCTCTGCAGCAACCAGCGTTTGCGGCTGGTCAGCGCGAATTGCGGCGATCGTGTTTTCGTAGTTCAGGGACGAACCGCGAGCGGAGTCAGCCTGATGATTATTCCAGTAGCGCCAGCCCACCAGCGCACCAACGCCTAAAATGACACCGACTACCAGCGCTTTGCCGTTTTCAGCAAAGAAGCGTTTGATCGCGTCGACCTGGTCGTGTTCGTTTTCGTAAATTTCCACGCAGTCCTTCTCCTTAGCCCAATAAAGTGCGCAAGTGCGCCGCAACGCCGTCCTGCGTTACCGTTGTTTGCTCACCAGAGCGCAGATCTTTTACCACCACTTCCGCGTTCGCCACCTCGGACTCACCCAGAACCAGTGCAATCGATGCGCCCCACTTATCGGCACGAGCAAACTGTTTTTTGAAGTTGCCGCCGCCATGGTTGGTCATCAGCTTCACGCCCGGCAGCGCATCGCGCACGCGTTCGGCAAGCTGCATTGCCGCAGGTTGCGTATCCGCACCTGAGGCCACCAGGTATATATCGACAACGGAATCTGCTTTAAATTCCGGATTAACTGCCTGAACCAGCAAAACAAGTCGCTCAAGGCCCATCGCGAAGCCTACAGCAGGCGCGGCACGGCCACCCAGCTGCTCGACCAGACCGTCGTAACGACCGCCGGCACACACGGTACCCTGTGAGCCGAGGCTGGTGGTGACCCACTCAAAGACGGTGCGGTTGTAGTAGTCCAAACCGCGCACCAGACGCTGGTTGACGGTATAGGCAATGCCCGCCGCTTCAAGCAGTTTACACAGGCCTGCAAAGTGTTCGCGAGACTCTTCGTCCAGGTAATCACCCAGTGCAGGGGCGTCGTTCAGCAGCGCCTGCACGTCCGGATTTTTGGAATCCAGCACGCGCAGCGGGTTGCTGTACATACGACGCTTGCAGTCTTCGTCGAGCTTGTCTTTATGCTGTTCCAGGAACGCCACCAGCGCATCGCGGTAGTTAGCGCGCGCTTCGAGAGAACCAATAGAGTTCAGCTCCAGAGAAACGTGGTCAGCGATGCCGAGCGCTCGCCACCAGCGGGCGGTCAGCATAATCAGCTCGGCGTCAATGTCCGGGCCCTGCAGGCCAAAAACTTCCACACCCAGCTGGTTGAACTGGCGGTAACGCCCTTTCTGCGGACGCTCGTGGCGGAACATTGGGCCGATATACCACAGGCGTTGCTCCTGATTGTACAGAAGACCATGTTCGATGCCGGCGCGCACACAGCCCGCCGTCCCTTCAGGACGCAGGGTCAGGCTGTCGCCGTTGCGGTCCTCGAAGGTGTACATCTCTTTTTCAACCACGTCGGTCACTTCGCCGATCGCGCGCTTGAATAACGGGGTCTGCTCTACAATCGGCAAACGGATTTCGCTGTAACCGTAGCTGCCGAGCACCTGTTTTAAAGTGCCTTCAATGCGCTGCCAAATGGCGGTTTCGCCAGGCAGATAATCGTTCATGCCGCGGATGGCTTGAATGTTTTTTGCCACGTTTATTCTCTTTCTATAT
Source organism: Enterobacter sp. ECC-175 (assembly GCF_043968675.1). Taxonomy (NCBI): domain Bacteria; kingdom Pseudomonadati; phylum Pseudomonadota; class Gammaproteobacteria; order Enterobacterales; family Enterobacteriaceae; genus Enterobacter; species Enterobacter sp. ECC-175. The sequence continues at coordinate 3,920,605 of NZ_CP143776.1, forward strand.
ACAAAAAAGAACCCAAAGAATGGGTTCAATCATACATGGGAAGCTCGCGGCTTCCCAACACGTTATTTTTCAACCTGCTGAACGCTGATGCGCTGCGCTTCATCCATCATGCTGGCTTTGGCACGAATGCGGGCTTCGAGCTGGTCGATCATGTCACTATTATCCAGACGATCTTTACGAACGCCATCTTCATAGAGACCACTTTTCTTGTTACCGCCGGTTACGCCGAGAGTGGAGACCAGCGCCTCGCCCGGACCGTTCACCACGCAGCCGATAATAGAGACGTCCATCGGCGTGATGATGTCTTCCAGACGCTGCTCCAGCGCGTTCACGGTGCCGATCACGTCAAACTCCTGACGCGAGCAGGTTGGGCAGGCAATGAAGTTGATCCCGCGGGCGCGGATCCGCAGTGATTTCAAGATATCGAAACCGACTTTGATCTCCTCCACCGGATCGGCTGCAAGAGAGACGCGCAGCGTATCGCCGATCCCTTCAGAAAGGAGCAGACCCAACCCGATCGCCGATTTAACGGAACCGCTGCGCAGGCCGCCCGCTTCGGTGATCCCGAGGTGCAGCGGCTGCTCGATCTGTTTTGCCAGCAGGCGATAGGACTCCACCGCGAGGAACACGTCAGACGCTTTTACGCTGACTTTGAACTGATCGAAGTTGAGACGATCCAGATGATCGACGTGGCGCATGGCGGACTCAAGCAGCGCCTGCGGGGTTGGCTCGCCGTACTTTTCCTGCAGATCTTTTTCCAGGGAGCCGGCGTTAACGCCGATGCGGATTGGAATATTCTTGTCACGGGCGCAATCCACCACCATGCGGATACGCTCTTCGTTACCGATGTTGCCCGGGTTGATGCGCAGGCAGTCGACGCCATATTCGGCAACCTTCAGCGCAATGCGGTAATCAAAGTGGATATCGGCAACCAGCGGAACGCTAACCTGCTGTTTGATCAGCTTGAACGCCTCGGCGGCATCCATCGTTGGCACGGAGACGCGAACAATGTCCGCGCCCACGCGTTCTAACGCTTTAATCTGATTGACCGTCGCTTCCACATCCGTCGTGCGCGTATTGGTCATCGACTGAACGGCGATAGGTGCACCATCGCCGATTGGCACATTCCCAACGTAAATCCTTTTCGATTTTCTACGTTGAATCGGAGCCTGGTTATGCATGAAAAATCTCCCGCGTTGCCCGTCTGTTACTGTGCTGCTGATTGTTCGGCATTAACGGTAAGACGTGCAACCTGGTTAGTTCTGATAAAGCGGCTCAGATCGACAGGTTTTCCTTGATACTGGATCTGTACCGCGGCCGGAGCGCCGATTTTAAGTTTATACGGTGCCTGACCGGTTAGGTTTAACGTGCCGTCTTTACGCTGCAGGCCGCTAAACAGCTTTTTACCCGTTGCGTCAGTCACTTCCAGCCAGCAGTCGGCACTGAAATTCATCACCAGCGCGTTGGGATCGGCTGCTGGCGTCGCAACGCCCGCCTGGTCGGTTGGCAGCGGTGCAGCCGCGTTATCTGCCGGTGCGGCAGTTGCCGGAGCAGCATCAACGTTAGCCTGAGAAGGCGCAACAACCGCGCTCTGATCCTGTGCTGCTGGCGCAGTATTCGCCGTTGCGGCTGGCGCATCGGTGGCCGGAGTATTAACCGCAGTCTGCGGTTCGCTTGAGGACGCCGCACCGTCGGTGTTCAGCGGCACGCTCTGCGCGCCGTCGTTACCGGACTGGTTCAGTTCGGCAGAAGACTGATCGGCCATCGTAGTGATCTCTTCCTGCTGCGCTTTGTGGTTTTGCCACCACCATGCGCCCGTCAGGCCGACCACTACAAACAGCACCAGCCAGGTAAAGCTCATCAGCCAGCCGTCACGTTTTTTGCGACGTTTACCCAGTGAGAAGCTCTGCATCGGCGCAACTTTCGCTGCACGGACCGGTGCCTGCTTCTCCATCATTGGCAGTAATTCTTCTTCGGGGATATGAACCAGTTTTGCGTAAGAGCGGATATAGCCGCGCAGGAACGTTGAAGCCAGATCGGCAGGTGCCTTATCTTCTTCAATATCGCGAACCGTGGAAACCTTCAGGCACAAGCGTTCTGCAACGGCTTGCTGGCTGAGTCCGAGTTGTTCACGGGCGTTGCGAAGACGAACGCCAGTGGAGAGTGCTTCATGTTGGTCGTGAGTGGCTTCAGTATTCATTCGCTACAACTACTGGTACGTGAAAAATAAGGGTTCAGGTGCCGGTGAGTCACAATGCCGCCCGCACCGCGAAACTTCTGGTCAGTTAACCATGAACAGACAGTATAAGACTGTCACGTCTGAGATGACAGTGCAGTCCTGCCCGTGAAGCTAAACTGTTGTTACGTCGTTACATACTGCCCGAAAGTCATATGAAACGCACCGTAATTATTAATCAATCAACATGAATATGACTGTTTATTCAGTCAGATTATGCGTTACGGCGCATAAAACGTGCCGCAACGCATCATTATCACACAGATTTCACCGCGATGGTTTCGCCCTGCATACGTTTACGCAGCGTGCGCTTGGTACGGTCGATAACGTCACCTGCCAGCTGACCACAGGCGGCATCGATATCATCACCGCGGGTTTTACGCACGATAGTGGTAAAACCATACTCCATCAGCACTTTGGAGAAACGATCGATACGGCTGTTTGAGCTACGCCCATACGGGGCGCCCGGGAACGGGTTCCACGGAATCAGGTTAATCTTGCACGGCGTATCTTTCAGCAGTTCCGCCAGCTGATGCGCATGCTCGGTACCGTCGTTGACGTGATCGAGCATCACGTATTCGATGGTCACGCGGCCCTGATTCGCATTGGATTTTTCCAGATAGCGGCGCACGGCGGCGAGGAAAGTTTCGATGTTGTACTTTTTGTTGATTGGCACAATTTCGTCACGAATTTCATCGTTCGGCGCGTGCAGGGAGATCGCCAGCGCCACGTCAATCATGTCGCCCAGCTTGTCCAGCGCAGGCACCACACCTGAGGTAGAGAGCGTTACGCGGCGCTTGGAGAGACCAAAACCGAAGTCATCGAGCATGATTTCCATCGCGGGCACTACGTTCGTCAGGTTCAGCAGCGGCTCGCCCATGCCCATCATCACCACGTTGGTAATAGGACGCGTACCGGTAATTTTTGCCGCACCGACGATTTTCGCTGCGCGCCACACCTGGCCGATGATTTCGGACACCCGCAGGTTGCGGTTAAAGCCCTGCTGCGCCGTAGAGCAGAATTTACACTCCAGCGCACAGCCAACCTGCGAAGAGACGCACAGCGTGGCGCGGTCATCTTCCGGGATATACACCGTTTCAACGCGCTGATCGCCTACGGCAATCGCCCATTTGATGGTGCCGTCGGAAGAGCGCTGCTCTTCGACCACTTCCGGCGCGCGGATTTCAGCCACTTCTTTGAGCTTGTTGCGCAGCACTTTGTTGATGTCCGTCATGTCATCAAAGTTGTCACTGCAATAGTGGTACATCCATTTCATAACCTGATCGGCACGAAACGGCTTTTCGCCCATCTCTTTAAAGAACTCGCGCATCTGCTGACGGTTCAGGTCCAACAGGTTGATTTTTCCATTTTTATTTGGAACCGCAGGAATGGCGACTTCGGAGGTATTCACTAGTTCAGACATAATATATTCCGGCCTCGTTGTTACACGTTATGGCCCGTGGAGGGTTGAAAAGAAACGCCCCGGAAAGCATCGGCTCATCCGGGGCGTTGCATTGTACAAAGTCTGACGCAGGGATGCCACGTTTGCACGCGGCATTTACGAAATTAATGCATTCCCAAGTAGTTCGCGTCACAGGAAGGCGGCAAGCTTACGAATCCCCAGGAGCACAGAAGGCTATGTGACTGGGGTGAGTAAGCGAAGCCAACGCACCTGTGGCGTGAAATACGATGAGAATTAGCGAGTGCGTGGGCACACTTCGCCTTCTGCGAAGAAGAACGCGATTTCGCGCTTAGCAGATTCAACAGAGTCGGAACCGTGGGTGCCATTCTCGGTGAAGCTGTCAGCGTAATCTGCACGCAGGGTCCCTGCCAGCGCGTTCTCCGGGTTGGTTGCACCCAGCAGATCGCGGTGACGCTGTACCGCGTTTTCACCTTCCAGCACGGAAACGACGATCGGGCCTGAGGTCATGAACTCAACCAGACCATCAAAGAATGGGCGGCCGTCGTGCTCAGCGTAGAAACCGCGAGCCTGTTCAACGGTCAGGTGCAGCATTTTGGTGCCAACGATCTTAAACCCTGCTGATTCAAAGCGAGAGAAGATGCTGCCAATAACGTTTTTTGCCACCGCGTTTGGTTTGATGATGGAAAAAGTACGTTCAATAGCCATGATAACCTCTGTCAATGTTCTGTTGTTTTGCATACCGAAGTATGGTGTGGCGCGGATTATAATGAGCTATAGCGCCGTTGCCTATGGATTCGGGTAACATTTTTTTAAAATGAGACGAAGATTAGCAACAGACTTAGCGACGCATACCGTGGTGATGGGGTTTACAGAGGTAGCAGCGCGCTTCTTCACGGCTGAACGTCCAGAACGAACGGCTGCATTCTTTACAGGTGGATGCATGTGCTTTCATCACGCGCCGCTGCGCCTCGCCTTTATAAGGTGCGAGCTTAACCGCCTGATGATGACACACGCTTTCGCATCCGCCGCATCCGGTGCAGCGCCCCGGCTCGATCGCTAACCTCCCCTCCTCAAAGCTCAGGGCGCCCTCGGTGCAGCTTCGCCAGCAGGCACCGCACAGGACGCATTTTCCAGGATCAATATCGGGATCGTATTCGCTGAAATGTATAAAGGCCTGCCTGAGCTGCCGCATACCCGGCAGGACGGCGCACGCGTTCACCTCTTCTCGAGGGACGTGCATCAGCGTTCGACGAGTCACGCTGATCTCCTTCTGCTGCACGGGCCTGAAGGTCCAGACGGGTTCACCGTACTCGCGCAGGGCAAGATTAAGCCCCGCCAGCGCCACCATCCATGCCGTAAACCGTTCGGCGTCCAGGCTGATTGAGCGAACCCCGCGCTGAACGTGCCAGAGCAGAAGCTCATTAACCGTCGGCGCTATCGGGCTAAAAGGCCCCACCAGCGCGTCGTCATGCAGATAACGTTTTTGTGGACTGATGCCCGAAATGGCGTCCGTGGGGCAGACAAAAAGACAGTCCCCGCATTCAATGCAAAGAGAAGCATCAACGGAAATTTTTCCGTCAGTCATGGAAAATGCCCGCGCGGGGCATACGTCCGCGCAGGCATGGCAGGAGGCGCTGCGAAAGCGGCGACGGACGCAGTTTTGCGTCACGTCCACCGCTTGAGCGAACAGAATCTCCATCAGCCAATACTGAAGAAGACAAAGCGCAGCAGCACTTCGCCGAACACCAGCAGCGCGGAGCCCACCAGCAGCAGGCCGCGCGTCTGCTTCAGCGCGCCAGCGGCGAAGCCCAGCATCCCAACGGCGGAGACGCACCAGCCCAGAAGGTGCACGCCGCGCAGCTGCTCAAGCGCGTGAAGCGGGTCATGAGGGAAGGTCACAACGGTGTGGTCCAGCGCCGCGATATCCGCCAGCCAGACCGGCTGCATCAGCAGGCGAATCAGCACCAGCAGGGTAACGACGATCGCCGCCACGCGCAGGGCGCTGCGCGTTTGCGCCCCGAGCGCCACCACGGCGGAGCCGAGAATGCCCACCGAGCCGATGAACAGAACCAGCGTGTTCACGTGCTGCCAGGTCATAACCGATGCATGCATGTAAATCTGCGCCATGCAGAACACGTCAACCAGGCCAACGATGCCCGCCAGCGCCAGCAGCGCTTTTCCGCCAGGTTTATTGAAGAACAGCAGGAGCACCGCAAGGCCGAGCGCCGCCAGATAAAGGCTGGCAAACACGATCTCGCGGCTGAGCCAGGAGCTGGCAACGTGGCGCAGCGCGTTAAGGGCGTTCAGCGGATAGCCCATATGCAGGGCAGACGCGAGAAGCCCGAGGCTCGCCAGCACGAACGCGCCAGCGGCCGCAATGGCAATGCTGCGACCAGAGGCCTGCGCCCCCATCACCGGCTTGCAGCCAAACCCGAGCCAGAGCGTAACGCCCACGGAACCCTGCAGGAAAAGCGTAAAGATCAGCAGCGGTAGCTCATGCATGACGTTTGCCCTCTTTCTCCGCGCCCTGATGGGCCTTAATCACCAGATTAGGTTTCGTAATGGACGAATCAGGCAGCCCTTTTACGTCGCACAGCGAACCATATTTGGCGCGCAGTTCGTCAATCGGGCCAAACTTGATGGCCTCCAGCGGACAGGTCGCCACGCAAACGGGCTGCTCGCCCTTCGCCTGCAGATCGACGCAGAAGTCGCATTTTGACATTTGACCGGTCTCCTCGTTGAGCTGCGGCGCGCCGTAAGGACAGGACCACGCGCAGTAGCCGCAGCCGACGCATTTGTCGGTGTCGACGCGCACGATGCCGTCACCCGGACGCTTGTGCATCGCGGTCGTCGGGCAGTTTTTGGTGCAAATTGGGTCCGCACAGTGGTTGCAGGAGATAGAGAGCGTGTAGGCAAAAACGTTGTTGCTCACGCCGCCCTGCCCGGTTGGGATGAAATTCCCGCCGTTGACCTCATACACGCGGCGAAAACGACGCCCCACCTCAAGGTTGTTTTTATCTTTGCATGCCACCTGGCACGCCTTGCAGCCGGAGCAGCGTGAGGAGTCGATGAAGAACCCCAGCTGTTTGTCGCTCACCGGCGGATACTCTTTAAACTGACTCATGCTTTTGCTACCTCCACCAGCATGGTTTGATGGGAATTCCCTTTCGCCAGCGCGGTAATGCGCGCCGAGCTAAGCACGTTTGCGCAGCCGCCTTTATCGACGCCGCGTTCGTCGGGCTGCCACCAGGCACCCGCCTGCATCGCCACAACGCCCGGAATAATGCGCGGCGTCACTTCCGCCGGAACTTCGCAAATACCGCGCTGGTTATGGATACGGACGGTATCTCCCTGCGCAATGCCGCGGCGCTGCGCGTCCTGCGGGTTGATCCACAGCTTTTGCTGCTGCGCTTCAATCAGCCAAGGGTTGGCGTACTGCGTTGAGTTGGCGCGGTTTTTCCCTTTCCAGGTAATCAGCTGCAGCGGGAAGGATTTCGCCAGCGCATCTTCCGGGCCTTCATGAGCGGGAACATAGTGCGACAGCGCCGGGATCTCCGGATGGTGCATGTCGTACAAACGCTTCGAAAAGATCTCAATTTTTCCAGACGGCGTTGGGAAAGGATGGTTTTCCGGATCGCGCACGTTTTCTTCAAAGGCGACGTAAGGCGCGCTCTTGAACAGGTGCTGGCGGGTCTTTTGCAGCGTCGCAAAGTCCGGCAGGTTTTCATCCGGCATCGCCAGGCGCGTCTGCTCCCAGATGTGTTCGATCCACGCTTTTTCATCGCGACCTTCGCTAAACGCCTGCTCGACGCCGAGCTTCGCGGCCACCTCGCGCAGCCAGTCGTAGTCCGAGCGGCGCTCAAACTCCGGCTCGATCAGCTTTTCGGAGAGGATCAGATAGCTTGCCGTACCCCAGGTTTCGCCGATGTTCCAGCGCTCCATAAAGCTCGTTTCCGGCAGCAGGAGATCGGCGTATTTCGCGCTTGGGGTCATAAACAGATCGCTTGCCACGATGAACTGGATTTTGGATTCATCCTCCAGCACGCGCGTGGCCTGGTGCAGGTCCGGGTTCTGGTTCGCAAGGTAGTTACCGGCAAGAGAGAAGAGAATGCGAATATTGCTGTCCAGCTTATCCGCGTTCTTCAGCCCATCTTCCGGCGTCACCTGAGAAGCATCATCCGCCGCCTGCACCCAGTTCATTACCGAGATCTTGGCCTGTACCGGGTTGTCCGGCATTTCCGGTCCGGCGGCAAATTTACGGTTACCGCAGCCGCCGTAGCCAGCCGCCCAGCCGCCCTTCACGCCCACGTTGCCCGTCAGCGTCGCCAGGATTGTTGAGCCGCGCGCAGTGCGTTCGCCGCAGTTATGACGCTGCGGGCCCCAGCCCTGGATCAGCGCCGCGGGTTTGGTGTTGGCGTAGTCGCGCGCCAGCTGGCGGATCGTCTGTGCGGGCACGTGGGTGATCTTCTCCGCCCATTCCGGCGTTTTCGCCTGGCCGTCTTTTGCGCCGGTCAGGTAGGCCATCAGCGATTCGTTCGCCGGCACGCCTTCAGGCATTGACGCCTCGTCAAAGCCGATCGCGTGGCGCGACAGGAAGTCGCGGTCGTGCAGATTCTCCGTCACGATGGTATACATCATGGCGTCCATCAGCGCGTTATCCGTGGTCGGCAGCAGCGGGATCCACTGGTCGGCAAGCGACGACACGGTATCGGAATAGCGCGGATCGACAACGATGAAGCGGGTGCCGTTTTGCTTCATTTTCTGGAAGTAGTAGTTGGAGTGGCCAAAAATGGTTTCCGTCGGGTTATGCCCCCACAGGATCACCAGCTTTGTATCCAGCAGCGTGTCCAGCGAGCTGCCGCTGGCGGCGGTACCGTAGGTATACGGCGTCGCCGCCGCGGTGTTGCCCATGCTCACCGAATGGTAGCTTTCCAGATAGCCGCCGGTCAGATTCAGCAGGCGACGGACCATTTTATCCCCGGAGAAGGTGCCGCCTGACACCGCCGTCCCCACGTGAACATAGCGCGACGCGGCGCCATATTTTTCGGTGATCGTTTTTACGTTATTGGCAATCAGCGTGGTCGCTTCATCCCACGAAATACGCTCAAATTTCCCTTCACCGCGCTTGCCCATGCGCTTCATAGGGTATTTCAGGCGGTCGGGATGGTAGACGAATTTGCGGTATGCACGGCCGCGAGCGCAGGCGCGCATAATCGGCATGTCAGGATCGAGTGCGTCATCGGGGCGCGTGGAGATGCGGGTGACAACCCCGTCGCTGACGTGCGCGCGAATATCGCATTTGCCGCCGCAGTCGAAGGTGCTGCAGGTCTGAACGACCTTTTCCGGGGAGACGCTGTCCGCGGCATCAGCGGCCTGCGCCTGAACGTTTCCTGCCGAGGTGATAAAGGGGAGCGCAACCAGCGCCGAGCTGGCCTGGATGAAATTGCGCCGGGACACCGAAGGTAATAACCCCTCTCCCTGGTCTGTTATTTTTTTCATCATTGGGTCCTTAAAATAAAAGCGCATTTTCGCGGTTTTATGGGACCCTACTTTTGATGAGTATCAAGATAATCCGTTGGGATTAGCCTAATTGTAAGTTAATGATAACTATTCAATTTTTAAGTGCATAAGGATTTAACACATTTAAACAATTCCTAACGAATCAGCGAAAAATTTACCGCCGCAACCTGCCCTGAGCCATCCATAACAACCAGCTGATAGTCGCCCGGCTTGCTTAATCCAAGCGACAAATAGCTGCTACTTTCCGAAAGCGGCTCGCCGTTTAAAAACCACCAGCGTTCCCCTTCTCCGCCGCTGGCCGTCACCGATAGCGTCATGGCCTCCTGACCCGGCAGGCGGCGGATGACCGCGCCCTCCCTGACGCCGGACAGCATCAGCGGCGCGGCATTATGATTGTCCAGCGGCGGGCAGACGGTGGACGCCGCGGGCAAGCGCGCTGCCCTTCTTTCCGACGGCGGCAGCCACGGCTCAAGCGGAAGCGGCCAGACGTCCAGTAACTTTTCTGTCGCATCCGGGCAGTCCGCAGCCACCCGCTTTCCGCTTTTATCCAGCCAGACTGGGAATCGGATCCCGCGAATGCCCTCCTGCTCCGGCAGCAGCAGCGTAGGCGGCTCGCTCCCGTCCAGCAGCCAGGTCGAGAGACGGCGTCGACAGTTTTCACTGCCTTCCGGCAGCGCCTGACCGCCCGGCCAGCAGATCGTGCCACGCCCGACGCTGGCGGGACGCGGATCGCGCGGGAGGCGCGCCTCGTCGATCGTCGAACGCGCCTGCAGCAAATTATTAACCTGATTTAACAGCGGAATAGCGCTGGCGTAGCCGAATTGCCCGGCAACGGGCGTGCCGTCGGGCCGCCCGGTCCAGATGCCAATCACGTAGCGGGCGTTGAGCCCGATGGCCCAGGCGTCGCGGTAGCCGTAGCTGGTGCCCGTTTTCCACGCCAGCGGCGCAACCTGGGGCAGCGCGCTGTCCGGCAGCGGCTGCGCCTCGTTGGCGAGAATGCGGCGAATAATCCACGCCGCGCCCGGCGACAGCAGCGGCCGCTCGACCAGCGGATCGCCGGGCTGCAGGCGCAATCGTCCCGCCCTGCCGTGGCGGGCAAACGCGCTGTACGCGGCGGCGATGTCCGCGAGCCGGGCGCCCGCGCCGCCGAGGATCAGGGATAAATTCGGCTGCGCCCCGGCGGGCAACATAAGCGGTAGCCCCGCGTTGCTCAGCATGCCCGCAAAGCGTTTCGACCCGTAGGCTTCCAGCACCTGAACGGCTGGCAGATTGAGCGATCGCACCAGCGCCTCGCTCATGCTTACCGGGCCGTGAAACCCGCTGTCGAAGTTGCCGGGACGATAATCGCCCGTTTTTCGCGGCACGTCCTGCAGCAGCGACGCCGGATGGATCAGCCCCTCGTCCAGCGCCATGCCGTAAACGAAAGGCTTAAGCACCGATCCGGGGGATCGGATCGCGTAGACCATATCGACGTGGCTAAAGCGGCTATCGTCGTTAATGTCCACCGATCCCACCCAGCCGCGCACCTTCATGTCGGTATGATCGATGACGATCATGGCCAGCGAGCTGCGGGCTGGCAGGCGGGTTTTCCAGTTCATCGCCAGCTCTTCAAGCTGCCGCTGCAGGGCGGCGTCGAGGGTGGTGATAATTTTCGTCTCGCGGCTTTTGCCGAGCATCATCCGTGAAAAGAGCGGCGCGAGCTGCGGCATCTGCCGCGGGGCGAGCCAAACCGGCTCCTCGCGGGATTCCTTGACCTGCTTTGCGGACCAGACGCCCTGGGTCACCATCCTCTCAAGCACCTTATTGCGCGCGGCTTCTGCGCGCTCCGGCCAGCGGTCCGGCCGCAGGCGGCTGGGAGCCTGCGGCAGAACCGCAAGCAGCGCCGCTTCAGAATAGCTCAGCTGCGACGGCGGTTTGCCGAGATAGGTCCAGCTTGCGGCCCCGACGCCCTGCAGCGTGCCGCCGAAGGGGGCGCGGTTGAGATAGAGCGTAAGGATATCGCGCTTGGAAAGGTGCCACTCCAGCTGCAGCGCCCGCCACAGCTGGCGGATTTTTCCGCCGAAGGTGCGCGGGTGCGGGTCCAGAAGGCGCGCCACCTGCATGGTGAGCGTGCTGCCCCCGGAGACGACTTTGCCGGAGGTCACGTCCTGCCAGGCCGCGCGCAGCACGGAGAACGGGTTGACGCCGGGATGCTCCCAAAACCAGCGGTCCTCATACTGGATCAGGGCGTCGAGATAGCGGGGAGAAACGTCTTCCAGGGTGACCGGATAGCGCCAGATGCCTTCGCCGTCGGCAAAGCGCCAGAGCGGGGTTCCGTTCTCATCCACAACGACCCTTGCGGGGTTGACCTCTTTCAGCGGCAGCGGCCACAGGCGGTCGGCCGCAAGGATCAGCCCCCATAAAACGAGAAGCGCTCCCGCCAGCCAAAGCCAGCGGGAGCGTAAGAGACGCGCAATCTGCATCTTACGGAACAACGATCAGCGGGCCGCTGGCCGCTCCGATTGCGCGCCACTGCGGCACGTACATGGATTCCACCATCGGCACAGGCACCTGATAGGTTCCCGGCGTGACGGCGCGCGCCAGATAGACCAGCGTCACCGGCTGGCCTTCGTTGACCGGCACGGCGGCCACGAAGCGATCGTCGCGGAACTCCATATGCTGAATATCCGCCTGCTGCATCTGGTTCAGCAGGTTTTGCACCTCGCTGCCGCTGTCCTGCAGGCTGGCGCTGCTGCTGGCCAGATTTTGGTTTTCCAGCTCAAGCCCCGCCGGGAGCAGATCAACCACCAGCGCGTCCGGCACGTTCTGGCTGGCGTTGATTTCAAGCCATACCAGCACCAGCTCGCCGCTCTTCAGCGAAGAGAGGGATTTGCTGCTGCCGTCCGTCGCCAGGATTTGACGTTCGATTTGCAAAACGTTCGACGCGGGCTGAGGGGCATACTCAGGGTAACCCGTACTGTCGAGCCGCACCCACAGCGGAGCGGTGCCGGTATTGGTCACCTGCAGCGCGCCAAGCTGGTCGCCATTCAGGTTTTCAACCTGCGCCTTATCGCCGCTTAATGGGGCTTCAGACGTAGACGATTTCGCCTGCCACGCGCCGCTCAGGGTTTGCAGCGAGCGCCCGGCCAGGAACAGGGCGTTACTTTCCTGCGTCGACAGCCAGCGCTGGCTGAACGCCTGCTCAGAAAGGGTATTGAGCAGCGCGTTCTGCGCATCCGGCAGCAGCTGGTACTCTTCCAGCAGGGAGAGCATCAGCGCGTTGTCGCGAAGCGCGCTGCCGTAATCCGCCATCCAGCTTTTCGCGTCGCTGCGCGGGGTTTTGAGCGCCAGATCTATCGCCTGCTGGCTGCGCGGCGCATCGCCCATCAGCTTAAGCGCCATGCCGAGCTGCATCAGCGGCAGCCCGGACGCCGCCTGCGCATGGCGATCCCAGATTTCACGCAGCGCGCCCAGCGGCGCTTTCTGCTGTCGCGCCAGCACCAGCGCGGCGTAGGCCTGCACGGCAAAGCGGCTCGCCTGCGCATCATCGCTGTAGCGAATAGACATCATACCCGGGTCCTGCAGGTAGCGCAGCAGCCGGGTATTGGCGTTATTCACCGCGTCCGTCGGCACGCTGTAGCCCTGCTCGCCCGCGCGCACCAGGAAGTCCGTTACGTAGGCCGTCAGCCAATACTCTTCCGGCCCGTTTTTATCCCACAGCGCAAAGCCGCCGTCGTCGCGCTGCATTTGCAGCAGGCGGGCGATCCCCACGTCAATCGCCCCGCGGCGCTTGTCGTCCGTATCGCCCTTAATGCCGAGCGCCGCCAGCTGCGCGGCGTTGGTATAGAGCGACGGGAACAGGCCGCTGGCGGTTTGCTCCAGGCAGCCGTACGGATAGGCCTGCAGCTCGCGAATGTAGCGCGCCAGGTTCAGCGGCGGCTTGCCGCTCAGCAGCAGCTGCCCCTGCAAGGTCGCAGGAGAGAAACCGTTGATATGCTGGGCCGGTGCGGTCCAGGATTCGCCCGGATTCAGCATCGCGCCGGTATTAACCGTCTGGGCCGGGAAGGCCGGACGCACGCCGATTTTCCAGCTCTTCTGCTGCGGCGCAAAGGTCTCGCCCGGCAGCTGAAGGCCGGTGACCTGCGCCGTCACGTCACCGTCACCGTAGCCGTCCAGCGCGCGCACAGGAATAAACATCGTCGTGCGCGCCCCCGGCGGCAGCTGAATTGGCTGCGGCTGGGCGCCTTCGAGCGACAGTTTGCCGGAGGCCGTTAGCGCCACGTTCAGCGTTTGCGGCTGATCCGTCAGGTTAGTGAGATCCAGTGTGAGCCTTGAGGTATCTCCGCTCGCCAGGAAACGCGGCGCGTTGAGCTCCGTAATAATCGGTGCGGCAACGACCACCTTGCTTTCGCTGCTGCCGAAATCGTCTTCCGTCCAGGCCTGGGCCATCAGGCGCAGCTCGCCGTTAAAATCCCCAATCGGCAGCGTAATCGTACCTTCGCCGTTGGCGTCCAGCTCTACCGGCTGCGCCTGCTGGGCAATAATCGTGACGTGATTCACCGGCGGCTTGCCGCCGCGCTTCAGCTCGTCGCCGTCGCCGCCGAAGCGCAGCGCGGCCATACGCCCCTGCCCTTCGATGACCTGGCCGTAGATGTCATAAATATCCGCGCCGTAGCGCTTCTGGCCAAAGAAGGCCTGCCACGGATCGGGGGTGACGTAATCCGTAATGTTCAGTACGCCGCTGTCCACCGCGGAGACCAGCACGTTCACCTTCTGCGGCACGGCCCCGTCCTTCACGCTGGCCTTGACCTTCACGGAGAGGGGCTGGTTAGGGCGCATTTTTTGCGGAGCATCCAGCGCGAGGTTCAGGCGGCGGTTTTCGTCACCCATCGGCAGATGCAGCAGGCCTACGGCGCGTTTCGGCGTGGCGGATTTAGACTTGTCGCCAGGGCGAACCACCAGCGTGCTGAGATAGAGATCGTGGCGCTTCCAGGCTTTATCCACGGGAATAGAAATATCAAGCCCGGCTGCCGGGACGTCGATCTCTTTCCACCACAGCGGCCCTTCGCTGGACTCGATCATCGCGTAGCCTTTCCCTGCGGCAGGCGCGGCGATATGCAGCTTGATGGTGTCGCCCGGCTGGTATGCCGGCTTGTCGAGCTTCAGGGTTACGCGGTCGGGACGCGCCGCCCCCGTGCCGTCGCTGTTGTCCTGCCAGCTGTAGCCCGCCCAGAAGCGCACGCTGCTGACCGTATCGTCAGGCGCTTTCACTTCCAGACGATAGGAGCCCCACTCCACGGGGAAGGTGACTTTGCCCGTTTCATCGGCCTTGAGGCTGAGTTCCTGCTCGCCTTCGACCAGATCTTTTTGATCGAACTGCGACTGCCAGCCATCGCTTTCGGACCAGTTCCAGAAGTAGTCGCGACGCTCGCGGATCAGGCGCACCTTCAGCCCTGAAACGGCTTTTTTCGCGCCGCTGGCGTCGGCATACACAACATCAAAGCTGGCGTTGCTATTTTCATCAACGATCGGCTGGTTGACGGTGGTATCGGTGCGGTAATCGTAAACCGCCTTGCTGGCGAACTGCGGGCGAATGCCGGGCAGCGCGGCGGCGGGCCAGATCGCCTGTTCGGCGCGGCGCGTCACCGGACGTCCGCCGGACTCCAGCAGGCTGGCCTGCAGGATAAGCTGCAGCGGCGAATGCGCGTCTTTCCACTGGCTTTCGGCAGATACCTGCCCGCGCCCCTGCTCGTTAAGCGTTAGCTGAACTTCGTCCAGGCTGCGGCTCAGGTTTTCCTCGGCGATATCGCCAAACTGGAAGCCGGGCAGCGCGGCGACGGCCTCGCGGAGCGGACGCAGGAACAGCTGGCCCTGCAGAGAATTACCGTTGGCCGGCGCGCCGTACAGGTAATATCCCACGACGTCGAAACTCACCTTATCTTCGGGCGACACCGGCGCTTTTTGCCCCGTCAGGTTCAGCGCCATGCGTTCCGGCATAAAGTCTTCTACGTGGAAGTCCCACAGCCGCTGCAGGTTATCGCCCGCGTTGGCGCGGATGTGCCACATGCCCGTCTGGGCACCGCTATCGAGCGGATAGTTGAAGCGGTAGAGGCCGTTTTCAGGCTGTACCACAACGGTGCGCGCCACCTGCCCGTCCGGGCGAAGCACGTCGAGCTTAACCGGCTGCGCGGGCAGCGGTTTGCCATCGCTGTCGCGCAGCAGGCCGTTGAGGCTCACCGTTTCGCCCGGACGATAGAGATCGCGCGGGCCAAACATAAAGAACTGTTTGCTGTAGCCAGGGCTACCGGCAATATTAAACTCCGCCAGATCGAGCGCCGGAAGCTTGAGGTCAAGCAGCGTGGTCTGTCCGTCTTTGCTGGCGAGGATCAGCGCCGCCTCTTTATCCGTTTCCAGCTTCGCATGGCCGTCCGCGTCGCTGTTCGCCTCGGCAAGCGTCTGCCCTTTATCATTCAGCAGCGTGACCTTCACGCCAGCCTGCGCCGCGCCGTTCTCCAGGCTCTGGGTAAAGATATCCAGACGGTTATGATAACGGTGAGCGGACACCCCAATATCGCTCAGGGTAAAGAGCGTGGCGGCATTGCTGTAGCTATAGTGCCCGGCCTGATTCATCACCGCGATGTAGACGCCGGACTGCTGCAGCGGCGCGATATCGCGCAGCGGCAGGAGCAGCTTTTCACGCGTGTTGCGCGCCGGGTTAAGATCGAAACGCCCGGTATAAACCAGCTCCGCCATTTTAAGCAGATTGTCCGATTCCCAGTTGGTCAGGGCGTTGCGGTATTCCCACTGGCTGACAAAGGCGGCCAGCGACTCCGGCTTCACGCGGTAGAAGTTCACGTCAACGTTGTTCACGTTGAGCGCCATTACCGGCAGCCCTTCCACGACCTTGCCCGGCAGCAGCGAACCGCGGCTGGCAAAGCCGACCGTCGGTTCAACGTCCCGGGTAGTCAGTGCTTTTTCATAATCGATACCAAACGTCGCTTTGTTCAGCGCCTGCAGATCGCGTTCAACGGTGACGACCAGATTACGGTTTGGCTCCAGATGGCGCAGGCGCAGCTCCTTCAGATTCGGCGCAAGCTCCCATGCCCCGTCGACTTTGCCGCTTTTTTTATCCACTACGTGTACCGTTTTCGCAAAATCCTGGTCGGGATTGAGCGGAATGGAGAACGTCAGCACCAGCGTTGCCGCACCGTCAAGCTGCACTTCCGAGGCGTCCAGCAGGGTCAGCGTTTTGCCCTCGCTCTGCGCGGCCAGCTTCGCCAGCGTATCCGCATTCGGCTTATCCGGCGTTTTCTGTTGCGTCGTAGAGGAAGCCGCGGGTGCCGCAGCCTGCGTTTTTTCGTCGCTATTGTCGCAGCCGACAAGCGTAAAGGTGGTGAGCAGCGCGAGCGAGAGCGCGGCTAAGCGAAACGGTTTCATCCTGTGTCCCTGGCCCAAAGAGCCTGTTGGTCATCGTCCGGATAAGTATTATCGCCATGTTTGATTAATACCAAAAGTCCAAATTACGATTTGGAGAAAGAGAGTGAAAATAAGGCGTTGCTCGCACGTTGGAGAAGGCCGGCTTGTGGGTATTCGCAAAAACGCCGACAATTCAGCTTTACGGATAAAAACGGAGGCAATCATGTCTACCTCATACTTCGTCGCGGCCGACTGGCTGGTTGAACACGGCGACGACCCGGAAGTTCAGATTATTGACGCGCGGATGGCCCCTCCCGGGCAGGAACACCGCGACGTCCCGGCGGAATATCGCGCCGGACACCTGCCTGGCGCGGTCTTTTTTGATATCGAAGCGCTCTCCGATCATACCTCCCCCCTGCCGCACATGCTGCCGCGCCCGGAAGCGTTTTCGGTGGCGATGCGCGAGCTTGGCGTTAGCCGTGATAAGCACCTGGTGGTATACGATGAGGGCAATCTCTTCTCTGCGCCGCGCGCGTGGTGGATGCTGAAAAATTTTGGCGTGGAGAAAGTGTCAATTCTGGCGGGCGGTCTGGCCGGCTGGAAGCGCGACAATCTGCCGCTACAGCAGGGCGACGTGGCGCTGCCGGAAGGCGATTTTGACGCTGAGTTTAACCCGGACGTGGTTAAACGCCTGACCGACGTGCTGGTCATCAGCCATGAAAAAACGGCGCAAATCGTCGATGCCCGCCCCGCCCCGCGCTTTAACGCCGAAGCCGACGAGCCGCGAGCGGGCCTGAAGCGCGGCCATATTCCCGGCGCGCTGAACGTGCCGTGGGGCGACCTGGTGTTTGAAGGCGAATTGAAAACCACTGACGAACTGCGGGAGATTTTCGCGCGTCAGGGCGTTGATCTTACGCGTCCTATCGTCGCCAGCTGCGGTTCCGGCGTGACGGCCTGCGTAGCGATCCTGGCGCTGGCAACGCTTGGCGTAAACGACGTGACGCTTTACGACGGGGCATGGAGCGAATGGGGCGCGCGCAGCGATCTGCCCGTCGAACCCGCCTGATAGCGCAGCGGGGTGAAGACTCACCCCGCTGTGTTTAGAGAATACGGTTAGTTTTCAGGTCGCGCAGGAAGCCGCCCCAGCGACGCTCGTAGAACGGCGTGATGTGCTCGGTAATAAAGTGGCTGATGCCCTTCTCGCCTTTCTTCACCTGGCAGATATCAATGGGCTCGTCGCCCGGCAGCGTGTCGGTCGCCACGCTTCCCGCCGCCTGAATAATCTCTTCGATATCCCCGTCGGCTTCGATGCCAATCAGCAGCACGGGCTGCTCGTCCGCGCCTTCTTTGATGGAGCACAGGAACGCCCGCTTCACCGGCTTGAGGGTTTTAAACAGCGTAATCAGCGAGTCGATCATCTGCGCGGGCGGTTCAGCCACCTCTGACAGCAGCAGCGTTTCGCCCCCTTCCAGCACTTCCTGAGTGCTAAGCGGATTACCCTCTTCGCCAATCAGATGGCTGATTTCACGCGGCGTAAACTCTTTGCCGATCGGCAGTTTGGCGTTCAGGAACAGCGTCTGGCCGAGCGTCATTTCGAACAGCGTGCGAACGGGCATCACCACGAACGCCTGTTCGTCTTCCACTGCCTTCTGCAGCGCCTCCAGCGAGGTGAAGAACGGGATCACCGACGCGCCGTCGTCTTTCTCCCAGTGCAGCAGATCCAGGGCGCTGTCTTCGACAACCTGCACCCCTTCGGCCGCCGTTCCCGGCACCCAGACGGTGGATTCCAGCAGCGTGCGGAAAAATGCCGGACGGTGGGCGGGCTCGGTCGCCGCCTGCTCCAGCAGGGTTTCTAATTCGTTTTTGGTTTCTGACATAATGATTCCAGATGGTGCATTCCTCCCCTCACCCTAACCCTCTCCCCTTTGGGGAGAGGGAATTTGAACGCCCTCTCCCCAAAGGGGAGAGGGCTGGAGTGAGGGGGCAATAATTACTCAGCCGTCAGCAGGTTCGCAATCGTGCGCACGCCGAGACCGGTCGCGCCTGCGGACCATTGCTCCACCGCCGCTTTACGGTAGGTTGCGGAGCAGTCAACGTGCAGCCAGCCCTCGTGATAGTTCTCAACGAAGTGCGACAGGAAGCCCGCCGCGGTGCTTGCCCCCGCCGAGTACGCGGCGCTTGCGGTGTTATTCAGCTCGGCAAAGTTAGACGGCAGCTGGCTGCGGTGGAACTCGGCCAGCGGCAGGCGCCAGAACGGCTCGTTCTCCTCGGCAGCGCTTGCCAGCACGCGGGCGGCCAGCCTGTCGTCAAAGCTGAACAGCGCGTGGTAGTCATTGCCCAGCGCGGTTTTCGCCGCGCCCGTCAGGGTCGCCATGTCGATGATCAGCTCCGGCTTCTGGGCAGAAGCGTCGATCAGGCCATCGGCCAGCACCAGGCGGCCTTCGGCGTCGGTGTTCATCACTTCGACATTTTTACCGTTGCGGTAGCGAATGATGTCGCCCAGCTTGAAGGCGTTGCCGCTGACCATGTTGTCCGCGCAGCACAGGTACAGCTTCACGCGCTTGTTCAGACCGCGGGTGATGGCAAACGCCAGCGCGCCGGTAATGGTTGCCGCGCCGCCCATATCGGACTTCATGGAGTCCATGAACGCGCTCTGCTTCAGGCTGTAGCCGCCGGTATCAAAGGTGATGCCTTTGCCGACCAGGCAGGCAAATACGGGCGCTTCTTTATCACCGGTTGGGTTGAAGTCTAGCGCCAGCAGCACCGGCGGACGCTCGGAGCCACGGCCTACGGTGTGGAGGCCCATGTAATTCTGCTCGCGAAGGTCTTCGCCTTTAGTGATGCGGTAGGACATTTTCTCGCCCGCCACGCCGCACAGCAGGTCAACGGCACGCTGCGCCAGCTGCTCGGGCCCGAGATCTTCCGCCGGGGCGTTGATGGTGTCACGCACCCAGTCGATAATCTTCAGGCGGCTTTCCAGCTCTTTCTGACCGGCTTCATCAAGGCTGGCCCACTCAATTTTGCGGGTGCCTTTTGGCCCTTTGTAGCCCGCCCAGAACGCCCAGCTGCGGTCGGTGTCCCAGCCTTCGCCTTCCAGAGAGACATGCTTAATGCCAAGGCCGTCAATTTTACGCGCGGCGCGCTGGATCAGGCCCAAATCGTCTTTGCCCGTCAGGTGCAGGGTAATGCCGTCGTTATTGATGCTGTAGGTGGCTTTCTCGCCCCAGCGCGCGTCGGCTGGCTGCGAAGAGAGCGTAATCTTCATCGCTTCGGTCATTTTATTTATCCTTATTAGCAAACGGGCCGCCTGAAGGCAGCCCGTTAAGTGATTTACTCTGCTTCATCTAACCAGACTAACAGAATCGCCTCCAGAATTTTTTCATTGGATGCGTTGGGATCGTCGTCAAAATCCTCCAGATCGCAAATCCACTGGTGCATATCGGTGAAGCGTACGGTTTTCGGATCGAGATCCGGGTTAGCGTCGTACAGCGCTTCGCCGATTTCACGGCTGTCTGTCCACTTCAGTCCCATATCAATGCTCGCGTGCGTGGTTGATGGTGTAGCGCGGGAACTCAACGACCAGATCTTCATCGGTGACCGCCGCCTGGCAGCTTAAGCGGCTGTCCGGTTCCAGACCCCATGCTTTATCCAGCATGTCGTCTTCGTCTTCGGTGCTCTCGGCCAGCGAGTCAAAACCTTCACGCACGATGCAGTGGCAGGTGGTGCAGGCACAGGATTTTTCGCAGGCGTGTTCCACTTCGATACCTGCGCGCAGGGCAACATCGAGAATGGTCTCACCGGTCTTCGCTTCCAGAACAGCGCCATCCGGACACAGGTCCGCATGAGGCAAAATAACAATCTTTGGCATATTAAACCTCGTCCACGGACTGGCCTTTCAGCGCGACGCGGACGGATTTGTCCATGCGGCGAGCGGCGAAGTCCTGGGTTTGTTTATCAACGTTTTTAATGGCTTCTTCTATTGCGTCAGCGTCATTGCCCATGGCGACCAGGCTTAAGTGCGCGGCAGCCTGGTCAATGACCTGACGCTCAGCGGCGCTTAGCAGCGCGGCATCGGCAGTGAGCGCGCCGGTCAAGCTCTCCAGCACGCGCGCGGCTTCAACTTTCTGTTCGGCCAGCATGCGCGCCTTCACGTCCTGTTCGGCGTAGCTCATTGAATCCTGAATCATGGAGGCGATTTCGCCATCTGTCAGGCCGTAGGACGGCTTCACCTGAATCGACGACTCGACGCCGGTCGATTTTTCCATCGCCGTGACGCTCAGCAGGCCGTCGGCGTCCACCTGGAAGGTGACGCGAATATGCGCCCCGCCTGCAGGCAGCGCCGAAATACCGCGCAGCGCGAAGCGCGCCAGGGAGCGGCAGTCCTGCACCAGCTCGCGCTCGCCCTGCATCACGTGGATGGACATTGCGGTCTGGCCGTCTTTAAAGGTGGTGAACTCCTGCGCGCGCGCCACCGGGATGGTGGTATTGCGCGGGATCACTTTCTCCACCAGGCCGCCCATGGTTTCTAAACCGAGAGACAGCGGGATGACGTCCAGCAGCAGCATTTCGCTGTCCGGCTTGTTGCCAACCAGAATATCGGCCTGGATAGCAGCACCCACGGCCACCACTTTGTCCGGGTCGATGGAGGTCAGCGGCGTGCGGCCAAAGAAGTCGCCCACGCGCTCGCGCACCAGCGGCACGCGGGTCGAGCCGCCGACCATGACCACTTCCAGCACCTCGTCGGCCTCAACGCCCGCATCTTTCAACGCGCGGCGGCAGGCCAGCAGGGTACGCTTCACCAGCGGGGAAATGAGTTCATTAAAGGTTTCACGGGTGATTTCACCCTGCCATCCCGCCACGTTAACCGTCACAGAATCGGCATCGCTGAGCGCGATTTTCGCTGCAATCGCGGCATCAAGCAGTTCACGCTGTAAGCGGTTGTCGCTGCGATCGGCAACCCCTGCCTGCTCGCGGATGTAGTCCGCCAGAAGGTGGTCGAAATCATCGCCGCCCAGCGCGGAATCGCCGCCGGTGGCCAGCACTTCAAACACGCCGCGGCTCAGGCGCAGGATAGAGATATCAAAAGTACCGCCGCCAAGATCGTAAACCGCAATCACCCCTTCCTGACCGGAGTCGAGGCCGTAGGCAATCGCCGCCGCCGTCGGCTCGTTCAGCAGGCGCAGCACGTGCAGGCCCGCCAGACGCGCGGCGTCCTTGGTGCCCTGACGCTGCGCGTCGTCAAAGTAGGCCGGAACGGTGATCACCACGCCGTCCAGATCGCCGCCGAGCGTCGCCGTCGCGCGGGCCGCCAGCGCTTTGAGGATGTCAGCGGAAACGCGAATCGGGTTCAGCAGACCTGCCGCGGTTGCGATCATCGGCAGGCCGTTTTCACTGGCCTGAAGCTGATACGGCAGATGCGGGTAGCGGTCCTGAATGTCGGCCAGCGAGCGGCCCATCATGCGCTTAACGGAGCTGATGGTGTTGGCCGGATCGCGCGCGGCGTTCGCGCGGGCGTCATAGCCTACCGCGTGCCCCTGCTGCTGGTAGTGGACGACGGAAGGCAGCAGATGGCGGCCCTGCTCGTCAGCCAGCGTTTCCGCCTGGCCGCTGCGCACGGTCGCCACGAGGGAATTGGTGGTGCCAAGATCAATACCGACCGCCAGACGACGCTGGTGCGGTGCGGCACTTAAGCCAGGCTCACTAATTTGTAATAAGGCCATAATTTGCTTCCGAAATTAAAAGTCGAGCAGCTTTTCTTCGAGTTGTTCAGCGCTGCTTCGCAGTTTATCGAGAAAACGGAGCTTGCGCACGGTGTCCGCCGCCAGATCCCAGCTCTCGTCGTTCAGTTGCGTCACCATCTGCTGATGGCGAGTATCGAACATGCCCTTCACGCGCTTGATAAAGATTTCCAGGCGCGCTTCGTCTTTGGCCTGTTCAATCTCATCCAGCTCTTCGCGCAGCTCCAGCTGTTCCATCAGAAACGCCGTGTCGCGCACGGTGTGCTGTTCGCTCGCCAGGTCGAAGCCGTGGAGCGAGAGCAGATATTCCGCGCGCGCCAGCGGATGGCGCAGCGTCTGCCAGGCCTGGTTAATGGTGGCGGAATGCGATACCGCCGCCAGCTGTTCAGCCTGCGTGCCGCTGGCGAATTTATCCGGATGATACTGACGCTGCAGATCCTGGAAACGGATCGTCAGCGCCTGGAGATCGATCGGGTATTGCGCGGGTAGTCCGAAGAGAGTGAAGTAATCCATAACAATCTCAGGGGTAGCCAGTTAGAACAAACCCCACGCGCAGCGGTAGAGCCACGGTGGGGTTTCGGATGACGCGCGGTTAAACGTGGAAGCTTTCGCCGCAACCACACTCGTCTTTGACGTTCGGGTTCGTGAATTTGAACCCTTCGTTCAGGCCTTCTTTAACGAAGTCCAGCTGAGTGCCGTTGAGGAACTGCAGGCTTTTGCCATCGACCACCACCTTCACGCCCTTGTCTTCAAACACGGTGTCGTCAGACGCCGGTTCGTCAACAAACTCCAGTACGTAAGCCATACCGGAACAGCCGGAGGTACGTACGCCCAGCCGCAGGCCAAAGCCTTTACCACGGTTCGCCAGAAAAGAGCTTACTCGCGCGGCAGCGCTGTCGCTAAGGGTAATCGACATACTCAAACCTCAATTATTTTGCTTCACGTTTGCTTTTATAGTCCGCAATGGCGGCTTTAATCGCGTCTTCTGCCAGGATAGAGCAGTGAATTTTCACCGGCGGCAGTTCGAGCTCTTCAGCAATATCGGTGTTCTTGATTGCCTGTGCTTCGTCCAGAGACTTGCCCTTCACCCACTCGGTGACCAGGGAGCTGGATGCAATAGCAGAACCGCAGCCGTAGGTTTTGAAGCGCGCGTCCTCAATGATACCTTCATTGTTGACTTTAATCTGCAGCTTCATCACGTCGCCACACGCCGGCGCGCCAACCATGCCGCTGCCTACGCTATCGTCGCTGTTGTCAAAAGAGCCAACGTTGCGCGGGTTCTCGTAATGATCGATGACTTTTTCGCTGTATGCCATGTTAAATTCTCCTTATGTACCGATTAGTGATGTGACCATTCAATGCTGTTCAGATCCACGCCCTGCTTGAACATTTCCCACAGTGGAGAAAGGTCGCGCAGGCGGCCGATGGAGTTGCGTACCAGCTTGATGGTGTAGTCAATCTCTTCTTCGGTAGTGAAACGACCTAAAGAGAAACGGATAGAGCTGTGTGCCAGCTCGTCGGTCATGCCCAGCGCGCGCAGCACGTAGGATGGCTCGAGGCTTGCAGACGTACAGGCAGAACCGGAAGAAACGGCCAGGTCTTTCAGCGCCATGATCAGCGATTCGCCTTCAACGTAGTTGAAGCTGACGTTGAGGATGTTCGGTGCGCCCTGCTCGAGATCGCCGTTCAGATACACTTCTTCCATATCCTTCACGCCGTCCCACAGACGGTTACGCAGCGTGCGCAGGCGCGCCATCTCGGCTTCCATCTCTTCTTTCGCGATGCGATACGCTTCGCCCATGCCCACGATCTGGTGAACAGGCAGGGTGCCGGAACGCATGCCGCGCTCGTGACCGCCGCCGTGCATCTGTGCTTCGATGCGGATACGTGGCTTACGACGAACGTACAGCGCGCCGATGCCTTTCGGGCCATAGATTTTGTGGCCGGAGAAGGACATCAGGTCCACTTTCAGCTGGCTCAGGTCGATAGGCAGTTTGCCCACGCTCTGGGTCGCATCCACGTGGTAGATGATACCGCGCGCACGGCACATTTCGCCGATGGTGGCGATGTCCTGCACCACGCCGATTTCGTTGTTAACGTGCATGATGGAGACCAGAATGGTGTCGTCGCGCATGGCGGCTTCGAGCTCTTTCAGGTCGATGATACCGTTGCTCTGTGGCGCCAGGTAGGTTACTTCAAACCCTTCGCGCTCCAGCTGACGGCAGGTATCCAGCACGGCTTTGTGTTCGGTTTTGCTGGTGATGATGTGCTTGCCTTTTTTCTGATAAAAGTTGGCTGCACCTTTGATCGCCAGGTTATCGGATTCGGTCGCGCCGGAGGTGAAAACAATTTCACGCGGGTCGGCGCCGACGAGGTCAGCAATCTGATTACGGGCGATATCGACCGCCTCTTCCGCATGCCAGCCAAAACGGTGTGAACGGGACGCTGGGTTACCAAAGTTTCCGTCCAGGGTCAGACACTGCATCATTTTCTCGGCAACACGCGGGTCCACCGGCGTGGTTGCGGAGTAATCGAGATAAATCGGTAATTTCATTGCTCTATAAACTCCGTACATCGCTTCAATGCAAGGAATCAGGCAACCGGCTGGATGTACGACCGAGTTCGCGGGGCATCAAGCCCCGGCCTGATTCTGAAATCTTATAATTTTTGCCCTAATTAGGCGCGTAATTTGACGTCGATTGCGTCCTGCGCGCGGGTGCTGCGCTGTGATTCATGGCTGTGCTGACGGCCAGAGACGTCCAGAACTTCCTGGTTATTCACCAGTTCACCGAGAGTGATGTTGTTCAGGAAGCCGGTCAGACGGTCGCTCAGGTCGCGCCACAGCGCGTGGGTCAGGCACTTATCGCCGCCCTGGCAGCCGCCTTTACCCTGGCAGCGGGTCGCGTCAACGGATTCATCAACCGCGCTGATCACTTCGCCAACCGCAATACTGCCCGCGTCTTTACCGAGCAGATAACCGCCGCCCGGGCCGCGTACGCTGGAAACCAGCCCATTTTTACGCAGTCTGGAGAACAGCTGTTCCAGGTAAGAGAGGGAGATCCCTTGTCGTTCAGAAATATCAGCCAACGGAACCGGGCCCGCTTCGGAGTTGAGCGCAACGTCCAGCATCGCGGTCACGGCATAACGCCCTTTAGATGTCAGTCTCATGTCTTACTTAACCTCAAACTCGCCCCTGCCCGGGGTTTTTTATTGTAAAATGGGGGTATTGCATAGCAGGGCCAAGTCTGACATTCCTGACTAAAATGGTCAACTATTTACTTGACTGTTTTAGTCAGGTATTTAACCTTCTGTGCGTTCATAGCAAAGGTGCGGCCTGATGCCCTCACCCCGGCCCTCTCCCACGGGGAGAGGGGGAAAACACACTGCACTATTCCTTATTCTTCTGCTCAATCGACGCCAGAATCCCGCGCAGGATGTTCAGCTCCTGGCTTTCAGGGCGCGCGCGGGTAAACAGACGGCGCAGCTTGTTCATCACCTGACCCGGATGGCCTTCGCGGATAAAGCCGGTGGACAGCAGCGTCTGCTCCAGGTGGCCGTAGAAGCGCTCCAGGTCGTCCACCAGCGGATAGGCCGTCTCTTCTTTAGGCTCTACCTCTTTCTCCTGCGTGGCCAGCCACGCCATACGCACTTCGTAGGCGATAACCTGCACCGCCATCGCCAGGTTCAGCGAGCTGTATTCCGGGTTCGCGGCAATCGCGACGTGATAATGGCACTTCTGCAGCTCGTCGTTGGTCAGGCCAACGCGTTCCCGGCCAAACACCAGCGCAACCGGCGCCTGCTCGGCTTCCGACACGCTTTTCAGGCCGCACTCGCGCGGGTCCAGCATTGGCCACGGCAGCGTGCGGGAGCGCGCGCTGGTGCCGACAACCAGGCTGCATCCGGCCAGGGCTTCATCCAGCGTATCGACAATTTGCGCGTTGCCGATCACGTCGCTGGCACCGGCGGCCAGCGCGATGGCCTGAGAGTCGGGTTTCACCAGCGGGTTAACCAGCCACAGGTTCGTTAAGCCCATGGTTTTCATAGCGCGGGCCACGGAGCCCATGTTGCCGGTGTGCGATGTTTCGACCAGCACGATTCGAATGTTTTGCAGCATAGTTTTAGGTATCTGGATTCTGTGTCTGAAGAATATTCCGGCATATTACCATAAACGAGAGACATAATCCGATCCCGCTGCTATACTCTGCGCCGATTTTCCCGTTCTTTAACATCCAGTGAGAGAGACCGATGCATCCGATGCTGACCATCGCCGTGCGCGCAGCGCGCAAGGCGGGTAATGTAATTGCCAAACACTACGAAACACCTGACTCCGTAGAAACCAGCCAGAAAGGCAGCAATGATTTTGTGACCAACGTCGATAAAGCCGCAGAAGCGATTATTATCGAAACGATCCGCAAATCTTACCCGCAGCACACCATCATCACCGAAGAAAGCGGTGAACATGAAGGTACCGATCAGGATGTTCAATGGGTTATCGATCCGCTGGATGGCACTACCAACTTTGTAAAACGCCTGCCACACTTCTCCGTGTCTATCGCCGTACGCATTAAAGGCCGTACTGAAGTCGCCGTGGTTTACGATCCAATGCGTAACGAACTGTTTACCGCGACTCGCGGTCAGGGCGCACAGCTGAACGGCTACCGTCTGCGCTGCAGCAACGCGCGCGATCTGGACGGCACCATTCTGGCGACCGGCTTCCCGTTCAAGGCGAAGCAGCACGCAACCACTTACATGAATATCCTCGGCAAGCTGTTCACCGAGTGCGCGGACTTCCGCCGCACCGGCTCCGCCGCGCTGGATCTGGCCTACGTGGCGACCGGTCGCGTTGACGGTTACTTCGAGCTGTCTCTCAAGCCGTGGGACTTTGCTGCGGGCGAGCTGATCGCGCGTGAAGCAGGCGCCATCGTGTGCGATTTCACCGGCGGCCATAACTACATGTCTACCGGCAACATCGTTGCGGGTAACCCACGCGTGGTGAAAGCCATGCTGGCAAACATGCGTGACGAGCTGAGCGACGCGCTGAAGCGTTAATCCCGGTATTCCCTCTCCCTGTGGGAGAGGGAATTACAGCTAAAATGGCCGCAATCCCCTTCCCACCGGCACCGCGCTTATCCACATCGTCACCGCCGCCACCAGCAGAATCACCCCGCCCGCCAGTGCGAGCGTTGTCCACCCAACCTGTCGCCACAGTACCGGCGTTTTCGTGCCGCTGAGCTTTATCGCCAGCTGACGGAACCAGTGTACCAGCACGGCCAGAGATGAAATGGTCAGCGATGTTCCCGCCGCCATCGCCAGCGCCGACAGCATGCCCCAGCCGAACACGCCAATCACCTTGCTGAACAGCAGCACCATGATCGCCCCCGAGCACGGGCGCATGCCCATGGACAGCACAATCATCGTACGGGCGCGCCAGTCGTCTCCGCTTTGAAGCTGCTCCTGCGTCGGCAGATGCTGGTGCCCGCAGCCGCAGTGGGCGTCATGCACATGATGAGGAGTGAACGCTTTGAATTTGGGCTTTTGCAGCAGCGCGCGCAGCTTTTTCACCGCCCGCCAGCAGAGGATCAGCCCGAGCACGCCGACCAGCGCATAACTCCCCTTCTCCAGCCAGAAGCTGCTCATGTGAAGCTGACGCGCGGGAAGCTGTAAAAGCGAAAGCACCACCACGACCAGCGCAATCGCCACGCCGCCCTGAAGCAAAGATGACGCCAGCGTCAGGCCGATGCTCGATCGCAGCTTAGAAGGATGGGTGGCAAGCCAGGTGGTGATAACGATTTTGCCGTGCCCCGGCCCCAGGGCGTGCAGCACGCCGTAGATAAAGCTGAACGCCAGCAGCGAGCCGCCCGCTTTCGCGGGGTTTTCCGCCACCGCCTTCAATAGTCCGCTCATCTGCAGGTTAACCTCGCGCTGCCAGACGATGCTTTTCATCATCACCTGCGGCCAGGCATGCCACAGCCACAGCAGGCCGCCCGCGGCCAGCAGCATAAACAGCGCCAGCGGCCAGAAGTGCACCCAGCGGCGCGTTTTCCGGGCTGAAGAGGCAATTACTGACATTGCAGCGTCACCTCCTGCGCAAACTGTTTACCCAACTCCATATCCTCCGGCGGCGCATCGGCTTTATCGAGAGAGAGTGCAAAGTTCAGCGTTTCGTCGCTGGGCTTCGGCGTATGGACGGCAAGTTTGCAGACCTTTTGTAACGATGCGGGAAGCTGCACGTCGCCGTCCTCGGCGTAGCTCATATCGACGTAGTAGGTCGGGTCGAAGGTGGAAAAGGTATACGTCTGCCCGGCCAGCGGCTGGGGATGCGCCAGCGGGAGCACGAACGACAGCACCGCCCGGTGGCCTTCGCGCGTCATACCGTATTCCGTTGGACGATTGAGAAATTTAACCTTTTGCCCGCTATGCCAGAACTCGGTGAAGTAGTGCTGACCAAGCACGTTGGCCATCACTTCCGCCGCCAGTTTTTTCCAGATCTCATCGCCCGGCTTCGCGTTTCCCGCATCGTAGAGCAGGTCCGCCGAGGTGATTTCATCCATCGTCCAGCGCATTTTAAGGCCGTTCAGCTGTTTGCCGTCCGAGACGATCTCCGTTTTCAGGCTAATGAAACTATGAGGATGCGCGCTGACGGCAGAGGTGAAAACCGCCAAAAATACCGCCATCGCGCTGTGTTTAACTATTTGCATCAATTCCTCACGTCAAAAATTCTGTGATGTTCGCCAGCAATCCTGAGTGAAAGGCCCGCCGGTGCGCTTTTCAGCGCGCATCCTTTAGCTATTCTTATCTAACATTCACACTGGATACCCGACAGATGATGCCGACGCTTGAAATTCCATCTGTGCTTTCCAGTTCGCAGCGCCGCTGCCAGGTGCTTTTAATGCTTTACCTGCCCGATGCTGCCGTCACTGCGCAGAGCATTATCCTTGCCAACGGGGTCGATGACGCCTTGGCACGGCAAGATATAGCCGAGACGCGCGATGAAATCCAGCGCTATCACCGGCTGGACATTGTTACACACCATGACGGAAGCTACCGGATTGAAGGCTCGGCCCTCAATCAGCGCCTGTGCCTGCTGCACTGGCTGCGCCGCGCGCTGCGGCTTTGCCCACAGTTTGTCTCGCACCAGTTTACTCCGGCGTTAAAAACCGCGCTTAAACAGCAGGGCATTGCCCGGCCGCTTTATGACGATGCCAACCTGCGGGCGCTGATCGGCTTTTGTGCCCGCAAGCTTCAGCGCCAGTTTGACTGCCGCGACGTCCAGTTTTTGCAGCTCTATCTGCAGTATTGCCTTATCCAGCATCAGCTGGGTAATACTCCGCAGTTTTCGCCCGTTCAGCGCAGCTGGACGCAGTCGAGAGGTGAATACTTTACGGCGCAGGAGATCGTGCGCCACTGGAAGCGCCGCGTCCCGCAGGGCGCCCACCGCGACGAGCAGCTATTTCTGGCGCTGCTGTTTATGATGCTGCGCACGCCCGATCCGGCGATGGATAAACACCAGCAGGACCAGCGCCTGCGTCGGGCGATTGTGCGGATGGTGGCGCGGTTCCGCACGCAGACGGGGATGAAGTTCAGCGACGAGCAAGGGCTGACCGATCAGCTGTATGTTCATCTTGCTCAGGCGCTGGATCGCTCGCTGTTTGAGATCGGTATTGATAACAGCCTGCCGGAGGAGATCCACCGCCTTTACCCGCGCCTGCTGCGCACCACCAAGGCCGCCCTGTTTGAGCTTGAAGCGGAGTTTGGGCTGCGTTTTTCCGATGAGGAGATGAGCCTGGTGGCGGTGATATTTGGCGCCTGGCTGATGCAGGAAACCGACCTGCATGAAAAGCAGGTGGTCCTGCTGACGGGTGAAGACAAAGCCTGCGAAGAGGTCATCGAGCAGCAGCTGCGCGAGCTTACCCTGCTGCCGCTCAATATTCGCTACCTGACGCTCCAGGCGTTTCAGAAAGAGGGGGCTCCGCGCGAGGCGGCGCTGGTCATTACCCCTTACGCCACCGCCCTGCCGCTATTCTCACCGCCGCTGATCCACGCCGTGGAAGCGCTTAATGCCCAGCAGCAGGAACACATCCGCGCTATGCTGGAAGCGTAACTACGCGCGCGCCACCACTTTCGG
This sequence comes from Enterobacter sp. ECC-175, assembly GCF_043968675.1. Lineage (NCBI taxonomy): Bacteria > Pseudomonadati > Pseudomonadota > Gammaproteobacteria > Enterobacterales > Enterobacteriaceae > Enterobacter > Enterobacter sp. ECC-175. The sequence goes on from NZ_CP143776.1 coordinate 3,951,042, forward strand.
GCGCACCACCATCGCCGGCAGCGCAACCAGCGCCATTACCCAGAACACGCCGTGGCCGAGGTGTTGATACAGGAATCCGGCAAAGACCGTCATCACCGCAATGCTGCCGCCCATCGCCACCGCAGAGTAAACCGCCTGAAGCCTGATCACGTCCCCGCCCTCTCGCGCCGCTATGTAACGCATCGCCGCAAGATGACACACGGTGAATGTGCCGCAATGCAGGATCTGCGCCACGATCAGCCACGGCAGTTCGGTCGTCCAGCCCATGATCCCCCAGCGCGCCACGCCGCAAACGGCGGAAAGCAGCAGCAGATCGCGCGCGCCAAAGCGGCGGAAGAGCTTTTTACTGAGCGCAAAAACAATCACTTCCGCCACCACGCCGAGCGACCACAGATATCCGACCGCGGAAGCGGAGTAGCCTGCCCCCTGCCAGTAAATGGCGCTAAAGCCATAATAGGCCGCATGCGCCCCCTGAAGCAGGCACACGCACGCCAAAAAGCGCCAGCTTTGCGCCACCAGAGCGCGCCATGCCGGCCAGCCCGCACGCTCCTGGTGGCGGCTTTCGCCCTGCGGCATCACCGACGGACGCAGCAGCATGCCCAGCAGCATCGAGGCGATACCGACGCTCAGCAGCGCCAGAATCGCCCGGTAATCGTAAAGGCTGACCAGTTTTCCCACCAGCGCCGAGCCAATCACAAAGGCAATTGACCCCCACAGGCGCACGCGCCCGTAGTCCATCGTGATCTGTTTTTGCCAGGTGTTCGCCAGCGCGTCCGTAAGCGGCACCAGCGGTGAGAAAAAGAGGTTGAAGCCCACCATCACCACCATCAGCCAGGCAAACTGGTGGCTTACCCAGAAGCAGGCCAAAAAGACCAGCGTGAGCAGCGCGAGAATACGCAGGGATTTAATCAGCAGTGAGGGATCGCTGACGCGCGGGGCAATCAGCAGGCTGCCCAGAAAACGCGCCACCAGCCCGGCGCCGAGCAGAACGCCAATGGTTTCAGGGGTAAGCCCAATGCCCTTAAGCCAGACGCTCCAGAAAGGCAGAAAAATACCGTAGCTAAAGAAGTAGGTAAAATAGCTGAGCGCCAGCCAGCGCGTGGAATGCAAAACCATGAATCCCTCCCGAATTGGAGGCGATAGTCTGGCGTTAAACCGGGGCCAGCGCAAGCAACGATTAACAAGTAAATAACACTTATGCTTTGCAGGGTTTCATCCAGCATAAATATGATTCCCCGCCGCGTTTGCTCTCATGCTACAGGCTGATTTATGAAGAAAAGCTGAATGGCAGAGTGTTGATTTGTGTATTAGTTTTAAAACGGGATCCCCACAAAAACGAGCCACCTATGAACACTCTCCGTTATTTCGATTTTGGCCAGTCGCGTCATTTCCTGCTGCTGATTGCCCGCATCGCCATTGTTGTGCTGTTTATTATCTTTGGCTTTCCGAAGCTGACGGGATTTAGCGGCACGGTACAATACATGACCTCCCTTGGCGCACCTATGCCAACGCTGGCCGCCATAATCGCCGTGGTGATGGAAGTCCCTTTCGCGATCCTTATCGTGCTGGGCTTTTTCACCCGCCCTCTCGCCGTGCTGTTTGTCTTTTATACGCTGGGGACGGCGGTGATTGGCCACCACTACTGGAACATGAGCGGAGATGCGGTGCTGCCTAACATGATTAACTTCTACAAGAACGTCAGTATCGCCGGGGCGTTCCTGCTGCTGGCGATTGTTGGTCCGGGGGCGATATCCCTTGACCGCCGTTAACGCATAAAAAAAGGCCGCGTGCGCGGCCTTTTTGTTTCTGCGAAGCAGACGAATTATGCGTACACTGGGAAGCGTGCGCAGATATCCAGAACTTTACCCTTAACGCGCTCGATTACCGCTTCGTCATTGATATTGTCCAGAACGTCACACATCCATCCCGCCAGCTCTTTCGCTTCCGCTTCTTTGAAGCCGCGACGCGTAATCGCCGGAGAACCGATACGGATACCGGACGTCACGAACGGGCTCTTCGGATCGTTTGGTACGCTGTTTTTGTTGACGGTGATGTTGGCGCGGCCCAGGGCAGCGTCAGCTTCTTTACCGGTCAGGTTTTTATCAACCAGATCCAGCAGGAACAGGTGGTTTTCAGTACCACCGGAGACCACTTTGTAGCCGCGGTTCAGGAACACGTCCACCATCGCTTTCGCGTTTTTGGCAACCTGCTGCTGGTAAACCTTAAACTCTGGCTCCATCGCTTCCTTCAGCGCAACGGCTTTCGCCGCGATGACGTGCATCAGCGGGCCGCCCTGCGCGCTTGGGAACACGGCAGAGTTCAGTTTCTTATACAGCTCTTCGTCACCGCCCTTCGCCAGGATCAGGCCGCCGCGCGGACCCGCCAGGGTTTTGTGGGTGGTGGTGGTGACAACGTGGGCGTGAGGAACCGGGTTAGGGTAAACGCCTGCGGCAATCAGGCCCGCCACGTGCGCCATATCGACGAACAGGTACGCGCCGATGCTGTCTGCGATTTCACGCATTTTTGCCCAGTCAACGATGCCGGAGTAGGCGGAGAAGCCGCCGATAATCATCTTCGGCTTGTGCTCTTTGGCCTGCTTCGCCATGTCTTCGTAGTCAATTTTACCGGACTCATCAATGCCGTAAGGAATGATGTTGTACAGTTTGCCGGAGAAGTTAACCGGGGAGCCGTGAGTCAGGTGGCCGCCCTGCGCCAGGTTCATACCGAGAACGGTATCGCCCGGCTGCAGCAGCGCGGTGTAAACGGCAAAGTTAGCCTGAGAGCCAGAGTGCGGCTGCACGTTAGCATAGTCTGCGCCAAAGAGTTCTTTCGCACGGTCAATCGCCAGCTGCTCAACGATATCAACGTACTCGCAACCGCCGTAGTAGCGCTTGCCCGGGTAACCTTCAGCGTATTTGTTGGTCAGCTGAGAACCCTGCGCCTGCATGACGCGCGGGCTGGTGTAGTTCTCGGAGGCGATCAGTTCGATGTGCTCTTCCTGACGTACTTTTTCCTGCTCCATAGCCTGCCACAGTTCGGCATCATAATCGGCAATGTTCATTTCACGCTTTAACATCCGCATCTCCTGACTCAGCTAACAAGTAAATTTTGGCCTGAAAAGGCAGTCCAGTTGGACGACGCGCAACAGTATAACCGAATAGTTCTTCGATAACAGGTCTTGACAAACGATTTTACGCAAACGTTTTCCTTCGCGCCACGCAAGGGTTTGAGCAATAAAGCGGTCGTCCGTTTCAGCGGAATTCTTTTCAGCTTTGTGATGCATATTTTTCACTATGCAAAGAACCATTTACATTACAGGGTTATTTTTATAAGATGCATTCAAAATACATCATTAAAGTAACATATGAAGGAAGTTGCTATGTTAGACGCTCAAACCATCGCTACCGTTAAGGCTACCATTCCCCTGCTGGTTGAAACCGGTCCTAAGCTGACCGCCCATTTTTACGATCGCATGTTCGCGCACAATCCGGAGCTCAAAGAGATTTTTAACATGAGCAACCAGCGCAACGGCGATCAGCGTGAAGCGCTGTTTAACGCCATCGCCGCCTACGCCAGCAACATTGAAAACCTGCCGGCCCTGCTGCCTGCGGTAGAGAAAATCGCGCAGAAACACACCAGCTTCCAGATCCAACCCGAGCAGTACAACATCGTTGGCGCGCACCTGCTGGCAACGCTGGACGAAATGTTCAGCCCGGGCCAGGAAGTGCTGGACGCATGGGGTAAGGCCTACGGCGTGCTGGCAGGCGTGTTTATCAATCGTGAAGCGCAGATCTACAGCGAAAACGCCAGCAAAAACGGCGGCTGGGAAGGGACGCGTCCGTTCCGCATCGTAGAGAAAACGCCGCGCAGCTCACTGATTACCAGCTTTGAGTTTGAGCCGGTAGACGGCAAGCCGGTGGCGGACTATCAGCCCGGCCAGTATCTGGGCGTGTGGCTCAAGCCGGAAGGCTTCCCGCATCAGGAAATTCGCCAGTACTCCCTCACCCGCACGCCGAACGGTAAAGGCTACCGTATTGCGGTGAAACGCGAAGAGAGTGGCCAGGTATCAAGCTGGCTGCATAACGAAGCGAAAGTAGGCGACATGGTTCATCTGGCCGCGCCTGCCGGCGATTTCTTTATGGCCGTGGACGCCAATACCCCGGTCACGCTGATCTCCGCGGGCGTGGGCCAAACGCCGATGCTGGCGATGCTGGACACCCTGGCGAAAGCAAACCATAGCGCGCAGGTAAACTGGTTCCACGCCGCCGAGAACGGCGACGTGCATGCCTTCGCTGATGAAGTGAAAACGCTGGCGGCGGCTCTGCCGCGCTTTAGCGCGCATACCTGGTATCGCCTGCCGACAGAGGCCGACCGCGCCGCGGCGCGCTTCGACAGCGAAGGGCTGATGGATTTACGCCAGCATGAAGGGGCGTTCAGCGCGCCGGAGATGCAGTTCTACGTCTGCGGGCCGGTGGCGTTTATGCAGTTTGCCGCGAAGCAGCTGGTTGAGCTGGGCGTGAATAAAGACAACATTCATTACGAATGCTTCGGCCCGCACAAGGTGTTGTAATGCAAAAAGCCCCTCTTTCGAGGGGCTTTTTTTTCGCCGGCTGGCGGCTGAGCCTTACCCGGCCTACATAACCGTTGGCAATGTTAAATCGCCGCGTCGTCTTCTTCGCCGGTACGGATACGGATCACGCGCGCCACGTCGAAGACGAAGATTTTCCCGTCGCCGATTTTTCCCGTCTGCGCCGTGCGGATAATGGTATCCACGCAGGTATCGACGATATCGTCACTGACCACAATTTCGATTTTCACTTTCGGCAGAAAGTCCACCATGTACTCCGCGCCACGATAAAGCTCGGTGTGGCCCTTCTGGCGACCAAAACCCTTCACTTCCGTCACGGTCATCCCGGTGATGCCCACTTCCGCGAGCGCTTCACGCACATCGTCCAGTTTGAAAGGTTTAATAATCGCATCAATCTTTTTCATGGTGGGTCCTTAAACGCTTGCCTGTAAGCTGATCGTAATCGATTGCTCACAGTATCATATTCATTCAAATTTTGCGGTACTACTCTTTAAAATCGTTCGCTTCCAGCTCGTGGCGCGACAGCAGCTTGTAGAACTCGGTGCGGTTGCGTCCGGCCATGCGCGCCGCGTGGGTCACGTTGCCCTTGGTGATCTGCAGGAGCTTGCGCAGATAGTTCAGCTCGAACTGGTTGCGCGCTTCGGCAAAGGTCGGCAGCGCGGTGTTTTCCCCTTCCAGCGCCTGCTCGACCAGCGCGTCGCCGATGACCGGCGACGAGCTCAGCGCGACGCACTGCTCAATCACGTTCACCAGCTGGCGCACGTTCCCCGGCCAGCTCGCCGTCATCAGGCGCTTCATCGCATCCGTAGAAAACGCGCGCACGAACGGCTTGTGCCGGTCGGCGGACTGGCGCAGCAGGTGGTTTGCCAGCAGCGGAATGTCTTCCGCACGCTCGGCCAGCGCCGGGAGCTTGAGGTTGACCACGTTCAGACGGTAGTAGAGATCTTCGCGGAACTCGTTGCGCGCCATCACCTTCGGCAAGTCCCGGTGGGTGGCAGAAATAATGCGCACGTTAATGTCGATATCGCGGTTGCTGCCGAGCGGGCGTACCTTGCGCTCCTGCAGCACGCGCAGCAGCTTCACCTGCAGCGGCGCGGGCATGTCGCCAATTTCATCGAGGAAAAGCGTGCCGCCTTCCGCCGCCTGGAACAGCCCTTCCCGGCTGCTCACCGCGCCGGTAAACGCGCCGCGGGCGTGACCGAACAGCTCTGACTCCAGCAGCTGCTCCGGCAGCGCGCCGCAGTTGATGGCAATAAACGCGTTTTTACTGCGCGGGCTGGCGTTATGGATAGCCTGCGCGAGGATCTCTTTCCCGGTGCCGCTCTGGCCGTTAATCAGCACGCTGACGTCAGACTGCGCCACCATTCTCGCCTGCTCCAGCAGGCGCAGCATCAGCGGGCTGCGCGTCACAATCGATTCACGCCACGCGTCGTCGCCTGACGACGCCGTGTGCTCAAGGGCGCTGTCGATGGCTTTGTAGAGCGCGTCCTTGTCCACCGGCTTGGTCAGGAAGCTGAAGACGCCCTGCTGGGTAGCGGCCACGGCGTCCGGAATCGAGCCGTGGGCGGTAAGGATAATGACCGGCATTCCCGGCTGCTGCTTCTGGATCTCGGTGAACAGCTGCATGCCGTCCATCTCGTCCATGCGCAGATCGCTTATCACCAGATCGATTTTCTCGCGGGAAAGGACCTTCAGCCCCTCCTGTCCGCTTTCGGCGGTGACCACGCTGTAGCCTTCGCTGACGAGGCGCATCCCAAGCAGCTTCAGCAGCCCGGGATCGTCATCCACCAGCAGCAGGTGGGCAGGTTTGCGGCTTGTCATGGCTTAACATCCTCTTGTTTCTGCGTATCGCCGTCTCGCTCCGGCTCGTCGGAGGCGGGCGCGCTCTTTGAACTGTCCGGGAGATAGTTGCCCGCCGGCTTGCGCGTTGAGAGCTGCCTTTCGATATCGGTCAGGTTTTCAAGCTTGCGCGTCGTGGTATCGAGCTGCGCGCGTAAAAATTGCTGCTGCTGGCGGAGCGTGTCAAGCTCGGCATCGGACGACTGCTGAAGCCTGCTGTAGCGCGAGCGCTCCTCTGACAGCTGCAGCTGCAGCACCTGCCCGTCGCGCCAGAGCTGATATACCGGGCGCACCTGCGCAGGGATATTCGCACTCACGGCATCCAGGCGCGCGGTATTAGCGCGGCGCTCAACGGGGGTGATTTTAGCGTCGGCCAGCAAAATGGCGCGCTTGAAGTTTTCCTGCCAGGTTTCATTGCCCCACAGCGCCGCCTGCGCGCGGGCGGTGGCGGGAGACAGGCGCTGGGAACAATCGATACCGCGCAGCCAGTACAGCGGGTTTGACTCGACGTCATGCCCGGAGAGGTTCCAGAGATCGTCGCAGCGGGTCGTCAGGAAATCCGCGAGCTGATTCTCCGGCCATTTGTCGTCTTGCTTATCGCTAATCGCGCTTTTCGGCGCATGGGATACGCATCCCGCAAGCAGCAGGCAGGAGACGCCCGCGCGCATTTTTTTACTGGAAAATACCGCGCGCAGCGCGCGGCTAAAGACGTGTGACATATTCACCAGATAGAGATTCATTTCATTGTTTTTTCCGGCTGAAGAGGCAGTTCAATGCGAAAACAGACGTCTGCGCGTTTGTCGCTAACGATGCTGAGTTCGCCCTGCATGCGTTGTATGCAGTCCCGGGCAATGCTAAGCCCCAGACCGCTTCCTTTTACTGCGCCTTTCCGCTGATGGCTTCCCTGGTAAAAGGGTTCAAAAATCATCTTTTGTTCGTCATCAGGAATGGGGGTGCCGGTATTGGCGACGTCGATAAGCACCCGGGAATCCTTCACATAGCTTCGAAAATAAATGGTACCGGATTCAGTACCATAGTGCACCGCATTGGAATAAAGATTATCCAGAACGCTCATGAGCAGCATCGGCTCGGCCCGACAGACCTGCGCCGTGAGATCAACCTCGGTATGCATCATTTTAGCCCGTGCCGGCAAGCTATGGGCGGAGATCACCCTTTCTACCAGCGGTTCAATTTCGACCGCCTCCAGCACCACGGCACCGTCCGCCAGCCTGCGGTTGTAGTCCAGCAGCTGCTCAATCAGCTTTTGCAGATTGCGGCTGCTGTCGTCGAGGATATCAACAATCTCTTTTTGTTCAGCCGTCAGCGGCCCCGCCACTTCATCCGCCAGCAGCTCGGTGCCTTCGCGCATGCTGGCAAGCGGGGTTTTAAGCTCGTGGGAGATATGGCGTAAAAACTGATGGCGCTGCGATTCAAGCCACGCCAGACGCTCAGAGAGCCAGATGATGCGCTGCCCGACGGAGCGCAGCTCGCGCGGGCCGGTAAATGCGACCGTATCGCCGAGCGATTTACCTTCCCCCAGGCGATTGATCATTCGCTGGATACCCTTCACCGGGCCGATGATCATGCGGGTGAACAGCAGCACCAGCGCCAGGCTCACCAGGAACAGCACCAGCGCCTGCCAGCCGAAGAACTGGCCGCGCTCGGCGATCTCCTGCTGGAGCTGCTGCCCGCGCGAAAAGATCACGGTGCGCGTGGTCTGCACCATCTCGGTATTTGCCGCGGCGAAAGCCTCCAGGCTCGCGGCGGCGGCGGCGTCCGGCCCGCTGTTTTTACACTGCAGACGGGCCAGCGCGTTGAGGTCCTGTCGCAGCGCCTGATAAAGCTTGTCGTCCGGCAGCACGCCCGCGTGCGCGTCCAGCATGTCGCTGTAACGCTTGCGTTGATTTTGATACACCTTTTCCAGCGTCCGGTCGTCCAGCACGCAGTACTGGCGGTAGCTGCGCTCCATCTCCAGCGCCGCGTTGGTCATGGCCTCGCTGCGCCGCGCGTCGATGAGCGTTGTCCGGTTGGTCAACGCCGCCTGGGCGCTCAGCGCATTCAGGCTTTGCCACGCCTGCCAGGCCAGCACCAGCAATGGCAGAAGGATAAGCAGAAAAGCCATCATGACGAGCTGTCGAAGGGAGCGGGGAAAAGCAGGCCAGCGTTTCAACACGTTACTCTCTTAATGTGGGTGTTATCAGAGCCTAACTGAGACTGCCCTTCAGATACAACAAAGCCGGGTAAAAACCCGGCTTTGTTGTGGAATGAGGCGGTGCCTAACTCGACGTTTCGCCCTGGCCTGATAAAGCAACGCTATGATCAGTAGTTGGACGGCAGGCACCTTGTTGTGCGTCATTCGAAGTTTATGTAGCACGTCCCGAAGGGGCTGACATAAGAAGGTGAATGAGCCACTGGTTATTATTATGCAACACCCGTGCCAAAATGCAAAATAAAAGATTAACTTAATGATATTTATGAAATTTATAAATTTTCTCGATTCATTATCGGTTGAATGATTTCCAGGCTAAGTGTCGCTATTAAGCAACACCTTAACGGGAACCGTTCCTACCCTATAAAAATCAATCTGTTATGTGTCTCCTTTTAGAGACAGCGCTAATATGATTTGTCGCGATTTTGCGACAGAGATAAAAAAGCCCGGTAGCGATCGTGCCTACCGGGCCTACGCGGAATGCGCTAAAACTTAGCCCAGCTGCTTACGCGCGTTGCGGAAAATACGCATCCACGGGCCGTCCTCGCCCCAGTTTTCCGGGTGCCAGGAGTTGCTCACGGTGCGGAACACGCGCTCCGGGTGCGGCATCATGATCGTCGCACGGCCGCTTTCGCTGGTCACCGCCGTAATGCCGTTCGCCGAACCGTTCGGGTTTGCCGGGTAGGTTTCGGTAACCTTGCCGAAGTTATCGACAAAGCGCAGCGCCACCAGGCCTTTGCTTTCAAGCGTAGCCAGATGCGCAGCGTCGCGGACCTCGACCTGCCCTTCTCCGTGAGAAACGGCGATTGGCATCTGCGAACCCACCATGCCCTGCAGCAGCAGGGACGGGCTTTGCGTCACTTCCACCAGGCTAAAGCGCGCTTCGAAGCGATCAGACCGGTTGCGCACGAAGCGCGGCCAGGCCTCGCTGCCCGGGATCAGCTCGCGCAGGTTAGACATCATCTGGCAGCCGTTACAGACGCCCAGCGCCAGCGTTTGCTGACGGTGGAAGAAGGTTTCGAACTCGTCGCGCACGCGGCTGTTGAACAGAATGGACTTCGCCCAGCCTTCGCCCGCGCCCAGCACGTCGCCGTAGGAGAAGCCGCCGCAGGCCACCAGCGCCTGGAAATCGTCCAGCCCGGTGCGCCCTGCCAGCAGGTCGCTCATGTGGACGTCGATAGCGTCAAAGCCCGCGCGGTGGAAGGCGGCCGCCATCTCAACGTGGGAGTTAACGCCCTGCTCGCGCAGCACGGCCACTTTCGGACGCGCGCCGGTCGCAATGTACGGCGCGGCGATGTCTTCATTGATGTCGAAGGAGAGCTTCACGTTCAGGCCCGGATCGTTGTCGTTCGCCCTGGCGTCGTGCTCCTGGTCCGCACATTCCGGGTTATCGCGCAGGCGCTGCATCTGCCAGGTGGTTTCCGCCCACCACATGCGAAGGGTGGTGCGGCTTTCGCTGAACACCGCGTGGCCATCGGCTTCAATCACGAAGCGATCGCCCTGCACCGCTTTCCCGAGATAGTGCACGCAGTCCGCCAGGCCGTGCTGCGCCAGCAGCGCCTCGACGGCTTCGCGATCCGCCGCGCGCACCTGAATCACCGCGCCCAGCTCTTCGTTAAACAGCGCCGCCAGACGGTCTTCGCCAAGCGTGGCAACGTTGGCTTCCACGCCGCAGTGGCCGGTAAAGGCCATTTCAGCCAGGGTGACCAGCAGGCCGCCGTCGGAACGGTCGTGGTAGGCCAGCAGCCTGCGCTGGGCGACCAGCGCCTGAATGGCGTCGTAGAAGCCCTTCAGCTGCGCCACGTCGCGCACGTCGGCTGGCTTATCGCCAAGCTGACGGTAAACCTGCGCCAGCGCGGTGGCCCCCAGCGCGTTTTGGCCTTTGCCCAGGTCAATCAGCAGCAGGGCGTTATCTTCAGTGGAAAGCTGCGGCGTGACGGTACCGCGCACGTCCTCCACGCGGGCAAACGCGGTAATCACCAGCGACAGCGGAGAGGTCATCTCGCGCTGCTCGCTGCCTTCCTGCCAGCGGGTTTTCATCGACATCGAGTCTTTACCCACCGGAATGGTCAGGCCGAGCGCGGGGCAGAGCTCTTCACCGACGGCTTTCACCGCCTCATACAGGCCCGCATCTTCGCCAGGGTGGCCGGCTGCGGCCATCCAGTTCGCGGAGAGCTTGATGCGTTTGATATCGCCAATCTGCGTGGCGGCGATGTTGGTCAGCGCTTCCCCCACGGCCAGGCGGGCGGAGGCCGCGAAGTCCAGCAGCGCCACCGGCGAACGTTCGCCCAGCGCCATTGCTTCGCCGTAGTAGCTGTCGAGGCTGGCGGTGGTCACGGCGCAGTTCGCCACCGGGACCTGCCACGGGCCGACCATCTGGTCGCGCGACACCATGCCGGTCACGGTGCGGTCGCCGATGGTCACGAGGAAGGTTTTCTCCGCAACAGCAGGCAGGTGCAGCACGCGGTTGACCGCGTCGGCAACGGTGATGCCCTGACGGTCCAGCGCCTTGCCCGCCGCCTGACGGGTTTCCACGTCGCGGGTCATTTTCGGCGTTTTGCCGAGCAGAACGTCCAGCGGCAGATCGATCGGCTGGTTGTCGAAATGGGTGTCGCTTAAGGAAAGGTGTTGCTCTTCGGTCGCTTCGCCAATGACGGCGTACGGCGCGCGCTCGCGGCGGCACAGCTCGTCAAACAGCGGCAGCTGGTCGGCGGCAACCGCCAGCACGTAGCGCTCCTGGGATTCGTTACACCAGATTTCCAGCGGGCTCATGCCCGGCTCATCGCTCAGGATGTCGCGCAGGTTGAAGCGGCCGCCGCGGCCGCCGTCGCTGACCAGCTCCGGCATGGCGTTGGACAGACCGCCCGCACCCACGTCGTGGATGAAGAGGATCGGGTTGGCATCGCCCAGCTGCCAGCAGCGGTCGATCACTTCCTGACAGCGACGCTCCATTTCCGGGTTGTCGCGCTGAACGGAGGCAAAATCAAGATCCGCATCAGACTGGCCGGACGCCATAGAGGATGCCGCGCCGCCGCCCAGGCCGATGTTCATCGCCGGGCCGCCCAGCACGATCAGCTTCGCGCCGACGACGATCTCGCCTTTCTGCACGTGATCGGCGCGAATGTTGCCGATCCCACCCGCCAGCATAATTGGCTTGTGGTAGCCGCGCAGCTCTTCGCCGTTGTGGCTGTCCACTCTCTCTTCGTAGGTACGGAAGTAGCCGTTCAGCGCCGGACGGCCAAATTCGTTGTTAAACGCCGCGCCACCCAGCGGGCCATCGGTCATGATGTCCAGCGCGGTCACGATGCGCTCCGGCTTGCCGAAGTCTTCTTCCCACGGCTGTTCGAAGCCCGGGATGCGCAGGTTAGAGACGGAGAAACCCACCAGGCCCGCTTTCGGTTTAGCGCCGCGTCCGGTGGCGCCTTCGTCACGAATTTCACCGCCAGAACCGGTCGCCGCGCCCGGCCACGGGGAGATCGCCGTCGGGTGGTTGTGGGTTTCCACCTTCATCAGGATGTGGGCAGGCTCCTGATGGAAGTCGTAGCGGCCGGTGGCGTGGTCGGCAAAATAGCGTCCCACTTCGGAGCCTTCCATTACCGCGGCATTGTCCTTATAGGCAGACAGCACGTGGTCGGGCGTTTGCTCCATGGTGTTTTTGATCATTTTGAACAGCGATTTAGGCTGTTTCTCACCGTCGATAACCCAGTCGGCGTTGAAAATTTTATGGCGGCAGTGCTCGGAGTTCGCCTGCGCAAACATATAGAGTTCGATGTCGTTCGGATTGCGGTTCAGCTTAACGAAGGCGTCCTGCAGGTAGTCAATCTCGTCGTCTGCCAGCGCCAGGCCGAGACGCAGGTTGGCGTCAATCAGCGCCTGGCGGCCCTGCCCGAGCAGGTCCACGCTTTGCACCGGCGCGGGCTGGTGATGAGAGAACAGCTGCTGCGCCTCTTCAAGAGAGGTAAACACGCTCTCCATCATGCGGTCGTGCAGCTCGGCGGCAACGGCCTGCCACTGCGCGTCGGTCAGGGTGGATGCTTCCACGTAGTACGCCACGCCGCGCTCAAGGCGATTAATCTGGCTCAGGCCGCAGTTGTGAGCGATATCGGTCGCTTTAGAAGACCAGGGGGAGATGGTGCCGGGACGCGGCGTCGCAAGGATCAGTTTACCGGTTGGCGTGTGGCTGCTCAGGCTAGGACCGTATTTGAGCAGACGCTCCAGCTGTACGCGCTCCTCTGCGTTCAGGGGAGCATTCAGGTCAGCAAAATGGACATACTCAGCGTAAATAGTGCTTACCGGAAGGTCGGCTGCCTGAAAACGTGCCAGCAGTTTGTTAATACGGAAGGCAGACAGTGCAGGCGAACCACGCAGAATTTCCATCATAAGTCTCTCGTCTTCGAAGCGCCGGGGCGCTTACAGTGTGCGCAAGGGGGGAAAACGGGCGTCATTATAGAGAATCCTGAGCTCCGACGAAACCGTTTGCGTCGAAATAAAATCCGCGCAGACCTTTAGCAATAGATGTGACCTGTCTCTCTAATTGGTTGCCAAGTGGCGCAAGTTTACGCAAAATGCCGCTCATTCAATGGCAAACCTAACTTTTCACATGACTACAGCACACTGAGGCAATTGACGTCGCAGAGAATTAACTAATTGAAAAAATTAAAGATTAATTATCTGCTCATCGGCATTGTTACGTTGCTGCTGGCAGTGGCCCTCTGGCCTTCTATCCCCTGGTTCGGTAAACCCGAAAACCGCATCGCCGCCATTCAGGAGCGGGGAGTGCTTCGCGTCAGTACCCTCTCCTCTCCGCTCATCTATAGCGACATTAACGGCAAAACGATTGGCCTCGACTATGAGCTGGCCCAGCAGTTCGCTGACTATCTCGGCGTTAAGCTCGACATCACCGTTCGCCAGAATATTAATCAGCTGTTTGACGATTTGGACAACAACAAAGCGGACGTTCTCGCGGCGGGGCTGGTCTATAACTCCGAGCGCAGCAAGAACTATCAGCCGGGCCCGACCTACTATTCCGTTTCCCAGCAGCTGGTTTACCGCGTTGGCAACCAGCGTCCACGCTCGCTGGAAGGACTCACGGAGCAGCAGCTGACGATCGCGCCGGGGCACGTAGTGATTGACGATCTGCGCAGCCTCAAGGAAAAGAAATATCCCGATCTGAGCTGGAAGGTTGATCCGAAGCTGGGCACCAACGAGCTGCTTGAACAGGTGAAAGACAAGAAGCTGGCCTACACGATTGCCGATTCGGTGGCGATCAGCCTGTTCCAGCGCGTTCACCCGGAAATTGCCGTGGCGCTGGACGTGACCGATGAGCAGCCGGTGACCTGGTTTAGCCAGCTGGACGACGATCAGACCCTCTCCGCCGCCATGCTTGACTTCTTCAACACCATCAATGAAGACGGTACGCTGGCGCGGCTGGAAGAGAAATACCTCGGCCACGGGGATGACTTTGACTACGTGGATACCCGCAGCTTCCTGCGCGCGGTGGACAGCGTGCTGCCGGACCTGCAGCCGCTGTTCGAGAAGTACGCCGAGAAAATTGACTGGCGGCTTTTGGCGGCAATCTCCTATCAGGAATCGCACTGGGATACCCAGGCCACCTCCCCAACCGGCGTGCGCGGGCTAATGATGCTGACCAAAAACACCGCGCAGAGCCTCGGCGTCATTGACAGGACCGATGCGGAACAGAGCATCAGCGGCGGCGCTCAATATTTGCAGGATATGATGGCAAAAGTGCCGGAAACGGTGCCGGAAGAGGAGCGCATCTGGTTCGCGCTGGCGGCCTATAACATGGGCTACGCGCACATGCTGGACGCGCGCGCGCTCACGGCGAAAACGAAAGGTAACCCCGATAGCTGGTCAGACGTCAAGCAGCGCCTGCCGCTGCTTAGCCAAAAGCCGTGGTACAACAAGCTGACGTACGGATACGCGCGCGGGCATGAAGCCTACGCCTACGTTGAGAATATTCGAAAATACCAGATTAGCCTGGTGGGTTATCTGCTCGAGAAGGAAAAAGAGGCCACCGAGGCGCAGCAGATCGCGCAGAGCTACCCGGTGGTCTCGCCGGACGAGGTTAATCGTCCTTCCGCTTCAATTCTGCCTTTTGTTGCTTTTTCTGCTGCCGACGCATACGGAAGAAATCACTTAATAGCCCCGAACACTCTGGTGCAAGCACCCCACCGATAGTCTTCACCTGGTGGTTCATCCCCGGGTGACCGAGCACGTCCATCAGCGAGCCGGCCGCGCCGGTTTTTTCATCCCGCGCGCCGAAGACCAGCGTACCGATGCGGCTGTGCACCATCGCGCCGGAGCACATGACGCACGGTTCAAGCGTGACGTACAGCGTGGTATCTAGCAGGCGATAGTTTTGCAGCACCAGCCCGCCCTGACGTAGCGCCATGATTTCGGCATGCGCCGTGGGATCGTGACGCCCAATCGGACGGTTCCACCCTTCGCCAATCACCTGGTTGTGATGAACCAGCACCGCGCCGACGGGCACTTCACCCTCTTCCCAGGCGCGCTGAGCCAGCGCAAGCGCGTGGCGCATCCAGTATTCATGATCGTATTCAGAGGTGGACAAGGGCTGTTACTCCAGTTAAAAGCGGGCGGCATTATACACACCTGTTCTGGATAAGACTATTCGAGCTGCTGAAGATCGCCCATCGGCGTGACGCGCCAGCGGTGCTGGCAAAAGTTGAGCAGCGGGTTGTCTTGTTTGCTGTCGCTATAGCCGCTATAGAGGTTCAGAGGCGCGCCAATGCGCTTCTCGAGCTGAACCACTTTCTCATGGCCCAGACAGCGCAGGGTCAACACCCAGCCGCCGTAGGCGCGGGAAATCTGGGTGGCGATGAGATTTACGCGCGGCAGCCACGGGGTATCAAAATAGACACGATCCACCAGCGGCTGCGGCGAGCCGGTGATTAGCCAGATGTCCGCATCGTTCGCATTCAGATAGTCAGTAAGCCGCTGCTGCACCACGGGAAACGCGGTCACATGACCGCGAAACCACTGGACAAAATCGTGCTCAAGCTGCTTGAGCCGGGCTTCGCTGTGGCCAAAGGTGCAGCCCCACAGTAATAGGCTCATCGGCCAGCGCGCGGCGCGGCCCTGAATCAGCAGCCCAGCGCCAATGATGGGTAAGAGAGGCAACACGAGCAGCGCGTTGAGGGGCTGACGCCGCAGCAGATAGCGTATGAACGTGCCAAACATATCCTGCTGATGCAGCGTACCGTCCAGGTCAAAAAAGACAACGCGACGCTCGTTATTATTCAAACCTTACTCCTCTGGATCGTTGAACCCTATTAGCCAGGTAAAGAAGAACCCGGCGATTACCGCAGCCAAATAGCCTAGCAGATAGAGCATAACTTTTCCGGTGACGATGGTTAATGCCAGCGGTAAACCGGAGATGCCAAAGGTAATAACGGTCGCTACCTTCCAGTAGCTGATCAGCGCGCCGCCTACCGCACCGCCGATACAGGCGGCGAGGAACGGTTTACCCAACGGCAGCGTAACGCCGAAAATGAGCGGCTCGCCAATTCCGAGTAATCCGACCGGCAGCGCGCCTTTGATCACCTTTTTCAGCCGCGCGTTGCGGGTTTTCATCAGCACCGCTATGGCCGCACCCACCTGCCCTACGCCCGCCATCGACAGAATAGGCAGCAGCGCGTTGTAGCCATGAGCCTGTACCAGCTCGACGTGAATGGGCACCAGCCCCTGGTGCAGGCCGGTCAACACCAGCGGCAGGAAGGTGCCTGAAAGGACGGCACCCACGAGCAGGCCGCCGCGATCGATAGCTAAAGACGCGCCGTGGGCGATAGCCTCAGAAATCCAGCCACCCAGCGGCTGCAGCGCCACAATCGCCACGCTGCCGGTGATCAGCGTCGTCAGCAGCGGATTGAGAATAAGCTCAATCGAGCCGGGCAGCACGGCGCGCAGCTTTTTCTCGATCCAACACATCAGAATAACCACGAGCAGCACCGCAATGACGCCGCCTCGTCCTGGCTGAAGCGCCTCGCCGAACAGCGTGATCTGCGCGAGCTGCGGGCTGGAAAGAATACCGGCCATCACGCCGCCCATCGCCAGAGAACCGCCAAACACCTTCGCGGCGTTAACCCCCACCAGAATGTTCATAATGGCAAACACGGCGCTGCCGAAAATTCCCAGTATGCCGAGCAGGTTTGGATACTGCGTGGCGAAGTCGCCGACGATATCCGGGCGCTTGAGAATATTGATAATCCCGGTGATCAGGCCGGAGGCGATAAACGCCGGAATAAGCGGAATAAAGACGTTTGCCAGCTGGCGCAGCGCATCGCTCATCGGCGCTTTATATTTCGCCTTTGCCTGCGCTTTAACGCGGTCGGCATCGTTAGGTGGCGTCGCTGCTTCGCCGCCCGTCATCAGCGCTCGCATCGCGTCAACGACCTGCGCCGCCTTGCCCGGCCCCACAATCAGCTGGTGCTGCTGGCCCTGCTTGACGTATCCGCTGACGCCGGAGAGCTTTTTCAGGCGAGCCAGATCGAGGCGTTCGTCGTCGTGCACCTCAACGCGCACGCGCGTCATGCAGTTTTCCAGACGCTGAATATTTTTTTCTCCACCGATTCCCTGAAGGATGTCGCTGGCGAGGGCTGCTGTCTTTTCCATAAACGCCTCTGTTAGTTTTCTAGTGCCGCTCTTAAGAATCCATCATGCGCAGCAAGCTTGGCCCGCGCGGCCTCTGCGTCCAGCCCGCTTAAAATCATCAGAATCGCCGGTTTTACGTCGTTATCGGTGAGTTTAAGGGTCGCTTCTGCCTCGTCACGGCTCGCCCCCGTGGCTTCAACCACCATACGGCAGGCCCTGTCCACCAGCTTGACGTTAGTGGCCTGCATGTCCACCATCAGGTTCTGGTAGACCTTGCCGAATTTCACCATCGCCCCGGTGGAAATCATGTTGAGCACCAGCTTTTGCGCCGTACCGGATTTCAGGCGCGTGGAGCCGGTCAGCGCTTCCGGCCCAACAACCGGTGAGATTGCAATCGCGGCCACCTGCGCAATCGGCGAGCCCGGATTACAGGAAATGGCCACCGTGGTGCAGCCGGTTTGGTTGGCATACTCAAGGCCGCCGATGACGTACGGCGTACGCCCGGATGCGGCAAGCCCCACAACCAGATCTTCCGCTTTCAGGTCCAGCGCCTTCAGGTCGTCTTCGCCGAGCTGCCTGTTGTCTTCTGCGCCTTCAACCGCTTTCAGCAGCGCGCCAGGACCACCGGCAATGAGGCCAACCACCAGCCCGTGCGGCACGCCGAACGTTGGCGGACATTCGGACGCATCCAGCACGCCGAGACGCCCGCTGGTGCCCGCGCCCATGTAAATGATGCGCCCGCCCGCGTTCAGCGCTTTTGCCGCGGCATCGACAGCCTTCGCCACCTCAGGTAATGTCTCTTTTACTGCCTGCGCGACCAGCGTATCCTGTTGATTAAAACGGTTTACCAGTTCGAGCGTGGAGAGCGCGTCCAGATCCATGGTTTGTGGATTACGCGTTTCGGAAACAAGGGAGCCTAGATTCATCTTTTTTACCTCAAGAATTTTTAATTCATAATAATCACACTATAATGGAATATAAAATTCATTCAGGCGAGCAAAATCCGTATTTCCGCAGGCAATCACATTTTCGCCAGGAGACCGTATGAACTGTTTAATTCGCATTCGCCAGCGTTATCCGGGTTTTGCCCAAAGCGACAAAAAGCTGGCGGATTACCTTCTTTCGCAGCCCGATCGCGCGCGCCACCTTAGCTCACAGCAGCTGGCGAGCGAGGCCGGCGTGAGCCAGTCGAGCGTGGTGAAGTTCGCTCAGAAGATCGGTTTTAAGGGCTTTCCGGCCCTCAAGCTGGCCATCAGCGAGGCGCTGGTCAGCAACCCGAATCCGCAGTCGATGCCGGTACATAATCAGATCCGCGGCGATGATCCTATGCGCCTCGTCGGAGAAAAGCTGATCAAAGAGAACGTGGCGGCGATGCACGCCACGCTGGACGTTAACAGCGAAGAGAAATTACTGGAAAGCGTGGCGATGCTGCGCGCGGCGCGGCGTATCGTGTTGACCGGGATAGGCGCATCCGGGCTCGTGGCGCGCAATTTTGGCTGGAAGCTGACGAAAATCGGCTACAACGCCATTGTTGAACACGATATGCACGCCCTGCTCGCCACCGTTCAGGCGATGGAACCTGACGATCTGCTGCTGCCCATCTCCTACTCCGGGGAACGGCGTGAAATCAATATGGCCACCGATGAGGCCCTGCGCGTGGGTGGCAAAATTCTGGCGATAACCGGCTTTACGCCCAATGCGCTGCAGCAGCGGGCCACGCGCTGCCTGTATACCATCGCCGAAGAGCAGGCCACGCGCAGCGCGGCAATTTCATCTACGAGCGCGCAAATGATGCTGACGGACCTGCTGTTTATGGCGCTGGTGCAACAGGACCTGGAGCACGCGCCGGAGCGTATTCGCCACAGTGAAGAGCTGGTAAAAAAACTGGTTTGAACAACGAATGAGCGTATAATGCCCGCCCTGTTTGTGATGTTTCTGAGAATTTCCTGATGGCGCTGTTAATCACCAAAAAATGCATCAATTGCGATATGTGCGAACCCGAATGCCCGAACGAGGCGATTTCGATGGGTGACAGCATTTATGAGATTAACAGCGACCGCTGCACCGAATGCATTGGCCACTATGAAACGCCGACCTGCCAGAAAGTGTGCCCGATCCCCAATACCATTTTGAAAGATCCGGCGCACGTCGAGAGCGAAGAGCAGCTGTGGGATAAGTTTGTCCTGATGCACCACGCGGACAAACTCTAACTTTCGATAATCACCGTCGCGCTGGCGTAGTGGCGCTCATCCGCGATCGTCACATGAATGTGATTCACGCCCAGCTTCTCGGCCAGCTTTTGCGCCTCACCCCATAAGCGCAGGCTTGGTTTTCCCAGCTCATCGTTAAATACCTCAAACTGGTTAAACGCCAGGCCGTTGCGAATCCCCGTACCGAAAGCTTTTGCCGCCGCCTCTTTTACGGCAAAACGCTTCGCCAGAAAACGCACCGGCTGCTGATGCGTCTCCCAGACGGCCCATTCGCCGTCGCTCAGCACGCGTCGCGCAAGGCGATCGCCGCTGCGGGCGATCACCGCTTCGATGCGGGCGATTTCAACAATGTCCGTGCCTAAACCCAGAATGGCCATTACCGACGCGCTTCCAGCATCAGGCGCTTCATTTCCGAGACCGCCTCTTTCAGACCGCTCATCACCGCGCGGCCAATAATGGCGTGGCCGATGTTCAGCTCGTGCATCTCCGGCAGCGCGGCAATCGCCTGCACGTTGTGATAGGTCAGGCCGTGCCCGGCGTTAACCTTCAGCCCCAGGCCTGCGGCATAGGTCGCGGCTTTGGCAATACGCTCCAGCTCTTTCGCCTGCTCTGCTTCGGTTTTGGCGTCAGCATAGCAGCCGGTGTGAATTTCAATGTAGGGTGCGCCCACTTCCGCTGCGGCTTTGATTTGCTCCGCATCCGCATCAATAAACAGTGACACCAGAATACCGGCATCGGCCAGGCGTTTGCAGGCGTCGCGCATTTTGTCACGTTGGCCCGCCACGTCCAGCCCGCCTTCGGTGGTCACTTCCTGACGCTTCTCCGGCACCAGGCAGCAGAAGTGCGGCTTCGTTTCGCAGGCGATCGTCAGCATCTCTTCCGTAACCGCCATCTCCAGATTCATGCGCGTATCCAGCGTCTGGCGCAGAATGCGCACGTCACGATCGGTGATGTGGCGACGGTCTTCGCGCAGGTGCACGGTAATGCCGTCTGCGCCAGCCTGCTCGGCAATGAACGCCGCCTGTACCGGATCGGGATACGCCGTGCCGCGCGCGTTACGCAGCGTGGCGATGTGGTCGATGTTGACGCCTAACAGTAATTCAGCCATGACAATCCTCGGTATTTTGGTTCATTTCCCTTCCCCCTCTCCCTCCGGGAGAGGGCTGGGGTGAGGGGTAAAACGTTAACGTTTCGGCATAAACTGCCTGAATAATTCGCGGCTCTTTAAGGGCTTGCCGCCAAGATAAGGCTTTAGGGCGATCCGGGTAAAGCGCTTTGCCGCGCGGAGGGTGTCGGCGTCGGGAAACTCCCGCTCATACAACGCCCGCAGATGGCGCCCGGTAAAGGTGCTGTTATCTACCACGACGCTGGCGATAAAGCCTTTCTCTTCGCGATAGCGGTAGGTCATGGTGTCCTCAACTTCTTCTCCGCTCCCCGCGCAGTGCAGAAAGTCTACGCCGTAGCCCAGGTGACCGAGCAGCGCCAGCTCAAACCGGCGCAGCGCGGGTTCAGGCGTGCCAGCAGCGCCAGCCAGCGACTGTATACAGTGAAGATAATCGAAGAAAAGTTCAGAGAAGCGCGTCTCATGTTCAAGCACGCGGGAGATAAGCTCGTTCACGTAAAGGCCGCTATAGAGCGTGATGCCGGAAAGGGGGAGCGCCAGAGAGACGGCTTCGGCGCTGCGCAGGGTTTTGACTTCCCCTCGCCCACCAAAGCGCACCAGCAGCGGCGTGAAAGGCTGCAGTGCGCCTTTCAGATTAGAACGTTTGGAACGTGCGCCTTTCGCAACCAGGCGCACGCGACCCGACTCTTCCGTGAAGACGTCCAGCATCAGGCTGGTTTCGCTCCAGGCACGACTGTGCAGGACGAAGGCGCGCTGCCATCCTTCCATCATACGCGTCGTCTTTCAAGCTGCAGGCGCGTTGGCTGCGCCCGTTCACCCCAGTCACTTACTGGAGTAAGCTCCCGGGGATTCGCGGCCTTGCCGCCTTCCTGCACCTCGAAAGCCATAGCGTATGAGAACTACTGGTCTTCGCCGTAACCGAGGCTGCGCAGCGCACGCTCATCGTCAGCCCAGCCAGATTTGACCTTAACCCACAGCTCAAGGTGGACTGGCGCTTCAAACATGTCCTGCATGTCCTTACGGGCTTCGATACCGATGGTTTTGATTTTGGAACCTTTGTTACCAATCACCATCTTCTTCTGCCCTTCGCGCTCAACGAGGATCAGGCCGTTGATGTCATAGCCGCCGCGCTCGTTGGTCTGGAAGCGTTCGATTTCAACGGTGACAGAGTACGGCAGCTCGGCGCCCAGGAAACGCATCAGCTTTTCACGGATGATTTCAGACGCCATAAAGCGCTGGGAGCGGTCGGTGATGTAATCTTCAGGGAAGTGATGAATCGCTTCCGGCAGATGCTTACGCACGATGCCCGCGATGGTATCGACGTTCAGACCGGTCTCTGCGGACAGCGGCACGATGTCGAGAAAGTTCATCTGGCTACCCAGCCACTGCAGGTGGGGCAGCAGGTCGGCTTTTTCCTGTACGTTGTCCACTTTATTGACCGCGAGGATCACCGGCGTTTTGCCATCGCGCAGCTTGTTCAGCACCATTTCGTCATCCGGCGTCCAGCGGGTGCCTTCGACAACGAAAATCACCAGCTCTACGTCACCGATTGAGCTGCTCGCCGCTTTGTTCATCAGGCGGTTGATCGCGCGCTTCTCTTCCATGTGCAGGCCGGGGGTGTCGACGTAAATCGCCTGATACGCGCCTTCAGTATGGATACCGACGATGCGGTGGCGCGTGGTCTGCGCCTTGCGCGAGGTGATGGAGATCTTCTGCCCAAGCAGATTATTCAAAAGGGTAGATTTGCCAACGTTCGGACGTCCGACGATGGCAATAAATCCGCAATAGGTTTTTTCTTCGCTCATTCCAGCTCCAGCATTTTTAACGCCTGTTCGGCGGCAGCCTGTTCAGCCTTGCGACGGCTTGAACCTGTGCCCACCACCGGTTCACTCAGGCCACTGACCTGGCAATGGATGGTAAATTCCTGATCGTGCGCTTCGCCACGCACCTGCACCACCAGATAGGACGGCAGCGGCAGGTGACGGCCCTGCAGGTATTCCTGCAAACGCGTTTTTGGATCTTTTTGCTTATCGCCCGGGCTAATTTCGTCCAGGCGAGTCTGATACCAGTTGAGGATCAGTTTTTCTACGGTCTGAATATCGCTGTCCAGGAACACGCCACCGATTAATGCTTCGACCGTATCGGCAAGAATGGATTCACGGCGGAATCCACCGCTTTTCAGCTCGCCCGGTCCAAGACGCAGACATTCACCCAGCTCAAATTCACGCGCGATTTCCGCCAGCGTGTTTCCCCGAACCAGCGTTGCGCGCATACGGCTCATATCACCTTCGTCCACGCGTGGGAAACGGTGATAAAGCGCATTGGCAATAACAAAACTTAAAATTGAATCGCCTAAAAACTCGAGGCGTTCATTGTGTTTGCTGCTGGCACTGCGGTGGGTTAATGCCTGTTGCAACAACTCCTGATGAATAAAAGTGTAGCCCAGCTTCCGTTGAAGCCGATTAATTACGATGGGGTTCATGCGATACCAATAAATGAATGCGTCAAAAATGCAGCACACGAAACCGACCTGAGAAAACCAACGCGGTTTCGTGTGCCGTGGCACCTTTTCTGTTCAGTGCCAACCTTAAACTTCGGGGGAATATTCTATACACAACGACAGGGGATGTCGTTAGTTCAAACAGATTTATCGCTGAAATAATTCGCGTAGCCGCAAATAACTGCGGCTACGCCTTCAATTATTGAGAATTAATGGATTCCGCCGATACGATTCAGGCGAACGCCGGTCGGCCATTCGCCTTCCTGCTTCTCAAAACTCATCCAGATCGCTGTCGCTTTACCTACCAGATTCGCTTCCGGCACAAAGCCCCAGTAACGGCTGTCCGCAGAGTTGTCGCGGTTATCACCCATCATGAAGTAGTGCCCCGGTGGCACAATCCAGGTCGCCAGCTGTTGCCCCGGCTGCCGGTAGTACATTCCCACCTGGTCCTGCGCGATTGGCACGGTCAGAATACGGTGGGTGACGTCGCCCAGCGTCTCTTTGCGCTCAACCAGACGAATACCGTTCTCTTTGGATTCGTCTTTTGGCACCTGGAAGAAACCGCTGGTGGCTTCACCGCCGTTGCGGCGCGCGAAGGTCTGCACGAAATCGCTTGGCTCAACGTTTGAGTAAGTGATTGGCAGCGCATTTTCGCACGCGGTACCGGAGCTGCAGCCCGGCTGTACGGTCACTTCTTTCGCAACCGGATCGTAGGTGACTTTGTCACCCGGCAGACCCACCGCACGCTTGATGTAGTCCAGACGCGGATCTTCCGGATATTTAAAGACCACGATGTCACCGCGTTTCGGATGGCCGGTTTCGATCAGCGTTTTTTGGTAGATAGGATCTTTAATGCCGTAGGCAAACTTCTCCACCAGAATAAAATCGCCGATCAGCAGCGTTGGCATCATCGATCCAGATGGGATCTGGAACGGTTCGTAAATAAACGAACGGACGATCAGAACAATCGCCAGAACCGGGAACACCGATGCGCCCGTCTCCAGCCAGCCCGGTTTCGGGCCCACCTTTCTAAGGGTTTTCGCGTCCAGCCCGTCGCCGGTGGCCGCCTGCGCGGCAGCCTGACGTTCACGGCGCTTAGGCGCGAAAATAAACTTATCCAGGCACCACAACAGCCCTGTTACCAGGGTTGCGATGACCAGGATCAGGGCAAACATGTTCGCCATGCCAACTCCTTAAGGGTTATTTGCCGTCTTTGCCAACATGAAGGATGGCAAGGAATGCTTCCTGCGGCAGCTCAACGTTACCGACCTGCTTCATGCGCTTCTTACCGTCTTTCTGCTTCTGCAGCAGCTTTTTCTTACGGCTAACGTCACCGCCGTAGCATTTCGCCAGAACGTTTTTACGCAGCTGCTTCACGGTCGAGCGGGCGATGATATGGTTGCCAATCGCCGCCTGAATCGCGATGTCGAACTGCTGACGCGGGATCAGCTCCTTCATCTTTTCAACCAGCTCGCGGCCGCGGTACGGGGCGTTGTCGTTATGGGTGATCAGCGCCAGCGCATCCACGCGCTCGCCGTTGATCAGCACGTCTACGCGCACCATGTTGGAAGCCTGGAATCGTTTGAAGTTGTAATCCAGCGACGCGTAGCCGCGAGAGGTAGACTTCAGACGGTCGAAGAAGTCGAGCACCACTTCCGCCATTGGAATTTCGTAGGTCAGCGCCACCTGGTTACCGTGGTAAACCATGTTGGTCTGTACGCCGCGCTTTTCGATACATAGGGTGATCACGTTGCCCAGGAACTCCTGCGGCAGCAGCATGTGACACTCTGCGATAGGCTCGCGCAGCTCCTGAATGTTATTCAGCGGCGGAAGCTTGGACGGGCTATCGACGTAGATAATCTCTTTCGACGTGGTTTCGACTTCATACACTACGGTCGGCGCCGTGGTGATCAGATCCAGATCGTATTCACGTTCCAGACGCTCCTGGATGATCTCCATATGCAGCAGGCCGAGGAAGCCACAGCGGAAGCCGAAGCCCAGCGCCGTTGAGCTTTCTGGCTCGTAGAACAGGGAGGCATCGTTGAGGCTTAGCTTGCCAAGCGCATCGCGGAAGTTCTCATAGTCATCAGAGCTGACCGGGAAAAGACCTGCGTAGACCTGCGGCTTCACTTTTTTGAAGCCCGGCAGCGCTTTTTCCGCCGGGTTACGGGCCAGCGTGAGGGTATCCCCTACCGGCGCGCCGAGAATGTCTTTAATCGCGCAGACCAGCCAGCCAACCTCGCCGCATTTCAGCTCGGTACGGTCAACCTGTTTAGGGGTGAAGATCCCGAGGCGGTCAGCGTTGTAGACCTGGCCGGTGCTCATCACCTTGATTTTGTCACCTTTACGCATGGTGCCGTTTTTAATACGCACCAGCGAGACAACGCCCAGGTAGTTATCAAACCAGGAATCGATGATCAGCGCCTGCAGCGGGGCATCCGGATCGCCTTCCGGCGGTGGAATATCACGCACCAGACGTTCCAGCACGTCCGGAACGCCGACGCCGGTTTTGGCCGAGCAGCGCACCGCATCGGTCGCATCAATACCGACGATATCTTCAATCTCTTCCGCCACGCGTTCAGGATCGGCCGCTGGCAGGTCGATTTTATTCAGAACCGGCACAACCTCGAGGTCCATTTCCATCGCGGTATAGCAGTTCGCCAGGGTTTGAGCTTCTACGCCCTGCCCGGCATCGACCACCAGCAGCGCGCCTTCACAGGCCGCCAGCGAGCGCGATACTTCATAGGAGAAGTCAACGTGGCCCGGGGTGTCGATAAAGTTCAGCTGATAGGTTTCACCATCAGTCGCTTTGTAGTCGAGCGTAACGCTCTGCGCTTTAATGGTGATCCCGCGTTCGCGTTCCAGGTCCATGGAGTCCAGTACCTGGGCTGCCATTTCACGATCAGACAGGCCACCGCAAATCTGGATAATACGGTCAGACAGCGTCGACTTACCGTGGTCAATGTGAGCAATGATCGAAAAGTTACGTATGTTCTTCATATAGTTAAATAATTATGCCTTACGAATTCCTGGAGGCCGCTGTTCTTAGCCTGACGTTTTTCAGTGCGAAAACGCAGCATTCTACACTACATCTCCGTTACCTGGAAATGCACTTAGAGCCAAGCATAGCCGGAAGAAACGGCGTTTTCTTTTTTGAGATGTAAATAATGATAAAGCCCGGTGAATTACCGGGCTTCAGTAGAAAGTGTCTCAACGCGAAGCTGGTCTGGCGCCAGCGCGACGCTAAGAATCACGGGCTGCCACGCCTCGCGGGCTGCAAGCTTAGGCGACAAGCCCCTGGCAAGCAGAAATCCGCCGACGCCACCGAGCGCGGCGCCGAACATGGCAGACAAATCGGTGCCAAACAGCATCTGGAAGATACCGCCCATGACAAACAGCCCCACCAGCGGAGAGAGATAAACCAGCATGGCGGAAGTCAGCAAACTGCCTTCTGCAATTCCCAGCTCAACCTTCTGCCCTTTCACCAGCGGCTGCTCGCTGGGTACTGAAATCGTATGCGAGGTTTGCGGCCCCAGCTTATTCAGTACGCGGCTTCCGCACCCGGCTCGTGATGCGCAGCTGTTGCATGAGGCTTTTACATCACAACTCACCAGCGCGATTCCGTTATTCCACGAAACGACCGTAGCCCACTCTTTGATCATTGTGCGGCCCTGAATTTGATGCTGTCAGAAATGCGCTTCGCGGTTTGCGGCGGCAATTCGCCCACCACGGTGATCTCTGCGTTATCGCGCACCGTAGTGCTCACCGTCCGGCGTCCAGTACGGAGCATTTGCTCAGAGCTGTTTGCCGAGGCACGGTTGATGTTCACAGAGAAGCTAAACAAACCATCTGAATAAAGGCGCGATTCAACCGGCGTTTCGATGGTTGGAAGCTGGCGACGGCTGCTGGAAATTTCACTAAACCCCTGAGGGATCCACGAAGGCACCCAGTTGAAGTTCACAGAATCACCTGGGGGAACGGAAAGCAGCGGCGGCAGGCTGGCCTTAGCCAGATTCTGCATGTTGGTCCCAACCTGATTATTGACGCTAAAGGAGATTACGCGGAACTGCTCCAGCGTTTCTCCGTCGCGATCGAGCAGGTCGACCCGCATGGGAAGTTTGGTTTCCGCGTCAATCCAGACGATGTAGCTGTAGCGCGTACCATCACGCGCTACCACGCGGATCACTTCACAAAGCCGATCTGCAATGCGCGTACGCCCTACCGATATGAAATCGTAATAAGGGGCAAGCCGCTTGAAATCGGTGTAGATGAGTGACGGCAGTGAATCAACGATATAGTCGCCATTGAGCGTGAACGGCTCGAGACCGGGTTCGAAATAGCTAATTTCGCTACCACGCTGAACCACCTCACGACGCGGGCCATCCATCTGTAAAAGCTGGGCAAGCGGCTGATTATCAAGGCGGGCATGGCGATAGCGTAATGACTCAACGCCCTGCTTGTTGATGCTGATAAATGCCAACTCGTAGTTGAGTGACTGGCTGGCCACGTTCATCTGCTGCAACAACGCCCCGGATGAAACATCAGCCGAGGCGTTAGCTGAGAAGAACAGGCCACCTGCCACCAAAGACATGGCGAACCAAAGTTGCTTCATTACTGCGATTGCGTTCCTAGAGTTTGGTTTCCTGGCACCTGCACAGCGGCCTGCTGCGTTTGGGCCTGCTCAAACTGAAGCTGCTCAGAGTGCAGACGACGCTGCAGCTCATAATCCTGGAGCATCGCATTAATGCGACGGCGCTGCTCTTGAACCTGCTGTTGCTGTCCGCCGCTTGCGGAGGCATCAGCCGGAACGCCCAGACTGACCGGGCTGGCTTTGCCCATCATCGGCATGGTGTTAAACACAGGCGCTTCAGGCTGCTGGCTGGCTTCAGACTGCGTATTATAGTGCTGGACGCCAACGATAACTGCAAGCGATACGCATGCAGCCACACCCATTTGCGTGAGCTGGCTGGCCCACGGACGCACCTTCTGCCAAAACGGCATTTTCTGCCACTGGTGAGGAGCCGGTTGCGCTTCAGGGATCAGCGGAGTGGTTTTATGAACAGGCTCATTTTCGATAGCCGCCATGACGCGTGCTGAGATATCGAAATGGAGAACGTCGCCGGTATCACCGCGCATCGTATCGCGGATGAGGTGATAGCTCTGCCAGGTCTCTTGCATTTCGGGAGAATGAGACAGCTCGTTGAGCAGCTCACTATCCAGCGTTTCCCCATCCATTAAAGCGGAAAGTTTTTCTTTCTGCATGCCTAATACCTTTTCCAGTATCCCGCTATCGTCAACGCCTGATAAGCGGTTGAACTTTATTATCAATAGCTTCTCGCGCACGGAAAATACGTGAGCGAACCGTACCGACCGGGCAATCCATGATGGCGGCTATCTCTTCATAGCTAAGTCCATCCAGCTCCCGCAACGTAATTGCCATGCGTAAATCTTCCGGGAGCGACTCAATCGTACGAAAAACTATTTGTCTCAGTTCTTCTGACAACATTAAGTTCTCAGGGTTCGAAATTTCTTTCAACGCGCCGCCACTTTCGAAGTTTTCGGCGTCAATGGCGTCCACGTCGGTTGATGGTGGACGTCGGCCCTGAGCGACCAGGTAGTTTTTAGCTGTATTGACAGCAATACGATACAGCCAGGTATAAAAAGCACTATCTCCCCGGAAAGAATCCAGCGCACGATAGGCCTTAATAAAAGACTCTTGTACGACATCAGGCACATCACCCGATGGTACATAGCGGGAAACCAGACTCGCCATCTTATGCTGGTAGCGCACCACCAGTAAGTTAAAGGCTTTCTGATCTCCCTTCTGGACCCGTTCAACCAGGACCTGGTCCGTTAACTGCTCGCTCATCCGAGGTAATGTCTCCCCAAACCTAAATTCCACGCGTTATCGAAACGCCACTCTAAAACATCGTACTTTGAGCAAGCACCGAATTAGAGAGTCTGTTCTTCAATAAGTTCCGTCACGCCTTTGTTTTTGTTGATCGCGTCGCAGACCGTTCATTTTCTCTCATTATAAGTCTGTTCACGATACGTACCCACTTTCTCACAAGAAACAATACATTTCCCGCCAGAAGAGTAACGCAACACCGGGTTTATTTCACTACAAAATCTGAAGCTAACGATCTGCTTCGCAAAATAATTTCGCCTATTTATTGCTTTTCAACGCACCAGCCCTTGTTTAGCCTCCACAACGTGAAGCAAAAAAAACGTGCGATATATCCCGTTAGAGTGCTACTCTGACCAAACACTGTTTAGTAAATTAAACAAAATCATCATGACTACATCATCCGAACTGCATTGTGATGTCCTTATCATCGGCAGCGGCGCTGCTGGACTTTCGCTGGCACTCCGGCTGGCCGAGCATCAAAAGGTTATTCTGCTGAGTAAAGGGCCAATAAGCGAAGGCTCAACCTTTTACGCGCAGGGCGGCATTGCCGCCGTGTTTGATGAAACGGACAGTATCGCCTCACACGTTGAAGACACGCTGGTTGCCGGAGCCGGCATCGTGGACGCACGCGCCGCAGAGTTTGTCGCCAGCAATGCCCGACACTGCGTTCAGTGGCTTATCGATCAGGGGGTTTTGTTTGATACCCACGTTCAGCCAAACGGTGAAGAGAGCTATCACCTGACGCGTGAAGGCGGACACAGCCATCGTCGCATTCTGCACGCCGCAGACGCCACCGGGAAAGCGGTGGAGACCACGCTGGTCGGCAAGGCGCTGGGACATCCCAACATACAGGTTCTGGAGCGCAGCAATGCGGTCGACCTGATCGTCTCCGACAAGATTGGCCTGCCCGGCACGCGCCGCGTTGTTGGAGCCTGGGTATGGAACCGTAATAAAGAAGCGGTGGAAACCTGCCGCGCGAAGGCCGTGGTGCTGGCCACAGGCGGTGCGTCAAAGGTGTATCAATATACGACCAACCCGGATATTTCCTCTGGCGACGGCATTGCGATGGCCTGGCGCGCAGGCTGCCGCGTGGCTAACCTCGAGTTTAACCAGTTCCACCCCACCGCCCTGTTCCATCCTCAGGCGCGAAACTTTCTGCTCACGGAAGCCCTCCGCGGCGAAGGAGCTTATCTCAAGCGCCCGGACGGCTCTCGATTTATGCCTGATTTTGACGACAGGGGCGAGCTCGCGCCGCGCGATATCGTGGCTCGCGCCATTGACCACGAGATGAAGCGCCTGGGCGTGGATTGCATGTATCTGGATATTAGCCATAAGCCCGCCGGATTTATTCGCCAGCACTTTCCAATGATTTACGAAAAGCTGCTGAGCCTGGGCATCGATCTGACCCGCGACCCGGTGCCGATTGTGCCCGCCGCCCACTATACCTGCGGCGGCGTAATGGTTGACGAGCACGGGCGTACCGACGTAGATGGGCTGTATGCCATCGGTGAGGTGAGCTACACCGGCCTGCACGGCGCAAACCGTATGGCGTCTAACTCTCTGCTGGAGTGCCTGGTATACGGCTGGTCAGCCGCTGAAGATATTACCAAACGCATGCCCTACGCCCGCCAGGCGGAGCATTTGCCCGCCTGGGATGAAAGCCGCGTTGAGAATCCGGATGAGCTGGTCGTCATTCAGCACAACTGGCACGAGCTGAGGCTCTTCATGTGGGACTACGTTGGGATCGTGCGTACCACGAAACGTCTCGAGCGCGCCCTGCGTCGGATTACGATGCTGCAGCAGGAGATTGATGAGTATTACGCAAACTTCCGCGTGTCCAACAATCTGCTGGAGCTGCGCAATCTGGTGCAGGTCGCTGAGCTGATCGTTCGCTGCGCGATGATGCGTAAAGAGAGCCGCGGCCTGCACTACACCCTGGACTTTCCCGACGCGCTGGCAGAATCCGGCCCGTCGGTACTGTCCCCGCACGTTCACATAAACAGATAGAACGCCTGGGTCAGAGCAGTGTAGTCTTCAGAATATCGCTGGTCTGGCCCGCGGATCACCATCCTGTCATTAAAGCACTCCCCCTCTTTGGGTGAGAGCGCCAGCAGCACGCGGTGCGGCAAACGGCTTTCGGTATCGGCAATATCGGTGCGCAAGCGCAAGTTCCAGCCGATCTCCTGCGCGATCGCTATAAAGGTATTGCCTGTACTTTCCGGTAACACCACGCAGAAAAACCCCTCTTCCGTGATGAGCTCTGCCGCACTGGTTAATAGCGCACGGTGATCGAGCGATCCGGTATAGCGCGCCTGCTCGCGCGCCGGCGTCGCACACTCTACGCCCGGCGCATAATAAGGTGGATTGCTGACGATAAGATCGTAACGCGCCGTTTGCTCTGGTGCCCAGGCCAGCACATCGGCACATTCCACTTTTACGCGGTTCGCCCAGGGGGATTCGGACGCATTTTCGGCCGCCTGCCGCGCCGCCCCGGCATCCAGTTCCACGGCATCGATGGTGACATGTTCGTCCGTGCGTTGCGCCAGCATTAACGCCAGCAGCCCGCTGCCGGTGCCAATATCAAGAATGCGTTTTGCACCTGCGACAGGTGCCCACGCGCCCAGTAAGATACCGTCTGTACCGACTTTCATCGCACAGCGATCGTGAGCAATAAAGAACTGTTTGAATGTGAAACCATCGCGGCGCAATTGCGCTTTGAGTTGAGACATGACGGGGCAACCTTCTAAACGAAACCGGGGTAGCATAGGGGAAAGCGAAGTGGTCGAAAAGCGATATCCATACAAACAGATGAAGATTACAGCCGTAACGTCTATAATCAGCGCCCCACACAGAGGTAGAACATGACTGTAACGACTTTTTCCGAACTTGAACTCGATGAAAGCCTGCTCAATGCACTTGAGAGCAAAGGCTTCACACGCCCGACCGCCATTCAGGCCGCGGCCATTCCGCCTGCGCTGGAAGGACGCGATGTGCTCGGTTCTGCGCCAACCGGCACGGGGAAAACAGCAGCCTACTTGCTGCCTGTCTTGCAGCATCTGCTCGATTTCCCACGTAAAAAATCTGGCCCGCCGCGCATTTTGATCTTAACGCCAACGCGCGAGCTGGCAATGCAGGTTGCCGAACACGCGCGCGAACTTGCGGCAAATACTCACCTGGATATCGCCACGATCACCGGCGGCGTTGCGTACATGAACCACGCCGAAGTGTTTAGTGAAAACCAGGACATCGTCGTGGCGACGACGGGCCGACTGCTGCAGTACATCAAAGAAGAGAACTTTGACTGCCGCGCGGTTGAAACGCTGATCCTCGACGAAGCGGACCGCATGCTGGACATGGGCTTTGCACAGGATATCGAACATATCGCGGGTGAAACGCGCTGGCGCAACCAAACGATGCTGTTCTCTGCCACCCTTGAAGGGGAAGCGATTAAAGACTTCGCAGAGCGTCTGCTGGAAGATCCCGCGGAGGTGTCCGCTACGCCGTCAACCCGCGAACGTAAAAAAATTCACCAGTGGTACTACCGTGCGGATAACCTTGAGCACAAGGTTGAGCTGCTTAAGCACCTGCTGAAGCAGGAAGATGCGACCCGCACCATCGTCTTCGTACGTAAGCGCGAGCGCGTGCATGAGCTGGCGGAAATGTTGCGCAATGCCGGGATCAACAACTGCTACCTTGAAGGTGAGATGGCGCAGGTGAAGCGTACCGAAGGCATCAAGCGTTTGACCGATGGCCGCGTGAATGTTCTGGTCGCCACCGACGTTGCAGCACGCGGGATCGATATTCCTGACGTAAGTCACGTGATCAACTTCGATATGCCGCGCAGCGGGGATACCTACCTGCACCGCATTGGCCGTACCGGTCGCGCTGGCCGCAAGGGTGTTGCGATCTCTCTGGTCGAGGCGCACGACTACCTGCTGCTGCAAAAAATTGGCCGCTATGTCGATGAGCCTTTGAAGGCCCGCGTGATCAATGAGCTTCGCCCGACGACCCGCGCCCCTAGCGAAAAGATGACGGGCAAGCCGTCCAAGAAAGCGCTGGCAAAACGCGCAGAAAGAAAAGAGAAAGAAAAAGAGAAGCCGCGCGTGAAGCTGCGCCACCGCGACACCAAGAACAAGGGCAAGCGCCGTAAGCCAAGCGCTGCTGCTGCGCCAGAATCTAAAAGCGAAGAGTAAAAAAAAGCCGGGATTATCCCGGCTTTTTTATTCCACCCCCGTGGCTAAAAACCTTACAGGCTTTCAGTAAAGGTACGAGCGATGACGTCACGCTGCTGTTCTGGGGTCAAAGAGTTGAAGCGTACCGCATAGCCGGACACGCGAATGGTCAGCTGTGGGTATTTTTCCGGGTGCTCAACGGCATCCATCAGCGTTTCGCGACGCAGAACGTTAACGTTCAGGTGCTGACCGCCTTCAACGCGAACTTCCGGCTTCACTTCCATTGGAATTTCACGATATTCGATTTCGCCCAGCTTGCTGACCGGTACGATTTCATCTTCAGCAAAACCCGCTTTTGCTACAACGCAGCGCGCTTCGCCTTTCTCGCTGTCCAGCAGCCAGAAAGAGTTCATCAGGTCGTCGTTTGCCGCTTTAGTGATCTGGATACCCGTAATCATGTGTTGCCTCCCTTAGGCTACATTATCTGGATTCGGCCGCTCGCGGCCAATTGGTAAAACCATTGTTGCTTGTGTGTATATATATCACCCAGGCTCGGGTGATTTATTGATTTAAATCAACAAAAACCCCAACCACATAAAGAGTGTGGTCTGAATTTATTGTTTTAGATCAATTTAAACACCTTACCAATTCAAATCATTACACGCTTTTTAAAATAAAATTGAAGGACTTAGAGAAGAATCTTGTCGTCACGTTTTGCTCATCACGCGTTAACGGGTAAGCTAGGCGCAGTTTTGAAATTCGCAGGAGAGCGAGATGACCACACCGTTGACATGGCATGACGTGCTGGCCGATGAAAAGCAGCAGCCCTACTTCATTAACACGCTGAGCACCGTTGCGGCAGAACGTCAGGCAGGCCAGACGATCTATCCCCCGCAGAAGGATGTTTTCAACGCGTTTCGCTATACCGAACTGAGCGATGTTAAGGTCGTTATCCTCGGCCAGGATCCTTATCACGGGCCGGGGCAGGCGCACGGCCTTGCCTTTTCCGTACGTCCAGGGATCGCCATTCCGCCCTCTTTGTTGAATATGTATAAAGAGCTCGAAGGCACGATACCAGGCTTTGTTCGTCCCAAACACGGCTATCTTGAAAGCTGGGCGCATCAGGGGGTGCTGTTGTTAAACACCGTGCTGACCGTGCGTGCAGGTCAGGCGCATTCCCACGCTAGCCTGGGATGGGAAACCTTTACTGACAAGGTAATTAGCCTTATCAACGAGCATCGCGAAGGGGTTGTGTTTTTACTGTGGGGATCACATGCGCAGAAAAAAGGGGCGATTATCGACCGCCAGCGCCATCACGTACTGAAAGCGCCGCACCCGTCACCGCTCTCCGCGCATCGCGGCTTCTTCGGCAGTAACCATTTTGTTCTGGCAAATGAGTGGCTGGAAAAGCGTGGCGAAAAGCCGATTGACTGGATGCCCGTGTTACCGGCAGAGAGTGAGTAAATTGAGTATGTATGCCCGGCTTGCCGGGCATACACAAAGCATAAAGGCTTATGCTTTGTTCTGACGCCACCATTCAGCCAGCAGGACGCCGGTTGCAACGGAAACGTTGAGGCTTTCTACATTGCCCGTCCCGTCAATAGAGACGCTCAGATCGGCGCTGGACAGCGCGGCATCTGACAGACCATCACGTTCCTGACCCAGCACCAGCACCATCTTGCGCGGCAGCGTTGCTTTGAACAGCGGCGTGCCGGCGTGGCTTGACGTGGTCACAATGGAATAGCCAGCTTTGCGGAACTGCTCGATCGCGTCCAGAACGCTATCACCAGTGATCGGCTGAACGTGCTCGGCACCGCCTTCTGCGGTACGGATAGCCGCACCAGACTCAAGCAGAGCCGCATCCTGCAGCAGAACGCCCTTCACGCCGAAGTGCGCGCAGCTGCGCATCATTGCGCCCAGGTTATGCGGGTTGCCCACATCCTCCAGCGCCAGCACGCAGTCATCGGCTTCCGCCTGGCTGACCCACTGCTAAACGGTGGTGCCGTTACGCTTTTTGATCAGGAAGCAAACGCCGCCGTGGTGCTCGGTGCCGGACGCTTTGGTCAGCTCGGCATCGTCAACCACGTGGTACGCTTTGCGGTTTGCCGCCATCCAGCGAAGCGCTTCTTTAAAGCGTGGCGTAACGCTCTGGATAAACCAGGCGCGAACGATACACTCTGGACGGCTCTGGAACAGGGCCTGGCAGGCATTTTCACCGTACACGCGGGTCTCTTCTGCACGCTGGCGGCGCAGAACTTCCGGATCGATAAAGCTTTTACCGCTAATGCCGCCGTGATCGGCTTTTTCCGGCGCGTCATCGCCAGGGGCGCGGGAAACGGTGCGCCACGGAGATGACGCCTCGCGCGAGAAGTCGTCGCGTTTGCGATCGCCACGCTTACGGTCATCACGTTTGCGGTCATCACCACGGGTATTTCTGTCATCGCGGGCGGGGCGACGGCCACCGTCTGCACGAGAGGACGCCGGACGCCCGCCACCTTTTCCGGTACGCGGATTTTGGGTGCGTTTATCAGAGTCATCATCACTGCGGACATACATCACTTTGACCTTGCCGCTTTTGTTTTTCATTTCGTCGTTCATGCTTTTCTCCACCAGCGCTGCGCGAAGCGCGCAGATTACCCGATGTGCCAGCGCATAGCCATAATTTCGTACAAAAGCCTGTGACTATTGTTCTCATTGAATAAAACGCATTGTCGTTTTAAACAGCCTCATTGATAATATGTAACATATCAGAAACATTATCGGCATTCTGCCGCTGTCCCACGGCTTTATCAGAGGTTAGTTATGAATACCGTATGTGCCAACTGTCAGGCTCTTAATCGCATTCCGGAAGATCGGATTGACGATGGTGCGAAATGCGGGCGTTGTGGCCATGAGCTGTTTGATGGTGACGTCATTAACGCTACCGGTGCTACGCTGGACAAACTCCTCAAGGACGATCTCCCGGTGGTTGTTGATTTCTGGGCGCCGTGGTGTGGCCCCTGCCGCAGCTTCGCGCCTATTTTTGAGGATGTGGCCGAAGAGCGCAGCGGCAAAATGCGCTTTGTGAAAGTGAACACCGAAGCGGAGCGCGAGCTCAGCGCCCGCTATCGCATTCGCAGCATCCCGACCATCATGATTTTCAAAAATGGTGAGGTTATCGACATGCTCAACGGCGCGGTGCCTAAGGCCCCGTTCGAGAGCTGGCTTAACGAGTCCGTGTAACAATCACGGGGCACATCTTGTGCCCCGTTCTCACCTCTGCGAAAATAGGCTTTTTCCCGCATTCCGCACATGACTGATAATGCCGTTCTTCAACTCCGCGCCGAACGCCTTGCCCGCGCGACTCGTCCTTTTCTCGCCCGCGGTAACCGCATCCGCCGGTGTCAGCGCTGCCTGCTGCCGCATAAGGTTTGCCTGTGTGAAACGCTTGCGCCGAGCAGTGCAGAGAGCCGTTTTTGCCTGGTGATGTTCGATACCGAGCCAATGAAGCCGAGCAATACGGGACGCTTAATTGCCGATATCCTCCCCGATACCGCCGCGTTTCAGTGGTCACGAACCGAGCCTCCACAGGGGCTGCTCGACCTGGTCAGAACCGAGGCCTACCAGCCAATGGTCGTTTTCCCGGCCTCCTACGCGGGAGAGCATCGTCAGGTATTCTCCGCCCCCCCTTCCGGTAAGCCGCCGCTGTTTATTATGCTTGACGGCACCTGGACGGAAGCGCGCAAGATGTTTCGTAAAAGTCCGTACCTTGACGCACTGCCGGTCATTTCCGTCGATTTGTCTCGCGTCTCGGCCTACCGCCTGCGCGAAGCGCATGCCGACGGACAATATTGCACCGCAGAAGTGGCGATCGCGCTTCTCGACCTGGCAGGTGACACGCAGGCCGCCGCCGCGCTGGGCAACCATTTTACCTGCTTCCGCGAACGCTATCTGGCGGGAAAAACCGTTCATAAGGGCAACGTCACAGCAAGCGAGGCAGAAAGCGTTTAAAATCATCAGGTCGCTTGCATTAACAGGAGATCTGCATGAGCCAGCGAGGGTTAGAAGCGCTACTACGTCCGAAATCCATAGCCGTTATTGCCGCATCAATGAAGCCGGATCGCGCCGGTTATCTGATGATGCGTAACCTTTTGGCCGGTGGATTCAATGGCCCCGTGATGCCCGTCACGCCCGCTTACAAGGCGGTTCAGGGCGTGCTTGCCTGGCCGGACGTACAAAGCCTGCCCTTCGAGCCCGATTTAGCCATCCTCTGTACGCACGCAAAGCGGAATCTGGAACTGCTGGAATCACTCGGGCAGAAAGGCTGTAAAACCTGCATCATTCTTTCGTCGCCCCCTGAACAGCAGGCCGAGCTGCTGGCGTGTGCCAGGCTGTACCAGATGCGAATTTTAGGCCCTAACAGTCTGGGCCTGCTGGCGCCGTGGCAGGGGTTAAACGCCAGCTTTTCCCCCGTACCGATTCGCAAAGGCAAGCTGGCTTTTATCTCCCAGTCCGCTGCCGTATCGAACACTATTCTCGACTGGGCCCAGCAGCGGGAAATGGGCTTCTCTTACTTCATCGCCCTCGGCGATAGCCTGGACATTGACGTCGACGAGCTGCTCGATTTTCTGGCCCGAGACGGCAAAACCAGCGCCATTCTTCTCTATTTAGAACACCTTGGCGATGCGCGCCGCTTCGTTTCCGCCTCGCGCAGCGCCTCCCGAAATAAACCGATCCTGGTCATCAAAAGCGGGCGCAGCCCGGCGGCGCAGCGCCTTCTCCATTCTCACTCCGGCATGGACCCGGCCTGGGACGCGGCGATACAGCGCGCTGGCCTGCTGCGCGTTCAGGATACGCATGAGCTTTTTTCAGCCGTAGAGACGCTAAGCCATATGCGCCCGCTGCGCGGAGAGAAGCTGATGATCGTCAGCAACGGCGCTGCGCCTGCCGCGCTTGCGCTGGACGAGCTGTGGCTACGCAACGGGAAACTCGCCGCGCTGGGTGAAGAAACGCTCCAGCATCTGCAAGAGGCGCTGCCTGCAAGCGTTTCCCCCGGCAATCCGCTGGACCTGCGCGATGATGCCAGCAGCGAGCGCTACGTTAAGGCGATATCCATCTTGCTCGACAGCCAGGATTTTGACGCGCTGCTTATTATCCACTCACCCAGCGCCGTTGCGCCCGGTAGCGAAAGCGCGCGGGCGCTCATTGAGGCGGTAAAAAACCATCCGCGCGGGAAATACGTCACGCTCTTAACGAACTGGTGCGGCGAGTTTTCTTCGCAGGAGGCCCGACGCCTATTCAGCGAGGCGGGGTTACCGACTTATCGCACACCGGAAGGTACCATCACCGCCTTTATGCATATGGTGGAATACCGCCGCAATCAGAAACAGCTGCGCGAAACGCCCGCCCTGCCCGGAAATCTCACGGCCAACACGCTCGACGCCCACCGCCTTTTACAGCAGGCGCTTGATGAGGGGGCAACCTCGCTGGACACCCATGAGGTTCAGTCCATTCTGGGCAGCTACGGCATGCAGACGCTGCCAACCTGGATTGCCAGCGACAGCGCGGAGGCTGTTCATATTGCTGAACAAATCGGCTATCCGGTCGCCCTTAAGCTTCGCTCGCCGGATATTCCACATAAATCAGATGTCCAGGGCGTCATGCTTTACTTGCGTACCGCGGCGGAAGTTCAGCAGGCGGCCAATGCTATTATCGATCGCGTGAAGATGGCATGGCCGCAGGCAAGGGTTCACGGGCTGCTGGTGCAAAGCATGGCTAATCGTGCGGGCGCTCAGGAGCTGCGGGTGGTGGTGGAGCATGACCCGGTGTTTGGCCTGCTAATCATGCTGGGCGAAGGCGGCATAGAGTGGCGACCTGAGGAGCAGGCCGTCGTGGCGCTTCCGCCGCTTAACATGAACCTGGCGCGATACCTGATCATTCAGGCAATAAAAAGTAAAAAGATCCGCGGCCGCAGCGCGCTACGCCCGCTAGATATCGCAGGCCTGAGCCAGTTTCTGGTACAGGTGTCTAACCTGGTCGTCGATTGCGCGGAGATCCAGCGGCTGGATATTCACCCCCTTCTCGCCTCCGGCAGTGAATTTACCGCGCTGGACGTGACGCTTGATATTGCCCCATTCGAAGGCGACCGCGAAAGCCGGCTGGCGATTCGCCCCTACCCGCTGCAGCTTGAAGAGTGGGTAGAGATGAAGAACGGAGAACGCGCGCTGTTTCGCCCCATCCTTCCGGAGGATGAACCGCAGCTGAGAACGTTTATTTCAAAAGTCACCAAAGAAGATCTTTATTATCGCTACTTTAGCGAAATCAACGAATTTACCCATGATGATTTAGCCAACATGACCCAGATCGACTACGATCGAGAAATGGCGTTTGTGGCCGTTCGTCGTTCCAATCGGGGAGATGAGATCCTCGGCGTGACCCGGGCGATTTCTGACCCGGATAACGTTGATGCCGAATTTGCGGTGCTGGTGCGTTCCGATCTTAAAGGATTGGGGCTGGGCAGACGGCTACTCGAAAAACTCATCAGTTATACGCGCGATCACGGATTGCGACGCCTGAACGGCATTACGATGCCAAACAACCGCGGTATGGTAACCCTTGCGCGAAAACTCGGATTTGACGTTGATATTCAGCTGGATGAAGGCATTGTTTCCCTGACTCTGCGGCTGAACGCTTTCGATAAACGCGAGTAAGCTACTGGAAATGTTAACCACTTTGGTCGGCACTGGTGGTATCATTGTCCGCTTATGTTG
This sequence comes from Enterobacter sp. ECC-175, assembly GCF_043968675.1. Lineage (NCBI taxonomy): Bacteria > Pseudomonadati > Pseudomonadota > Gammaproteobacteria > Enterobacterales > Enterobacteriaceae > Enterobacter > Enterobacter sp. ECC-175. The sequence goes on from NZ_CP143776.1 coordinate 3,990,971, forward strand.
TTTGCATGGTACAGACAACCCTTCAATGAACAGAGAAGAAACGCACTGTGATGTTGTCAAAATTTAAGCGCAATAAACATCAACAACACCTTGCTCAACTACCGAAGATTTCTCAGTCAGTTGATGATGTAGAGTTCTTTTACGCTCCCGCTCATTTTCGGGAGACGCTTCTGGAAAAGATTGCCAGCGCGACGCGACGCATCTGCATTGTGGCGCTGTATCTTGAACAGGATGAAGGTGGGCGTGCGATCCTGAACGCGCTCTATGAAGCTAAACGCCATCGTCCTGAACTGGATGTACGCGTGCTGGTTGACTGGCATCGCGGCCAGCGCGGACGCATCGGCGCTGCCGCGTCGAACACCAATGCAGACTGGTATTGCCGCACGGCACAGGAAAACCCGGGCGTTGATGTTCCGGTATACGGTGTACCTGTTAATACGCGAGAAGCGCTTGGCGTTCTCCATTTCAAAGGCTTCATTATTGATGACAGCGTGCTTTATAGCGGCGCAAGCCTGAATGACGTTTACCTGCATCAGCTCGATAAATACCGCTACGACCGTTACCACCTGATTCGCAATCCGCAGATGGCCGATATCATGTTTAACTGGGTTGATAAAAACCTGGTGCACGGTCGTGGTGTGAATCGACTTGACGATCCTCAGCGTCCTAAAAGCCCGGAAATTAAAAACGATATTCGTTCTTTCCGCCAGGAGCTGCGTGACGCGGTTTACCACTTCCAGGGCGATGCCAATAACGAAGAGTTATCCGTTACTCCGCTGGTCGGTTTAGGTAAATCGAGCCTGCTGAATAAAACGATTTTCCACCTGATGCCGTGCGCAGAGCATAAGCTCACCATCTGCACGCCATATTTCAACCTTCCAGCCATTCTGGTTCGCAACATTATTCAGCTGCTGCGCGACGGTAAGAAAGTCGAAATTATCGTTGGCGACAAAACGGCGAATGATTTCTTTATTCCAGAAGATCAGCCGTTTAAGATCATCGGCGCGCTGCCGTATCTTTATGAAATTAACCTGCGCCGTTTCCTGAGTCGTTTGCAGTACTACGTCAACACGGATCAGTTGGTTGTGCGGCTCTGGAAAGATGAAGACAACAGCTACCATCTGAAAGGGATGTGGGTAGATGACGAGTGGATGCTGCTGACGGGCAACAACCTGAACCCGCGCGCCTGGCGCCTGGATCTGGAAAATGCCATTTTGGTCCACGATCCGAAGCACGAGCTTGCGGCTAAGCGTGAACGCGAACTTGAGCTTATTCGCACGCATACCACCGTGGTTCGTCACTACCGCGATCTGCAAAGCATTGCCGATTACCCGGTAAAAGTCCGCAAGCTTATTCGTCGTTTACGCCGTATCCGTATCGACCGGCTTATCAGCCGTATTCTGTAATTCTCTGGCCCTGCATCGACAGGGCTTTTTTATGGAGCCTGTTAATGCGTATCCCTCTCCTTCTTACGACTCTTTTACTCACCGGATGCAGCCATATGGCGAACGATAGCTGGTCCGGTCAGGATAAAGCGCAACACTTTCTCGCATCTGCAATGCTGTCCGCAGCCGGTAATGAGGTTGCTCAGCATCAGGGCTATAGCCAGGATCGCAGCGCGGCGATAGGTTTTATGTTCTCAGTCAGCCTTGGTGCATCGAAAGAATTGTGGGATAGCCGCCCTTCCGGGAGCGGCTGGAGCTGGAAAGATTTCGCCTGGGACGTAGCCGGAGCGACAACCGGCTACGCCGTTTGGCAGATGGCGCAACGCTAAAGACGAATCCCTTTTCCTTTACGATGCAGCATCAGCGACACGATAAATGCCAATGCTCCCATCACGGTGACGTACCAGAAGAAGGTAGTTTCGCTCCCCCATGATTTGAGCGTCAGCGCAACATATTCAGCAGAACCACCGAATAGCGCGTTTGCCACCGCATAAGAAAGCCCAACGCCCAGCGCGCGTACCTGCGCAGGAAACATTTCGGCCTTCAATATTCCGCTGATTGAGGTATAGAAACTCACAATAACCATTGCGAGCATCACCAGCGCAAACGCTGCATAGGGGGAGGACACATGCTGAAGCGCGGACAGAATCGGTACCGTACAGAGCGCAGATAGACCGCCAAAAATCAGCATTGAGGTGCGTCGGCCAATCTTATCTGAAAGTGCGCCAATGACCGGTTGTATCAGCATGAAAACAAACAGTGCAACGGTCATGACAATGCTGGCGACATTCGCATGCATTCCGGTGGTATTGACCAGATACTTTTGCATATAGGTGGTGAAGGTATAAAAGCTGAGCGATCCCCCCGCGGTGAATCCCAGGACCATCAAAAACGCTTTGCGGTTGCGCCATAGACCTTTGAATGTCCCGGCCTCCTTCAGCGCCATAACGTCTTTTTTCGACGTTTCATCCAGCTGGCGACGCAGCCATAGCGCCACAATGGCGAGCACGGCCCCCATCGCAAACGGAATGCGCCAACCCCAGCTATGAAGCTGCTCGTCTGTCAGGATCTGCTGCAGGATCACCACCACGAGGATTGCCAATAGTTGCCCCCCAATGAGCGTGACGTACTGGAAAGAGGCGTAAAATCCTTTACGGCCTTCAACGGCAATTTCACTCATATAGGTCGCACTTGTTCCGTATTCGCCGCCGACGGACAGCCCCTGGAATAAACGGGCGAGCAGTAGCAGGGCCGGTGCCCAGGTTCCAATAGTGGCATAGCCGGGTAGGCAAGCAATAACCAGCGAACCAAAGCACATCATGCATACCGAGATCAGCATGGATGTTTTACGTCCGCGACGATCGGCAATACGGCCAAACAGCCAGCCGCCAATCGGACGCATTAAAAATCCAGCGGCAAAAACGCCGGCAGTCTGAAGTAGCTGAGTCGTCGAGTTTCCAGAGGGAAAAAAGATGTGTGCGAAGTAGAGTGAACAAAACGAGTAGACATAAAAGTCGAACCATTCGACCAGATTTCCTGAAGAGGCACTGACGATTGCCCATACCCTTCTCCGGGTGTCGCTGTGATCCAGCGCCCCGTTCGATGTAATACTGTCTGTCATTGTGACTATGCTCCTGCCATAAACAGCCGCGTGTAGACTCCACAAGGCTCAATTGCTTCGTAAATTAAATGTTATAATTTTGTTATATTATACATTGAGACCACGATCACACATTTCATTAGCAGGATAAGTGATTAAGAGAAAGGCTAAGTGGGATTCTTAGCACAAAGCAAAAAACCCCGCACCTTTCGGTACGGGGTTCTTCTTAATTGATGCCTGGCAGTTCCCTACTCTCACATGGGGAGACCCCACACTACCATCGGCGCTACGGCGTTTCACTTCTGAGTTCGGCATGGGGTCAGGTGGGACCACCGCGCTAAAGCCGCCAGGCAAATTCTGTTATCTGTATCAGGCTGAATTTTGATTGTTCGTCTCTTCGCCAAAACACCTTCGGCGTTGTAAGGTTAAGCCTCACGGTTCATTAGTATCGGTTAGCTCAACGCATCGCTGCGCTTACACACCCGACCTATCAACGTCGTCGTCTTCAACGTTCCTTCAGGACCCTTAAAGGGTCAGGGAGAACTCATCTCGGGGCAAGTTTCGTGCTTAGATGCTTTCAGCACTTATCTCTTCCGCATTTAGCTACCGGGCAGTGCCATTGGCATGACAACCCGAACACCAGTGATGCGTCCACTCCGGTCCTCTCGTACTAGGAGCAGCCCCCCTCAATTCTCCAGCGCCCACGGCAGATAGGGACCGAACTGTCTCACGACGTTCTAAACCCAGCTCGCGTACCACTTTAAATGGCGAACAGCCATACCCTTGGGACCTACTTCAGCCCCAGGATGTGATGAGCCGACATCGAGGTGCCAAACACCGCCGTCGATATGAACTCTTGGGCGGTATCAGCCTGTTATCCCCGGAGTACCTTTTATCCGTTGAGCGATGGCCCTTCCATTCAGAACCACCGGATCACTATGACCTGCTTTCGCACCTGCTCGAGCCGTCACTCTCGCAGTCAAGCTAGCTTATGCCATTGCACTAACCTCCTGATGTCCGACCAGGATTAGCTAACCTTCGTGCTCCTCCGTTACTCTTTGGGAGGAGACCGCCCCAGTCAAACTACCCACCAGACACTGTCCGCAACCCGGATCACGGGTCTACGTTAGAACACCAGCCATTAAAGGGTGGTATTTCAAGGTTGGCTCCACGCAGACTGGCGTCCACGCTTCAAAGCCTCCCACCTATCCTACACATCAAGGACCAGTGTTCAGTGTCAAGCTATAGTAAAGGTTCACGGGGTCTTTCCGTCTTGCCGCGGGTACACTGCATCTTCACAGCGAGTTCAATTTCACTGAGTCTCGGGTGGAGACAGCCTGGCCATCATTACGCCATTCGTGCAGGTCGGAACTTACCCGACAAGGAATTTCGCTACCTTAGGACCGTTATAGTTACGGCCGCCGTTTACCGGGGCTTCGATCAAGAGCTTCGCGTTGCCGCTAACCCCATCAATTAACCTTCCGGCACCGGGCAGGCGTCACACCGTATACGTCCACTTTCGTGTTTGCACAGTGCTGTGTTTTTAATAAACAGTTGCAGCCAGCTGGTATCTTCGACTGATTTCAGCTCCACCCGCAGGGGCTTCACCTACATATCAGCGTGCCTTCTCCCGAAGTTACGGCACCATTTTGCCTAGTTCCTTCACCCGAGTTCTCTCAAGCGCCTTGGTATTCTCTACCTGACCACCTGTGTCGGTTTGGGGTACGATTTCGTGTTACCTGATGCTTAGAGGCTTTTCCTGGAAGCAGGGCATTTATCACTTCAGCACCGTAGTGCCTCGTCGTCACACCTCAGCGTTAATAAGGTACCGGATTTACCTGGAACCTCCGCCTACATGCTTAAACCGGGACAACCGTCGCCCGGCTGACATAGCCTTCTCCGTCCCCCCTTCGCAGTAACACCAAGTACAGGAATATTAACCTGTTTCCCATCGACTACGCCTTTCGGCCTCGCCTTAGGGGTCGACTCACCCTGCCCCGATTAACGTTGGACAGGAACCCTTGGTCTTCCGGCGAGCGGGCTTTTCACCCGCTTTATCGTTACTTATGTCAGCATTCGCACTTCTGATACCTCCAGCAACCCTCACAGGCCACCTTCAACGGCTTACAGAACGCTCCCCTACCCAACAACACCTGAGTGTCGCTGCCGCAGCTTCGGTGCATGGTTTAGCCCCGTTACATCTTCCGCGCAGGCCGACTCGACCAGTGAGCTATTACGCTTTCTTTAAATGATGGCTGCTTCTAAGCCAACATCCTGGCTGTCTGTGCCTTCCCACATCGTTTCCCACTTAACCATGACTTTGGGACCTTAGCTGGCGGTCTGGGTTGTTTCCCTCTTCACGACGGACGTTAGCACCCGCCGTGTGTCTCCCGTGATAACATTCTTCGGTATTCGTAGTTTGCATCGGGTTGGTAAGCCGGGATGGCCCCCTAGCCGAAACAGTGCTCTACCCCCGAAGATGAGTTCACGAGGCGCTACCTAAATAGCTTTCGGGGAGAACCAGCTATCTCCCGGTTTGATTGGCCTTTCACCCCCAGCCACAGGTCATCCGCTAATTTTTCAACATTAGTCGGTTCGGTCCTCCAGTTAGTGTTACCCAACCTTCAACCTGCCCATGGCTAGATCACCGGGTTTCGGGTCTATACCCTGCAACTTAACGCCCAGTTAAGACTCGGTTTCCCTTCGGCTCCCCTATACGGTTAACCTTGCTACAGAATATAAGTCGCTGACCCATTATACAAAAGGTACGCAGTCACACCACGAAGGTGCTCCCACTGCTTGTACGTACACGGTTTCAGGTTCTTTTTCACTCCCCTCGCCGGGGTTCTTTTCGCCTTTCCCTCACGGTACTGGTTCACTATCGGTCAGTCAGGAGTATTTAGCCTTGGAGGATGGTCCCCCCATATTCAGACAGGATACCACGTGTCCCGCCCTACTCTTCGAGTTCACAGCATGTGTGCTTTCGTGTACGGGACTGTCACCCTGTACCGTGCGACTTTCCAGACGCTTCCACTAACACACAAGCTGATTCAGACTCTGGGCTGCTCCCCGTTCGCTCGCCGCTACTGGGGGAATCTCGGTTGATTTCTTTTCCTCGGGGTACTTAGATGTTTCAGTTCCCCCGGTTCGCCTCGTTAACCTATGTATTCAGTTAACGATAGTGTGACGAATCACACTGGGTTTCCCCATTCGGACATCGCCGGGTCAAGGGTTCATATCACCTCGCCGGCGCTTTTCGCAGATTAGCACGTCCTTCATCGCCTCTGACTGCCAGGGCATCCACCGTGTACGCTTAGTCGCTTAACCTCACAACCCGAAGATGTTTCTTTCGATTCATCATTGTGATTGCGAAAATTTGAGAGACTCGAACACACATAACATGTGTGTCGTTTCAATTTTCAGCTTGATCCAGATTTTTAAAGAGCAAATATCTCAAACGTCACCCGAAGATGAGTTTTGAGATACGGGGGTCGGTGACTTTCACTCACAAACCAGCAAGTGGCGTCCCCTAGGGGATTCGAACCCCTGTTACCGCCGTGAAAGGGCGGTGTCCTGGGCCTCTAGACGAAGGGGACGTAAAGTCTCAATCGCAAGACGCCTTGCTGTTTACTTTTCATCAGACAATCTGTGTGAGCACTACAAAGGCAGGTTCTTTAAGGTAAGGAGGTGATCCAACCGCAGGTTCCCCTACGGTTACCTTGTTACGACTTCACCCCAGTCATGAATCACAAAGTGGTAAGCGCCCTCCCGAAGGTTAAGCTACCTACTTCTTTTGCAACCCACTCCCATGGTGTGACGGGCGGTGTGTACAAGGCCCGGGAACGTATTCACCGTAGCATTCTGATCCACGATTACTAGCGATTCCGACTTCATGGAGTCGAGTTGCAGACTCCAATCCGGACTACGACGTACTTTATGAGGTCCGCTTGCTCTCGCGAGGTCGCTTCTCTTTGTATACGCCATTGTAGCACGTGTGTAGCCCTACTCGTAAGGGCCATGATGACTTGACGTCATCCCCACCTTCCTCCAGTTTATCACTGGCAGTCTCCTTTGAGTTCCCGGCCTAACCGCTGGCAACAAAGGATAAGGGTTGCGCTCGTTGCGGGACTTAACCCAACATTTCACAACACGAGCTGACGACAGCCATGCAGCACCTGTCTCAGAGTTCCCGAAGGCACCAAAGCATCTCTGCTAAGTTCTCTGGATGTCAAGAGTAGGTAAGGTTCTTCGCGTTGCATCGAATTAAACCACATGCTCCACCGCTTGTGCGGGCCCCCGTCAATTCATTTGAGTTTTAACCTTGCGGCCGTACTCCCCAGGCGGTCTATTTAACGCGTTAGCTCCGGAAGCCACGCCTCAAGGGCACAACCTCCAAATAGACATCGTTTACGGCGTGGACTACCAGGGTATCTAATCCTGTTTGCTCCCCACGCTTTCGCACCTGAGCGTCAGTCTTCGTCCAGGGGGCCGCCTTCGCCACCGGTATTCCTCCAGATCTCTACGCATTTCACCGCTACACCTGGAATTCTACCCCCCTCTACGAGACTCAAGCCTGCCAGTTTCGAATGCAGTTCCCAGGTTGAGCCCGGGGATTTCACATCCGACTTGACAGACCGCCTGCGTGCGCTTTACGCCCAGTAATTCCGATTAACGCTTGCACCCTCCGTATTACCGCGGCTGCTGGCACGGAGTTAGCCGGTGCTTCTTCTGCGGGTAACGTCAATCGACAAGGTTATTAACCTTATCGCCTTCCTCCCCGCTGAAAGTACTTTACAACCCGAAGGCCTTCTTCATACACGCGGCATGGCTGCATCAGGCTTGCGCCCATTGTGCAATATTCCCCACTGCTGCCTCCCGTAGGAGTCTGGACCGTGTCTCAGTTCCAGTGTGGCTGGTCATCCTCTCAGACCAGCTAGGGATCGTCGCCTAGGTGAGCCGTTACCCCACCTACTAGCTAATCCCATCTGGGCACATCCGATGGCAAGAGGCCCGAAGGTCCCCCTCTTTGGTCTTGCGACGTTATGCGGTATTAGCTACCGTTTCCAGTAGTTATCCCCCTCCATCGGGCAGTTTCCCAGACATTACTCACCCGTCCGCCGCTCGTCACCCGAGAGCAAGCTCTCTGTGCTACCGCTCGACTTGCATGTGTTAGGCCTGCCGCCAGCGTTCAATCTGAGCCATGATCAAACTCTTCAATTTAAGTTTGATGCTCGTGAATTAAACTTCGTAATGAATTACGTGTTCACTCAGAGACTTGGCATTCATTTTTCGTCCGAGGACGTTAAGAATCCATGTCACTTTGAGTGCCCACACAGATTGTCTGATAAATTGTTAAAGAGCAGTGCCGCTTCGTTTTCTCAGCGACGCGGGGTGTGCATATTACGCCTTCCCGCTTCAGAGTCAAGCATTTAATTTTGCTTTTTTCCGCTAACCCGGCGGTCTGTAAGCCGTTGTTCCGTGTCAGTGGAGGCGCATTATAGGGAGTAATTCCGAACGTGCAAGCCCAAAGTGAAAATAATTTACCAACCGCTCACTTTCCAGGCAACCCAGAGTCCAGACCACAATTTTCGCCTGGTTTTTAAACAAAAACGAGCCGCAAGCGGCTCGTTTTTGCGTTTTGTGACTTACTGCACTGCCACAATGCGATCGTTGTTGGCTTCCAGACGGATAACTTTGCCAGGAATCAACTCTCCGGAAAGTATCTGCTGCGCCAGCGGGTTTTCGATCTGCTGCTGGATGGCGCGTTTTAATGGACGCGCACCGTACACCGGATCGTAACCATTCTCGCTTAACAGCTTCAGCGCATCGTCAGAGATGTGAATTTCATATCCACGCTCTTCCAGACGTTTGTACAGACGCTGCAGCTGAATCTGCGCAATTGACGCAATGTGTTTCTCACCCAGAGGATGGAATACCACCACTTCATCAATACGGTTGATGAACTCAGGGCGGAAGCTTTGGCTAACTACCCCCATGACCACATCTTTCATATGACCGTAGTCCAGCTCACCGAAGCGTTCCTGAATCAAATCGGAACCCAGGTTAGAGGTCATGATGACGACCGTATTGCGGAAGTCGACCGTTCTCCCCTGCCCGTCCGTCAAACGTCCATCGTCCAGAACCTGCAGCAGAATGTTAAATACATCCGGATGCGCTTTTTCCACTTCATCCAGAAGGATGACGGAATAAGGGCGACGGCGCACCGCTTCAGTCAGGTAGCCGCCCTCTTCATAGCCAACATATCCAGGAGGCGCCCCCACCAGACGCGAGACGGAGTGTTTCTCCATAAACTCGGACATATCAATACGCACCATTGCGTCGTCGCTGTCGAACATAAAGTTAGCCAGCGCTTTACAAAGCTCGGTTTTACCCACCCCGGTTGGCCCAAGGAACAGGAACGAACCAATCGGGCGGTTCGGATCGGATAGCCCGGCACGACTACGACGAATCGCATTAGAAACCGCTTCGACCGCCTCATTCTGACCGATAACGCGATGATGCAGATCCTGCTCCATGCGCAGCAGTTTTTCGCGCTCGCCTTCCATCATGCGAGCCACAGGAATACCGGTCCAGCGCGCGAGCACTTCGGCAATCTCTGCATCCGTTACTTTGTTACGCAGCAGGCGCATCGTTTTGCCTTCCGACTGCGTGGCGATCTCAAGCTGTTTTTCCAGCTCGGGAATTTTGCCGTACTGTAGCTCAGACATCCGCGCCAAATCGCCCACGCGACGCGCCTGTTCAATGGCAATTTTCGCCTGCTCAAGTTCGGCTTTGATCGTCTGCGTACCGGAAAGCGATGCTTTCTCTGCTTTCCACTCTTCTTCCAGCTCAGAGTACTGGCGCTCTTTATCGTCCAGCTCCTCGTTAAGCATATCCAGGCGTTTCTTACTGGCTTCATCAGCCTCTTTCATCAGCGCCTGCTGTTCCAGCTTGAGCTGTATAATACGACGGTCGAGTCGGTCCAGCTCTTCCGGCTTGGAGTCGATCTGCATACGAATGCTGGATGCCGCTTCATCGATCAGGTCAATTGCCTTATCCGGCAGCTGGCGGTCAGCAATATAACGATGCGAAAGCGTGGCGGCTGCAACAATCGCCGGGTCAGTGATCTGAACATGGTGATGCAGCTCATAGCGTTCTTTCAGGCCACGCAGAATCGCGATGGTATCTTCAACGCTTGGCTCAGCAACAAACACTTTCTGGAAACGACGCTCCAGGGCAGCATCTTTTTCAATGTACTGGCGATATTCATCCAGCGTCGTGGCACCAACACAGTGAAGCTCACCGCGCGCCAGGGCTGGTTTAAGCATGTTACCGGCATCCATCGCGCCGTCGGCTTTACCCGCACCGACCATGGTATGCAGCTCGTCGATAAACAGAATGACGTTGCCTTCCTGTTTAGCGAGGTCGTTCAGTACCCCTTTCAGCCGTTCTTCAAACTCGCCGCGGTATTTTGCCCCGGCCACCAGCGCGCCCATATCCAGCGCCAGTACGCGGCGGCCTTTCAGCCCCTCCGGCACCTCACCGTTCACAATACGCTGCGCCAGGCCTTCGACGATGGCGGTTTTACCGACGCCAGGCTCACCGATCAGCACCGGGTTATTTTTGGTGCGACGCTGCAGTACCTGAATGGTACGGCGGATCTCTTCGTCACGGCCGATAACCGGGTCAAGCTTGCCCTGCTCGGCGCGCTCGGTCAGATCGACCGTAAATTTCTTCAAAGCCTGACGTTGGTCTTCGGCTCCCTGATCGTTCACGCTTTCACCTCCACGCATGTTTTCTATCGCCTGGGTCACGTTGGCGGTGGTTGCACCGGCAGACTTCAGCAGGTCGGTCAAGGTACCGCGTGATTCAAGCGCCGCCAGAACAAACAGTTCTGACGAGATAAAATTGTCCCCGCGTTTTTGCGCCAGCTTGTCGCAAAGGTTCAGCACGCGCACCAGATCCTGCGACGGCTGCACGTCGCCGCCGGTACCTTCTACCTGCGGTAAGCGGCTCAGGGCCTGATCGATGGCCGTGCGTAACTGCCCGGCATTAATACCGGCAGACGTTAATAACGGACGTACCGAGCCCCCTTCCTGATTCAGCAAGGCGCTCATTAAATGAAGAGGTTCGATAAACTGATTGTCGTGCCCCAGTGCGAGAGACTGGGCATCGGCGAGAGCAAGCTGGAATTTATTAGTAAGACGATCCAGACGCATAACTCCTCCCATAACAGGTCAAATTTGCTACTGGAGATTAAATGAGGTCATCCCTCAATTATTCAAGGTTAATGACCTGAATTATGTGAAAAGAAAACGGCACGTACCGGATCGTCTTGATTCTTTAGGTTATATCAGCCAAATAAAACTTGCCATACGGCCGGTCGTCTTGTCGCGGCGATAAGAGAAAAAATCACCCTTTTCGGTGAAGGTACAACGATCGCCGCCGAAGATCTGCGTCACGCCGATATTATTGAGGCGCTGGCGTGCAAGCTGATAAATATCGGCCAGATATTTATCACCCGCGGGCGTAAACGCCTCGACCGCGTGCGGATCTTTCTCCATAAACGCTTCGCGAACTTCAGGCCCGACTTCAAACGCGCGTGGGCCAATTGCCGGACCAAGCCAGGCAAGGATATTGGCAGGCTGATCTTCGAAACAGGCCACGGTCTCTTCCAGCACGCCCTGACACAGGCCGCGCCAGCCCGCATGCGCGGCAGCGACCTCTGTACCCGCCCGGTTACAAAACAGAACGGGCAGACAATCGGCCGTCATGACGGCACACACTGTTCCCGGAGTATTACTGTAAGAGGCATCGGCGCGTTTTGAAGCATAGGGTTCACCTGTTAACTTCAGAACGTCCTTACCGTGAACCTGCTCCAGCCAGACCGGTTTCGAGGGCAAATTCCCCGCGGCAAACAGGCGATTGCGGTTCTCTTCGACATGCTCCGGGCTGTCGCCACAATGGGCACCGAGGTTCAATGACGCCCACGGCCCCTGGCTTACGCCACCGATACGGGTCGAACTGCAGGCAGCAACGCCTTTCGGCAGCGGCCACTCCGGGACAATCAGCTTGGTCATAACCAGTCCACTTGATCCTTATGCTCTTCAAAGTCAGCGCGCATGACGTCGATAAGATCCACCATGTCCTGTGGAATCGGCGCGTGCCACTCCATCTGGATACCACTGATAGGGTGATAAAGGCGCAGCATAGTCGCATGCAGCGCCTGACGATCGAACTTACGCAGGACGCTGATGAACTCCTCCGATGCGCCTTTTGGCGGACGCGGACGACCGCCGTAAACCTGATCCCCGACCAGCGGATGGGTAATATGCGCCATGTGAACGCGGATCTGGTGGGTACGCCCAGTTTCCAGACGCAGACGCAGACGCGTATGAATACGGAAATGTTCCATGATGCGATAGTGCGTAACCGCCGGTTTACCCATTGGGTGCACGGACATGTGCGTGCGCTTCGTCGGGTGACGGCTGATCGGCTCTTCAACCGTACCGCCCGAGGTCATGTGGCCAATCGCAACCGCTTCATATTCACGGGTGATTTCGCGCAGCTGCAGCGACTCCACCAGGCGCGTCTGGGCTGGAATGGTTTTCGCCACAACCATCAGGCCGGTGGTGTCTTTATCCAGACGGTGAACGATACCGGCGCGCGGAACGTCGGCAATCGGCGGATAATAATGGAGAAGCGCGTTCAGCACCGTGCCGTCTGGATTGCCCGCGCCCGGATGAACGACAAAATCGCGAGGCTTGTTGATCACCAGAATGTCATCGTCTTCATAGACGATGTTCAATGGGATATCCTGCGGCTCGAAGCGCATTTCCTCTTCGATTTCAGCATTGATGGCGACGGCTTCTCCACCTAACACTTTCTCTTTTGGCTTGTCCCAGATCTTGCCATTGACCAGCACGCGCTGGTCTAAAATCCATTCTTTTATGCGTGAACGCGAATAATCAGGGAACAATTCGGCCAAAGCCTGATCTAAGCGTTGGCCTAGCTGATTTTCGGAGACTGTTGCGGTGAGTTCTACTCGTTGTGCCATAAACTGCTTCTTTGTTTAACGTTGGGTTTTACGGCTTTGCCGTTTAATATAGTGTGCTATTGTAGCTGGTCTTAATCGGGAGCAGGAACAGAGATTCTCCCGGACAAACATTTGAGGAAAGTCAAAACGTCATGACGCGCATGAAATATCTGGTGGCAGCGGCCACGTTGAGCCTGGCTTTGGTGGGCTGCTCCGGTTCAAATGAACAGGTCCCTGACAATCCGCCGAATGAAATCTATGCGACTGCACAACAAAAGTTGCAGGACGGTAACTGGAAACAGGCGATAACGCAACTGGAAGCGTTGGATAATCGCTATCCATTTGGCCCCTATTCGCAGCAGGTACAGTTAGATCTCATCTATGCCTACTATAAAAATGCCGATCTGCCGCTGGCTCAGGCGACCATCGATCGCTTCATGCGTCTGAATCCAACTCACCCTAACATTGATTATGTCATGTACATGCGCGGCTTGACCAACATGGCGCTGGACGACAGTGCGCTGCAGGGCTTCTTCGGTGTCGATCGTTCTGACCGCGATCCTCAGCACGCCCGTGATGCCTTCAACGACTTCTCTAAACTGGTCCGTGGTTATCCAAACAGTCAATACGTTACCGATGCCACTAAGCGTCTGGTGTTCCTGAAAGACCGTCTGGCGAAGTATGAATATTCCGTTGCAGACTACTACACTCGCCGCGGCGCGTGGGTTGCCGTGGTGAACCGTGTAGAAGGTATGCTGCGTGATTACCCGGATACTCAGGCAACGCGTGACGGCCTGAAGCTGATGGAGAACGCATACCGTCAGATGCAGATGACCGCTCAGGCTGACAAGGTTGCGAAGATCATCGCAGCCAACAGCAGCAATACCTGATACCGACTTTCAGCAAAAGAACATAAGCAAAACGGCAGCCCAAGGGCTGCCGTTTTTGTATCCATTTTATCGTCGCGCTCGAGTAAGGTAGCGCCAACACAACCCGTCAACTATGACCCGAAACACACCTTTCGACAAGGTAAAAATCCCCTCTTCATGCCGTTTCTCACAAAAATGTGTGGTTGACAAAAAGTGACAAAAATACGTGATTTAGATCACACATTTTGACATTCGAAGAGGTATGCTGGAATCACCAAGACGGAAAGACAAGAGGTAAAATTTATGACAATGAACATTACCAGTAAACAAATGGAAATTACTCCGGCAATTCGCCAGCACGTCGCAGACCGTCTCGCCAAACTGGATAAATGGCAAACCCATCTGATTAATCCTCATATCATTCTGTCCAAGGAGCCGCAGGGTTTCATCGCTGACGCAACTATCAATACTCCAAACGGCCATCTGGTCGCCAGCGCGAAACATGAAGATATGTATACGGCTATCAACGATTTGATCAACAAGCTGGAACGGCAGCTCAATAAAGTGCAACACAAAGGTGAAGCCCGTCGCGCCGCAGCATCGGTGAAAGACGCCAGCTTCGCGGAAGAAGTTGAAGAAGAGTAATCCTTTAAATTGAGTGTACCGCCAACGCGCCTTCGGGCGCGTTTTTTATTGACAGGGTGAAAACAGTGCGGGTACTTTAAGGTTATCAATCACAGGATGAATCAATGATACGTACGCCGTTTTTCTTCGCATTCTTTTTTATCTTCCCCTGAATGGGAGGCGTTTCGTCGTGTGATAAAGAATGCGAAGACGAACAACAAGGCCTCCCACAGCGGGAGGCCTTTTTTATTGATAACGATAAATGAGACAGACAACATTATGACCCCGGAAAACCCCTTACTGGATCTGCGCGTAAAGATCAGCGCCCTGGATGAAAAACTGCTGGCGCTGCTGGCAGAACGCCGCCTGCTCGCCGTTGAAGTTGGTAAAGCCAAGCTGGAGTCGCATCGACCCGTACGTGATATCGACCGCGAGCGTGATTTACTGGAGCGTCTGATTCAGCTCGGCAAGGCGCACCACCTCGATGCCCATTACATCACCCGCCTGTTTCAGCTCATCATCGAAGACTCGGTTTTAACCCAGCAGGCGCTGCTCCAGCAGCATCTGAATAAGACCAACCCGCATTCGGCGCGCATCGCCTTCCTGGGCCCTAAAGGCTCATATTCTCATCTGGCCGCCCGCCAGTACGCGGCCCGCCATTTTGACGAATTCATTGAGAGCGGCTGCGTAAAGTTCGCAGATATCTTTAATCAGGTTGAAACCGGCCAGGCAGATTACGCCGTGGTTCCGATCGAGAACACCAGCTCGGGCGCCATCAATGACGTCTACGATCTGCTGCAGCACACCAGCCTGTCGCTGGTTGGTGAGATGACGCTCCCTATCGATCACTGCGTGCTGGTCTCCGGCTCAACGGATTTAAGCAAAATCGAGACGGTCTACAGCCACCCGCAGCCCTTCCAGCAGTGTAGCCAGTTCCTGAACCGCTACCCGCACTGGAAAATTGAGTACACCGAAAGCACGTCGGCCGCGATGGAGAAAGTGGCGCAGATAAATTCCCCGACCGTCGCCGCACTTGGCAACGAAGCGGGCGGCGCGCTGTATGGCCTGCAGGTGCTGGAGCGTAACCTGGCAAACCAGACGCAGAACATTACCCGTTTCGTTGTGCTGGCGCGCAAGGCCATCAACGTTTCCGAGCAGGTACCGGCTAAAACGACGCTGCTGATGGCGACCGGCCAGCAGGCGGGGGCCTTGGTTGAAGCGCTGCTGGTCCTGCGCAACCACAACCTGATCATGACGAAGCTGGAATCCCGCCCGATTCACGGCAATCCGTGGGAAGAGATGTTCTATCTTGATGTCCAGGCCAACCTGGAATCTGCATCCATGCAGAAGGCCCTGCGCGAACTGGGCGAAATCACCCGCTCAATGAAAGTGCTGGGCTGCTATCCAAGCGAAAACGTGGTGCCGGTCGATCCCGCCTAGCGTTCGATAAAGCGGCTTTTCTTCATCCCTGCCACGCTAACGGGCAGGGTGAAGATGGCGCCGGAAAGCGGATATTCGGCCACCTCCTCTGCGTCCATATTTTCTCGCGTGGTGGTGATAAACAGCGTTTTCATCTCCTCTCCGCCGAAGCACACCATCGTCGGGCAACGAACGGGTAGCCGATACTCTTCCAGCCGTTCCCCCTGCGGTGAAAACCGCGCGACGCGCCAGCCGTCAAACAGTGCGCTCCAGTAACAGCCCTCAACGTCCACGGCGGCGCCATCGGGAATCCCCTCCCCCTCGTTAAAGCGGCGAAGGATCTCGCGGGTGCCGGGTTCGCCCTGTTCGTCAAGCGGCGTACGGTAGATAACGCCGTTAGGCGTATCTGAGGTAAACATCCACTGCCCGTCCGGGCTAAACGCCAGGCCGTTATGGCCGTGAATATCGCACTGAATGACTTTAGGCGTGAGGTCATTATCAATACGCATCAACATGGCACCGTTGTAATCTCCTGGTCCCCAGAACGTACCGGCATAAAAACGCCCCCGATGGTCGGTTCCCCCATCGTTAAAGCGCGCAAGCTGCGGGTTGGAAGGATTATCACAGACCTTGCGCTGAAGCAGGCCGTGCCTGTCAGTAAGCCAGATAGCGTTACGCATCGCGACGATAAACCCGCCCCGTTCGCGCAGGGCGAAACAGCCAACCTCTTCGTGGAAAGACAGCACCGTGTGTTCCGCGCTGGGCAGGTGATAACGGTGGATTTCCCCTTCCAGAATATCCGCCCAGTAGAGCGCGTTCTCTTCCTCGCTCCACGTCGGGCACTCCGGTAGATGACCGGTGTAGTTCAACAGAAGCTGTGGTTCAGCCATGACAGTTCCCCAAATAAAAAAAGCCAGCAATGCTGGCTTTCAGTATATACATCATCGCGTTACTGGCGACTGTCATTTGCCTGGCGCAGCAGCGTGCGGCTTTCGCTCTGGAAGCGCGTCGCGTAGTCACCAAACCAGTGTTCAACCTTGCGGAAGCTGTCGATAAATGCCTGCTTATCGCCGTGTTCAAGCAGAGTGATTGCCTCACCAAACCGCTGGTAGTAGCGCTTGATCAGCGCCAGATTATTCTCGGACGACATAATAATGTCGGCGTAGAGCTGCGGATCTTGTGCAAACAGACGCCCCACCATCGCCAGCTCAAGGCGATAGATTGGCGAAGAGAGTGCCAGCAGCTGCTCAAGCTGAACGTTCTCCTCCGCCAGATGCAGGCCATATGCGAAGGTTGCAAAGTGGCGCAGCGCCTGAATAAACGCCATGTTCTGATCGTGCTCGACCGCGCTAATGCGATGCAGACGCGCGCCCCACACCTGAATCTGCTCCAGGAACCACTGGTACGCTTCCGGCTGACGACCATCGCAGTAGACGACGACCTGCTTTGCCAGGCTGCCGCTGTCCGGGCCAAACATGGGGTGCAGGCCAAGTACGGGACCGCTATGCGCTGCCAGCATTGCCTGCAGCGGCCCGTTTTTAACGGACGCTAAATCAACCAGGATGCAATCCTTCGGCAGCGGCGGCAGCTTCTCGATGATCCGTTCTGTCACGTGAATAGGTACGCTGACGATCACCATGCCCGCATCGCTCACGATCTCAGGCGCACGCGCCCAGTCCTCTTTTTCCAGAATGCGCACCTGGTAGCCGGAAAGCGTCAGCATTTTCTCAAACAGGCGGCCCATCTGACCGCCGCCGCCAACGATTACTACCGGGCGCAGCGACGGACAGAGGGTTTTGAAGCCCTTGTCGTTTTCACTGGAATACGACTCGCGCATCACGCGGCGCAGAACGTCCTCAATCAAATCCGGAGAAACGCCCAGCGCCTGCGCCTCTTTGCGCCGGGAAGCGAGCATAGAGGCCTCGCGCTCCGGCACGTAAATCGGCAGGCCGTATTTGCTTTTCACCTCTCCGACCTCGGCAACCAGCGCCATGCGGCGCGCCAGCAGATCCAGCAGCGCCTTATCTACTTCATCAATTTGATCGCGTAATGCGGTCAATTCAGCAACCATACCTAACCTCTTAAGCCAGACGCGCCGCCAGCTGGCCGTTCAAATCCTTGTGGATCTCTCGCAGCAGCGCATCGGTGGTTTCCCAGCTGATGCAGGCATCCGTTACGGATACGCCGTGCTTCATTGCGCTACGCGGCTGTTCAGATGACTGATTGCCTTCATGAATATTGCTTTCAATCATCAGCCCGATAATAGAACGATTGCCGTCTTTAATCTGCGCTATGACAGATTCAGCAACCGCAGGCTGGCGACGGTAATCTTTATTTGAATTACCATGACTGCAATCTATCATCAGCGCTGGACGCAGTCCCGCCTGTTCCATCTCTTTTTCACACTGAGCCACATCTGCCGGGCTGTAGTTAGGCGCTTTCCCGCCGCGCAGAATGACGTGCCCATCCGGATTACCCTGGGTTTGCAGCAGACACACCTGGCCCGCCTGGTTGATGCCGACAAAGCGGTGCGGCATAGCGGCGGCGCGCATGGCGTTGATTGCCGTTGCCAGGCTGCCGTCAGTGCCGTTTTTAAAACCGACCGGCATAGACAGGCCAGACGCCATCTCGCGGTGGGTTTGTGATTCCGTGGTGCGCGCACCGATTGCCGACCAGCTAAACAGATCGCCCAGGTACTGCGGGCTGTTGGGATCCAGCGCTTCGGTTGCCAGCGGCAGCCCCATGCTGACCAGCTCTACCAGCAGGCGACGCGCAATCTTCAGGCCAGCCTCCACGTCAAACGAGCCATCCATGTGCGGATCGTTAATCAATCCTTTCCAGCCTACGGTGGTGCGTGGCTTTTCGAAATAGACGCGCATTACCAGATAGAGGCTATCGCTGACCTCCTCCGCTAATGTTTTAAATCGACGAGCATATTCAATGGCGGTTTCAGGATCGTGAATAGAGCAAGGGCCGCAAACCACCAGCAGGCGCGGATCGCGACCGGCGATGATGTTCGAAATCGTCTGGCGAGACTGCTCGATTTGAGCCTCTTGCGCCACGCTCAGCGGAAACTCAGCCTTTAGCTGCTCCGGCGTGATCAAAACCTGTTCATCGGAAATATGTACGTTATTCAGCGCGTCTTTTTGCATGATTGCGATCCTGTAAAGCTCGTTTGCGATAGTGTTTTTCCTCAAAGAGGTGAAACCACCATATCATAACAAGTAAAGATTTCAATCCAAAATACGTAAATATTACTTTACACAAATCAATTTATTACCAAAATATGCTGCAAAAATCGTAAATAAAATATTACAACCAATTTATTTTTATCAGGCTATGCTGAACAAAACAGGAGAAAAGCCATGCGACCGTTTCCGCTTGCACTTCTGGTAATGCTCATATCCGGCTGTCAAATTAATCCATACACGTTCCAGCCGAACTGGACTGACCCTGACGGGTTCACTGTCGGTAAAGAGGACGCCATGAACGGTATTTCGGTTAAAGATAACCAGACGCTTGCCGATAATTATCCCGGCCAAAACGTTGATCGGGAAGAATATCTTCGCGGCTATGCCGATGGGCAGAAGAAAGTCTGTTAAGCAGGATTTATTCACGCCTGGGGTTTGGCGGGTAAATCTTTTCCAGTGAGCTGTGATGGCACGGAAAACGAGGTAAAGCTGCGCGAGGCATGGCAACAAGGGATGAATGAAAGCATGAGAGCCAGCAGGCTTAATTAATTTCGTCACTTATCCATCGGGTAAAGCAACTGTAAGATTTTGCCTAAGTCCAGAAAGTAGCCTTTCTGACATAATGACGGTTTTGATAAACAATGATATTCTGCCATCAACTCTTAAGGACGGCTATTTCCAGAGCGGTATGGCGAATTCTGGTGAGAACGACATTCTTGATCTCTTTGCCTCGACTTATTCTGGTGCTCATCCTGCTCCTTATTACGGGTCAGACGGCCGCAGGTGCGCTCACGGAAACCGATAAATCAGTACGCTCAATCGTTTCTGGTATTGTCAGCTATACCCGCTGGCCCGTCCTTTCCGGCCAACCCACGCTCTGCATTTCTGCCTCATCACGCTATGTCTCAGCGCTCAGCCGCCAGGACCCGCAAAGCTCTCTCCCCTATCGCCCAGTGGTGATTCGCAATAATCAGGATGCGCTGTCTGCACAATGTAATGCCCTTTATTTTGGTACCGAATCCCCAGCAAGCCAGGTTGAATTAATAAACCAGTTTCAGGGCCGGGCGTTGTTATTAATCTCTGAGCGAAACCCAGAGTGTCTAATTGGAAGTGCGTTTTGCCTGATAATAGAAGACAGCCGGGTCAGATTTTCCGTCAATCTGGATGCGCTTTCACGCAGCGGCGTGAGAGTCAATCCGGATGTATTAATGCTTGCACGGAATACGAAGCATGAATAAGGACTTCACGTCTACACCGCGCCCAACGTTTAAAAGAACGTTGCGACGCATCAGCATGATAAGCGTCGTAATAACGATGACGTTCATATGGCTTTTGCTCTGTTTTGCATCCGTGGTGACGTTAAAACAGTATGCGCAAAAAAACCTCGAATTAACGGGCGCAACAATGAGCCACAGTCTTGAGGCCTCGCTGGTCTTTAATGATTCCATGGCGGCAAACGAAACCCTCTCCACGCTCGGTAAGCAGGGGCAATTTGCCGTAGCGGAAGTGTTAAACGCGCATAATAAACGATTTGCCTACTGGTCGTGGAACCCGCAGGACAACACGGATACGCTGGGAACGCTGGTCAGCCGCTGGCTGTTCCCGGTTCCGGTTTCACAGCCCATTATGCATAACGGCAATGCCATCGGCGAAATTCGCCTTACCGCGCGTGACAGCCTGATAAGCCACTTTATCTGGCTCTCTTTTGCCGTACTCACCGGCTGTATTTTGCTCGCGTCCGCCGTTGCGCTCACGCTAACGCGCTCACTGCATAACGGCGTGGCGGCAGCGCTGCAAAATATCACCGATGTGGTTCACGATGTTCGTACCAACCGTAACTTCTCGCGCCGGGTGACGGAAGGACAAATTGAAGAGTTTCATCATTTTGGCGAGGACTTTAACAGCCTGCTGGACGAAATGGAGGAGTGGCAGCTGAAGCTTCAGGCTAAAAATGCGCAGCTACTCCGCACGGCCATGCACGATCCGCTGACCGGTCTCGCAAACCGCGCCGCGTTCCGCAACAGCATTGCGGCATTGATGGAAAATTCGACGGCAAAAACGCATTCCGCCCTGCTCTTCCTTGACGGTGATAACTTCAAGTATATCAACGATACCTGGGGGCACGCGGCGGGAGACAGCGTACTTATCGAAGTTGCAAGCAGAATGGTCGAGTTTGGCAATAAGCGCCACCAGTCGTACCGCCTTGGTGGCGATGAGTTTGCCATGGTCCTGCATGGCGTCCATTCAGAGCGTGAAGTCCAGCATATTTGCGCTGCGCTTTCGCAGCAGTTTATCCGTCCGTTCGATTTGCACAACGGACACACGGCAACGATGTCACTCAGCATTGGTTTTGCTCTGGCGTGGGAAAATGCCTCTCTTGAAGCATTACTGGAGCAAGCCGATCGCAATATGTATCAGGTGAAAAACCTGCGCTCAAAACAATAACCTCAAAAGGAAGAGACCATGTTAAAGCGATACCTCGCTCCTTGCTTACTGGCATCACTGCTCCTGGCCGGCTGCCAGGCGCCTAAAGGCAAGTTTACACCAGAACAAGTCGCGGCAATGAAGTCCTATGGCTTTAACGAACTGAACGGCGACTGGACGCTCGGGCTGTCAGATAAGATCCTGTTCGATAAAAACGATGCCAGGCTGCGCCCGGAAAGCGAAACGCAGATCCAGACCATGGCATCTCGCCTGGCGGCGACCGGTTTAAACCATGCGCGCATGGATGGACACACGGATAACTACGGTGAAGAGAGCTATAACGAAGCGCTCTCTCTAAAGCGCGCTAACGTCGTTGCGGATGCCTGGGCCAAAGGCGCGAATATCCCCCGCACGAATCTCATCACGCAGGGGTTAGGTAAAAAATATCCTGTTGCCAGCAACAGCACCGCGCAAGGGCGCGCCGAAAACCGCCGCGTCGCAGTTGTGATCAGCACGCCTTAACGTCATTCTTTCGCTGACTCTGCGAGCGACACAGCGGATGCCGCTCGCCAGCGCAGCCAGTCAACAAGCACAAACACAGCCAGGCTTGCGCCCATGACCGGAAGCGCAACCCCTAACAGCACGCTGCCCAACACCGTGATTGTCCTTCCCCAGCCTGATAGCCCCAGCCAGCACTGACACAGCGTCTGTACGGGACTTCCGGCAGATGCCGCAGGGCGACGCATCCACCACATCCGGTAACCCCAGATAATCAGCACGCACAGCGCTGCGCCAAAGGCGATCAGCAGCAGCTGATTCACGAGGCCAAACAGAATGCCCATATGGAAATCTACGCCCCAGCGGGTGAGTTTTGCCATTAGCGGAAAATCGTCAAAGCGGGTTCTGTCGAGGATCTGCATGGAGTGCGGATCGACGGCCACGGCGTCCACCTGAGTCGGCCAGCTGCGATCGATTTCCGTTACCGTCCAGGCCCGATCGGCGGCTTTCGGCGGGCGGATCTCAAGCTTGTTAGCATCAATGCCAGCGTTGCGCGCGGCGATCAGAACGCTATCAAACTGCGAGAGTGCCAGTGATGCAGGCATCAACGTATCGCCGTGATGACCACGGTGTTCGGCATGTTCGTCCATATTTTGTGGCAGACCAGAAAGCGCGGTGTTTACCTGCGGGGTTAGCCAGTTCATCTCGGCCCGCAGCTTATCAACGTTCCCCCCAGCCCACTGGGACCAGGTCAATCCGGTTGCAGAGAACAATAGCATTCCGCCCAGCAAAACCCAGCCTAGCGTCACGTGCAGGCGACGACGGTTCTGAAAACGGCTGTTAATGCGACGCTTCGGTCGGGTGTAAAACCACAGCGCGATCCCGCCGAGCGCGGCGATCCACATCCATGAGGCAGCCAGCTCGCTGTAGAGACGACCCGCATCCCCCAGCATCAGCGAAGTATGCAGATAATCAATGGTCTGACGCAGCGGCAAAATCCCGCTGGTGCCGTACACCGTTATATCGCCCAGCACCGCCAGGCTAACCGGATCGATAAAGAGAGCCCGGTTTTCAGATGGCCCAAGCGTTGGGTCGGCAAACATCACCCGGGTAGTGTCGCCATCGGCCAGCCCCGGGCGAACGGCGTGCAAACGCAGATCTTCACCCACGACGTTTTCCGCCACGGCAATTTGCGCCGCCAGTGTCTGAGGTTCACCCACGTTATCCGTGTGCAGCGCGTGCCGATAGAGCGCATTTTCCAGCTGTGGAGTCGCCACGTACAGCGTGCCGGTCAGCGCGGCGAAGAAGATAAACGGACCAACAAATAGCCCGACATAGAAATGAAGTCGACGCAGCAGGTTTCCCCATGCCGCGCGCGGAGTGCAGGTAGTCATACTTTTCCTTTTTAAGGCAAAAAGTTATCGATGTTGTTTTTTAAAGGGAAAAAGCAGACTGCCGCGGCGGCGCGCGGGTATCGGGATAAAGCCAGGGGAAAAAATGCCAGTGGATGACCGTCTGGCGAGGCGAGTTTTCGCGTGTTCTCAATAGCACCGCGCTGAGCAGGACGATAAGCGCCAGCATCACGCCCGGCACATGGGCCAGCAGCACGCAATAGCCACACGCTTCGGCATGATCGACGGGGAGCGAGTGCTGCATGACGCCGTGATGCTCATCCATCGACATCATGCTCATATCATGATGCATACCCGGCATGGCGCTCATGGGATCTTTTTGCAGAGAGACGGAGATAAGCGGCGCAATGACGATCAGCAGGATCGCAAACAGCGCGGTCAATGCCGCTGCGCGTTTCCGTTTATGCTGATGCAGTGCGTTATCCACGTCCCCTCCACTCAAGAGGCAAGCATTGTAAATGATTTATGACAAAAGGGTTAATGCGAGAGGAGCGATGGAATAAAAAAAAGGGCCAGCCTTTCGGCCAGCCCCTTTAAACAGGATGTCGCTTAAGCGAATCTTAGTTAAGACGCTCTTTGATACGAGCAGACTTACCAGTACGCTCACGCAGGTAGTACAGTTTAGCTTTACGTACAGCACCACGACGTTTAACAGCAATGCTGTCAACTACCGGAGAGTGAGTCTGGAAGACACGCTCAACGCCTTCGCCGTTGGAAATTTTACGAACAGTGAATGCAGAGTGCAGACCGCGGTTACGAATAGCGATAACCACGCCCTCGAATGCCTGCAGACGTTTTTTGGAACCTTCAACAACCCATACTTTCACTTCCACGGTGTCACCTGGACGGAAGGAAGGTACGTCCTGCTTCATCTGCTCTTGTTCAAGTTGCTTAATAATGTTGCTCATAATTTAATCTCTTATCCTGGGTAAACTGATATTCGGGAGCGTACTACGCCTTCCCATCATGTTCATGCTGCTGGTGCGCGTGTTCAGTTTTGAACTCGGCCAGCAACTTTGCTTGCTCTTCAGTCAGAGCCAGGTTTTCCAGAAGTTCAGGTCTTCTAAGCCAGGTTCGGCCCAGCGACTGCTTCAAACGCCAGCGACGTATCTCGGCATGGTTTCCAGACAGCAACACTGCCGGTACTTCCATCCCTTCTAACACTTCAGGACGAGTATAGTGTGGGCAGTCCAGCAATCCATCGGCAAAGGAATCTTCCGTTGCCGAAGCTTCATGGCCCAGTACACCCGGAATGAACCGGGCGACGGAGTCAATCAGCGTCATCGCTGGTAACTCACCACCGCTAAGAACGTAATCGCCGATAGACCATTCTTCGTCAATCTCGGTTTGAATTACGCGCTCATCTATCCCTTCGTAGCGCCCACAGACCAGAATCAGCTTTTGATTCGTCGCCAGTTCGCTCACGCCCGCTTGATCAAGCTTGCGTCCCTGAGGTGACAGATAAATCACCTTTGCGCCTTCACCTGCCGCGGCTTTTGCTGTGTGAATGGCGTCCCGCAAGGGTTGCACCATCATCAACATCCCCGGTCCGCCGCCGTAAGGACGATCGTCCACGGTACGGTGCCGGTCATGCGTGAAGTCACGAGGACTCCAGCTCTGGATGCTCAGCAGGCCATTCTTTACTGCCCGGCCAGTTACCCCGTAATCGGTAATCGCGCGGAACATTTCAGGAAACAGGCTAATTATGCCAATCCACATAGCGCCGTCTTTTACCGTTTATCCGGAGAATTTAAAAACCAGGATCCCAATCTACTTCAATCGTTTGAGTAGTGAGATCGACTTTCTTGATAACCTGTCCATCGAGGAACGGAACCAGCCGCTCCTTGATGCCAAATGCATCTTTCAGGTTTGCCTTGATGACGAGAACGTCATTTGACCCGGTTTCCATCATATCGATGACTTTCCCCAGGCTGTAGCCTTCGGTAGTGACTACCTGGCAACCCATAAGGTCTTTCCAGTAGTAGTCGCCCTCTTCCAGCTGCGGCAACTGCGACGAATCCACGACAATTTCACAATTAGTCAGCGCATTCGCGGCATCACGATCGTCAACGCCTTTCAGCTTGATGATGATGTCCTGATTGTGGTGACGCCAGCTTTCCAGCTCGACCTCTTCCCACTTACCGGCTTTCTGGATAAACCAGGGCTGGTAATTAAAAATGCTATCAGCGTCTTCAGTGGAGGAAAACACTCTGAGCCAACCACGGATACCGTAGCAAGAACCCATTTTTCCCAATACGATCGGTTCAACAGGTGCTTTATTGCTCATCATGACCACCGTGACAGATTAAGCTGCTTTGTTTGCTGCTTTGATCAGCGTAGCAACGCGATCGGAAACAGTAGCGCCCTGGCCAACCCAGTGAGCGATACGATCCAGATCCAGACGGGTTTCTTCTTCTGCGCCAGCGGCCAGTGGGTTGAAGAAACCAACGCGCTCGATGAAGCGACCGTTGCGTGCATTACGGCTGTCGGTTACAACAACCTGGTAGAACGGACGCTTTTTAGCGCCGTGACGAGCTAAACGAATAGTTACCATAACATCCTCTTGTGTGAATAAAACAACCGGGCCCCATCGAGGAACGGAGCCCGGGTGTCATATTAAAAGCCCGAAAATTTTACTGATTTCTGGGGAAATTGCAATCAGCAGTTGATAAGTCTGCTGTAAAAGGCCGTCGGCGGTGCGGCCAGTTCGGTGCCGGCGTGCGCGCAGCCACCGGAGCGTACACGCAGTACGTGAGGATGGCGAGCACACCCCGGTGCCGAAATGGCAAACAAGCCAGGCCGATCAGCGGCCGGGGAATCCAGGCGGCATCATGCCTTTCATCCCGCGCATCATCTTCGCCATGCCGCCTTTCTTCATTTTCTTCATCATGCGCTGCATGTCGTCGAACTGCTTCAGAAGGCGGTTTACGTCCTGCACCTGCATACCGCAACCGGCTGCGATACGGCGCTTACGAGAACCTTTGATGATTTCAGGCTTCGCACGTTCTTTCAGCGTCATCGAGTTGATGATCGCCTCCATACGCACCAGCACTTTGTCATCCATCTGTGATTTCACGTTGTCAGGGATCTGGCCCATGCCCGGCAACTTGCCCATCAGGCTTGCCATGCCGCCCATGTTTTTCATCTGGCGCAGCTGCTCAAGGAAGTCGGTCAGATCGAAACCGTCGCCTTTTTTCAGCTTGCTGGCAAGCTTCTCGGCCTGCGCGCGGTCAACCTTGCTCTCGATATCTTCGATCAGCGACAGCACGTCGCCCATGCCGAGGATACGAGAGGCGATACGATCCGGGTGGAACGGCTCTAGCGCTTCGGTTTTTTCGCCCACGCCGAGGAATTTGATCGGCTTACCGGTGATATGGCGAATCGAGAGGGCCGCACCGCCGCGGGCGTCGCCGTCCACTTTGGTCAGCACTACGCCGGTTAACGGCAGCGCTTCGTTAAACGCTTTCGCAGTGTTTGCCGCATCCTGACCGGTCATAGCATCGACAACAAACAGGGTCTCTACCGGGTTGATAGAAGCATGCACCTGCTTGATTTCGTCCATCATCGCTTCGTCAACGTGCAGTCGACCGGCAGTATCCACCAGCAGCACGTCGTAGAATTTAAGCTTCGCTTCTTTCAGCGCGGCATTAACGATGTCGACAGGCTTCTGGGCCACGTCCGATGGGAAGAAATCCACGCCGACCTGCTCGGCCAGCGTTTCCAGCTGTTTGATCGCCGCCGGGCGATAGACGTCCGCAGAAACGACCAGCACTTTCTTCTTGTGCTTCTCGCGCAGGAATTTACCCAGCTTACCGACGCTGGTCGTTTTACCCGCACCCTGCAGGCCGGCCATCAGCACGACGGCCGGTGGCTGCGCGGCCAGGTTAAGCACCTGGTTCTCTTCGCCCATCGCCGAAACCAGTTCGCTGCGAACGATTTTGACGAACTCCTGACCCGGAGTCAGGCTCTTGTTGACTTCATGGCCAACCGCTTTCTCTTTCACGCGGTTGATAAAATCACGTACAACCGGCAACGCGACGTCTGCTTCGAGCAGCGCCATGCGCACTTCGCGCAGCGTTTCCTTGATGTTCTCTTCGGTGAGGCGTCCGCGGCCGCTGATGTTGCGCAGCGTGCGCGACAAACGATCGGTTAAATTATCAAACATTGTCTCTCGCCTGGGGTAGAAACGTTGGGTCGCTTAAGCGACACATACACAGAATTTTGCCGGAGTATAACATGAAGGCAGCTTTGTTGTTATGCAACGGTTGGAGCAGGCGTCGCGTAACGTTATACTGCTTCTCTTTCTTATTAAGACAACCGTCGACGCCTATATGCCTGTTTTCGCACTGATCGCCCTTGTTGCCTACTCTGTCAGCCTCGCGCTGATCGTTCCTGGACTGCTGCAAAAAAACAGCGGCTGGCGGCGCATGGCTGTTCTCTCGGCGGTGATAGCATTGATAAGCCACGCGTTTGCGCTGGAATCACGCATTATCCCGGGCGACGGCAGCGTGCAAAACCTGAGCGTGCTCAACGTTGGCTCGCTGGTCAGCCTGATGATCTGTACGGTCATGACCATCGTTGCATCCAAAAACCGCGGCTGGCTGCTGCTGCCGATTGTTTACGCCTTTGCGCTGATCAACCTGGCGCTTGCCACTTTCATGCCCAACGAATTTATTACGCACCTGGAGGCGACGCCCGGCATGCTGGTACATATCGGCCTGTCGCTGTTCTCTTATGCCACGCTTATCATCGCCGCGCTCTATGCGATGCAGCTGGCCTGGATTGACTACCAGTTGAAAAACAAGAAGCTGGCGTTTAACCATGAGATGCCGCCGCTGATGGTCATTGAGCGTAAGATGTTCCACATCACCCAGGTGGGCGTGGTACTGCTGACGTTAACGCTCTGCACCGGTCTGTTTTATATGAAAAACCTGTTCAGCGTTGAAAATATCGACAAAGCGGTGCTCTCTATCATCGCATGGTTTGTCTATATTGTGCTGCTATGGGGCCACTATCACGAGGGCTGGCGCGGTCGTCGCGTCGTCTGGTTCAACGTCGCGGGCGCAGGCATTCTCACCCTTGCCTATTTCGGCAGCCGCTTCATACAGCAATTTGCTGGCTAAGTTATAAAAGGAGTTCCCCCTGGAACACATCTCAACCACCGCGCTGATCGTCACGCTGATCGTCATGGTGGTCATCTCCGCCTATTTCTCCGGCTCGGAAACCGGCATGATGACGCTCAACCGCTATCGGTTACGCCATCGCGCTAAGCAGGGCAACCGTGCCGCTCGCCGCGTTGAAAAACTGCTGCGAAAACCGGATCGGCTGATTAGCCTGGTGCTTATCGGCAACAACCTGGTCAACATTCTTGCCTCCGCGCTTGGGACTATCGTCGGCATGCGGCTGTACGGTAATGCCGGGGTCGCCATCGCCACCGGCGTGCTGACGTTCGTGGTGCTGGTGTTTGCCGAAGTGCTACCCAAAACCATCGCCGCGCTCTATCCCGAAAAAGTCGCCTACCCGAGCAGCTTTCTTCTGGCACCGCTCCTGATCCTGATGATGCCGCTGGTCTGGCTGCTGAATATGGTCACCCGCCTGCTGATGCGGATGGTGGGGATCAAAGCAGACGTCACCATCAGCAGCGCGCTCAGCAAAGACGAGCTTCGCACCATCGTGAACGAATCCCGCTCGCAAATATCCCGCCGCAATCAGGATATGCTCCTGTCCGTGCTGGACCTGGAAAAGGTCAGCGTGAATGACATCATGGTGCCGCGCAATGAAATCGTCGGTATCGATATCAACGATGACTGGAAGGCGATTGTTCGCCAGCTGACGCACTCCCCACACGGCCGCATCGTGCTGTACCGTGATTCGCTCGACGATGCCATCAGCATGCTGCGCGTGCGGGAAGCCTATCGCCTGATGACGGAGAAAAAAGAGTTCACAAAAGAGGTGATGCTGCGCGCCGCCGACGAGATTTACTACGTGCCGGAAGGCACGCCGCTCAGCACGCAGCTGGTGAAATTCCAGCGTAATAAGAAGAAAGTCGGTCTGGTGGTCAATGAATACGGCGATATTCAGGGGCTGGTGACGGTCGAGGATATTCTGGAAGAGATCGTAGGCGACTTTACGACGTCAATGTCCCCGTCCCTGGCGGAAGAGGTCACTCCGCAGAACGACGGTTCAGTGCTCATCGACGGTAGCGCAAACATTCGTGAGCTGAATAAAGCCTTTAACTGGCATCTGCCAGAAGAGGAAGCGCGCACCATTAACGGCATGATTCTAGAGGCGCTGGAAGAGATCCCCGCAGCGGGAACGCGGGTCCGTATTGAGCAATACGATATTGATATTCTGGACGTGCAGGACAACATGATTAAGCAGGTGAAAGTCCTGCCCGTTAAGCCACTTCGAGAAAGTATTGCCGAGTAAAATGTAGGCCGGGTAAGGCGAACGCCGCCACCCGGCACTACGGGCAATTACGCTTTCGCTTTTGCCACGGTAACCATCGCTGCGCGAATGGTACGGCCGTTCAGGGTGTAGCCTTTCTGCATCACGCCCAGTACTTTACCGGCTTCAATCTCTTCAGATTCAACCATCGCAATCGCCTGGTGAACGTTTGGATCCAGCGGAACGTTAGTATCGGCAATCACTTCCACACCGAATTTACGTACGACGTCCAGCATAGATTTCAGCGTCAGTTCGATACCTTCGATCATCGCCGCGTTGTCCGGATTGGCTTTATCCGCTACTTCCAGCGCGCGATCGAGGCTATCAATCACCGGCAGCAGTTCGTTGACGAATTTCTCCAGCGCAAACTTGTGCGCCTTCTCAACGTCCAGCTCGGTGCGGCGACGCAGGTTTTCCATCTCCGCTTTGATACGCAGCACGCCGTCGCGTTCACGAGTCTGTGCTTCAGCGAGCTGAGCTTCCAGATTCGCAATTTTCTCATCGCGCGGGTCCACCTGCTCAGCAGAAGCGTCAGGCTCTACAGCCTCAACTTCCTCGTGCTGTTCCGTGATAATTTCTTCAGGGGCTTGCCCCTCAGGCGTTTTCTGTTCTTTACTACTCATGAATTTCTCCGCGTTTTTCTGCATTCATCTCGCTAACTTCGCTTATTATGGGGATCAGTTTCCGGGATTCAAGGGAACAAGACAGATTGTCATCATTCATCAGGCACAAGGACCTCCAGAAAATGAATAATCATTTCAGGTGTATTGGGATCGTCGGGCATCCGCGTCACCCTACCGCATTGACGACACATGAAATGTTGTATCGCTGGCTGTGTGGCAAAGGCTATGAAGTGATGGTCGAACAACAAATTGCCCAGGAGCTACAGCTCAAGGGCGTAAAAACCGGCACGCTGGCGGAGATTGGTCAGCAGGCGGATCTCGCCGTTGTGGTCGGCGGCGACGGGAATATGCTGGGCGCAGCGAGGACGCTGGCGCGCTACGATATCAAAGTCATCGGCATCAACCGCGGCAACCTTGGTTTTCTGACGGACCTCGACCCTGACAACGCGCAGCAGCAGCTGGCAGACGTACTGGAGGGCCACTACATCAGCGAAAAGCGCTTTTTACTGGAAGCTCAGGTATGCCAGCAGGACTGCCAGAAACGCATCAGCACCGCAATAAACGAGGTGGTACTTCACCCCGGAAAAGTGGCGCACATGATTGAGTTCGAAGTCTATATCGACGAAATCTTTGCCTTCTCCCAGCGCTCCGACGGGCTGATTATCTCCACGCCCACCGGCTCGACCGCCTACTCGCTCTCGGCGGGCGGCCCAATTTTGACGCCTTCGCTGGATGCGATCACGCTGGTGCCGATGTTCCCGCACACGCTCTCTGCCCGCCCACTGGTCATCAACGGCGACAGCACGATACGTTTGCGGTTCTCGCACCGCCGTAACGACCTGGAGATCAGCTGCGACAGCCAAATAGCGCTGCCAATCCAGGAAGGCGAAGACGTGTTAATCCGCCGCTGCGACTACCATCTGAATCTCATTCACCCTAAAGATTACAGCTATTTCAATACGTTAAGCTCAAAGCTTGGCTGGTCAAAAAAATTATTCTAATTTTACATCCAGCACTTTACTGTATAAAAAACCAGTTTATACTGTATGAAAACACAGTTATGGTTTTTCATACAGGAAAACAGTTATGCTGGCACAACTGACCATCAGCAACTTTGCCATTGTTCGCGAGCTCGAGATCGACTTCCTCAACGGCATGACGGCCATCACCGGGGAAACCGGCGCAGGTAAATCTATCGCTATCGATGCCCTCGGCCTGTGCCTCGGCAGCCGTGCAGAGGGCGATATGGTCCGTGCCGGCGCAACGCGCGCGGATCTCTGCGCGCGTTTCTCCCTGAAAGATACACCTGCCGCACAGCGCTGGCTCGAAGCGAATCAGCTTGAGGATGGGCGTGAGTGTTTACTTCGCCGCGTAATCAACAGTGATGGGCGCTCCCGCGGTTTCATCAACGGCACCGCGGTTCCACTCTCTCAGCTTCGCGAACTCGGCCAACTGCTTATCCAGATTCACGGCCAGCACGCTCACCAGCAGTTGATTAAGCCAGAACACCAAAAGGCCCTGCTCGATGGTTACGCGGGTGAGTATGCGCTTACTCAGTTGATGGCTGACCACTACCGCCAGTGGCACCAGAGCTGCCGCGAACTCGCGCAGCACCAGCAGCAAAGCCAGGAGCGCGCCGCGCGGGCCGAACTGCTGGAATATCAGTTGAAAGAGCTGAACGAGTTCAACCCACAGCCGGGCGAGTTTGAGCAAATCGATGAAGAGTACAAACGTCTTGCGAATAGCGGCCATTTGCTCTCAACCAGCCAGACTGCGCTTAACATGCTGGCGGATGGTGAAGATGTGAACCTGCAGAGCCAGCTTTACAATGTGCGCCAGCTTGTAACCGAACTGGTGGGCATGGACAGTAAACTCTCCGGCGTACTGGATATGCTGGAGGAGGCCGCCATTCAGATTTCCGAAGCCGGGGATGAACTGCGTCACTACTGTGAGCGTCTGGATCTCGATCCGAACCGTCTGTTCGAACTCGAACAACGCATCTCCCGGCATATTTCGCTGGCGCGTAAGCACCACGTTACGCCAGAAGAGCTGCCTGTCTATTATCAGTCTCTGCTGGAAGAACAGCAGCAGCTAGACGATCAGGCTGATTCACTTGAAACATTATCGCTGGCGGTAAATCTCCATCATCAGCAGGCGCTGGCAACGGCCAGACAGCTCCATGATGTCCGGGCATTGCAGGCCCAGGAGCTCAGTCAGCACATCACAGACAGCATGCGCACGCTGGCGATGCCGCACGGGGTATTCACTATTGACGTTCGCTTTGAGGAAAATCACCTGACGGCGGAAGGGGCGGATCGCATTGAGTTTTGCGTCACAACGAACCCGGGCCAGCCGCTGCAGCCGATCTCTAAAGTGGCCTCCGGCGGTGAGCTTTCGCGTATTGCCCTGGCCATCCAGGTGATAACCGCACGTAAAATGGAAACGCCAGCGCTCATCTTCGATGAAGTGGACGTCGGCATCAGCGGCCCAACCGCTGCCGTGGTGGGTAAACTGCTGCGCCAGCTGGGCGAGTCGACCCAGGTAATGTGCGTGACCCACCTGCCGCAGGTTGCTGGCTGTGGCCACCATCACTTTATCGTCAGTAAAGAAACCGATGGTGAAATGACCGAAACGCACATGAAGCCGCTGGATAAACGAGCTCGCCTGCAGGAGCTGGCACGCCTATTGGGCGGAAGCGAAGTCACTCGCAACACCCTCGCAAACGCGAAAGAACTGCTGGCAGCGTAAACTTTTTCGGGATCTCAGGGTCATACAGAACAATAAAAACGCCGCCAGACCGGTTTCAAAGTGGGGCAAGGTCTATTATCATCGGCATATTACATATGAGCCGCGTTCTGCTCGGGCCCGAAAAGGAATCAAATCACTATGCGTTGTAAAATGCTGACCGCTGCCGCAGCGGTTCTTCTGATGTTGACCGCAGGCTGTTCCACTCTGGAGAAAGTGGTTTACCGTCCTGACATCAACCAGGGGAACTACCTTACCCCTAACGATGTGTCAAAAATCCGCGTGGGTATGACGCAACAGCAGGTCGCTTATGCACTAGGAACCCCGATGATGTCCGATCCGTTCGGCACCAACACCTGGTTCTATGTATTCCGTCAGCAGCCAGGCCATGAAGACGTGACCCAGCAAACCCTGACGCTGACCTTTAACAGCAGCGGCGTGTTGACTAACATCGACAACAAACCTGCCCTGACCAAATAATCAGGCGTCAGAAACGCAAAAAGGTGCTCAATGAGCACCTTTTTTGTATCTAAACGCAATTACAGACATGTAAACTCGCCAGCAGGGATGAACGTACTACTTACTCGCTTTCTCCGCTCGCTGACGACGCAACTCTTTCGGGTCAGCAATCAGCGGGCGATAAATTTCAACCCGATCGCCATCCTTCAGCACATCCGCCAGCTTCACGGGACGGCTATAAATCCCTACTTTATTTTTAGCCAGATCGATATCACGGCGAAGTTCAAGCAGGCCAGAAGCGCGGATGGCATCTTCAACCGTTGCCCCTTCCTCCAGGTTTACGCGTTGAAGATATTGTTTCTCCGGCAGGGCGTACACCACTTCCACAGCGATCTTATGCGACACTGTAAACCTCTTTGGCGCGGGTCGTGAACGCCTGAACCATATTCGAGGCCAGCTCTTTAAAGATGCGGCCGAACGCAAGTTCAATCAGCTTATTGGTGAACTCGAAGTCCAGATGAAATTCGATGCGGCAGGCGTCAGCGCTCAGAGGAGTGAATTTCCATCCTCCCATCAGCGTCTTGAACGGGCCATCCACCAGATGCATCAAAATGCTCTGATTATCGGTCAGCGTATTACGCGTGGTAAACGTCTTGCTAATACCCGCTTTAGAGACGTCCACCGCAGCGGTCATTTGCGTCGGGCCGGATTCAAGCACCCGGCTTCCGGTACATCCAGGAATGAACTCTGGATAGGACTGAACGTCGTTCACTAACTGATACATTTGTTCCGCGCTGTAAGGCACGAGCGCGGTACGGCTAATCTGAGGCATAGCGTTTTCCATGGTCACACAACCGATAAATAATAACATTTATCACCTGTTAAAAAAACGCTCAGGCTTATCTCGTGCTAATATAGCGCGTTAGACCTCACGGGACGCAATGAGGTGACTTTTTGAAATCAGATTACCGACGGCTTTACGACACTTATGACGAAGAAAAAAGCACATAAACCAGGCTCGGCGACCATTGCGCAAAACAAGCGTGCTCGCCACGAGTATTTCATTGAAGAAGAATTCGAAGCTGGCCTTGCACTGCAGGGCTGGGAAGTAAAATCGCTGCGCGCCGGAAAGGCAAACATTGGCGATAGCTACGTGCTCCTGAAAGACGGCGAGGCCTTCCTGTTTGGCGCCAACTTTACGCCGCTGACCGTCGCCTCTTCACACTACGTTTGTGACCCTACGCGCACCCGTAAATTGCTGCTAAACAAACGTGAACTGGAATCCCTTTACGGACGTATTAACCGTGAAGGCTTCACCGTAGTTGCGCTCTCTATGTACTGGAAAAATGCCTGGTGCAAAGTAAAAATCGGCGTCGCGAAGGGTAAAAAACAGCACGACAAGCGTACGGATCTGAAAGAACGCGAATGGCAGCTGGATAAAGCACGCATTATGAAAAATGCAGGACGTTGATTCTGCGCACTTATTGTACTATTCAATAAGTTAGCGTTTCGGGCTGGTATCCCGGAAGTGAAATCTGGTATACTGAGTTCAACACTATTGGGGCTGATTCTGGATTCGACGGGATTTGCGAAACCCAAGGTGCATGCCGAGGGGCGGTTTGCCTCGTAAAAAGCCGCAAAAAAATAGTCGCAAACGACGAAAACTACGCTTTAGCAGCTTAATAACCTGCTCTGAGCCCTCTCTCCCTAGCTTCCGCTCTTAAGACGGGGATCAAAGAGAGGTCAAACCCAAAAGAGATCGCGTGGAAGCCCTGCCTGGGGTTGAAGCGTTAAAACTAATCAGGCTAGTTCGTTAGTGGCGTGTTTGTTCGCAGCTGACGTGCGAATGTAAAGACAAACTAAGCATGTAGTACCGAGGATGTAGAAATTTCGGACGCGGGTTCAACTCCCGCCAGCTCCACCAAACATTCATTCATGATGCATCATGAACCTTAAAAAAGCCTGTAACTTCAACTAGTTACAGGCTTTTTTGTTGCATGTGTGGTCATGATCTCTGTATGAATCTTGAGCATTATGTATCTTGTTTTGCACCGCGTTGCCAGAACGCTAAAAAAACAAGGTGCAAAAACATGCCTAAGGTATTGAAATCCCTAAGCAATACCGAGATCGCAGCCGCCAAAACGTTTAATAAAAGGCCACCTCATCAAGTGGCCTGTTCAATGCGCCTTAACGTCATAAAGGGTTATTCAGCAAAACACTTGCAGGCATGCTCTTCCACATACGCCGTGACGGTTTCCGGGGCTTCTAGCGGTGGGAAATGGTTTACGCCTTTCAGGATTTTCAGCTCCGCACCACCGCCAAGCGCCTGCTGCAGCGCCGTTGCAAACGGAAGCGGGTTAGGCGCGTCATTTTCACCCTGGAGAATTAGCGCAGGTGCGGTGATGGCATCATACCGATCGGCCATTTCATGATTCAGGAACGCGGCGGCATTGGCCTGCATCGAATGGGCGGGCCATTTGGCCGCTTCTGCGCCAACGCTTTCGGTCACGCCAAACGGTTGATAAAAAGCCGCGGCGCCGGAAGGCGTTGATACCGCCTCACAGACCATCTCGACCGTCATGCCCGCGTCACGCATCTGCTTACCGTCCACGTAGCAGGCGGTATACACCAGTCCGGCAACCTGCTGCGGATAGTTCACCGCAAACGTGGAAATAATGTTGCAGCCGATGGAATGAGACACCAGCACGACCGGGCCTCTGATGCCAGCGGCATCAATCACGGCCTTTAGATCTTCAGCGTGGCGGGGAATGCTGTAAGCCTCAGCCTGAAGCGGTTTGGCCGAGCGGCCGTAGCCGCGGCTGTCGAACGCCACCGTGTGGAATTTTTCAGACAGCGCGTCAGTCTGCGCCTGCCAGATATCACTAATGCCAAAGTAGCCGGCAACAAAAACAATCGGCATACCCTGGCCCTTTGCGTCAAAATAAATCTCAATGCCGTCATCGGTAGTTGCGTAAGACAATCTTTATTCCTCGTGTATTAACCGTCTGGAAAGTGTAAAGAGTGTACGGCGCGCTCCGTGAGGGGCAGAAAAGTCAAAATGCGATGATTTCGGGTCAAGTTAACTGTAGCCGCCAGATTGTGAGGAAAGCACGACATGAGGTATTACCAGTATCTACTGGCGGCCATGCCGGATATAAACGCTGCATGCAGCACCACAATAAGCATAAGGTTTCCGGAAATATATATTTGACCCTATTCCATCGAATATTGACCTGTGCGTGACTCACGCCCAGTCCGCAGCCTTCATATACTGCCTGCTCACTGTACAGACCGCACGGCTGCGGTTTCTCTTAAGGAGTAAAGAATGCAACTCACTCAAATACGTAACGCCACGCTGAAGCTTGACTATGCCGGCGTCCGCTTCCTTATCGATCCGATGCTTTCTGAGAAAGAGACCTGGCCCGGTTTTCCCGGCACCGCGCGTTCGCACCTGCGCAACCCCATGGTCTCGCTGCCGGTCTCCGTTGACGAGCTGCTGGATGTTGACGTGATTATCGTGACGCATACGCATCAGGATCACTGGGACGAGGCAGCGCAGCAGCTTATCCCGAAGGACCGGGTGATTTACACTCAAAATGAGAGCGATGCGGCGCTGCTGCGCTCGCAGGGTTTCACTGCGGTCAGCGTGCTGGCAGACGCTAACGTCATTGCAGGAGTCAGCGTTGCAAAAACCGACGGCCAGCACGGCAGCGACGAGGCGTACGTCATTCCTGAGGTTGCCGAGCGCCTGGGCGACGCGTGCGGCCTGGTGTTTTCACAGGAAGATGAAAAGACGTTGTACGTGGCCGGTGATACCATCTGGGTCCCGCCGTACGCGGAAAGCCTGGAAAAATACACGCCTGACGTTGTCGTGCTTAACATGGGCCTGGCGACGGTAGACGGAATCGGTGCCATCATCATGGGTAAGCAGGACGCACTGCGCACGCTAGAGGTGCTGCCGTCGGCCACGGTGGTGGCGTCGCACATGGAGGCCGTTAACCACTGCCTGCTGAGCCGGGACGAACTGCGTGCCTTTGTAGCGGAAAACGGCATTCAGGATCGGGTACTGGTGCCGGAAGATGGCGAGACGCTGAATTTCTGACGCACAAGCGCGCCAGGGCGAAAAAACAGGATAACCATCGCGGTTTGGTTTAAATAAGTAAAGGTTCAGGTCATGTCTACTTCTACTCTGCACGTTGCCGTTATTGCTACGCCGGGCTTCAGCCCGTTTCACTTTTCCGTGCCGTCCATGGTTTTCGACAAGGCGATGCCGGAGCCGGGCCCGTTCAGCGTGGATATCTGCGCTGAAAAGCCCGGGATCGTGACGTCCGATATCGGTATTTCCATCAACGTGGAGCACGGGCTTGAGAAGCTTGATACGGCGGACATCATCGTTGTACCGTTCTGGGAGCATCCCGAAACCCGGCCTGATGCGGCATTACTGGTTGCGCTGCGCAACGCCTGGCAGCGCGGAGCGGAAGTCGTGGGGCTGTGCCTTGGGGCGTACGTGCTAGCCTACGCCGGACTGCTGAACAACCGCCGAGCGTCCACACACTGGGAGTTTGAGCGGGATTTCGCCGCGCGCTTTCCAGAGGTGCGGCTTGACAGCAACGCGCTTTACACCAGCGACGAGCGCCTGATTACGTCGGCCGGGACGGCGGCAGGCATCGACTGCTGCCTGAATATTGTTCGCGAACATTACGGAAGCGCGCTGGCTAACCGCGTAGCCAGACGGATGGTTATCCCTCCCTATCGGGAAGGCGGGCAGGCTCAGTTTATTGAGCATGCGGTGCCGGAGACAACGCGCGACGAACAGATAAACGATCTTATCGACTACCTGCGCCGTAACCTGGATAAGCGACACGACATTGACTCCATTGCGGGCTTCTCCGGCATGAGCCGACGCACGCTGACGCGGCACTTCATCAAGGCAACAGGGATGACGGTGGGGGACTGGCTCAGCGCCCAGCGCCTCCGGCGCAGCCAGGAGCTGCTTGAAACCACCGATCACAGCATTGAAACCGTGTCGTCGCTGGCGGGATATCAGTCACCGGTCTCGTTTCGGCAGAGCTTCAAGACCCGCTTTAACGTCAGCCCCAGCGAGTGGCGCCGGACCTTCCGTGGTCCCGGTCTGATATAGCATCGTAGCTACAGCTGGCATATAGCTATATCGCCATTATTAAATCTCAAATGGATAAAATTTTTCCCAGTTATAACTTATCCTCGCTAGCGTCAATTCTCCGACGACATCCCCGTAATCAATTTCCTGGCGTTCCAAAAAAAACTCCCGCACCGTTGCGGGTATAAAAGCAGCGCTGTAACGCAGGATCGTGCTGTGCCAGAATGGCGCCGGTAATGGGCTGCTGCTGTGCCGCATCAGCAACTCATTTTTCCAGTTTGACTCCAGAATTTTCTTGCAGAATGACTGACGCATCGCTATTGCTGGCTCATCGGGGATACCCGCCAGTAACAACTGGCTGGGCAAAGCGATTAAACGAAGGTTCCTGATCGCAATCTTTTTCGAATGATATCCAGCCCAGAGGCTTTTCAATTGCTCGACTTTCGAGGGCAATCGCTCGTTTTCCTCATAGAGAGGGAGAGTCAGGGGTAAGAAGGTGAAATGGAAACTGTGTTCAGGCAGGGTGTCGGCAAGTGAATCATCCCTTGTGAGCTCGTTTAATTCATCAATCAGCTGCGAGACCAATATTGGCATACGCGGTTTTATGCCTGTTGCCAGAGCGAGTTTTAACGGATCGTAGTAGTTTTCCTCTCTGATATCCCCGATTTCAGCATTATTTTCCCACATTCTAATGGTGTTTAAATTTGTAGAACGGTAAATGTCAGGCAAGCTATAGGATTTCATGATCGTCCCAAGGAGATAATAAATACAGGCCAGGAAATGCAGTTTAATCTGATATTTCAGGGCATTATATTAATACCTTAGCGCTTATCAGAACTTAAGACAGATTTTTATCCCTGATTGGTGAACTTCGCGAACATGCGGGACGCCCTCCACTTCCGCTTCTTGCGCATAGCGGACAACTAGCTGGATCGCCAGGGCCTTTATAAGCAAGGAACGCGCAGAATTTGCAGGTCTACTGCTTATAGTGACGCTGAACTGATGCTGGATAGCGCAGAAGTGATGCTTCGGGGTGGATGGGGCGCCGCACCAGCTCCCCTCCGCAGTTCGGACACTGGCCATTCAGCCGTTGGGTCACGCAATCAACGCAAAACGTGCATTCGAATGAACAGATGTACGCCCCTTTTGATTCAGGTGGCAAATCTGTATCACAGCGCTCGCAGTTAGGACGAAGTTCAAGCATGCCACACTCCTATTGTTAAGGGGCAATGAAGGCCATCTACCTTTTTCGCCTTCGGCACTGGATGACGTGATTATGCTTTGCGCATTTCAGAAGAGCATGGTCTACAGACGGGAAAAATCAAGAGAGTGAATGATTGGACACAAGGCTCGCTTCCGGAAACGAACGCAGGCACGCTCGGCTCCCAGCAAAAAGCCCGCAGGGCGCAAACCTTGCGGGCTTTTTTGTGACCAATGACTTATGTTATCGACGCGTCATCAGAAGGTCAGGCTAGCCTCTCAACCGCCCGGAAAAACACGTCTTCCGTCATAAGGACTTTGGCTTCCGGTATTTGATGCTCTCCCCATATGTACCAGCCAGCGTCGGGCGCCATGCTCATATTGAACACAAGGTCGCTTAGCGCTCCGCTGGCGTCCACCACGCGCAGGGTGACGTAGCCTCTTTCCGCGCCGCAGCAAAGCCTCTCCGGCGAAATGCTGACGCTGCGTTCTCCATTTTGCAAATGGATGGCAGTGATGCCGTAGCGACAGATACCGCTGCTGAGGCTATAGCCGACGGTGCTCATGTCATGGATATTTTTGACCGTTTGTACGATCTCAATCCCGGACCCCGCGAACCACTCGTCAATCTGCTGCGCCAGAGCGTCCATCCTTAAACGGAACGTCTGAATTTCCGCTTCGACGGTATTTTTCCCTGGCGGAACGGCATCCTGGTTTTGCTTCACTTTTTCAAAAAAACGCTCTCTTGCCGACACTTTTCCTCCCTGTGTCATGGTGATATTTAATCTACTGCGTTAGTCCGCTGTTTTCCGATCCAACAGGGCATAGCGAACCATTAACTGCCTCAGGTGCTGCTCAAGCTGGCTTTTCTGCCCCGCAGGCCAGGGCTTCTCGTCAGGCAGTATAGCCAGCTGGCGAAGCTGCTCTTCTGCCGGAACCGCGCGGTTAAAAGACTGCATCGTGGTAAACACCGTGGATTTCAGCTCGCTCACGGTAATGTATTTCCCCTTCTGCTCGTCCAGCGCGTTCAGGCGGTTAGCCAGCCGCTCAAGCTGCGCCATTCCCTGATGCCAGCCGTTCAGGTTTTCCTCCGGCAATGCCTGTGCGGCCACCTGCTGCTGCCACTGCTGCGCAAGCGGTTTTGCCTGCTCGGGCCACAGGGCCTGGGCCTGCTGCACCAGGCTGTCGCCGTAGCGTATCGCCCAGTCTGGCTTCAGCTGAGCGAGCCGCGCCAGCTGCCTTTGCGTCTCGGTAATCCCCTCCTCCGCTGGCAATGCGTTCTCTTTAGCGGACTGAATTTGCGCCATAGAAAGCGGCGCGGGCAGAGGGGAGATAGATGCGGAAAATTGCTCCCGCAGCGGATCGGGCTGATGCAGATACTGCCAGCCCCACGCTGACGCACCGGCAATCACCAGCATGGTCAGCATCCCTGCGGCGAACGGCTTCCAGGGCTTTGCCGGCGGCGGCATCGACTCCTGCACGGCAATATTAGGCTGCGGCTCCGGCTGCGCTACGTAAACCCACTTCGCGCCTTCAGGCGGGCCGCCAGCTGCCGCAGGAAGCGCGATCCCGTGCTCGCCGTCCGGCGCGTCCTGCGCGCTATTTTCCAGCCTCACCGACGCGTTGTGCAGCAGCGTGCGCAGCGCCTCCAACTGCCCTGCATGCTTCAGCTCCAGACGCTGCAAAACGTCATCGAGCGCCTTCAGGTGCTCTTCAGCCTGGTAAAGCTGGCTCAGATCGCTGTACGCCAGGGTCTGCATGCGCATGAGCTGCTGGAGGCGTTTGCTGAGCGCGCTGAGGATCTCCATTCGCGCATGAACCGGCTGGGGCCAGACGCTGCCCCACTGCCTGGAGACCAGCGCAGACAAAATGGCCAGCCCTTCATTCAGGCCATGCAGCCCCGCAAGCCGGGTGCGGACCAGCGTATACCAGGCCGCGGTCTGCAGCTCAACGCCGTTTTGCTCAAACAGCGACAGGCAAAGCGTCTCGGCTAAGTTCCAGTCCACGTCCGGGCGCGCCGGATGGGCGAGTTTATTGATTTCATCGCGAAGTCGCGCGTAATCCGCAAGCGTGCGCGGGTCGCCGCCGGTTTTCAGGCTACGTTCAGGTTGTGTCGTCATGATGATATCCGCCAGAGTGGGCGCTAAATTGCAGAACGGGCGTCGAGATACTGCTGCTGTTTCATGTGCCGGATGAGCACCCGTCCCTCCGGCATAAACTCGGTGCCGTAGCGCACGAGGCCGATGCCTTTAAGCTCGGCGTCGATAGCGTAGCGCAGCTCTCCGGGCTGGGTCTGTTCAAGCATCACGACCATGATTTTGCTCAGGCGCGGCTCGTACTTCAGCAGCACCGCCGAAAGCGTTGTGATCAGCTGGTGCGCCGTACCCGGCATGCCCTGAAGGATCCGGGTCATGTCCGGAAGACCGTAGTCCGGCAGGTGCGCCAGCGTTCCCGCCCGACAGTTCAGGATGCGCTGCATGTTGTCCAGCACGGACAGAATCACCTGATTCGCCTCGCTGACCTGGTTCAGTTCAAGGCCGCCTGCAAAATTGCCATACAGAACTTCATACAGCGACGGCGTGTTATATCCCTGCGGCATCATTTTTCCTTAACAGGCTGTAGCGTGAGCTGGTTATTCCCGGCTTCGAGAACGCGCGCGTCGTCCGGATCGAGCTCCTCACGCTGTAACACCACTTTCCAGGTGTTGTTCTCCATGTCCGGATGGCGAAATAACCCGACGATGGCGACAAACTGCGCGTCCGCCTCCATTGGCATATCGAGGGTCGCATCTCCGCCCGGCTTCACGATAACGTCCCGGCTCGCCAGGAGATCGCCCTTCAGCGCCGCATCGTCATCCTTCAGCAGCTGCTGGTAGACAGATTTATCGAACGACTTGCGGTCTTTGAGCTGATACACGCGCAGCACAACGGACTCCGACAGCGAGTTGTTTTCCCGCGCGTCGGTGTTCAGCGCTTCGCGCGCGGTAAAATCCAGATGCAGCGTCTTAATTTTTTTATAAAAAACAGAGGTGAAGGCCGATTTTGTACCGTCCGTGACGCTCTGCGTCAGCCCGCACCCCGCCAGGCTAAACGCCAGCACGGGCAGCAGCCAGCGGGAGGTTTTAGTCAAACTTGTACGTAACACGTCGATTTCCTTGTTGTGTAATAGCAGGCTCCAGGCCCGTGTAGTAGCCCAGCTCTGTGGTAAAGGTTGGCGGGATATCGTCTGAAAGCGGTTCCTTTTCCGCGCCCAGCACGCCGTTCATGCCCAGCCAGAACGCCCCCTCCCCCAGCGGAGGGGCGGTCAGCAGAGGAGTGGGGGCCGTGAGCGTGATGCGCGCCTTAAACCGCCAGCCCAGATAGACGCGCAGCATCACCAGAAAATCCTGATACAGCAGGCCATCCGGCTTCCAGCCCTGCGCTTCCCGTTCATCGTCCGTCGATAGCGCGATCAGCAGCTGGCTGCTGGCGTCCATCGCCTCGTCGCCGAGCGGCGTATTGCCGTCGAGCATAAAGTCCGCATCGGCATAAAAACCCAGCGGCTGGCGGATCTCTATCGGTCGCAGGCAGTAAGGACTGACGTTCACGCGGGTGTTCGGCGCCAGCAGGCTAACCAGCGCCTGCATGCCCTCCTGCGTTTTGCCGGGCTGGCGAAGCACGCCGAGCAGCGCCAGAAAGCGCGAGACCGGCGTGGCGATATGCTCGGCGGTGCCGGGAATGCCCAGCCCCACCAGCCCCAGCAGAGACTGCGAAATCGTGTCCGAACCGCCGGGTTCGAACGAGGCCGGGTAGGAGTATTTGCGCCATATGCGATAAAACTGCGTCAAAATGCGGTGGCTGAAAATATCCAGAAAGCCCTGCAGCGCTTCGTGCCCTTCCCGGCGCTGGGTGATGTCATCCAGATACGCCGTCGGCAGAGGCGAGTCGACGCCGTACATGCCCATAAAGGTGGTGCGAACAACGGGCGGCCTGCCGTCATCCTCTTCATCGTACTCCACCGCCTTAAGCTCGCTGGCGGGAAAACCCATGCCGGGGTGCGGGCAAAAGCGGACCGGATCGTCAGCGGGATGGCTGGTCGCGCCTAGCAGGGCCTTACCGGGCCGGCCCTTTTCAAGCAGCTGGCAAAAGCGGTAAAAGTTGATCCGATGCAGGTCGGCTTCCAGCCGCGGGGTCAGCCGGGAATGCGACGGCTGTGTTTCTCTTCCCATTCAAGGCGTTCTCCGGTGGGTTGCAGGATGATAATCAGTCGGTTAAACAGATAGATATCGGTATAAAGGGCAAAAAATCGGCTCAGCATTTCGCCAAACAGACAGATGTCCCCTCGTCCGGCGAAGCCGTGGCTATCGAGCGTCACCTCAATCTGCACGCCGCGCACCAGATACCCCTGCTCGAAACGCTCCGTTTCGCTGTGCTTCACGTCGATGATGGCCTCCAGGCGGCGGCGGTTCATCTCGCTGTCGGTCCACTCATACAGCGCCAGCGTGCCGCGCAGCACCTCGGCGTTGTCCATCATCGAGAGGAAGCCGCTGCCAAGGTGGCTCAACACGCGCCAGTGGAAGCGATCCCGGGCCGGGGGATAGCAGGGCAGCGTTGGCGCACAGAGGTTGCGCACGGCAATGCTGGCGGACGTGGTTTTCATCACGGTGTCCAGCATCGTGCTTTGCAGCGCGCGGCGCGGCAGCTGGCCGTTGGTGCCCGTTAGCGTCAGAGAGAGGCTTTCATCCTCCGGCACCGTATGGTTGTCAAAGGCTTCACCGCCCAGGATCAGCCAGGTATTGTGCAGCCCCGACGGGCCGCGGCGCACGCGGGTGTGGTAGTAATATTCCGGCGCGTCGTGCCGCAT
This sequence comes from Enterobacter sp. ECC-175, assembly GCF_043968675.1. Taxonomy (NCBI): domain Bacteria; kingdom Pseudomonadati; phylum Pseudomonadota; class Gammaproteobacteria; order Enterobacterales; family Enterobacteriaceae; genus Enterobacter; species Enterobacter sp. ECC-175. The sequence continues at coordinate 4,035,924 of NZ_CP143776.1, forward strand.
CATCCCGCCCTTGTGGCGGAAGCTGGAAAACGGCACGTAGACGTGCTGGCTGGACGACATCACCGATTCCACGGCATAAATTTCCGTGTGCCCGTCCTGCACGCGCATCGGCCGCAGCAGATACTCGGTCTGCAGCGAGTTCAGGGTGAGCGGGTCGGACTCCAGCGGGAACAGGTTAATCACCGGGACGCAGTTAAGGCGTAAGTTTTTTTCGGTAAAGGTGAAGTCATGCTCCCAGCGCGTCGACAGCACCACGTCAATTTCAAACCACGGCAGCTGCGCCGGGAGCCTGCTCGCCTCCAGGCCGCGCAGCGCGGTAAACATGAATTTCTCGCGAAAGGTGAAATATTCCAGCAGGAGCTGGTAGCCGCTGAAGCTGCTGCTGCCCTTTGGCCACAGGGTATCGTCGTCACCAAAGCCCAGCGCGGTAAAGCGGCCGTCAAGCGGGCGCCTGTCCCGATCGCCGGGGAGGCGCAGCCACATCCGCGCCGTGTTCATGGTAAAGGCTTCGTGCATGGCGCAGGCCAGCGGCGCGTCGGCGTTGAAGTACAGCGGAATGCTGCTGAGATCGACGCGGCTCCAGTCTGCCAGCTCGCTGCAGGTGAAGCGCAGCGTCACCACCGAGCGCCCATCGGGATCGGTGGTAAGACGCGCCTGCTCCAGCGCCAGCGGCTGCAGGTCGATCGCTTTCGTCGTGGTGTAGCGACAGCGCGTCCCCTTTTCGCCGAGCGGGCGCGAGAGCACCTCAAAGCTTTTCGCAATGCGCATCGGCTCTTTCATTCCGCGCCAGTCCGGGGTGAACTCCACGATGGACATCGACGGAATGGTGCGCAGGTAGTGCGGCCACAGCAGGCTGACCAGCCCTTCCGTCAGCTCGGGAAGATCGTCATCAAGCTTTTCGCGAAGCCGCCCCATCATGAAGGCAAAGCCTTCAAACAGCCGTTCTACGTACGGGTCGCGCGCGCCCGCTTTATCCAGGTTAAGCATCGCCGCCTGCTCGGGATGCGCGCGGGCAAACTCTTCGCCCGCCTCAAGCAGGTAGCGCATTTCGGCGTCGTAATAACGCAGGGTTAAGTCGTCCATAATTTCTCTGTGCGAGGCTTAGGGTTTGTCGCGGTTCAGGTAAACCAAAACCGAACGATATGGAAAAAAACGGGTGCGGCGAAGCACAGGGAATCAATTCTGTCCATCATGCCGCCGTGGCCTTCGATCGTGGCGCCAAAATCCTTCACGCCGCGGTCGCGCTTAATTGCAGACATGCACAGCCCGCCGGCAAAGCCGAGCAGCGTGATCGCCAGTGAAATCAGCGCGGCCTGCCAGGGCGCGAAGGGGGTGACCCACCAGAGCAGCGTTCCCACCAGCGTCGCCGTGCCGATGCCGCCCACAAACCCTTCAACGGTTTTGTTCGGGCTCAGCCGAGGCGCAATGGGGCGTTTGCCCATCAGCTTGCCAAAGACGTACTGCAGCACGTCTGAGATTTGTACGACGATCATCAGGAACAGCAGCAGCTTAATGTTCTGATGCTCATAGCCCGGAATGGGGAGCATCAGCAGGGCCGGCGCATAGCTAATGCAGTACACGGCAATCATCATGCTCCACTGGATTTTGGCGCTGCGTTCGAGAAAGTTTTTTGAATCCCCGGACAGCGCCATGCGGGTTGGAATGAATAAAAAGGCGAAGACCGGAATAAAAATGGCAAAGGTGCCGTACCACTGTATCCCCACCAGCACGTACTGCAGCGGCAGGAGAATAAAGAAGCACCAGAACAGCGCCTCGTGATCGCCGCGATGCGTAGGCGTCAGCGTGATGCACTCTCTTAAGGCCAGCAGCGACATCATCGCGAACAGCAGCGTTGAGCCAACCGGGCCGCACAGCATCGCCGCCACGGAGAGCAGGCACATCACCCACCAGGCGCGGATGCGGGCGTTGAGGTTAATAATGACCGGCGTTCGGCCTTTGGCTTTTTCAATAATGAAGCCCGTAATGCTGGCAAAAAGCAGGAGGCCAAAGAGGCCGACCAGCAGCGCGATCAGGGCGTGATCCTGAAAATTCATGACTTAAGTTCCTCCAGCGCTTCCCTGGCGCGTTGTAAAAATGCCTGTTTTTCTTCACCGTCCTGCGGGGGAGAGATCGCCTCGCCAAAGGTCGCGGAGCATAAAACCGGCACCACCAGACGAGAGCCTTTCGGCAGAACGCGGTTGAGGTTTTCAAGGTAGACAGGCACCAGCTGAGCGCCGGGATTCATTCGCGCCAGATGCCAGAGGCCGCTCTTAAATGCGGAGATATCTTCACCGTTTCCCCGCGTCCCCTCGGGAAAAATAATCAGCGACTGTGCGTGGTTCAGGGCCTCGCTCATCAGCTCAAGCGCGTTATTTGGCTGACTCCCCTCCTCCGCGGAAGGCCGACGCTTAATCAGCACCGCGTTAAAAATGCGTCGGGCGATGTAGCGGCGCAGCGGCGAAGCCTCCCAGTAATCCGCCGCCGCCACGGGGCGAACGGTAGGCCGCAGCCGAGCGGGCATGCTGGCCCAAATCACAATGCCGTCAAGATGGCTGGAGTGGTTGGCGTAGTAAATTCTGACCGATGCGCTGTCGGGCACCGGCGCGAGCCAGCGCGCACGCACGCCGGTAAGCAGCCGGCATATCCGAATCAGGCACCCGCTCACCAGGCGGCTGCTCAGGGTTGTCTCTGGTACGTTATTCATCCGCGGCCTCCTGCGTCACCGCGTTAAGGTGCAGCTCGTCCAGAATGCGTTTCCCGCGCCGCCAGCAGGTGAAAAGCGCCCCAATGCTGATTACCATCAGGCACAGAAACAGCAGCCTTTGGCCGTAGGCCGCGGGCAGGAAAAGCGCCAGCAGCGCGCCGCCGCAGAGGAGCGCCATCCGGTGCTGTTTGGCCATCGGCCCGAGGAAATGCTGACGTAAGCCGCAGGTTCCGCCCAGCAGGCGCAGGTACGCGGTCATCAGCGCCAGCAGCGCCGCTATCCAGCCGAGCGTGCCGGCGAAGGGGATCGCGCTCAGGCCATAGCCCACGCCCACCAGAATCAGCGTGTCGGACACCCTGTCCGGCAATTCGTTGTAGACAGGCCCGGCGGGCGTTGCCAGCCCGCCCTCCACGGCCACCATGCCGTCAAGCAGGTTGCAGATGAGCCTGCCCTGAATCAGCGCCGCGCCCAGCAGCAATAGGCCATCCCGGATGATGAGCGAGGAGAAGTTAAAGGCGAACAAAAAGCAGAGACCTGAAAGCAGCGCGCATCCCGTACTTGCCAGCGAAATCTGATTCGGCGTAACGCCTTTGTTTTTTAGCCACAGCGCGCTGTGCTTGGCCCAGGTTTTATCCCGCGTCGTGATGGGGCGACGATCGTTTGTATTTACAGCCATGATTCCATTCTCGTTAAAGATTGTAGTTTTGGTATTAAGGAGGGGTTACCCGCACAGCACCGCCGCACGCGCAGGATCCAGCGCGATAAGGCCGGAAAGGAGCGTATCCATGTCGGCCTGCAGCCGCGTTTTATCGACCTCACCGCGAGCGGCCCGGCCGCGCAGCAGCTTGAGGCTGCGGGCCTTAACCTCAAACATCAGCTCCGGCGTCCACTGCTCAAGCGTCAGCGAGCGGGCGCTGTCGTCGAGCTCGCGCAGCAAATGCAGCGCCATGTCGTTTTTACCGTACTGTTCGCTCACCCGCGCCATAAGCAGGCGCATTAGCCACCGGTCGCGGGGCGTGGCGTAGCCCGGCTGCCCCTGAAGCCAGCCGAGCGCGGCCTCAATGCCCTCGCTGTCGGCTTTCGCCAGCACCTCAGGCTCAAGGGCCAGCACGTCATCGCTGCCCGCGGCCGCGGCTGAAACCGGCTTATCCTGCCAGCCGGAGATGTCGTCCAGCACGCTTTCGTTGATCCAGGCCAGCGTCACCTCGTCGGCAAACGGCGTGCCGTCGTTGAAGGCCAGCGCTTCGAGACCCGGAAGGCGGGCCAGTAGCCCCTTGAGGTCGCGACAGATGATGTCGGCGCGCACGCTGTCGGCGTCCAGCTTGACCAGCGCCTGCCAGGCGTACCACTGCACGTCCAGCCACAGGTGGTTAACGCCCTGCGCCAGCAGCGTGTCGGTGTGCTCAAGCAGCTCAGACCAGCTTTTCTGCAGATACAGGCGCTTAAGATGCGCCTTGTTGTCGGGCTTAGGCGGAACCAGGCGAGTGCGCCCCGCGGCGTCCAGCGGGGGCAGTTCCGTCAGCGTGTCCCAGCGGACGCTTTTGAGCAGATGATGCCCCGCCAGCCAGCCGCCGGGCTGGTCGCGCAGGTATTTCGCCAGCACCTTGGCCTGGTCGAGCAGATCCCGCCCCGACGTCACCGCATTCATTATCGGCGCGGAAGATGCCGCCGAGGGCGACGTCGCGCTCTCTTCGCGGCTGGTTTGCGGCACCATCGAGTTCGCGCCGCCGCTCTGAATCAGCCGGTTATCCAGGGCCAGATACAGCCCGCCCAGCTCCGGGCGGGACGCCTCATCAAGCGTCTCAAACGCCTGCTCCGCCAGCAGCAGCGCGCCTGCAATGCGCTGCATGAGCGACATATCTACCTCAGGATAGAGAGATAGGCTGTCGAGCATGCGGCTGCTGCCCAGCCACTCCAGGGCCGATTTGCGGCTGCGGGCGCGCAGGGGATGCAGATCGTTGCCGAACCGCACCAGCATTGCCGCCAGCAGCTCAACGCCCTGCGCCAGCCCGGCCTCGCCGTCCTGATGCAGGCGCGCCCACGCGTAAAAACCGGCCACCCTCAAATCCTTGCAGGTGGTGGTCAACAGCTTTTCTGCCAGCTCGCAAATCAGCGCGGTATCAATGCCGGAGAGCTTGTTAACCTCTTCACGGATTTGCTGAAAGTCATCGTCATAGCCCGGATCGTCGCCCGTAGGCTGATTTTCCTGCACGGGCACCAGCCAGCGCTCCCAGTCGGCGCAGCGCGCCCGGGCCTGATTCAGGAGGGTATTTTCATCCACGCCGCAGGCGTGGATAACATTCTGTAATGCGGCCATTATTCCATCTCATCCATGGGGGTAATATCCGTGGCGGCCAGCGCCTGCGCGGCGGCAGAGGCATCCACGGTGAATATGTTGTCCGGCAGGCTAAAGTTACGCATCCCCAGCAGCGCAAGCGGACCGCTGCCCAGCTGTGAACGCAGCACCCACTGCAGGGTGCGGCCATCCGGGGCGGTAAAGCTCATCATCCACTGGCTGCGGTCGAGCTGCTGACGCTTGCCCTGCTCCAGCCAGCGAATAAAGCCCCACGTGCCGGTGTAGTCTCCGAACAGGCGCGCGCCCGCGCTGGTGGAGGTCCAGGTCAGCATGGTGCCCGGCTTGTAGGTCTCGCCTGGCCAGCGGAAGGACTGCCAGTCCGACATCTGGTTGAAGTAGTGCAGCTTCTGCCCGTCAACGGTCAGCTGCGTTTCTACCACCTGAGGCGCCGGACGCGCCTGCAGCTCGAAGGTGATCCCCTGGCTGCCGTCGGTAAAGAGGATGTCCGACAGCTGGCTCAGCTGGTTCACGGCCTTCAGGAAGGCGGGATTGAACGTCAGGCCCTGGCTGTGCGCGTTGTCCGGCACCCACTGGCTGCCCTCCTTGTGCAGCACGCCGCTCAGCTCCGTGGTGAGGAAGCGGTCAATGCGGCCGCTGTCCTTGCGGATAAACTCGGCCAGCATCGGCAGTGACGCATCGCTCTTGCTGTCGGCAAACGGGAAGCGCCCGTCAAACGCCGTGCGCCAGTTCGCCACCACCGAGCGGCTCCAGCGTTCGTTCAGGCTGGCCGCCGACGGCTGCAATACCGTTTCCCAAGCCTAGGTCAGCGGCTGCACGAACATCGTGTTGCCAAACCCGCTCCACTCCTCCCCGAGGCTTGCCGCCACCAGGCTGCCGTACTGCTGGGTATCGGTCAGATCGACGCTTTTGCCCTGGAAAACGGTCTGGGCCAGCGTCTGCATCATCTCCTGCGGATCCGACGCGCTCGCCACCTGCTGCAGGCGCAGACGCACGCGGGTGATGCGGGTCAGATACGTTTGCAGGCTAAGTGAGTTATCCGCCGACATCACGCTGCTGGCTTTGTTTTTCCCCATCAGGGTCAGCAGCGGCCCGAAGGTTTCATCCAGCGGCCCCTGCGGCCCGGCGGCCTGCTGATCGATTACCGGCTTGTCTTTACTGCCGATCAGATCTTTTGCCGACTTGATGATCGAGTCGGACAGACCTTCACCTTGTTCTCCGGTCTGCCCCTGCCACGCCAGGGTGTTCATCAGGGCAATCAGCGGAGACTGGCGCACGTCGCTCATCAGCGTCAGCTGGTCGGTCACGTCGGCAATGTTCTGCACCGGATTCCACTGCAGGCTGTTGAGGAAGTTCAGCCAGCTGCCGGCGAAGTCCGTGAAGTAGCGCTGCGTCAGGCGCGCCTTCAGCGCCTCCGGGGAGAGATCGGCAGAAACGGTCCTGCGGCTGTCGCTCAGCACCCAGTCAATCTCGTCCCGGCGGGACTTCGCGGCTTTCTCAATCGCCTGCTGAATGCCCCCTTCCCATGCCTGGCGGGTGAACATGCCCGGCACCGTCTCATCGGTGGTGAAGAGGCGGCGAGCATCGGTGCCGCTGGTCATGTCTTCCAGCGAGACGTCCGCAAAGTTGCGGCGTACCGATTTGAGCATGTTTTCGTAGAGCGTTCCTTCCGCATTGCGCCGCCCAATCTGCTGGAGCAGCACCTGGCGGCTCTGGCCGACGAGCGATGCGTCCGGCGTGATTTTCCACTGCGGCTGCGCCGGAAGCCCGGTGATATAAAACGCCCACAGGTCGGGCGACAGGCTTTGCCACAGCGCAGTGGAGATGCCCATCCGCGTTGGCTGTACCGTTTTCATCGTCTGCGCGTAAAACGCGCCGTCGACCTTGTCCGGATGGGCCATCATCAGCCAGGCCTTCAGCTGGTCGTAGCCCGGTTTCGCCAGCTGCGCGCGCTGGTCGCTGTTGGGGGCCGAGTTTGCCAGCGCGTGCAGCTTCTGCATCAGCGCCGCATTAGCCGGATCGCGGATCAGGCGGCTGTTTGCCACGCCGTACCACGGCAGCATGGCCGCTAGCAGTTGCTGGTTATGGTCCAGGCCAAAGCGCTGGTACCACGGCGCGCCGTGCTGGATACGGTGCTGTAGGCGGCCTGCGTCGTTACGCAGATCGTGGAGCGCCGTCAGCTGGTAGTCCGATACCGAAGGGTGATCGACCAGGGTGCGGGCCTTGTCGGCAACCGAGGAAATCTGGCTGTAGTTCAGCGCGAAGGAGAGCAGCAGCCCGGCGCCCCAGACGCCGAGTACCGCCATGATGACCCACGCCAGCGTCTGCTCCCAGGCCATGCCAACCCGACGGCCGCGAATGCGGGTACAGTCGGTGAGGATGCCTTGCCAGGTTTCAGGCAGCGTCAGGGCATGGGATCGGCTTTGTGGCACCGCGCTGCCGGGATCTTTTGCAGCATGCGGTTTAGCCTCTACGTCGGGGCTTTCTACCTGGCTAAACACAAGCCCGCGCAGCGGCACCGACTGCTGGCTTTCATAGAGCCACGGCAACAGCCGCTGCGCCCAGCGGCTGATGCCGCCGTCGCGAAGCTCCTGGCCCAGCCGCAACATGAAGTCATACCGGCTGTTGACGACTGCCTGACTCACGCCCTGCCGGGTCAGCTGAGGAAGCAGGCTTTCCAACTGGCGGCTGATGTCGTCCTGATTTGCACGAAGGGGGAATAAGGCACACACCGACTGCCCGATTCGTCCGTCCTGCGGCCAGGCGCTGTCGCACAGATGCCACAGCCAGACCGGCGCCTGGTAATGCAGCAGCGCCCCCCTTTTCTCCAGCCCGCGCAAATCGTCATCGCTCACCTCAGACGTAAGGTCCAGCGAATGCGGCACAACGCGAACAATGCCATCAAGCGGGCGACCGCGGCGCAATCTGCGCAGGGCCGTGAATACCGCCTCATCCGGTTCAGCGCTGAGGCTGCCGCCGTAGATAAGCACCGTGCGGTTGCCTTCAAGCCACTGCTGCTGCTTTAGGCCGGGTACCAGCTGTTCGATCGCGGCGTCGTCGCCGGTCACCAGCAGCAGGCGGACCTTACTGCGCCAGCGCCAGCTGTAACGGCGGCGTAGGTGGCTGCTGAGGGCATCTTTTAGCGGCAGGAGCGCTGTTTTCTTCTTCTTCGCCGTGCCAGAAGAAGAGTCTCGCACCACCTTATCGCGAATAACTAAACGATAGGCGATCACGCTCAGCACCAGCACGCTGAGCAACGCGCTCCAGATGATAAAACAGACCATCGCGAGCTGGCGAAGCACGGTCCAGTCGGTGGTGAGATCCTCACCCCAGTACCACCAGGCCAGCCCGCCGAATAATACAATCAGCGTCACGATGGCAATGAACAACACCGCTGTCGGAAAAACAGAAATTTCAGCGGGTTTATTTTCCTTGACCATATGGTTTAACGATCCCAAATGCGAGAGTGTGTAGAGTGTCTTTGGCTATCCAGCCGCAGGGTTCTTTAGAGTAATTGGCAGAAATAGCGGCCAGGGTCAGGACGATCAGCAGTTCCATTTCACCAGGATCGCCCCAGTTGAGATCCTGTAAATGGTGGGTCACATTCCAGCCGCTTTGCGCCAACGCAGGCAGCGCCGGATGCGAGAACAGCATGCAGGCCTGTGGCGGCTCTTCAAGCTCGCTTTGCCGCTCTGCTCGTTCACACACGTCCGCTAATGTCTCCGCGTCCGCGCTATCGTAAAACTCACCCCGGGTCATGCAGACCGGGCCATTTTGCCCCACCAGCCACAGCGCGGCAGATTCACCGGCAGGCAGCTCAGCATGAAACGCGGCCACCGCCGAGTGGCACCCCGCCACCAGAATGGCTTCATCACCAGAAAGCGAGCTGGTCGCCTCAACGAGTGCCGACAGGCTCTCCTCACCGCGCCACTCATGTGGTTTATCAGGTAGTAAGACCTGGGGAAAAGTCGCCTGCATTTGTGCACAGAATGCCTTCCAGGCGATGGTCGAGCCCTGCCAGTAGCAGTGCGCGATGGGCGGAATCGGCGAATCGACTCTCTGCAATTGCCACTGCAGCACCAGCATTTTTGCCAGCTGGGCCTCGCGCCCTTCAGCATGGTCAATCATCGTCATCACGACGCGCAGCGCCTTTCCGCTCGCTTCGTTCTTTACTTCTGGAGGACGATGCTCTCGTCTGAGCAGCCGCTGCCAGTTTGCGCTGTTGGCTCCGGCGGGGCCCAGCAGCACCCATTCGCTGAGGGCAAAAAATCGCTGGTGACGCGTCCACCACTCTTGCTGCTGCCGTTCAACCAGTCGCTCATAAAGCTGGGCATTGTGAACCGATAGCCGGTAGTAAAGCTGACGTATAAGCCATAGTCCTCCCGTCAGCATTACCGCGCCCACCATCCCCCAAATCACTCTTCCGCTGCTCGCGCCTGCAGGGTGAAGCATTGCCATGCCGCCACTGGCAAGCAGCACCAGCAGCGCGCAAGCTGACAACCAGCGTTTATTATTTGGGGTTCGGGCAGAGCGGTAAGGAGGATAGGCCGGCAGCGGCCTCACAGCTCAACCCCGCAGTCGGGGAAAGAGCTGACTAACGTACACCCGCAGGCGCACCGGTGCCCGTGCAGGGCGATGGGTTTGCCGTCCACTTGCGAAAGCGAGCTGCCTTCGCTGATGACGGTCATGCCGTGTTCATTGCACTTCACGGCATCCCCTTTGCAGGCGATACCCTTGCCGAAGCAGAGATAGTGCCCGCCCAGCACCTTGCCGCCGTACTCCCGCAGCGTATCGCCTTCGCGAATAACCTGTTTCATTTTGTTCCCTTCCCTGGCCTACGCCGTAATCGTCGACTGAAGCCTTTCTGCCCAGCTGGATTCAACCACCGATTTCGCCAGCGCCAGCCGCTGTTCATTGACCTCCTGACTCTGCCGGGCAACTACCGCGCCCGGCTCCATCGTTGGGGCCTGCAAAAGTGCAGCATTTGGCAGCATCGGCAGAGGTTTGCCGGAAAGCAGATCGATAGCCTGGGTTTCCAGATAGACCGCGCCCGCCGTGCCGGCAAGCCCCGCCAGTTTTCCCTTCAGGCTCTTTTGTTTGATGATAATGGCCGCGCCGCCGACGAGGGTTGCCGCCCCCACGACCGCGCCAGCAATCATCAGCGGCGTCATCGGCTTGCTGCTTCGGCTGCCAAAATAGATCATCCGGTAAAGGAAGTAGCTGCCCCACGGCTCGCGGGCACCAAAGGCGTTATGCATAAACCATGCGCGGGAATCGTGGACCTGATCGTCGAACAGCGCCCGCACCAGCCCGCCCGGCAGGTTAGCATTGCTTGCCTCTCCGGCATCCGGGAAGAGCACTTTTAGACGGGTTTCACCTGCCGTTTTGATTCTCAGCCACTCGCCGTATTCATCGTCATTATTCAGAAGAAAAACAGCGTTACTCATTACGTCTAACGCGTTAAACAGCCAGTTACCCGTTCCGGTTCGGGAGATATCGTGATAATCCTCCCTGAACTCCTCGGCGGCCTGACGAAGCTGCGTCTGCCCAAGGGCGGCGTCAAAATCTTTCGGGCCCTGAGGAAGCTCTATATAGCCCCTGGTATAGCCTTTGTCGTCTTTGATTTTACGACGTTCGGCTTCAATAGCCTTTTGCTTCTCATCTCGAGCGGCTTCAGACTCTTGTCTGACGATAGGGTCGCTGTCTTTATCCAGCCCGTTTGCCGCTGAATCGACGTAAAAGCGCTGGGTTTTGTACGTACCGCCAGCATAGCGATTAATACGCCAGGCGGTTATCCAACCCTGCTGATTCTCAAGGGCTTTCTCCAGGCTCACAGGCGCGCGCGGTGGATCGTATTTTGCGGCCTGCTCCGGGGAAATGGGCTCAAGGGGCGTTTTTTCGCCAAGAGTGATTTCTCGCCAGGCGTTGAAGCGGTTGATTAATATAGTATCAATATCAAATTCTTTGATTTGAGCGGCATCCAAAATACGCCATTGGTGGTGTTTTAGATCGTCTGGTAATGAAGATTTTAAAACTTTAAATGGTGCACCAGCTGCAAAAGCTGAAGAGTAAATATCATGCAAAACTATTTGTGATAGTAACAAACTGTCTCCATGTCCATTCGCCTTTCCCTGATCTCCTGGCGGATACCCGCCCCCCAAATCCGAATGCATCCCTGGATAAACCACCTCCACACTATTAGTAGGATAGTGCCCGTTCGCACGGCGGATTGAGTCCATCGGGAAGCACAGGCGCTGTTCATGAGACGAGACCAGATGAACGCAGTGCTTAATCAGCCCACCGTAGATTTCCTCCTTGGGCAGTTCCTGGGTGCCGTCCGCCCACCCCATATGCCCCTCAGCAACCGGGGCAATATGCGCTACGCCTACAGAAGCAACCGTATCGATGATGCCGAGAAACTCGACGCTTAACGGGATTTTCAGCTCGCCAACGGCCAGGCACTGTTCGGGCTTATCCTTTCCTTCCTCGGGCTTTGGCAGCAGCTCGCTCAGCCAGTTCACAAACGTCCTGGCCGCCGCGGCACCGCGAGAAAAGCCGTACACGTAGAGCTTGATGCCCAGCAGCTTCGGTTTGTCGGGGCCCGTAGGGTTCAACACCTGTTGCAACTTTGTAGACATATCTTTCAGCAGGCTCTGAAAGGTTTCGTAGCGATTTGCGCTTCCGGTTAATCCAAACGATGGCAGTGAGGTAGCCATCTTTTCAAGCGCGTCCCAACAGTCGCTTTCGGACAGCATACTATTGGTTAACGTCCGCTTCAGGGCATCAATCAGCCGCAATAGACCCCAGTTAATGCGGTCTTCACCATGCGTTGCCGCCGCCAGCCCCATCATGCTGAAGTCCAGATCCATTACCTCAGGAAAAGGGGTGCCGACGCCGGGAAGATAATACTTATAGTATTTATCCTCTCCACTGCCGCTTGCATCAAACAGCTCAGCGCTATTCATGCCTAGTCCACCGGCAGCCCCCTGCCCGATGGTGGCGCGAAACAGGCGGGCGATATTGGTTGGGTGGGGAATCTGCTTCTCCTGCCGCGCCACAAACAGATCGTTGTTTAAATTATTCCCGGTGCCATCAAAAAACAGGCTGATATGCAGGGTCTTACAGCATGGCGGCTCTACGCGGCGGTTGGCGGCCTCGCACAGCTGCTGTCGGTAGTCCAGCTCGTGACTATCCTGCTTAGCGCAGTTTTCGCCAATCAACGCCGTATGGGTAGGAAGACGTCCCTGTGCCGGAAAAGGGGGTGGATACCAGGCCAGATCGGTAATCATTTCGGACATACTTTTGGCTCCACCATCTTAATCGGCTCTTTAATGGGGTGATTTGGATTGTTGTATGTCAGGCAGCTCGTTGTCACTTTTATCTCATCACAGGGTAAAAAATGGACCGTGATCCCGCAGGTCTCCTGTCCGGTATAATCTGGTACAGGTACAATCTTGCTGTGATTTCTATTACTTTTATCAATTTTCTTTTCCCACGCTAAATATTTAGCCCTATCTTCATATCCTGGAAAATCATCTGTAGACGCCTCCCCGCTTTCCCAGTCAACCCTGACCGTCATTCCCGGTTTCCACTTAGAGGGTACGCTGTAGCAGCAGCCACCACCGCCCCCCTGGTATGGCCCGATAATGTCAATTCCCGACTGCCCATCGACGCTGAAATGGTTGATTGCCCATTTGGTGTGGTTGACCGCCTCAATGGTTCCGGCTTGAGATGCCTGACTGAGGGTTGCCAAAAATAACGTGCCCAGAACCGCAAGGTAATGTCGTATTTTCATTTTGCATTCCTTTAGTGAATGAAACAGATAAGGTGCATCTTGCTTAGCTATGCCCTTCCGGGCAGGCATGGCTAAGCATTGCAGAGGAATATTAAACACAAGGTGATAATCATTTCGGACAGACTTCCGGCTCCGCCATCTTAATCGGCTCTTTAATAGGGTGATTGGGGTTGTTGTACGTCAGGCAGCTCGTTGTCACTTTTACCTCATCACAGGGTAAAAAATGAACCGTGATCCCGCAGGTTTCCTGCCCGGTATAATCTGGAACCGGCACGATTTTGCTGTGCTGCTTATTCTGGGTCTGCATCTTTTTTTCCCATGTCAGGTATTTAGCATCATCTCCAAACCCAGGAAAACCATCCATATCTCCGGCACCCGTTTCCCAATCCACTCTGACCGTCATTCCTGGATGCCACTGAGAAGGCACGCTGTAGCAGCAGCCGCCACCACCGCCCTGATACGGCCCGATAATGTCAATCCCAGACTGCCCATCGACGCTGAAATGGTTGATTGCCCATTTGGTGTGGTTGATCGCCTCTATCGTTCCGGCCAGAGCTGTCTGGCAAGTCGTCGTCAGAAATAACGCGCCTGCCGCAACGTAAATTCCTTTTTTCATATTTCATTCCCTTAATGAATAAACAGATAACGTTCATCTTGCTTAGCTATATCCTTCCGGCTGGCATGGCTAAGCATTGCAGAGGAATATTAAACACAAGGTGATAATCATTTCGGACAGACTTCCGGCTCCGCCATCTTAATCGGCTCTTTAATAGGGTGATTGGGGTTGTTGTACGTCAGGCAGCTCGTTGTCACTTTTACCTCATCACAGGGTAAAAAATGCACCGTGATCCCGCAGGTCTCTTGACCCGTATAGTCTGGAACAGGCACGATTTTGCTGTGCTGCTTATTCTGGGCCTTCATCTTTTTTTTCCATTTTAGATATTCATCCCATTTGTCAAAACCCGGGAATCCTTCTGTATCGCCAGCCCCCGTTTCCCAGTCAATCCTGACCGTCATTCCCGGTTCCCACTTAGAAGGCACGCTGTAGCAGCAGCCGCCACCGCCTCCCTGATAAGGCCCGATAATGTCAATCCCCGACTGCCCATCGACGCTGAAATGATTTATCGCCCATTTGGTGTGGTTGACCGCCTCTATCGTTCCGGCCAGAGCTGTCTGGCAAGTCGTCGCCAGAAATAACGCGCCTGCCGCAACGTAAATTCCTTTTTTCATATTTCATTCCCTTAATGAATAAACAGATAACGTACATCTTGCTTAGCTATATCCTTCCGGGCTGGCATGGCTAAGCATTGCAGAGGAATAATAAACACAGGGTGATAATTATTTCGTACAGACTTTCGGCTCCACCATCTTAATCGGCTCTTTAACGGGATGATTTGGGTTGTTGTAGGTCAGGCAGCTCGTTGTCACTTTTATCTCATCGCAGGGCATAAAATGCACCGTGATCCCGCAGGTTTCCTGCCCCGTATAGTCCGGCACTGGCACTATCTTGCTGTGCTGCTTATTTTGAGCCTTCATCTTTTTTTCCCATGCCAGATACTCAGTCCATTTGTCAAAACCGGGAAATCCGTCCATATCTCCCACACCTGTTTCCCAGTCAACCCTGACCGTCATTCCCGGATGCCACTGAGAAGGCACGCTGTAGCAACAGCCCCCACCGCCTCCCTGGTATGGCCCGATAATATCAATCCCCGACTGCCCATCAACGCTGAAATGGTTGATCGCCCATTTGGTGTGGTTGATCGCCTCTATCGTTCCGGCCAGAGCTGTCTGACAAGTCGTCGCCAGAAATAACGCGCCTACTGCCGCAACGTAAATTCCTTTTTTCATTTTTCATTCCATTAATGAATAAACAGATAACGTACATCTTGCTTAGCTATATCCTTCCGGCTGGCATGACTAAGCATTACAGAGGAATAATAAACGCAGGGTGGTAATCACTTCGGACAGACCTTCGGCTCCACCATCTTTCGCGGCTCTTTAATGGGGTGATTGGGGTTGTTGTATGTCAGGCAGCTCGTTGTCACTTTTATCTCATCGCAGGGTAAAAAATGGACCGTGATCCCGCAGGTCTCCTGTCCCGTATAGTCCGGCACTGGTACTATTTTGCTGTGTTGTTTATTTTGAGCCTTCATCTTTTTTTCCCATGCTTTGTAATTTTCCCAATCAGCAAAACCAGGAAAACCTTTCGATCCCCCCACACCTGTTTCCCAGTCGACTCTGACCGTCATTCCCGGTTTCCACTTAGAAGGCACGCGGTAGCAGCAGCCGCCACCGCCCCCCTGATATGGCCCGATAATATCAATCCCCGACTGCCCATCAACGCTGAAATGGTTGATCGCCCATTTGGTGTGGTTGACCGCCTCTATCGTTCCGGCCAGAGCTGTCTGGCAAGTCGTCGCCAGAAATAACGCGCCTACTGCCGCAACGTAAATTCCTTTTTTCATTTTTCATTCCCTTAATGAATAAACAGATAACGTACATCTTGCTTAGCTATATCCTTCCGGGCTGGCATGGCTAAGCATCGCAGAGGAATAATAAACGCAGGGTGGTAATCATTTCGTACAGACTTTCGGCTCCGCCATTCTAATCGGCTCCTTGATCGGGTAGCCCGGTCGACCATAGTTTGCACAGCTTGTCGTCACTTTCACCTCATCGCAGGATAAAAAATGCACCGTAATCCCGCAGGTTTCCTGCCCCGTATAATCAGGCATGGGTACAATTGCACTATGTTCGCGAGTTTTAGCTTTCATTTTGGTACGCCAAAGATTGTATTTTTCCCTATCTGCAAACCCAGGAAACCCTTCCATATTTCCGGCTCCAGTTTCCCATTCAACCCTGACCGTCATTCCCGGTTTCCACTTAGAGGGTACGCTGTAGCAGCAGCCGCCACCGCCCCCCTGGTATGGCCCGATAATGTCAATCCCCGACTGCCCATCAACGCTGAAATGGTTGATCGCCCATTTGGTGTGGTTGACCGCCTCTATCGTTCCGGCCAGAGCTGTCTGGCAAGTCGTCGCCAGAAATAACGCGCCTGCCGCAACGTAAATTCCTTTTTTCATATTTCATTCCCTTAATGAATAAACAGATAACGTACATCTTGCTTAGCTATATCCTTCCGGCTGGCATGACTAAGCATTACAGAGGAATAATAAACGCAGGGTGGTAATCACTTCGGACAGATCTTCGGCTCCACCATCTTAAGCGGCTCTTTGACGGGGTGATTTGGGTTGTTGTAGGTCAGGCAGCTCGTTGTCACTTTTATCTCATCGCAGGGTAAAAAATGAACCGTGATCCCGCAGGTCTCCTGCCCCGTATAGTCCGGAATCGGCACTACCTTGCTGAGTTCGACGTTATTAGCACTCATCTTTTTTTCCCAAGCCAAATATTTGGCGGTGTTCGCAAAGCCGGGAAAACCTTTAGTAGACGCTTCACCTCTTTCCCATTTCACTCGAGCGTTCATACCTGAACTCCATTTCTCAGGAACACTGTAGCAGCAGCCACCGCCCCCTCCCTGATAAGGTCCAATGGCATCAATCCCCGACTGCCCATCGACACTGAAATG
Source organism: Enterobacter sp. ECC-175 (assembly GCF_043968675.1). NCBI lineage: Bacteria > Pseudomonadati > Pseudomonadota > Gammaproteobacteria > Enterobacterales > Enterobacteriaceae > Enterobacter > Enterobacter sp. ECC-175. Next base: position 4,052,320 of record NZ_CP143776.1, read on the forward strand.
GTTGATTGCCCATTTGGTGTGGTTGACCGCCTCTATCGTTCCGGCCAGAGCTGTCTGACAAATCGTCGTCAAAAATAACGCGCCCACTGCCGCAACGTAATGTCCTTTTTTCATTTTGCATTCCATTAATAATAATGAGACAGCCGGGCGCAAGACGGTCATTCAGGATTCGATATGCTGACGTTCTCTCAGCGAATCGATCACCCAATCCTCTCGCGCTTTATCCAGCATGATCCTTTTTTCTGTTGCGGTAACCATTGCCGTATAACAGGCTGAAAATCGTTCTTCCAGAGAAGCAAACCACTCAGCCGGAACGTCCCGGTGGCGAAGGAGCAGCTTAACGTCGCAGATGCACATCAGGCGCTCGAACTGGTTGTCGCTGAAGGCAATTTTGCTGCATTTTTCTTCTTTCGCTGGCTGTGCGCCGTTCCCCATCAGCAGAGCCGGATTGCCGTCGTGATCCAGCCAGCTCCAGAACAGCGCCGGGCGCTGCAGCTGAACCTGCTGCTCTGGCGTAAGAATATCGGAGAACAGGAAAGGGAAAATGCGCGCATCAAAGTACCGAAACAGCCCCTCACGCCCTTCGTGCGTTGCATCAACGCAGTCAGTAAGCCACTCCGCCAGCGCAGAAAAAGCCCATGGGGAACATATCGCCATCAGCGGAGCGGTGTCTTGCGTTTTCAGCACCAGCTCGCTAAGCCACTGCATCTGCTGAGGATCGCTGAGCGTCATACGCACCAGGACCGGAGCCTCTTCGGGCAGGGCATCCTCCGGTAGCCCCTGATAAAGAGACTGCCATTGAAGCCGGGAAGAAAACTCCCGCAGCGCGGGAATAACGGAAAAATCGATACCGCACTGATCGATAATGAAATCGAGATGATTCGTTTCAATATCTGCGCAGGTCTGCTGAAGCCAATTTATCCAACCGGTAATGTTCATTTATGCCTCCCTCGGCACAAAGCCTTGCGCGAGCCGCTGCGCCTTCTTCAGACACTCCCTGCACACCGACGAGGGCAGCTCCGGCAGCGGATAGTCCTGGCTCGCGGGGCTCGTCCACTGGTGCTGCCCCTTCAGGCTCAGCAGCCCCGGGCCGTGCACCTTCACCTCGCCCTCCGGCGTCAGCTGAATGTACGCACCTCCGCACGCCAGCGTGATGCCGTTCTTCGCCGTCAGCTGAAGATGCCCCTGCGTCGACTGCACCGTCACGTCCTTCAGCGACGTCAGCGACAGCGTGTCCGCATGCGACTCCACCGCCAGCGGGCCCTTTGCCGACACCAGCCGCATCCCCTCCCGGTGCGCCAGCACCGATATCCCCTGGCTCGCGTTCACCGAGTAGCGCTGCGCCGTGCTGACGTTCACCTCCCCCAGACTCTGCAGATACAGCCCTTTTCCGCTGTGCAGCAGCGTCGTTTCCGGCGTCACCGCGGCAATGCCCTTCGGCGCGGACATCAGCAGCGCAGGCTCTTTAAGCTCGCCCGCGCCGGAGGCCAGCGCGCTCAGCGGCTCCGCGTCCGGGGCCGCGTTGTGGTGCGTCTGCGCGATGCTTCCCCACCCGCTCACCTGGTTAACCGCCCCCTTCAGCAGGCTGATGGCCGCCGCCATCTCCCGCACCTCACCCTGCGCCTTCGCCTGACCGTCCGCCGTGATGAACAGACCCTTCTGCGCCCGTATCGCGCCCCAGCTGTCCGTCCTGAGCTCAAACCCCTCTCCGCGCGGTTTCTTCTCGCCGTCCACCAGGTGCCCCAGGTTCAGCTGGCTCTTGCCGCCGTACTCCGTGCTGACCTTGATGTGCTCCTTCCCGCGCTCGTCGTCCAGGCGGATTTTGTTGTTCGACGGCGTGCGCAGCACGTTGCGCTTATAGTTGCGGATGGTGACGTGGTCCCCGTGCGCCGAGTCGTGCAGCACCCCGGCAATGTACGGCCGGTCCGGGTTGCCGTCCTCAAAGCCTATCGCCACCTCCGTTCCCGCCAGCAGCGGCAGGTGCAGCCCGTAGGTGTCCCCCGCGTACGGCCGGGACTGGCGCACCCACAGGCTCTCGAACCCGGTCTCCCAGCCGTCGCGGTCAAACAGCATGTTGACCCGGTAGCGCCCGTCCTTGTCGATGTGTCCGTAGGCGTCGTTTTCCGTGGTGCTGGTCACCCGCGCCGGCAGCGTCCCGGCCATCACCGGACGCGTGCCCGGCTCCGGGCGGAAGGCCGTCTCCGCGCCGTCCGGTATCCCCGTAAAGCGCACCTCAAAGTCCCGGTCCCGGCGGGCCTCGCTCTCCGTCGCGGTGATGACCGCCCCGCGTGCAAACGCCTCCGGCACCTCAAACCCGCCCGTCACGGTCAGCACCTGGCCCGGCGCCATCGCCGGGCTGCCGGTCACCCCCGACAGCCGCGTCTGCCCGTTCAGGTAGCGCTCGTGGCGCAGCCGGGCGTAAAACGCCCCCGTCTCCGGCGCCGGGCTGCGGTCGTACGCCCCGCCCGCCGTCAGGTAGTTGTCCGCGTAGTGGTACGCCTCGCCGTAGGTGGTGGCGTCGCCGCCCGTCACGTCCGCGAGGGCGTTCATGTCCTCATTCGCCTGGCGGTAGTTGTAGTCCCGCGTGCTGACCTGCTTCTGCACCACGCTGTGGCGGCACTGCATGCCCCACACCGAGTCCGCGCCCTGCGCGTGCTGGCCCGACGGCGGCACCGACGGCAGCGTCAGCCCCTTCTCATACCCCTGCCGCCCGTCGCAGAACTCCACCACGTCGATGTTGAGCCGCGTGTCGGTGGTGAAGCGGAACCAGATGCCCACCTCGCCCAGCAGGCGGGTGATGAAGCGCAGGTCGTCCTCGCCGTACTGCATCACCTGCTCCCGGCGCGGATACTCTTTTGAAAGCGAGAACAGGAAGTCCTGCCCGCGCAGGCCGTGGCGCTCGCGCAGGATTTTCTCCACTATCTGCGGAACCGACATGTCCTGGTAAATCGCGCTCTGGTGCGAGCGCGACAGCAGCGCCAGGCGCGGCTGCAGGGTCAGCGCGTAGTGCGTCTCGTCCTTCGAGGTGCCGAGCCGCTCGAACCCGCTCACCACCCCCTGAATCACCCGCACCGGCTGCTGCATCCTGATGCCAAAGCCCTGGTCCACCGGCGCCTGCAGGGTCAGCGACGCGGGCTTCATCAGCATCATCTCCCGGCCGATGGCGTGGTTATCGCTGGTGAACTCAATGCGGTAGCTGAACGGCACGCTCAGCGCGTCGCTGCCCGTAAAGGCCAGCACGTCCGTCGTGGACGGGCAGTCCTTCACCGAAAGCAGATGGTGGCTGTGGGTGAACCGGGTTACGGGATTTGTGCTCATGGTGCCTCTCCTGTGGCCGTGCTGACTTAAGGGTCAATCCTTTTGTTGTCCCGCTATGGTGGATGGCGAAAGCGGACTTAACTGACGATCCTGATCCCAGACTGCTGCAAACGAGACGAAACTGCACTGATCATCTCCTGGTGCCGGGCGCTGGCAATAAGGGACTGTTGTCGGGCGGCCACCTGGACCGGCGCGGCATCCGCGGGCAGCATCGCAGCCGGGGATAACGTCTGTACCTGCCCGCTGGCCAGATCTTTCACCCTGTGCACCTCGGTCAGCCGGCCTGCTTCTTCCCGGGTTTCTACCGTATATTCCACCCGGTTCGACGTGGCAGACGCGCCCACTACCCTGCCGTCCACGGAAATCAGCTGGACCTGCTTGTTGGCCATGTCACCAAAGTAGATCATTCGATAGCGGAAGTAGCCGCCCCAGGGCTCCCTTCCTCCCATTGAGCTTTGCATAAACCACGCCCGGGAATCGTGGATTTGCTCGTCATACAGCGCCAGCAGTTCTGCGCCTGGATGCGTCCGAATGCCCGTTCCCAGCCTGTCGGTAAACAGGCGAATGTAGTAATAGTCGCCGCCGTCGCGCATCTGCTGATACTCAGCTTTCTCATCGTCACCGTTGAGCAAATAGACCGGCTCTTTAGGTATAACGTCCAGAGCAATTTGTTTCGCTTTTTCCACCAAGCTGCCGTTGATATCCCGATACCAGTTTCGATAGTCGTGCTCAAACTCGCGGGCGGCTTCACGCAGCTGATACTGCGCGTTGGTGGGATCGTAATCGGGTATGCCCTGCTCGACGGTGTCCTGCCAGCCCGGCTTAGAGCGGTCAATATCCTTACGCTTATTGACTATGTCCGCCTGTTTTTTGGTGTAGTCTTTTTCTTCCTGTGGAAGTTCACCAGGTGGCAGCTGCGGTGCATCAACATAAAAAGGCTGCGTCAGCAGGCTATGGTGCGCATAGCGCCCAATGCGCCACGCCGTCATCCAGGCCATCTGCCCGATAATTGCGCTCTCCAGAACGTGCGGAAGCTGATAAGGCCGATAGCCCGGCTCAGGGGAAACGGCATTTTTCTCGTCGTCCGGCACGGCGTCCATTAAGGTCTGACGCCAAAGGTTGAAGCGTTTGATTAACGTTGCGCTCAATGTAAATTCATTCAAACTCTCTGGAGACATTATTCGCGACGGCTGTAGAGGCTTTATTAATGGCGTTATGGCTTTTGGTATAACCGATAATGGAGCACCAGCCTCAAAAGCCGCAAGATACAGATCGTGAAGAACAATCTGCGATAACACCTCCCCCACCCCACCCGGCGATTTCCCCTGATCTCCTGGCGGGTAGCCGCCCCCCACGTCGGAGTGCATGCCCGGATAGACCACCTCCAGAGTATTCGGTGGATAGCTACCGTCCGGTCGGCGCACGGAGTCCAGCGGGAAGCTGAGCCGCTGCTCGTGGGCAGCGATAAAGTGGCGGCAGCAGCGTATCAGCCCCGGGAAGCGACGCTCGTCCGGCAGCTGCTGGGTACCGTCGGCCCATCCCATATGCCCCGTGGCACCCGGCGCAACGTGCGCGATACCCACGGAGGGCACCGTATCCAGAATACCGAGAAATTCAACGCTTACCGGCAGTCCCAGCAGGCTCATCTCAGGCTGCCCGCCCTCCTGCGGTGCGGTAAACAGCTCCGTCAGCCAGCTAACGAAGGTACGCGCCTCTGCGGCCCCGCGCGAGAAACCGTAAACAAACAGCTTCACCGCCAGCAGGTGCGGCCTGGCCTGTCTGACCTGCGCCTTGAGCGGAGCCAGCAGCGCGTTGATGGCGTTGCGCCGGTTCACCTCGCCGGTAATCGGCCAGTGGGCGCGCATGTCGGGCAGCCGCGCCCGGGCAACGCTGTCGTCCAGACGCTGATGAGTGGGGGTGATGGCATACATCAGCGCATCCACCAGGCGCAGCAGCCCCCAGTTGATGCGGTCCTCGCCACCCGCGGCAAAGGCCAGCCCGGACGTACTGTAGTCTAACTCGTTAATTTTAGGGAACGGGGTGCCGACGCCGGGAATGTAGTATCGGAAATAGCCTTTATCTTCTGCATCCTGATAAGTCGCATGAAACAGCTTCGCGATATTTGTGGGATGTGGGGGATCAGCAACCGTCGTATCGTGTTTTTCGTTGTTACCGGTTCCGTCAAAAAACAGGCTAATGTGCAGGCTCTGGCTGCACGTAAAGCCGACGCGGCATTCTGCCTGCTCGCTTAGCTCCAGTTTGAACTTCTCCTCCTCACGCGTCTGCTTTTTATAGTTCGCGTTAACCTGCTCGGGCGTCAGCGCCAGACGCCCCCCTTCCGGGAACACCGGCGGGGCCCAGCAGGGCAGCCCAAGGCTTACCGTGGACATTGTGCAGGCTCCTTCATATTCATCGGCTCTTTAATCGGATAGTCCGGCGTGCCGTATCCCTCGCACACCGTCGTCACCTTCACCTGGTTACACGGCAGAAAATGCACCGTTATACCGCAGCGCTTTTCTCCATACTCCGGGATATCTACCACTGTGCTGTGCTTCTGGTAATTTGCGGCATGGCGAGCATAAGCATCCTCTTCATAACCGAACCCTTCCTTTTTCATTGGAATATCTTCAGTTGGATTAGGATCGACTTCCCACTTAATATGCGCTTTCAGACCCGGCGTCCATTTCATAGGCAGCATGACGCAGCAGACTCCACCACCCAATCCGGAAGCACCATAGCCATTCACACTAAACCAGTTAATACTCTGTCCCGCGACATGGTTTTTTGCCCGTAAATCTCCCGCCGTATAGTCATCGCCGTTTCCCGCCCGCGAGCACCCCGACACCATCACAATGGTCAGAATAAAAAGCATCCTTTTAAGCATCATTCTCTCCTGAACAGATATTCCGTTGCGCCAGTTTTATTGCGGACATTGTGCAGGCTCCTTCATATTCATCGGCTCTTTAATCGGATAGTCCGGCGTGCCGTATCCCTCGCACACCGTCGTCACCTTCACCTGGTTACACGGCAGAAAATGCACCGTTATACCGCAGCGCTTTTCTCCATACTCCGGGATATCTACCACTGTGCTGTGCTTCTGGTAGCTGGCTTTAACTTCTTTTTCCCATTTTTTATATTTTTCCCTGTCTTGATAGCCGGGAAATGGAGAGGCTGTGTCAGGATCAACTTCCCACTCAATATGCGCTTTCAGATCCGGCGTCCATTTCATGGGCAGCATGACGCAGCAGCTGTTACCTGTTAAACGACCACCATAACCGTTTACCGTAAAATAATTTATCCCCTGCTGTGTATGATTAAACCCGCGAATATCCCCCGCCGTATAGTCATCACCGTTTCCCGCCCGCGAGCACCCTGACACCATCACGATGGTCAGAATAAAAAGCATCCTTTTAAGCATCATTCTCTCCTGAACAGATATTCCGTTGCGCCAGTTTTATTGCGGACATTGCGCAGGCTCCTTCATATTCATCGGCTCTTTAATCGGATAGTCCGGCGTGCCGTATCCCTCGCAGACCGTCGTTACCTTCACCTGGTTACACGGCAGAAAATGCACCGTTATACCGCAGCGCTTTTCCCCATACTCCGGGATATCTACCACTGTGCTGTGCTTCTGATAGCTGGCTTTAACTTCTTTTTCCCATTTTTTATATTTTTCCCAGTCTTTGTAACCTGGGAATTTGGACGCGGTTTTTGGATCAACTTCCCACTCAATATGCGCTTTCAGATCCGGCGTCCATTTCATGGGCAGCATGACGCAGCAATATCCTCCACCTTCACCGTAAGCCCCAATATTGGGGCCACCATGACCATTAACCTTCACATAGTTAATGACGTTCGGAGTATGATTTATCCCGCGGATATCCCCCGCCGTATAGTCATCGCTGTTTCCCGCCCGCGAGCACCCCGACACCATCACGATGGTCAGAATAAAAAGCATCCTTTTAAGCATCATTCTCTCCTGAACAGATATTCCGTTGCGCCAGTTTTATTGCGGACATTGTGCAGGCTCCTTCATATTCATCGGCTCTTTAATCGGATAGCCCGGCGTGCCGTATCCCTCGCAGACCGTCGTTACCTTCACCTGGTTACACGGCAGAAAATGCACCGTTATACCGCAGCGCTTTTCCCCATACTCCGGGATATCTACCACTGTGCTGTGCTTCTGATAATTTGCGGCATGACGAGCATAGGCTTTACGAAATTCATCAGTTCCGAGAGATGGTAAGCGGGCATATGGTTCAGGATCGACTTCCCACTCAATATGCGCTTTCAGACCCGGCGTCCATTTCATGGGCAGCATGACGCAGCAGACTCCACCACCCAATCCGGAAGCACCATAGCCATTCACACTAAACCAGTTAATACTCTGTCCCGCGACATGGTTTTTTGCCCGTAAATCCCCCGCCGTATAGTCATCACCGTTTCCCGCACGGGAGCACCCCGACACCATCACGATGGTCAGAATAAAAAGCATCCTTTTGAACACCTGCGCCTCCTGCCTGAATTTTTACCCGGTAATATTAATGCTCTCTTTTTAACATCAACCTTTTTTATCTTGTTATGAGCGGTCAATATTCAGATTAAACACCCGTTTCGCCATTTTTCTCACTCTCACTGAACAAACCGAGCCGCTGAACATACTCATCAAGCGCGCCCCAGTACCCTTCCCGACTGGCTGCCAGCGCGGCATCAAAACATTTTCGAAATTTTTCTTCAGGGAGAATGTCAGCCCGGTCAATCTTACGGGACAGCATATCGGCATCGCTGATACACCCAATTATTTCAATCTGCTGGTCGCTTAACGTCAGTTTTTCGGGTTTGGGGAGAACCCGGCAGTCTGGCCCAATACTTCCCGCTTTCCAGGCCTGACGGCTATCGCGGTCAAGCCATCCCCAGAAAAATGCAATACGCGTAAATTGCGCCTGCTGCTCCTCGGATAATGCATGGCTTAACAGCGACGGAAACACCCGGCTGTCGTAAAACCGTAAAATGCCGCCCTGCTCTCCCCATTCAAACTGCGACAGCGCCAAAAGATGGTTTTTACATTGATCAAACACCAGCGGACTGATGAGCAACATTAAGCGAGACGCGCTTCCCCAGAAACGCATAAGCTCTTCCAGAAACATTCGGTGTTGCCCTTCAGACCAGAAGAAACGCGCCACTACTGGCCCTTCGTCCTTCACGCCTTCCTCCGGCATCCCCTCATACAGAGATGCGTATCGAATTTCCGGCGTAAATTCACAGAAAAGATCTTTTGTCGTTCGACCGGATCCCGTGAAGTCAATAATGACATCGATGTAGTCGAGACCGGCATTTCGGCTTAAAAACTCTGACTGTTCAAGCCACTGTTCAGCGACGCAAGCCGCCGCGCCTGATGATTTATCCACGCAGCACCACTCCCATCGCCTCTTCTTGCGCCTTCTTCAGACATTCCTTGCACACCGACGAGGGCAGCTCCGGCAGCGGATAGTCCTGGCTCGCGGGGCTCGTCCACTGGTGCTGCCCCTTCAGGCTCAGCAGCCCCGGACCGTGCACCTTCACCTCGCCCTCCGGCGTCAGCTGAATGTACGCCCCTCCGCACGCCAGCGTGATGCCGTTTTTCGCCGTCAGCTGAAGATGCCCCTGCGTCGACTGCACCGTTACGTCCTTCAGCGACGTCAGCGACAGCGTGTCCGCATGCGACTCCACCGCCAGCGGGCCCTTTGCCGACACCAGCCGCATCCCCTCCCGGTGCGCCAGCACCGATATCCCCTGGCTCGCGTTCACCGAGTAGCGCTGCGCCGTGCTGACGTTCACCTCCCCCAGACTCTGCAGATACAGCCCTTTTCCGCTGTGCAGCAGCGTCGTTTCCGGCGTCACCGCGGCAATGCCCTTCGGCGCGGACATCAGCAGCGCAGGCTCTTTAAGCTCGCCCGCGCCGGAGGCCAGCGCGCTCAGCGGCTCCGCGTCCGGGGCCGCGTTGTGGTGCGTCTGCGCGATGCTTCCCCACCCGCTCACCTGGTTAACCGCCCCCTTCAGCAGGCTGATGGCCGCCGCCATCTCCCGCACCTCACCCTGCGCCTTCGCCTGACCGTCCGCCGTGATGAACAGACCCTTCTGCGCCCGTATCGCGCCCCAGCTGTCCGTCCTGAGCTCAAACCCCTCTCCGCGCGGTTTCTTCTCGCCGTCCACCAGGTGCCCCAGGTTCAGCTGGCTCTTGCCGCCGTACTCCGTGCTGACCTTGATGTGCTCCTTCCCGCGCTCGTCGTCCAGGCGGATTTTGTTGTTCGACGGCGTGCGCAGCACGTTGCGCTTATAGTTGCGGATGGTGACGTGGTCCCCGTGCGCCGAGTCGTGCAGCACCCCGGCAATGTACGGCCGGTCCGGGTTGCCGTCCTCAAAGCCTATCGCCACCTCCGTTCCCGCCAGCAGCGGCAGGTGCAGCCCGTAGGTGTCCCCCGCGTACGGGCGGGACTGGCGCACCCACAGGCTCTCGAACCCGGTCTCCCAGTTATCCCGGTCAAACAGCATGTTGACCCGGTAGCGCCCGTCCTTGTCGATGTGCCCGTAGGCGTCGTTTTCCGTGGTGCTGGTCACCCGCGCCGGCAGCGTCCCGGCCATCACCGGGCGCTTTCCCGGCTCCGGGCGGAAGGCCGTCTCCGCGCCGTCCGGTATCCCCGTGAAGCGCACCTCAAAGTCCCGGTCCCGGCGGGCCTCGCTCTCCGTCGCGGTGATGACCACCCCGCGCGCAAACGCCTCCGGCACCTCAAACCCGCCCGTCACGGTCAGCACCTGGCCCGGCGCCACCGCCGGGCTGCCGGTCACCCCCGACAGCCGCGTCTGCCCGTTCAGGTAGCGCTCGTGGCGCAGCCGGGCGTAAAACGCCCCCGTCTCCGGCGCCGGGCTGCGGTCGTACGCCCCGCCCGCCGTCAGGTAGTTGTCCGCGTAGTGGTACGCCTCGCCGTAGGTGGTGGCGTCGCCGCCCGTCACGTCCGCGAGGGCGTTCATGTCCTCATTCGCCTGGCGGTAGTTGTAGTCCCGCGTGCTGACCTGCTTCTGCACCACGCTGTGGCGGCACTGCATGCCCCACACCGAGTCCGCGCCCTGCGCGTGCTGGCCCGACGGCGGCACCGACGGCAGCGTCAGCCCCTTCTCATACCCCTGCCGCCCGTCGCAGAACTCCACCACGTCGATGTTGAGCCGCGTGTCGGTGGTGAAGCGGAACCAGATGCCCACCTCGCCCAGCAGGCGGGTGATGAAGCGCAGGTCGTCCTCGCCGTACTGCATCACCTGCTCCCGGCGCGGATACTCTTTTGAAAGCGAGAACAGGAAGTCCTGCCCGCGCAGGCCGTGGCGCTCGCGCAGGATTTTCTCCACTATCTGCGGAACCGACATGTCCTGGTAAATCGCGCTCTGGTGCGAGCGCGACAGCAGCGCCAGGCGCGGCTGCAGGGTCAGCGCGTAGTGCGTCTCGTCCTTCGAGGTGCCGAGCCGCTCGAACCCGCTCACCACCCCCTGAATCACCCGCACCGGCTGCTGCATCCTGATGCCAAAGCCCTGGTCCACCGGCGCCTGCAGGGTCAGCGACGCGGGCTTCATCAGCATCATCTCCCGGCCGATGGCGTGGTTATCGCTGGTGAACTCAATGCGGTAGCTGAACGGCACGCTCAGCGCGTCGCTGCCCGTAAAGGCCAGCACGTCCGTCGTGGACGGGCAGTCCTTCACCGAAAGCAGGTGGTGGCTGTGAGTAAAACGGGTTACGGGATTTGTGCTCATGGTGCCTCTCCCGCGCTGAACTCAAGCACAATCCCCTCTTCCTCGTCCCAGCCCAGGCTCAGCGACTCAGGCTTCTGCCCCGCCGCCATGTGCGTCAGCAGCTGCTGGCTCAGTACCGGCAGGATCTGCTGGTTCAGCAGGCTGTCGATGTTGCGCGCCCCGGTGTCCGGCAGCAGGCAGGCGTCCGTCAGCGCGTCCATCAGGCCGTCGGCGATCGCGGTCTTCATGCCGTAGTGGCGCGCCAGGCGTTTGCTCACCTGGCTCAGCTTCATGCCGACGATGGTGCGCATCGCCGCCTGGCCCAGCGGGCGGTAAATCACCGTCTGGAAGCGCGCCAGCAGCGCGGGCTGGAAGTGGTCGCGCAGGATCGGGCGCAGCAGCTCGTGCAGATCTGCCTCCGTCGCTTCCGGGGATTCATTCAGCAGCTGCATCAGGTGGTCGCTGCCGAGGTTGGAGGTCATCAGAATAACCGTGTTGCGGAAGTCGATTTCGCGCCCCTCGCCGTCGCGCATAAACCCGCGGTCAAAGACCTGGTAAAACAGGTTCATCACGTCCCGGTGCGCCTTCTCGACCTCATCAAGCAGCACCACGCTGTACGGGCGCTTGCGCACCGCCTCGGTGAGGATGCCGCCCTGGCCGTAGCCGACGTAGCCCGGAGGCGAGCCCTTGAGCTGGCTGACGGTGTGCGGCTCCTGGTACTCGGAGAGGTTGATGGTGATTAAGGATTTTTCGCCGCCGAACAGCTCGTCGGCCAGCGCCAGCGCGGTCTCGGTCTTGCCGGTGCCGCTGGTGCCGACCAGCAGGAACACGCCCTGCGGGCCGTTCTCCGGCGCGAGGCCGGTTTTGGCGGCGCGCAGGCGCTGCGCGATGGCGTTCAGCGCGGCGTCCTGGCCCACCACGCGCGTGGCCAGGCTCTCTTCCAGGCTCAGCAGCTCCGTCTGCTCGTCCTTCATTAACGAGGAGAGCGGCACGCCGGTCCAGTCGGCAATCACCGTTGCCACGGTGCGGGCGTCCACGTCCAGCCCCAGCAGCGGGCTGCCCTGCTGCACGTCGCCGAGCTGGCGCTGCAGGTCCGCGATGTCCGCCTGGCGGGAGATGTCCTGGCGGCAGGCCAGCAGCTGCTCCGTCAGCTTCAGCTCGTCGCCGTACTGGGCTTCCCGCGCCCCGAGCGCCAGAAGGATGCGGCCCTCCTCCTGCTCAATCGCCGCCAGGCGCTCGCCGTGGGAGGTGCTCCCGACCGCGATATCCTCCAGCAGCGCCTGCTTCTCCATATCCAGCGCGGTGAGCTGCGCCTTCATGCGGGTCAGCGGCTCGGGCACGGTGTCGAGGCTCATGCGCACGCGCGCGGAGGCGGTGTCGAGCAGGTCAACGGCTTTATCCGGCAGCTGTCGGCCCGTCAGGTAGCGCCTGGAGAGGGTGACGGCGGCGCGAACCGCCTCGTCGGTGATGTGCACGCCGTGGTGCTCCGCGTAGCGGGACTTGAGGCCGCGCAGCATCAGGCAGGCGGTGTCGTCGTCCGGCTCGTCCACCTTGACCATCTGGAAGCGGCGCTCCAGCGCGGCGTCGCGCTCGAAGTACTGCTTGTACTCGCTCCAGGTGGTGGCGGCGATGGTGCGCAGCTCGCCGCGCGCCAGGGCGGGCTTGAGCAGGTTGGCGGCATCCGCGCCGCCCGCCTGGTTGCCCGCGCCGATGATGGTGTGCGCCTCATCAATGAAAAGGAGCACCGGCAGCGGCGACTGCTGCACCGCCTCAATGATGTTTTTCAGGCGCTGCTCGAACTCGCCCTTCACGCCCGCGCCCGCCTGCAGCAGGCCGAGGTCGAGGGTGCGCACGGAGACCGGCTTCAGGCTGTCCGGGACGTTGCCTTCGGCAATGCGCAGCGCCAGCCCCTCGACCAGCGCGGTTTTGCCCACGCCCGGCTCGCCCACCAGAATCGGGTTGTTCTTGCGCCGGCGTGAGAGGATGTCCACCATCTGGCGGATTTCATTGTCGCGGCCAAATACCGGGTCGATTTTGCCGTCCCGCGCGCGGGCGGTGACGTCGAGGGTGAACTTATCCAGCGCGCTCTGCAGCGCCGGGCTGAGCTCCCCTTCCTTTATATCCGCATTCACCGGACGGCCCACGAACGCCACCTCGTCACTTTTGGCCAATTCTTCTTCCTGCTGCACCTCTTCGCGCTCGTCGGACTGCGCGTCCAGCAGCCCGCGCAGGCGCTCGAGCTGGCTCAGCCCGGTGGTGGTCAGCGGCCACAGGCCGTCACAGCGCGCCAGCGACGGCTTTTCGACAATCGCCATCAGCAGGTGCACGCTTCGGATCTGCGTTTCCCCCGCCAGCGAGGCGTGCAGCCACGCGTTCTGCATCAGGGTGCGGATGCCGTCAGAGAGCTCCGGGCGGCCGCGCACCGAGCGCGGCAGCCGGTCGAGAAACGCCAGCAGGTCCTGCCATATCGCGTCCATGTCCCACTCGTAGCGGCGGGCAATCACCGTGATGTCCCCTTCGCCCTGCTCCAGCAGCTTCAGCAGCCAGTGCTCGGGGAGGATTTCCGCGTGCGCGCGGGTCTGGCACAGGGAGGCGGCCCCTTCCATCGCGCGGGCGCAGTAGGGATTAAGACGACGTAACAGAACGGCTGGATTTTCCATGAGACTCTCTCTTTATCAGTTCCGGGCACGCTACCGCCCCTCGCTGTTTACTTACCAAAGCGCATCAGGTCAGGCAGGCAGATTGTGTGTTCTTTGCTGAGCGTCCGTTATGGCAGGCGCTCAGCAAAAACGGCGGACAGGGTTTCCTGTCCGCAAAGACGATTACCCTAAATCATTCGCGTCGCAGGAAGGCGGCAAGTTCGCGAATCCCCGGGAGCATAGATAACTATGTGACCGGGGTGAGCGAACGCAGCCAACGCACCTGCGGCGCGAAGGATGACGGGTAATTACGCAGTTGTGCGTTCGTTCCAGGAATCGGAATGAATGATGTTGCCGTCTTTATAGGTCCAGGTGATTTTTTCGTAGCGCAGCTCAATCTGTTCCAGATGGTTGTGCTTCTCGAAGGACGGATCCTTGACGTCGTGCATCAGCGGGTTCACCTTCACCACCTTCACGTTTTCCAGTTTGGTGTTGAAGTACTCCACTTCCTGGCCCGCGTCGTTGATTTTGTACCACTTGAATTCAGCCGATTTCAGGGTCTGGCCGGTGGTCACCGCCTTGTACAGGTACGGGCTGGAGGAGTCGATTTCCTTGGTGAACAGGAACGGCGTGTGGATACGCGTGCCGGTCAGCTTGCCGGTGTTGTTGTCGGTCGGGATGTACAGGTTGTGCTCCTGCGCCACCACCTCGATGCTGCCCTCGCGGTCCTTAACGTCCACAGACCCTTTGATGTCCGCGCCGCCGTCGTCCTTGAGCCACAGATAGACTGGAATTGCCATGTTATTTCTCCATTTCTTGAGTTGAAACGTCACGTATATCCTGTGACGCGGTTGTTGCGCCCGGCAGCTGGCAGGCGTTCGCCTGCGGCACCAGGCTGATTTCGACACGGCGGTTCAGCGCCCGGCCTTCGGTCGTGTCGTTGGTTGCGATCGGGCGGCTTTCGCCATAGCCCTGCACCGCGAAACAGCTTTCCGGCACGTCGCCGGTATCGCGCATCCAGTCGCGCACCGATTCCGCGCGCTTGAGCGAAAGCACCTGGTTGGATTTGTCGTCGCCGGTGCTGTCGGTGTGACCGGCCACCACGATGAGCCAGCCGGGCTTCGCCTTGATGCCCACCAGCGAGTTCACCAGCAGCTTGGTGGAGCCGGGCTTCAGCGCCCATTTGCCGGTGTCGAACAGCGACATGCTGTTGAGGCGGACAATTTTAGGGACGGCTTTTTCGACCGGTTTTGGCGGCGGCGGTGGCGGCACGTATGAACGAATAGCGTCCAGTACGGGGATGCGTAAGCGTTCACCGTGGTACAGCCCGAGGCTCATATCCATGGGCTCGCCATTACGCGCCCAGCGATCAAGCTGCGCGGCATCCTCACGCAGTACCTGCACGGCGCGCGCCTTCGGCGCGTAGTTGTCCATTGCAATGCGATCGTAGTGCCGGATATCGAAGCTCAGACGCTGGATCAACATGCGGTTATTCCAGGCGCTGCTGAGCAGGGCGGCAACGGCCGCCAGGGTAAAAATGCCCAGCGCACAGCGCCAGGTTCGGGTGCGCGGCGTGAGGCCCTGGCCTTCAGGCAGCAGAGGCAAAACAAAGTCCGGGAAAAGGGACATCACCGTCGTGTCCGTTCCCACCGGCTGCCAGCCTGTGACGTGATGCATGGAGGTATGGCGCGACAGCCATGATGTCCAGGCGGAGGATGCCAGGCTTCCCGACAGAATAGGCCCTAACCCCCACAGCACCGCGGTTGGCGCAATCACCGGAATATCCGACTCGTCGCTGATGAACACGTCCTTGACGTGGACCCGGAACCAGGTCATCAGGCTGTTCATCAGGACCTGCTGCTGCATTGCCATCGCGCCGCCCGTTGTCACCCAGGCTGAAATCGGGCTTGGCGCGGAAGACGCACGCCATACGCGAATGCCCTCGCCGGAAATGGCCGCCTGCCAGAGCATGTCGTCCATCATTGAGCTGCCCACCAGACCGTTCAGCACCACGGGCACGGTATGGCCGGATTCACGACGCAGCTGGCTGATTTGCCAGCGAAGCGTCAGCAGATGGCTGGTTAACGCCTCACTGTCCGCATGCTTCTGCGGGCAGACGCTGACCATCACCGAAAGCTGACGCCCCCAGTGGGGACGCTGACGCAGCACGTATCGGGCGACCTGTACCAGATCCTGCGACTCTTCAACCCTGATCCAGCAGCCCTGGGGCACGGTCAGCACCTGCGACCGTTCCGGCCATGCCTGCGGTAAATCACCGCAAACCAGTACCACCGGCTGGCGCCAGGTGGCTTCAGGAAGATTATCGATGTGAAGGTTGCTTTCGTTACGGGCCATGCGGCTGGCTGCAAGCCAGGCGACAAAAATCACGCCCAGCATCCCGGACAGAATAAAGAGGGATAAGATCCGAGAAACCGGAAGAAATGCGAGGCAGAGCACGATGCTGAGGAAAGCCGCCCACAGGGCCAGCCCGCGCTGTTGTGCAGGACTCATTTCACCGCTCCAGGCAGCAGGGTGGCGAGCATCCGATCCAGCCAGCCGTCAAGCCCCCACCAGAGCGCGGCGATGACGAACGCGCAAACGCCGATACGCACCGGCCAGGAGGAAAACCAGCCGCTCATTCCCCAGCCGGCGTGGCTTTCAGCCAGTATCGGGTGATTCTGCGGATAGCTAAAAGGCTGAACGCGCTCGCTGAGAGCCTTAACCAGGCGCTGGCGTTCAGGATCGTTCAGAGAACGGTAGCTGCCGAGGAAGCCCAGCATCATGACGCGCTGAAAACAGGTCAGCACGGCGTCGTCCGGCGCCGGTTCGCGCAGCACGTCGCGCATCCGATCGCAGAGCGTATCCCCGGCGTCCATCGTGCCGAGGAAATGCCCCTGCAAAGGAATGTCATACCACTGAACGCAGGCATCATCCTCCACGCCCCGGCCCTTGACGGCTTCGTCAAGCAGCGCGCACTGCGCCGTAAGAATGTGCCTGCAGCTGGCCTCATCCATGCCGCTTTCTTTAAGGATGCGCTGCACTCGCTCGGCATCGGCCACGCAGCGTTCCCAAAGCTGACGCCCTTCACCTTCCTGGAACCGGGGGCCGTGGCGCAGGCTGATAACCTGCAGCCAGGTGTCCTGCAATAGCGCGTCGATATCGACAGGCGCGGCCTGGCCGCGCATATGCTCACTCATGTTCTCAGCACCGCAAAGAGTTCAAGTTCTGGCTCCCCGAGCATGCCCGGGACATAAAACATGCAGCTGCCGCTCTCCAGCATTTCGATCGCCAGAGGATGGGAAACGTCGAGGCTGAAATACTGGTTTTCGAGACGCAGCGGGATCGCCGCGGGCACGTGGCGCAGCGGCGTCAGCGGGATACCCTCGCGCGAGGAGTTGACGATCGCCCTGACGTGATCCGGGCTGCCGGCCTTGCACTGGCGAGGGAACTGCTCGTGCAGCTGTGCCACCGGTACCGGCGAGCGAACGGAGAGGTAATAGTCGGCGCCTTCGCGCAGGCGCGGATCGTGAAGGCGTGCCTGCCAGAAGTGCAGCCGCGCGTTATGCTCCAGCGCGATCGCCACCACGCGCGACGGCAGGCTGGCCTCCAGCAGATCGCTGAGCAAATCAAACAGCGGCGGGAAAACGGCGTTCAGGTTTTCATGCTGGTAGACAGGGATAGCACTGACCTGGTGTGCCAGAGAGAACGTCAGAAGGCTGCCGGCAAGGCGCGCCAGCTCCGGATACAGCCGCTCAACCGCGCTTTGCGGCGTGCGCTGAAACTGACCGAGTACCGGTTCTGCGCTGTTAAGCGCGTTGAGTAGCCAGAACAGAGAGACGTCGGCCACGGCAAAATCGGCCATCCGCTCGTTGCTTTCCCTGCGCATCGACATCAGGCGCGTCAGGCGGGCACGAAGCTGCGTCAGCAATTGCTCAAGCTGAGCCATCAGCCAGCGGCTGCTTTGCAGCGTCAGCAGCGGCGGGAGGAACGCTTCATCAATCCGCCAGCCGCCCTGGGTGTCCTGCTGAAGGCGGGCCACCGGGCAGGTCAGATAATCACTGTTGTTTTGATGCGCAAAGCGCAGCGTCAGCTCCGGCTGCAGTACCGCAATCTGTCGGGAGTCGTCACCAAACTGATTGCGTACATCGTGCCAGCGCTGGCGATAGCGTGTCGGACGCTCGGCCACTTCATCAGGCTTCAGGCAGTTGCCGCCGTTTGCCCGCATCAGAGGGAGCGCCAGCAACACCACCACGTCCTGCAGGTCGTTATCCAGCGAGAGCGCGGGAGGGAGCGCATCGGCGTTTTCCGTGTCGATCAGCGTGCCGTCCTGAAAACGGAGATGCAGCCGGCGGGCCTGCAGGCGCCCAAGCTTCAGGGCGTCCGTTTCAAAGCTCGCGTCAATGATCCCCCAGGGGTGATTAAGCCCCATCTGCGCAATGCATTCAGCAGACCAGGCTGCATACGCAGCCTGCTGTTGAAAATGCTGGGGCGAGACCATAATCCCCCGCCCCCATAACGGTAATTCCGTCTTCATTTTCGTCCTGTTTTACGCTTTCGCTTTCGGCATCTGGCTGACCAGAGACAGATTCACGTCCATCCCTTCCACCTGGAAGTGCGGCACCGCATACAGACGCACGCGGAAGAAGCCCGGGTTGTCCTCGATGTCTTCCACCACCACCTTCGCGTCGCGCAGCGGGTGTGACGCCTGCAGCTCGTCGCCCGGATCGGTCATTTCCGTCACCAGCCCTTTCACCCAGGTGTTCAGCTCCAGCTCCAGCAGGCGACGGTCTTTCGTCGTACCGATGTTTTCGCGCTGGATCAGCTTCAGGTAGTGCGCAATGCGCGACAGCAGGAAGATGTACGGCAGGCGCGCGTTGATGCGGCTGTTGGCGGTCGCGTCCGCGGTGTCGTACAGGGCCGGCTTCTGGGTGGAGTTCGCCGAGAAGAAGCACGCGTAGTCGCGGTTCTTGTAGTAGGAGAGCGGAATGAAGCCCAGGTTGGCGAACTCGAACTCGCGGGTTTCCGGGATCATCACCTCGGACGGGATTTTCACCTGGTTGCCGGTGCCGAGGTCATACAGGTGGATCGGCAGGTCTTTCACCGCGCCGCCCGCCTGCGGACCGCGAATCTGCACGCACCAGCCGTTGTTGATGAAGCTCTTCACCATGTTGGAGGCGAAGGCGAACGACGCGCTGGTCCACAGGTACTTCTCGTGATCCGGGCCCTTCACCTGCTCAACGTAGTTGAAGCTGCGCACCGGCACGGTGTCCGGACCGTACGGCAGGCGGCCCAGCACGCGCGGCATCACCAGCCCGATGTAGCGGGAGTCGTCGGTGTCGCGGAAGGATTTCCACTTGATGTATTCCGCGCGGTCGAAGTAGTTGCCGATATCCTTAATTGCGGCCACCTCTTCCATCGAATCCTTCAGGAAGAATTTCGGGCCCACGGAGCCGATAAACGGCATGTGCGCAGCGGCAGAGACTTTGGAGATGTTGCGCAGCAGCGCGATGTCCTGCGGGCTGGCGTCGAATTCGTAGGAGGAGATGACCGAACCAATCGGCTCGCCGCCCGGGGTGTCATACTCGGCGGTGTAGGTGTGCCAGTACAGGCCGCTTTGAATCAGTTCAGGCGCATCTTCGAAGTCCTGACGCAGGTCGTCTTTGGAGACGTCCAGGATTTCGGTTTTCACGTTCTGGCGGTAGTCGGTGTTGTCCACCAGCTGCTTCAGGCCGCGCCACAGGGATTCCACCTTCTGGAACTCGTTGTGGTGCATCACCGCGTCGAGCTGGCGGCTGATCTGGAAGTCCAGCTCGGCGATGTGGTGGTCAATCAGCGTTTTGTCGAGTTTTTCCACCTGCTGTCCGGACTTGCGGATGCAGTCCATGAAGACCTGCATCGCGGCGGTCAGGCGTTCGCCCGCCGGGGCTTCGGACAGCGCCGCATCGTCCAGAAACGCGTTGATATCGCCCAGGCTTGACGCCGGAGCAAGATTAATTTTTTCAAAAAGAGACGCGTAAACGCCCTCTTTCTCAAGAACCGTGGTTTGCCCCTGTGCCGGGCTTGTTTCAGTATTAACAGACATCAGCATTCTCTCGTGTAATCCATTAAAAAAACGTGCGCGCCTTATTTCGGGGCAAGCGCGCTCATCTCATCGCGTAATTCCTGGGACAGCGCCGGATCTTTAAGAATTTTCTCGAGCTCTTTTCTGAAAGTGGCGTTATCCAGCAGATTGGATTTGAGGTCGCGTAATAAATTACGCATGGCCAGCATGGCGCGCAGCTGAGGGATCTGGCGTGCAACCTGCTCTGGCTCGAAGTCTTTCATATCTGAGAAGCGTAATTTCACGCTCTCTTCCGAGCCGTCGCCCGCCAGCGTATTCTTGACGGTAAGATTTACTTCCGGAGAAAATTCTGAGAGCACGCTGTTGAAGTTATTTTTGTTGACGTTGATTTTCTCTCTTTCAGATAACGGACGGGACTCTTTGCCATTACTGAAATCGCCAACGGTCAATAGCTTCAGAGGCAATTCAACTTTCTTTTGCGCTCCCCCCGTGTGTAAAGCCAGTTTTAAATTGATGCGTGCCTTAGGCACTTCGTTCTGGAACGTATCAGCCATAGCAGTCCCTTTCCTTAAGGAATGAAGAGTAATTGAACAGCGGTTTTTTAGCGAAGCCATAATAGAATAAAAATCCACCCAAGATCAACTTAGCAGATCAATGATCCATTTTAGGAATTTTATTAAGAATTTTCTTCTGAATTGAGGAGAGAAGCCTACTGCAAACGCAGCGTAAAAGAGGGTGGAGTCACTACTTATTAAACAAATGAAAGAATGATTATCTAATTATGTTAAAAATATTGGCTCAATACAACCTTACGGGCCGTAAATTGATATTTATCAATACAGAAAAAGCACACCTTGCGGGGAGCATAAGATACACAGCGTAAAAAGAAATTCAAACCGTTATGCTCCTTACACTGGGTCCATAATAAGACTTTCATTAATAATATGATATATCTTCTTAAATCCGAGAAAAAACCTAGGAATTTTCTTGCAGAAAAAACCGTGAGCCAGGATACAAAACGCAAAAGATAAGTTCGATTCCATACATTATGCAAAAACCCATCAATGAAAAATTCACTACATAAATACCCTCGACCGCCTTATTAATTGAAAGCGTGAATCCTCTACGCAGGCTCATGGCCAGAGCTAATGCTTCCGGGATATATTTTCTTACATGTGCTCATTCTTATAAGAAAGCCCCTCGCGATAGCGCCACGATCCACTTACAGTTTTTTCCTGGAGACTCACCGGCTCGCTTATGTCATGCTGAATCCCGCTCATAACCGAAACGTTAAATGAGGATATTATGAAAAAAACAATCATTGCACTGTCTGCCGTTCTGCTGGCTTCTCCCGTTTTTGCTGCAACTACACACGCAACTGACGACACCGTAGCTGCGGCAAACGCTAACGCCAACGACGCAAAGCAAAAGCTGCATGAAGAGCAGAACAAGGGTGAAGAGCTGAAGCTTAAGCAGCAGCACGCCGCTGAAGGTAAAAGCGAGAGCTTTGGCAGCAAGGTGAGTGAAGATTCACAGAAAGCCTGGCATAAAACCAAAGAAGGCACTGAAAAAGGGTGGGATGCCACTAAAGAAGGTGCAGAGAAAGGCTGGAACAAAACCAAGCAAGGTGCCAGCGATTTAGAGAAAAAAGTTACCGAGTAATCCACGCTCGTTCAAAAGGCCGCCCTCGCGGCCTTTTTTCATTTTGCGGCTTCGCTTGCGTCACCGAAAAACTCATACATCCATCGTATTATCTCAACGAATTTATTGGGGTATTTTTTTCTACTCGGCTTGCGCGCATTATTATTTCCTGTGCCGTAGCATAACATTCACTATTCGCCATAATTTATGAAAAAAACATAAGAATACATCATATATCAAAACCACAAATACTTTACCCTATCTTAAACTCTATTTTAGCGACGTTAAACTAATAACAAAATATATTAATAAATAACGCTATTCCTTTATTTTCTCTTTACTCCCCCACCACCGTGCAGCACCCAGGCGCGGCGCTACAGGCCGCACCACGCCTCAAAAGGTGAAACGTGAAACCATGTCTAAGGTCACAGATGTTGTGCATCAAAATAAAATACCTGCCGATTACACAGGCTGAGTTTGCATATTTATAACTTTATGGCTATATCATTTTTAGGTCGTCTCAAATAATACCTCCATTAATCACAAGGTTTATATATCACGAAAAAATAAAAAGACAACGCCACTTCTAATAAATAATGAGATTCGCCCCTGATGTTGCCACTCTGATGCTGGCGGGCATCGGCCGCTCTAAAGAAATGTCACGGTGAGCGCTTTATTAATAACAGCGGCTCCGCCGGGAGCGCGTTTTCCCACATCACGGAGGGGGTAATGTCCTGCACGCCGTTTAAATAACTCTGCTGGAGTAATAATTGTATGAGCCAAATCTCTGTTATATCGAAACTTACTGGCGTGGAAACCACCACAGAGGGCACCCTGGTCGCACTGGACCACTCCTCTATCGTTAAGCTTCACGTAGCGCGAGCCGATATCGCTCACTACTCCCGCAGCGGTAACGATCTGGTGATCTCACTTCATTCAGGTGAAGTGATTACGCTCAAAAATTTCTACGTTAACGACGCGCAGGGGGCGAGCCAGCTGGTGCTGGAAGAGAGTAACGGCGCGCTGTGGTGGATTGAAGATCCAACCGGCGTAGAACACTACGAAGCGATTTCCTCCGTCGATGCGCTGATAGCGTCATCGGGCTCCGATACCGGCGGCGCCGCGGTCTGGCCCTGGGTGCTGGGCGCTCTGGCGGTCGGCGGCGGCATTGCGCTGGCAGCCGGCGGCGGTGGAGGAGGTGGTGGTGGCGATGATGATAACGGCAACAACGGTAATCCTGGCAATCCGGGCAATCCGTCGACTCCCGACACGACGGCGCCTGGCGCCCCATCAAATCTGAAGTTTTCCCCGGACGGCTCCACCGTGACCGGTTCCGCGGAGCCGGGCAGCACCATCACGCTGAAAGACAGCAGCGGCCACGTAGTGGGGACAGGCAAAGCCGGCAGCGACGGCAAATTTACGATTGAGCTTGGCACGCCCCTGACCAACGGCGAGCAGATCACCGCCACGGCAACGGACTCGTCGGGCAACACCAGCCAGGCCGGACACGTCACCGCGCCTGACCTCACCGCGCCGGACGCCCCGGACATTGTGACCGTTGACGACAACGTGGGTGCCGAAACGGGGCCGCTCTCCAACGGCCAGCGTACCGACGACGCTCGCCCAACCCTCAGCGGTATCTCAGAGGCCGGTGCCACCATCACGATTTACGACAACGGCAAGCAGATTGGCACTGCCAGGGCGGACGCCAGCGGCAAGTGGACCTTTACGCCGGGCACGGCCCTTTCTGAAGGAAGTCATTCGATCACCACCACCGCCACCGATGCCGCCGGAAACACCAGCGCGCCGTCAACGGCGGTGACCTTTATCGTCGATACCGTTGCCCCCGCGGCCCCCGTCGTCACCGCCATTACCGATGACGTGGCCCCTAACACCGGCGCGCTCAGCAACGGCTCCAGCACCAATGACCAGCGCCCTGCCCTCAGCGGAACGGCGGAAGCAGGGGCGACCGTCACGATCTATGACAACGGCACCGCCATTGGTACGGCAGTCGCCAACGCCAGCGGCGCCTGGACCTTCACGCCGTCCGTTAACCTGAGCGAGGGCGCTCACAAGATCACCACCACCGCCACCGACGCGGCGGGCAACTTGGGCGTTCCTTCTGCGGCCATCACCCTGATCGTCGACGTGACCGCGCCAGACAGGCCGACGGCCTCACTGAACGCCGCGGGCACGGTGGCGACCGGGCACGCTGATGCCAATACCACGATTATCATCACCGACAGCAACGGCAACCGGATTGGTTCGGCTCCCGTGGATGCGAACGGAAACTACAGCATCACCCTCGCTCCTCCGCAGCCCGGCGGCGCGCTCATACACGTCACGGCAGTTGATGCGGCCGGTAACGTTAGCCCGGTGGCGAACGCCAGCTCGATTCAGGTCGTGCCCGACACCACGCCGCCGACCCCGCCGAGCGATCTGGTGGTCTCCGGCGACGGCAAAACGGTAACGGGTAAAGCCGAAGCCAACAGCACGGTGACGATAAAAGATTCGGCCGGAGACGTCATCGGCACCGGCAAGGCGGGCAGCGACGGCACGTTCTCTATCGGCATTACGCCAGCGCAAACCAACGGCGAAACGCTGCAGGTGGTCGCGACCGACGCGGCGAACAACGTCAGCCAGCCGGGCACAGCCACCGCGCCTGACACCACCGATCCGCTCGCCCCTGAAAACGTGAAGGTGCTTCCTGACGGCACCGCCATTACGGGCACGGCCGAGCCGGGCAGCACCGTCAGCATCAAGGGCCCCGGCGGTACCGAGATCGCCAGCGGCAAAGCAGGAGACGACGGCACGTTCCTTATTCAGCTCGTGCCCAAAGTGCTTAACGGCGAAACGCTGACCGCCGATGCCACCGATAAGGCCGGAAACACCGGCCCGACGGCCTCCGCGATCGCGCCGGACCTGCTCCCCGCCGAGACGCCGGTTATCACCTCAGTGGTAGATGATGTGCAAACTTCCGTAGGGCCGATCGCTAACGGCGGCCTGACCAACGACGGCACTCCGACCCTTAACGGCACCGGCGAAGCGGGCACCCGCCTGTACATTTTTGACGGTCAGACGCAAATCGGCACGCTGGTGATCCCGGCGGGCGGGGTCTGGACCTTTACGCCACCGGCCAACCTGACGGCGGGCGGGCACGTCTTTACCGCCACCGCCGTCGACAGCGCAGGCAACGCCAGCGGCACGTCGAACAGCTGGAGCATCACCATCGATCTCACGCCGCCCGCGACCCCGGCTATCACCCAGGTGGTGGATGCCGTCGAAGGCTACACCGGGCCGCTGACCAGCAACCAGCCGACGAACGATAACCGCCCGGTCATCAGCGGGACCGGCGAGCCGGGCAGCACCATCAGCATTCGCATTGACGGCACGCAGATCGGCACCGCGACGGTGGACGCAAACGGCAGCTGGAGCTTCCAGCCGCCAACCGCCATCCCGGACGGCAGCCACGCGCTGACCGCCGTGGCAATCGACCCGGCGGGCAACGCCAGCGATCCTACCGGCGGCTTTACCCTGAACATCGACACCACGCCAGCGGGCACGCCGACGATCGGTACGGTAACCGATAACACCGGGGACGTGACCGGCCCGGTCACCAGCGGCACGCCAACAGATGAAACCCGCCCCGTACTGCAGGGCACCGCGCCGGCGGGCAGCACCATTACCGTGTATGACGGCACGACGCTGCTCGGCACCGCCACGCTCAACGGCAGCGGCGGCTGGAGCTTCACCCCAACTACCCCGCTGACCGACGGCACGCACACCCTCACCGTCAGGGCCACCGACGCGGCGGGTAACATTACCACCTCGCCGCCGTTCAGCCTGGTGATCGATACCGTTGCGCCGGGCACGCCGGATGCGCCGGCCGTCACCGTTAACCCTGACGGCGGCGCGGGAGTCGCGCTGAACCCGGGGGAAACCACCCGCGATACCACCCCTACCCTGAGCGGCACGGGCACGGCGGGCGATACGGTGGCGATTTACGTGGACGGCGTGAAGCAGACCGAGGTCACCGTTGGCAACGACGGCACCTGGACCTGGACCGCCCCGCCGCTCGCTAACGGCACCTATGACGTGACCCTGACCGTCACCAACAAGGACGGCGCGGGCAACGAAAGCTCGCCGTCTCAGCCGGTTACCATCGTGATTGATACCGACGCGCCGGACAAACCGGCCACCCCAACCGTTACCGACAGCGTCAGCCAAATCACCGGCCCAGTGGCGGACGGCGGCAGCACCAACGACCCGCGTCCGGTGCTGAGCGGTAAAACCGAACCGAACGCCGAAGTGATTATTTATGACAGCCAGGACGGGGCCGCGCCGGTTGAGGTGGGCCGCGTCACCGCCAACGCCAGCGGGGACTGGAGCTGGAGGCCGGACGCCAACATCGATGAAGGCTCTCACCAGTACACCGCCACCGCGACCGACGAAGCGGGCAACGTATCGCTGACCTCCGATCCGATCACCATCAACGTCGATACCACGCCGTCGGCCTCTCCGGTCATTACCCTGGCCGGGGGCGCGACCGCCGGCGGCGCCACGGACGACAATACCCCGGCCATTACCGGCACGGGCGTCAACGGCGACAGGGTGATTGTCTACAACAACGGCGTGGCGATTGGCGAAGCGACGGTGGTGAACGGCACCTGGACGGTGACGCCTTCCGCCCTGCCGGACGGCACCCTGCACCTGACCGCCGTCTCGGTAGACGCGGCGGGCAACCCGAGCGCGCCGAGCGCCCAGTTTAACGTCACCGTCGATACCGTGCCGCCCGCCATTCCGCAGATTGACAGCATCTCCAGCAGCACGCTGGCAAACAACGTGCTCTACACCAACGACACCACGCCGACGATCTCCGGCAAAACGGAGCCGGGCAGCACTGTAGAGGTATTCGTTAACGAAACGTCGGTGGGCTTCGCCAACGTTGCCGCCGACGGCACCTGGACCTTCACGCCGACCGCCCCGCTCGACCAGGGCAGCACCGGCATCGCCGTTATCGCGACGGACGCCGCGGGTAATACCACCCCCAGCCCAACGACGGTGGTCACCGTGGACAGCATTCCTCCGGCGGACCCGAGCAACCTGGCCATCAACGCCCAGGGCACGCCGGTAACCGGGAATGCCGATCCGGGCACCACCATCACCATTAAAGACAGCGGCGGTACGGTGATTGGCACCGGCGTCGCGGACGGCAGCGGCGCGTTCTCCGTAGCGGTCAGCCCGGCGCAGGCCAACGGCGCGGACCTCACCGTGACCTCAACCGATGCGGCGGGTAACGCCAGCGATCCGTCGTCGCTCACCGTCACGGGCGTCACCGCGGGCCTGCCCGACGTGCCGATCATCACCGATATCACCGACGACGTCGGTAGCGTGACCGGCAGCGTGCTGGGCAAAACCTCCGACGACACCACCCCAACCATCAGCGGGACCGCCGTGGCGGGCAGCACCGTGACGCTCTACCTGGACGGCAGCCTGATCCCATTCGCCATTATTCCGGTCGGCGCTGGCGGCACCTGGACGTACACCGCAACGGCGCTTCAGGCGCTGGGCGAAGGCCCGCACACCTTCGAAGCGACCACTACCGTGGGGCTGTTCACCAGCGGCCGCTCCCCTGCCGCCAGCGTGACCATCGACCTGACCGCGCCGACAACGCCGGTTATCGGCTCGGTGATTGACGACGTCGGCCCGGGCACGGGCGCGCTTACCAGCGGCCAGTCCACCAACGATACCCAGCCGACCCTGACCGGCAGCGCGAAGGCGGGCGACACCATCACCGTCTACAGCGACGGCGTCTCCATCGGCAGCGTGGTCGTCGGCCAAACGGGCACCTGGAGCTTTACTCCGTCGACGCCGCTGGCGGAAGGCAGCCACGCGCTGACCATTCGGGAAACGGACCCGGCGGGGAACCAGAGCGCGGCCTCTCCGGCCTTTAACGTGGTGGTCGACACGAGCTCCGTCACGCCGGTCATCGTTGGCGTCAGCGATAACGTCGGCACCGTCACGGGCAACGTGCCGAGCGGCAGTACAACCGATGACACCACGCCAACGCTGAGCGGCACGGCAGAGCCAAACAGCACGGTGGCGATCTTTGACGGTGCCACGCAAATTGGCGTCGTCACCGCCAACGCCAGCGGTGCCTGGACCTTTACGCCGGAAACGGCGCTTGGCGAAGGCGCCCACAGCTTCACGGCAGTGGCGACAGACCCGGTAGGAAACGTCAGCAGCGCCTCCGCGGCCTGGAACGTGACGGTCGATACCGTCGCGCCAACCGTGCCAACCCTGACCGGCGTCGAAGATAACGTCGTCGGCGGCATCCTCGGCAATATCGCGACCGGACAGGTGACCAACGACAACACACCAACGCTGAGCGGAACCGGCGCGGTCGGCAGCGTGGTGCATATTTTCAACAACGGGACTGAAATAGGTTCTGCAACGGTTATCGCAGGGGGAACGTGGAGCTTTACGCCTGCCACGCCGCTGGCGGACGGCAGCTATTCGATCAGGATCAACGCCACCGACGCGGCGGGCAACGTCTCGGCCAACTCACCGGTCTACAGCTTCACCGTCGACACGGCCGGGCCAGCCGTGCCCGCGCTGTCGACCGTGATTGACGACGTTGGCCCGGTCACCGGCACGCTGACCAGCGGCAGCGCCACCAACGACGCGCGCCCAACGTTCAACGGCACCGGGGAAGTCGGCGCGACCGTCCACGTCATCGTGGACGGCACCGAGGTCGGCACCGCGCTGGTCAATGCCCAGGGCAACTGGACCTTCACGCCGACCACGGCGCTGGCGGACGGCCCGCACGCGGTCACGCTCAACGCCACCGACGCGGCGGGCAATACCGGCCCGACCAGCCAGCCGTTTAACCTGACGGTGGATACGGGCGTGCCGCTGGCCCCGGCCATTACCACGGCCAGCGACAACGTCGGCACGATTCAGACCCCGCTCACCTCCGGCCAGAGCACCGACGACACCACGCCAACGCTGAACGGCACGGCCGAGCCGAACTCGACCGTGACGATTTATGAAAACGGCGCGGCGGTTGGCACCGCGCAGGCGGACGGTGCCGGCGCGTGGACCTTTACCCCGCCGGCATTAGCCAGCGGGAGCCACACCTGGACCGCCACGGCCACCGACGCGGCGGGCAACGTTAGCCCTGCCTCGCCGGGCTTTACGGTGATTGTCGATACCGCTGCGCCAAACGCGCCGGTCATCACCTACGCGCTGGACGACGTCGGCGCGGTGACCGGGCAGCTCGGCAGCGGCCAGACCACCGACGACACCGTGCCGCGCCTGATCGGCACCAGCGAACCGAACGCGACGGTGCGGATCTATGAAGGCACAACGCTGGTGGGAACCGGCGTGGCCGACGCCAGCGGCAGCTGGGCGATCACCCTCACCACCACGCTGGGCACGGGCCCGCATAGCTTTACCGCCCAGGCGACGGACGCCGCGGGCAACACCAGCCAGCCGTCGGCGAGCTTTAGCCTGACGATTGACACCACGCCGCCTGCCGTACCGGTCATCGTCAGCGTCACCGACGACGTGGGCAATGCCGCCACGCCGATTACCAACGGCGGCCTGACCAACGATAACCAGCCGACGCTCAGCGGCACCGCGGAAGCGGGAACGACGATCAAAATCTACGACGGCACGACGCTAGTCGGCACCGTGACCGCCACCGGCGGCGCGTGGAGCTATACGCCAACGCTTGGCGACGGGCAGCACTCGTTTACCGTGACGGCGACGGACGCGGCGGGTAACGTCAGCGATCCTACCGCCGCGTACGTGGTTAACGTCGATGCCACCGCGCCGACCGTCCCGACCATCACCTCGATCGTCGATGACGTGGGCAGCGTGACCGGCCCGATTACCGGCAGCAACCCGACCAACGACCCGCGCCCAACGCTGAACGGCACCGCCGAAGCCAATTCGACCGTGCGCATCTATGACGGCACCACGCTGGTGGGCACGGTAACGGCCGATGCCAACGGCACCTGGACGCTGCCGCAAACCAGCATTGCGCTGGGCGAGGGGCCGCACAGCTTTACCGTTACCGCCACCGACGCGGCGGGCAACACCAGCGCCGCCTCCGCGCCAACCAGCATCACGGTGGACCTGACGCCGCCTGCGCTGCCCACCACGCTTGCCGTCATCACCAACGGGACGCACGTGACCGGCGTCGCGGAAGCGGGCAGTACCGTCACGATTACCTCCAGCACCGGGACGGTGCTCGGCACGGCGACGGCGGACGGTAACGGCAACTTTAACGCCACCATTACGCCGGCGCAGACGGGCGGCGAATCGCTGCTGGTTTACGCTACCGACAGGGCCGGAAACGCGGGCGCAAGCGCGTCGGTGTCCGCGCCGTTCACCACCGTGCCAAACGCGCCGATTATTGTGACCGTGGCCGATAACGTCGGCACGATCCAGGGGAATCTGACCAACGGGAAAGCGACCGATGACGCGACGCCGACCCTGAGCGGCACGGCGCAGCCCAATTCCACCGTCACGCTGTACAACAACGGCGTGGCGATGGGCACCGTGGTTGCCGACGGCACCGGCAGCTGGACCTTCACCACCCCAACGCTGACGGAAGGCTCTCATGCCTTCACGGCCACGGCGGGTAACGGTTCCGGCACCAGCCCGGTCTCCATTGCCACCACCGTGATTGTCGACCTCACGCCTCCGGGAGCGCCGTCCGGCACCTTTAACGCCGACGGCAGCGTGCTGACCGGCACCGCCGAAGCGGGCAGCACCGTCACCATCAACCTCGGCGGAGGCAACACGGTCACTACCGTCGCGGGCAGCAACGGCACCTACAGCTACACCTTCCTCAACAAGCAGACCGAAGGCCAGACGCTGCAAATCACCGCCACGGACGCGGCCGGTAACGTCTCACAGCCGGGGTCCGTGGTCGCACCGGTCGTGCCGCTGTCGGCCAGCACCAACCTTGAGGAGCTGGAACTTAGCACTACCGCCACCGTCACCAATACGCAGTACAGCGACTACGGCTTCCTGCTGGTGGGCGCGCTCGGCAATGCCCTGACCCTGCTCGGCAACGACACCGCGCAGGTCGGCTTTACCGTCGGCACCGGCGGCAGCGCGGATATCGTGGTGAACGCCAACGCCACGGGCGCGGTGCTTTCGCTGCTGAACACCCTCGAGCTGGTGGTGCAGCGCTTTGACGCCGCGAACAACACCTGGACGACCGTGGTTGATACCGGGCAGCCGCAGTGGGCCTACCTGCTGACGCTCGGGGCGAACGGCGTGTCGCTCAACCTGAACGGGCTTGCCGACGGCCAGTACCGCGTGCTGAGCTACAACACCAACCTGCTGGCGACCGGCTCTTACACCAGCATTGACGTGGGCGTGAAGGAGACCAGCGCGGGCACCGTGACGGGCGAAACCAGCCTGACCGGGAACGTGATCCTTGACGTCGATCCGACAACGGGCAGCGACAACGCCCCGGCGGGCACTACCGTCAGCGCGGTCACTAACGCCAACGGCGACACGGTGAACGTCACCGCCAACGGCACCGTGGTTCAGGGCCTGTACGGCACGCTGACCATCAACCTCGACGGCAGCTACACCTACAATCTGACCAACACCAGCGCCGCCATTTTGGGCCGCACGGAGAGCTTCACCTACACCATCACCCATAACGGGGCGTCGGCGTCGGCCAGCCTGGTGCTGAACCTCGGCGCGGGCACCGTGGCGACCGGCATCGTGGCGGTGGACGACACGGCGTCGCTGACCTACGACACCACGGTGCATGAGATCAATAACGGCACCTCGTCGCAGGGCGGCTTCACCGTCGTGGGGATTAACCTCGGCAGCACGCTGGGGCTGAACCTGCTGGACGACCTGAGCAACCCGATCATTTATAACGTGGAGGAAGGCACCACCCGCACCATGACCATCCAGGCCTCCGTCGGCGGCGTGGCCCTGGCCTCGGTGTTCGATCTTTACATCTACAAGTTCAACGACGCGACCCAGACCTTCGAGCAGATGCGCGTCCAGCCGGGCTGGCTGCGCGCGCCGCTGCTGGGCGGCACCTCGTCCCAGCTGACGCTTAACCTGCCTTCCGGCGAGTACCTGTTCCTGCTCAACACCGCGGCGGGGATCACCGCGCTGACCGCCTACACGCTCAACGTGCTGGAAGATCACGTCTACAGCGTGTCGAGCGTCGGGGCGAGCACCACGGGCGACGTGCTGGCGGACGATATTGCGCCGTCAGGGACCACGGTCACGGACGTCAACGGCGTGGCGGTTAACGCCAACGGTACGACCACCATCGTCGGGGAATACGGCACGCTGACCATTAACGCCTCCGGCCAGTACACCTACACCCTTAAAACCGGTATCGGCGCGGACCACATCAGCACGCCGGACACCTTCGTCTACACCATCACCTCGCCAACGGGCGCGAAGGACACCGCCTCGCTGAACATCACCCCTACCGCGCGGGCGATGGACGCGGTCAACGACGTCAGCAGCGTGATGGACGTGACCTCGGTACACCACACGTCGCTGTTCTCGGATACCACGGTGGGGACCGCAAGCTGGAACGCGGCGCTGCTGGCAACCACCTCGGGCAGCGGCAGCGGCACCTTCGTGGTTGACCCGAACACGGCGCTGCATAACGTGGTGCTGCACTTCAACGTCGCCTCGCTCCTCACGCTGGGCGGCCTGACGGTCAACTGGACGATTTCGCAGGGCGGCACCACGGTCCGCTCGGGCTCCTTCGGCGGCGGGCTGCTGCTGGGCGGCAATGCGGATATTGCCCTGACGGGCCTCGATCTGAACGCGGGAACCTACACCCTGAGCTACACCGGCAGCATACCGGCGCTCGGCGTGGGGAATATCACCATTACCCCGAGCGTCACCGGGACCTCCTACTCCCTGAGCCAGTTTGATTCCACCAGCGGGCACGCCGTCAACGGCAATATCTTTGACGGCACGGACTCCGCCGGGGCGATGGATCAGCTGCACTCGGTGGATACGCGCCTGAGCATCACCGGCTATAACGGCGTCAGCACCACCCTTGACCCGTACGCCGGCAGCGCCACGGTCAACGTCGTCGGGCACTACGGCACGCTGGCGATTGCCGCAGACGGCCACTACACCTACACCCTGAACGCTGGCGTTTCGCTCTCCAGCATCACCTCGAAGGAGGTCTTCAACTACACCCTGACCGACGCGGGCGGGAAAACGGACAGCGCGACGCTGACCATCAACATGGCGCCGCAGTTCATCAGCTCGGAACACAACGATCTGATTACCGGCACCGCGTATGCCGACACGCTGATCTACCAGGTGCTGAACACCACCGCAGGCAACGGTACGGGCGGCAACGTCAGCAGCACCGCGGGCGACCACTGGACCAACTTCTCGCTCTCGCAGGGGGACAAAATCGACATCGGCGACCTGCTGGTGGGCTGGAACGGCAGCGCCTCAACGCTGGGGAACTATCTCCACGTCACCCAGAGCGGCGGCAGTACGGTGATCTCCATCGACCGCGACGGCGCGGGAAGCACGTACACCAACACCACGCTGGTGACGCTGGATAACGTGCAAACCACCTACGACGAGCTGGTCAATCAGCAGCACATCATTACCTGACAATAACAAGCACCACCTGACCCGGGCGCGCAGCGCCCGGGCATAAACAATAAAGCTGTACTCATTTATTAGGGACATGACATGGGAAAGAAGATGCCTTGCTGGTGGCTCTCGTGCTGCCTGATATCTGTACCCACGCTCGCGGCAAACCCGGCCTCGACGATCAATACCGAAGACCTGCGCGACGCGCAGGAGCTTCCCTCCCTGAGCGGACGCGTGGCCCCGGTGGCCAGCAAAGCCGCACCCGGCACGCTGCAGCTCGGCGAAGCCGTTAACCGCGCGGTGACCTGGCACCCCGCCATCAGCGAAGCGGTGGGCAAGCTCTACCAGCAGAGCGAAGAGGTGGACGTCGCTAAATCGAAATACTATCCGCAGATCAGCGCCGGGATGGAAAACGGCTACACCCATGACGGGGACGACAACGGCTTTACGCCGTCGCTGGTGCTTTCGCTTTCACAGATGCTGTACGACTTTGGCAAGGTGGCAAGCCAGGTGCGCGCCGAAAGCGCGGGCGTGGCCCAGCAGCAGGCGAACGTGCTGGTCAGCATCGACACCATCGCCCACGACACCGCCATCGCCCTGGTGCAGGTGCAGACCTGGCAGCAGATGGTCGACACCGCCAAAGAGCAGCTCGACGCCCTCTCCTCCATCGGCACGCTGGCGAAGCAGCGTAACGACGAGGGGGCCAGCTCGCTCTCCGACGTGGTGCAGACCGATGCCCGCATCGAAGGCGCGCGGGCGCAGCTGATGCAGTACCAGGCGAGCCTCGACAGCGCCCGCGCCACGCTCGCGAGCTTCCTCGGCTGGGACGGGCTGAACGGCGTGAGCAATGACTTTCCTGCAAGCCTGACGCGAAGCTGCGATATCGCCGAGCCGGACGATCGCCTGGTGCCCGCGGTGCTGGCGGCCTGGGCGCAGGCCAACGTCGCGCAGGCGAACCTCGACTACGCCAACGCGCAGATGACGCCGACCGTCTCGCTGGAGCCGGAGGTGCGCCACTACCTTAACGACCGCTACTCCGGCAGCGAGGTGCGTGACCGCACCCAGTACTCCGCGTGGGTTAAGGTGCAAATGCCGCTCTACCAGGGCGGCGGGCTGACCGCGCGGCGCGACGCCGCCGGGCATGCGGTAGAGTCCGCCCAGGCCACCATCCAGCGCACGCGCCTCGACGTGCGGCAAAAGCTGCTGGAGGCGCGCAGCCAGGTGATGAGCCTGCTCAGCACCCTGCAAATTCAGGGCCGCCAGGAGACGCTCAGCGCCCGCACCCGCGAGCTGTACCAGCAGCAGTATCTCGATCTCGGCTCCCGTCCGCTGCTCGACGTGCTCAACGCCGAGCAGGAGGTCTACCAGGCCCGCTTCACCCAGCAGCAGACCGCCGGGCAATTGCACCAGCTGCAGCTGAACTGCCTGTACAACACCGGGCGCCTGCGTCACGCGTTCGATCTTGATAACCGCACCATCCAGACCGTGGAGATCCAGCCATGAAGCCAGGTGATATTCCGCAAGGGGAAAGCATAACGGATGATGCGCTGGCGCAGTGGGCGCAGGCGTTCGGCTACGTCGCCACCCGCTACCGCGTGGCCTGTTCGCCCGGCGCGCTGATCGCCGGCGCGCCGTGGCTAAAAGGGAAGCCGATGGTGCCCGCCCTTACCCAGCTCGCCCGCGAGGCGGGGCTGTCGTTTCAGCTGCTGACGGCGGACCAGCAGGCCATCAACAGCTGGCGCCTGCCGGTGGTGGTTGAGCTGGACGGAGGGAAAATTGGCGTGATTGAGCATTTCGACGGCGAAGACACCCTTGAGGTCTGTTTTTTCGACGACAAGATGCACACCAACCGCCTGTCGATGGCGGCGATGCTGCCCGCCGTCCGCCACGTGATCGCCCTGCGCCCGCTGGCCGCGCTGAAGGACAGCCGCGTGGACGCCTATATTTCGAAATACCGCCCGGACTGGCTTTACCGCCTGGTGATGCGCGACCTGCGGCCCTACAGCTGGGTGATGCTCGCCGCGCTGTTCATTAACGTGCTGTCGCTTTCTGGGATTGTTTTTTCCATGCAGGTGTACGACCGGGTGATCCCCGCCCAGTCCTACCCGACGCTCTACGTTCTGACCATCGGGGTGCTGATCGCCACGCTGTTCGGCTTCGTGCTGCGCGTGGCGCGCGGGCACATCATGGATCTGCTGGGCAAGCGTTCCGATCTGCGCGTCTCGGATCGCGTCTTCGGCCACGCCCTGCGCCTGCGCAACAGCGCGGTTCCGCGCTCGACCGGGAGCTTTATCTCCCAGCTGCGCGAGCTGGAGCAGATCCGCGAGATGGTTACCTCCTCCACCATTTCCACCATCGTCGATCTGCCGTTCTTCTTCCTGTTCGTGATCGTGCTTGCGATCATCGCCCCGCAGCTGGCGTGGATCGCCCCGGTGGCGGCGGTGATCATGGTGCTGCCCGGCCTGCTGCTGCAAAAGCGGCTCGCCGAGCTGGCGAAGCAGTCGGCGCATGAATCGACCCTGCGCAACGCGGTGCTGGTGGAGAGCGTGCAGGGGCTGGAGGACATCAAGCTGATGCAGGCGGAGAACCGCTTCCTGCAGCAGTGGAACAGCTATATCCAGATCACCGCCGAATCGGGCCTGCGCACCCGCGAGCTGACGCAGAACCTGATCAACTGGGGCATGACGATCCAGAGCCTGGTCTACGCCGGGGTGATCGTGGTGGGCGCCCCGATGGTGATCGACGGCACGCTGACCACCGGCTCGGTGGTGGCGGCCTCGATGCTGGCGTCGCGGATGATCGCCCCGATGGCCACCCTGTGCGGCGTGCTGGCCCGCTGGCAGCAGGTTAAGGCGGCGAAAGAGGGGCTGGACAGCATTATGCAGCTGCCGACCGAGAACCAGCGGGAAGAGACGCCGATCCGCCAGGACGTGCTGCGCGGCCATTATCTGTTTGAGCAGGCGCAGTTCCGCTATCACCCGGACGATCCGCGCATGGCGCTACGCATCAACCGCCTTGAGATCAAGCCCGGCGAAAAGGTGGCGATCCTCGGGCGCAACGGCGCGGGCAAATCCACCCTGCTGCAGGCGCTGGCGGGCGGTATGGATCTGGCCGGAGGCGAAGTGCGGCTCGACAACCTCAGCCTGCCGCACCTGGACGTGGCGGACGTGCGGCGCAACGTCGGCTTTATGACCCAGAACGCGCGGCTGTTTTACGGCACCCTGCGCGAGAACATCACCCTCGGCATGCCGCGCGCCACCGACGAGGAGATCTTCGAGGCGCTGGAGATGTGCGGCGCGGCGGGCTTCGTGCAGAAGCTGCCGAAGGGGCTGGACTATCCGATCATGGAGAACGGCGTGGGGCTGTCCGGCGGGCAGCGGCAGTCTATCCTGCTGGCGCGCATGCTGCTTCGCGATCCGAACATCGTGCTGCTGGATGAACCGACCGCGTCGCTGGACGAGCACACCGAGCGCGAGTTTATTCAGCGCCTGGGGGCCTGGCTCGGCAACCGCACGCTGATTGTCGCTACCCACCGCGTGCCGGTGCTGGAGCTGGTCGAGCGGGTCGTCGTCCTGAAAGAGGGCATGCTGGTGATGGATGCGCCGAAAGCGCAGGCGCTCAGCAACAGCCGTATGCAACAGCAGCAGCAACAGCAGCAGGCAACCGGACGGGAGTGGAAAAATGAAAATCAGTCAGCGTGACGTTGCCGCGATGGAAGATCTGGACAACGCCCTCGACTCGGAGAGCGGCTATACCGGCGCCCGGCGCATCGTGATTTTCTCCCTGCTGCTGTTCGTCGCCGTCGGGATCTGGGCGTGGTTCGGGGTGCTGGACGAGGTCTCGACGGGAACGGGCAAAGTGATCCCCAGCTCGCGCGAGCAGGTGTTGCAGTCACTTGACGGCGGGATCCTCACCGAGCTGAACGTTCACGAGGGGGATCAGGTACAGGCCGGACAGGTGCTGGCGCGCCTCGATCCGACGCGTTCGGAGTCAAACGTCGGCGAAAGCGCGGCGCGCTACCGGGCCGCCCTCGCCTCCAGCGTGCGCCTGTACGCCGAGGTGAACGATCTGCCCCTTAAGTTCCCGCCGTCGCTGGCGAAGTGGACGGATCTGACGGGGGCCGAAACGCGCCTGTACAACTCCCGGCGCGCGCAGCTGGAGGACACCCAGCGGGAGCTGCGCTCGGCGCTGGATCTGGCGAACAAAGAGCTGGCGATCACCCAGCGGCTGGTCAAAACCGGCGCGGCCAGCCACGTTGAGGTGCTGCGGCTGCAGCGGCAAAAAAGCGATCTGGAGCTGAAGCTGACCGACGTGCGCTCGCAGTACTACGTGCAGGCGCGCGAGGCGCTGTCCAAGGCCAACGCGGAGGTGGATATGGTGTCGGCGATCCTCAAAGGACGCGAGGATTCGGTCACGCGCCTGACGGTGAAATCCCCGGTGCGCGGGATCGTGAAAAACATCAAGGTCACCACCATCGGCGGCGTTATTCCGCCCAACGGCGAGCTGATGGAGATTGTGCCGGTGGACGATCACCTGCTGATTGAAACCCGCCTCTCCCCGCGCGACATCGCCTTTATCCACCCCAACCAGGAGGCGCTGGTGAAGATCACCGCCTACGATTACGCCATTTACGGCGGCCTGCACGGCGTGGTTGAAACGATATCGCCGGACACCATTCAGGACGAAGCCAAGCCGGAGGTGTTCTACTATCGGGTATTTATCCGCACCAGCCAGGATTATCTGGTGAACAAGGCGGGCAGACACTTTTCGATCGTGCCGGGGATGATCGCCACGGTGGATATCAAGACCGGCGAGAAAACGGTGCTGGATTATATGATCAAGCCGTTCAACCGGGCGAAAGAGGCGCTGCGGGAGCGGTAAACGCATTATCCGTCCCCTCTCTCATTTGAGATGAGGGGATTTCCCTGAAACCGCCTCGCAGAATCAACACATTTTCACTTGCTCCCCTTTCCTCCATTTTCATACCCCGTAACACTATCGTTATTAACGAAAGATATGCACTTGCGCACAGTGCATCGGTGCATTACCATGACCTCAGCTTCACAGGGACAGGAGCTAACCACCATGATGCTAAAAAGCATTAAACATTTTCGCGATGAATGGCTTAGGGATTTTTTTCTGTATGGCAAGACGAGTAGCGTCATTCCATCGAGCATCGAGTCCGTTTTGGCAAGAAAGCTGGATATGGTCAATGCCGCCGCGTCGTACAACGATCTCCGTTCGCCGCCGGGAAACAGGTTCGAAGCGCTGAATCCTCCCCTTGACGGCTTTTTCTCTATTCGCATTAACAGACAGTATCGGCTGGTATTCAGGTGGGCGGACGGCAAGGCAGAAGATCTTTACCTCTCCCCCCACAAATACACGCTACACAAGTGAGGTATCACCCATGACTTTTCAACAGGCATTACGTAAGCCGACAACGCCGGGCGACGTGTTGCAGTATGAATATCTTGAACCGCTCAACCTCAAAGTTGCAGACCTCGCGGACATGCTCAACGTGCATCGCAATACCGCTAGCGCACTGGTGAACAATAACCGGAAACTTACCGCCGACATGGCCGTCAGGCTGGCGAAAGCGTTCGATACCAGCATCGAATTCTGGCTGAACCTGCAGCTAAACGTTGATATCTGGGAAGTGCAAACTAACGCCAGAACGCAGGAAGAGCTGAGCCGGGTAAAAACCGCAGCGGAATTAATGGCAAAGCGAAAAGTGGGATAATGTTTTTGGCTGAACCCGAATGCAACAGCCCGGCAGCGTTCACTCAACCTGCCGGGGCATTGCTTACAGCGAGATTTTCAGGCGCCTGACCGCCTCGACCAGCTGCTCGTCGATCGGCGTGACAAATGACATGCGCAGCGTCGTCTGGTCCGGCTCATTACAGTAGAAAAATTCGCCCGGCACGAACACCACGCCGTTGCTCAACGTTTTTTCCAGCCATTTCGTCGTATTGATGCCGTTGTTCATTTTCGCCCACAGGAACATGCCGCCTTTCGGCTTGTGGAACGTCATCACGTCGCCCAGCTCCGCTTCCAGCGCAGTGGCAAACGTCTGGTACTTCTGGCGATACGCTTCGCGGATCAGCGTAATTTGCCCTGCCAGACGGCCCGTTTTCAGGTACTCGTAGGTCATCAGCTGCGACAGCGTGCTGGTATGCAGATCGGTGGTTTGCTTCAGGTTAACCACCGCGCGCTTTAGCCACTCGGGCACCACCACCCAGCCCACGCGGGTTCCCGGCGCGAGGATTTTGGAGAACGTGGAGGTGTATACCACGTTATCTTCATTGCCGATATCTTTCGCATGGGCAATTAACGGGCGAAACGTCTCGTCGGTATAATTAATTTCGCTGTAGGGATCGTCTTCAATAATAACGAAATCATAGCGCTTCGATAATTCCACCAGCTGTTTACGACGCGCTTCAGAAAGCGTTACGCCGCCCGGGTTACCAAACGTCGGAACAATATATACGGCTTTGATGTTTTTATTTGCCGCCAGCGCTTCAAGTTCATCCACTTTCATTCCGTCACCGTCGGTGCCCACGGATTCAACGTTTGCCTGCGCCAGGCCAAATACCTGCAGCGCGGCCAGATAGGTCGGGCGTTCGACAACGACGGTGTCGCCTGGGTTAATTAACGCGCGGGCCAGCACGTCGAGAGACTGTTGCGAACCGGACGTGATCGCCACGTCATCGGCCTTGCAGGCAATGCCCCTTCCTGCGCAGATGCGCTGGATCGCGTCGCGCAGCCCCGGCACGCCCTCGGTCAGGCCGTATTGAAACGCCTCGCCAAAATGCTGCGATAGCACGGCATCCGCGGCTATCTTCAGCCCTTCGTGATCGAACAGGTCGGGGTTAGGAATACCGCCGCCAAGCGAAATCACGCCCGCCATTTTGCTGTGTTTTAATAATTCCCGGATGGCGGACGATTGCAGGGCCTGCGCGCTGCTGGCGAGTTTACTGACAGACATTCTCTGTTTCCCTTCTTTTTTTATGATATGACCCGTCTTAGTAGCACATGTCAGCGGCCTTGATAACTCCTTTTCGCGCGTTGTGCAGGGTCGTCGCGCCATAACCTCACCCTTATTAAGGAATAAGGAATATTTCGGACTAAAGCCAAATTTATTTAGCCGACGAACATGAACTACCAGATTTAAGGATATTCAGGCTCGGAACTTTCTTAGCTTTAGGATTAATCCCCCTTTTATTACCCCGCCAATATTTAAACAATCTTACACATATTCACATTGCGTCCATTTTGCTTACACAGCGCGGAATACCCGATGATAGCCCGACAAAATAGAGCGATAATAATATCGACGGCCGCTGGCCTGTTTTTGATGTTTTCCGCCCGTGCCGCTGAGCCGGAAAATCAGTTTATTATTCAGCAGCAGCGCCAGAAAGCGCTGGAACAGCAGCTGACGCCGCCCGTTCCGGACGTGCGCCTCTCTGAGCCTGCCTCCAGTTTTGGCAGAATCAACTTCCCGACCGAAACGCCCTGCTTCCCGATTCACCGCGTTGAGCTGAGCGGTCAGGATGCCCTGCCGCACTGGCTGCCCCTGCAGCGCATGGCGGATCAGGCTCAGGGACGCTGCCTGGGCGGCAAAGGCATCAACCTGCTGATGACCACGATGCAAAACCGCATCGTCGACCACGGCTGGATCACCACCCGCGTGCTGGCTCCTTCGCAGGATCTGAAAAGCGGCACGCTGAAGCTCGCCATCGTGCCGGGCTACGTTCGCCACGTGAAGCTTACCGAAGAGAGCGATAGGTACATTCAGCTCTACAGCGCGTTCCCGGCGCACGAGGGCAACCTGCTGG
The DNA here is from genome assembly GCF_043968675.1 of Enterobacter sp. ECC-175. Taxonomy (NCBI): domain Bacteria; kingdom Pseudomonadati; phylum Pseudomonadota; class Gammaproteobacteria; order Enterobacterales; family Enterobacteriaceae; genus Enterobacter; species Enterobacter sp. ECC-175. The sequence goes on from NZ_CP143776.1 coordinate 4,093,200, forward strand.
ATCTGCGCGATATTGAGCAAGGGCTGGAAAACCTGCAGCGGCTGCCGACGGTGGAAGCGAATATGGAGATCCTGCCCGGCGAAAAACCCGGTGAAAGCGACGTCATCATCACCCGTAAGCAGAGCAAGATGTGGCGCGTGGGCCTGTCGCTCGACGATGCTGGCACTGAAACCACCGGGCGCTATCAGGGCGGCGTGACGCTGTCGCTGGATAATCCCTTCTCGCTGAGCGATCTGCTCTACGTTTCTGCCAGCCACGATCTGAACGACAGGGGCGGTAAGGGCAGCAAAAACTACACCGCGCACTACTCCGTGCCGTTTGGCTACTGGATGCTCGGCGTGACCGGCAGTGATTACGACTATCACCAGACCGTCGCCGGGCAGAACGGAGACTACCGCTACAGCGGGAAAAGCAAAAACCTCGACGTGCAGCTAAGCCGCGTGCTGCACCGCAGCGGCACGCAAAAAACCACGCTGACCTACGACGTGCTGGCGCGCGAAACCCGCAACTACATCGACGATACCGAAGTCGGCGTTCAGCGCCGACAGACGGCGGGATGGCGCATCGGGCTGGAACATCGCCACTATATCGGCCAGGCCACGCTGGATGCCGGAATAAGCTACCAGCGCGGCACCCGCTGGTTTGGCGCACGGCCTGCGCCGGAAGAGACCTTTGGCGATGCCACCGCGCTTGGCAAAATCACCCAGCTTAACGCCCAGCTCAACCTGCCGTTTGACGTCGGCTCGCAGAACTTCCGCTACAGCGTGCAGTACCTGCGCCAGATCAGCAACACGCCGCTGACGCCGCAGGATCAGTTCGCCATCGGCAACCGCTGGACGGTGCGCGGCTTTGACGGGGAACGCACCCTGAACGCCAGCCACGGCTGGTACGTGCGTAACGATCTGGCCTGGAGCACGCCGCTGCCGAATCAGGAACTGTATCTCGGCGCGGATTATGGCGAGGTCGGCGGCTACAGCTCGGACTACCTGATCGGTAAACACCTCGCCGGCGGCGTAGTGGGCCTGCGAGGCAGCGCGTTCAATACGGGCTATGACCTTTTCGCCGGCACGCCGTTCTCGAAGCCGGACGGCTTTACCACCAGCAGCCTGACCCTCGGGTTTAACCTCAACTGGAGCTGGTAATGCGCATCGGAAATCTGGATATCAAAGCCCCGCTGATGCTCGGCGGTGAAGAGAGCGAAGCCGAGGTGCTGGGCGCAACCGTCTGGCTGTGGATGCACTCCCCGATGCACCGCGATGCCCCGCTGCACGCCCTGCCAACGCTGCTGCTGCCCATAATCAAGCGCGGTCAGTACGTGCTTGTTTCCGAGAACAACCGGCCGGTGTTTTTCCTCAGCTGGGCCTGGCTGAACGAGGAGTCGGAAGCGCGCTACCTGACCCGCCCGGCTATCGAGATGCGGGAGGAGGACTGGGACAGCGGGGATCGGTTCTGGTTTTGCGACTGGATCGCCCCGTTCGGGCACACCGCGCAGATGTACGCCCTGATGTGCCGCGACGTTTTCCCGGACCATATCTGCCGAGCGCTCTATCACCGCGGCGCGGAGCGCGGCAAGCGCGTGATGATTTTCCACGGCAGCCGCGTCAGCCGTAAAGAGGCAAGAGAGTGGCAACGGCTACACCCGCTCGCCGTGAACCTGCCGGAAGCGTTTAAAGGAACGAACCATGAATAAGAACCTGTACCGAATTGTCTTCAACAAAGCGCGCGGCATGCTGATGGTGGTGGCGGATATCGCCCGCTCCGGCCGCGCCGGTTCGCCTCGTTCTTCCGGTATCGCTCACGCCCACAGCCAGATTATCGGCAGGGTAAGCGCGCTCAGCCTGAGCCTGTGGCTGGCCACGGGAGTTGTGCACACGGCGCAGGCCGCGATCGTTGCCAATACCGGTGCGCCCAAAAGCCAGCAGCCGACGGTGGTCAGCAGCGCCAACGGCACGCCGCAGGTCAATATCCAGACGCCATCGAAAGCGGGCGTCTCGCGCAATAACTACACCCGGTTCGACGTAGACAAAAACGGCGCCATTCTCAATAACTCCCATAAAAACGTGCAGACCAACCTTGGCGGCATGGTGGCGGGCAACCCGTGGCTCGCCAAAGGGGAAGCCAAAGTCATTCTCAACGAAGTCAGCTCACGCGATCCGAGCAGGCTAAACGGCATGATTGAAGTGGCCGGGCAAAAGGCACAGGTGGTGATCGCCAACCCGGCGGGCATTACCTGCAGCGGCTGCGGCTTTATCAACGCCAACCGGGCGACCCTCACCACCGGCCAGGCGCAGATGAAGGACGGGCAGCTAACGGGTTACAAGGTCGAGCGCGGCGAAGTGACGGTAGACGGTGCCGGGATGGACACCTCCGGTGCGGATTACACCGATATCATCGCCCGTTCGGTAAAGGTTAACGCCGGGCTATGGGCGAAAGACCTCAAGGTCACCACCGGGCGTAATACGGTGGATGCCGCCCACGCGAAGATTGAAAAAGGGGGCGATGACGCCACCGCGCGCCCTACGCTGGCGGTGGACGTTTCCAGCCTGGGCGGCATGTACGCGGGTAAAATTCGCATGGTCGGCACCGAGCGCGGCGTGGGCGTGCGCAATGCCGGGGCGATAGGCGCGCAGGCGGGCAATGTGACGATCACCGCCGACGGACGCATTGAGAACAGCGGCACCCTGCGCGCCAGCGATAGCGCCAGCGTTCAGGCCGCAGGCGAACTCACCAACAGCGGCATGCTCACCGCGGCCAGCGGCGTGCAGGTCAAGGCCGCGAGCCTCACCAGCAGCAAAGGGAGCGTGCTGGCAGCCGGGGTAAAAAACGACGGCAGGCTGGGCGATACGGGTGATTTACAGCTTAGCACCACCGGCCAGCTCAGCGCCCACGGGCAGACGCTGGCGGGCGGCAACCTGAGCGCTCGCGGTAAGGGCCTGGACCTGAGCGGCAGCCAGACGCAGGGGAAGCGCGTTGTGCTTGATGGCGGCGCGGGCGACGTGAACACCGCCAGCGCGAAGGTGAACGCCAGCGAGCTGAGCGTCCGCACCGGCAACATGCTCAATAATACCGGCGGCACGCTGGGCGCGGCGAAGACGGTGCAGATCGGCGCCGGCGCCGTCGAGAATACCCAGGGCAAGATCATCGCCGTGGCGGGCAAAAACCATATTGAAACCGGCACGCTGAACAACGCGCAGGGGCTGATTTCGGCGGTATCGGATGACGGCGAGATCGCCGCCGGGCGGGAGATCAACAACGCGAAGGGCCGTATCGAATCCGCCAAAACCCAGCGCATCACCGCCTCCGGGCTGAACAACCGCCAGGGTACGATCGTCGCGAACGGTGCGACGGTTGCCCTCGGCGGCGGCGCGCTGGATAACGCCTCCGGCTCCCTGCTCTCGCGCGGCGCGCTAAGCCTGGAAAGCGGCGCGCTCGCCAACCGGGGCGGCTTCCTCGCCAGCGAGGGGAATTTCACCCTCCACAGCGGCGATGTGGACAACCGCGGCGGGCAGATTGGCGCAAACCAGACTCTCAGCGCGACGTTCAACGCCCTGCATAATGACGGCGGCGCGGTGAAATCCGTCGGCGCGATGGCCCTCAGCGGCGGCCTGCTGGATAACGCGCGCGGCACCGCCTTCTCGGGCGCGGGCCTCGCCTTTACGGGCGAAACGCTGAACAACGAGGCGGGACAGCTGGCCGCGACGGGCGATCTGTCGCTGAACGCCGCGAATCGGCTAGGCAACGCATCGGGCATTGTCCAGGGCAGCGGCATCAGCATCACCACCGGCGCGCTCGATAACCGCAGCGGTCGCCTCGTCGGCCTCTCCGGCACGGACCTGCACAGCGATAGCCTGCAAAACGGCGGCGGGCAGATCCAGAGCGTCGGCGATCTGCTTATCGACAGCGCCAGAGGGCTGGTGGATAACGCCTCGGGCCTGATCCGCAGCGGCAAAGCGGTGACGGTGAACGCCCTTAACGTTATCAACCAGAACACCCTCGGGGAGAATCAGGGCCTGGAAGGACAGCGCGTGACCCTCACCGCCACGGCCCTCGATAACCAGAGCGGGAGCCTGCTGGCAAACGATGCCCTCGCCGTTCGCACCGACGGCGTGCTCAACAACAGCGCGGGCGCGCTGGCCTCTGGCGGCACGCTGGATCTGAACGGTAGCGGCCTGAACCTGATAAATGCTGGCGGTACGGTCAACGCGGGCAAGGCGTTGACCATTCAGGCGCAAACCCTCGATGCCAGCGGCCAGCTGCTGTCGCAGGGGGATATGACGCTGGGCAGCGCCAGCAGCGTCATCAACAGCGGGAACATCGTTGCCAACGGCAATCTCACCTTCACCACGCCGGGCGATATCGCCAACAGCGGCAGGCTGATGGCGGGCAGCGCGCTGAACGTGCAGAGCACCAACCTGACGAACGCGGCCAGCGGTGAAATCAACGCCGGAAGCAACGCGCTGAACGCCGCGGGCACGGTGCTGAACTACGGCCTCATTGACGGGGTTCACACCCTTATTCATGCCGATACGCTGACCAACGTCGGCTCGGGGCGTATCTACGGCGACGCCGTGGGCGTTAACAGCATCACCTTCAATAACCTGGCCGAGAACGGCACGGCCGCGACGCTTGCCGGGCGCGAGCGGGTCGATCTTGGCGTGCAGACGCTGAACAACGTGGGCCATAGCCTGGTTTACAGCGCCGGTACGATGCTGATCGGCGGCGCGCTGAACGACAGCGGCGCGGCGACCGGGCGCGCGGGCGCGATTAACAACCACAGCGCCACCATTGAATCCGCCGGGGATATGGCGATCGCCGCCTCGCAGATCAACAATATCAATGATAACTTCTCCACCGAGGTGGTCCGCGTCTCGGAAGAACAGCTAACCGACTACCAGCATTCCGGCTCCACCACCCGCTGGAGCTCGACGGAGAACGGCGTCTGGGTGGACCGCAACTCTTCCGACGGGCTGCGGAACCTGAATACGCCAGAAGATACCGGCGCGAACAACGACAATTTTAACCAGTACGACTACACCCGCACGATAGACGAAACGCGCATCAAAGAGAGCGATCCGGCGAAGATCCTCGCGGGCGGCAGCATGAGCCTGACCGGCGACAGGCTGTTTAACGACAAGAGTCAGGTGATTGCAGGCGGTACGCTGCAGATTGACCAGATGGGCAGCGTGCAGAACGACGACGTGCCCGGTCAGCGCTTCACCACGGATGAGGGTACCGTTACCCACTACTACCGTATTCGCCACAAGGGCGACGACGAGCAGGGGCGCGACCGCACCGCGTATACCCCGCCGACGACCATTCAGAGCATCTCCCTCAAGCCGGGCCAGCTGGTGAGCAACGGCAGCGTCGAGGGCAGCAGCCTCACCATCGCGCCGCGGGTTTTACAGGGCACCAGCGTGGCGATTGGCCAGGCTGGAACCCCTGCGGCGCAGCAAACCGTGAAGCCGGGGGAGCCCGTGGTACCACCAGCCGGGCAGCAGTTTGAGGTGACGCCTGCCGACGGCGCTATTCGCATCATTGGCCCGAACACCACCCTGCCGGACAACAGCCTGTTCAAGGTCAATCCGTCGGCGGACGTATCGTATCTGGTGGAAACCGATCCGCGCTTTACCAACGAACGCCAGTGGCTCGGCAGCGATTACATGCAGGACGCCTTCGCCAGCGACGGTGATAACACGCTGAAACGCCTGGGCGATGGCTATTACGAGCAGCGCCTGATCCGCGAGCAGGTGATTGGCATTACGGGCCAGCGCTATCTCGACGGCTATAGCAACGATGAAGAGCAGTACAAAGCGCTGATGGATCGCGGCATTACCTTCGGCAAGCAGTACGACCTGAAGATCGGCGTGGCGCTGACGCCGGAGCAGATGGCGCTGCTGACCGGGGATATCGTCTGGCTGGTCAACACCCAGGTGAAGATGCCGAACGGCTCAATGGAAACCGTGCTGGTGCCGCAGGTGTACGCCAAAGTGAAGCAGGGCGATATCGACGGCTCCGGCGCGCTGATTGCCGGGAACAACGTCTCGATTAAGCTCAACGGCGATCTCTTTAACAGCGGCACCCTCGCCGGGCGCAAGGTGCTGCAGCTGGATGCCGACAACATCATCAACCAGAGCGGCACGATCCAGGGGGCAGACGTCAGCCTGAACGCCCGCACCGATATCAGCAACGTTGGCGGGGCCATCGTGGGCGACAGCAGCGTGCTGGCGAGCGCTGGACGTGACATCACCCTCACCAGCACGACCAACAGCGCTTCCAGCGTGAACGGTGAGAACCGCTTCGCCCGCACCACCATTGACAGCGTATCCGGCGTTTACGTCCAGGGCGACGACGGCAGGCTGGCGCTGCAGTCCGGGCGGGATATCACCCTGACCGGAGCGCAGGTGATCGCCAGCGGCGAGAACGGCAAAGCGCAGCTGGTGGCCGGGCGGGATATGAACCTGAACACGGTGGAAACCGCCAGCCGCGATAGCCTGGTGTGGGATGCCGACAACAGCCTGAAACAGGGGCAGACCAACAGCGTCGGCAGCGAAGTGACGGGCAAAGGCGACGTCACGCTGGCCGCCGGTAACGACCTCAGCGCGCGCGCCGCCGCCCTCTCCGCTGGCGAGGCGCTGAACGTCAGCGCCGGGAATAACCTGACGCTGGCGGCGGGTGAAAACACCCAGGATCTGGACGAACGGCATAAAGTGGTGGGCGGTAACGGCTTGCTGTCGAAAACCACCACCACCACGCGCGACGTGATTTCCCGTCAAACCGCCGAGGGCAGCGAGCTAAACGGCAACACGGTCAGCCTGACGGCGGGCAACGATCTGACCGTTCGCGGCAGCAGCGTGGCGGGCACGGACGACGTTGCCCTGCTGTCGGGCAACGACCTGACCGTGGAAACCGCCGAAGAGCGCAATGCCGAAGAGCACATGAAGCAGGAGAAAAAATCCGGGCTGATGAGCTCCGGCGGCATCGGCTTTAGCGTGGGCTCGCAGAGCATCAAAACTACCGATACCGGCAGCGATGCCACCCAGGCGGGCAGCACCGTCGGCAGCGTCAACGGCGATCTGACGCTGCGCGCGGGCAATCGCCTGGCGGTGAGCGGCTCCGATCTGGTAGCCGGTCAGGATATGGCCCTCAGCGGGAAGGACGTGAATATCACGGCAGTAAACAACCGCAGCCAGCAGACCCACGAGGTGGAGCAGAAAACCTCCGGGCTGACCCTGGCGCTCTCCGGCACCGTCGGCAGCGCGCTGAACAGCGCCGTGGAGGCTTCGCAGCAGGCGAAATCCTCCGGCAGCGGCCGTCTGCAGGCATTGCAGGGGGTGAAGGCGGCGCTTTCCGGCGTACAGGCCGCGCAGGCTGCGCGGATGGATCAGGCCCTGGGCGCAGATGCGTCTAATACCAACACGGTAGGCATTAGCCTCTCCTACGGCAGCCAGTCGTCGAAATCCACCCAGTACAGCGAGCAGAACACCGCCCAGGGCAGCACCCTCAACGCCGGGCGCGATCTCAGCGTCATTGCCACCGGCAGCGGCGAACGGGGCGCGGACGGCGATTTGACGGTAGAAGGCAGCCAGCTGAAGGCGGGCAACGATATCACCCTTGCCGCCAACCGCGATCTGTACCTGCGCTCGGCGCAAAACACCCAGCTGCTGGACGGCAAAAACGAGAGCAAGGGCGGCAGCGTCGGGGTTGGCATCGGATACGGCTCCGGCGGCGCGGGCATCAACATCTCCGCCAGCGTTAATCGCGGTAAAGGCAGCGAGAGCGGCAACGGCACCACCCACAGCGAAACTACCGTCGACGCGGGCCGCCAGGTAAATCTTCTGACCGGACGCGACGCCACCCTGACCGGCGCGCAGGTGAGCGGCGAAACGGTAAAAGCGGACATTGGGCGCAACCTGACCCTCACCTCCGAGCAGGACAGCGATCGCTACGACTCAAAACAGCAGAACGCCAGCGCGGGCGGGAGCTTCAGCATCGGCTCTATGACCGGCTCGGCCAGCGTCAACGTCAGCCGCGACAAGATGCACAGCAACTACGACTCGGTGGTGGAACAGACCGGGATCTTCGCAGGCAAAGGCGGCTATGACGTCACCGTGGGCGAGCATACCCAGCTCAACGGGGCGGCGATCGGCTCGACCGCAACCGCCGACAAAAACCGTCTCGATACCGGCACCATTGGCTTTAGCGATATTGAAAACCGCGCCGATTTCGAAGTGGAACACCAGAGCGTGGGCATGAGCACCGGGGGCAGCATCGGCAGCCAGTTTGCCGGCAACATGGCCAACGGCCTGCTGGTGGGCGCGAACCGCGACGGGCATGACAGCAGCACCACGCACGCGGCGGTATCGGACGGTACGCTGATCGTTCGCGATCGGGATCGTCAGGTTCAGGATGTGAATCAGCTCAGCCGCGATGTGGCGCACGCCAACCAGACGCTCTCCCCTATCTTCGACAAAGAGAAAGAGCAGGAGCGACTGCAGCAGGCGCAGCTGATCGGCGAGATTGGCAATCAGGTGGCCGATATTGCCCGCACCGAGGGCAGCATCCGCGCCACTAACGCCGCGAAAGAGAAGCTGAACCACGTCAACGCACAGGATCTGCAGGAGGCGAAAGCGGCGTGGGAAAAAGCCAACCCGGGCAAAACCGCGACCCTTAGCGACATCAACGGCCAGATCTACCAGACGGCCTACAACGATGCGATGAATGCCTCCGGCTTTGGCACCGGCGGTCAGTATCAGCAGGCAATTCAGGCGGCGACGGCGGCGGTGCAGGGCCTGGCCGGGAGCGATCTTAGCGCGGCCCTTGCTGGCGGCGCTGCGCCGTACGTGGCGGAAGTGATTGGTCACTACAGCGGCCTGAACGACGCGGGCAAAGTCGCCGCCCACGCGGTGGTCAACGCCGCGCTGGCTGCCGCCCAGAATCAAAACGCACTCGCGGGTGCCGCCGGTGCCGCCACGGGCGAGCTGGTGGGGATGATCGCCCTCGAGATGTACGGCAAACCGGCCGATAAGCTGGACGAAACGCAGAAGCAGACGGTTTCTGCGCTGGCGACGCTGGCGGCGGGGCTTTCCGGCGGGCTGGCGGGCGACAGCTCTGCGTCTGCCGTGGCGGGCGCGCAGGCGGGTAAAACGACGGTTGAGAATAATTCCCTTGGCGACATCGCCGCGGCGCTGGCACAGGGTAAAACCACCGCGCAGGTGGCCGAAGAGCAAGTGAAGGCCGAAAATGAACGCTACAAGCGCGAAAACTGTGGCGGGATGAGCGCCGAAGCCTGCGCGGTGAAAATGTACACTGAGCGTCGGGACGCGCTGAAAGAGATGGCGTTGTTTGGCGTAGATTTTGTCCCGGTCATAGGTGACATCAAGAGCTTCGCGGAAGCGCACAGCGCGCTTGATTATCTGGCCGCGACGATTGGCATCATTCCTGGCGCAGGGGATGTTGCGGGCAAAGCCATTAAGGGTGCGGAAAAGGCGCTTAAAGCAGGCGATCTGGAAGCGGCATCTAAGCTGATTAACCAGGCCAGTGATGAGATTTATGCCGTGTCTGGCGCTAAGTGGAACTGGAATAAGGAACTCAACAAGCCGCTCCCTAATAAGACCTATAATCTTGATGGCGACAAAGTCTACAAAACGGACCATCTGGCAAGGCCGCAGCAGGTCGAAGCAACCCTGAGTGCAAACGTAAAAGACAGGAATGGTTATCAACAGTGTAAGGCCGGGAAATGCGGTAATCCCGGTGATGAAGGTGGTCACTTAATCGCCAGTATTTTTAATGGGCCTGGAGAAAAGTTAAACCTGGTGCCGATGGATGGTAATCTGAACAAAGGCGCATGGAAACAGATGGAAAATACCTGGGCCAAGGCAATAAGCGAAGGTAAAGAGGTGAAGGTTAACATTCAACCTACGTATGTGGGTGATAGCGTCAGACCAGATAAGTTCTACATCGAATACACCATCGATGGTGGCAGACCGATAGCTGAAACATTTAAGAATGCACCGGGGGGAAAATAATGCGTTCTGATCAGGAAATCTACAACGATATTGGGTCAGTATTACTGGCAGCAGCACCCGATAACGCGTCAAAAATTATTATGCGGGCAGAGTTATCTCCTGAAGGAGATCACTGTAAATGTGAATTTGATTATGTGGATAGCACCTCAGGGCAGACAAACTGGTTTACTGCAGGCGCGCAAGCCAATGGTCGTTTGCTGGATCTTCTCGTCGAGCTTAGAACGTTATTTGTTAATAACATCAAATCACAACAAACGCCATTCTGGCAGGGTTGCGAAATAACGATAGATACAGAGACACTCAGGATTGGTATTGACTTCAAGTATGAGGATTAACAAACGGCCTTCCGCCCCTTCCGGCGGAAGGTTAGTTTTACGGGACATATAAGGGGAAAAGGTCTGTGACTCACTCACATCATTTGATTAAAGTTATTTTACGTTAACCTCATTTAATGAATCGTTCTTACAGACCTGCATTGGCAGGTAACAAATCTACATTATCTATGTTATGGACTTCAAGCCACTGAAAATATGGATATTAAGACGGTAAAATGACTATCAAGAAAACGACTCTAATCGTAGATAACATGCAGCGAATGGCTACTTTATTAGAATCAGGGGAATATCCCGAATGGTCATCCAGTATTTTTAAACTGGCTAAAAATATGAGCTTGATCGTGATGACACCCAATACATTTTTCTGAATTTCTATAGTGGAATGGGGTCACTAAGCGATCTCGTATTGTATAGAAACGGAAAGGATTCGCTTTCGCAGGTGGGAACTTTAAGAATGAAAAACAGCACTAAATCGTTTATTAACCTTGTTTACCTGTGCTGCGCGATAGGTCTGGCGGTGTTCATTCTGACGCTCCTTGGCCGTTTAGTCGGTGCGGGATTAGCATGGAATGTGAAGGAGGATTTCCCCTTCTCTTTCAAAGACGTGTGGATATGTCTTGAGTTAAGCTGGCTGGGGCTGCCTGCGGGTTTGATCATCTGGTTTTTTTATCACCGGTAAAAGACCTGGACAGGTTGCAATGTGAATCACCTCCCGTCCCTGCTGGCGGGCGTTACGGACCGCACTATTCCCCGGCCTGCATAATATGGGCGATAAACTGGGTTAACTTCGGTAAGGGTCGTAAATCCTGAAGCCACAGCAGATGCACCGGCCTCGGCTGTGGGGTGAAATTCTCCAGCACCCGAATCAGCCGACCATTCGCCAGCTCGTCCGCCACCAGCACTTCCGGCTGGAGCAGCAACCCCGCACCGGCTATCGCCGCCGTTCGCAATCCGTAGCCATCGTTGCAGCGCAAGATCGCATCGCGCTTCCAGCGCACCTCCCCTTCCACGCCCGGCAGACGCCACTCGTTGCGCGCGGTCCATACCGTGTGCGACAGGCAAAGATGCTCCACCAGATCGTCCGGCGTTTGCGGCGTGCCGTGGCGCGCTAAATAGTCCGGCGCGGCGCAGATCGCCATCCGGTACGGGCAGAGGTATTTCGCCACCAAATCCTCGTTATGGATATCGCCAATGCGGATCGCCAGATCGACTCCCTCCTCCACCAGATCAACCATCCGGTTGGTGAGATCCAGCTCGACGCGCACCTCCGGGAAGCGCTGCAAAAAGGTGGCGACGAGCGGCGCGACGACGCAGCCGCCGAACGAGGTGGGTGCCGTCACGCGCAGGGTTCCGGCTGGCGCTGCACGTAGCCGTTCGACCGCGCTCTCGGCGACAAAAACCTGCTCCAGCACCCGCTTTGCCTCGTCAAAGTAGACGCGCCCGGCGTCGGTGAGGCTTTGGCGGCGGGTGTTGCGCTCCAGCAGCCGCGTGCCGAGCTGCGATTCCAGCAGCGCAACGTATTTCCCCACCATCACCGCCGACATCTCCAGCCGCGAGGCCGCGCCGGTAAAGCTACCGCTTTCCACCACCGCGATAAAGGTCTCCATGCCGCGAAGCTTATCCATATTCCAAACCCCTGGTTAGTAATGCCCTAACTTTAGCCCAGTTTATCCGCCTTTTTATTTATTAAACAATGAAGGCTCACAACTGGAGGAGTCAACTATGAAAATCGTGATTATTGGTGCCAGCGGTACGGTAGGACGTGCGGTGACGGAAGAGCTGAGCCGCCGTCATGAGGTGATTCGCGTCGGCCGGACGCAGGGCGACGAGCAGGTGGATATCACCTCGCAGGCGAGCGTGCAGGCGCTGTTTGAGAGCATCGGCAAGGTCGATGCGATCGTCTCCGCCAGCGGCGGCCTGCACTTCGGCCCGCTCGCAACGATGAAGGACAGCGACTTTAACCAGGGGCTGCAGGATAAGCTGCTCGGGCAGGTGCGCCTGGCGCTGACCGGCCAGCATTACCTGAACGAAGGCGGCTCGATTACGCTGATTAGCGGCATCGTGGCGCACGAGCCGATTGCGCAGGGCGTGAACGCCACCACGGTGAACGCGGCGCTGGAAGGCTTCGTTCGCGCCGCCGCCTGCGAGCTGCCGCGCGGCATTCGCATCAACCTGATTAGCCCAACGGTGCTTACCGAATCCGCCGAAGCCTACGACGGCTTTTTCCCCGGCTTTGAAAGCGTTCCCGCCGCGACCGTCGCCCAGGCCTATCGCCGCAGCGTGGAAGGGGTGCAGAGCGGCCGCGTGTATAAAGTGGGTTACTGAGCCTTACGGGCCGAGATCAGCACCAGCATCGGGCGCTCGGCCTCTTCCGCCAGCGCGGGCCACGCCTCGATTTGCGCCCGCGTTGGCCCCCATTCGTTAACGTTGCTGACCGTTAACCCCGCCCCGATCAGCGCGTTTAGCGTCGTGCCCAGCGTGCGGTGATATTTGATGACGCCGTCCGCCAGCCAGCTGCTGACGCGCTGGCCTTCGTCCTGATAGCGATTCACGCCCCAGAAACGCTCGCCGTCGTCGTCGGTCAGCCAGCCCTGCCGCGTGGCGCAGGTGTATATCGGGTGTTCGATGGAAAACACCAGGCTGCCGCCGGGCTTCAGCGCCTGTTGTACCTTGCCAAACAGCGTGTTCAGCTCCGGCAGGTAGTGCAGCGCCAGCGAGCTGTAGACCAGATCGAGGCTGTTTTCTTCAAGCGCGATGGATTCCAGATCGCTGCGGCGGTAGTGGATATGCGCGTCGTCGGTCAGCTCCGCGGCCCGGGCGAGCATCTTCTCGGAAATATCAACGCCCGTGATTTCAGACGCCCCCAGCTCGCGCGCCGCGCGGCAGAACCAGCCGTAGCCGCAGCCGAGATCGATAACCGCTTTGCCGGACAGATCCGGCAGCATGCCCTTCAGCGCGGGCCACTCCGGCGCGCCGTCCAGCCCCTGCACCGAGCGCGGAAGCCGGGCGTAGCCTTCGAAGAACGCCGGGTTGTCGTAGATGTTTTGTGCCATGGCAGATCCCTCTTTAAGAATGTGGCTGACAGTATAAAGCATTCCCTGCGGCCTAATGCCCTCACCCCAGCCCTCTCCCACCGGGAGAGGGCGAAATGCACCTTATCCTACCGCCCCCCAGACAAGGTTGCCCTTGTGGAACGTCGCGGTGCGCGGGGAAATGCGCGCCACGGCCTCGGCGGAGCAGGAAGCGTCCACCAGCACGAAGCTGGCGTCATCCTGCGCCTTCGGCCAGACGCGCTCGCCGTTGTCGTTCAGCGGCAGCACGTCGCCGGTCGCGATGCCCAGCGCGCGGGAGAGCGTCTGCTCGTTCGGGCGGATGTAAAGCTGGGCGTAAAGGTTTGCTTTTTCGAGCATGTCCCCCAGGCCGTACGGCGACCAGTGGTCGATCACGCTGTCGGTGCCGGTCATCACAAACACGCCCTTATCGCGCAGCTGCTTGAGCGGCATGTGCAGGGTGCCAATCGGCACCGTAGAGGCAATGGTTACCTGCTGCGCCGCCATGCGGGTGGCGAGCTCGTCCACCTGCTCTGCGTTCAGCGTCGCCAGCGCGAAGGCGTGGCTGATGGTCAGCTTGCCCTTCAGCGCCGGCGTTTTCTCCACGGTTTCCACCATGTAGTTGACCGCCGCCACGCCTGCCGGGCTGGTTTCATGCAGGTGGATATCCACCCCTTTGTCATAATCCAGCGCAATCTGGAACATGGTATCGAGGGATTTTTCCATCGCGCCGTCCACGCTCGTCGGATCCAGCCCGCCCACGTAGTGCGCCCCCGCCTGCATCGCCTCGCGCATCAGCTTTTCAGAATGGGATAACAGCAGGCCGTGCTGCGGGAAGGCCACAATTTCGCAGTCAAACCCCGCGCGGCGGCGCGATAGCACCGCCTGCAGGTTTTCAAGGTTCTTCAGGCCGGACACCGGCTCGATGTTGCAGTGGCTGCGGGCGATAGTCGAGCCTTTGGACTGGATCAGGTCGATAAGCGCCTCCGCCCTCTCCTGGGTATAAGGCTGCAGTTCCGGCAGCAGCTTCTGCTCCAGGCGGATCATGTCCTGGATGGTGGTGCCTGCCGGGCGGTTAAGCGAGCGCCACGGGCCGCCGTAGAAGGTTTTGTCCAGGTGAATGTGCATGTCGCGCATCGCCGGAAGCATCAGCTTGCCGCCCGCGTCATAGTGCGGGAGCGAGGCGTCCGCGTGGCTTTTATTCTCGCGCAGGGCAATGATTTTGCCGTCCTCGATCTCCAGCGTTTTCAGCTCGGTGCGGGTGCTCGTCGCCACGCCGCCGTGGAAGTTAAACCCGGCCTCCAGCAGCACGTTGTCAAGATAGTAGTGGTTTGCGGTGATGTTCATCGGTTTGCCCGTTTCGCAGGTTTGCTTTGCGTTGTCCGCAGCATACGCGACGGAGCCGGTCGCGCCAAACAGCGCGCAGGCGGTGACCATTTTGCCGCTCTGGCTGATAAACTCGCGGCGGCTTTTGTTTTCACTCATCTTATTTTCCTTCATTCACAATGTGGGTGCCGGTTTCGCCGCGCAGCGCCGCGGGCAGGCACTCCGGCGAGGTGATAATCACGCGCCTGCCGCCGTGGTGTAAAAATTCCAGCGAGGCGACGATTTTCGGCAGCATGCTGCCCGCCGGGAAGTGGCCTTCGGCCATATAGCGCGTCATTTGCGCCACGCTGACCACGTCCAGCGCCTGCTGGTTCGGCTTGCCGAAGTGAACGCACACCTTCTCCACGCCGGTGGTGATCACCAGCACGTCGGCGCCGATCTCGCGGGCCAGCAGCGCGGTGGAGAGATCTTTATCGATGACCGCATCAACGCTGTGATAATCCCCCTGCGCCGAGCGCACAACGGGAATGCCGCCGCCGCCCGCGCCGATCACCACAAAGCCTTTTTGCGTCAGCGCCTTGATGGCATCCGCCTCGACGATGCGAACGGGCTGCGGCGAGGCCACGATGCGGCGATAGCCGCGGCCTGAATCCTCGACAAAATGCCAGTCCGGATGAGCACGCTGCAGTTCGTCGCGCTGCGCCTCGCTGAAGAAGGCGCCAATCGGTTTTGTCGGGTGCGTAAAGCCGGGATCGTCTTTATCCACTTCTACCTGGGTGACGACCGTGACCGCTTTTTGCTCCCCGCGCCCCGCCAGACGGTTGTTAAGCGCCTGCTGGATCAGGTAGCCGATGCCGCCCTGGGTATCCGCCACGCAGTTCGCCAGCGGCGTCAGCGGCAGCCCTTCACGCTCGTGGGCAATTTCGGCGCGGCGCAGATCCAGCCCCACCTGCGGGCCGTTGCCGTGGGTGAGGACGATGTCATAGTCCGACGCCAGCATCTCCAGCACGGACTCTGCCACCGCTTTTACCGCCTGCGCCTGGTGCTCGACCGACTGGCTGGCGTTATCTTTGATAATGCTGTTGCCGCCGATGGCGACGACCATGAGTTGTTTCATTTTTGTTCCTTTGAGAAGGTGCGGTATTTTCCCCTCACCCTAACCCTCTCCCCTATGGGGAGAGGGAACGATTACACCCTCTCCCCATAGGGGAGAGGGCTGGGGTGAGGGGCAATATCAGGACTCAGAAACCGTCGCGCTTGCGCTCGCCGTCTCGCGACTATCAAGGAAATGCTTCACCACGAACATGCCGCCCATCATCAGGTAGGCCGTGACGAACATCAGCGAGCTGCCCTCGGCGAAGCCGACCGCCGGCGCGTGGATCACGCCAAACAGCGCCAGCAGCGCCCCGCCCGCGGCGGCGACGGCTCCGCGCAGCGGCTTGTTGATGATGGCGAAGATGGCAATGCAGCCCCAGAGCATGCTGGCAAGCGGCGCGCCGCTGCCCAGATGCACCAGGCCTTCGTAGTAAATGCCCTTGCTGTGCAGCACGTCGGTGCCGATTGTTGCCGCGCTGGTGCCCGCCGCCCCCATCACGCTGTTCATCATGGTCAGCGCCCAGTTGGCGATCCACGGGAACAGGCAGATGAAGATCACGGGCACCTCCACCTTCGGCGTTTCGCGCACCACCTGGTTGGCGGTGACCACCCCGATAAAGACCAGAATCGGCACGATGGCGGTCATCGGGATGATGGCGAGCATAAAGGCCCCCAGCCCGAACAGCGGCACGATGAACATGGTCACGCCGGAGGCCAGCGTATAACCGATGCTCGCCCCCATCGCTTTCCAGCCCGCGTGGCCGACGTAGACCGTCACCGGGAACGGGTTGCCCATCAGGCAGCCGAGCATCGACGCCAGGCCGTTCGCCAGCATCACCTTGCGGGTCGGGTATTCATCCCCCGCCGCGTGGGCGCTCTCGATATTTTCGAGGTCGAAGATGTAGTTCGCCAGCCCCAGAGGAACCGCCGAGGCCAGGTACGGCAGCGCGTGCGGCAGCCCCTGCATAAAGCCTTCGATATGCACCGACGGCGGGTTAAAGCCGAACGAGGACATCGACGCTTTTATCGCCTCCGGGCTTTGCAGGCCGGAGATCCACGCAAGCAGAGTGCCGGCAACCAGCAGCAGCAGGCCGGTCGGGATGCGGGCGAAGATCGGCTTTTTGCCAAACCAGTTAATGAATATCAGCAGCAGCACGATGAAGGAGACGGTCGGCGCTTCGAACGCCTGCAGCATCGGGTTCATCGCCAGCAGCAGCAGGCCTAAGCCGGAGAGGCACGACAGCAGCACGGTGCGCGGGATCATCCTGCGGATGGTTTCGCCTAAGAACGAACCGCCCGCCAGAATCAGCGCCTCCACGAAGCACCACACCAGGCCAATCTGGATGGCGAAATCCGCGTCGCCCGTCTGCTGATAAACCGGCATCAGCACCAGAAAGGTGACGGTAAAAATCGACGGGGCGCTCGGGCCCGACGGCAGTGCGGTGACGTCCGTTCGCCCGGTGGCACGGGCCATCTGCAGACCAAACCACGTATAGCAAACGCTGGCCACCAGTACCGCCAGCCCGAAGGCCGGCGCGATGCGTCCATAAACAATTTCCTTCGGGATGCCGACGACAAAAATGAGCAGCCCCATCATGGTCAGCAGATTGGTCAGGTTGTTGGTCATCAACCCGAAATACGCCGCCCAGTCACCTCTTTTCCACTCCAGCTTGATGTTTTTCATGGATGCTTGCCTTATAAAAAGTAGCGATCGCGGAAGGTCAACAGCGCCTTTTCAAAACAGCTAAACGGCGGGTGAACGATGCCCGCCCCGATCATGCCAATGCCCGCGTCTTTATGGGCAATGGCGGTGTTGATCACCGGCAGAATGCCGCTGCCGGCCACTTTGGTGATGTCGATGGCGCTCGGTATGCCCATGAACGACAGCAGCGGAATGGTGACGTTGGGGTTTTCCCCGAGGGTGATTTCGCGCATCTGGCGCGAGAAGTCGATGGCTTCGTCCACCGTGCCGCCCACCAGCGCCACAATCGCCGGGGCTGTGGCCATCGCAAAGCCGCCGATGCCGTAGGTTTCGGTAATCGCGCTGTCGCCGATGTCCAGCCCGGAGTCTTCCGGCTTATAGCCCGCGAACATCGGGCCAATCACCTGCTGCGCCGGGCCGGTAAACCACTGCCCCGGCAGGCCGGACACGCGCAGGCCGAACTCGTAGCCGTTGCGCGCCATGGTGGTGACCACGGTGCTGTACTCGATGCCGTGCGCGGCGTCCAGCGCGGCTTTGCACATCGCCATCCACGTCGGGCCGGAGAAGTAGTCGCTGCTGGCGACGAACTCGAACACCTCGCGCTGCTGCTCCACCGGATAACCGGCCTGAATCAGACCCGGCGTCAGCGCCTGGATCAGCAGCGTGGTGCCCGCGTTGTTGCGGTTGTGGCACTCGTCGCCCATGTGCAGGGCCTGGGCCAGCATCAGGCGCAGATCTATTTCGCCGATAATCTTCATCGCGTCGCGCAGCATCGGGCCGAGCACGTCGCGCATCCAGTTCAGGCGGTCGATCACGCTCTGGTCGTTAGCGCCCATGCGCAGGATCTTCGCCATCTGCTCGCTGAGGTTGGTAAACGCGCGGTTGCCGTAGGTTTTGTTCTCGACGATGTGCATAAACATCGACGCGGAGGTGACGCCCGCCATCGATCCCACGCAGTCGTGCTCGTGGCACGGCGAGAAGGTGATGTCGCCCGACGCCGCGACGCGCTCCGCGTCTTCGATATCTTTCGCCAGCCCCTCGAATACCAGCGCCCCGGTGACCGCCCCCTTCATCGCACCGCACATGTTTTCCCACGAGACGGGCGGACCGGCGTGAAGAATGGTGGTGCGGGTCATTCCCGGCACGACGTTAATCGCCTGGTCATAGCCCACCAGCACCGGATGAGACTGAATAATGCGCTCCAGCGCAATGGCGTTAGCGGCGGCGATTTTTTCCGCCAGCGGCTTTTCCGCAAGCTGGTCGAGCGCGTCCACCACCTGCATATTGCCCTGCCCCGGCGGCGTCCAGTCGAGCCGGGTGACGGGAACGTGCTGCTTTTTGAGATCGTCACTGAACATCGCAATGCCAACGTTAATCACGTTCAGCGGCTGGTTGAATAAGGTCGTCATTATGCTTTCTCCCCTTTGCAGACAAATTCGCGCGCCAGCAGTCCGGTATTGGTGCTGCTGCTGGCCCAGATGACGCCCGCGTCGGTCAGCAGCTGGCACTGCTGCGCCAGCGTCTGCGGATCCTGGTCGGTGCCGAGCACGTAGCCGAGGATCGCCAGCGGGCGGCCGTCGGCCTTCGCGATCGCCTGCGCCTCTTCGATCGCCTCAAGCATGACGCCCACCGGATCCTCGTGCGCGCCGAAGCCCAGCACGAAGTCCATCACGATCACTCCCACTTCGGGATCGCGCGCCTCCTGCAGCAGGCGGCTGATGCGGTTGGTCGGGTCGATCATCGGGTGCGGCCTGCCGTGGGTGAAATCGTCGTCGCCGAAGTCGAGGAAGGTATGGGCCTGGCTGACGTTGATGTCTTGCAGGCGTTTAGCCGGATCCGGCTGGATGTTGCTGTAGACGTCGTCGAACTTCTCCAGCGCGGCGAACATCGCCTCGTCGCACAGGGTGCCGCCGCAGAACAGGCCGCGAATGTACTTCTGCTGCGGCGTCAGGCGGGCGCGCACCTCTTCAATCAGCGGCCAGTTGAGCGGGTGCAGATCGAGAGACTCCTTTTTAATGCCGGTCAGCAGCACCGCCTTCAGCGCCGCCTCTTTGGTGGCGCGGGCAAACTGCAGGCCGTCCTCATCGGCGGGCGGTTCGCTGCGGCCGAGGAAGCAAACGACGACCGGCTTACGGCAGGCGCGCGCGCGGGCCAGCACCTTTTCGGCAACGGCGGGCGCAGGCGGCTTGGAGATCAGCGCTATCACCCGGGTGGAATCATCGGCTTCAAGCATGGCGATGGCGTCGAGCATCATCAGGCCGCCGATCTTTTCGCTAAGATCGCGACCGCCGGTGCCGATCAGCTGCGATATGCCGCCGCCAAACTCGTGAATGCGCACGCTCAGCTCCTGGCTGCCGGTGCCGGAGGCGCCGACGATGCCGATCGGCCCGCGGCGCACCGCGTTGGCAAAGCAAAGACCCGCGCCGTTGATGATGGCGGTGCCGCAGTCCGGCCCCATCATCAGCAGCCCTTTCTGGTGCGCCAGCTGCTTAAGCGCCAGCTCGTCGTCGAGCGACACGTTGTCGGAAAACAGCATCACGTTGAGATCGTTTTCCAGCGCCTGGCGCGCCTCGCGGGCGGCAAAGGTGCCGTTGACGGAGATGACCGCCAGGTTAGCGTCGGGGCGATGGGTTTTGGCGCTGGCAATCGTCGCGTAGCGCGCCTCGTGGGAGCCCGCGCTCTCCTTACGCGTGAACAGCGCTTCAATGGCGGCCAGGGTTTCATCATTCGCCGCCTCGCCTTTAATGACGATCATCAGGTCGCCGTTTTTGGCCTCATTTAATTCCGGCGTCAGCAGGCCGAGGTTTTTTAAAACGCCCTTGTTCATTTCGGTCGCCATCGCCACAAACGCCTGCTCAACGCCCGGCAATTTATTGGCTTTGGTGGAGACCGACATTAAGGAGACCGAATCAAAATAGGTATTCTTTTTGATGACGATTTTGGTTGGCATTATTTTCTCCTGATCGCGGATAAAAGGGGGCCGCCAGCGTGCAAAATGCACGTTGGTAAAATGCGTGTAGTGAAAAGCGGCCAGCCGGCTATCGCTGGCCGAAAAGATTATGCGCCTGCCGCCAGCAGCAGCTCGGCGATCGCCGTGAAGCCTTTTTCCCGCGCCAGCTCGAGCGGGGTTTTGCCGTATTTATCGGTCATGTGCGGATTCGCGCCGTGATCCAGCAACAGCTTCACAATTTCCTGCTGTTTGGCGCCGCCGTCGTTTAGCACGATGGCCTCCAGCAGCGGCGTCCAGCCGACGAAGTTGGTGTGGTTGACGTTAATGTCGGTTTTTTCCAGCAGCTCGCGCACGATCTCAACGTGGCCTTTTTCGCTCGCGGGGGTAATGCCCACGCCGCCGAATCGCGTCAGGCGATCGAGATCGGGATTCGCCGGTAGTACGATGCGCAGCAGGGTTACGTCGTTCGTCAGGCAGCTAATCAGGAAGGGGTTAAAGCAGGTCTGATCCTGCATATCGATATCCGCCCCGGCGGAAATTAACCGCTCAACGCAGGCGTAGTGCTTGTTCAGGCTGGCAATAATAATGGCGGTGCGCTTCTGGCGATTGGTGGCGTTAATATCCACGCCCTTCTCGATGCAGGCATTGAGCGCGTCGATATTTCCCTGCTCTGCCGCCAGCAGAAATTCAGTAACGAGTTCAGTTGCAGACATATTCAGACTCCCGATGTATTCATTTCTGATGAGCCGAGAATAGCAACAGCCCCGGCAGAAAAGAATCCGCTTAAAAAGCATTCATCGACAGCCAATTCATTGTTGAGTTAGATTTAACAATCTGGCTAAAACGTGCGGCCGTGCAACCTTTTTCTTATGACGCACCGCTTTTTAGCCGCGCAAAGCTGCATTATGCTTATGGCTCATGAGGCCTTGCCGCACGCGGCTCGCGAGAAATTGGCAGAACTGTGATCGGCATCAAACGCAGTGTTGCCGTGCTGTTAAAATATGTTCAAAACTGATGGTTGCATGGAGCCGTGATATGAATTCCATCTTTACCGAAGAGAACCTGCTGGCCTTCACCACCGCGGCGCGGTTTGGCAGCTTCAGCAAAGCGGCGGCGGAGCTTGGCGTGACCACATCCGCGATTAGCTACACCATCAAGCGCATGGAGACCGGGCTGGACGTGGTGCTGTTCGTGCGTAATACCCGCAGCATCGAGCTGACCGAGTCCGGGTTTTATTTTTACCGCAAGGCCACCGACCTGCTGAACGACTTTCACGCCATCAAGCGCGGGATCGATACCATCTCTCAGGGAATTGAGACGCGGGTGCGCATCTGCATTAACCAGCTGCTGTACACGCCGCGCCACACCGCCAGGCTGTTGCAGGTATTGAAAAAGCAGTTCCCCACCTGCCAGATTACCGTCACGACCGAGGTGTATAACGGCGTCTGGGATTCGATCATCAACAACCAGGCCAATATCGCGATCGGCGCGCCGGACACGCTGCTGGACGGCGGCGGGATTGATTACACCGAAATCGGCGCGATCCGCTGGGTATTTGCCATCGCGCCGACGCATCCGCTGGCGTTTGTGCCGGAGCCGATTGCCGAAAGCCAGCTGCGCCTGTATCCGAACATCATGGTCGAAGATACCGCGCACACCATCAACAAGAAGGTCGGCTGGCTGCTGCACGGCCAGGAGGCGATCCTGGTGCCGGACTTTAACACCAAGTGCCAGTGTCAGATTCTGGGCGACGGGATTGGGTTTCTACCGGAATACATGGTGAGGGACGCGGTGGAAGACGGCCTGCTGATCGCGCGGCGGATTAACAACCCGCGCCAGGATTCCCGCATGCTGCTCGCTACGCAGCATGCGGCTACCGGCCAGGTCACGCGCTGGATCAAACAGCAGTTTGCTCCGCAGGGCGTGTTAACCGGAATTTACAGCGACTTGCTCTGGCGCGCCTAGCTTTTGGTTTGTACCCAGAAGGCGTGGATGAGGCCGGGAATATAGCCCAGCAGCGTCAAAAGAATGTTCAGAATAAACGCCCAGCCGAAGCCTTTGCCAAGCAGCACGCCCAGCGGCGGCAAAATAATGGTAAAGACGATACGCCAAAAACCCATGATGTCTCCCTACAAGCTAACCAGTTGAAAGTCATGAAAAGTATTGCTCTTTAAGCGTAGCCAGATTAGCGGCAAGCGCCACGGCTAAACGCGCTTTTTACCCTCTTTTACGTTTAACGGGCTGGCAGAACGCCCGCCTTTAGTTTAGCATTATCTTAATTAAGCAAAGGCTAAATTAACATGAACGAACTCGAACAGCTCCAGGCCAGCGCCGCGCAGGCCGCCGCGTTACTTAAGGCGATGAGCAACCCAAACCGGCTGCTGATCCTCTGCATGCTCTGCGGCGCGCCGGGCACCAGCGCGGGCGAACTGGCGCGCGCCACGGGCCTTAGCGCATCCGCCACCTCGCAGCATCTGGCGCGTATGCGCGACGAGGGCCTGATCGACAGCACGCGAGACGCCCAGCGCATCCTCTATGCCATCAAAAATGATGCCGTCAACCAGCTCATTAGCACCCTGAAAACCCTTTACTGCCCGTAAGGAGCCGCTATGTCTTTACCTCTACTTTCGCCCCAGCAGGCCAGCGCGCTGCTCGCTGAAGGCGCGACGCTAATCGATATCCGCGATCCGGACGAGTACGCCCGCGAGCGCATCGCCGGGGCGCGCTCTGTTCCGCTCGACGCCCTGCCCGCCGGGCTGCACGTTAAGCCCGGCGATACGGTGATTTTTCACTGCCAGTCCGGCATGCGCACGTCGAACAACGCCGGGCGGCTCGCGCAGGCTGCTCCCCTGGCACACGGCTGGCTTCTTGAGGGCGGCATTCAGGGCTGGAAGCAGGCCGGGCTGCCGACCGTTGAAGATAAATCCCAGCCGCTTCCGCTGATGCGCCAGGTGCAAATTGCCGCAGGCGCGCTGATTTTGTGTGGCGTAGCGCTGGGCTACAGCGTGTCCTCGGGCTTTTTCCTGCTCAGCGGGTTTGTCGGCGCGGGCCTGCTGTTTGCCGGGGTGACCGGCTTTTGCGGCATGGCGCGGCTGCTGAAGGTGATGCCGTGGAACCGACGCCCCTCGTAAGGCGTAATCGCTGAAATAGATTGTACGCCCCAGCGCGCGTGGGCTAAGGTGAAAACACACCAATGAAGAGGAGGTACTATGTTTTCTGTCGGCGATTATGTGCAACCGCGCCAGGGCGGTCCAAAACTGAAAATTCTTGAAGTGAACGGTGAAGAGATCGTGGTGGTACAGGCGAGCAATGAGCAGGGCGAAAAGTTCACGCTCAACGCGGCGGAGGTGACACCCTACACCGAAGCCGGTGATTTTGGCGTTTGCTGAGATAACTAGCCGGGCGGCGCGTTCCGCCCGGCAATGTCGTTAAATCAGGAAATCATCCAGCGACTTACCGTTTTCCAGCGCAATCGCAATTGGCTTCGGCGTGCGGCCCTGGCCTGTCCACGTTTTCTCTTCACCGTTTGCGTCAGTAAAGCGATATTTCGCTTCACGGGTTTTACGTTTTTTCGCCTGATTGCCCCCGCTTACCAGTTCAGAACCCAGCAAATCAGACGGGGAAATGCCGTCGGCTTTCATCAGCTCCAGCAGAGCATTAATTTTTTCCTGCTGCTCGGCACGCTGCTTTTCAAGCTCTGACTGCTCGTTACGTTTTTCTTCAACAACGGTGTTGAATTTCTCCAGCACGTCCTCGAGAACGTCCAGGGATAATTCACGGGCCAGCGCACGAAGTGTGCGGATATTATTAAGATTCTGTAACGTCAAAGACATATTAATTGAAAACCTTTTCGTTGTATGTAAGCCGAAAATCAGTTAATAGAATAATTCATTTCGTTCGCAATATCCACCCGCGATCGCCTTTCGTTATTATTGTAGATATTTATCTTAAACTAATTATCTATATTACTTAATAACTCTTTTGCAAATTAATCACCACGATAATATCCAGGATCAACGGCGGCTACGCATGGACATTCTCCGGCGCAGCCATATTTTGCATAAAAATTCATTTTTATTGGATGAATAAATGACGCTACAGGCAGAATTTTACGCTACGACAGCACGGAAAAATGGATAAATATTACGCTAATCTGCCATACAGCCCTCCGCTTACCTCTCAGGCGGCGCGCAGCGCAGACACTTACACACACAAAACACTAACCACATGATTTAAAATGCAAAAAATCGAAGAGAGAGAGAAAATAACGAAGCGGGCGAGAAACAGGCAACTTTAGAGAATTTTGTTGACAAAACGCCATTAAATAAAAATTTATCACTAATTGTTAGTTTACAGGCAGAGATATACTCTATGCGCATCAAATTAGCCAACCTAAAGCACTACTCGCTGCGGGTAGGAACGTCTTTTATAGTGCGCTCAAGGAGTTCAGCCATGTTTTCACCGCAGTCTCGCCTGCGCCATGCGGTAGCGGATACGTTCGCGATGGTTGTCTATTGTTCCGTCGTCAACATGATGATCGAAATTTTCCTCTCAGGAATGACCTTTGAGCAGTCGCTTTCTTCTCGTCTTGTCGCGATCCCGGTTAACATTCTTATTGCATGGCCATACGGTATGTACCGCGATGCGATCATGCGCTGCGCGCGCCGCGTAAGCCCAACGGGCTGGGTGAAAAACCTGGCAGACGTGCTGGCCTACGTGACGTTCCAGTCACCGGTATACGTTGCGATTCTGCTGGTAGTGGGCGCGGACTGGCACCAGATTGCCGCAGCCGTAAGCTCAAATGTCGTGGTGTCGATGCTGATGGGCGCGGTATATGGCTATTTCCTGGACTACTGCCGTCGCCTGTTTAAAGTCAGCCACTATGGCCAGGCTAAAGCGTGAAGGAAGACGACTGGCTTAGGCCAGTCGAAAACTTACTGCACCTCGCCGAACACTCCTGTCAGGAAGCGCTCCAGCGCCATTCGGGAGCTAAAACCGTGCGGAATACCATAATGCTCATGCGTTTCACCGCCTAAATAGAGCGGAAATTGCTGGTAATGATCGCAGGTTTTAATTTCCGAGGCAGGCTCAGCAAATGACAAACTTCTGTCTTTCAGCGTCGGGTGAATAATGAGAGCCGTGCGCCCCATTCTCGCTTCACGGTTGACATAAACATAATTCTCGCCGCGGCGATATCCATAGGCTTTTGATGTCACTTCGTCCATGGTGAATCCCGCTTTTTCAAGAACGCGCGCCACCTCATCCGGTCGTAAATACATATATATTCCTCGTTATCTTTTCCTGCCCGGCAACCTTACAGTAATCAGCATTAGCAGTGCTTTCAGAATATTCCATAAACTGTCTTTTACGTCGTGACTCGCTTCAGACATTTGATTCGTGAGCTAGACTTAATGGGAACGCCAAATTAAGGAGGATCGTATGTTTAACAGACCGAACCGAAACGATATTAACGACGACGCTCAGGATATTCGTAATGATGTCAGCCAATTAGCCGACACGCTGGAAGAGGTGTTGAAATCCTGGGGAAGTGACGCCAAGGACGAAGCGGATGCCGCGAAACGTAAGGCTCAGTCTTTGCTGCGCGAAACGCGCGCCAGAATGAACGGCCGTTCGCGCGCCTCTCAGGCCGCCTGCGATGCCATGAGCTGCGCAAATACCTTCGTGCGTGAAAAACCGATGTACGCGCTGAGCACCGTTGCCGCGGTAGGGATCTTCGTGGGTGCCCTGCTCAGCCTGCGAAAATAAGTTAGTGGCTTCATATCGGCCCCGTTAGCCTTAGGTTACGGGGCTTTTCTTTGTCCAATAGCTGAAAATCGCCATCAGCCGCCCCTGCCCCGTCGTGCTCATCATCGGGACATCATCAATCTAAATTTCCCATATCTTGTATGGTTGAAATCTTTCACAACTACATCTAGTATCTTTCTTAGCAAGAGACACACAACCCGACGCGAAGCTTCGCGCCGCTTTCTCATTCTAAATGGAAATACGAATCATGAGCATTATTATTTACACTCGTAACGATTGTGTTCAGTGCCACGCTACCAAGCGCGCCATGGAAAGCCGCGGCGTTGCCTTTGAGATGGTGAATATCGACCTGGTCCCGGACGCCGCCGACGCGCTGCGCGCGCAGGGCTTCCGCCAGCTTCCGGTGGTTGTTGCCGGTGAAACCAGCTGGTCCGGCTTTCGCCCGGATATGATCAACCGCCTTAGCGCTCAGGCCGCCCGTGCATGAGCACGCTGGTCTACTTCTCCAGCAGTTCGGAAAACACGCTTCGCTTTATTGAGCGCGTCGGGCTGCCCGCGATCCGCATTCCGCTCAACGAGCGGGAGCGCATTCAGGTGGACGAACCCTACATCCTGGTGGTGCCCAGCTACGGTGGCGGCGGCACGGCCGGCGCGGTGCCCCGCCAGGTGATTCGTTTTCTGAACGATCCGCACAACCGGCAGCGCATTCGCGGCGTGATCGCAGCGGGCAATCGCAACTTCGGCGACGCGTTTTGCCGCGCCGGCGATCTCATCTCTCAAAAATGCGGCGTGCCGTATCTCTATCGGTTTGAACTGATGGGGACACCGCAGGACGTTGAAAACGTGCGTAAAGGAGTGAACGAATTTTGGCAACGACAACCGCAGAACGCGTAATCCAGGGGACGCCGGATTACCACGCGCTGAACGCGATGCTTAACCTCTACGATCGCGAGGGGCGCATCCAGTTCGGCAAAGACCACGAGGCGGTGGACGCCTTTTTTGCCGCCCACGTCCGTCCGAACAGCGTGACGTTTGGCAGCCAGCAGGAGCGCCTCGACTATCTGGTCAAAGAAGGCTATTACGAAGAGCGCGCGCTGGCCCGCTATGACCGCGCCTTCGTGGTGAAGCTGTTCGAGCGCGCCCACGCCAGCGGCTTTCGCTTCCAGACGTTTCTCGGCGCGTGGAAGTATTACACCAGCTACACCCTGAAGACCTTCGACGGCAAACGCTATCTTGAAAGCTTTGAGGATCGCACCGTAATGGTCGCGCTGACGCTCGCCCAGGGTGATGAAGCGCTGGCCGGGCGGCTGACCGACGAGATCCTCTCCGGCCGCTTCCAGCCCGCCACGCCAACGTTCCTCAACTGCGGCAAGGCCCAGCGCGGCGAGCTGGTCTCCTGCTTCCTGCTGCGCATCGAAGACAACATGGAGTCGATTGGCCGCGCGGTAAATTCGGCGCTACAGCTTTCGAAACGCGGCGGCGGCGTGGCGTTACTGCTCTCCAACCTGCGCGAAGCGGGTGCGCCAATCAAGCGCATAGAAAACCAGTCTTCCGGGGTGATCCCGGTGATGAAAATGCTGGAAGATGCGTTCTCGTACGCCAACCAGCTCGGCGCGCGCCAGGGCGCGGGCGCGGTGTATCTGCACGCGCACCACCCGGACATCCTGCGCTTTCTCGATACCAAGCGCGAAAACGCCGACGAAAAAATCCGCATTAAGACCCTGTCGCTCGGCGTCGTCATCCCGGACATCACCTTTGCGCTCGCCAAAGAAAATGCCGACATGGCGCTATTCTCGCCGTATGACGTGGAGCGCATCTACGGCAAAGCGTTCGGCGACCTAGCCATCAGCGAGCTGTACGACGAGCTGGTTGCCGACGACCGCATCCGCAAGACGTACATCAACGCCCGCGACTTCTTCCAGACGCTGGCCGAAATTCAGTTTGAGTCCGGCTATCCGTACATCATGTATGAGGACACGGTGAACCGCGCCAATCCGATTGCCGGGCGCATCAACATGAGCAACCTGTGCTCGGAGATCCTGCAGGTCAACAGCGCCTCCACCTATGACGAGAACCTGGACTACGCGGACGTGGGGAAAGATATCTCCTGCAACCTCGGGTCGCTGAATATCGCCCACACCATGGATTCCCCCGACTTTGGCCGCACGGTCGAGACGGCGATCCGCGGGCTGACGGCGGTGTCGGACATGAGCCACATCCGCAGCGTGCCGTCCATCGCGGCGGGCAACGCCGCGTCGCACGCCATTGGGCTGGGGCAGATGAACCTGCACGGCTATCTGGCACGGGAAGGCATCGCCTACGGCAGCCCGGAAGGGCTGGATTTCACCAACCTCTATTTCTACACCGTCACCTGGCACGCGCTGCACGCCTCGATGATGCTGGCCCGCGAGCGCGGCCAGCGTTTTGCGGGGTTTGAGCAGTCGCGCTACGCCAGCGGCGAATATTTCAGCCAGTATCTTGAAGGCGACTGGCAGCCGAAAACCGCGAAGGTGCGGGCGCTGTTTGCCCGCGCCGGGATCGTTTTGCCGACGCGCGCGATGTGGCAGCAGCTTCGCGCCGACGTCATGCAATACGGCATCTATAACCAGAACCTGCAGGCGGTGCCGCCAACCGGATCGATTTCCTACATCAACCACGCCACGTCGAGCATTCACCCGATCGTGTCGAAAATCGAGATCCGTAAGGAAGGCAAAACCGGGCGCGTTTACTATCCCGCCCCGTTTATGACCAACGAAAACCTGGCGCTGTACCAGGACGCGTACGAGATCGGCCCGGAGAAGATCATCGATACCTACGCCGAGGCGACGAAGCACGTGGATCAGGGGCTGTCCTTAACGCTCTTCTTCCCGGATACCGCCACCACGCGCGATATCAACAGGGCGCAGATCTACGCCTGGAAGAAAGGCATCAAGACGCTGTACTACATTCGCCTGCGCCAGCTTGCGCTGGAAGGCACCGAAATTGAAGGCTGCGTGTCCTGCGCGCTGTAAGGAGAAGGGATGAAACTGTCACGCGTGAGCGCCGTTAACTGGAACAAGATCCAGGATGATAAAGACCTGGAAGTGTGGAACCGCCTCACCAGCAACTTCTGGCTGCCGGAAAAGGTGCCGCTCTCTAACGATATTCCGGCCTGGCAAACGCTGAGCCACGCCGAACAGCAGCTGACGATCCGCGTGTTTACCGGCCTGACGCTGCTGGACACCATTCAGAATACCGTCGGCGCGCCCGCGCTGATGTGCGACGCGCTGACGCCGCACGAAGAGGCGGTGATGTCGAACATCAGCTTTATGGAAGCGGTGCACGCCCGATCCTACAGCTCGATTTTCTCGACGCTGTGCCAGACCAAAGACGTGGACGCGGCCTACGCGTGGAGCGAAGAGAGCGCGTCGCTGCAGCGAAAGGCAGAGCTGGTGCTGGCGTACTATCGCGCCGACGAGCCGTTGAAAAAGAAAATTGCCAGCGTGTTTCTGGAATCCTTCCTCTTCTATTCCGGCTTCTGGCTGCCGATGTACTGGTCGAGCCGCGGCAAGCTCACCAACACCGCGGATTTGATTCGCCTGATTATTCGTGATGAAGCGGTTCACGGCTATTACATTGGCTATAAGTATCAGAAAGGGCTGGAGAAAGTGAGCGCTGAGAAGCGCGAGGAGCTGAAAGGCTTCGCGCTCGATTTGCTGATGGACTTGTACGATAACGAGCTGAGCTATACCGACGAGCTCTATGCCGGAACGGGCTGGGCGGAAGACGTTAAGGCGTTCCTTTGCTACAACGCCAACAAGGCGCTGATGAACCTCGGCTACGAGGCGCTGTTCCCGCCGGAAATGGCGGAGGTGAACCCGGCCATTCTGGCGGCGCTTTCGCCTAATGCCGACGAAAACCACGATTTCTTCTCCGGGTCGGGTTCGTCGTACGTGATGGGCAAAGCGGTAGAGACGGAAGATGAAGATTGGGATTTTTAATGAACCGATTAACGTTCATTAATTAAATATAAATCTCATTATTTCCCACTTAATATTTACAATACAACTACACTGTAATTTCCGCGTCATATTCGCCTGATTCATACCGATTCAGGCGAAATCTCCCGATGCAGCAGCAAAAAATTCAGAAAAATTCAAACCGCGCTCAGCCCTTTACTCATGGGAAATTCAGCCGTTTCGCTTGCGGCAAAATTCATGCCACCAGCACACGTAGGGTTGTCTCAGATTCTCAGTATGTTAGGGTTATGCCAGTTAACTATTTACCATGGTAATCATATCGACATAATCAAATAACAGGACACTCTCTATTGCATGGCAATTAAATTAGAAGTGAAGAATCTTTATAAGGTATTTGGCGAGCACCCGCAGCGCGCATTCAAATACATCGAAAAAGGACTTTCGAAAGAGCAAATTCTGGAAAAAACCGGGCTATCGCTTGGCGTTAAAGACGCCAGTCTGGCCATTGAAGAAGGCGAGATTTTTGTCATCATGGGGTTATCCGGCTCGGGTAAATCCACTATGGTTCGCCTTCTCAATCGCCTGATTGAACCCACCCGCGGACAGGTGCTGATTGACGGCGTGGATATTGCCAAAATATCTGACGCCGAGCTTCGCGAGGTGCGCAGAAAAAAGATTGCGATGGTGTTCCAGTCATTCGCGTTAATGCCGCACATGACGGTATTAGATAATACCGCATTTGGAATGGAATTAGCGGGCGTTTCCGCCGCTGAGCGTCAGGAAAAAGCGCTGGACGCGCTGCGTCAGGTTGGGCTGGAGAATTATGCTCACGGCTATCCGGATGAACTTTCTGGCGGCATGCGTCAGCGCGTGGGATTAGCCCGCGCCCTCGCCATTAATCCCGATATTTTATTAATGGATGAAGCCTTCTCGGCGCTCGATCCGTTAATTCGCACCGAGATGCAGGATGAGCTGGTAAAATTACAGGCGAAACATCAGCGCACCATTGTCTTTATTTCCCACGATCTGGACGAAGCGATGCGTATTGGCGATCGTATTGCCATTATGCAAAACGGCGAAGTGGTGCAGGTCGGCACGCCGGATGAAATTCTCAATAATCCGGCCAATGATTATGTCCGCACCTTCTTCCGCGGCGTGGATATTAGCCAGGTGTTTAGCGCCAAAGATATCGCCCGTCGTTCACCAAACGGTCTTATTCGTAAAACGCCGGGATTTGGCCCGCGCTCTGCGCTCAAGCTGCTGCAGGATGAGGACCGTGAATACGGTTATCTGATCGAACGCGGTAATAAATTTGTTGGCATTGTCTCCATCGATTCTCTGAAAACCGCGCTTGGCGAAAATCAGGGTATTGATGCGGCGGTTATCGACGCCCCGCTTGCCGTGGACGCCGAAACGCCGCTCAGCGAACTGCTCTCACACGTCGGCCAGGCGCCGTGCGCCGTGCCGGTGGTGGGTGAAGAACAACAGTACGTCGGCATCATCTCAAAACGGATGCTGCTGCAGGCTTTAGATCGCGAGGGGGCAAACAATGACCGATCAAACTAACCCGTGGGGCACTGCTGACGCTGCGGACAGCGCGGCACAATCCGCCGACGCGTGGGGCTCATCCACGCCTGCGCCAGCCGACGGCGGCACGGCGGACTGGCTCAACAGCGCGCCTGCACCGGCGCCTGAACACTTCAATATTATGGATCCATTCCACAAAACGCTGATCCCGCTCGACCGCTGGGTCACCGAAGGGATCGACTGGGTGGTGACGCACTTCCGCCCGGTGTTCCAGGGGATCCGCGTGCCGGTGGATTACATCCTGAACGGCTTCCAGCAGATGTTGCTGGGCATGCCCGCGCCGGTGGCGATTATCCTGTTCTCCCTGATCGCCTGGCAGTTCGGCAGCGCCGGAATGGGCGTTGCCACGCTGGTCTCGCTGATTGCCATCGGCGCGATCGGCGCGTGGTCGCAGGCGATGATCACCCTGGCGCTGGTGCTGACCGCCCTGCTCTTCTGTATCGTTATCGGCCTGCCGATGGGGATCTGGCTGGCCCGCAGCCCGCGGGCGGCGAAGATCATTCGACCGCTGCTGGATGCGATGCAGACCACCCCGGCGTTCGTGTATCTGGTGCCGATCGTCATGCTGTTCGGGATCGGCAACGTGCCGGGCGTGGTAGTGACCATTATCTTCGCCCTGCCGCCGATTATTCGCCTGACCATTCTGGGCATTAATCAGGTGCCAGCCGATCTCATTGAGGCGTCACGCTCGTTCGGCGCCAGCCCGCGCCAGATGCTGTTTAAGGTTCAGCTCCCGCTGGCCATGCCAACCATTATGGCGGGCGTTAACCAGACGCTGATGCTGGCGCTGTCGATGGTGGTTATCGCCTCTATGATCGCCGTGGGCGGCCTGGGCCAGATGGTGCTGCGCGGCATTGGCCGCCTCGATATGGGGCTGGCAACCGTCGGCGGCGTCGGCATCGTGATCCTCGCCATTATTCTTGACCGCCTCACGCAGGCCGTCGGTCGTGATTCACGCAGTCGCGGCAACCGTCGCTGGTATACCACCGGCCCCGTCGGGTTACTCACCCGCCCTTTCACGAAATCAAAATAAGGAACAACGATGCGACATAGCGTACTTTTTGCCACAGCGTTTGCCACCCTTGTCTCTTCCAGCGCGTTTGCGGCCGACCTGCCGGGCAAAGGCATTACCGTGCAGCCGGTGCAGAGCACCATTTCGGAAGAGTCCTTCCAGACCCAGATCGTGAGCCGCGCGCTGGAAAAGCTGGGCTATACGGTCAACACCGCCAGCGAAGTGGATTACAACGTGGGCTACACCTCGATTGCCTCCGGCGATGCTACCTTTACCGCCGTTAACTGGCAGCCGCTGCACGACGATATGTATGCCGCCGCGGGCGGCGACAAGAAGTTCTACCGCGAAGGGACCTTCGTGACCGGCGCGGCGCAGGGATACCTGATCGACAAGAAAACCGCCGACAAGTATCACATCACCAATATTGAACAGCTGAAAGATCCGAAGATTGCGAAGCTGTTCGACACCAACGGCGACGGCAAGGCCGACATGATGGGCTGCTCGCCGGGCTGGGGCTGCGAGGCGGTGATTAACCACCAGAACAAAGCGTTCGATCTGGCGAAGACCGTCGACGTGAGCCACGGCAACTACTCGGCGATGATGGCCGACACCATCGCCCGCTTTAAGGAAGGCAAGCCGGTTATCTACTACACCTGGACGCCGTACTGGGTGAGCGACGTGCTGAAGCCTGGCAAAGACGTGGTATGGCTGCAGGTGCCGTTCTCCTCCCTGCCGGGCGAGCAGAAAGACATCGACACCAAGCTGCCGAACGGCATGAACTACGGCTTCCCGGTGAATACCATGCACATTGTGGCCAACAAGGCCTGGGCAGAGAAAAACCCGGCGGCCGCGAAGCTGTTCTCGGTGATGAAGCTGCCGCTGGCGGACATCAACGCCCAGAACGCGATGATGCACGCGGGCAAATCCTCCGAGGCGGACGTGAAAGGCCACGTTGACGGCTGGATCAAGGCCCACCAGCAGCAGTTCGACGGCTGGGTGAAAGAGGCGCTTGACGCCCAGAAGTAAAATACTGCCCCTCACCCTAACCCTCTCCCCAAAGGGGAGAGGGGACGTTGACCACCCTCTCCCCTTTGGGGAGAGGGCCGGGGTGAGGGGATCACACAGCACCCAACCTAAACCGCACAATCCAGCACGTAACAATCCCCCAACATTCACAATCATTCGCTATTATGGTTTCCGGAAAATTAATCACTTAACTCACGATTCCTGAACCTAATGACGAAAACACCTCACGGGCTTAGCCCGGCTCTCATTATTTTGATGTCCGTGGCAACGGGTCTGGCCGTCGCCAGCAATTATTACGCCCAGCCTCTGCTGGATACCATCGCCCGCGCGTTTGATCTTTCCGCCAGTTCCGCAGGCTTTATTGTTACCGCCGCCCAGCTCGGCTATGCCGCCGGGCTGCTGTTCCTCGTCCCGCTGGGCGATATGTTTGAGCGCCGGATGCTGATTGTCACCATGACGCTGCTGGCCGCCGGCGGGATGCTGATCACCGCCAGCAGCCAGTCGCTGACGATGATGATTGTGGGCACCGCGCTGACGGGGCTGTTCTCCGTCGTGGCGCAGATCCTGGTGCCGCTGGCGGCCACGCTTGCCTCGCCGGATAAACGCGGCAAGGTCGTCGGGACGATCATGAGCGGCCTGCTGCTGGGGATCCTGCTGGCGCGAACCGTGGCGGGCCTGCTGGCAAGCCTCGGCGGCTGGCGAACGGTCTACTGGGTTGCGAGCGCGCTGATGGCCGTCATGGCGCTGGCGCTGTGGCGCGGGCTGCCGAAGGTGAAGCAGGAAAACAACCTGAACTACCCGCAGCTTCTCGCCTCCGTTTTCAGCCTCTTCACGCAGGATAAGCTGCTGCGAACTCGCGCACTACTCGGCTGTTTAACCTTCGCGAACTTCAGCATCCTCTGGACGTCGATGGCGTTTTTGCTTGCCGCGCCGCCGTTTAACTATTCCGAAGCGGTTATTGGCCTGTTCGGCCTTGCCGGTGCCGCCGGTGCGCTGGGCGCGCGTCCCGCTGGCGGGCTCGCCGATAAGGGCAAATCACACCTCACCACCACCGCTGGGCTCGTTCTGCTGCTGCTCTCATGGGCGGCAATCTGGTACGGGCACGTTTCGGTGCTGGCGCTGATCGTCGGGATTTTGGTGCTCGACCTCACCGTACAGGGCGTCCATATCACTAACCAAACCGTTATCTATCGGGTGAAGCCCGAGGCGCGAAACCGCCTCACGGCCGGGTATATGACCAGCTACTTTATCGGCGGCGCGGCGGGGTCGTTAATTTCAGCCTCGGCGTGGCAGCATGCGGGCTGGACGGGCGTCTGCGCGATTGGCGCCATCGTGGCGGCGCTCAACCTGCTGGTCTGGTGGCGCGGATATCATCGCCAGGAAGCCGCTCACTAAGTTTTACAATGCTTTAGGCCTCCCGGGGTGTAAAGGAGGCCTGCATCTGTTAAGGTGAGCGCAATCATTTATCCCAGAAATTTTAATGTGGGTGACATATTAGCTAACGGCATGAATAGTTCAGACCCCCATCCTCACATCCTCTCGTCTTCGGGTTCATCACCCACGCTTTCTGTGCTCACCGGGTCACGGATTTACCCGGCACTTTCCGATAGTGGCATTCCTTTGGCGGATATAACCGCACAAATAATTCATTTACATTATTTGTCACTATCGTTACTATATCGGCTGTAATTAATGAGGTTATGCCCAAATGGATAGTTCGTTTACGCCCATTGAACAAATGCTTAAATTCCGCGCCAGTCGTCACGAGGACTTCCCGTATCAGGAAATCCTGCTGACCCGCCTGTGCATGCACATGCAGGGTAAGCTGCTGGAAAACCGTAATAAGATGCTGAAAGCTCAAGGGATTAACGAGACGTTATTTATGGCGTTGATTACGCTGGAGTCTCAGGAAAACCATAGCATTCAGCCGTCTGAACTGAGCTGCGC
Source organism: Enterobacter sp. ECC-175 (assembly GCF_043968675.1). Classification (NCBI taxonomy): domain Bacteria; kingdom Pseudomonadati; phylum Pseudomonadota; class Gammaproteobacteria; order Enterobacterales; family Enterobacteriaceae; genus Enterobacter; species Enterobacter sp. ECC-175. The sequence continues at coordinate 4,128,980 of NZ_CP143776.1, forward strand.
GCTGGGTTCATCACGCACCAACGCTACCCGCATTGCCGATGAGCTGGAAAAGCGCGGCTGGATTGAACGCCGTGAAAGCGATAACGATCGCCGCTGTCTGCATCTGCAGCTGACCGATAAGGGTCACGAATTCCTGCGTGAGGTGCTGCCACCTCAGCACAACTGCCTGCACAAACTGTGGTCCGCCCTGAGCACCGCCGAGCGCGACCAGCTTGAGCACATCACCCGCAAGCTGCTCACCCGTCTGGACCAGATGGATGAAGATGGCGCCGTTCTTGAGGCGCTGCGCTAACGCGACGACACGCTCAACATTCCAGATTTATAAGAATACCGACAGGCCAGCACGTCACACTGCTGGCCTTTCTGACAGCAGGTCGGCACAGCCGATGTGAAAATAAGAAGATCGTGGAGAACTACAATGAGCGCAAATGCGGAGAACGTTACCCCGCAGCAACCGGTCAATAAGAAAGGCAAACGCAAGAGCGCCCTTCTTCTGCTGACCTTGCTCTTTATTATTATTGCCGTGGCATATGGGATCTATTGGTTTTTAGTATTGCGTCACGCTGAAGAGACAGACGATGCATACGTGGCAGGGAACCAGGTACAAATCATGGCGCAGGTGTCGGGCAGCGTGACGAAGGTCTGGGCTGACAATACCGACTTTGTGCAAAAGGGCGACGTGCTGGTCACGCTCGATCCGACCGACGCCCAGCAGGCGTTTGAAAAAGCCAAGACCGCGCTGGCCTCCAGCGTGCGTCAAACCCGCCAGCTGATGATCAACAGCAAGCAGCTGCAGGCCAACATCGACGTGCAGAAAACCGCGCTCGCGCAGGCGCAGAGCGACCTGAACCGCCGCGTGCCGCTCGGCACCGCCAACCTGATTGGCCGTGAAGAGCTGCAGCACGCCCGCGATGCGGTTGCCAGCGCGCAGGCGCAGCTGGATGTGGCGATTCAACAGTACAACGCGAATCAGGCGATGGTGCTGGGGACAAGCCTTGAAAATCAGCCGGCGGTGCAGCAGTCCGCGACCGAGGTGCGTAACGCCTGGCTCGCCCTGCAGCGTACCAGGATCGTCAGCCCGATGACCGGCTACGTCTCTCGCCGCTCCGTGCAGCCAGGCGCGCAGATTAGCCCCACCACGCCGCTGATGGCGGTTGTACCGGCGAACAACCTGTGGGTGGATGCGAACTTCAAAGAGACGCAGCTTGCGCACATGCGCATCGGCCAGACCGCGACGGTCGTCAGCGACATTTACGGCGATGACGTGAAGTACACCGGTAAAGTGGTCGGTCTGGATATGGGGACAGGCAGCGCCTTCTCCCTGCTGCCCGCGCAGAACGCAACCGGTAACTGGATCAAAGTGGTTCAGCGTCTGCCGGTGCGTATCGAGCTGGATCCGAAACAGCTCGCCGATCATCCGCTGCGTATTGGCCTTTCAACGCTGGTAACCGTAGATACCGCCAACCGCGACGGCCAGATCCTGGCAAGCCAGGTGCGGACCAGCCCGGCTTATGAAAGTAACGCCCGTGAAATTAGCCTCGATCCGGTCAATAAGCTGATCGATGACATCGTGAAGGCAAACGCCGGTTAAGCCGAAGGTGAGCGTTATGCAACAGCAAAAGCCGCAAAAACCGCTGGAGGGCGCGCAGCTGGTCATTATGACCATTGCGCTCTCGCTGGCGACATTCATGCAGGTGCTGGACTCCACCATCGCAAACGTGGCGATCCCGACTATCGCCGGTAACCTTGGCTCGTCGCTGAGCCAGGGGACCTGGGTTATCACCTCATTCGGGGTGGCGAACGCCATCTCGATTCCGATTACCGGCTGGCTGGCGAAGCGCGTCGGTGAAGTGAAGCTGTTCCTGTGGTCAACGATATTGTTTGTGCTCGCCTCATGGGCGTGCGGCATGTCCACGAGCCTGACGATGCTGATCTTCTTCCGCGTTATTCAGGGGATCGTGGCCGGGCCGCTGATTCCGCTGTCGCAGAGTTTGCTGCTGAACAACTATCCGCCCGCCAAGCGCTCTATAGCGCTGGCGCTGTGGTCGATGACGGTGATCGTTGCGCCGATCTGCGGGCCTATCCTCGGCGGCTATATCAGCGACAACTACCACTGGGGCTGGATCTTCTTTATCAACGTGCCGATTGGGGCGTTGGTGGTGATGCTGACCCTGCAAACGCTGCGCGGTCGCGAAACCCGCACGGAGCAGCGGCGCATTGACGCCATTGGCCTGGCGCTGCTGGTGATTGGGATCGGCAGCCTGCAGGTGATGCTCGACCAGGGCAAAGAGCTGGACTGGTTTAACTCGACGGAGATTATCGTTCTGACGGTCGTCGCGGTGATATCGCTGAGCTTCCTGATCGTCTGGGAGCTGACGGACGATAACCCGATAGTCGATCTGTCGCTGTTTAAGTCGCGAAACTTCACCATAGGCTGCCTGTGCATCAGCCTGGCCTACATGCTCTACTTCGGCGCCATCGTCCTGCTGCCGCAGCTGCTGCAGGAGGTCTACGGCTATACCGCCACCTGGGCGGGCCTGGCCTCTGCGCCTGTGGGGTTAATTCCGGTCCTGCTGTCGCCGATTATCGGCCGCTTCGCCCACAAGCTCGACATGCGCAGGCTGGTGACGTTCAGCTTCATCATGTACGCCGTGTGCTTCTACTGGCGCGCGTATACGTTCGAGCCGGGCATGGACTTTGGCGCATCCGCGTGGCCGCAGTTCATCCAGGGCTTTGCCGTGGCGTGCTTCTTTATGCCGCTGACCACCATTACGCTTTCCGGCTTGCCGCCCGAGCGCATGGCGGCGGCATCAAGCCTGTCGAACTTCACCCGAACGCTGGCGGGCTCCATCGGGACGTCGATCACCACGACCCTCTGGACCAACCGCGAGTCGATGCACCACGCGCAGCTGACGGAAGCGGTGAACCCGTTTAACCCTAATTCCCAGCAGATGTACAGCCAGCTTCAGGGGATGGGCATGACGGAGCAGCAGGCGTCCGGCTGGATAGCCCAGCAGATCACCAACCAGGGGCTGATTATCTCCGCCAACGAGATTTTCTGGATATCGGCGGGGATCTTTATCGTCCTGCTGGGGCTGGTATGGTTTGCAAAACCGCCGTTTGGTGCCGGTAGCGGCGGCGGCGGAGCGCACTAGTCCTCTGCGCAGGATGCCGGGTGGCGGCTGCGCCTTACCGGGCCAACGTTGAATTTGTAGGCTTGGTAAGCGCAGCGCCATCGGGCAACGATCGCCTCCTTGTCCAAAATGCGACAGCGATTGTCAGTTTCGATAAAGCCGCGCGCCTGAAATCCCTTCACGATAGTGAAAAGACAACAGGAGCGCACCATGCTGAAAACACCCGCAGACAAGTATCAACCTTACCCTCCCCTCTCCCTGCCCGACCGCCGCTGGCCTGAGCAACGCATCACGCATGCCCCACGCTGGCTTTCAACCGACCTGCGCGACGGCAACCAGGCGCTTGCCGAGCCGATGGACGGCGCGCGCAAGCTGCAGTTCTGGGCGCTGCTGCTGAGCTGCGGATTTAAGGAGATTGAGGTGGCTTTCCCGTCGGCCTCGCAGACCGACTTCAATTTCGTTCGCCAGCTGATTGATGAGAACCGCATTCCGGATGACGTCACGATTCAGGTGTTAACTCAGGCGCGGGAAGATCTGATCGTCCGCACCTTTGAGTCCCTGCGCGGCGCGAAGCAGGCCACGGTACATCTTTATAACGCCACCGCCCCGCTGTTCCGCCGCCTGGTGTTTGGCATGGATAAGGCGCAGGTCGTCGCGCTGGCGACGCGCTCCACGCGCCTTATTCGTCAGCTGTGTGAAGAGAACCCGGACACCCGCTGGCAGTACGAATACTCTCCGGAAACCTTCTGCTTTACCGAACCGGAGTTTGCGCTGGAAATTTGTGAGGCGGTGGCGGAAATCTGGCAGCCGTGCGGCGAGCGGCCAATGGTAATCAACCTGCCGGCCACCGTTGAGGCCAGCACGCCGAACGTCTATGCCGACCAGATCGAGTATTTCTGCCGCCGCTTCAGCCGCCGCCGCGACGTCTGCATCAGCGTGCATCCGCATAACGACCGCGGGACCGGCGTCGCCTGCGCCGAGCTTGCCGTAATGGCGGGCGCCGACCGCGTGGAGGGGTGCCTGTTCGGCAACGGCGAGCGCACGGGCAACGTCTGCCTGGTAACGCTGGCGATGAATCTCTACAGCCAGGGCGTTAGCCCAAATCTAGACTTCAGCGATATGAACCGGGTCGTGGAAGTGGTGGAAACCTGCAACCAGCTACCGGTCCATCCGCGCCATCCGTGGGCGGGACGGCTGGCCTATACCGCGTTTTCCGGCTCGCATCAGGATGCCATCAAGAAAGGGTTTGATGCCCGCCGGCCTGGCGAACGCTGGGAGATGCCCTACCTGCCCGTCGATCCGCAGGATATCGGCTGTACCTATGAAGCGGTGATCCGCGTGAACAGCCAGTCGGGGAAAAGCGGCAGCGCGTGGCTTATTGAGCATAATCATGGGCTAAAACTGCCCCGCGCCCTGCAGCAGGATTTCAGCCAGCACGTACAGCAGGAAACTGACCGCCATGGAAAAGAGATGACGCAAAACGCGCTGTGGCAGCTGTTCCGCGCCCGCTACGGCCTGGTGTCGACGCCGCGCTTCGCGCTGCAAACGTACCGCAGCGACAGCCAGCAGGACGGGCAGCTCCGGCTGACGGCAAGCGTTGCCACGCAGGGCGGAACGCGCCAGCTTGACGGCGAAGGTAACGGGCTGTTATCCGCCGCAGCCAGCGGGTTAAACCGCTGGATTAATACGCCGTTTGTGATTAAGGACTACCACGAACACACCCTGGGCGAGCGCAGCGATAGCCGCTCGGTGGCCTACATTCGCTGCCTGTTCCAGGACGGCAGCAGCCGCTGGGGCGTGGGCATTGATAGCGACGTGGCGCGCGCGTCGCTTCAGGCGCTCTTTAATGCCGTCAGTCGTTCTTAAAGTAATCGCTGGGGGAGATGCCCATCACCCGACGAAACATGGCCGTAAAGGCGCTGTGGCTGCCGTATCCCAACTCCAGCGCCACGCGCAATACCGGCTGGCCCTGCGCCAGCCGGTCCAGCGCCTCCAGCAGCCGCGCCCTCCTCACCCACTCGCGAAAGCTTAGCCCCGTCTGGTGCTGGAAATGGCGATTTAGGGTCCGCTCGCTCATTCCCAGCACGCTCGCGGCCTGGCCTATGCTCCAGCCTTCGCCCGCATTTTGCCTGACCCGATCGCAAAGGCCGCGCAGCGGTTCGCTTTGCGGCTCCGGCAGGTGAAAAGGCAGCGCCGGCAGGGTGCGAATTTCATCAAGGATCAGCTCGTAGACCCGCTCATCACGGCTGCCGGACAGGTAGGATTCAGGAAGCGTTAGCGACGCGAGGATCAGTTCACGCAGCAGCGGCGAGATCTGCACGATCTGACAGGTTGCAGGCAGATCGGCCCGCGCCAGCGGATCGATAAACAGCGTGCGCGCGGCAACATGCCCGGTAATGCGTAGCGAATGCGGCGTACCCGCCGGAAGCCAGACGCCGCGACCCGGTGGCACCACCCAGCAGCCGGAAGCCGTATCCACCCGCACGACGCCGCTCAGGCTATGCAGCAGTTGCGCGCAGTCATGCTGATGCCACGGCTCGCTGTCACCATGAGCATAGTCATGCGCAAACGGAACGAGAGGACGATGGGCAAAGGAAAAGGTTGAGGTTGTGGTCATGGGCTAAATAACCCTTACCTTACCCTCTCCCTGGGGAGAGGGAGAAGGTGCCCTAGATGTGCAGTTCCTGCAGTTTTTCTTTCGGCAGGGCCAGCTCGTCGTTGCTGTTCACGCGAACATCACGCTCGATGATATGGCGGGCGATCTCCTGCGCTTCTTCCAGAGAGTGCATCTGGTAAGTCCCGCACTGGTAAACGTTCAGCTCTGGGATCTGGTTCTGCTCTTTCACCTTCAGCACGTCTTCCATGGCCGCTTTCCACGCGTCTGCAACGCGTTTCTCTTCAGGCGTGCCGATCAGGCTCATGTAGAAGCCGGTACGGCAGCCCATCGGGGAGATATCGATGATCTCAACGCCGTTGCCGTTCAGGTGGTCACGCATGAATCCGGCAAACAGGTGCTCCAGGGTGTGAATGCCTTTTTCCGGCATCACTTCTTTGTTCGGCACGCAGAAGCGCAGATCGAAAACGGTGATCGTGTCGCCGTGCGGGGTGTTCATGGTCTTCGCCACGCGTACTGCAGGTGCTTCCATACGGGTATGGTCGACGGTAAAGCTATCTAATAACGGCATACGTCACCTCCGATAGTGATTTTTTTAAAAATAAACTGAACTCTTCTACACGATGCGCGTCTGAGTATATGAAAGACGCGCATTTGTTATCATCATCCCTGAATTCAGAGATGTATATTTTGGCCACAGCGATGTGGCCTTTTTCTTTTCTGTTACGCCTGCTTCGCCAGAAACGCGTCAAACGGCTCCGTATCCGCCGCCTCAATCTCTTTCTGACGCACCACGGAAGCCTCACGCTCCGCCACAAAGTCGGCTTCACTCAGCACCTCTAACGGCTCATGCATCAGCATCTCACGATACTCCGCCGAGAGCGAACGTCCGGTGCCGCCAATGCCCTGCTCAATCATGGAACGCAGAATGCGCGCCGAGAACGTCAGTTCCGGATTATCAAAGCTTTCAACCAGCTGATCACAGACGTTTTGATACGCCTCGCCGCCGTCAATGCTGTCCATCGTCTGGGCGACGCGCTTCAGGTCACGGAACAGATCTTTACCGACTTTCGTCAGCGGGAACTGCGCCGTTTCGCACCCGATGCCAAGCGTCAGTCCTGGCTTACGGCCTTCCAGAATCACGCGGTTCCAGTTCGTGCGCGTGCAGGACAGTTCTTCAGAACTCATTTCCGGCGCGTCAGCCAGCACGCACCAGACCATGAACAGGTCAAGGAAGCGGATTTGCTGTTCGTCGACGCCAACCGGCGAGAACGGGTTGATGTCCAGCGAGCGCACTTCAATGTACTCAATCCCGCCGCGCTGCAGCGCATCAGACGGCGTTTCACCGCTCCGCGTGACGCGTTTAGGGCGAATCGGCGCGTACAGCTCGTTTTCAATCTGCAGCACGTTGCTGTTGATTTGCAGGCGCTTGCCGTCTTTTTCGAGGCCGATTTTTTCGTACTCTTCCGACGGCGTTTTAATCGCCCGCTTCAATCCTGCCACATACTCGTGCAAATCGTTAAACGTAATTCCGAGATTGCTTTGCGACTTATTGGTATAGCCAAGATCGCTCAGGCGCAGCGAGGTCGCATACGGCAGATAGTACATGCCGCATTCGGTCTTCTCGAACGGCACCGTGGTCGGTTTTCCCTGCAGGAACGACGAGCAGATGGCTGGCGATGCGCCAAAGAGATACGGGATAACCCAGCCGAAGCGATAGTAGTTACGAATCAGACGGAGGTAGCCCGCTGAAATCGCCTCTTTATCGCTTTCACCGCATTTCGCCTGCCAGAAGGCCATCGGCAGCGAGAAGTTGTAATGAACGCCAGAGATGGTTTGCATCAGCGCGCCATAGCGGTTCTTCAGACCTTCGCGATAGAGCGTTTTCAGACGGCCAATGTTCGAGGTGCCGTATTGCGCCAGTTCAATAGCCTGACCCTGCTCGATATAGCATGGCATGCTCAGCGGCCACATACGCTCATCGCCCAGATTACGGGCGGTGAAGCGATGGACATCGCGCAGGATTTTCAGCATGCGATCGATGTCGCCCTCTACGGGAGTAATGAACTCCAGCAGCGCTTCGGCGAAATCGGTGGTGATCCATTTATGTGTCAGTGCCGATCCTAACGCCTTCGGGTGACCCGTCGTCGCTAAGCTTCCATCCGCGTTAACGCGCAGCGTTTCGCGCTCAAGCCCACGCTGAATCCCCTTCAGTGCCTGAGGGTGATTTTCCAGCCAGGCCAGCGCCTGTGATACGTCCGGGATCAAGTTGACCTCCCGCCTGTCAAAGTAATGTTACCCAGCATAATTGTAATGGTTGACGATTGAAGGTCGCGTATTCATTCCACCAATTAGTGCCACCACGTCATACCCTGTAGTGTTACCCATGCCACGAGAACATAGCGCAACGCCTTGCCAAGGCACAAAAAAAAGAGCACCGGTCCCCAGGAAATGCGTAACCATCCCGCCAGCAGACACAGTAAATCGCCTATTACAGGCATCCAGCTTAATAATAGCGTGGCAGCGCCATAGCGTTTTAGCCAGCCGACTGCCTTTTCCTGCCAGCGCGATTTTTCACGCAGCGGAAAGAAACGCCCAAGAATAACGTTAGTCAGCCCTCCAAGGCTATTACCCATTGTTGCTATTAACACCAGCAACCAAGGCTGACTGACGCCGGAAAACAGCATCGCCACCAGCACCACTTCCGAATTGCCCGGTAAAAGCGTCGCGCTTAAGAAACTGCTGGCGAATAGTGAGGCAAGTGACAGCGCGTCACTCACAGCAGGCGAACGTCCACCGCGGCCATGCCCGCATCCCGCGCGGCCTGAATGCCAAAATCAGCATCTTCAAAAACGACGCATTTTTCAGCAGGCACGCCCATCAATTTTGCGCAAAGCAGAAAGGTATCCGGAGCAGGTTTGTGATTTTTGACATGATCGGCCGCGACCACGGCAGAAAAATAGCGGCGCAGGCCCAGATGATTGAGCAACGCTTCGGCAACCGCGCTTTCACTGCCGGTGCCAACCGACATCGGTCGACGTCCGTGCCAGTCTTTTACCACGTCAATGAGCGGTAAAGGGCGTACGGTATCTAACAGCATGGCTTTTACCGCATCGGTTTTTTCGCGCGCGAGCTGGTAGGGGTCGAGATCGGCATGATTGAGCTCAATGACGGCCTGAGCAATACGCCAGGTCGGCGATCCGTTAAGGGCCACCATCGCCTGTAAATCGAAACGCATGCCGTAACGCCCAAGAACGTCATCCCAGGCTTTACGATGCGTAGGCTCGGTATCCAGGAGAGTGCCGTCCATATCGAAGATCAAACCGTCATACTTTGCGTACATCGTGCTCTCGCTAACCGATTAACAAAGCATTACTTTATCGTAAATGGGGGTTTTTGTCGCTGATTGCAGGTGCGATGATTAACGGAACGTCGAAGGAATAAACAAAGAGGGAGAATATGGTGCATCCGGGAGGATTCGAACCTCCGACCGCTCGGTTCGTAGCCGAGTACTCTATCCAGCTGAGCTACGGATGCATCGGGATAATGCTTTTAGAAACAGTAAATGGTGCATCCGGGAGGATTCGAACCTCCGACCGCTCGGTTCGTAGCCGAGTACTCTATCCAGCTGAGCTACGGATGCATCGGGATACTGCTTTCAGAAATAGTAAATGGTGCATCCGGGAGGATTCGAACCTCCGACCGCTCGGTTCGTAGCCGAGTACTCTATCCAGCTGAGCTACGGATGCATCGGGATTTACTACTGTACTACTCGATATTCATATCACTTCTAAAGCAATATGAAGTAATAGATGGTGCATCCGGGAGGATTCGAACCTCCGACCGCTCGGTTCGTAGCCGAGTACTCTATCCAGCTGAGCTACGGATGCAAAATGGCGGTGAGGCGGGGATTCGAACCCCGGATGCAGCTTTTGACCGCATACTCCCTTAGCAGGGGAGCGCCTTCAGCCTCTCGGCCACCTCACCACACAACGCCTCTCTCGAGTGCTTCAAGGAACTCGTTAAGAGCTTCTCGTCGCTGCGTGGCGCATATATTACTTTCTGGGACTTATAAGTCAAACAATTTTCCAAAAGCTTTTATCGTTTGCACAAATCACACGCAATTAGCATGTAAAAGCCACAAAGAGGGTGTTTTATAAGCGGATTTTAACGGATTCCAGACAGTTTCAGCAGAGCAGCATAAAGGTTGAAGGGCGTATTAAGGCAACGAGAAAGATGAAAATTTGAGCGGTTGAAATCAAACGGTAACGTTAAGCGGGAAAAATAGCGGAAGGGTTGCGTCTCGCCCGACAGCGAGACGCGACAATATCAGTAACTGGACTGCTGGGATTTTTCAGCCTGGATACGCTGGTAGATCTCTTCACGGTGGACAGATACTTCTTTAGGGGCGTTAACACCAATACGAACCTGGTTACCCTTTACCCCTAAAACTGTCACGGTGACCTCATCCCCAATCATGAGGGTCTCACCAACTCGACGAGTCAGAATCAGCATTCTTTGCTCCTTGAAAGATTAAAAGAGTCGGGTCTCTTGTATCCCGGCATTATCCATCATATAACGCCAAAAAGTAAGCGATGACAAACACGTAATGTGTAAGCAGTCACGGCATCACATTCTGTTAAACGTAAGTTTAGCCGATATACACAAACTCAACCTGACTTTATCGTTATCGATAGCGCAGTGAACAAGACGCCATAACGTTACCGCTATGGCGTCTGTTTGTGCTTTGTCGTTATTACAGTTTCGCACTCACCCAGCTTTCAACGCTGGCTAATGCTGCTGGAAGCGCCGCCGCATCCGTACCGCCGGCTTGCGCCATGTCAGGACGACCGCCACCTTTGCCACCCACCTGCTGGGCGACCATACCGATCAGTTCCCCTGCTTTAACACGGTCAGTCACATCCTTAGAGACCCCCGCAATCAGAGAAACCTTACCTTCTGCCACCGTCGCCAGTACGATAACCGTCGAACCTAACTGGTTCTTCAGATCGTCGACCATAGTGCGAAGCATTTTAGGCTCAACGCCAGCCAGATCGCTGACCAGCAGCTTAACGCCTTTAATTTCTACCGCTTTGCTGGAGAGGCTTGCGCTCTCCTGCGCCGCGGCCTGTTCTTTCAGCTGCTGGAGCTCTTTTTCCAGCTGACGGGTACGATCCAGCGCAACGCGCACTTTCTCGCCCAGGTTCTGGCTATCGCCTTTCAGCAGCTGCGCGATGTCGTGCAGCTGATCGCTCTGCGCATGCAGGCTGGCAATTGCGCCTTCACCGGTTACTGCTTCAATACGACGCACGCCCGCAGCCGTTCCTGATTCGGAAACGATGCGGAACAGGCCGATATCACCGGTGCGGGATGCGTGCGTACCGCCGCACAGTTCGGTGGAGAAATCACCCATGCTCAGCACGCGAACGCGCTCGTCATACTTCTCGCCAAACAGCGCCATCGCGCCTTTTTTCTTCGCGTCCTCGAGATCCATAATATGGGTTTCGATTGGCAGGTTACGGCGGATCTGCGCGTTCACCAGGTCTTCAACCGCACGAATTTCGGACGGCTTCATCGCTTCAAAGTGCGAGAAGTCGAAACGCAGCACTTTGTCGTTAACCAGAGAACCTTTCTGCGCAACGTGGGTACCCAGCACGTCGCGAAGCGCGGCGTGCATCAGGTGCGTTGCAGAGTGGTTCAGACGAATGCGCGCGCGGCGTGCTTCGTCAACGTTGGCCTGAACGCCCTCGCCCACTTTCAGAGAACCGGAAACCAGTTTGCCCTGGTGACCGATCGCCTGGCCATATTTCTGGGTGTCGGTGACGGCAAAGCTAAAGCCATTCCCTTTCAGTTCGCCCTTATCGCCAACCTGGCCGCCGGATTCGGCATAGAACGGCGTTTTGTCCAGAATGACCACCGCATCCTGACCCGCGCTGATGCTGTCTACGGCTTTGCCGTCAACAAACAGCGCGGTCACTTTGCCGGTCAGTTCCAGCGCATCATAGCCTTTAAATTCAGAGGCGCCGTCAACGCGGATCATCGCGTTGTAGTCGGCGCCAAAACCGCTGGATTCGCGCGCACGGCGGCGCTGTTCTTCCATCGCCGCTTCAAAGCCCGCTTCGTCAACTTTTATGTTGCGCTCACGGCAAACGTCCGCCGTCAGATCAACCGGGAAGCCGTAAGTGTCGTAAAGGCGGAAAGCGGTTTCGCCGTCCAGCGTGTCGCCCTTAAGCTTCGCCAGCTCGTCGTCCAGCAGCGCCAGACCGCGCTCCAGCGTACGAGCAAACTGCTCTTCTTCGGTTTTCAGAACCTGTTCAACCTGCGCCTGCTGGCGTTTCAGTTCATCGCCCGCCGCGCCCATCACGCCGATCAGCGGACCGACGAGTTTATAGAAGAAGGTGTCCTTCGCGCCCAGCATGTTGCCGTGACGGATCGCGCGACGAATGATACGACGCAGCACGTAGCCGCGGTTTTCATTCGACGGAATCACGCCGTCGGCAATCAGGAACGCACAGGAACGAATGTGGTCGGCGATAACGCGCAACGATTTGTTGTTCAGGTCGGTCGCACCGGTCACGTCGGCAACGGCTTTGATCAGCGTGCTGAACAGGTCGATTTCATAGTTCGAGTTAACGTGCTGCAGAACGGCTGCAATACGCTCCAGACCCATGCCGGTATCAACAGACGGTTTCGGCAGCGGCTCCATGGTGCCGTCAGCCTGACGGTTAAACTGCATGAAGACGATGTTCCAGATCTCAATATAGCGATCGCCATCTTCTTCCGCGCTGCCAGGAGGGCCGCCCCAGATGTGGTCACCGTGATCGTAGAAGATCTCGGTGCACGGGCCGCAAGGACCGGTATCACCCATCTGCCAGAAGTTGTCAGAGGCGTAAGGTGCGCCTTTGTTATCGCCGATGCGAATAATACGCTCGCGCGGGATACCGACTTCTTTTTCCCAGATTTCATAGGCTTCGTCATCGGTTTCGTAGACGGTAACCCACAGACGCTCTTTCGGCAGGTTGAACCAGTTTTCACCGGTCAGCAGTTCCCACGCAAACTGAATTGCATCATGTTTGAAGTAGTCGCCGAAGCTGAAGTTACCCAGCATTTCGAAGAAAGTGTGGTGGCGTGCGGTGTAGCCGACGTTTTCCAAATCGTTGTGTTTACCGCCCGCACGCACGCAACGCTGTGAGGTTGTGGCGCGGGAATAATTACGCTTGTCGAGACCAAGGAAAACATCCTTGAACTGGTTCATCCCGGCGTTGGTAAACAGTAAAGTCGGGTCGTTATTCGGTACCAGGGAGCTGCTGGCAACAACCTGGTGTCCCTTACTATGGAAAAAATCGAGAAACGCCTGACGGATCTCAGCGGTGCTCTTGCTCATAATTATCCTGAAATCAAGCTAACGAAATGTCGTAGCAAGCCTGTATCTGTAAACTGCTGGACAGGCTCGCGACTGAAAAAGTGGGAATAAGATAAGTTTTCTTTAAAGGGAAGTAAAATCCCGCATGCGTTCAATCGGCAAAATTACGCCAGATATCCTGAATATCTTCCATGAGAAAGCCGCGGTAGAGCAAAAAGCGCTGGATTTTGACTTTTTCTGAAAATTCGCGCGCCAGCGGTTCACCGTATTTACGCACGGCCTGCTCGCGCGCCAGCTCGCACCAGTCGATGTCGCATTCGCGCATCGCTTTTTCAATGGATTCCCGGGCAACGCCTTTCTGGTTCAGCTCCTGGCGGATACGTGCGGGACCATATCCCTTGCGGCCGCGGCTGGCCAGAAACCGCCCGGCGAAACGATCATCGTCCAGATAGCGCTGCTCGTAGCACCAGGCGATGACGCGATCGTAATCTTCAGCCGTGGCATCAATCTCTTCCGGACCGTTTTTGCTCATGACGGGCGCTGACAGCTTTCGCCGTAGCTCCTGTTCACTGTGGTCACGCACGGCAAGAATGCGTACGACACGGTCCAGCAAGCGCGAGTAGGCGGGTCGGCGTGTTGTCGGTTCACTCATAAAAAACCTGCAGATTCAGAAATGCAAAAAGGGCCGCATCAGCAGCCCTTCATCTTTACACGAGAGACTTAAAAGTCTTCGTTGGTTTCTTCAGCATCCGCAGCATCAACCACGAAATCCGGTTTGGAGTCCTGGTTGCTCAACAGAAGCTCGCGTACTTTCTTCTCAATCTCTTTTGCGGCAGCCGGGTTGTCTTTCAGCCAGGAAATCGCATTCGCTTTACCCTGACCGATCTTGTCGCCGTTGTAGCTGTACCAGGCACCTGCTTTTTCAATCAGCTTCTCTTTCACGCCGAGGTCAACCAGCTCGCCGTAGAAGTTGATACCTTCGCCGTAGAGGATCTGGAATTCAGCCTGTTTGAACGGCGCGGCGATTTTGTTCTTCACAACCTTCACGCGGGTTTCGCTGCCCACCACGTTTTCGCCCTCTTTCACCGCACCGATACGGCGAATATCCAGACGAACAGACGCATAGAACTTCAGCGCGTTACCACCGGTGGTGGTTTCCGGGTTACCGAACATCACGCCAATTTTCATACGGATCTGGTTGATGAAGATCAGCAGCGTGTTGGACTGCTTCAGGTTACCCGCCAGCTTACGCATCGCCTGGCTCATCATACGAGCCGCGAGGCCCATGTGAGAGTCGCCGATTTCACCTTCGATTTCCGCTTTTGGCGTCAGTGCGGCAACGGAGTCGACCACGATAACGTCAACCGCACCGGAACGTGCCAGCGCGTCACAAATCTCCAGCGCCTGCTCACCGGTGTCCGGCTGGGAACACAGCAGGTTGTCGATATCAACGCCCAGTTTGCGGGCATAGACAGGATCAAGCGCGTGCTCGGCATCGATAAACGCACAGGTTTTACCTTCGCGCTGTGCCGCCGCAACGACCTGCAGCGTCAGCGTCGTTTTACCCGAGGATTCCGGTCCGTAGATTTCTACGATACGGCCCATTGGTAAACCACCTGCGCCCAGGGCGATATCCAATGAAAGCGAACCGGTGGAGATAGTTTCCACGTCCATGGAGCGGTCTTCACCCAGGCGCATGATGGAGCCTTTACCGAATTGCTTTTCGATCTGGCCCAGTGCTGCCGCCAACGCTTTCTGTTTGTTCTCGTCGATAGCCATTATTACTCCTGTCATGCCGGGAGAAGCGGCTGCGCTTCACCGTGGATTTCTGTTCTGTTGATGCAATTATACTGTATGGTCATACAGTATCAAGTATTTTGTAGAAATTGTTGCCAGAGCGTTTTCAACGCATATTCCGTTGCCTGCCGGCGCACGCTTTCACGATCGCCGCTAAAGCATTCGCGGCGGGTGATCCCCTCACCTTTTGAGGTGGCGAACCCAAACCAGACGGTGCCAACGGGCTTCACGTCGCTGCCGCCGTCAGGCCCCGCGATGCCGCTAATGGAAATGGCATAATCCGCGCGCGCCTCTTTGAGCGCGCCAATTGCCATTTCAATCACTACCGGTTCGCTGACCGCGCCGTGCTGCTCCAGCGTCGCTTCATGCACGCCAATCATCTGCGCCTTAGCTTCGTTACTGTAGGTCACAAAGCCGCGTTCAAACCAGGCGGAACTGCCCGCGATATCCGTGATAACTTTGGCAACCCAGCCGCCGGTGCAGGACTCCGCGGTGGTGAGGGTTGCACCACGCTGCTTCAGCGCCAGCCCTACCACTTCGCTCAGCTGCATCAATTCATGGTCAGTCATTCTCGCTCCAGGCTTCGGAAAAACGTGCAGCACAAGATAGCACTTTCCGGTGAGATATGGGGACGAGGTTCCGGTTTTACGAGGGGCATTCAGAAAAAAGCCGATGCGCGCGCACCGGCTCAGGAAAAGGGGTGACGAGAAAGAATTACTGGCTAAACGGTGACGCCGCCGGGACGCGCGCCTGGGACACCGCCAGCCCAAGCTGCCATACCGCCATAGCGTAATGGGTGCTGTGATTATAGCGGGTAATGGTGTAGAAGTTCGGCATGCCGTACCAGTACTGGTAGCCGGTCCCCACGTCCAGACGCAGCAGGCTCACCTGGTCCACGTTACCCAGCGGCTGCGTTGGCGTTAAGCCCGCCGCCGTCAGCTGCGCCACGCTGTATTTGGTTTTAAAGCCATTATCCAGCCCGAACGCCTCGCCGTTAGCCTGCACCGCAACCTGCCCGCCCGGGGTCCAGCCGTGCGCCTTAAAGTAGTTAGCGACGCTGCCGATGGCATCCTCAGGGTCCCACAGGTTGATGTGTCCATCACCATTAAAATCAACGGCATATTGCTTGTAGGACGACGGCATAAACTGGCCGTAGCCCATCGCGCCGGCAAACGAACCCTTCAGATCGAGCGGGTCATCCTGCTCGTCGCGCGCCATCAGCAGGAAGGTTTCCAGCTCGGACGAGAAGTATTCAGCGCGGCGCGGATAGTTAAACGACAGCGTCGCCAGCGCGTCAAGAATGCGGGTTTTGCCCATCACGCGGCCCCAGCGCGTCTCCACGCCGATAATGCCGACGATGATTTCCGGCGGCACGCCGTAGACCTGCCACGCGCGGTTCAGGGCATCTTCATACTGATTCCAGAACGCCACGCCGTTTTGCACGTTGTCCGGGGTGATGAACTGCTTGCGATAGCGCAGCCATGCGCCGTTTGGCCCGGTTGGCACCTGCGCCGTCGGCGCCTGCCTGTCCATCAGGCGCAGGACGTAGTCCAGACGTTTCGCCTGGGACAAAATTTCATGCAGCTGCTGGCGGTCAAAGCCATGCTTGCTGACCATCTTATCGATGAACTGCTCGGCGGCCGGATTGTTCGCAAAGTCGCCGCCCATCTGCATCATGTTGTGCTGCGGCTCCAGCAGAAAGCCCCCGGAGGGCGCGCCAGCCGTTTGCTGGGCTGCTTCAGTTTTCGGTTTGCTACTACAGGCAGAAAGCAGAATCAGCGCGGGTAACAACGCTGCATAACGACGCTTGAGCATGTGACATCCATTTAACGAATCGATAAGTGCCAATTATGGTAAAGCATCCCCAACACCACAAGGAAGCGGTTATGTGGCGGTATGCAAAATCTTTCACCTTTAACCATGATCGCCAGAAGGGTATGCATTACTATTAACGCCCCCGCAGCTGAGCCGGGGATTGAACGATCGAAACCGGAGAGAACAATGAGTGATTTTCTGTTAAAGGCAGGCCGTCAAACCCTGATGCTGGAGCTGCAGGAGGCGAGCCGCCTGCCCGAGCGGCTGGGTGAAGATTTTGTCCGCGCGGCAAACACCATTATCCAGTGTGAGGGAAAAGTGATTGTGGCAGGCATCGGAAAGTCCGGCCATATCGGCAAAAAGATTGCCGCCACGCTTGCCAGCACCGGAACGCCCGCGTTCTTCGTCCACCCGGCCGAAGCGCTGCACGGCGACCTGGGCATGATCGAAAGTCGCGACGTGATGCTGTTTATCTCCTATTCCGGTTCGGCGAAAGAATTGGATCTCATCATTCCGCGCCTGCAGGAAAAATCGGTCGCCCTGCTGGCGATGACCGGCAAATCCCGCTCGCCGCTGGCGCTGGCGGCAAAAGCCGTTCTGGATATCTCCGTGGAGCGCGAAGCCTGCCCGATGCACCTTGCGCCCACCTCCAGCACCGTTAATACGCTGATGATGGGCGACGCGCTGGCGATGGCGGTCATGCAGGCGCGCGGCTTTAACGAAGAAGATTTTGCCCGTTCGCATCCGGCAGGTGCGCTCGGCGCGCGCCTGCTCAACAAGGTGCACCATCTGATGCGCACCGACGATGCCATCCCGCAGGTTAAGCTCGAGACCAGCGTGATGGACGCGATGCTCGAACTGAGCCGTACCGGGCTGGGGCTGGTGGCCGTGTGCGATCGCGAGGGTGTCGTGAAGGGCGTCTTCACCGACGGCGACCTTCGCCGCTGGCTGGTGGGCGGCGGCAAGCTGGAATCAGAGGTCGCCAAAGCGATGACGCGCGGCGGCCTGACGCTGAATGCCGACAGCCGCGCCATCGAGGCCAAAGAGGTACTGATGAAGCGCAAAATCACCGCCGCGCCGGTGGTCGACGAAAATGGCAGGCTGTGCGGCGCCATTAACCTGCAGGATTTCTACCAGGCCGGCATTATTTAAGGCCCAGACGTTTCGCCAGCCGATGCAGGTTGGCGACGTCCATCTCCAGCGCCCGCGCGCACGCCGCCCAGCTGCGGTTGTTTTGCTCTAGCGCCAGGGCGATCCTCTGGCGCTGAAACGCCTCCGTCGCCTCGCGCAGGTTCTCGCAGGCAATCTCAGGCACCTCGCGGTTAATCACCAGCGCGTTTTCGTCATGCCGCGCAAAGTGGCTGGCGTGAATCACCACCTCATCCCCCGAGCGCGTCGCCCGCGCCAGCACCACCGCCCGGTGAATGGCGTGCTCAAGCTCGCGAACGTTGCCCGGCCAGCCGTAGCTCAGCAGGTGTGCTCGCGCGCCGGGGCTGAGCACCACGCGGGAGAGCCCCATTTTCAGCCGACACTGCTCGCAGAAATACCCTGCCAGCAGCACCACATCTTCACCGCGCTCGCGAAGCGGGGGTACGGAAAGGGGAAACACGCTCAGGCGATGGAACAGATCGGCGCGAAACGCCCCGGCCAGCACCGCCTCGCGCAGGTCGCGGTTGGTGGCCGCCAGCACGCGCACGTCAACGCGCAGGCTGCGGTCATCGCCGACGCGCTGAATATCGCCGTACTGCAGCACGCGAAGCAGCTTGGCCTGTAACGACAGGGAAAGCTCGCCGATTTCATCCAGGAATAGCGTGCCGTTGTCCGCCATCTCAAACTTGCCGCTGCGGTTGCTGATGGCCCCGGTAAACGCCCCCTTCACGTGGCCGAACAGCTCGCTCTCGGCCACGCTTTCCGGCAGGGCGGCGCAGTTAAGGTAGACCAGCGGGTTCACCGCGCGCGGCGAGGCCTCGTGGATGGATTTCGCCACCAGCTCTTTACCGGTCCCCGTTTCGCCGAAAATCAGCACGTTAAGATCGGACGCTGCCACAATCTCGATCTCTTTCTTAAGCTGGAGCATACCCGGCGACAGGCCAATCATCTCCGTATGCGTGACCTGCTCAAACGACGCCGGGCTACCCGGCAGAATGTTCTGGCTCTCCAGCTGTTCAATCAGCAGCGCGTTGTTGAGCGCGCCGGACGCCAGGGCGGCGATCAGCCGAAGCTCTTCGTCGCTGAAGGTGTCGAACTGGTCAGGAGACATGCCGTCGAGCGTCAGCGCGCCAATCAGGTTTTGCCCGGCAAACAGCGGCAGGCCGATGCACGCGTGGACCTTCAGGCTTTCCTGACCGGGAATAAGGCCGTCATACGGGTCGGGCAGCGCGCTGTCCGCCGGGAAGCGCACCACGTCTCCGGCGCGGGCGATGGTTTCGAGGCGCGGGTGGCCTTCAAGCATAAAGCGCCGCCCCAGCACGTCCTGCGCCAGCCCGTCGATCGCCAGCGGAATAAACTGCCGCCCCTCGTAGCGCAGCAGCGCCGAGGCGTCGCAGCCCAGCACGTGGCGCAGCGTGGAGATCAGCCGCTGAAAACGATCCGGGTGGCCGATACCGGTTTGCAATTCAATGGCGATCTTCGCCAGCACCTCTACGGAAAAGCTCATCTGCGCCTCGCTGTCATTTTGACAATGAATAATGTCATATTGACCATAAACCCCATAGTCATAATGACTACCCCTTACGGGTCATAAAGATTAAAACACTTAAAAATCAATCAACTAAAAACTGGCACGCAACTTGATATAGCTAACGCATCTTTTTTGAAACACGCGATATGAAAGCTGAGGTTGCTATGTCTATTCTGGTTAAAAATAACATTCATTGGGTTGGTCAACGTGACTGGGAGGTACGTGATTTTCACGGCACGGAATACAAAACGCTGCGCGGCAGCAGCTACAACAGCTATCTCATCCGTGAAGGTAAAAACGTCCTGATCGATACCGTCGATCACAAATTCAGCCGCGAGTTCGTGCAGAACCTGCGCGGCGAAATCGACCTAAACGACATCGACTACATCATCATCAACCATGCGGAAGAGGACCACGCCGGGGCGCTGACCGAGCTGATGTCCCACATTCCGGACACGCCAATCTACTGCACCACCAACGCCATCGACTCCATCAACGGCCATCACCACCATCCGGAGTGGAACTTCCACACCGTGAAAACCGGCGACGCGCTGGATATCGGCAACGGCAAGCAGCTGATCTTCGTTGAAACGCCGATGCTCCACTGGCCGGACAGCATGATGACCTACATGACCGGCGACGCGGTGCTGTTCAGCAACGACGCCTTCGGCCAGCACTACTGCGACGAGCGCCTGTTCAATGACGAAGTGGACCAAACCGAACTGTTCGAGCAGTGCCAGCGCTACTACGCCAACATCCTGACGCCGTTCAGCCGCCTGGTAACGCCGAAAATTACCGAGATCCTCGGCTTTAACCTGCCGGTGGATATGATTGCCACCTCCCACGGCGTGGTGTGGCGCGAAAACCCAACCCAAATTGTAGAGCTGTACCTGAAGTGGGCGGCGGACTATCAGGAAGATCGCATCACCCTTTTCTACGACACCATGTCCAACAACACCCGCATGATGGCGGACGCGATTGCTCAGGGCATCAACGAAGTCGATCCGAACGTGGCGGTGAAAATCTTCAACGTGGCGCGCAGCGATAAAAACGAGATCCTGACCAACGTCTTCCGCTCAAAAGGCGTGCTGGTGGGCACCTCAACGATGAACAACGTGATGATGCCGAAAATCGCGGGGCTGGTGGAGGAGATGACCGGGCTGCGCTTTCGCAACAAGCGCGCCAGCGCCTTTGGCTCCCACGGCTGGAGCGGCGGCGCGGTTGACCGCCTCTCCACGCGTTTACAGGATGCCGGTTTTGAGATGTCCATGAGCCTCAAGGCAAAATGGCGCCCGGATATCGACGCGCTGGAAGTCTGCCGCCAGCACGGGCGTGACGTTGCGCGTCAGTGGGCGCTCGCACCGCTTCCTGAAGCCACGGTAAAAACCGCTGAACAACCGCCAGCCTGCACCGCAGCGGCCAGCGCCGATCTCGGCCCGCGCATGCAGTGCAGCGTCTGCCAGTGGATTTACGACCCGAAATTGGGCGAGCCGCTGCAGGACGTCGCCCCAGGTACGCCGTGGAGCGACGTGCCGGATAACTTCCTCTGCCCGGAATGCTCCCTCGGCAAAGACGTCTTTGACGAACTGGCAACGGAGGCAAAATGAGCAACGGGATCGTCATCATCGGCTCGGGCTTTGCCGCCCGCCAGCTGGTGAAAAATATCCGCAAGCAGGACGCGAGCGTGCCGCTGACGGTGATCGCCGCCGACAGCATGGACGAGTACAACAAGCCGGATTTAAGCCACGTGATGAGCCAGAACCAGCGCGCCGCAGACCTCACCCGCCAGACGGCGGGGGCGTTCGCGGAGCAATTTAACCTGCGGCTGTTTCCGTACACGTGGGTGACGGACATTGACGCCGCCGCCCGCGTGGTAAAAGCCAAAGATCGGACGTGGCAGTACGACAGGCTGGTGCTGGCAACGGGGGCAACCGCGTTTGTGCCGCCGGTTGAGGGCCGCGAGCTGATGGTTACGCTCAACAGCCAGCAGGAGTATCAGGCCAGCGAAGCCGTGCTGCGCGACGCGCGTCGGGTAATGATAGTCGGCGGGGGCCTGATTGGCACCGAGCTGGCGATGGACTTCTGCCGGGCGGGCAAATCGGTCACTCTCGTCGACCATGCGGCCAGCATTCTCTCGGCGCTGATGCCCGCAGAAGTAAGCAGTCGCTTACAGCATCGCCTGACCGATATGGGCGTGCACCTGCTGCTGAAGTCGCAGCTTCAGGGCCTGGTCAAAACCGAGGGCGGCATTCGCGCGACGCTCGACCGCGGCCGCAGCGTTGAGGTGGATGTGGTGGTCGCCGCCACCGGCCTGCGCCCGGAAACCGCACTGGCGCATCGCGCCGGCGCGGAAACGCACCGCGGCGTGAAGGTTGACAGCTACCTGCAAACCACCCGGCCCGATATTTACGCCCTGGGCGACTGCGCCGAAATCAACGGCCAGGTTCTGCCGTTCCTGCAGCCCATTCAGCTAAGCGCGATGTATCTGGCGAAAAACCTGCTCGGCGGCAGCGCGCCGCTGAAGCTCCCCGCCATGCTGGTAAAGGTGAAAACGCCGGCGCTGCCGCTGCACCTCGCGGGCGAAACGCAGCGACAGGATCTCAGCTGGCAAATCGCCGTGGAATCACAGGGGATGGTGGCGCGCGGCGTCGACGACAGCGGCCAGCTGCGCGCCTTTGTGGTGAGCGAAGATCGGATGAAGGAGGCGTTCGCGCTGCTGAAATTGCTACCAGCTTAACCCTCGAATTGCCGGGTGGCGCTCCGCTTACCCGGCCTACTTTACAACACAACGGCAACCCCTATAGCAACAAAAGGACCGCGTGTTTCAGGAACGCACCACCAGCGCGTCGTACCCGCGCCAGCGGTAGTTAACCATCGAGATCAGCCAGCAGGCGACGAACAGCCCTACCACCACAAATCCGGCGTTGCCGAGGTTGTCATTCACGCCCGCCACCGCGTCCCACAGCCCGCCGCTGAGGCCAAATTTATCCATCAGCAGCCCCAGCGCTTCCAGCCCGCCGATAAACAGCGCCACCACCACCGAGGTGCCGGTGATCGTCATGTTGTAGTAAAGCTTGCGCTGCGGCTTGTTGAACGCCCAGCCGTACGCGCCCACCATCAGCAGGTTGTCGAGCGTGTCCACCAGCGCCATGCCGCTGGCGAAAAGCGCCGGGAAGACCATGATTGACCAGATCGACATGCCGTGTGAGGCGCTGGCGGCGGAGATCCCGAGCACGCCAATTTCCGTCGCGGTGTCAAAGCCCAGGCCAAACAGGAAGCCGACGAGGTACATCTGCCAGCTTTTGTTCACCAGGCGGAAGGTCTTGCCAAACAGCCAGCTCATCGCCCCGCCCTGCGCCGCAGGCAACACCGCATCGCTCACCTCGCGTCCGTTTTTCAACGCCTGGAAGCTGCGCCAGACGCCGCGCAAAATGACCATATTGACCAGCGCCATCGCCAGCAGGAAGGTGGCGGAAACGGCGGTGCCAATCAGGCTGCCGGTCTCGTGGAACCACGCCATGTTTTTCTGAAACGCCGTGGCGGTCGCCGCGATGGCAATCGATGCCAGCACCACGATGGTGGAGTGGCCGAGCGAGAACCAGGCCCCCACGCCCGAAGGACGCTTGCCCTGCTGCATCATCTTGCGCGTGACGGTATCAATCGCCGCGATGTGGTCGGCATCCACCGCGTGGCGCAGCCCGTAGCCCCAGGCCAGCAGGCTTGCGGCCATCAGCGCCGTGCTGCCGCTAAAGCTGTGCCATGCCCATCCCCAGGCCAGCAGGTTAGCCATGATTAACGCCAGCAGCAGCGCCGCCGCGCGAGGTTCATTGCGTAAGAGTCGTAACATTTTAAGTCCTTTGTGAACATGTCCGGGCAGCGGCAATAACGGCCTGTCCGAACGAGATTGCCCCGTCGCCTGATGGCAGGCGATGAGGAAAAAGAAGCGTGAAGCCAGACAGATGGTGGCGCAGGCGCGCGCGCAGCAGGCGGTTATGCATTACGCCACCGCTCAGGCAGATCGTTGAAAGCGACAGGCGGCGGGCGTGACGCGCGGCTAACTCCGCCAGCCCTTTTGCCAGCGCGTCGTGGAACGCCCACGCCCGCTCGCTGGGCCCGGCCTGCCAGTTCAGCCACTGCTGCCAGAACAGCGCGAGGTTCTCCACCGCCAGCGTGACCGGGTGTTCGACGCCATCGCAGCGCGCCGCCAGCGCTTCCAGACGACAGGCCGCCTCGCCTTCATAGCTCTGCTTTTCAGGCACGATGCCCAGCGCGCAGGCCACCGCGTCAAACAGCCGACCGCAGGAAGAGGCCTGCGGCGCATTGATCCCGCGGGCTATCGCCCTTGCCAGCAGCGCCCAGCCCTGCTGCTGCACCGCGCGCGCTTCGGGGCGCTGCTGCCAGTCCGGCACAAACGCCAGGCAGTGCGCGAGGAGGCTTCGCCAGGGCTGCATAGCGGCCAGATCGCCGCCCGGCAGCGCTACGGCAGGCAGGCCACCTAAACGTTCGCAGTCGCGGTAATTGACCCGCAGGCACTCGCCGCCCCACAGCGCGCCGTTCTCGCCCATGCCGATCCCGTCCAGCGTCAGGGCGATCGCATCGCCTGCATCCAGCGCCCAGCCGTTTTCGGCCAGGCACGCCGCCGCGTGGGCGTGATGGTGCAGCACCGTCTCAACGGGCAGCCCCTGCTCCTCCGCCCATTTTCGCGCGCGATAGCCCGGGTGCGCATCGCACACCGCGCGCTCCGCCCGGAACCCGTAGATCTGCTGCATCACCGACAGCGCCGAGCGCCACTGGGCCTCGACGCCGTCGTCGCTCAGATCGCCAAAATGCTGGCTCAGCACCGCCTGGCTCCCGCGCACCAGGCAGAAGGTGTTTTTCATCTCGCTGCCGGTGCAGAGCATGGCGGGAATATTTTCGAAACCGGCGGGCAGCGCGAGGGCATCCGGCACGAAGCCACGCGCCCGGCGCAGCACCGCGCCGTCGCGATCGACAACCGAATCATCCATTCTTTGCAGGATGTCGCGGTTGTGCAGCAAAAAGCCGTCGGCGATATCCCCCAGCGAGTCCAGCGCCTCCTGATTGGTGACGGCGGGCGGTCTGCCGCTCAGGTTGCCGGAAGTCATCACCAGCGGGCGGGCGCAGTCCGTCAGCAGAAGGTGCTGTAGCGGACTGGCGGGCAGCATAACGCCCACGCCGTCCAGCCCCGGGGCAATCGCCTCCGGCAGCGCGGGCAGCCACGCTTTGGGCGTTAAGACGATGGGAGCCGCGGGCGATCGCAGCAGCGCCTGAACCGGCGCGGGCAGCCCATCCGCCTGGCCGATCATCACCGCCAGCGGCTTGCCGGGCCGCCGCTTGCGCGCCCGCAGCGTCGCCACCGCCTGCGGGTTTTGCGCGTCGCAGGCCAGGTGGAACCCTCCCAGCCCTTTAATCGCAACGATGCCGCCGCGCTTTAGCATCTCAACCGCTTCGTGCAGGGCGGCCTCGCGCGTGGCGTGCACGTCCCCCGCTCGCCACTCCAGCTCGGGCCCGCACGCCGGGCAGGCTACCGGCTGGGCGTGAAAGCGCCTGTCGGCAGGGTTAAGGTACTCGGCTTCACACGGCGCGCAGAGCGGAAACCGCGCCATTGACGTTGCAGGACGGTCATAGGGCATGGCGCGGATGATGGTGAAGCGCGGGCCGCAGTGGGTACAGTTGATAAACGGATAGCGGTAGCGGCGCTCGCCGGGGTCATACATTTCCGCCAGGCACGCCGGGCAGGTGGCGGCGTCCGGCACGATCTGCGTGTCCATCGCGCCCCCCGCGCTGTGGCGGATGGTGAAGCCTTCGGGCGCGGACGGCCACGCGAACGGCTGCACCTCAACGCTGTCGATGCGGGCCAGCGGCGGGCACTCCCGATGCAATCCGGCGGTGAAGACTGACCCATCTCCCACCAGGCGCACCAGCACGCCTTCCCCGTCGTTACAAACGTCTCCCGCCAGCTGTAGCCGGTGCGCAAGCTGCCACACGAAGGGCCGAAAGCCCACGCCCTGCACCTTGCCGCGCACCCGCAGCTGGACGCCGCCGCTGCTCATCATCAGTCAGAAAAGCAGGGATGACGAGGTGTCGAACGCCGCGCGACGGCGCTTCTCGGCGCTCATCTGCTCGAGCTTGTCGCGATCCACGCAGACCAGCGCGTGCGTCGGGCAGGCTTCCATGCAGGCCGGGCCGCCTTCGCGCTGGTAGCAGAGGTCGCATTTGTTGGCCTCGGCCTTCTCGGCGCGCACGCTCAGCCCCATGCCGCTGTTGCGCACAACCGGGCGAACCACGACCTCCATCGCGCCGTACGGGCAGGCCACCACGCAGGTTTTACAGCCAATGCAGCGCTCCTGCATGACGTGGACAAAGCCTTTTTCGCGCTTAATCGCCCCGTTCGGGCAGACGTTGGCGCACGGCGCATCTTCACACTGGCGGCAGATGGCCGCCGTTGAAATATTCACGCCCTTAATGACGTGAATGCGCGGCAGAAATGATTCGGGGGTCAGCGAGGCGCAGTCCTGCTCCGCCTGATGGGATACAACGCACGCCACTTCACAGGTACGGCAGCCAATGCACTTACTGGCATCGGCCATCATAAAACGGTTCATCTGCTTCTCCAGCATAACAATCATGCGCGAAGCTATTCATAAACCATGCCAGTTTTTAGCGTATTGATTTTATTGAGATTTAAAAAGAAAACGGCACTGTCATCGTCATAAGTGACGATGACAGATGTCGACGTCAGCGGTGCGGCCCGCCGGTGACGGAGTCGCGCAGGCGTAGCTCGCCGGGGAAGGACTGCTGATATTTGAACTCGCCGCCGTCCAGCATAAAGATCAGGCGGCTGACGGTCTCTTTGATCATCTCCGTTACCGGAATACGCACGCTCGATAGCGACGGCGTGAGGTAAGGCGCAATCGCCACGTCGTCAAAACCGATCACGGACACCGCGTCCGGCAACGCTTTACCGCATTCGTGCAGCCGCTTCATGGCCCCAATCGCCATGTCGTCATTGCTGGCCACCAGCGCGGTAAACGTCTCGCCGCGCGCAACCAGGCCGGAGACGGCCTCCGCGCCGCTGATTGGAGTCCACTTTCCCTGCGCCACCAGCGTTTCGCGCAGCGGAATGCCGTGCTGCGCCAGCGCCTCTTTGTAACCCGACAGACGTTCAACGCCGGTTGGGGAATCCGGCGAGCCGGTGATAAAGGCGATATCGCGGTGCCCTTTTTCAATAAGCTGTTCCACCGCCTGCCGGCACGACGCCTTATGATCGGACCAGACGCAGTGGCTGCTGTTTTTCCGCAGGCGGCGGTTAAGCACCATAATCGGCTGCTCGCATTTCTCGACGATCTCGTCCATCTCGTCCACGCTCAGAAAGCGCGGATAGATGATCACCGCGTCGCAGCGCATATCGAGCAGATACTGTATCGCCTCGCGCTCTTCGGCGGCGCTGTGCTTGCCGTCCGCCAGAATCAGCTGCCGCCCCTTCTCTTCCGTCATCCGCGCGGCGTGGAACAGCAGTTCGCTAAAGTAGACGCCGTGATAAAGGGTGTTCGTCACCACCAGCCCCAGCGTCTGGGTGCGTTTGGTCGCCAGGTTACGCGCCAGCAGATTAGGCCGATACCCGCTCTCGTCGATCGCCTGAAACACCCGGTCCTTGGTCTCCTGGCTGACGTAGCCATTGCCCGACAGCACCCGCGAGACCGTCGCTTTTGAAACGCCTGCCCGCTTCGCCACTTCCAGCATCGTGGTCATGTTGTTATTCCTTTGAAACTGATTAGGCGCAGTGTACTGCACCGCAGAAAAATTGTCCCAGCGGCAATCACGTGCGTGCATTAGCGCCTGGCGATCTGCATCACAAAACGAAAAAATACCTAAAAAGCGATCTTGTTTGATTAAAAGAAACTCATGATGATTATGTGAAACCGGTTTCCTACATTTCCTTAAAACAACAACAGGACCACATCCGATGGCCAAAAACTATACCGCGCTGGCGACCGACGTCATCAGCGCGCTGGGCGGCAAAGAGAACATCGTCGCCGTCACCCACTGCATGACGCGCCTGCGATTCGTCCTGAAGGATGAAAGCCTCACCGACGCCGCGCGCCTGAAAAGCATCAGCGGCGTGCTCGGCGTGGTGCGTAACGACAACCAGTGCCAGGTGATTATTGGCAACACCGTTTCTCAGGCCTATCGCGACGTGGTGAGCCAGCTGCCCACAGACCTGCAGCCTGCCGTCCCGGAGGGCCCGCAGAAGCTCACGCTGCGCCGGATCGGCGCGGGTATTCTCGACGCGCTGATCGGCACCATGTCGCCGCTGATCCCGGCGATCATCGGCGGCTCGATGGTCAAGCTGCTGGCGATGATCCTCGAAATGACCGGCGTGCTGGAGAAAGGCGCGCCGACCCTGACCATCCTGACCGTCATCGGCGACGGCGCGTTCTTCTTCCTGCCGCTGATGGTGGCGGCTTCGGCGGCGGTGAAGTTCAAAACCAATATGTCGCTGGCGATCGCCATTGCGGGCGTGCTGGTCCATCCGAGCTTTATCGAGCTGATGGCAAAGGCCGCGCAGGGCGAGCACGTTGAGTTCGCCTTTATTCCGGTGACGGCGGTGAAATACACCTACACCGTTATTCCCGCGCTGGTGATGACCTGGTGTCTGTCGTATATCGAACGCTGGGTCGATCGTATTACCCCGGCGGTGACGAAAAACTTCCTCAAGCCGATGCTGATCGTGCTGATCGCCGCCCCGCTCGCCATCGTGCTGATCGGGCCGCTGGGGATCTGGATCGGCAGCGCCATCTCCGCGCTGGTGTATACCATCCATGGCTATCTGGGCTGGCTCTCCGTGGCGATTATGGGCGCGCTGTGGCCGCTGCTGGTGATGACCGGGATGCACCGCGTCTTTACGCCAACCATTATTCAAACCATTGCCGAAACGGGCAAAGAGGGCATGGTAATGCCCTCGGAAATCGGCGCGAACCTGTCGCTTGGCGGCTCGTCGCTGGCGGTAGCCTGGAAAACCAAAAACCCGGAGCTGCGCCAGACGGCGCTGGCGGCCGCGGCTTCAGCCATCATGGCCGGGATCTCCGAACCGGCGCTGTACGGCGTAGCCGTGCGCCTGAAGCGCCCGCTGATTGCGAGCCTGATCAGCGGCTTTATCTGCGGCGCGGTGGCCGGCATGGCGGGCCTTGCCAGCCACTCAATGGCGGCGCCGGGGCTGTTCACCAGCGTGCAGTTCTTCGATCCGGCCAACCCGATGACCATCGTCTGGGTATTTGGCGTGATGGGGCTGGCGGTAGTGCTGTCGTTTGTTCTGACGTTGCTGCTAGGCTTTGAGGATATCCCGGTCGAAGACGAAGCGGAAAAGGCCCGCGCCCTGCAGGCCGCACCGACCAGCGCGGCAAAAGCATAAATTTTACGAGGTAGACATGACAGTTTTTCCACAAGGATTTTTATGGGGCGGCGCGCTTGCCGCCAACCAGAGTGAAGGGGCCTATCGCGAGGGCGGAAAAGGGCTGACGACGGTCGATATGATCCCCCACGGCGCAAATCGTCTGGCGGTAAAGATCGGGAAAGAAAAGCGCTTTGCGCTGCGCGACGACGAGTTTTACCCGAGCCACGAGGCGATCGATTTTTACCATCGCTATAAAGAAGACATCGCCCTGATGGCGGAGATGGGCTTTACGGTGTTCCGAACCTCGATCGCCTGGAGCCGCCTCTATCCTAACGGCGACGAGCCGCTGCCGAATAAAGAGGGGATTGCCTTCTACCGCGCGGTCTTTGAAGAGTGCAAAAAGTACGGCATCGAGCCGCTGGTGACCCTGTGCCACTTCGACGTGCCGATGCACCTGGTGACGGAATACAGCTCCTGGCGCAACCGCAAGATGGTCGATTTCTTCGCCCGCTACGCCCGCACCTGCTTTGAGGCGTTTAACGGGCTGGTAAAATACTGGCTGACCTTCAACGAAATTAACATCATGCTGCACAGCCCGTTCTCCGGTGCCGGGCTGGTGTTTGAGGAAGGCGAAAACGAAGACCAGGTGAAATACCAGGCCGCCCACCACGAGCTGGTGGCGAGCGCGCTGGCGACCAAAATCGCCCACGAGGTAAACCCGGATAACCAGGTCGGCTGTATGCTGGCGGGCGGAAACTTCTACCCCTACTCCTGCAAGCCGGAAGACGTGTGGATGGCGCTGGAGAAAGACCGCGAGAACCTGTTCTTTATCGACGTGCAGGCGCGCGGCCGCTATCCGGCCTACTCTGCCCGGATGTTCCGCGAGAAGGGCGTCACCATCATCAAAGATCCCGGCGACGACGAACTGCTGAAGAACACCGTCGACTTTGTCTCGTTTAGCTATTACGCCTCGCGCTGCGCGTCGGCGGACATGAACGCGGGCAACACCAGCGCGGCGAACATCGTCAAATCTCTGCGTAACCCGCATATTCAGGTCAGTGAATGGGGCTGGGGCATCGACCCGCTGGGCCTGCGCATCACCATGAACATGATGTACGACCGCTACCAGAAGCCGCTGTTCCTGGTGGAAAACGGCCTCGGGGCGAAGGATGTTATTGATGAAAACGGCGAGATCAACGACGACTACCGCATCAGCTACCTGCGCGAACATATCCGCGCGATGGGCGATGCGATCGAGGACGGCGTGCCGCTGCTGGGCTACACCACCTGGGGCTGCATCGACCTGGTTTCAGCGTCGACCGGCGAAATGAGCAAGCGCTACGGGTTTGTCTACGTTGACCGCGACGACGCCGGAAACGGCACGCTGAACCGCAAGCGCAAAAAATCGTTCGGGTGGTATAAGAAGGTGATTGCGAGTAACGGGGGGGACTTGGCGTAGCCTGTCCTTACCCCTCACCCTACCCCTCTCCCCATAGGGGAGAGGGAACCGTTTGGTGCGGTTTTCACCCTCTCCCCTCTGGGGAGAGGGCCGGGGTGAGGGGCTGAAAACCCCCGTCCCCAACCCACCCTTCAAGCCGTGAATAAACTTCTTCCACCGCCGCTTTCACCGGCGGCGTCATCGGGTAATAAAACCCAACGATGTCCGGCTGAATGCCCAAAAACAGCACCTTGCCCACGTCGTCCTTGATCTGATCGACAAGATAGTTCAGCGGCATATTGTGCGTCGTCATCATAAACATCTCGGCGATGTCGTCCGGATCGATCAGGCGGATCTCGCCGGGGTTGAGCCCCATATCGGTAGCATCGACGATCAGCAGCTTTTCAGGGCGCAGTTCGCGAATGGCAACCACGTCGTTTTCCGGGGCGCTGCCGCCGTCAATCACTATCCACTTGCCCTGCGGGTTTGCGGCACACATTTCCGCCAGCAGCGGGCCTGCGCCGTCGTCGCCCATCATGCTGTTGCCGACACACAGTAAAACGTCAGTCACGTAATCTCCTCACCATCAGATAGATGGCGCTCTCCTGATGAATATCGTGCAGCATGCCAAGCAGCGTTTTGCTCCACGCCTGCTGCTCCGGGGTTTGCCTGCCGAGCGCCGCATCGAAGGCGTTGGCAAGCATCGCAATATGGTTAGCGTCGATGACGATCTCACCGTATTTCGGCACGCCCTCCATCTTGCGCCGCGCCGTGCTGCCCTCCTCCAGCGTGGCGATCCACGCCAGATAGTCGGGCCACGGGCAGCTCAGCGCCGCTTCCAGACAGTCGATCACCCCGAGGTGGTGCCCAATCGCCAGGCTGTAATAGACCACCTGCTGCGCCGCATCCGGCGTGGCATCGTTCTCATCAATAAACTTGCGGCTCAGCTGGCTGAACACCACCGTCTCACTCATCGGATGCGCGCCTCGTCTACGATGCTGTTCAGGTTCGCCACGATCTCATTCAGACGCGGATCGTTCTCCGCTTCCAGCCAGCGCGCCACCTGATGGTCGCCCTGGCTCAGCAGGCGCAGATAGTCGTCGGCGATCTGGCGACCGTAGCGATATCCCGCCAACCGACGCGCCGTGCGGTCAACCTTCACGCGCAGCGGCTGCACCATGTCCGGATGCAGAATGGCCGCAGGCTGGTTGTCCAGTTCGCCCGGCTCGCGGGCGTGGATTTTCTGCTCCAGCAGCCCGAGCGCCATCGCGAAGCCGTACAGCGTTGCGGCCGGCGTCGGCGGGCAGCCCGGAATGTAGACGTCCACCGGCACGATTTTGTCAGTGCCGCCCCACACGCAGTACAGGTCGTGGAAGATGCCGCCGCTGTTGCCGCAGGCGCCGTACGAAATGCAGATTTTGGGATCGGGCGCGGACTGCCAGGCGCGCAGCGCGGGGGAGCGCATGGCGCGGGTGACGGCGCCGGTAAACAGCAGAATGTCCGCGTGACGCGGTGACGGCACCACCTTGATCCCGAAGCGTTCGGCGTCGAACAGCGGCGACAGCGTGGCGAAGATCTCAATCTCGCAGCCGTTGCAGCCGCCGCAGTCCACGCGGTAGACGTAGGCCGAGCGTTTGATTTTTTTCAGCAGCGACGCCTTCATGCTGGCGATGGATTCGTCCACCGTCATCGGCACCGGAATGCCGTTTGCGTCGCGCGGGCCGAGTAAATTGTCCATCAGCTGGCCTCTCTCATATGGCGGGTGATATCAATGCGGTCGGACGGCAGCAGGCACTTCTGACGCTTGCACTCCGGGCAGGTTTCAAAGCTTTCGCGGTGATGCTCCGCCCGAACGTCGCCGTTGTGCTGCAGCAGCGCGATGGCGTAGTCGATCTCTTTTTGCACCGCGAACGGGCGTTCGCACACGCGGCAGTGGCACAGCGCGAAGCGCGACTGCTGGAGGAAATCGGCTTTTTTCCACACCGCCAGCTCGTACTCCTGCGACAGCCGGATGGCCACCGTCGGGCAGACCTCCTCGCAGCGGCCGCAGAAGATGCAGCGACCAAGATTGAACTGCCAGGCCAGCTCGCCGGTTTTGAGATCCGTTTCCACCGTGAGCGCGTTGGACGGACAGGCGTTGACGCAGACTGCGCAGCCAATGCACTGCTGCGGGTTGTGCTCCGGCTTGCCGCGAAAGTTTTTATCGACCGGCATCGGCTCCAGCGGATAGCTGCTGGTCTGTACGCCGGTTTTGATCGCTTTTTTGATAAAGGTAAACATGTTTGCTCCTGCTTTCGTGCGGTTTTCGGACCCTCACCCTAGCCCTCTCCCTGAAAGGGAGAGGGAACCGTTCGCACCCTCGCCCCTTTGGGGAGAGGGCCGGGGTGAGGGGGGGCAGACCGCACTACGTCAACTATTTCAGCGGCGAGTTCTTACGCTCGATGCTGTAGCGCTCAAGCTCTTTGTACGGCACCACCTGGCTTTTCTTCTTGCGCACGTCCACCACCGTCATGCGGTCGGTG
This sequence comes from Enterobacter sp. ECC-175, assembly GCF_043968675.1. Classification (NCBI taxonomy): domain Bacteria; kingdom Pseudomonadati; phylum Pseudomonadota; class Gammaproteobacteria; order Enterobacterales; family Enterobacteriaceae; genus Enterobacter; species Enterobacter sp. ECC-175. The sequence goes on from NZ_CP143776.1 coordinate 4,161,755, forward strand.
CAGGAGTAGCACGGGTCGAGGCTGCCGATGATCAGCGGCGCGTTAGACACCGTGTTGCCGCGCAGCATGTAGCGCAGCGTCGGCCAGTTGGCGTAGGTCGCGGCGCGGCAGCGCCAGCGGTACAGCTTCTGGTTGTCGCCGGTCATGCTCCAGTGGATGTCGTCCCCGCGCGGCGCTTCGGCAAAGCCGAGGGCGAAGCGGTTCGGAATGTAGGTGAAGCCTTCGACCATCAGCGGGCCGCCCGGCAGGTTATCCAGGCCAAAGTCGATCATGTTCAGCGCCGTGAAGACCTCGTTGATGCGCACCTTCAGGCGAGAGATAACGTCGCAGCCCTGCTCGCTGTGCACCTCCATCGGCAGCAGGCCGTAGCCGACGAACGGGTGATCGGCGCGGGTGTCGCGGGCGTGGCCGCTGGCGCGCACCATCGGGCCAACGTTGCTGAAGTCCCGCGCGATCTCCGGATCGAGACGGCCAATCCCCACGGTGCGCTGCTCGATATTGGGCGTGCTGAGCAGCATATCCACCAGATCCTGCACGTCCCGGCGCATCTGCTGCGCGAGGTGGCGGGTCTGGATCATGTCGTCCTTCAGCAGGTCGCGGCGGATCCCGCCGATCAGGTTCAGGCCGTAGGTTTTACGCGCCCCGGTGAGGATCTCCGCCATCTTCATCGACGCTTCGCGCACGCGGAAGAACTGCATAAAGCCGGAGTCGAAGCCGACAAAGTGACAGGCCAGGCCGAGGTTCAGCAGGTGCGAGTGCAGACGCTCCACCTCGAGCAGAATGGCGCGGATCATCTGGGCGCGCTCCGGCACCACGATCCCCATGCCGTTTTCCACCGAAGTGGTGTAGGCGGTGCTGTGGGCAAAGCCGCAGATGCCGCACACGCGATCGGAGAGGAAAGTGACTTCGTTGTAGCCCATGCGGGTTTCCGCCAGCTTTTCCATCCCGCGATGGACGTAGAACAGGCGGTAGTCGGCGTCGATAATGTTCTCGCCGTCGACGAACAGGCGGAAGTGGCCCGGCTCGTCGGAGGTGACGTGCAGCGGGCCGATCGGCACCACGTTGTTCTTCTTGCTGCCGAGTTCATTGATGAACTCGTAGGTTTCGCTGTCGGTGGTCGGCGCCGGGCGCTGGCGATAGTCCATGCTGTCTTTACGCAGCGGATAAAGTTCGTCCGGCCAGTCGTCCGGCAGCACCAGGCGGCGCTCGTCCGGCAGGCCGACCGGCACCAGCCCGTACATGTCGCGCACCTCGCGCTCGCCCCAAACCGCAGCAGGCACCCGCGGCGTAACAGACGGATACTCCGGCTTGTTCGGATCAACCTCAACGCGCACGGTGAGCCAGCACTTCTCGCCCTGCTCCATCGACATCACGTAGTAAACCGCATAGCTGCCGCACAGCTGGCGCTCGTCGTTGCCGAACAGCACCGACAGCCAGCCGCCCTGCCGGTAGTAGAGAAACTCCACCACTTCCGGCAGGTAGTTCACCTTGATGGTGACCGTTATCTGGTCTTTGGTCTGCCAGGACTCCTCCAGCACCACGTCAGGGAAGGCCTGATGCAACGCGGCGAGATACTGCTGACCTTTCTTTTCTTCAGACATAACAACTCTCTTTAATCACGCCACCAGCAAGGAGACGAACGCTAAAAATGCAAAGCCAAAACCGGCCCAGGTAACGCGCGAGGTGGCGTTGAAGCGCAGGCGCGCCATGCTGTTCTCAAACAGGGCAATCACCAGCACGCCGACCAGCAGCTTGAGCGCGGCAATCACCACCGCCAGCACCAGCCCCGCGGCGGAGAAGTGGATCATCTGCCCCCACGGGAAGAAGACGCCGACAAACATCTGCAGCACCACCAGCTGCTTCAGGCTGATGCCCCACTTGAGCACCGCAAAGCCGTAGCCGCTGTATTCGGTGAGCGGCCCTTCCTGGAGCTCCTGCTCCGCTTCCGCAAGGTCAAACGGCAGCTTGCCCATCTCAATAAAGGTGGCAAACGCGCAGGCGCAAAGCGCCAGCACCAGCGGAATGGAGCGCGCAAGCGGCCAGTGATAGACGGTATCGGCGATATGGCTGATATGCGTTGAGCCCGCAACCTGCGCGGCCACCCACAGCCCCAAAAGCAGGATCGGCTCAACCAGCACGCCGAGCATCGCCTCGCGGCTGGCGCCGATGCCGGTAAACGGGCTGCCGGTGTCCAGGCCCGCAATCGCAAAGAAGAAGCGCGCGATGGCGAAAAGGTAGATAAGGGTAATGAGATCGCCGAGCGCGGGCAGCGGCGACCCCACCGTGACCACCGGCAGCGCGGTAGCGATGGTGAGCATCACCCCGACCATCACAAACGGCGTCAGGCGGAAGACCCAGCCCGCGGCGTCCGGCGCCACGCTCTGGCGCGAGAGTAGCTTGAACAGATCGCGGTACTCCTGAAGCACGCCGGGTCCGCGGCGGTTGTGCATCCGGGCGCGCGCCACGCGCGTGATGCCGGAAAGCAGCGGCGCGGCGGCAAAGAGCACCAGCGCCTGAAGTATTGCCAGTAACAGACTCATGTCAGGCTCCTCGAGAAATCACAATCACCACCAGTACCGCCAGCTCGATCAGCGCCAGGCGGCGGAACAGCGCGGGCGCGGCGGCGCTCTGCCAGCCGGGGATCAGGATGGCCGGGTTAAGCCAGCGGCGCAGGTTCAGCACGGCGGCAAAGTTCTCCTTCACCGGCATGGCAAAGCCGTGGGCGGTAATCACCATCGACTGTTCGTGTTCGTAGCCGCAGGCCCACGCCGCGCCGCGCGAGCGCGCGGGAAGCCGATCGCGCCTGAAGAACAGCATCAGCACGAACGGCAGCAGCGGCGCGGCAATCAGCAGCAGCGCCATCATCGGCTGAGAAACGGCGGTATGCGCCGTCGCGAGCGGCAGCGGAACCGCGTTGCCCAGCAGCGGCAGCAGCCACGGCGCGGCCACGCCGCCCGCAATGCAGCATAGGGCGAGTGCGACAACGCTTATCGCCATCAGCAGCGGTGCGCAGCAGGCGTTTTCCGCTTCGCGCGTGCGCGGCGCGCCGAGGAAGGTGACGCCATAGACTTTCGCCATGCACATCACCGCCAGCGCCCCGGTGATCGCCAGCCCGACGGCCAGCAGCGGGCCAAGCAGGCGGGCGATAAACGCATCGCTCTGGCCCAGCGCGAAGAAGGACTGGTAAATCACCCACTCCCCGGCAAAGCCGTTCAGCGGCGGCAGCGCCGCCATCGCCATCAGCCCCACCAGCATCGCAAGCGAAATGACCGGCATTTTCTTGCCGATGCCGCCGAGCTTTTCGATATCGCGATGGCCGGTGCGGAACCAGACGCTCCCCGCGCCGAGGAACAGCGTGCTTTTAAACAGGCTGTGGTTGATGAGGTGATACAGGCCGCCGATGAACCCGGCGGCGATCAGCGCAGGCTGGCTGAGGGCCAGCCCGGCCACGCCCGCGCCGAGGCCCAGCAGAATAATGCCGATGTTTTCCAGCGTGTGGTACGCCAGCAGGCGCTGGATGTTGTGCTCCATCAGCGCGTACAGCCCGCCGACGAACGCGGTGATCATGCCTGCGACAAGCAGCGCGACGCCCCACCACAGCGGCGGCTGGCCGCCCATCAGCGACAGCGTCAGAATGCCGAACAGGCCTACCTTCATCACCACGGTAGAAAACAGCGCGGCGGCAGGCGCGGAGGCAGTGGCGTGCGCCTGCGGCACCCAGCCGTGGAGCGGGATGATCCCCGCCAGCAGGCCAAAGCCCGCGACGCCCAGCAGCCAGACGTCGTTGCCCAGCGGCTGGCCTCTCAGCACGGCAAAATCCAGGGTGCCGAAACGCTGCCACACCAGCCAGCAGGCGAGCGCCAGCAGCATCGTGCCGAGGCGGCCCAGCGCAAACCAGAGCTTGCCGGAAGCGCTGCAGCCCGTCAGGAACACGCCGCAGAGGGCCATAATTTCGGCCATCACCACCAGCGCCCCGAGGTTGCTGGCAATCACGGTTAATACCGCCGTTGCCATCAGCAGGTTGACCAGCAGGCCGTTGGCTTTGACGTGCTGATGACGGTGCCAGTCAATATTAAACAGGCTGATAAACAGCCCGCAAAGGCCAAACGTCACCAGCCAGATGGCGTTTAGCGGCGTGAACAGAACCGTATGGCGAATCAGCGGCATTACCGCCTGGGCAGCGGTTCCGCCGAGCAGCACCGCGCTGCCGGCAAACAGCGCCATCAGGCTGCCTGCCGCCCCGCCGATTCCGGCAATCCAGCCGCTCAGGCCCTTATGAAACGAGAACAGCAGCGCCAGCACGGCGGCAGCGGCAAAGCACGCCACCGCGCCGTTAATCATGGATATCGCGTTCATTTCACTCCCCCCTGATGCGCCTGAAGCAGTGACAGATCGCCAACGTCGGTATTGATCGTTAGCTCACGCTTGCGCCTGCTGGAGCGGGCGATGTCGCGAATGTTGACCAGAATCAGCGCCCTCGTCGGGCAGGTGCGCACGCAGGCCGGGCCTTGCTCATCAAAGCTGCACAGGTCGCATTTCACCGCCACGGCGCGCACGCCGGGCACCCAGTCCAGCAGCGTGCTGACGCGTGCGGGAGCCGGAGGCGCAGGTGGAGCTTTTGGCGAGTTGGCGTTCGCCGGGATATGCAGCGGGCGGCTGCCGGAAAACTCAATCGCCCCGAACGGGCAGGCAATGCCGCACAGCTTGCAGCTTACGCACAGGCTTTCATTGAGCTGGACTGCGCCATCCGCGCGGGTGATGGCGTTAACGGGGCAGACGCCCGCGCAGGGGGCATCTTCACAGTGGTGGCAGAGCTGTGGGGCAGACTCTTTTTCATTACGCATGACGCGAAGGCGCGGCATCGACTGCAGCCCGTGCAGGCGGTGCGTCTCCGAACACGCCGCTTCACAGGTGCGACAGCCAATACAGACCGTCGAGTCAGCAATTACAAAACGGTTCACCGGGCAATCCTCTGGTGATAGTCATTTTTGACGAAAAAATCTGTCTTATCGACACTTCTCGACACTGGATAATCAGGCCACGCTGGCGGATGTACTTGTGGCGATAAGCTGCCTGAGGTTGACCGGGAGATCGTGCTCGACCGCGGCGTACAGGCCGTTGTAAACCGGCGCGATTTTTTCCAGGTAATGCTCCAGCACCTGCTGGCGGTCGCGGTTGCTGACGTGTCCGTCGACCATGCCGTCGGCCATCAGCTCGGCCTGCGCAATGCGCTCCTTCTCACCCTCTTTCGTCTCGACGTAGTACTCGATGGTGTGGCTGTTGAAGGTGTCCGCCAGGGTGACGTAAATCGTGAAGTGGTCGAACAGGACAAAGCGCATGTCGCCCTGCGCCGCGCAGCTTACGGCGTGATGCAGGCGAGCCTTTGACAGGGTGATCCCCTGAACCAGCGCGTTGCAGTAAAGGTGCCACTGCTCCTGGAGCTGATGGTGGCGCTGTGCGATGTAATCCGCTTTTTCGCTTATTTCCCAAATCGTCATAAAAGGTATCCGGTTAATGGAGATAGCAGCCGTAGAGCAGATTCCATGCCAGTTTTTAATTCATTGATTTAAATGTGATTTTTAAAAGCATCCGCTGTCACAACGGTGATGTCGACGTGTCATTTCGACAGCGACGTCATCGTCACGCCCTACCGTAAATTAAGCTGGCACCGTTATTGCATTAAGCCTTCCCGTTATTAAGGAGGCGTCATGCACGAAATCACCCTCTGCCAGCGGGCGCTGGAGCTTATCGAACAGCAGGCAGTGCAAAACCACGCGAAACGCGTTACCGGGGTATGGCTGAAAATCGGCGCGTTTTCCTGCATCGAAACCAGCGCCCTCACCTTCTGCTTTGAGCTGGTGTGCCGCGGCACGCTGGCGGAAGGCTGCGAACTTCATATCGAAGAGCAGCAGGCGGAGTGCTGGTGCGGCGAGTGCCAGCAGTACGTCACCCTGCTGTCATCAAAGGTCCAGCGCTGCCCCCAGTGCCAACGCGCCGGGCTGCGCATCGTGGCGGATGACGGCATGCAGATCCAACGTCTCGAAATCGAGAGGGAGTAACCTATGTGCAGTACCTGCGGTTGCGCTGAAGGCAACCTGTATATTGAAGGGGATGAACATCGCCCCCACTCCGCGTTTCGCTCCGCGCCCTTTTCACCCGCGCCGCGTCCGGCTGCGGCATTGACCGGCCTGACCTTCACGCCGCGCCAGTCCGCTGCGGGCGATCTGCACTACGGCCACGGGGAAGCCGGAACCCACGCGCCGGGCATCAGCCAGCGCCAGATGCTGGACGTTGAAATCAACGTGCTCGACAAGAACAACCGGCTGGCGGCCCGCAACCGCGCCCGCTTCGCCGCCCGCCAGCAGCTGGTGCTGAACCTGGTCTCCAGCCCCGGCTCCGGCAAAACGACGCTGCTGACCGAGACCCTGAAGCGGCTGAACGCACGCGTCTCCTGCGCGGTCATCGAGGGCGATCAGCAAACCGTCAACGACGCCGCGCGCATCCGCGAGACCGGCACGCCCGCCATTCAGGTGAATACCGGTAAAGGCTGCCACCTCGACGCGCAGATGATTGCCGATGCCGCGCCGCGCCTGCCGCTGGCGGATAACGGCATTCTCTTTATCGAGAACGTCGGCAATCTGGTGTGTCCGGCGAGCTTCGATCTTGGCGAGCGGCATAAGGTGGCGGTGCTCTCGGTCACCGAAGGGGAAGACAAGCCGCTTAAATATCCGCACATGTTCGCCGCCGCCTCGCTGATGCTGCTGAACAAAATCGACCTGCTGCCGTACCTCAACTTCGACGTGGACAAGTGCCTCGCGTACGCCCGCGAGGTGAATCCCGACATTCACATCCTGCTGGTGTCCGCTACGCGCGGTGACGGCATGGACGCCTGGCTGAGCTGGCTGGAGAACGAACGATGTGCATAGGCGTTCCGGGGCAAATACGTTCCATTGAGGGGAACCAGGCAAAGGTGGACGTCTGCGGCGTGCTGCGCGATGTCGATCTCACGCTGGTGGGCGACCGGGATGAATCCGGTGCCTCGCGGCTGGGGCAGTGGGTGCTGGTTCACGTGGGCTTTGCCATGAGCGTGATTAACGAAGCGGAAGCGCGCGACACGCTCGAAGCGCTGCAAAATATGTTCGACGTCGAGCCTGACGTGGGCGCGCTGCTGTACGGCGAGGAGCGGTGATCCATGCGTTACGTTGACGAATACCGCGCGCCGGAGCGGGTTATGCGGCTTATCGCACGGCTGAAAAAACGCGCCGCCCTGCTGGACTACACCGCACAGCGGCCGCTGCGAATTATGGAGGTCTGCGGCGGGCATACGCACGCCATCTTCAAGTTTGGCCTCGACCAGCTGCTGCCGGAAAACATCGAGTTCATCCACGGCCCCGGCTGCCCGGTCTGCGTGCTGCCGATGGGGCGCATCGACAGCTGCATTGAGATTGCCCGCCAGCCCGACGTCATCTTCTGCACCTTTGGCGACGCGATGCGCGTGCCGGGTAAAAATGGCTCTCTGCTGCAGGCCAAAGCCCGCGGGGCGGACGTGCGCATCGTGTACTCGCCGATGGACGCCCTCAACCTGGCAGCGGCAAACCCGACGCGCAAGGTAGTCTTTTTTGGGCTCGGTTTTGAAACCACCATGCCCGCAACTGCGATCACGCTCCAGCAGGCGAAAGCCCGCGGCAGCAAAAACTTTTTCTTTTTCTGCCAGCACATTACGCTGATACCCACGCTGCGCAGCCTGCTGGCGGAGCCGGGAAACGGCATCGACGCCTTTCTGGCGCCCGGCCACGTCAGCATGGTCATCGGCACCGAGGCCTACGGCTTCATCGCTGACGATTACCAACGCCCGTTAGTGGTTGCCGGATTCGAACCTCTTGATCTACTGCAAGGCGTACTGATGCTGGTTGAGCAGAAAATAGCGGCCCTGAGCGTGGTGGAAAACCAGTACCGGCGCGTGGTGCCGGACAGCGGAAATATTCACGCCCGCCGGGCGATTGCCGATGTGTTTACGGTAGAGGGCGACAGCGAGTGGCGCGGGCTGGGGCTGATTGCCGAATCCGGCGTTCACCTGAGGCCCGCGTACCGCCAGTTTGACGCCGAAACGCACTTTCGCCCGCGCCCGCAGCAGGTATGCGACGATCCCCGCGCGCGCTGCGGCGAGGTGCTCACCGGCAAATGCAAGCCCCATCAATGCCCGTTACTGGGTAAAACCTGTAACCCGCAAACCGCCTTCGGCGCGCTGATGGTCTCCTCCGAAGGGGCCTGCGCCGCGTGGTATCAGTATCGCAATCAGGAGTGTGAAGCATGAACACGGTGGAAATGGCGCACGGCAGCGGCGGTAGGGCGATGCAGCAGCTGATCAATCAGCTGTTTATGGAGGCGTTTAACAACCCGTGGCTGGCGGAGCAGGAAGACCAGGCGCGCCTCTCTCTCTCCACGCTCACCGCACGCGGCGACAGGCTGGCGTTTTCTACGGACAGCTACGTCATCGACCCGCTGTTCTTCCCCGGCGGCGACATCGGCAAGCTGGCCGTCTGCGGGACGGCGAACGACGTGGCCGTCAGCGGCGCGGTGCCCCAGTATCTCTCGTGCGGTTTTATCCTCGAAGAGGGCCTGCCGATGGAGACGCTTAAAGCGGTCGTCGGGAGCATGGCGCGTACCGCGCGCGAGGCGGGCATCGCGATCGTGACCGGCGACACCAAGGTGGTACAGCGCGGCGCGGCGGATAAGCTGTTTATCAACACCGCCGGAATGGGGGCGATCCCCGCCGACGTTCACTGGGGCGCACGGCGCCTGTCCCCCGGCGACGTGCTGCTGGCCAGCGGAACGCTCGGCTGCCACGGCGCGACCATTCTGAACCTGCGCGAAGGGCTGGGGCTGGACGGTGCGCTTCGCAGCGACTGCGCGGTGCTGACGCCGCTTGTTCAGGCGCTGCGCGCGGTGCCGGGCGTGAAGGCGATGCGCGATGCCACCCGCGGCGGCGTGAACGCCGTGGCGCACGAGTTTGCCGCCAGCAGCGGTTTTGGCGTTGAGCTGAGCGAGCGCAGCCTGCCCGTGAAGCAGGAGGTGCGCGGGCTGTGCGAGCTGCTCGGCCTCGATCCGCTAAACTTCGCTAACGAAGGCAAGCTGGTGATCGGCGTGGAGCGCCAGGCGGCTGACGCCGTGCTGTCGACGCTGCGCGCCCATCCTTTAGGAAAGGAGGCCGCCATTATTGGTGAGGTGGTTGAACGCAAAGGGGTACGCCTGGCCGGGCTTTACGGCGTCAAGCGTACGCTCGATCTGCCGCACGCGGAGCCGTTACCGCGAATCTGCTAGAGCCGCGCCATAAGCGGCCAGCGCTGTTTTTATTTTTGCCAGTTTCTATTGGAAAGCAATATGCCGTATACACCGATGAGCGATCTTGGGCAGCAGGGCCTGTTTGACATCACGCGCACACTTTTACAGCAGCCCGATCTCGGCTCGCTGAGCGATACCCTGACGCGGCTGGTCAGGCAGTCCGCGCTGGCGGACAGCGCCGCCATTGTGCTCTGGCACGGCGGGACGCAGCGTGCAAGCTACTACTCAACGCGTGAGAACGGAAAAGTCTTTGAATATGAAGACGAAACCTATCTGGCGCACGGCCCGGTGCGCCGCCTTCTCTCACGCCCGGAAGCGCTGCACTGCAGCTTCGATGAATTTCAGCAGGCCTGGCCAAGGCTCGCCGAAAGCCCTCTTTATCAGCCTTTCGGCCACTACAGCCTGCTGCCGCTGGCAGTCGATGGGCGAATTTTTGGCGGCTGCGAATTTATCCGCACCACCCATCAGCCGTGGAGCGAGGCGGAGTATGAGCGGCTGCACACCTTTACCCAGATTGTCGCCGTCGTCGCGGAGCAGATCCAAAGCCGCGTCAGCAACAACGTCGATTACGATCTGCTGAGCCGCGAGCGCGATAACTTTCGCATTCTGGTGGCCATCACCAACGCCGTGCTGTCCCGACTCGACATGGACGAGCTGGTCAGCGAAGTGTCGAAAGAGATCCACCACTATTTCAAAATCGACGCCATCAGCATTGCGCTGCGCGGCCACCGCAAGGGCAAGCTGAATATTTACTCCACCCACTATCTTGATGAAGAGAACCCGGCGCACGAGCAGAGCGAGGTGGACGAAGCGGGAACCCTGTCCGAGCGGGTCTTTAAAAGCAAAGAGATCCTGCTGCTAAACCTGAGCGAGCGCGACGCGCTGGCTCCCTACGAGCGGATGCTGTTTAGCACCTGGGGTAATAAAATCCAGACGCTGTGCCTGCTGCCGCTGATGTCCGGCGATACCATGCTCGGCGTGCTGAAGCTGGCGCAGTGCGACGAGGCCGTATTCACCACCGCCAACCTCAAGCTACTGCGCCAGATTGCCGAACGCATCTCTATTGCGCTGGATAATGCGCTGGCCTATCAGGAGATCCACCGCCTGAAAGAGCGGCTGGTGGATGAAAACCTGGCGCTGACCGAACAGCTGAACAACGTGGACAGCGAGTTCGGCGAAATCATCGGGCGCAGCGACGCGATGTACAGCGTGCTGAAGCAGGTTGAAATGGTGGCGCAGAGCGACAGCACGGTGCTGATCCTCGGCGAAACCGGGACGGGTAAGGAGCTGATTGCCCGCGCCATCCACAATTTAAGCAACCGCAACAGCCGCCGCATGGTGAAGATGAACTGTGCAGCCATGCCCGCAGGCCTGCTGGAAAGCGATCTCTTTGGCCACGAGCGCGGCGCGTTTACCGGCGCCAGCAGCCAGCGGCTGGGGCGCTTTGAGCTGGCGGATAAAAGCTCGCTGTTCCTGGACGAAGTGGGCGATATGCCGCTGGAGCTGCAACCGAAGCTGCTTCGCGTCCTTCAGGAGCAGGAGTTTGAGCGCCTCGGCAGCAATAAGCTGATCCGGACGGACGTGCGCTTAATTGCCGCCACCAACCGCGATCTGAAAAAAATGGTCGCCGACCGCGAGTTTCGCAGCGACCTCTACTACCGCCTGAACGTGTTTCCGATTTGCCTGCCGCCGCTGCGCGAGCGCCCGGAGGATATCCCGCTGCTGGTCAAAGCGTTTACCGCCAAAATTGCCCGCCGCATGGGGCGCAACATCGACAGTATTCCCGCCGAGACCTTACGCATCCTCTCGTCCATGGACTGGCCTGGCAACGTGCGCGAGCTGGAAAACGTTATCGAACGTGCGGTGCTGCTGACGCGCGGCAGCGTGCTGCAGCTTTCGCTGCCTGAAGTGTCGCTGCCGGAGGCGCCAATGGCCGCAACGGACGTGGCGCGAGAAGGTGAGGATGAATATCAGCTAATTATGCGCGTGCTCAAAGAGACGAACGGCGTTGTCGCGGGGCCGAAAGGGGCCGCGCAGCGTCTTGGACTGAAGCGCACGACGCTGCTGTCGCGCATGAAGCGTCTGGGCATTGATAAAGAGAGCCTGGCGTAGCCGTCGCTACTTTTTAGGGCGGTATTTTTCCGGCAGTTCCGGCACCGGGCGGCGATCGTCAATCAGATGACGAAGCGTCAAGATCGGGTGCCGCCACAGCATACGCGGCCCCGCCCAGCGCATCACTTGCTTCATCTCTTCCCGCTTTGCGGGCGGGTAGCAGTGAACCGGGCACTGCTTACAGGCGGGCTTTTCCTCACCAAAAACACATTTATCCAGACGCTTATCGGCGTAAGCCCGGAGCGCCTGGTAATGCCCCTCTTCTTCCACGGCCTGCGGGCACTGCTTTTCATACAGGGCGATCATTTTAGCGATCGTCTTTTTTTCACGTGCGATGCGTTTCCCGGACATAGGTCATTACCCCTTTAAAACATGCATAGATAATACCTCTTTAAGAAGCCGTTTTCAGGTGTTGCATTTTATTTTCTGAAGACGCCTTCCAGTTTTGGGCCGACTCAGCGAGAGAATTACGGGTATTTTATACAGGCATCAAGAACCAGCGCTGCACGTATAAACCGGAGGCCGTATGCCAGAGATCGTCATCCCCAAATCCTATCGCCGCCTGAAGGTCGGCTATTTTAGAAAACGCCATGAAGATCGTAAAACGAAAATCCCAACGCGCTACAGCGTTCACGCTGCGCTGAGCTTAAAAGGCGACTGGCTTGAAAAGGCAGGATTTACCACAAATTCGCAGGTTCGGGTGGGCGTTGAGCACGGAAAAATCGTCATTGAACTCATGCCGGAAGGCGTCTCGTAAAGTCGCGACTTTTTTCTGCGCGGGGCTATTTTTTCATGCGACAATAGAGGAAACCAGCGGCCACCGAGCCGTATAAAGAACATCATTATCAAAGAAATGGATATCATAACTCCATGAGCACAATCGACAATTTAGATGCACATACGCCGATGATGCAGCAGTACCTGAAGCTGAAAGCACAGCATCCGGAAATCCTGCTGTTTTATCGTATGGGCGATTTTTACGAGCTCTTTTATGACGATGCCAAACGCGCGTCGCAGCTGCTCGATATTTCCCTGACCAAGCGCGGCGCCTCGGCTGGCGAACCCATTCCGATGGCCGGTATCCCGCACCACGCGGTGGAAAACTACCTTGCAAAGCTGGTGAACCAGGGCGAATCCGTTGCGATTTGTGAGCAAATTGGCGACCCGGCCACGTCGAAAGGGCCGGTTGAACGCAAGGTTGTGCGCATCGTTACGCCGGGCACCATCAGCGATGAGGCCCTGCTTCAGGAGCGCCAGGATAACCTGCTGGCAGCGATTTGGCAGGATAGCAAAGGCTTTGGCTACGCGACGCTGGACATCAGCTCCGGACGCTTTCGCCTGAGCGAGCCCGCCGACCGCGAGACGATGGCCGCCGAGCTTCAGCGCACTAACCCGGCAGAACTGCTGTATGCCGAAGACTTCGCGGAAATGGCCCTCATCGAGGGGCGCCGCGGCCTGCGCCGCCGTCCGCTGTGGGAGTTCGAAATCGATACCGCGCGCCAGCAGCTTAACCTGCAGTTTGGCACTCGCGATCTGATTGGCTTTGGCGTTGAAAACGCCCCGCGCGGCCTGTGTGCCGCGGGCTGTTTGCTTCAATACGTCAAAGATACCCAGCGCACCACCCTACCCCATATCCGCTCCATTACCATGGAGCGCCAGCAGGACAGCATCATCATGGATGCCGCCACGCGCCGCAATCTGGAGATCACCCAGAACCTGGCTGGCGGCGTGGAGAACACTCTCGCTGCCGTGCTGGACAGCACCGTCACGCCGATGGGCAGCCGCATGCTCAAGCGCTGGCTGCATATGCCCGTCCGCGACACCGCCACGCTGATCGGCCGCCAGCAGACCATTGCCGCTCTGCAGGATCGCTACACCGAACTGCAGCCGGTGCTGCGTCAGGTGGGCGATCTGGAACGTATTCTGGCGCGGCTTGCGCTACGCACCGCCCGCCCGCGCGATTTGGCGCGGATGCGCCACGCCTTCCAGCAGCTGCCGGAGCTGCGCGCCCAGCTGGGCACCGTCGACAGCGAGCCGGTTCAGGCGCTGCGCGAAACGATGGGCGAATTTACCGAACTGCGCGAACTGCTCGAACGCGCCATCATCGACGCCCCGCCGGTTCTGGTGCGCGACGGCGGCGTGATCGCGCCGGGCTATAACGAAGAGCTGGACGAATGGCGCGCGCTGGCTGACGGCGCAACGGACTATCTTGATAAGCTGGAAATCCGCGAGCGCGAGCGCCTCGGGCTGGATACGCTGAAGGTCGGCTATAACGCGGTGCACGGCTACTATATTCAGATTAGCCGCGGTCAGAGCCATCTGGCCCCTATCCACTACGTCCGCCGCCAGACGCTGAAAAATGCCGAGCGCTATATCATCCCGGAGCTGAAAGAGTACGAGGACAAAGTGCTCACCTCCAAAGGCAAAGCGCTGGCGCTGGAAAAACAGCTTTATGACGAGCTGTTCGATAAGCTGATGCCGCACCTTGCCGACCTGCAGTCAAGCGCTGCTGCCCTGGCGGAGCTGGATGTGCTGGTCAACCTGGCTGAACGCGCCGACACGCTGAACTACACCTGCCCGACCTTCAGCGACAAGCCCGGCATTCGCATCAACGAAGGCCGCCACCCGGTGGTTGAACGAGTGCTGAACGAGCCCTTCATCGCCAACCCGCTCAACCTGTCTCCGCAGCGAAGAATGCTCATTATTACCGGCCCCAACATGGGCGGTAAAAGTACCTACATGCGCCAGACGGCACTGATTGCGCTGCTGGCCTATATCGGCAGCTACGTCCCGGCGCAAAACGTTGAGATTGGCCCTATCGACCGCATCTTCACGCGCGTGGGCGCGGCGGACGATCTGGCCAGCGGACGCTCAACCTTCATGGTGGAGATGACCGAAACCGCCAACATTCTGCATAACGCCACGGAGCACAGCCTGGTGCTGATGGACGAGATCGGACGCGGCACCTCAACCTACGACGGGCTGTCGCTGGCCTGGGCCTGCGCGGAAAATCTGGCCAACAAAATCAAGGCGCTGACGCTGTTTGCCACGCACTACTTCGAGCTGACGCAGCTGCCGGAAAAAATGGAAGGCGTGGCGAATGTCCACCTCGATGCGCTGGAGCACGGCGATACCATCGCCTTTATGCACACGGTGCAGGACGGTGCGGCAAGCAAGAGCTACGGCCTGGCCGTGGCCGCGCTGGCGGGCGTGCCGAAGGAAGTAATTAAGCGCGCGCGTCAGAAGCTGCGCGAGCTGGAAAGCCTGTCTCCGAACGCGGCGGCAACGCAGATCGACGGAACCCAGATGTCGCTGCTGGCGCCTGCGGAAGAGACCTCGCCTGCCGTCGAAGCGCTGGAAAATCTCGATCCAGATTCGCTCACGCCGCGTCAGGCGCTGGAGTGGATTTATCGGTTGAAGAGCCTGGTTTAGGTCTTCGCGGTCTGATGCCCTCAGCCCACAGGGAGAGGGTGAAAACATGAAAACGGCAACCTAAGTTGCCGTTTTGCTTATAACAGCGGCGGGATTGTCGGCACCTGCGGCGCCTCATCGATATCCTTTTGCGTCATGCGGAACGCTTCAGGATAGTGCTCGCGGCTGGTGCGGCGCAGCGGCTCGGTATCGCGCCAGGTATACAGACAGTGCTGGCACTGGTAAACGGTCCAGACGCCTTTCACCGGGGACGTCGCCATCACTTCAATATGCTCATCGGCACAACGTGGACAAATCATCTTTTCCTCCTTATTGGCGTGCGGCCAGCATCGCGGTCAGTTTCTCAGCCCAGGCTTTGGTTTCAGGCAGATCCTGTACCGGCTGGCTGTAGTGGCCACGGGTATCCGGCGCGACGGGCGTGGTAGCATCAATAATCAGCTTGTCGGTGATCCCCGCCGGGCTGGATCCTGGGTCAAGCTCTAGCACCGACATGTTCGGCAGCTGCACCAGATCCCCCGCCGGATTCACCTTCGACGACAGCGCCCACATCACCTGCGGCAGGTTAAACGGATCGACGTCCTCGTCCACCATGATGACCATCTTCACGTAGCCCAGCCCGTGCGGCGTGGTCATTGCGCGCAAACCTACCGCGCGGGCGAAGCCGCCGTAGCGTTTTTTGGTCGAGATAATCGCCAGCAGGCCGTGGGTATACATCGCGTTTACCGCCTGCACTTCCGGGAACTCCGCCTTCAGCTGCTGATAGAGCGGCACGCAGGTCGCCGGGCCCATCAGGTAGTCGATTTCAGTCCACGGCATGCCGAGGTACAGCGATTCAAAAATCGGCTTAGTGCGGTACGAGACTTTATCGATGCGCACCACAGTCATATTTCGCCCGCCGGAGTAGTGCCCGGTGAACTCGCCGAACGGCCCTTCGATCTCGCGCTTGCGGCCTTCGATCACCCCTTCCAG
This sequence comes from Enterobacter sp. ECC-175, assembly GCF_043968675.1. Taxonomy (NCBI): domain Bacteria; kingdom Pseudomonadati; phylum Pseudomonadota; class Gammaproteobacteria; order Enterobacterales; family Enterobacteriaceae; genus Enterobacter; species Enterobacter sp. ECC-175. The sequence continues at coordinate 4,177,610 of NZ_CP143776.1, forward strand.
GATCACTTCTGAACCCCACGGCACGTCAAACCCGGTGAGCGGCGCGGTGGCGATCGGGTACGGGCTTTCGCGCAGCGCGCCCGCCATTTCATACTCAGACTGATCGTATTTCAGCGGCGTGGCGCCCATCAGGGTAATAATCGGATCGTTGCCAAGCGTGATCGCAATCGGCAGATCTTCTCCGCGCTCCTCTGCCTTATGCAGATGCAGCGCGATGTCATGCATCGGTACCGGCTGCAGGCCGAGCTTGCGCTTGCCCTTCACCTCCATGCGATAGATGCCGACGTTCTGCTTGCCGAAGTTATCGGGATCGAGCGGATCGCGTGAAACGACGCAGGCTTTATCAAGATAGAAACCACCGTCTCCGTCGTTCAGGCGAAACAGCGGAAGAATGTCGAACAGGTTAATGTCTTCACCGTCGACCGTGTTCTCCGCCCATGCAGGATTGGCGCGGCGCTCTGGCGCAACGGGAAATTTATCCCAGCGGCGAATATACTCGTCGATCTGCTTTTTCACCGGCGTATTGGCCGGCAGCCCCATCGAGATGGCGTGGTTCTTCCAGGAGCCGATGGTGTTCATCACCACGCGGGCGTCGGTAAAACCGCGAATATTGTCAAACCACAGCGCGGGCGCGCCGTCCCCGATGCGGCCGGTGGCGTTCGCTGCCGCCGCTAAATCCGGCTCGGCGTTCACCTCTTCCTCGATTTTCAGCAGTTGCCCTTGCTCATCGAGCGCCTGCAGGAAGCTTCTCAAATCATCAAATGCCATTTTTATTCTCCTGTGAAAACTGTTTCGCCTGCTGCAGGCCGTTCCAGCGGCGCGCCTTTTTATGCTCAAGGCCAAACTGGTCAAGCACGCGGGTTACGATGTGCTGGGTAATGTCATCGGCGGTTTGCGGGTGGTTATAGTAGGCGGGCATCGGCGGCACCATCGCGACGCCCATGCGGGAAAGCGCCAGCATGTTCTCAAGATGAATAGTGCTCAGCGGCGTCTCTCGCGGGACCAGCACCAGCTTGCGCCCCTCTTTCAACACCACGTCCGCCGCGCGTCCGACCAGACCTTCAGCGTAGCCCGCGCGGATGCCCGACAGCGTTTTCATGCTGCACGGAATGACGATCATGCCATCGGTACGAAACGAGCCGGATGAAATGGTGGCAGCCTGATCGGCAGGGCTGTGAACAACGTCCGCCAGCGCGGCGACGTCCTGCGCGGTAAAGGGCGTTTCCAGCTCAATGGTCGTCTTGGCCCACTTGGACATCACCAGATGCGTCTCAACGTCCGGCATCTCACGCAGCGCCTGCAGAAGCGCCACTCCCAGCGGTGCGCCGGTGGCGCCCGTCATCCCAACGATCAATCTCATTCAGCACCTCATCAATTTCGTTCGCATACGAACATGCTGGGTAAACTATACTCGTATGAAGATGGTGGCAAGATCGTTCGTGCACGATCGCATTGAATGCTAAAAAATGCCGCGTTAAATTCCTGCTGATAAGCGGCTATGATAGTGGGCTATTTTTTCCGTCGGAGTGGTCATGGAGCTAAGACAAGAAGCGTTCCACCTGTTACGTCAGCTATTTCAGCAGCATACCGCGCGGTGGCAGCACGCCCTGCCGGACCTGACCAAGCCGCAGTACGCGGTGATGCGATCGATTGCCGAGAATCCGGGCATTGAGCAGGTTGCGCTAACTGAAGTGGCGGTAAGCACCAAAGCGACGCTGGCCGAGATGCTGAGCCGCATGGAGGCGCGCGGGCTGGTTAAGCGCGAGCACGATCCGGCAGATAAACGCAGGCGGTTTGTTTTTTTAACCCCCGAAGGCGAAGCGCTGCTTGAAAGCCGTAAATCTATTGGTAACAGCGTGGACGAGGCCTTTCTCGGACGGCTCAGCAAAGAGGAACAGGCGCATTTCACAGCGCTTATCAAAAAAATGATGCAGCCCTAGCTCACCCGCGCGCGCATGAAATCGATAAAAGTACGTACCTTCGCCGACACGTGCCGGGCATCCGGGTAGACGGCATAGATCCCCTGGGGCGCAAATTCATAATCCGGCAGGACGGCCACCAGCTCGCCGGAGTCCAGCGCGTCTTGTACCAGCCATTCGGGCAAAAGCGCGACGCCGCATCCGGCCAGCGCAAAGGCCATCAGCGACTGGGCGCTGTCTGCAAACAGGCGAGGGGGCTGTTTTATGTCCAGAACCGCTTTTTCCCCGTCCCTCCCCCTCACCTGCCAGCGCAGCGTCGCGGATAAGCGTTCATGAATGATCCACTCTGCCTCTGCCAGCGCTTCAAGCGAGTCAACGTGATGCATTTTCAGCCAGCCAGGGGACGCCACCGGCAGGATCGTAAATTGCGAAATCAGCGCCGCGTGGTAGCGGGAATCGGCAAGCGTGCCCAGCCGAATGGCGACGTCGAAACGCTCTGAAATCAGATCCGCATGCAGGGACGACGAGGCGTGCCGCACGCGCAGCTCGGGATGCAGAAGGCTGAACTCGGCCAGCAGAGGCACGACAACCCGGGAACCATACTCGGGCGTAGTGGTGATGCGTAATTCTCCCTTCAGCCCCGCGTGGTTTGCGCGCACCTCGTCCCGGAGGTTTTCAGCATCCTTCAGCAGCGCGGCGCTTCGCAGATGAAAAAGCGAGCCGGCCTCGGTGAGCGTCAGGCGTCGGGTGGAGCGCAGCAGCAGCGTGACGCCCAGCTCGGCTTCAAGCTGGCGAATATTGAAGCTCACCACCGCTTTCGTTAGCCCCATCGCGTCTGCCGCCGCGGTGAAACTGCCCGTATCCACGACCGCTGCAAAAATCGCCGCGCGCTGCAAATTCAGCATTGTAGCCTCACCTTCGTCAAAATTTTTTTGACAGTATATCGCTGATTGGCACGTTTATCCGCCACGCGCCGCCCGATACGATACGCCACCTTATGGGAGGATCATTTATGACGTATCGCACCAGGGTCGCGGCCGTATTCCTGCTGGGATTTTTTCTCGACCTGATCAACATGTTTATTGCCAGCGTCGCCTTCCCGGCGATGGGCCAGGCGCTTCACGCTACGCCCGCGTCGCTCGCCTGGGTGAGCAATGGCTATATTGCCGGGCTAACGCTGGTTATTCCGTTTAGCGCCCTGCTGGCGCGCCTGCTGGGACCCAAGCGCACGATCTTACTCTCGCTTTTTCTGTTTAGCGCGGCGTCCACCGCGGCGGGGCTGGCAACCTCACTCGACAGCCTGATTGCCTGGCGCGTGGTTCAGGGGCTGGGAGGCGGGCTGCTGATCCCGGTTGGGCAGGCGCTGGCGTGGCAGCAGTTCAGGCCGCACGAGCGCGCCAGGCTCTCCTCGGCGGTGATGCTGGTGGCCCTTCTGGCACCGGCATGTTCCCCCGCGCTCGGCGGGCTGCTCGTGCAGACGCTGGGCTGGCGGTGGGTCTTTTTTGTGACTCTGCCCGTCGCCGCGGTGACGTTTATGCTGGCCTGGCTGTGGCTCAGCGCTGAAAAGCCTGAGAAGGCACCTTCGCGCCTGCTGCATCTTCCGCTGCTGAAGGATCCGCTGCTGCGGTTCTCGATGCTGGTGTACCTCTGCGTGCCCGGCATGTTCATCGGCGTGAACGTGGTGGGGATGTTCTACCTGCAAAGCGTCGCCGGGCTGACGCCAGCGGAAACGGGCATGCTGATGCTGCCCTGGTCGCTGGCATCCTTTGTGGCAATTACGGCGACGGGACGCTACTTTAACCGCACGGGCCCCCGCCCGCTGATTGCCCTCGGCTGCCTGCTGCAGGCCGCGGGGATTTTACTGCTGATGAACGTGGGGCCGGAAACGGCGCGCGCGCTGGCCGTTCTGGCCTTTGCGCTGATGGGCATCGGCGGCAGCCTGTGCAGCAGCACGGCGCAAAGCAGCGCGTTTTTGACCATTCCACACGCGGAGATGCCCGACGCCAGCGCGCTGTGGAACCTTAACCGCCAGCTGAGCTTTTTTATGGGCGCCCTGCTGCTGGCAGAGCTGCTGAGCCTGACGCAGGGCTATCTGCCGCCGTCGAGCGCGTGGCGCTGGACGTTTATTTTCGCAGCCGGCGTGACGTTACTGCCCCTGCTGCGCGTTTTCCATCTTAATAACCCGACGATACTGATGCAGATTCGACAGGAGAAACCATGACAAGCTATGAAAAAGAGATTCTGGACGTCCACGTTGCGCTGGAAAACTGGCTCGGGGAGGGCGAAGGAGATATGCACGCGCTGCTTGCGCGCTTTCGGCCAGACTTTCTGATGATTCCGCCGGGGGGAGTCCATATTGACCATGCCGGGCTGGCCAGCTTTCTTGATAGCCAGCGCGGCAGCCGCCCCGGCCTGAAGATTGTGGTTGATGAATTAACGACGCTTCAGGCGTGGGACAAGGGCGCGGTGCTGCACTACAGAGAGACGCAAACGCGGCCAAACCTGCCCGTCAACGTGCGCTGGTCCACTGCCGTGCTGAATGAGGAAGGCGATAACATCGCGTGGCGACTGCTGCACGAGACGGCCCAGCCGTAGCGCAAAAGAAAAAGGCCCGTCTCACGACGGGCCTTTTTTGACGAAAGGGTGCTTATTCGCGGAACAGCGCTTCGATATTCAGACCTTGCCCCTGCAGAATTTCACGCAGGCGGCGCAGACCTTCAACCTGAATCTGACGAACGCGTTCACGGGTCAGGCCAATTTCGCGGCCGACGTCTTCCAGCGTTGCAGCTTCATACCCCAGTAAACCGAAACGACGTGCCAGCACTTCACGCTGTTTGGCGTTCAGTTCGAACAGCCATTTAACGATGCTCTGCTTCATGTCATCGTCCTGCGTGGTGTCTTCCGGGCCGTTGTCTTTTTCATCGGCCAGGATGTCCAGCAGCGCTTTTTCGGAGTCGCCACCCAACGGGGTGTCAACCGAGGTAATGCGCTCGTTGAGACGCAGCATACGGCTTACGTCATCAACCGGTTTATCGAGCTGTTCGGCAATCTCTTCCGCGCTTGGCTCGTGGTCCAGCTTATGGGACAACTCGCGTGCGGTACGCAGATAGACGTTCAACTCTTTGACGATGTGGATCGGCAGTCGAATCGTACGGGTTTGGTTCATGATTGCCCGTTCGATGGTCTGACGAATCCACCAGGTCGCGTAGGTTGAGAAGCGGAACCCGCGTTCCGGGTCAAACTTCTCAACTGCGCGGATGAGACCTAAATTACCCTCTTCAATCAGGTCCAGCAGAGCCAGACCACGATTGCCGTAACGGCGGGCAATCTTCACGACCAGACGCAAGTTACTTTCAATCATGCGACGGCGCGAGGCAACATCACCACGCAAAGCACGACGTGCGAAATAGACTTCTTCTTCGGCCGTTAACAGTGGGGAGTAACCAATCTCCCCAAGGTAAAGCTGAGTCGCGTCCAGTACACGCTGTGTGGCGCCCTGCGATAACAGCTCTTCTTCAGCCAAATCGTTATCACTGGGTTCCTCTTCTACTAAGGCTTTTTCGTCAAAAGCCTCTGCTCCGTTCTCATCAAATTCCGCATCTTCATTTAAATCATGAACTTTCAGCGTATTCTGACTCATAAGGTGGCTCCTACCCGTGATCCCTGAACGAGACACCCCGGCTGGCATGCCCCGTCAAATTATCGCTGCGGCAAATACTGCAGCGGGTTTACGGATTTCCCCTTGTAACGAATTTCAAAATGCAAGCGTGTAGAACTGGTTCCGGTGCTACCCATGGTAGCGATTTTTTGCCCCGCCTTAACTTCTTGTTGTTCCCGGACCAGCATTGTGTCGTTATGGGCGTAGGCACTCAGGTAATCATCGTTATGTTTGATGATAATAAGATTACCGTAACCGCGAAGCGCATTACCGGCATACACTACGCGACCGTCTGCAGTCGCAATAATTGCCTGTCCTTTGCTTCCTGCGATATCGATCCCTTTATTCCCTCCTTCAGAGGTAGAGAAGTTTTCGATAACTTTGCCGTCGGTTGGCCAGCGCCATGAAGATATAGACGCGCTGGACATCTGACTGCTTGCAGTCGGTTGGGAAGAGCTAACCACAGGTGCCGTAACCGGTGCTGTGACAACAGTCGCAGTACCTTTATTATTCGGCAACATTTTGTTAGCACTCTGATCACCTGAATCCTCAGAATACGTAATTACAGGTTGCGAAGCAACAGCCGTGGTGGTTTTTTGTGCAGGCTTGACGCTGTTATTTTGCGCGGTCACGTCTGCCGCCGAGACGGTGTTGCCTGGCGTGAGCGGCGTACCCGTCGCGTTGCCAACCTGAAGCGTTTGCCCCACTTCCAGGCCATACGGGGCCTGGACGTTATTGCGCTGCGCCAGGTCACGGAAATCGTTCCCGGTGATCCAGGCGATATAGAACAGCGTGTCGCCGCGCTTCACGGTATAGGTGCTGCCGCCGGTATAGCTTCCTTTCGGAATGTTCCCATACTTGCGGTTATACACTATGCGGCCATTTTCGGTCTGAACAGGCTGTTGTACTGGCTGAATCTGCGTTGGCTGCGTAACAGGCGTCTGTACAGGCTGGATCTGTGGCATTTGCTGCGCCTGGGGCGTTGAGGTGCCCATTTTCGGCGGAGGCGTAATGAGCATTCCACTGGACGTGTTACCCGAGCCGCTATTTCCGCCGACGGAGCTGACCGGCGCAGGCGTGTTATTGGAACTTGTACAGCCCGCCAGCCAGAGCGAAACCAGTGACAGTGCCGCCACGCGGCTGATGGTGAATTTTGGGCTTCCCGCGCTCATTTATCCCCCAGGAATGTGTTAACTACCAGTGACTTGAAATAACCGTGATGGCACGAACCTTTTGCGCCACACCATACGCTGAATTTGCCTGAATAACCCTGGATAAATCCGAGTCTCAGGCCAGCTCTCCCTTCACGAGAGGCACAAAGCGCACGGCTTCCACGGTATCGATAATAAACTCGCCGCCGCGTCGACGAACGCGCTTCAAAAACTGATGCTCGTCCCCGACGGGCAAAACCAGAATGCCGCCGTCGTCCAGCTGCGACAGCAGCGCAGCGGGGATCTCAGGCGGTGCCGCCGTGACGATGATGGCATCAAACGGGGCGCGAGCCTGCCAACCCTGCCATCCATCACCGTGGCGTGTCGAAACATTATGTAAATCAAGTTGTTTCAGGCGACGACGCGCCTGCCACTGCAGGCCCTTAATCCGCTCGACGGAGCATACATGATGCACCAGATGCGCCAGGATCGCGGTTTGATACCCCGAGCCAGTGCCAATCTCCAGCACGCGGGACTCTGGCGTCAGTTCCAGCAGCTCCGTCATGCGCGCCACCATGTAGGGCTGTGAAATCGTCTGGCCCTGCCCGATAGGCAGCGCCACGTTCTCCCACGCCTTGTGCTCAAACGCCTCGTCAACAAACTTTTCGCGGGGAACCTGAGCGAGTGCATCAAGCACATGCTCATCGGCAATCCCCTGCGCGCGTAATTGTTCCAGAAGAGTTTGTACACGTTTGCTTACCATTACGCGTTCACCCCGACCCGCTCCAGCCAGTCCGACACCACATCATGCGCGCTATAGGCGGTTAAATCCACGTGCAGCGGCGTAACGGATACGTAGCCTTCATCAACGGCGGCAAAGTCCGTGTCCGGCCCGGCATCGCACTTCTCGCCGGGAGGGCCGATCCAGTACAGCGTGTTCCCCCGCGGGTCCTGCTGCGGGATCACCTGATCTGCAGGATGACGGCTGCCGCAGCGCGTCACGCGGATGCCTTTGATCTCGTCAAGCGGCAAATCAGGGACGTTAATATTCAGGATGCGTCCAGTGCGCAGCGGCTCGCGGCCAAGCGCGCGAAGAAGCGTGCAGGTTATCGCCGCCGCCGTGTCGTAATGGGTGTGGCCGTTGAGGGAAACCGCCAGCGCCGGGAAGCCGAGGTGACGCCCCTCCATCGCCGCCGCAACGGTGCCGGAGTAGATCACGTCATCGCCCAGGTTTGGCCCGGCGTTAATGCCGGAGACGACGATATCGGGACGCGGGCGCATCAGCGCGTTCACGCCCAAAAAAACGCAGTCGGTTGGCGTGCCCATCTGTACGGCGATATCGCCGTTATCATAGGTAAAGGTACGAAGAGACGACTCCAGGGTTAAGGAGTTGGACGCACCGCTGCGGTTACGATCGGGAGCCACGACCTGAACGTCCGCAAACTCACGGAGGTGTTTCGCCAGCGTCTGAATGCCCGGCGCGTGTATCCCATCATCGTTACTCAGCAATATTCGCATAATCACCCGACGTGTTGATAAGTTCCCTGACTACGCTGGTGGCAAAGCTACCTGCCGGCAGCCAGAAGCGTAACTCAACGGTTACGTCATCCCACCAGTTCCAGCTAAGCTGTTGCGGATAGAGCAGCATCGCCCGGCGTGCCGCGTCGACTTTTTCCCGCACCAGCAATGCTTGTAATTCCGGCATATCCGCAACGGCGGACTGCTCCGCTGCGAGCGCGTCGCCCTGCGTGCCCCAGTCGCCCGTACCGGGCAATGCGGCGGTAATCATCAGCGCTTTTGCATCCACGCGCGCCTGTACGTCGGCCATTTCCTCCGCCGTCGCCACGAACCAGCTCCCGCGTCCCGCTAATTGTAGCGCATCGCCGACAACAACTTGATTCGCGTCCGGTTTTTTCAGCCGCTCGCTCACAATCTGATTAAACAACGCGCTGCGGGCCGCCGACAACCAAAAACTGCGCTTATTCCTGTCCCGGACCGGCGCGTCGCTTTGCGCCCAGCGCAGCGCGCCGAGCAGGTTGCTGCCGCCGATACCGAAACGCTGCGCGCCAAAGTAGTTCGGCACGCCCCGCTCGCCGATAGCGCTCAGGCGCTTTTCCACGTCGTCACGGTTGGTCACTTCGCGCAGCACGAGGGTAAACGCGTTGCCTTTCAGCGCGCCCAGACGCAGCTTGCGCTTGTGGCGGGCATATTCCAGTACCTTACAGCCTTCAAGCTCAAATTTGCTTAAATCAGGCATCGCGTTGCCCGGCACGCGGGCGCAAAGCCACTGCTCGGTGACCGCATGCTTATCCTTCTGTCCGGCAAAGCTCACTTCGCGGGCGTGAATTTTCAGGAATTTCGCCAGCGCGTCGGCCACAAAGCGCGTGTTGCAGCCGTTTTTCAGGATCCGCACCAGGATGTGCTCGCCCTCGCCGTCCGACTCAAACCCTAAATCTTCCACCACCACGAAATCTTCAGGATTGGCCTTCAGCAGGCCGTGCCCCTGAGGTTTACCGTGCAGGTATGTCAGGCTGTCGAAGTCCGTCATTTGGCCGCCTTCACCAGCAGCGCCACGGCTTCACAGGCAATGCCTTCGCCGCGGCCGGTAAAGCCAAGCTTCTCGGTGGTGGTCGCTTTGACGTTAACGTCGTCCATATGGCAGCCGAGATCTTCGGCGATGAACACGCGCATCTGGGGAATATGCGGCAGCATCTTTGGGGCCTGGGCGATGATGGTGACATCGACGTTGCCAAGGGCGTAGCCCTTCGCCTGGATGCGGCGCCAGGCTTCGCGCAGCAGCTCGCGGCTGTCCGCGCCTTTAAACGCCGGATCGGTGTCCGGAAACAGCTTGCCGATATCGCCCAGCGCGGCAGCGCCGAGCAGCGCATCGGTCAGCGCGTGAAGCGCCACGTCGCCATCAGAATGCGCCAGCAGCCCCTTTTCGTAAGGAATACGCACGCCGCCAATGATAATTGGGCCAACGCCTCCAAAGGCGTGTACATCAAAACCGTGTCCAATTCGCATTATGCTTTCTCCGGAGAGGTCGAACGGGTGAGATAAAATTCCGCGAGCTGCAGGTCTTCGGGGCGCGTCACCTTAATGTTATCAGCGCGTCCTTCAACAAGCGTTGGGTGGAAACCACAATACTCAAGCGCCGAGGCTTCGTCCGTAATGGTCGCCCCTTCGGTAAGCGCGCGCGTCAGGCAGTCGTGGAGGAGTTCGCGGGGGAAAAACTGTGGCGTCAGCGCGTGCCATAGATCGACGCGCTCAACGGTGTGGGCGATGGCCCGTCTGCCAGGCTCGGCGCGCTTCATGGTGTCGCGGACCGGAGACGCCAGAATGCCGCCAACCTTGCTGGTTTCGCTCAGCGCCAGCAGGCGCGCCAAATCGTCCTGATGCAGGCACGGGCGCGCGGCGTCATGCACCAGCACCCACTGCGCGCTTTTGGCAGCACGAAGGCCAGCCAGCACGGAATCGGCGCGCTCGGCGCCGCCGTCGACGACGGTAATCTGCGGATGGTTTGCCAGCGGCAGCTGCGCGAAGCGCGCATCGCCAGGGCTGATGGCGATCACCACGTGCGTCACCCTGGGGTGCGCCAGCAGCGCAGCCACGGCGTGCTCGAGGATCGTTTTATCGCCAATAGAAAGGTACTGCTTAGGACATTCTGTCTGCATGCGCCGGCCAAAACCTGCGGCCGGCACCACGGCACATACGTCCGAGAAAGTTGCTGCCATGTCGTAATCCTGGGCCTGATTATCGATTGTTTTGTGCTGAGCCCTGATTGCGTTTAGACGCATCCGGAACCAGACGATAAAACGTTTCGCCCGGCTTAGTCATACTAAGTTCATTGCGTGCGCGTTCCTCAATCGCCTCTTGCCCGCCATTGAGGTCATCAATTTCGGCAAAGAGCTGATCGTTTCGCGCCTTAAGTTTGGCGTTTGTCGCCTGCTGAGCCGCCACGTCATCGCTCACCCGGCTATAGTCGTGCAGCCCGTTTTTACCGAACCACAGCGAGTATTGCAGCCAGACCAGCAAAGCCAGCAACAGCAGCGTTAGTTTACCCATCCTGCCCCCTGAAAAACGGCATCATCATCCCAAAACGCCCCTGGACTCTACGCCGGGGTCACAGAGATGCCGCAACATCGCGGGCAAATGTACCACATTTTTTTCGCAGAATCGCCCTGCACAATATTGCCACACGGTTGTTTACGGTTTGAATTATGGCTGAAGTTAGCCCATGAGCCACAAAAATAACAGACCAAACATCGCCACCACCGTCACAATCGTGACCACGGCGCTGTAAAGCAGCCTGCCGTTGAGGAGCGAGTGCAGCGCAATCCCCACCACGACCGCAACGGGCATCAGCGCGAGGAAGAAAGGCCAAGTATACAGAAAGAAGAACAGCGTATTACCGCCGTAGATAAGAAAGGGGATGCCCAGCGCCAGCAGCCACGAAATGAAGCCGAGCGCGGCCCCGGGGAGGGACCAGGTCGTCTCGTCTTGCGTCGTCAACGGCTCTGATCCGGTGATAATGTAGTTTTCACTGTTGCGCATAGCTAATCCTGTGACTGTGACCTATCGTCCGGGACAACGGCTCCCGAACGATACCGTCTCAGGATCTGATAATATCGTCCCGCCTGAGCAGGTCTAATAATTGGCTTACTAAATTTGTTACCAATTGTTGACCCTCCAGGTGAATCTCAGGGGAATCAGGCGCTTCGTAAACCGAGTCGATTCCGGTGAAGTTTCGCAGTTCGCCCGCCCGCGCTTTCTTATAAAGCCCTTTCGGATCGCGCGCCTCGCAGATGTCCAGCGGGGTATCGACAAACACTTCGATAAAGCGATCGCGCCCGACGCGCTCGCGCACCATCTGCCGTTCCGCACGGTGCGGGGAGATAAACGCGGTCAGCACCACCAGACCGGCATCCGCCATGAGGCCGGCAACCTCGCCCACCCGTCGAATATTTTCTTTGCGGTCTTCGTCGCTAAACCCTAAATCGCTGCACAGGCCGTGGCGCACGTTGTCGCCGTCCAGCAGGTAGGTGCTCACGCCCTGCTGGTGGAGCGCCTCTTCCAGCGCGCCCGCGACGGTGGATTTACCGGAGCCGGAAAGCCCGGTAAACCACAGCACAACCCCACGGTGGCCGTGGAGCTGTTCCCGCTGGGCAACGGTAACCGGATGAGGATGCCAGACGACGTTCTCATCGTGAGCGGCCATTACTTGCCTCCCAGCAGATCGCGTGCGCCCCAGTGCGGGAAATGCTTACGCACCAGCGCGTTCAGCTCCAGCTCAAAGGCGCTAAATTCGCCGGTTGTGGCTGCCTGCGCGTTAGGCTCGCGCACCATCCCGGCCCCCACGGTGACGTTGCTCAGCCTGTCGATAAAGATCAGCCCGCCCGTTACCGGATTTTGCGCATACGGATCGAGCACCAGCGGTTCGTCGAAGGTCAGATCCACCAGGCCAATACCGTTCAGCGGCAGTTCGTCCACCTCGCGCTGGGTCAGGTTATTGATATCAACCTGATACTGCACGCCGTCCACGCGGGCGCGGGTTTTCTTGCCCGCGATTTTGATGTCGTAGCTCTGTCCTGCGGTCAGCGGCTGCTCGGCCATCCAGACCACGTCCACGGACGCGCCCTGCACCGCCGCCAGCGTTTCGCCCGCCTCCACCAGCAGATCGCCGCGGCTAATATCAATTTCATCCTTCAGCACCAGCGTCACCGCCTCGCCCGCGCCCGCTTCCGGCAGGTCGCCGTCGAAGGTCACGATGCGCGCAATGGAGGATTCCACGCCGGACGGCAGCACCTTAACGCGCTGTCCCACCTGCACGGTGCCGGAGGCAATCGTGCCGGAGAAGCCGCGGAAGTCGAGGTTTGGACGGTTAACGTACTGCACCGGGAAGCGCATCGGCTGGGTTTCCACCACGCGCTGAATCTCGACGGTTTCCAGCACCTCCAGCAGCGTCGGGCCGCTGTACCACGGCATGTTCGCACTCTGGGAAGCCACGTTGTCCCCTTCCAGCGCGGAGAGCGGCACGAAGCGAATGTCCAGATTGCCCGGCAGCTGCTGGGCGAAGGTCAGGTAGCTCTGGCGGATCTCGTCGAAGCGCGCTTCGCTAAACTCTACGAGATCCATTTTGTTCACCGCCACCACCAGGTGCTTGATGCCCAGCAGCGTGGAGATAAAGCTGTGGCGGCGGGTTTGATCCAGCACGCCTTTGCGCGCGTCGATCAGCAGGATCGCCAGATCGCAGGTGGACGCGCCGGTCGCCATGTTGCGGGTGTACTGCTCGTGCCCCGGGGTATCGGCGATAATAAATTTGCGCTTCTCGGTGGAGAAATAGCGGTACGCCACGTCAATGGTGATGCCCTGCTCGCGCTCGGCCTGCAGGCCGTCCACCAGCAGCGCCAGGTCGAGCTTTTCGCCCTGCGTCCCGTGACGCTTGCTGTCGTTGTGCAGGGAAGAGAGCTGATCTTCATAAATCTGGCGCGTATCGTGCAGCAGGCGGCCAATCAGGGTGCTTTTCCCGTCGTCGACGCTGCCGCAGGTCAGGAAGCGCAGCAGGCTTTTGTGCTGCTGTGCGTGCAGGTACGCTTCAACGCCGCCTTCATCGGCAATTTGTTGTGCAATCGTGGTGTTCATGGCGGCTCCTTAGAAATAACCCTGGCGTTTCTTCAGCTCCATGGAGCCTGCCTGGTCGCGGTCAATCACGCGGCCCTGTCGTTCACTGGTGGTCGAGACCAGCATCTCTTCGATGATTTCCGGCAGCGTCTGCGCGCTGGATTCCACCGCGCCGGTCAGCGGCCAGCAGCCGAGGGTGCGGAAGCGCACCATGCGTTTTTTGATCACTTCGCCCGGCTGCAGGTCAATGCGATCGTCATCGATCATCATCAGCATGCCGTCGCGCTCCAGCACCGGACGCTCCGCCGCAAGGTACAGCGGCACGATCTCGATATTTTCCAGGAAGATGTACTGCCAGATATCCAGCTCGGTCCAGTTGGAGAGCGGGAAAACGCGAATGCTTTCGCCTTTGTTGATCTGGCCGTTGTAGTTGTGCCACAGCTCCGGGCGCTGGTTTTTCGGGTCCCAGCGGTGGAAGCGGTCGCGGAAGGAGTAGATACGCTCTTTCGCGCGGGATTTTTCTTCGTCACGGCGCGCGCCGCCGAAGGCCGCGTCAAAGCCGTATTTGTTCAGCGCCTGCTTCAGCCCTTCGGTCTTCATGATGTCGGTGTGCTTTGCGCTGCCGTGCACGAACGGGTTGATGCCCATCGCCACCCCTTCCGGGTTTTTATGCACCAGCAGCTCGCAGCCGTAGGCTTTGGCGGTGCGGTCGCGGAACTCGTACATCTCGCGGAATTTCCAGCCGGTATCTACGTGCAGCAGCGGGAACGGCAGCGTGCCCGGATAAAACGCTTTACGCGCCAGGTGCAGCATTACGCTGGAGTCTTTGCCGATGGAGTACATCATCACCGGGTTAGAGAACTCGGCCGCCACTTCGCGGATAATATGGATACTTTCCGCTTCGAGCTGCCGCAGGTGAGTAAGTCGTTTTTGGTCCATAACCGTTCCTTAAGCCAGAGTCACCACAGATGAACGAAGGTTCTCTGCGTCTGTTGTATGTTGAAACCAGGCGAGCGTGTCGTGCAGCTGCACCACTTCCCCGACCACGATCAGCGCGGGCATCGGGGCGTCTTTCGCCAGGGCTGCAAGATCCTGTAATGTGCCGATCGCTACGTGCTGATCGGCGCGCGTGCCGCGGGAGATCACCGCGACCGGCGTGGCCGCATCGCGACCGTGTTGAATAAGCTGTGCGCTGATGTCCGCCGCCTTCATCGTGCCCATGTAGATCGCCAGCGTCTGGCGGCTTTGCGCCAGGTGCGACCAGTCAAACGGCGCGCTGTCGGGCTTGTAATGGCCCGTCACAAAGGTGACGCTCTGGGCAAAATCGCGATGGGTGAGCGGAATACCGGCATACGCCGTGACCGCAGAGGCCGCCGTGATGCCGGGCACCACCTGGAACGGTACGCCTGCCTCGGCGGCCGCCTGCAGCTCTTCGCCGCCGCGCCCGAAGATAAACGGATCGCCGCCCTTCAGGCGCACCACGGTTTTGCCGGTTTTCGCGGCGTCTATCAGCATCTGGTTGGTAGCGTGCTGCGGCACGGCGTGCTCGCCCGCGCGTTTGCCCACGCAGATTTGCTCCGCGTCGCGGCGAATAAGCTCGCGCACCCCGTCGCTGACAAGGTGATCGTAGAAAACGATATCCGCCTGCTGGATAACCTGCAGGCCGCGCAGGGTTAACAGCCCCGCGTCACCCGGCCCCGCGCCGACGAGAATAATCTCGCCCTGCGCCCGTTCCGGCTGCGCCAGAGAGGCTTCCAGCACCCGTTCAGCTTCCTGCTCGTTGCCCGCCGCCATCAGGCTGGCAAAGCGCCCGCGAAAGGCGCGGTCCCAGAAGCGGCGGCGGCCATCGGTAGTTTTGACCTGAGTCTTGAGACGATCGCGAAAGCGTCCTGCCACGTCCGCCATGCGCCCAAGGCTTGCGGGCAGCAGCGCTTCAAGCTTTTCGCGCAGCAGCCGGGACAGCACCGGCGCGTTGCCGCCGGAAGAGATAGCCACCAGCAGCGGAGCGCGATCGACAATCGACGGAAAGATAAACGAGCATAGAGGCTGGTCGTCCACCACGTTTACCAGGCGGTGGCGCGCGTTTGCCGCATCGAACACGCGGCGGTTTAGCGCGCGATCCTCGGTGGCGGCAATCGCCAGCACCACGTTGTCCAGCAGCGCGTCATGGAAGTCTTTGCCCTCAATAACCAGCACGCGTGCGCCCGCGCGTCGCAAAAAGGCAATTTTGCGATCGGCGATCTCGCCCGTCCCCACAACCAGTACGGGGCGATCTTTAATAGCAGCAAAGAGAGGCAGGTAATCCACGGCGCAATAGCTCAACTAAAAATGAGGAATAGAGGGACTATAGGGGGCGGCTTAGAGCGAATGAAATTACGAATTGGAATGAGTAGTTACTCAATGGAATAACGCGATGGAAAAGCTAATGTCAAAAAGTGCTTAACGCGCGAAATTTCGGGTATTTAAGCGCAATTCAAATTGTGTATGCGGGATCACAGTTTCATACTAAGCGAGTTAAAATTTTGCTCTGTTTTTAAGGACTCACTATGTTTTCCGCAACGCGCCACCGTATTGCTGCCCTGGCGCTCGGCGTTTGCTTTATTTTTTCCGCCCAGGCAAAAAATCAACCGTATGGTGAAATCGCCAGCCAGCAGGCGCGGCATATTGTTACCGTGTTTCCTGGCCGCATGACCGGCACGCCGGCCGAGATGCTCTCCGCCGATTATATTCGCCAGCAGTTTGCCGACATGGGCTACCAGAGCGACATTCGGGCATTCCACAGCCGCTACATTTATACCTCGCGCAATAAAACGCAAAACTGGCGCAACGTGACGGGCAGTACGGTGATTGCCGCCCATGAGGGAAAAGCGCCTCAGCAAATTATCATCACGGCGCACCTGGACACCTTTGCTCCGCTAAGCGATGCCGACACCGATAATAATCTCGGCGGGCTGACGCTGCAGGGTATAGACGATAACGCCGCGGGCCTGGGCGTGATGCTTGAACTGGCCGAGCGCATGAAAAATATCCCAACGCAGTACGGCATTCGCTTTGTTGCCACCAGCGGCGAGGAGGAGGGTTCGCTCGGCGCTGAGAATCTTCTTAAGCGCATGAGCGCAGAAGAGAAGAAAAATACCCTGCTGGTGATTAATCTCGATAATTTGATCGTCGGCGATAAGCTTTATTTCAACAGCGGAAAAAGCACGCCGAACAGCGTGCGGAAATTAACCCGCGACCGGGCGCTGGCGATTGCCCGCAGCCACGGCGTTTATGCCACCACCAACCCCGGCGGTAATCCGCATTATCCAAAAGGCACGGGCTGCTGTAACGACGGGGAAGTGTTTGATAAAGCCGGCATTCCGGTGCTGTACGTGGAGGCCACCAACTGGGGGCTGGGGAAAAAAGATGGCTACCAGCAGCGCGCAAAAACCAAAGCCTTCCCGGACGGGACGAGCTGGCACGACGTCAGGCTCGATAACCAGCAGCACATTGATAGCGCGCTGCCGCAGCGCATTGAGCACCGCAGCCGCGACGTGGTGAAGGTGATGCTGCCGCTGGTGAAGGAGCTGGCGAAGGCAAATAAAGCTTAGTGCTGCCTGATGCCCTAACCCTGACCCTCTCTCACAGGGAGAGAGGGACATGGGATCACCCTTCGTGCAGCCCGCACTCGCGCTTCAGCCCAAAGAAGCGCGTCTCTTCTTCCGCCATGCCCGGCTCCCATTTGCGCGTGGTGTGGGTGTCGCCGACCGAAAGGTAGCCCTGGTCCCACAGCGGATGGTATTTGAGCCCGTGCTTTTGCAGGTACTGGTAAATCGTGCGGTTATCCCAGTCGATGATTGGCAGCACTTTGAATACGCCACGCTGTATCGCCAGCACCGGGAGCGTCGCCCGGCTGCCGGACTGCTCGCGGCGCAGGCCGGCAAACCACGTCTGCGCGTTCAGCTCTTTCAGCGCGCGGTTCATCGGTTCGACCTTGTTGATCTCATTGTATTTCTCAATGCCCTCAACGCCCTGCTCCCAAAGCTTGCCGTAGCGCGCCTCCTGCCAGGCCGCACTGTGTTCCGCGCGGTAAATTTTCAGGTTCAGCTTGAGCTTGTCCGTCAGCTCGTCAATAAACTGATAGGTTTCCGGGAACAGGTAGCCGGTATCAGTAAGGATCACCGGAATGTCCGGTCGAATTTGATTCACCAGATGCAGGCTCACCGCCGCCTGTATACCAAAACTTGAAGAGAGTACGTACTCTCCCGGCAGGTTTTCCAGCGCCCACGCCACGCGCCCTTCGGCGTCCAGCTTTTCCAGCTGACCGTTGGTTTCCGCCAGCGCCAGAATGCGTTCGACTTTTGGCAGTTCATTAAGGTCATTTAGATCGAGTATGGACATAGAGACCTCGTTTTTGTGTTTCCCCTCCCCCCGGCCCTCTCCCCTGAGGGGCGAGGGTGAAAAACCAGGTTAGGGTGAGGGGATTTGGGTTACTCCCAGAAATCCCTCGCGGGATCGAGCACCGGGCGAATAATGCCCGCACGCACCGTAAAGTCGCCGAAGCCTTCACCCGCTTCGCGCTCTTTCGCCCAGCGCCCGACAAGCTCGTCGATGGAGTCGAGAATTTCCGGCTCCGTGATATTTTCGCGGTACATGCGCGGGATGCGCGTGCCCATGCGGTTCCCGCCAAGGTGCACGTTATAGCGCCCCGGCGCTTTCCCAACCAGGCCCAGCTCGGCCAGCATCGCGCGGCCGCAGCCGTTCGGGCAGCCGGTCACGCGCATGACGATATGCTCTTCAGGCAGACCGTGTTTTTCCAGAATCGCTTCCACTTTATCGGTGAACGACGGCAGGAAGCGCTCGGCTTCGGCCATCGCCAGCGGGCAGGTCGGAAACGACACGCAGGCCATGGAGTTTTCACGCTGCGGCTTGACCGCGTTCATCAGCCCGTGGTCGCGCGCCAGCTTCTCGATCTGCGCCTTATCGCTTTCCGGCACGCCCGCGATAATCAGGTTCTGGTTAGCGGTAATGCGGAACTCGCCTTTATGGATCTTAGCAATTTCCAGCAGGCCTGTTTTCAGCGGACGGCCCGGATAATCCAGAATACGGCCGTTTTCAATAAACAGCGTCAGGTGCCAGTTATTGTCGATGCCCTTCACCCAGCCGATGCGATCGCCGCGGCCGGTAAATTCGTAAGG
The DNA here is from genome assembly GCF_043968675.1 of Enterobacter sp. ECC-175. NCBI lineage: Bacteria > Pseudomonadati > Pseudomonadota > Gammaproteobacteria > Enterobacterales > Enterobacteriaceae > Enterobacter > Enterobacter sp. ECC-175. Next base: position 4,196,136 of record NZ_CP143776.1, read on the forward strand.
ACGGATTGGCTCAAACTTGATGCCCGCGCGACGCTCCACTTCCTCTTTGAACGTCTCGACGCCGACGCGCTCAAGGGTGTATTTGGTCTTGGCGTTCTTGCGATCGGTGCGGTTGCCCCAGTCGCGCTGGGTCGTCACCACCGCTTCCGCCACGGCCAGCGTGTGCTCAAGCGGGAGGAAGCCAAACTCGCTCGCGGTGCGGGCGTAGGTTTTCTTGTTTCCGTGCTCGATGGACAGACCGCCGCCCACCAGCAGGTTAAAGCCAACCAGCCTGCCGTTTTCGGCAATCGCCACGAAGTTCATGTCGTTAGCGTGCAGATCGATGTCGTTCTGCGGCGGGATCACCACCGTGGTTTTGAACTTGCGCGGCAGGTAGGTCTGACCGAGGATCGGCTCTTCGTCCGTGGTCGCGACTTTTTCCTGATCGAGCCAGATCTCCGCGTAGGCGCGGGTGCGCGGCAGCAGGTGCTCGGAGATCTTCTTCGCCCATTCGTACGCCTCGGCGTGCAGCTCGGACTCGTACGGGTTCGAGGTGCAGAGCACGTTGCGGTTCATGTCGTTGGCGGTCGCCAGCGCGTCCAGGCCAACGGAGTGCAGCATCTGGTGCACCGGCTTCACGTTCTTCTTCAGAATGCCGTGGAACTGGAAGGTCTGACGGTTGGTCAGGCGGATGCTGCCGTAAATCGTATTTTCACCCGCAAATTTATCAATCGCCTGCCACTGTGTGGTGGTAATCACCCCGCCCGGCAGGCGGCAGCGCAGCAGCATCGCGTGGCGCGGCTCCAGCTTTTGCTCCGCGCGCTCGGCGCGGATATCGCGGTCGTCCTGCTGATACATGCCGTGGAAGCGGATCAGCAGGAAGTTGTCGCCTTTGAAACCGCCGGTCAGGCCGTCATTTAAATCTTCGGCAATGGTGCCGCGCAGGTAGTTGCTCTCTACCTTCATGCGCTCGGCATCCGTCAGTTTGCCTTCGACCACCAGTGGGCCAGGATGTTTTTCGCTCATTAGTAGACATCTCGCTGATAACGGCGCTCAACGCGCAGCTCACTTAAAAATTCATCCGCCGTTTCGGCATCCATACCGCCGAATTGGGCAATCACGTCCAGCAGCGCCTGCTCAACGTCTTTCGCCATGCGATTGGCGTCGCCGCAGACGTAAATGTGGGCACCGTCATTGATCCAGCGCCACAGCTCTGCGCCCTGTTCGCGCAGTTTGTCTTGTACGTATATTTTTTGTGCCTGGTCGCGAGACCAGGCCAGATCGATGCGGGTCAGCACGCCCTCTTTGACGTAACGCTGCCACTCAACCTGGTAGAGGAAATCTTCGGTGAAGTGCGGGTTGCCGAAGAACAGCCAGTTTTTACCGGGCGCTTCATCCGCCGCACGCTGCTGCATAAAGGCGCGGAACGGCGCGATGCCGGTCCCCGGGCCAATCATAATGACCGGCGTTTCCGGGTTCTCGGGCAGGCGGAAGTTGTCGTTGTGCTCGATAAAGACGCGCACTTCGCTCTCTTCCTCCACGCGGTCGGCCAGGAAGCTGGACGCTCCACCGGCGCGCGCGCGGCCTTCGATATCAAAACGCACTACGCCGACGGTCACGTGCACTTCGCTCTCCACTTCCGCCTGCGAAGAGGCGATGGAGTACAGGCGCGGCGTCAGCGGACGCAGCAGGCTTACCAGCGCCTCGGCATCCAGCTGCGCCGGAGAGAAACGCACCATATCAACGATCGGGGTGGTCGCCGCATAATGCTGCAGCTTCGCCTTATCGCCCACCAGCGGCAGCAGGGACTCGCTCCGCGTTAGGGTGGCATAATTTTCGACAATGTTCGTGGTGTTGACCGTCAGCTCGAAATGCCACTGCAATGCTTCGGAAAGCGCCAGCGTTTTGCCGTCGACGGTGACCGGCTCGTCGCCCTTCAGCCACAGCAGCTCGACCAGCTCTTTCACCAGCGCCGGATCGTTCTGATACCAAACGCCCAGCGCGTCGCCCGGTCGATAGCGCAGGCCGGAGTCACCCAGGTCGATTTCGATATGGCGCACGTCTTTTTCCGAATCACGGCCGGTAATTTTTTGATTAACGGAGAGCGTCGCGGTCAGCGGCTCTTCTTTCGTATACGGGCTGGTGTGAATATCGTTCACCGCGCCGGCGGCGGTGACCGCCGCCTGGGCCGGCGTTTCCTGCGGCACCCGGGCTTTTAGCACGTCAACGATGCGCGCGCGCCACTCGGCGGCGGCAGGCTGATATTCGACGTCGGCGTCTACGCGGTCCAGCAGGCGTTCGGCGCCCAGCTCGGCCAGCCTGCTGTCGAAGTCTTTGCCGGACTGGCAGAAGAATTCATACGAGGTATCCCCCAGGCCAAACACGGCAAAGGCCGTGCCGTCCAGCTTTGGCGCTTTCTTCGAGAACAGGAACTTGTGCAGCGCGACGGCTTCTTCTGCGGGCTCACCTTCCCCCTGCGTTGAAGCGACCACCACCAGCAGTTTTTCTGACGCGATTTGCTTAAATTTATAATCCCCGGCGTTGACCAGGTTCACGTTCAGCTTAGCGGCCAGCAGGTCATCACGCAGCGCTTCGGCCACGCGGCGGGCGTTACCCGTCTGCGAGGCAGAGATAAGCGTAATCGCCGGGATCTCAACGGCCGCAGGAGGAGCCGACGCCACGGCGCCAGGCTGCTGGTTAAGCATTCCCCAAAAATAGCCGGACACCCAGGCAAGCTGGGTCGGTGAAAAATCAGTGGTTGCGGCCTGAAGGCGCGCCAGCTGCTCCGGATTAAGGGGAAGCAGGTTCGAAGGTGGGGCCTGTGTCGTCATGCGTCGTTTTGTTCCAGTAGCAAAGCGGAATTTATGCAAAAAAACCAAACTAGCGATAAGGTTAACGGCGAGGATAATAACAATTAAAGAAGGGATGGAAATAATAAATAACCAAATGGACTAACCTGTTTTAGCTATCGTTCTTAACGATAAAAACGATTAAGTAATCATATGATTTTATTGCATAAAACTGAAAAAACGCCTCACTTCGGATGCTGGTTCAGGTAAAAGCCGTTTTAGTTAATGCTAAAAAATGTACTTTCCGGTACTATGCGCCGGTTTTTTCCGCATTATTTGAGAGTTCATGATGTCCACCACACTGTTTAAAGATTTCACCTTCGAAGCCGCCCACCACCTTCCGCATGTGCCTGAAGGGCATAAATGCGGCCGCCTGCACGGGCACTCGTTTATGGTGCGTCTTGAGATCACCGGTGAGGTCGATCCGCATACCGGTTGGATCATGGATTTTGCCGAGCTGAAGGCCGCCTTTAAGCCGACGTACGATCGGCTCGATCACTACTACCTGAATGACATCCCGGGCCTTGAAAACCCGACCAGCGAAGTGCTGGCTAAGTGGATTTGGGATCAGATGAAGCCGCTGGTGCCGCTGCTAAGCGCGGTGATGGTCAAAGAGACCTGTACGGCAGGCTGCGTGTATCGCGGAGAGTAAAAAATAGCCCGGCAAAACCGGGCTTTTTTTTAGGCAATATTCAGATACTTGTGCGTCTGCATCGACAGGCGCCAGTTGCGCGCGATGCAGGTTTCAATGCACAGGCGCGTCGCGTCGTCTTTCTGGCTGATCGGCTGGAGGGCAATCACGCGCTGCTTTTCATCCGTCAGCGTTGCCAGCAGCTCGTCCAGCGCTTCGATATCGCGCACGCGGCCCACCGGATGTTTGATCTCGTCCGCGCGCTCCAGCGCCTGAGAGAGCACGTCGTATCCGCCGCGCATATTCACCTTCGGCGATACCGTCACCCAGGTAGCGTGCGAGCAGCGCACCTCGTGCGTGCCGCTGGTCTCAATCTGGCAGCTGTAGCCGTTCTTTTCGAGCAGTGCGGTCAACGGCGTGAGATCGTGAATGCACGGCTCGCCGCCGGTAATCACCACGTGGCGCGCCGTCCAGCCCTGACGACCAATAATCGCCAGCAGATCTTCCGCGCTGCCCCCGCCCCACTTATCGCTCTCTTTGGTTTTCGCCAGAATGCTAAACAGCGATACTTCCCGATCTGCGAGCTTATCCCACGTATGTTTAGTATCACACCAGGCGCAGCCAACCGGGCATCCCTGTAAACGAATAAAAATTGCGGGAACGCCGGTAAAGTAACCCTCGCCTTGCAGGGTCTGGAACATCTCGTTAATCGGGTACTGCATAGTCATCTCAGTTAAGGGGATAAACGATAAGTATCGCAGATCCCCGCCTGATGATCATGCCCCATCGGTGCTTTGCGCGCCGATCGCCGCCATAAACCGCTCGGTGATCTGCTGCGGACGGGTAATCGCCCCGCCGACCACGACCGTATGCGCGCCCAGCGCGAGGCACGTCGCCGCCCGCTCCGGCGTGTCCACGTTCCCTTCCGCCACCACCGGGATCGTGACGGCCGCCAGCACGTCGCGAAGAAACGCGCAGTTATCGTCCGGCAGGGCATGGCCCTTCGTTTCTGCGGTGTAGCCGTAGAGCGTGGTGCCGACGCAGTCAAACCCCAGCGCCTGCGCCGTCGCGGCCTCTTCCACCGTGGAAATATCCGCCATCAGCAGGAGCGAGGGATAGCGGGCGCGGATTTGCGCCACCAGCGCGTCGAGCGATTGCCCGCCGGGACGCGGACGCGCCGTGGCGTCCAGGGCAATAATCTCCGGCGAGACGCCCATCAGCGCATCCACCTCTTTCATCGTCGCGGTGATAAAGACGTCACTTCCAGGATAGTCGCGCTTGATGATGCCGATAATCGGCAGCGAAACCTGCTTTTTAATCGCATCGATATCCACCACGCTGTTCGCGCGGATCGCCGCGGCTCCGCCCTGCGCCGCCGCCAGCGCCATTCGCGACATAATAAACGGGCTGTGCAGAGGTTCGTTTTCCAGCGCCTGACAAGAGACGACCAGCTTTCCCTTCAGGTTATCCAGTACGGTTTTCATGACGATAAGCTCTCTTCTACTTCATTTTTGATAATTGTGACGTGCGGGCCGTAAATGACCTGAACACCGTTGCCGCGCACAATCACGCCGCGCGCGCCGGTGGCCTTGAGCGCCGCTTCATCCACCTTGCTCCCCTCCTTCACCGTGACGCGAAGGCGCGTGGCGCAGCAGTCCACCTCTTCCAGATTGTCTTTGCCCCCTAGCCCGGCAATCACGGCGGCGGCGCGTTCGCTTTGCGACAGCGCGACGTCGTCCGCCATGGCCTCTTTTTCACGGCCCGGGGTCAAGAAATTGAAGCGGTTAATCAGATAGCGGAAGGTGAAGTAGTAAAGGAAGAACCACGGCACGCCCACCAACGGCACGAACATCCAGTGAGTTTTGGCCTCGCCCTGAAGAATGCCGAACAGCACGAAGTCAATAAATCCGCCGGAGAAGGTCTGCCCGATGGTGATGTGCAGAATATGCGCGAGCATAAACGCCAGGCCGTCGAACACCGCGTGGATCACATACAGCACCGGCGCAACGAACAGGAAGGAGAACTCAATCGGCTCCGTGATGCCCGTCAGGAAAGAGGTTAACGCCGCGGAGAGCAGCAGGCCCGCAACGCGCTTTTTGTTTTCCGGCTTTGCCGTGTGGTACATGGCAAGACAGGCGCCCAGCAGGCCAAACATCATGGTGATAAAGCGCCCGGACATGAACCGGGAGGTGCCTTCATAAAACTGGCGAGTGGTCGGGTCCGCCAGCTGGGCGAAGAAGATTCGCTGTGTGCCTTCCACCAGATGGCCGTTGACTATCTCGCTGCCCCCGAGCGCGGTAGTCCAGAAGGGAAGATAAAAAATATGGTGTAACCCAAACGGCCCGAGCATGCGCAGGATAAAGCCGTAAAGCATCGTGCCCACATAGCCCGTGGCGTCCACCAGGCCACCGAGGCCGAAAATCAGCTTCTGAAAGTGCGGCCATACTACGGTCATTGCCGCACCAACGAGGATGGCCGCCAGAGAGCTCACGATGGGTACGAAACGGGAGCCGCCGAAGAATCCCAGGAACTGAGGCAGCGCAATCTTGTTGAAGCGGTGGTGCAGCGAGCAGGTCACGAGGCCAATCACCACGCCGCCAAACACGCCGGTTTCCAGCGTCTGGATGCCCAGCGTCATCCCCTGCCCCACGGCCCCCGGATTTTCCAGCGCCAGCCTGCCGGTCAGGATCAGCAGCGCGTTGATGGTGGCATTCATCACCAGAAACGCAAGCAGCGCCGCCAGCCCCGCGGTGCCTTTATCGTTTTTCGCCAGCCCGACCGCGACACCCACCGCAAACAGCACCGAAAGGTTCGCAAAGACAATCGAACCCGCGCTGCTCATGATGGTAAAGATAGCCTGCAGCCAGCCGACGTCTAAGAAAGGATACGCCGTCAGCGTGTTTGGATTCGACAGCGCCCCGCCGATCCCCAGCAGCAATCCCGCCGCGGGCAAAATCGCAATTGGCAGCATGAAGGATTTGCCGAAGCGCTGCGCCTTTTCAAACCATCCGCCCGAAGACGCCCCACTGATCATTTGCATCATTTTTTTCATTCCCCCGAGAAGTGATGAAAATTTTTACCATATAAATTATATAAACTGAAAATTATCACCAACAACCTGGACGCGGATCATACTTTTTTAAAATGACTGGCATCTCTCCCCTGCTTTCCGCCACACTAGCCAGCAGAGAAACGCATTAAGGATTTTGCATGTCGGAAAATGAAAATCTGCTGCTGAGGCTGCGTCAGGGGCTCTCTGGATACAGTCCAACGCAGCAAAAACTGGGCGAGTTCGTGCTTCACGATCCGGCGCGGGTGCTTTACCTCACCATTACCGAGCTGGCGCGCGAAAGCCTTACCAGCGAGGCAAGCGTAACGCGCCTGTGCCGCACGCTGGGCTGTAAGGGCTATAACGAATTTAAAATGGCGCTGGCGCTCGATATCCAGCAGGGGCAGCCCGCCCGTCAGCACGGCGATGCGATCGACAGCGTTGTCGACGAATCCGTTCAGGCGCTGCAGGACACCGCCAGGCTGCTCGACAGGGCATTACTGGAAAAAGCCGCGCTTGCGCTGCATCAGGCGCGGTCCGTGCAGATTTACGGCGTGGCCGCCAGCGCGATTCTGGGGGAGTATCTGCACTACAAGCTGCTGCGTTTTGGCAAACCGGCGCAGCTGTTTAGCGATATGCACCGTGCGGCAATGAACGCGGCTACGCTTTCTGAAGACTCGCTGGTGGTCGCGATTTCCAGCTCCGGTTCAACGCGCGATTTGCTCCACGTGGTTAAGCTGGCGCGCAAGCGTGGAGTTCCGGTGCTGGCGCTCAGCAATACGCCGCGCAGCCCGCTGGCCTCACTCTGCGATATACAGCTGGTGGCAGCAAAGCCTGAAGGACCGCTAAGCGCGGGGGCATTGAATGCAAAGGTGGGTGTGATGCTGCTGATCGAACTGCTGAGCACGTCGCTTATCGCGCTTGATGGGCACTACGGCGAGGTCAGCCAGCAGACGGCCAGCGCAACGCTGCCTCTTCTGCTTTAGGCCAGACATAAAAAAACCCGCCGAAGCGGGTTTTTTTAGAACTAAAGCTCAGGATTACGCCTGACCTTTGATCTCTTTACGACCATTGTATGGTGCTTTTTCGCCCAGCGCTTCTTCGATACGAATCAGCTGGTTGTACTTAGCAACACGGTCAGAACGGCTCATAGAACCGGTTTTGATCTGGCCAGCAGCGGTACCCACAGCCAGGTCAGCGATGGTTGCGTCTTCAGTTTCGCCAGAACGGTGAGAGATCACAGCGGTGTAGCCAGCGTCTTTCGCCATTTTGATCGCAGCCAGCGTTTCGGTCAGGGAACCGATCTGGTTGAATTTGATCAGGATGGAGTTAACGATGCCTTTCTCGATGCCTTCTTTCAGGATCTTGGTGTTGGTTACGAACAGATCGTCACCAACCAGCTGGATTTTGTCGCCCAGTACTTTGGTCTGGTATGCGAAACCATCCCAGTCAGACTCGTCCAGACCGTCTTCGATAGAAACGATTGGGTACTGTTTGGTCAGGTCTTCCAGGAAGTGGGTGAATTCTTCAGAGGTAAACGCTTTGTTGCCTTCGCCCGCCAGAACATATTTACCGTCTTTGTAGAACTCAGATGCTGCACAGTCCATCGCAAGGGTGATGTCTTTGCCCAGCTCGTAGCCTGCAGCTTTTACAGCTTCAGCGATAACAGCCAGCGCTTCTGCGTTAGAACCCAGGTTTGGCGCGTAGCCACCTTCGTCACCAACAGCCGTGTTCATACCTTTAGCTTTCAGAACTTTTGCCAGGTTATGGAACACTTCAGAACCCATACGAACCGCTTCTTTCAGGGATTTCGCGCCAACTGGCTGAATCATGAATTCCTGAATATCAACGTTGTTGTCCGCGTGCTCACCACCGTTGATGATGTTCATCATTGGTACTGGCATGGAGTATTTGCCTGGGGTGCCGTTCAGTTCAGCGATGTGCTCGAACAGTGGCATACCTTTGGCAGCAGCAGCTGCTTTAGCGGTCGCCAGGGACACAGCCAGGATTGCGTTCGCACCGAAGTTAGATTTGTTTTCAGTACCGTCCAGATCGATCATGATCTTGTCGATGCCAGCCTGGTCTTTAGCGTCTTTGCCAATGATTGCCTGAGCAATAGGACCGTTTACAGCGCCAACCGCTTTCAGTACGCCTTTGCCCATGAAACGGGATTTGTCGCCATCGCGCAGTTCCAGCGCTTCGCGGGAACCAGTAGAAGCACCTGATGGAGCAGCTGCCATACCGACGAAACCACCTTCCAGATGAACTTCAGCTTCAACGGTCGGGTTACCACGGGAGTCGATGATTTCACGACCGATGACTTTAACGATTTTGGACATTAGATTTTCCTCAGTACAAGTTAAACTAAAACTCCAGACAAACAACGCGTACCAAGGGTACGCGTTGTCGTTCTAACTTTTTACTTCGCCTGACGCTTTTGATAGTCGCTGGCGGCTTTCACGAAGCCTGCAAACAGCGGATGTCCATCACGTGGCGTTGAAGTAAATTCCGGGTGGAATTGGCAGGCAACGAACCACGGATGGTTTGGTACCTCAATGATCTCGACCAGCTGATCGTCCCCGGAGCGGCCCGCAACGCGCAGACCCGCAGCTTCAATTTGTTTCAACAGCATGTTGTTGACTTCATAGCGGTGACGATGGCGCTCGGTGATGACCGGCTCGCCGTACAGCTTGCGAACCACGCTATCGTCGGACAGCTGGCAGGCCTGTGCGCCAAGACGCATCGTGCCACCCAGATCGCTCTTCTCAGTACGGACTTCGACGTTACCGTCTTCGTCACGCCACTCGGTAATCAGCGCCACAACAGGGTACTTACAGTCTGGCACAAATTCCGTAGAGTTCGCGTTTTCCATTCCCGCTACGTTGCGCGCAAATTCGATCAGCGCAACCTGCATACCCAGACAAATGCCGAGGTAAGGAATATTGTTTTCACGCGCATAGCGCGCGGTAGCGATCTTGCCTTCTACACCACGGTAGCCGAAGCCGCCAGGGATCAGAATCGCATCCAGATCTTTCAGGATTTCAACGCCGCGCGTTTCAACATCCTGTGAATCAATCAGCTTAATGTTCACGGAAACGCGGTTTTTCAGACCACCGTGTTTCAGCGCTTCGATAACGGACTTGTAGGCATCCGGCAGTTCAATGTACTTGCCAACCATACCGATAGTCACTTCGCCTGCCGGGTTCGCTTCTTCGTAAATCACCTGTTCCCATTCTGACAGGTTTGCTTCCGGACAGTTCAAGCTGAATCGTTTACAAATATAATCGTCCAGGCCCTGAGATTTCAACAGGCCAGGGATTTTATAAATGGAATCGACATCTTTCATTGAAATAACGGCTTTTTCCGGCACGTTACAGAACAATGCAATTTTTGCGCGTTCGTTCGCAGGGATAGCACGGTCAGAACGGCATACCAGGATGTCTGGCTGAATACCGATGGAAAGCAGCTCTTTAACGGAGTGCTGGGTCGGTTTGGTTTTCACCTCACCTGCGGCCGCCATGTAAGGCACCAGCGTCAGGTGCATGAACAGCGCGTTTTCACGGCCAATATCTACCGCCAGCTGGCGAATCGCCTCCAGGAACGGCAGAGATTCGATGTCACCCACGGTACCGCCGATTTCAACCAGCACCACGTCATGACCTTCGCCACCGGCAAGGACACGCTCTTTAATGGCGTTAGTGATGTGTGGGATAACCTGAACGGTTGCACCAAGATAGTCACCGCGGCGCTCTTTACGCAGAACGTCGGAGTAAATACGGCCCGTCGTGAAGTTGTTACGACGGGTCATTTTGGTGCGGATGAAGCGCTCGTAGTGGCCAAGATCCAGATCGGTTTCAGCGCCGTCTTCAGTAACGAACACTTCCCCGTGTTGGGTTGGGCTCATGGTGCCAGGATCAACGTTAATGTACGGATCCAGTTTCATCATGGTCACATTGAGGCCACGGGCTTCAAGAATGGCTGCGAGGGAGGCTGCGGCAATGCCTTTACCCAGAGAGGATACGACCCCGCCGGTCACAAAAATATAGTTCGTTGTCATGCTGAACCTGAGAAGTTAGGGTGAAACGATGGAATAACCAGGACGGGAAAGTAGTATACCCGAACACGGCGAGCGCCACAAACATTCATTCTCCGTCTCCATCTCAGGCCATGACAAACATAAGGAGTGAGAAAATAGCCCCTTTTGGGTAAATGTTTTTGACGCAAATCAAGCGCTTGTCATTTAAAAAATCACACAAATAGCGCTTGATCGCAAAATTCCGTTAGAGATCAGATTCCTGGCGTTTTACTTCCTGCCATACCTCTTCCATCTGATCGAGGTCGATTCCGGTCATTTCCAGGCCGCGTGAGGCAACGATACGCTCAACTTCGCGAAAACGGCGCTCAAACTTGATGTTCGCTTTTTGCAGCGCGGTTTCCGCTTTTACACCCAGGTGGCGAGAAAGGTTGACGGTTGCGAACAGCAGATCGCCCATCTCCTCCTCCAGCTTCGCTTCATCCACCACGGCCTGCTGCGCTTCGTGCATGACTTCGTCAATCTCTTCATGCACTTTATCCAGCACCGGGCCGAGGGAGGTCCAGTCAAAGCCTACGCCAGAACAACGTTTTTGGATTTTATGCGCGCGCATCAGCGCGGGCAGGTTTAGCGGGATGTCGTCCAGCGCAGAGTGCTGGGATTTTTCCGCGCGTTCGGCGCTTTTAATTGACTCCCAGCGGGCCAGCACTTCCGCGCTATCACCCGCGGTGGCATCGCCAAAAATGTGCGGATGACGGCGCTCCAGCTTGTCGCTGATGGCGGCGCAGATATCATCAAAGTTAAAGCGCCCTTCTTCCTGCGCCATCTGGGCGTAGAACACCACCTGGAAAAGCAGGTCGCCGAGTTCCCCGCGCAGGTCGTCAAAATCCTCGCGGGAGATCGCGTCCAGCACCTCATAGGTCTCTTCGAGAGTGTAGGGCGCGATGGTGGCGAAAGTCTGCTCTTTATCCCACGGACAGCCGTTTTCCGGGTCGCGCAGGCGTTTCATGATGCCGAGCAGGCGGTCGATTTGAGTCATAGTGTTTTCCATTAAAAACAAGCCGGGTGGCGGCAACGCCTTACCCGGCCTTCAGAAGAGTGTGTTTAACCGCCGTGCAGACGACGCGCGTCAATCACGTCCGGCACCTGGTTCAGTTTGCCAAGCACGCGGCCCAGCACCTGCAGGTTGTAGATTTCGATGGTCATATCAATGGTGGCAAGCTGCTCGCGGGTATCGCTGCGGCTGGCGACGCCCAGCACGTTAACCTTCTCGTTGGCGAGAATGGTCGTGATGTCGCGCAGCAGGCCGCTGCGGTCGTTGGCGGTGACGCGCACCACCAGCGAATAGCCCGCGGAGTAGCTCTCGCCCCAGACGGCTTCCACGATGCGCTCCGGCGCGTGCGACTGCAGTTCAGCAAGCTGGTCGCAGTCCGAGCGGTGGATGGAGATCCCGCGCCCCTGGGTGATAAAGCCCACGATATCGTCGCCCGGAATCGGCTGGCAGCAGCGGGCAATGTGGTGCATCAGGTTGCCTACGCCCTCAACCACCACGCGGCCGTTATCCTTGCTGCGCTGCTGCGGCGCGTAGGTTTTCTGCTGCAGCTGCTTCAGCGCTGCCGCATCCTGCTCTTCGGCGCTGGGCTTGTTGAACTGCGCCTGCAGGAAGTTGACCATCTGATTCAGACGAATATCGCCGCCGCCAATGGCCGCTAACAGCTCGTCCAGCTCGTTGAAGTTGTAGCGCGGCAGCAGGAATTTCTCCGCCTCTTTCAGGCTGATCCCAATATGTTCCAGCTCGTCGTCAAGGATCTGGCGACCGGCAAGGATATTCTTATCGCGGTCCTGCTTGCGGAACCAGGCGTGGATCTTAGAGCGCCCGCGGCTTGTTGTGACATAGCCCAGGTTTGGATTGAGCCAGTCGCGGCTGGGGTTCGGCTGTTTCTGGGTGATGATTTCAATCTGGTCGCCCATCTGCAGCTGATAGGTGAATGGCACAATGCGCCCACCGATTTTCGCGCCGATGCAGCGGTGCCCCACATCGCTGTGGATGTGGTACGCAAAATCGAGCGGCGTCGAGCCTGCCGGAAGATCAACAACGTCGCCTTTCGGGGTAAAGACGTACACGCGGTCATCAAAGACCTGGCTGCGCACTTCATCGAGCAATTCACCGGAATCCGCCATTTCTTCCTGCCACGCAATCAGCTTACGCAGCCAGGCAATGCGGTCCTCATGGCCGGAGCGCGCGCCGCCGGTCGTGCCCTCTTTGTATTTCCAGTGCGCGGCCACGCCCAGCTCGGCGTCTTCGTGCATCTGCTTTGTGCGGATCTGTATCTCAACCGTTTTGCCGCCGGGCCCAAGCACCACGGTGTGAATAGACTGGTAGCCGTTCGGTTTTGGGTTCGCGACGTAGTCATCGAACTCGTCCGGCAGGTGACGGAAGTGAGTGTGCACTATCCCGAGCGCAGCGTAGCAATCCTGCAAACGTTCCGCCACGATGCGCACCGCGCGCACGTCAAACAGCTCGTCAAAGGCAAGATGCTTTTTCTGCATTTTGCGCCAGATGCTGTAGATATGCTTCGGACGACCGTACACTTCCGCTCGCACGTTCTCCTCCTTCATCGCCTGGCGCAGTCCGCCGACGAACTCCTCGATATAGTGCTCGCGGTCAATGCGGCGCTCGTGCAGCAGTTTGGCGATGCGCTTGTATTCCGCCGGGTGCAGGTAGCGGAAACAGTAATCTTCCAGCTCCCATTTAAGCTGGCCAATCCCCAGGCGGTTCGCCAGCGGAGCATAGATGTTTGTACACTCCTTGGCGGCCAGCACGCGCTCGTCTTCCGGCGCATCCTTCACTTCGCGCAGGTGGGCAATACGCTCGGCCAGCTTGATGACCACGCAGCGGAAGTCATCCACCATCGCCAGCAGCATCCGGCGCACGTTGTCGACCTGCTCCGATGAGACGGAATCAGTGTGCGCCGCCTTAAGCTGGCGGATGGCTGCCATATCACGTACGCCGTGGATCAACGCTACCACGGGTTTCCCAACGCTTTCGCGCAGCACGTCTTCACTAACGACGTCAGCGTCAGCGAGCGGAAACAGCAGCGCGGCCTGCAGCGTTTCGATATCCATGTTCAGCATGGATAAGATTTCAACCATCTCCACGCCGCGCCACAGAAGGAGGTCGGCGTCCGGATGCCCCGTAGTGGTGCGCAAACAGTAGGCCCAGGTTTCGGTTAAGCGTTCACACGACTGCTGGCTGGAAATCCCCAGACTTGCGATCCATTTTTGTGGGTCAAACTCCCCAGCCTTATTGAGATGTGCACTTCTTACCGCAACCATCGTCCTCTCCTTTAGGGACAAGGGCCTGTCGAAGTCGACAAGCCAAACAAATTAGATACGTTCAAACAACACCATCGATTCCAGATGTCCAGTGTGCGGGAACATGTCCAGCATTGCCAGACGCTGAATCTGGTAACCCGCCGCCGTTAATGCCTCGCTGTCTCTGGCAAGCGTTGCCGGGTTACAGGAAACATAGACCACGCGCGTCGGCGCGAGGGTAATAATATGTGCCATTACGCCCGGGGCGCCTGCGCGCGCTGGATCGAGGAGAATCTTGTCAAAACCCTGCGTCGCCCAGGGCTGCTTCGTAACATCGTCCTCGAGGTTCTGATGAAAGAATGTCACGTTCTGCAGGCCGTTCTGCCGGGCATTCTCCTGCCCTTTCGCCACCAGCGCCTCGACGCCTTCTACGCCCACCACGCTCGCCGCCCGTTGCGCCAGCGGCAGCGTGAAGTTGCCCATGCCGCAGAAGAGATCGAGCACGCGATCGGTGGGTTTAACGTCCAGCCACGCCAGCGCCTGCGCAATCATCTTCTGGTTGACGCCGTCGTTCACCTGGATGAAATCACGCGGGCTGAACGTTAAGCGTAGCCCGTTTGCGGCGTACCAGGGCGCTTCTCCCGTTAGCGGCTCCAGTATCTCGCTTTGCGGCGCGAGGAAAAGCGCGAGCTCCTGGGAATGCGAAAAGCGTTCCAGTTTTTCCCGGTCTTTTTGCGACAGCGGTGCGGTATGGCGTAAAACCATCAGCGGGCCGTTGTTCGCCTGGACCAGCTCAGCGTGGCCGAGATGACGAACGCCCTCCAGCGACGAGAGGCAGGCGCGTACGTGAGGAAGCAATGCCTCAAGGCGGGGCACCAAAATGGGGCACTGCGTGATATCGACAATATCGCTGGAGCCTGATTGACGAAAGCCCATCTCCAGCCGCCCGGCCTTTGGAGAAGAGTTCAGGCTCAGGCGCGCGCGGCGGCGGTAGCCCCAGGGCTGGTCGGCAATAATCTCATTAACGTCGTGCTTGAGCAGGCGGGCCAGCGCGCGGCTTTTGCTCTGCTGCTGCAGCGCAACGCTGGCGTGCTGCTGCTGACACCCGCCGCAGACGCCAAAGTGCGGGCAGCGCGGCACGGCGCGTTCAGGGCTATCATTAAGACGACGCTTTACCCGGCCGCGGGCGTACTGCCGTTTATCTTCCGTTAGCGTGATTTCAGCGCGTTCCGTTGGCAGCAAGCCTGTAACAAACAAGGCCTTACCGTTGTGGCGTGCAACGCCCTGACCAAAGGGATCGAGGTCCGTTGCTTCAACAGTTATGATCTGACGCGTCGTCACGCGTCGCTTTGCAGAGTAGAATTGCGCCATCGCCGAGATTTTTCTCAAATATACATAATTGTCCTAATTGTCCCATAACGGAACGCCATGACCAACTACAGCCTGCGTGCTCGCATGATGATTTTGATCCTCGCCCCCACCGTGTTAATCGGTTTGCTGCTGAGTATCTTCTTTGTGGTGCATCGCTATAACGACCTGCAGCGTCAGCTTGAAGATGCGGGAGCGAGCATTATCGAACCGCTCGCCGTCTCCAGCGAATACGGGATGAACCTGCAAAACCGTGAATCCATTGGCCAGTTAATCAGCGTGCTGCACCGCCGTCATTCCGAGATCGTGCGGGCCATTTCCGTGTATGACGAACATAACCGCCTGTTCGTAACGTCAAATTTTCATCTCGACCCGGCGGAGCTGCAAATCCCGGACGGTACGCCGTTCCCGCGCCACCTGAGCGTATTGCGCCGCGGGGATATCATGATCCTGCGCACGCCGATTATCTCCGAGAGCTATTCACCTGATGAATCCGCCACCTCCGACGCCAAAGCCGGCAATAACATGCTCGGGTATGTTGCGCTGGAGCTGGATCTCAAGTCGGTGCGGCTACAGCAGTACAAAGAGATTTTTGTCTCCGGCATGATGATGCTGTTCTGCATCGGTATTGCCCTGATTTTCGGCTGGCGATTGATGCGCGACGTGACGGGCCCGATTCGCAACATGGTGAATACCGTTGACCGCATTCGCCGCGGCCAGCTCGACAGCCGCGTGGAAGGATTTATGCTCGGCGAGCTGGATATGCTCAAGAACGGCATCAACTCTATGGCAATGTCGCTGGCGGCGTACCATGAGGAGATGCAGCACAACGTCGATCAGGCGACCTCGGACCTGCGCGAAACGCTCGAGCAGATGGAAATTCAGAACGTCGAGCTGGATCTGGCGAAAAAGCGCGCCCAGGAAGCGGCGCGTATTAAGTCCGAGTTTCTGGCCAACATGTCGCACGAGCTTCGCACGCCGCTCAATGGCGTCATCGGCTTTACCCGCCTGACGCTTAAGAGCGAGCTGAACCCAACCCAGCGCGATCATCTGCATACCATCGAGCGCTCGGCCAACAACCTGCTGGCGATCATTAACGACGTACTGGACTTTTCGAAGCTCGAAGCGGGCAAGCTGATCCTGGAAAGCATTCCGTTCCCGCTGCGCAGCACGCTGGATGAGGTGGTGACGCTTCTTGCCCACTCGTCGCACGACAAGGGCCTGGAGCTGACGCTCAACATCAAAAACGACGTGCCGGATAACGTCATCGGCGACCCGCTGCGCCTGCAGCAGGTCATTACCAATCTGGTGGGGAACGCCATCAAGTTCACCGAAAGCGGTAATATCGATATTCTGGTGGAGAAACGGGCGCTCAGTAACAACAAGGTGCAGGTTGAAGTGCAGATCCGCGATACCGGGATTGGTATTCCGGAGCGCGATCAGTCGCGCCTCTTCCAGGCGTTTCGTCAGGCGGATGCCAGCATCTCGCGCCGCCACGGCGGTACCGGTCTGGGGCTGGTGATCACGCAAAAGCTGGTCAAAGAGATGGGCGGAGATATCTCCTTCCACAGCCAGCCAAACCGCGGCTCAACCTTCTGGTTCCATATCAATCTCGACCTCAACCCAAACGTGCTGACGGACGGCCCGATGACCGGCTGCCTGAAAGGCATGCGCCTGGCTTACGTTGAGCCTAACGCCGCGGCGGCGCAGTGTACGCTGGATATTTTAAGCACCACGCCGCTTGAGGTGATCTACAGCCCGACCTTCTCGGCGCTGGCTATCGATCATTACGATATTCTGCTGATGGGTATCCCGGTGACCTTCACCGGCGAGCTGACCATGCAGCAGGAGCGGCTGGCTAAGGCCGCCTCAATGACCGACTATCTGCTGCTGGCTCTGCCTTGCCATGCGCAGATCAACGCCGAAGAGCTGAAAAACGACGGTGCCGCCGCCTGTCTGCTTAAGCCGCTTACCGCTACGCGCCTGCTTCCGGCACTGACGGAATATTGCCGCCTGAGCAAGCACGCCCTGCCGCTGATAGAGGAAGAAAGCAAGCTGCCGATGACGGTAATGGCGGTCGATGACAACCCGGCGAACCTCAAGCTGATCGGCGTGCTGCTGGAGGATCAGGTTCAGCACGTTGAGCTGTGCACCAGCGGGGCGCAGGCGGTCGAGCAGGCCAAACAGATGCAGTTCGATCTGATTCTGATGGATATTCAAATGCCGGGTATGGACGGCATCCGCGCCTGCGAGCTGATCCGCCAGCTGCCGCACCAGCAGCAGACGCCCGTGATTGCCGTTACCGCCCACGCGATGGCTGGCCAGAAAGAGAAGCTCCTTAACGCCGGGATGAACGATTATCTGGCGAAACCGATCGACGAAGAAAAGCTGCACAACCTGCTGCTGCGCTACAAGCCCGGTCAGATTGGCGGATCATATACGTTTTCTGCCCAGCCGAGCGAACCGGTTATTGAGGCTAACCCTAACGCGACGCTCGACTGGCAGCTGGCGCTGCGGCAGGCCGCGGGTAAAACCGATTTGGCGCGCGAGATGCTGCAAATGCTGATCGCGTTCCTGCCGGAGATCCGCAACAAGGTGGAAGAACAGCTGGTGGGCGAGAACCCGGAAGATTTGCTGGACGCTATCCACAAGCTGCACGGCAGCTGCGGCTACAGCGGCGTGCCGCGGCTGAAAAACCTCTGCCAGCTGCTGGAGCAGCAGCTGCGCGGCGGCACGCCGGAGGCCGAGCTTGAGCCCGAGTTTCTGGAACTGCTGGATGAGATGGATAACGTGACGCGGGAAGCGAGGAAGGTGCTGGGGGTGTGATAGGAGGAGCGGCCTCACCCCTCACCCCGGCCCTCTCCCCAAAGGGGCGAGGGAGAAAAAACCGCATCGGACGGTCCCCTCTCCCCTATGGGGAGAGGGTTAGGGTGAGGGGAATCCCCCCTACAACCCTTTCCCAACCTTAAGCACCGCCGCGATATTCCGCGCGGCCATGCGCAGATTCGCCTGGGCATTTCCCAGCGCGTCTTCAAGCGTACAGATGCTATAAAGCACGCTAAACACCGCGTCGATACCGTGTTGATGGACCACCCCAACGTCTGCCGTCAGGCTGCCCGCGATACCGATAACCGGCTTGCTGTAGCGCTTTGCCACCTTCGCCACGCCCACGGGCACCTTGCCGTGAATGGTCTGGCTGTCGATACGGCCTTCACCGGTGATCACGATATCCGCGTCCGCAACCTGTTCATCCAGACGCAGGGCGTCGGTCACGATTTCAATGCCCTGGCGCAGCGTCGCGCCGCAGAAGGCGTAAAGCGCCGCGCCCATGCCCCCCGCCGCCCCGCCCCCTGCAAGAGAGAGCACGTCGATATCCAGATCCCGGGCGATGATCTTTGCATAATGCCCCAGCGCGTTATCCAGCGCGGCGACCATCTCGGCCGTTGCCCCTTTCTGCGGCCCGAATACCGCGGTGGCGCCTTCAGGCCCGGTGAGAGGATTCGTGACGTCGCAGGCCACCTCAATGCGGCACTCGGCCAGACGCGGGTCCAGCCCGCTGAGATCGATCTGCTTAAGCGTCGCCAGCTCCCCGCCGCCATAGCCAAGCGGCTGCCCCTGTTCGTTCAGCAGCGTCGCGCCCAGCGCCTGCACCATGCCCGCGCCACCGTCGTTGGTGGCACTGCCGCCAATTCCGATGATGATATGGTTTACGCCCGCGTCCAGCGCGTGGCGAATCAGCTCACCCGTTCCCCACGAGGTCGTTTTCAGCGGGTTACGCGCTGAAGCAGGCACAAGCTCAAGGCCGCTCGCCGCAGCCATTTCAATAAAGGCGCTCTGCTTATCGCCGGAGATGCCATAAAATGAGGAGATGCGCGTTCCGAGCGGGCCAGTGACCTCAACGACTACGCGCTCGCCGGAGGTGGCCGCCACCATGGCATCCACCGTTCCCTCCCCGCCATCGGCAACCGGGATTTTCACATATTCCGCATCAGGCCAAATTTCACGGAAACCGTCCTCAATAGCCGTCGCCACCTCAAGGGCGCTCAAGCTTTCCTTCCAGGAATCCGGTGCGATAACGAGTTTCATATAGCATCCTTACGCATGTTGACTTTGTTAAGCATACATCAGGGAAAACGACCGCTCGTGGGAGCGGTCCCAATGCCATTAGCGTACCATGCACGGACGCTTATTGTCGAATGTCCAGTCAGGGATCAGATACTGCATGGCAAGCGCATCATCGCGCGCGCCGAGGCCGTGTTTTTGGTATAGCTCGTGAGCCTGCATAAGCCGATCCATATCCAGCTCAACGCCCAGCCCCGGCGTAGTAGGAACCTGAACCATACCGCCCTTAATCTCGAAAGGCTGCCTGGTCAGGCGCTGATTTCCCTCCTGCCAAATCCAGTGGGTATCAATGGCGGTAATGTTACCCGGCGCGGCGGCGGCGACGTGGGTGAACATCGCCAGCGAAATATCAAAGTGATTGTTGGAGTGCGAGCCCCAGGTCAGGCCAAATTCGTGGCACATCTGCGCCACGCGCACCGAGCCCTGCATCGTCCAGAAGTGCGGGTCCGCCAGCGGGATGTCGACCGACTGAAGCGAGAGCGTGTGCCCCATCTGACGCCAGTCGGTGGCGATCATGTTGGTGGCGGTCGGCAGGCCGGTAGCGCGGCGAAACTCTGCCATCACCTCGCGGCCGGAGAAGCCCTGCTCCGCGCCGCACGGATCTTCCGCATACGCCAGCACGCCTTTCAGCTGCTTGCCAATGGCGATCGCCTCGTCGAGTGACCAGGCTCCGTTCGGGTCCAGCGTGACGCGCGCCTGCGGGAAACGTTTTGCCAGCGCAGAAATCGCCTGTGCCTCTTCCTCACCGGCCAGCACGCCGCCCTTCAGCTTGAAATCGTTGAAGCCGTATTTTTCGTAAGCCGCTTCCGCAAGGCGCACCACCGCGTCCGGGGTCATGGCTTCGTCGTGACGAATGCGATACCAGTCGCACGCCTCGTCCGGCTGGCTTTGGTAAGGCAGCGGCGTCTGCTTGCGGTTGCCGACGAAGAACAGATAGCCCAGCATTTCGACTTCGCTGCGCTGCTGGCCCTCGCCGAGCAGGGAGGCCACGTTGACGCCCAGATGCTGGCCAAGCAGATCCAGAAGCGCGGCTTCAATGCCGGTCACAACGTGAATGGTGGTGCGCAGATCGAACGTCTGGAGGCCGCGACCGCCCGCATCGCGGTCGGCAAAGGCGTTACGCACGGCGTTCAGGACATTTTTATATTCTCCCAGCGCTTTGCCGACCACCAGCGGAATGGCGTCTTCCAGGGTCTTGCGGATCTTCTCGCCGCCGGGGATTTCGCCCACGCCGGTATGACCGGAATTGTCCTTGATGATAACGATGTTGCGGGTAAAAAATGGCGCGTGGGCTCCGCTCAGGTTCATCAGCATGCTGTCATGTCCGGCAACCGGAACGATCTGCATGGCGGTAACGACGGGAGTGGAAAATGTGCTCATTGTTCAATCCTTTTATCAGTGACGTCCAAAAACAGGGCGCTTGCGGTCAAAAGTCCAGCCGGGGATAAGGTACTGCATCGGGCCCGCATCGTTACGTGCGCCACCCGGCAGTTTTTTATAGGCTTCGTGCGCCTGATGGATCTGATCCCAGTCAAGCTCTACGCCCAGCCCCGGTGAATCCGGAACGGCAATGGTGCCGTTTTTAATCTCCAGCGGATTTTTGGTCAGGCGGGCTTCCCCCTCCTGCCAAATCCAGTGGGTGTCGATGGCGGTCGGATGACCCGGCGCCGCCGCGCCTACGTGGGTAAACATCGCCAGCGAGATATCGAAATGGTTATTGGAGTGGCAGCCCCAGGTCAGGCCCCAGTCGTCGCAAAGCTGCGCCACGCGGACCGCGCCGGAAAGCGTCCAGAAGTGTGGATCGGCCAGCGGGATGTCCACCGCGTTGAGCATGACCGCGTGGCCCATTTCGCGCCAGTTGGTGGCGATCATGTTGGTTGCGACCGGCAGCCCGGTGGCGCGACGAAATTCCGCCATCACCTCACGGCCGGAGAAACCCTGCTCCGCGCCGCACGGGTCCTCCGCGTAGGTCAGCACGTCGCCGAGGCCTTTGCACAGGGCGATGGCCTCATCCAGCAGCCACGCGCCGTTGGGATCGACGGTGATCCGCGCCTCCGGGAAGCGTTTTTTCAGCGCGCGGGCGCTTTCAATTTCCTGCTCGCCCGGCAGCACGCCGCCCTTCAGCTTGAAGTCCTTAAAGCCGTAGCGATCCTGGGCAGCTTCCGCGAGGCGGACAACCCCCTCGCTGGAAAGCGCCTCCTGGTGGCGAAGGTGATACCACTCGTGGCGCCCCGGCGAACTCGCCAGATACGGCAGATCGGTTTTGTTACGATCGCCGACATAGAACAGATAGCCCAGCACGGTCACCGCGTCGCGCTGCTTGCCCGGCCCCAGCAGCTCACACACCGGGACGTTGAGCGCTTTGCCCAGCAGATCGAGCAGCGCGGCTTCCAGCGCGGCCACCGCGTTGACGCGCAGCTCGAACGTCCAGGCGCCTTTGCCGAAGGTGTCGAAGTCCGCGGACTGATTGCCCTTGTGCACCCGCTGAACCACCTTGTTTAAACGGGCAATCTCCTGCCCCACGACCTGCGGGATCGCATCCACCAGCGTCTGGTAAATGACCTCTCCGCCGGGCGCCTCGCCGACGCCGGTATGGCCGGCGCTGTCGGTGAGGACCACGATGTTGCGGGTAAACCAGGCGTTATGCGCGCCGCCGATATTGAGCAGCATGCTGTCCTGTCCGGCCACCGGAATGACCTTCATATCGGTTATGACCGGGCTTGATTGGGTTGTCATCATTCGCGCTCCGCAACAGGTTTAAGCTCGACGCGCTTAATGTCGCCCACCAGCACCAGGTAGCTCAGTACGGCCACCAGCGCGTGGATGCCCACGTAGATTAACGCGCCGTTGAAAGAGCCCGTCGTGCCGACGATGTAGCCGATGGCAATTGGCGTCACGATCCCGGAAATGTTGCCGAACATGTTGAACAGGCCGCCGCTCAGGCCGCTGATCTCCTTCGGCGCGGTATCCGCCATCACCGCCCAGCCCAGCGCGCCAATTCCCTTCCCGAAGAACGCCATCGCCATAAAGCCGATGATCATCCACTCTGCGTTAACGTAGTTGCAGAACACCATGGTCATGGAGAGCAGCATGCCCAGCACGATAGGCGTTTTGCGCGCGATATTCAGCGAGCCCGTTCGGCGCATCAGCCAGTCGGAAATTACGCCGCCCAGCACGCCGCCGACGAAACCGCAGATGGCCGGAACCGAGGCCACAAAGCCCGCTTTCAGAATCGACATACCGCGCGCCTGCACCAGGTAAACCGGGAACCAGGTGATGAAAAAGTAGGTTAAGGCATTGATGCAGTACTGGCCCAGGTAGATGCCAATCATCATGCGCGAGCCGACGAGCTGCTTGATCTGCGCCCATTTCTGGCTAAACGGCACTTTGGCCTTCTCGGTTTTCAGATCCATATTGATCAGCGCGCCGCCTTCGGCAATGTACTCCAGCTCTTTTTTGTTCACGCCGGGATGCTGATTCGGCTCGTGGATCACCTTGAGCCAGATAAAGCTGATAACGATCCCCAGCCCGCCCATGAAGAAGAAGACGTGCGACCAGCCCACCTCATGCGTCAGCCAGCCCATGATCGGCGCGAAGATGACGGTCGCAAAATATTGTGCCGAGTTAAAAATGGCGACTGCCGTTCCCCTCTCCTGCGCCGGGAACCAGGCCGCGACGATTCGGCTATTGCCGGGGAAGGAAGGCGCTTCCGCGAGCCCTACCAGGAAGCGGAGGGTGAAGAGCGCAATGATAATGCCGAAGCCGCTAAAGATGTCGACAAAGCCCTGCAGCAGGGTAAACATCGACCAGATAAAGATGGACCAGAAGTAAACGCGTTTAGAGCCAAAGCGGTCAAGCAGCCAGCCGCCGGGAATTTGGCCGATAACATAGGCCCATGAAAATGCAGAGAAAACATAACCCATACCGACCGGATCGAGCCCGATATCTTTTGCCATTTCGGAGCCGGCAATCGACAGCGTTGCGCGGTCCCCATAGTTAAAGGACGTGACGATAAACAGCATCACCACAATCCAGTAGCGAGCGTTGGTGCGCTTTTCAGCGCTGCTCGCCGCGTGGCTTAATGTACTCATTGATGCACTCCTGAATCATAGCTTTCGCCTGGTTCATTCTGTAACGCACCTGTAGGGTAATCAGAATGAGAGGTTAGTGGTTGGCAGTTTTGGTACGGCTACGTGCCGTTTTATAGTGACGGGAAAAGTATAAGTAAGGGGGGGTAAGTCCCTCACCGTGCAGGAACACAACATTGAAGAGAGTGTGGAACGTTGTTTGGGGCATAAGCCCAAAGCGGTGGAAGATGGTTCACGGAATTGGCGTTTGGCGGGGGTGATGCAGGCCCGCGCAGGCGAAGCGCGGGCATGATGTTACTTGAGGAGCGTCGCCCAGTGCTCAACCCACGGATTGGATTCGCTTTCGGGTTCCGGATGTTCACCGGCGTCGATCAGCAGCATTTCACCCACGCGCTGGGCGCTCTGCTCCTGGAGGAGCGCGTCGAACTGCTTGCCGCCTCCGCAGAAGTTAGCATAGGAGCTGTCGCCGAGCGCAATGATCCCGTAACGCACGTCGGGCTGGTAGCCCAGCTGGTCTTTAATGCCCTGGAACAGGGGAACAATGCTGTCCGGCAGATCGCCCTGCCCCGTTGTCGACGTCACGACCAGGATGTATTTGTCTTTATACTTTTCCCAGTCGGCCAGTTCCGGGTCTTCGTAGACCGTAGCCTTATGGCCCTGATTTGCAAGGATCGCTTCGGCTTCTTCCGCCACCAGCAGCGAGTTACCGTACATTGTGCCGACAAAAATACCCACTTCAGCCATGCTTTGCTCCGTTAATTTTCACAGTTATTGTTCATCCTGAACGCTGCCCGCCGCAAACTCAACCCTTTCATTTTCGGGGAGTTGTCCCAGCCAGCCAAACTGTGACAGCGCCTGCATCCACACGTCGTCCAGCCCTGCGCGAAGGGTCAGCGGCCTGCCGGTAAACGGGTGGGTCAGGCTGAGTTCGCTGGCGTGGAGCATCAAACGGTTGCAGCCAAAGTGCTCTGCCGCGCTGCGGTTCTGGCGCAAATCTCCGTGCTTGCTGTCGCCGATAATCGGGTGGCGAAGGTGCGCAAGGTGGCGGCGAAGCTGGTGCTTGCGCCCGGTTTTGGGCAGAAGCTCAACCAGGCTGTAGCGCGTGGTGGGAAATTTACTGGTCGCCACCGGCATTTCCGCAGTGGCCATCCCGCGATAGTCGGTAACCGCAGGCTGCGGGCCTTTATCATCGCGGGCAAACTTATCGGCAATCTTGTCCAGCTCTTCCACGAGCGGGTAGTCAAGCCGGTCCGACCCGGTCAGCCAGCCGCGCGCGATCGCGTGATAGCGCTTTTGGATCTGGTGCAGTTCAAACTGCTGTGACAGCAGGCGCCCCGCCTCGCTTGAAAGCCCCATCAGCAGGACGCCAGAGGTTGGCCTGTCGAGACGATGGGCGGTAAAAACGTGCTGACCAATCTGGTCGCGCACGGTCTGCATTACCACGACCTTCTCGTCACGATCGAGCCAGCTGCGGTGTACCAGCCATCCCGATGGCTTATTCACCGCCACCAGCCACTCGTCCTGATAGAGGATTTCAATCGTCATGCATCAGCACCGGCAAAAAGCGCGTCCAGGCGAGCCAGCTCGGCGAGCACAGCCTCGCGGGCGGGATGGGTTTGCTCCAGCGCCATTTCATAATAGGGGGAAACGGCAAACGCCTGCGGCAGCGGGTGGCCGCCTTCAAGCAGCGCGTGCATGCGCGGAATCAACACCCACTGCAGCCACTCAAAGGGTGCCAGGGTATCGAGGCAAAACGGCTGGGTGCTGGCGAAGGCTTCAGGCTGCGGCGCGGTCTCCTGCCACAGCTGGTGATGGCGAAGAAGGGCTTCGATGGCGTGCAACTGCGCACGAACGCTCTCGTGATGCGTCATGGTAACCTCAACTGAAAATCTGAACGGCGCGCAGCATAGCATTGCAGGAAGCAGAAATAAAAAAGGGAGCACTGTAAAAACAGTGCTCCCGGTTCGTTCCGCAGCATTCCAGCTACAATTTGTGCTCCCTGCTCATCCGTGACAACTTTTCCTGCGCCCAGGGGCGTGTTCATCCGTTAACCGTTGCATCCTGCTCACATCGTCCTGACGTGATTGTTTCATCCTGAAACGTCCTGGCCTTCCTGACCCACCGACCATCCTGACCGGCTCTCATTCTCCTTCCTGGAGGTGTCCCTTACGCGTCCTGCGTTATCCTCTTTGCTTCATCCTGAAGCCTTCCTGCAGCGCCATCCTGACGTGTCCTGTGTGAAAAACGTCATCATCCTGATGTTCGTTCTTCGTGTCGGCGTCCTGTCGACGGAGATAGAATCCTCTATTCCGCTTCGTCTTACAACCCACCTTATTCGTAGTGTAAGTCTTAAGAAACGCTATCCAGGGTCGCAACAACACCCTAATCAATTGATTTAACAATGAATGATATATTAAAAAAATTAAGGCAATACTGAAAGTAACGCCGATCTCCTACAAACCTTGTAAGAGATCTCTCACACGTTCGATAGCATCCTGGATTACAGAAGCGGCTCAATTCTGGTAAGGAAATCCGCAAGAGAAGGCGCGAGCACGTCGCGATTGCGGGTACCGATGGTCTCTTTAATCACTTCGCCTGACAGATTGCAGACTGAAATGACGTCCAGCTCGCTGTCGAGCGTGGCAATAAAGAGCGTCGGAGAAAGCTTAAGGCGTTTTTGCGTAACCAGGTGACCAATCAGGTTCTCCTGTACGCGCTGGAGATCGTCCTCACTCCAGGTTTGCAGCAGGGTTATTTCCACATCAGCAAAGCGCGCGGTCATATCACCGGCAAACTGGGTGGTATAAAACGCGTGAACCGCGGGTTGTACCACAAGGTCCATTGCGCGTTCAACCGCATTTACATTTTGTTCGTCCGTAAAAGGTTTCGGCTGCCAGATAACGCTGTCTTCAAGCGTAGAGATAATGCACGGCGAAGGCACGCCATATAATTCAGCGCTTTGCGGCCACGTTCCCTGTTTTTCATGCCAGGCGTCGCAATAGCGGGTCGTAAAGTTCGTCAGGGCATTAGCAGTTTCGATATCCACCGATTTCTCTCTTCGTGTAAGACAGGATAAACTCAGCCCATAAGTGTACCTGTAAAGTGGCAACGAAACATGTCTTACGAAAATCATCAGGCGTTAACGGGCTTAACGCTGGGCAAATCGACCGATTACCGCGACACCTATGATGCGTCGCTGCTTCAGGGCGTTCCGCGCAGTCTTAACCGCGATCCGCTCGGCCTGCGCGCCGACTCGCTGCCGTTTGTCGGCGGTGATATTTGGACCCTGTACGAGCTCTCCTGGCTTAACGCGCGCGGCCTGCCGCAGGTCGCCGTCGGCCACGTAGAGCTGGATCATGCCAGCATCAACCTGGTGGAGTCGAAAAGCTTCAAGCTTTATCTCAACAGCTTTAACCAGACGAAATTCAGCAGCTGGGAAGACGTTCAGCGCACGCTTGAGCGGGATCTACGTGCGTGCGCGCAGGGTGACGTCTCCGTGTCACTGTATCGCCTGCACGAGCTGGAAGGACAGCCGATCGCCCACTTCAGCGGGACCTGCATCGACGATCTGGACATTGAGGTGGACAGCTATGAGTTCAGCACCGATTACCTTGAAAACGCGGCAGGCGGCAAGGTGGTGGAAGAGACGCTGGTCAGCCACCTGCTGAAGTCCAACTGCCTGATCACCCATCAGCCCGACTGGGGCTCAGTGCAGATCCAGTACCGCGGCCCGCAGATCGATCGCGAAAAGCTGCTGCGCTATCTGGTGTCATTCCGCCACCATAACGAATTTCACGAGCAGTGCGTGGAGCGCATCTTCAACGACCTCCTGCGTTTCTGCCGGCCGGAAAAGCTGAGCGTGTACGCGCGCTATACCCGCCGCGGGGGTTTAGACATCAACCCGTGGCGGACCAACACCGACTTTGTGCCCGCAACGGGCCGCCTGGTGCGCCAGTAATATAAATATTTTCACAATATGCGCGGTCTATTCCGCGCTTAGAGTTGTGAAACGTCATAAGCCAGGGCTATTGTAATCAACAGGGAAAGACGATTTTCGTCCCGTAAGGAGCTCACTTGATTACACATATTAGCCCGCTGGGCTCAATGGATATGTTATCGCAGCTGGAAGTGGACATGCTTAAACGCACGGCCAGCAGCGATCTCTATCAACTGTTTCGTAACTGTTCACTTGCCGTCCTGAACTCCGGAAGCCTGACCGACAACAGCAAAGAGCTGCTGTCACGCTTCGAAAGCTTTGATATCAACGTGCTGCGCCGCGAGCGCGGCGTGAAGCTTGAGGTGATCAACCCGCCGGAAGACGCCTTCGTTGACGGGCGCATTATCCGTTCGCTGCAGGCCAACCTGTTTGCCGTGCTGCGCGACATCCTGTTTGTTAACGGACAAATTCATAACGCCGGGCGCTTCCAGCACCTGGATCTTGAAAGCTCCGTTCACATTACCAACCTGGTGTTCTCCATCCTGCGCAACGCCCGCGCCCTGCACGTTGGCGAAGCGCCAAATATGGTCGTGTGCTGGGGTGGCCACTCGATTAACGAGACGGAATACCTCTATGCGCGCCGCGTGGGCACGCAGCTCGGCCTGCGTGAGCTAAACATTTGTACCGGCTGCGGTCCGGGTGCAATGGAGGCGCCGATGAAGGGTGCCGCCGTGGGCCACGCGCAGCAGCGCTACAAAGAGGGCCGCTTTATCGGCATGACCGAACCGTCGATCATCGCGGCTGAACCGCCGAACCCGCTGGTCAACGAGCTGATCATCATGCCGGATATCGAAAAACGCCTTGAAGCGTTTGTCCGTATCGCCCACGGGATCATCATCTTCCCGGGCGGCGTGGGGACGGCGGAAGAGCTGCTTTATCTGCTTGGTATCCTGATGAACCCGGCGAACAAAGATCAGGTACTGCCGCTGATCCTGACCGGGCCGAAGGAGAGCGCCGACTACTTCCGCGTGCTGGATGAATTTATCGTCCATACGCTGGGCGAAGCGGCACGCCGCCACTACCGCATTATTATTGACGATGCGGCTGAAGTGGCGCGTCAGATGAAAAAAGCCATGCCGCTGGTGAAAGAGAACCGCCGCGATACGGGCGATGCGTACAGCTTTAACTGGTCAATCCGCATTGCCCCGGATCTCCAAATCCCATTCGAGCCGTCGCACGAGAATATGGCAAACCTGAAGCTCTACCCCGATCAGCCGGTTGAAGTGCTGGCGGCCGACCTGCGTCGCGCCTTCTCCGGGATCGTTGCGGGCAATGTGAAAGAGGTTGGCATTCGCGCCATTGAGGAGTTTGGACCTTACAAAATCCACGGCGACCCGGAAATGATGCGCCGCATGGACGACATGCTGCAGGGCTTCGTTGCCCAGCACCGCATGAAGCTGCCGGGCTCCGCGTATATTCCGTGCTACGAAATCATTAAGTAACGTTTCAACTCCCGCATAACGCCGGATAACGAGCGATCGTTATTCGGCTTTTTTATTACCGATGCCATTCATAGCCCTGCTTTATATCAAATGCAGAGTTCACCCAAACGCAAACGATTACCTCGCCTGGTGAACCGAAAATAATTGCCCTTAAACCAAATTTAACGCCAGAAAACTCCAAAAACCCACTTTTTTACAGCAAAAGGCTCCTATCTCGCGGCGCAGGCTTTCGGGCTGCATGTTGTTAATGTTAGCCTTCGCGCCCGTAAATTCTCTTTGACGTTTTTTTAGTAGATAAATGGTCTAAATATATCCATATCAAAAGTGGATTATTGCAATTGGGATCGCGATCACTGAAGGATTCATAACTAGAATGTATCTTTCCGCCCGCCAATAGTTACGGGCAAAAATTATTAAAAAACCGTCACTGAACGAATTTCATATTACCGTCAGGCACTTTTTCATCGGATTTGACTAGAAACCTGACAATTTGCTTCCTCCAGGAGATATAGATGGAAACCACTCAAACCAGCACCGTTGCTTCGATTGATTCCCGAAGCGGTTGGCGCAAAACGGATACCATGTGGATGCTTGGCCTGTACGGCACGGCAATCGGCGCTGGTGTACTGTTCCTTCCTATCAACGCAGGCGTCGGCGGCCTGATCCCGCTGATCATCATGGCGATCATCGCTTTCCCGATGACCTTCTTCGCACACCGCGGCCTGACCCGCTTCGTGCTGTCCGGTAAAAATCCGGGCGAAGACATTACCGAAGTGGTTGAAGAACACTTTGGCGTAGGCGCAGGCAAGCTGATCACCCTGCTCTACTTCTTCGCGATTTACCCAATCCTGCTGGTTTACAGCGTGGCGATTACCAACACCGTTGAAAGCTTCATGGCACACCAGCTGCATATGACGCCGCCACCGCGCGCCATTCTGTCTCTGATCCTGATCGTGGGCATGATGACCATCGTTCGCTTCGGCGAGCAGATGATCGTTAAAGCGATGAGCGTGCTGGTATTCCCGTTCGTTATCGCGCTGATGGTGCTGGCCTGCTACCTGATTCCTAACTGGAATGGCGCAGCGCTGGAAACCCTCTCGTTAAGCAGCGCGTCAGCAACCGGTAACGGCCTGTGGATGACTCTGTGGCTGGCGATCCCTGTGATGGTGTTCTCCTTTAACCACTCGCCTATCATCTCCTCCTTCGCGGTTGCGAAGCGTGAAGAATACGGCCAGGGCGCTGAGAAAAAATGCTCCAGCATTCTTGCCCGTGCGCACGTGATGATGGTTCTGACCGTTATGTTCTTCGTATTCAGCTGCGTGCTGAGCCTGTCCCCGGCGGACCTGGCAGCAGCGAAAGAGCAGAACATCTCCATTCTGTCTTACCTGGCGAACCACTTTAACGCACCGGTTATTGCGTGGATGGCGCCAATTATCGCGATTATCGCTATCACCAAATCCTTCCTGGGCCACTACCTGGGCGCGCGTGAAGGCTTTAACGGCATGGTGATCAAGTCTCTGCGCGGTAAAGGCAAGAGCATTGAAATCAACAAGCTGAACAAAATCACTGCGCTGTTCATGCTGCTCACCACCTGGGCCGTAGCGACCCTGAACCCAAGCATCCTGGGGATGATTGAAACCCTGGGCGGCCCGATTATCGCGATGATTCTGTTCCTGATGCCGATGTACGCGATTCAGAAAGTGCCTGCGATGCGTAAATACAGCGGCCATATCAGCAACGTGTTCGTTGTGGTTATGGGTCTGATTGCCATCTCCGCCATTTTCTACTCACTGTTCAGCTAATACCTCCCGCGCCGCCTTCGGGCGGCGCACTCCTCTCCTCTGACTGATAGCAATGGACGCATCATGATTAGCGTATTCGATATCTTCAAAATCGGTATTGGTCCTTCCAGCTCTCACACCGTCGGACCAATGAAGGCTGGTAAACAATTCACGGACGACCTGATTGCGCGCGGCATTTTGCACGACGTGACCCGCGTGGTTGTCGATGTATACGGGTCCCTTTCCCTGACCGGTAAAGGTCACCACACCGATATCGCCATTATCATGGGCCTGGCGGGCAACCTGCCGGACACCGTTGATATTGATGCGATCCCTGGCTTTATCCAGGACGTGAACACGCACGGCCGCCTGCTGCTGGCGAACGGCGAGCACGAAGTCGAATTCCCGGTCGATCGCTGCATGAATTTCCATGCCGACAACCTGTCGCTGCACGAAAACGGCATGCGTATCACCGCGCTGGCAGGCGACAAGGCGATTTACAGCCAAACGTATTATTCCATCGGCGGCGGTTTTATCGTCGATGAAGAGCACTTCGGGCAAACCAACAGCTCGCCGGTGCAGGTGCCTTATCCTTATAAAAACGCGGCAGATTTACAGCGCCACTGCCAGGAGACGGGCCTCTCCCTTTCCGGGCTGATGATGAAAAACGAGCTGGCGCTGCACAGCAAAGAAGAGCTGGAACAGCACTTCGCGAACGTCTGGGACGTGATGCGCGGCGGCATCGAGCGCGGCATAACTACCGAAGGCGTCTTGCCCGGCAAGCTTCGCGTTCCGCGCCGTGCGGCCGCGCTGCGCCGTATGCTGGTCAGCACCGACAAAACCACCACCGACCCGATGGCGGTCGTGGACTGGATCAACATGTTCGCGCTGGCGGTTAACGAAGAGAACGCCGCGGGCGGGCGCGTGGTGACGGCGCCAACCAACGGCGCGTGCGGTATCGTTCCGGCGGTGCTGGCGTACTACGACAAGTTTATTCGTGAAGTGAACGCTAACTCGCTGGCGCGCTATCTGCTCGTGGCGAGCGCGATCGGCTCGCTGTACAAGATGAACGCCTCCATTTCCGGTGCGGAAGTGGGCTGTCAGGGCGAAGTCGGCGTAGCCTGCTCAATGGCTGCAGCAGGCCTGGCAGAGCTGCTGGGCGCAAGCCCAACGCAGGTGTGCATCGCGGCGGAAATCGGCATGGAGCACAATCTCGGCTTAACGTGCGATCCGGTTGCAGGCCAGGTACAGGTGCCGTGCATCGAGCGTAACGCGATTGCCTCCGTCAAAGCGGTTAACGCCGCGCGTATGGCGCTGCGCCGTACCAGCGAGCCGCGCGTGTGCCTCGATAAAGTGATCGAAACCATGTACGAAACCGGTAAAGACATGAACGCCAAATACCGCGAAACCTCTCGCGGCGGCCTGGCGATGAAGATCGTCACCTGCGATTAAGCCTCTCAGGAAGCCTCGTTTTGCGAGGCTTCTTCCCGTTTTTCCCACCGCACATAGTTTCAGGCTGCTGACAGTGTTACCCTTCACCCATTAGATAGAAGGGAGATTATCTGTGGCCGTTCATTTGCTTATCGTCGACGCGCTTAATTTGATCCGCCGTATTCATGCGGTCCAAGGCACGCCCTGCAAGGACACCTGTCTGCACGCGCTGGAGCTGCTTATTCGCCACAGTGAACCTACTCATGCGGTCGCCGTGTTTGATGACGAAGCGCGAAATACCGGCTGGCGGCACCAGCGCCTGCCCGACTACAAAGCAGGACGCGCGCCCATGCCGGACGATCTGCATGCAGAAATGCCCGCAATACGCGCCGCCTTTGAGCAGCGCGGCGTTCCCTGCTGGGGTGCACACGGCAGTGAAGCCGACGATCTGGCCGCGACGCTTGCGGTCAAAGTGGCCAGCGCCGGACATCAGGCCACCATCGTCTCAACCGACAAAGGCTACTGCCAGCTGCTCTCTCCGACTATCCGTATTCGCGACTATTTTCAAAAACGCTGGCTCGACGCGCCGTTTATCGCCAGTGAGTTTGGCGTATCACCTGAGCAACTCCCTGACTACTGGGGGCTTGCCGGAATCAGCAGTTCTAAGGTTCCAGGCGTAGCAGGCATCGGGCCGAAGAGCGCCTCGCAGCTGCTAAAGGACTTTGGAACTCTGGAGGGGATCTACGCCCGGCTTGATGACGTACCGGAGAAATGGCGTAAAAAGCTGGAAGCGCATAAAGAGATGGCGTTTATCTGCCGGGAGATTGCAACGCTACAGACAGATTTGCATCTCGACGGGAATTTGCAGCAGCTAAGGTTAGAACGGTAATGACCCCTCTCCCCAGAGGGGCGAGGGTGAAAAACTGCACGGGGCAATCCCCTCTCTCCTCCGGGGAGAGAGTTAGGGTGAGGGGAAATTTAGATTATCGCTCGTCGCGACGCCCGCCCACCGCTGCCCACCAGCGGCGAATGTGTACCGTCACTTCCTCGCGATCGTGATACAGCTGACGCGCCTGGATCTCCGCATTAATTCCGTGCTCGTCCAGCTGCGCCTGAATGTAGGCCAGGTTCTGCGAAACTTCCTCATAGCGCTTCTTCATCGGCAGCTTGAGGTTGAAAATGGTTTCGCGGCACCAGCCGTTGACCAGCCAGGACGCCATCAGCGCAGCCACCTTCGCCGGCTTTTCCACCATATCGCACACCATCCAGGAGATGTTGTTGCGGTTTGGACGATAGCGAAAACCGTCTTCACGCAGCCAGGTCACCTGCCCGGTATCCATCAGGCTCTGCGCCATTGGGCCGTTATCTACGGAAGAGACCCACATGTTGCGCTTCACCAGCTGATAGGTCCACCCGCCCGGACACGCGCCGAGATCGACCGCGTACATGCCGTTAGCCAGACGCTCGTCCCACTCGTCGGCCGGGATAAAGACGTGGAACGCCTCTTCCAGCTTCAGCGTTGAACGGCTCGGCGCATCCGCCGGGAAGCGCAGGCGCGGGATCCCCATAAAGAACGGCGAGTTGTTGGTGGTGTACGAGTAGCCGGCGTAGCAGCAGCCAGGCGCGATAAAGAAGATATGTACCACCGGACGTTTTGGCGTCTCGTAGTTCGTCAACACGCCCGCATCGCGCAGCGCGGCGCGCAGCGGCACGGTGAACTTACGGCAGAACTTCATCAGCTCTTTGCTTTCGTTGGTGTCAGCTACCTCAACGCGCAGTTCGCCGCCCTTCTCAACAACGCCTTGCAGCATACCGACAATGGGCGAAACGCGATCTTCAGGAGGAAGATCTTTCAGCAGCTCACCGGCAACAAACATCTGGCGCGCAAAAATAAGCGAACTAAACGGCAGCTCACGCACCAGCTTTTCAGCATCGTCGGGCTGGTAGCATTCAAACACCACGTAGCCCGCGTTCTCTTTCACGCGCGCAAAACCGAAGACTTCGCGCTTCGCCGCTTTATCCGTAATTTCCGCGGCGCACTCTTTCTCAAACCCCGGGCGACAATATAAAACAACCTTATTCATGAACAACGCCCTTGCGTTTCAGACGGATAGCTCCGATAAACATTAATACCCACCCCACCAGGAAGCTGACGCCTCCGACCGGGGTAACAAACGCCCACAGGCGCAGATGCGACAGCGCCAGGCAGTAGAGGCTGCCGCTAAACAGCACGGTCCCCAGCGCCAGGAAAACGCTACTCCAGTAAAACCAAATGCTGATGCGGCGCTGCATCGCCACCGCCAGACCAAAGATAGCGAGGGTATGGAACGCCTGATATTCAAGGCCGGTCTGAAGCCAGCCCATTTCCACTACCCCTAGAGATTTGCTTAACACATGTGCCCCAAAGGCGCCCAGTGCCACAAAAATAAAGCCACTCACCGCGGCAAAAATCAGCATGAATCGGCTGGTCATGGTTCAATCCTAAAGTGATGCGTGCTCAGCACACAAAAGTTATTGTTCATACCTGAAGCGGAATTTTTCTTGCTCGTTCGCCGCTTTGGACAGTATCCACTGCCGGAAGGCGGCTATTTTACCCAGTTCTGCCTGACTGTCATGACAAACCAGATAAAATGCGTTCTTGCTGACCAAAACATCATTAAAGGGACAAACCAGACGGCCTGCCTCAATCTCGGACTGGGCCATGACGTTGTTCGCCAACGCCACGCCCTGCCCGTGAATGGCAGCCTGTAACACCATCGCACTGTGGCTAAAAATGGGGCCCTGCTGCACGTTTATATGATTAAGACCTAATTGACGCGTATAAGTTTGCCAGTCGCGGCGAGAAGCATCGTGTAAAAGCGTATGTTGCGCCAAATCTGCGGGTGCTTTCAGCGCCTTTTCGCCCGTGAGCAGCAGCGGCGAACAGACCGGCAGCAGATATTCTGCGTACAATTTTTCAACGCGCAGGCCCGGCCAGTTGCCGCGACCATAGAAAATGGCAACGTCCACGTCATCCGCCAGCTTGTCCTCCTGGCGGTCCACCGCCTGAATACGAACATCGATTCCCGGATAAGCTGAGTTAAAGCTTGAGAGCCTCGGCACCAGCCAATGGATGGCAAAACTGGGCAATAAACTGACGGTAAGCGCCCCTTTTGCACTTCGCGCCTGAAGCTTTCGGGTTGCCTCGGTGAGCTGGGAAAAAATCTCTTTGATATCCTGAAAATAGCTCTGACCTTCTTCAGTCAAAAGCAGAGAACGGTTGCGGCGGCGGAACAGCTTAAGGCCCAGAAAATCCTCAAGAGACTTGATTTGGTGGCTTACTGCGGCCTGCGTCACAAAAAGCTCATCGGCTGCGCGGGTGAAGCTAAGGTGACGTGCTGCTGCATCAAATACACGTAATGCATTAAGAGGTGGCAATCGCTTGGACATGGTTATCTGGCTTAGATGTTAACGAGATTTAACATATAGGAAACAACGTTTAACCTATTAGTTTTTTTTATCTGAGCCATTATAATTTGTCCGTTGAGGAACTACCAGCAAATACCTATAGTGGCGGCACTTCCTGAGCCGGAACGAAAAGTTTTTTGGAATGCGTGTTCTGAAGGGCTTTTGGCTTACGGTTGTGATGTTGTGTTGTTGTGTTTGCAATTGGTCTGCGATTCAGACCACGGTAGCAACGCTACCAATTTTTCACTTCCTGTACATTTACCCTGTCTGTCCATAGTGATTAATGTAGCACCGCCAATTTGCGGTGCTTTTTTTTGCTTATCTCGCTGTTAATGCTCGATTTCTTTCATTTCTTTCACATCACTGCGATTGATTTGCTGCTTGTTGCCGTTCGCATCTTTGTAGGAAATCATCCCGGTATCGTTATCGGTTGTCGGTTTCCCTTCAGATACGATAGAACGGCCATCGTTCGTGTGCATAACGTAGTTATTACCGGAGCAGGCGCTCAGGGCAAAGGTAAATACACAGGCGGAAATAACTGCGGCTGTCTTTTTCATGCTTATTCTCCTTTAGCAATAAATGCTATTCAAACATCGTTTTAAAACAGGCTTAAACATTCACCTAACACTATTTAGCATAACCTGCTTTTTCAATGTCGCCAGGATAAGCAGACAAATCTGATAGATATCAACTCCCTTGCCCTGCTGCTGAAATTGCGCGACGATCGCGGTATTGAGATGAGGAATAATATGAACGCTTTCAGTCCCGCGCAGTTTCGCGCGCAGTTTCCGGCGCTGGTTGATGCCGGTATATACCTTGATAGCGCCGCGACCGCGCTGAAGCCGCTGGCGGTGATTGAGGCAACGCAGCGCTTCTACAGCCTGAGCGCGGGAAATGTGCATCGCAGCCAGTTTGCCGAGGCCCAGCGCTTAACCGCACGCTACGAGGCTGCACGCGATCGCGTTGCGCGCCTGATCAATGCCGAAAGCGGAAAACATATCGTCTGGACACGCGGCACGACCGAGGCCATAAACATGGTCGCCCTGTGCTACGCCCGTCCCCTACTGCAGCCGGGCGATGAGATCGTTGTCAGCGAGGCCGAGCACCACGCCAACCTGGTACCGTGGCTGATGCTGGCTGAACAGACGGGCGCCCGGGTCGTTAAGCTTCCTTTGGGGGCTGATTTACTTCCTGACGTGGCCCGACTGCCCGAGTTCATCACTCCACGCAGCCGCATTCTGGCGCTGGGGCAGATGTCTAACGTCACCGGCGGCTGCCCGGATCTGGCGCGCGCCATTGATATCGCTCACGCCAGCGGCATGGTGGTGGTGGTTGACGGCGCGCAGGGCGTGGTGCATTACCCGGCGGACGTTCAGAAGCTCGATATCGATTTTTATGCGTTCTCCGGACACAAGCTGTACGGACCCACCGGTATCGGCGTGCTGTACGGCAAACCCGAGCTGCTGGCACAGATGACGCCGTGGCTAGGCGGCGGCAAGATGATCACCGAAGTGACCTTCGACGGATTCAAAACGCAGGATGTGCCCTATCGTCTGGAGGCCGGTACGCCGAACGTTGCAGGCGTGATTGGCCTGAGCGCCGCGCTGGAATGGCTGGAAGAAACGGATATCGTTCAGGCGGAGAGCTGGAGCCGGGGGCTGGCGACGCTTGCGGAAGAAGCGTTGAAAAAACGTCCGGGCTTTCGCTCGTTCCGGGTGCAGGACTCTAGCCTGCTCGCCTTTGATTTTGAAGGCGTTCATCACAGCGATATGGTGACGCTGCTGGCCGAATACGGCATCGCCCTGCGCGCCGGGCAGCACTGTGCTCAGCCGCTGCTGGCCGCCCTTGGCGTGAGCGGAACGCTGCGCGCGTCCTTCGCGCCCTATAATACAAAAAGCGACGTCGACGCGCTGGTTTCCGCCGTTGACCGCGCTCTTGAACTCCTGGTGGATTAATGACTCTTTCAGCCTTGGCCGGACATCCTTTTGGTACCACGATTACGGAAGCGACCTTAAAGCAGACCTTCGCCCCCCTCACCCAGTGGGAGGAGAAATATCGCCAGCTGATTTTGCTCGGCAAACAGCTGCCCGCGCTGTCGGACGAGCTGAAAGCGCAGGCAAAAGAGATAGCGGGCTGCGAGAACCGCGTCTGGCTGGGGTTTTGCACATCGGGGGGTAAGCTGCACTTTTTCGGCGACAGCGAGGGGCGAATCGTTCGCGGCCTGCTGGCGGTGCTGCTGACCGCCGTGGAAGGAAAAAGCGCCGCAGAGCTGCTGACGCACTCTCCGCTGGCGCTGTTCGACGAGCTGGGGCTTCGCGCGCAGCTTAGCGCCTCGCGCGGTCAGGGCCTGATTGCACTCAGCGACGCGGTGCTAGACGCCGCGCGTCAGGCTCAGGCCTGACGCTCCGCCTTCGCCATCATCTTTTTCAGGGCATGCGATACGGCCACAAAGCCAAATGAGGCGGTCACCATGGTGGCCGCGCCAAACCCTGAAGCGCAATCCATTCGCTTAGGGCCTTCCGCCGTGCTTTTCATCGCACATACCGAACCGTCGGACTGCGGATAGACCAGCGCCTCGGTCGAGAACACGCAGTCGACGCCCAGCTTGCCTTTGCTGTTTTTCACGACGTTAAAATCGCTTTTTAGCCGCTCGCGAAGCTTAGCCGCCAGCGGATCCTGGATGGTTTTTGCCAGATCCGCGACCTGGATCTGCGTCGGATCGATCTGCCCGCCCGCGCCGCCCGTGGTGACCAGCGGCACTTTATAGCGGCGGCAGTAGGCGATCAGCGCGGCCTTTGGGCGCACGCTGTCGATAGCGTCGATCACGTAGCTGTAGCCTTTACTCATATACTCGGCCACGTTATCGGCCGTCACGAAGTCATCAATCACCGTGACGCGACAATCCGGGTTGATCAGGCGAATACGTTCCGCCATCACCTCAGACTTTGCCAGGCCGACGCTGTCGCGCAGCGCGTGAATTTGACGGTTGGTGTTGGTTACGCAGACGTCATCCATATCAATCAGCGTAATCGCGCCGATACCGGTTCTGGCCAGCGCCTCTGCCGCCCAGGAGCCTACGCCGCCAATCCCGACCACGCAGACGTGCGCATCCGCAAACAGCTGCAGGGCCTTCTCACCATAAAGACGTGCCGTGCCGCCGAAACGCTGGCGCCAGGCATCGCTGATTACCACAGACATAACACCTCAGATGTAAAAAGGGTGAGGTTAATCCCTCACCCCTGCTCGTTTATATGCCGCTCAGAATACCACACTCAGCCGCTGAATACGTTTCCCGCCCCCGGCGCGGTTTTCAACACCCACACGCGCCCGTAGTGGTTATACCAGCCCGCGCGGTGTCCGGCATCCGGACCGATTCCCTGGTAAATGTCGAAGTGCTGGCCTTTGATTGCACCGCCTACGTCCAGTGCCACCATCAGGCGTAGCTCGTACTGACCGTTAAATTTACCGTTATTGTCGAGCAGCGGCACTTCCGCAAGCAGCGTAGTGCCGGCGGGGATAATAGAACGGTCCGAGGCCACGGACGCGCGGCCAATCAGCGGTACCGCGCTTGCTCCTTTCACCGGCGCAAAGTTCTGCGGTTTAAAGAAGACGAACGACGGGTTCTGCTCAAGCAGCTCGCGCACTTCGGCTTCGCTGTGTTTTTCGCCCCACTCGCGGATCGCCTGCATCGACATATCTTCTTTCTTCACTTCGCCTCTGTCGATCAGCACCTTACCAATGCTGCGGTAGGCATGGCCGTTTTTACCGGCGTAGCTAAAGAAGTTCAGCGGCGAGCCGTCGCCAAAATCAATGTATCCGCTTCCCTGAACGTCCATGATGAAGTTGTCCATCAGGGAGTTGCTGTACGCCAGGACATAGTTTTCGCTCAGCGCGCCGGAATATATTTCCGCGCGGGACGGCAGGCGGCCACGTTTTGGCGGCATGCGATAAATAGGGTACTGGAACTCTCCCTGGCGGGTATGTCGTGCCTGGATAACCGGCGTGTAGTAGCCGGTGAACTGGACGTTGCCGTAGTTATCCGCCCCTTCCATCTGCCAGGCATCAATACCAAACTGGCGCATATTGCGGGTATCGCCGCCCGCGCGCAGCCAGTCCTGTACCGCGCTATAAACATTGTTCTGTGAGCTATACAGACGCGGCGACGCGTTGCGGATCTGGTAGACCTGCTCGGAAAAATCACCGGCGTTAATCGGCGCGCCTACGGCATCCGGCTGGTTAACTAAGGAGAAAGGCTGGGATAATTTCCCGTCTTTATACTGTTGACCGCGATCGGTCGGTTTAGAAGAGCAGGCCGCAAGAATGGCTACCATTGCGCCCGTCATTAGATACTTCGCCCATCGTCCTTTCATTATATCTCGTCTTTAAGTTGCCCATTTCCGCGTGATGAAGATAACAAACCGTCATGGCTAATGAAATGCAATCGCATGCCCTTTGGCAAATTTTGCGCAAAAAACAAACCAAACAGCGCTATAGCGTTCAATTTACAACCAAAATCATGATTTATGTGAAAAAGGGGTTGCATCACAAACCTATCCGAGTATAGTGCGCATCCACGGACGCGGGGTGGAGCAGCCTGGTAGCTCGTCGGGCTCATAACCCGAAGGTCGTCGGTTCAAATCCGGCCCCCGCAACCAATTAAAATTTGATGAAGTATCTTCTACGACTGTAGAAAGACGGACGCGGGGTGGAGCAGCCTGGTAGCTCGTCGGGCTCATAACCCGAAGGTCGTCGGTTCAAATCCGGCCCCCGCAACCAATCAAATTTGAAGAAGTAAGTTTCTACAAGAGTAGGTAGACGGACGCGGGGTGGAGCAGCCTGGTAGCTCGTCGGGCTCATAACCCGAAGGTCGTCGGTTCAAATCCGGCCCCCGCAACCAATACTTCTAAAACAATAAACACCCTTAAGGGTGTTTTTTTGTGTCTGCCGTTTAGGAAATTGCCGGGAACATCCCGGCGAATGAAACTATCCGAGCCGCGCCAGCGTCGCCCCGTCCGAGAAGTATGCCTTAATCCCTGCCAGAATAGATTCTGCCACTTCCTGCTGGAACTTCGCCGTTTTGAGCTTCCGCTCTTCCTCTACGTTACTGATAAACGCCGTTTCGACAAGGATAGATGGAATATCCGGGGCTTTCAGTACCGCAAACCCGGCCTGCTCCACGCTGTTTTTATGCAGCTTGTTAATATTGCCAAGCTTGCCCAGCACCGCCTTACCAAACTTCAGGCTATCGGTAATGGTAAGAGACTGGACCATATCGAACATGGTGTGATCGACGTAGCGGTCACCGCTTTTCCCCACGCCGCCGATAAGATCCGAGGCGTTCTGCGTGTCGGCAAGATATCTCGCCGCGGTACTGGTTGCGCCTTTTGTGGAAAGCGCAAACACTGACGAACCGCTCGGCTGGCGGCTGGTAAACGCATCCGCGTGGATGGATACAAAAAGGTCCGCACGCTGTTTTTGCGCTTTCGCCACGCGGACCTTCAGCGGAATAAAGACATCCTCGTTACGCGTCATGTAGGCGCGCATATTGCCTTCTTTATCGATCAGCGCCTTCAGGCGGCGAGCGATCTGCAGCACCACGTCTTTTTCCCGAGTGCGATATTTCCCCACCGCGCCGGAGTCCTCCCCGCCGTGTCCCGGATCGAGCATGATCACAATCGGACGATCGCGCCCCGCCCTGCCCGGCTGAGGGCCGCTTTGCGCAGGCGGAACCTGACGATCGAGATCCCCTTTGTTGTAATCTTCGAGGAGCGCCAGCAGCGGGTCCTGAATGTCCGTGGCATTCGCCGGATAGAGATCCATCACCAGACGCTCTTTAAACGTGGCAACGGGCGCCAGCGCGAACAGCTGCGGCTTAACGTTCTGCTTGAGCTCGAACACCATGCGCACGGTTTGCGGATCGAACTGCCCGACGCGCGCCGACTTGATGTAAGGATCGTCAGCCCGAATTTGGGCCGCCATGCCTTTAAGCACCGAGTTCAGGTTTACGCCTTCAAGATCCACCACAACGCGCTCGGGGTTGCTGAGTGCAAACTGCTTATATTTCAGCACCCGATTGGATTCGACCGTTACGCGCGTATAGGTCGACGACGGCCAGACGCGAACCGCAACGACCTGACTGGTGGCGGCAAGACCTACCTGGCTGACGCTGAGCAACCACATCGCTCCGGCCCCTTTTAACAGGCGGCGACGGCTTATTGCTGAATTGGATCCCGACATGCTTCTCCCGAGCAAGTAACCTGATTAAAAACGAAAACGTCCAAATTGACCGAAAACTTTAACGAATGACGCATAAACTGTCATCTATAAAAGGGTAAACATTCACACGCTAACGCACGTATTACTTATACATTTCTGTGCGTCGCGGAAAATTTAGGCTTGCGCGCGCGCCCACGATCGAATAAAAATACATTAAATTCGAATAAACATTCATTAAGGGTTGTGCCATGGTGAAGGAACGTAGAACCGAACTGGTCCAGGGATTCCGCCATTCTGTTCCCTATATCAACACCCATCGCGGGAAAACGTTTGTGATTATGCTCGGCGGCGAAGCCATTGAGCATGAGAACTTCTCCAGCATTGTTAATGACATAGGGCTACTTCACAGCCTCGGCATTCGCCTGGTCGTGGTGTATGGCGCACGTCCACAAATCGACGCCAACCTGGCGGCCCACCACCACGAGCCGATTTATCATAAAAATACCCGCGTAACGGACGCCAAAACGCTTGAGCTGGTTAAGCAGGCCGCGGGCCTGCTGCAGCTGGATATCACCGCGCGCCTGTCGATGAGCCTGAACAATACGCCGCTTCAGGGGGCGCATATCAACGTTGTGAGCGGTAACTTTATCATTGCCCAGCCCCTCGGCGTGGACGACGGCGTGGATTATTGCCACAGCGGGCGCATTCGCCGCATCGACGAGGAGGCGATCCACCGCCAGCTGGACAGCGGCGCCATCGTGCTGATGGGCCCCGTGGCGGTTTCCGTCACCGGAGAGAGCTTCAACCTGACCTCAGAAGAGATCGCCACTCAGCTAGCCATCAAGCTGAAGGCGGAAAAAATGATTGGCTTTTGCTCCTCGCAGGGCGTCGTTAACGATGAAGGGGCGATCGTGCCGGAACTTTTTCCCAACGAAGCGCAAGCGCGCGTAGAATCCCTGGAAGCCGAAGGTGACTACTACTCCGGCACCGTTCGCTTTCTGCGCGGCGCGGTAAAAGCCTGCCGCAGCGGCGTGCGCCGCAGCCACCTGATTAGCTATCAGGAAGACGGCGCGCTGCTGCAGGAGCTGTTCTCGCGCGACGGCATTGGAACGCAGATAGTAATGGAGAGCGCGGAGCAAATCCGCCGCGCCACCATTAACGATATCGGCGGCATTCTGGAGCTGATTCGCCCGCTTGAACAGCAGGGCATTCTGGTGCGCCGCTCGCGCGAACAGCTGGAGATGGAGATCGACAAATTCACCATTATTCAGCGCGATAACCTGACCATCGCCTGCGCCGCGCTCTACCCCTTCCCGGAAGAGAAAATTGGCGAAATGGCCTGCGTGGCCGTCCACCCGGACTACCGAAGCTCATCGCGCGGTGAAGTGCTGCTGGAGCGCGTGGCGGCACAGGCGCGCCAGATTGGCCTCAGCAAGCTGTTCGTCCTGACCACGCGCAGCATTCACTGGTTCCAGGAACGCGGCTTTACGCCGGTGGACATTGATTCACTGCCGGAG
The DNA here is from genome assembly GCF_043968675.1 of Enterobacter sp. ECC-175. NCBI lineage: Bacteria > Pseudomonadati > Pseudomonadota > Gammaproteobacteria > Enterobacterales > Enterobacteriaceae > Enterobacter > Enterobacter sp. ECC-175. Next base: position 4,239,401 of record NZ_CP143776.1, read on the forward strand.
AGCAAGAAAGAGATGTACAACTATCAGCGTCGTTCAAAGGTGCTGATGGCGGATTTGGGATAAAGGTTATGCCCTCACCGGAAAGTGAGGGCGACGGCTTAATGCATTTCGAATATCGCGCTCAGGCCGCTTCTGCGCTCCGTGCGGGTCGCAATGGCCTGCGCGAGAATACGCTCATCGGCATACAGCGACAGCCGCTGGCGCGCGCGCGTAATCGCGGTATAAATCAGCTCGCGCGTAATCACCGGTGAAAGCTGCGTCGGCAGAATCAGCGCCGCATGGTTGAACTCCGATCCCTGGGATTTATGCACCGTCATCGCCCAGGCGGTTTCATGCTCAGGAAGACGGCTCGGCTGCACGGATTTCACGCTGCCGTCCGGCATCTGGAACCACACGCGCGTCCCCTGACCGCGGTCCAGCGCGATGCCGATATCACCGTTAAACAGGCCCAGCGCGCTGTCGTTGCGCGAAATCATCACCGGCCGCCCCTCGTACCAGCGGGAATGCGGCTGGCGGGTGATTTTGCGCTTCTGAACCAGCAGATGTTCCAGCCTTTCGTTCAGACCCGACACGCCGAACGGCCCTTCCCGCAGCCCGCAAAGAAGCTGGTATTCGCCAAAGGCGGCAATCACCTGCTCTGGCGCGGCGTTTTGCTGCACGCAGCTCAGGAAATGGTGGTAGCCCTGAAGAGCCTCTTCCAGCATGACCTGATACTCCTCTCCACTCTGGAGCGACTTTTTCTCAATGTCCGCAAAGCTGCCGTCAAACACCGCGCGGGTCGTATGGCGATCGCCCCGATTAACCGCGGCCGCCAGCCGTCCAATGCCGGACTCGCTGCCAAAACGATAGCTTTTTTGCAGCAGGCACAGGCTGTCGCGCAGTGCGCCGGCCCGAGGCGAGCTATCGCCTTCCAGCACGCAGCCGGTCAGCCGGGTCAGCTCCTGAGCACGCTCAGCGGTGTAGCCCAGGCTGGCAAAGGTGCAAATATCCCCCAGTACCGCGCCCGCCTCGACGGAGGCCAGCTGGTCCCTGTCGCCCAGGAAAATCACCCGCGCGTGCGGCGGTAGGGCATCAATGAGCCGCGACATCATGGTCAGATCGATCATCGAGGCTTCATCCACCACCAGCACGTCCAGATGCAGCGGATTGCCCGCATGGTAGCGCAGGCGCTGGCTGCCGGGCTGTGCGCCAAGCAGGCGGTGCAAGGTGCTGGCCTCGCTGGGGAAAAGCGCGCGCCGATCGTCGTCGAGCGGAAGCTTCTGCACTGCGCCGCCCAGGGATTCCGTGAGGCGAGCCGCCGCTTTACCGGTCGGGGCCGCGAGGCGGATCCGGCACTTTTGGTCGCCGGAAAGCTGGATCAGCGCCGCAAGCAGCTTTGCAACGGTGGTCGTTTTGCCCGTCCCCGGGCCGCCGGAGATAACGGAAATTCGCCGGGTTAAGGCGACGGCAGCAGCCACTTTTTGCCAGTCGACGGCCTCGCCCGAGGGAAACAGGTCATCCAGCGTTTGCCTGAGCCGGGCTTCGTCGCAGGGGAGCGGCGCGTTGGTTTCGCTAAAAAAGCGTGCAACGGCCAGCTCGTTTCGCCACATGCGGTTCAGGTACAGCCGGCCAGCAATGAGGATGAGCGGGGCCTGGCCCTCTCCCTGACTGACGGCGCTGGAGCGCATAAGCTCGGCTTCCCAGTCAACCGGCTCGCCAAGCAGCGCGAAGCAGGCCTGAAGTGCCGGGGGCATTTTCTCATCAACGGCCAGGCGCGTCAGGGGCAGGCAGACGTGACCTTCCCCGGCATCTTTGCTGAGCATTGCCGCTGCCAGCATGACGGCCGGCTGCTCCCGTGCAACCATCATGGCGAACTGTACGTCCAGCGGGCGCAGCAGGCGCTGCTCCGCCGCGTTGAGCAATAGTTCCTGCATCGTCATGCCAGCGCCTCCGTGCCTGCTGCAAACAAGCTGTCCATCTCTTCAATTAACGCCTCGTCCGGCCGGGTACTAAAAATGCCCGAACTCGGGTCGTCCGCATTCACTCCGCGCAGGAACAGGTAGATCACGCCACCAAAATGTTTTTCGTAGCGGTAATCCGCAATGCGATGGCGCAAATAGCGATGCAGCGCCAGGGTGTAAAGCTGATACTGCAGATCGTATCGGTGCGACTGCATGGCAGCCGCCATCGCCTGCTGCGTGTAGGCTTCGCTGTTTTCACCCAGCCAGTTTGATTTGTAATCCAGCAGGTAGTAGCGCCCGTCGTGGCGAAACACAAGGTCAATAAAGCCCTTGAGCATACCCTGCACCTGACGGAAATTCAGCGGCGGACAGCCGGCAGATAACGCATCGTGCTCGCGAATAAGCGCATCAAGCGCATCCGCCCTGAGCGGGCTCGCGATGGGGAGATAAAACTCCATTTCCACCTGTTTATCTTTGGCCGACAGCTGGCGAAGCGACATGCCGCTTTCGGTGAGCGGCGCGCGCAAAACTGCGTCGAGCCACGCGGTCAGCACCGGCTGCCATTCTGCGCCATATCCTCCGGCCTGGAGCATCCTGAGCACCCACTCTTCTGAAACGGGCTGCGTAAAATCCAGCTCTTCGAACAGGCTGTGTAAAAACGTCCCCGGCGATGCGCCGCGTGGAAACTGATGCGGCGTAAGAGCGGGTTCTGCGGGAACATCCCCTACCCCTGCGGCATCCACGTCCAGCTTCGGCATCAGGTCCAGTGCGATATTTTGCCCATGCTGCTGCAGGCCGGAATAGCTTGTCACCCGCCAGTCGTCGGCAACGGCTCGCGTAACTGGTCGGGCATGCAGGGCACCTTCACGCGCCTCGGGCATGTGCCAGCGGCTGCCGTCCGGCTCTGAAGGGGTATGCAGCGCAATAGCTTCACCGCAAAGCGATTCAATGCACTGGCGCAAACCGGCAGCATCCTTTGGCTCTCCGAGCTGAATGAGACGGCCCAGCGCGCTTAAATGAAAATCGGTCTCTCCCGTTTTTTCACCGCGGCGACGGAAAAGCGGCGCGACGCCCAGGCTACAGTGCCAGACGGAACGGGTCAGCGCCACGTACAGCAAGCGTAAATCCTCCGCCAGACGCTCGGCCTCTGCCAGCTCAACGCTGGACTCTGCCTTGCTGAGATCGAGCACCGCTTCAAACGATTCGCGGTCGTGGTAGAACGCCTGATCCTGCGCGCGATAGTTGGCGATAAACGGCAGCCAGACCAGCGGATACTCTAGCCCCTTCGACTTGTGGATAGTGACGATTTGCACCAGATGCTTATCGCTTTCAAGGCGCATCTGCTGGCTCGCCGAGTTGCTGTTGGGGTCCGCGATCTGCTGCGCAAGCCAGCGGACCAGCGCATGCTCGCTTTCAAGCTGCGTTCCCGCCTCCTGCAACAGCTCGCTGATGTGCAGGATGTCCGTGAGCCGCCTTTCGCCGCCGGTCGTCGCAAGCAGATTTTCTGCGATATGGCGCTGCTTCATAACGTCGCGCAGCATCGCCATGACGCCCCGCTTTTGCCAGCGCTCGCGATAGCGTACAAACTCGTCAACCACTGCATCCCAGGCGTGTTCATCATTGTTGAGCGCATCAATATCGCGCGCATTCAGCCCCAGCATGGCGCTGGCCAGCGCGCTGCGCAGCGTGCTTTCCCGCTCCGGAGCCAGCACGGCCTGCAGCAGCCAAAGCATCTCCTGCGCTTCCAGCGTATCGAATACGCTGTCGCGGTTAGAGAGGTAGACGGATGGAATATTCAGCAGCGTAAGGGCATCGCGGATCAGCGCGGCTTCCTGGCGGCTGCGGACCAGCACCGTAATGTCTGATGCCTTAACCGGTCGAGACGTTTCGCCTCTCCACAGCAGCGCTTCACCGCGCACGCCCGCGCTGAGCCAGTCCCGGATTTGAGCGGCACAGTGCTGCGCCATGGCGTTTTGATAATCCGCAACGCCGTAGCCCTCGCCGTCAAGCAGCCAGAAGCGCATCGCGGGCTGTGCCGCACCGTTATATTCAAAACGTAAAGCGGCATTTTTGGGCGCGGATTTTACGGGTAAAAAAGGGATTTCGCGGAACATGAACGCCGCATCCATCCGGCTAAACAGCGCGTTGACGCTCTCAACCATCGCGGGAGACGAGCGCCAGTTGGTGTCCAGCGTGTAGTGCGCCTCAACCTCGCTTCGGGCCTTCATGTAGGTAAAAATGTCTGCGCCACGAAAGGCGTAAATGGCCTGCTTAGGATCGCCGATCAGCAGCAGCGCGGTATCCGGCTGGCGCTGCCAGATGCGGCGAAAGATACGATACTGCTGCGGGTCCGTATCCTGAAACTCATCTATCATTGCCACCGGGAAGCGGGTGCGGATAGCCGCCGCAAGAGCGTCCCCATTTTCACTGCTCAGCGCGGCATCGAGACGGCTGAGCATATCGTCAAAGCCAAGCTCGCCGCGGCGGCGTTTTTCTCGCGCCACCGTTTCACGAATTTCCGCCATCGCACGGGTAATCATCAGATCGTTGAGGGTCAACGGCTCGGCCAGCAGCGCCTCAATGGCGACGAAAAGCGGATGCTCGGGAACAATGCCATCGGGTTTGGTACGCTCTACGAGAAAGCGCTGGGAGAACTTCTCCAGGGCATCGGGCAGCTGATATCCGCGTGTATCCTCCTGCGCCCAGGCGCTAATCTTCTCGATCCATTTCCCCTGGTTGCCACGGTTAAACTTGCGCCGGTCGATCCCGGAGCTTTCGAGAACGGCATCAATATCACTAACCGATTCATTCCACTGCTGCTTGAGGGCCGCAATTTTCGCCACGATCTTTTCATGGCGCATAGACAGCGTTTCGTCCGCAGGCGGCGGCGACTTGATCACCGGCGCTTCGCCCTGCAGGTAGCTGTTTATGGCGCGTAAAAGATCTTCCGGCCCCTTCCAAAGGGCGTGTACCGCTTCGGCGATATCGCGCGGCAGCGGGTAGCAGTGACGGCGCCAGAAATCCGCGCAGGCCTGATAGCGAAGTTCAGATTCATCTTCGATAAGCTGCTGCTCAAACAGCATGCCGGATTCAAACGCATTGAGGCTCAGCATGCGCTGGCAAAAGCCGTGGATGGTAAAAACGGAGGCTTCGTCCATCTGCCGTTCAGCTAACAGCAGCCACTGCGCGGCCTGCTGCCTGTCGCTGATTTCTTCCAGCAGGCTCGCATAGAGAGGATTGTCCGTGCCCTGGCGCAGGCAGGCGATGCGCAGCTCGTGAATATTGGCGCGAATACGGCCGCGCAGCTCGGCGGTGGCCGCTTCTGTAAAGGTCACAACAAGCAGTTCTTCCACGCTGAGGGGACGTGGAAAAGCCGCGCTGCCGCCCAGCCCTAACAGCAGGCGCAAATAGAGCGCGGCGATGGTGAAGGTTTTTCCCGTTCCCGCTGAGGCTTCAATCAACCGTTCGCCCTGTAGAGGTAAACGTAAGGGATTAAGCGGCTCAGCGGTATTGGTCATTCTTTCTTACTCCAGGGCATTGATTGCTGTAGCGCGCTGACGCTCTTCCAGACCTTCCAGCCTTTCGGGTTAACGTATTCTACCTTCCCGTTCTGGCTGCCGGAAACCTGCGACAGAATGGCCATTCCCTGCGGTTGAATCACCGCCTGATGGAAGAAGTCGGCAACCTTCTGCGGCGTCAGCTGTTTTATCTCGGCGACGATTTTATCACGCGAATCGAATTTCATATTGCCGCGATCGAAATCTTTGCTCAGCTGCGAGGCTTCTTCTCCAAGCGTTTGCGGCGGCTGCATTACCTGTGCAATGACCGCCTGTTGAATTTGCGCGAACTCCTCCGGCTTCATGGCACGCAGCTTTTCTTCCACCTGCGGGAAGAAGGCCTGATAGCGCTGCCAAAGATAGGCAGGCTGTTTATCGCTGCTTTGCAGCAGGAAGCCCAGCCCCCACTGACGGCCCACGTTCATTGAGAAGGCAAATACCGCGTAGCCCAGCTGCTCTTCGGTGCGCAGCTGATTGTAGAACCACGGCTGAATAATTTGCCCCAGCACCGCGCTTTGGGCGGAGCTGGCAAATTCGTCATAGCCCGTCGGCACAAAGACGGCCGCCAGCGCGGAATCGGTGCTGTTACCGGCTTTTTCGAAAATCACATTCTGCTTTTTCTCAACCAGCACATCCTGATTTCGACACCATTCGTCGCCTTTTGAACCCAGCTGGGCGCGCACGTTCTGCGCCAGCGTTTTTGCCTGGTCTTCACCCATATTCCCCACAATCAGGAATTCCGGACGGGTATTGGATTTCAGCGAATCGCGATACGCCATCACCTCTTTTAGCGTCAAGGAAGGCAGCAGCGCGCGGCGATCCTCACGCTGGAAGTAAGGGATCTGCGACAGCATCTGCGCGGGCATAATCGCCTGATCGTAGGCTTTACCTTTTTCGGCAGAATCCATCATCTGCGCGTACCACGACTTCGCCTGCTCGAACTGCTCTTCGGTAGGGGTGTAGTTGAAATACCCTTCCAGAAGCGCCTGGAACAGCTGCGGCAAACGCTGGGTGTAGCCGTTGGCATTCACCATCAGGCCGTTGTTAGCGTTGGTCGAGAAGCTAATCCCGCCCACCGCGGCCTGGTTGCTGAGCTGGTCCAGCGCGATACCGGCCAGATAGTCATTCAGCGCGAACATCACCTGATTTTTGGCGCTGTCCATCGCTTTTGGATTACGCAGCACCACGCTGACGTCGGCTTTCGGCTCGCTGGCAAAATAGCGGCTTGGGGAGTAAACCACGCGCAGCGTGGGCTCATCGATGATGAGTTCAGGATGCGGATACGCCTTCGGGGCCTTAATCAGCGAAAAATCATCAGGAATATAGGGATTCAGCTCAGGCAGCTGCAGCTCGATCTCTCCCGCCTTTTTCTGCCAGCCCGCGAAGGTTTTCTCGCTAATTTTGTCGACCTGATAAGGCGCATCAACGAAGTAGGCCGTTTTGTTGTGCGGCTCGTTCGGGCTGATATACCAGATGCGGGCATTCTGCGGCGTCATCATTGCCAAACGCGCTTTTATCGCCTCCGCATCGTACTTATCGGCGATATTCACAGCATCCAGGGTGTGCTCGATCGGCACGCGGATCATCGTGTCGGACAGCCACTCCACGTAGTCCATGTCCCGCGTGATCGACGGGTAGCGGAAATCAAGATCCAGCACGTGTGCCAGTTCATCGAAGTAGCGTTTATCGACCCCTTTTTCACGCAGTAAAGAGAGGTAGCTGAAGATGGCCGCCACCACTTCATCGCGGTGAGCCTGTCCTTTATCCGTCAGCGTTGCGGAAATCGCCAGCACGCCGCTGTTGCCGTTTACGACGGGATCGGAGTCAGCGCGAATGCCTTCCACCAGCCCCTGCTTTTGCAGCCAGTCAGAAAGCGTGCCCGGGCTTCGGTTACCAATAAGATAGGTCACCAGCTCATCCGTTTTGCTGCGAAACTGCGCCGTGTTGTTGTCGATACGGAACTCAACGCGTAATACTTTTCGCGGCAGCGCCGGAACGTAGTGAATGACGATCCCTTTTTGAGCGTCAGTAACCACCGGAACGTCAATGGTAGGCTGTTCGATGTTTTTATTCGGCACGCGGCCAAACGTCTGCGCGGCCATGCCGGCCAGTTCCGGCAGCGGTTTGTTGCTGTAGATAACCGCTTTCATGATGTTCGCAGAGTAGTATTTATCACGAAACGCATGCAGTGCATCCACCACCGGGCTGTTCGGTTTGTCGGCCAGCGTTTCCAGATTACCGCCGGAGAAACGTGAGCCAGGGTGCGCCGGGTTGATGGTTTCAGCGCTGACCTGGGCCATGCGCATACCGTCGCGGGTACGGGCCATCGTCAGTTCAGCATTCACCGCATTGCGTTCGCGATCGGCATATTTTTTATCCAGCAGCGGCGCGGCTATTGCATCCGCCAGACGATCGACCGCGCCGGCAAGGGCGTCGTTTTCGACTTCAAGATAAAATGCGGTGCGATAAGGCGCGGTGCTGGCGTTATGGCTTCCGCCATGCATTTTGAGAAATTCAGACAGGCTATCCGGCTGCGGGTATTTTTTTGAACCCATCAGCGTCATATGTTCCAGATAGTGCGCAAGTCCCTGATGTTCCTGCGGGTCCTGCAAAGAGCCGACAGGCACAACCAGCGCCGAGAGGGATTTTACCGCCTGAGGATCGGAAACGAGCAGGACGGTCATTCCGTTATCAAGACGAATAGCCTGATACTGGCGGGTGTCTTTCTCGCTCTTACGGATAGTTTCCTGAACGGGCTGCCAACCGGTATCTGCCTGAGTAACGGGTGCCCAAAGGGCGATAAATATCACTAACGCTTTAAACAAGGTGCTGCCTGGCATTACGACCTCTTTATCACGGCTACATCATTAACAAATTGCGTGCTGGACGCGCCAGCATCTCTTTCTTTGGGTACATCAGTCCGTGATAAGGAGTGCATCATAAATGAACACCCCGTACTGCGCAATTTTTATACAGCGCTCAGGACTGATTAAATTTGAACAGCGGTAACAGGTAGCGCTGCGCCTCTTCCGTGATTGCCTCGAAGTACTCGGGCTCAAGCGTCCGCCATAAGCGCTGGTACCAGACGTCTTCGCCCTCGCCACGCACCATCATGTTACCTTCATATGCCTGCACAAATTTACTTCGCGCTTTCTGCAGCGAAGCGTCATCCGTTAACATGGCATCATTCTGCCCGTCATAACAGGCTTTTATCCACGCCCCTCCACTTTCTGGCAGCAGAAGCAGCGGTTTGTTCATTCCCTGACGGTAGCCTTCGATATACAACGATAAATAGCGTAGCGCCTGCTCCGCCGCCATCGGCGGGAAACGCCACTCGCCGTCTTTGCGCACGAACAAACGGCTTTCGCCTGCGTAACCACAGGCACTGTAGACAAGATGTTCCAGCCAGAGTTGCAAACCTTGCGAAACGCTAAGCATGGATGGGCGCCAGCGCAGCAGCCCGTCCGGCTGTACCTGAGTCAGCCAGCCCGTGAGCTGAACGCCGTTACAGTCGAGGTCTATTTCAACGCTTTTTCCGGGCTGCCTGAGCTCAATCACCCGTTCAGCGAGCGCTTTCATCTCCTGGCACTGTGCGTCCCATACTATTTCTCCAAACGCGCCGTAGGGCAGCTGGCCCGCAGCGCGATATCGGCGGAACAATGCGTCGGCCTCTTCTTGCTCAACGAGCGCATTAAGAAGCTGAAGGTTAAGCCTGTAGCGCTCCAGCCCATCGAGGATAAACGGCTCGGCGTCAGGAATTTCGCTCTCTTCAGAGCGGAAGTTGACCTGTAATCTTTGCTGGAAGAATGCCCGAACCGGATGGGCCCAAAACCTCTGCAGCTGCTCAAAGGTCAGGGTTTTAATATCCTGCGGTTCAAGCTCCTGAATGAAATCGTCGTGCGCTGTACCCTCGAGCCGCGCAGCGGGAAGCCACTCCTGGGCATAGCTTTGGTGTTCGTTGGCAACGTAGTTAGCGGGATCGAAGGGCATGCGGCTGTGCAAGCAGGTGATATGCGCCTTCACCCGCTGCTCGCTTTCATCACAGTTGCGGTCCTCATCCCCCGGCAGATAGTGGCTTTGACCAATGTAGTCCACCAGCTCCTGCACCAGCACCGACGGGAAACGCTCGCTGTTATCCTGGATTGAACGGCCGATATAGCTGATATACAGCGTGCTCTGGGCGGAGATCAGCGCTTCCAGGAACAGGTAGCGGTCATCATCCCGACGGCTACGGTCCCCCCGCTTCGGCTGGGCGCTCATCAGGTCGAAGCCCAGCGGCGGTAATGCGCGAGGGTAGATGCCGTCATTCATGCCGAGAAGGCAAACGACCTTGAACGGAATCGAACGCATCGGCATCAGGGTGCAAATATTCACCGGCCCGGCAAGGAAACGCTGGCTTATGCGCTCCTGATCGAGCCGCTGCGTCAGTTCATCGCGCAGCAGCGACAGAGGAATGTCCTCGGCGTAATGTGAGTTAACGCCCTCTTCGATAATCGCCTGCCACTGCGTTTCGATAAGCGCCATCGCCGCTTCGGTTTCATCGTCCGGCAGGAAGAAGTCGTTGAGCATTTCACGGCACACCGGCAGCCAGGATTCCAGCGCCCGGGGCTGCATCAGCTCGCGCCGCCAGCGGTTAAGCTGCATCAGCAGTGAGGCCAAATGGCCGACCAGCTCAGCGATCAACCCGCTGGACTCATCATAAGGCAGCACGTCGTTCCACTCGCCCTGGCTGCTCTCCATCGCGTACCCCAGCAGCATACGCGTCAGGCCAAACTGCCAGGTGTGCTGACCGGTAGGCGGGAGTTCAAACTCCTGGACATTATCGTCGTCCATACCCCAGCGCACGCCCGATTCGTTGACCCACTGGCGAAGGTAGCGCAGGCCATCTTCATTGATATCAAACCGCGCGGCCAACACCGGAACATCCAGCAGCGCCAGCACGTCTTCAGAAATAAACCGGCTATCGGGAAGAGAGAGCAGGCTCAAAAACGCCTGCAGTGCAGGGTGAGACTGGCGGGCACGGCGATCCGATATTGCATAAGGCAGGTAGCGTTCGCCCGTTGCGCTGCCAAACACGGCCTGGATGAAGGGGCTGTAGCTGTCGATATCGGCCACCATGACCACAATATCGCGCGGCGTGAGCGTAGGGTCGTCCTGCAGCATCGCCAGCAGGCGGTCATGCAGGATCTCAACCTCGCGCTGGGGGCTGTGGCAGACGTGGATTGTAATGCTGCGATCGTCAGGCGCCAGCTCACGCTTGTTGTCGCTGTGCTCGAACTCTTCGGCAGTGATCCCCATAACGGCGCGATTTTCCAGATCCAGAATATCCCGCTGAACGTTATGCAGCAGGCTATCCGGCGTAACCTCCGCAAAGGCATCGACATCGCCTTCACCCGAGGAGGTGATGTCTGAAAGCATGTGGATGTAGTCGCGACCCAGCTTGCCCCAGGACGCAAGAAGCGGGTTCAGCAGATTTTGTATTCCCTCCTCATCGAAAAGCTGTGCGGCGGTTTCGCTGTCTTTAAACAGAGGGACCGAGCGTTCTTCAAAGAGGCGTTTTCTCTGGCGGGTGACCAGACGCGAGAGCCAGCGCGCATCCTGAATATCGCCCCAGTAGTGCCGACACGGGTTGGTAAAGAGGATATGGATATCAACATGCTTGCCCAGCGCTTCAAGCGCTTTCAGATAGACAGGCGGCAGCGCGGAAATACCGCAAATAAACACGCGAGACGGCAGCCGGGCAGGCCGCTCAGCCGCGTTTTCCAGTATTGAGATAAACCGATCGTATAAATTAGCACGGTGCCACTTAGGCTGACCGAGCTTCTCGGTATATTCAACCAGCGCTTTCCACAGCGGAGCCTGCCAGATCTGCGCCTCCGGCAATCCTTCTACTAATTCCCCGGCTTCCCAGCGAATAAGCCATTCCGCGCGGTACACCAGATACTGGTCATATAGGTCGGCAGTGCGCGACGCCAGCTGGAACAGCTTACGCTTGTCGGTATCGTCGTTAAGATAGTGTCGCAGCATGGCAAATTCGTCATGCGCCAGCATCTCCGGCAGCAGGGCCATCAGCTTCCAGCTCATGCTCTGCTTATTGAACGCGCTCTCCTCCGGGATATCCGGCAGCACGCGGACAAACATTTCCCAGATAAAGCTCGCTGGCAGTGGGAAGGCGATGTTGGCGGCAATGCCAAACTTTTGGGAAAGCGACATTTGCAGCCACTGCGCCATACCGGTACTTTGCACCAACACCATTTCGGGCTCAAAAGGATCGTCCAGGCGCTCGCGCTCGACGATAAATTCCATCAGCGCTTCCAGCACATCCAGACGATTTGAGTGGTAAACCCTTAACATAAACGCTCCCGACTACTGGCTAACCGGACAATGCAGGCGGGTCATCTCGCCGTGCCGTCCCTGAGGAGAAAAAATCGTAACCGTGATGCTGACACATCCGGACTGCATTGTCTGCCCCCGGCTGACCCGCCAGCCCGCAGGAAGTGCATCCGGTGAAAGCTGCGCCTGGCTCCAGGCATGGTGCCACAGCTGGCGATACTGGCTGAGCAACGCAAACCGCGACGCTAACGCTCGGTGGTAGCCCGCCAGCGCCGTCACGATAATCACCATCAGGATCATCGCCAACAGCACCTCGACCATGCTGAACCCCTGCTGTTTTTTCAGGGCAACTGACATTGAGAGCGCTCATTAAGCGGACAGAAGTCACTCCAGCCGTGGGGAGAGAAAAGGATCTGCCCTTCGGCTATCGTGCCCGTTCGCCACAGTAAAAGATCGTTGCTGCCAGCGATGAGCAGAACGCGCGACTCGTTCAGCCGTCGCAGGCAGACCCGCGAAGTATTAACCTGCCTGCACTGCGCGTCAGGCTGTATCAACCAGCGCTGTACGCGTCCCCACTCCAGCGCTGACTGCACGCTGGCCTGATGGCGAACAAAAAGGCTTTCACCGCTAACCTGTTTACCGTAGGTCGTTAGCTGCTGGTTCAGACCGGTGAGAAGCAGCGTGCCCAGTACCAGCACAAGGAGAACCATCGCCAGCGAAGACATTCCTTGCTGGCGGCTCACAGGTTGAACCCTGTTACCGCAAAATGGGCCGCCACGGTCGCACCTGGATGGCCTTTGCGCATGGCAACCAGCTCAATATTTAGCTCAGGGGCGAAGCCTGAATGCGTCGCCTTGCTCACGGTAAATGTCTTCACGATAAGCCTGTCCGGGTCCGTGAGTTTGTCCCACCCTTTTCCTTCACATGAGGTCGCGCCGCGCAAGGATTCCAGCGCTCCGGACTCAAGGCGAAAACCCGTGCTATCGCTTTCTGATGCGGAGATATCCCAGCTTCCGTTGCTGTTTGCATCCCACTTAACGATAGCGCAACTGCCGTGCCCGCCGATATGCAGCCCTTCCCCCACACAGTTTCCCGCACAGTACCCCGCTCGCTGTAGCTGCTTGCCAATCGCAAAGAGCCGCTGCCAGATTTCTTCCTCAAGCTCCCGGCGCACGGACTGCTGCAAAAGGGCGGCCTGCAGCCCGGGTAAAAAGCGCGATGTGCTTAGCAGCAGAGCGCTGCTGATGGCCATCGCAATAAGCACTTCGATAAGTGAAAAGCCTCGTCGTTTTAACGGCATGCGTCTTCCCCTGTTGGCTGGCACATTCTGATGCGTCCGCTGTTAGAGACGACAATCAGCCACTCTCCCGCCGCGCTATGAACCCGAATCCTTCCGGCCCACGCGGTATCCCTGAGGCCGTAAAAACCTAGCGAAGGGGTTATCTCACTCACCGTCACCTCGGGCCAGAGAGGCTTGAGCATGAATGGGCTGCCGTTCTCGCATTGTGAAACCGCCGTGCTTTTCAGACAGATATCTTGCCCCTCGCCCTCAGCCACTACGTGGTGATCGCGGTTATGCCGGTTAGCGTCGTTGCGCAGAAACACCAGGTAGTCGCGCACCTGTCCGGCGGTTTGCCATAGCCGCTGGCGCTGCTGCCAGCTGTTCCAGCCGTACAGCCCGGCAGCGCTGAGAATGACCACCAGCGATATAGCCACAAGCGTTTCGATAAGCGTAAAGCCGTTCTCTTTTTTCATGCCGCGAGTGTGGCGAAGAGGAAGCCAACAGGCGAGTGGGTTATGCGGACATTGCGAGACGTTTTCCGGGGAATTTTGTGAGTTGCAACGCGTTGCAACATCGCTGGAAAAGCGCTCGCAAAACAACGAACAGGCAAAAAAAAACCGGCGCTAATAAGCACCGGTTGTGGGAGTATTTATGTCATCAGATGGCAACGGGTGCCTTGATACCCGGGTGCGGGTCGTACCCTTCAATTTCAAAATCGTCGAAGCGGTAGTCAAAGATGGACGCCGGCTTGCGTTTGATCACCAGCTTCGGCAGCGCGCGCGGTTCGCGAGTGAGCTGAAGATGGGTCTGTTCCATGTGGTTGCTGTAGAGATGGGTATCTCCACCGGTCCAGACGAAGTCGCCCACGTCCAGATCGCACTGCTGCGCCATCATGTGAACCAGCAGCGCATAGCTGGCGATGTTAAACGGCAGGCCAAGGAACACGTCGCAGGAGCGCTGATAGAGCTGGCAGGAGAGCTTGCCGTCGGCCACATAGAACTGGAAGAACGCGTGGCACGGTGCCAGCGCCATTTTATCCAGCTCGCCGACGTTCCAGGCAGAAACGATGATGCGGCGCGAGTCCGGATCGTTTTTCAGCTGGTTCATCACGGTGGTGATCTGGTCAATGTGGCGGCCATCAGGCGTTGGCCACGCCCGCCATTGCTTACCATATACCGGCCCCAGGTTGCCGTTCTCATCTGCCCATTCGTCCCAGATCGAGACGTTATTTTCGTGCAGATACGCAACGTTGGTATCGCCTTGCAGGAACCAGAGCAGTTCATGAATGATCGAGCGCAGGTGGCAGCGCTTGGTAGTCACCAGAGGAAAGCCTTCCTGTAAGTTGAAGCGCATCTGGTGGCCAAAAATGGAGAGCGTACCGGTACCGGTGCGGTCGTTTTTCGGCGTGCCCTCATCAAGCACTTTTTTCATCAATTCAAGATACTGTTTCATGATTCCTCAGGAAAGTTGTTGCTGTGGACGACGACGATACGCCCAAATCATCATAATGGCACCCGCGACAATCATCGGAATGGAGAGGATTTGCCCCATGCTGATGTACTGTACCCACTCGCCGGTAAACTGCGCATCAGGCTGACGGAAGAACTCGACGATAATACGGAATGCACCGTAGCCGATCAGGAACAGGCCAGAGACGGCACCCATCGGGCGCGGCTTGCGGATGAACAGGTTCAGAATGATAAACAGCACCACACCTTCGAGGGCCAGTTCATAAAGCTGGGACATGTGGCGCGGCAGTACGCCGTAGGTATCGAAAACGGATTGCCATTCCGGATGCGACGGCAGAAGCGCGATATCCTCCGCGCGCGAGCCTGGGAACAGCATCGTGTACTTAAAGCTCGGATCGACGCGTCCCCACAGTTCGCCGTTGATAAAGTTGCCGAGACGACCGGCTCCCAGACCAAACGGGATGAGTGGCGCAATAAAATCGGATACCTGGAAGAAGTTACGCCTGGTGCGTTTTGCAAAGATAACCATCACAAGAATCACGCCGATCAGGCCGCCGTGGAACGACATCCCACCGTCCCAGACGCGGAACAGATACAGCGGATCGTTCAGGAATACCGGGAAGTTATAGAACAGCACGTACCCAATGCGGCCCCCCAGGAACACGCCGAGGAAGCCCGCGTACAGCAGGTTTTCCACTTCGTTTTTCGTCCAGCCGCTGCCGGGTTTGCCGGCACGACGGCCCGCAAGCCACATGGCGAAAACAAAGCCCACCAGATACATCAGACCGTACCAGTGAAGCGAAACGGGTCCTATTGAGAAAATGACCGGATCAAACTCCGGAAAATGCAGATAGCCACTGTTCATCTGTCACCACAAGATGTTGTTATTTCCGCTGAAAGTGGACAGCGGTCGAAATGCGCGTCTGCTGTGAGCAGAGGCTCCAAGGTTGCGAATCATAGCATAAGGCGAACGCAGAGGATGCGCCTGAGATGTAAAAGATATGTATAAGGTTTTATGCGCGCTGGTACCCTCACCGCTGCCCTCTCCCACAGGAAGAGGGAGAAAGGCTTTAGCGACCGCCGCGGATCAGGCCGCCCATGCCGCGTCGTTCCATAAAGGCGGCCACCTGATGACGAACCTCAGCGGCAAGCTGCGCCTCGAGGCTGCGTTCAGCCAGCTCGCGGGCGTCGTTGATGTCGATGTGGCGCAGCAGATACTTCACGCGGGCAACGGAGCGTCCGTTCATTGAAAGATGGCGGAAGCCCAGACCTATCAGGATCGCCACGCACATCGAATCACCGGCCATTTCTCCGCACAGGCGCAGGTCGATACCGTACTGCTCCGCCTCGCGGGCGATCATAGCCAGCGCCCGAAGTATGGCCGGGTGCAGGCTATCGTAGATGCTCGCCACGCGCGTATTGTTACGGTCCACCGCCAGAATGTACTGGGTCAGGTCGTTGGTGCCGACGGAGATAAAATCGACGCGGCTTGCCAGCTGGCGCAGCATGAAGACCATTGAGGGAACTTCAAGCATTACCCCGATGCGCGGCTTCGGGATCGCGTAACCGATCATCTCTTCGACTTCACGTCCCGCGCGCTCAATCAGCCGACGCGCTTCGTCAACCTCATCAATGCTGGTCACCATCGGCAACAGGATGCTCAGGTTGCCGGTCGCAGCATTCGCGCGCAGCATGGCGCGCACCTGGATCAGGAAGATCTCCGGCTGATCGAGCGTGATGCGGATGCCGCGCCAGCCCAGGCACGGGTTTTCCTCGCTGATGGGCATATAGGGCAACTGCTTATCGGCCCCAACGTCAAGCGTGCGTAGCGTCACCGGCTTGTCGTTGAACATTTGCAGCATGCCCTGATACTGCGCGACCTGTTCCTCTTCTGAGGGGAAGCCGCTTTGCAGCATAAAGGGAATTTCGGTGCGGTATAAGCCGATACCGTCAATGCGGCTGCCGAGCTTCTCTTCGTGCTCGGGGCTTAGGCCCGCGTTGAGCATGACCTTAACCCGCTCGCCGCTTTTCAGCTGCGCGGGCAGGTTAACGTCGTCCTCTGCCAGCTTGCTTAATTCATTCTCTTCGCTGATAAGCCGCTGGTACTCTTGCAGCAGAACCGGTTCCGGATCGACCAGCAGCTCACCGCGATAACCATCCACTACCAGCATACGACGATGCAGGACCGATGGCTGGATATCCGCGCCCATCACGGTCGGGATGCCCAGCGCGCGTACCATAATGGCCGCGTGGGAGTTGGCGGCGCCGTCACGCACGACGATGCCCGCCAGCCTGTTCTGCGGCAGTTCGGCCAGCGTCGTTGCGGAGAGCTCATCGGCCACCAGAACGAAACGTTCCGGCCAGGCATTCGCCCCCTGAATGGTATCATCAAGATGGAACAGCAGCCGTTGCCCAAGCGCGCGTAAATCCCCCGCGCGCTCTTTCAGATAGCCGTCGGTCAGCGCCGCAAATTGCTCGGCAAATTTCTCAATGACCTTTTTAACCGCCCATTCAGCCACCGAGCCTTTATCGACCTCAGCAAAGAGTTCACGACGCAGGCGAGCGTCAGACAGCAGGTGCGAATAAAGGTCAAAGATGGCCGCCGTCTCTTTTTGTGCCCCCGCGGCGAAGCGTTTGCTGTAGCGACGGAACTCGTTCGCCGCCTCTTCCAGCGCGGCGGTGAGGCGTTCGCGCTCGAGCGCTTCATCCAGGGTCGAGGCCTCGTAGACCTGCTCCATCAGCGGCAGCGTGGCGTCCATCCAGCCTTCGGCAATCGCCACGCCCGGCGAGGCGGGCAGCGCGCGAATGCGCGTGTGGCGGTACTGGCCGAACAGGGCGGCAAGCTGAGACTGGGAGAGAATAGCGGCCATCTGCGTGGCCAGCGTCACCAGGAAAGACTCTTCGCTTTCGTCATACTGGCGAAGCTCGCGCTGCTGGACCACCAGCACCCCGAGGAGCTGACGGCGCTGAATAATCGGTACGCCGAGAAACGCCCGGAAGCGCTCTTCTTTTACGGAAGGAATATATTTAAAGCTGGGGTGTTTTTGCGCGTCGGCAAGGTTAATGGGCTCGGCCAGTCGCCCGACCAGGCCCACAATCCCTTCATCAAACGCCAGAGTAACGGTGCGACCGCGAGGTTTTTTTAATCCGCGGGTTGCCATCAGGTAATAGCAACGCCGATCGTGGTCGGCCAAATAGACCGAACAGACTTCGGTCTCCATCGCAAGACAGATGTCGGTCACCAGAATGTTTAGCGCCTCGTTCAGACGAGGCGCACTGGCGACCTTCTCGACTATTTCGCGCAAGCGGGTGAGCATGATTTGCGTAACTTAACCTCTTTTACGTCGCCAGGCAGGTGCGTTTTGCGGCTTAGGCGGGATCTCCTGAAGCTGCATCACAACACTTGCGAACTCTTTCATCACCCTACGGTAGACGTCACGCTTAAACGACACGACCTGACGAACCGGATACCAGTAGCTCACCCAACGCCAGCCATCGAACTCCGGCGTGCTGCTGGTTTGCATGTTGATATCTGAATCGTTGCCCACCAATTGCAGTAGAAACCATTTTTGTTTCTGGCCGATACAAACCGGCTTTGTGTCCCAACGCACCAAACGTTTCGGTAACTTGTAACGCAACCAGTTGCGGGTCGATGCCAGGATGCGAACATCCTTACGGCTTAATCCAACCTCTTCAAAAAGCTCCCGGTACATCGCTTGTTCTGGGGACTCTCCTGGGTTTATCCCGCCCTGCGGGAATTGCCAGGAGTGCTGACCATACCGCCGGGCCCACATCACCTGGCCCTGACGATTACAAATTACAATTCCTACGTTCGGGCGGTAGCCATCGTCATCAATCACCGGACTACCCCAAACTAAACCTGATATATGAATGATTGTTTCACACTACAGGGAGGCGGTAAACCACTCTCTTACAGGCCCGCAGCCTAATAACATTTGAATAACTCACAATTATCAGCTGAGTTATAAACAGATAAGCGGCCATAAGGCCAATTTTATTCACCTTTTCTGTGGATAGAGTTGTGAAGAAGTACGGAATTACCGATGAACAACCTGGATACCGCCAACTTACCCGTTTTCAGCCAGTTAAATTTATTTCATATATTTCATAACATTAAGAGTGGGATCGCTATTTATAAACACCTTTACGTGACGATCGTCACACCCTGGATCGCGTCGTTGATGAAAGATCGAACAGCGTCGGTTTTATCCACAGAATGTGCCAATAAGTTAGTCACAATTTGTGTGAATATTCGATTTTCATCGCACGTCAAGGCTGTAAATGGAAACAGTAGTCGAGGTTATTCCCAGTTATCCCACTTTTCTGTGGATAACATGGTGTAAGATCCTGTTCATTGCCAGTGACCAGAATTGAACAACCGGAATTTACGCCGCGTAAAGAGGGAGAATAACAATTAAAAGAATCTATAAATCATACACATGGCGTATTTACCCAGAAAAAGTTAGACTCTATCCACAAGGTGCATTTTCTTAGTTCATTTTTTAATCAAAAGGTTAACATCATGCATTCGCTGGCCCCGCTGCTCTCTCCTCCTTCAAGTGAAGCGCAACTTCTCGCCCAGGCGCAGCGCCTGGCGGGCCTTTCGCTGGGAGAACTGGCAGCGATCGCGGGTTTACCTGTGCCAAAGGATCTCAAACGCGATAAGGGCTGGATCGGCATGCTGCTGGAACTGTGGCTTGGCGCCAGCGCGGGCAGCAAACCGGAACAGGATTTCGCCGCGCTGGGCGTTGAGCTAAAGACGATCCCTATAGACGGCCAGGGCAGACCGCTGGAAACCACCTTTGTTTGCGTGGCCCCGCTGACGGGCAATAGCGGCGTGACCTGGGAAACCAGCCACGTTCGGCATAAGCTCAAGCGCGTTCTGTGGGTGCCCGTAGAGGGCGAACGGCAGATCCCGCTTGCGGACAGGCGCATAGGCGCGCCCCTGCTCTGGAGCCCTGATGAAGAGGAAGAAAGGCAGCTATCCCAGGACTGGGAAGAGCTGATGGACATGATCGTCCTGGGCCAGGTGGAGCGCATTACCGCCCGACACGGCGAGGTGCTGCAGCTTCGCCCAAAGGCCGCCAACAGTAAGGCACTGACCGAAGCGGTCGGCGCCCGTGGCGAACCGATCCTGACGCTGCCGCGCGGCTTTTATCTCAAAAAGAATTTCACCGGCGCGCTGCTGGCACGTCATTTCTTACTGAATACCTAATGTTTTAACCAAAATTGCGCACTGGCTAACATAATGACCTGGTAATTAAGATTTTCCCGCTTTCCCCTGTCGAATTATCGGGTTATTACTACACTATGATGTGATACGAGCCAGGTGAGGACGATAACGATGAAAAAATGGGCAGTGATAATCTCGGCGGTCGGTTTAGCGTTTGCCGTTTCAGGCTGTAGCAGCGATTACGTGATGGCGACCAAAGACGGTCGTATGATTCTGACGGACGGCAAACCCGAAGTCGATGATGATACTGGTCTGGTAAGCTATCACGATCAGCAGGGCAATAAGATGCAAATTAATCGCGACGAAGTCTCACAGATTATTGAGCGATAACCGATAAAGGTCAGTATCTTACTGGCCTTTTTGATTTTTTTCCTTCCCCTTTCGCTTCCCCTCTGCCATGTTTATATTCCTTTGTCGGGAGGTTCCTGACGCGGTTTATAGGTCAATTGAAGGAAGCCGGCTATGCATTATCACCGTATCCCCCATAGCGCACTGGAAGTCAGCCAACTGGGGCTGGGCACGATGACGTTTGGTGAACAAAACAGCGAAGCCGATGCCCATGAGCAACTCGATTATGCCGTCAGTCAGGGCATTAACCTGATTGACGTGGCGGAAATGTACCCTGTACCTCCTCGCCCGGAGACGCAGGGCCTAACCGAAACCTACGTGGGTAACTGGCTGGCAAAACGCGGCAATCGCGAAAAGCTGGTTATCGCCTCGAAAGTCAGCGGCCCTTCGCGCAATAACGACGCGGGGATCCGCCCGAATCAGATCCTCGATCGCAAGAACATTCGCGCCGCGCTGGATGCCAGCCTGAAGCGTCTGCAAACCGATTATCTCGATCTTTACCAGGTTCACTGGCCGCAGCGCCCAACCAACTGCTTCGGTAAGCTCGGCTACAGCTGGAGCGATAGCGCTCCCGCCGTGAGCCTGCTTGAAACGCTGGAGGCGCTGACGGAGTGCCAGCGCGCGGGCAAGATCCGCTACATCGGCGTGTCGAACGAAACGGCGTTTGGCGTGATGCGCTATCTGCACCTCGCGGACAAGCACGATCTGCCGCGCATCGTCACCATTCAGAACCCCTACAGCCTGCTGAACCGCAGCTATGAAGTCGGCCTGGCGGAAGTGACGCAGTACGAAGAGGTGGAGCTGCTGGCATACTCCTGCCTGGGCTTTGGCACGCTAACCGGTAAGTACCTGAACGGCGCTAAGCCCGCCGGCGCGCGCAACACGCTTTTCAGCCGTTTTACCCGCTACAGCGGCGAGCAGACGCAGAAGGCCGTGGCGGCCTACGTGGATATCGCCAGGCGTCACGGCCTGGACCCAGCCCAGATGGCGCTGGCCTTCGTGCGTCGCCAGCCGTTCGTGGCCAGCACCCTGCTTGGCGCAACGACGATGGAACAGCTGAAAACGAACGTTGAGAGTTTCCATCTGAACCTGAGTGAAGAGGTGTTAGCGGAGATTGAGGCAGTGCATCAGGTGTACACCTACCCGGCACCGTAATAAAAGCAAAACGGCAACTGAGTTGCCGTTTTTAGTGTTTGCGCCCACTCCGGTTGAAGAGGGCTTCAGGCCGCCATCGGGCACTGATATCAGCGCCGACGCTGCCAGATCCACAGCCCGCTAATCGCCAGCGCAAACAGCGCACCAAAACCAATGCCGATCGCCACCACCGGCGCGCCCGCCTTCACCGCCAGCGAATAAAGCCCCAGCATCAGCAGCATGGCAACGTTTTCGCCCAGGTTTTGCACCGCTATCGCATTGCCTGCCCCCACGGTCTGCTTGCCGCGCTCCTGCAATAGCGCATTCAGCGGAACCACAAAGAAGCCGCCCAGTATGCCCATCAGGATCAGCAGGGCATACGCGGGCAACAGCGCGTGCTGGACCGAGAAGATCAGCACCACAACGCCGATGAGTATCCCCGCGGGCATACAGCGCGCGACCGTTTCCAGCGTCACCAGCTTAGCCGCCGCCCCCGCGCCGACGACAATGCCAATCGCCACCATTGCATTAAGGTAGGTCGGCGTGGCGTTGTCGACGATGCCGAGCGCCACGGGCACCCACAGCACCAGCAGAAAGCGCAGCGTGACGCCCGCGCCCCAGAACATGCTGGTGCCCATCAGCGAAAAACGGGTTTCGCCGTTGCGCCACAGCACGCGGCAGGCGTTGAAGAAGCTGCTCGTCATCGGTGCGAAGCGCCAGGATTGCCCCGGACGCGCCACCGGCAGCGTGGGGATAAACAGGTTAGCGATAACCGCGCCCCCGTAGACCACGGCGCACACGCCCAGCGCGGCCAGCACGTGCCAGTCGGCCAGCACGCCGCCCGCCACGGAGCCAACCAGGATCGCCGCAATGGTCGAGGACTCCATCAGGCCGTTGGCCTTGACCAGCTTATCGCCGGTCGTCAGTTCGCCGAGAATACCGTACTTCGCCGGAGAATAGGCCGCCGCGCCGATCCCCACCAGCGTGTAGCCGATAAACGGGTTGATGCCGAAGCAGATGCTGGCCGCGCCAAGCAGCTTCAGGCCGTTGGCGAACATCATCACCCGGCCTTTCGGAAAGCTATCCGCTACCTGCCCCACAAAAGGCGCAAAGATGATGTAAGCACCCACAAACACCATCTGCAGAACCGGCTGGCTCCAGTCGGGGTAAAACTCGGCCTTGAGCAGCGCCAGGGTCGCAAACAGCAGCGCGTTATCGCCGAAGGCGGAAAGAAACTGGGCGGCAATGACCGCCATCATGCTTTTCGACCAGATAGAGGTGTTAGTGTGTGCTGACTCACGCATTATGCTGTTCCGCCTCTTCAACCATGCCTTTAAGGGTCACGAAATCGGGCTTGCCGCTGCCCAGCACCGGAAGCTGCTTGAGGTAGCGAATATCGCGCGGTACCGCCAGCTCGGGAATGCCGTGCTCGCGCGCGTGCTTGAGCAGCCGATCGCGCCTGAGCTCGCTGTCGGTGGTAAAGAGCACCAGCGCTTCCCCTTTGCTGGCGTCGCTTTTCACTACGGTGGCGTGAAGCCTGTCGGCAGAGACCGCCATCGCCAGCTGTTCCACCGTCTCAAGCGAGACCATTTCACCCGCAATTTTGGCGAAGCGCTTTGCGCGTCCCTGGATCTGCACGTAGCCCTGCTCGTCGAAGCGGACAATATCGCCGGTATCGTACCAGCCGGTCTCGATGTCGCCGTTGACGTTTTCCGCCGTCGGCGCTTCCAGCACGCCCGGATTTTCGACCCGCAGATAGCCGTTCATCACGTTTGGCCCCTTCAGCTGCAGGCGACCACCGTCCTCAATGCCCGGCACCGCCAGCAGGCGCGCGTCCAGCCCCGGCAGCAGCCTTCCCACCGTGCCCGGCTTCGCGGCCATCGGCACGTTGATGGAGACCACGGGCGCACACTCCGTCACGCCGTAGCCTTCCAGAATGCGCAGGCCAAACTTGTCCTGCCATATTTGGCGCGTGCTCTCCTGGAGCTTCTCGGCCCCGGCAACCACATACCGCACGCGGAAGAAGTCGTACGGGTTGGCAAAGCGGGCATAGTTGCCGAGGAAGGTTGACGTGCCGAAGAGGACGGTACAGTTGCGGTCGTACACCAGCTCCGGCACGACGCGGTAGTGCAGCGGGCTCGGATACAGAAAGACCTCCGCACCGGTCAGCAGCGGCGTAAACAGGCCCACCGTGAGGCCAAACGAGTGGAACAGCGGCAGCGCCGACATAAAGCGGTCTTTTGCCGTAAAATCGGCGATAGTTTTGATCTGCTCTACGTTCGCCAGAATGCTTTTGTGGCTATGCACCACGCCCTTCGGATGGCCTTCGGAACCGGAGGTAAAGAGGATAATCGCGTCGTCTTCCGGCTTCTGCTTCACCTGCGCCAGATGCGGCATCAGCAGGTGGGCGAAGATCCACAGCTTATCGCCCGTCGTGACGTCCGCTTTTAAGTCTTCAAGGAATACCCAGCGAACCTGCGTAAGCTGTTCCGGCAGGTGCCACAGCTTGCCCTTGTCGAGAAACTGACGGGAGGTGAAGACGGTGTTGATTTGTGCCGCCGTGATGGCGCTGGTCAGCCCCTTGACGCCCGCCGTGTAGTTCATCATCGCCGGGATGCGCCCGCGCGCGACGGCACCGAAGATCACCGCCGCGCTGATCCCCGCGTTCGGCAGCATCAGGCCAATCTTTTCGCCGCGCTTGCTGTACTTCTCAAGAATACGCCCCACGAACAGGGTCTTGGTCAGCAGCTTGCGATAGGTGTCCGGGGTAAAATTAACGTCTTCAATACAGTTTTTCTTCGCGCCGTAGCGGTACTGCGCCGACAGCAGGGACTCGTACAGCGTTTCGCGCGGGCGAACCGCCATGCGCGCTTCCATCATGATCTGGTGGAGCATTTCACCGGCAATTTTACGGCGGTCGCGGGCGCGCGGCGCGTCCGGCATCGGCAGCGACGTCGGCGGCAGAATGTGGAGGGTAATTTTCGGGAACAGACGCTGCTTCACCAGCCCTTTCAGGCGGCTGAAGTGGGTTAGCTCCGCGCCTTCAATGCGCAGCGGCACAACGGTTGCCCTGGACTTCGCGGCCACAAACCCCGCGCCGTCATAAATTTTCATCAGCGAGCCGGTAACGGAGATCCGTCCCTCCGGAAATATGACCACCGGGCGGCCCTGCTCAATCAGGCGCACCAGATGCTTAATCATCATCGGCTTCGTCGGGTCGAGCGGTACAAAATCAATCAGCGGCGCCAGCCAGCGCATAAACCACTTTTGGCTGATGGAGGTGTAGACCGCAAATACCGGACGCCCGGGTAAAAACAGCGCCAGCAGGATGCCGTCGATAAAGGAAACGTGATTGGGCGTAATGAGCACGCGTTCGCCATTAAGCGCCTGGGTATCGCCTGTTACGCGGACGCGAAACAGAATGCGGAAGAGTGTACGGAAGAACCCAAATAGCATCTCAACTCCTTTTGCCAGCCAGTGTGAGGGGTTAGGTTAAAGAGTGGCAGATTACACGAGAAGTGATAGGGGAGCGACAGCAAAAATAGAGGCGAAAAAAAACCTGCGCATCCGCGCAGGCTGGTGCAAGAGATGAGTACGAAACCGTACTAAGAATTCTCACCAATCAATACCTCTGGGATCTTGATTGTGGTCGTTCGCTATCGGCTTCGCCAGTGGGAAAACGCAAGGGAATGAACCGAAATGCAACCAGGTGTGAATATTCGCTTTTGCTGTTACAGGTTGAAGTTTCAGGCAAAAAAAAACCTGCGTATCAACGCAGGCTGGTGTAAGTCGTGTTCATCAACCGGAGCTGATTCCACCTATCAATACCTCTGGGATCTCGACTCTAGCAACACGCTCTCGACGCTGGCTACCGGACAATCGCAACAGCCTGAGGCAAAGTGTAACTAAAGGTTCTAATTGACATTCTTTTGTCATGCTTAGCAGTGTAACGATTACACCAGCCCGGGGTGTTCTGCGTCACGTTTGTCGAGGTTCAAAACCCGTCCCCCTTGAATGCGCGCCGCTTTTCCGCAACACTAATTGGTGTGTAAACGCTTACCCCTAATAAGAAGGTATTAAATGGCGACAATTAAGGACGTGGCCCGGCTGGCGGGCGTTTCCGTCGCAACCGTCTCGCGCGTGATTAACGCGTCTCCTAAAGCCAGCGAGGCATCCCGCCTGGCCGTACAAACCGCCATGGACACCCTGAACTATCACCCCAACGCCAACGCGCGCGCGCTGGCCCAGCAGTCGACCGAGACGATTGGGCTGGTCGTAGGCGATGTCTCCGATCCCTTTTTCGGCGCGATGGTCAAAGCCGTGGAACAGGTGTCGTACCAGACGGGCAACTTTCTGCTGATCGGCAACGGCTACCATAACGAACTGAAAGAACGCCAGGCGATTGAACAGCTGATTCGCCACCGCTGCGCCGCGCTGGTGGTTCACGCCAAAATGATCCCCGACGCCGAGCTGATTCATTTGATGAAGCAGATCCCCGGCATGGTGATCATCAACCGCATCATTCCCGGCTTTGAACAGCGCTGCGTGGCGCTCGACGACCGCTACGGGGCCTGGCTTGCCACCCGTCATCTGATCCAGCAGGGCCACACCCGCATCGGCTATCTCTGCTCCAACCACCCTATTTCCGACGCCGAAGATCGCCTGCAGGGCTATTACGATGCGCTGCGGGAAAACGGCCTGCCGTGCAACGACAGGCTGGTGGCTTACGGCGAGCCGGACGAAAGCGGCGGCGAGCAGGCGATGACCGAGCTTCTGGGCCGCGGAAAGAACTTTACGTCCATCGCCTGCTACAACGACTCGATGGCCGCCGGAGCAATGGGCGTATTAAACGATAACGGAATCGACGTGCCGGCAGAGATTTCGCTGATTGGCTTTGATGACGTGCTGGTTTCTCGCTACGTGCGACCGCGCCTGACCACCGTGCGCTACCCGATTATCACCATGGCAACGCAGGCGGCAGAGCTGGCCCTCGCGCTTGCGGATAACCGCCCGCCGCCGGAGATTACGCATCTGTTTAGCCCGACGCTGGTCCGCCGTCACTCCGTGGCATCCCCCGTGGAAGAACAGAGCGAATAGCGATACAGATGAACCGTTTTATCCGGGTATTCCAGCCCGTCACCGATGTACTGCCAGCCGTAACGTTCGTAGAAGTCACGGCAGGCTGACCAGAGGTGAAGCTCGGCGTACCCTGCCTGCCTGGCATACGCCTGTACGTGCTGCTGTAAACGCCCCGCCAGCCCCTGCCCGCGCGCCGATTCGTCAACGTAAAGCGACGCCAGCCAGGGATAAAGATCCTGACGCGCGATCAGGTCGCAGCGCCACAGCCCCACGGTGCCCAGCAGTCGCTCCCCCTCCACGGCGATAAACGTGAGCGGCAGCGCGTCCGGCGTCAGGCTGTGTTCAACAATGCTCTGGAAAAAGGCGCGCGGAAGCCCGTCGCCGAAGGCTTTCCAGATCCAGTCAATGACCTGTTCGGTAAACCGCGGTGCGGCGTACAGCGGTTGAATGTTCATCTCGGCTTTTCCTTAACGAGCGGCACGGCTCAAGACGGCCAGTGCCGCCGTTCGATCGGACTTTTGTTGAGTGAGAGGCGGGTAGCATGCCAAAGATCGCCCGCCCGTTCAGCATGTTTTGTCTTAAAGCGCACAGCGCAGCGGGTGCTGTGCCAGAGGAGGATGCCCCCCTCGCCCTTCAACCCTTTATGCCGTTCGGGCGGATCGTCTCCAAAAGCGTGATCGCGATAGATTTTTTGCCCTTCCCGCGCCGCTTAAGGCCCGGATGGTCTGTGGTAAACTGCAGATCGTTACGTGGAATCAGGAATGTCTAATGGCAACAATGCTGGATGTCTCACTGCGCGCGGGCGTGTCGAAGGCCACCGTCTCGCGCGTGCTGAACGGCACGGGTCAGGTTAAAGAGAGTACGCGTCAGCAGGTTTTCAAGGCGATGGAAGAGCTGGGCTATCGGCCAAACTTCCTCGCGCGTTCGCTCGCCAACCAGACCAGCAACAGCATCGGTCTGGTGGTGTCGACCTTTGACGGTTTTTACTTTGGTCGCCTGCTGCAGCAAGCCTCCCGGCAGACCGAAACGCACGGCAAACAGCTGATCGTCACCGACGGCCACGATGCGCCCGAGCTTGAAGAGCAGGCCGTACAGATGCTGGCGGATCGCAAGTGCGACGCTATCGTGCTGTACACCCGCTACATGAGCGAAAAAGCGATCATGAAGCTGATCCACTCCGTGCAAACGCCGCTGGTGGTGATCAACCGCGAGGTCAGCCAGGCGGCAGATCGCTGCGTGTTCTTCGAGCAGCAGGACGCCGCGTTTAAGGCGGTGGATTATCTGATCGGCCAGGGACACCGGGAGATTGCCTGCATTACCGTTCCGATTCATACCCCGACCGGGAAGGCGCGCCTGATGGGCTACCGCAAGGCGCTGGAAAAGCACGGGATTTGCCTCGATGAACGACGCATAAAGTATGGCGATGCGGGCATGACGCGGGGATATGAACTGTGCAAGGAGCTGATTGGCGAAGGGGTGACGTTTAGCGCCCTGTTTGCCTGCAACGATGATATGGCGCTGGGTGCGTCCAAGGCGTTGCACCAGGCGGGGCTGCGCATTCCGCAGGACGTTTCTCTGTTTGGTTTTGACGACGCGCCGAGCGCGAAGTGGCTGGAGCCTGCGCTTTCGTCGGTCTATTTGCCGATCGATAATATGATCGTGACGGCTATCGATCAGGCGATTCGGCTGGCAAAGAACCAGCCGGTCGAAGCGATCCCGCCGTTTACCGGCACGCTGGTGCTGCGCGACTCGGTGACGACGGGGCCGTATTTTACTCAGAAGCACTCAAGCGCGATAAGCTCCTGAATCGTCTGGCGGCGGCGAATCAGCTTCGCAGCGCCGTTATCAAACAGCACTTCCGGCAGCAGCGGACGGCTGTTGTAGTTGGACGACATGGACGCACCGTACGCGCCCGTATCGTGCAGCACCAGGTAATCCCCCGGCTTGACGTCCGGCAGCGCGCGGGTTTCGACCTTACCGCCTTCCTGCTGGGTAAATACGTCGCCGGATTCACACAGCGGCCCCGCCACGACGGTCTCTCTATGCGGCGCGTCGGTTAGGTCGCGGCCATCGGCGGCCAGCGCGCTGATATGGTGGTAGCTGCCGTACATTGACGGGCGCATCAGATCGTTAAAGCCCGCGTCGATCAGCACGAAGTGGCGGCTTCCCATCTCCTTCACGCTGCGAACCTGCGCCACCAGCACCCCGGACTCCGCCACCAGGAAACGTCCCGGTTCGATCTCCAGCTTCACCGCATGGCCAAGGTGCGCGGCGATGTTGTCGCGCGCGGCGCTCCACAGGCCGTAGTAGTGAGCGGTATCGATCGCCTCTTCCCCCTCGCGGTAAGGAATGGACAGCCCGCCGCCTGCGGAGATCGCCTCCAGATCCTGATCAAAGTCGATCACCTGCTGCACCATTGCGCCGCAGACCTGCTCAAGGTGGCCGTAGTCCACGCCCGAGCCGATGTGCATGTGAATGCCCACCAGCTTCAGGCCGTAGCGCTGAAGCACCGCAAGCGCGGCCGGAAGGTCGGCATACCATATGCCGTGCTTGCTGTTTTCGCCGCCGGTATTGGTTTTTTGGCTATGGCCGTGGCCGAAGCCCGGGTTGATGCGCAGCCAGACGCGATGGCCCGGTGAAACCTGCCCGAGCTGTTCCAGCATATCCACCGACCCGGCGTTCACCGGGATCTGCAGTTCGTGCACGCGCGCAAGGGTCGCGTCGTCGATCAGATCGGCGGTAAAGACAATCGCGTCGCTATCGGCTTTCGGATCGAACCCTGCCGCCAGCGCGCGTTCAATTTCGCCTAAGGATACGGAGTCCACCTTCACGCCCTGCTCGCGCATCAGGCGCAAAATATGGATATTAGAGCAGGCCTTTTGCGCGAAACGCACTACGTCAAACTGATGCAGCGCGGCGATCTTCTCGCGAATAATCTGCGCGTCGTAGACCCACACCGGGCAGCCAAATTCGGCCGGCAGGCGCAGCAGGTTTTCAGCGTTCAGGTCAGTTTTCGTCTGGTTAAGCGGGCGTGGCATGGTGTACTCCGGGGATCGTCATTTTTTTCTATTACGCCACACTGAATAGGGAATAAAAAATATCGTTTTTTCGCGAGTCTATGCAAAAATGATATGGATAACTTCCTGCCACAGGTGCCCTATGTCCGTCATCAACTTACGCCACATTGAGATTTTCCACGCGGTGATGACTACCGGCAATCTCACCGAAGCCGCGCAGATGCTGCATACCTCACAGCCGACCGTCAGCCGCGAGCTGGCGCGCTTTGAAAAAGTGCTGGATCTGAAATTATTCGAACGCGCGCGCGGCAGGCTGCACCCCACGGTTCAGGGATTGCGCCTGTTTGAGGAGGTGCAGCGCTCCTGGTACGGGCTGGACAGAATCGTCAGCGCCGCGGAGAGCCTGCGGGAATTTCGCCAGGGCGAGCTGTCCATCGTCTGCCTGCCGGTGTTTTCGCAATCCTTTTTACCGTCGCTGCTTCAGCCCTTCCTGACCCGCTATCCTGACGTTAATTTCTCGATCGTTCCGCAGGAATCCCCGCTGCTGGAGGAGTGGCTTTCCGCGCAGCGCCACGATCTTGGCCTGACTGAAACGCTTGTCACTCCGGCGGGCACGTCGCGCACGGAGCTGCTCTCTTTAGACGAGGTTTGCGTCCTGCCTGCCGGACATGCGCTTGCGGATAAAAGCGAATTAACGCCCGCAGATTTTCACGGCGAGAACTACATCAGCCTGTCGCAAACCGACAGCTATCGCCAGCTGCTGGATTCGCTGTTTGCGGAGCATCAGGTGAAAAGAAGAATGGTGGTAGAAACGCACAGCGCCGCCTCAATTTGCGCCATGGTGCGCGCCGGCGTCGGGGTTTCCGTCGTTAACCCGCTTACGGCGCTGGACTACGCCGGAAGCGATATTGTGATTCGGCCGTTTAGCGTATCGGTTCCGTTTACCGTGAGCCTGATTCGTCCGCTGCACCGCCCGGCGTCCGCGCTGGTGGATGCCTTTACCGCACATCTCATTGAGCATGTTAGACAGGTAGCGCTTCGCTTACCTGGCCGACCAAACCCGTTATGACAGCATAAATTCCACGGCATCCGCGGCGTGAATAGCGGTGGTATCAAATACCGTAACAGGGCTTCGCTCGGCCGGGACCAGCAGGCCGATCTCCGTGCAGCCGAAGATAACGCCTTGCGCGCCCTGCTGCGCCAGCTTTTCAATCACGCTAACGTAGTACGCGCGGGACGTTTCGCTGAAGGTGCCGAGGCAAAGCTCCTCGAAGATAATCTGATTAATGCGCGCCCGGTCGGCTTCGTCCGGGATGATGCTTTCAATACCAAACTCGCTGCTTAAGCGCCCGCGGTAAAAATCCTGCTCCATGGTGTAACGCGTGCCCAGCAGCGCCACCCGCGATACGTTCGCGGCGCTAATCGCCCGGCCCGTTGCGTCGGCAATGTGCAGAAACGGCAATGAACAGGCCGTTTCGATATGGGACGCCACCTTATGCATAGTGTTGGTACAGAGCAAAATCCCTTCCGCGCCCGCGCGCTCCAGCCCGAGCGCCGCCTGCGCCAGGATCTCGCCCGCTTTATCCCATTCGCCGCTCGCCTGGCAGGCCTCGATGTCGTGAAAATCCACGCTGTGCAGCAGCAGGCTTGCCGAGTGCAGGCCGCCCAGCCGCTGTTTTATGCCCTCATTAATAAGGCGATAATAGGGAAGGGTTGATTCCCAGCTCATGCCACCCAATAACCCGATTGTTTTCATGGTTCCTCCCGTACGTTTACCCCAGTGAAGCAAACTTAGCGGCCCGTTACCAGCGAGAGCTATTTCTGACATAAAAAAAGGCGCTATGCATAGCGCCTTGTTTGTCACTTTACGGCTTATTCCGCCGCGCTTTGCACATGCGGGCGTCGGGAACGCATGGCCTCACGCAGTAGGACGCTGCCGCACGCCAGCAGGCCGCCAATGAATGCAGCCAGCACGATAATCAGCGCTTTGCCCGGGCCGTCTTTTTTGATCGGCATTGACGGTGAAAGCTGATATTTAAACGGCTCAATATCTACGTCGTCAAAAGACAGCTTTTGCAGCTGCGTCAGGTAATATTCGCGGTTCTGGAAATCAGCGTTCAGCTCGGCCACGTCTTTCAGGTTCTTTTCAATCTGCAGCTTCTGGGCAATGCCGTCCGCCCCCAGCGCAACCGAGTAGTCCGGATCGTCTTTTACCGCCTGGCCGTTGCTGTACACCGGCTTCTTAATGCCCGCCGCATTCGCCACTTTGAGGGAGTAGTTGAGGCGCTGCAAGTTGGTGTTGTGGGCATTGGTCAAACGCACGCGATCCAGCTCCAGCTGCTGTTCCACCATTTTGGTTTTCAGGGCAACCTGATTGCGGATATTTTGCATCGTCTCCTGCTCCACGAGGCTGGAGATGTACTTGATATACCCTTCCAGCACCGCCTGGGCATCTCCCGCGGTTGGGGCGGTGAAGCTTAGCGTCCACGAGGCATAGGGCGCTTTGTCCGCATCTTTCGCCAGGGTATTGTCGACGGCTTTCATCCTGTCGGAAATGTTGACCACCGCACGGTGCAGCTCCAGCGGATCGACGTCAGCCTCTGTGAGCTGAGCCATCACGTACGGCGATGATGTCATGTACTCTTCCAGCAGGGACTGAGACTGAAACTTTTTAATAAACAGGTTAAAAACGTCCCCGCGCGAAACCTTAGCGTCAATATCCAGCACCTGCAGGGAGACCAGCATCTGGCGCAGCGGGTTCCACTGCGTCTGTTCTGCCGGGGTGATAACCGATTTACTGGTCCACTTTTGCGGAAGCAGGAAGGCCACCACCAGGCCGGCCAGCGCAAAGGCAAACGTCATGGCGGCGATGCGTTTTTTGGCCGCAAGCAGAATGTCTAACAGGCCCAGGAGATCGATCTCTTTTTGATCGTTTGCCGCATAGGCGTGGTGAGGGAAATCCACATCCGTATTTTTTTTGAAGTCCATGACTGACATATCAATTCTTCTATTTGTTCGGTGGGGGAAGCGGTCTGTCTGAGTGCGCAGTTTCATTTATGATACAAGAAACTAAGAATCTTCTGATAGTACATATAAACCAAATTGATATGTCGCTATCATATTTAGTAGTTATTTCTGAATACCCCTATTTTTCATAAGCCGTACAAATATCGCTATTCGACTCCCAGAAAAAAGAACACTCAATAAGCACGAAAAAAAGCCGGGAAGCGTTTCGCCCTTCCCGGCTTTTTTTCGTTTACTCACCCGGCAGACACCGGGCAGCGGCCTCACAAACCGATATTCCTCAGCTTCTCACCGGCCATCAGCTTGCGTTCAATGTGCTCCAGCGTCACGCCTTTGGTTTCTGGGATCAGCCAGAACGTAATGCCAATAAACGCCACGTTCAGCGCGGTATAAAGCCAGAACGTCCCGGCGGCACCAATCGCGTCCAGCAGCGTCAGGAAGGTTGCGCCGATGATCATGTTCGACACCCAGTTGGTGGTGGTCGAACAGGTGATGCCAAAGTCACGGCATTTCAGCGGCTGGATTTCAGAGCAAAGGATCCACACGACCGGCGCGGCGCTCATCGCATAGCCGGCAATACACATCATGGTCATCCCCACCGACAGCCAGGAGAGCCCGCTCGACGCCGTACCGTTGTCAAACTGCATCAGGCAGTAGCCGAGGATCAGCGTGCCAATCGCCATGACGCTGAAGCCAATCTTCAGCGCCGGCTTACGTCCGGCCTTATCGACGGTGAATACCGCAATGAAGGTGGCGAACATAAAGGTCAGCCCGACGACCAGCGTGGCGATCATCTGCTGCTCGGTAGTGGTAAACCCGGCCATTTTGAAGATGCGCGGCGCGTAGTACATGATGATGTTCATGCCGGTAAACTGCTGCATTGCCTGCAGCAGCATGCCGAGAAACACCGCGCGGCGCACGTTGCGGTTCACCCTGAACAGCGCCCATCCGCCCTGCTTGAGCTTCAGGCTTTCGCGGATCTCGTTCAGCTCTTCGCGCGCTTTTTCGGAGGTGTCGCGCAGCATGCGCAGCACCTCTTCCGCCTCAACGTGACGCCCTTTTTGCGCCAGCCAGCGCGGGCTGTTCGGCAAAAAGATGACTAACACGATGAGCAGTACCGCAGGCAGCGCCAGCACGCCGAGCATCGCCCGCCAGTTGCCGCTGTAGCTGAAATACGTATCGGACAAAAACGCCAGCACAATGCCGAGCGTGACCATCAGCTGATACATGCTGATCATCTTGCCGCGCACGTTTTCGCTCGCCATTTCAGAGAGATACAGCGGCGCGGTATAGGAGGCGATCCCGACGGCAACGCCCAGCAGCACGCGGGAGAGCAGCAGCACCTCGACGTTCGCCGCAAAGGCAGAGCCAATGGAGCCCGCGACAAACAGGATCGCCCCGACCATCAGGCTGTATTTACGCCCAAGGCGGAACGAGAGCCAGCCGTTGAACAGCGCGCCGATGGCTGCGCCGAGCATCATGTTGCTCACCACCCACTCCTGCAGGCGGTTGCTCAGCGTAAAGTGATCGGTAATAAAGGGCAGCGCGCCGGCAATCACGCCGATATCCAGACCAAACAGCAGGCCGGCAACCGCGGCGGCAATGGAGACAAACTGGTTCATGCGGCGGGTATCGCGTAACACGCCCGACGCCAGGGTAGAGTCATTTATTGATGTCATAATTTCCTGCCTGAACAGCTAAAACATGCAATGAAATTACGAGAAAGCCAGAGAAAGTGTCAGGCGGGAATCCGCGAAGATATGGATGATTTCGCTGTGGCATAGCGATCTGTGATGGACATTACAATTTCAATGAACGGTGAAACACCTCCACTTTTTATTAATCCCCTAATTTATAAGCATTAAAACTGTGATATTCATCATTTATGCTTTTTTGATATGGATTTTTCGTCTTGAGCCATATGGATAATGACTATTTTTGCGAAAAAAAACCTCCGCTCAGGAGCAGAGGTTCATACCTGCATAAGCAGTTACCGCGCCAGCCAGCCGCCGTCCACCGCCACGGTATAGCCGTTGATGTAATCAGATGCAGAAGACGCGAGGAACACAATCGGTCCCTTGAGATCGTCCGGCAGCCCCCAGCGGCCCGCCGGAATGCGGTCCAGGATCTCGCTGCTGCGCTGTTCATCGGCGCGAAGCTGCTGGGTATTGTTGGTCGCCATATAGCCCGGCGCAATCGCATTCACGTTGATGTTGTGCTTCGCCCACTCGTTCGCCAGCAGGCGGGTGACGCCCATTACGGCGCTTTTCGACGCGGTGTAAGACGGCACGCGGATGCCGCCCTGGAAGGAGAGCATGGAGGCGATATTGATAATCTTGCCGCCGTTGCCCTGAGCAATAAAGTGCTTCGCCGCGGCCTGAGACATAAAGAACACGCTTTTGATGTTCAGGTTCATTACGTCGTCCCAGTCGCGCTCGCTGAAGCTGATCGCGTCTTCGCGGCGGATCAGGCCCGCGTTGTTGACCAGAATGTCGATATGGCCAAACTCCGCCACCGCGCGTTCCAGCAGCGCGGGGATAGCGTCGATTTTGCGCAGGTCGGCGGTCAGGCTCAGGAAGCGGCGGCCCAGCGCGGTCACGCGCTCAATGGTTTCCGTAGGCTCAACGATGTTAATACCCACAATATCGCAGCCCGCTTCCGCCAGGCCTAGCGCCATGCCCTGGCCCAGGCCGGTGTCACAGCCCGAAACCACGGCCACTTTACCCTGCAGAGAAAATGCATCCAGAATCATGTTTGTTCCTTACTCGTTCAGCGCCCGTCATCAACAGGCAGATTGATACAACACCGCCCGCGACTAGCGCAGATCCTTAACCGCAACGTGGTCCATGTCATCGAAGACCTGGTTCTCGCCGACCATGCCCCAGATAAAGGTGTAGGCTTTGGTCCCCACGCCGGAGTGAATCGACCAGCTCGGCGAAATGACCGCCTGCTCGTTGTGCATCACGATGTGGCGCGTCTCCCGCGGCTGCCCCATCATGTGGAACACGCAGGCATCGTCATCCATGTTGAAGTAGAAATAGACCTCCATGCGGCGCTCGTGCGTGTGGCACGGCATGGTGTTCCACAGGTTGCCCGGCGCCAGCTCGGTCAGCCCCATGCTGAGCTGGCAGGTTTCCAGCACGTCCGGCACAAAGTATTTATTGATGGTCCTGCGGTTACTGGTGAGGTCGTCGCCAAGCGTGACCGGCGCAACGTCGTCAGGCGTCACCTTTTTGGTGGGATACGCCGTGTGGGCCGGGGCGCAGTTGTAATAAAACTTCGCCGGTTTGCCGGCGTCGACGCTGGCAAAGACCACCTCTTTCGCGCCCTGACCAATATAGAGCGCATCGCGATGGCCAATCTCGTAGCATTGTCCATCGACCGTGACGGTGCCCGGGCCGCCGATATTGATCGTCCCCAGCTCGCGACGCTCCAGGAAGTAGCTCACGCCGAGCTGTTTACCCACCTCGCCGCCGACGGAGACGGTTTGCGCCACCGGCATGATGCCCCCCACAATGATGCGGTCGATATGGCTGTAGACCATGGTGTACCTGTCGGCTTCGAACACCTGCTCAACTAAAAATTCACCGCGCAGCCCCTGAGTATCCAGCGTTTTCGCATGCGCACTGTGGATGCTTTGTCTGACGTCCACGTTAACCTCCAGAATTGACCGTGCCCGCAGGCAGAAAAATTAACGAAACAACGTTCCGTTTTCATGATGGAGACATACTATCCGCTGAGAATGGGCTTTTCAATTACATTTAAAACATCGTTTCATTTTTTACACATCTTAATACCAGAAGTGTAGTGACGATCACGAATGAGGGATATCTAAGAGAAAGAAAAAACTGAGGTGAAATAATTTTATTATATAAAACAATATATTAATAAGACTTTGAATTTTGACATTCTTAAAAACAAACCGTGCAGAAATTTAAAGATGGTTCACGCGTAAAAAAAAACCTCCCAACGGGAGGCTTTCGTTAAGCTGAAGTATTTCGTCTAGCGCTCAATAGCCAGCGCGACGCCCTGGCCGCCGCCGATACAGAGCGTGGCAAGCCCTTTGCGGGCGTTACGCTTCATCATTTCATGGACGAGCGATACCAGTATCCGGCAGCCCGATGCGCCAATCGGATGGCCAAGCGCGATCGCCCCGCCGTTAACGTTAACCCGCAGCGGGTCCCATTCCAGCATTTTTCCGACCGAGATGGCCTGCGCCGCATAGGCTTCATTCACTTCGATCAGATCGACGTCGGCCAGCTCCCAGCCCGCGCGCTCGAGGCAGCGCCGGGTGGCATACACCGGTGCAATGCCCATGAGCGCCGGGTCCACGCCCACGCTGGCAAAGGCCTTGATGCGCGCCAGCACGGGAAGATCGAGCTCCTGCGCTTTGCTTTCGCTCATCATCATCACCGCGGCGGCGCCGTCGTTAATGGAGGACGCGTTGCCCGCCGTAACCGATCCCATCATTTCAAAAGCCGGATGGAGCTTTGCCAGCCCTTCCGCGCTGGCGTCGGTGCGCGGCTGTTCGTCGGTATCGACGCTCATGCTTTCACCGTTTTGGTGCCGGGTGCTGACGGGGACAATCTCATCGCGAAAGCGCCCGGAATCAATCGCGGCACGGGCCTTTTGCTGAGAGCTTAGCGCGTAGGCGTCCTGAAGCTCGCGGCTGATGCCGTACTCGCGCGCCAGGTTTTCCGCCGTCACGCCCATGTGATAATCGTTGAAGGCGTCCCACAGCCCGTCGTGAACGAGGCTGTCGAGCAGCTGGCTGTTCCCCAACTGCGCGCCGGTCCGGCTGTCGGTGAGCACGTGAGGCGCGCGGCTCATATTTTCCTGGCCGCCCGCAATCACCACTTCCGCCTCGCCGCACTGAATGGCCTGGGTGGCAAGGTGCAGCGCCTTCAGGCCCGAGCCGCAGACGTCGTTGATGGTGATGGCGGAAACGGTGTTCGGCAGGCCGCCCTTCAGCGCAGCCTGACGCGCAGGGTTTTGCCCGGCGCCGGCGGTCAGCACCTGACCGAGGATCACCTCATCGACTTCATGCGCGGCAACCCCGCAGCGTTCCACCAGCGCTTTGACCACCACGCTGCCTAAATCAACGGCGGAGTGGCGCGCCAGTGCGCCCTGAAAACAGCCAATGGCCGTACGCAACGCGCCCACGATAACGACATCTTTCATCACGACCTCTGGGTAAAATGACATGACGATAGTAGATGCATTGCTATCAACAATTAACGCAATTGTTTAAAATTAGTGAGTTTAATCACAAGGATTAGCGCGCGTCCTGCAAATACTGGCGCAGCCAGCTTCCCGCCACGCCCGGCGGCGATCGCTTATTCCACAGCAAATCGATGGCGATCGAACGCGGCCAGCCGGGCACGTTCAGCTGCACCAGCGATTTCGACGCCGCAAATTCTTCCACCAGCGCGCAGGGCAGCGCGCACCAGCCGAATCCCTGCACCGCCATGCTCAGGAGCAGCAGGTAGTTCGGCGCGGACCAAACCGGCCCCCGCGCCAGCGACGGTTCGCGCTCAAGATAAGTGTTCAGCCGCAGCTCTCGCCAGCCGTGCAGCTCGTCGGCCTGCGTTTCGTGCTGCCCGGCCAGCGGATGGGTGGTTGAGACATAAATCGCCATTCGGGTCTGAATGGGAAGCCGGGTCACGCCGATGCCAATCGGATAGCTGTCGCGCGCTTCCGTCAGGCCGACCTGCGCCCGCTCCTTCTGCAGCAGGTCGATAACGTCCTCTTCCTCACCGATCAGGCACTCAAATTCGGTATGCGGAAAGCGCTGGTCGAACTGGGTCATCAGCTCTTCCAGCACGGCCGGGTTTAGCGTGTCTGAGAGCACGAACGTCAGGCGAGCCTCGGTCTGCGCCGTGAGCGTTACCGCCAGCTCGTCCAGCCGCGCGCTGGCGGCGAGGATAGACTGCACGTACCCCAGCACCTGCTGCCCCTGCGCGGTAAGCACCGGCTGACGGGCCGAGCGGTCGAAGAGCTCAACGCCCAGGTCCGCCTCCAGGTTGGCGATAGAGGTGCTAATGGTGGATTGGCTTTTGCGCAGGCGACGCGCGGCGGCGGAGAAGGAACCTGCCGCGACGGTTTCAACAAACGCCGTCAGGGCTTCGGGGGAATAGCGCATAGAAGTATCTATTTTATCGATGGATACCATCTTTTATATATCATCTTTTGCGATAAAAATAGGCGCCCACACCGCCCATACCGGCGAATGAATGAGGTCAATGCTATGCAACAACAAGATGCACTCCAACGTAAGCTGCCGGAGCGGATCTTCCATGCCGTCTGCTTTGAAGGGATCGCGACGGCCATTCTCGCCCCCACGGCGGCGTGGCTCATGCAGCGCTCCGTGGTTGAAATGGGCGGGCTGACCATCATCCTGGCGACGACGGCGATGCTATGGAACATTATCTACAACTTCGGCTTTGACCGCTTCTGGCCGGTGCAGCGCGTAAAGCGCACGGCGAAAGTGCGCGCCCTGCACGCGCTGGGCTTTGAGTGCGGGTTTATCGTCATCGGCGTGTCTATCGTTGCCGCCGTGCTGGGCGTGACCCTGCTCCAGGCCTTTACGCTGGAGATTGGTTTCTTCCTGTTCTTCCTGCCGTACACCATGTTTTATAACTGGGCATACGACACGCTGCGCGAGAAAGTCATCAAGCGACGCCAGCAGCGACGCGCCCTGGCAAGCTAACGCTCCCCCTGGCCGGACGATCGATCCGGCCACACGCCTTCGAAGCAACTGCGCTCTCCCTTCAGAATTATGGTAAATTGCTCTTCTTTTTGTTCGTTTTATAGTTGATACGTTGCTCTAATGTCGAAAATTTGGTCAAAAGAAGAGACTCTCTGGAGTTTCGCTCTCTACGGCACGGCCGTGGGCGCAGGGACGCTTTTCCTGCCTATTCAGCTAGGCTCCGCAGGCGCGATTGTCCTGCTCATTACCGCCCTCGTGGCTTACCCGTTAACCTACTGGCCGCACAAGGCGCTGGCGCAATTCATCCTGTCGTCAAAGACCAAGGGGAATGAAGGGATCACCGGCGCGGTCAACCACTACTACGGCAAGAAAATCGGTAATCTGATTACCACGCTCTATTTTGTCGCCTTCTTTGTGGTGGTGCTGATTTATGCGGTGGCGATCACCAACTCGTTTACCGAACAGCTGGCAAAACGCATAACGGTTGATACGCCCGTGCGCATGCTGGTGAGCTTCGGCGTGGTGCTGGTGCTGAACCTGATATTCCTGATGGGCCGGCATATCACCCTAAAGGTGATGGGCTTTCTGGTTTTCCCGCTGATCGCCTATTTCC
Source organism: Enterobacter sp. ECC-175 (assembly GCF_043968675.1). Lineage (NCBI taxonomy): Bacteria > Pseudomonadati > Pseudomonadota > Gammaproteobacteria > Enterobacterales > Enterobacteriaceae > Enterobacter > Enterobacter sp. ECC-175. The sequence continues at coordinate 4,279,160 of NZ_CP143776.1, forward strand.
TGTTTGTCTCCCTCTACCTGACGGGAAGCTGGCAGCCGTCGCTGCTGACCGGTCAGGTCTCGTTCGATCGGCATACGCTGCATCAGGTGTGGATTTCGATCCCGGTGATGGTTTTCGCTTTTAGCCATACGCCGATTATCTCGACGTTCGCCGTTGACCGTCGCGAGAAATACGGCGACGCAGCCATGGGTAAATGCAAAAAAATCATGAAGGTGGCGTACCTGATCATCTGCCTGAGCGTGCTGTTCTTCGTGTTTAGCTGCCTGCTCTCTATCCCACCTTCGTACATCGTGGCGGCGAAGGAGGAAGGGGTGACCATTCTGTCGGCGCTGTCGATGATACCCTCTTCTCCGGCGTGGCTTGGCATTTCCGGCATTGTCGTGGCGATTATCGCGATGTCGAAATCGTTCCTCGGCACCTATTTTGGCGTGATTGAAGGGGCGACGGAGATCGTGAAATCGTCACTGAATCAGGCCGGCGTGAAGAAGAGCCGCGCGTTCAACCGCGCGATGTCGATTCTGATCGTGTCGCTGATTACCTTCGCGGTCTGCTGCATTAACCCGAACGCGATCTCGATGATTTACGCCATCAGCGGCCCGCTTATCGCCATGATTTTGTTCATCATGCCGACGCTGTCAACGTACCTGATTCCGTCGCTTAAGCAGTATCGTTCCCTCGGCAACCTGCTGACGCTGATCGTCGGCCTGCTGTGCGTATCGGTGATGTTTGTCGGCTAATCACCACCGCGCCCGACGCTCCGTCGGGCGCGCATTTTAGTCCCGCCCCAGCGTTTCCAGCGGAAACGGCCTGTCCTGCACCACCGTTTTCATCACCAGCGTAGAGCGCAGATGCTGCACGCCGGGCATCGCCGACAGCTTTTCGTCATACAGCTGCTGAAACGCCGACAGATCGCGGGTCACCACGTGCATCAGATAATCGGGATCGCCGAACAGGCGCTGCGCCAGCACGATCTGAGGGATCTCTTCCACCGCGTCTTCAAAAGCGCTAACCGCCTTCTTGTCCCCCTCTTTCAGCGTCGCAAAGACGATAGCCAGAAAGTTAAACCCCATTTTTGCCGGATCGAGATTGGCGCGATAGCCGGTAATAGCCCCGCTCTGCTCAAGCGCCCTCACGCGCCGGTGGCAGGGCGAGAGGCTCAGGTTCACGCGTTCAGCCAGGTCCGTGAGAGATAAACGCCCGTCAGACTGTAGCTCCGCAAGAATTTTTCGATCGATGCTGTCCATTTAGAAGATTTTCTCAATTTCACCGTATTACGAGCATAACATTGAAAGCTCATTTCGCGCGGATATCGTTATTCTTTCACTCACTGAATGAGAGGAGCACTGGAGTTTTACAGACGATGGAAATGAGCATCGTGGCCGGATTTTGGGTAGTGTCTTTTCTGCTCATCATGACGCCGGGAGCGGACTGGGCCTACACCATAAGTGCGGGTATCAACGGGCGGCGCGTCGTGCCTGCGGTCATCGGGCTGATATCGGGCCATCTGCTTGCCACGCTCATCGTGGTGGCAGGCGTTGGCGTGGTCATTGCCCGCCACCCGCTGGCGCTTACCGCGCTGACCCTCGCAGGCGCGCTCTATCTTCTGTGGCTGGGCGTCTCGCTTTTGCGTCATCCCGCCGCGCCGGAAAAAGCGCAGGGACTGGACGGCAGCTGGAACCAGTGGGCGGTAAAAGGCCTCTGCATTAGCGGCATGAATCCTAAAGTGTTTTTGTTGTTTTTGGCCCTGCTTCCGCAGTTTACGGACCCAAAAGGAAGCTGGTCGATAGCGATGCAGATGTCCGCACTCGGGTTTATGCACCTTTTTACCTGCACGCTGGTTTATCTGCTGGTGGGATATGGCGCAAAAGCGGTACTCACCACGCGCCCTCAGGCAGCGCGCGTGGTGGGTCGGGCATCAGGTGCGATTATGGTGGCGATCGCAGCAATTTTGCTGTTTGAACAACTGCGATAAAAAAACACCGGCTGTATCGCCGGTGTCGTTTTATCTACGCGCGAATGTCGTCATATTCCCGCGTATTATCAAACTCGTGTTTGGCAAACGGGCACAGCGGAATAATCTTGCGGTTCTCACCGCGCATTTTTTCCACCACTTTCGCCACCAGCTGCTTGCCCACGCCCTGCCCTTTCAGGCTCTCATCGACGTCGGTATGCTCGATAATGCTCAGATGCTCGCCGGTCGGCACGAAAACAATCTCGGCAACCTGATTGCCCTGTGCGTCATTCACGTAAAACGTGTTATGGCCTTCCAGAATTTCCATGGTTCCTCGCTTATTTATGGCGGTACTTCAGCGCACCGCTCGGGCAGGTATCGATCACGCGTACGACCGTGTTCACGTCAACTTCATCTGGAATGATCCACGGCTTGCGCTTGAGGTTGAACAGCGCCGCGCTCCCACGCACGCAGTTCCCCGAGTGCTTACAGATGCCGGTGTTAAAGTAGACGTCAATTTTTTCACCGGTATAGGCCCGGTAGCCCGCATCCAGTAGCTCTTTATCCATCACATTGCCTCTGTTGTTTTTATCTCAGGTAAGCATAGCGCGTAAGCGGAAGCATCAACAACGCACTTCCTGCCCGCAGGTGGTGCTGATAAAGTAACCCGCAATCGGCAAACACACCACACGTCACGCTATGATAAAACGGATTGATTATCAGATAGAAAAGTACCATTTTACCGAGCTAAACGAGACGCCCGAGCGCGCTCGCCAGTGGATGGAAGTGCTGGACGAATGCCGTCAGTCTCAGGCAGGCGCGGAGGAAAGATTGCGCATCGCGCTGCTGAACATGGAATATGTCACCAGCTTTGAGCTGCCTTTCCGGCTGCTGCTGATACGCACCCCGCAGCTGATTGCCGGGCTTAAGGATAAATTCCAAATCAATCGCAAAAGCGCCCTGTTCAACGGCAAGCGTTTTGGCTGTATCTGGAGCCTGAAGGCAAACATGAGCGATATGCCGGAAGAATTTCAGTATCGGCTGGTGACCCGCATCCGCCGCGTGGACTCCGCCGGGACGACCGCTGCGCCCTATCAGCAGATTGCCAAAGAGCTGAAAGCCCCGCGCGAGCGGTTGAAACGCGCCCTTGATGAAGGCCTGACGGTTTCAGCGCTGGACGGACTGTTCTGGTTTGGCCTGCAGCGTATCGCGGCGGATGTGCTGTACCTACGTAAAAAAGGCATGACGATTGAAACGCACGAAGCAGAGGTCTTTGATAGCCTGACGGGCACAACGAGACACGTTCCGGTTTATCGGCTGGGGAAGCGGTAGCATCCTGGTAATAAAGCGAAGAAGGGGCGTTAATTCTCGATGACGAGTAAGTTAAAGCTGCGGCAGGAGATTACGCAAGAATTGGGGAAGAATCTGGAGCGGGCGAAGGGAATCGAACCCTCGTATAGAGCTTGGGAAGCTCTCGTTCTACCATTGAACTACGCCCGCTTTGAGGTGCGTAAGGCATTATAGACCTTACGCATTTTCAGACAAGCCTTCATTGCTTCTAACCGGTGATTAAATAATCACTTAGCGCAGCGGTTGCTGCCCTGCGGCGGAAGATAACGCTGCGGATCGATGGCCGTCGCCTTATAGCGAATCTGGAAATGCAGCTTCACCGAATCCGTTCCCGTGCTGCCCATCGTGGCAATCTTCTGCCCCGCCTTCACGTTCTGACCGTTATTCACCAGCATTGTGTCGTTATGCGCATAGGCCGTGATGTAGTCTTCACCGTGCTTAAGCATGATCAGATTACCATACCCGCGCAGCTGGTTGCCGACGTAGACCACCTTCCCTGCCCCGGAGGCATAAACAGGCGTACCGCGCGCGGCAGCGATATCAATGCCCTTATTCCCACCCTCAGAGGTTGAATACGGCATAACCACTTTCCCGCTCGCGGGCCATAGCCAGCAGCGCTGCCCTACCGGCGGCCAGGAGGATTTCGGCACGGCGTAGGACGGAGTGACTTTTGCGGTTTTGCCTTTAGACGACGTCGATTTTTTTGCAGCGGATGATTTGCCGTTAACCTTCAGCTTCTGCCCAACCTCAATGGTGTAAGGCGCGGAGATATTGTTCATTTTCGCCAGGTCTTTTACGCTGGTGCCCGTCATCCGCGAAATGCGGTACAGCGTGTCACCGCGCTTAACGGTGTACACCGCGCCAGAGTAGCTGCCCATATCCGATGATTTGCTTCCCGAGCATCCCGCCAGAACCAGCGTCAGCAACAGGCAGAAAATAGCAGCAATGGGGTTTCTGGTCAGGCTTCCTGCAAACAAAACGGCTCCTCGCTCGGGGTGAATGGCGCACTATGATAGCAGCCCTCGCGGATACAGGTCATGCCCTTTTCCGCTCAGTGTGCCAACCCGTTTGCACGGGAATGCCGTATAATAAAGCAGCCTCTGACGCTGTGCGGGCCTGTTCCCGTGCGTAATAAGCGCAGCATCATTCGGCATTACGGCACTGGAGCAAGAATGAGCATTCAAGAACACGTCATTTTGATTGATGAGCAGGGAAAGGTAATCGGCACCCAGGAAAAATACGCCGCCCACACAGCAGACACCCCGCTGCACCTGGCTTTCTCTTCCTGGCTGTTTAACGAAAAGGGCGAATGCCTGGTCACACGACGCGCCATGGGCAAAAAAGCCTGGCCCGGCGTCTGGACAAACTCCGTCTGCGGCCATCCGCAGTCAGGTGAACAGATTGAGATGGCGATCGTTCGCCGCTGCCGCGACGAGATTGGCGCAGCGATCGTCGATATCACTCCCGTCGCGCCTGAGTTTCGCTACCGTAAAATTGATCCGTCCGGCATCGTCGAAAACGAAGTGTGCCCGGTATTTGCCGCCCGCATTACCAGCCCTCTAGCTATCAATCCCGACGAGGTAATGGAATATCAGTGGGTCGATCCGGAGGCGCTTTTTCAGGCGCTGGACGCCACGCCGTGGGCCTTTAGCCCGTGGATGGTGCTGGAAGCGAACGCTGCCCGCGACGCGCTCAGAGCCTTCGCAGCCAAATAAAAAAAGCCCCGGCGATAATCGCACGGGGCATTTTTATATCCTGAAAACTTATTTCACCGGACGCATCGCCGGGAACAGGATCACGTCGCGGATGGTGTGGCTATTGGTAAACAGCATCACCATGCGGTCGATACCAATGCCCAGGCCAGCCGTTGGCGGCAGGCCGTGCTCCAGCGCGGTCACGTAGTCTTCGTCGAAGAACATTGCTTCGTCGTCGCCTGCGGCCTTCGCGTTAACCTGATCCTGGAAGCGCTGCGCCTGATCTTCCGCATCGTTCAGCTCGCTAAAGCCGTTGCCGATTTCACGGCCGCCGATGAAGAACTCGAAGCGGTCGGTGATTTCCGGGTTCTCGTCATTACGACGCGCCAGCGGAGACACTTCAGCCGGGTATTCGGTGATGAAGGTCGGCTGAATCAGGTGCGCTTCGGCCACTTCTTCGAAGATCTCGGTCACGATACGGCCCAGACCCCAGCTCTTCTCAACCTTGATACCGATGCTTTCCGCAATGGCTTTCGCAGAGTCGAAGTTGTCCAGCTCGGCCATGTCGGTTTCCGGACGGTATTTCTTGATCGCTTCGCGCATGGTCAGTTTTTCAAACGGCTTGCCGAAGTCGAAGACCTCTTCACCGTAAGGTACTTCTGTGGTGCCCAGAATGTCCTGCGCCAGGGTGCGGAACAGGGATTCGGTCAGCTCGATCAGATCTTTGTAATCCGCGTAAGCCATATAGAGTTCCATCATGGTGAACTCTGGGTTGTGGCGAACGGAGATGCCTTCGTTACGGAAGTTACGGTTGATTTCAAACACGCGATCGAAACCACCGACCACCAGACGCTTCAGGTACAGTTCCGGCGCGATGCGCAGGTACATGTCGAGGTCCAGGGCGTTGTGATGGGTGATGAACGGACGCGCGGACGCGCCGCCAGGGATCACCTGCATCATTGGGGTTTCCACTTCCATAAAGTCGCGGTTCACCATGAACTGGCGGATACCGGCCATGATCTGGGAGCGAATTTTGAAGGTCTTGCGGGATTCATCGTTAGAGATGAGGTCCAGGTAACGCTGACGGTAGCGCGCTTCCTGATCCTGCAGGCCGTGGAATTTATCCGGCAGCGGGCGCAGGGCTTTGGTCAGCAGGCGCAGCTCGGTACAGTGGATAGACAGCTCGCCGGTTTTGGTTTTGAACAGCTTACCTTTCGCGCCGAGGATATCGCCCAGATCCCACTTCTTGAACTGCTCGTTATAGATGCCTTCCGGCAGGTCGTCACGGGAGACGTACAGCTGAATGCGGCCGCCAACGTCCTGCAGCGTCACGAAAGACGCTTTACCCATAATACGACGGGTCATCATGCGGCCCGCAACGGCCACTTCGACGTTCAGCGCTTCCAGCTCTTCGTTCTCTTTAGCGTCGAAGTCTGCGTGCAGTTGGTCTGAGGTGTGGTCACGACGAAAATCGTTCGGGAACGGCACGCCCTGCTCGCGCAGCGCGGCCAGCTTCTCGCGGCGGGTTTTCAGTTCGTTGTTAAGATCGACTACCGCGTCAGCGCCCTGTGCTTGTTGTTCAGACATGTTGGTTCCTCATAACCCTGCTTTCAAACTTGCTTCGATAAATTGGTCCAGGCTGCCGTCCAGCACCGCCTGCGTGTTACGGGTTTCTACACCGGTACGCAGGTCTTTAATGCGGGAGTCATCGAGGACGTAAGAACGGATCTGGCTGCCCCAGCCGATGTCTGACTTGTTGTCTTCCATCGCCTGCTTCTCAGCATTTTTCTTCTGCATCTCCAGCTCATAAAGCTTCGCTTTCATCTGCTTCATGGCCTGGTCTTTGTTCTTATGCTGTGAACGGTCGTTCTGGCACTGCGTCACCAGCCCGGTCGGAATGTGGGTGATACGCACCGCGGATTCCGTACGGTTAACGTGCTGACCGCCCGCGCCGGATGCGCGATAGACGTCGATACGCAGGTCCGCCGGGTTGATGTCGATGTCGATATCTTCGTCAACTTCCGGGTAAACGAACGCGGAGCTAAACGACGTATGGCGGCGGCCGCCGGAGTCGAACGGGCTCTTACGCACCAGGCGGTGAACGCCAGTTTCGGTACGCAGCCAGCCGTAGGCGTAGTCGCCAATAATTTTGATGGTCACGGATTTCAGGCCCGCGACTTCACCTTCAGACTCTTCGATAATCTCGGTTTTGAAACCGCGCGCTTCGGCCCAGCGCAGGTACATACGCGTCAGCATGCTGGCCCAGTCCTGCGCTTCGGTACCGCCAGAACCTGCCTGAATATCGAGATAGCAGTCAGCGCTATCGTATTCGCCGGAGAACATGCGACGAAACTCCAGCTGCGCCAGCTTCTCTTCCAGACCATCGAGTTCCGCTACGGCTTCGTTAAAGGTTTCTTCGTCGTCAGCTTCAACAGCCAGCTCCAGCAGGCCGGACACATCTTCCAGCCCCTGGGACATTTGGTCCAGCGTATCTACGATGGCTTCGAGAGAGGAACGCTCTTTACCCAGCGCCTGTGCGCGCTCGGGTTCATTCCAGACGTCCGGCTGTTCCAGCTCGGCGTTTACTTCTTCCAGACGCTCTTTCTTGGCATCGTAGTCAAAGATACCCCCTAAGAACGTCGGAGCGCTCCGTGAGGTCCTGAATGCGGTTTTTTACCGGATTAATTTCAAACATGGTCTGTTTTCTTTTATGAGCTTGTAAAAATGCGGTGATAAGAGCGGGATTGTACCGAATCCACGCTCTTTTTTATAGAGATTACTGACGCTAAATTGGCCAGATATTGTCGATGATGAGCTGAAGGGAGCGGTTACCGCGAAACTCATTAATATCGAGCTTATAGGCAAGCTCAACTTCACGCACGCCGTTGTCCGGCCAGATGGCGGTGTCGACGTTAAATGCAATGCCGTCCAAAAGCGGGCCGCCGCCAACCGGTTCAACCATCACCTTCAAATGGCGTTCGCCCACGATGCGCTGCTGCAGCAGACGGAAACGCCCGTCAAACAGCGGCTCGGGGAACATTTGCCCCCACGGGCCGGCATCGCGCAGCATCTGCGCCACCTCCATGGTCATTTCGGCCGCGGACAGCGGGCCGTCGGAGACCACTTCGCCCTGCAAAAGCGCCGGGTCAATCCAGTCGGTGACCAGCTCGCCGAAGAGGCGTTGAAACTCGTCAAACTTTGCCTCTTCCAGCGACAGCCCCGCCGCCATGGCGTGGCCGCCGAACTTGATCATCAGATCGGGATAAAGCGTATCCAGACGCTCCAGCGCGTCGCGCATGTGCAGCCCCTGAATGGAACGGCCAGAGCCTTTCAGCGTGCCGTCTCCCGCTGGCGCAAAGGCAATGACCGGACGGTGGAAACGCTCTTTGATGCGGGACGCCAGAATGCCCACGACGCCCTGATGCCATTCCGGGTGATACATCGCCAGACCGCCGGGCAGCGTATCCGCGCTGCGCTCCAGCTTTTCGCAGAGGGTCAGCGCTTCGGCCTGCATCCCCTGTTCAATCTCTTTACGCGTCTGGTTAAGCGCGTCCAGCTCGTTGGCCAGCACGCGCGCCTCGCCGATGTTATCGCACAGCAGCAGCGCGACGCCCACGGACATATCGTCCAGCCTTCCGGCCGCGTTCAGGCGTGGGCCAAGCGCAAAGCCGAGATCGCTTGCCGCCAGCTTCTGCGGGTCGCGATTGGAAATCTCCAGCAGCGCCTTAATGCCCGGCCGGCATTTGCCCGCGCGGATGCGGCTCAGGCCCTGCCAGGTCAAAATACGGTTGTTGGTATCCAGCGGCACGACGTCCGCTACGGTACCGAGCGCGACGAGATCCAGATACTCCGCGAGGTTGGGTACGGCGATGCCGCGAGACTCGAACCAGCCCTTATCGCGCAGCAGCGTGCGCAAGGCCAGCATCAGATAAAACGCCACGCCAACGCCCGCCAGCGATTTCGACGGGAAATCGCAGTCGCGCAGGTTGGGGTTAATGATGGCTTCAGCCTCCGGCAGCGTATCGCCGGGGAGGTGGTGATCGGTAACCAGCACCGGTATCCCCAGCTCATGCGCGCGCTGGACGCCCGCGTGAGAAGAGATCCCGTTATCCACGGTCATGATCATCTGCGCGCCGCGCGCGTGCGCCTGATCGACCACTTCCGGGCTAAGGCCATAGCCGTCTTCAAAGCGGTTTGGCACAAGGTAGGCGACGCTGTCGCAGCCCAGCGCGCGCAGGCTGAGCACGCTCAGCGCGGTGCTGGTGGCGCCGTCGGCATCAAAATCACCGACAACGACAATGCGCGTCCCGTCGAGAAACGCGTTGTAGAGCATCTCGGTGGCTTTTTCGATGCCGCTCAGCTGCTGCCAGGGCAGCATCCCCCTCACGCTTCGCTCAAGATCGTCAGCGGTTTTTACGCCGCGGCTGGCATAGAGCCGCTTGAGCAGCGGCGGGAGCTCCGCGGGTAAATCAGCATCATCCACCGCCTCGCGGCGGCGCAATTTTATCGGTGCTTTCACGCTGATTATTTACCACCAAGCTGTTTCTGGTGCGCGTCGAGGAACTCTTTCATCTCTTTCGGACCCTGATATCCCGGCACCACGGAGCCGTTGCTCAGCACGATTGCTGGCGTACCGTTCACGCCAAACTGCACGCCCAGCGCGTAGTGGTTGGCAATGTCGATATCACAGGAGGCTGGCTTCACGCCTTTGCCGTTCATGGCATCGTCGAACGCCTTGTTGCGATCTTTCGCACACCAGATTGCCTTCATGTCCTGCTCTGGCTGGCTGTTAACGCCCGCGCGCGGGAAGGCCAGGTAGCGCACGGTAATGCCCAGCGCGTTATAGTCTTTCATCTCTTCGTGCAGCTTGTGGCAGTAGCCGCAGGTGATGTCGGTGAACACGGTAATCACGTGTTTTTCCTGCGGCGCTTTATAAACAATCATCTCTTTTTCGAGCGCGTTCAGGTTTTTCATCAGCAGCTGGTTCGTGACGTTCACCGGCTGCGCACCGCTGACGTCATACATTGGGCCCTGAATAATATGCTTACCGTCTTCGGTCACGTACAGCACGCCGCTGTTGGTTAACACGGTTTTCATCCCGGCAACCGGCGCAGGCTGAATATCGCTGCTGGTGACGCCCAGTTTGGTCAGCGACTGTTTAATCGCGGCATCGTCAGCATGGGCAAAGCCGGTAAATGAAGCTGCCAGCAGGGTGAACAGCGCTAAAGACTTTTTCATAGTTAATCCTGTTACGATTCGTCGGCACTCACGCGCGCGGGTGGTGCTGTTGATGTAGCTGCCGCAGGCGTTCAGTCGCGACATGGGTGTAAATTTGCGTAGTTGAGAGATCGCTGTGGCCAAGCAGCATCTGCACGACGCGCAGGTCAGCGCCGTGGTTTAGCAGATGCGTCGCAAAAGCGTGACGCAAAACGTGCGGCGAAAGCTTCTCGCTGTCGATACCCGCCAGCGTGGCATAATGCTTGATGCGATGCCAGAACGTTTGCCGCGTCATCTGCTGCGCGCGCTGGCTCGGGAACAAGACGTCAATAGAAACCCCGTTCAGCAGCCAGGGGCGACCGTGCTCAAGGTACGTTTCGAGCCAGTACACCGCCTCTTCGCCCAGCGGCACCAGCCGCTCTTTATTGCCTTTGCCGATAACGCGAACCACGCCCTGACGCAGGCTAACGTCGCTCATCGTCAGCCCCACCAGCTCAGATACGCGTAAGCCGGTCGCATACAATACCTCAAGCATGGCTTTATCGCGTAACTCCAGCGGCAGGTCAACCGCCGGCGATTGTAATAATCTCTCAACTTGTGCTTCGCTCAGATCTTTCGGCAAACGCTGCGGGAGCTTTGGCGAGGCCAGCAGCGCGCTCGGATCGTCCGCGCGGATCTTCTCGCGATAGAGATGCTGGAACAGGCGACGCATTGCGCTCAAAAGCCGCGCGGAGCTGGTTGCTTTATAGCCCCCCTCCATGCGCTCGCCAAGCAGCGCCTGAAGATCCTCGCTTTGCGCGGTCTCAAGGCTAAGCCCTTTATGGGCCAGCCACTCTACCAGCATGGTGAGATCCCGTCGATAAGCGCTGAGCGTGTTCGCGGCCAGGTTCTTCTCCAGCCAGAGCGCGTCGAGAAACTGTTCGATGAGCGCGAGATCCTTTTCCACATCAGCCCCTTTGATTCTGCAATCCGCCCATTATGCCTGATTGCCATCGGTTTCTGGTACACTACGGGCATAGTCTACGCAAGAATTGAGATTGTTACGCGATGAATATTGGTCTGTTCTATGGCTCCAGCACCTGCTACACCGAAATGGCGGCGGAAAAAATTCGCGACATTATCGGCCCGGAACTGGTGACGCTGCATAACCTGAAAGATGACGCCCCCACGCTGATGGAGCAGTACGATGTGCTGATCCTTGGGATCCCGACGTGGGATTTCGGCGAAATACAGGAAGACTGGGAGGCTATCTGGGACCAGCTTGATGCGCTCAATCTTGAGGGCAAAATCATTGCGATGTACGGCATGGGTGACCAGCTAGGCTACGGCGAATGGTTCCTCGACGCGCTCGGCATGCTGCATGACAAGCTGGCACCGAAAGGCGCGTCATTTATCGGTTACTGGCCAACCGAAGGCTATGAGTTCACCAGCAAAAAACCTATCATCGCTGACGGCCAGCTGTTCGTGGGGCTCGCGCTGGACGAAACCAATCAGTACGACCTCAGTGACGAGCGCCTGCAAACCTGGTGCGAACAAATTTTGGGTGAAATGGCTGAAAAGTTCAGCTAACGCAAGCCTACTGCTGCGTCGGCTGCTGTAACATCATCCGGCGCAGATCGCGCCACTCTGCCGCATCCATACTGTCTGCCGCCAGCCAAAGGTGTTGCCGACGTCCCCCGTCTACCCTGCGCAGCCGCAGCATCATCCCGGCATTCAGCATCCAGGGCGTTCCGATGATGTCCCACTCCTGGCCCTGCCAGCGCAGGCGCGAATCGACCAGCAGCTTAATTTCGCCCTGACGCGCGTTAATCCGACGCTGGCTGCGCACGCTATCAAATACCACAAACGACAGCAGCAGCAGCCATAAAGGGGTGTAGCTAAGCGGCCACGGCATCAGTAAAACTAAGGCCGCGACCAGACCGTGGAGCAACAATGACATCCACTGCGAGCGCCACGAGACGCGAAGATCAGATTGCCACAGGACCACGTTCCCGATTCCGTGTTTGAATTAATTGCACCATCCGTTGCAACTCGGTGTCGGCGGGTTTGCCGTGATTCATCAGCCAGTTGAATAAATCAGGGTCATCTGACTCAAGCAGGCGCACAAACAGACGCTTATCGTCGTCGCTTAAGCTGTCGTACTCATGCTCAAAGAAAGGCATGATGGAAATATCAAGTTCGCGCATGCCGCGTCGACACGCCCAGTGAATACGGGCCTTGTTGTTAATATCCATGTTCAGTTTCCTGCTTTACGTTTGGTACAGTCGGATTCCCGTTCGCTATTCGTTATTTCTCTTCGGGAACAGTAGCTAGTGTAACGTGTTTTTGAACGTTTCTTTACTGGAATATTGCTAACCTCGAGCAGGCTTCCAGAATAATCCTCATAAAGACAGTGGATTACACTTTTTTGCGTCGCGCTACGCATAACCGGTTCATGGCACGAATGGCCTGCTGAAAGCGCTTGCAATGGCTACAGTCTCTTTTACCATTAGGCATTATCGAAGCGTTAAGCAATTCAGGACATCATTATGGCTTTTACTCCATTTTCTCCTCGCCAGCCCGCCGCCTCCGCGCGTCTGCCGCTGACGCTTATTACTCTTGAAGACTGGGCGCTGGCGACCGCAACCGGCGCCGATGCTGAAAAATACCTGCAGGGCCAGGTGACGGCCGACGTCAGCCAGATGACCGAGCACCAGCACCTGCTGGCTGCCCACTGCGATCCGAAGGGCAAAATGTGGAGCAACCTGCGCCTGTTCCGCGATCGGGACGGCTTTGCCTTTATTGAACGCCGCAGCCTGCGCGATGCCCAGCTCGTCGAGTTGAAAAAATACGCGGTTTTCTCCAAAGTCACTATCGCACCGAACGACGAACGGGTTCTTCTGGGCGTGGCGGGCTTCCAGGCGCGCGCAGCGCTGAAAAATCTCTTTGCCGAACTGCCGGATGCGGATAAACAGCTGGTCGGCGAAGGTGAAACATCCATTCTGTGGTTTGAACACCCGGCGGAACGTTTCCTGCTGGTAACGGACGAAGCCACCGCAGAGCGCGTTACCGACGCATTGCGCGGTGAAGCCCAGCTCAATAACAGCCAGCAGTGGCTGGCGCTGGACATCGAAGCGGGTCTGCCGGTGATTGACGCCGCAAACAGCCAGCAGTTTATTCCCCAGGCGACCAACCTCCAGGCGCTGGGAGGCATTAGCTTTAAGAAAGGCTGCTATACCGGTCAGGAAATGGTGGCTCGCGCGAAATTCCGTGGAGCGAACAAGCGCGCGCTGTGGACGCTGGCTGGCCACGCCAGCCGGGTACCGGAAGCGGGGGAAGATCTAGAGCTGAAGATGGGCGAAAACTGGCGCCGTACCGGCACCGTGCTGGCTGCCGTTCAGCTCGATGATGGCCGTCTGCTGGTGCAGGTCGTCATGAATAACGATATGGAACCGGACAGCGTGTTCCGCGTGCGCGATGATGCGAAAACGCTGGGCATTGAGCCGCTGCCGTATTCACTGGAAGAGTGATGCTGTATCGCCCGGTGGCGAGGTAAATGCAAAACGGTAACCGAAAGGTTACCGTTTTTTATGTTTGCTCTCTCTCCCTGTGGGAGAGGGCCGGGGTGAGGGCACCAGGCCGCAGCGGATAAACTACGCCTGCCCCACGTACAAATAGATTGCCAGGAAGTGGCACACGCTGCCGCCAAGCACGAAGCCGTGCCAGATAGCGTGGTTATAGGGAATGCGCTTGCAGACGTAAAAAATTACGCCCAGCGAATAGACCACGCCGCCCACCGCCAGCAGCGTCACGCCCCCGATCGCCAGCTTAACGGCCAGCTGGTACACCACAATCAGCGACAGCCATCCCATCGTCAGATAGGTCACCAGCGACAGAATTTTAAACCGGTGCGCGATGGTCAATTTGAATAAAATACCCAGCAGCGCCAGGCTCCAGATCACGATCATCAGGATGCGCGAGAGCGGCGAGTTTAATCCCACCAGCAGAAACGGCGTATAGGTACCCGCGATCAGCAGGTAGATAGCGCAGTGGTCAAATTTTTTCAGCCAGGTTTTGGCCCGCTGATGGGGAATGGCGTGATACAGCGTCGAGGCCAGAAACAGCAGGATCATACTCCCGCCGTACAGGCTGTAGCTGGCGATTGCCATCGCGCTGGCATTCGTGTCCACCGCCTGCACCAGCAGCAACACCAATCCGACAATACCAAAAACCAGCCCCACGCCGTGGCTAATACTGTTGGCTATTTCCTCAGCCAGCGAATATCCCTGTGCAATTAATGGCTTACTCACCATACGAAACTCCGGGAAAAAAGATGAATATTCATCGTCTGACTATGCTAACTGAGAATGATTCCAGTGAACACCTGTTAGCTAAAATAAAATTCAATGCGATACTTTCAATTTATAATCAATCAGTTACACATTCATTTCAGCTCACATCTGTTTCAGGTTACTGTTAAAGACATTTAAAATCAATCACATAAAACCGGTCCTGATTCGGATAGATTTCTCTGATTACGCTTTTCAGCGTCTCAAGCGTCATGTTCTCCTGCTCCGCGTGTTTTTCCGTCAGCGTTTCCAGAGTCACGGTCGATGTCGACAGGACTTCAATGGTGCAAAAGTATCCGTCATCCTCATAGCGCCCAACGCGCAGCACGTCACCCTGCCTGAAATGGGACTCGCTTTCATCGCGGATAGTAATGGTTTTACGCCCGGCCAGAATGTCGTCCTGAAAGCGCTGAAAAAAAGTGATGTCGTTTGGCTGCATGGTATTATTCCCTGAATGAAATCCGATGAGTGAGTTTAGCCATAGTGAGCATGTTCTCCCATTCCGCCGTTGCCAGCCTCAATAATCTGGAGATGATGGTCTACAACTTTGTCATCAAAAACCGCGACAAGGTGATGTATATGACCATCCGCGAACTGGCGGATGCGGCTGGCGTCTCAACAACCACTATCCTGCGCTTTTGCCGCAAGCTCAACTGTGAGGGCTATTCGGAATTCCGCGTGCGCTTTAAGCTCTTTCTGGAGCAGAATGAGCCTCAGCAGGCGAATTTTGGCGCCAGCGAAATTATCAGCTTCTTTAAAAGCGTCAACAATGAAGAGTTCGATAGTTTATTAGATCGCGCAGTTGATATTATTATGTCCTCCGAGCGTATTATATTTGTCGGTGCAGGCACGTCTGGCTCTCTGGCAAAATATGGCGCGCGCTTCTTCTCCAATATTGGCAAATTCAGCAACCATATCGACGATCCTTATTTTCCGGTCACCAACGACATGGCCAAAAACGCGCTGGCGATTGTGCTTTCCGTGTCCGGAGAAACCGAAGAGATCCTGCGCTTTGCCAGCCAGTTCAGCCTGCACAACTGCAAGGTACTGTCGATTACCAGCCACGAGCACTCGCGGCTGGCGAAGCTGGCGGACTTTAACCTCTCCTGGCATGTTCCCCAAACGCGTATCGGCGGCGTTTACGATATTACCACCCAAATTCCCGTGATCTATATTCTGGAATCTCTTGGCCGCAAGCTGGCGAAGAAATTAACGGAATAAAACACCCTGTTTTTTGGATGTAACAAATCACATTCTACGCAAATTGTTATATCGTGACATTTAATATCGCTTTGCTAGACTCGGCCATATTAGCCCTTTATTGAGAATAGCAAAGATGAAAAAACTGACCTTACCAAAAGACTTTTTATGGGGCGGCGCCGTTGCCGCACATCAGGTTGAAGGCGGCTGGAACAAAGGCGGCAAAGGCCCCAGCATTTGTGACGTGCTGACCGGCGGCGCGCACGGCGTACCGCGCGAAATCACGCAGGAAGTGATTGAGGGCAAATATTATCCGAACCACGAGGCCGTCGACTTCTACGGCCACTACAAAGAAGACATCAAGCTGTTCGCCGAGATGGGCTTTAAGTGTTTCCGCACCTCGATTGCCTGGACCCGCATCTTCCCAAAAGGCGACGAAACCCAGCCGAATGAAGAAGGCCTGAAGTTCTACGACGACATGTTCGATGAGCTGCTTAAGTACAACATCGAGCCGGTGATCACCCTCTCCCACTTCGAAATGCCGCTGCACCTCGTGCAGGAGTACGGCGGCTGGACCAACCGCAAAGTGGTCGATTTCTTCGTGCGCTTCTCGGAAGTGGTCTTCGAGCGTTACAAAAGCAAGGTCAAATACTGGATGACCTTTAACGAGATCAATAACCAGCGCAACTGGCGCGCGCCGCTGTTTGGCTACTGCTGCTCGGGCGTGGTATATACCGAGCATGAAAACCCGGAAGAGACGATGTACCAGGTGCTGCATCACCAGTTCGTGGCCAGCGCGCTGGCGGTAAAAGCCGCGCGCCGCATTAATCCGGAAACGAAGGTCGGCTGCATGCTGGCAATGGTTGCGCTCTACCCGTTCTCCTGCAAGCCGGAAGACGTGATGTTCGCGCAGGAATCCATGCGCGAGCGCTATGTGTTCACCGACGTGCAGCTGCGCGGCTACTACCCGTCCTACGTGCTGAACGAGTGGGAGCGCCGCGGCTTCTCCATCAACATGGAAGCGGGCGACGAGCAGATCCTGCGCGATGGCACCTGCGACTATCTGGGCTTCAGCTATTACATGACTAACGCGGTGAAGGCCGAAGGCGGGAGCGGCGATGCGATTTCTGGCTTCGAGGGCAGCGTTCCGAACCCGCACGTTAAGGCATCGGACTGGGGCTGGCAGATCGACCCGGTAGGCCTGCGCTACTCGCTTTGCGAACTTTACGAGCGTTATCAGAAGCCGCTGTTCATCGTCGAAAACGGGTTTGGCGCCTACGATAAAGTGGAAGAAGACGGCAGCATCAACGATGACTACCGCATCGACTACCTGCGCGCCCACGTGGAAGAGATGATGAAGGCGGTCACCTATGACGGCGTGGATCTGATGGGCTATACGCCGTGGGGCTGTATCGACTGCGTGTCGTTTACCACCGGCCAGTACAGCAAGCGCTACGGCTTTATCTACGTGAACAAGCACGACGACGGCACGGGCGACATGTCGCGTTCCCGCAAGAAAAGCTTCGAGTGGTATAAAGGCGTGATTGCCAGCAACGGCGAGGCATTGTAATACGATTTAACCCCTCTCCCCTTTGGGGAGAGGGGTTTACTTCCCGCCCGCCAGCTCAATAAAACTCCCCGTCACGTACGACGCCTTTTCGCTCAGCAGCCAGACAATCGCCTGCGCCACCTCTTCCGGCTGGCCGCCGCGCTGCATCGGCAGCATCGACTTAACCCTGTCCACACGCCCCGGTTCACCGCCCGAAGCATGGATATCGGTATAAATGAGTCCCGGACGCACGCAGTTTACGCGAATGCCCTGCGCCGCCACCTCGAGCGATAATCCCGTGGTCAGCGAATCCACAGCCCCTTTTGATGCCGCGTAATCCACATATTCACCCGGCGCGCCCAGGCGCGACGCAGCGGACGAGACGTTCACGATCGCCCCGCCCTTACCGCCGTGCTTGTGCGACATGCGCTTGACCGCTTCGCGGCAGCAGAGGAAATAGCCCGTTACGTTGGTGGCGAGCACGCGGTTGATACGCTCGGCCGACAGGTTCTCGATGGTGGATTGCTCAAACAAAATACCCGCATTATTGACCAGCGCGGCAAGCGGCTCGCCTTCGCGGTCGATGCTGTCGAACATCGCCAGCACCTGCGCTTCATCGCTGATGTCGGCGCGCACGGCAAAGGCTTTGCCGCCCGCCTCGACAATCTGATTGACCACTTCCGTCGCGGCCTTAATATTGTGGTGAAAGTTCACCGCCACGGTGTAGCCCTCGCATGCCAGCTGCAGCGCGGTGGCTTTACCAATTCCGCGGCTGGCGCCGGTAACCAGTGCAATTGCCATTGTCTTCTCCCAATAAAAAAGCCGGGTGGCGGCTTCGCCTTACCCGGCCTACGTTACTACAGCAAAAAAATTACTGGTATTCGCTCATCGGCACGCAGGAGCAGAACAGGTTGCGGTCGCCGTACACGTCGTCGAGACGCTTCACGGTCGGCCAGTATTTGTTTGCCACGCCCGCCGGGAAGACCGCCAGCTCGCGGGAATAGCCGTGATTCCACTCCGCCACCATCTCGTGCTGGGTGTGTGGCGCATTGACCAGCGGGTTGTCGTCGAGCGTCCACTCGCCGTCCTGCACGCGATCGATCTCCATGCGGATGGCAAGCATCGCGTCGATGAAGCGGTCCAGCTCGGCTTTGCTCTCAGACTCCGTTGGCTCCACCATCAGCGTACCCGCAACCGGGAACGACATGGTTGGCGCATGGAAGCCGTAGTCGATCAGACGCTTGGCGATATCCAGCTCGCTGATGCCCGTCGCGTCTTTCAGCGGACGAATATCAAGGATGCACTCGTGCGCTACGCGACCGTCGCGGCCGGTATAGAGCACCGGGAAGGCAGATTTCAGGCGCGTGGCAATGTAGTTGGCGTTGAGGATCGCCACCTGGCTGGCCTGCTTCAGCCCTTCCGCCCCCATCATGCGGATGTACATCCAGCTGATGGGCAGGATTGAAGCGCTGCCGAACGGTGCCGCGGAGACCGCTCCCTGGCGGGTCAGCATGCCTTCAATTTGCACCACGCTGTGGCCCGGCACGAACGGTGCCAGGTGCGCTTTCACGCCGATTGGGCCCATGCCCGGTCCGCCGCCGCCGTGCGGAATGCAGAAGGTTTTATGCAGGTTCAGGTGCGAGACGTCCGCGCCGATAAAGCCCGGCGAGGTGATGCCCACCTGAGCGTTCATGTTCGCGCCGTCGAGGTATACCTGACCGCCGAACTGATGAACCACTTCGCACACTTCACGGATGGTCTCTTCGTACACGCCGTGGGTGGACGGATAGGTCACCATGATGCAGGAGAGCTTGTCTCCCGCCTGCTCGGCTTTCGCACGCAGGTCGGCCAGGTCGATGTTGCCGTTCTTATCGCAGGCCACCACCACCACTTCCATTCCCGCCATCTGGGCAGACGCCGGGTTAGTGCCGTGCGCGGAGCTTGGGATCAGGCAGATATCGCGGTGGCCTTCATTGCGGCTTTCGTGATAGTGGCGGATTGCCAGCAGGCCCGCGTATTCACCCTGCGCGCCGGAGTTCGGCTGCATGCAAAGCGCGTCGTAGCCCGTCAGCTTCACCAGCCAGTCGGAGAGCTGGTTAATCATCAGGTGATAGCCTTCCGCCTGCTCCGGCGGGCAGAACGGGTGCAGCTCGGAAAATTCAGGCCAGGTGATTGGGATCATCTCCGCCGCGGCGTTCAGCTTCATGGTGCAGGAGCCCAGCGGGATCATCGCCTGGTTCAGCGCCAGATCCTTGCGCTCCAGAGAGTGCATGTAGCGCATCATCTCGGTTTCGCTATGGTAGCGGTTGAACACCGGATGGGTCAGGATCGCGTCGTTACGCAGCATGCTTTCCTGGATCGAGCGGCTGTCGTGGGCCACCTCTTTGTCCAGCGCGTCAACGTCGAGGCCGTGGGCATCGCCCAGCAGCACGCTGAACAGGTTCACCACGTCATCGCGCGTGGTGCTTTCATCCAGCGTAATGCCGACGGCGTTATGGATGTCGCTGCGCAGGTTGATTTCCGCCGCGTCGGCGCGTGCCAGCACGGTCGCCTTGTCCGCCACGTCCACGCACAGGGTGTCGAAGTAGTGGTTATGACGCAGCTTAAGCCCTTTCTGCTGCAGGCCGCAGGCCAGAATATCGGCCAGACGGTGGATGCGGCTGGCAATGCGCTTCAGGCCGGCCGGACCGTGGAAGACGGCGTACAGGCTGGCGATGTTCGCCAGCAGCACCTGTGAAGTACAGATGTTGGAGTTCGCTTTCTCGCGGCGGATGTGCTGCTCGCGGGTCTGCATCGCCATGCGCAGGGCGGTGTTACCGGCGGCATCTTTCGATACCCCGATAATGCGGCCCGGCATGGAGCGTTTGAATTCATCTTTCGCGCCGAAGAACGCCGCGTGCGGGCCGCCGTAGCCCATCGGCACGCCGAAGCGCTGGGCCGAACCGAAGACGATATCCGCGCCCTGTTTGCCCGGCGCGGTCAGCAGCACCAGCGCCATAAAATCGGCGGCAACGCTGACGATAACTTTGCGGTTTTTCAGCTCGGCGATCAGCGCGCTGTAATCATGTACTTCGCCCGTTGTGCCCACCTGCTGCAGCAGCACGCCGAAGACGTCCTGGTGATCCAGCACTTTGTCCGCGTCGTCGACAATCACGTCAAAACCGAAGGTTTCCGCGCGGGTGCGCACCACGTCCAGCGTTTGCGGATGCACGTCCGCCGCCACGAAGAAGCGGTTGGCGTTTTTCAACTTGCTGACGCGTTTTGCCATCGCCATCGCTTCGGCAGCGGCGGTCGCTTCGTCCAGCAGCGAGGCGGACGCGATATCCATGCCGGTCAGGTCCAGCGTCACCTGCTGGAAGTTCAGCAGCGCTTCCAGGCGGCCCTGGGATACTTCAGGCTGATAAGGGGTGTAAGCGGTGTACCAGCCCGGATTTTCCAGCATGTTACGCAGGATAACCGGCGGCAGCTGCACGTTGGTGTAGCCCATGCCAATGTAAGACTTATAGCGCTTGTTAAGGCCGGCAATGGCCTTCAGCTCCGCCAGCGCGGCGAACTCGGTGGTGGACTCCCCGATCTGAGGCGGCGTCGCAAGCTGGATGTCCTTCGGCACGATCTGGCCGATCAGTGCGCTTAATGAATCCGCGCCAACCGTTTTCAGCATCTCCTGCTGTTGCTGAGCGTCCGGCCCGATGTGACGTTCAATGAAGGCGCCACGGTTTTCAAGCTGGCTTAAAGTCTGTGTCATGAGCGATGGTTCCTGAAACGTGCAGTGAATGTGTTTTATCCCTCTCCCTTAGGGAGAGGGCTGGGGTGAGGGTGTCGTCAGTTCCCCTCACCCTACCCTCTCCCCACAGGGGAGAGGGATAATGGCTTACTCGTTTTCTAACAGTGCTTCGTACGCGGTCGCATCCAGCAGCGCGGCAACCTGCGCCTCGTCGCTGGCTTTGATCTTAAAGATCCAGCCGCCTTCATACGGCTCGCTGTTCACCAGCTCCGGGGAGTCGCTCAGCGCGTCGTTGACGGCCACAATTTCACCGCTGACCGGTGCGTAGATATCGGAAGCCGCTTTTACGGACTCCGCAACCGCGCAGTCGTCGCCCGCGCTCACGGTGGTGCCCACGTCAGGCAGGTCGACAAACACCATGTCGCCCAGCAGCTCCTGCGCGTGCTCGGTGATCCCTACGGTGTAAGTGCCGTCCGCCTCTTTGCGCAGCCACTCGTGTTCTTTGCTGTATTTCAGTTCTGCTGGCACATTGCTCATTGAAGTTCTCCTGATAAAAATGATTAGGCGACCGGCTTACCGGCGCGAACAAAAATCGGTTTGGTTACGTTGACCGGCATTTCACGGTTGCGGATCTGCACCACCGCCGTTTCGCCAATGCCCGCCGGGACGCGCGCCAGGGCGATACTGTAGCCGAGCGTCGGGGAGAAGGTGCCGCTGGTGATCACGCCTTCGCGGTGATTGCCATCGGCATCGGTGAAGCGCACCGGCAGCTCGCCGCGCAGGACGCCTTTTTCCTTCATCACCAGGCCAACCAGCTGTTCAGTGCCCTTTTCACGCTGCATTTCCAGCGCTTCGCGCCCGATGAAGTCACGGTCGGCCGGTTCCCAGGCAATGGTCCAGCCCATGTTGGCAGCCAGCGGAGAGACGCCTTCGTCCATCTCCTGGCCGTAGAGGTTCATTCCCGCTTCGAGGCGCAGCGTATCGCGCGCGCCCAGGCCCGCCGGCTTCACGCCCGCTTCGACCAGCGCGCGCCAGAAATCGGCGGCCTTCTCGTTCGGCATCGCAATTTCATAGCCCGCTTCGCCGGTGTAGCCGGTGGTCGCAATAAACAGGTCGCCCGCCTGCACCCCGAAGAACGGCTTCATGCCTTCGGTGGCTTTGCGCTGCTCGTCGCTGAACAGAGAGGCGGCCTTCGCCTGCGCGTTTGGCCCCTGCACGGCGATCAGCGACAGATCGTCACGGACGGTGATGTCGATGGCGTAAGGTTCGGCGTGTTGAGTGATCCAGGAGAGGTCTTTTTCGCGGGTGGCGGAGTTGACAACGAGGCGGAAGAAATCTTCAGTGAAGTAATAGACGATAAGGTCATCAATCACGCCGCCGGAGGCATTTAGCATACCGGTATAAAGCGCTTTGCCCGGCGTCTTTAGCTTCGCCACGTCGTTTGCCAGCAGATAACGCAGAAACTCCCGGGTGCGGCTACCGCGCAGATCGACAATCGTCATGTGGGATACGTCGAACATACCGGCATCGGTGCGCACCGCGTGGTGCTCATCAATCTGCGAGCCGTAGTGCAGCGGCATCATCCAGCCGTGGAAGTCCACCATGCGGGCGCCGCATAACACGTGCTGTTCGTACAAAGGAGTCTGTTGAGCCATCTTTTCCTCGTTGAAAAATTCCACCGTGAAACCCGGTATCGGCCCCGTATATGGCGCCGACGCAAACGTTCTCTTTTACCTGAACTTACCACCGAAGCCGGCGGTAAACCATAAGCTAAAGAAGGTCATCACATTAGCTTATGACTAAAAAACGCTAAAAAGCCTACAGAGTTATTCACTGGAAAAATGCGATTAAGCCCGCACAAAATTAACATTGATCTAACAGTATTCAGCACAGGGTGATATTTCGTGCGGAAAAATGGGCCAGATTTTCGTCATGAAAAAAAGGTGAGATTAGATTATCTAATGCGAAAAAACGCGTGAAATTAGATTATTTCAAATGAGGTTATTTCCCCGGCGCGGAGGCCGGGAAAAGAAAGTGTGACGGGGGTCAATACTATTGGAGCCAGTCGGGAAGATCGTTAAGGCCCATTGCCTGACGGAGAAGCTGCGGCTTAACGCCGGGAAGGGTGTCGGCAAGCTTAAGGCCGATATCGCGCAGCAGTTTTTTCGCCGGATTGGCCCCGGCAAACAGCTCGCGGAAGCCCTGCATGCCCGCCAGCATCATCGCCGCGCTGTGCTTGCGGCTGCGCTCGTAGCGCCGCAGGTATAAATGCTGGCCGATGTCTTTCCCTTCGCGGTGCAGGCGACGCAGCTCTTCCACCAGCTCGGCCGCATCCATAAAGCCGAGATTCACGCCCTGCCCGGCCAGCGGATGAATGGTATGCGCCGCATCGCCGACCAGCGCCAGGCGGTGCGCCGCAAACTGGCGCGCGTAGCGGCCGGTCAGCGGGAAGACCAGACGCTCGCTCTCAAGCGTGCACAGGCCAAGGCGGTTATCAAACGCCACGCACAGCGCCTGGTTAAAGGCTTCCGGCGTGGCGTCCTGCATCTGCTGCGCTTTTTCCGGCACCAGCGACCAGACGATCGAGCACAGGTGCGGATCGCTGAGCGGCAGGAAGGCCAGAATGCCGTCGTTGTGGAAAATCTGGCGCGCGACGCCGCCGTGCGGCTCTTCGGTGCGGATGGTCGCCACCATCGCGTGATGGCGGTAGTCCCAGAAGGTCAGCGGGATATCGGCCTTGTTACGCAGCCAGGAGTTGGCGCCGTCAGCGCCTACCACCAGACGCGCGGTGAGCATGTCGCCGCTTTGCAGGGTAATAAACGCCTCGTTTTCGCCCCAGGCCACCTGCTGGATCTGCGCGGGTGCCATCAGCGTCACGTCGCTACAGGCCTGCGCTTTTTGCCACAGCGCGTGGTGAATCACCGCGTTTTCGATGATGTGCCCCAGGTGGCTGTACCCCATGCTTTCGTCATCAAACGCGATGTGGCCGAAGCTGTCTTTATCCCACACTTCCATACCGTGATAGCAGCTGGCGCGCTGGGCCACGATATCTGACCAGACGCCAAGCCGCGTCAGCAGCTTTTCGCTGGCCGCGTTAATCGCCGATACGCGAAGCGCCGGCGGCGCATCCGGCGCGACGGGCTGAGGCAGCTTTTGCTCCAGCACGGCCACGCGCAGGCCGCTGCCCTGTAATCCGCAGGCCAGCGCCAGCCCGACCATTCCGCCGCCTACAATGGCGACATCAACATTTTGCACGGTGATAACTCCTTAACGCGCGACCCAACCAAGGGTCCGCTGCGCCAGCACGTCACGTGCCGGAATGAATAATTCCATCGCCACCAGCCCGAGGTTGCGGCCTGCCACCAGCGGCGCCCAGCGGTTGGCAAACAGATGGACTAAACCATCGGTCACGCCGATCGTCGCCTCTTTGTCGGCCTGACGGCGCTTCTGATAATGACTCAGCACCGCGTACTCACCGCAGTCTTTTTGCTCGCGCCACGCCTGCGCCAGCGTTTCCGCAAGGCTCATGACGTCGCGCAGGCCAAGGTTGAAGCCCTGCCCGGCAATCGGATGCAGGGTCTGCGCCGCATTGCCGACCAGCGCCACGCGATGGGAGATAGACTGCGATGCGGTAGTCAGCGACAGCGGATAGACCGCGCGCTTGCCCGCATGGGTGATACGTCCGAGCCGCCAGCCGAAGGCCCGCTGCAGCTCGGCACAAAAACGTTCGTCGGACCAGGACTGTACCTCGTCGGCCTTATCCAGCGGATGGCACCAGACCAGCGAGCAGCGCCCGTCCGACATCGGCAGCATCGCCAGCGGGCCGTGCTGCGTGAAGCGCTCGAAGGCCCTGCCGCTATGGGCCTGGGACGTCGAAACGTTGGCAATGACGGCAACCTGCCCGTACGGCTGCTGCTGCCACGCTATGCCGCACCGCGTGCCGATGGCAGAACGCGAACCGTCCGCGGCAACCAAAAGCTGGCCCTCAAGAACGGTGCCATTTTCCAGCGTCACGCTGACCGCGCCTTCGCTGCGGCTAAAGCTGGCAACGCGCGTCGGGCAGTGCAGCGTAACGCCCGGGGCATCCTGCAGCAGGCGGAACAGGCGCAGGCCGACGTCGTGCAGCTCAACAACCTGCCCCAATGCTTCAATGCGGTAGTCGTGGGCATTCAGCGTGACAAACCCCGCGTGCCCGCGGTCGCTAACGTGGACGGTATTGATCGCCGTTGCGCGGTCGGCTATTGCCTGCCAGAT
Organism: Enterobacter sp. ECC-175; assembly: GCF_043968675.1. Classification (NCBI taxonomy): domain Bacteria; kingdom Pseudomonadati; phylum Pseudomonadota; class Gammaproteobacteria; order Enterobacterales; family Enterobacteriaceae; genus Enterobacter; species Enterobacter sp. ECC-175. The sequence goes on from NZ_CP143776.1 coordinate 4,304,427, forward strand.
CCCAATGCGCGCGAGGTGTTGGCAGGTTCCCTGCGCCAGGGCAATGGCGCGGGCGTCAAAGCCTGGGTGATCGGCGGCCTGAGGCGCAACGGCCTCCACCAGATGCACCGGAAGCTGGCCGTTCGTCAGCTGCGAAATCGCCAGCGCCAGCGTGGCGCCGGTCATACCGCCGCCAACAATGATCACGCTCATACGCGCGCCGCCGCCATCAGCGCCTCGATATCGTCCGCTTTCTTGACGACGCTCGCGGTCAGGTTTTCGTTACCCGATTCGGTGATCACAATGTCGTCTTCAATGCGAATGCCAATGCCGCGGTACTCCGGCGGGACGTCTGCATCCGGCGCAATGTACAGCCCCGGCTCGACGGTCAACACCATGCCCGGCTCCAGCACGCGCGAACGTTCGGGGCCATAGGCGCCCACGTCGTGCACGTCCAGCCCAAGCCAGTGGCTCAGGCCGTGCATAAAGTACGGGCGGTGGGCATTCTCGGTAATCAGCGTATCCACGTCGCCCTTCAGGATGCCGAGCTTCACCAGGCCGGTAATCATGATGCGCACCACTTCACCGGTCACTTCCTGAATGGACGTACCCGGACGGTAAAGCGTCAGCGCCGTTTCCAGCGATTCGAGCACGATGTCATACACCGCGCGCTGTGCCGGGGTGAATTTGCCGTTCACCGGGAAGGTACGGGTAATGTCACCCGCGTAGCCCTGGAATTCGCAACCGGCGTCGATCAAGACCAGGTCGCCATCGCGCAGCGCGCTTTCGTTCTCGGTGTAATGCAGAATGCAGCCGTTTTCACCGCCGCCAACGATGGTGTTGTAGGAAGGGAAACGCGCGCCGTGGCGGTTAAACTCGTGCTGAATTTCGCCTTCGAGCTGATACTCGAACATGCCCGGGCGGCACTTTTCCATCGCGCGGGTATGTGCCAAAGCGCTGATTTCACCCGCCCGGCGCAGCACGTTGAGCTCTTCTTCGGATTTGAACAGGCGCATCTCATGCACCATCGGACGCCAGTCCGTCAGCGTGGCCGGGGCGGAAAGATTCTGCCGCGAGCCTTTACGCAGCTTGTCGAGGGCGTTGAAGACGATCTCATCGGCGTAGGCGTACTCGCCCTGAGCGTGGTAAAGCACGTCCAGACCGTTAAGCAGCTGATAGAGCTGCTGGTTGATTTCGCTAAACGCCAGCGCGCGGTCAACGCCAAGCTTCGCCGGGGCCGCCTCTTGCCCCAGACGGCGGCCAAACCAGATCTCAGCCGTCAGGTCGCGCACGCGGTTGAAGATAACGCTGTGGTTGTGGGTGTCGTTGCTCTTAATCAGGACCAGTACCGCTTCCGGCTCGTTGAAGCCGGTGAAATACCAGAAATCGCTGCTCTGGCGATAGGGGTATTCGCTGTCGGCGCTGCGCGTGACTTCCGGCGCGGCAAAAATCAGCGCGGCGCTGCCCGGCTGCATTTGCGCCAGCAGCGCCTGACGACGGCGCGAATACTCGTGATTTGAGATAACCATGACACCCTCCTGTGCGTTCTTGTTCTTAATGTAAGGTCGGCTTGCGAACTTCAGGCGCGGTTGGCTGCGCGCGCGTAAAGTTGTCGTGGCACAGCAGAGAGGCCACGCGAACGTACTCGATGATCTCTTCGAGCGACATCTCCAGCTCTTCCTGATCTTCGTCTTCGTCGTAGCCAAGCTGCGCGATGTTGCGCAGGTCGTCGATCGCCTCGCCCGCTTCGCCGGTTACCTTATCAAGCTTAGGCTGAGTAACGCCCAGGCCAAGCAGATAGTGGTTTACCCAGCCCGCGAGCGCATCGGCGCGATCGAAGACGCTCACGTCGTCTCCATCAGGCAGATAAAGCTGAAAAAGGAAGCCATCGTCTTCCAGTGAATCGCTGATTGCCGCGTGCATTTTTCTCAGCGCTTCCGCCAGCTCGTGACCAAACGTCAGCCCCTCGTTGGTGAGGTCGTGGATCAGCGGCTGCCAGGAGCTATCGCCGTTTCCACCGCACAGCATGCCACTGATCAGACCGTGCATTTCAGCGGGGGTTAAACCGACTCCCTGCTGGTTCAGTAACTGGTTTAAATCCTTGTAACCAGGCATTTCGTTCTGTATAGACATGAGCATTCGTCATCAAAGGGGGAAGATTCATGATATGCTACCACTTTGGACCCTGGTGATACCAGAAAAGGGCTTGTATCTTCACATCAGGGTAGCTATAGTGTCGCCCCTTCGCAGCCCCCGGGGCAGTAAGCGAAGGCCGCGCAGTCAATCAGCAGGAAGGTGGCATGTCTGCACAACCCGTCGATCTCCAGATTTTTGGCCGTTCACTGCGAGTGAATTGTCCGCCTGAACAAAGGGATGCCCTGAATCAGGCTGCGGACGATTTGAATCAGCGGTTGCAAGATCTAAAAGAACGCACTAGAGTCACAAATACTGAGCAGCTGGTTTTCATCGCCGCGTTGAACATCAGCTATGAACTGACTCAGGAAAAAACGAAGACCCGCGACTACGCGGCAAGCATGGAGCAGCGCATTAAAATGCTCCAGCAGACCATTGAACAGGCGTTGCTTGATCAAGGTCGCAATCCCGAAAGACCGGGACCAAAGTTTGAATAACACTTCGCAGTTGTCTATGGTAGAGTAACTGTGAAGACAAAATTTCTCTGAGATGTTTGCAAGCGGGCCAGTCCCCTGAGCCGATATTTCATACCACAAGAATGTGGCGCTCCATGGTTGGTGAGCATGCTCGGTTCGTCCGAGAAGCCTTAAAACTATGACGACACATTCACCTTGAACCAAGGGTTCAAGGGTTACAGCCTGCGGCGGCATCTCGGAGATTCCCCTTTTCTTCTCTACCAACGATCATGACTCAACTCCCGGAAGTTTCTACCTCACGCCAGGAAATTCGCCAGCTTATTCGTCAGCGCCGTCGCGCGTTAACCGCGGAACAGCAAACCCAATTTGCCCCACAGGCCGCCGCCCGCATGATGGCGTATCCGCCCGTTGTGATGGCCCATACGGTTGCCCTCTTTCTCTCCTTTGACGGCGAGCTGGACACCCAGCCGCTTATCGAGCAGCTGTGGCGGGCGGGGAAAAAAGTCTATCTTCCCGTATTGCATCCGTTTAGCGCGGGGAATTTACTGTTTCTGCACTACCACCCGCACAGCGAGCTGGTGGTGAATCGTCTTAAAATCACCGAGCCGAAACTCGACGTGCGCGACGTACTGCCGCTTTGCGAACTGGACGTGCTGATTACGCCGCTGGTGGCGTTTGACGAGCAGGGCCAGCGCCTGGGAATGGGCGGGGGTTTCTATGACAGAACGCTGCAAAACTGGCAGCAGTATGGGTTACATCCGGTAGGTTACGCGCACGATTGTCAGGGCGTGGAGGCATTACCGGTTGAGAAGTGGGATGTGCCGCTGCCTGCGGTAGTGACGCCATCGACGTTGTGGGAGTGGTGAAACAGGCGTGCAGCCTGATGCCCTCACCCTGCCCTCTCGCATAGGGAAAGGGAGAAACATACAAAACGGTAACTATTGTTACCGTTTTGCATTTACCTCGCACTATCAGTAAAGCAGACGCGCGCGGATCGTTCCCGGAATCGCCTTCATGCTCTGCAGCGCCTTCTCGGCGACATCCTCATCCGCTTCGATATCGATCACCACGTAGCCCATCTGCGCGTTGGTTTGCAGATACTGCGCGGCAATGTTCACGCTCTGCTCGGCAAAGATTTGGTTGATGGCGGTCAGCACGCCCGGGCGGTTTTCGTGGATGTGCAGCAGACGACGCCCGCCGTGCAGCGGCAGCGAAACCTCCGGGAAGTTCACCGCGGAGAGCGTAGACCCGTTATCCGAGTATTTGCTCAACTTGCCCGCCACTTCCAGCCCGATGTTCTCCTGCGCTTCCTGCGTCGAGCCGCCGATGTGCGGCGTCAGGATCACGTTATCAAACTCGCACAGCGGAGAGGTAAACGGATCGCTGTTGGTTGCGGGCTCCGTCGGGAAGACGTCGATAGCCGCGCCGGCCAGATGCTTGCGCTTCAGCGCGTCGCACAGGGCAGGAATGTCGACAACCGTCCCGCGCGCGGCGTTGATTAGCAGCGATCCCGGCTTCATGAGGGCAAGCTCTTCGGCCCCCATCATGTTTTTGGTGGACGCGTTCTCCGGCACGTGCAGGCTCACCACGTCGCTCATGTTCAGGAGATCGGAAAGATGCTGAACCTGCGTGGCGTTCCCCAGCGGCAGCTTGCTTTCAATATCGTAGAAGAAGACGTGCATTCCCAGCGATTCAGCCAGAATGCCCAGCTGCGTGCCGATATGGCCGTAGCCGATGATCCCGAGCTTCTTGCCGCGCGCTTCGAATGAACCGGACGCCAGCTTGTTCCACACGCCGCGGTGCGCTTTGGCGTTGGCTTCAGGAATGCCGCGCAGCAGCAGCAGCAGTTCACCAATCACCAATTCCGCCACGGAACGGGTGTTTGAGAACGGGGCGTTGAAGACGGGAATACCGCGTTTGGCGGCAGCATTCAGGTCAACCTGGTTGGTGCCGATGCAGAAACAGCCGATAGCCACCAGCTTTTCCGCCGCGGCAATGACCTCTTCAGTCAGATGAGTACGGGATCGCAGTCCGATAAAATGGGCATCACGGATGGACGCTTTCAGCTCTTCGGTATCCAGCGCCCCTTTGTGAAATTCGATGTTGGTGTAACCTGCCGCACGAAGGCTATCAATCGCTTTCTGATGCACGCCTTCTACTAGCAGGAATTTAATCTTGTCTTTCTCCAGTGATACCTTTGCCATTTACCCGACCCTGTTTTTTTATCTGAACTGATGTTGTGCTGGATTGAAATCCGCTCTAGCCAACATATCAAAAAAAACTATTGCAGCAATATGAACGTTTGCGTCGGCACTCTGAAGAAAAGTCATACAGGGCAAAATGACAGAGGAAAATGCTGTGGAAATTTACGAAAGCGGCAGGATCGGCAAAGCAGGCGTAAAAACGTGACACAAGTCACCGAATTTGGCGGTTCAAAATTTTTTTAGCGGGAGGAGGGCTCCCCCCGTCAGATCATTTTACGATGGTTTTAACGCCGTCGGCCGTGCCGATCAGCGCCACGTCCGCGCCGCGGTTGGCGAATAACCCCACGGTCACGACGCCGGGAATGCCGTTGATCGCATTTTCCAGCGCGACCGCGTCCAGAATCTCAAGGCCGTGAACGTCGAGGATCACGTTACCGTTGTCCGTCACTACGCCCTGGCGGTATTCCGGACGTCCGCCCAGCTTCACCAGCTGGCGGGCAACCGCGCTGCGCGCCATGGGGATCACTTCGACCGGCAGCGGGAAGTTCCCCAGAATGTCGACCTGCTTGGAGGCGTCAGCGATGCAGATAAATTTGTCTGCAACGGAAGCGATGATCTTTTCACGCGTCAGCGCCGCGCCGCCGCCCTTGATCATCTGCATGTGGCCGTTGATCTCGTCCGCGCCATCAACGTAAATGCCAAGACGGTCAACTTCGTTCAGATCGAAAACGGTAATACCAAGGCTTTTCAGCTTTTCCGTGGAAGCATCAGAGCTGGAAACCGCACCCTCAATTTGCCCCTTCATCGTGCCCAGGGCATCGATAAAGTGCGCCGCCGTCGACCCGGTGCCAACACCGACAATCGTTCCCGGCTGCACGTACTGGAGAGCGGCCCATCCTACTGCTTTTTTCAGTTCATCCTGCGTCATGATCGTTCTGCCTGTGGTGTGAAAACTCAGGGCGCATTATAGAACACCGGGGGTGGATTTCGTCTGTCACGAAGGGAAAATTGTGTCATAGTGCAGAATAAGTAAAATTCAGGAGTATTGACCCGCAATGAAACGTCCGGATTACAGAACATTACAGGCCCTTGATGCCGTTATTCGCGAACGCGGTTTTGAACGCGCGGCGCAGAAGCTGTGCATCACCCAATCCGCCGTATCACAGCGTATTAAGCAACTGGAAAACATGTTTGGGCAGCCGCTTCTGGTTCGCACCGTTCCGCCTCGCCCAACGGAGCAGGGCCAAAAGCTTCTCGCCCTGCTGCGCCAGGTTGAACTGCTTGAAGATGAATGGCTCGGCGATGAGCAAACCGGCTCCACGCCGCTGCTGCTGTCGCTGGCGGTAAACGCCGACAGCCTGGCAACCTGGCTGCTGCCCGCGCTTGCGCCGGTGCTGGTCGACTCCCCTATTCGCCTGAACCTGCAGGTTGAAGACGAAACCCGTACCCAGGAGCGTCTGCGTCGTGGGGAAGTGGTTGGAGCGGTGAGTATTCAGCCGCAGGCGCTGCCAAGCTGCCTGGTGGATCAGCTGGGCGCGCTGGACTATCTCTTCGTCGGCTCAAAGGCCTTTGCCGAACGCTACTTCCCGAACGGCGTAACCCGCGCCGCGCTGCTGAAAGCCCCTGCCGTGGCGTTTGACCATCTTGACGATATGCATCAGGCTTTTCTGCAGCAAAACTTCGACCTGCCGCCGGGCAGCGTGCCGTGCCACATCGTTAACTCCTCAGAAGCATTCGTGCAGCTTGCGCGCCAGGGCACCACCTGCTGCATGATCCCGCATCTGCAGATTGAGAAAGAGCTGAAAAGCGGCGAGCTGATTGACTTAACGCCTGGGCTGTACCAGCGCCGGATGCTGTACTGGCACCGCTTTGCGCCGGAAAGCCGCATGATGCGCAACGTTACCGATGCGCTGCTGGCATTTGGTCACAAGGTGTTGAGACAGGATTAATCGCTTGAATACCCTCTCCCTGTGGGAGAGGGTTAGTGTGAGGGCAAATTACTGCGCCTTAGCTGCCTCAGTTTGCTGAGTTTGAGTTGGCTCCAGCTGGAACACCACGTCAACCTGGTCGTCGAACTGAATGGTTGGCTGCTCGTAAGTTTCCTGAGCGGATACCGGCGCCGCGTCGGCCTTCATCATGCGAACCATCGGGCTTGGCTGGTAGTTAGAGACGTGGTAACGCACGCTGTAAACCGGGCCGAGCTTGCTCTTAAAGCCGGATGCCAGCTGTTCTGCCTGGTGAATAGCGTCGTTAATCGCCGCTTTACGCGCTTCGTCTTTGTATTTCTCCGGTTGCGCAACGCCCAGCGAGACGGAACGAATTTCGTTCAGCCCTGCCTTCAGCGCCGCGTCCAGCAGCGAGTTCAGCTTATCGAGCTGGCGCAAGGTCACTTCAACGGTACGCACCGCGCGATAGCCTTTCAGAATGCTTTTACCGTTCTGGTAATCGTAATCCGGCTGGGTGCGCAGGTTCGCAGAGTTAATGTCTTTTTTCGCTACGCCGTTCTGCTCCAGGAAAGAGAGATATTGCGCAACGCGATCGTCAGCCTGCTTCTTCGCTGAGGCAGCATCTTTCGCGGCAACGTTAACTTCAATTGCCAGGGTTGCCACGTCCGGAACCGCATCCACGCTCGCCGTGCCTGAAGTGACAATGTGCGGGCCGTCAGGCAGTTCGCTCGCCTGAACCGACATTGCACCAAAACCGACTAATGCCGCCAGGGCCATCACTTTAAACTTCACTGTCATTCCTCCATGTTGCGAAGAGTGCCCACAAACAGGGCGCATGCCAGCAAGCTTAGCGCGTCCTGCGCGGTTGTCCATCGGATAACGCTTAGTTGAACAATCCCTGAACATGCTGGACCCCGTCTTTGGCCAGCTGAAAAGCAATGAACCACATCACCAGCCCCACCAGCGTATTGATGATCCGCTGCGCTTTCGCGGTGCGCAGCCGCGGGGCCAGCCAGGCCGCCAGAATCGCCAGACCGAAAAACCACAGGAACGACGCGCTGACGGTGCCTAACGCAAACCAGCGTTTCGGCTCAACGTCCAGCTGCCCGCCCAGGCTCCCCAGCACGACAAACGTATCAAGATAAACGTGCGGATTGAGCCACGTGACCGCGAGCATAGTGACGATGATTTTCCAGCGCCCCTGCTTCATCACCTCGGCGTTTGCCAGCTCGAGGTTATTGCTCATCGCCGTTTTCAGCGCGCCGAAGCCGTACCAAAGCAGAAACGCGACGCCGCCCCAGGTGACGATCGCCAGCAGCCACGGAGACTGCATCAGCAGCGCGCTGCCGCCGAAAATGCCGGCGCAAATCAGCAGCAGATCGCTTACCGCGCACAGCAGCGCAATCATCAGGTGATACTGGCGGCGAATGCCCTGGTTCATCACGAACGCATTTTGCGGGCCAAGGGGAAGGATCATGGCTGCCCCTAAGGCAAGCCCTTGAAAGTAATAAGAGAACATGACGTAAGTCTCGCAGAATTGTCTTTGGAGCAGACTATACGTGGAGAATTACATTAGAGGAAATGGATAATATTAATCGGGGATTAGCAGGGCTTATGAAGAAAAAGCCCGGCGGCGCTGAGGCTTACCGGGCCTGTGCGAAAGCGAATTATTCGGCTGCTTTCTCGCGCTTGAGATTTACGTCCATCTGCGGGTACGGGAAGCTGATGCCGTTGGCGTCAAAATCACGCTTAATGCGTTCCAGCACGTCCCAGTAAACGTTTTGCAAATCACTGCTTTTGCTCCAGATACGCACCACAAAGTTAATGGACGACGCGCCCAGTTCGTTAAGACGCACGGTCTGCTCGCGATCTTTCAGAATACGATCGTCAGAGGCAATGATATTGGCAATCAGGGATTTCACCTGATCGATGTCCGAATCATACGCCACGCTAATAATCAGCTCGTTACGACGCACCGGCTCGCGGGAGAAGTTAATGATGTTTCCGGCGATAATTTTGCCGTTAGGGATCACAACGATACGGCCGTCGACGGTGCGCATGGTGGTGGAGAAAATCTGCACCTGAAGCACGGTCCCGGCGATGCCGCCGAGGTCAACGTATTCACCGGAGCGGAACGGACGGAAGGTCACCAGCAGTACGCCAGCGGCGAGGTTCGAAAGTGAGCCCTGCAGCGCCAGGCCAATAGCCAGACCTGCCGCACCGAGTACCGCAATGACGGATGCCGTTTGCACGCCGACGCGACCAAGCGCCGCAATCAGGGTAAAGGCGATGATACCGTAGCGCACCAGCGCGGAGAGGAAGTCCGCGACCGTCGCGTCGATGTGTCGCGCGACCATAACCCGGTTAACGGTATTCGAGACGATGCGCGCCACGATCATACCGACGATGATAATCGCGATTGCCGCGACGATATTTACCGCATAACTCAGCAGCAGCGCCTGGTTGCGCACCAGCCAGGTCCCCGCATTGTTGATGCCATCTACTACACCGAGATCGTCCATTCATTTATCCTTATGCTAAATCAAACCACAAAAATCTATCCCTCATGGAGACGGGCAGGTTAGTAAAGGGTAAACAAAAAGAGCAAGTATTGCCAAACAGATCACAAAATCAGATGTTGCAGCATGTTGAAAAACCATAAAAAAAGGCCCGCATATGCGGGCCTTCTGATGCTGTCAGCAGCGCAAATTACAGAACGTCAACCGCGTTCAGCTCTTTGAATGCCTGCTCCAAACGAGTAATCATGGAAGACTGGGCAGCACGCAGCCATACGCGTGGATCGTAGTATTTCTTGTTCGGCTGGTCTTCGCCTTTCGGGTTGCCCAGCTGGCCCTGCAGGTAAGCTTCGTTGGTTTTGTAGTATTGCAGGATACCGTCCCAGGTTGCCCACTGGGTGTCAGTATCGATGTTCATTTTCACTACGCCGTAGCTTACGGAATCTTTGATTTCCTGAGCAGAAGAACCGGAACCGCCGTGGAAGACGAAGTTCAGGCTGTTGTGCGGCAGGTTGTGTTTCTTAGAAACGTATTCCTGAGAATCACGCAGGATGGTTGGGGTCAGAACCACGTTACCTGGCTTGTACACGCCGTGCACGTTACCGAAGGACGCCGCGATGGTGAAGCGTGGGCTGATTTTGCTCAGCTCGGTGTACGCGTAATCAACGTCTTCTGGCTGGGTGTACAGGGCAGAAGCGTCCATGTGGCTGTTGTCCACGCCGTCTTCTTCACCGCCGGTGCAGCCCAGTTCGATTTCCAGGGTCATGCCGATTTTGGCCATGCGCGCCAGGTACTTAGAGCAGATTTCGATGTTTTCGTGCAGTGACTCTTCAGACAGGTCGATCATGTGAGAAGAGAACAGTGGCTTACCGGTTGCCGCGAAGTGTTTTTCACCCGCGTCCAGCAGACCGTCGATCCACGGCAGCAGTTTCTTCGCGCAGTGGTCAGTGTGCAGGATAACTGGAACACCGTAGTGCTCTGCCATCTGGTGTACGTGGTGCGCACCAGAGATCGCGCCCAGGATTGCCGCGCCCTGTGGAACGTCAGTTTTCACGCCTTTACCTGCGATGAACGCAGCACCACCGTTAGAGAACTGAACGATAACTGGTGCTTTTACTTTTGCAGCGGTTTCCAGTACGGCGTTGATGGAGTCGGTACCCACGCAGTTAACTGCTGGCAGAGCGAAGTTGTTTTCTTTAGCTACCTGGAACACTTTCTGTACGTCATCACCAGTGATCACGCCAGGTTTTACGAAATCAAAAATTTTAGACATGTTGCTTAGTCCTGTATCTTCGGCCGTTAGAAAAGGTGCGAGCTCTTAAAAGCGCGCTGAAAATTGGGCAGGTTTCCCTGCCCTTGAATGGCTTACTTCTTAGCGCGCTCTTCGAGCATTGCTACTGCTGGCAGAACTTTGCCTTCCACGAATTCGAGGAATGCGCCGCCACCAGTGGAGATGTAGGAGATCTTGTCAGCAATACCGAACAGGTCGATAGCTGCCAGGGTGTCACCACCGCCTGCGATAGAGAACGCTTCGCTGTCTGCGATTGCGTTAGCAACGATTTCGGTGCCTTTACGGAAGTTAGGGAATTCAAACACGCCAACCGGGCCGTTCCACAGAATCGTTTTCGCGTTTTTCAGGATTTCAGCCAGTTTCTCTGCAGAAACGTCGCCCAGGTCCAGAATCTGCTCTTCATCTTTAATGTCGTTAACAGATTTCAGGGTCGCGGTTGCGGTTTCGGAGAACTCGGTCGCTACGCGAACGTCAGTCGGAACAGGAATATCGCAGGTGCTCAGCAGGCGTTTCGCTTCGTCAACCAGGTCTGCTTCGTACAGGGATTTACCCACGTTGTGGCCTTGAGCAGCAACGAAGGTGTTCGCGATACCACCGCCAACGATCAGCTGGTCAGCGATTTTAGACAGGGAATCCAGAACGGTCAGTTTGGTAGACACTTTAGAACCACCAACGATAGCGACCATTGGACGAGCAGGTTCTTTCAGGGCTTTGCCCAGCGCTTCCAGTTCGTCAGCCAGCAGTGGACCTGCACAGGCTACGTCGGCAAATTTACCGATACCGTGGGTGGAAGCCTGCGCGCGGTGTGCAGTACCGAAGGCATCCATGACGAATACGTCGCACAGGGCAGCGTATTTTTTGGACAGCGCTTCGTCGTCTTTCTTCTCGCCTTTGTTGAAGCGAACGTTTTCCAGAACAACCAGCTCACCGGCAGCTACTTCAACGCCGTCCAGGTAATCTTTAACCAGACGAACCGGGTTAGACAGTTTGTCTTTCAGGTAATTAACAACCGGCAGCAGGGAGAACTCTTCGTTGTACTCACCTTCGGTTGGACGGCCCAGGTGGGAGGTTACCATCACTTTAGCACCCTGCTTCAGCGCCAGTTCAATGGTTGGCAGAGAAGCACGAATACGCGCGTCGCTGGTCACTTTGCCATCTTTAACCGGTACGTTCAGATCGGCACGGATGAAAACGCGTTTACCTGCCAGATCCAGATCGGTCATCTTAATTACAGACATGGTGAATCCTCTCGTTGATTCTTGATAAAGTCTTGAAGACGCACGCTGCGTCTTACCTGAAACCTTTCGCGGCCATTGCTAACGTAGTGTCGAGCATTCGGTTAGCAAAGCCCCATTCGTTATCACACCAGACCAGCGTCTTGATAAGGTGTGCACCACTCACGCGCGTTTGCGTGCCATCAACAATGGCGCTGTGCGGGTCGTGGTTAAAATCCACTGAGACCAACGGTAATTCCGTATAGTCAACTATACCATGAAATGCTCCCTGTGCCGCTTTTTGCAGCAACAGGTTGACTTCACAGGCTTTTACCGGTTTTTTCACGGTCACGCTCAGGTCGATTGCGGTGACGTTAATCGTGGGAACGCGCACGGCAATTGCTTCAAAGCGGTCGTTAAACTGCGGGAAAATACGGGTGATCCCCGCAGCGAGTTTAGTATCCACCGGAATGATTGACTGGCTCGCCGCGCGAGTGCGTCGCAGATCCGGGTGATAGGCGTCGATCACCTGCTGATCGTGCATGGCGGAGTGGATCGTCGTTACGGTGCCGGACTCTATGCCATACGCATCGTCTAACAGTTTAATGACCGGAATAATGCAGTTGGTGGTGCAGGAAGCGTTGGAGACGATGCGCTGTTCGGCCTGGAGCTCAAGGTGGTTTACGCCGTAAACGACGGTGGCGTCGAGGTCGTTACTGCCGGGATGGGAGAACAGCACTTTTTTCGCCCCCGCGGTCAGATGCGCTTCACCGTGTTCGCGGGTGCCGTACACGCCGGTACAGTCAAGCACTACGTCCACGCCCAGCTCTCGCCACGGCAGCCCTTCTATGCTGGGCTCATGCAGCACGCGAATGACATCATCACCGACGAAAAGCTGGTCTCTTTCCTGGCGAACGTCCCAGGCAAAGCGCCCATGGCTGGTGTCATATTTCAACAAATGCGCCATGCCCGTAGCATCCGCCAGTTCATTGATTGCCACCACGGTGATTTCCGCACGACGCCCGGATTCATACAAAGCACGAACCACGTTGCGCCCGATGCGGCCGAAGCCATTAATCGCTACGCGTACGGTCATAGATCTCCTGCAACGCTTTCCCTGAGTGTGAGGTGGCTGAAAGAGTAATCCAGCGACGCCCGAAGGGGAATGCTGCCTGTCACAAACTGCGATTGATTGGTCATTTGTCGAACACATCATCGACTGAAACGCTTCAGCAAGAATAAGCGAATCGGGGAATAAAAGGAATGTCTGTCCAGACCAATAAGCCAGCTATATGACTTGAGTCACATTTTTGGTGGAATAATTTACAGAGCAGTTACATGTCTGAGGAATCGTGCATACAAAAAAGCCGGGTGGCGCTTGCGCTTACCCGGCCTACATTTTAGCGCTATTTATAAGCCCGGTAAGCGCAAGCGCCACCGGGGCAAAACGGCGATTACAGCAGTTCTTTCGCTTTCGCGACAACGTTCTCAACGGTGAAGCCAAACTCTTCGAACAGCAGCTCTGCCGGAGCCGATTCACCGAAGGTGGTCATACCGACGATAGCGCCGTTCAGGCCCACGTATTTGAACCAGTAGTCAGCGATACCCGCTTCAACCGCCACGCGAGCGGAAACCGCTTTAGGCAGAACGGATTCACGGTAGGCTGCATCCTGCTTGTCGAACGCATCGGTAGACGGCATGGAGACCACGCGCGCCTTCACGCCTTCGGCAGTCAGTTTTTCCCATGCAGCCACGGCCAGCTCAACTTCAGAACCGGTAGCGATGAAGATCAGCTCTGGCTGACCTGCGCAGTCTTTCAGCACGTAGCCGCCGCGAGCGATGTTCGCCAGCTGCTCTGGAGTACGCTCCTGCTGCGCCAGGTTCTGACGGGAGAGGATCAGCGCGGTTGGACCGTCGTGACGCTCAACGCCGTATTTCCACGCCACCGCGGATTCCACCTGGTCACATGGACGCCAGGTAGACATGTTCGGGGTCACGCGCAGAGAAGCCACCTGCTCTACCGGCTGGTGGGTTGGACCATCTTCGCCCAGACCAATGGAGTCGTGGGTGTAGACCATCACCTGACGCTGCTTCATCAGCGCAGCCATACGCACGGCGTTACGCGCGTATTCAACGAACATCAGGAAGGTAGAGGTGTACGGCAGGAAACCGCCGTGCAGGGAGATACCGTTGGCAATCGCGGTCATACCAAACTCACGCACGCCGTAATGGATATAGTTACCCGCGGTGTCTTCGTTGATTGGCTTAGAACCGGACCACAGGGTCAGGTTAGACGGCGCCAGGTCAGCTGAGCCGCCGAGGAATTCAGGCAGCAGAGGACCGAACGCTTCAATCGCATTCTGCGACGCTTTACGGCTGGCGATCTTAGACGGGTTCGCCTGCAGTTTAGCGATGAACTCGTTCGCTTTCGCGTCGAAATCAGACGGCATTTCGCCCTTCATACGACGAGTAAATTCTGCCGCTTCCTGAGGGAACGCCTTCGCGTAGGCAGCGAACTTCTCGTTCCACGCAGACTCTTTCGCCTGGCCCACTTCTTTCGCATCCCACTGGGCGTAGATTTCAGAAGGGATTTCGAAAGCAGGATATTTCCAGCCCAGCGCTTCACGGGTCAGCGCAATTTCAGCGTCGCCCAGCGGCGCGCCGTGGGAGTCGTGCGTACCCGCTTTGTTCGGGGAACCGAAGCCAATGATGGTTTTGCACATCAGCAGGGACGGTTTGTCAGTGACTGCACGTGCTTCTTCTACCGCACGTTTAATCGAGTCAGCATCGTGGCCGTCAACGCCGCGCACAACGTGCCAGCCGTAGGCTTCAAAGCGAGCCGCGGTGTCGTCCGTAAACCAGCCTTCAACGTGGCCGTCGATGGAGATACCGTTGTCGTCGTAGAACGCGACCAGCTTGCCGAGCTTCAGGGTACCGGCCAGGGAGCACACTTCGTGAGAAATGCCTTCCATCATGCAGCCGTCGCCCATGAACGCGTAGGTGAAGTGGTCAACGATGTCGTGACCAGGACGGTTGAACTGTGCCGCAAGGGTCTTCTCGGCAATCGCCATACCGACTGCGTTAGCAATACCCTGACCCAGCGGGCCGGTGGTGGTTTCAACGCCCGCGGTGTAACCCACTTCCGGGTGACCTGGAGTTTTGGAGTGCAGCTGACGGAAGTTTTTCAGCTCGTCGATAGGCAGATCGTAGCCGGTGAGGTGCAGCAGGCTATAGATGAGCATAGAGCCGTGGCCGTTGGACAGCACGAAGCGGTCGCGGTCAGCCCATGCCGGGTTCTGCGGGTTGTGGTTCATGAAATCACGCCACAGGACTTCGGCGATATCAGCCATGCCCATAGGGGCGCCCGGGTGACCGGATTTGGCTTTTTGTACTGCGTCCATGCTCAGCGCACGAATAGCATTTGCAAGCTCTTTACGTGAGGACATTTTAACTCCAGATCGGACTGTTAAAGGCCATGCCCTTGACGACAGCGCGTTTTGGGCTACGCCGGAAAAAAGTGCCAACAATGTAACCCAAGCCGCAGGGCATGTACATGGACCATTCTTTTGCCGCTTAAGAAATCTCTGGATCATGCTCGCATGTTGCGCAATCTGCTCGCCCGCCCGTGTCGATATTCTTTATACTTAGCGCAGCACCGGCTTCGCTTACGGTGATTTTCGGATTTTTTTTAGTTTAACGGGTACGGAAACAACGACATGAAAATGCGTGCAATTGTGCTGGCTCTGGGAACGACGCTCCTGCTGAGCGGCTGCCAGAATATGGATTCTAACGGCCTGATGTCCTCAGGCGCGGAAGCTTTTCAGGCCTACTCCCTGAGCGACGCGCAGGTCATCGCGCTGAGCGATCAGGCCTGTAAAGATATGGACGCGAAAGCCACACTCGCGCCGGCTAACAGTACCTACACGCAGCGTCTGAATAAGATTGCTTCCGCACTCGGGGACAACATCAACGGCCAGCCGGTGAACTACAAGGTTTACGTCGCCAAAGACGTGAACGCCTTTGCGATGGCGAACGGCTGCATCCGCGTTTACAGCGGGCTCATGGACATGATGACCGACAACGAAGTCGAAGCGGTGATCGGCCATGAGATGGGCCACGTCGCCCTGGGCCACGTGAAGAAAGGCATGCAGGTTGCGCTGGGCACCAACGCCGTTCGCGCGGCGGCGGCCTCTGCGGGCGGCATCGTCGGAAGCCTGTCTCAATCACAGATTGGCGACATGGGCGAGAAGCTGGTCAATTCCCAGTTCTCTCAGCGCCAGGAATCCGAGGCCGATGACTACTCCTACGATCTGTTGCGCAAACGCGGCATTAATCCATCCGGTTTAGCCACCAGCTTTGAAAAGCTGGCGAAGCTGGAAGAAGGCCGCCAAAGCTCCATGTTTGACGATCACCCGGCCTCCGTTGAGCGCGCGCAGCATATTCGCGACCGCATGGCCGCAGACGGAATTAAATAATGTTGGAAGGAGGCATATTTGCCTCCTTTTTATTTCGCATGATTTGTTAATTAAACCGCACGTATCGGTAATTATCACCGAGATATTAATTCGTCCGCTTGAGAGCGCGTGCAGCAAGGGTTCGCGCACAGAAACGTCTGATTACATAATTATTGCATTCATTACCCTTTCAGGTAATTATCGCGATGCAGCAACCCACTTTAATATAATCCAGACAGAGACGTTCCCTCCGTGAAAAAAGAATTATCGTTAATTGCATTAGGCTTATTTTCCGCATTACCCGCCGTTGCCAGCCAGCAGTCAGACAGCCAGGGTTTTATTGGCGACAGCCATTTAGATCTGTTTTTACGCAATGCGTATATCAGCCGTGATTACCATCAGGGCCAGCAGGATAAAGCCGAATGGGGCCAGGGTATCGTCGCGACCTTTGAATCCGGCTATACCGAAGGGCTAATCGGTTTTGGCGTGGACGGCATTGCCCAGTACGGCGTGCGCCTTGACGGGGGCCGCGGCAAAAGCGGCGCGGGCGGCATCGACTTCTTTAAGCAGGAAGACGACGGACGCGCAAAATCGGACCTCGCAAAGTTAGGCGCAACGGCCAAAATGCGTATCTCCAACACCGTGCTGAGCTACGGCAACCAGCGCCCCGCGCTGCCGATTGTGACGGCCGACAGCTCGCGCCTGCTGTATGAAAGCTACACCGGCACGCTGCTGACGTCGAAAGAGATCGACGGCCTGGAGGTTAACGCCGGCTACTTTACGGACGAGCAGCGAAAAAGCGACGACCGCCACGACAGCGGGCTAAAAAGCCTGACCTTCGGCGGGGCGAGCTACCAGTTCAACGACCAGTTCAGCGGCGCGCTGTATGCCTCTCACAACGAAGAGGTCATGAACAAGCAGTACCTGGGCCTGAACTTCAAACAGCCGTTTAGCACCGGTCAGCAGCTGATCCTTGACTTCAACGGCTATAACTCCCGCCTGGATCAGGGCTACGCAGACAGCCTCGATACCGGGCGCAGCAACACTATCTGGAGCCTGGCCGCCAGCTACATCTGGGACATTCACACCTTTAAGGTGGCGTATCAGCAGAGCAGCGGCAGCACCGGCTACAGCTACGGCGGCTATCGCGATCGCGGCGGCGTCGGTGACGGCGGCAACACCATCTGGCTGGCGAACTCCTACTGGTCAGATTTTAACGCGGAAGACGAACGCTCATGGCAGGCGTCCTACGGCCTCGACTTCGGCGGCCTCGGCCTGCCGGGCCTGAGCTGGACCACCGCCTACGTGCGCGGCGACAACATCAAGACCGCTGAAACCAGCAACGGCAAAGAGCACGAGTGGTTTAACCAGATCCAGTACAAGGTGCAGAACGGCCCGGCGAAAGACCTGACGCTGCGCCTGCGCTACTCGGTGCTGCGCGTCTCCAGCAACGCCAGCGATTACAACGTGGGTGGGGATGAGATCCGCGCCTACGTGGAATACCCGTTTAACGTGTTCTGATTTTGCCCGCTCACCCTAACCCTCTCCCCAAAGGGGCGAGGGGACTTAAACACCCTCTCCCCTTTGGGGAGAGGGCTGGGGTGAGGGGAACAATCCGCACCTCAGTAAAGCGATTTCTGCGGCGGCCCGGCGAACTTCAGCGCGCCAATCTGCCCCATCCGCACTTCCACCACCGACGGCCCCGGCATCGCCAGCGCTTCGGTCATCACGGCATCAAAATCCTCCGCCCGCTCAACGCTCCAGGCCTGCAGCCCAATCGCCTGCGCCAGCAGCGTAAAGTCCGGCGTGTGCAGTTCGTTGTAATACTGACGTCCGCCGAAATACTTATCCTGAATACCGCGCATCACGCCGTAGCCCCCGTCGTTCATGACCAGTAGCGTCACGTTGGCTTTCTCCTGGGCAAGCGTTGCCAGCTCGCCCAGGTTCAGGCTCAGGCCGCCGTCGCCCACCAGCCCCACCACCTTACGCTGCGGGTTGGCAATCGCGGTGCCGATGGCCATCGGCAGGCCCATGCCAATCGCTCCCGCCAGGGAATGGATGTTCATCAATGGGCCGTTGGCGCGGAACAGGCGGCTGCCCCACAGGCTGCCGGACACGGTGATATCGCGCACCAGCAGGCCATCCTTCGGCAGCGCCTTTTCAATCGCATCGTTGAGCTTCGCATACGCCCCGCACTGTTCGCGCAGCCCCTGCTCGGCTTGCTCAACCGCCTGCTGAACCTGCGCGTCCCACCGGGCGCTGCCCCACTCGCGCCCCTGCGCTTTTTCTGCCAGCGCGGTCAGCAGCGCGGAACAGTCGGCAATGAGCGTATCGTCCATCAAATAGTTACGGCTTGCCGCCGCCGGATCGATATCGATCTGCACGCGCGGGTGCGGCAGTTCGAGCGTCCAGGAGCGGGTTTCATTGCTGCGCAGGCGCGAGCCCGCGACCAGCGTGAAGTCGCATTTTGCGATAAGCGCTTCGACGGACGGCGAGTTGTGGAACGCCCGCAGGCTGGCGCGATGGGCGTCCGGCAGCACGCCGCGCGCGTGGGTGCTGGAAATCACCGTTACGCCCGCGTCCGCCAGCCGTTTCACCGCGTCAGCGCTTCCCAGCGCCCCGCCGCCGAGCCACAGCAGCGGCTGTTTCGCCTGCTTCAGCTGCGCCCACAGCGCGTCGACGGCGCCAGCATCAGCGGGTGAAGCCGCAGGCGCTTTCACCGCCGCCGTCACCAGCGATGCAGGGATTTTTGCCCCCTGAATATCAATCGGGATCTCCACCGACACCGGGCCACACGGCGGCGTCTGCGCCTCCTGTATCGCCTTGTGCAGGATCGCGATCGCCTGATTCGCGCTGCTGATGCGGTACGCCCGCTTTGAGCTGGCCTTGAGGAAGGTCAGCTGATCGCGGGTTTCGTGAATAAACCCGGTGTCGGCGTCCAGCCACGCCTTTTCAACCTGGCCGGTCAGGTGCAGCAGCGGCGTGCAGGCGTTCATTGCCTCAACCAGCGCGCCGACGGCGTTACCCGCGCCCGCGCCGGTGCTGGTCAGCGCCACGCCGAGGCCCGAAAACCGCCCGTGCGCGTCGGCCATGGTGACGGAACCCGCTTCGCCGCGCGCGGGCACAAAGCGAATGTTGCCGCGCTGCCCCACCGCATCCGCGATCGGCAAATTGTGAATGGAGATGACGCCGTAGATGGCCTCAACCTGATACTGCTCCAGCGTTCTGGCGATGGCGTCGCCGACGGTTATCATTTCGCTCATTGCTCACCCTTTCTCAGTCGCACCAGTGGTTGACGCTATTACCCGTCGCCAGATAAATGCTCTTTTGCTGCATCCAGGCTTTTAATCCCTGAATGCCCTTTTCGCGGCCCAGACCGCTCTCTTTAAAGCCCCCGAACGGGGTCGAAATCGCAAAGACTTTGTAGGTGTTGATCCACACCGTGCCCGCTTCCAGCTGCTCGCTCAGGCGCAGCGCGCGCCCGATATCGCGCGTCCAGATGCCCGCCGCCAGGCCGTATACCGAGTCGTTGGCCTCGCGGATAAGCGTGGCTTCATCGCTAAACGGCATCGCCACCAGCACCGGGCCGAAGATCTCCTCCCGGCAGGCGCGGGCGGCGTTGGTCAGCCCATCGATAATCGTCGGCTGGAAGAAGCTGCCGTTCGCCAGAGACGGGTCGGCCGGGATCTCCCCGCCGCACAGCACGCGGCCCCCTTCGCGTTTTGCCAGCGCAACGTACTCCATGACGCTCTGGCGGTGCTTCTCGTTAATCAGCGGCCCGACGTGAACGCCCTCGGTAAACGGATGCCCAACGCGCAGGCCGCGGGTGAGTTCCAGCAGGCGCGCCATCAGCGGCGCGTAAAGGCTCTGGTGGATGAACAGGCGCGATCCGGCGATGCACGCCTGCCCCGCCGAGCTGAAAATGCCGTAGCAAATGCCCCGTGCGGCCTGCTCAACGTCCGCATCCTCCAGCACGATAGTCGGGGATTTCCCGCCCAGCTCGAGCGATGCCGGGATCAGCTTTTCCGCCGCCACGTGCGCCAGATGGCGACCGGTGGTCGTGCCGCCGGTAAAGGAAATTTTCCGCACGCGAGGATGGCGCGCCAGCGCGTCGCCAATCACCGAGCCTTTGCCCGGCAGCACGCTCAGCAGCCCGGCGGGCAGGCCTGCCTGCTCAAAAATACGCGCCAGCTCCAGCGCCATCAGCGGCGTCGCTTCGGCAGGTTTGAGGATCACCGCGTTACCCGCCGCGATGGCTGGAGCAACCTTCTGCATTTCGCTGGCGATCGGCGAGTTCCACGGCGTGATGGCGGCCACCACGCCGAGCGGCTCGTAGCGGCTCAGCGTCAGCAGGTCGGGCTGGCGCGGCGTGGGCAGTTCGCCTTCCAGCAGCTCGCAGGCGGCGGCGAAGTAGCGGGCCGTGCCCGCCGCGCTCATCACCAGCCCGCGCGCTTCCGCCAGCGGCTTGCCGTTATCGCGGCTCTGCATCTGCGCCAGCGCGTCAACGCGGGATTCAATCAGATCGGCAACCTTATGCAGGATCTTCGCGCGCACGTGCGGCAGCGCGTTGCGCCAGGCCGGATCGCGCCACGCGCGCTCGCCGGCTTCAATGGCGTCTTCCAGATCGTCCAGGCCAGCCGCGTTCAGCGTCGCGTTGAGCGATCCGTCGGCGGGGAAATGGCTCTGCATCGCGCTGCCGCCGCCGCGTCGCCACTGCCCGCCGATAAAAATCTGTTGCTCGTCCATATCAGGTCCTCAGCGCAGGGCCAGCTCGCGGCAGGCGCGTACCGCGCTCAGTGCCGCAAGGGTGGAGGTTTTAGGGTTAGACGCCAGCGGCAGCCCGCTCAGCTCAAGATGAAATTCGCCAAACAGCCCCTCGACGTGCAGCGTGTGGGTATTTCGCTTTGTGGCCGGATCGACCATCAGCTGCACGCGGGTGTCGTCCATTCCGACGCCGCCGAGCGCCACGGTCGCCGCCACGTTGGCGTTGGCCGGAAAGAGTCGCGCCGCCTCGCGGGCGCTGCCCTCGAAGAAGACCTTCGCTTCCGACACCGCATTGAGGTCGATAAGCTGCTCGGCGTAGCTGCCGCGCCAGCTGGCCGGGCTTTTGCGTGACCGGTAGGTGACGCGCTCAAGGCCGCCCTCCTTTGCCGCCGCCAGCCCGTCGATGCCCGCCACCGCGCCGGAGAGCAGCGTCAGCTTTCCGCCCGCATTCAGCAGGCGAGCTTCCAGTTCGCTGTCGGCCAGCGCCCCGGTTGAGATTACCGCCAGGTGCCAGCCGCGGCGGAGAATCGCTTCGCCATACTCGACGACCGCCTGCTGGCTGGCGCATTCCAGCACCAGATCCGGCGACTCGGCGCAGTCCATCGGCGAGGCCAGGGCCGCCACCGCACCGCCGAATTGCGCGTGAATCGCCGCATGGTGAGGCTCGCGTGCCACAATCCAGCCGATAGCCACCCCCGCGGGCAGGCGCTCAATTACCGCCTGCGCCATCGCGCCAAAACCAATTAACATGACTTTTTTCATGATGCGTCCTTACAGATGGCGGCAGAAGCCGCCGGAAACGTCCAGCGCCGCGCCGGTGGTGAACGACGCCAGCGGCGAGGCGAGGAACAGCAGCGCCCGCGCGGGCTCCTGCGGCTTGCCGAGGCGCGCCATCGGGATGCCACGTTTACGCGCGATATCCGCCGTCCACTCCGGCCAGCTCTGACTTTTGTCCGTCCGGCTCTCAAAGCGGCGCTGCCACTGGCCGGACTCCACCATGCCGAGCAGGATCGAGTTCACGCGAATGCCTTTGCCCACCAGCTCTTTTGAGAGCGTCAGCGTCATGTTGAGCAGCGCCGCGCGGGCGGCGGAGGTTGCAATCATGTGTTCTTCCGGCTGGAGCGCCAGCAGGGAGTTTACGCAGGTGATCGAGGCAATATCGGACTGCTCCAGCAGCGGCTGAAACGCCTGCACCGGGTTGATGACGCCAAACAGCTTAAGCTCGGCTTCGTGCAGCCACGCCTCGCGCGGGGTGTCGTGGAAGTGGGCCACGTAGCCCTGTCCGGCGTTGTTGATCAGCATGTCCGCCGCGCCAAAGCGGGATTTCACCGCCTGCGCGAAGGCGTGCACCTCTTCGGCCTTCAGCACGTCGCAGCGGTAAGAGAAAATGTCCCCGTCGGGGTATTCGTTTTGCAGCGCCGCGTGGGCGCTGGCGAGGCGGTCCGGATCGCGGCCGCAGAAGGCGACCTTTGCCCCTTCGCCGAGCAGCAGGCGCAGCGTTTCGAAACCAATGCCCGAAGACCCGCCGGTAACGACCGCCACGCGCCCGTCAATGTGTGCATTCATCGCGCACCTCTTCTTTAATGCGTAAAAGCCGTTGGTTAAAAAACGCGTCGTTATCGAGATAGCTGGCGTGCCCGGCCTGGGGAATCGCGGTAAACGGCATGCCGTAGCGCAGCGCCAGCCCCTGCACCAGCTCCGGCTGGGTAATGGCGTCCTGCTCGCCGCACCAGACCTCAAACGCGCCGGAATAACGCTTCAGCCAGCCGTGAATATCGTCGTGCGCCAGCATCCACGCGGCGGCAAGGTAGCCCTCCGCCCGCAGGCTGCGCATACCCGCCGCGACGGTGGCAATGTCCTCCTCGCGCGCGCCGGGGCGCAGCAGCTTCGCCGCGCGGGTCTGGGCAAGAATTTCACCGCCCAGCGCCATCTGCTGCTCGCGGTTGCGCCAGACCTGCTCGCGCTGCTCCGGCGCGGCCTGGCCGTAGCCCTGCGCGGCGTCCGCCAGCACCAGGTGCAGCACGCGCGCCGGGAACTTCGCCGCAAAAGCCGAGGCCACCAGCGCCCCCAGCGAATGGCCCACCAGCACCGCCTGCCAGACGCCCGCGCGGTCGAGCATCGCCGCCAGCGCGTCGGCGTAATCGCCCGCGCTGGCGCGCTCCACCGCCAGCATCGGGCTGTCGCCGTAACCGGGCATGTCCCACGCCAGCACGCGAAAGCCGCTCAGCGCCATCTGCTTATGCCAGGAAGCCGCGCCGGAGCTGATGCCGTGAAGCAGCATCAGCGGGATGCCGCTTCCCTGTTCACGAAAGCCCGTCATCACGCCCCCTGGTTCCGCTTCACTTTTGACAGCGGATGATCGGCCGGATAGGTCGGGATTTCCGGCCTGTTGGTGCCCAGCATCACGCACATCAGCGCCTCTTCTTCGCCGTGGTTAAACAGCCCGCGATAGATGCCCGCCGGAACGGAGATCAGGTCGCGCTCGCGCAGCACGGTTTCGGTGTAGCTGTCGCCGTCCTGGATCATCAGCGTGATCTGCCCCTTCAGCATGAAGAACACCTCTTCCACGTCGTCGTGCAGGTGCAGCGGCCCTTCGCACTTCGACGGCAGCACCATGGTAGAGAAGGTAAAATGTTCCGCCTGGACGGTGTTGGTGTCGCTCGCCACGCCCGTCGCGCCGGTGCCGATGTAGCGCATCTGCGCGCGGCGGTATTTCGGGTCGAAGTCGGCCTGAAACTTCAGCGCGTTCCAGTCGTACTTGCGGCCTTCAAAGCGCGCAATCCGCGACTCGACCCACTCTTCCATGGTCAGGTTTTCAGGTTTGATGCCGGTTTTACGGGTTACGGTTGAATCACTCATGACGCTCTCCTCAGTAACGTTTCAGCAGCGGCAGTAACAGGACGCAGCCTACTGCCGCCATTACCGCCAGAAAAATCAGCCCGGAATCCATGCTGTGGGTGAAGGCGATTAGCGCGCCCATCACCGCAGGCGACAGCGCGCCCGCAAAGTTTCCCAGCCCGTTGAAAATGCCGCCCGCGGTGGCGCTCACCCGCGGGTGGGTGGCCTTCGCCAGCAGGGCGAAAATGTTCGGCGCGCCGGTGCCCCACATAAAGGTGCTGAAGCTCATCGCCGCGATGATGGCGAGCGGGGTGTCGAGGTGCATGACCGCCGCCAGCCCGACGGCCGCACCGGCCATGGAGATAAAGCAGGCCGCCGCGCGCTTATCGACGCGGTCAGAGAGCCACGCGCCAATCACTTCCCCCGCCAGCATTGCGATGAAGGGCATCGACGACAGCCAGCCCGCGTGCTCCAGATGAATGCCCTTGCCTTTGATCAGGTAGCCCGGCAGCCAGCCGTTGATGCCCCACAGGTAGGTGAGAAAGGCGATGTTGAAAACGCAGATGATCCAGAAGTGCGGGCTGACAAACAGTTCACGGCGGGCGGCGCGCCGCTCTTCCTGCGACGTTTGCGTGCTGGTCGGTTTCGCCTCCAGGCGAATACCGCGCAGGCCAATGCGCACGAAGATCAGCACCGGAACGGTCAGCATCGCCATCACAAAGAAGGTGCTCTGCCAGCCGAAGGTGTTCAGCAGCCAGAGGGAGAGCGGGAAGCCAATCGCCGCGCCCACCGGCGTGCCGAGCAGCCAGAGCATGGTGGCGCGCGCCTGCAGGTGCTGCGGGAAGTTGTGCCGCACGATGGCGAAGGCCAGCGGGAACAGCGGCCCTTCCGCCACGCCGAGCAGGATGCGCAGAACGATCATTAGCGTGTAGTTATGGGTAAAGCCCATCGCCACCATCAGCACGCACCACACCGCCATCATGCCGGTGAGCAGGCGCAGCGGGGGGATTTTGTCTCCCAGGCCGCTTAAAAAGACCGACGAAAAGCCGTAGCTCAGCAGGAACGCGCTCATCAGAATGCCGAGGCGCGTGGTGTCAAAATCGATGCCCATAGCCTGCTGGAAATGGCCGTCGGAAAACAGCGCCGCAATGCTGATTTTGTCGAAAAACGCCAGCAGCACGCAGGCCAGCAGCGACAGCGGGATCGCCCAGCGAACCGCCTTTTCGGGCGTACGGATGCCCTCGCCGCTCGCCTGTTCCGGCGCGGCGTTGGTGTCTAATGTGGTCATCTCTCCCCCTACGGGTGCGCGTTTGCTATCGCAGTGACATCAGTGAAAAGGCCGGGTCGGCGAGCGGCACGTCGGACAGATCTCGTCCAGCCGCCATCCACCGCTTTGCCAGCTTGACGGTGCGCGGGTCGTTAAACGCCACCAGCTGCGTCAGGCGTCCGTTCTCGTCCAGCGAGAAAAAGAGCGCGCCGTCGCGAACGAGGGTTTTGCTTCCCGCCTGCGGAATGCCGAGGATCTGAATATTGTGCTGGTATTGATCCGACCACAGCCACGGCGCCTCGTCGTAGCCGGGCGCGTCCGCGCTGAGCATCGCTTTCGCCGTCGCCACCGCCTGGTTCTGGGCAAAGGCCCAGGACTGAATGCACAGGCCGTAGCGGTGGTGCTGCGCCACGTCGCCCGCGGCGAAGATCGCCGGATCGGACGTGCGGCCCTGCGCGTCCACCACGATCCCGCGGTCGGTTTTCAGCCCGGCGTCGCGCGCCAGCTCCAGGTTGAGATCGACGCCGATCCCGACGACAACCGCATCGAACGTTTCCCGCCTGCCGTCGCAGTGAATGACCGGCAGACCGTCACTATCCTCCAGCTCCAGCGCGCCGCAGCCGGTGCGGATATCGACGCCCTGCTCGCGGTGGATCGCCGCCAGCCGCTGCGATACGTCGGCGCTCACCGAGCGCATGCACAGCGCGGGCTGCTGTTCGAACAGGGTGACCGCCACGCCGCTTTTGCGCGCGGAGGCGGCAATCTCCAGCCCGATCCAGCCGCCGCCGACAATTGCCAGAGTTTTACTTTCCGCCAGACGCCCCTTCAGGCGCTGCGCGTCCTGCCAGTGGCGCAGGGTGTACACCTGCGGATGATTCATCCACGCCTCGCTCGGCAGGCGCGCCCGCCCACCGGTCGCGATTAAAAGTATGTTGTAACTAAGGCGTTCGCCGCTGCTTAAAAGCACCGTTTTGGCGACGCGGTCGATCTGCTCCGCGCGCAGCGGGCGATACCACGTCAGGTTCAGCGCCTGCTGTGCCTCTTCCGAAAACAGGCGCGGCAGGGCGGCATTGGCGTCCAGCAGAGAGGCTTTCGACAGCGGCGGACGTTCGTAGAAATCCCACTCCTCTTCCGCTACCACGCAAATCTCGCCGTCAAAGCCCTCGTCGCGCAGGGTTTTCGCCGCCCAGCCGCCCGCCTGGCCGCCGCCGATAATGACAATGCGCGACGTCATACCGCCTCCGGCTTTTTCTGCTGGCGGCGGGTGTCGTGATCAATCCCGCCTTCCACCGCCCATTCGGTAAAGGAGACCAGGGAGTGCTCCAGCTCGCGCGGCTGCCAGTTTTCGGTCAGGTAGTCGTCGTTGGTGTAATACTCAAACGCGCCGCCGGTCGGGCTGTTGACGTACCAGAAGTACGCCGACGACACCGGATGGCGGCCCGGCCCGATAAAGGTGCTCCAGTCGTTTTTGTTCATCGCGATCCCGCCGCCGATCACCTCGTGGATGTCGCGCACGGTAAAGGCGACGTGGTTCAGGCCGCGCTTGCGGTTCGGCAGCTGTAACAGGAACAGGTTGTGGTGGCCGCCGCGCGGGCCGCAGCGCAGGAATACGGCGCGGTTGATGTAGCGGTCAGAAACCTGGAAGCCGAGCACCTCGCGGTAGAATGTCTCCACCGCGGCCAGCTCCTCAACGAAAAACACCACGTGGCCGACGTTGATCGGCTGGGCGCGGTCGTACACCGGGCTTGGCGTGTCGATGCGGCGCATGTCGCCCCACTGGTTAATTGGCTCGACGTTCAGCTCGACGTCGGTCTGCTGGCTGACCTGTACCCGCAGGGTCATGCCGTTCGGATCGCGGCATTCCAGCGCGTCGCCCACTTCGCGAAAGCCCGGCTGCTGCGCGAGCCTCGGGCGCAGCGCGTCCAGCTCCTGCGCTGTGCCTACGCCCCAGGTCATGCGGCGCAGGGTGTTGCCTGCTTCAAACGCGGGCGGCAGGTTCGGGCTATCAATAGGATTCAGCTCGACGCGCGCGCCGCTCAGGGTGGTAAAACGCTGCCCGCTGGCATCGCCCGTCAGGCCAAAGTCCTGCATAAATTTGGCGCAGTGCGTCAGGTCATCGACGCCAAATTCCAGCTTTTCAATTCCGATTACGCTCATCGTTGTTGCCTCATGTTGCCCGAACTGGGCGTAAAACATGCCCGACGCAGTCAAGCGCCTGACGCTAACTCACTGATTTAACTGGCCTGTGATAAATACCCTAAGAAGCCAGAAATTTTATCCGCCGCGAGGCTGACCTCGCTTTGCAGGCGCTCGCGATCGGATTGCGGGATCTCTTCCGACGGCACCAGAATGCTGACCACCGCCGCCACGCGCCCGCTTCGGTCATACACCGGATAGACGATGGAGGAGATGCCGTGGCGGAAGAAGGATTCACCGATGACAAACCCGCGGGCTTTATCCTGCTGCACCATCTGCCACAGCGCTTCGCGCTCGTGAAGCTGCCCCGGCGTGTTGCCCGGCAGCCGCTCGTGCGGGAACAGCTGTTCAAACTCCGCGCGGGAAATATCGGTCAGCAGCATGCGGCCAAGCGAGGTGCAGTGCACCGGCAGGCGAGTACCAATGCTGACCTGGTTGATGCGCGAGCCGGCGGCGCTGACGCGGGCGATGTAAATGATGTCGCGCCCGTCGCGGATCGCCAGGTGGCTGCTGCACTGGCTGACGTCGCGCAGCTGCTCGATAACCGGCTGCCCGACCTGCGCCACGTCCAGCGAGGCGATGTACTCAAAGCCCAGGCGCAGCACGTTCATGCCGAGCGAAAAGGTGTTGGTGCGCGCGTTGCGCTCGAGAAAGCCCATGTATTCCAGGGTCTGCACCACGCGGTAGGCGGTGGCTTTCGGCATATCCACCAGCCGGTGCAGCTCGGCAAAGGTCAGATCGCGATGCTGCTCGCCGAAGGCCAGCAGCAGCTGCAGGCCGCGTTCAAGCCCCGGCACCAGATACTTCACTTCCTGATCGTTTGCCATTTCGTTTACCCGTTAGTTGAAAACAAAGCCGCCGTTCACCGGGATCAGCTGGCCGGTAATAAAGCGCGACAGATCGCTGAGCAGCCACACCACGCTGCCGGTGACATCGTCCGGCTGCTGCGCGCCCGCCAGCGCGCGCCCGTTTTCGTACAGCTGATGACGCTCGGCGGGCACATATTCGGTTGCCTCGACGCGGGTCAGGCCCGGCGCAATCGCGTTGATGCGAATACGTTTTTCGCCCAGCTCGCGCGCCATCGAGCGCGTCATGGCGATCACTGCGCCTTTGCTTGCCACGTAGGCCATCAGGCGCGGTGCGCCCCACAGCGCGGTGTCGGACGCCACGTTGACAATCCCCGCCCCGTCGCGCAGCAGCGGGACGGCCGCGCGCGTCACCAGCCAGGTGCCTTTAACGTTGACGTTCATCACCCGATCCCAGAGATCCGGATCGTAATCAAGCATGTTTTTACCGCCGACGCCGGTGGCCATCGCCGCGTTGTTGACCAGCCCGTCAATCTGCCCCTGCTCGCCGACGGCACTGAACGCATGTTCTATGGAATGCGGATCGGCCAGATCGATAGCGTGGGATTCGATCGCATATCCCTGCTCGCGCAGCCCGTGCGCGCTCTCGGCCAGTTCGCCTTCGAGGATGTCGCACATCACCACCGCCGCGCCCTGCTCCGCGCAGGCTTTGGCAAAGTGGTAGCCCAGGCCGCGCGCGGCGCCGGTGACTACGATGCGTTTTCCGCTCAGCAGACCGTTCATCAGGCGGCACCCTGCTGTGCTTCACGCGCGGCAAGCTGCGCTTTCGCCGCCTTTTGCATCATGCGGCGCAGGCGGGAGAGGCCTACGTCGTGCTGGTAAAGGTACTCGTGCTCGCGCGCGTTCGGCGCCAGGCTTTCCAGCACCACGCGATCCTGCTCCAGCACCTCCCAGTGCAGTTTTTCCAGGCGGTTGCGGTACATAAAGCGCCACATGTCGCGCTGCCAGCCCTGCACGCGGCGGATGCGCCAGAAGAAGACGCGGCAGTTGTCGTTATCTTCCGGCACCACCATGCCGACGATGAAGAAGTGGCCGCCCGGCCCGAAGCGCTTCTTATAGGGAATGGAGAGACGCATCCAGCAGGTGCCGCTGTTGCCCAGCTCGACCCAGTCGAAGTTGACGCCGCTCTGCCCCTTCTTCTCGAAGATGAAGCCGGTTTGGGTCGGCTGCAGGACCATGTCCGCCTTGCGATCCCCTTCCGCCATCGAGTGGGACGACGAATGGAGATAGGTGCCGTGCATCGGATCCATCACGTTTTCCAGCGCGTACTGGTAGTTGCATTTCCACGCGGCGGTGCAGAGGAAGTTGCTGAAATTTTCCGTGTCGGCGAGTTCGTCCGGGAAGCTCAGTTCGTCCGGCTGCTGTTCAGCGGTGACGCCAAACCACAGGAAAATCGCGCCGTGCGCCTCCTGCACGTTATAGCTGCGCACGCACTGCTGGCCCACCAGCGGGCATTTGTCCACGGCGGGCACGTCTTTTACCTCGCCGTTGCCCGCCACTTCCACGCCGTGGTACCAGCAGGCGATGCGGTCGCCGAGGTTCCAGCCCATCGACAGTCGCGCGCCGCGGTGCGGACAGCGGTCCTCCAGCGCCTGCACCTGGCCGTCTTTGTTGCGCCAGACCACGATCTGCTCGCCCAGGCGAGTGATACCCACCGGCGCGGACTGCACTTCCCAGCTCGCCAGTACCGGATACCAAAGGCCGCGCAGGCCTTTATCGAGATAGTTTTGTACGGTAGTCGTCATCGCCTTGCCCTCAGTAGCCGTTAACCTGTAAGAATGCCTGGAAGCTGGCGGGGCTCCACGGCTCCCCCTGCTGGTCGTGCATGCGCACCGCGTTTAGCCCGTTCACCAGCTCCGGCAGCGTTTCAACGCCCTGCTCAAAGAGGTCTTCCAGCGTGGCAATCAGATTTACCTCCCAGCTTTCAGGCTCGCGGCTGCGGGTCTGCCAGATCAGGTTCGTGTATTCACCCGGCTTGTGGATCGCGCCGTTGCCGCCCTCGGCGGGAGGGGCAAACTGGCGGCTTTCCGGCAGCGCCGGGTTGAAGTTCAGGGTGTCGCTCATGCCACGGTCTCCTCGACGAAGGTAATCTGGATTTGATTTTCAAAGACCCGAACCGGGTAGCGGTTGAGGTTGCGGCCGCCGGGGCCGTGCAGGCACTGGCCGGTTTTGACGTCGAAGACCGCCTCGTGCAGCGGGCACTCCACTTTGCCATCTTCCACAAAGCCCTGGCTCAGCAGCGCATAGGCATGAGGGCATACGTCCTCCAGCGCGTAATAGTCGCCGTCAATCAGGTAAACGCCGATCTCTTTACCCTCGACGTTGCCGCTAAAAGGGAAATCTTCCTGTACTTGTTCTGCGTCACATACGCCTATCCAGCTCATCACGATCCTCCAGGCTTTTGTTTCATATATGAAACTCTGTTTCTTATTTAATACGGTCAATATAAAAGCGATGAATGTTTCGTCAAGCGTCAATGTGACGAATTTGTTAAATGAATGGTATTTAATGAGCTAAGTGTGCAAACGATCACGAAAAAATGCAGCGATATGAAATTTTCATTATTCAGGCGTGAATGAATACCTTTTTATGATGACCGATAATTTTCATAAAAGCCTATTGACTTCTTTTCTTTTTATTCTTTAAAAATTAATAACCCGTGCCTTAACGCAGTTTCACAGGTGAAACTCATTTTATTTTTAACCTTAACAATCAATGAGTTTCACCCATGAACCATTTTAGGTGCGTGACAATCACATTCCTGAAAAATAAAACAACACAATACGGTTAAGGCAAATGCGATGACGGCAAAATGGCAAGGCACGATTGCACTTCTGTTACTTATTATTATTTCCTACGTCGACCGGGTAAATATCTCGGTAATGATTTTAAACCCGGAGTTTGCCGAACATTTTCAGCTAAATGAAAACAGAATGTTACAAGGAATGCTAATGACCTGCTTTCTTCTGGGTTATGGCTTTTCCGCACTGCTCCTGACGCCGGTTATCGAAAGCACGTTCCACTACCGCCACGGATTATTAAGCAGCATTGTCGTTTGGGCCGCGGTTTGTGCCGTGTCCCCACTGCTGGGCTCGCTGATGGGAATGCTGATAGCACGCGTCATTCTGGGCATTGCCGAAGGCCCGCTGTTTTCGCTTAAGACGCGCTATATCAGCGATAACTTTTCTCCCGCAGAGATCGGCAAACCTAACGCCGTTACCGCACTGGGCGTCTCGCTGGGGCTTGCCGTCGGCTTTCCCTTCGTGACGTGGCTGATGTCACATCTGGGCTGGGCGGGCTCCTTTTACGCGCTGGCGCTGATCAATCTCGTGCTCGGCGGCGGCTTAGTCTGTCGCTTTCTGCCCGCGCCCCGCAGCGTGGAAAAAACGCGAAAGCCGGGATTCATGCAGACGTTTTCGCTTGCGTGGCAAACGCCCCTGCTCGGCTGGATCTTGCTGGTTGAGATCGCCACCCTCAGCTACCTGTGGGGCAGCAGCGCCTGGCTCCCGGCATGGCTGCGCGATGAGCACCATTTCTCGCTGCACGCCACCGGCCTGCTTGCCGCCGTGCCGTTCCTCCTCAGCCTGGGGTCGAAGTTTCTCGGCGGGGTGCTGCTGGATAAAATGCGCCCGGAGCAAGCGCCCGTGCTGTTTGTGGTGGGCGGCCTGCTGACGGCGCTCTCGGTGATTGCGCTGATGCTGAGCCACCAGCCCGTCTGGCTGGCGCTGTTTATGCTGAGCGCCAACGTGTTCTGGGGGCTTCAGGGCGCGGCCATTCCGGCGGTCATCCAGCATCACGCCGCGCGCGAGGCGGTGGGCAGCGCGTATGGGATCGTTAACGGGATAGGGAATCTCTGCGCGGCCTTTATTCCGCTGCTGATGGGGATGGTGATGAAGTCGGTCGGGTCGGTCAGTTCGGGATTTTCGGTGCTGGTTGCCTCGCAGGCTATCACGCTGGTGGCGGGCGGAATGCTGCTGCTGCGCATGCGTCGCGCAGCAGCAGTGAGCGCGTAAGGCTTACTCGCCTTTTTTCGCGGCCTGTATATAGAGCATCTCGAGCGCCAGGGTCGCCGCGGCCAGCGCGGTGATCTCGGACTGGTCGTAGGCTGGAGCGACTTCAACAACGTCCATACCGACAATGTTCAGGTCTTTGAGGCCGCGCACCAGCTTGATCGCGCGATCGGAGGTCAGGCCGCCGATTACCGGGGTGCCGGTCCCTGGCGCAAAGGCCGGGTCCAGGCAGTCGATATCGAAGGTCAGGTAAACCGGCATATCGCCCACGATCTGCTTCACCTGCGCAATGATGTCGTCCACGCCGCGATCGTTCACCTGGCAGGCGTCCAGCACGGTGAAGCCATTGTCTTTGTCGAACTCGGTGCGGATGCCGATCTGTACGGAGTGGTTCGGGTCGATCAGGCCTTCTTTCGGCGCCGTGAAGAACATGGTGCCGTGGTCAAACTCGCAGCCGTTCGCGTAGGTATCGGTGTGCGCATCAAAGTGTACCAGCGCCATCTTGCCGAAATGCTTCGCGTGGGCGCGCAGCAGCGGCAGGGTCACGAAGTGGTCGCCCCCGAAGGAGAGCATACGCTTACCGGCAGCCAGCAGCTTCTCGGCGTGGGCCTGCAGCTTTTCGCTCATTTCGCGCGCGTCGCCAAACGCGTACACCAGGTCACCGCAGTCGACCACGTTCAGACGCTCGCGCATGTCGAAGTTCCACGGGAAGCGGTTGTGCTCCCACGCCAGGTTAGTCGAGACCTGGCGAATGGCCGCGGGCCCGTGGCGGCCACCGGCACGACCTGAGGTCGCCATATCAAACGGCACGCCGGTGATCACCCAGTCGGCATCGCTGTCGTACGGCTGGAAGTTCATTGGCAGGCGTAAAAACCCAAACGCGTTAGAAACCAGTGAGTTATCGTATTGATGGCCTAAAGTGCTCATGTCCTGACCTCATGTAGAGTCGATACGGTATAAAAGATGAAAAAAAATCCCCTCCGCGTCGTTAAACCCGACGAGGAAGGGATTGATGTGCTTACTGCTTTGGGTCTAATGCTAGCGCCTGAGGCCCTAAGATTCAAGTTAACAGTCAATATGATAAATCAACTCCGTATTCTGACTAATTTGCAGATGCGCATTCATACCCAGAATATTATTTATACAAAATATTCTTTTATAAAAATACCATACAATTAGCAGGCTATATATCAAAATCAACCCGCGATTAAGAAAGCAACCCATAAAATAATTATATACATCACTTTAAAATTAAGAATTTATTTAGGGCCATCTGATAGCCGTGCCGCTGATAAAATCTATACAATCCCTCCCCCGAAATATTATATGGATATTGTTATGAATAAGTTTTCTAAATTTGCATTACTGGTCGTTCTCTCGACGGGAGGCAGTGCAGCAGCGGCTGAAGATGGCGTCATCACGTTTGATGGCACTATTAGCGATGCAACCTGTACGATTACCGGCGGCGATGCGACCGGTGAATCCGCATCCCCGGACTTTACCGTTCGCCTGCCATCCGTGAGCGTCTCTGCGCTGTCTGCTAACGGCGAGCGCGCCGGGGATACGCCTTTCCACATTACGCTGAGCGGCGCTAACTGCGCGAACGGCAAAGTTGGAAGCGTTTTCTTCGAGCTGGCACAAAGCAAAAATATCAACGCAACCACCGGTAACCTGGTCAACTCCGTCAGCAAAGCCGACGGCGGTTCTGAAAAGGTTGAAATCGGTTTGCTGGATGCTAACAAAGCTATCCTGAACCTGAATACCGCGAACAATACCGCAATTACAAAAACCGTTACCGGCAATACCGCCCGCTTCGATTACTGGGCGCAATATGTCGCCACCGGTGGCGCAGCAACGGCGGGTAAAGTGACCACGGATGTTGTTTATTCCATTAAGTATCAGTAAGTAAACTCAGCGGGTATTAAAGAGTGGAAGACTCTGTCTGTAAAAAGATGGAGGGTTTTTTGACGCTTAAATACCCGCTTCTTCATGCTCTTTATTTTCGTTTCAGGCGCTGCTCCATGTTAAGCAAATTTATTCAATCTTTATGCGTATTAACGTTGTTCGTATGCTCGCAGTCTGACGCCACAATTCAGATACTGGCCACTCGCGTTGTGCTCAATGCTGCAGAAAAAGAGCAAACGGTTCGTATCAATAACGTTGGCAATGAGCCCCAGCTCGTTCAGGTCTGGCTTTCCAGCACCGACAAAACGGATGGCGTGAAAAAAGAGGATCTTCCCTTCTTTATTAATCCGCCGGCAGCCCGTATTAATGCCCAAAAAGGGAAAGTTTTTCGTATTTTCCAGATGGAAGACGCAGCAGCGAAATATCCAAAAGATCGCGAAAGCGTGCTTTGGCTAAATGTGCTGGATATTCCACCGGAAACGGCAGCGGATGCGGATAAAAACCAGGTAAAAATGGCGTTTCGCACGCTGATAAAAATGTTCTATCGCCCTGCCGGATTAAAAGGTACGCCCATGGAAGCGGGCGATAGTTTGACCTGGCAACTGCGTAAGGCGGCGGTCGGCTACGACGTCGTAGGCACCAACAATTCACCGTTCCACGTCAGCATGACGAGCGTCTGGTTGACCAACGCTCAGGGCAAAGAGGTGGAAGTCACCGGAGAGATGATTGCCCCATACAGCACGATCACCTACCACTTCCCGAAAGTGGCGGCGGTGAGTGGAAACGGTACGTTCAAATATAACTACATCACCGATCTCGGTGCCTACATCAAACGTACTTACAGTTTTTAATTTGCTGATGGATATTAGTCCAGGATGGTAGCATGATTTTTCGGACGCATAAGCACCTCAGGCCAGGTGTAAAAAAACGATTACTCAGTCATCTTATCGCCTTTGCGATATTTTCTCCGCTTATGGCGCAGGCCGCCAGCGAAAAAAAAACCGTGTCGTTTTCGCGCGGTTTTATGAATTTCTATAACAGCGGTATCGACCTTAACCAGTTCGATGGCACCGAGAAGGTGTTGCCCGGGGAATATAAGCTCGAAGTTTACGGTAATAATAAAAAAATCGACTCCTGGCCCGTCAAATTTATTGCAGCGAATAATGAGCAAGGTGTAAACGCGTGCATTACGCCTGAAATGATCATTCGCATGGACGTTGACACTCATAAACTGCCGGAGAACTGGAAAGCCACATCTTGCCTTATTCTGCCAGAGCTGATTTCTGGTGCGACAGTCACTTATGTTCAGGACGAAGAGGTTCTGAACGTCACCATTCCGCAGGCCATGCTGCTGAATACGCCGGATGGCTACATCAGCCCTGAGCTGTGG
Organism: Enterobacter sp. ECC-175; assembly: GCF_043968675.1. Taxonomy (NCBI): domain Bacteria; kingdom Pseudomonadati; phylum Pseudomonadota; class Gammaproteobacteria; order Enterobacterales; family Enterobacteriaceae; genus Enterobacter; species Enterobacter sp. ECC-175. The sequence goes on from NZ_CP143776.1 coordinate 4,339,876, forward strand.
GACACGGGCGAACCGGCCCTGATGACGGCCTATACTCTGAGCGCCTCGAATATTCATAACCGTACCCTACAGGACTCCACCGATTACGTTTACGGCAATCTCCAAAGCGCCCTGACGATGGGGGCGTGGCGCTTCGTTACCTACGACACTGCGAATATGGGCAGCGGTAATAATAACGAAGGCTTTAAGCACCTGCAGGCTTACGCTGCGCGCGCCATCGGGTCTATCGCGTCTGAAGTCACCATGGGCGATCTCAGCACCAGCGGTGAGTTTTTCGATACCGCTTCGCTGCGCGGCGTGCGCCTGGCAACCGATGACCGCATGCTGCCAGACTCGGTACGCAGCTATGCGCCCGTCGTGCGCGGTGTAGCAAACAGCAATGCCACCGTCACCATCAGGCAGGCGGGCAATACCATCTATGAAAAGGTCGTTCCGCCGGGCGAATTTATCATTAACGACCTCTACGCCACCGGCTATAACGGCGATCTCGACGTCAGCGTGAAAGAGACCAACGGCAAGGAAACGACATTTACCGTCCCGTACTCCAGCGTTCCGCAGCTCCTGCGTGAAGGCTTCTCTCGCTATTCGCTGGCCTCCGGAGAGATCCGCGACACCTGGCTTCATGAAGATCCGTGGATGATGGAAGGGACCTTGCAGTACGGCCTGCTCAATAATCTGACGGCCTATGCGGGTGCACAAAGCGCGTTCGAGGGCGATTTTAATGCGCTGATGGCGGGCTTTGCGGTTAATACCTCGCTTGGGGCGCTGGGGATCGACGTCACCCGCTCCTTCACCCATTTCGAAAATCAGCCTTCAGTACAGGATTGCGGCACATTCTGCGATATGAGCCTGCGCATTAGCCTTGCGAAGAATCTGCCGAACACGGGCACCAACTTCAGCCTGATTGGCTACCGCTATTCGAGCAAAAACTATTACTCGCTGTCCGATGCCGTTGCCCTGAAACAAGCCTTAGAGGCTGGCGAATCCCGCTATTTCCCTGAACGTTACCGCGAGCGCGTTGAAGCCAACATCAACCAGATGCTCCCTTCCGGCTGGGGAAGCTTCTACGTCAGCGGGTTTGTCGGCAACGTCTGGAACGACGAGCTGGGACGCACGGAAAAATCTAACTTCGTCGTGGGGTACAACAACCAGCTGGGCTCTGCGACGTGGGGCGTATCGTTTGGGCGTACCAACGACGCGGATGGCGGTTATGAAGATACCGTCTACCTGAACGTCTCCATGCCGCTGGGCCCGCGCTATAAGAAGCGCCCTCGCATGGGCGCAAACTTCAGCTATAACAGCGATGAAGCCACGTTCAGAACGTCGCTGAATGGATCGGCCGGTGAACGCTCGCAGTTCGGCTTTGGCGGTTACTTTAGCCAGTCCAGCGCGCCGGAAAGCAATTTTGGTATGAACCTCTCCTACACCGGCGATAGCGCGTCCGGCGGCGTGGCCTATAGCCAAACGCGCGACAGCTTTATGGGAGGCGTGAACCTCAGCGGGGGAATGGTCGCTCACCGGGGCGGGCTCAATTTTGTTCCGATGCTGAGCGACACCATAGGTATCGTCGAAGCCAGGGGTGCGGAAGGCTCTCGCGTCTATCCCGACTCCAACACCGTCATCAAAGACAACGGCTACGGCATCATCAGCTATTTGAACCCGTACAAATACAACGAGGTTTACATCGACCCGAAAGGGACCGCGATGAGCGTAGATGTGGAAGACACGCGCAAAAAAATCGTCCCAACCGCGGGTTCCGCCGTTCTGATCAAAATGGATACCCAGCAAAACAAGCTGACGTTTGTTCAGTTCCTCCAGCGTTCGGCGGAAACCATTCCATTCGGAGCTTCCGTTACCGACGAGAAAGGCAACGATTTGGGCATGGTGGGCCAGAACGGCCTGGCGATGGTTGCGCTAAAAAATGGCGTCAACAGCCTCACGCTCGCCTGGAAACAGCAAAAGGAAACGAAGCGCTGCGTCGCCACCGTCCAGCATGACGCCAGCGTTAACGCCGGCACGTCTAAAGCGGGCAAAGACGCCTTCTCTGCACAAAAAATCATCTGCACAATTCCAGGAGGGAAGCAGTGAGAAAAATAATTATCCCGGCAATGCTGCTGGCGTGTGGGTCTTTACTGTGTCTGGTGAGTACGGGCCTTTACGCAGCCACCTGTAAACTGGATTCCGCACCGTCCGTTCTATCCATCAACGATAGCATTACCCTGAACCCGGCCTCGAGCGGCACCGCGGGTACCGTGCTGTGGTCGAAAACCTATTCAGTTCCAAGCCTTAAATATTCCTGTGATGCCAGTGCGGGCTCACAGTGGTTTTCAGAATACAGCCGCGCCTATCTCACCACCGCCATTGACGATGTTTATGCCACGGAAATCAGCGGAATCGGTATCCGCGTAAAATGGCCTTCAAACGCCAGCGGTGCCTGGCTTCCCGGTGATTCAGGCACGCCCACCTCCTGCGCCAACGGCTGCTCCATCAACAACTCCACCGTGCTGGTGGAGTTCGTGCAAACGGGCAGACTTAGCCAGGGTGAAAACTATATTCCGGCCGGGGAGCTGGCGGCTGCTAACGTCGTCCCCACGACGGATGCCGGTGAAAGGCTGCGTATCATGACCATTAATCTGGGAACGGCAATTAAGGTCGTGACGCGTTCCTGCGCAATCTACCCTTCCAGCAACGCTATTGACCTGGGGACATTTAGCCTCGCCTCGTTCACGCTAGACAACGCCTTCCAGGGAGATAAAAAGCCGTTCTCTATTACCATTAACTGCCCGACAACGGAAGATATTGGCATTACCTTTTCTTCGGTAAGTAAAGTTCCTTTTGGCGCGGTATCTGGGGTCATTGGAGCAGAAGAAGGTGAAGGCTATGCAAGTAATTTTAGTATTCGCCTGTTTGAGAAACAGAGACAAATTTCGAACGCCCTCAAGATTAACACGGAATACCCTTATACCGTGACCGGTACAGTCGTTAATAACTACGAGGCGCAAATTTATGTTCCCGCCAGCATCAATCGTGCAAACCAATTAACCGCCGGCAAGGTCGTTGGCGCAGTGCAATACACAATGGTAATTAAATAATATCAAGGAGCGATATATGCATTTCCGTTATTCAAAAATAGCGCTGCTCGTGGTGCCGTTTATTTCTGCTGCACATGCTTCAGGTGTATTGCCCTCACAGCAAAACAAGCAAGAGCTGGATCGCCTGGAAAGGCAAAATAACCAGTACCTGATTGAAGAAGCAAAGCGCACCGAGAAATTCCTGCAGCAGCAGCGCACCCAGCGCGAATCGGAGCCTGGCGTAGGGGTCGGCGCAAGCTCATCGGTCACATTCAAAATCGATAAAATTGAGATTATGAATGACGATCTGTTTGCGTCATCCCCCGAGCGCGAAGCCATTATTGAACGCTACCAGGGTAGAGAGCTCGGTAAAGCAGAGATTTTTATGGTGGTAAAAGAGCTCACCGACTTTTACATCTCACGCGGCTACGTCACAACGCTGCTTGGTATTGAGCCGGGCAATATTAAAAACGGCGTACTGAAGCTGCGCGTGCTGTGGGGAAAAATCAACGATTTCAGAGTCAACGGCCAGGCGCCGACCTTCCGCGAGCGCACTCGCCTGTTTAGCGCCTACCCGTTTGCCCAGGGCAAGATTTTAAATATGCAGGATATCGACCAGGCCGTCGAAAACCTGCTGCGCGTGTCGCATAGCGACAATATTCAGGTAGAACCTTCCGTTTTAGACGGGGCATCCGATCTAAACCTGCTCACGCAACCGCTGTTTCCTTTTGCCGTCAGCGCAGGCGTTAATAACTCGGGCACAGAAGCAGAGGGCTGGCAGCAATATTACGGCAGTATCACGACCAAAAATATTGCCGGCCTCAACGATATTTTCAATGCTTACTATTCAGAGAATAACCTCAAGAATAATAACGACAATCAGCGTGCCTGGTCACTGAGCTATAGCCTGCCGCTGGGGTACTGGGGGTTCGATACCTCCTATTATAAATCAACCTACGATAAAACGATTGGCGGTGATTTCGGTCAGTACGCGTCGGACGGCTCCTCAGAGCGTTCATCCGTGCGCATCAGCCGGATGTTCTCCCGTAACGCCTCCGGCAAAACCAGCGGATGGGTGAAAGTTGAAAAGCGGGATAACGACAACCGTTTTGAAAATACGCAGATCGATGTGAGCTCCAAGCGCTACACCACGCTTTCTTCCGGCCTGACCTACGTTGGCGGACTGATGAACGGCTGGTTCTACGGCGATCTGAGTGCGACCGCGGCGATGCCCTGGTTCGGCGCCGCGTGGAAAGGCGATCGGGATCTCGAGGGCTTCGATCTCAACTACGTAAAATATAACGGCATCGCCAGCTGGACTCGCCCGCTTTTCCAGTCTGGTCGGCTGGGTGGCGTATATGAATTAAGCACGGGGTTCCAGTACACGCCCGATACGCTTGTCAGCGAGGCGAAAATGACGCTCGGCGATGAATTTACGGTTCGCGGCTTCAAAGATAGCTATTTGATGGTCGACAGCGGAGCCTGGATCGCCAATACGCTGCAACTTCCTTTTGATATTAACCTGGCAGGCATAAGCCAGTTCACGCCTTATTTAGGGTATGACTTCGGTTTCTCCAAAGATAACTGTCCGAAAGGCGTTAATACCTGCGACAGCCAGTTCATGATGGGTGCAGCCGTGGGTGCAAAGCTCACGGGAAATTATTTCTCATCAAATTTAACCGCCGGCTGGCCTGTCAAAAAACCGGATTCTATGGATGGAAACACCGTCGATAACACGGTCGTTTATTACAAGCTGGAAGTGAACTTTTAATTAAGGATTGATAATGAAAAATAACAGCGCATCAAAAGGAAAAATAACGGCGGGGACCTTGCATAAGCATTTATGCCCGCTGTATTTGTCATTAGCAGGAATATTATCAGGGACCGCTGAAGCGGCCATCACCCCGGATGCCAGCCAGAAAAACGGTCCATCCATGGGGCAGACGGCAAACGGCACGCCGATGGTTAACATCGCCAACCCGAACGCTAAGGGCGCGTCGCTCAACAAATTTACGCAGTTCGACGTTGATAAACAGGGCATGGTGTTTAACAACAGCAAGAACGACGGCGTGACCAGGATTGGCGGCTATGCCATTAAAAACGCCCAGCTGCAGCAGGAAGCCAGCGCGATTATCAGTGAAGTGACGGGCGCGCGCGCGTCCTATATCAACGGCACCATGGAAGTCTTTGGCAAAAAAGCCGACGTCATTATTGCCAACCAAAACGGGATTTCCGTTAACGGGGCAACCACCGTCAACGCCAACAGCCTGACGCTGAGCACCGGTAAGGTACAAGAAAACAAAGACGGCAGCTACAGGCTGGCCGTTGAAAAGGGCAATGTGACCGTCACTGGCCAGGGCATCTCTACCGAAGGCCTGAGCTACTTCGATATTGTTAGCCGTAGCGCCGTGCTGGAAGGAGAAATTGCAGGCGCAGCTGACCTGAAAGTGGTGGCAGGTAAGAACGACTATAATCTTTCGGATCGTAGCCATACCGTTCGCAGCAAGGGCGACGGCACAGCCCCTGCGGTGGCGATCGACGGCAGCGCGCTCGGCTCAATGTACGGTGGCAAAATTCAGCTGATCAGCACCGAAAGCGGCGCTGGCGTGCGCCATGCAGGCAGTATTATTGCCAGCAGCGACATTGACATCAGCGCTGAAGGCGACGTCAGCCTTACCGCGCTGAAAAGCGGTAATGACCTTAACCTGTCCGGTAAAAACGTCACCCTCGCAAAAGCCGCTGCCAGCGGTACCGAAGCAAAAAATAATATTGTGATTCGCGCGCTGTCGGGCGTTAACATCAGCAACGATGTGATTTCCCGCAACGGCACTATTCGTATTGATGCCAGCAGCTTGTTGCAGAATGCCGCGGCGCTGATCGCTGAAAATAGCAAAACTACCAGCATCCCGGCGATTCAGATTAACGTTGAAGGCAGCTATACCCTCTCTGGAAAATTAAAAGCGCTGGACGCCAGCGGCAACGCGATCAAAAACGGTGTCGTTACGCTGAAAAAAGGCGATTTCGTCGTGCTGGTTGACGGTAAGGAAGTCGCTTTCAGCACGATTATTTCAGACACCGAGCTGGTCAGCCACGGTGGGGATATCCAGATCGCCGCGGGCAGCGTAAACAACAGCGAAGGCGTCATTCTGGCGAAAAAAGGCACGCTTCAGGTAAACCTCAAAGACGGCTTTGAAAATACCGGCTCGGTTAGCGCAACGGGGAATATAGTTATTGCCTCCGGCTCGCTCAAAAATAACGGCATCCTGTATGCGACTGAACAGCAGACGCTGACGGTCGGTAGCCTCGATAATAGCGGCCGTATTTTTGCCGATAAACAGCTGGTAATGCGTGCAAGCGCGCTGAACAACAAGGGCAATATTGGCGTCTCTAACGGTTCTCTGCAGATCGCAACCTCCGGCGACGTGACCAACAGCGGTACCATCAGCAGCGAAGATGGGCTTATCGAACTGGACGCCGACGGCGCAATCAATAACAGCGGTACTCTCGTCAGCAATCAGAACGACGTTGCCGTCACCAGCAGGGGCGCTCTCGTAAAAAATGACGGTCAAATTCAGGCGCGCAATGTTGATGTGACCGTAGCAAAAGGCAAGCTCGACAACCGCGGCGCGGTGAAGGCCAAACAAAACGTTAAGGTTAAATCGTCAGAGCTGAACAATGCCGGTATGCTGAGCGCCCCTGGCGACATGACGCTGGATGTGAGCAAAACGCTCGTCAATACCCAGGGCGGGAACATCCTCTCTGACGGCAGCCTGACGGTGAAGGGCAGCGGCAAGCTGGATGTAGTGAATGAAGGCGCAGGCTGGATCCAGGGCAAATCCCTTGTTGCTGAAGGGCTGGCATCGCTTGCCAACACGGGTGATGCCGTACTGCTGACCACCGGGGATTTGAGTCTTTCTGGCTTAACGTCGCTCACCAACGATAATGCAACCATTCAGGCTGCAAACCTGTCGCTGGGCGACATCGGTACGTTGACCAACACCAACGGCGGCACGCTGTACTCCAGCGAGAATATGCTGCTGTCCAACATCGACACGCTGAACAACAGCAACGGTGCGCTGATCAACGCCGCTGGCGCGTTAACCCTGTCCGTTATCGATAAGCTCAATAACAGCAACGCAGCGACCCTCGTCAGCAAAAATGACGCCTCGCTGTCCCGCATGGGTACGCTGAACAACACCGCCTCCTCGGTTATCCAGGCGGGCGGCACGCTGAGCGTCTCCGATGTCAACACCCTGAACAACACGTCCGAGTCGGCAATTCTTGCCAGCGGTGATATGACGCTGGACGGCGTAAATACGCTGAACAACCAGTCCGCGATTGTGGGTAACAAAACCGTTACCCTTAGCCACGGGGATACGCTGAAAAACGAGGGCGTGATCCAGAGCGGTACGGACCTGATCGTTCGCAACATTCGCAACCTGATCAACCAGGGCAGCGATCACGTGCTGAGCGCCATGCGCAGCCTGACGATTAACGATATCGAAACGCTGCGCAACGCCGACCAGGCCGTTATCTCTGCCGGTATGAACACCGTGCTGAACGCGATTGGCATCGTGGTTAACACCGCAGGCGGCGTGATTCAGGCCGTTGACGGCGCGCTGAGCATTACGGCCGATACGCTGAATAACAGCGGAAGCGCAGCTACCAGCGCTGGCAGAGTCGATTATTCGACCCTCGTCGCCGCGGGCGATGTCTCGATTAACGCCCAAAACGTGACCAACGCAGAAAAGGCCAACATCGTTTCAACCGACAGCAACCTGACGCTGAACGTGGCCAACAGGCTGGACAACCTCGATGGCTCCGTGCTTTTTGGCAGCAACGGCACTACCGTCAACCTGCAAGACGGCACGCTGCGCAACCTCGACGGCTCCCTGATTGCGGGTTACAACGTCAACCTTAGCGCCAAGCATCTGGAAAACACCACCGATGCCAGCGTTATCGCAGACAATAAGCTGACGTTGGATGTAGGAAGCCTGAACAACATTGAAGGCCACCTCGAGGCAGGCCATACCCTGGCGCTGGACGTGGACGACGATCTGACCCTGGATGGGAAAAACAGCAGTATTCACGCGGGTAATCAGCTGAACCTGACCACGCACGGGAACTTCACCAACAACACGCAGGTGGAAGCGATTGGTACGCTTAACGTTAACGCGGATAAAGCGTTCGTTAACAACCAGTCCATAGTGACCGGGGGGGATTTAAACGTCTCTGCGAACAGCATCACCAACAACCGCAGCTCCCTGATGTGGGCGCTGGGTAAAATGGACCTGCAAGCGCGCAACAACATGTTCTATAACAGCATCGGCGGCAACGTGCTGAGCATGGGCGATATGTCGATTATTGCCAAAACCATCTGGAACTACGCGGGCCTTATTCGTTCAGAAAAAAATATCAATCTCGATGCTGAGCTGATTAAAAACCAGAGCACCTACACCGGCGGCGGCATTTCCGACACGCTCACCCAGGACTCGGTAGGCCACTGGAAAACGATTGAAAACGTGACGACCAAGGTCGATATTTCCACCGTGATGCACATGGTTGGCCAAACGTCCGATATCGCGCTGGATAAGCTTGCGGAAATTAGCGCCGGCGGCGACATCAACATTAACCAGCGTAATATTTACGATCAAAAGTCGCTGCAAAACCTCGGCGGCCTGATTCAGGCAGGAAACGATATCAACATTAAGGGGGACGTGCTCAACACCCCGAAATACGTCTCTGAATCGCTTTACGACTACCTGACGATCCCGCTCGATGAACCGATCACCATCACCTACTACTGGCGCGTGGCGATTGATCACTACACCACATGGAAATTTGACTCACTTTACCAGTACCTGGACTTTATGTTCGGCTTTGGTACCGCCGCATCCGTTACGGGTAAAGAGCCTGCGGATAAAGGCTATTTCTTCAATTCGCTGCTGAATACCGCCAATGAATCCCCGCTGCTGAACAGCACGATGATCAAGATTTTCGGCGAAACCTGGAACACCAGCACGCGGGGTGACCTGGTCAAAATCTGGAGCAATCTCTCGAAGGAAGACTATGCCCCGCTGAAAAGCAACATGATTTACTTTGTTCCTCTGGAAAAAGGCGAAATCACCGCGGGCCGCAACTTCAACCATTCAGACGGGCTTCTGGATAACGGTATTGCACGCGCGGGCATCGTGAACACCCGTGCCGACGTGAAAGATATCGACGTGGGCGATTACAGCGTAGACTCCGTGGTGGCAGGCTATGACATTAACGTCAATACCAAAACCATCGATGAGCTGTCCATGGGGATTAGCCCGCTGCCGTCCATCAAGGATATGACCAGCCTGCCGGGCATGTTTGAAGTCTCTGAGGATTTCAAAAAAGCGCAGGATGCGAAAAAGAACGGAACCGAATACGCCCTCCCGTCAAACAACCTCATTCCGGTGTTCGAAACCCGTCCGGAAATGATCGACCAAAGCCAGTATACCGGCTCGGATGACTTCTTCGACGAGGTTGATTACACGCCAGAAGCGCCGATCAACGTTATCGGTGATAACTACTTTATCTCTGAGCTGATCCGCCGCGAGATCAGCAATTCCGTCGGCAGCTTCTTTGCCATCCGTGACGGCCTGGAGGGGGATGCGCTGGTCAAACGCCTGATGGAGAACGCGGGTGAAGCAGCAAAAGACAGCGGGCTGGGCCTCACCGTGGGCGAGGCATTAACCGCCGAGCAGCGTGAAAATCTCGATCGGGACATCGTCTGGTTTGTGACGCAAAACCTGAACGGCGTGGACGTGATGGTTCCGGTGGTTTACCTGAGCCAGCAAACGCAGGCCCAGATAAAATCGGGCGATGTTAACGGCGGCACCGCGACCCTGCACGCGGGTAACGACATGAACATTGACGCGGGCTTCGTCAACAACGTGAACGGGTCCATGTCGGCGAAAGGCGATATTTCCGTAACGTCGGTGGAAGGTCTCAACAACGTCAGCAACGGGATGAACGCGGGTATCAAGGCGGGCGGCGATGTTTCTATCACTGCGACCTATGCCGATATTAATAACAACGGCGCGCAGATCGCTGCGGGTAAAGATGTGAATCTTTCTGCGGCCAATGGCGACATCGTCATGACCGCCAGCGTGGGCCGTGAAGAGAGCGGCAAGCAAACTTATCACGCCTTCAACGACGGCGTGGTCGCGAGCCAGAACGTCACGATGGAAGCGAAAAATATCACCTCCAACGCTTCCGATATTAATGCAGGCCAGGACATCACCCTGAAGGCAACCGAGGGTAACATCACCTTCAACGACCTCCATGAGATTGACGCCTCTCACTCCATTGATACCACGCTGACCGGCGCCGGGAGCTATATCTCCGTCGATAAGCAAACGGAGAGTGCTGAAGCCGTTGGCGCTAACGTCAGGGCCGCAGGCAATCTGACCATTGACGCCAGCAACGACGTCACCCTGGAAGGCGGCACCTATAACGCAAACACCGGTGAGATCAAAGCGGGCAACAACGTGACGCTGAAGACCTCCGAAGACGTGGCGTTTACCGAAGAGACCACCACCTCCCGCCAGTTTGTTGCCGATGCAAGCGCCAGCGGCGGCGGTAAGACCGTGACGGCCGAATACGGCAAAAATAAAAACACGTTTACCAAAGTGGATTCCGGCGAATACGTCAGCCCGGGCTCTCAGTCCGCAACCTCTGCGATTGGCGCTAAGCCTGGCAAAGCCCCAACCGGCGACACGGCGTCGTTCCGTTTCGGTATGGAAACCATCACCGATACCAAAACCACGAACGAAAAGACCAATACCAACGCAGCGCTTAACTTTGGCGATTCCGGCAAGATTGAAGCAGGTAAAACGGTGGATATTGGCGGTGCCGACCTGAAGGCGGGTAATGATCTCAGCCTGACCGCTGAAGACGTTGCCAGCACAAAATACGTTGATGAATCCAAAACGGAAAGCAGCCGTAAGGAAACCTTCATTGGCGTCTCCGGCGAAGCGCACAGCACGCTGGTCGACAGTGCGGATAAGGTTGGCAACCTGATCGAAAAATCCAAAGAAGGCCAAAGCGTCAACGGCGGAATGACAACCCTGGAAGTGATGGGTGATGCCTCCAACATCCTGCTCAATGACCTGGCCGGCGGCTCCGTCACCATCGGCGGCAAAACGCAGAAAACCACGGAAACGAAAACCGCCACGGCGGAAAACATCACCAACGTCAACGCGGGTAATCTTTCCATCAACACCAGGAAAGACACCACGCTTAACGGCGTTGAGATCAATGCGAACAGCGTTGACATCAACGCGGGTGGCGACGTGTCAATGAACTCCGCAAAAGCGACAACCGCCACCGCCTCTTCAACCGAAACGCACAGCGCAGGGATTACTGCAGGCGTCGGTATGGATCTGACGGGCGTGAGCGGCGGCGTGTCTGTGGATTACAGCGGCAGCATCGACCACGCGAAAGCGGATACCGTAAGCCATACCAACAGCGCAATGAACGCCTCCACCGTGAAGATTAACAGCGGCGGCGACCTGAACATGACCGGCGCAAACATCACGGCTGACACCGCAAAGGTAGACGTGGCGGGAGACATGAACGTTAAGTCCGTTCAGGACATTGACTACTCCGAGGCCGATCGCGCCAACTGGGGCGCTTCCGTTGGCGTGGGGATCTCCTCCGCTGGGGTGACGCCAAGCTTCGCCGCAAACGGCGGCGGCGGTTCGGAAAGCCATGACGGCGCCCAGACGGCGAAACAGTCCGGCATCAATACCACGAACAGCCTTGACGTCACCACGGGCGGCGACCTGAACATGACGGGCGCGCACCTCGTGTCTGAAAACGGCACAGGTTCTGTGAACGTCGGCGGCGATATCAACGCGAAAACGCTCGACGATCGCATCGAGCAGGACGGCGTATACGGCGGTGGCGGCATCGGTATTGGCGGCACGCCGGGCAAATCGGGCGGCACGCCTTCCGCGAACATCTATGTTGATACCGTGGACGAGATCCACTTTAACGAAACCCAGAAGTCGACGATTGCCGTGGGTGAAACCACCAGCAAGTCGGTTAACGGGAACGTGAATACCGACAAAGAGGCGCAGTCAGTCGTAACGCGGGATGAGAAAGAAGCGGGCAACAACATCTCCTTCACGCTGGCCGATCCTGGTCTGCGTAAGAAATCGAGTGATGCCGATGTTGATACCCCGTCAACGCCAGACGTCGATACCCCGGACGATCACCATTCGGGCAACGGCGGCTGCAAGAAGGGCTGTGGTGCAACGCAGATCCAGACCGAATCGGCGAGAACGCTGAAGGTTGACACCGTCAGCACTGACACCGCGAGAAGCGTTGATGTGCCGAAAGTGACGCCATCTCAGGCGCAAACCCTGAAGCCTAAAGCAGAAGCGGCCAGCACGGTGAAGACAGAAACTGTCAGCACTGAAACCGCGAAAAGCGTTGAGGTACCGAAGGTTACGCCGTCCCAGTCTCAGACTCTGACGCCGAAATCAACCACTAGCCTGGTGACTAAACCTGATACGAAGCCAGTGAAAAAGTGGGCGGTACCGGATACCAACTACCCAACGCTGTCGCCAGGTTCCGCGACCGGCAAAACCGGGATGGATGCACCGAAGACGCCAAAACACAAGCAGTGGAACGGCGACATGACCCACGGCGTAACGCCGTCCAGCAGCGCTAACGGCACCGACGTGAAGCTGTCTCCGGGCTCATCCACCGGCCAGACCGGCATGGACATGCCGAAAACGCCCGAGCACAAGCAGTGGAACGGCGACATGACCCACGGCGTGGCGCCGTCCAGCAGCGCCAACGGCACCGACGTGAAGCTGTCTCCGGGCTCATCCACCGGCCAGACCGGCATGGACATGCCGAAAACGCCTGAGCACAAGCAGTGGAACGGCGACATGACAAACGGCGTGGCGCCGTCCAGCAGCGCCAACGGCACCGACGTGAAGCTGTCTCCGGGCTCATCCACCGGCCAGACCGGCATGGACATGCCGAAAACGCCTGAGCACAAAACGTGGAACGGTAATATGAACAGCGCGATGAATCAGCCCGTTCAGTGGAAACCACTGATGCAGGAAATGCCGATTAACATCTACGCTGCCGTCACTATTGAGTTCCATGAAAGCGCGTTCAGCTAAGCCCTGAACCGAAACGTCTGCCGTTCCGGCAGGCGTTGCGGAAGTAAAAAAAAGGGTCTGACCGCGGTCAGACCCTTTTCTTATTCAGTACGCGAAAGCGTTATTCGTCTTCGAGATAGGTGTATCCGTACAGCCCCGCCTCAAACTCCTCGAGGAACTGCTGCTGCAGCGCATCGTCCAGGCCGGTGTTTTTCACCTGATCGCGGAACTGGGTTAACAGCTTGCCCGGATCGAGCTGAACGTACTCAAGCATATCCGCGACGGTATCCCCTTCATCAGAAAGCTCAACCTCTACGCTGCCGTCAGGGAAGACAAACACGTCAACCGCTTCGGTATCCCCGAACAGGTTATGCATGTTGCCGAGGATCTCCTGGTACGCACCGACCATAAAGAAGCCCAGCATCGGCGGGTTCTCCGGATCGTATTCCGGCATTGGCATCGTCGTTGCAATACCGTCGCCGTCCACGTAGTGGTCGATAGCGCCGTCGGAATCGCAGGTGATGTCCAGCAGCACCGCACGGCGCTCCGGCGCGTGGTTCAGCCCTTCCAGCGGCAGAACCGGGAACAGCTGGTCGATACCCCAGGCATCCGGCATCGACTGGAACAGCGAGAAGTTGACGTAAATCTTATCCGCCATGCGTTCCTGCAGCTCGTCGATAATCGGACGGTGCGCGCGGTTGCTCGGATCGAGCTGCTTTTGCACCTCGTGGCACATGTTCAGATAAAGCTGCTCGGCCCACGCGCGCTCCTGCAGGCTAAAGGTTCCTGAGGAATAGCCGACGTGGATATCGTGCAGATCCATCTGGCTGTCGTGCAGCCACTCGCGCAGGGAGCGGCGCGTGCCCGGCTCGTGCATCTCCTGCCAGGTTTCCCACATGCTTTGCAGGGAGCGAGGCGCATCGTCTGCCGGAGGCGTCGCTTCGGTGGTTTCGCTGCGCTCAACGCCGATAATATTGGACACGAGCACGGTGTGGTGCGCGGTCACCGCGCGGCCGGACTCGGTAATCACCGTCGGGTGCGGCAGGCCGTGCTCTTCGCAGGCGTCGCCGATGGCCCAGATAATGTTGTTGGCGTATTCGTTCAGGCCGTAGTTAACGGAGCAATCGGACTGCGAGCGCGTGCCCTCATAGTCCACGCCCAGGCCGCCGCCGACGTCGAAGCACTGAATGTTAACGCCAAGCTTGTGCAGCTCAACGTAGAAACGCGCCGACTCGCGCACGCCGGTGGCGATATCGCGAATGTTGGCCATCTGCGAGCCGAGGTGGAAGTGCAGCAGCTGAATGCTGTCCAGACGACCGCGCTCGCGCAGAATTTCCACCAGCTGCAGCACCTGGTTCGCCGCGAGGCCGAACTTGGATTTTTCGCCGCCGGAGGACTGCCATTTGCCAGAACCCTGCGACGCCAGACGCGCACGCACGCCGAGGCGCGGCACCACGTTCAGACGCTCGGCCTCTTCCAGCACGATGGCGATCTCGGTCATCTTTTCGATCACCAGATAGACCTTGTGGCCCATCTTCTCGCCGATCAGCGCCAGGCGAATGTATTCGCGGTCCTTATAGCCGTTACAGACGATCACCGAACGGGTCATGCCCGCGTGCGCCAGTACGGCCATCAGCTCGGCTTTAGACCCGGCTTCCAGGCCCAGCGGCTCGCCGGAGTGGATCAGGGATTCGATGACGCGGCGGTGCTGGTTTACCTTGATCGGGTACACCAGGAAGTAGTCGCCTTTATAGCCGTAGGATTCGCGCGCGCGCTTGAACGCGGCGTTAATCGAACGCAGGCGGTGTTGCAGGATCTGCGGGAAGCAGAACAGTGCAGGCAAACGCTGGCCCTGCGCTTCGCGGGCTTTCACCAGTTTAGCGAGATCCACGCGCGCGTCAGGGACGTCCGGGTCCGGGCACACGCTGATATGGCCCAGCTCGTTGACGTCGTAGTAGTTATTGCCCCACCAGGCAATATTGTAAGTGCGCAGCATCTTGCTGGCTTCCTGGGAGCTCATCGCAACCTCCTGCATGGAACGTAGTACACCCTGTTCGCCCGCTGACGAAGGCGAAACGGAAGACATGTCGTCAGACATAGCGAACCTCAACTCGTTGTATTAAGTGTAAAACAGTTGACTACTATCGCAGCGTTATACGGCGATAACAACCCATAAACGGCCCCATTTCCCAGCAGAGTATGCTGAAATCCAGACCGTGCGACCGGTTTCTTATTCATATCATTGTAAAACACGTATCCGAACTGTGTATGACAAGGTTCGGCGAAACCACGAGATAACTCTTGTATTAACAAGAGCGCCCTTGTTCAGTTTTCACAAAGCGTGACCGGCCCTGGAATCCTGAGAAGCGCCGAGATGGGTATAACATCGGCAGGTTTGCAGACTAGAAATGCGGGTTGCGGGAATCAAATGCGCGCCAGAACGGCTGCGCTGAATTAGCGGAAAACGATGGTTCATTATCTCGTATCACCTCCACGGCCGCTTCTGCTGAAACGGACCACAAGCCAAAGCTAAGAGTTCACTGCTTAACCCGGCTGGAAGTGGCAACACGATGAGGTCATCGAGCGCTTTTTTTTAGAAGCCGCGCGCCGCGTTTTATACCGAGAAGGCCGCTAAAAAGCAAAATAAAAATGCGCGTGTTGCCAGCAGCGTCAGGAAATATTTCCAGCATTGGTTTTAGCACAGTGAGAGCTGAGTCAAAAAAAACTGGAAATCGGTCTAAGAAGTGACCTAAAATAGCCGTCCAGATGTTAATCCATCTATACTGATTAACACTCAGACTGCCAGTGTCATTAACCTTCAGGCCTTGGTAGAATTATCTTCTACGGCTATTCAAGACAGCAGTTCGAGCTAACCAAATTCCTATTAGGTAAAATAAAACATGGCAAAACACCTGTTTACATCCGAGTCCGTATCAGAAGGACATCCTGATAAAATTGCTGACCAAATCTCCGATGCCGTGCTGGATGCGATCCTTGAACAGGATCCTAAAGCGCGCGTAGCGTGTGAAACCTATGTCAAAACCGGCATGGTTCTGGTTGGCGGTGAGATCACCACCAGCGCTTGGGTTGATATCGAAGAGATCACCCGTAACACGGTGCGTGAAATCGGCTATGTGCATTCCGATATGGGCTTTGATGCCAACTCCTGCGCGGTGCTGAGCGCAATTGGCAAGCAATCTCCGGACATCAACCAGGGCGTTGACCGCGCCGATCCGCTGGAACAGGGCGCGGGCGACCAGGGCCTGATGTTCGGCTATGCCACCAACGAAACCGACGTGCTGATGCCAGCGCCTGTCACCTACGCACACCGTCTGGTGCAGCGTCAGGCTGAAGTGCGTAAAAACGGAACCCTGCCGTGGCTGCGCCCGGATGCGAAAAGCCAGGTCACCTTCCAGTACGACGACGGCAAAATCGTCGGCATCGATGCGGTCGTTCTGTCCACCCAGCACGCAGAGGATATCGACCAGAAATCCCTGCAGGAAGCGGTGATGGAAGAGATCATCAAGCCGGTTCTGCCAACCGAGTGGCTGAACAGCGCGACAAAATTCTTCATCAACCCAACCGGACGCTTTGTTATCGGCGGCCCAATGGGCGACTGCGGCCTGACCGGTCGTAAAATTATCGTTGATACCTACGGCGGCATGGCGCGTCACGGTGGCGGCGCGTTCTCCGGTAAAGATCCGTCGAAAGTGGACCGTTCTGCCGCGTACGCCGCGCGTTATGTGGCGAAAAACATCGTTGCCGCAGGCCTGGCCGACCGCTGTGAAATTCAGGTTTCCTACGCGATCGGCGTGGCTGAGCCAACCTCCATCATGGTGGAAACCTTCGGCACCGAGAAAGTGCCTTCTGAACAGCTGACCCTGCTGGTGCGCGAGTTCTTCGACCTGCGTCCATACGGCCTGATTCAGATGCTGGACCTGCTGCACCCGATCTATAAAGAAACCGCCGCGTACGGTCACTTTGGTCGCGAACATTTCCCATGGGAAAAAACCGACAAAGCCGCCCTGCTGCGTGAAGCTGCCGGTCTGAAGTAATCGACTAACAGCGTTAAACAGGCCAGCCTTTGTG
The DNA here is from genome assembly GCF_043968675.1 of Enterobacter sp. ECC-175. NCBI lineage: Bacteria > Pseudomonadati > Pseudomonadota > Gammaproteobacteria > Enterobacterales > Enterobacteriaceae > Enterobacter > Enterobacter sp. ECC-175. The sequence goes on from NZ_CP143776.1 coordinate 4,357,187, forward strand.
CTGGCCTTTTTTATGTCGGGCGGCGGCAGGTAACCCTCGTTGAAACCGCTTACACCATGCCAAATAACCCGCGCTTTCAGAATAATCCCTTTGCCCGATCGCCTTTCTTCTGCTGTTACATTTCATTTCAGTTAAGTCTGAATTATGCGCAAACGCGATGCGCATCAATGAAATTCCCTCTATATTTTCAAAGCTTTAATTATTTTTACGACGCAGGCGTAGTGTAACCGATTACACCATTGTGATTTGTCTCACATATTTTTACGCGCTGCTCACCTACCCTTAACATCGACAAAACTGATAACCCAACTGGAGGGCATAATGCCTGACAATAAAAAACAGGGGCGCACGTCCAATAAGACGATGACCTTTTTCGTCTGCTTCCTCGCAGCCCTGGCAGGATTACTCTTTGGCCTGGATATCGGCGTTATTGCCGGTGCATTACCCTTCATCACCGACGAGTTCCAGATCAGCGCACACACGCAGGAATGGGTCGTAAGCTCAATGATGTTCGGTGCCGCCGTGGGCGCAGTGGGCAGCGGATGGCTCTCCTTCAAGCTCGGGCGTAAGAAAAGCCTGATGATCGGGGCGATCCTGTTCGTCGCCGGCTCGCTCTTCTCCGCCGCCGCGCCGAACGTGGAAGTGCTGATTATCTCCCGCGTGCTGCTGGGCCTGGCGGTGGGCGTCGCGTCGTATACCGCGCCGCTTTACCTGTCTGAGATCGCGCCAGAAAAAATTCGCGGCAGCATGATCTCCATGTACCAGCTGATGATCACCATCGGTATTCTCGGTGCCTACCTGTCCGACACCGCGTTCAGCTACAGCGGCGCATGGCGCTGGATGCTTGGCGTAATTATTATCCCGGCCATTCTGCTGCTGATCGGGGTCTTCTTCCTGCCGGACAGCCCGCGCTGGTTCGCCGCCAAGCGCCGCTTCCACGATGCCGAGCGCGTGCTGCTTCGCCTGCGCGATACCAGCGCAGAGGCTAAAAACGAGCTGGAAGAGATCCGCGAAAGCCTGAAGGTCAAACAGTCCGGCTGGGCGCTGTTTAAGGAAAACAGCAACTTCCGCCGCGCGGTATTCCTCGGCGTGCTGCTCCAGGTGATGCAGCAGTTCACCGGGATGAACGTCATCATGTACTACGCGCCAAAAATCTTCGAGCTGGCGGGCTACACCAACACCACCGAACAGATGTGGGGCACCGTTATCGTTGGCCTGACCAACGTGCTGGCGACCTTCATTGCCATCGGCCTGGTGGACCGCTGGGGCCGTAAGCCAACCCTGACGCTGGGCTTCCTGGTGATGGCGGTGGGAATGGGCATCCTCGGCACCATGATGCACATGGGCATTCACTCCCCAACCGCGCAGTACGTCGCCGTGGCCATGCTGCTGATGTTCATCATCGGTTTTGCGATGAGCGCCGGACCGCTGATCTGGGTGCTGTGCTCCGAGATCCAGCCGCTGAAAGGGCGCGACTTCGGCATCACCTGCTCCACCGCGACCAACTGGATCGCCAACATGATCGTCGGCGCAACGTTCCTGACCATGCTCAACACCCTGGGCAACGCGAATACCTTCTGGGTCTATTCCGGTCTGAACGTGTTCTTCATCGTGCTGACCCTGTGGCTGGTGCCTGAAACCAAACACGTCTCTCTGGAACATATTGAACGTAACCTGATGAAAGGTCGCCCGCTGCGCGAAATCGGCGCACACGACTAATCTTCCGTCCGGGGAGGTGCCTCTTGCACCTCCCCGCTCCGCGCTTTATGCTCTGCCCCTATGAAAGCTCCCCGTCTCCCCATCGCCATCCAGCTCGCCGTTATGCGCAGCCTGCGGGAAAAACTCGCCCAGGCGAACCTCAAGCTTGGCCGCAATTATCCCGAACCTAAGCTTGTCTATCAGCAGCGCGGAACGGCCGCGGGCACCGCCTGGCTGGAATCCTATGAGATCCGCCTGAACCCGGTGCTGATGATGGAAAACCAGCAGGCGTTCATTGATGAGGTTGTGCCGCACGAGCTGGCGCACCTTCTGGTGTGGAAGCACTTTGGCCGCGTGGCGCCGCACGGCAAAGAGTGGAAATGGATGATGGAGGCAGTGCTGGGCGTTCCGGCGCGCCGTACACACCAGTTCGAGCTTGAGTCGGTGCGCCGTAATACTTTTCCCTACCGCTGCCAGTGCCAGCAGCACCAGCTTACCGTTCGTCGCCACAATCGCGTGGTGCGTGGGGAAGCGACCTACCGCTGCGTGAAATGCGGCGAACCGCTGGTCGCGGAATAATCATTAGAACGTTCAGGAACTTTCCTGATCTGGCTGATTGCATACAAGAACAACATTCGCTACGTTGCGGGCTCGTTTTGACACGGAGTCTAAGATGTCCCGTAATTTCTCTCTCGCCGTTGCGTTTCTGACAACGGCACTCTCAGGCCACGCGCTGGCCAACGGTATCAACAGTTTTTCCCAGGCCAAGGCGGCCGGCGTTAAAGTCAACGCCGACGTGCCGGGCGATTTCTACTGCGGCTGCAAAATTAACTGGCAGGGCAAAAAAGGCGTCGTGGATCTCGAATCCTGCGGCTATAAGGTGCGTAAAAACGAAAACCGCGCGGGCCGCGTCGAATGGGAACACGTTGTTCCGGCCTGGCAGTTTGGCCACCAGCGCCAGTGCTGGCAGGACGGCGGACGCAAGAACTGCTCGAAAGATCCGATCTACCGCCAGATGGAAAGCGATATGCACAACCTGCAGCCCGCGGTGGGCGAGGTGAACGGCGACCGCGGCAACTTTATGTACAGCCAGTGGAACGGCGGCGATGGGCAGTACGGCCAGTGCGCCATGAAGGTCGATTTTAAAGAAAAAGTGGCCGAGCCCCCTGCCCGCGCGCGCGGCAGCATCGCCCGCACCTACTTCTATATGCGCGACCGTTACGATCTGAATCTTTCCCGCCAGCAGACGCAGCTGTTCAACGCCTGGGACAAGCAATATCCGGTGACGGAGTGGGAATGCCAGCGCGATGAACGCATCGCCAGAGTTCAGGGCAATCACAACCCGTACGTCCAGCGGGCTTGCCAGGCGCAAAAGAGCTAACCTACACTAGCGGCAATCGATCTATACCGCACAAGACACGGAATTTCTGACTATGCGCATTCCCCGCATCTACCATCCTGAACTGATTACCGCAGGCCGTGAAATCGCCCTGTCTGATGACGCCGCCAATCACGTGGGCCGCGTGCTGCGCATGGGCGCAGGCCAGGCGATCCAGCTCTTCGACGGCTCCAACCAGGTGTTCGACGCGGAAATCACGCGCGCCGATAAAAAAAGCGTTCACGTTAACGTCATGCGGGCCGAGGTGGATGACCGCGAATCCCCGCTGCATATCCACCTGGGCCAGGTGATGTCGCGCGGCGAAAAGATGGAATTCACCATTCAGAAATCCATCGAGCTGGGCGTAAGCCTCATTACGCCACTTTTTTCCGAGCGCTGCGGCGTTAAACTGGATGCGGAACGTCTGAACAAAAAGATCCAGCAGTGGCAGAAAATTGCCATCGCTGCCTGTGAACAGAGCGGCCGCAACCGTATTCCGGAGATCCGCCCGGCGATGGATCTGGAGGACTGGTGCGCAGAGGAGGAAAGCGGCCTGAAGCTGAACCTTCACCCGCGCGCCAGCGCCAGCATCAATACGCTGCCGCTGCCCGTTGAGCGCGTGCGCCTGCTGATAGGCCCGGAAGGCGGCCTCTCGGCTGACGAAATTGCGATGACCGCACGCTACCAGTTTACTGATATCCTGTTGGGACCTCGCGTTCTGCGCACTGAGACAACGGCGCTCACCGCCATCACCGCGCTACAGGTGCGGTTTGGCGATCTGGGTTGAAGCATAAATGGAGAAGAACATGATCAAGCTCGGCATCGTGATGGACCCCATCGCAAAGATTAACATCAAGAAAGACTCCAGCTTCGCTATGCTGCTTGAAGCGCAGCGTCGCGGCTATGAGCTTCACTACATGGAGATGAACGATCTCTACCTGATCAACGGTGAAGCCCGCGCGCGTACCCGCATCGTTAACGTCGAGCAGAACGTCGACAAATGGTACGAATTCGGCAGCGAGCAGGATATTGCCCTCGCCGATCTTAACGTCATCCTGATGCGTAAAGATCCGCCGTTCGACACCGAGTATATTTACTGCACCTACATCCTCGAGCGCGCCGAAGAGAAAGGGACGCTGATCGTCAACAAGCCGCAAAGCCTGCGCGACTGTAACGAGAAGCTCTACACCGCCTGGTTCTCCGACCTGACGCCGGAAACGCTGGTGACCCGCAGCAAAGCGCAGCTGAAAGCCTTCTGGCAGAAGCACGGCGACATCATCATGAAGCCGCTGGACGGCATGGGCGGCGCGTCGATTTTCCGCGTGAAAGAGGGCGACCCGAACATTGGCGTGATTGCCGAAACGCTTACCGAGCTGGAGACGCGCTACTGCATGGCGCAGAACTACCTTCCCGCGATTAAGGACGGCGACAAGCGCGTGCTGATCGTCGACGGCGAGCCGGTACCTTACTGCCTGGCGCGTATTCCGCAGGGCGGTGAAACCCGCGGCAATCTGGCCGCCGGTGGCCGCGGCGAGCCGCGTCCGCTGAGCGAAAGCGACTGGGAAATTGCCCGCCGCGTGGGCCCTACCCTGAAAGCCAAAGGGCTTATCTTCGTCGGGCTGGACATCATCGGCGACCGCCTGACGGAAGTAAACGTCACCAGCCCAACCTGCATCCGCGAAATCGAAGCGGAGTTTCCGGTGTCAATCACCGGCATGCTGATGGACGCCATCGAAAAACGGATACAGAAGTAACCCACCAAAGAGTGACAGCGTTGCCGTTTCTCAGCATACTGGACGCTGTCGCTTTTTAAACCAGGAAACAGACCCTCTGACAATGAATTTACAGCATCACTTTCTTATTGCCATGCCTGCACTCCAGGACCCTATTTTCCGCCGCGCGGTCGTTTATATTTGTGAATACAACGAAGATGGCGCGATGGGGATTATCATCAATAAGCCGCTGGAAAACCTTCAGGTAGAAGGGATTCTGGATAAGCTGAAAATCACGGCGGACGCGCGTTTACCGGAGATCCGTCTTGATAAACCGGTGATGCTGGGCGGGCCACTCGCAGAAGATCGTGGTTTTATTCTGCATACGCCGCCGGACTTTTCTTCAAGCATTCGCATCTCTGATAACACCGTGATTACCACCTCCCGGGACGTGCTGGAAACGCTGGGCACCGCGGAACAGCCTTCCGAAGTGCTGGTTGCCCTGGGCTATTCCTCATGGGAAAAGGGCCAGCTTGAGCAGGAAATTCTGGATAACGCCTGGCTGACGGCCCCCGCAGATATGAACATCCTGTTTAAAACGCCTATCGCCGATCGCTGGCGCGACGCGGCGAAGCTGATTGGCATCGATATCCTGACCATGCCCGGCGTGGCGGGACACGCATAATGAGCGGAACCCTCCTCGCCTTTGATTTCGGCACCAAAAGCATCGGTGTTGCCATCGGCCAGCGCATTACCGGCACCGCGCGTCCGCTGACGGCGATAAAAGCGCAGGACGGCACGCCCGACTGGTCGCTGATCGAACGTCTGCTGAAAGAGTGGCAGCCCGATGAGGTAATCGTCGGCCTTCCGCTTAACATGGACGGCACCGAACAGCCGCTCACCGCACGCGCCCGTAAGTTTGCCAACAAGATCCACGGCCGCTTTGGTTCGGTGGTGAAGCTGCACGATGAGCGCCTGAGCACCGTTGAAGCCCGCGCCGGGCTGTTTGAGCACGGTGGTTTCCGCGCGCTCAACAAGGGCAGCGTGGATTCCGCCTCAGCGGTGATCATTCTCGAAAGCTATTTCGAGCAGGGCTACTGACCGCGCGATATCCGCCCCTGCGCGCGGCGTTCGGCAAGGCTTTGCTCAAAATTCTGCATTCCCACCTGCAGTCCGGTCTGAATCACGCCGGGCAGCTGGTGCGTCTTTCCTTCGCGGATGAGATTCGCAACCGCTGAGGTATTGATCAGCAGCTCAAAAATCCCCACTCGTCCGCCCTGCACGTCCGGAAGCAGCTTTTGCGCCAGCACCGCGCGGAGGCTTCCTGCAAGCTGATGACGCACGGGATCTTTTTCCTCGGCGGGAAAGGTATCCACCAGACGCTCAACCGCCTGCGCCGCGCCCCGCGTGTGCAGGGTCGCCAGCACCAGATGTCCGGTTTCCGCCGCCGTGAGGGCCAGGCGTATGGTTTCGCTGTCGCGCAGTTCGCCGAGTAAAATCACGTCCGGATCTTCACGCAGCGCGCCGCGCAGGGCGTCAGAGAAGGAAGGCGCGTGCTGCCCCACCTCCCTCTGCTGGATGAGGCAGCGCTCGCTCTGATAAACAAACTCGACCGGATCTTCCAGCGTCAGGATATGCCCGTCGGTGTGGTGGTTGAGAAAATCGACCATCGCGGCAAGCGTGGTGGACTTCCCGCTGCCGGTCGCTCCAGTGACTAAAATCAGCCCGCTCTCGCTGGATAGCAGCTCGGGCAGCGCCCGCGGTGCGCCAAGCGATGAAAGCTGCGGGCAGGCCAGCGGCAGCAGGCGCAACGCCACCGACGCTCCCTTCATGTGCTTAAACGCGCTGCCGCGCAGGCGCTGAAGGTTGGCAAGCATGACCGAAAAATCGACCTGCCCGTTCGCCCACCAGGCCCCCTGCTGCTCGTCGTTAAGCCAGTTTTTTAATAACGCCTCAACGTCGGGAGGCGGAAACGGCGCGGGTTCAAGCCTGCCTAGCCTGCGCCAGCGCGGCGGCGAATCACTGCACAGGTGTAGATCGGAGACGTTATGCTTTACACTAAGCGCCACCATTTCTTCCAAAACCATACGATCATCCTCTGAAATGAACGACATTGCGCATAACCTGGCACAGGTCCGGGATAAAATCTCAGCCGCTGCAACGCGTTGCGGCCGTGCTTCAGAAGAAATTACGTTACTTGCAGTCAGCAAAACCAAGCCTGCGAGCGCTATCGCAGAAGCGATTGCCGCCGGGCAGCGTGCGTTTGGCGAAAACTATGTGCAGGAAGGCGTGGATAAAATTCTGCGCTTTCGTGAGACGGAGAATACCGATCTGGAGTGGCACTTTATTGGCCCGCTGCAGTCGAACAAAAGCCGTCTGGTGGCAGAGCATTTTGACTGGTGCCACACCATTGATCGTCTGAAGATAGCCACTCGTTTGAACGAACAGCGCCCGGCAACAATGCCTGCACTTAACGTGCTGATTCAAATCAACATCAGCGATGAAAACAGCAAGTCCGGCATTGCGCTTGACGAGCTGGATGCGCTGGCCGCCGAGGTGGCTGCGCTGCCGCAGCTAACCCTGCGCGGGCTGATGGCCATCCCCGCGCCTGAGTCAAGTTATGAAAGGCAGTTTGCCGTGGCACGGCAAATGGCTGTAGCATTTGAGGCGCTTAAAGCGCGCTATCAAACGGTAGACACGCTTTCTCTGGGCATGTCGGATGATATGGACGCCGCCATCGCGGCAGGCAGCACTATGGTGCGCATCGGTACGGCAATTTTCGGTGCGCGCGACTACTCCAAATAATAAGGAAAACTGAGGAACGCCATGAAGACGTTGACTTTCCTGCTCTCAACGGTCATTGAACTGTACACGATGGCGCTTTTGCTGCGCGTCTGGATGCAGTGGGCCCGCGTTGATTTTTACAACCCATTCTCGCAGTTTGTGGTGAAAATTACCCAGCCAGTGGTTGGGCCGCTGCGCCGCATTATTCCTGCGATGGGGCCCATCGACAGTTCCTCCCTGCTGGTGGCCTTTATCCTTAGCGTGATCAAGGCCATCGTGCTGTTTATGGTCATCACCTTCCAGCCGATCATCTGGATCGCCGCCGTTCTCATTCTGGTGAAAACCGTCGGGCTGCTGATCTTCTGGGTGCTGCTGGTGATGGCGATCATGAGCTGGGTAAGCCAGGGCCGTAGCCCGGTGGAATACGCGCTGATCCAGCTGGCCGAGCCGCTGCTGCGCCCGATCCGTAACCTGCTCCCTTCCATGGGCGGCATTGATTTCTCGCCGATGATCCTTGTCCTGCTGCTGTACGTGGCGAACATGGGGATCGCCGAACTGCTGCAGGCCACGGGCGACATGCTGCTGCCGGGGCTGTGGATGGCGCTATGAGTGCGGTGAGCGCCTGCGCTGACGGGCTGGTTTTACGGCTGTATATTCAGCCGAAGGCCAGCCGCGACAGCATTGTTGGCCTGCATGGCGACGAGCTAAAAGTCGCCATTACCGCCCCGCCGGTGGACGGCCAGGCCAATGCGCACCTGACCAAATATCTGGCAAAACAGTTTCGCGTCGCCAAAAGCAACGTCATCATTGAAAAGGGCGATCTTGGGCGACATAAACAGGTAAAAATCCTTAATCCGCAAGCAATCCCGACGGAAGTCGCGGCTCTGACAGAACAGGACTAACCCATGCAGAACGTTGTTCTCGCTACCGGTAACGCCGGTAAAGTGCGCGAGCTGGCCTCGCTTTTAAATGATTTTGGGCTGGACGTGGTGGCGCAAACCGAGCTTGGCGTTGATTCCGCTGAAGAGACGGGCCTGACGTTTATCGAAAACGCGATCCTGAAGGCTCGCCACGCCGCGCAGATCACGGGCCTGCCCGCGATCGCTGACGACTCCGGCCTGGCCGTAGATTACCTCGGCGGCGCGCCGGGTATTTACTCCGCCCGCTATTCCGGCGAGGACGCGACCGACCAGCAGAATCTTGAAAAGCTGCTGGTTGCCCTGAAGGACGTGCCGGACGAGCAGCGCACCGCGCAGTTTCACTGCGTGCTGGTCTACATGCGCCACGCGGAAGATCCGACGCCGATCGTTTGCCACGGCAGCTGGCCGGGCGTGATTACCCGCGAAGCGGCGGGCAGCGGCGGCTTTGGCTATGACCCGATTTTCTTTGTCCCGACCGAGGGCAAAACCGCTGCGGAGCTGACCCGCGAAGAGAAAAGCGCGATTTCCCACCGCGGGCGCGCGCTGAAACTGTTACTGGAAGCGTTACGTAATGGCTAATTTGCCGCCTTTGAGTCTGTATATTCACATCCCGTGGTGCGTGCAGAAATGCCCGTACTGCGATTTCAACTCGCACGCGCTGAAGGGCGAAGTGCCGCACGATGACTACGTTGCGCACCTGCTGGCCGACCTGGACGCCGATGTACCTTACGCACAGGGACGTGAAGTTAAGACCATTTTTATCGGCGGCGGTACGCCGAGCCTGCTGTCAGGCCCGGCGATGCAAACGCTGCTGGACGGCGTGCGTGCGCGCCTGAATCTGGCGGCGGATGCTGAAATTACGATGGAAGCCAACCCCGGCACCGTTGAGGCCGACCGCTTTGTCGACTATCAGCGCGCGGGCGTAAACCGCATCTCCATCGGCGTGCAGAGCTTTAGCGAGCCGAAGCTGAAGCGCCTGGGGCGCATCCACGGCCCGGAAGAGGCGAAGCGCGCGGCAAACCTGGCGACGGGGCTGGGTCTTCGCAGCTTTAACCTGGATTTGATGCACGGCCTGCCGGACCAGTCTCTGGAAGAGGCGCTGGACGATCTGCGCCAGGCGATTGCGCTGAACCCGCCGCATCTGTCCTGGTATCAGCTGACCATTGAGCCGAACACGCTGTTTGGCTCGCGCCCGCCGGTGCTGCCGGACGACGACGCGCTGTGGGATATCTTCGAGCAGGGCCACCAGCTTCTGACCGCGGCGGGCTACCAGCAGTACGAAACGTCTGCCTACGCGAAGCCGGGCTACCAGTGTCAGCACAACCTGAACTACTGGCGCTTTGGCGACTATCTGGGGATTGGCTGCGGCGCACACGGCAAGGTGACCTTTCCGGACGGACGCATTCTGCGCACCGCCAAGACGCGCCATCCGCGCGGGTATATGGAAGGGCGCTATCTGGAACGCAGCCACGACGTCGAGGCCGCGGATAAGCCGTTTGAGTTCTTTATGAACCGCTTCCGCCTGCTGGAAGCCGCGCCGCGCGCGGAGTTCTCTCTCTACACCGGACTGCCGGAAACGGTGATTCGCCCGCAGATTGACGAAGCGCTAGTGCAGGGGTATCTCACCGAGTGTGATGAATACTGGCAGATCACCGAGCACGGCAAGCTGTTCTTAAACTCCCTTCTCGAGCTGTTCCTCGCCGAAGATCCTGAAAGCTGATTCAGGATTTTGCATCCCGCTCTGTCGGCTGAAGGAAAGGCTGGCAGAGTGTGGGGATGGAAATAATTCGTTCATACGCAAAGCAGCTCAGACGCGAGCTGACACAGGAAGAGAGACGGCTTTGGTATTTACTGCGCAGCCGCCGTTTCGAAAATTATAAGTTTCGCCGACAGCACCCGGTAGGTAACTACATTCTGGATTTCGCCTGCTGCGCGGCTCGGCTGGCCGTTGAGCTGGATGGAGGACAACACGATGAAAATCAGGAATACGATCGCCAAAGGACGATTTGGCTGAATGCCAAAGGCTGGCATGTGATTCGCTTCTGGAACAACGAACTGTGGAATAACGAAGAAGCTGTGTTAGAAAAGATCCTTGAGATGCTTCAAGCGCTGCAACCCTCACCCCGGCCCTCTCCCTGAAAGGGAGAGGGAGTAACCCATTGAAGAAGGTTAAGGTGAGGGAGCAAACCATCCCCTCGCCCCTTTGGGGAGAGGGTTAGGGTGAGGGGCGAAGTGAATTACTTCAACGTCCCCACCAGCGCCTTCCGGCTGTCTTCCAGCGACACCACGCGCTGGCACACGTCTTTGCCGAACTGCTGGAAATCCGCTTCCTGGTTTTTCCACTCGTTCTGAATCGAGGTCTGCAAGCCGCCCAGGCTGCCCAGCACGCCCTGCAGCGGGTTACCGCCGCCTTTCAGCACGGCTTTCGCGCCCATTTCGTTAATGCTGTCCTGCAGGATGCCGCCCATCGCCTGGTTCACCAGGTTTTGCCCGTCGGCGCGAACCTCATCAATCGCCTTGTAGTGGAACGTCAGACCGTCGGTGCGGTGCTCGATAATGCGGTTCATCTGCTCTTTGAGCTGCTTGTCCAGCTTCGTCAGGCGGGTGCGCATGTTGCTGCTCTCACCCACCTCTTTGGTGATGATCTTATCCAGCGCCACGCGGCTTTTCTCAACGCGGCTTAATGCGCCCTGGTCAATCCACGGCAGCGCGGTGCGCAGTTCGGCCTGGTAATCTTTCGCCTGCTCGCGCTGTGCGGCGGTCAGGTTATACGCTTTGCCGTTAAACGTCACGCTGCCGTCCGGGGTAATCACCAGATTGCCGTTCTCGCCTTTGACCTGCACGGTTTGCGGGCTTAACACCACGTCGTCACGCGGGGTGACGCTACATTGATAATCCGCATGAGCGGTGGTTCCGATTGCCATTAAAGCAACAGCCAGCAACGTTTTGCGCATCTTAAACACTCCCTCAGACAAAATGGGCCAGCTTATGCTGGCCCCTTACTTGCTTTATTAGTCCCACCAAACGTCGAAAAGTTCGCTGATGCGAACATCTTCCGCCTTGTGGTCTTCAAGCCATTTGCGCACCAGCGCCTGATGTTCTTCGGTGCATTTTCCCACTTCCTGGGTGCAGATCAGCCCTTCCCACGCGAGGTAGCCGCTACCGTCAAAGGCCAGCTTGTTCGGCTCGATCACGTCGTTGATGAACGCATCAACGTCCTGGTCGATCTGCTCAACGCTGGTGCCTTCCGGGAAACGCCACGCAACGGAGAAACCGATTTCCTGGAATTCTTCGATGTGCATTTTTTTACGCAGACGGCGGCTACGATTCTTTGCCATTATTTTACCCTCTCGAACATTAAGTCCCATACGCCGTGGCCAAGACGATGGCCACGCTGTTCAAATTTCGTTACCGGACGTGAGTCCGGACGCGGTACATAGTCGTTGCTTGCAGACTGGTTTTTATACCCGTCCAGAGACGACATCACTTCCAGCATGTGCTCTGCATAAGGTTCCCAGTCGGTCGCCATATGGAAAACGCCGCCCAGCTTTAGCTTACTTTTCAGCAGCTCTGCAAACGGCGCCTGAACGATACGGCGTTTATTATGACGCGCTTTGTGCCATGGGTCAGGGAAAAAGAGCTGAACCATGTTCAAAGAATTGTCAGGAATCATTTTGTGCAGCACTTCCACCGCGTCGTGACACATCACGCGCAGGTTCTCAACGCCCTCTTCGTGCGCCGTTGCCAGGCATGCGCCTACGCCCGGCGAGTGCACCTCAATGCCGAGGAAATTCTGCTCCGGGCGCGCTTTCGCCATGGTCACCAGCGAGGTGCCCATGCCAAAGCCGATCTCCAGCGTCACGGGCGCATCGCGGCCAAACAGCTCGGTAAAGTCGAGCGGCTGCTCGCTGAACTCAACGCCCATCACCGGCCAGTAGTTGTCCAGCGCGTGTTGCTGCCCTTTTGTCAGGCGGCCCTGACGGCGGACAAAGCTGCGAATCCGGCGCAGCGGGCGACCGTTTTCATCAAATTCCGGTGAAATGACGTCGTTTTTCATAAAAGAGTTGTCTGCTTGTGAGAGTGTTCGGGAAACGGGCATTATCCAAAGTTAAGGCGTCTATGCAAGCATGGGAAAGATCCGGTTTACAGCGGATGGGCGCTGTGCTGCAATCTGCGTCCCTGAATATGCGAATCGATGACCATGCAAGCCTCTCAATTTTCAGCCCAGGTGCTGGACTGGTACGACAAATACGGGCGTAAAACCCTGCCCTGGCAAATTGAAAAAACGCCCTACAAAGTATGGCTCTCCGAGGTGATGTTGCAACAAACGCAGGTTGCAACGGTGATTCCCTATTTCGAACGCTTTATGGCGCGCTTTCCTACGGTCACGGATCTGGCGAACGCGCCGTTAGACGAGGTGCTGCACCTGTGGACGGGGCTGGGCTACTACGCCCGCGCGCGCAACCTGCACAAGGCGGCACAGCAGGTGGCAATGCTTCATCACGGCAAATTCCCGGAAACCTTCGACGAAGTGGCTGATTTACCCGGCGTCGGGCGCTCAACCGCGGGCGCCATTCTCTCCCTTTCTTTAGGCAAACATTTCCCGATCCTCGACGGCAACGTGAAGCGCGTGCTCGCCCGCTGCTATGCGGTCGACGGCTGGCCGGGCAAAAAAGAGGTCGAAAAGCGCCTGTGGGAGATTAGCGAAGACGTTACGCCCGCCAAAGGCGTCGAGCGGTTTAACCAGGCGATGATGGATCTCGGCGCGATGGTCTGTACCCGCTCAAAGCCGAAGTGCGAGCTCTGCCCGGTCAATAACCTCTGCGTGGCCTACGCCAATCAGTCATGGGCGCAGTATCCGGGCAAAAAGCCCAAGCAAACGCTGCCGGAGCGCACCGGGTATATGCTGCTGATGCAGCACGGCGATGAGGTCTACCTTGCCCAGCGCCCGCCGAGCGGCCTGTGGGGTGGTCTATACTGCTTCCCACAGTTTGAAGATGAAACAGCATTACGCGCGTGGCTTGAACAGCGCGGAATCGCTGCCGATAACCTCACGCAGCAGACCGCGTTTCGCCACACCTTCAGCCATTTCCATCTGGATATTGTGCCTATGTGGCTTCCCGTGTCTTCATTCACCGCCTGCATGGATGAAGGGAGCGGTCTCTGGTATAACTTAGCGCAACCGCCATCAGTCGGGCTGGCGGCTCCCGTGGAGCGCCTGTTACAGCAATTACGTGCTGGTGCAATGGTTTAGCACCCGCAACAAAAGAGGAATGAGTATGGCCAGAACCATTTTTTGTACTTTCCTGCAGCGCGACGCTGAAGGCCAGGACTTCCAGCTCTACCCGGGCGACCTGGGAAAGCGCATCTATAACGAGATCTCCAAAGAAGCCTGGGGACAATGGCAGAAAAAGCAGACCATGCTGATCAACGAGAAAAAGCTCAGCATGATGAACCCGGAACACCGCAAGCTGCTGGAGCAGGAGATGGTGAACTACCTGTTTGAAGGCAAAGACGTGCACATCGAAGGCTATACGCCGCCGGAAAAATAACTGCGTGCGGGGGAAGCCCCGCCGTTAAAGCAAACACAACACGCACTCCCGGAATGATGAAAAAATTATTAGCGCTCGCTCTAGTTGCGCCGTTGCTTGTCTCGTGTTCCTCAAAAAAAGGCGATGATTACAACGAAGCCTGGGTTAAGGACACCAACGGTTTTGACATCCTGATGGGGCAGTTTGCCCATAACATCGAAAACATTTGGGGATTTAACGAAGTTCTTATTGCCGGACCGAAGGACTACGTTAAGTACACCGACGCCTATCAAACCCGTAGCCACATCAACTTTGATGACGGTACGATTACCATCGAAACCATTTCGGGGACCGAGCCCGCCGCGCACCTGCGCCAGGCGATTATCAAAACCCTGCTGATGGGCGACGATCCCGGCTCGATTGACCTCTATTCCGACGCCGACGACATCACCATTTCCAAAGAGCCGTTCCTGTACGGCCAGGTCGTGGACAATACCGGCCAGCCGATCCGCTGGGAAGGACGCGCCACTAAGTTTGCCGACTACCTGCTGCAAACGCGCATGAAGAGCCGCACAAACGGCCTGAAGATTATCTATAGCGTCACCATTAACCTGGTGCCGAACCACCTCGACAAGCGTGCGCATAAGTACCTCGGCATGGTGCGCCAGGCGTCGCGTAAATACGGCGTGGAAGAGTCGCTGATTCTGGCGATCATGCAGACCGAATCCTCGTTTAACCCGTACGCGGTGAGCCGTTCCGACGCGCTGGGCCTGATGCAGGTGGTGCAGCACAGCGCCGGTAAAGACGTCTTCCGCTCGCAGGGGAAATCGGGCACGCCGAGCCGCAGCTATCTGTTCGATCCGCAGAGCAACATTGATACCGGCACCGCCTATCTGGCGATGCTGAACAACGTGTACCTGGGCGGGATTGATAACCCGACGTCACGCCGCTACGCGGTGATCACCGCCTACAACGGCGGCGCGGGCAGCGTGCTGCGGGTGTTCTCAAACGATAAGGTGCAGGCGGCCAACATCATCAACAGCATGGCGCCGGGCGACGTCTACTCGACGCTGACTACGCGCCATCCGTCGGCGGAATCCCGCCGCTATCTGTACAAAGTGAATACGGCCCAGAAGAGCTATCGCCGCCGCTAGAAAACTAACGCCCCTCACCCTAACCCTCTCCCCAGAGGGGAGAGGGAACTTGAACACCCTCTCCCCTCTGGGGAGAGGGCAGGGTGAGGGGAACAAACCGCACCCACTCCCCCCCATACGAAAACGTTATTTGCATCACAATCCAGTCTGCAAATTAATATGGATTGCATTTTTTTGCGGGAGGTAACAAAACATAACCTCACCTGCTGATAGAATTGCATCAAATAACAACCCTGAATGTTCCTATAACAACATATCTCCCGCTCACTTGTGAGGAAAGTAACATGAACCTTAAGCTGCAGCTTAAAATATTGTCGTTTCTGCAGTTCTGCCTGTGGGGTAGCTGGCTGACTACACTCGGCTCCTATATGTTTGTGACGCTCAAGTTCGACGGTGCGTCCATCGGTGCCGTCTACAGCTCGCTGGGCATCGCGGCGGTCTTCATGCCAACGCTGCTGGGCATCGTGGCGGATAAGTGGCTAAGCGCGAAGTGGCTGTACATGCTTTGCCATCTGGTGGGGGCGGGGACGCTGTTTATGGCGGCCGAAGTGACCACGCCGGGGGCGATGTTCATGGTGATCCTGCTTAACTCGCTGGCCTATATGCCAACGCTTGGGCTGATCAACACCATCTCCTACTACCGCCTGAAGTCTGCCGGACTGGATATCGTGACCGATTTCCCTCCAATCCGCATCTGGGGCACCATCGGCTTTATCATGGCGATGTGGGGCGTGAGCTTCGCGGGCTTTGAGCTGAGCCACATGCAGCTCTACATCGGCGCGGCGCTCTCCGTGCTGCTGGCGCTGTTCACCCTGACGCTGCCCACCATTCCGGTTTCTAACCAGCAGAAAAACCAGAGCTGGAGCACCATGCTCGGCCTGGACGCCTTCGCGCTGTTCAAAAACAAGCGCATGGCGATCTTCTTTATCTTCTCCATGCTGCTGGGCGCGGAGCTGCAAATCACCAACATGTTCGGCAACACCTTCCTGCACAGCTTCGATAACAACCCGCTGTTCAGCGGCAGCTTTATCGTTGAGCACGCGTCGGTGATGATGTCCATCTCGCAGATCTCCGAGACGCTGTTCATCCTGACCATACCGTTCTTCCTGAGCCGCTACGGCATTAAGAACGTGATGCTGATCAGCATCGCGGCGTGGATGCTGCGCTTCGGCCTGTTCGCCTACGGCGATCCAAGCCCGTTCGGCACCGTGCTGCTGGTGCTGTCGATGGTTGTCTACGGCTGCGCCTTCGACTTCTTCAACATCTCCGGTTCGGTATTTGTGGAAAAAGAAGTGAAGCCTGAAATTCGCGCCAGCGCGCAGGGCATGTTCCTGATGATGACCAACGGCTTCGGCTGTATTCTGGGCGGCGTGGTGAGCGGTAAAGTGGTTGAGATGTACACCACCAACGGCATCACCGACTGGCAGCCGGTGTGGCTGATTTTCGCCGCATACTCGCTGGTGCTGTTCTTCGCGTTCATCGCGCTGTTCAAGTACAAGCACGTTCGCGTGCCAAACGGCGCGCAGCCGATAGCGCATTAACTGTTGTGCCCGGTGGCGGCTTCGCTTACCGGGCCTGCAAAACCAGACCGTAGGCCGGGCAAGCGTCAGCGCTACCCGGCTATTTTATTGCGGAGAGCACCCACCCCACCGACAGCAAATCCGCGCTGCCGCCCGGACTCAGGTTCCGTTCAATCAATGCGTTATCCATATCAAGCAGCGCCTGATTATCCCAGCCGTTAGCCAGCAGGTCCCGCGCGTAGCCCTGAACGTAGCGCAGCCCGTCAATGCCGCCGCGCGACACCAGGTTGCTGTCCTGATTGACTGACATCAGGCGCAGCAGCAGCCCGTGAAGCGAGCGTCCGCTCCACGCGTCCAGCGCCTTGCGTGCCGTGGCAAAACCACTTTCCGCCTCGCCGCGCGCGCCGGTCATGCCGTACAGCTGATACTGCCGCTCCCCCGCCGTCGCCTGCCCGCGCCGTGCCGCCAGCTCACGCGCCACCAGCCCGCGGCAAATGTTACTCACCTCACAGCAGAGGCTGTCTGCACAGAGATTTTTCACACGCCCGGCGGCGAAACAGAGCAGGCCGAGCGCGAAAATGCCCCCTTTATGCGTGTTAACGCCTCCCGTTGCCTCCAGCATCGCCTGCTCGCAGGCCATCCCCATCGGGCGGATAATCCGTAGCTGTGCGTCAGCGGGTTTATCGGCATGCGCGTGACCAAGTTCAGCGAAACGTGAAAACCACGGCGTAATCGCCGCAATGCTGCGGACGAACAGCGCGTGGTCCATATCGCGATGGGAACCGTTATTGAGCCTGTCCACCAGCCCCGGCTTCGGCGTCAGCTCCAGCTCCTGCCACAGCGCCGCTTCGGCAAGCGCGGGCACGTCCGCCGGGCGCGGTTTAGTCGCGAGCAAACCAGTCATCGATCGTCTTCTCCACGCGGGACACGACCTGCTCAACGGGATGCTTGCGCGAGCGCGAGCAGGCGTGGGCGGGCTCGTCGCAGATCAGGCAGCGGCGCAAATTTGCCCCCAGGGACTGACGCCCGACGTGGCCGTTTACAGGGCAGATGACGTCCAGATCCCACAGCCTGCCGAGCGGGTGCGTCTGCTCCAGCTCCGCGCAGTGGGCCTTAACTTCCGCCGCCGGATGGGCCACGCACCACAGCGCTTCCGGCCCGGTCGGCAGCCACAGCACCTGGCGGTCCAGCACCTGCCAGCGCATCTCCCACAGCAGCTGATCGCACATTTGCAGCGCCACGCCCATCGTGTTGCGGTAGCGCAGGCTGTCTTTAACTTCCCCCGGCGTCACCAGCGTGAGCGAGATAACCGGTTGATGATAGTGGGCAAGCCAGTCAGCCTGACGGGCCGCGCGGCGCTCTTTCGCCGCCAGCAGCTCGTCCAGGCCGACACCCGCCCGTACGGGTGTCGCTGAAATCATACTTACTCCTTCACCTGCCGCACGGTGTCAATCACGCTGCCGTCGCGGTAGCGGATAACGCCAACGATCTTATCGGTAAACTCAATGGGCTTTGGCTCGCCGGTCAGCGATATCGCCCGCTCATACAGCGCGGTGATATCCACGACCTGTAGCCCCGCCGCCAGCAGCCGCTCGCGGATCTCCGGGCGCGCCGGGTTCACCGCAATGCCGTGATCGGTGACCAGCACGTCGATGCTCTCGCCCGGCGTCAGGCGGGTAGTGACGCGCTTTACTACCGTCGGAATACGGCTGCGCAGCAGCGGCGCGACGACGATGGTCAGGTTCGCCGCTGCGGCCACGTCGCAGTGGCCGCCGGACGCGCCGCGCATCACGCCGTCGGAGCCGGTGATGACGTTAACGTTAAATTCGACGTCGATTTCCAGCGCGCTGAGGATCACCACGTCGAGCTGGTCGCAGCTTGCCGCCTTGCTGCCGGGGTTGGCGTAAACGTTGGTGGAGATCTCCACGTGGTTCGGATTGCGCGCCAGCGAGGCCGCCGCCTGGCCGTCAAAGCACTGGGTATCGAGCAGCGTTTCGATCAGCCCTTTCTCGTGCAGGTCGACAAGGCTGCCGGTGATCCCGCCGAGCGCGAAGCGCGCCTTCACGCCGCTGCGCTCCATCTTCTCTTCCATGAAGCGCGTACAGGCCGTGGCCGCCGCGCCGGAGCCGGTCTGCATCGAGAAGCCCGGTTTGAAGTAGCCGGAGTGTTCAATGACGTCCGCCGCGTAGCGGGCAATCATCAGTTCGCGCGGGTTGCTGGTGACGCGCGCCGCGCCGACGCTGATTTTCGCCGGATCGCCCACGCTCTCGACCAGCACAACGTAGTCCACGCGGTCCTGCACGATGCTGGCGGGCATGTTGGGGAACGGCACCAGCGCTTCGGTCAGCAGCACCACCTTGCGGGCAAACTGCGCGTCCACCATGGCGTAGCCCAGGGAACCGCAGCACGATTTGCCGTGCGTGCCGTTGGCGTTGCCAAACTCATCGCTGCACGGCACGCCGAGAAACGCCACGTCGATGTTCAGCTCGCCGTCCTGCAGCAGCTTGACGCGCCCGCCGTGGGAGTGGATTTGCACCGGCTCGTCCATCAGCCCGCGGGAGATGGCCTCCGCGAGTTTGCCGCGCATGCCCGACGTGTAAATCCGGGTGATGACGCCGCTTTCAATGTGCTCGATCAGCGCGTCGTTACAGGTCATCAGCGAGCTGGAGGCCAGGGTCAGGTTTTTGAAGCCCATTTGCGCCAGCAGCGCCACGACGGAGTTGATCACCCGGTCGCCTTCGCGAAACGCGTGGTGGAAGGAGATGGTCATGCCGTCCTTTAAGCCGCTGCGCGCTACCGCCTCTTCAACGGAGGCGCAGAGCTTGCGGTTGTGCTTCGCGTCGCTATCCGCCAGCCACGGCGTGGCGGCGTGGGCAGAATTAAAGGGTTTGAGGTCCCTAAGATGGGGAAAATTTACGTGAAGAAGTTCTGTCTGATTCATTATCTCATCCTTACCGACGCACGCCGGAGGCCGCCGCGCGCTCAAGCACCACCTGCGCGTGGTGAATAATCGGCGCATCAACCATTTTGCCGTTGAGCGACACCACGCCCAGGCCGTTGCGCTCGCCCTCTTCCGCGGCTTCAATCACGCGCCTGGCGTGATCCACTTCCTGCTGGGTCGGCGCGTAGGCGTTGTGCAGCAGGTCAATCTGGCGCGGGTTAATCAGCGATTTGCCGTTAAAGCCCATCTTGCGGATCAGATCGACCTCGCGCAGGAACCCGGCCTCGTCGTTCACGTCAGACCACACCACGTCGAACGCGTCGATACCCGCGGCGCGGGCGGCGTGCAGGACGGCGCAGCGGGCGTAAAATAGCTCTGTACCGTCGCCGCGCTCGGTCTGCATATCCATCACGTAGTCAAAGGCCGCCAGCGCGATGCCGATCAGGCGCGGCGAGCTGCGGGCAATCGCCACGGCGTTGATCACGCCAATGGCCGATTCAATCGCCGCCATGACGCGGGTGGAGCCGACCTCGCGCCCGCACTCGCGCTCGATGCGCTCAAGGTGGCCTTCAAGTTCATACACGTCTTCGGGCGTATCGGTTTTCGGCAGGCGGATCACGTCCACGCCCGCGTACACGGCGGCCTCCAGATCCCGCAGGCCAAACGGCGTGCTGAGCGGGTTAATGCGCACCACGGTTTCAATATCCTGATACATCGGGTGCTGCAGCGCGTGGAACACCAGCATCCTTGCGGTGTCTTTCTCGCGCAGGGCCACCGCGTCCTCAAGGTCAAACATGATGGAATCCGGGCGGTAGATAAAGGCGGTGGAGAGCATGGCGGCGTTGGCGCCCGGCAGGAACAGCATGCTGCGGCGGAGTTTGCTCATTTCAGCGCCTCCCAGCCGATGGCCTGCTCGTCGGCGGCGCGCAGAAGCGCGCTTTGCAGGCGGGCGCGAATGACGCAGTCCAGCGCCCCTTTGTCTTCGATAATCACTAATCCCTGGCGCACGCTCATGGCGCGCAGGGTGTCGTTAACGACCCGGCGGATCTGTTCGCCAAACTGCTTCATCACTTCACTGTGGATGACAATCTCCAGCTCGCCGTCGGCGGGGGCGATTTTCACCATCAGGTCGCTGGACTCTTGCGTTCCGGCCAGCGCCTCCCTTACAATTTTCATGTTCAATTCCTGGTAGTTATGCAACTTCCGCACGCTCGCGATAGTGCGCTTCGAGGTGCGCGAAGGTGGAGTCCGGGACGATCTCGCGGATCCGGGAAAACTGCTGTGTTTTGAGTAAACGCCGCACTTCCGACGCCGAAATGGCGTTGCCCGCGGCCTTGAGGCGCGGCATCTCCACCACCTCGATGTGCGTGGCGAGCAGGTCGTGCAGCGTCTGGTTGTACTGGCGGGTGATATCGCAGAACGGCTCCGAGCCAATAAAGCGGTGGGTGATGCCCAGCGCCGGGGCGATAAAGTCCCGGAAGATCAGCACGTCGATCTCGCTCCACGCCTGCTGCACCTTGCCGGTCTCCTTGAGGAAGTAGGCCGGAAAGGTGGCGCGGGAGATGATGTACTGCGAGCCTTCGTGAACCACCACGTTCGGCAGGTGCGCCACGCCCGCGCGCACCATTTCAATGCGCGCGCGGAACGGAAAGAACGAGGCGTCTTCGCGCACCACGAACAGGTGCAGGGCATCGCACCGACCCGCCGCCTGCTCCACCAGATGGCGGTGGCCGAGGGTGAACGGATTGGCGTTCATCACGATCGCGCCGATCTTCTCCCCGCACTTGCGCTTCTTGCGCAGAGATCGGCAGTAGCGTTCGATCCCCTGCGGCGCGTTCTCCATCAGCACCGCGCTGTTGCCGCTCTGGGCAATCGGCCAGAAGCCGCTGCGGCCAAACCGCTCCCGGTTGCACGGGCGGGTGCAGAGGAAGAGGTGAAAATGGCCGCGCTCCAGCGCCGCGTTCTCCACTTCCGCCAGCAGCCGCGCGCTCAGGTTCTCGCCGCGCAGCTGCTCGTTGACCGCCACGCACTTGATGACGTTGGCGGCCAGCCCGGCGCAGCCCACCAGCTGCGGGCCGGACCAGGCCTCGACGAACAGCTCGATGTCGTTGTCCAGCCCGAGACCGCTGTCGGCCAGCAGGTAGCGGATCTGGCTCAGGCGCTCCGGGTGCTTCGCCACCAGCGTGTGGCGAAACTCAACGGTGGAATGCGTGTGCATGCTGCCGCCTTTCTCAGTGCGCCGCCGAAAGCGTCTGCTCCGGCGCTTCGACGATCACGTTGCTCAGGTGACCGATGCGCTCGATCTCCACCTCAATGCGATCGCCCTCCTTCATAAACAGCGGCGGGTTACGCTTTTTACCGACGCCGCCCGGCGATCCGGTGATGATCACGTCGCCCGGGCTTAAGCGCGTGAAGGTGCTGATGTATTCGATCAGCTCCGCGACCTTGTGGATCATGCTGCTGGTGTTGTCTTCCTGCACCATGCGGCCGTTCAGCCAGGTGCGGATCGCAAGCTGGTGCGGGTCCGGGATCTCATCCGCCGTCGCCATCCACGGGCCGAACGCCCCGGTCTGCCGCCAGTTTTTGCCGGCGGTGAACCAGGTGTGCTGCCAGTCGCGGGCGGAGCCGTCCATGTAGCAGCTGTAGCCCGCCACGTGGCGCAGCGCGTCGTCGCGGCGGATGTTCTCCCCGCCTTTACCAACGATCACCGCCAGCTCGCCCTCGTAGTCGAACTCGCTGGAGCAGCGCGGCTTCAGCACCGGCGCGTTGTGTCCGGTCTGGGAGTCCGGGAAGCGGACGAACAGCGTCGGGGCCGGGTTGTGCTGGTCAAACTCCTTGCGCTTGTCGGCGTAGTTCATGCCCACGCAGAGGATTTTTTCCGGGCGTTCAATCACCGGCAGGAAGGTGATGGCGCTCATCGGCACGTCCACCGCATCGTTCAGATAGCGGGAGGCCTGCGCCAGCCCGTTGCCCTGCAGCAGCGCCTTGAGGTCGCCGTAGCGGTCGCCTAGGCGGCGGCCTAAATCAATCACGCCGTCGGCCTGGACGATGCCGTAGCTGCGTTTTCCCTGGTGTAAAAAGCTTGCGAGTTTCATTGTTTTTTCCTGAAAACTTAAACGAGGAAGTTGCCGAGTATCAGCAGCGAGACGGAGACGTTAATCGCGCCGCCGATGCGGGTAGCAATCTGGGCGAAAGGCATCAGGCTCATGCGGTTGCCTGCGGTCAGGATCGCCACGTCGCCGGTACCGCCCTGCCCGCTCTGGCAGCAGGAGACGATGGCAACGTCAATCGGGTGCATGCCGATCTTTTTACCCACGAAGAAGCCCGTCGCCACCAGCGCCGAAACGGTGCTGACGATCACCAGCAGGTTGCTGACGGTAAAGGCGGCGACCAGCTCGTGCCACGGGGTAATCGCCACGCCAACGGCGAAGAGGATCGGATAGGTGACGGAGGTCTGGAAGAATTTGTAGACCACCTGAGATCCTTCCAGCAGGCGCGGAGAGGCACCGTTGCACAGCTTCACCAGCACGGCGATAAACAGCATGCCAACCGGTGCGGGCAGGCCGATCAGCTTGTGGCCAAGCATGCCCAGCATGTAGAGCAGCACCGCCAGCAGCGCGCCGGAGGCGATAGTGGTCACGTCCGCCTTGCCGGAGAACGCGGGCTGAGAAACGCCCGCATCGGCATTCGCGCGGTTAGGCATCAGCTGGCCTTCACCGGTGAGGTGCGGGTAGCGCTTGCCGAGCTGGTTCAGGCAGCCGGAGATGATGATTGCCGTCAGGCCGCCGAGCATTACCATCGGCAGCACGCGGCCGAGCGCCACGCCCTGGTCCATGTGCAGCAGGGTGGCATAGCCGATGGAGAGCGGGATCGCCCCTTCCCCGACGCCGCCCGCCATGATCGGCAGAATGATAAAGAAGAAGATCTGGAACGGCTCCAGGCCCAGCGCCATGCCGACGCCCATGCCGACAATCATGCCGACGATTTCACCGCACAGCATCGGGAAGAAGATGCGCAGGAAGCCCTGAATCAGCACCGTGCGGTTCATGCTCATGATGCTGCCGACGATGATGCAGCAGATGTAGAGGTAGAGAATGTTGGTGGATTTGTAGAATTTGGTGGTGGACTCGACCACCACGTCCGGCAGCAGGCCGTAGTAGACCAGCGCGGAAGGGATAAAGGTGGCGCAAATCGCCGCCGCGCCCAGCTTGCCGACAATCGGCAGGCGTTTGCCGAACTCGCCGCAGGCAAAGCCGAAGAAGGCCAGCGTGGCGACCATCACCACGATGTCGCTCGGCAGCTTTCCGCCCAGGCAGTCAATCGCGATGAGCGCTCCCGCTAATACAAACAGCGGCAGAGGAATAATCCCGACTTTCCAGGTATCCATAATATGCCACCAGCGCTCCTTGAGCGATGGCCGCTGAATTTCAATCGGGTCGTGGGTAACAGAGAAAGAATCGTCAGTCGTGCTCATAATAAGCCCCTTAGTTATTTTGTACGTTCAGCTTAGGGGGGCAAAGGCTTACTTTATGTGAGGAATGACATATTCAGCGCGAAGTTTTAATGGCAGCTATGGTTTTTATGGTTTCTTTTATTTTATGTGATTTATCGCTTATTTATTGCCGTGGTTTTTATGGTTTCTATTCACGCGCGAATGAGCAAACCGATAAGGTT
Organism: Enterobacter sp. ECC-175; assembly: GCF_043968675.1. Lineage (NCBI taxonomy): Bacteria > Pseudomonadati > Pseudomonadota > Gammaproteobacteria > Enterobacterales > Enterobacteriaceae > Enterobacter > Enterobacter sp. ECC-175. Next base: position 4,381,499 of record NZ_CP143776.1, read on the forward strand.
AATTAATCCTTAAGACGGCGGTTTATTAAGACAATTCTTTTCCAGATTGCGCTGTGCAAGGGATCACAACTTTTCGGCAAAACCCGCGCCGGTCGGGAAAAAGGTGATATATTGCCCAAATTCAATGATTCCGTGCGTGATAGTGATGAAAGTATCGTTTCAGATAAAGCTGTTTATTTCGCTGGTCGCCTTTTTCTCGGTGCTGTTTGCACTGCTGGGCGGATATTATTATGTCGACGTTGGCCGACAGCTTTATCAGGAAATGAGCGCGCGGGCGAAAATACAGGCCGAAGAAATTGCGCTTATTCCTAATTTACGCCGGGAAGTTGAAGAGAAAGATATCCAGGCCATTCACGACTTCATGCAAAAAATAGCCGCGCACAGCGACGCCAGCTTTATTGTCATTGGCGATAACAAGGGGCTGCATCTTTTCCATTCCGTCTTTGCCGACAGGGTGGGCAAAACGCTGGTCGGCGGGGATAACGACGCGGTGCTCCACGGCCAGAGCATCACCACCATCCGCAAGGGCGGCCTGGGCATTTCGCTGCGCAGCAAAGCGCCCATCTTTAACGATGCGGGGCAGGTGGTGGGGATTGTCTCGGTGGGGTATCTCACCAGCTATCTTGATACCATTACCGTAAATAAAGTGGTGAATATTCTGATTGCCGCCCTGCTGCTGCTGGTCGCGCTGTTTATCTTCTCGTGGTTCTTTACCCGCAGCATTAAGAAGCAGATTTTCTCCCTTGAGCCACGCGAGATCGGCCTGCTGGTGCGCCAGCAAAAGGCAATGATGGAGTCGATCTACGAAGGGGTTATCGCTATTGACGACGACCTGCGCATCGAGGTGATCAACCAGGCGGCGCGCAAGCTGCTCGGCCTGAGCCAGCCCGCCCGCGCGCTGCGCGGACAGCTGATTGGCCAGGTGATTGCGCCCGTGCCGTTCTTTGCGCCGCAGACCATGCTGGCAAAAGACACCCACGATGAGATCTGCCGCTTTAACGATCTCACCGTGATCGCCAGCCGGGTGCGGATCATGCTCGAAGATTCGCTGCAGGGCTGGGTGATCACCTTCCGCGATCGCAACGAGATCGACTCGCTGAGCGCCCAGCTGAGCCAGGTGAAGCGCTACGTGGATAACCTGCGCATCATGCGCCACGAGCAGCTCAACCGCATGACGACCCTCTCCGGCCTGCTGCATATGGGGCGCTATGAAGAGGCGATTGGCTACATTCAGGCGCAGTCGGAACACGCGCAGGAGCTGCTGGACTTTATCTCGTCGCGCTTTAGCTCGCCCACGCTCTGCGGCCTGCTGCTGGGCAAGGCCGCCCGCGCGCGGGAGAAAGGCGTGGAGCTGAACTTCGACCCGGCGTGCCGGATGGATAAACCGTTCGCGCCGCTGCTGGAGTCCGAGCTGATTTCGATAATCGGCAATTTGCTGGATAACGCCATCGAAGCCACGCAGCGCGCGCCGCTTCCCCACGAGCCGGTTGAGGTGCTGATCAAGCTGAACGAGCACGAGCTGATTATTGAAGTGGCCGACCGCGGCGTGGGCATCAGCCCGGCCCTGCGGGAAAAAATATTTGAACGCGGCATCACCACCAAAACCCGCGGCGATCACGGCATTGGCCTGTACCTGATTGAAAGCTATGTCGCTCAGGCCGGTGGCACCATTGAAGTGGCGGATAACGCGCCGCGCGGGGCCATTTTCTCACTGTTTATTCCCGCCGCGGGAGCCGCCCGGCGTCCCGCTCAGGAACTGGAAGATACCGACTATGCAACATGAACTTATCGACGTACTGATCGTTGAAGACGAACACGAGCTGGCGCAGCTGCACGCGGAGCTTATCGCTAAACATCCGCGCCTGAGGCTGGTCGGCGTGGCGTCATCGCTGGCCGACGCGCATAGTCAGCTGGAAAGCAAGCGGCCGCAGCTGATGCTGCTGGACAACTATCTGCCGGACGGCAAGGGCATTACGCTGATCGGCAACCCCATGCTGGCCCGCGCCAACTGTTCGGTGATTTTTATCACCGCCGCCAGCGATATGGACACATGCAGCCAGGCCATCCGCAACGGCGCGTTCGACTATATTCTCAAGCCCGTCTCCTGGAAGCGGCTGAGCCAGTCTTTGGAGCGCTTCGTGCAGTTCGCGGAGCAGCAGCGCGTGTGGAAGATCGTTGACCAGCAGAACGTTGACTCGCTGTATCAGCTTCAGGCAAAAAACTACCGCCAGGACAACGGCAGCAAGGGCATTGAGGAGAACACGCTGGCGCGGGTACAGGCGCTGTTTAACGACAGGACGACGCACTGTTTTTCCGTGGACGAGGTGGTAAGCGAGACGGGGCTGAGCAAAACCACCACCCGGCGCTACCTGGAGCACTGCGTGGAGGCGGGGTTTCTGAGCGTGGAGATGCTGTACGGGAAGATTGGGCATCCGAGGAGGATGTACAAGCGTAGTGCGGCTTAACTCCCCTCACCCCGGCCCTCTCCCCAAAGGGGCGAGGGTGAAAAGACGGCTCCGTGCAATTCCCGCTCCTTTTGGGGATAGGGTGAAAAGACGGCTCCGTGCAATTCCCTCTCCCCTTTGGGGATAGGGTGAAAAGACGGCTCCGTGCAATTCCCTCTCCCCTTTGGGGAGAGGGTTAGGGTGAGGGGTACGCGCCTACTTCAACACATACCCATACAGCCGCTTAATTCCGTCCGCATCTTTTTCGCTGTAAACCCCCTGCAGCTCCGGCGAGAAGCCCGGCAGTAGGTTGACGCCCTCTTCCAGCGCCAGGAAGTAGCGCTGCACCGCGCCGCCCCAGACTTCCCCCGGCACCACGCACAGCACGCCCGGCGGGTACGGCAGCGCCCCTTCGGCAGCAATGCGCCCGGCGGCGTCGCGGATGCGCACCAGCTCCACGTTGCCGCGAACGTATTCCCGGTTCGCATCCTGCGGGTTCATCGCCACCGCGGGCAGGCTCTCCCGGCGGAACATCGCCTTTTGCAGATCTTTCACGTTAAAGCTGACGTACAGGTCGTGCATCTCCTGACACAGCTGGCGGATCGTGTAGTCGCGGTAGCGCACCGGATACTTCTGATAGATGGTCGGCAGCACGTTCGCCAGCGGCGTGTCGTCTTCAATGTGCTGCTCGAACTGGCCGAGCATCGCCACCAGCTGCGCCATTTTCTCGGCGCTTTCCGCGGGCGTCAGCAGGAACAGGATCGAGTTGAGATCGCACTTCTCCGGCACGATGCCGTTTTCGCGCAGGTAGTGGGCGAGGATGGTGGCCGGAATGCCGAACTCCGCATACTCCCCCGTTTCGGCATCAATTCCCGGCGTGGTCAGCAGCAGCTTGCACGGATCGACAAAGTATTGTTCGTCCGCATAGCCCTCAAAGCCGTGCCATTTCGCGCCCGGCGCAAAGCTGAAGAAGCGCCGCTCGCGGGCAATGGTGTGGGTAGCGTGATCCTGCCACGGCCGCCCCGCCACCGTCGGTGGAATAAAGGGTTTGATCATATGGCAGTTGGCGACGATCGCCTTGCGCGCCTCGATGCCCAGCTCCACGCACTCCGCCCACAGCCTGCGCCCGCTTTCGCCCTCGTGGATTTTGGCGTTGACGTCCAGCGCGGCAAACAGCGGATAAAACGGGCTGGTAGAGGCGTGCAGCATGAAGGCGTTGTTCAGCCGCTTGTGCGGGCAGAAGCGCGCCTGGCCGCGAATGTGGTTGTCCTTTTTATGGATCTGCGACGTTTGCGAAAACCCGGCCTGCTGCTTGTGCACCGACTGGGTGACGAAGATCCCCGGATCGTTCTCGTTCAGCTCCAGCAGCAGCGGCGAGCTGTCGGCCATCATCGGAATAAACTGCTCGTAGCCTACCCACGCCGAGTCGAAGAGGATGTAGTCGCACAGATGGCCGATCCTGTCGATCACCTGACGGGCGTTGTAGATCGTCCCGTCGTACGTGCCAAGCTGGATCACCGCCAGGCGGAACGGCCTCGGCTCATCCGCTTTTTCCGGCGCCACCTCGCGGATCAGATCCCGCAGGTACGCGTCGCTAAAGCAGTGAGCGTCAATGCCGCCGATAAAGCCAAACGGGTTGCGCGCGGCTTCGAGATAGACGGGCGTGGCACCCGCCTGAATCAGCGCGCCGTGGTGGTTTGACTTGTGGTTGTTACGGTCAAACAGCACCAGATCGCCGCGGGTGAGCAGCGCGTTGGTGACGACTTTATTGGCCGCCGAGGTGCCGTTCAGCACGAAGTAGGTTTTATCCGCGTTGAAGACCTTTGCCGCAAACTTCTGCGCGTGCTTGGCGGAACCTTCGTGGATCAGCAGATCGCCAAGCTTAACGTCGGCGTTGCACATATCGGCGCGAAACACGTTCTCGCCAAAGAAATCATAGAACTGCCTTCCCGCCGGGTGCTTTTTGAAGAACGCGCCGTGCTGATGGCCCGGACAGGCAAAGGTGCTGTTCCCCATCGCGACGTACTGGCTCAGGGTGTCAAAAAACGGCGGCAGCAGCGCCGCTTCGTACTGCGCGGCGGCAGACTCCAGTTCCAGAAACTCCTGCGCCTTACCGGAAACGATCGCCGTAACGCCGTCCGGCAGCGCCATCGGCTCCTGCGAGAAGATAAACACCGGCAGCTGAAAGCCCGTGCGCTTCAGCAGAGCAAGGATACCGCTGCCGCTTTCCGCGGCCGTCATGACGACTGCCGCCACGTCGGTAAAGTCAGTGTTGTCCAGCGTCACCTTTTCGCGGTGCGTTGAGACGGCGGACACCAGCTCGCGGCTGACGGCAATTTTCAAAGATTTCATAAGCGCAAATACCCGTTTAAAGGGAGAACGGCCCCGGACAGAATCGGCATTCTGCCGGATAACGCGTCTGAGCGTAATACGTTGTGCTTCTGAGATCGAATCATTATGCATAACCTCATTCAAAGCTAACTCAATTACGCCGCGTTCATGCCATACTCATGCACTATCAACGATTAAATAACAGGAGCTTACCGTGGTCGTCGGGCCTTTTATCAATGCCGGAGCCGTTTTGCTGGGCGGCGCTCTCGGTGCCGTACTGAGCAAGCGCCTGCCGGAGCGTATTCGCTCATCCATGCCCTCTATTTTTGGCCTGGCCTCGTTGGGCATCGGTATCCTTTTAGTGATCAAATGCGCCAACCTGCCGGTGATGGTTTTAGCCACCCTGCTCGGGGCGCTGATCGGCGAGTTTTGCTATCTGGAAAAAGGGATCAACAGCGCGGTCGGTAAAGCCAAAAACCTGATTGCCCGGCCGGGAAAAGCGCAAAGCGGCTCGCACGAGACGTTTATTCAGAACTACGTCGCAATCGTGATCCTGTTTTGCGCCAGCGGCACGGGGATTTTTGGCTCAATGCAGGAAGGGATGACCGGCGATCCGAGCATACTGATCGCCAAAGCGTTTCTGGATTTCTTTACCGCCACCATTTTCGCCACCACGCTGGGGATTGCCGTGGCCGCAATTAGCGTGCCGATGCTGCTTATCCAGCTCGCGCTTGCCACCTGCGCGACGCTGATCCTGCCGCTCACCACGCCCGCTATGATGGCCGACTTTACCGCCGTCGGCGGGCTGCTGCTGCTGGCAACGGGGCTGCGGATTTGCGGCATCAAGATGTTTGCGGTAGTCAACATGCTGCCCGCGCTGCTGCTCGCCATGCCGCTTTCCGCGCTCTGGACGCACTTTTTTGCCTAAGATTGCGACGAACTGGTGAGAGAGTGTGCAGTCTGTAACGAAAACAACAAATTTCGTTGACGGCGGCAGGTGAATCGGGTTTAATGCGCCCCGTTGCCCGGATAGCTCAGTCGGTAGAGCAGGGGATTGAAAATCCCCGTGTCCTTGGTTCGATTCCGAGTCCGGGCACCAAATTCATATCAACGGACCTCCACGGAGGTCCGTTTTTGCATTCTAAGCCCGCCGAAATCAACGCTTCTACAATCCCTTAACTCCACCCAACTCAATCAACTTCAACCCGCATCAAGTCCCTTGCGAGGGTACAACTGTGGGTATAGTCTGATTCGATAAAATTTATACCCCTTTTACTATCAGGAGACACCGCTAATGGCGCTCACTGACGCTAAAATCCGTGCAGCTAAACCGGATGAAAAACCCTATAAACTTGCCGACAGCGGCAACATGTTTTTACTTGTTCACCCTAACGGTTCCCGCTACTGGCGACTCCGTTATCGGTTTCTGGGCAAAGAGAAAACGCTCGCTCTGGGCGTTTATCCAGAAGTCTCGTTATCAGAAGCAAGGGAAAAACGCGATACGGCGAGGAAGCTGATAGCTGAAGGAACTGATCCGTGCGAACAGAAACGGATCAAAAAGTCGGTACCCGAAACAGCTCAGACATTTGAAGGCATCGCAAGACAGTGGCATAAGAGCAACAAAAAATGGTCAGAGTCACATAGTGAGAAGATACTGAAAAGTCTCGAGACTCATGTTTTCCCCTTTATCGGCTCACGTGATATTACCACCCTCAGAACCCCAGATTTACTGGTCCCCGTTAAGGCTGCCGAAACCAAAGAGATATACGAGATCGCAGCCCGCCTTCAGCAGCGCATCACTGCAATCATGCGCTATGCTGCCCAGTCAGGCATTATCAGCTATAACCCTGCCGTGGATATGGCTGGCGCTTTAACAACGGTGAAACGCCAGCATCGCCCTGCCCTCGCCTTAAATCGCATTTCAGAGCTTCTTGAACGACTGGATGCCTACAAAGGACAGCCTCTCACCCGGCTGGCGACAAGACTCACCTGCTCATCTTCATACGTTCAAGTGAACTACGCTTTGCCCGGTGGTCTGAGATCGACTTCGAAAAAGCCATGTGGACTATTCCTCCAGAGCGGAAACCGATTGAAGGGGTTAAGTACTCGCATCGTGGCTCCAAAATGCGTACAGAGCATCTGGTCCCACTCTCAACTCAGGCGCTGGATATTTTGCAGCAAATCCACACCATCAGCGAGGAATATGAGCTAATTTTCACAGGCGATCACAATCCGTGGAAACCCATGAGTGAAAATACGGTGAATAACGCATTACGCCTGATGGGCTACGATACAAAGGTCGATGTCTGTGGTCACGGCTTCCGGGCAATGGCCTGCAGTTCGTTGATTGAATCAGGATTATGGTCCAGGGACGCAGTTGAACGCCAGATGAGCCATCAAGAGAGAAATGGGGTACGTGCGGCTTATATCCATAAAGCGGAGTTTCTAGATGAACGCAGTTTGATGCTGCAGTGGTGGGCTGATTTTCTCGATGCAAATAGTGAAAATCCGGTCTCACCTTTCGATTACGCCAGGCAACAACACTTATAATCCATTCTCCCGGCATTCCTGCCGGGAGAATGTTTTCTTATTTTTTCTTTTCCCAGTATACCTTTATTCACAGAAGGGGGGAGCAGCTGTGTTTAAAGATAACGGCTGACTGCTAATCTGCCACCCATTTTTATGGCTCTGTCGCGTTAAAGAATGGAAGATGAAGAAAACTGCGCAGCCTGTTTTTCAGACAGCCAGCAAATCAAATTGTTCTGCCGATGATAATCCGTCTCCGGCTGGGTGATGACATTGTCCCTTAAGTATCATGTGGATTAACTCAATTCCTGCCAGTACCGTCTGCGCACGCCGGAATGATTTGAATCCCATCATCGAGCGTATCCGGCGTTTGATGTTTCGGTGATCCTGCTCAATCAGGTTATTCAGATACTTGCTTTGCCTTATGGTAATGGCTTCTTTCTCAGGTTTGTCGGCATTCAGCGTGGCCAGAGCCGCAGTATTGGCGCCGCTTTTATCTATCGTCACCACCTTAGGCTCGCCGTGGTTACGGATGGCCTTGCGAAAGAAACGCAGGGCTGCTACAGCGTCCCGTCTGGACGTCAGCAGAAAATCGATGGTCTGCCCCGTGCTGTCGACTGCGCGGTACAGGTATTTCCACTCACCTTTAACTTTTATGTAGGTTTCATCCATTGGCCACCGGCGACCCACTGCACGTTTATGCCTGCGGAACGCCCTGTCCAGAAGCGGCACCAGGCGGATAATCCAGCGATGCAGCGTGGAATGGTCAACGGTAGCGCCGCGCTCTGCCATCATTTCTTCAATATTACGCAGGCTCAGGGCATAAGCCAGATACCAGCGGACACACTGGGCGATAATATCGACGGGATAATGCAGCCGCCTGAAGGCATTTCGGATCAAAGACATTGTCAGGTAACATCATAAAAAAACAGAATATTACCCGACCTCTCCTTAATGCGACAGAACTGGCGCAGTAGATAATTTATTAGATAAATTAAGTAACATTGAAACGCCAGATAAAAAAAGAGAAAGTTAATGTTTTAGTTTCAGGGGCATGTATCGGATCACGTCGAGACTAATAAACCTTAGTCAGTCATCTGCCAGATCCATTGTAACGCGTTCCCGGAAATTCAACATCAAGATTTCCCTTGATAACCGTCCAGCGATCTTCCCAGAATCTCCAACTATAAACGGGTCTCGTAGCGGTAAAAGGGATGTGAACATCCTGCAAATAGCCATTTGGTGCAGCAAGATAACCTACGCGAATATCTAAGTCACGTAACGCAGCCCTGAGCTGCTGAAGATAAGCTCCGGCCCCAACGTTGCAGGAATCCAGCCTTAATACACCGACGTTCTTTAAACCCATAGCAGCCAGTTTTTCCGCCATGACCTTTGCCGTAAACTGAGTTTCTTCTCGGGCTTTAACAGACCTCCCTTGTTCATTTGTTTGATAAAACTCCCTGGCCTCAAAAGGAGAGTTTCGGTTACCATGCACGACTACGTCGAGCCGTGAAAAAACATCAAGACTCGCTAATGAATCGGCTTCAGGGGAGTTAAAAATAGTATTGTTGTGATTATTAGCCATCTCGCCAAAAAAATTATCATAAGGAATATTCCTTTTCTTCACGGTACTTTTTGCGTACTTATCAAATTGTGCTGGGTGTAATCCACCATATTGGCCAATTTGTACAACATAGTGTTTTGCAGGGGTATTAGTCCAGTCGCTACGGCAGCTTTGATTATCTGAATTGCTTTCTTCATATGAAATCTCAGAGGAAACATGTTGCTTCGACATTGTGACTTGATTTTGTACGCATGCTCTTCTCATTATAAAACCTCTTAATTAGATTAGTTAGATGTAGCATTACCCTTCATCACCTCCATCGGTTTAAAGAATCATCAAATGTGATGGCTACCTATTCCAATATTTATATTTGACGCGTTCTCCATTTTTAACCCTCGCCATTTTGGCGCTCTCTGGTTTTTTGCTTGAACTTATAGTTAATTATCCCATTGGTTTTATCTGGATTGCGCTCGTTAAGTATTTAATCTTTATCTGATGCGTCAGGGGGATTTTTAGTGACATAGCTAAGTTAGCCACCCAAATAGATGTACGCAATAGCCTCTATTTAACCCGAAAATAAATAATCTGATATTTGCCCCTGGAAAATCATTAAAATAAAAAATTATAAATTAAAAACTTAGCTTGCCAATTTAATTTAAATAACCGTGTTGCGAATCATTCAATAATGCAAGCATTATTAATATGGATGAGTTATAAGAATTGCATTATCTACAAAAATATTTGTTTTATTTCCATGACGCAAGTTTTTTCTTCTTTCTCAGTGAGTGTGACATAAAATAGCATCAATGGTGTACTGTTACTGCTTTGTCTTACCTGGTAGCTCCCTCTCCCCAGGCTGAACTGTGTTCAGCATACCAATCACTCATGGTAGCCCCAATGTTGAGCACGATACCCTGACTCAAATAAGAAAGTGTCGAGCCTGTCCTGTGAGCCGTACCATATCGCTTCCCCGCCAGCAGTGGGATATCTAAGTGATAAATGCCACTTTAGGGGCTTGACGTTCAATTCCACATAACAACTTATAGTTGGCATCGGTGATGTGCTTTCTTTTGCTGAACGTGGCTGGCTATGAGGCTAACCATGAAAATCATCGATAAAAAGGCCGCAATGGCAATTCAGCGACAACATCCGGATTCCCGTATCTTTCGCTAATGCACAGGCAAATACCAATGGCACGGCAGTGCCAGTCATTACACCGGTCAAGATGTCGCGGAGATTTCCGGCGTGCTGGCGGTTTACGCAGAACGCCGTCGAGACAATCACGGCCCGTATACACGCCTGATGTGCATCACCACCAATTGACACTAAATAAGGAGTCGAAAATGCAAAATTCATGGGGACTGAAGCGCGACATCTCGCCGTGCTTCGATGCGAGGCTTGTGCAGGAAGGTTGTCGCCTGCATTTTATGGCGGACCCTGCAGGCTTTAGTGGAACATTTAACGAAGAGGAGGCCATACGTCTGGACCAAGCGTTTCCGCTAATGATGAAACAACTTGAACTGATGCTGACAACCGGTAAGCTGAATCTGCGTCATCAGCATTGTGTTACGTTGTATCATAACGGACTCACTTGCGAGGCTGACACTCTCGGCTCTCATGGCTATGTTTACATCGTTATTTATCCTCAGGCATCTGCAACCAAGTAAAACCTTCTCATCTTGTATCAGCACCCAACTCATGCACATTTCATCTGTACCGGCCACGGTGCCTATTTCGTCACGCCTGTCGCCCGTACAGGCCTGGCAGCAACTGTTAACGTATCTTCTGGAACATCATTCCGGTCTGGCACTTAACGACACGCCATTTCATGACGACACGGCCATTGAGGAGCATATCGATGCGGGAATAACGCTTGCCGATGCTGTTAATTTCCTAGTCGAAAAGTACGAACTGGTTCGTATCGACCGCAAGGGATTTACATGGCGCGAGCCCCTCCTTCATCACCGCAACGGATATTCTGCGTGCCAAAAAGAGCATCGGGCTGTTGCCCAGATCTTTAATTTTTCTAAGTACATGCTGCTTATGTGTTGCTATTTCCGCTACAGTAGCGGAAATAGTGACGGCATCGCATCTGACATTTAAAAAAAAAATCAAATAAATATTGATAATATTTCTCATTTTACCATGAGCAAAGATCGAAGCCTTATGAGTCCCTAAGTGCTGCAAACCAATCTCTCATTCCCCACCAAAAGAAAATGGTAAAAATTTCAGGCACCTTCTTAGGCACCATCGAAAAATTGAATTAGACATTAATTTAATACATTCATTGAATTACGAACCCACTTTAGACTCCGCCAGCGCTGCGCTTTCTGCGCCGCATCCAGCACCGCCGTCAGCTCAGTATCCTGCTCCCACTGGTGCGTGAACCCTTCTCAGGCGCAGATGAATGTTGAGTGATGGACATAACCTACATCTGGACCCACTCAGGCTGGCTGTAACTGGCCGAGGTTATTGCTCAGTTCTCACGCAACGTTTTCGGCTAGTCAATGCAACCCCGAATTTTACTTCTAAAAAAATTATCTGGCACTGTTACCAGACACTTTTTGTAATGAACGGTTTAAATCACTTGATATTTCCGTCTCCCCCCCCCCAAATACCCTAAGTGGCTATCATAATGGATTATGAATTTATGAATGACACGAGAAAATCGTTCATAATTCAAATATACGCTTAAGAACTCACATTTATTTTAAAATATTTTATTCAGTCAAATATCAACATAGCGATGCTAAATTATAACCCACGGCGTCATTACAGGGCAAACCAAAAGGAATAATTACTTATCAGATGACTACAAGAATCAACACATCTGACAATTATGAGAGTGGTGAAAACAACTGTCCAAACTGGATATTTTATAACTTATCACAAAACACTCACCTATACATCATAATTATGTTGGAAAAATATAATCCTCGCCATTAAAACTATCAATTATAATGTCATCATTTCGATGCACATACTTTAATTTAATGTGTTGGTAGGGAATATCCAGAATTTCAATCTTTGTAACATCCGTTACTTTAAAAACATATCCAGGAGGAATAACACCTTCACGCGCCAGCCTTACATCACGCTGGACATCTTCACCTGCCCTGGAAAGTTCATTTACGATAACATTATATAACCCACCAGCCGGAATAATTTTTTTGATTGGAGCAAACTCGCTATTTTCTATTTCAAAAATAACATTAACCTCATTGGATGCACTGGATGCACTTTCTGAAAAATACCTTGCTACAAATAGTGAATCAGAAAAAAAGGTTAACTGATGTGATTGAATCAACGTACCAGTTTTAAAACGTTTCAGACTTTCCATTGACATAGCATTTCCATGAAAAACTCCTTTACCGCTCCTAAATTTTGCAGGACTTAGTGAATCAATAACGCTTAACATATTAACCACCTTAATCTCATCGATACTTTGCACCTGGCTTCCATGAAGAAAATTATTTTTAATCATATCCTGACGTTCGTTATAAGTACCATCAGAAAGGGATGTTTTTATTTCCCGAACATCCTCAGGAGCTATCCTGTTAATATCGGTTATTAAATAACGCTGGGGAGAATCAAATACCTCAACCCCATTATAAAGCGAGCTTAATAACTCAGGGTTCTGCAGGTCACTTTGAGATTGAGCGTAAATAGTTATAGGATAACCAGCCTGGTTGACTGGCCCATCTGCATTCCAGACAATGTCGCTTTCCAAATTAATCGTTGAGGCCGATGATTTAGCATTGTAGTGCATTTTATTGGTGAGCCATCCATTGTTTATGCCAATTGCCTCCTTATCACCACAATATAACATAGCATGTTTAATTTCCTCAACACCATGAGATGTTTTTTCCACAAAAGCAATACGCGATCCTAAAGGTATATTTGTCAACATTTCTTTAGTTCGGATAACAAGCGGGTCCTTACCAATAAAATCAATGAACTCTAGAGCTCGGGTTGAAGACATCAGCCCCTGCCCCTCTTTTTTCCCTATTTCATGTGCGGCTATCTGGATACTAATGACAAAATTCCAGGAAATGGATGTATCGACTTTCCCAATATTCTTTCCGGCGGCAAAAAACTTCGCAACTTTGGCAGAACATTTCCCCTTGAGAGCAGCCGAATTACTCCGCTTACTTCTACCGCGTAAAGAAGACGTTGGCGCACTACACATCCAATCAGTAATTTCAGGTTCCTCTATGAACATCCCTTCCTCATCACGTCGGTAAAGTGCTCTCTCTTCTGGCTCTACACCCATCATTTCGTCTTTAAGGCTGAGGGTACGGAACCCTTTGTAGTTCTCATCCCATACGCTTCGCACCAGCCGTCCCTCCTCCACGGGAATATAGTATTCACCTGCGATATAATATGCCCCGGCCTTTTCTCCTTCCTGAATACTTTTTCCACTGAACGTTACCATCTTACTCTTTACCTGCTCCTGCGCCTTTTCATAGCGCTCCCTGGCACTTTTACCCGGCCAGAAATCTGCTGCTGCCATCAGCGCCGTTACCGCAATGCTTTCTCCCAGCGCCCACAGTCCCTCATGCCGCGCCGCCGGGTTATCCGCATCGCTGCGATACTGCTCTGCCACTGACCATATCTGCAATCCTGCTGCACCGTAGTTCAGTACCGTACCCGTCAGCTTCACCCCCCCTTCCACCAGGCTCAGCTCCACGCCCTCCAGCGCCAGCAGCTCTAACGCAAAGGGCTCTGCAAACGGGATGACCATTGCCACAAGCCCCGCCACTTCTGCCACCTCCGCCAGCCTGCGCGCAAAATCCGCCTCATCCAGCTCCGCCTGATTGCGAAAATAGTAGTTCCCCGTCTCCTTCGCCTTGTCCTTAAACGCACCGGCCAGCGTGTTTAACGGATTATCTCCCTGCTCTGCCACAAACATTTCGGCACTCAGCTCCAGAACGGGCGTGTCCTGGTTTTCATAGACTGACGTCCCGAAATGAAATGCCGGCAGCGTCCCCGGCGCAAAAAAGGGCGTTATTTTTTCGTAATCCCCTTTTGCCACATACCGTGCGCTTCCGTCTCCGAAATCCAGCGTGCGCAGCTTTATGGTACTCACCGGCGTGCTGCCGCTCAGAGAAACAACAAAATACTCATCAGCTCCCATGCCCGGCAGCAGGATAAGCTGGTCTGCCACCCTTCCCGTTCCTTTGTGTTTCAGGAACAGTGGCCTGGCCATCCCCAGACGCATCGCCCGCGCCCCGGCTTTCAGCTGCGCTTTCTGCGCCGTATCCAGTAACTCCGTCAGCTGCGTATTTCGCCCGTTTATCAGGTCATCCAGCCGGGTATTTAACTGCCACGCCAGTCTGAGCACCAGTACCGCCGTCAGCTCCGGATCCTGCTCCCACTGGTGCGTGAACGCTTCCCAGGCGCTGCGGAACATGACCGGCGTTGGCGCATCCTTAAACAGCTGCCGCAGCCCACTGTTGTTCTCCACATCCGGTGGGTACTGTATATTGCAGCTTTCCACCCTTCCCCCCACCTCCACTTCCGCCTCTGTCTGGCGACCACAGAAGAATGAGGGCGTTTCTCCCTCTGCCACCCGCCCCCTTTTCCAGTGCTGACCAACATCTGCAACGTCACACCGCTCATTCTGCCAGGGGAGCTTACGGGCGGCATACCACAGGCTTTTCGGGTAACTGAAATCATAGCGCTCACGGCCGCTGTCCATCAACGGGCAGATTTCCCTCATCATGGCCTGACCGCTGACGGTGATATTTTTTTGCAGAATATCGGCCGGCGCACCGTAAGCATCGACCAGCCAGCGCCCCGTAAACGCCGTCACATCCGCCACTTCATTGATTTTTTTCGCCGTCAGCAGGGTCTGCAATGTCTGCATCGCGTTCAGTGCCCCGGCTGCCGTCGTCATATTCCCCCCGCCTGAAACCCGTTCATGAGCAGTGATATAAGCCAGCCGCTCCGCCACCGGCGCCGTTTTCATCCAGCGGCTTACATTTGCCGGAAGCCCCGAAGGAAGCCAGCCGTTGACTGCCGCCAGAAGCTGCTTCACCTCATCCAGCACCTTGTCATTATTCAGCTCCGCACGGTAAACATCCGGGGCATCCCCCTCCAGCGTCAGCCGTAATGACTCATGAGGGTGCAGATCTGTATATCTCGCCGTCTGCTGCTGGCTGTCGGCATCACGGACAAGCGCCTGCAGACGGATATCCGTGACGGTCTGTTCAAATGCGCCGCTCAGGTCGTTAGCCACATCCGTCCACTTTGAGATATGCACCAGTGAGAGCAGCGTCAGGGGCGTTTTTCCGGTGTCTGCTGCCAGCCCGGTCAGTGCACGGTGCAGCGCCGGTGCCGACTGCCGGATGTAAACCTGCTCAGCGGAAAGAACCGGTTCGTTTTTGGGAGCTTCTGCGTCATCAAAGTCAAAATCGGGCTCACACAGGTCAGACATAGCTGTCTGGAAATAACCCCGGGGGCAGAGGAATGCCGGAACCGCCAAGCTGGCGTCTGCAACACCCGGCTCAAACGGCAGCCGGGGGGGTAGCCAGTTGTACAGGGCTGCTCCGGCTTCCTGACTCCAGATGATAACCCGGGTCAGCAGGTTGTCCGTCCGGACCATCAGCGCCTCTTCTTCCGCTGATACGCCCCGAGGATCATTGACAGTTTCTGCCCGGTCCTGCTCCGGGAGAGTGGCTGCCTGTAAAGGCTCCCCGGCAAGAAATGTCATCGCCCCGCGCAGTGCTGTATCAGGGATATCCGCCATCCCGGGCTCCCGCTCACCGCGGAGCAGCCTGTCCAGCACCGTTTTTTGTGCTTCCTCCATTCGGGTTGTCCAGCGGAACGCCTGAATCCCTCTTCCGGTGCCCTGTGACAGCCAGCCGGTCAGCGCCACATCCCACACGCTTGTTGTTTCGTCCGGACTAAGCTGGCGCATCAGGCAGTGAACTCCCCGAAAAGCCTCCGGGGCCTTATCTGCCTTATTAAGCTCCCGGGATAAAAACTGACTTACCACCGGGCTTGCCTGCCTCCCCCCCTCTCCCCTCGATAGAAACGGCATTGCCGGGGATGACGGCGACCACATACGAGCGTGCTCAGCCTGTACAGCCTCATAGGCCCTGCCGTGCCCCCTCACCTCCACACCATCAGTTTGCTGCCCCCCAGGAGTCCATCGTTCACGGACAATCTGCAGAACCGGCGTGGCAGGAACAGAAAGTAACTGCGTATTGCCCGGCAATCTGCCGGAAATATCTGCCGGATCAGCATACAGCGATGTAATGGAACCAGGTTGACGGTGCGGAACCGCGGAAAACAGGTTGATGATATTGTGTAGTGAGGTCAGTAGCTCCGGTATACCCACCAGAAACCGACCGACTGCGGTTACCGGCCTGTCAGGCTGAGTACCCGGCGTCAGCAGACGCCAGGCCACCGCCAGCAGCGCCGTTACCGTCAGCAAAACGAGGCTGGCCTGTGTCCACTCAGCTTCAGCCCGGGCCGCATCGCTGAGCAGGCTCAACACCGCTCTCACCGGGCTGCCTTCCGGCATCAGCGAAAGGGTGTGCAGGATAATCGCCATTACCCGCCGGACCCCCAGCCCAAGAATAAAACGCACCGCCCCATCAAAAGCATTCTGTTCAATCAGGGCACTTATCAGACCAAGCGTTGGACTGGCCTGAATAATATGGCTGCATGCCTCTTTAATAATGCCATGCACAAAACCCAGGCTGGTCTGCTTTATCTCCCGCCAGACTTCCGCCCAGCTGAGGTCGGAAAATACCCGCAGCGCCTCTGCTGGTTTTCCGGTTTGAGGAAGCGTCGCTAGATATCGAAGATACCACCGCGCTGCCATCACTTCTGGGGCATCCCCCCTGGCACTCAAAAAAGCGGCAATGGATAGCTCTCCCGCCTCCTCCAGCCACTCCAGATCAGGCGCAGCAGGCAGTACATTGTCTTCGCCAGCAAGCTCAAAAAAATGGCGGCTGAAGCGCTGGTGCCAGTCACTCTCACAGTTGACTATCTGGATGGTATCGCCATGGGCTTGTAGCACATGTCTGACAAACGTGGCCATGCGGGAAAGCCGGGGGGAAGCAGGAGCCTCAGGGAAGGAAATTCCGCCTCCGGCGGCAGGCTGCTGCTCCGGCTTCCGGGATTCATTCTTTTCAGAGGCCGATGGTTTAAATAAATGTTCAGGCATAGCAGAAAAACCTTTAGTAATAAATGGCAGGAAATCTATTGAGGGAAGCTAATGATATACGAGGAAACTCAGCCTGAAATATTTAAAAATAAGCAGACAGGAAGCAATTTGTTAAAAAATAGCTCCTCGCCGAGTTGGCGTAAAAACTGCGCCACAGGAGAAAGCCGCAATGGCTATGGTGTTTCCTCAACAGAAATATTGGTACCTTCATTTACAGAGAAATATTGATGTCGCCTCCCTTCAATATGTACTTCTTTCTTCATGCGACGTTGTTTTTTTGCATATATGATGGCATAAGAGAAATCGTATCCGCGGAGTAGTGTTGACATCGCCCTAAATAAACCCCGGCCTTCAAATATCCAGACCGCGCCAGAAAAATACATTTAGTAGTGACAAGTATTTTAATATTCCAGTGGTATTTCCGGAGTGTTGCGCAAGCGTCTATACTTTATTATCATACAGTTTACGCCCTCATAAATCTTCGCTTGTTTCCATATTCAGAAGGTGCTGTAGCATTGCCCTGAACAACTGTTACTCATTGTTGATCGGTGTTCTTCCTAAGAAACAACTCTCGCTTAATGTAATCTCACGCACCAACTGCTTCACCTCTATTTGTATTCATTACCTCGCCCTTATACCCGATACATCCGCCAATTTCCCCACCAGTTGACGTAAAGGGATCTAAGAAGTCGTATAGGAAAGAGCCATTGCCCAACTCTCATGCTTTAAAAGATATAAGACCAACCTCATTAATCTTACATTTGTCTTTTAAGGTCTGTGCTAACTGAGATGGTGCATATTGTTGCTCGCCCCCTCTTGTAGCAGGGAGCGATTGCCTACCATGCCCAATTATAATGAGCTTATCACTTAAACTAGCGTCCTTAATAAATTTGAAATTTAATAAAGAAAAACCTATGACAGGCTGGTTGAGACTATGTTTTCTACGGGTATATTGTAGCGCCCTATGAAATATTTCGCATTTTCAATGCATTGCCTATCATACCCAAGCATTAATAAATAATAGCTCTTCCGCTTCTTATTAATATTATTTGTCAAAGAAAATAAAAAGGTAGGCAATTAAAACATGCTTACGGTTTGCCACTCCATGATCTTTTCAGTTTTTTAACACCTTCCTTAACTCCATTCCAGCATCAAAGGATGCATAATTCAGCCTTACGTAAAGTGATATAACCCATCCCTGGAATTAATATGTTTACCCTAATCCTTTGAATTCATAACCTGCAATTTTACGCATGTTATTGTTTGTATAAAGCACGAATATAAACATCTAACTCCGCAATCTGAGGGCTATCTTTCGCCACGCCGCGATCTGTAAATCAACGTGAAAGTCATCATTAACATCAAGAGATTAATTGAACCTTTATCGTCCATCCATCTTTTTCTTCTGAGAGACAGCCAAAATCGCTATTGTCGCCTGATGATTTAACGTGAAAAAAGTTTGACCTTTCGTGCGATATAGTGATACCATCAACATCTTTATCGCAATCACTATCTTTAATTTTAAACACGCTTTGTGAAATTAATTTCACTCTTCCCTCATCGTCATAACTAATATCATACCGAGGAGGTGAATCCGCCTGGACGACGAAATTAACACCCTTCGAGAAATCAAAATTACGTGCAGCAAAAATGCTTTGATGGCCCTGATGTGCTACCTCAGTTAAATGCCTGGCTTTTGATTCCCCAATAAAATCCGTCACCACCGAATTATTTATATAATCTGAACAGCTAACCCCCTCTTTATTTATCCGTTCAGTTCCACCAGGATAATTAAATATGTATAACGAGCGATGCCAATCTTTTTGAAACGGGATTGAAACCACCTGGTCCGGTGGGATTTCTTCCTCCTTAATTGGTTTAAACTCTGGGCTATCGAGAGTGAAGGTTACAGTATATATCATTTTCCCTTCCTTACGAACAGTGTTTAGTACTATTTTTTCCTCAGGTACATCTACCGGAAAATTCATAACGGCATCCAGCTTTACCAGCGCTGGTTCAACGAGATAGGAAGAATATGTGCTTACCTCACGCTGGGGTACTATCTCATCGCTCCCGGATGTCGCCAGTTGGCTACCATAACCCGCCCCGGAATTAATTAAAGCCTGCGCTGCCGTGGGTGACCGCTTAAAAGCTGATGCCGACACCTCCGCTTCTGGCAATTTCACATCAGAGCTGGCATTTTCCTGACGATTACAAGAAGTACTTTGCGGATTATCTCCATTGGAACCCGTGCTCTTACGTTTATTCATATACATACTTTCACCTTAAGCCTTTGATGATTTAATCCTGCACAATGCGTTACATACCGGTTCCTATCAACATAGTCATAAAAACATAAAAAAACTTCAACTACATTCATCAGGATCAGGTAATGCATTTCAATTTACCACCCAATCTGTTCGTTTAGATACTCATATAAATTACTACAACTGGATTTATTCCAGAATTACTCTTTCAATACCCAACATAGCTATTACTTTTATCTCTTCATTCGTTAACTGACTAATATCAGACAAATATTGAGGAGTATCTAACTCGGATTGAATTTCCCCATGAATGTCGCGAAGGGTTATAATTATATCATCAAGTGCGGCAGTGAATTTATATGCGGTTGAAATTAACACTTCATCATCAGAATTAGCACCCGCTTTTTCAGCCATGAAATCAGTCACACCTCTCAGATGCGCTCCGAAAGCCCCGCTCATTTTGTCAAGGAAACATCTATCGCTCAATATGTTACTTTCCTTTAGTAAATATTTGAGAATGCTTCGATTGTAGTTTCTTCTAGCAACTGCATCATAAAACATCTCCGGATTCTTTGCATATTGTTGATGCCATGCCTTATCCGTTATATTCAAAAAAGCATTAACAAATTTCAAAATTACTTCCTGACTAACTGTAAATTCATCCTGCGATTTTTTCATGGCAGATTTCAATGCCATTCCAACTTTAACAGGAACCCCAATAATAGGGACGAGCAATGCAGCATCAGCAACACCATGATTGATAGCACTTTCCCCACCTTCTTGTTTATAAGCTCTATAGGTGGAAAGAAAGGGGATGAGACTCAACGCAAATTCTTTGATAAATTTTACTTTATCTTTCGAATGAGTTAACTGAATCGGATTTTCAGCACTCTCCCCGTCGGATGAGATAGAATTCATTGAATTTTCCGAATCTTTATTTTTATTATTGCATTTACCCTTATACACTCTCTATGCTCCGCAAATGATTATCTCGTGTTGGCTATGTTGATAATTAGCAAAACAACAATCCCCCCAATGATTAAGTAGTTATCTGGCCTCCTGACCAGCAATCAGTGGCGATGTTCCTCTCTAATCATAGCGCCAGTAAAATCCTGCCCCAGTTATCTGGTAATAATTATTTACTAAAAACTAAGTATTCAGTCATTCTGATCACCTCCCGTATAAGTTAAACATTTTAGATGTTATGTATCTTAATATTAAACCAAAAGCATGACACATAACTTTACTTTAAAACATATTCGTTAAGAAGTGATTACAAAGTCGTTGGATACAATAAATAGTGAAACTAATTGCTTTCATTACCGGATTGTTCAGTTGTATCCTCAAGGCATGCATTTAAGTGAAAGTGCATCCTCGATACTTAAGAGAACAAGCAACTATGACCACCGTTATTTTTAACTCATTGCATTCATCAAGAGAAGAAACAAGCTCCAAAAAAACAATCTATATTTGCATTGAATATATACAGGGCTATTTTATAAATTATTAGAAAATACCTTCATCATGCATTAAAAAATGATGTAAAATTGACCATTGGAAATTACACATCAATACATAACCTCGAACGACAATGTTTTTTTGATTTCACTTACTAACAAATCTTTGCTGTCTAAAAAAGCGGTGAGCTCAAGGGAATGACTAAGCAATTCAGGATCGAACGCCTCACTTTTTCGTAATAAAAGAACGTCATCATCATCCTTTGAAAGATAAACCAGAAGCCATGTTTCATCGTTTCCATAAGGGCAACATAGCATGATATGAAATTTGTTATGCGATGGCATAAAACGACATAGAATGGCGGTTTTCTCATCCCCCTCATCACTAAAGACCCCCTCACATCTCCATTCATCCGGTACAGTCAAACTCTCGATGATTGCTGTTATTAATTTTTTCCTAAGCACCAGGTCACTCAAAAACTGCCTAAGGCTGTAGCTATTTAAAGATGGTAAACCCATCGACTCTAAGATATTCATAATAACCAATCCGTTTTTATTAAAGAAGCTTTAAAAAGCCATGTTTTTTTAAATTGAAGGTACTGATTTACTTATCAACCCATGTATTTAGAACCTAAAATAAACCTCAAAAATTAATAGCACCACTCCTTTATGAAAGTAAGCACACATGGTAGTGACTGTAGTGCATTTAATTATTATTTTGAAAGACGCGCCGACGTCCCCCAGGATTAATAATAAAAACGTCACCTCAACAAAAAAACAATCGTTCAATGTCGAATTAACTTAAATTAGCTGAATCCACGTCCATATTTACTTAGTTCACGTTTGATGGATTTTTCGATGTGATGCAACGAGATGAAGGAGGTATTTGCTGCCATACACGAAGCCAAAAAAGCCACATTACGAATATTTGCCCCGGTAAGTGGAACCTTAGCTAAAAGAGAAAAATCGAGGTTCGGATCAAGCTTGCAGCCTTCTGGCCAAACCTGCCGCCACATCATTTCCCGTAATCCGGCATCGGGATAGCTGAACTGAATCATAAAGGTGAAGCGACGAGTAAAAGCATCATCGAGATGGCTGCGATGGTTAGTAGCCAGGATCACCAGACCAGGGTGCTGCTCCAGTCGCTGCAGCAAATAGGCAACCTGGACATTAGCATGGCGATCTTTTGCATCCTTCGTTTCGGTTCGCTTACCAAAAAGAGCATCTGCCTCATCAAAAAAAAGTACCCCCGCATCCTGGGCTGCCAAATCGAATATACGGGCAAGATTTTTTTCAGTTTCACCAATATATTTGTTCATAACAGTTGAGAGATCGACACGAATGAGATCAACACCAAGCTCTGCCGCCAGCACTTCAGCAACCAGCGTTTTCCCGGTTCCCGAATCGCCATAAAACAGTGCACTGACGCCAATCGCCCGGCCCTTCGGAGAACCAAACCCTTTCGCGATAATGGTATTTTGCCCGCGCACTGCACTCAGAACGTCATTAAGCTGCTCGCGGATATCTTCGCTAACAATGATATTTTCCCAGCCCCTTACCGGCGTAAAACGCATGGCAAGCGTACCAAAATTCTGACGTGCGCGATTGGCAAAAGCCTGACGAAAATCATCTTCCGCAGGGGTATTTTTGCCCTGCAGCATGCTCAGTGCCTCAGCCTCTGACACGGCATTACGCATTTTTTCGTATGAAAGGGCAACACGCTGCGTCAATTTTTCGACATCCCAGTCGATCTCTCTGCCACTCAGTAAGCTCGTTAAGTAAGCATGGCGTTCTGATGCTGTCGGAAGAGAAATACTCACTTGCAGACGGGTCAGCTTTGGAAAAGGCATCTCTTGCGACGATGCGGGCAGCAGGCAACAGACGGGTAATGGATCATTCTCAGTGCGAAACGCATAGATTTGCTGCTCGAGGCGGGGCTGTACCCAGCCGTCATTATCACTCTCATCGTTACTGGTCATGACGTCCTTATCAAGACTGAAGACGATAAGGCACTGATACAGGCGAGCAATACACATCAGCTGCTTGAGCCTGTCGGTCGCGCTTCGCCTGTCAGATATTAACTGTTGCCATGATACCAGAAGGGCCTTTGACTTCAGGCACTGAGCAAGATTGGCCACGTAGATTTCCCCCTCCGCACCCTCCTCATAACGCACCTCAATCATTTGCAAATCATCCTGCGACCGACAGCAACTGATAACTTCATCGCCAGGCACGGATTCATTTGCGGAGGGCGTCAGCCAACGGGCAATAAATTGCAGCTTATCGGGTAAATAACATTCCCCAAGCAGCCAGCGAATAACGTATTCACTGGTGGTATAGCTTTGCATTTCCTGTGGCGCATTCGAAGGATGTAGCTCAATAAGCCCATATTTAATCAGGGGAGCATCCGGTCGTAAGCTCGTCTGTTGTGCATGACGAATAAATACGCCAGGGAGAAAAAGTACTTGTGCCAGCGCCAGCGTAGGCATTTTCCGCTCCTGCAGGGGTAATTTTTCGAACAGCGTACGATAATGAGGTTCAAAAGTATTAAGGCATCCAAGGATCAGGACGGCCACTTCAAAATCCGTCAAATCGTACTCGTTAACTAATTTTCCGAGTCTGCTGCCACAATCGATATCAAATTCTGGCGTAGAGTTATTCCAGTCCATAGACTGGCCTCCCCACAGGGGAGTATCGTCAGGGGAATGATTGTGTGAGTACCAGGAAGTAAGCCGTTCCTGATATTGACCTGAATAATTTTGAGTAGAGAATAGCTGAAGCACCTTATCAACCTGATTAATAGCTGCTAAGAAGGCAGTAATATCTTCATCATAGGTGGTGTAAATTTCTTCGGGTAAATTCATGGTAACATCCAGCGAAAAAAACATTGAGGACCTTAGTTGCCAGGGCGCACCAGGAAACTACAGGCTTTTATTATTCAACAGCCATTGAGATTATATCATCCCGATAACATGTTAGTACCTTACGGATTTCGGATATTTAATAGGGCGCCGTCTTTATCAACCACTAGCACGGTAATAACCTTACCAGACAGGGCATCATAAACTGATTTACCGGGCATTAACGGAGCATCCTTCATACCTGAAGAACTTCCTGGCGTGGTGTCAACCAGAGTATTAGTTAAAGAGTTTCCTGAATAATTGACGATCCTCAACGTCACTCCATTAACGAAGGGACTGTTCTCATCCCATTGCTCAAAACCTTGACGACGCTGACGGTATTCGAGAATAAGTACTGAACCATCAGAACGTTGAATTCGATATCCCTGAGCGCCGCCAGGCTGCCATAATGGTGCCAGCTTATATTGACCGTCGGCTTTGATAAGTGGAACATCCTGGTCATTTAGCCATCCAGCAAAAAGCTGATAGTTTACCGGAAATAATTTACCACCACCGCCGCCCATCGTATCCGTGGGGTCGTCCCCGCCGCCGGCTGAACATGTATTATTGATTTCTACAATATCATCATTTATTGGACAGTTACGTAATGTCGTAGAGTGGCTGTAGCCGAGATTATGTCCAAACTCATGAGACCACATCCAATATTTGAATCCTACACCATTAGACAGGATCCAATTTCCGGGTTTAGAAGCCAGCCCCTCCCAGTTGCACGATGCCGTTCTTGAGATATCTACGAACAAATAGTCATAATTATTTGGATCAACACCCTCCGCCCTGGCCGCGTTTCGGGCATTATCAAGAATAGCTCCAGAGCTACAGGTCGCAGGTGCAATACCAATATTAATATTTTTCAAAAACGTGCCATCAATCGATAACTTCCCATGGGATGCCAGCGTTACATAATGCTGTAAGGAGGCAAAATCGTCATTGTCGCCAAAAACTGCTTTGCGGACAGGTTCAGGGTCTGCAGGCGTTTTACCGGTAAAATGCGTTGCCATTAGAAGCACCTTTTTATTACCAATTACCGGACGCTTAGGCGAGGGGATTTCACCAGCAAATTCCCAACGCATTTTAGGCTCATGACTTACGTCAGCCATGTTAATAATTCCGGAGACAGGGTCGGCAATCAACATCTCCCTGCGAGCCAAATCATTATTATATTTATTTTGCAGCGAAATTTGTGAAGGAGAAATAGCCTTAACCTGCCATAACCGCATTGAGCTGTAACCATCTCCCTGACAGGTACCAAGCTCGACAGAGCGACCATTGCCCAGGGTACGCAGACATTTATCGCGATGCATTTCATTGCGAATCATAAAATAACCGGATGAATCACTAAAACTCCAGTTCTGTTCTTTACTTCCGTTACATATTTTAAAAGTCAGGATACCATTAGAGCCCGACGCCAGACAATAACCACCAGTAATAGCCTGATTCTGTAACGTAGCAAAGACTGATGCTAATGCTGGTGCTGACAAAAATGCTGTACCTAAAGACATTACGAAAAACATTAATAGCAGTTTCATATTAGAATACATAATTAATCTCTCTCTAATAAATTCCCATGCCGATTATTAATAACAACCAGCAATCTGATAGTAACATTCGAACCTAACGCGTGCGCGGTAGACCAAAAAAACATTACCGAATGCATTACGTAAATTAACCTACAAACTTTTAGGCTTATAGACCGCCCAGCGCTCAGGGTGGGTTAGCCATGGTGCAGGAACCTGCGAACCATGCATATAGAAATTAACTTTATTCCTGATTTCATCTTTATGACGGAACAGAAATCGTAGTTCTGCCGCCGTTGTCGATCTGTCTGAGTAGTTATGCCCCACCTCCTCCTTATTTATTACTTTATTCAAATCGATGCCGTCCAGTATAAAATGAATTTTGTCATCGCCTGTGGATTTAAGAATCATGTCCAGCGCTGCCTTACTTCCCCTGGTAATGACCTTCTTGCCGGTATCCAGAGTCCACCTGTTGTTGATAATATGTTCCTTTTCATCACTTTCATCTGCACGGTTAACTAACTCATTAAATGATTCCAAGACTATTTTGCTAATAGAATAACGATAATCATCCCTGCCAATATGATTAATAAATTTTTCTCGCAAGGGGGCATTCTTGCTGGATTCTGGAAAACGGATAAAAAGCCACCACGGTTTAGGTGGTCCGCCATCTCTGATGCTTTGATGAAAATTATTCTCTATGCTGCGAGAGACCTCTTTTTTTTGCGATTCAGAACCACTAAAAAGAGCTTCCGTATTTTCAGGCTTAAGTATATCGGTTGCTACTTTTATAGCCTGCTCGGGGCCAAATACGATAGCCATATAGTCCTGACGAAATGAGATCATTCCCCACCAGGTTCTGTAATTTCCAATCACATTTCCCAGCCCAAAGAAGAGATCTCCGCGTTCAGCATGAAACAGATCGTGAAATTTTTGCGCGCTCGGAATGGCTTCTACCTCTGTAAAAGAAGGTGCGGCACTCGTCCTTGTCAAAACATCTGTTAACGGCTCACCCTCAATATGTTCGCCAGCTCCCTGTGTTCTTTTTGCGCGACGCTTGTAGTGAGGCATAAAATTTCCTTATTTATTCCTGATCGATATCCCCCCCCTTTAATAGAGAAGGCGATAACTCAACTGAGTGCTTTAGTCATTGAGGGGCCATGGCAGAACCAGTGAGCACTGACTGTCAGCAATGCAGTAACGCATATCGCTAGCTACAAATTCCACGGCGTCGTTTTGCCAGCGCGCAACTTCATCTTCAATGGCTTTCTTAGCTGTATTTGACGGCACGATCCCTGAAATCTGTAAAGTCACTGGCGTAAATACCTCACCCTCTTCACAAACCGTCACCGCAATGGCAATTTTTGCCGGCCCTTTTTTCAAATCAGGCAGGACATTTAGCGTGTCATGAAGAATGGCCTCCAGATAGGCCAGTGCATCCCCCTTTTGCGGCCGGGCCACAAGCTGAATCTGCCCCACAGGCACCACGACCTCAGCTGCCTGACAGGCAATATTCATCGGCAGCGTTACGGCGAAATTAATGATCCCTCGCGGCTTATTCCCCAGCGCCTGCCAGAAATTCCCCAGGCTATTCAGCGCTTCCGGTTCAATAACCCTGAGCTGATAGCTTTTAAATGCCTGAGATTTGCGCATACATAGCAAAGCCCTGACCATTTCTGTCATACAGATAATCGACTGACTGTTATATGCCGCCTTTGGTGAATCGCTTCCGCCCTTTGTCGTTCCCTCCCAATAGGTCGCAAGGTAAAGACAGCGA
The DNA here is from genome assembly GCF_043968675.1 of Enterobacter sp. ECC-175. Classification (NCBI taxonomy): domain Bacteria; kingdom Pseudomonadati; phylum Pseudomonadota; class Gammaproteobacteria; order Enterobacterales; family Enterobacteriaceae; genus Enterobacter; species Enterobacter sp. ECC-175. The sequence continues at coordinate 4,408,479 of NZ_CP143776.1, forward strand.
ATATTGGCCTCCTCTGGAGAAAATTGCCCGCTGGCGGGATCGTACTGCCGTGAGAGGCTGTGCCTGATAGCCAAATCCTCATGCACCAGATACATAAAAAAGTGGAAGGTGGGCTTTGTCGGTGGGGAGTCGGGGTCCGGTTCGTCAAAGCGTACATCGACATTAACAATTGGCTTCACATATTTTTCCACATGCTCTTTGATTAGCTGATTAACTCGAGCAATTTCTGTGGCCTGCTCTGCGAAAGTTTTCAAATTAAACATTAGGTTCTCCAATGGGTGATGAGGGGCTGTAAAAACGCTCGATATCCCAATCAATAGCAAACGGCTCCGCAAGCCAGGGATAGTGGACCTCTCTGAGGGGCCAGGGGAGCTGCTTGAGTAAGGTATCTCCGGGATGATTGTCCACAGACAGCTGCCATCCCTGAGGAAGGGCGGTTAACGTTCCCGGACGCTGCAGAAACAGCATACGGATATCTTCCGGGGTGCAGCGCCGAAGTCCTGGAATTTGATAAATTACACTCTGGAGCAGAATTTCAGATTGCGTCTGATGCGCCTGCTCAGGGGCTCCCCATGCGTTCAGCGGCAGCGTCAGTGGCCAACTGCAGATGAGCTTAGAGGCCATAGCCCGCCACTCGCCCCCCTCATCGTCCCTCCAGGCCAGCGTATCAAGCAGAGAGATCGCTGCCTGCTGCGCCTGTGTGCTGACAAACAGCAACGGACTCTCTTCATCCGCTTTTGCTGCCAGCCCAGCCTCACGAAATAAGCGGGGTAACAAAGGCCATAGCAGCACCAGGCCTGCATTATGGACCCTCATGGACTCAGGCTGCGCCTTGTCATCGTGAAATGCTCCGGATCGGTCTTGCAGACGTTGTCGGGAAAGTGACGGCGCTGGCGGGCTTTCTTCCTGGAGTGGAGATAAAGCTGACTGAAGGGTCGAAGTCGAAGAGTCCGGTTTTTCAAGCTCAGGGTTATACTGTATCGAGCCAGCATCTCCCTTTTCTCTGCAAGCGATCCCCGTTAGCCGCTGAAGCACATCGCGTGCTTTTTGCGTCAGCGCGCTGGCCCACTCTTCGCCGTGACATTGCAAACCATGCACCAGCCAAAGACGCCAACCGCTGGCGACGTTGGTCATTTCTGCCGAGGCCACCAGTAAAGCATTCAGCCATTGCAGCTCAGGTCTCGTCAGCGCCACAAGCTCAGGCGAGGAAGGGATGCCAGAGCTATGCGTTAGCAGTAACTCAGGATGATGTAAGTGATAATGCCAGTGGGCCAACATCACTCCTGACGGGCTGAAAGGAATCTCGGCCGGAGGAACCACAAGATGCTGTGACGCCGTCATCGTGCCGTACCATTGCTCAAACACTTCAGCTGGAAAACTATTCAGTAGCCGTTCGCGAGCCCGAGAAGAAAGCTTTAGAATGTTCATCAGCCATAGTAGTTCTGTCCTTTTATTGCTGCTCAGCAGGCTGGCAAGCAACCGTGCTGGCGTATTGCCAGCTGTAGCCTCACCGCCAGAATGAGAGTTTAATTTCCAGTGTTCGTCTTCCCCCTGCGGAGAATTTACGGCGGGCCAATATCCTGACAGAAGATACTGAGTCAATTTTTTTTCATTTTGCGATTTTAAGACGTTTTTAGAAAAATTTATTTTTGATGACCGTTGAGAACGAGTATTTTCATCATTGTTATGTTGGGAACCATTACTTTTCCAGTCATGTTTTTTCATTTGAAAAGGTCTTATTTGGAAATCATTGTTCTTGGGACATGCTGAACTGAATGGTATTTTTATCTGCCCGGTAATGTCCTGATATTCAATTTCCCCCTCAACATTGCCGGATAACAAAGTACTCTGGCACTTGGGTGATAAAAATACACTTGAAGAATTATTCTCGATCTCAGTAGCCTTTCGCTGTTTTGACGGTAATAGCCAACGCCTGTCAGATGAAAAAAACGCCTCGTCTGGAGATATGTAAGGCCTGTCCGATTCGCCCTCTGCCGATAATGGCATAAGCTCCACGTCACTCAGGGCCTTGTCGAGTTCCTCCAGCACTCGCTGAATAAACTGTTCATGAAACGCGCGGGCGTCCAGAGTCCCCAAGTCTAAATGCAACCGGTCGATGAAGTGCGTATCGTTCTCGCTCTGCATCGGGAAATGGTGCTGAAAACAGAGCCTCATTTTATCTGGCAGACTATTATTCATTATCTGGCTGACTTGCTGCTGAATATTTTCCGCCAGCGAATAAGGCGTACGAATAACGACGTGAATACGCTGCAAAAGAGTAGTAATAGCGCCTCCCTCTATCCATATTAACTTATTGAAAAGGCCAAATTTAATAAGCAGGGCATAAAATGCGAATGCAGAACTCCTCCCACAGAACGCAAAATATGCCCTCGGGATGATCTTTATTTACTGTAGTAGCTTGACCGTCGAGAGGACGGAGGGAGAGTGAGTTACAGCTTCATAATAAAGGCAATTGCATAAAACGCCGGCTGAACATCGATGGTTGCCGCCGTACCGCTAAACGCGGCGTTGTGTTTGTGAGGTTTACCACCACCAGTATTAAGTACATGATTTCCACCAGTGCCAGATTGGTTATATCTGCCTAACCCCATATTTGGCGCCCAAGAACCATTGCTATTACCATAATGCCCCCTGACATTATGTCCATGAGAAGGAATTTGATCCACCGTCAGCGTATGGTCGGCCACGCTGACGGTACCCGCAGGCGTATAGGATTTTGTGTGGTTGCCTCCGGTTGTTTGTGAGAACGACGATGACCCCTTAATGAATTTATCCTTCAGGTTAGGAGTGCCATTAGTTCCATCACAAAATGCCCAGCCAGCAGGCGCGGCAGTGCCGGAAAACATGGTGATCACCCCGCGTGGGATAACAGCCGCCATGTTGACGCTAACGCCGCTGGCATCCACCGTAATACCGGAGCCCGCCTTAACGCCGACACCGTTACTATCAACGGTGATACCGTGATGAGGTTTCACTGCAACGGAAGTGGCACCTACAGTAATACCGTTCCCCTGACCAACCTTCAGCTCTTTGCTGGTCTGATTCACATCCAGACCGGACGTGGCGGCACGTTTTACGGCAATACCATTGGCATCCAGCAGCAGTCCACCGTTGGTTTTAACGCTTACCCCATTGGCATCAACCACAATACCGTGATGAGGTTTCACTGCAACGGAAGTGACACCTACAGTAATACCGTTCCCCTGGCCAACCCGCAGACCGTTACTGTCCAAATCCATACCGGAAGTCGTGTGACGTTTTACTGCCACGCCATTACTATCAACGGCAACACCATTACCGGCCTTCACGCTGACGCCACTCCCATCAACGGCAATACCGTGGTGAGGCTTCACGCCAACGGTAGTGGCTCCTACAATAATGCCGTTCCCCTGGCCAACCCGCATCCCGTTACCATCCAGCTCCATACCGGAAGTCGCGTGACGTTTTAACGCTACACCGTTCCCGTCAACGGCAACGCCATTACCGGCCTTCACTTCGATGGTTGACGTACCCACCGTGATGCCGTTGCCCTGCCCCACTTTCAACCCTTTAGAGGTACCATCAATGTCCAGACCAGAAGTGGCGTGCCGGCTAACACCGATGGAACCAGGACCTACACCAATACCATCCCCTTTACCAACAGCGACACCATCAGCATCAATAATCAGGCCGCTAATCTCTTTTTTCTGGATTTTTAGACCGTTGGTTTCAGATGCAATTGCCAGACCTGAGTTGTTATCCCGCTTCACTGCAATGGCGACCGCTCCAACGCTGATTCCTTCCCCTTGGCCGACAGCAACACCATTGCCATCCACCACCAGGCCGCTGGTGGTTTTCGTTTTGAGTGCAATTTTATCATTGTCATTCAATGTCAGACCGTTCCCGCAGCCCTCGCTATCGGCATGAACACCCAGCACATGCGCCATCGCATAATGCTGCTGCAGCCAGGTCTGGTAGCTGTCTTCGCGCGGCACGGCATTTTTGACAAAGACTGGCGTCAGCGTATCCTCAATGGGCAGTACAACCTGCTGTTCTGCCATTTTCACGTTATCTTCGATATCCCGTTTTTTATCCATGGTAAAGCTCCTTTGGTTATTGAATGGTCAGCTCAGCTGACTGGTGTAGCGTTTTAAATCTGGCAGGAATATAAAGCAGACCGCGCTCGTCGATGGTGCGCCACCATTCAACGTCGTTCTGAGCCGCATCAAGTGCCTGCTCGTCTTTCATGCCAGGTATTTTCATTTTTCCAAGCCCGACATAATCCCCGGGAATAAAGCCTAATCCTCGCGCAGCAATTATCTGCCACCACGCATCGTTATCCTGAGCAGCATCGAGCAGGTGCTCATCTGCAGCGTCAGGAATTTTCATACTGTCAATACCATCAGGCCATGAGGGCAGGTCTCTGATCGTTTCAGCACTTCTTTTCTCTTCCATTTCTTTTTTCTCCTGTGAACAGATAGTTCGCGTAAAGGTCAAGGATTAATCTGCCGGAATATAGAGCAATCCACGCTCATCAATGATGCGCTTCCACTGTCCCTCTTCCGCGTTATCCAGCGCCTCCTCATCACTAGCCCCCGGAATCTTCATCATGCCGATCCCCTCCAGTACTGATGGCAGCATGCCTATAGAGAGCATTCGCAATAATTTCAGCGTATCGGCACCCAGCCGGGTCTCGGCGTCTTGCCAGCTGCCGTACGTTTCGGCCAGCAAATCAAATTGCTCATCGCTAAGCCACAATATTTGAGCCTGGATATGCGCCGGTAATTCTGATTGAACGATTCGCCGTACCGAGGCCTCGGCATCACTGAGTTGCTCCGGAGTGATATCACCCCGATCGATAAGTCTGCGTCGAAACAGCAGGCTGACTGTCAGAGAGAATCTGTCACGGCTGAATATCTCCGCAGCGCTGCCTTCAGATGCGTTGATACACCAGTTATAGCGCTGGGTATCCGTAATTAATGCATCACCCCGCTTCAGAATGATATTGGCTCTGCCGCGGATGCTGTCGACGCTCTCAACAATCGCTTCACGCTCGTCGCTATTGGACTGACTAAGCTTATTCGGGTTATCTGCCCCCGAACCTATATCCGTAAAAACGCGGGTAATAATGAGTTTGTCGCCGGATTGCATCGCTGGTGGCCAGGGCTGATCGCATGCCGTCGTTATCTCATAGCGGAGGGAACCGTCTTCGGATAGAGGAAGAGGAATAGCCGGCGTACTTTTATCCATGGCGTACTCAACATCTTTCAACCAGACATTGCTAAAGCGAAAAGTGAGCCGTCCTTCATTAGCGGCTTTCACTACCTCCTGCTGGCGAATACGAAGATGAGGAAAGAGTGCTGGAACCAGCGAAAAACTGTCATCGCTAACGCTCATAACCAGAATATTGGAGAGGATCTCTTCATTCTCTATCTCCTCAGTTATTTCGTTCTGGTCTGATTTCATCACCAGATCGATCAGGTGTCTTTGTGTCAGCAGACCGGCTAACGCCCCACCCGCGATAAAGGTCATGACTCCCTCAGCAGAATTCCCGCTGACAACCTGGCCCTTGAGCGGGAGTTCGCCGGTCGGCATTTCGGGCAGTAGTAAGGGATGCTCAACAATGTAGAAAGGCAGGTGACGGATATCAGCATCCTCGCTAAAAAGAGAAGAGCCAATGCCGAGCTGGCCGGCGATACGCCGCTGCACAGAAGAAACCCGTTTAGTATGTATTGCCGCACGCGCATAGCCCACCTGGGGCATACAGCGAATCAACCCTCTTAGAACCCGCAGATACTCTGCTTCCCCTTCAAAGCCCAGAGTTTTTCCCACCGGTTCGATGCCAAAATAGCCTAGCATGTAGCGCATCAAATCAATCAGCGCCTCCCGATCGTAGCGCAGTTCTCGATCGGCGCACATTGCCTCGGCTTTATAAGCAGCGTGAACGCTATCTGAAACAGCTTGATCGCTGAAAGGCCACTGGCTGCCATAGGCAGGAGCGTTTTCAACATCAGGCATATTCAGATCCAACAGAGCGCTCATATGATTTAGTCCGGCACAGCCGCTGGCCAGCTCTTGTTCAAAGCCCAACAAAAACTGATGCAGCTGCTGCTCATTTTCATTAGGTTCCAGTGCCTGAAGATTGTAAAGCGATGGAATGAGGCTCGTCGCAGGCGTGTAATTCTTCAGATTGCGGTAACGCCCAGCCAGATGCTGCCGGGATGGCTCGCTTCGAAATATCCTCTGGCGAGATTTCAGGGAAGAAAAAATCGCCTCCACATCCCCCATCAACCGAATGCCCTTACGTATCAGCGTAACCTGTCTGAGCATGGCACTGATATTATCCTGATGGTCGTTTTCTCCCCCCCAGAATGCCCAACACTGTATGGGTTTATCCAGCTTTCGCGTGAGCATCAACTCATTTTCGTCCAAGCTGATATACTCCACTGCCGAAATACCTTCAATTTGCCTGACCTGCCGGGCAAGCTGACTGGCGGCGAGGATGGTTCCCGCCTCCTTCTCCATCATGGTCGGAGCCAGAGTATTTATCCAGCCGTGTTCTGTTTTTGGCCCACTATATTCCCCAACCGAGAGATCAAGTGAGGCAACTCGCGTTAATGCCGGCGACAAACAAGCCTGCATGCTGCTATAAATATCCGCATAAAGTTCGGCGATATTCTCTACCTCGCTTTCCACTTCCAGCGTCATTACCAGAGGAGCGATAACCACTGTTTCCGGAATATTATTCGCAATATTGATCTGACGAAATACTTCACCCACATTGCGGTGGTTTTCCAGGTATTCTTCGAGCAGGCGGTAACGTTCACCTGAAGTCGTCAGATTAACGTTCAATAAGTCCGCTCTGACCTCAACCTGATATCCTCCTTTAAGCGATTGCTTTGAATATGTTTCGTTTTCAGGGGGCTCAAAGCTAAACTCGCGACGTTGACTGTTGTAAAAATAATGAAAGCGCTGCTCAACCTCCTCTTTCTCAACGATCACATCACTGAAAATATGGCCGCCAGAATCGTCGTTTTGCGCATAGAGATCATGAATACCGCGACGATAATCTTCTTCAGTCAGAGGACTAATAGTCAACATTTGCTCGGGTGCAAAACTCTTCGGGAACAGTAGCTCGTCCGGCTGAGAGCCTTCCGGGGTCAGTAAGTCCGTTAAAGGAAGCAGGCAACGGTAGCTTAAATCCGAAACGTTATAGGCCAGTGATTCCAGCATCGTTATACCAGGATCATGCGTTGTGGTGTCGGTCCATACTGCACCTGAAAGCTTCCCGACCACCTCTTTAGCTTGCGCAATCAGCGTATCGAAGTGAATACGGTTAATCTCTTCAGCAACAAACGAGGGCGTCTGCCAGCTATTATTACTCATTGATGAAATCCCCTGTTGAAGCCACTTTCTTGCGAATTTGTAGACCAGACAGCGGTGGGCTGCCGACGACAGGATTCAGGATCATTACCGTCAGCGTGGTATTTATGGTGTTTTTGCTGCCATCCAGCCAAATATCGTTGACGTATTCCACGTAAGGCTGAAGCTGTATAATCTGCATTACGGCGGTAATGTTGAGTGAATCATCCAACACCGTCAGGTCGTCGCCATATGCCCAGGGCATGAAGTGCTGCCTGATAGTTTGCGCCAGAAGATGCTCGCAATTTTTATGATTCTCCCCTTTCCGCCATACCACATCGTAATGAACGTCAATGGTGCGATAATAGGGATTCAGCACGCGCAGATTCAGCCACGGTGACGCACGCGCCGTGATAAACGTCTGCATTTCCCTGCGTCGCGCCGGGCTCAGAATAGGATATAAAGCATCTTCACCATCTCCCTGTCCGGCCCGTAATACCACCATAATCTCCTGGGTACGCTCTACTTCTTCAACCTTTCCTCTGACCTGGCTTACCGGTTCTGGAGGCATATACAGTCCGTCCAGAATCTGGACGCCAGGCAAACGGATATGGTGAAGTTCAGGGAAATTTTCCTGCAAAAGCGTGCTGATATCCTGCCATGTTGAGGCTCGCCCACGGTGGGAAAGCCAACCTGCAATGCGAGCCATACTCTGCTCCCTTCCCTCTCGTGGGTGCCCCCCCCATGAAGGCAGTGGCTGTTCAACGCGGTCCAGCCCATCAATAGGCGTTCGTGGCCGACGAATCGTGCCCGCTGGCAAAGGCGCATCAAAATGTTCAGGTGCCAGCGTTTGCGCATCGTATAAACGGGCCACACCCGCGCTGGGGTAAAGGTTGTAAAGCCAGGGATAGTTTTCCACCGCAGGCTGTGGCTCAGGCTTTTCAGGTGGCCAGATTGAAATGGGATCCTCTATCTCCTCATGGATAAACTGCTCTAATTTCAGCCAGCAGCGCCCGCCGGGCATTAATGTGCTATCCGTGACGGCATCTTCAGGCAGAGTCACGCTCCACAAACCTGGATAGCGTAGGCTGTCAGTTTCATCATTAATGATTTGCTCCTGATCCAGTGGCTTCCATCGCACGCGCTCAGCATCATCCTCATCACGGCCCAGATAGTGCCATTGCAGACCTTCAGCGGTAAAAGGACGGGGGTTATCAATATCCCAGTAAAATGAAAGCTGCTGGCCGGGTGCTATATCCTTAAAACCCAGGCAGAGCTGAGGAGAGGTCATTTCCGGAGCAGGTTCATCCCCCCGCTGATAACCGAAGGGTAGCAGAACATACTGCTCAATCTCCTGCGATGTTTCTGCCGACCAGGAGACATCAATTTGACGAATTTGTGGAAGGTAAGGCAGCGCAATAAGCTCATCTTCAGTGCCTGTATTGCCCTCTTCAACCATCGCTTTATAAGTCTGATGCTGGAAGTCAACTCCATCAAGGGAGAAAGAGATAGCATTTTTCCAGAGCAATGCCTCGTCTGGCAAAGGAAGCTCCGGCGAAGCAAATCGCACATGTAACGGATTATCCCGGCCATCATCCTGAAAAAAACGCACCGTTTCGACAGGCGCTGCCGCTGACAAATCACTGTCGACCAGATATTCACATCGGGCCAGAAACGCGGCATTGCTAATAACTGATTCAGTCGGGTAGTTTTTGTAATACAGCTTAAAATCAGCAGGACGCTCATGCCAACGGGGGAGCAGCGTGGCCCGGATTGTCGCATTCAGATTGCACCATCGCGAAGACATTACCGCAAATGCGTCCCCTACCGCCGGCTCAACGTGAAAAGGTCTGAAGGGTTCGTTGGTCTGCTGGCTGGCAGCATGCAATGGGCGCACACCGATAGGGCTGGCTTCTGCTACGTCTACTTTCAGTGCCACGACTACAGGTATCACGCTGGCTTCAGAGCTGCTTATTCGAAGGACCGGCTGGGAGAATTCATAACCCTCTAACCCTTCAGGAGGCATGGGATCAACTTCATCGGGAAGCGAAAATATTTGAACGTCTGCCATTTGCGGCTGGCCAGAAGCAAGCATCAACCATTGATCTTTAACGGCAATCTCTACCTGTAATTTTCCCCCGTCAACCGGCTGGTCGAACGTTAGCGTCAGGGTACGCCCCACACCGTCAGCTCGTAAAAGCGGCGACACAACCAGTCGCCCATTCTCCAGCACCACTTCGCCACCCACTTTCCGTTGGAAAAGACGGACGCCCGGTTCTGGAAGCGCAACACCAGCAGCTTCGTCCAATACAATATGACGCCAGGCTGGCCGCTCAGGTGTCGAAGGTAATACCCAACGAAGATCGCTCCAGCGAGCATGATTCACCCACAGAGGCTGCTGAAGCTGATACTCGCAAGGTACTCCATTAGTATCCTGCCCACCATCAAATAGCGTGCCAGCAGGCAGTAACAATGTCTTTAGCTTTTTTTCGGGTTTGAATGTCAACAGCACGCTGTCTGGCGTTACCGGTCGTTCACTGATTGCAAGAACTTGCTGATAATAGAGCTGCCTGTGGCGTTCGGGCAGCGTATTCAGAAGCCGCTGAGGCGTCTCCATCATACGGAAAAAAGCCAGTAAAAAAGCTTGCTGTGGCTGTAAATCCTGTAGCCCTTCATCCGGTTCAGCAAATCGCGCCGCCAAAGACTCTGGCGTATGCCCGTGATTAAAAAATAGAGAATCCCAGTACTGGCCACTTTTACCATAGGGGATCTTTGCACAATATTCTTTGAACGCACGCAGGCGCGATAATATTGTGCGTTTATCAAACACAAAAGGTTGAGACATAGTCATGCCAGTTTCCTGCATCTGGTGCCAGAAGAGGCACAAGGAAGAGAAGTTCAGCCTGCGGTGACGAAATGCTGACTGTTTGTAAATTGCCCGAATCCAGGCGTAGGCCCCGTTGGGTCGGGAGTGTTTGCGGGAGGTGGCATTTGAGCGTAGCGCGTTGGTATGAAAGTTGCGTTAAACATCTGCCCAACGACAATGACGGGTTTGCCACTCATGCACCAGGGAACGGTTTGGTCCGGAGCCAGTGAGAGGGTGACTTTCCCCTCCCCGGGATTAAATCCGGGGACGGTATAAGTCGCGTCCAGAGTCACTTTTACTTCGTCCCCTACGACACATACGTTTTTGTTATCAATTTTCGCTTTTCCACTACCACGGATAACCGCGCTCGTCGGGTCCTTCAGCATGACGTTACGATGTCCAAAAGGTGCAGAAATCTTCAACTGATCGCCGTCGCACACAATATAGTTGCTCATGTGAAATAGCCTCCCTGTCCTTCTCCAACGTCAAGGTTCCCTTCAATACTGAAGAGAGGCTCCATGCCTTTGATGCGATAGGAAACCTGTAACCGAAGCACGTTGAACCCGGATTGGCCGGGGCTCAACTGGCTGACATCAGCAAAATCAGCAGCAACATCCATAAGTTCAACTCTTGGTTCCCAGACTTCAATGCTGCTTCGAATCTGCTCCGTAATTGCAGTAAGCAGTGTCGCGTTGACATTTTCAAACATCACAGCGTGCAAATCACATCCATACCAGGGATGCATCACCCTTTCAGCCGGAAGGGTGTTAAATAAAATGCGTAAACTTTGCTCAATATCGGCTATAAAATCTGCTGCAAGCTCAGCGCCACTCTCCAACGAAAAGGTCGGAGGAAACGCCCAGCCGCGCTTGTAAATCACATCCAGTAACGACATAAAGTGACCTTAAAAGATGAAAGTAATGAAGTGCCTAAAGTTCCAAAACCAGTACTACTGATTCAAATCAACTTTGGCTCCTTTAATTGTTACGCTTTTTTTGCCCTCAATATTCAGGGCATCCTCGGTGAAGAGCATCGCTTTCCCCTCCTGAAGCTGAAGAGAGCTTTTTACGTCACCTTTGGCGACTTCCTGCAATATGCCCTTCTGAGGGTACAGAACAAGTTGCTGATTTAACTGGCCATCCTGTAAAACCAGGCCTATGCCGTCACTGAAAGCCGTATCAGGCAGCTTGTTTTTCGGACTATGCATTGCCCCAACAATCACCGGAAAACGGGGATCGTTTTCGAAAAAACCCAGCACGACTTCGTCCCCTTTGCGAGGCCAGAACGTCAGCCCCCGTCCATTGCTGGCAAAAGGTGAGCTTAGGCGAGCATTAATCGTTTGTTTCCCAAGGCAAAGTGCAGGCATAGATACTGCCAGGTAATGAATGCCGTCATCATCGGCCTGCGTTTTATCTTCTTCAACGATACCGATATGCAGGCCATTAACACCAGGCAGCATCTCTCCATGAAAAATACCCGTAAGATCAGCTCCAACTTCCAGCGTCGTGGTCCAGTCACCCGGTTGAAATGTATGACAGACAGCAGTCACAAGAGCTTTACCATCGATTCCCTTACCAAAGCCCTTCAACTCAAGCGTCTGCCCGGGAACATAACCAGCATCGCCCGTGAGAATAATACTGGCATGCAGACTGCTGATATGATTGAGCTGCATGCGACTATCGGCAAAGGCCCTCTGCTCGTCCTCCTCTAAACTGAGGCTATAACCATGATGCCACTCCCGTTTGGTCGACGTTGCCATTCCCGCGCTGCTTAGAGAGGCTTCGGCCAGCGCTGGGGCGGCCGCAGGCGAAGCGGCTCGCATTTCCTGTTGCTTAATATCCCAACTGCTGACATCCAGACGCTCAGGTAGTAAAGAATTATTCCGCAGAATTTCAATAGACCGAGAAACATGTGGGGTGATGACAACCTCTGCTGAGGTTTTCAAAGCGGGTTTCATGACAGAAACCGCCTTTGGCGTAACAACAAGCCACAGACCACACGCCTGCAAACGCGCTTTCAAAAATTGCCAGTCTGAACAGCTAAACTGAATCAGCTGCGGATGCTTAAAGCGCATCTCTTCAATCTTCGCGGAGAAGTTTTGTAGAAGCAGGGCGAATACATCAGAATCACTTTGTTCGGTAAAAATCTGGCTGCGATAATTTGTTTTAAGCATCTGAGTTGCGTGGCAAACGGTAAGAACAACAGTCCTTTCCCCTTGGGCAAACTGCACCTGCTGTTCGACAATATTTCCGGAAAAAAGCGTTTCTTTGCCCGTCTGGATGGACACGCTTTTCCCGGGCACCATCATCTGAAGATCGCTCTCAGCGTCTGATGACAGCGATAACATGCTCACCTCTTTCCCAGCTAATACCAGGTTTGCATGGGGGACATCATTTATTGGATAACGTATATCAAGATGAATAAGCCGGAAAGTCGCGAGCTTACGCCCCTTTTCCCAAATAATATTAAGTGACATATCACTTTCCTTACTATCAACGCGCATCCAAAATAAGCATGCTACCTGGCATTAATGCATGTAAATTATCCAGATCGTTAGCCATGGCGGCCTGCACATAATTAACAGAAGCAGCTCCGTCCATTAACGCCAATAACGTTGCCAAAACAGGCATGTCAGGGATGGGAAGCGTGGCCGTTTGCACGACAGGAATACCTTCTTTAAACACAGCCCGATTCTCATCCTCAAGCATCGTCATACTGACATTTGCCTGAAGTGGTTTTCCATCCTCACTGAACAACGTTCGGGTAATATGCATATTCAGCATGCGTCCCCGAAACTTTTCACCCCCCCAGCGCATCTCAATAAAAGGAGGCTGCTTCGTGACTTTATGGATTGAATAGCAGCACGCCTCTAAGGTCTTGATAATTTTAGTGATATCAAGCTTTATGTTAGCAGGTAGCGTCGCATCAAGTAAAAAATTAAAACTTAGGTTCCGAGAGATAACATCAACAAAGATTTTTTCTGGCCCATCACCTTCTTCGTTAACAGGGCCGAGGGCTTGCAGTTCTTTTATTTTCGTGCCGTAGCTTGCCTGCAGATTTTCAGGATTAAAAGGAAGAACCAGTCCGGTAGCCGGAATGGTTATTCCTTCAATAGAAATAGGTACTTTAAAACGATTATCTGCAAAAGCCCGAATCGTGAGTTTTTCTATTTTCCTTGATTTTAGCTGATTGATTAAACTCATCTGCCCCCCCGGACATCGTCACGTAGTCGGGCCAAAACCTGCCGCACGATACGTTTCTCAAGATGACGAATTAGCTGTTCATCACTAATATTCAGGGCCTGTGAGGTAGCGTTCAATGAACTTTCTCGCGGTTCCAAATTATTGACCCTGGCTTCGATGACTAACTCCCGAACTTCAATTGTCATAACTTCACTCCCAGCCATTCAACCCGCTCACAAGCCACTTCCATTCGATTCATCAGAATACCTCCTGAGCTGGCGTCAAAATCACCAATACTCATTCTGACTGGCATAAGCCCAGTGGCATACCAGCTCGCAACAGGAATATTCAGTTCATTTAATAAGAGGATATCGACATTAATCGGCAGGGCTCCGGTCTGAAAGCCACTCATAACGAAATCGAACGCGACGGTAAGTGGGCTAACTGTCATTACCCCACGTTCAAAAATCAAATTTGGATAAGAGACGCCGCGTGGAATAAACTGATTTGCCACATTATTCCCCCCTTCACGAATGCGCTGCGTCTGAATCTCTCTGCTAAGCCCTGAGATACGCTGGAAGCGTATGCTAAGGACGTCGGGAATACCCTGAAACATAAAAAATGCGAGGAATCGATGGTTGGTTTCAGGTTCAAAGGGACTTTTCATACAGTTCTCCTGACGGATGGTTTTCTTCAGAAGGTGGCGATGAGCTATTAATGTAAAAATCAAGATTAATGCGAATAAACTCAGCTGGCCGATGCGTCGCTATCCCGACCCGAACACGAAGCAAGCCGTTAAGCATCTCGGCCTCCGACATGCCAACCTCGCCCCCAACTTCTATCAGATAAGCATCTTCCTCCATCTCACCGATTAAGCCTCCTTGTTCCCACAAAACCTTAAGGTGTCGACGAATCAGGGTATGGATGCGATACCACGTAATCTCATTATTTTGTTCATAAACAAAAGGTCTCAACGCCCCTTTGAGGGTCTGAGTTAACCAGCGGACCAGCCGTACGTTTTGAATATAAAGTTTTCGTACATCGCTGCTGGTCGTTAACGTTCTACAGCCCCAAACTCTTACCCCTCGCCCGGGGAAACTACGGATTTGATTCACCGATCGCCCCGTTCCTGGAGTGGCGTGAAAAAGCGTTACTGGATGCAAATGGTTAAACTCAGGTCTGATAGCCTTCTCTATCGGGATGTTGGCAGGTGCTCTCCATAGACCGCGCTGGCGATCGTTTTGCTGCATCGCTGCCGCAATTGCACCTGAAGGTGGCGTCAGGGAAAAATTATCCGGGTTTGCATCTAACTGCACCTGACGACTATCGGTACGATGGTAGATCCAGGGCCAGTAGCCAGCCATTCTCTCTTCGCCGATCCAACTGCCGCTCTCATTACAAGCCCGGGCAATATCAGGATCGGAAGGATAGTCAATAATGGCAAATAAATTATCCGCTTCCATACAGGCACGACCGACAAGAGTAACCAGTTTCAGCCATTCCTCCGGTTTCAGGTTCACCATCTCTGGTAACACCAATAATGTTATTTCTGGTTCATCAAGAATGAGATCGAATACTCCCGCATAACCTGAAACTGGGTCTGACGCAACATTCTCCTTGACACCTAAAGAAATAACATAACACTCCCCTCCACCATTATTGAAATAAAGGCTCAAGCTAGAAAACAAATAACCACCATCAATTCCCCCACCAAATTTAGTCTGAAAATCGTGCAAGGACTGGATTCTAAAAACGTGTTGATGTTTGGCCTCATGATTTCGAACATAGCCAATAAAAACAGGCATTGCTGTTTCATGGGGTTGACGGCTTATATTTATCAGTTGGCGAGTGGATGATACTCCAGGTTGATTAAAGTCATACATCATGCTCATTATTTATCTCTATTACACTGGATGCTACTGAAGGGGAGCAATCTCAGGACTGCCCCCTTATTTCAGGGCTATCACTAATAAATATAATCAGATTCAGGCAGGAAGAAGCATATCCTGAGTGAACTCAAGAAAAATAAATTCAACAGGACGCAATGTTGCCATACCGATCTTCACTCTGAGAATACCGTTGTTAGCATCATTATCCTGTAGCGCAATTGCGACGCTAAACGCCTCTTCTGGTGAGCTACCGTATAGCCCGCCCTTTTTCCAGAGCATATGAAGATAATTATTGATAGCAGATGTTACAATTTGCCGGGTTGACGCAGAATTAGGTTCGAAAAGCATCGGGCGTAACATTTTGCGTACGTCACGTTCCACAGTGTTGAATAATAAACGGACCGGGACATAGCGCCAGGCCGGTTTATTAGGATCTTCCTGAGTACGAGCCCCCATAATCACTGTGTTATAGCGCGGGTTCCATAGGATAGCATTAATATGGCTATCGTTAAGCTGAGTATGTTTCAGTTTACCGATAGCAGTCACCGGAGTCGCTCCAATAATGCTGACGTTTGCAGGTGCTTTCCAAATGCCTGCCATTCGCTCGGTTCTGCAGTAACAGCCTACCACAGCGGCACATGGGGATAGTGTTCTACTACCATCATCATCAACGTTCTCGTAGAGAAAATGGGTGCTATTTAAAGCTTTATTTACCATTTTAAATACGGTCTTTTCCTCATTGGAACCATTTTCCAGCGACGCTAAAGAGCGATATTGATCCTTTTCCCATTCAACCAAATAACCATCATCATAAATACGTGGCAAAGAGGAGAGGAGTAAATCCGGGGCATACGTTGCCGTACGAGTCCTGTTGATACGTGATAACGCCGTGTCGTCGCCATAAGGAAGCAGAGCATGACGGGTAACAAGAAATGACTGAAGATTGTCCGTAATTGTACTGTCAAGTACAGTATTAATAGCTTCCGTAGAATCGTATTCACTATCAATCACCGCCATTAGAGAAATGTCGTCATACTCAAATAAAGCGTCTTTAATTTGCGCTGGCACATCATCTTCCCCCAAAGACAGAAGATAGCAGGCACCACCACCATTGCTAAAGTAGTGGCTAAGAGCAATGCTCCCTGTATTCAGATTTTCCTTTTGAAAGGCAATAATTGGCGGCACAATGATTTCAGGTAAAGGTTGTTCGCCTTCATCTTCATCTTCATCTTCATCTTCACCTTCTTGAATATCAATGCCATCACTGCGGACAAAAGATTTACTCAAGAGATCAGATGAAATTGGAAGCGTTGTCTCTTTCTCCTTCATTTCCAGCTTGAGGAAAAGCGGGCTGCTAAGACAAACTGCTTCAAAATCATGCCAGTTATCGATATGTAACAGCCCATCACTCAAACTACGCGGTGTGCCATCTTTATTAAGAAAACGGCCAACCAGCAGCGGTTTTAAGCCACTCATTCCTGCATTAGCCAGCGAAATCTTCGTTTTTTCAAAGATATGAACACCAGGATAATAACTCATAAAACTTCCTCCTATTAAATTTGCAACGAATCAGGAGCCGTTGGCCAACTGCTGGCTAAACTCGAGAATAATAAACTCAGCTGGACGAACCACTGCCAGTCCGATTCTGATGCGCAAAATTCCGTTATCAATATCACTTTGACTCATTGAAACGCCTTTGCCCACCTGCACAAAGTAGCCAGTTGATGGCGTGGACCCAACCAACGCCCCCTGCTGCCAAAGGTTATGGAGGTAGTTATCAATTGCCGCGCGAACAACTTCCCAGGTTGCCGGGCCATTTGGCTCGAATAGCACTGACTCCATCGCAGATTTGATATCCCTCTCAGCCATATCAAAGGTTCGTCGCACGGGAATATATGCCCATGCATTGCCGGAAATTGTCATCGTGCGGGCTCCCCACACTTGCGTGCCACGTCCGGTAAACTCACGAAGCATATTGACCGAAATAGTGGTTTTGCTCGGATCAGTAAATTTGGCCTGAGATTTATCGCCAATTTTCACAGCCGGGCGCAACCCCCCTTTAAGTGCTACGTTTGCAGGCGCTTTCCAGGGGCCTAGCTGACGATCGACGGAGCAGATTACCCCCGCTACAGCTGCACTGGGTGCTACCGGATGAATCTTATCCATTGGATAAGGCATGCCATCTTTATCGTTTAAATTCCAGTCAGCTTTCAGCCAAGGATAGTAAATCGAAACGCAATCTGAAGGTGAGAGGGTTGACAAGTGTTCTGACAGGCTCTCTTCGTTAAATCCCCCTTCCTCATTCGGCCCATCCAACAAGCCAAATAAGCCACTGCCAGGTTCACATAGACGAAGGATTTCAGCTGCCGCTTCCTTTTGCCCAGCCTGAACGAGCAGCGTGACGTCGTTCATATCAAGAACCATGTCCAGTTGATCCCACGGGCAGACATAGCAATAACCCCCTCCGTTATCAAAATAGGCTTTCAGCGCGGGTGCAAAATGGCGATGCCATTCGATATCCATTCCTGGCACCGTCTCACTATTTGCCAGCATGGGCCAGTTGGCTGGCCCGGCGTGGTGTTTATTAATGGATGAACGCTGCGCGCCAGTACGGCTATAGCGAGTTTTAGCAGCGGAGTTTTCTCCCTTCACATAACGCAGATAATCAGCAAACGATGGGATCAATAAAGGTTTTTGGTAATGCGGCCACCAGGGTTCTTTATCACTTTTACCGACCACCAGTACCGGTACTGCAGTTGCCGCTCGCCCGACGGAGAGCGATAGCCCATCCACTTCCTCAACATAAACGCCAGGCGCTAATGCATTCGTACTCATATTAACTCCATAATTCATTATTATTAATCAGCAATTGCCACCATTCTGGTTATTCGTGGCACTCAATAGTGATCCGATCGGCGTTCAACGTGATTTGCTTCACCGCAACTTCATTGCTCGAGGCATCAAGACTCGGACCAGTAATACCGGTAGGAAAAGCGTTAACAATATTCCAGGTAATAAAAAGATCCTTTCCAGACTCATCAGTCAGGCTGATTGAAATATCTTTTTTACCATCAGCATGATTGACATAATCATATAACCAGCTATACAACTGGCATTGGCCAGGGAATACAGCTTGTGACAATGTTACTGTTGTAAGTTGACGACGGGTTAACAGGCGGAATAAACCTCCCATGCCATCCCAATAATCAGCAGTCTCATATTGTTGATCCAGACCGCTTACGGAACTGCAGCGGAATACTTCACCACCAATATTTACGGTAAAACGAAAGCCAAGCACCGGATAGGTGCTATCGATGATTTCTACATTATCAGCCATATTATATCTCTCTATTTAATAAATAGTTCCCTGTCATCATTCATAATTTCAGGGAAAGGTGTGGTACAGCATTGTTAATGACAACGATTACAACTCACCATCATTAATAATTCGCGCAGTGAATCTATAATTAAAGGAATTAGAATACCCTACAGAAAATACATCAATTAATAAAAAGCCATGACTTATTATGGATAAATAAAACCTGAAAACCTTAAACAACCTAACAATTGAAAAAAATTCATAGCGATTGTTTTATAATAATATGCATTTTATATTATTTTAGGGATAAAGAAGGTGTTTTCTATCAACGCTATATAAGATAGGTTATGTTCCGCTAACTCATAACTATGCGCGCAATTCAATTATACTAAGTTGCGTATTAAACACTGGAAATACTGGGAATATTTAATAACTATAATACAGACTAATTCCACCAGAGTAAAAGTTTTACAATCGACTGAGCATTATAAATTAACACAATGCCAACAACGCTTTTTGGGTCTTTTCAATTCGTTCTTGCAACCCATTGAAGCCACCGTTGATACGCCGTGTCAGACCTTTCAGATCCCTTTTATCTGCGAATGAATTGCAATTATTTGATTTCCAGAACCAACCGGCAGAGCAGGCAGCATTGATATCCTCAAGCAATAAATCGGGATTATTCTCTAAATCAATTCCAAGTGCCTCACCACAAGCAATATAATTCCAACGAAATGTAATTTGTTTTAATCCACGCCCCCGATATTTCCAGCCATCATTCGGAGAATTGTTGCCATAGCGCCCACCATATACAAGATCTGCAATCGTAGCCTGTCGTTCTTTTGAAAGCACAGCCTCTCCAGGTTTGCGTCCATATTCTGCACGTTGCTTATCAGTTATTCGTGAACCAAATATCAACAAGCCTTCAACCGAATAATTAAAAGACTCCTCAAGAAACTTAAATCCTCCTGATTCGACACCGATCTGAGCTAAAAAATAAGCTTGCCGGATAGGGGTATCAATTCCACAACTCTCCATACTCACCATTACAGGATGATACCAACGTTCTGTTAGTTCCGGGGTCAATCCAGTAGCATGCATAAACATATCTTTTGTCATAAATATACCTTTTATTAACTTAGTAAAAGTGAAGATATAAATACTCAATGGTTTTAGTTTCAATTATCGAGTCGATTCTCAACCCCAAAATAGTGGCATTACTTTTTATCCTGATTAATCATATCGGACTTTAGGCGAGAAAATTTCATTATGCTGGAGATTCCTACGTACCCTAAGAAAACAGACGCTGGGAATGCCAGCTCAGGTTGTAAATCCAAAGCTGTTAAAATTTCACTAATTCCAAATGCAACCAGAGCGCACATTCCACCTTCAGCACAAGTATTTTTAAACGATTCACCACGATAAATACAACGAAGAACTGCCATTGTGCCCCCAGTGAAAGCATAGCCTAAAGCAGTTTTATTTTCTTTAATCCACGGCATTAATTCAGTTAACAGTGTTTTTGAAATCTCCATCTTAGCCTCTAACTTAAAATATCTACGGGATATGGTTTAAAATAACTGTAGCGCAGCAAGATCACAATAAGTTACAGAGATATAATCCCAATAATATAACCTGAGAGCAGTTTAAAAAATGAAATGAGATAATTATATTGGCTGTTTATTCACCATTGCTCTTATAAATTAACAACAATGCCATTTAACAATTTGACTTTCCGTTACTCAGAGTATTAGACCATTTTAGTTAAAAGGTGTTCTGCAAGAGCCTCCTCTTGATAGCATCGACTAACCAACATTTCAAAAAAAGGTTTTACATCACGATAAGCCACTGTTTTTTTTAATGGTAAAACGGTTTGTATACTTTTAAGAACAGTCGAAAACTTCATTCGATTGAACCCTCTGCCATCACACTTTTGGCATTTTTTAAACACCGGAATTTCTTTCAGTAAGGTTTCTCTTCGATTCAACACTTTCCCCCTGCCTCGGCACTGGCATTTACTTGGAATAGTTCCCTTACCATTACATTTTTTGCATAGTATTTTTACCACTTCACGCCTATGTAGATCATTTTCATGAATAACATGATCATTTTTGATAGTAGAATCGATTGATTCTGGAGAAGGGGAGGGCTTCCTGTTGGTAAAAACTTCTGCCTCAATAAATCCGGTGCTGTTACAATTCTCACAGTCACGCACATTTGAAGCACTTTTAGAGTAATCTTGATAGGCATAAGTACAAATTATTTTTATTAATTGCCTACATGTCTCAGGGGGGTAACATTGAAAGACAGGATACTTCTTAGTATTCATCATTGCTACAGAATAAAGCTTAGTCAAAGCTTTCTCCGGTGAAATAATATCTATTTTAGCCAAAAAAAGCTCGACGCCAAAAATACCTTTATTATCAAGGTAGCTGATTGCTGCTAACAGATCACTCTTTCTAAGATTATTGCCCGATGGAACTGATGGAACACCATTCAGATGAACATTCTGAGGTGAAAAAGAACGGGCGATTTGCTCAAGATTCATATAATCTCTCCATAATCAGATTATCCATTATACCCATAGTTATGTACAAGATAGCTTTTCCCTTTCTAAAGAAAGCATAATGACCTGATGCTCAATTCACATCACCACTCATCCCATACGTGAAAATAAAAAAAACACTCACTATAACTCTGAGAATGATCATATAATATACAGCTACCTTAACTACTCCATCTTCTTGCTTAAGCTGTAAGATTAATTTACAGGCATATATCAAGAAATACAAATGGTTATTTGCATTTTTTTATTGCCCCCCATACAATGAAATAGCCACAAAACTGCCATCAAATTAAAGGATAGATTGTATTTATGATTGAATTTGGAATTCGATTAAAAAAACAACTTCATGAAATGGGCCTAAGCCAATCCGAATTCGGTAGGCGAATAGGCACCACATCTCAATCTGTTAATGGCTGGTGTCTTTCCGGCACTCTTCCACGCCATGATGTTTTAAACAAAATATCAGAAATGACTGGCAAACCTCTATATTGGTTTTTTATGTCCGAAAATGAAGAAAAGGAATTGATGAATACTATCAAACTATACTTCAGAAATAACATTTTACAACACTCTGATCACCCAAAGGAAATCAGAATATCACCCAGCATTCAAAAAGATTTTTCTTTGAGAGTACTAAATTCGAGATTAAGTAACGATGAAATATACTAAATACAACAAAATTACATTCCACCAAAGACGTTAAAATGAATAGCATATAAACAAAAATAAAGAGCACATTACAGAAATTTCAATAAAACATTTAGTCACCCGCTCCCATTTAAACAAAAATATTTACCATAATTACCCTACAATATTTCGTAATGGCTCTTTATACTTCTCAACTATGATAATGTCTATCTCAAGCATTGCTCTCGAATATATTGCTGCAAACCGCTAATCATTTTCTCAGAAATCAAAATTTCTCTCCTGAGGGAGAAATAAGCCCGTTGAGCGTCTCGTGTAAGTTCGGGGCTGGCTGCATCAGCCACGCGGGTGGAGGTGGTGGGGATAGACATGCGACTCGGGCAGGTGGCGGCGATACGCAGCCGCTCAGCATCAGACTCAACACGATACTCAAGCTGGTTAATCGTATTTTTTGCTTCCCTGAGCTCAGTTGTAAGTTTTTCATCTAGTTTCCGTACCTGTCTTGAGTTCTGTTGAAGATTAGTTATCTGGGATTTGGCCAGCGCCAATTCGAATGTAGAAGCCTCCAAGTGTGATTTGCTATTTTTCCACAAAACAAAAAATATAATCGCACATGTTAATAACAATAACAATATAGTAATAACAAATGTAAAAAGGATATTTTTTGAAAACAAAGCCCCCCCCTTGACACTTTGAATTGAACAACACTGAGGATTCTGGAAACAGCACCAGGTTATAGTCATGTTCAGAAAATGGAAACTATGTACTTCGTTGTTTATACAAGATGATACTGACAGCGATAGAATACGTGGGAAGTGGATTCATATCCACTCATGCTATTTACTCCTTGATTTTCTAGTATTTAGGATGGGCATTCTACGAGCATCGCCCCACATGAAAGATAGCTGGATGTGGTTTAAGATTGATAAAAAAAAACGCCCGATTAGTATCAGGCGTTTTGTATCAAACAGCTAAACTGTAAGAATCAACTAAATTAATAAAATCAGATTTAATGTAATTGCTTCAATGTTTGAAGGTCACAAATATCCAGTGTTGTAATAAACATAAGTAAAATTTCCTTTGAGTGCAAGTGTGGTTTCATATTTTTTTTAAAAAAAATCATAACCTAATGAATTTTAATAAAATTCCACCCCCTTCACACTTAACATTGTTCGTTCACAGACAAAGAAAATACGTTGAAAACAGGAAGCCCGACAGCCCAAATGGTGAGTAGTACTAAAAGGATTATACTCCCTCTTACACTTCCCTCTAAATCTCCGCCACACTCTCAACAATCTCGCCTGCCGAAGAATCGTCATCGGCATCCCGTAACCCCTCCAACTCCCTAAAGCTCCCCTCTCCAGATACACAACCCGATCCGCAGAGGCGATGGTTTCCGGGCGATGGGCAATCAGCAGGGCTCTGTCGCGTTAAAGAATGGAAGATGAAGAAAACTGCGCAGCCTGTTTTTCAGACAGCCAGCAAATAAAATTGTTCTGCCGATGATAATCCGTCTCCGGCTGGGTGATGACATTGTCCCTTACGTATCATGTGGATTAACTCAACTCCTGCCAGTACCGTCTGCGCACGCCGGAATGATTTGAATCCCATCATCGAGCGTATCCGGCGTTTGATGTTTCGGTGATCCTGCTCAACCAGATTGTTCAGGTATTTACTCTGCCTGACGGTAATAGTTTCTTCTTCAGGTTTACCGGCGTTGAGTGTAGTCAGCGCTACCATGTTGACGCCGCTTTTATCAATAGTCACCACCTCAGGTTCATCATGGTGTCGAATGGCTTTGCGAAAGAAGCCTAATGCCGCGGCAGCATCCCGCGTGGCGGTCAGCAGGAAATCAATGGTCTGGCCCGCAGTATCGACCGCGCGGTACAGATATTTCCACTGCCCCCTGACCCTGATGTAAGTTTCATCCATTCGCCAGCGGCGACCCACGGCACGTTTATGCCGACGAAATGCCTTATCCAGCAGTGGGACAAGACGAATGATCCACCGGTGAAGCGTGGAATGGTCGACGGTGATACCGCGCTCAGCCATCATCTCCTCCAGATTGCGCAGGCTGAGTGAGTACGCCAAATACCAGCGGACACATTGCGCGATGATATCAACGGGATAATGCAGGCGTCTGAAGGCGTTCCGGATCAAAGTCATGGTCAGGTAATATCATAAAAAAACAGAAGATTACCCGACCTCGCCTTAATGCGACAGAACCTCTGAAAGGGGGCGCGATGCGCAGAGAATCGCTCGATAATGTCTTTATTCAGGCGGCTATTATTGCATTAATCATTATTCTGCTGGCAATCTGGATTAGATAAGAGACTTTTTGTCTCGCCTGTTTGCCGGGCTGCGGCTAACATCTTGCCCGGCAAACCGTTCACGCATAGGAAATTGAAATTCTTCCAGCTCTGGAATGTGATGGTTGAAATTAAACTATTGCTTGATTGGTACGCCATCGAGGCTCTGAAAGATCACTAAAAAAAAACAGGCCGGAAATTTCGGCGGTTCCGGCATAAAACCCCTATTTCTGCCTTTCCGGGCATCAAGGCAGCTATACCCGGCAAAAAGCGCAGCACACCGGGAGAAGCGCAATACAGGCAAAATACCTGATTTTACAGGCTGGCAAATACAGACATGAGAAAGGGTTTATCGACACATGATGCCCATAAACAGGTACACACTAAGTTAAAGCCCCCGGAAATTATTCCTCCAGTAAGACCCCGAACATGAGGCCATTTCAGCAAATTGCCACTCATCAGGAAAAACATGTGGACTATGCTTTCTCTCCCCTCTTC
Source organism: Enterobacter sp. ECC-175 (assembly GCF_043968675.1). Taxonomy (NCBI): domain Bacteria; kingdom Pseudomonadati; phylum Pseudomonadota; class Gammaproteobacteria; order Enterobacterales; family Enterobacteriaceae; genus Enterobacter; species Enterobacter sp. ECC-175. The sequence continues at coordinate 4,433,115 of NZ_CP143776.1, forward strand.
CCGGAAGCGGTAACAGACGACACAATGGTGGTAAAAAAACAAATTATGTAATTAGCATACATTCCGCTGGTTAATCAATGAATAGGCAATGATAGCGCGAAGTTATTTTTTATCCTGGTGTAAATAACAGGGAAATAATGAAAATGAATATACTTTCATGCCGTCCAGCGAGGATAACCCCGGACATTCCCGTCAGACACACCATGCAGGATATGGCAGGAAGGGATCGTGAAAAGCAACCGAAAAGACCAGTTGCTGCTCTTATTATATCCCCTGCACTTCTGAAGCGCAGGATTCCAGCCAGCAGAGCGTGATGGCTGAGCCTCAGGTGATGCAGAATAACATAAGGAGAAAAGGATGTTGCATAGTAAAAATGTTGGTGGTACAGAAATTTTCCGCGCGAGTGAAGCGCACGAGAGGAAAGTCTATAACAGAGTGAAAGAATGCGTTTTCAGGCATTTCAGTCCGGGACTCTACACCGATAAAACCGACATTGTTAACATCGTTAATCTGATGTACAGGGAGTATTATGACATTCTCGATGAATACCTTCCTGCAATCCCTCCCCGGGAATTTGTGGCTTTCCTGACTGAACAGTATGAGCAATACGGGAAAGTATCAGACGCTCACAAACTCGGCGAACTCTCAGATGAAGACGAAGTCTTCTGGTCATCCTGGGCAATTTATGCCAGACGGGGCATCAAGCACATTCTGGAATTACTTTGTCGCTCCCGAATGGAATCGGGTAACGCTTGCGGCAGACAGGCCGTGGAGGAGGAGGCTATATCCATGGTTTTCATCGCAGCAGAAGAACTGGTGAGTCTCTACATGCGAAGTGATAATTACAGAAACATACTGGACGAAGTGACCCTGAGGTTAGATCCTGATGTGTACACCTACTTCCATGTTGCTCAGGACAGCAGTCATCAGTTTGACAAACGTCAGGCCTTCCGTGAAATCTCAAAATATGTTCCGGTACCCATGTTTCTTCAGGACACGACCGCACACGCGGAAGTGTTAAATGTGAGCTTTACGGAAACAACCGGCATCAGCTATATGGATACGCTGGGTGTGATCCAGTGGCTTATCGATACGTACAGTGACAGAGAGCAGCCCGGACTGCCCGGAAGTTTTGTATGGAAGGACGCCATCAGAAAATTGACACACGCTTTCAGCATAACCGCCTCGCAGGCCGAATTAATCATCGGTGGATTCACTCTGAGTGCTGACAATATGGAAGACCGCGAATTATTTCGTCCCAAACAGGAGTACCGGGCATATAAACGGGGATTCTTCCGGGATCAATCCCATGGCGTGGACCAGGTCTTTTTCTCGCGCCGCATGGCTTTAGAGTGCCTGACACTCCTCGTGTCTGATGTGCCATTCCGCAAGCTTCCACCCGAGTGGCGCTCCCGGAGTGTGAATAACGCGCTCAATACGTTGTCCCTTAAGGCCGGACGCTGGTTTGAAAACGTGATTGCGAATAATCTGACCGCCGCCGGCATCGTCGGGTCGACATCAGTGAAGGCGATAAGCCTTAATAAAAATGAACGGCTGAAAATCCCGGCCGACACCGGCGAGATAGACTTCCTCGGTTTTCATGAGGAGAAAAAATTACTGGTGATTATCGAGGTAAAACAGGTCGGTTTTGCCACTGAGCCCAGAATGCACCTGGATGATTTATCAAAATTCACAGGCGGTCAGGACAATTACAGTACCCGGTTTATAAAAAAATATCGCTGGGTACTTGAGAACATTGACAGTGTGAAAAAACACTTTCATCACAAATTCGGCTTAACCACCGAACTCAACACAGCCGGCTACGCAATGGTTACACTCTACCCCACAATCGCCGCGACAAAAATAGAGGAGTTTACCTGCATTTCAGTTAGCGAGTTTATGCATGAATACCTTGAAAATGAGACATGGCCATTCAGTCAGACATCCTTGCGCTGATTCTGCACGCTTATGCCCACGTATCCCTGGGATGTTTTCACTTGCGAAATCAGAACAAACCTTAAAACGGTGCTCCATGCGATGAAAAAATGTAAACCAGGAACTTAATGCTTTTAGCTGCCGGGTTGAGTTCCGCTACGGCAAAATGACGCCGAAAAATTCGTACCCGGAGTGGCTGACTGTGCGGCCAGGCAGACTGACAGGAGGAGCTGCTGATATCCTCCCGTCAGACTCCCGTATCCGGATTATTGCTGCCGTCACCAATATGCGTAAGTTCTTCAATGACCAGTACCAGTAGTGCGGGAATCTGTAATACGCTGCTGTACCCATACCTCCACTTCACTCCTGAGCCAGCGTGAACTGCGGCCGAGTTTAATGGGTTTAGGAAACAGTCCGTCCTGAATGAGTTTATAAAACCACTTATCACTCAGTCCCGAAATTCTGTAATGAATGCCATATCCACAAGTCTGTCATTCAGCAGGTCAGCCGTAGTATGCATTTTTGTCATGACGATTTCTCTCTGTCTGAAGGGAATGAACGACAGGAGCACCAGAATGATTGATTTATCGTTAATCAGGTACTCCGCCATAACATTCCTTTCCCCAATAGAAAAATACTTTCCCGTAATCAGAACTGACTACAGCCAAAGTTACGCTGACCATCGGTACTATCCTTACTGTACTCTTTTGCCAGATAATTGACCCGGTTAGTTATTTCGGTATATTTCTCAGTAAACTTTTCGCTGTTCCGGCTCAGATGGTAATAACAGTTTTCAGGAAATTCTGTCAGGACATAATATTGCGTATGGTTTTTCATGGTATGGAGCCCCAGCGCCCTAACCCAGGCCTCCATAATCATCAGAGCCAGATTATGCGAATACCGACCATTTATGGCTGTATAACGCCCTGGATAGGCATATGCTTCTCTGTTAAGCAATAACGTAACATGGTAATGTTTTTTACCGGACTGATTGAATTCACGTACCCAGATATAACGTATCCGGCTGGGATGAATACGCTTGCCCTCATTATGCTTTTTCAGTAAGTCTGCAATAAGCTGTGAATTCAGGGATGCAAAAAACCGTGTAATTAGAGATGAATCCGTATTGCATGCAGTAGTATCAGTATCAGGTAAACGCAGATCGATTCTCAGTACCAGTATTCTTGGGTATTCCTGAATGGCTTTATCAATGATGTTCTGGATACGTTTTACATAAACGGACTTTAGCATGCCATAGCTGGCTGTATTAATAATCATTTGTTCATAACCTTTAAACGTGGGTTTATCCAATAGAATAATAATCAGCAGTATTAAATTGATATATTTACAGAGCGTTTCGCCCTGATACATTCTTAACCACTCTATGCATTATTCACACTAAATCAGAAACGCTTATCACACTGAGTAAATGACAGTATTACATCTCACTTAGTTACACACTCAATATAAATAAACACACCAAAATGTACACAACATAAAACACCCTACCAACATGACATCCATATCTTGATTAACACCTATGTGATGATTAATGCCTGTTTAATATCTAATATCTAATATCTAATATCTAATATCTAATATCTAATATCTAATATCTAATATCTATACAATATATTACCAACCCGACAACAAGAACCCGGTAAAAATGAGAAATGCAATAAAAGAAGAAAAGTGGTTTTTCGCTGTTTAAATTCGGCCTTCCCTTTAAAATTCACTCTCAAGTTAGCACCAGATTATTGTCTTCACCCTTCTCATTACGGACTGGAGTTCCACCCGCGTATCACTTGCATCATATTGCACGAAAAAGCGGTCTGGTATTTTTCATCGCGGCCATAATCATGCCTTATCCGGTAACATACCCTTATCCACGATGAACTACGTTCTCATTACGTAAACACATCCAGTTAACCTCATACCACTACGTAAAAACTACTACTTACAAATTAGTGCTACGTATTCACTACAAAAAGGTGTCATAATGATACGACAAAACGAGTAATATATGTACAATCACTGCCAGCAAGGGACATTCGTGACGGACAACACCCGACTGAACATCAGAACAAAAGACATTCGCACCTGTCGTTTTTACTTTCACTATATTCATGCGAATATCCCCGAAAGCAGAAATCATGCGTTTGACGGTAATAACCCGGATGTCGCCCGTTCATGCCGGATTATTAATGATGTTCTGGAGGCCTATCTCCCGGCGTATCAGGAGCGACTGATATTTATCCGGAAAATGGAACTGGCGCTCAGCACAACGCTCCTTCCTGAGAAAAACTTTTTATGGCTGGATAACGACACCCGGGCAACATACTGGTTATGGGGAAAAGCATGTCTGGATCCGGAATGCAACCAGAGCATCAGTCAGGCGCTGAAGAATGTGGCTTACTTTTCATGGTATAAAGGATCCGGACTGACCTTATCTCCGGCCAGTCATCATGAACGTCTGACGGCACTAATTGCTTTTGTGGATTATCTCTGCGTCAGCACGAATAATTCGCCCGCGATCCGTAGTTGGCTGACGCACAATCTTGATATCTGGCGAAAATATGCCATCCGACTTACCCGATTTAAATGGCTCACTCCTGACGATGCGGACACCAGTGTGTGGGCATACCGCTCCCTTGTGAAATATCAGCAGGCTTTTACTTCTGAAACTGATAACCCACTTTGTCCCGTGATGCTTCCTTCCCCTGTTAACGCGGAAGAGGCATTTAATACCTTTTATGCACTGCTGGATTTATGGGAAATAAACAATAAAATACAGCAGGACACCATCAGAAAGCTGAATAAAGCGTTTTATCAGAAAACTTTCCGCAAAAAACAGGCCGCCCGTAAAGGCAGGGATACGCTCAGTGAAGAGCATGCCGACAAACTGGCATTTCTGGTGGAATTTTACCGGACGGATAATATGTCCGTTCTTGAGATGCTGATAGACGATCGTTTCAGGGGACTGGACACACGTACAAAGGCCATACAATCGTTCCGCCGACGGCCCTGAGAAAGGGCTGTATTTCTGTCGTGACGGCAGGAAGACAGTTCAGAATTTAAGTTGTAAATATTTTCAGCCCTATATTACCACCGTGATAACCCGTCCTTTTATCACTGGTGAAATATGAATAATGAATCCCCGACACAAACGCCACTGACGCAGCTCCTGTCCGGACTGCCTGGTGAGGTAGCCGGTATAATCAGCCATAAACTCAGCAGTATTATTAATTATGAACCTGTCATCGGGCTGATGGGAAAAACAGGCGCAGGTAAATCCAGCCTCTGTAATACCCTGTTTCGCAACTCTCCGGCGAAGGTGAATGCCGTCAGGGGATGTACGCGACGTATACAGCGCTATCAGGTACGCCACGACAGCCGTATTCTTCATATTCTTGACTTTCCCGGTATCGGGGAAACGCCGGAACTCGACCGGATATATTGCCGCCTTTACCGGGAAGAGTCACCCGGACTGGAGCTGGTTGTATGGGTACTTAAAGCAGACGACCGGGCATGGAAGGATGACCTCCGTTGTTACCACGAACTGCTTGCTGCCGGAGCAAAACCGGAGAGTTTTCTGTTCGTACTCTCCCAGGCCGACAAGACAGAGCCCTGCCGGGAATGGGATCTGCTCAGCAATCACCCTTCACCCCAACAGGCCATAAACATCAGCACCCGCGCTGAGCTTGCGGCCGCACTGTTTGCCGCTGTCCATCCGGTCATTGCCGTTTCAGCTGCAGAACGCTATAACCTGGCACGATGGGCCGAAGCGCTACTCAGGGCGCTGCCCGTACGAAGCAGCAGCACCGTTACCTGCCACCTTCATCCTGATTTACGTACTGAATCAGCTGAAAGGATTGCCCGGGACAATTTTGTCAGCGTGGCGGCAGAAATTTTTGACGACGCCACGGTGGTCCTGCAGCGTTCAGGGACGCTCATCCGTCATTTTCAGCACCTGCGCCAGCAGTTCCTGTCCGTTATCCGTGCCGTCTGGCGGTTTCTGTTCTGAATTTCTGTGCCAGCCACTGCCGTTTCGATCTGTTTCGACGATCGAATAAGCCCATTAAATAGCCTTAGGCTATCAATAGCAAAGAACTGATCGTTTTTATTGATAGATATAGACGATCAGTTTACGCATATCGATCTGAATTAACAATTATCCCGCCTTCTGATAAGCCAGTACGATCTGTGCTGCATGTGAAGATACCCCTGCCATTAATAATATTTAATCAATTGTTTATAAAGGAATATTCTATGATTTACTTTGTCTGCATCCTGTCCTCCGGTACGATTCAGCGGGAGGCAAAACCATGAAATCATACCCGTTTGTACGCCCCGACCTGTTCGCCTGGTGCCTGGCGGTTGTTCTCCCGCTTCTCTGGATTGTGCTGTTCCTGAATTTCCCTCAGCCTCTCGCACTGACCATTTATATGATTGTTGCCCTGTCTGGGTGTTGCTGGACCGGTCAAACCTGATGAAGCAGGGCATTACGCCACCGTCCTTTATCTGGTTCTGGTTCCCGGTGGTGTATCTCCGTCAGCGTGACCAGATGCAGGGTAAACCCTGGCGACTGATGCAGGTCTGTCTGCTGTGTACGGCACTGTCATTCGCAGGGATATATCTGCTGAACAAATAGTCCGGGACGGCAAATCTGGCGCAGAATGCCTGTCATGCAGTGACAAAAATCCTGCACGGCGAGGGATTTGACGAACGCTGTATCCGCGTGACAGAGATGCGTGAAGAAGTGAGCGGTCGTTTCTGGCAGGCACAGGCGTTGCTGAGCACCGGCGAAAGTGAGCCCGTGACCATTGAGGTCAGGGGGCAGAATATGTACGTCGTCCTGCCAGAAGCAGGATAATGAACGCAATGAGGATCGTAATAACTGTCGCCAGATTTCTGATTATCGTTGCCGTACTCTGGACCCAGGCGGGCCGGACAGCAGCATACGACCCGAAACCGTTCAGCCACACGGGCGTGGAGGCAGAAAACATACAGGTCACGCACGACCACATCATGGAGGGCGTGGATGATTTTATCATTACCGCCACGAGGGGGAAGGAATCGCAGAAATTTATTCTGACCTGCAGTGGACCGGATAAGCACCTGAACATCCTCTACTGGCTGAAGGACATCACCGGAGGAAAGGCATCCGGCGCAACCGGCATGACCATCCAGTATTACCCGGCGGGAGAGCATCAGATGAAGGCTCATGCGGATCAGCCACTGACACTGTTCGACAGCCAGCTCTCACTGGATCTGACACGCGCAGCGTCACGCATGCTGGATTATAAAAAGGGAAGCTTTGTTTTCCATTTCTATGAAAATGACGGCATATCCGATCACGGTCCACTGGCATGGAGCTGGCAATATCCGGCTCCGAAACTGGCTCCGGCGCTCGCTGGCGCCCTGGTATCCGCCAAGGCCAATAACTGCAGCCTGGCGCAGGGTGAAACCCGTATTGCCTCCCTCGCGCGTCTGGCCGACCATCAGTAAGGATACTGACATGATAGCAGGCGTTATCTATGTGACATCCTGCATTGTTTATGTCCTGGTTCTTGTTCTGGGTTATAGCCTGCTCGTCTGGCATCCCTGGTACTAACAGTATTCTCCCAGGTATTAACCCCGTTATTTTTGTTCACTAAAAGGCCGTACTTCCTTCGGGAGGTATGGCCTTTTTTATTTATGTAATCAAAGGAGTTACCCATGCGTTTAGCCAGCCGCTTTGGCCGGATTAACCAGATACGCCGTGACCGTCCGTTAACCCGTGAAGAACTGATGCAGCATGTTCCCAGCGTTTCAGCGAAGACAAGCACGCGTCACGCTCTGAGCGTTACAGCTATATACCGACGATTACCCTGCTGGAGAATCTGCAGCGAGAAGGATTTCAGCCGTTCTTTGCCTGCCAGACCCGCGTGCGTAATCCCGATAAACGCGACCACACAAAGCACATGCTGCGTCTGCGGCGTGAGGGGCAAATCACCGGTCAACAGGTCCCCGAAATCATTCTGCTTAACAGTCACGACGGCTCCAGCTCATACCAGATGCTGCCGGGGTTGTTTCGCTTTGTCTGCCAGAACGGACTTATCTGTGGCGAAACCTTTGGGGAGGTGCGCGTGCCGCATAAGGGTAATGTGGTGGAGAAAGTCATTGAAGGGGCTTATGAGGTACTGGGGATATTTGACCGGGTCGAAGAAAATCGGGATGCGATGCAGTCGCTGTTACTCCCCCCGCCGGCACAGCAGGCATTTGCCAGAGCCGCGCTGACGTACCGCTTTGGGGAAGAGCACCAGCCGGTAACGGAAGCACAGATACTGATGCCCCGCCGCTATGAAGACCGTCAGGACGACCTGTGGTCAGTTTTCAATCGTTGCCAGGAGAACCTGCTGAAAGGGGGTCTGCCAGGACGAACCGCCAGAGGTAAACGCAGCCACACCCGCGCGGTTAAAGGCATAGACGGCGACGTTAAGCTCAATCGCGCCCTCTGGGTGATGGCGGAAGAACTTCAGCAAGCGCTGAGCTGATGCCACCGCTACCTGATAACGCCCACCAGGCAACCCTTTATCCGACCGCCCTGGAGAACACTCCCTGCAGCCGCTCCATCTCCGATGACGACCTGTGCGCCTGGTGTTCACACCTTCTTTATCGTCCCGGCGAACTCAGCCTGTGCAGCTTAAGCCTCCCGGAGGGGCACTGGCCATCACGCTGTGATGAGGATGGCTATGCGCAGTCCTGCCCGTCACTCCGGCTGAACCAGCATCCCCAACCCGATAAATAAACAAGGAAAAACTAACATGACCGATATTATTAACCTTAACGATACCCTCCCGTTACCGCCACAACCTGCCAGTTCTTCGCCAGCGCTGACCGCCACACTCGTACAGGACGAGCAGCGCATCAGCTTCTGGCCAGGGCACTTCGGCAGCATCCCGCAGTGGATAATCCTCGAACCGACAGTCTTCGCGTGGATGGACCGCTTCTGCACAGACTACCACGGCGGTATCTGGCAGTTTTACACGCTCAGCAACGGCGGCGCGTTTATGGCCCCGGAAGCGGAGAGCGATAAACTCTGGTCGCTGTTCAACACCCTGAACGGTAACGGCGGTGAGCTCAGCGCCGGGGCTGCCGGGATCGCGGTCTGCCTGATGACTTACAGCCACCACGCCATGCGCACCGAATGCGACGCCATGACGGAGCACTATTACCGCCTGCGGGACTACGCGCTCAGCCATGCGGAATGCAGTGCGATCATGCACATCATCGACTGAGGTCAGCCGCCATGGAACAACAGTTACCGCTGTTTGCCCGTGAATTACCCTCTGCCGACCAGCTGACGGTCAGGGAAGCCTTAACCCTGCTGGAAGGGCAGCTTCGTGAACCCGGTGCGTCATTTACGTCCAGCAATGCCGTGCGCGACTGGCTGCGCCTGCATCTAGCCACGCAGGAGAGGGAGTCGCTGATGGTGCTGTGGCTGGACAACCAGCACCGCCTCATCGCCTGCGATACGCTTTTTCTCGGCACCATCAACAGCATCACCGTCCATCCACGGGAGGTCGTGAAGGCCGGACTTCACCACAACGCTGCCGCCGCGCTACTCGCGCACAATCATCCTTCCGGAGAGACTGAACCCAGTCAGGCCGACCGGCTGATTACCGGACGCCTGAAACAGGTCCTGGAGCTGGTCGATATTCGCCTGCTGGACCACCTGGTGGTTGGCGGGATGGATATAGTGTCTTTTGCCGAACTAGGCTGGCTTTAAGGAAAAAAACAACGATGAAGATTATCAGCAAACGCCAGGCTATGACGATATACCGTCAGCATCCGCAGTCCCGGCTGTTCCGCTTCTGTACAGGGAAATACCAGTGGTCCGGTAGCATCTGCCACTACGCTGATCGTGAGGTCCAGGATATCAGCGGCGTGCTCGCGGTCTTTGCAGAACGCCGTCAGGACCACAACGGCCCGTATGTTGTCCTGCGCAGCGTTACCCTGAATTAACACCTAGTTAAGGATTACTTAAATGCAAAGCTCAACAAATGTAGCAAACCACGATATTGCCGCCCCCTAGTGGGGACTTAAGCCTGCAGCTGTCCCGTGTTTTGGCGCACGACTGGTACAGGAGGGCAACCGGCTGCATTACCTGGCTGATCGCGCCAGCATCACCGGCACCTTCAGCGAATCAGACCTGCGCCATCTGGACCAGGCATATCCACTGCTGTTGAAACAACTTGAGTTAATGCTCACCAGCGGTGAACTCACTCCCCGACATCAGCACGGCGTCACGCTCTACGCAAAAGGACTGACCTGCGAGGCAGACACCCTCGGCTCCTGCGGGTACGTTTATCTTGCGATTTATCCGACGCCACCTATGGCACAACCCGCAGGAGAATAGCCATGCCACACGCCTGTAAAATCAGTGAGGTCATTGAACTGCTGCAACAACATCAAAATGGCGACTTCGTATTGTGTTCACTCTGGTACGAAGACGATGTACACAATGTGGATGACTCTGTGACGACAGAAGCGGCCAGAGCGGCATTACGCCATGCTGCCAGCCATCACGACGCAGAGCAGGGTATTAACTGGTTCATACTGGAGGCCACACCTGACGCCATCCGGCAGTAAGTGGTTTTCCAGAAAAAAATCTTAACTCACCGGCCACCTTCATCGTAATACGTCCCCTGTCATCAGCTCCTTATTTAACAGAGATCACCTTTATGCAAACCTTACCCACCATCCCGACGCGGAAGGCACAGTCACGCCCGACGCCCGTTGAAATCTGGCAGCAACTTCTTACTTATCTGCTGGAAAGGCATTACGGCCTTTCGCTTAACGACACACAGTTTGGTGATAGTAATGTGATTCAGCAGCATATTGACGCCGGGATTTCACTGGCAGATGCACTCAATTTTCTCGTTGAAAAATCTGAACTGGTACGAATTGATCGCCCCGTTTTCTCCATTCAGCATCAATCTCCGTTCATCAGCGCTATTGATATACTCCGGGCCAGAAAGGCCACCGGCCTGATGCAACGTACCGGCTATAAGGCGGTGACTTGCGCCATCAGTGGGCAGTCATCCAGGGGGCAGCAATGAAGCTGTCCCTGACGGTGGAAGCCGATACCGTTAATGTACTGGCCCTTAATGGGGGCCGGATCGCCGTCGATATCGATGGTATTTAGCTGGCTGCGCTGATTGATGTGTTCAGTGATAACGGGTATTCGCTTCGTGTTGCTGATACCGCCGGGAAGTTGGTTGTTGAAGATCAGCTACCACGTACCGCCCGTCTGAATGGGATCCAGTGCAGTACCGCCCATATCACGTGTGAGGATAACGCCATTCTCGACCAGGTCACTCTTCAACGCCACGACGGCGGCAACAGTGACTGGAAACTGTACACCGGCTACGGTTACCTGCTTAGACTTAACGCTCGCTTATACCCAGTGCTGGAACTAAAGAGATTGGGGCTTTCAAAGGGCTGCCGTCGGTTAGTGAGCACACTGATACGACGTTACGGGATCGATATGCTACATCTGGATGCAGCGGGTGACCTGTTGCCGGGTTTTAGCACCTTCAACTGGTAGTCTCTCCTTCCGACATGCTCAGTCTCTGCAACACATCCGCTCACAATAATCACAGCCCTGTATTCACCACACGCATAAACGCCAGCCCTCACCGACTGGCGTTTTGCTTTATATAAAGGACATAAACTATGTCAGAACTTGCTCTCACCGAATCCGAAGTGTTAACCGACAATACCGATGTAATTTGCTCGACCAGCATTGAACGTATCGTCACCGGACGCAACGCGGCGCTGGCGCAAATTGAAACGCTGATACAGCAACTCGACGATATCTCGACACTGACCAGCAACATCGGCGGTGGTAAAGCAAATAAATGGGGAGTACGGCAATACCGTTACGACTGCTGGTTGATGGATAAACCAGAAACAGCGATAAAAGCCATCACCCAAAATATCGATCGCAGCATCTGGAAAGACCTGATGAATAAGTCGGTAATACTGGCGCTCATGGACGCACAGGCACGCAACGAGTGGTACAACAGCCTGGAAAAGGACGATATTTCCGCTGTCAGTGAAGAGAATATTCTCAGCACCTTTGAGCAACCACATCAGAGTAAAGCGGAGGTGTTCGAGCGGGGGATCATTACGTGTTTAAGGGACTAAGCTGGGATTACAAGAGCAACAGCCCCTGCAAGTTCGGGAAGAAGATCATCGTTGATGGTCTGGTACAATATGACCGTTGGGGATTTCACTTCCGTCATGGGCGCAGACGTGAGCAGTTAGCGGATTTAGATCGTATGCTGAATCTGCTGGATGGTAAACCTGTTCCGGAGAATCGCAACGATCTTTCCGTCAGGCTGGATGCTCATATCCGCAAACAGCACGCTTCCGTTTTCGAAGACGAGTGTGTTGAGATACGTTACTTCCAGAAAGGGACTGGGCATATCATCTTTATACGCTTTGATTTGATTGATAAGATGAACGGAATAGTTGCCCGCTATTTTCCTGCAACCCTACCACCTCGTACCTGAACCCAAATTCGAGTCACCAGAAACAATGCAAACGGACCGAGGGTACAAATGAGGGCACAAAAATCACCAAATTAAAAATAAACCATATATATCAAAAATATAACAACAAGAATCGATTCCGAGTCCGGCACCACTATTTAGAAAAACCAGCCTTAGGGCTGGTTTTTTGCTTTTGTCTCCCGCTCAACTTAGGGATCGTTCCCATCTAAGTCCAGCAGTTTGTTTTTAAAGATGAACAAACACGCCTCGTTGAAGTTCTCCGCGCCCAGCCGTTCGGACAGCGCCGTTCTCTTCCGGTAGAGGCCTTTGACCGACGTCCCCAGCTCTCTGGCCGCCTCCTCCATCGTCTTTCCCGCTCTAAGCAGCTTCAGCATAATCGCCTCATGCGTGCATAGCCTCAGGTTAAGCAGCCACTTTGTCGTCACGCGCCTGCCCTTCATGTTCAGCACCAGGCTGAAGAACGACGCCGCATCAGACGTCGTGAACGACGTGTCCATCAGCAGCTTCATGCTAAGTAGATTCTCATCGCGGTGCCGCATATCCAGCATCACGCAGTTGATCTTTTTTTTCGTTCTTGCCGAATGGCGTATCAGGTAGCTATATAAACTCAGCGGTGAACGGCTATCAATCAATACTGAGTACTCATCGGCACCGCTATCAAATATGTTTCTGTCAATCGAATCCAGCAGGATTATATTCGGAAAAAACATCCTCATTCCCCAGAAGAGGTAGCGATCCTGCGTCACTAACACAATTGAAGTTGCCACGAGCCATCCCTTTTTGATTTAAGCCAGAATGTTCCTTCAGAAGAAGACCGCATTTGTTCTATAGCGCGCTTACAATAAAGATGAATGTTTTCAGGCTTTGTTTATCCCTTTACTACACGACGACTCGAAAAGCTGTCAAAAGACTACTCGTCAATATCCGGCATTAATTATAAGTAAAAAAAAATCTCAGAAAAGTGACTTTTATTGATATTGAGAATTTTTGTCAGGAAACTTCCCAAACATCTCCCAGAAAGTACTTTGATTCACTAAAAAAAAATACATTAAAAAAAGTTATTGAATTCATAAAAAGAAGATAAATGCATTAAAATCAAAGAGATAAATCAACTCATTCAACTTGATATCATCATCATGTTTCTCGCCATCCAGAATTATCTCAAAACACAAACCACCCTTTTCACCATATTTATCTGGCAACATATCAGGTGTACATTACCTCCCATCGATACCCAGACGTTAAGGAACCATAATTACCTTTAGGTAAGTACCCCCATAACAAAATCGTATTTGGATAAAACATTCTCATTTATGGCCTTTAACGCACCGTTAAAGGTAGCCGTGTTATGCAATGGATTCATGATAAATAAATGGCAAATAGATATGGAAAGTTCACCGCGTTTCAATACGTCATTCTCATGTCGCACACCAAAAATATTGCTTCTGTTATTCCTTTTCCCGATTATGGGTCAGGCCGCAGAAACCGTATATGAACAGCAGATTAATCAGGCCCGTAACGGTAATTACACGCCGTTTCTTCATTATCTGCAGCATTATCAACAGCAGCACGCCCTAACGCCTGAACAGGTTGCGGACTGGCTGCAGGTGGCGTCCTGGGCAGGACGTGATGATGAGGTGATTCAGGTCTGGCGGCGCTACAGCGTTTATATGCCCCTCCCTGCCCGGGGCGTGGCCGCTGCCGCGCAGTCCAGGCGAAACCAAAGGGCGTGGCAATCCTCACTTGCTCTTTGGGAGCAGGCCTTGCGCCTGGCGCCAAAGCGCGACGATTACCGTATCGGCTATATCAAAACCCTTGCCGATGCCCGTATGGATAAACAGGCCCTGCGGGAAGCCAGGAAGCGGGTGGCGGAGGATCCTTCCCAGGCACACCTCCAGACGCTCTCGTATGTCTACTTGCGTCAGGGGAAAAGCTGGGATCGGCTTCTGGCAGACACCCGCGCGCTGAATCTTGCGCCTGAGAATGAAGAAAGCCTGAACGCGCTCGTCCATTCGCTAGCGGATAATCGGATCGGCACGCCCGCGCTTGCGCTGTCGCAAAAGGTTACCTTGTCGCCCTCCCAGCGCCGCCGCCTGGAGCTTAACGCCGTCGCCGAAATTGTGCGTCTTGCCGATGCTCCCGCCCGCTCGGAGCAAGAGCGCTTTAACCTCGCGCAGGCGGCGCTCGTTCGCTATGACAGCCTGCTTTCCCGCTGGCAAAAAGAGCCGCAGGCAGAGGAGGATATTACCCGCGCCCGCATCGACCGCCTCGGCGCGCTTTACGCCCGCGGCGATTATCCGGAGGTCATCCGCGAGTATCGCGCGCTCGCGTCCGCGCAACATCCCGTTCCCGAGTGGGCCATCGGCTGGGTTATTTCCGCTTATCTGGAAGAGAAAGACGCGGACGCCGCGCTCGCCCTCCTGCAGCGCTATCCCGGCTACGCGGCCGAGACGCAGGATGATGACCATGCGCTTTTTTTCGCCCTGCTGGACACGGGGCAGTACCGGGCGGCCCGCGAGTACGTTGAGCGCATCGCCCGCAGCGCCCCCTGGAGCCGCTATGACTTTGGCTCGCCGACCGCGCAGCCTAACGATCGCTGGCTTACCGGACGGTCGCTCAGGTTTCATTATTTGCTGACGACGAATGCTCTGCCGGAGGCCCAGGCGCTGGCACAGCGGCTGGCGGCAACGGCGCCGGGAAACCAGGGATTGCAGATTGACTATGCCAGCCTGCTTCAGGCCCGGGGCCTGCCGCGCGCGGCGGAGCGAAAGCTAAAAATGGCGGAGGCGCTGGAGCCGTCCAGCATCGAGCTGGAGCAGCAGCAGGCTTACGTGGCGATGGATCTGCAGGAGTGGCGACAGATGGATCTTCTGGCCGACGATGTTCTGGCCCGCGCGCCCGCCGACGGCAGCGTAAAGCGCCTGGACAGGCTCAGAAACGTTCATCATATGTCCGAGCTGCGGATCAACGCGGGCAAGGGATTGCACTCCGATAGCCCCGTCAGCGGCACGCACGATTTGAGCTGGGACGCGACGCTCTATAGCCCTCCCATTGCGGACAGCTGGCGGCTGTTTGGCGGCACCCGCTTTGCCCAGGGCAATTTCGACGAGGGCAAAGGCACCAGCCGCCATCTGTTCGGCGGCGTCGAATGGCGGCCCCGCGATCTCCTGGTCGAGGCGGAACTTTCCGGCAACCGCTATCACGGCGCAAACAGGCCCGGCGCCCGCCTTACCGCCGCATACAGCCTGAGCGACGGCTGGCAGACCGGCGGCAGCCTCGAACGGCTGTCGCGGGCAACGCCCCTGCGAGCGCTGCGCAACGGCATTCGATCCGACCGGGGAGAGGGCTGGGTGCGTTGGTATCAAAACGAACGGCGCGAGTACCGGCTCAGCGCGGCGGCCAGCCGTTTTTCAGACCATAACCGCCGCCAGGAATACGCGCTCACCGGCAAAGAGCGCCTTTGGCAAACGCCTTCCCTGACGCTGGATCTCGAACCCGGCGTATCGGCCAGCGCCAACAGCCGTCGGGACACGCTCTACTACAACCCCGAACGGGATTTGTCCGTTACGGCAGCTCTGTCCGTCGATCACGACATGTACCGTCGCTACGACACCCTCTGGAGCCAGCAGATCGTTGCGGGCGGCGGCGGCTATTGGCAAAAAAATCAGTCCGCGGGGCCCATCACCCTCCTCGGCTACGGGCAACGCGTTCAGTGGAACAACGTCATTGATACCGGCGTGATGCTGAACTGGGATAAACGCCCCTATGACGGCAAGCGCGAAAGCAATCTTTCCGTCACGTTTGACGCGAACATACGTTTTTAAGGATGAATATGCTGACCAAACGTTTTCATATTGGCCTGATCGTCATCGGCTGGCTGTGCCTGAGCGCCGGCGCGTGCGCCCAGACTATCCCGTTTATTGCTCCGAAAGAGAGGCCGTTAACGGAGGCGAATAAGCCCTGGCCGGAGAACCGCTTTTTGGTGCTGGCCTACCACGACGTTGAAGATGATGCCGCCGACCAGCGCTACCTCTCCGTTCGCACCAGCGCGTTAAACGAGCAGATCGCCTGGCTGCTGCACAACGGCTATAACGCCATCAGCGTGCAGGATATTCTGGATGCCCATAACGGTATTAAGACGCTGCCGCCGAAGGCTTTTTTGCTCAGCTTTGACGACGGCTACAGCAGCTTCTACACCCGCGTCTGGCCGCTGCTTGAAGCCTGGAAGGTCCCTGCGCTGTGGGCACCTGTCGGCAGCTGGGTGGATACGCCGGCGAATCAGGCGGTCAATTTCGGCGGGCTGATCACGCCCCGCGAGCGCTTTGCGACCTGGGATAACGTGCGGGAGCTCAGCCGCTCTCCGCTGGTTGAGATAGGTTCACACACCTGGGCCTCGCATTACGGGATACCGGCTAACCCGCAGGGAAGCCGCGAGCCCGCGGTGGCGAATCGCCTCTACGACAGCAAAACGGGACGTTACGAAACGGACGCGCAGTTCAGCCAGCGGATCGGCGAAGACGTCCGAAAAGTGACCGACAAAATCACCCGCGTGACGGGGAAAGCGCCCCGCGCCTGGGTCTGGCCCTATGGTGCCGCCAGCGGCACGTCGCTGGCTATCGCCAAAAAGCAGGGTTATCAGCTTGCCTTTACGCTTGAGGACGGGCTGGCGGACGTGCGGCAGCTCGACAGTATTCCGCGCCTGCTGATAGCCGGAAACCCTTCCATCAAGAGCTTTGCCCGCGCGGTCACCGGCATTCAGGAACGCGACCCCGTGCGCGTGATGCACGTCGATCTTGACTACGTGTACGACCGCGATCCGGCGCAGCAAACCAAAAACATCAACGCCCTCATCCAGCGGGTTTACGACATGAAGATTAGCCACGTTTTTCTGCAGGCGTTTTCCGACCCGCAGGGCGATGGCAAGATCAAAGCGCTTTACTTCCCCAACCGCGGGCTTCCGGTCCGGGCCGATCTGTTCAATTTTGTTGCCTGGCAGCTGCAAACCCGCGCGGGCGTCAAAGTCTACGCGTGGATGCCGGTGCTCTCATTCAGTCTCGCCCCTTCCCTGCCGCGCGTGCAGCGCCGGGATCCTGAAACCGGCAGGCTGCGCGAGGCCACGGAGCCCTATGTTCGTCTCGCGCCGTGGAGCCCGCAGGTTCGCCAGCAAGTGACGGAAATCTATGAAGATCTGGCCCGATACGCCAGCTTCAACGGGATCTTGTTCCATGACGACGCGGTGCTGACGGACGTTGACGATGCCGGGCAGGAGAGCGTGCGGCAAAAGAGCCAAATGCTGATCGGGTTTACCCGTGCCCTGAGCCAGGCGGTGAAGGACATTCGCGGCCCGCAGATAAAAACCGCGCGCAATATGTTCGCCTTGCCCATTCTGCAGCCCGAAAGCGAAGCGTGGTTTGCCCAGAATCTCGATGATTTTCTGGCCGCCTACGACTGGACGGTGCCCATGGCGATGCCGCTGATGGAGTCCGTTCCGGCGCAAGAGAGCAATGCCTGGCTGACGCGGCTGGTTAAGGCCGTCGCCGCGCGCCCCGGCGCGCTCGATAAAACCATTTTCGAGCTGCAGGCCAGGGAATGGGCGCAAACACCACCGCGCGCCGTGTCCGATAGCCAGCTCGCAGAGTGGATGCGCGTGCTTCAGCTTAACGGCATCAAAAACTATGGCTACTACCCCGACGATTTCATCAACAACCAACCTGATATTTCACGCATCAGGCCTGAATTTTCCTCGTACTGGTATCCGGACAATGACTGATCGCATTATCGCCTTCTCAATTTTATGCCTGGTATTCGGGCTGCCGCTCGGCGTGGCCGCCATGTTTACCGGCGAGCTGATTCTGGATTTTGTGTTCTTTTGGCCGCTGTTCATGTCCGTGCTGTGGATAACCGGCGGGCTCTACTTCTGGTATCAGCTTGAACGACGCTGGTCATGGGACAGGCAAACGCCCGCCCCTGCTCTCGCCGGCGAGCCGTTAATTTCCATCCTGATCCCCTGCTTCAACGAGGAGCGGAACGCCCGGGAGACCATTACCGCCGCGCTGCATCAGCGCTACGAGAATATTGAGGTTATCGCGATCAACGATGGTTCATCCGATAACACCGCGCAGGTGCTGCACAAGCTGGCCCAGGAAGAGCCGCGCCTGCGCGTGATAAACCTCGCGGAAAACCAGGGCAAAGCGCTCGCGCTCAAGGCGGGCGCGGCGGCGGCGAGAGGCGACCTGCTGGTCTGCATCGACGGCGACGCCTTGCTCGACAGGGATACGGCCGCTTATCTGGTCGCGCCCCTGATCCAGTATCCTCACGTCGGCGCGGTCACGGGAAATCCGCGCATCCGCACGCGCTCCACGCTGATTGGCCGCATTCAGGTGGGTGAGTTTTCATCGATCATTGGCCTGATAAAGCGCACGCAGCGGATCTACGGCCGGGTCTTCACCGTGTCAGGCGTCATCGCTGCCTTTCGCCGCCAGGCGCTGGCGGACGTGGGGTACTGGAGCCCGGATATGATCACCGAAGATATCGACATTAGCTGGAAGCTTCAGCTTCGCCACTGGGATATTTTTTTCGAGCCGCGCGCGCTGTGCTGGATCCTGATGCCCGAGACGCTAAAGGGCCTGTGGAAACAGCGATTGCGCTGGGCGCAGGGCGGCGCGGAGGTTTTTCTGGTCAATCTTCGCAAGATCGTGCGCTGGGAACATCACCGCATGTGGCCCCTGTTTCTGGAGTACGCGCTTTCCACGCTGTGGGCGTTTGCCTACGCGATGACCGTGCTGCTGTTCATTTTCAGCCACACCGTTACGCTGCCTGCGAACCTCGCCGTCGAGAGCCTGTTTCCCCCGGAGTTTACCGGGCTGCTGCTCGGGGTTATGTGCCTGCTGCAATTCCTCGCCAGCCTCTACATCGAGCGGCGCTATGAAAGAAAGATCGCGGGCTCGCTGTTCTGGGTGATCTGGTTCCCGATGGTGTACTGGATGATTGGCCTGTTCACCACCCTCGTGGCATTTCCGAAAGTGATGCTTAAGCGCCAGCGCTCGCGGGCGCGTTGGATCAGCCCCGATCGCGGAAAAGGAAGCCTTCAATGAGCGAAAATACGTTAATTTTGACCGAGCATCGGCTGTTGCCCCGCCTCTTCGATGCGGCGCTCACCCTGCTGGCGTGGGGAGGATTTCTCTTTTTCCTCTATGCCAACTTGTGGATACAGTTTACCGACGAGAGCAACCACCGCTGGGGGATCATCATTGCCTCCTTTAATACGGTGCTGATCTATTTACTGATCGCCGCGCTAAACGGCTGGCTGCTGATCCTCTGGTATCAGTACAACCGCCGTCGGGCGCACGTGCGGCGCCATCGCCGGCAGGAATCGCTGCGCCACGAGGAGCTTGCCCGAAGCTTCAACGTTTCACCGCAGATCATCTCAGAGATGAGCCAGTACAACCTGCTGACGGTTTATCATGACCAGATCGGCCGCATCATTGATTTAAAGATTAACGAGCAGCAGGACGAGGAAGAACGGTAAAAAAAGCCCCCGCAGGATCGCCCGCGGGGGCTTGTATTGCGCTGATGCCTATTTATCCTTCAGTACGATCAGCGGCTCAATATCGCTCTCTTTTTTCACCACCAGCGAATCATCCCCGCGCAGGCACGTTCCGCCGTAGTTTCCGCCAACGGTAAAGGTACACACCTGAATGTACTTCCCGTCCACCTTCGGTAAACACCAGAGCTGCTGGTAGATGTTTTTGCGGTCGACAAACCTGCCGCTGGATTGATCCAGCAGTTCATCTTTGGCGCTAATCAGATCGATATTGCTGCCGCAGCGTCCGGCAATAGGCTTCACGGCGTAGCCGGTCTGCTTCAGCAGGTCGTTAACCTCAAAGTCGGTGTCCAGCAGATAGCGGTGGTTCGGGAACAGCTGCCAGAGCACGGTCAAAATGGCCTTGTTGCCGGGGATCACCGTCCACAGCGGCTCAAAGACCAGCACTTCCGGGCGCAGCAGCACGTCAATCAGCCGCACCTCGCCTGCCGGATGACCGGTGCGGATCGGCACGGCGGCGTACTCGGTTTCGCTCACCTCGCGGATCTGCTCGATCGCCGTCTCCCACGCCCAGGTTTTCCACACGCAGTTAACGTGGCGGCCCTCGTCGTCGATCAGCTGCCCGGCGCTGTCCCAGCTGAGCGCGCCCAGCCCGTGGAGGATCTTGGTTTCAAACCCGGCCTGCATCAGCGAGCGCTGGATAAAGAGCGCGTGGTAGTCCTCCTCCACGTCGTTGTCCTGCATGATATGCACGAACGGACGCGCGTGGCTGTGCTTCCACGCGCCGGTCAGCTCTTCCAGCAGCCCTTCCGCGGGGTTATGCCCGTTACCGCGATAGCCGTTTTTCACCCACTCTTCAAGGATCAGGCCGCCCTCGGTGTGGCAGGAGGCGGAGTCGGCGTTGTACTCGTAAACCTTGATGCCGCGCTCGTCCATGCAGAAGTCCATACGGCCGGTGATCATATGGTGGCGACGCCACTGCCAGGAGAGGCGCAGGCGCGGCCAGAGGATTTTCGGAATGTCGAACAGCGCCAGCAGGTTATCGTCCTTCAGCACCTTGTCCGTCGCGTGGAGGTACATCAGGTGCAGCTCGTTGGTGGCCTTGATCAGCTCCTGCTCGGCGCTTTCGGTGATGGTGAAATACTGGCAGGGATCTTTATTGATCGCGTGGCCGTTGGCGCGAACGTACGCCTGCTGAAGGGCATCGTTTTCGTTCAGCCATTTACCGTCGAACTGCCGTTTATTCTCAAGGCGTGCGCCGCGGATTTTCAGCAGCTCGCCGTCCACTTCCGGCTGGGGAAGGCCGTGTTCCGTATCGCTGGTCTGGATCATCCAGCCCAGAATTTCCGTGTCGCTGAAGGTGTCATGCAGCGTGTAGCAGCCGTTCTCAACGGTCATGCGCAGCTCGCGCGTCCACTGCTGGCCGAGCGGAAGCGGAGAGTGGATAACGTTCTGCTCCGCCACGCGCACCTTGTCGCCGCAAAGCTGGGTAATGACGGCCACGTGCCCGGTTTCGTGGAACTCGCCGCCCTTTTGCCAGATCAGCAGCGCCCCGGCCCGCGGCGCGCGCCTGGAGCCGTTAGCAAACGCCTGCAGCGGCAGAATATTGTCGTTCACCACCTCGCGCAGGAAGCGCAGGGAGAAGATTTCCCACGCCATGCCGACGTCGGTGAAGACACAGCCGTAGTTAAGGAACAGGAAACGGCGCGCGAACTCTACGCACTGCCACTTATGCCCCATGTATTCGTTGCCGATATAGCTGCGAAAATCCGCCTCTTCCGGGTAGTGACGCGGATCGAGGCTGTCGTAATTCGAGGAGTAGATTGCCACGCCACCCGGCGCATAGCCTAACAACGTCCCAAACGGGGCGTTACTGCTTAACTTTCCTTTACGCATGTGTCCAACCTGAAGCTGGCAGGCGGCAATTTTTGTAAGGTTGTCGTCGTCTGCACATTGAGATTAACCTGACAGAGGTGGACTTATCATACACCTGCCTTCGGAAAAATATCGAGCCGCTTCGGATAACGCCTCTCAACGTTAAACCGATCGTTTATCTCCTGCTACACTCCCTCAACACATCACTCAAAAGGCAGGCCAACATGTCAGACAACACTTACCAGCCACCGAAAGTATGGGAATGGAAAAAGAATGCCAACGGCGGCGCGTTCGCCAGTATCAACCGTCCAATCTCAGGCGCTACGCACGATAAGGACCTGCCCGTCGGCAAGCATCCGCTGCAGCTTTACTCCCTGGGCACGCCTAACGGCCAGAAGGTCACCATCATGCTGGAAGAGCTGCTGGCGCTGGGCGTGACGGGCGCGGAGTACGACGCGTGGCTGATCCGCATCGGCGAAGGGGATCAGTTCTCCAGCGGTTTTGTTGAGGTAAACCCAAACTCAAAAATCCCTGCCCTGCGCGACCATTCCACCACGCCGCCAACGCGGGTCTTTGAATCCGGCAGCATCCTGCTGTACCTGGCGGAGAAGTTTGGTCACTTCCTGCCGAAAGATCCCGCCGGACGCACCGAGACGCTGAACTGGCTGTTCTGGCTGCAGGGCGCGGCCCCGTTCCTCGGCGGCGGCTTTGGTCACTTCTATAACTATGCCCCGGTGAAGATTGAGTACGCGATCGACCGCTTCACCATGGAGGCCAAGCGCCTGTTCGACGTGCTGGACAAGCAGCTGGCGCGCGGACGCTACGTGGCGGGTGAAGAGTACACCATCGCCGACATGGCCATCTGGCCGTGGTTTGGCTGCGTGGCGCTGGGCAGCGTCTATAACGCCGCAGAGTTCCTGGACGCGGAGAAGTACGTCAACGTCCAGCGCTGGGCGAAGGACGTGGCGAATCGTCCGGCGGTGAAGCGCGGGCGCATCGTCAACCGCACTAACGGCGAGCTGAACGAGCAGCTGTATGAACGCCACGCGGCGAGCGATTTCGACACCCATACCGAGGATAAACGTCAGGCTTGATCCTCTAGCGGGCGGTTTGCCGCCCGCATTAATCGCCTACCGGGTATATGAGCGCGCTGGCAGACTTCGCCTCGTCGTCAGATCTCTCATTACAAGGAACGGTTATGAAATACCTCAAAACAACGCTTTTTCTGAGCGCATTTATCGTATCAACCTCCGGCATGGCAATGGACAAAACTGCAGCAGGCGCGGTCGCAGGTGCTGCTATAGGCGCGGTTGCGGGTAAAGATGTGAAATCAACCGTGGGCGGCGCGGTTGTCGGCGCGGGGACGGGCGCAATGTTTAAAAACGGTGAGAAGGGTAAAGCGGCGCGTAAAGGCGGCGCGATTGGGGCCGCCGTTGGCGCAGGCGCGGCGGTAGTGACCGGCAAAAGCGTATTGAAAGGCGCAGCCGTCGGCGCGGGTTCAGGTGCGCTGATTGGTGAAGCGACGCATTAATGTCCTACGCCGGGCAACATCATTTTCGCCCGATTGAATACGAACTAAAAGAATGAGGGCCGCCTCATGCGGCCCTTCGCAGACGCTACGCGGTAAGGCGGAACTGCTGAACCGAGCGCTGAAGCGCTTCGGTCTGGCGCTCAAGCGCCGTCGCCGCGGCAGAGACCTGCTCCACCAGCGAGGCGTTCTGCTGGGTGACCCCGTCCATCTGTGCGATCGCGATGCCAACCTGGGAAATTCCCTGGCTTTGCTCCTCGGACGCGGAGGCGATTTGCTTCATGATCGTCGTCACTTCCGTCACGTCGCGCAGGATGGCCTCCATGGTGCTGCCGGTATCATTGACCAGCCGGGCGCCCTGCTCGATGCGCGAAACCGAATCGGCAATCAGGCCCTCGATCTCTTTAGCCGCATTGGCGCTTCGGCTCGCCAGATTGCGTACTTCACCTGCCACCACGGCAAAGCCGCGCCCCTGCTCACCGGCTCGCGCCGCTTCTACCGCCGCGTTGAGCGCCAGAATATTGGTCTGGAACGCAATGCTGTTGATGACGTTGGTAATTTCAGCAATTTTCTTCGAGCTGTCGGAAATGCCGCTCATGGTGGTCACCACGTCTTCCACCAGCGTGCCGCCGCGGCTGGCCGTCCCGGAGGCCACGTCCGCCAGCTGGCTTGCCTGCCGCGCGCTTTCCGCGTTCAGCTTCACCGTCGCCGTCAGCTGCTCCATGCTGGCCGCGGTCTCTTCCAGCGCGGCAGCCTGCTCTTCGGTGCGTGACGAGAGGTCGTTATTCCCGCTGGAGATTTCCGTCGCGCCGCGCCAGATGTTTTCACTGCCCGAGCGGATGGTGCTCACCGCTTCGCGCAGGCTGTCCTGCATCGCGCTTAAGAGCGGGACCAGCTGGCCGACGCAGTTGCGCCCGAACGGTTCGATCGGCTGGCTGAGATCGCCCTGCGCAATCTGGCGGAACTGATGGCGGATGCGGTCCAGCGGCTTAACCAGCATGGCCACAAGATAGCGATCGGTGAAAAGCAGGATTAGCAGGCCAATAATCGTGGCGCTGATGATGATCGTCCGGGTCATGCTGGTGAGCGCATCCACCACGACGCGCGTGCTGTCGAGCCTGTCCCCTGCGGCCTTGTTGAAGCGCTCGGCGGCGGCGCCAAACGCGCGGCTCAGCGGCGGCGTGACGTTATTGGCCTGCTGGCGATAGCCGTCCAGAGACGTTTTAGCCTGCTCCATCTGCGGCGTAATGCCCTGCTCCAACAGCGCCTGCCAGGTGCTGATAACCTGCGCGGACACCTGCGCGTCCATTGGGCCTGGCGAAATGGCCTTCATCTGCTCAAACTTTTGCCGCATATTGTCCAGCGCCTGCTGGGCAGAGGCCAGATCCGGCGTGCCGCCAGCCGCTTTGGCTTCCATGGCGCGGCTCAGGCGCGTGACGAAACGGAAGTATTGATCGTTGCCCTGGCTCAGCACCGTCATTTGCTGAACCAGCTGGCGGTCTACCTCGTTGCCGTCGGAAACGCGGGAAAGTGACCAGGTGCTGTACAGGCCAACGCCGGCCCACATTAAACAAAAGATCCCCAGTATCGTCAGCATGACGAAGCGGATAGTAAAATTACGAAGCATCTGCATAGAGTATTCCTGGTCGTGAGGGTGAGTTCGCCCTGCGGCGAGTACTACCCTCGTTATCGGCAGGAAATGACGAAGTTCTACTTTTTCGGGACGCTTTTGATAAAAAAAAGGGCTGTCCTTTCAATTAGCGGAAATTGTTCATCGCCGCGCGGGAAATTCCCCTATAAAACGCATGAGTTAATATTGCTCAAGATGTAAAAATGTAAAACTCGCAAAGTTTCAATTTCTCGCCTCAACGACGATAACAGCTCAGAACATTTGCACATCAGATTGTTTGCACCCCAATCATTCATGACAAATAAAGTTAGCACGCTAATTGTGCATTAAAATTCACAGAGCAAATGCATTTTGCTTTATCCATCCATCTTGATAATTAAAACACACTTAGAATTACTTAATTCGCCTTTAAGTTTAATTACATTCACAAAGACTAAGAACGTTCTTATATCCTTATTTTTCTTTTAAAAAGAGGGCCACTTTTTTTGATATCTCAGAGTTTTAAAAATGCGCAAACTAATGAAAAAGACGTTGATCTCACAGTGTGTCCTATTGGCTTTAGCTTCGTTTGGTACGCAGGCGGCCGCAAAACCCACCGGGAGCGCAACCGCATGCCAAAATGGCTCAACCTCCCAGACCTGCGGCTTAACGAAATATACCGATAACAACTATTATCAGGATAGAGGCGTTACCAATGCGGTAATGGCCGATGCTACTTCAACCAATATTTATATGGACGGCGCGCGCAAGAGCAGCGACACGCAGTCATTAACCGTCTCCGGCACCAACATGAACGGGCACTATATTCAGGGCAGCAGCGGCGGGACGGCAAATATTACGGTCAATAACGGCGCGAGCGTGGATATGATCGAAGCCGGGAGCGCAGCACATAAGACGAATACCACCGTGACGGTGGATAACGCCACGCTGAACGGGGAGAACGACAGCGTCTATTACGATACTCCAGGAAAAAAGGCGGGTGATAAAGCCTATATGATGGGCTCTGCGATATACCTCGACCCGCTGGACAACGGCGATCACGCCGTGAATATTACCAACGGCAGCAAGCTGCACGGCAGCATCGTCAGCGCGGGCGAAGGTAAGCAAACTATTTCCATGAGCAACAGCAGCATGGATAAAGGCGGTATTTACGCCGGCAGCCTGAAGGCTGATACCCAGATTTCGCTGACGAATTCGACCATTGACGCTTCCCAGAGTGAAATATCGCAAAATATCGATACCCTCGCGGCAAAAATTAAAGCGAAATATCCCGATAAAAATATCAACCTTGACGCTTTCGATGATGTGGCCGTCGGCGTTTACGGCACCACCAACACCGGCCTGACGATGAATAACAGCATTGTCACCGGCGATATCGGCGTAATTAATGAAAAAGGCACAACCAACCTTTCGCTGACCAATAAAAGCGTGGTGAACGGCGACGTCACGCTTCAGGGCAATTCGTCGAATACCCTTCTGGTAGATAACAGCACCATTACCGGCGACATCGATGCCAGCAAAAACAGCGGCAACACCACGATTACCCTGAATAATAACGCCACGGTGAACGGCGATGTGAAAACGGGCGCCGGGGATGACACGCTGGTGTTGACCAATAACTCCCACGTTGATGGAAACGTGGACGGCGGCAGCGGCAGCGACACGCTCTCCATGGATGCGGGCAGCTCCATTACCGGGCAAATCAGCGAGTTCGAAACGGTGAATACCACCAGCGATAACAGCATCAGCATTGATACCATTAACGATTCCACCACCTGGAGCCTGCAGGACGGTTCTTCCCTGGTCGCCACGTCTACCGGCAGCAACGCGCTGGTCACCATGAGCACCGACAGCTTCGTTAACTTTGGCAAAATCACCGGCGCGAACAACGCTATCGTGGTGGCCAGCATTACGCCGACGGCGCAAAGCAAAAGCGGCGTGGTTCTGGGGACGTTCAGTACCTCCAGCAGCAGCGCGCCGCAGAACTACGCTGCCGCGACCTTCACCAACGGCCAGGATAGCGTGGAAAACCGCAGCGGTGCCTATAACTACGATAACAGCCTGGATATCGTGGCCGCGGACGACGCGCCGCAAACCCTGCTGACCGCCGACAACAGCTACAGCTGGAACGTGGTCTTTAACAGCGAGCAAGGCTCCCTGGCAAGCGACGTGCAGGGGCTGGTTGCCGGCCTGGACGCGGCCGAGCAGGCGGGCCATCAGGTTGCTGACGACATCACAAACCATATGAATCAGGTTCATCTGGCAAATCTGCTGGGCGTCCAGCGGGACGGCGCGCAGGTATGGGGCGACTTCCTGTATCAAAACGGCAACTTCAGCAACGACGTTGACTACAAGAGCATCACCCAGGGCGCACAGGGCGGCGTAGACTGGACGGCGCACACCGCTAACGGCGACAGCGTTACCGGCGGTATCGCGCTGGCCTGGACCCGCAGCCGCGTGCAGGACACCAACAGCGGTGCCGACGGCTTCAACGACACCGTTTACGGCAACTACTACAGCCTCTACGGCGGCTGGCAGCAGGCGCTGAACGGCAAAGGCTGGGGCCTGTTCGCCGACGGCAGCTTCAGCTATGGCGACATGCGCTATACCCTTTCCGCGAACAACGTGACGGGCGACACCAGCGGCATGACCGAAGCGCTGCACGGCTCAACCGACGGCAGCCTTTATATTGCCCAGGCCCGCACCGGCGTGAACGTGCTGCTGCCTGACGAAACGCTACTGCAGCCGTACGCGACCCTCGGCTGGGATCGCACCAGGGCGAACGGCTTCTCCGACAGCGAAGTGACCTTCTCCGACAGCCAGGTTTCCTCATGGAACGGCGGCGCCGGCCTGCGCCTGACCACCACCCTGAGCGATCTGCACAGCAACGTGAAGGTGATGCCGTGGATTGACGCCCGCTTCCAGGCGGAGTTCAGCGACGATACCGACATCAAGGCGGCGGATTATCACAATACCTCCGGCCATAACAACACGATGGGTATCTTCGGTGCCGGGGTTAACGCAACCATCGCCCACAACTTCACCCTCAATACCGGCGTGTATCTGGGCACCGGCGATGTGGATAACGACGCCAGCGTTCAGGCGGGTATGAGCTACAGCTTCTGATCGTGAATGCCGGGCGGCGGCGTCGCCCTGCCCGGCCTACCGCTTCCCGCGCTCGCGGAAAATGCCTTTGCCGTCGGGCGCGTCATCGCATCTCTCCCCAATTTGTGATTTGATAAGAACAGAATGAAAACGCTGTTTCGAAAATTCATCGACAAAAGGAGACATCATGTCCTGGCAACCCTACGCTGGCCGATATGAGAACATGCAGTACCGCTACTGCGGAAAAAGCGGGCTTCGTCTGCCCGCGCTCTCGCTCGGCCTGTGGCACAGCTTCGGCCACGTTCAGCCGCTGGATAACCAGCGCGCCCTGCTGCGCAAAGCGTTCGATCTCGGCATTACCCATTTCGATCTCGCCAATAACTACGGCCCGCCGCCGGGCAGCGCGGAGGAAAACTTTGGCCGCCTGCTGCGCGAGGACTTCGCCGGACTGCGCGACGAGCTGATTATTTCCACCAAGGCGGGTTATGACATGTGGCCTGGCCCGTACGGCTCGGGCGGCTCGCGTAAGTACCTGCTCGCCAGCCTCGACCAGAGCCTGAAGCGCATGGGCGTAGAGTACGTCGATATTTTCTACTCTCACCGCGTGGATGAAAACACGCCCATGGAAGAGACCGCCGCCGCGCTGGCGCACGCCGTACAGAGCGGCAAAGCGCTGTACGTGGGGATTTCGTCCTACTCCACGGAGCGCACGCGCGCCATGGCCGACCTGCTGCGCGAGTGGAAGATCCCGCTGCTGATCCACCAGCCTTCCTATAACCTGCTCAACCGCTGGGTTGATAAAACCGGCCTGCTTGACGCGCTGGAGGAAAACGGTACGGGCTGTATCGCTTTTACGCCGCTGGCGCAGGGGCTGCTGACGGGAAAATACCTGAACGGCATTCCGGAGGGATCGCGCATGCAGCGCGAAGGCAAGAAGGTGCGGGGCCTGACGGAAAAAATGCTCACCGATGCCAACCTGAATAGCCTGCACCTGCTCAATGAGATGGCGCACGCGCGCGGGCAAACCATGGCACAAATGGCGCTGAGCTGGCTGCTGAAGGACAATCGCGTGACGTCGGTGCTGATCGGTGCCAGCCGACCGGAGCAGTTGGAAGAGAACGTTCAGGCGCTGAACAAGCTGCGCTTTACGGAAGAAGAGCTGAAGCGGATCGACCAGCACGTCGCGGACGGAGAGCTGAATTTATGGCAGGCGTCGTCGGATAAATAGAAAAGGAATTTCCCCCTCACCCCGGCCCTCTCCCCATAGGGGAGAGGGAGAAAGGCCGCACCGAGCAGTCCCCTCTCCCCTATGGGGAGAGGGTTAGGGTGAGGGGTAATAATTGTAATTCACTTACTTCTTACTGATCTTATCCAGGTACCCCATCACGAATGCCGACAGCACAAACGTCAGGTGGATAATCACGTACCACATCAGCTTGTTGTCCGGGACGTTCTTCGCATCCATAAACACGCGCAGCAAATGGATGGACGAAATCGCCACGATCGACGCGGCAACTTTGTTTTTCAGCGACGAGGCATCCATTTTGCCCAGCCAGTTGAGCTTTTCTTTACGCTCGTCGATATCCAGCTGGGAGACGAAGTTTTCATAGCCGGAGAACATCACCATCACCAGCAGCCCGCCCACCAGCGTCATATCAACCAGCGACAGCAGCACCAGAATTAAATCGGCTTCCGCAATGGAGAAGATGTTCGGCAGGACGTGAATGATTTCCTGGAAGAATTTGATCGTCAGCGCGATCAGCGCCAGCGAAAGGCCAAAATAGACGGGGGCAAGTATCCAGCGCGAGGCGTACATTGCATTTTCAAAGAAGCGTTCCATAAAGTCCTGTCAGCAAACGAAACCAGTGCGCAGTATATCTCAACGGCGCTCACTGTTTGCAACAACTAACCAACAAAAACCCTACACATCGTCAGGATTAACCTCCGGGCGCGCATACTCTGGCCACACCAACGCCACCAGCTCCGGATAAGCCTCAAGGCTAAACTCGCGAAAACACTGGCGCAGGTTTAATACGTCCAGATCGGAGTGGGATACCTTTTCTCCGTTCAGACAGCGCTTTTTGATATTGTCATAATATTTATAGACCGCTGAATTGAGATCGCTACAGCGACGCTGCGCGTCAAACAAGCCCGGCGTGTCATTAATGTCTGACATGTTCATACGCTTTATTGTTGCGTGTAAAAAATCAATATATTCGTGATTAACCCGCCAGTACCAAACGGGTGTAACCGCGTTCATCAATAAGGAGAAATGGTCTTCACCTTCTTCTTTTGACATCGGCTCCGGTTGCGGCGTCGCGTGGGGCGCTTTTGATATCTGAGTTTTATTGAACTCATGCATCAAAAAAAGCACGCCTGCGGTCAATAATAGTAACGTTATGACCGTAAAGAAAATGCTGTTCATGGGTAGGCTCCATTTTTTTTGATTTTAAAATTGCCTCATGATATTGTCAACGAATCTCACGCCTTTATCAATCCCACCCTGTTGAAATTAAAGGAAATTAAAAATGTTGCCCGACAATCTTGTTCCGGCTAAGTACCACATCACGTCTGTGGAACAGCTTTCGACGGAAGCAGAAAAAGAGGCTAATTTCACTCAGGGGAAAAGAAAACTCTCCGATTATGAATCCGACATATTAATTGGCGTATCCCGAACGGGTAAGTCGCGTAATATGTTGCTGGAAGAGCACGACCGTCATATCAAAGAGCGCTTATTTCGCGCCATAAAAATTGAGGCCTTCGTCCACCTGCTTAACGATCTTCAGGCCGAGGGCGAAATAGATGCGCAAAAACTTAGCCAAATAATGACGGAAAAAACCCGAGAAATAAATGAAGCGGGCAATGAAATTTGGCTTAATCTAATTACGCGAGAAAAAAACACCCCCATTTTTTATCACCTGGGTGATGATTAAAATGAAACAAGCGCCAGATAATAATGACCATTTAACTTTAGATAACAAAAAAAGTGATGAATTTATCTTAAAGCAAAATCTTGAGGTATTACGAGACGCCAAAAATGCCGAAATGGCGCGCATCGCTCAGGATTTGGTTTCGATTCCGGCGGCCCTGGTGCGTTTGAAATGGCAGCATCGCCATGAAGTTTATGCGCTACAGGTGAAAGAAGAAATTTACGGTGCCGTGATGAACAGCATCATCGAACAGCGCCCCGAGCTGAAAGAGAAAATTT
This sequence comes from Enterobacter sp. ECC-175, assembly GCF_043968675.1. Classification (NCBI taxonomy): domain Bacteria; kingdom Pseudomonadati; phylum Pseudomonadota; class Gammaproteobacteria; order Enterobacterales; family Enterobacteriaceae; genus Enterobacter; species Enterobacter sp. ECC-175. The sequence goes on from NZ_CP143776.1 coordinate 4,464,501, forward strand.
TGGGGCGGCTGGAGGCCAATTACCAGTATCTGCTGGCGCGAGAGACGGCCACCCTGCGCCTGACGCGCAAGCTCGCTGAGGGTAAGCACCGCACGTCGAACGTCACCTGCGTCGCGCTGGATGAGGACGCGCTGTCGAATAGCGGAGAAGGAAAGGATTTAAAGTAAGGCAAACAAAAAAGCTGGCTTTCGCCAGCTTTCGTGATTATTTCGCGGCCGCTTTCTCTTCGCCGACTAAACCAATTTTCAGGTAACCCGCCTGGTGTAGCGTATCCATCACCTTCATCATGGTTTCGTAATCGACGGTTTTATCCGCGCGGAAGAAGACGGTGGTGTCTTTCTTGCCGCCGGTAAGCTGCTCCAGCGCAGGAATAACGGACGCATCGGTGACCGGGTCATTGCCCAGGAACATCGATTTATCCGCTTTTACCGACAGGTAGATCGGCTTTTCCGGGCGCGGCTGCGGCTGGCTGGAAGAGGCCGGCAGATTGACCTTCACGTCAACGGTCGCCAGCGGCGCCGCCACCATGAAGATAATCAGCAAAACCAGCATGACGTCGATAAACGGCGTCACGTTGATTTCATGCATTTCGCCGTTATCGTCCAGGTTTTCGTTAAGACGCATCGCCATAGTTCATCAACCTACGCGCAGTTTAGACGCCGCGTGCACCGGCTTAACGGAGCTGGCGTTGAGGTCCAGATCGCGGCTTTGCAGCAGCAGAACCTGCGCCGCAACGTCGCCCAACGTGGCTTTATAGCTGCCGATCATCCGCGCGAAGATGTTGTAGATAACCACGGCCGGAATAGCGGCCACCAGGCCAATTGCCGTTGCCAGCAGCGCTTCCGCGATGCCCGGCGCAACGACGGCCAGGTTAGTGGTTTGCGTTTGCGCAATGCCGATAAAGCTGTTCATGATGCCCCAGACCGTACCAAACAGACCGACAAACGGGGAGATGGCGCCGATGGTCGCCAGATAACCGTTGCCGCGGCCCATGTGACGGCCCACGGCGGCAACGCGGCGCTCCAGGCGGAAGCCGGTACGTTCCTTGATGCCTTCGTTATCTTCACTGCCTGCGGAGAGTTCCAGCTCGTTCTGCGCTTCGTTCACCAGAAGAGAGGTCAGGCTTTTCGCGTGGAAGGATGAGGTCATGTCCGATGCCTGATCCAGAGAGCGGGCTTCGGCCAGCTGCTGCTGTTCGCGCTTGAGGCGGCGCTTCTGCGAAATAATCTCAACGCTCTTGCTGAAGAAGATAGCCCAGGTGATCACGGACGCCAGAATCAGGCCGATCATCACAATCTTAACCACGATGTCAGCATGCTGATACATGCCCCAAACGGAGAGGTCCGTCTGCATCAAATTATTACCCACTCTGTATCTCCAGGACGCAAATCACAAATTCTGAGCTAATAATATCAAAATGTCGCCGAATTGATAGTAGTTCTCATTAGTATTTGCATACTGCCGTAATTTTCGCTCACTTTCCTTGCGCTTACGCAGTAAAAATTTCTTATGCGGTTTTTTCATAACATTTTCTGCTTATTCGATAAGCATCCAGGTGCAGATTTTTTTAGTCGTGGTAGTCTGGACGTCCAGACGTATAAAAAAGGGTTGGCGAACATGACTAAGAAGCAGCTTGATACCACGCTGGTGCAGGCCGGACGCAGCAAAAAATACACTCAGGGATCGGTCAATAGCGTGATTCAGCGCGCCTCCTCGCTGGTGTTTGATACCGTTGAAGACAAAAAAATCGCCACGCGCAATCGTGCAAAAGGCGGGCTGTTTTACGGCCGTCGCGGCACGCTGACCCACTTTTCGCTGCAGGAAGCCATGTGCGAGCTGGAGGGCGGCGCGGGCTGCGCGCTGTTCCCCTGCGGCGCGGCGGCGGTCGCCAATACGATTCTGGCATTTGTCGAACAGGGCGACCATATCCTGATGACCAATACCGCCTACGAGCCAAGCCAGGACTTTTGCACCAAAATTCTCAGCAGGCTTGGCGTCACCACCGGCTGGTTTGACCCGCTCATCGGTGAAGGCATTGCCGAGCTGATTCAGCCGAACACGCGCATCGTGTTCCTGGAATCCCCCGGCTCCATCACCATGGAAGTGCACGACGTGCCCGCTATCGTGAAGGCCGTGCGCAGCAAAGCGCCTGAAGCCATCATCATGATCGACAACACCTGGGCGGCAGGCGTGCTGTTCAAGGCGCTGGATTTCGACATTGATATCTCAATTCAGGCCGCCACCAAATACCTGATTGGCCACTCTGACGGCATGATTGGTACTGCGGTTTCCAACGCGCGCTGCTGGGATCAGCTGCGTGAAAATGCCTACCTAATGGGGCAGATGGTCGACGCCGATACCGCCTACATGACCAGCCGCGGCATCCGCACGCTGGGCGTGCGCCTGCGTCAGCACCATGAAAGCAGCCTGAAGGTGGCGCAATGGCTGTCGCAGCATCCGCAGGTTGAGCGCGTTAACCACCCGGCGCTCCCCGGCAGCAAAGGCCATGCGTTCTGGCAGCGCGACTTTACCGGCAGCAGCGGGCTGTTCTCCTTCGTGCTGAAAAAGCGGCTCAGCAATGACGAGCTGGCAAGCTATCTGGATAACTTTGCCCTTTTCAGCATGGCCTATTCCTGGGGCGGGTTTGAGTCGCTGATTTTACCTAACCAGCCGGAGCAGATCGCCGCCCTTCGTCCGGATGGCGAAGTGGACTTCGACGGCACGCTGATTCGTTTACACATCGGTTTAGAAAATGTTGACGATCTTATTGCCGATTTAGCAGCAGGGTTTGAGCGTATCGTGTAGAGTGCAGCCTGAAATGTATTCTCTGGACGCTTTTGTGGACACTATTATCCAAATCCCCTGCGCGAGTTGCGCATGGGATCAATCCCAGAAGCGTCAACAGGGTGTACAATAGCGTCATATCCGCTGTTCCACAGGAAAGTCCATGGCTGTTATTCAAGATATTATCGCTGCGCTTTGGCAACACGATTTTGCCGCGCTGGCGGACCCGCACGTGGTGGGTATCGTCTACTTCGTGATGTTCGCGACCCTTTTTCTGGAAAATGGACTCCTGCCAGCCTCATTTCTGCCCGGCGACAGCCTGCTGCTGCTGGCGGGTGCGCTGATCGGTAAAGGCGTCATGGACTTTACGTCAACCATGGTGATCCTCACCTCCGCCGCCAGCCTGGGCTGCTGGCTGAGCTATTTGCAGGGCCGCTGGCTTGGCAACACGCGCGTGGTGAAGGGCTGGCTGGCGCAGCTGCCGCATAAATATCATCAGCGCGCGACCTGCATGTTTGACCAGCACGGCCTGCTGGCGCTGCTGGCCGGACGTTTCCTGGCCTTTGTACGCACCCTGCTGCCGACCATGGCGGGCATTTCGGGCCTGTCTAACCGCCGCTTTCAGTTCTTCAACTGGCTGAGCGCCCTGCTGTGGGTTGGCGTGGTCACCACGCTCGGCTACGCGCTGAACATGATCCCGTTCGTGAAGCGTCATGAAGACCAGGTGATGACCTTCCTGATGGTGCTGCCGATTGTCCTGCTGGTGGCGGGCCTGGTGGGGACTATCGCGATGGTGATTAAGAAAAAGTACTGCAGCGCGTGATCCCCTCACCCTGACCCTCTCCCCGCTGGGGAGAGGGGAAAAAACCTACGCTCCCTGCATCGTTCTGATACGTGACGCATCTTCCCCCGGCGTCACGCCGAAGTAGCGCTTAAACTCCCGACTGAACTGCGACGCGCTTTCATAGCCGACGCGCATCGCCGCCGCGCTGGCCTTCATGCCGTCGTGGATCATCAGCATCCGCGCCTTGTGCAGGCGATAGGTTTTCAGGTATTGCAGCGGCGAGGTGCTGGTGACCGACTTGAAGTTATGGTGGAACGCCGAAACGCTCATGTTCGCTTCCGCGGCCAGCTGGTCAACGCTGAGGTTCTCCGTGTACTGGCTCTCGATACGCTTCAACACGCGGCTAATCAGGCTGAAGTGGGTCTGACGGCTCACCAGCGCCAGCAGCGCCCCGCCGCCCGGCCCCAGCAGCACGTGGTAGAGGATCTCGCGGATAATCTGCTTGCCCAGGATACGGGCGTCCAGCGGCCTTTCCATGACGTCCAGCAGGCGCTCGATGGCGCACAGGATCTCATCCGAAAGCGTCGCGGAGTTGATCCCGCTCGCCGCCATCGACGGCTGAAAAAGCTCGTCCTCGCCGATCTCCATCAGCAGCTCCTGCAGCTGGAGAATATCGACGTTAACGCGAATGCCCGCCAGCGGCACCGCCTCTGTCGCAAACGTTTCACATTCAAAGGGTAAAGGGACCGTCAGCAGCAGGTATTCATTGGTGTCGTAGCGGAACACGCGCTCGTTGATATAGCCAATTTTATGGCCCGAGAAGAGAAAAACGATGCCCGGCTGGTACATCACCGGCGTGCGCGTACCCGGCTGCGTGCCGTAAAGCAGACGAATATCCGGCAGCACGCCTTCAGCGCTATTTCCATTATCTATCAATCGCTTAATTTGAGAGGTGAGCTGCAAACAGATGTCATCGCGGTTCATTACGGGCTACTCCGGATACGGTTTTCGACCCATGCAGTGTGCGCAATTTACCGCACTTTCTCCAGCCCTCTGTAGAAATGGGCAAGACATCGGCAGGAATGTGCATTGAGGGGATAGCGCCCTGCGCCCACAATGTGCAGCATCAGGTTGCCCTCTGCGGCACCGCGGTTTTTCACCCACTAAAGGGAACGAGCAATGAACAACTTCAATCTTCACACCCCCACCCGCATTCTGTTTGGTAAAGGCGCTATCGCCGATCTGCGTGACCAAATCCCGGCAGACGCCCGCGTGCTGATCACCTACGGCGGCGGCAGCGTGAAAAAGACCGGCGTGCTGGATCAGGTTTACAGCGCGCTGGACGGTCTGGACGTGCGCGAGTTCGGCGGCATCGAGCCTAACCCGTCTTATGAAACGCTGATGAACGCGGTCAAGATTGCCAAAGAAGAGAACATCACCTTCCTGCTGGCCGTTGGCGGCGGTTCCGTGCTGGACGGCACCAAGTTCATCGCCGCCGCGGCGCATTACGCGGACGGTATCGACCCGTGGCACATTCTGGAAACCCGCGGAAGCGACATTAACAGCGCGATCCCGATGGGCTCCGTGCTGACGCTGCCTGCGACTGGTTCCGAGTCCAACAAAGGCGCGGTGATCTCGCGTAAAACCACCGGCGACAAGCAGGCGTTTATGAACGAGCACGTTCAGCCCGTTTTCGCGGTGCTTGACCCGGTTTACACCTACACCCTCCCCGCCCGCCAGGTCGCGAACGGCGTGGTCGACGCGTTTGTTCACACCGTTGAGCAGTACGTGACGTATCCGGTGGACGCGAAAATTCAGGATCGCTTCGCGGAAGGTATTCTGCTGACGCTGGTCGAAGACGGTCCGAAAGCGCTGAAAGAGCCGGAAAACTACGACGTGCGCGCCAACGTGATGTGGGCGGCCACCCAGGCGCTGAACGGCCTGATCGGCGCAGGCGTGCCGCAGGACTGGGCAACGCACATGCTGGGCCACGAGCTGACGGCGATGCACGGCCTGGATCACGCTCAGACGCTGGCGGTCGTGCTGCCCGCGCTGTGGAATGAGAAACGTGACGCCAAGCGCGCCAAGCTGCTGCAGTACGCAGAGCGCGTGTGGAACATCACCGAAGGTTCTGACGATGCGCGTATCGACGCCGCGATCGAAGCGACCCGCAGCTTCTTCGAAAGCCTGGGCGTTCCCACTCGCCTCTCCGGCTACGGCCTGGACGGCAGCTCTATCCCTGCCCTGCTGGCAAAACTGGAAGAGCACGGCATGACCCAGCTCGGCGAGAATGGCGACATCACCCTGGACGTGAGCCGCCGCATTTACGAAGCGGCGCGCTAAGCGTTTTTAACCTCGCGCCTTTCGTTTTTTGACATTTCGTCCAGACTTAATGCAAACCAACATCGTCGGAGGCCCCCTCCGACGATGCGCACTTGAAGGAGGAAAAATGGCAAACCAAACCGTAATCAAGCTTCAGGACGGCAACGTGATGCCCCAGCTGGGGCTGGGCGTATGGAAAGCCGGTAACGACGAGGTCGTCTCCGCCATTCATAAAGCGCTGGAAGTCGGCTATCGGTCGATTGATACCGCCGCCGCGTACAAAAATGAGGACGGCGTAGGCAAGGCGCTCGCCAGCGCAGGCATGCCCCGCGACGATCTTTTCATCACCACCAAGCTGTGGAACGACGATCAGAAACGCCCCCGCGACGCCCTGCAGGAGAGCCTGGACAAGCTCCAGCTCGATTTTGTCGATCTGTATCTAATGCACTGGCCGGTTCCGGCCATCGATCATTACGTGGATGCCTGGAAGGGCATGATTGAGCTGCAAAAAGAGGGGCTGGTGAAGAGCATCGGGGTGTGTAACTTCCAGGTTCATCACCTGCAGCGCCTGATCGACGAAACCGGCGTCGCGCCGGTGATTAACCAGATCGAGCTGCACCCACTGATGCAGCAGCGCCAGCTTCATGCCTGGAACGCCACGCACAAAATCCAGACCGAGTCCTGGAGCCCGCTGGCGCAGGGCGGCGAAGGCGTTTTCGATCGGAAAATTATCCGCGAGCTTGCGGATAAATACGGCAAGACCCCGGCGCAGGTGGTTATCCGCTGGCATCTCGACAGCGGCCTGGTGGTGATCCCGAAATCGGTCACGCCGTCGCGCATCGCCGAGAACTTCGACGTCTGGGATTTCCGCCTGGACAAAGACGAGCTGGGTGAGATTGCGAAGCTGGATCAGGGCAAGCGTTTGGGGCCGGATCCGGATCAGTTCGGCGGTTAATCCCCTCACCGATATTCAAGTCCCTCTCCCCTTCGGGGAGAGGGTTAGGGTGAGGGGTGAGGGCATCATCGTTATCCGATCTTACGTTTTCCCGCTTTTTTCGCTCCCGATGCCCCGCCGTTGGAACGCTGATGCACAATCGGCGTATGTTTCGTGAGGGCCGGGCGCGTATGGCGGTTCTGGCGGCGCGCTTCGCGCATCTCCTCCAGCGTTGGCGCAGGCACCAGGCAGTCGCGGCGTGAGCCAATCAGGTGCTTTTTACCCATCTCTTCCAGCGCCTGGCGGATCAGCGGCCAGTTTGCCGGATCGTGATAGCGCAGCAGCGCCTTATGCAGACGGCGCTGCTTATCCCCCTTCGGCACCACCACGTCTTCGCTCTTATAGCCAATTTTGCTCAGCGGGTTCTTGCCGGTGTAATACATGGTCGTCGAGTTGGCGAGCGGCGACGGGTAGAAGTTCTGCACCTGGTCCAGACGGAAGCGGCGCTGCTTCAGCCACAGCGCCAGGTTCACCATGTCTTCATCGCGCGTGCCGGGGTGGGCGGAGATAAAGTATGGGATCAGATACTGCTCTTTGCCGGCCTGCTTCGAATAGGTGTCGAACAGCTGCTTAAAGCGATCGTAGCTGCCCATGCCCGGCTTCATCATTTTCGACAGCGGGCCTTCTTCGGTGTGCTCCGGGGCAATCTTCAGATAGCCGCCGACGTGGTGCGACGCAAGCTCTTTAATGTAGCGCGGATCTTCCACGGCGATGTCGTAGCGCACGCCGGAGGCGATCAGGATCTTCTTGATGCCCTTCAGATCGCGCGCGCGACGGTACAGGTTGATCGTCGGCTCGTGGTTGGTGTCCATATGCTCGCAGATGCTCGGATAGACGCACGACAGGCGGCGGCAGGTCTGCTCCGCGCGCGGTGACTTGCAGCGCAGCATATACATGTTGGCGGTGGGGCCACCCAGATCGGAGATCACGCCGGTAAAGCCCGGCACCGTATCGCGAATGGCTTCGATCTCGTTAATGATCGAGTCCTCTGAGCGGCTCTGAATAATGCGCCCTTCGTGCTCGGTGATCGAGCAGAAGGAGCAGCCGCCGAAGCAGCCGCGCATGATGTTGATCGAGAAGCGGATCATCTCGTAGGCCGGGATGCGGGCGTTGCCGTACGCCGGGTGCGGCACGCGCTTGTAGGGCAGCGCGAAGACGCTGTCCATCTCTTCGGTGGAGAGCGGGATCGCCGGCGGGTTAATCCAGATAAAGCGCTCGCCGTGCTTTTGCATCAGCGCGCGGGCGCAGCCCGGGTTGGTTTCATGATGCAGAATGCGGGACGCGTGGGCGTAAAGCACCTTGTCGGCTTTGACCTTCTCAAAGGACGGCAGCAGGACGTACGTTTTTTCCCACGGCTTCGGGCGCGGCGGCTGGACCACAATGGCTTTTGCTTCGACCTTTTTCGGCTCGACGGGCTTGTTATCCGCGCACGGCAGATCGTCTCCGTACGGGTGCGGAATTGGGTCGATCTTGCCCGGCCTGTCAATGATGCGCGAATCCACGCCGCTCCAGCCCGGCAGCGCCTCTTTCACCATGATCGCGGTGTTGCGCACGTCGCGAATGCTGCTCACCGGCTCGCCCTGAGAGAGGCGGTGCGCCACTTCCACCAGCGGGCGCTCGCCGTTGCCGTAAATCAGCATGTCGCCTTTCGAATCCACCAGCACCGAGCGGCGCACGGTATCGGACCAGTAGTCGTAATGCGCGGTGCGGCGCAGGCTCGCTTCAATGCCGCCCAGGATCACCGGCACGTCCTTCCACGCCTCTTTACAGCGCTGGGTGTACACAAGCGTCGCGCGGTCCGGGCGTTTACCCGCCACGTTATCCGGAGTATAGGCATCGTCGTGGCGCAGCTTGCGGTCCGCCGTGTAGCGGTTGATCATCGAGTCCATGTTGCCCGCGGTCACGCCGAAGAACAGGTTCGGTTTCCCCAGACGCATAAAGTCGTCTTTGCTGTTCCAGTCCGGCTGGGCGATGATCCCCACGCGGAAGCCCTGCGCTTCCAGCATGCGGCCACAGATCGCCATGCCGAAGCTTGGATGGTCGACGTAGGCATCGCCCGTCACCAGAATGATATCGCAGCTATCCCAGCCCAGCTGGTCCATCTCTTCACGGGACATCGGCAGAAACGGCGCCGGTCCAAAGCAGGCCGCCCAGTACTGGGGCCAGGAGAAGAGGTCGCGATCCGGCTGGATCAGGGAAATTGCGCTCATAATGCTTCCGAAGAAAAAATAGACAAAAGGGCGGGGATTATACGCTGGATCGCTGGGGGAATTGAAGGGGTATTGTGCGGGCCGTTGTCCCCTCACCCTAACCCTCTCCCCAAGGGGGAGAGGGGACTGCCAGGAGCGGTCTTTCACCCTCGCCCCTCTGGGGAGAGGGCCGGGGTGAGGGGTGAAATTTACGGTGCCGGATTCACCAGCATCTGCCCTACGGAACCCCGATCCATCATCTCCAGCGTCTGGCTGTGGAACAGGAACGGGAAGTGCGGCCACGACGGCTGGCCGTAGTAGACCAGCAGCTCAACCTGCCCGTCCACCCAAACGGTATCTTTCCAGCCGCGATCTTCCGGGAACGGCATCGCGCCGTTCACGTTGCGGATCAGGAAGCTCACCCCTTCGATATGGAACGACTGCGGCATATCCGAACGAACCGTCCAGCGCTCCCAGGTGCCCTGCTGCGCGGTAATATCAATACGGTTGACGTCCCACAGCGTGCCGTTGATGCCGGGATCGTCTCCGAGGCTGATATCGCGGCTGCGCACCGCCGGGCCGCTCAGGATCTCCTGTGGAAGCAGGCGCATCGGCAGGCTGTCGGTCACCAGCGGCAGCAGCCCGGTTGGGCGCAGCGTCAGGACCAGCGTCGACACCAGAATGCTCGACGGCTCGAAGAACCCGCGAATGCGGTCCACGATGCTCGCCGCTTCGCCGCAGGTGACGGACACTTCATCGCCGTTGGTCATATCGACCAAAATTTCACGCCGCTCGCCCGGCGCCAGCGACAGCTGCTTAACGGAAACCGGTGCCGGTAAAAAGCCCTGATCGCCCGAAATGACGTGCAGCGCGCGGCCGTCGCTCATCTGCAGCTGGTAGCGACGCGAGTTCGAGGCGTTGAGCAGGCGCAGGCGCACCCAGCCGCGGGATACTTCGACATACGGACTTTGCGCGCCGTTCACCAGCAGCGTATCGCCCACAAAGCCGCCGCTGCCCGGCTCGCTGTACTCCGGCGTGCCGAAGTTATCCAGGCGCTTGTCCTGGATAATGACCGGGAAATCATCCACGCCGTAGTGGTTTGGGATCGGCAGCGATTTACTCACCTCGTCCTCAATCAGCCACATGCCCGCCAGGCCGTTATAAACCTGCTGCGCGGTGCGGTTAGGCGTATTCGCGTGATACCACAGCGTGGCGGCACTTTGACGGATGGGCAGCACGGGCGCCCAGTCGGCGCTGGCCGACATCATGCGCGCCGGGCCGCCAATCAGCGGACCGGGCACCTGTAAGCCGCTAACGGTCATCGCCACGTTTTCAGGGGTGCGGTTACTGTAAATCAGCTTAACGTCATCCCCGTTCCACACGCGGATCGTCGGCCCCAGGTAGCGGCCGTTAATGCCCCACACCGGCGCGCGCGTGCCCTGGGTAAAGGACCAGTGGCTGCGCTGGAGGGTAAGGAAAAGCGGCTGACCGCGACGGGATTCAATCAACGGAGGAATGGGCAGCGGCTGCTGCTGCCCGGCGGCGCTGGCTGTCGAGGGTATCGCGCCCGCACAAAGGGCGATCCCCGAAGCCTGAATAAATTGACGCCGACTGAGTGACATATAAGCTCCATCTGAAACGATTAACAACGCGGGAATCGTTTTCCCTGATCTCATGGCCGGTTTAGATTTTACCGGCGGCTTCTCTCTCTGCGACTTCTTTGTCGAGGAGCGCAATGTGCTGAGCCATTATCTCGCGGCAGTGTGCTGCCAGCTCGCGCACCTGGTCTTTACCGTACTTGCTGGTATCCACCGGCGGCAGCATTTCAACGATCACCAGCCCGTTGTTCAGGCGGTTAAGATTAATCTTATTCGAAGTATTTGAAACGCACACGGGAATAATTGGAACGCCTGCCGCAATTGCGGCATGAAACGCGCCCGTTTTGAACGGCAGCAGGCCGCGACCGCGGCTGCGCGTCCCTTCCGGAAACATCCAGATAGAGATTTTGCGCTTCTTAAAGTGATTAACCACTTCCGCAATGGTGCCGTGCGCCTTTGCGCGGTTGTTGCGGTCAATCAGCAGGTTTCCGGTCAGCCAGTACAGCTGGCCGAAGAACGGGATCCACAGCAGGCTCTTTTTGCCCACGGTGACGGTCGGCGGCAGCACAATATTGGAAGCCGTGACCATATCGTAGTTATTCTGATGGTTGGCGATATAAATGGCGTTACCGAAGTTCTCTGCCCCTTCCGGCAGACGCTTTTCAACCTTCAGGCCGAACAGCGGCGCAAGGCGGCCAAACATGTGGCCAAACGTCGCGACATGCTTCGGGTTACGCGGGCTGAACAGGCAGTAGATGCAGCCGAAAACACAGACCAGAATGCAGTAGATGACGGTAAGAACGAGACGAACAATGTATAGCATAGCGACCTCTGAAGCCCCAACAGCTGACAATTATACTTCACCTGTGGCCAGGTAAGGACTTTATTACGAGCGCGTATTGTTAATCGCAACGCACGAATTAACAATGATTTTACGGGAAATTTTAATGATATCCCCCTCCCGGGCGGAGGGGGACAAACCGCTTACTCTTCGCTGTCGCCCGCGCTGCTGCGCGCAGGGGAATCCACGTCGATGCGGTCAATACGCTGCAGCCCGCGCATCAGCGAGCCGCGGCGACCGCGCTCACCTACCACTTTCTGCAGCTCTTCCGGACGAAGCTTGATCTTACGCTTGCCGACGTGGATGGTCAGCGTGCTCTGCGGCGGCAGAATCAGCAGGTGCGCAAGGCCATCCTCGCCTTTTGCCGCTTCCGCGGACGGAATGTTAATGATCTTGTTACCCTTGCCTTTAGACAGCTCCGGCAGATCGCTGACCGGGAACATCAGCATGCGTCCGGCCGCGCTGATCGCCAGCAGCATGTCGCTGTCGTTCTCGATCACCAGCGGCGTCATGACGCGGGCGTTGTCCGGCAGGCTGATCAGCGCTTTGCCCGCGCGGTTGCGCGACACGAGGTCGTTAAAGGTGCAGATAAAGCCGTAGCCCGCGTCGGAGGCCATCAGCAGCTTCTGCTCGTCGGCTTCCATCAGCATATGGTCAACCGTCGCGCCCGGCGGCAGCGTCAGCTTGCCGGTCAGCGGCTCGCCCTGGCCGCGTGCGGAAGGCAAGGTGATCGGATCGATGGCGTAGCTGCGACCCGTGGAGTCGATAAACGCCACCGGCTGGTTGCTCTTGCCCTTCACCGCCGCCTTGAAGCTGTCGCCCGCCTTGTAGCTTAGCCCCGGCGCGTCGATGTCGTGGCCTTTGGCGCTGCGCACCCAGCCGCTCTGAGACAGCACGATCGTGACCGGCTCGGACGGCAGCATGTCGTGCTCGTTCATCGCCTTCGCTTCTTCGCGCTCGTGCAGCGGTGAGCGGCGTTCGTCGCCAAACGCGTCGGCATCCGCCTGCAGCTCTTTCTTCAGCAGGGTGTTCATCTTGCGCTCGGACGCCAGAATCGCCTGCAGCTGATCGCGCTCTTTTTCCAGCTCGCTCTGCTCGCCGCGGATCTTCATCTCTTCCAGCCTGGCGAGATGGCGCAGCTTCAGCTCGAGGATCGCCTCGGCCTGGGTTTCGCTGATGCCAAAGCGCGACATCAGCGCGGGCTTCGGTTCGTCCTCGGTACGAATGATCTCGATCACGTCGTCGATGTTGAGGAACGCCACGAGCAGGCCTTCGAGGATGTGCAGGCGCTTAAGCACTTTTTCCAGGCGATGGTTCAGACGACGGCGCACCGTATCGCGGCGGAAGGCCAGCCATTCGGTGAGGATCTCCAGCAGGTTTTTCACCGCCGGGCGGCCGTCGAGGCCGATCATGTTCAGGTTGATGCGATAGCTTTTTTCCAGGTCGGTCGTTGCGAACAGGTGGTTCATTACCTGCTCCATGTCGACGCGGTTGGAGCGCGGCACGATGACCAGACGGGTCGGGTTCTCGTGGTCGGACTCGTCGCGCAGGTCGTCCACCATCGGCAGCTTTTTGTTGCGCATCTGGGCGGCGATCTGCTCCAGCACCTTCGCGCCGGAAACCTGGTGCGGCAGCGCGGTGATCACCACGGCGCCGTCCTCTTTATTCCAGACGGCGCGCATGCGCACGGAGCCGCGGCCGTTCTGGTAGATTTTGCGGATTTCCGCGCGCGAGGTAATGATTTCGGCTTCGGTCGGATAGTCCGGCCCCTGCACGATATCCAGCAGCTCGTCGAGCGAGGTTTTCGGCTGTTCGATCAGGGTGATGGCGGCGTTGGCCACTTCACGCAGGTTGTGCGGCGGAATGTCCGTCGCCATGCCCACCGCGATACCGGTGGTGCCGTTCAGCAGGATGTTCGGCAGGCGCGCAGGCAGCATTTTCGGCTCCTGCATCGTTCCGTCGAAGTTTGGCACCCAGTCGACCGTTCCCTGCCCCAGCTCGCCCAGCAGCACTTCTGCGTATTTGGACAGGCGGGATTCGGTATAACGCATCGCCGCGAAGGATTTCGGATCGTCCGGCGCGCCCCAGTTTCCCTGCCCGTCAACCAGCGGGTAGCGGTAGGAGAACGGCTGCGCCATCAGCACCATTGCTTCATAGCAGGCGCTGTCGCCGTGCGGGTGGTATTTACCCAGCACATCACCGACGGTACGGGCGGACTTCTTAAACTTGGCGCTGGCGCTCAGCCCCAGCTCGGACATCGCATAGACGATGCGGCGCTGAACGGGCTTCAGGCCATCCCCGATGAACGGCAATGCCCTGTCCATGATGACGTACATGGAGTAGTTCAGGTAGGCATTTTCCGTGAATTCATGTAGCGCGAGGCGCTCTGCCATATCGCTCATTACGTGTGATTCCTCAACTCAGAAACCGATGGGTTTCAGGCAATATTGCCGCAGATACTACCCTATCTGGCGAGTTGAGTCACAAAGAAAAAGGGCCGCATCAGCGGCCCTTTCCGGGTTATTTGTTCAGCTTGATAACCTGCTTCACGTCGATTTCAAACTCGTTCCAGTCTTTATCGACTTTACCCTGCAGTTCTACCTTATCCTGCGGGCTGACGGTCACGCCGTTCCAGCGCTTGTGGTCGATCTCAACCACCACCGTGCCGGTTTCGTCGCGGAAGGTGTAGCGGTCATCGGACAGACGCTCGGTGATGTTCCCGCGCAGCTTAACCCAGGCATCGTCCTTCAAATCTTTCACTTTTGCCGCCGTCGTCAGGTTGGCGTTGTTATCAACAAAACCGCCCTGCTGGGTTTGCGTTGGCGCGGCGGTGGCGGACGGGCCGTTAAAACCGCCCTGCGCGGCAAAAACAGGGGCCGTGGTCATCATCATGATGGCAGCAATTGCAGCGTATTTTTTCATCTTAACTCTCCCTTTAATGTCGTTTCGCAGTCCATTAAACAGGGTAATCCTTAACAACTTCTTAAGGGGAAAATTTATTTATTTTTTCTGTACAGCGCAGGTAAACAGAAGGTTTACTGGCGGCATCAAGGAGGGAACATGCGCATTTTACTGGTAGAAGACGACAGGCTGATTGGCGACGGCATCAAGGCCGGGCTGACTAAAATGGGGTTTAGCGTGGACTGGTTCACCGACGGTAAAACCGGCCGCGCGGCAATGTATACCGCCCCCTACGACGCCGTGGTGCTTGACCTGACGCTGCCGGAAATGGACGGTCTCGACATCCTGCGCGAATGGCGCGAAGGCGGGCGCAGCGAGCCAGTGCTGATCTTAACGGCGCGGGATGCGCTGAACCAGCGCGTGGAGGGGCTGCGCCTGGGCGCGGATGACTACCTTTGTAAGCCCTTCGCGCTGATTGAAGTGGCGGCGCGGCTCGAAGCACTGGTGCGCCGCAGCCACGGCCAGGCGCGCAGCGAGCTGCGTCACGGCAGGGTAACGCTTGACCCGACAAGCCTGGTCGCCACGCTGGACGGCGCAACCCTCACCCTCAAGCCCAAAGAGTTTGCCCTGCTGGAGCTGCTGATGCGCAACGCCGGACGGGTACTGCCGCGCAGGCAGATTGAAGAAAAACTCTACGGCTGGGATGACGATGTGTCCAGCAACGCCGTGGAGGTCCACGTTCACCATCTTCGCCGCAAGCTCGGCAGCGAGTTTATCCGCACCGTGCACGGCATCGGCTATACCCTGGGGGACGCATGAAGCTAAGCCTGAAGCTGCGCCTGACGCTCCTCTTCCTTTTGCTCTCGCTGGCCGCCTGGTTTGCCGCCAGCATCGTCGCCTGGCAGCAGACCGCACATAAGCTCGATAAATTATTCGATACCCAGCAGATGCTGTTTGCCAAGCGCCTGCTGACGATGGATCTGGACGAAATTCGCGCGCCGGAGCGAATGCGCGAGGTGCCGAAAAAGGCCAGACACGGGCATCTGGACGACGACGCGCTGGCGTTCGCCATCTTCGACACCGACGGCAAAATGGTGCTGAACGACGGTGAAAACGGTCGCGATATTCCGTATCACTATCGCCGCGACGGGTTTGACGACGGACGGCTGATTGACGATAGCGACGAATGGCGCTTCCTGTGGCTAACGTCTCCGGACGGCAAGCACCGCGTGGTGGTCGGGCAGGAGTGGGAGTACCGCCAGGAGATGGCGCTGGACGTGGTCAGCTCGCAGCTGACGCCGTGGCTGGTCGCGCTGCCCGTGATGCTGCTTCTGCTGGTCCTGCTGCTGAGCCGCGAGCTCAGGCCGCTGAAAAAGCTGGCGCAGACGCTGCGCTGGCGCTCGCCGGACGCCACGGACAGCCTGCCCACCGACGGCGTGCCGACGGAGGTGCGCCCGCTGCTCGACGCGCTCAACCACCTGTTTGCGCGCACGCAGGAGATGATGGCCCGCGAGCGCCGCTTCACCTCAGACGCTGCCCACGAGCTGCGCAGCCCGCTGGCGGCGCTGAAGGTACAAACCGACGTGGCGCAGCTGTACGTGGACGATCCGCAGGCGCAGGCCAGGGCGCTGGCGCAGCTGCACGCGGGCATCGATCGCGCGTCCCGGCTGGTGGATCAGCTCCTGACCCTCTCCCGGCTGGATTCGCTGGATAACCTTGACGACGTTGAAACCGTGGCGATGGCGGATTTACTGCAGTCGGCGGTGATGGATATCTACCATCCGGCGCAGCAGGCGGGCATTGAGGTCCGGCTGAACGTCAACGCCCCGCACGTCACGCGCGCCTGCCAGCCGCTGCTGCTCGGCCTGCTGGTTCGCAACCTTCTGGATAACGCCGTGCGCTACAGCCCGCGCGGCAGCGTGGTCGACGTAACGCTCGACGCCCACGGCTTCACCGTTCAGGACAACGGCCCCGGCATTGCGCCCGACGCGCTGGCCCGCATCGGCGAGCGCTTTTACCGCCCGCCGGGGCAGGATGAGACCGGCAGCGGGCTGGGGTTATCCATCGTGAAGCGGATTGCCGCCCTGCACGGCATGCGCGTCGTCATGAACAATGCCCCTGACGGCGGCTTCAGGGTGACGGTGAGCGGATAGGGATTATTGCGCCACACGCAAAAGACTTTACACATTTTGCTCATTTTTCCGGCCCGCTCTCGCGCGTACAATGCCCGGCATACTCTCCCCATCGAGGACAAATAATGAGCAACATTCTGATTATCAACGGCGCAAAAGAATTTGCGCACTCTAAAGGCCAGCTGAATGACACCCTGACCGAGGTCGCGGACGGCTTCCTGCGCGACGCCGGGCATGATGTTAAGGTCGTGCGCGCGGACGGCGATTACGATGTTAAGGCGGAAGTGCAGAACTTCCTGTGGGCCGATACCATCATCTGGCAGATGCCGGGCTGGTGGATGGGCGCGCCGTGGACGGTGAAAAAATACATCGACGACGTGTTCACCGAAGGCCACGGTTCGCTGTACGCCAGCGACGGCCGCACCCGCTCCGACGCGTCTAAAAAATACGGCTCCGGCGGCCTGATTCAGGGCAAAAAATATATGCTCTCCCTGACCTGGAACGCGCCGATTGAAGCCTTCACCGAGAGCGATCAGTTCTTCGAAGGCGTGGGCGTAGACGGCGCGTATCTGCCGTTCCACAAGGCCAACCAGTTCCTCGGCATGGAGCCGCTGCCGACCTTTATCGTTAACGACGTGATTAAAATGCCTGACGTCCCGCGCTATATCGCAGAATATCGCAAGCATCTGGCGGAAATTTTTGCTTAACTGTTAGGCTGGAATTAGAAGGAGTTAATTATGCTTACCGTTATTGCTGAAATCCGTACGCGTCCGGGCCAACATCACCGTCAGGCCGTGCTGGATCAGTTCGCGAAAATTATCCCGACCGTGCTGAAAGAAGAAGGCTGCCACGGCTATGCGCCGATGGTGGATGCCGCGACAGAGGCGAGCTTCCAGGCCACCGCGCCGGACTCCATCATCATGGTTGAACAGTGGGAAACCGTCGCGCACCTTGAAGCGCATCTGCAAACCGCGCACATGAAGGCGTGGAGCGACGCGGTAAAAGGCGACGTGCTGGAAACCCACATCCGCATTCTGGAGCAAGGGGTTTAAGTTTCCCCTCCCCCTCTATTCAGGCCCGGCAAGCGTTAGCGCTACCGGGCTTTTTTTATCGCCTTATCGCCCAACTGCTATGCTTATTCTGACGTCATGTCTAACAGGAGGAAGGAATGGGACTTTTTAACTTCGTGAAAGAAGCGGGCGAAAAGCTCTGGGACAACCTGACTGACCACAAGGGCCAGTCCGACAAGGTCACGGAACACCTTAAGAAACTTAACATTCCCGGTGCAGATAAAGTGCAGGTCAACGTGACCGACGGCAAAGCCAGCGTCACGGGCGACGGGCTGACCCAGGAGCAGAAAGAGAAAATCCAGGTCGCGGTCGGTAACATCGCAGGCGTCAGCGAGGTGGAGAACAACATTACCGCGACGGATGCCAAAGACGAAGCCACCTACTATACGGTGAAATCCGGCGATACCCTGAGCGCCATCTCGAAAACCGTGTACGGCGACGCCAACCAGTACAACAAAATTTTCGAGGCCAACCGCCCGATGCTCTCCAGCCCGGATAAAATCTACCCGGGGCAGACGCTACGTATTCCTAAGGCGTAACCTGTGCGTCGGGGTTCGCCCCGACGTTTACCAGTACGGCTTCCAGCTCTGCGTTAACCGCATCAGCGCCTCTACGTAGAAGTAATCTCCCCAGCTTGCGCATTCATCCACGCCTTTATTGCTTGCGAGATGGTAAACCGAGTGCTTCAGCAGCCCGGTACCGCTCTCCTCTTTGCCCATCAGGTAATGCTTCGTCAGCGAAGAGACGATCGCTTTCGCCCAGTCCAGATAGCGCTCGCGATCCGGATCGGTCACCGGCAGATGCTTCACCAGCTCCAGCAGGCCGCACGCGGCGATCGCCGCAGAGGAGGCGTCGCGCAGGGCGTCGGTGCCCACCAGCGCCAGATCCCAGTGACAAACGTAGTCCTCCGGCAGGCGGTTGAGGAAGTAGTTCGCCAGCCGTTTTGACAGACCAATCATGTTGCTATCGCCGGTGTAGATATAGCTCAGCAGGAAGCCATAAATCCCCCACGCCTGCCCGCGCGACCAGCAGGAGTCGTCCGCGTAGCCCTGCTGGGTATTGCCGTAGCGCGCCGCGCCCGTGGCCACGTCCATGTAGTAGGTATGGAACGTTGAGGCGTCGTCGCGGACCAGGTACGTTGCCGCCTGCATCACGTGCGCCTTCGCGGCGTTGGCAAAGCGCGGATCGCCCGTCTGCTCGGTCGCCCAGTAGAGCAGCGGCAGGTTCATGTTGCAGTCGATGATCATCCGCCCGGCCTGCTCGGGATCGGCCAGATCGCCCCACGCCTGAACGATCTTCGCCTTCTCGTGAAAGCGCTCAAGCAGGGCTTCCGCCGCCAGCAGCGAGAAGCCGCGCGCTTCGCGGTTGCCCGTTAATCGCCACGCCGCCACGCAGGAGAGCGTGTACAGGAAGCCTAAATCGTGGGTGTTGGTGTCATGACGCCCGGCGATGCGCAGGCCAAACGAGCGGACGTGCTTTTCCGCCATCGCGCGGAATTTTTCCTCGCCGCTCATCTCCCAGGCGAGCCAGAGCTGCCCGGTCCAGAAGCTGGTGGTCCACTCTACGTTGTCGGTCAGCGGATAAAAACCGTTCTGGCAGGTTTCCGCCGGGAATTTGTCGCCGAACTCCGTTAAATGACGGCTAATCAGGTCAAGAACGTGTCTGCGCGCCGAATTCAGTTCATCGCTGAATGCGCGGGAGTCAACGGGCGCAGCGATAACAGGCAGACGTTCTTCTTTGATACGACTTAACATATTTCGGTTCCTTCTTTGACGGCGTAATTTATCGTGTTGACGTTTCTGCTACGTTCAGCGCACGAGCCCCGCGCCATTTGCTCTGACAGGCGGATAACGTAAAAGCAGAAATAAGGGTAAAGGTCAGCGCCGTTGCGCCCATGATGATATAGGTGTGCTCAAAGCCAATACGGTCATACATATAGCCGGCAGGGGAAGAGACCACCACGTTGCCAAGGTAGAGCATCGCCTGATAGCCGAGTAAATACATGGTGGCATTCACGCGCTTGTCGAAATGCTCGGCGATGTATTTAAAAACGGAGACCAGCAGCAGGCAGATCTCCAGGCCGTAAAGCGGCTTGAGAATCGAGATTAATAAGTGCGAGTCACAGATGCCGGAAATAATCAGGCGCGCCCCAACGATAAGCCCAACAATTAACAGCCCGCGCTTGGCGCCGATGAAATTAACGAACAGCGGGATCACCATATACATGACAAATTCCATCCCGGACTGCACGGTGCCCAGATAGCCAAACACCGCGTTGCCCTGGTGAATATCGTCAAAGAAGGTGACGAAATAGCGCGAGAACTGCTGCTCGGCAATAAACATCATCCACGCCACGCCCGCCACGTAGAGGCAGAACGCCCAGAATTTGCGGTTACGCAGCAGAGCGTAAACGTCCGACGGGGCGATTTTTTCTTTGGTCAGCACCTCGCCCGCGTGGACTGAGTTAGTGTTCACTTCCAGCGTCAGCAGGACAATCAGCATCACCACCGAGGCCACGCTGCCCAGCATAAAGTTATACGCCGGAGAGAGGTTAAACAGCAGGCCGGAAAAGGACGATGCCACCGCCCAGCCGAGCGATCCCCACATGCGGATCTGCCCGAACTCCATGCCGTTCAGGCGGCTAAAGCGGTCGGAATAGGATTCGCACGCCGCCACGCCCGCGTACCAGGCAAAGCTCAGGTACAGCGCACCCACGATAATGCCGATCGGGGTGTGGGACATGAGCAGCGGCTGATAGACATAAATAAAGAACGGCGCCATCAGGGCGGACATCGCCACCACAAAATAGAGCAGGTATTTGCTCATGCCGATCTTATCGAGAATATAGCCGTAGATCGGTTTGAGAATAACCGAGAAAACGCCGTTAACCGCAAACACGGTGCCAATCACCGACCCGCTAAGGTTGGCCTTTTGCCCGAGCCAGATGGCCAGCAGGCCAATACTGGCGGACCAGGTAAAGAAGTAGAGAAAGATAAAGCTGCTGATTTTGTAATATTCGGTTCTGCTTGTTGTAGATGACGTTTTCATACCATCCTCGCCGACGTGTAGGGGTCAGGTTTTTTATAATGTGAACGACAGCAGGCGCTCGCTTTCGGGATCGCGAATCACGGCCTGGCCGCGGGTGATGCTCAGTATCGGAGTCGCCGCAGCGCGCTGTTTTTCGCTGGCCGTCACGGCGCAGCAGAGCCAGCTTTCGCCCTGCGGAATCTCAGTTTTTAGCAGCGGAATAGAGGCGCACTCCGGGAACATGATGCTGCTGTTCGGCGGGGTGACGATGCTGTCCGGCTCTCGCGCCAGCTCCGGCGAGAGATCGACAATCGCGCTGTAGCCGTTCTCTGCGGCCAGGTAGCAGCCGCGCTCGCGAAGCCGGTGCTCCGCTTTCATGACGGCAAACCCGCCCTCCGCCGTTTGCAGGCGGCGCGCGCTGTGGATGCGGTGCAGCCGCAGGTGCCACTCGCCGAACGGTATTTGCCAGGTGTCGATGTGAACGTCATGCCACGGCGACCAGTGCGAGTAGAGGTAGTTTTCGTCCACCCGTACCGCCCCGCATTCTCGGCGGCCGCGATAGTAGTCATCGCCGTCGGCCAGCAGCAGCATGGAGTCGCAGGCGGCGTGCTTTAGCCCAAAACGCCCGCGCTCAATGGTGAAGCCGAAGCGGCTGGAGTAGGCAAATTTGGTGTATTTGGCCTCGGTGTTAACGTAATTGTTCAGCTCAAGCTGCCCCGCGGTGAGCATGGTGACGTGCCGGGAGTTCTCCGCATGGATAAGGATCTGCCGGGCATGCGGAATCACGTGCTTTTCGGCCAGCGCGGGCAGCGGCTGTTCTTCCGCCAGCCAGAACGGATGATCCTCCGGCAGCGCCAGGATCAGGTAGGTTTTCAGCGCCCAGTACGGCGAGCCAGGCGAGTTGTAGTCCTCGCACATCTCCAGGTTCGGGTAGGCAAACCCGAGGGTCAGAATGCCGTCGCGGTCGGCTATCGGCTGCTGCTGCCACCAGCGCAGGTGGCGCAGGATAATGCCCTTCACGACGCCCGGCGTGAACGCGTCCAGCCCGGAGAACGCGACCGCGCTCCAGAAGGCAACCATCGCAAAGCGGTAGGTCAGGCTGCGGCCAAACGGCACCGACGCGCCGTCGGCGGCGGACCAGTAGATAAAATCCCGTGCGAACAGCCGCGCGCGCTCGCGCAGCCCCCCCGCCCTCGCCTCGTCACCGCTGAGGGTGGCGTAAATCAGGCCGTAGAAGTGGAATGCCATCGAGATGTAGTAATCCCTC
Source organism: Enterobacter sp. ECC-175 (assembly GCF_043968675.1). Classification (NCBI taxonomy): domain Bacteria; kingdom Pseudomonadati; phylum Pseudomonadota; class Gammaproteobacteria; order Enterobacterales; family Enterobacteriaceae; genus Enterobacter; species Enterobacter sp. ECC-175. Next base: position 4,486,410 of record NZ_CP143776.1, read on the forward strand.
GGCCTGCCGGGGCCGTCCGAATACCAGCCGTCGCCGAGGTAGTAGGCTTCCATCATCGCAAAGCGACGGTCGATGGCATGCTGGTCAAACGGCAGCCCGGCGCGCTTAAAACCGAGCTGGACCATAACGGCGAAGTAGTTCCAGTTGCTGTCCGGCATCTGCGCGTCGGTGATTTGGTTGAGCCACGCGTGCAGGTTTTCCAGCTCGCGCTCGCTAAACCGCTCGGCGAGCGTATTCCCCAGCAGCGCCAGCCCGAGCCCGTAGGCCGCCATCTCCACCAGCCGCTGGTCGTACGGGCCGGTTTCGCCCCAGTAGCCTTCGCCGTGCGGATCGGTACCAAGCTTAATGGCGGTAAGGTACTTCTCGCTAAAGGGCTCGGATTCGCCGGACGCCATCAGCGGAAACAGCCCCCAGAGCGCGCGAGAAAGTCCCTCCATCTGCGCAATGTCCGTCGCGTAGTGCGCGCAGGTCTCACCCAGCGAAAAGCGCGAGCTGCCTGCCGGAAACTGCGCATCCAGCGCCGCCAGCATCGTCTTCAGCGACGCCGCCACATCCCGTCGCGAAGACAACGGATTTGATTTTTCGTTATTTACCGCCCACATAGGTTCGCCCTCGTCGTCAACTGCGGCCAAGGATAGTGAAAGCATGAGGTGGAGAAATGTTAGCCGCGTCACAGGTGGGAGCGTTTAATAAACCTCCAGTTGATAAAATTTAAAATGGTGGTTTATAAATGGATTTTGACGGGAAAAAGTTGAGTTTTATTGCACCATGCGCGACACGCCAACGTCGGAACATCTCGAGCTGATTACGCTGAACAATACCGTTGCCTCCTTCAGCCGCCTGTATGCCAACACCGTTCGCTATCACCACTGGCACCAGTGTCTGGAGATCCTCTACGTCGAGGAGGGGTTTGGCGTGGCGATTGTCGATAATCAACACTTCACCATGCGCCCCGGGCGGCTGTTTTTCTTTCCGCCGTTTACGCTGCATAAGGTGAGGGTGGACGAGCGGGCGGAGGCCATCTATCGGCGCACGATTATTCATCTCGATCAGCATGCGGTGATGAACGTGCTGCGTGATTTTCCGCACACGCAGCAGCGGCTGCGGGCGCTGTCACGGCGCGGAGGCGCGGCGTGGGTGGCGGACATGGCCCATTGCCACAGCCATATCACGCACCTGTTTAGCTGCTACCAGCCGCCGATGACCGGCGAGCGCATCGCGGGGCTGCTGATCGGCCTGTTTGCCATGCTGCCGGACGTGGAGGACGGCGCGCCGGGCAGCAGCCAGGGGGTCGCCAGCCGGGCGATGTTCTGGCTGGAAGAGCACTATCAGCAGAAGTTCCGCCTGGACGCGCTGGCGGCCGAGCTGGGCATCTCGCGCAGCTACGTGTCGCGGAAATTTCATGCGGAAACGGGGGAGAAGATCCACGACTATCTGAATACGCTAAGGCTGCGCAAGGCCTGCGAGTGCCTGCTTCACTCGGACACGAGCGTGCGCGACATTGCCGCGCAGGTAGGGTTTTCCGACGTGACGTGGTTTATCAGCGCGTTTAAGAAAGGAATTGGCGAGACGCCGCTGCAGTACCGGAAGAATCATCGGGCGGTTTGATGCTCTCACCCTCAGGGGCTGAGGGATCCGCACATATTACAGCAGGCACAGAATACTCCCTCTCCATTCAGGGAGAGGGCTGGGGTGAGGGTGAACATACGGCTGTGGTGGTAATTCCGTTCACTTTACGAGCCTTGCTACTCTGAAATCACAATACTTGTGAACGTGTTAAGGGGACTCGCCGCGCATCCCTGCGCGGCGCCCCGGCCTGCAGGAAACGCCTCAGCGATTTTCAGCCAGACCAGGGTGTCGCTTTAAGCTATTAATTCTCTTGATAAAACCTTAATTGCTTCTGGTTAAAAATTTCCTGGGGATACCTGAGCCTTTTGGGAAAGGGCGAAAATCACCCACTCTTCTTCCCCGGCTTTAACCCACGGTGAAACTCGTTGATGCGCTTCATCGACTTAATGGTGCGCTGCGGCTCTGTGGAGGCGACGGACAGTATCATCATCTCCAGGCACACGAGCACCGTGCCGTGCAGCGGAATTTTGCCCTTCTCGCCGCCGCGCGGAACGTGGATCACCACGCTCGCCTCTTTGCTAAAGCGCGAATCCAGCGCGTTGGTCAGCAGGATGGTGGGAATGCCGAGCCGCCTCGCTTCGCGCAGCGTCGTTTGGCCTTCGCGATGCGCGGATTTCTGCGCCATCATCACCAGCACGTCCCCGCGCTGCAGGGCGATCAGCTGCTCCGAAAGCCCTATCCCGGTGCGGTTCAACACCGTCGCGGGCAGGCCAATGCGGCTGAACAGCCGCGCGCTGTACTCGGCCAAAATGCCGGACGCGCCGATGCCGAAAATCGCCACCTGTCGCGCCTGGGACAGCAGCGCCACCGCCTGCGCCAGCGCGTAGCGGTTGGCGGGCTCGGAGAGAACCGCGCAGGTATGCTGGTGTCCCTCAAGCACAAAGTCGATGCTGGCGTTGACGTCGCTGGTCAACAAGCCCACGGTGCTGGACATCTTTTCGCTGGAGGTCACAATTGGCCCAAACCACTGCTCCAGCGTCTGTTTTAAATCGCGCAGACCGGCAAAGCCGAGGGCCTGAATGGCGCGCACGACGGTGGCATCCGACGTTTTGAGCACGCTGGCAATCTCCATCGCCGTTTGCTCGAGTACCGCTTCCCGGTTTTCATTGATATAGCGTGCCACCAGCAGCAGGCGCGGCGTCAGCTGGTGCCCGCGCGTGCGAAAGCGATCGCCGTAAATATCCACCCGCGCTTTGTCTTTTCGAATCACCGCGACGCCTCCGGCAGTGGACGACCCGCAATCTGCGACTGCACCTGCGCGGCCATCAGCCCCAGGGAGGCAAACGAGTTCGAGATAGCCTCTTCACGGGAGATGAGCACGTAACGCCCGGTACGGCAGGCGTTGAGGAACTGGCACCAGCCCGGCATCACCGCCTCCATGGCCTTCAGCTCGTCCTGCGGCGTTCCGCCGGTATCCCCGCGCCAGGTGGCAAAGACAAAATCGGCATCCAGCTCCGGCAGGCGCTCGGCGCTGACGTCGATGCGCCCGCCGTCGGGAATGCTGTCAATCAGCGGCGGGAACCTGAACCCGGCGTCGCGCAGCACGCGGCCAAGCGAGTGGTAGCTGTGCATGGCGGTAATTTTTCCCTGATTGGCCTGAATCACCGAGACGGCGATCCTGCGGGTGTCGACGGTCGCCTTCAGCGCCTTGATTTGCTCCCGATAGCGACGCTCCAGGATCTTTAGCCGCGCCTGGGTGCCGGTCAGCTGCGCCAGCTTGCGGTAAATCTCCGGCGCACCGCCGTCGAGGTGATCGATGCTCACCGTCGGCGCGATTTTTTCCAGCTGCGCGATCGGCGTGTTGCGGGTGGGCTCGGTGATAATCAGATCCGGCTTAGCGGCGGCGATGGCTTCAATGTCGATATCGGCGGTGCCGATGAATTTTATGTCGGAGTTATCAAAGTCTACGCCCGTCAGCATGCCGCTGGAGCGCAGGAAATGGCTGCCGTCCGGGCGCGTGCGGCCGTGGCTGGCGACCGGCGGCACGCCAAGCTCAATCAGCGGAATGGTGATGTCCAGATCGTGCAGCGAAACGATCCGCTTCGGGTGAAGCGGCACCACCACCTTGCGATGGAGATCGTCCGTAAAGGTCTGCGTCGGCTCAGCTGCGCTTACCGCAAAGCCCACCAGCAACAGCACAGAAATCAGTATGCGCATCAGATACCTCTAGAATCGGTCACGGCGCTGCCAGAGCAGCAGCAGGAAAAAGGGGCCGCCAATAAGCGAAATCACGATCCCGGCGGGAAGCTGGAGCGGTAAAAAGGCCAGCCGCCCGACGTTATCCGCCAGCAGCACCAGCAGCGCGCCCAGCACGGCGCTTCCCGACAGCAGCGCGGCCTGCCCGCCGCGCAGCACCAGGCGGGCCATGTGCGGCGCAATGAGGCCGACAAAACCGATGCTGCCCACGCACGAGACGCAGGCCGCCGTCAGCATCACCGGAGCGAATACCCGCACCAGCGCCAGGCGCGAGGTTCGCACGCCCAGCCCCGTTGCCGCCGGGTTGCCCAGCAGGGCGACGTCCGCCGCGCGGGCGGTTAAGAGAAGCAGCGCGAACGCCGGGAACGCCCATGCCGCCGCCATGCCGACCAGCGGCCAGCTTGCCGCATGCAGGCTGCCCGCCAGCCACAGCATCGCCGTTTGCACGTCGCGCACGTCCGCGGTGGTCATAAAGACGCCCATCGCCGCCGCCAAGGCCCACGAGACGCCGATGCCGATCAGAATAAACCGCGGACGCGAAATATCGCGCGCCAGCACGACCACCAGCAGCGCGGTCAATACGCCTCCGGCCATGCCCATCAGCGGCCGCCAGAACAGGCTCAGCGCCGGAAACTGGAACATCATCAGCAGCACCGCGGCGCTACAGCCTTCCCTGACGCCGATAAGCCCCGGATCGGCCAGCCCGTTGCGGGCGATCGACTGCATCGCGGCCCCCGCCGCGCCCAGCATCGCGCCGCATAGCGCCGCCATCAGCAGGCGCGGCAGGCGGATATCCATGACGATGTAGCGCGCGTCAGCGCTCAGGCTCTCCGGCATGAACAGCGCGCGGCCAATAGCGGAGCCGGGGATCGGCAGCGAGCCGTGGATCAGGCCAAAGCCCATTAGCGCCACGCCCGCCATCGTCAGCAGCCCGAGCACGATCATCGCCCTGGGGCGGATCAGCGCCGAGAACGCGCCCGCGCGGATCGCCCGCAGCCCGGCGCGATTCATTTGAACATCCTCGCCGCAACGAGGATAAATACGGGCGCGCCGGCCAGTGCGGTCACCACGCCCGTGGCGAGCTCGTAGGGCGCAAACAGCGTGCGGGCCGCGATATCGGCCACCAGCAGAACCAGCGCCCCGCACAGCGCCGAAAGCGGTATCATCAGGCGTAAATCCACCGACACCAGGCGGCGGATGAGCTGCGGCACCACGAGGCCAATAAAGCCTATCGGACCGGCGAGGGAGACCGCCGCGCCGCACAGCAGCGCCGTCGCCAGCAGCGCGAACAGCCGGGTTTTGAGCAGCGAGACGCCCAGCCCCTGCGCCATCCTATCCCCGAGAGCCAGCATATTCAGCGACGGCGACAGCCAGACCGCCAGCATGAATCCCGCTCCGGCAGCCCAGGCCGCGGCGCGAACCGCGTCGATGCTTACGCCGGCTAAATCGCCCGCCAGCCAGGTTCGCATCGCCAGCAGGGTCTGCTCGTCCAGAATCAGCACCGCGGCGGTGATGGACGACGCGAACGCCGACATCGCCACGCCGCACAGCGTCACCTTCATCGGCGTTAGCCCGGCTCGCCCGGCGGAGGAAAACGTCAGCACCAGCAAAAACAGCGCGGCGGCACCGGCAGCGGCAATCAGGGGGCGACCAAACGGCAGGGTGAGCCCCAGCGCGCTGGTCAAAACCACCGCCAGCGCCGCTCCCGCGTTCAGCCCGAGAATGTGCGGCTCGCCCAGCGGATTGCGGATCACCGATTGCAGCAACGCCCCGACCACGCCCAGCGCCGCACCCGTCACCATCGCCGCGCAAAGGCGGATCAGGCGCAGCCTGATAATGATGCTGTGGTCAAAATTACGCGGGTCGAAGTGGAGAAACGCCTGCACCACCGTTTGCGGCGCGATGGCGCGCGCGCCGATCCCGAGATGCGCAACCGCCCCCGCTAACAGCAGGAGCGACAGCAGCAGAAAAGCCAGAGGGATGCGGATCATGATGCTCTGGACGCTGGGCGAAACGGCATAAAGAACGGTTTGCCGGTCATTGGGTTTGTCGACATATGCACGTCAACGTCAAACACCGCTTTGATCAGCTCCGGCGTACAGCTATCGCCCTCGTGAATAACGCCCTCGACCTTGCCCTGGCGCAAAAAGACCAGCGAATCGCCGTAGTTGACGGCGAAATTAAGATCGTGAAGCACCACGACCACGGTGCGCCCGTGGCGGCGAGTGAGATCGTGGAGCAATTCGAGGATCTCCACCTGATAGCGCAGATCTAAAAAGGTGGTTGGCTCATCAAGCAGGATGTACGGCGTTTGCTGCGCCAGCGCCATGGCAATCCAGCAGCGCTGGCGCTGGCCGCCGGAGAGGCTTTCAACGGGCAGATCGGCAAACGCCGCCGTGCCCGTCAGGCGCAGGGCTTCCTCGACGGCCCGTTCGTCATCGTCGCTCCACTGGCGCATAAAATTCTGCCAGGGGAAACGCCCGCGGGAGACCAGCTCGAACACGGTTAATCCCTCCGGCAGAAGCGGCGACTGGGGCAAAATGCCAAGCTGCCGCGCGACGTACCGGGTGGGCTGCGCGTGGATAGATTTGCCGTCCAGCACGGCGCGGCCCCCGAGCGGATGCAGCAGGCGCGCAAGGGTGCTCAGCAGCGTGGATTTGCCGCAGCCGTTCGCCCCCACCAGCACCGTCATTTTCTGCTGCGGGATAGCGAGGGAAATATCATCGACGATGATTTTTTTGTGGTAGCCCGCGGACAGGTTCTCCAGAACCAGGCCAGGATTTTTGAGGTTGTGCGCCACGTGAATGCCAACGTAATAAAATCAAATAAATAAAAATAAAACTCATTCTCTTTTGAGAAGTTTGCCGCTGCGCCATGTAGTAGTCAAGCGGATAAATACCTTGCTCACACCAGGGATTACAGCGGAAATATAGCCCTACCACCTTCACAATAAATTATTTATTTTCAATAAATTAACCCACAAAATCAGAAGACCCTTTTTGTGAAACTTCGCTGTAGTCAATTTTTTCCATTTCCCATTTACTACTACATAGCCTCATGATTGAATGATTCTCAATTACAAGTTCGAGGCCCGCCGCGGCTAACGAACGGACCGTAAGGGCAATGACTCACACACGCTTGCGCGAACCTTTCTTCGCGGGTTATTTGGGATAACAGATGTAATGGCTACGTTCACACCTTTTCATGCAGGGGTTAAAGGGCGCGCGCTCTTTTCACTCCTCTTTTTAGCGCCTCTGGGACACGCGGCGGAGAAAACGACGCAGGATGGCGAAACGCTCACCGTGGTCGCCAGCCCAAACGCGGCGCCTGACGCAACCAGCGGCTATCAGCCGCTCAATACGTCCACGGCCACGCTGACCAACATGCCGATGCTGGATATCCCGCAGGTGGTGAATACCGTCAGCGATAAGGTATTGGAAGATCAGCACGCCACCACGCTTGACGAAGCGCTCTATAACGTCAGCAACGTGGTGCAGACCAACACCCTGGGCGGCACGCAGGACGCGTTTGTGCGCCGCGGCTTTGGCGCGAACCGCGACGGATCAATCATGACCAACGGACTGCGCACCGTGCTGCCGCGCAGCTTTAACGCCGCAACCGACCGCGTCGAGGTGCTGAAAGGTCCCGCCTCGACGCTCTACGGCATTCTCGACCCGGGCGGGCTGATCAACGTTGTGACTAAACGCCCTGAAACCACCTTCGGCGGCTCGATGTCGGCGACGTCGTCCAGCTTTGGCGGCGGCACCGGCCAGCTCGACCTCACCGGCCCGATCGAAGGCACGCGCCTGGCGTATCGCCTGACGGGCGAGGTGCAGGATGAAGACTACTGGCGCAACTTCGGCACCGAGCGCAGCACGTTCATCGCGCCGTCCCTGACGTGGTTTGGCGATGACGCCACCGTGACCGTACTCTATTCACACCGCGACTATAAAACGCCGTTCGATCGCGGCACGATCTTCGATCCGAATACCAAAAAGGCGGTCAACGTCGATCGCAAAACCCGCTTTGACGAGCCGTTCAACGTGACGGACGGCGTCTCGGATCTGGCGCAGCTCAACGCGGAATACCGCCTGAACAGCCAGTGGACGGCCAGATTTGACTACGGCTTTAGCCAGGACAAGTACAGCGATAATCAGGCGCGGGTAATGGCCTACGATGCCAAAACGGGCAACCTCACCCGCCGCGTGGATGCGACGCAGGGATCGACCCAGCGAATGCACTCCACCCGCGCTGATTTGCAGGGCAACGTGGATATCGCCGGGTTCTATAACGAGATCCTGACCGGCGTCTCCTATGAGAATTACGATCTGCTGCGCACGGACATGATCCGCTGCAAGAACGTGAAGGATTTTAATATTTACGATCCGTCCTACGGCAATACCGGCAAATGCACGACCGTGTCGGCCTCCGACAGCGATCAAACCATCAAGCAGGAGAGCTATTCCGCCTACGCGCAGGACGCGCTCTATCTGACCGACCGGTGGATCGCCGTTGCCGGGCTGCGCTACCAGTATTACACCCAGTACGCCGGAAAAGGCCGCCCGTTTAACGTCAACACCGACAGCCGCGACGACCGGTGGACGCCGAAGCTGGGGCTGGTTTACAAGCTCACGCCGGCCGTGTCGCTCTTTGTCAATTATTCGCAGACGTTTATGCCGCAGTCGTCGATTGCCAGCTACATCGGAGACCTGCCGCCGGAAACGTCAAATGCTTACGAAGTGGGCGCGAAATTCGACCTGTTCGACGGCGTTACGGCCAACATCGCACTGTTTGATATTCACAAGCGCAACGTGCTGTACACCGAAAGCGTGGGCGATGAAACCGTCGCCAAAACCGCGGGCCGCGTGCGCTCGCAGGGCGTGGAGGTGGATCTCGCGGGACGGTTGACCGAAAACACTAACCTGATTGCCAGCTACGGCTATACCGATGCGAAAGTGCTGGAAGACCCGGACTACGCGGGCAAGCCGCTGCCGAACGTACCGCGCCACACCGGCTCGCTGTTCTTGACGTACGATATTCACAATGCGTTTGCCGGGAACACGCTGACGGTTGGCGGCGGCGGGCACGGCGTGAGCCGCAGATCGGCGACCAACGGAGCGGATTATTATCTGCCGGGCTACTTCGTGGCGGATGCCTTTGCGGCCTATAAGATGAAGCTACAGTATCCGGTGACGCTGCAGGTGAACGTGAAAAACCTGTTTGATAAGACCTACTACACCTCTTCTATCGCGACCAATAACCTGGGCAACCAGATCGGCGATCCGCGCGAAGTGCAGTTTACGGTGAAGATGGAGTTTTGATGTCAGAGTGGGGTTTTCCCCCTCACCCCGGCCCTCTCCCCAAAGGGGAGAGGGTTAGGGTGAGGGGTAAAGCATCAGGCCTCAATATCCGCCATATCGCCTTTCTCCTGCAGCCAGTTGCGTCGGTCTTCCGAGCGCTTCTTGGCCAGCAGCATATCCATCATGGCGTTGGTCTGCTGTTCGTCTTCATCGCTGATCGTCAGCTGCACCAGGCGGCGGGTGTTCGGATCCAGCGTCGTTTCACGCAGCTGCATCGGGTTCATCTCGCCCAGCCCTTTAAAGCGCTGCACGTTCGGCTTGCCCTTTTTGCGCTTGAGCTGTTCCAGCACGCCCGCTTTCTCTTCTTCCGTCAGCGCGTAGTAAACCTCTTTGCCGAGGTCAATACGGTACAGCGGCGGCAGCGCCACGTGGACGTGACCGTTTTTCACCAGCGTGCGGAAGTGCTTCACAAACAGCGCGCAGAGCAGCGTGGCGATGTGCAGGCCGTCGGAGTCCGCATCCGCGAGGATGCAGATCTTGCCGTAGCGCAGCTGGCTCAGATCGTCGCTGTCCGGATCGATGCCGATCGCCACCGAGATATCGTGTACCTCCTGCGAGGCCAGCACTTCATCAGACGACACTTCCCAGGTGTTGAGGATCTTACCCTTGAGCGGCATGATCGCCTGATATTCACGATCGCGCGCCTGCTTGGCCGATCCGCCCGCCGAGTCCCCTTCTACGAGGAACAGCTCGGTGCGGTTGAGATCCTGCGCGGTACAGTCCGCCAGCTTGCCCGGCAGCGCGGGGCCGCTGGTGAGCTTTTTACGCACCACCTTTTTCGCCGCGCGCAGACGGCGCTGGGCGCTGGAGATCGCCATTTCGGCCAGCATTTCCGCGGCCTGAACGTTCTGGTTCAGCCACAGGGTAAATGCATCTTTCACCACGCCGGAGACGAACGCCGCGCACTGGCGCGACGACAGGCGCTCTTTGGTCTGGCCGGCAAACTGCGGGTCCTGCATCTTCACGGAGAGCACGTAGGCGCAGCGGTCCCAGATATCTTCCGCCGACAGCTTCACGCCGCGCGGCAGGATGTTGCGGTATTCGCAAAACTCGCGCATCGCATCCAGAAGGCCCTGACGCAGGCCGTTGACGTGCGTCCCGCCGAGCATGGTCGGGATCAGGTTGACGTAGCTTTCGGTCAGCAGTTCGCCGCCTTCCGGCAGCCACAGCAGCGCCCAGTCCACCGCTTCGGTATCGCCGCTAAAGTTACCGACAAACGGTTTTTCCGGCAGGGTCGGCAGGCCGTTAACGGCCTCGCACAGATAGTCGTTCAGGCCATCGGCGTAGCACCAGGTCTGCTCGGTGTTGTTAACGTGATCCTTAAAGGTGATTTCCACGCCCGGGCACAGCACCGCTTTGGCTTTCAGCAGGTGCGTCAGGCGCGAAACGGAAAAGCGCGGGCTGTCGAAGAAGCTCCCGTCAGGCCAGAAGTGGACGCTGGTGCCGGTGTTGCGTTTGCCGCAGGTGCCGACGACCTGTAAATCCTGCACCTTTTCGCCATTTTCAAACGCGATGTTGTAGATCTGACCGTCGCGACGAACGTTCACTTCCACGCGTTTGGACAAGGCGTTGACCACGGAGATCCCCACACCGTGCAGACCGCCGGAGAACTGGTAGTTCTTGTTGGAGAATTTACCGCCCGCGTGCAGGCGGCAGAGGATCAGCTCAACGGCGGGCACGCCCTCTTCCGGGTGGATATCCACCGGCATGCCGCGACCGTCGTCGATAACCTCCAGCGACTGATCGGCGTGCAGGATGACGTCAACGCGTTTGGCATGTCCTGCCAGCGCTTCATCCACACTGTTATCAATAACTTCCTGGCCCAGGTGGTTTGGGCGCGTGGTATCCGTGTACATCCCCGGGCGGCGGCGAACCGGCTCAAGCCCGGTGAGTACCTCAATGGCATCAGCGTTATAGGTTTGCGTCATGATTTAACTAGCAATTCGCATTGATTGTCAGAGGCTGTGCAGTCCAAGAAAATCGACAATCTGGGTGAAATGATTCTCAAAGCCCGTGAAAGCATGGTTTCCGCCCTCTTCTATAGTCTGGCGGCAGGATGCGTAATACGCCACTGCCTGGCGGTAATCCAGCACTTCATCTCCCGTTTGCTGCAGCAGCCAGATAAGATCCGGCGCTTCAAGCGGGTCGACCTGCATAACTTTGAGATCGTAAATATGGCGTGACTCTAGCACATATTGCTGCCCGGTGTAGGGGTTCTCGTTTTGCCCGAGAAAGTCCCGCAGCAGCTCAAACGGCCGAACCGCCGGGTTGACCACCACCGCAGGCAGCATAAAGCATTGCGACAGCCAGGTGGCGTAGTATCCACCCAGCGATGACCCCACAACGCCAAACGATTCTCCACCGTGTTCAAGCACGATGGATTCAAGCATTTCCGCCGCATCCGCCGGGTAAGGCGGGAGCTGGGGAACGATCATCTGCACCTGCGGATGATGTTCGCTCAGCCACTGGCGAAACTGCGTCGCCTTCGCGGAGCGCGGCGAGCTGTTGAATCCGTGTAGATAGAGGAGCGTCGACATTAATAGCCTTCTGAAGCGGTATCAGGACGGAACTGGCTGCCGCTTAAGCGACAGACCTCAGTGGTCAACGTGCCATCGGCATGCAGTTCAAGCCAGCGCCAGCCGGGTGCGATAGTGTCCAGGGTAAAGTTGGCGCAGTGGGGCTTAAACTGAACGCAGGTCGAAGGCGTGGCCAGCAGGCGGCGGCCGTTCCAGTCGAGATCCTGCTCCTGGTGAATGTGCCCACAGAGCAGATTTTTCACGCGCGGATATTTCACCAGCACGCGGTCCAGCGCGGCAGAATTGCGCAGGCTGTGCTGATCGAGCCAGCTGCACCCTGCCGGCAGCGGATGATGGTGAAGCAATAGCAGCGTATGTCGCGCCGGTTCAGCACTCAGCCTTTTCTCCAGCCAGTCGAGCTGGTATTCACTCAGCTCACCGTGTGGAACGCCATACACCTGGCTGTCGAGCAGCAGGATCTGCCACTGCTTGCCCACAAATACGCACTTCGCGGCAGAAATCCCCGCATCGTGTAGCGAACTGAACATGGCGGGCTGAAAGTCATGGTTGCCCGGCAGCCAGACGCAGGGCGCGCTGAAGCTCGCAATCCCCTCAGCAAAATGCTGATAGGCCGCGGAGGATTGATCCTGTGCGAGATCGCCTGTTGCGACGATCAAATCACATGCGCGATTCTCGGCGTGAATCGCGCTAAGTACAGCCTGATAACTCTCCCAGGTGTTCACACCCAGCAGCGTTTCATGCTTTTCGGCAAAGAGGTGAGTATCGGTGATTTGTAATATCCTGACTGGTGCCCCACCAGCAACAGTCAGGTTCAACAGGCTTTCCAAATGGTGTCCTTAGGTAGGTTTATGACGCTAACAAACCGGAATCGCCATTGCTCCATGTGCTAAACAATATCTTAGCCAGTCGGCTAAAAACTGGTTAATTTGATGCTTTTCGTCGCGTTGATGCAACTTTTTATTCGGGTAATCATATCGCGCTTTAAAGCGAAAGATCTGCTGACTCGAACACACTTCAGCGACCATCGCGTCGTGGTAAAGTCGCACCGTCATCGACGGCAGGCTCCAGTAGCTGATGCTGGGCGCCGTTTGTTCAATCTCCACCAGGGTAGTGTAGCGCGTTGATTCTGTTATCGTTAACCGATACTGCGCGTTGCTCACCTGATAGCTTACCGTTTCGCCGGGTGCGTCGTTTCGCGGCAGCAGGCGGCGCAGCTGGGCGAAATTGGTTTCGCACAGGCGCATCATTTCGGGAAAGTCAGGTGTATAGCGCTTCATTTTGTCCACTCGTTTCGTAATGTTTGATAATGCAGCTGCAGCCATTGCAGGGCGATGACAGACGCAGCGTTGTCGATTTTCCCCTCTTCTACCCACTGGTAAGCCTGCTCCCGGCTCACCACATGAACACGAATATCTTCGTTTTCGTCTGCCAGACCGTGAATGCCTTCCGCGGTCGTGGCGTCCACTTCGCCAACCATAATAGATAAGCGCTCGCTGGTGCCCCCCGGGCTTGCCAGATAGCTCAGCACGGGTTTCGTTCGCCCAACAACCAGACCCGCCTCCTCCAGCGCTTCGCGGCGGGCAACGTCTTCAACCGTTTCGCCCTCTTCGATCATCCCGGCCACCATCTCCAGCAGCCACGGGCTTTCGCTTGAGTCATACGCCGCGATGCGAATCTGCTCAACCAGCACCACTTCGTCGCGCACTGGGTCAAAGGGTAGCAAGACTGCCGCGTGCCCGCGCTCAAAAATTTCGCGTTTAATTTCGCCGCTCATTTCACCGTTAAACAGGCGATGCCTGAAACGGTAAAGATCCAGCGAAAAAAAACCGCTATAAAGCGTTTCTCGTGCAATAATTTCTACATCGTTTTTGGCGAAGGTCACTGGCAACTTTTCTGTTTTTTGCATGAATCGAGTCCCGGTAGCAATGGTGATGAAATTGTGAATTTCAAGGCTGTTTGGCTGCTGTTTGCAAGGCTATATGGTAGATTGGTGCAAATTACCGCCAGATGGCACGTAACGCCAACCTTTTGGTGTGGATGATTCTGTTAGAATCGGCAATTATTTTTAATTAGATCAGCGCTAATACTGCTTCACAACAAGGAATGCAAATGAAGAAATTGCTCCCCATCCTTATCGGCCTGAGCCTGACGGGCTTCAGTGCATTGAGCCAGGCAGAAAACCTGTTACAGGTCTATCAGCAGGCGCGTCTGGGCAACCCTGATCTGCGTAAATCAGCGGCCGACCGTGATGCTGCATTTGAAAAGATTAACGAAGCGCGCAGCCCATTGCTGCCGCAGCTGGGCTTAGGTGCTGATTATACTTATAGCAACGGTTTTCGCGATAACAATGGCGTTAACTCCAATGCCACCAGCGCATCGCTGCAGTTAACGCAGACCCTGTTTGATATGTCCAAATGGCGTGCGTTAACGCTGCAGGAAAAGAGCGCGGGCATCCAGGACGTGGCGTATCAAACCGACCAGCAGACGCTGATCCTGAACACCGCTACGGCCTACTTCAACGTGCTGAGCGCCATTGACTCGCTCTCCTACACCGAAGCGCAGAAACAGGCGATTTACCGCCAGTTGGATCAAACCACCCAGCGCTTTAACGTAGGCCTGGTAGCCATTACCGACGTGCAGAACGCCCGTTCACAGTACGATAGCGTGCTGGCCAACGAAGTCACCGCGCGTAATAACCTCGACAACGCCTTAGAATCGCTGCGTCAGGTCACCGGAAACTACTATCCCGAGCTGGCGTCTCTGAACGTCGATAGCTTCAAAACCGATAAGCCGCAGGCGGTGAACGCGCTGCTGAAGGAAGCGGAAAACCGTAACCTGGCTTTGCTGCAGGCGCGTCTGAACCAGGATCTGGCTCGCGAACAGATTCGCCAGGCACAGGATGGCCACCTGCCGACCCTGAGCCTCAGCGCATCTACCGGCGTATCTGACACCAGCTACAGCGGTTCGAAGACAAACAGCGCGCAGTACGACGACAGCAACGTCGGCCAGAACAAAGTGGGCCTGAGCTTCTCCCTGCCGCTGTATCAGGGCGGAATGGTGAACTCCCAGGTGAAACAGGCGCAGTACAACTTCGTTGGCGCGAGCGAGCAGCTGGAAAGCGCGCACCGCAACGTGGTGCAGACCGTACGTTCCTCCTTCAACAACGTGAACGCCTCGATCAGCAGCATCAACGCCTATAAGCAGGCGGTAGTTTCTGCACAGAGCTCACTGGACGCGATGGAAGCAGGCTACTCCGTTGGTACGCGTACCATCGTTGACGTGCTGGATGCGACTACCGCGTTGTACGAAGCCAAGCAGCAGCTCTCCAACGCGCGCTATCAGTACCTGATCAACCAGCTGAACATTAAACAGGCTCTGGGTACGCTGAACGAGCAAGATCTGCTGGCGCTGAACAATGCGCTGGGCAAACCGGTCTCGACCTCACCAGAAAACGTGGCACCGGAGAACCCGCAGCAGGTTGCAGCGGTAGATAACTTCAACGGTAACGACAGCGCACCCGTTGCGCAGCCAGCGGCAGCGCGCAGCACTGCGCCTGCCAGCACCGGCACTAATCCGTTCCGTCATTAAGAGCGTCATCAGGCCTACTGCGGCCTGATACCCTCACCGGCCCTCTCCCACAGGGAGAGGGTTTATCGTTATCACACTTGAACGTAAGCCAACGTAAAGATCCCCACTAATCCCCCTCTACGCTTCATTTTCAACCACTCATCCTCTATCCTGAGCGTTATTACCACTGGGTCCTGGAAGACAAAGATGAAACGGACAAAAACGATTAATCACGCATCGTTCCGCAAAAGCTGGAACGCTCGCCACCTGACGCCGGTTGCGCTGGCCGTCAGTGCGGTGTTTTTCCTCGCGGGCTGTGAACAAAGCGATGAAACGGTCTCGATGTATCAAAACGCGGAAGACTGCTCTGCCGCCACCGGCAACGCCGCAGAATGTAAAACCGCGTACAACAACGCCCTGAAAGAAGCAGAACGCACCGCGCCGAAATACGCTACGCGCGAAGACTGCGTGGCGGAGTTTGGTGAAGGCCAGTGCCAGCAGACGCCTGCTCAGGCGGGCATGGCACCGGAAAACCAGGCGCAGGCGCAGTCCAGCGGCAGCTTCTGGATGCCGCTGATGGCGGGCTATATGATGGGTCGCCTGATGAGCGGCGGCGCGGGCTACCAGCAGCAGCCGCTGTTTAGCTCCAAAAACCCAAACAGCCCGGCGTATGGAAAATATACCGACGCCAGCGGCAAAAATTACGGTGCAGCCACGCCGGGACGTACCGCGACCGTGCCGAAAACGGCCATGGCGCCGAAACCTGCGACCACCACCACCGTAACCCGCGGCGGGTTCGGCGAATCCGTGGCGAAACAATCCACCATGCAGCGCAGCGCGGCAGGTTCCTCTACACGCTCAATGGGCGGTTGATCATGGAACGAGTCAGCATTGTTGAGCGCCCGGACTGGCGCGAAAAAGCGACCGAATACGGTTTTAACTTTCACACCATGTACGGCGAACCGTACTGGTGTGAAGATGCTTACTACAAGCTCACGCTTGCCCAGGTTGAAAAGCTGGAAGAGGTGACCGCCGAACTGCACCAGATGTGCCTGAAGGTCGTGGAAAAGGTGATCGACAGCGACGCGCTGATGACCAAATTCCGCATTCCGAAACACACCTGGAGCTTCGTGCGCCAGTCGTGGAAAACCAGCCAGCCGTCGCTGTACTCGCGCCTCGATCTGGCGTGGGACGGCGTGGGCGAGCCTAAGCTTCTGGAAAATAATGCCGATACGCCCACCTCGCTGTACGAAGCGGCATTTTTCCAGTGGATCTGGCTCGAAGACCAGGCCAACGCCGGAAACCTGCCGGAAGGCAGCGACCAGTTCAACAGCCTGCAGGAAAAGCTGATCGATCGCTTTGCCGAGCTGCGCGAACAGCACGGATTTAACCTGCTGCACCTTGCCTGCTGCCGCGATACGGAAGAAGATCGCGGCACGGTTCAGTACCTGCAGGACTGCGCGGCGGAAGCGGAGCTGGCAACCGAGTTTCTCTATATCGAGGATATCGGCCTGGGTGAAAAAGGTCAGTTTACCGACACCCAGGATCAGGTCATCAGCAACCTGTTCAAGCTCTACCCGTGGGAATACATGCTGCGCGAAATGTTCTCCACCAAGCTGGAAGACGCTGGCGTGCGCTGGCTGGAGCCGGCGTGGAAGAGCATTATTTCCAACAAAGCGCTGCTGCCAATGCTGTGGGAGATGTTCCCAAACCACCCTAACCTGCTGGCCGCGTACTTCGCCGAAGACGATTTCCCGCCGATGGAGAAATACGTCGTGAAGCCGATCTTCTCCCGCGAAGGCGCGAACGTGTCGATTATCGAAAACGGTAAAACGCTGGAAGCGGTTGAAGGGCCTTATGGTGAAGAGGGCATGATCGTTCAGGAGTTCTATCAGCTGCCGAAGTTTGGCGATAGCTACACGCTGATTGGCAGCTGGCTCATCAACGACCAACCGGCCGGGATTGGCATTCGCGAAGATCGCGCGCTGATCACGCAGGATCTGTCACGGTTCTATCCGCATATTTTTGTGGAGTAGCGTGCGGCCTGATGCCCTCACCCCGTCTCTCTCCACAGGGAGAGGGGGCAAACGCTAAAAACGGCAACCTCGTTGCCGTTTTGCTTTTGTTACCCTACCTGCACCGACAGCATACTCAAGCTGCCCATCTCAATACCGTCGACCGGGATCGTAACCGGCTCCTGACCATCCCACGCCCCCAGCACGTACAGCAGCGGCAGGAAGTGTTCCGGCGTCGGGTTAGAGAGCGAACCGCCTTCATGATCCAGATAGTTAACCAGCGGGTGCTGTTCCACCGGCCCTTGCCAGGTCAGGTTCGCTTTAACATAGTCGTTAAAGGATGTCGCCCACGGGTACGGCGTATTTTCGCCGTGCCAGCGCGCGGTACGCAGGTTATGCACTACGTTGCCGCTCGCCACCAGCATGATGCCTTCATCGCGCAGCGTCGCCAGCCTGCGGCCCATGTCAAGGTGCCAGGCTGCCGGTTTGGTGCTGTCGATGCTCAGCTGTACCATCGGAATATCCGCATTTGGATACATTTTAATCAGAACACCCCAGGAACCGTGGTCAAAGCCCCAGGCCTCTTTATCCAGCGCGACGGGAACGGGAGCAAGCAGCTCAACCAGCCGCTGCGCCAGCGCTGGCGAACCTGGAGCAGGGTAATGCGTGTCGTACAGCGCCTGTGGAAAGCCGCCAAAATCATGAATGGTTTTCGGGGTTTCCATTGCGGTCACGCCGGTTCCGCGAGTGAACCAGTGTGCAGACACCACCACAATCGCCTTTGGACGCGGCAACGTCTCGCCCAGATGACGCCACGTGCGGGTATAGACGTTATCTTCCAGAACGTTCATTGGGCTACCGTGGCCTAAAAACAGTGCTGGCATACGAGATGAAGACATGGTGATATCCTTACAGAAGGTGTCAATTTGATGGTTCTACACTACGCGCAATCCGGCCAGGATGAACGCTGATAAGCATGAAGATCATCATCAGGAAATTTGAACGTAGGGATTAGGTAAAGGAGAGAAGAATGTCGGCCCCCTTGATTCTGACCATACTGGCAGGCGCAGCGACCTTCATTGGCGCAATGCTGGGCGTGCTGGGCCAGAAACCGTCCAACCGCGTGCTGGCCTTTTCGCTGGGCTTCGCCGCCGGAATTATGTTGCTCATCTCCCTTATGGAGATGCTGCCCGCCGCGCTGGGCACGAAAGGCATGTCTCCAATGCTGGGCTACGGCATGTTTGTTGTCGGCCTGCTGGGGTACTTCGCGCTGGATCGCATGCTGCCGCACGCGCATCCTCAGGATTTAATGCAAAAGCGCGTTTCACCGCTTCCGCATAACATTAAGCGCACCGCGATTCTGTTGACGCTGGGCATTAGCCTGCACAACTTCCCCGAGGGTGTGGCCACCTACGTCACCGCCAGCAATAACCTGGAGCTTGGCTTTGGCATTGCGCTGGCCGTAGCTTTGCACAATATTCCTGAAGGACTTGCAGTGGCTGGGCCAGTGTATGCGGCGACGGGGTCGAAGCGCACGGCGGTGTTCTGGGCCGGGATTTCTGGCCTGGCGGAAATTCTCGGCGGCGTGCTGGCGTGGCTCATTCTGGGAAGCCTGGTATCCCCCGTCGTGATGGCTGCAATTATGGCTGCGGTGGCCGGAATTATGGTTGCCCTTTCCGTCGATGAGCTCATGCCGCTGGCCAAAGAGATCGACCCGAATAATAATCCTAGCTACGGCGTTTTATGTGGAATGTCGGTTATGGGGTTAAGCCTCGTACTCTTGCAAAGCATGGGCATTGGCTGAAAATATCATTAAAGAAAAGGAAGGAATATAATATTAAACCTTCCTTTTAAATTATCCTTTAATAATAGCCCTTCAGAAAACACTCACGCACCGAGCCATCAACGCCACAGCAAAGTGATAAATAATGAACACGAAAACGCTAATAACGTTCCTGTAAGCAATGATATACTAGATGCATAATTCAATATCGCCATCCTAATCAATAATCATCATCAATATATTAAATCGCCCTTAAGGTATCTTTCAGATTGCCTAATCGCTCGAAAATATCATCATGGATATAATCCTGGCGGAATTCTAAAAAATAATATTTAGAATGAACGATTATTTGATAAGGATATTTCCCATGTACGCAGGAAAAAAAGCGCTGTTGGCCATTGCAATGGCAACCGTCATTTCTGGTTCTGCTTTCGCTGATGAGCAGGGTTCTGGAAAAATCACCTTCAAAGGAACCGTTATCGATGCGCCTTGCAGCATCGCTCCGGACAGCGTAGACAAAGAAGTCGACCTGGGTGAAGTGACCACCGCAGTTATCAACGCCAATAAAAAAGCCACTGCAGTTCCGGTAGAAATCAATCTTCAAAACTGCCAGCTGGAAGCCGCTGATGAAACCCCAACAGCCATTACTAAAGTTGATGTCACCTTTAGCAGCACGGCAACGGAAGCCGCCGATAGTAGCCTGATGACCAACACCTATGCAAATGGCGCGCAGAACGTTGGCGTACGCCTGCTCGACAATGCAGAAAATCCAATCGTTCTGGGCGCCAAGAATGAGCTCGCGCTTTCCGAGGGCTCAACAACGCAGACCCTGCACTTTAAAGCGCAGATGGAAGTGGCGAGCGGTCAAACGGCTACCGCAGGCCAGGTAACCGCGTCGGCTAATTATATCCTCGCATATAAATAAATTCACGCCATATAAACCGGCTGGCAGTCATTGCCAGCCGGCTATTTCTTTTTTTGAGTAACGGGATAATGAAAAAATATACATATGTGGTTATTTTCTTTTCATCCCTGTTAACGGCAAAAGTTTCATTCGCTACAGAGTTTAACATCGATGCTATCGATCGGGATATGCGCAACGGTGTCGATCTGACGTTATTTAAAGACAAATCCACCATCGCCCCCGGCAGCTATTTTGTTAACGTATCGATAAACGACCACGTTATGCAAAACGGCTGGCAGCTGACCTGGCAAAAAAAAGACGATGCGGTCGACGCCTGCATCCCTCCTGAGCTAGCCGATACGTTTGGTTTGCAGGAAAAATACCGCCGTATGCTCGTCGAGGAAAAGGGCTGTGTCAATCTTACCCCCCTGCCGGACATCACGCTCAACTTTGAGCAATCCAGCCAGACGCTCAAGATAACGATCCCGCAGGCGTGGCTGCTGTACAGTCAGGCGGACTGGATGCCGCCCTCAACCTGGGACAACGGCGTGTCCGGCGTGCTGCTGGACTACAACCTGTTCGCCAGCCGCTATCAGCCGGAAGAAGGCAGCGACAGCAACAATATCAACACCTACGGTACGGCTGGCGCTAATCTCGGCGCGTGGCGCTTGCGCAGTGATTACCAGTATTCGCAAACCCGCACCGACGAAGGCGCGGACCACAGCGGTCGTTTTTCCCGCGTTTATCTGTTTCGCGCGCTTCCCTCAGCGGGTGCCAGGCTAACGCTTGGCGAGAGCGACCTGCAATCCTCTATTTTTGAGTCGTTTACCTATACGGGCGCATCGCTTGTGAGCGATGAACGCATGCTTCCGTGGTCGCTTCGCGGCTACGCGCCACAGATTTCTGGCATTGCGCAGACGAACGCTACCGTCACCGTTAGCCTGGCCGATCGCGTGATTTATCAAACAAAAGTGCCGCCGGGCCCGTTTGTTATCCAGGATCTGAACCAGTCCGTGCAGGGGATGCTTGACGTCAAAATCACCGAAGAGGACGGCCGGGTAAGCGCCTTTCAGGTTTCCGCCGCCTCCGTCCCGTTCCTGACGCGCCAGGGTCAAATGCGTTATAAACTTGCCGTCGGGAAAGCCCGCCAGGATACGTCTCACGCGCTGGAAGGAAATGCCTTTGCGAGCGGAGAGTTCTCCTGGGGCATGCTGTCTCAAACCTCGCTGTACGGCGGCACGCTTGCCGATGGCGATCGCTATCGCTCAGCTGCGCTCGGCCTCGGGCAAAACCTGTCCGTGCTCGGCGCCATTTCCTTTGACGTCACCCAGGCGACCAGCCAGCTTTCCCATCAGGACCCGCAAACGGGCTATAGCTACCGCGTCAACTACAGCAAGCGGTTTGATTCCACCAACAGCCAGATTACGCTGGCGAGCTATCGCTATTCGGACAACCAATTTCTCAGCTACTCCCGCTTCCTGGATGATGACAACGACGCTCGGGAAACGGAAAAGCAGACGCTGAGCGTGACCGCCAGCCAGTTCATTGCGCCGCTGTCGCTGAATCTGTACGTCAGCCTGCTGCGTCAGACGTGGTGGGACCAGGCCCCCTCAACCACCGGAAGCATCACGGCAGGCTATAACGTCGATCTTGGGCGGTGGAAAAATCTTGGGATCACGGCCTCGTTTAGCAAAACGCATTATGAAGACGAGCGGGACGATACTCAGTTCTACCTCTCGCTGAGCGTTCCGCTGGATAGCGATCACCGCCTGAACTATGACCTGCGAAACAGCAGCACGCTGAGCCAAAACGTCTCCTGGTATGACTCTACAGATGTGGATAACACGTGGGGCGTCTCGGCAGGAACGGAAAGCGAGAAAAGCGATGCGGGGGCCCAGGTCAGCGGCAACTATCAGCACTACTCGTCGCTTGGCGACCTGAACGTCTCGGGTAGCCATAAGGCCAATGAATACACTTCACTCAGCGCAAGCTGGAACGGCTCGTTTACCTCCACGCTCAACGGCGCGGCGTTCCATCGTCGAAGCTACGGTAACGAGCCCCGCGTGATGGTCAGCACCGACGGCATCGCCGATATCCCGCTGAACGCCTCCCGCGATCGCACCAATTCGTATGGCATCGGCGTTCTGCCGTCCTTCTCCAGCTACGCGCCGTCCAGCGTGCAGGTGAACATGAATAATCTGCCGGAGGGCGTTGATGTGGATAACCGGGTGGTGACATCGACCTGGACAGAAGGCGCGATAGGTTACCGGCAGATCGCCTCGCGCGAGGGGAAAGATATTCTCGGCGTTCTGCGCACCACCAGCGGCATGCCGCCTCTTGGCGCTCTGGTCACGCTTGAGGAGAACGGGCAGCAGGTCGGCATGGTGGCAGAAGAGGGTCACATCTGGCTTGGCGCCGTGCGGCCTGAGCAACAATTTAAGGTGACGTGGGGGGCTGAGAATCAATGTCGCTTCTCCTTGCCTGCGCGTCTGGACAGCAGTATGCAGCTCATACTGCCCTGTAAGTAAGAAACAATGATGAAACTGAATACACTGAAATGCCTGAGCCTGTTATTACTCAGCACCACTTTTGCCGCGCAGGCGGCGATCAACCTCGATCGCACGCGCATTGTCTTTCCTGAAAAAGATAAGGCCAGCAGCCTGCGCATCGATAACCAAAGCAAATCCCTGCCCTATCTTGCGCTCTCCTGGGTCGAGAACGATCAGGGGAAAAAAGACGATAGCCACTTTATGGCGCTACCGCCCTTACAGCGCGTTGAGCCAGGCGCGTCCACGCAGGTGAGGATCGTAAAGCAAACGGCGGCCAGCCAGCTGCCGAAAGACCGGGAGTCGCTTTTCTATTTCAACCTCCGGGAAGTGCCGCCTAAAAGCACCGCCGCTGGCGAAGAGCGAAGCATCATGCAGGTCGCCATGCAAAGCCGCATCAAACTGTTCTGGCGCCCTACCGGCATCGCTAAAAAAGCGGGCGATGATACGGAGCTTAAAATGGAGATCGCACCGAACGCGAAAGGCCTGACGATCCACAACCCCACGCCTTACTACATCACGCTCGCCTGGCTAAGCAAAGATGGTAAAACGATGCTTCCCGGCTTCGACAGCCTGATGATTGCCCCTTTTGCCACCGCCACAGCGCCGACCGCGGGCTATCACGGAGACGACTACAGCATCGGCTATATCGATGACTATGGCGCGCTGAAAAAAGTGGATGTCCGCTGTTCCGGTACGGCCACATGCCAGCTACGCGCAAGCAGAGGTAAGCAAGATGGCAAAGCGCAGTAACTTATTCATCTTAATTATATTTTGCGCGCTGCCGCTGAAGGAAGCGCTGGCGCTGAACTGCTATATGGGGCCCTCCGGCGGGCCCGTCGAGCAAACGCAAACCGTCTCTCCCTTTGCCATCCCCAGCAATGCAAAGGTTGGTGAAAAAATCTGGGAATCTAACGATATAAAAATTATCGTGACCTGCGATCACGATGTGGCCGGAAGCTTTGAAAAAGAAGACGTTTACGCGTGGGTGAATCCCTATCCCTCAGCAACCGATCCTTATTACGATCTGGGCGTAACCTATGAAGGCATCGACTATGACGCCACCGGCCAACCTAACGGTGTCGATACGCGCCAGTGCCTGGATAACAACAAGATCACGATATATACGCCCGAGCAGCTAAAGCAAATGGGATGGGAAAACCGCCTTTGTTCAGGCAACGCGGATGACATTCACACGTCGCGAACGTTTGGCGTCCGCTTTCGTTTATACGTCAAAATCAAAGCGATGCCGCCGCACGGCTACGTGAGCACCCTGAGCGATTACGTTGTTGTCCAGTTTGACGGAAAAGGCGGCGTGAACCAGATGGCCGATGCGCAGAACCTTAAGTATCACCTCAATGGCCTCAACAACATTACGGTTCTTGACTGCGGCGCAACCTTCAGCATTTATCCTGAGAACCAGGCGATCGACTTCGGCACCTTTAGCGCGAGAGACATTACGCTCCAGAAAACCCGCAACCGAACGTTTACCGTGAAGACGACTAAAGTGCAGGACGCGCAGTGCTCTGACGGTTTTAAGATGGACTCGTCTTTCTACACCACGCAAAAACTTGACGAAAATGACACGGCCCTGCTTATCGGAAACGGCCTCAAGCTGAGAATACTTAACGGCACTGCGCCCTACACCTTTAACCAGTATAAAGAATACGCGGACTTTACGGGTAGCACCTTGCAGTTCTCGCAGGAGTACACGGCAGAGCTCTCCCCCGTCGCCGGAAAGGCTATCCAGTCTGGACCGTTTGAAACCGTCGTGCTGTTTAAAATCAACTATCACTAGAGACAAAAAAGCCGGGTTTCCCCGGCTTTTTCACATCAGCAATGTCAGCTGGCTTTACGCTCGTGCGTCTGGCGATATTCCACCAGGTCTTCAATCGTCACCACCGGCATATTGTGCAGACGGGCAAAGGTGATGCACTCCGGCGCGCGCGCCATGGTGCCGTCATCGTTGGTCAGTTCACACAGAACGCCTGCAGGCTTGAAGCCTGCGAGGGTGACCAGATCGATGGTTGCTTCCGTGTGGCCGCCACGCGTTAACACGCCGCCCGCCTGCGCGCGCAGAGGGAAAACGTGGCCGGGACGATGCAGGTCTGAAGGTTTCGCACCGTCGGCAATCGCGGCTCGCACCGTGGTCAGGCGGTCAGCCGCGGAAACGCCGGTGGTCACGCCGTGCGCCGCTTCGATGGTCACGGTAAAACCGGTGCCAAAGGCGCTGGTGTTGTTTTCAACCATCATTGGCAGATCGAGCTGCTTGCGGCGGTCTTCATTAATACACAGGCATACGATGCCGCTGCCGTGACGGATGGTCAGCGCCATCTGTTCAACGGTCATGTTTTCGGCGGCGAAAATCATGTCGCCTTCGTTTTCACGGTTTTCATCGTCAAGCACCATCACACCGCGGCCTTCGCGCAGCGCATCCAGTGCCTGTTCAACACGTTGAGTTGAAGTACCAAAAGAGGAAAGTAGCGTCTGATTCATGGTAAAAAAAACCTCATTAACATTATGGTTACCAGAATCAGGGCAGTCTTAGGAGCGCCGTATAAGCGGCAAAAAGATAACGTGAGCGGGCCCATGCCCGACTGGATCGTTACTCTCTCCCATCCGGACTCTAACCGTCGGCCCCGGAATTACACCGGATCTGCTGACCTTTGAATTTTCATTCAAAGCGCTCGCGGGCTTTCAGCATGACGCTGATTTACCGCCGGTGGGGAATTTCGCCCCGCCCTGAGAATAAGCGAGATAACTATAACGCTATTGATTATCCTGGGCAATGCATAAGCTTCAAACAATTCTGCTTTATCCTGGGTCACGACGCGCTACAATGTCATCAACATCGACTTATCAAGGGAAGCCATTATGATTGACCCGAAGAAAATTGAGCAAATTGCGCGTCAGGTTCATGAATCCATGCCAAAGGGCATTCGTGAATTTGGTGATGACGTAGAAAAGAAAATCCGCCAGACGCTGCAGGCGCAGTTGGTTCGCCTTGATTTAGTCAGCCGCGAAGAGTTTGACGTGCAAACGCAGGTGCTCCTGCGCACCCGCGAGAAGCTGGCGCTGCTGGAACAGCGTTTGAGCGAGCTGGAAAACCGCAATGCGCCGGAAGAGGTGAAGCCGGCTCCGGCTATTCCGCCGGTGGACGACCAACCATAAGTGCGGCCTTTTGCCCTCACCCCAACCCTCTCCCACAGGGAGAGGGTGAAAAACGAACGGGCCATTCGGCCCGTTTTTTACTGACTGTCTTTCTGGATCTTCCTGATGATGTTGGTGGTTGAACACCCGTCTTCAAAGTTGAGCACCATCACCTCGCCGCCGTTGGCCCACACCTCTTCGCTACCCGCGATCTGTTCCGGCTTGTAATCGCCGCCTTTCACCAGCAGGTCCGGGAGAATACCGGCAATCAGGCGCTGCGGGGTATCTTCTTCAAACGACACCACCCAGTCCACCGCTTCCAGCGCGCCAAGCACAATCATGCGCTGCTCCAGCGGGTTCACCGGACGCGTTTCGCCTTTCAGCCGTTTTGTCGAGGCATCGCTGTTGACCGCCACGATCAGGCGATCGCCCAGCTTGCGCGCGTTCGCCAGATACGAGACGTGGCCCGCGTGCAGGATGTCGAACACGCCGTTGGTCATCACCACTTTCTCACCGCGTTTACGAGCGGCGGCAACGGCGGCCTTCAGCTCGTCCTCGCTCATCACGCCAAACCCGGTCTCAGCGCGACCGCGCACCGCGTTTTCCAGTTCGATAGGTGAAACGGTGGAGGTCCCCAGTTTGCCCACCACAACGCCCGCGGCCGCGTTCGCGAAGTAGCACGCCTCTTCCAGAGAGTTGCCCGCCGCAAGCGTAGCCGCCAGCACACCGATTACCGTGTCCCCAGCACCGGTCACGTCGTACACTTCCTGCGCCTGGGTTGGCATATGCAGCGGCGCTTTGCCCGGCTGCAGCAGCGTCATTCCTTGTTCGGAGCGGGTCACCAGCAGCGCAGACAGCTCGAAATCGGCGATGATCTTCATGCCGCGCTCAACCAGCTCTTCTTCGGTTTTGCACTTGCCGGCCACCGCTTCAAATTCAGACAGGTTTGGCGTCAGCAGCGTCGCGCCGCGATAGCGCTCAAAATCGGTGCCTTTCGGGTCGATCAATACAGGCACGTTGGCTTTACGCGCCAGCTGGATCATCTGCTGCACGCTGGCCAGCGCGCCTTTGGCATAGTCAGACAGCACCAGCGCGCCGATATTGCCCAGCGCCTGGTTGATGCGCTCGTGCATCGGCTCGGGATCGACGCCCTCAAACCCTTCTTCAAAGTCGAGGCGGATCAGCTGCTGGTTGCGGGACAATACGCGCAGCTTGGTGATGGTTGGGTGAGTCGGAACGGAGACGAAATCACACTTTACGTTTACGTCCGCCAGGGCCTTGCTCAGCGCGCGCGCCGCATCGTCGATGCCGGTTAAGCCCACCAGACGCGAGCTCGCGCCCAGCGAAGCAATGTTCATCGCCACGTTTGCCGCGCCGCCCGGGCGCTCTTCAATGGTATTGACCTTCACCACCGGGACGGGGGCTTCCGGAGAGATACGGCTGGTTGGCCCATACCAGTAGCGATCCAGCATCACATCCCCGACAACCATTACTCCAGCACGTTCAAACTCTGGCAGTGTTACTTTCATTCCTGACTCCAGAAAGATTCACAATTTGCGCGCGATAATATCACACTTGATTTGTTACGCACGGCTCCACCAGCCATTTCTGCCAGCTTGCCGTCACCTGGGTGCGCTCTGCGGCAAAACAATCCAGCGCGACATGTCCCGGCTGCTCCTGCAACGCCAGGTGATGAAGTTCATCGCGCAGCGTGGTGTAGGCGCGGGTTAAGGCCTGCGCCTCCTGCTCGTCCATAATGTCGTTTTGCGCCAGCAGTTCCAGAATGCGCACGTTATCCGACCACCGCGTCAGCTTCGGCCTGTCGTGGGCGTGGCGCAGCACCAGATACTGGGTAATAAACTCAATATCCGTGATGCCGCCCTCGTCGGCCTTGATATCAAAGCGATCGCGATGCTTATTGCCGAGGTGCGCGCGCATTTTTTCGCGCATCTCGCGCACGTCGGTTTGCAGCGTACTGCCGTCGCGCGGGGTCATCATCACCTCCTTGCGAATGGCATCAAACTGCGTTTTCAGCTGCGGGTCGCCGTACACCACGCGGGCGCGCACCAGCGCCTGATGCTCCCACGTCCAGGCCTCATTCTTCTGATAATCCGCGAACGACTCCGTCGACGTTACCAGCATCCCCGCCGCGCCGGACGGGCGCAGGCGCGCATCCACTTCGTACAAAATGCCCGACGAAGTGCGGGTGCTGAACAGGTGCATAATGCGCTGCGCCAGGCGCAGGTAGAACTGACGCCCGTCGATTTCACGCTCGCCGTCGGTCATCACGTCCACCGGGCAGTCGTGCAGGAAGATTAGGTCCAGATCGGAGCTGTAGCCCAGCTCCCAGCCGCCGAGCTTACCGTAGCCCACCACCGCGAAGCCGCGGCCTTCGCGCTCAGCGAGGTGTTTCGGCTGGCCATAGCGCGCCACCATCTGAACCCAGGCCTGATGCACCACCGCATCAATCATCGCTTCCGCCAGCCAGGTTAAGTGATCGCTGACCTTCATCACCGGCAGCGTGCCGGCGATATCCGCCGCCGCCACGCGCAGCATCTGTGCCTGCTTAAACTGGCGCAGCGCCTCCAGCTGCTGCTCTTCATCCTCTTCCGGCACGCGCAGCAGATACTGGCGCAGCTCGTCGCGGTAGGCGTCGGTTGCCGTCGGCTGATACAGTGTATTCGGGTCGAGCAGCTCATCCAGCAGCAGCGGATAGCGCGCCAGCTTGTTCGCCACCATCGGCGAGGCCGCGCAGAGCGTAATCAGGTGCTTGAGCGCGCCCGGAAACTCGCTCAAGAGTTCCAGATACGTGGTGCGGGTGATGATCCCGCTCAGCAGCGGCATCATGCGCGACAGCGGTATCGGCGCGTCCGCCCGCGAGCATACGTCGCTCAGCAGGTGCGGCATCAGGTGATCGAGCACCTGCCGTCCGCGCGGACCAATGGCGCGCTTGTTCAGCTCAAGCCGGAAATCGGCAATCAGCGCCACCACGCGGTGACGATCGTCATCGCTCAAGTGCGCCAGCACCGGCGTGGTGTCATCTTCCTGGAGCGCATCCTGCCACAGCTCGCGCCAGTGCTCGGAGAGCGCATCCTCCTGAGACTCGCTTTCATCGTCGCCGATCAGGTCGTTAAAGATGCGTCGCACGCCCGCCATATGGGCATCCAGCTTTTCGGTCAACGCCGCCCAGTCGTCCACGCGCATGCCCCAGGCCAGGCGCGCCCGGTTAAGATCGTCGCCCGGCAGGGTTTGCGTTTGCTCGTCGTTAATGCTTTGCAGCAGGTTTTCCAGACGGCGCAGGAACAGGTAGGCCTCGCGAAGCGTTGCCGCGTCGCCTTCCGGCAGCAGGTGCAGCTGTTCAATGGCCGCCAGCGTCGGCAGCAGCGAGCGGGACTGCAGAGACGGCTCGCGTCCGCCGCGGATCAGCTGGAAAACCTGAACGATAAATTCAATTTCGCGGATGCCGCCCGCGCCGAGCTTGATGTTGTCCTTCAGTCCTCGGCGGCGCACCTCGCGGGCGATCATTCCTTTCATATTACGCAGAGACTGGATGACGCTAAAGTCGATGTAGCGGCGGAACACGAACGGGCGCAGCATGGCGCGCAGCTCGTTGGCGTAGGCATCGTCGCTGTCGCCCATGATCCGCGCTTTGACCATCGCGTATCGCTCCCAGTCGCGACCCTGCTCCTGATAGTAGTCCTCCAGCGCCGCAAAGCTCAGCACCAGCGGGCCGCTGTCGCCAAACGGACGCAGGCGCATATCCACGCGATAGACGAAGCCGTCCTGCGTCGGCTGGTCCAGGGCTTTAATCAGGCGCTGGCCGAGGCGGGTAAAGAACTGGGCATTGTCCAGCTCGCGGCGACCGCCGCGCGTAGAGCCCTTCTCCGGCCAGGCAAAAATCAGATCGATATCGGAAGAGAAGTTAAGCTCGCAGCCCCCCAGCTTCCCCATTCCCAGAATCAGCAGCGGCTGCGGAACCCCGTCTTCGCTGCACGGCGTTCCCCACTCTCGACAGCAGGCGGCGTACAGCCAGTCTCGCGCGGCAATAATCAGCGTTTGCGCCAGCGCGCTCAGCTGCTGCAGCGTGCTCTCTTCGTCCACCAGCGCCAGCGACTGCGCCCACGCGATGCGCACCATGATCCGGCGGCGAAACTGGCGCAGCGCGCGCATCAGCGCGGCTTCGTCGGACACGTCCGCCAGCGCGGCCTGCAGCCAGCTGTCGTAATGCCTCCACTCGTCGGCCCGCGGCGGCGCGCTTTCCAGCTCCGTCAGCCAGCCAGGATTCGCCGTTACGCTTTCCTGCACAAAATCACTAAAAGTGAGCACACACTTAGCCTGCTCACTCAGGGATGACGCCGGTAAAGATTCAGGCAGACGTTCGCAGACGGTCTGCCACTGCTGCTGTAGCTGTGAAGAGAGCGGCATGTTTGGGGTTCCTTGCCAGAGTTAACGTTTTCCGCTGTGCAGCCAGAACGGCTCCTGCGAAATAGCCTCGTTTCGGAAATGCTCAATTTCAATGTGCTGGCGAGTTTCGATGGCGTGCTTTAGCCCCTGCCAGTTCTCGATCCAGGCCTGCGCCCCGGCGCCGTCATACGCCCCGGACAGCAGCAGCATACTGTCGATATTGCGCGCCAGGCGAGGGAGCTGATCGCCATACTGGTCGCCCAGCGGGTGCGCAAAGGTCGTTTTCAGCTCGGCCGCATGGCGAGACAGATGGATATCCGCGAAGCGCTTGAACGATTCGCTGATTTTGGCCTGCGCCTTCGCGTCCAGGAACGGGCGCCAGCCGCGGGTAACCAGGAACTCGGTCAACGCCAGCTTTGCCGCCGCGCCTTGTGCGCTATAAATCGCCGTTTGGGCGGAGACATCGGAGAGCAGCAGCGCTTCGGTTTGCGTCAGCAGGTCACGTAAGTGAGCACTCGCTTTGCGAGGAACGATGCCGCCGAACAGCATCAGGGTATGGCGGACCAGCCCCATTGCCGCCAGCACGTGGGTCTTCGCGTTTTTCACGTTACGCGCCCACAGCTCTTCATGATACAGCCACTGGAAAAGCGCCAGCTCGAGCGCCGCCTCCATGCCCTGTTCAACGCTGGCCTTCGGCGCAGCGTGCAAAATGGTCGTCTCTTTCAGCGCGCGCGGTGCATCCCCGGCGGCCAGATGATAGCCGCGAGCGGCTTTGCTCAGGCTGCCCTGACGCAGGCCGGACTGGCTCACCAGGCGGCGCGCCAGCTTCAGCACGTCGTTCACATCGCCTTCCAGAAGCTCAAGCTCCAGCTCGCAGATCGGCTCCTGGCTTTCACCCGCTTTGACTTCGCCCTGGTCCAGCGCAATTTCGATGCGGCTTTTTCCTTCCGTTACCTGCCATTTTTCGCGCCAGAAATCGGTGCTGAACAGCGGCTGCACCTGTTCCGCGAGCGCTGAAGGCAGCTCACCTTCAGGCCAAACCTCTGCCGGGAAGCGTTCCAGCTCAAGTTCTGGCTTACTGATGTCGATATTGTATTCCGGACGCTGATGCAAACCGCCGACCACGCGACCGGCAATTTTCATCGTCATCTCATAACGTCCGCTCGCGCCGCGGACGCGCAGCCCCATATCGTGGCGGCGCAGCCAGTTGTCCGGCGTTTCGTAATAGATGTTGAGGAGCTGTACCGGTTCATGATGTTCGCCGGAAAACGTATTGATATGCTGACGCAGCGCGTCCACGCTGTCTTTTTCGACGATAAACTTTAATTCGATTTCTTGAGCCATAGTCTTGTACTTTTGCGTGCGTCACAGACGCGTCAATGAAGGCGAACTTCCTCGCCATTTGTTTGTCAGTACATAGTATTTTGCGACAAATTGCCACGCAATGCGCATTTTGACGGACTTAAAAGTTTAAAGCAGTGGAAATCAGGACACAGATGATTCCGATTGATGATGAATCCTTTGCGTAGCGACACTGATGCCACTACTATCGTTCCACTTTCTATGAAAATAACGACTAATATGCTTAAATTACGCCTGATTGGACTGACTTTCCTCGCTTTTAGCGCCGCAACCACGGTCCACGCTGAAGAGAAGCGTTACGTTTCTGATGAACTGAATACCTGGGTCCGCAGCGGCCCTGGAGACAATTATCGCCTCGTGGGCACAGTAAACGCCGGCGAGGAAGTGACTCTGTTACAAACCAACGCGGACACCAACTACGGCCAGGTTCGCGACAGCACCGGCCGCACCTCCTGGATCCCCATGAAAGAGCTGAGCAACGTGCCTAGCCTGCGCACCCGCGTGCCGGATCTGGAAAACCAGGTGAAAACCCTGACCGATAAGCTGAACAACATTGACGGCACGTGGAACCAGCGCACCGCAGAAATGCAGCAAAAGGTGGCGCAGAGCGACAGCGTGATCAACGGCCTGAAGGAAGAAAACCAGAAGCTGAAGAACGAGCTGATCGTCGCGCAGAAGAAAGTGAACGCGGCCAATCTCCAGCTTGACGACAAACAGCGCACCATCATCATGCAGTGGTTCATGTACGGCGGCGGCGTGCTGGGCGTTGGCCTGGTGCTGGGTCTGGTGCTGCCTATGCTGATCCCAAGCCGCAAGCGCAAAGACCGCTGGATGAACTAATTCGTCTTCTCTGCCAGACTTACGTATCATTCTGGAAAAGAGAAAACGGGAGAATCAGGCGTGAAGAGTTATCTGGTCGGTGGTGCGGTTCGTGATGCGTTGTTAGGTCTGCCGGTCAAAGATAAGGATTGGGTCGTGGTCGGCGCCACGCCAGAAGAGATGCTTAACGCGGGCTACCAGCAGGTAGGCCGCGATTTTCCCGTGTTTCTTCATCCGCAAAGCCGCGAAGAGTACGCCCTGGCGCGCACCGAGCGTAAATCAGGCTCGGGCTACACCGGCTTTACCTGCTATGCCGCGCCGGACGTCACGCTGGAGCAGGATTTGCTGCGCCGCGACCTCACCGTTAACGCGCTGGCGCAGGACGAGGACGGCCACATCATTGACGCCTACGGCGGGCAGAACGATCTGCGCGACCGTATTCTGCGCCACGTCTCCCCCGCGTTTTCCGAAGATCCGCTGCGCGTGCTGCGCGTGGCGCGTTTTGCCGCCCGCTACGCCCACCTGAGCTTCCGCATCGCGGACGAAACGATGGCGCTGATGACCGCCATGACCGACGCGGGCGAGCTGGAACATCTGACGCCGGAGCGCGTGTGGAAAGAGACGGAAAACGCGCTGACTACGCGCAACCCGCAGGTCTTCTTTCAGGTGCTGCGCGACTGCGGCGCGCTGAAGGTGCTGTTCCCGGAAGTGGACGCGCTGTTTGGCGTACCCGCTCCGGCAAAGTGGCACCCCGAAATCGACACCGGCGTTCACACGCTGATGACGCTAAGCATGGCCGCCATGCTTAGCCCGGACGTCGACGTGCGTTTTTCCACTCTGTGTCACGATCTCGGCAAAGGCTTAACGCCGAAAGAATTCTGGCCGCGCCACCACGGCCACGGCCCGGCGGGCGTAAAGCTGGTTGAAGGGCTTTGCCAGCGCCTGCGGGTGCCGAACGAGATCCGCGATCTGGCAAAGCTGGTGGCCGAGTTCCACGATCTAATCCACACCTTCCCGATCCTGAAACCGGCGACCATCGTCAGGCTGTTCGACAACATCGACGCCTGGCGCAAGCCGCAGCGCGTGGAGCAAATCGCGCTGACCAGCGAGGCCGACGTGCGCGGGCGCACCGGGTTTGAAGCCAGCGATTATCCGCAGGGGCGCCTGCTCCGCGAAGCATGGGAAGTGGCCAAAGCGGTGCCGACGAAGGACGTGGTGGAGGCGGGTTTCAAAGGGCCAGAAATTCGGGAAGAGATGACGAAGCGACGAATTGATGCGGTAGCCGCGTGGAAGGAACAGCGCTGCCCTCAGCCGAAGGACTGAGGGCAATCGGTTATCAGAAGAAGACCACGTACACTGCGGCAGCGACGATAAAGCGGTAGATCGCGAACGGAATGAACGAGATCCGCTTAATCAGCTGCAGGAAGGTTTTGATGGCAATCAGCGCCACGATAAAGGCGGTGATAAAGCCCACCGCGAACATCGGAATATCGCCTGCGGTCAGGAAGTGGTAGCTCTTATAGAGGTCCAGCACGGTCGCGCCCATCATCATCGGCACCGCCAGCAGGAACGAGAACTCAGACGCCGCGTAGCGGCTCACGCCCATCAGCATCCCGCCGGAAATCGTTGCGCCCGAACGAGAAAAGCCCGGCCACAGCGCCAGACACTGGAAGCAGCCGATCATGAAGGCCTGACGATAGGTCATGTCGTCCAGCCCTTCCGCGCGCGGCGTTTTCGGCTTTAGCAGCTCTGCCGCAATCAGCAGGAAACCGCCGACCACCAGCGCGTACATAACGTTAATCGGGTTGAAAAGCGATTTGATGACGTCGTGGAACACCAGCCCCAGCACCACCGCCGGGATCATCCCGAGCAGGATGTGGATCAGCGTCAGGCGGCCCGTGCCTTCCCCTTCACGCTGCGGCAAACGGCCAAAATGGATGCCAATCAAACCAAACAGACGGCGCCAGAACATCACGACAACTGCCAGGATAGAACCAAGCTGAATCACCACTTCAAACGTCTTTGCGGTATCACCCTCAAAGCCCAGCAGATGGCCAACGATAATCATATGGCCCGTACTGGAAACCGGTAAAAACTCCGTCAATCCTTCGACCACACCCAGTATTGCCGCCACCAGCAGCGAGTGCATATCGCTCATCTATAAACCCCTAAAAAGATATAAAAAACGGTCGCCACAACGGCTTCCGTGAAAGATACAGCGTTAAGACCTGTTTAACCGAAAATGGTTTAGCAATTATGACGTTAAATCTTACCTTTCAGATTTGTGCCACGCTCAATTATGACCCCAACGTTGGCCGCGCGCGCCACCGCTCCCGGTTTGCTCAGCTTGATGCGCACCCACGGCGAGTTAAACTTGTTCAGCAGCAGCTCGGCCACCTCTTCCGCAACGCGCTCAACCAGCGCAAAACGCTGCCCTTCCACATGGCCGACGACCGCTTCGCTGATGTCGGCATAGCTCAGACAGTCCTTCACATCATCGCTTTTCGCTGACGCGCGGTTATCCCAGCCCATTTCGATATCGAACACCAGCTTCTGCTCAATGGTCTGTTCCCAGTCGTAAACACCAATGGTGGCGATTACCGAAAGTTGCTCTATAAATACAATATCCATCACGACCTGCCTGCTTTTTGGCTAAACCGGATACCACTCCCGGCGAATTATGCGTATTATCCACAGATGCCGAGAATACCGATACCTTTTCAAAATGGAACAGCGTTATGAGTGCAATCGCGCCTGGAATGATACTCCTCGCCTACCTTTGCGGCTCAATCTCCAGCGCCATTCTGGTCTGCCGCATTGCCGGGTTGCCTGACCCGCGCGAAAGCGGTTCCGGGAATCCGGGAGCGACCAACGTATTACGAATTGGCGGCAAGGGAGCAGCCGTAGCGGTTTTGATTTTCGATGTGCTGAAAGGAATGCTTCCCGTCTGGGGTGCCTATGCGCTCGGCGTCACGCCGTTCTGGCTCGGGCTGATTGCTATCGCCGCCTGCGTCGGCCATATCTGGCCCGTATTCTTCGGTTTCAAAGGCGGAAAAGGCGTCGCGACGGCATTTGGCGCCATTGCCCCTATCGGCTGGGATTTGACGGGCGTGATGGCGGGCACCTGGCTGCTCACCATCCTTCTTAGCGGCTACTCCTCGCTGGGCGCCATCGTCAGCGCGCTGATCGCGCCGTTTTACGTCTGGTGGTTTAAGCCTCAGTTCACCTTCCCGGTGTCGATGCTGTCCTGCCTGATCCTGCTGCGCCACCACGATAATATTCAGCGGCTGTGGCGCCGCCAGGAGACCAAAATCTGGACGAAGCTGAAGAGAAAGAAAAAAGAGCCGAAAAACGGCTCCTCCTGATTTACGCCTCCGGCAGTTCCGCCAGCGGCCAGCGCGGACGAACGGAGACGCTCAGGTCTGCCGTTGCTCCCGCGTTCATACGCACCATGCCCGCATAGGCAATCATCGCCCCGTTATCGGTACAAAATTCCGGACGCGCGTAGAACACTTCCCCACGACGCTTTTGCATCATCTCCGCAAGCTTCGCGCGCAGCGTGCGGTTAGCGCTCACGCCGCCCGCCATTACCAAACGTTTGAAGCCGGTTTGATCCAGCGCGCGCTTGCACTTGATCATCAGCGTGTCCACCACCGCATCTTCGAACGCACGAGCGATGTCCGCTCGGGTTTGCTCGCTATCGTCATTATTACGAATGGTGTTGGCGGCAAAGGTTTTCAGGCCGGAGAAGCTGAAGTCCAGCCCCGGGCGGTCGGTCATCGGTCGCGGGAATACGAAGCGCCCTGCCGTCCCCTGAGAGGCCATTTTGGACAGCATCGGCCCACCGGGATAATCCAGCCCCAGCAGCTTGGCGGTTTTGTCGAACGCTTCACCCGCGGCGTCGTCAATCGACTCGCCCAGCAGCTCGTACTTACCAATGCCCGTCACGCTAATCAGCTGGGTATGGCCGCCGGAAACCAGCAGCGCCACAAACGGGAACGCAGGCGGATTATCTTCCAGCATCGGGGCCAGAAGGTGCCCTTCCATATGATGCACAGGAATGGCGGGAACATCCCACGCGAACGCCAGCGAGCGGCCCACCGTCGCGCCGACCAGCAGCGCGCCGACCAGGCCCGGCCCTGCGGTATAGGCCACCGCATCAATATCGTTGGACGTTAATCCAGCCTCTTTCAGCGCCGCCTGGATCAGAGGAACCGTTTTACGCACGTGGTCACGAGAGGCCAGCTCGGGCACAACGCCGCCGTAGTCAGCGTGCAATTTCACCTGACTATACAGTTGGTTGGCCAGAAGCCCTTTTTCATCGTCAAAAATAGCGATGCCGGTTTCATCGCAGGATGTTTCAATACCCAGTACACGCATGACTTGTTTTACCTCGTTTCAATACCGCGCAGTGTAGGGCCAATGCGGGTTGATGTAAAACTTTGTTCGCCCCAGGACATCCGCTCGTGTATACTCCTCCTCCTTATAAAAGTCTCATTTCAAAATCGCATCGGTGCTTTACAAAGCAGCAGCATTTGCAGTAAAATTCCGCACCATTTTGAAATAAGCTGGCGCTGATGCCAGCGGCAAACCGAATTTATTAAAGGTGAGAGTTACATGCCGGTAATTAAAGTACGTGAAAACGAGCCGTTCGACGTAGCACTGCGTCGCTTCAAACGTTCATGCGAGAAAGCAGGTGTTCTGGCTGAAGTTCGTCGTCGTGAGTTTTATGAAAAACCAACGACCGAACGTAAGCGCGCTAAAGCTTCTGCAGTGAAACGTCACGCGAAGAAACTGGCTCGCGAAAACGCACGCCGTACTCGTCTGTACTAATCTGTTGAGAGCACGCGCTCTCAATTGACAGACAGAGTAGTAGTCGTAAGGCCGTGCTTCCGGAAGGAATGCGCGGCTTGTTTTCGTTTATAAGTCGCTTAAATTTTTGGGGCATATGGCCGGAAGAATCCCACGCGTATTTATCAATGACCTGCTGGCCAGAACCGATATCGTCGATCTCATCGACGCGCGGGTAAAGCTAAAAAAGCAGGGCAAGAACTACCATGCGTGCTGTCCGTTCCATAACGAAAAAACCCCCTCTTTCACCGTAAACGGTGAAAAACAGTTTTACCACTGCTTCGGCTGTGGCGCCCACGGTAACGCGGTCGATTTCCTGATGAACTACGACAAGCTCGAGTTCGTTGAGACCGTCGAAGAGCTGGCGGCGATGCACAATCTCGAAGTGCCGTATGAAGCAGGCAGTGGGCCAAGCCAGATCGAGCGCCATCAACGGCAAACGCTGTACCAGCTGATGGACGGTCTTAATTCGTTTTACCAACAGTCTCTTAAGCACGCTGCTGCTGAGCCTGCGCGTCAGTATCTGACAAAGCGCGGACTGAGCGACGATGTGATTGCGCGTTTCGCTATTGGTTACGCCCCTCCCGGCTGGGACAACGTGTTAAAGCGTTTTGGCGGCAATAGCGAAGATCGTAAATCGCTTATCGATGCGGGCATGCTGGTCACCAACGACCAGGGACGAAGCTACGACCGCTTCCGCGAACGGGTGATGTTCCCAATCCGCGACAAGCGTGGCCGGGTGATTGGTTTTGGTGGTCGCGTGCTGGGTGACGGCATGCCGAAGTACCTCAACTCCCCGGAAACCGATATTTTCCATAAAGGCCGCCAGCTTTACGGGCTTTATGAAGCTCAGCAGGATAATGCGGAACCTCCGCGCCTTTTGGTCGTCGAAGGCTATATGGACGTCGTCGCGCTGGCGCAGTACGACATTAACTACGCGGTTGCGTCGTTAGGCACGTCTACGACCGCCGACCATATCCAGCTGCTGTTCAGAGTGACGAACAACGTCATCTGCTGTTACGACGGTGACCGCGCGGGGCGCGACGCCGCCTGGCGCGCGCTGGAAACGGCGCTGCCGTATATGACCGACGGACGTCAGCTGCGTTTTATGTTCCTGCCCGATGGTGAAGACCCGGATACGCTGGTACGTAAAGAGGGCAAAGCGGCGTTCGAAGCGCGGATGGAGCAGGCGCAGCCGCTCTCCACGTTTTTGTTTAACAGCCTGATGCCGCAGGTTGATTTGAGCACTCCTGACGGGCGCGCTCAGCTCAGTACGCTGGCGCTGCCGTTAATCAGCCAGGTTCCCGGAGAGACGCTGCGCATCTATCTGCGTCAGGAGCTAGGCAACAAGCTCGGCATTCTCGATGACAGTCAGCTTGAACGTTTAATGCCTAAACAGGCTGAAAACGGTGCGGTTCGCCCCGCGCCACAGCTAAAACGCACAACCATGCGTATACTGATAGGATTATTGGTACAAAACCCGGAACTTGCGCCGCAAGTGCCCTCGCTGGCGGGTTTGAACCACGAAAAGCTGCCTGGTCTGAGCCTGTTTTCAGAGCTGGTGAATACCTGTTTATCGCAGCCAGGCCTGACGACCGGACAGCTTTTAGAGCACTATCGCGGCACAAAAGAGGCCGCAACCCTTGAAAAACTGTCGATGTGGGACGATATAGCAGATAAGGATATCGCAGAAAAAACCTTCACCGACTCACTCAACCATATGTTTGATTCGATGCTTGAGCTGCGCCAGGAAGAGTTGATAGCTCGCGAGCGCACACACGGTTTAAGCAGCGAAGAGCGCCGGGAACTCTGGATGATTAACCAGGAACTGGCAAGAAAATAAGTCAAAGACAAAAGAATTTAACGGCTTAAGTGCCGAATATCGATCGGGAAGCCCCCGGCAGCCGCACTGAGAGGCAGCGGCAAAAATATAAGTACGCCCTCGCTTTAAAGGTTGGCAGCCCCATCGTCAACACCAATCAAACGAATTAAGTGTGGATACCGTCTTATGGAGCAAAACCCGCAGTCACAGCTGAAACTTCTTGTCCAACGCGGTAAGGAGCAAGGCTATCTGACCTATGCCGAGGTCAATGACCATCTGCCGGAAGATATCGTCGATTCAGATCAGATCGAAGATATCATCCAAATGATCAATGACATGGGCATTCAGGTGATGGAAGAAGCACCTGATGCCGATGATCTGTTGCTGGCTGAAAACTCCAACAGCACTGATGAAGATGCTGAAGAAGCCGCTGCGCAGGTACTTTCCAGCGTTGAGTCTGAAATCGGGCGTACCACCGATCCGGTCCGCATGTACATGCGCGAAATGGGTACCGTTGAGCTGTTGACCCGCGAAGGCGAAATCGACATCGCAAAACGCATTGAAGACGGTATCAACCAGGTTCAGTGCTCCGTTGCCGAATACCCTGAAGCCATCACCTATCTGCTGGAGCAGTACGACCGCGTTGAGGCTGAAGAAGCTCGCCTGTCCGATCTGATCACCGGTTTCGTCGATCCGAACGCTGAAGAAGACCTGGCGCCAACCGCCACTCACGTCGGTTCCGAGCTGTCTCAGGAAGAGATGGATGACGACGAAGACGAAGATGAAGAAGAAGACGACGACAGCAGCGATGACGACAACAGCATCGATCCTGAACTGGCGCGCGAGAAGTTTGCTGAGCTGCGTACCCAGTATGAGCTGGCCCGCGACACCATCAAGGCGAAAGGCCGCAGCCACGCTGCCGCTCAGGAACAGATCCTGAAGCTGTCTGAAGTGTTCAAGCAGTTCCGCCTGGTGCCAAAGCAGTTCGACTACCTGGTGAACAGCATGCGCGTGATGATGGATCGCGTGCGTACCCAGGAACGCATCATCATGAAGCTGTGCGTTGAGCAGTGCAAAATGCCGAAGAAGAACTTCATTACGCTCTTCACCGGCAATGAAACCAGCGAAACCTGGTTCAACGCCGCTATCGCGATGAACAAGCCGTGGTCTGAAAAACTGCACGATGTTAAAGAAGACGTGCAGCGCGGCCTGATGAAGCTGCAGCAGATCGAAGAAGAGACCGGCCTGACCATCGAGCAGGTAAAAGACATCAACCGTCGCATGTCCATCGGTGAAGCGAAAGCCCGCCGCGCGAAGAAAGAGATGGTTGAAGCGAACCTGCGTCTGGTTATCTCTATCGCTAAAAAATACACCAACCGCGGCCTGCAGTTCCTGGATCTGATTCAGGAAGGCAACATCGGCCTGATGAAGGCGGTAGATAAGTTCGAATACCGTCGCGGCTACAAGTTCTCCACCTATGCAACCTGGTGGATCCGTCAGGCAATTACCCGCTCTATCGCGGATCAGGCGCGCACCATCCGTATTCCGGTGCATATGATTGAGACCATCAACAAGCTCAACCGTATCTCCCGCCAGATGCTGCAGGAGATGGGTCGTGAGCCAACGCCGGAAGAGCTGGCCGAGCGCATGCTGATGCCGGAAGACAAGATCCGCAAAGTGCTGAAGATCGCCAAAGAGCCAATCTCCATGGAAACGCCAATCGGCGACGATGAAGATTCGCATCTGGGTGATTTCATCGAGGATACCACCCTCGAGCTGCCGCTGGACTCTGCGACCACCGAGAGCCTGCGTGCCGCCACGCACGACGTACTGGCTGGCCTGACCGCCCGTGAAGCGAAAGTCCTGCGTATGCGTTTTGGTATCGATATGAACACCGACCACACGCTGGAAGAAGTGGGTAAACAGTTCGACGTAACCCGCGAACGTATCCGTCAGATCGAAGCGAAGGCGCTGCGCAAGCTGCGCCATCCAAGCCGCTCTGAAGTGCTGCGTAGCTTCCTGGACGACTAATCCGTCCGGCATTGTGAAAAAGCTCCCTTCGGGGAGCTTTTTTTTGCTTAGCCCCTCTCCCTGTGGGAGAGGGCCAGGGTGAGGGCATCAGACCGCAGAGGCCGCTAAAGCCCGCGCACCACCAGCGCTTCATCCAGCTCGCGATATGCCTCCACCAGCTTGTCCAGCGTCGCCCTGTTCAGTCCGCTCGGGTTAGGCAGCACCCACACCTGCGTGACGCCAATTGTGATGCTCTGCTTTCCCCACATCGCGCCGCGCTGGCTAAACGCCTGCTCGTAAGCCTGTTTCCCCAGAATCGCCAGCGCTGCCGGCTGATAGTCTTCAATCTTCTTAATCAGCTCGCGCCCGCCGCTACGCAGCTCGTGCAGATTTACCTCGCTGGCCTGCACCGTGGGGCGTTCGACCAGCATGGTGATCCCACAGCGCGTGTCCAGCAGATGCTGTTCCTCTTCCGGCTTCAGCAGCCTGTCGGTAAACCCCGCCTGGTGGATAACCTTCCAGAAGCGATTGCCCGGATGGGCGAAGTGAAAACCCGTATGCGCCGAGGACTTACCCGGATTGATACCGCAAAACACCACCCGCAGCCCGGGGGCGAGAATATCGTTGATCATGACTACTCCGCTCTATACATCGTTATAGAAGTATAAAGGATTGATTATGCGTTGTTTATAAAAACAGCAGGCAGGTTTGAATGGCTGGATTGCAGCGGGGAGTTACTCTATAATTCACCGCCACGGCCCCTTAGCTCAGTGGTTAGAGCAGGCGACTCATAATCGCTTGGTCGCTGGTTCAAGTCCAGCAGGGGCCACCAAATTTAATATGTAAAAACATACAGTTAGGCCACTCTCGCGAGTGGCCTTTTTGTTATCTCATATTCGAGTGGCGATAGAATGGCGGTGGATTTTTTACTGCCAATTTGTTGAGGTCATAAAAAACTTACTTTCTGATGGACTTTGGTTGATATTGAGGGGGCTACCAGCATCAGAGAATTGACGCTCCGACCGGGTAAAAAGTTACACGTTGCGGGTGGCAAAGTGCCGTTTGAGTGCGGGATAGAAGAGATAAAAACGATTGGCCGTGTAGCGGGTGTATACAGCGAGGTTAATCGATGACTGTCCGTAAAAATCCGGCTAGCGGTTGGATTTGTGAGCTCTACCTAAACGGTGCAAAAGGCAAACGTATCAGAAAGAAATTCGCTACAAGGGCGAGGCTCTGGCGTTTGAGCAGTACACCGTTCATAACCCGAGGTAGGAAGAAAAGGAAGACATGCGCACGTTAAAAGAGCTGGTTGATTCAT
Organism: Enterobacter sp. ECC-175; assembly: GCF_043968675.1. Lineage (NCBI taxonomy): Bacteria > Pseudomonadati > Pseudomonadota > Gammaproteobacteria > Enterobacterales > Enterobacteriaceae > Enterobacter > Enterobacter sp. ECC-175. The sequence goes on from NZ_CP143776.1 coordinate 4,528,683, forward strand.
GGTATAGCGCTCATGGCATTACGCTGAAAGACGGCTTGAAAAGCCAGTTAGCCATGCACCATGCTTTTGAGTGTATGGGCGAACTACTCGCACGCGATTTCGATGCTCAAATGTTTTCACGCTACCGAGAGAAGCGATTAAAAGGTGAGTATGCCCGATCAAATAGGGTTAAAGAGGTTTCGCCCCGCATGCTTAATCTTGAGCTGGCCTACTTCCGGGCGGTGTTCAATGAGCTCAATCGCCTCGGTGAGTGGAAGGGTGAAAATCCGCTGAAAAATATGCGCCCTTTCTGCACGGAAGAAATGGAAATGGCCTGGCTAACTCACGATCAGATTTCGCTACTGCTTGATGAGTGCAAACGGCATGACCACCCTGATTTAGAAACCGTGGTAAGAATTTGTCTAGCCACTGGCGCACGGTGGTCTGAGGCCGAGAGCCTGAGTAAAAGCCAGCTCGCGAAATACAAAATCACATACATCAACACGAAAGGCAGAAAAAACCGTACCGTTCCAATTAGCAAAGAGCTCTACGAGTCTCTGCCCGATGATAAAAAAGGTCGGTTGTTTAGTGATTGTTATGGGGCGTTCCGGTCAGCTCTGGAAAGAACAGGTATCGAGCTACCGGCAGGACAGCTTACCCATGTTTTGCGCCACACCTTCGCCAGTCACTTTATGATGAATGGTGGTAATATTTTGGTCTTGCAGCGAATACTTGGTCACACTGATATAAAAATGACGATGCGATATGCGCATTTTGCCCCAGATCATTTAGAAGACGCGGTAAAACTCAACCCATTGACTTGCCTTACCATTAAGGATGAAATCGCATGTTAGTTATAGACTTTGATGATAACGAAATAGATATTAATGATAAAATAAACGCTTCTTTAAATTTAATCATATCGACTATCATTAACCTCAATATCATAAATCAACTTCATGAGTTCAAAGAAATAAAATACTTGCCAGATGGTCTAAATGAACTTCTAACATTCAGCAACATTAATTCCAACTACTACTACTCAGACTCTCTTGAGGAAAAACATAATATAAGCGCAGGGGATTTATTTGATTTTATAGAGCTAGCCTTTGAAAAAAAGAAAATCCCTGCCGAGAGCGACTTAATTCTTGAAGCTTGTAAAGAATCCATTTTAGAGAATTTTATTACTGAGTATGGATACACCACAGCTATAGACAGCGGAATCATTGATGTTTACACAAGAGATATAGAATTGCTTGAAGTTGATTATGCTGAGATCATCGAGATACTTGATATTTTAAAAGGCAAGCCTAATGAACTTAAAAAGCAAAACATTATCTTACACTCATTTGCTAGAACACTATGTTCATATCTTGATTCACTATCACGAGAGTATCTGGGTGCTCTTTTTTCCAACAACCATTATTTTCTTTGCAAATTAATTCGTGATAAAAAGGACTTTTTGAAAATAACCAATGACAAAACGGCGTCAATTATCACGAGTTCCATACTAGGCAAGAAATTAAAAAATACAATAATAGATTTTTATGGTATTTCTGAAACTGAGAATGGACATCTTCATGCTATTTACAACCCAAAAATTTCAGAGCTAGATAGAATTATAGAAAGCAGAAATGAGATCATGCATAGATTCAAACCTCATAAACAACACTATAATACAATTCTATCTAAGTGGGGGTTGTTTGGTAAGTTCTTCAATGAAATCTATGAAGAACATAACTTTGAAAATAGAGACGGGAAAAACTTTTTATTAAGAAACTGCATAAGTATAATGAGTGAGGTATCACTTGATCATAAATATGTTACTGGAAAATTGGTTCAAGTTTATACAGACCACTATAATAATTAACTTAACTAATGCAGCGTTACCTACCATGATGGATTAGTTCAGATTGAGTGGCGATAAAATGGCGGTGGAAATGGCGAATGATGGGTAATCATTGGCAAACAGATGCAAACTATGTCAATGACAAATAACGTAAACCATTGATTTTTGGTTATTATTATAGGAACTCATAATCGATTGGTCGCTGGTTCAAGTCCAGCAGGGGCCACCAGATACAGCAAGGGCTGGAGAGAAATTTCCGGCCCTTTTGCTTTTTTGCTTGCCACACGATTGCTCCTCACACACCGCTCCCCTTTCTCCCCCCACCAAAAACAGCTAAAGAAATCCCCCGTCGCGCCGATCATCATCCGTGTGTATTATTTCCTGTAGCGTTCTCAACAACTAACCTTTACTCAACGACTTAAGCGTCAAAAGCGAAAGGCATCATGAGCACACCGATCAAACGGCTAGAGATCATCAAAAATGCCATCGAGCTGGAGGATGACGACATCACCCAGAGCCAGCTCGCGCGCCTGAAGAATGAAGCGTTTGACGACGAGCTAAGGGCAATCGTCGCCGCGCTTGAGCATAAGCGCTACACCGACGCGCTCGCGGCCATTATTGCCTGGCTGCAGGGCCAGCGCGCCGTTACGCCATGGCGCGACCCGCAGGTGGCGGCCAGCAAGCTTGAGCTAAAGGCGCTGGAGGAGCGGCTGCGGGAGCTGATTGACCGCCGCAACGCGCGCGTGCAGCAGCTTGATGAATTTAACGATCTCTACTTCGCCCGCCTCGGGCCGCTGATGCAGCAGATCCTCGGGCTTCGCAAAACGCTGGCGGAGCTGAACCTGCGCCGTCAGCGGGCCGAAGCGCAGCGTCGGGAAGAGGACTACCGCCGCTGCCAGCGCTATATGGCGCAGGCGGTGGAGGTGCTGAACACGCTGACCCAGCGCTGGCGCGAGTTACCCGCGGATTCCGTGCAGGCCGCCGACGCGCGTAAGCACCTGCAGCAGCAAAGTAACCTGATCGCGAACCTGCTGGCCGAAGCGCTGGAGCTGGAGAACGGGCTGACGCGTGAGGAAGAGCCGGCGCGCCAGGCGCGCGACGAGGCCAACGACGAGTATGAGAAATACCGCGAACAGCATCACGATGCCGAAGTGCGCCTGCGTAAAGGGAAAAATCTGTCGGAAGAGGACAGGAACGAGCTGAAGCGCCTCTGGCGGCAGGCGAGCAAGCTGTGCCATCCGGATCTGGTCGCGGACGACCTGAAGGAAGAGGCCAACGCGATGATGGTCCAGCTCAACCAGGCCAAACAGCGTGGGGATGTAAAAGCCATTCGCTCGCTTGTCGCCCGCCTGCAGCAGGGATTCGAGCCGCTGATGGCGAGCGACAGGCTGAACGATCTGGCGCGCATCCGCAAAAAAATGGATCAGGTGCGCGAGCAAATCAACACGCTGGTGAACGAGCTGGCCGAGCTGGAAAAAGAGGAGTCGTGGCTGCTGGTCTCCTCGCTGAGCAATATGGAAGCCTACTTTGCCCAGCAGGAGAAAGCGCTGAACGAGGTCCGCGCCTCGCTCGAAAATCAGGTGAGCGAAGCGCAGCTGGACTCGGCGGCGTAGTTATTTGGCGTGCCAGTACGCGCTGGCACGCACCAGCTGCGGGTCAATTGCGTCGGTTTCAAACATCCGGCTCAGGTTTTTTACCACCTTCCCCTCCCCGGTCAGCCAGATAAAGTAATCCTCTTGCGGAACGGTAAGCGCGGCCAGATGGTCTGCTATCGCCTGCTCGCTGTGGCCCACAACCCACGTGATGTTGAACGCGCTCAGGTGAGCGAGATAATCCTGACAGGATCCGTCCGCCACGCTCACAACCGCATGTATCTCCGGGCGTACCGGCAGCTTAGCGATCCCCTCCAGCCGACGGCGCAGCGCGGGCATGCCGGACTCGTCGCACACGTACAGCTGCCAGGCGTAATCTTCCGGCACCACCAGCGAACCGCGCGGCCCGCCGATGGTCAGCCTGTCGCCCGCTTTCGCCTTCAGCGCCCAGCTGCTGGCAATGCCGCCGTCGTGAATGAAGAAGTCGAGCGCCAGCTCGTGGTTAACCTCATCGTAGAGCGGCGTATAGTCGCGCGACTGCGGGCGTACGCCCTCGCCCCAGTCGATACCTTCCTCCGTGACGACGGGCGGCACAAAGGTCGCGCCCGGCGCGGGGAAAAAGACTTTGGTGTGGTCGTCAAAGCCGCGGGAGCTAAAGCCCTCCAGCGCCTCGCCGCCGAGGACAATGCGCTGAAAGCCCGCGCAGACGCGCTCAACGCGCAGGACGTTTAGCTCGCGAAAGCGCAGGTCGTTACGAACGCGCTGTGGGTAACGGGTAGTCGTCATTTTTATGCCTTCATGCTGTGAATTCGATATATCTAAATTGCGTTTTAAATGATAATGATTGCTAATAACGCAAAATGCAAGATCTTTTAGCTTGCATCTAAATATATCTTAGATACACTTTAGATATATCAATTTAGAGAGATACCATGCGACACGAACACGGCGGACGCCGACAGCGCCTCTTTGGTCACGGCGAGTTACGGCTGGTCATTCTGGAACTACTGACCCGCAGCGCGAGCCACGGCTATGAGCTGATCAAAGAGATTGAGAACCTGACGCAAGGGAACTACACCCCGAGCCCCGGCGTGATCTATCCCACCCTGGATTTTCTACAGGATCAGGCCTTTATCACCATCACCGAAGAGGAAAATGGCCGCAGGAAGATCGCGATCACCGTTGCCGGGCAGCGCTGGCTCGATGAGAATCAGGAACAGATGGAGAGCATTCACGCGCGAATCAGCGCGCGCTGCGTCGGGTTCCAGCTGCGCAAAAACCCGCAGATGAAGCGGGCTTTGGACAACTTCAAAGCGGTGCTGGACCTGAAGGTCAATCAGGGAGAGCTCAGCGACGCGCAGCTTAAGCAGATCGTGGGCGTTATCGACCGCGCGGCGCTGGAGATCTCCCAGCTGGATTAGGCCAGCGCGCGTTCGCCCACGCGGAACACGTTGACCAGCGCCTTGAGGTGCATCGCCTGATCGTTAAGCGATGCCGCCGCCGCGACGGACTCCTCCACCAGCGCGGAGTTCTGCTGGGTAGTCGAGTCAATCAGGCCAATCGCGCTGTTAATTTGCGATATCCCTTCCGTCTGCTCATGGCTGGCCTGGCGGATCTCGCGAAGTATCACGTCCATCTCCTCCACGTTGCCGACCATGCCGTTGATTAAGCCGCTGGCTTTCTCCACCAGGTTCATCCCGTCCTGCGTCTGGCTGGTCGAGCTCTCAATCAGCTGGCGGATTTCGCTGGCGGACGACGCGCTCTTCTGCGCCAGCTGGCGCACTTCTCCAGCCACTACGGCAAAGCCCCGGCCATGCTCCCCGGCGCGTGCCGCTTCTACCGCCGCGTTCAGCGCCAGAATATTGGTCTGGAAGGCAATGGCGTCGATCAGGTCGATAATGTCGGACATCCGGTTAGACGTATCGTTGATCAGGCGCATTTTGCTGGTCACCTGCTTCATCATCTCGCCGTTGTTTTTCACGGCGGCCGCCGCGTCGGCGGAAAGAAGCGTTGCTTCGCCGGTGTGGGAGGCGGTGTTTTTCACCGTCGCGGTAATCTGCTCCATCGACGCCGCCGTTTGCTCTACCGAGCTGGCCTGCTCCTCGGTGCGCGCGGCGAGATCCTGGTTGCCCGCCACAATCTGGGCGGCCGCGCTGGAAATGTTCTCCGAGCCGGTCTGCACCTGCTGTACGATCTCCAGCAGGCGCGTTTTCATCTCCATCAACGCGTGCAGCAGCAGGCCGGTTTCATCCTTGCCGTGTGGCGTGATGCTGGCCGTTAAATCACCGTCCGCGATGGCTTCGGCAAAATGCACCGCCTCGCCCAGCGGACGGGTGATGGAACGCACGATGTACCAGCCCATCAGGCTGCCCGCCGCCACGCTGAAGAGCGTAATGAGGATCAGCAGCATGCGGTTGGATTTGAAATCGCCGTCGACCTGCGCGCCCGCGCTTTGCATCTCGCCGTTTTGAATCGCAATCAGCTCCTGCACTTTCGCCTTGTAGGCCTGCTGGAGGCCCAGCGTGGTGGTGGTCATTTCCTCAACGGCAGCGGCGCGGTCGTTGCGCTGAACCGCCTGCAAAATTCGGTAGCGGGAGTCGAGATACTGCTGGCGCACGCCGCGGATATCCGCCAGCACCTGCTGAGACTGCTTATCCTGCAAGGCGTTATTGAGATCGCCCAGGATCAGCGTGATATGCTCGCTGATCTCTTTTAGCCGCTGCTCTGACCGCGCGGTAGAGGTTCCCCGCTCGTCCAGCAGCATCAGCTGTTGGGTGCTCACAAACTCCTGAAAGTTTTCGATCAGCTGGTTCGCTTTCACCGTTGTCGGATAATCGCGGGTAAGGATGGTTTGCATTCCGTCGTTCGCCCGGTTGAGGCTTATCAGAGACAGGCTTGCGCTCAGCACCATCAGAACAATAAAGAACCCAAACGCCAGAAATAATTTCGTGCCGATCCTTACGTCATGTATGAACATATATACTCCATCGATGTGATTATTTCTCAGACGATCATCGTTATCGGTAACGAATTCGCTAACTTTATGACTTTGATCGTTTTTTTCTGTAACACCAATGATTGAGCGTTGAGGAAGGAATAAAAAACCCGGCGTTTTTTTAGTTATTTAATATTTATTTAACATGGTGGCTTATTCAGAAAAACAAAAAGCCGTTTACCCTCAAATGGAATAAACGGCTGTGTAAATCCAAAAATAACTTAATGCAGCACGGTCACGGCGTCCTCAAGACGCCCCGCGCGGTGCTTCACCATGGCGGAGATCTGTGCGCTCTCTTCCACCAGATCGGCGTTTTTCTGCGTAATGCTGTCCAGCTCGGCGACGGCCCGCGTCAGCTCGGACAGCCCCGTCGCCTGCTCGGAGGTGGCATGGCTTATCTGGGCGATAAGCTGCGTGACGTTTTTCACCTGCTCGACAATGTCGTCCATCGTGCGGCCGGCGGCGTGAACCTGCTCAGAGCCGGACTGCACCTTGCTGGCGCTGGCATCGATCAGCCTGCGAATGTCGTTGGCGGCATTTGCGCTGCGGCTGGCAAGATGGCGCACTTCACCGGCGACCACGGCAAAGCCTTTGCCCTGCTCGCCCGCCCGGGCCGCCTCCACCGCCGCGTTCAGCGCCAGGATGTTGGTCTGGAAGGCAATGTCGTTGATAAGCTTGGTAATAGAGCCAATCTGCTGCGTGCTGTCGGCAATGTCGTCCATCGTTTTGACCACGGTGTGCATCGCATTTCCACCCTCGGTCGCCGCGCTGCTGGCGGCCACGGAGAGCTTATCCACCTCGGCGGCGGTGGCCGAATTGCTTTGTACCGAGGCCGCCATCTGGTTCATCGTTGCCACGGTCTGCTGCACGTTGCTGACGGTCTGGCGCGTGCGATCGTTGAGATCTTCATTCCCCTGCGCCAGCCTGTCGCTACCGTCGCGCACGCTCACCACCTGGCTTGAGACGTCATTGATCAGCCAGCGGCACATCAGCCCGAGCTGCCCGATCGCGCGGAGCGTTAGCCCCAGCTCGTCGCTGCGGTTCAGATGCTGCACGCTGTTACGCTCGCCCGTTGCCACCTTCAGCGCCTGGCGCGCCACGTTTTCCACCGGGCGAACAATCTGCTGCTCGAAGATAAGCGTGCCCGCCAGCACCGCAACCGCGCTCGCCGCCAGCGCCGCCCAGCCCGCCGAGGTGGCCAGCAGCGCGGCGGCCAGCAGCAGGAAGAGAACCGCCATCACGCCGCGAACGCGCCAGCGCAGCGGCATGGCGGGCAGCTTGCCGAGCCAGCTTTTGCCCACCACCAGCCCTTTGTGGATGCGCTTTTTGCAGCGACCTTCATTCAGCGCCTTGTAGAGCGGCTCTACGGCGGCAACCTCTTCTGCCGTCGCTCTGGTGCGAATCGACATGTATCCCGTCATCTGGCCGTTGCGCACCATCGGCACCGCGTTCGCGCGCACCCAGTAGTGGTCGCCATTCTTGCGGCGGTTTTTGACGATCCCGCTCCAGGGCTCGCCCTGCTGCAGCGTGTACCACATGTCGGCAAACGCGGCTTTGGGCATGTCGGGGTGGCGTACCATATTGTGCGGCTGGCCAAGCAGCTCCTGGAGCGAGTAGCCGCTTACTTGCACAAAGGTGTCGTTGGTGTGGGTCATGTAGCTGTGGAGATCGGTGGTCGACATTAAGGTGGTGTCAGCGTCCAGAGGATATTCGTTCTGTGTGACCCAGGATGAAGAGGACATGCGGGCATTCCTTGCAGGTTATTTGAATGTTAATTTTGTGGTTTATTGTTTTTTCGGCGATAACGAATTTATCTTTAGTTGTTAAACACGATAGAGATCGCAAATTTCAGTTAAACCGCACTTTTTGCACGCCTTTTTAATTAATTGATTTTAAATACTTTCATTCTGAAACTACTCCCAAAGCATCCTTTCCCAGCGCCCACTGATGCGGCACGCCTTGCACCACGCCGGGGCAATGGCGCGAAATTCCCACAAAACCGCGGCGTTTTCTTCTGGCCCTTCACGCCGTTTCGGCGAACCCGGCATGATTAAATTTTGTGCAGGATTATATTAGCCAGGCGTTTATCCCGATTTTCGCTGCCCGCGCTGAGGTGGCGTAATCCCTGCAATACTTAACTCAGTATCATGTGATACGCGATCCCCGGGAGCATATTTTGAACAGGTTACCTTCCAGCGCCTCGGCTCTTGCCTGTACCGCGCACGCACTGAATCTCATCGAGAAGCGAACGCTTGACCATGAGGAGATGAAACAACTTAACCGAGAGGTGATCGACTACTTTAAAGAGCATGTGAACCCTGGTTTTCTGGAGTATCGCAAATCTGTTACCGCCGGCGGGGATTACGGAGCCGTAGAGTGGCAAGCGGGGAGCCTGAATACGCTTGTCGACACCCAGGGACAGGAGTTTATTGATTGCCTGGGTGGTTTTGGCATTTTCAACGTGGGGCACCGTAATCCAGCTGTGGTTTCCGCCGTACAGAATCAACTTGCGAAACAACCTCTCCATAGCCAGGAGCTGCTCGACCCGCTTCGCGCCATGCTCGCGAAAACGCTGGCGGCCTTAACGCCCGGCAAGCTGAAGTACAGCTTCTTTAGCAACAGCGGCACGGAGTCGGTCGAGGCGGCGATCAAGCTCGCCAAAGCGTACCAGTCGCCGCGCGGCAAATTCACCTTTATTGCCACCAGCGGCGCGTTCCACGGGAAATCGCTGGGCGCGCTGTCGGCAACCGCCAAGTCCACCTTCCGCAAGCCGTTTATGCCGCTGCTGCCGGGCTTCCGCCACGTGCCGTTTGGCAATATTGACGCCATGCGCACCGCGCTCAGCGAATGCCGTAAAACCGGTGACGACGTGGCGGCGGTTATCCTGGAGCCGATCCAGGGCGAAGGCGGCGTGATCCTGCCTCCGCAGGGCTACCTGCCCGCCGTGCGCCAGCTGTGCGATGAGTTTGGCGCGCTGCTGATTCTGGACGAAGTGCAAACCGGGATGGGCCGCACCGGCAGGATGTTCGCCTGCGAGCATGAGAACGTGCAGCCGGATATTCTCTGCCTGGCGAAAGCGCTCGGCGGCGGCGTAATGCCGATCGGCGCGACGGTGGCGACGGAAGAGGTGTTCTCGGTGCTGTTCGACAACCCGTTCCTGCACACCACCACCTTCGGCGGAAACCCGCTGGCCTGCGCGGCGGCGCTGGCGACCATCAACGTGCTGCTGGAGCAAAACCTGCCCGCGCAGGCGGAGCAGAAAGGCGACATGCTGCTCGACGGCTTCCGCCAGCTCGGTCGGGAATATCCCGATCTGGTGCAGGAGGCACGCGGCAAAGGGATGCTGATGGCGATCGAGTTTATCGATAACGAAATCGGCTACACCTTCGCGAGCGAGATGTTCCGCCAGCGTGTGCTGGTGGCCGGAACGCTCAACAACTCAAAAACCATCCGCATCGAACCGCCGCTGACGCTGACGATCGAACAGTGTGAGCAGGTGCTGAAGGCAGCGCGTAAGGCGCTGGCGGCGCTGCGGATAAGCGTGGAAGAGGCGTGATATTCCTCCCCCTTCTTATGAAGGGGGATTTTCTCCCGTGAAGCCATTCTCAAGATCTCTGCTAAAAAAACCAAAACGCTAAATGGGGTATCTAAAGAAAAATATTGGGAGAAAATTGACTTCTCGACCGCCAGGTAAAATTTACATACAAATAGACACAACACCGCCGCCCCCCAAAATAGCATTTATTGCTTAAGAATACTCCAGGCTATAACAACCTGAAAAATATGACTTAACTTAATGGAAAATAAGTAAATTCCTGGTAAAAACCCCATGCCTACGTATGAATAATTTTACACCCCTGTATTCAAATCGTTACTCAATGAATTGCGTGTGAACTTGAGGTTTTATAATATGAGTTGAATGAAATTCTTACCGATGCATAATTGCGGCTCTTTTTGGACCTCGGACCAAAATGCCAGTCATTGATTATTGCTTGCAGGAACATTTATGAATTCCACATTCGACATCACTGGCAACGGATTGCATGCGTATCGTTTTTCTCAGGATACAAAACCGCTAAAGGCCATTGAGACACTTTTTGCTCATCTCAAACCAGTAAGTTCGCCGTTCTCTCTTGAGGCAGAAAAAGTATTTAACCTAAGTCCTAAAAGAGACAATAGCGGGATTATTCTTCTCGATGATGGGATCTGTTCCATCTGCCATGAAGAAAATGATTTACATATATATTCTTTCTTTGCAAAAAGCATAATTGGATTTATCGACGGGTATAGCCTTTACTATGACGTTCCCGCACGGCCACAGCATAAGCTGTGTGCCGAAACGGATTGCACTGGCTATTTCGTTAAGGTGGATGATTTTGTCAAGGTAGCAGATGAATATGATCTTTGGCATGACGTCGCCCGCGTTCTGGCCCATCGACTGATGGTCATGAGCGCACGAGAAAACGAGCTGGTCGGCGTAGACTCTTATCGAAAGGTTCGCTCACTCTTAATTGAGCTGTGGGCTTATCCAGAAGAGTACCGACGAAAAATCAATGTCCAGAACTTTATTCAACGCCGAACGATGATGTCGCGAAGCCGAACGCTAAAAATACTGTCTGAACTACGCAAGGGTGACTTCATTAGCATTGACAATGGAAAGTTGACCTCAATTCAGAAGCTGCCAGAAGCGTATTAATCGCTCTATATCCCTGGGTTATCCCAGGCATATAATATTATATCTTACTAAAATTTCATTCGGTCCTTTTCAGGACCGTTTTGCCGTGCGCGTAATTTAAACTCGAAAAACACATCAAATTCCCGGGTCCTTTGTAGGACCTTATTTTTGCTTCAAATCAAAAAAAACGTCAGTAACAATATGTCTTGAGTTGATAAGGACATCCTCATATCCGAACGTATTTAATGGATAAGAGACAAACGACGGAATAATCCAAATAAACTAAAAGCACTTCGAGTTTAATTATGAAAAAAACAGTAATGGTTAAAAGTTTAGCAGTAGCGGTTCTCATGGCAGCAGGCATCGCTTCTGCATCAGCAGCAACGAGCGGCGCAACGTCTTCCACCGTACAGGGCGGCACCGTTGAGTTCAAAGGTTCTGTTGTTGACGCAGCCTGCGCAGTGTCTTCCGATTCCGTAAACCAGGTGGTAACCCTGGGCCAGGTGCGCCTTGCCCAGCTGACCGGTAAAGATGCCGTTGCTAATCAGAAAACGCCTTTCGCGATTACGCTGGCTGATTGTGATTCTACTGTTTCTAAGCAGGCTTCAATTACGTTTGACGGTACTGCTGCAGCGGGTGAACCCGGCGTGCTGGACAACACCGCTGGCGCAGGCTCCGCGTCTGGCGTGGGTATTCAGATTTATGACAAAGACGGTTCCACGCTGGATCTTGGCACCCCGTCTCAGGCCGTTAACCTCATTGATGGTAACAACAGCCTGAACTTCTCTGCGGACTATATCCAGACTGCAGATACCGCTACCGCGGGTAGCGTGGACACCACCGCCACGTTCAACATTACTTACCAGTAATTCCCGTCAGGATGAAACCTCTGCCAGGGAGGGCAGCTTTACGTTCACAGGGGGAAGAAATGATTAAAAATAGCGTTGCCATCGGATTACTCGGTCTTGCGATCGTTCCTTCGCTGGCGTTTGCGGAGTCTCACGTCATCGTAAAAGGGGGTGATGTTGAATTTCGCGGTGCGGTAGTGAATGCCGCCTGCGTGGTCGATGTAGGAAGTGAGGATCTTACCGTCCAGATGGGGGAAATTCGCACCGATGAATTTCACGGTCTCGGCAGCTGGACCGATCCTCAGGCATTTACTCTGGAACTCAAAGACTGTGATTCTACCGTCAGCCAGGACGTTGGCGTAACGTTCCGGGGACAAACGGATAAAAAAGACCCCGGCGTTTTGGCCGTTATTGATGGCGCACAAAGTGCTCAGGGCGTTGGGCTTGGTCTTTTTGACGGTCAGGGGAATCAAATTATTCCCAATGAACGTCCTCTCACCTTTACGTCGATCCAGGATGGCACAACAACGCTGCATTTTACCGCGCGCTATCGCGCGACCTCAAATGAGGTTATCGCCGGTGATGCAAATACAGAAACCTGGTTCACTTTGACCTATTTATAAATTCAACGCCCTCGGTGGCAATAATTAGCAAGGCTCATCATGTCCGTCATTTCTTCTCTACGCTCCTCTCTGGCCATTTTACTCATGGTTAGCACAGGATTTTTTACATTCACTGCAAATGCTGCGGAGCCCGGCGGCGTATCGTTGGGTACAACCCGGGTTATTTACCCTGAGGGAAATACTCAGGCGTCACTGGCAATCAATAATACCGATCCTAACGCCGTTTTTTTGATTCAGGCGTGGATGGAGAATGCGCAACAAGCCAAAAGCAGTGATTTTGTTTTAACGCCACCGCTCTTTGTTATCCAGCCAAAGAAAGAAAATACGCTGCGAATTATGTATGTAGGGCCGAATACCCTGCCAGCCGATCGCGAAACGCTGTACTGGGTTAACGTTAAAGCCATTCCGTCAGTCAGCAAAGATACGAACAATAAAAATACGCTGCAAATTGCGATCCTGAGCCGCATAAAGCTTTTTATGCGCCCGAAAAATTTATCCATGTCTTCTGTTGAAGCACCATCGCATTTGCAATTCCACAAAAGTGGAAACACGCTAACCATTACTAACCCAACGCCATATTACCTGACGCTGGTGCAATTCCACGCGGGTATTGCCAACCTGCCAACCACCATGGTGGCACCGATGTCCAAAGCGGATGTGAAACTCCCGGCGAATGCACAGGGGGATATTAATTTCCAGACCGTAAATGATTACGGCGCCAATACGCCTACGCAGAAGGCACATTTGAGCTAATTAAATCAAGGTGGGTCAGCAAGGATATGACAATTAGAATGCGCACTGTCTCTTGTGCCATCATGCAGGTGTTATTCTCACGACGTAGAAAGCAGCGCTTTATCCTGCCGGCGTCATTTGCACTCCTGCCGCTGGTTGCCCATGCAGATAATTACTTTAATCCGGCATTTTTATCTGACGATCCCAGCGCCGTGGCTGATTTATCGCATTTCGAAAAAGGCGGTAATCAGGCGCCGGGTAACTATCACGTTGATATTTACCTTAACGATCAATTTGTCGCTACCGAAGACGTTAAATTCAATGCCGCCCCAAAAGGGGAAAAAGTCGATTCAGGTCTGGTGCCCTGCTTCACTCGGGCACGCCTGCAGGCAATGGGTATCAACACTGACGCATTTCCTCAAATGGCAAAACTGGCGCCGGAACAGTGCGTGCCCTTTGAATCCATACCGGACGGTAAGACAGAGTTCGATTTTGAACAGCTGCGGCTGAACGTCAGCGTCCCCCAGGCGGCATTGAAGCAGAGCGCGCGCGGGTATATTCCACCGGAAAATTGGGATCAGGGCATTAACGCACTGCTGGTTAACTATGACTTTTCCGGCAGCAACAGCGGCGGTGACGGCAACAGCGAAGACAACTATTTTCTTAACCTGCAGAGCGGTCTTAACCTCGGCGCGTGGCGGCTGCGCGACTATTCAACCTGGAACTATACCAGCAGCGATGACGAGTCCGAAAACAAGTGGGAGCACATTAGCACCTATGTTGAACGCACCATTGCGCCGCTCAAGGCCGAACTGACGGTAGGGGAAAGCTATACGCCATCGGACATTTTCGACAGCCTGAGCTTCCGCGGGGTACAAATCGCCTCTGATGACAACATGCTGCCCGACAGCCTGAAAGGGTTTGCGCCAACGGTACGCGGAATTGCGAAAAGCAATGCCAAAGTCACCATCAAGCAGAACGGCTATGTCATCTATCAGACCTACGTTTCGCCGGGCGCATTTGCCATTAACGACCTCTTTCCGACCTCATCGAGCGGCGACCTCATTGTCACGGTGAAGGAGAGCGACGGCAGTGAAAATAGCTTTACGGTTCCCTATTCAGCCGTTCCCTTGCTACAGCGCGAAGGCAGGCTGAAGTACGACTTTACCGCGGGGAAATACCGCAGCAACAACGATGAACAGAACGATGACAGCTTCGTTCAGGGCACCGCGCTGCTGGGCATGGCGCACGGCATTACGGCTTACGGCGGTACCCAGTTCACTAATGACTATCGCGCGTTCGCGCTCGGCCTTGGGCTGAATATGGGCGACATCGGCGCCATTTCGATGGATGTCACCCAGGCGAACAGCACGCTGGTTGACGGCAGCCAGCACGACGGTCAATCGCTGCGCTTCCTCTACGCAAAAGCGCTTAACGAGGTGGGGACCAACTTCCAGCTGCTGGGCTATCGCTACTCAACCGAAGGGTTTTATACCCTCGATGAAACAACCTACAAACACATGAGCGGCTATACCGGCAGCGATGACTGGAAGGACGACGATCATGACGGAAAACAAGACGCTCCGGACTGGAACGACTTCTACAACCTGTACTACAGCAAAAAGGGCAAGATTCAGCTCAACGTGTCCCAGCAGATCGGGGAGTTAGGATCGATTTTCGTCACGGGCCAGGAGCAGAGCTACTGGCATACGGATGAAAAAGATCGTCTGCTCCAGCTGGGTTACAACGGGAGCTGGCACGATATCTCCTACAGCCTGACCTGGAACTACAGCAGATCGCCGGATGAAGACGAAGCGGATCAGATTTACGCCTTTAACATCTCGCTGCCGATCGGCAAATGGCTGTCCAGCCATGGTAGCGATGCCCCATCCGTTACAACGAATACGGCCAACGCCACCTACAGCATGAATACCGACCAGCACGGCAAAATGACGCAAAGCACCGGTATCAATGGCACGCTGCTGGCGGATAACAACCTGAGCTACAACGTGCAGGAAGGGTACGGCAACCACGGCGAGGGGGATAATGGAAATGCCAGCGTTAACTACCAGGGTACCTACGGCAACCTGAAGGCCGGTTACAACCACAGCGACGGCTACCATCAGGTCAACTACGGCATGAGCGGCGGCGTGGTGGTACATCGCAACGGCGTAACGCTGAGCCAGCCGCTGGGCGACACGAACATTCTGGTGAAAGCGCCAGGTGCGGCAGGCGTAGCGCTTGAAAACGCGACGGGTATCAAAACTGACTGGCGCGGCTATGCGGTCATCCCGTATGCCACCACCTATCGTCAGAACCGCGTGGCGCTGGACACCAATACCCTGGGGCAAAACGTTGATATTGACGACACCGTGGCCAACGTGGTGCCTACGCAAGGGGCGATGGTGCGGGCGGAATTTAACGCGCACGTTGGCATTCGCGCGCTCATGACGTTATTGCATAACGGGAAACCGGTGCCTTTCGGTGCCGTAGTGAGCCAGGACGCGGGAAACAGCACGATCGTCGGCGATGACGGACAAACGTATCTTGCCGGTTTGCCGTTGGCTGGGCGGCTGAACGTGCAGTGGGGCAACGGCCCGAATCAACGCTGCCAGGTAAATTACCAATTACCGGAAAGTGCAACAAAGCAGCCGATAAATAAGATAGGTGAAAGGTGTCAGTAATGAAGACATGGTTAAAATTCAGTTTGATTTTGCTTTGCACAGGTTTTTTGTGGGGTAAATCGACCCACGCCATGGCGGCTACTTGCAAAATGGATAAGGCTGATCCGCTCGCTCTCGTAGAACAAAATTATACCTTCTCCTCAAACAGCAATGGCACATCCAGCAAAGAGCGTCCAATGAGCACGTCATTCTGGCCTGGCAATGCGGATACTAACTACATTTGCACCACCCCCCCACAGGCCATGTGGTTGTGCGGTACGGACACCACGCTCGTTGCAGGAAGCACGTCATCGCAGCTTGCGCCGGGCATTAGTGGAAACGCCTATGTGTCAAACGGCGCAAGCACAAGCGGAGACTATGGTGGGTGTTATGGCACCACCTTCTCTTCAGCCGCGGTGACCAAGGGTCCCATGCCCAGTGCATTGTGGCAGTGGCATTATGTCGGGGTACGTCTCAACATCACCGACTCCAGCGTGGCGAGGAACATCACGCTCAATTCCAAGCGGGTGGGGTATATCTATTTAGCGGATCAAAACATGTCCGGCAAGGCTCTTTCCGGAGGACAGGAGATAACGGACGTCAACGTTTCAGGCACTGTCACCATTCCGGCCTCGTGCAAGCTCGCCTCCAATTCGGTGGTGGTGCTGCCCGACACCTATGCGGTTGATTTTGGCAAAGCGGGCGCTGGCGGTGAGGTCGGTACGGGGACGAAACAAACGATGACCATCAGCTGTCTTGGCGGAAGCGATGAAGCCAACATCGACCTGCACGTCACCTCCAGCAAAACGTCCGGCACCGATATCGTGACGTCGAATCCGGACATCGGCGTACGCGTTCTGAACCCCCGCGGCGAAACGATTTCAGCCAATAACGGTGAATATACCGCCTCGCAATACCAGGGGGCCTCACATATTGATTTCACCTACGTCCCCGTTGCGCTAACCGGAAAGAACCCGGAAGCCGGTGATTACTCCGCGATCGAAACCATCACCGTGACCCAACCTTAAGGCAGGAAAGAGATATGAAACGCGTCGTTTTATTACTGCTGCCGCTCTGCCTGTTAAGCGGCACATCGCGAGCGGACACGCAGATTGGTACCTGGAATATGACCATTAACGGTACGGTACTGCCCTCTTCCTGCGACGTGGACGCGGACAGTCAAAACCAAACGGTTCAGTTGGGCAAAATTTCCTCGTCGGTATTTAGCAGCGTTGGCGCAACCAGCCCCAACACTCCGGTGAGCATAAAGCTCACCGGCTGCACAAACGCTACGGGCGTGAAGGTCACGTTTAGCGGTAATGCGGATGCCGATAATCCGCAGCTGCTCGCCTTGTCCGATACCGGCGGCGGCGGAACGTTGGCCACGGGCGTGGGCGTGGAAGTGATGAACAGCGATAACACCGCCATCCCACTCAACAGCCCTTCGCCACAGTTCACCCTGAAAGATGGCGATAACACGCTCTCCTTCCTGCTGCACTACAAGGCAACAAAAATGCCGGTGACTGGCGGCAGCGCAACCGCCGTTGTTTACTTCGACATGAGCTATCAATAATGATCAAAGTTACTCTTAGCCTGCTTTTGCTAAGCTGGACGCTGTCGGCTGCGGCCCACGACGGCACCATTAACATCGACGGCAGCATCGAAGAACCCGGCTGCACCGTTAGCTCCGATTCGGTCAACCAGACGATTTCACTCGGGGATATCGCCTCAAGCCAGCTGAGCCAGCCGGGAGAAACCTCGCAGCCGATAATGTTTAAAATCAGCTTTGAAGATTGCACCAGCGTCACGAAAACCCTGTCGCTGCGCTTTAATGGCACCAGCGATAGCACCAATCCCGATCTGGTGGCAATTGACAGCGATCCTGGCGCAGCCTCCGGCATCGCAATTGCGATTAAAGACAGTACTTCCTCGCTGCTGCCGATTAATACCAATACGGTAGCTTACTCGCTTCCCTATAGCTATGGCTCGCTGACCTACTATGCGCAGTACATGGCAACGAAAGATAGCGTTACGGCAGGGACGGCAAACGCAACGGTAACGTTTAGCATGACGTATGAGTAATCCATTAATCATGCGTATCGTTACGTTCTGTTTATTAGTGCTTTATAGCGCGTGGGCTCAGGCGGGCATTGTTATAGGCGGAACGCGGTTTGTTTTTCACGGCAGTGAAGACACGCTGTCGCTCCACGTGCGTAACACCTCCTCGTTGCCCTATCTGATTCAGACAAAAATCATGCCTTCAGAGGCTCAGCCGAAGGAGAGTGATAGCGCTTTTATGCCGACCCCGCCGCTTTTTGTCCTGAATGCGGGCCGTGAAAATGCGGTGCGAATTGTCAATATCAGTGAACGCTTGCCTCAGGACAGGGAGAGCCTGTTCTGGCTGGTGATTGCCGGTATACCCGCCGCCTCGAAAAGCGGGAACACGAATACCGTTCAGTTTGCGGTGCGTAATCGCATGAAGCTGTTTTATCGCCCGGCGGGCTTATCGGACGCCGCTGCCCGAAAAGCCCCTTCGCGGCTGCAGTGGACCCGCAGCGGCGCAGCGGTGCAGATAAACAACCCAACCCCTTATTACGTCACGCTGGTCAACGTGACGGTTAACGGCCATTCGATTGAGGATGCAACCATGCTCGCCCCGTTTGCCACGGAATCGCGGCCCTGGTGTGACGCATCTCGCTGTGAGATCAGATGGCAGGCGCTCAACGACCTGGGCGTGGCGCAACCTGCTCGCCGTGTTGAACCGGGCGAGCAGCCCCGGAAAGGTTCGCCGCGATGACCCACAGGCTATCGACCACAAAAGCCTCGCGCTGGGCGGAGGGGATGCTGACCTTAATCCTCCTCGGCCTTACGCATGTCGCCCTCAGTAATACCGGCGGTAGCGGCGCAGACCTGCCGGAACCGCTTCTGGTCTGGTGCGGCATCACCGCCACGATCGCGGGCTGCGCCTGGGCCATGGCTCGTCAGACGATCGCGCTCTCCTTTAGCGCCCGCCTTATGCTTGCGGCTGCGATCCTGCTGACGCTCCCGCTGTTCTGGAGCCCTTCGCCGGACTGGCAGCGTGACGCCCTTCCCCGCCTGGCGGGGCTTTGGGCGGGCATGACGCTCTATATATTGTTGCTGAACTGCCATTTCAGCGCCAGACAGCGCCAGTACGTCCTTTGGCTCATCGCCGCGGCGGCCACGCTGCAAACGGTCTATTCGCTGGCCGGGCTTTGGGCGCCGTTTCTGCTTCCGGAAGCGGGGCGCACGGCGGCGATGCTGAGCCCGCATATCGGCATCGGTGTTTTTCAGCAGCGCAACGTTACCGCCTCATTTATCGCCACGGGTGCTGCGGTATTGCTCTGGCTTGCTGCAGATAGTCGTTTTACGCTGATGCACGAAGCGCGGGAAAAAAGGCGACGGGTAGCGATCTTTACCGCGATCGTCCTTCTGTTTATGACGCTGACGCTGCTTGAGTCGCGAACGGGCTGGCTGGCGGGGCTGGTCATCTGGGGAATGTTTTCCGGCATTTTTTTCCGCACCGAAGAGGCTGTACCCCACCCGGGAAGATGGACGGTACGCTGCGCGCCAGCGCTGGGCATCGCGGTTGGCTTAAGCCTAATGAACGGCACCATTGCCCGCGCGCTGCAGGACCATTCGGACAGCACCCTTGACCGGGTATTTATTTTGCAACAAACCTGGCAGATGATCGCCCTGCATCCCTTTTCAGGCTGGGGCTACGGCGGCTTCCCATGGTCTTTTGCCCATTTCATTGCCGATCGCGCACAGCCTTTATATCTGGGAATGAACGAGCTGACGCATCCCCATAACGAACTGCTGTTCTGGTGGGTTGAAGGCGGGATAGTTGCGCTGGCGGGCATACTGCTGTTGCTCGCAGCGGGCGTCATGCTCTTTTTACGCCACCCCACCCGGCATAAGCTGGCGCTGCTCGGCTGCCTGCTGCCTGTTCTTCTCCACATGCAGCTGGAATATCCGCTCTATCAGTCGCCCGCGCACTGGCTGGTGGTGATTATTTTGCTGAGCTTTGCCGACAGGCTGGATGCGCATGAACGCCCACATCCTGACATGTTCAGACGTTCATCCTTACGGCTTCTTCCCTGCGCCCTCACCGTACTGGCCCTCTGCGGCACAGGGCTTGTGGGGCTTACATTCTGGCAAAACCAGGTCCTGATCCACTTTCAGCAATCGCCGCAGCAGTACGCCAGCCGGGTGCTGCGACTGTACGATACGAGGATCGGCAGCGAGCGCTTGCTCAAGGATCGGGCGCTTAGCTGGATTGTGCGCTACCAGGCCAGCGGCAATCCCGACGATCTGCAACGGTTCTGCCGCCTCGGCAGACGCTGGATCGCCACCTGGTCCGATCCGGATATCTATCACAACCTGATTAACGTGGAGCAGTTTTTGGGTAACGGAACCTACGCGCGCCAGCTTCGCAGCGAGGCGCAGCGCCTTTATCCTGAAGATCCCCGCTTTAGCTGAAAGCGTCAGGCGGCACAGGATGCCGCCGGGCCATCGCTCACTCCGGCAATAACCCCACAAAGCTGCGCTTCTTGCGCGGCTCCGACATCAGTTCCTCCAGCTTATCCACGCACGCCAGATAGTGCGGCGTCTGCTTGTGCGCCAGCACCGCCTCATCGTCCTTATAGGCTTCGTAGATAAAGAACCGGGTTTTCACGCGCAGGTCCTGCAGCACGTCAAAGCGCAGGTTGCCCGGCTCCTGAATCGCCCCTTCGTGGTTGGCGCGAAACACCTCCAGAAACTCGTCTACCCGCTCGGGCTTGATGTTGATTTCCACCAGCGTCACGTTCATTTTGCCTCTCCCTGTTTTTCTTCCTGCCAGAACTGGAACGCCTCTCGCGCCTTCCAGTTTTCATGCACCACCTTCTTCACCGCCTTCAGCATCGCCAGCGGCGCGCTGGACCGGAAAATATTGCGCCCCATGTCCACGCCGGACGCTCCCTTCTCCCCTTTGGGAAGAGGGAAAAAACCAGATCGCGCCAATTCTTTAAGGCCGCACCGGCCAGTCCCCTCTCCCCTTTGGGGAGAGGGTTAGGGTGAGGGGCGAAGTTCTTTGAGATCTATCACAATCATTCGATCCCGCTTTTACCTTTCTTCTGCCGCTGGCTACAGTAGTAACTCATCCGACCACATAACAATAAATTAACACTGGAAGAGACTATGAGCCGATACCCGTCGTTATTCGCCCCCCTCGATCTGGGGTTTACCACGCTCAAAAACCGCGTGCTGATGGGCTCGATGCACACCGGGCTGGAGGAGCGGCCGGACGGGCCGGAGCGCCTGGCGGCCTTCTATGCCGAACGCGCGCGGCACGGCGTGGCGCTGATTGTCACCGGCGGCGTAGCACCTGCGTCTTCGGGCGTGACGATGGAAGGCGGCGCGGTGCTGAACGATGCATCACAGCTTGCCCATCACCGCATCGTCACCGACGCGGTGCATAAAGAAGGTGGCAAAATCGCCCTGCAGATCCTGCATACCGGCCGCTACAGCTATCAGCCACATCTCGTTGCCCCTTCCAGCATCCAGGCGCCGATTAACCGCTTTACGCCGCACGCGCTCAGCCACGACGAGATCCTGGCGCTGATTGACGACTTCGCCCGCTGCGCCGCCCTGGCGCGCGAGGCGGGCTATGACGGCGTCGAGGTAATGGGCTCGGAAGGCTATCTGATTAACGAATTTCTCGCCGCCCGCACCAACCAGCGCGACGACGAATGGGGCGGCGATTATGCCCGCCGCATGCGCTTTGCCGTAGACGTGGTGCGCGCCGTGCGCGAACGTGCGGGCGCGGACTTTATTATCGTTTTCCGCCTCTCGATGCTCGACCTGGTGGAAGGCGGCGGCACGTTCGACGAAACGGTGCAGCTGGCGCAGGCGATAGAGGCCGCTGGCGCGACGATCATCAACACCGGCATCGGCTGGCACGAGGCGCGTATTCCGACCATCGCGACCCCGGTTCCGCGCGCGGCGTTTAGCTGGGTGACGCGCAGGCTAAAAGGGAAAGTGACCATTCCGCTGGTCACCACCAACCGGATCAACGATCCGCAGGTCGCAGACGATGTGATCTCGCGCGGCGACGCCGATATGGTGTCGATGGCGCGCCCGTTCCTGGCGGACGCCGAGCTGCTGTCAAAGGCGCAGAGCGGCCGCGCGGATGAGATCAACACCTGCATCGGCTGTAACCAGGCGTGTCTGGATCAGATCTTCGTCGGCAAGGTCACCTCCTGCCTGGTTAACCCGCGCGCCTGTCATGAAACCAAAATGCCAATCGAGCCGGCAGCGACGAAAAAACGCCTGGCCGTGGTCGGCGCGGGCCCGGCGGGGCTGGCGTTTGCGGTTAACGCCGCCGCGCGCGGGCACAGCGTGACGCTGTTTGACGCCGCGGCCGAAATCGGCGGGCAGTTCAACATCGCCAAGCAGATCCCCGGTAAAGAAGAGTTTTACGAGACGCTGCGCTACTACAGAAGAATGATCGACCTGACGGGCGTCGAGCTGCGGCTGAATCAGCTTGTGGCCGCGCCGGATCTGATCGGTTTCGACGAGACGATCCTGGCAAGCGGGATCGCCCCGCGCACGCCCGCGATCGAGGGCATCGATCATCCGAAGGTATTGAGTTATCTGGATGTATTGCGCGACAAAGTGCCCGTCGGCGAGCAGGTGGCGATTATCGGCTGCGGCGGGATCGGCTTTGATACCGCCATGTATTTAAGCCAGCCGGGCGAAGCCACCAGCCAGAACATTGCCGAATTTTGCGTGGAATGGGGCATTGATACCAGCCTCAGCCAGTCCGGCGGCCTGCGCCCGGAAGGACCGCAGCTGCCAAAAAGCCCGCGCCGGATCGTGATGCTGCAGCGCAAGGCCAGCAAGCCGGGCGAAGGGCTGGGCAAAACCACCGGCTGGATCCACCGCGCCACCCTGCTCGCGCGCGGGGTAAAAATGATCCCGGCGGTGAACTATAGCAAGATCGACGATGACGGCCTGCACGTGACGATCGGCGGCGAGCCGCAGCTGCTGGCGGTGGACAACGTGATTTTATGCGCCGGGCAAGAGCCAAAGCGGGATCTGGCTGACCCGCTGCGCGAAGCGGGCGTTACGGTGCATTTGATTGGCGGGTGCGACGTGGCGACGGAGCTGGACGCGCGGCGGGCGATTGCGCAGGGGACGAAATTAGCTCTGGAGATCTAGAGCAGTGCCCGGTAGCTACGGTAAAAGCAAAACGGCAACCCAGTTGCCGTTTTTAGTGTTTGCTCCCTCTCCCTGTGTGAGAGGGTTGGGGTGAGGGCATCAGACCGCGCCGTTTTTAACGTTACCGACGACGCCCCAGCTTAACCGCCTTCAGCACCACGAACTTATTGTTCGTCGCAATGGTGACGCAGTTGCCGAAAATCTTCTTCAGCTTGTGGAAATAGTCCAGGTGGCGGTTCGCCACGATGTACAGCTCGCCGTTAATTTTCAGGCAGCGGCGCGCGTGGTGGAACATCTCCCAGGCGACGTTATCCGTCAGGGCGTGCTTCTGGTGGAACGGCGGGTTGCAGAACACGGCGTTAAAGCGGAACGGCTCGACGCCGGACAGCGCGTTATTGATCATGAACTCGCAGCGGTCCAGCGCCTCCGGCATGTTGGTTTCGACGTTCAGACGGCTGGATGCCACCGCCATCGGCGACTCGTCGCTAAACACCACGCTGGCCTCCGGGCTCTTCGCCAGCAGCGTCAGGCCAATCACGCCGTTGCCGCAGCCCAGATCGACGATTTCGCCTTCCAGGTTCTCCGGCAGATGTTCAATGAAGAAACGCGCCCCGATATCCAGCCCGGTGCGGGAGAAGACGTTCGCGTGGTTGTGGATGGTCCAGTCGGTGCCTTCCAGCTTCCAGCTGAGGGTGTCTGGCGCATCGGCCAGCTCCGGCGCGCTGAAGGTACAGTTGATCAGGCGCGCTTTTTTCCAGGCAAGCGTAGTGGTGGTTGGACCGAGGACCTTCTCGAACAGCTCCAGCGTCGAGGTGTGAATATCGCGCGCCTTGGCGCCCGCGATGATGCGGGTTTCTGGCGTCACGACCTTACGCAGCGCGCGCAGCTGCTGCTCCAGCAGCGCCATGGTTTTTGGCACTTTGATCAGCACCACGCCCGGCGCCTGCGGGTAATCTGCCGTGCTGTCGAGGAACTTCACGCTGCCTTCATCGATATCGTTATGGCGCAGGTTTTCACGCGTCGCCAGCTCGCTCAGGTAGGAATCACCGATGCTGTAAGGCGAGTGTTCCGCCAGGGCACAGGCCAGCGCGCCAAAGGCGTCATTCAGGATCAGAACCGGGCCGCGGATTTCAGTGTCATCCAACTGCTGCAGCAGATAGTCATCCGCCGCTTCCCACGCCTGAAGCGGGTTAACGTCGTCCGTTTCCGGGAAACGTTTAAGGTTGAGTGAACGGAAACCGTTGTCTAAGTGGCTCATCGGCCCTCCTGAATGGTAAAATTTGGCGTATCCCTGAAAAGGGTGCGTGAGTATACCTGTTTTCACACTATTTTGGGGTTTTGATGAACCAGCTGACTTATCTTCAGGGCTACCCGGAGAACTTACTGACTCAGGTTCGCAGCCTGATTGCCGAGCAGAAGCTGGGCGCGGTGCTGGAAAAACGCTATCCCGGCACGCACGATTTCGCGACGGACAAGGCGCTCTGGCAGTATACGCAGGATCTGAAAAACCGTTATCTGAAGAGCGCGCCGCCGATCAACAAGGTGATGTACGACAACAAGATCCACGTGCTGAAAAATGCGCTTGGCCTGCACACCGCCATTTCCCGCGTGCAGGGCGGCAAGCTGAAGGCCAAGGCCGAGATCCGCGTGGCGACCGTTTTTCGCAACGCGCCGGAAGCCTTTCTGCGGATGATCGTCGTCCACGAGCTGGCGCACCTGAAAGAGAAAGAGCACGATAAGGCGTTCTACTCCCTGTGCTGCCACATGGAGCCGCAGTACCACCAGCTGGAGTTTGATACCCGCCTGTGGCTTACGCATTTATCGTTAAATGGTAATGCGCAGTAGCGCACTGGTTTTGCAATAATCCCGTGCTACAGTGGCTAAAGGTTCCCCGCTACGGAGTACGTAAACGTTTATGATACGTTTCGCAGTTATTGGTACGAACTGGATCACGCGCCAGTTCGTCGACGCCGCCCACGAAACCGGCAAATATAAGCTTACCGCAGTCTATTCCCGCAGCCTCGAGCAGGCGCAGAGTTTCGCTAACGACTATCTGGTCGAACATCTGTTCACCTCTCTCGACGAGATGGCGAAAAGCGACGCCATTGACGCGGTGTATATCGCCAGCCCGAACTCCCTGCACTTCCCGCAGACGACGCTGTTCCTCAGCCACAAAAAGCACGTGATTTGCGAGAAGCCGCTGGCCTCGAACATTCAGGAAGTGGAAGCCGCCATTGCCCTGGCGCGCGAAAACCAGGTGGTGCTGTTCGAAGCGTTCAAAACCGCGAGCCTGCCGAACTTCCTGCTGCTGCAGCAGTCCCTGCCGAAGATCGGCAAGGTGCGTAAGGCCTTTATCAACTACTGCCAGTATTCGTCGCGCTACCAGCGCTACCTTGACGGCGAGAACCCGAACACCTTCAATCCGGCCTTCTCTAACGGCTCGATTATGGACATCGGGTTTTACTGCCTGGCCTCGGCGGTGGCGCTGTGGGGCGAGCCGCACGGCGTGACGGCCACCGCCAGCCTGCTGGAAAGCGGCGTGGATGCGCACGGTATTGTGGTGCTGGATTACGGTGATTTCAGCGTCACGCTGCAACACTCCAAGGTGAGCGACTCGGTGCTGCCGAGCGAAATTCAGGGCGAAGACGGCTCGCTGGTGATCGAGAAGATCTCCGAGTGCCAGAAGGTCAGCATCGTTCCGCGCGGCGGTAAAGCGCAGGAGCTGACGCAGCCTCAGCATATCAACACTATGCTGTATGAGGCAGAGGTCTTTGCGCGTCTGGTGGAAGAGAACGAAGTGAATCACCCTGGGCTTGCGATCAGCCGCACCACGGCGAAGCTGCAAACGGAGATCCGCCGCCAGACCGGCGTGGTGTTCCCGGCAGACGGCGTGAACGCGGAAGCGATCGCGTAAAACAGTGTAATGAATGCGTGCAGACCATTGACGAAACCGATGGTCTGACATATTTTGTTACCTGCAAAGGGGAGTAACTTCCTTGCCGGTGGATCGTCATTACGATGCGTTAATCGCGCATCCGGTCGCCGGGCAACCTTAACGGTTGTAAGTGAGACCTTGCCGGAAGGCGAGGTCTATGCATAAAACGCTAGCGGCTATCGTCTTCTGACCATAGCCGTTTTTGTTTTTTATGCGTAAGGAAAAAGTATGAATACTGTCGGTACTCCGCTGCTGTGGGGCGGGTTCGCTGTCGTGGTACTCATCATGCTGGCGATCGATCTCTTCCTCCAGGGGCGTCGCGGTGAGCATGGAATGACCATGAAGCAGGCCGCCGCCTGGTCCCTGGTGTGGGTTACGCTCTCACTGCTGTTCTGCGCCGCCTTCTGGTGGTATCTGGCCTCGACCGAAGGCCGCGCCGTTGCCGATCCTCAGGCGCTCGCCTTCCTCACCGGCTACTTAATCGAAAAAGCCCTTGCGGTCGATAACGTCTTCGTCTGGCTGATGCTGTTCAGCTACTTTGCCGTGCCTGCGTCGCTTCAGCGCCGCGTGCTGGTGTACGGCGTGCTGGGCGCGATTATCCTGCGTACGATTATGATCTTCGCGGGCAGCTGGCTGATTACCCAGTTTGAATGGCTGCTGTACGTCTTCGGCGCGTTCCTGCTGTTTACCGGTGTCAAAATGGCGCTGGCAAAAGAAGATGAGACGGGTATTGGCGAGAAGCCGCTGGTGAAGTGGATCCGCGGTCATCTGCGCATGACCGACAAGATCGAGAGCGAGCACTTCTTCGTGCGCCAGAACGGTCTGCTGTTTGCTACTCCGCTACTGCTGGTGCTGATTCTGGTTGAGCTGAGCGACGTGATTTTCGCGGTAGACAGCATCCCGGCGATCTTCGCGGTGACCACCGACCCGTTCATCGTGTTGACCTCAAACCTGTTCGCGATCCTCGGCCTGCGCGCAATGTATTTCCTGCTGGCGGGCGCGGCGGAGCGCTTCTCCATGCTGAAGTACGGCCTGTCGGTAATTCTGGTGTTTATCGGTATCAAGATGCTGATCGTCGACTTCTACCATAT
Organism: Enterobacter sp. ECC-175; assembly: GCF_043968675.1. Classification (NCBI taxonomy): domain Bacteria; kingdom Pseudomonadati; phylum Pseudomonadota; class Gammaproteobacteria; order Enterobacterales; family Enterobacteriaceae; genus Enterobacter; species Enterobacter sp. ECC-175. The sequence goes on from NZ_CP143776.1 coordinate 4,555,886, forward strand.
CCCGATCGCGATTTCGCTCGGCGTGGTGTTTGGCATTCTGATCGTGACGCTGATTATCAACACCTGGGTTAACCGCCAGCACGATAAAAAGCAGGTGGAGTAATACCCTCACCCCGGCCCTCTCCCAAAGGGAGAGGGTGAAAAAAAGCGCCGCCCGGCACTCTCGTTAACTAATAGTTAAAAAATATGACGCAGCACGTAAAATCCAGCATTTTACGCTTCCCTCCTTTCGCACATTCCCTATACTCGACCAGGCAAACATTTTCTTACATCCGGACATAAATGTGACTTAGAGCACATCCGGAATGGAACATAATTTCACTCAGGAATATTGTATGAGCACACAATCAACGGGGCTTTTTGCGCGCCTGGCGCAAGGGAGTCTGGTTAAACAAATTCTGGTAGGGCTGGTGCTGGGCATTCTGCTGGCGATGGTGTCAAAACCTGCAGCAGAGGCCACGGGGCTCCTCGGCACCCTTTTCGTCGGCGCCCTGAAAGCCGTCGCACCGGTTCTGGTTTTGATGCTGGTCATGGCATCGATTGCCAACCACCAGCACGGACAAAAAACCAACATTCGCCCTATTCTGTTCCTGTATCTTCTGGGAACCTTCTCTGCAGCCCTAACGGCCGTGGTGTTCAGCTTCCTGTTTCCGTCCACGCTGCACCTGACCAGCGCGGCCGGTGATATCACGCCGCCATCCGGCATTGTCGAAGTGCTTCGCGGCCTGCTGATGAGCATGGTCTCTAACCCTGTCACGGCGCTGATGAACGGTAACTACATCGGTATCCTGGTCTGGGCGATTGGTCTGGGCTTCGCGCTGCGTCACGGTAACGACACAACAAAACACCTGGTCAACGATTTGTCGAACGCCGTCACCTTTATGGTGAAACTGGTGATTCGCTTTGCGCCCATCGGGATCTTCGGGCTGGTCTCCTCTACGCTGGCCACCACCGGTTTTGACGCGCTGTGGGGTTACGCGCAGCTGCTGGTTGTTCTGGTCGGCTGTATGCTGTTGGTTGCGCTGGTGATCAACCCGCTGCTGGTGTTCTGGCAGATCCGCCGCAACCCGTATCCGCTGGTGCTGACCTGCCTGCGCGAGAGCGGCGTGTATGCGTTCTTCACCCGCAGCTCTGCGGCAAATATTCCAGTTAACATGGCGCTGGCGGAGAAGCTGAACCTGGATCGCGATACCTATTCCGTCTCCATTCCGCTGGGTGCAACCGTGAACATGGCGGGCGCGGCCATTACCATTACCGTGCTGACCCTGGCGGCGGTGCATACGCTGGGCATTCCGGTCGATCTGCCAACCGCGCTGCTGCTGAGCGTGGTGGCGTCGCTGTGTGCCTGTGGCGCATCCGGCGTGGCGGGTGGTTCGCTGCTGCTGATCCCGCTGGCGTGCAATATGTTCGGTATCCCGAACGAGATCGCCATGCAGGTGGTGGCCGTCGGCTTTATCATCGGCGTATTGCAGGACTCCTGCGAAACGGCGCTAAACTCCTCTACCGACGTACTGTTTACCGCAGCTGCCTGTCAGGCGGAAGACGCGCGCTTAGCGAAAAACGCGCTGCGAGGTTAACAGCAAAACGGCAACCCTGAGGTTGCCGTTTTTAGTGTTTGCCCCCTCTCCCCGTGGGAGAGGGCCGGGGTGAGGGCATCAGGCCGCACCGATTAAAGCGTCACACCGCTCTTAAAGATCGCCAGCTCGCGGAAATCGTTCTTCTCGTTGCACGTCTGCCTGCCGTTGGCAAATTCGACGATGGCATCCACAAACTCCGCCAGCAGTTCCGGCATCGCTTTGCCGTGGATCAGCTGCCCCGCATCGAAATCAATCCAGTGCTTTTTCTTCGCCGCCAGCTCGCTGTTGGTGGCGATTTTCACCGTCGGCACAAAGCCGCCGTACGGCGTGCCGCGCCCGGTGCTGAACAGCACCATGTGGCAGCCCGCGCCCGCCAGCGCGCTGGTGGCGACCGCATCGTTACCCGGCGCGCTCAGCAGGTTGAGGCCGTGCGTTTTCAGCCGCTCGCCGTAGCGCAGCACGTCCACCACCTGGCTTGCGCCGGCTTTCTGGGTGCAGCCAAGCGATTTCTCTTCAAGCGTGGTGATCCCGCCCGCCTTGTTGCCCGGCGATGGATTTTCATAAATCGGCTGGTTGTGGGCGATAAAGTACTGCTTGAAGTCGTTGACCATCGTAACGGTCTTTTCAAACGTCTCTTCGTCGCGGCAGTGGCTCATCAGAATTCGCTCTGCGCCAAACATTTCCGGTACTTCGGTCAGCACCGTGGTGCCGCCGTTGGCAATCACGTAGTCCGAGAAGCGGCCCAGCATCGGGTTGGCCGTAATGCCGGACAGCCCGTCCGAACCGCCGCACTCCAGGCCAAACTTCAGCTCGCTCAGCTTGCCCGCTTCACGCCGGTCGTGGCGCATCACCTCATACAGCTGGTGTAGCTGCTCCAGCCCCGCCTCCACTTCGTCATCCTGATGCTGACACACCATAAAGCGCACGCGCTCGGGGTCGAACTCGCCCAGCGTTTCGCGGAAGGCATCCACCTGGTTGTTTTCACAGCCCAGGCCAATCACCAGCACCGCGCCCGCGTTCGGGTGGCGAACCATGTTTTGCAGCATGGTTCGCGTATTAATATGGTCATCACCCAGCTGCGAGCAGCCGTAGGTGTGGCTGAATAGATGGACGCCGTCGGTGCCTTCGGCATCCCGAGTCTCTTTCAGGAAGCGCGTCTGGATCTGACGCGCAATCCCGTTCACGCAGCCTACGGTCGGCAAGATCCACAGCTCGTTGCGGATCCCCACCTCGCCACCGGCGCGGCGGTAGATCTGCACGTCGCGATCCGCCGCCTGCCCCGCTTCAGCCTGAACGTCAGGTTGATAGCTGTACTCGTCCAGGTCGCTGAGGTTGGTGCGGGTATTGTGCGAGTGAATGTGTTCACCCGGCGCAATATCCTGGAGCGCGTGACCAATGGGCAAACCGTACTTCACGACGTTTTCCCCTTTGGCGATGGGGCACACGGCAAATTTATGCCCGCGCGAAATCGCCTCGCGCAGGGTGACCGTATGGTTCTCAACGGTCACCACCGCGCCTTCGGTTAAATCGGCCAGCGCAACGGCCACGTTATCCAGCGAATGGATCTTAATGTAGTGCATATCAACCTCAGACGGCCTTAGTTCAGTTCAATGGCGAAGTAGTCACGCGCATTGTTAAAGCAGATGTTTTTCACCATGTCGCCCAGCAGCTGGATATCCGGCGGAGCTTCACCCGCCTGCACCCAGCGGCCAATCATCTGGCACAGAATGCGGCGGAAATATTCATGACGCGTATAAGACAGGAAGCTGCGGCTGTCGGTCAGCATGCCGACAAAGCGGCTCAGCAGGCCAAGCTGCGCCAGCTGCGTCATCTGACGCTCCATGCCGTCCTTCTGATCGTTAAACCACCAGCCGGAACCGAACTGCATCTTGCCCGGCATGCCTTCGCCCTGGAAGTTGCCGATCATGGTGCCCAGCACTTCGTTATCGCGCGGATTCAGGCAGTAAAGGATGGTTTTTGGCAGCAGGTTTTGTTCGTTCTGCTTGCTCAGCAGCTTAGACAGCTCTTCCGCCATCGGGCGGTCGTTGATGGAGTCGAAGCCCACGTCCGCGCCCAGCAGCTTGAACTGACGCTGGTTGTTATTGCGCAGCGCGCCGATGTGGTACTGCTGCACCCAGCCGCGACGGGCGTATTCCGCGCCGAGGAAGACCAGCACCGCCGTTTTAAACTGCGCCACCTCGCGCTCGCTCAGCGTTTCCCCCGAGAGACGGCGCGCCAGAATACCGTCCAGCTCCGCCTCGTTTGATTCCGCAAACATCACCACGTCCAGCGCGTGGTCGGAAACTTTACAGCCGTGCGCGGCGAAGTGGTCCAGGCGCTTCGTTAGCGCGGACTGCAGGTCAGCGAAGCGACGGATGTCGGTATCAGAGACTTCGGCAAGCTTCGCCATATAGTCGCTGAAGGTCGCCTGCTCAATGTTAAAGGCTTTGTCAGGACGCCAGCTCGGCAGCACCTTGATGTCGAAAGAGGCATCCTGCGCCACGACCGCATGGTGCTCCAGCGAGTCGATGGGATCGTCCGTGGTGCCGACCATCTTCACGTTCATCTGCTGCATGATGCCGCGCGCGGTGAAGCGATCCTGCGCCAGCAGCGCGTTGCACTGGTCCCAGATTTCATCTGCGGTGGCCGGAGAAAGAAGCTTGCCGGTGATGCCGAACGGACGGCGCAGCTCGAGGTGCGTCCAGTGGTACAGCGGGTTGCCGATGGTGTGCGGCACGGTGGCCGCCCAGGCGTCAAACTTCTCGCGGTCGGTGGCGTCGCCGGTACACAGGCGTTCCGCCACGCCGTTGGTGCGCATAGCGCGCCACTTATAGTGATCGCCCTTCAGCCAGATATCATACAGGTTCTTAAAACGGTAATTTTCGGCAACCTGCTGCGGCGGCAGATGGCAGTGGTAGTCGAAAATCGGCTGATCTTTTGCGTAGTCGTGGTACAGACGGCGGGCAAATTCGGTATCTAACAGAAAATCTTCGGTCATAAACGGGGTCATTATCGTCTTCCTCTGTAGCGGGAGCGTCAGAAAGCTTGATGTTCAGATGCTGCAAAGTTATCACACCAATTTCCAGAGCCCGTAGTTTTTTTCGTGAGTCAGATCAATAAACGCTGACAAATAATTTACCGTCAAAGAGGTAAATCCGCCTGAAAACCGCGCCGTTACTGGCTTCTCTCGCCAGTCAGAATGCCCCTACAAAGATTCCAGCAATTGTGATGTCACTCACCTTTTAAAGTTGTATGACAAGTTATCTTTTTCGCCGTCGCATCAATAAGCCGACGGAATGCATTCCCGGTGTCAGATACACCGGAATTAACGGTATGGATACCCATTTAAGCACGATGACTTTTGGCAGGGTTCGGGCCGGACCGGAACGTTTTCTGGTGATGCCCCTCCCGTTAACAATCGTTCCCGTAGACGGTTGAGCGGTTGCCGCACCCGGTGCGGAAATCACATAACGATGAGGTTTTACATGCGTAAAATTAAAGGGTTACGTTGGTATATGATTGCACTGGTGACGCTCGGCACCGTGCTGGGTTACCTGACGCGTAATACCATTGCGGCGGCTGCGCCAACGCTAATGGAAGAACTGCACATTTCGACCCAGCAGTATTCGTACATCATTGCGGCCTACTCCGCGGCTTATACCATCATGCAGCCGGTCGCCGGCTATGTGCTGGACGTGTTGGGCACCAAAATCGGTTATGCCTTCTTCGCCGTCACCTGGGCTGTTTTCTGTGGCGCAACCGCGCTGGCAGGCAGCTGGGGCGGCCTGGCGCTGGCGCGCGGCGCGGTCGGTGCGGCCGAGGCAGCGATGATCCCGGCGGGGCTGAAAGCCAGTTCCGAATGGTTCCCGGCGAAAGAGCGCTCCATTGCCGTCGGCTACTTCAACGTCGGCTCGTCGATTGGCGCAATGATTGCTCCGCCGCTGGTGGTGTGGGCAATCGTGATGCACAGCTGGCAGCTGGCGTTCATCATCTCCGGCGTGCTGAGCTTCGCCTGGGCCATGGCCTGGCTGATTTTCTACAAACACCCGCGCGATCAGAAAAAGCTGTCTGAAGAAGAACGCGAGTACATCATCGGCGGCCAGGAAGCACAGCACCAGACCAACAACGGCAAAAAAATGTCCGTCCTGCAGATCCTCGGCACCCGTCAGTTCTGGGGTATCGCCCTGCCGCGTTTCCTGGCCGAGCCCGCCTGGGGGACGTTCAACGCGTGGATCCCGCTGTTCATGTTTAAGGTGTACGGCTTTAACCTGAAAGAGATTGCGATGTTCGCCTGGATGCCGATGCTGTTTGCGGACCTCGGCTGTATCGTTGGCGGCTACCTGCCTCCGCTGTTCCAGCGCTGGTTTGGCGTGAACCTGATCGTCTCCCGTAAAATGGTGGTGACGATGGGCGCGCTGCTGATGATTGGCCCGGGGATGATCGGCCTGTTCACCAGCCCTTATATCGCTATCGCCCTGCTGTGCGTCGGTGGCTTTGCGCACCAGTCCCTGTCGGGCGCGCTGATTACGCTCTCATCCGACGTCTTTGGCCGTAACGAAGTGGCCACCGCCAACGGCCTGACCGGCATGGCCGCCTGGACCGCAAGCACCCTGTTCGCGCTGGTGGTGGGCGCCCTGGCAGATACCATCGGCTTTAGCCCGCTGTTCGCCGTGCTGGCCATTTTCGACCTGATGGGAGCCGTGGTGATCTGGACGGTGCTGAAGAGCAAATCCGCCGAGGAGCTGGAAAGAGAGTCCCTTGGGGGGCCGGCGACGCAGAGTTAGCAACCCTTTTACCGCCGGGTATGTAAAAGCCGCCTCCGGGCGGCTTTTTTGATGGCGAAATCTGGAGACTGGCCTGCAAAAGTGGTATAACAAATACTCCGCCGTACCCTGCCTGGAGCGCATATGGAAATCACCGAACCCCGCCGTTTGTATCAGCAACTTGCCGCTGAGCTGAAAGATCGCATTGAGCAAGGCGTCTATCTTGTTGGTGACAAACTCCCCGCCGAGCGCTTTATCGCGGATGAAAAAAGCGTCAGCCGCACCGTAGTGCGTGAAGCGATCATCATGCTGGAGGTAGAAGGCTATGTCGAAGTGCGCAAAGGTTCCGGCATCCACGTGATTTCCAACCAGGCCAAACACTCGCCCGTCCCGGACGAAAGCCTGGAATTTGCCAGCTACGGTCCGTTTGAGCTGCTCCAGGCCCGCCAGCTAATTGAAAGCAACATTGCCGAGTTTGCCGCCACCCAGGTGACCAAGCAGGACATCATGAAGCTGATGGAAATCCAGGAGAAAGCGCGTAAGGAAAAATGTTTCCGCGATTCAGAGTGGGATTTGCAGTTCCACGTTCAGGTTGCGCTGGCAACGCAAAATACGGCGCTTGCGGCAATCGTGGAAAAAATGTGGACTCAGCGCGTTCACAACCCGTACTGGAAAAAACTGCACGATCATATCGATTCACGCACCGTGGATAACTGGTGTGACGATCACGATCAAATTCTTAAAGCGTTGATTCGCAAAGACCCACACGCGGCAAAGCTGGCAATGTGGCAGCACCTGGAAAATACCAAACAGATGCTGTTTAACGAAACCAGCGACGACTTCGAATTTAACGCTGACCGCTATCTTTTTGCCGATAATCCTGTCGTTCACCTCGATACGGCCACCAGTCAGGCAAAATAGCGCCCCGCTTCGCTGACAAAGCCCATCGCTGCGCACTCCTGCGCCGGTGGGTAAGCAAAACATATATTGTGTCAGCCTTTGTAAAATCCCTCGCTCACTTCCGGGGCTTACGCCAAAATCAGTTTGCTCATGCAATTTCTGTGACGAGAATCGTTGGGCTTTGTTACAATTGGATTCAATTTGCTTTCTAGTAAGTTAGTGCTTGCTTACCAGCCAATTAACAGGGAACAGTTCTGGCCACCACCCATGTGTCCGCGAGCGACCATAATGAAATCACTAGAATGTCGCCGTACTGTTTTTCCCGGATAACAGGCGTGACGTTAACCGATTTCCAGGAACACTGAATGGAACTTTTGACCCAACTACTGAATGCCTTATGGGCTCAGGATTTCGAAACGCTGGCCAACCCGTCCATGATTGGCATGCTCTATTTCGTTTTATTTATGATTCTGTTCCTTGAGAACGGACTGCTGCCTGCCGCGTTCTTACCGGGCGACAGCCTGCTGGTGCTGGTGGGCGTCCTGTGCGCGAAAGGGGCGATGGCCTTTCCGCAAACTATTCTGCTGCTGACGATTGCCGCCAGCCTGGGCTGTTGGGTGAGCTATATCCAGGGACGATGGCTGGGTAACACGCGCATTGTGCAAAACTGGCTCTCGCATCTTCCCGCACATTACCACCAGCGCGCGCACCACTTATTCCACAAGCACGGGCTCTCCGCGCTGCTGATGGGCCGCTTTATTGCCTTCGTGCGAACGCTGCTGCCAACCATTGCTGGCCTTTCCGGCCTGAGCAGCGCGCGCTTCCAGTTCTTCAACTGGATGAGCGGCCTGCTGTGGGTGCTGATCCTCACCACGCTGGGCTACGCGCTGGGCAAAACGCCGGTGTTTATGAAATACGAAGATCAGCTGATGTCATGCCTGATGCTGCTTCCGGTGGTGCTGCTGGTCTTTGGCCTGGTCGGCTCGCTGGTGGTGCTGTGGAAGAAAAAATACGGGGCCAAGGGCTAACCATGGCTATCTCACCGCGCGCGCTTCGTCGTTTTTCCTGGGCTCTTGCTGCGCTGATTATGTTCAGCACGCTGGTTCTGCTCTGGACTGCGCTGCAGCATCAAGAATCTACGCTGGCGATTCGTCCCGTGAACCAGGGCGCCAGCGTGCCGGACGGTTTTTCCATCTGGCATCACCTGGATGCAAACGGTATCCGCTTTAAAAGCATCACGCCGCAGGACGACGTTTTGCTGATAAAATTTGACTCCAGTGCGCAAAGCGCCGCCGCAAAAGCGGTGCTGGACCGCACGCTGCCGCAGGGGTACATCATTGCGCAGCAGGATGATGACAGCCAGCCAGCGGCGTGGCTGTCACGCTTACGCGACACATCGCATCGGTTTGGTTAATTACCAGGATTCCGAATCTTTTCACTGACTTTGGTGAATATGCCGTTTACTTACTATGCTTAAGTACGCGGAGCACCCCTCAAATGTTCTCCGCATGACTTTGGAAAACGGCAATACCTCCAGGTTTGCCGTCACACAATGGAAGGTTTCAATAATGAAATACCGCATCACTCTGGCTCTGGCCCTTTTTTCGTTAAGCACAGCATCCTTCGCGAACTCTCTTTGTCAGGAGAAGGAACAGGATATACAGCGTGAAATCAGTTATGCCGAAAAGCATCACAACCAGCACCGGATCGACGGGCTGAAAAAAGCGCTGAGCGAAGTAAAAGCCAACTGCACGGACAGCCAGCTGCGTGCCGACCACCAGAAAAAAATCGCTGAACAGAAGGACGAGATAGCCGAGCGCCGTCAAGACCTGCAGGAAGCGAAAGAGAAAGGTGATGCGGATAAAATTACCAAGCGCGAAAGAAAGCTGAAAGAGGCGCAGGATGACCTGAAAGCGCTGGAAGCTCGCGATTATTGAGTTAACGGAAATCTCAACAGGAGAGAATCATGTCAAAAGATACGACTTCAGAAAATCTGCGCGCTGAACTGAAATCCCTGGCCGATACGCTGGAAGAGGTGCTGAACTCCTCGACCGATAAATCGAAAGAAGAGCTGAGCAAGCTGCGCAGCAAAGCGGAAAGCGCGCTGAAAGAGAGCCGCTATCGTCTGGGTGAAACCGGCGATGCGCTGGCAAAACAGACCCGCGAGGCCGCGGCGCGTGCAGACGAATACGTGCGTGATAACCCGTGGACCGGCGTAGGCATTGGCGCCGCGATTGGCGTCGTGCTGGGCGTTCTGCTGACGCGTCGTTAATTATGGAAGATCCTCGTCACGCACAAGGGCCTGCTAAAAACGTCCTCGGCATCGGCCAGCGTATTTTGACCACGCTGGTCGGCATTGCCGAAACGCGAGTTCGTCTGGCGGTGGTAGAGCTGGAAGAGGAGAAAGCGAACCTTTTCCAGATGCTGCTAATGCTCGGGCTGACCATGCTCTTCGCCGCATTTGGGCTGATGAGCCTGATGGTGCTGATCATCTGGGCCATTGACCCGCAGTATCGGCTGAATGCGATGATTGCCACCACCGTTGTCCTGCTGGTCGCCGCGCTGATTGGCGGTCTGTGGACGATGCGTAAAGCGCGCCAGTCCACGTTCCTGCGCCATACGCGCCAGGAGCTTGCCAACGACCGCGCGCTGCTGGAGGATGACAAGCCGTGAGCAGCACAGCCGAACGTCAAAAGCGAAAAGCATACCTGCTAAGCCAGATCCAGCAGCAGCGGCTGGATCTGTCCGCCAGCCGCCGTGACTGGCTGGCGCTAACGGAGCGTTACGATCGCGGCTGGAATACGATCCTGAGCCTGCGCTCGTGGGCGCTGGTGGGCAGCAGCGTGATGGCGATTTGGACCATACGTCATCCCAATCTGCTGGTCCGCTGGGCCCGCCGCGGCTTTGGCGCCTGGAGCGCATGGCGTCTGGTGAAGACAACGCTGCGCAAGCAGCAGCTACGGTGATAAAAGCAAAACGGTAACCCTGGTTACCGTTTTTTGTTTTGCACCCTCTCCCTGTGGGAGAGGGATGGGATGAGGGCACCAGCCCGCACGCCTTTTTACTCAATTTCTTTGAAAAAGATTGACAGTTTTCCTTGCTAACAATTGCCAACCGCCCCGTTTACACTCCTCTCCATCGACAGCAAATACGCGGTATCTCACCGAATTTGCACATAAAAAATAATTAGCCGTCAAAGCGGTTTCCTGGAGAGTAAAATGAAAAAATTAGAAGATGTTGGTGTTCTGGTAGCGCGTATTCTGATGCCAATTCTGTTTATCACCGCGGGCTGGGGCAAAATCACCGGCTATGCGGGTACCCAGCAGTACATGGAAGCGATGGGCGTGCCGGGGTTCCTGCTGCCGTTGACCATCCTTCTTGAGTTTGGCGGCGGACTGGCCATTCTGTTCGGCTTCCTGACCCGCACCACCGCGCTGTTCACCGCAGGCTTCACCCTGCTGACGGCGTTCATCTTCCACAGCAACTTTGCGGAAGGCGTGAACTCCCTGATGTTCATGAAAAACCTGACCATCGCGGGCGGCTTCCTGCTGCTGGCTATCACCGGTCCTGGCGCATTCAGCATCGACCGCGTTCTGAATAAGAAGTGGTAAGCACGCTATACTGATTGAACACAAAGCGAGGAGATCTCTCCTCGCTTTTGCTATCTGACGGAGGAGAAAAAAATGGGACAACTCGTAGACGGCGTCTGGCAGGATGTCTGGTATGACACCAAATCCACCGGCGGTCGCTTCAAGCGCTCCGTTTCGGCCTTCCGCAACTGGCTAACCGCCGACGGCGCGGCGGGCCCGAGCGGCGAAAGCGGCTTCGCGGCCGAGAAAGACCGCTATCATCTGTATGTTTCCCTCGCCTGCCCGTGGGCGCACCGCACGCTGATCGTCCGCAAGCTGAAGGGGCTGGAGTCGTTAATCCCCGTTTCGGTAGTTAACCCGCTGATGCTGGAAAACGGCTGGACCTTTGACGATAATTTCCCGGCCGCAACGGGCGACGAGCTCTATCACCACGATTTCCTCTACCAGCTCTATCTTCGCGCCGATCCGCATTACACCGGACGCGTGACCGTCCCGGTACTCTGGGACAAGAAAAACCAGACTATCGTCAGCAACGAATCGGCTGAAATCATCCGTATGTTCAACACCGCGTTTGACGCCCACGGTGCCCGCGCCGGGGATTACTACCCGGTTGAACTGCGCGATGAAATTGACGAGCTGAACGGCTGGATCTACGACAACGTGAACAACGGCGTCTATAAGGCCGGGTTTGCCACCAGCCAGGAAGCCTACGACGAAGCGGTGGGGAAGGTGTTTGAATCACTGGAACGCCTGGAGCAGATCCTCGGCCAGCATCGCTACCTGACGGGCGATCGCCTGACGGAAGCCGATATTCGCCTGTGGACCACGCTCGTGCGGTTCGATCCGGTGTACGTCACCCACTTTAAGTGCGACAAGCACCGGATCAGCGACTATCTGAACCTGTACGGCTTCCTGCGCGACATCTATCAGATGCCCGGCATTGCCGAAACGGTCGATTTTGACCACATCCGCACCCACTATTACCGCAGCCACAAGACCATTAACCCAACGGGCATTATCTCCATCGGTCCGTGGCAGGATCTGGATGAGCCGCACGGGCGCGACGTCCGTTTTGGATAAATATTCTGTATATATACCCTAAATAATTCGTGTTGCATGAAGGCGGCTCCGCAGCAAATCCCCAGGAGCGTACATAAGTACGTGACTGGGGTGAGCGAGGACAGCCAACGCACAGGCAACGTGAAGTATGACGGGTAGATGCCCTTTTTTAATTCACCATCTCCATCTATCCTTACTTTGATCGCTTAAAAAACAAGTGATTGACTGACTATTGAGGCAAGGAAAAATGGACTGGTATTTAAAAGTACTGCGCAACTACGTTGGATTCGGTGGCCGCGCCCGCCGCAAAGAATATTGGATGTTCGTTCTGGTGAACTTCGTCCTCATCATGGTGCTGGGTATTGTCGACAGGATCCTCGGCTGGGAGCGCGCGAGCGGTGAAGGGGTACTGACGACGATCTATGGCCTGCTCGTACTGCTGCCGTCATGGGCCGTGCTGTTTCGCCGCCTGCACGACACCGATCGCTCCGCGTGGTGGCTGCTGCTGGTGCTGATCCCGATTATTGGCTGGCTGGTGATCCTGATCTTCAACTGTCAGAGCGGGACGCCGGGCGAAAACCGCTTTGGTCCTGATCCTAAGCTCAACGCATAAAAATAGCCCGGTGGCGCTTACGCTTGCCGGGCCCACATGCTTATTTATTGTAGTGCGCAAAGAGCTTCGGAATTTCGCGCAGACACCACGATTTTGCCTCGCCCATGCTGTCGCGCCGCCACGCCATAATAATATCGACTTCGCTGGTGTATTCCGGGCTCACGACGCGCAGCCGCCCTTCGGCAATATCCTTTTCGACGAACGGGTACGGCATCGTCGCCACGCCCAGTCCCGCCAGCAGCGCCTGGCGCTTATCTTCCAGCGAGGTCACCGTGAGGCGCGGCTGCTTGTCCAGCAGCTGCACCGTTAACACCGGACGCTCGCGCGCAGTATCGGCCACCGCCACGCCGCGATACTTCACGCGGGTCACTTCAGAGAGCGGCTCCGGCTCCTGGTGAATCGGGTGATCCGGCGCGGCAACGTAGACGTTCATGATGCTGTAGAGCTTGCGCGAGTTGATTTCTGACGACGAGCGAAAGTGCATATCCGGCGCAATAACGATATCCGCCCTGCCCGTTTCCAGGCGCTCCCACGCGCCTGCCAGCACTTCGGTGATGATCGACAGCTGGGTGTTAGCCTTAGCCGCAAGGCGATCCACCAGCGGGAACAGCGCCTCGGTCGGCACCAGTGCTTCCGTGACCAGCGTCAGATGCGTTTCCCAACCGCGCGCCAGCGCTTCGGCATCGGTCGTCAGCTTGTCCGCCGCTTCCAGCAGCACGCGCCCGCGCTCCAGCAGCATGCGGCCAACATTGGTGAATTTTGTTCGATGACCCGAACGGTCAAAGAGCACTACGTCCAGTTCCTCTTCCAGCTTTTGCATGGTGTAGCTCAGGGCAGACGGTACGCGCCCCAGTTCATCTGCCGCTGCCGCAAAGCTGCCACGCCTGTCAATGGCGTCCATCACGCGGAGTGCCTCAAGCGTCAATGCTCTCTCTTTAGCCATCTCGTTCTCATTCAGGAAATTTGAACATACCGGGCAGAATATCTGGCTAACAATGAAGCGTCCATACCTTTACCATTGTTTTAGTGTAAAGAGAGGTCAAGTTTATGATTACGACAAGAACGGCAAAAGAGTGCGGACAAGCCGATTTCGGTTGGCTGCAGGCCCGCTACACCTTTTCTTTTGGACACTACTTTGACCCTAAACTCCTCGGGTACGCCTCTCTGCGCGTGTTAAACCAGGAAGTGCTCGCGCCGGGCGCCTCCTTCCAGCCGCGCGCGTATCCGAAAGTCGATATTTTGAACCTGATCCTGGAAGGCGAGGCAGAATACCGCGACAGCGAGGGCAATCATGTCCAGGCCAAGGCGGGCGAAGCGTTACTGATTTCAACGCAGCCCGGCATGAGCTACAGCGAGCATAATCTCAGCAAAGATAAAACGCTGACCCGCATGCAGCTGTGGCTGGATGCCTGCCCGGAGCGGGAAAACCCGCTGGTGCAGAAGATAGATCTCACGGACGATAAGCAGCAGCTGATTGCGTCACCGGACGGCAGTAAAGGCAGCCTGCAGCTGCGCCAGCAGGTATGGCTACACCATATTGAGCTGAAGCAAGGCGAACAGGCGAGCTTCCAGCTTCACGGCCCGCGCGCTTATCTGCAATCGATTCACGGCACGGTGCATGCGGTCACGCACGCGGAGGAGAAAGAAGCGCTCACCTGCGGCGATGGCGCGTTTATTCGTGATGAAGCGAATATCACGCTTGTTGCCGACACGCCGCTGCGCGCGCTGCTGATTGATTTGCCGGTGTGATTAAACCTTACCCCTCACCCTAACCCTCTCCCCAAAGGGGAGAGGGAACGATCGAGCCCCTCGCCCCTTTGGGGAGAGGGGTTGGGGTGAGGGGAATGCTTTACACCTTACTCGCCATAATCTCGATAATCTGCGTATCCGTCGCCTGCATTGAACGACACGCCAGCGCGCACAGGTTGGCGATAGATTGCTCTACGTCGTGCGCCACAATGCCTTCGTTACCCGTGACCGCCGTATCGTCCAGCGCCATCATCACCGCTTTCCAGGCGCTGCCGACGCTGGTCGAGACTTTCATCGCGCAGCTGTTGGACGCGCCGTCGCAGATCATTCCGCTGACGTCGCCGATCATGCTGCCGATCGCCATGGCGATCGTCCGGTAGCGCCCGCCCAGCAGCCACGCCATGCCCGCCGCCGCCCCCATCGACGCCGTCGTGGCCGCACACAGCGCCGACAGGCGCGGAAGCTGGTAGTGGATATAGATCGCCGACAGATGCGAGAGCATCAGCGCCCGGGCGAGGCGTTCATCATCGGCCTGGACGTGCTCCGCCACCACCACCACCGGCATGGTGGCGGCGATCCCCTGATTTCCCGATCCCGAATTGCTCATTGCCGGAAGCGTTGCGCCGCCCATTCGCGCATCCGAGGCCGCGCTGGTGCGGATCACAATGTCCGAACCCAAATCCTGCGCCACCCATCCGCGCGAGCGCTGTTTATTCAGCGTCGCACCCACGTGCAGGCCCCAGCTTCCGCTGAGCCCCTCGCGGGAAAGCGCGTCGTTTAACCGCCCCGCCTCCAGGATAAAGCGTATCGCCTCAAGCGGAACCTGCTCAATAAACTCCACGATCTGAGACAGCGTGGCGTTCGCGAGCGCCGCCAGCGGATCGTCGTTCACCGCATTTCGCTGCTCATCAAGCGTAAAGCGCGTTTCGCCCTCGAACACCACCTCCACCACGCGCGTATGGCCGCCGGCGATGGTTACCATTGCGGACGCATCACCGGCGTGCACGCAGGCGCGGGAGTAGAGGATCTCATCGCACGGCTCCTGCAGCTTCACCTGCACCTGCCCGGCCTCAAGCAGCGCTTTGGCACGGGCCAGCGCGTCGGCGGAGGCATCTTTTAATACCTCCAGCCCGGCTTGCGCGTTACCGCCAACCGCCCCCAGCGCCGCCGCAATCGGTAGCCCGACCATTCCGGTGCCGGGCACCGTCACGCCAAGGCCATTTTTCATCAGGTTTGGCGAAACCCACGCCTCGATCTTCGTGACCTCTCCCGTCAGCTGCTCTGCGGCCATCGCGCAGGCCAGCGCCAGCGATACCGGTTCCGTACACCCCAGCGCGGGCTTAACTTCTTCCCGTACCGCTCGAATAAACGACTGCCAAAAAGGATTCATTTGCTCAGACATCGTTACGACCTTATTTACTCCTCAGGAAAACGCGAGGAAAGGAGAAACACAAAGCAACAGCCCGGTGATGATAATAATCACCAGCGACGCACCCTTATATTTATGTAGCGCCGGGACTTTATAGACCAGCCATGCCGGAATTAAGCAGCCCACCATCCCAAATATCGGGCTGCATATTGAGGTGAAACTTAATACGGGCGCATTGAGAACAATGGCGCTCCAGGCCAGCAGAATGGCAAACAGCATGATGCCGCGCTGGACGGTGGTTTCATTAATTTTCTCGGCAGGCATTTTGCGGCGCAGGATATTCATCACAATGCCCTGCGTCGCCTCGCGAAAGCCGAGATAGACGCCGAAGAAGGCGGTCATGACGGCGAAAATATTGAGAATAACGCTGACGATTTTGACCCAGCCCGCGCCGTCGCCGCTGATAAACTGCGCCGCTATCGCCAGCGCGGAGATATTCTGCTCGTAGGCTTTGACCGCCTCATCATGCCCCATCGCCAGGGTAAAGGAGACGGCGTAGAAAAAGACCGTTACAAACAGAATGCCAAAGGCAATATTCATCGCGCGCAGGGCTTTATGCCGCGCCACCTCGACGGATTTCTCCCGCGAACGGTAGGAGATCACCATCGGGCTTAGCGTCTGAATAAACAGAATGGAGGTTAAGGTAAACGGCAGCGTAATAATGGCGTTCTTGATCAGCAGCCCCATCGGCGGCAGCATGCCGACGTTGGCTAAATGCCAGAGTCCAATCATTGACAGCCCCAGTGCCGCAACCACGAATAATTTGGTCAACACCATCAGGCTGGAGACTTTGAACAGCAGCTTCTCGCCGCGCGACGAAATCGCCACCAGAATGCAGATCAGGAATAAGCCGTAGAACGGGTTTTCGGAGAGCAATCCGTCCGTCACGCCGAAGGTATGTAAATAGGAGGCGCTGTCGTTGGTGATCGCCGTTGAATAGACGAACATCCAGATCACCAGCATCACGAAATAGAGCGCGCCCAACAAAATGCCCCAGTTTTTACCCAGATAGCCGCTGATCACGCTCGGGTAATCTTTGCATTCCGGTGATTCCGCCAGCGTATTAATAAACAGACGCTGGAAAAGATACATCGCCGGATAGCCGATTATCGACGAGAGTAAAAAGACCCATAACCCCATCAGGCCAACCTGTACCGGGAGAAAAACGATCCCCGCGCCGATGGCCATTCCGATACTCATAATGATCCAGCCGGTATCGGTGCTGTCGAATTTAATGGCCTCTCGCCATTCACTTTCACTCATTCCCGCCCGCCGTGCCGCGGGGGAATCATTCACAACCACACTGCCGTTTGTTGCCGTATCCATAAGACACTCGCTTATTTTGTAGGGTAAGTATTTAATTTTTATAGGTTCAGGCTGCCAGCGATAGCGAGCCAGACGGATGCAGGCGGTTGTTATTGGTGTGAAACGATCATAGCGAGAGCGCGGGAGAAAAAAGTCACAATATTTTTGTGGATTTTCTGATTCGGGAGTAAAAAACCCCTCATATTATCACTTTAAAATAAAATTTTTCTAAATGTGATGCAGTTCATGTAATCATCATATTATAAATGAGCATTTTTCGGAATTTATAAAGATTCCTTCCCTACTCTATGCCTTCACTTTTTTATAGGATGAGATGACAGAAACCACAGTAAAAGCAGGGTTAGGCTATGGATACCGTTGAAGAACTCAATGGAACATACTTTTATAAAGGTGTATGTAATATCTCTGGATCTGAGCTATTTTTTTGGATTTTTCTGGATGTCACCGATGAGCAGTTCGGCGGATTAAAGGATGCGGTAATGATGGCAACAATGATTCTTGGTTTACCTATACTGGAAACCAGAACAAAACCCGGAACGGCGACTGTAGGAACGTCCGTGGCCTCTAAATACCTGCGAGATCTCCTGAATGTGAAGCTACCACACCGATTACCCACTCTTACACTTGCAAGCTTCAAATATGGAAAGCCAATGTATACAAATAATTTAGGCGCATTTATCGGTCGATGGATACCTGCTTTAGGGATAACCATATTAGCTGCTGATGTTACAATGATAAGTTACAAAACCCTGTCGCGATATAATACGATTGCTCATCCCAAAGACCGGATCTATTGATTATGCCGAGTGAAACTGATGTTCTGGAATTCTTTAGAGACAATTTACCAGAACAAGGAACATTGACGGGAAAAAGAATTCCTCTCAATCTTGATGATGTTTTACAGGATTATACCGATCTGGATGATATCATGTATGCAATTGATCAATTTGAGAAAAAATATATTATCGAGGTTAAAACAGCGAATTATTTCCCATGGATGCAAACCTGGTTTTTCCGGAAATGGTTCACTAAAAATTCTGTAACGCAAATTTCAAAGCCATTAACGGTAAGAATGTTCGCCGAGGCGGTTACAGCGGGAAAATGGATACACGATTGATTAATATAAGGAGTTTGTAACATGGCTGTACCGGTTCATATCTGGTTTTATGATGACGGTGGTTCACTGATTAAGGGATCATCTGATGTTTTTAACCGCGAAGGTAGTATAGAAATTAAGGGGTTGACCCATAACTTAAGCATCCCAACAGATCCTTTATCAGGAAAGTTAACCAGTACGCGCAAACATGCACCTTTTCTATTCGAAAAGGAAATAGATAGCTCCTCACCCTATCTGTATAAAGCCGTCGCTACGGGACAAAACCTAAAGAAAGTTGAGATCGTCTATTATCGCATTAATGATGCTGGGTATGAGGTTGAATATTTCAAAACAGAACTTGAAGGAGTTAAAGTCGTCTCAATCTCTCCTATCGTTAACGATACGCGCAATTGTCCCGGAACAGGGCATCTTGAATCTATTCAGTTGCGATATGAAAAAGCTATCTGGACCTACTGCGAAGGCAATATACAGTTCTCCGATGCATGGAACGAACGAACTTCAGCACAATGAAAAGCCATCCTCACAGAATCTATTTTAAATGATTCTGTGAGGTCTCTTTCAAACTACAAAAACTAAAATCACTCAGACAGCGCCTTCGCCATATCGGCCTTCACCTGCTTGCGCTGGTCCGGCGTCAATACCTGGCTGACGTCGAAGTAGTATTTCACGCGGTAGTAGCGCGCCTGCTGTTCAATTTTGCTGAAGGCAGAAAGCTGGCTTTTTACCGTGCTTTCATTCCATTTTCCGGCATGGAACATCTCAATCAGCGCGCCGTCCTTAACGCCGGTCATCGGGATTTTGCTGACGTTCTGTTCCAGCGTCTGGTGGAGATTTTCAATCTTCTTCACCTGATCTTTACTCAGCTTCAGGTGCTGCACCAGCGGATCCTGCGCCGGAGCCGGGGCAGAATCTACGTTGGCAGCCTGGGCCGCAAAGCTGCACACCGTCAGGGACGCAGCCACCAGCGCAATACGGGTCATTTTCATCATCTTACTGTCCTTACGTTTTGTTGTAGTGAAAAGCAGGCACATTGTTTTTCAAGAGCGGATGAATATGTGTGATTAATTATATAAACAATTTTGTATGTTCTTCGGGCACAAAAAAGCCCCCTCGCGGGAGGGGGCTTAGGGTCTGGCTGGCGTCACATCGCGTGCGTAAACGTTCTTGAAATCACGTCCTGCTGCTGCTCGCGGGTGAGCGCATTAAACCGCACCGCATAGCCCGATACGCGAATCGTCAGGTTCGGGTAGTTCTCAGGGTGCTCGATGGCATCCAGCAGCATCTCCCGGTTCATGACGTTAACGTTCAGGTGCTGGCCGCCCTCTATCGTGGCTTCGTGGTGGAAATATCCATCGAGCAGCCCCACGAGGTTGGTTTTACGCACCGGCTCATCCTTGCCCAGCGCCTGCGGCACGATCGAGAAGGTGTAGGAGATACCGTCCTTCGCGTAGGTAAACGGCAGCTTGGCAACGGAGGTTAGCGACGCCACTGCCCCTTTTCTGTCGCGCCCGTGCATCGGGTTTGCGCCCGGCGCAAACGGCGTGCCGCCGCGGCGTCCGTCCGGCGTGTTTCCGGTCTTCTGGCCGTACACCACGTTCGAGGTGATCGTCAGGATCGACTGGGTCGGCACCGCGTTGCGGTAGGTCGGCAGCGCCTGAATTTTCTTCATAAAGCGCTCAACCAGGTCGCAGGCAATGCTGTCCACGCGATCGTCGTTGTTGCCGTACTGCGGATAGTCCCCTTCAATCACGAAATCGACCGCCAGCCCGTTATGGTCGCGCACCGGCTTCACGGTGGCGTATTTAATGGCGGACAGAGAATCCGCCGCCACCGACAGCCCGGCGATGCCGCAGGCCATGGTGCGATAGACGTCGCGATCGTGCAACGCCATCAGCGAGGCTTCGTAGCTGTACTTGTCGTGCATATAGTGGATAAGGTTCAGGGCGCTGATGTACTGCACCGCCAGCCAGTCCATGAAGTGGTCCAGGCTCGCCATCACGGCGTCGTACTCCAGCACGTCGTCCAGCAATGGCGCGGTTTTCGGCCCGACCTGGATTTTCAACTTCTCGTCCACGCCGCCGTTAATGGCATACAGCAGCGTTTTCGCGAGGTTGGCGCGCGCGCCGAAGAACTGCATCTGCTTGCCGACGATCATCGGGCTTACGCAGCAGGCAATCGCGTAGTCATCGCTGTTGAAGTCCGCGCGCATCAGATCGTCGTTCTCATACTGCAGGGATGAGGTATCGATCGACATCTGCGCGGCGTATTTCTTAAAGGCGATCGGCAGCTGTTCTGACCAGAGGATCGTCAGGTTCGGCTCCGGCGCGGGGCCCATGGTGTGCAGCGTGTGCAGATAGCGGAAGCTGTTTTTGGTTACCAGCGTGCGGCCGTCCAGCCCCATGCCGCCGATCACCTCCGTCGCCCAGATCGGATCGCCCGAGAAGAGCGTGTCGAACTCCGGCGTGCGCAGGAAGCGCACCATGCGGATCTTCATGATGAAGTGGTCGATCAGCTCCTGCGCCTGCTGCTCGCTCAGGCGGCCGGCCTGCATGTCGCGCTCGACGTAGATATCAAGGAACGTCGCCGTGCGCCCGAGCGACATCGCCCCGCCGTTCTGGGATTTCACCGCCGCGAGGTAGGCAAAATAGAGCCACTGCACCGCTTCCTGGGCGTTCATCGCCGGGCGGGAAATATCAAAGCCATAGCTCGCCGCCATCTGCTGGATCTGCAGCAGCGCGCGCCTGTGCTCCGCCAGCTCTTCGCGCAGGCGGATCGTCGCTTCCAGATCCTCACCGCGCTCCAGCCTGCCCTGAAGATCGGCGAACTGAAGCTCGCGCTCGCGCACCAGGTAGCTGATGCCGTACAGCGCCACGCGGCGGTAGTCGCCGATGATGCGCCCGCGCCCGTAGCCGTCCGGCAGGCCCGTCAGCACGCCGGATTTACGGCAGCGCATCATCTCGGGGGAGTAGACGTCGAACACGCCCTGGTTGTGGGTTTTGCGCAGGTCGGTAAACAGGTATTCGAACTGCGGATCCATCTCGCGGCCGTAGGCTTCGAACGAGCTGCGGATCATGTTGATCCCACCGTACGGATGCAGCGCGCGCTTGAGCGGTTTGTCCGTTTGCAGGCCGACAATCGTCTCCAGGTCCTGGTCGATGTAGCCCGGCCCGTGGGCGGTGATCGTCGTCGCGATATTGGTGTCAAAATCCACCGGCGCGTGGGTGGCATTCTCCTGGCGAATGCCGACCATCACCTTCTGCCAGAGCGCCGTCGTTGCAGGCGTCGCCTGCGCGAGGAAAGCTTCATCGCCTTCATAAGGGGTGTAGTTATGCTGAATAAAATCGCGCACGTTAACGGCGTTTTTCCATTCTTCACCGCGAAACCCGGCCCATGCGTCGCTGTAGGGCGCGACGCCCGTATCGATCGTTACTTTCATGAGATTCTCGCTTTATCAGGCGTAAGCCGCAGCCGACGCAACCTTCCCAAGGCGGAGGGCGTCGAGCGCGATCATTTTTTCTTCATTGGTCGGGATTGCCGCGCAGGCGACCCGGGAGGATGCGCTGGAAATCACGCGCTCGCCCGCGCTGCCCGGCAGGGCGTTTTGGGCCTCGTCCAGGGTGATGCCAAAGACCTGAAGGCGTTCGGCCACCAGCGCGCGGATTAGCGCTGAGTTTTCGCCAATGCCGCCGGTGAATATCACCGCGTCGAGACGGTGAAGCGACGCCGCGTGCCCGGCAATATGCCGCGCGATGCGGTGGACAAAGGTCTGGATCGCCAGCTGGGCGCGCGCGTTCCCCGCGTGCCACGCCTTCTCCAGCGCGCGCAGATCCGAAGAGATGCCGGAGATCCCCAGCAGCCCGGACTCCTTGTTAACCACCCGCTCCAGATCCTCAAACGACTGCCCCGTCTGCTGGGCGATCCACGCCATCGCGCCAAAATCGACGTCGCCACAGCGCGTGCCCATCATCAGCCCTTCCAGCGGCGTCATGCCCATCGAGGTATCCACGCTTTCACCGTTGCGCACCGCGCAGATGGACGCGCCGTTGCCCAGGTGGGCAATCACCAGCCCGCTGTCGTCAGGCGACAGCCCGAGCAGCGCGTGCGCCCGGCCCGCCACGTAGCGATGAGAGGTGCCGTGGAAGCCGTAGCGGCGCACGCCCAGCTCTTCGAAGTAGCGGTACGGCAGGCCGTACAGATACGCCTCCGGCGCCAGCGTCTGGTGGAAGCTAGTGTCGAAAACCGCCACCTGCTGCACGTTCGGAAACAGGCGCTCCGCCGCCTCCACGCCGCTCAGGTTGGCGTAGTTGTGCAAAGGTGCCAGCGGTGAAACCTGGCGGATCTGCTCAATAACCTCATCGGTGATCGGGGTCGACTCGCTGAACAGCGCGCCGCCGTGGGCAATGCGGTGGCCTATATAGGCCACGCTGCTCATCAGGTCGCGTTTTTCCAGCTCAAGGGCGATGGCGGCCAGCGCCCCTTCGTAGTCCTGGCGAGCCAGCTTTACCGGCTCGCCCCCGTTCACGGAAATAAAGGCCTCTGCAGTGTTAATACCGTCTGCAAGCCCCGTCACCAGGGCCTCGCAGCTTGTGGCGTCCAGCACCGAAAACTTCACGGAGGACGATCCGCAGTTAATAACCAGTACTACCGGAAACTCAATCATGGTGTTGCTCCGCTCATCCTGAGCCTTGGTTTAGAACAGTTTGTAAACGATATTCAGAATGGTCAGCAGGCCGACAACGGTGACGAAGATGTTCTCCGTTCTGCCTTTGTATTTCGCCAGCGCGGGCGTTTTGCGGATGGCGTACATCGGCAGCAGGCACAGCAGCGAGGCGATAATCGGCGCGCCCATCGCTTCAATAAGGTCAAGAATGTTCGGGTTGGCGTAGGCCACCACCCAGGTGGAGCCCATGATGAAAATCATGCTGATGGTGTTCAGCTTGCCCACCGACACTTTCTTCTTGTCGCCCTTGTAGCCGAACTTCAGCACCAGGCCGTTCAGCCCTTCCAGCGTGCCCAGGTAGTGGCCGAAGAAGGATTTGAAGATCGCCACCAGCGCGATGATGGACGCGCCGTATTCCAGCACCGTGGCAAACGTCGACTTGCTGCCCGACATTGACGCAAAGTGGTTGGCCAGGTAGGAGAGCACCGGAATGTTCTGCGCCTTGGCCTCCGCCATGTTCTGCGGGGAGAGCGTGAACAGGCAGCTAAAGGCGAAGAACATCACCACCGCCACCATCAGCATGCTGGCGCGGCTGATGATTTTGGAACATTTCTGCTCGGTGAATTCCTTCCCGAACTCTGGCTCATACTCTTCGCGCTTCGAAACCACGAATGAGGAGACAATCGGCGAGAAGTTAAAGGAGAAGACCATGATGGAAATCCCCAGCCAGACCGTGACCAGAATGCCGTCGTGGCCGGTGAAGGCGATATCGCTCAGGTTCACCTGGTCAATGACCGCGGAGTTCCAGTAAGGGATGAGCGACAGGGAGATCAGCACCAGGCTGGCGATAAACGGGAACACCAGGAAGCTCATCACCTTCACCATCAGGTCTTTACCGAACCAGATAACGAAGGCCATCAGCAGCAGCAGGAACAGCGCCACGAAGCCGCGGTTCAGCGCGGGCAGCTGGAGCTGGTTTTCCCAGAAGGTCATAAAGGTGTTGGTAATGGTGACGCCGTAAATCCACAGCAGGGGGCAAATCGCAAAGAAGTAGAGGAAGGTGATCACCACCCCGCCGGTCTTGCCGAAATGCTCTTCTACCGTTTCCGTAATGTTCCCGGAGACGTTGCTGCCGGACAGGCACAGGCGCGCCAGCGCGCGGTGGCAGTAGAAGGCAATCGGGTAGGCGAGTAACAGCATCAGCAGGATGGGGATCAGGCCGCCAAACCCTGCGCGGATCGGGAAGAACAGCACGCCTGCGCCAATGGCGGTGCCAAACAGGCCGAGCGTCCAGGTGGTATCAGACTTACGCCAGGTGGACGTTTTTGTCTGGCCAACGGTAATGCTTTCAGTGTTGCTCATAGGTCATCCTTACGCGTCAACGAAGCCGGTAATTTGGGAAACACGGGAAAGATCGATATTGCCGCCGGAAATAATGCTGACGGTTTTTCGCCCCTGAATGTAGTGGTCAAGCTTGCCGCTTAATAGCGCCGCGCAGGCCAGCGCGCCTGCGCCTTCGGTGATCACTTTATTTCGCTGAATTAAGGCAATCATGCTGTCGCGAATTTCGTCTTCGCTGACCAGCACAATGTCATCAACCAGTTCACGAACGATCTGGAAGGTTAAATTACCCGGACGAGAAACATCGCATCCGTCCGCGAGCGTGCCGGTGACGCGATGGTTCATTATTTCTCCGGCGTAATACGATGCCGCCATGCCGTGTACATTTTCAGACTGCACGCCGATGATATTAATCGTCGGGTTAATGGATTTAATCGCCGTGGCGATCCCGGCGATTAATCCGCCGCCGCCGATGGGCACAATTACGTTATCAACGTCGTAGAGGTCTTCGAGAATTTCGAGGCCGATGGTGCCCTGCCCGGCTATGACTTTGGCATCGTCGTAAGGCGGGATGAAAATGCGCCCTTCCGTCTCGACGATTTCGCTCACTTTGGCGATAGTGTCGTTGAAGTTCTCGCCGTGCAACACCACTTCCGCCGAGTAGTCACGCGTGGCGGCGACTTTAGATTTTGGCGCGCCTATCGGCATCACCACTTTTCCGTCAATGCCGAGCATCGCGCAGGAGAGCGAAACGCCCTGGGCGTGGTTACCCGCCGAGCAGGCGACTACGCCCTTGCGTTTTTCCGCATCGGTCAGCGAGCTTAATTTATTAAACGCGCCGCGGATCTTAAACGAGCCGGTACGTTGCATATTCTCAAACTTGAGGAAGATTTCCCCCTTGCAGCGTTCGCTGAGGTAATTCGAGCGCGGCATGCCGGTTTTATATATCTTACCTGCCAGGCGTTTTCTGGCGTCCTGAATATCGTCGATGGTTACCGGGAGGTCGTAGGTAATGTGCATAATATCCTCGTTATAATAATTCATTGTTTTCGGGCAAAGCCTGGATTTCAGAGCCTCAATAATGCCGCTCTGGGTGTTTTAAAAACGTTCTGATGGATTAACAGATCAATTCAACATCGTCGTCGCGCGTCGTTCTGGGATGAATATTGTTTAGCCAGCTCGACTAATACGGAAGCCGATTTTTTAATGCGGTAATTTTTTGACCACACGGCGGCGTAGCGCGCCACGGGCAGCTCGTCCTCAACCGGCAGCACGATAAACTGATCGGAACCGAACGGCGCAATCATGTCGCGAGGAATAACCGTCAGGTAGTCGGCATTCAGGACGAGGTTATAAATGGTGACGACCGAATCGGTCTGGACGATGTTTTCAATGTTGATGTGGTTGTCTTGCAGGGTGGTCAGAAGTTCTTTGTAGTAGCCCATATCGGTTTGCGGCATCACCCAATGTTCATGCGTGAGCGATGCCAGGGTTGTCGATCCGGTGCACGTTCGTGAATTGCTGGCCACCAGCACAAACTCGGATTCAAACAACGGTTCTACGTGAAGGTCCTGCAGCAGCATCTCATCGCTGAGCGTGCCGATGGCAAAATCCAGACGTCCGTCGCGGATGGCGGGCAGGAACGAAGAGAGCTGGGCTTCGTACATCGAAACGCGCGCCTTCGGGAACACTTCCTTGAACTTTTTGATCATCTCCGACAGGAAGGTGAAGCCAATCAGCGACGGATAGCCAAACGAAACGTCCATGACGGTGCTAAAGCTGAGGCTGTTGATTTCGCTCACCATGTTTTTCATTTCGCGGGTGATCGACTCAGAGTACGACAGCAGCACCTGACCTGCGGCGGTCAGCTTCACGCCGGTATTTTTGCGGACCATCACCTCTACGCCGAAGTAGGATTCAATATCGTTGATGATTTTGCTGACGGCGGGCTGCGTCAGGCCAAGTTGTCTTGCAGCAGAACCTATGGAGCCACTTTTAATGACTTCCTGAAATACCACGAGGTGCTGTGTTTTCGGTAGAATAATAGTGTTCATAATATTCTGCGCTTATTTCCCTATGACGCCGTGGATTCTACTCAATATTGTCGTGAAGGGTATGTGCTGTTACTCACAATTCGTCTTTTCGCACTAATTACACACTCTACAAAAACCAATAAAAAACAAATAATATCAACACATTAGCTTGCGCCCTTAATGACTTTTCGCTGATATACGTCAATAAAAATAGCAGTAATAAATTTATTTTATGGCGATAACCTTAAATATTTCCTTCCTCAACAGAATATCAATAAAGACTAACTTTCAATCAATTAAAGGTGAATAAACAACCAAACGTTGCCTAAAACATTTTTGTAATTTATCAAATAACGGAATAATAATAAGTGCAGCGCAGCATAAACAGTGGAACAGGTCACACATTCGCCAGGTAAATGTTTTGATATTCAATATTTATTTATCAAATAAGAAAACATTTCACCCCAATGAATCAACATCGCCAACAAATTGACAACACTAAAAATCAGCACCTTTTCAGCGCGAAATTTTGTGATTGCGATCGTATACAGGCAGGGTGAGCGCATCGACGAAAGGAAAGCAGTGAAATGTGCTTAGCGTCGCAAAAATGAGAATTGATGTCGTTTGTGGGGTTGTCAGGTGGCGCGGCGCTTACCCGACCTGCACTCCCTGAAGCAAAAAGCAAAAACCCCGCCGGAGCGGGGTTCTGGAAGAAGTTGAAGCTGACCGATAAGCCGGGTTCTGTCGTGGACAGTCATTCATCTAGGCCAGCAATCGCTCACTGGCTCAAGCAGCCTACCCGGGTTCAGTACGGGCCGTACCATGTGAACCCCTATTTGGCCTTGCTCCGGGTGGAGTTTACCGTGCCACGGACTGTTACCAGCCGCGCGGTGCGCTCTTACCGCACCCTTTCACCCTTACCTGATCCCGCTTGCGCGGGCCATCGGCGGTTTGCTCTCTGTTGCACTGGTCGTGGGTTTCCCCCCCAGGCGTTACCTGGCACCCTGCCCTATGGAGCCCGGACTTTCCTCCCCTCCGCCCGTCTCCCCCGAAAGGGACGACGACGAAGCGGCGACTGTCTGGTCAGCTTCGGCGCGCAGTATAGAGGGTTTGCGCCCCGCTGTCACCCTTGGGTATGCATCCTTACGCGCGGGAGACTTCCACCTTCGCCAGCTTCTCGTAGTAGCACGCCAGCGCGCTGTGGTCCGCGGTGCCCATACCGTCCGCGCGCAGCGCCTGCATCATCTCCATCACCGCAGCCGTCAGCGGCAGCTGCGCGCCCACGCCGTGGGAGGTGTCCAGCGCGTTCGCCAGGTCTTTAATGTGCAGGTCGATGCGGAATCCCGGCTTAAAGTTGCGATCCATCACCATTGGCGCTTTGGCATCCAGCACGGTGCTGCCCGCCAGGCCGCCGCGGATCGCCTGATACACCAGATCGGGGTTAACCCCGGCCTTGGTTGCCAGCGTCAGGGCTTCCGACATCGCCGCGATGTTCAGCGCCACAATCACCTGGTTTGCCAGCTTGGTCACGTTGCCCGCGCCGATCTCACCGGTATGCACCACCGAGCCGGCCATCGCTTTCATCAGATCGTAGTATTTGTCGAAAATAGCCTTATCGCCGCCCACCATCACCGACAGCGTGCCGTCGATGGCTTTTGGCTCGCCGCCGCTGACCGGCGCGTCCAGCATTTCCACGCCTTTCGCCTTCAGCGCCTCGCTGATTTCGCGGCTCGCGAGCGGCGCAATGGAGCTCATGTCGATCACCACCAGGCCCGGCTTCGCGCCCTCAATAATGCCGTTCTCTCCCAGCGCGACCTCTTTCACGTGCGGAGAGTTCGGCAGCATGGTGATAATCACGTCGCACTGCTCGGCAATGGCCTTCGCGGTGGACGCCGCTTCCGCACCGGCGGCAATCACCTCAGCCACCGATTCAGGGTTACGATCGGAAACCACCAGCGAGTAACCGGCTTTGATGAGGTTTTTGCTCATTGGTTTGCCCATGATGCCCAGGCCAATAAAACCCACTTTCAGCGTCATAATCTGTTTTCCTCAAGGATGGTTATTTTTTAAAAGCGTCCGCAAGCTTCTGCGTGGCGGAGCGAAACACGCCCAGGTCGCTGCCGACGGCCACAAAGGTCGCGCCCCACTCAAGGTAGCGGCGCGCGTCCGCCTCAGCCGGGGCCAGAATGCCGGACGGTTTACCGTGCGCTTTGGCGCGCGCAAAAATGTGCTGGATCGCCCGCTGCACCTCGGGATGACCGGCATTGCCCAGGTGGCCTAACGCCGCGGCCAGGTCGCTCGGCCCGACGAAGATACCGTCTACGCCGTCGGTGGAGGCGATGGCGTCAACGTTATCCACGCCCTGCTGGCTCTCAATCTGCACCAGAATGGTGATGTTCTTGTTCGACTGCGCAAAGTAGTCCGGCACGGTGCCGAACATATTGGCGCGGTGAGAAACGGAAACGCCGCGAATGCCCTCCGGCGGGTAGCGGGTTGAAGCCACGGCCCGTACCGCCTCTTCCTCGGTTTCCACAAACGGGATCAGGAAGTTATAAAAACCGATATCCAGAAGGCGTTTGATAATCACCGGTTCGTTGGTCGGCACGCGCACCACCGGCGCGCTGCTGCTGCCCTTTAGCGCCATCAGCTGTGGAATGAAGGTGGTGATGTCGTTTGGCGCATGTTCTCCGTCCAGCACCAGCCAGTCGAATCCGGCCAGGCCGAGCACTTCGGTACTGACGGGGTTCGCCAGCGCGGACCAGCAGCCAATCTGGACCTGGTGTGCCGCCAGCGCAGCTTTAAACCTGTTCGGGAAGATATCGTTATTCATCGCGTTTACCTTTTTAATTCCGCAGCCGTATTCGGTATTTATATTTGCCCGCTTTTTTATTCTCTGACGTAATTTCAGCGTGATAAAATCGACATTCAGTATAATGCCCGCTTCCCGGCGGCACATTGTTTTAATGCTCAAGCATCACGCCGCATTTTTATAATATTTTGAGCATATGCACGAACCACTGGGCGCTGATGCACAGAATCAGACATCGCGGGTTCGGGCACGATCGCTATCACATTTTCTCGTCTATTCTCCTGACATGCTTTATTTCTGAAAGCCGCGTATTTATTTCTGCCATAAGAAAATTGGCTGCAATGATTATCAGACTCTTTGCTGGAGAATAGTGAGCAATGGCCGACATTGAAATTCGACAATCGCCGCTGACGGCGTTTTATATAAAAGTTCACGACACCGATAACGTGGCGATTATTGTTAACGACAATGGCCTGAAGGCCGGAACCCGCTTTCCCGATGGGCTGACGCTGATTGAGCATATCCCGCAGGGGCATAAGGTTGCGCTGGTGGATATTCCCGCGGGCGGCGAAATCGTGCGCTATGGCGAAACGATCGGCCACGCGGTGCGGGCTATCTCACGCGGCAGCTGGGTAGAGGAATCGCTGGTTGAACTGCCCGAAGCCCCGCCGCTGAACACGCTGCCGCTGGCGACGCGCGTGCCGGAGCCGCTCCCGCCGCTGGAGGGCTATACCTTCGAAGGCTACCGCAACGCCGACGGCAGCGTGGGCACCAAAAATCTGCTGGGCATTACCACCAGCGTGCACTGCGTGGCGGGCGTTGTGGATTACGTGGTGAAAATTATCGAGCGCGACCTTCTGCCGAAATACGCGAACGTCGATGGCGTGGTCGGTCTTAACCACCTTTACGGCTGCGGCGTGGCGATCAACGCGCCCGCCGCCGTGGTGCCTATCCGAACCATTCACAATATCGCCCTGAACCCCAATTTTGGCGGTGAGATTATGGTCATCGGGCTGGGCTGCGAGAAGCTTCAGCCTGAACGCCTGCTCCAGGGCACGGAGGACGTGCAGGCTATTGCGGTGGACAGCGCCAGCATCGTGCGCCTGCAGGACGAGCGTCACGTGGGCTTTAGATCGATGGTCGACGACATTATTCAGGTCGCGGAGCGCCATCTGGAGAAGCTCAACCAGCGCCAGCGCGAAACCTGCCCGGCCTCCGAGCTGGTGGTGGGAACGCAGTGCGGCGGCAGCGACGCGTTTTCCGGCGTCACGGCCAACCCGGCGGTCGGCTATGCGTCGGACCTGTTTGTGCGCTGCGGCGCCACGGTGATGTTCTCCGAGGTGACCGAAGTGCGCGACGCCATTCACCTGCTCACGCCCCGCGCCGTCAACGAAGAAGTGGGCAAGCGCCTGCTGGAGGAGATGGCCTGGTACGATAATTATCTGGATATGGGCAAAACGGATCGCAGCGCGAACCCGTCTCCGGGCAACAAAAAGGGCGGCCTGGCGAACGTGGTGGAAAAAGCCCTCGGCTCGATTGCCAAGTCCGGCCAGAGCGCGATTGTCGAAGTGCTCTCGCCGGGCCAGCGTCCGACGAAGCGCGGGCTAATCTACGCGGCGACCCCTGCCAGCGATTTCGTCTGCGGCACGCAGCAGGTGGCGTCCGGC
The DNA here is from genome assembly GCF_043968675.1 of Enterobacter sp. ECC-175. Classification (NCBI taxonomy): domain Bacteria; kingdom Pseudomonadati; phylum Pseudomonadota; class Gammaproteobacteria; order Enterobacterales; family Enterobacteriaceae; genus Enterobacter; species Enterobacter sp. ECC-175. The sequence continues at coordinate 4,586,519 of NZ_CP143776.1, forward strand.
ATTACGGTGCAGGTATTTACGACCGGGCGCGGCACGCCGTACGGGCTGATGGCGGTACCGGTGATCAAGATGGCGACCCGCACCGAGCTGGCAAACCGCTGGTACGATCTAATGGACATTAACGCGGGGACCATTGCCACGGGCGAAGAGAGCATTGAGGACGTGGGCTGGAAGCTGTTCCACTTCATTCTGGACGTGGCGAGCGGGCGTAAAAAAACGTTTTCCGACCAGTGGGGATTGCATAACCAGCTGGCGGTGTTTAACCCGGCTCCGGTGACGTGATGATTCCCCTTACCCTGCCCTCTCCCCTTTGGGGAGAGGGTGAAAATCGCACCGAACGGTCCCCTCTCCCCTTTGGGGAGAGGGTTAGGGTGAGGGGTAGCACTCCCTTACACCAGCACCACCTCAATTCCGCTCTTACGCAACCCTTCCAGGCTTTCAACCGGTATCCCTTCATCAACGATAATCATATCAATGCGCTGCGTATCGATAATCTTGTGCAGGCTTGAGCGGTTAAACTTGCTGGAATCGGTCACGACGATAATGCGTTCCGCCACCTCGCACATCTTGCGGTTTAGCCGCGCCTCGTCTTCGTTGTGGGTGCTGACGCCGCGATCGAGATCGATGGCGTCGACGCCGAGAAACAGCAGGTCAAAGTGGTAATTTTGCAGCGACTGCTCCGCCTGGTCACCGTAGAAGGATTGCGACTGACGGCGTAAGTGTCCGCCGGTCATCAGCAGCTCCACCCCTTCCGCCTCCAGCAGCGCATTCGCCACGTTCATGCCGTTGGTCATGGCGATCACGTCGGTATGCTGGCGCAGCGTGCGGGCGATTTCAAACGTCGTGGTGCCCGAATCCAGAATGATGCGATGCCCCGGCTTCACCAGATCGGCCGCCGCCTGCGCAATGCTGCGCTTCACCGCGGTGTTCAGCGAGCTTTTATCTTCAACAGAAGGCTCCGCGCCTGGCGCATTGCCTTCGCAAATCAGCGCGCCGCCGTAGGCGCGAACCGCAATGCCCTGCTTTTCAAGAAACGCTAGGTCGTTACGGATCGTCACGGTGGAAACGCCATATAAATGAGAAAGATCGTTAACCTGCACGCTTCCCTGCGCCCGCAACCGCTGAATAATCTGCTCTCGCCTTTCGCTGGTGCCGGTGATGCGCTTTTCCGCGGATGAATCGGTGCTGCTCATACGAGCTCCTTAATCAATAAACTTTCGTTTCATTTCGTTTTGCCTATTAACGCCTTTCTTTTACGTAAATGCAAGTTATCCCTCACCCCAGGATGACAACAATACGGGCGCTGAAACCTTTCATTATGTTTCTTTTGTGAAACAGATCGGAAAACTATTATCTTTCGTTTTATTTTTACCACACCATAATGCAGTATCAAATGAAACAAAACGAAAGATGAATGCCGTCACCATCCGAAATGGAGAGGAAAGTGAAACATCTGACAGAAATGGTGGAACACCATAAACGGGGGAATACCAACGGGATCTATGCCGTCTGTTCCGCGCATCCGCTGGTTCTTGAAGCCGCAATTCGTTACGCCCACACGCATCAAACGCCGCTGCTGATTGAGGCCACCTCCAACCAGGTGGATCAGTTTGGCGGCTACACCGGCATGACGCCCGCCGATTTTTACGGGTTTGTCTGCCGGCTGGCCGAGTCGCTCGGTTTCCCAACCTCGCAGCTGATCCTCGGCGGGGATCATCTTGGCCCGAACCGCTGGCAAAACCAGCCGGCGCAGCAGGCGATGGCGAACGCGGAAGATCTGATCAAAAGCTACGTCGCCGCCGGGTTCAAAAAGATCCACCTCGACTGCAGCATGTCCTGTGAAGACGATCCGGTCCCCTTAACCGACGCCATCGTCGCCGAACGCGCGGCGGGTCTGGCCAGAATTGCCGAAGAGACCTGCCGTGAGTGCTTTGGCGTATCCGACCTGGTCTACGTCATCGGCACCGAGGTTCCCGTCCCCGGCGGCGCGCACGAAACGCTGACCGAGCTGGAAGTCACCACGCCGGAGGCGGCACGCGCCACCCTTGAGGCGCATCGTCACGCCTTCGAAAAGGAAGGGCTAAGCGACATCTGGCCGCGCATCATCGGCCTGGTGGTACAGCCCGGCGTCGAGTTCGACCATGCGAACGTCTGCGACTATCAGCCGCAGAAAGCCGTCGCGCTCAGCAGGATGGTGGAAGCCTACGACACGCTGGTATTTGAAGCGCACTCCACGGACTACCAGACGCCGCAGGCCCTGCGCCAGCTGGTGAAAGATCACTTCGCGATCCTCAAGGTCGGCCCGGCGCTCACCTTCGCCCTGCGTGAAGCGCTGTTTTCGCTTGCCGCCATTGAAGAGGAGCTGCTGCCCGCCAAAGCCAGCTCCGGCCTGCGCCACGTGCTGGAAAACGTCATGCTCGACCGCCCGGAATACTGGCAAAGCCACTACCACGGCGACGGCAACGCGAGGCGGCTGGCGCGCGGCTACAGCTACTCTGACCGCGTTCGCTACTACTGGCCCGACGCGCAGATTGATGACGCGTTCGATCGGCTGGTGCGCAACCTGGCAGACGAGCCGATCCCGCTGCCGCTGATCAGCCAGTACCTGCCGTTGCAGTACGGAAAAGTTCGCGAGGGCGCTCTCAACTCCACGCCGCGGGAACTCATCATTGACCACATTCAGGACATACTCCGGCAGTACCACACCGCCTGTGAAGGCGTAACGGCTCAAAACGCATAATTAAAAACGAGGAAAACGCTATGCCAAACATTGTTTTATGCCGCATCGATGAACGCCTGATCCACGGTCAGGTCGGCGTGCAGTGGGTGGGGTTTGCGGGGGCAAACCTGGTGCTGGTGGCCAATGACGAGGTTGCAGAGGATCCGGTTCAGCAAAACCTGATGGAAATGGTGCTCGCGGAAGGGATTGCCGTGCGCTTTTGGTCGCTGCAAAAAACGATCGACAACATTCACCGCGCCGCCGATCGGCAGAAAATTCTGCTGGTCTGCAGATCGCCCGCGGATTTTCTCCGGCTGGTGGAAGGCGGCGTTCCCGTCACCCGTATCAACGTGGGAAACATGCACTACGCCAATGGCAAACGGCAAATTGCCAAAACGGTATCTGTAGACGCTAACGATGTTGCGGCCTTTAACGGTTTGAAGGCCGCCGGTGTGGAATGCTTCGTTCAGGGCGTTCCAACAGAAACTGCTTTGGATCTCTTTACACTACTCTGAGGGATTCACAATGGAAATCAGTCTATTGCAGGCATTCGCGTTAGGCATCCTTGCCTTTATCGCGGGCCTGGACATGTTTAACGGGTTAACGCATATGCACCGCCCGGTGGTGCTTGGGCCGCTGGTCGGCCTGATACTGGGCGATCTGCACACCGGTATTTTAACCGGCGGTACGCTGGAGCTGGTCTGGATGGGGCTGGCCCCGCTGGCGGGCGCGCAGCCGCCGAACGTCATTATCGGCACCATTGTTGGCACCACGTTCGCCATCACCACGGGCGTTAAGCCGGACGTCGCCGTAGGGGTCGCCGTGCCGTTCGCGGTGGCGGTACAGATGGGGATTACGTTCCTGTTCTCGGTGATGTCCGGGGTGATGTCCCGCTGCGACCGCATGGCGGCCAATGCCGATACCCGCGGCATCGAGCGGGTTAACTACCTGGCGCTGCTGGCGCTCGGCCTCTTCTACTTCCTGTGCGCTTTCCTGCCGATCTACTTCGGCGCGGAACACGCGAAAACCGCCATTGACGTCCTGCCGGAGCGCCTGATTGACGGCCTCGGCGTGGCGGGCGGCATCATGCCCGCGATCGGCTTCGCCGTGCTGCTGAAGATCATGATGAAAAACGTCTATATCCCCTATTTCATTATCGGCTTTGTCGCCGCGGCCTGGCTGAAGCTGCCGGTGCTGGCGATTGCCGCCGCCGCGCTGGCCATGGCGCTGATCGACCTGATGCGAAAATCGCCTGAACCGTCTGCTCCCGCTGCGCAAAAAGAGGAATTTGAAGATGGCATCTAATCACACCGTTCTGCCGGGCGCGTCCGAGAGCGAGGAAACCCTGCTCACCGGCGTCAATGAAAACGTCTACGAAGACCAGGGCATCGGCGCCGAACTGACGAAAAAAGACATCAACCGCGTGGCCTGGCGCTCCATGCTGCTGCAGGCCTCGTTTAACTACGAGCGTATGCAGGCCTCCGGCTGGCTTTACGGACTGCTGCCCGCGCTAAAAAAGATCCACACCAACAAGCGGGACCTCGCGCGCGCCATGAAAGGCCACATGGGCTTCTTCAATACCCATCCGTTCCTGGTGACGTTTGTGATCGGCATTATCCTGGCGATGGAGCGCTCCAAGCAGGACGTGAACAGCATTCAGAGCACCAAGATTGCCGTGGGCGCGCCGCTCGGCGGCATCGGCGACGCCATGTTCTGGCTAACGCTGCTGCCCATCTGCGGCGGTATCGGCGCCAGCCTGGCGCTTCAGGGCTCCATTTTGGGTGCCGTGGTCTTTATCGTGCTGTTTAACGTGGTGCACCTCGGCCTGCGGTTTGGCCTGGCGCACTATGCCTATCGCATGGGCGTGGCGGCGATCCCGCTGATAAAAGCCAACACCAAAAAGGTCGGACACGCGGCATCCATCGTCGGGATGACGGTCATCGGCGCGCTGGTGGCAACCTACGTGCGCCTCAACACCACGTTGGAGATTAAGGCCGGTGATGCGGTCGTCAAGCTGCAAACGGACGTCATCGACAAGCTGATGCCCGCCTTCCTGCCGCTGGTTTACACCCTGACCATGTTCTGGCTGGTGCGCCGCGGCTGGAGCCCGCTGCGCCTGATTGGCATCACCGTGGTGCTGGGCGTGGTTGGCAAGTTCCTTCACTTCCTGTAAAGCAAAGAGGTTGCGATGTTAGGCATTATTTTGACGGGTCACGGCGGCTTTGCCAGCGGGCTTGAGCAGGCGATGAAGCAGATCCTCGGCGAGCAGCCGCAGTTTATCGCTATCGATTTTCCCGAGACGTCCACCACCGCGCGGCTCACCGAACAGCTTGAGCAGGCGGTTAACGGCCTGGACGCGCGGCACGACATTGTGTTTCTCACCGATCTGCTGGGCGGCACGCCGTTTCGCGTGGCCTCGACGCTGGCGATGCAAAGACCGGGTAGCGAAGTAATAACCGGCACCAATCTTCAGCTCTTACTGGAGATGGTGCTGGAGCGCGACGGGCTCAGCAGCGAAGCGTTTCGCCTGCAGGCGCTGGCGTGCGGACACCGCGGGCTGACCAGCCTGGTTGACGAGCTGGCGCGCTGTCGCGAGGACGCTCCCGCCGAGGAAGGCATATGAGCCAGCTGCTGCGCGCGCGCCGCCTGCTCACGGAACAGGGCTGGCTTACCGACCACCAGCTGCGCATGGATAACGGCATCATCACGGCGATCGAGCCGATTCCTGCGGGCGTGACGGCCCGCGAGGCCGAGCGGCTTTGCCCGGCCTACATCGATATCCACGTCCACGGCGGTGCGGGCGTGGACGTCATGGACGATGCGCCCGGCGTGCTTGATACCTTAGCCATGCACAAGGCGCGCGAAGGCGTGGGGGCGTTTCTGCCCACGACCGTCACCGCGCCGCTGGCGGCCATTCATGCGGCACTTGGGCGCATCGCCCAACGGGTGAAGTCCGGCGGTCCCGGCGCGAGGGTTCTCGGCAGCTATCTGGAAGGCCCGTATTTTACGCCGCAGAACAAAGGCGCTCACCCGCCGGAGCTGTTTCGGGAGCTGGACATCGCCGAGCTGGACGCGCTGATTGCCGTCTCGCGGAACACGCTGCGCGCGGTGGCGCTGGCACCGGAAAAAGCGGGCGCGCTCGCGGCAATTCGCCACCTCAAGCAGCGGGGCGTGCGCGTTATGCTCGGGCACAGCGCCGCCACGTGCGAGCAAACCCGCGCCGCGTTTGACGCGGGGGCGGACGGGCTGGTGCACTGCTACAACGGCATGACCGGGCTGCACCATCGCGAGCCGGGCATGGTGGGCGCAGGGCTTACCGATGCGCGGGCCTGGCTGGAGCTGATTGCCGACGGTCATCACGTTCATCCGGTCGCCATGCGGCTTTGCACCTGCTGCGCGAAGGATCGCGTAGTGTTAATCACCGACGCGATGCAGGCCGCAGGCATGCCCGACGGGCGGTACACGCTGTGCGGTGAGGACGTTGTTATGCAAAGCGGCGTGGTGCGCACCGCGTCCGGGGGGCTGGCGGGCAGCACGCTTTCGCTGGATGCCGCCGTGCGGAATATGGTCGAGCTGGCAGGCGCAGCGCCTGAAGAGGCGATACATATGGCTTCGCTGCATCCGGCCCGCCTGCTGGGCATTGACGGCGAGCTTGGCTCGCTGAGGCCGGGCAAGCGCGCAAACCTGATCGCGCTGGACGACGGTTTACACCTGCAAAATATCTGGATTGAAGGTCAGGCTCTCCCCCTGTAGACCTTTCATTGTCTGTCCATTTGGCCTTGCGACGCCCAATCGCAAGGCCTTTCTTTTCCTTTCCTTCGTTGTTCGCATTTCCTTTGCGATCACACTTTTCGTTTTATTTCCTTTCTTTCATTGAACTTTCGATTTCTTTTCTATAGATTTTATTTAACTGTTGAAGTGAACAAGTGAAACGAAACGAAAGATAGCAATATGTTTGCCTGCGTCTGAAGTGACATTCACGCGACTAAGGACTGAGTTATGCCTGAAATGAATACCGCCGCAACCGGCACATGGACAGAAAGCGAGATCCGCCAGCAGCCCGACAGCTGGCTCCGCTCGCTCAACAACATCGACAGCCTGCGTTCCTCGATCGACGGCTTCCTGACGCCGCTGCTGCGCAAAAGCGACCTGCGGATCGTGCTGACCGGCGCGGGAACTTCCGCGTTTATCGGCGACATTATCGCGCCGTGGCTCGCCAGCCACACCGGGAAAAACATCAGCGCCGTGCCCACAACGGATCTGGTCACCAATCCGATGGATTACTTCAGCGCGGCGCACCCGCTGCTGCTGGTCTCGTTTGCCCGGTCTGGCAACAGCCCGGAAAGCGTCGCGGCGGTCGAGCTGGCAAATCAGTTCGTGCCGGAGTGCTACCACCTGTCTATCACCTGCAACGAAGCGGGAAGCCTGTACCAGAACGCGATCGATAGCGATAACGCCTATGCCCTGCTGATGCCCGCCGAGACGCACGATCGCGGCTTTGCGATGACCAGCAGCATCACCACCATGATGGCGAGCTGCCTGGCGGTTTTCGCGCCTGAGACGATCAACGCCACCACCTTCCGCGACGTGGCCGATCGCTGCCGGGCGATCCTGACGTCGTTAGGCGATTTCAGCCAGGGCGTGTTCGGCAGCGAGCCGTGGAAAAGGATTGTTTACCTCGGCAGCGGCGGGCTGCAGGGCGCCGCGCGCGAGTCGGCGCTGAAGGTGCTGGAGCTGACGGCGGGCAAGCTGGCCGCGTTTTATGACTCCCCTACCGGCTTCCGCCACGGGCCGAAATCGCTGGTGGACGGCGAAACGCTGATCGTCGCGTTTGTTTCCAGCCACCCGTATACGCGCCGGTACGATCTGGATCTGCTGGCCGAGCTGCGCCGCGATCGCCAGGCGATGCGCGTGGTGGCGATTGCCGCAGAAAGCGATCCGATTGTCGAAGCCGGGCCGCACATTCTGCTGCCGCCGTCCCGGACGTTTATCGACGTGGAGCAGGCCTTCTGCTTCCTGATGTATGCCCAGGTCTTCGCGCTCACCCAGTCCCTGAGCGTGGGCAACACTCCCGATACGCCGTCCGCCAGCGGCACCGTAAACCGCGTCGTACAGGGCGTCATTATTCATCCGTGGCAGGCCTAAGAGGACCGCATCATGAGCATTATCTCAACTAAGTACCTTCTGCAGGACGCGCAGGCCAAAGGCTACGCCGTGCCCGCGTTCAACATTCATAACGCCGAGACGATCCAGGCGATCCTCGAAGCGTGCAGCGAAATGCGATCGCCGGTGATCCTCGCCGGCACGCCAGGCACCTTTAAGCACATTGCGCTGGAGGAGATCTACGCCCTGTGCAGCGCCTACTCGCAGACGTACGACATGCCGCTGGCGCTGCACCTCGATCACCACGAGTCGCTGGACGACATTCGCCGCAAGGTGAACGCGGGCGTGCGCAGCGCGATGATCGACGGCAGCCACTATCCGTTCGAGCAAAACGTGAAGCTGGTGAAATCGGTGGTCGATTTCTGCCACCTCAACGACTGCAGCGTAGAGGCCGAGCTGGGCCGCCTGGGCGGCGTGGAGGATGACATGAGCGTCGATGCCGAAAGCGCGTTTCTGACCGATCCGCAGGAGGCGAAACGCTTCGTCGAGCTGACCGGCGTCGATAGCCTGGCCGTCGCCATCGGCACCGCGCACGGGCTCTATACCAGGCGTCCGAAAATCGATTTCCAGCGGCTGGCGGAGATCCGCGAGGTGGTCAGCATTCCGCTGGTGCTGCACGGCGCGAGCGACGTACCGGACGAGGACGTGCGCCGCACCATCGAGCTGGGCGTGTGCAAAGTGAACGTGGCGACCGAGCTGAAAATTGCGTTTGCCGACGCGGTGAAAGAGTGGTTTGCCGAAAACCCGCAGGGCAACGATCCGCGCTACTACATGCGCGTCGGCATGAACGCCATGAAGGAGGTGGTGAAAAGCAAAATCACCGTTTGCGGCTCGGCTAACCGACTGCTGCTACCGGCAGAAGCCTGATCCCATCGCGCATTACGTCAGTACCTAAAAAATAACTATAAGCCTCGCAAATATGAAGGCGCGTTCTTATTCACGACCGCGCCTTCCATTACCATAAAAAAATTCCGAGGAGTACCCTACATGACACAGGAAAAGTCATTTAAATCGAAAGCGTGGGCGTTTTTTCAGAGCCTGGGAAAGACCTTTATGTTTCCGGTCTCCCTTTTGGCGTTTATGGGCCTGCTGCTGGGCATCGGCAGCTCGGTAACCAGCCCTTCCACGATTAAAAGCTTTCCTTTTCTCGGCGGCGAACTCACGCAGCTGACCTTTGGCTTTATCGCCATGGTGGGCGGCTTCGCCTTTACCTATCTTCCGCTGATGTTCGCCATGGCGATCCCCATGGGCCTCGCCAAACGCAATAAGGCCGTGGGCGCGTTTGCCGGGTTTGTTGGCTATATGCTGATGAACATGAGCATCAACTATTACCTGACCGCCACCCACCAGCTCGCCGATGCCGCCACCATGCGCCAGGTGGGCCAGTCCATCGTGCTCGGGATCCAAACTCTGGAGATGGGCGTGCTGGGCGGTATCGTCGTGGGGGTAATCACTTACTTCCTGCACGAGCGATTTCAGGACACGGTTCTGCACGACGCCTTCGCCTTCTTTAGCGGCATCCGCTTCGTGCCGATTATCACCGCTCTCACGCTCTCCCTCGTGGGCCTCTTTATTCCGCTGCTGTGGGAATACGTTGCGATGGGCATCGCCGGAATCGGCCACATCATCCAGAGCACCAGCGTCTTTGGCCCGTTCCTCTACGGCGTCGGCGTGCTGCTGCTCAAGCCGTTTGGCCTGCACCACATCCTGCTGGCAATGGTGCGCTTCACGCCCGCGGGCGGCATCGAGATGGTTAACGGACACGAAGTCGCCGGGGCGCTGAACATTTTCTACGCCGAGCTGAAGGCGGGCCTGCCGTTCAGCCCGCACGTCACCGCGTTCCTGTCGCAGGGCTTTATGCCAACCTTTATCTTTGGCCTTCCGGCGGTCGCCTACGCCATCTATCGCACCGCGCGGCCGGAAAACCGCCCGGTGATTAAGGGCCTGCTGCTCTCCGGCGTGCTGGTGTCGGTGGTGACCGGCATTTCAGAACCGATCGAGTTTCTGTTCCTGTTTATCGCCCCCGCGCTGTACGCCTTCCACATCGTAATGTCCGGCCTGGCGCTGATGGTGATGGCGCTGCTGGGCGTAACCATCGGTAATACCGACGGCGGGATCCTCGACCTGCTGATCTTCGGCGTGATGCAGGGCATGTCGACCAAATGGTACCTGGTGTTCCCGGTCGGCATTGCCTGGTTCGCCATCTACTTCTTCGTCTTCCGCTGGTACATCCTCAGGCACGATATCAAAACGCCGGGACGCGAAGTGGATCCTCAGGGCGCGCTGCAGGCCGTAGAGGCCAACACCCGCGCGCGCGGTAAATCGAAATACGATCACGGGCTGATCCTGCGCGCGCTGGGCGGCAAAGAGAACATTGAGTCGCTCGACAACTGCATCACCCGCCTGCGCCTGGTGGTAAGGGATATGGGGCTTATCGACCAGCAGGCGCTGAAGGAAGCGGGCGCCCTGTCGGTGGTGGTGCTGGATGCGCACAGCGTGCAGGTGATCATTGGTCCGCAGGTACAGAGCGTGAAAACCGGCATTGAAGCGTTAATTTAACAGGGGGTTGGTGTGTTTGATTTCGACAAAATCATTGAGCGCAAAAGCGACAAGTGCCGCAAGTGGGACCACGCGTTCGTCTGCTCGCGCTTCGGCAGCGTCCCGGAGGGGTTTATCCCGCTGTGGATTGCCGACATGGATTTCACCTCGCCGCCCGCGGTGATTGAGGGCTTTCAGCGCATCGTGGAGCACGGCACCTTCGGCTACACGTGGTGCTTCGACGAGTTTTACGACGCGGTGATTAACTTCCAGCAAACGCGCCATCGGGTTGAGGTGGAGAAATCGTGGATTACCCTCACCTACGGCACCGTTTCCACGCTGCACTACACGGTGCAGGCGTTCTGCGCGCCCGGCGACTGCGTGATGATGAACACGCCGGTATACGACCCGTTCGCAATGGCCACGCAGCGCCAGGGCGTGCGGGTGCTCGCGAATCCGCTGCGCGTGGAAGAGAACCGCTATCACCTCGATTTTGACCTGGTTGAAGAGCAGCTCAGGACGCAGCGTCCGAAGCTGTGGTTCTTCTGCTCGCCGCACAACCCTTCGGGCCGGATCTGGCGCGCCGATGAGATCCGCCAGGTCTCCGATCTTTGCCAGCGCTACGGGACGATCCTGGTGGTCGATGAGGTTCACGCGGAACACCTGCTGGACGGCGAGTTCGTCAGCTGTCTGGCATCGGGCTGCGCCGCGCGGGAGAACCTGATCGTGCTGACCTCGCCGAACAAGGCCTTCAACCTCGGCGGCCTGAAAACGTCCTATTCGATGATCCCCGACCCGACCCTGCGCCAGCGCTTTCGCCAGCAGCTGGAGAAAAACTCCATTACCTCGCCCAACATTTTCGGCGTATGGGGAATTATCTTGGCCTACCGGCACGGCCTGCCGTGGCTGGACGCGCTGAACGACTATCTGCGCGGGAACGCGCGCTATCTGGCGGATGCCATCCAGACCCACTTCCCCGCCTGGAAAATGATGAACCCGGAATCATCGTACCTGGCGTGGGTAGACGTCAGCGCGGACGAGCGCAGCGCGACGCAGCTGACGGAACACTTCGCCCGCCAGGCCGGCGTGGTCATTGAAGACGGCAGCCACTACGTGCAAAACGGCGAAAACTACCTGCGCATTAATTTCGGCACCCAGCGCTACTGGCTGGAGCAGTCCATTCAACGAATGCTGACGCATTATTAAATAAGGATCTTGCCCTGATGAAAAACGTGCTCACACTCTCGATGCTTGCCCTGCTGGCTTCACACGGCGCGCTGGCGGCGAACTACGCGCTGGAAAACGACAAGATTGCCCTTTCGTTTGACGATGCCAACGCCGCGGCGGTGGTGAAAGACAAGCTCGCCAATCATCCGCTTGCGCCGCAGGAGCTGTTTTTCCTGACGCTTCCGGATGAAACTAAAATCCACACCGCGGATTTCAAAATCAAAGGCGTGGAAAAACGCGACAACGCCATCGTCATCAACTTCACCCGCCCGGATTTTAACGTGACCGTGGCGCTGAACCTGGTGAAGGGAAAATACGCCAGCATTGATTACACCGTCGCGGCCGTTGGCCAGCCGCGCGAGGTGGCAAAAATCACCTTCTTCCCGACCAAAAAGCAGTCTCAGGCTCCTTACGTTGACGGCGCGATCAACAGCTCGCCGATCGTCGCCGATTCGTTCTTTATCCTGCCGGATAAGCCGATCGTGAACACCTACGCCTACGAGGCCACCACCAATCTGAACGTGGAGCTGAAAACGCCGATCCAGCCCGAGACGCCGGTCAGCTATACCACCTACTTCGGCACGTTTCCGGAAACCAGCCAGCTGCGCCGCAGCGTGAATAGCTTCGTCAACGACGTGCGCCCGCGCCCGTATAAGCCGTACCTGCACTACAACAGCTGGATGGATATCGGCTTCTTTACCCCCTACAGCGAGCAGGACGTGCTCGGGCGAATGGACGAGTGGAATAAGGAATTTATCACCGGGCGCGGCGTGGCGCTGGATGCGTTCCTGCTTGACGACGGCTGGGACGATCTTACCGGCCGCTGGCTGTTTGGCCCGGCGTTCAGCAACGGCTTTGGCAAGGTGAAGGAAAAAGCCGACAGCCTGCACAGCTCGGTCGGCCTGTGGCTCTCGCCGTGGGGCGGCTACAACAAGCCGCGCGACGTTCGCGTCTCCCACGCCAAAGAGTACGGTTTCGAAACGGTGGACGGCAAGCTGGCGCTGTCTGGCCCGAACTACTTTAAGAACTTTAATGAGCAGATCGTTAAGTTGATTAAAAACGAGCACATTACCTCGTTCAAGCTGGACGGCATGGGGAACGCCAACTCGCACATCAAGGGCAGTCCGTTTGCCTCCGATTTTGACGCCTCAATCGCACTGCTGCACAACATGCGCAGCGCGAATCCGAACCTGTTCATCAACCTGACCACCGGTACCGACGCCAGCCCGTCCTGGCTGTTCTACGCCGATTCCATCTGGCGGCAGGGCGACGATATCAACCTGTACGGCCCCGGCACGCCGGTGCAGAAGTGGATGACCTACCGCGATGCCGAAACCTATCGCTCCATCGTGCGCAAAGGCCCGCTGTTCCCGCTGAACTCGCTGATGTACCACGGGATCGTCAGCGCTGAACACGCCTATTACGGGCTGGAGAAAGTACAGACGGATAGCGATTTTGCCGATCAGGTGTGGAGCTATTTCGCCACCGGCACCCAATTGCAGGAGCTGTACATTACCCCGTCAATGCTGAACAAGGCGAAGTGGGACACGCTGGCGAAAGCGGCGAAGTGGTCGCGGGATAACGCCAGCGTGCTGGTCGACACCCACTGGATTGGCGGCGACCCGACGGCGCTTGCGGTTTACGGCTGGGCATCGTGGAGCAAGGACAAAGCTATCCTCGGCCTGCGCAACCCGTCGGACAAACCGCAAAGCTACTATCTGGATCTGACGAAAGACTTTGAGATCCCGACGGGAGAGGCGGCGCAGTTCAGCCTGAAGGCGGTGTACGGCAGCAATTCAACCGTGTCGACCGAGTATAAAAAACCGGTGGTCATTACCCTGCAGCCGCTGGAGACGCTGGTGTTTGAGGCGCTGCCATTGAAATAGACAGGAAGGCCGGGTAACGCGCAGACGCTATCCGGCAAATCGACAGCAGGGGACTTACTCCCCCTGCTGCTCCAGTGCATATTTATACAGCGCGTTCTTCTTCACGCCGTGGATCTCCGCGGCCAGCGCGGCGGCCTTCTTGAGCGGGAGTTCAGCCTGCAGCAGCGCCAGCGTGCGCAGCGCGTCGGCTGGCAGGGAATCCTCCTGTGCTTTATGACCCTCAACGATCAGCACCATCTCGCCCTTGCGGCGGTTTTCGTCTTCCTTCACCCATGCGAGCAGCTCCCCTACCGGCGCGCCGTGGATGGTTTCCCAGGTTTTGGTCAGCTCGCGCGCCAGCACCACGTAGCGGGATCCGCCCCAGACCGTCACCATATCTTCCAGGCTTTCCAGCAGGCGGTGGGTGGATTCGTAAAAAATCAGGGTGCGCGGTTCGGCTTCGAGCGCTTTTAACACGTCGCGACGGCCTTTGGATTTGGCGGGCAGGAAGCCTTCATAGCAGAAGCGATCGGACGGCAGGCCCGCGGCGCTTAGCGCGGCAATGGCGGCGCACGGACCCGGCAGCGGCACCACGCGGATGCCCGCTTCGCGGCAGGTGCGCACCAGATGATAGCCCGGATCGTTGATAAGCGGCGTTCCGGCATCGGAAACCAGCGCGATGTTTTGCCCCTCTTTCAGCTTTGCCACCAGCGTTTCGGCTTTTTGTTGCTCATTGTGATCGTGCAGGGCAAACAAGCGGGCGTTAATTGCGAAGTGTTGGAGGAGTAAACCTGTGTGGCGGGTATCTTCAGCGGCAATTAAATCAACAGCTTGCAGTACGGTGAGCGCACGTTGGGTAATATCAGACAAATTCCCGATAGGAGTAGGTACAATATAAAGCTGGCCTTGAGAATTATCTGCCGATTCGTGTTGTTTCATTGTTTCGTCCGTATTGCCGATTTAATATTGAGCATTGCGTAAAAAAAATCACTGGATACAGTATGGTACCGTTAACGTTTCTTCGAAAAAAAGCCGCGCGCAGCGTGCCTGTTCTGCTGGCAGCCCTGATCTTTGCAGGCTGTGGCACCCAGGCGCCGGACCAGAGCGCTGCCCATATGCAGGGCGCAGCCCAGGCTGACTCCGGCTATTACCTGCAGCAAATGTCGCAGAGTTCAAATGATACCAAGACCAACTGGCAATTACTCGCCATTCGTGCACTGCTGAAAGAGGGCAAGACCGCGCGGGCCGCTGAGCTGTTTAACCAGCTTCCGCAGGATCTGAACGATACGCAGCGCCGCGAGCAAAGCCTGCTCTCCGCCGAGCTGAAGGTCGCGCAGAAAGAGTATGACGGGGCGAAGAAGATCCTCGGCACCATCGATATTAGCGCGCTGGATAAAAACCAGCAGGCCCGCTTCTGGCAGGCAGGCATTACCGCCGAGCAGGGCCGCCCTTCCCTGCAGCTTCTCCGCGCGCTGATCGCGCAAGAACCGCTGCTCGCGGGGAAAGACAAGCAGCAAAACATTGACGCCACCTGGCAGGCCCTCTCCTCCATGACGCAGGAACAGGCGCAGGCGCTGGTGATCAACGCTGATGAAAACGTCCTGCAGGGCTGGCTGGATTTGCAGCAGATGTGGTTTAACAACCGCAGCGATCCGAAGATGCTGAAAGCCGGGATTACCGACTGGCAGACCCGCTATCCGCAAAACCCTGGAGCAAAAATGCTGCCGACGCAGCTGGTGAACGTGCAGAACTTCAGGCCTGCCTCCGCCAGCAAAATCGCGCTTCTGCTGCCGCTGAACGGCCAGGCGGCGGTATTTAGCCGCGCCATCCAGCAGGGTTTTGAGGCTGCCAAAAACGGCACCACTGCCGTCACGGGCAGCGCCGTACCGATGCAGGCCGCGCAGGCGGCCAACGTGAACGACGTGGTAAGCCCGTCCGCCGCAGAAACCAGTGATTTGACCGCCGCTCAGGCTCCGGCGCAGGGAACGATGCAAAACCCGGTCACCGCGCCAACGACCCAGCCGTCGACAGCCCCGACGCCTGCTGCTCCGGTTCAGGCTCAGGCTCCGGCTAACACCCAGGCCGCACCGGCCGCCGAGCCCTCCGCAGCGGAACAACCTCAGCCCGCGGCACAGCCTCAGGCGCCGGTCACCACCAGCGCCAACCCGGGTGCCGAGCTGAAGATCTATGACACCAGCGCTCAGCCGCTGGATCAGGTTCTCGCCCAGGTTCAGAAAGACGGTGCCAGCATCGTCGTTGGCCCGCTGTTGAAAAACAACGTGGAGGAGCTGATGAAGAGCAATACCACGCTGAACGTGCTGGCGCTCAACCAGCCGGAACAGGTGCAGAACCGCGCCAACATCTGCTACTTCGCCCTCTCTCCGGAAGATGAAGCCCGCGACGCGGCGCGCCATATCCACGAGCAGGGCAAACAGGCTCCGCTGCTGCTGTTGCCTCGCAGCGCGCTGGGCGATCGCGTCGCCAGCGCCTTTGCCGACGAGTGGCAGAAGCTGGGCGGCGGCATCGTGCTGCAGCAAAAATTCGGCTCGGCCAACGAGCTGCGCGCGGGCGTGAACGGCGGCGCGGGTATCGCGCTGAACGGCAGCCCGGTGACCGCCAGCCTGCCGCAGCAGCAGAGCGTGACCATCGGCGGCCTGACCATCCCTGCGCCACCGTCCGACGCGCAGATTAGCGGCGGCGGCAAGGTGGACGCGGCCTACATCGTCGCCACGCCGGAAGAGATTGCCTTTATCAAACCGATGATTGCCATGCGTAACGGCAGCCAGAGCGGTGCAACGCTCTACGCCAGCTCCCGCAGCGCGCAGGGCACCGCGGGCCCGGACTTCCGTCTGGAGATGGATGGCCTGCAGTACAGCGAAATCCCGATGCTGGCAGGCAGCAACCCGCAGCTGATGCAGCAGGCGCTCGGCGCGGTACGTAACGATTACTCGCTGGCGCGCCTTTACGCGATGGGCGCCGACGCGTGGGCGCTGGCCAACCACTTCAGCCAGATGCGTCAGGTGCCGGGCTTTGAGCTTAACGGCAATACCGGCGATCTGACTGCAACCCAGGACTGCGTGATCAACAGGAAGTTATCATGGCTCAAATACCAGCAGGGGCAGATCGTCCCGGCCAGTTAAGCCGAAAAGAGACCGGCGACGCGTGGGAGCTCAAAGCGCGCCGCTGGCTTGAAGGCAAAGGACTGCGCTTTATCGCCGCCAACGTCCGCGGGCGCGGCGGCGAGATTGACCTCATCATGAAGGACGGTCGGGTGACCGTGTTTGTTGAAGTACGCTACCGACAGTCGTCCCGTTTTGGCGGTGCTGCCGCCAGCGTGACGCTCGCCAAACAACATAAATTATTACAGACTGCCCACTTGTGGCTTGCCCGCCATAATGGGAGTTTTGATACTGTGGATTGCCGGTTCGATGTGGTAGCCTTCACCGGAAATGAGATCGACTGGCTTAAAAACGCTTTTGGCGAAGACGCATAAATAAGATTTAAAAGGGATAAC